>NZ_JAFVLN010000028.1 GCF_017377775.1 Streptomyces sp. VRA16 Mangrove soil
GGTGCGGGGCGCGGCCTTCTGCGGGGCCCCGGGCAGTCCTTCAGGGGCACGCGGGGCGCGGGCCTTCGGGGGGGCGGGGTGCGGGCCTTCGGGGGGACGCGGGCTGCGGGCCTTCGAGGGTGGGGGGGTGCGGGCCTTCGAGGGGCGCGGAGTTCGAGCCTTCAGGAGCACGCGGAGCGCAGGCCTTCAAGGGGCGCGCCGCGTGCAGGCCTTCAAGGGCACGCGGGGCGCGGGCCTGAGGGGAAGGCTGCACGCAGTGCATGCCTTCAGGGGCGCGGGGAACTGCGCGCAGCAGGACCACCGCCCGCAAGCCCGCAACGAATCCCCACCCCGCAGACGCGCCCGGGGACGCAGAACGCGGGGCCGCAGGCCACCACGCCCTGGGCCACCCGCGCCCTGGGCCACCCGCGCCCTGGGCCGCCCGCGCCCTGGCCACCACACCCCGGGCCACCCACGCCCTGGCCACCACACCCCGGGCCACCCACGCCCTGGCCACCACACCCCGGGCCACCCGCGCCCTAAACCATCGACTCCCGAGCCAGCACAACCCCATCGGCCCGCTCATCCCGGTCCCGCGGAAACGCGTACGTCACCCCCACCGTCACCACCACGTTCACCGCCAACGCCACGATCCCCGCATTCATCCCGAACACCGGATCGTGCTCACTGAACACCAGCCCGCACACCACCCCCACCCCCACCACAAGCCCACTCACAGCCCCCACCAGACTCAACCGCCGCCACAAAAGCCCCACCAGCAGCATCGGCACCAACTGCGCCATCCCCTCGTACGAGATGAGAGACAGCCGCACCAGCGTGTTCGGCGCCGCATACGTCAGCACGAGCGCAATCGCCCCGGCGACGACCACGACGACCTGTGCCACGGCCTTGCCCGCCCGGTCCCCGGCCCGCCGCAGCCGCGGTACGACGGGCAGCACACTGCTTCCCCACATCGTCCCGATGACCAGCATGAACACCGCCATCGGCACGATCGACGACAGCGCGGCAGCCACCCCGACCACACCCACCACCCACGCCGGCAACGAGTCGACGACCAGCTTGAACAGCGCGAGGTTCGAGTCGGCCCCGGTCAGCCCCGGCACCACGAACAGCGCCGCCATCCCGAGGAACATCGGCACGAACAGCAGGACGTTGTACGCGGGCAGCCAGATGGCGTTGCGGCGCAGCCCGTCCGCACTGCGCGCCCCCAGATACCCGGCGACGGTGGTCGGGAAGATGACGACGGTCAGCGCGTTCAGGAACGTGGTCGTCGCGAACCACGCCTCCCCGTAAGGGCTTCCGCCGCTCCCCGGCAGCGTCAGCCACGCCCGCTTCTCCGCCACCAGCCGGTCGAGGAACGGCCCGTACCCGTCGAAGTAGTGCAGCGGAACGTAGAACGCGAGGAAGGCGAGCGTGACGATGACGAGCCCGTCCTTGAGGACCGACACCCAGGCGCTGCCGCGCAGCCCGCTCACCACCACGAACCCCGTGGTGACCGCGAACCCGATGAAATAGGCCCAGTTGAGGCTGATGGCCCCGTAGGAGATGGTCGACACGACCACGCCCATGCCGGTGATCTGCAACTGGATGTACGGCAGCAGGAACACGGTCACGAGGATCGCGACGGCGGCGCCCAGCCACGGCCGCCCGAACCGGTGGGCGACCATGTCGGTGATCGAGACCAGCCCGTGCCGCCGCGCGTACGCCCACAGCATGGGCCCGACGACGTACCCGACCGCGTACCCGCACGACATGTAGGCGACGACGTACAGGACGGGCGCCCCGAAGTTGTACCCCCAGCCCGCGGCCCCCAGATAGCTGAAACTGGTGTAGCCCTCGCCCGCCATCAGCACCCAGATGAACACGGCCCCGAGCGACCGCCCGCCCACCGACCACTCGGCGAGCCCTCCGCCCTTCCCCCGGCCGCGCACGGCGAGCAGTCCGAGCGCGACGGTGGCGACCATGAAGACGCCGAAGAGGGTGGTGGCCACGGCCCCGTCGCTCATGCGCCGCGCTCCTTCGTCTTCCGGTCGCCGCGCCACGTCAGCCACACGGCGACGGGCGTCAGAAGCGTCGCCGCCAGCAGCCATACGAAGAAGAAGGGCAGCCCGAGGACGACGGGCTCGACGCGGTTCACGAACGGGAGCGCGCCGATGTACAGCACGAAGGGCACGAGAAGCCAGAGCAGATGGCGTCTTTTGAGCACGCGGATCACGTTTGACACGGACAAGGAGCCTAACGGGGTGTCATCCTGCTGAGCTTCCCCCACACCACCAGCCGGTACCGCGACGTGAACTCGGGGGTGCAGGTGGTGAGGGTGATGTAGTACCCCGGCGCACCGTACCCGGCCGACGGCACGACCCGGCTGCGCGGCACCGGGCCGATGACCCCGCCGTCGCTCGCGGACGTCTGCCCGAGCGTCCTGTCGACGACGTACGTGTAGGTGGCGCTCTTCGTCTCGACGCTGACGGTGTCGCCGCGCCGCAGCCGGTTGATGTACCGGAACGGTTCGCCGTGCGTGTTGCGGTGCCCGGCGAGCGCGAAGTTCCCGGCGCGGCCCGGCTGGGCGGTGCCCGGGTAGTGCCCGACGTAGCCGTGGTTGAGCACGTTCGCCTTGCTGACGCCCTCGGCGACGGGTGCGCGCAGGCCGAGCCGGGGGATGGTGATGACGGCGTAGGCCTGGTCCCAGCGGGGCCGTGGCGCGGCGGCGGCCCGCGCCCCCGAGCCTGATCCCTGCCCGCCGCCGCTGCCGCTGCCGGTGCCGGTGCCGGTGCCGCTCCCGACGGTGGGGTCGTCGCCGGGAGTGTCCGTACCGTCGGCGCCCGCCGACCCGGAGGTGTCGCCCGGCGCCGGGCTCGGCGTCGCGTCCTGGGCCGCCCACTCCCGCTCCAGCGCCTGCACCTGCCGCTGGGCACCGGCGCGGGCCTGCCGGTTGGTCCACCACAACTGGTGCACGACGAGCAGGAGGAGTACGAGTCCGAGGGTGACGGCGACCTCGGCCCCGTTCCAGAGCAGCCGGCCGACGGGCGACCGCCGGGACCCGGGCCCGGCGCGTCCGCCCGCCTGCCGCACGACACGGGGCCGCCGCACACGTGGTTGCTGGAGCACGCGCGCAAGATAGATCGCGCGCCGTCAACTCACCAGACGCACGCCCGAATTGAACAACACGCCCCTAATCTTGACCGCCATGATTTCCTTGTGGCTGCTGGCCCTGATCCCGTTCCTGACCGGCCTCGCGCTCACGGCGTCGTACACGACGCAGTTGGTGACGGAGGTCCTGCGCCGCACGACCGGCACGGTCCTGGAGGCGACGGTCACCGGCCACACGGCGTCCCGCGAGGCGACGTACGCGATGCTGCACCCCGTGGTGGCCTGGACGGCCCCCGACGGCACCGCCCACGAGCGCGCCCTCCCCGACGACATCCCCGCCCGCGCCCTGCCGGAGGGCACGCGTGTCCGCATCCGTTTCGACCCGGCCCACCCGGAGCTGGCCGCCCTCGACACGGACGCGCGCCACCGCCAGTGCGTGACGGGCATGGCGCTGGGCACGGCGCTGTGGGCGGGCACGCTGATCGTGGTGGTCTGGCGCCTGGCGTACCTGATCACGCAGCTGACCGCGCTGAGGCGCTACTGAGGAGCCGGTGCGGGGCTGCCCGGGAGCTACGGGGGGCGGTCCGTACCCGGCCCTCCGGCAGTACCGTGTCTGCCATGCGCCCCGACACGCCTGCCACGCCCGCTGAGAACACCCCCGGCACCTCCCGTACGGACGTCGACGCCCACGTGGTGGAGGCCGAGCGCCTGGAACGCACGGCGGCCATGTACCCCGAGGACGCCGAGCAACTGCTCCTCCAGGCCGCGGCCCACTACGAACTGGCCGACGTCCGCGACCGCGCCACCGCGCACTACGACACCTTGCTGGCCTCCGACAGCGTCCACAACCCCGCCCTGATCCGTGCCCTGAAGGCCGCGAACCTGTGGGAGTACGGACACGAGGCGGAGGCCCGCGCCATCATCACCGGCATCCGCACGACGGCGCCGCGGGACCCGGCGCCCTGGACGATCGTCGCGGAGTCCCTCGAATCCCATGACGAGCTGGAACAGGCCCACGAGACGTTCACCGAGGCCCTGGACCTGCTGCTCCCGGAGGCGGAGCGGTCCGACCCTCCCTACGCCAAGCACGCCCTCCTCCTGGGCCGCCACCGCGTACGCCGCCTCCTCGGCGCCGACCACGACGCGTGGGACGCCCTGGCCGACCAGGTCAACCGCACCTCGGTCGCCCTCGACGAACTCCACGACCCGAAGCGCCTGTGGGCCCTCGGCTCGGAGAACCCGGCGGAACTGAAGGCCGAGATCGCCCGCCTGCGGGCCGAGCTGGGCACCTACCGCGAGGCACTCTCCCGCCCCTTCCCGGTGGCGGTCCTGCACTGGCCGTCGACGGAGTACGCCGAACTCATGGCGGCGTACCCCGCCCTCGACTCCGAATACCCCTCCTACGAGGCCCACTTGGCGTCGATAGAGGGTGCACTGCGGGAGCTCTCGGCCTCCGGCACCCAGAACCTCGGCATCGTCACCGGCACGGTCCCGTCCTACGAGGCGTTCGCGGCGTCGGAGGGCTCGTCACCGGAGGACGTCTCCCTGCTCCCCCAGTACGCGACGACGCTGGCGGCACGGGGCCGCGCGGTGGCGTGGCCGCCGGCGGGGGACGGGGTGTGCTGGTGCGGATCGGGGTCGACGTACTCGGGGTGCCACGGCAGTTCGGCCTGAGAGAGGCTTGCGGGGCGCTCGGGCCACTCGCCGTAGGCAACTCCCGGTCACCGGTGACTGGTTACTGGTGACTAGTTACTGGTGACTGGTGACCGCCGCCTGTCAGCCAGTGACTGCTGACCGGTGCCTGTCAGCCGGTGACTGGGGTGAACGGTGACCAGCGAACGGTGACCCCGGCCAGATCTCAGCCTCCGACATCCTCCCCCGCGACCGTCTGCTCGACCCGACCGATCTGAAGCCGCGCGAAGTCCTCGTACGGCTCATTCTCCGACAGGCCCTGGCTCGCCACGCGGACCAGGGTCCCGTCGAGGCGCATGAAGATCTCGGTGTTCGGCCCCGTGAACGCGTCGGTCTCGTCCGTGTTCAGCGAGACCTTCAGGGGCTTCGCCGCGGTCCCGGCGCTGCCGCGCTCCTTCGCCACCAGGCCCTTCATGGCCGCCTTGGCATCATCCGGGGACTTGAAGGCGTAGATGGTGAAGACGACCTGCTGCTCCTCACCACCCCGCTGGATGTGCGACGACCCCAGGGCCACGAAACCGCCGCACTGCGTCGCGGTGTCGGCCCTGCAGCTCTTGAGGGACTCGTCGGGCAGGTCCATGTCGACGCCGAACCCTTCCCAGCCCTGCGGCGCGCTCTCGGTGTCCACCAGGGCCCTGCGCACCTGGTCCGCGGTGAGCACGACGGGCACCGCCGCGTCCTCGCCCCCGGCCGCCGCACCGTCAGCGGTGCTGCTGGGGCTGCTGCTTGTGCCGCTCCCTGAGTCGCCACCGGCCGTACCGCCGGTGCTGCCCGTGTCCCCGCCCCCGGCGCCGCTGCCGCCTCCACACGCCGTGAGCACCGCCGCCACGGCCGCTCCCGCGACCAGCCCCCGTACCGCTCTGAACACCGTCAACTCCTCCGCCGATCCGGCCCTTTGGCACGACCCAATCGCATAAACGTGCACACGACCAAATCACCGGCGGACAGACGGGCGGCCGGATTTCGCCGCACCCGCCCATAGGGTCCGGGGCGGCGCACACGGGTGTCACGACACCTACGCACACGGGTGTCACGACACCTATGACGGGGGGGGGACGACTGTCAGCGCCCGGCCGACAGCCGCCTGGCGCAGGCCCGCACCACCTCGGCGAGAACCCCGGCGACGAGCACGAGCAGGGCGACCGGCAGCGCCCGCCCCGGCGCGTCCGTGGTCACCGTCTCCCGCAGACTCTGATCGGGCAGGAACACGAGCCCGGTGACGGTCACGGCGACGAAGCACATCCCGTACGACACCACGGCCGCGCCCACCGGCCGCACCACCCCGGCCACCGACCACGGCCGCCCGGCCAGCCGCCAGGCGAACACCACCCCACCGACGACCGTGAACGCCAGCCACCCGTAGTTCGTCGTGCTGAACCCGTTGATGCCGTGAAAGTCGAAACGCCGGGCGGCCCCGACCGTCAGATCGACGACCGCGGCAGCGATCGCGGCGCTGATCCAGGGCCAGGTCGCGAGGGTGCGTCCGACACCGAAGCCGCCGCGACCCTCAGTCCGTCCAGCCCCGACAACCCGCACCGCGTCGCCCTGCCCAAAGATCCGGGATCCCATCGTCCAACCCCCTTGTCGTCGCTCACCCATCACATCCACGGTGCTCCGGTGACGGCGGGGGAGGCATCGGGGACGCCCCCGATGCGGCCCTTAGAAGTGATCTCATTAGGTTGCCGCTGTGACTAGAGCGGTGGCCTCTCACATACCGCGGTCTGGGCCGTACCAAGGTTCGGGGCGTTCGTCAGCGGACATCGGAAGGCGCTGCAACTGCACAGGGCCGGGGTAGAAGGTTGCGCTGTTGGGCCCGCTCATGTCTTCGCCGATGAGGTAGCGGTAGAGCCATTCCGAGAAGCCCATGTGGTGCTCTGCCCAGGTTTCGTCATAGTTCACCAGGAGTCTCGGGGCATCAGGGGCAGCGATCAGGAAGATGGTCTCTCCTCGGTCGGTGCTCGCGATCGGCCACAGCCCGTTACGGGTGCCAAAGCTCAGCTCGTCGAGTCCGAAGAGCTGGCGGGGGTCTTCATCCGCGTCGAGATCGAGGTCGTCCCACGGCACCTCGGACCACGAGGCAATTTTGCTGCGGATGTCTTGGCTCAGGTTCCACCGCTCGGTCGCGGGGTGGGAGAGGTACAGATGCCCGTTGATCTGGATGGGGGCGAATGCGTCCACAAGGACCCTGTAATCGGGCGGAAGTTCTATGCCGAGCTCTGCGTGGAGACGGTCCCAGGCAGCCGGGTCCGCGTGGCGGTTCTGGGCCGGGCCGAGCATCTCCATCACGGCAGCCAGGTAGTCAGTCATGAGTTCCTCGACGGTGTGTGCGCGGCGCGGTCCATCGCGTTGGGCCGCGTCAGATAGAGCCGTACTTTACGGATCACGTCGAGTTGATGACCTTTGCAAGTCTGCGGTAGCAGATCAGAGCGGCGGCGATGCCGGCGAAGGCGAGGAAGTGTCCTGCCTTGCGTTCGTACCGACGGTGCAGGCGGCGGCATCCGACAAGCCAGGCGACCGTCCGCTCCACGGTCCAACGATGACGGCCCAGGCGCTGGGAGGACTCGACGCCCTTGCGCGCGACACGCGGGGTGATGTTCCGCGAGCGCAGCCACCGGCGCAGGTGGTCGTAGTCGTATCCCTTGTCGCCATGGAGCTTGGCGGGCTTTCGCCGCCGCGGTCCACGGTGTGAGCGGACGGGCGGGATGCCGCGTACGAGGGGTTCGAGGCCCTGACTGTCATGGGTGTTCGCGGCGGAGATCCCGATCGAGAGGGGCAGACCGGATCGCTCGGTGATCAAGTGGATCTTTGATCCCTTCTTGCCGCGATCTACGGGATTCGGACCCGTCAGATCCCCCCTTTGAGGGCTCGCATGTTCACCGAGTCGATCGCGCACCGGGACCAGTCCAATTCCCCGCGTGCGCCGAGTTCGTCCAGGACGAGGCGGTGGAGCTTGCCCCATACCCGGGCCCGGCTCCACTCGGTGAACCGCCGGTGTGCGGTTGGCCCGGATGGGCCGAAG
Source organism: Streptomyces sp. VRA16 Mangrove soil (assembly GCF_017377775.1). Taxonomy (GTDB): domain Bacteria; phylum Actinomycetota; class Actinomycetes; order Streptomycetales; family Streptomycetaceae; genus Streptomyces. The sequence goes on from NZ_JAFVLN010000028.1 coordinate 7,802, forward strand.
GTAGGCGGCAGTTGCCGCCAGGTACACCCCGTTGTGGCCACGAACAGGATCGCCGCCAGCACCTCGCGATCACCGTAGCGCCGTCGGCCACCGCCCTGCGGACGCACCGGCGCAGCCGGGACCACTCGCTGGAACAACTCCCACAATCCGTCAGGCACCAGACGCCCCACCATCGCTATCACGACCGCCAGCTTAAAGATCAAGCCAGTTGAGACGATCTCTTAGGCGGCCCTTAGGTGGCGGAGGAGGAGGGACCGGGGGGCAGGGCACCCGCGCATGCCCAACTACGTGGACACACCGACACTTGTCGGTAGCCCCTGTTAGAACTGAGCCACATCGTCTCGAAGATCGAGGGGGACACCATGACGGACTCTCGCAGACCAAAGCGGCCCGAAGCTGGCGTGTACGAGAAGCTCATCACTCGCGGCCTGCGCAGCGACATGAGTCAGCTCGAATCGTCCGGTTGGAAGGCCATCGATGCCGAGGTCAGCGCCGAGTCCACGCCTCACGTCTTGGCTCGCCATCTCAGCGACGCAATCGATCGACGTCTGAGGCTGCTCCCGCAGGACAAGCAAGTCTCGGCAGCGAACCAGCTCATCGCAACGCTGGAGTCACTGGCGCCAGACAGCGACTCCTCCCCCGATGAAGACCAGATCCTCGACGGCCCCCGGCAACTCTTGGCCCTCGCTCAGCAAGAGGCACCGGGGGTCTACGGAATGCGCCCGCTCACTCCGCTCTCCGAGACTGCGCTCCTCACCAACGCGCACGACGACCTCAGTCTGGGCGCTGAGTTGCGCGCAGAGCTCGCCACAGCAGATCGGATCGACCTGCTCTGCGCCTTCGTGAAGTGGTACGGCATCCGCACCTTGGAAGCCCCTCTCCGCGAGGCCGCTGAGCGGGGCGTCCCCATCCGCGTGATCACCACTACGTACATCGGCGCCACGGATCGGCACGCCCTCGACCGGCTGGTGCGCGACTTCGGCGCTGAAGTGAAGGTCAACTACGAGACCCGGTCCACGCGCCTGCACGCCAAGGCATGGCTGTTCCGTCGTAACAGTGGCTACGACACCGCGTACGTCGGCAGCTCTAACCTTTCGAAGGCCGCTCTCCTCGATGGCCTGGAGTGGAACGTCCGGCTGTCCTCAGTCGCAACTCCCGCTGTCCTGGACAAATTTGAGGCAAGCTTCGACTCCTACTGGAACGACATCGCCTTCGAGACCTACGACCCAGATACCGATGCAGCCAAACTGGATGAGGCCTTGGGGGTGGCCAGTGGCGCCACCGACACGGCTGAGCTCAAGATCAACCTCTCGGGACTTGAGGTGCGACCCCATCCGCACCAATCGGACATGCTGGAGAGGCTCCGAGTCGAGCGCGAAGTCCGCGGTCACCAGGCGAACTTGCTCGTGGCTGCGACCGGCACCGGCAAGACGGTCATGGCAGCTCTCGACTACCGCAATCTGCACCAGCAATGGGGCGAGAGAGAGCACCCGCGCCTGCTCTTCGTGGCGCATCGCAAGGAGATCCTGAAGCAATCACTGCGGATGTATCGGGAGGTCCTTGACGACGCCTCCTTCGGCGAGTTGTTGTTCACTGGCGAGCTGCCGCGCGACTGGAAACACGTCTTCGCGAGCGTGCAGTCACTCACCGATCAGCGACTGGAACAGTTCGACCCTAAACACTTCGACATCATCGTCGTGGATGAGTTCCACCATGCCTCGGCAAACACCTATCGCCGCTTCCTCAACCACTTCAAGCCTCAGCAGCTGTTGGGCCTGACTGCCACTCCGGAGCGCGCAGACGGACTCAATGTGCAGGACGAGTTCTTCAATGGCCGTATCGCCGCCGAGATGCGGCTGTGGGAAGCGCTCGACAACGACCTGCTCTGCCCGTTCCACTACTTCGGCGTCCCCGACGGCACCGATATGACCCGCCTCAACTGGCGTTCTGGTGCGTACGATCAGAACGAGCTGGCCGACTTGTTCACCGCGGATGACGCGCGTGTACGCATCGTCATCAAGCAGCTCCGGGACAAGGTGTCGGACCCCGGACGCATGCGGGCACTCGGCTTCTGCGTGAACAGGAAGCACGCTCACTTCATGGCGGAGCGCTTCCGCAAGGCCGGCTTCAAAGCGGAGGCGCTGGACAGTCAGTCCAAGCCCGAGATCCGCGAAGCAGCCCTCGCCAAGCTCAAGGCCGGCGAGCTCCAAGTCATCTTCTCTGTCGACTTGTTCAATGAAGGTCTCGATATCCCCGACGTCGACACCTTGCTGCTCCTGCGGCCGACGGGCAGCGCAACGATCTTCCTTCAGCAGCTCGGCCGTGGTCTGCGTCGCACTCCGAACAAACCCGTGCTGACCGTGCTCGACTTCATCGGGCAGCACCGGGCGGAGTTCCGCTTTGAGGAGCAGTTCCGTGCGATGACGAACCTGTCGCGAAACCGGCTCCTTGAGCACGCCGAGCGTGACTTCCCACAGTTGCCGTCTGGCTGCCAGATCATCTTGGAGGGCAAATCCAAGGATCTAGTACTGGACAACATTCGCACCCAGATCAAGGCGACCGTCCAAACGCTCGCGAAGGAGGTCAAGGCGTACAACACCACGCAGCTTGCCTCCTATCTCAAGGAGAGCTGTCGCGAGATCAAGGAGTTGTACAAGTCGAGCAACTCCTGGACATCGGTGCTGCGGCGAGCCGGAATCCACGAGTTTCCGCAGCAGGCTGGCGAAGAGGACCTGCTGAAGCGGGTACACGCCTTCCTGCACGTGGACGATCCTGAGCGCGCGGCCGCGTATAAGCGCCTGCTGGCCGACGACGCTCCGCGCTACGAATCGCTGGATCCTCGCGATCAGGCATACGCCCGGATGCTGTTCTTCAACCTCTGGGACAAGGCGGGCGGGTTCTCCTCCTACGAGGAGGGCCTCAAGTCTCTCCGCACCCAGCAGGCACTCCGTAGTGAACTGGTACAGGTCCTCGACTACGTCATGGATCAGTCCGACCACTTCCCCATCCCGCTAGAGGGGGCGCACGCACACATCCCCCTGAAGATCCACAGCGCGTACAACCGCTCTGAGATCTTGGCCGCCTTCGGCGTGGCTCGTCTCGGCGGCCAGATGCCCGGCTCCTTTGCCCAAGGCGTCCTATGGGACGAGGCCCATCAGACCGACGCGCTCTTGATCACCTTGGAGAAGAACGAGAAGGACTTCTCCCCCACCATCCGTTACAAGGACTACGCGCTGAGCCCGACGCTGTTCCACTGGGAGTCACAGAACGCAACAGCCGACTCCTCGCCCACTGGTCTGCGCTACCAACAGCACGCCGAGCGCGGCAGCCATGTCCTTCTCTTCATGCGTCGCTACAAGGACACCGACATCGGCAAGGCCCAGCCGTGGATCCTGCTCGGCCCGGCCACGTACGAGACACACAAGGGGAGCAAGCCCATGGCGATCACCTGGCGCCTGCACCATGAACTCCCCGCCGACGTTTGGTCCTACTCGGCGGTTGCTGCGAGCTAGCGGAACGATTGTGGCCGGAGTGCGGAGCGTCCCTGACGCTCCGCAATCTCCGCCTCAAAATGGGCCTGCGCCCGATCCAACACCTCGTCGGGGTCGTACCCACGCTCGCGCAGCCAGTGCATCAAGTCGACCAGGACACCGACAGTCACCTCCTGCGACGCGGCCATCGCCAGAGGGGTTCGACTGCGGATCACGCTGCTGCCGTAGGACAACGGATCCACCGCGAGTTCGCACCAGACCACCTTGGCGCCAGCCCGCAGGATGACACCCCAGCGGTGGTTCGCCACGGTGTCCACGAGCGCCATCCCCCGGCCTGACTCCATGGCGTCGCCAACGGCAAGCAGCGTGGGGAGCGCTCGGGTATCTGGATCCTCGACTGCGCAGCGCAAGTACGGCCCGTTGAGTGTCACCCAGAGTGTCGCCGGAGTGCCTTCCCCTACGTGTTGGATCACGTTGGTTACGAGCTCGGAAACGCAGGTCTGCGCGGCCTCGACTTGCGGCCCCAGCCCCCATTGAGTGAGGCAGATTTTCAACTCCCTTCTCAACAGGGCCACTTCGCTCGGTAGGGCGGAGAAGCGGCGCACCCAAGGCTCTCGCCTGGCACAGTCGCCCGCATAGATCATCTTCGACCACCTTTCACGCGCCCCATTGCGCACAGTGCACGAGTCGATGACTCCGAGTGACAGAGTGCCTCCGGGTTTCCCGTCATGCAACGTGCACGGCGAGAATCCCTCTTTGGGGTGATTGGCCTTTCGCGCCCCTTCCGATGGGATGGAACATCCGCTAACCCACTGGGAGTTGACATGGCCGGATCCCCCACAGCGCGCCGTCGCCGACTTGCCATCGAGCTCAAGCGGCTGCGCGAAGAGAGCGGCCTGACCTGCGTCCAGGTAGGCAAAGAGCTCGACTGGAGCAGCTCGAAGGTGAACCGCATGGAGACCGGGCGGGGTCGTGTCCAACCTTCGGACGTTGAGGCCCTGTGCCGCTTCTACGAAACCGCCGAGGAACTGCGCGACCTCCTTAAGTCCCTCGCAAAGGAGTCCAAGACCAAGGGCTGGTGGCACGCACACGGCGATGCGATCCCTGCATGGTTCTCCGTGTACGTCGGTCTGGAGCAAGCTGCTTCCAACTTGCGTACGTACCAGGCAGAGTTCATCCCCGGCCTGCTTCAAACTGACGAGTACGCAGCTGAGCAGTGCCGCGCCTGGGCGGACCACACTGCCGAAGACATCCAGCGCATGGTCGCTGTGCGGATGCGACGCCAAGAGTTGCTACACGGCGAGCAGGCGCCTGACCTATGGGCCGTCGTGCACCAAAGCGCCCTCATGCACATTGTCGGCAGTCAGCAGGTTATGACCCAGCAGCTCGAACGTATGCTGGATATGGCGAAGTTGAGGAACGTGACCGTTCAGGTGCTCCCTTTCAACGGGGGTGCGTATCCGACCACCGGTTCGTTCACACTCCTTGGCTTCCCCGAGCAAGAGGACCCTGACGTCGTCTACAGGGAAGGCCTGACCGACTCGGTCTACCTTGAGCAGCCCGCCGACGTCGGCCTCTACACGAAGGCTTTTGACCACCTCAGGGCGTTGGCCCTGAGCCCGCAACGATCGGCCACGCTGATCAAGACAGTCCTGGAGGAGCACTCCTCATGACGCTGCCTATAGCAGCCCGGTGGCGCACAAGCAGTTACAGCAACGGCATGGGGGGCGAGTGTGTCGAGGTCGCCCTCACCTCGGACGGGGTCTCTGTCCGAGACTCCAAGGCTAGGCAGACGCCCCCGATCTCGGTGAGGCCCCACGCGTGGCAGGAATTCCTCCAAGTCGTACAAAGCCACGGGACCTCCTGAGCCGGCCTCGCAGGGAGGGAGTGTCAGGCGAAGCAGGTCGCTACGCCTGCCCAAGCCCTTGTTGGGGATCACGGAGTACACGCCCTGCGCTATCGAGGAACCGAGCGCGCAAGCCCGTCACGTCCCGATCGGCTTGAACCCAATCAGCCCATCTCGCCCGCCAAGCCGCCTCTTCTTCTTGAGGCGAATCCCTCTCAGCGTGTTTCAGTGCCGTACCGGCATCGGCCGTCCGGGTGCGCAACTGCTGCGCAAGCCAGACGAGCTCGCTCGGGCCCCACAACTCAAGTTCGCTCGTGAGCGACCGCATTGAGTGAATGCGGCGCATGAGCTCATCGCGCTCGGCTTCAGGGAACAGCTGACCATTCCTTATCGCTATGCCCGAGCGTTGCAATGCATCATCAGCGGCCGAGTGCGCCTCAAGCAGTCGGACACACACCTGCTGCCGCTGCTCCTTCACCCATCGAGCGTGCTCCACGCTGGCCTGTCGCTCCACCTGTGTGAGCGCCGCTTCGACGGCCTTCTCTCCTCCCACACGAGCCCCTCGAACGCCCCCATACACAGCCCCTGCGAGGGCGCCAACCGTACCGAGTACTCCTGCGACCGTCGCCGCCAGCCCTTGATCCATCCAGCCATCATGCTGGACACCCTTCCGGCGCGCCGGACATCTCAAAGTTCCTATGAATTGCGCCTGTTAGCGCGTGGCGACGAATTTCGCGGACTAGCCTGCGATCATGACGATCACGATGCCGACCTTCCCACCTGGCGCGATTCGCACCCGCGCCGAGATCTTCAAGGAGTTAGGCGGAGGCGGCCAGGGCGGCATCTGCCCATCCATTGAGATGAAGACCATCATTCTCTTCTCGGATCTCAAGTCCGGTGAGAAGTACGGGTATCGCGACGGCTGGCTCCGCGAAGAGGATCAACTCGGCCCCGTCTTCGAGTACACCGGCATGGGGGCTCAGGACGACCAGAAGTTCAAGGGAAACAACAAGTCCGTACTCCAGCATGCTGAAGACGGGCGCACCCTCCACTTGTTCATCGGGCATGGCAAGGTTCCGGGCACCCAGACTCGGACACATCGCTATATCGGCGCCTTCGAGGTGGCCCAGGACCCTCCGTATACGTGGCGCCGCGCCCGGGATGAGCGGGGGCACGACCGGTACGTCATCGTCTTCCGACTACGTCCCATCAGCCAGTTCCAGCGTTTGGAGGAGGACGCCTACCCTCTCCCAACGACCACAAGGGTCCGAAGGCTCTTCGGCAGAAGGAGGAGACCCGAGGGGCCTCAGCTCCCTCGGGAATCCCAGGATCGACTGTCTTCAGCAGCACGTGCGGCAGCGCGCATGAGCAACAGCCTGATCACTGACCTGGAACATGAACTCGCAGAGCAGCAGCATCAGTTCGGCACCCTGGAGATTGAGGCGCGAGGGCGAGAGGGACTACTCGAAGCTGCCCTGTACGACGACACGGCGCACACCGTCTTCGAACCGGCATCGCGTACGACGCACCGCGAGATCACGGATGCCCTCATGAAACTGGCCGACATCAGCCGCTACTTGAGCGCGGAGCACAATGGGATGCCCCTGCGATGCATGGTTCTCGCACCGGACGCACCCAGCGACGACATACGCGACCTGCTCGCACATCAAGGGGTTGGGCTCCTCTATCGCAATGAGAGCGGCGCCCTCACGGAGCTCCCTCTCGACGGTCACATATCTCCGCCTAGCCCAAGACCTACCGGCTTCCCGTGCGCCGACTGCCCGTCCCTGCGGAACTGACCTCCAGCCGGCATGCGGCCGTCACGGCATCGTGGGGCAATCTCGGTAACTCGGCGCTAACTACGTTGAGTTGCATCCACTGGCCACAGATTGCCCATTTCCATACCCCTGTGTCACGCTCCGTCCACCAAGCACAACAACCAGACATAGGTGACCCCCGCGAAGCGCCAACCTCCGGGGGTCCGGCATCAGGAGCAGCAACTCCCCATGCAAATTCATCGTATCCCCCGGCATGCCCGGAACTTCACCGTCATTGACAACGCCGCCCTGCGCGACAAGCGGCTCTCGCACACCGCGCGCGGCATTCTCGCCTATGTGCTGTCGCTGCCCAGCGGGGCCAAGGTCAACGTCCGGACCCTGAGCGACGAGTTTCCGCAGGGGCGGCGCGCCGTCTCCAACGCCCGCGCCGAGTTGCGGGAGTTGGGGTACTGGGTGACGCGGACGGAGCGTGATCCTCGTACCAAGCGGATCGTCTCCAGTGTTGATGTGCATGAGGCCCCCGGGCGCGGCAGCGACGCCGCGCCTGTGGTGGCCGCGGCGCCGGTTCCCACGCGGGTGGGAACCGGGGAATCGGGAGCGTCTTCCCCTGGCGGGGTCATGGACTATGAAAAGGACGGGATGGAAAACCCTCCCCTCCCTCCCGCGGCGGATCGCGGAGCGGACGCGGCCGGGCCGTACGACGACGAGGGCGCGCGGATCCTGCGTCGGCTCGGGGTGGTCGACGCGCGGCTGCGGTTGTCGGAGCGCAGTGTGCGGGAGCTCGTGCCCGAGGTGTCCCGCTGGCTCGACCGGGGGGCCTCCGCCGCCGAGATCGTCGAGGCCGTCACCGCCGGGCTGCCCGCCAAGGTGTACTCGGCCGCGCGGCTCGTCGCCGATCGGCTCGTACGGAAGCTGCCCGCTCGGAAACGGGCGTGGCGGGAGGTGTTCGAGTGCCCCGAGTGCCGGGATCCGTTGCCCTGGGGGCAGGAGAGCGGGGTGTGTCGGGGGTGCGCCGAGAGTCCTGGGTGGCTGGTCGGGACAGGTGGCAGCGGTCGTGGGGACGTTCGACGGACCCTGCGGGAGCGGGAGCGGGGGCCTCTCGGGGCCGCGGTCCGGCTTGCTTGATCGGGGCGCGGCGGAGGACCCCGTGACCACTGCCTCCACCGGCTCAGAGGCCGTACCGCCGATGCCGGACAGAACGCCGAAGGCGCTGCGCGCCGCCATCGCCCAGCACGCCCCGCAGCTCTTGGCCGACTTCGACCGTCATGGGCGCCGCGACCTCGCCGACGCTTACGACCTCGCGCCCGCACCCGCACCCGCACCCGCTTTCATGGCCCGCTGGTGGGCCGAGTACGCCCTCGCTCGCGACCCGAAGCTGGCCGCGGAAGTGCATCGTCTGGAGGACGCCGCGGACCGGGAATCCGACTACGTTCGCGCCAAGGCCTTCATCGAAGAGGCGGGACGGCTGCGCCGCGGGGCAGCGAAGGCCGAGCCCGGACGGTGATCGGGGTGCCCGGCGGATTCATGGGGCGCCCTGGCAAGCAGAACGCCCGCCCGTCCGAACCGCTTACCCGCCCGCCCCGAAAGCCGTACGTTCGTCATGGCCGGTGTCGCCACAATCGGGGTGCCGGTCGGTTCGGGGGAACGGGAGGAGGGCGCTGGTGTGGGGTGTTGATTACGTCGCCAGTTTCCGGCGGGACGTGACGGCCCTGGAAGAGTGCGTGCGGGCCGGTGCGGGGCGGGACGTTCCGCTGGTGCCCGCCTGCCCCGGGTGGTCCGTGGCGGACCTGGTGCTGCATCTCGGAACCACGCACCGGCAGGTGATCCACATCGCCGGGGCGGAGGGCGGGGAGCGGCCCGGGGCGCTCGGGGATCCGGCTCTGCTCAAGTTGCCCGGCGACCGGCGGGGGTGGCCCGAGCCGGGGCGGGGGCCTTCGCGCGGGGCGCTGCCGCGGGGGCTGCTCGACTGGTTCCGGGACGGGGCGGACCGGCTGGAGAAGATCTTCACCGCCCGGGATCCGGCCGAGCCCGTGTGGTCGTGGGCGGCCGAGCGGAGCGAACCGGTGGCGTTCGGTGGGCGGAGCGTCGGGTTCTGGCTGCGGTTGCAGGCCATCGAGGCCGCCGTGCACCGGTGGGACGCCGAGTCCGCGTTCGGCACCCCGGCGCCCGTGGACACCTGGCTCGCCGCCGACGCCGTCAGCCACGCAGTCGAGGTCATGGCTCCGGCGCGACGGGCCTGGGGGCAGGTGCCACAGGGGCGGGGCGAGCGGTTGCGGCTCAAGCAGACGGACGGCTTTCGCACCTGGATCGTCCAGGTCGGGCCCGGCGACGAGGTGCTGCTCAATCAGGGCTCCGGCTGCTGCGTCACCGAACTCGCAGGAACCGTCTCCGACTTGATGTTGCATCTGTGGCAGCGCGTTCCGCGCGAGCGGCTCGGTGTGCGCGGGGACGCGTCGGTCCTCGACCGGTACTTTCCCTTCCCCGCGCCTTGGGCGGCCGCCGAGGCCGCCGGAGCCGCCGGGGCCGCCGGGGCCGCCGGGGCCTGCCCGGCTCCGGGCGGCTAGGGCCGCGTTTCAGGGCCGGTGAGCTGCCGCGTACGCCCTCTCAAGTCGGTCGACCGCCATGTCCAGCGCGGCGGGCGACAGTGTGAACGGCAGGCGCAGGTAGCGGTCCAGGGCGCCGTCCGGGGAGAAGTGGAAGCCCGGGGTGAGCGTGAGGCCATGGGTCGCGGCCTGCGCGGTCAGGCGGCTGGAGTCGGTGTCGAGCAGTTCGAGCCACAGGGACAGGCCGCCCTGCGGGAGCCGGAAACGGCACCACGGGAGCGCCGCCAGGAGGGTGGCCAAGTGGTCGCACTGGAAGCGGAGTTGGGATCGGCGTCGAGCGAGGACCGCTTCCCGGTGCGGAAGCAGGCGGGCCGCGACGAGCTGGTCGAAGGGGGACGGGGCGAGGGCGGCGGTCGCGCCAGCCGCGCCTTCGTCGACAGCCGCGAACTCGCCTTGCGGTTCGGGGATGTTCAGGCCGCCGTCGCGGCCGGCGAGGTGACCGGCGAGCGGATCGACGGCGGGATCGGCGAGCGGATCGACGGCGAGATCGGCGAGGTCCTGGCCGGGCGCGTCTCCGGTCGCCGCACGCCGCAGGACATCACGGTCGCCAAGCTCATCGGGATCGGCCCGCAGGACCTCATGACGGCCGAGACGGCGCTCGCGCTGTGGGAGCGTACGAGCGGGTGACGCGACGACGGTCAGTCCCACTGCTCGTCCGCCAGCGACGACACCGGCTGCGGCTTGCCGATCACGGCCAGCGCGACGAAGAAGTTGATCTGGCCGATCGCGATGGTGAGCGTGGCCAGCGCCTTCTGGTCGTAGTGCTCGGCCACCTCGGCGTACAGCTCGTCGGAGACGCGCTCCTCGCCGTGCGGGGCCGGCTGGAGGGTGGCTTCGACCAGGGCGAGGGCGGCGCGTTCGGCAGGGGTGAAGTACGGGGCGTCCTGCCAGGAGGAGACGGCGGTGATGCGCTCCTCGGACTCGCCCGCCTTGCGCAGGAAACCGGTGTTCAGGACGGTCAGATAGGTGTTCCGCACGATCTGGCCCGCGCGCAGGTGGACCAGGTTCATGGTGGTGCGGGGCACGGAGTGGTTGCCCGTGGCGCGGAAGAGGGCGGCGCTGATGTCGTTCAACTCCGGTACGAACTCTGCCGGGTTGGGCATCCGGGAGATCGAGCCGATGGTGGTGTTCGGGGCGGTGGTGGCGGTCGCGTTCGTCATGATGGCTGTGCTCCTTCGTGTCGGCCCTCCGCGGGCCTCGTCGTCGGCTTCACCTCATTGACGTAGGCGCGTACGAGGATGTGACAGGACAGGGCTCAGGAAGTTCGGGGCGACCTACAGCCGGAAGGGTTCGGTGGGGAGAACAGTGGAGAAGCTGGTGCTGCGTGAGGTGAGGGACGGCGATCTGGCCGTCTTCTTCGACCAGATGAACGATCCCGAGGCGATCCGGATGGCGGCGTTCACGGCCAAGGATCCGTCGGACCGCGAGCACTTCGAGGCCCACTGGGCCCGGATCCGTCAGGACCCGGCGGTCGTCATGCGCACCGTCGTCGGTGGGGGCGGCGAGGACGGCGAGGACGGCGAGGACGGTGAAGTCATGGGGCACGTCGCCGTGTTCGGGCCGCCCGAGGAGCGCGAGGTCACGTACTGGATCGGGCGCGCGTACTGGGGCCGGGGAGTCGCCACCGCCGCGCTGCGGGAGCTGCTCGACATCGCGCCCGAGCGGCCGGTGCACGCCCGCGCGGTCGCGGACAACGTCGGCTCGGTCCGGGTTCTGGAGAAGTGCGGGTTCGTGGCCGCCGGACGGGACCGGGGCTTCGCGAACGGGCGGGGCGAGGAGGTCGACGAGGTGCTGCTCACGCTGCGCGCCTGAGGCCCACCGGTCCTACGGCGCAGGCGTCGCAGCCGACTTTTCGCCGTACTGATCGACACTCCACTCCCCCCGCAGGCGGGCGCCGCCGCCGCGCAGAGAGCGCGGTGGCTGGAGTGTCGGGTGCTGCGTGCGCCCGGCGGGCATCTGGTGGGCGTCGTGCCGGTGCACGGCGATCCGGAGGTGTGCGGCCGCGGGGCCCCGGGCCCGGGGGCGAGTGAGCCGGAGCACAGTCGCCGCCCCCTCGGCCGTGCCGCGGGGCCCGCGGCGTAACCTCGCAAACGGCGCCAAGCGGCGTCAGTCAGACACAAGTCAGACACAGGCTCTCAGCGCATTGCCGGGCATCCGGTCCGGCGATCCTTCCACCAGGAGGCCCCATGGCCCGCACGCTCCCCACCGCCCCGATCGCCGCCGCCGGGCTCGTCGGCGGTTACGCCACCGCCCGCTTCACCAAGAAGCGGCAGCTGGGCGGCGCCGTGCTCGCCGTCGCCGGGGCGGCCGCGGCCACGCAGTGGAAGCGGACCGCGGGCGGCAAGGTCGCGGGCGCGCTCACGGGGACGTACCTCGCCGCCTTCGCCGGGTCGCACCCGCTGGCCAAGAAGGTCGGCGCCTGGCCGGCCGTGTTCGGGGTGGCCGGGGCCGTGGCCGCCGCCTCGTACGTGCTCGTGGACCGGAAGGCCGGCTGAGCCCGACGAAGGGCCGGGGCTCGGCCCGGCTCGGCCCGGCCCGGCCCGGCCCGGCCCGGCCCGGCCAGTGCCGAGATCGGGGCCGGGGCAGGTGCCGGATGGGCGCTTGCCCCGCGCCGGGGTGCCGCCTTGCCCACCCTGCCGCCCATGGCGGCAGATTGCCCAAGGCTCCGGGGCACGCGGCAGATTGCCCAAGGCTCCGGGGCACGCGGCAGATTGCCCAAGGCTCCGGGGCACGCGGCAGATTGCCGAAGGCGCCCCGCGCCGGGGCCTCAGGCTCGGTGGGCCACGACGTTGACCACCCGGCCCTGCGGGTCCCTCACGAAGAAGCGGCGGACGCCCCAGTCCTCGTCCCGGATGTCGTGGACGATCTCGGCGCCCGCCGCTGTCATCGCCGCGTAGGCCGCGTCCACCTCGGCCGGGTCGCCGAGCTCCACGCTCAGGTCCGGGACCACGGGCGCGCTCGCGTCGTGGGTGAGGAAGGAGACCTGGGCCGTGGGGTGCGCGGGAGACGCCATCGTCATGATCCAGCCGAGGTCCATGACCTCCTCGAAGCCCAGCCGCCCGTAGAAGTCCCGGTTCGCGGCGAAGGACTTCTCGCCCTCCGCGACGTACGTGTTCGGCATCGCCCTGCGTGGTTGCGTCATGCCGTTCATCGTCCCCGGAACGTCGCCCGGTACGCGCCCGGCGACACCCCCACCACCCGCTGGAAGTGCTGCCGCAGCGAGACGGCCGTGCCGAAGCCGGTCTCCGCCGCGATCCGGTCCACCGTGTGATCCGTGCGCTCCAGCAACTCCCGTGCCCGGTCGACGCGTTGGCGGGCCAGCCAGGTCATGGGGGTGAGGCCCGTCTCGTCACGGAAGCGGCGGTTGTACGTACGGATGGACATCGCGTCCCGGGCCGCCAGCTCCGCCAGGGTCAGGGGCCGGTCCAGTCGGGTCAGGGCCCAGGCCCGGGAGGCTGCCGTCGACGCGCCGCCCCGCTCCTCCACCGGGCGGCGGATGTACTGCGCCTGCCCGCCCTCGCGGTGCGGTGGTACGACGGTGCGGCGCGCGACCTCCGCCGCGACCGCCGCGCCGTGGTCCGCGCGGATCATGTGCAGGCACAGGTCGATGCCCGCGGCCTCCCCCGCCGAGGTCAGCACCCGGCCCTCGTCGACGTACAGGACGTCCTCGTCGACCGTCACACTCGGGAACGTACGGGCGAACAGGGCGGACGACATCCAGTGCGTCGTCGCCCGGCGGCCGTCGAGGAGTCCGGCCGCCGCGAGCACGAACGAGCCCGTGCAGATGGAGGCGAGCCGGGCCCGTGTCGCGTGCAGGGCGTGCAGGGCGCGCTCCAACTCGCCGTCCAGAGCGCCCGGCCGGAGGTTCTCGTCGAGCTCGTGCGCGGCCGGGACGACGACCGTGTGCGCGTGCTCCAGCGCCTCCAGGCCGTGTTCCGCGTGGATCGGGAAGTCGGCGTCGGTGCGGACGCGGCCGGGGCGCGGGGCGCAGGTGCGGACCTCGTAGAGCGGGTCACCGGTCGCCAAGTCCCGTGCCGAGCCGAAGAGTTGATGAACGAGGCCGAGTTCCATGGGCAGGACGCCGTCCCTGACCAGGACGGCCACCGTGCTCCGTGCTGCCTCGACCTCGGCCCCCGCCCCCGTCCTCGCCGCCGACCGCATGGCCGGATTGTGTCACGCGGTGCTGACGTGGCCGGTGGGAGCGACCGCCGACAGCGGGCGTGCCACGTCCTCCAGGGACCTGCGTTCGGCCCGGACCGCGAACGCCGCCGCCACCAGACCGGCCGCGCACATCAGCCCCGCGCCGATCTGGAAGGCGAGCACCGTGTCGGCGACCTTGCCGCTCTTGGTGAGGTCGGCGAAGAGCAGCGGTCCGCTGATGCCGCCGGCCGCCGTGCCGACCGCGTAGAAGAAGGCGATCGCCATCGCCCGCGTCTCCATCGGGAAGATCTCCGACACCGTCAGGTACGCGCTCGACGCCCCCGCCGACGCGAAGAACAGGACCACCGACCAGCAGGCCGTCAGGGTCGTCGCGGTCAGGGAGCCACGGTCGAAGAGCCAGGCCGTCACGAAGAGCAGGATGCCCGGCAGGAGGTACGTCGACGAGATCATGACCCGGCGGCCGATCGTGTCGAAGAGCTTGCCGAGCAGCAGCGGGCCCATGAAGTTGCCGGCCGCGATCACCGCGAAGTAGTAGCCGGTGGAGCCGGTCGGCACGTCGAAGAAGGTGGTGAGGATGGCGCCGAAGCCGAAGGTGATGGCGTTGTAGAGGAACGCCTGCCCGATGAAGAGGGCCAGGCCGAGGGTGGTGCGGCGCGGGTACTTCGTGAACACCGTACGGGCGATCTCGCCGAAGCCGACGCTCTTGCGCTGGTGGATGGTGATCTCGCCGGCGGGGGGCGGGAGTTCACGGTCGCCCTGGTCGTGGTTGCGGCCTCGCTGTTCACGGACTTTGTCCTCGACCTCGTCGACCAGGCGTTCCGCCTCCTCTCCCCTGCCGTGGATGAAGAGCCAGCGGGGGCTCTCGGGGACGTTGCGGCGGACCAGGAGGATCACCAGGCCGAGGAGCACGCCCAGGGCGAAGGTGAGGCGCCAGCCCACGTTCTTCGCGAACAGGTCCGTGTCGAGCGCCGCGATCGACAGGAGCGAGCCGCCGATCGCGCCGAGCCAGAAGCTGCCGTTGATGATCAGGTCGACGCGGCCGCGGTAGTGGGACGGGATGAGTTCGTCGACGGCCGAGTTGATGGCCGCGTACTCGCCGCCGATGCCGAAGCCCGTGAAGAAGCGGAAGAGGAAGAACCACCAGGTGGAGAAGGAGAGGGCGGTGAGGGCGGTCGCCGCGAGGTAGACGGCGAGCGTCAGCAGGAAGAGCTTCTTGCGGCCGAAGCGGTCGGTGAGCCAGCCGAAGAAGAGCGCGCCGGAACAGGCGCCCGCCACGTACAGGGCCGCGGCGAGCCCGGTGACCTGGGCCGATGAGATGGGCAGGCCGCTGCCGGACTCCGAGAGGCGGCCCGCGATGTTTCCTACGACGGTGACTTCGAGGCCGTCGAGGATCCAGACGGTGCCGAGGCCGATGACTACGGTCCAGTGCCAGCGGGACCAGGGGAGGCGGTCCAGGCGGGCGGGGACGGAGGTGGTGATGGTGGTGCCGTTTTCTTGAGCGCCGAGGGACATGGCCCCCTCCTCGTCGAGGGAGTACGGACCGTGTCCGGGTGCCCCGAAAGGGGCGCGGGACTGCATCGATTTGCGACGGGCGGTGAGATGAGCCCCGTCAGGGGCGCGGGGCTGAGTCCATCAGCGGCTCCGCCGCGGGGCGCGACCGACGGCGAGGTCAGCCCCGACAGAGGCGCGGGACTGTGTCTACGTGCGGCTCCGCCGCGTGGGCGCGACCGGCGGTGGTCGTGCCCCGTCAGGGGCGCGGGGAACTGCGCGACCAGCCCCCACCGGAGCCGCGCCCGGCAACACCGCGACCGGGACCGAGCTGGACGCCGGTGGGAACGCTCACCCCGCGCCGGGGTGCCGCCTTGCCCACCCTGCCGCCCCAGGCGGCAGATTGCCCAAGGCGGGGACGACCGGCGGCAGATTGCCCGAGGCTCTGGGGGGGGGTGTTTTACGCTCCGAAAGCTCTCGACACCGTGTAGATCAAGAGTCCCGCCAGGGAACCGACCACCGTTCCGTTGATCCGGATGAACTGGAGGTCGCGGCCGATGTGGGCCTCGATCTTGCGGGAGGTGTGCTCGGCGTCCCAGCCGGCCACGGTGTCCGTGATGAGAGAGGTGATCTCGGCGCGGTACGTCGTCACGACGTAGACCGCCGCACCCTCCACCCACCCGTCGACCTTCGCCTGCACCTTCGCGTCGGACGCCATCCGCGCCCCCAGCGAGAGCAGCGAGGCCCGTACGCGCAGCCGCAGTTCGCTGCGCTCGTCCTCGGCCGCCGCCACGATCATCGAGCGGACCGCGGACCAGGTCGAGGCGATCAGGTCCTGCACCTCGGAGCGGCCGAGGACCTCGGACTTGAGGCGCTCCACGCGCGCGCGGGTGTCGGAGTCGGACTGCAGGTCGCCCGCGAAGTCGCGCAGGAAACGGTCGACGGCGCCGCGGGCCGGGTGCTCGGGCATGTCGCGCATCTCGGTGACGAAGCGGAGCAGCTCCTTGTAGACCCGCTCGCCGACGCGCTTGTCGACGAAGCGCGGGGTCCAGCCGGGGGCGCCGCCCTGCACCGCGTCCATGACGGAGTCGGAGTGCAGGACCAGCCAGTCGTGGGCGCGGGCGCAGACCAGGTCGACGACGCGCTTGTGGCCGCCGTCCGCGACGACCTTCTCCAGCATCTTGCCGATCCCCGGCGCGATCTCCGCGTTGTCGGCGCGGCGCGTGATGGCCTCGCCGACGACGGCCTGGACGTCGGAGTCGCGCAGCACGGTCAGGGCGCCGCGCAGCGCGGTGGCGAGCTCGGCGGTCACCCGGTCCGCGTTCTTGGGCTCGGCCAGCCAGGCGCCGAGGCGCGAGCCGATGCCGACCGAGCGCAGGCGGTCGCGGACCACGTCCCCCGAGAGGAAGTTCTCCCCGACGAACTCGCCCAGCGAGAGCCCCAGTTGGTCCTTCTTCTTCGGGATGATCGCGGTGTGCGGGATGGGGATGCCGAGGGGGTGCCGGAACAGGGCCGTGACCGCGAACCAGTCGGCGAGCGCGCCGACCATGCCCGCCTCGGCCGCCGCCGCGACATAACCGGCCCAGGCGCCCGCGCCGGAGTGCTCGGCCCAGGTGGTCAGTACGTAGACGACCGCGACCAGGACGAGCAGGCCGGTGGCCGTCGTCTTCATCCGGCGCACACCGCGGCGCTTCTCCTCGTCGGCCGCGGTGAACTCGGTGACGGAGCGGGGTTGACGGCTGGGCGCGGGGGAATGCTCCCCGGAGCCCACCGAACCCGATTCGCCCCTTTTGACCTTTTCGCTCATCGCCTGTCACCCATCAGGTCACCCGACACCTGCATCTGTCATTCCCCTCACATTGTCCCTTCTGTGACCTACTCCCGGAACGGAGCACAAGTTCCCGGCGTCTACGTGGTTGGAAACACGACACGGGAGGAGGGGGGCAGCGTCGGCCCCCTCGTTCACCTGTCCGAGCCATGACGCATCATGGACTCATCACACCGGAGCCTCGGGCTCCCCCTGCCCGAGGAGACGCACACCGCATGACCAAGCGTCACGGTTATGCCTTGTTGGCCGCGCTCGTCGCGGTCGCAGTGGTGATCTCTGCCGCCATATACGTCGGCTTCTCCGGCGTCCTGCGGGGCGGCGACAACACCGTGGAAGCGGGCGGCACCCACCAGCGCGGTTCGGCCGCGCCCGCGTCCACCGGCACCTGGGCCGGCAGTTGGTCGGCCTCCCCAGCGGGCGCCGAGCCCGGAACAGAGACGAATGGTTTCGCCGGACGCTCCGTGCGCAACGTGGTGCACACCAGCATCGGCGGCACCGGTGCCCGCATCACGCTCTCCAATCTCTACGGTCAGCAGCCGCTCAGCATCACGCACGCGTCGATCGCCGTGGCGTCGGCGCCCAACAGCCCGACGGCGCTGGCCGGCACGGTGCGGCGACTCACGTTCTCCGGGAACACCTCGGTGGTGATCCCGGCCGGTGAGCAGGTCATCAGCGACTCCGTGCGACTGCGGGTGCCGAGCGACTCGGACATGCTCGTCTCCACGTACTCGCCCACGGCGTCGGGCCCGGTCACGTACCACCCGCAGGCCCGGCAGATGTCGTACGTGGCGAGCGGCGACCTCGTCGAGGAGCCGACCGGCACGCGGTACACCGAGCAGAGCCCGTACTGGCGCTATCTGACCGCGCTCGACGTGCTCAGCAACGAGGCGGAGGGTTCCGTCGTCGTCATCGGTGACTCGCTCACCGACGGCATCACCTCCACCATGGGGGCCAACCACCGCTGGCCCGACTTCCTCGCCGAGCGGCTGCGCACCGAGTCGGGTGCCCCGCGCTACGGCGTCGTGAACCAGGGGATCAGCGGCAACCGCGTGCTGGCCGACGGGTTGGGGCGGCCGGCCAACAACCCGAGCGGGCTGGCACGTTTCGAGCGGGACGCGCTCGGCCGGTCCGGGGTGCGGGCCGTCGTCGTCGACCTCGGGATCAACGACATCCTGCGGCCGCCGCAGCAGACCGACCCCGACAAGATCGTGGCCGGTCTGCGGGAACTGGTCCGGCAGGCGCACGCGCGCGGGCTGCGGGTGGTCGGGGCCACGCTCATGCCGTTCCAGGGGCACCGGGGGTACACGCCCGCCCTCGAGACCGTCCGGCAGGCCGTGAACGCGCAGATCCGTGCCGGGAAGGTCTACGACAGCTACGTCGACTTCGACAAGGCGCTGCGGGATCCTTACAACCCGCGCAAGTTGCTGCCGCACTATGACTCGGGTGACCATCTGCACCCCAGTGACGCCGGTTACCGCAAGATGGCCGACTCCTTCGACCTCTCCACCCTCAAGTCCACAACCGGCGCCGAACTCTAGGCCCCGGCCGACGGCGCCCCCGCCGCCTTGGGCAATCTGCCGCCTTGGGCTTTCCCGCCCCGGCCGGCTGCCGCGCCGCCGCAGGTCATTTGCCGCCCGCCACGGCCGCCTTGGGCAATCTGCCGCCTTGGGCTTTCCCGCCCCGGCCGGCTGCCGCGCCGCCTTGGGCAATCTGCCGCCATGGGCGGCAGGGTGGGCAAGGCGGCACCCCGGCGCGGGGCGAGCGCTCCAACCGGCCTCCAGCTCGGTCCCGGGCGCACCACCGCCGGGTGCAGGCCCGGTGGGGGCTGGTCGCGCAGTTCCCCGCGCCCCTACGGGGCACGACCACCGCCGATCGCGCCCCCGCGGCGGAACCGCACATCGACACAGCCCCGCGCCCCCGACGGGGCACACCTCACCGCCGATCGCGCCCCCGCGGCGGAACCGCACATCGACACAGCCCCGCGCCCCTGACAGGGCACACCTCACCGCCGATCGCGCCCGCACGGCGGAACCGCACATCGACACAGCCCCGCGCCCCTCAAAGGGCCCCGCTCAATCCCAGTGCCGCCGCTGCCTGCGCTCCCGGCGCTCCTCCAGGCGGTCCAGGTGTTCCTCCATGCGCTCCCGGTGCCGGTCGAGCCGGTCCTCGTGGAGGCGGTGATGCCGGTCCCCGAGCAGCTCGCGCCGGTCCTCCCGGCGGTCCAGCTTCTCCCGGCGCCGCTCCTCCTTGAGCCGCTGCCGCTCGGCCTTGGGGAGCTTGCGCTCGACCCCGACCCCGCCCCAGAACGCGAACCCGGTGACGATCACGCGCGGCGCCCCGGGCTCCCCGGGCACCCCCGACTCCCGGTGGTCGAAGCCGCCCATGATCCCGATGCCGCGCACCACGACCTCGACGCCGGGCGGCACGATCACATTGACGCCGCCCATGATGGCGACGCAGTTGATGGTGACCTCGCGGTCCTCGAAGTTGGCCTCGCGCAGGTCGAGTTCACCGCCGCCCATGACCGCCACGCAGTCCATCCGGCGCGGCACCGTCCACCGCCCCCGACGCTCGAACCCGGACAGGACGCCGACGCCCCACGCGGTCCCGCCCGCCTGCCCGCCGATCCGGGACGCCCAGTCGACGGCGCCCTCGGGCAGCGGTCCCTTCACCAGGTTCACCGGAGTGGGGGCCACCGGAGCCGGGGCGGGAGCGCCCGCGCCGGGCAGATCACGGGTGAGGGGCGCCAGGTCCCGGTACGTACGTGCCTTGTACGTCTCCTCCAGGCGCTCGTTGAACTCGTCCATGTCGAGGCGCCCCTCGGCCATCGCGTCGCGCAGCCGCTCGGCGACCTGCTCGCGGTCGGCGTCGGAGGCCCGCAGATCCAGCGCGGCGTCGGCGGGATCGGTGTCGTCGGGGCGGTCCGGGAGCGATGCGTCCGTCATACGTCCCAGCGTACGGGCGTCAGGGCGCTACGGAAGCTCCCCCGGCATACATCCGCGCGATCACACTCTCGATGTCGGGTTCGCGCACCGAAAGATCGGCCAGCGGATACCGCCCGGCGATCGCGGCGACCAGCGGCGCCGCCGACCGCCCCGCGGGGAACGCCAGCCACTGCCGCGCCCCCGACACCTTCACCACCCGCGCGCACCCGGTGAACTCCACGTCCAGCGGCGGCAGTTCGTGCTCCAGGTCGACCACGAGGGTGCGCTCGCCGCCGCCCAGCTCGTGCAGCCCGTCGAGCGAACCGTCGTACACGAGCCGCCCGTGGTCGATGACCATCACCCGTCGGCACAGCTGCTCGATATCGGTGAGGTCGTGCGTGGTCAGCAGGACGGTCGTGCCCCGCTCGGTGTTCAACTCCCGCAGGAAATCCCGCACTTTGACCTTGGAGACGACGTCCAGGCCGATGGTCGGCTCGTCCAGGTACAGCACCTCGGGGTCGTGAAGCAGCGCCGCCGCGATGTCGCCGCGCATCCGCTGGCCGAGCGAGAGCTGACGGACGGGCACCTCCAACAGCTCGGCCAGTTCGAGGAGTTCGACGCAGCGCGCGAGGTTCTCCTCGTAGCGGGCGTCGGGGATCCGGTACATGCGGCGCATCAGCCGGTAGGAGTCGATCAGCGGCAGGTCCCACCACAGGGTCGTGCGCTGCCCGAAGACGACGCCGATGCGGTGCGCGAGCCGGGCCCGCTCGCGCGACGGGTCGATGCCCGCCACCCGCAGCCGGCCGGCGCTCGGGGTGAGGATGCCGGTGAGCATCTTGATGGTGGTCGACTTGCCCGCGCCGTTCGGCCCGATGTAGCCGACCATCTCGCCGCGCGGCACCGTGAAGCTCAGCGCGTCCACGGCCCGCACCTCGCGCCGCTCCCGGCGCAGGAAGCCCGCTCTGCGCCGTACGTCGAAGACCTTCTCGACGCCGTCCACCTCGATCAGGGCGTCACCGGCACCCGACGCGTCCCCGACTGCCCTGTCCGTGTCCGTCACCCGACGTCAACTCCCCGTACTGCGATATCCGCGCAGCGCGGCCCGCCACGCGACCCCCGCCGCGCCCAGGCACGCGGCGGCCACGAACGGCGGCGCGAACGCCACCCACTGCGGCAGCCCCAGCGGATAGGGGCGGCCGAGGATGTAGAGCGCCGGCACCCAGTTCACGAAGGCCAGCGGGAAGACGAAGGTCACGCCCCGCAGCAGACCCTCGCCGAAGACGGTGGGCGGGTACTGGAGCATGGCGGTGCCGCCGAACGTCGCGGCGTTCTGCACCTCGGCCGCGTCCTGCGCCACGACCTGGAAGGACGCGCCCGCGATGAACACCGCGACGAAGATCCCGGCGCCGCTGACCAGCAGCACGGGCACGAGCGCCGCCTTGGCCGGGGTCCAGTGGACGTGCAGCGCCGTCACCGACCAGGCGAGCACCAGCAGCCCCTGGGTGACCCGGCCGAGCCTGCGCAGCGTGAACCGGTCGGCGGCCATCTGCACGAGGACCGGCGCGGGCCGCACCAGGAACACGTCGAGCGTTCCGTCCCGCACCCGCTGCCCGAGCCGCCCCAGCGAGCCCGCGAACAGGTCGGCGAGGCCGAAGGCGGCGCCCGCGGTGCCGTAGAGGAAGGCGATCTCGGGCAGGCTGTAGCCGCCGAGCCGGTCGACCCGCGAGAACATCAGCAGGATCCCGACGAACTCCAGGCCCGACGCCGCGAAGTTGCCGAAGGTCGTCATCACGAAGGACGCCCGGTACGTCATCGTGGAGCGGATCCACATGCCGCTGATCATGCGGAACGTACGGGTGCCCGTCGCCACCGCGGCCGCGGCCCGGGAGCTAGCCACCCTGCACCACCACCCGTCGCACCGCCACCGTCTGCACCGCGCGCCCCACGGCGAGCAGCCCGGCGCCCCACGCGGCCTGGAAGAGGAAGCTGCCGAGGACGCCGCGCCGCGGATGCGTGCCCATCAGCACATCGGCGGGGATCTGGAGCAGCGACGACCAGGGCAGCGCGCGGGCGAGGTCGCCGATGGCGCCGGGGAAGACGTTCAGCGGCAGCAGGATCCCGGAGAAGAAGGTGCCGACGATTCCGTACATCTGCGCCGCCCCGTTCCCCTCCATCAGCCAGAACGCCGACATCGCCACGAGATGGCGCAGCGCGAAGCTGACGACGCAGCCGAGCAGCACCGAGACGAGGAAGGCCAGCCATCTCAGGACATCGTGCGGCAGGGCGAGTGGAAAGACGAGGGCGCCGACCGTGAGCGGCACGACGCCGCGGCCGATCAGCTGGTACAGGGCCCGGCCCAGGTCGAGGGAGAGCCACCAGCACTGCTGGTCGACGGGCCGGTACAGGTCGACGGCGATGTCCCCGCTGCGGATCCGCTCCATCAGCTCGACCTCGACCCCGTTCGGCATGCCGAGCATCATCACGGAGTAGAGCGCCTGTCCCACCCACACGTAGGTGAGCGCCTGCGCCTGGTCGTACCCGCCGAGGTGCGGGCGCTCGTCCCACAGCGCCAGATAGGCGCAGGCGATGATCATTCCGAAGACCGTGTTGGTGACGATGCCGGCGACGGTGGACGCGCGATAGGTGGCGTACCGCCGCAGTCCGCCCGCGGTGACGGTCGCGTACAGCCGGAGAGCTCCCACTGTCGGCAGCCTATGGGCGGCCTGGCCTCGCCTGCCATGCATTTTCCCGACGGTGTAGGAGGCTTGTGAGGCATACGAGACATATCCGTGGCGTACGTGACGTTCGACGCGAATCAGGAGTTCCACAGGACATGAGCAGCGACGAGCCGCCCCAGCAGGAACCGCTCCCGGCCGGGGAGCCCTCGGCAGCTGAGCCCGCCGCCGCGGAGGCGGGCCGGGGCAAGGGCGGCAAGAAGGCGAAGCGGCCCAAGCGCAAGGGCTGGCGCCGGCTGATCCCGACGTGGCGGATGGTGCTCGGCACGGTCATCGCCTTCGTCGCGCTGTGCTGCGGCCTGTTCGCGCTCGGGTACGCCCTGGTGGACATCCCGCCCGCCAACGCGACGGCGACCGCGCAGTCCAACGTGTACCTGTACGCGGACGGCACGCAGATCGCCCGGGACGGCGAGATCAACCGGGAGAACGTGCAGCTCTCCCAGATCCCCAAGACGGTGCAGCACGCGGTGCTCGCCGCCGAGGACCGGGACTTCTACTCCGAGTCGGCGGTCGACCCGAAGGCGATGATCCGGGCCGCGTGGAACACCGTCACCGGCAAGGGCAAGCAGTCGGGCTCGACGATCACGCAGCAGTACGTGAAGAACTACTACCTGGGCCAGGAGCAGACGATCTCCCGGAAGGTGAAGGAGTTCTTCATCTCCATCAAGCTGGACCGCGAGGCGTCCAAGGACGAGATCCTCACCGGCTACCTCAACACCAGCTACTTCGGGCGCAACGCGTACGGCATCCAGGCCGCCGCGCAGGCGTACTACGGCGTCGACGTCGAGGACCTGACGACCGCTCAGGGGGCGTACCTGGCGGCCCTGTTGAACGCGCCGAGCGCGTACGACGTGGTCGCGCACCCGGAGAACAAGGACGCGGCCGTGGCGCGCTGGAACTACGTGCTCGACGGCATGGTCAAGAAGAAGTGGCTGAGCGCCTCGGACCGTCAGAACATGAAGTTCCCGATGCCGGTGGAGGCGAAGGGGCCCGCCGGGATGTCGGGGCAGCGCGGGTACATCGTGCAGGCCGTGAAGGACTACATCACCAGCAACAAGATCCTCGACGAGGACACCCTCGCCACCGGCGGCTACCGCATCACGACCACGCTCCAGAAGAAGAAGCAGGACGCCTTCGTCGAGGCGGTGGACGACCAGCTGATGTCGCAGCTCGACACGTCCGCGCGCGACGTCGACAAGTACGTGCGCGCGGGCGGCGCCGCGATCGACCCGTCGACCGGCAAGGTGCTCGCGATGTACGGCGGCATCGACTACACGAAGCAGTTCGTCAACAACGCCACGCGCCGCGACTACCAGGTCGGCTCCACGTTCAAGCCGTTCGTGTTCACGTCCGCCGTGGAGAACGGTTCGACGACGCAGGACGGCCGCACCATCACGCCGAACACCATCTACGACGGCACGAACAAGCGCCCGGTGCAGGGCTGGGACGGCGGGTACTACGCCCCCGAGAACGAGGACGGGGTCTCCTACGGCAACATCACCGTGCGCACCGCCACCGACAAGTCGGTGAACTCCGTGTACGCGCAGATGGCCGTCGACGTCGGCTCCGACAAGGTGAAGCAGACCGCGATCGACCTGGGCATCCCGAAGAACACCCCGGACCTGACGGCGTCCCCCTCGATCGCGCTCGGCCCGTCGACCGCGAGCGTCCTCGACATGACGGAGGCGTACGCGACGCTCGCCAACCACGGCAAGCACGGTACGTACACGATGCTCGCCTCCCTCACCAAGGACGGCGAGCAGGTCGACCTGCCCGAGCAGGACTCCCGGCAGGCCGTGAGCCGCGAGTCCGCGGACACCACGACGTCGATCCTGCGCTCGGTCGTACAGACCGGCACCGGTACCGCGGCGCGCGCGGCGGGCCGGCCCGCCGCGGGCAAGACCGGCACCGCGGAGGAGGACACGGCGGCCTGGTTCGCGGGCTACACCCCCGACCTGGCCACCGTCGTCTCCGTGATGGGCCAGAACCCGGACGGCGCGCACAAGTCGCTGTACGGCGTCGCGGGCCTGTCCCGGGTCAACGGCGGCGGGTTCCCGGCGCAGATCTGGGCCCAGTTCACGAAGACGGCCCTGTCCGGCACCCCGGCCACTGCCTTCGACCTCGAACTGGAGCCGGGCTCGGAGGAGCTCCCGGTCCCGACGGCAACGGCGACGGCGACCGCGGACCCGTCCGCCTCGACACCGTCCTCGACCGGCCCCGCCACCTCGGAGGAACCCTCCACCGAGCCCACCGGTACCCAGTCCACGACGGCCCCCACGGACTCCCCGTTCGCCCCGCAGTCGGACACCCCGAACGAGCAGCAGCAGCAGAACGGCGACGACTTCCTCAATGGCCTGACGTCACCTTCAGCCCGACGATCGCCACAAGCAGCAGACCGATGAACAGGATCCGCGCGGCGCTGGCAGGCTCCCCCAGCGCCACCATGCCCACGACGGCCGCACCCGCCGCCCCGATCCCCACCCAGACGCCGTACGCCGTACCGATGGGCAGGGACTTCGCCGCGTAGGACAGGAGCATCATGCTGGCGACGATTCCGGCGCCGGTGAAGACGCTCGGCCACAGGCGGGTGAAGCCGTCCGTGTATTTCATGCCGATCGACCAGGCGACCTCGAGAAGTCCGGCGATCACGATCAGGATCCAGGCCATGACTGGCACCTCCGTCAGTGGTTCTCAACAGGGGTGCGTCGTCTTTGCAGGTCCCGGTACGGCGCGTCTCGTCGGGTCCTTGCAAAGGTAGCAAAGGGTACGCAAAAAGGGCTGGTGACGATGGTCACCAGCCCTTTCGTGCAGGGGCGCCGCGGACGCTACAGGTACAGGCCCGTCGAGTCCTCGGAGCCCTCGAAGCGGTCGGCGGCGACAGCGTGCAGGTCGCGCTCGCGCATCAGCACGTAGGCCACCCCGCGCACCTCGACCTCGGCCCGGTCCTCCGGGTCGAACAGGACCCGGTCTCCCGGCTCCACCGCCCGCACGTTCTGCCCGACCGCGACGACCTCGGCCCAGGCCAGGCGCTTGCCGACCGCCGCCGTCGCGGGGATCAGGATGCCGCCGCCACTGCGCCGCTCGCCCTCGGCGGTGTCCTGCCGTACGAGCACACGGTCGTGCAGCATCCGGATGGGCAGCTTGTCGTGCTGGGTGCTGTGCTTGTCATCTTTGGCGCTCACGCCGTCGAAAATACCTGCCCCGCGCGGCGAGGGGTGTGCTCGGGTCAGCTCTTGCGGCGCCGCGAGTTCAGCGCGAGCAGCCCGACCACGCCGACCACGACGAGCGCGACCGGCACGATCCGCTCCAGCCGCGGCGCACCCTCCTCCGAGACGAGCTGGCCCTTGACGTCCGAGACCAGCCGGTTGGCGCTGACGTAGGCGCGGCCGACGGTGTGATCCACCTGCGCGGCGAACTTCGCCTTCGCGTCGCCGACGATGGTCTTCGGGTGCACTCGCACCCCGAGCTCGTCGAGCGTCTCGGCCAGGGTCTCGCGGCGGCGCTTGATGTCCGCCTCGATCTGCGCCGGTGTACGCGTATCCGGCGTACTGGACGTGTCCGACACCGCGCTGCCTCCGTGGTCGCTGGGTCACTGCGTGCTGCGTGATGGACAGTCTGTCAGCTCGGCGCGTCCGCCACCGCCCGGCACCCCCTATTACCCTCGACCCGAGTTCCACACCCCGAAGCCAATGGAGTGCCCCATGAGCGAGCGACTGCAGCCCGGCGACACAGCTCCCGCCTTCTCCCTGCCCGACGCCGACGGCAACGAGGTCTCCCTCGCCGACCACAAGGGCCGCAAGACGATCGTCTACTTCTACCCGGCCGCGCTCACCCCGGGCTGCACCAAGCAGGCCTGCGACTTCACCGACAACCTGGACCTGCTCGCGGGCGCCGGCTACGACGTCATCGGCATCTCCCCCGACAAGCCGG
Organism: Streptomyces sp. VRA16 Mangrove soil; assembly: GCF_017377775.1. Taxonomy (GTDB): domain Bacteria; phylum Actinomycetota; class Actinomycetes; order Streptomycetales; family Streptomycetaceae; genus Streptomyces. The sequence goes on from NZ_JAFVLN010000028.1 coordinate 34,586, forward strand.
AGAAGCTCGCCAAGTTCCGCGAGAAGGAGAACCTCAAGGTGACCCTCCTCGGCGACCCCGACAAGAAGGTCCTGGACGCGTACGGCGCGTTCGGCGAGAAGAAGAACTACGGCAAGACCTACATGGGTGTCATCCGCTCCACGATCGTCGTCGACGAGAACGGCAAGGTCGAGCGGGCCCTCTACAACGTCCGGGCGACCGGCCACGTGGCGAAGATCATCAAGGATCTCGGCATCTGACCGCATCCGGGCCGACCGACCCGGGTACCCGCGTTGTGACGAAAGTCCCCCTCGGTGGGGACTTTCGTTTGCAACCGCCACGATCGAGCAAGTGATCCCCTGGACAAGTTCCGCATCCAGCGTCCAGAGAAGGGATCCGCTCCATGACCACCGACACCGAGGAAGGGCAGGCGCCCGACCCGGAGGCGGTCAAGCGTCACCGGGCACTGTTCCGCGCCGTCAAACGGCGCAAGAACCCGCCGCTGCGCCGTACCGACATCACCGTCACCGACGAGGCGGCGGTCAAGCGGGCGGTCAAGGCGGCCTCGCTCGGCAACGCCATGGAGTGGTTCGACTTCGGCATCTACTCCTACCTGGCCGTGACCATCGGCCATGTCTTCTTCCCGTCCGGGAACGACACGGTCCAGCTGATCTCGTCGTTCGCGACCTTCGCCGTCTCCTTCCTCGTCCGGCCACTCGGCGGCATGGTCTTCGGCCCGATGGGTGACAAGATCGGCCGTAAGAAGGTCCTGGCGATGACCATGATCATGATGGCGATCGGCACCTTCGCCATCGGCCTGATCCCGTCGTACGCCACGATCGGCTTCTGGGCACCGGTCCTGCTGATCCTCTTCCGGCTGATCCAGGGCTTCTCCACGGGCGGCGAGTACGGCGGCGCCTCGACGTTCATCGCCGAGTACGCGCCCGACAAGCGCCGCGGCTACTTCGGCAGCTTCCTGGAGTTCGGCACGCTCGCCGGGTACGTCGGCGCGGCCGGTCTGGTCACGCTCCTGACCAGTTGGCTGGGCAGCGACGGCATGGAGTCGTGGGGCTGGCGCGTCCCGTTCCTGGTCGCGGGTCCCATCGGCCTCGTCGGCCTGTACCTGCGACTCAAGCTCGACGAGACCCCCGCCTTCCAGAAGCTGGAGGACGCGTCCTCCCACAAGGCGAGCGACGCGGCCTCCACCGTCGAGACCACGGCCAAGGGCGACCTGGCCAAGATCTTCCGGGACTACTGGCCGACGCTGGTGCTGTGCATCTGCCTGGTCGGCGCGTACAACATCACCGACTACATGCTGCTCTCGTACATGCCGACCTATCTGTCGGACGAGATGGGCTACTCGGAGACGCACGGCCTGCTCATCCTCATCGCGACGATGGTCGTGCTGATGTGCCTGATCAACCAGGTCGGCAAGCTCTCCGACCGGTTCGGCCGCAAGCCCCTCCTGATGAGCGGCATGCTCGGCTTCTTCGTCCTGTCGGTGCCCTCCTTCCTCCTGGTCAAGAACGGCGCCCTGTGGGCGGTCTCGCTCGGCATGCTGCTGCTCGGACTGTCCCTGGTCTGCCTGCTCGGCACCATGTCCGCGGCGCTGCCCGCGCTCTTCCCGACGCACGTGCGCTACGGCTCCCTGTCGGTCGGCTACAACCTCTCCGCGTCCCTGTTCGGCGGGACGACGCCGCTGGTCATCACGGCCCTGATCGGCCTGACCGGCTCCGACATGATGCCCGCGTACTACTCGATGGCCGCGGCGCTCGTCGGTGTGATCGCGGTGGCCTGCATGAAAGAAACGGCCCAGCAGCCACTCGCCGGTTCCCCGCCCTCGGTGGAGACCGAGGAGGAGGCCGTGGAGATGGTCGAGGCACAGACCCCGGACCCGAAGTTCTGACCGCCCCGTCCCGCCCTGTCGCCCTCTGTGGTTCGGCCACACAAATCGGACTGTCCCGCATTTCGTGCGTGACAGTCCGATGGTCAGATCGCTAGGGACGAGGTGGTTCGGAGATCGACCACGTCAAGGGTGACATGCTGGACGATCGCCAGGACAACCTGCTCTACCTGTGCCCCAACTGCCATGCACAGACTAGGACTTGGTGCCGCGGATAGAGGCACGCTCCCCCGCCGAGCAACATCGCCGTACACTGGCGGGGCGGAGCACGCCAGGTAGGCGAAATGTCCGCATTTTCGCGGTTGTGGCGGAATAGGCAGACGCCCGGGCCTTAGGAGCCCGTGGGAGAAATCCCGTGAGGGTTCGAATCCCTCCAACCGCACGCGAAAAGGGGCTGCCCATGCGGGCGGCCCCTTTTCGTACAACCTCAGCCCAACAACTCCCGAACCACCGGCACCAACGCCCGAAACGCCTCCCCCCGATGGGAGATCGCGTTCTTCTCGTCGGGGCTCAGCTCCGCCGCCGTTCGCGTGTCACCGTCGACCTGAAGGATCGGGTCGTAGCCGAAGCCGTTCGTGCCCGCGGGCGCGTGACGCAGGACGCCGCGCATCCGGCCCTCCACCACCCGCTCGGTGCCGTCCGGCAGCGCGAGCGCCGCCGCGCACGCGAAGTGGGCGGTGCGGTTGACGTCGTCGTCGATGTCGCCGAGCTGGGCCAGGAGCAGGTCCAGGTTCGCCTTGTCGTCGCCGTGCTTGCCGGCCCAGCGGGCGGAGAAGATGCCGGGGGCGCCGCCGAGGACGTCGACGCAGAGGCCGGAGTCGTCGGCGACGGCGGGCAGGCCGGTGGCCTTGGCGAGGGCATGGGCCTTGAGGAGGGCGTTCTCGGCGAAGGTCACTCCGGTCTCGCGGACGTCGGGCACCTCCGGGTACGCGTCGGCTCCGACGAGCTCGTGCGGGAGGCCGGCGTCCGCGAGGATGGCGCGGAGTTCGACGATCTTGCCCTTGTTGCGGGTGGCGAGGATGAGGCGGGTCATACCGCCCAGCCTACGAGCTCCGCTACGGCGTGCAGACCTTGGTCAGTTCGCCCGCCGCGTCCGTGACCGGGGTGACGTCGGGTGTCTCGTCGCCGTTCCTGATGGCCGTACGGACGTTGCCCACCGCCTTGTTGAGGTCGTCGACGGCCTTCGACACATCGGCGTTGTCGGTCCTGTCGCCGATCTTGTCGAGGTTCTTGTCGATCGAGTCGAGTGCCTCGTCGGCCTGCGTCGGGTCGTTCGCCGCGTTCTCCACCGCCGTCTGCAGATCGGTGACGCTGTCGGCGATGGAGTCGGCGGTCTGGACGCAGTCGAGCGCCTTGTCGACGGCCGAGCAGCCGACGGTGGCACCGGTGGCCACGATCAGTGCCGCCGATGCGGCGAACAGTGCGGTACGACGATGACGGCGCGTGGCCATGGACAGGTCCTCCCCTGAAGTGCGGACAGGGGGACGGCACGCGGCTCCGGCCGTCGTTCCCCCTGCCCGTAGTGACGCGGTCGGCGGCTGATCGGTTGCCACCCTACTTGGGGAGTTCTTTACCCGGGGAGGGAGTTATCCGAGGGCTTCCTCAAGGGCCTTGCGCTGGACGGCGGCGAGTTCGTCGCAGCCCGAAACGGCAAGGTCGAGGAGGGAGTTGAGCTCGTCGCGGGAGAACGGCTCGGCCTCGGCGGTGCCCTGGACCTCGACGAAGCGGCCGTCGCCGGTGCAGACGACGTTCATGTCGGTCTCGGCGCGGACGTCCTCCTCGTAGGGCAGGTCGAGCATCGGGACGCCGTCGATGATGCCGACGGAGACGGCGGCGACGGAGCCGGTGAGCGGCTGCCGGCCGGCCTTGATGATCTTCTTGGCGCGGGCCCAGGCGACGGCGTCGGCGAGGGCGACGTACGCGCCGGTGATGGCGGCGGTGCGGGTGCCGCCGTCGGCCTGGAGGACGTCGCAGTCGAGGACGATGGTGTTCTCGCCGAGTGCCTTGGTGTCGACGACGGCGCGCAGGGAGCGGCCGATGAGGCGGCTGATCTCGTGGGTGCGGCCGCCGATCTTGCCGCGGACGGACTCGCGGTCGCCGCGGGTGTTGGTGGAGCGCGGGAGCATCGAGTACTCGGCGGTGACCCAGCCCTCCCCGCTGCCCTTGCGCCAGCGCGGGACGCCTTCGGTGAAGGAGGCGGTGCAGAAGACCTTGGTGTCGCCGAACGAGACGAGGACGGAGCCTTCTGCGTGCTTGCTCCAGCCGCGTTCGATGGTGATCGGGCGGAGCTGGTCGGGGGTGCGGCCGTCGATGCGAGACATAGGAGTGAGCGTATCCGGTACGGCGAAGGCCCCACCCCCGTCAGGAGGGATGGGGCCTTCGCCGGGCTCGCGCCGGGTGACTCAGCGGGTCACATCATGTCTTCGATGTCGGCGGCGATCGGGTCCGCGTCGGTGCCGATGACGACCTGGATCGCGGTGCCCATCTTGACGACGCCGTGGGCGCCGGCGGCCTTCAGCGCGGCCTCGTCGACCTTGGAGGGGTCGATGACCTCGGTGCGCAGGCGGGTGATGCAGCCCTCGACCTCTTCGATGTTGTCGAGCCCGCCGAGCCCGGCGACGATCTTCTCAGCCTTGGTGGCCATTGGTTTCTCCCTGACTCTCTGGTCGACCCGCCATGGGGGCCGTTTTGTCACCGTAACCCACGGTTGGCCCAACTTCGCGCGCGGTAGTTCCCGGCATCCCGAAGGATGACGATCACGCGAGGACCGTTCCGCAACTGGTCTACACCAGTATGCAACGCCCTCGAAGATACCCGTGTTCCCGGAGGACGCCCATGAGCACGAACGCCGCCGCCGCACCCCGGCCGAGCCCCTGGAGCAACTTCTTCCAGGGGCTCCAGAAGATGGGACGCAGTCTTCAGCTGCCCATCGCCGTGCTCCCCGCGGCCGGCATCGTCAACCGCCTCGGCCAGCCGGACGTGTTCGGCGCCGACGGTCTCGGCTGGACCAACGTCGCCAAGGTCTTCGCGGGCGCCGGCGGCGCGCTGCTCGACTCGGACCTCGGTCTGCCGCTGCTGTTCTGCATCGGTGTCGCCATCGGCATGGCCAAGAAGGCGGACGGTTCGACGGCGCTCGCCGCGGTGGCCGGCTTCCTGGTCTACCGGGGCGTGCTGCACCAGTTCCCGATCGACTGCGCGTCCGGGGCGAAGGCGGTGGCGACCGGATGCCAGGCGGCGGACAACACCGTGGCCGCCTTCACGTACCAGAACCCCGGCGTGTTCGGCGGCATCATCATGGGCTTCCTGGCGTCGTTCTTCTGGGTCCGCTTCCACCGCACCAAGCTGGTGGCCTGGCTGGGCTTCTTCAACGGCCGCCGGCTCGTCCCGATCATCATGGCCTTCATCGGCATCTGCTTCGCGGTGATCTGCCTGTGGATCTGGCCGCCGATCGGCGACGGCCTGGAGAGCTTCTCCAACTGGCTCCAGGACCTGGGTGCCATCGGTTCCGGCATCTTCGGCGTCGCCAACCGCGCGCTGCTCGTCATCGGTCTGCACCAGTTCCTCAACGTCCCGCTGTGGTTCCAGTTCGGCTCGTACACCAAGCCGGACGGCACGGTGGTGCACGGTGACATCAACATGTTCCTGAGCGGCGACCCGAGCGCGGGCATCTACCAGACGGGCTTCTTCCCGATCATGATGTTCGCGCTGCCCGCGGCCTGCCTCGCGATGGTGCACTGTGCCCGGCCCGAGCGCCGCAAGGCCGTCGGCGGCATGATGCTCTCGCTGGCGCTGACCTCGTTCGTCACCGGTATCACCGAGCCGATCGAGTACTCCTTCGTCTTCATCGCGCCCGCCCTGTACGCGGTCCACGCGGTGCTGACCGGTGTCTCGATGGCCGTGACCTGGGGTCTCGGAGTGAAGGACGGCTTCAGTTTCTCCGCGGGTCTGATCGACTACCTGATCAACTGGAACCTGGCGACCAAGCCATGGATGATCATCCCGATCGGCCTGTGCTTCGCGGTCGTCTACTACGTGATCTTCCGGTTCGCGATCACGAAGTTCGACATCAAGACGCCGGGCCGCGAACCGGAGGAAGAGGTCGAGGACCTCACCAAGGCCTGAGCCTCACTTCCTGCCCGCGACAGGGCCCCCGGACCACCGGTCCGGGGGCCCTTCGTCATGTTCCGTCCGCCGAAAGTCAGCAGTTCCCGCTTTCAGGGCTTTTATGGCTTTCCTACTCCTCCGAGTGGTCTAAACCAGTAGATGGCGCCTGCCCGCCGCTCACCACACGGAGGAATTCCATGAGTACGGCCACGGCCATGGCCCCCGCGAAGAAGCGGGGTTCCGGACTGTTCCAGGGTCTGCAGAAGATCGGCCGCAGTCTGCAGCTACCCATCGCGGTGCTGCCCGCGGCGGGCATCATGGTCCGCCTGGGCCAGCCCGACATCTTCGGCGACGACGGCCTGGGCTGGCACCGGGTCGCCGAGGTCTTCAACCAGGCGGGCGGTGCCATCACCGGCAATCTGCCGATCCTGTTCTGCATAGGCGTGGCCATCGGCTTCGCCAAGAAGGCCGACGGCTCCACCGCACTGGCCGCCCTCGTCGGCTTCCTCGTCTACAGCAAGGTGCTGCAGGCCTTCCCCGTCCACGAGGCCGTCATCAACACCGGCGCGGACACCCCCGCGGTCTACAACGACCCGGGTGTCCTCGGCGGCATCGTCATGGGTCTGATCTCGGCGGTCGTCTGGCAGAAGTACCACCGCACCAAGCTGGTCGACTGGCTCGGCTTCTTCAACGGCCGCCGTCTCGTCCCGATCCTGATGGCCTTCGTCGGCATCGTCATCGGCGTCTTCTTCGGCCTCATCTGGGAGCCCATCGGCAACGGCATCACGAACTTCGCCGAGTGGATGACCGGTCTGGGCGCCGGCGGCTCCGCCCTGTTCGGCCTGATCAACCGCGCGCTGATCCCGATCGGCATGCACCAGTTCGTGAACGCCACCGCCTGGTTCCAGCTCGGCGACTTCACCAACGCGGCCGGCGAGGTCGTGCACGGCGACATCCCGCGCTTCCTCGCGGGCGACCCGACGGCCGGCATGTACCAGTCGGGCTTCTTCCCGATCATGATGTTCGGCCTCCCGGCCGCCGCCATCGCGATGGCGCACTGCGCCCGCCCCGAGCGCCGCAAGGCCGTACTCGGCATGATGATCTCGCTCGCCGCGACCTCGTTCGTGACCGGCGTGACCGAGCCGATCGAGTTCTCCTTCATGTTCATCGCGCCGCTGCTCTACGCGATCCACGCGGTCCTCACCGCCGCGTCGATGGCGATCACCTGGGGCCTGGGCGTGCACGACGGCTTCAACTTCTCGGCGGGCTTCATCGACTACGCCCTCAACTGGAATCTGGCGACGAAGCCATGGATGATCATTCCGATCGGCCTGGTCTTCGCGGTCATCTACTACGTGGTCTTCCGCTTCGTGATCATCAAGTTCGATCTCAAGACCCCGGGCCGTGAGCCCGAGGAGGAGATCGAGGACCTCACGAAGGCATAACGGGACATCCCAGAATCCGGGCAAATCGCCCTGAACCCCTCCGGGTTCGGGGCGATTTGCGTGCGCCCGAAAACACATGGGTTCCTTACGTCCCACTCACGTGCTACAACAGGTCTAAACCAGTGAGTGGTGTAGACCACGAGGGCCGCCCGACGGGCGGCCCTCTCCACTGCCGAGACGCCGCCGTCCCCCCTCAACTCTCTGTCCAGGGCGGCGCCTTGCCTTCTTGGAGGAAGCACATGAGTACGGACACCGCTACGGCGGCGCCCGCTAAGAAGCGGGGCTCCGGCCTGTTCCAGGGCCTGCAGAAGGTCGGCCGCAGCCTGCAGCTGCCGATCGCCGTGCTGCCCGCGGCCGGCCTGATGGTCCGCCTCGGTCAGCCCGACGTCTTCGGCGCGGACGGCCTGGGCTGGGACAAGGTGGCCTCGGTCTTCGCCAACGCCGGCGGTGCCATCACCGGCAACCTGCCGATCCTCTTCTGCATAGGCGTGGCCATCGGCTTCGCCAAGAAGGCCGACGGCTCCACCGCGCTGGCCGCCCTCGTCGGCTTCCTCGTCTACAGCAAGGTCCTGGAGTCCTTCCCCGTCACCGAGGCGAAGGTCCAGAAGGGCGCGGACATCGCCGCGACCTACAACAACCCCGGTGTCCTCGGCGGCATCATCATGGGTCTGCTGGCCGCGGTCTTCTGGCAGAAGTACCACCGCACCAAGCTGGTCGACTGGCTCGGCTTCTTCAACGGCCGCCGTCTCGTCCCGATCCTGATGGCCTTCGTCGGCACCATCGTCGGCGTCTTCTTCGGCCTGGTCTGGGAGCCCATCGGTGAGGGCATCGCCAACTTCGGCGAGTGGATGACGGGTCTGGGCGCCGGCGGTGCCGCCCTGTTCGGTCTGATCAACCGTGGTCTGATCCCGATCGGCATGCACCAGTTCGTCAACACGGTCGCCTGGTTCCAGCTCGGCGACTACAAGGACGCCGCCGGTCAGGTCGTCCACGGTGACTACGGCCGCTTCCTCGCGGGCGACCCGAGCGCCGGTATGTTCATGTCCGGCTTCTTCCCGATCATGATGTTCGGCCTCCCGGCCGCCGCGATCGCGATCGCCCACACCGCCCGCCCCGAGCGCCGCAAGGCCGTGATGGGCATGATGGTCTCCCTCGCGCTGACCTCGTTCGTCACCGGTGTGACCGAGCCGATCGAGTTCTCGTTCATGTTCATCGCACCGCTGCTGTACGTGCTGCACGCCGTGCTCACGGCCCTGTCGCTGGCGGTCACCTGGGCGCTCGGCGTCCACGCGGGCTTCAACTTCTCAGGCGGTCTGATCGACTACGCCCTCTACTGGAAGCTCGACACCAAGCCGTGGCTGATCATTCCGATCGGTCTCGTCTTCGCCGCCATCTACTACGTGGTCTTCCGCTTCGTCATCGTGAAGTTCAACCTCACCACCCCGGGCCGCGAGCCCGAGGAGGAGGTCGAGGACCTCACCAAGGCGTGAGCCCTCCCGCGCAGACAGGCGAAAGCCCCCGGAACCGCACTGGTTCCGGGGGCTTTCCCGTACGTTCTTCCGGGCCCTGCCGCGCCGGATCAGATCTCGTACGCCACACCGGGCCTGGCCAGCTCGACCGGGCCGTCGTAGACCCCGCGCGCGTCCGCCACGTTCACCTGCGGATCCGTCCACGGCGGGATGTGGGTGAGGACGAGCTTGCGGGCCCGGGCGCGCTGCGCGGCCTCGCCCGCCTCGACGCCGTTGAGATGCAGCGCCGGGATGTTCTCCTTGCCGTGCGTGAACGCGGCCTCGCACAGGAACAGGTCGGTGTCCGTGGCCAGTTCGTCCAGCGCCTCGCAGGGGCCGGTGTCCCCGGAGTAGGTGAGCGAACGGCCCTCGTGCTCGACCCGGATCGCGTACGACTCGACGGGATGGCAGACCTTCTCCATACGCACGGAGAAGGGCCCGATCTCGTACGAGCCCGGTTTCACGGTGTGGAAGTCGAAGACCTCGCTGAAGGCGGAGGCCGAGGGGGTGTCGGCGTGCGCGGTCGTCAGGCGCTGCTCGGTGCCCTCCGGTCCGAAGACCGGGATGGGGGCGCAGCGCCCGCCGTCGTGGCGGTAGTAGCGCACGACGAAGTACGCGCACATGTCGATGCAGTGGTCCGCGTGCAGATGACTGAGGAAGATCGCGTCGAGGTCGTACAGACCACAGTGGCGCTGCAGTTCGCCCAGGGCGCCATTGCCCATGTCGAGAAGCAGCCGGAAGCCGTCGGCCTCGACGAGGTAGCTCGAACAGGCCGATTCCGCGGACGGGAACGACCCCGAGCAGCCGACGACGGTGAGCTTCATGAAGCTGGAACCTCCGCGCTGGCGGTCGGAATGCGGGGTGGAGCCAAAAAATGGTGGAGCCGGTGGAGCCAGGGAATAGCTAGGGATTCTGTCGAGCGTAAGGCGCAAAAGCGCGGGTGGCTCCTCCGTCACCGGCTGTTGTGGGCGAACTCACCTGCGGTGTCACCGGTTCGGGGGGCACCGGACGAACACCGGTCCGGCAGCGCGCCCCGTACACCCCACCGGTACCGTCATGCGTATGGACACGTCATGGTGGCTGGCGCTCGCGGCCGTCGTGCTGCTCGCGCTCGTCGCGACGCTGGTGGACGGGTGGGGACGGGGGTCGGCGCGGCGCCGGCTGCGGCACGCGCCGCGCGCGGGGGTGGCCGGGGGGCCTCGGCCCGGGGAGATCTGGTGGGCGCTCGTGCCCTACGAGGACGGGCCCGGCGGGAAGGACCGGCCCTGTCTCGTCCTCGATCAGCGGGGCGGTGTCGTGCTCGTCGCGAAGATCACCAGCCGGTACCACGAGGAGCGGCCCGGGGTGATTCCGCTGCCGCCGGGCACGGTGAGTGACGCGCGGGGGCGGGCCAGCTATCTGGAGACGGACGAGCGCCGTGAGGTTCCGGTGCGCGATTTCCGGCGCCGGGCGGGGGTCGTCGACCCGGTGCTGTGGGACCAGGTCCGGCATCTGGGGTGGTGAGCGGTGCTCCCGTCACCGGGCGCGGCTCCGGTGGGGGCTCGTCGCGCAGTTCCCCGCGCCCCTGGCTCGTACTTCGTCCACGGCCCGGTGGCCGCTTCTCGCGCAGTTCCCCGCGCCCCTGAGGCAGGCGCTCTGCGCCGCCTCCCCTTGAGGCCGCGCTCCGCGCGCTCCTGATGAGGGGCAGGTGGCGCGCCTCTGACGAGATGGCGCACGTAGTGCGCATCTCAGGGGCGCGGGGAACTGCGCGAGAAGCCCCACCGGGCCGCACCCGACCGACAACCCAGGGGCGCGGGGAACTGCGCGAGAAGCCCCCACGCACCCGCCCCGTCGGCGAGACCTAGGCCCAGAGCTGGCCGTGGAGGACCTCGATGGCCTCCTCCGTCGTCGCGGCGGTGTAGACGCCCGTCGACAGGTACTTCCAGCCGCCGTCGGCGACGACGAAGACGATGTCCGCCGACTCCCCCGCCTTCAGGGCCTTCTTGCCGACGCCGATCGCGGCGTGCAGCGCCGCGCCGGTGGAGACACCCGCGAAGATGCCCTCCTGCTGCAGCAGCTCACGCGTACGCGTCACCGCGTCGGCGGACCCCACCGAGAAGCGCGTGGTCAGCACCGAGGCGTCGTACAGCTCGGGGACGAAGCCCTCGTCCAGGTTGCGCAGGCCGTAGACCAGGTCGTCGTAGCGCGGCTCGGCCGCGACGATCTTGATGTCCGGCTTGTGCTCGCGCAGATAGCGGCCCACGCCCATGAGCGTGCCGGTGGTGCCGAGGCCCGCCACGAAGTGGGTGACCGAGGGCAGGTCGGCGAGGATCTCCGGGCCGGTCGTCGCGTAGTGCGCGCCCGCGTTGTCCGGGTTGCCGTACTGGTAGAGCATCACCCAGTCCGGGTGCTGCTCGGCCAGCTCCTTGGCGATCCGGACGGCGGTGTTGGAGCCGCCCGCGGCCGGGGAGGGGATGATCTCGGCGCCCCACATGGCGAGCAGGTCGCGCCGCTCCTGCGAGGTGTTCTCCGGCATGACGCAGACGATGCGGTAGCCCTTGAGGCGGGCCGCCATCGCCAGCGAGATGCCGGTGTTGCCGGAGGTGGGCTCCAGGATGGTGTCCCCGGGCTTGATCCGGCCTTCCTTCTCGGCCTGCTCGATCATGTGGAGCGCGGGGCGGTCCTTGACCGAACCGGTCGGGTTGCGGTCTTCCAGCTTCGCCCAGATCCGTACGTCGTCGGAGGGGCTGAGCCGCGGCAGGCGCACCAGAGGGGTGTTGCCGACCGCGGCCAACGGGCTGTCGTAGCGCATGAGTTGCCGGTTCCCGCGGCTCAGCGCATGCCGCCGGCCACAGCCGGCAGGATCGTGACGTTGTCGCCGTCGGCGAGCTTGGTCTCGATGCCGTCCAGGAAGCGGACGTCCTCGTCGTTCAGGTAGACGTTCACGAAGCGGCGCAGCTGGCCGTTGTCCACGATGCGAGCGGCGATGCCCGCATGCCGGGTGTCCAGGTCGGCGAAGAGCTGGGCGAGCGTGTCCCCGCTGCCCTCGACGGCCTTGGCGCCGTCGGTGTAGGTGCGGAGGATGGTCGGGATGCGGACCTCGATGGCCATGCTGGGCTCCTGTCAGGAGTCGGAAGTCGAGTGGGTGGGCGCGCGGCGGCGCTTCCGTACGGACCGGTTCGGCGGAGGTACGGCGGTGCGGCTCAGCGCGAACAGATGGCGCTGGCGAGGCGGCACAGGTCGACGTGCAGCCGCGCCACGAGCAGCGTGCCCGGCGTCTTTTCGCTCACGTCGTGGAGAACCATGCGCTCATCGTATCGATTCCCGGCCGGGATCCCGGAGTGTGATCTCACCATGCGATCGAAAATCGTCCGCGGGCTGAGATCTAGGCGGTGACCTCGACCTCTTCCTCGGTCACTTCGCCGTCGACGATACGGAAGGAGCGGAACTGGAAGGGGCCCGCGTCGTCGGTGTCGGCGGTGGAGACCAGGACATAGTGGGCGCCCGGCTCGTTCGCGTAGGTGATGTCGGTGCGGGACGGGTACGCCTCGGTCGCCGTGTGCGAGTGGTAGACGATCACCGGCTCCTCGTCGCGGTCGTCCATCTCCCGGTAGAGCTTCAGCAGATCCGTGGAGTCGAACTCGTAGAACGTGGGCGAGCGCGCCGCGTTGAGCATCGGGATGAAGCGCTCGGGCCGGCCCTCGCCGACGGGGCCCGCGACGACGCCGCACGCCTCGTCGGGGTGGTCCTTGCGGGCGTGGTCCACGATCTGGTCATAGAGAGCCTGGGAGATTTTCAGCATGGCGTCAGCATAAGCAGGCGGGCTGCCGCGTACCGGATGTCGGTACGCGGCAGCCCGCCTGCTGAGACGCGGTGGATCAGTTGCGCTTCGCGAACGCGGCGCCTTCCGGGTTGCGGGACTTGAGCACCAGGTAGGCGACCGCCAGGATCGCGCCCCACACCGGGGCCGCGTACAGCGAGACCCGGGCGTCCTTGTCGATGCCCATCATCACGATGACCATCGCGATGAACGCCAGCGAGAGGATGCTCGCCCAGACGCCGCCCGGGGAGCGGAACTCCGACTTGGGGAGCTCGCCGCGGTCGGACTTGAGGCGGTAGCGGATCTGGCAGATCAGGATGACGATCCAGGCCCACATGCCGGAGATGGTGGCGAAGGAGACGACGTAGTTGAACGCCTCGCCGGGCCACTGGTAGTTGATCCAGACGCCGATCAGCATCATCGCGGCGGAGAACGTGGTGCCGATCAGCGGCAGGCCGTTCCTGTTGAGCTTGGTGAAGAACTGCGGGCCCTGGCCGTTGAGCGCGAGGTCGCGCAGCATGCGGCCCGTCGAGTACATGCCCGAGTTGCAGGACGACAGGGCGGCGGTGAGGACCACGAAGTTCACGATGCCCGCGCCCGCGGACATGCCCATCCGGGAGAAGGCCTCGACGAAGGGGCTCTTGCCCGCCTCGAAGCTCGTCCACGGCACGACCGAGAGGATCATGATCAGGGCGCCGACGTAGAAGACGGCGATGCGCCACGGCACGGTGTTGATGGCCTTCGGCAGGACGGTCTTGGCGTCCTTGGCCTCGCCCGCGGTGACGCCGACCAGCTCGACGGCGAGGAAGGCGAACATGACCATCTGGAGGGTCATCAGGGTGTTGCCGATGCCGTGCGGGAAGAAGCCGCCGTCGCTCCACAGGTGGGTCACGGAGGCGGTGTCGCCGGCGTCGGAGAAGCCGAGGGTGAGGATGCCGGCGCAGATCAGGATCATGCCGACGATGGCGGTGACCTTGACCATGGAGAACCAGAACTCCAGCTCACCGAAGAGCTTCACCGAGATCAGGTTCACGCCGTACAGGATGATCGTGAAGACGAGCGCGGAGATCCATTGCGGGATGTTCCACCAGTACGTCATATAGGTGGCCGCCGCCGTCACCTCGGTCATGCCGGTGATGACCCAGAAGAGCCAGTACGTCCAGCCGGTGACGAAGCCCGCGAAGGGGCCGATGAACTCGCGCGCGTACTCCGAGAACGAGCCGGAGACCGGGCGGTACATGAGGAGCTCGCCGAGCGCCCGCATGATGAAGAAGATGACGACGCCCGCGATGGCGTACGCGAGGATCAGGCTGGGGCCGGCCTTGGAGATGCCCTTGCCCGCGCCCAGGAAGAGGCCGGTGCCGATGGCGCCGCCGATGGCGATCATCTGGATCTGCCGGGACCCCAGGCCCCGCTGGTAGCCCTCCTCACCGGGGGCTTCTCCGCTCACGGCCTCATTGCCGGCGTTGTGCTTGTCGACCTGCACCGAGGTCATGATGTGCGCCTTTCTCCATGCCGATCCGTGCCGTGCGCGGCTCGGATCGACTGTGACGATCCTTCGGGCTCTGCGGCCCTGGATGGATGGAGCTTTCTGCCTACCGGCGGTCGGCCGGTGGAGGCGCACCTGACGGGACGGGGGTGGTGTCCGTCAGGCGGTCGTGAAGATCTATCACGCTGTTCATATTGATCGACAAGGGCGTTTGTGGCGCGCACCACAGGAAAAACGGGACAAAAGCGCCCCGCTTCCCCATAGGGGAACGGGGCGGTGACACGATCGTTATCCGGATTTGAGCGTCCGCTGAGCGAACGTTTTCCGGTTACGGCATCAGGGTCTCGACGAGGGTCTCCTGCAGGCCCCCCAGCCACAGATACGCCATCACCATCGGTTTGCGCGGGTCCTCGTCGGGGAGGCGGTAGAGGAGATCGGTGTCCTCCTCGTCGGTGATGTCGAGCCGGGTGCCGATCGCGAGCCGCAGGTCGTTGAGGGCACGCATCCACTGAACGGACTCGGGCGGCGTCAGCTTGAGGACCGCGCCGCCGCTGTCGGCGGAGGTCAGCGCGTCGAGCGAGCGGACCACGGCGAGGGCGTCCTCGCGCTTGCCGGCCCGCAGATCGTTCTCGGTGAAGCGCCTGAACTCCGAGGAGTGCGCGTCCAGCTCGGCCTGCGACGCCTCGTCGTCGGGCGCGCCGGGACCGCCGTACGCGTCCGGGAACAGCCGGCGCAGCACCGGGTCGGCGGGCGGCTCGCTGGGCCCCTCGGCGAAGAGCTCGGCGAGCGGGTCGTCGAAGGCCTCACCGCCGGGGCCGGGGCCGATCAGCTCCAGGAGCTGCACGGCCAGCGAGCGGATGATGGAGATCTCGACGTCGTCGAGGGCGACGGCGGCCCCGCCGCCGGGGATCGGTTCGAAGTGTCCGGGCATGAGTACGGCGCTGCTTCCCCTGTTACTTGCGGTCCTGTTGCAGCGTGGCCCACAGGCCGTAGCCGTGCATCGCCTGCACGTCCCGCTCCATCTCCTCGCGGGTGCCGCTGGAGACGACCGCCCGCCCCTTGTGGTGGACGTCCAGCATGAGCTTGGTGGCCTTCTGCTTCGAGTACCCGAAGTACGTCTGGAACACGTAGGTCACGTAACTCATCAGATTGACCGGATCGTTGTGGACGAGCGTGATCCAGGGGACGTCCGGCTCGGGGACGACGAACGCTTCCTCCGTCGTCTCGGGGCTTTCGATCTCAAGGGGTGCTGGGGCCGTCACACGGCCCATGCTGCCACTCGCAGGGGGTGTCCGCACAAATGGACCCCAGAAATCGTCACCTTGACGCTAATCCGGGGTAGCATCCAGCGTATGAACACAGCGGACCTTGGCCTGCCGGTGGATGTTCCGTCGACAGCGCTCTTCACCGATCACTACGAGCTGACGATGCTGCAGGCCGCCCTCCGTGCGGGCACGGCCGACCGGCGCTCGGTCTTCGAGGTCTTCACCCGCAGGCTGCCCGAGGGCCGCCGCTACGGTGTCGTCGCGGGCACCGGGCGGGTCCTGGACGCCGTCGAGAACTTCCGCTTCGACCCGGCCGTGCTCGGCTTCCTGCGCGAGCGCTCGGTGGTGGACGAGGCGACACTGGAGTGGCTGGCGCAGTATCGGTTCTCCGGAGACGTCTGGGGCTACCCGGAGGGCGAGGTCTACTTCCCGGGCTCGCCGATCCTGCGCGTCGAGGGCTCCTTCGCCGAGTGCGTGCTCCTGGAGACGGTGATCCTCTCGATCCTCAACCACGACTCGGCGATCGCCGCCGCGGCCTCCCGGATGTCCTCGGCCGCCGGGGACCGGCCGCTGATCGAGATGGGCGCCCGGCGCACCCACGAGCTGGCCGCCGTGGCCGCCTCGCGCGCCGCCTACGTGGGCGGCTTCGCGACCACCTCCGACCTGGCGGCCGGGTTCCGGTACGGGATCCCGACGGTCGGCACGAGCGCGCACGCGTTCACCCTGCTGCACGACTCCGAGCGGGACGCCTTCCGGGCCCAGGTCGACTCCCTCGGCGAGGGCACGACCCTGCTCGTGGACACGTACGACGTGACCGAGGCGGTCCGTACCGCGGTGGAGATCGCGGGCCCGAAGCTCGGCGCCGTCCGGATCGACTCCGGCGACCTGCTGCTCGTCGCGCACCGGGTGCGCCAGCAGCTCGACGACCTGGGCGCGAAGGACACCAAGATCGTGGTCACCTCGGACCTCGACGAGTACGCCATCGCCTCGCTCGCGGCGGCGCCCGTGGACGCGTACGGCGTCGGTACGCAGCTGGTGACCGGCTCGGGACACCCGACCTGCTCCATGGTCTACAAGCTGGTCGCGCGCGCCGAGAGCGCCGATCCGAAGGCGCCGCTGACGGCGGTCGCCAAGAAGTCGGCGGGCGGCAAGACGTCCATCGGCGGGCGCAAGTGGGCCGCGCGCCGGCTCGACGCGGGCGGGGTCGCCGAGGCCGAGGTCGTCGGCACCGGGGCCGTCCCGGCCGAGCTCGCCGACCGGCAGCTCCTCGTCGAGCTGATCAAGGGCGGCGAGGTGGTGGCCCGCGAGCCGCTCGACACCGTGCGGGAGCGGCACATCGCCGCGCGCGACGGGCTGCCGCTGTCGGCGACGCAGCTGTCGCGGGGCGAGGCCGTCATCCCGACGGAATATCTCTGAGGGACATGCGGCCCCTGCGGGCCGCTCCGCGCCCCAATTGCCCTCTCCCGCAACGCACTTGAAGCTTCTACGCTCGTAGTCTCCGAACCGAAGGACGTCCACCATGCGCCGCGCCTTGATCGTCGTAGACGTGCAGAACGACTTCTGCGAGGGCGGCAGCCTCGCGGTGGCCGGGGGTGCCGATGTGGCTGCCGCGATCACCGATCTGATCGGGCAGGCCGGGGGCGGCGGCTACCAGCACGTCGTCGCCACCCGCGACCACCACATCGCGCCCGGCGACCACTTCGCCGACCACCCCGACTACACGCACTCGTGGCCGGCGCACTGCGTCGCCGGGACCGAGGGTGTCGGGTTCCACCCGAACTTCGCGCCCGCCGTCGCCTCCGGCGCCATCGACGCCGTCTTCGACAAGGGGGCGTACGCGGCCGCGTACAGCGGGTTCGAAGGGGCCGACGAGAACGGGCTGTCCCTGGCGGACTGGCTGCGGGAGCGGGAGATCGACGAGGTGGACGTCGTCGGCATCGCCACGGACCACTGTGTGCGGGCCACGGCGCTCGACGCCGCGCGCGAGGGGTTCCGCACGCAGGTGCTGCTGGACCTCACCGCGGGGGTCGCCGCCGCCACGACCGAGGCCGCCCTCTCCGAGCTGAAGGACGCCGGGGTCGAACTGACCGGGAAGCCCGTCGTGGCCTAGGGACCAGGGCGCTACACGCCCTGGACCGGGCTGGACCGCGCGGGCCTGAGCAGGGCCCGTATCGGGTGCCAGTAGCCCGCCGCCGTCACGTCCTGCACCTCGCGCCACACCAGCCCGTCCGGGTGGTGCAGCACCGCCGTGACCTCGTCCGGGCTCGGCGGGTGCGAGTTGCCGCGCAGGTAGACCGCGCGCAGGCCCAGGTTGCGCAGCCGGGTCAGGGCCCTGGCTCGGTTCACGGCGTGCACCAGGACCCGTACCGCGCCCTCTCCCGGACCCGGTGCGGGCAGCGTCAGCGCCACCACCACACTGCCTCCCGGCAGCTTGCAGAACCCTCCTGCGGACATACCTGTCACACCCCCGTGAGACGTCGTGTCGAACCGTGCGTCGGCCCGTGCGCCGGACCGCGTGTCAGACCGTGTGTCAATAAGAAAGCCACAGGACGCACCTAAACACGATCGGCCGCGACCCGCTAGCCCCAGCTAGCAAAGTCGCGGCCGATACGTCTCTGACCAGGCGTTTTACAAGATCAACGCTTCGACGGGCCCACCTTGACGGTGATCGAGGAGCCGTCGAGGGGCTGGTTCAGGATCGAGATCCGGGTGTTGGTGTCAGTTGTCTTGACACTCCCGGTCGCGTTCTCCTCGTACCAGTACGTGCCCTTGTGATCGTCGAAGACCGGGTTGCCGAGCTGCGCCGGGATCTTCTTCTCGACACCCAGGCGGTGCAGCGTCATGCCGGGCACCGGGTACCAGCCGAAGGCGGCGTCGTACGGCGTGATCTTGTTGGAGATCTTGGTCTTGCCGTCCGCCCAGTACAGCGGCTTCGCGTGCGCGTCGATCGGCAGGATCAGACCCTGGCCGGGGTGCTGGCCGACGTTGTTGTTGCGCTGCGAGGTGTCCCACTGCCAGATGACCAGACCGGGACGGTACTGGTAGTGCTCCACCCAGTTCTGCTTGGCCCCGCCGTCGCGCCAGCCGAAGTTGTACGGGCCGACCTTGAGGGTCTTGTCGTACGAGACGTACTGGCGGTTCTCGGCGATGTAGAACTGCGGGAAGTCACCGCTGACCGAGGCGCCGACGCGGGAGAAGCCGTGGCTGGTCCAGCCCGCCTGCTCGGACTCGGCGTCGTCGGAGAAGACCGTCGAACCGTCGGCCTTGACCGCGAAGTTGTCGAAGGCGAAGCCCATCTGGGCCACACCGCCGTCGGTCTTGTAGCGGAAGCGGACCTCGACCTTCTGGCCCGCGTAGGCGTCCAGCGGGAAGACCAGGTGCTGGTACTTGCCGTTGGTGCCGGTCAGCGCCGGCTTGTCGCCGCCGTCGCGCGGGATGGGCTGGCCGTCGGCGGTGCCGTCGATGGTCTTCCAGCTCGCGCCGCCGTCGGTGGACACCTGCGTGTACAGGTAGTCGTAGTCCTTCTCGATGTCGTACCAGCCGTCGAGTTCGAGCGAGCCGGACGTCTTGCCGGTCAGGTCGACCGTGCGCGAGAGGGTGTTGTCGAGGTCGTCACCGTAGTCCGACCACCACTGCGTCGCGCCCTGCGCGGGCTGCACGATGTCGGTGGTGACGTGCTTCTTCGGCAGTTCGACGACGAGGGCCTGCTTCAGCTTGGTGTTGTACTCCGAAACACCCAGCTTGTGCACCGAGTTGGTGGCGGCCTTCGCCTTGTCGTAGTTGAGCCAGCCCAGCTGGAGCTTGTCCCAGGCCGTCATGTCGCCCGGCATGTCGCCGATGGCTTCCTTGCCGGTGCCGAGCCAGGAGCCCGCCGACATCAGCGACCAGAAGCCGACCGAGTTCTCCCCGATGTACGTCGTGTCGTACAGGTCGGGCAGGCCCAGGTCGTGGCCGTACTCGTGGGCGAAGACGCCGAGGCCGCCGTTCTCCGGCTGCATCGTGTAGTCGCCGACCCAGATGCCGGTGTCGCCGACCGGGGTGCCGCCCGCCTTGAAGCCGGCCGGGCCCGTGTCGCCGTCGTCGCGGCTGTAGGCGTAACCGCGGTGCGCCCACAGGGCGTCCTCGCCCTGCGCGCCGCCGCCGGCCGACTCGTCCTCGCCCGCGTGGACGATCTGGAAGTGGTCGATGTAGCCGTCGGGCTCGTTGAAGTTGCCGTCGCCGTCGTGGTCCGTGCGGTCCCACTGGTCGTACTTGGCGAGGTCGGCCTTGATGTCGGCGTCCGACTTGCCGGCCGCCTTCTGGTCGGCGACCCAGGCGTTCACGCCGTCGCGGACCAGGTCCTCGACGATCGGGCAGTTGGAGGCGCCGCAGTAGTCGGAGCCGTAACGGGCCTCGTTGTAGTCGACCTTGACCCAGTCGGAGACCTCGCCGTCGACCGAGTAACGGCCCGAGGAGGTCTTCTCGTAGTAGGTCTTCAGGGAGTCGACGCCCTTGCCCGAACCGAAGTACAGGTTCTGGAAGTGGTCCTTGCCGTAATCCGACTGCCAGGCCGTCGAGTTGTCCTTGGTGCGGTCCGGCTCGGCGATCTGGTTGTGCAGCGGACCCGGGGTGCCGCCGTACTTGCTGTCGACCTTGTCGCCGAACTCGACCAGGATCGTGAAGATCTGGTCGGTGCGCTCCCGGCCCAGCTCGACGTACTTGCCCTTGTCGAGCTTGACGACCTTGGAGCCGTTCTTCTCCTGCACCTTGGAGTCGCCCTTGAGGACCTGCTCCAGGGCGGTCTGCCGCTGCTCGGCCTGCTGCCGGCTGAACGGCCCGTCGATGACGTGGCCGTCACCCTTGTAGCTGTCGCCCTTCGTCGTGCTCGGCGGCACCGCGGGGCTGTCGGCCTGTGCGCCGGTCGCCGCTATGGAACCGGCGGCCGCGGTGGCGGCCAGCGTCATGAGGACGGCGGCGGATCTCAGCGCCCGTCTCTTGGTGGTCACTTGGGTGTTCCCCTCCTCCGTGGCGCGGGGCCACGCATCACAAGTGACGCCATTTGACCGGAGGTAGGAAAGAATTAACAGACCTTGACTGTGACATTTGAGTTGCACTATGCAGTGCGATCGATCCGGTATCCGAACGTGTCCGGAGAAACGGGCACGGAACCGTGCGAAAGACCGGTGAACGCTCAACGGGCGCGTACAACTGTCCACTTGGTGGACCGGATGACCCCGTGCGCCCCCCATGCTCCGGCACTGTGGGTTAGGTCATGCTTACTGGCCGTTCCGCTCGGGCACAGGTCCGAATAGAGTCGGATCGACGGTGGGCCACAACCTGGCCCTCCAGCCGGCCCACTCACGCTCCCCCGATGTCACGAGGACGGATACCGCCATGCCTCGCCCGACTGTCGCACAGCTCGCCTACGGTTCGGCCACCGTCGTTCTGTCCACCCTCGCCATGTTGCTGCTGTCACAGACCAGTTCGGGCCCGGGGATCGGGGTCATCGCCATGTCGGCGGTCATCCTGGGGCTGTTCGTGGCGCTCAACGTGCCCCGGCCCAAACAGGAGCCCGCACGGGACGCCCGGCAGGAGTCCGGGGCCGAGTCCGGGTCCGCCGCCGAGCGGGTGCCGACGCAGCGCGTGATCTCCTCCGAGCCGGCCCATGAGCCCACCCGCGAGCGCGCACCCGTGCACGAAACGGCGGGCCCCTGAGACACGGACCCGCCGTTTCTGCTGCTGCCCGCTGCCGGGTCAGCCGCTGCTGACCACCACCGTCTTGGCGGCCTTGTCGTGCAGGCCCTGTTTGTAGGGCTTGTCGAAGAAGCTCCAGCCTCCGGAGATCGCCGTCCAGATGCAGGCGCAGCAGAACGAGAACGGGATCCACAGCACGAGTGCGCGGATCAGGTTCGCCTGCATGCCGGGTGTGGCGCCGTCGTTCAGGTTGGCCACCCGCAGCTTCATCAGGCGCTTGCCGAGGGTCTGCCCGGTCCGCGCCGTCATCAGCACGTCGTAGCCGACGTAGAGGACGGCCGTCAGGAGTGACGAGCCGGCCTGCTTGCCCGCGTTGATGTCGTCGGTGTCGGTGCTGAAGCTGGCGATGTGGAAGGCCCAGGACAGCAGGCCGACGATGATCCCGATCAGGATCATGTCGAGGATGCGGGCGAGCACGCGCTTGCCGCTGTCGGCGAGCGGCGGCATCCCGGCGAGCGGGTCGGCGGCCCCGCCGAAGCCCGCGCCGCCGCCGTACGGATCACCCCCGTAGGGCGGGGGCGTGCCGCCGTACGGGGGTGGGGGCGGGGCGGCGCCGCCGGAGTTGTCGTAGGGGTTGCGGGGCGTCTGGTCCTGCGGGTTGTCGTACGGCGAGCCGCCACCCTGGTTCGTCGGCGGCGGCTTGCGGAACGGGTCGTCGTCCGGCGGCTGGCCGGATCCGTTGGGCGGCGGTTCGGTACTCATGGCCCGAGTGGACCGCGATCCCGGCCATCCTGCACCCGGCGGGCGGCCGTCCGGATGACCCGGGCGGCCGCATCCGGCCATCGGTCGGGGCAGCCCGCGCTACTTACCCGGCCACGAAGGTGCGGGCGACCTTGTCGTGGAGGCACTGGCGCCACGGCCGGTCGAACGCGCCCCAGAGCACGCCGAGGATCCCGATCGCGAGCACCCCCGGCACGCTGTAGGCGAGCCAGCGCTTGAGGGCCGCGCCGAAGGTCGGGGAGTCGTGCTCCGCCATGTCCCTGACGGACAGTCCGAACAGCTTCTTGCCGAGCGTGCGGCCCCACTTGGCGGTGGGCACCGCCTCGTAGAGGACGCCGAAGACGAGCAGCACCCCGAGGACGATGCCCAGGTACGTACCGGTCGTGCCGTCGAGCAGCCACACCGTGACCTGCCGGCCGGACGCCTTCGCCTCGTCGATCTTCGTGTTGATGTGGTCGACGGCCCGGGTGCCGAGCGGCACGGCGACGGCCGCGGTGACCGCGCCCAGGACCACGGAGTCCACGATCCGCGCGGCGAACCGCTTGCCGAGCCCGGCCGGGCGGGCGTTCGCCTGGGCCTGCGCCGCGGCGAGGAACGGGTCGTTGGCGACCGGCTTGAACGGGGTGACGGGACCGTCGTGCTGCCCCTCCTGCCCTTCCTGCGCCCCGGCGAGCCGGTGCACCTGCTGCGCCCAGGAGGGCTGACCGCCGCCGGGCCCCTGGGTGATCGGGGTGGGCAGGGCCTGCTGTTGCTGCGGCGGGTAACCGTAGGAGGGCTGCGGCTGGGCCTGCTGCTGTTGCTGCGGCGGGTAACCGTACGAGGGCTGCGGCTGCTGGGGCTGCGGCTGGGTGGGCGCGGGGGCCGGGGCCGGGGCCGGATTCGCCTGCGGCTGCTGCGGGTTGAGGCCCGCGCGCTGGTGGGCCCGCGCCTGCTCCGGGGCGTCGGGGGCCGGGGCGGCCGCCTGCTGCGGCACGGCGCGGATCGCCATCGTGCCCTCGGCGCGCGGCGGGGTCTCGGCGTTCGCGGCGGGCCGGGCCGCGCGGAGGGTGACGGCGCCGTCGGTGCGGGCGGCCGGGGTGGCGGGCTCCGGGGCGGCTGGGGGCGCGGGCTCGGGCGCGGCCGGGGGCGCCGGCTCGGGGGAGCCCCAGGAGACGCGGCGGTCCTGCTCGCCGCCGAAGCCGGACTGCCGGGAGGCGTCGGCCTGCCAGGCGGAGGCGGGTTCGGGGGCGCTGGGCGCGTCCGGGCCGCTGTCGGGACCCGTCTCGGTGCGCACCGAGGGCTCCTCGTCCAGGAAGACGGGGCCGGTCTCCTCTGCGGCGGCGACGGTCTGCGTCACGGGCTCGGGCGCGGGCGCCGGAGCGGGGGTGGCGCCCGCCGGGGCCGGCAGGGGTTCGCCGTCGGACGGGGCGGGGCGGGAGGTGCCGGGGACCCAGGCGGCCCCGTTCCAGTACCGGACATATCCGGGAATGGACGGGTCGGGGTAGTAGCCTTCGCGGGGCCTGTCGTCGCCGGGGGCCGGGGTTGGGGCGCTCATGTCCGTCGTCCCGTATCTGCTCGGGGGTCTTGTTGTGGCCTCTACGTCTATCAGACCGCCGCGCCCGCCCGTGCCGCTCCGCCGTTACGCACCACTTTCCGGGCACGCGGTGGTATCCGGAGCGCGGCCGGTTCGGTGACCGGAGCGCGGCCGGACCGAAGGGCGGAAAAAAATTCTCGCGAAGTCGCGTAATGCTCGCGGCACATCGCCCTCTCACCTTGCACGGGCCCGCTCGTGGCCCCCGTACAGACCTCGTACGAGGTGGAGAGGAAGCGCAGGACATGCACTCCGTGGTGGAACGCGAACTCGAGCTGAAGCTGGTGTTGTCGCCCGAGCGAAGCATCCCGGTCCCGGCCCGGCTGACCTACCGCACCGACGATCCCTATGCCGTCCACATCACGTTCCACATCGGGTCCGACCACCCGGTCAACTGGACGTTCGCGCGCGAGCTGCTGGTGGAGGGGGTGTTCCGGCCGTGCGGGCACGGGGACGTGCGGGTGTGGCCGACGAAGGTGGACGGCCGCAGCGTCGTGCTGATGGCGCTGAGTTCGCCGGACGGCGACGCACTCCTCGAAGCGCCCGCCGCGCAGGTGTCGGCCTGGCTGGAGCGCACGCTGCGGGCGGTTCCCCCGGGCTCTGAGGCCGAGCGGCTCGGCATCGACGACGGCCTGGCCGAGCTGCTCACCCCCACCCCGGCCGACGACCTCTACCTGCGGGACCCCTGGCCGTCGGACGAGTCGTCGGACGAGCGGTGAGGGGTGACCGGACGGGGCGCGGGTCAGTCCGTCGACACGACGGCCTGCGGGGAGACGGGCGCCGGTGTCCCGGACGGGGCCGGGGCGGCGACGGCGGTGCCGACCGCCAGGCCGAGCGAGGCGACGGCGACGGCTCCGGCCAGGACGACGGCGCCGATCTTCCGGTTGCGCAGGGACTTGCTCTTGCTGTGGCTCATGCGTCCAGGGTGCCGCCGCGAGGCACCCTGGCACATGAGGCGTTCGTCCTTTATGTCACCCATACCGGTACGGGTGCGCACGCTCCGTCGTCAGAACAGCTTGCCGGGGTTGAGCAGCCCCAGCGGGTCGAAGGCGGCCTTCACCGCCTGCTGCATCTCCACGCCGACCGGGCCGAGCTCGCGCGCCAGCCAGTCCTTCTTCAGGACGCCGACGCCGTGCTCGCCCGTGATGGTGCCGCCGAGCTCCAGGCCGAGCGCCATGATCTCGTCGAAGGACTCGCGGGCGCGGCGGCCCTCGTCGGCGTCCTGAGCGTCGAAGCAGACGGTCGGGTGGGTGTTGCCGTCGCCCGCGTGGCAGCAGACGCCGATGGTCAGGGCGTACTTCTCGGCGATCCGCTCGACGCCTTCGAGCATGTCGCCCAGCCGGGAGCGCGGCACGCACACGTCGTCGATCATCGTCGTGCCCTTGACCGCTTCGAGGGCGGTGAGGGACAACCGCCGGGCCTGGAGCAGCAGTTCGGACTCGGCTGCGTCCTCGGCGGGCACGACCTGGGTGGCGCCCGCCGCCTCGCACAGGGCGCCGACGGCGGCGAGGTCCGCGGCCGGGTCCGGGGTGTCGAAGGCGGCCAGGAGCAGGGCCTCGGTGGTCTCGGGGAGCCCCATGTGCGCCATGTCGTTGACGGCCTTGACCGTCGTACGGTCCATGAGTTCGAGGAGTGACGGGACGTGGCCGCCCTCCATGATCCGGCACACCGCGTCGCACGCCGCCGCCGCGGACGCGAACTCGGCGGCGAGGACCAACTGCTGGGGCGGCTGGGGCTTGAGCGCCAGGGTCGCCTTCACGACGATGCCGAGGCTGCCCTCGGAGCCGACGAAGAGGCGGGTGAGGTCGTAGCCCGCGACGCCCTTGGCGGTGCGCCGGCCGGTCGAGAGCAGCCGGCCGTCGGCGAGGACGACGTCGAGCCCGAGCACGTACTCCGCCGTGACCCCGTACTTGACGCAGCACAGGCCGCCGGAGGCCGTGCCGATGTTCCCTCCGATGGTGCACATCTCCCAGCTGGAGGGGTCCGGCGGATAGTAGAGCCCGTGCTCGTTGACCGCGCGGGAGAGCGTCGCGTTGATGACGCCCGGCTCGACGACGGCGATCCGGTCGACCGGGTTGATCTCCAGGATGCGGTCCATCTTGGTGAGGGAGAGCACGATGCAGCCGTCGGAGGCGTTGGCCGCGCCCGACAGGCCCGTGCGGGCGCCCTGCGGGACGACCGGGACGCGCAGCGCGGTGGCGGTGCGCATGACGTGCTGGACCTGCTCGACGGTGCGTGGCAGGACCAAGACGGCGGGCGCGCCCGCGTCGCAGAAACTCGCCATGTCGTGGGCGTAGGAGGCGGTGACGTCGGGGTCGGTGACGAGCGCCTCGGCGGGCAGCCCGTCGCCGAGCAGTTCGATGAGGGTGCGGCTCATGATCACAGCCTCGCACTCGGGGCCATCGGTGTGAACCCGTCTGTGGCCACCACCGTGTGCTCTTCGTGTGCTCTTCGTATTGCCGCACAGTGTGCGCCATGGAGCACAGCGAGAACTCCGCGGAACCCGCCGCGCCCGTAGACCCCACCGAGCCGGCCGAGGCGACCGGGCCTTCCGGGGCCGTCGCGGAGCGGGCGCCCGTCGCCGACCCGCGCCGTCGCCTCTCCCCCGGCGTGCGCCGCACCGTCCAGGCGTCCCTCGCCGGGTGCCTGGTGCTCGGCGGTGTGCTGGTGATGCTGCCGGACGACGAGCCGGCTCCGGCACCGCTGCCGGGGCCCGCCGGGCGCGCGGTGATCGCGGCGGCGGTCGGGGCGCCGGCCTCGCTGCCGGATCTGACGGCGCTGATCGGGGAGCGCGAGACGTATCTGCGCACGCATCCGCGGGACGGTCTGTCGTGGGCGGCGCTCGGGGCCGCCTACGTGGAGCGGGGCTCACGCACCGCCGAGACCGCGTACTACCCCAAGGCCGAGCGGGCGCTGCGCAGTTCGCTCAAGGTGCGGCCGAAGGGGAACGCGGAGGCGCTCGACGGGCTCGCCGCGCTGGCCGCCGCCCGCGGCGACTGGCGTTCCGCCCGGATCTGGGGCGAGGCCGCGGTGAAGGCGGCGCCGAAGCGCTGGTCGTCGTACGTGGCGCTGGTCGACGCCTACCGGGGCACCGGCGACTACAAGGCGGCGGGCCGCACCCTGGAGACGCTGACCGGGCTCACCTCCGGCGCCGGTACGACGGTGACGCTGCGCACGGCGGCCGTCTACCGCGACCGGGGCTGGCGGGAGGACGCGGCCACGGTCGTCGCCGACGCGTCGGCGCGGGCCGGGACCGCCACCGAGAAGGCCGCCCTGCTGCAGCGCGGCGGTGAACTGGCCTGGGAGCGCGGCGAGCCGGTCGACGCGCTGCGCCACTTCGACGCGGCGCTCGCCGCCGACCCCGGCTGTCATCCGGCGCTGGCCGGGCGGGCCCGCGCGCTCGCCTCCCTGGGCCGCACCGCGGAGGCCGTCGTCGCCTACCAGCGGGCGCTGCGCAAGCAGCCGTTGCCGCAGTACGCGCTGGAGCTGGGCGAGCTGTACGAGTCGCTGCACGACGAGCGGTCCGCCGAGGCCCAGTACGGCGTCCTGCGCAAGCGGGTCGCCGACGACCGGGCGCACGGGGTGGACGACGCGCTCGTGCTCGGCCGGTTCGAGGCGGATCACGGGGACGCGGACGCCGCCGTCGACCGGCTGCGCGCGGAGTGGTCGCGGGCGCCGGGGATCGCGACGGCGGACGCGCTGGGCTGGGCGCTGCACCGTGCGGGGGACGACGACGCCGCGCACTGGTTCCTGCGCCGGGCCACCGACCGGCAGAAGGGCGGCACCGTGCGCAACGCGTCCTACTCGTACCATCTCGGGGCCGTGGAGCGGGAGTTGGGCCTGTACGGCGCGGCCCGCCGGCATCTCGGGGAGGCGCTGCGGATCAATCCCGGGTTCTCGCCGTTGTACGCGCCGGCCGCGCAGGAGGCGTTGGACGCGCTCGGGGAGCCTGCGGAGGGTGGGGTTCCGCAGATGTGGCCCCCGAAGCCGAAGGCTCCGCCGGTGAAGCGGGTCGCGCACAAGCGCCGTTGAGCCATGGACGGCGGGCGGCCGCGGGTTTCGCCGTGGCTGGTCGCGCAGTTCCCCGCGCCCCTGAAGCGAGCTCCGCTCGCTCAGGGGCGCGGGGGCGCAGCCGACCGGCTACGACTACACCGCCGCGGTCCCGATCAGCCCATTACGGGTGACCAGCGTCGCCAGCTCCGGCTCGCCCAGGCTCCCGGTACCCGCGGGACGCCTCGGCAGCACCATGTAGCGGGTGTCCGAGCTGGAGTCCCACACCGTGACGCGGACCGCGTCGGGCAGCGTCACCCCGAACTCGGACAGGACAGCCCGCGGCTCCCGCACCACGCGGGAGCGGTAGGCCTCGCTCTTGTACCAGCCCGGCGAGGGGCCGAGCAGGCGGAGCGGGTAGCAGGAGCACAGGGTGCAGACGATCATGTTGTGCACGGCGTCGGTGTTCTCGACCACGCGCAGCCGCTGGCCCGCCTGGCCGGTGAAGCCGAGTTCCGTGACCGCGGCCGTGCCGTCGGCCAGCAGGCGCTCCTTGAACTCCGGGTCAATCCAGGCGCGGGCCACCGCCTTCGCCCCGTTCAGCGGGGAGGCCCCGGACAGGAACCCGTCGATGACCTCGTCGACGGTGTCGCCGCCGACGATGCCCTTCTGCTCCAACAGGGTCTCGAGGAGCCGCACTTGGCGGGAGATCACCGCGTCGTCGTGGTCACCGCTCATCGTCGTCGGCCTTCCTCAGGTAGCTCTCGGGCAGGTCGAGGACCACGTCGTGATCGCCCTCGCCCCACAGTTCCCGCGCCGCGAACCGCACCGCGTAGACCATGTCGGCCGGGGCGTCGTCCCGGCCCTGCGCACGGACGTCGGGCAGCGGCACCCGCTCCTCAGGCTCCACGACGACGCCGAGCCTGCCGCGGGCGTAGCGCGGCAGGCGGGTGTGGTGGGGCGGGTCGTGCGGGTAGGTGCGGACCACGTCCCCGGCCGTGTACGTCCGCCGCTGTCCCGGCGCGGTCTCAGGCATGGTCGAGGGCCCCTTCCGCGAGGACGCCCTTGCGTTCGAGGAGCGTACGGATCGCGTGGAACCAGCGCTCGTAGTACGAGGCCGCCAGATAGTCGGCGGGCGGCATCGTCTCGACGGCGTCCCGGAACTCGTCGAGGTTGAACACCTTCTTCACGAGCAGCGCGCGCTGGAGCGCGAAGACGCGCGCCTCCCAGTCCGCGTGGAAAGGTTCGGCGTCATCGCTCATGTCGATGGCGCCGAACCCGGTCATGCCGCCTACGTCGTTGATCCTGGCCATGCGGCCAGGCTAGACGCGACCGCTAGAGATTTCCGCGCTTCTCCTGCTCCCGTTCGATCGCCTCGAACAGAGCCTTGAAGTTGCCCTTGCCGAAGCCCATGGAGCCGTGCCGCTCGATCATCTCGAAGAAGACGGTCGGCTTGTCCTGGACCGGCTTGGTGAAGATCTGCAGCAGGTAGCCGTCCTCGTCGCGGTCGACGAGGATCTTCAGCTCGCGCAGCGTCTCGACGGGGACCCGGGTCTCGCCCGCCCACTCGCCGAGGGTGTCGTAGTACGAGTCGGGGGTGTCGAGGAACTGGACACCGGCCGCGCGCATGGCCCGCACCGACGCGACGATGTCGTTCGTGGCGAGCGCGATGTGCTGGACGCCCGCGCCGCCGTAGAACTCCAGGTACTCGTCGATCTGGGACTTCTTCTTGGCGATGGCCGGCTCGTTGATCGGGAACTTGACCTTGAGGGTGCCGTCCGCGACCACCTTCGACATCAGCGCGCTGTACTCGGTGGCGATGTCGTCGCCCACGAACTCCTTCATGTTCGTGAAGCCCATGACCTTGTTGTAGAACGCCACCCACTCGTTCATCTTGCCGAGTTCGACGTTGCCGACGCAGTGGTCGATGGCCTGGAAGGTGCGCTTGGCGGGCGGCTCGACGATCGGGTCGGCCGTCACGAAGCCGGGCAGGTACGGGCCGTCGTAGCCGGTGCGCTCGACGAGGGTGTGGCGGGTCTTGCCGTACGTGGCGATCGCGGCCCGGACCACGGTGCCGTGCTCGTCCTTCGTCTCGTACGGCTCGTCGATGCCGCGGGCGCCGTGCTCGACCGCGTAGGCGTACGCGGCGCGCACGTCCGGCACCTCGATCGCGAGGTCGACGACGCCGTCGCCGTGCGCCGCGACGTGCTCCTCCAGGAAGCGGCCCCAGTCGGTGGACGCCTTGACGACGGAGGTGAAGACGAAGCGGGCGGAGCCGTTGGTCAGGACGTAGGACGCGGTCTCGCGGCTGCCGTTCTCCGGTCCGGAGTAGGCGACGAGCTTCATGCCGAAGGCCGTGGAGTAGTAGTGCGCGGCCTGCTTGGCGTTGCCGACGGCGAAGACGACCGCGTCCATCCCCTTCACCGGGAAGGGGTCGGCCTGCCGTGCGGTGTCGGGGATGTGAGCTGTGGTCTCAGTCATGGCAGGAGGCTCCCTCCCTTCCACAAGGTGCGCAATAGTTGGCGTATTCGCTGGGCAATCTGCCCAGCGACCGGCCGGTAGCGGCGGCCTTTGTGTACAGGGTGACCACTGCGGAGGCGGACATGGCGATCGATCATCTGGACGGACGGCTCATCGTGCTGCTCGCGCGCGAGCCGCGGATCGGGGTCCTGGAGATGTCCCGGCGGCTCGGCGTGGCCCGCGGCACGGTGCAGGCCAGGCTCGACCGGCTTACCTCGAACGGAGTCATCCGCGGATTCGGTCCGCAGGTGGATCCGGCGGCGCTCGGCTACCCGGTCACGGCGTTCGCCACGCTGCAGATCCGGCAGGGGCAAGGAGCCGACGTCAGGGCACATTTGGCGACCGTTCCCGAAGTGCTCGAACTGCACACGACGACGGGCAGCGGGGACATGCTGTGCCGGCTCGTGGCCCGCTCGAACGCGGATCTTCAACGGGTGATCGACCTGGTTGTCGGTTTTGATGGCATCGTCCGGGCTTCCACGGCGATCGTCATGGAAAATCCCGTTCCGCTGCGGATCATCCCGCTGGTGGAACAGGCGTCGGGAGATTCCTGACGCTCTGCGGAGCACCGCCCGGAGGCGAGGCGCGATGGACTTCCGGGACTGCCGATGAACTTTTGGGACTATCTCGTCAACCGGCACCAGCAGCTGCTCGCCGACGCCGGCCAGCACGCCAGCGCGGTCTTCCAGTGCATGGTCATCGCCACCGTCATCGGCGTGGTCATCGGGGTCGTCAGCTACCGCAGCGAATGGGCGGGGAACCTGGCGACCACGGCCACCTCGACCATCCTGACCATCCCGTCGCTCGCCATGATCGGTCTGCTGATCCCGATCGTCGGCCTCGGCGTGCCGCCCACCGTGATCGCGCTGACCCTGTACGGGCTGCTGCCGATCGTGCGGAACGCGATCGTGGGCCTGCGCGGCGTGGACCCGGCGCTGATCGACGCGGCGAAGGGCATCGGGATGTCGCGCATGGCCCGCCTGTTCAAGGTGGAGCTGCCGCTGGCGTGGCCGCCGATCCTGACCGGGATCCGGGTCTCCACGCAGATGCTGATGGGCATCGCCGCGATCGCCGCGTACGCCTCGGGCCCCGGCCTCGGCAACGAGATCTTCCGCGGCATCGCCTCCCTGGGCAGCGCCAACGCGCTCAACCAGGTGCTCGCCGGAACGCTCGGCATCATCGTCCTCGCCCTGCTCTTCGACGCCGCGTACGTCCTCATCGGACGGCTGACCATCCCGAGGGGGATCCGTGCCTGAGACCGCCTCCGCCACCGGGGCCAGCATCGAGCTGGAGAACCTCACCAAGCGCTATCCGGGGTCGTCCGATCCGGCCGTGGACAGCGTCAACATGGAGATCAAAGCGGGCGAGCTGATCATTTTCGTGGGCCCGTCGGGCTGCGGGAAGTCCACGACCCTGAAGATGATCAACCGGCTCATCGAGCCGACGAGCGGCCGCATCCGCATCAACGGCGAGGACGTCACCGACATGGACCCGGTGAAGCTGCGCCGCAAGGTCGGCTACGCGATCCAGTCCTCCGGCCTCTTCCCGCACATGACGGTCGCCCAGAACATCGCCCTGGTGCCGAAGATGGTCGGCTGGTCGAAGTCGCGGATCAAGTCGCGGGTCGAGGAGATGCTGGACCTGGTCGGTCTCGACCCGGCCGAGTTCCACGGCCGCTATCCGCGCCAGCTCTCCGGCGGCCAGCAGCAACGCGTCGGCGTGGCACGGGCGTTGGCGGCCGACCCGCCGGTGCTGCTGATGGACGAGCCGTTCGGCGCCGTCGACCCGATCACCCGTGACCACCTCCAGGACGAGCTGATCCGGCTCCAGCACGAGCTGCACAAGACGATCGTCTTCGTCACCCACGACTTCGACGAGGCGATCAAGCTCGGGGACCGGATCGCGGTGCTGCGGGAGCGCTCGCACATCGCCCAGTTCGACACCCCCGAGGCCATCCTCACCAATCCGTCCGACGACTTCGTCTCCGGTTTCGTGGGCGCGGGCGCGGCCCTCAAACGGCTCAACCTCACCCGCGTACGCGATGTGGAGGTCACCGACTACCCGACGGTCGGCGTCGACGACCCGTTGCAGGACATCTTCAACAAGCTGCGCGCGGCCGGCACCAACGAGCTGCTGCTGCTCGACAAGCGCGGCCGCCCCTACAAGTGGCTGCGCCGCGGCGACCTGATGCGGGCCAAGGGCTCGCTGGCCCGCGCCGGCACCCTCGTGCACGACACGGTGACCCGTGACGCGACGCTGCGCGACGCGCTGGAGGCGGTGCTCACCGACAACGCGGGCCGGGTCGCGGTGACCGGCCGGCGCGGTGCGTACGAGGGTGTCGTCGACATGGAGACGCTGATGAACTCCGTGCACGAACTCCTGGAGGCCGACCGGCTCGAAGCCGTCGAGCACCAGCACGAGCTGGAGGAACAGCGCGCCCACCAGACGCAGCTGGAGCAGGAGGGCGCCGATACCGGCGACGGGGAGGCGAAGGCGTGAGCACCCCGTCCCGCAAGCCGCCCCTGAAGGGCGCACGCCCCGACGGCGAGCACGAGGTCAAGGGCCTCGCCTTCCGCGACGAGGGCGAGGGCGAGCAGGAGCCGCGGCCGGCGGCCACGACGAGGGAGCCGCGCCGCATCAGCTGGCAGAAGCTGACCTTCCTGCCCGCGGTCCTGGCCATCGTGCTGCTGATCACCTGGCTGTGGTTCCGCAACGCCGACCTCGACTCGATCTCCGAGAACGCCATCTCCGGCGGGCAGGTGGGGAAGGCGCTGCGCCAGCACATCAGCCTGACGGTGATCTCGACGTTCTTCGTGCTGATCATCGCGATCCCGCTGGGGATCCTGCTGACCCGCACGATGTTCCGCAAGGCGACCCCGTTCGCCCTCATGCTCGCCAACATCGGTCAGGCCACCCCGGCGATCGGTCTGCTGGCGCTGCTCGTCATCTGGCTGGGCATCGGCGAGAGGTCGGCGCTGATCGGCATCATCATCTACGCGATCCTGCCGGTGCTCTCCAACACGATCGCGGGCCTGAAGGCCAACGACCCGACGCTCCTGGAGGCGGCGCGTGGCATCGGGATGTCCCCGGTGGGCGTCCTGACGAAGGTCGAACTGCCGCTGGCGGTACCGCTGATCCTCGCCGGTGTGCGCACCGCGCTCGTCCTGAACGTCGGCACGGCCACGCTGGCGACGTTCGGCGGCGGCGGCGGCCTCGGCGTCCTGATCACCACCGGGATCACCAACCAGCGCATGCCGGTCCTGATGCTCGGCTCGATCCTGACCATCGCGCTCGCGCTGCTCGTGGACTGGCTGGCGTCGCTGGCCGAACTGCTGCTGCGGCCGCGCGGGCTGGAGGTGCGCTCATGAGGTACCGGATGCGTGTCGCAGCGGCGGCGGCCAGCGGCCTCGCGCTGCTCGCCGGGTGCGGGCTGACCAGCGGCAGCCCCATGGTCGACGACGTACAGCCCGGCACGGTCGGGCAGGGCGAGCCGCTCAAGGGCGCCGACATCACCGTCACGTCGAAGGAGTTCACCGAGCAGCTGATCCTCGGCGCGATGATGGGCATCGCGTTCAAGGCGGCCGGGGCGGACGTCCTGGACCGGACCGGCATCCAGGGCTCCATCGGCGCCCGCGAGGCCATCAAGTCCGGGGACGCGGACGCCATGTACGAGTACACGGGCACGGCCTGGATCACCTACCTCGGCAACTCCGAACCGATCACCGACCCGCAGAAGCAGTGGCAGGCGGTGCACGACGCCGACCTCAAGAACGGCATCACCTGGCTGCCGCCGGCCCAGCTCAACAACACCTACGCGCTGGCCATGAACGACGCGAACTTCAAGAAGTACGGCACCAAGACGCTCTCCGAGGTCGCCGAGCTGGCCAAGTCGGACCCGAAGGCGGTCACGCTGTGCGTGGAGAGCGAGTTCGCCAACCGCGCCGACGGTCTGCACGGCATGGAGAAGGCGTACGGGATGAGCATCCCGGCCTCCAACGTCACGCAGATGGACACCGGCATCATCTACACGCAGGTGAAGAAGGGCACGTGCACGTTCGGTGAGGTCTTCACGACCGACGGCCGCATCCGGTCGATGAACCTGCATGTCATGGAGGACGACCGGCACTTCTTCCCGAACTACAACGCCGCGCCCTCGATCAACAGCAAGTCGCTGGCGAAGTACCCGAAGATGGCCGAGGTCATCGAGCCGATCACGAAGAAGCTCGACAACACGGTCGCCCAGGAGCTCAACGCCAAGGTGGACGTCGACGGGCAGGACCCGCACGACGTGGCCAAGGACTGGCTGGTCAAGGAAGGGTTCATCAAGGAGTGAGCCCAGGAGTGGGCCAGTGGGCGCGTCAGAAAGCGACTAGCAGGACGGGGCCTTGCCGGGGTCCGTCAGGGCGGTGACCGCGCCCTTGAGCGTGGTCACCGGGATCAGCCGCATCGACTGGGGCGCCGACGCCCGGGCGTCCGAGCACTCCGCCTTCGGTACGAGGAAGACGGTGGCCCCGTCGCGGTCGGCGGCCTGCACCTTCATCGAGACGCCACCGACGGCGCCGACCGCGCCCTTCGCGTCGATGGTGCCGGTGCCGGCGATCTTCTTGCCGCCGGTCAGGTCGCCGCCGCTGCCGTTCCCGTCGAGCAGGTCGACGATGCCGAGCGAGAAGAGCAGCCCCGCGCTGGGCCCGCCGACGTCGCCGAGCTGGAGGGTGACGTCGATGTTCTTGTCCTGGTCGCCGAGGTAGGCGAGGGCGGCCTCGGTGGCGGCGTCCTGAGAGCCCTTCATCTCGTCCTTGTTGTGCTGCTCGATCTCCTTGGTGGAGTCGCCCGCCGGGTAGACGGAGTCGCGCGGCATCACCGCACGGTCGTCCCGGAACCAGTCGCCGATCACGTCCGAGAGGTGCACCGAGGCGTCGGGCCCGGTCGCCAGGATCGTCACCGCGCGCAGCTGCCCGCTGGTGTCGCGGGTCGGCGCGCCGGAGATCTTGATCACGGGTTTGCCGTCCGACGTGCCCAGCACGTCCGTCGTGGGGCCCGGCTGGGCCACCGAGAACGGCAGCGGGGCGAAAGCCGCCACCGCCAGCAGGGCGGCGACGGGGAGCGCGCAGATGGCTAGGGCCGTGGGGCGGCTGAGGCGATTGAGCACGGGGCCAATCTAACGCGGGCGGGGTGGTGGGGAGGGGGCGCCTTGTCGGGTGCGGCCCGGTGGGGCTGGTCGCGCCCGGCTACGAAGCCCGATGAAGCACCCTGGTGGCCGTCGTGAAGCGCCGCAGCGCGTCCGGCAACGGGGCGATGCCGATACCCGGCCCGGTCGGCACCGGCAGGTGCCCGTCGTCGAGCACGAACGGCTCCGTGATGTCCTCCGCGAAATACCGGCTGGAGGCGGACGTGTCGCCGGGCAGCGTGAATCCGGGCAGCGCGGCGAGCGCCAGATTCGGGGCCCGCCCGATCCCGGTCTCCAGCATCCCGCCGACCCAGGCGGGCACGCCGTGCGCGGCGGCGACGTCGTGCAGGCGCCGCGCCTCCAGGTAGCCGCCCACGCGCGCGGGCTTCACGTTGACGACCCGGCACGCGTCCATGGCGATCGCGGACGCGGTGTCCCGGACGTTGTGCAGCGACTCGTCCAGGCAGACGGGCGTGGCGATGCGCCGCTGGAGCAGGGCGTGCGCGTGGAGGTTGTTCTCCTCCAGCGGCTCCTCGATCAGCAGCAGCCCGAACGCGTCCAGGCGCCGCAGGTGCTCCGCGTCGGCGAGGGTGTACGCCGTGTTGGCGTCGACCTGGAGCGGCAGCCCGTCCCCGAACCGGTCGCGCACGGCCCGGACCGGCGCGAGGTCCCAGCCCGGCTCGATCTTCAGCTTGATCCGCACGTACCCCTCGGCGAGGTAGCGCTCGACGTCGTCGAGGAGCGCGGGCACGGAGTCCTTGATGCCGACGGAGACCCCGGCGGGCACCCGGTCGCGGGTCGCGCCGAGATAGGTGGCCAGGGACATCCCATGGGCGCGCAGCTCGGCGTCGAGCACGGCTGTCTCCAGGGCGGCCTTCGCCAGCTCGTGCCCCTTGACCTTGGCCATGGCGGGCGCGAGCGCGGCCGTCGTCAGGTTCTCCACGCGGGCGACGCGCGGCAGCAGGAAGTCCCGGATCACGGTCTCGGCGCCGGAGACGAACTCCGAGCAGTACAGCGGCTCCGGGTCGGCCGCGAACTCCGACCAGCCCTCCGCCGCGTCCGTGACGACGTGCAGCAGGAACGTGTCCTTGGTCGTCATGGTCCCGAAGGACGTACGGAACGGGGTGACGAGCGGGATCGCCACATGCAGCAGTTCCACGCGTTCGAGCTTCATGCCTGCTTCTCCTGTACGGGGCCGAGGACGTACCAGCCGTCGCGGGACATGCCGGTCGCGGTGCGGCCCTCGGCGAAGGCGGCGGTGCACACGTCGCGCACGGCGTACCGCCAGCGCAGCGCCAGCTCCGGGTCCGCGGCGCGCAGCTTCACGATGTCGGCGGGGACGCGGCACCACACGGTGTCCCCGTCGGTGCGGGCGAGGGGGTCGCCGTCGGGGGCGGCCGCGACGACGTCGCCGGCCGGGGCGGGCGGCTCGGGGCGGGGCTCGGCCGCGGTCAGGTCCCAGGTGACGGTGAGGCGGTCGGACTCGTCGCCGTCGTTCACGCCGTCGGCCATGGGCCCGTAGAAGTCGACCAGGTACTCGGTGGCGGCGCCGCCCAGCTTGGTGAGGTTGAAGCGGGCGTTGCGGCCGACCAGCGGGTCGAACGTCCAGCGCATCGTGCGGGCGCCGCGCTCCAGGGCCCACGTGCGCTGGGCCTGCTTGACGGCGTACCCGATGCCGCGGTCGCTGGTGCGGGCCGCGGCCACGAACGAGTACACGTCGCGGGCCGCGGGCTCTCCGAAGACGGCGACGGCCGCGCCGAGCAGTTCCTCGCCGTCGTACGCGGCGTGCACGGCGCCGCCCGCGTGGACGAGGCTGTGCAGCACCTCGGCCGGGTAGGGCGGGGTGGCGCGCGGGGTCTGCCACACATCGCTGAAGAAGTCGGCGACGGAGGCGATCCCGGGCACGTCGTGAACGGTGCGGGTGGTGAGGGCCATGGTTCGAGTGTCGGCGGCGCGATCCGCACTCGGCTTGTCCGACACCACAAGCACCGCCTACGCTCCTTTAACGATCGGCCAACCGGCGCCTTGGGCAATCTGCCGCCATGGGCGGCAGGGTGGGCAAGGCGGCCCCCGGCGCGGGGCGAGCGCTTCCATCCGGCGCCCAGCCCGGTCCGGCTGCACCATCGCCGGGTGCACGCCCGGTGGGGGCTGGTCGCGCAGTTCCCCGCGCCCCTACGGGGCACGAACTCAGCCCCGCAGAGAGGGACACCGTGGACAGCCCGACCCTGAGCGATCTTCTCGACGTGCTCGGCGGTGATTCCGTACGGGCCCTCACCACCCCGGCAGGACTGACCGCCCCCGTCGGCGAGGTGCTCCTCTACGACGCCGACGCCCCACTCCCCCGGGCCCCGGGCGCCGTACTCCTGGCGGTCGGCGTCCGCGCCCGGTCCGCCGCCCCTCTGCTGCGCGCCGCGGCCGACGCGGGCATGGCCGCCGTCGTCGTACGCGGCGCCTCGGAGGAAGGGGCCCCCGTCGCGGCGGCCGACCGCGCCGGCATCGCCCTGCTCTGCGTCGACGAGGACGCGGCCTGGCACCGGGTGCACCTGCTGCTGTCCTCGGCGGCGGGCGCGGGCCCGGCCCCCGCGGCGGGCGGAGACCTGTTCGCGCTGGCCGACGCGATCGCCGCGGCCGTGGGCGGGGCGACCGCCATCGAGGACCCGCGCCAGCGCATCCTCGCCTACTCGACCGTCGCCGGGCAGCCCGTGGACGAGGACCGCAGACAGGGCATCCTCGGCCTCCAGGTCCCCGACAGCCCGGAGAACACCGAGCAGTACCGGGCGATGTTCGCGGCCGGCACCCCGCTGCGGCTGCCCGCGCTCGACGACGACAACCTGCCGCGGCTCGCCGTCGCCGTCCGCGCGGGCGGCGAGACGCTCGGCTCGGTGTGGGTGGTGGACGGCGGGAACCTGGCCCCCGACGCCGACCACGCCCTCGCCCAGGGCGCCTCCACCGCGGCGCTCCTCCTGCTGCGGGCGCGCGCCGCGCAGGAACTCTCCCGGCACCTCGGCGGCGATCTGCTGCGCCGCGTACTGGACGGCACCGCCGACGCGTCGACGGCCGCGCACCGCCTGGGCTTCGGCGCCGGCACGGATCCGGTGCGGGTCGCGGCGTTCGCGCCCGCGGGCCCCAAGGCCGCGCCGGACGTGGCCCGTACCGCGCTGCGCCTCCTCGACCTCGTACGGCTGAGTTGCGAGGCCCGGTACGGGCGGCACGCCTGCGTCCTGCTCGACGGCGTCGTCTACGCCCTGCTCCCGGCGTCCGACGAACGCGGCGCCGCCCGCCACAAGCCGCTCGCCCAGGACATCGTGGAACGCGCCAAAGGCGCCCTGCGCACCCCGGTCCGGGCGGCACTCGGCGCCCTCGTCCCCGGCCTGGCCCGCGCCGTGGACTCCCGCGACGACGCCGACCTCGTACTGCGCTGTCTCTCCGACGAGCTGCCGGTCGCGGCCGTGGAGCAGGTCCAGGCCCGCGTCACCCTGCTCCGGATCGCCGAACTGGCCGGAGAGCGAAGGGAGTTGACGGGCGGCGCGTGGGCGCGGCTACGGTCCTACGACGCCGAGCACGCCACGGAGTACTGCCGTACGGTGCGGGCCTGGCTCGACGCGGGCTGCGACATGGCGGGCGCCGCCAAGTCCCTCGCGGTGCACCCGAACACCTGCCGGTACCGGTTGCGCCAGGTGCGCGAGCAGGTCGGCCTCGACCTGGACGACCCGGACGAGCGCTTGGTGGTGTGGCTGCAGGCGCGACTGGGGGACTGAGGTCGCCGACGCCCGTCCGCCGCCGACCTCACCCGCGCAACCACTCCCCCAACTTCCTCTCGCACTCCTCCAGTTGACCCACCTCGACGAACTCCCCCGCCGTGTGCGCCAGCACCGGATCCCCCGGGCCGAAATTCAGCGCGGGGACCCCGAGCGACGTGAAGCGGGCGACATCGGTCCAGCCCAGCTTCGGGCGGGGCGTGGCCCCGAGGTAGTCGACCAGTGAGGCGACCGCGGGCCGGTCGAGCCCGGGCAGGGCGCCGGGCACGACCTCCGTGACCTCGAACTCGTACTGCTCGGGGATGATCCCGCGCACGTACGCCATCGCCTCCTCGGGCGAACGGCTGGGCGCGAAGCGGGCGTTGAGGGAGATGACGCACTCGTCGGGTACGACGTTGCCCGCGACCCCGGCCCGCACGGCGACCGCGCTGAGCCCCTCGCGGTATTCGAGGCCGTCGATGACGACCTTCTCGGGGACGTGGTCGGCGAGCCGCCGGAGCACCTCGGCGGAGCGGTGCGCCGCGTTCACGCCCATCCAGGCGCGGGCGGTGTGCGCCCGCTCGCCGCGCACGGTGACGTCGGCGCAGAGCACGCCCTGGCAGCCGGCCTCGACGCCGGCGTCGGACGGCTCCATCAGGACGGCGAGGTCGGCGTCGAGGAGGAGTTCGGGGCGCTCGCCGGCGATGCGGTGCAGCCCGTTGCGGTCGCCCTCGACCTCCTCGCACTCGTAGAAGACGTACGTGAGGTCGCGCGTCGGCGCGGTCAGCGTGGCGGCCAGGCGCAGGGCGACGGCGACGCCGCCCTTCATGTCGCAGGCGCCGAGCCCGTACAGGCGGTCGTCGGCGAGGCGCGCGGGCAGGTTCCCGGCGGCGGGCACGGTGTCGAGGTGCCCGGCGACGATGACGCGCTCGGCGCGGCCGAGCGAGGTGCGGGCGACGACGGAGTGGCCGATCCGCTCGACGGTGAGGTGCGGCAGGGCGCGCAGGGCGGTCTCGACGGCGTCCGCGAGCACGGCCTCGTCGCCGCTCTCGGAGGGGATGTCGACGAGGGCGCGGGTCAGCTCGACGACGTCGGTGGTGAGGTCGAGGGCGGCGGTGGTCACACGGTCTCCTTCACGGCGGCGCCGGTCTGGTTGAGCTTGGAGTGCCTGCTGCCGTAGAGCCAGTAGACGACGAGCCCGACCGCCATCCACGCACCGAACGCGATCCACGTGTCCGAGCCGAGGCTGAACAGCATGAAGACGCAGCAGACCACGCCGAGCACCGGCACGACCGGCGAGAACGGGACGCGGAAACTGCGCGGCGCCGACGGGTTACGGCGGCGCAGCAGCACGACCGCGATGTTGACGAGCGCGAAGGCGAACAGCGTGCCGATGCTGGTGGCGTCGGCGAGGCTGCCGAGCGGGACCAGGGCGGCGAGCACGGCGATGAACGAGGAGACGATCACGGTGTTGGCGCGCGGGACACCGGTGCGCGCGTGCACCCGGGAGAACACCGGCGGCACCAGGCCGTCCCTTGACATCGAGAAGAGGATGCGGATCTGCCCGTACTGGACGGTGAGGACGACGCTCGTCGTGGCGACGACCGCGCCGATCGACAGCAGGATCGGCCAGAGCGAGCCGCCGCCGACGGACTGCACGAGCACCTCGCTGAGCGTGGCCTCCGTGCCCGCGAACTTCTGCCAGGGCATCGCGCCCAGCGCGGCGACGGCGACCAGGACGTACAGGGCGGTGACGAGCACCAGCGAGAGGATGATCGCGCGGGGCAGGTCGCGCTGCGGGTTCTTCGCCTCCTCGCCCGCCGTGGACGCCGCGTCGAAGCCGATGTACGAGAAGAAGAGCGAGGCTGCGCCCGCGCTCATCCCGGCCGCGCCGAGCGGGAACAGCGGCTGGAAGTTGCCGGCGTGGAAGGCGGTGAAGGCGACCGCGCAGAACATCACCAGGGCGGCGACCTTCACGCCGACCATGATCACGTTCGCGACGGCGCTCTCGCGGGCCCCGCGCAGCAGCACGACCATGGCGAGGACGACGATGAGCGCGGCCGGGACGTTGACGACGCCACCGGTGCCGGGCGGGGCGCTGAGCGCGTCGGGCAGGGTGACGCCGAAGACCAGGTCGAGCAGTTCGTTGACGTACTGGCCCCAGCCGACGGCGACGGCCGCGACCGACACCCCGTACTCCAGGATCAGACACCAGCCGCAGACC
This sequence comes from Streptomyces sp. VRA16 Mangrove soil, assembly GCF_017377775.1. GTDB lineage: Bacteria > Actinomycetota > Actinomycetes > Streptomycetales > Streptomycetaceae > Streptomyces. The sequence goes on from NZ_JAFVLN010000028.1 coordinate 75,739, forward strand.
CAGGCGACGAGTTCGCCGAGGGTGGCGTAGGCGTAGCTGTACGAGGATCCGGACCCGGGGATCATGCCGGCCAGCTCCGCGTACGACAGCGCGGAGAACAGGGCCGTGACGCCGGCGAGGACGAACGAGACGACGATGGCGGGCCCGGCCTCGGGGACCGCCTCACCGAGGACGACGAAGATGCCGGTGCCGAGCGTCGCGCCGACGGACAGCAGCGTCAGCTGCCACAGCCCCATCGTGCGCTTCAGCCCGCTCCCGGCCGCGGCCGCGTCGGCCACGTCCTGGCGCCGCGTCAGTGTCTGTGCCAGCACGGCACCGCTCCCCTCGCCGTTCTCCTCTTATGGGCCCGATGATGCAGAGCCCGGGAACGGCAGGGTTGGGAGCATCGGCAAAAACAGAACACCCCCGGTTGGCCGCAAGGCCAATCGGGGGCGCTGGTCAGGGGTGCCGCGTCAGCGCAGGGCGTCGGCGACTTCCCGGGCGGCGTCGAGAACCCGCGGCCCGACCCGCTCCGGCACCGCGTCGGCGAGCATCACCACTCCGACGCTGCCCTCTATCCCGGTCACGCCGAGCAGCGGCGCCGCGGCGCCCGACGCCCCGGCCTCCAGCTCGCCGTGGGTGAGGGTGTAGCCCTGCTCGGGCAGCACGCCCTGGCGGGCGCCGAGGATGGCGCGGCCCGCGGCTCCCCGGTCGAGCGGGTGGCGGAACCCGGTGCGGTAGGCCACGTGGTAGTCGGTCCAGGTCGGTTCGACGACGGCGACCGCGAGGGCCTCCGTGCCGTCGACCAGGGTCAGATGGGCGGTCGCCCCGATGTCCTCGGCCAGCGAGCGCAGCGCGGGCAGCGCGGCCTCGCGCACCAGCGGGTGGACCTGGCGGCCGAGCCGCAGGACGCCGAGCCCGACCCGGGCGCGGCCGCCCAGGTCGCGGCGGACGAGGGCGTGCTGCTCCAGCGTGGCGAGCAGGCGATAGACGACCGTACGGTTGACGCCGAGCTTGTTGGAGAGCTCGGTCACGGTCAGCCCGTGGTCGGTGTCGGCGAGCAGTTTGAGGACGCGCAGTCCCCGGTCGAGCGTCTGGGAGGTCTCCGCGGTCACGACGCCCACTCCTTAGGTGAGGGCGGCGGTCTCCTTCGCGGCGGTTGCGTCGCCTGTCCCGTGGGCGACGCGCGTCAGAGGCCGCCGGTCGGATATCAGGCGCTGGGGCTCTACGTACATACCGGCTGCGCTCCGCGGCGGCGCTGCCACGGGGCGTGTGCGTTGCCGGGAATGTAGCGAGGACGTCCCGCTGAGCGGAAGACTCCGTCCAGAATCCGGTCAGTCGCCGACCTGAGTTGTGTGTGATTGCCCCACTACGCCGCGCGCCCGGGCGCGCGCCTCAGCGCATCAGCGCATGCGGGTGGCCCACTCCTGCACCTTGGCGATCCGCTGGCGCAGCTGTCCCGCGGTGGCCTCGGCGCTCGGCGGGCCGCCGCAGACGCGGCGCAGCTCGGTGTGGATGACACCGTGCGGCTTCCCGCTCTGATGCACGTACGCGCCGACCATCGTGTTGAGCTGCTTGCGCAGCTCCATCATCTCCTTGTGGGAGACCACGGGCCGCCGCTCGGCGGGCAGTTCGAGGAGGTCGGCCTCGCTGTCGGGCTTCTTCCTGCTGTGCGCGATCTGCCGTGCCTGGCGCTTCTGGAGGAGCAGCTGCACCTGATCGGGTTCGAGCAGGCCGGGGATGCCGAGGTAGTCCTGCTCCTCCTCGCTGCCGGGGTGCGCCTGCATGCCGAACTCGGCGCCGTCGTAGAGGACGCGGTCGAAGACGGCCTCGGACTCCAGGGCCTCGAAGGAGAACTGCTCCTGCTCGCCGGTGTCCTCGTCCTCCTGCTTGTTCGCCTCGTCCATCTCCTTCTCGGACTCGGCGTAGGGGTCCTCCTCCCCCTCCTTCTTCGGCTTGTCGAGCACGTGGTCGCGCTCGACCTCCATCTCGTTGGCATGGCCGAGCAGGTCGGGGACGGTCGGCAGGAAGACGGACGCGGTCTCGCCGCGCCTGCGGGACCGCACGAAACGGCCCACGGCCTGCGCGAAGAAGAGCGGCGTCGAGATCGTCGTCGCGTACACGCCGACCGCGAGGCGCGGGACGTCGACGCCCTCGGACACCATGCGGACCGCGACCATCCAGCGGTCCTCGCTCGCGCTGAACTCGTCGATCCGCTTCGAGGCGCCGGTGTCGTCGGAGAGGACGAGGGTGGCTCTGGTGCCGGTGATCTCGCGGATCAGCTTGGCGTAGGCGCGGGCCTGCTCCTGGTCGGAGGCGATGACGAGGGCGCCCGCGTCCGGGATGCCCTTCCTGACCTCGGTGAGCCGGGCGTCGGCGGCGCGCAGCACGCTCGGCATCCACTCGCCGCGCGGGTCGAGGGCGGTGCGCCAGGCCTGGCTGATGGCGTCCTTGGTCATCGGCTCGCCGAGCCGCGCCGCGATCTCGTCGCCGGCCTTGGTCCGCCAGCGCATGTTGCCGCTGTAGGACAGGAAGATCACGGGGCGGACGACGTGGTCCGCGAGCGCGTTGCCGTAGCCGTAGGTGTAGTCGGCCGAGGAGCGGCGGATGCCGTCGTTGCCCTCCTCGTACTGGACGAAGGGGATCGGGTTGGTGTCGGACCGGAACGGCGTACCGGTCAGCGCCAGGCGCCGGGTGGCGGGCTCGAAGGCCTCCAGACACGCCTCGCCCCATGACTTCGAGTCACCGGCGTGGTGGATCTCGTCGAGGATCACGAGGGTCTTGCGCTGCTCGCTGCGGTTGCGGTGCAGCATCGGGCGCACGCCGACACCGGCGTACGTGATCGCGATGCCGTCGTACTCCTTGCTGAGCGGGCCCGCGCTGTACTCCGGGTCCAGCTTGATGCCGACGCGCGCGGCCGCCTCCGCCCACTGCTTCTTCAGGTGTTCGGTCGGCGCGACCACGGTCACCTGCTGCACGACATGGTGGTGCAGCAGCCAGGAGGCGAGCGTGAGCGCGAAGGTGGTCTTTCCGGCTCCCGGGGTGGCGACCGCGAGGAAGTCGCGCGGCTGCTCCTGGATGTACTTCTCCATCGCCGCCTGCTGCCAGGCACGCAGCTTGTTGGCGGTGCCCCAGGGGGCACGGCCGGGGAAGGCGGGGGAGAGGTGGCTGGACGGGGTGGGTGCGACGGAACCCGAGGTGGGCGCAGTGTGGGCGTTGGCGGTGGTCACGGTCTCCGGCTCGGCAGATCGGGGGCGTATGACAACCGGTCCACCCTACCGGTGACGAGGTTGACGGACGCGCCGGACCGGGCCGTGGTGGCCGTGGTTGGGACATGCGTCACAGATCAACTTGCCGTGTTTCACGGGGAGTCGTGGGGAGGTCACGCCACCGTCGTGGGCGACGGCTCGGCACGCAGCCGGGTCGCCACCCAGGCCCCGGCGAGCGCGACGACGGCCATCGGCAGGAACACGGCGGCGAACGCGGCCGGGTGCGCCCCGCTCGTCCCCGTCACCGCCCCGTGTCCGACCGCTCCCCCGCCGAGCGCGGCGAAGGCGGCGCCTCCGGCGGCGAGCAGGACGACGTTGGAGAGCCCGTCGGAGATCTGCAGGGCGGCGGAGTTCGCGCCGGCCTGCTCGGGCGCGGACAGCTGGAGCAGCAGCACGCTGGTGGAGGAGATCACCAGGCCCATGCCCAGACAGCCGAAGCCCCAGGCCACGGCGACGGTCCAGACCGGTACGGAGTCGATCAGCACGCTGGGCGCGGCGGCGATGGCGGCGGCGACCAGCACCATGCCGCCGGCGACGAGCCGCTCCCGGTACGGCTCCAGGCGCGGCCGGGACTGGAGCCACGAGCCCAGCGCCCAGGTGGCCCCGCCCGCCGCGAGCGAGAACCCGGCCATCGTCGGGCTCAGGCCGCGCTGGGTGACCAGCATCAGCGGCACGAACGACTCGGCCGCGATGAACGAGCCCGCCGCGATGCCGCGCAGCAGCACCACGGAGGGCAGCCCGCGCACGGCGCGGTAGGTGCCGGGCGGCAGCAGGCCGAGCACGGACGGTACGAGCAGCGCGGCTCCGGCGACACCGGGCAGCAGGGAGAGGGGGCGCAGGTCCTGCGCCGCGTACTGGAGCAGCCCGGCGCCCACGGAGATCCCGAACGCGAGCCGGATCCGCCGGCGGTCCAGGGGGTGTGCCGTGGCTCCCTCGGGGGCTCCCCCGGCCCGCTGCCGCACCTGCGGCAGCGCGAGCGCGAGCGGGAGCACGACCAGCACGGGGATGCCGAGGAACACCCAGCGCCAGCCGAGGTGCTCGGTGACGGCGCCGGACGCCAGCGGCCCCACGATCGACGGCACGACCCAGCTCGCCGCGAACGCCGCCATGATCGCGGGCCGCAGCCGCTCCGGGTAGGCCCGGCTGACGACGACGTACAGGGCGACGATGACGAGCCCGCCGCCGAGCCCCTGCACGGCCCGCCCGGCGATGAACAGCCACATGTCGGTGGCGGTCCCGGCGAGCACGAGCCCGGCCGCGAACGCCCCGATCCCCGCGGCCACGGGCCCGAGCGGTCCACTCCTGTCGGCCCACTGCCCGGCGAGCACCATGCCGAAGAGGCTGGTCGTGAAGTACCCGGAGAACGCGAAGGCGTACAGCGACACCCCGTCCAGATCCCGCGCCGCGACGGGCATCGCGGTCCCCACGGCGGTCGCCTCGAAGGCGATGAGCAGGACGACGGTGACGATGCCGATGCTCAGCGCGCGATAGCCGCGCCCGAGCACCCCTTCCTGAGCCACCGGGGCGGAGGGGACTACGGGCGGCGGGGCGGTGACATCGGCGTCGTCCAGGGCGGTCATGCGGATCAGAGTAAGGGGCGTGGAGCGGACTGGCCCCTGTCGGGAGAAGGGGTTCTCCTGGTCCCTTGGTCGTAGTCCTCCCGCGGCCTTCATGAACGGCGTGTGGCAGTCGCGTTGCAGCCCCCGGGCAGCCCTTGAGCGGGCACGACGCTCCCGCCTACGGTCGAGGCACGCAAGCAGCAACAGCTTGGCCGTGTGCCCGAGTGGTTTAGGGATTCGCCTGCAAAGCGAAGCACACCGGTTCGATTCCGGTCACGGCCTCCACCTTCCTCGTCAGCCTCCGGCGACGAGGATCACGCCGCCGCCGACCACGATCACGGCGAAGGCGACGAAGGCGAGCACGAAGAGCAACAGTTTGCCGGCGGACGGGGCGGGCTCGTAGGCCCGAGGTTCCCGCGGGTCCGGTTCCTGTGGCTGCATGTCCGGCTCCCTGCTCTCGCGCTGTCGACGGCTTCGGCCCTCAGCAACGTACGCCCGGGACCGTCGCGGCAGGCGGTCGGGGCCTGAGTACGGGATGAGTACCGAGTGAGTACGCGCGCGCTGCCGGACCCGGCCGGGCGCCGGTTCGATGATCTCCATGCAGCAGCTCCAGCCTCCGTCCCGGCCCGCCTCCCGCAAGGGGCCGGTCATCGCCACCGTGGCCGTCCTCGTCGTCGTCGCGCTCACCGCTCTCGTCGCCAAGGGGTGCCAGGCGGTCACGGGCGGCCCGGTGGGTTCGACGGACGACTTCCGCGCCTACGTGCGGTCGACGACGAAGACCGGCGAGGACGTCTACCGCGGCCTGTCCCCCGCCCCGCGGGACGCGACCCCGTACCCCACCAAGGAGGGCAGCAGCTCCTGCGTGGACGACTTCGGCTTCGACACCGGCGACACCACCCGCGACCAGCCCGCCTTCACCTGGTCCCTGGAGTACGCGACGGAGGCCGGGTACCGCTCCGCGGTGGCCGGGCTCGCGCGGCGGTGGCGGAAGGAGGGCCGCGACGTTGAGGAGATCCCGGCCCCGGGCCCCGGTGAGAAGGGCGCGGGCCTGCCCGGCGTCTCGGCCGCCTTCGGCGACGGGATCGAGGTCAGCGTCCGCCCCGGCTGGTACTCGGGCAAGCCCGAACTGCGGGTCGAGGGACGGTGCTTCCGGTACGAGGACACGTACGGGGACGCGTACGACTACATGGACGACGACAACGGGGACGGCGTGGTCGACGACCTGGAACGGTCCGACGGCTGAGGCCCCGGGCGCCCGGGGCCCGGACTCAGCCCGCCGGCTCCGTCTCCGTCACCACCGCCGCCTGCGGCCTGATCGGCAGCCGGTTCACCGGCCGGCCCGTCGCCGCCCGCACCGCGGAGGCCACCGCCGCCGGGCACGCGACCACCGGGGCCGCGCTGGCCGCCTTCGCGCCGAAGGGGGCCACGACGTCGCGCTCCTCCACCAGCTTCACGATGCGGATGTCCGGGGCGTCCAGGGAGGTCGGCAGGGCGTACCCGGTGAGGTCGGGACGGCGCACGATGCCCTTGGGCGTGCGGAGGTGCTCCGTGAGGGCCGCGCCGACGCCCTGCGTGACGCCCGCCTCGATCCGGGCCGCCAGCTGGCCGGGGTTGAGGATCCGGCCGACGTCCTGGGCCACCGCCAGCTCCACCACCCGGACCGAGCCGATCTCGATGTCGACGTCGACGACCGCGCGGATCGCGCAGAAGGCGAGGCCGACGAAGGCGTCGCCCTGCCCGTTCGCGTCCAGCGGCTCCGTCGGGTGCGGACGGCACTGGGCCGTCGCCCACAACTCCTTGCCGTCCATGGCCTCTTCGACGGTCGTCGACAGGACACCGTCGTACGAGGTGATCTTGCCGTCGGCGATCTGGAGCAGCTCCGTGGACATGCCGAACTTGTGCGCCAGGGGCTGGAGCAGCTGCGTGCGGACCATCTTCGCCGCCCGCTCCACCGCACCGCCCGACACCCACGTGTGGCGTCCGCGGCAGCCGGGGCCCGCCGGGGGCTGGTCGGTGTCGACCGGGGCGACGTGCACCTCGTCGATGCCGAGCGTGTCCTGGACGATCTGCCGGGCCAGGGTCGAGAAACCCTGGCCGGTCTCGACGGCCGCGCAGATGACCGTGGCGACCCCGTTCTGGACCTTCACCGTCGCCGTGGAGACCTCGTCGGCGCCCTCGGCACCGAGCATGTGCACCATGCCGACGCCGTAGCCGACGCCGCGGCGGACCGCGCCGGGCTCGCCCGCGCCCTCCAGGCCGCCGGGCAGCAGCCACTCCTCCTCGGGGGTGTCCTTGGGGAGCGGCGGGAGCGGGAACTCCCTTACGGCGTCGAGGAGTTCGGCCACCGGTGCCGGGCACGTCACCGTCTGGCCCGTCGGCAGGACGTCACCCGTGGCGAGGATGTTGCGCAGGCGCAGCTCCGCCGGGTCGACCCCCACCTTCTTGGCCAGCTTGTCCATCTGGGCCTCGTAGGCCGCGCACACCTGCATCGCGCCCTCGCCGCGGACATGGCCCGACGGCGGGTTGTTCGTGCGCACCGCCCAGCCCTCGATCGAGGCGTGCGGGACGACGTACGGGCCGCAGGCGAAGGCGACCGCAGCGGCGAGCGCGTCCGACGACGTGTCCGCGTACGCGCCCGCGTCGAGCAGGATCTGCGCCTCCACCTTCACCAACTTGCCGTCCGCGTCCGCGTGATGGCGGTACCGGAGCAGCGTGGGGTGGCGGTGCGGATGGCCGAGGAAGGACTCCTCGCGGGTCGCCGTGAGCTTGACCGGGCAGCCGGTGCGCAGCGCGAGCAGGCCCAGCGGGAGGTGGAAGCTCGGGTCCTCGCGGTCGGCGGTGGCGCCGGGGACGCCGGTGACCACGACCTTCACGCGCTCCGGCGCCAGGCCGTAGCGGGCCGCCGCCGCGTCGCGGTCGCCGTGCGGGTCGGTCGAGGCGATGTACAGCTCCACGCCGCCGTCGGGGCGCGGCACCGCGAGACCGGCCTCGGCGCCGATGGGCGCCGGGTCCTGGCGGCCGATGCGGTAGAGGCCCTCGACGATCACCTCGCCGGTCGCCTCGGCGTCGCCGTGCACCAGCGGGATGTGCCGGACCAGATTGCCGTCGGGGTGCAGGGGCTGCGCCGCGAACGACTGCTCCGGGTCGGTCACCGGGTCGAGGATCTCGTACTCGACGATGATCGCCGCCGCGGCCATCCGCGCCGTGTCCGGGTGGTCCGCCGCGACCGCCGCGATGGCCTCGCCGTGGTGGCGTACGACGTCGGAGGCGAAGACCGGGCGGTCGGCGGCGCGGTGGCCGGGCAGCGGGCCGCCGGGGACGTCCTCGTGCGTGACGATCGCACGGACGCCGGGCATCTCGCGCGCGTGAGTGGTGTCGATGGAGAGCACGCGCGCGTGGGCGTGCGGGGAGCGCAGGATCGCCGCCCACAGCAGACCCTCGGCCCACAGGTCGGAGGCGTACGGGAACGTGCCCTCCGCCTTCGCCGCCGCCTCCAGCGAGGGCAGTGTCGCGCCGAGGCCGTGCGGGATCTCCTCCGCCCCTGGGGTCACGGGGGCCTCGGTCGTCTCGTTCGTCACGCCTGGCCTCCGTCCTGGAACAGCTCACCGTGGGCCGGTCCCGCCTGGTGCGGGATCCGGGGTTCTTCGTCGCTCTGTGCGTCGGCGGCGGCCGTCGCGGAAGCCCTGCGCTCGGCGGCCACCTCGCGCACCGCGTCGAGCACACCGCGGTAGCCGGAGCAGCGACACAGGTTGCCGCACAGCGCCTGGCGGGTCTCCAGCTCGCTCGGGTCCGGGTTGCCCTCCAGGAGGTCGTGGACCGTCATCGCCATGCCGGGGATGCAGAACCCGCACTGGACCGCGCCGCACGCGCCCAGCGCGCGCTGCACGTCGGAGGGCTGTCCGTCCTCGGCCAGGCCCTCGACCGTACGGACCTCGCTGCCCGCCGTGGTCGCCGCCGGGACCAGGCAGGAGGCCACGAGCCGACCGTCCACCTGGACGTTGCACGCGCCGCACTCGCCCTGCGAGCAGCCGTCCTTGGCGCCCGCGAGGCCGAGCCGCTCGCGCAGCACGTACAGCAGCGACTCGCCGATCCAGGCGTCCGTGACGGGGCGGTCGGTGCCGTTGACCCGCAGGACGTAGCTGACCAGGGGGTGGTCGTCGTGGAGCGGGGCGGCGTCGGCCACGACGCCGGTGTCGGTGTCGGTGTCTGTGTCGGCCATGACGCCGGTGTCGGTGGCCGTGTTGTCAGGGTCTGTGTCGTCGGGGTCTGTGTCGGTGACGGTCCCGCCGGCGGCGGTGTCGGCGGTGTCGGTGGCGGGCGCGGCCGCGGGCCGGTCGTCGTCCGACAGGGTGGCCGCCGCCGCGCTCTCCGGCTGCTCCGGCTCCGGTTCCGGCGGGACCGGCTGGTCCGGCTCTTCCCTGTGCTCGACGGTCCTGGCGGGCTGCTCGTCGTCCGCGGGAGCCGGCGCCGGCTCCTGCGTCCAGGCCTGCGCGGACACCTCCTGCTCGACCGGCTCCGGCACGACCGGCTCCGGCTCGACCGGTTCCGGCGCGGCCGCGGGCGGCTCGGGCTCCTCCTGCGCGGTGGGCTGCGCCCACTCCTGCGTCGCCCAAGGCGCGGGCGCGCCGCCGGGCAGCGTCGCGGGCGGCGTCCTGTCGCCCCACTGGGAGGCCAGCGCGGACGTCGTGAACTCGCCCGATTCCTCCGGGAGTTCACCGTCGGCCACGGGGATCGACCACTGCCCGGTCTGCCCCTGCGCGGTCTGGGCGGTCTGCGCCGCCGCGGCCCCGTACGGCTCCTGGTTCGCAGCGGGCCAGGTCACCTGCCGGCCACCGGAATCACCGGCGCCGGTGCTGTTGCCATTGCCGTTGCCGTTGCTGTCGCCGCCGCCGGCACCGGTCAGTTCGGGCGGCAGCACCCACACCCCGGTCGCCGCCGGGTCGGTCGCGGCGGCACCCGTGGCCGGGCTCACCGTTATCTGCGGCGGTACGTAGCCGTGTCCCGGCGCGGCCAGCGGGGCCTCGTCGGGGAAGCCGTCCGGGGGCAGCTGCACGAAGGCCGTGGCGTCGGAGTCGTAGTCGCCCTGGGGCAGCGGCTGCCAGCCGTCGCCCTGGCCGTGCTGGTCGCGTCCCGGGTACTCGTTCGTCACGACAGCGCCCTCCCAAGTGCACGTCGGGCCAGCGCGGCGACGGTGCGCCGCAGATGCAGTACGGCGGGCGGCAGCGCCTCCTGCGTGCCGTCCGGGGCCGGAGCCGGGTCCGGGATGCAGGCCGCGGCGACGTACTCGCCGAACGCCTGGATCGCCTCCGGCACGAGCGCGCCGCGCTCGCCGTCCCAGTCGATCAGCGAGGCCACCCACTGCTCGGCCTCCAGCGGGCGCAGCGGCATCGGCGCGATGGCACCGACCGCGCAGCGCACTCCGCGCCGGGCCGGGTCGAGGACGAGCGCGACAGAAGCGGTCGCCCGCCCGGGGCCGGTACGGCCCGTCGCCTTCAGGAAGACCTGCGGCGCGTGCAGCAGCGGTACCCGTACGAAGCCGATCAGCTCGCCGGGGCGGAGCATCTCCATGCCCGCGAGCAGGTGCGAGACGGGCACCTCGCGCCGCGCGCCACCGGGGCCCGCGATGATCAACGTGGCTTCCAGGGCGGCCAGTACGGGCAGCGTGTCGTTGGTCGGGGCGGCCGAGGCGATGTTGCCGCCGAGCGTGCCCGCGTTGCGGATCTGCGGCGGGCCCGCGGCGCGCGCGGCGGCGGCCATGGCCGGCATGAGCGCCGCGAAGTCGGGGCGGCCCATCCGGGCGTGGGTCAGTCCCGCGCCGAGCAGCGCGTGCCCGTCCTGGTACTGCCAGCCGCGGATCTCGCTGATCCGGCCGAGCCCGACGAGCGCGGCCGGGCGCAGGTGACCCGCGTTGACCTGGGCCATGAGGTCGGTGCCGCCGGCCACGGGCACGGCGGCGGGCATCGCGGTGAGCGCCGCGACGGCCTCGTCCAGCGAACCCGGAAGTACCGCGGCCTGTGTCGCCTGCGGTGCGTGCGTGGTCAAACCGGCTGCCCCTTCCCGATGTCCGGCCGCGCGCCAGGCGGCTGTGGTGGTCGCCGCGTGGAGTGCGGTGTGCCGCGTGACCGCCGTGGCCGCCGTTACGCCTGTTCCGCCGTACGGTACGTGCTGACAGACCGGACGTGGCAACTCTGGCACATCTTCCCCGGCGCCCGGAGAGGGGGTCCGGTAGGAGGCTTTCGCCCCTTCCACCTGGGAGATGACCGAAATCTCACCGCATCGCCGGTGCGCACGAATTGGCACTCTTCGGTGACGTATGAGGTGACGTAAAGGCAGTTGGTGCCGACAGTCGCGTCGCGGGGCGCGAGCGCCCCCACGCCCCGGGCCGGTCCCCGCGGG
>NZ_JAFVLN010000029.1 GCF_017377775.1 Streptomyces sp. VRA16 Mangrove soil
GGGGGGGGGGGGGGGGGGGCGGGGGGGGGGGCCGGGTGGGGGTGCGGGAGCGGGTGCGGGAGCGGGAGCGGGAGCGGGTGCGGGTGCGGGTGCGGGTGCGGGTTGCGTCGTGGCCGGTCGCGCCGCGCGGCGGAGCCGCTGACGGGCACGCCCCCGCGCCCCTGAGAGGCGCACCTTCGGTGCGGCATCTCCCCGATGGGGAAGCTGCACGCAGCGCATGCTTCAGGGGCGCGGGGCTGTATCGATATGGGGCTGCGCCGCGGGGCGCGACCGGCCACACACCACCCGCACCCGGCGACGAACCCCGCCGTCACTCCCCCTTCCCCGGCAGCAGCAGCGCCGCCAGCACCGACGTCACCAGCAGCACGCTCCCCGCGACGACCAGGCTGACCCGCATCCCGGTGAGGGAGAAGGTGTCGCCCTGGGCGACCAGCGCTCCGAACAGGGCCACGGCCAGCGCACCGCCGGTCTGGCGCAGGGCGTTCAGGAGGCCCGAGGCGATCCCGGCGCGCGGGCCGGGGACGGAGTCCATGAGGAGCGCGGTGAGCGCCGGGACGGCGAACGCCCCGCCGAGCCCCGTCGGCACCAGGAGCAGCAGCACCAGCCACATCGGCGTACCGGCGGTCAGCGGCAGCAGGACGAACATGGCCAGGGAGAGCACCAGTTGGCCGATCACGATGACGGGCCGGCGGCCGATGCGCTCGGCCGTGCGCGGGGAGATCAGGTTCGTCGAGGTGATGATCACCGAGAGCGGGACGAAGACCAGTCCGGCGGACAGGGCCGACATGCCGCGCGCCTGCTGGAGGTAGAGGCCGAGCAGGAAGACCAGGCCGTAGAAGGCGAGGTTCACGGCGAAGCCGATGGCGAGGGAGACGGCGACCGTGCGCTGCCGGAGCATCGCGAGCGGGACGACCGGGGCGCGGTGCCGCTTCTCGACCGCGTAGAACGTGACGGCGCAGACCACGGCGAGCGCCAGCGAACCGAGGACCGGAGCCGACGTCCACCCCGCGTGCCCGCCCTCGATCACCGCGAAGGTCAGTCCGGCGAGGGTGAGGACGGCGGTGACCTGGCCGGGGACGTCGATGGGGGCGGGGCGGCGCGGCGACGGGGCGACCTTGACGAGCAGGGCCAGGATGGCCGCGCCGACGGGCAGGTTCAGGAAGAACACGGCCCGCCAGCCGACCGTCTCGGTGAGGACGCCGCCGAGGACCGGGCCCGCCGCCATCGCGACCGAGCCGCCGACCGTCCACAGCGCGATGGCCCGCGCCCGGTGCCGCGCGTCGTCGTACGCCTGCCGGATCAGGGCCAGCGAGGCCGGCATGACGACGGCGGCCGCCGCGCCCTGCACCACGCGCGCCGCGATCAGCGCGCCGATGCCGGGGGCGAGCCCGCAGGCCAGGGAGGCGAGGGTGAACAGGCCGACGCCGAACGCGTAGGCGCGGCGGGCTCCGGCCCGGTCGGCGAGGGCGCCGGCGGAGAGCATCAGGCCGGCGAACAGGAGGGTGTAGGCGTCGACGACCCACTGCAGGCCCGTCATGCCGCCGCGCAGCGAGTCCCGGATGCCGGGCAGGGCGATGTTCACGGCGGACACGTCGATGGTGATGACGGTGAAGCCGAGGAGGGCGGCGACGAGGGCGACGGCGGCCGGGGGTGTGCGGCGGGCGCCGGGCACGGGGGGCGCCTCAGGGCGGCTGGTGGCCGGGCGAAGAGCGGTGGTGGTCACTCGGGTCTCCTGGTCGAGAAGGGGCGGGCGAGCGGGCGGGGGCCGCGGACCGCGGACCTGTGACGTGCACTCCCTGGGACCTCGGCCCCCGGCCACTCGCTACGCCATCCACTCTGGGACCGGCGAGGGAAAGGTGGCAGGCCGCGGTTCACCGGGGTGCGGCGTTCCTGGCCCTGACACACCCCCTCACGGGACGCCGTGACCGTGGAGAATGGAACACATGGCTGAGACCACGGAATTGGGCAGGTATCTGCGGGCGCGCAGGGGGCAGGTCACCCCGGCCGACGTCGGGCTGCCGGCGGGCACCGGGCTGCGCCGCACCCCGGGCCTGCGCCGCGAGGAGCTCGCCACGCTCTCCGGGGTCAGCGTCGACTACTACACGCGCCTTGAGCGGGGCCGCGAGACGAACCCGTCACCCGCCGTGATCGACGCCATCGGCCGGGCGCTGCGCCTGCGCGGCGACGCCTACGAGCGCCTCCACGACCTGGCCGAGCTGGCCTCGGGCCGCTCCGCCGACGCTTCCGGGCTCCGCCCCACCGACGACGACACGGTGCGTCCTTCGGTGCTGCGGATGCTGGAGGCGCTGCGCCCGATGCCCGCGTACGTCGTCAACCGCTACAACTACATGCTGGCCGCGAACCCGGCGGGCCGCGCCCTGATGCCAGGCCTGTGGGACTGGCCGGCCGAGCGGCGCAGCATCACCCGGTATCTCTTCCTGCACCCGGTCGGCCGGGAGCTGTACGTGCCGTGGGAGGAGACGGTCAGCGCCTCCGTGGCGCATCTGCGGGCCATCGCGGGCTCCGACCCCGACGACCCGCGACTGACCACCCTCGTCGGTGAACTCCTGCTGAAGTCACCGGAGTTCACCCGTATCTGGGACCGCTACGAGGTGGACGAGCGCAGCGGCGGCACCAAGACGTACGCCCACCCGAAGGTGGGCGCGATGACGCTCACGTACGAGGTCATGCAACTGGCCAGGACGGGCGGCCAGCGCCTGGTGGCGTACCAGGCGGCCGAGGACTCGCCCGACGAGGAGGCCATGCTGAAGCTGGACCCGCTGAACCGTTAGGGCGATCCGCGCCCTAGGGCGACTTTCGATCCACGCCCTAGGGGCGTTCGAGGATCGCCGTCACCCCCTGGCCGCCCGCGGCGCAGATGGAGATGAGGCCCCGGCCCGAACCGCCCCTCTCCGCAAGGAGTGTGGCGAGGGTGGCGACGATGCGGGCGCCGGTCGCCGCGAACGGGTGGCCGGTGGCGAGGGAGGACCCGGCGACGTTGAGCCGTTCCCGGTCGACCGGGGCGAGGCCCTGCTTCTCCCAGGCGGCGAGCGTCGCGAGGACCTGCGAGGCGAACGCCTCGTGCACCTCGAACAGGTCGAAGTCCTCGATGCCGAGCCCGGCCCGCTCCAGCATCCGCGGCACGGCATGGGCGGGCGCCATCAGCAGCCCGTCGCCCCTGTCACCGGCCACGTCGCCGTGCACACCGCGCCTGCCCGATTCGTCTCCGACGAAATCCACCGCGGCACTCTCGTACGCGGTCAGATACGCCAGCGGTTCGAGGCCGCGCGCCTGCGCCCACTCCTCGCTCGCCAGCAGCACGACGGCGGCGCCGTCGGTGAGCGGAGTCGAATTGCCGGCCGTCATGGTCGGGTTCGGCCCGTCGGTCCCGAACACCGGCTTGAGCGTGGCGAGTTTCTCGGCCGTGGAGCCGGGGCGGAGATTCTGGTCGCGCTCAAGTCCCTTGTAGGGCACGACCAGTTCGCCCAGGAGCCCGCGGTCGTACGCCGCCGCGAGCCGCCGGTGGCTGGTGGCGGCCAGTTCGTCCTGCGCCTCCCGGGTGATGCCCCACGCGCGGGCCGTGACGGCGGCGTGCTCGCCCATCGACAGGCCGGTGCGCGGCTCGGCGTTGCGCGGGATGTCGGGGACGAGGTGGCGGGGCCTGATCCGGGCGAGGGCCTGGAGCCGGGCGCCCGTGGACTTGGCGCGGCGGGCCTCCAGCAGAATGCGGCGCAGCTCGTCGTTGACGCCGAGCGGGGCGTCGCTCGCCGTGTCCGAGCCGCCCGCGATCGCGCTCTCGGTCTGGCCGAGGGCGATCTTGTTGGCGGCGGCGATCACGGCCTGCAGACCCGTGCCGCAGGCCTGCTGGATGTCGTACGCGGGGGTGCGCGGGTCCAGCCCCGAGCCGAGCACGGTCTCGCGTGCCAGGTTGAAGTCCCGGCTGTGCTTGAGGACGGCTCCGGCCACGAACTCGCCCACGGCGCCCGGCTCGTGGAGCGCGAGGCGGCCCACGAGACCGTCGAGCGCGACCGTCAGCATCTCCTGGTTGGAGGCCGTCGCGTACGGGCCGTCGGAGCGCGCGAACGGGATACGGCTGCCCGCGACGACGGCGACGCGGCGCGGGATTTCCCCTGAAGGCATCCCTGAGGACATCTCGACAACTCCTGACTACTGAGTAACCTTACTCCGAAGTAAATTTACGACCGCGCAGGGAGTTGGACAATGGCCGACCGCTATCTGAACTTCACCGGCACGGCCCCCGGCCGCTTCCTCACCAAGCGCCTCGGCCTGCCCCAGCCCGCGCCACTGCGCCGCTTCAGCCCCGGCCACCCCACGCTGGACGGCGAATTGCTGCACGTCACGGCGGGTACGTCCGCGTACGAGAAGGAGCTCGGGGCGCTGCTCGCGGGCACCGGTCCCGATGTCGTACGGGCTTCGGAGCGCCCCGGCGCGGTCGTCGTCGACGCCACCGGGGTCGCCGACGTGGCGGCGCTCGGCGAGGTGCACGCGGCCCTGCATCCGGTGGTGCGGTCGGTGGCGGCGGGCGGGCGCGTGGTGGTGCTCGGAGCGCCACCGTCGGCCGACGACCACCACCAGGCGGCGGTGCAGCAGGGCCTGGAGGGGTTCGTCCGCTCCCTGGGCAAGGAGATCGGGCGCGGGCGGACCGTGAACCTGGTGCGGGTCGCGGGGCCCGTGGCGGGCGCCGAGTCGACGCTGCGCTTCCTGCTGTCGCCGAAGTCGGCCTATGTCAGCGGCCAGGTCGTGGAAGTCGCAGGTGGCGAGAGCGAGTTGCCCGCACCGGAGAACTGGGACCGGCCGCTCGCCGGGCGCACCGCGCTGATCACCGGCGCGGCCCGCGGGATCGGCCGGGCCGTCGCCGAGACGCTCGTACGGGACGGGGCCGAGGTCGTCCTCCTCGACGTGCCGTCCGCCGCCGACGACCTGAAGAAGGTCGCGGAGCCGCTCGGGGGGCGGGCGCTGCCGCTGGACATCACGGCGGACGACGCGGGCGAGCGGATCGCCGCGTTCGTGCCCGACGGCCTGGACGTGCTGGTGCACAACGCGGGCATCACCCGCGACCGGCGGCTCGCCAACATGCCCGCGGAGCGCTGGAGTTCGGTCCTGGAGGTCAACCTGGCGAGCGTGCTGCGCACCACGGACACGCTGCTCGACGCCGGGGCCGTCCGGCGCGGCGGGGCCGTCGTGGCGACGGCCTCCATCGCCGGGATCGCGGGCAACGCCGGGCAGACCAATTACGCGGCCAGCAAGGCGGGCATCGTCGGCCTCGTCCGCTCGCTCGCCCCGCGGGCGCTGGCCGAGCACGGGGTGACGGTGAACGCGGTCGCGCCCGGATTCATCGAGACGAAGATGACGGCGGCGGTCCCGCTCTTCATCCGGGAGGCGGGCCGCCGGATGAACTCCCTTGCGCAGGGCGGACTTCCGGTCGACGTGGCGGAAACGACGTCCTGGTTCGCGTCCCCGGGTTCCGGCGCGGTGAACGGCCAGGTCGTCCGGGTGTGCGGGCAGTCGCTGCTGGGGGCGTGAACGCGCCGTTGCCGGTGGGGTCCGCGGGTCGGGCGCGGCTTCGGTGAGGGCCGGCCGCGCCCCTGACGGGAAGGTTGCGCGCGGCGCATGCCGTCAGGGGCGCGGGGAACGGCGCGAGAAGCCCCACCGGCCTGCGGCCGCCCCCGCCCCGACACCCCTGCGGCGAGACCCTCCTGACCACCCACCCCCGAAGAGAGACCCCGTGACGACCACCCCGCTCCTCCCCTCCATGCTGCGCGGCGCCGCCCTCTCCCCCTTCAAACGGCACCCCCGCCCGGACGCCCCGCTGCCCGGCACAGCGGCCCGCCTCCCCGATCTGCAGGTCACCGCGGAGCACCTCGCCGCGTACGAGCGTGTCTGCGCCTTCCCCACCGGCCACGCCGGGCTCCCCGTCACCTACCCGCACGTCCTGGGCTTCCCGCTGGCGATGCGGCTGATGTCGGCACGCCGGTTCCCGCTCCCGCTGCTCGGCCTGGTGCACACGTCGATCGAGATCACCCAGCGACAGGACCTGGACCCGGCCACCCGCTACGAACTGACCGTCCGCATCCCGGAGTTGCGCCCGCACCACCGCGGCACGCAGGCGGCGGTGAGCACGGAGCTGCGGGCCGCGGACGGCGCTGCGACACCCGTGTGGGAGTCGACGAGCACCTACCTGGCCCGGCACCGGACGACGACACCGGCGCCACCCGCCACGGAACCCGGCACGCCCCTGCCCCCGCTCGCCGAATGGCACCTGCCCGGCGACCTGGGCCGCCGCTACGGCGCCGCGTCCGGCGACCGCAACCCCATCCATCTGCACCCGCTCACCGCCCGCGTCTTCGGCTTCCCCCGCGCCATCGCGCACGGCATGTGGACGGTGGCCCGGTGCCTGGCGGAGTTCGGGGCGGCCGGGCCCGTCCGCGTACAGACGCGGTTCAAGGCCCCGGTGCTGCTGCCCGGGACGGTGGTCTACGCGGCCGAGGGCCCGGCGTTCGCGCTGCGGGCCGCGCGGGGCGACCGGGTGCACGTCACGGGCGAGGTCACCCCGCTAACGGTCTGACCAGCGCTGCCCGTCCATCAGGTTGCCGAGCCCGGACCAGGCGAAGTTCATCATGGTCGTCGCGGCTTCCCTGGCGGAGACGGTCGGATCGGTGTTGGCCCAGCCGGCCAGCGCCTCGGCGGCGCCGACCAGCGCCTGGGCGAGGCCCGCGACCTCCCGCTCGGCGAGCTCGGGGTCGCCGTGCGCCGCCCGGGCCGCCTCGGCGATCAGCGAGGTCACGAAGGCGACGATCTCGTCCCGCATCAGAGCGACCTCGGCCACGAACGGCTCGCCGCCCGAACGGGCCTGGCTGTGCAGCACCGCCCACCCGTCGGGGCGCTCGGCGGTGTGCGTGAAGAAGGCGGTGAGCCCGTCCCAGAGCTGCTGGTCCGCGGGGACGCCGGTGCGCACCCCGGCCCGCACCGCGCCGATCAGCGCGGCCGCCTCCCGGCGGATGCAGGCGGTGAACAGCTCTTCCTTCGAGTTCAGGTACAGGTACACCAAGGGCTTCGAGACACCGGCGAGTTCGGCGATCTCGTCCATGGAGGCGGCCCGGTAGCCCCGCTCCCCGAAGACCCGCACCGCGGCGTCCAGCATCTGCCGCTCCCGCTCGGCCCGCGGCAGCCGCTTCGCCCGCCCGTCCTGCCCGGCCTTCACGCCACCCACCCCTGCCGCCCTTCTCCCCGAACGCCGTACCCGCTCAGCCTACGCAGGCCAGCGCCCCGACCCGTTCCCGAGCCGCGCCGAGGGATGCGGCGGCGCGCTCCCGTTCCCCGGCGAGGTGCGGCACCAGCGTGGCGAGGGTCCGGTCGGCCTGCACGAAGTGCAGCCGCTCGTCCGTCACTCCGAGCCGCCGGAACCAGGCCCGCAGGCACGGTGTCTGGAAGTCCCGCCCGTCGGCGGGGTCGCCGCCCCGCGCGGAGATCACCACCACGCGCGTCCTCGCCAGCCGGCTGCGGCCGGTCGACGGATCGGTGAAGGCGCCGGGGAACGCCACCCGGTCGATCCACGCCTTCAGATGCGCGGAGACCGAATAGTTGTAGAGCGGGGCGCCGATCACGACGGTGTCGGCGGCGGCGAGTTCATCGACGTACGGGCGGGTCATGGCCCACACCCGCGCCTCCGCGGCGCTCTCGACGAGCCCGGTCGGCCCGTCGGCGGGCAGGTCCTGGTACCGCTCCACCTTCCGGCCGAAGGCGCAGTACGACGTGTCGATCAGCGGAACGGGTTCCGCGACGAGGTCGCGGTAGCGGTGCCGTGCGCCGGGGTGTGCCGCCTGCCACCGGCGGGCGAAGAGCGCGCTGAGCCCGCGGGTCACCGATGCGTCGCTGTCGTGCGCGCCCGCGTCGAGCCGCAGCAGCAGTCGGGTGTGCGAAGTCTTCTTGTCCGTCATGCACGGACGACGGGACCGGCCGCCGAAAGGTGACCGCCCTTCCGTAAAGAAACCACCGCATCCCGCCTCCCGGGACGGGGAGGCGGGGTGCGGTGTCGGGGGTGGGAGCCGGGGGACGTCAGGCGGCGGCGGTCACGGCCACGGCCTGCGGCTCCTCCACCGGAGACGCGGTCGCGTTGTCGTAGGCCTCGCGGTCGAGGATCTTCTCGCGGGAGGCGACGATCACCGGGACCAGGGCCTGGCCCGCCACGTTCGTGGCCGTGCGCATCATGTCGAGGATCGGGTCGATCGCGAGGAGCAGACCGACGCCCTCCAGCGGGAGGCCGAGCGTGGAGAGGGTCAGGGTGAGCATGACCGTCGCACCGGTGAGACCGGCGGTGGCGGCGGAGCCGATCACCGAGACGAAGGCGATGAGCAGGTACTCCTTGACGCCCATCTGGACGTCGAAGAAGTTCGCGACGAAGATCGCGGCGATCGCCGGGTAGATCGCGGCGCAGCCGTCCATCTTCGTGGTCGCGCCGAACGGGACGGCGAAGGAGGCGTAGTCCTTCGGAACGCCCAGACGGATCGCGGACTGCTGGGTGACCGGCATGGTGCCGACCGAGGAGCGGGAGACGAACGCCAGCTGGATCGCGGGCCAGGCGCCCTTGAAGAACTGGAGCGGGTTGAGCTTGCCCACGGTCGAGAGCAGCAGCGGGTAGACGCCGAACAGGACCAGGGCGCAGCCGATGTAGATGTCGGCGGTGAAGGTCGCGTACTTGCCGATCAGGTCCCAGCCGTACTGGACGATCGCGTTGCCGATGAGGCCGGCCGAGCCGATCGGGGAGAGCTTGATGACCCACCACAGGGCCTTCTGCAGCAGCTCCAGGATGGACTCGGAGAGCGTGAGGACCGGGGCGGCCTTCTCGCCGACCTTGAGGATCGCGATACCGGCGAC
The DNA here is from genome assembly GCF_017377775.1 of Streptomyces sp. VRA16 Mangrove soil. Lineage (GTDB taxonomy): Bacteria > Actinomycetota > Actinomycetes > Streptomycetales > Streptomycetaceae > Streptomyces. The sequence goes on from NZ_JAFVLN010000029.1 coordinate 8,896, forward strand.
GACGGCGATGAAGACGATCTGCAGCACGTTCAGCTCGGTGAACGGCGTGATGACGTCGGTCGGGATGATGCCGGTGAGGAAGTCGATCCAGGAGCCCTGGGTCTCCGGCTTCGCGGCGTCCTTGGCCGACAGCGACGTGCCGTTGCCCGGGTTGGTGAGCAGGCCGATGGCGAGGCCGATGACGACCGCGATCAGCGACGTGATCATGAACCAGAGGAGGGTGCGGCCGGCGAGCCGGGCCGCGTTGTCGACCTTCCGCAGGTTGGTGATCGACACGAGGATCGCGAAGAAGACCAGCGGGGCGACGGCCAGCTTCAGGAGCTGGACGAAGATGCTGCCGACCTTCTCCAGGGTCGTACCGAGCCAGGACACGTCGGCGGTACGGGCGACGTAGCCGAGGACCAGACCGACGACGAGGCCCAGCAGGACCTGCGCCCAGAACGGGATCTTCGGTATACGGAAGCCGGGCTTCTGCTCGGCTGCGGGGGTGTTCGCGGACACGGAGGCACTCCAGTGAGGACGCGCGGGGTTTTCAGGGGGACGTACAGGAGCGGCGACCGCGAGATGAGGTCAACGGCGCCACTGCATCGGGCCGGGGCCGGCCGAAAGGGTCGTCGCGATCAGGCGCGACAGGCCGCGGACATGCAGCGGCAGAGATCGACATGCAGGCGCTCCACGAGCGTGACGCCCATGGCCTTCCGGTGCGCTGCTGATGTCTTCATGACAAGCACGTTAACACCAGCGCTTTGGGGATATCAAAGGGGTTCTTTGGGTCACGCGACGCGTACGTATGCCCCTTAAGCCTGATTTACCTTGAAAACGCAGGCGGCCCCGGCACCGATACGGTGCCGGGGCCGGAGCCTGCTGTGACGTAACTTACGCGGAGCTCACACGGGGCTCACACGGGACTCACGCACCCTGGGCGCGGGCGGCGTCGTCCGCCTCGTCCTCCATGGAGCGGTTGGCCTCCATGTTCGCCTTCGCGCGGTCGACGCGGGCGACGATCTTCTCGGAGGCCCGGTCGCGCTCCCCGCGCAGCAGCACGAAGCTGAGCGGCGCCGAGATCACGAGGGCGAGCAGGGCGATCCACAGCCAGTACGAGCCGCCGATGCCGCTGGGGACGATGCCGACGGCGACGAGACCCCAGACGGCGAGGAAGCAGCCCACGAAGACCCCGAGACGCATCAGCGTGTAGCGGAACATGCCAACCCACTCTTCCGTTCCGAAGATTCCGAAAAGGTTCTCTTATCGCTCTTACAGGACGAGCGCTCCTCCAGTGAAGCACGCGGAGGAGCGCTCGGAGTCGGCGGGGGCCACGGGCCCCGGATCGGCTCAGATCAGCCAGCGGTTCTTGCGGACGAGCGGCAGCCGGGCCCATGCCTTCCCGAGGCCGAAGTAGCTGCCCGCGCCGGTGGCCGCGGTGATCAGCAGCACCAGGGCGATCATCCAGTGGTCGTCCATGAAGGGGTTGGTACCGGGCCACAGGGTGACCAGCCACATGAAGGCCATCATCAGCGTGCCCGCGCCCGCGGCGACCCGCATGCCGATGCCGAGGATCATCGCGAGGCCCACCCCGAGCAGGCCGAGCATGAAGAGGGTGTCGAGCCACCAGGTGCCGGCGACCGAGTCAAACATGTGGGCGAAGGGGCCGGTGGTGCCGTGCAGCAGGAAGCCCTCGGTGGGGTGCCCGCCGTTCAGCCAGCTCCCGCTCGACGGGGTCGACTTCCCGAAGCCGAAGGTCTTGTCGAGGAACGCCCACAGGAAGTAGAAGCCGACCAGGACGCGGGCTGCGGCGAGCGTGCCACGGGCGGCCGCCGAGCGGACGACGATGCCGTCCTGGCTGCCTGCGTGACGGCGCGGGGCACCGGCGGCGGTCCGGCGTTCCGGGGTGTGGAGAGCCATGGCGGGACCTTCTTCCGTAAGGCGTTCAGTCGCTCGTGAATACATTCACAAGCTACGCCTCCGCTTTATCCGGTCCCTATGGCTGAAGGTCCCGAACCGGACGTCCGAACGTCACCAGTGGCCGCGCCCCGTCTACGCTCGCCCGCATGCGCCACACGCACGACACGCACGACACGCACCAGGTTCCCCTGCACTTCGATCTCGACCCCTCCGTCACCCCCGCACTCCGCGACGGCGCGCTCGCCCTGTGGGCGGACGTCTCGAACGCGGGCGGGGCCGTCGGCTTCGTCCCGCCGGTCACCCCGGACGACATACGCCCCGAGCTGGTGAAGCACTTCGCGAGGATGGCGGAGGGCGGCACCCGGCTGCTGGTCGGCCGCACCGAGGACGGCGCCGTCGCGGCGACGGCGTTCCTCACGTACAACCCGCACCGCCTGATGAAGCACCACCTGTGGCTCTACACGGTGATGGTCCACCCCGCGCACCAGGGCAAGGGGTACGGCCGCGCGCTGATGGCGGCGGCGCAGGAGGCGGCCCGCGGCTTCGACGGCATCGAGGCCCTGCGCCTGACCTGCCGGGGCGGCACGGGCGCGGACACCTTCTACGCGGCGTGCGGCTACAAGGAGGTCGGCCGCGTCCCGGGCGCGATCAGGGTGGCCCCGGGCGACGACCGCGACGACATCCACATGATGCTGCCCCTGTGACACGCGCAAAGGCCCCGGTCCGCACGGAGCGGACCGGGGCCACGGGCACAGCGGCGAGAACTCAGACCCGCATGGGCTGCGGCGAGTCCCGGCGGGCCGGATCGGCACCCTCGTACTCGCGAATGATCTCGTAGCGGGTGTTCCGCTCGACGGGCCGGAACCCGGCGTCCCGGATGAGGTCCAGCAGGTCCTCGCGGGTCAGCTTGTTCGGCGTGCCGTAGTTGTCGGCGTCGTGCGTGATCTTGTACTCGACGACCGAGCCGTCCATGTCGTCGGCGCCGTGCTGGAGCGCGAGCTGCGTGGTGTGCAGACCGTGCATGACCCAGAAGCACTTCACGTGCGGGACGTTGTCGAACAGCAGCCGCGAGACCGCGAAGGTCTTCAGCGCCTCGGCGCCGGTGGCCATGGTGGTCCGCTCCTGCAGGCGGTTGCGGACCTTTCCGTCCTTCATGTCCACGAAGTCGTGCTGGTAGCGCAGCGGGATGAAGACCTGGAAGCCGCCGGTCTCGTCCTGCAGTTCACGCAGGCGCAGCACGTGGTCGACGCGGTGGCGGGGCTCCTCGATGTGCCCGTAGAGCATGGTGCTCGGGGTCTTGAGGCCCTTCTCGTGCGCGAGCCGGTGGATGCGCGACCAGTCCTCCCAGTGGGTGTCGTGGTCGACGATGTGCTGCCGGATCTCCCAGTCGAAGATCTCGGCGCCGCCGCCGGTCAGCGACTCCAGACCGGCCTCGATCAGCTCGTCGAGGATGTCGGAGGCCGACAGACCCGAGATCTTCTCGAAGTGGTGGATCTCGGTGGCCGTGAACGCCTTGAGCCCGACGTTCGGCAGGGCCTCCTTGAGCGCCTTCAGGGACCGCGGGTAGTAGCGCCACGGCAGGTTCGGGTGCAGGCCGTTGACGATGTGGAGTTCCGTCAGGTTCTCCGACTCCATCGCCTTGGCGAGCTTGACCGCCTCCTCGATGCGCATCGTGTACGCGTCCTTCTCGCCCGGCTTGCGCTGGAACGAGCAGTAGGCGCACGAGGCGGTGCAGACGTTCGTCATGTTGAGGTGACGGTTGACGTTGAAGTGCACCACGTCGCCGTTCTTGCGGGTACGCACCTCGTGCGCGAGGCCGCCGAGCCAGGCCAGGTCGTCCGACTCGTAGAGCGCGATGCCGTCCTCGCGGGACAGCCGATCACCGTCCCTGACCTTCTGCTCCAGCTCGCGCTTGAGCCCTGCGTCCATGCCCGTACCTCTCCTCAACTCAAGAGACCCATAAGAGTCGGGTCCACCGTACGCCCCGGGTCTCACACCTCTTCGGGAAGCTCCCCGACCCGGTTCTCCCACTTCGTGGAGAGCACGATCGTGGTGCGCGTACGGGACACACCCTTCGTCCCGCTCAGCCGGCGGATCGTCTTCTCCAGGCCGTCGACGTCGCTGGCCCGCACCTTGAGCATGTACGAGTCGTCGCCCGCGATGAACCAGCAGTCCTCGATCTCGTGCAGGTCCTTCAGGCGGCGCGCGACGTCCTCGTGGTCGGCCGCGTCGGAGAGCGAGATGCCGATCAGGGCGGTGACGCCGAGTCCGAGCGAGGCGGAGTCGACGGTGGCGCGGTAGCCGGTGATCACGCCGGCGGCCTCAAGACGGTTGATGCGGTCCGTGACGCTGGGTCCCGACAGGCCGACGAGCCGGCCCAACTCCGCATACGAGGCGCGGCCGTTCTCGCGCAGGGCCTGGATGAGCTGCCTGTCCACGGCGTCCATAGGTCCAAAGCCTTTCATTGTTCAGCGTTGACGCGAGTTTACGTATAGAATCTAAGGCGTGCGGGGCCAACACCCCACAATTTCTAAAGCTCAGTTTCCACAGCTTCGTCAGAGATCTTCAGGAGAGTCGTCACCGTGTTCACGATCGAGATGGCCTACGCCCGCATGCGCGCGATGCAGGACGAGGCCAATCGTTCCCGTGTCCACCAGCCCGCCACGACCGAGGCCCGCGCGGCGAAGAAGCCCGCCGCACGCCACAAGAAGCGCTAATCCCGGCGCTCACGAGAGCCTCCCCCCAGCTCCCCCTCCCATCGGCGGTACAGCGTGTGCGGCACTCCTGCCGCGTCCAGCGCCCGCCCCGCGACGAAGTCCACCAGATCCTGGATGTGCGTCGCCCCCGCGTAGAACGCCGGTGAGGCGGGCAGCACGACCGCGCCCGCCTCGTCCAGCGACACCAGGTGCTTGAGCGTCTGCCCGCTCAGCGGCGTCTCGCGCACGGCGACGATCAGCGGCCGCCGTTCCTTCAGTGTCACGCTCGCCGCCCGCTGCAGCAGGTCCTTCGAGAGACCGAGCGCCACACCGGCCACGCACGCCGTCGAAGCGGGCACGATGATCATGCCCTTGACCGGGTACGACCCGGAGGACGGCCCGGCACCGAGGTCACCGGCCGGCCAGTACCGCACGTCGCTCAGATCGAGCCCGCCGAACGTCCCCGGCTTCCCGTCGGCGCCCCGCGCCAGCCACTGGGTGAGGTCCTCGTGCCAGTGCGCGTCCCGGAACGAGATACCGGTCTCGTCCAGGAGCGTGAGCCGCGAGGCCCGCGAGACGACCAGGTCGACGGCCTCACCGGCGTCGATCAGCGCACGCAGCACGGACGCGGCGTACGGGGTTCCGGAGGCGCCGGACACCCCGACGACCCAGGGGATGCGGCTGCTTGCGTTGACGTGCTCCACACACCCGAGCCTATCCGGCATGCTCAAGAGGGAACTTGAGCAGGGGCCGAGGGCGTTCTGCGAGTGGGGGGGACGAGATGACGTACGAAACAGGGAAGCGCACGGAGCAGCAGTGGAGCGCGGGCGATCGCGCACTCGCGGCCGGCAAGGTGATGGTCGGCTGGGTGGCCCTGCTGTGGCTGCTCGAAGTGATCGACGTGGTATCGGGCCACGCCCTCGACAGCTTCGGCATACAGCCGCGCGAGCCCTCCGAGCTGATCGACGTCGTCCCGGCGTCCTTCATCCACTTCGGCTTCGCCCATGTCGCGGCGAACTCGATCCCGCTGCTGGTCCTCGGCTTCGTCGCCGCGCTCGGCGGCCTGCGCCGCTTCTTCCTGGCGTGCGCGCTGATCATCGTCGCGGACGGCCTGGGCGTGTGGCTGGTGGCCCCCGACCACACCAACACGGCGGGCGCGTCGGGCCTGATATTCGGCCTGTTCGGCTTCGTGGTGCTGTCCGGCTTCGTGGAGCGCCGCCCGCTCGGCATCGTGGTCGGCCTGCTGATAGCCGCGTACTGGGGCACGACGTTCCTGGCCGGCCTCTCCCCCACGAACGACGGGGTGAGCTGGCAGGGGCATCTGATCGGGCTGATGGCCGGAGTGGCGGCGGCGTTCGCGCTGTCGCGCCGACGGCGCCCTCGGCTCCCGGCGGCCTGAGGCCCCGGGGGGCGGCACCCACTCGGCGCCGCCACCCTCATCCGCGTACCGCGACCAGTCCTAGACCGTCAGGCCCCGCACCAGCAGATCGAGCAGCGCGCACACGAAGAGCGCGATCCCGATGAAGCCGTTGACCTGGAAGAACGCCCGGTTCAGGCGGGACAGGTCGTGGGGCTTGACGATCGAGTGCTCGTAGAGGAAGGCTCCCGCGACGATCACCAGGCCGACCCAGAAGAACGTTCCGGCATCGGTGACGAGGGCGTACCAGACGAACAGGGCCGTCGTCAGCGTGTGGCAGACGCGCGCGCCCCAGATCGCGGCCGGGATGCCGAAGCGGGCCGGGACGGACTTCACGCCGACCTCGCGGTCGGTCTCCACGTCCTGGCAGGCGTAGATGAGGTCGAAGCCGCCGATCCAGATGCCGACCGCGAGGCCGAGGATCACCGCGGTCCAGGACCACTCCCCCGTGATCGCGATCCAGGCGCCGATCGGGCCCATCGCCTGGGCCAGGCCCAGGATCGCCTGCGGGAAGTTCGTGAACCGCTTGCCGTACGGATAGACCACCATCGGGATCACCGCGATGGGGGCCAGGGCCAGGCAGAGCGGGTTCAGGAGCGCGGCCGCGCCCAGGAAGACGACCAGCGCGATGAGCGCGCCCGTCCACGCCGACTTCACCGAGACCGCGCCGGTGACCAGTTCGCGGTGGGCGGTGCGCGGGTTACGGGCGTCGATCTCGCGGTCGATGATCCGGTTCGCCGCCATCGCGAACGTGCGCAGGCCCACCATGCAGATGGTCACCAGGAGCAGCAGCCCCCAGTGGATGTTCTTGTCCAGCTCGAACATCGCGGTCAGGGACGCGATGTAGGCGAAGGGCAGCGCGAACACCGAGTGCTCGATCATGACCAGGCGCAGGAACGCCTTGGTCCGTCCCGGCTGCGGGATTGCTGCTGATGCGCTGCTCACGACAGTCCGTACTCCTTCCAGCGGCGGTCCACCAGGGCCGCCGTCCGGGGATCGGAGACGACCATCTCGGGCCAGCCTCCGTCCCGCGTGTAGCCCTCCTCGGGCCACTTCTTCGTCGCGTCGATACCCGCCTTGCCGCCCCAGAACTGCTGGTACGAGGCGTGGTCCAGGTGGTCCACCGGCCCCTCGGTGATCATCAGGTCGCGGGCGTAGTCGGTGTTGCCCAGCGCCCGCCACGAGACTTCATGAAGATCGTGGACGTCGCAATCGGAGTCGACCACGACGATCAGCTTCGTCAGCGACATCATGTGCGCGCCCCAGATCGCGCTCATCACCTTCTGGGCGTGCTTCGGGTACTTCTTGTCGATCGAGACGATCGCGCAGTTGTGGAAGCCGCCCGACTCCGGCAGGTGGTAGTCGACGATGTCCGGGACGATCACCTTCAGGAGCGGCAGGAAGAAGCGCTCCGTGGCGCGGCCCAGCGGCCCGTCCTCCGTCGGCGGACGGCCGACCACGATCGACTGGAGCAGCGGGCGCTTGCGCATCGTCACGCAGTCGATCTTCAGCGCCGGGAACGGTTCCTGCGGCGTGTAGAAGCCCGTGTGGTCGCCGAAGGGGCCCTCCGGCAGCATCTCGCCCGGCTCCAGCCAGCCCTCGACGACGACCTCGGCGTGGGCCGGGACCTGCAGCGGGACCGTCTTGCAGTCGACCATCTCGACCCGCTTGCCCTGGATGAACCCGGCGAGCAGGTACTCGTCGATGTCACCGGGCAGCGGCGCCGTCGACGCGTACGTCACGGCCGGCGGGCAGCCGAAGGCGATGGCGACCGGGAGCTTCTCGCCCCGCTTGGCGGCGACCTGGTAGTGGTTGCGGCTGTCCTTGTGGATCTGCCAGTGCATGCCGATGGTGCGCTTGTCGTGGCGCTGGAGGCGGTAGAGCCCGAGGTTGCGCACGCCCGTGTCCGGGTCCTTCGTGTGGGTCAGGCCCAGATTGAAGAAGGACCCGCCGTCCTCCGGCCAGGTGAACAGCGCCGGAAGCCGGTCCAGGTCGACGTCGTCGCCGGTCAGGACCACCTCCTGCACGGGGGCGTCGCCGGACTTCACCTTCTTCGGCGGTACGTGCGTCATCGCGCCGAGCTTGCCGAACGCCTCCCGCATGCCGACGAAGCCCTGCGGCAGTTCGGGCTTGAGCAGACCGCCGATCTTCTGGCTGATCTCGTCGTACGACTTCAGGCCGAGGGCCTTGAGGAGCCGGCGGTCGGTGCCGTACACGTTCATCGCGAGGGGCATCGAGGAGCCCTTCACGTTCTCGAAGAGCAGGGCCGGGCCGCCGGCCTTGTTCACCCGGTCGACGATCTCACCGACCTCCAGGTACGGGTCGACTTCGGCCTTGATGCGCTTCAGGTCGCCCTCGCGCTCCAGCGCCCGGAGCAGGGAGCGAAGATCGTCGTAAGCCATGCCCTCCAGTATCCGGCAACCGCTAACCTGGCCCGGTCATCGGGGGCCCTGTGAGCCCTTTTCCGCATCTTGGGGGATCGCGCCACCATGCTCCGCTACTTGCCGTTCCTGTTGGTCCTGGCGCTGTGGATCTACGCGTTCATCGACTGCCTGAACACTCCGGAGGAGGAGGTGCGGGGGCTGCCGAAGGTGGTCTGGGTGCTCATCATCCTGTTCTTCGGCGAAGTACTGATCGGTCCGATCGCCTGGCTGGTCGCGGGCAAGGTCCGGCACGCCCCGGCCGGCGGGTCGACGCCGTCCGAGTGGCACCGCAACCACCAGGTCCAGTACGTCGCGCCGGACGACAACCCGGCGTTCCTCGCCTCCCTCAAGGAGGAGAACAAAAAGGACGAGGCGCTGCTCAAGGACTGGGAGGCCGATCTGCGCCGCCGCGAGGAGGAGCTCAAGCGCCGCGAGCGCGAGCAGGACCTCGACTGAGTCCCGGCCCGGTCACCGGGGACCAAGGGCCCGTACGGGCGGAGATCGGTGTAGCGCACACTGGTAGCTGATCCCCGCCCCGCACCACCCCCGTAAAGGCCCATGTCCAGATCCCCGCATGCCCCCGCGCCCGAAGTCGCCACCGGCGCCGAGAAGCTGATCGCCGTAGAGGACCACGGGGCCGACCCCGTGCCGCCCGAGCGCCGACACGGCTCGCCCCGTCAGCTGCTGTGGACCTGGGCCTCGCCCCAGGTCGGTTTCGCCACCGTCTTCATCGGGGTGCTCTCCGTCTCCGCGTTCGGCCTGAGCTTCTGGCCGGCCGTCGCCGCGCTCGTGCTCGGCGCGGGCCTCGGCTCGCTGGCCCACGGGATGCTGTCCACGGACGGGCCGCGGTTCGGCGTCCCGCAGATGGTGATCGGCCGGCTCTCCTTCGGCCACCAGGGCAACGCGCTGCCGTCCGCCGTGAACGCGTTCGTCGCCGGTGTCGGCTGGTTCGCCGTGAACACCGTCGGCGGCGCCTTCGCCCTCAACTCGCTCACCGGGCTCGCGCCGCTGCCGAGCCTGCTGATCCTCGTCGTCCTCGAAGTCGTCATCGGCTATGTCGGGCACGACCTGGTGCACCGCTTCGAGCAGTACGCCTTCCCCGTCCTCGCCGTGATCTTCCTGCTCGCCGGGGTGTGGATCTTCAAGGACGCGGACGTCTCCGGCACCACGGGCACCGGCGGCTTCGGCGGGTTCATGCTCGCCTTCAGCGCCTGCTTCGGCTTCACCGCGGGCTGGAACCCGTGCGCCGCCGACTACGCCCGCTACCTCCCCGCCGACACCTCGCGCCGGGCCACCGCCTGGTACGCGGGGCTCGGCCTGTTCGTCTCGGTCGCCGTCGTCTCGGTGATCGGCGCGGCCTCCGCCACGCTCGCCGCGCCCGCCGACGCCTCCCCCACCGACGCGTTCACCGGGCAGCTGCCGGGCTGGCTCGGCAACCTCACGCTCGTCGCGATCATCCTGGGCGCGATGGCCGCGGCCACCCTGAACGTCTACTCGGCGGCCGTCTCCATCTCCTCGCTCGACCTGACGCTGCCGCGGTGGATGAACCGCGGCGCCCTCGTCGCGCTCGTCGGCGCCATCGGCACGGCCGCGGGCTGGGCCTCGCTCGCCGACGCCGGGCACGCCTTCGAGAACTTCCTGCTGGTCATCGCGTACTGGATCGCGCCCTGGCTGGGCGTCGTCCTGATGGAGCACTGGCTGCGCGCGCTGCCCGACACGGCACTCGCGGACCGCCTCCAGGACCGTACGTTCAGCAATCACGCGGGGCTCGTCGCGCTGCTCGTCGGCGTCGCCGTCTCCGTGCCGCTGTTCTCCAACCAGACCCTGTTCGTCGGCTGGGTGCCGAGCAACTGGCCGGCGGTCGGCGATCTGACCTGCCCGGTCGGGTTCGTCATCGGCGCCGGGCTCTACGCTCTGCTGCGCCGCCGCGACCGTACCGACATCACCACCGCCGTCTAGAAAGGCCGTACGTCATGGATCTCGATCTCGCCCGCACCTGGCTCGCCACCGCCGTCGAGGAGGCGAAGGCCGGTCTCGCCGAGGGCGGCATCCCGATCGGCGGAGCGCTGTACTCCGCCGACGGAAAGGTGCTCGGCCGGGGCCACAACCGCCGCGTCCAGGACGACGACCCGTCGGTGCACGGGGAGACCGACGCGTTCCGCAACGCCGGGCGCCAGCGCTCCTACAAGGGCACGACCATGGTCACCACCCTGAGCCCCTGCTGGTACTGCTCGGGCCTGGTCCGGCAGTTCGGCATCTCGCGCGTGATCATCGGTGAGGCGCGCACCTTCCACGGCGGGCACGACTGGCTGGCCGAGCACGGTGTCGAGATCGTGCTGCTTGACGATCCCGAGTGCGTCGGCATGATGGAGGACTTCATCGCCGCCCGCCCGGAGCTGTGGAACGAGGACATCGGCGAGTAGCCGTCGCCGGGTGCCCCCGTACAAGCTGTACGTCGTCACGCCCCCTGAAGCGGACAGTGCGCCCCTGTGCGCGGCGCGTCCGCCACCGGACACTCAGGGGGCATGACGACCGCCTCCACCAGCACAGACGCCGCTCCGCCGGCCCCGCCCGCCTACGGCGACAAGGTCATCGCCGTCGAGTCGGCCAGCTCCGATCCGATCCCCGACGCCGAACGGCACGGCAGCCCGCGCCAGTTGATCTGGACCTGGGCCTCTCCCAACATCGAGTTCGCGACGGTCTACATCGGCGTGATCTCGGTGCTCTTCTTCGGCCTGAGCTTCTGGCAGGCGGCCGCGGCCCTGCTGCTCGGCACGGCGCTCGGCGCGCTCACGCAGGGCGTCCTCTCGCTGGACGGGCCGCGGTTCGGGGTGCCGCAGATGGTGATCGGACGGTTCGCGTTCGGCTACCGCGGCAATCTGCTGCCGTCGGGCGTGACCGCGCTGATGGCGGGCGTCGGCTGGTTCGCGGTGAACAGCGTCAGCGCCGCGTTCGCCCTGAACACGCTCACCGGCCTGCGCCCGCTGCCCTCTCTCCTGCTCGTGGTCGCGGCCGAGATCCTGATCGGCTTCATCGGCCACAACTTCGTGCACGCCTTCGAGCGGTACGCGTTCCCGGTCCTCGCCGTGGTGTTCCTGGTGGCGGGTGTGTGGACCTTCGGCAAGGCCGATCTGTCGGCGCCCGGCAGCGGCGGCGGGACCGGCGGCTTCCTCCTTGCGCTCAGCACGGCGTGGGGGTACGCGGCGGGCTGGAACCCGAACGCGGCCGACTACTCCCGCTATCTGCCGCGCACCGCGAACCGGCTGCGCACGGCCCTGTTCCCGGCGCTCGGCCTCTTCCTGTCCGTCTCGGCGGTCTCGCTGATCGGCGCGGCGTCGGCGACGATCGCGGCCCCGAAGGACGCGACGCCCACGGCCGCGTTCACCGGCCACCTCCCGGGCTGGCTCGGCAACCTGGTGCTGCTGTCGATCATGCTGGGCGCGATATCGGCCAACGCCATCAACGTCTACTCGTCCGCCATCTCGGTCACCTCGCTCGGCCTGCGTCTGCCGAAGTGGCTCGGCCGCTCCACGCTCGTCCTGGTCTCGGGCCTGGCCGGGACGGCGGCCGCCTGGTCCTCGCTGGCCGACGCCGGGCACGCGTACGAGACGTTCCTGCTGGTCATCGCGTACTGGATCGGGCCCTGGCTGGGCGTGCTGCTGGTCGAGCGGTGGCGCATGCGGGGCACCGACGACAGCGTCCTGGCCGCGCGCCTCACGGACCGGTCGTTCGGCAACTGGCCGGGCTTCGCGGCCCTGTTGGCGGGTGTCGCGGTCTCCGTGCCGCTCTTCTCCAACCAGGAACGGTACGTGGGCTGGGCGCCGGAGCGGTGGCCGGCGCTGGGCGACATCACCTGCCTCGTCGGGTTCCTGGTCGCCGCGGCGGTGTACGCGATCGCTTGCCGAGTGTTCGCTCCGCGTCGTACAGTCTGAGCCGTGCCAGTGTTCGTCGCCCGACGAACACTCAGGGTCGCGGACGAGGGGTGTGCCATGCGCGCGGTGCGGTTCGGACAGTACGGCGGTCCCGAGGTGCTGGAGCAGGCGGAGGTGGCGCTCCCCGAGCCGGGGCCCGGCCAGGTGGCGATCGACGTGGCGTACGTCGGCGTGAACTTCGCCGACCACAAGGCGCGGGCCGAGGGCTACCGGGTGCCGTCGCTCCCCTACGTGCCCGGCCTTGAGGTCTCCGGCCGGATCCGCGCGCTGGGAACGGGAGTCGAGGGCTTCACGGTCGGCCAGGAGGTCGCCGCGCTCACCGAGGGCGGCGCCTACGCCGAGGTCGTCGTGGCCGACGCCGTCACCACCTTCCCGCTGCCCGCAGGAGCGGACCTGCGCACCGCGGCGACCCTGCCGACGGTGCTGCCGACCGCGTACGCGCTGCTGCACACCGTGGGCCGGATCGGTGCGGGAGAGTCGGTGCTCGTGCAGGGCGCGGCGGGCGGCGTCGGCACGGTCGCCGGGCAGCTCGCGAAGGCGGCGGGCGCGGGCCGTGTCATCGGCGTCGTCTCCAGCGGGGCGAAGGCGGCGTACGCGCTCAAGTACGGCTACGACGACGTGGTCCTCGCCGACGGATTCGGCGCGTCCGTACGGGAGTTGACCGGCGGCAAGGGCGTCGACCTGGCGCTCGACCCGGTCGGCGGCGACGTGCTGCGCGAGACCCTCGGCGCCCTGGCCGTCTTCGGCCGCCTGGTCTCCTTCGGCAACGCGAGCTCCGCCCCGGCCTGGCAGGTCGGCCAGCCCGAGCTGTACCCGACCGGCCTGTCCGTGAGCGGCTTCTCGATCCTCGGCCTGGCGCAGACCGCGCCCCAGGAGCTGCGCTCCCTCGCCGAGCACGCCTTCGCCGTCCCCGGCATCGAGCTCCCGGTCACCGGCGAGTACGCCCTCGCCGACGCGGCCGAGGCCCACCGCGCCCTCGCCTCCCGCACGACCACGGGCAAGCTGCTGCTGCGCGTGGCCGCCTGAGCTACGTCCGGGTCCAGCGCTGGGCGGCGGCGCCCGAGCAGGTCGCCGTGGTGACCCCGCTCATGTAGCCCCGCACGTCGAGGCAGCCGTTGCTCTTCGTGCTCTTCAGCGTCCCGCCCGAGCCCCAGTTCCACACGATGCCGAGCCCGGAGCACCCGGCCACGGTCACGTTCTGGCCGTCGTAGGCATTGGTGAGGCACATGCTGGTGGACGCGTTGTAGAGCTGGAAGCTGCCGCCGCTGGGCAGCAGCTTCCAGGTGGCCTCGGTGGACGAACAGCTGCCCATGCCGACCTCCGGCCCGGAGGTGCGCACCAGGCAGGTGCCGGTGGAGGCGTTCTTCAGCCGGTACGAGCCCGAGGTGGGCGCGGTGTCGGAGCCGCCCCCGCCGCCCGAGGTGCCGGTACCGCCGCTGGTGCCGCTGGTGCCTGCGCCCGAACTCCCGCCGGACCCACCGGAGTCGCCGCCGCCACCTCCGGACGCGCCCGAGGCGCTACCGCCCTCCTGCCCCGTGCCCGCGCCCTTGCTGTCATCGCCCTGCGCGGACGTGTCCTTCTTCGGCTTACGGGACTTCTTGGCCGAGGGCGACGCGGAGGCGGACGGCGACGCGGAGCGGGAGGCGGAGGCGCTCGCCGATCCGGTGGGGTCAAGGGACGCGCTGACGGAGGCGGACGGGGTCGACGCCGCGGCGTCGCCGCCCTCCGAGGTGTACGGCAGCAGGCGCAGGGCGAGCGACGCGCCGCCCGCCACCACGACGACCGGCAGCACGACGAGCATCATGCGGCGGCGCCGCTCACGCCGGCCGGGCGCCTGCTCCCGCTTCTGCTCCGGCTCGGGTTCCGTGACCGGCGGCGGCGCGGGTGTCCCCTCCGGCACCCGCGCCGCGAACGCGGCCCGCTCGGCGACCAGGTCCATGACGGGACCCGGCCAGACCGGGCTGTCGCCCAACCCGCCCTGCCGAGCGGCGAGTTCGACGAGTTCGGTGGCGGTCGGACGGCCCTCGGGGTCCTTGTCCAGGCAGGCCGCCACGGCATCGGCGAGCCGTGGGTCCCGCGCGCGCACCGGACCGAGGTCCGGCTCGTCGTGCACGATCCGGTACAGCGGACTGCCCTCGCCGTCCCCGAACGGCCAGCGTCCGCCGGCCGCGTACGCGACGAGCAGCCCGAGCGAGAAGACGTCCGAGGCCGAGCTCAACCTCCTTGCCCCGTTGGCCTGTTCGGGCGACATGTAGGCGGGCGTGCCGACGACGAGACCGGTCCGGGTCAGCTGGCTCTGCTCGGCCGCGCGGGCGATCCCGAAGTCGATGAGGGTGACACCGCCGGAGGTCAGCATCACGTTGGACGGCTTCAGGTCGCGGTGCACCATGTCGAGGGCGTGCACGGCCGCGAGGCCCTCGGCCGCCGAACCGAGCAGCGACCACAGGCCGGGGCCGTCGAGCGCTCCCCCGTGGCGCTCGACGGCCTCGGCGAGGGTGATACCGGGAACGAACTCCGTGGCGAACCACGGAGGTTCGGCGTCCCGGTCACCGTCGAGCAGCGGCGCGGTGGCCGCCGCCGGCAGGCGGGCCAGGTTGTCCAGCTCCTGCCCGAAGCGCCGTACGAAGCCGCGGTCCTCGGCGACGACGGACGCCAGCATCTGCTTGACCGCGGCGAACCGGCCGTCGACGACACCGAGGTAGACCCGCCCCATGCCGCCGGTGCCGAGCCGCCCCAGCAGGGGGACGGTGCCGATGTGCCGCGGGTCCGTCGCACGCAGCGGTTCGGCCCCGCTGCCCGCGAGGTCGAACCCGCCCGTCTCCTCGGAGCTCACCGCGCGTACGACCCCAGGCCGACCAGGCAGTACACGTACTCGCTGACGACGGCGCCGTTCATGGTGTAGCGGGACGAGAAGGCGTACTGCGTCTGGGAGTTGGCGTTGCACTGGGACATGTCGGACGTCATGGGGAACGTCTGGATGACCTTGTAGTGCGCATCGGCGGCGGAGCAGTCCACCTCGTCGACGTCGTTCACGGCCTGCGCGGTGGTCGAGTCCGGCAGCGTGCCGTTCAGGCAGGTGCCCGAGGTGTACGGGCTGGGGTCCTCGCTGGGTTCGGTGTCCGCCGATTCGCCGTAGGACGGGTCGTCGTACGACGACGCGTCGTCGTCGGTGGGCGAGTAGAGGTCGCTCGGCTGGTCGGAGGGTGCGTACGAGTAGGTCGGTGAGTAGGTCGGCGCGTACGACGGCGAAAAGCCGGACGCCGCGTCGTTCTCGCTCTCGCCGCAGCCGGTCAGCACCGGCAGGGCGAGGACGGTCAGGGCCGCCGCCGCGAGCACCGTCGGACGGACGCGTCTCCGTGTGGGGGCTATGGAGTTCTCTGGCACGAGGGCCAGTGTGACGCAGCACGTCATCGAATTGGAGTGACTTTCTAGAAATTCACTTCAGAAACACAACCGGAGAGCAGCCGCTGACATGCGGCTTTGCCTCGTGCTTTACGCTGACTTCCACCATGAGCCCCAAGCAGCAGCGCGGCGCCGAGACGGCCGGGCGCCTTCTCGACGCGGCCCTCGCGGTCTACGCCGACGAGGGCGAGGCCGGTGTGACCGTCAGCGCGCTGACGGCGTCCAGCGGGGTGAGCCTGGGCAGCCTGTACCACCACTTCGGCAGCGTCGACGGGCTGATGAACGCCCTGCTGCTGCAGTGGCTCGGCCGGCTCCTCGACGACGTGACCGAGGCGCTCACCGGGGCCAGGACCGCACGCACCGGGATCCACGCGGTCGTCCGGGCCTATCTGGCGTTCGTCGGCGAACACCCGGACGCCGCCCGCCTGTTGCACTCCTCCTACGCGGACCGGCTCGGCATGGCACAGGCCCGGCAGTTGCGTGACAGCCAGGAGGCACGCCTGTCCCCGGTCTCGGCGTGGCTGGAGCGGCACATCGCCTCGGGCGAACTCGCCCCGCTGCCCACGCCGTTGCTGGAGAGCCTGGTGCTCGGCCCGGTCGTCGCCGTGGCCCGGCGCTGGCTCTCCGTCGGCGACGTCGACCTGGATCAGGCCGCGCGCACCCTGCCCGACAGGATCTGGCGCGCGCTGGAGCTCTGAACGCCGACCACCCGGGCAGCGCACGCCGCCGCCAGCAGCTCCCCGAGCAGCTCCGGGTCGCCGACCTCCACCCCCAGCAGCGATTCGATCCGCTCCAGGCGCTGGTAGAGCGACTGCCGCCCGATGTGCAGCAGCGCCGCGGTCCGCGTCGGGCTGCAGCCGTGCCGCAGATGGACCTCCAGGGTGCGCACCAGGTCGCTGCCGTGCACGGCCTCCCAGGCGAGCAGCGGCCCGAGCACGTGCTCGACGAGGCGGGCGAGCCGGTCCCGGTTGGCCTCGACGCCACCGCGGGTCAGCTCCCGTTCCAGGGCGAGCGCCCGGGACGACGTCACCAACGGGCCCTCCCCGTACGCCGGTTCGGCCGCGGGCACGGTGAGCGCGAGCTCCAGCGTCGTCCGGGCGGCGCGCAGGGTGTCGCTCCAGCGCAGCCAGCCGTCGTCGGCGGCCACGGCGTGCCCGACGGCGACGGTGAGCCCGGGTTCGGCGGCGGCCCGCAGCGCGTCCTGCACGGCGCGGACCGCGTCCCGGCCCGGCGGCGGCACCACGAGGGCGAGCACATCGCCGGGGAACGCGGCGCGCAGGCCGCCCCCGACGGCGACGAGGGCCCGGAGAGCCGCGGCCTGCGGGCCGTGCACGGAGACGCCGACGAGCCGCACCCCCGGCCCCGGCCGGAACCCGGCGAGCGCCGAACGGGCCGCCACCTCCGGCTGGTTGAGGGCCTGCCCGTCGGCGAGGTCGGCGAGCAGCGCGGCCCCGTGGTCGACGGCCCGCACGACCGGCACCGCGCGGGCGGCGATGCCGTGCGTGACGATGGCCCGGTTGGCGGCCTCCGCGATCCGCACGAACGGCACCACCCGGCGCAGCGCGACCAGCGGGAACCCCAGCTCCCGCGCCGCCGCCACCACGTCCTCGGGCATCCGCTCCAGGGAGCGCCCCACCTCCACGGCGAGCCCGGCGACCCCGCGGGCGGCGAGTTCGCGCACGTACCGCCGCAGCGCCCCCTCGTCGGCGCCGAGGAACGCGAAGCCGTTGGTGAGCAGCAGTTCCCCGCCGTCCAGGAAGCCCGCGCCCTCGTACACCTCGCTGGAGTGCACCCAGCGCACCGGCCGGTCCACCGCGCCCTCCCCCGCGAGCAGTTCGGGCGAGGCGTCGGCGACGACGTCGAGGGCCAGGATCTCGCGGAGCGTGAGTGCGGGCACGGAGACCTCCAGGGTGCGCGGGACCTGCGGACATTCCGTCGGGGTACGGACTGCCCGGAGAGTACGGCGCGCACGTTGCCCCGGTGTTTCCCCGGCCCGAAAGTGGACGCATGAGCGCTTCCTCCGGTGGCACGTCCACGCCTCGCATCCCGACCATCGACCTGAAGCCGTGGCTGTCCGGCGACCCGGCGGCCCGCGCCGGGATCGCGGCGACCGTCGACTCGGCCCTGCAGACCGCCGGCTTCCTGCTGGTCACGGGCCACGGCGTGGACCCGGCGCTGCGGACCCGGATCCGGGACGCGGCCCGCGCCTTCTTCCGGCTGCCCGCCGCCGTGAAGGAGCCGTACGCGGTGAAGGTCGGCGGCCGCGGCTGGCTGGGCCCCGGCGCGGAGGCCAACGGCTACTCGGAGGGCACCGAGACCCCGCCGGACCTGAAGGAGTCGATCTCCTTCGCCACCGACACCGCCTTCGACGATCCGGCGGTGCACGCCGAGTGGTCCGGCGAGAACGTCTTCCCGGCGGAGGCGCCCGAGCTGCGCGAGCTGGTGCACACGTACCTGGAGCAGATGCGGGCCCTGTCCGACCAGCTCCTGGAACTGCTCGCGGTGGCCCTCGACGAGCCCGCCGACTTCTTCACCCGGCACACGGCCCGGCCCACCTGGGGCTTCAACATCAACTGGTACCCGGGCACCGAGGTCGTCGGCGCGCCCGAGCCGGGTCAGTTCCGGATCGGCCCGCACACCGACTTCGGCACGGTCACGGTCCTGGACCGGCAGGCCGGCAAGGGCGGCCTGCAGGTCTTCACGGACGAGGGCGGCTGGGAGGACGCGCCGTTCGACCCGGACGCGTTCACCATCAACATCGGCGACCTGATGGCCCGCTGGACCGGCGACCGCTGGCGCTCGGGCCGCCACCGCGTGCTGCCGCCCCCGGCGGACGCGCCCGCCGAGGAGCTGATGTCGCTCGTCTACTTCTACGAGTGCGACCCGGCCACGACGGTCGAGCCGGTGCCCGCGCCGAAGGGGAAGGTGGCGTACGAGCCGGTGGACTCCCACGTGTACCTGCGGGGGAAGCTGGACGCGATCACCGTCGGCTGAGCCGTTCGCGACGTCCCGACATGCAGGAGGGCCGGTCCCCGAGCGGGAACCGGCCCTCCTGCGCGTGCCTCACACCCCGGCGTACGAGTGCTTGCCGGAGACGAAGATGTTCACGCCGTAGTAGTTGAACAGCCAGCAGCCGAAGGCGATCAGCGCCAGGTAGGCGGCCTTGCGGCCCTTCCAGCCTGCCGTCGCGCGGGCGTGCAGGTAGCAGGCGTACGCGACCCAGGTGATGAAGGACCAGGTCTCCTTCGGGTCCCACTCCCAGTAGCGGCCCCAGGCGTCACCGGCCCAGATGGCGCCCGCGATGATCGTGAACGTCCACAGCGGGAAGACCGCGGCGTTCACCCGGTACGAGAACTTGTCGAGCGAGGCCGAGGCGGGCAGCCGCTCCAGGACCGAGGTGGCGAACCGGCCCGGCTTGCCGCCCTTGACCAGCTTGTTCTCGTAGGAGTCCTTGAAGAGGTAGAGCAGCGTGCCGACCGCGCCGACGTAGAAGACGGCGCCGCAGAAGATCGCGGTCGAGACGTGGATGTACAGCCAGTACGAGTGCAGCGCCGGGACCAGCTGGTCGCTCGCCGTGTAGAGCACGGTGGTCGCGAGACCGAGGTCGAGCAGAACCGTGATGACCAGCGGCAGGCCGAGCCAGCGGACGTTCTTCTTCATCGCCAGCAGGACCAGGTACACGCCGACGGCGACGGTGGAGAAGGTGATGCTGAACTCGTACATGTTGCCCCACGGGGCACGCTGCACGGACAGCGCGCGCGTGAGGACACCGCCGAACTCGATGAGGAAGCCGAGCGCCGTGAGCGAGATCGCGATCCGGCCGTAGAGGTCGCCCTGCTCGTCGCCGGCGGCGGCGCCGGGGCCGTCCGGCACGTCACCGCGCGAGCCGGACGCGGCCCGGGTGACGACCTGCGGCCGCTCCAGAACGGCGGTGCCGCCGTTCTTCTTCACCTGCACCGCGGGGGCCGCGGCCTTGGCCTGTGGCTGCTGGGTCAGCGCGGCGGCGGCTCGACCCGTCTTGCTGCGGCTGCCGAAGATCCACTCTGCCATGTTGGCGAAGAAGGCCAGCAGGTAGACGGCCATCGACGAGTAGATGAGGACGTTACTGATGTGCGCCAGGTTCTCGTTGGTCGCGGCGGCGAGATTCACTTCTCAGCCCCTTCGGCGGCAGGAACAGCTGTGGGTGGTTCGGGGGTCTCGGAATCGGTGTCTTCTGGGGCGCTCGGCGCCCGGTCGTGGAGCTGCTCGACGAGCACGCCCAGTTCCTCGGGGAGCTTCGCGGACTCGCTGCGGCCGAGCCCGGCCGTCTCGACGACGGTGATCCCGTCGGGACCGGTGGTGGCCCGCACCCAGACGCGGCGGCGCTGGATGAACAGGGAGCCCACCAGGCCCGCGATGGCGCCGATGGCGCCGGCGAGCGCCCAGTCGGTGCCGGGCTGCTTGGCGATCTCGAAGGTCGCCCACTCCTTGACGTCCTTCTCGAACGTGATCGAGCCGGCGCCGTTCGGGAGCTTCATGGTCTCGCCGGGCCGCAGCATCTGCTTGAACAGCCCGCCCTTGGAGTCCTTGAACTCCTTCAGGTTCGTCGTGTCCAGCTGGTACACGTTCTGCGGCAGACCGGAGTCGACGCCGAGGCTGCCGTGGTACGCGGACAGCGCGAGCACCGGGAAGTCGAGCGCCGGGAACTGGGAGAACATCTGGCCCTTGCCGGCGCCGGCGAACGTCGGCACGAAGAACGCCTTGAAGCCGAGCTGGTCCTTCTTGCCGCCCTTGTCGCGGTAGCCGTCCATGACCTTGACGGCGCCGGAGGACGTCTGGTTGGAGTCCAGCGGGAGCATCGGCACGGGCTGGCTGAACACCTTGTCGCCCTTGCCGTCGCGCACGGTCAGCACGGGCGCGTAGCCGTGGCCGGAGAGGAAGACCTTGGTGCCGTCGACGACCAGCGGCTCGTTGACCTTGATGGTCGCCTTCTTCGCCTTGCCGTCGGCGCCCTGGCTGTAGGTGACGTCGGCCTTGTACGTGCGCGCGGTGCCCTTGTTGGGGCCGGTGCGCTCGTACGTTCCCTCGAAGTTCTTCAGCGTGAAACTGAACGGGGCGAGTCCGGTGTCGGTGTCGAAGAGGCTGCCGGAGGAGAAGTCGTCGTACTGGGAGAGCGTGTTGGCGAAGCCGTCGCCCTCCAGGACGAGCTTGGTGCCGTCGGACTTGAAGAGCTGCCCGGTGGCGAAACCGATCAGCATCACGATCAGCGCGACGTGGAACACCAGGTTCCCGGCCTCGCGCAGATAGCCCTTCTCCGCGGCGACCGAGCCCCCCGTGACGTGCGCGCGGAAGCGCCGCTTCTTCAGCAGCTCCAGGGCCGCGGTGTGCACGGACTCCGCGTCGGACGCGGTGCGCCAGGTCGCGTACGCGGGCAGCCGGTCGAGCCGCTTGGGCGCGCGCGGCGGGCGGCCGCGGAGCTGGCCGACGAACTGCCAGGTGCGCGGGATGATGCAGCCGATCAGCGAGACGAACAGCAGGATGTAGATCGCGGAGAACCACACCGAGCTGTAGACGTGGAACATCCCGAGCTTGTCGTAGAGCGGCCCGAGCGTGTCGTGGGTCTTCTTGAAGTCGTCGACCTTGAGCTGGTTCGTGTCGGCCTGCGGGATCAGCGAACCGGGGATCGCGCCGAGCGAGAGCAGGAACAGCAGGATCAGCGCGACCCGCATCGAGGTCAGCTGCCGCCAGAACCAGCGGGCCCAGCCGATCACTCCCAGCTGGGGGAGGTTCGGCGCGCGGTCCTCCTCGGGAGCCGTGCTGAGCTGGGCCGCGGCTTCCTGCTCACTGTTGTCGGTGTGTGTGGTGCTCATGGATCAGATTCCCACCGTGAAGCCGTTGGACCAGGTCTGCATCTGCTGAACAAGGCTGTCCCACGCACCTGTGAGCAGGAGGACGCCGGTCAGGATCATCATGCCGCCGCCGATCCGCATCACCCAGGTGTAGTGCTTCTTGACCCAGCCGAAGGCGCCGAGCGCCTTGCGGAAGGCGATCGCGGCGAGCACGAAGGGGACGCCGAGGCCGAGGCAGTACGCGACCATCAGTATGGCGCCGCGGCCCGCGCTGCCCTCCTGGAAGGCGAGGGTGTTCACGGCGGCCAGCGTGGGGCCGATGCACGGCGTCCAGCCGATGCCGAACAGGGCGCCCAGTATCGGGGCGCCGACGAGCCCGGCCACCGGCCGCCTGTGGAAGCGGAATTCGCGCTGAGTGAGCCAGGGCATCAGGCCGAGGAAGAAGATCCCCATCAGCACCATGAAGACGCCGAGGATCTTGGACAGGACGTCGCGGTACTCCTGGAGCGTCTGCCCGAAGTACCCGAACAGGGCGCCGCCGGAGACGAAGACGACGGTGAAACCGAGCACGAAGAGGGCGGCGCCGGCGGCCATCCGGCCGCGCCGGGCCTCGGCCAGGTCGGTGCCGCTGATCCCGGTGACGTACGAGAGATAGCCGGGGACGAGCGGCAGGACGCACGGCGAGAAGAACGAGACGAGTCCGCCGAGGACGGCGATCGGCAGCGCGACCACCAGGGCACCGCTCGCGACGGTGCCGTTGATTCCGTCAGCGGCGAGGGAGACGAGTGTGGGGGGCACCTGGGATCACTTTTCCGCGATCACGGGGTCGATCATCTCGTGCAGGCTCGTGGCGTTGAGCGCCTTGAGCGAGCGCGCGGCGAGCTTTCCGTCGCGGTCGATGACGATCGTGTTGGGGATGCCCTGCGGGTTGAGCGTGCCCGGCTTGAACTTGAGGAGCAGCTTGCCCGAGGGGTCGTAGAAGCTCGGGTAGGTGATCCCGTAGTCCTTCTCGAAGTTGATCGCCGAGTCGGTGCGGGCGTCCCGCGTGTTGATGCCGATGAACTGGACGTCCTTGTCCTTGGTCTGCTCGGAGACCTTGGAGAAGTACTTGGCCTCGGCGCGGCACGGCGAGCACCAGGAGCCCCAGATGTTGACCACGAGGACCTTGCCCTTGTAGTCGGCGGTGCTCATCCGCTTGCCGTTGAGGTCCTTGCCGGTGAGCACAGGGGCGTCGCTGCGGTCGCCCTTCTTGACGGTGGAGATCCCGCCGGTGCTCGTCACGAAGTTGGTGTTGTTGCCGTTCCCGTTGACGCCACCACCACTGCACGCCGTCAGGACCAGGGCCGCGGCGGCGGCTCCTACGGTCAGCTGGGCGGCGCGGCGCGTGGTCGCGGCGGTGCGGGGGGCGCGGCAGGCGGCACTCATGTGAAAAGTTTCGCATGTCCGTTCAAGGGATCTTTGGCACCCCCCTCATGACGGAGAAGCGCCACTTCAGGAGGGGGTTTCCGAGGTCTTGCGCGGCTTCGCGAGGAACTTCTGCCAGCCTTCGGCCGGACGCTGCCCCACGTCCAATGTGCGCATTTTGTCCAGCACCTTGGGGTCCTGGGCGTCCAGCCAGTCCACGAACTGCCGGAAGGAGACGAGCCGCACGTCACTGTGTTTCTCGGCGGTGGCCGCGATGTGCTTGAGGGCCTCCTCGACGGCGTCCATGTAGATGCCGCCGTTCCACTCCTCGAAGTGGTTGCCGATGAAGAACGGCGCCCGGTTCGTCTCGTACGCCCGCTTGAAGCCCGCGATGTAGGCCGCGGCGGACTGCTTGCGCCAGCCCGGGTAGTTGTACGAGGGCGCGCGCGTGGAGTTGCGGGACTGGTTCGCCAGCATGTTGTAGTCCATCGACAGGACCTCGAAGGAGTGGCCGGGGAACGGGACGGCCTGCAGCGGCAGGTCCCAGACCCCCATCCGCTTGTCCGGCCAGCGCTGCCGGCCACCGGGCGACGAGGCGTCGTAGCGCCAGCCCAGCTCGCGGGCGGTGGGCAGCAGATTGTTCTGGCCGAGCAGACAGGGCGTACGGCCGCCGACCAGTTCCTTGTCGTAGTCGAACGGGAGCGAGGGCAGCTGCGTCCACCCCGTGTTGGTACGCCACTCCTTCACGAAGGACGTGGCCTGGTCGATCTCGCTGCGCCACTGCGCGGGCGTCCAGTTGGCTACCGTGCCGCCGCCGGCGCAGAAGTGCCCGTTGAAGTGCGTGCCGATCTCGTGTCCGTCGAGCCAGGCCTGCCGGACGTTCTTCAGCGTCGCCTTGATGTGGTCGTCGGTGAGATAGCCGATGTCGGAGGCGCCGACCGGATTGTTCGGCGGGCGGTACAGGCGCTTCTTGTCCTCGGGCAGCAGATAGAGCCCGGAGAGGAAGAAGGTCATGTGCGCGCCGTGGTCCTCGGCGAGCTTGAGGAAGCGCGGGAACAGGCCGTTGCCCACCTCGCCCGCGCCGTCCCAGGAGAAGATCACGAACTGCGGCGGCCGCCGGCCCGGTTCGAGCCGCTCGGGTGCGCCCGGCTGCTTGGGCTGCTTGCCGGTGTACGCGGTCGAGCCGTCGCCGATCGGCTTGGCCGTGGGCTGCTGGGGCGTGCCGGGACGGCCGGGCCTGCCCTGTCCGCCCGGGGACGCGGCGGGGGTGTCGCCCGAGCCGCAGCCGGCCACGGCCACCGCCGCGGCCGCGCCCGCTCCCATCCCCAGGAGTCCCCTACGACTGACATCGCGCATACCGTCCCCATTCCTCGCGCTCTGCACCCATTCACGGTGGGCACCTCCTTAGAGGGCGCGAGGAACACGCAGGTTCCCCGAATTGGGACGCTTTTGGGGTGATTTGACGAGCCGTAGAGGAGGAACACAGAAAGGCCGCCGGTTGACGGCGGCCTTTCCGCGGTAGTGCGGTGCCGCGGTCCTGGACTGCGGCGGGAGGGGCGGAGCGTCAGGCGCCGAACGCCTTGTCCTTGCCCTTCACCGGCTTGGCCCCGGCCCGCAGGTGCGCGGGGACGAGGTCGATGGCCGGTTCGGTGTAGCCCACGGAGACGATCCGGTCGCCGCGGTACGTGAACGTGGTCAGGGAGGCGAGGGTGCACTGCCGCTTGCGCGGGTCGTGCCACAGCCGCCGCTTCTCCACGTAGCTGCGCACGATCCAGATGGGCAGCTGGTGGCTGACGCAGACTGCCTCGTGGCCGCGCGCCGCGTCCTTCGCCGCGTCGAGCGCGCCCATCATCCGCACGACCTGGTCGATGTACGGCTCGCCCCAGGACGGCTTGAACGGGTTGACCAGGTGCTTCCAGTTCTCCGGGTTCTTCAGCGCGCCGTCGCCGACGCCGAAGGTCTTGCCCTGGAAGACGTTGCCCGCCTCGATGAGGCGGCGGTCGCTGTCCAGGTCGAGGCCGTGCGCCTTGGCGATCGGCGTCGCCGTCTCCTGGGCCCGCTCCAGCGGGGAGGCGACGACGTGCGTGATGTCACGCGCCGACAGGTGCTCGGCGACCCGGTCGGCCATCTGCCGGCCCAGCTCGGACAGGTGGTAGTCGGGCAGCCGCCCGTACAGGATCCCCTCCGGGTTGTGGACCTCGCCGTGCCGCATCAGGTGGACGACGGTGATGTCGTCGTCACTCTTCGCGATGCCGTTGCTCGTGCCGTCGCTCATGCGGTGGCCTCCGCGGCGGCGCGGGCGGCGGCCGGGAGCGCGGCGGCGACGCGCTCGATCGCCCGCTCGTCGTGGGCGGTCGAGACGAACCAGGACTCGAAGGCGGACGGCGGCAGGTAGACGCCCTGCTCCAGCATCGAGTGGAAGAACCCGGTGAAGCGGAAGGACTCCTGGCCCTTCGCGTCGTCGTAGTTCTTCACCGGTTCGTCGGAGGACCCCGTGAAGAACACCGAGAACATGTTGGAGGCGTTCTGCACGCGGTGCGCGACGCCCTCCTTGGTGAGCGCCTCGGAGACGAGCGAGCGCAGCTGCTCGCTGACCGCGTCGACCTTGGCGTACGCGGCGTCGTCGAGGAGCCGCAGCTGGGCGAGGCCGGCGGCGGTCGCGATGGGGTTACCGGACAGGGTGCCCGCCTGGTAGACCGGGCCCGCCGGGGCGAGGTGCGCCATGACGTCGGCGCGGCCGCCGAAGGCCGCGGCCGGGAAGCCGCCGCCCATGACCTTGCCGAAGGTCATCAGGTCGGGCACGACCCCGTCGACACCGAACCATCCGGCCTTCGACGTACGGAAGCCGGTCATGACCTCGTCGGAGATGTACAGCGCGCCGTTCTCCTGGCACGCCGCCTTCAGGCCGGCGTTGAAGCCGTCGCGCGGCGGCACGACGCCCATGTTGCCGGGCGACGCCTCGGTGATGACGCAGGCGATCTCGCCGGGGTGCGCGGCGAACGCGGCCCGCACCGCCTCGATGTCGTTGTACGGCAGGACGATGGTGTCGCCGGCCTGGGCGCCGGTGACGCCCGGGGTGTCGGGAAGACCGAAGGTGGCGACGCCGGAGCCGGCCGCGGCCAGCAGCGCGTCGACGTGCCCGTGGTAGCACCCGGCGAACTTGATCACCTTGGCGCGGCCGGTGAAGCCGCGGGCGAGCCGGATCGCCGACATGGTGGCCTCGGTGCCGGAGGACACCAGGCGGACCTGCTCGACCGGCGCGATCCGGTCGACGATCTCCTCGGCGAGCGCGACCTCGCCCTCACCGGGCGTGCCGAAGGAGGTGCCGCGGGAGACGGCCTCCTGCACGGCCGCGATGACCTCGGGGTGGGAATGGCCGAGGATCATCGGCCCCCACGAGCACACGAGGTCGACGTACTCGCGTCCGTCCGCGTCCGTCAGATACGGACCGGTACCGGACACCATGAAACGGGGCGTACCGCCCACGGCGCGGAAGGCACGCACCGGAGAGTTCACGCCACCCGGCGTGACGACGGACGCGCGGTCGAAGAGTCCCTGCGAGACGGGTGCCTCGTAGGGATAGGGGGTGTTGTTCGCCTCTGCCATGCACTCAGCGTACGGCCCGTCTCCCGTGGCCCCTCCGCGCGGACCCGCGGCGACCTAGACTCTCCCCATCAAGCCCCTGCGAGCCCGGTGCTCGCGCAGTTGTTCCGTCGGCACGTTTCGGCGGGTGACCGTGGGGGAGGTCACTGACACGATGATCGGGTTGCGCGTCGGCACTCGCGCGGCCTAGAAAAGGGCCTTGGCGCCCTGGAACAGCAGTCGGGTGGAGATATGCATCGCGGTGGCGGCGGACTGGGCGAGGGGACCGACGACCTGGGCCCCCGGCGTGCCCGGCGGGGGAAGCACCGGCGCGACGACCGCGAGGAGCCGATGGTGGGGAGCGCGAGCGGGAATGGTGGCCGGGTGGGGGTGACGTACAAATACTTCGGCGCGCCCGACGGCGCGACGGCGGCCAGGGTCCCGATCTCCATGCGGCCCGAGGAGCTCGGCGGTGACGAGCTGGGCATGGGCGGCATGTTCACCAAGATCAAGCCGGAGACGATGGCCGCGATGGTCCTCACCGGCATCCAGGGCATACCCCTGCACAAGGTCCCGCCGCTGGAGCTCGTGGTCCTGCACCCCGACTACGCGGTGGTGAAGCTGCCGATGACGGTCGTCGACCCGCTGCGCGGGGTCGGCGAGGAGGCCGTCGGCGCCGCGGCGTTCATCTGGTCGACGGTCCCCGACCGGGGCGGCCCCCGCGACGCGTTCAACGTGTACCAACTCCTGCACGAATGGCAGGACTTCAGCCACCGCCTGCACGAGGCGGGGCATCAGCCGTACTGCCTCGTCTGGCCCTGAGTCACACCTCGTCGACGAGACCGCCCTGGTGCGGCGACGGCGCGTGCCGGGCGTCCCCCTCGGGCAACGCGTTCAGGCACTCCTGCGAGCAGGCCTGTACGAGCAGCGGCAGCACATCGGTGGCAACCCTCAGCGACAGCCACGTCCAGCGCGCCGTGCCGTCGGTCAACTCCCGCGCACAGACGCTGCAACGGCGCCCGGCGGGCACCGGCTGCGGCTTCGAGGACAGCCGGGGGAACGGCGGCCGGTACTTGTAGTTCCCGTACAGGGCACGGGTGCTGACGGTGCTCCGACACAGCCGCGTGCAGCGCGTGATCTCGTACGGGAACCAGTGCAGCCGGTAGGACGTGTACGGCTCGAACCCCTCCAGGCTCGTCATGGCGCCGATCTCCGGCGGGATCCGTACCAGGTTGCTGCCGTACAGGACGAAGTGCTTGACCTCGGTGAGCTTGGCGACGGCCGCGGGGAGCGTGACGATCTGGCGGCGCTCGGCGGGGCTCAGCTCCGCCAGCGGCCGGAACACCTCGCGCCCGTCTGCCGCCGCCTCGTCGATCAGCTCCAGCAGGTGCAGCCAGCCCGGCGCGGTCGTGTCCTGACGGTCGGTGTGCAGTTCGAGGGGCCGCTCCCGGGGTCCCTGGAAGCAGTCGCAGCGGTCGGCGGCGGGCGCGGTGGCCGCATCCGCCGCGAACCGGTTGACGAAGACCCGCGCAGGCGGCTCGGGCCGCTGATCATCCCCACCCATGGCGGCACAGTAGCGGGCTCACAGGCTGGGCGGACCCACTTCGAGGCGACGGGTGACGGCTTCGTAGGAGTCGATGAATCCTCCGCTCTGCAGCTGCCGTTCGTCCCACCACGTGGCGCCCGCGTCGGCGAGCGGGCCGATGATGTCGAGCGCCTTGCCCTTCTCCGTGGGGGTGAGGCCGCCCGCGACGATCTCGAACGGTGCCTCGGGGTCGGCCCGGTGCTCGCGCACGTACGAGACGACCTCCGCGAGCCGCTCGGGGCGCGGCGGGACGCCGTGCAGGGCGTCGGTGAACAACGGGGCCGCGCCGTCCCAGCGGGCCGCCCGGCGCATCGGCCGCCGGTGGGGCCAGAAGCCGCCGACCCAGACGGGCGGGCGGGGCCGCTGCACGGTGGCGGGCAGCAGCTGCGTCTCCTGGACGCGGTAGTGGGCGCCGCTGTGGTCGACGGTCTCCCCCGACCAGTAGCGGGTCAGCAACTCAAGCCCCTCGTCGAGGCGTTCGGCGTGCACGGCCCGGTCGACGGTGTCGCCGAAGCTGCCGTACTCGTCGTCGGCGGGCCCGCCGAGCCCGGCCCCGAAGACGACCCGCCCGCCGCTGACCGCGTCCAGCGTGGCGACCTGGCGGGCGAGCTGCTCGGGGCGGTAGCGGGGCACGGCCGTGACCAGGACGCCGAGCCGGATCCGGCGGGTGGCGAGGGCGGCGGCGGTGAGCAGCATCCACGGGTCGCCGAACGGTTTGCCGCGCTGGACCCGCTTGTCGTGCACGACGTGGTCCCAGATGAACAGGCCGTCCCAGCCTGCCTGTTCGGCCGCGGCGGCCGTCTTCGCGACGGTACGGGCGTCGGCGAAGTCGCCGAAGTTCGGGATGTTCAGGGAGAAGCGCATACGGGCATCCTCACCCGCCGGCCTCAGAAGCTGAACCCCCTCCCCAGCATGGGCAGATGGCGGTCGTAGAGCGCCAGCAGGTCCTCCTTGCCGTCGCCCTCCACCCAGTGCCGCACCAGCGTCGTGAAGACGGCGATGAGGGCGGCGGCCGCGCACTTGATCTCCAGCTCGCCGGGGTCGCGGCCGGTGCGCTCCGCGATCACCTCGGCGACGACCCGCTCGCTGCGCTCCTGCTCGGCCACCGAACGGGCCCTGATCGCCGGGTCGGTGAAGGTGATCCGGGTGCGCAGCAGCAGCTGTTCGAGATCGCCCTCCAGCATGGAGCCGAGCGGGCCGGTGAGGGCGCCGCGCAGCGCGTCGACGATCGGCTCGTCCGCGGGGCGGGCCCGCAGCGCCTCGGCGAGCGCGGGGTCGTACTCGTCCTCGATGACGACCTCCTCCTTCGACGGGAAGTACCGGAAGAAGGTGGAGGGCGAGATGTCCGCGGCCTCGGCGATCTGGTCGACGGTCGTGGCCTCGTAGCCGTGCTCCGCGAAGAGGCGGTAGGCCTCGTCGCGGATGCGCTGCCGGGTCTGCTGCTTCTTGCGCTCCCGCAGGCCCTGGGGCTTGGCCGGTGCCGTCTTCGCCGGTGTCGCACGCGTCGTCATATCAGCGATTCTGCGGGCTCGGGCACCGAACGGGCCACCTCCGTGGCCGCACCGTCCGCGCTCCCGCGGGGTAGCAGCAGGGCCGCGGCGACCGAAGCGAGCAGGGCCAGGATGCCGCAGCCGGCCAGGACCAGGTCCATGCCGTGGACGAACGCGGCGTGCGCGGAGTCGGCGAGGCCGGGCAGGTGGAGCCCGTCGGCTACCGCGTCGGCGCCGGTGACCGAGTCACCGGCGGCGGTCGCGGCCGGTGCGGGCAGCCCGTCCGTGTCGAGCCGCTGCAGATAGCCGTAGCCCAGCAGGCTGCCGAGGCCCGCGACGCCGAGGGTGCCGCCGAGCTGCTGCACGGTCTCCAGGAGGCTGGTGCCGGAGCCGGTGCCGGTCTCGGGCAGGACGCCCATGACGAGGCTGGTGGCCGGGACGACCGCGAGCCCGAAGCCGAGCCCGGTCAGGCCCAGCCAGAGCGCGGTGAAGCCGTAGCCGTCGCCGGGTGCGGTGGTGGCGCCTAGCAGGGCGCCGGCCGCGAGGAGCGCGAGCCCGGCGGGGATCACGGTGCGGGCGCCGAGCCGCGGCACCAGGGACTCGCTGACGGTGGCGGCCGCCATCAGGCCGCCGATCAGGGGCAGGACGCGCAGCCCCGTACCGAACGAGTCGTTGCCGAGGACCGCCTCCAGGTACTGCGGGGCGACGAACAGGATGCCCATCACCGCGAAGTTCACGAACACGGCGATCAGCGTGCCGACCCGGAACCTGCGGTCGGCGAAGAGGTTCAGGTCGACGAGCGGGTGGGCGGTGCGGCGCTCGTGCCGGACGAACCCGGTGAGCAGCACGGCCGCGGCGGCGAGGGAGGCGATGACGCCCGGCGACGTCCAGCCGTCGGTGGGGATACGGATCGTGCCGTGGACGAGGGCGATGGTGCCGCCCGCGCCGAGTGCGGCGCCGAGGGCGTCGAACGGGGCCTTCACGGCCGTGAGTCCGTCGTCGGAGGGCAGCAGCCACAGGCCCGCGACCAGGGCGACGGCGGCCACGGGAACGTTGAAGAGGAAGACCGAGCCCCACCAGAAGTGGTCCAGGAGCCAGCCGCCGACCAGCGGGCCGACCGGCATGCCGAGCGCCGTCGCGGCGGTCCAGACGGCGACCGCGCGGGGCAGTTCGTCCTTGCTGAAGACGCGCGGCAGGATCGCCATGGACAGCGGCATGATCACGGCGGCGCCGAGGCCGAGCACGGCGCGGGCGGTGATGACTCCGGCGGGCGATCCGGCGGCCGCGCCGGCCAGGGACGCGAGCCCGAACAGGGTGATCCCGCCGAGCAGGACCTTCTTGTGCCCGAAGCGGTCGCCGAGCCGGCCCACGGGCAGCATCGCGACGGACAGGGCGAGCAGGTAGCCGCCGCCGATCCACTGGAGCTGCGCGCTGGTGGCGTGGAGCCCGGAGGCGATGGTCGGCAGAGCGACGTTGATGACCGTGCCGTCGAGTCCCACGATCAGGACGCTGAGGGTGAGGGCTGCGAGGGCGAGCCACTTGCGGGCTCCGCTCGCCGGAGTGGTGCTTGCGGTGCTGTTCATGAGGGCCTCCGCAGGCTGGAGGACGCGGGAGTGCGACCTGATGACAGATTACTCCCAAATGAGAGTCGACTGTCAATATCCATCGGACCCTCATTTAAGTGCGCACTCTCACTCCCTCCCTATCGCTCGGCGCCCTCGACCCCCTTCACCACGAACCCGATCACCGCTCCCCCGCCGTCCCGCCGCGCCGCGAACGCCACGCCGCCGTGGGCCGCCGCGACCTCCCGCACGATCGACAGGCCGAGGCCCGAGCCGGGCAGGCTGCGGGCGGCCGGGGCCCGGTAGAAGCGGTCGAAGATGCGGTCCGCCTCGGCGTCCGCGATGCCGGGGCCGCGGTCGAGGACCTCGACGCGGACGCCGCCCGATCCCGCGAGCCGGGTGACCACGATCTCGATCGGCGCCGTGCCGCCGGTGTCGAACTTGGCGGCGTTCTCCACCAGGTTGGACACGGCGCGCTGCAACTGCGCCGGGCGGCCGCGGCTCGTGGAGTCGCCCGTCACCCGGACCGTGACCGTGCGCCCCGTGCGGCGCCGGACCAGGGTCGCGACGTCCCCCGCGGTCTCCGCGAGCGCCACCTCCACGACCGGCTCGTCGTCCTCCTTGCCCGCCGCGAGCTCCACCAACTCGTTCACCAGGTCGGTCAGTTCGCGGGACTCCTGGGCGAGGTCGGCGACCAGTTCCTCGCGGACGGCCGGCGGCAGCTCGTCGATGCGGCGCAGCAGCGAGATGTTCGTCCGCAGCGACGTCAGCGGGGTGCGCAGTTCGTGCCCCGCGTCCTGGACCAGCCGGCGCTGGTCCTCCACCGAGCGGGCCAGCCGCCCCAGCATCCGGTCGAAGGAACGGCCCAGGCTGCCGACCTCGTCGCCGCCGGTGACCGGGACCGCGACGTCGAGGCGGCCGGTCGACGCCACGCCCTCCGCGGTCTGCGCGAGCCTGACCAGGCGGGACGTGATCCGGCGGGCCAGCCACCAGCCGAACAGACCGGCCGCGACGACCACCGCGGCCGCGAACAGGATCGTCCGCCGCTGCAGCTCCGCCAGCAGGTCCTCGGTGTCGCTGAACTCCTGCGCGACCTGCACCGCGCCGCGGCCGTCGCCGAGCGCCACGGTCGCCACCCGGAACTCGTCGCCGTCGATCTGTACGTCGTCGTCCTTGTCGACCCTTCCCGCGATCTTGTCGTCCGCCAGCGCGCGGGCCGACCGGTCGACCGGCAGCTTCGGGGTGCCCGCGTCGACGATCGCACCGTGCGGGCCGAGGACCTGCACGTCGGTGCGGGCGAGCCGGGTCAGCTCGTCGCGCGGGCTGTCGTGGTCCGCGTCACCCGAGACGAAGTCCTGCGGGCCGAGGGAATCGGCACGCACCTGCTGGCGCAGATCGTGCACGATCTCGTCGAAGACGGCCTCCTGGTCGACGCGGACCAGCCGGGCCGCCGAGTCGTAGGAGAGGAAACCGACGAGCGCGGTGACACCCGCGGCCACCGCCGCGAAGGAGACGGCGAGCTTCGCGCGCAGGCTCCGCGGCACGCGCCGGCGCCCCGCGGGGGTGGTCTCCGCGGGCTCCGCCGCGGCCGGGCCCGTGCTCACCCTTCCCTCAGGACGTACCCCACGCCCCTGACCGTGTGGATGAGCGGCACCCCGGCCGGCTCGTCCACCTTGCGCCGCAGATAGCCGACGTACACCGCCAGGTTCTTCGACCCCGGCCCGAAGTCGTAGCCCCAGATGCGGTCGTAGATCGTGGCGTGGTCGAGGACGATGCCGCTGTTGCGGGCCAGCAGCTCCAGGAGGTCGAACTCCGTCCGGGTCAGCTCCAGCTCGCGGTTGCCGCGCCAGGCGCGCCGGGCCGCCGGGTCGATGCGCAGATCGGCGGCGGTCACCTGGTCGTCGGGGGCCTCGGGCGGCTCGGCCGGGGCGGTGCGGCGCAGCAGGGCGCGCAGCCGGGCGAAGACCTCCTCGACGTCGAAGGGCTTGACCACGTAGTCGTCGGCGCCCGCGTCGAGCCCGGCGATCCGGTCCGGGGTCTCCACGAGCGCGGTCAGCATCAGGATCGGTGTGCGGTCGCCCTCGGCGCGCAGCACCCGGCAGACCTGGAGTCCGTCGATCCCCGGCATCATCACGTCGAGGACGAGGATGTCGGGCCGGGACCTGTGCACCGCGGCGAGCGCCTCGACACCGTCGGCGACCGCCGTGACGACGTAGCCCTCCAGCGTCAGGGCACGCTCCAGGGCGTTGCGGATCGGCCGGTCGTCCTCGGCGAGGAGCACCGTCGGGGCGGGGCCGGCCGGCGACGAGGGGGCGGATGCGGGAACAGCGGGTTGCGACACGCAGCCAGTGTGCCTCCCGACCTTGTGCGCATCGCCTGATCAGGCGTCCCCCAAAAGGCTTCTTACCCGCCTCTCACCGCCACCCGAAGGGCGGCTTACCTGATCCGAGCAGGCTCACTCCGGACATTGGGGGCATGCCGGGGAAGGCAGTACGCATGAAGATCGTGTTCCTGTTGCACAACGTGTACGCCATCGGCGGCACGGTGCGCACCACGCTCAACCTCGCCGCCGCGCTCGTCGAGCACGGCGGTCACGAGGTGGAGATCGTGTCGATGTCCCGGCACAGGGAGACCCCGCGTTTCCCCGTCGACCCGCGCATCGGTCTCGTTCCGCTCGTGGACACCCGGGCGGACGGCGCGGACAGCGGGCTGCCCGCGTTCGGCGAGCCGGCCCGGGTCTTCCCGGCCGAGGAGAAGCGCTACAAGCAGTACTCGCTCCTGCACGACCAGCGCGTGCGCGCGTACCTGGAGGAGCGGTGCGACGCGGACGTCGTCATCGGCACCCGTCCCGGCATCAACGTCTACCTCGCCCAGTGGGGCCCCGCGCGGGCGCTGCGCATCGCGCAGGAGCACCTGCGCCACGACGCGCACACCAAGAAGCTGCGCAAGGTGCTCGCCCGGCACTACCGGCGGCTCGACGCGGTCGTGACGATGACCGAGGAGGACGCCGCGGTCTACCGGTCGCGGATGCCGCTGCCGGGGGTGCGGGTGCTGTCCGTGCCGAACATCGTGCCGCCGGCCTGCGTACCGCCCTCGGACGGCACGTCGAAGGTCATCGCGGCGGCCGGGCGGCTCGCCCCCGGCAAGCGCTACGACCTGCTCCTGGAGGCGTTCGCCGCGGTCGCGGCGAAGGAGCCCGACTGGGAGCTGCGGATCTACGGCGGCGGCGCGCAGGAGGAGCGGCTGCGGGATCTGGTGACGGGGCTCGGGCTCACCGGGCGGGCCCGCCTGATGGGCGCGGTGTCGCCGATCGAACCGGAGTTCGCCAAGGCGTCGATCGTGGTCAGCGCCTCGGACGCGGAGTCGTTCGGGATGACGCTGGTGGAGGCGATGCGCTGCGGGGTGCCCGTGGTCAGCACGGACGCGCCGCTGGGCCCCGGGGAGATCATCACGGACGGGCGCGACGGACTCCTCGTCCCCGTCGGCGACTCCCGGGCGCTCGCCGAGGCGATGGTCACCCTGATCGAGGACCGGACGGCCCGCACGGCGATGGGCGCGGCGGCGCTGGTGTCCGCGCGGCGCTACGACCCGGAGCCGATCGCCGCCCGATATGGCTTGCTTTTCACCCAACTCGAAGCGACGCGACGGCGTCGTGCATGGCAACGGCTTCGCGCCCGGGCCGCCAACTGGGCGCGCAGGAAGGCCCGTTCGGCACGCGACCTGCGCACGGACGGGCGAGGGGGGACACACCATGAAGGTCGAGGCCACAGCAGGGGGACCACCGCCCGGCCCCGCACGCCGTAGCACCACGGCCGCGGCGCCCCGTGAACGGCCCGTCCCACCGGGGCACTTGGCCCCCGATCCCCGGCGACGACGGGCCCCGCAGGGACGGAGGACGGGTTTGACCAGTCGGTGGCGGCCCGCCCTCCGCCCCTCCCTCTCCGGCTTCCTCGGCGTCCCGGGCTTCTCGGGTGCGCTCGCTCTCGCGGCCGCCGGACCCGCCACCGCCCCGGCGTCGGCTCCCCCGCGCACCCGCCCGTACCGCCGCTCCGACGACCGGCGCATCCCGGGCCCCGACATCTGGCTCGTGGCGGTCGCCGCACTCTACGCAGCGGTCCAACTCACCTTCGTCGTCACCTCCTTGGGCCACGCCTACGGATGGGACGAGGCCGTCTACATCTCCCAGTACGACCCGCGCAATCCGGCCGCCTTCTTCAGCGCGCCGCGCTCGCGCGGCACGAGCCTGCTCACGGCGCCGCTGGTCGCGGTGACCGCCGACCCGCTCGTGCTGCGGGCCGCGCTCGCCGCCTTGTCCGCCCTCGCCCTGTACGCGGCGTTCCGGGTGTGGCGCCCGCTGGTCGGCGCCCGCACCACCGCCTTCGCCGCGCTGCTCTTCGGCAGCCTGTGGATCACCCTGCTGTCCGGCTCGATGGCGATGCCCAACCTGTGGGTGGCGTTCGGCGCGGTCGGCGCCGTGGGCTGGGCGCTGCGCGGCGGCACCTGGCAGCTCGCCCTGTGCGTCGCCGCGGTGGCCCTGTTCCGGGCGCCGGACGCGGTCTGGCTGACGCTGCCGCTCGCCGCGTACGCCCTGCTCGTACGCGGCCGCAGGCGGACCCTGCCGTGGCTGGCCGCGGGCCTCGTGGCCGGGCTCGCCCAGTGGGTCACCGAGGCGTATCTGCGCTGGGGCGGGGTGCCCGAGCGGCTGCGGGTCTCCAGCGCCACCGAGGGCGACATGGGTCTGCACCCGAATCTCGGCACGGTCTGGCGCTCGGTGAACGGTCCGCTGCTGTGCCGCCCCTGCACCGCGGGCACGCCGCACCAGCCGCTGTTCGCCCTGTGGTGGACGGCGCTGCCGGTCCTCGTGGTGCTCGCGCTCTACGTGGCACGGCGCGAGCGGCGCCTGACGGTCAGCGCGCTCCCCGTCGCCTGCGCGGCGACGCTGAGCGTCTCGTACCTGCTCCTCATCGGCTACTCGGCGCCCCGCTTCCTGCTCCCGGCGTACGCGCTGCTCTCCCTCCCGGTCGCGGTGCTGCTGCGGCACCTGAAGCGGCCCCGCCCGCTGGCCGTCGCCGCGGTCGCCCTCATCGGGCTGCAGATCGCGTCGCAGGCCCTGGTCCTGCACCGGGTGACCGACTCCACGGCGGCCACCGACGGCCGGTACGTCGCCGCCGCGCGCGGTCTGCGCACGATGGGCCTGACGCCGCCCTGCCTGGTCACCGGCCCGCGCGCCACGCCCATCGGCTACGCGGCGGGCTGTGCCGTCGTCCAGATCAAGGGCAACAACACCAACACGACCCGCGCGGGCCTGCTGCACCGCGCGGCCCGGGTGCCCACCGCGCTCCTCACCGGCCCCGGCGCCCGCCCGCCGCGCTACGCCCGGGACTGGACGCCGTACGTGCTGCCGCACACCGGTGGCTGGACGGCGTGGAAGGCGCCGGTCCCGTACGAGCTGCGACTACTCGGCGGGCCGTAGCGCCGCCAGCCGCTGCTCGAAGGGGACGAGGTTCGCGCCGAAGCCGTCCTGCGGGTCCACCGAGGTGATCGCGCCGTGCAAGGAGCGCGGCGCGATGGCCGCGGCGGTGTCGACATCCGGGGCCGCCGTGCCGACGGCGGATGCCGGTGCCATGAAGCGGGCCAGTTCGTCGCCGGCGCGGGTGATGCGGTGGGCGAGGCCGTCCTCGCCCCAGTCCTCGGACGCCGCGTAGACGGCGGTGGGCAGGGCGAGGGCGCGCAGGTAGGTGAACAGGGGACGCAGGGCGTGTTCGGTGACCAGGGAGTGGCGGGCGGTGCCGCCGGTCGCACCGAGCAGCACCGGCTTGCCGGTCAGGGCGTCCTTGTCGATCAGGTCGAAGAACGACTTGAACAGTCCGCTGTACGAGGCCGAGAACACCGGCGAGACGGCGATCAGGCCGTCCGCGGCCGCCACCGCGTCGAGCGCGGCGGCGAGCCGGGCGGGCGGGAACCCGGTGACGAAGTGCTGGGCGATCTCGGTGGCGTGGTCGCGCAGCTCGATCACCTGCACCTCGGCGTCCACCCGCGCCACGGTCGCCGCGGCGAGCCGGTCGGCGAGCAGCCGGGTCGACGACGGGGAGCTCAGCCCCGCGGACACGACGACAAGCTTCATCTCTACTTCGCCTCCTGGGCGGCCGCGACCCGGGCGGCGTGGGTCGGGGCGTCCGGCACGGTGGCCGGCTTGAGGTTCGCGAACTCCTTGCGCAGCACCGGCACGACCTGTTCGCCGAGCAGGTCGAGCTGCTCCAGGACCGTCTTGAGCGGCAGGCCCGCGTGGTCCATCAGGAACAGCTGGCGCTGGTAGTCGCCCACGACGTCACGGAAGGACAGGGTCCGCTCGATGACCTGTTGCGGGGAGCCGACGGTCAGCGGGGTCTCGCGGGTGAACTCCTCCAGCGAGGGGCCGTGGCCGTAGACCGGCGCGTTGTCGAAGTAGGGGCGGAACTCGCGCACCGCGTCCTGGGAGTTCTTGCGCATGAACACCTGCCCGCCCAGGCCGACGATGGCCTGCTCGGGGGTGCCGTGCCCGTAGTGGGCGTAGCGCTGGCGGTACAGGTTCACCATCTGCCGGGTGTGGCTGGCCGGCCAGAAGATGTTGTTGTGGAAGAAGCCGTCGCCGTAGTACGCGGCCTGCTCGGCGATCTCCGGGGACCGGATGGAGCCGTGCCAGACGAACGGCGCCACCCCGTCCAGCGGCCGCGGCGTGGAGGTGAAGGACTGCAGCGGCGTGCGGAACTTGCCCTTCCAGGTCACCACGTCCTCGTCCCACAGCCGGCGCAGCAGCGCGTAGTTCTCGATGGCCAGGTCGATGCCGTCGCGGATGTCCTTGCCGAACCACGGATAGACCGGCCCGGTGTTGCCGCGGCCCATCATCACGTCGACCCGGCCGTCCGCGACGTGCTGCAGCATCGCGAAGTCCTCGGCGATCTTCACCGGGTCATTGGTCGTGATCAGCGTCGTGGACGTGGACAGGATCAGGTTCTCGGTGCGGGCGGCGATGTAGCCGAGCATCGTCGTCGGCGAGGACGGCACGAACGGCGGGTTGTGGTGCTCACCGGTCGCGAAGACGTCCAGACCGACCTCCTCCGCCTTCTGCGCGATGGCGAGCATCGCCTTGATCCGCTCGTGCTCACTGGGGGCACGACCGGTCGTCGGGTCGACCGTGACATCACCGACGGTGAAGATCCCGAACTGCATGACTGCTCACCTTCCGCAGGTTGTTGACTGTTCAACTATACCTGCAGAACGGTGCCCCCCGTCCCGCTATTCCCGGCCGGGCATGATGGCCCCCATGAACGACCACCTGACCGGCACCGCCCCCGCCCGGGGCGCCGACACCCTGGCGGGAGGCGTCCGATGACCGCGACCGTCCGGCACGCCCGTCCCGCCGACCTGCCCCGCGTCGTGCGGCTGATCGCCGAGCACGCCGCGTTCGAGCGGGCCGACCCGCCCGCGCCCGACCTCGCGCAGCGGCTCGACGCGCTGCTCTTCGGCACACCCGAGCCCCGGCTGCGCTGCCTGGTGGCCGAGTCGGCGGAGCACGGCATCGTCGGGTACGCCTCCTGCGAGCCCGCGCTCTCCACCTGGCAGGGCCGCGCCTACCTGCACATGGACTGCCTGTACCTGAGCGCGGACGCCCGCGGCGGCGGCATCGGCCGGCTCCTCGTGGCCGCCGTCGCCGCCGAGGCGCGCGCCCTCGGCCTCGACGAGATCCAGTGGCAGACGCCCACCTGGAACAAGGACGCGGCCCGCTTCTACGACCGGCTCGGCGCCCACGCCAAGGAGAAGCTGCGCTACAGCCTGGCCGCCGAGGTCAGCCCTGCCGCGGATCGCGCCCCGTAGCCGCGAGGAGCCGGGCGAACGGCGACGCGTCGCCGGGGACCTCGACCGGCGGCCCGAACACGCCCATCTTCCGCGCGGTGGGCGAGAGCTCGTCCACCGCGCCGGCCAGCTCCGCGACGACGCGCGGCTCGGCCTCGTACTCCTGCCCCGTGGCCCGCGCCAGATCCCACGCGTGCACGGTCAGGTCGAGCAGCGCCATCCCCGCGACGAGCCGGGCCGGCATCTTCATCGCGCCGCTCGTGCCGTCCAGCGCGCCCGGCCCCGACCACGCCGCGACGAGCGCCCGCGCCTGCCCGGCGAATCGCTCCCGCCAGTCCGGACCCTCGGCCACCCGGTCCGGCATCGTGCTGAAGTCCGAGTCCTGCTTCACGGCCAGTTTCTGGAACTCCACGACCACCTGGAACAGGTGGTTGACCAGTGCCTTCACGTCGTAGTCCGCGCACGGGGTCGGTTCGGCGAGGGCCTTGTCGTCGATCCCGGCCACGACCGGAACGGCCCGCTCGGCCGCCACGGCCAGCAGCTCGCGCGGGTCCACGTCGTTCGTCGCGTACGTGTTGTTCGCGTTCATGCCTTCGACCGTACGGAGCCACGGCTCCGGCCTCTTGAAGAAACGCGTCACCCTGCCGTTGTCAGTGCCCCGCCCTACGATCCGGACATGGACCAGGACCGTGACCGTGACACCCGCGGGATCGTCGACCCGGCCGCGCTGCTGAGCCGCGTCCGGTTCCGGCGGCACGTGCCGGCGCCCGCCCTGCGCGCGCACGTGGAGAGCTACTGGTTCATCGACTGGGACCTGCCCGCGCCCTACGCCTCGCACATCCTCGCGCACCCCGCGGTGAACCTGACGTTCCAGTGGGACGAGGACGAGCCGCACCGGAACGGCC
Source organism: Streptomyces sp. VRA16 Mangrove soil (assembly GCF_017377775.1). Taxonomy (GTDB): domain Bacteria; phylum Actinomycetota; class Actinomycetes; order Streptomycetales; family Streptomycetaceae; genus Streptomyces. The sequence goes on from NZ_JAFVLN010000029.1 coordinate 48,857, forward strand.
CCTACGGGGAGTTCACCGGCGTCTGGGCCCCCGGGCTCTACACCCGCAAGCTCACCGGGCGCGGCCGGGTGTGCGGGGTGAAGTTCCGGCCGGGCGCGTTCCGGCCGTTCGCGCCGGACGTGCCGGTCTCCGCGTGGACGGGCCGGGTGCTGCCGTACGAGGAGGTGTTCCCGGCGACCGACCCGGCCGCGGTCCTCACCCCGGCCGACGACCGCGGCCGGGCCGCCGCCCTCGACGCCTACCTGCTCCCCCTCGCCCCCGCCGCGCCGGACCCGCAGGCCGATCTTGCGTGCCGCGTCGTCGCCCGGATCCAGGCCGAGCGCGGGGTGCGCAGGGTCGCGGACCTGGCCCGCGAGGAGGGGCTCTCGGTGCGCTCGCTGCAGCGGCTGTTCGCCGGGTACGTGGGCGTCAGCCCCAAGTGGTGCGTGCTGCGCTACCGCATCCACGAGGCGGTCGAGACCGCCGCCCGCCGCGACGACATCGACTGGGCCGCCCTCGCCGCCGACCTCGGCTACGCGGACCAGGCCCACCTCGTACGCGACTTCACCGCCACGCTCGGGGTGTCACCGACGGCGTACCCGGCCGACGGCTAGGGCGTGCCGAGCGGCTTGCTGAAGTGGAACGCGTCGATCGCCATCCGCTCGCGCAGATAGAACCGGTGCGCATCCGTGCGCCGGGTCCCCGAGTCCAGGTCCAGGCAGTGACAGCCCTGCCGGACCGCCGCCTCCTCCAGATACGCCAGCAGCGCCTGGCCCACCCCGCCCGACCGGGCCGCCTCGGCCGTCACCAGATCGTCGACGTACAGCTTGCGCAGCCGGCTCGTGTTGGCGATCACCCGCCAGCCCGCGACGCCCACGCACCGCCCGTCGGCGTCGTACGCGGCGGTGAACCGCAGCCCCTGCCCGTACCCCTCCGCGTACACCGCAGAAAAGGACTCTTCGGTCAGGTGCGGACGCAACTCCCGCAGCACGGGCAGGACTTCGGACGCCAGACGGGCGTCCCCGGGCTCAAGGTCGACGATCTTCATGCGCGCAGGCTACTCGGCGTGCTTGATCGCGTAGATCATGACGAACGCGACGATGTGGATGCCGAAGAGGAAGTAGCCGAGGTACCACCACATGTACCGCTCGCCCTTCTTCTCCTCGGCGAGCCTGCGCTCGTCGAACTCCCGCTGCAGGACGTCCAGCGGGTCCGGCGCGTCAGAGCTCACGGTGGACCTTGGTGTTGGACGCCTGGGCGCGCGGGCGGACCACCAGCAGGTCGATGTTCACGTGCGGCGGGCGCGTCACCGCCCAGGCGATCGTGTCGGCGACGTCGTCCGCGGTCAGCGGCTCGGCCACGCCCGCGTACACCTTCGACGCCTTCTCCTGGTCGCCGCCGAACCGGGTCAGCGCGAACTCGTCCGTCTTCACCATGCCGGGCGCCACCTCGATGACCCGCACCGGCGTGCCCACGATCTCCAGGCGCAGCGTCTCCGCGAGCACGTGCTCGGCGTGCTTGGCGGCCACGTAACCGCCGCCGCCCTCGTACGTGCCGTGCCCGGCCGTGGAGGAGAGCACGACGACCGTGCCGTCGCCGGACGCGGTGAGCGCGGGCAGCAGGGCCTGCGTCACGTTCAGCGTGCCCAGCACGTTCGTCTCGTACATCTGGCGCCACTGCGCGGGGTCACCGGTGGCGACCGGGTCGGCGCCGAGCGCGCCGCCCGCGTTGTTCACCAGGACCCCGATCGTCTTGAACGCGGTCGCGAACTCGTCGACCGCCGCGCGGTCGGTGACGTCCAGGGCGTACGCGGCGGCCTGGTGCCCGGCCGCGTTGATCTCCTCCGCCAGCGCCTCGATCCGGTCCTTGCGGCGGGCCGTCAGCACCACCCGGTACCCGGCCGCCGCCAGCTGCCGGGCCGTCGCGGCGCCGATGCCGCTGCTCGCGCCCGTGACGACGGCGATGCGGGATGCGGGGGCGGGGGCCATGGCTGCTCCTCGTACGTACGTATGGTGCGAAGGTCGACCCGCCCAAGGATAGGCGCCGGGTCAGTCACCCCGCGGGGCGTACATGATCACGGCCATCCCGGCCAGGCAGATCAGCGCCCCGAGCACGTCCCAGCGGGTCGGCCGGTACCCGTCGGCGACCATCCCCCAGGCGATCGAGCCCGCCACGAAGACCCCGCCGTACGCCGCCAGGATCCGCCCGAACTCGCCGTCCGGCTGCAGCGTGGCCACGAACCCGTACAGGCCGAGCGCGATCACCCCGGCGCCGATCCACGCCCAGCCGCGGTGCTCCCGCACCCCCTGCCAGACCAGCCAGGCTCCCCCGATCTCGAAGAGCGCGGCGAGGACGAACAGGAGCACGGATCGGGCGACGGTCATGCGCCACAGGGTGGCATGCGGGGGTCCCCGACGTGTCACGGCCCGGCGCACGTGGGATAGATCGGCCCGACCGCCCCATGCGCCACACGGAGGCCACCCATGCACCCCGCACTCGCGCTCGCCCCGGCCCTGCTCCTCCTGCTGCCCGCGGACGGCGCTTCGGCCGGCGAGGCCGACCTCGCCCACCACGGCACCGTCACCATGGCCCGCGGACACGTCACCGTCACCCTCACCCCGCAGAACCACGGCCCCACCGACGTCCCCGACGCCACGCTCCGGCTCGCCTGGTCCGCGCCGCTCGCCGACGCGCAGGACGCGCTGCCCGCCGCCTGTCTGCGCAGCGGCCCGCGCACCGTCGACTGCCGCACGGGCGCGCTGCCCGCCGCCGCGCTCGGCACCCCGCTCACGGTCGATGTCCGGCTCGCCGGGGCCCCCTCCGAGGTCACCGTCCGCCTCGACACCGTCTGGAGCGGCGGCACCGCCGACCACAACCCGCAGAACAACCGGCACAAGGTGCTGGTCCTGGACACGGGCGACACGTACTACTTCTGACTACCCCTGAACGCCCGCGGCCGGTCGCGGCTCCTGCCGCGCCCGGCCGTCGTAGCTCTCCCGGGCCACGGCCACCTCGTCCATGTGCGCCTCCGCCCAGTGCTTCACGGCGACGAGCAGACCGCTCAGGCTGCGCCCCAGCGCGGTCAGCTCGTAGTCGACCCGCACCGGCACCGACGGGGTCACGGCCCGCGCCACGATCCCGTCCCGCTCCAGGGCCCGCAGCGTCTGCGTCAGCATCTTCTGGCTGACGCCCGCGATCTTCCGGCCCAGGTCGGAGTAGCGCAGGGGCCCGTCGCGCTCGGCCAGCGCCGCGACGACCAGGCTCACCCACTTGTCGCTCAGCCGCGCGAGCAGCTGATTGGTCGGGCACTCCTTCAAGAACGCGTCGTACGCGAACCGCTCCCGCTCGCGCCGCTGCGCCGCCGTCATCGTCGCCATGCCCGCTCCCCCTCCGGCCCGTGCGCGCACCCCTCGGTGAGGTACGCACCCCCACGTACGTACTTACCAAAGGAGAGTAGCACTCCATAGAGTCATCACTGCGGAAAGGAAAGCACTACAGACAAGCCCAACTGGGCTTATCCATAAGGGAGTTGTCATGGGAAACAAGATGCGCGCGGCAGTCGTCACGTCCTTCGGCGGCCCCGAGGCGGTCGAGATCGTCGACGTCGAGCGCCCCGAGCCGGGCGCGGGCCAGATCCGCGTCAAGGTCGCGGCCGCCACCCTCAACCCGGTCGACGCGGGCGTCCGCTCCGGCATCTTCGGCGGCGCCGGCCGGCGCCTCGGCCTCGGCTGGGACGTCGCGGGAACGGTCGACGCGGTGGGCGTCGCGGCGGGATTCGCCGTCGGCGACGAGGTCGTCGCCCTGTTCCACGGGATGGGCAGCTCCCTGGGCACCCACGCCGATCACGTAGTCGTGGACGCCTCGGCGGCGGCCCTGGCACCGGCCGCCACGGACCCGGCCCACGCGGCCACCCTCCCCCTCAACGCCCTCACCGCGGCCCAGGCCCTGGACCTGCTCGCCCTGGAACCCGGGCAGTCGCTCCTGGTCACGGGCGCCGCGGGCGCGGTCGGCGGCTACGCGATCCAGCTCGCCGCGCACCGGGGCATCGAGGTCACGGCGTACGCGGGCGAGGACGACGAGGAACTGCTCCGCGGCCTGGGCGCGACCCACTTCGTCCCGCGCGGCTCGGCCCCCGCCCGGCCGGCCGACGCGGTCCTCGACGCGGCGGTCATCGGCGCCGAGGCCCTGTCCTGGGTACGGGACGAAGGCCGGTACGCGGGCGTCATCCCCGGGGCGGCCCCGGCCTCCGAGCGCGGGGTGCGCACCGGCGCGGTGGAGGTCGCGGCGGACGGCAGGCGCCTGGCCGAACTCGTCCGGCTCGCGCAGGACGGCGTCCTGACGACCCGGGTCGCGCAGACCTACGCCCTCACGGACGCGGAGAAGGCCCACGCGCGACTGGCCGAGGGCGGGGTGCGGGGGCGGCTGGTGCTGATCCCTTGAGCCGCGCCACGACGGCCCGCGGACACACGGCAGAAGGGGCCCGAGCCGCGACGGCTCGGGCCCTTCCACGGGTTCAGCCCTTCACACAGACGACCTGCTTGAGCTTCGCCACCACCTCGACCAGGTCCCGCTGCTGCTCGATGACCTGCTCGATCGGCTTGTACGCGCCCGGAATCTCGTCCACGACACCGGAGTCCTTGCGGCACTCCACGCCCCGGGTCTGCTCCTCCAGGTCGCGCGTGGAGAAGCGCTTCTTCGCGGCGTTGCGGCTCATCTTGCGGCCGGCGCCGTGCGACGCGGAGTTGAAGGACGCCGCGTTGCCGAGACCCTTCACGATGTACGAACCCGTGCCCATGGAGCCCGGGATGATCCCGTACTCGCCCGAGCCCGCCCGGATCGCGCCCTTCCGCGTGACCAGCAGGTCCATTCCGTCGTACCGCTCCTCACTCACGTAGTTGTGGTGAGCGCTGATCTCCGGCTCGAAGGCGACCTTGGCCTTCTTGAACTCCTTGCGGATCACGTCCTTGAAGAGCGCCATCATGATCGAGCGGTTGCGCTTCGCGTACTCCTGCGCCCAGAACAGGTCGTTGCGGTACGCCGCCATCTGCGGGGTCTGCGCGATGAAGACGGCGAGATCGCGGTCGACCAGGTTCTGGTTGTGCGACAGGCTCTGCGCGACGCCGATGTGATGGTCGGCCAGCTCCTTGCCGATGTTGCGGGAACCGGAGTGCAGCATGAGCCACACCGCACCGGACGTATCCACACAAAGCTCGATGAAGTGATTCCCCGAGCCCAGCGTCCCCATCTGCTTGGCCGCCCGCTGCTCCCGGAACTTCACCGCATCGGCGACCCCGTCGAACCGCCCCCAGAAGTCCTCCCACCCGCCGGTCGCGAACCCGTGCAGCCGCCCCGGGTCGACGGGGTCGTCGTGCATGCCGCGCCCCACCGGGATCGCCTGCTCGATCTTCGAGCGCAGCCGCGACAGGTCACCGGGCAGGTCGTTGGCGGTCAGTGACGTCTTCACCGCGCTCATTCCGCACCCGATGTCGACCCCGACCGCCGCCGGGCAGACCGCGCCCTGCATCGCGATGACCGAACCGACCGTCGCGCCCTTGCCGTAGTGGACGTCGGGCATGACGGCGAGGCCCTTGATCCAGGGCAGCGTCGCCACGTTGCGCAGCTGCTGCATCGCGACGTCCTCGACGGACGCCGGGTCGGTCCACATCCGGATGGGGACCTTCGCCCCCGGAACCTCTACGTAAGACATGAAATCCCCCGTAAATCGGCCGTGTTGGCCCTAAATGACTGTAAGTATGGAAACGGAAATACCGGAGCCAAGGTCCACGAATCGGATGTGGGACCGGCGTTCACGGCGGTGCGTGCGATAGACATGGCAGCATCGGGCGCCTTGTGGCGGCAACCGAATAACCCAGCACGTGACCAGCAAGGAGCCCCAGGGTGCAGCGGAAGTCGTACGCGTACGTGCCGGGTGTCGCCGTACTCCTGACGGCGCTGCTCGCCGGATGCAGCGGGAGTTCGGACGACGGCGCCGGCACCGACGACTCCAAGCCGGGCAGCACGAGCGCCACGGCGTCCGCCGCGAAGCCGGGCAAGTACCGGACGCTGCCGGAGCCGTGCAGTCAGCCCGGTCAGGACATGCTGGACGAGATGCTGCCGGGGATCGCGAAGATCACGGACCAGGATCAGCGCGAGAAGGCGTACGAGGGCGTGGCGACGACCACGTTCGACACGGCGCGCAGGGTCGGGTGCCGCTGGAAGGACGACACGTCCGCGGGCGGCTCGCACCGGCTGACGCTGGACTTCGAGCGGGTGGTCTCGTACGACACGTCGGTGAGCGACGACTCGAAGGCCGAGGACGTCTTCGCGTCGAAGGCGGACAAGGCGCACCTGCCGGAGCCCGTGCCGCAGCCGCCGTCCCCGGACGCGAGCGATTCGCCTGAATCGTCCGGCTCTTCCGCATCTGTCGACTCCTCGGAGTCCTCCGGGTCCTCGGACGCGTCCGCCGCGGCGGGTGACGCCGAGGGGTCCGGGAAGAAGTCCGGCGCGCAGTCCGGGGACGGGGACGCCTCGTCCTCCGCGACGGCCTCTCCGTCCGCCTCCGGGGCCTCGGCCGACCTGCGGCCGCGGCTGCTGGACGGCCTCGGCGACGAGGCGTTCCTGAACGACGTGCCGGCCGGACCGACGAGCTCGCGGACCCGGACCGTGACTGTGGTGTTCCGCACGTCGAATGTCGTCGTGACCATCGAGTACGAGGCGCAGCCGGCCACCTCCGGCGATGTCCCGGACAGCAAGGAAATGCAGGACAGGGCGCAGGAACTGGCCCTGAAACTGGTCGGCAAGTTCAGCGAGTAGGGGCCGCGGGGAGCGCGGGGCGGGTCCGGGGAACGCGAGGCGTGCGGGACGGGTAGCGCGTACGGTGGCCCATCGGACCCGGTTCGTGGAGACCGCCTGGAGACCGTATGAGGGTCGGCGGGTCGTCGCGTGTCCGGTCCTGCTCCTGTCAGCGACCTGGTGAAGGAACCATGCACCGTCCCACCAAGCGACTCACCCGCATAGTTGCCTGCGCAGCCGTCGTACCGGCGGTTCTCGTCGTAGCCGGCTGCTCGTCCGACTCCGGTTCCGACAAGGGCGGCGCCGACCAGGCGTCCAAGGAGTCGAAGGCGTCCGCGTCGACCGCGGGGGACGCGGCGAAGAAGGTTCAGGCGGCGACGTACAAGTCGCTGCCGCAGGCGTGCGGCGTCTTCTCGAAGGCGACGCTGAAGGACCTGGTCCCGAAGGGCGACAGCAAGGCCGGCTCGTCGGACGACGAGTCGACGCGGGCCAACTGCTCGTGGTCGAGCCTGGACAACAACGGCGTGAAGGGCTCGCAGTTCCGCTGGCTGAACGTGTCGCTGATCCGGTTCGACTCGGACGCGAACCGCGGCAGCGGCAACGACCTGGCCTCCGACTATTACGCGAAGCAGGTCAAGGACGCGCAGGCGTCCGACGGCGCGAAGAACGTGAAGACGTCGAAGGTCTCCGGTACGGGCGACGAGGCGACGCTGGTGCGCTACGACAGCACGTACAAGGAGAAGAAGAAGAGCGTCACGTCGAAGCAGCAGACGGTCGTCACACGCGTCGACAACGTGGTCGTGACCGTGAACTACAACGGCTCGGGCCTCGCGGGCGAGAAGACGCCGGACGCGGACGACCTGTCGAAGGACGCCGAGAAGGCGGCCAGGGAGGCCGTGGCCTCGGTCGAGAAGACGGTCTCCGGATCCGCTTCGGGTTCCGGCGAGAGCGCGTCCCCGTCGCCTTCGGCCTCGAAGTCGTCCTCCAAACCGTCCGCGAAGGACACCTCGAAGTCGGCGTCGCCCTCGGCCTCGAAGTCGGCTTCCAAGAAGGACTAATACCAGCAGTACGCGCGTCAACTGGCCCGCGTTTGCTCGCCATTTGAGGAGCCCGGCCCCTTTTGGGTCCGGGCTCCCGGTGTACCGGGCCACGGCCCGGCCCGTGCATGTGCCAGTCTGTTGGGCGCAACATGCCGAACTGGGAGGGGAACTGGAGTGGCCGCGCCACTGAAGCTGACACGGACGCACCGGATACTCGCGGGTGTGGTCATCGCGGGAGCGGTGGTCATCGCCGGCATCGGCTTCGCGGGTTCGTACGCGGCGGTCCGCGAGCTGGCCCTGGAGAAGGGCTTCGGGAACTTCTCCTACGTCCTGCCGATCGGTATCGACGCCGGTATCTGTGTGCTGCTCGCCCTCGATCTGCTGCTCACCTGGATCCGGATCCCCTTCCCGCTGCTGCGTCAGACGGCGTGGCTGCTGACCGCGGCGACGATCGCGTTCAACGGCGCGGCGGCCTGGCCGGACCCGCTGGGGGTCGGCATGCACGCCGTCATCCCGGTCCTTTTCGTGGTCTCGGTCGAGGCGGCACGGCACGCCATCGGGCGGATCGCGGACATCACGGCGGACAAGCACATGGAGGGCGTGCGCATCACGCGCTGGCTGCTCTCGCCGCTGCCGACGTTCCTGCTGTGGCGCCGGATGAAGCTGTGGGAGCTGCGCTCCTACGAGGCGGTCATCAAGCTGGAGCAGGAGCGCCTCGTCTATCAGGCGCGGCTGCACTCCCGCTTCGGCCGCGCCTGGCGCCGCAAGGCTCCGGTGGAGTCGCTGATGCCGCTCAGGCTGGCCCGTTACGGGGTGCCGCTGTCGGACACCGCTCCGGCCGGGCTCGCCGCGGCCGGGATCGAGCCGCAGTTGCTGCCGCCGCAGCCGCAGCCGCAGCCCGCCGAGCTGGAGGCGCAGACCGCCCGGCCGCATCCGCAGCAGCAGTACGCGCCGCAGCCGCAGCCCCAGTTGCCGCCGCAGCCGATGCCGCAGCCACAGCCACAGCAGCCGGTCGATCCCGAGGCCGCGGCGGACGTGCCGAGCCAGTGGTTCGCGCAGCAGCGGCAGGTGGAGTACCACGGTGACTACCAGCCGGCGTTCGAGGCGCCGACGTTCGTGCCCGAGCAGGAGCACCAGGAGTGGTACGAGGAGCAGCCGCAGCAGATCCCGGTGCCGGCCTCCGTGCCGGTGCCGCATCCGCGGGCGGCGGAGCCGGAGCCCGCGCCGGAGCCCGAGTTCCCGGTGCCCAACGGCGCGGGCGGCACGCGGCCGCTCGGTGACGGGGTGCAGGAGGCGGCGCCCGCCGCGCCGACCGAGGACGACCTGTACCAGGTGTTCCGTCAGTCGATACAGGGTGAGGGCCTGCCGACGCCGGGGGCGTTCGCGGCGAACGTCGAGGCGCAGTACGGGATCTCTCTGCAGCCGCGGGACGTGAACCGGTTCATGGACCAGTTCGCGGCGCGGTTCGACAAGGACCTGATGGACGAGCACATCGCCTGAGCCGTCCGGTCCAGGACATGACGAAGGGGGCGGCACCTCACGGTGCCGCCCCCTTCGTCGTGTGCGGTTACGCGCCGAGCAGCTTGCGCACCCGGTCCGCGCCCACGGCGAGCAGCAGCGTGGGCAGACGCGGGCCGGTGTCACGGCCGACGAGGAGGTCGTAGAGCAGCGCGAAGAACGTGCGCTGCGCGCCCTTGATCTCGGCGGGGAGCTCCTTGGCGGTGGCGTCGGCGGGGAAGCCGGCCTGCACCTTCGGAACGCCGTAGACGAGGTGGGTCAGACCGTCGAGCGACCAGTGGTCGTCCAGGCCCTCCAGGAGGAGCCGGATCGACTCGCGGGAGGCGTCGTCGAGACCGGCGAGGGCCTCGGTGTCGGGCTCCGTGCGCACGATGGTGCGGGTCTCGGCGGGCACGTACTTGTTGATCCACGCCTCGGCGCGGTCCAGGCGCGGGCGGACCGTGTCCAGGTCGGTGACCGGGTTCTCCGGGTCGAGCTCGGAGAGGATGCGCAGCGTCTGCTCCTCGTCCCCGGCCGTCACGTCGGCGACGGACGCCAGCGTGCGGTACGGCAGCGGGCGCGGGGTGCGCGGCAGCTCACGGCCCGCGACGCCCACGGCGCGGCTGTACGCGGCCGCGTCCGCCGGGAGCGCCGAGCCGTCGGCGACCTTGGCGCTGAGCTTGTCCCACTCGTCGTAGAGCCGCTGGATCTCCTGGTCGAAGGCGATCTTGAACGACTGGTTGGGACGGCGGCGGGCGTAGAGCCAGCGCAGGATCTGCGGCTCCATGATCTGGAGGGCGTCACCGGGGGTCGGGACGCCGCCCTTGCTCGACGACATCTTCGCCATGCCGGAGATGCCCACGAACGCGTACATCGGGCCGATCGGCTGCTTGCCGCCGAAGATCCCGACGATCTGGCCGCCGACCTGGAAGGACGAGCCCGGGGACGAGTGGTCGACGCCGGACGGCTCGAAGATCACGCCCTCGTACGCCCAGCGCATCGGCCAGTCGACCTTCCAGACCAGCTTGCCGCGGTTGAACTCCGAGAGACGGACCGTCTCGGTGAAGTTGTCGAGCGTGCAGGTGTAGGACAGCTCGGTGGTCTCGTCGTCGTACGACGTGACGGTGGTGAGGTCCTTGCCGCACTCGCCGCAGAACGGCTTGTACGGGTAGTAGCCGCCCGCGCCGCCGCTGCCGTCGTCCTCGGAGGCGGCGCCGGAGCCCTCGGCGGCCTCCAGCTCGGCCTCGTCGACCGGCTTCTGGTTCTGCTGCGGCTTCTTGCCGGCCTTGGCCGGGTCCTTCTTGGTGCGGTACTGGTCGAGGATCGCGTCGATGTCACCGCGGTGCTTCATCGCGTGCAGGATCTGCTCGCGGTACGTGCCCGAGGTGTACTGCTCGGTCTGGCTGATGCCGTCGAACTCGACGCCCATCTCGCCGAGCGCCTCGACCATGGCGGCCTTGAAGTGCTCCGCCCAGTTCGGGTACGCGGAGCCCTCCGGGGCGGGGACCGACGTCAGCGGCTTGCCGATGTGGTCGGCCCAGGACGCGTCGGTGCCGGGCACGCCGTTGGGAACCTTGCGGTAGCGGTCGTAGTCGTCCCAGGAGATCAGGTGCCTGACCTCGTACCCGCGGCGGCGGATCTCGTCGGCGACCAGGTGCGGGGTCATGACCTCGCGCAGGTTGCCCAGGTGGATCGGGCCCGACGGGGAGAGGCCGGAGGCGACGACGACCGGTTTGCCCGGGGCACGGCGCTCGGACTCGGCGATGACATCGTCCGCGTAACGGGAGACCCAGTCCTGGGTCTCCGTTCCGGTGCTCTGGGCTGCCACGATCGGTGGGCCTTTCTCTTCTGGGGCGAGGCGCGATCGCTCTCCGCGCTCCCATCATTGTCCCAGGCCGTTCGGGCTGCGCGAAAACGCCTTTTCACAGGGGCGGGAAGGGCCGTCGGCGAGTGCGGTCCGGTGGGGGCTGGTCGCGCAGTTCCCCGCGCCCCTGAAGGCGAGCGGCTCCGCCGCTCAGCCTTCATCGGGGAAATGCGGCGCGAAGCGCCTGCGTTTCAGGGGCGCGGGGAACTGCGCGACCAGCCCCCGACAACCCGCACCCGGCAACGAGACCGGAAAACCCCTTTGCGGCCCCGTGGGATACTGAGCGTGACTCACAAACCAACCCCGACCAGAACGGCAGCCCATACCCATGGCCCCGGTCACGTCCATCACCGCCAACGTCAATCAGCGCCTCGCCGACGCCCTCACCTCCGCCCTGCCGGAGGCGAACGGCGCCGACCCCCTGCTGCGACGTAGCGACCGGGCCGACTACCAGGCCAACGGGATCCTGGCGCTCGCCAAGAAGGCCAAGGCGAACCCGCGGGAGCTGGCCGCCCAGGTCGTGGAGAAGATCACGACCGGCGATCTGCTCGCCGACGTCGAGGTCTCGGGCCCCGGCTTCCTGAACGTCACGGTCACCGACAAGGCGATCACGCAGACCCTCGCGGCCCGCGCCGCCGACGGCGACCGGCTCGGCGTGCCCACCAAGGACGCCCCGGGCCTCACGGTCATCGACTACGCGCAGCCGAACGTGGCGAAGGAGATGCACGTCGGCCACCTGCGGTCCGCGGTGATCGGCGACGCCCTGCGCGGCATGCTCAACTTCACCGGCGAGCGGACGATCGGCCGGCACCACATCGGCGACTGGGGCACCCAGTTCGGCATGCTCATCCAGTACCTGATCGAGAACCCCGACACCCTGGCCCCGGCCGAGGACGTCGACGGCGAGCAGGCCATGAGCAACCTGAACCGGGTGTACAAGGCGTCGCGTGCCGTCTTCGACGCGGACGAGGAGTTCAAGGAGCGGGCCCGCAAGCGGGTCGTCGCCCTCCAGTCCGGCGACAAGGAGACCCTCGACCTGTGGCAGCGGTTCGTCGACGAGTCGAAGGTCTACTTCTACTCGGTCTTCGAGAAGCTCGACATGGAGATCCGCGACGAGGAGATCGTCGGCGAGTCCGCGTACAACGACGGCATGCCGGAGACGGCCCGCCTCCTGGAGGAGATGGGCGTCGCGGTGCGCTCCGAGGGCGCGCTCGTCGTGTTCTTCGACGAGATCCGCGGCAAGGACGACCAGCCGGTGCCGCTGATCGTGCAGAAGGCCGACGGCGGCTTCGGCTACGCGGCCTCCGACCTGACGGCGATCCGCAACCGCGTCCAGGACCTGCACGCGACGTCGCTCATCTACGTCGTGGACGTGCGCCAGTCGCTGCACTTCAAGATGGTCTTCGAGACGGCCCGCCGGGCGGGCTGGCTGACCGACGAGGTCACCGCGCACAACATGGGCTACGGCACGGTGCTCGGCGCGGACGGCAAGCCGTTCAAGACCCGTGAGGGCGAGACGGTGAAGCTGGAGGACCTGCTCGACGAGGCCACCGAGCGGGCCACCGCCGTCGTCCGCGAGAAGGCCGAGAAGGTGGGCCTGAGCGAGGAGGAGATCGTCGAGAACGGGCGGTACGTCGGGATCGGCGCCGTGAAGTACGCGGACCTGTCGACGTCGCCGAGCCGCGACTACAAGTTCGACCTGGACCAGATGGTGTCGCTCAACGGCGACACGTCGGTCTACCTCCAGTACGCGTACGCGCGGATCAGGTCGATCCTCCGCAAGGCCGACGGGTCCGCCCCCGTCGCCCACCCGGAGCTGGAGCTCGCCCCGGCGGAGCGGGCGCTCGGCCTGCACCTGGACGCGTTCGGCGACACGGTCTTCGAGGCGTCGGACGAGTACGCGCCGCACAAGCTGGCCGCGTACCTGTACCAGCTGGCGTCGCTGTACACGACGTTCTACGACCAGTGCCCGGTCCTGAAGGCCGAGACGCCGGCGCAGGTCGAGAACCGGCTGTTCCTGTGCGACCTGACGGCCCGCACGCTCCACCAGGGCATGGCGCTCCTCGGCATCCGCACCCCCGAGAAGCTCTGACGCCCGTCCGCGCACGGCACAGGGCCGCGGCCCGTCCTCTCCCCCGCTGGTGAGGACGGGCCGCGGCCTTTTCCCGGAGTCACCGCTTCAGCGCCACCGCGAGCCGGCCGAGCCCCTCGCCGATCTCCTCTGGCGTCTGCGTCACGAAGCAGAGCCTCAGGGTCGTGGGGTCGGGGGCGTCGGCGTAGAAGGGGGCGCCGGGGACGTAGGCGACCTTCTGCTCGACCGCCCTGGGCAGCAGGGCCGTCGTGTCGTAGGTGCCGTCCTGCGGGAGCCGCGCCCACAGGAACATGCCGCCCTCGGGCCGCTTCCACGTGGCGCCCTGTGGGAGCGCGGCGGGCAGTGCGGCGAGCATGGCGTCGCGGCGTGCGGCGTAGCGCGAGGCGACGCGGGCGACGTGTGCGTCCAGGTCGGTCGTCGCCAGGTACCGGGCCGCGGCGAGCTGGTTGACGGTCGGGGTGTGCAGGTCGGCGGCCTGCTTGGCGACGGCGCAGGCGCGCAGCAGTTCCTTCGGGGCGCGCAGCCAGCCGAGCCGCAGGCCGGGCGCCATGACCTTGGAGAAGGAGCCGAGCAGCACGGTGCGGTCGCGGGCCGCCTCGTGGGTGGCGATCCACGGCACCCGCTCGCCCTCGAAGCGCAGTTCCCCGTACGGGTCGTCCTCGACGATCCACAGCCCGCGGCGCGCGGCGACCGCGGCGACGGCGGCGCGGCGGTCGGCGGGCAGGGTGCGGCCCGTGGGGTTCTGGAAGGTGGGGACGGTGTAGAGGAGCTTGGGGCGGTGCTCGGCGACGAGCGCGTCGAGGGCGTCCGGGTCGATGCCGTCATCGTCGCAGGGGACGCCGACGACGCGGGCCCCGGCGAAGCCGAAGACCTGAAGTGCCGCCAGATAACAGGGGCTTTCGACGAGGACGGTGTCGCCGGGTTCGACGAGCGCGGTGGCGATCAGGGAGAGCGCCTGCTGCGATCCGGTGGTGACGAGCAGGTCGTCGGCGTCCGTGGCCAGTCCGCGGGCCGTGGTGCGGGCGGCGAGCGCGGCGCGCAGGGACGGTTCGCCCTCGGTGGTGGAGTACTGGAGGGCGCGGCGGGCGTCGGCGCCGGTGAGGACGGCGGCGTACGCGGCGGCGACCCCGTCGGTGTCGAAGAACTCGGGCGCCGGGAGCCCGCCCGCGAAGTTGATGAACTCGGGCTGCGCCGTCACCGCGAGGATGTCCCGGATGGGCGAGCCGCCGGTGGCCGCGACGCGGGCGGCGAGGCCGGGGGGTGCGGCGGCTGTCTCGGGGGGCGCGGTGGTCATGGCGCGGGCTCCTTCGCGGCGCGGGCGGCAGGTTGCCGCGTCCCTGGGGTCTGTCTCGGGTTCCCCGCCCTTCGGGCGAACGACGGGGAACTCGCGTCAGACCCTAGGCAGAAACGTGCCCTGTGCACTCGCCCTTTTCGCCATGCGGACAATGGGCGGATGGACGAGCTGATGACCTTGGCGGAGCTGGGCGCCGACGCCCCCGGGCATGTGCGCTGGGCGGCGCAGGCGCGGCCCGGCGGCGCGCTGGGGCCCGGGGTGCGGGCCTGGCGGTACGGGAGCGCGGTGGCGGTGGCGAGCCCCGGTGTCTCGGGCCGGGACCGGATGGCGGTGGCGGGTGACCCCGGCGCCCCGGGTGACGCCGTCGCGCTGGTGCGGTGGGCGCGAGCCCAAGTGGGGCTCCGATACCGGCCGTTCGGCGAGCTCGCCCTGCTGACGCGGGTCGGCGAGGAGATCCCGGACCTGGCACCGGGCGAGCCCTTCCTGTGGATGGAGACCACCGCGCCGACGGGCGGGCGCGGCGCGGGCCCGCGCTGGCTGACGGAACGGGAGGCCGAGGCGGCGGGCCCCCTCTTCGACGCCCACTTCCCCGACTCGTACGCCCGGCCGGGCCGCCCCGGCGTGCTGCGCTGGGCCGGTGTCCTCGACGGCGGCCCCGAGCCGCTGGCGCTGGCCGCCGACGCCTGGTCGGGGCACGGGTGCGGGCTGCTCGCCGGGGTCATGACGCATCCCGCCGCCCGGGGCCGCGGTCTGGCCCGCTCGGTGTGCGGATTCGTACTCGACGACATGGTCCGCCGCTACGGCCGGGCCGCGCTGATGGTGAACGCCGACAACGCGCCCGCGATCGCCACGTACGAACGCCTCGGCATGACCGCGCACCGGTTCACCGTCGCCCGCCCGCGGGAGACCCGGGTCTCTTAGGGTCTCCCCATGGAGTCGTACGTCGATGAACTGGCCGCCCGCGCGAAGGCCCTGCTCGCCCCGGGCGGCGGCGGTCCGCGCCGGATCGTGGGCATCGCGGGCCCGCCGGGCGCGGGCAAGTCGACGCTGGCGGAGGCGGTCGTGCGGGAGCTGGACGGCCTCGCCGCGCTGGTCCCGATGGACGGCTTCCACCTCGCCGACGTCGAACTGGCCCGCCTGGGCCGGGCCGACCGCAAGGGCGCCCCGGACACGTTCGACGCGTACGGCTACGGGGCGCTGCTGGCCCGGCTGCGGGCGCCGCGCGACGGGGAGACGGTCTACGCGCCGTCCTTCGAGCGGGAGTGGGAACAGCCGCTCGCGGGCGCGCTGCCGGTGGCGCCGGAGGTCCCGCTGATCGTCACCGAGGGGAACTACCTCCTCCTCGACGAGGAGCCGTGGCCGGCGGTGGTCCGCCCGCACCTGGACGAGGTGTGGTGGGTGGCGGTCGACGAGGACGTACGGGTGGAGCGGCTGATCGCGCGGCACGTGGAGTTCGGCAAGTCCCCGGCCGCCGCCCGGGAGTGGGTGCTGCGCTCGGACGAGGCGAACGCCCGCCGGGTGGCCTCCGGCCGGGCACGGGCCGATGTGGTCGTGGAGTCGGACGCGGAGCGGCTCGTCGTCACGCCAGGTCGGGCCAGCCGCGCCTGAAGTGCTCGAACGCCTCGGCCAGGGAGTCGCGGGGTGCCGGGTCGGTGGCGACGAGGTCGGGCACTTCGAGGACGTAGCGGGCCAGCAGCCGCAGCCCGAGGTCGTCGGCGTCCTTGCCGGTCTCCTCGGCGATGACCTGCGCGAGGGTGTGCTCGCAGTCGACCCACAGGGTGCGGGCGTAGCGGCGCAGCGCCGGGGTGCGCACGACGAGGTCGAGGCGGCGCCGGAATTCGTTGTCGAGGTCGTCGGCGAACATGCCGCGCCCGGCCAGGAAGGTGTGCAGCGCGTCGAGCACGGAGGTCCCGTCGGCGCGTCCGCGCACGGCCGCCGTCAGTGAGGACCGGCGCTCCTCGCTGTCGCCGAGGATCAGCGCCTCCTTGCCGCCGGGGAAGTGGGCGAACAGCGTGGTCAGCGCGGTGTCGGCGGCGGCCGCGATCTCGGCGACCTTGACATCGTCGTAGCCGCGCTCCAGGAACAGCCGCAGGGCGGCCTCGGAGAGCGCCCTGCGCGTCGCCGCCTTCTTCCGCTCGCGCCGGCCGAGGGGCTGTTCCTTGACCTGTTGCTGCTCCGTCATGCCTCCACTCTAGCCCACCTATCCCTAGCCACTTCAAAGTCGTAGCGATTGCGTTTTCCTAGTCACTATGGTTTTTTGGAATGGAGGTCATCGACACACCACGGCCGCAGCGACGGCCACGCACCGGAAGGGAGCCCGCCATGACGTCCACGACCACCGCACCAGCGGAGAAGACAGGAGCGGGGGCGGCGCTCTCCAAAGCCGCCTTCTGGACCGTGCTGGCACTGGTCCTGCTGGCCGACGCGCTCGACATGATCGACTCGACGGTCACCAACATCGCGGCGCCGACGATCGCCACCGACATCGGCGGCGGCGAGTCACTGATCAAGTGGCTCGGTGCCGCCTACGCCCTCGCGATGGGCGTCCTGCTCGTCGTCGGCGGGCGGCTCGGCGACAAGTTCGGGCAGCGGCGCCTGTTCCTGATCGGCATGACGGGCTTCACGCTCGCCTCCGCCGTCTGCGGGCTCTCGCCCGATCCGGCGCTGCTGATCGTGGCCCGTGCGCTGCAGGGCGCGTTCGGCGCGCTGCTCATCCCGCAGGGCATGGCGATCATGACGCGGACCTTCTCGAAGGAGCAGCTGGGCAAGGCGTTCGCGCTCTTCGGCCCGCTGCTCGGGCTGTCCTCGGTGGGCGGTCCGATCCTCGCCGGGTTCCTCATCGACGCCGACGTCGCGGGTCTGTCGTGGCGGCCGATCTTCCTGATCAACCTGATCCTCGGCACGGTCGGGGTGCTCGCCGCCACCCGGCTGCTGCCGCGCGACACCGGCGACCGCTCGGTGACCGTCGACGGGCTCGGCTCGGGGCTGCTCGCCGTCACCATGTTCGGCCTGATGCTGGGCCTGATCGAGGGCTCCACGGCCGGCTGGAACGCCCTGGCGATCGGCTCCCTCGCCGTCGGCCTGGTCTTCCTGCTGCTGTTCTTCCGCCGTCAGCGCACGGCCGCCGAGCCGCTGATCACGGCGTCCCTCCTGAAGAACAAGGGCTTCACCTCGGCGCTGATCCTCGGCCTGTTCTTCTTCGCGGTGACCTCGGGTCTGATCTACGTGATCTCGCTGTTCATGCAGCAGGGCCTCGGTGTCGCCCCCGCCGACGCCGCGCTCGGCCTGCTGCCGCTCACCCTCGGCATCATCGTCTCGGCGTTCGCCACGATGGGCGGCCTGACGAAACGGCTCGGCCGCAACGTGGTGACGCTCGGCCTGCTCCTCACCCTCGCGGGCGGCGCCGGACTGCTGGTGCTGGTGCATGCGCAGGGCATGTCGACGACCCTGTGGGCGATGGCCCCCGCGGTCTTCGTCACCGGGCTCGGCATGGGCTGCTGCTTCGGCACGGTCTTCGACTTCGCGCTCGGCGACGTCTCGGCCGAGGAGGCGGGCAGCGCGTCCGGCTCCCTCACCGCGATCCAGCAGCTCGCCAACGGCCTCGGCTCGGCGATCGTCACCACGGTCTACTTCCACGCGGGCGCCCCGGCCCACGCGATGACCGTCTCCCTCGCCGTCGTCCTCGCGGTCACGGTGGCCTGTCTGCCGCTGGTGCGGCTGCTTCCGCGCCGCGCCGCGGAGGGACCCGGCGGGCACTGAGCCCGGGGCCCCGGGCCCCCTACCCGTCCGTCCGCTCGATCCACTCGCCGCCGCCCAACGGGTAGTCGTACCCGGGGCGGCCGGCGTTCGCGCTGGTACGGAACGGGATGCCGGAGTTGTCGACGCGGACGGTCCCGTGCCGGGAGCCGCTCGTCCAGTCCAGGGTGAGCTCCCAGCGGACGTCGTGCGCCTTGCTGTGCGCGGTGACGTAGAAGACCTCCGGGTCGGACTCGCTGACCTTGTACGGGAAGTCGCGCTGGCCGTTCCTCACGGTGACCGTGGGGCTGCCGTTGTCGAGGTCGACGTCGAACGACTTGGTCTCGACGCTGCCGCCGCAGCCGACACCCATCGCGTAGTCGTTCCAGGCGAGCGGCGCCGCCTTGCCGACGACGCGGACGTGCAGGTCCTCCAGGACGACGGTGTCCGCGCCGGTGCCCTGCACGGTGAGGGCGACGCGCTGCTCGCCGGAGGACACCGCCCCGTACGCGGCGGACCAGCGCGGGGCGTCCTGCTCGGAGGCGGGCGGGCCGACCTGCTCCGGTTCGCTGTTCACCAGGAAGTGCTGGCTGCACGGGCTGTCGTAGACGTAGGGCCGGACACCGACGTTCACCGCGGGCCCGCTGTCGTCCCCGTCTCCGGCGCCCGGCTTGGCGGAGGGGGTGCCCGCGGAGGCGTCGGCCGACGGCGTGCGGGTGCTCGTGCCGCTCGCCGCGGGTGAGCCCGTGGCGGACGGGGACGACCGGCCGTTCTTTCCGGCGCTCTCCGGGTCGGACGCCTGACCCGGTGCGGTGGCTCCGGCCTCCTGGCGCCGGCCGCTGTCGCCGTCGTCGCGATGCCCGAGGTGCACGGCAAGCACCACGGCACCGGTGACGGCGGCGACCGTGACGGCCGCGAGGACGGCGGTGCGCCGCCGGGACGTACGGGGTCCACGGGCCCCGTCGTCGATGCCGGGGCCCATGTCGATGCCGGGGGCCACCGGCTGCGGTTCCGGTTCTGGTTCTGATTCCGGTTCTGGTTCTGGTTCCGTCGGTGGGAGGACGGGCTCCGGCTCGGCCTGCCCCTTACGTCCCCGCGCCGCGTCCGCCAGGATCCACCGGCGGTGCAGCTCCACCAGCTCCTCCGGGCGCGCCTTGCACAGCCGGGCGAACCGTTCGACCGGCGCGTAGTCGTTGGGCACGGCGGTGCCGTTGCAGTAGCGGTGCAGCGTGGACGTGCTCATGTGGAGGCGCTTCGCCAGCACCCCGTAGCTCAGCCCCGACCGGTCCTTCAACTCCCGCAGCAGCTCGGCGAACCCGTCCCCAGACACCCGTTCCTCCATGCCCCCGTGTCCCATTCCCGCGTTCCAGGGTACGTACGTTCCCCCAGCTCAGAGCCCGTTTCAGCGTTCCACCGTCCCCAACTCCCGGCCGGTCGTGGCGCCTGGGACGGACCGCCCCACAAGCTCTGGTCATCCAAGCACCACACCGACCCGAACTCCCAAGGGGCACCACGAACATGACCGGTATCCGCGCTTCCCGCACCCGCCTGCTGACCGCCGCCGCCACCGTCGCGATCGCCGCGCTCTCGCTCACCGCCTGCAACGACGGTTCGGGCGTCAAGGACGAGGGCGCGTCGGCGGCCTCGTCCTCGGCGACGCCGTCGACGCCCTCGACGCCCTCGTCCTCGGCGCCCGCCACCGATGCCGGCTCCGGATCCAAGGCCCCCGACGCGAAGGCTCCCGCCACCCAGGCGCCGGCCACCAAGACCCCGGCCGCCGACACCAAGCCGGTCACCTGCACGGGCTCCAACACCAAGACGGTCGCGGCCCCGCTGACCCGCCCCCTGAACCACATGCTGCTCACGGTCACCAACACCGGCGGCAAGCCCTGCTACCTCTACAACTACCCGTACGTCCGCTTCGGCGAGGCCCAGTCCGTGCCGCCGGTCATCAAGGACTCCCAGCCGCAGGCCGTGGTGACGCTCGCCCCCGGCGAGTCCGGTTACGCGGCCGTCCTGCTCTCCGCCGCCGACGGCAGCGGCACCAACGGTCACACCGAGAAGAACCTCGCCGTGATGTTCCAGGGCCGCGACGGCGACTCGACGGCCGGCGCCGCCCACCCGTCGCTGCCCGGCGAGGGCGCGTACATCGACGACTCCCTGAAGGTCACCTACTGGCAGCAGGACATGGACCTCGCCATCACCTGGTGACCCGGAACACGCACCACACGGCCTTCCCCGGGCCGCCCCGCTCCCGCACCCCCCACGCGTCGGCGCAGGCCGCGACCAGCAGCAGCCCGCGCCCGCCGGTCCCGTCCCCGCCCCCGACAGGCACCGGCGTCCCCGGCCCGCTGTCGTGCACCTCCACCCGCAGCTCGCCGTCCCCGATCGCGTACGAGACGTAGAGCTGGTAACCGCGCCCGGGCGGCGCCCCGTGCAGCAGCGCGTTCGTCGCGAGTTCGCTCACGCACAGCGCCACGTCGTCGCTCCGCTCGTGCCCGGCGAGCCCCCAGTCGGCCAGCGCCTCGCGCGCGAACCGGCGCGCGGCGGGGACGGTGCGCCGGTCACGGGGGTAGAACCGCTCGCGGCGCAGGGCGAGTTGAGGGCCCGGTGGATTGCGGTGGGTGGAGATCGTCTCATTCACCGGACAACCGTCGCGCAGCGTCACTAGCGTGAATCAGCCCGTGGCGCCGTACGCGGATTTTGTACGGGCGTTGTACGGGTTCCGCGCGCTCCATCGCGGGCGAACAGGGGGAGACCTATGACCATGACCTCCAGGCAAGCCCCTCGCAAGAGGAACGTCTCGACCATGAAGATGGTGGGCCGCCAGCTGAAAGCGGCCCGCACGGCGGCGGGTTACACGCAGGTCCAGCTCGCCGAGCTGGTCAGCGTGGACGAGGAGACCATCGCCTCCGTCGAGCAGGGCAGACGGTCGCTGCTGCCCGATCTGGCGGACCGCCTCGATGAACTCCTCGACACCAAGGGGATGTTGACCATCGGCGTGGCCAACATGCCGGAGATCGACCAGTTCCCGTTGTGGGCGGAGGAGTACATGCGGCAGGAGCAGGAGGCCGCCTCCATCTCCTGGTACGACGCGCTCGTCGTACCGGGCATTCTCCAGACCGAGGAGTACGCGCGGGCCGTCCTGCGCGAACGTGTACCGGCGTACGGAGAGGACGAGATCGAGGCCAAGACGGCAGGGCGCGTGGCCCGCCAGGAGATCCTGCACCGCAAGGTGCCGCCGACGCTGAGCTTCGTGGTGTGGGAGCCGGTGCTGCACTCGGCGGTGGGCGAACCGAGGGTGCGACGCGAGCAGTTGCGCCACCTGCGGACGTGCGCCGAACTCCCGGCTGTCTCCCTTCAGTTCCTGCCCCTGGACAGTCCGTCGAACGCCGGAATGGACGGCCCGTTCACCCTGCTCGAAACCCCGGATCACCAGCATCTCGCGTACACCGAGTCACAGCGCGGGAGCCAACTGGTGGCCACCCCCTACGACGTGTCAATCCTGGAGCGCAAGTATGCGATGCTGCGGACACAGGCCCTCACCACACAGCACTCCCTGGGCCTGCTGGACCGACTGCTAGGAGAAGCGTGAGCACCGCAGCAGACCTCAAGTGGTTCAAGTCGAGTTACAGCGGCAGCGAGGGCGGCGAGTGCCTCGAAGTCGCGTACACCTGGCGCAAGTCGAGCTACAGCGGCAGCGAAGGCGGCCAGTGCCTGGAGATCGCCACCTGCCCCCACACCGACACCGTCCACATCCGCGACTCCAAGAACCCGGACGGCCCCACCTTCGCGGTCCGGCCGGAGGCATGGGCCGCGTTCGCGGGGTTCGCGCGGGGATGATGCCTTCGTGATACTCGAAGGCATGGACGAAGACTGGGAGCTGTACCGGGACAAGTTCAGAAACCGCCTGCCCGGTGACCTCGCCGAGCTGCGCGGCCCCGAGCACGGGGTCGTCCAGCTCCCGCTGCACGTGGCCTGGTCGGGGCTGACCGCGTACGACCTCGACCAGCCGCGCCAGCGCATGGGGCTGTACCGGACGGTCCTGCACGAAGGCCAGCACGACGACCTGATCGACTTTCTCAACCGGGACATCCTCCTCACTCTGTGGCCGACCCTGCGCAAGCTGGTCGGCCGGGCCGTGCGAAGCGTGTGGGAGGAGGCCTTTCCCGAGCTGCTCGGAGCCGCCGAATGAAGATGCCCGACCTGCACGCCCGCCTGCTGGCCGACGTGCTCGCGATCGGTTCGCCGTACCCCCTGGTGATCATGGGCGGTTACGCCGTACAGGCGCACCGCCTTGTGTCACGGCCGAGCCAGGATCTCGACGTCGCCACCGAGAACCCCGCACCGATGACCGACATCGCGACCACGTTGCGTGAAGGTCTTGAAGCCCGGGGCTGGCAGGTCGAGGACGTGGAGATCTCCGGCACCTCCGGCCGGTTCATCGTCACCGAACCCACGACCGGGGACCGGTGCGAGGTCGATGTGCTCAAGGAAGTGTTCTACCGGCCACCGGTGGACACCCCGATCGGCCCCGTTCTGGCCGAGGAGGACGTCATCGGCACCAAGATCCGCGCCCTCGCCGACCGAGGCCTGCCGCGCGACCTGATCGACATGTTCGCCGCGTCGAACCGGTGGTCCAACGGAGACCTGGAGATGTTCGGCCGACGTCACCACCGGGGTCCGTTCGACCTCGACGAACTCCAGACCAAGCTGTTCGGCGCGGAATGGATCGACGACGCCGAATTCGAGGCCTACGGCCTCGACACCCCCACCATCCACGCCCTGCGCACCTGGGCCCAGTCCTGGGCCGAAGACCTCGCCGAGCGGCTGCACGGCGACGAGGACCACGACGCCTGACGCGTCACGTCACCACCGGCCCCACCTCCGCCGCCGTCTGCGCCAGCGCCCGGACGACCGGGCTGTCGGCCGTGGTGCGCCAGGTCAGGGCCCAGCGCATGGGCGGCGCCTCCACGACAGGGACGAAGACGACACCGGGCGGGGAGTTGTAGCGCGCGGCGATCTCGCCCAGCGGGTGGACGCAGGCGCCGGACGCGACCAGCACCACCAAGACGTTCGTCCCGAAGGCACGGCTGGCCGCGCAGCACGGCGGCGAGTGGACCGCGAGCGTCGCCCCGGGACGGATCAAGCTCCTCGGGATCCTCGAACTGCTCGCCGTGGCCGGGCTGATCCTGCCCGTCGCGCTCGACGTCGCGCCGGTGATGGTGCCGGTGACGGCCCTGCTGTGGGTGGTGCTGATGGTCGGCGCCATGGTCACCCACGGGCGCCTCGGCCAGTACGGGCTCATCGGCGTCAACGCGGTCCACCTCGGGCTCGCGGTCTTCGTCGCCGCCGGCCGGCTCGCCTCCTGACCGGCGCGGCCGCGCCTCAGGTGCGGCGCAGCTCGCCCTTCACCACCTTCCCGCTCGCGTTCCGCGGCAGCTCGCCCACGAAGGCGACCTGTCGCGGAACCTTGTAGTTGGCCATCTCCCGGCGCGCCCACGCGACCAGGTCGTCGGCCGTCACCACGGACCCCGGCCGCCGCACCACGTACGCCTTCCCGACCTCGCCGAGGCGTCCGTCCGGCACCCCGACGACCGCCACGTCGGCGACGTCCGGGTGCAGTCCGAGGAGCTGCTCGATCTCCGCCGGGTACGCGTTGAAGCCGCCGACGATGAACATGTCCTTGATCCGGTCGGTGATCCGCAGATTGCCCTCGCCGTCCAGGACCCCGACATCGCCCGTGCGCAGCCAGCCGTCCTCGGTGATGACCTCGGCGGTGGCGGCCGGGTCCTCGAAGTAGCCGCGCATGACGTTGAAGCCGCGCACCAGGACCTCGCCGGGCTCGCCGGGGGCCGCGGCGACCCGGATCTCGGTGCCCGGGATCGCCCGGCCCGAGGTCGAGGCGATGGTCCACGGGTCGTCGCCGCGCCGGCACATGGAGACGATGCCGCTGGCCTCGGTCAGCCCGTACGCCGTGAGGACGGTGGCGACGTGCAGTTCGCCGCGCAGCCGCTCGACCAGTTGCAGGGGGACCACGGCCGCGCCCGTGACCACCACCCGCAGCGCCGACAGATCGTGCGCGTCGCGCGCCGGGTGGTCGAGCAGCGACTGGTGCAGGGTGGGCGGTCCGGGCAGTACGGAGACGCGTTCCGCCGCGATGTTGGCGAGCACCGTGTCCACGTTGAAGACGGGCTGCGGGATCATCGTCGCGCCGCGCATCAGGCAGGCGATGACCCCGGCCTTGTAGCCGAAGGTGTGGAAGAAGGGGTTCACGATCAGATAGCGGTCGCCCTCCTCCAGACCGGCGAGGTCCGCCCAGATCTCGTAGCCGCGCAGCGTCTGCTCGTGGGTGATGACGGCGCCCTTGGGGCGTCCGGTGGTGCCCGAGGTGAAGATGATGTCCGAGGGCGAGGAGGGTGACACGGCGTCCGCGCGCTCCCGCACCTCCTCCCCCGTGATCTTGTCCCCGGCGGCCAGGAACTCCTTCCACGTGCGGTATCCGGGCGTCTGCGGCGCGCTGTCCGCGAGCACCACCACCTGTTCCAGGGCGGGGAGTTCGGCTCCGGCCTCCTGGGCGCGGCGCAGCGAGGCCACGTACGACGTGCCGAGGAAGGTGCCGGTGACGAAGAGCAGCCGGGCCCGGGAGCGGGCCAGGATGTCGGCGGCCTCCGCGCCCTTGAAGCGGGTGTTCAGCGGCACCAGGACCGCGCCCGCGCTCACCGCGCCCAGGGCCGAGACGATCCAGTCGAGGGTGTTCGGGGCCCAGACGGCGACCCGGTCGCCGGGTTCGACGCCGGTGGCCATACAGGCCGCCGCGGCCCGTTCGACGCGCTCGCCGAGTTCCGTGTACGAGATCCGGGTGCGCCCGTCCACCACGGCCTCGCGCCCCGCGTGCCGCCGGACCGCTTCCCGGACCAGCCCCGGGACGGTGCCCCACGTCTCCGTGTTCATCGAACGACCTCCCGCAACGCCGTAGCTGACTATCCGTCAGATTAGCTGTAGCCTGACGCGCTGTCAGCAGATGGGATCGAGGTGCTGGGGGTGCCCATGACGGGACTGAAGGACGCGACAGCCATCGTCGGCATAGGGCAGACGGCCTTCGCGAAGCAACTCCCCGAATCCGAGAAGACGTTGGCGTGCCGGGCGATCCTGGCCGCCCTCGACGACGCCGGGCTCGCCCCGTCCGAGGTGGACGCCTTCGCCTCGTACACGATGGAGGAGACCGACGAGGTCGAGGTCGCCAAGGCGATCGGCGCCGGTGACGTCACCTTCTTCTCCAAGATCGGTTACGGGGGCGGCGGTTCGTGCGCGACGCTCGCCCATCTCGCCGCCGCGGTCGCCACCGGGCAGGCGAGCGTGGGCGTGGCCTGGCGCTCGCGCAAGCGCGGCAGCGGACCCCGCCCGTGGAAGAACACCACCGTCCAACTCCCCACGCCCGCCCAGTGGACGCGGCCCTTCGGACTGCTCAGGCCGGCCGACGAGATCGGCATGCTGGCCCGCCGCTACATGCACGAGTACGGGGCCACCCGCGACCACCTCTTCAACGTCGCCCTCGCCTGCCGCAACCGCGCCAACCAGAACCCGGCCGCGATGATGTACGAACGCCCCCTCACCCGGGACATGTACATGAACGCCCGCTGGATCAGCGAGCCGCTCTGCCTCTTCGACAACTGCCTGGAGACGGACGGGGCGCTGGCCTGTGTCATCGTCTCCGCCGAGCGCGCCCGCGACCTGCGCCACAAGCCCGTCTACATCCACTCGGCGGCCCAGGGCCTGCCCGCGCAGCACCACGGCATGGTCAACTACTGGAACGACGACCCCCTCACCGGCCCCGCCTGGACGGCGGCCCGCCACCTGTGGAAGAACTCCGACCTCACCCCGCACGACGTGGACGTCGCCCAGATCTACGACGCGTTCACCCCGCTCATCCCGCTCTCCCTGGAGGGGTACGGGTTCTGTGGCCGCGGCGAGGGCGGCGCGTTCACCGAGGGCGGCGCCCTGGAGATCGGCGGCCGCCTGCCCATCAACACCGGCGGCGGCGGCCTCTCGGAGGCGTACGTGCACGGCTTCAACCTGATCAACGAGGGCGTGAAGCAACTGCGGGGTGTCAGCACGGCCCAAGTACCGGGAGCAAAGACGTGCCTGGTGACGGCGGGCGAGGGGGTGCCGACGTCGGCGGTGCTCCTGAGGACCGCCTGAGCGGGCGAGCAACCACGACGAAGCCGCACTCCGAAGGGACCAGACCATGGCAGACGCCTCCGAATCAGCCCTGCTCACCCCCGTACCGGACGACGACGGCGCCCCCTTCTGGGACTACGCCGCCCGGGGCGAGCTGCGCATCCAGGCCTGCGCCGACCCCGCATGCAGGGAGCTCCGCTTCCCGCCCCGCCCCTGCTGCCCGCACTGCCGGTCCTTCGACTCCACGTGGCAAAGGATGAGCGGCAGGGGGAGGATCTGGTCGTACGTGATCCCGCACCCGCCGCTGCTTCCGGCGTACGCCGCGATGGCCCCCTACAACGCGATCGTCGTCGAACTCGCGGAAGCCCCCCGCATCCGCCTGGTCGGCAACCTGGTCACCGCCGCCGACGCCCCCCTCGACTCGGTCCCCGCGGAGCGCCTGCGCATCGGGGCGAAGGTCCAGGCCGTCTTCACCGAGGTCGACGGCGTGACCGTCCCGCGCTGGATCCTGGAGCGGCCGTGACCCTGCGCACGGAGACCGACAAGGAGACCGGGGTGGCCGTGGTCACCCTGGACCGCCCGCACCGGCACAACGCCCTGGACGCGCCGACGATCGCCGAACTCATCGCCGCCTGGCAGGAGTTCCGCTTCGACGACGACGTACGGGCGATCGTCGTCACCGGCGCCGGCGACCGCGCCTTCTGCACGGGCATCGACCGCGACTTCGGCGTGCCCCAGCCCGGCTCCCCCTACTCCATGGACGATCCGCTCCTCACGGTCGGCCCGAAAGCCAACGACCTGTGGAAACCGGTGATCGCCGCGGTGCACGGCATGGCGTGCGGCGGCGCGTTCTACCTGCTGGGCGAGGCGGAGTTCGTCGTCGCGGACGAGACGGCGACGTTCTTCGACCCGCACACCACGTACGGGATGGTCAGCGCGTACGAGCCGGTGTACCTCGCCCAGCGGATGCCCCCGGGCGAGGTGGCCCGGCTGACGCTGATGGGCTCGGCGGAACGGATGTCGGCGCGGCGGGCGTACGAGACCGGGCTGGTCAGTGAAGTCACCCCGCCCGGGGCGGCGTTGGCGGCGGCGGTGCGGTGCGCGCAGACGATCGCCGGGTATCCCACGACCGCGGTCCAGGGCACCGTACGGGCGATCTGGGCGGCGACCGAGGCCGCCCGCGCCCACGCCTTCGCCCAGGCCCCGCACCTGCTGAAACTCGGCAGCGTGCCGCCGGAGGAACAGGCGGGGCTCTTCACTTCCCGGACGCGGCGGGGCTTCACCGTGCGCTAGGAGTGGAACAGGGTCTCCGGGTCGACCTCGCAGTGGTCGACCACGGCGTTCGGGTCGTCGCCGCCGACCGGCACCTTGGTGGTCACCTTGCCCTGCGCGGGGACCCTGACCTCGTGGAAGAGCGCGTTGATCGTGTCGCCGGAGGAGTCCAGGAAGGCGACGTGGATGTCGTAACGCACCGTCTTGTCATTGGGGTTGGTGACCTCGACGGTGGCGTACGGGGTCTTCTCGTCCGCGCACTTGATCAGCCGCGCGGTGCCCTGCCGCACGGAACTGCCGCTGCCGCTCGACGTGGAGGTGGGCGTCGGGGTGCGGTGGCGGGGCCGCACGGTCGGGACGACGACGGTGCCGCTGTCGTCATCGTCGTCGTAGCCGGACCCGGAGGACCCGCCGCTCGACGAGCTGCTCGACGAACTGTCGTGGTCCTGGGAGGAGCTGCTGCAGCCTCCCCCTCCGCTGCCGCTGCTGTGGTGGTGCCCGCGCCCCCGCCCGCTGGAGAAGCCAGTGAGGGCCACCACCACCAGCGCGGCAACAGCCGTAAGTCTCAGTCCCCGTGTCATCACGCCGCGCACCCTAGCGCCCCGCCAGGGGCGCGGGGAACCGCGCACCCGGCCCCACCCGGGCGGGCGCCCGGCAACGTCGCGACCGGGACCGAGCCGGACGCCTGAGGGGAGCGCTCACCCCGCGCCGGGGTGCCGCCCTGCCCACCCTGCCGCCCATGGCGGCAGACTGCCCAAGGCTCCGGGGCCTACCGGCTGGTCCCGGTGCCCTTCTCGGCGTCCAGGGCGTACACGCAGCGGTCCTTGCTGCACGCGTACACGACCCCGTCCGTGACCACGGGCGTGCCGGTGATCTCGCCGCCGGTCGCGAGCTTCCAGCGCAGGCGGCCGTCGTCGGACTTGAGGGTGTAGAGGAGGTGGTCGGTCGAGCCGAAGTGGATGCGGCCGTCGGCGACCACCGGGGAGCCGACGATCTCCCCGCCGGCCTGGAAGCGCCACTTCGGCGTGCCCGTCACGGCGTCCAGGGTGTAGAGCCCCTGCCCGCTGCCCACGTGGACGTGCCCGTGCGAGACGAGCACCGGGTCCACCGACGAGGGGCGCGGCTCGGTCGCGATGCGCCAGCGGTCGCGGCCGTCGGTGGCGTCGAGCGCGTACACCGTGCCGTGGTGGTCGGCGAGGTACACCCCGCCGCCGGTGACCGCGGGCCCCGGCACGAACGCGGGCGGGCACAGGAAGACGGCCGGTGCCTCGAAGTGCCAGCGGACGTGGCCCGAGGCGACGTCGACGGCGAGGACGCGGGTGCCCGCGGCGACGTACACATAGCCGTCGTCGGCCGGAGTGAGCCGGACCGGGACGCCGCCGCACGAGGCCGCGTCGCCGACCGGGTACGACCAGCGCTCCTCGCCGGTACGGGCCTCCAGGGCGCGCAGCCGGGCGTCCTTCCACACGTACACCGTGCCGTCGTGGATGACGGGCCCGGCCTCGGGCGCCTCGAAGTCGGTCTGGCAGCCGGTGATCTCCCAGAGGGGTTCGCCGCTGACCGCCTCGCGGGCCTGGACGCCGCCGCCGCGGGTGCCGGTGACGACGGTGCCGCGGTCGGCCTGGAGCGAGTAGACCCAGGCGTCGGTCTGCAGCCGCCACAGGTCGGTGCCCTCGCGGGCGTCGAGGGCCCACAGGGTCGGGCCGTCGGAGGCGTGGATGCGGCCGTCGGCCACCGCCATGGACCAGGCGACGTCGCGGGTCTTGAAGCGGCGCCTGCCGGTGGCCACGTCGAGGGCGTGCACCTCGAAGGAGGTGACGTAGACGAGGTCGCCCGCGACCTTCGGGGTGCCCCACACGTCGTTGGACATCCGGAACCGCCAGGGCCGCCAGCTGCTCGGCGCCTCGCCGGTGGCGGGCGCGGGCACGGCGGCGACGGGGTCTGCGGCCCCGTTCACGGACGGCTTCGCCCGCGACCAGGACGCGGCGAGCCCCGACTCGGCGGGCGGCGCCTGCACGGCGGCGGCCCGCGCGTCGGCGACCCGCGGGCCGGGCCCGATGGGCACCTGCGCGCCGGCCAGGTGGACCGGGCCGTCGGCGGCGAGCCCGGAGCTCACGGGCGCGGCGACCGGCGAGGCGGCGGCCGAGCCGCGCCAGCCGTCCGACGGGACCGGGGCCGAGGAGACCGGCGAGGGCGGCGGGGGCTGCGGCGGCATCGCGGGCACCGGGTTGCCGGGCGTGCGGGACGCGGGCGGCTTCACCGAGGTGCGGCCGCCGCGGCGCGACTCGATCAGCGCGACGGACCGCTCGGGCAGCCACGCGGACGCGGTGCCGCTGTCGTCGCTGCCGGAGCCGAAGAGGTGCGGGGCGAGCTGGGACTGGAGGTCGGCGGGCGAGGGCCGCATCGCCGCTTCCATGTGCATGCACGTCTCGATGAGCGGCCGCAGCTCCTCCGGCAGACCCTCCAGGTCGGGGCCCTCGCGCAGCAGCATGAAGACCGTCTCGACCGGGTTCGCGCCGTGGAACGGCGCGTGGCCGGTCGCCGCGAAGACGAGGGTGGAGCCGAGCGAGAAGACGTCGCTCGCGCCCGTCACGCTGCGCGAGTCCTTCGCCTGCTCGGGCGACATGTACGCGGGCGTGCCCACCGCCACGTTCGTCATGGTCAGGCGGGTGTTGGAGACCCCGGACGCGATACCGAAGTCGATCACGCGCGGGCCGTCCTCGACGACGAGGACGTTCGACGGCTTGAGGTCGCGGTGGACCAGGCCCGCCCCGTGGATCGACTGCAGCGCCTCGGCGACACCGGCCGCCAGCCAGCGCACCGCCTGGGCCGGCAGCGGCCCGCACTCATTCACTATTTCTTCGAGGGAGGGCGCGGGCACGTACGCGGTGGCGAGCCAGGGCACGGCGGCGCGCGGGTCGGCGTCGACGACGGCGGCCGTGTAGAAGCCGGACACCGCCCGGGCCGCCTCGACCTCGCGCGTGAAACGGACCCGGAACAGCTGGTCCTCGGCGAGCTCCGTACGCACCGTCTTGATCGCCACGCGCCGGCCCGAGGCCGAGCGTGCCAGATAGACCAGGCCCATGCCGCCCGCGCCGAGCCGTCCCAGGACCTCGAACGGACCGATCCGCCTCGGATCGTGCTGCGTCAGCTGATCCACCACTTGCCTGCCACCTCCCCGTACGGGGCCACCGCACTCACGACCCCCGTCAGCGTCTCACCACCGAAGCGCTACGGCGGCACGCACCCCGATTCTTCCTGTCCGGGGCCCCGGTTGCGAACCCGGGGGCGCCACGGGGTGTCACGGACGTGCCATGAGGTGTCTCACACTCCGCCGCGACGTGCGCGGGACGCCGCCCGCGGCTCCTCCCGGTCCGTCTCCCGTACGGCGAACAGTGCCCCCTGGTCGTCGGCGAGGACGGCCACCCGCCCGTACGCCGTCGGGTGCGCCGCCACCCGGACCGCACCGCCGAGCCGGACCGCGTCCGCGACCGTGGCGTCCAGGCCCGCCGTGCCGAAGTGCACCAGGAATCGCCCGGTCGGCGGTCCGACCGCGGCGGTGCGGCGGCCCGCCACCGCGGTGCGCGGGCCCGGCACGGACCCGGCGGGCGCCCACAGGCGCAGTCCGTCGCCCGCGTCCTCGGTGTCCACGGCCGCGTACCCGAAGACGGACTCGTAGAAGGTGTCGGCCCGTACCGTGTCCCGCACCCGCAGCTCGCTCCAGCAGAAGGCGCCGGGCTCCCCCGTCACCTCGAAGCCGAGATCGCTGCCCGCCTGCCACAGGCCGAACATCCCGCCGTCCCGGTCGGTGACCAGGGCCATGGTGGCCGCGGTGCCCACGGAGAGCGGCCCCGACACGATCCGGCCGCCGGAGCGGGCGACCCGGGCGGCGGTGGCGTAGGCGTCGCGGACCGCGAAGTGCACGGTCCAGGCCGGTCCGGTGGCGCCCAGCACCGGGGAAGAGCCTCTCGTCCCATCCCCCTCGTCGCCCGAAGGGCGGCCTCGCGGAGTCTGGTGCGTGCTCTCGGCGTGCCGGGTGCAAGGGCTCGTACTGGATGTACTTGGCCTTACGCCCGGTGCGGCGAGAGTGCGTGCCAGACGTCGCGGGGCAGAGGGGGATGGGACGAGAGGCTCTAGTGCGGAGACAGCCCGGTCCTCGCTGTACGCCGCCGTGTAGTAGCCCCGCTCGGCCCCCGCGCCCTCGTCGAAGGTCCACCCGAAGAGATCGCCGTAGAACCGCTTGCCCGCCTCGACGTCGGGCAGCCGGACGTCGGCCCAGCACGGGGCTCCTTCGGGGAATGCGCTGCGTACGGGGCCCATGGCGGCACGCTAGCCACGCAGGTCAGGGCCACACCGTTCACATTCGAACGAATGGCCAATTCCGGTCGCCCCCGGAACGGATTTTGACCGGCGGCCGGTCCCGTTCCGCACGCCTGATGACAGCCTGGCGAAGGGGGCCAACCCCATTTGCAGTCGGCCAGATCGCGCTCCGATCACCCCTCGGTAAGCTGACGGCATGACAGGACAAGTACGTACCGTCGACGGACGTGTGGCCGGACGGCGTGGTCAGGCAACACGTCAGAAGCTGCTGGAATGCCTCGGCGAGATGCTCAGCTCCTCGCCCTACCGGGACGTCAAAGTCATTGATGTCGCGCGAAAGGCGGGCACTTCGCCCGCGACGTTCTACCAGTACTTCCCGGACGTCGAGGGCGCCGTCCTGGAGATCGCCGAGCAAATGGCCACCGAAGGGGCCGAGTTGACCGGCCTGGTCGCCGACCGCTCCTGGGTCGGCAAGGCCGGCTGGACGACGGCGCAGGAACTCGTGGACGGCTTCCTGGAGTTCTGGCGCCGCAACGACGCGATCCTGCGCGTCGTCGACCTCGGTGCGGCCGAGGGCGACAAGCGGTTCTACAAGATCCGCATGAAGATCCTGAACTCCGTGAACAACTCCCTTGCGGACGCGGTCAAGGAGCTCCAGGACAAGGGCAAGGTCGACAAGGACGTGAGCCCGGCGGCGGTCGCCGGATCGCTGGTCGCGATGCTCGCGGCGGTCGCCTCGCACCAGAAGGGCTTCCAGGCCTGGGGCGTCAAGCAGGCCGAACTGAAGCCGAACGTGGCGCTGTTGGTGCACCTGGGCGTGACCGGAAAGAAGCCGACGAAGTAACACCCCTCTGCACTCTCTGCACCCTTCTGCCCTTTCTGGTCCTGACTGGTCCTGACTGGTTCTGTCGAGCGGCGGCGGTTCGCGTGGTCAGCGTGAGCCGCCGCCGTTGCAGTCGGGTCCCGGGATCCGGTGCGGTCAGGCCCCGGGATCAGGGCTTTCGCGCCGTTCGAGACGGAACAGCCTGATCTCCCGGTCGATCCGCGCCTGGTACGCGGCGTACGGCGGCCAGAACGTCAGCGCCGCCTCCCAAGCCGCCGCCCGCTCCTCGGACTTGAGCAGCCGTGCGGTGACCGGAATGTCCTCGCCGCGCCAGTTGATCACGGCGTCGGGGTGGGCGAGCAGGTTCGCCGTCCACGCCGGGTGTCCCGGCCGCCCGAAGTTCGACCCGATCAGCAGCCAGGGGCCCGCGTCGCCGGCTCCCTCGGGCATGCAGGCGAGCGGGGTGCGCCGTTCGAGCCCGCTTCTCGCGCCCTTCGCGGTGAGGATGACTCCCGGCAGCATCTGCGCGCTGACCAGCACTTTTCCCTTGGTGAGCCGGTGCACGGCACGGTCCAGGGCCGGGATGACGTGCGGTGCGACCTTGGCGAAGGTCCTGGTCGAGGAGACCTTCTGCACGAGCTTGAGCCCGGGCGGCGCCATCAGGCGGTCACCGCGAAGAGTCCGGCGGCCCCGGCCGCGTGCGCCCGCAGCAGGTGCACGGGCCCGAAGAGCAGCTCGTCGCCCGCGGCCCGCTTCAGATACAGGTGCGCGTCGTGCTCCCAGGTGAAGCCGATGCCGCCGTGCAGCTGGACCGCCTCGGCCGCGGCGGTGCGCAGCGCCTCCAGGGCCTGGGCGAGCGCGAGGCCGCCGACCCGCTCACGGCCCCGGTCGCCGGTCGCCCAGGCCGCGTAGTACGCCGCCGAGCGCGCCGCCTGCACCGTCACGTACACATCGGCGAGCCGGTGCTTGACCGCCTGGAAGGAGCCGACGGGCCGACCGAACTGCTCGCGCTCCTTGACGTAGCCGACGGTCCGCTCCAGGGCCCGGTCGGCGGCCCCGACCGCCTCCGCGGCGAGCAGGGTGGCGGCGGTGTCGCCGGTCGCGGCGAGCGCACCGAGCACGTCGCCCTCGCCACCGCTCTGCGCGCCGAGCAACTCGGCGGCCACGTCGCGCAGTTCGACGCGGGCCTGAGGGCGAGTCTCGTCGAGGGAGGTCTGCCGGGTGCGTACGAGCCCGGCGGCGTCGCCCTCCACGAGGAAGAGCAGGGTCCGGGAGCGGGCGAAGCCGCCGGTGTGGGCGGCGACCAGGAGCAGGCCCGCGCTGTGCCCGTCGAGCACCTGCTCGGCCTGCCCGTAGAGCCGCCAGCCGCCGTCGCCGCCGCGGGCCTGCACCCCGCCCGCGCGGCCGCCGCCCGACCAGTCCCCCGCGTTCTCCGCGACCAGGCCGAGCGCGGTGGCGAGCCCCGTGCCGGGGACGGCGAGGGCGGCGGTGAGCGCGCCCCGAGCGATGCGCGGCAGGAACGCCTCGCGCTGCGCGTCCGTGCCGAGCGCGGCGATCAGCGGGGCGACGAGCCCGCTGGTCGCGAGCAGTGGGGCCGGGGCCAGGACCCGCCCCAATTCCTCCTGTGCGAGCGCGAGTTCGGTGACCGTCGCGCCGACCCCGCCGTACCGTTCGGGCAGCGCGAGGCCCGGCAGTCCGAGCTCGGCGCCGAGGGCGCCCCACAGGGCGAGGTCGTGGCCTGCCGGGGTGCGGGTGGCGGCTTTGACGTCGTCCGGGGTGCAGCGTTTGGTGGTGAGTTCGCGCAGGGTGCGACGGATCTCCTGCTGTTCCTCGGTGAACGTGGCGTCCATGCGAGCCCCTTTCTGACGGGGCGTCATGCTAGGGCGCCGATCCCCGGAAGCCCAGAGTCACGCACCTCTCTGCGGGCCCAGAATCTGATGTACCGTCAGATTCATGACGACTGGCTCCCGCTCCGGCACCCGTCCGACCCCGGCGATCGCCGGGGTGGCCCTCTCCGACTGCGGCCGCGTCGACGAGGCCACTCCCTACGCCCTGCACGCCCAGGCCGCCCGCCGCGCGCTCGCCGACGCGGGCCTGACCCCCGATGTGCTCGACGGCGTCGCGAGCGCGGGGCTCGGCGTCCTCGCCCCGGTGGAGGTGGCCGAGTACCTGGGCCTCACACCCCGCTGGGTGGACTCGACCTCGGTGGGCGGCTCGACGTGGGAGGTGATGGCGGCGCACGCGGCGGATGCGATAGCCGCCGGGCACGCCCGCGCCGTCCTGCTCGTCTACGGCTCGACGGCCCGCGCCGACATCAAGGCGAAGCGCCGCACCTCGAACCTCTCCTTCGGCGCCCGCGGCCCCCTCCAGTTCGAGGTCCCGTACGGGCACACGCTCGTCGCCAAGTACGCGATGGCGGCCCGCCGCCACATGCACGAGTACGGCACGACGCTGGAGCAGCTCGCCCAAGTCGCCGTCCAGGCACGGCAGAACGCGGCGGCGAACCCGGAGGCGATGTTCCGCGACCCGATCACCGTCGACGACGTGCTGTCCGGACCGATGATCGCCGACCCCTTCACTAAACTGCACTGCTGCATCCGCTCGGACGGCGGCGCGGCGGTCGTGATGGTCGCCGACGACCTCCTGCCCGACTGCGCGAAGCCGCCCGTCCGGGTCCTCGGCGCGGGCGAGCACGTCTCGCACACCACCATGTCGGAGTGGGACGACTTCACGGTCTCCCCCGCGGCGGTCAGCGGCCGCCTCGCCTTCGAGCGGGCCGGGGTGACCCCGGCCGAGATCGACGTCGCGGAGATCTACGACGCCTTCACGTACATGACGCTCGTGACCCTGGAGGACCTGGGCTTCTGCGCGAAGGGCGAGGGCGGCGCGTTCGTCGAGAAAGGCCGCCTGCTGCGCGACGGCGAACTCCCCACGAACACGGACGGCGGCGGCCTCTCCGCCCAACACCCCGGCATGCGCGGCCTGTTCCTCCTCGTCGAGGCGGTCAGGCAACTGCGCGGCGAGGCGGGCGGCCACCAGGTGCGCAGGCCCGACGGGTCGCTGCCCGCGCTCGCGGTGGCGTCGGGGACGGGCGGCTGGTTCTGTTCGTCGGGGACGGTGGTGCTCGGCCGGGAGTGATCATTTTTCGCCGACACCGATGAGTTTCGGCGGTGCCCGGGGTCATCATGGGCGTTCGGCGCACCGCGAACCGCGCGGGCGCCCCGCACCCGGAGGAGCTCTCCCATGCGCACGCTCATCAGCACCGCCTTCGTCTCGCTCGACGGTGTGATGGAGGCGCCCGGCGGCGAAGCCGGCTACCGCAACGCCGGCTGGACGTTCAAGGGCATCGACTTCCTTCCCGAGGCCTACGAGCTCAAGGGCCGCGAGCAGAAGGAGGCCACGGCGATGCTGCTCGGCCGGGCCAGCTACGAGGCGTTCAGCCCGGTGTGGCCCGGCATGGCGGAGTTCGGCGACTACAAGGAGCTGCCCAAGTACGTCGTCTCGACCACCCTCACCGAGGACGCCCTGGTCGACGACTGGGGCCCCACCACGATCCTGCGCTCCCTCGACGAGGTCGCCGCGCTGAAGGAGACCGAGGGCGGCCCGGTCCTCGTGCACGGCAGCATCGCCCTCAACCACGCGCTCTCCGACGCCGGCCTGATCGACCGCTACCACCTGCTCGTCTTCCCGGTGCTGCTCGGCGCGGGCAAGCGGCTGTTCAGCGCCACCGACAAGGACGCCCAGCAGTTGCGGCTGGTCGAGCAGCAGGCGTACGCGAACGGGATCCAGCTGCAGGTCTTCGACGTCGTGCGGTGACGGCGGGTGCCGGTGGAGACGGACCACTTCCTGTACGCCAACGACCCGGCCGGGTTCGCGGAGGCCGCCGGCGCAAGGGGGTCCCGCAGGGGCGCGGGGCTGTATCGATCTGCGGCTCCGTCGATGGTGGTCGTGCCCCGTCAGGGGCGCGGGGAACTGCGCGACCAGCCCCCACCGGGCCTGCACCCGGCGATGGCGGGGCCGGGCCGAGCTGGAGGCCGGTTGGAGCGCTCGCCCCGCGCCGGGGTGCCGCCTTGCCCACCCTGCCGCCCATGGCGGCAGATTGCCCAAGGCGGCGCGGCAGCCGACCGGCGGCGGATCGCCCGAGGCGGCCGTGGCGGGCGGCGGCGGATGGCCCAAGGCGGGGTGGG
>NZ_JAFVLN010000002.1 GCF_017377775.1 Streptomyces sp. VRA16 Mangrove soil
GCCGACCCGGCCCCGGACGCCCGCCCGGCTCCAAGAACCGGCACCCCACAACCCGCTACGACGTCGGCAAGACCCTGAAACGCCCCGCCACCCTCACCGAACGTGACCAGCGATGTTAAGGAACAAGCTCAGAGCCTGTGACCGAACCCCCGTCGTCCGCCCGAAGTGCGGACGCCGCCGCGCAGACGGGTCAGACGGGTCAGACGGGTCAGACACAGGCTCTCAGGGGGCGGTGGTGAGCTCCGCCGCCGCGTCCCGCACGTCCGCGCACGGGTGCGACCGCAGCGCCCGCAGCTCGGCGCGCCACGGTTCCGGCCAGTCGACGCGCGCGCCGCCGGCCGCGACGAGCGCCCAGGCGAACAGCCCCTCCGTCGCGGACCCCGCGGCGGCCAGCTCGCGCGCCGCGGGCAGCAGCACCTCACCCCGTACCCGGCCCCCGCGCAGCCGCCCGCGCAGCTCCTGCGCCGTGCGCGCGGCCAGCGCCGGGCGGCCGTCGTGCAGCCGGGCCAGGTCCCGGAGTCCGTCGGTGAGGGCCGCGAAGTCGAGGGCGGCGAGCCCGACCTGCGCGGCCCGGGGGACGAACGCGTCGTCCTCGGCAAGGACGCGGCCCAGTTCGCGGGCGAGCGGCCGCAGCGCCGGGGTCTTCCGCGCCTCCTCGGCGAGGATTCCGGCGACGTACTCGATCCGCCGGTGCGCGGGCCGGTCCTGCTCCTCGCCCGCGTCGGGCGCGGGCCCGTGCGCCATGAGGGTGCGGACGGCGCCGGTCAGCGTGGCGGCGGCGGCCGCCGTCTGTCCGGCGACGGAGACGAGGGCCTTGCCCGCGGCGCCCCACACCTTGGGCGCCCGCCGCTCCACGTCCGTCAGCAGCCGGGCCAGGGTCTCCAGTGCCTGCGGCGCCCACGGCACCCACGAGGCCAGGGCAGTCAGGGCGGTGTCGGCGAGTTCCGCGTTGTCGGCGGGGGCCGTGTCGGCGACCGACGCGATCAGGGCCGCGTACCGCGCCCGCAGGGGCGGGGCCACGTCGTACACGGACAGCCGCAGCGCGGCCTGCCGCAGCACCGCCTCGCTGTCCTCGCCCACCGCGTCCGTGAGGATCTCCCACGCGGCGTCCTCGCCCAGCAGTTGGTACGCGGCGAAGGCCACGATCGCGGCGCGTACGTCGCGGTGGGCGCCCTCGCCCGCGTAGCCGCGGGCCAGCAGGGGCGCGGCCTGCGCGGCGGGCAGCCGCAGCGCGATCAGGCGTGCGGCCTCCTTGCGGCTGGTGACCTTCTTGCCGGGGCCGGTGAGCAGCTCGTCGAGGAGCGGGGCGAGCCGGGACGGGCGGGCGTGCCGGGACGCCTGGGTGACGGCGTACACGGCGACGCGGGCCCGGTCGTCCCCCGCGTGCGAGAGCAGCAGGGGGAGGTCGTCGGGGGTGCGGCCGAGTGCGGCCAGGGCGGCCTCGACGAGGGTGACGTCCGCGTCCGGGTCCGCCGCGGTGCGCCGGGCCAGGCCGGCGCCGCCCTCGGGGACGTGCACCGCACGTCGGACCGCTTCGGCGCGGCGCCACAGGTCGAGGCCCGTATCGTCGGCGATGCCCTTCAACTGGGCCAGGTACGCCCGCTGTTGGCGGGGCGGCCAGCGCCGTGTGTCGGATCCTGCGGCGCGCAGCGCCCAGGCGCTGTTCTTCATCAGGAACCGCCCGTAGGGCGGGCGTCCGGTGAGGAAACGGTCGAGCAGATCGGTGCGCCGCCGCGTCACCACCTCGGCCACGCCCCAGAGTTCGACGGCCGACGGCTCCTGGTCGAGGAGGCGGGCCACCCGCTCGTCACGGGTCGCGCGCGGTTCCAGCCAGAGCGGCACGGCCTCCCGCACCGTGGAGTCGCTGCCGTGCGCGACGGCGCGGCCCAGGCGCTCCTGGAGTCCGGCCATGTGCGCGGCGCGGCGGCCCACGGCGCCGGTGAGGGTGAGCAGCAGGCGGAAGTCGTTCTTCTTCTCCTCGGCCTCGATGCGCGGCAACAGGGCCTCGTACACGGCGTGTTCCTGGCCGCGGCGCAGAGTGTGGTCGAGGCGGCCGAGGCGCACGGCGCCGGTGTGGCCGTGGACGGCGACGACCGTGTCGAGGGCCCAGTCGACGAGCGCCTGCTCGCCGTCGGCCGCGTGGTGGCCGAGGATGCCGACGGCGAGGGCGGTGAGCGCCCCGCGGGTGCCGTACGAGCAGTCGCGGGCCTGGAGCGCGTCGGTGGCGAGCCGGCCGAGGTGGGCCAGGGCGTCGGAACGCCACAGCGCGGGCCGGACGTCGTCGGCGAGCGCCTGGAGGGCGGCGGAGCGCACCGGGTCCTGCTCGTTGCGCAGCCGGGCCGCCAACTCCACCGCTGTCGCGGTCACTTGGGCGGGGTCCGCGGATCGGGCCGCGTTGCGCACGTACAGCGGCCAGGCCACCGCTCGGTGGGCGGCGACGGGTCTGCGGGTCGCGGCGTCGAGGGCCTCGCGCGCCTCGGCGGGCGGCAGGTAGGACTCGGCGAGCAGCACGGTGTCCCAGGAGTCGCCGCGCTCGCGGGCCGTCCGCGCCGCGCGCCGGGCGACCTCGGCGACGTAGAACCGGGGCAGGGCGTCGAGCACGCCGGTGTCGAGGTCGCGGTGGGCGGCGCCGCGCCCGGCGAGGGCCGTTTCGTGGACGGCGGGCCGGCCGGCGGGGGCCTGGGCACGCAGGAGCGCGGCGAGGTCTTCGGGGTGGCCGGCGGCGACGGGGAGGTACGCGTCGAGTTCGGGGGCGCCGCTGCGGACGACGGCGCGCAGCACGGCCGGCGTGAGGGTGCCGCGTCCGTGCAGCCGGTCGCGCCAACGGCCGGTCATCATCCGCAGGACGCGCCCGGGCGCGGCGGTCGTCAGGGTGCCGAGTGCGGTGCGCAGCGACCACGGGAAGTGGCGGGGCGGGTGGGCCTCCAGCAGGTCGAGGACGCGCTGCGGGGCGGTCGCGGCGAGGGCCGCGAGGATGTGTCCGTACTGCTGCCACCAGCCGTCCCGCGCGTTCTCCGGCACCTCGGCGAGGTGGGCCCGCGCGCAGTCGAGCACGATGTCCGGGTGGCGTGCCACGAGCCCGTTCCAGCCGCGTACGGCGTGGAAGACGTCCGGCAGGACGCGGGCGACGGTCGCGGCGGAACAGCCGGGCAGCAGCCGGGCGCCCTCCGTGTCGCCCCACTCGGCGCGGAGTGCGTCGACGAGCCGGTCGGCGAGGGCGGTGCGCCGCTGCTCGACGATCGCGCGCAGGAGTGGGCGGCGCACGGCCTCGGGCGCGTCGTCGAGGGCGGCCTCGAAGGCGGCGTCGGGCACGTCGAGCCCCTTGGCGGCGCGCAGCACGTGCCCGCGCACGAACGGGTCGGGGTCGGCGAGGTGCTCCGCGACCCACTCCGTCGCGCCGCCCGCGCACGCGAGCAGCGTGCAGACGCCGCGCTCGTAGGGGCCCTGGGCGTCCAACTCGGCGATGACGGCCGCGAGTTCTCCGCGCCCTGCGAGCTCGCGGGCACTGCGGGCGGTCTCGCGCTGCCGTCGCGGGTGCGGCAGCGGGTCGAGACGGTCGAGGAGACGGGTGGCGGCGCTCTTGCGCAGGGCGGACATGTCAGGAGTGTGCCGGTCGCGGCCGCGCCTGGCCCACCGAATATCGACCCCGGAGCGGTGACGTTCCGTGACGGCGAGCCACCCGGCCGTGCATTCACATTGATGTCGATCCTGTGCAGCTTTCCCGCCGACCCCGCAGAACCGGGACGAGACCGCCCAACTCACCGTCGAGGCTCCGTCGGCACCGTGATAACACGGAGTGACCAATCCGAAGGAGGCTTCGCCCGCATGGGTATCTTCAGCCGTCGCCAGCAGACCGCGACCCTCGACCGCCCGTCGGCCGACGTCCCGGCCGTCGAGGCCGCGCTCGACCCTGCGCTGCGTGCGCTGTCCGGGCAGTGGACGATCGACCGTCCGCACAGCCGCATCGGGTTCTCCGTGCGGCACGCGATGGTCACCACGGTGCGGGGGGCGTTCGCCGACTACGACAGCACGCTGTACTTCGACGGGGCCGTGCCGTCGCGGTCGCGCGCCGAGATCACCATCCGGGTCGCCAGTGTCGACACGGGGGTGGAACAGCGGGACGCGCACATCGCGGGCCGGGACTTCTTCGACGCGGCGCACCACCCGGAGATGGTGTTCCGCTCCACGTCCACCGTTCATCAGGGCG
Organism: Streptomyces sp. VRA16 Mangrove soil; assembly: GCF_017377775.1. Classification (GTDB taxonomy): domain Bacteria; phylum Actinomycetota; class Actinomycetes; order Streptomycetales; family Streptomycetaceae; genus Streptomyces. The sequence goes on from NZ_JAFVLN010000002.1 coordinate 4,208, forward strand.
GCGAGACGTTCCGGATGACCGGCGATCTGACGATCCGCGGCGTGACGCGTCCGGTGGAGCTCCAACTCGACTACCTGGGTTCGGTGATGGACCCCTTCGGCTTCGAGCGGGCCGGCTTCGACGGCACCACCACGATCGACCGCACCCAGTGGGGTCTGGTCTACAACCAGCGCCTGGAGGCGGGCGGCACGATGGTGAGCGAGAAGGTCCGCCTCCAGTTCGACATCTCCGCCATCAGGGCCACGCCGGAGAGCTAGGCACACCCTCGCCGCGGTGCCACGGTGCGCCTAGGAGGTGGACTCCATGGCGCAGACGCACGAGTGGATGTTCTACGAGGTCATGTGGCGCAACTGGGCCGCCAGGGCCCAGGTCCCCTACCCCGTGCCGTGGTGGGCGCAGCAGGCCTTCCGGCGCTGGAGCGACGACTTCGACGCGGGGACGTACGACTCCAAGGAGGCGGCGTTCGCCTCGAACGCGCTGTACCGGTACTGGGGCATGGTCGGGGTGAAGGACCACCGGCAGGAGTCACTGATCGGGCAGGCCGGGGAGATCGAGCCGGTCTACGACAAGTACTGCCTGTCGTTCTTCCTGTTCGACCCGGCGACGGGCGCGCTGCACCTGCCGCAGCTCACCGACGGCGGCACGGTGGAGCAGCGCATGGAGGCGCCGCATCTGCCGGTGGTCCTGACGACGTTCCGCACGGCGGAGGACGTCGAGTTCGTGCAGCGGACCTTCGCGACGCCGATCGGGGCACGGCAGCGGGACGCGGTGATCACCCGGGTCACCGTGGGCTCACCGAAGGGTCAGCTCCGCGAGGGACTGCTGTGCGCGGCGGTGCTGGCGGCCGGCCCGAGCGGCTTCCAGCGCCACGACCGCAACGGCCGGGAGATCACCGACCGGCGTCTGACCTATCTGCGCTATCTGCAGGGCGAGCAGCGGGTCGAGACGAACAGCGGCTGGGGGCCCGTCTTCGACACGGCGCCCGACCAGTTCGGGGTGTACGGCAACACCGAGTTCAGCCAGGACCCGGAGACGTACGTCCATCACAGCCCGTTCCGCGATCTGGTGATGGGCGGCAAGCTGAACGGTTCGGCGCAGGCGCAGGACCAGGTGGCCGGGATGTGCAGCGCCGTGTTCACCTGGCCGTTCCGGGTCAGCGAGGACGAGACGGTGGAGATCGACGTGCGGCTGCCCGTCGATCTGTACAGCGGCGCCGACGACCTGGCCGAGCTGCGGGCGACGTCGGCCGACGAGCTGGAGGACGCCAACCGGGCGTTCTGGACCGAGAAGCTGCTGCACCAGGGGGTGCAGCCGCAACTGCCGCGCCCGGTGGCGCACTTGACCGACATGTTCCGGCAGGCCCGCTCCCAGCTGCTGATCCTCTCCGACCTCGGTGAGATCCACCCGGGGCCGACGGTCTACGACTCCTTCTGGATCCGGGACTCGTCGGTGGAGGCGACGGCGTGTTCGCTCGTCGGTGACTCCGCGCTCGCCGAGCACCAGTTGGGCACGCACTATCCGCTGCGGTTCAACCGGGGTGGTGGCCGGATCGGGCCGTGTGCCGAGTACGGGTTCTACGGCGGGTCGCACGAGAAGGACGACCAGGAGTGGGACAGCAACGGGCAGGCGCTGTGGGCGCTCGGCCGCTTCGACCGCACGCGCGGTCCGGCCGCCGCGTTCGGCGCGAAGATGTACCAGCCGTACGTCGTGGACGGGGCCCGCTGGCTGCGGGACAACCGGGACGGGTACGGGCTGCTGCACAGCGGCTGGAGCGCCGAGCACCTCGGTGAGCGCGACAAGCCGCACTACTGGGACGACCTGTGGGGCCTCGCCGGGCTCTACGAGGCGGCGCGGCTCGCGGAACGGCTGGGTGCGCCCGAAGCGGGCGAACTCTGGTCCGCCTTCGACGACTTGAAGGCCGCGACCGCCGCGTCGGTGCGCTGGGTCCTGGACGAGCAGCGGCTCCGCGGGGCCTGGGAGACGTACATCCCGACCGGGCCCGGCGACGTCGGCCGACTCGACTCGACGATGATCGGCGCGGCCGCCTACTTCCATCCGCTCCGTCTGCACATGGGCAGCAAGCTCGGTGACGACGTGGACCGGGCGGCGCGCTGCACGCTCGACACGATGTACGCGCACTTCGTGACGGGCGGTTTCCGGCACGAGGCGGCCTGGAACGCCTACGGCCCGTATCTGACGATGCAGCTGGCGCACGCGTATCTGCTCGCGGGGAACGTGGAGCGCTGCGACGCGCTGCTCGGCTGGGCCGTCGGGGCCGCGGTCCCGCACACCCAGGGCCGGCCGGTGGCGCTCGGCGCGTGGAACGAGCAGCACAACTTCCCGATCGCCTCCGACTTCCAGGAGGTCCCGGACCATCACTGGTACATGGGTGACATCCCGCACGGCTGGGCCGCCGCCGAGTACCTGCTGCTGATCCGCGACATCCTGTTCTTCGAGGCCGACGAGGACCACGATCCGCATCTGTACATCGCGCCGGGGGTGCGCCCGCACTGGGTGCCAAACGCCGAGCCGGTGGCGGTGGAGGCCGCGCCGACCCTGTTCGGCCAGCCTTTCGGGTACCGGCTCACGCATGACGCCGGGGCGCGGACGGTGACGGTACGGATCGCGTCGGCGCCCGACGGCGTCCGCTACGTCTACCCGTGCCGGTTCGGCGCCGTGCGGTCCGTGGTCGCGGACGGCCGGGAGCTGGACGTCACCGGTGACGACGTCCGGGTGCCCGCCGGGACCCGGGAGTTCACCGTCGGCTACGCCTGAGCCGTCCGGACCCCTCCGGGATCCGTGGTCAACTGCGCCTGAGCGCGTGCCGCTCCTTCTCGGAGAGGCCGCCCCAGACGCCGAAGCGCTCGTCGTGGGTGAGGGCGTACTCCAGGCAGGCCGGGCGGATCTCGCACAGGTGGCAGATCTGCTTGGCCTCCCGGACGGAGCTGCCCGGCTCGGGGAAGAAGAAGTCGCCGCCCGTCTGGGCGCACAGGGCCTGGTCCTGCCAGGTGGGGCCGGCAGGAGTGAGGGTCGTATTCGCGTGCATGGCCCTCACCCTGCCGACCGGCGAAAAACGTTCGATCAACGCACGATCAATGACCGTTCAACGAATCCTTCGCGCTCCGCCGTCACTGCTGATTCGGGTCGCCCCTCAGCACCGCGAACGTCGCCCCGTACGGGTCCGCCAGCTTGGCGATCCGGCCGACCCCGGGGATGTCGACGGGCGCCGCGCGCACGGTGCCGCCGGACTCCTGGGTCCTGTCCGCCGTCGCGTCCACGTCCGGGACGTGGATGTACGGCGTCCAGTGGGCGCCCGCTCGCGCCTCCACCGGGTCGGCGGCCAGCGGGACGATGCCGCCGAACATCGCGTTCTCGTCCGTGCCCGCCGGGTTCACCGTCGTGTACGTGCCGCCGGGGAACTCCACGTCGAAGGTGCCCCAGCCGAAGACCGTGCCGTAGAAACCCTTGGCCGCGGCCGGATCGGGGACGTACAGCTCCACCCAGTTCAGCCCGCCGTCCTCGGTGACGTGCTCCAGGCCCTGGTGCACCCCGGGCTGCCACAGGCCGAACGCCGCGCCCGCCGGGTCCGCGAGGATCGCCATGCGGCCGAGGTCGCCGACGTCCATCGGCTGGAAGAGGACGGCGCCGCCGGCCTGCTCGACCGCCTTCGCCGTGGCGTCGGCGTCGGCCGTCTTGAAATAGACGCTCCAGGCCGGGCCGCCCTGCTCGGGGGTGACGGTCATGGCGCCGGCCACCGCCTTGCCGTCGAGATGGAAGGTGCCGTACCCGCCGTACTCGGGTCCCGCCGACCGGAACTGCCAGCCGAAGAGTCCGTCGTAGAACGAGATCGCTCCGTCCAGGTCCGGCGTGCCGAGGTCCAGCCACACCGGCGCGCCGTTCACGAAGTCCGTGGTGATCATGGTCGTGCCCTCCTCGTCGAGGGTTCTTCCGTGTTCTTGCTCCGGACTGCCGAGTCTTCCACCGCCCACTGACAATCGCCGTCCACGACGCCCTGACCAGGCAAGGTACGGACCAATACATCCGCTCCACCTCGTCTTCAACTATTGAAGACAAACAATCTCCCGGAGCGCTCCCGGTCATAAGTCTTGACGCTCCAGGTCACTCTCGCCACAGTGGGGCACCCCCACACACCCCCACACCTCAGGAGTGTCGATCGTGATATCGCGCAGACTGTTCCTCGCCGGTGCCTCGGCCACGGTCGCGACGGCCGCCGCGTCCCTGACCGTCCCCGCCTGGACCGCGGGCGCCGCCCCGGCCACCTGTGAACTGGCCCTGGAGAACAAGTCGTTGAGCGGCGCGGTGAACGCGTACGTCACCGGGCACGAACAAGCCACCGGCAACTGGGTGCTGTTGAAGGCCGACGGCAGCGTCTACCGCCCCGAGTCGCCGAGCGCCCCGCAGACCCCGCTGCCCGTCGACTGCGCCATCCCGCTCGGCGCGGCGGGCTCGGCCCCGAAGGTGGTGACGCTGCCTCAGATGTACGGTGCCCGCGTCTACTTCGTGCGCGACGACACCCTCGACTTCTACCTCAACCCGGGCCCCTCCCTGGTCGAGCCGGCCTTCGCCACCGCCGCCGACCCGAACTACGGCAAGACCTGGTCGTTCTGCGAATTCACCTTCAATTCCGACCAGTTGTACGCGAACATCAGCTACGTCGATCTGGTCACGGCCCTCCCGATCGGGCTGACCCTGGAGGGCGACGCCACCCACACCGTCGCCCCGCTGCCGGACGGCGCCGTCGACCGGATCGCCGCGGATCTCGTGGCGCAGGCCGCCAAGGACGGGCAGCCCTGGGACAAGCTCGTCATCAAGGGCGGTGACGGAAAGGTGCTGCGCGCGATCTCCCCGCAGAACCTGATGGCGCCGTACTTCGGGCAGCCCGACCAGATGCCGTTCCGCGACTACTTCGACGCGTACGCGACCCAGGTCTGGGAGAAGTACCGCTCCACCGACCTCACCATCGACCTCCAGGGCGGGCGGGGCACCTTCACCGGCCGGGTCAGCGGCGACACGCTCACCTTCACCGGCGGCCACACCTTCACGAAGCCGACCGCGAAGGACGTCTTCACCTGCAACTACGGCCCATTCGCCAACAACCCGTCGGACTCCGACGACAAGAAGGGCCTGCTGGCCAGGATCGCCGCCGGGTTCAACCGCAGCATCATGCTCACCCACCCGGCCCAGCCGAACGGGGCGACGTCCGCGGACTACTACCAGGACGCCACCACGAACCACTGGTCGCGCATCGTGCACGCCAACGCGCCGATCGGCTACGCCTTCCCGTACGACGACGTGAAGCCGGACGGCCAGCCGGACGTGTCCGGCGCGGCGAACGACGGGAATCCGCGCCGGTTCACGGTGAGTGTCGGCTCCTGACCGTTCCTGTCAGGCGGCGGGCCCGGCGTCCTCGCGGATGAGTTCCACCGCCTTCTCCGCGAGGGCGACCGTCGGCGCGTGCGTGTGACCGCGGGTGATGTGCGGCATGACGGAGGCGTCGACGACGCGCAGGGCCCGAACGCCGCGCACGCGCAGCCTCGGGTCGGTGACCGAGGCCTCGTCCGCACCCATCCGGCAGGTGCCGACCGGGTGGTAGAGGGTCTCGGCGCCGGCCCGGATCGCGCGGGCGAGCTCCTCGTCGTCGACGACGCCGGGGTAGCCGGCCATCGGGGAGGTGTGCAGCGGGCTCAGGGCCGGGTCGGCGAGGAGTTCCTCGGCGCGCCGCACGCCCGCGATCAGGGCGCGCAGGTCCTCGTCGGCGGCGAGGTACCCGGGGTCGATGGCCGGCCCGCCGTCCGTCGGGGTGATCCGGCCTTCGCTGCGCGGCTGGAGCAGGACGACCCCGATGGTGATCCCGTGCTCGGTCGGCGGGGTGAGCCCGTGGTTCACGAACGGCACCGGCGCGAAGATCAACTCGATGTCGGGGGAGGTGAGTTCGGGCCGTGAGGTGACGAACGCGACGGCCTCGCCGACGTTCGAGGTGAGCGGTCCGCGGCCGCCGAGCAGGAAGCGGGCGATGTTCGCGGGTGTGTCGGCGCCGGTCAGCGAGATCGGGCGCGGGCAGCGGACGGTGACCGCGTAGGAAAGGTGGTCCTGAAGGTGGCGGCCGACGCCCGGCGAGGCGACGAGCGGCTCGATGCCGGCGGCGGCGAGCGCCTCCGGGTCGCCGATGCCCGCCTGCTGGAGCAGGTGCGGGGAGCCGATCGCGCCGGCGCTGAGGATGACCTCGCGGGTGGCGCGCAGGATGCCGGCGGGGATGCCGTCGGCGGCGACCCCGGCGGCCCGGGTGCCGTCGAAGTCCAGCCGGGTGACGCGGGCGTCGGTGTAGATGTCGAGGTTGGGGCGGCGGGCGGCGGGCTTGAGGTAGCCGTCGGCGGCGCTCCAGCGGCGGCCCCGGTACTGGTTGACCGGGGTCATCGCGAACCCGGAGTGGTCCGGCTGGTTCAACTCCCCCAGGTCCCGCAGCCCTTGGGCCCGGCAGGCGTCGAGGAACGCGGCCGTGGCGGTGCTCGGGGCGCGCTGCGGGGAGATGTGCAGCGGGCCGAGCGTGCCGTAGACGGACCGTGCGGGCCGCTCGCCGCCCCACCGCTCGGCACGCTCGAAGTACCGCACGAACCCGTCGTACGCCCACTCCTCCCCCGCCGCCTCGCCCCACGCGTCGTAGTCGTCGCGGTGCCCGCGCACCCACATCATGGCGTTCAGGGAGGACGAGCCGCCGAGCGTGTGGCCACGCGGCCAGTACAACTCCCGGTTGTCCAGGGCGGGTTGCTTGGCGGTGCTGAAGTCCCAGTCGTACGGCGTCTTGAAGAGCTTCGGGAACGCGGCCGGTATCCGGATCTCCGTCTTGCGGTCGCGCGGCCCCGACTCCACCAGCGCGACCCTGACGGAAGGGTCCTCGCTCAGCCTTCCGGCGAGCACGCACCCGGCGGACCCGGCCCCGACGATGACGTAGTCGTACGTACGGTCCTTGCTCAACTCGGCTCCCTCGACGACCCATTGACGCGTTCGCATGCCGCGTGCAGCTGTCATCGATGGTCTACACCCCGGCGGGGGCGGGCGTACATAACCGGTTGTGCGGGGTGTGTGTCCACCGGATGATCTCCGGATGACCGCATCCCTGCTGCCGTACGCCCGACTGCCGCGCCGCCATCACGGGCGCGTTGTCGCCGGTTCGACCGTCGACGCGTTCGGGCGCGCCCACTGGCTGCTCGCCGGCCGCCGGCCCGATCCGGCGGGGTCCCGCGATCCGTACGACGCCTTGGCCGTCACGGTCGAGCCCGACGGGTCGTCGTACGAGACGACGCTGAGCGGGGTGCGGGCCCGCTTCCCGCACTTCGACGCGCTGCCCGGTGGCGGGTTCGTGGTGGCGGCGGGGCGCAGCCGCCCCGACGAGCGATGCGTGCAGGTCTTCGACGCGGCCGGACGGTGCAGGCACATGTTCCGCGGGGGCGACGGCATCGAGCACCTCCTCGTCGACGAGTCCGGCGCGCTCTGGATCGGTTACTTCGACGAAGGGGTGTACGGGGACGACGAGTTGAGTCATGCGGGGCTGCGCCGGTTCAGCCGGTCCGGCGAGCCGCTGTGGGCGTACTCCCCGGTGGCGGGGACCGACCACATCTCCGACTGTTACGCGCTGAACGTCACGGGGACCGAGGCGTGGTCCTGTGCCTACACGGACTTCCAGCTGGTCAGGAACCGTCCGGGGCGCCCGTCGCTGCCGTACGGGAATCCGGTCAAGGCGGCCCGCGCGCTGGCCGTGGACGGGAACCGCGTCGCGTACTTCGGCGGATACGGGGAGGACCACGACCGTCTCGTCGACTGCCGTCTCGTCGGCCTGGAGGCGCGGCCCGTCACGACCGGGCGGCTCACGCGCCCCGACGGCGGCCGTCTCAAGGCCGTTCGGTCCAGGACGGTCAGCCGCGGCTCCCGCGTCTACCGGCAGGAGAAGCCGTGGACGGAGTGGACCGTCTTCGATCTCACCGCGCAGCACCCCTGAGCGGGCGGCGCATCGTGACGAGGTAGCACAGCCACGCCACGACCATCCCCACCGGCAGCGCCAGATCCACCCCGTCGAGGGCGGCGGCGATCGGCCCGGTGTAGAGGGTGTTCACGCACAGGGCCGCCGAGCCGACACCGGCCGCCAGTGAGCAGGCCCCCGCCCAGTTGACACCGCCGCGGTACCAGAACGGGCTGTTCGGCGTCTCGTCGGAGAGCGCCACGCCGTCGTAGCGGTTGCGGCGCAGCACGATGTCGGTGGCGTACACGGCGACACTCGGGCCGAGCAGGACGACGGTCAGTTGCAGGACGTTGTTGACCGTGTCGAGGAAGTTGGAGATCAGCAGGCCGTACAGGGTGAGGGCCACCGCGACCGTGCCGTCGAAGAGCACGCTGACCTGACGGCGGATGGTGAGGCCCACGGCCTGCAGGGCGAGTCCCGCGCTGTAGGCGGTCAGCGCGTTGAGGGCGATGGTGCTCAGGACGAGGGAGAGCAGGAAGACGGGGCCGAACCAGCCGGGCAGCAGCGCCTCCAGGGCCGCCTGCGGGTCGGTCATGTCGACGGCGGTGGCGGCGACGATGCCGATGAGACAGGTGAGCAGGCCGGAGACGAATCCGCCGAGCGCGGTCCAGCCGATGACCGCCCGGTTCGGGGTGGTGCGCGGCAGGTAGCGGGAGAAGTCGGCGCTGGTGGTGTACGAGAGCGGGCCCGAGGCGATCATGGTGACGCCCGCGAGGGCCACGGCCCAGAAGTCGACGCCGGTCAGCGGGTCCCGGGGCGTGTACCCGAAGTCCGCGTGCCGGACGACGACGACCGCGACGACCGCGAACACGGCGGCCAGCACCAGCGTGATCGGCCCGTACAGCTTCACGATCAGGGCGTGCCCGTAGACGCTGATCGTGAGGGTGAGCGCCGCGATGACGACGATCACGACGACCTTGACCGGGGTGCTCGCCGTGACGCCGGCCTTCTCGACGAGGGCGAAGGCGGCGACGGCCGCGGCGGAGAGATTGAGCGCGAAGTAGCAGACGGAGATCAGCCAGCCGGTGACCGCGTTGTTGAAGCGGTTGCCGATGACGCCGAAGAGCGCGCGGGTGACCACCTCGCTGGGAGCGCCCGCGGCCGGGCCCGGTATCGCGAGCAGGCCGGTGAAGACGGAGAACAGGCTGCCGATGACGAGGACCGCTGTCGCCTGCCACAGGCTCAGGCCCATCAGGATCAGTGAGCCGCCGACCACCAGGTTCAGGTAGTTGACGCCGGTCGCCGCCCACACGGCGAACAACTCCCTGGGCCTGCCGCGCCGGTCGGCGTCGGGTATGACGTCGATGCCGTGGGCCTCGATCCGGGTCGCCGACGCCGCCGCGGCCGCCGGGGCGTTCGCGGTGTCGGGGATCGGATCGGGAAGCGTGGACGCCATGAAGCCCTCCGAGAGTGCCGTGCGGCCGGTGACCTGTCCGCCCGCTTGCTTATTGGTCGCACACTCAATAACGTAACGGGCATGCCGTCAAGCGTTGAGAGCAAGCGAATCCGAAAATCTCCGGCCGCCAGACGTGCGGAAATCGTTGCTTCGGCCGCAAGGATTGCGCTTTCCGAAGGTCTGGAGTGCGTCACGTTGCGGCGGATCGGCGAGGAGCTCGGCGTCCGGCCGGGGTTGATCAGCCACTACTTCCCCGCGGTGGACGACCTGGTCGCCGAGGCGTTCGGGAGCGCCGCGACGGCCGAGATCGAGGCCCTCATCCCGGCGGAGCGTCCGGACGGCACCCCGACCGACCACCTCGCCCGGTTCCTCGCCCGCACCATCGGCCATCCCGCGTGGGACGACATCAGCCGGCTGTGGATCAACGCCCGCCATCTGAGCCGCTACCGGCCGGGCCTGCGCGAGCGCGTCGGCCGGCAGGAGGACGCCTGGCGCGCCCGGCTGTCCGGGCTGCTCACGGACGGCGTCGAGCGCGGCGAGTTCCGTACGGCGGATCCGCAGGTGGTGGCGCTCCAGATCCTGGTCGTCCTGGACGGCCTGGGCGCGGACGGCGCGATCGACCCCGGCGAGCTGCCGCCGGCCGTGGCGCGGATGGCGGTCACCACGGCGGAGCGCGAACTGGGCCTGGAGCCGGGAGCGTTGAGCGCTCTGCCCGAGCACGGGTAAGAGCGGGCACCCGCGCACCGCGCACCCGCCGATCCACCGGTCAGCCGGCCCACCGATCCACCAGTCAGCCGGTCAGCCGGTCAGCCGGCCCACCGAACAGCCGATCCGCAGGCCCACCGAGCAGCCGATCCGCAGGCCCACCGAGCAGCCGATCCGCCGGTCCGCCCGCAGAAAGAGATCTCTACGCCCGCGAGGCACACCCGCACCACAGGAGTCCCATGCACCCCCAGCTCGCCCTCGTCAACGCCCGCCTCCTCGACCCCGCGACCGGAGGCCCCCTCCGCCACACCGCCCTCGCCGTCACCACCGACGGACTGATCGGCGCCCTCGGCGACGACCGGGACATCCGCGCTCTCGCCGGGCCGACGACCACCACGATCGACCTCAAGGGCGCCACCGTCACCCCGGGCCTGGTCGACGGCCACCTCCACCCCGTCAGCGGCGCCGAGCTCACCCACGGCCTCGACCTCTCCGGCTGCGCCGACCTGGACGACGTACGGGCGGCGCTCGCCCGGCACAAGAAGACCCTGGCGCCCGGGGCGTGGCTGCAGGCGTGGGGTCTGGACCCGAACGTGTTCGGGGAGCGGCCCGTCGAGGCCGCCGCCCTCGCGCCCGTCCTCGACGACGTGCCCGCGCTGCTGCTGCTCTTCGACGCCCACTCGATGCTGGCGAGCCCGCGCGCCCTGGAGCTCGCCGGGGTCGACGGGCCGCACACCTTCGACCAGGCGGCCGAGGTGGTCTGCGACCCGCAGGGCCGGCCCACCGGGCTGCTTCTGGAGGACGCCGCCTGCGCACTCGTCGAGCGGGTCGCGCCGCAGCCCACCCGCGCGGAGCGCCGGGACCGGCTGGCGGCGGCGCTGCGCGCGATGGCCGCGGCGGGTCTGACCGGCGGGCACGCCATGGACGCGAACGGCGACAGCCTCGACCTGTACCGGGAGCTCGACGAGGCCGGTGAGCTGGCGGTGCGGCTGCGGGTGGCACCGTGGTGCCAGCCCGGCGCCGACGCCGACGCGGTGCGCGAACTCATCGAACTCCAGGGCACGGGCGGGCAGTTGTGGCACGTCGCCGGGGTCAAGCTGTTCATGGACGGCACCATCGACAACGGCACCGCCTGGCTGGAGCGGCCCGACTGCCACGGGGAGTCCACGCACGCGTTCTGGCCGGACCCGGACACGTACACCCACGTCATCGGCGAGCTGCACCGCGCCGGGGTGGCGACGGCCACGCACGCCATCGGGGACGCGGCCGTGCGGCACGCCCTCGACGCGGTGGCGAAGGCGCGGGCCGGGGCGCCCGGCGACGTACGGCACCGGATCGAGCACATCGAGACCGTCCCGGACGACACGGTGAGCCGCTTCGCCGAGCTGGGCGTCGTCGCCTCCATGCAGCCCACCCACTGCTGCGACTTCACCCGCGCCGACCACACCGACAACTGGTCCCGGCGGCTCGGCGAGGAGCGCGCCGGGCGGGCCTGGCGCTGCCGCGATCTGTGGGACGCCGGGGCGCAGGTGGTGCTCGGCTCCGACTGGCCGATCGCCCCCTACCCGCCGCTCGGCGTCATGGCGGGCGCCCGCCACCGCCGCCCGAGCCGCGATCTGACGCTGCCGCCGCACGGGCCCGAGCAGGCGCTGACCGGGCTCGAAGCGCTGCGCGCGATGACGGTGAACGCGGCGTACGCGGCCGGGGAGGAGCGGGTCGCCGGGTTCATCGGGGTCGGCGCCCGCGCCGATCTGACCGTCCTCGGCGGCGACCCGGCCGCCGCCGACGCGCTCGAACTCCCCGACCTGGACGTGCGGTTGACGGTGCTCGGTGGGCGGATCACGCACCGGGCCGCCGACCTGTAGCGGCTACATGTGGTGCGGGTCGTCGTACGCGGGGATCGACCCGTCCGCCTTCTTCACCAGGAACAGCCCCGCCATCCCCATGTCCGAGTGGCTCTGGACGTGGCAGTGGTACATCCACGCCCCGGCGCCCACCCCCTCGCCCGCGATGATCTGGAACCCGAACGAGTCGGCCGGGCCGCAGATCTTGTTGTCGAGGACCTGGGTGGGGTCGTCGGGGCCGGTGAGCATGCCGGTGCGGTTGTCCGCCCAGCGGTGCCCGTGGATGTGGAACGTGTGGTAGTACTCGCCGTGCGTGATCATGACGATCTCGACCCGGTCGCCCACCGTCGCCTCGAAGGTGGGGGCCTCGTGGGCCGCCTTGTTGTTGATCGTCATGTCGTTGAAGACGATGGTGAAGGTCTTGCCCGGGTCGGGCAGGATGTCGCCCTTGCGGCGCACGATCACCGGTCCGTACAGGCCCTTTCTGATGCCGCCGGTGCCGTGGTCCGTCCCCACCACGTGGTCGTGGTAGTGCCAGTAGCCGGCCGTGCCCGCGCGCCAGGTGCCGTCCTTGCGGCGGCCCGGCGCGTGGGTGCGCCAGGTGTAGGTGCGGGTGCCGCCCGGCTCGACATGGCTGCGGTTCATACGCGTGCCGTCGCTGGAGACCTCGTAGTCCATGCCGTGGACGTGCAGGCTCGCGTCGACGTCGGTGAGGTTCTCGAACTCGATGTGGAGCGTGTCGCCCTCGTTGAGCTCGATCAGCGGGCCGGGGACCGACGCCTTGCCCTTCTCGAAGCCGTAGCCGAGCTGTCCGTCCGCCAGCTTCTCCGCGTACATCTTGATCCGTCTCACCTCGCCGCCCGCGGGCGCGGTGCGCGGCGGGGTGTCGGCACTGGCCGCCGGAGAGGCGGCGGCCCCGATGGACAACGATGTCACCCCCGCCGTGGCCGCCACCGCACCGCCGATGAGCATGCGGCGACTGAGCGCCTGCCCGTCCTTCTCCGTCACGGCCAACTCCCCACCCTCGTAAGGACATTCCGGAACCAGGGAGCACGGTAGCCACGTGATCTTCGTTTATCCACACTCAGGACAAAGTTCGTGTCATTGCGGTCATACCTATTGGCGCGCCACGAAAAGAGGTCTAGCTTTCTCCGCGCTGTTGCTGTGTCCGACGAGGGGTGGGTGAACACATGCGGCACTTACCGCATCAAAAGCCGTTGCCCGTACGAGAGTTCAGAGCGAGCAGACGCAGACGCGCCCGGATCGCGGCCGGCGGCCTGGCGGTCGGCGCGCTCGCGGCCGGGCTGCTGAGCGGGCCGAGCGCGAGCGCGCAGCCGGATCCGAGTGCGCCGCTGACAACGATGTCCGTCAAGTCCCCGCCGGGCGGGGCGAATGTGCGGGTGCTGGTCTTCTACGGTTCGGCCGCGGGCGAGGAGTCGCCCGTGGTGAACGCCGGCATCGAGGCCATCGAGAAGATCGGGCAGTCGGGGCCCGCCGCGCAGCGGTTCACGATCACGGCCACCGACGACGCGTCCGTGTTCACCAACGCCACGAAGATGGGCCGGTTCAACTCGGTCGTGTTCCTGACCGGGGGCGGCGACGTCCTCGATCCGGACCAGGAGGCGGGCCTGGAGGCCTACATGGAGGCCGGCGGCGGATTCGTCGGCATCCACGACGCGGCGCGCGCGGAGCCGTACTCGGACTGGTTCACCGGTCTGGTCGGCGCCCGTCCCGCCGCCTCCTCGCCGACCGCCGTGCAGCGCGCGACCGTCGAGGTCGGCGACCGGCAGCACCCGGCGACGAAGGATCTGCCGGTGCAGTGGAAGCGGCCCGACCAGTGGCTGAACTGGGTGAAGAACCCGTCCGGCGACGTGCACACCGTGGCGCGGGTCCGCGAGTCGACGTACAAGCCGGGCGACAGCGCCAACGGCGCGGACCACCCGGTGAGCTGGTGCCGGGACTACGACGGCGGCCGGTCCTTCTACACCGGGATGGGCGGCACCACGTCGTCCTACGACGAGGTGGACTTCCGCGACCACCTGCGCGGCGCGCTGCTGTGGACGACGCGACTCGTGCGCGCCGACTGCAAGGCGACGATCAACGGCAACTACAAGGCCGAGCGGCTGACGGCGCCCAACCAGCCGGGGCAGAGCGACCAGATCGGCGAGCCGCACGGCCTGGTGACCGCGCCCGACGGGCGGGTCCTGTACATCGGCCGCGGCGGCGCGGACTCCTCGCAGCCCGTGGTCACCGACTGGAACGACCCCGACGTCGGCAAGGGCAAGGGGCAGATCCACGTCTACGACCCGAAGACCAAGAAGGTGACGCTCGCGGGCGAGCTGACCGTCTTCGGCAACAAGGGCGGCGGAGACGAACTCATCAAGGTCGAGGAGGGGCTGCTCGGCATCGAGCTGGACCCGAAGTTCGAGCAGAACGGGTGGGTGTACCTGCACTACACACCGCACTCGCGGCTCGACCGCGACAAGCAGATGGCCGAGCGGCGCGTCTCGCGCTTCACACTCGACCTGGCCACGAACAAGCTGGATCTGAGCAGCGAGAAGGTGCTGCTCAAGTGGCCGGTGCAGGTGCACAGTTGCTGCCACGCGGGTGGCGGGATGGCCTGGGACTCCCAGGGGAACCTGTACATCGCGACCGGTGACAACAACTCCTCCGGGTTCAGCGACGGGTACTCGGGCAACAACCCGCAGCCGAACTACAAGGGCGTCTCGTTCGCCGACGCGCGCCGCACCGCCGGCAACACGAACAACCTCAACGGCAAGATCCTGCGCATCCACCCGGAGGCCGACGGCACGTACACCCTGCCGGAGGGGAACCTCTTCACCGGCAAGGAGACGGCCGAGGGCGGCGGCAAGACACGCGGCGAGATCTATGTGATGGGCGTCCGCAACCCGGCGCGCATCTCGGTCGACAAGAAGACCGACACGCTGTACGCGGGCTGGGTCGGTCCGGACGCCGGTGAGCCGTCGACGACGTGGGGCCCGGCGAAGTACGACACGTTCGCCGTCATCACCAAGGCGTCCAACCGGGGCTGGCCGTACTGCATGGGCAACAAGCAGCCCTACCGCGACCGCAATCTGCCGGACCCGACGAAGCCGCTCGGCTGGTACGACTGCGACCACCCCAAGAACGAGTCGCCGAACAACGACGGTCTCGTCAACCTGCCGCCGGTCACCGGGAACAACATCTGGTACTCGCCGCAGGGCGGGGCGCCGGACTATCCGCGCGACGCCAACGGCATCCCCTCGTACAAGAAGGAGGAGGCCACGTACCTGCTGCCGTGGCTCAAGGGCGGCGGCCAGGCGGCGATGGACGGTCCTGTCTACCGCTACGACGCGTCGGTCACCGACGCGGGACAGTGGCCGAGCTACTGGGACGGCAAGTGGTTCGTGGGTGACTTCTACGACTCCACGCAGCCGCGCAACGCGGTGATCACCGACCCGGCGACGCACGGCGAGGGATCGATCCCGATCCACTCCGAGTCGCTGAAGAAGATCATCCCGACCGGGAACGACGGCATCAAGAACCTCATGGACTGGAAGTTCGGTCCGGACGGCGCGCTGTACGTCCTCGACTACGGGCGCGGCTTCTTCACCTCCGACTCCAAGTCGGCTCTGTGGAAGGTGACTTACACCGGCGGCGGGCCGACTCCGGCGGCCGACCAGCTGGCCAGGAAGGGCTGATCCATGCGATCAAGACACTTGCGCGGACACAGACATCTCGTCGCTCTGCTCGCCTCGCTCCTGCTGCTCCTCGGGCTCGGCGGCACCCAGGCCGCCTACAGCCAGCCGACGCCGTCGGGCGCCTCGGCCGAGCAGGTACTGACGTGGACGGCCGGTGACGACATCACGAAGTACGGGTCGGCGCCCGCCACGGCCGTCGCGGGCAAGGCGACGATCGTCTTCGAGAACAGCACGGCGACCGGCAACACCATGGGCATGCCGCACACGTTGACGTTCGACGTGTCGGACCCCGAGTACAACAACGACATCCCGCTGAACATCCTGGCCAACCCGAACGACGACCAGGGCGGCAAGCACGCGGTGGAGGTCACCCTCTCCCCCGGCCGGTACCGCTACCACTGCACGATCCCCGGGCACACGTCGATGCAGGGCATCCTCGTGGTGACCGAGGCCGGCGGCGGTGACGACACGAGCGCCCCGGAGACCTCGGCGAAGGCCGAGGGGCAGACCAATGCCGACGGCGCGTTCGTCGGTTCGGCCTCGGTGACGGTGAGCGCCACCGACGACGGTTCCGGTGTGGACCGCATCGAGTACGCCCTGGACGGCGGCGCGTACACCCCGTACACGGCTCCGGTGGTCGTCGACCAGGTCGGCGCGCACAAGCTGACGTACCGGGCGACGGACAAGGCGGGCAACACCGCCGCGGAGAAGTCCCTCGACTTCACGGTGGTGGCACCGCCGACGGACGACACGACGCCGCCGGAGACCTCGGCGACGGTGACCGGCGAGAAGAACGCCGACGGCGCGTACGTGGGCATGGCGACGGTCACGGTGAGCGCGTCCGACACCGGTTCCGGCGTCAACTCCATCGAGTACGCGGTCGGTGCGGACGGTGCCTGGCAGCCGTACACCGCTCCGGTCATGGTCCACGACCCGGGCACGTACACGGTGCGCTACCGGGCCGCGGACAAGGCCGGCAACCGGGCCGCCGAGAAGTCCGTCGACTTCACGGTCGTGGCGACGCCGCCCGAGGACACGATGCCGCCCGTGGTGGCGCTGAGCGTCGCGGGCGACAAGAACTCCGACGGCGCCTACATCAACAACGCGAAGCTCACCCTGACGGCGACGGACGACCGGTCCGGCGTCGACAAGATCGAGTACTCGCTGGACGGCGGCCCGTACCTCGCCTACACCGCGCCGGTCGTGGTCGACCGGGTGGGCGCGCACTCGGTCGCGTACCGGGCGAGCGACAAGGCGGGCAACACGGCCGCGGCGCAGACGTTCGTCTTCGCGGTCGCGTCGGGCGGCGGGGTCCCCGCCCCCAACTGCCCCGAGTTCGACGAGCGGTTGACGGTGTTCGTCGGGACGGTCGACACGGGCATCCCGAACCGGGTGACCAACAACCGGTGCAGGATCAACGAGTTGATCGAGGACGAGAAGGAGTGGACGTCCCAGGCGCTCTTCCTCAAGCACGTCAAGAAGGTCACGGACGCGCTCCTCAAGGAGGGCGTCATCGACCAGCGCGAGTACAACAGGATCAACCGGGCGGCGAAGCAGTCCGGGATCGGCAAGCCAGGACAGACCGAGGGCTACAAGAAGATCCTCGACGGCTCGCCCGAGCAGTTCGCCCAGTGGGAGCAGGTCGGCGGCGGGAAGTTCGACCTGAACGACGACGGCTCGATCACCAGCCGTACGGACGTCTCGGGCATGGGCATGCTCTGGTTCCCGGTCCGCAAGTACGGCGACTTCTCGCTCAAGCTCCAGTGGCGGGACGACGCCCCGGGCACGGGCAACGCCAACGGCGGTGTGTTCGTGCGCTTCCCGTGGGTCCACGACAACCCCGAGGAGCCGAACCCGGAGTGGGTCGCCATCAAGTACGGGCACGAGGTGCAGGTGCTCGACCGTCCTGACGGCGACATGTACAAGACCGGTTCGATCTACGGCTTCGACCGGGTCGGCCTCGCGGGCGCGGGCGTCACCCAGAAGGGCACGTGGAACGACTACGAGGTCAAGGTGGTGGACCAGCACTACTCGATCTACCGCAACGGTGTGCTGATCAACGAGTTCGACAACACCGCGGGCCAGGTCTTCGAGCCGCCGCGCTCGGACGACCCGGGCACGGACGGCCGACGCTACGCCTCCGGCTACATCGGGCTCCAGGTGCACAGCACCACGGATGTGATCTCGTACCGGGACATCCGCGTCAAGGACCTCTAGGGTTCCGCGGGCAGGGGAGTTAGGCCCGTCGGCCGGACCGCGGTTCAGCCGACGGGCCAGACCTCCACCGCCAGTTTCTCCTTCCCGGCACCCTCGTGCGTGAGCACGGGGGTGCTTTGTACGGACACGAAGTCCTCCGGCGCGATCAGCCCCGAGCCGTCGACGTCGGCGTGCACGCGGACCGTGTAGCGCGCCCGCGGGTCGGGCGGCGGGACCGCGAGCACGACCTGCGGCGGGGCCGCGAGGTCGACGCCCGGCTCGGTGGTGCGGGCGACGACGCGGGCGGGCGCGTCGGCGGCGGTGATCTCCTCGATCTGCACGCGCAGCGTCACCGGCCGGGACGGCGCGGTCGCGCCCGGCGCGAGACAGACAGCGATTTCTACGTTCCGCATACGCTCGCCCACCTCTTGTTGTCGGCATGTGCCCCCAGTAATTTCCGCAAAATAGCGCCCGCACGGGAACGGCGGGAAGTCCAGGGCCACGGGGAGAAGAATCATGCCTGCTTCCACCGAAAGTCACGGAAGTCAGCACGGGGAATTCCGTTCCTCACGCGAGGTACGGACGGGTCTGATCGAAGGTGTCAGTTTCCGCGTCAAGCCCGTTCAGTACGTGGAGATCGGCGGCCTCGCGATGTTCGAGGGCGACATCGTGCTGGGCACTGTGGCCGAAGTGGAGCGCCGCACCGCGGAATTGCAGGCCGACACGGAGGGAAAGCCGTTGCCGACGGCCGTCGCGATCTCCGGGCCGCAGTTCCGGTGGCCCGACGCGCTGGTGCCGTTCGAGATCGACGCGGCGCTGCCCAACCAGCAGCGCGTCACGGACGCCATCGCGCACTGGCAGTCCCGCACCCGGATGCGCTTCGTGCAGCGCACCCCCGCGAACGCCGCGCGGTTCCCCGACTTCGTGCGGTTCGTGCCGGGCGACGGCTGCTCCTCGTTCGTGGGCCGGCAGGGCGGGGCGCAGAGCGTCACGCTGGGCACCGGCTGTTCGACGGGGAACGCCATTCACGAGATCGGGCACTCGGTCGGGCTGTGGCACGAGCAGAGCCGCGAGGACCGGGACCATTTCGTCACGATCGTCTGGGCCAACATCACGCCCGGCTTCGAGCACAACTTCGACCAGCACATCACTGACGGCGACGACATCGGGGCGTACGACTACGGCTCGATCATGCATTACCCGAGGGACGCCTTCTCCAGGAACGGCCAGGACACCATCGTGCCGACCGTCCAGGGCGTCAGCATCGGCCAGCGGACCGGGCTGAGCACCGACGACATCGCCGCCGTGCACGCGCTGTACGGTCCTTCGCCGGCGTCGGGGCCCGTGGTCTCGTGGGAGTCGGAGCGGCTCGACCTGTTCGGGATCGGCACGGACTCGGCGCTGTGGCACAAGTGGTGGGACGGCAAGGCGTGGGGTCCGAGCGTGCAGAACTGGGAGTCGCTCGGCGGCATCTGCACCAGCCCGCCGACGGCGCTGGCCTGGGCGCACGACCGGCTCGACGCCTTCGTGATCGGCACCGACTCGGCGCTCTGGCACAAGTGGTGGGACGGGAGTGCGTGGGGTCCGGGCGTCAAGGACTGGGAGTCGCTCGGCGGCATCTGCACCAGCCCGCCCGAGGCCGTGTCCTGGGGGCCGCAGCGGCTCGATCTGTTCGTCATCGGGACGGATTCGGCGACGTACCACAAGTGGTGGGACGGAAAGGCGTGGGGCCCGAGCGTCAAGGGATGGGAATCGCTCGGCGGTATCTGCATGACCGAGCCGAAAGCCGTTTCGTGGGGTGCCGACCGGCTCGATCTCTTTGTGATCGGTACGGATTCCGCGCTCTACCACAAGTGGTGGGACGGGAGTTCCTGGGGACCGAGCACACTGGGCTGGGAATCGCTCGGTGGAATCTGCATGAGTGAGCCCGTCGCGGTTTCCTGGGGGCAGAACAGGCTCGATCTTTTTGTCGTCGGCACGGATTCCGCGCTCTACCACAAATGGTGGGACGGGAGTGCGTGGGGCCCGAGCGTCAAGGGGTGGGAATCGCTCGGCGGCATCTGCGAACGGACGCCCGCGGCCGTCTCGTGGGGCCCGAACCGGCTCGATCTGTTCGTGGTCGGCACCGACTCGGCGCTCTACCACAAGTGGTGGGACGGGAGTGCGTGGGGACCGGGCGTCAAGGACTGGGAGTCGCTCGGCGGCATCTGCACGAGCTCGCCGACGGCCGTCTCCTGGGAGGCCGGGCGGCTCGACGTGTTCGTGCGGGGCACGGACTCGGCGCTGTGGCACAAGTGGTGGGACGGCAAGGTCTGGGGGCCGAGCGTCAAGGGCTTCGAGTCGCTGGGCGGCATCCTGACGTCGTTCACGGACCAGGACTAGGGACCAGCCGATCCGGGGGGAAGGCCGGGTCAGTCCTCGTGTCTGGCCCGGCTCGGCTGGACCCGCTTGGGCTCGCCCGGCATCTTCGGGTACTCGGGCGGGTAGGGCAGATCGCCGAGGCCGCGGTCCTTCTCGTCGCGGTCGGCGAGTTCGAGGAGCGCGTCGAGCGAGTGGCGCTCCTTGTCCATGTCCGCGTGCACGTCGCCGAGTTCGGCGTACCGCTTGGGCATGGTGACGATGTCGAAGTCGCGGGGCAGCGCGTCGCCGAGCTCGTCCCAGGTCAGGGGTGCGGAGACCGGGGCGTGCGGGCGGGCGCGCACCGAGTAGGCCGAGGCGATGGTGCGGTCGCGGGCGGTCTGGTTGTAGTCGACGAAGATGCGCTCGCCGCGCTCCTCCTTCCACCAGGCGGTGGTGACCAGATCGGGCATCCTGCGCTCCAGTTCACGCCCGCAGGCGATCGCGGCGCGCCGTACCTCGGTGAAGGTCCACCGCGGCTCGATGGGGACGAAGACGTGCAGGCCGCGCCCGCCGGAGGTCTTGGGCCAGCCGCGCAGGCCGCCGAACTCGTGGAGCACGGCGCGCAGTTCGCGGGCGGCGTGCACGGCGTCGCCGTACTCGGTGCCGGGCTGCGGGTCGAGGTCGATGCGGAGTTCGTCGGGGTGGTCGGGGTCGGCGCGGCGCACCGCCCACGGGTGGAAGGTGAGGGTGCCGTACTGGGCGGCCCAGATCACGGCGGCGATCTCGGTGGGGCACATCTCGTCGGCGGTGCGGCCCGAGGGGAACGCGATGGTGGCGGTGGGGATCCAGTCGGGCAGGTTCTTCGGGGCGCGCTTCTGGTAGAAGGACTCGCCGGTGACACCGTCGGGGTAGCGCTCCAGGGTGGTGGGGCGGTCGCGCAGGGCTCGGACGATCCCGTCGCCGACGGCGAGGAAGTAGGTGGCCAGGTCCAGCTTCGTGTAGCCCGACGGGCTGCCGTCGGGGAAGAACACCTTGTCGGGGCTGGACAGACGCACTGTCCGTCCGCCCGCGTCCAGCTCCACTGCCGCGCCCTTGCTGCCCATGCGCCCACGCTAGGCCGATCGGACACAGTGCGCATACCGGGCGACACCTGGATGTACGGGACAGAATCGATGCATGGATCTTCCCGTGATGCCGCCGGTCAAGCCGATGCTCGCCAAGTCCGCCGCCCGGATCCCGGCCGGGATGCACTACGAGGCGAAGTGGGACGGGTTCCGGGCGGTCGTCTTCCGCGACGGCCCGGAGATCGAGCTCACGAGCCGCACCACCAAGTCGCTGACCAGGTACTTTCCCGAGCTGGTCGCGGCGCTGGCCGAGCGGCTTCCCGAGCGGTGCGTACTCGACGGGGAGATCGTGATCGCGCGCGGCGGGCGGCTCGACTTCGACGCACTGACCGAACGGATCCATCCGGCCGCCTCCCGGGTGCGGACGCTCGCCGAGCGCACCCCGGCCTCCTTCGTGGCCTTCGACGTCCTGGCGCTCGGCGACGACGCCCTGCTGGACGCGCCCCTGTCCGAGCGCAGAGCGCGCCTTGAGGAGGCCCTCGCGGGCGCCTGCGCGCCGCTGCACCTGGCACCCGCGACGACCGACTCCGCGCTGGCCCAGGAGTGGTTCGAGCGGTTCGAGGGCGCGGGCCTGGACGGCGTCGTGGCCAAACCGCTCGACCTGCGCTACCGCCAGGACGAGCGCCTGATGATCAAGGTCAAGCACGAGCGGACCGCGGACTGCGTGGTCGCCGGGTACCGCTTCCACAAGAGCGGCCCGGTGGTCGGCTCGCTGCTGCTGGGCCTGTACGACGACACGGGAGCGCTTCAGCACGTCGGGGTCTGCGCGGCCTTCACCATGAAGCGGCGCACGGAGCTGGTCGCCGAGCTGGAGCCGCTGCGCATGGACGACGTCGCCGGGCATCCGTGGGCGGCCTGGGCCGACGAGGCCGCCCACGAGACGAAGCGGATGCCGGGCGCGACCAGCCGCTGGACCGGCAAGAAGGACCTGTCCTGGGTGGCACTGCGCCCGGAGCTGGTCTGCGAGGTGGCGTACGACCACATGGAGAACGGGGCGCGTTTTCGCCACACGGCCCGTTTCCGCCGCTGGCGCCCGGACCGGGAACCGGAGAGCTGTACGTACGCGCAGCTGGACGAGCCGGTGAAGTTCGCCCTGGGAGACGTGCTGCGCTGAGCGCTCCCGTGGGTATGCAGGGGCCGTGGACCGTAACCGGGGCGGGATGCGCAGGCGGGCTTTCATCGGCGGTGCGGCGGGGGTGTTCGCCGCGGCCTGCACACCGGGCGGCATCCGGCCGCCGGACGGGAAGGCGTCGCGGACGGCGACCGCGCGGCGCACGGCCGTGCTCGCCGTGAAGATCGACAACGTGGGTCCCGCGCGGCCGCAGACCGGCCTGGAGGACGCCGACATCGTGTACGCGGAGCAGGTGGAGGGCGGGCTCAGCCGGCTGATGGCGGTGTTCGGCACCCGGGTCCCCGACGTCGTGGGGCCGGTGCGCAGCGCCCGCGAGACGGATCTGGAGCTGCTGCGCCAGTTCGACCGGCCGACGCTCGCCTACTCCGGGGCGCAGGGCAAGCTGCAGCCGCTGATCGACGCGGCGCCGCTGAGGGCGGTCCCCGAGGGCAAGGCCGGGACCGCGTACTTCCGGGGCGGCGGGAAACCGGCGCCGCACAATCTCTATCTGCGTCCGGCCCGGCTCGGGCGGGCGACGTCGGGGACGGGCGCGGGGGTCGCGGCCGGGTACCGGTTCGCCGCGAAGGCGCCCGCGGGTGGGATCCCGGAGACGGCGCGCACGGTGCGTTTCCCGGCCGCGCGCTTCACCTTCGACTGGTCGGCCGGGCGCGGGCGTTGGCTGGTGAGCATGGACGGCAGGGCCGCGACGGACGCGCACGGGGCGCGGCTCGCCACGCCGACGGTCGTCGTGCAGTACGTCGACGTACAGAGCTCCCGCTTCCACGACCGGTACGGCAGCACCACACCGCTGTCCAGGACGGTCGGCTCGGGGCGGGCCGTGGTGCTGCGCGACGGACGGGCGTACGAGGCACGGTGGGCGCGGCCGGACGCGGCGGGCGGCACGACGTTCACGGCGGCGGACGGCGGTGGCGCGCTGCCGTTCGCGCCGGGGCAGGTGTGGGTGGTGTTCGCGAAGCGGTGACGGGCGGGGCGGGTGGTCAGCCGCGGGCGCCGGCCGGTGCCTGCTCGGCGTCGCGGCCCTGCGGATTGCGCAGCCCTTCCGCGGCGTCCGCGACCCGGCGGATCAGGTCGAAGAACTGTGCCTGCTCGTCGGCGTCCAGCGGCGCGAGGAAGATCTGGTTCATCCGGGCCGTGCGCACGGCCAGCTTCTTGTGCGTCCGGACGCCCTCGGGCGTCAGGCGCAGGATCCAGCGGCGGCCGTCCTGGGGGTCGCGCACCTTGTCGATCAGCTCGCGCCGGGTGAGCCGGCTGATCACCTCGGCGATCGTGGACCGGTCGAGGCCGACGCGCTCGCCGACCATGCGCTGGTCCAGGCCCGGCTCGATCACCAGGGCGTTCAGGACCGCGAACTGCGGCGAGGTGATCTCCTCCGAGACCATCGTGTTCCACAACAGGTAGTGCGCCTGCTGGAGCCGTCGGGCGAGGTGCCCGGGATGAGTGGCCAGATCCACCGCGACCATCGTGGGCCTCCATCGCCTTATATGCGGGTGTGCTGAGCAATGCTAGACCCTTGACGACCCGGAATCCCAGTGGCACCGTGAGCTTCGCTCCAAAGATGCTCAGTGCGCTGAGCAATTCCTAGAGACGGGTCTCGCACACATGGACAAGGTGGTCGGATCGGCCGCGCAGGCGGTCGCCGACGTCGAGGACGGAGCGTCCCTGGCGGTCGGCGGATTCGGACTCAGCGGCGTGCCGAACGTATTGATCAAGGCGCTGTACGACCAGGGCACGAGCGACCTGTCCGTGGTGTCGAACAACTGCGGCGCGATGGACTCCGGCCTGGCGATCCTGCTGGCCGCCGGGCGGATCTCGCGGGTCACCGGCTCGTACATCGGCGCGAACAAGGAGTTCGCCCGGCAGTACCTGGCCGGTGAGATCGAGGTCGAGATGATCCCGCAGGGCACGCTCGCGGAGCGGCTGCGCGCGGGCGGCGCCGGAATCCCCGCGTTCTACACCCCGGCCGGGGTGGGCACGCAGGTCGCGGACGGCGGGTTGCCGTGGCGCTACGACGGCGCCGGCGGGGTCGCGAAGGCGTCGCCGCCCAAGGAGGTCCGCGCGTTCGACGGCGTCGAGTACGTCCTGGAGCGCGGCATCCGCACCGACTTCGCGCTGGTGCGGGCGGCGAAGGGCGACCGCCACGGGAACCTGGTGTTCAACAAGTCCACCCGGAACTTCAATCCCCTCGCCGCGCAGGCGGGCCGGATCACCATCGCCGAGGTGGAGGAACTGGTGGAGCCCGGCGAGATCGACCCGGACCACGTGCACCTGCCCGGCATCTTCGTGCAGCGGGTGCTCGCGCTCACCCCGGAGCAGGCCACGGACAAGGGCATCGAGAAGCGAACGACCTCCGAGACGGGTGCATAGCGATGGCGTGGACGCGAGAGCAGATGGCGGCCCGCGCGGCGCGTGAGCTGCGCGACGGCCAGTACGTGAATCTGGGCATCGGCCTGCCCACCCTCATCCCCAACTACCTGCCGGGCGACGTGGAGGTGATCCTGGAGTCGGAGAACGGCATCCTGGGCACCGGTCCCTACCCGGCCGAGGACGCGGTCGACCCGGACCTGATCAACGCGGGCAAGGAGACGGTGACCGTCCTGCCCGGCGCCTCCTTCTTCGACTCGGCGCTCTCCTTCGGGATGATCCGCGGCGGTCACATCGACGTGGCCGTGCTCGGCGCCATGCAGGTGTCGCAGACCGGTGACCTCGCCAACTGGGCCGTGCCCGGCAAGATGATCACCGGAATCGGTGGCGCGATGGACCTCGTGCACGGCGCCCGCACGGTCATCGTCGTCATGACGCACACCGCGAAGGACGGCTCACCGAAGATCCTCAAGGAGTGCGCCCTGCCGCTGACCGGCAAGGGCTGCGTGAACCGGATCATCACCGACCTCGCGGTGCTGGACGTCACCGGACAGGGCCTGGAACTGGTCGAGCCGGCGCCGGGCGTCGAGGTCGCCGAGGTGCTGGAGAAGACCGACGCCGCGGTGCGGGTCCCGGAGGGAGTCAAGTGAAGGACGTCTACATCGTCGACGCGGTCCGCACGCCGATCGGGCGCTACAACGGCGCCCTGGCGGCGGTCCGCCCGGACGACCTGGCCGCGCACGCGATCCGTGAACTGATCGCCCGTACGCCCGAGTTGGACCCGTCTCGGATCGACGACATCTACTACGGCAACGCGAACGGCGCGGGCGAGGAGAACCGCAACGTCGCCCGCATGGCGGGCCTGCTCGCCGGGCTGCCCACCTCCGTGCCGGGCGTGACCGTGAACCGGCTGTGCGCCTCCGGTCTGGAGGCCGTGATCCAGGCGGCCCGCGCCATCGCCGTCGGCGACGCCTCCGTCGCGGTCGCGGGCGGTGTCGAGTCGATGACCCGCGCGCCCTACGTACTGCCGAAGAACGACAAGCCGTTCCCGGCCGCGCACACCGAGCTGTACTCCACGACGCTGGGCTGGCGCATGGTCAACCCGCGGATGGAGCCGCAGTGGACGGTGCCGCTCGGCGAGTCGGCTGAGCTCATCGCCGACAAGCACGGCATCACCCGCGAGCAGCAGGACGCGTTCGCCCTCGACAGCCACCGCAAGGCGGCCGCCGCGCAGAAGAACGGCCTGTTCGACGCGGAGATCGTCCCCGTGACGATCCCGCAGCACAAGGGCGACCCGGTGGTGGTCTCCGCCGACGAGTCCGTCCGCGCCACCGCCTCCCTGGACGCGATGGCGAAGCTCAAGCCGTCGTTCCGCAGGGACGGGGGCACGGTGACGGCGGGCAACGCCTCGCCGCTCAACGACGGCGCCGCCGCGCTGCTCCTGGCCGACGAGGAGGGCCTCGGGGCCACCGGGCGCGAGCCGCTCGCCCGGATCTGCGCCACCGGCGTCTCGGCGCTGGACCCGCACTACTTCGGGCTCGCCCCCGTCGAGGCGACACAGCGCGCACTCGCCAAGGCAGGCAAGGGATTTGACGATCTGTCGACTCTGGAGCTGAACGAGGCGTTCGCCGCGCAGGTGCTCGGCTGCGTCGCCGAATGGCCGGAGTTCGACCCGGCGGTCCTCAACCCGCAGGGCGGCGCCATCGCGCTCGGCCACCCGCTCGGCGCGTCCGGCGCCCGGCTCGCCGGCACCGTCGCCCACCAGCTCGCCCGCAAGGGCTCCGGGGTCGGCGTCGCCACCCTGTGCATCGGCGTCGGCCAGGGCCTCGCCCTCGTACTGGAACGTTAGGAAGGTCCCCGCACCATGGCTCTCACCCAGCACGACATCGACACGGAGATCGCGGCCGAGCACGCCGCGTACGAGAAGCGGGTCGCCGACGGCGCTCCGGTGGAACACCACCCGCGCCGCGACTACCACCCCTACCGCTCCTCCACGCTGCGCCACCCGAAGCAACCGCCGGTCAGCATCGACGTCTCCAAGGACCCCGAGCTGGTCGAGCTGGCGTCCCCCGCGTTCGGCGAGCGCGACATCACCGAGATCGACAACGACCTCACGCGGCAGCACACCGGCGAGCCGATCGGCGAGCGGATCACCGTCTCGGGCCGGCTCCTGGACCGCGCCGGACGCCCGCTGCGCGGCCAGCTGGTGGAGATCTGGCAGGCCAACTCGGCCGGCCGCTACGCCCATCAGCGCGAGCAGCACGACGCGCCGCTCGACCCCAACTTCACCGGAGTGGGACGGACCCTGACGGACGATCAGGGCGGCTACCGGTTCACGACGATCCAGCCGGGCCCGTACCCGTGGCGCAACCACCTCAACGCGTGGCGGCCGGCGCACATCCACTTCTCGATGTTCGGCTCGGCGTTCACGCAGCGGCTCGTGACGCAGATGTACTTCC
Source organism: Streptomyces sp. VRA16 Mangrove soil (assembly GCF_017377775.1). Taxonomy (GTDB): domain Bacteria; phylum Actinomycetota; class Actinomycetes; order Streptomycetales; family Streptomycetaceae; genus Streptomyces. Next base: position 31,501 of record NZ_JAFVLN010000002.1, read on the forward strand.
CGAGCGACCCGCTGTTCCCGTACGACCCGATCATCCAGTCCGTGACGGACGACGACGCGCGCCGGCGCCTCGTGGCCACGTACGACCACAGCCTGTCCGTGCCGGAGTTCTCCATGGGCTACCACTGGGACATCGTGCTCGACGGCCCGCAGGCCACCTGGATCGAAGAAGGGCGCTGAGCAACCACCATGACGAAGATCGACACCAGTAACCCGGCCGAGGTGCTGCCGACACCGTCGCACACGGTCGGACCGTTCTACGGCTACGCGCTGCCGTTCCCCGGCGGCGCCGACATCGCGCCCGTCGGCCACCCCGACACGCTCACGATCCAGGGGTACGTGTACGACGGCGAGGGCAACCCGCTGCCGGACGCGTTCCTGGAGCTGTGGGGCCCCGACCCGGAGGGGAATCTGCCGCAGGTCGACGGTTCCATCCGACGCGACCCGTCGACCGGCGGGTACCTCGGGCGCAACGGTGTGGAGTTCACCGGCTGGGGCCGCATCCAGACCGACGTCAACGGCCACTGGTACGCGCGCACGCTGCGGCCCGGGGCGCGCGGCGGGAACGCTCCGTACCTGAGCGTCTGCGTGTTCGCCCGCGGCCTCCTGGTCCACCTGTACACGCGGATCTACTTCGAGGGCGACTTCGAGGACGGGGCGGGCTTCGCCGCCGACCCGCTCCTGTCGCGGCTCGACCCCGCGCGCCGCGACACGCTGATCGCGAAGGCGCAGGCCGACGGCACGTACCGTTTCGACATCCGCCTTCAGGGCGAGGGCGAGACGGTCTTCCTGGAGTTCACGTGACGTTGTTCGACCCCGGCACCGAGGACGCGCCCACCGAGCGCACCACCTCCGAAGAGGCCTTCCTTCAGGCCTTGCTGGACGCGGAAGCGGGGCTGACGCGGGCCCAGGCCGCGCTCGGGCTCGCGCCCGCGGCGGCCGCCGCTGCCGTGACGGCGGCGGCCGTCGCCGGCCGTTTCGACGTACGGGATCTCGCGCGGCGGGCCCGCGCGGGCGGCAACCCGGTGATTCCGCTGGTCGCCGATCTGACGGCGGCGGTGGACGCCGAGCACGGTCCTTACGTGCACCGGGGCGCGACGAGCCAGGACGTGCTGGACACGGCGCTGATGCTGCTAGCGGCGCGCACGGTCGCGGTCCTGACCGAGGAACTCGACGGCGTGGCGGGGGCGTTGGCGGCGCTCGCCGCCGAGCACCGGGACACCGTCATGCCGGGGCGTACGCTCACCCAGCACGCCGTGCCGACCACGTTCGGGCTCAAGGCGGCCGGGTGGCGGTCGCTGGTCCTGGACGCGCGGGACCGGTTGCGGGGTGTCGTGCTTCCGGCGCAACTGGGCGGCGCGGCGGGCACGCTGGCGGCGTTCGAGGCGTACGGCGCCACGGATCCGCTCGCGCTCGTGGAGTCGTACGCGCGCGAACTCGATCTCGCCGCACCGGAGTTGCCGTGGCACGTGCTGCGCACGCCGGTCGCGGATCTGGCCGGGGCGCTGGCCTTCACGGCGGGTGCGCTCGGCAAGCTGGCGGCCGATGTCCTCACCCTGTCCCGTACGGAGATCGGCGAGCTGGCGGAGGGCGCGGGCGGCGGCTCGTCCGCGATGCCGCACAAGGCCAATCCGGTGCGTTCGACGCTGATCGCGGCTGCGGCGCGCCGGGTTCCCGGGCTCGCGGCGACCCTCTACGCGTCGCTGCCCGCCGAGGACGAACGTCCCTCCGGGGCCTGGCACGCCGAATGGGCCACGCTGCGGGAGGCGTTGCGGGTGGTCGGCGGGGCCGTGCGGGACGCCTCCGAGCTGGTCGGCGGGCTCGTGGTGCGCGGCGACGCGATGCGCGCCCATCTGTCCCTCACCGGCGGCGCGATCGTCTCCGAGCGGCTGTCGACCGAGCTGTCCGGGCTGCTCGGGCGGGGCGCGGCCAAGGAGCTGCTGGCCGACGCATCGCGGCGGGCCCGGGCGGACGGGGTGCCTCTGGGCGACGTACTGTCCCGCGAGCCCCGCCTCAAGGACGTCGATGTGACCGCACTCGTCGATCCCGAACGGTACGTGGGGGCGGCGGGCCCCCTGGTCGACCGGGCGCTTCGGCGGACCTGAGCTCGTTGTGTCCCGTCGTCGGGTGCGGGTCCGGTGGGGCTTCTCGCGCAGTTCCCCGCGCCCCTGGAGACGCGCACTTCGTGCGCAATCCCTATCGGGGAAGGCTGCGCGCAGCGCATGCCTTCGGGGGGGGCGCGGGGAACTGCGCGACCAGCCACGACGAAGGCCGCACCCACCGACAACCGGGGCGAAGCCCCGAAGACCGGACGGAAAGGGGAGGAGGGGGCGACCTCCACCACCGCAACCACCCACCGCCCGGCCACCCACCCATCGACCTGGAGTCCCCGTGACAGACGCCCGCACCCCCCTCCTCCACCACACCACCGAGGGTTCCCCCACCGCTCCCCCGCTCCTCCTCGGGCCCTCGCTCGGCACGTCTCTCGCCCTCTGGGACCAGGTCGCCCCCGAACTCTCCATCGCCCACCGCGTGGTGCGCTGGGACCTCCCCGGCCACGGCGGATCGGACGCCGGCCTGATCAGGGCGGGAGCCACCGTCGCCGACCTCGCCGGCCTCGCGCTCGCCCTCGCCGACGACCTCGGCATCGAGCGGTTCGGCTACGCGGGCGTGTCGCTGGGCGGCGCCGTCGGCCTGCACCTCGCCGCCCACCACCCGGACCGGGTCTCCGGCCTCGCCGTGCTGTGCTCCTCCGCCCACTTCGGCGGAGCCGGCGCGTGGCAGGAGCGGGCGGCGCTGGTCCGCAAGGAGGGCACGGCGCCGGTCGCCGAGACCGCGCCGACCCGCTGGTTCACGCCGGGCTTCACCGTGCCGCGCCTCGTGCAGGACAACCTCGACGCCGACCCCGAGGCGTACGCGGCCTGCTGCGACGCGCTCGCCGCCTTCGACCTCCGCGACCGGCTCAAGGACATCACCGCGCCCACGCTGCTCGTCGCGGGGCGCGACGACCCCGCGACCCCGCCCGCACACCTGCGGGAGATGGCCGACGCGATCCCCGGCGCCGAGCTCGCCGAACTCTCCGGCGCCTCGCACCTGGCCGTCGCCGAACGCCCCGAGGCCGTGCTCGGCCTGCTGCGCACCCACTTCGGGCAGGGCGCCCGGCGCGGGATGGCGGTGCGCCGGGAGGTGCTCGGGGATGCGCACGTCGACCGGGCGCAGGCCCGGCAGACGCCGTTCACGGCCCGCTTCCAGGACTTCATCTCGCGCTACGCGTGGGGCGAGATCTGGACGGACCCGACGCTCACCCGCCGCGAACGCAGCATGATCACGATGACGGCCCTGGTGGCGCACGGACACCACGACGAGCTGGCCATGCACGTCAGGGCCGCGCTGCGCAACGGCCTCACCCCGGACGAGATCGGCGCCGTGCTGCAGCAGTGCGCGGTGTACGTGGGGGTGCCCGCCGCCAACTCGGCGTTCGCCGTCGCCCAGCGCGCGCTGGCCGAGGAGGCGGCTGGGTGACACCGGCAGGCGTAGGTTCAGCCGGGCCTCCTCAACGGCCCGGCGCCGCACCTAGCCTGACGGCATGTCGACCATCCTCATCACCGGTGCCACCTCGGGTCTCGGCCGCCATCTCGCCTTCGCGCTCGCCCGCGACGGGCACACCGTGCTCGCGCACGGCCGGGACAAGGCCCGTACCGAGTCCCTCGTCCGCGAACTGCGGGCCGTCGGCGGGCGGGCCGAGGGCTTCGTCGCCGATCTCGCCTCCCTCGAACAGGTGCGGGATCTCGGCGCCCGGGTCGCCGGGGAGCAGCCCGGCCTCGACGTCCTCATCAACAACGCCGGTGTCGGCGCGGGACCGCGCGGCGGCGGCCGGGAGCTCAGCGCCGACGGGCACGAGCTGCGACTCGCGGTGAACCTGCTCGCGCCGGTCGCCCTCACCCGCGTACTGCTGCCGGCACTGCGCTCCAACGCGCCCGCCCGTGTGGTGCATTGCGGGTCGCTGGGGCAGTCGCCCCTCGACTTCGACGACCTGGACTTCACCCGGGGCTACAACGGCACGGACGCCTACTGCCGCTCCAAGTTCGCCCTGGCCGCGCACACCTTCTCGCTCGCCCGCGAACTGGCCGGCACCGGTGTCACGGTCAACGTGATCCACCCGGCGACGTACATGGACACCGCGATGGTGCGCGAGGCCGGGATCAGCCCGTGGTCGACGGTCGAGGACGGCGCGGCCGGCGTGCTCGCCCTGGCCGTGGGCGAGGCGGGCGCGCGGCACAACGGCGCGTTCTTCGACGGGACCCGCCCGGCGCGGGCCCACGAGGGGACCTACGACCGGGCGGTGCAGCAACGCCTCGACGCGGCGCTCGACCAACTCCTGTAGCGAGTGGGCTACTTCAGTCCGCGCCCCGTCGCCAGCACCTCGCGGGCCCGCGCGGCGAGCCCTTCGGCGCCGCACGAACGGGCCAGCTGCAGACCGTGGTTGAGCTCGTCGAGCGAGCGGGCCGCTATCCCGTACTCGACCCGGGCCAGCGCGTGCTCGTAGGCGCTCGGCGAGGCGGCGAGGTACGTCACCGCCTGCGCGTACAGGGTGAGTTGACGCTGGCCCGTCTCCAGGTACGCCGCGCAGCGCAGCGCCTCGCCTATCGCGGTGTCCGTGCCGAGCCGCTCCGCCTGGACGCGTGCCTGCACCGCCAGTTCGGCGGCGCGCCGCGGGTCGGTGTCGGCGAGCGCGCGGGCCAGGTCGCAGGCCCAGGACGAGACGACGGTGTTGTGGCCGCCGCGGGCCTGCGCGGCCTTGCTCGCCGCCTCCAGTTCGCTGATGCCCTCGTCGGTGCGGCCGATGGCGAGCATGAGCCGGCCGCGGACCGAGTAGGCCTCGGGGAACAGGATCGTCGACGGGTAGGGCGGCGCGTAGTCGTAGCGCTCGGCGACCTTGAGGGCCTCGTCGGCCCGGCCGCGGGCGAGCAGGGTGTCGATGAGCTTGCCGGCCGCGTCCCAGTGCATGGGCAGGCCGTGGCCGACGCGGTCGGCGAGGCGCAGTGCCTCACGCAGCAGGGCCTCGGCCTCGGTCAGCCGGCCCCGCCTGCGGTGCACGTATCCGGCGAAGGCGTGCGCGACGGCGAGGTGCCCGCCGCTCCATCCGGCGCTCTCGTAGGCCCGGATGCCCTCGGCGAACAGGCTCTCGGCGCGGTCGAGCCGGTCGGAGAAGAGGTACGAGAACCCGAGGGCGATCAGGATCTCGAAACTCCACTCGGTGTCGGTCCAGCCGAGTCCGGGGGCGAGGCGGCCGTTGACAAGGGCGCGGTCGCAGTACTCCGCGACCTCTTCCGCGTTCTCCCCGCGGCTCATCATGTCGAAGGCGCGCAGGATGAGCAGGACCCGCTCCGCGTTGTCCCGGCCGATGACGCGGTCGGCGAGGTCGGCGAGGCGGCGGGAGCGGGCCGGGGCGTCGGACTCGCCGGAGTAGATGCTCTCCCAGAAGGAGCGGCTCGCCATCAGCCGCATCTGCAGGGGGCCGGGGTCCAGCTGCCGGGACTCGACGTCGCAGAGGGTGAGGGCGTCGGCCAGCTGGTCGTTGTGGACCAGCGCCTGGGAGAGCCGGCACACCGCGTCGACGCGCTCCTCGCCGTACAGGCCAGGGGTGGCTTCGAGGGCGGCGCGCAGATGCCGGACGGTGGTGGACGGTGAGGTGAGCAGGGTGGCGCAGCCCAGCTCGTACTGGACGTGCGGCCACAGCTCGGGCAGCGGCGGCTCCTCCAGGGCGCGCTCCAGACAGCGGCGGGCCGCCGCCGGGGCGCCGACCGCGAGGTGTTCGCGGGCGGCGGCGCGCAGTTGCTCGACGAGCTCGGGGTCGTCGTCCGGGTGCACCTCCAGCAGGTGCCGGGAGGCGGCGGCCGGTCCGTGCCCGGACGCGGTGACGGCCCAGGCGGCCTGGCCGTGCATGGCGGTGCGGGTGGCCGGCGGGATCGACTTGTAGACGGCGGAGGCGATCAGCGGGTGGACGAACTCCAGCGTGCCGACGTCCCCGTAGGTGGCGTCGGTCAGGATGCGGGCGGTGCGCAGCCGGTCGGCGCAGCGGCCCGCCTGCTCCGGGTTCATGCCGGCGAGGAGCGCGGCGAGGCCGGGTTCGATCCGGGTGCCGAGGACGGCGGCGGCCCACGCGAACCGGGTCGCCTCGGTGCCGAGTCCTTCGAGGCGGGTGACGAGGCCGCGGCCGCGCGCCGTCTTGTTCAGCGCGCGCAGCTCGTTGGCGCGTGCCTCCTCGGGCGGGGTCTCGGCGTCCTGGACCTTGGCGAGCAACTCGACGGACTCGTACGGGTTTCCGCCGGTGACCGCCCACACCTCGCGGCAGAACGGGTCGTCGGCGTGCGCGCCGAGGGTGGCCCGGGTCAGTCCCGCGACGGCGTCGGGGCTGAGCGGGCGCAGCTGGGCGGTGCCGGGGCGGGCGGCCTCGGCCACCGCGTCCAGACATGCGGCGACCTGCTCGGTCTCCGGGTCGCGCTGGGCGACGACGACCAGCACCGGGAGGTCGTCGAGGCGCTCGGAGAAGGCGACGAGCCACTCCAGGGTCTCCAGGTCGGCCCAGTGCACGTCGTCGATCAGCAGCACCAGCGGCCAGTGCAGCCGGGCCAGCCGGGACACCGCGGCGACGAGACCGTCCCGCACGCCCTGCGGGTCCGCCTGCCGTCCGGTCGGCTCCGCTATGCCGAGCGCGGGGCCCGCGATGTCGTACCAGTCCCCGAAGTACTCCCGCGTCTCCTCCTCGGAGAGCGCGAGCAGAGCGGGCTGCAGCAATTGTCGTACGACGTTGAAGGGAACGGAGGTGATGGTCTCGCCACCCCGCGCGGACCACACGGTGGCCCGGCCCTCGGACATCTCACGGACCCGGTCGAGCAGGGCGGTCTTGCCGATCCCCGCCTCTCCCCGGTAGACGACGAGGCTGCCCGATGAGGCGGCGTCCGCGCACAGCTCGTCCAGCGCCCGCGCGGCGACCTCCAGTTCGGACTCGCGCTCCCACAACTGCGGCCCACAGGAGGCGGCGTCGGCGTGCCGTCCCTGAGTCATCCCGCACCCTCCCGCTGTCGTGCACATCGAACGATCGACGTACTGGTGACGTACTCGGTCACGAGGGTAATGCGCGGCGCCCCACCGTGGTGAGGGGTTGGGGAGGCGATGACAATTGATCGGAGCTGGGGATCCGTCATATCCGGCCGTCCTGTGCCCCCGGGGCATTCCGCGCGGATAACGATCGTGCCCGTATCGCACGCCGAGAGGCGCCCCTCTCATCCACCTTTCAGGCGCGCCTCATACTGTTGCGGCCATGACGTCGCAGACTCCCGCAGGCTGGTACCCCGACCCCGGACAGGTCCAAGGCGGCCCGCGCACGGAACGCTGGTGGGACGGCGGCCGTTGGACGGAACAGACCCGGCCCGCCACGACCCCGCCGCCCCATCCGCCGCAGGACGCGGTGCGGGACGCGGGGCCGGGCCCTGAGGCGGGTGCGGAGCCGGGTACGGACGTGGTCCCCGCACCGGTCCCCGCACCTGCACCGGTCCCCGTGCCGCTCGCCCAGGCGCCCACCGCACCCGGGAACTTTCCGGCCTATCCCAACTATCCGGCCTATCCGAGCCAGTTGCCGCCGAAGCCGCGCAGCAAGGCGCGGATCGCGATCGCGGCGGCGATCGCGGTCGCGGTGCTGGCCGGCATCGGCGGCGGCGTGTACGCGCTGACGTCCGGCGGCGACGACAAGAGCGACACGACGGACGCCCGGTCGCAGCAGCCCGGCCCGCCCGGCTTCAACGGCGGCGGCAGCGGCGGTCAGGACGGCGGTCAGGGCGCCGGCCCCTCCCCCGAGACCCCCGACCAGTCACCGCAGGCCCCGCTCGACCAGGGCTACGCCACCGACCTCGGCAACGGGATCGCGCTGCCGGTGCTCGACGGCTGGTCCGGTTCGGACGGCATGGGCGCCGCCGGGGTGCAGACGGGCTCGTACTCCTGCCCCGACGACTCCGGCAAGGAGTGTGTGCGGGGCGGCGCCTCCAGCGCGTCGGCGAAGGCGCTCAAGCTGGACGCGACGACGGCGGAGGCGGCGGCCAAGGAGGACATCGCCAAGAACGCGAAGGCGTCCTACGGCGGCAAGACCTACGGCGGGATCACCGGCCACAAGGTGCTGGCGTCGGAGAAGGTCACGGTCGCCGGGAAGCAGGGCTACCAGGTCCGCTGGAAGGTGGAGACCAAGTCGGGGTACGACGCCTGGGTGGAGTCGGTCGTGGCTCCCTCCCCGGTCGACGCCGACTCGCTGGTCGTGATCCGGCTCGGCGTGGACGTGCCGCGCACGGCGAAGGAGAAGGCCGCGGGCCCGGACGACTCCGCGATCGACAAGATCGTCAAGGGCATCAAGGAGTCCGACGTCACCGGCGGCTCGGGCGGCAGCGGCCAGGGCGTGTGACCCGCCCGCTGCCGTGAGCACCCCGGCAGCACGAGGGCCGGGTGGGTTCCCCTCCGCTCATGGAGGAACCCACCCGGCCCGGGGGTGCGCGCCGCCCCCGTCCCCACGGTGCGGCGCGGGCGGACCATCAGCCGGTCATCCCTGCGGCCGACGGTCGCCGTCTCAAGAGGCCTGGTCCTCCAAGGACAGGCCGAGCCCCGGAAGCAGCACCTTCGTCACGAAGCCGACGAGATAGTCGGCGTCGGCGTCGCGCCCTTCCAGGACGGGGCGGCTGCGCATGACTCCGAAGAGCTGCGCGGCCACATAGGGCAGGGCCGGATGGTCGGCGGCGATCTCGCCGCGCGCCACGGCCCGCTCGATCATCGCGTCGATGGACGCGACCTCCGGTTCCACCAGCGCCTCGCGCAGCGCGCCCTTCAGCTCGCTGTCCTGAAGGACGGCGTGCCCGAGCGCCTGGATCAGCGCGGTGTCGCGCTTCGCCTGCGCCGCCGCGTGCTGTGCGGCGCCGACCAGGTCTCCTGCGAGGGTACCCGTGTCGGCCGAGAAGAACTTCACGCAGCGTCCGGCCCGCAGGGCCGCGGCCACCAGCTGCGGCTTCGACTTCCACTGCCGGTACAGCGTCGACTTGCTGCAGCAGGCCTGCGCCGCGACGGCTTCCATGGTGAGCGCCTCGTACCCGCACTTGCGGAGCTGGTCGAGCACGGCGTCGTAGTACTCCTGGGCACGCTCGGGCGTGATCTTGGAGCGGCGCGAGGCGGTCGGCGCGGTCGTCTGCACGGTCGCGGGGGCCTGTTCGCGCGTCGTCATGGCAGCTGCTCCTCGGGTCGGTGGTGATGTCGATGAGATCACAACCCCTTATCGATACGCCAGTGTACCGGTACGCGAGCGTTTCGGTACACTGGCGTATCGATAAGCGCGGCGTAAGCCGTGCCTGTCGGCGCACCTGAAGCGCTCACGCACCATCACGCACCACCCAGTCGTCACGAAAAGGGGCCGGGGGATGAATTCCCTTACCGAGCCTGCCGAACCGGAGCCGGACGCGATCGCCGCCCGACCGCCCCTGGTCCGCGAGCTCCTGCTGGTCGTAGGACTCTTCCTCGTCTACAAGTTCGGCCGCCAACTGGCCAACGGCCATACCGCCGAGGCGTTCCACAACGCGGACAACGTGTGGAGCTTCGAGCGGGCCGCGCACCTGCCCGGCGAAGGCTCGGTACAGAGCCTCCTGCTCCACAGCGACGCCCTCGTCCACGGCGCGAACATCTACTACGCGTCGGTGCACTTCCCGGCGACGCTCGCGCTGCTGGTCTTCCTGTACCTGCGCCGCCCGCGCCACTACCTGTGGACGCGGCGGGTGCTCGCCGTGCTCACGGCCGCCGCGCTCGCGCTGCACCTCGCGTACCCGCTGGCGCCGCCGCGGATGCTCAAGGCGGCGCACCTCGTGGACACCGCACAGGTCTACGGTCCCTCGGTGTACGCGGCCAAGCCGGACACCGACACCATGGCCAACCAGTTCGCCGCCATGCCCTCGCTGCACTTCGGCTGGGCCCTGATGGTCGCCATCGGGCTCATCGCCGCGACGCGGTCGAGGTGGCGCTGGCTGTGGCTGCTGCACCCGCTGCTGACGCTGCTGGTCATCGTCGGCACCGCCAACCACTACTGGCTGGACACGATCGTGGCGACGGCGCTGCTCGGCGTCGCTCTCGCGGTGATCAGGCTGCCGCGCACGGTCTCCGGCCGCGGCATCGGCCGCCATCTGCTGCCGGCCCCGGCCCGGCCGGCCGCCGTCGCCGAGACCCGCGCGGCCGCGGTCACCGCGCCGTGGTCGCCGCGCCCCGCCTTCCGGACGCCGCCGGACGCGCTGTCCGCCTCCGACGTCCTGGCGCGGATGCCGATCCGAATCCCGGTGCAGGTGTCGCCGACGCCGGGTTCCACCTCGGTGGCCACGGCCCCGCAACTCGTGACGAGCGGAGCGCACCGATGAGTGCCACGCTGCTCGCCGTCGCCCTCTCGCTGGTCTCGGCCGTCGCGTACGCCGCCGCGGCCGTGGCCCAGGAGCGGCTCGCCACCCGCTCCGGCGGCGGCACGCTGCGGCTGCTGGCCACCGGCGCCTGGTGGGGGACGGTCCTGCTCAACTCGGCGGCGGCGCTGCTGCACGTCGCGGCGCTCAAGTACGGGCCGCTCACCCTGGTGCAGCCGCTCGGCGCGCTCACCCTGGTCGCGGCCGTGCCGCTCGGCGCCCGGATCGCCGGACGGCGGGTCACCCCGGGCGAGTGGCGGGGCACCGCCCTGACCCTCGCCGGTCTGGCCGCGCTGCTGGTGACGGCGTCGGGCCCGGCGCCCGACGACACCCTCTCGCTGCCGGAGGCGCTCGCCGTGGCGGGCGCGACGGCCGCGCTCATCGGCGTGCTCGCCCGGCGCGGCGCCCGGCCTGGTCTGCGGCACGCCACCGCTTCCGGGGTCGCCTCCGGGGTGGCCTCCGCGCTGACGCAGACCGTGACGGTGGCGGCGACGGACCGTTCGGGTACGCCGTTCTCGCTGCAGGTCGTGGGCGTGGCGGTGCTGGTCGCCGGGTTCGCGGCGGGCGGGCTGCTGCTGTCGCAGATCGCGTACCGGGGCGGGCTCGGCGCGCCCCTGGCCATGGTGACGCTGGCCAATCCCGTGGCCGCGGCCGTCATCGGCCTGTCCCTGCTGGGCGAGCGGCTCCAGGGCGGCGTCGCCGGGATCGCCCTCGCGGGGGCCGGGGCGGCGCTCGCGGCGCGGGGCGTGATGCTGCTGACGCGCAGCACGCGGCCGCAGGGCGGCAGCCTGGTCGTGCAGACGTCCACGCCGGACACGACCGCCGTCACGATCCCCTCCCCCGTTCCGGGACCGGCGGCCGCACACGCCCTGAAGGGCTAGGGCCTGTCCGGCGGATCAGGCCGCATCCGTGCGGCCCGCGCCTTTCCTTGCTGGTGAGCGGGGTCTGGCGCGTCGAGATGCAAGGCGCAGGAGGGCGTCAACGCGAAGGGGGCACCTCCCGGCCGAGCCTCGCGGAGCCTGGTTCGAGGCTGGGGGAGTTGGCCACCGACGACAACGCCGCAGGTCGGCGTGGCAGACCCCGCGCCCGCGACAAGATCCGCCGGACAGGCCCTAGGGCTGTCTTCGCTCTCCCTCCTGCCTCCGGGCCACGGAGGGAGACCGAAGACGACCCTAGGAGGCGCGCGGGGCCCGGATGCCGTCCAGGGCGAACCCGAGCACCCGGTCCCGCTGCTCCACATCCACGTACGCCGTGCCCGTCAGCCCGGACACCATCCGCAGCAGGTCGTCGAAGGACAGGTCCCCGCGGACCTCACCGGCCCGCTGGGCGCGCAGCAGCAGCGGCTCCCCCGCGTCGAGCATGGCGCGGCGGCAGGCGACGAAGATGTCGGACTCGCCGCTCATCGCCTCCCGGATCGCGCGCTTCGTGACGGTGTACTCCACGAATCTGCGCAGCCAGGTCACCAGGCCCTGCCAGGGCTCCGGCGCGTCCGCGACGTCGTCCGCGAGCCGGCACAGCGCGTCGACCTCTTCCGCGTAGACGGTCTCGAACAGCACCTGCCGCGTCGGGAAGTTGCGGTACAGCGTGCCGATGCCGACCCCCGCCTTGCGGGCGATGTCCTCCAGCGAGGCGTCGCCGCCGTGCTCCGCGAAGGCCTCGCGGGCCGCGGCGAGCAACGCGTCGAAGTTGCGCCGGGCGTCCGCGCGGCGCGGGCGCTGAGCGGCGACCACACCGCCGACGCGCTCCCTGTCCGTGGTGGTCATGTGTGCCCCCAACGAGCAACGCAGTGGAACCGGCTTGAACCGGAGGTACCCCTCCGCTATGGTTCTTTAAGTCGAGGGGTGCCTCCACTTTAGCAGGGGCACCCTCTGGTCCGACGTACCCTCCCCTGCTCTTCTTCGTTCAGAGAGAAGCCGTCTTGAACCGGAATATCCGGAAAAACCGCCTTACGTTCGCGGTCCTCGCCACCGGGGCCGGCGTGTTCTCGATGATGCAGTCGCTGGTCGCGCCCGCGCTGCCGACGATCCAGCACGCCCTGAACACCTCCCAGGCCACCTCGACCTGGGTGATGACCGCCTATCTGCTGTCGGCGTCCGTCTTCACGCCGATACTCGGCCGCGTCGGCGACCTCGTCGGCAAGAAGCGCACCATGGTCGCCGCGCTCCTGGCCCTCACCGTGGGCTGTCTGCTCGCGGCCCTCGCGCCGAACATCGGCGTGCTCATCGTCGCCCGTGTCGTCCAGGGCATCGGCGGCGCCCTCTTCCCCCTCTCGTTCGGGATCATCCGCGACGAGTTCCCCGCCGACCGGGTCAGCCCCAGCATCAGCAACCTGTCCGCGGTGATCGCCGCGGGCGGCGGTGTCGGCATCGTCGCCGCCGGTCCGATCGTCGGCGCGCTCGACTACCAGTGGCTGTTCTGGCTGCCCGCCGCGGTCGTGGCCGCGACCGCGCTGATCGCCCTGCGCTTCGTGCCCGAGTCCCCCCACCGCGGTTCGGGGACGGTCAACTGGGCCGGTGCGGTGCTGCTCTCCGGCTGGCTCGTCGCCCTGCTGCTGCCCATCAGCCAGGCCACGTCCTGGGGCTGGGGCTCGGCCCGGGTGATCGGCCTGCTGATCGCCGCGGTCGTGCTGTTCGCCGTGTGGATCCTCAGCGAGGCACGGTCCGCCAGCCCGCTCATCGACCTGCGCGTGATGCGGCTGCGTTCCGTGTGGACGACGAACACCGCCGCCCTGCTGTTCGGCGCGGGCATGTACGCGGTGTGGTCGTTCCTGCCGGGCTTCGCGCAGACCCCGTCCGCGGCCGGCTACGGCTTCGGGTCGAGCGTGACCGGCGCCGGGCTGCTGATGCTGCCGATGCTCGTGGCGATGTTCGTCGCCGGCGTGCTCAGCGGCCGGCTCGAACCCGTCGTCGGCGCCAAGTCCCTGCTCACCACGGGCGCCGCGCTCGGCGCCGTGTCCTGCGCGATCCTCGCCCTGTGGCACGACCAGCAGTGGCAGGTCGCCGTCGCCGCCGGGGTGTTCGGGCTCGGCATCGGTCTGGCCTTCGCCTCGATGGCGAACCTGATCGTGCAGAGCGTGCCCGCCGCCCAGACCGGAGCCGCCACCGGCATGAACGCCAACATCCGCACCATCGGCGGCTCCATCGGCGCGGCTCTGATGACCAGCCTGGTCACCGGACACCTGGAGCCGTCGGGTCTGCCGTACGCGTCCGGCTACACGCACGGCTTCACACTGCTGGCCTTCCTGTGCCTGGCCGCGGCGCTGGCCGCGCTGTTCGTGCCGGCCGCCCGGCGCGCGACGCTCACCCGGGTCGCCTCCTCGCAGCCGGAGCCGGCGCTCGCGCGGGAGCGCGAGACCGCCGCACGGTGAACGCCCGAAGGGGCGGGCCCGCACCGGGCCCGCCCCTTCGTCATGTCCGTACGTTCCCGTTCCGGATTCCGGACGGTCACGCGTCCGACGGTCCGGTCACCCGAAGCCGCGGGAGTCCTGCTTCAGCGCGGTGTCCACCGTCAGCGCCGTCGCGACGACGAGGCTGAGCAGCGGGTCCGGCAGCTGGAAGTGGATCTGCAGGACGTAGTTGTCCGCGGTGGTGAACATAGTCTTGGCCAGGCCCTCCCACGTCTTCGTGATGCGGGCGACCTCCTGGTCCGCGTGGTCGACGATCGCGAAGTTCCAGGCGCGCCAGTTCTCCGCCTTGATCGCGCCGATCTGCTGACCGTTCACGTTCATCGCGAAGTTGATCTTCCCGATGGCGTTCTGCTGGACGATCTCGCCGACCGGGGTGCCGTCGGGACGCTCGACCAGCACACGGGACTTGATGAACTTCGCGGGCCGGGTCAGCACCAGCTGCGGCTGCCCGTACGCGTCGCGGATCTCCAGCTTGTGCGTCATGAACTGGTCGACGGACGAGACGAACCGCAGGGCCTTCTTCAGACCGCTCTGGCCGATCTCGGTGACCGAGCCCAGCTGGTTGCCGTGCTGGTCCATCACGCTGTACTCGTTGGTCAGCTCGATCAGCTTGGCCTTCTGGTTCACGACCAGGACCGGCTCGCTGAACAGCGTGCCGCCGCCCTGACCCGAGCCCTGGACACCGGCCTGCTGCTGCACCTGGCGCTGCACGCGCGCGGCGTTCGCGTTCTGCTGCGCCTGGGCGCCGAAGGACGGCTGCTGCTGCGGCTGCCCGGCGAAGGGCTGCTGGACGGGCGCGGGCTGAACCGGGGCCTGCTGGGCGGGCGCGGCCTGCGCCATCGCCTGCTGGGCCTGCTGCTGGACCGGGGGCTGCTGCTGTGGGACCTGCCCGGCCGCGGGCGCCGCCTGCGACGGGGCCGCGTGCGTGTGATCGGTCCACTGGGAACCGTCCCACCAGCGCAGCGTCTGGGGCGCCCCGTGCGGGTCCGGATACCAGCCGGCAGGGGTGTTCGAAGGCGAAGTCACCGGGGCACACTATCGCGCCGGACAGCGGACGTGACCAGGCTGTACCTGTGAGATGTACACCCCAGTGACTTACCTGTGGACCCTGCTGCGGGACTACGCGGTCGCGATGCCCGGGTCGCTCACACCCACCTGCCCGTTCTCGACGTGGCCCGCGAGCCGGCGCAGATACCCGGCGTTCCCCTCGACCACGATCGTCAGGTCGTACCAGCGCTTGGTGGCCCGCAGGTCGACGGTCTGGTCGACGGTGGCACCCGCGCGCACCGTGTACGTCTGCGGCGTGCCGCCGTAGGCGTTGGTCACGGTGACGCGGGCGTCGGCGGTGCCCGGGTTCTTCAGGGTCAGCTTCAGATTGCCGGTGCCGCCGTCGTGCCGTGCCGTCACCTCGGGCTCGGCCTTCTTGTTGTCGCCCTTGAAGGCGCGCAGGAAGCCGTTGGGACCGTGCGCCGTGAGGTCGTACCGACCCGCCGAGTAGACCGAGTTCCAGCTGTCGGAGACCGACTTGCCGGCCTCCGCGCTGTACGTCCACGGGCCGTCGGTGCGGGACTGCGAGCGGACCTGGAAGAAGGCTCCGCGCTGGGTACCGCCGCTGAACGTCAGCTTGTACTTGCCGGTGGACAGGTCGGCCGCCCCGTCGACATAGGGCGCGTACGTGAGCGGACGGCTCGGCCGCGAGCCCGCCTCCTGCTTCGGCAGCACGCCCTGGGCGGGCGGCTTGGGCACGTAGCTGGAGTGCCGGTCGCGGTCCGGCGGCTCGTAGCCCGACGTGTCGGGCAGCTCGGCCGGGTCGGTGACCTTGAGGGAGAAGTCGAAGGCGGAGGTGAGGTCGCCGCAGATGGCGCGCCGCCAGGGCGAGATGTTGGTCTCCCGCACCCCGAACCGCTTCTCCATGAACCGGAGGATCGAGGTGTGGTCGAACGTCTCGGAGCAGACGTAGCCGCCCGTGGACCACGGCGACACGACGACCATCGGGACGCGCATGCCGAGCCCGTAGGGTCCGGCGGCGCGGGTCACGCTGCCCTTGTAGTAGTCGAGTGTGGTGTCGACGGTCGACAGGCCCTGGTTCGCGGAGGCCGGCGGGTACGGCGGCACGACGTGGTCGAAGTAGCCGTCGTTCTCGTCGTACGTGACGAACAGGGCGGTCCTGCTCCACACGTCCGGGTTCGAGGTCAGCGCGTCGAGGACCTGGGAGATGTACCAGGCGCCGTAGTTCGCGGGCCAGTTGGGGTGCTCGGAGAACGCCTCGGGCGCCGCGATCCAGGAAATCTTCGGGAGCTTGCCCGCCTTGACGTCGGCCTTGAGGACGTCGAAGTAGCCGTCGCCGTTCTTGGCGTCGGTGCCGGTGCGCGCCTTGTCGTAGAGCGGGTCACCGGGCTTGGCGTTGCGGTAGTTGTTGAAGTACAGCAGCGAGTTGTCGCCGTAGTTGCCGCGGTAGGCGTCGTCGATCCAGCCCCAGGAACCGGCCGCGTCCAGGCCGTCGCCGATGTCCTGGTAGACCTTCCAGGAGACGCCCGCCTTCTCCAGGCGCTCGGCGTACGTCGTCCAGCCGTACCCCGCCTCCTCGTTGCCCAGGACCGGGCCGCCGCCGGTGCCGTCGTTGCCGACGTACCCGGAGAGCATGTAGTAGCGGTTCGGGTCGGTGGCCCCTATGAACGAGCAGTGGTAGTCGTCGCAGACCGTGAACTTGTCGGCGAGGGCGTAGTGGAACGGGATGTCGTTCCGCGTCAGGTACGCCATGGTGCCGGTGCCCTTGGCGGGCACCCAGTTGTCGTACTTGCCGTTGTTGAACGCGTTGTGGCCGCCCGCCCAGTCGTGGTCGAGGCCCGCGATGAACTGCATGCCGAGGTCGTCGGCGTCCGGGTGGTAGGGCAGGATCTCCTGGCCCCCGCTCGGCTGGTTCCACACCGGCTTGCCGCTGGGCAGCGTGACGGGCCGCGGGTCGCCGAAGCCGCGCACTCCCTTCATGGAGCCGAAGTAGTGGTCGAAGGAGCGGTTCTCCTGCATGAGCACCACGATGTGCTCGATGTCCTGGACGGTGCCACTGCGCCGGGCGGCCGGGATGGCCGCCGCCCGGTCGATCGAGCCGGACAGGGCGGTGAACCCCGCGGTGGCTCCCGCGATCTGGAGGAAACGGCGCCGATTGAGTTCGGTCATGAGTGGGGGAATCTCCTGTGACGTCATCGGACAGGGCAACGGGAGTTTCCTAGGTGACCTGACGGAAGGGAAGGGACGGTGACGATCATGTGAAGCCCGACGGACGTATGACCGAAAACAGCCGTCCCCCTGTTCCTTCGCGCCAGGGGCGGAAACGTCAGCGCACTCCGTGCCACGACTGCCTGCGCGCGGCCCGCGGATCGGCCTGCGTCCGGCAACCGTCCGTGTCCGCGGCGAACACCATCGTGGTCCGCTCCCCCGCCGGGTCGTACGCGGCCCAGCCCGGATCGCCGCTCTCGGCGAACGCCACCCACGCGGCGTGCATCGTGCGGGCGAGCTCGCGCGGCGCCTTCTCCCCCGCCATCGGCAGATAGTCGGGGTCGTCGAGCAGGTCGAAGACGAAGCCGAGCTCCAGGGCGTGGCAGGCGCCGAGCTCGCCGTCGAACTGCGGGGAGCGCCAGGCGAATTCGTAGACGTGCGTGCCGGGGACGGACTCGGCGAGGCGGAGGGCGGGCATCCGGTAGAACCAGTCGGTGCCGACGGCTTCGAGGAGCTCACCCGGGGTCGCCTGCCCCTGATAGGCGTCCAGGTCGGCGCCGTACGCCGCCGCCCCCAGATGAGCCCGCTCCTCGGTGATGGTGCGGAATCGGCCGGTCGGCACCATGAACAGCCGGTTCTCCTCGCGGTTGGAGCCGACGAGCAGGTCGACGCCGAGGTCGGGCCCGGGAAGGGCGAGCCGCTCGGCGACGGGCTCGAACACCATGGCGTTGAGCGCGGCCTCGCCCCAGACCGCCGGGTCGGGCTTCGAGGCGAGGTCGAGCCGCAACTCGGCCTGTGCGAGGGCCAGTTCAGGCAGGGGCACGTCCGCGAACGCCTCGGTCGTGTGCGGTACGCCGAGCAGCGCGGCCATGCGCTCCCCGATGCGGCGCGCGGTGTCGGGCCGTACGAAGTGGTGGCAGGCACCGCTCTGGAGTACGGCCCGGCGGAACAGGCCCCGGGCGCGCGGGTGGGCGAGGAGCTGCCCGATGGCCATGGCGCCCGCGGACTCGCCGAAGACGGTGACGCGGTCGGGGTCGCCGCCGAACGCCGCGATGTGGGCGCGGACCCACTCCAGGGCGGCGATCTGGTCCAGCAGGCCGCGGTTGTCGGGGGCGCCGGGCAGGTGCAGGAATCCGTCGGTCCCCAGCCGGTAGTTGACGCCGACGAAGACGACGCCGTCGCGGGCGAAGGTCTCGCCGCGGTAGCCGGAGGAGTTCGCGGAGCCGTTGGAGAAGGAGCCGCCGTGCAGCCACACCATGACGGGCAACCGGGCGCCGGGGCCCGGCTCGGGGGTCCAGACGTTGAGGTTGAGGCAGTCCTCGCCGGGGACCGAGGTCTCGGGGATGAGCGTGTCGAAGGGCGGGGCGTACGGAGCCTTGGGCGCCGTCGGACCGTAGGCGGTGGCGTCGTGCTCACCGGTCCACGGCTCGACCGGGGCGGGCGCGGCGAAGCGGCGCGGGCCGAATGGCGGGGCGGCGTACGGCACTCCCAGGAAGGAGGCGATGCCGTGCTCGTCGGTGCGGCCGCGTACCGCGCCCTGTGCTGTGGTGACGACTGTGGTGACGACCGGTGTCATGCGGTGCGGGCTCCCTCGGCCAGGATGTCGAGCAGGGCGGCGCCGAACTCCTTGGGGCGTTCGATGTGCACCGCGTGCCCGGCGTCGGGCACCACCACCTCTCGTACCGTGCCGCCCGCCTCCGCGTAAAGATCAAGGGCGTGTCGTGTCTGCCGCACCATCGGCTGGGCGGGGGTGCCGTCCCAGCCGGGGACCGCGCCGAGCGCGCCCAGGTGGGCGAGGTCGAAGACGGAGGTGTCGGAGACGATCACGTCGTCCGCGCCGCGGATCCACAGGATCGGCGGCTTGGGGTTGATGGTGTGCAGGTCGTCGACGCGGAAGTGGGTGGGGGCGAGACAGTTCAGGACGCCCCGGGTGCCGGGGGCCGTGCCCGGCCAGGCCGCGGAGGGGACGCTGTCGCCCGGGTAGTGGTCGTCGCCGGTACGGGTGCCGAGCATGCTGTCGACGTACGCGTCCTCGCTGGCGGGGTCGGTCCGGAACGGGGGCTTGACGTAGTAGGCGTTGAGCACGCTGCGCGGCGACAAGGGCGACTCCGCCGTGCGATCACCCTCCTGGATGCGGCGGACGAACTCGGGGTTTCCCGTGCCGCCGCCGGAGCCCGCGCCGTCCGGGGAGTTGAGGGTTCCGTCGTCGCCGTGGGTGCCGCCGAAGCCGTACGGGGAGACGGGGTTGACCAGGGTCGCGGAGAGCACGTCGGCCGGCCGGGTGCGGAGCATCTCCAGGACCACGCCGCCACCGAGGGACCAGCCGACGAGGTGGGCCCGGGGGATGTCCAGGGCGGCGAGCAGGGCGATCAGGTCGCTGGCGTGGTCGCGCAGGCCGCGGGTGGCGTCGACGGGGTCCGGATCGCTCCGGCCGAAGCCGCGCAGGTCGGGGGCGAGGGGGCGGTAGCGGGCGGGGAGCGCCGCGGCGGTGCGCGTCCAGAAGGTGGCGGAGGAGACGTTGCCGTGCACGAACAGGACGGGTTCGGCGTGAGGGCGTTCAGGGGTGTCGAGGAGGTGAAGGGTGGCGCGGGGCGTGACGATCCGGCGACCGGTCAGGGCTGTCATGGGCGGAGGGTAGGGGGTGCGGGGTGGTGTGGGTTATAGGGGCGCTGCACATTGTGGGGCGCCGGGGGTGTGGGTCGGACACACTCGCGCGAGAGGGGGTGCGGTCGGCTCCGCCCGATGCGGCGGCGGCAGGGCCGCATGCCTTGGTGGCGCGGACCTGCGCCCAGCGAGACGACAGCCGAACCACAGGCCACCAGACCGCAGGCCCTGGTGGCGCGGGCCTGCGCCCAGCGAGACGACAGCCGAACCGCAGGCCTCCAAGTCGCGTGCCCTGGTGGCGCGGGCCTGCGCCCGGCGAGACGACAGCCGAACCACAGGCCTCCAAGTCGCGTGCCCTGGTGGCGCGGGCCTGCGCCCGACGCGGAGGCGGCGGCGGAGCCGTATGCCTCCAGGGGCGCGGGGAACTGCGCGACCAGCCGGGACGGCGCCGCACCCGGCGATGGTGCGGCGGGACCGAGCCGGACGCCGGCTGGGGCGCTCGCCCCGCGCCGGGGGCCGCCTTGCCCACCGCCCTGCCGCCCAAGGCGGCGCGGCAGCCGGCCAGGGCGGGAAAGGAGGAGAGCCCCCGGCGGCCCCGGCTGGAGATTGCTCAGGGCAAGAGCGGCCCGCCCGCGACGGGCCGGACATGAAGGTGCGGGTCAGGTGCAGTCCGCGCTGCCGACCGCCGGCTCGTCCGATCCGGGAGGATCCAGCGGCTCTCCCGCGAGCCACTCGGCGACGGCCCGCCCGATGGGCTGCCCCGTTTCGATCTCGACGAACCCGAACTGACCCGACTGATTGCACTCCAGGAACCACCAGATCCCGTCCGCGTCCTCCGCGAAGTCGAAGGCCCCGTAGGAGAGCTGGGCCCGCGCCAGATAGTCCTCGACGGCCTCCGCGACGCGCGGCGGAACCGTCACCGCACGCCACGGCCCGGCGGCCGGGGCGAAGCGGACGTCCACGACGGCGTCGTCACCGGAGCCCGCCGCGGCCGCTGCACGGGCCGCGAACATCCGGTCCCCCACCACGGTGAGCCGGATGTCCGCGACCTTGCGGACCCGGCGCTGCAACAGAGTCGGACCGTGCTCCACGGCCCGGAAGTCCTCGTCGGGCCGCACCCGCGTGGTCGGCACGGCGAACCCGTCCTCGCCGGGGTGCGCCCCGGAGACCGGCTTGACGACCAGGTCCGGATAGCGCTCGGCGAACTCCCGGGCCACGCGCGGAAACGTGGTGATGAGCGTGGCCGGCACCGGCAGCCCGCACTCCCGCGCGAGCCACAGCTGCCAGGGCTTGTGCCGGGCCTGCCGGGCCGCGTCGGGATGGTTCATCCACCGCGCGCCGGTGCAGCGCAGCATTCCGTACAGCGCCTGTGAGGACTCCTCGGACAACCACGACGAGAAGGCGGGGGCGCCCGCCGCCGGGGTGCCGGGCCTGCGCACCCAGATGGAACGCAGGCCCCGCATGCTGACCACCCGCCCGCCGACGGAGAGGTGGCCATGGAACGAACCGTGCGCGTATTCCCCCGACACCCCGACGCCACCCGGCAGTTCGGCCGGGTCGAGGCGGAGCACGGGGATTCCATTGGCGTTCAATTCGACGACCGCGAGGTCAGCGGTCACATCCTGTTCACAGGTCAGGATCAGTACGGTCATTTCCGCGCGGCCGTTCAGTCGTCGAAATGAGTTTTGGATCCGGCGGTGGAGGTCGTCGCGCCGCATTCTCGCAACACTCCGTAGTCACGCGCAGCCACCGCGCCATCAGGCAGCACATTCAACTGCAGTGCGGAGTCGTATGAGTACGACGCGCTGACCTCTGCCTCTCGCACGGGACGGGCATAGTTCAGAGCGAACGGTCGCATGAGCTCTCCTAGTTGGGGGGTGCACCAAGTCAAGCGCATGGTGACTCTCCGGCGTCACAGTCCTAGCGAAATTCTCAGATTCTCTCTGTAGGACGCGTCACACCCGCGGACGAGTTCATTCCGCCACGCTGAGTGATGACGCTACGTCAGGGCAGGGAAAAGGGCGGCTCTTTCGAGCCGCCCCTCTTGATTACCGCCTTTACAGGCCTTTACACGTCCTCACACTGCCCTCCACACGCCGACGGGTTGATTTCAGCGCCCGGTGAGGTAGGCAAGCTCCGGGTGGGCCTCGGTGTAACCGTCGACGAGCCGGCGGGCGACGGCGACCGAGTCGACGAGCGGGTGCAGGGCGAACGCCTTGACGGCCGTCGTGCGCGAGCCGCTCGCCGCGGCGTCGAGCACCTCGCGCTCGACGGCCTTGACCGCGGTGACCAGGCCTGTGGCGTGCAGCGGCAGCGGGTCCACGGCGACCGGGTGGGCACCGCCCGCGTCGACCAGGCAGGGCACCTCGATCACGGCGTCGCTGTCGAGGACCGAAAGGGTGTGCCGGTTGCGGACGTTGAGGATCAGGGTGGTGCGCTCGTCGCGGGCGATGGCCCGCATGATGGCGAGGGCGACCTTCTCGTAGCCGCCGGACTCCAGGTCGTCGGCGTCGCGCTCACCGGCGCCGGCCGCCTCCCGGTTCTCCGCCATGTAGGTGGCCTCGCGCTCGGCCCGCGTACGGTCCCAGGTCGTGAGGGCGGGGGCCGCGGGGTCGGCCATCTCCGCGTAGAACCGGGCCTGTTGGTCGCGCAGGAACGCGCCGCGCGTCTGCTCGGCCTGCTGGTAGGCGCGGACGGTCTCGCGGTTGAAGTAGTAGTAGTGCAGGTACTCGTTGGGGATCGCGCCGAGCGAGCGCAGCCAGTCGGCGCCGAAGAGCTTGCCCTCCTCGAAGGAGCCGAGCAGTGCCGGATCGGCGAGCAGGCGGGGCAGTTCGTCCCGTCCTTCGACCTTCAATCCCCGTACCCAGCCCAGGTGGTTGAGGCCGACGTAGTCGATCCAGGCGCGGTCGGGGTCGGCGCCGAGGATCCGGGCGATGCGGCGGCCGAGCCCGACCGGCGAGTCGCAGATGCCGATGACGCGGTCGCCGAGGTGCCGGGACATGGCTTCCGTCACCAGGCCCGCCGGGTTGGTGAAGTTGATGACCCAGGCGTCGGGGGCGAGCCGCTCGACACGCCGCGCGATGTCGACGGCGACCGGCACGGTGCGCAGCCCGTAGGCGATGCCGCCCGCGCCGACGGTCTCCTGCCCCAGCACGCCCTCGGCGAGCGCCACCCGCTCGTCGGCCGCGCGCCCCTCAAGGCCGCCGACCCGGATCGCGGAGAAGACGAAGTCGGCGCCGGTGAGCGCCTCGTCGAGATCGGTGGTGGCGGTCACGACCGGTGCGTCGGCGATGCCCGCGGCCTGGTCGGCGAGGACCCGGGTGATCGCGTCGAGGCGGGCCCGGTCGACGTCGTACAGGGTGACGTGGGTGACGCGTCCCTCGGCGTGGTCGCCGAGCAGCGCCGAGTACACCAGCGGGACGCGGAAGCCACCGCCGCCGAGGATCGTCAGCCGTGTCGAGGTCCCGCTCGTCGACGTCACGTCACAACCGCCCTTGGTCTTGGGGACATCCCGGCGGACATCCGCAATCTTCGCGTTTCACCAGGTCACGACGGTACCCCGCACCGGCCCGTGGCGGCCGTACCGACGCATGGTGCAGGCTACGGCCATGCCCAGATCCTTACAGCACAGACGACTTGCCCGCGCGGCCGCACTCTGCGCGGCGACCGCCCTCGCCCTGACCGCGGGTGGCACGGTGGGTTCGGCGAGCGCCGCCGAACCCACCTGGACCGAGTCCGGCACGTCGTACGTGGACTCCCTGACCGGCAGCCAGGGCCTGGCGAGCCGCGCCGACGGCTCCCTTCTGCACCGGGGCCTCGCCTCGATCCCGCTCTCGCTGCGGATCGCGGGCTGGTCGCACGTCGGGGACCCGGACATCGCGCGCGGCTACACCTTCGACGCGTACCAGGGCGGTGACTCAGCCACGAAGAAGATGTACGCGGTGACGGCGCCCGACGGGAAGCGCACGACGTACGAACACGCCCTGGATCAGGGCGAGTTACTCAACAACTCGTTCGCGTCCGTGTCGCCCGACGGGCAGTGGCTGGTGTCCGGCGAGTGGGGCGCCATGGGCCGCCTCCAGGTCTTCCCCACGCCGGTCCTCAACCCGTCCGCACCCGCCCCCGGCACGAACCTCCCTCAGGCCGGGCAGATTTCCCTCGACCGCCCGGTGCGGAACGTCCAGGGCTGCGACTTCACCGACGCCACCCACCTGCTCTGCTCGTCCGACGACACCACCAAGGAAGTCCTGGAGGTCGCCCTCGACCGCCCCCTGGACGGCAACCCGGTGACCGGCCACGTCTCGTCCCTCTTCGCGATCCCCCAACGCAGCATCTGCTCGGGCTCGTTCGAGGCGGAGGGCATCGACTACGACGCGACACGCGGCGCCCTGCGCGTCGAGGTCGTTCCGCCGTCGCCGTGCCTGGTGACGACCGCCGTCATCACGTACACGAAGAAGTAGCCGAGCCCCTCGGCGGCCGACCGCCCCGCCCGGGATCGGTGGTCAGGGCGGGGCGTGGCGCAGAGGTGGGCGCGCGCGGTCTTCACGATCGTGAGGGCACCGGTTCAGATCCGGCCGCCCCTGCCCCGCCCAGCCCCGCCCCAGCGCGCGGCCGGTGGCGGACCGGATTCTGATGCCCTCGTGTTCCTCTTCATGCTCCACCGGGCGACGGACGCGGCTACGGACGCCACTCCTCGCGGTAGCCGGGCCGGTCCTCGTAGGGCAGGGCGAGGTCGAGCAGGTCGGGGCAGGGCCAGGGTTCGCCGTCGTACTGGCAGGCGTCGGCGGCGGACCACGGCCGCTCGGGGTCGCCTTCGGCCGGGCTCAGGAGGTGACGCCCCAGAACTCGCCGTTTGGCGTCGACCTCGCGCAGCACCCGCGCCGGATCGAAGGCAGCGACGAAGGTGGCGAGGTCCTGAGCGGCGGAGGCCCGTTCCCTCGACGCCCCGTGCGGCGCGGGCCGGGACGCGCGGGCCCTCTCGCCCTCACGATCGTCACCTGCGCCGTCCCACTGGTCGTCGGACAGCCGCTCCGACACCGCCCGCGCGATCCGCTCGTCCTCGTCGAACTGCGCGCCGAGCCACTTCACCAGACCGTCCACGATCTCCCCCCTACGCGAGCGCCCTGCCGGCGTCCAGTGTTGCGCAGGGCGACCCTTCGCAGCAGCCGGGTGCAGCAGCAGCGCGCGTGGGTGCGTGCACTGCGCGCCCCTCCATGAACACCGCGGCTGCCACCGAAGCTCCCTTGCGTCCGACGGCAGCCGCTTCCCCGCATGCGGGCCGGGCTGGGGGGTGTGACCCGATCCCTCACGCACCCTCTTCGCCGCCACCACGGCGAAAGGATGCGGCAGCCGGGCGGCGCCGCAGGACAGTCTCCGCCTCCGTGTCCACCAGGGCACGGTGATACGGACGTTGTCGTCCCCCTGCTCGCCGCTCCAGGCGGCCCGCTCCGGACGGCGGGAACACGTCGACTGCGGCAGCCGCCGTGTGAGCAGGGACGCTCATGGGAACGGGTCAGGATCATGACAGAGACCGTGATCATCACCCCCCGCCCCGTTCACCCGCTGCGCCAACTCCTCGCCGCCTCCGTCGGCAACGCCGTCGAGTGGTACGACTGGTACGCGTACACCTTTCTGGCGACCTATATAGCCGACCAGGTCTTTCCCCGGAGTGCCGACAACTCGCTCGTGCCGCTGTTGTCCACGTTCGCCGTCTTCGCCGTCGGGTTCTTCATGCGGCCTGTCGGAGGGCTGCTGATGGGGGCGGTCGCCGACCGGCGCGGGCGGCGGGCCGCGTTGACGGTGACGATTCTGCTCATGGGCGGCAGCAGTCTGCTGGTCGGCATCACACCGACGTACGCGTCCGTGGGCGTGCTCGCGCCGGTCGTGCTGGTGCTCGCCAGGCTGCTCCAGGGGCTGTCCGTGGGCGGGGAGTTCGCCGCGTCGACGACGTTCCTGGTGGAGTCGGCGGGGCCGGGGCGGCGCGGGCTGTTCTCGTCGTTCCAGTACGTGTCCACGTCCATCGGGCAACTGGTGGCGTCCGGCGTCGCCGCGCTGCTGGTGGCCTCGCTCTCCGACGGGCAGATGGACAGCTGGGGGTGGCGGATCCCGTTCCTTGCGGGGGCCCTGCTGAGCCTGGTCGGGTTCTGGATCCGGCAGGGCGCGCGGGAGACCCGCACCGGGGACGCGCGCCGCCCCGGGCTCTTCGACGCGCTGCGCCACCACCCGCGCCAGTCGCTGCTGATCTGCGGCATCACGGCGGGCGGCACGCTGGCGTACTACACGTGGACGTCGTACCTGCCGACGTACGCGGAGCTCAACACCGGGATCGACAAGGCGGACGCGCTGCTGGCGGGCACGGTCTCGCTGGGGTTCTTCGCGCTGCTGCAGCCGGTCGGCGGGCTGCTCTCCGACCGTTTCGGCCGCAAGCCGCTGCTGCTCTTCTTCGGGCTCGGCTTCGCGCTGCTGAGCGTGCCGCTGCTGCACTCGCTCAGTGGGTCCTTCGTCGGGCTGCTGCTCGTGCAGTGCGCGGGCATGGTGCTGCTCACCGGGTTCACGTCGATCTCGGCGGCGGTCAACGCCGAGGTGTTCCCCGCGCGGGTGCGGGCGGCCGGGATCGGGTTCCCGTACTCGCTGACGGTGGCGCTGTTCGGCGGTACGGCGCCGTACATGGGGACGTGGTTCAAGGAGAGCGGCCACAGCGGGCTCTTCCCCTGGTACGTGGCCGCGCTCTGCCTCGTGTCCTCCGCCGTCTATCTGCGGCTGCCCGAGAGCGCCCACCGGGAGCTCGACCGCTGACCGCACGCGTGGCCGGGCGGGCGTTCTTGCGCGTCGGGCGGGGAGCCAGGAGGGTGAGGGCGTGACCGGGCCGGGCGTGACTCAGGAGGTATCCCGGATGGCAGGGACGCGCAGCAGTGGCTCGACCGGACGGCGCAGGTTCCTCGGTGCCGGGTTCGCGATCGCGGCCGGCGCCCTCGTCCCCGCGCCGACGGCCCGGCCTGCCGCCCCCGCCGAGGCCCCGGGGCCGTCCACGGTGACGTCCGCGTCGACCCCCGCTTCCCGGTCCCGCAGGAGCCGTCCGCGTCCGCTGTATCTCGGCACCTACACCTCGCAGCAGGGCGGCGGCACCGGTATCGGGACCGCCACGTACGACCCCCGCAGCGGGGCGGTCACCGGGACCGGGACGATCGACGGTGTCGCCGATCCGTCGTATCTCGCCGTGCATCCGAACGGCCGGACGCTGTACGCGGTCGACGAGCGGCAGGACGGTGGCGTGACGGCCGTCCGGCTCGCCGACCGCAAGGTTCTCGGCACCCGCTCGACCGGCGGCGCGGGCCCCTGCCATCTGTGCGTGCACCCGTCGGGGCGCTGGCTGCTGAGCGCCAACTACCTGTCGGGCAGCGTCGCCGTGCACCCCGTCGACGCGTCCGGCGCGCTCGGCGGGCGCACCGCGCTGGTCACGCACGACACGCCCGCGCCGGGCCCGGGACAGCAGGGCCCGCACGCGCACCAGATCGTCACGAGCCCGGACGGCGGCCATGTCCTCGCGGTCGATCTCGGCAACGACACGGTGTACACGTACCGGCTCGACACCGCGGCGGGGACGCTCACACAGGTCTCGTACGCGACGCTGCGTCCGGGCGCGGGGCCGCGGCATCTGACGTTCCATCCCGGCGGCCGGTACGCGTACCTGGCCAACGAGGTCGACAACACCGTCGTCGTCTGCGGCTACGAGGCGGGCAGCGGGCGGCTGACGCCCGGCGCCCCGCAGTCCACCGGCACGGGTGAGGGGACCAGCTATCCGGCGCAGCTCCTCGTCACGGCCGAGGGCCGGTTCGCGTATCTCGCCAACCGCGGGCACAACAGCCTGACCAGGTACGCGATCGAGGACGGCGGGGCGCGGCTGCGGCTGCTCGACACGGTGCCGGTGGGCGGCGACTTCCCCCGGCAGATCGCGTTCTCGCCGGACGAGCGGCTGCTGTTCGCGGCGAACCAGAAGTCGGGTTCCGTGTCCGTGTTCCGCGTCGATCACTGCTCCGGTGAACTCACGTCCACGGGCAAGGGGTTCGCGGCGCCCATCGCGGTGTGCGCCCTGCCGCTGTAGCGGAGCGGCGTCACCGGGCGCCCGAGCGGCGCGGGTGTAACTGCGGTGAAGCACGTGCTCAACGGGAAGTTCACGGGCGGGTGATGAAGTCCCCCTACCCTGAGCGATCTTGGAGGAGCCGTGAGCGAGCCCTTGAGCGAGGAGCAGTTGGACGCCTACATACGGGCGCGGCTGAGCCTGGCCGGTTTCGACCTGAGCAAGCTGCCGGAACAGCCGGACCCGGCGACGGGGGTGCCGACGCGCACCCAGGCGCTGGCCTCCCTGAGGTCGTTCGTCGCCTCGACCCCCGCCGCGCTGTCGTCGTGGAGCCCGCCCGCGAAGAGTCCGGAGTACGCGCAGCAGGAATCGGCGCCGTTGATCTATCCGTCGATCGCCGAGGCGTGGGGCGGTGAGGACCGATGAACTCCCGGCGCGCCCTCAACAGACGTACGTTCCTGGCGAGTTCGGCCGCCGCCGCGGCCGTCGCCACGGGCGGACTGCCGATGGTGGCGGCTCCGGCCCGCGCCGCCACCGGTTCCGGCAGGGCGCCCGCTCTGCCCGACATCGACGTCCGTGACGCCGCCCGCACCGACCCGTCGGAGGCCACGCTCGCCGAGGCCGCCGTGCTCATGCGGCGCGGGAAGCTGACCGCCGTGGAGCTGGTGCAGGCCCACCTGGAGCGGATCGAGTCGTTCGACTCGACGTACCAGGCGTACGCGGAGGTGACCGGGGACAGCGCGCTGGCCGCCGCGCGGAAGGCGGACCGCGGGGAAGGTCCCGCCGGGCCGCTGCGCGGCATCCCGCTCTGCATCAAGGACAACTACTTCACGGCCGGCGTGCCGACGCGCTGCAACTCGTACGTCTTCGAGGACTTCGTGCCCGACGCCGACGCGACGGCGGTGGCCCGGCTGAAGGGTGCGGGCGGCATCGTGCTCGGCAAGGGGCAGATGGGTCCGCTCGCCACCACACGCGCCACCAGGCCGAACGGGACCGTCACCACCGTCAACGCCTGGACTCCGGACGACCCGTCCGTCGACCCGGGCGGCTCGTCGACGGGGCCCGCGTGCGCGGTCGCGGCGCGTCTCGCCGTGTCGTCGATCGGCACCCAGACCGGCGGCTCCATCGTGCTGCCGTCCAACCAGCAGAACCTGACCGGGCTCAAGCCAACGATGGGGCGGGTCTCGATCCACGGCGTCATCCCGCTCTCCTTCACCCGGGACCATGCGGGCCCGCTGGCGCGCGACGCGATGGACGCGGCGCTGATGCTGACGGTCATGGCGGGCCCGGACGCCGCCGACCCGCGCACCCTCGGACTGCCGGACGTGCCCGATCTGGTGCGGGCGGCGACCCCGGTCCGCGGGCGCGGCGGCGCGGTACGGATGCGGCGCGCGACGCGGATCGGGGTGCCGGCGGACTTCCTGTCGGGGAGCGCGAAGGCGCTGCGGCAGGCGTTCCTCGACCGGCTCGACGCGATTGCGGGGGTGACGCTGGTGGACGTGGCGTACCCGGCCGACTGGTCGCTGCTGACCGGGGACTTCAACGCGGCAAGGCTGTCCGAGCGCACCGAGCCGTTCCGGCACTGGCTGCGCGAGGACCCTGCCAAGTTCGGTGTGTCGCTGCTCAGTTGGCTTCAGGGCCTGATGATCTCGGGCGACGAGTGGATCACGGCGCAGCGCGCCAAGACGCATCTGCTGCGGGAGGTCCTGGACACGGTGATGGCGCGGTGCGACGTGCTGTTGCAGACCGGTCCCGTGCCGTTCGACATCCTCGGGCTTCCGGAGATCGCGTTCCCGGTCGGGTTCTCCGCCGCGGGAGTTCCCGCCGGGGTGATCCTCGGCGGCCAACCGTACGAGGAGGACCGGCTGTTGGAGGTGGCGGCCGCCTATCAGGCCGTCACGGACTGGCACACCCGGCGGCCCGCGGACCCCGCCGCGTTCAAGGCTCGTACGGCCCGTGCGTCCGTGCGGCTGAGCGCGGAGGAGGCCGCCGCGCAGAGCGCGTGACCGGTGGTGCGTCCGTCACCGGATCGGACGACTCGGTGACGGACGCGGCCGGGGTCGCTACACCTCCCTCACCGCGTAAGGGAGTTCTGTTCCGACGGCCTCGACCGTGACCGTCCCCTCGGCGTCCCTGCGCACCCGGTACGTGACCGCCGGGCTCGCCTCCTGCGCGCCGTGTCCGGGCACCGTGACCGTCACGTCGTCGGCGTCCGGGGTGACCAGGAGCGTGAGGCCGTCGGGCCAGTCGCCGTCGGGCCGCTGGTCGTCGGCGCCCATCGGGAGGACGGCGCCCGGCCGGACGTACAGCGGCAGGCTGTCGAAGCCGTGCGTCTCGGCGCGCCACACCGGGCCCTGCACCCGCTCCCCGGTGAGCAGATGCACCCACGTGCCCTCGGGCAGGTAGTACTCGACGTCGCCCTCGGCCGAGAAGACGGGCGCCACCAGCAGATCGGGGCCGAGCATGTACTGCCGGTCGAGGGTGCGGCAGGTCGGGTCGTCCGGGAACTCCAGGACCATCGGGCGCATCATCGGCACACCGGTGCCGTGCGTCTCGATCGCGGCGCCGTACAGGTACGGCATCAGACGGTGCTTGAGCAGTGTGAACTGCCGTGCCACGTCGACGGCTTCCTCGCCGAACTCCCATGGCACGCGGTACGAGACGTTGCCGTGCAGCCGGCTGTGCGAGGAGAGCAGACCGAAGGCGAGCCAGCGCTTGAAGACCGCCGGGTCGGGGGTCCCCTCGAAGCCGCCGATGTCGTGCGACCAGAACCCGAAGCCCGACAGGGACAGGGAGAGACCGCCGCGCAGCGACTCGGCCATCGCGCCGAACGAGGCGAAGCAGTCTCCGCCCCAGTGCACCGGGTACTGCTGGCCGCCGACGGTCGCGGACCGCGCGAAGACGAGCGCCTCGCCGTTGCCGCGCTCCTTCTCCAGGAGTTCGAAGACGGTGCGGTTGTAGAGGTGCGCGTAGTAGTTGTGCATGCGCTCCGGGTCGGAGCCGTCGTGCCAGACGACGTCGGTGGGTACGCGCTCCCCGAAGTCCGTCTTGAAGCTGTCGACGCCCTGGTCGAGCAGGCCGCGCAGCTTGTCCGCGTACCACTCGCGGGCGGCCGGGTCGGTGAAGTCGACGAGCGCCATGCCGGGCTGCCACAGGTCCCACTGCCACACGTCGCCGTTGGGGCGGCGCACGAGGAAGCCCTGCTCGGCGGCCTCGGCGAAGAGCGCCGACTTCTGGGCGATGTACGGGTTGATCCACATGCTGATGTGCAGGCCGCGTTCCTTGAGCCGGCGCACCATGCCCACCGGGTCGGGGAAGACGTCCGGGTCCCAGGTGAAGTCCGACCACTGGTACTCGCGCATCCAGAAGCAGTCGAAGTGGAAGACGCTCAGCGGGATGTCCCGCTCGGCCATGCCGTCGACGAAGGACGTGACGGTCTCCTCGTCGTACTCGGTGCAGAAGGACGTCGTCAGCCACAGCCCGAAGGACCAGGCGGGCGGCAGGGCCGGGCGGCCGGTGAGCGCGGTGTAGCGGCGCAGCACGTCCTTCGGCGTCGGCCCCGCCACCACGTAGAACTCGACGGACTGGTCCTCGACGCTGAACTGCAGCTGCCCGACGGACTCCGAGCCGATCTCGTACGCGACCTTGCCCGGGTGGTTGACGAGGACGCCGTAGCCGCGCGACGACAGGTGGAACGGGACGTTCTTGTAGGCCTGTTCGCTGCTGGTGCCGCCGTCGGCCTGCCAGATGTCGACGGTCTGGCCGTTCTTGACGAACGGGGTGAAGCGCTCGCCGAGCCCGTAGATGTGCTCGCCGACGCCGAGGGAGAGCTGCGCGATCATGTGGTGGGCGCCGTCGGCCGTGGTCGCGAAGGCGGTGCCCTTGCGGTCGACTCCCGTGAGACGGCGCCCCGTCGACGTGTCGCGGAACTCCAGCCCCCACTCCCCCGCGGTGTCGAGGCGCACGCTCAGCGGCCCGGTCGTCAGCTCGGTGACGGTGCCGTCGTGGGTGACACGGGCGCCGCTGCCGCCCTCGGTGGGCTGGAGCTCGAAGTCGGGGCCGCGGTGGCGCGTACCCGCGTGGTGGGTGAAGCGCACGCCGATGACGCCCTCGGCGGGCGAGAAGCAGTCGACCGTGATCAGCGGCTGGTTGAGGGTGTCGCCCCGGTCGCGCACGTGCCGTACGGCGGCGTACGCGGTGAACCGGTCCTCGGCGCTGCGGATGTCACGCACCTCGGTGGCGTACGAGGCCCGCACTCCGTCGCGCATCAGCCAGAAACCGTTGGTGAACTTCATGCATCAGCCTCATTTGCGTTGAAGGAGGCCCCCCGTGGGACGAAGGTGAGCCGGGCGAGCCGGACCGGGCCGTCGAGTCGGACGCGCAGGTCACCCACGCCGGCGGCGGCGAAGTCGGCGTCCAGTGTGACGTAGTTGTACGGGCCACCGGTTGCGGGGACGGTGAGCGGACGCCCGTCGCCGACCTCCAGCGTGCCCTCGCCCGCGACCTCGACGCGCACGCCGCTGACGCCCTCGGCGCCGAAGTCGCAGTCGCGGAAGACCAGTTCGCTGCGGCTGCCCGGCACGGCCGTGACCGCGTCGCCGTGGGTCCTGGTGCGGTCGACGATCTCGGTGCCGCACTGCTCGTCGTAGGCCGCCGCGTCGAGGCCGCGCGCGAGGACCGGCCGGGGTGCGGGTTCGTCCCCCTCGACGGTGAGCCGGGTGATGAGGCGGAGGTCCGCGCTGGAGGCGCCGACGAGGACTTCGTACGTTCCCGAGGTGACGCTCCACCGGTCGTGGGCGACGTCCCAGTGGCCGAGTTCGGCGAGCGGCACGCTCAGCGTGACGCGCTCGGCGGCGCCCGGCGCGAGCGTGAGGCGGCGGTGCGCGAGGAGCTGGCGGCGCGGCCGGGGCACGGCCGTGTCCAGGGCCCGGACGTACAGCTGCGGCACCTCGTCGGCGGCGCGGTCCCCGGTGTTGGTGACGGTGAAGGTGCACTCCAGCGTCTCGGCGCCGCGGTTGACGAAGAGCCCGTCGTAGCGGAAGGAGCTGTAGGACAGGCCGTGCCCGAACGGGTACAGCGGCGCGCCCTCGAAGTACAGGTACGTCTGCCGCGAGCCGATCACGTCGTAGTCCAGCAGGTCCGGCAGGTCGGCGTCGGAGGCGTACCAGGTCTGCGGCAGCCGTCCGGCCGGGCTGACGTCGCCCGCGAGGATCCTGGCCAGGGCGCGGCCCGCGGCCTGGCCGCCGTGCGCGGTCCACAGCAGGGCGGGCAGCGCGGCATCGGCGTCGGGGACCGCGTACGGGTAGGCGGAGACCAGGCACAGGAGGGTGTTCGGGTTGGCGGTGTGCGCGGCCCGCCACAGGCCGTCCTGGTGGGCGGGGAGCGCGAGGGTCGTGCGGTCCTCGGTCTCGCGGCCGTTGATGTGCGGGTCGTTGCCGGCGACGACGACCACGATGTCCGCGTCGGCCGCGGCACGGGCCACGGCGTCCGCGCCGCGCTCCACGACCTCCACGGAAAAGACCGTGCCGTGATCGGCAACCTTCACGCCGTCGGCGGCGACAGAGACGTACCGACCTGTACCCAGGTGCTTGAGGAGGTGTCCGCCGCCGTGCGTCTCCAGGGCGAAGGTCTCCTGCACGATCCAGCCGCCCGGCTGGTCGGCGGACGCCCGCACGTACCCGTCCTCGGCGACGGAGAGATAGCGTCCGTCGGGGGCGCGCAGGGTCAGGACGTCGTTGCCCCAGTCGACCAGGGCGAGTTCGGTGCCCTCCGCCTCGTCGGGGGCGGTGGTGAGCGGCGGGAGGTCGGTGCGGCCCGCGAGGAGCGCCGGGTCGAGGGCGCCCTCGGCGCCGTGCTCCTCGGTGTCGGCGGCGACCTCGGGGACGTGCAGCCAGCCCTCGGCGCCGCGCAGCCTGACCCGGTCCACGCCCTCGGTGAAGGTGACCCGGTCCGTGCCGAACCGTTCGTAGAGGCCGTCGAGCGGGGTGGAGCGGCGGATCAGGGTGCCGCTGTACCAGTCCGTCTTGCACTCGTCGGCGAGCAGCCCGACGAGTGCGATCCGGGTGTCGCCGTCGGCGGCGAGCGGCAGCACGCCGTCGTTCTTGAGCAGGACCACGGCCTGTTCGGCGGTCTCCTGCGCGAGGGCGCGGTGCGCCTCGGTGTCGAAGTCCCGGACGTCCTCGAAGGGGTCCACGTCCTCGAACTCGCCGAGCCGGGCGCGGACTTGGAGCTGTCGGCGGACCGCGGTGTCGATGTCGTTCTCGGAGAGGAGACCCTGTTCCAGGGCGGCGGTCACACGGGCGACGATCTTCGTCGAGTCGGTGCCGTGGTCGGTGAAGCTGTCCACGCCCGCGATCAGCGCGGCGGCGGTCGCCTCCTCGTGGGTGTCGAAGTAGTGCTCGGAGTCGACGAGGTTGCTGGGCGCGCCCGCGTCGGAGCAGACCAGGAGTTCCTGGTCGGTCCAGGTCCTCAGGTGCTCGCGCAGATACGGGGACACGTGGTTGGGGCGGCCGTTGACGAGGTTGTAGGCGGGCATGACGCCGGCGACGGCGCCCTCCTCGACCGGGCGGCGGAACGCCTTGAGGTCGTACTCGTGCAGGACGCGCGGGCGCACGGACGACGAGGTGACGTCGCGGCCGGTCTCGTTGTTGTGGGCGAGCCAGTGCTTGAGGACGGGCGCGGTACGCCAGTAGGTGGGGTGGGTGCCGCGCAGGCCGCGGGTGTACGCGGTGGCGATGGCGGCGGTGAGGTACGGGTCCTCGGAGTACCCCTCCTCGTTGCGGCCCCACAGCGGGTGGCGCAGCAGGTTCACGGTCGGCGCCCACACGTTGAGGCCGATCCGGTCGTCGTGCTCGCGCATGGCGCGCACCTCGGCGGAGACGGCGTCGCCGACCCTGCGCACCAGGTCCTCGTTCCAGGTGGCGCCGAGCCCGATCGCCTGCGGGAAGACGGTGGCCCGGCCCATCCACGCGACGCCGTGCAGCGCCTCCTGCCCGGTGCGGAACGGGGCGAGGCCGAGCCGTTCGACGCCGGGGGTGTTCTGGTGCACCAGGGCGATGCGTTCGTCGAGCGTGAGCCCGGCGAGGAGGTCGTCGACGCGCTTGCCTTCGGGCGCTGCGACACGCGGGGCGTTGGGGGGTCTTTCGGTCACGTGCGGATCCCTTACCGGAAGAGGTCGACGACGAGGTCACCTGGCGGTCAGACATTTTCGAAGCGCTTCGATGCTCTGTACTGACCTCACGAGGTGTCAAGTGGGCTACGCAGAAAGACCGTTCGGGAATTCAATGCACCAGCCTTGTGACAGCGGTAACACTCCCTTAATGTCGCAGCCACATCGAAGCGCTTCGACATGTGCGCGACGCGCTGGCCGTGTTGTCCTCGAAGGGTTGCCTGCAATGACGCCGAACTCGCCCTCCACTCCCAGCCGGAGAAGTTTCCTCGCCTCCACGGCGGTCGCCGCAGCCGCCGTGGCCGGGGGGATGCCGCTGCTCGCCGCGTGCGGCGGGTCCGACACCAAGGACCGGGAGGGTGCGACCTCCGGCAAGAACGCGCAGAAGATGCTGCCGGCGTTCACCGCCAGCCAGCTCGTCCAGCCCGACATCCCGGCGAAGAACGGCTCGCCCGCCGGCTACACGCAGAAGGTGGACCTGTCGGCACTGAAGACCTCGGTGCCGCAGAAGCTGGGAACCGGCACCCCCTTCAAGATCATGTCCCCGTTCTGGGGCTCCCCGCCCAAGCCGGGCTGTGCCTACTACACCCAGCTCGACAAGATCGCCGGAACCAGGATCACCTGGCAGAACCAGGACGGCACGAAGTACGGCGACAAGCTCGGCGCGGTCCTCGCCTCCAGCTCCATACCGGACATGGTCGTCGTGCCGAGCTGGGAGCTGACCGGCAAGATTCCCAGCGCGGTCTCGGCCAAGTTCATGGACCTCGGCCCCTACCTGGCCGGCGACAAGGTGAAGAAGTACCCGAACCTGGCCGCGATCCCCTCCGACGCCTGGCGCATGAGCATCTTCGGCGGCGCGCTGCGCGGCCTCCCGATGCCCGCCGCCAGCGCCCCCGGCAACGCGCCCTTCTACCGCAAGGACATCTTCGACAAGAAGGGCTGGCAGCCGCCCACGTCCCCCGACGAGCTCCTGAGCTGGGCCAAGGAAGCCAACAACCCCAAGGCGAAGGTGTACGCCTGCGGCGACCTGTGGTGGATCGCGCAGGGCATGTTCAGCGTCCTGCCCGCGGGAACGCTCGGCTGGATCATCGGGGACAACGGCAAGCTGACGTGCCGGTACGACCAGCCCGAGTACCTTGAGGCCCTGGAGTGGATGCGCAAGCTGTTCGACGCCGGTGTCGTCCACCCCGACGAGAAGGCGCGCACGGGCGACTCGGGCCAGCGGTTCACCGCCGGCCAGATGCTCGTCTACCAGGGCAACCTCGCCGACTGGTGGGGCAAGACCGCCGAACAGGCCAAGTCCAACCCGGACTTCGAGATGGGTGCCCTCGACATCTTCGGCCCCGACGGCGGCAAGCCGGTGCTGTATGCCCAGCAGCCCGCCACCATCTGGTCGTTCATCCGCAAGGGTGCCTCCAAGGAGGTCATCGAGAACGCGCTCGCCGCAGCGAACTTCTCGGCCGCCCCCTACGGCACCAAGGAGCGGATGCTCGTCGACTACGGCGTCGAGGGCACCCACTACACCGTCAAGGACGGTGTCCCGGTCAAGAACGACCGCGGCAACTCCGAGGTCCTCAACGCCTGGGCGATGCTGGCGCAGCCCGCCCCCTTCACCGCGCACCCCGACCTGCCCGACATCGCCCGCAAACAGGTCGAGTGGCAGCAGCGGCAGGGCGCCAACCTGAAGAAGACCTCCACGTTCGGCATGAACATCATCGAGCCGTCCCGGTACGCCAACCTCGCCACTCCGTTCGAGCAGCTGGAGCTGGACTACGCACGCGGCCACAAGTCGCTGTCCGATGTGCAGCAGGCCATCTCCACCTGGAAGTCGTCGGGGGGCGACAAGCTGCGCGACTGGTACAAGAAGCTCCTCGACGAGAACGGCAGCGGCAACTGATGTCCATCACGGCCGGGAGCCGCCCCGACGGTACGCGCCCCCCGGCGGCCGTCGAGGAGCCGGTCGCCGCACTCGCCGCGGCGAAGACCACACCCGACAAGCGGGCGAAGACCAAGGTGCCCTGGCGGGGTCGCTGGCGCCGCGACCGGGTGCTGATCCTCATGACGCTGCCCGCCATCGTCCTCGTCCTCGTCTTCAACTACGTCCCGCTGCTCGGCAATGTCGTGGCCTTCCAGGACTACGACCCCTATGTCTCCAGCAACGGCGTCACCGCGATCTTCCACAGTCCGTGGGTGGGCGTGGAGCAGTTCAGCCGCATGGTGAACGACGCGTCGTTCTGGAGCGCGGTCAAGAACACCCTCGTGCTCTTCATCCTCCAACTCGTCCTGTTCTTCCCGGTTCCCATCGCCCTCGCGCTGCTCATCAACAGTGTGATCCGGCCCCGGGTGCGGGCCGTGGCACAGGCGATCATGTATCTGCCGCACTTCTTCTCGTGGGTGCTCGTCGTCACCGTCTTCCAGCAGGTCTTCGGCGGGGCGGGCATCATCGCCCAGACCCTCCAGGACCACGGCTGGGGCGGCTTCGACCTGATGACCAACGCGAGCTTCTTCAAGTTCCTGGTCACCGCGCAGGCCGTGTGGAAGGACGCCGGCTGGGGGATCATCGTGTTCCTCGCCGCACTCGCCGCCGTCTCCACCGATCTGTACGAGGCCGCCGCCATGGACGGCGCGGGCCGCTGGCGCCGCATGTGGCACGTGACCCTGCCGGCGCTGCGCCCGGTGATCGCGCTGCTCCTCGTGCTCCGCGTCGGCGACGCGCTCTCGGTCGGGTTCGAGCAGTTCCTGCTCCAGCGCGACGCGGTGGGCACGGGCGCCGCCGAGGTTCTCGACACGTACGTGTGGAGCATGGGCCTGCAGAACGGCGACTTCAGCTACGCGGCCGCGGTCGGCCTCGCCAAGGGCGTCATCGGCCTCTGTCTCGTGCTGGCGGCGAACAAGTTCGCGCATCTGCTCGGCGAGCAAGGGGTGTACCAGAAGTGAGTCTCAACACGCAGTTGATCCGTAGCCTCCAGGCGCCGCCGCGCCCCGTGTGGGAGGAGCCCCCGAGCAGGGCCGGGCTCACCCTCAAGGGCGGGTTCCTCACCCTGTGCTGTCTCGGTGTGCTCGGCCCGCTGTGGATCGTCATCGTCACCAGCCTCTCCCCGAAGGCGGTGATCGACCGGGTCGGTGGCCTGGTGGTGATCCCGCAGGGCATCACCTTCGTCAACTACAAGGAGCTGCTCAGCGGCGGCCAGGTCAGCCGGGCCATGATGGTCTCGGTCGGTGTGACGCTGTGCGGCACGCTGTTCTCGATGGCCGTGTCGGTGCTCGCGGCCTACGGACTGTCCCGGCGCGGCAGCCTCGGCCACCGGTACTTCCTCGTGACGCTGATGGCGACGATGTTCTTCGGCGCGGGTCTCATCCCGACGTATCTGCTGGTGCAGTCGCTCGGGCTGACCGACACCTATCTCGCGCTGATCCTGCCGAGCGCGGTGAGCGTCTTCAACATCCTGGTCCTGCGGGCCTTCTTCATGGGCATCTCGCCCGAACTCACCGAGTCGGCCCGCATCGACGGGGCCGGGGACCTGCGGATCCTCCTCACGATCGTGATACCGCTGTCCCGCGCGGTGCTCGCCGTCATCTCCCTGTTCTACGCGGTCGGGTACTGGAGCGCCTGGTTCAACGCCTCCATCTACCTCAGTGACCAGCGGATGCTGCCGCTGCAGAACGTCCTCATCCAGCTCGTGGTGCGGCACACCGAGGCGCCGACCGGCCTCCAGGAAGCGGTCCACACGGGGCGTCTCTCCCCCCTCGGGCTGCAGATGGCCGTCATGATCCTCGCCCTGATCCCCGTCGCCGTCGCCTCACCCTTCGTCCAGCGCCACTTCAAGAAGGGCATGCTCACGGGGGCGGTGAAGGGATGACCGGGCCAAGGATTCCGATCGCGCCCGACGGACGACTCCTGTTCGGCGGCGACTACAACCCCGAGCAGTGGCCCGAGGAGGTCTGGACCGAGGACGTCCGCCTGGTGAAGGAGGCCGGGGTCACCTCGGTGACGCTCGGCGTGTTCTCGTGGGCCAAGCTCGAACCACGGCCGGGAGCGCGGGAGTTCGGCTGGCTGGACCGGCTGATGGACCTGATGCACGCGCACGGCATCGGCGTCGTCCTCGCGACGCCGACCTCGGCGCCGCCGCCGTGGCTGGGCCGGCTGCACCCCGAGACGCTGCCGCGCGACGAGAACGGGCAGACCGTGTGGTGGGGGTCGCGCCAGCAGTTCGCGCACTCCAGCAGCGTCTACCGGCGGTTCGCCGCGGCGATCACGGAGGACCTCGCCCAGCGGTACGGGCACCATCCGGCGCTGCGCATGTGGCACATCAACAACGAGTACTGCACGTTCGACTACGGCGACGAGGCGGCACGGGCCTTCCGTGACTGGCTGCGCCGCAGGTACCGGACGCTGGACGCGGTCAACGAGGCCTGGGGCACGGCCTTCTGGAGCCAGCACGTCGAAACGTGGGAGGACGTGATCCCGCCGCGGCGCGCGCAGTACATGCGCAATCCCACGCAGGTGCTCGACTTCCGCCGGTTCACCTCGGACGCGCTGTTGGAGTGCTTCGTCGCGGAACGCGACATCGTGCGCCGTCACTCTCCCGCGCACATCCCGGTCACGACGAACTTCATGCCGTTCTGGACCGGTCAGGACGCGTGGACGTGGGCCCGGCAGGAGGATGTCGTCTCGGTCGACATGTACCCCGATCCGCGCGACCCGCTGGGCGGGCAGTACAACGCGATGATCGGCGACATGACGCGCGGCCAGGCCGGTGGCGCGCCCTGGATGGTCATGGAGCAGGCGGCGGGCCCCGTGAACTGGCGCGGCGTGAACCATCCCAAGCCACACGGCCTGAACCGGCTGTGGTCCCTTCAGTCGGTGGCCCGGGGCGCGGACGCCATCTGCTACTTCCAGTGGCGGCAGTCCCGGCAGGGTGCGGAGAAGTTCCACTCGGGGATGGTCGACCACGCCGGCGAGGAGGGTCGTGTCTTCGCCGAGGTGAAGCGGATCGGCGCCGAACTCGCCCTGCTGGAAGGGGAAGTGGCGGGCACGGGGGTCACGGCCGATGTCGCCGTCCTGCACGACTGGGAGTCCTGGTGGGCCGGGAGCCAGGACGGCCGGCCGTCCACGCACGTCGTGTACGAGGACGTGGTGCGGACCTGGCACCGAGGGCTGTGGGAGGCGGGGCTGACCGCGGACTTCGCCCACCCCGAGCACGATCTGTCCGGCTACCGGGTCGTGGTCGTGCCGCAGCTGTATCTGCTGAGCGACGCCGCCGTGGACAATCTGCTCGCGTACGCGCGCGGCGGCGGGTCCGTGGTGTGCGGGTTCTTCTCCGGGGTGGCCGACTCCGACGACCGGGTGCGGGCGGGCGGGATGGACGCGCGGCTGCGCGAGCTGTTCGGCATCCGCACGGTGCACGAGTGGTGGCCGCTGGATCCCGGACAGACCGTCGACTGCGGGGAGTTCACCGGTTCCCTGTGGTCGGAGGAGCTGACCGCGGCGCCGGACGCCGAGGTGGTGGCGGCCTATCGCGGCGGCGAGCTCGACGGACTCCCGGCCGTGCTGCGCCGTGGCAGCGCCCGCTATCTGTCGACCCTTCCCGAGCCTTCGGCTCTGCGCACGCTGCTCGCGGACGTGGCCGCCGAGGCGGGCGTACGGCCTCCACTGTCCGGCCTCCCCGCAGGTGTGGAGGCCGTACGCCGCGGCGACGTGCTGTTCCTGCTGCACCACGGCACCGGTGACGTTGTCGTCGAACTCCCGTCGGACGAGGGGCCGTTGCGCGATCTGCTGACGGGCACGGAGCACTCCGGGTCCGTGCCCCTGGGTCGTTACGGGGTCGTGGCGCTGCGCGCCGCCCGAGGGGGCGACCGTGCTGCCTGAGCATCCCCACGGCACCTGGGAACCGGCGCCCGCCGCGCGCTGGGAGGACGCCTTCCTGAGCGGGAACGGCCGTCATGGTGCTCTTGTGTTCGGTGACCCGCACGACGACCGGGTGATCGTCACCCATCATGCGCTGGTGCGTCCGGACGGCGGCCCGCAGCCGATGCCGCCGCAGCTCGCCGCGCAACTGCCGCTGCTCCAGGACCGGTTGCTGGCCGGTGATGTCACCGCGTCGGAGCGGTTCACGGACGGGCGGGCGCTCCGATGGGTGCGGGCGTTCCATCCCGGGTTCCAGGTGCGGTTCGCGCGCGACAGCGTGGTGTGGCGCAACTACCGCCGCTGGGTGGACTTCGCGACGGGCGAGTGCGTGGCGCGCGCCGGCGGCTGGCTGGGGCGGGTCTTCGTCTCGCGCGCCGACGACGTCGTGGTGCAGTACGCCACGGGGGCCGCGCTCGACGGAGAGGTGTCGCTCGACGCGCGGCTGACCGGGGTGCCGGGCGGGCTCGGTGTGGGGCGCGGCGTCGTACTGACGTCGTACGGCGCTCAGTTGACGCTGCGCTGCCGGTATCCGGACAGCGATCTCGCGTACACGGGCGTGACGGTGGCACTGGTGCGCGGCGGCCGGACGGCGGTGGGCACGACCGGGCTCCGCGTCACGGGCGCCGACGAGATCCTGCTGCTCACCCGCGTGCACCGGCATCTCGGGGAGCTGGACGCGGGCGCCGAGGCGACCGCGCTCGCCGAGCTGCTGGACGGCGACGACACGGCGGGCACGTACGCGAGACTCCTCGACCGGCACACGGCACGGCACCGGGCCGCCTACGAGCGGGTCACCTTCGACCTCGGCTCGCTCCCGACCGAACGGGCCTTGTCCGGAAGCGAGTTGGTGCAGCGTACGGACAGTCCTGCCCTCCTTGAGCGGCTGTTCGCGGCGGGCCGCTACCACCTGCTCAGCTCGTCCGGAGCACTGCCGCCGCGGCTGACCGGCCTGTGGACCGGCGAGTGGGACACGGCCTGGTCCGGGGCGTTCACCACCGACGCCAACGTCAACCTCCAGACGGCGTCCGCCACCGCGTGCGCGCTCCCGGAGGTCACCGAGGCCCAAGGCGCGCTGATCCAGTCCCAGTTGGCGCACTGGCGGGACAACGCCCGGGACATCTTCGGGGCGCGGGGCATCGTGGCGCCCGCGCACACCGACGGCGAGTCGGGGCACGCCTACCACTTCCAGCGGGAGTGGCCGATGCACCTGTGGACCGCGGGCGCCGACTGGCTGCTCACCCCGCTCGTCGAACAGGCCGAGGCGAGCGGCGAGCGTCCGCTCTGGCTCGGGTCCGGGCTCGCCGAACTCGCCCTGTTCTACGAGGACTTCCTCACCAGGACCGGGCCCGACGGGCGGATCGTGATCGTGCCGTCCTACTCGCCGGAGAACCGGCCGGCGAACGCCAGCTGGGGCACCCTGAACGCCACGATGGACATCGCGGCGGCCCGGCACGCCCTGCGCACCGCGGCCGCCTGGCACCCGGGCCCCGACGGCGACCGCTGGAACGCGCTCGCCGACCGGCTGCCCGACTACCGGATCAACGACGACGGGGCGCTCGCCGAGTGGGCGTGGCCCGGCCTGGAGGAGACCTACGACCACCGGCACCTCAGCCACCTGTACCCGGTATGGCCGCACCATGAGATATCCCCCTACGCGACACCGGAGCTGGCGAAGGCGGCGCAGCATGCGCTCGCGCTGCGCGGCGCCGAGAACGACTCGGCGCACAGCCACCTCCACCACGCCCTGATCGCGGCCCGGCTGTGCGACGCGCCCCGCGTCGCCGAGGCGCTGCGCCAGGTCCTGACCGGCGACTACTTCCACCCCTCACTGATGAGCGCGCACTATCCGCGCCGCGACGTCTACAACGCGGACGCCGCGCACACCCTGCCCGCGCTGCTCGTCGAGGCACTGCTCCAGTCGACGCCCGACCGGCTCGTGCTGCTGCCCGCGCGGCCCGTGTCCTGGCGGCGCGGCGCCGTGCGCGGCCTGCGCACCCGGTTCGGCGCGACGGTCGACCTGTCCTGGAAGGGCGGCGTCTGCACGGCCGTCGTCCGGCCGGGGCGGGACGCGGTCGTCGGCCTCTCGACCCCCGCCGGCGACGACAGGCAGCTGCGCCTGGTCGCGGGCGAGGACCGCGAACTCACCGTGAGGACGCGGTAGTTATCCCCCCACCGACCATGGAAGGGACACCATGGCACAGGAACCGCAGAACAGATCGCTGAGCCGCCGCACCGTCCTCGGCTCGGTCGTCGCGGCCGGGGCGGCACTCGCCCTGACCGCGTCGCCCGCGCAGGCGCTCGTCTGGTCGTCGTCCGACCAGTGGGGCAACTACACCACCTCGGACGGCTACGTCCTCTACAACAACATCTGGGGCTCCGGCGCGGGCGCCCAGACGATCTGGGCCAACTCCTCGTCCAACTGGGGCGTCTGGGCGAACCATCCCAACACCGGCGGCATCAAGTCGTACCCGAACGCGAAGAAGGTCGTCGGCCGCTCGATCAGCTCGCTGTCGTCCCTGAGCAGCAGCTACAACGTCACCGTCCCGTCGTCCGGCGCGTACAACACGTCGTACGACATCTGGGACACGAACTACGCCAACGAGATCATGCTGTGGGTCAACTACAACGGCGCCGTCGGCCCACTGGGCGGCTCCATCGGCAATGTCACGCTCGGCGCCCACACCTGGACCGTGTACGTGGGCTCGAACGGGTCCAACAACGTGTACTCGTTCCTGCGCACGTCGGACTCCACATCGGGCACCGTCGAC
Organism: Streptomyces sp. VRA16 Mangrove soil; assembly: GCF_017377775.1. Lineage (GTDB taxonomy): Bacteria > Actinomycetota > Actinomycetes > Streptomycetales > Streptomycetaceae > Streptomyces. The sequence continues at coordinate 75,116 of NZ_JAFVLN010000002.1, forward strand.
ATCCTCTCCATCCTGAAGTGGATGAAGAACACCAAGGGCCTCATCGGTGATGTGACCATCGGTGACGTCCAGTTCGGCTACGAGATCACGTCGTCGTCAGGCGGTCTGGACTTCGTGACGAACAGCTACAGCGTCTCCAGCAGCTGATCCGTACCCGCGGATCGCGCGGCTCAGGCGTCGGCGAGCGCCTGGGCCGCACTCTCGCGCACGGTCAACTCCGGTGCGAGCAGCACGACTTCCTCGTCCGAGCCGCGCCCCTCGATCTGCGCGATGACCTGCTCGACGGCGCGCCGCCCCATCTCCTGCGCGGGCACCGCGACCGAGGTGAGCGGCACGGAGGCGTGCGCGGCGACCTGGTCGGGGCAGACGGCGACGACCGAGACGTCCTCGGGGACGGCGCGGCCCGACTGGCGCAGCAGGGCCAGCAGCGGGTCGGTCGCGGCCTCGTTCTGCACGACGAACGCCGTCGTCCCGGGACGCTCGTCGAAGATCCTCGACAACGTTGCCGAGACCGATGCGTACGAACCCTCGCAGGGGCGGTGCAGCAGCCTGAGGCCCAGGGCGGAGCTGCGCTCGCGCAGCCCCGCCAGGGTGCGCTCGGCGAAGCCGGTGCGCCGCTCGTAGACGGCGGCCGCCTCACCGATCACGGCGATCTCGCGGTGTCCGAGGTCGGCGAGGTGCTGGGCGCAGGCGGCGCCCGCGGCCGCGAAGTCGAGGTCCACGCAGTTGAGCCCGGTGGTGTCGGCCGGCAGGCCGATGAGGACGGCGGGACGGGAGGCGGTCCGCAGCAGCGGCAGCCGCTCGTCGTCCAGCTCCACATCCATCAGGATCATCGCGTCGGCGAGCGCGCTGCCCTCTATGCGGCGCACCGCCTGGGCGCCCTCCTCGCCGGTGAGCAGCAGGATGTCGTAGCCGTGGGTGCGGGCCGCGGTGGCGACGGCCATCGCGATCTCCATCATCACGGGGACGTACATGTCGGTGCGCAGCGGCACCATCAGGGCGATGATGTTCGACTTGCTGCTGGCGAGCGCCCGCGCTCCCGCGTTGGGGTGGTAGCCGAGCTGGCGCACGCTGTTCTCGACGCGCTCCCGGGTGGCGGCGGAGATGGACCGCTTGCCGCTGAGGACGTAGCTCACGGTGCTGGCGGAGACTCCGGCATGCCGGGCGACCTCGGCGAGCGTGACCATGTCGTTCTCCTGAGCCGTGACGTGGGGACGGAACGCTCCGGCGCGAAGCGCTTCGACTGCGGCGGGTTGCCAGGGGCCGTTCGGGATCTCAACCTTCGGAATCCCGACCCTATGACTCCGGATGGGAGCCTGTCCATAAGTGAGTCGAAGCGCTTCGACAGGGGTGGCCTGCGCCGGTCGCCCGGCGGGCCCGTCACACGCCCCTGGCGCACAGGGTAGTCAAAGCCCGGCGTGATCGTGCGGGGCGTCGGGCAAGTCCGCCGAGGACCTCCCGGGTGCGCAGCCGCGCGTCGGCGTCGGCGTCGGCGTCCGCGTCGGCGTCGGCGTCGGCGTCGGCGTCGGCGTCGGCGTCGGCGTCGGCGTCGGCGTCGGCGAGATCCATGCCGCACCGGGCCGCCGAGATGACGCACTCGACAGCGGGTGGCCGAGGCTGCGGGCCCGGCTAGTCTGGCCCGCATGTCCATCCCCTGGCGGTCCAGTGCCGCGGAGTTCGAGCGGATCCTCGGGCGCCGCGGCGCCCTTGGCGGTGTCTGCGACATGGAGGCCGCCTGGGGCGCCTTCGAGGAGTTCGCGCAGGTGCCGGTCGAGGGGGTCGCGGGTCCCGAGGAGGACGGCGACGGGCTGATCGTGCAGTGGGGGACGTGGGACCGGGGCGACCGGGACGGGACGTACTCCGGGCTCTCCTTCGGGCGGCAGCTGGCCGTCGACGAGGGAGCCGACCGGAGCGACCCGTACTGGCAGCCCGGGTACTGGCAGGTGGAGTTCCGGGCCCGCTTCGCCGACGACGCCGCACCGGGGCACCAGCCCGTCATCGCAGGCGGGGACAGCGGGTTCGACTTCGCCGCGCTCGGTGCGCCCCGGGCGGCGGCGCTCGCCGCCCTGCGCCGCCTCGTCGACTGGGAGCCCGCGCTCAGCGCGCTGTGGCGGGCCGCCCCGGTCTCCGTCGAGGTCACACTGGACCAGGCCTGTTGAGGGGCTGCTCGGCGGGCGGTGCCGCCTCGGCCCCGGCACGGAACCGGAACCCCAAGGCATGGACGAGCGCGCGGACCAGGTCCTCCGCCGGCGAATCGCACTCGGCCACGAGGACGGCTTGCAGCCACCACGCGTAGTCCGCGGCCCGGACGGCCGGCGACTCCGTCAGCGGTCCGTCGGCCCGCGCCACGATGAACGATCCGTTGAAGCCCATGGCCGAGACCTTGGACGCGACCACTGACACGGCCGTTCACCCCGCCATCGCGGCCCCCACTCCTGAACCGTTCTACCGTCGGGCCCATGAACAATCGCGCCCAAGTCACCCTCCTGTTGCTCGCCGCGGCCTCCGGTGCCGTGGACGCGCTGGCGTTCACGGCGCTGGGCACCGTGTTCGCCGGGGTCATGACCGGGAACCTCGTGCTGCTCGGGATCTCGGCGGGGCAGGGGTCGATGGCGGAGGTCGCCGGGCCGCTGTACGCGCTCGGCGGGTATGTGGCGGGCGCCGCTGCCGCCGCCCTCGTGTGCAGGACCGGGAAAGAGGGCGGCACGTGGGGCGGGGTGTGGCCCGGGGCCGTCGTCGCGTGGCTGTGCGCGCAGTGCGGGCTGCTCGGCGCGGTCGCCGTCATCGGCGCCGCGCTCGACGGGCGGCCCGGCGGGGCCTGGCAAACCGTGCTGCTCGTGGTCGCCGCCGTGGCGATGGGCGGGCAGTCCGCCGCGATGGTCGCCGCCGGTGCGGGCGCCGCGCCCACCACCTACTTCACGGGCACCCTCACCACGCTCGTGACCGGAACCGTCGAAGGGACGGACCGGCACGCCGGTCAGTTCTGGGTCGCCGCACGCCTGACGGCCGTGGTCGGCGGGGCCGCCTGCGCCGTCGGTGTGCACGAGTCGGCGGCGCCGTGGGGATTCGTGCCGCCCGCCGTGCTCACGGCCTGCGCGGTGGCGTGTCAGAAACCTGCACAGCGATTGCGCAGAGCAGTCACGCGGGCCGCAGGAAATCCATTTCAGGCTGCACGCGACGAAACCCATTGATGCGCGAGTGTCCCCTTTGGTGAATGTGCGGGCGGGGGCCGCGCATTTCGCTCGGTGAAGAATGTGGAGACCTTGCCACCGGGTCGTGAACGGGCCTGCACCTCACGGCAATTGAGCTCGCACATCCCCTCTGACCGGTGAGCTTCCGATTGGCTGTGCGACGCGTCGGCGTGCTTTGATCCTCCGCATCGCGGAACGGCGACGGATTCGGTCCCCGCCGGTTTCCGGCACCTTCCGCGTTTTGCGAATATCCCCCGAGATACCCATGAGAAGGGCGGCTCACATCATGAGCAACACCCCCAAGGTCGAGACCCTCGAGATTTCCGACGCCGAGCTGGACAACGTCTCCGGCGGTCTCGTCGGCGGCCTCGTCGGCCAGGTCACGGGCACCGTTGACGGCATCGCCCCGGTCTCCGGCACCGTCGCCGGTGTCGTCGGCACGGTCGAGGGCCTCACCGGTGTGAACACCGGCGCCGTCACCGGCCTCGCCACCGGTCTGGTCGCCGGCCTCTGAGCCGGATCCGACGGATCACCGCGTCGCCCACCTGACGGGCGCGACGCACCCAGGCCTCGGGACCTTCCATGTCCCGGGGCCTTCGGGCGGTTTCGGGCCCCGGCCGCCGGGCCGCCGCCCGCGCTTCAGCGACGTAAGGGAAAGACCTGTGCAGTTCCGCCAACAGGCCCTGTCCAAACTGCAGTCACCGGAGAGCCTTGATCTCCCGGTGCGGCTCGCACGGCCGCAGGGACTGCTCGCGCTCGCCGTCACCGTGGTGGTGATGGCCGCGTCGTGCGTGTGGGCGGTGACCGGGTCCGTGTCGTCGACGGTCACGGCGAGCGGGATTCTCACGTACGGGCAGGGCAGTTACGTGCTCCAGACCCCGGTCACGGGACAGGTCACCGGGGTGTACGTGAAGGAGGGGCAGCGGGTCGCCGCCGACGCGCCGCTGCTCAAGATCCGTACCACGCGGGGCGATCGGGCCGTGCGGGCGATCGACGCCGGGCGCGTCACGGCGCTCGTCGCGCGGATCGGTTCCGTCGTGCGCACCGGCGCCGACGTGGCGACGGTGGAGAAGACCGGTTCCGCCCGTGACCCGCTGGTGGCGATGGTCTACGTGCCCGCGACCGGGGCCGCGAACATCCCGGCGGGGGCGTCCGTCGATCTGACCGTGCCCGCCGCCCAGCAGCACGGGGTGCTGCGCGGCACCGTGAAGGCCGTCGGGCGGGCGGCGCAGACGCGGCGGCAGATCGCCGACTTCCTCGGGGACACCGAGATCGCGGGCCAGTTGGCCAGGGGCGGCGCCCGGGTGCCGGTCCTCGTGCAGTTGAAGAGGTCCGCGTCGACCGATTCCGGCTACGCCTGGTCCACCGATGACGGGCCGCCCTGGTCCCTGACCTCGATGACGCTCACGTCCGGCGCCGTGCACCTCGCCGCGCAGCGCCCGATCGATTGGCTGCTGCCGTGACGACCACCTCCCTTCCGCCCGCAGGACACGGCCGCCGCCGGGCCAGGCCCGCCCCTCCCCCACCGCCCAAGCGGCGCGGGAGGGTGCGCACGCCGACCGTGCTGCAGATGGAGGCCGTCGAGTGCGGCGCCGCGGCGCTCGCGATGGTCCTCGCCCACCACGGCCGGCACCTCCCGCTGGAGGAGCTGCGCATCGCGTGCGGTGTCTCCCGGGACGGCTCGCGCGCCAGCAACATCCTGAAGGCCGCCCGCAGTTACGGCCTCACGGCCAAGGGCATGCAGATGGAACCGGCCGCCCTGGGCGAGGTGCAGGGCCCCGCGATCCTGTTCTGGGAGTTCAACCACTACGTCGTGTACGAGGGCATGGCCCGCCGCTTCGGCCGGCGCGGGGTGTCGGTCAACGACCCCGACAAGGGGCGCCGGTTCGTGCCGATGGAGGACTTCGACACCAGCTTCACCGGCGTCGTGCTGGTGATGGAGCCGGGGGACGACTTCCAAAGAGGCGGGCGTCGGCCGGGCGTTCTGAAGGCGCTGCCGGGGCGGCTGCGCGGCACGACGGGGACCATGCTCGCCGCGCTGCTCGCGAGCCTGCTCCTGGTCGCCGTGGGCGCGGCGGTGCCCGCGCTCGGCAAGACGTACATCGATCTGTTCCTGATCGGTGATCAGACCTCGTTGCTCGGCGCCCTGTTCGCCTCCATGGGCGCGATGGTGGCACTGACCGCCGCGCTGACCTGGCTCCAGCAGGCGAATCTGCTGCGCGGGCGCATCATCTCGTCGACGCTGAGCAGCGCCCGGTTCTTCGGGCATCTGCTGCGGCTGCCCGTGACGTTCTTCGCGCAGCGCAGCCCGGCCGACCTGGTACAGCGGCTCCAGTCGAACGACGCCGTGTCCGAGACCCTCGCGCGGGACCTCACCGCCGCGGGTGTCGACGGCATCGTCGTGCTGCTCTACGCGGCGCTGCTGTGGTCGTACGACCCGCAGCTGACGATGGTCGGCGTCGGCATCGCGCTGCTCAATGTCGTGGCGATGCGGATCGTGGTGCGGCTGCGCGCGACGCGGACGCAGAAGCTGCGCGCGGACACGGCGCGGCTGACCAACACCTCGTACACCGGGCTCCAGTTGATCGAGACGATGAAGGCGACGGGCGGTGAGGACGGCTACTTCCGCAAGTGGGCCGGGCAGCACGCGACGACGCTGGAGGAGCAGCAGCGGCTCGGGGTGCCGAGCGCCTGGCTGGGGATCGTCGCGCCGACGCTCGCCACGCTGAACAGTGCGCTGATCCTGTGGATCGGCGGTATGCGGGCGGTCGAGGGGCATCTGTCGGTGGGTCTGCTCGTCGCCTTCCAGGCGCTGGTCACCCGGTTCACCGCGCCCATCACCCGACTGAACGGCGTCGCGGGCCGCGTCCAGGACTTCGCCGCCGACGTGGCCCGCCTCAAGGACGTCGAGAACTTTCCCGTCGACACCCTCTACGCGCGCCCCGAGCAGGTGCGCAGCACGCGGCGGCTGCGCGGGCACGTGGAGCTGGAGAACATCACCTTCGGCTACAGCCCGCTCGACAAGCCGCTGCTCTCCGGGTTCTCGCTGACGGTCGGCCCGGGGCAGCAGGTGGCGCTGGTGGGCGGCTCCGGCAGCGGCAAGTCGACGGTGTCCAGGCTGATTTCGGGTTTGTACGCCCCCTGGGAGGGCGTCATCCGGATCGACGACCGGCGCCTCGACGACATCCCGCGCGGCGCGCTCGCCGCTTCTGTCTCCTTCGTCGACCAGGACGTCTTCCTCTTCGAGGGGACCGTGCGGGACAACGTGGCGCTGTGGGACCCGTCGATCAGCGACGAGGCGGTCGTCGAGGCGCTGCGCGACGCGTGTCTGTACGACGTGGTGGCGCGGCGGCCCGGGGGGATCCACGGCCCCGTCGAGCAGGACGGCCGGAACTTCTCCGGCGGGCAGCGGCAACGCCTGGAGATCGCGCGGGCGTTGGTGCGCCGCCCCAGCATCCTCGTCCTCGACGAGGTGACGAGCGCGCTCGACGCCGAGACCGAGCAGATCGTGATGGACAACATCCGCAGGCGCGGCTGCGCCTGCGTCGTCATCGCGCACCGGCTGAGCACCGTGCGCGACAGCGACGAGATCGTGGTGCTCGACCACGGGCAGATCGTCGAGCGCGGCCGCCACGAGCACCTGGTGGTGGCGGGCGGGCCGTACGCCGAGCTGGTGAGGGAGCACTGACGTGACGTACACGGAACCGGATTTCACCTCGTCGGACCAGGTCGTCGCCGCGTTCGGCGGGCTCGGCGCGCCGGTCGACTGCACGGGCCTGCGCAGTCTGCCGCTGGAGGGGCCGCAGGTGTTGTGGCTGGTCGCGGGCGGGGCGCTCGACCTGTTCGCGGTGGACGCCCTCACGCAGGGCCACTGGCACTTCCTGGGCCGTCTGGAGCCGGGCACGCTGCTGCTCGGCCCGGTGGAGGGCACGCAACACACGCTGGTGGGGCGGCCGTTGACGGGGTGCACGGTCCGCCGCATTCCGCTGCGCGAGCTGCCGTACGACGCCTCGTACGGTTCGTACGACATGGCGTGGAGCCTGCTGGAGGAGGCGTTCGCGCTGGGCGTCGGGCGCGGGCAGCGCGTCCTGTTCGAGGCGCCGCTCGACGGCCGCACCACGGACGACGGCGTCACCGGCGACGACGACGTGCTGTGGCCCCAGCTCGCCCCTGGCAGCGTGCAGTACGGCTCCGCCTACGCCGCCGACGCCGCCACCGATCTGCTCGTCGACAGCGGGCTGTGGCAGCGGATGGTGAACCAGCAGTACCGGCTGCTGTCGACCCTCGACCGCTGGATCGAACGGCTGGAGAGCGCCCACGAGGACCGGGCCGCGGCCGGGATCCGCGCGGGCGAGGCCGTCCGCGAGCAGGCCGACCGCACCCTGCTCGCCTCGATCGGGACGCGGCGCAGGCGGGGCCGGGGTGGCGCCGACGCCGGGGTCGACGCGACGTACGCGGCCTGCAAGCTGGTGGCTCGCGCGGCCGGGATCACGCTCGCCGGACCGGGGCTCGGCGGCGCGGCCGGCGACCGGATCGACCCGGTGGAGCAGATCGCGGTGGCCTCCCGGGTCAGGACCAGACCCATCCGGCTCACCGGTGCGTGGTGGCGGCAGGACGTGGGCCCGCTGATCGGGTTCCGGGCCGCGTCCGGGGCGCCGGTCGCGCTGCTGTGGCGGCGCGGCGGCTACGAGGCGGTGAGCCCGTCGACAGGAGCGCGCGAGCGCCGCACCCGGATCGACGGGGGGCCCGACGGGAACGCCTCGGACTTCGAGGAGCGGGCGACGATGCTCTACCGGCCGCTGCCGGAGGGCGAGTTGAGCCCGTGGCGGCTGATGCGGTTCAGTGCGCGCGCCATGGCGGGCGACGTGCGCAGGCTGCTGCTCGCGGGGCTCGTGACGGTGGGGCTCGGCGCGCTGGTGCCGGTCGCGACGGGCCGGGTCCTCGGCTCGTACGTACCGAACGCGCAGACCGGCCTGATCACGCAGGTGTCGCTCGCCGTGGTCGTCACGAGCATCGTGTCGGCGGTGTTCATGCTCGTGCAGAACCTGACGGTGCTGCGGGTCGAGGGCCGCGTGGAGAGCGTGCTCCAACCCGCGTTCTGGGACCGGCTGTTGCGGTTGCCGACCCGGTTCTTCGCGGCGCGCTCCACGGGTGAGCTGGCGAGCGCGGCGATGGGCATCAGCGCGATCCGCCGGCTCCTGTCGGGCGTCGGACCCGTCGTGGTGCAGGCGTCGACGATCGGCGCGATGAACCTCGTCCTGCTGCTGCTCTACAGCGTGCCCCTGGCGCTCGCCGCGCTCGGGATGCTGGTCGTGGTCGCGGGCGTCTTCCTCGTGCTCGGCCTGTGGGAACTGCGCTGGCAACGCCGTCTGGTGGTGCTCGGCAACAAGCTCAACAACCGGGCGTTCCAGACGCTGCGCGGCCTGCCGAAGCTGCGGGTCGCCGGGGCGGAGAGCTTCGCGTACGCGGCGTGGGCCGAGGAGTTCGCGCGCAGCCGGGAGCTGCAGCGGCGGGCGGGCCGCATCAAGAACATGACGACGGTCCTCAACTCGGTCTATCTGCCGCTGTGTTCGTTGCTGATGTTCATGCTGCTCGCCGGTCCCGCGCGCGGCTCGCTGTCGGCGGCGGAGTTCCTCACCTTCAACACGTCGGTGACGATGCTGCTGACGTCGGTGACCCAGCTGACCGGCGCGCTGATCTCGGCGGCGGCCGTGCTGCCGATGTACGAGCAGATCAAGCCGGTGCTCGACGCGGAGCCCGAGGTGCGCGAGGCGGCGGGCCGGCCGGGCGAGCTGACCGGGGCGCTGGAGGCGCGCGGGGTCTCCTTCCGGTACGCGGACGACGGGCCGCTGGTCCTCGACGACGTGTCACTGGCCGTCCGCCCCGGCGAGTTCGTGGCGGTGGTCGGCGAGAGCGGCTGCGGGAAGTCGACGCTGCTGCGGTTGCTGATCGGCTTCGACGCGCCGACGCACGGCAGTGTCCTGTACGACGGCCAGGACCTGGCCGCTCTCGACCGGGCGGCGGTGCGGCGGCAGTGCGGGGTGGTGCTGCAGAACGCGCAGCCGCTGACCGGCTCGATCCTCGACTGCATCTGCGGCGCCGAGTCGTTCACGCAGGAGGAGGCGTGGGAGGCGGCAGCGATGGCGGGGCTCGCCGAGGACATCCAGCGGATGCCGATGGGGCTGCACACGATGATCGCGGGCGGTGGGGCGATCTCCGGCGGCCAGCGGCAGCGGCTGATGATCGCGCAAGCGCTGATCCGGCGCCCGCGGATCCTCTTCTTCGACGAGGCGACGAGCGCGCTCGACAACGAGACGCAGCGCACGGTGATCGACAGCACCCGCACGTTGAACGCGACCCGGATCGTCGTCGCGCACCGTCTGTCGACGGTCCTGGACGCGGACCGGGTGATCGTGATGTCGCAGGGCCGCATCGTCCAGCAGGGTGCGCCCGCGGAGCTGCTGGCGGACGCCGGTGGACGGCTGCACGAGCTGGTGCGCCGCCAGCTGGCCCCGCAGGGACAGCCGGGTTAGCCTCGCGCGATGAACGCGTCGCCGCACGACTCGATGGTGGAGCTGCTCTCGGCGGACGGTCCCGACCCGGACCACGCCGAGGCGCTGATGCTCTACGGCCGCCTGGTCGGCACCTGGGACATCGGCAATCGCTACCGGTTCCCGGACGGCGTGTGGCGCACGGCGGCGGGCGAGTGGCGGTTCGGCTGGGCGCTGGGCGGGCGGGTGGTGCAGGACGTGCTGTTCTGCCCCGACTTCATGGGCCGGTTCCCCGGCACCACCGTGCGGATGTACGACGTCACGACCGGGCTGTGGCGGATCACCTGGATCTCGCCGAAGCTCCCGTCGTACTTCACCCAGGTCGGGCGCCCCGACGGCGCGGGCGGCATGGTCCAGGAGGGCGTCGACGCCGAGGGCAGGCGGACGCGCTGGACGTTCTCCGAGGTCACGCAGGACTCGTTCCGCTGGCAGGGGTTCACGCAGACACCCGAGGGCGGGTTCGACCTGTTCCAGGAGATGCACGCGAAGCGCCAGTCGTGACGGGGCGGGGCCCGGCGCCGGCCCCGTGATCCCGCGTCACTGCGGGGGTGGCACCACCGAGTCCGCCGGGCGGGAGTCGAACAGCACGTCCAGGGCCACTTCCCGATAGTGCCGCACGTGCCGCAGGGCCCGGTCCGCGGCCAGATCCACGTCACGCGCCGCGATCGCCTCGTACAGGGCGCTGTGCTCCTGCCACACCGCGCTCGGGTCGTCGACCTGCTGCAGCAGCCAGCGCATCCTGCCCTCCAGCGGCTGCAGTGTGGACGCGAGGAGTGCGTTGCCCGCGATCTCCACGATGTGCTGGTGGAAGGCGTTGTTCGCCCGGGAGATGCGGTCGGCCCTGCCGCTGCGGGTGGCCTTCTCCGCGCTGGTCAGCAGTCGGCCGAGGGCGTCGATCTGGCGCTGCTGGGCGCGCTCGGCGGCCCGTCGCACGGCCACCACCTCCAGCGCCTCCCTGAGGTCGAACAGGTCGAGCACGTCCTGGAACGAGAGCTGCTTGACGACGATCTTGCGGGCCGACACGGCCTCCAGGAAGCCCTCGCTGAGGAGCACCCGGATCGCCTCCCGCACGGGGATCCGGGAGACCCCGAACTCCTCGGCGACGTCCCGCTCCAACAGCCGGTCGCCGGGGCGCAGTTGACCGTCGATGATCCGGTCCCTGATGCCCTCGCACACCTGGTCGCGCAGCCAGCCCGCGTCGCCGGGCCCCGTGGGTGCCATGTTTCCTCCCCGTCAATTCGCACTCACGGTATACCAACGGCTTGACGCGCGGCAGCGCGATCCGCATTCTTTGGTATGCCATAGCGCAGAACGAGCACGTCAAAAGCTTCTCTCGTTGTCCGCCGGGCCGTTCGCACGGCCCTGCGCGGCATGCCCTTTCCGCAGCACGTCCCCCTGCCGAACTGAGGGTTTGACATGTCGTCAGCCAATCGGGTCCGTGTCCCCGGCACGGACCACAGGCCCCCGAGAACCGCCGGCGCCCGCCCCACGCGCACCCGTTGGAAGGTGTTCCTGCTCCTGCTGGGCATCGTGTCGCTCAACTACATCGACCGCGGCTCCGTCTCGGTCGCCCTGCCGCTGATCACCGAGGATCTCCATCTGTCGAAGGAGGTCACCGGCTTCGTCCTGAGCGCGTTCTTCTGGACGTACGCGCTGATGCAGTTGCCCGCGGGCCGGCTCATCGACCGGTTCGGGCCGCGCCGGATGGCCGGTGGCGCCTGTGTCGGCTGGGGCGCGGCGACCGCGCTCACCGCGGCGGCGACCGGCGTCGGCTCGCTGCTCACGGCGCGCCTCGCGCTCGGCGCCGTCGAGGCCCCGGTGATGCCGGCGGGCGGCAAGCTCAACGCCCAGTGGCTGCCCGCCGAGGAGCGCGGGCGCGGCGCGGTCCTGATGGACGGCGGCGCCCCGCTCGGCTCGGCGCTCGGCGGCGTCGCCATCTCCGGTCTCATCGCCTGGACCGGCAGCTGGCGGATCAGCTTCGTGGTCGCCGGTGCCGCGACCGTGGCCGTCGGCTTCTTCGCCCTGTGGTTCCTGCGCGACACCCCGCGCGAGCACCCCGGTGTGAACGACGCGGAGGCCGAGCACATCGAGAAGGCGCACGCGGCCGAAGACGCGCTGGCCGCCGGCGGCGACCGCCCCGCCAAGCTCTCCGACTACCTCAAGTACCGCTCGTTCTGGGGCATGTGCCTGGGCTGGATGGGCTTCAACGGCGTCTTCTACGGCCTGCTCACCTGGGGCCCGCTCTACCTCTCGGAGACCAAGGGCTTCGACATCAAGTCGATCGGCTGGTCCACGCTCGTGATCTTCGGCGCCGGGTTCGTCGGCGAGCTGATCGGCGGCTGGCTCAGCGACCACTGGCGGGCGCGCGGCGGGGGCGCCAACACCGTGCAGCGCACCCTCATGGGGACCGCGGGCGCGGCCGTCATGGCGGGACTGCTCGGGGTCGTCCTCGTCCCGGACGCGACGACGGCGGTCGTCCTGCTCTCCGTCGTCCTGTTCTTCCTGCGCTGGGCGGGCCTGTACTGGGCACTGCCGTCCACGCTCGGCGGCCGGGCGAACGCCGGTGTGGTCGGCGCCGCCATGAACCTCTCCGGGAACATCGCCGGGATCGTCACCCCGATCGCCGTCGGCTTCATCGTCGGCGGCACCGGCTCCTACACCTGGGCGCTGCTCTACTTCGTCGGCGCGGGCGCCCTGTTCACCGTCTCGTCCCTGGTCATCGACTACTCGAGGAGGCTCGCCGTCCGATGAGCGAGAACCGTCCGATGAGCACGAAGCGTCCGCTGCGCGTGGGCATGCTCACCCCGTCGTCCAACACCTGTCTCGAGCCGGTCACGTACGGCCTGCTGCACGGCGCCGGCGGAGCCGCCACCGCGCACTTCGCCCGGGTCCCGGTGACCCGGATCGCCCTCGACGCGGGCAGCGACGCCCAGTTCGACCCGGCGCCGATGCTGGCCGCGGCCCGGCAGCTGGCCGACGCCAAGGTCGACGTCCTCGTCTGGAACGGCACCTCCGGCTCCTGGCTCGGCATCGAGCGCGACCGCGCCCTGGCCGCCGCGCTCACCGCCGAAACCGGCATCCCCGCGACGACGTCCACCCTCGCGCTCCTGGACGCCTGCGCCGCGTACGGCGTGACGCGCCTCGGCCTCGCGCTGCCGTACACCCGTGACGTCGCCGAAGCGATCGTGGCGACGTACGCGAAGGAGGGCCTGGAGTGCGTCCTCGCCGAGCCGTTCGGCGAGGACGACAACGAGGCGTTCGCCCGGATCCCGGCGGCCGACGTGGCCGGGCAGATCGAGCGGGCCGCAGGCGACGGCGCGCACGCGGTCGCCGTGGTCTGCACGAACGTGTACGGCGCCTTCGAGGCCGAGCGCCTCGAACCGGCCCTGGGCGTCCCGGTGTTCGACTCGGTGACGGCGACGCTGTGGCGGGCCCTCGGCCTCGCGGGGGCGGCCCCGTCCTGGAGCGGGTACGGCACCCTGCTGCGCGACGGCGCGCTGCGCGCCCGGGTCCAGTCGGTCCTGACGGAGCTGCTCGGGGCGACCGGCGCTGACCGTACGACGTTCCGCGTGGACCTGCCCGGACACGGGCTGCACGTCGACCTGACGGCGGGCGAGGCGCTCGGCCCGGGAGTGCGCTCCATCCGCCGCGACGCCTCGCTCGACCAGCGCCGCCTGAACACCGTCGCATGGCTGGAGGCCGAGCGCCGCCCGCTCGTCCAGCCGCACTTCCGCGACGCCCCGCACCCGCCGCAGGCGCTGATCGACGGGTACGGGGTGCGGGCGCAGATGCTCTCCCCGGTGCAGACCGGCGGCGCGCTCACCGGCTGGATCTCCGTGCACAGCCTGCGCGAGCGCGAGTGGAGCGCCGCCGACCAGCAGGCCCTCGCGGCGGCCACCGCCGAACTCACGACCCGCCTCACGTGACCTGAATCCCTTACAGACAGGAGCAGTTGTTCATGCCCAAGGACATCCAGATCGCCCTCGGTGTCGACGTGGACGCGGTCGCCGGCTGGCTCGGCAGCTACGGCGGCGAGGACTCCCCCAACGACATTCAGCGCGGTGTATTCGCCGGTGAGATCGGCACGCCGCGCCTGCTCAAGCTCTTCGAGCGGTACGACATCCGCACCTCGTGGTTCATCCCGGGGCATTCCATCGAGACGTTCCCCGAGCAGACCCGGATGGTCGTCGAGGCGGGCCACGAGATCGGCGCGCACGGCTACTCGCACGAGAACCCCATCGCGATGACCCCGCAGCAGGAGGAGGACGTCCTCGCCAAGTCGGTCGAACTGATCGAGCAGTTCACGGGCCGGGCGCCCAAGGGATACGTCGCCCCGTGGTGGGAGATGTCCGAGTCGACGGCGGCGCTGCTGCACAAGTACGGCTTCTCCTACGACCATTCGCAGAACTACCGCGACTTCACCCCGTTCTACGCCCGGGTCGGCGACTCCTGGACGAAGATCGACTACTCGGCCGAGGCCAAGGACTGGATGAAGCCGCTCGTGCACGGCCACGAGGTCGACCTCGTCGAGTTCTGCGGCAACTGGTACGTCGACGACCTGCCGCCCATGATGTTCAACAAGCACGCGCACAACAGCCACGGGTACGTCTCGCCGCGCGCCCTGGAGCAGGACTGGAAGGACCAGTTCGACTGGGTGCACCGGGAGTTGGACTACGCGGTCGTGCCCGTCACGCTGCACCCGGACGTCTCCGGGCGGCCGCAGGTGCTGCTGATGCTGGAGCGGTTCATCGAGTACGTCTCCGGGCACGAGGGCGTCTCGTTCGTGACGCTGGAGGACGCCGCGGACGACTTCCGCCGCCGGTTCCCGTTCGAGGGCACCGAGCGCCCGGCCGACATGCGCTGACGGGCGTCCCTGCCGGTCCTTACAGCCAGCCGCGTTCGTCCGCCGCCCGCAGCGCCTCCATCCGGTTGCGGGTGCCGGTCTTGGCGATGACGGACGACAGGTAGTTGCGGACGGTGCCCTCGGAGAGGAACAGGGCGGCGGCGATGTCCGCCACCGAACCGCCGGCGCGGGCGGCCTCCAGGACGTCCCGTTCGCGGGCCGTCAGGGGTGAGTCGCCCGCGGCGAGGGTCGCCGCGGCGAGGTCGGGGTCGACGACACGTTCGCCGCGCACGACGCGGCGGATGGCGTCGGCGAGCGCCTCCGGCGGGGCGTCCTTGACCACGAATCCGACCGCCCCCGCCGCCATGGCCCGGCGCAGATAGCCGGCCCGGCCGAACGTGGTGAGGATGACGACCCGGCATGCGGGCATCTCACGGGTGAGCAGCGCGGCCGCAGCGAGCCCGTCGAGGCCCGGCATCTCGATGTCGAGCAGCGCCACGTCGGGGCGGGCGGCGCGGGCCGCGTCGACGACCTTGTCGCCCCGGTCGACGGCGGCGACGACCTCGAAGTCGCTCTCCAGGTCGAGCAGCGCGGACAGGGCGCTGCGGATGAGGTCCTGGTCGTCGGCGAGCAGCAGCCGGATCACGGGGTGCCTCCTTGGGTGGGTGGGCCCGGTCGCTTCGCCGGGGCTGCCGGGGCGCGGCGCCCCCGGCGCAACGGCCGCCGCCTCACGGGGCACCTTCCCGATCGGCCGTCGGCACCGTCACGCGCAGCACCCATCCGCCGTTCTTCCCCGGTCCGGCCGCCACGGTGCCGCCCGCCGCCGCGACCCGTTCCCGCAGCCCCGCGAGGCCGTTCCCCGCGCCGGGGGCCGGGCTTGCCGTGCCGTCGTCGTGGATCTCCACGGAGGCCGGGGTGAGGGTGACCGTGCACCGGCCCGCCCGTGCGTGGCGCACGACGTTGGTCAGCCCCTCGCGCACGGCCCAGCCGAAGAGTTCCTGGTGCTCGGGGGGTACCTGCTCGGTCGACGTGGGGAGCCGGGCGGTGATCCCGGCCGCCCGGAGCAGTTCGCGGCCGCGGGCCAGTTCGCCGGCGAGGGTCGCCTCGCGGTAGCCGGAGACCGCGGCGCGTACGTCGGCGAGCGCCTGCCGCGACAACTGCTCGACCTCGGTGATCTCGTCGACGGCGCGCGGGGATCCGGCGGTGGCCAGCTTGCGGGCGAGGCCGCTCTTGACGGTGATGACGGTCAGCGAGTGCCCGAGCAGGTCGTGCAGATCGCGGGCGATGCGGTCGCGCTCGGTCTGCCGGGCGAGCCGGGCGACCTCGGCGCGGGCCTCGACCAGGGCCCGGTTCGACCCGGCGATCTCCGCGAACGCGTACACGGTCAGCGCGGTGAAGACCAGCGCGATCGCCTCCAGCCAGGCGGGCCCGGTGTGCCAGGGCCGCACCGCCCAGGGCACGATCAGCGCGGCGAGCGCCCCGGCGGCGACCAGCACCGGAGCCCGGCGGGGCAGCCGGAGCGCGGCGCCCGAGACGAGCACCGCGCACAGGAAGAAGGCGAATTCGTGGGCGAACGGCAGGGCCGCGACGAAGAGGACGGACAGGACGGCGAACAGCACCGTCTCGCGCCACCCGGCCCGGTCGCGGATCGCGTTCGCCGCGAGGAGGTAGCAGACTCCGAAGGCCGCCACGATCGCGTACCCGGCGACGGCCGCCGCGCCCGTCGCGTACTGGGCGACGCCCACGGCGGTGACGACGGGGTAGGCGAGCATCCCGGTGAGCAGGACCCCGCGCCGCCACCCCAGGGCCCAGCGCTGGGGGTCGTCGCCCGGGGGCCGGGCGGCCTGCTCGTCCATGCCGCGCACGCCAACACCGGCGCGCGGGCCCGGCAGGGTCACGAGGCCGCGAACAGCGAGCGGACGGCGCGGCCGTTCGCGACGACCACGCAGCCGAGCAGCAGGAGCCCGCACACGCTCTGCTCGACGCGCAGCCACACCGGGAACATGCCGGGCAGCGTGACGATGACGACGACGGCCACCAGCATCGCGGCGGTCACGATCCGCAGCCTGCGGAAGGCGCCGCGCGAACCGCGGGCCGCGCGGCTCGCGAAGACGTACGTGAGCACGGCGCTCGCGGTGACGAGGACGGTGCGCACCCACACCGCGTCGTCGACGACGGACGCGTGGTGGCGCAGGGCGATCACGGCGGCGAGGGTCACCACGCTGAGGGCGAGGTACCCGGCGACGAGTCGCTTGACGGGACGGAGGGCCTGAAGGTGCCGGTTCGTGGAGTTCATACCGTCATGGTCGGCTCGGGGACCGGGTCGGCGGCAGTGAGTTCGTCCACGCGCCGGCCATGACATTTGTCAGGGGTGCGCCCCCGCGGCCCGCGCCCTAGAGGACGTCTCCGAACTCGCTCAACACCCCTTGCGGGGCCAGGGCGTTGACGTAGTGGCCGGGTCCGTGGTCCTCGAAGGAGTACTTGAAGGGGAGGGAGCGGGTCAGGGCCAGGCGCGCCGCGAAGAACGCCAGCGGGGCCACGACGGCGAGCCCGGCGAGGCTGTCCATCTGAGGGTAGGGCAGCGCGGGATCGCGGCGCTCGATCCAGCCGTGACCCGCCGCCCGGCGCGGGATCGCCGCCATGCGGCGCAGCCGCAGCAGCGGGCTGGTCCCGGTGAGCAGGTCGCCGGGGAGCGAGACCGCGTCGACCGCGGCGTCGGCGGCCGCCGTGAACGCCGCGTCCAGGCCGTGCCGGGTCCTGCGGTAGTGGAACTCCCGGCCGAAGGGCGCGTAGGGGCCGACGGGGCGCGGCGGCAGGGCGGGCACGACGTCGCGGTCGTAGATGTAGCGCAGCAGCCGGTCGCGGAGCACGTGGTTGCCGTGCCCGTCGGTGGCGCGCTCGCAGGCCGCGGCGAGCGCGGGCCCGCCGATCATCGGCTGGCCGAAGGTGTAGACGGCCCGCAGACAGCGGGCGATGTGGGCGTAGCGCGGTTCGTGGACGAGGGTGACCGCCATCAGCGCGGCCATCGCGGCGCCCAGGCTGTGCCCGGTGATGTAGAGCGCTTCGAGGCCGTCGCTGCGCTCCCCGCGCTCCTCGGGGTCGATGGACTCGCCGCGCACGGCGCGCTCCAGCGCTTCGAGGACCAGATAGCGGGTGGCGCGCATGTTGCGGTAGAAGCCGGCGTGCACCTGGTACGGCTCGGCGTCGCCGAGGTCGACGCGGAGCGTGTCCGGGCGTACGTCGGCGTCGGTGAGGATGCTGATGATGTCCTCGGGCTGGGTGCCGCGATAGCAGAGGATCGCGATCCTGCGGTCCCGGTCCTGGACGAGGTACGCCGCCGAGGCGATGTAGAGGGCGTCGACGCGCTGCTCGAAGACCCGGCAGCGGGTCTTCTCCAGGCCGAGCCGGGTCGCCATCATGGCGACGGTCTGGGCGTCGCCGCCCTGGTCGAACCCCGCGTACGCGTAGGCGGACAGGGTCGCCAGCACATGCGGCAGGATGCCGTCCGGATCGGGGTGGCCCTTGTCCTCCAGGAGCCGGTCGGGCAGGTCGGCGTAGACGGGGAAGCCCCGGCCGTCCGGCTCCAGGACGGTCGGTTCCTTGAGGGGGCGCAGGTCGGCGAAGCCGGGGCCGTGCTCGGTCGTGTCCCGCATGGGGGCACCTCCCTGGGCGGGCTGCCGGGACCTGTCCGGGAGCAGGCCGCACGGCTGCTGACCGGCGCCTCGCGGCGCCGGTCAGCGGGGTCCGGTGGGCGCCGCGGCGGGCCGTGTCCGGACCGGGCCCGCGGCGAGCCCTCAGCCCACCACCGCGGCACCGGGCCGTCAAGGCGTCGCTGACCGGCCACCAGCGGGACGGTCGGGTGGGGCGGATGGGAGCCGGGCGGCGCACGGTGGGCCCCGGCGATCTCGGGGCGGGCCCAGCCGTCGCCGACCTTGCCGCTGACGAGCCCGAATCCGCTTATCCGTACGGGAGTTCGTGCCCGACGGAGCCGTCGCGACATGGCGGGAACGCACGCTGCGGGCCCCGAGAGCGCGCCGATAGCGTCGCTGGCCCCTCCCCCGTGCGCGTACCGACATGTCCGTGCACACGCCCCGCAGTACGACCTCCCGACGTATCGCACCACACGACAGGGACGGCAACCGATGTCCGAGACCGAACGTCACACCTCATTCCCGTCAGGACAGTCAGCGCTGTCAGCGCTGTCAGCGCAGTCTTCCTACCCGTCATCACAGTACGAGCGGTACGAGGGCGGCAGCCCCGAGGCCGAACGCCTCGTCTTCCAGCGCCTCGCCCGCGACATCATGCAGGTCCAGGTCGCCAACCGCAGGGCGAGCGGCGCCCAGAACTTCGAGCGGACCTTCCACGCGAAGGCCGCGCTCGGCGTGGAGAACGCCCGCCTGCGCTTCAACGACGACCTGCCGGCCGCGCTCAGCAACGGCTTCGCCCGGGCCGGCGCCGAGTACCCGGCGACGGTGCGGCTCTCCAACGCCAGTGGCGTGCGCGGCCCGGACGGCGCGCCCGATCTGCACGGCATCGCCGTGCGCGTCCAGGTCACGGGCGACGAGAGCCACGACCTGCTGGCGACCAGCTACCCGGTGTCGCACGCCCGCGACGCCCGCGAGTTCGTCGCGTTCGCCCAGGCGATGGCCGGGGCCCGCAGCCAGCTGGAGAAGGCCTACGCGCTGTTCGTGAAGCTCCCCCTGGCCGTGGGCCCGGGGACCGCGGACCGGATGCGGCGCAACGTCCAGGCGGCGACCCGGCACACCGTCAACAGCCTGGCCCGCGAGACCTATTGGAGCCGCGGCGCGATCCTGTGGGGCGAGGCGGGCCCGGTGCGCTATCTGCTGCGCCCGGCCGTCGGCGGCGCCGCCGAACCGCGCCCCGACCGCAAGGACCCGAACTTCCTGCACAAGGAGCTCGCGCAGCGCCTGTCCCGCGACGACGTCTCCTTCGACCTGTGTGTGCAGCGCTACGTCGACGAGCGCCGGACCCCGGTCGAGGACGGCTCGGTGGAGTGGAAGGAGGCGATCACCCCGCCGATCCCGGTGGCCCGCCTGACGATCCCGGGTCAGGACATCACGACGGCCGAGGCGCGTTCGGCGGCCCGCCGGGTCGAGGAGCTGGCCTTCAACCCCTGGTTCACCACGGAGCAGTTCAGGCCGCTGGGCAATCTGAACCGGGCCCGCAAGGTCGCGTACGAGGCGAGTGCGGCACAGCGCGGCGGCACCCGCTTCACGACCGAGGAGCCGCTCAGGAACAAGATCCTCGACGTGCCCGTCGAGATCACGTTCCGGATCCTGAACCGGGTGGTTCCCTGGTATCAACTCCCGCTGGACGCGAGCCTGTTGAACCTGGTGTTCCTGCGCAAGGCGCTGCGCCGCCTCAACCTGATCGACACCGATGTGCCGGAGGCCCCGCCGAAGGCGCAGCCGGTGCCGGTGCCGGTCGACGAGCGGCTGCGCACGGCACGCTCGTACGACGGGACGTACAACGATCTGTCGTCGCCCGAGATGGGGGCAATCGGCGCGGCGTTCGGCCGCAACCTGAAGCCGGTGTACCGGCCCGACCTCTTCGACACCCCGAACCCGGTGACGGTCAGCCGCCAGCTGCTGACCCGGGACAGCTTTGTCCCGGCGACGAGCCTGAACATCCTCGCCGCGGCCTGGATCCAGTTCCAGGTCCACGACTGGGTGAACCACCGCCGCTACAAGGAGGGCGGCAGGACCGTCGAGGTGCCGCTGCCGCCCGGCGCGGGCACCTGGGTGAACCATCCGAACGGGCCGCAGGAGAACGCGATGCGGTTCGCCGAGAACGAGGGGATCGAGCTGCCCGGCGACCAGCCGCCGATCCTCTTCGGGAACACCGCGTCGCACTGGTGGGACGGCTCCGAGGTGTACGGCGGCGACGAGCAGACGGCCCGCGCGCTGCGTGAACCGGACGGCGGGGCACGGCTGTTGCTGGACGGCGGGCACATCCCGATCGACCGCACCGGCATCCCGATCACCGGGTTCAAGGACAACTGGTGGATGGGGCTCAGCGCGATGCACACGCTGTTCGCACGCGAGCACAACACGGTGTGCGACGCGCTGCGCGCCGAGTACCCGTCGATGAGCGAGGAGCGGATCTACCACACGGCGCGCCTGGTCGTGTCCGCGCTCATCGCGAAGATCCACACGGTGGAGTGGACGCCCGCGATCCTCGCGACGAAGGCGATCGACATCGGTCTGCGCACCAACTGGGAGGGCCCGCCCCGCAACTGGCTCAACCAGCTGGGTCTGTGGCTGCTCGAATCGCACTCGCTGACGGGCATCCCGAAGACGACGCCCGACCACCACGGGGCGCCGTACTCGCTGACGGAGGACTTCGTCACCGTGTACCGGATGCACCCGCTGATCCCGGACGACTACGAGCTGCGCGAGCACCACTTCGGGCAGCGCCTGGAGACGGTCACCTTCACCGACATCCAGGGGGCGGCGGCCGAGAGCCAGATCCGCAAGACGGGGCTCGCCGACACGCTGTACTCGTTCGGCATCGCGCACCCGGGCGCGATCACGCTGCACAACTACCCGAAGTCGCTGCAGCACTTCCAGCGCGACGGGGAGATCATCGATCTGTCGGTGGTGGATCTCGTACGGACCCGGCGGCGCGGGGTGCCGCGCTACAACGACTTCCGTGCGGGGCTGCACAAGGAGCGCATCCGCCGCTTCGAGGACCTGACGCAGGAGCCGGAGACGCTCGCCCGGCTCAAGGACGTGTACCGCGACGTCGACGAGATCGACACCGTCGTCGGTCTGTTCGCGGAGAACCCGCCGACCGGGTTCGGTTTCTCCGACACCGCGTTCCGGATCTTCATTCTGATGGCGACGCGGCGGCTGCAGAGCGACCGCTTCCTCACCGTCGACTACCGCCCGGAGATCTACACGCCGCTGGGCATCGACTGGGTGGAGAAGGGCGGCATGAAGTCCGTCGTGCTGCGGCACTGCCCGGAGCTCGCGGCCCTGATGCCGCGCGAGGCGAGCGCGTTCGCGCCCTGGCGGCCGGTGCCGCCGGTCGAGAACGGGGCGGCGCATGACGGAAACTGACGCTGGAACAGCGGGCCACAAGGGCCTGGACGACCTGCTGGCCCGCCCGTTCCTGAAGACGGTGTGGCGGCGCCGTACGCACCGCGTCTCGCGGGGCGCCTCGGTGCCGGCCGGCTCGATGAGCTACCGCTCCGCGCACAAGCCCCAGCCGCTGAGCGAGCTGGAGGAGGCGGTGCTCATCGCGGTCACCGGCTCCACCGGACTCACCATGCCGGACCGCCCGTTCGAGGACCCGCGCGACGGCAAGCCGATCATGTCGAAGCCGAACCTGACGATGACGGGCCGCACCGCGGGCAGTCCCGACAACGCGCAGGGCACGCACTTCTTCCTGATCAACGACAGCGGCACGTACTTCCTGCGCAAGCTGCCGCCCGCGCCCCAGGAGCCGTTCACGGCCGAGGCGCTGGTGGAGCGGGCGCGGAAGACGAAGGTGCGGGTCCTCGACCACCGGCTCGACGTCGCCGAGGGGCTGCGCGACTTCCCGGCGTACCTGGACTCGAACCGCTTCCTGTCCAATCTGCCGGGGACGACGGTGCTCCTCCCGGTGGTCGACCTCTCGCACCAGTACATCAACGCCCTGATGTATCTGCTCACCCAGCCCGACGGGGCGCGGCCGACGCTCGTCGACGACCGCAATCTGTACCGTCCGGCGGGCGTGAAGAAGTGGATCGACAACGGCTTCCTGAACAAGGACCTGAAGCTGCCGCTGGGCTCGCTCGGCCCGATGCGCACCCAGATCGAGGCGGACCTCCTCCTCCAGACGGTGATGCTGACGGCGGAGGCGATGGGCCTGGGCGCCTGGATCCACGCCTCGATCAACCCGCAGATCGCGCTGGGGGACCCGAAGTTCAACAAGAAGTACGGCAGGATGCTCGGCTTCACCTTCGTCACCCCGCGCTGGCGCCTGGCCGACCTGTGGCGCTGGCACGTCCCGCTGCCGAAGTACGCGAACCTGCGCTCGCACCCGGTCGGGCTCACCGACCCGGCGACGGGCGAACCGCTGATCGCGGCGGCCTGTCCGCCCACGCACGCCTCGATGTCGGACGCCGTGGACGCGGTCGTCGAGTCGAAGTTCGGCACCGGCGGCACCTACGGCGACAAGGACGTCTTCGCCCGCATCTACAAGGAGGACTACGGGCAGCGGTATCTCGCCGAGGCCAGCGAGTACGACGCGCGGGTCATCGACTGCGCCCGTGACATCTGTACGTACATCCTGGCCACGCACCGCCGGTTCCCCGCGCACACGGACGCCATCCACGTGCCGGGGATCTGGCTCCAGACACATCATGTGGAGGACGAGTACTACGAGCGCTTCTTCACGAACGGTCTGACCGACGTCCATCGCGCGCACGACACGCTGTGGGACGGTTGACCGATGAGTTGAGCGCGGTTCGGCGGTCACTCTTCTCGTACGACGTTTTCCGGATGTCCGCAGAAGGGTGACCCCGATGACCGACACCTCGACCCACGGCCTCGCCGGCGTTCTGGCCCCGCACGTCACGAAGGGCCCGGTGCCGGGGGCCGTGGGCCTGGTGGCGCGCGGCGACCAGGTGGAGGTGGCCGCCGTGGGCCACTCCGACACCGAGGGCACGACGCCGCTGGCCCGCGACTCGATCTTCCGTATCGCCTCGATGACCAAGCCGATCACGGCGGCGGCCGTGATGACGCTGGTCGACGAGGGCCGGATCGCCCTCGACGCGCCGATCGCCCACTGGCTGCCCGAGCTGGCCTCGCCGAACGTGGTCAGGGACCCGCACGGCCCGGTCGAGGACGTGGTCCCGGCCGCCCGCGCCCTCACCGTCGAGGACCTCATGACGTTCCGGGCGGGCTGGGGTTTCCCGTCGGACTTCTCGCTGCCCGTCGTACAGCTGATGTTCACGCTGCTCGACCCGTTCGCCCCGAAGACCCTGCCGGACCCCGACACCTGGCTCGCGGCGCTCGCCCGGATCCCGCTGCTGCACCAGCCGGGCGAGGCGTGGCTGTACAACGCGTGCTCGGACATCCAGGGCGTCCTGATCCAGCGGGCGACGGGCACCTCGCTCCCCGACTTCCTGGCCGAGCGGATCTTCGAGCCGCTCGGCATGAAGGACACGGGCTTCGAGGTGCCGGCCGCCGCCCGGGACCGCTTCACGCATCTGTACGCGCCCACGCCGGAAGGCGGTGCCCGCCTGGTGGACACCCCGGACGGCCAGTGGACCGGCCTGCCCGCGTTCCCCTCCGGCGCGGGCGGGCTGGTCTCCACGGCCGACGACTGGTGGGCGTTCGCGCGGATGCTGCTGGCGGGCGGCGGCGACGTGCTGTCGGCCGACGCGGTGCGCCGGATGACGACGAACCATCTGACCGACGCCCAGCGCGCGGAGATCGAGATCTTCACCCAGGGACAGGGCTGGGGCTACGGCGGCTCCGTCGACGTGGAGCGCCACGAGCCGTGGGAGGTGCCGGGCCGCTACGGCTGGACGGGCGGCAGCGGGTGCGCCGCGCATCTCACCCCGTCGACCGGGACGGTCACGGTCCTGCTCTCCCAGTACACGATGACCGGGCCGACGCCGACGCCGATGATGCGGGACGTGTGGGCGTACGGGGCCGGGGCCCGGTAGTCACTCGGTGCCCCGGTACACGACCCGGCCGGGGAAGACCTGGTCGCCCGCGCGCAGCCACAGGCGCAGACAGGCGAGGGTGTCGCCGGGCCTGCCGCCCGCCGTGAGCCGCACGTCGTCGGTCTGGGTGTGGCGGCGGGCCTCTCGGTAGGGCCCGGCGGGCAGGAACACCTCGACGTCGTGCCCGGCGGCGTGCGCCGTGCGGGCCGCGTCGAGCACGATGCCTGTGGCGTCCTCGGCGTAGCGGTACCACCAGCTGGTGGGCGGGGCGGGCGGCAGGTGGACGACCGAGCAGACCGCCTCGGCGGCCCGGACCAGGGCGCGCACCCGCTCGGGGGTGGCGTCCGCGGTGCGGTCCACGGCGTCGAGGCGGCGGTCGAGCTCGGCCGCGTAGGCGTCGCGCACGTCAGGGTCGCACAGCAGCGCCGATCCGCCGGTCCACAGCCCTTCCAGGAGATGGCACAGGGACGCGTCGAACTCGCCGATCCGCAGGGCGATCCGGGACAGTTCGCGCAGCCCCGCTCCGCCGGGGGTACGGCGGGTGCGCAGGCCCGCCCGGCCCTCGGGGGCGGGCGGCAGCAGTTCCTCGTCGTAGCGGCCGGGCAGCTCGTGCCAGCGGCCCGGCGGGGGCGGGTCGAGCTGTGCGGCGCGGCGGCGGAACGGGGCCGCGTGGCGTTCGGGCAGCCGCAGCAGGGTGAGGTGGTACCAGCGGCGCAGCCGGTCCTCGTCGTCGGGGCCCGCGGCCGACGGGGGTACGGCGCCGGGGGCATAGTCCTCGACGGCGGCGGACTTGGCGAGTTCGGCGGCCGGTTCGGCGAGCCCGGCCGCCGCGGGCCGCTCGGGGCTCCCGGGGCGCAGCCGCGGCCACGCCCCGTCGGCGGCGGGTGCCCCGCGCAGCGCGTCGAGGCCGGCGAGGAGCCGGGCACCGGCGGGCGCGCCCGGATCGTCGGGTGCCGCGTCGAGGGCGGCGCGCAGGGTGGCGCGCAGCGCGTCGACGGCGGCGGCCGTCGCCGTGCCGCACAACGACCGTTCGGCGGCGAGGAGTTGCTCCAGCACCTCACGCAGCGGCGGCCCGGCCGGGTTCACTGGACGCCCGCGAACGGGTCGTCCAGCTCGTCCCGGTTCTTGTCCTGGACGGTCATCCGCTCCCGCAGCACCCGTCCTGGCTCCTCCTGTACGTGGATCAGGTCGCGGGCGGGCCAGAAGGGCAACTCGGCGGCGTGCACGCGGAGTTGTCCCGCCGCGTCGAGCGAGGCGCGGTAGCGGGTGCGCAGGCCGAGCGCCGTGGCAGGCCGCCGCAGCCGGCCGAGGGTGATGGTGTCGGGGCCCTGCTCGCCCTCGACGGCGACGGAGAACTCCCACTCCCCCGAGTGCGCGGGCTCGGGCAGATAGGCGCTGAGCAGTCCGGGCCGGCCGGGTCCGCTCCCGGTGTCGTCGTGGAACGTCTCGTCGAACAGCGCGCCCGCCGTGAACACCGGCGTGCCGTCGCCCGCGTGCGCGGATCCGGCGATGGTCCTGCCCACGTACACCGTCAGCGGCAGCACGTCGGGATGGCGGCCGTCCTTGAGATGCCCCGCCTTGTGCAGGGTCCGCCACACGTCGACGGTGGGCCGGCCGTCGTGCTCCGGCACGATGTGGTGCGGGCGCCCGTACGACAGGTGGCCGAACACGTCGAGGTCGGCGGTGACCTCGAAGAGGATGTCGACGCGGTCGGGCCAGACGGCCGGGTCGAGCATGGCGCCGGGCGGCATGCCGGGCAGCTGGCGGCCGATCTGCGGGCACTTGAACTGGCCCCAGGTGATGTTCCCCTGGTTGCCCTCGCGGACCCGGACGACGCTGACGGACTCGGTGAGCCGTTTCGGCCGCGTGCTGCGCACGGCGAGGACGGGCGCCGCGCCCTCGGTGTGCACGAGGTGGTGGAGTTCCTCGTTGGCGCTGAACAGGGTCAGGTCGCCGACGCCGTGGGTGAGGCCGTGCTCGAAGGCGCAGGGCAGCGCGAAGAACAGGTTGTCGACGTCGACCTGGACGAGGGAGCGGCCCTGTTCCAGGGCGGGGATGGCGCCCTCCGGGGCGAACGCGGTCTGGCGCACGTGCTCGGCCCAGGCCGCGCCGATGGAGGTGGCCGTCTTGGCGTAGGCGTGCTCGACCTCGATGGTCGCCGGGTCCCAGTCGAGGTTCCAGCCGCGGCCGAGCTTGTCGACGAGGATCTCCCTGACCAGCGGCATGGCGCTGGTCTTGCCGGTGAGCACGACCCGGTCGAGGGGTTCGTCGACGGAGCTGACCCGCAGCCGCTGGCGGAGCATGCCGTCGGCCAGGTCGACGACGTTCTCCAGGTGCGGGCGGATCAGCTCGCGGAAGGTGGCGGGGTCGAGCTCGAAGGCGATGTGCCGCTCGGTGTCCGGGCCCAGGCTCGGGTCGCCCCGGCCGAGGCTGCCGAGGATGCCGGAGAGTTCCTGCTCGCCGAAGGCCATGGCCGACGGCGGCTGGCCCGCGGGGGCCGCCGACGCGCCCAGGTGGATCTTGGCCTGGTCGGCGAGTTTCCACAGCTGCTCGAAGTGCCAGCGGCGCTGCTCCCGTTCGGAGGCCGGCCCGTTCTTCCACTGGGTGGGCACGACGGCCTCGGCGAGGCGGCGGGCCGCGGCGCGCAGGGTGTCGTCGTCGGCGTGCACGTCGGTGGGCAGCCGGCCGGCCCGGTACCGGCCGTCGCCGTCGAGGTAGGTGGTCCGCTCCGTCTGCAGCGCCGTGCGGTGGCCCTCGGGAGCGCGGGCGAGGAGCCGGTCCGCGAGGGACGCCTTCAGCCAGTGGAAGACGGTGAGGGTGAGCAGGTCGCCGCCGAGCCGGGTGTGACCGCTGGAGCCGCGCACCTTCGGTATGAGCGTGTAGTGCCGGCCGAGCCGGTCGGCGTCGGGGCGCTCCAGGACGGCGGTCGGCGTGGTGTCCTTCAGGGTGAGGGTGACCAGGGCCATGTCGGTGGTGCCGCCGCCGATGTCGATGATGGCGATGTTCTGCACCCAGGTGCCGAGCCGCTGTTCGCGGGAGCGGGCGCGGAACGCCTCGACGCCGACGTTCAGATCGCCGCCGAAGTCCCGCATGACGAAGAACATGACGGCGGCGATGGCCTCGTCGAAGTGCATCGACACCCGGTTGATCCCGAGCCCGTCGGCGACCAGCGAGAACAGGGTGCGGCGCACGTCAGGGGTGGCCACGGTCGGATAGGTCAGGACGATGTCGTCGAGGGTGCCGGAGCCGATGCTGCCGCCCGCGTGGGCGTGGATGTAGCGGTCGGCCCGGTCGACGAGGTAGCCGAGTCCCGTCCGGATCAGGTCGTCCGAGGTCGGTGGCGTATCGCCCGGCAGCCCCTCCATGGGGCGCGGGTCGCCCAGGCGCAGCTTGAGTCCCCGGTACGCGGCGAGCGGGCGCTGCCCGATGACGCCGGAGAGGGTGGCGGTGTCGCCGCCGGGCGGGGGCAGCCGCTCGGGGTCGCCGAGGCGGACGGTGAGCGGGTCCACGCCCAGCACCTCCAGGCGGCTGGGCACTTCGTGGCTGCCGTCGCCGAGTTCGACCTGGAACAGGCGCATGGGTTCCAGGGGCGGTTCGCTGAACGCGTCGTCGTAGCAGCGGTACAGGCGCCGGGCGAGTTCGTGGCGCAGTGCGTACGAGCAGTCGGGCAGCCGCTGTTCGAGGAGCAGGCAGAGCCGGAACAGGCCGGTGGAGCCGGTCTCGGAGCCGATGCGCGTGGCGAGCGGCTGCGCCTCGGCGCCGGGGGTGGCCGGGTGCGGGGGCTCGCCGAGTTCGGCGGCGGTCAGGGCGAGCACGGACGCCCATTCCCCGGTGACGACCTGGGGGAACGGGGCGCCGAGCACCCGCTGGAGGATGCCGGTGCGCAGCCGCTGCACCTGGGAGGTGGAGAACGGGCGGCTGGTGTGGATCAGGGCGTCGTACAGGGTGACCGTCGAGTTGGAGGTGCCGAAGTCGATGGCGGCGTGCCCCAGGTAGCGGTCGGTGTCGGGCGGCACGGTCGGGGGCGGCGGGGGCGGCATCGCGCGGGCGGGCCGGGCGAAGGCGATGGAGACGGCGGCGTGGGCGCGCAGCCTGAAGTCCTCCACCTCGCGCCCCGTGACCTCGGAGACGACGACGTACTCGACGTCGCACACGAGCCTGACCGGCGCGTCGGGGCTGCCGTCGGGCGGGCTCACGGGCCAGGCCGCCACGTCGACGGGCAGGGCGATGCGCTGCCCGGCGGGGGCCACGGCCCGCCATCCGTCGGCGACCTGGCGCAGCCATTCGGGTCCCGGGCCGTCGCCGGGGCGGGCCGGGTCGGGTTCGGCGCGGCAGGTGAACGACTCGATGCGCACGGCCGTCTCGCCCGGGGTGAGCCGCACGGCGGGCAGCCGGTAGCGCCCTGAGGCGTCGGGCCGCAGCGGCCGCGCCGGCGGGCCGCCCACGGACGCGTCGAGGAGGAACTTCACATCGAGTGCCATCACGCGCCTCCGAGTCGGAACACGTCGCTGAGGCTCGCGCCGGGTGTGGTGCTCAGCAGGCCGGCGGGGCGACGGGCCGGGGATGTGTGCCACGAGTAGACGGACGGCTCCGCCAGGACCCGCACCTGTTCGGCGAAGCCGGCGGTGTCGGGGTGCCGCGCCTCGTCGGCGACGGCGGTGAGCAGTGCTCGGGAGACCTGGCTCGTGCGCACCTCGGCCAGGAATCCGTCGGCCTGGGAGGCCAGTCGGGCGCAGACGGCCCGCTGGGCGTCGGCGAGCCGGGCCAAGCACTCGTGCAGCACCATGGCGGCCATGTCCCTGCGATAGCGGGCGACGATGGTCTGGTGCCGGGCGTAGAGGGCGGCGTTGCTCTCGGGGTGCCAGGGCAGTACCTGTCCGGGGCGCAGGGGGAAGCGGGCCCGCAGCCGCATCTCGCTCGCGTCATCGGGGGCTTCTTCCCGTACGGCCTTCTCGGCGCTGTCGCGCAGCCAGCCGAGGGTGGTGGCCCGCTGGAGCCGGTCCATCAGCAGGTCGTTGTCGGCGGGCGCCGCCGACTTCAGGCGTTCGAAGGCCTCGGGGGTGATGACGCCGCCCAGTTCCCGGGCCGCGGTGACCAGGCGGTGCTGGTAGCCGACGAGCCAGTGCTCCACGGCGGCGAGCAGCCGGGACGCGTTGCGGGACTCGATGTCCCGGCAGGTGTCGCGGAACTCGGCGAACAGGTCGTCGGCGGTCAGCGGCGGCGGCCGGTCGAACGGCAGGCTGCCGGGGTCGACGTGTTCGTCGCGTACGGCGTCCAGGAGGCGTCGCCACGACTCCCAGGCGAACACCCGCTCGGCGGCGTCACCCTCCAACTCGTCGAAGAGCGTGGGACCTTGGGCCTCGTGCGGGTCGCCGGGCAGGTGCAGGCTGCGGGCGTCGAGCAGGTCGGTGGCGCAGCGGGCGACGATCTCCTCCCACACCGAGAGCAGCGCGATGAACCCTTTGCGCACGCCGGCCTCGACACCGGCGTCGGCCCGCGCGGAACCGCCCGGGTGGAACGCGTCGGCCGGTCCTGGACCGCCCGCGCCCAGCGCGCCGTACAGCTCGCGCAGCGCTTCGGCGGCCTGCCGGCGGCGGCCGTCGAGCTGGGCGAGGCGCAGGGCGACGCCGTGCTCGGTGACGTGGTCGAGCAGGGCGCGGCGCAGCCGGCCCAGTCCCCCGTCGGCGGCGAACGCGGTGAGCATGCCGCCGAGCGGGCCGCCGACGTCGTCCCGTTCCAGCCGTTCGCCGATGTCCCGCCACAGTCCCGCGCGGGCCTCGGCGAGCGGGAGTTGGGTGTCGAAGTGGCGGGCGCGCCGGAACTCCGGGCCGAGCCCCGCAAGCAGTCGCGAGGTGGCGAGCGCCCGGATGGCGGAGGTGAGGACGACGCGGTCGGCGCGGCCGGGGGCCACGAGCCGTTCGGCGCCGGCGAGGAGTTCGCGCAGCAGCGGCACCGTGTCGAGGACGGGGTCCCGGGTGAGCGGGCCCGGCTCGTCGGTGAGCGGCTTCAACAGGGCCTGACTCACCGGCAGTTCATGGAAGCGGCTGACGGCGGCGAGCACCGAGTTCTCCAGGCCGTCGGCACGCCGGGCGCCGTGCCACATCCGCACGAGCCGCTCGGGGGTGTCGGTGGCGCCGCCCGTGGTCTTGAGCAGGATGAGCACGGTGTGCACGGAGCGCAGTTCGGCCGCGCACACGTACTGGTCGCGCACGGCGCTGAACGCGCTGTTGAGCCCCGGGAAGTCGAACAGCCGCAGGGCTCCGCCGGGGAAGTCGGTGAGGTCCCAGACGGCGCGGTCGACCTCGACGTGACGCACGACGCGACGGACCAACGGCATCGTGGCGCGCAGCAGCTCCATGTCCATCGCGCCGCCCTGGGTGCGCGGATCGACGGCGGCGCCGCCTTCGGGTCCAGGCAGCACGACGGCGGCCCCGGCGAGCCGGTCGTCCAGCTCGAAGCGGGCGCCGAGCAACCGCCGCCCGCTGCGCGCGGCACGCGCCAACGCCTGCTCGACCAGACGGAGTTCGCCGAGGGTCCCGGCGAGCTGCCGGGCCAGTTCGCCGCCGAGATGCACGTCGCGGAAGGCGACGAGCTCGGCACAGTCGGGGCTGTCCAGGCGGATGCGGCGCAGTGTGTCGAGGAGGTGCTGATCGAGGCCGGCCTGCGCGGCGTGC
Source organism: Streptomyces sp. VRA16 Mangrove soil (assembly GCF_017377775.1). GTDB lineage: Bacteria > Actinomycetota > Actinomycetes > Streptomycetales > Streptomycetaceae > Streptomyces. The sequence goes on from NZ_JAFVLN010000002.1 coordinate 106,054, forward strand.
GCGCCGAGCTCGTCGCGCAGATGGCGCAGGTACTCGGCGGCCTGCTCCTCGGTGAAGTACTCGACGTGCACGGCCTTCTGGCGCGAGCCCTGGTCCGCCGGGGCGGGCCCGGCGTGCACCACGGTCACGTTGCCGGTGACGGCCTCGTCGCCGACCGGCAGCAGTTCGGGGAGTCCCAGCAGGGTGCCCAGAAGCAGCGACTTCCCGGCGCTCAACTCGCCGACGAGCCCGACCCCGAAGGGCTCACCGGCGCTCTCGCGGGCGGCCCTCAACGCGTCCCGGGCCCGCACGAGCGCGGCGCGCGCGGCGGGTTCGGTGAAGGACGCCGGCGGGCGTTCCTCGATCAGGGCGAGCAGATCGCTCGCGTCGGTCACATGCCGCGCCAGATCCTCGGCGGTCATACGTTCCCCCTCCCGCCTCACCCCCAACTCCCTTGCTCCGCAAGCCTGTTGGGGTCCCCGTATGCGGGGAGTCCACCGTAGGGCCCGGCCTCGATCCCGGACAGCGACTTGCGCAAAGAATCACCGGTCGGGGTCGCCGCAGAGGAGGGCGAGGCCCAAGGGCCGGGTGGGAGGACGCCGAGACCGCGAGGACGGCCCGACCCACGAGCGGACGGGCGTCGAATCCGCCGAGCTTCCAGGGGCGTTGACAGACTTCGGTCCTCACGGGCATCTTCATGCTCGAAGTTGCACGAAATCCCGAATGTTCAAGCACAAGCAAACATCAACGCGATCGAGATGCCGGGCCGGTCGAACGGCCCTGCGAGAGCGGAGAAGCACCGTGCACACTGAGCGCAGGCGATGGCAACGACGACGGGGCAGAGCGATGTTGGGCGGCTGCGGCGCGCTCGCACTGCTCGGGGCGGGCCTGCTGGTCGCCCCCGCGCAGCAGGCCGGGGCCGCCACTCCCGGCTCGGGCACCCTCGACACCGGACACCAGAGCGTCACCTGGCAGAGCCCCACCTACGCGGCGGGCACGGTCGGCGACCCGAAGCAGTGTCCGTCGGCGGCCGACGACCCCGACGGGAAGACGTGCGACCGTTTCGACCTGACGGTGTCGGTCCCCGACGGGTACTGGGCCGACAACCCCGAGGGCGGGGTGCCGATCTCGATCGAGTGGGCCAAGCAGCCCACCGACGACTTCGACCTGTACATCTACGACGACGCGGGCAAGCAGGTGGCCTCCAGTGCGGGCACCGCCGACCCCGAGGCGACCGTCATCCCGAAGGCGAACGGCACGTACCACGTGGTCGTCGTGCCGTACGACGTGCACGACAACTCCTTCGTCGGCAAGGCGTATCTGCCGCAGACCACGGACGCCGGGAACCTCACCTCCTTCCAGGGGAAGGACGGCAGCTACGAGATCGCCGCGGGCGACCTCAAGGCGAAGGCCGACTTCCTGAAGGGGGGTCAACTCCGGCTGCAGGCCGATCCGTCGGGCTCGTTCAGCGACCCTGCGGGGTCACAGATCGTGCGGGAGCAGCCCGCCGTCGACCCGCGCACGACGTCCTTCGACGCGGGCACGTACTACGGCATCCGGTCCTCGTCGGCCGTGCTGCGCGTCTACAAGAAGCCGCTGCGCTTCGGCCTCTACCAGGCCGACAACAGGACCCGCATCTGGCAGGAGGACAAGCCGCTGCGCTGGTCCACCGGCGGAATGCGACAGAGCCTGGAGCGCGGCGCCGACGAACAGTTCTTCGGCGGCGGTGAGCAGAACGGCAGCTTCTCGCACCGCGGCCAGACGATGTACGTCGCCAACAACACCAACTGGAACGAGGGCGGCTACCCCAACTCCCAGCCCTTCTACCTCTCTTCGTCCGGTTACGGCGTCTACCGCAACACGTTCGCGCCGGGCGTCTACGACTTCGGCTCCTCGGTCCACACCGGCCAGCAGGAGCGCCGCCTGGACGCGTACTACTTCATCGGTGACGCCAAACAGGTCATCGGCAAGTACACGTCACTGGTCGGCAAGCCGTTCATGCCGCCGGTCTACGGTCTGGAGCCCGGCGACGCGGACTGCTATCTGCACAACGCGAACCAGGGCGAGCGCCACACCCTCGACTCCCTGAAGGTCGCCGACGGATACGTGGCCAACGAGATGCCGCTCGGCTGGATGCTGGTCAACGACGGCTACGGCTGCGGCTACGAGAACCTCGCCGAGACCGCAAAGGGCCTCCAGGACCGCGGCGCCCAGCTCGGGCTGTGGACGCAGGACGGCATCGACAAGCTCGCCGACCAGGTGAAGGCGGGCCAGCGGGTCGCCAAGCTGGACGTCGCCTGGGTCGGCAACGGCTACGGAATGGCGCTCGACGCCTGCGACAAGGCGAAGGCCGGTATCGAGGACAACAGCGACGCCCGTGGCTTCGTGTGGATGCCGGTGTCCTGGGCGGGCGCGCAGCGCTGCTCGGTGCTCTGGTCCGGCGACCAGAAGCTGTCGTGGGACTACGTGCGCTGGCAGATCCCGACGTACGCGGGCGCGACCATGTCCGGCATCGCGTACAACACGGGTGACATCGGCTCGATCTACTCGCACGACGCGAAGATGTACGCGCGTGATCTGCAGGCCAAGACGTTCCTGCCGGCCGTCATGACGATGGACGGCTGGGCCCGCGACATCACCACCGGCCAGAAGATCAACCAGCAGCCGTGGGTGGACGGCGAGCCGTACACGTCGATCAACCGCAAGTACCTGCAGCTGCGCGAGCGGCTGCTGCCGTACCTGTACACGCTGGCCAAGCAGGCGTCCGACACCGGCGTCGGCGGCGTACGCCCGCTGTGGCTGGAGTACCCGAAGGACGCCAACACCCTGGGTGCGCAGGCCAAGTACGAGTACCTGGCGGGCGACGACTTCCTGGTGGCGCCGGTCTACCAGGACACGGACACCCGCGACGGCATCTATCTGCCGAAGGGCGAGTGGACGGACTACTGGACCGGGAAGACGTACCACGGTCCGACGACGATCGACGGCTACCACGCGCCGATCGACACGCTCCCGCTGTTCGTGAAGTCGGGCGCGATCGTGCCGATGTGGCCGAAGGGCACCACGTCGTGGAAGACCCGCGACAAGGGGCAGCTCGGCTATGACGTCTACGCCTCCGAGGGCGGCCACAGCGCGTACACGCTCTACGAGGACGACGGGGTGACCCGCGACTTCACGAAGGGCGCGTCGGCGACGCAGCGCGTGACGGTGGACACCGACAAGCACGGCTCGGTCGTCAACGTCGGCGCCAGCAGGGGCAGTTATCAGGGGAAGGCGTCCGCCCGCGCCTACACCTTCACCGTGCACGGTCTGGCCGCGCCGTCCCGGGTGACGGTGGACGGGCACCGGCTCGCGGCGGACGACTGGTCGTACGACGCACAGACGGGCATCACGACGGTGAAGACCGCTTCGCTGTCGACGGATCGTGCCTTCACGGTCCGGCTGAGCTCCTAGTGGAGCGGGGCGGTGCCGCTCGACGGCACCGCCCTCACCGGTTCAGCGGCGGGTCTCAGTCGACGCGCTCCGACTCGTGCCACCCGGCGTGCAGCGCCTGGTACTCCTCCGGCGTCGCCTTCGGTACATACGTCCCCGGGCCGAACATCGCCTTGGCGAGGCGGGCCCGCATCCGCTGGCGCACGGTGAAGTGCCGTGCCACACCGTTCTCGTCGACCTTCGGGCCCAACTCGTAGGCAGCGGGCTGCTCATGGGAGTTGAGCGTGTACAGCTCGGCCTTCGTGAGCGGTTCGTGGACCTCGATGTACTCGCCGTGGGGCAGCCGCTTGATGATGCCGGACTCGCGGCCGTGCAGTGATTTCTCGCGGTCGCGCCGCTGCAGTCCGTTGCAGATCCGTTTGGTGATGACGTAGGCGAGTGCCGGCACGACGAACACCCCGATCCGCACGGTCCAGGTGATGACGTTGATGGAGAGGTGGAAGCGGGTCGCGACGATGTCGTTGCCGCCGCCGATGAGCAGCACCGCGTACAGGGCCAGCCAGGAGACACCGAGTCCGGTGCGCACCGGGTTGTTGCGCGGGCGCTGCGCGACATGGTGCTCCCGTTTGTCCCCGGTGATCCACGCCTCGGCGAAGGGATAGATCAGCATCAGGGAGAGGATCAGCGGGAAGAGCGTGAAGGGGATGAAGACGCCCAGTGCCAGCGTGTGGCCCCAGGCGTTGATCTCCCATCCCGGCATCACCCGGATCAGGCCCTCGGAGAAGCCGAGGTACCAGTCGGGTTGCGCGCCGGTCGTCACCAGATCGGTGCGGTAGGGGCCGAAGGCCCAGACGGGGTTGATGGTCGCGACCGCCGCCAGCACGGTCAGCACTCCGAAGACGAGGAAGAAGAAGCCGCCGGCCTTCGCCATGTAGATCGGCATGAAGGGGGCGCCGACGACGCGGCTCTCGTCCCGTCCCGGGCCCGCGAACTGGGTGTGCTTGTGGTAGAAGACCAGGATCAGATGGACCGTGACGAGCGCCAGCATGATCCCGGGCAGCAGCAGGATGTGGATCGGGTAGAGCCGGGCGATGAAGTCGTCCCCCGGGAATTCGCCGCCGAACAGGAACATCGACAGGTACGTACCCACGATCGGCACCGACAGGATGGCGCCCTGCGCGAACTTCAGTCCGGTGCCGGAGAGCAGGTCGTCGGGGAGCGAGTAGCCGGTGAGGCCGGTCATGATGCCCAGGAACAACAGGGTCCAGCCGAAGACCCAGTTGAGCTCGCGCGGCTTGCGGAAGGCGCCGGTGAAGAACACCCGCATCATGTGCACGAGCATGCCGGCGACGAAGACGAGCGCCGCCCAGTGGTGGATCTGCCGGATCAGCAGTCCGCCGCGCACCTCCATGCTGATGTGGAGCGTGGACGCGTACGCCTGGGAGACGATGATGCCCTTGAGCGGCGTGTACGAGCCGTTGTAGACCACCTCGGCGGCGGTCGGCTTGAAGAAGAGGGTCAGATAGGTGCCGGTGAGGATCAGGATGATGAAGCTGTAGAGGCAGATCTCGCCCAGCATGAACGTGGGATGGTCCGGAAACACCTTCCGCATCTGGGACTTGGCCAGCGCGTAGATCCCGAGCCGGCCGTCCGCCCAGTCCGCGAGACGTTCGCCGCCCTTGGCGGGCTCCCGTCGCGCGCTGCTCTCGCTCATACGACTCCCCCCTCAAGGCCATTGAGGCACAGCCAGAGTAGAGCCGGGCAGGGCGCCTTCGACAGGGGCGGACGAGAGGTCAGCGCGGGGTGGCGTTGCGCAGCCTGATGCCGCTGAAACCCAGGGTGCTGGTGGTGACCGCGTCCCAGAATGTCCAGAGCGTGTTGACGAACCTCAGCTGGATGTCGGCCTGTTGATGGAGCGTCAGCAGATCGCCGACCGGCTCGGCGGGCCCGAGCGGCACGACGGCATCGGTGGCGACCCAGGCGTGCGGCACGGGCTCGCCGAAGGGGGTGAAGCGGTCGGCGGGCAGCCGGTAGGCGTAGAGCCGTACGTTCATGAACCGCTCGGCCCAGCTGTACTCGATGACGTGGACCCGCTCCTCGGGCGCCGCCCCGAAGACCGCGCGCCGGTCGGCGTCCGTGGTGCCGTCGGCGACCCAGGCCATGGCGCGGGGGCACTGCCGCGGGAACCAGTAGGCGGGCGCCTGCACGGCATCGACGGCCCAGACGTACGGATCGGGCCGGCTCGCGGTGGCGGCGACGTGCGGGACGAACTCACGGATCGCGGGATCCTCGGAGAAGTGCAGCACCTCGCCGGGTTCGGGCCTCACGCGCCGTCCTCCTTCATCCGCTCCATGGCGTCCTCCACGGTCCGGGTGTGCGCCCAGGCCGCCTTGGTCGCCGCTTCCGGGTCACGGCGGGCGATGGCGTCGGCCAGGTCCTCGTGGGCACAGGCGCCGGGCAGCTCAGGGGCCCAGCTTGGGCGCAGCGAGGCGATGCTGTCGCGCACCGACTCGATGAGGGACTCGTACAGCTCGGCCATCAGCGGATTGCCGCTCGCGGCGACGATCGCCCGGTGGAACTCCAGGTCCCGGTCGACGTAGGCGACGGGGTCGCCGCTCTCGTCGGCGCGCCGCCGGGCGAGGAACGCGGACAGGATCCGGGCCAGGTCGTCCTCGCCGCGGTGCACGGCGGCCGCGGGGGCCGCCTCCCGCTCGATGGCCAGGCGGACCTGGAGGATGTGCTTCAACTCGGCTCGACGCAGACGGCGTTGGAGCGCCGCGTTCAGGTCGCTGGCCGCGCGGACGTACGTACCGTCGCCGCGCCGGGCCTCCAGCAGCCCGGTGTGGCACAGCGCCCGGACCGCCTCGCGCACGGTGTTGCGCCCGACGCCCAGCGCCTCGACGAGCTGCCCCTCGGCCGGGATCCGGTCGCCCACGGCCCACTCGCCGCTCTCGATGGCCCGCTCGATGCGCCCGATGGTCCGCTGGACCAGGGTGGCTCCTGCCCCGTTGGTCGGTGGTGCTGCTCCGGGCACGGTGACGGCCTCTCTCTCATCGGTCGCACGGACGGATCCAGGCGAGCTTGCCACAGCCAAATATCCCATATCTCGCGCAGTCGTTTCGCCTGAGTTCTTGAGATTTGAGCCATTTAATAGCCCGCCTCCTGCGAAACATGGGATGTTACGTTGGTGCGCATGCCCCAGACTGCCGATCACTCACGCGCCACCACCTCCGCGCCCCGGGCCACCGGGAACCCCGTGCCCGCCGTCGGCGGTCTGCTCGCCGCCGGCATTCTGCTGATCGCCATGAACCTGCGTCCCGGTGTCGTCTCGGTCTCCCCCGAGCTGGACGCGATCCGCGCGTCGACCGGCCTGAGCGGCTCACGGGCGGGCCTGCTCACCACGCTGCCGATCCTCTGCTTCGGTCTGCTGGCGCCGTTCGCCGCGAAGCTGTCGCGCCGGATCGGTATAACGCGGGCGCTCGGCGCGATGATGGCGCTGCTCACCACGGGCATCGCGCTGCGCCTCGCGCCCGGACTGCCCGCCCTGTTCGCCGGGACCGCGCTGATCGGCGCCGCGATCTCACTCTCCAACGTGCTGGTGCCGAGCGTCATCAAGCGCCACTTCCAGCACCGCACCGGACTGATGATGGGCCTCTACTCGGTGGCCCTGTTCTGCGGCGCGGCGCTTGCCGCCGGAGTCACGGTGCCGCTGGGCGACGCGCTCGGGCTCGGCTGGCGCGGCGCGATCGGCGTCTGGGCCGTGCTCTCCGCCCTCGCCCTGGCCCTGTGGGTGCCGCAGCTGCGCCGCCCGGACACCCCGCCCGCGACGGCGGACACCGACGACGGCTCCCGCACCCCGCTGCGCCGCTCCCCGCTGGCCTGGCAGATCACGCTGCTCATGGGGTTGCAGTCGCTCCAGTACTACGCCTGCGCCGCCTGGATCCCCGCGATGCTGACGAGCGAGGGCATGTCCACCACGGAGGCGGGCTGGATGCTGTCACTGATGAGCCTCGTCGGCATCGTCGGCTCGCTCACCTTCACCGTGTTCGTGGGCCGCTTCCGCAACCAGGTCGCCTTCTCCGTCACCGGCACGCTCCTCGTCCTCGGCTCGCTCGTCGGCCTGATCGTGGCCCCGGTCGGCGGCGCCTACGCCTGGATGCTGATGCTCGGCTTCGGCGCGGGACTGCTCATCAGCACCGCCCTCGCGGTGATCGTGCTGCGCTCCCCCGACGCAGCGCGCGCCGCGGAGATGTCCGGCATGGCGCAAGGCGTCGGCTATCTCCTCGCCGCGGCGGGCCCGTTCCTGCTCGGCGCCCTGCACGACGCGACGGGCGACTGGACGGTGCCGCTGGCGCTGCTCGCGGTGCTGTGCGTGCCGATGGGGATCGCGGGCGTGGGAGCGGGCCGCGTGCGCAGGCTCGACGCGTGAGGCGCTGACCGCCTGCCGCCGGGCGCCGACGCTCAGGGCTGCGTGGTGCACGGCGACGACCCGTACCGCGTCGACGGCAAGCGCGCGGTCGCCCGCGTCGACGCCGCCGACGGCTCCGTGGCCTGGCGGACCGGGATCGCGCAGGACGTGATCCGGCCGCTCGGTGACACCGCCCGCACGGTGGTCACCATGGAGAAGTCGACGGCGGGCGGATACGTCGTCGTGGGCCGCGCCCTGTCCGACGGCCAGCCGGTGTGGCAGCACGCGATGGCGAGCGGCCGGCGGTTCGCGGCGATGAGCGGCGGCACCGTCTTCGCCGTGCTCCCCGGCGACCGGCGGATCGTGGCGCTGCGGGCGACGGAAGGCGAGGAGCCGTGGCGGGCCCCCGACCCGGCCGGCTTCATCTGCGATCTGTACGCGTACGGCGGTACGCTGTTCGGCGCGTGCGAGGCGGCCGGGGTGAGCGACACGAACGACGCCCCGCACAGGCTCACGCAGTTCCGGCCCTCGAACGGCGCGGTGCGGTGGCTCGCCACGACGCCGTACGAGATCGAGCCGATCGGCCTGGCCGACGGCGACTTCGTCGCGCTCGGCTGCGACAGCGGCCATCTCGACAAGGAGGAGAGGGGCTCGTACACGACGCTCGCCCGGATCGACGCGACGAGCCGTTCGCTGCGCACCACGCCCATCACCGGCATCGACCTGACCGTCCGCGCCGGCGCCCGTCTCGTCGACGGGGTCGTCTGCTTCACCCGCTCGCAGGGGCAGACCGACGCCGTCGACGCGCACTCGGGCCGCCCTCTGTGGTCCCGCCCGAAGGGTGTGAAGAGCCACGGTGTCGCGGCCGCCCCGGTGGTGAACTCCCGCCGCGACGACGCCTACTTCGTCACCTCCGAGGACCGGCTGACCGCCCTCGCCCCGCGCACCGGACGCGTCAAGCGGCGCGGCCCCGACCGTCCGGTGCCCGCCGCGGCCCGGCGGCACGGGAGCACCGCCGTCGCTCGCGCCGGTCGACGACGCGCTGGTGGTGGCCGCGCACGGGCGGCTGCTGTCCGTGTCACCGGCCGCGGCGTCGGCGACGCCGCGCACCGCCTCCTGAGCAGCGCCATTACGCACAGGAAATTCAGAAGTCAACCATTGACCTGACGGTCTGCCGCTGCGATCTTGGCAAGCGCTTTCTCACCGCCCAGCGTCAAGGGGGACGCATGTCGGATTCCGCCGGAACGGCCGATACCACCACAGCACCACCCGCCAGGAGCGGTGCGCTCTTCTCCGGGCACTACACGCACCTGTGGGGCTTTCTGCTCGCGGGCTGGCTGATCAGCTACGCGGACCGCACGGTCACCGGACCCGTGGTCGCCTGGATGATCGAGAACAAGGCCGGTTTCATCGGGGACGCCTCGAACCCGGCGACGCTCGGCGGCCTCATCGGCTCGATGTTCTTCACCGGGTACATGCTCACGCAGTACGCGGGCGGGCGGCTCGGCGACCGGTACGGGCACCGCGAGATGCTCGTCGTGTCACTGCTGTGGGCGGGCCTGCTGACCCTGGTGTCGGGTCTGACGGGCGGCCTGGTCGGGTTCGTCGTCGCGCGTGTGCTCACCGGTCTCGGCGAGGGCGTCTTCTACTCCAACGACCGCGTCCTGGTCATCCATCACACCCCGGCGGCCCGCCGCACGATCGGCCTCGGCGTCGTCCTGTCGGGCCTCTCGATCGGTCTGACGGTCGGCATCGTCGCCACCCCGCACCTCATCGACTGGGGCGGCTCCTGGGGCCTGGGCGACCGAGCCTGGTCCATGCCGCTGTACGTCTTCGGTATCGTCTCGCTGCTCGTGGCGGCGGCCACCTGGCGCTTCTTCCGGGGCCGCGGTGACCAGCCCCTGCGGCTCGGCCCGCCCGCGCTGCGCCTGATCGGCTACTCGGTCCCGGCGGCCGTCGCGATCGTCGCGCTGTTCGTGCTGGCCGACGAGTTCGGCTGGCCGGACTGGCTGACGGCGATCGGCTCCGGCGTGCTGTTCGTGATCATGGTGACGATCGTCATCCGGGGCATCGTGCGCACCGGACGCTCGACCCGACTCCTCAACCGCAACGTGTGGTTGGTGTACATCAGCTTCATCGCGGTGATGTGGAACCTCTGGTTCTTCTCCTTCTGGTCGGTGCAGATCGTCGCCGAGACCGCGCACAGCAGCCTGGGCGCCGCGGCCCTGACGGCGGCGTTCAACGCGGGCGCCGGCATCATCGGCTTCCCCGTCGGCGGCTGGATCGCGGACCGCAGGGTGCGCGCGGGCAAGGGCCGCAAGCCGCTCGCGGTGATCTGCGCCGCGGTGCACACGGTGCTCGCCGTCGCGTTCGGCGCGAGCCTGGTCGCCGGTGATCCCTCGCTGTTGCTGCTCGGCCTGATCCTGTTCAGCTCGGGCCTGTTCTTCAACGCGCTGCAGCCCATCGTGCACAGCCTCCTCGGCGACCTGGCGCCCGAACAGGACCGCGGTTCGCTCTTCGGCCTGTTCAACCTGATCGCCGAGATCGGCGCCGTGGCCAGCCCGGTGGTCAGCGGCGTGCTGCGCGACGCGACGGGCAGCTGGGCGCCCGGCGTCTTCACGGCCGCCGGCGTGATGGCCGTGTCGGTCGTGCTGTACGCGCTGGTGAAGGAGCGGATACCCGGGGTCGACTGACCGCCGCTCACGCCCCGGCCGGGGCGAGCAGCCGCGCCGCCGCCTCCGCGAACGCCCGTACGGTACGCGGCCGCAGCCGCCCCAGGCCGGGGAACCCCGGGTCGATGAAGGACGGGTCGAACGGCACCGGGATCAACTGCCGGGCCGGGACCCCGAGTTGCTGGGCGAAGACCGCCAGGTCCAGGTCCGAGTACGAGGCCCCGAACCCGGCGACCAGCACGAGCGCCTCATCGGCCAGTGCCGCGTACCCGCGTGACCTCAACTGCGCCAGGGGTCCGGCGCCCGGCATCACGGCCGCCTGGCCGAACATGGCGCACACCACGAGCGAGTCGGTCACGTCGAGGACGGGGTCGGCCCGGTCCCCCAGGCGCTGGGAGCCCCAGTCGGTGAGCACCGCCGAGTAGTGCGGTGCCGCGGCGCCGACGAGCCGCGTGTACTCCTGCGTGTGCGTGGTGCTCGCGGTGAAGTGGCCGACGCGGTGGGCGACCACCTCAAGGCCGGTGGACAGCCGGGTGGTGAGGGCGCTCACCGCGTCGTAGGAGGCGCCCTGCGGCAGCGACGCGACATCGCGGAACGTCGCGGGGTTGCGGCCGCCCGGCAGATATCGGGCGAGGCCGCCCCGCTCCGGGGCGCCGTCGAGGGCGAGCACCGGGCGGCCGCGGACCGCCGCGATCAGCGAGCCGAGCGTGACGGTCGCCGTGGAACGGCCGCTGTACGCCTGCGCTCCGACGAGGGTGATGCGCGGCCCGTGGCCGAGCGGGATACGCAGGGCGTCGACGAGCCGCTCGTCCCTGGGGCCGCCGAACCCGCGCCAGAAGTTCCGCAGCCGCGGCCCGCGCGGCCGGTCGTCGGTGCCGCTCCGGGGCACGCTCGCGGGTTCCGGTTCCTCCAGCGGGACCCGCACCGGGGGCAGGTCGGCGTGGACGGCGGAGTCGCTGTCGCCCAGCGTGAGATAGCGGGCCAGCAGATCGGCGACGTCGCCCGCGCTGGGCCGCGCCTCCAGGTTCTCGTCGAGGCAGCTCTCGATGACCCGGCGCAGCGGGTCCCAGGTGCCGCCCCGCCACAGCTCCATCTCGCTGGACAGGCCCGTCCTGCCGCGCAGCGGTCGGCTGCCGATGAGCTGGAGGAGTTCACCGAGTGCGCGGATGTTGTCGGCGGGCCGCGGCGGCCGGCCGGGACCGTGGTGGTCGCCGTCGATGACGCAGTCCGACAGGTCGCACAGGACCACCGAGCGGCGGCGCACCAGCACGCTCTCCGCGGTCAGCCGCTCGGGGACCAGGCCGTTGAGGTGGCAGATGCTGAGCGCGCTGGCCAGCCCGTGGCTTACCGCGAGCCCCTGCAACACGTCGAAGGCCGGGTGCCCGTCGTCCAGGGAGCGGGTGAACACCTCGCTCAGGCGCGGCGGTTGGGCGTTGGGCGCGTCGCCGTCGGACAGCAGTTCCATGGCCAGCCACGGCCGCCCCTCGTCCTGCCCGGTGCCGATCAGCCGCGGCGCGTGCCGTCCGGCGAGCCGGCGCAGCGCCTCCGCCTCGACGTACAGCAGCCGGTCGGCGTCCGGCGGCGAGTCGGGGCGCGGGGTGCGCACGACGAGGTGGCCGCCGTCGTCGTCGCGGGCGAGGTAGGCGATGGTGCGCCGACCGCGGCGGCGGCTGAGGAGCTCGTACGGGCCGAGCCGCGCGGGGTCGTCACCGGTCAGCGCCGACCAGTCGTCGGTGAGGTCGGTGGCGGGCGCGAGCGGCGCCCCGCCCCCGCCGTCGGCGGACCGGCGGACGCCCACGCCGAAGCGCCGCAGCAGCCGCTGTTCCACGGTGCTGAACGCGCGGTGCGCGGAAGGGATCACGGCGCTGCCGTCGGGCTGGGCGAGCCAGGCGGGGAAGTCGGCGCTGCGGCCCGCGAGTTGTTCGAGCTGGCGGCCGATGCGCCGCCCGGTCCTGAGGAGTTCGGCGTGCGGCACCGAGTCGAGCAGGGCCTGGCGCGCCTCGTCGGTGAACTCGAAGACGCGGTGTTTGGGCAGCGGGTCGGGCACGGGTGCGGGGTGCGGCCGCACCAGGCCGCCGAGGAACACCTCGGCCAGGTGCGAGGTCCTGGCCTGCCACGGCACCGCCTGCTGGACGAGGTGCATGACGGGGACGGAGACGGGGGCGACGGCCGCGAGATGGGCGGCGAGCCGGTAGGCCTCCGGGGTCGCCGAGTCGCGGAAGTACTGGACGCTCTCCCGGTCGCGCGCGGGGACCGGGTGCGCACCGCTGCCGGGCGGCGAGAGCAGCGGCAGCTCGACGGTGGTGCCGGGCGAGGCGATGAGCGCGGCCCAGTCGGCGAGCGACTCGGCGGTGGGTTCGAGGACGGGCACCGGCACCTCGTCGAACGTGACGAGGTCGCGGGGCAGGATCTGGTCGGTGACGACCCAGGAGGTGTTGGCGCCGCCCGTCCGCCGGGTGGTGGCCTGCCAGCGTTCGGCGCGGATCCCGGACGACTCCCACAGCGGCGGCGGCAGCGTGTGCAGCAGCGCGACGGGGCCGCGCCGCGCCCAGGTGGCGAGGGTGCGGTGCAGGGCGCCGCTGCGCCAGGCGGCGCCCATGCCGTCGCTGACGGCGAGGACGAGGGTGCGTCCCGACAGGTCGAGCAGCGAGGCGGGCGACACGGTGGGGCTGCGCCGGGCGAACGGTTTGGTGTGCAGCCGGGGCGCGGTGGCCGACCGGCTGTCCAGGCCCAGTACGCGCACGGAGGCGAAGGCACCCAGCCGCAGCATCAGCGTCTTCAGTTCGGCGGCGACCTTGTGCCACAGCAGCATGGAGATGCCGTCGTCGACGACGAGGACGAGGCTGAGCCAGCGTTCGCGCGCGGGCCGCAGCACGACGTCGGGCAGCAGGGTCTCGGCGAGCGCGGCGGCGGTGCCGGCCTCGTCGACCTCCATGCGGTGTCGGCTCGGGTGGCGGCGGCGCAGCGGGCGCAGGGCGCGGCCCATGGCGAGTTCGTCGAGGAAGGCGCCACTCTCCGGGACGCCCACGGGGCGGGCCCTGCGCTGCTCGTCGATGCGGCCGGCCGGGACGGTGTCGCGGCGCGGCGGAAGCAGGTCGGGGGTGGGCAACGGCCGTGCGGCGCCGAACAGTTCACGCTCGGCGGGCGCGGCGGCGGGTGCGGCCCGGGAGCTCTCGGGCGGCTTCGCCCTGACGGGCTCCGGCGGCCCGTCGGCCCGGTCCGGCGCGTCCGGGGACGTGGGGGTCGCGTACCGGCGCAGCGGGGCGTTCTCGGGCGACAGGCGTCCGGCGAGCCAGAGCACGTCGAGCGCCTGCTGCACATCGAGGTCGACCCCGGCGGCGGAGAGCACGCGCAGGGCCGCGGCCAGCCGCTCGCCGGGTACGGGATCCTCGGTCATCACGCCACCGTCACACGGTTCCCGAGAGCTGGTGCAGTACCGCGTCGAGCAGGCCGCGGGCGTCGACGTCCACGCCGCCGCCGCGCAGGAACACGGCGTTGAGGAGCTGGTCGGTGGCGAGTTCGTGGGCGGCGCGGCGGTCGAGGAACTGGCTGAGGATCTCCTCGGCCGAGTCGAGGGCTCCGGGCCCGAGGTGCGCCTCGACGATGGCGCGCAGCCGGTCCTCGTCGGGCACCGGCAGGTCGAGGCGGATGCAGCGGCGCAGGAAGGCGGGCGGGAAGTCGCGTTCGCCGTTGCTGGTGATGACGACGACGGGGAACTCGGCGCACTGGACCCGGCCGTGACGGACCGTCACGGTCGCGCGGTGGTCGGCCGTGTGCACCTCGACGTGCTCGATGTCCTCGGGCAGCCGCACCAGTTCGGGGATCTCGAAGACGCCGTCCTCGAAGACGGTCAGCAGGTCGTTGGGGAGGTCGACGTCGCCCTTGTCCATCTCGTCGATGAGCAGCACCCGCGGCCCCTGCCCCGGCACCAGAGCGGTGCCCAGCGGGCCGAGCCTGATGAACGTACCGATGGAGGGTTCCGCATCGCCGCGGTCCCGGCTGAGCGTCGTCTCGCGCAGCCGGCCGATGGCGTCGTACTGGTAGAGCGCGTCCTGCACGGACGAGCGGCTGTTGACGGGCCAGCGCAGCAGTTCGCCGAGGCCCAGTTCGGTGGCGACGGCGTAGGCGAGGGACGACTTGCCGGTGCCCGCGGGGCCGGTGACGAGCAGCGGCCTGCGCAGGTGCAGGGCCGCGTTCACCACGTCCGCGTGCTCCTGGCTGATCAGATACGGCAGCGGGGCGGCGCCCGTGGGCTCCTGGCCCTCGGGGGTGAAGCGCCGCCATGGCGGTGCGGGCGGCAGCGCCACGGTGCGCCGCGAGCCGTCGCCGCGGAACAGCCGCCAGTCGGCGTCGGGTCGGTTGCTCATCGGATGCTGGGGTCCTCTCGCGGTGGCGGCACACGGACACAGACGCGGGCGGGCGGGGTGGGGTTCATCCAGCCGGGCGGGGCCGGGTTCATCCGGGTCCTTCCCTCGGTTCGGCCAGATGCAACCGCGGCACGGCACGGTCCGCGTCGGCCCAGGCGAGCACGGGGCGGCCGGGGTGGTCGGCCGGGGTGCTGACGGACTTGGCGCGGTAGGCGCGCACCCCTTCGGGCAGATCGCGGGTCTCGACGTCGTCGGTGTGCTCCAGGGCGTGCGAGCCGTGCTCGGGCCGGCGGTCCCACACCACGACGGGGACGCCGACGGCGAGACACATCCGCACGATGTCGTCGCGGACCGCGGCGGGGACGTCCACACGGACGCGCACGGCGTCGGTCTCGTCCATCAGCCGGCCGTACGCGCTGAGCTTGTCGACGCCGGTGCCGCTGAACCTGAGGGTGGTGCCGGAGTCGAGGCGCTGCCAGCGGCGGCGCCACTCGGGCACGAACCGCTCGTGCTTGCGCAGCAGTTCGGGGCAGTGCACGACGAGCGGGAACTCGGCACCGAGGATGCCGGGCACGAGGTCGTCGGGGCCGCTGCCCTCCCATTCGTCGACGGGAAGATTGAGGCCGTCCATGTCCACGAGCGCCTCCACCATGGGACGTCGCCCGGCGGGTCCGGAGAGGGTCAACGACGCCAGGATCCGCAGCAGTTCGCGTGCCGCCTCGGCCCCGGAGTACGTGGTCGTGGAGTCGGTGGAGAGCCGGCGCGGCCCCTCGCCCTCGTCGCACCAGGTGCGCAGCCGGAACCGCTCGCGCCCGGCGCGAGTGATCTCCACGAGGAGGCGGGCCCGGTCGGAGCGGCCCCGCCGTTCCTTGGCCCATTCCTCTGCGTCGGTCCTTCGTTCGAACAGGGCGGCACGCGGGATGCCGAGGCGGGCCGCCACGTTCGAGACCCACATCCGCAGGCTGATCTGCTCGGAGGGGCTGTAGGTGGCGGCCAGGTATTCGATGACGCGCAGGAGTCCGGGCACGCGGGGTTCGCCCTCCGGCGATCTGCTGTCGCCGTCGAGCGGTTCGACCTGGTCGAGGAGGGCGTCGAGGGTGGCGCCGTCGAGCCGTCCCGCGGCCTTGGGCAGCGCGGCGCGCGCCGCTTCGGCGAGCCGGCCCGTCACCTGCGGGCCCAGCACCGAGAGGTAGCGGTGGAGCTGGGCGAGCTCGCGCCGGGACAGCAGCCGGGGACGGGTGGCGATGCGGGCGGCTTCGAGGGCGGTGTCGGCGGCCGACGGGTCGCGCAGGCGCAGGGTGCCGCTGAAGTCGGCCAGGGCCCGCGGCTCGGTGAGCAGGAACTGCACGAACTCGTCCACGGTGGGCGCCGTGACCGTGCTGCTCGGCGCCGCGTCGCAGGTGCGCGCGAGGTCGAGGGCGGCGGTCAGCCGGGTCTCGGGCGAGGGGAACGTACTGGTGAGGGCGTCGGCGAGGAGCACGAACGCGGGGTGGTGCGGGTCGGGTTCCTCGTCGGGCAGGGAGTCCAGGGCGCCCACGGCGCGCAGTTCGGCCTCGATCCGCTGCCAGGGGATGGCCCAGCTGCGCCGGGACAGGTCCTGCGGGTGGTACGTCGCGGGACGGCCGGTGTGCGGGTCGGTCCGGGGCGGATGGGCGGCGGCCACCAGGCCGGTCCAGGCCTCCTGGTCGTGCGCCCACAGCGGTCCGCCGCTGTAGGCGGGGCCGATGGCCATGCCGGTCGCGAAGCCGTCGACGTACCCGAACCGTCCGTCGAAGGAGGTCACGCGCCCGTCGGCGAAGGTGCTCTCGTGCGCGCCGCCGTGCCAGGCCCGCACGGCCTGGCGCCGGGCCATGCCGACGCGGCGCGGCGGGCTCGGCAGCTGCCGCGCGTCGGCGACGAGGCGCAGCACGGCGAGATCGCCCAGCCAGTTGGAGTCGACGCCGGCCCGCACGGGGCCGCCGTCGTCGGTGCGGCGCGGTGGGATCCAGTACGCGACATGGGCCTCGTGGACCTGCCAGGCATGGGTGCGGAAGCCGACCCGTACCGGGTGGTGGCCGGGCAGCGACATGTCGAACGGGGACCGTTGCAGTGCGTCGTTGACGACGTGGGCGCAGGTGAGGACCAGGCCGGGGGCGAGCAGGACGCCGGCCCCCACGGCTTTGTCGCCCTGTGCCGCCCTGACCGCCACCTTGGCGTCGGGCGCGCCCGCCACCGTGTCGTCCCGCAGAAACCAGCTCATGGGTCAGGCCGATGGCGTTCCGGGGGCCCAGGTGGCCGTCACGTTGAGATGCGCCTGCCCCGTCGCTCCGACGATGCCCAGCTTGAGGTCGCTGCCGACCTGGATGCCGAAGCTCACGCTGATCTCCGACGGCGGCGCCGGGGTACCACTGACCACGCTGTGCACCTCTTCGATGAGGGTGCCGAGCGGGCGCAGGGTCTGCTGGAGGGCGCCGGTGGCCAGCGCGGCCACGGCCTGGCCGCCCCGCGAGACCGGCACCGCCACGCCCATGCCGTCGGGCAGGTCGGGGGCGTCCGTGTCCGGCGCGGGGCCTGGGACGGCCACGACGGGCTCGGTGAGCAGGAAGCGGACCGGTGTGCCGTCCTCAAGTGCGAGGGGCGGCAATTCCGTTGAGGGAGCCATGTGTCTCATTGTGCCGACAGGGCACGGCGGCGGAAGCCGTACCGGGCGGCACGGTTACAAGATCGTGGCGTTGGCCGCGGGTCGGCGACGCCGGCTCAACACCCTTTGCCCGTGGGCTCGATGGTCACCTTCGCCCGCGCGTCGGCTCCGTGCACCTTGCTGTACTCGGCGGCCGGCACCCGGAACCAGACGTTGTCCTTCCCGGTGCTCTTCGCCGAGTTCTCCGGGGACTTGGCCGGCTTGCGGTGCACGTCGTCGAGGCGTACGCACCACCGCTCGCGCCGCAGGACGCGGGTGTACGTCTCGGTGCCGCTGCGCACCTTGTGGCAGTCCCGCTCGGTTGTCGTGGTGTACCAGGTGCGGGTGCGGCCCTTGCTGCGCTTGGTGTGCTTCACCTTGCGGGTGTCGGTCTCGCACTTCTTGACGTAGTGCGGCCGGCTGGCGCGGGTGGTCCTGCGGGTGATGTGCCGCTCGGTGTCCCGCAGGCCGGTGACCTTCGTCGGCCGCTCGTCCTGCCGGGCGGCGTACGACCCGCCGGCCCTGCCGCCGCCGTGCACGGAACCGCTCCCGTCCGAACCGCCGCCGCAGGCCGCGAGCGCGGCCACGAGCACCATCGTCACTCCGGCGAGCGCCGGACGCCGCTTCACGCGCACCCATCCCCTTACTTGTACATGCCATCAGGAAGCGGAAGCGTAACCGATCTTGAACGGGCGGCGGACCTCCGGATCCGACCGACCGGTGGGGAAGCCGTGAAGGCGCCGCCACCGTCACAGGCGGCGCCTCCCTCGGCTCCGACGGACGGACCGCCGCCCTCGGCCGTGCCGACGGCGGCAGCGGCGCGGTCGCCTTCGACGGTCGGCCCGGATCGCGCGGTGCCCTAGCTCGCGTACGTCTCGAACTCGGCGACCTTCGGGGTCGCGGAGGCGCCGGTGATCTCGAAGGTGATCTTCTTCAGCGAGGTGGCGTCGAAGGAGATCGTGCCCGCGCCGCTGCCCGTCTTGAGCACGGCGCCGGTGTCGGCGTTCAGCAGCCGCCAGGCGCCGATGGCACCCGTGGCGTCCGCCGCCTCACGGATCCGGACGGAGGAGACCGTGGTGGCGGAGCCCCACTTGACGGAGACCGAGCCGGTCGTGCCGGACGGCGACCAGTAGGTGCTCATGTCCCCGTCGCGCACGTTGCCGTAACTGGTGCCGGACGCCTTGCTCGTGCCGTCGGCGCCCGCTGTCGAGCTCAGGCTGAGGTTGGTGCCGCTGGGCGCGGTCGCGGTGTCCGTCGGCGTCGGGGTCGGCGTCGCCGTGTCCGTGGGGGTGGTGCTCGGGTCGGGGCTCTGCGCGGAGCAGCTGCCGTCCGACACCTTCATGCCGTTGCCGGCGCCCGCGGTCGCGGTCACCACGTCCGGTACGCAGCTCGCGTCGTCCAAGGTGTACGCGTACGGGACGGAGACCGTGGTGTTGGAGACCGGATCGGGCCCTGCCGGGTTGTTCTCGTCCCCGGGGTCGGACCAGGTCACGTTGTCGAAGATGTTGCCGCTGACGTCCCAGTACCCGGCCAGATCGGTGTAGAAGGTGCCGAGGACGTCCTTGGAGTCCTTGAAGTAGTTGTTGTCGACCTTGGCCTTGGCGCCGACGCGGGAGTTGATGCCCGACTCGTTCAGGCTCACGTAGTAGTTGTTGTACATGTGGGCCGTGCCGCCGCGCAGCAGGGGTGTACGGGAGTCGATGTTCTCGTAGAGGTTGTGGTGGAACGTGATGTAGCTGCTCTCGATGTTGCTGTCGCTGGAGTTGACGAGGCCGCCGCGGCCCGAGTTGCGCAGCGTGCTGTACGAGAGCGTGACGTACCGGGTGTTGTCCTTCAGGTCGAAGAGCCCGTCGTAGCCGTCGGACTCGCCGCCCGAGGCGATGAGGTTCACGTGGTCGACCCAGACGTTGTGGACGTCGGTCTCCATGCCGATGGCGTCGCCGCCGTTGGAAGTGGGCGTACCGGACTTCTTGACGTTCTGGACCGTCACGTTCTGGATGATGATGTTGCTGGACTCCCTTATGTGGATGCCCAGTTGGTCGAAGACGGCGCCGCTGCCGACGCCGACGATCGTGACGTTGCTGATCTGCTTGAGCTCGATCACGCCGTCGGCGGTGTTGCAGCTCTCGCCCGACACCTTGCTGGTGTTGGCGTGGTTGATGGTGCCCTCGACCTCGATGGTGATCGGGGTGTCGCCTGCGGCCCGGCCGCAC
Organism: Streptomyces sp. VRA16 Mangrove soil; assembly: GCF_017377775.1. Lineage (GTDB taxonomy): Bacteria > Actinomycetota > Actinomycetes > Streptomycetales > Streptomycetaceae > Streptomyces. The sequence continues at coordinate 125,784 of NZ_JAFVLN010000002.1, forward strand.
AGGGCCTGGTGGATCTGGGTGCCTGTGGTCGCCTTGACGGTGGTTCCGCCGGCGCCGCCCGTGGTGCCGCCGTTCTGGGTGGCGTAGCCGGTGGCTCCGCCGATCGCGGCGGCCGATGCGGAGGGCATCGTGAGGATGGCTCCGGTGGCCGCGGCCATGCCCATGGCGGCCACCGCCGCGTAGATGCCGCGTGCGGCTCGTCGTCTCATGTGGAGGTCCGTCCCTGTTCGTCGTTCGTCCTCGGATTCCGGGTGGTGCTCCTGCGTGCCGCTGTGGGCAGCGCGGGATGGAGCAGCTGTGCCGGATCCGGAAGCGGACTGCCGCTTCCACGGGACGGATCGCCACAGAGGCGAAAGCGCGGAGAAAGCGCTTTCCGGCGGCGAGGATAGAGGCCTCACGGTTCCGTCGGCAAGGCCGCGCGAGGAGAAGTGGGCACCAACTCACCCATGCATGGGCCGACTTCACGGGACGGCGTGCGACGACGACCGGCCACGGACCGGGGTTCCGTTCCTTCGTCCGAGACGTTCACGGCGTCCCGCCTCGGGCGGTGGACCGGTCGGCGGCACCGGCATCATTGGCCCCGTGACGACAGACAGCACCGACACCGACACCGACATGGGCGTAGGCACGTCCCGGACCGGAGAGGCCCGGCGGGACCGGATCCCCGGCTACGAGAGCGGTCCCCTGGCGCACCGCTCCGAACTGCTGGACGAGCCACTGTTCTGGCTCGGGCATCTCACCCCGTGCGTACTGGTGAACGAGGAGGCCCAGGAGCTGCTGTGGGGCGCGGACCTCGACGCCGCCGAGGCCTTCCACCGGGAGTTGACGGGGCAGGCGCGGTGGCCCGTGTTCACGGTGCCGGTCCGGGGCGGGCGACTGCACGTCGTGTACCGCAATCTCACGGACGACCGGGGCATCGACCATCTCCTGCACCCCGGCGCCGCCGACCGCGCCGAGCTTCTCGCCTCGGACGACGGCCATTTCATGGGCCCCGCCCTGTCCTGGTCCGAGCTGACGGCCGCCGCGGACAACCGTCTGCCGGGCGGCTCCACCACGGACGCCGATGCCCGGCTGCTGCTCCTGCTGCCCGCGTTCGGCGACGCGGACGTGCCCGACGACGCCGCGGACCGGGTCGCGGCGGCGCTCGACGCCCTGACGGCGGTGGAGGATCCGCAGCGACTGGCGACACTGATCACCGAGCACCAGGGCCCGTGCGGCGCACCGCAGTGGACCACGGGCCCCGACGGGGTGCGCCGCAACGACGGCCCGTACTCGTACCGCAACCCGGCGAACCGCTTCGCTCTCCCGCCGGACCGACTCGCCCTGGTCTCAGCGGCGTTGGCCCCCTGAGGCGGAGGTCGCGCAGGGCCGACCGGGCCCGGCCCGTCAGCTCCGGCCGAACTCTGCCACCGCCTCCCCCACCATCGCCTCCAGACGGTCGTGGTGCGCGCCGCGCCAGTACACGCGGGCGCAGGCCTCGCACTGGGCGAACACGTCGTACGTGGCGCGGGTGCCGCCCTCCAGGCGCTCGGCCATGTCCTCCTTGCGGGCTTCGGTGAGGGTGCCGTTGCAGGCGGTGCAGCGGGTCCAGGGACGCAGCACGGGGGCGAACCGGCCGAGTATGTCGCGGAGTTGGTCGTCGGGGCGGTCGCTGTAGACGTAGGCGCCGGCCCACAGTTCGCGGCGGCGCAGCAGGCCGCGGTCGCGGCTGAGCATGACCCTGCGCTCGGCGGCCGAGAGCGCGGCGAGGGCCGGGTCGCCGATGTCCGTGGACTCGTAGGCGGCGTCCACACCGAGCAGTCGCATCCGGCGGGCGAGGGTGCCGAGGTGGACGTCGAGGAGGAAGCGGAGCGGGGCGCCCGGGACCTGTTGCGGACGGGCCACGGGACGTACGCCGACCCGCTCGCCCGCGCCCGGGATGTGCGCGACCGGCACCTCGGCGCCGTCCACGACGAGCGTGCCGACCTCCGTCAGAGGCACCCCGAGGGACTCGACGACGTGGCCGAGCGTCGAGACACCGTCGACGGCGAGCGGGGCCGCCGTGCCGTCCCGGAACGCGCGGGGCACGAACATGCCCAGTTCGGGGGCGACTTCGACGATGATCTCGGGACCGTTCATCGGCCCAGAATGCCATGCCGCGTCGAACGAGGACACGAACGCAGGTTCTGCGGGGCCCGGTACGGGACAGATAGCCGTACGGAGCACCAACGAAGGTGCCGTGCCGCACCGACCGAGGACGCCGACCGAAAGCGAGCCCATATGACCGAGCACCAGCGCGGGCTGCCGCCCGTGTTCCTGGACAGCAGCACGTCGTCCTTCACGCGTCTTGTCGAACGCGTCGCCCCGCACAGTCTGCCGTGGAACCGGGAGACCGGGCCGGTGCACGACGTGCCGCACGGCACCACGGTGCTCGCCCTGACCTTCGACGGCGGCGTGCTGATGGCCGGCGACCGGCGCGCGACGATGGGCAATGTGATCGCGCAGCGCGACCTGGAGAAGGTCAACTACGCCGACGAGCACACGGCGGTGGCGTTCGCGGGAACGGTGGGCCTGGCGAAGGAGCTGGTCCGCCTCTACCAGCTCGAACTGGCCCACTACGAAAAGCTGGAGCGACGCTCCCTTACCCTCAACGGCAAGGCGCAGCGCCTCGCCGCGATGATCCGCGACCATCTCGCCCAGGCCATGCAGGGGCTGGCCGTCATCCCGCTGCTCGCCGGGTACGACACGGCGCGCGGCACCGGCAGGGTCTTCTCCTTCGACGTCACCGGCGGGCCGTACGAGGCGGTCGGTTACCACTCCGACGGTTCCGGCTCGCCGTACGCGCGCGGGGCGCTGAAGAAGCTCTACCGCCCGGGGATGTCGGCGGCGGACGCGACGACGGTGGCGGTGCAGGCGCTGTACGACGCGGCGGACGACGACTCGGCGACGGGCGGCCCCGATCTGAGCCGCCACATCTATCCGTCGGTCGCGCTGGTCACGGAGGACGGCTACCGGCAGGTGCCGGAGGCCGAGGTGCGGGCTGTGGCCGAGTCGGTCGTCGCGGCGCGCCGGTCGGCACCGGAGGGACCCACGGCGCCGCTTCTGTGACGAGGCGGACCGTCGCACCACCGACCGGACGCCGGGCCGACCGGACGCCCGGCCGACCGGACGCCCGTAAATCCGGTAGCCACCGCTCACCGCCCTCTTGCTATGGTGCGCCGATGTCATCGATCAAGAAGATCCAGGTCACCTTCGACTGCGCGGACCCCGAGCGCGTCGCCCGCTTCTGGTGCGAGGTGCTGGGGTACGTCGCACCGGAGCCGCCCGAGGGTTTCGCCACGTGGGCGGCCTTCTGGGACACGCAGGAGCCCGAGGCCCGGGGCGCCTGGTTCGCGTGCAGCGACCCCACCGGTGCGGGCCCGCGCCTGTACTTCCAGCGCGTTCCCGAGGGCAAGGTCGTCAAGAACCGCGTGCACCTCGACGTACGCGCCGGTACCGGTCTCGTCGGCGACGAGCGGCTGGCCGTGCTCGAGGCGGAGGCCAAGCGTCTGATCGCCCTCGGGGCGACGCACGTGCTGACGCAGCACGCCGACGAGGAGAACGAGTCCTGCATCACCCTGCAGGACATCGAGGGCAACGAGTTCTGCCTCGACTGAGCCCTCGACCGCCCCTCGACCGACTCCGCGCGCCGCCCGCACTCGTCACCATGAGGGGGCGGCGCGCCGACGCGCGGGGGTGGGACGGCCGGGCGTCGGGACCGGCCTCAACCGGCGGCGCCGGCCGGCATCAGCTTGCATCGCCGTGACGTCCCGTGCCCCCGCCCATGAGCAGGCCGACATCCTCGCCGAGCCGCCGCTCCACGACCCGTGTCGTCAGGTCCGTCCGCCCCGCCTCCCGGCACGACCGCGCGGCCCCTGGGTGGTCCCGTCGGCGGCCAGGGGCACAGGGCGGCCCCGCCACCCGGGGGAAGGGCGGCGGAGCCGTGAGGGCTCGGGCGCGGGCCTGGGGGTTGAAGCCGGGTCCCGAGCGGTCCGTGGGGCTCTCCAGTGTGGGAGGGGTACCTGTCCGGGGCGTGCGCTGCCGCTGTGGCACACCTCACAGTCGCCGGGCGGATCGGTATATGCCGTCGCACGTAACCCGCTGGCCCGTTGTCAGTGGCACCACATAGGCTCTTCACATGATCCCCGCCGAGACCTCCGAATCCGAGCGGTCTGCCGAGCTGTTGAACGAGCAGATCCGCGGCCTCATGGCGCGCACCGGCGGGCGGTTGAGCGATTCGCAGCGCCGGGAGTACGAAGTGCTGGTCGTCGAGTGGGCCGCCGCCGTGCGTGGGGAGATCGTGAAGGCCGCCTGAAGCTTGCCCCGTAGGCGTTTCGGGCCGAGGCCGGCGGTGTCCCGCCCGGCGGACGACTTCGACGCCCCCGAACAACCGGGCCGGTTGGCTTGTCGCAGTGCGGTGCATACGCCGGCAAGTGACCCCCACCAGCTGGCGATCCTCAAGCGATGGCGGTTCGCCTCGCTCGTCCCGTGCTTCAGTCAGTGACCGCCACCAGCGGGGGATTTTCAAGCGATGGCGGTTCGACCTCGCTCGTCCCGTGCTTCAGTCGAGGGCCTTGGCGTACCAGTGATCCGCCTTGCCATGCCCTTCGTAAGGCCCGGTCTCCTCGTAGCCGTGCCTGGTGTACAGAGCCCGCGCTGCCGTGAGTTGGGTGTTGGTCTCGCACACGATCCGCGTAGCGCCCAGCCTCCTGGCTGACTGCTCGACGGCGAGGAGGAGACCCCGGCCCAAGCCTGCTCCCCGCCCAGCGGGGCGCACGAACATCCGCTTGAGCTCTGCGGTCTCAGGCGCACCGGCGAGCAGTCGCAGTCCTGCGCAGCCCAGGAACTCACCGCCGTCCCCGCGCGCAACGAGAAACTCGCCGTCGGGCGGGCTGAGCGCATGATGAGGATCCTCGACGAGCACCGCTTGCAGCTCGGCCTCTGTACCCGGACGCCCCAGTACCCGCAGCCCCATCTCGGTGAAGTACTCCCGCATCACCTCGTCGACGCCCGGGCCGAGGACCGGCTCCGCCTTGATAGTCCACGTTGGCATGCGGCTCATGGTCCCCGAGCAACTCATGGCCGTCCACCCTGCTCCCTCGATGGCGGGACAAGCCTCGGGTTCCGGCGGTCCGGATGGCCGAGCGCCGCCGATGCGTATGAGCCGCTGACGCCGGGCTTGCAGGCGTCCGACGCCAGCGGCGAAGGGGAGCAGCGGGCGGGGTAGTGCCCGCTGCCACACCGTCTTCTACGCTCCCGGGGGCGCACGCGGATGCACCGGCGGCCCACGAATCTCACGAAGGGCGACAGCGTGAGAACATGCGGCTCATGATCGCCGCCTGGGAGAAGCGCACCGATGGATGACCTGGTCCGCTGGCTCGAGGACCAACTGCACGACGATGAGCGGATCGCGAAGGCGGCCATGGAGTTCCCCGGGCGGGAGGAACATCTCGTTCCGCGCGATCCCGGGGGCCGGTGGCTCCTCCCTCAGGGCCGATGGGTCCACCGGCGAGGCGACTACGGAGCCACGGTGGTCGCGGACGAGGCGGGACGCGTCATCGTCCCCGCCGATAACGATCAGGGCACGAGTGTCAGCATCCACATCGCCGAGCACGACCCGATGCGGGTACTGGAAGAGGTCACCGCCAAGACCAAGCTGATCGCCTGGGCCCTCAAGCAGCCGGCCGACACCACCCGGAAGATCCTCCGCCTCATCGCCGAGACGTACCGGCACCGGCCCGGTCACCAGGCGGAGTGGCGGCCGTGACCGACGCCGAGACCCCGACCCCGGTCCCGTGTTCTCCGCCGAGGCACCGCGACCGCCGGTCCGGGAGCCGGCCCCGACTCACGGCGCCCCCGGCTTCGACAGTTTTTCGGCGCTCGCCTCGGCGGCGGGTTCAGGCCGCCCGTTCGAGACCGGCGTGGTCGACGGGGTGCCCGAGCGGCAGGCCCGCGCACAGGCGCTCCATCTCCTCCACGACGGCGAGGCCGAGCCGGGCGATCTCGTTGCCCTGCGAGCCGGCGACGTGCGGGGTGAGGTAGACGTTCGGCAGGTCGTAGAGCGGGGAGTCGGCGGGCAGCGGCTCGGGGTGCGTGACGTCGAGGATCGCGCCGATCCGGCCGGTACGGGCCTCGCCGACGAGGGCCTGGGTGTCCACGAGGCTGCCGCGCGCGGTGTTGACGAGCACGGCGCCGTCGCGCATCAGGGCTAGCTCGCGACGCCCCACGAGGTGCCGGGTCTCCGGGGTCTGCGGCGCGTGCACGGTGACGATGTCGCTGGTGGCGAAGAGCCCGTCGGGGCCGTGCAGTTGACGCGGTCGCACGCCGAGGGCGGCGGCCTCCTCCTCGGTCACGTACGGGTCGGCGAGGGACACCTCGAAGTCGAAGGGGCGCAGCAGCTCGATGAGGCGGCGGCCGATCCGGGAGGCGCCGATCACTCCGACGCGCAGGCCGTGGTTGCCGACGCCCTCGACGATGGCGCCGATCTCGAAGGTGCGGGTGGCGCGGTAGGAGTCGCGCAGCGCGAACAGTCCCTTGCCCGCCAGCAGGATCATGGCGAGGGTGTACTCGGCGACGGGCAGCGCGTTCGCCTGAGCGGCTGAGGAGATCAGCAGGCCACGCCGCCAACAGGCCTCTGTGACAAGCGACTTGACCGAGCCCGCGGCGTGCAGCACAGCCCTCAGGCGGGGCGCGGCGGCGAGCACGGCGGCGTCGATCGGCGGGCAGCCCCACCCGGTGACCAGGACCTCGGCCTCGGCGAGCGCCGCCCGCGCGCGCGGATCGGCGAAGTCCTCGACGACCAGGTCCGGGGTGATGTCGGCGAGCTCCCGCAGCCGGGCGAGGACCGGCGGCGGGAAGGCGTGCGGCAGCGTCGCGGCGCTCATGGCGAACAGCGCCCTGGGGCGAGCGCCGAAGAGGGGTTCGGGCAACGGAGGAGACCTTCCTGCACGGCCGGACAGAGTTCAGGGCCCGGAGAGCGGGGACCGGACGTCCGTGATCGGAGACCGGTGACCGGACGTCGGGGACCAGAAACCGGTTCCCGATAGAAACCGGTTCCCAACCTAGGCCGCAGCGCTCGGCACGGTCAATGGATCAGCCGCACGTGAAGTACGCGAACCGTCGCCAAAGGGCCACGGAATTTGGGGGGTTGAAAGCAGCGACCCGGCGCGATGAGATCGTTCCATGCAGCGACCGGTTTCCTCGTTCCCGCCAGGCGCCTCACACCCCGCCACCGACTTCGACCACCTCGACCACCGCTACCGGGGCGAGAACCCCATCCGCACGCTCGGCCACCTCTTCCGCCCCGACCGGGGCAAACTCGCGGGCGCGGCCGCCCTGTTCGTCATCAAGCACAGTCCGATCTGGCTGCTCCCGATGATCACCGCGGTGGTCCTCGACGTGGTGGTGCAGCACGGCTCCGAGGCCCGGTTGTGGCAGGCCACGGGGGTGCTCCTGTTCATCCTGGTGATCAACTATCCGCTGCACCAGTGGTACGTGCGCCTGCTGGCCGGCAGCATCCGCCGCATGGGCACGACGCTGCGCTCGGCGCTGTGCCGCCGGATGCAGCAGCTCGACATCGGCTACCACTCACGGGTCAGCTCCAGCGTACTGCAGGCCAAGGTGGTCAGGGACGTCGAGTCGGTCGAGCAGATGGTGCAGCAGAGCGCCGACATGGGCCTGGGCGCCGTCGTCACGCTCGTCGGCGGGCTCGTCGTCATCGGCATCCGGGTGCCCGCGTTCCTGCCGGTGTTCCTGCTGGTCGTCCCGGCGGCGGGCTGGCTCGTGATGCGTTTGCGCATGCGGATGCGCAGCCACAACGAGGACTTCCGCCGCGAGGTCGAGCACCTGTCGTCCAAGGTCGGCGAGATGACGACCCTCATCCCCATCACCCGCGCGCACGGCCTGGAGCGCACGGCGCTGGGCCGGGTCGACGGCTCGCTGCGCCAGGTGTTCGCGGCGGGGCTGCGCCTGGACACCGTCAACGCCCGCTTCAACTCGGCCGCCTGGGTCATGCTCAACATCCTCGGCGTCGCCTGTCTGACGGGTTCCGCGCTGGTGGCCTACCACGGCTGGCTGCCGGTGACCCCGGGCGACGTGGTGATGCTGAGCGCGTTCTTCACGATCCTGACGGGCTCGGTGACGACCCTGCTCGGCCTCGCCCCCGTGATCAGCAAGGGGCTCGAATCGGTCCGCTCGGCGGGCGAGGTGCTGCAGGCCCCCGACCTGGAGCGCAACGCGGGCAAGGCGGCCGTGGCACGGGTGAGCGGCCGCATCGACTTCCAGGACGTGGGATTCGCCTATGACGACAAGCCCGACGAGCCCGCCGTCACCGGGTTCACGCTGAGCGCGCGGCCCGGTGAGACGATCGCGCTGGTCGGCGCGTCGGGCGCGGGCAAGTCGACGGTCCTGAACCTGCTCATCGGCTTCATCCGTCCGACGTCGGGCCGGATCCTGCTCGACGGCACCGACATGGCGGGCCTCGACCTGCGCAGCTACCGCCGGTTCCTGTCGGTCGTGCCGCAGGAGTCGATCCTGTTCGAGGGCAGCATCCGCGACAACGTCACGTACGGGCTCGGCGACACCGACGAGGAGACGCTGCTCGCGGCGTTGCGCGACGCCAACGCCCTGGAGTTCGTGGAGCGGCTGCCGCGCGGTCTGGACACGGTGGTCGGGGAGCGCGGGGCGCGCCTGTCCGGCGGGCAGCGGCAGCGGCTCGCCATCGCCCGCGCCCTGATCCGCGACCCGCGGGTGCTGGTCCTGGACGAGGCGACGTCTGCGCTGGACAACCGCTCCGAGGCGCTGGTCCAGGAGGCGCTGGCCCGTCTGGTGCACGGCCGCACCGTGTTCGTCGTCGCACACCGGCTCTCCACGATCCAGGGCGCCGACCGGATCGTGGTGATGGAGGGCGGCCGGATCGCGGAGCAGGGCACGCACGCCGAACTCCTGGCCAGGGGCGGGGTGTACGCCGGGCTCCAGCCGGCGCACGCCTGACCTCCCGGGCCGCCCCGCCGGCCCGTGGCCGGCCTGCCCGATCCGTGACCTGTCCGGCCATTCCCCGGGGACGCGCACACTGCTAGCCTCCGGGAACCGGTTGCCGCCCTGAGTGGCAACGGTGGCACCGGGAGGGGACGTTCCGCATGACGAGGAAGAGCGCCGAGGCGCAGGGCCGGCACACGATCCGCGACGTGGCGGCCGCGGCGGGGGTGTCCGCTTCGACGGTGTCCCGTGTGCTCGGCGGGGACTATCCGGTGAGCGCGGACACCCGCAACCGCGTCATGCGGGCGGTGGCCGCGCTCGACTACGTCCCCGACGCCCGGGCCAAGGCCATCGCGGGCACCGGCACCCCGACGCTGGCGTTCGTGCTCGACGACATCACGGGCCCGTCGTTCGCGCAGATGGCGCACGGGGTGGAGCGCGAGGCGACGAGGCTCGGGCATCTGTGTCTGGTGCACAGCACGGGCGGCGACGCGGACCAGCAGCTGGCGTTCGTGGAGACGATGCGGGCGCAGCGGGCCGCGGCGGTGATCCTGGTGGGCGGCGCGCACGGCTCCGCGGAGTACGAGGCGCGTACGGCCCGGATGGCGCAGGCCCTGCACGCGGCGGGTTCCCGGCTCGTGCTGTGCGGGCGTCCGCCGCTGGCCGGTGAGGCGCGGGCCACCGTCATCGAGTACGACAACGAGGGCGGCGCCCACGCCCTCGTCGCGCATCTGCTGGGCCGGGGCCACCGCCGGGTGCTGTTCCTCGGTGGCGCCCCGGAGAACACGACGCTCCAGGGCCGCGAGCGTGGCTATGTCGCGGCGCACCGCGCGTTCGGCCTGGAACCCGATCCGGCGCTGCGGCTGCCCGGCGACTTCACGCGGGACAGCGGGCACCGTCTGATGCGCCGGGCGCTGGCCGACAAGCTCGACTTCAGTGCGGTGTTCGCGGCGACGGACATGGTCGCGGCGGGCGCGCTGACCGCGTTGCACGAGGCGGGCCTGAGCGTCCCCGGGGACGTCTCGCTCGTCGGGTACGACGACGTGCCCGTCGCCCGCGACCTGTTCCCCGCGCTGACGACGGTGCACGTGCCGTACGAGGAGCTGGGCCGGCTCGCGGTGCGCACGGCGCTGTCCCGCGAGCCGGACGCCCCGGACGAGCATCTGCTGCTCGGCACCCACGTCGTGGTGCGCAACTCGACGGCCCATCCGGGGAGTTGACCGTCCGACGGGTCACTTGGCGTACATCAGCGTCCCGAACCCGAGCTGGTCGAAGCCGCCGCTGGTGGTGCCGTAGTCCCCTCCCCCGCCCTCGGGGGCGACGGAGTAGTACAGGGCGGAGATGTACTTGTCGTCGAGGTAGAGCCGCCGGTTGTAGTGGAAGTGCAGCTGTGCCCAGACCGGCCTGACCTGTCCGCGCGAGACGTCGGAGATCACCGTCTGCTCGCTGTAGGCGCAGGACTGGCCGGCGCCCCAGCTGTACGTCGTGTAGGGGACGTCGTTGCCGAGGTTGTACTTGGCGACGTACTGGGCGGCCTTCATGAAGCGGCGGCTGTCGTACGCGTAGAGGTCGTCGCCCTGGTTCCAGGCCATCTCGCAGATCGCGCCCATCTGCCCCATGCCCATCATGGTGTGGCCCTGGTCGCGGCCCGACTCCTGCCACTGGCCGAGCCCGTACCCGTCGGAGTCCGTGTACAGGAACGGCACGGCGTGCGCGATCGAGCCGTTGCCCGCGCCGGACTTGAAATAGGTGACGGCCTGGTCGTACTTGGCCGAGTCCTCGTTGAGGATGCCGATGGCGAGGACCGACGCCATGTTGCACAGGTCCCAGTTGGCCCAGTAGTGGGTGATGCAGGCGCCGTTGTGGTGGGTCAGGAAGTCGTTGTTCATCGGGTAGAAGACGGATCCGAGGAGTTCCTGGGCGGCGGCCAGGTCGAAGCCGTCGTAGTCCCGCATGAGTTCGCAGACGTTGGCGAACTGCCAGCCGTAGATCCCGGCGGCGAGGAACCGGTCGGAGCTGCCGCTGATCGTGGTGAGCGTCGTCGACCAGGCGTTGAGGATCGCGGCCGCGCAGGCGGCGTTGGCCTCGGTGCCGGCGATGTGCCAGCGCAGGGCGTTCTGGTAGGCGGCGGCGATGTCGTTGTAGAGCTGCGGGTAGTTCTGGGTGCCGTCGCCGCCGCGGACGATCTCGGCGGTGGCGCGGTTGGTCCAGGTGGACTGGGAGTGCGCGCTGGCGATCAGCTTGTTCCAGCCGGACAGCCAGGGGTCGGTGCCGGCGGCGACTCTGACGCGGGCCCGGTTGATGTCTCCGGCGTTGTGCAGCATGCCGGGGTGGGTCCAGGTGGCGGGGGCGGCACTGGCGGCGCCGCCCAGGATCCCGGTGACTCCGAGTCCGGCGGCCAGGCCGCCGACGGTCTGCAGCAGACGTCGGCGGCTCGGCCCGGTGACCGGGGTGTGGGGGTGGTGCGGAGACGTGCGGCTCATCGGACGCTCTCCAATCGGTGGGGGGCATTCAGTCGGAGGTGACGATCACCTCGTCGAACTCGGCGGCGGCCAGGGCCTGTTGGTCGCGGGAGCAGACCACGAGGCCCGCGTAGTAGGGGGCGTCGCCGAAAGCGGTGACCTCGCCGGTGGCGAGGGTGGTCCAGGTGGTGCCGTCGTCGGTGGAGGCGGCGGCGGTGAAGGTGGTGCCGGTCCGGGTCAGCCGCAGCAGGCAGGGTGCGGCGACGGTGCCGTTCCCGGTGAAGGCGGAGCCGCCCGCGACCTTGGTGCGCAGCATCAGCTGGGCGGTGGTGCCGCCGGTGACGACGGCTCCGGCGGCCAGGTCGAACGGGGACAGCGACTTGGTCATGAGGATGCCGACCCGGTCGCCCGAGGCGCCGGAGCGGGCGCGCAGCCGGGCGGTCACGGTGCAGTCCCCGCTCACCACCCGGTGCACGAACTGCCCGGTCATGCCTTGGCCGTTGACGTTGAGATCGCTGCCCGCGCCGCGCACGGTGAAGGCCCCGTCGGCGTACGAGGTGCTGCCGGAGGTGCGTACGGCGACGACGCCGAGGGTGCCGAACTCCCGCTCGTCGACGACGACATCGCCCAGATCGCCGTACGTCCACGGGTCGGGCGGCGGTGTGCCGACGGTGAGGGTGAGGGTGCCGGTCGTCTTTCCGGCGGCGTTCGCGGCCGTGGTGGCGAGGGTGAACTCCCCCGTCTGCGCGGGCTTTCCGGTGATGAGTCCGCTTCGTGCGTCGAGGCGCAGTCCCTTGGGCAGCCCTTCGGCGCCGAAGCGCACGGGCCCGTGGTCGGCGCGCAGCAGACAGCGGAACTCCCTGCCCCTGTTCGCGAACACCGGTCTCAGTGCCGCCAGTTGAGGCGCGGCCGGGGTGGGCATGGTCGCGGCGACGGGCGACGAGAGGGGGCCGCGTCCGCTGCCGTTCTTCTTGGCGACGGCATAGCGGTACGAGGTCCCGGGCGTGCCGGTGACGTCGACGTGGCGGATGCGGGCGCCGAAGCCGACCGGCCCGATGTCGCGGGCCACTGTCCTGAAGGGACCGCCGTCGGAGCGCAGGACGGTGTAGCGGGCGCTCAGGTCGGGGTCGGTCCAGGCGAGTTCGACGGCGTCGGGGCCCGCGACGGCCGTCAGGTCGGCCGCGGTACGGGTGGGTGCGGGCACCGCCCACACCACGCTGCCGGTCGCGGACTCGACGCGGACGTCGTCGAAGGCGCCGGTGCCGGTCTCCGCGTACTCCTGGGCGACGCCGAGGCAGGAGGAGAGCACGAGTCCGGCGTAGGCGGTGTGCCCCAACTCGACCTCGGTGGTGCCGACGTCGGTCCAGTGCGTTCCGTCGGGCGAGATGGCACCGGTGCAGTGGCGGCCGGCGCGGGTGATCCGCACCCAGTACGGGGTCCGCAGCCGGTAGCCGTCCCCGGCCCCTTCCACGTACGGCGCTTCGAGCGGTGTCGCCGACTCGGGCAGGGTGCCGAGGTCGGAGATCGGGAAGGAGGCGTCGGTGGTGATGGCCCGCTGCTGCGTGGGCGGCACGGGGGTGCTGCCGGTGCCGCGGATGTCGGCGCCGGCCGCTGCCCGCACGCTCCACACGCCGCTCCAGGTGTGCAGCGGCAGCCCCTGGACGAGCATGGCGGCGTGCGCGGCGTCCGGGTCGAGCGAGGCCCGCAGGGTGACGCCGGTCTTGGCGTACTGGGAGCTGAGCGGCCACACGACGCGGGCTGTGACGCTGCCGTCGCCGCGCAGCGGCAGATACGCCATGCGGTACGTGTCGGCGGTGCCACCCGCTTCGAGGACGAACCGCTCCCCGTCGAAGGCGGCGGCTCCGGCGCGGCCGGTGTCGCCGATGTCGCGGGTCTGCCACGGCCCCGGAAGCCCGGCGCAGGCGACGGCCTGCGCCGAACTTCCGCTGCGGGCGGCCGAGTTCAGGGCCTGCACCACATAGCGGTAGATCCGTCCGGCCCGTACCGAGCCGTCCCGCCAGGTGGTCTTCTCCACCGCGTCGGCGATCGGCTCGTACGCGCCGTCGCCCTCGGCGCGGAGCACGGTGTACGACCGCGCCCAGGAGGCGGGGAGCCAGGAGACGGTGACCGCCGCGCCGTCACCGGCCGCCGTGACGCCGGCGGGCGCGGCCGGCGCGCCCGGCTCGTCGGGGGCCGCGGCACCCGCGTACGCGAACGTGCCCCAGCTGGGCAGATCGTCGTTGCTGCCCTCGACGGCCCGCGTCCCGCCCGTGCCCCTGAAGACCGCGGCCTTCGTGTACGGCGTGTCCAGGCCGCGTACGCCCGCGTAGTGCGCGTACGCCATCTCGTAGATCGGCGGCAGGGAGCCGCGGCCCTTGTCGGAGACGGCCGTCTTGATGTACTTGCCGGTCCGGTCGAGGTCCGGGGTGAAGGGGACGTCGCCGCCGAGGTTGTAGCGGGCGGTGTACTCGACGTTGGCGAGGATGCGGTGGTCGTCGAAGCCCCACAGGTCGACGCCCTGGTTCCAGGCGACCTGCGCGGCGTCGGCGAGCAGGCCGACGGCGAGCTGCTCGTGGCCCTGGTCGCGGCCGGCCTCCTGGCCCTGCCCGGCGTCGGTGACGACGCGGTGGCGGACGCTGCCGTTGCCTGCGCCCGCGGCGGCGAAGCGCAGCGCGTCCTCGAAGAGGGTGCGGTTCTCGCAGAACACCCCGATGGCCAGGATGGTCTGGACGGATGTCAGGTCCCAGTTGCCGTTGGCGTAGAGCATGTAGCCGGAGACGGCCGGGTACCAGACGTCGAGGAAGGAGCGCTCGCAGCGGGCGATGTCGGCGGCGGCCCAGCCGTCGTAGTCGCTGTGCCGCAGCAGCTCGGCGGCGTTGACGAACTTGAAGGCCTGAAGGCCCGCGCCGAGCGGGCCGTCGGCGCCGGTGACCGCCGTGAGCGAGGCGGACCAGGCGTTGAGGATGTCGCGCGCCTTGTCCGCGTGGGCGCGCACCCCTGTCACGCACCACAGCAGCGCGTTCTGGTAGGCGGCGGCCGAGTCGGCGACGGCCTGGTTCTGGTAGTTGGCGGGGCCACGGCCCCAGGACGTGATCTGCCCGGTGTTCTGGACGGCGTACGTCGCCTGCGAGCGGGCGTGCGCGGCCAGCGCGAGGTAGCCGTCGTACACCGGCGACGTCTTGGCGGCGACGGCGGCCTTCATCCGGGCCAGGTCGGCGGCGCTGTGCAGCAGGCCGGGGTGCGCGAACTCGGTCTGGTTCTGGGCCGCTTGAGCCGGGCCGGGCGTGAACAGGGTGGTGCCCACGCCCGACGCGAGGAGCAGGGCCGCCGTGCCGCTGAGGAAGCCCCGGCGGCTGGGAGTGGTGGAGGTCATGACGCGGCGGCCGCCTCGGCCTCGGCGGTCGTGAGGAACTTCAGGTTCGTGACGTGCTCGTTGTAGTACCACTGGATCGCGTCGGTGGTGTAGTACCAGGTCGGTTTCTTCATCGAGTCGGCGATGACGGTGCCGTTGATGACGAGGTTCTCGAACGTCACGTTGTCGACGGCGTGGTCGGCGTCGTAGCCGAGGAGAAGCGACGGCTCGGCGCGGGTGCCCGTGTAGGTCAGGTTCTTGACGTACACGTCCTGGATGCCGCGGCCCACCGAGGTGTTGTACTTCGGGTTGTACATCACCTTCATGCAGATGACCTGGCCCCAGCGGAAGTCCTCGATGCGGATGTCCTCGATCCGTACGTTCTTCAGGAGGTTGGAGTCGCCGACGTTCAGGGCGATGCAGCCCTGGTAGTTCATCTGCGGCTCGCGGTGGTCGAGGATGTCGCAGTTCTTGATGACGAGGTTCTCGATCGTCTCGGGGTTGTCGGTGTTGCCGTGCGTGCCGACGTTCACCGGGTGGGCGACGTCGGCCCACATGGTGCAGTTCTGGATGGTGATGTCGCGGGTGTCGCCGTAGTAGTCCCAGCGGTGGGCGTAGAGGGCGAAGCAGTCGTCGGAGTTGCGCATGAAGCAGCCGTCGAAGACGATCCCGGTCGACGAGAACACGTCGAAGCCGTCGCCGTTGCCCTTGGAGCTGAACGCGCGGGCCTTCGAGATGTGGACGTTCTCGCTCATGGCGAAGGTGCCCGCGTATCCGTTCGGGTTCATGATGATGATGTCCTCGACGCGGATGTTCCTGCTGCCCTCGCACAGGACGGCGCCGGGACCGGCGTGCAGCATGCCGCGCCCGGTGACCGCGGCCTTCTCGACGTTCTTGAAGTACACCTGCGCCTTGAGGACGGCGCCGCCCGCGAGGTACACGGTCTTGCCGCTGGGCACGGTCAGCACGTTGTTCGTGACGGTGTGCACGCCGGGGCCGAAGTAGATCACGTCCGGGTCGTCGGCGGACGGCGGTCGCGGGTCGATCCTGTTGGTGATGACGTGCAGGGCGTCGAAGGTGAGGTCGTTGACCTGGACGACGACGTCGCGGGGCTCGTCGAGGGTGAACCGCAGCGTGTCGCCGAGGAGTTCGGGCTTGATGCCGAGCGCGTCGGGGCGCACCCGGGCCGTGGACGTGCCCCCGGGTACGTACGTGATCTCCAGCTCGACCGAGCCGCGGAAGTCGAAGTACACCATCGAGGTGTTGTAGACCTTGCCGGACCCGGTGGTCGGGTTGATCTCCTCCAGCTGCGGGCGCCAGATGTCGAGGGTCTGCCACGGCCCGTCGGGGGCGGTGCGCACCCGGACCCTGTAGCTGGTGTTCGTCGGCATCTCGGCCGGCCGCGGGTAGGTGACCAGGAGCGGGGCGCCGTGCTCCGACGACGAGGCGGAGGCGGTCGCAGTGTCGTCGGCGGACGCGGTGCGGGCGGTCAGGCCGGTGAGTCCGGCGGCGAGGGCCGCGGCGCCGCCGGCCTGCAGGGTTCTACGGCGGGTGAGATCACTGCTCATGTGCGGGAGCTCCTAGAGGACATGGGCTATGTGAGACCGGAGGTGGACATGCCGGAGACGAAGCCGCGCTGGGCGACCAGGAAGACGAGGAGGATCGGGACGACGTACATGACGGAGGCCGCGGCCTGGAGTTCGGGCACGGGCGCGCGGGGGCGTCGGGGGTGGTGAAGTCGACCGCGGAGAAGTCGTCGTTGAAGAGGCTGCCGCCGGCGGACGCCGTCATGATCGCGAGCCGTGTGGAGCGGTACCAACCCGAGTAGCTGCCGCCGAAGACGGTGGTCTGCCCGTTCTTGGGAACCACAAGCTTCTTCGCGGTGTCGAACCACTCCTCGTACGTGACCGGCTCGGTCTCGCCGGGGCCGCTCACCCCGGACGACACCTGTAGGGCGCAGCCGCTGAGCGCGCCCGCGCCCGCCGCGGCGCCACCCGCCGACAGCGGGAGAACCCGTCGACGACTCAAAGAGGCATCAGTGCGTGGGGGCATCGGCGCACCACCTCCTGGTCGGGAACTGTTCGTTCTGGATTTCGGTCATGGATCGATATGCCAGGCATCCGGCATCGCAGTAGAAACCGGTTGCCTGGCGTGGGGCAGAGCCTCTTCCGCCGGAGCAGCGACGTCAAGAGTCTGAACCGGCTTTCGTGAAACCTGTGCACCGTCGGGCGTCGTCGGCGACCAGTCACCGGTTGCCGCTCCCCAGGTCCCCCAACCGCCCCACAAAGAACCCGAGTCGATGTCAGCGAGGACGACGGTCGTACCTGGGAGTTCCGCTCACGGCTCGACCTCGGCAGCGAGCAGGTGATCGACGCGGCGGTGCATCCGCCGCCGGAGGGGCGGGGCCGGCGGATGTGGTTCGGGGACGAGCGCGACGGCTCACGGCTGATCCGGGCGGCCGTCGCTCCGTCGTGCGCGCGGCCCGGCTCACGGTCCGCGACAACGATCCGACCTGCGACTGCGCCGGATCCATCGGCCCACTGTCGGTGTCCGGCGCCCCGGCCCACCGCGGCGGGACCGCCGCCTGACGCGCGGGACGCGCCCCAACCTCCGTACGCATCGGCCCGGTTGACCGTCGTTCCCCGGCGGATCTACGGTGGAATACGCTTTCAGAAACCCGGAAACATTTTTCGCTTCGTCCCGGCCGTACGGTGGCCGCGGCCCGCCCCGACGCGCATCCGAGCGGCTCCCCCGCCCGGGGAACCCGGTGCCCAGCACGTGGACGTACGGACGTAAGGAGCCCCACCAGTGAGCCAGCGCAAGCCCCCGGCGGCCCCCGCACGCGCCACGATCCGGGACGTGGCCGAGCGGGCGGGCGTCTCGGTCGCCAGCGTCTCGCGGGTCCTGTCCGGGAACTATCCGGTCTCGGACGACCTGCGCCGCCGCGTGCTCAAGGTGGTGCAGGACCTGGACTACGTGACGAACGCGCACGCCCGCTCCCTCGCGGGCGGCACCACCGCCACCCCCACGGTCGCGATCCTGCTCGACGACGTCACGGGGTCGGCCTTCGCCCATGTGGCCAAGGGGGTCGAGGACGCGGCGTCGCTGCGCGGCTGGCTCTCGCTGGTCGGCACCACGGGCGGCGACGCCGAGCGCGAGCTGGCCCTGGTCGAGCTGATGCGCCGGCAGGGGGTCGCCGCGGTGATCCTGCTCGGCGGCGCGTACGACATGCACGAGTACCGCGAGCGCATGGACCGCTTCGCCCGTTCCCTGGACGCGGCGGGCTCCCATCTCGTCCTGGTGGGCCGCCCGCCGCTCGACCGGGACGTGCCGGTGACGACGGTGAACTACGACAACGACGGCGGGGCCTACGCCATGGCGGGCCATCTGCTCTCCGCCGGCCACCGGCACATCCTCGTCCTGCCGGGGCCCGCCGAACTCACCACGGCGCAGGCCCGGTTGAGCGCGGCGCGGCGCGCGTTCGCGACGTACGGCACACCGTTCGACCCGGACATGGTGCGGCACGGTCCGTACGACTACGGGCACGGTTTCGAGGCGGTGCGCGCCTGTCTGGCCGGGCGGGTGCGGTTCACCGCCGTGCTCGCGGGCACCGACGTGGTGGCGGCGGGCGCGATGCAGGCGCTGCGCGAGGCGGGCCTGCGGGTCCCGGAGGACGTGTCGGTCGTCGGCTACGACGACATCCCGCTCGCCTCCCAGCTCACCCCTCAACTGACCACCGTGCACGTGCCGTACGAGGAGATGGGCCATGTCGCCCTGCGCGCGGTGGCCGACTGGCGCAGGGGCGGCGACGTGCGGCGCTCGGGCGGTGACGGCGGCCATCAGGTGCTCGGCACCCATGTCGTCGTACGGCAGTCGGTGCTGCCGCCCGCACCGGCGCGCTGATTCCCTGTTACTCGCCGTTTTCCGTGCCGTTTTCCGGCACGGCTCGCCTCAGCTGCTTCTCTGAGCTGGGGCGATTCTCTGTCCCGTGCCGCCTTTCGCGTCCGTCGGCGTCACCGGGAACTCACTGTTCCGCCCTCGCGCCGAAATAAGTTTCCGCCCGCCTCTTGCTCCGTACCGATTCCCTGGCCTACCGTCCACGACAACCGCTTTCTATGACGCACTGCCGGACGAACTCCGCCAGGCCGTCCGCGTCGGCCGCCACCCTCCGGCGAGCCGAGAGCCGCCGCCCTCCGTTCCGGCCCGTCCCCTTGCGCACGACTACTCGCCGAAGGATCACGGTCAGATGAACTCCACCAGCGTCACGGCACGCAGCACCAGGAGAAGCTTCGTCCGCGCCGCCGCCGCGGCCCTCGCCCTGTCGGGCCTGCTCACCGCCTGCGGCGGTTCCGGCTCCGACTCCAAGGACGCCGCGTCCTCCTCCGGCCCGGTCACCCTCCAGTTCTGGGGCTGGGCCAACGGCCAGCCGGCCGTGGTCAAGGCGTTCAACGACTCCCACAAGGACGTCAAGCTCAAGTACACCAAGGTCACGGACCAGTTGACGATGCAGAAGCAGCTGGCGAACGCCCTCAAGGCGAAGAACGCGCCGTGCCTGGTGCAGAACACCGCGGAGTACGTGACCAGTTGGGTCTCGCAGAACGCGCTCGCCGAGATCGGCCGGTACGTGGACCCTGCGAAGGACAAGTTCAACGCCGGCGCCTGGGCGAGCGGCCAGGTGCAGGGCAAGACATACGGCGTGCCGACGAGTTCGGCGCCGAACTTCACGATCTACCGCGCGGACGTCTTCAAGAAGTTCGGCATCAAGGCCCCGCGGACCTGGGACGACTTCATCGCCGCGGGCAAGACCCTGAAGAAGCACGGCATTTACCTCACCAACTACGCGGGCGAGGACCCGAGCACCCTCGAAGTGCTCGCCATGCAGGCGGGCGCCCACTGGTACGCCATCGACGGCGACTCCTGGAAGGTGGACTTCCAGGACGCGGGCACGCTGAAGGCCGCGAAGGTGATCCAGGAGATCATCGACAACGACCTCGACTCGAAGCTCTCCTTCGCCGACTACGCGGCCGTGCAGCGCAACTACGACAAGGGCGGCACGGTCACCCGCCAGATCTCCACCTGGCAGATGGCGGGCATGGTGCAGAACTTCACCAAGTCCAATGGAAAATGGGCGACTTCACCGTGGCCGACGTTCACCGGTGAGGCGGCGAGGACCCCGGCAGGCACCAACCAGAGCGGCGGCGTCACGCTGGTCACCAAGGACTGCAAGAACCAGCAGCAGGCGGCCGAGGCCGCACTGTGGATGTCCACGAACACCGGGGCGGTGGGCACGATGGCCGACCCGGAGACGGGCAACGGCGTGCTGCCCGCGCTCGCCGACAGCAGCGCCTACGTCGACAAGGCCATCTCGAAGAAGCTCCTCGGCCCGCACTACGACGCGACGAAGAAGACCGTGACGGACAGCCTGTCCACCGTCACCACGGACTGGACGTTCGGCCCCAACTGGACGGCTATGTTCACCGAGCTGGCAACCGGTTGGGCGAAGGTCGTGAACAAGGAGCAGAAGGTCACCGATCTGCTCGCGCACATGCAGGAGTGGACGGTCAAGGACCTGAAGTCCCGCGGCATCAGCGTGAAGGGCTGAGGCGTTCGACGATGATTCGCTCCCAGTGCTGGAAGGGTGCCGCTTTCACGGTGCCCTTCCAGCTCGGCTTCGCCTTCCTCTATCTGGTGCCGATCGGCTACGCGGCCTACCAGTCGCTCTTCAAGGAGCAGCAGTCGGGGCTCGGCCTCGGCGGCGCCGCGACGGAGAAGTTCGTCGGCCTGGAGAACTACCAGCAGGGCCTGTCCGACGGCGCGTTCATGGGCTCGGTGCTCCGGGTGTTCCTGTTCGCGTGCGTGCAGATCCCGGTGATGCTCGCCCTCAGCCTGCTCTTCGCCCTGCTCCTGGACGCGGCGACGGCCCGCGCAGCCAACCGGTTCCGCATTCTGCTCCTGATCCCGTACATGATCCCGGGTGTGGTCGCGGCCATCGTGTGGATCAACCTCTACAGCCCGGAGGTCGGCCCGCTCACCTCCCTGGGCAGGTTCCTCGGCCTCTCGTGGGACTTCTTCGCGCCGTCGATGGTCTGGCCGTCCATCGGCAACCTGCTGACCTGGCACGGCATCGGCTACAACATGGTGATCATCTACACCGCTCTGCAGGCCGTGCCGCGCGAGCTCTTCGAGGCGGCCCGGCTCGACGGTGCGAGCGAGCTGCGCATCGCGCGCAGCATCAAGATCCCGCACGTCCGCGGCGCACTCGTGCTCACCGGGCTGCTCTCGATCATCCAGATGCTGCAGCTGTTCAACGAGCCGGCCCTGTTCCGGAACGTGACCCCGCAGACGGTCGACGACGCCTTCACCCCGATCATGATCATCTACAACCAGGCGTTCAACGCGAGCAACTACCACTACGCGGCGGCCCTCTCGGTGCTGCTCGCGCTCATCCTCGGTCTCGCCTCCTTCCTCTTCTACCGGCTCACCTCGAAGGAGGTCGACTGATGGCGACGCCGACGAAGCAGCGCCCCGAGCGCCCTGAGGTGAAGGGCCCAGTCCGCCGTCTGTCCCGCCCGGACCCCCGCTCCCGGTCACGCGGCGGCCAGCGGTTCGTGCTGGTCGGCCTGGTGCTGGCGAGCGTGTACAGCCTGTTCCCGGTGTGGTGGCTGATCACCGCCGCGACGAAGGACCGCGTCGGCCTGTACCAGAGCAACGGCCTCTGGTTCTCGGGCATGCACCTCTGGGAGAACATCCACCAGCTGTTCACCTACGAGGACGGCATCTTCCTGCGCTGGACGGCGAACTCGTTCCTGTACGCGGGCGTCGGCTCGCTCGGCGGCACGCTGATCGCGCTGGCGACGGGCTACGGTCTGGCGCGCTTCGACTTCCCCGGCCGGCAGGCGGTGTTCGCCTGCGTGGTGGGCTCGTTCCTGATCCCGATCGCCCTGCTCACGCTCCCCCTGTATCTGCTCTTCTCGGCGATCGGCATGGTCGACACCCCGTGGGCGATGCTCGTCCCGTGTCTGATCAACCCGTTCAGCGTGTACCTCGCGAAGGTGTACACGGAGGCGACGATCCCGTACGAGCTGTTGGAGGCCGCTCGTATCGACGGCGCGGGTGAGCTGCGGATCTTCTTCAGCATCGTGCTGCGGATGATGACGACGGGCGGCGCGACGGTGTTCCTGCTGGCCTTCGTGAACACCTGGAACGCGTTCTTCCTCCCGCTGACGGTGCTGCGCGGCGAGGAGAACTGGACGCTCAACATCGGCCTCTACAACTGGACCGGCAAACGCCTGGAGTCCGGCGTCGACCTGACGAGCCTGGTGCTGACCGGCGCGCTCCTGTCGATCGTGCCGATGGCCGTGATGATGACGGCGATGCGCCGGTACTGGCGCACGGGGGTCACACTGGGGGCCCTGAAGTAGGAAGGGGTGGGCCCGCGCAGGGCCCACCCGCGCCTGCTCAACTCTTGGTCTCCAGCGGCTCCTTGAACCTGCGGTAGCTCTTCGGCGTGTTCTTGGCCGCCCTGCGCCGTACGAGGGGGACGAGCACGACGCCCGGCCCGCGCGCGGCGAAGTCCAGCGCGAAGGTGACGCGGGTGCGGCCGGTGCCGACGGGCGTCAGGGTGACGTCCATGCTCGGCCGCAGCGGGCCGTCGACGCCGCGTGCGGCCCACCGCTCACCCGGCCGGTACGCCGTCACCTCCTGCGTCATGGTCCGTCGGGCGCGCCCGACGCGCCGCGTGGTGGTGAACCGGCGGCCCGCCGTCAGCGGGCCGCTCTCCTGTGTCCGCACGGCGACGACGTCCGGCTGCCAGTCACGGAACCGGTCCGGGTCGGTGAGGCAGGCGAAGACCTCGCCCGGGGGCCGTGCGATCTCGATGGTCGATACGAGGGGCGCCATGGTCCGCCCTCCTTCGTCCGTCTTGTGTGTCCTTCCTGGGGGACGGACGGCGGAGGGCGGATGTGACAGGGCCCGCGTCAGGGCCGGTAGGAAGCCCTGCGTGCGGTGTCGACGACCTTCGTCGCCTCGGCGGCGGTGAGCAGCCCGTCGGCGGTCCACACGTCGGCGGTCTCCCGGACATGGGCGACGAGGGCGCCCTTCCCGCCGAACGGCGCGGCCGCCCAGACCGCGTCCAGGAACGAACTCCCGTCCTCTTTCACCGGGTTGGCGACGCCCGAGTCCGTTCCCCCGAACACGACCGCGGGTTCGGCACGGTGGAAGTAGGCGTGCGTCGGGTCCTCGGTGCCCTCCAGGAAGGGGGCGAGTGCGGTGCCGTCGAGGGTGAAGTGCAGCGGTTTCCCGTCGACGGCCCGAAGGCTGGGCCGCAGATCGCCGGAGAGCGCGGCGTTGCGGTACAGGCCGAGTTCGAGAGCGCTGGTACGGGCGTCGCGGGCGACCAGGTTCACCGGCCCGTAGAAGAGCGCCTGCGTGGTGTGCGGGTCGTCCGGGGTCCGCTCGACGCGCACCCGGAACGGCATCGCGATCCGCACCACGTCACCGTCGCGCCAGACGCGCTGCACGGTGAGATACGTTCCCGGCTTCGCACTCCCCTCCACGTGCTGCCCGTTGACGGTGACCCGGAACCCGTCGACCGCCCAGGCGGGCACCCGCAGCCGCAACGCGAACGCGGCGGCGCGCCCTCGCACGGTGAGGGTGCTGCCCTGCTCGCGCGGGAAGTCGGTGGTCTGGGTGACGGTGACGCCCTTGCCGGACCACTTCAGGGTCGAGGCCGTGTAGAGGTTCACGAACAGGGCGCTGTCGTCGGCGGCGCGGACGTACACGGTGTCCTGGTACTTGGTGGCGCTCTCCAGGCCGGTGCCCTCGCAGCACGTGGTGCCGGCCTTGGGCGTGTAGTCGCGCACGTGGCCCGGCCGCAGCCCGATGAAGTACGTGACGAGCGGCTTCTCCGCGTCGGCCTTGTCCTGCTTGGAGCCGAGCACCTGGTTGAGCAGGGCCCGCTCGTAGTACTCCATGTACTTGGGGTCCTGGTCGTGCAGGAAGAGCAGGCGGCTGAGCTTGAGCATGTTGTACGCGCAGCAGGTCTCGGCGTTGACGTCGCTCAGGGTCGATGCGATCACGCCGCGATCGCCCCAGAACTCCCGGTCGCTGGTCCCGCCGATGGCGTACATGCGGGGCGGCACGACCATGTCCCAGAAGTTGCGGGCCGCGGCGAGACAGCGGCCCTCGCCGGTCTCGTCGTAGAGCCGGAGCAGGCCGGTGAAGATGGGGATGTGCTGGTTGGCGTGGATGCCGCTGAGGGTGTCCGTGCCCGCCGCGCAGGCGTCGATGAGCCTGTCGAGGTGGAACAGCCGGGCCAGCGCGAGGTGTTGAGGGTCGCCGCTGAGCGCGTACAGGTCGACGATCGCCTCGACGATGCCGCCGAACTCGCCGCTGGAGAAGATGCCCCACATGCGCTGGAGCGTGGTCGCGGGCAGCTTGGAGAGCCGTGCGTACATCCAGTCGCACATGCCCGCGGCGAGGTCGAGCGCCTTGGTGTCGCCGGTGGCGAGATGGGCGTCGACGAGGCCGCGCAGGATCTTGTGGGCGGTGTAGTAGGGCGCCCACACCTTGGTGTAGTCGCCGCTCGTCATCGACTCCAGGAGGATGAACTGGGTCTCGGGGTAGGCGGCGAGGAATCCGGGGTGGCTCGGACCGCCCCACGTACGCCTCAGTGTCGCCGTGTTGGCGTTGCCCGAGGCGTCGGCGAACGTCGAGCCGCTCGTCTCGTCGAAGCCGTACGCGGCGAGGTCGCCGGCGCTCCCGCTCTCCCCCGCGTGCAGTGCGGCGATCTCGTCGGCGCTCAACACCCTCGACCACAGGTGGACTTCGTCGAGTGCGCCCGCGAAGACGGGGTCGCCCGCGTAGTGGGAGCGGCCCAGCCAGTGGTCCTTGAGGGTGCCGAGCGCGGCCGGGGTGAGGCTGACCGAGTCGTTCCGTGCGGCCTCGGCCCCGTCCACGTACAGGACCGCCGAGCCGCCGCCGAGCGTGACGGCGAGGTGGCTCCACGCGCCGACGGGCAGCGGCGCCGGGCCGTCGACGGCCTGTTCGCCGCCGACACCCGACGTGGTCACCGCGAAACGGGGGTGGCCGCTGCCGTTGCGGGCCGCGAGATACAGGTACCTCGTGGTGTCGTCGCCGAAGTCGGCGACGCGGGCCCAGGTGTCGGCGTGCTCGGGCCTGACCCAGGCGGCCAGGGTGAGCGCGTCGGACGCGCCGTCCAGGACCCCGCCGGGCAGCTCCACGTACTGGTACGAACCGCGGATGTTCGAGACGGCGCCGCCGCCGGAGCGGCCGTCGACGCTCAGCACCACGGGGTCGGCGCGCAGGGCGGCGCGCACGTCGTGCAGTTCACCGACCATCGTGCGGATCTTGTCCGCGTACACCTCGTCGCCGGTGCTCGCGTACGCCTGCGCCAGCATGGTGAGGAAGTGGCCCGTGGTGTGGCCGCGGAGGTTGCCGTTGGCCTCGCCGTCCAGGCCCTCCCAGCCGCCGGGGGCGACGGCGCCCGGTGTGGGCAGGCCGGCATTGGCGCGGAAGACCTGGATGAGCCGCATCTCGTCGTAGCCGCGCCCGAAGTCGAGCATGAGCTTGCTCTTCTCCGCGAACACCCCCTTCCCCAGGGCGACTTCGTCGAGGGCGAAGGGAAGGGCGGAGGTCGCCACCGCTGCCGTGCTCGTCGCCGTCGTCGCCGTCGTCGCCTTCTCGGTCCTCGCGGTCCTCGCGGTCGGTGCGGTCGGTGCGGTCGGTGCGGCGCTCGCGGGGTCCGGGTCGACGGAGAGCTCCGCCGCTCCGAGGGCGGCGGCGCTCAACAGGGTGCGTCTGGTGGGGCCGGGTGCCATGTACGACCTCTCCCGTTCGACATATCGACATAGGTTCGGTAAGTCGAGCAGAAGCTAGACGTCCGGCACCCGGCCGTCAATGCCCGTCACCGGGCTCGTTCGCGGATCAGCGGGTCGAGCGCCGCGTTGCCGCGCGCGTGCCCGGTACGGCCCAGAGAGAAGCTGCCGTCGGTGGCGTCGCCCCGATCGTCGTGGAGCGGTTGATCAGGGTTCCGTCGTCGCCCTCCCCCGGGCCGGCCCGGGGCGCAGGCCGAGCCGGGCGGGGGCCCGCCCTCGTGCGGGATACGCCTCGCCGCGCCCCCGGCGTCAGAAAGAGCCTGTCGAGGGCGTGCGGGCAGGCGAGAATGCGGTGACCGGAGCCGGAGGAAGGGGCAGGACCGGATGGGGCGCGGTGAGCGGGAGGCGGTCGCGGGCGGTGCGCGGCTGCACGCGGCGGCGCGGTCGCTGGTCGAGGATCACGAGCGGGCGGTGCGGGCCGCGCGGGAGGCGCTGGCGCCGCTGCTCGACGCCGAGGTGGCGCAGACGCTCGACGCCATGCCCGTGGCCCGGCTCCAGGAGGCGACCGAGGGGCGGCTGCGGCTCGACCCGGTGGAGGGCAGCGGGCTGCGCACGGTGCGGCAGGTGCTGGACGCGGGTCCCGGGCGGCTCCAGCAGATTCCCGGCGTGGGGCGGGTGACGTCGGCCCAGCTGCTCGGCGCGGCGCGGAGGCTGGCGGACGCGGTGCGGGACAGCGCGCCCGTGCACATCGACGTGGACCGCCCCGAGCCGCGCACGACGGCGCTCGTCGCCGCGCTGCACGTACTGGTGGCGGCGGGCCCCGACGCCCGGCGGGCGGTGGCGACGGCGGGCACCCTCGACCGGCGGCTCGGCCCGCTCCTGGCGGCGGCCGGGCCCGCCACCGGACGGCTGCGGATGCTGGTCGCGGGGCGGGACGGACGAGCGCGGGCCCTGGAGGCGGTGGCACAGGTGCGCTCCGTCGTGGACGAGGCGGCGCGGGCCGGCACCGGGGAACTGCTCGCCCAGGCGTCCGTGGACCTGCTGCGCGGGCCCGCGTCCGACGCCGCGGCCTGGGTGGACTTCGAGCTGCGCGCCGCCGAGTACTACGGGGTGCTCAGCGAGCTGTCGGGGCAGGCGCCCGACACGGCGGCCGCCGAGGGGTTCCTGCCCGCGGAGATCGCCGACGGGGTACGGGCGCAGCAGCTGACCGACGCGGGCCTGCGGGTGTCGCTGCGCGGCTATCAGGCGTTCGGCGCCCGCTTCGTGCTCGCCCGGCGCCGGGCGATGCTCGGCGACGAGATGGGGCTCGGCAAGACCGTGCAGGCCATCGCCGTGCTGACCCATCTGGCCGCCGAGGGGCACAGCCACTTCCTGGTCGTGTGCCCGGCCGGGGTGCTCGTCAACTGGACGCGGGAGGTAGAGACCCGCAGCACGCTGCGGGTCGTGCCGCTGCACGGGCCGGGCCGCCACGACGCGTTCGCCGACTGGAAGGGGCGCGGCGGTGTCGCCGTCACCACCTTCGACGCGTTGCGCGGTTTTCCCCTGCCGGGTGGCGGCGAGCTTGGCCTGTTCGTCGTCGACGAGGCGCACGCGGTGAAGAACCCGCGGACCCTGCGCGCGCGGGCGGTCGCCGCGTGGGCGGAGCGCTGCGAGCGGGTGCTCCTGATGACCGGGACCCCGATGGAGAACCGGGTGACGGAGTTCCGCAGCCTGGTGCGGATGCTGGACGGGGACCTCGCGGACCGGCTGGACACGGAGCCGGGGCTCGCCGGGTCCGTGGCCTTCCGCACGGCGGTGGCTCCCGTCTATCTGCGCCGCAACCAGGACGACGTGCTGACCGAGCTTCCCAGCCTTCAGCACACCGACGAATGGGAGGAGTTGAGCCCGGCGGACCTGCGGGCGTATCACGACGCGGTGGCCGCGGGGAACTTCATGGCGATGCGCCGCGCCGCCTACGCGCGCCCCGAGCGGTCCGCCAAGCTGCGGCGGCTGCGCGACCTCGTCGCGGAGGCGGGCGAGAACGGGATGAAGGTGATGGTCTTCTCGTACTTCCGCGACGTCCTGGAGGCGGTGCACACGGGGCTCGACGCCGAACCCCGCGCGGGCGGCCCGGTGTTCGGGCCGCTCACCGGGGCCGTGCCACCGGTGCGCAGACAGGGCCTCGTCGACGCGTTCACTGCCGCGTCCGGGCCCGCCGTCCTGGTGGCGCAGATCCAGGCCGCGGGCATCGGCCTCAACATCCAGGCCGCGTCGGTGGTGATCCTGTGCGAGCCGCAGATCAAGCCGACGCTGGAGCATCAGGCCGTGGCGCGGGCCCACCGGATCGGGCAGGTCAGGACGGTGCGGGTGCACCGGCTGCTCGCGCCGGGCGGGGTGGACGAGCGGCTGGTGCGGATCCTCACGGACAAGGACCGGCTCTTCGACGCGTACGCCCGGCGCAGCGTCGCGGCGGAGGCGAGCCCGGACGCGTACGACGTCTCCGACACGGAACTGGCCCGCCGGATCGTCGAGGAGGAACGGGCCCGCCTCGGGGTGGCCGACGCCACCTGAGCGGGTCGCGGGAAGGCCCCCCTTCCCCCCGACCCGCTCAGCGCGCGGGGGACGCCGAGAAGGCGTGGCGCTGGTAGCCGTTGCCGTGATGGCGCCAGTCCAGGGCCAGGCTGCCGTGCGCGGCGGCGCGGCCGCGGCCCACATGGGCGGTGACCACCGGGGTGCGGTAGGAGCCGTTGTGGTTGCCCCAGAAGTTGTCGCCGTTCTCCAGGCGGCCCTTGATGCCATGGAAGGAGGCCGACCTGAGGACACTGCGGCCGCGCTGGACGCGCACCGTGAAGTAGGCGTCGTTGAAGAAGTCCTCCTTGAACCCGGCGGCCGGACCGTCCCAGGACACCTTGGCGTAGGCGTGCACCTTCGCTCCCGAGCGTGCGGCGCACAGGGTGACCGTGACGTCCCAGTTGTCGGCCCAGGGGCCGGAGTAGGAGGGTGTGTCGATGGATCTGCTGCTGGTGGCGCAGCGGTATGCCGGGGCGGCGTCCGGGGCCCGGCCGGGACCGGCGGCTGCGGCGGCAGGGGAAGCGAGCAGGGCGGCGGCGAGGGACGGGACGAGGGCACGACGCAGCAGGGACATGGGGGCCTTTCCGTGGATCCGGGGGTGTGTGGCCCCCAGGGACTCGTGACGGTTCGCTGCGTTGATGTGTCACTGGGCGGGGCTGCGACGATGCCCCCGCGCGTCATCGATCACCCGTTCGGGCGGCGGCCCGACGTGCGGAGCCGTCCCGTTCACCCTCCGTCGCCGTACGCCACCACCGCGCACTCCGGCGCGTGAACGGCCACCGCCAACGGCCCAGTTCACACCCCGCTCCCCGAACGGCCGTACTGTCGGAGCCTCTTACGGGTGATAACCGCAGGTGATCGTGAACCTCCCCCGCACGGGTCCGCATCATCACCCATGTCCGCATCCGCACCACCTGCCCGATCGGCACCGCAGACAAGGGGGAACCCATGGCATGCGACCTGGGTCTCGGCACCACGCACAGTGACGACGTCCGCAGCACTCAGCTGAGCGGCCTGTTGACAGCACGGAGACAGGCGCTCGGCCTGACCGCTGAGCAGGCGGCCCGCGCCACCGGACTGCCGGAGCACCGGTACGCCGCCCTGGAGCGCGGCGCGGGACACGACATCGGCCTGGACGGGCTCAGGGCCGTCGCGGGCGGTCTGGGCCTGACCGGACGGCTGCGTGAAACCTTCCTGCTGCTCGCGGCGGAGCCGGGCGTCTCCCCGTACGACCTCGTCGAACGGCGCAGGCCCACCGTCGAGGAGCTCGCGCACATCGACCTGATGGACCCGAACTCGGCACTGATCACGGACCACGCGTGGAACGTGCTGGCGGCGAACGCGTCGGTGGCCCGGCTCTTCGCCGACCCCGCCAGAACCCCCCGCCGCGACCGCAACCTGGTGCTGTGGCTGCTCACCGAGGACGCCGAGCGGCGCTTCGCCGACATCGGCGAGGTGCGTGCCGACGCCGTCGCCCGGGTCCGCTCGGCCCTCGCCCACATCCCGGCCGACGACCGGCTGCAGGCGCTGGCGGGGCGGATCACCGCGGATCCGCTGGGCGCCCGGCTGTGGCGCGCCCGCTCGCCCCGGCTGCCCTCGCAGGCGTACGCGCGCCGGCTGCGGCATCCGCTGTACGGCGAGGCGTCGGTGCTGGTGACGACGTCGCGGCTGCCCGGCGGGCTGCACCTGGTCGTGCACCACGCGGCGCATCTGATCCAGAGCACCGCGCAGCGCTGAGGCGCGACGCCGGTGGACGTCGCGCCTCAGGTCCCGCCGGTTCAGCAGGCCGCGTTGGTCTGCGTCAACAGGCCCAGACGGTACGGCAGTTGGGAGTAGTCGCCGGAGGCCGCCGGATCGAGTCCCTGGTAGAGGAAGCGGATCCGGCACGGATCGAGCTGCATGGTCTGGTCGATGCCGTCGCGGACCAGTTCACCGTGGCTGATGTCCTTGGTCCAGGCCGTGCCGTCCGCGAAGGTCACATTGGTCGACCGGGCGAACGGGTTGTCCTCGGTGTCGGCGTACGCCGTCCACGACCCGTCCAGACCCTCCGAGGTCCAGGACCGGAAGTAGCGGCGGCCGTCGCTGCCGATGGCCTCGTTCAGGAGCAGGTAGCGGTCCGATCCCTTGAGCTTGTAGACGTTGCTCGCCTCGAAGAGCGAGAACTTGCTGTCCTGCAGCACGATCTTCGTGTTGCCGAAGCCCTCGGGGAACTGCTTGACGGTGGTCTCCGACCGATACAGGTGACCGTTGTCGTCGGAGGAGAACAGGTAGCACTTCTCCTCGTCGCAGACCGTCCAGAAGTCGACCCAGTAGCCGTTGCCGATGTTGTCCTTGATGATCTGCGGCATGGCGTCCTGGAAGTTCTTCGGGGCGCTCCAGGACGTCGGGTCGTCGATGTTCTTCGTCGTCGAGTACGACGGCACGCCCGTCTGGTAGACGAGGTACCAGGTCTTCTCCGGCGCGAAGTAGAAGATCTGCGGCGCCGCCCGGTACCCCTTGCCGATGGCCGTGGTGTCCAGCGGCGTCTGGTGCGCGCTGCCCGCCTGCGACCAGTCGGTGAAGCTCATCTGCACCAGGCTCCAGCCGCCCGAGGTGTCGGCGGTGGTGGCGAAGACGTACCACTTGCCCTTGTACCGGACGACCGACGGGTCCTTGACGGAGACGACGGGGTGGGTGGCGTCGGGCTGCGGGGCGATCAGCGGGCCGCTGGACGACCACTGGAGCGTGGCCGGCAGGGCGCTGCCGCCCGCGGAGGCGGTGGCGGTGGCGCCGAGCGCGAGCAGCACCGCAGCGACGACCGCGAGCAGGACTCTGCGACTGCGCACCGGCTCAGTCCTTCTTCGCGGCGGCGGCCTTGGCGAGCGCGTCGTGGATCGCGTCGTAGGCCGGCTTGTGGGCGAGGTTCTCGTCCCACGGCAGTGCGGCGCCCTCACCGGGGAAGACCGACGGAATCCACGAGTGCCGGTCGGTGTAGCCCCACACCGTGATGCCGACGCACCGCTTCACGGTGAGACAGGCGTCGGTGACCCGCCCGTACCAGTCGGCCTGCTCGGCCAGCTTG
Organism: Streptomyces sp. VRA16 Mangrove soil; assembly: GCF_017377775.1. GTDB lineage: Bacteria > Actinomycetota > Actinomycetes > Streptomycetales > Streptomycetaceae > Streptomyces. The sequence continues at coordinate 157,038 of NZ_JAFVLN010000002.1, forward strand.
GCGGCGTCCGACGGCAGCAGCATCCGGATGTCGAGCTCGGTGATGGCGACATCGACACCGAGGTCGGCGAAGCGCTGGATGTTCTCCTGGAGCCGGTCGGGGAACCCGTACTGGAGCGCCAGGTGCGCCTGCATGCCGAAGCCGTCGATCGGGGCGCCCTCGGCCTTCAGCTGCTTGATCAGCTTGTAGTAGGCGTCGGACTTCGGGCCGATGGCCTCGACGTTGTAGTCGTTCAGGTACAGCTTGACCCGGGGGTCGGCGGCGCGGGCCCAGCGCAGGGCGTCGGCGATGTAGGACGGGCCGATCGTCTTGTAGAAGATGTTCTCCCGGTACGTGCCGTCCTCGTTCATGATCTCGTTGGCGACGTCCCAGGCGAAGACCTTGCCCTTGTAGTGCTTGACCACGTGCGTGATGTGGTTCTTGAGGATCGAGCGCAGTTCGTCGGCGGTCCAGGTGCCGGAGGTCAGCCAGCTGGGCAGCTGGTTGTGCCACAGCAGGGTGTGGCCGCGGACCTTCATACCGTTCGACTGCGCGAACTTGACGATCTCGTCGCCCGCGGTGAAGTCGAAGACGCCGCGCTGCGGTTCGGTGGCGTACCACTTCATGCCGTTGCCCGGCGTGGTCTGGCCGAACTCGCTGCCGAGGATCTTGGCGAAGTCGGTGTCGGCGAGCTCCGGGTTGTCGACCGCCGCGCCGAAGTAGCGGCCGGTCTTGTGTGCCAGCTGGTCGAGCGTGGCCGTCTCGGGCCGGTGGGCGGAGGCCGCGTCCGCGGCGGGGGCGGCGGCCAGGCCGAGCATGAGCGCCACCGAGGCGGCGAGTGCCGCGGTTCTGACACGGGGGCGGAGTACGGTCGTGCGCATGGTGCGTCTCCTCAACAGGTGTGCGGGGATGAGCGGTTGACCTTGCGCTGTGCTGTGGGTGCTGCTCGGCACGGGCCGGCTCGGGACAGGACCGGCCCGTGCCGTCGTGCTACTTCACGCGCATCTCGCACCGCATCCGGCGCTCGTGCCCGACCTGGCGCACCGGACCCGTGAGGGTGAGCGGCACGGTGTGGTGGACGCGTTCGGCGGAAGCGGCGATGCGCAGTTCGAGGGCGCCGGGTTCGACGGCCCGGCGGCCGTCGGCGCCGGTGTACGCGGCGAGGTCGGCCGGGAAGGTGAGGTGCACCTCGGCCGAGGCCCCGGCGTCGAGCGGCACCCGGGCGTACCCGACGAGACGGACGTCGGGCAGGGCGACGGTGCCGACCGGGTCGTGGAGGTAGAGCTGGACGACCTCGGTGCCGGCCCGGTCGCCGGTGTTGCGGACGGTGAGCCGCAGCGCGGTCTCGCCGTCGGTCGGGAACTCGGGGCTCTCGCACTGCGGCGCGCCCCACTCGAAGGATGTGTAGGAGAGGCCGTGCCCGAACGGGTAGAGGGGCGTCGGGTCGACGGTGCTGGCGCCGTTGTGGCGGCCGAGCGGTGGGGCGAGGTACGGCGCGGGCAGGCCGCCGCGCTCGCGCGGTACGCCGACGGGAAGCCGCCCGGACGGCTCGACGCGGCCGGTCAGCACACCGGCGACGGCGCCGCCGCCCTCCTGGCCGGGGAAGAAGGCCTGCACGACGGCGGCGGCCCGGTCCGCCCAGCGGCCGAGCGCGTAGGGGCGGCCGCTGAGCACGACGACGACGGTCGGCGTGCCGGTGTCGAACACGGCGTCGAGCAAGTCGCCCTGGCCATAGGGCAGTTCGAGGTCCTCGGCGTCGCAGCCCTCACCCGACGAGCCGCGTCCGAACAGGCCGGAGCGGTCACCGACGACGGCGAGACAGAGGTCCGCCTCCGCGGGGTCGTCGATGAACTCGGCGCCGGGCAGCTCGGCGCGCAGCGCCTCGGCGAGGGTCGGCACCTCGACCCCCGCGGGGAGTTCGGGGTGGTGGACGCCGACGTGCCGGGGGAACGTGTAGCAGCCGAGCATCGCGGCCTGCTCGTCGGCGAGCGGCCCGACGAGAGCGACGCGCGTGACATCGGTCAGCGGCAGCACGCCGGAGTCGTTGGCGAGCACCACGACCGACTCCTCGGCGACCTGCCGGGCCAGCTCCCGCATGTGCGGCGGGTCGAGGTCGACGGGGGTGTCACCGGCCGTCGGCTCCCAGTCCGGGTCGAGCAGCCCCAGTTCGCACTTCTGCGTGAGGACGCGTAGTGCGGCCCGGTCGAGGAGTTCCTCGGGCAGCCGGTCGGCGATGTCGATGCAACGGGCGGCGGGGAGCTCCACGTCGACGCCGGCCGCGAGCCCGATCCGCGCGGCGTCCGCCGGCGACGCGGCGACCCGGTGGTTGGACTCCAGGAACGAGAAGGCGAAGTAGTCGGAGACGACGGTGCCGCCGAACCCCCATTCCTCGCGCAGCAGCCGGGTGAGCAGCTCGGTGTGGGCGTGGCCCGGGACACCGTCGATGTCGTTGTAGGACGGCATCACGGAGCGGGCGCCGCCGTCGCGGATCGCCATCTCGAACGGCGGCAGGATCACGTCGGCCAGTTCCCGCGGGCCGATCGAGGCGGGCGCGTGGTTACGGGCGGCGCGGGAGGCGGAGTACGCGGCGAAGTGCTTGAGGGTGGCGACGATCCCGGCGGCCTCCAGGCCGCGCACGTAGGCGGTGCCGATGGTGCCGACCAGGTACGGGTCCTCGCCGATGGCCTCCTCGGTGCGGCCCCAGCGCGGGTCCCGTACGACGTCGAGGACGGGGGCGAGGCCCTGGTGGATGCCGACGGTGCGCATCGACGTACCGATCGCCTCCGCCATCTCCGTGACCAGCTCGGGGTCGAAGGTGGCGCCCCAGGCGAGCGGGGTCGGGAAGACGGTGGCCTGCCAGGCGGTGAACCCGGTCAGGCACTCCTCGTGGGCGAGCGCGGGCAGCTCGAACCGGTTGCCCGCGCGGACGGTGCGCTGCAGTTCGGCCAGGCGGGCGGCGCCCTCGGCGGGGTCGACGGGGACGGTGCCGAAGGGACGGGTCAGCTGTCCGATCCCGTGCGGCAGCAGCCCCTCCAGGTGCGCACTGCGGTTGGCGTAGACATGCTGGCCGGGCGCGACCTCGGCGCTCTCGCCCTCGGTGCCGAGCCAGACGCTGGACAGCTGGGCGGTCTTCTCCTCGGTGGTCATCCGGGCGAGCAGGTCGGCCGCCCGGAGAGGGGCGGGGAGAGTGGTGTCCTGCCAAGGCTGGACCATGGAACTCCTCAAGTGCGGGAAGAACGGGGGTGGGTGGCGGGCGACGGCGCTGTCAGCCCTTGGTCGCGCCCATCGTGATGCCGCCGATCAGCTGCCGTTCCGCGACCGCGTAGAAACCGAGTGCGGGGACCATGGCGAGCACCAGGTAGGCGAAGACCCGGGCGATGTCGGTGGCGTACTGCCCCTGGAACTGCTGGACACCGACGGGGATCGTCCACCAGGTGGGTTCGCTGAACACGAGCAGCGGCAGCAGGAAGTTGTTCCAGCTGGCGACCACGGCGAGGACGGAGACGGTGCCGAGGGCGGGGCGCGCCATCGGCAGCAGGATCCGCCAGAAGAAGCCGAACGGGGAGCAGCCGTCGAGGGTGGCCGCCTCCTCCAGCTCGCCCGGTATCTCCCGGAAGAAGCCGCGCAGGATGACGATGGTCATGGGCAGGCCGAACGCGGCCTGCGGCAGGATCACGCCCCACGGGTTGTCGAGCAGCCCGAAGGTGCGCAGCAGGATGAACAGCGGCAGGATCGCCACGGCGAACGGGAACATCAGGCCGACGGTGAAGACCGTGAAGAGCAACTCCCGGCCCCGGAAGGCGAACCGGGCGAGCGCGAAGGCCGCGAGCGCGGCCGTGCCGACGGTGAGCACCGTGGTGGCGACGGCGATCAGCGTCGACGAGCCGAGCATGCGCCAGAAGGAACCGGACCGAAGGATGTCCGTGTAGTTCGACACGTTCCACGGCGAGGGCAGCCCGAAGGGGTTCTGGGACATCTGGGCGGTGGACTTGAAGCCGGAGATCAGCGCGTACAGGAGCGGGGTGACCATGACCACGCCGACCACCCACACGATGACGTACAGCGGTGTGGAACGCAGCCGGCGGCGGGCGGTGTGACTGAGGCCGCTCATCGGTTACCTCGCATGTTCGTGAGGGCGCCTTCGGTGTCGCGGCGCAGCACGAACCGCTGGTAGGCGAGGGCGAAGACCAGGCTGATGAGGAACATCGCGATGCTGATCGCGCTGGCATAGCCGATCTGGTAGCGCTTGAAGCCGTACTGGATCATCGTGACGGCCATGGTCTCGGAGTGGTGGTCGGGGCCGCCCGCGGTGGTGACCCACACCAGGTCGAAGAGCTGGATGGCGCCGATCACGGAGAGGAAGACGCTCATCCGGATGGTGGGGCCGAGCAGCGGCAGCGTCACGTGGCGGAAGCGCTCCCAGGCGCTCGCGCCGTCGATCCGGGCCGCCTCGTGCAACTCCACGGGGATGCCCTGCAGTCCGGCCAGGTAGAGCATCATGTGGAAGCCGAAGTACTTCCACATCATGACCAGGAACAGGGTGGGCAGCACCCACTTCTGGTCGGCGAACCAGAGACCGCCGAGGCTGTCGAGACCGACGGCGCCGAGCACCCGGTCGGCGAGCCCGTCGTCCGGCGCGAAGATCATGGAGAACAGGACGCCGGTGATGACCTCGGACAGCACGTACGGGGCGAAGAACAGCATCCGGTAGAAGGCCCGGCCGCGCAGTTTCTGGTTGAGCAGCACGGCCATGGCGAGCGCGAACGGAAGCTGCAGCCCGACGGAGGCCAGCACCAGGAGCAGTCCGCGCCACAGGTCGCCGAGGAAGACCGGGTCGTCCAGCAGCTTGGTGTAGTTGTCGACGCCGGCGAAGTCCGAAGGGGAGCCGAAGCCACCCCAGTTGAAGAAGCTGACGTACAGCGCGTAGAGCATCGGCGCGAGCACGAGGAGGCCGAACAGGACGAGTGCGGGCACCGTGAACGCGAAGGCGGTGAACCATTCGCGCACACGGCGTGCCAGCGGGCGCCCGATGGGCTGCGGAGCTTCCGGCACCTTGGCGAGCGCGGTGCCGGAGTCGTGGATCTGGGTCGTGGTCATGGTGATCTACGCGCTCTTGGCGACCTGGGTGATGGAGCGCGCGACCTGCTCGGGCGACTTGGCACCGGCGATGAGGGCGGCGACGGAGTCGTTGATCTCCTGGCCGACGGCGGGCGGGTAGGCCTGGTCCAGGTAGAGCTGGAAGCCGGTCGCCTTGCCGAGCATGTCGGAGACCATCTTGAGGTTGGGGTCGGTGAGCGCGCTGGTGGCGTCCTTCACGACGGGCATCATCTGCGCCTTCTCCACGAGGAGGCGGTCGTTCTCGGCGGACATGAACCACTTGAGGAAGTCCACGGCCTCCTTCGGCGCGCCCTTGCGCACCGCGTAGCCGCCGCCTCCGCCGAACGCGTCGGTGCCGGAGCCCTTGCCGCCCGCCACCTCGGGGAAGGCGAAGAAGCCGAGGTCCTTGCCGATGCCCTTGCCCGCGTCGGCCTGGGTGACCGGCGCCCACTGGCCCATGAGCTCCATCGCGGCCTTGCCGTTGCCCATGGTGGCGGCCTCACCGGTCGGGCTGGAGTACGCGGCTCCGAGGAAGCCCTTCTGGAAGGGCTCCAGGGCGACCAGCTCCTTGAGGTGCTCACCGGCCTTGATGAAGGCGTCTCCGGTGAAGTCCTTGGCGTCGGCGGCCTTCTGCATGCCCTCGACACCGGCGATGCGGGTCGCGAGGTACGCCCAGTAGTACATGCCGGGCCACTTCTCCTTGCCGGCGAGGGCGATGGGGGTGATCCCGGCGGACTTCAGCTTCTTGATCGCGTCGAGGTAGTCGGCCCAGGTGGCGGGCGGGGTGGAGATGCCCGCCTTCTTGAAGAGCGCCTTGTTGTACCAGAAGCCGACGGCGCCGATGTCGATCGGCACCGCGTACATCTTGTCGTCGAACTTGTACGCCTCCAGCGAGGCGGGCACCATCGCGTCGGTCACCGGCTTGATGGACTCGGTGAGGTCCTCCACGAGGCCCGCGTCGATCTGCTGCTTGAGGACGCCGCCGCCCCAGGTGTGGTAGATGTCCGGCAGCTTCCCCGAGCTGGTGACCGCCGTCATCTTCGACTTGAACGCCTCGTTCTCCAGCGCCACGAGCTTGATCCGCACCTTGGGGTGCGCGGCCTCGTACGCCTTCGCCCGCTCGGGCCAGATGGTCTTGGACGGCGCGGTGGTCTGGATGTGCCACCACTCGATGACCGTCCGGCCCGAACTGTCCGTTCCACCACCGGAATCGGACCCGCCACAGGCGGTGAGGGCAACGGCACCGATACCGGCCGCTGAGGCGGCGCTCAGGAACCGACGGCGGGAGAACTCGGAGGCTGACATGGCGCACCTTCCGGAAGTGATCCGAAAATTATCGGGGAACGGCCACGGAAGTTACGGGCATGCGACGGGGGTGTCAACGCCCTTAACAAAAAGAGACGTTGACACCCCCGAAGCGGAATGTCCCGGTCAGACCGTGCGCGGCACCGCCGTACTGGCCCTGACCACGAGTTCCGTCGCCAGCTCGACGCGCGGCGAGGCCGGCTCGACGGAGCGCGCGAGGTCCAGCACGGAACGGGCCGCCAACTTGCCCATGTCGGCGAGAGGCTGTCTGACCGTGGTGAGCGGCGGGGACGACCAGCGGACCTCCGGAAGGTCGTCGAAGCCGACGACGCTCATGTCCTCGGGCACCCGGAGCCCGCGCCGGCGCAGCGCCTCGATCGCGCCGAGCGCCATCTGGTCGCTGGAGGCGAAGATCGCGGTCGGCGCTTCGTCCAGATCGAGCAGGTGGTTGGCGCCCGTGAACCCGGACTCGTGATAGAAGTCCCCGGGCACGATCAGGGTGTCGTCCACCGCGACCCCCGCGGCGTCGAGCGCGGCCCGGTAGCCGTCGAGCCTGGCCCGCGAGCACAGCAGTCGGGGCGGGCCCTCGATGAACCCGATCCGCCGGTGGCCGAGGCCCAGCAGGTGCTCGGTCGCGGCCATCCCGCCCGCCCAGTTGGTGGCACCCACGGTGGGCGCCATCAGGGCGGGGCCACCCGCCGGGTCGATGACCACCAGCGGCACACCGAGGCGTCGCAGTTCGTCATGGAGCCCCTGTTCGAGAACGGAGGTCACCAGGATCACGCCGTCCGAGGCGCGGGCCCGCAGATTCGTCATCCATTGATGTGCGTCACCGGCCCGGTCGTGGATCGCGGAGACGACCGTACCCACGCCCTGTTCGTGGGCGATCTCCTCCACGCCCCGGATGATCTCGACCGCCCAGGGGCTGTCGAGATCGTTGAAGACCAGGTCGAGCAGGGCCGCCCGGTCCCCCGGCGAGGTCTGGCGGCGTCGGTAACCGTGCCGGTGCAGCAGATCCTCCACCCGCGCCCGGGTCGCGGGCGAGACGTCCGAGCGTCCGTTGACGACCCGCGAGACGGTGGGGACGGACACCCCGGCCTCCCGCGCGATCTCGGTGATCGTCACCTTGGCCGGCCCGTCCGGGCTCTGCGTGGCTGTCTTGGCCTTGCCGCCATCCCGGGCCACGTTCCCCACCTCCGTCACCATGCGCTTCACGTGCGCCCGAAAGATCTCCGGACACCTTCCGGAAACCGTAGAACATGCCGTCAACCATCCGACCGGCGACCCGGCCGCACGTCCGGCCGGTCGAACGTACCGTGCAACCAGTCGAGTTGGCGGCGCACGTGCACGGCGTCGCCCCCTTCATGGTGATTGAAGGGGTATGCGTGGATCTCGCGATCGGGTCCGGGGTCCGCCAGCTCGCCGTAGCGGTTGAACGCGGCGTACGCCCCGCTCGGCGGGCACACCGTGTCGCGCAGCCCGACGCCGAAGTGGGCCGGGGCGTGCGCGCGCCGGGCGAAGGAGATCCCCTCGACGTACGAGAGCGTGCGGTACGCGGCCGTCTCGGCGCCCCGGTGCACGGCGAGATAGGCGGCGACCTCGCCGTAGGGGCCGTCGTCGGTGAGGTCGAGGGCGCGCCGGATGCCGCACAGCAGCGGGGCGCTGACCAGCACGGCGGCCAGGTCCGGGACGAGTCCGGCGACGGCGAGGGCCACTCCCCCGCCCTGGCTGTTGCCGACGGCTGCCACCCGGTCCGGGGCGACGCCGGGCAGGGCGCGCAGTGCGGCGACCGCGCACACGGCGTCGGTGATCAGCCGCCGGTAGTGGTGGTCGTGCGGGTCGAGGATGCCGCGCACGATGGCGCCGGGCCCCCCGGGGGCGCTCGCGTGCGGGTCGGGGGTGGCGCCGCCGCTGCCGTACTGGTCGCCCTGGCCGCGGTTGTCCATGAGCAGATGCGCGTATCCGGCGTTGGCCCAGGTGAGCCGCTCGTGCGGCAGGCCGCGGCCACGGCCGTACCCGGCGAACTCGACGACGCCGGGCAGCAGTTCACCGTCCGTGCCCGCGGGCCGGGTGTACCAGGCGCGGACCGGGTCGCCGGCGAAGCCGCGGAACGTCACGTCCCACGTCTCGACGAGCCGCAGGCCGCTGTCGGCCCGTTCGGCGCTCACGACCGGTCGCGGATGCGCGGCGGCCTTCAGGGTGGTCTGCCAGAACGCGTCGAAGTCGGCCGGTTCCGCGAGCGGCGGTCGGTGGCGTTTCAGCTGGTCGAGGGGGAGATCAAAGGCGGGCACGGACACCTCACAGGGGTCTGGGGGGCCAACTCCCGTGTGCGCGGCACCCATTGACAGGGGTCGGGAGCGGCTTTAGGTTGCGGCGACGTTACCGGAAGATTCTCGAAAGTTCTCGGTCACGCCTTTCCCTGCCCGTGCGATGCCCCCCGCGATACCCACGCGATGCCCATGTGACGGAAGGCCCTGCATGACGTCTCCGACCGTGACGGGCGAGGCGCCCGACGCCACCACCGCCCCAGCCGAGTCACCGCCGCCGAAGCAGCGCGGCACCCCGAAATCCCGCCGGACCTGGCGCCAGGCACTGCGCCGCGACTGGCAGCTGTACTCCCTCGCAGTGCTGCCCATCGCCTTCTTCCTCGTCTTCCGCTACCTCCCGATGCTCGGCAACGTGATCGCGTTCCGCCGCTTCGAGCCGGGCGGTTCGGTCTTCGGCGAGGAGTGGGTGGGGCTGCGCTACGTCCAGATGTTCCTGAGCGACCCGACCTTCTGGCAGGTCTTCCGGAACACGCTCTGGCTGGGCGGGCTCACGCTCGTCTTCTGCTTCCCGATCCCGATCGTCCTCGCACTGCTCCTCAACGAGGTGCGGCGCAGCGCGTTGAAACGTTTCGTACAGTCGATCTCGTACCTGCCGCACTTCCTGTCGATCGTGATCGTCGCGGGCATCACGATGCAGATGCTCGCCACGGACGGCCCGGTCAACCACGTCATCGGCTGGTTCGGCCACGACCCGATCCGGTTCATCCAGGAACCCGAGTGGTTCCGCACGATGTACGTCGGCTCGGAGATCTGGCAGACGGCCGGCTGGGGCACGATCCTCTATCTCGCCGCGCTCACCACGATCGACGAGGACCTGTACGAGGCGGCCCGGATCGACGGCGCGAACCGCTGGCAGCAGACCTGGCACGTGACGCTGCCCGGCATCCGCCCGACCATGATCACGTTGCTGATCCTGAACGTCGGCACCTTCATGGCGGTCGGCTTCGAGAAGGTCCTGCTGCTCTACAACCCGCTGACGTACCAGACCTCCGACGTGATCTCCACGTACGTGTACCGCACCGGTGTCGAGTCCAGCAGCTTCAGCTACGCGGCCGCCATCGGCCTGTTCGAGGCGATCATCGGCCTCGTCCTGATCACGTCCTCCAACTTCCTCTCGCGCCGCACAGTGGGGACGAGCCTGTGGTGACCGTCAACCGCCCCTCCCGCGGATACCGCGCCTTCCAGGGTGTCAACGGGATCGTGCTCACGCTCGTCGTGGCCGTCACCCTCTACCCCTTCGTCAACATCATCGCGAGGTCGTTCAGCGGGGAGCGCCAGATCCGTGCCGGGCAGGTGACGCTCTGGCCCGAGGGCTTCAACCTCACCACGTACAAGATCGTGTTCAAGGACGACATGTTCTGGCGGAACTACGGCAACACCGTGCTCTACACGGTGGTGTCGACGGCCGTCGCGATGGTCCTCACGACCTGCTACGCCTACGTCCTGTCGAAGAAGCACCTGCGGGGCCGCACCGGTCTCATCGGCGTCGCCGTGTTCACCATGTTCTTCACCGGCGGTCTGATCCCGAACTACGTCCTGATCACGAGCCTCGGCCTGAAGAACAGCATCTGGGCGATCGCGCTGCCCAACGCGATCAGCGTCTTCAACCTGCTGGTGATGAAGGCCTTCTTCGAGAGCATGCCCTCCGATCTGGAGGAGGCCGCGCAGATCGACGGCCTGAGCACGTACGGCATTCTGCTCAAGGTCGTGCTGCCGCTGTCGAAGGCGGTCGTGGCGACGATGGTGCTCTTCTACTCGGTGTCGTTCTGGAACTCGTGGTTCAGCGCGTTCCTCTATCTCGACGACGCGGAGAAGATGCCGGTCACCGTCTATCTGCGCAATCTCATCCTGGGCTCGACCGGCGGCGCGAACGCGGGCGCCAACACGGACCAGCTCAGTCAGGTCGGCGCCAATATCCAGGCGGTCGCGATCCTGCTCACGGCGCTGCCGATCCTGTGCGTGTACCCGTTCGTCCAGCGCTATTTCGTCAAGGGCGTGATGCTCGGCGCGGTCAAGGGCTGACTTTCCCCCTATCTCTTTTTCTCCTGAGGAGTTCCAGTGAACAACGCCGGGCATCTCTCGCGGCGCCAGATACTCGCCGCCGCCGGATTCATCGGTCTCGCCACACTCACCGCCTGCGGCAGTGGCGAGGACGGCAGCACGGACAGCAAGGACCTGTCCAAGAAGCAGAACGGGGCGATGAAGGACTACAAGGTCGGCGAGCAGTTCAAGGCCACCAAGGCCCTGACCCTCTCGACGCTGCACAACAACAACCCGGTCTACCCGACCAAGAAGAGCTGGCTGCTGTGGGAGGAGATCACCAAGCGCACCGGCGTCACCCTGGACATCGTCGACGTGCCGCTCGCCGACTACGAGAAGAAGCGCGGCGTCCTCATCGGCTCGGGCGACGCCCCTTTCCTGGTCCCCAAGACCTACCACCCCTCCGAGGTCGCCTTCGTCTCCTCGGGAGCGATCGTCCCGGTCAGCGAGTACGTCCACCTGATGCCGAACTACCAGGCCCAGGTGAAGAAGTGGAAGCTGGAGCCGGAACTCGACTCGATCCGGCAGTCCGACGGCAAGTACTACCTGCTGCCGGGCCTGCACGAGAAGGTGAAGTCCGGCTACTCCCTCGCCCTGCGCACGGACATCCTCGACAAGCTGAAGCTGTCGCTGCCCACCACGTGGGACGAGGTGTACGACGTCCTGAAGGCGCTCAAGGAGGAGTACCCCGGCAAGTACCCGATGACGGACCGCTGGAGCACCAACACCCCTTTCCCGGCCGGGGCGTTGTTCCAGTACCTCGGGCAGGCGTACGGAGTGAAGGCCGGCTGGTCGTACGACAACATCAGCTATGACGCCAAGGCGGAGAAGTTCGTCTTCACGCCGACGCAGGACCGCTACCGCGAGATGGTGGAGTTCCTGAGAAAGCTCGTCGCGGAGAAGTTGCTCGACCCGGAATCCTTCACCCAGCAGGACGACCAGGCGGTGCAGAAGCTGCTCGCCGAGAAGTCGTTCGTGATCAGCGCCAATCCGCAGGAGCTGGTGCAGAACTACCGCTACAACCTGACCAAGCAGGTCAAGGGCTCGAAGATCGAGATGATTCCGGTGCCGCTCGGACCGGCGGGGCCGGTGGTGCTCGGCGGAGGCCGGCTGGAGAACGGCGTGATGGTCTCCAGCAAGGCGCTCAAGGCGGACACCTTCACCGCGACGCTGCAGTTCGTGGACTGGCTGTTCTACTCGGACGCGGGCAAAGAGTTCTGCAAGTGGGGCGTCGAGGGCGTCACCTACACGAAGTCCGGCGGCACGTACAAGCTGAAGGACGGGATCAGCCTGATGGGCTCGGACCCGGACGCGCCCAAGGACCTGCAGAAGGACTTCGGCTTCTTCGACGGCGTGTTCACGTACGGCGGCAGCTGGGAGCTGGTGTCGTCGTCGTTCAGCCCGGACGAGAAGAAGTTCCAGGACGAGATGGCGAAGCGGCAGCAGATGCCGATCGACCCGGCGCACCCGCTGAAGTCCGCCGAGCAGGAGCAGGCGACGCTGTGGGACACCCCGCTCAAGGACCTCACCATCCAGAACACGCTGAAGTTCGTGCTCGGCAAGCGGCCGATGTCCGAATGGGACGCGTTCATGGGCGAGTTGAAGGGCAAGAACATGCAGCAGCTGGTCGACCTGCACAACAAGGCGGCCGATCGCTTCAAGGAGCAGAACGGATGACGGCCCCCTGGCGCGCCTGCGTCGGAACCGGCCGGATCGAATTGGCGCTGCGCCGCGACTACCAGGAGTCCCTCGCCCTGGTGCAGCGAGAGATCGGCTTCCGGCACATCCGCGGGCACGGCCTGTTCAGCGACGGGATGGGGGTGTACCGGCCCTACGAGTGGGAGGGCGAGCGCCGGGTGCACCACTCGTTCACGTACGTCGACCAGATCGTGGACGCGTATCTGGAGATCGGCATCAAGCCGTTCCTCGAACTCGGCTTCATGCCGCGCGAGTTGGCCTCGGGCGAGCAGACCGTCTTCTGGTGGGCGGGGAACGTGACGCCGCCGTCCTCGCACCGGGAGTGGGCGGACCTGGTGCGGGCGACGCTGACGCATCTGATCGACCGGTACGGGATCGAGGAGGTCCGCACCTGGCCGATCGAGGTGTGGAACGAGCCGAACCTCGACGTCTTCTGGGAGAACGCCGACGAGGCCGCGTACCACCATCTGTACGAGGTGACCGCGCGCACGGTGAAGGAGGTCGACGCGTCGCTGCAGGTCGGGGGCCCGGCGATCTCGCCGGGTTCGGACGACTGGATGGCCCGGTTCGCGGACTTCTGCACGGCGCGGGACGTGCCGGTGGACTTCGTGTCGCGGCACGCCTACACGTCGGGCCCGGTCCAGCCGGTGCCGTTCGGCCGGTACCAGACGCTGGAGCCCGCAGGCCGGCTCCTCGACCAGTTCGCGCAGCCGCGCGAGGCGCTGAAGGGCACGCCGCTCGGTGAACTCCCGGTCCACATCACGGAGTTCAACTCGTCGTACCGTCCCGACAACGCGATCCACGACACGGCCTTCAACGCCGCGTATCTCGCGCCGGTGATCGCGCACGGCGGGGAGCACGTGGACTCCTTCTCGTACTGGACGTTCAGCGACATGTTCGAGGAGGTGGGGGTGCCGACGGCGCTGTTCCACGGCGGCTTCGGGCTGCTGACGCACCGCCAGGTGAAGAAGCCCACCTTCCATCTGTACGCGTTCATGGCGCGCACGGGCGAGGAGGTCCTGGCCCGGGGCGAGGACCATCTCGTCACGCGGCACCCGGACGGGCGGGTCACGGTGCTCGCGTGGGCGCCGGTCGACCCGAGCGGTGCGACGCCGGGGCCCGAGGGGCACACCGTGCGGGTCTTTGTCCCGATGCGCGGGGCCACGGCCTATGTGCACCGATCCAGCGTGGACGAGGAGCGGGGCAACGCGTACACGGCGTGGCGGCGGATGGGTGCGCCGCGCTCACCACGCCCGGCGCAGCTCGATCTGCTGCACGAGGCGGCGGAGCCGGCCCGCTCCCATGTCCAGGTCCCCGTGCGGGACGCTGCGGTGTCGCTCGATCTCACCCTGGAGCGGCACGAGGTCACCCTGGTCGAGGTGTGCCCGGTCGAGGACGAGACGCCGCCGTGGTGGGACGCGTCGCGGCTGCTCGGAGGGGGCGCGTGAGCGCGGCCGCGACGGGATTCGGGCAGGGCCCGCTCTCCCGTGCGGCCGCGCTGGTCCACACGCTGCTCGTCGTCGAGGGCATGTTCCTCGCGACGGTCGCGCCGGGCCTCGCCGGGCTGCTGTTCCTGGGCGGGGCCCCGTCGAACCTGCCGCTCGCCGCGGTCTGCCTGGTACCGGCCGGCCCCGGCTGTGCGGCCGCGCTGTACGCCCTGCACCACCGCAGCGGCGATCTGACCGAGCTGCACCCGGCGCGCACGTATCTGCGCGGTCTGCGGCTCAACACCCGGACCGCGCTTGCGCTGTGGACGCCGTTGCTCGCCTGGCTCACCGTGATCGCCTACACGCTGACGCACTTCTCCCTGACCGGGCTGCCCGGCTGGTGGGCGGCGCTGCTCGCCGTGGTGGGGGTGGGGGCCCTGCTGTGGGGTGCCAACGCCCTGGTGATCGGCGCCCTGTTCACGTTCCGCACGCGGGACACGGTGCGCCTGGCCGGGCACTTCCTGCTGCGCCGCGGCGGGGCCTCCCCCGCGGCGGCGAGCGCGCTGGTGCTCGTGGTCGCGGGGACCCTCTGGCTCACCGAGGCGCTGCCGCTGCTGCTGACCTCGCTCCTGCTCTTCTCACTGCTGCACTCCAGCCGCCCCATGATCACCCGCACCCATGAGGAGTACACGGCATGAGCCGCAAGATCCCCTACGGCGGCGACTACAACCCCGAACAGTGGCCGGAGGAGATCTGGGACGAGGACCATCGGCTGTTCACGACCGCCGGGATCGACACCCTGACGGTCGGCGTGTTCGCCTGGTCGGTGCTCCAACCCGCTGAAGACATCTACGACTTCACGGTCCTGGACCGCATCGTGGAGCGCGCCGCGGCGGAGGGCCGGCGCGTGGTCCTCGCCACCGGTACGGCGGCCGTCCCGCCCTGGCTCGCCCTGAAGTACCCGGAGGTGAACCGCACCGACTTCGAGGGCCGCCGGCACCGCTACGGGCAGCGCCACAACTTCTGCCCGAGCTCTCCCGTGTACCGCCGTCTTTCGGTGGCCCTGGCCTCACGCATCGCCGAGCGGTACGCGGACAGCCCGGCGCTGCTCGCCTGGCACATCAACAACGAGTACGGCGGCGCCTGTTACTGCGAGCTGTGCGCCGAGGCGTTCCGCGGCTGGCTGCGCGCGCGGCACGGCACGCTCGACGCGCTCAACCACGCGTGGTGGACGACGTTCTGGTCGCACCGCTACACGGACTGGTCGCAGATCGAGCCGCCGAGCGCGCTGACCGAGCACTGGCGCGGCCCCGACCACACCGCCTTCCAGGGCATCACGCTCGACTACCGGCGGTTCATGACGGACGCGCTGCTCGGCTGCTTCGTCGCCGAGAAGGAGGCGGTCCGCGCCCACGCTCCGGACACGCCCGTGACCACCAACTTCATGGGTCTGTACCGGCCGTTGGACTACCACCGGTGGGCACCGCACCTCGACTTCGCGTCCTGGGACAGCTATCCGCCGCTGGACGCGCCGCCCACGGTCCCCGCGCTGGCGCACGATCTGATGCGCGGCCTGAAGGACGGCGCGCCGTTCTGGCTGATGGAGCAGACGCCGTCGACGACGGCGTGCCGTGACATCAATCCGCTGCGCAGGCCGGGCGAGCTGCGGATCGCGACCTGGCAGGCGATCGCGCACGGCGCGGACGCGGCGCTCTACTTCCAGATGCGGGCGTCACGCGGCGCGTGCGAGAAGTACATCGGGGCCGTCATCGGGCACGCGGGCCGCGACGACACGCGCGTGTTCCGCGAAGTGGCGGACATCGGAAGGGAGTTGGCGGAGCTGGGCCCGCTGACGCTCGGCGCACGCACGCCCGCGCGCGTGGCCCTGCTCGTCGACTGGGACAGCTGGTGGGCCCTGGAGATCTCCGACGGCCCGTCCCGGCTCGTGAAGTACCCGGACGTGCTGCACCGCTACTACCGGGCGGCTCGGGTGGCGGGCGCCGACGTGGACGTCGTCCCGGTGACGGCGGACCTGTCCGCGTACGACGTGGTCCTCGCGCCCGTGCTGCACCTGGTGAAGGGTGATCTGGCCGAGCGCCTGGAAGCGGTGGCCGGGCGGGGCGGGACGGTGCTTACCACGTTCCTGTCCGGGCGCGGCGACGAGCACGGCCTGGCCTTCCTCACCGATGTGCCGGGCCCGCTCGGGCCGCTGACGGGCGTACGCGTCGACGAGTGGGACGCACGGCCCGCCGACGTGACCCAGACCGTGCGCATCGGGGACCGGGAGGTGACCGCGGGGCTGGTCTTCGAGATCGTCGTGGAACAGGGCGCCGAGCCCGTCGCCACCTACGCCCGCGACTTCTACGCGGGCACCCCCGCCGTCACCCGCAACCGCTTCGGCGAGCGCGGCGGCGAGGGCTGGTACGTGGCGACCTTCCTCGACGAGCCGGGCACGGACGAGGTGGTCCGCCGGATCCTCGGCCGGCACGGGCTCGTCGGCCCCTATGCCGCGCACGCCGCCGTCGAGACCGCCCACCGGGTCGCCCCGGACGGGACACGCCTGCTCTTCCTCCTCAACCACGCGACGCAGGAGGCGGAGCTGTCGGCGCACGCGGCCGCGGCCGACGTGCTGACGGGCAAGCGGTACGAGCCCGGCGAGCCGTTCACGCTCGACCCGCTGGGCGTCGCACTGCTGCGCGTTCAGTAGATCCGGCGCCCGTGCGCGTCCGGGATCCCGGACTTGCGCAGGAAGTAGCTGTTGATCTGGTCCCGCCATTCGCGGGCGCCGCGCAGCTGCTCCTCGTACAGTCCGCTCACCCGGGCGTGCCGGGCCGGGGTCATCAGCCCTTCGAGCCCGGCCCAGACCGCGCGGGCGGCCTCGACCTCCTCGACGCCCTCGAAGTGGGTGTCGTAGATGTGCTGGATCACGGTGCTGCCGCTGTGCAGGACATGGCCGTAGGGCACGTGGTGGAAGAACAGGAGCAGCTCGTCGGGGCAGGTGGCGGGCGTCTCGTACAGCTCGGACCAGGGCTTGGCGTACTGCCCCGCGTACCCCGTGCCGGTGGCGGCGCTGCGGTCGACGCCGATGCCGTCGCGGTCGGCGAAGTGGTAGGTGCCCCAGGGGCTGTACTCGTAGCCGTCGACGTTCGGCCCGTAGTGGTGTCCCGGCTGCACCATGAAGCCGACGCCGAGCGGTGCGGTGTACTTCTCGTACGTGGCCCAGGAGCCGTGCAGCACCGCGCGCAGCCCGGACCGCAGCCGCTCGGGGTCCGCGGTGAGGTCCGGGGTGAACGTCGACTCGGCCCACTCGTCGAGGAGGCGGTGCGGATCGGCGTCCGGGTCCCAGGCGAGCCGGCCGTAGGTGTAGAGGTTGGCCTGGGCGAGCGGGTGGCCGGTCCAGAAGGGGTCGTCGCCGACGTTCGAGACGGCCACGAGACCGCCGCGCGCGGCCAGGTGTCCGACGGCGGGGCCGCCGTCCCCCTCCGGCCGGAAGCCGAGTACCTGGGACCACATCGGCGCGAGCGCGCACACGTGCCGCTGCTGGCCGGTGTACTCCTGGGTGACCTGCAGTTCGACGGCGACGCGGGTGCGGGGCAGGGCGCCGATGACGGGTGAGACGGGCTCGCGGACCTGGAAGTCCATCGGGCCGTGCTTGACCTGGAGGACCACGTTGTCCGCGAACTGCCCGTCCAGCGGGGCGAAATGGTCGTACGCGGCGCGGGCCCGGTCGGTGGTGCGGTCGCGCCAGTCCTGCTTGTGGTCGTAGACGAAGGCCCGCCAGTGGACGGTGCCGCCGTGCGGGGCGAGGGCCTCGGCGAGCAGGTTGGCGCCGTCGGCGTGGCTGCGGCCGTAGGCGAACGGTCCCGGCTGTCCCTCCGAGTCGGCCTTGACGACGAACCCGCCGAAGTCGGGGACCTGCGCGTAGACCCGGTCGGCCGCCGCGCGCCACCATGCGCGCACGCCCTCGTCGAGCGGGTCGGCGGTGTCGAGGCCGCCGGCCCACAGCGGCGCGGCGAAGTTCACGGAGAGGTGGGTGCGGATGCCGTAGTGCCGCAACTCGCCCGCGATGGCGGCCACTTCGCCGAACCGGTCGGTGAGCAGCCGGGTCTCGCTCGCGTGGACGTTGACGTTGTTGACGGCGAGCGCGTTGATGCCGCAGGAGGCGAGCAGCCGGGCGTACGCGCGGACGCGGGTGAGGTCGCCGCGGGCCCGCCCGTCCTTCCAGAACAGGGAGCCGCCCGCGTAGCCGCGCTCGACCTGGCCCATCACGGGGTGCACGTCGACGTTGTCCCAGTGGTCGAGCATGCGCAGCGCGAGCGCGGGGCGGTGGGTCTGC
Source organism: Streptomyces sp. VRA16 Mangrove soil (assembly GCF_017377775.1). Classification (GTDB taxonomy): domain Bacteria; phylum Actinomycetota; class Actinomycetes; order Streptomycetales; family Streptomycetaceae; genus Streptomyces. Next base: position 175,247 of record NZ_JAFVLN010000002.1, read on the forward strand.
TCGGGGTGCTCCGTGAACGCGGCCTCGCCGAGCCGTACGACGTGGAAGAAGCCGTGCAGGAGTCCGGCCGGGGCGGCGGCGGTGACGGTGGTGCGGCGGGCCGTCCGGGTCAGCGTGAACCCCTCGGGGCCCTGGTCGCCGTCGGCGCGGAGCGTCAGCAGCAGGTCGCAGCCGGAGCTGTCGGCTGCCGCGGATCCGCCGAACTCGGCGACGGCACGGGCCACTTCGGCGCGCACGGTGTCGACGAGGAGTCCCTCGCCCTCGACGCGGACGCGCCGTGCTCCGACCCGGCGCAGCGCCTCGTCGGGCAGCCAGGCGGGGTCGATTCCTTCGAGGGTCATGACGCCGCCACATCCAGGGCGACGATGCCGAGGGCGCCCTCGGCGGTTGCGGGCTTGCTGCTGGTCATGGTGAGCCGGATCCTCCGGGTGTGTACGGCGTCGAAGGTGAGGACGGTCGGTGCGCCCGATGCGACGGCCCAGTCGATGTCGAGGCCGTCGGCGGGCACGGCGACGTACCGCTCGCCGTCCCACGCGGACACGTCGACGGTCTTGGGCAGGGCGTGCCTGGCGTCGACGGTGAAGGAGACCTCGACGCGTCCGACGGTGCGCTCCCGCTCCCACTCGACGCTCACCCAGTCCTCGGCCCGCGCCGCGTTGAAGGCGGGCAGCAGGGCGGTGGCGGACTTCTGGAAGGCGTTGGACCACTGGGTGGCCGCGTCGCCGTCGAGCATGGCGGCGGGCAGGGTCGTGGTGGCGCCCGAGTAACTGGCGTCCGCGAGCGGGTACGTGACGGGGCCCGGCCCCGGGTCGGGGGCGAACGGTTCGCGCGGGGTGACCGGGCCCGCGGCGGGCCCGGTCACCCGGACGGACACCTTCCCGGTGCGCAGCCCCGCCGATCTCGCGGTGACGGTGAGCGACCCGGGCTTCGTGCCCGCCCGGACCATCGCGAGGGCGAGTCCGTGGAAGGCGGTGCGGGTACTGGCCTGGTAGCGCTCGGCGCTCTCCTGCCGGCCGTTGTCGAGCCCCGCCACCTGTCCCCCGGAGACGTCGAACTCCAGCAGGTGCTCGGCGTCGGGCACCACCACTCCCTTGGCGTCGACGACCTCCGCGGTCACGAAGACCAGCGAACGGCCGTCCGCGGCGAGGGACTTGCGGTCCGCCGTGAGGCGCACGGCGTGCGGCTTCCCGGCCGACCGCAGCACGTCCGTGGCGACGGTCTTGCCGCCCTTTCTCGCGACCGCTGTGAGCTCACCGGCCGCGTAGGGCACCTTCCACGTCAGATGCAGCTTGCCCGCGCTGCCGTTCGGGGAGGTGTAGCTGCCCGGGTAGGAGCCCGAGGTGACGGTCTTGTCGTCGCCGGTGGCCTCCGTGGTCTCCAGGTACGCCCGCCCGTCGACGGTCTTCTTCGTGTCGAAGGAACGTACGCCCAGGGAGCGGCCGTTGAGGAACAGTTCGACCTCGGCGACGTTCGCGTACGCCCACACCTCCACCTCGTCGCCCGCCCGGTGCGTCGACCAGTCCATGGGCACGAGGTGGACCATCGGCTCGGCGGTCCACTGGCTGCGGAAGAGGTGGTACATGTCCTTGGGGAACCCGGCGGTGTCGACCGCGCCGAAGAAGGACGCCTTCACCGGGAACACGTCGTACGGGGTCGGCTCACCGATGTAGTCGATGCCGGACCACAGGAACTGCCCGGCGAAGAACCGCCGGTCGCGGTCCTTCTTGTGGCCGTACTCGCCGCTCATGGTCCAGGAGGCGAGGTTGTTGTCGTACGAGGACGTGGCGCGGCGGCCCGGGGTGTGATTCTCGCCGGTGTTGAGATGCTCCGGCTCCTGGTACGTGCCGCGGCTCGACGTCTGCGACGAGGACTCGGACTCGAAGAGGAACAGGTGCGGGTAGCGGGCGTGCAGGGCGTCGACCGACGCGGCCGTGTTGTAGTTGAGGCCGAGGCCGTCGAGCATGCCGAGGATCTGGTCGGCGGGCGATCCCGCGGCGGGCAGCGAGCGGTACTTGTCGGAGCCGATGACGACGGGCCGGGTGGTGTCGAGGGCCTTGATGCCGGCGACGAGGCGCTGCGCCATGGCGATGCCCTCGGTGCGGGTGGAGTCGGGGATCTCGTTGCCGATGGACCACATGAGGACGGCGGGCGAGTTGCGGGCGGCGCGCACCATCTCGGCGATGTCGTCGTCGCTGTGGGCGTCGAAGAAGCGGCCGTAGTCGTAGCGGTTCTTACCGGTGCGCCAGCAGTCGAAGGCCTCGACGAGCATGATGATGCCGAGGTCCTCGCACGCCTCGATCACCTCGGGCGCGGGCGGGTTGTGGGCGGTGCGCAGGGCGTTGACGCCCATGGACTTCATGATCTCCAGCTGCCGGCGCACGGCGTCGGGGTGCACGGCGGCGCCGAGCGCGCCGAGGTCGTGGTGCAGGTCGACGCCCTTGATCTTGGTGTACGTGCCGTTGAGCGAGAAGCCGTCGGCCGGGTCGAAGGCCGCGTGGCGGACGCCGAAGCGGGTGCGGTACGTGTCGACGGTGGCGCCGTCCACGCGCACGTCGGTGACGAGCGTGTAGCGGTGCTCCGGGGTCTCGATGGACCACAACTGGGGTCGGTCGAGGACGAGTTCGGTGCGGGCGGCCTTGGTGTCGGACGGGCCGAGCCCGTCGAGGGCGGTCTCGGCGCGGGCGACGCGCCGCCCCTTGGCGTCGCGCACGGTGGAGACGACGGTGACGTCGTGTGCGGCGCCGGACTCGTTGACGACGGCCGTGCTTACGTCGAGCGTCGCGTACCCCTTCTCCAGGGTGGCGGGCAGGTCGGGCGTGGTGACGAAGGTGCCCCAGCGGGCGACGTGCACGGGCTCGGTGACGACGAGGCGGGCGCTGCGGTAGATTCCGCTGCCGGAGTACCAGCGGCTGCTGGGCAGGCGGTTGCGGACCTGGACGGCGAGGACGTTGGCCGTGCTGCCGTCGAGGTGCAGCAGGTCGGTGATGTCGTAGGCGAAGCCGGTGTATCCGTAGGGGTGGTTCCCGACGAGCTCGCCGTTCACGTAGACGTCGGAGTCCATGTGGACGCCGTCGAACTCGACGGCGATCCGCCGGCCGGCGTAGGCGCTCGGCACGGTGAACGTCTTGCGGTACCAGCCGAGGCCGCCGGGCAGGAAGCCGGTGCCGCTGGTGGTGTTGTGCTCGGTGGTCGGGGTCTGCTCGATGCTCCAGTCGTGCGGGATCGCGACGGTGCGCCACTTCCCGTCGTCGAACCCGGGGAGTTCGGCGCCGGTGTACGCGCCGGTCGGGTCGGTGATGCCGTCGCGGCTGACGAGCGCGAACCGCCAGCCCTCCGCGAGGTCGACGGTACGGCGGCCGGCGCCGCCGGTACGGTCGGCCGCCGCGGCGCCGGCCGCGGGCGTGGCGAGCACCCCGGCCAGCGGAGTGGCCGCCCCCGCGGTCAGTACGGATCTGCGGGTGACGGACATGTCGAGGCGGCCCCCTTGGAGCGAACACGTTTCACCAGAAAGCAACTTGATGCAACGGATTCTTTCGGGTGCCGTACGGGATTAGTCAAGGGCCTTACCGAATATGGTTGTCGAGGCGTACGAGCCCCTTGAGGTTCTCCACCACCGCCGCGGCGATCCGGGCGTGCCCCTCGTCGCCGGGGTGCACGCCGTCCACCAGATGCCCGGGGCCGAGCAGCGGGCCGCCGCGCAGCAGCCGCACGCCCCCGCCCGCGTCCAGCGCGGCCCGCTCGATCGCCGCGCGGAGCTCGGCGAGGGTGGCACCGAGGGCGTTCGGGGTGCTCTCGGCGTCGGGTCGGAGGACCGGGGAGACGACGAGGAGCGGGACGTCCGGGTGTCCTCGGCGGACGACGGCGAGAAAGGCACGGGCGGTCTCGTACAGCAGCGGCGCCGACATCGGCGTACGGGACCAGCAGTTCGTGCCGAACGCGAGGGTCACCAAGTCGGCGTCGAGGGCGGCGAGTTGCTGGGCGGAGGCCAGCTCGCCGCGGGCCGCCCCCGCGTACCCGAGATTCACGTCCTCGGCCCCGAGCGCCCGTCCGGCGACGGCGGGCCAGGCCCGGTGCGGCCGGGTACCGGACCAGCCCTCGACGATGGAGTCGCCGTGGACGAGCCAGCGGGGGCGGGGCGGGGCCGGTGCGAGACCGGGCGGTCCGGCTCCCGCACCGCGCACGTCCCGCAGCACCGGCCGCAGCACCTCCGGCAGATGCACCGTGTACGCCCCGTCGGGACGCGGCAGCGGCAGGCGCACCGTGCGGGCTCCGGGCCGGGCCGGGGCCTCGGTCACCAGTGCGCCGTCGCTCAGCAGGGCGAAGACCGGCGGGTCCGGGCGCAGACGGTCGGCCGGGGAGCGCTCGTACGCCGTGTAGTCGAGCTCCACCGCCGTCGCGCCCCGCGCCACGAACTCCAGGCGGACCCCGGCCGGCACCCCGGCCCGTTCCCAGGTGTCGCCGGGGAGCCGTCCGCGGTCGGCGGGGTCGGCGCGCAGCGGGCGGTCGTCCGGGCCCCACCAGGCCACGCCGCGCAGCAGCGTCCGCGGGTTCACCGGGCGTCACCGAGCGTCGGGTAGGGGAACTTCACCCCGGCCCCGCCGTCCACGACGAGCGTCTGCCCGGTGACGTACGAGGAGAGCGGCGAGGCGAGGAAGAGCAGGGCTCCGGCGATGTCGGCGGGCTGCGCGACGCGGCCGAGCGGGGCGTTCGCGGCGTTGCGGGCGCGGCCCTCCTCGCCGATCATCCCGGCGACGCGCGGCGTCCACACGACGCCGGGCGCCACGGCGTTGACGCGCACGCCGCGCGGCCCGTACTCGACGGCGGCCGTGCGCACCAGCGACATCAGGCCCGCCTTCGCGGCGCCGTACGCGCCGTGCAGGGGCGCCGCGGTCAGGCCCGACACGGATGCGACGAAGACGAGCGGTCCGCCGCCCGCCTCCGCGACGGCGGCCCCGCCGTACTGGACGGCGAGCCAGGCGTGCCGCAGGACCAGGTCGAAGTGCCAGGACCAGCCGTCGTCGTCAAGTTCGTCGAGCCCCGCGTAGCGCGCCATGCCGACGATGTCGACGACTCCGTGCAGCGGCCCCGACTCCCGCCGCGCGTGCGCGAACAGCTCGCGCACGTCGTCGCGGCGGGTGACGTCGGCGACGTACGGGACGCCGTCGACCTGGGCGGCCACCGCGTCGGCGCGCTCCTTGTCGAGGTCGACGCAGAGCACGCGGGCGCCGGACGCGGCGAGCGCGTGGGCGGTCTGGCGGCCGATGCCGTTGCCCGCGCCGAGCACGACGTAGGTGCGGCCGTCGAGGCGGTGCAGGGCCGGATAGTCGGGGACGGGTGTCCCGTCGAGCGGTTCCGAGGCGGTCATGCACCCGGTCCCTTCGGTGTGTTCGGCGGGTTCGGGGTGTACGACGCCAGCTCCGGGACGACTTCCTTGCCGAGGACCTCGATGGTGCGCAGGATCTCCTGGTGCTCCAGCCAGCCCCACTGGACGTAGCAGATCAGCTGGTCGACACCGAGGTCCGCGTAGCGCTTGGCCTTGCGGACGATGGTGTCGGCGTCGCCGATGAGGATCATGTCCCCGGTGTCGAACTCCTCGACGGGGACGCTGCCTTCGATGATCGGGGTGAGCAGCGGGAAGGCGCGTTCGCGCGCGGCCTCGTCGAGGTGCGGGAGTTCCCAGTCGAGGGTGAACTGCGCGAGGTTGCGGTACCACCAGGCGACCGAGTCCCAGACGCGGGCGCCCGGCCGGTCGGCGGCGTGCACCAGGGTGTACGCGGCGACGCGGTCGGTCGTGACGTCCGTGATCGGGCGCGGGGTACGGGCGGCCTCCCGGTAGGTGGCGACCTGGGCCGCCATCGCCTCCAGCGGCTGCATGATCGAGAAGGAGAGCAGGCCGAGCCCGGACGCGCCCGCGACCTCGGCGGAGCCCGGTGAGGTGGCCGCCATCCAGCACGGCGGGTGCGGGTCCTGCACCGGTTTCGGGGTGACCATGCGGCGCGGGAAGGAGAAGCGGGGCGAGTCGTACGCGAAGTACTCCTCGCGCCACATGCCGGTGACGATCTCGATGGCCTCGCGCCAGTCGGCCCGCGACTGCTCACGGTCGACACCGAAAGCGGTCTGCTCCATCGGCGTGGACCGCCCGGTCCCCCACTCCACGCGCCCGCCGGACAGCACGTCGACCGCCGCGACCTTCTCGGCGATCCGCTGCGGCGGCGTGAAGCCGAAGGGGGTGAGCGTGACGCCGAAGCCGAGCCGGATCCGTTCGGTGAGGGCCGCGAGATGACCGAGCAGGACCTCGGGCGCGGGGCAGTGCGAGCGCCCCTCGCGGAAGTGGTGCTCCACCGCCCACACCGTGCGGAAGCCCACCTTGTCGGCGAGCCTGATCTGCTCGACGGCCTCGCGGTAGGCGCGCTGCTCGGCGGCGCGCTGGCCGTGCGGGTGGGCGCCCTTCCAGGGCTTGGGTACGTCGATCTCGTACAGCACATCGAGGTCCATTGCCACGCTCCTTCGCGGTGGGCCGGCCCGGTGTCCGGGGACGATGGGGCAGATCTGACGAAGTGTCAAGGGAGCTGCGCACGGCCCCGGCTCACCCGGAATGTCCGGCTTCCGGTTAGCGTTGGCCGATATCGGAACCCGGAGTCGGAACCCCGGTGTCGGACCCCCTGGAAGGCGGCGCACAGTGCACGGCGAGTACAAGATCCCTGGCGGCAAGCTGGTCGTGGTCGATGTCGAGGCGGACGGCGGTCTGCTGCGCGACGTGCGCGTCGCCGGTGACTTCTTCCTGGAACCGGACGAGGCACTGCTCACGATCAACGCCGCGCTGGAGGGCGCCCCCGCCGACGCGGACACGGCGGCGCTCGCCGCCCGGATCGACGCGGCGCTGCCCGCGGACACCGTGATGTTCGGCCTCACCGCGGAGGGCGTCGCCACGGCCGTGCGCCGCGCGCTCGCGCACGCCACGGACTGGCGGGACTACGACTGGCAGCTGATCCACGACGCGCCGCAGTCCCCGGTCCTGCACATGGCCCTCGACGAGGTGATGACGGAGCAGGTGGCGCTCGGCAACCGCCCACCGACGCTGCGGGTGTGGGAGTGGGACCGCCCGGCGGTGATCATCGGCAGCTTCCAGTCGCTGCGCAACGAGGTGGACCCGGAGGGCGTGGAGCGGCACGGGGTCACGGTCGTGCGCCGGATCTCGGGCGGCGGCGCGATGTTCGCCGAGCCGAAGTCCACGATCACGTACTCCCTGGCCGTGCCGCAGTCCCTGGTCTCCGGGCTCTCCTTCCAGGACTCGTACGCCTATCTGGACGACTGGGTCCTCGGTGCGCTCGGCGACATGGGAATCAAGGCCTGGTACAAGCCGTTGAACGACATCGCGACGGACGTCGGCAAGGTGGCGGGCGCCGCCCAGAAGCGGGTCGCGACCGGTCGGGGCGCGGTCCTGCACCACGTGACGATGTCCTACGACATCGACGCGGACAAGATGGTCGAGGTGCTCCGCATCGGCCGCGAGAAACTCTCCGACAAGGGCACGAAGAGCGCGAAGAAGCGGGTGGACCCGCTGCGCCGGCAGACGGGTCTGCCGCGCGAGGAGGTCATCGACCGCATGATCGACTCGTTCCGCGGCCGGTACGGGCTGACCGACGGGAAGGTGACCGACGCCGAGATGGCGCGGGCCGAGGAACTGGTGCGGACGAAGTTCGGCACGCAGGAGTGGACGGCCCGGGTGCCGTAGGACGTCCGGGGCGGCCGGGGTCGCACCACGACCTGGCCGCTGTCGCGGAACGAGCCCCAGCCGTGCCACCGTTCGATCTCCATGACGGCGGTACGCCGATGGTGACCACGGCGACGACAGGTTGCCGGGTAGGGGCGACAGGGAGCCGGCGTGGGGGCGGGCCGGCGCGACGGCCCGCCCCCACGGGCCGCTCACATACAGGCGACCTGCTCCTTCGCCCCCGGCCACCGCTCCACGCCGCCGTCGGCGTTCCGTACGAAGGCGTGGGTCTCGTCCTTCGACAGCCACAGCTCCCGGCCGCCCTGGCGGTAGCCGGTGTCGACGGCGTCGGAGGGCAGCTCGACGTGGTTCGCGTACGTGGAGGTCAGGCCCTCGAAGTCGGTGAACTGCCCGTCCGGGTCCCGGAGATACTGCTGTCCGCGCCGGTGTCCGTCAGCGCCCCGGCCGAGGGTCACGAACTCCACGGACTGCCAGTCGCAGTGCTCGGCGCCCATCCAGCTGACGACCTTCGCGGTGGACACGGCGCGTCCCCGCCCGTCCTCCCAGACCCGGATGCCGAGCCGGGCGCGCGCCGCGGCACGGAACTCCGAGGGGTCGCACTGCGCGTACGTCTCGGCCAGCCAGCCCCGCCGGTCCTCGGCGACGATCACGGCGGCGCGGGTGCGGCCCGCGACGTCGTAGGAGTACAGGACGCGGTGCCCGGTGCGGGCCTCGACGCGGAAGCCGCGGTCGGGCATGGTCTCACCGAAGTCGTCCGCCGCGTACGCGGCCAGCGCCTCGTCGGCCGAGTCGGCGCCGTCGTCGCCCGAGCCCTCGTCGGCGACCGAGCCCGCCCCGTACGGCTTGCCCGCGCACTCCAGGGTCAGCAGGGCGGCGCCGCCGCCCTCCAGCGGGCTGTCCTCGCCGACCCGGCCGGGGGTCCGCGCCTTCAGCGGGCCGCCGTAGGGGGAGGCGGGCGCCGGTGCCGACGCCCCCGCGACCAGTCCCTCCGGCACCTCGGTGCCACAGCCCCCGAGCACCAGCACTCCACCGAGCACCAGTGCCGCCCGTCCCCGTCCGTTCCGCATCGGCGAGCTCCCTCCCCACGCGGCGCCCGCTGCGCCGTCCCGCCCTTCGACGCCGCAGGCACGCGGAACGTTCAGCGGTTCACGGCCGTACCTGGACGACGGCGTGCGTGCCGCCGGTCCGCCACGCCTCGCCGGGCAGCGCCGCGTCGAGCGACTCCTCCGTCGCCGCGTCGAGGCCCACGATCACCTGCGACTTGAGGGTGCGCAGGGCCGCCACCGGGCCGGGGAAGTACGCGGTGGCCGCGGCGAACGACGTGGTGGCCGGCCACAGCCGGTCGCCCACCAGGCGGCGGTAGTTGAGATCCCCCTTGAACAGGGTGACGGTCGCGGCGGCGAAGTCCTTGCGCAGGTCGTCGGGCATGTCCGCGTAGGGCAGCGGGGCGCAGGAGAACGGGTGGGCGCGCACGGTCAGCCGCCCGTCGCCCATGGCGGCCCACAGCCGTTCGCCCGCGCCGCCTGCGCCGCCTCGCAGATGCCGCAGGGCGTCGACCACGTCGGAGGTCGTCGCGTCGGAGACGTAGTACGGGTACGGCTTGACGTGCAAGGCGACACGGGCGGCGCGGCCGTGGCGCAGCAGGTGGTCGACGAGGAGGAGATCGGGGACGAGTTCGCGGCCCGCGTTGTCGGCGACCAGGTACACGGTGCCGGCGGCGCCGGCGGGCAGCAGTCGCCACAGGGCGTCCGAGTCGTCCACGATCACCGGTGAGCCGCCGTCGGCGTCCGCTCCCCCGGTGGCGCCCATGCGGAATCCGAGGTCCGCGCGGTTGCCCCACAGGGAGCCGTGCAGCAGCGCCGCCGACTGTTCGTCGGCGGGCAGTGCGGCGACGCGCTCGGCGGCGGCGCGTTCCTCGGCGGCCTCGGCGGTGCGCAGCTCGGCCTGTTTGAAGGGGCGGAACGGATCGACGCCCTGCCAGGGTCCGGGTGCGAAGTAGCCGACGGCGTCGAGCAGTTTGCGGTAGAAGAAGCTCTCGGCCCACAGGAACGGCACGTCGAGCCAGGACTGCCCGACGTACGCGCGCAGGCCCCAGGCGTCCCAGTGCTCGGCCCCGGGCAGACCGTCGGCGAGCGGCTGGACGACCCCGCGCGTGCTCTCTTCCAGGAGTGCGTCGAGCGCGCGGTGCTGCTCGGGCTCGTACGGGAAGGCGTCGCGGACCCGTCGGATCAGCGCGGGGTGCCGGTCGAGGAAGACACTGCGCGGGAACGAGCCGGGTTCGGCGCTCACGATGACGGGCGCGGGGTCGGACAGCATGAGGCCCGATCGTACGGCGTCGCCCGCGCGGGACGAGGGCCCCGCGCCCGCTACTCGGCCGTTCGTACCGCCATCAGCAGCCCGCTCGACCAGTTCAGGCGTGTCGTGCGGAAGCCGCGGCGGGCGTCGAGGGTGTCCAGCAGCCGGTCCACCGACGCCTGGTGGCCGTCCGGCCATCCGGGCTGGGGTGTGAGGTCGTCGACGAGGTAGGTGCCGCCGGGGGCCACCAGGGCGAGGGCCTCGTCGAGGTGGGTGTACTTGCCGGGCCAGGTGTCGGCGAAGACCAGGTCGAAGGGCGGGCCCGCGTAGGACTCCAGCCACGCGCCGCCGTCCCCGGCGACGAAGGTCACGCGCGGGTCGTCGCCGAACTGCCTGCGAGCCGGCTCCTGGACGGATGCGTCGAGTTCCACGGTGACGAGGGTCGCGGCGCGGTCCATGCCGTCGAGCAGCCAGGCGGTGCCCTCCCCCACTCCGGTGCCGAGCTCCAGGATCCGGCCGCCGGGACGGGCCGCCGCGAGGCCGGCCAGCAGGCTGCCGGTGCGCGCGTCGCAGGACATGATGAACCCGGCCGCGCGGGCGGCCTCGGCCAGCGCCGGCAGGGCGCCGGGCCGCTGGGCCGGCTCGTCGTCGAAAGCGTTCCCCGTCATCGTGCGCCCCTTCCGAACTGTCGCGTCGGCGCGCACATCCTGTCGGCCCGGAACGGGCGCGGGCAAGGGGATTTCCCCGGCCCCTCCTTAATTTGTTAAGTGCCTTGACAGATTGCGTACGGCTGACGACCGTACCTGGAGCACGACGCACGCGTACCAGCCACCGCACCGCACCCACCCCTGAACCACAGGTTCACCGGACCACGGGAGTACACGGATGCCGTCGAAGCCCAGAGCGCGCCGCCTGGCCCTGCTCGCTTCCACCCTCACCCTGGCCTCGGCCGCGCTGGCCCTGCCCGGCGCGCCGGCGAGCGCCGACACCGAGCCGGGGAGCATCGACTTCTCGGCCCGTCACCAGCGCATCGACGGCTTCGGCGTCTCGCAGGCGTTCCAGCGCGCCGCCGTCGTTCACGGCCTCAAGGGCCTGTCGGCCGAGAAGGGCGACGAGATCGTCAAGCTGCTCTTCTCCCGTGAGCACGGCGCGGGTCTGAGCATGCTGCGGCTCGGCATCGGCTCCTCCACGGACGACGTGTACGACCACATGCGCACCATCGCCCCGACCGCGCCCGCGAGCCCCGAAGACCCGCTGACGTACACCTGGGACGGGAACGACGGCGGCCAGGTCTGGCTCGCCAAGGAGGCCAGGAAGTACGGGGTGAACCGGTTCATCGCGGACGCGTGGAGCGCCCCCGCCTATATGAAGGACAACAGCTCCGACGTGAACGGCGGCACCCTGTGCGGGGTCGTCGGGACCTCCTGCGCGAGCGGCGACTGGCGCACCGCGTACGGCAAGTACCTCGCCCAGTACGTGAAGTTCTATCAGCGGGAAGGCATCCGCATCACCGATCTGAACTTCACCAACGAGCCGGACTGGAAGGCGAGTTACGCCTCCATGCTCTTCACGCCCGCCCAGGCCGCCGACGCGGTGAAGGCGATCGGCCCGGTGCTTCGCGCCGAGGCCCCCGGCACCAAGCTGTACTGCTGCGACAGCTTCGGCTGGGACCAGGGCAAGGCGTACGCGGCCGCCATCGCCGCCGACCCGGCGGCGGAGAAGGAGGTCTCGGCGTACAGCGCCCACGGCTACGCCTCATCCGCCACCAGTCCGCTGGTCGACAGCCCCAAACCGGCGTGGATGTCGGAGTGGGCGGGCAGCGGTGTCTGGCCGAGCAAGTGGGACGACGGCACGAACGCGGCCGGTCTCTACGTGGCCGAGAACATCCACGACGCGCTCGCGCAGGCGGACGCCTCCGCCTACCTGTTCTGGCTCGGCGCCTCGATCGGCAGCACGGGCGCGCTGATCCGCATGGACGACGACAGTTACGCGGTCTCGACGCGGCTGCGGGCGATCACGGCCTACAGCAGGTTCATCCGCCCCGGCGCGGTCCGTGTGGACGCCGCGTCCGGTGACGACGCGGTGCTCGCGTCGGCGTACCGGAACACGGACGGGACCGATGTCGCCGTCCTCATCAACACCGGCACGCGGGCCACTACCGCGGACCTCGCCCTCAAGGCGGCGAAAGGGCGGCAGGCGACCGGTTACGTCACCGACGGCGAGCACGACACGACGGCGGTGGACGGTCTGGCCAGGATCTCGCACGGGCGGCTGACGGCGGATCTCCCGGCCCGCTCGGTCGTCACCGTGGTCCTCGACCCGGGCAGGTCGCGGGGCTGACCCGACCGCGTCCCCGGGCTGAGGCGAGGCGGAGGCGTCGAGTACCGTCCTCAGGAACAAGCAGGTGAACTGCGCTGAACAGCCCGGGGGGGCCATGACGAGCACAACCACTTCGCACCCAGGCACGGTCGTGTCGGCGCAGGGCGTCGCGGGCCAGCCGGACTGCTGGACCCGCGCCGCCGAACTGGCGGTGCAGCACCGGGAGTTGCTGCCCCGGCGCGGCGAGCGGGTCGCCGTCGTCGGCTCCGGCGCCTCCTACCCGATGGCGCGGGCCTACGCGGCGCTGCGCGAGGCGGACGGGCACGGCGAGACGGACGCGTTCAGCGCCTCGGCGTTCCTGTACGGCCGCGAGTACGACCGCATCGTCGCCATCACCCGCACCGGCACGGCGCCGGTGATGCTGCGGCTGCTCGGCAAGGTCCACGGCAGCGTGCCCAGTGTCGCCATCACGGCGTCGCACGACGCCCCCGGCATCGCCGACCACACCCTGCGCCTCGGCTTCGCCGCCGAGCCGCAGGCGGCGGTCGCCACCCGCTTCCCCACCACGGTCCTCGCCCTGCTCCGCGCGCACCTGGGCGAGAACTTGGACGACGCCACCGACGACGCGTACGAGGCGATGGAGGAGGTGCTGCCCCAAGTCCTGTACGGCGCGCGCCGGTTCACGTTCCTGGGCACCGGCTGGACGTATGCGATAGCGGAGGCGGCGGCCCAGCTCATGCGGGACAACGCGGGCACCTGGGCGCAGGCCTACCCGGAGCCCGAGTTCCACCTGCACGCCCCGGCCGAGGACCAGGTCACCTGGGTCTTCGGCGACGTCCCCGACCGGCTCACGCACGCGGTCCGGGAGAGCGGCGGCACCCTCGTCACCTCGTCCCGCGACCCGCTGGCGGAGCTGGTGCGGGTGCAGCGGCTGGTGATGGCGACGCTGGCCCGGGGAGCGGCCTGAAGTCCAGCAGGAACTCGCGCATGATCTCCCGGGCGTCGGCATCGTACCCACCGGCGGCGTTGCGGTGTCCCTGGACGTCCAGGAACAGCAGGCGCGGCGCACCGGGGTTCGTGGCGGCGGCCTTCTTGAGGAGGGCGAAGAGCCGGGTGGCGCACTTCGCGAAGTCCTCCTCCACCCGCATGTCGTGGTAGAGGACGACGGCTTTGCGCGATGAGACGTCTGCCATGCCCGCAGGCCAGGAGTCGCCACTGGCAGTCCGGGCCCGGCGCAGGCCCGGAAGCGGGTGGGCTCAGTGCGGGGAGGCGGACGGCACGGCGACTTCGAAGCGGAACGGCAACCGCGTCCTTCCCTCCCCCGGCCCGAAGCCGAGACGCAGCAGATACACCGTGTCGGGCACGCCCGCGTGGTCCGTGGTGCGCACCTCCTCGATGTGCGCCGTGCAGCCTTCGGGCAGGGCCAGGCGAGCCTGTGCCGTCGTACCGCGCCAGGTCGCGTGGTCCGCGTGCAGGTCCGGGCGCAGGCGGCTGACGAAGGTCTCCTCCAGGGGCATCGGACGGGTCGCCTCCACCTCGTCGACGAGGAGCAGTTCGGCGGTGTCGCGGCGCCAGGAGAAGGTGCGGCGCAGTGCCGTCAGGCCGTCCACCGCGTAGGCCCGGGTGAGGTCGAGGGTCAACTCGACTCCCTCGGAAGTGCGTTGGTGGTGCAGCAGGCGCGCCGCGTGTTCGGCGCCCGGCGACTGTTCACAGCCGTCGACGCGGGGGACGGAGTGGCCGCGGGACGACGTGTGCAGGAAGTCGTAGCGGGTGGCGTCGTCGAAGTAGCCCTTGCGGTACTCGCCGCCGCCTAGGTCCGCGAGGAGTACGTCGCCGTGCGCGGTCAGGATGAACTGGCCGAGGTCGTTGTGGTTGTGCGGTTCGGCGTTGTGGCCGCCCTTGGCCGCGAAGGCCACGCCCGCTCCCCGGTCGACGGTCCAGGCGAGGTCGGGGAGGTGGGTGGTGGCGGGTTCGGGGTCCGGCTCGGGGGCGGGGCCCGGCGCCGTCGCCCAGCGGAGGGTCCTGGAAAGGTCGCCCCAGTCACGCGGCAGGGCCGCGCCCGGGTCCACGGCCTCCGCCGGGACGCGCACCCCCAGCCGCTGGGCCAGTCGCGCCGCGAGGCCCTCGGGCACACGAGGGCGTTCCTCCGCGTCAGAGAACGCGGGGAAGAGGCCGGCGCCCAGGTGCACCGCCGAGGGGAAGCGGGCGATCGCCGCCACCTTGGGGTGCGTCAGCAGGTCCTCTCCGGTCGCCTCCCTCAGCTCCTCCGCGAAATAGAGGAAGTTGGAGAAGCCGAACACCCAGTAGTCGACGCCCTCCGCGCAGCCCCCGTCGTCGCCGAATCCGCCGAGGTAGGTGAGCTGGGCGGCGCGGCAGCGGTCGAGGGCCCGGGTCAGCCGCGGGCCCGGTTCCCACAGGGCGAGGGCCGCGAGCCCCGCGGCGCCGCCGCACACCGCGGCCCAGTTGTGCGCCCAGTCCTCCCACAGGAGGGGCCGGTCGTCGTCGGCGAGGAGAGTCAGGACGCGATGGTCCACCTGGTCGCGGACGCGGCCCGCGACGCGCGGGTCGAGCCGGTCGCCGCAGAGCCGCACCGTCTCGCCGAGCAGCTGTGCGGTGAGCGCGGCGAACAGGTCGAGGCACTGGTCCATGCCCCGGCCGAAGTGCGTCGCGTGCCACTCGTGGGCGGGCAGCGCCCAGGTGTACTCGTCACACACGGACCACAACGCGTCCGCCAGAGCGTCGAGTCGGGCCTCGGAGTCGATGAGGGCCTCGGCGGCCAGCGCCGTCACGCGGGCGCGGCGCCGGAAGTACAGCTCCTCGTACGCGAGCCGGTCGCCGTCGTCCTCGAAGCGGCGGTACGCGGAGAACGGCAGGTCCGGCATGGCCGTGGCACGCGCCGCGGCCGCCGCCTCCCGGATCAGGGCGTGCGGATCCTTCACCTCGTCATCCTCCGTCATCCTCCCGCGACCATGGGGCGCACCACGACGGGCCCGGGGGTGCCGTCGGTGTCGCGCCCTGCTTCTCGTACGACGGGGCCGGCCGCCCCGCTCCCGTCCTCCCCCAGGGACAGCATGACCTGACAGTTGCGCCACACCACGAACAGCACACAGCCCGGCAGCACCGCGAGTCCCATCAGCGGGGCCTGGTTGACAAGGAGCAGCGTCACCGCGCCCAGCACCAGGTTCAGCAGGGTCAGCAAGGGGTGCCGGACCGCCGCGTACGGGGCCAGGAGGAAGAGCCGCCGCGTCACCGCCGCGCCCCCGGCGACCCGGGCGAGCGCCACCGGCCACGCGGCAAGCGCCACCAGTGCGACGACCACCGCCATCGGAACAACCGCGGCGCCCACAGCGGAGGTTCGCAGCGCCACGGCGTCCGTCACGGCGGCGATCACGAGCAGCGCGAAGGGCGCCGAGACGAGCACCGCCGAACGGAACCGCTTCCGGTAGGCCCGGAAGTAGCCGCGGACCGGCGCCTGTTCCTCCGTGTCCGGCGACGACGCCACGAGGTGGGCGAACGCCGCGGCGAGCGAAGGTCCGGGCAGCACCAGCAGCATCAACGCGAACGGGACCGGGTGGCGCCACGGCTGATGGGTCAGCTGCAGGGCCGCCAGCAGGGGCAGGTTCGTCACCGCGATCCCGAGGTTCACGACCAGGACGCGGTGCACGTGCGACCAGATCGACTCCCAGGAGCTGTGGGCGACGTTGAGCCGGGGACGCCGCCCCTCGCGTGCCGGGTTCATCCCTTCACACCCGTGGTCGCGATGCCGCGCACGAAGTAGCGCTGACCGAGCAGGAACACCGCGAGGACCGGGATCACGGACAGCACCGAGCCCGTCATGATCATCGCCGACTCGGCATCGTACTGGCCGATGAAGGCGCGCAGTCCCAGCTGGACCGTCCACAGACGGTTGTCCGTGAGGTAGATGAACGGGCCCATGTAGTCGTTCCAGGTGTTCACGAACGTCAGCAGCGCGAGGCTGGCGAGGGCCGGCTTGGACAGCGGGAGCACGATCCGCGCCCAGATGCCGTACTCCGAGAGGCCGTCGAGCCGGGCCGCCTCACTGATCTCGTCCGGGATCGTCAGATAGAACTGCCGCATCAGGAAGACACCGAACGCGCCGAACGCCTGGAGCAGGATCAGCGACGTGTAGGAGTTCACCAGGCCGAGCTTCTGCATGATCACGTACTGCGGCACCATGTACGCCTGCCAGGGCACCGCGATCGTCGCGATGTAGCCGGTGAACAGCAGGTCCCGGCCCCGGAAGCGCATCTTGGCGAAGCCGTACGCCGCGAAGCTGCCGGTGAGCACCTGGAGGAACGTGATGACGACGCTGAGGAAGAACGAGTTGCCGAGGTACGCGGCGAACGGCACCCGGGTCCAGATGTCGCTGAAGTTGCTCCACTTGAACTCGTCGGGGATCCACTGGATCGGCACCGTGAAGACGTCGCGGTCGTCCTTGACCGACGAGATCAGCATCCAGATGAAGGGCAGCAGGACCCCGATCGCGACCACGGTGAGCAGCACGTACAGGGCGGCCTTCGCGGCGATCGCGGGGGCACCGGTCCCGGGGCGGCGCGGCGCCGGAGCGGTGGCGGGAGCCTCGGGGGCCTCGGCCTCCTTGCGCAGCACGGTGGTGTTCATCGCTCGCTCCTTCGCTGCATCTGGAACTGGATCACCGTGATCACGAGGCAGATCAGGAAGAGCGCGAGGGAGACCGCGGAGGCGTAGCCGAACCGGCCCTGCGTGATGCCCTCACGGAAGATCAGCTGGGAGAGGACCAGGGTGGAGCGGCCGGGCCCGCCCTCGGTCATGACCTGCACCAGGTCGAAGACCTTGAAGCTGGAGACCGTGATCATGACGGTGACGAAGAAGGTGGTGGGGCGCAGCCCCGGCAGGGTGACGTGCCAGAACCGCTGCCAGGGTCCTGCGCCGTCCATCCGGGCCGCCTCGTACAGCTCGGCCGGGATGGTCTGCAGCCCGGCCAGGAACAGCACCATGTAGTAGCCCATGTCCCGCCACACGCTCGCGAGGATCAGCGCGGGCATCGCCCAGTCCTGGTCGCTGGTCCAGCCCGGCGGGTTGTCGATGCCGATGAAGTTCAGGAACTGGTTGACCGGCCCGGATTCGGGGCTGAGCAGCATGTTCCAGACCACCGCGACGGCGACGAGCGAGGTGATGTACGGGAAGAAGAACGCGGTCCGCAGCACGCGCACACCGCGCAGCTTCTGGTTGAGCAGCACGGCGAGGCCGAGCGAGACGACGAGCGTCAGCGGGATGTGTCCGGCCGCGTAATAGAAGGTGTTCTGCAGCGCGGCCCAGAAGTTGGAGTCGTTCCACAGCCGCTGGAAGTTGTCCAGGCCCGCCCACTTCGGGGCGGAGTAGGAGTCCCAGTGGGTGAAGGAGATGGCGAGCGCGCCGAGCACCGGGACGAGGGTGAGGGCGGCGAATCCCAGGAAGTTGGGGAGGATGAAGGACCAGCCGATGAGGGTGGTGCGGCGCCGCCGGCGCTTCGCGGCGGCCCGGTGGGCCGCGGAAGCGCCGGACGACCCGTGCTCGCCGGTCGTGGTGGGCGGGGTGACGACACTCACTGGACTTCGTCCTTCACACGGCTGTCCATCTCCTTGATGCCCGCGTCGACCGACTTCTCGCCGCTCATGATCATCTCGTGCTCCTCCTTGAGGATCTGGTCGATGTCGGAGGACTTGTCGCTGACGGGCATCTCCAGCTTCACCGTGGTGGGCTGCATCGCCTTGCGGGACAGCGCGTCGGTGGGCATGCCGTCGACGCCGAAGAAGGTGTCGAGGATCTTGCCGCTGGTGTAGGCGGGCGTGACGCCTATCTTGGCGACGGCGGCGGCGCCCTCGGGTCCCGAGGCCCAGGTGACGAACTTCTTGGCGGCGTCCGCGTTCTTGGCCTTCTTGTTGACGGCGAACGCGGTGGGCGAGCCGAAGGTGACGGTCTTGCCGTCGTTCTTGATCTGCGGCATCGGCGCCATGCCCCACTTGATGTCGTTCTTGCCCTGCGCCTTCTCGGCGAGCAGCGCGGCCGCCCACCACGAGCCCATCGGGAC
Organism: Streptomyces sp. VRA16 Mangrove soil; assembly: GCF_017377775.1. GTDB lineage: Bacteria > Actinomycetota > Actinomycetes > Streptomycetales > Streptomycetaceae > Streptomyces. The sequence continues at coordinate 193,666 of NZ_JAFVLN010000002.1, forward strand.
CATCGCGGCCTTGCCGGTGGTCAGCTGCGAGTCGTACGTGATCTGGTTGCTGGACGCGGTGGCGAACGGCATCGTCGCCTTCGACTTCTGCAGGTCGAGCGCGATGCCGTACTGGTCCTTGAAGAAGGAGTAGTCGCCGCCGAGCTGGTCGCCGCCGGTCTGCGCGGAGGAGATCGCCTGGACGACGGAGCGCCAGGTGTGCAGATAGGTGCCGTAGACCTTGTCCGAGCCGGCGCCCTTGGTGAACTTCTTGGCGAGCTTGTCGAAGTCGTTCCAGGTCAGCTTGGACATGTCGGTGTCGCCGACCATGGCCTTGTTGTAGAAGAGCACCCAGAAGTCCGAGCGGTACGGCATCGCGTAGTACTTGCCGCCGAGGTCGTAGTCGTTCAGCCCCGAGTACGACGCCTTGTCCAGCTTGGCCACCTCGTCGGTGAGCGGCAGCAGCTGGCCGCGGGTGCCGTAGCGGGCGTAGTCGGTGACGTTCTTCATCGTGAGGACGTCGGTGGTGTCACCGCCGGCCAGCATCGTGGTGACCTTGTCCGAGTAGTTGTCGGCGAGGATGTCGACGGGCTGGACGTCGATGTCGGGGTTCTCGGCCTCGAACCCGTCGATGAGGGCCTTGAACTCGGGGGTCGTCTTGTAGTTCCACAGCGCGACCTTCACGACGGTCTTGCCGTTCGACGACGAGCTGCTGTCCGTGCCGCTGGCGTCGCAGGCGGTGGCGGTGAGCGTGGCGGCGACGACCAGCGGCGCGATGCGGGCGAGGTTCTTGTTCAACTTCATGGCGGCGGCTCTCCTTTGAGCTCACGGATGGAGCGGTCGGGGACGGACGGGTCGTGCTCGTACGGGGGGGGTGATGTCAGGCGCTCAGGCCGAGGGCCCAGCTCTCCGCGGTGATCTCGGCCCGCATCGGTTCGCGGGCGACCCAGCGGGCGAGTTCGTCGAGGACGTGATCGGTCAGACGGCCGATCTCGGTGCCGAGCGAGCCGGCGATGTGCGGCGTGATCATCACGCGGGCGACGCTGCGCAGCGGCGAGTCGGCGGGCAGCGGCTCGGGGTCGGTGACGTCGAGGATCGCGAACAGGCGGCGGGCGGCGCACTCCGCCGCGAGCGCCTCGGAGTCGACGAGGGAGCCGCGCGCGGTGTTGATGACCGTCGCGAAGTCGGGCAGCAGCCGTAGCTGTTCGGCGCCGATGAGGTGGTGGGTCTCGGCCGTCTCTGGCGCGTGCACGGACAGCACGTGCACGCGCGGCAGCAGCTCCTCCAGCGGTACGAGCGTCGCGCCGGCGCGGGCGACCTCGGCCGGGTCCGCGTACGGGTCGGCGACCAGGACGGTGGTGCCGCTGAGCACCTTGAGCAGCTCGACGACCTGCCGGCCGATCCGGGAGAAGCCGACGATGCCGACGGTGCGCCGGAAGTTGGACAGGTCGCCGTAGCCGGTGACCGAGCCCCAGCCGCCGTACGCGCGCTGCTCGTCGGCGGCGAGGAACGGGGCCTTCTTCCCGGCGAAGATGATCGCGGCGAGGGTGTATTCGGCCACCGGTACGGCGTTGGCGTCGGCGGCGCTGGTGACGCGGATGCCGCGCCGCCACACCTCCTGGCCGACGAGGTCGCGGACGCTTCCGGCGCCGTGCAGCACGGCGCGCAGCCGGGGTGCCGCGGCGAGCCGCTCGGGGGTGAGGGCGGGGGCGCCCCAGGAGGTGAGGAGCACCTCGGCGCGGGCGAGCCGCTCGCGGGACCGGGCGCTGTCGAGGTCGTCCGTCCAGCAGGGCTCGTCCAGGGTCACGAGGCCGGCGAGGCGGCGCAGTCGTTCCTGGTCGAAGTGTGCCGCGAAGCTGGACCTGCTCATCACGACCAGAGCGCGGGCCTTGGTCTGCATGCGGTGCGGGCTCCTCTGCCTTTGGGCTCCCGCTCACTGCGCAGGTGCCATCCGTGTTTCCGGCGAGTTCCAGCCAGAAGACGCTGAGTCAGAGATAGTGGTCGCTCATACAGACCCACCAGAGCTCGACCACATACGAAGCAACCTGAACACATTCGAACATCACGCCGGGCTCAGGGCCGGACGGGAGGGGACGCGTCATGACATCGGGGCACCGGGGAGGATCCGGGGAAGCGGCCGGCACGGATCAGCTGTTCGCACTGCAACGCCGCGAACGCCTGATGGACCAGTTGCGGCTGCACGGTGCCGTTCGCGTCCGCGATCTCGCGCAGGAGCTGTCGGTGAGCGAGCTGACGATCCGCCGTGACATCGCGGCGCTGGCCGAGCGTGGCCTGCTCACCAGGGTGCACGGTGGTGCGACGCTGCCCTCGCCGCTGGAGCAGGAGCCGGTGCGCAGGCGGCGGCTCGCGACGCCGGCGTTCACGATCGGGATGGTCGTGCCGTCGCTGGATTTCTACTGGCCGCACATCGTCAGTGGCGTCCGCAACGCCGCGGCGGCGCACGGTGTGAACGTGCAGCTGCGGGGATCCAGTTACGACCAGGCGGAGGACCGGCGCCAGATCGTGCGGCTGACCGAATCCGGTCGGGTCCAGGGGCTGTTGCTCGCCCCGAACCTGGAGGGCCCCGGCATGCAGGAGATGATCGACTGGATCGGCAAGCTGCCGGTGCCCGTCGTCTTCGTGGAGCGCAAGACGCCGGAGTGGACGCCGACGCCGCACCAGCTGGAGTGGGTGCGCAGCGACCACGCGACCGGCATGGAGATGGCGGTCCGGCATCTGCACTCGCTCGGCCACCGCGACATCGGCCTGGTCCTGTCCAAGGGCAGCCCCACCTCGGCGCATCTCGCCGTGGGCTGGCACCGCGCCTGCGCCGAACTCGGCCTGTCCGCCGACTTCCTGATACGCGAGAGCGTCGCCCTCGACGTGCCGGGCCACCGCCGGATCATCGGTGACATCCTCGCGGGCTGCCGCCGCTCCCGGATCACCGCGCTGGTCGTGCACAGCGATCCCGACGCCCTCTCGATCGTCCAGTACCTGACCGAGCAGGGCCTGCGCGTCCCCGAGGACCTGGCGCTCGTCAGCTACGACGACGAGGTGGCGCACCTCGCCGACCCGGCCATCACGGCCGTACGCCCGCCGAAGGCCCAGGTGGGCCGCGTGGCCGTGGAGATGATGGTGGCCCGCCTGCTGGAGGGCAGCCGCCGCCCGGCCCAGCGTTCCCTGCTGCTCCCGGAGCTGGTCATCCGCTCGTCGTCGCTGCCGGCCACCCCGCCGTCCCTGCCGGCGCCCGCGCCCCGGCGCCGCGAAACGGCGTGAGCGGTCCCGGCGACGACACCGCCGGAACCGCTCGCTGTTCCCCGCTCTTCCTGTTCTTCCGGCTGCTCCTACCGCTGCTCTTCCGACTCCAACCGCCCGTACGCCGCCCGCAGCCGGTCCGCGATCTGCCCGGCTCCCACGGTGTCGAGCCCCTTCTGCCCGTCGGCGGCGGCCCGCGCGGCGGCGAGGGAGCGCGCGAACAGCGCCCACGAGTCGGTGGTGCGGCCGCCCTGCGCGGGGCTGCCGACCTCCGTCAGCGCGCTGCGGATCGGGGCGGTGTCGACGGGGCCGGCCACGGCGGAGCCCGACGCGACATCGAAGGCGTCGAGGACGAGCTTCCCCGACGTGAGCACGAACCTGGCCTCGTGCTTGCCGTCGGGCAGGCCGCGCAGCGTGTAGGTGGCGAGCCGCTTGTCGACGGCGGCGGTCCGCACGTTCCGCGCGACGAGCCGGTCGTCCACGTACACGTCGAGGACGGCGCTGCCGTCGTTCCCGCCGATGACGTCGAGGCCCGTGCCGCGGAACGGCACGGTGACGGACGCGCCCGCGCTCGTACTCGTGGACGTCGACCGGTACCAGTCCATGGCGTCGCCGTAGGACGCCTTCCTGCTCCAGTCACCGTCATAGGCGACGGAGCTGTCCATGTTGTCCACCTGGGCGGTGGCGTACGGCGCGTAGCCCGCGACCTTCTCGACCTTCAGGTTGTCGAAGCCGGTCTTGTGGAAGTCGCTGCCGAGTTTGACGCGCCCCGCGGTCTGTGGGGTCGGGTCGTCGTACGTCGCGACGTCCTTGCCGTCGACCGAGGCGGTGACGGTCGCGCCCTTGGCCTCGACGGCGAGCCGGTAGTGGTCGGCGGCGGCGACGGTGCCCTGGGCGAGGACCGTGCCGTACTCGTAGAAGGTCCAGGCGCCGTCGGAGCCGATCCGCAGGTTGTAGGCGGCGTCGCTGATCGCCATGCCCTTCTGCTGCCGCACCCCGAGCGCGGCGAGCCCGCCGTCCGGGTCCGGGAAGGACACGTCGACGGACGCCTTGTAGTTCTCCCAGCGGAAGTCGCCGACCGTGGTGTTGGGGGTGTTCTTGTTCCAGGCGGCGGTGTCCTTCATGGACTGGTCCATGTACTGGTACAGCACACCGTCGCCCACCTCCCAGGCGCCGGTCTGGTCGACCATGTAGCGGGGCTGGTTGCCGCGTGAGGCGAGGTAGGGCTGGTACGAGGTCCCGACGCGCACCCTCCCCTCCTCCGCATAGCCGAAGTCGTCGGCGTAGAGATAGCCGTCGTGGGTGTCGCCGCGCTTGCCGCGCGCGTCGGTGTCGAGGACGGCACGCTCGCCGGACCGGGGGAGCCGCTGGTTCGTGGCGGCGTCACCGCTCTTGTCGAGCGTGGTCAGGGTGGTGATGGACCGCGGCTGCACGACGTACGTGTAGGTGTACGTTCCGTCGCCGTCGCCGGCCGGCCGGATCTCGGCGGCGAGGTGCTTGAAGTCGGCGTCGTAGCGCTGCTCTGGATCGGCCGCCCGGGTCTCCCACGCCTCCATGGTCGTGTCGGCGCCGAGCCGCAGATTCCGCGCGGTGATGCGGTAGGTCTTCGGCTGGTCGCTGTCGTTGACGACGACGGTGGAGAAGTCCTTCTTCGCGGGATCGGCGAGCGTCATGTAACTCGGGGCGCCGTTCGACCCGTCGACGTTCTCGGTACCGCTGACGCCGCTCCGACTGGCCTCGGGAATCGTGCGCCAGATGCCGGCCGTGTCAGTGCTGTTCTCCCACCCGGTCTTCGCGAACTGGGTGAAGTGCTGCATCACATAGATCGCGGCGTCGTAATGGAGATATCCCGACCAGGGGTCACGCGCGCTGACGAGTTCCTTGTGGCTGTACTGGGCGCCTTCGTAGAAGGACCCGATGGCGGGCTGGAAAACATAGTGCGTCCGCTTGGAGTTGGCGTACCCCTTCACGACACGGTTGGCGATGTCGAGCGCACTCTGCACGCCGCCGATCCCGGTACTGGCCCCGCCGGGCCCCTCGTTGTTGTTCACGCGGTAGTCGGTGAACCCGAAGGACCCGGTCCCCTCGCTGTACCAGACCTCCTTGTCCTGGCCGTCGGGGGTGTCGCCGGTCGCCAGCTTCGTGTACGGCTGGTAGGTCGCGCTGTCCGCGGTCCCGTCGAGCCGGTCGTCGGTGTTGTAGTGGTAACCCACCGCGTCGACCATGCCGAAGAGATCGGAATCCGTGAGCAGCGCCGGGCCGATCTTCTTCGAGGTGTTCTCGTCGGAAGCGACGATCTTGATGGCGTGATAGGCCTTGGCGACCTTGTCCCGCTCCCGGGACGGAATCCCGTACCGCGCGTCGGAGAAGTCCGTGTCGCTCGTCACCGCGTTCTTGTACCACTTGATGAACGAGACGTCCGGTGTCCCCGTCTCGTTCTTGTCCGGATTCACGTAATCGACCATGTACCCGTATTTCTGGTACACGTCGAGAATGGTCTCCTTGTACCACCGGTACATGTCATCGGTACCGGCCCCCCGGTTCCACTCCGTCTGCACCCACTGCGGCATCTCCCAGCGCAGCACGGAGACCTTCAGACGCGGGTTGACCGTCTTGGCGTCGGCGGCGAGCTGGAACCCCGGGGAGCGGGAGGCGTCGGCGAGTTCGTCGCGCGTGCGCATGGTGGCGGGGTCGGCGCCGGTGGAGGTGTTGGTGTCCGACCCCATCTCCACCTTGACGTGGTTGATGAGCGGGTTCGGGCCGCCGAACATGACCCGGATGAGCTGCCAGTACCGCTCGGGGTGCTCGGCCTTGTAGTCCATCAGCAGATTGCTGGTGCTGTTGCAGCTGAGAATGCCGAGGCCCTTGTACGTCAGGCCGTTGACGTTGTCGGCACGTATGTCGTTACCGTCGACCACGAGATCGACCGGGTCGGTCGCGGCCCGTGAGGGCGGCGCGGAGACCAGCCCCGCCCCCAGCGCCACGACGGCCGCCGCGGCGAGCGCCGCCCGCCGCGGTCTTCCTGACGCGCGCGTGCTGTTCCCTGAACTCATCCAGCATCGATTCCTCTGCGTCGTCAGGTGCCTCGTCCGCCTCGTCCTGGCTCACGAGCGGGAACATGACACAACGACGTGGTTCAGGGTCTCTACGGGTTGCTCGGAGACGGCCAGACTCGTACAGATCTGAACAGGGGGCCGCTTCGGCCACCGTCGAGGCACGATCTCAGCCTCACCGTTCGGCCCCCCACGGCCGCAGAACGCCCTGCCGTTGCAACTCCACGATGTGTTCGGCCACACGTCTGGGAGCAGTGCCGCCCCGGACCAGTACTCCCGCCTCGATATTGCGGCGTGCCGCCGACTCGGTGAGGTTGGCGCTACCCAGCAAGAGCAGTCGCCGGTCCGCGACGGCCAGCTTGGCATGCTGGCGCGAGGCGGTCCGAGCACTCGTGGTGCGTGCCCAATGCCACAGCCGTACGCCGGGAACGGCGGCGAAGGCGGCCCCGGGCTCGGGTCCCGAGAGCAGCCCGCGAGCGTCCGCCAGGGTTTCCACCACGATGTCCACGGTCACGCCGCGCTGCACCGCGCGTGTCATCGCTTCGGTGAGCGCGGGGTAGGCGCGGGCCGCGTAGGTCATCGCCAGGAGTTCCTGCTGCGCCTCGGAGATGACCTCGGCGAGGACCTGGGCCGTGGCCCGTACGGGCACGGCCGGCGTGCCGGGGCCGCTCCACACCGTCCGGACCTGGACCGTGTCCCTGGCGCGTTGTGCTGCAGCGACGTACCCACGAACGTAGGCGGCGGCTTCCTGGAAGGAGACGCCGTCCGCCTCCATGGACAGGTACAGGCGCTCGACGGATTCTCGGACAACGGCCGTCGCCACTTCGCCCAGCGCCCTCTCCCTGCTCCGCTCCCGTGCCAGCAGTCCCGCGAGATCCTTGGCCCCGGAGAGCCCCAGGGCCAGTACGGCGTCCTCGGCCGCCACCTCGAATATCCGCCTGCTCACGGCAGCAGACCGGCCGGGGTCAGCACCTGGTCCTTGTCCCCGGACAGCGGTACGAGGAATCGCCGGTCCAAGAACCTGTTGCCCCGCTCGCACGTGGTTTCCGAGACGAACAGACAGACATGGCAGGCCGCTCCGTGCAGGGAGTCACCGTCCTTGTGCGGAAGCCGCTCGCTGCACAGCGGGTCCGCCGAACAGTGGGTGGCATCGGCGAGTGCGCGCCGCACGATCCGGTCGAAGTCCCGTTCCTCGGCGAGCGAGACCAGACCGCCCAGAGTGCCCTCGGAGTCGGGGACCGCGGTGTAGATGAGAATCCCGGTCCTCTGTTCCAGCTCGTCGCCCGAGTAGATCCGCTCGGCGAGCGAGGCGGAACTGTAGCCGCATTCCAGCGCGATGGTGCGGATCAGCAAGTGGGACAGGGTGTGCAGGGCGATATAACGGGCTCCCGGCCAGCCGTGATAAGGGTCGAAGTCGCTGGTGATCCGGTCCGACTTGCGGTTGGAGCGGAATCGTCCGAAAGCCTCACGGTGCGCCTCCATCTGCTCCGATCGCTCCATGCGGGACACCCAGTCGGCCATCAGGTCGTCCCGCACGCGCAGGAAAATGCCTTCCCCGCGTACTTCGCTCGCCGGCACCCAGGTCTGAGGAGTGCGCGACAGTTCCACACGGTGGCCGATCTCCGGCGACTCGGGGTCCGGAGCGTCGAGCCGGGTGAACCCGATCAAGGCACGAGCCTCACGGAGTCGTTCGACCTGCCGGAGGTCGGAGAACAGGTCACTCAGAAGGGGCGGAACGGGGACGGGCCTCAGGGCGAAGTCGTCGCTGGGCTGCGGCACCGGCCCGGAGAGCGCGTCCCATTCCGGCCCGAAGAGGTCGGCCTGGACGTCAGGCGTCGACGGCGCCTCCCCGGCATCGCCCCCCTTGCGTGCCGTGATCGCCGTGACGACGGCGTCGCGGTCGAACTCCTTCAGGAAGGCGAATTTGGGCATCTGGGCCATGAAGTCGAACTGGCCGTGGTTCTCGATGATCTGGAGGTCTGGCCAGTGCTCTTCGAGGAGACGGTCGATGTCACCGCCTGTTCCCTTGGGCAGGGCCAAGGCGCTGAGCGTGAGGGGAAACCACTGATTGGACGCGCCGGCGACCATCAGAACCGCTTGTTCGGAGCAGCCTGCCGGATCGTACGTGCCCATGTGTGGATGACGTCCCCGGCACTGTGGCAAATTGCTCTGGCCCCGTTCGCCCATGGCTTCACGGATGTTGCGCTTGTCTCCGCAGGCGACACATTCGATGGTCACGTTGGCCGCTTGGTTGCCACCGTGATCCTTCATCCGCAGCTTGGGGCGCGGCGTCTTGGAGCAGGCCTGCCCGTGGTGGACGTAGGCCGTGTAAGGGAACTCGTCGAGATGTCCGGCGGTGCAGACGAGCGTGAAGCGAGCTGCGACGGCGAGGGGCTTGCCGCGCTTGCAGTCGTGGACGAACTTCGCCTCGTGCGGCGTACGGGGATTGGAGTTGACGAAGGCGAACTCCGCGGAGTCGATGGCCGCCAGCACGTTGCAGGCGGAGCAGCGCAGCCACTGTGGGAAGGGTGTGACCGGTACACCCACGCCCTGCGCGGCCCAGCCTTTGGGATCGGTGTCGGCTCCCTCCAGCCATGGGGCGGCACGCAGTTGTTCGATCTGTCGACTGCCGTAGCGCTGAAGGGACCGGTTGACCGCGGCCCGTAGCCGGGGTTCGTCGATGTCGTAGGCGTTGAGCCCGGTATGGCTCCAGGAGTCGAGGCCTCGGACGAGGACGGAGAAGTTCGGCAGGTCGACGAGTGCGCCGATTCCCGCGGTGAACATGAGATGGCTGGGGCGGACGGCGCCGACCCTCCGATTGCCGTGGGCGCTCATCGCTGTGCCTTCCTTACCGTGCCGTCTGCGGCGGGACCGTACTCGTCGCCGTCCACCACGGTCGCTGTCTCGTTGTCGGGACCGGGCGGGGCGAAGGCCCAGTCGGGTCCGCTGCCAGAGCCTTCTTCCAGGAAGGCGCTGCCTCCCGGAAGCAGCAGGTTGATCTCGTTCTCCGTCTCCCGCATCGACATGCCCACGGTCAGTTCGGTCCAGCGGGAACCGTCTGCCCGCCGCAACAGACCGTTCACGACGGTCGTCTTGTGCTTCTCCTTGCGGTAGCCGAGGGAAGCACTGTTCTCGTCACGCATGCGGCGCCATTCGTCCTTGAGCCGGTCGAGGCGTTCGCTCAGATAGTCGCGGGCCTGGTCGCGGCCCACGCGTTCGGCCCGCTCAAGGAGGCGGCGCTCGACCTCCTGAGCCAGCGGTCCGTCGAGGTCCACGACATGGGCGTCCAGGTTACGAGACGTGTCGTACGCGGCTTGCCGCAGAGCGGCGACGTAGGTGGCTGCCACTCCTCGGTCGAGCGCACGGCGGGTGAAGGGAGTGACGGAGAGCGCCTCGACCTGGCTGTAGAAGGTGGCGTGGTAGTGCTCGAAGTCCTCGAAGTGGGCGAGGTCCCGGGGGCGTGACCAGTTGTAGAGCGTGACCACGAGTCCTGGGCGCTTGGCGTCGCGGCCCACACGAGAGGATGCCTGGATGTACTCGGCCGTGTTCTTGGGCTGGCCGACGACGAGCATGAGGCCGAAACGGGACACGTCGACACCGACCTGCAGCATGGAGGTGGCGAGGACGACATCGACCGCCTGCCGAGCCATCGGTGTCATGGCCGCGCGCGGCTCGCGCTTCTCCTTCATGGCGCTCGCGTACTCGTCGAGAAAGGCACGCCGGCGCAGGGACGTGTCGCGCTCGGGGTCGAACCCGGTCTCGAGTCGTTTGAGGGCCGCGCCGATGTCCGCGGAGGAGATTCGTGAGGTCAGCTCCTGGATGCTCAGCATGCCCGCCCGGCTCACAATGCGGTTGGCGAGGGTGGCCTGTCCCCTACGGCTGCCGTTGGAGCGCACGCGGGTGGTGATGTCGTCATCCATGTAGCGGCGCATGCCGGCGAGTTCGCGCGTGGCGTTGAAGTAGCCGACGAGCGTCATGTACGGGTCGGCGGGCGCACCGTAGTCGTCGAACAACTGCTGCCCGGCCAGCAGGAGAATCTCCGCGACCCGGATCTCTGCGGCCTTCAGACGAGTCCCGTGTGCGCACACGCCGAGATACCGTCGCCCCGGGTTGTCGCGGCTGAGGTCGACCTGCCGGGAGAAGAACGTGTCGCCGACGTCCAGGACTTGCGGTGGAAAGATGGCGACCTTACGGCCGAAGACCCCGAGAACCTGGTCGGCGGCCCTCTTGGTGGTCGCCGTGGAAGCGACGATCTTGGGGCCGACCTCGTGCGGTCGCCCCTGGACATCGGTGACGCGCCAGGTGCACAACTGGTCGACGGCGGACTCGAAGAGTCCCACGGTGGTACCGAGCGCGCCGGAGATCAGATGCAGCTCGTCCTGAATGATCAGGTCCGGGGGCCGGAGTCGGCCGACAGGCTGTGCGGTGACGGCCGGCAGGGTGCCCTTCGCGTTGTGCCGGCTCCCGCATCCGGTCTTGGCGTCCAGGTCGTCGTGGCGATACCCGTGCCGGGGGCACCGTTCGGTGACCCGTCCGAAGAGCAGTCCGGCGTAGCCGTTCCAGGGCAGTTGCGCGAACTTGTCGACCGTGGCGATGAGCAGTGCGGGAGCCAGCCGGTAGATCTCCTCGTCGACCGTGAGGACGGGAATCCCCTCACCGGGCGCCGCACGCCGGGAGAAGGGACAGCGGTCCTCGCCCTCGCCACGGGGGCAGTAGAGCAGGACATGGCGCCTGGCTTCGTCGTACTCCATGTGGCTGCGGGCCGTCAGACCACTGCCGCACCAGGGGCAGGTCAGGACCTGAAGCACGCGTGCGTACCGGTCGCTCGCGCTCTCTCTGGCGTCAGCGATCTGCTCCTTGGCCTCGTCGAACCAGTTCGGCGAGACGGAGGTTCCCACCCACAGACCGATACGGAACGGGGTCGTGCCCCATCGTGCGTCCCGCTGGAACTCCTCGCGCCGCAGCACCTCGCAGGCGCTCACGAGCGCCGCCGCTCGCTGGAACTGCTGGGCGGTCAGCAGGCGCAGGGTGTAACGCATCAGCACCCCGACGCCAGCCTCCCCACTGCGTGCGTCGGCGCCCTGCCCGATCGTGCCCTGAAGGCGCCGCAGAGCGAAGGTATAGGCGGCGAGGCCCAGGTAGGCCTCCGTCTTACCGCCACCGGTCGGGAAGAACAACAGATCCACGAGCGCCTGGCGGCCGGTGCCGCGGTGCGGGTGCCCCGGGCGCGTGAGCGAGTCGAGGTTCAGCAGAACGAAGGCCAACTGGAAGGGGTACCAGCTGGCGGCCTTCTTGCCTCGCCCGTACACCTCCGCACGCGCCGAATCGTAGGAACCTCGGTCGTCCTCGCGGCCGGCCCGCAGTGCGCTGATCGCGGTGTTGCGCCGCTGAAGTGCCATGGCACGGTTCGCGAAGCGAAACGCGTCGAGTGCGATGTCGTCGGCGACGAGCCGGTCGATGCCGAAGGTGATCCGGTCACAGATCTCCATCGCCTGGCCGATAGCGGCCTCGGCGGACTCCCTGAGGTCGTCGGGGAGCGAGCGAGCGGCCTGGCGCTGCTGCTCGAGCCAGGTCCCGTAACCGTCGGCCAACGGGGCGAGCGCTGCGCTGAGTTCGTCGCGGCGGGCAGGGACGGCGAGTTCGGCGAGCTCGTCCATGCCGAGTTCAAGTCCACGCAGCAGGTCCTGCTCATCGACGGTCGGCGCGGTGGTCGCGTGCACGTCGTACTCGGGGAGCCATGTGGTGAGCAGTCGGTGCGCGTTGCGTTCACCCGGGCGGACGTCGGCGTGCACGGCGACGTTGCGGCCCTTGGCGTGCCGCAGGCTGTCGCGGTAGAGGAGCCGCAGCCGCCGGTCCTCGACATCCTCTGGGGCGTTGCCCCGGTTCGCGGTGTCAAGAGGGTCGTCAACCGGAACGAACACAGCGGCCTGGTCATCGGGGAAGGCGGTGACCTCGATTTCGGTCTGGAACAGCCAGTGCGCATCGCGTGCCTCTCGGCTGTCCTGCTGCCGGTTGACGAGCGTCAGCTCCACGATGCGCAGATCCTCTGCACCTCCGTGTCCCGCGTGTCGGCGTACCCGTACATCGAGAACGACACTGTCGCCGTCGAGCGGCACGGTCCGGTCCTGCGCTCCGGACACGTCGATGTCCACGAGACGTTCGACGGCCTCCCGTGACCAGACGCGTCGCGGCGTACCCCGGTCGGTGACTTCCTCGGTCTGGGTGTACCGGCCCCACCTGACGGTGACACTCAGCGTGCCGACCGACGCCTGCACCGAGCAGGACAACCCCATTGAGGACGCCCAGATGTGTCCGGCTGCCTGCGGGGTGAGCCGCTCCTGGAGGCCTGTGTCCTCGCCTTCCTGCTCATCACCCGATTCGCTGTCCGCGCTCTGGGCTGCGGCGCGCGCGACCTCTTCACGGGTGACGGTGTGTGGCCGAGGCCCGAGCATGCCGACGAGGTACCGGTCACGTGGGCCCGAGGAACCGCTGGACAGCGTTTCGCTCGGCCCGTCCCAAGGACCCTCCAGGTCGCGGCGGATGTAGGTGACGAGTCCGTTCCGCACGTCGTAGGAGTCAGCGGCGCGGAAAGTCTGAGGCACCTCGTCCAGAGGGTGCGGGACAGCGGCCTGGGCCGGCATGCGACGGTCCTTTCGGACGGTTCCGGTAGGGCACGAGCGTGACATCGTGAAGACAGAAAAAATATAGACCGTTGACTCAGTTCACACAACAATTCTCTCCTTGCTGCCCGCAACCAGCTCGTAGGTCTTTAGGCTGTACCACGTCCGGCCGTTCGCCTCACCCACCTCACGCCGAGGACGCCCATGCCCCGACTCGCCCTCTCCGACGACTTCGTGACCGATCTCATCGCGCTGCAAAGGCCCGTACAGAAGGAGGTGAACGACGCCATACAACGCTTCAGGGAACTGACGGTTCCTCAACTCCATGCGAGCAAGGGCATGCACCTGGAGAAGCTCGAGCGGGCGCGCGATCCCCTGATCCGCACCATTCGCATCACAAAGTTCTACCGGGGAGTGCTGCTCGCCCCCGACGACGGCAGCGAGCGGTTCACCCTGCTGCGCGTCGCCCCGCACGACGAAGCCATCAACTGGGCCTGTCGACGCGTCTATTCGGCCAACAACGCGACCGGCGGCCTCGAAGTACGCAATGTCGACGCGCTCGAGCAGATGGAGACGTACTTCGAGACCAAGGCCGCGACCGAGCCCGCCCGGCTCCTCGCTGACCATTCCGACACGGTTCTGCGCGACCTCGGGATCGATGACCAGGTGCTGCGGCTCGCCCGGGTCTGCGTGACGCCTGAAGACCTGGCGGTGATGGCACCGCCGATGATGCCCGCGGACCAGTACGAAGTGCTGTGGTTTCTCGCCCAGGGCGAGTCCGCGGAGGACGTCTGGGACCAACTGATCGCTCCGCGCGGCCAGACCGTGCGTACGGCCGAGGGCAGGCCGACCGTCACCGTGGCCGAGGCGGTCCTCAACACCCCCGACCACATGGTGGAGGTGACGGGCCCCGACGAACTGCAGCGCATCCTCACCGAGGACCTCGCCCGCTGGCGCGTCTTCCTCCACCCCGCCCAGCGCCGTTACGCCTATCACCCTTGCTTCTTCGGGCCCGCGCAGGTCACAGGAGGCCCCGGTACCGGCAAGACCGTGGTCGCTCTGCATCGGGTCCGACATCTGCTGCGCGAGGGCGGACCGGACGACCGGGTCCTGCTCACCACGTTCACGAACGCCATGGCAGCTGCTCTGCGCGACAGCCTCGCCCTGTTGATCGGTGACGCCGACGCCCATCTCCTGGACCGCGTCGACGTCACGACGGTGGATGCGCTGGCGGCCCGCGTGATCCGCGAGGCGCGCGGCAGCTCACCGAAGCCGTTGACCGCGGCCGGCGAGAAGAGCGCGTGGACCCGCGCCATGGCGCGAGAAGACCTTCCCTGGTCGGAGAAGTTCCTCTCGCAGGAGTTGCGCAACGTCGTGCTCGCGCAGGGACTTCGTACGCCCGAGGAGTACCTGCGCTGCGTCCGCCGTGGACGCGGCACTCAGGTCGGACGCGTGCAGCGGGCACGACTGTGGCGGGTGATGGAGCGGTTCACCGCGGACCTCGCCGCGCGTGACACGGCTACGTACACCCAACTCTGCGATCAGGCGGCTCAGTTGCTCGCCCGCTCCGGGCCCCGCTACCGGCACGTCGTGGTCGACGAGGCCCAGGACCTTCACCCCGCTCAGTGGCGGGTGCTGCGCGCCTGCGTCGCCGCGGGGCCCGACGATCTCTTCCTCGTCGGCGATCCGCATCAAAGGATCTACGACTCCCGGGTCTCACTCGCCTCCCTCGGCATCCCGGTACGTGGGCGCAGCACGCGGCTGCGTCTCAACTACCGCAGCACAGAGGAGATCCTGCGCTGGTCCTCGTCGTTGTTGGACGGCCGCGTGGTGAGCCGACTCGGTGAGGACGACGACGAGGACGGGCGTCCGGATTCACTGCGCGGGTACCGTTCCGAGTTGCACGGTCGTTCCCCCGCCGTTTTCGGCCACGGCACCCAGGAGGACGAGCTGCGCGCACTGGTGGCGCAGGTACGGGCCTGGATGGAGCAGGACGGTGTCTCGTCGTCGGAGATCGCGGTGTGCGCGCGCTTCAACACACTGGTCGACGCGGTGATTGCGCGCCTCAGACGCGAGGGCATCGCGGCAGTGGCGGTGAAGGACGACCCCGGGCCGCACACGCCCGGTGTCCGCGTGGCCACCATGCACGCCATGAAGGGGCTCGAGTTCCGCTGCGTCGCCGTCGTCGGTGTCACCGCGAGTGTGCTGCCGTTCGCCCCTCAGGTGACGCCGGCCGACGTGGATCCGATTCAGCACGAGACCGACCTGCTCGCCGAGCACTGCCTGCTGTTCGTCGCGTGCACCCGGGCCCGCGACGCTCTGGCTGTCTCCTGGCACGGGGAGCGCAGCCCCTTGCTGGACTCCGTCCTCGGCTGACACAGGGGCAGGGCCTCGCCGCGACGACGAGGCCCTGCCCCCACGGTTCGGTCAGAAACGGATGTCCCGCACGACGACAGCGCGCACCACGCCCTGCGATGTTTCGTACGGGATCTCCTGCCCGGTCCTCTGCCACAGCATCGCGTGACCCAGCGGCGACGAAGGCGAAACCATCTCGGCTTCGTCGGTGGACAGTTCGGCGATGGTGTAGAGGGTGTCGCTGTCCAGTCTGCCGTCGAACTCGAGGACGAGCAGCGCTCCCGGGACCACGACCTTCGATGCCTCTGCCGCCTGTGGATCCACCTGCACCGCGTCCAGGAACGACCGCAGGAAGCCGAGACGGCGCGTCCAGCGGTCGCGCTGGTCGGCCTGCGACCTGCGCAGGAAGACGAGGTTCGCGGCGTCCACGTCGGAAGGTGCCTCGGCCGGGGTGTCGAGGGCTGCCTGCAGCGCCTGCATCTCACGGAGCACACGCTGGAACGCCGCGGGCGGGACTGCCTCGACGGGGAGCGCCGGACGAGCGGGCCGAAGGGGCGTGCGCTCTGCACTCCGCGCCGGCTGCCGTGACGGCTCTGTCCGCAGCGGCGCCGCGGTCACGGTGGACCGCGGTACAGAGCGCTCATGGTGTGCGGCCTCGGGGGTCGCCGCCGCGGACCGCTCGGGACTCGGGGCGACACGTACCGCGGTGGCGGGCGACTCGGCCTTGGGCTCGGCACCGGTCACGTCCAACGCCGGATCCGCCTCCGGCGCAGGAGGAGCCGCCTCAGCGTCGGCGCTCTCCGCAGCATCTCCCGTGCCGAGCTCCACCGGCTCGATGCCCAGCCGTTCCAGTTCCGCCCACAGCGGAGCAAGAGCCTGCTCCCGGTCCAGGTGGAAGCGGCTGCCCCGGATGCGCACGAAGGTCCAGTCGACCCGCTCCAGGTCCCGCTGCCGACCGGCTGCCTGGGCAGCGTCGTCACCTTCCGCGAACGTGTCCCCGTCGCAGGCCACGGCGAGCCGTCGGGTACCGCCCTCGACGACGAGGTCGATCGCGTGCCGTCCCACGCGATAGCCGGGCCGCACACGGTAGTTCCGGGCGACGAGCTCCAGGTACACCTGCTGCTGGAAGAGACTGTCGAACGCCTCGTGCCGCACGTCCGGGAGGACGTCGCCCTCGACCGCGGCCGTGTCCTCCTCGGCGGGCCGGGTGAGGTGGTCGAGCCAGTCCCTGCGCAGGTCGTTCTCGTGGAACTGCTCGGTGCGGGCGCTGTGGAACACCCATACCTGGTCCTGCGCGCGGGAGGCCGCGACGTTGAGTCGCTGTTCGTACGTCTTGCCGGTGAACCCTCCCGGTACGGTCCCGGCCGCGGTGGTGGCCGAGTTGACGCACGAGATGAACATGACGTGCCGCTCGTCGCCCTGGAAGTCCTCCGCGTCGCCGACACGGATGCGGCGCGCTTCACGCTGTTCGTAGTCGAGGCGCTCGGCGAGCAGGTTCTCCAGGTACGCCACGTGGGCCTTGGTGGAGCGCAGACTGATGACGCCCATGGTCCTGCCCTCGTACGCGGGGTCGGAGCAGCAGCGCACGAGCGCGTCGACCAGCGCCTCGGCTTCGGCCGTGTTGACGAGTCGGCTGCTGGTACCGACAGCCTCGCCGTTCTCCACGTGAACGGTGTGCACGGGCGGCAGACGGTCGGCGCCGTACTGGCGCAGCGGCTGAAGCCGGCCGTTGTAACAGAGCTCGTTGGAGAAGGAGATGATCTCCGGCATGCACCGGAAGTGCTCCTCCAGCATCAGCGCTCCGCGCCCCGAGGACAGCGCCTCGGTCAGGTCGAAGAAGCTCGACTCAGGACCGAACAGGCTGCGCACATCCGGTTCGAGAGAAGTCAGCAGGCGATCCCTCAGGTGGAAGTACTCGTCCTGCTTCAGGCCGACGTTGGCGGGGCTGACCTGCTTGCTGTCGCCGACGACGACCATCCGATCGGCCATCCAGCTCAGCAGCATCGCCTCAAGTCCCGACTGGCTCGCCTCGTCGACGATGACGACGTCGAACATGCCGGGCTTGTCCGTCGGCACGGTCTCGGCGACCTGGTGCAACGGCATGATCCATGCGGGCACCGCCGTCTGCGCCTTGCTCAGTGCTGCCTGCGCGTCCCGCCGGTAGCGGTGCTGGTACTTGCCCTTGATCCGGCGCGCAGCCTGCTGATAGGCGCTCAGAGCACGGGACTGGTCGCCGGTGAGCAGTCCCAGGCAACGGTGCCAGGCACGGGCCGCGGCGAGGCGCGTGAGCACGATCCGTGCCTCGTCGTCGGCCTCGGTCAGCCGGCGGCGCAGGGCACGCTCGGCGTCGGGATCGGTGAGCCGTTCCATCCGCTCTCGCCATGCGGACCAGGCCCAGGCCTTCTCCAGCAGGGGCAGCCGGGTGTCCCAGTCGCCGTCCCCGGGGCGTGCGGTGATCCGCTCCGCGAGTGACGGGAATGCCTCACGTACCCGCGTGTGGGCCATGTGGTGCGCCGCGCGCAGCCGGGCGGCCTCGCGCACCTCTGCCATCTCCTGGCTGAACTCGCGATATCCGTCGGTGTCCCGGGCACGCACGCTGTCGAGCGCGCGGGCGACCGCAGGTGAGACTCCGGGCCTCTCGCTCCACTCGCGCAGGAGTTCCTCGGCGTCCGTGAGCAGCCGGCGCGACCGCTCGGCCTCGCGCAAGGTGGTCGCGGCGCGCAGCAGAGCCCGTACGGCTCGCTCGACGGGAGCTTCCTGCCAGGCGGCGTTCACCAGGTCCGGCGATGTCGCCGCGGCGGTGACCACCTCCGTACGGGTGGAGGCCACAGCGAGCAGCGCGTGCAGGGTCTCGATGTCCTGGCGGAGTCTGGCCAGGCGGGGCCCGTGTCCTTGCCAGGCACCCGCTGCCCCTCCCCACTCGGACTCGACCTGGTTCAGGCGCAGTTCGAGCTGAACCCGGGCCAGGACGACGGCCGCGGTGGCCGCGTCCTCGGGGGCGCGCCCGTCGACGCGCACGGCGGCGGCGAAATCCCCGACTGCCTTGGCCAGCTTGGAACGCATACCGAGCGTGCCCTTGAGTTTCTGTCCCTGGGCGAGTCCGTCGTGCAAGGTGGTGGCCTGGGCCAGGGCAGTGGCGGCGTCGAACCCGTCGAGGCCGCTGACCATGGCGGTGCCGAGTGTGGCGAGGCAGGCCTCTGCGGCGGTGAGCGCCTCGGTGACGGCGGCGTGCCGACTGCGTGTCTGCCAGTCGTGCCCGGCCGCGACCTCGGTGAGCAGGGCTGCGGCCCACGGCCCGGTGGCTCCGGCGAGCGATGCGGCTCGGGCCCGTGCGGCGGCGAACGTGTCGAGAGCGGTCGCGAGAGCCTGCTGCCGTTCCGCGTCCAACGTGCGTACGGCCGTGTCGTACTCCGCGCTGACCGGGTCCTGCCGTACGGCCGTGTGGGCTTCTTCGGCCGCCTGGACCACAGCGACGGCTTCGTCGAAGTCACCAGGCGTGGGCAGCTCGGCGGGACCTGGCACGTCGGCGGCGAGCGCCTTGAGGTGCGGGGTGAACTGGCGTGTCGTGTGCAGGAGTTGAAGGGCGTCGTCGGCGGTGATCGTGGGCTGTTCCTGCGGGACGGGGCCGACCCACCCGAACCGGTCCGATTCGCGGCTGAGGCGCTCGGCGATCTCCTGGGGACTGCCGCTGTAGTCGCCGATCTCCGCCTCGAAGCGTACGGTTTCCTGTTCCCGCAGCACGGCGAGGTCGCGCAGCATGGCCCGCTGGGTGGCGCGGGCAGTGGCGAGCTTCGTCTGCAGGACACGAATGTCGGCCTGTGCAGCCTTGGGATCGTATCCCGCGTACTCGGTCAGGATCCGCTGGACCGACGCCTCCAGTTCACGCCGTGCCGCGGCGCCGTCCTCGGTCCGGCTCACGCACAGGTGGCGGATGGATTCCGGCAGCTTGTCCCGGAGCACACGCAGGGCACGTGGGGTATGGCTCGTGATGAGGACGCGCTTGCCCTGGGCCAGCAGATCCGTGACGAGGTTGGCGATGGTGTGGGTCTTGCCGGTGCCGGGCGGGCCCTGCACCACGACGAGCCGGTTGGAACGCAGCCGTTCGGCGATGGTGCGCTGCTGTTCGTTGGCGGGCAGCGCGAAATAGGTCTCGCGCTCCTGCGTACCCGCCCCGTCTTCTCCGGCCGCAAGGTCGGCGGCGGTCTGCGCGCCGTCGCGTCCGGCGATGTAGCTGAGAAGTTCGGTGGGTGGCGTGCCGTTGTCGATCTGTCGGGCGATCGCTTTGAGCGCGTCCGTCGTGGACCGTCGGCTGCGCTCGCGCAGTACGAGCGCGGGAGTGAATCCCACGTGCGGAACGTCCAGGGTGCGCGGCCGGGCACGGTCCACCTCCTGCACATAACTGCCCGCACTGTGCGCGGCATTGACCCAGCTGCGCAAGGCGGTGTGCAGCGCGTCCAAATGGTCGGGGTCGGTGACGTCGGACGCTCCTTCGAGCTCTTCGACGATGCGTTCACGGACCGGGCCCGGAACATGCTGCGCCCCTTCGAGCATGTTCTCTTCCAGTTCAAGGCCGACACCGGTCGGATCGGGAACCACGGTGAGGGTGCCGGTCGCTGCGTCGAGCTGGACGGTGGCCCGATGCGTGACCAGGTGGCGTTCCACCCGCTGCCCGGTGGGTGTCTGCCAGGTGAGACGTCCGAAGCCGAGCACCAACTCGTAGGCCTCACCCAGGTTTGCGGCATCCTCGTGCATCTTGTGCAGTCGGTCGTACAGCTTGACGAGCGGATCGATGGCGCGGCGCGTCTCTGCCCAGGCGAGCCAGTCCTGTTCCCAGGCCGCGTACAGCTTCTCGATCTTCTCGCGCTCGGGGTGCTCGTCGAGCTCGTGGTACGTCTTGCCGAGCGGGATCCCTCGGCTCCAGTCCGGGAATTCGGGGTCGATGCGGCGCCTCAAGTGGGGTGCCCGCTGCTGCTTGAAGTCACGTACGCGGGTGATGTCGATCCACGGGGCCAGCAGGTCATCGGGGTGCGGGGCGTCCGGCCGGTCGGGGCGGGCCACCGTCAGCCAGGCCGGCTCGTCGGCGGCCACGACGCCATCCAGCATCACGTCGACGCCGGAGTCATCGGGCAGCTCGTCGAACCAGACGATGCCTGCCGCGCCGTCAAGGGTGCGCACAGGGCGCGCCTTGGACTCCTCGGCCTCGGCCAGGAACCGGAAGATCTGCCGCACACGCGCGGCGTCGAGATCATCGCCGAGCTCCGAAGGGACCGACGCAGGAAGAGCCTGGCTCTGCGCCGCACCGCGGAGTGACTCCTGATGGTCCCCGAACAACGGGCTCTGGTCGGGCAGTTGTGAGCCCTGGCGCGGGGTCGGCAGGAGACGCGCAGCCGTGGCCTCTGCCGTGGTGAAGACGACCTTGTCCCGCTCTCGCGCGTACGGAAACCTGACCTCGATGTCCAGGTCGCCGATCGAATCGGCAGGAACGCTGTACGCCCAGGTCGCCGACATGCTGCGCCCGGGACGCAAGACGCCTTCGAGCCTGCCGTCGAGCATGTCGCCTTTGTCGTCCTCGATCTGACGCCCTGTCTTTCCGTACGGGCCACCGCGCACAAGCAGTTCGACGCCCTCCACGTCCACGGCCGTGTCCGCCGTGTTGGTCAGATGCAACGTGACGCGCACGAGATCGTCGCCCTGCCGGGCTCCGTACACGGCTGCGGCATCGACCGGCAGGTGGGCCACGACGTCCCCCACGCCGACCCGCAGTCCGTCGCCATAGTCGTACACGGACCCGACCGGCCGCACGCCGTCGTCCAACCCGTTCCCCAACTGCGCCATATGCCACCCCCACCGTCACTCGAAGCCTCACGATGGGGCCTCGCACGTTCCATCAGATTCTGACAGCTCACACGTCTCAGCGTGGCGTCTCGCTCACCTTACATCACATTCATGCGTTGACACAGTTCACATACGCATGCAGGATGGCTTTCAATTCACCATCGACGGTTCACGACATCCCAGAGAACGGGTGGGCACGCCATGCACATGGAAGTTCTGGACGTCTCCCCCGAGTTGGCCGCAGAGTGGCTCACTCGCAACACCAACAACCGCCCGCTCAGCAAGGGGGCTGTACAGCAGCTGGCCGGACAGATCCAGCGCGGAGAATGGCAGCTGACCCACCAGGGCATCGCCTTCGACGAGGACGGCGTACTCATTGATGGCCAGCACCGCCTGGCGGCCGTCGTCAAAGCTGGAGTCCCGGTACCGATGACCGTCACGCGCGGCGTGCCGCGCACCGCGTTCACCGTGATGGACACCGGCCGAAAGCGCACGGGCCGCGACGCGCTGGCCCTCGTGGGCGAGGCGAACGCGACCCATCTGGCCGCCGCGCTCCGCGGCCTCCACCTGTATCTTCACGCCCCCAACTCCGCGTGGAGCGGCGGATCGTCCACCACGAGCAACGACCAGCTCCTGGAGATTCTCGCCAAGCACCCCGGCATGCGCGACGCCCTCCACCATGGCCTCGCACTCAACCGCGGCTGCCGCATCACCGTCACCGCGGCGGCCATCGGCTGGTACGTCACCACACAGGCGCGGCCCGACATCGATCAGACCTCATGGGCGCAAGGAGTCATCACCGGCGCGTGCCTGGAGCCCGGCGACCCGCGGCTCACCCTGCGCAACACCATGCTCAGCCTCGCCGCGGGCAGGACCCATCGCCGCCGTGACGACTCACGCGAGCACCTGCTCTACTACCTCAAGTCCTGGAACGCCTGGGTCGAGGGGCGCAGCATGAAGCTGTTGCGCCGGTCGCCGAACGAGACGATGCCGAGGATCTCCCCTCAGGCGTTCTCCGCACGCGAGGACCGCTCCGCCTGAGGCCGACGACACGGACCGCGCGCAATGCGGCGTCGAGACAGTTTCACCAACACCACTTATCCGTTGACCGAGTTCACGCTACAGTTTTCGAGCCGCCGCGGCGCACACCGCCCCATCATCCGGCGGGCTGGCCAGTTCCCGTAGCTGGCGCGGAAGGGAAGGGAAGCGCATGCGCGCTCAGGAAATCAGCTTCATCAAACTCGTCCAGGGAGAGAAACAGTTCCAAGTGCCTCTCTACCAGCGCACATACAGCTGGGGGCGGGAACAGCTGGAGCGCCTGTGGGAGGACGTGCTCGAACTCGTCGATCAGCAGGTTTCCGGCAGCGCTCCGGCGCCGCACTTCCTCGGCTCCGTCGTTCTGGCACCTGGCCAGATGCAGGCCGGCAGTGTGCAGCGCTGGCTGGTCGTGGACGGCCAACAGCGCCTCACGACGCTCATGCTCGCGTTCACGGCCCTGAGCCACCACCTCAAGCAGGCCGGCTCGCTGCGCGGTGCCGACCGCATTCACGAGCAGATCCTCGTCAACAAGTACCTCGAAGGCCTCGATCACTACCGGCTGTTGCCCACCCAGGCCGACCGCGACGCGTTCACGGCGTGCATCCAGTCCCGCGCCGAGGCCGGCGGCGGCGACAACATCGGCACGGCGTACCGGTTCTTCCTCGGCGCGCTGGCCGAGGGCAGTGAATCGGGCGGCGACGAGTGGGCGGCGACCGTGGAGACCGTGCTGAAGGATCTCCTGTCGATCGTCGAGATCACGGCCGAGCCCGGCGACAACGTCTACCGCATTTTTGAATCGATCAACAACACCGGCGTCGGCCTCAGCCAGAGCGACCTGCTGCGCAACTACGTCTTCATGCTGCTGCGCGAGCGCGGCGAGCGGGTCTACCAGGAGCTGTGGCTCCCGATGCAGCAGAGCCTCGGCCCCAAGCGGCTCGAACTCCTCGTCTGGCTCGACCTCATCCTGCGCGGCCATCACAAGACGAAACAGAGCGAGATCTACCGCGAACAGCAAAAGCGCCTCCAGCCCCTGGCGGACGACGAGGCCGCGTTGGAGCGGGAAATCGCCGGGCTCGCCGATCGGGGACGCCGGCTGATGCAGATCATCGAGCCGTCCCGGATTCCTTCGCCGCCGCTGCGTGAGGTACTGGAGCGGCTGGCCGCGTGGGGCGGACAGACCCACTATCCGCTGGCGCTCCACCTGCTCGACGCCGTCGAGGCCGGCACGACCTCTACGGAGGAAGCGGCGGACGCACTTCGCCACGTCGAGTCGTATCTGGTGCGACGCCTCATCTGCCAGACGCCAACCACCGGCCTCAACCGGATCTTCATGGACGCTCCCAAAGATCTGGAGACCGACCGACCGGCTCCTGAGGCGGTACGCCGATTCCTGTCGGCCCGTCGTCGCAGATGGCCCAGCGACGAGGAACTGCGACAGGCCATCCGCAGCAAGCCCTTCTACTGGAGCGGCCGCCCGCTGCAGCGCAGCTTCATCCTGCGCCGCCTTGAGGAGAGCTACGAGTCCAGTGAACCCGTCGACTTCGGCAAGGCCGCGCTGACCGTGGAGCATGTGCTTCCGCAGCGTCCGTCGCGCGCGTGGCTCGACCTGCTCGCGGAGGAGACCGAGGAGAACCAGTCTCCCCAGGAGCTGCACGACCTTCTGGTCCACACCCTCGGCAATCTCACCCTCACCGGCGACAATCCGAAGCTTTCCAACCACCCCTTCCAGCGCAAGCAGCAGATCCTCGACGCGAGTGCCCTGCGCATGAACGCGGAGATCGCGAGCTGCGAGCGCTGGGGCAAGCGGGAAATCCTGGCCCGCGCCGACCGGCTCGCCGACCGCGCGACGCGGCTGTGGCCCGGTCCGGTCGGCGGGCCGACGGTGGCCGCGTCCGGCACCGAAGAGGCCTCCGGCTGGGGAGAATTGAGGGCCGCACTCGTCGCGATGCCGAGCGGCAGCTGGACCACGTACGGCGACATGGCCGAACTCATCGGGAGCCACCCGGTCGCCGTGGGCAGCTATCTGGCTTCGGCCCCGTCGGTCATCGGCGCCCATCGTGTTCTCACCGCGGAGGGCAAGGTGTCCGCAGGGTTCCGCTGGGCCGAGGGACGTGATCTTCCCCCGCCTCGGGATCTGTTGGAGAGCGAGGGCGTCGCGTTCGACACCTTCGGCAGGGCACACGCCGCGCATCGTCTCACCGCCGCGGAGCTGGCCCAACTGCTCGGCAAGGACGTGTCCCCCGCTTCCTCGTCCCCCTTGTCGGATCCGCTTCCCGACGACGAGAACCCGGAGGCGGCCGAGCGCTTCCGCAGCCAGTTGCGGGAACACCAACCGAAGGCAGCCGCCGGAGTCGAGGCCGCGCTTGACTTCTGGCGTGCCCAGGGCGGGCACCTCGAGTACGGCCGGTCCGAGGAGACGAGCTGCTTCCCCATGCTCGACACGGGGACGACGAGTCGCCGGCAGCTGGTGTGGCCCATCGCCGTCTACCCCGTGAGCGGAACGGTCGAGGTCGTCTTCCAGTACCTCAAGGACCGCAGCCCCTTCGACGACATCGAGCAGCGTCGCGAACTCCTGAGCCGCCTCAACAAGATCGACGGCATCGACCTGCCGGAGGCGAAGCTGGCGTTGCGTCCGTCGTTCCCCCTGGGGGTCCTGGCGGAGCACAGCGAGGAGATCTGCGAGGTCCTCGACTGGTTCGTGATGACGGTGGCGCTGCACGTGGCGCGCGGGGACTGATTTCCGAGCACAAGGAAGCAAGCCCTGCGGGCCGCAGGGCGATGCCTACAGGAAAGTTCCCGCCGTGAACCGGACGGAGGTCGTCACGTTCACGGCGGGATCTCACCCCTCGTTCAAGACGAGCGCTTGCGCCGCTTCCTTCTACTGGACCCCGGCATCGCCGGAGCGGTCTCGACGCCCGGTAGCGGACGCGCGCCGGCCGCCTTGCTCTTACTGCCCCCGCTCGGCTTCGCTTGCTTCTTCGCCTGCTTCTTCGCTGCCGGTTGCCGGGCCGTCGATGAGGACTCAGCGCGCCGTCCGCTTCGGGACTTTCTCAGCCCCAGGCTGCTTCCGAGCCAACGGCGTGTGACCTCGATTTCGTCCTGCAACTGCCGACGCTGAGGTGCGGGCAGCCTGCTGAGGGCATCCTCTGCCTCCTTCACGAGCGCCGCGGCCTGTCGAGGCTTTCCTCGCTGCCGCAGCCCTCTCAACGAGTGGCGCAGCTCCGCGTCGCTCAGCCGCACAGCACCACCGGCTGCCCCTGTCACGGTCCGGACCGGCGGCCTGGGTACAGCCCTGCCCGGCACATGCACGATCGTGCGGGTCTGCGACGGCTCCGACTTCGGCGCGGCGATCTGGCCGTCTTCCGTGAGGTCCAGCCGCGCAGGAGCCCTTCGCGAGGTCGCGCCGTGCACGGCGTACGCCCTGTCGGCCTCGCGTTGGCACCAATGTTTGAGAATCGCGCTCGTGGCGGGCGTACCAAGGCCGAGGAACGTCACAACGTCCGCCACGTACGGCGGCGGCTCCCCCTCGTTCGTCCGCAACAGTGCGGACAGCACGGGCGCTCCCGATCGGCCCGCGTCCGAGTCCACGGCGACCAACAAGCCGATCCGGTCCGCCAGGCCGAGATCAAGCAGATCCTCGCCCGCCGTCCTCGCCAGCGACTCCCAGGTGGTGCGGGTGCGGTGCCTCGCCGTGGTCAGCAAGGCCTCCCGCGCGGCGCGCGTCCTCGCCTCCAGCGACCGCTGCACGAGGGGGCGTTGCCTTACGTCGGACAGCGCGGCAGGCCGTGCCACAACACGCCGACGCCGTTCAGCGCCTGGCACTTGGAGCCCGTTCGGTCCCATCAGGCAGTCGTTGAGCGACGCCCAGGGCGTGCTCTTCCGGGGGTCCTCCGCCCGCACCTGTGCGCGCCGAACCGCGCCAACGGTCTCGAATCGAAAGCGCAACACATGACCATGGCTGTCGTACAGCTCCTCCATGATCTCCTGGTGCGCCGAGCCGGCACCGAACACCCAGTCGAGCGTGGCGGTCTCACGGCCCAGCAGGGTGCTCGTCTCCCGCCACTGCCCATACGCGATTCTGCTGAACTGGAACCGCACGTGCTGCCGGGTGCCCCGGGCCCGAAAATCGACGGCGTCCCCGGGCCCCGTCCCGAGGTTGCGCAGTGTCGTACTGCCCTTCAGTCCGCGCCGTCCCGACCAAGTGGCCAGGTCGTCCCTGATGAACAGGTGGTCCGCGCTGCTCTCCCCGGTCGCCACGCGAAGACATGTGGTGTGTGGATGGTGGGCGAAGTGGCAGACCTTGTCACGGTACAGGCGATCTGACAACTCATGCCCACAACCACCCAGTTGAGTGCCGCACCAGTAGGTGTAGGACGGGTGACGCCTTCGCCACAGGGCCAGCTCGTCCGCATCGGTCGGCAGGATGATCGGCCGCCCCGATCCCGGTCCCCCGATGACGGCAGTCTGTACGAGCCTGCTGTCCGATCTGATCACACTTCCCCCTTCAACCGGGGCCTGCCATCACCCGGCTACACGAGCCCCGACACGAACAAGCATGACGCCCGCAAACTGAGTTCACAAGGTTTCTGGCGGGGTCGCAGTAGCGATCTCCGCCCATACGGTCTTCGTGTACGCGTCGCGGGTTACGCAGCCCCATGCCCGGGTGTGGGCGGCTACGAGGAGGAGGCCTCGGCCCGATTCGGTTGACCCGGCGTCGAGTTGGAGCTCGGGGCGTCGGTCGGGTCGGGTGTCGGTGACTTCTACGCGGATGTGGCCGGGGAGCAGCATCAGGGTGAGGCGGAAGTCGCGGCCCGGGGTGCGGCCGTGGGTGACGGCGTTCGCGGCGAGTTCCGCGACGACGGCGGCGACGGCTCGGGAGACGGGTTCGGTGGGGGCGATGCCGCGATCTGCGAGGTGGGCAGTGGCCAGGGTGCGGGCGAGGCGGGCAGCACGGGTGGCACTGGAGAGGGTGACGGTGAACGAGGTGGCTACGGACTGGAGTTGGGACTCCGCGCCTGGGGTGCGAGTTGCTGAATTCATAGCGTGAGCGTGTCGTTACGCGGTTAGCCTGACCAGCCCGGACAGCGGTACGGAGCCGCTCGTCCGGGTCGCGTCCGGTTTTGTAAGGGCGTTGTACGGGTTACGGACCGTCACGGCGGGCAGGTTCGGGGAGTTTGGATACGGGGCCGACGGGGGTTCGGCCGAGCCACAAGTACGGCGGCACGGAGCACAAGGATGTGGTGCGTGATGGGGACGACGGACGGGCAGGGCGGCAGGACGGAGCCGAAGGCGCCGGAGCAGGGTGTAAAGCGGGGGCGCCAGAAGGATGCCGAGGCCGAGCAGCCGGTCGCGTGGACGATGTACGGGAAACTCGTCCGCCACTTCCGCGAGCAGGCCGGCCTGACACAGCCCCAACTCGCGGACACCATCGGCTACTCGGTCGAACTGGTCGCCTCCGTGGAGCGGGCTCGGCGCCCGGCGAAGGAGTCGTTCACGGTCGCGACGGAGCAGGCTTTGTCGGCTGGGGGTGCGCTGGCTATTTTGCAGGAGGACGTCGATCTGGCGAAGTTGCCGCGGTTCTTTCAGAACTTCGCGGTGATCGAGCGGGAGGCGGTGAGCAGGTTCGACTTCGAGCCGATGCTGGTACCCGGACTGTTGCAGACGGAGGGGTATGCACGGGCCGTGTACGCGGGTAATCGCCCGAAGCTGGATCCCGAGCTCGTGGATCAGCGGACCGAGGCTCGGCTCAACCGGCAGAAGCTCCTGACCCGCACCCCGGCAGTCGACCTGTCGTTCGTGATCGGCGAGCAGGCGCTGACCAACCCGGTGGGCGGTCGTTCCGTCATGCGCGAACAGCTCCACCACCTGCTAGAGGTCGGCGAGTTGGACAACGTGCAGATCCAGGTCATGCCCCCGGCGGAGGGTTTCCACCTGGGTCTCAATGGCGCCTTCGTGGTCGTCGAGACGGCGGAAAACCGGCGGTACGGCTACGTGGAGTCGCAGGGCGCCGGGATGGTGGTGGACGACGTACGCACGGCCAGCCAATTCGGTCTGCGCTATGGGATGCTGCGCTCGCAGGCGCTCAACACCGAGCAGTCTGCGCGTCTCATCGAACGTCTGGCAGGAGAGACAGCGGCATGAACAGCGAGCGGGGAACCACCAGTAGCGCGGGTCTGAACTGGGTCAAGAGCAGCTACAGCGGCTCGGACGGCGGCAACTGCATCGAGGTTGCGGTCACGTCAGGGAGCGTACGCGTACGGGACTCGAAGGACACGGGGCTGCCGGGGCTCCGGGTCGCGGACGCGAGTTGGTCGGCGTTCGTGACGTATGCGCGGCGCGGCTGAGCACACGCCGGAGCGTCCAACCATCTCTCGTCGAACGGGAGTTGGTGTGGCCGCTCCGGCGTTTTTGGTCCGTTCAGAAGAGGGTCCCGCCGTCCGCCCGCGCCTGGAGCTTCTGGATCGCGGCAGCGGAAGGGCGGGGCATGTCGGGGTGCTTGACCGGCTTCTTGTGCAGTCCGAGGTAGACCTCGTCGGCGTACGCCTGGTGGTTCAGCTGGCGCAGCCGGTCGATGATCTCCGTACGCGCCAGGAGGCCGATGGTGTAGCGGGGACCCTGGTCGGTGTCGTGGAAACCGTGGTCCAGGGGGACGGTCTGGTGGGTGGGGTCAGCGGGAGGCGTCTCACCGGAGTCGTCCAGAAGGTCGAGCCAGCCGTAGGCCTCAACGGTGGCGCTGTCGATCTCCGTGTGGATACGGCGGAGTTCAACGATGTCGGGGTCCTGGCAGGCTTCGTCGTGGACGAGGTTGTAGGTGGCGGTGAGGCCGATGTTGCGGGCCTGCATGAGGTTGGCTCGGTGGGTGTGGAGGGTGGTGCCGGTGGTTCGGAGGGCTTCGGTTAGGGGCGGGCGGACCAGGGTTTCGAAGACGTCGGTGGGCGCATAGCGGAGGTCGCCCTTGATCGTGCCCGCCCGGTCAAGGGCCCACCAGTAGTGAGGGGCGCTGCTGAGCAGTGCCAGGTCGGCAGGTTCCTCCGAGGCAAAAACAACGGTGGCTTCACTGAAGACGGGACCTGTGTGCACGAGAACAGGCATGACAGCCTTGCTGTGCCGAGTGAGTACGATGCAGTGATCCATAGCCTTCAACTGGCAGTACAGCTGTAGCCGAGCACGCTCATAGAGCCACCACTGCTCACGGGCGTTCTTGCTGAACGACTTCCCAGCGCGCTCCGGCTTGACGTCGCGAACCACTTGCTCATACGCCAGGGGAAACTCCTCCGCCTTCGCTCGCGTCCAGTCGTGGAAGTTGATCACCCACCGATCGGTCCCATGCTGGGGATGCGAGTTAACGTCCAGCCCGTTGAGGTACGGGAACAGCACCTCCCGGTACCGCTCATCCTCGGCAATCCACTCTCGCGCAGTCTCCTCCGGCAACGTAAAGCCGAGGCCAAGCACAGTGGACCCCTGAAAAGCAGTCCCGCCATTCCCCGCCAACGCCTCGGCCCAAGACGAAACCCGAGTCCCCGGATTCAGCGACGTATCAATGCCGGCCGTCACCACAACGCCGCCCAGCACCCGCTCAGCCTCAGCCCCCACGGCCGCCCTACTCGTCCACACCGCGCAGTACTCCAGCACAGCCGAAGCCGACGGCCACGGCGCGCTCTTCACCGCACGACGGATCTCGACCCCGGACGCCGCGAGCTGGTCGAGCCCCACCTCACGGGTGTCCCCCTGCGCCAACGTATTCGTGGCGATCAGCCCAGACTGCCCACCCTCATTCAGCAGCCCGTGCACCCGCAACTCGAAGTAGGCGACAAGGTCCGCGCTACCCCGGCGCCCGGCCGCCAGATAGTCGACCATGTACTCCCGGTAGGCCTCCCCCATGGCCCCGGTGAGCTTCTGTCCGCCGAGGAACGGCGGATTCCCCACCACCGCGTCGAAACCACCCCGCCCCGCACTGAACACCTCAGGGAACTCCAACGGCCAGTGCACCGGCACCCGTTCAAGGTTCCCCTCGGACAGCTCGCTCGCAAGCCACTCCTTCGCGGTGGCCTCCGCCTCCCGAACCGCCTCCGCGTCGCCCTCCCGTTCCTCCCCCGGCGCAATCGCCCGAGCCAGCTCCGCCGCCACCGGGAACAGGTCCCGCAGCCGATCCCCGTCGCCGCCATCACGCTCGTACCACTCAACGCGCCCCGAAGCACACGTAGCCAACGCCGCGCCCGCGACCAGGTCACCGATCAGCCGCAGGCGATCCGTGTGCTCCCGCACTTTCCGCAGCCGCCACCGCTTCTCAGCAACGCTGTCCAGGTCCTTGCCCTCAATGGACGTAATCGCACGCCGCTCCTCGGCCAACGCCGCCACCAACCGGTCGATCTGCGCGTCCGAGCCGATCAAATCGCCCTTCGCGACGTCGAGATGGACCGCCTCCAACTGGTCCACCGACGTGACGCCCAGCAACGAGTCCCCGGACACCAGCCGGTCGTCGAGGAACGTGAACGGCCGCCCCGGGTCCATCGAGACAAGCCACAGCGACAGCTTGGCCATCTCCACAGCCATGGGGTTGATGTCCACGCCATACAGGCAGTGCTCGATAATCTGCCGCCGGGCCTCCACAACAACCGGGTCCTGCTCGGCGTCGGCCGCCGTAACCGCATCAACAGCGCGCCCGGCCCGGTACGCCATCGCCTCCGCTCGGCCCTCCTGCTCCCACGCCTCGATCAACCGGTCCGCGAGATAGCGGCACGCCGCCACCAGGAACGCGGCCGAGCCCATCGCCACGTCCGCGACCTTCAACCCCAGAATCTCCTCGCGGGACTTGAGGCGCCACTCCCCCGTGTCCGCCGTCTGCAACGGACCCGGCTCGTACACCAGCGGCTCCAGCGCGTGCAGCACGACCTCCTCCGCCAGGAAGCGGGGTGTGTAGTGCGTGCCCGTGTTCTTCCGCAGCGAGGATTCGGTGACGTACAGCGCGCCGTTCGGGATGACCATCGGCAGCCCGCGCAGGTCCTCCCGCAGCACGCCCACGAACGGCAGCAGCCGCTCCGTCAGCGCCGTGTCCTTCGTGACCGCGTTCAGGCGGCGCCGCGCCTCCTCCGCGTCCGAGCCGGACACGGGCGCGAGGCGCTTCTCCAACTGGCCCGCCGTGGCCGGAGGCTTCGGCTCCTTCCACTTCTCGACAATCGACTTGGCCAGCGTCTTGACGGAACCGCCCGCCTTCGCCGCCAGCGCCTCCAACTCCCGCAGCGGCACCTCGTGTTCGAGCCCCTCGGGCCCGATCAGGCCCACCATGTGCTCCGTCGCACGCCGGCCGTCGTACGAGAGCAGGCCCTCATACACGTAACCGATCTGCTCGACGTCGAGCGCGCGGAAGCTGAGCGTGCGGATCTCGCGGTTCTTGCCCTTGCCGACGCGGACCTCCTGCACCGCCTGGAGCATGTGCAGGACCGTGCGGTCGTCGATCGGCAGCAACGGCGTCGTGCGCTCCAGCCACGCGTACGTGTCCGGGTCGAAGATCGAGCCGTCGTACGCGGGCAGGTGGAAGCCGGACGCCGGGTGGTCGACGCCGCCGTGGACGGCGTGGAACAGGGCGATCAGGCGGTGCCAGGCCGACGTGGTGTGTTCGAGGGCCGTCTCGCCCTCCTCGTCGGCCCGCTTCTTCAGGTCGTCGCGGAGGAAGCGCGCGGAGTACGACGTCGCGTACACCTCGTTGTCGGCGGGGAGCAGCCCTCGCTCCTCGGCGAAGAGCAGGAAGACGATGCGCATCATCACCGCGACCGCGCCGCGGTAGACCTCCGTCGCGGGGACGCCCGAGGCGTGCAGACCCTGTGCGCCGTTCTCCACCGCCCGCACGTCGGCGCGGCCGATCGCGTCGACGAGCAGCTCGACCGCCTGCCGGACCTGGACGCCGAGTGCCTCGGTGACGTCCTCACCGGCCGCGAGACTCGCCCTCAACAGTCCGACGAGGGTCTCCCCGTCCTCGTACTCGAAGAAGCGGCGACGGCGCAGTAGGGAGACGAAAGCGCGCACGACGTTACGGTCCGCAGCCGTGTTCCAGTCAACTGCGTCGAAGACAGCCGTGGTCGTCACGCCGCCGACCGGCGCCCACACCAGGCACCACCAACGGCCGTCGGTGACCAGGCCGAGCGGGATGTTGTGGTGGCGCAGCAGGCGGGCGAGACGGTCTGCCGGGGCGGCCGACCAGTCGCCGCCGCCAGTGCCTCGCAGGGTGGGGACGGTGCCGGACGGGATCGTCATGCCGAGGAGGCGTACGCGCTTGGCGGCCGACTCGGTGTCGGGTTCCGCGGCGATGTCGTGACCCGGTTCGACGAGTGCGAAGTCTGGGCGGACCTCGGTGTCGTGCTCGGCCACGCGCAGGGTGAGGCGGTCCAGGCCGACGTGCTCGGCCTGGCCCTGTCGGAGGGTCAGGGCGTCGTCCCACTCCAGCAGGCGAGCAAGCACGTACGCCACCCACTCGTCACGGCCCGCGGTCGTGTCCGTCTGCCAGTCGGCGTGCCGGGCGCGCAGGCGGGCCCGCTCGTCCTTCTCCAGGGAGTCCAACTGGGGCCAGGCGCCGAGGAGTACGGGCATGGTCAGGAACGGGCCCGACACCTCGGTGAGGTCGAGCCACTCCTGGTGCTGGCCGCGACCGTCGGCCGCCTTGGCCTTGGCGGCGGCGAGTCCGCGGTTCATGGGGCGGCGGGGGCTCATCGGCGGGCTTCCTTTGCGGGGATCACGAAGACGACAGCGGCGGGGAACAGGTGCGGGCGGGGGGCGCGGTAGCGGGCGGCGATCGTGGCGAGTTCGCGGTCGCGCTCGGCGGGCAGGCCTTTGACCCGTTCGTCCCAGCGGCGGCGGTCGTCCTCGAACTGGCGGCGCTCGTGCCCGGTCAGTTCGTGGGTGGAGAGGAGGGCGAGTTGTTCGCCCTCGCCGTCGCCCTCCTCCTTGAGCTTGGCGCGCAGGGTGGCCTCGAAGCGGTCGAGGGTCGCGGTGATACGACGTTCCTCCTCCGCCCTGCGGTCGGCGAGACGCCCCTTCAGCTGGCCGCCGAGTTCCGTGGCGCGGGCTTCGAGGGACCGGTGGAGCGGGTCGCGCAGCGTCGGCCAGGCCTGCGCGAGTTCCTTGCGCAGATGGGGGGCCGCCTCGGTGCCTTCGCTCAGGGCGTGGGCCAGGACTCGGCCCTGTTCGTTCACCGACTCCCAGCGGCGGAAACGGCCCGTGTCGCCGAACCAGCCGCCCGCGTACAGGATCTCCTCGTGCAGGCGGGTTCCGTCGGTGCCGACGAGGACGTAGCGGGCGTAGGCGGAGACGAGGGTGGTGGTGAGCGCCGGATCGTCGGAGACGACGGCGGTGACGCGGCTGAGGCCGACCTCGTCAGCGTTCCACACTGCTGCTGTCAGCAGGCGGGTGGAGAGGGCGACGAGGGGATGCTTGAGGTGGGTGAGCACGACGTCATCGCCGGCTCGCGCGGCGGTCTTCGAGGAGAAGGTGATGGGGCGCTGCTCGCCCTCGCGCAACTTGTGGGCGAGCCCGCGCGTCGCCCGCTCCCAACTACCGGACAGCGGCTGCACGTCGAACAGCTCGCCCGGTTCGAAGTCCTCGGCGCGCAGCAGGGACGGAATCAGGGGCGGCTGGTGGTCCAGGGCGAGCGCGGTGTCGACGACGCGCTTGACGTTGGCCGGAGTGAGGCCGAGGGCCGATACGGTCTTGTCGTACTCCTCGGCAAGCTTCTTCGACTGCGCCGTGACGTTCTGCTCGGGCGCGACCTCGCCGCCGGTACGACGGCCCTTGATCGGCCTGGGCCTGGCGCGCTCGATGTCGACGGGTGCGGTGTCACCGGTCATACGCCGCTGTACGGCGTCGGCGAGGACGGCGTTGACGGAGCCGAGGTCCTGCTCCATGCGCGCGACCTTCTTGGCGACACGGGAAAGGAACTCCAGGTCGGCCTCGTAGGAACCGGCCTGTGCCTGCTGCCATCCGGAGCCGATGAAGTGCGTGATCTCGGGGTCGTGCCGCTGGCCCCAGCGGTCGATACGGCCGATGCGCTGTTCCAGCTTGTTGGGGTTGAAGGGAATGTCGTAGTTGATCAGGCGGTGGCAGTGGTTCTGCAGGTCGATGCCTTCACCGGCGGCGTCGGTGGCGAGCAGGATGCGGACCCGGCCCTCGGGGCGCGACGGCGCGCTCTGGAAACCGAGGCGGATCCGCTCGCGCTCCTCCGCGCTCAGGCCGCCGTGCAGGCGCTCGACGCGGCCACCGTCGGTGAGTTTCTCCTGCTGGAGCAGGTCGTACAGCCACTTTTGGGTGTCGCGGTACTCGGTGAAGACGACGATCCGCTGATCCGTCCACAGTTCGCCGTCCGGTCGGCAGACCGCCTTGAGTTCACTGATCAGCGCCTCCGCCTTGGAATCGGGAGCGGCCTCGTGCGTGAGGGCCCACCGCTCCATGTGCTGCAGGAGACCGAGTTCCTGGCCGTCCTCGGCAGGGGTGAGGGAGGTGGAGCGGGTGAGCGCGTCGTCCTCGGCGTCCGCGAGTCCGCTGTCGTCCAGGTCGGCGACCAGGTCACCGAACTCTTCGAGCCACTCGGGGACTTCGGCGGCAGCGGCACGCCCCCGCCCGACGGCGTCCTCAAGGTGTGAGAGGTAGACCTGGACGGTGTGCAGGAAGGCGGCGGGCGACGAGAAGAGGCGCTTCTTCAGCAACAACGTCACCAGGTCGGCGGCCCGCCGTCCGCCGCGCGCCTTCGGCGTCAACTTCTTGCGGCGCAACTCGGCGAAGGAACCGAGCAGTTCATGGATCTCGCGCTCCTGCGACGTGTAGTCGACGGAGATCTCGCAGGTGGTGCGCCTACGGAAACGGGGGTTGCCCTTCTCGTCCGTGACCGTCGACTTCAGGCGCCGTACGACCGTGTCCTTGAGGGCCTCCTTGTCCGGGTCGACGCCGCGGGCGAACCGCTGGTCGTCGATGAGTTCCAGGAGGGCCGTGTACGACTCCGGGTAGCCGTTGTGCGGGGTGGCGGACAGGAACAGCCGGTGCTCGAAGTGCGGGACAAGGCGCCGGATCAGCTTCGTCTGCTGGGAGTCGACGGCGTAGACCTGCTTGGGTGCGGCGGGCGCCACGTGGTGTGCCTCGTCCAGGACGAGCAGGTCGAAGAAGCGCTTGTGGTCGCCGTCGGTGGCCGTCGCCTCCTCGGAGCCGATGACCTCGTCGAGCAGGCGCTGCGCCTTCTGCCCGCGCAGCCACGGCAGGGAGACGATCGTGAGCGGGTGGACGCGGAAGGGATTGGCCGCCGTGCCGTGGGTGCGGCGCAGGCGTGCGCACTGCTCGGAGTCGACGACGGTGAACTCCAGGCCGAACTTCTCCGCCATCTCGTCACGCCACTTGAGGGTCAGCCCGGCCGGGCAGACGATCATGGTGCGTCGGGCCCTCGCCCGCAGCTGGAGCTCCTGGATGACCAGGCCCGCCTCGATGGTCTTACCGAGACCGACGTCGTCGGCGAGGAGCAGGTTGACGCGCGGGGCGCCGACGGCACGGGAGACCGGCTCCAGCTGGTAGGGCTCCACGGCGACGCCCGAGCGGAACGGGGCCTGCAGGGTTTTGGCGTCGGCCGAGGCGACGGCTGACCAGCGGACGGCGTCGAGGAACGCGGCGAGCCGGTTCGGCGAGTCGTACGCGTCGGTGGAGGCGTCGGGGAGGGAGCCCTTGGGCAGGATGCGGCGGCCGGGCTCAACCTCCCAGATGACGGAGAGGAGGTCTCCGAAGCGGCCGTCGGCGACGGACTGCAGATGGACCAAGGTCACCCCGGTGCGCTCACGGGCTTCGTCGCCGCCGGTGTCATCAGCGTCCCGGAAGTCCTTTGTGTCCGTGGCGTCCGGCGTGGACGACGGCTCCACGCGCGCCACGACCCAGGACTGGCCACGCACCTCGACGAGGTTGCCCTCCTGCGGCAGCTGCTCGTCCGCCTCTCGCTCGCCGACGGTTCGGGCCGCTGAGGTCGTCATCGCTGTTCCCCTCGCTGTCTGCTGCTGGATGAGCCGTCCGCGCTGTCCCAGCCGGTCACGCCGACCGTAGACAGTGTCCCGTTTCCCCAGCGGAGCAGCCCGACCGCACGCTAACACGACCAGTACTATGTGAACATAGATTTCACCATGGCCGGTGCGGCGGTATGCCCGTCACCCCATCCGCTGGAGGCGGCCGAGCAGGAGGTCCGAGCGGCCCCGCCGCCGGTCACCGACGGGCAGCACGTCCTCCTCGTCGCCCGCGAGGCGGCGCAGCGCCTCGGCGGCCGCCCGTCGCTCGCCCGTCCGAGCCAGCAGGACGGCGATCTCGTACCGCGTGTCCAAGATCGCCGTGTCGCGCGGCCCGAGGGCACTGCGCTGCTCCGCGAGAACGGATCTCAGTTCGTCCAGGGCCTGGCGCGTCCGGCCCAGATCGCCCCAGCAGAGGGCCGCGCCCGCACGCGCGGCAAGCACATCCACATGCCGTGTACGGCCATCAGCGGCGAGGGCCTCGTACTCGTCCAGGGCGCGCGCGGGGCTACCGCCGCGGCGCAGACTGTCGATCTCGGCCAGCCGGGGATGCGCCGGCCCCGAAGGCGGGCTCGGCCGCGAGGCCCACTCCGTCAGGTACACAGCCACCTCCGCCGCCGAGGCAGGCCGGTTCTCGGGCTTCTTCTCCAGCAGCGCCTCCACCAGCCCACGCAGCCCTGCGGGGATCCCCTCGCGGCGGCCGGCAAGCGGAGGGACCGGGGCATTGGCATGTTGGTGGTAGAGGAAGAAGTGGCCGCCCTCGGTGAACGGCGGATCGCCGGAGAGCAACTCGTAGAGGACACAGCCGAGCGAGTACAGATCACTGGCAGGCACCGCTTCACCGACCGCATGCTCGGGCGCCATGTAGATCACGGTGCCCGGCGGAATGCCGTTCGAGGCGGTGAAACGCGTCTCGCCCGGTTGCGGCTCCATGGCCGCCGCCACTCCGAAGTCGAGCAGTTTGACGTGCTTGGCCGGCGTGACCATCACATTGGACGGCTTGAGGTCGCGATGCACGATCCCTTGACCGTGCGCGTAGGCCAGCACTTCGGCTGCGCTCCTGGCCACGGCGGCCGCGTCCTCTATGGCGAGGGGCCCCTCATGTTTCAGTACTGCATCCAGGGAGTGGCCCGGCACGAGGTCCATGGCGAGGAACAGTTCACCCTCGTGGCTGCCGTGATCGTGCACGGTCGGGATACCGGGGTGGTTGAGCCGACTCGTCAGTCGCGCCTCGCGCAGGAACCGGCGTTCCAGCGTGGTCCTCTCGACGCCGGGACGCCGCGATGCCAGAAGCTTGAGGGCCAGCCTCCGGCGCTCGGCACGGTCATACGCCTCCCAGACGACGCCCATGCCACCCCGGCCCAGCTCACGCACCAGGTCGTATCGCCCAAAGCTCCGCCGCATCGCCCGTCCCCGGTCCCGACCTCAGCCC
This sequence comes from Streptomyces sp. VRA16 Mangrove soil, assembly GCF_017377775.1. Classification (GTDB taxonomy): domain Bacteria; phylum Actinomycetota; class Actinomycetes; order Streptomycetales; family Streptomycetaceae; genus Streptomyces. The sequence continues at coordinate 231,251 of NZ_JAFVLN010000002.1, forward strand.
CTGTGACTCCCCGCGACCGGGGCGGCGCGGCGCACCCGGTCAGCGACAACATTGTTGCACCGCTCACACGAGCCCCGGCCCCTGCGGCAACAGGAACGGGCGGCGCGGATCCTCGGGGCGCCCACCGGACAGGGCCAGCGCCGGCACGGGAGCCGGGAGGTAGGGGGCCAGCGCCACATACACTTCGGCGGCGTCGGAAGGCCGGTCCTCGGGGCGTTTCTCCAGCAGCGCAGCCACCAATTCGCCCAGCGCGGCCGGAACGTCGACTCCCGCGTCGCCCACGCGCGGCGCAGGGGAAGCGAGATGGCAGGAGGCCAGCTCAGCCGGCCGGGAGGTCGGGAAAACCGGCATCCCGGTCACCATGTGGTACAGCAGGCAGCCGACGGCGTAGAGGTCGCTGCGACCGTCCAACACGCCCTGCCCGGAGAGCAGTTCGGGAGAGGCGCACTGGATGTTTCCGACCCCCTCACCGGTCATGGTCAACCGGGGGTCGGTGTCGGCCAGCAGCTTCACCAGACCGAAGTCGAGGATCTTGACGATCCCGTCCCTGCGAACCATGACGTTCTGCGGCTTGAGATCGCGATGCACGAGACCCGCACCGTGCACAGCGGACAGTCCGGAGCACAGCTGCGCGGCGACGGCCGCCGCCGACTCCACACCGAACCGCTCGTCGGGCTGACCGTCGAAGAGGTACTCCAACGTGGTACCCGAGATCAGCTCCATGACCAGACAACACACATCTCCGGCATCGGAGGCGTCGAACACGGTGGCCACATTGGCGTGGTCCAGGCACGCCGCCGCTCGCGCCTCACGTCGAAATCGCGCCACGGCCCCGGCTCGACTCTCCGGCACCGCCAACAGATCCACAGCGATGGTCTTGACCGCTACCGGCCGGTCCAGATGGAGGTCGCGCCCCTCCCACACCTGCCCCATTGCACCCCTCCCGAGCACGGTGCCCAGTCGATAACGGTCGCGCAGGACGTCACCCGGCAGGAACCTCTGCATTCAGCCATCCCTCCACATCTTCTTCACTCTTCACACGCTTGAGTCACACATCTACTCTGTGAACAGAGTCAATGAGCGTAGTAGGGTTGCGGGGCACCGCGGCCGCCGGGTTGTCGGCCGACCAGGCCCGCCAGCACACCGGAGACTGTTCGATGAGCTCAAGGAAGTCCATGAGCCGGGTTGACGCCGTACCCGTCACCCTCGCGGAGATCGCACGGATCGCCGGCGTCGGGCGCGCAGCGGTCAGCAACTGGCGGCGTCGCCATGATTCGTTCCCCGCCCGCATCGGCGGCACCGACGTCAGCCCACAGTTTTCTCTGGCAGAGGTCGAACAGTGGCTACGGGAACACGGCAAGCTCAAGGACGTGGCCGGCCGCGAATTGCTGTGGCCCCGTTTCGAGACGCTCAGCGGCCGGGACGAGGCAGGGCTCGCCATCGCGCAAGCAGCCCGCCGGATGCGCGGTTCCCGCACACGCACCGCGCCCGGACTTTCACCCGAGGCGAAGGCCTTGGCCGAGAAGGCCGCGAAACTGGGCCGCGAGGAAGGCGGCCGCGACACCTTCGAATTCCTTCTGCAGCGGTGGCTTGACACACATGTCCGGCAGCTCAGCACCACGCCGCCTCAGCTCGCCACGCTCATGGTCCGTGCCGCACTGCGTGTGCGCCGCTCCGAGAGCGACGGCCCGTTGACCCTGTTCGACCCCGCCTGCGGTACCGGCCATCTCCCGGCAGCGGCGGCCGAGGAGTGCGGCAAGGACCGTCTGCGCGTACTCGGATGCGAACGTGATCCAGCTCTCGCCGCACTCGCCCAGGCCCGCCTCGACTTCCTCGGGGAAGGGCGGAACCTGCGGACACGGATCGAAACCGCCGACGCTCTGCGCGATGATCCCTTCGCCGGGGAGACGGCCGACATCGCCCTGTGCAACCCGCCGTTCAACGAGCGCGACTGGGGCTACGAGGAACTCGCCACCGATCAGCGCTGGACCCACGGTCTGCCGCCCCGCACGGAACCCGAACTGGCCTGGGTGCAGCACCTTCTCACCCACCTGCGGCCCGGTGGCACGGCGGTCGTCGTCCTGCCCCCCGCCGTCGCCTCGCGCAAGGCCGGCCGCCGCATCCGCAGCTCCCTGCTGCGCACCGGCGTACTGCGGGCCGTCGTCGCCATGCCGCCCGGCAGCGCCCAACCGCACAGCGTCTCCTTGCAACTGTGGGTGCTACGGATCGCCACCAGCGGCCCGGACCCCGCACCGGGCAACCAGGACGCGCTTCTCGTCGACGCGACCCGCTTCGCCAGGCCGGGCGCTCGCGAGGCGGGCCCGGACTGGGACGCCCTCAGTTCCTTCGTCGTCACGGCCCTGGAGTCACTCGACCACCCGGATCAGGAGCCTCCCGAGGGCGCTGCCCGGATCCCGCTGCTCGACCTACTGGACGACGAGGTCGACGTCACCCCCGGTCGATACATCTCGATCGGTTCGGAGCCCTCACGGAGCGAACTCACTTCCTCCTGGAGCGAGTTGCGAGCCGTCCTCGCCGAACTGGCTGACCAGGCAGCCCAGTTGTCCGACATCAGGTTCGGGGCCGCAGCCGATCAGACCCAGACGACCGTGGCCGACCTGATCAGGGCCGGCGTACTGACGCTGCGCACCGGCAAGCAACCGGCGCAGGCCGGGGCGGCGGCAGCGGTGTCCATGCCTCTGCTGACCGTCCCTGACCTCCTGATGGACGGCATCCCCAGCACCCGACTCACGGCTGCCGAAGTCCAGACACACGGCACGATCGCCGAGGCCGGTGACGTGATCATCGTCGGTGTGGTCCGCGCCTTCCGGGCCTGGGTGCATGAAGGGCCTCCCCTGGCCCTCGGGCCGCAGTTGCACGCACTGAGTGTCGACCCGACGCGGCTCGACGCCCACTTCCTGGCCGGCTGCCTGCGTGCCCCCGTCAACGGGCGTCAGGCAGGCACGCACACCTCCAGCTCCTCACGGGTGGACATCCGTCGGCTCCAGGTACTTCAACTGCCTCTGGAGGAACAAGCCGCCTACGCCGATACGTTCCGTCGGCTGTCGAGCTTCACGGCCCTGCTGAGCCGAACCAACGTACTGGGTCGGGAGTTGTCCGACGGAGTGAGCGACCGGCTGGCGACGAGCGGCCTTGCGACCGGCCCCGCCACGGCTCGGGTCCGGTCGCAGCAATCAGGCTGATCAGCCTGGGCGCAGAACGAAGGCGGTCGGATCAACGCGGCCCTGCGTCGTCCTCGTCGTCGGGTTGCGGGACCAGGCCGGGCGAGGCTGCCAGGTCCGGGTCCTCGGCCTCCGAACCGCCGGCTGTTCCGGTTGCCTCTTCGACTGCCGTCGCGTCGCCCTCCGCCAGCATCGGAAGAACGTAGGCCTGGGCCAGCCCGGCCAAATGCAACGGCAGGGGGAGCGACAGGGCGGCGGCGTAGTCCGGCGCCTGGCGCAGCTGGTGCATGGCGAGCGCCAGCGCCTCTGCGTCGTCCGGCTCGCCCGGCCACCCGGCATCGGGTCCCTTGCCGTCATGGCAGCCCAGTACCGCGATCTCAACGAGCGTCGGGTTCCAGGCGCTGGTGCCTGCCTGCGAAGTGAGGTTGCCGGCCGCGTTGCGCCGGGCGGCCAGGCGGTCGAGTGACGGTGAGATCGTGTGTGTTCCGGGGCGTTCGGTTGTGCTGTAGAAGACGCGCTCGTCCGAAGCCGTCCCGGTTGCTCCCGGCCCGGCCTGAGTCCAGAATCCTGCCGGTTGCCCGTGCGGCTTTCCGGGGTCGGACAGACCCCACCACTGGGCGGTTTCGCGGCCGCCGCACCCGCGCACACGCACCATGCGCAGCTCGTCGTCGAGCCGTCCTGCCGGGGCGTGGCCGACGCGGATCAGATTCCGCTCGACCTGGCCGTCCTGCAGCCACGGCCAGTGCAGCCTGCTGTTCTGAGCATGGGTGATCAAAACCGTCGGCCGACCGCGCAGCGAGTGAAGCATGCGCTGCAGGAATCGGGCGGTCTCTTTGCGCTGCTCGGCAAGGTTGGAGCGCCACTGCTTTCCGGTGACGAAGGGCCTGGCCGGCTCCGTATCACCCGCTCCGTCACCGCTCAACGGGACCGGGTCGTCAGCGAATGCCTGCGGATCGATCTCGGCCTGCTTGACAAGGCCGAGGAGGAACCGCGGATAGGACACCCATGCCCCCTCGCTGTCGTCCCATCCCTCTACGGTTGCAAGGCCGCCGCCGTGAGGAAGCGCGGTGACGCGGACGGCCACGGGCAGATGCTTGGGGAGTCTGGTCGGACCATCCTTGCGCCGCTTGACCATCCACACCGCCGCATAGTTCAAGTCGACCGGCAGGTCCTCGCCCAGCGTGTGCTGCGGCAGGACACGGACGCCGAGCTGGCGCAGCCCGTCGAGCCACGAACTGAGCGTGCGGTGGCCGAGGCTGTCCACGTTGTCGATCTGCCGGTCGGCAGACGGTGTCACGACGAACTGGGTCAGCAGGCCCGCGTCCGCGCACCCCAGCCGGATGGCGAACTTCGGATCCGTCGAGGCCGGACGGAAGGTCGAACCGTGCGCGATCTCCACGAGGGCGAGTGCCGGGCGCGACGGGTCGGCTCCGTCCGCGCTCAGCCAAACCCGCAGGGCTCGGCGGCGCGCGGTCACTGCCGATGCGATCGCCGCCCCCTTCCCCTTGGCCGAGACGTCGGGCACGAGCCGGTCGCCGAGTCCCTCGCCGAGCGGCAGACAGCGCAGCCGCGCGATGAGTTCCTCCGTCCGCCACTCCAGGACGACCGGCGCCCCGGGGGCCGCCTCATCGAACGCACACTCAGCCCCACGGCCTTCGGCGATGCCGCCGTCGCCGTCGAGCCCGAGGGCACCCGCGAACTGGGCCACTGCTTCCCTGCGCACCTCGGGCGACTGCCACAAGAGGCGGGCTTCGACCACGGGCGGACCGTCATGTTCCAAACCGCTGCCGGCGAGCCGGTGCTGGGCCGCGAGCGCCGCCCGCCGCGCCTGCGCCTCACGGAGCAGCTTGTCCTTCTTCGCCTCCTCGGTCCTCGGCTTGGGGGGCCTGTTCTGCGGAGCGCCGATGCCTTTGCCTCGACCACGTACCAGGTCAGGCACACGAACGAGCTCTTCGGGCAGGGCCTGCTCGGCCCATTCCGTCAGTTGAGCTCGTTGGTTGGGCATGAAGCCGGTACCGATCTCGTGCTTGCCCATCCGGGTGCTGTGGACCACCGCCGCGCGCACACCAGGACCGTCACCGATCCAGGAGACAGGCTCCGTGAGAAGCTGCTGCGGGTCGGGAAAGTTACCGGCGAGGCTGAGCCCGCTCAGGATGCCGGCGCTGTCGTTCTCCGACCAGGCGAAGGTGTCGCCCTGCCGGTCGCGGCGCAACCGTGCGAGGGCGTAGCGCTCGGTGGCGGGCGCCCCGGGCAGCCACGGGATGGTGGGGCGCAGGTAGACCGTCGTGGCCTCTCGGTAGGGCAGTTTGAGGCGCTTGGACGCTCCCTGCGGGTGGGTGGCCCAGCGGCGGACGCCCCAATGGAGGTGCAGGCGCAGTTTCGGCGCGAAGGGCGTGGTGTGGAGGGAGATGTTCAATACGACGGAGAACCACCACTCCTTGCGCTTCACGGTCCGGCACAGCGGCTGCGACATGAGTTCGGCGCCCTGATCCTTGGGGCCTCGGGGCAGGGCACGGAAGCAGAGTTCTCCGCCTTCGAACACGTAGGGGTCCAGGGCCAGAATCCGGCGTGCCAGGGCGTCCGTGGCCAGTTGGAACTGACGCGGCTCCGGGGCCGCGCAACCGCCGCGCGTCGTCTCCTCTGTGACGAGCTCGACGCCCGCGACCGGCTCCCAGGTCGGCAGGTTCCGCTTCAACTCGGCGCTGCTCGCGAGCAGGAGCGAGCGGAACTGAGGTTCCTGAGCTCCCGACATGGGACCCAGCGTGCGCAACCAGGAATCCAGGAGCTGCTCCATCGCGCGGCCCGGGAGCGGATCCGGGGCCGAGGCAGGAACGTACATCCAGAAGTCCTCGGCAACGCGCGGGCCCTGCTCGACGGGAATCCTCGGACGGGGACGCACGATCACGTCGGGCGCAAGCGTCTGCAGGACACCGTCGAGCCTGCGTGTGGGCAGGGTCAGTTTTCGCCTGTCCTCGGGGCGACCATGATTGTGCAGTTCGAGCAGCCCGGACTGCCAGTGCTCCGGAAACGAGAGAGCGCGGAAGTCCTCAGTCCAGGGTGTCCCGCCGTCTGCCAAGTGGTAAGCAGAACGGCGGATGTGCTGATACATGTCGATTCTCCTCGGGGCAATGTGTGCGTCGACTGCCATCCGCATCCGCGGACGGCTACCGGCCCATGGCGCACAGCGCCTCGTAGAGCGGGAGGTAGAGAAGCCTGACGAGCGCTGTGTCCGCGCGGTCGGAAGCTGCGCGGGGAACGCCGTCGTCGAAGTACGGGGCGAGGACATCGCGCAGTCGGACGAGGAGCCCTGGATCGCTGCCGAGGCGAGGTCGAGGCCCCTGTCCGGTGAATGGGGCCCGAGATGCCGCGAGTTGCGGCGCGAAGGCAGCGTCGACGAAGACGACACGGGCCGGCACACCGCCTCGCACCAGGCGCCCAATGACCTGCCAGATGGTGACGAGCTGGTCCCAGACGAACGACGTCTTCTCATCGTCCGAGAGTGCGGAGTAGATGTAGGGACGGGACAGGAAGTGCCGCCACTCACCACGTGCTGCGGTCCGGAACGCGCCTCCCGCCGCGTCCAGCCCGTCCGCCTCGGTCACCATCTCGCCGAAGGTGCCTTCCCTGCGTTTCAGTTGACCGCGCACGAACCGGGTCGCCCAGTCGTTGATGGCGAAAACGGCCAGGGACAGGTCGTCGGAACGGGGATGCGGACGGACCAGGAAGAACACGGTGCCGAACGCCGCCACTCGCTCCTCGCCCGGGCGCTGGGGCACGGTCAGGATGTTGTGCCCGCGCTCCACCGCAAGCAGCGGCGCGACGAGCAGTTCCGCGTCCGGGTCGTCGGCGAACGAGGCCAGATCGCCGCGCCGGATCGCTCCGGTTGCCGGACCGGTCCCTGACGCGTGGTTGGCTGCCGACGCCCCGTCCACGGCCGCCTCGAGTTCTGCGTCATCGGCGGCCAGGACACGGACACGGCCCCGCCATCGGGGAATCTCGTTCAAGGCCGTGGCGGCCGTTCTGGCTTCCTTGTAACTGCCCACGAGAAGCAGCGCGCGCTTACGTCGCTGGTCGGAGATCTGGGCGAGTTCGCTCTGCAGTGGAGAGGAAGTACCGTCGCCTCGGGACCGGGCCAGTCGGTCGATCATGAGGCGCAACACGTCCTCACGCCGGTCGGGGTCCTGCCCGGAGAGCCGGATCGGCTGCCCTGCGGCGTCGTACTGGAACTCGGCGCGAAACACAGTCTCGCGGATGGCATCGAGCGCCTTGCGCTGCGGCTTGAGCACCGCACGTACAGGGGCCAGTACGTGGGCGCGGGTTGAGGTGCCCGACCAGCTGGTGCCCGACATCAGGACGACGTGCGGGCCGGCCTGCCCCCGGCCGGGGTCGGCGCCGAGCTGAGGCAGGTTGAGGAGCAACTCGCGGCCGACGCCTGCACAGCGGAAGAAGCGCAGGGTTCCGGTGCGATGGCCGTCCTTGTTGCGGGCGGCGGCCCGTTCGTCCACCAGGTACTGAAAGCCGAGGACGTTGCCCATGGGCGCCTCCGGCAGCAGGGGCGCATAGTCGAGCGGCGGACGACGGGTCAGTTCGTGGCTCGCCGAGTCGAGCCGAAGCGCCGCCTCAACCTGCGGCCACAGGAACGTCACCCGGTCGAGGCGCTGATGCAGAGCTGCCAGAACCAGGGTGAACTCCAGCCTCTGCGCCTGAAGTTCACGCCACTCCTCGCTCAGCGGAACGTCTTCGGCGGCCACCCCCCTGTCACGCTGGGCTGCAGGAGCAGGACGCTCCTGCGGACCGGGGGACTCGTCGAGCAGTGCGTCAAGCAGTCCCCGGACCCTGCGCCTCGTCTGCTTCTCGTCGAGCGTGTGCAGAACGTCGAGCGCAAGAGCGGTGAGCCGGTCGGCGGTACCCCCGTACGGGCCTCGACCGCCGAGGGGATCGTCGCGGAACGTGTCGAAGAAGCCAGTGATCTCCGATCGGCGCCGCGCCCAGGCCGGCTCCTGCAGCGCGGCGGGACGAGCTTCTCCCAGTCCGTCCTCGTCGTCGTAGAGTGCGCTCTCGTCCTCCACATCCACCGGATCCGAGCGGTCCGAGCGGCCGGCCTTCGGCGGGTACCAGGTGTTCAGGAGCTTCTCCTGGAGAGTCCAGGCGCTGAAGTAGTCGATCTGGGCCCACTCGCGCAGCCCTTCGTCATCGATGAGCATGGCGTACAGCCGGTCCGCTGTGGATCCGACGACGTCAAGGGCCGCCGACCACCGCTCTACGTCCTGGTCGGAAAGTTGGATCCGTCCTTGCCGGGCGAGTTCGGCGATCTCGTGGGTCTGCAACTGGTCGAGCCAGGAGTCGTGGACTCCTGTGTTGGTGACGAGGGTCGCCGAGGGCGCAAACATCTGGTCGAGCTGCATCTGCACGCGATCCGCCTCGTCGACAACGACGATGTCGCTCCGCAGACAGGCCAGTTCCAGGTAGCGCAGGCGTTCCTCGTTGAGTTGGCGCGGGACCGCGGTCTGAACGAGGCTTGCGGGGTTGGCGACCCAGATCAGCGCATCGACGAGGGCGCGGGTGGAGGAGTGCCTGGGGCAGGCGCTCCACAGCGGACAGGCGTGCGGGGTGCCCAGATCGTCTTCGTCTCCGTCGTGCACCGCGGGTTGCGGTGCATCGGCGCCCCGGGCACGGGCAAGGGCGCGCAGGGCGTTGGCCTCCCCATGTTGCTCGCCCATGTCCTTCCGTCGTACAGGATGCAAGGCCCCGCACGGCGCATCGGTGTAGCGCAGCGGCTCGGAGACATCGAGGGCACGCAGCGCGTCCAAAGGGCAAGCGGTGCTGAGGTGGGCGAAGACGGGCCCCGTGTGAGCAAGCAGCGAGTGTTCGCCCCGGGCGGCAAGTCGTCGGTGCAGCCGCTGTGTGTGCTGTGGCCGCGTCGTGCCGCCCTGGACGACGGCGGCGCTGAGGCCGAGCGTGCGGAACAGCTCGGTCAGGGCGAGCTGTTCCGCCACGTCGCCGACGACGAGAGTGATCCGCAGGCCCTTGCTGTGAGCCCATACGGCGATCAGCGTCATCAGCGTCGACTTGCCTGCGCCGACCATGCCGACCAGGTGAGTGAGGCCGTCGAGCGGCAGAGCATCCGCTTCTTCGAAGTCCGCGCTGTCGCGTGGACGGGTGTCCAGGTCGAGGTGGTCGAGCCGCTCCTCCCAGTTCCCTGCGCTCAGCCCGAGCCGCCGCTCCTCGGCGTCCATCCACCGCGCCACGTCGGCGAGCTCACTGAGCGGCACGCAGCGGGCCTCCACGGTGAACGGGCGTGCAGCCGTGAGCGGATGTCCAGGCACGGGGTCTCGAACCAGTTCGTCGGGGATGCTGACGGAAGTGCGCCGGTGCCGGCGGTCCATGAACCGGTGTTCGCCGGCTTCCGCCCGGGGCAGCGGCTTGGTGGCGAAGCCCGGCAGGCCCGCCAGCGCGTCGTCGTAGACCGAGAGTCGGTCAGCGGCCACTTTGAGAGGGACCCGATGGGCAGGCTCCCCTTCATCCGGTACCCGGTACGCGCGCAACCGTTCGGGAAGTTGCAGGTAGGCATCCAGGCTCTGTCGCCACATCCGGCGGCGGCGCATCGGCCACAGAAGGTGCCTGGCCGCGCTCAACGCGACCTCTTCGGAAAGCCCGACGTGGAGCTTCGCAGCCCGCGCGAAAGGCAGTGCGTAACCACCGAGGAGGACCCACGCTCCGTCCGCGCTGTGCCCGGGTGCCACGGTCTCCAGGAGGCGCAGTCCGAGTTCGACCTGGCACAGCAGGGCAGGCCTGGTTTTGGCGTGCTCCTCGGGCCACGGGCCGAGGGCAACGACCACTGGCTGGTACCAGCTGATGCGATCACGCACGATCCGCTCCGTTCGGCCGGTCGATACCGTTCGGCACCTCAGCGTCCCCTTCCGGTTCTTGGGTCGTCCCACCGGCGCGAAAGGAACCGATGGAGGCGCTCGGACCTCGTTCACCCGACAGCCGCAGCCGCGCCGCGCGCAGAAACTGGTCGTCTGTGAGCAGTCGCAGGCCACCCGCTCCCGAGCCTCGCTCCCTCGCGTAGACCTCCAGGTAGTCCCGGCGGGCACGCACCCGGAAGTCTGGGACCACCCAACAGGCCTCGTCGTAGGGAGGCTCGGCCCGGACCGCGCTCGCGGCGCGTCCAAGGAAGGCAGGGTGCGCCCAGTCCTTGACGTCGGCAGCCCATACATATCCGTCGGGAAACGTGACCCGCAGGTCGTACGCGTCGAAGCCGGGCCACATCTCGACATCCAGCCCCAACGCCCGCAGCTGGTGCTCCAGTGCCGTCTCGGCCTGACCGGGTCCGGTCACGAACTGCCTCAGGGGTTTGCGTAGTTGCCTGAGTTCCCCCACCTCTGCGGCGATGAGCACTCGTCCGCGGGGCGCGGGCCCCCGGTGACGGCACCGGTCGTGCTCGCACCACCAGTCGGTGTCGGACACCGGATGCAGGAGGGTGAGGCAGCGGTGGCAGCAGAGATAGGCACCATCACGCCGACGCCCCGCCGGTACGGGAGCGTAGATCTCCTCGATGAGGAAGCGGACGGGATCGAGGAAGAGATCGGAACCGACCGCGGCCCAGTCCGCCTCGGTGAGGACAGGCCGAGTGACCAGGAGCCTGCGGAAGGCGGTGTATGACTCAGGAGCCGACATGGCTCGGCATGCGCGCAGCGCCTCGTGGATCACCAAGGCGTCGTACTGCCGCCCAGTGCTGTCGCGGTACCCGCGCACGGCGAGTTCGTGGCAGAGCTGTGCGGGCTCCCCCGAGTCCGCGTCGATCAGCCGGTCGGCGCCGTCGAACAGGTCGGCGGGAAGCCGGTCGAGAGGCCAGCTTCCCAGCGGCCGACGGCGAGCCCAGCGCATCATCTCGGGCACTCCGGCGGGCGGCTGGGCGCCGTTGCGCAGACACTGCAACACCAGAGCGTCCAGAGCCCGCTGTGCGGCGTCCGGGTACGGAAGGGTGAAGGAGTCGAGATCCTCCACCGCGACCAAGGCGAGGACGGCCGTGGCAACATCGCGCAGGAGAACGACGTCGGGGTTGGACAACCAGTCCGGCACAGACTGCTGGTCAGTCATCGGCCGCCTCCCTTCCGAGCCGTGAGGTGTCCGCTTCGGGCTTCTCCGGGAGCGGATGGTCCGCAACATGGGCGGTACCGGGGCGGCACCAGGTCCGGGCCTGGCAGCCGTGGCAGTGTCGGCCAGTCCGCGGCTCGTACGTAGTGTCGCCCAGGAGCGGCTGCGCGAGTTCGGCGATGACGGTCCGGGCCTCGTCCACGGTCTCGGGACGCCCGGGGTCGATCCTTTCGAGGCGGCTGGACCCCCGCCCCACGCGCAGGTGCTCCAGTTCGACCCAGCAGCGGCGGGCATCTTCACCGAGCACACCCGCATGGAACAGCAGCACTCCGAGGGCGAGTTGAGGGTACGTTCGCAGAAGCGACGCACCTTCCCACAGAGGGCGGGTTGAGGTCTTGGTCTCGCGCCAGATCCATCGACCGCGGTCCGTGTGTACAAGATCGGGCTTGGCCAGGACCACCAGGTCGAGTTCGGGCACGTACGCCGTCACGCGGTGCTGCACGAGCACGCGCTCCTGCGCACCGAGCCCGTTGATCGGACAGAGCAATCGGTGCTCGGCGAGCATGCCCATGGCTTCGCACGCGGCTGGTTCGTCAAGTCCGGTCTCGGCACGCAACGCGGCGAGGTCGGGGAACTCTCGATCCCCGCAGGCACGCAGCGGGCGTTCAGCGTGCCTGGCATCGAGCCAACGGTCCACGGCCCGCCCGCGGCGGGCGCCCCGGTTCTCGATGGAGAGGTCGTTGAGGTGCAGACGTCGCACCAGGTGGTACTGGGCCGGGCATTCCGCGTGCAGCCGCAGGTCCCAGGTCGAGAGAGACCGGCGCTTACGTTCGGGTACGGTCGGTCGCCCGCCCCACAGACGCGGCGCGCGCTTGAGATCCGAACAGCCTTGTATGGCCTTGCAATCCACACAGTCTTCCCATGGGAGAGTCCCGCCCCCGGTGGCGGCTGCGAGGAAGGCAGGAGCCGCGTCGGCCATGAACCGCTGTTGCGCCTGCTCCGGCCCTTCGGAGAGCAGGAGTTCCAGCGAACCGTCGGCACATCCGAAGTCGAAGACACGAATCAGCTCGGGCAACCGAACAGCATCGCTCTCGGAGGCCGGCGGCAAGGCCCCGAACTTCCGCCACGGCGTGGAAGCTCCGTATGCCATCACTTTGGCGACGGCACCGAGTTCGGCGGCGGGTCGGGCTGTCTTGGCCCGTCCGAGCGATGGCAGCCACAGGTCGCGCACCGTTCCGTCCTCGGAGGCGTACATGCGCCCCCACACGGTGTGCTCGTACTGCCGGACCCCTCGCGCATCCGGGGTGTCCCTACGTCGGGTACGCCAGGTCCACGGAAGCCCGACCGGCATGGTAGGCGGCACTCCCGACTGACGGGCGTCTGCCTGTTCCGCCGCGCGGGCTGCCACGTAGCGCTCCAAGGCAGCTGCCGTCCATGCCAGATGGGCAGGATGGACCGCATCACCCTGCCCGCGGAACGGGCCGCGAGTGGAGCGAAGTTCCTCACGGACCCGGGCGAGCAACCACTTGTCACGCTCCACCAGGTCGAGAGCCGATAAGAGCGGACCGAACGTGAACTCCTCACGCGGCGAGGGCCGGTGCGGCACGGCCGGGTCCGCAACGAGGAGCGGATGCATGGCGATACGCCGATGAGTGGGGCAGGTGGTGTCATCGGGCCGGACCATCCGGGGACTCGCCTTGATCAGCCAGTCGTGTCCGATGAGCCCTGCTGGGACCTGCATGAGAGACCCCCATGAGCGGCGGCATGGACGAGGAAGCACGCAGAACCGACAGGACGCCGAGGCTACGAGCACACTTCGAGCATCACACATAACTGTGAACTCAGTCAATGACCATCCCGCGAGAAAGGGAAGGCACGCTAATCTGATACACCTGGCCAAGCAGGATCGAGGAGGAGCGCCACAGTGGACGCGGACGCGTACAGGCCCAGTGCGGGCGATCTGATGGATGGGCGCTACGAGTTGAGCATCCCCCTCGGTAAGGGAGGGATGGCCCAGGTCTGGCAGGCCAGGGACGCTTCAGGTGGCCCGGACGTCGCCGTAAAGTTCCTGCGTCACGACTCCGAGGACCTGCAGCGCCTGGACTCGCAGGACTGGGAAGCCGAACTCGCTGCCAGGGACGGCCGGTTGCAGCGCGAAGCCCGACTCCTGGGTACGCTCATGCACCCTGGCATTCCACACCTGTACGCGAGTGGCAAGCACCGGGGTGTGCCGTACCTCGCCATGGAGTTGGTGAGCGGGGTGAACCTTCGGACATTCCTCGACGAGCACAGTCCGCTGCCTCTGCCCACGGCGATTGCGGTTGCCGTACAGGTTTCCGACGCGCTGGCATGCGCACACACCCTCCCCGTGGTGCACCGCGACCTCAAGCCCGCGAACGTGATGATCGACGAGGAGGGGCGGGGCGTTCTCATCGATTTCGGAATCGCCAAGCCACTTCGCTCCGACGCCACGCGCTACACGGCACACGGCTCCACCTTGGGCACCCGCGGCTATCAGGCACCTGAGCAAATCCGGGAGCTGGACCCCACAACACGGACGGACGTCTACTGCTTCGGCTGCATCCTCTTCGAACTTCTCACCGGACAACCACCGTTCCCGCTCGGCGCCGACTCCGGCCTGACCGACAAGCACCTCAGCGAGGAGCCGCTCCCACCCGGTCTCTACGCGGCCGGCATTCCTGAGGAGATCGACGATCTGGTGTTGCGAATGCTCGCCAAGAAGCCCGATGAACGTCCGTACATCGACGAAGTTCTGGCCACCCTCGCCCCGTTCGCACCGCAGCCCGGCGACGCCGAACCCCGGCCTCGCACCCATCCCGATCCGACCGCCCCCTTGCGTCGCCCGCAGGAGTCGGCCCACCACCGCCACACCGCTCCCGAGCACCCACTTGCCACGCCGACGCCACCGGAGGCCGAATGGCTGGATCAGCGGACCGTCGAGCAGCTCTGCACGCAGGCCGAGGCAGAGATTGCCCGAGGCGAAGCCGGCGAGGCATCTCTCCAGCTACGCGGACTGACGGAGCGGGTCCGAAAGGAGTGGGGCGATCGCAGGCCGGTGGTGCGCCGCGCCTTGCAGAACGCGGCGGACGGATTTCGACTCACCGGCGACTTCGGATCAGCCTCGCGTCTCTATCGGGTAATCGACGAAGCCATGATCCAAGGGGACGGACCCACTGATCGCGCGGAGCGCTCGGTGACCCGCCTACGTCTGGCGGAATGCCGACTCGCCTTCGGTGAGATCGAGGCGGCCAGGGAGGTTGTCTACTGGGCGGGCCGCACCGCTGCCGGATTGCCGAACGAACTGGCCCGTCAGGTCGAAGCCGTACGACTCACAGTCGATGAACAACTCTCGGCCCACGGCCCCGCCTTAGGCGGAAGCACGGTCGAGGGCAGAGCAGTACACTGCCCCGGATGACAAAAAGGGTCCTGGTCGAGATACATCTCCACCAGGACCCTTACTGGTGTCCGAGGGGGGACTTGAACCCCCACGCCCGATAAAGGGCACTAGCACCTCAAGCTAGCGCGTCTGCCATTCCGCCACCCGGACAAGGTGTCTGCCGCCTGGCTGCGGGGTGTTCCCCCGCGGCGACGTGGAACACCATATCAAGGATTGGGAGCACCTCTCACCTGCATAAACGCGGCCTTGAGGGCGTCCTCGGAGGGATGTGCGCCGATATGCGCGAAGGCCGGCCGGGATCTCTCCCGACCGGCCTTCGCGGTCACTCTCTGTGTCCGAGGGGGGACTTGAACCCCCACGCCCGATAAAGGGCACTAGCACCTCAAGCTAGCGCGTCTGCCATTCCGCCACCCGGACCAGGTACTGTGCGCCGTGGGTGCTCCCCGCGGCGACACCTCAACAATACCAAGGTTTCGGGGTGCCCTTCACCCCCATATCCGCCCGTGCGGGCAGGGGGCACCTAGAGTTTCACCATGAGTGAGCGAGCGGTGACGGATGCGGCATCAAAGGTGCGCCGACCTCGGATGTTGTCCCCGCTGCGGGAACATCTGCGGGACACCTTCTGGTTCGCGCCGACCGCGGCGATGGTGCTGGTGTTTCTGGTGTGGCTGCTCGCCGCCGGGCTCGACGACCTGATCGTCGAGGGGCTGCGGGACGGCGGAGACGTGGACACCGTCAAGGATCTGATGGGGTTCGCGGACGACGCGCGGACCGTGGTGTCCACGGTCAGCTCGGCGATGATGACCTTCATCGGTGTGGTGTTCTCGATCTCGCTGGTGGCCGTGCAGATGGCCGGCGGACAGTTCAGCCCCCGGGTCGTCCGGCTCTTCGTGCGCAGCCGCATCACCAAGGCCACCTTCGCCGTCTTCCTGGCCACGTTCCTGCTGTCGCTGCTGGTGCTCACCTCGTACGACGGGGAGAAGGACCCGGAGCTGATCACGAGCGTGCCGTTCGTGCAGGCGTTCCTGACGCTGGGGATGGTCGGGCTGAGCGTGCTGCTCTTCGTGCTGTACGTGAACTCGACGCTGCGGATGATGCGGGTCAGCCAGGTGATCGACCGGATCACCGGGGAGGCGTTCCGGGTCGTGGAGCGGATGCCGTACGCGGACGGGAGTGGCAGGCAGGGGTCGGGGGACGAGCGTGCCGTCGTGGCCTACGACGGGCCCGCCGGAGTGCTGCGGGACGTGAACATCGCGCGGCTGGTGCGGGTGGCGCGCGGGCACGGGGTCGTGCTGTGGCTGATTCCGCGGATCGGGGATTTCGTGGTGCCGGGGACGCCGGTGTTCGCGGTGCACGGCGGGGCCGCGCCGTCGCGGCGGGCCCTGCGCTCCTGCATGTCCGTCGCGGCGGAGCGGACCTTCCACCAGGATCTGGGGTTCGGGCTGCGCGTGCTCGCCGACATCGCGCTGCGAGCGCTGTCGGCCGCCGTGAACGATCCGACCACCGCGGTGCAGGCGATCGACCGGATCGTGCAGTTCCTCGCCGCCATCGGGCGGCGGCCCCTGGACGTGCTGCGGTACCCGGACCGGGACGGGGTGGTGCGTCTGGTGCAGCCCGTGCCGGGGTGGGAGGAGCTGGTGGACCTCGGGTTCACCGAGATCCGGGGGTGTGCCGTGCACAGCCCGCAGGTCACGCGGCGGGTGTTCGCCGGGCTCGACGATCTGCTGGCCCTGGTGCCGGCCGAGCGGCGCGAGCCGCTGCTGCGGCATCGGGAACTCCTGGCGCAGGCCGTGGAGCGGTCGGTGCCGGACGCCGCCGACCGGGCCTTCGCGCTGCGGCCCGACCGGCAGGGCATCGGCTGAGGCACCCCGTCCACGGGCTCAGCCCGCCACGAAGTCCGCCGCGACCACCCTCACCTTCCGCCCCTCCCGCTGGGCCAGGGCGACGAGGGTGCGGAAGGCCGCCGCCTCGTCGCAGCCCTGCCGGACCATCAGCATGCCCTTGGCCCTCTCGATCAGTGCCCGGCCCTCCAGGGCCTCTTTGAGCTGGCGGTTCTCCGTGCGCAGCGCCTCGATGTCGTCGAGGAGCGCGAGCGCGGCGCGGAGCGCGTTCAGCAGCGTGGCCGCGGCGTCTTCCGATACGGCCGGTGGTTCTGAAGACATACCCGTCATGGTTGTCGCGGAATGAAGGAGTCGCCAGAGGGCCTATGAAGAATGCGCAGAGTTGTGGCGGCACGTACTGCATGCGTACGCCCATGCACGCCCCCCAGTGGTGCAGGTGGGACCACTCACAGGCCGTGGGGCTCCCGGTCTCCGACTCCGGTTAACAACACGCAAATTGCGGGCGTATCGGCAACCAATCCCCGGCGAACCAGGTGCGCCCGCTGCTAGCCTCTGCCGTCTGCTCCTGACCGTGGAGCCAGTACCTGGCTTTGCTCTCTCGTCTTGTCTCATCTCGTCTCATCTCTCCTTGCGCCGCGTCGAGACCGCACGCCGCGAGGGTCACCGCTCGCTTTCTCGGTGTCCGTCGTGCTGCGCGCGCTTCGGGCACGTCCCAGGGGGGACCTTCATGACGCATGTCATCGATACGGGTGTGTCCGCGGCCGGGGAGCCGCAGCACGCCCCGCCGAGGCTCACGGTCGTGGTGCCGACGCGCAACGAACAGGAGAGCGTTCCGCTGCTTCTGGCCCAACTCGGCCCGGCCGTGGGGCCGTTGAACGCCGAGATTCTCTTCGTGGACGACAGTGACGACGCGACCGTGGACGAGATCACGGCCGCCGCCGTCGACTCGCCCGTGCCCGTGCGGGTGCTGCACCGGGAGCAGCGCGCCCGCGGCGGCGGCCTCTCGGGAGCCGTGGTCGCCGGGGTCCGTGCCGCACGCGGCGCATGGGTCCTCGTGATGGACGCGGATCTGCAGCATCCGCCGCAGGCCGCCGCACTCCTGGCCCGGACCGCGATGCGCGAGGGGATCGACATCGCGGTCGGCACCCGGTACGCGGGCGGCGGCGCCAGCGCCGGGCTCGCGGGGGCCGGCCGGCAGGCCACGTCGTCGGGGGCGACCCGGCTGGTCAAGGCGTCCTTCCCGCGCCGGCTCGCGACCGTCAGCGATCCGCTCAGCGGCCTGTTCGCGTTCCGCAGGGACGCGGTGGACGTGGAGCGGCTGCGGCCCGTGGGGTTCAAGATCCTGCTGGAGATCCTGGTACGGCATCCGGCGGCGCGGGTCGCCGAGGTGGCGTACACGTTCGAACCGCGGCAGGCGGGGCGTTCGAAGGCGTCGGTGCGGGAGGGGTTCGCCTTCGTACGGCACGTGGGGCGGCTGCGGCGCTCGGTGGCGGGCGGGCAGCGGCGCCTGATGCGGATGGCGGCGTTCGGCGCGGTCGGCGCGTCGGGGATCCTCGTGAACACGGCCGCGCTGTACCTCTTCTTCGACGTGCTCGGGGTGCACCACCTGGTCGGCGCCGCGCTCGCCACCCAGTTCTCGACGGCCTGGAACTTCGTCCTCACCGATGCCGCCGTCTACCGCAAGCGGGAGCGCATCGGGAGCTGGTCCGGTCGTGCGGGCCGGTTCTTCGCGATGAACAACCTGCTGCTGCTCGCCCGGCTTCCGCTGCTGCAGTGGCTCGTGCTCGCGGGCGTCGGGGTGCTCACCGCCAACGCGCTCACTCTCGTCCTGCTCTTCCTGCTGCGGTTCCTGGTGAGCGACCGGATGATCTACCGCGGCGGCGAGGCGAAGGTCCAACGCCGCGATCCCGTACGGGTGTTGGTGGACACCGGAAGCACCACTGCCGCCTCGCCCGCTCCCGCCGCCGCGAAGAAGCGGTCGGTGTATCTGCCCTACCGCTACGACGTCGCGGGCACGGTCACCATCGGCTCCCAGATCCGGCTGCCGGAGCTGGAGTTCTTCCGCGCCCAGTGGGTCCCGGACGCCGACGTGGACATCGCCGTACGGGTCGGGGACGTGGGCCGGCGCAGGCCCCGGCGGCGGGCCGCGCTCACCGAGGATCCGGGCGAGCGCGGCACGGCACTGCGCTACGAGGAGCATCTGGGCCGGCTCGGCGCCAACTTCCGGGTGACGCTGGGTCCGCCGATCACCGTCGAGGTGGGGCCGCTGCTCGCGCGCTCCCCGCACGTCGTGTACACGAACGTGGTCGAGGCGCTGCTGCGGTTCGTGCTGATCTCGCGCGGCCGGATGCTGCTGCACTCGGCATGCCTCGAACTCGGCGGCCACGGCGTGATGTTGAGCGCGCTGACCGACACCGGGAAGACCGCGACGATCCTGCGGCTGCTGCGCGAGCAGGGCGGGCGGTTCCTGTCCGACGACATGACGGTGGTCGACGCGAGCGGGCTCGCGGTGTGCTTCCCGAAGCCGCTGACGATCAGCTCGCACACACTGCGGGCGGTGCAGGCCGAGGACCTGACGCGCAAGGAGTGGCGGCGGCTGAACTTCCAGTCGCGGCTGCACTCCAAGGGCGGCCGGTCGATCGCGCTGATGCTGTCCCGGTTCAATCTGCCGATCATGGGCATCAACGCGATCACGCAGATCCTCGTGCCGCCGCCGAAGTACAGCGTGGACCGGCTGGTGCCGTGCCGGCTCGGGTCGCGCACCCGGGTGGAGGAACTGTTCATCATCGAGCGGGGCGCGCCGCGCCTGTCGGGGCTCGACCGGGCGGCCGCCCTGGAGCGGATGCTGGTCAACACCGAGGACGCGTACGGCTTCCCGCCCTACCGGTATCTCGCGCCCGCGCTGCGCATCGACGGCATGGACTACGACCAGCTGCGGGCCAAGGAGCGGGAGATCCTCGCCGGGTTCCTGTCGGGTGTGCGGACCCGGGTGCTCGCCTCCGACTGTTTCGGCTGGGCCGACGAGATTCCGCGGCTCGTGGGGGACGACGCCCCGTCGCACACGGTGTCCGTGAACTCCCTCGAGGCGTGGCCTCGTTGGGGTCTGCGGCCCGGTACGGCGGCATGAGCGACCGGCTGTCGCCGCCCGCCCCGGCCTCGCACGCCGACCCGGGGCCCTCCCCCCGGAGCTCCGGTCGCGGGGCCGCGCTGCGACGGGCGGCACCGCTGACCGCGGTGCTGCTCGTCGCGGTGTTCCTGCGCTTCTTCCGGCTGACGGCGACCGGCTTCAACAGTGACGAGGCGGTGTACGCGGGTACGTCCGCCTCGCTCGCGGGGGATCCCGGACTCGGCTCGCTGTTCCCGGTGTTCAGGGCTCATCCGGTGCTGTTCCAGTCGCTGGTGTCGCTGGCGTTGCGAGCGCACCCCGGCGACTGGGCGGCGCGCGCGGTGCCCGCGCTGCTCGGCACGGCGACGGTGGCCATGACGTACGCGCTGGGCCGTCGGCTGTACGGGCGGCGGGCCGGGATCGTGGCGGCGCTGCTGCTCGCGGTGATGCCGTACCACGTGGTCGTCAGCCGGCAGGTGCTGCTCGACGCGCCGATGACGCTGGGGGCGACTGCGGCGCTGTACTGCGTGGCCCGGTATGCCGAATCACCTTCTCCGCGGGGCCTGTTGGCGACAGGAGCGGTGCTCGGTCTGACGTTCCTCGCCAAGGAGACGTCGATCGTGCTGCTCGGTTCGCTCTACGCCTTCTTCGCGCTGACGCCCTCGGTCCGGACGCGCTGGCGGCATCTGCTGCCCGCGTTCGGGATGCTGATGGTGGTGGCGCTGGCGCATCCGCTGTCGCAGGCGCTCGCCGGGCACTCGAAGGCGGGCGGGAACTATCTGTTGTGGCAGATGTTCCGCAAGGCCAACCACCCGTACACCTTCTACGGCAGTGAAGTGCCACTCGCCGTGGGCCTGTTGGTGGTCGTGGCCGCCGTGGCGGGGCTTGTCTGGCTGCGGCGCGAGAACACCTGGCGGGAGCGGCTGCTGGTGTGCTGGGTGGCGGTGCCCGCGCTGTTCTTCACGGTGTGGCCGGTGAAGGGGTTCCAGTATCTGCTGCCCGCGGCGCCGGTGTTCGCGGTGCTCGCGGGGCGGACGCTGGTGTCGTTCCCGCGGGTGGCGCGGTGGCAACGAGTGGGCGCGGCGGTCACGGTGTGCGCGGTGGTGGTGGCCACGGCGGTGCCGGCCGCGCTCGCGGTGACCCGGCCGCCGACCTCCACCCGGTTCCTGGCGGGCAGCGGTGGGCTGCCCGGCGGGCGGGAGGCGGGGCACTGGGTCCGGGCGAACGCGCCGGACGGGGCGCGGCTCCTCGCCATCGGTCCGTCGATGGCGAACGTCGTGCAGTACTACGGGCTGCGGCCGGTCTCGGCGCTCTCCGTCTCCCCCGATCCCGCGCGCCGCAATCCGAGCTACCGGCCGGTGCCGAATCCCGACCGGGCGATGCGCGACGGCACGTTCCAGTACCTGGTGTGGGACGCGTACACGGCCCGCAGGACGCCGTTCTTCACGGCCAAGTTTCTTGACCTGGTGGGGCGTTACCACGGGCGCCCCGTTTTCACGGCACACAACGCGGACGGGGTGAAGGTGGTCGTGGTGTACCGGGTGAGGGCGTCATGAGGGCGCGGTGGGCCGGGTGGCCGGCCGTGCTCGCGCTCCTGGTGCTCGGGGCGTCGGCGGCGCCGGGCGCGACCGCGCAGGCGGCGACTGTGCGGGCGCGTACGCCCATCGAGCATTTCGTCTATCTGATGCAGGGCGACCGGACCTTCGACCACTACTTCGGCGCGTACCCGGGGGCCGAAGGACCGCCCGCCGACGCGCGGCAGGACGGGATCGCGCCGTACCCGCTGCACGACGAGGCGCCCGGGTCGCCGGGCGCCGGGCCGCGGCTCGTGCGGCAGCAGGTGGACGGCGGGAAGATGGACGCCTTCGTCTCCGCCTTCCAGCGGCAGGGCCGGGACGGGCGGCTCGCCATGGGCCGTTACGACCGTCGTGACCTGCCGTTCTACTGGAACGCGGCGGACCGGTACACGCTGCTCGACCACTTCTTCTCCTCGTCGCTCGACGGCACCCGCGCCAACCGCGCGCAGTGGGTGACCGGCCGCGACGACCTGAGCGGGCCCACGCTCTTCGACCGGCTGTCCGATGCCGGGGTGAGCTGGAAGTTCTATGTGCAGAACTACGATCCGCGGCAGACGTACCGGACGGCGTCCGCGTCGAACCCCGCCACGCAGACGGTGCGGGTGCCGCTGCTCGACATGCCGCGGTTCGTGACCGACCCGGGGCGGTTCGCGCACATCGCGGATCTGTCGGAGTACTACCGGGACCTGGAGCGCGGCACGCTGCCGGCGGTGGCGTTCGTCGCGTCGTCGGGCGCGGCCGAGCGGTCGGCGCGGTCGGTGTCCGCGGGGCAGCGCCTGGTCCGGGAGCTGAGTACGCAGCTCATGGTCAGCCCGTACTGGAAGTCGTCCGCGCTGCTGTGGTCGTACGACGGCTCCGGCGGCTGGTACGACCATGTGAAGCCGCCCGCCGGGCGCGGTCTGCGGGTGCCCGCGCTGCTCGTCAGTCCGTACGCGGCGCGCGGCAGGATCGCGCACGGGACGTACGAGGCGGCGAGCGCGCTGCGCTTCGTCACCGAGAACTGGGGGTTGCGGCCGCTGGGCGCCAGGGACACGCAGGCGCGCAGTCTGGCGTCGGCGTTCGACTTCCGACAGCCGCCGCGGCGGGCCGAGCTGATCCCGATGAGCGCGAAGGAGGCGGCGCTGCCCGTGGCCCACCGGCCGCCGCCCGGCGTCGTGTACGCGGTGTACGCCGGGGCGGTCGCGGTGGCCGGGGCGTGTCTGCTCTGGGCGTTCCGGGTGGTCGCGCCGAGGAAGGTGAGGCGGGCATGAGGCGCGTGGCCGTACTGGTGAGCGCGCTGCTGCTGTGGGCGGTCGGTGGCTGGTTCGCCGCCGCCCAGGCGGATCCCGGTGGACGCGTCGAGCGGACCGTCACGATCACGGTGCGCACGGTTCCCGCGCTGGCCGGGGCCCGGTTCACCCTCGACGGGCAGGAGGCGGTGACCGGGGCCGACGGGGCGGTGCGGTTCAGCGGGCCGCACGACTTCGACACCCACACGTTGCGGGTCGACGACAGCCGGCTCGCCGCCGAGGGGCGGAGGTTCACGTTCGCCCGGTGGGCGGGGCAGCGCGATCCCGATCAGGCGTTCCGGCGCACGGTGCGCGGTCTGCCGCGGCGGGCGGACTACACGGTGACCGCGGCGTTCACCGGCCGGTTCCGAACGACGGTGCGCTGTGTCGACGAGCGGGGGCGGACGGTGCCGGCCGGGCGGATCCCGCGGGTGACGCTGCGCGCGGACACCGGGGCGACCGTGCGGGTCACCGTGGGCCGGCCGGTCTGGCTCGACGGGCTGCTGCCCGTCTACCGCAAGAGCGTTCTGACGGTGCGGCGGGTGCGGTACGCGCTGGTGGACGCTGCGGCGTACGGGGCCAACACGGTGGACTCCGGGCGGCAGCGGTTCGTGCCGGCGCGGGGCGCGGCCGAGGTGGTGTTCACGACGCCGTTCCACGATCTGTCGGTGTCGGGCCGGGACGCGGTGTTCGGTTCGCACGCGGGGCGGCGGGTGCGGGTCGTGCTGCCCGACGGCAGTGTGCGCGAGGTCGGCTTCGGCACCGATCGCACCGCGGTCGTCCGCGATCTGCCGCACGGCCGCTACGACATCGAGATCACCGGCGCGCAGGGTCTCGGCGCCCGGCAGTCGGTGCGGCTCTCGCGGGACCAGGCCGTGCGCGTGCGCGTGGTGAGCCGGGCCGATCTGCTGCTGGCGGGCGGCGCGTTGCTGGTGTTCGCTGGAGGGCTGCTCGGCGTGGGCCGGCTGCTGCGCCACAGGCTGCGGAGGCAGGAGTCATGAGTGGGGTGGCCGGGGTGACGGCGATGACGAGGGCGGCGGCGACGAGAGGCAGACGCCGGGTGCCGCTGGTGCTCGCGGCGGTGCTGTGTCTGCTGGGACTCGGGCCGTTCGGCTCACCGGGCCCGGCCGCCGCCGCGGCCGCCCGCGCTCCCCTGCTCGCGTACTACTACCAGTGGTTCGACCCGTCGTCGTGGCAGCGGGCCAAGACCGACTATCCGAAGCTCGGCCGGTACTCGAGCGACGACCCCGCCGTGATCCGTACGCATATCTCCTGGGCAAAGTCTGCCGGAATCGACGGCTTCGTGGTGAGCTGGAAATCCGGGACCGTCAACGACCGACGACTGGATCTGCTGTTGGACCGGGCGCGCGCACAGGACTTCAAGGTTGCGGTGATCTACCAGGGGCTCGACTTCCACCGCCGCCCGCTCCCGCCCGACCGCGTGGCCCGGGACTTCCGGCTGCTGCGCGACCGCTACGCCCGTGATCCCGCGTTCTTCCGGCTCGGCGGCAAGCCGCTGACGCTGTTCAGCGGGACCTGGGAGTACTCCACGGCCGACATCGCCCGGATCACCGGGCCCGTGCGCGGCCGGATGCTGGTGCTGGGCACGGAGAAGAACCCGGCCGGTGTGCGGCGGCTCGCGGCGGTCACGGACGGCGACGCCTACTACTGGTCGTCGGTGAACCCGGACACGAACGACCGGCACACTGCGAAGCTGCGCGAGATGGCGCGCACCGTGCGCGCGTCCGAGCGGCACTACTGGATGGCGCCCTTCGCGCCCGGCTTCGACGCGCGGCTCGTGGGCGGGACGCGTGAGGTGCCGCGCCAGGGCGGGCGCACGATGACGAGCGAGTACGAGGCGGCCGTCGCCTCGCGCCCCGATGTGCTGGGGCTCATCAGCTGGAACGAGTTCAGCGAGAACTCGCACGTCGAACCGTCCGTCGACCACGGCACCCAGGCCCTGGACACGCTGCGCCGGCTGCGCGGCCTGCCCGCCGCCCCGGACCCCGCGGTGCCGGGCGCCGACCACCGCGCGCCCCGTCAGGGGCCCGTCTTCTGGCCGAACGTGCTGCGGATGGCCGGGGCAGCCGCGCTGCTCGTCGGCGCCGTGACCGTGCTGGCCGGCAGATCAAGAAGATCCGCCGGAGCAAGAGAGAGGGAGACCCGCACATGAGAGACAACAGAAGATTCCTGCGCACCCACAGCAACGCCCGCCGCAACCGGCGGCGTTCGCTGCTCAGCGCCGCATTCGCCCTGACACTCGGGGCGGGTGCGGCGCTGTCGTTCGCGGGGGCGGCGCACGCCGATCTGCCGGGCGCCGACCCGCAGTTGACGCGCGCCCCCTATCTCACGGACGCGACGACGACGTCCGTGCAGGTGTCGTGGGCGACCAGCACGCAGAGCCGCGGCCAGGTCCGCTACGGGCCACCCGGCGACTGCGCCGCGCACAGCGTCACGTCGACGGCGCTCGGCTCGCCGATCACGGTCGGCACCCTGCGCGAGTACAGCAACACGGTCAAGCTCACCGGTCTGAGCGCGGGCACGGCCTTCTGCTACCGCGTCTACACGGGGTCCGGCACGGATCTGCTCGGCACGCTGCCGACGCCGTCGTCGACCACCCCGGACGCGGCGAACTCCACTGCCCCGTTCACGTTCGCCGTGCTCGGTGACACCGGCGAGACCACGAACAGCGGGGTCGACGACGGGTCCGTCAACGTCAACCAGGCCAATGTGCACCGGCTCATCGGCGCGAGCGGCGCGCGGTTCGTCGTGCAGACCGGCGACATCACCCACCCCGGCACCTCGCAGACGCAGTACGGCGACCTCAACCAGACCGGCCCCGGCGTGAGTTCGTGGTTCGGGCCGTCCTACTGGGCGGGGACCGGCATGAAGGTGCCGCTGTTCGGGACGGTCGGCAATCACAGCATGACGCCGACCTATCTGTCGGTGTGGAAACAGCCCACGGTCACGGCCGCGTCCAACGGCGTCTTCGACCTGGTGACGTACCCGTCGTATCTGGGCTCGTCGCAGATCGACTACCCGACGACGTACTACGCCTTCACCACCGGCGGTGTCCGCTTCTATCTGCTCGACGCGGCGTGGGGCAACTCCAACACCGGCAACGCGACGGGCGGGGCGTGCGGCTCGCACTGCGCGATCTACGAGCAGGACGCGCACGCCCACTGGCAGCCCGGTTCGGCCGAGATGCAGTGGCTGCAGGCCGACTTGGCGGCGCATCCGACCGGGGCGAAGTTCGCGTTCTTCCACTTCCCGCTGCACTCGGACAGCGCGAGCGAGCCCTCGGACGCGTATCTGACGGCGACGGGCGGCCTGGAGGACGTGCTGCGCACCGGCGGGGTCGACGTCGTGTTCAACGGTCACTCGCACATCTACCAGCGCAACACCACGAACCCTGTCACCTATGTGACCGGGGGCGGCGGAGCGGACGTCAACACCGTGGGGACGTCGGGGTGTTCGGCCTCGGACGCGTACGCCGTGGGCTGGTCGTACAGCCGCAGCCGGGGCACCGCGTGCGGGAGCGCGCCGGTGCCGACGGACGACGCTCAGGTCTACCACTTCCTGAAGGTGACGGTGAGCGGCGGCAGTGTGACGGTGGCGCCGACGAACTCGCTCGGGCAGACCTTCGACGTGCAGACGTATCCGCTCACGCCCTGAGTTCCCGGCAAGGGATTCTGTATACTGTCTGCACCAACTGCACCCGCATCCACGGCACTTGCTCGGAGGAACCATGGCGCACCTGGACCCCGCACTGATCCTGGGCATGTCGGATCAGGCACCCGACGGCATCATGATCATCGACAGTGCGGGACTGATCCGGTACTGGAACCAGGGCGCCGAGCGGATCTTCGGCTTCACGGCCGCCGAGGTCGACGGCCGGAACCTGGATGTGATCATCCCGGAGAAGCACCGCAAGCGGCACTGGGACGGGTTCGAGCAGGCCATGGCGAGCGGTTCCAGCAAGTACGGCGAGGCCGACCTGCTGAACGTGCCGGCG
Source organism: Streptomyces sp. VRA16 Mangrove soil (assembly GCF_017377775.1). Taxonomy (GTDB): domain Bacteria; phylum Actinomycetota; class Actinomycetes; order Streptomycetales; family Streptomycetaceae; genus Streptomyces. Next base: position 257,758 of record NZ_JAFVLN010000002.1, read on the forward strand.
CTGACCTCGGACGGCCGCCGGATCTCCATCGAGTTCAGCGTGGTCCTGCTCAAGGGCCCGGACGACAGCCCGTACTGCGGCGCGGTCGTCCGGGACGTCACCGCGCGCCGTGAGCGCGAGCGGGAGATGATGCGCCGCCGCGCCGAGGCGAGCGTCTGATCCCGTTCTCCGTGTTCTGAACCCGTGCTCCGCGCGCGGGCGAAGCGGCCGGACCCCGAGGGGCCCGGCCGCTTCGTCGTGCCGCACCGTGCCGGTCAGACGATGACGCCCGACTCCTTCATGTGGCCGATGGACTCCTCGTCGTACCCGAGCTCGACGAGCACCTCCGAGCTGTGCTCACCGAGCAGCGGGGCGCCGACGATCTCCGGCTTGAAGGAGGAGAACTTCACCGGGCTGCCGACGGTGAGATAGGTGCCGCGGCCCTTCTGCTCGACCTCGACGACCGTGCCGGCCTCGCGCAGGTCCTTGTCGTACGCGATCTCCTTCATGCTCATCACCGGGGCGCACGGCACCTCCCACTTGCGCAGGATGTCCACGGCCTCGTACTTGGTCTTGTCCGCGAGCCACTTCTCGATCTCCGCGAAGATCTCGAAGATGTGCGACTGTCGGGCGCGCGCCGTCGCGTACTCCGGGTCCTCGGCCCACTCGGGGTGGCCGATGGCCTCGGCGGTGCGCTTCCAGTTCTGCTCCTGGACGGTGAAGTAGATGTACGCGTTCGGGTCGTCCTCCCAGCCCTTGCACTTGAGGACCCAGCCGGGCTGGCCGCCGCCGCCCGCGTTGCCGCCGCGCGGGACGATGTCGGTGAACTCCCCGTTCGGGTACTGCGGGTACTCCTCCAGGTAGCCGATCTTCTCCAGGCGCTGCTGGTCGCGGAGCTTGACGCGGCAGAGGTTGAGGACGGAGTCCTGCATGGAGACGGAGACCTTCTGGCCCTTGCCGGTCTTGTTGCGGTCGATGATCGCGGTGAGGATGCCGATTGCCAGGTGCATACCGGTGTTGGAGTCGCCGAGCGCGGCGCCGGAGATGGTGGGCGGACCGTCCCAGAAGCCGGTGGTGGAGGCCGCGCCGCCGGCGCACTGGGCGACGTTCTCGTACGTCTTGAGGTCGTTCCAGGACGACCACTCGTTGAAGCCCTTGACCGAGCCGAAGATCAGGCGCGGGTTGAGTTCCTGGATGCGTTCCCAGGAGAAGCCCATGCGGTCCAGGGCGCCCGGGGCGAAGTTCTCGACGAGGACGTCCGCGTCCCTGATCAGCTTCTCCAGGACCTCTTTGCCCTCGGGTGTCTTGGTGTTGATGGCCAGCGAGCGCTTGTTGCTGTTGAGCATCGTGAAGTAGAGGGCGTCCAGGTCCGGGTCGTCGCGGAGCTGGTTGCGGGTGACGTCGCCACCGGCGGTGCGCTCCACCTTGAGGACGTCGGCACCGAACCACGCGAGCATCTGGGTGCAGGCGGGACCGGCCTGGACGCCGGTGAAGTCGATCACCTTGATACCGGCGAGCGGCAATTCACTCATGTGCGTGCTTCCTTTTCGTGAGCGAGCCTCGTGAACGAGCGAGGACGGGCTGGGTGGTGCGGGCGGGATACCGGCTTCGGCAGGGCGTCACTTCTTGGCGGCGATGTTGCCGCTCGTGATGCCCTTCGGGTTGAGGTGGGCGATGTGGCCGCTCTCGGTGCCGGCCGACGGGTCGATGACGCAGTCGATGAGCGCCGGGCCGCCGGCCGCGATGGCCTCGGTGAGGGCGGCGGTGACCTCGGCGGGGGTGGTCGCGCGGTAGCCCTTGCCGCCGAACGACTCGATCATCCGGTCGTGGCGGGCCGCGCTCATGAGGGTCGTCGGGGCGGGGCCCTCGCCGATCACCTCGTCGCCGCGGTAGACACCGCCGTTGTTCATGATCACGGTGATGACCGGCAGCTGGTACCGGCAGATCGTCTCCAGCTCCATGCCGCTGAAGCCGAAGGCGCTGTCGCCCTCGATGGCGACGACGGGCGCGCCCCCGCTCTCGACGGCGGCGGCGATGGCGTACCCCATGCCGATGCCCATGACGCCCCACGTGCCGCTGTCGAGACGGCGGCGCGGGTGGTGCATGTCGATGACGTTGCGGGCGATGTCGAGGGTGTTGGCGCCCTCGTTGACGATGTACGTCTCCGGGTGCTGGTGCACCACGTCGCGCACGGCCTTGAGCGCGCCCATGAACTGCATCGGGTGCGGGTCGGCTTCGAGCCGCTTGGCCATCTTGGCGACGTTCTGCTCCGAGCGGGCGGCGAGCTCGTCGCGCCAGGCGGCCGGGGCCGTGATCTGGCCGGGCTTGGTGCGCTCGGCGAGCTGGTCGAGGACGGACTCGATGTCGCCGACGAGCGGGGCGGCGATGGGCTGGTTGGAGTCCATCTCCCGGGCCTCGATGTCGACCTGGACGAACGTGGCGTCCGGGTTCCAGCCGCGCTCGCCGTGGTTGAGCAGCCAGTTGAGGCGGGCGCCGACCAGCATGACGACGTCGGCCTTCTTCAGCGCGAGCGAGCGGGCGGTGGCCGCGGACTGCGGGTGGTCGTCGCGGAGCAGGCCCTTGGCCATGGACATCGGTACGTACGGGATGCCGGTCGACTCGACGAACGTACGGATCTTGTCGTCGGCCTGCGCGTAGGCGGCGCCCTTGCCGAGCACGATCAGCGGCCGTTCGGCGTTCGCGAGCAGGTCGATCGCCCGGTCCACCGCCTCGGGGGCGGGGAGTTGGCGCGGCGCCGGGTCGACGAGGCGGCTCAGCGTCTTCGCCCCGGCCGCCTTGTCCATCACGGAGCCGAGAACGGCGGCGGGGATGTCGAGGTAGACGCCGCCGGGACGGCCGGAGATCGCGGTGCGCAGGGCGCGGGCGATACCGCGGCCGATGTCCTCGACGCGGCTGACGCGGTAGGCGGCCTTCACGAACGGCTGGGCGGCGGCGAGCTGGTCCATCTCCTCGTAGTCGCCCTGCTTGAGGTCGACGAGGTGGCGCTCGCTGGAGCCGGAGATCTGCACCATCGGGAAACAGTTGGTGGTGGCGTTGGCGAGGGCGACCAGACCGTTGAGGAAGCCGGGCGCGGAGACGGTGAGCGCGATGCCGGGCTTCTTGGTGAGGTAGCCGGCGATGGCGGCGGCGTGCCCCGCGTTGGACTCGTGGCGGAAGCCGATGTAGCGGATGCCCTCGGCCTGCGCGAGGCGGGCCAGGTCGGTGATGGGGATGCCGACGACTCCGTAGATGGTGTCGACGTCGTTCTGCTTCAGCGCGTCGACGACCAGGTGGTACCCGTCGGTGAGCTCGCCCGGCGCGTCGTCTGCTGCCGCGGCCTGGGCGGTGTGGTCAGCGGTCGAGTCTGCGGTCATGATCCGAGTTCCTCCTTGGACAGGCACTGCCGGAGCGGCTACTGACTTCACCTTCGGCAGCCCGCGGCGCCGCGTCCAAGACCCATCGGCTTCCAGGCGATAAACAACGTCTATCGAGGCCGAGTTGGTGCCGATCCACGGCCTCCGACCTGCTGTTTCCTTGTTGATAAGCGGTCGCTATCGGGTGTTCGGGAGTGCGTATTGGACGTGGGCGGCAGCCGACCGCACCCTCACTGAGGACTGCTGCTCCCTACGTGGTGGAGGTGGGAGGCGTGGAAGGACCGATCACGGTCGAGGGGCTCGCCGGTCTCCTGGACCGGCAGGCCCGCGTGCGGCCCCACTCCCGTGCGCTCGTCGTGCCCGGCTCGCCGTCGCCGCAGCCGCCGTCGCAGCCGCTGTCGCAGCCGTCGTGGCCGCTGTCGTACCGGACGCTCGACTCGCTCGCCGATCAGACCGCGGGCCATCTCACCAAGGCGGGGCTGCGGCCGGGCGACCTGCTGGGGCTCGTCGCGGGCAACACCGCCGAGTTCGTGGTCGCCCTGCTCGGCGCGGCCCGCACCGGGGTGGCCGTCGCACCCCTCGACCCGGCGCTGCCCGACCATGAACTACGGGCGCGTGTCCGGGCGTTGGGGGTGCGGGCGGTGCTGGGCGAGGGCGCCGGGGAGTGGACGCTCCGGGTGCGGCCCGACACCGTCGACTTCCGTCCGGGCCCGCTGTCCGACGAGCGTGTCGCCCGGACCGTGCGGCCCGGGGACGCCCTCGTCCTGTTCACCGCGGGCACCACCCGGCGGGCCCGGATGGTGCCGCTGACGCACGCCAACGCGGCGGCGTCCGTGCGCAACATCTGCGCCTGCTACCGGCTGGGCCCGGACGACGCGACCGTCGCGGTCATGCCGTTCTTCCACGGGCACGGCCTGTTCGCGACGCTGCTGTCGTCGCTGGCCAGCGGCGGATGCGTGCTGCTGCCGACCGGCGGCCGGTTCGCGGCGGAGACGTTCTGGGCGGATCTGCGGGCCGTGGACGCCACCTGGTTCACCGCGGTGCCGACCGTCCACGAGCTGCTCCTGGACCGCTCGGAGGCCGACGACCCCGCGGCCCCTCCCCCGCCGCCGCTGCGCTTCGTCCGCAGTTGCGGTGCCCCGTTGAACGCCGCCACGCAGCGCGCCCTTGAGCGGATGTTCGGGGCGCCGCTGCTGTCCGCGTACGGGATGACCGAGGCCGCGCACCAGGTGGCCAGCGAGCCGCTGCCGTCGTACGGGCCGCTCAAGCACGGCACCGTCGGACGGGCCACGGGGGTGCGGCTGCGCGTCGTGGACCAGCACGGGCAGCGGTGCCCGGCCGGGGTGCGGGGCGAGGTGTGGGTGCAGGGGCCGACGGTGGCCCGTGGATATCTGGCCCGCCCCGCGGACACGGCACGGGGGTTCACGGACGGCTGGCTGCGCACCGGTGACCTGGGTTCCCTGGACGCGGACGGCTATCTGTCGCTGACCGGCCGCATCGAGAGCCTGATCCTGCGCGGCGGGCGGAAGATCTCCCCCGAGTACGTGGAGGACGTCCTCGCCGGGTGCCCCTCGGTCGCGGAGGCGGCCGTGTTCGCGGTGCCGGACGCGGTGGACGGACAGCATCTGGGCGCGGCCGTCGTCGTACGGGGTGAGGAGTGCGCGGGCCCGGAGGAGATCCTGCGCTACTGCAGGGAACGTCTGGCGGCGGCCGCGGTTCCGGACCGGATCGTGCTGGTGTCGGCGCTGCCGAGGACGGCGCAGGGCGGCCTCGACCGGCTGGCGGTGCGGGACCGGTACGCGTGAACGGCCCGCGCTCGGACACAGGCTCTCAGCGCACCCGCGTCTGCGGCCCCGTCGGCAGCGGGTGGGCGAAGACCTCGTCCAGGTTCAGGGCGGTGGCCGCGCTGACGAAGGCGCGGGCCGCCACCGAGCCGGGGGTGCCCGCGTGGATGGCCACCGAGACCTGGGCGCCCGCCTCCGGGTCGAGGAGGGGCAGCGCCCGGGTACGACCGACGACCGGCATCGCGCGGAGCCAGGTGTGAGGGACGATGCTCGCCCATTCGCCGCCGCCCACATGCGCGTACAGCGAGGCGATCGAGTCGGTCTCCACCTGCGGGGTCACTTCGAGGCCCTTGTCGGCGAAGACCTTGTCGACGATCTGCCGGATCCGCATGTCGGGGGTGAGCAGGGCGAGCGGGAGCTGCGCGGCGTCCGCCCAGGTCAGCTCGCCGGAGAGGGACGCGGCCTGTTCGACGGAGACCAGGAGCATGTAGCGCTCCTGGTAGAGCGGGACGACCTGGAGCCCCTCCTGGTCGTCCGGGTCGAAGTGGGCGATGGCGGCGTCGAGCTCGAAGTCGCGCAGCTGGCGGTGCAGCTCCTTCGTCGACAGGCGCGAGCGGACCTGCACCTTGGCCAGCGGGTGCGCCGAGCAGAACGCGCCGACGGGCAGCGCGAGCGTGGTGGACGCCGTCGGGTCGGTGCCGAGCCGCAGCGTCCCGGTGATACCCGACTGGACGGCGGCCACCTCCGCCTTGAACGCCTCCTGCTCGGCGAGGATCCGCTTCGCCCACACCACCAGGCGCTCACCTTCGGGGGTGAGCCCCTGGTAGTTGTGGCCGCGGTTGATCAGCGTGACGTTCAGCTCGCGTTCGAGCTTGGCGATGGCCGCGGACAGGGCGGGCTGGGAGACGTAGCAGGACTCGGCGGCGCGCGCGAAGTGCCGTTCCCTTGCGACCGCGACGAAGTACTCCAACTGCCGGAACAGCATGTGCCGCATCTCCTCCCACCCTGGCCGCGATGATCATTGGCAGCCTGCCGGGCCCTTGCCGACCTGGCAAGACCCCTGCGCTACGCGGCCGCCGTGCGGGCCAGCAGATCCGTCGCCGCGTGCACGGTGCGCAGGGTCGGCGCGTCGGCGCCGGTGATGTCGGCCATCTCCACCACCGCCGTGACGATCGCGTCGAGCTCCAGCTGCTTGCCGGCCTCCAGGTCCTGGAGCATGGACGTCTTGTGGGCGCCGACGCCCTCGGCGCCGCGCAGCCGCTTCTCGATGGAGATGTCGGGCGACGAGCCGACGCGGGCCGCGATGTCGAGGATCTCCTCCATGACGCGGGCCACCATGGTGCGGGTCAGCGGGTGCCGGCACATATCCACCATGGTGGCGCGGGTCAGCGCGCTGATCGGGTTGAAGGCCGCGTTGCCCATCAGCTTGATCCAGATGTCGTCGCGGAGGTTCGGCTCCACGGGACATTTCAGGCCGCCCGCCACCATCGCGTCGCTGAGCGCCGCGCATCGCTCGGAGGTTCCGCCGCCGGGCTCGCCGATGGAGAACCGTGTCCCCTCCAAGTGCCGTATGACGCCCGGGGACTCGATGACGGTCGCCGGGTAGACGACGCAGCCGATGGCCCGCTCGGGCGGCAGCACCTTGCTGGTCGCGCCGCCCGGGTCGACGGCCTCGATGCGCCGGCCCTCGTACGGTCCCGTCAGCTTGTGGAAGTACCACCAGGGGATGCCGTTCTGGCCGGCGACGACGGCGGTGTGCTCGCCGAGGAGCGGGGCGATCAGCGAGCCGCTCGACGGGTAGGAGTGCGCCTTCAGGCCCAGGAACACGTAGTCGACGGGGCCGATCTCGTTCGGGTCGTCGGTGGCGTGCGGGCGGGCGGTGAAGTCGCCGCGGTCGCTGAGGACCTGGACGCCGTTCTGCTGGATGGCGCGCAGATGGTCCTTGCGGGCGACGAGGTGCACGTCGGCGCCGCCGCGGTGCAGGGCCGCTCCGACATAGGCGCCGATGGCTCCGGCGCCGAGGACTGCGATCTTCATGGGTGCTCCTCCTGGGTTCGAGGGTGTGGAGGGGTTCCCGGCCGGCTCATCGGTGCCGCACAGCACGTGAGCGGGCCGGACTGATGTGCGTACGAGAAAGCGGATGGCCGCCGCGCGTGCCCTGTCGCGCGGCGGCCATCCTGGGAGATGGCTGTCCGGCGCCCTAGATCCGCATCAGCCGTACGGCCGCCACCACGAGCGGGTCGAGGGCGTCGTCCCCGGCGTCGACGAGGTCGTAGAGCCGCTGCCGCATCCGCGGGTCCCAGAACCTGCCGACGTGCCCGGCGATCGCCTCGGCGGCGTGGTCGCCGGGGAGGTGGCCGTGGTTGCGGGCGATGTCGTTGGCCATCCGGCGCTCGGCCGGGACGGTGGAATGTGTCATGTCAGTCCACCACCGCGGCGGCCGGGGCGCGTCCGACCTGGACCGCCGTCACCTTGTACTCCGGGCAGTTGGTCGCCCAGTCCGAGTTCTCCGTGGTCACCACGTTCGCGCCCGTGACCGGGTGGTGGAAGGTGGTGTAGACGACGCCGGGCGGCATCCGGTCGGAGATCTGCGCGTGCAGGGTCGTCGTGCCGACGCGGCTGGCGAGCGTGACGAGGTCGCCGTCGTGGATGCCCCGCTCCTCCGCGTCGTGCGGGTGCACTTCGAGGACGTCCTCGGGGTGCCAGGCGACGTTGCCGGTGCGCCGGGTCTGCGCGCCGACGTTGTACTGGCTGAGGATGCGCCCGGTGGTGAGCACCAGCGGGAAGCGCCGGGTGCTGCGCTCGTCGGTCGGCACGTACGACGTCACCACGAACTTGCCCTTGCCGCGCACGAATGCGTCGACGTGCATGGTCGGGGTGCCCTCGGGGGCCTGCTCGTTGCACGGCCACTGGACGCTGCCGAGCTTGTCGATGAGATCGAAGGAGACACCGGTGAACGTCGGGGTGACCGTGGCGATCTCGTCCATGATCTGCGACGGGTCGTCGTAGTCCATGGGGTAGCCCATGGCGGTGGCGATCTCGCACACGATCTGCCACTCGTGCTTGCCGGACTTCGGCGGCATCACGGCCCGCACGCGGTTGACGCGCCGTTCGGCGTTGGTGAACGTGCCGTCCTTCTCCAGAAAGGAGGCCCCGGGGAGGAAGACGTGGGCGAACTTCGCCGTCTCGTTGAGGAACAGGTCCTGGACGACGACGAGTTCCATCGCCTCCAGGGCCGCCGTGACGTGCCGGAGGTTGGGGTCGGACTGGGCGATGTCCTCGCCGTGCACGAACAGGCCGCGGAAGTCGCCCTCGATCGCCGCGTCGAACATGTTGGGGATGCGAAGTCCCGGTTCGGGGAGGAGGGTTCCGCCCCACAGGTTCTCGAAGACGGAGCGCACCGCGTCGTCCGAGACGTGCCGGTAGCCGGGCAGCTCGTGCGGGAAGGAGCCCATGTCGCAGGAGCCCTGTACGTTGTTCTGGCCGCGCAGCGGGTTCACGCCGACGCCGTCGCGGCCGATGTTGCCGCAGGCCATCGCGAGGTTCGCCATTCCCATGACCATGGTGGAACCCTGGCTGTGCTCGGTGACGCCGAGCCCGTAGTAGATCGCGCCGTTGGGCGCGCCCGCGTACAGGCGGGCGGCGGCGCGGAGTTCGGCGGCCGGGACGCCGCTGATCTCCTCGGTCGCCTCGGGGCTGTTCTCGGGGCGCGCCACGAACTCGGCCCAGTCCTCGTACCCCTCGCAGCGCGCCGCGACGAACCCCTTGTCGACGAGGCCCTCGGTGACGACGACGTGCGCGAGGGCGTTGACGACGGCGACGTTCGTGCTGGGCCGCAGCTGGAGGTGGTGCGCGGCCTGGATGTGCGGGGAGCGCACGAGGTCGATGCGGCGCGGGTCGATCACGATGAGTTCGGCGCCCTCGCGCAGCCGGCGCTTCATCCGGGACGCGAACACCGGGTGGCCGTCGGTCGGGTTGGCGCCGATGACCATGATGACGTCGGCCTCGGCGACCGAGCGGAAGTCCTGGGTGCCGGCCGATTCGCCGAAGGTCTGCTTGAGGCCGTAGCCGGTGGGCGAGTGGCAGACGCGGGCGCAGGTGTCGATGTTGTTGTTGCGGAAGGCGGCGCGGACCATCTTCTGGACGACGTACACCTCCTCGTTGGTGCAGCGCGAGGAGGAGATCGCGCCGATCGCGCCCGTCCCGTACCGGGCCTGGATCTCACGCATCCGGCGGGCGACCGTGCCGATCGCCTCGTCCCACTCCACCTCGCGCCACGGGTCGGTGATCGACTCGCGGACCATCGGCCTAAGCTTGCGGTCGGGGTGGGAGGCGTAGCCGAAGGCGAAGCGGCCCTTGACGCAGGAGTGGCCCTCGTTGGCGCCGCCGTCCTTGTACGGGACCATCCGCACGACCTGGTCGCCGCGCAGCTCGGCCTTGAAGCTGCAGCCCACGCCGCAGTACGCGCACGTGGTGATGACCGAACGGGTCGGCATGCCGAGGTCGACCACCGACTTCTCCTGGAGCGTCGAGGTCGGGCAGGCCTGGACGCAGGCGCCGCACGAGACGCACTCGGAGTCCATGAACGACTCGCCCGCGCCCGCCGCCACCTTCGACTCGAAGCCGCGCCCCTCGATGGTGAGTGCGAACGTGCCCTGCACCTCGCCGCAGGCGCGCACGCACCGCGAGCAGGCGATGCACTTGGCCGGGTCGAAGTCGAAGTAGGGGTTCGAGGTGTCCTTCTCGGCGTCGAGGTGGTTCTCGCCCTCGTAGCCGTAGCGGACCTGGCGCAGGCCGACCACTCCGGCCATGTCCTGGAGTTCGCAGTCCCCGTTGGCGGGGCAGGTCAGGCAGTCCAGCGGGTGGTCGGAGATGTACAGCTCCATGACGCCCTGGCGGAGCTTCTCCACCTTCGGGGTCTGGGTGCGGACCGACATGCCCTCGGAGCAGGGGGTGGTGCAGGAGGCGGGGGCGCCGCGCCGGCCGTCGATCTCGACGACGCAGAGCCGGCACGAGCCGAACGCCTCCAGGCTGTCGGTGGCGCACAGTTTCGGGATGTCGACGCCGGCCTGGGCCGCGGCCCGCATGACCGAGGTGCCCTCGGGGACGGTGACCTGCCGGCCGTCGATCTCCACCGACACCGTGGCGGGTCCGGGGCGCTCGGGTGTTCCGTAGTCGGGTTCCTTGAGGAGCGTCATGCCATGCCCTCCGTTCGTGTCGTCTGCCGTACGGGATGGACGGGCAGGAGCGGACGGTCGCCTCTGTCGAGGAAGTCGTCGGGGAAGTGGGCGAGCGCGCTGCGGACGGGCATCGGGGTGAGCCCGCCCATCGCGCACAGCGAACCGTCGGTCATCAGCTCGCAGAGGTCCTCGAGCAGGGCCAGGTTCTCGTCGCGCCGCTCGCCCGCGACGATCCGGTCGATGACCTCGACGCCGCGGACGGAGCCGACCCGGCAGGGGGTGCACTTGCCGCAGGACTCCTCCGCGCAGAACTCCATCGCGAAGCGGGCCTGTGCCGCCATGTCGACGCTGTCGTCGAAGACGACGACACCGCCGTGGCCGAGCATGGCGCCGGCCTCGGCCAGTGCCTCGTAGTCCATCGGCAGGTCGAACCGCGACTCGGGGAGGTATGCGCCGAGCGGCCCGCCCACCTGGACGGCGCGCGCCGGACGGCCGCTGAGCGTGCCGCCGCCGTACTCCTCGATCAGCTCGCGCAGCGTGATGCCGAAGGCGGTCTCGACGATGCCGCCGTGCTTGATGTTCCCGCCGAGCTGGAAGACCTGGGTGCCGCGGGAGCGGCCGACGCCGAGGTCCTGGTAGGTCTTGGCGCCGTCGGCGAGGACGACGGGGACCGTGGTGAGCGTGAGGACGTTGTTGACTACGGTCGGTTTGCCGAACAGGCCCTCGATCGCCGGGATCGGCGGTTTCGCGCGGACCATGCCGCGCTTGCCCTCCAGGCTCTCCAGCATGGAGGTCTCCTCGCCGCAGATGTACGCGCCCGCGCCGACCCGCACGTGCAGGTCGAAGTCGAGCGGCGAGCCGAGGATGCCGCTGCCGAGCCAGCCGCTGCCGCGCGCGATGTCGATCGCGGCGCGCATCGTGGCGATGGCGTCCGGGTACTCGGAGCGGATGTAGAGGTATCCCTCGCGGGCGCCCACCGCGTGCGCGGCGATCGTCATGCCCTCGATGAGCAGGAACGGGTCGCCCTCCATGACCATGCGGTCGGCGAAGGTGCCGCTGTCGCCCTCGTCGGCGTTGCAGCAGATGAACTTGAGCTCGTCCTCGCAGTCGAGGACCGTCTTCCACTTGATGCCGGCCGGGAAGCCGGCGCCGCCGCGGCCGCGCAGTCCGGAGTCGGTGACCTCGGTGACGACGTCGGCGGGTGTCATGGCGAGGGCCGCGCGCAGCCCGCGCAGGCCGCCGTGCGCCTCGTAGTCCTCGGGCGAGAGCGGGTCGATGACGCCGACGCGCGCGAACGTGACCCTGTTCTGCCGTTCCAGCCAGGGCAGTTGATCGACCGGCCCGAGGCGCAGGGGGTGGTCGCCGCCGTCCAGGAGCCCGGCGGCGAGGAGGTCGGGCACGTCATCGGGGGTGACGGGTCCGTAGCCGATCCGGCCTGCGGGCGTCGCCACCTCGACGAGCGGTTCGAGCCAGAGCATCCCGCGCGATCCGTTGCGTACGACGGTGAACTCACCGTCCACCGCGGCCCGTTCGAACCGTTCGGCGACCTCGTCGGCGCCGACGGAGCGGGCGGCCGCGTCGCGCGGAACGTAGACGGTGGTCGGGCCGGCCTTCGCCGTGCCGCTGTCAGTCGTCCTCGTCTTCATCGAACTCACTTGTCACACCGCTCCATTGAGGATCGCGCCGAGGCGCTCGGGGGTCACACGACCGTGCAGCCGCCCGTTCGCCTCCACCGAGGGGCCGAGCGCGCAGTTGCCGAGGCAGAAGACCTGCTCGACGGTGACCGCGCCGTCCGCCGTGGTCTCCCCCGGCGTCAGGCCGGACTCCCGTACGTGCCCCAGCAGCCGTTCCGCCCCCAGGGCCTGGCAGGCCTCGGCGCGGCAGATGCGGACGGTGGTGCGGCCCGCCGGTTCCCGCCGGAAGTCGTGGTAGAAGGTCACGACCCCGTGGACGTCGGCCCTGGACAGGTTGAACTCGTCGGCGAGGACCGGGACCGCCTCCTGTGGCACGCACCCCAACTCGGCCTGTACGGCGTGGAGTACGGGCAACAGCGCGCCGCGCTCGGCACGGTGTGCGGCCGCCACTCTCCTGACCACGCTCTCGACCGACACGTCCGTCCCGCTGCTCGTCATGATCGCTCCGCCTTCCGTCGTGCGGGTCTCCGGCGCGGTCGCAGGGGACCGCGGGCGCGGGAGACAAGGACACCACTCCATACAGACTTCTGTATACAGAAGCCCGCCGTAAAGTAGCGGGACGGAATCGGACCACCCGATCCCTCAATTTCCCTGCCGTACACCGATGTTCGAGGGGTTCTCAGGACGTGACAAGCGTCGGCGCGCGGTCCGGCGCCGCGGGACCCGACGCCAGGAGCCAGGGGCGCAGGACGTCCGCCATGGCCCGCTCGTCACCGAGCAGCGCACCTGCGGGTACGCGCACGGGGTCGGCGCAGACGGTGGAGGTGGCACTGCCCCGCGGACCGGAGCCCACCGGCCGGGCGGGCACGAACAGGTCAGGGGCGTGCGCCGGGACCAGCCACAGATGCTGCCCGTCACCGGATGGCCCCTCACCCGCCGGGCCGCCGCAGGGGCGCGTCGACCATACGTAGCTGTCGGCCTCCCCCGCCGCGACCACCTGGCGCTTGCGGCCGCGCAGGGTCACGACCTCGCCGGCGGTGCGGTGGGCCGTGGAGCGCGGGGCATCGGACTCGCCACCCCCCTGCTCCACGAGGGCGAGCGAGCACAGATGGCGCCCGGAGGCGATCTCGCCGCGCAGCCAGGCGCTTCCGTACGCCTCGACGACGGCGGTCGCCGCGTAGTGCGAGCGGAGCACGGCCGCCGCGGCGGGGCAGACGCGGCCGACCTCCGCCACGACGTCGGCGGCTTCCTCGAACCCCGCTCCCCCACCGCCGAGTTCGGGGGAGACCGTGAGCCCCAGCAGGCCCACGCGGCCGAGCGCCGTGACGGCGGCGCGCGGGAACTTGCCCTGCATGCGGGCCAGTTCGGCGTCCGGGGCGATGACTTCGTTCAGGATCTGCGCAAGTGCGGTGCGGTGCGACACGAGGCGACTCCCTCGTTCTCGTCAGCGAGCTGCCAGCAGGGAGCGCGTTGCCGCTGAGCGGCGACGCGATGATTGCATACAGTATTCCGCAGGGCGATCCAGCGCCAGATGTGCGACGGGCCGAGTTTCAACTCCCGCCCCTACGGGCCTTGTTCAAGACTGTCTATTGCATACTAAAGTCAGTATCCCAAGCGCCTCTGACGTCACGTCAGTGGACGGACAAGGGAGGGCTCACCCATGCCCGACGTACCCGCCGTGGCCGCTCGCGGCCCGATCTCCCGGCCCGCCCCGCTGCGGCAGGCCGTCTACGAGGCCCTGATCGAGATGATCATCAGCGGCCGGCTGATGCCGGGGCAGCACCTGGTGGAGGCCGATCTCGCCGACCGTCTCGGGGTGAGCCGGCAGCCGGTCCGTGAGGCGCTGCAGCGGCTCCAGGCCGCGGGCTGGGTCGATCTGCGCCCCGCGCAGGGCGCCTTCGTGCACTCGCCCACCGTGCAGGAGTGCGCCCAACTGCTCGGTGTGCGCGCCGTGTTGGAGACGTACTCGGCGCGCGGCGCGGCCGAGCACGCGACCGCGGACGACGTCGCCCGGCTGTGGGTGTTGCAGCAGGCCGGCCTCGACGCACTGACCGCGCAGGACGCGCGGGCGATCGTGGAGGCCAACGCCGCGCTCCACTCCCACATCACCACGCTGTCCCGCAACGCCGTCCTGGCCGAGCTGATCCCGCAAGTCGACCAGCGGGTGCGCTGGTACTACATGCCCATCGCCAAGCCGCGCGGCAACGACGCCTGGAGCGAGCACGCCCTGATCATCGAGGCGATCGGCGCGGGCGACCCGGACCAGGCCGAGGCCCTGATGCGCCGGCACACGCAGAACACCACGGACTTCTACTGCCGGCAGATCGAGGCCGCGGCCGGTCTGGAGCTCTGACCGGCCGCGGGGGCTCACGACGGACTGCGCCGGTGGCGGATCACGCCACCGGCGCGTCCACCTCTCGCAACTGCCCGGTGTGCACGTCGAAGACGAATCCGCGTACGTCGTCGGTGTGCGGCAGGAACGGTGACGTACGCACCTTGCACATCGACTGCCGGACGTCCTGGTCGACGTCGGTGAAGCCCTCCACCGCCCACGACGGCCGCTGTCCGACCTCGCGCTCCAGCTCGTGCCGGAACTCCTCCGTGAGCGACTGGAGTCCGCATCCGGTGTGGTGGATGAGGACCACGCTGCGCGTGCCCAAGGCCCGCTGGCTGATCGTCAGGGACCGGATGGTGTCGTCGGTGACCACACCGCCCGCGTTGCGGACGGTGTGGCAGTCGCCGAGACCGAGACCGAGCGCGGCGTGCAGATCGATCCGGGCGTCCATGCACGCGACGACGGCGACCTCCAGGACCGGACGGGCGTCCATGCCGGGGTCGGTGAACGCGGCGGCGTATCGGGCGTTCGCCTCGATCAGGCGGTCGGTGACGGGGGTGGTGCCCGCGGTGGCCGACTGTGTCGTGGTCGCCATTCAGATGACCCCCTGCTCTGCGAGAAGCGTCAATTCGGCCTGGTCCAAGCCGAGTTCATCGGCGTAGATGTCGAGGTTGTGCTCGCCGAGGAGCGGGGAGGCGGTGATCTCCGCCGGGGAGTCGGAGAGCTTGAGCGGATTGCCCACGGTCAGGTACGTGCCGCGTTCGGGATGCTCGACTTCCACGATCATGTCGTTGGCGACGAGGGACTGGTCCTCGATGATCTCTTTGGTGGAGAGGATCGGGCCGCAGGGGATGTTGTGGGCGTTGAGCCGTTCCAGGACGTCCCACTTGGGGAGGGTGGAGGTCCACTCCTCGATGAGCTGGAACATCTTGGTGAGCTTCGGCAGGCGTGCCTCCGGCGTCGCCCACTCGGGGTCCTCCGCCATCTCCGGCCGCCCGATCAGTTCGGCCAAGGGCTGCCATCCGACGGGTTGGACGATGACGTAGACGTAGTCGTTGGGTCCGCCGGGGGCGCATTTGACGGCCCAGCCGGGTTGGCCGCCGCCGGAGGCGTTGCCGGAGCGGGGGACCTCGGTGCCGAAGTCTTCGTTGGGGTATTCGGGCAGGGGGCCGTGGGTGAGGCGTTGCTGGTCGCGGAGTTTGACGCGGCACAGGTTGAGGACGGCGTGCTGCATGGCGACGTTGACGCGTTGGCCGCGGCCGGTGTTCTCGCGTTGGAAGAGGGCGGCGAGGATGCCGGCGACGGTGTGGATGCCGGTGCCGGAGTCGCCGATCTGGGCTCCGGTGGCCAGTGGGGGGCCGTCGTCGAAGCCGGTGGTGGCCATGGAGCCGCCCATGGCCTGGGCGACGACCTCGTAGGCCTTGAAGTTGGTGTAGGGGCCTTCGCCGAAGCCCTTGATGGAGGCGTAGACGATGCGGGGGTTGATCTCCTGGATGCGGTCCCAGGTGAAGCCCATGCGGTCCACGGCGCCGGGGCCGAAGTTCTCCACCATGACGTCACTGCGGGCGATCAGCTCGGTCAGCAGCTGCTTGCCGCGTTCGGTCTTGGTGTTCAGGGTGATGCTGCGCTTGTTGCAGTTGAGCATCGTGAAGTAGAGGGAATCGACATCGGGGATGTCCCGCAACTGCCGACGCGTGATGTCCCCCGACGGAGCCTCCAGCTTGACGACATCCGCACCCAGCCACGCCAGCAACTGCGTCGCCGACGGGCCCGACTGGACATGCGTCATGTCCAGGACGCGGATGCCTTCCAGGGCCTTTGTCATGATCGCCACCCACTCTCTCCGTTGCACATCAGGGCATGAGTTGGTACTCGGGGAAGTTGCCGGGCAGCCGCTCGCCGCCGACTCCGCCGGAGCTGTCGGGCCCGTCGGTGACCGCGCGCACGAGCAGTTCCCCGCCCACGAACGCACCGCGCCACGACGCCCCGAACCCACCGAAGAGCTCGTCCCGGTCACCACGCGACCGCGGCACCCCATGACCGACCTTGAACGCCCGGATCTGCGGCGCCAGACGCGCGAACGTCGCCTCGTCGTCCGTCGACAACGTCGCCACCAACGCACCGTTGGACGCATTCATGGCCGCCAGCAACTCCGCCTCGGTATCCACCAGCACGATCGTGTCCACCGGACCGAACGGCTCGGCATGATGCAACGGCGACGACGACGGCGGACCGAGCAGCGTGACGGGCGGCACGTAGGCGCTCGTGTCCTGGCCGGACAGCAGCAGGGCCTCGTCCAGCCGGCCCCGGTGCAGCGGGACGGCACCCCTGTCGACCGCTTCGGCCACTTGATCGGTGAGTTCTTTGGCCTTGGCCGCGTTGATGAGCGGCCCGAAGTCCAGTGCCGGGTACGGGTCTTCAGGCCCCTCGACAGCCAGCGGATGCCCCACACGCAACGTCCGCACCGCAGGCAGATACGCCGCCAGGAAATCGTCGAACGCATCCCGCTGCACCACAAACCGCGGATACGCCGTACACCGCTGCTTGCCGTAGTCGAACAACTTGGGAATCACGGCCGTCAGCCGCTCCCAGTCCGAGAAGTTCCAGATCCCCCAGGCGTTCAACCCCTCCTGCTCAAGAATGTGCCGCTTACCCAGATCCGCGACCGCCGTCGCCACCGCCGCACCCGTGTCACGACCACCCACGAACGACACACAACCGATCTCCGGCGCCCGCACCAACGCCTCCGACAACTGCCCACCACTCCCGCTCACCAACGTGACCGGAACACCCTCACGCGCCGCCAACGCACACGCCAGCGTCAGACAGGAAACACCACCATCGGTCGGGGTCTTGGCGATGACCGCATTACCTGCCAGTGCCTGAACCAGTACCGCATGAACGAGCACACTCATCGGATAGTTCCAACTCGCGATGTTCGACACCGGACCCGCGAGCGGCACACGGCCGGCCATCATCCGGTCGATGTGCTCCACGTACCAGCGGACGCCGTCGATGGCCCGGTCCACGTCCGCCGTCGCGAGCCGCCACGGCTTGCCGATCTCCCAGACCAGCAGCAGAGCCAGCAGCTCCCGGTGTTCGGTCATCGCATCGAGCGCCGCGCTCACCCGCGCCTTGCGCTCCTCCAGTGGCGTGTGGCGCCAGGCGCGGTGCTGGTCGAGCGATGCGCGCACCGCCCGATGCGCCGCCACGGCATCCAACCGCGGCGGACCCGCGATCGGACCACCGTCCACCGGCGAAGTGGCAGACAACGCACGACCGTCCGCACGCCACTCACCACCCCACAGATTCAGCACACGATCGTCCCGGAACGCCTCCGGAGCCACAGCCAGGCAACGCTGCCAAGCATCGGACCAGGACGTACCGGACTTGAGGGTGTTTGCCATGAGTCTCTCTCCGCTCTCGGTGCACAGTCGAGATGCCGAGGCCCGATGGGCCTTCGTGGGGCGGGTGGTGACAGGCGGACAGCGGTGGTGTCGGCCGAGGTGTCGTCAAGGGGGTTGATCTTGCGGCCCGGTTGAAGCTTCATTCAGCGTTAAAAGATCCGGACGACCCCTGGACACCCACCCATCCAGTGAGGGATAACACTCTTCATACAGTATTCGTCGACTGTATGCAATATCCCGGCCGCGACGTCCCATGTCATCGACAGCACCATCAACTGCCCGTTTCTCACTGCTCACTGCTCACTGCTCACTGCTCAGGCGAGGGACAGGTGAGATGGAACGTGACGGCTCAGTACCCGCACGACTGGGTCTACATAAGACGTACAGCCTCGGCCGACGTCCCGGAGAACGAACCAGTCTCCGGCCCGGCCGCCACGATCGGATCCGACTAAGTCGGAGCCGACCCGGTCCGAACCGCCTCGCGCGGACGTGTCCGACGGGACCTCGCCCCCTCGGACACCGGCTCCGACGGACCCCAGGCCCAGAACACCGCACATGAAGCACTGCCGCTCTGTGAGGGAAAGCCTGAAATGACCTTGAACCACACGACAAATGAAGGCGCGCCCGACGGATCCGAGGCGTCCGACGCGTCGTCCCGCGGATATCGCGAGATCACCGACGCCCGTGGCCGCGTCTATCGCGTCGGCGAGTCCGACCGCGACATCCTCGGCCACTCCCGCAAGTTGATGGTGTACCTGCCCTGGCTCGCCATGATGGCCATCAGCGTCTTCGAGTACGCGTACGGCTCGGCGGAGGACACCCTGTCCTCCGCGCACGGCTGGACGCAGTCCAACACCTTCTGGATCCTCAGCGTCTGGATCTTCTTCCAGGCCGGTGTCTCCTTCCCGGCCGGCTGGATGCGGGAGAAGGGCATCCTGACGGCACGCCGGGCCATGTTCGTGGGCTCGGGCCTCTGCCTGCTCGGGTTCCTCGCCCTCTCCCACATCCACAACGTCTTCTTCGCGATCCTCGGCTTCGGGGTCGTCGGCGGAATCGGCTCCGGCCTGATCTACTCGACCTGCGTCAACATGGTCGGCAAGTGGTTCCCCGAGCGGAAGGGCGGCAAGACGGGCTTCGTCAACGGCGGCTTCGCCTACGGGTCCCTGCCGTTCATCTTCATCTTCAACTACGCCTTCGACACCGGGAACTACCAGACCGTCCTGGACCTGATCGGCGTCTACGTCCTGATCGTCGTCTTCGTCTGCGCCTTCTTCTTCAAGGACCCGCCGAAGAACTGGTGGCCCGCCGAGGTCGACCCGCTCGCCCAGAGCGGCTCCGGCAAGAGCGCGGCGAGCCTCGCCAAGAACCCGCCGGCGGTACGTCAGTACACGCCGATGGAAGCCATCAAGACGGGCATCCTGCCGCTGATGTGGGTGGCTCTCGTCATCAGCGCCGGTGTCTCCATCTTCGGCATCTCCTTCCAGGTCGACTACGCCAAGGAGATCGGCTTCGGACCTCTCGTCGCGGCCTCGTCGATGGGTGTCATGGCCGTCATCAACGGCATCGGCCGCGGAGTCGTGGGCTGGGCGTCCGACCAGTGGGGGCGCAAACCGACTCTCGTGATGGTCATCCTCGTCCTCGGTCTCGCCCAGTTCGGTGTCATCTGGGCCGGTGACGTGAAGAGCGAGTGGCTGTTCCTGGTGTTCGCGTTCCTGTCCGGGTTCGGCGGCGGCGCGTTCTACCCGCTGTTCGCAGCCCTGACGCCGGACTACTTCGGCGAGAACTACAACGCGTCCAACTACGGCCTCGTCTACAGCGGCAAGCTCATCAGCGGCCTGTTCGGCGGTGGCCTCGGCTCCATGGTGGTCTCCGCCTGGGGCTACGACGGCGCGTACGCCCTGGCAGGCGGGACGTCGCTGATCGCCGCGGTGATCGCGATGACGCTGCGGCAGCCCGGCCGCCCCAAGACGGGCACCCGGGCCAAGGTGCGGCAGCCGCAAGCGGCCACCTGAGCAGAGCCGGACCGGATGGCCCGCCCCTTGTCCAAGTGAGGGGGCGGGCCATCCCGCTCTCGTACGTCTCACGCGACCCGTACGTCTCAGGCGACTCGTACGATCTGCGTGGCTCGTGCATCTCGCATGACTCGTACGACTCGCGCGGCTCGTACATCTCGCTCGACTCGTACATCTCGCATGGCTCGCACGTCTCGTACGACTCGCATAGCTCGTACGTCTTGTAGGGGTCCTTGCGTCCTGTGGGGCTCACACATCTCGTAAAGAGCCGTGGCGGGAGGGCTACTTCTCGCGCTCGTGGTACGAAGTGCGGGTGTGCTCCGTGTGGACCCGCATCACCTCGGCGGCCCGGTCGGCGTCTCCCTCCGCCAGCGCCGCAATCAGTTCGCGGTGCTCAGCCCAGGACTGGTGCCCGCGCTGCCGCGCCACGGGCGTGTAGTACCAGCGCACCCGCCGGTCCACCTGCGCCGCGAGCCCGGCCAGCACGGCGTTGCCCGCCAGTTCCATGACGGCGCCGTGCAGTTGGGCGTTAAGCGCGACCGCGCCCTCCACGTCGTCCTCGGCGACGGCCTGCTCCCCCGCCGCGCACAGCTTCTCCAGCTGGGCCACGGACCGGGCGTCCGCACGGCCGGCGGCGAGCCGTACCGCCTCGGTCTCCAAGAGCGTACGGACCGCCAGAAGTTGGTCCGCCTCGTACTCCGTCGGCTCGTGGACGAACGCACCCTGGGCGGGGCGCAGATCCACCCACCCCTCGGTGCTGAGTCGCTGCAGCGTCTCGCGCACGGGCTGCCTGGACACGCCCAGTTGCGCGGCCAGTTCGGTCTCGACGAGGTGCGCGCCCGGCGGCAGCGTGCGCGTGATGATGAGCTCCAGGAGTGCCTCGTAGACCCGTTCACGCAGCGGTCCTGGCCGCTCCAGCTTGGGCACCGCACCCTGCGGCAGTCCGGTCGGCAACATCGCGGCCCCTTCCCCCAGGCACCTCTCGCACGCGACGGCTGCAGGACCGCGTCATGACACCGCGGCGCCCTGATGCCGCTGCACCGTCGCGCAGCCACATCGCCGCGCCGCCGCGCCGCGAGAGACGCACGTCGAAGACATTGGCTTTCGCCTACAGTCTACGGCGCACCATCCCGCCCGCCCCGGAATCGGCGCAGACGTGCATTCGATCACACCCTCAACTCCGGCCCGGCGCACTGGTGTTGCCGCATCCCTTGCCGCCGCCGATCCCATCCTGTAGACAATATCCCGTCGACACATTGCACACTGTTGGGGAAACAGCAGGAAATGGGGACGGCTCATGGGACGCGTCACGCAACGCCGCCCGGTGCTCCGCATCCGGGACACCATCGTCTCCACCCGCCCGGACACGCTCGTCGCCGAGGAGCCTCTGGAGATCAGGCTCAACGGAAAACCCCTGGCCATCACCATGCGCACCCCCGGTGACGACTTCGCGCTCGCCGCCGGATTCCTGGTCAGCGAAGGGGTGTTGGGCAGCGCGGACGACCTGCGGAACATCGTGTACTGCGCCGGCGCGACGGCGGACGGCTCCAACACGTTCAACGTGGTGGACGTGCGCACCGCTCCCGGCCTCGTCCTCCCCGACATCACGCTCGAACGCAATGTGTACACGACGTCCTCCTGCGGTCTGTGCGGCAAGGCGAGCCTGGATGCCGTGCGGACGACGGCCCGGTGGGCGATCGAGGACGACACGACCTCCCCGGTGCGGCTGGAACCCGAACTGCTCGCCTGCCTCCCCGACCGGCTGCGGGCGGCGCAGCAGGTCTTCGACCGCACCGGGGGCCTGCACGCGGCGGCCCTGTTCACCCCGGACGGCGAACTCCTCGACGTCCGGGAGGACGTGGGCCGGCACAACGCGGTCGACAAGATCGTCGGCCGCGCGCTGCGTGAGGGCACCCTGCCGCTGCGCGGGACGATCCTGCTCGTCTCGGGCCGGGCCTCGTTCGAGCTGGCGCAGAAGGCCGTGATGGCGGGCATCCCGGTACTCGCCGCCGTCTCGGCGCCCTCGTCCCTCGCGGTCGACCTGGCCACGGAGACCGGTCTGACGCTGGTGGGCTTCCTCCGTGGCAACTCCATGAACGTGTACGCGGGCGAGCACCGCGTCGCCCTGCGGGCCGAGGTCCCCCAGGGCTGAGCGGCGCAGCCGCGGCACGGCGGCGGGGTCCATGAGCGGCGGGGAGCGCCCCCTGCGCCGCGTGGACCCCGCCGCAGCTGCGACGCGTCGGGCCGTGTCAGGGCATGAGTTGGTACTCGGGGAAGTTGCCGGGCAGCCGCTCGCCGCCGGGACTGTCGGGGCCGTCGGTGACCGCGCGCACGAGCAGTTCCCCACCCACGAACGCCCCGCGCCACGACCCCCCGAACCCACCGAAGAGCTCGTCCCGGTCCCCACGCGACCGCGGCACCCCATGACCGACCTTGAACGCCCGGATCTGCGGCGCCAGACGCGCGAACGTCGCCTCGTCGTCCGTCGACAGCGTCGCCACCAACGCACCGTTGGACGCATTCATGGCAGCCAGCAGCTCCGCCTCGGTATCCACCAGCACGATCGTGTCCACCGGACCGAACGGCTCGGCATGATGCAACGGCGACGACGACGGCGGACCGAGCAGCGTGACCGGGTGGACGTACGCGCTCGTGTCCTGGCCGGGCAGGAAGCGGTCGGGGTCGGGAGTGGAGCGGTGCAGGGGCACGGCGCCGCGGTCGATCGCCTCAGTGATCTGGTCGGTGAGTTCTTTGGCCTTGGCCGCGTTGATGAGCGGCCCGAAGTCCAGCACCGGATACGGGTCTTCAGGCCCCTCGACAGCCAGCGGATGCCCCACACGCAACGTCCGCACCGCCGGCAGATACGCCGCCAGAAAATCGTCGAACGCATCCCGCTGCACCACAAACCGCGGATACGCCGTACACCGCTGCTTGCCGTAGTCGAACAACTTGGGAATCACGGCCGTCAGCCGCTCCCAGTCCGAGAAGTTCCAGATCCCCCAGGCGTTCAACCCCTCCTGCTCAAGAATGTGCCGCTTACCCAGATCCGCGACCGCCGTCGCCACCGCCGCACCCGTGTCACGACCACCCACGAACGACACACAGCCGATCTCCGGCGCCCGCACCAACGCCTCCGACAACTGCCCACCACTCCCGCTCACCAACGTGACCGGAACACCCTCACGCGCCGCCAACGCACACGCCAGCGTCAGACAGGAAACACCACCATCGGTCGGGGTCTTGGCGATGACCGCATTACCTGCCAGTGCCTGAACCAGTACCGCATGAACGAGCACACTCATCGGATAGTTCCAACTCGCGATGTTCGACACCGGACCCGCGAGGGGGGTGCGCTCACCGAGCATGTTGTCGATGCCGTCCACGTACCAGCGGACGCCGTCGATGGCCCGGTCCACGTCCGCCGTCGCGAGCCGCCACGGCTTGCCGATCTCCCAGACCAGCAGCAGAGCCAGCAGCTCCCGGTGCTGCGCGAGGGCGTCGAGGGTGGCGGCCACACGGGCACGGCGTTCGGGGAGGGGGATGTGGCGCCAGGCACGGTGCTGGTCGAGCGATGCGCGCACCGCCCGATGCGCCGCCACGGCATCCAACCGCGGCGGACCCGCGATCGGACCACCGTCCACCGGCGAAGTGGCAGACAACGCACGACCGTCCGCACGCCACTCACCACCCCACAGATTCAGCACACGATCGTCCCGGAACGCCTCCGGAGCCACAGCCAGGCAACGCTGCCAAGCATCGGACCAGGACGTACCGGACTTCAGTTCGAGGGTTTTCGCCATCAGTCGGTCTCCGCTCACGGTGCACAGTCGGGGCGGGTGTTCCATGGCTTGTCGGTGCTCTGCGGCGCCGTCGGCTCGCGACGGCAGCCGTGGACGGGAGGTGCCCGCTGGGCACCTCCCGTATGCCGAGGACCGTACTGTTCCCGGCAGTTGAAGCCTATGAGAAGCGTCACTACCCGTCGGCGAGACGCTCCAAGACGAGCCGTGCGGTCTCCGTCGGCGTGGCTCCGACGCGAACGCCGACGGCCTCCAGGGCCTCCTTCTTCGCCTCCGCCGTACCGGAGGACCCGGACACGATGGCGCCCGCGTGGCCCATCGTCTTGCCCTCGGGCGCGGTGAACCCGGCGATGTAGCCGACGACGGGCTTGGTGACGTGCTCGCGGATGTACGCCGCCGCCCGCTCCTCCGCGTCGCCGCCGATCTCCCCGATCAGGACGATCAGCTCGGTCTCCGGGTCCGCCTCGAACGCGGCGAGGCAGTCGATGTGTGTGGTGCCGACGACGGGGTCACCGCCGATGCCCACGCACGTCGAGAAGCCGATGTCCCGCAGCTCGTACATGAGCTGGTAGGTGAGCGTGCCGGACTTGGAGACGAGGCCGATCCGGCCGGGCTTGGTGATGTCGGCCGGGATGATGCCGGCGTTGGAGGCGCCGGGCGAGATGAGGCCCGGACAGTTGGGTCCGATGACGCGGGTGCCCTTCTCACGCGCGTACGCCTGGAAGGTGACGGCGTCGTGCACCGGGATGCCTTCGGTGATGACGACGGCGAGTGGGATCCCCGCGTCGGCCGCCTCGACGACCGCGTCCTTGGTGAAGGCGGGCGGCACGAAGACGACGCTGACGTCGGCCCCGGTGGCCGCGATGCCCTCGCGCACGCTGCCGAAGACGGGCACGGACCGGCCGTCGAGGTCGACGGTGTGCCCGGCCTTGCGGGGGTTGACGCCGCCGACGACGTCGGTGCC
Source organism: Streptomyces sp. VRA16 Mangrove soil (assembly GCF_017377775.1). Lineage (GTDB taxonomy): Bacteria > Actinomycetota > Actinomycetes > Streptomycetales > Streptomycetaceae > Streptomyces. The sequence continues at coordinate 282,224 of NZ_JAFVLN010000002.1, forward strand.
CGCCCCGAGCATGCGGCGGGTGTGCTTCATGCCTTCGGCCCCGGTCATGCCCTGGACGAGGACCTTGCTCTCCTGGGTGAGGTAGATGGCCATGTCCTGCTCCTCAGCTGTTGTGGCCGGCGAGGGCGAGTTCGGCGGCCCGGCGGGCCGCGCCGTCCATCGTGGTGGCCTGTTCGACCAAGGGATGGGCCCGCTCGTCGAGCACGGCGCGGCCGCGCGCGGCGTTGTTCCCGTCGAGACGGACGACGAGCGGCTTCGTCAACTCGACGCGTTCGAGTGCCTGGACGATGCCGTCGGCCACCGCGTCGCAGGCGGTGATGCCGCCGAAGACGTTGACGAATACCGATCGCACGGCGAGGTCGGCGAGGATGACGTCGAGCCCGTCGGCCATGATCCGCGCGGAGGCGCCGCCGCCGATGTCGAGAAAGTTGGCGGGGCGGGCGCCGCAGCCCGCGACGACGTCGAGAGTGGACATGACGAGCCCCGCGCCGTTCCCGATGATGCCGACCTCGCCGTCGAGCTTCACGTAGTTGAGGCCCTTCGCGGCCGCCTGCGCCTCCAGTGGGTCGTCGGGCGCCGCGTCCTGCACACCCCACCGCGCGTGCCGGAAGCGGGCGTTGTCGTCGAGGGTGACCTTGCCGTCGAGCGCGAGGATCTGCCCCTTCGCCGTGCGCACCAGCGGATTGACCTCCACCAGGAGCGCGTCCTCGCGGATCAGGACATCCCACAGCCGGACGAGGACGTCGGCGGTCTGCGCCGGAAGTCCCCCCGCCCGCACGATCTGTGCGGCCTTGGCCGAGGTCACCCCGACCGCCGGATCGACCGGGATGCGCGCCACGGCGGCGGGCCGCGTGGCGGCCACCTCTTCGATCTCCATGCCTCCTTCGGAGGAGGCGATGGCGAGGAAGGTGCCGGCCGCGCGGTCGAGCACGTAGGAGACGTAGAACTCGCTCTCTATGTCGACCGGTTGGGCCAGCATGACGGTGCCCACGGTGTGGCCCTTGATGTCCATGCCCAGGATCTGACGTGCCGCGTTCTCGGCGGCGACGGGGTCGGCGGCGAGCTTGACGCCGCCCGCCTTGCCTCGGCCGCCGGTCTTCACCTGCGCCTTGACGACGGCAGGGCCGCCGAGCCTGCGCGCGATCTCACGTGCCTGCTTGGCGGAGTCGGTGACTTCGGCCCGCGGTACCGAAATCCCGTACTCCGCAAAGAGATCCCTCGCCTGGTGTTCGTACAGGTCCATTTTCGGCTCCTGACAAGAAAGTGCCGCACGCCCCCTGGACACCACCCATCGGATGCGGGATACCAGTTTTCATACAGTATTCGATGACTGTATGCAATGTACGGGCGACGGCTCCCCTTGCTCACGCGCCCGGCTCAGGATCCAGTCCATCAGCAGCACGTAGCGAGGTGAGACGTTCGTGACCAAGGCTCTCGAAGGCATCCGCGTACTCGACATGACGCATGTCCAGTCGGGCCCCTCCGCCACCCAGCTCCTTGCCTGGCTGGGTGCGGATGTCGTCAAGCTGGAGGCTCCGTCGGGGGACATCACGCGCCGGCAGTTGCGGGACATCCCCGATGTCGATTCCCTCTACTTCACGATGCTCAACTGCAACAAGCGCAGCATCACCCTGAACACCAAGACCGAACGCGGCAAGCAGCTGCTGACCGAGCTGATCGCCCGCAGCGACGTCATGGTGGAGAACTTCGGCCCCGGCGCCGTGGACCGCATGGGCTTCACCTGGGACCGCATCCAGGAGATCAACCCCCGCATCGTCTACGCCTCCATCAAGGGCTTCGGCGAAGGCCCCTACACCAACTTCAAGGCCTACGAGGTCGTCGCCCAGGCCATGGGCGGCTCCATGGCCACCACCGGCTTCGACGACGGCCCCCCACTGGCCACCGGAGCCCAGATCGGCGACTCCGGCACCGGCATCCACACCGTCGCCGGCATCCTCGCCGCCCTCTTCCAACGCGAGAACACCGGCCGCGGCCAACGCGTCAACGTCGCCATGCAACACGCCGTCCTCAACCTGTGCCGCGTCAAACTCCGCGACCAGCAACGCCTCACCCACGGCCCCCTGCCCGAATACCCCAACGAAGACTTCGGCACCGAGGTCCCCCGCTCCGGCAACGCCTCCGGCGGCGGCCAACCCGGCTGGGCCGTCAAATGCGCCCCCGGCGGACCCAACGACTACGTCTACGTCATCGTCCAACCCGTCGGATGGCAGCCACTCACCCAGCTCATCGGCCGCCCCGAACTCGCCGACGACCCCGAATGGGCCACCCCCGAAGCCCGCCTGCCCCAGCTCACCAAGATGTTCCAGCTCATCGAGGAGTGGACCTCCACCCTCCCCAAGTGGGACGTCCTGGAACGGCTCAACGCCCACAACATCCCCTGCGGCCCGATCCTCTCCACCAAAGAGATCATCGAGGACCAGTCCCTCGTCGCCAACGACATGATCGTCGAGGTGCCGCACCCGCAGCGTGGTTCCTTCACCACCGTCGGCTCCCCCCTCAAGCTCTCCGACTCCCCCGTGGACGTGACCAGTTCGCCGCTGCTGGGCGAGCACAACGAGGAGGTCTTCATCGGTGAGCTCGGCCTCGGGGACGAGGAACTGCGCCTGCTCAAGTCGAACGGAGTGATCTGATTGATGGCCGAGGACCGGACGCTCACGGTACGGGCGCTGCTCGACACCGTGCGGGCCGAGGGCCGCACCGCGCTCACCGCGCCGGAGGGGAAGGTGATCGCCGACGCCTACGGGATCGCCGTCCCCGGCGAGGAGCTCGCGACCGATGCCGAGCAGGCGGTGGCGGCCGCGGCGCGCTTCGGCAAGCCCGTCGTGCTGAAGATCGTCTCCCCCGACATCCTGCACAAGACCGACGCGGGCGGCGTCGTGGTGGGCGTCGAGGGCGCAGCCGGCACACGGGCCGCGTACCAGCAGATTCTCGAGAACGCGCGCGCGTACGCGCCCCATGCCCGCATCGAGGGCATTCAGGTGCAGGAGATGCTGCCCACCGGGGGCGAGGCCCAGGAAGTCATCGTCGGCGCGGTCACCGACCCGACCTTCGGCAAAGTCGTCGCCTTCGGGCTCGGCGGCGTGCTGGTCGAGGTCCTCAAGGACATCACCTTCCGGCTGGCGCCCGTGGACGCGGACGAGTCCCTCGGGATGCTCGACTCCATCGGCGCCGCCGAGGTGCTGCGCGGAGTGCGCGGCGCGCGCGGTGTCGACCGCGAGGCGCTCGCCGAGCAGATCCGCCGGGTCTCCCAACTGGTCACGGATTTTCCGGAGATCGCGGAGGTCGACCTCAACCCGGTGATCGCCACTCCGGAGGCCGCCGTCGCGGCCGACATCCGGGTGATCCTCGCCGAGGGTGTCCCGAAGGCGCGTCGCACGTACACGCGCGAGCAGATCCTCACCACCATGCGCCGCCTGATGCAGCCGCGCTCGGTCGCCGTGATCGGCGCCTCCAACGAGCAGGGCAAGATCGGCAATTCGGTGATGCGCAACCTCATCGACGGCGGCTTCTCCGGCGACATCCACCCGGTGAACCCCAAGGCCGACGACATCCTGGGCCGCAAGGCGTACAAGAGCGTCACGGACGTCCCCGGCGATGTCGACGTGGCGGTCTTCGCGATCCCCGCCAAGTTCGTCGCGGCCGCCCTGGAGGAGGTGGGGCGCAAGCGGATACCGAACGCGGTCCTGATCCCCTCCGGCTTCGCCGAGACCGGTGAACAGGCCCTCCAGGACGAGATCGTGGCGATCGGCGAACGCTACGGCGTTCGGCTGCTCGGGCCGAACATCTACGGCTACTACTCGACGTGGCAGGACCTCTGCGCCACGTTCTGCACCCCGTACGACGTGAAGGGCGGGGTCGCCCTGACCTCGCAGTCCGGCGGCATCGGGATGGCGATCCTGGGCTTCGCGCGGACCACGAAGACGGGCGTCTCGGCGATCGTCGGGCTCGGCAACAAGTCCGACCTGGACGAGGACGATCTGCTCACCTGGTTCGGCGAGGACCCCAACACCCAGTGCATCGCCATGCACTTGGAGGACCTCAAGGACGGGCGCGCCTTCGTGGAGGCCGCGCGCGCGACCGTGCCGAAGAAACCCGTCGTCGTCCTGAAGGCGGGCCGTACGGCCGCCGGCGCGAAGGCCGCCGGGTCGCACACGGGCGCCCTCGCCGGCGACGACGCCGTGTACGACGACGTCCTCCGGCAGGCCGGCGTGATCCGGGCCCCTGGCCTGAACGACATGCTGGAGTACGCGCGGGCCCTGCCCGTGCTGCCCGCCCCCAAGGGGGACAACGTCGTGATCATCACCGGCGCGGGCGGCTCCGGTGTGCTGCTCTCGGACGCGGTGACCGACAACGGACTCCGGCTGATGGAGATCCCGGACGACCTGGACGCCGCCTTCCGCGCGTTCATCCCGCCCTTCGGGGCCGCGGGCAATCCCGTCGACATCACCGGCGGTGAGCCCCCGTCGACGTACGAGGCGACGATCCGGCTCGGCCTGGAGGATCCGCGCATCCACGCGCTCGTGCTCGGCTACTGGCACACCATCGTCACCCCTCCCATGGTCTTTGCGGAAGTAACGGCCCGCGTGGTCCAGGAGTTCCGGGAGCGTGGCATCGAGAAGCCCGTGGTCGCGTCGCTGGCCGGGGACGTCGAGGTCGAGGAGGCCTGCCAGTACCTCTACGAAAGGGGCGTGGTCGCGTACCCGTACACGACCGAGAAGCCCGTGGCGGTGCTCGGCGCGAAGTATCGCTGGGCCCGTGCCGCCGGACTGTTGGGAGGCGGTCGATGAGGTGACGCAGAAGGGTCCGGTCGGCGGTGCGCGTCGGCCGGACCCAGGACCCGCGCGCGCACGAAAGCAATTTGGACAGGGGGCGCTGCCCAGATCTTTCGACGCAAGGGGATCAACCGTCATGACAACTGCTGACGTTTCCACGCCCGTTCCCTATCGGGAGGTGACGGACTCCAACGGACGCCTGTACCGCGTCGGCGAGACCGATCGCGACATCATGGGCCGACCACGATGGACCATGGTGCTCTTCCCCTGGATGGGCATGCTGGGCATCAGCTCGGCCGAGTACGCGTTCACTTCGGCCGAGGACACACTGCACGAGGCCCACATGTGGAGCAGTGGGCACATCTTCTGGCTGATGGGTGTCTGGGTGTTCTTCCAGGCGGCCGTCGCCTTCCCCGCGGGCCAGTTGCGCGAGAGCGGGAAGCTGCCCGCGCGCAACGCCATGATGCTCGGCGCGTTCGGCACCCTGTGCGGCTATCTGTCGCTCGCGTACGCGCCGCATGTCATCGTCGCCTATCTGGGCTTCGGTGTGTTCAGCGGCATCGGCGCCGGTCTCGTCTACGCGACCTGCGTCAACATGGTCGGCAAGTGGTACCCGGAGCGCAAGGGAGGCAAGACCGGCCTGGTCAACGGCGGTTTCGCCTATGGCTCCGTGCCGTTCGTCTTCCTGTTCACGTCCTACATGGATCTCAGCAACTACCAGGGCGTGCTCATCATGGTGGGCCTCATCTGCTGCGCCGTGGTCGCCTTCGCCGGCTGGTTCTTCAAGGACCCGCCGAAGGGCTGGTGGCCCGCCCATGTGGACCCGCTGAAGGTGTCCGAGGACCCGAAGATCCGGCGTGCCCTGGAGAAGAACCCGCCTGCCGTGAAGCAGTACACCCCCAGGGAGGCCGCGCGCACCCCCGTTCTGTGGATGATGTGGTTCTGCCTTCTGTGCACCGCGGGCATCAACATCTTCGGGATCGCTTTCCAGGTGCCGTTCGGAAAGGACATGGGATTCGCGGGCGGCATCGTCGCGACGGCCATGTCGCTCAAGGCGATCGTGAACGGTACGGGCCGCGGGGTCATCGGCTGGATCTCCGACCGTTTCGGCCGCCGCAACACATTGATCATCGTCTGTATCGTGCTCGGCTCGGCCCAGTTCGGTGTCCTGATCTCCGGAACGATGGGCAGCATGCCGTTCTTCCTGTTCTGCTCCATGGTGTCCGGATTCGGTGGCGGCGCGATCTTCCCGCTGTTCGCCGCCATGACGGCCGACTACTTCGGTGAGAACAACAACGCCTCCAACTACGGAATGGTCTACAGCTCGAAGCTCATCTCCGGGTTGGTGGGTTCCGGCATGGGTTCCGTCGTGGTCGGCGCCTGGGACTACAAGGGCGCGTTCGTTCTGGCGGGCAGCATCGGGCTCGCCTCGGCCGTGCTCGCACTCTTCCTCAAGGCACCCGGCCGGCCGAAGCCGCAGGCCAGGCGCCAGATCGTCCCCAACCCACAACCGCTCGGTGAGGAGATGGCCTGAAATGACTGCGGAGCCCATCGCCGCGGGCAAGAACGCGTCGGCAACCGGCGCGACGTACCGAGAGATCACCGACGAGAACGGCCGCGTCTATCGCATCGGCGAGACGGACCGCGACATTCTCGGCCATTCCCGTAAGTTCATGGTGTACCTGCCATGGGTCGCGATGATGGCCATCAGCGTTTCCGAGTACGCCTACGGCTCGGCGGAGGACACCTTGTCCGCCGCTCATGGCTGGACCCAGTCGAACACCTTCTGGATATTGAGCGTCTGGGTGTTCTTCCAGGCAGGAATCGCCTTTCCTGCCGGCTGGCTGCGGGAGCGCAACATCCTGCCGGCCAAACGAGCCGTCATGCTCGGCGCGTTCATGTGCATGCTCGGTTTCATCGCGCTGTCCCACATGAACAATGTGTGGCTGGCGATCCTGGGATTCGGTGTCATCGGCGGACTCGGCTCCGGCCTCGTCTATTCGACCTGTATCAACATGGTCGGCAAGTGGTTCCCGGAACGTAAGGGAGGCAAGACCGGTTTCGTCAACGGTGGCTTCGCCTATGGGTCGCTGCCGTTCATCTTCATCTTCAACTACGCCTTCGACACGAAGAACTACCATCGCGTCCTGGACATGATCGGCGCCTATGTCCTCGTGGTCGTACTGGTCTGCGCGTTCTTCTTCCGCGACCCGCCGAAGAACTGGTGGCCGCAGGACGTCGATCCGCTCGACAAGAGCGGGACGAGCAAGCGCGCCAGGTCGCTCGCCAAGAACCCGCCCGCGGTACGTCAGTTCACGCCGATGCAGGCCGTCAGGACCGGCATGCTGCCGCTCATGTGGGTGAGTCTCGTGCTCACGGCAGGGGTGTCGATCTTCGGCATCTCGTTCCAGGTGGACTTCGCCAAGGAAGTCGGCTTCGGTCCCCTGGTCGCGGCGTCGTCGATGGGTGTGATGGCGGTCATCAACGGTGTCGGCCGGGCGGTCGTCGGCTGGCTCTCCGACATCTGGGGCCGCAAACCGAGCCTGGTCTTCGTGACCGTCGTCCTGGGGCTCGCCCAGTTCGGCGTCATCTGGGCCGGCGACATCAAGAGCGAGTGGCTGTTCCTGTTCTTCGCCTTCTTGTCGGGCTTCGGAGGCGGCGCCTTCTACCCGATGTTCGCGGCCCTGACCCCGGACTACTTCGGCGAGAACTACAACGCCACGAACTACGGCCTGGTCTACAGCGGCAAGCTGATCAGCGGCCTGTTCGGCGGTGGCCTCGGTTCGATGGTGGTCGCCGCCTGGGGGTACAACGGGGCGTACGCGCTGGCCGGGGCCATATCCATGATCGCGGCCGCGTTCGCGCTGCTGCTGCGTCAGCCGGGGCGTAAGGAGGTGGAGAAGGTGATGTCCCCCGCCTGACCGTCTTCGTTCCACGATCGCAGGGCCCGGCCTTTCGGCCGGGCCCTGCGATCGCTCGTGCACGGGGCTACCAGGTCACTTCCTGCGCAGCGCCGCCATGTTGTCGTAGCCGATCTTCGCGTACTTCAGGGACTGGCCGAGGTCGGTGGAGCTGGGCGCGTTGTCCTGCTCGACCATGGGGTTGTGGTAGTTCCGCGCGCCGACGCGGCTGAAGAAGGTGGTGTAGTCGATGACACCTTCGCCGAAGGGCACCATGTCGTAGCCCATCCCGTTGGTGTCGTTGCGTGTGCCGTCCTTGGCGTGGAACAGCGGGTAGCGCTTGTTGTGGGCGCGGACCAGGGCTGCCGGGTCGAAGACCTTCTCCTGCTGGGAGCCGTCGTGCGCGGTGTACGTGTGGAACTTGTACTGCGCGACGTGGGCCCAGAAGATGTCCATCTCGAGCCATACGGTCTTCGGGTCGCTGACCTGGAGGAAGTACTCGAGCTTGCGGATGCCGGAGCTGCGGGTCGGGTGCCCCTGCGCGTCCAGGGGGCCGCCGTCGAGCAGGAATCCGTAGGCCGCGTCGTGGTTGTGGGTGTAGAGCTTGAGGCCGGCGCGGCGGGCGATCTCGCCCAGGGCGTTCCACTTGTCGGCGGCCACGTCCCAGTCGGCCTTGTACGAGCTGCCGGTGGGGTCGCCGCCGGTGCCCATGTGGTCCATGCCGAGGATGTTGGCGATCTCCAGGTGCTTCTTGAACGTGTCCAGGTCGGGCTGGGTCAGCGGCCAGGACGACGGGATGAAGCCGTGGTTGCCCTGGGCGCGCAGGCCGTACTCGTCGAGCCACGACCGCAGGAGCTTGGCGCCCTCGACCGATTCGAGGTTGGCGCCGCCGGGCGCGTTCGCGTGCTGGCCGTAGCCCGCGAACTCGACCTGCCGGTAGCCGTACCGGGCCAGCTCCTTGAACACCTCGCGGAAGCCGGAGGGCAGGTCGGTGGAGAGCGGGTCGCGGCCGGTCGCGTCGCGCACGGTGTAGAGGATGATGCCGCGCTTGTCGGCGGGGACCAGCGCGTGGCCCCGGCCCGGGCCGCCGCCGCTCTCGATCTGCGGCTGGGCGAAGGAGGGCGCGGCGCCGATGACGGGCGCGGCGAGCGCCCCCGCGGCGACGGCGGTGCAGGTGCTGAGGAAGCGCCGGCGGTTGATGCCGAGACGCTGTCTGAGGGCGTCGTCGGTGGCGGGGGTGTCGTGGAAGTCGGTCACGGGTGCCTCTCCCTGATGCTCGTCCGGGGCGACGGCCCGGATTCTCGTCCGGATCCGGGCGTCTCGTCCGGTGCTTTTCGCGTGCGGGTCGGTTGGCCCTGGCGCGTTGTCGGTGACGTGTGCTTCACTCTCTGTAACTGCTCCACTGCGGGCGGGACTTGGGGTGGCGCACGCCTAACCCAGGCCTGCCAGCTCCAGGAGCAGGGACTTCACGGCGGTCGCGGCGACGCGACCGGGGAACGCATGGGGGGTGGAGCTGATGAGGACAGGTCCGTCGTCACTGTCGGTATCTGCGGGAAGGCGGCCGTGGCTGCCGCGAATAGGTGAGGGGTCGAGCGGGACGACAGCCATGCGGTAGCGCATGCCGAGCTTCTTGCGGGCGAGCGCGCCCGCGGCCTTCACCTTGACGTAGGGGTCGTGCGGGTCCATGAACAGTTCGACCGGGTCGTATCCGGGTTTGCGGTGGATCTCGACGAGCTGCGCGAAGTCGGGCGCGCGGTCGTCGTCGAGCCAGTAGTAGTACGTGAACCAGGCGTCCGGCTCCGCGACGGCGACGAGTTCACCGGAGCGCGGGTGGTCGAGGTGGTGGGCCTTCTTGCCGTCGTCGTCGAGGAGTTGGTCGATACCGGGCAGGTCGGCGAGGGCGGCACGAGTGGCGTCCATGTCTTCGGGCTTGCGCACGTAGATGTGGGCGATCTGGTGGTCGGCGACCGCGAAGGCTCGGGAGGCCATCGGGTCGAGGTACTCCATGCCGTCCTGGGTGTGCACCTCGAGCAGGCCCGCGCGGCGCAGGGCACGGTTGATGTCGACGGCGCGCTCGACGCGGGTGATGCCGTACTCGGACAGGGCGACGACGGTGCGGCCTTCGGCCCTGGCGTCGTCGAGGAGCGGGGCGAGCGCGGTGTCGAGTTCGGCGGCCGCACGGTGCGAGCGGGGGTCGTCGGGGCCGAAGCGTTGCAGGTCGTAGTCGAGGTGCGGGAGGTAGCACAGGGTCAGGTCGGGGTGCCGGGTGGACATGACGTGGCGGGTGGCATCGATGATCCACTGGCTGGAGGCGAGGTCGGCGCCCGGACCCCAGAAGTGGAAGAGGGGGAACGTGCCGAATTTCTCGGTGAGTTCGTCGTGCAGGGCCGGGGGCCGGGTGTAGCAGTCGGGTTCCTTGCGGCCGTCCGCGTAGTAGACGGGTCGGGGGGTGACGGTGATGTCGGTGTCGGCGCCCATGGCGTACCACCAGCAGATGTTGGCGACCGTGTAGCCGGGATGGGCGCGGCGGGCGGCGTCCCAGAGTTTGTCGCCGGCGACAAGGCCGTTGTGCTGGCGCCAGAGCAGGACGTCGCCGAGTTCGCGGAAGTACCAGCCGTTGCCGACGATGCCGTGTTCGGAGGGCATGGTGCCGGTCAGGAACGTGGACTGGGCGGCACAGGTGACCGCGGGCAGCACGGTCCCCAGGGAGGCGTGTGATCCGGACCGGGCGAGGCGTTTGAGGTGCGGCATGTGATCGAGGAGACGGGGGGTGAGGCCGACGACGTCCAGGACCAGCAGCGGGGTCGGCTTCGAGGCGGCCTTCTTGGCAGGCGCCGGCTTCGAGGGCGTGTCCGTCATGGCAGTTCCTTCAGGCCGAGGTCCGTCAACAGGTCGCGGGCGAGGGTGAGTTCGGCGGCGATGCCGTCGGCGAGCTGAGGGCGGGCCCGGGGGCGCAGTTCGGGCGGCAGGGCCTGCCAGGTGTAGGTCTCGACCTCCAGGTGGCGGGTGAGCGGGTGCGGGCCGCCGACGAGGCGGGCCAGCGTGTCCTTGAGGACGTCGAGTGTGGAGGTGAGCGGGGCGGCGGGGGCCGCGTGCAGGGGGACGTGGAAGTGGGCGCGCCAGGCGGTGGCGTCCGGCAGGCCGGCACCGTTCAGCGCGGGGCCGAGGTCGTCGGTGCCGTGCAGTCCGTCCTCGGTGACGGTGCGGGTCTGGTGCAGGAAGCGGGGTTCGTCGAAGGCCGCGAGTGCCGTGCGGACCGCGGGAGTCCGGGGGTGCTCGGCATGCAGGGCGGCGGAGAGCTGGGATTTGACGACGGGGATGTGCGCGGCGGTGAGGCCGTCGAGTGCGGCCTGGGGATCTTCGAAGGAGGTGGCGAGATGGCAGGTGTCGAGGCAGAGGCCGATCCGGTCGAGTCGGTCGACGGCGGTGAGCGGGGCGATGGCGTCGGCGGTGGTCTCGACGACGCAGCCGGGTTCGGGTTCGAGGCCGACCCGGACCGATTTCCCGGTCAGTTCCTCCAGGGCGTCGAGGCGCTCGGCGAGGGTGACGAGTGCGGTACGGGCGGCGTCGGCGCGCGGCGTGTCGTACGCGGTGCGCCAGGCGAGCGGCAGGGTGGAGACGCTGCCCTCGGTGACGTCCGAGGGGAGCAGGGCGGCGAGCAGCCGGGCCAGGTCGCTGGTGTGGGTGAGTCGTTCCGGGTCGGCCCAGTCCGGCTGGTAGACGCGGTACTTGACCTCCTCCGCGCCGAAGCCCTCATAGGGGAAGCCGTTGAGGGTGACGACTTCGAGGCCGCGTCGGTCGAGTTCGGCGCGCAGTCCGCGCAGGGCGACCGGGTCCGTGGTCAGGGAGCGTGCGGCGTCGTTGGCGAGCCACAGTCCGATGCCCAGGCGGTCGCGGCCAAGACGTTTGCGGACCGGTTCGCAGTGGTCGCGCAGCTGCGCGAGGACGCCGTCGAGGGTCTCGGCAGGGTGCACGTTCGTGCAGTAGGCGAGGTGGACGGTCGAGCCGTCGGGGTGGCGGAAGCGCATGGGTCACGCTCCGCCGCGGAGGATGGAGTTGCCCTCGTGCGTGACCGCTTCCGGTGCCGGCGCGTCGAGTTGGAGGCGGCCGCTCAGGCCGTAGAAGGCGACCGGGTTGCGCCACAGCACCAGGTCTACGTCGTCCTCGTCGAAACCTGCCTTGAGCATGGCATCGGCCACCCTGCGGGTCTTGAGCGGATCGCTCTTGCCCCAGTCGGCGGCGGAATTCACCAGGACCTTCTCCGTGCCGTAGGAGCGCAGGATGTCGACCATGCGGTCCTCGTCCATCTTGGTGTCGGGATAGACGGAGAAGCCGAGCCAGCTGCCGGCGTCCTTGGCCTCCTTGACCGTGGTCTCGTTGAGGTGGTCGATCAAGACCCGGTCGACGGGCAGTGCGGATTCCCGGACGACGTCCAGGGTGCGGCGCAGTCCCATGAGTTTGTCGCGGTGCGGGGTGTGCACCAGGGCGGGCAGCTCGTGGTCGGCGGCCAGCTGGAGCTGGGTGGCCAGGGCCGTGTCCTCGGCGGGGGTCATGGAGTCGTAGCCGATCTCGCCGACGGCGACGACGCCGTCCTTGACGAGGTAGCGCGGCAGGGCGTCGAGGACGGGGGTGCAGCGAGGGTCGTTGGCCTCTTTGGGGTTGAGGGCGATCGTGCAGTGGTGGGTGATGCCGTACTGGGCGGCGCGGAAGGGCTCCCAGCCCAACAGGGCGTCGAAGTAGTCGAAGAAGGAGGCGGGCGAGGTGCGGGGCTGGCCCAGCCAGAAGGCGGGTTCGACCAGGGCGCGGACGCCTGCGGCGTACATGGCCTCGTAGTCGTCGGTGGTGCGCGACGTCATGTGGATATGGGGGTCGAAGATGCGCATCAGGACTCCTTCGCCGTGGGGGGTGCGGGGGAGGTCAGGGCCAGGACCCGGTGCAGGTCGTCGGGGACGGGCCGTCCCGCGGCCGTCCGCTCCGCCGCGAAGTCGCCCAGCATGCGGGCGAGTTCGGCGTCGGCGCGGGCGCGGTGGGCCAAGGAGGCGACGGCGTCGACGGGCACTCCGGTGAACAGGCACTTCAGAATGGCGTGCCGCCAGTGGTGGGCGGGCAGGTGCTCGGCGGCGTACGGGCCGACGGCGGCGGCGACGAGGCGGGTGTCGTTGGTGCGCAGCGCGTCCTCGACGAGGGGAAGTCCTTCGGGGCCCGGCACGAGGTGGGGCAGGGCGATCAGGACGGCGCGGCGTTCGGCCGCGGTGCCCTGGGCGTACAGGCGGGTGAGGGTGGCAGCGTCGGCTCGGGCGGTGTGCAGGAGCAGCACGCGGGCGGTGTCGGCCCGGTCCTGGCCGATACGGCGGCCGGCTTCGGCGAACCTCAGCTCCCAGACCGGAGGCTGTTTGCCGTGCTGGGAGGCTCCTCCGAAACCGCTGGCCTCTCCGACCTCTCCGGACCCGACGGACCCGCCGGACCCGACGGCCTCTCCGGACCCGCCGGTGGCCGCGGATTCGTCGAGTGCCTGGTCGAGCCAGGCTCGGGCGCCGCCGGACAGGGCCGTTCCGAGTTCCGCGTGGAGGTCGGCGACGGTGGTCGGTCGGTTCATGTGCGGCCTCCTTGTGCTGCGGCTCGCAGGAACGGCAGGGACGCGGCGGCCAGTTGGGGACCCGCGTGGGAGTGACGGGGCAGTTCGACGACCGTCAGGCCCTGGTAGCCGGTCCGCGCGAGGGCGTCGAGGACGGGCGGGAAGTCGATCTCCCCTTCACCGAAGGGCAGATGCTCGTGGACTCCGCGGCGCATGTCCTCGATCTGGACGTGACGCAGCCAGGGTGCCGCCGCGCGGACGCAGTCGGCGGGCGGTTCGGGCTCGAGGCACTGGCAGTGGCCGATGTCCAGGGTGAGGCCGAGCATGTCGGGGCTGCCGAGGGCGCGGCGCAGGTGGTGGAAGTCGGCGAGGGTGGCGAGGAGATGGCCCGGTTCGGGCTCGATGGCGAGCGGGATCCCGGCGCCGGTGGCCGCGTCCAGGACGGGGCCGAGCGCGTCGGCGAGACGCTTCCACGCCGTGTCCCGGTCGGTGTCGTCGGGGGTGATGCCGCTGAAGCAGTGCACCGCGTGGGCGCCGAGGTCGGCGGCGACCTGGACCGCGCGGACGAGCAGTCGGGCGCGAGCGGCTCGGGCGTCGGGGTCCGGGTCGAGGAGGGAAGGGCCGTGTTTGCGGCGTGGATCGAGGACGTAGCGGGCGCCCGTCTCGACGGTGGCCGTGAGCTGGTGGCGGTGCAGGACGCGAGCCACCTGACGGGTGCGGGCCGCAAGGTCCGGGACCAGGGGGTCGAGGTGCATGTGGTCGAGGGTGAGACCGACGCCGTCATAGCCGAGGTCGGCCAGGAGGGCGAGGGCGTCGTCGAGGCGGAGATCGGTGAGGCCGTTGGTGCCGTAGCCGAAGCGCGGGGCCGTCCGCGGGGTGGACGGGGTCATGTGACGCTCACCTTCTTCGCGAAGCGCCGGGCGAGCGGGGCGAGGGCGCCGGTGATCAGGGCCGTCGTCGGGGCGCCTGCGCGGGCCGCCAGGGCGGCCTGGAGCGGGATCATCGCGCGGATCCCGGCGCCGACGGCGCGCTGGGTCAGCGGCGGAGAGGGGTTGAGCATGGCGTGGAGCAGAGGGCGGGCCGTGGTCACGGCGTACGCGGTGGGACCCGGTAGGCCGAGGGGGGCTGCACCGCCTCGGCCCACCGGGGGTCTGAGAAGGGCGGTGGTCAGGGCGGCCGAGGTGGCGAGGGCCGCGGCCGGGGCGAGGGCGTTGCCTCCGGTCGTCTCGCTGCGGGAGACCGTGGTGACCGCCGCGGTGTGGGTGGCCAGGGCGAGTGCGGCGGGGGTCGCGGCACGCAGGGCGTGGGCGCTGGAGCGCGGGCCGGCACCGGGGCGCGCCGTCGTCCCGCTCGCGGCGCCGATGTCGCCCCGCGCTCGCGCCATCACGGACACCACGTCCGCTGGGCCCGGCGAAGTGGTCACGTCGCCTGTTCGGTGCGGGAGTCGGCCGCACCGGTTCGGGTGCGCCTCTCCCCCGACGCCGGACCGTTGCCGCTCCGGGCCGCCGGGCAGGGAGGCGCTGGAGCCGAGGAGGAGGTCGAGACCGCGGGCCAGGCCCATCGCCGCCGGGCCTGCCGGGGTGCGCTTGAGGCCCAGGTCGTACGTCCAGACCGTCGCGGCCAGGGCCGTGCCCAGCAGGCCGGGGGTGCGGCCCGCGCGGAAGGCGAGGGCCACGCCGGCCGTGGTGAGGGCGCCGGCCGCGGTCAGGGCCGCGGCCGGACGGATGCGGCCGGACGGGATGGGGCGGTGGGGGCGGTCGACGGCGTCCTCGGCGCGGTCCGCCCAGTCGTTGAGGGCCATGCCCGCCTCGTACAGGCACAGCGAGGAGCCGATGGCGAGGAGGGTGCCGCGGCCGGGGCGGGCGCCCGCCGCCGCGGCTCCGGCGAGGGCGTCGCCGGGGACGGTGAACAGGGCGGGCAGGCGCAGGAGTTCGGCCCAGGCACGCAGGGCCGTACCGCTCATCGGGCGTCCCGCAGGCGGTCCGCGAAGTCCACCAGGGCGGCGTACTGCTCACCGAGGGCCGAGGTAGCGCCGGGGTCCGGGTCCTTGAAGTAGAAGGCCAGTTCCGGCCGCGGGCCGGTCAGTCCGGCGGCCTGGGCGCGCAGCAGGAAGCGGGCCAGGTCGAGGACGAGCGGGGCGGCGAGCGCCGAGTCGCAGCCCTGCCAGGTGGTCTGGAGAACCATGCGGGCGCCGAGGAAGCCGTCGAAGGCGATGTGGTCCCAGGCGGTCTTCCAGTCGCCGAGGGCGGGGACGTCGTCGATGTGGACCTCGCCCTGCGGGGCGGCGCCGAGGGTGTCGGCGAGGACGCGTTCCTTACCTGCGTTCTTGGCGGCGGCCGCGGCCGGGTCGGCGAGGGCGGCGCCGTCGCCGCCGCCGAGGAGGTTGGTGCCGGACCAGGCGCGTACGGAGAGGGCGCGCTGCAGGAACATCGGGCCGAGCACGGAGCGCAGCAGGGTCTGTCCCGTCTTGCCGTCGCGGCCCGCGAAGGGGACACGGGCCGTCGCGGCGGACTGCGCGAGGGCCGGGTGGTGGAGTCCGGACGAGGGGGTGAAGTTGATGTAGGGGCAGTCGGCGCGCAGGGCGGCGGCCGCGTAGAGGGAGCTGGGTGGCAGGGCGCCGTCGGTGGGGACGGGTTCGGTCGAGGCGACGTTCACGACGACGGCGCCGGCGAGGTCCTGGTCCCGGACGAAGGCGCGGATGTCGGCGGCGAACGCGTCGATGAGCTCGTCCTGCGAGCGGGTGTCGTCGCGGCCGGGCAGCGGGCCTCCGGGCCGGATCTCGCGGTCGGCGGCGGCCAGTTCGGCGTGGACGGCGGTGGGCAGTCCGTGCGGCAGGACGCCGCCCGCGGCGAGGTGTTCGGCGCGTTTGGGCAGCGGGCAGTCGACGGTGTCGTGGCCGCCGAAGACGAGGGAGGACAGCGGCGGCAGGCCGCAGGAGACGAAGGGGGTGGTTTCGGTGACCATGCCGGTCGGCGGGTGGAGCCCGGCGGCGACAGCGGCGCAGCCCGCGATCGCCGTCGTGGCGACGGAACCGCGTGCCCCGATCAGCCAGACACCGAAGCGGGGAGCGGGAGTGGAGAGGGACGGTTCGGCGGACATGGGCAGCCTCCTTGTCGTACGCGAACCGGGGAAGTGCGCCGGAGGGAGAGAACAGGTCGAGCGGGCGGGGGCGGGACGGCGGGCGGGGGTCCGGCGTCCCCCGCCCGCCGCCGTTCTAGTCGCCCGTGCCGGGCAGGGCGTTCTCGGCCGGGGCCGAGAGCTCCTTCAGGCGGATGTTGCGGAAGGAGACCTGGTCGTCGGCGCCGTGGTTCTGCAGGCCGATGTAGCCGTTGGCCAGGCTCCGTTCGGGGTCCGTGTTGGTGAAGTCGTTGATCTTGACTCCGTTGAGGAACACCTCCAGGTGCTCCCCCTGGACCTTGATCTCGTAGGAGTTCCACTCTCCCGGCGGCCGCAGGGCCTGGTCGCGGGCGGCGATGTCCGCGGACTGGAAGGAGTAGACGGCGCCCGTGGTGCGGTCGGGGGCGTCGGTGGCGTCGATCTGGATCTCGTAGCCCTTGTTGACGGCGGACCACGGGTCGTCGGAGGGCGGGAAGCCCACGAAGACACCGGAGTTGTCGTCGCCCTGCATCTTCCAGTCGAGCTTCAGGGAGTAGGCGTGGAGTTCCTTGGCCTGGTACCAGAGGAGGCCCATGCCGCCGGTGGAGTTCAGGGTGCCGTCGGCCTGGTCGATGGTGAAGCCGCCGGGCCCCGCCTGCTTCCAGCCCTCCAAGGTCTCGCCGTTGAAGATCTTGCGGTAGCCGGTGTTCGGCCGGCAGTTGGCGGAAACCTGGCCCGTGACGTACTTCAGGCCGCCGAGCAGGTGCTTGCGGAAGGCCTCGTCGGCGTAGGACTCCTTGGTGTGGCCGCCACCGGTGTAGAAGGCGCGGCCGCCGCCGTAGGTCTGGCACCAGGCGATCGGATGGTCGCCGTTCATGGTGCCGCCGGTGTACGTCGTCTCGTCGAGGGTGGCGAGGACGTGGACCTGGTCGCGCGGGTTGGAGCGGTAGTTGTACCACTCGTCGGTGCGCGGCCAGGCCGCCGGGAGGTGGGCGGTGGCCGGGTTGTGGCGGTCCTCGACGCGGACCGTGGCGGGCTGGATCGCCGGGTGTCCCTGGAACCAGGCGCCGACCAGGCCGCCGTAGTAGTTCCAGTCGTACTCGGTGTCGGCGGCGGCGTGCACGCCGAGGTAGCCACCGCCGTCGGCCATGTACGCCTCGAAGGCCTTCTGCTGGGTGTCGTCCAGGACGTCACCGGTCGTCGAGAGGAAGACGACCGCCTTGTACCGGGCCAGGTTGTCCGGGGTGAAGGCCGTCGCGTCCTCGGTGGTGTCGACCGTGAGGCGACTGGATGCGCCCAGTTCCTTCAGGGCGGCGATGCCGTCGGGGATGGAGTCGTGCCGGAAGCCGGCCGTCTTGGAGAAGACCAGGACCCGGTCCCGCGCCTCGGCCCCCTGCGGGGACGAGGACGCGGGCGCGGTGACCCCGCCGATGAGCAGGGCAGCGGCGGCGGTCGCGAGTGCGATGCGTGCGGAGGTGCGCATGGTGTCCTGCTCCTGTCAGCTCGTGGTGAAGGTGAAGCTGTCGACGTCGTACAGGGCACCGGTGCCCGAGCCCTTGAAGACCAGGTAGAGCGTGGTCGACTTGGCGGGCGGGTTGGTGATCGGCGTGGTCACGTCGGCGAACGTCTCCCAGGAGCCGGTCGGTGCGACGGCCGCCTTGCCGATGAGACGTCCGGTGGGCGAGCCGGTGCGGATCTCCAGGGTTCCGCCGCTGCCGGCGGAGGAGACGCGGGCCGTCAGCGACTTCGCGTTGCCGATGGCGTACGGAGTGAAGGAGATCCAGTCGCCATTGTTGATCTCGCCGACCGTCTTGCCGCCCTCCGCGGGCGTGTGGCTGACGACGGACACACCCTTCGAGTCGCCGTAGTGCTCGGCCTGGCGGTGCTTCTGCTGGGTGACGGCCTGGTCGTGGGTGGTCAGCGCGGGCTGGCCGTTGGCGCCGTTGTCGGTGTACTCGGCGTCGAAGACCCCGAAGACGTTGGCGTTCGGGTCGTGCTCACTGTCGGCGCTCGTCTTGATGGTGCCGGAGCAGCCGGTGGCGGAGGTGATCGGGTGGCCGTGGCTGTCGTGGCCGAGGATGTGGGTGACCTTGACCTTCGAGCAGTCGATCGCACCGTCCTCGGGGTCGGTCACCTTCACCTTGAAGGGCACCTCGTCGCCGAAGGTGAACAGCTGGCCGTCCTTGGGCAGTTCGAGGGTCACCTTGGGCGCGGTGTTGCCGACGACCAGGTGCACGTCGGCGCTGCCGGTGCGGCCGGTGGTGTCCTTGGCGGTGACGGTCGCGGTGTAGGTGCCGTTCTTCTTGTACGTGTGGCTGGGCGCCGCGCCGGTGCCGGTTGTGCCGTCGCCGAAGTTCCAGGAGTACGTCAGGGCGTCACCGTCGGCGTCGTTCGAGGTCGAGCTGAACCCGACCTTGAGCGGGGCCTGGCCGGAGGTCTTGTCGGCCTTGGCGTCGATGGTCGGCGAGTGGCCGTCGGTGGCGTTCTCGATCCGGTAGAGGCCGGAGTTCTCGTCGCCGCCGAACCAGGCGGTGCCGTAGTCGAGGACGTACAGCGCGCCGTCGGGGCCGAAGGCCATGTCCATGACCTGGGTGCCGGTCCACGGGAACGGGTTGATGGACGTGACCTTGCCGTCCGCGTCCTGCTCGATCCGCTTGATCCAGCGCCGGCCGAACTCACCGGCGAAGAAGTCACCGTCGTACGCCTCGGGGAAGCGGACCGGCGAGGTGTTCGCGGGGTCGTAGCGGTAGACGGGGCCGCCCATCGGGGACTCGGAGCCGGTGCCGAACTCGGGCACGGAACCGCCGTCGTACGGGATCCAGGCGGGCTGGGCCGGCGGCAGGTCGACGAGACCCGTGTTGTGCGGGGAGTTGTTCTTCGGCGCGTCGCAGTCGAAGGAGTCGCCGGAGGTCTTCGTCCCGAAGTCGTAGTCGACGTAGGCGTCGTTGTTGCCGGTGCAGTACGGCCAGCCGAAGTTGCCGGGCTTGGTCACGCGGGCGAACTCGACCTGGCCCGCGGGCCCCCGCTTCGGGTCGGCGGCGCCGGCGTCCGGGCCGTAGTCACCGACGTAGACGATGCCGGTCGGCTTGTCGACACTGATGCGGAACGGGTTGCGGAAGCCCATCGCGTAGATCTCGGGCCGGGTCTTGTCGGTCCCGGGTGCGAAGAGGTTGCCGTCGGGGATCGTGTACGAGCCGTCGTCGGCGACCTTGATGCGCAGGATCTTGCCGCGCAGGTCGTTGGTGTTGCCCGCCGAGCGCTGGGCGTCGTAGGCCGGGTTACGGGTGGCCTGCTCGTCGATCGGCGTGTAGCCGTCGGAGGCGAAGGGGTTGGAGTCGTCGCCCGTCGACAGGTACAGGTTGCCGTCCTTGTCGAAGTCGATGTCGCCGCCGACGTGGCAGCAGATGCCGCGTGACGTGGCGACCTCGAGGACCTTCTTCTCGGAGGCGTTGTTGAGGGTGCCGTCCTCGTTGAGCGTGAAGCGCGAGAGGCGGTTCACGCCGTCGAACTTGGCGAAGTCGGCGGCGGTGCCGTCGTTCGGGGCGTCACCGGCGGGGGTGTCCAGCGGGGGCGCGTAGTAGAGGTAGATCGCCCGGTTCTCGCTGAAGTTCGGGTCGACGCCGATGCCCTGGAGGCCCTCCTCGTCGTGGTTGTACACGTCGAGCTTGCCGGCGACCTTCGTCGTGCCGTTCTCGTCCGTGAGGCGCAGGACGCCGTCGCGGGAGGTGTGCAGGACCTTGCGGTCCGGGAGGACGGCGAGGCCCATCGGCTCGCCGACCTCCTCGGGGCCCTTGGCGAGGGTGACCTGCTGGAAGTCCTCGGCCGCCGCGGCGGGTGCGGGGTCGGCGCCGGCCGACGGTGCCGTCAGCGACAGCGTCGCCGCGGCGAGCAGGGCGCCGGTCAGTGCGGCGAGTGGTTTGCGGGTTCTCAGGCGTTTCCTGTGCACGGATTCCTCCGGAAGGGGGTGGGTCGTGCCGTGGACGGGGGTGCGCCGTCACCCCGGGTGCGCGTTTCGCTGCGCTTGCCATGTACCTGGCAATGAAGCTAGCCGTGTTTGTCCGGCCCGGATAGACCTTGTGCGCCGGTTAGTTGAGCTTTCTCCCGTGCGTGGACAAAGAGGTTTTCGGGCAGGGGTCAGCGACCGCGGACGCAGGTGACCGGTCGCGCCCGCGCGGCGGGGCCGCGTCTCGACACGGCCCCGTACCCCTTACGGGGCGCTACTTGCTGAAAGCCGCGTCGAAGGACGACGTCGGAGGCTCGAAGTCGAAGGCCTTCAGGCTGCGCAGCGCCTCGGGCGCCCCCTGCAGCCGGTCCATGCCCGCGTCCTCCCACTCCACCGAGACGGGGCCGTCGTACCCGATCGAGCGGAGCATGCGGAAGACGTCCTCCCAGGGGACGTCGCCGTGGCCGGCCGAGACGAAGTCCCAGCCGCGGCGCGGGTCGCCCCAGGGCAGGTGCGAGCCGAGGCGGCCGTTGCGGCCGTCCAGGCGGCGCCGGGCCTCCTTGCAGTCGACGTGGTAGATGCGGTCGCGGAAGTCCCACAGGAAGCCGACCGGGTCGAGGTCCTGCCACACGAAGTGTGAGGGGTCGAAGTTGAGGCCGAAGGCGGGGCGGTGGTCGACGGCCTCCAGCGCCTTGTGCGTGGTCCAGTAGTCGTACGCGATCTCGCTCGGGTGGACCTCGTGCGCGAAACGGACGCCCTCGGCGTCGAACACGTCGAGGATCGGGTTCCAGCGGGTCGCGAAGTCCTCGTAGCCGCGCTCGATCATCGACTCGGGCGCGGGCGGGAACATGGCGACCAGGTGCCAGATCGACGACCCCGTGAACCCGATGACCGTGTCGACGCCGAAGGCCGCGGCCGCGCGGGCCGTGTCGGCGATCTCGGCCGCGGCCCGCTGTCGTACGCCCTCGGCCTCGCCGTCGCCCCAGATACGGGCGGGCAGGATCGCCTCGTGGCGTTCGTCGATGATGGCGTCGCAGACCGCCTGGCCGACCAGGTGGTTGGAGATCGCCCAGCACTTGAGGCCGTACTTGTCGAGGAGGGCGTGGCGTCCCTTCACGTAGTCCGGGTCCGCGAGGGCCTTGTCGACCTCGAAGTGGTCGCCCCAGCAGGCGAGTTCGAGTCCGTCGTAGCCGAAGTCGCGGGCCAGCCGGCAGACCTCCTCGAGCGGGAGGTCCGCCCACTGGCCGGTGAAGAGTGTGAACTGTCGGGGCACGGGAGGTCCTCCTCAGACCGGTACGGGGGTGTAGACGGAATTCTTCGCCGCGCTCTCCTCGACCGCGGCCAGCACGCGCTGCACCTGCAGCCCGTCGGCGAACGACGGCAGGGGTTGGGTGTGCTCGGCGATCGCGTGCACCAGGTCGCGGGCCTGGTGCACGAAGGTGTGCTCGTAGCCGAGGCCGTGGCCGGGCGGCCACCACGCCTTCAGGTAGGGGTGGTCGGGCTCGGTGACGAGGATGCGGCGGAAGCCCGCGCTGACGCCGGGCTCCGTCTGGTCGTGGAAGTACAGCTCGTTCAGGCGCTCCAGGTCGAAGGCCAACGAGCCGCGTTCACCGTTGAGTTCGACCTTCAGGGCGTTCTTGCGGCCTGTCGCGAAGCGGGTCGCCTCGAAGGAGGCCAGGGCGCCGGAGGCGAAGCGGCCGGTGAACAGGGCCGCGTCGTCGACGGTGACCTGGCCGAGGCCCCGCTCGCCGCCCGCCGGTCCGCCGGCCGCCGAAAGACCGGACGAGGCGCCCTCCAGCAGCGGGCGTTCGCGTACGAACGTCTCGGTCAGCGCCGACACTCCGGCGACCGGTTCGCCCGCGAGGAACTGGGCGAGGTCGACGGCGTGGGCGCCCAGGTCACCGAGGGCGCCCGAGCCCGCGTACGGCTTCTGGAGCCGCCAGGTCAGCGGGAACGACGGGTCGACGAGCCAGTCCTGGAGGTAGGTGACGCGCACGTGCCGCAGCGTGCCGACGCGCCCCTCGGCGACCATGCGGCGGGCCAGCGCCATGGCCGGGACGCGCCGGTAGTTGAACCCCACCATCGCCAACTGGCCTCGTGCGGCGGCCCGTTCGGCGGCGTCCGCCATCGCCTCCGCCTCCTCGACGGAGTTGGCGAGCGGCTTCTCGCACAGCACGTGCTTGCCCGCGTCGAGGGCGGCGATGGCGATCTCGGCGTGGCTGTCGCCGGGGGTGCAGACGTCGACGAGGTCGACGTCGTCCCGGGCGATCAGGGCCCGCCAGTCGGTCTCCGCCGCCGCCCAGCCGAGCCGGTCGGCCGCGGCCCGCACGGCGTGCCCGTCGCGGCCGCAGACCGCGGCGAGGCGTGGGGTCAGCGGCAGGTCGAAGACGCGGCCCGCGGTGCGCCACCCCTGGGAGTGGGCGGCGCCCATGAACGCGTAGCCGACCATGCCCACGCCCAGCGCGGGCTTCGATTTCGCCTCTCCTTCGCTGTCACCGCCCGCTTCGTGGGCCGTCGTGCCGGTGCTGCTGCCTGCCATGCGGAAGTCCTCCTAGTCCACGGCGAACTCACCCGCGCTGAATTCATCCGCGCCGAATTCGCCCACGCCGAAACCGCCCGCCGACTCGTGCCGGCGTTCATCACTTGAAGCCGGTCGGCATGTACTGGTCGACGTTGTCCTTGTCGACGACGGCCGAGAACAGCGTCACGTGGGCGGGGATCTCGAACTCGGCCATGCCGCTGATCCCCTTGCCCTGGCCGAGCGCTCGGGCCAGGTCGATGGCGGACGCGGCCATCGTGGGCGGGTAGAGGACGGTGGCCTTCAGGACGCCGCGGTCCTGCTTGATCTCCTGGAACGCGGAGAGCGCGCCCGCGCCGCCGACCATCAGGAAGTCGTCGCGCCCGGCCTGCTTGATGGCGCGCAGGGCGCCGACGCCCTGGTCGTCGTCGTGGTTCCAGAGCGCGTCGAAGTCCTTCTGGGCCTGGAGGAGCTGGGACATCTTGGCCTGGCCCGACTCGACCGTGAACTCCGCCGCCTGGCGGGCGACCTTCTTGATGTTCGGGTAGTTCTTCAGGGCGTCGTCGAAGCCCTGGGTGCGCTGCTTGGTGAGTTCGAGGTTGTCGAGCCCGGCGAGCTCGATGACCTTCGCGTTCTTCTTGTCCTTGAGCTTCTCGCCGATGTAGTTCCCGGCGGACAGGCCCATCCCGTAGTTGTCGCCGCCGATCCAGCAGCGGTACGCCTGCGGGGTGTTGAAGATACGGTCGAGGTTCACGACGGGGATGCCCGCGCGCATGGCCTTCAGCCCGACCTGGGTCAGCGCCTTGCCGTCGGCGGGCAGAATGACGAGGACGTCGACCTTCTTGTTGATGAGGGTCTCGACCTGGCCGATCTGCGCGGCCGTGTCGTTGGAGCCCTCGGTGGCCTCCAGCGTCACGTCCGAGTACTTCTTGGCACGGTTCTTCGCGTTGTCGGTGATCGCGTTGAGCCAGCCGTGGTCGGCCTGCGGGCCCGCGAAGCCGATGGTGACCTGCTTGCCGGGCTTGTCGTCCGCGACCGGCTGGTCGGCGGCCTTGCTGCTGTCGTCGCTCTTGTCGCCGGCGTCGTTGCTGGTGCAGGCCGTGAGCAGTCCGCCGGTGGTGACGGCCGCGGCCGCGCCGAACAGGATCCTTCTGCGGCTCGCCATCTCGTTCGAGATCTCTGGCATGGCGTCGTCCCTTCCTGGGGCCGGGGTTCAGGAGGTGGTGTGCGCTGTGCGTCGCTGGACCAGGACCGCCGCGACGATGATCGCGCCCTTGGCGATCTGCTGGACCGCGGTCTCCAGGTTGTTCAGCGCGAAGATGTTCTGGATCGTGATGAAGATCAGGACGCCGAGGACGGAGCCGACGATGCTGCCGCGTCCTCCGGTGAGCAGGGTGCCGCCGATGATCGCGGCGGCGATGGCGTCGAGTTCGTACAGGTTGCCGTTGGTGTTCTGGCCGGAGCCGGAGAGCACGATGAGCAGGAACGCGGCGATGCCGCAGCACAGGCCGGACAGCAGGTACAGGTAGAGCCGCTGCCGTCGTACGTCGATGCCGGCCAGCCGGGCCGCCTCGGGGTTGCCGCCGACGGCGACGGTGCGGCGGCCGAACGTGGTGCGGTTCAAGGCCAGCCAGCCGATGACGGTGACGGCCGCGAAGACCAGGACGAGCGGCGGGACGCCCAGGATGTAGGAGTCGCGCTCGCCGAGCTTCAACACGCTGTCCACGGTGACCATTTGGGTCTTGCCGTCGGTGATCTGCAGGGCGAGACCGCGGCCCGACGCCAGCATCGCGAGGGTCGCGATGAAGGGCACGACGTTCCCGTACGCGACGAGCAGACCGTTGACGAGGCCGCAGCCGACGCCGACGACGATCGCGGTGAACAGGATGCCGACGAAGCCGTACTCCTGGGTGGCGACGGTGGTGGCCCAGACGCTGGCGAGCGCCACGATCGCGCCGACGGACAGGTCGATGCCGCCCGAGATGATCACGAAGGTCATGCCCACGGTGACGACACCGATGACGCTCGCCTGCGTGAGGATGAGCTGGACGTTGTCGCCGTCGAGGAAGCTGTCGGGCTGGGTGATGCCGCCGATGACGATCAGGGCGGCGAGGACGCCGAGCAGGGACAGCGTGCGGACGTCGACGGGGAACGCGGAGCGGGACTTGGAACGGCTCTTGGCCGAGGCGGCGCCGTTCGGCTCCGCCGGGCGGGTGGGTGAGGCGGGCTGCGTCATGGCGCCGGGTCCCTTCTGGGCGGGGGCGGTTCTGGGTGTGGACGGGTGGGTGCCGGGCGCGGGGCGCCTCACGCCGGGCTGCCTTCCATGACGAGGTCGAGGACCCGGTGTTCGTCCAGTTCGCGGGCCGGGGCCTCGTGGACGACCCGGCCCTCGCGCAGCACCAGGACCCGGTCGGCGAGGCCGAGCACCTCGGGGACCTCGCTGGAGACCAGGAGGACGGCAAGGCCCGCGTCGGCGAGGCGGCGGATCACGGCGTAGAGCTCGGCGCGGGCACCGACGTCGACGCCGCGGGTGGGCTCGTCGAGGAGCAGTACCTTGCAGCCGCGCAGCAGCCAGCGGGCCAGGACGGCCTTCTGCTGGTTGCCGCCGGAGAGGGTGCGGACGGGGACCGAGGGGTTGTCCGGGCGGAGGTGGAGTTCGCGGGTGGCTTCGAGGGCGGCTTCGCGCTCCCCCCGCCGGTCGAGCCAACCGCCGCGCGCGAAGCGGGACATGGAGGAGACGGAGACGTTGCGGGTCACCGACTCCAGCATCAGGAGGGCCTGCGCCTTGCGCTCCTCGGGGGCGAGCCCGAGGCCGGCGCGCACCGCCGCCCGCACACTGCCGGGGCGCAACACCCGCCCCTCCACCGTGACTTGACCGGTAGTCGGCTTGCGGGCTCCGTAGACGGTCTCCAGGATCTCGGAGCGCCCGGAGCCGACCAGACCGGCGAGGCCGACGATCTCACCGGGCCGCAGCGCGAGGTCCAGTGGCGCGAACTCGCCGTCCCTGGACAGGTTCTGGGCCGTCAGCACCGGTTCGGCGGTCGGCGCGGCGACCGGGCGGTCGGGGAAGAGGTACTCCACGTTGCGGCCGGTCATCAGCGAGACCACGTCACGGGTGGGCGTGTCCTTGGCGGGGAGGCCGCCGGCCACAGCGCGGCCGTCCTTGAGGACGGTGACCCGGTCGCCGATGCGGCGGATCTCCTCCAGACGGTGCGAGATGTAGACGACGGCGACGCCGTCCGCGGTGAGGTTCGCGACGATACGGAAGAGGTTGTCGACCTCGTCGGGGTCGAGCGCGGCCGACGGCTCGTCCATGACGATGAGCCGGACGTCGTGGGAGAGGGCGCGGGCCATGGAGACGATCTGCTGTGCGGCCGCCGACAGGTCGCCCACGAGGGTGCCCGGATCGATCTCGCCGTGCCCAAGTCGCTTGAGCAGAGCGGCTGTTGTGGCTTTGGCGTCGCGTCGGCGCACGACGAATCCGGCGGCCGTCGGCTCGTGGCCGAGGTGGACGTTCTCGGCCACCGACAGATGCTGCACCAGGTCGAGCTCCTGGTAGATGGTGGCGATACCCAGGCGCATCGCCGCGATCGGCGAGCGCAGGGTGACCGGCTCCCCGCGCCAGGTGATGGCGCCCTCGTCGGGCTGGTGGGCGCCGGCGAGGACCTTGATGAGGGTGGACTTGCCCGCGCCGTTCTGGCCGAGCAGACAGTGCACCTCCCCCGCCTGGACCTCCAGGTCCACGCCGTCGAGGGCGCGCACACCGGGGAACGACTTGGTGATGCCGGACATGGTGAGCAGCGGTGGTTCTGAAGCCGAAGGTGCCATCACGGGTCCCCTAGCAGCGGGTGCGGGCCGGTTTCAGGGCAGGGCGGAGCAGAGCTCTGTGCGTCGCGAGAGGGAGAATGCGCGTCGTGCGGTACGTGAACGGGTTGCACGGGGCCGGTACGTGGACGAGTTGCGCGGGTGCGGTACGTGAATGCCTTGCGCGGGTGCGGTACGTGGATCAGGTGCGCGTGTGCGGTACGTGGATCAGGTGCGCGGATGCAGGGCGTACAGGGCTTACAGGGCGTGCAGGGGTTGCGCGGTGACCGCGTGGTGGGCTACGCGGGCGAGAACAGATGGTCGCTGATCAGGCGGGCGCCGCCGATGACGCCGGCGGTGGGGCCCAACTCGCCCAGGACGATGGGGAGATTGCCGGTCGCGAGGGGCAGCGACTGGCGGTAGACCTGGGTGCGCAGGGCGGCGAGGAGTGTGTGACCGAGGCCGGTGACACCGCCACCGATGACGACCAGGCCGGGGTTGAAGAAGCTGACGAGCGAGGCGATGACCTGGCCGGTGCGGTTGCCGCCCTCGCGGATCAGATCGAGGGAGGTGCCGTCACCGGCGGCCGCCGCCACCGCGACATCGGCCGCGCTGAGCCGGCCGGCCGCTTCCAGGCGACCCGCCAGTTCCGCGGACCGTCCGTCGCGGGCGGCCTCCTCGGCGTCGCGGGCGAGCGCCGCGCCGCTGAAGTAGGCCTCCAGGCAGCCCTTGTTGCCGCAGGCGCACTGGCGGCCCTCCGGCTCGACCTGGATGTGCCCGATGTCGCCCGCGGAACCGGTCGTGCCGCGGTAGACCTCGCCGCCGACGACGATGCCGCAGCCGATACCGGTGCCGATCTTGACGCAGAGGAAGTCGCGGGCGGTGCGGGCGACGCCCGCGTGCTGCTCGCCCATCGCCATCAGGTTCACGTCGTTGTCGACCATCACCGGGCAGCCCAGCTCCTGGCTGAGCGCCTCACGGACCGGGAAGCCGTCCCAGCCGGGCATGATCGGCGGTGCGACCGGCACGCCTTCGGGGAAGCGGACGGGGCCGGGGACGCCGATCCCCGCTCCGTCGAACCCCTCGGCGAGCCCGGACGCCCTCAACTTGGCGGCCATGGCGAGGACTTGCTCGAAGACCGCGACCGGTCCCTCGCGCACGTCCATCGACTGGGTGATGTGCCCGAGCACCTCCAACTCGGCGTTGGTGACCGCGACATCGACCGAGGTCGCGCCGATGTCGACACCGAGGAAGCGGAGTTCGGGTGCGAGCCGGATGTTGTGGGAGCGGCGGCCGCCGCGCGAGGCGGCTAGTCCGTCGGCGACCACGAGTCCGGTCTCCAGGAGCCGGTCCACCTCGACGGCCAGCTTCGACCGCGAGAGGTCGACCTGATCGCCCAGCTGGGCGCGGGAGTTGGGCCCGCCGTCACGCAGCAGTCGCAGCAACCGCGCCTGGTGCGCGTTCGCGGGCCGAGCCGTCATGCGCCTCACGTGCCCCTCCCCGCCTCTTCAGGCCAAGTTCCCTGTCCGGCTTTCGATGGGGAACGTAGCAGCGCCTGTCGGGGCTGGGAAGAAGTTGCGCAGGAATGACCCGCGACTTTTTCCCCTCACAGGACAAAGGCGGCCCCCGTCGACACCGAAGCCGCTGCCGGAAACCCGGGCCGCGTAGTCTTTCGGCCGCGCCGACGCGCCACGTCACAGGGGGTATTGAGCCATGAAACCGGAGACGGCACCGCATCACCCGGTCCCGCAACAACCAGCTCCACCGGCACCACGGACGCCGACGGAACCGGCCGCCCGCATCGGGGAAGCGGCGGCCCAGCGCGTCACCTCGCTGGAGCTCTTCTTCGACCTGGTCTTCGTCTACACGCTGACCCAGCTCACCGTGCTGCTCGCGCACGATCTGTCGTGGGCCAACGCGGGCCGCGTCGTGCTCATTTTCGTGGTCCTGTACTGGATGTACGGCGCGTACGCCTATCTCACCAACCAGGTACCGCCGGACCGGCCCGCCCGTCGGCTCGTGCTCCTGCTGGGCATGGCGGCCTTCCTGATCTGCGCGCTGTCGATCCCGCGCGTCTTCGATCCGCACTCGCGCGCCGGCGTCGTCTTCGGCCTCGGATATCTGCTGGTCGTCGTCGTGCACACGGTCCTGTACTCGCGCAGTCACGGCCGTGACGTCATCTGGTACGGGGTGCCGAACGCGCTGGCCGCGCTGATCCTGACCGCGGCCGGGCTCTGTTCCGGCTGGGCCGTCGAGGGACTGTGGTTCCTCGCGATCGTGGTGCAGTTCGTGACACCGCACCTGGCCGAGCTCGGGCCCACCCGGCGCACGGACCGGTCGGCGGACGAACTCCGGGTCAAGCTGGGCACGTTGCACCCCGGGCACTTCGTCGAGCGGCACGGGCTGCTGCTGATCGTCTCGTTCGGCGAGTCGGTCGTGGCGATCGGGGTGGGCATCGGCGATCTGCCGTTCACGGTGAGCGTGGGCACCGGCGTGTTCCTGGCGCTCGCGCTCGCCGGGGCGCTCTGGTGGACGTACTTCGTCCGGGACGAGGACGGCGCCGAGCACGCCTTCGCCGCGGTCGCGCCCGAGCGGCGGTTCCGGCTGGCGATGACGGCGTACTACTACGCGTTCCTGCCGATGCTGCTCGGTGTCGCGTTCCTGGCGGCCGGGGTCAAGAAGTCGCTCGGCCACATCGGGGAGCAGCTGCACACCGCGCCGGCGCTCGCGCTGGCCGGCGGTGTGGCGCTGTTCCTCACCGGTGACGTGGCGTTCCGCGCGGCGATGCGGCTGTCGCCCCTGGGATATCGCGCGGCGGCCGTCCCGGTCGTCCTGGTGACGGCCCTGTTCGGCATGCGGGTGTCGGCGCTGGCCCAACTCCTCCTTCTCGTCGTGGCGTTGGTGCTCATGCTCGCCGCTGAGGCACGCTGGTCCCCCAGTGTGCGCGACACCACCCGGACGGACGGGGAACTCACATGATTCTGGTGACAGGAGCGACGGGGAACGCCGGTTCGCAGGTGGTCCGCGCGCTCGCCGCGACCGGCACCCCGGTACGGGCGTTGAGCCGCTCCGGCGCGGCCGGGGCGCTGCCGCCCGGGGCGGAGTCGGTCGCGGGCGATCTCGGCAGGCCCGAGACGGTACGGCCCGCCCTCGACGGCGTACACGGTCTGTTCCTGCTGCCGGGGTACGCGGGCCAGGAGCAGATCCTCGCGGATGCGCGGGCGGCCGGGGTGCGGCAGGTGGTCCTGCTGTCGAGCAGTTCCGTCCCGGGCGGCGAGGAGTCGAACGCCGTCACCGGCTACATGATGGAGGCGGAGGCCGCGGTGCGGGCCTCCGGGCTCGCCTGGACCTTCCTGCGGCCGTGCGCCTTCATGTCCAACTCCCTCGAATGGGCGGACCAGCTACGGAAGGGCGACGTCGTGCGCGCCGCGTTTCCCGCGGTGCGGGCCGCGGTGCTCGATCCGTACGACATCGGGGAGGTGGCGGCGCGGGTGCTGCGCTCGGACGCGTACGACGGGCGTTCCCTCGCCCTGTCGGGGCCCGAGGCGCTCACCCCCGCCGATCGCGTCCGCATCCTCGGTGAGGCGCTCGGGCGGCCGCTGCGCTTCGAGGGGCTGAGTGACGAGGAGGCCCGAGCGGACTTCTCGGCGCGGATGCCGCAGCCGTACGTCGACGCGTTCTTCCGCTTCTACGTGGACGGCACGCTGGACGAGTCCCCGGTCCTCGACACCGTGGAACGGGTCACCGGGCGCCCGCCCAGGACGTTCGCCCAGTGGGCCCGGGAGCATGCGGCGTCGTTCATGTAACCCGCGCCGCCCCCGCCTTGGGCAATCTGCCGCCCGCCACGGCCGCCTTGGGCTTTCCCGCCCCGGGCGGTTGCCGCGCCGCCTTGGGCAATCTGCCGCCTTGGGCGGCAGGGTGGGCAAGGCGGCACCCCGGCGCGGGGTGAGCGCTCCAAGCCGGCCTCCAGCTCAGTCCCGGTCGCAACGTCGCCGGCTGCAGCGCCGTCTCGGCTGGTCGCGCAGTTCCCCGCGCCCCTGACGGGGCACGACCACCCCCGGCCGCGCCCACGCGGCGGAGCCGCCCATCGACACAGACCCGCGCCCCCGCGGAGCGGTCAGTCGCGTTCGCGGCGGTGGTACGTCTCCCGCGTGTGCTCGGTGTGCGCCCGCATGACCTCCGTCGCCTTCGCCTCGTCCCGCGCCGAGATCGCCGCGATCAGCGCGCGGTGCTCGATCCAGGACTGCTTGCCGCGCTGGCGGGCGACGGGCTGGTAGTACCAGCGAACACGGCGGTCGACCTGACCGGCCAGTTCGGCGAGGACGACGTTGCCGGCCAGTTCCATGACCTTCGCGTGGAACTCGGCGTTGGTCGCGACGACCAGGTCCACGTCGCCGTCCGCGACGGCCTGTTCGCCCTTCGCGCACAGTGCCTCAAGGGCGGTGATGCCCGTCTTGCCCGCATTGGCGGCAGCGAGCCGGGCGGCCTCGGCCTCCAGCAGCGTACGGACCGTGAGGAGTTGATCGGCCTCCTCCTCCGTCGGCTCGTGCACGAAGGCGCCCTGGGCCGGGCGCAGATCCACCCAGCCCTCGGTGTTGAGCCGCTGGAGCGCCTCGCGCACCGGCTGGCGCGAGACGCCCAGGTGTCCGGCGAGTTCGCTCTCGACCAGGTGCTGGCCGGGCTGCAGGGCACGCGTCGTGATGAGTTCGAGCAGTGCCTCGTAGACGCGCTCGCGCAGCGGTCCCGGGCGCTCCAGCTTCGGCACCGCCCCCTGCGGCAGTCCTGTGGACAACATCGTGGTCCCCCTCCTGGGCCTCGGACCATCCGGCCGTGCCGGTCCCGACGGAATGACGGAAGACGGTCGACGGATTGTCTTTGGAATACAGTTTACCGAGCACAATCGCTACAGCTAGAGGGAGTTGGGCTCGTCACATCCGGCGGGTCGCCCGACGGGCCCCGAAGACGTCACGGGCAGCGCACGACCTGGCCCGCGTAGGAGAGATTTCCGCCGAAGCCGAAAAGCAGCGCGGGCTGCCCGCTGCGCAGCTCACCGCGCTCGACCAGCTTCGACAGGGCCATCGGAACGCTCGCGGCGGAGGTGTTCCCGGAGTCGATGACGTCCCGGGCGACGACCGCGTTGACCGCGCCGATCTTCTCGGCGAGCGGCTCGATGATCCGCAGGTTCGCCTGGTGCAGCACGACGGCGGCCAGGTCGGCCGGGGCCAGGCCCGCCTTCGCACAGGCCTCGCGGGCCAGCGGGGGCAGGGAACGGGTCGCCCACCGGTAGACGGACTGGCCCTCCTGGGCGAAGCGCGCGGGCTCGCCCTCGATGCGGACCGCGTTGCCCATCTCCGGCACGGAGCCCCACAGCACGGGCCCGATGCCGGGCTCCTCGCCGTCGGCGCACGGCTCGACCACGACGGCGCCCGCGCCGTCGCCGGTCAGGACGCAGGTGGTGCGGTCCGTCCAGTCGGTGACGGCGGACATCTTGTCGGCGCCGATGACGAGGGCGCGGCGCGCGGCCCCGGCCCGCAGGGTGTGGTCGGCGGTGGCGAGGGCGTGGGTGAAACCGGCGCAGACGACGTTCAGGTCGAGGGCGGCCGGGGACGGCACGCCCAGGCGGTGCGCGACCCGGGCCGCCATGTTCGGGGAGCGGTCGACGGCGGTGGAGGTGGCGACGACGACCAGGTCCACGGCGTCGGCGGTCAGGCCCGCCGCGGCCAGCGCCTTGGCGGCGGCGTGCGCGGCGAGCTCGTCGACCGGTTCGTCGGGACCGGCGATGTGCCGGGTGCGGATGCCGACGCGGGAGCGGATCCACTCGTCGCTGGTGTCGACCATGCCCGCCAGGTCCTCGTTGGTGAGGATCCTGGCCGGCTGATAGTGACCGATGCCGACGATGCGCGAACCGTGCGGAGCCATCATGGAGCGTCCCCTCGTGTGCCTTGCCCGCGGGCGCGCTGCGTCCCGTCCGAGCTGCGGACATTCAAGTCTGGTCAGCGACCGGCGAGTACGGGGTGACGTAAACGACAGGAATGCGGCGCAAGGCTTGGAGGCTTCCGACCGATCAGCCGGTGAACAGTTGAGTTGCCTTTTGCACCAGTTCGTACAGGCCGTAGGCGAGCGGCGCCCCCACCCACAGCCAGGCGACGGCGATCAGCGCCCTGCGCCTAGGCGGACTGGTTGCGGCCCCGGGCGGTGTCGGCTGCGGTGTCGGTTCCATCGGTGGACTCCCTGGGTGCGGGGACGTGGTGGTGGCGGGCGGCGACGGGTCGTACGAACTCGTTGGCGACGAAGCCGACGACGAGCAGCCCGATCATGATCACGAACGAGAGGCCGTAGAGGGACGCGCCGTGTTTGCCCGCGCTCTCCTGGCTGTCGGCGATCCGGTTGACGATGAGCGGGCCGAGCACGCCCGCCAGGGACCAGGCGGTGAGCAGCCGGCCGTGGATGGCCCCGACCTCGTACGTGCCGAAGAGGTCCTTCAGGTAGGCGGGGATCGTCGCGAAGCCGCCGCCGTAGAAGGAGAGGATCACCAGCGCGCAGACGACGAAGAGGGGTTTGGAGTTGTCGCCGAAGAGGGCGATGAGCAGGTACATCAGGGCGCCCACGCCGAGGTAGAGGCGGTAGACGTTCTTGCGGCCGATGAGGTCGGAGGTGGAGGACCAGCCGATGCGGCCCGCCATGTTCGCGGCGGACAGCAGCGCGACGAAGCCCGCCGCGGCGGAGACGGAGACCGGGGTGCCGCTGTCCTGGAAGAAGTCCGTGATCATGGGCGCGGCCTTCTCCAGGATGCCGATGCCCGCGGTCACGTTCATGCACAGGACGATCCACAGCAGCCAGAACTGCGGGGTGCGGATCGCCTGCTTCGCGGACACCTGCGGTCCCGCGGCGACCGGTCGCGCGGAGCCCTTCGCCGGTACGGCACCGGCCGGCACCCGCACGAGCAGCACACCGAGCGACATGAACACGGCGTAGACCAGGCCGTGCACCAGGAACGCCAGCTCCAGGCCGCCGTTGCCGGAGCCGAACGACTCCAGCATCTGGGCGCTCCACGGCGAGGCGATCAGCGCACCGCCGCCGAAGCCCATGATCGCGATGCCGGTGGCCATCCCGGGCCGGTCGGGGAACCACTTGATCAGAGTGGAGACCGGGGAGATGTAGCCGATGCCGAGACCGATGCCGCCGACGAAGCCGTAGCCGAGGACGATCAGCCAGTACTGCTCAAGGCCTGCGCCGAGCGCGGAGATCAGGAAGCCCAGCGAGAAGCAGATCAGGGCGACGGACATCGCCCAGCGGGGCCCGTTGCGCTCGACCAGCGTGCCGCCGAACGCGGCGGACAGGCCGAGCATCACGATGCCGAGCTGGAACGGGAGCGCACTCTGGGTGCCACTGAGGTGCAGCGCCGATTCGAGGGACGGTTTGAAGACACTCCAGGCGTAGGCCTGGCCGATGGACAGATGGATGGACAGGGCGGCCGGGGGAACGAGCCAGCGGCTCCAGCCGGGTGGTGCGACAGGGGGCCTCATGATCCCGAAAGGTAGGAGGGGGCAGGGGAGTTGGGAAGTCCCCCGACGCGGTTCCGCACAGAATTCGTCGACGGTATGCAATCAGTCGCCACGCGGCGCCCCGTGTTCGGCACACGTGCAGGACAATGGAGGGGTCGGCCAGCACGCACGTACGGACAGAACCGGGACTGATCAAGACATGGGACGTGTCACGGAACGGCGCAAGGTGATCCGGATCAGGGACGGGCACATCTCCTCCCGGCCGGACACGCTTGTCGCCGAGGAGCCGCTGGAGATCCGGCTGAACGGCAAGCCGCTCGCCATCACGATGCGCACCCCGGGTGACGACTTCGCGCTCGCGGCCGGGTTCCTGGTCAGTGAGGGCGTCCTCGGTACCGGCGCCGACCTGCAGAACATCGTGTACTGCGCGGGCGCGACGCAGGACGGCTCGAACACGTACAACGTGGTGGACGTGCGCACGGCCCCGGGCGTCGAGCTGCCCGACATCACACTGGAGCGGAACGTCTACACGACGTCGTCCTGCGGCCTGTGCGGCAAGGCGAGCCTGGACGCGGTGCGGACCACGGCCCGGTTCCCGATCGCCGACACTCCCCCGGTGCGGGTCACCCCCGACCTGCTGGCCACGCTGCCGGACCGGCTGCGCGAGGCGCAGCGCGTCTTCGACAGGACCGGCGGGCTGCACGCCGCGGCGCTCTTCGACGAGGAGGGCCGTCTCGTCGACACGCGGGAGGACGTCGGCCGGCACAACGCGGTGGACAAGCTGGTCGGGCGGGCCCTGCAGAACGACGACCTGCCGCTGTCCCGCTCGATCCTGCTGGTCTCGGGCCGCGCCTCCTTCGAGCTGGCGCAGAAGGCGGTCATGGCGGGCATCCCGATGCTCGCCGCGGTCTCGGCGCCGTCGTCGCTGGCCGTTGACCTGGCCGCGGAGACCGGGCTCACGCTGGTCGGCTTCCTGCGGGGGCCGTCCATGAACGTGTACGCGGGTGAGCACCGGATCGATCTGCGGATCCCGGCCGCGCGGAGCTGATCCGCCCCGTCAGCGGGCCTCCACCGCGCGGAGCCGAGCCGCCCCGTCAGGGAGCCTCCACCGCGCGGAGCTGATCCGCCCAGTCAAGGAGCCTCGACCACGCGGCGCAGCATCGCCAGGAAGGCCGTGCGCTCGGCCGCGCCGAGCGGCGCCAGGAGTTCGTCGTTCGCGACGCGGGCCGCCCGCGCGCAGTCCCGGACGAGGCGGACGCCCCCGTCCGTGATCGTGACCGCGTTCTTACGGCGGTCCTTGGGGTCGGGGGTGCGCTCGACGAGGCCCGCGGCCTGGAGGTCGTTGAGCACCCCGACCATGTCCTTCGGGTCGAGCTGCACGCTGCGCACGAGGTCCGCCTGGGCGACGGGCTGCAGATCGGCGACCGCGCTCAGCACCACGTGGTGCCACATCTTCAGGCCGCGCTCGGCGAGGGCGTCGGCGACCAGGCCGCGGCCGCGCGCCGCGGCCCGGCCCAGGAGCCAGCTGGGCAGGTCGCGGATGGTGCTGGGGGCGGTTTCCTCGGGCATGGGAGCACCCTAACCGGAAAAACATTGGACTTCCCAATGAATTTGCCCTTACCGTTGGGGCTCCCAACGATATCCGGGGCCCGGCCCCACGGTCCCCACTCACCGTTCCCCCACCGTTCCCACCCACCGATCCCTGAGGCGGTGACGCGTATGCGTCGTGTCCGGTACGAACACAGCGGCGGCCCCGAGGTCCTGTTCCTGGAGGAGGCGCCGGCCCCCGCGCCCGGACCGGGTCAGCTGCTCGTGCGCGTCGCGGCGATCGGCGTCACGCTGCCCGTCGTACGGAAGGTGCGCGAACCCCGTGAGCCCATCGCACTCGGCGGCGAGATCGCGGGCGAGGTGGCCGCGCTCGGCGAGGGCGTGACGGCGTACGCGGTGGGCGACCGCGTCACGGGCCTGGTCTTCGGCCACGGCTACGCCGACTTCGCACTGCTCGACGTCGCGATGGCTTCCCCCGTCCCGGACGGCGCGAGCGCGGTGGACGCGGTCGCGCTGGTGCGCAGCGGGCTCGTCGCGTACGGGGCCCTGGAGGCGGCGCGCCCGGAGCCCGGCGAGTCCGCGCTGATCACGGCGGCGGCGAGCGGGGTCGGCCATCTCGCCCTGCAACTGGCCCGGTTGAGGGGCGCGCAGCGGATCGTGGCCGCCGTCTCCGACGACCGCAAGGCCGACTTCGTGCGCGGCCTCGGGGCGGACGACGTCGTCACGTACGGCGCCGACTCCTGGGGCGAGCCGGTCGACTACGCCCTCGACGCGGTCGGCGGGGAACTGCTCAAGCCCGCGGTGGGCGCGCTCGCCCCGCACGGCCGGCTCGTGGCGTACAGCTCGGGCGGCGGCACGGTGGAGGCGTACGACCTGCTGGTGGGCGCCAAGTCGGTGATCGGCTTCCAGATGGCGCTCATCGCGCGCGGGAGGCCCGAGACGTACGAGAAGTGGCGCGGGGAACTCTGGGACCTGTTTCTGACGGGGCATCTGAAGCCGTGCGTGAGCGCGGAGTTCGCGCTGTCCGACGCCGCCGACGCACACGCCGCGATCGAGGGTCGGAGCAACCTCGGGAAGGTCGTCCTCATCCCCTGACGCACGCACAGACGGCTGCTGCTCGCCTGCCCCGGCGACCCGGACCGGCGGCGCACGATGACGATCCGGTCCTCCTACGACGGCGGGCGGACCTGGGAGAGCTTCGACCGGGGCACCGTGGTGACCGCGGACTGGTCGGGCTATTCGGACCTGATGCGGGCCGACGACGCGCACGTGGGCCTGCTGCACGAGGGCGGCGCGGTGGACGCGCGCGACCGGAGCGAGAAGGTCGACACCGCCCGGCTGCGGGACAGATCCGGTTCGCCCGGTTCACGCTCGACCGGCTGCAGCCGCGGCGCGCGCCCGATCCGACGACGGACGACCGGGTGCACGGCGCGCGGGACACGGCTAGCGTCGCGCACTGTGCATCGGCGTGAGCGAGGCGGGCGAGGGCGGCGCGGGAAGGGACCGGTCCTGGTACTGGTCGGGTTCCTCTGCGCCGCCGTCGTCGCGGGCCTGCTGCTGCTCCCGCACCGGGAGGGCGGCGCGGCCTGCGCGGCGCGCACGGTCTCGTCCTGGGCCGTCGACTCCCGGCTCAACGCCGAGTTCGTCCGCTACGGGGACGACGCCTCCCGCACCGACGACTGGACCGGCGGCGACGGGTCGCACTCGGTGCGGCTGCCCGACGGGCGGGTCCTGTGGCTGTTCTCGGACACGTATCTGGGGCCGGTGCACCCCGCGCCGAACCCGGCCGGGCAGAACCACTCCTGGCGCGACGCGAGCGCGCCCTTCGTCCGCAACTCGGCCGTGGTGATGGGGCGTTCGGGCCGCCTGGAGCGGACCGTCGCCGCGCCGCTGTTCCCGGAGACGGGCGTCGGCGAGTGGCGCTGGCCGGTGGCCGCGCGGGTGGAGCCCCGCTCCCCCGGCTCCGCCGAGAAGGTCGTCCGGGTCCTGCTGTGGACCCGGACGCAGGGCAGCGGCTCCTGGATCTACGGGGTGCCGACCGCGACCGAGGTGGCCACCCTGTCGCTGCCCGGTCTGCGGCTCGAAGGGATCACGCAGATCCTCGACCAGCGGCAGGTGTCCGACCCGGCGCGGCGCGTCCTGTTCGGGACGACCGCGGTCACCGGCGCCGACGGACGGACGTACGTCTTCGGCGGTGACGACGGGCAGCGGCCGGTGCACCGCGCCTACGTCGCGCGGGTGCCCGACGGGCGGCTCGCGGACGCCGCCGCGTGGGAGTACTGGGACGGGAAGCGGTGGCGCTCGGGCGCGGCGCCCGCTCCGGTGCTCGGCGACGGGCAGCGGCGGGGCGTCGGCAGCGCGTTCGGCGTCGTACGGCAGTCGGGGACGTATGTGCTGTTCACGACGGCCGCGGGCACGTCCGGGCTGCGGAACGTGACGTCGTACTGGGCGTGTTCACCGGCCGGCCCCTGGCACGGTCCGGCGCCGGCGCTCACCCCGCCGCTGCCCCGGGACCCGGTCGCCGGGCCCGGGATCGCCGCGTACAACCCGCAGGCGCATCCCGAACTCGGCGGCGACGGGCGGCTCGTCCTGAGTTACGACGTGAACTGGCTGGACGCCTCGCCCGCCGCCGCGCAGGCCCAGCTCAGCCGGAACGTGTCGCTGTACCGGCCGCGGTTCGTGACCGTACGTCTTGGACCGCCGGGGTGATCCGCGGAGTCTGCGGCTCCTCGGGGTCCTTGGCGCGGCGCTTGGCGATCACCGCGCAGACCATCAGCTGCATCTGGTGGAAGAGCATCAGGGGCAGCACCGCGAGCGAGGCGTGCGCGCCGAACAGGACGCTCGCCATGGGCAGTCCCGAGGCCAGGGACTTCTTCGACCCCGCGAACTGGATCGCGACGCGGTCGCCGCGGTCGAAGCCGAGCGCCTTCGCGCCGTACCAGGTCACCGCCAGCATCACGGCGAGCACCACGGCCTCGACGACCAGCAGGCCTGCGAGGCGGACCGCGCTGACCTGGTGCCAGATGCCCTGGACCATGCCCTCGCTGAACGCCGTGTAGACGACGAGCAGGATCGAGCCGCGATCGACGTAGCCGAGGATCTTCTTGTGGCGGGCGATGAAGCCGCCGATCCAGCGGCGCAGCAACTGGCCCGCGACGAACGGCACGAGCAGCTGGAGCACGATCTTCACGAGCGAGTCGGCGTTGAAACCGCCGCCGCTGTTGCCGAGCAGGGCCGCCGCGAGGAGGGGGGTGATCACGATGCCCGCGAGCGAGGAGAAGGAGCCCGCGCAGATCGCCGCCGGGACGTTGCCGCGCGCGATCGAGGTGAACGCGATCGAGGACTGGATCGTCGACGGGACGAGGGTGAGGAAGAGCAGGCCCTCGTACAGGTTCTGCGGCAGCAGGACCGGGACGAGACCGCGGGCCGCCATGCCGAGCAGCGGGAAGAGGACGAACGTACAGGCCAGGACGGTGACGTGGAGGCGCCAGTGGCGCAGCCCGTCCATCGCCTCACGGGTCGACAGGCGGGCCCCGTAGAGGAAGAAGAGGAAGGCGACGGCGGTGGTCGAGGCGCCGGAGGCGACGTCTGCTGCGGTGCCGCGCGCCGGGAGGAGCGCGGCGAGGCCCACGGTTGCGATCAACGCCAGGATGTACGGGTCGATCGGCATCCAGCTCGGCCAGCTCAGGCGTTTCATGGGTTCCTTGCTCTCGGTTCAGGTCGTGCCCTCTCCATCGTCCTCCTCTCCTTCTTGATCGGGAATCCTGCATACCGCTCTGACTGTCATCACGTCACGTGATGAGCGAGGGTAGGGTCGGCGGTATGTACGACCCCGGGCAGTTGAGAACGTTTCTGGCGGTGGCGCAGACGCTGAGCTTCACGCAGGCCGCGCGCCGGCTCGGCCTGCGGCAGTCGACGGTCAGCCAGCACGTGCGCCGCCTGGAGGACGTGACCGGGCGGACGCTGTTCACCCGGGACACGCACTCCGTGGAGCTGACCCAGGACGGGGAGGCGATGCTCGGCTTCGCGCGGCGGATGCTCGAGGTGCACGAGCAGGCCACCGCGTTCTTCACGGGGACGCGGCTGCGCGGGCGGCTGCGGTTCGGGGCGTCGGAGGACTTCGTGCTGACCCGGCTCCCGGAGATCCTGGAGGCATTCAGGGACGAACACCCCGAAGTGGATCTGGAGTTGACCGTCGAGCTGTCCGGGACGCTGCACGAGCTGCTGGACGCGGGCAAGCTCGACCTGGTGCTCGCCAAGCGGCGGCCCGAGGT
The DNA here is from genome assembly GCF_017377775.1 of Streptomyces sp. VRA16 Mangrove soil. Taxonomy (GTDB): domain Bacteria; phylum Actinomycetota; class Actinomycetes; order Streptomycetales; family Streptomycetaceae; genus Streptomyces. Next base: position 322,180 of record NZ_JAFVLN010000002.1, read on the forward strand.
TCCGGGCGGCGAGTCGGTGTGGCACGACCGCCTCGTGTGGATCGGTTCGGAGCGGCTGCGGATCGATCCGGAGCGTCCGGTGCCGTTGATCGTGTATCCGCCGCCGGGGATCTCGCGCGCCCTCGCCCTGGAGGCCCTGGAGCGGCACGGGCGGGCCTGGCGCATCGCCTGTACGAGCGGTTCGCTGAACGGGCTGATCGCGGCGGCCCGCGCCGGGCTCGGCGTGATGGCGCACTCCCGGGGCCTGATCCCGCCGGGCCTGGCGCGGGTGCCGGAGCGGGTGGGCCTTCCGGAGCTGGGCGAGGTGGACTTCGTGGTGCGCGGCGACACCCGGCGGGGGCCTGCGCAAGCGCTGGCGCAGGCGATCCTGTCGGGCGGCGAGCGGCTGCACCGGCCCGCCCGGTAGCTACCGCAGCGGCGGCCGGTACGTCAGCTGCTTGACCCGGCGCATGAACGGCGCTGTCTCCACGTGCTCGACGCCTTTGAGGTGGCCGAGTTTTCCGCTCACGTACCGGTACAGGTCCGCGGTGTCGCGGGCCAGTGCCGTGGCCACCAGGTTGGACGGGCCCGCCGTGGCCGCCGCGTGCGCGATCTCCTGGTGCCCGGCCAGGGCCCGGCCCACCTCGTCGAGGTGGCGGGGCGCCGCGGTGATCCACAGCATCGCGGCGACGCCGTAGCCGAGGCCGAGGAGGTCGTACTCGACGTCGATGTAGAGCGCCCCGGAGCCGAGCAGCTGGGCCAGCCGGCGTTTGACCGCGGACTCGGAGCGGCCCGTGGCGCGCTGCAGCTCGGGGTAGGTGGCACGGCCGTCGCGCTTCAGGACGGCGAGGAGCGCGTCGTCCTCCGGGGTGAGCGTCACGGGCGTGGAGAGATCGGGCGGCGGCGGGCGCAGGGCGGCGACCTGGTCCGCGGTGAGCGGTCCGTACTTGCGCAGCCAGCCCTCGGGGCCGCCGAAGAAGCGGTGCAGTGTGAGCTGGGCGCGGATCTCCACGATGTGCGGGGTGCGCGGCAGCTTGCCGAGCAGCAGGTCGTCGTGGTCGCCGGGGCTGCGCGGCACGGTGCCGCAGACGATCTCGGTGCCGCCCGAGGTGAGCCCGATCCAGGAGGTGTCGGGGCGGCGGGCGAGGGCGGCGGCGATGGTCTCGGCGCCCTCCGGCGCGCAGCGCAGCCGCAGCATCCAGTTGTCGAGGCCGAGGACCTGGCTGTCCTTGAGGCCGACGACGCGCAGGCCGCCGTCGGCGACGAGCCTGCGGTAGCGGCGGGCCACGGTCTGGTCGGAGACGCCGATGACCTCGGCGATCCGGCTGAAGGGCGCCCGTCCGTCGGCCTCCAGGGCCTGGAGGATCCTGAGGTCCAGCTCGTCGAACAGGAGGGATTCCATCCCAGGGCCTCGTCTCGATGTCGGATTCCGTCGCTTCAGGACGTGTGGTCACGGCGATCGGCCGTCCGCGACCCATCGTACGGAGCACCAACGCACTCGATACGGGATCGATGATCCGAGAACGATGAAAGGTCGGAATCACCATGCGTACATGGGGGACCCTGACGGCGGTCTGCCTGGGCACATTCATGCTGCTGCTGGACGTGTCGATCGCCGTCGTCGCGCTGCCGGACATGGCGGGGGCGCTGCACGCCTCGCTCAGTGATCTGCAGTGGGTGATGGACGGATACGCGCTGGCCCTGGCCGGGCTGCTGCTCGGAGTCGGAGCCGCCGCCGACATCCTGGGCCGCCGGCGCGTGCACGTGGTGGGCGTGGTCCTGTTCGCGGCCGCCTCGCTGGCGTGCGGGCTCGCGAGCGGGCCGCAGCTGCTCGTCGCGTCCCGTGTCGTCCAGGGCCTGGGCGCCGCGGCGATGTTCGCGACGACCCTGCCGATCATCGGCGCCGTCTACCAGGGGCGGCAGCGGTCGACGGCGCTCGGGGTCTTCGGGGCGGTGAGCGGCGGCGCCGCGGCGATCGGCCCGGTCCTCGGCGGGCTGCTCACCGAGGGGCCCGGCTGGCGGTGGATCTTCTGGGTCAATCTGCCGGTGAGCGTCGCGGCCGTGTGGCTGACGCTGCGGTACGTGCCCGAGTCGCGCGGGCCGAGGTCGCGGCGGGTCGACTGGGCGGGGACGGCGACGTTCGCGGTGTTCGCGGGCTCGGCGACGTACGGCGTGATCCGGGCGGGCGAGCAGGGTTGGGGCGAGCGGGGCGCGCTCGTCTCCTTCCTCGTCGCCGCCGTCGCGCTGCTCGCCTTCGTGGGGGTGGAGCGGCGCTCCGCGCATCCGATGCTGGATCTGCGGCTGCTGCGCCGGCCCGCGTTCGTGGGCGTGATGGCGGGAGCGTTCGCGTTCAACGCGGCCGCGTTCGGGGTGCTGCCGTATCTGTCGCTGTGGCTCCAGACGCTGCTCGGGATGAGCCCGGTCCGCGGCGGCCTGGTCTTCCTGTCCCTCTCGGGGGCGTCGATGGTGGTGGCGATCCTGGGCGGCAAGCTGCTGCACGGGGTGCCCGCGCGGATCACCGTGGGCGGCGGGCTCGTGCTCATCGGGGTCGGGGCCTACTGCCAGGCGGTGCTCGACGCGGGGTCGACCTGGAGCGCGCTGGTGCCGGGGCTGCTGCTCGCCGGGGTGGGCGTGGGCCTGGTCTCCCCCGGCATCGCGGGCGCGGCGCTGGCCACCGTGGAGCCGGAGCGGGCCGGGATGGCCGGTGGCGCGCTGAACACGTTCCGGCAGCTCGGGTACGCACTCGGCATCGCCGTCTTCGGCACCGTCGTCATCTCCCGGATGCAGGACACCCTGCCGAGCGGCGCGGCGCACGCCCTCGCGGGCGGCGGGGCGGACGCGCTGCGCGGGCGGATACCGGAGCGGGCGCTGCACACGGCGTTCGCACAGGGGCTCAACTCGGCATCCGTGCTGGCAGGTTGTGTGGCGATCGGCTCAGGACTGCTGGTGCTCCTTTTGGTACGGTCCCCGAAGGCACCGGTTGCGGAACCGACCACTCCGCCCAAAAGTCCGGCCGCGGTCTCGCGCTGAGCTGTCCGTACAGATTCGGTGGAGACCGATGAGGAACGGTGAAGAGCGCCGGGAGATTACGGAACCGAAACTTACTGGGCCGTAAGTATTCTGTCCCGCCCAGTCCCTTGTGGCCGCATTTAAACGGCTGACCTGTGCATATTCCGCGCGCTACCGGCGAGTTGGCACCCCTCCCGCCGGAGCGCGCGGTCGGGTACCGTCGCGGTCGCTGTGCGGAGCGCCACAAGGAGCAACATTGCGTGAGTTCACCACCCCCGCTCTGGCATCGGCACCGCCGGTGGGCGGCCTGGCCGACGCCGTGTTCGACCATGCCCTTGACGATCCCGACCACATCGCCTTCGGCCGCAAGGACGCGGAGGGCCGGTGGCGCGACGTCACCTCGGCCCAGTTCCGCGACGAGGTACTGGGCCTGGCCAAGGGGCTGCTCGCCCAGGGCATCCGGTTCGGCGACCGGGTCGCCATCATGTCCCGCACGCGCTACGAGTGGACCCTCTTCGACTTCGCCCTGTGGTCCATCGGCGCCCAGGTCGTCCCGATCTACTCGACGTCCTCGGCCGAGCAGGTCTTCTGGATGCTGTACGACGCCCAGGTCTCGGCGGCGGTCGTGGAGCACGAGGACCACGCGATGACCATCGCGACGGTCATCGACCGGCTGCCGCAGCTGCACCGGCTGTGGCAGCTGGACGGCGGCGCCGTCGACGAGGTGACCGCGTCCGGCACCCACATCGACGACGAGACGGTGCACCGGCACCGCAAGGCGGTGACCCCGGACTCGACCGCCACGATCATCTACACGTCCGGCACGACCGGCCGCCCCAAGGGCTGTGTCATCTCGCACGCGAACTTCATGTTCGAGGGCGACACGATGATCCAGCGCTGGGAGCCGGTGTTCTCCTCCAAGCGGGACCGGACGGCCTCCACCCTGCTCTTCCTGCCCCTCGCCCATGTCTTCGGGCGGATGGTGCAGGTCGCGGCGGTGCGCGGCGGCGTCAAGATGGGGCACCAGCCGCAGCTGAACGCGGCCGCGCTCCTTCCCGACCTCCAGGCGTTCCGTCCGACGTTCATCCTCGCGGTCCCGTACATCTTCGAGAAGGTGTTCAACGCGGCCCGCCGCAAGGCCGAGAAGGACGGCAGGGCGGGCGCGTTCGACAAGGCCGTGGAGTGCGCCGTGAAGTACGCGGACGCCCAGGAGGCCAAGGCGTTCGGCACCGGCCCCGGGCCGTCGGCGTCGCTGCGCATGCAGCACTCGCTCTTCGACAAGCTCGTCTACTCCAAGGTGCGCGAGGCGATGGGCGGCAGGGTGCGGCACGCGATGTCGGGCGGCTCGGGCATGGACCGCCGGCTCGGCCTGTTCTTCGCGGGCGCGGGCGTCACGATCTACGAGGGCTACGGGCTGACCGAGTCGACGGCCGCGGCCACCGCGAACCCGCCCGAGCAGACCCGGTACGGCACGGTCGGCAAGGCCATTCCGGGCACCACCGTGCACATCGCGGAGGACGGTGAGGTCTGGCTCTACGGCGGCAACGTCTTCCAGGGGTATCTCAACGACCCCAAGGCGACCGACGCCACCCTGCACGACGGCTGGCTCGCCACCGGTGACCTGGGCGCCCTCGACGAGGACGGCTATCTGACCATCACCGGCCGCAAGAAGGAGATCCTCGTGACCTCCGGCGGCAAGAGCGTCTCGCCGCAGCAGTTGGAGGAGCGGGTGCGCGACCATCCGCTGGTCGCGCAGTGCATCGTCGTCGGCAACGACCGGCCCTACATCGCCGCGCTCGTCACGCTCGACTCGGAGGCCGTCGAGCACTGGCTCGGCATGCGCAACAAGCAGATGATGCACCCGGCCGAGCTGGTGCGCGACCCCGATCTGGAGATGGAGGTGCGGCGCGCGGTCGTCGCGGCCAACACCCTGGTCTCGCAGGCCGAGTCGATCCGTACGTTCCGGATCCTGGCGCACCAGTTCAGCGAGGAGCACGGGCTGCTCACCCCGTCCCTGAAGCTGAAGCGGAAGGCGATCGAGACGGCGTACGCGTCCGAGGTGGAGGCGCTGTACCGGGCGTGATCCGGCCGCTCGTGCACGTCCGACGGTTTCTGACGGTTCATCAATTACCGATGCGTCACTTATTGACGGTTCATCAGGTCGCACACAGAATCACCCTCACTTCGACGGAGGGGGCCCGACCGTGTCGCGACCGATCCGCGCCATCACCGCCACCGTGGCGGCACTTCTGCTCGCCACCGCCTGCAACTCCACCGCCACCAGCACCGACTCGCCCGGCGCGAAGGGCGGTTCGGTACGCGGAGTGACCGACGACACCATCAAGGTCGGCGGCATCGTCTCGATGACGACCGCGAGCGGGTACAGCAAGAAGGACACCGACCTGGGCGCCAGGGCCCGCTTCGACCGGGCCAACGCCGAGGGCGGGATCAACGGCCGGAAGATCGAGTACCTGGGCGCGGAGGACGACGGCCAGGAGCCGGCGAAGAACCTCGCCGCGGCCCGCAAACTCGTCCAGCAGGACAAGGTGTTCGCGATCGCGCCGATGAGCTCGGTGACGTTCTCCGGCGCGGACTTCCTGCAGAAACAGAAGGTACCGACGTTCGGCTGGGGCACGCTGCCGTCGTTCTGCGGGCCGACCTACATCTACGGCTTCGGCGGCTGCATGGTGCCGATGCCGGGCGGCACCATCTCGCAGACCTGGCCGGAGGGGCTCAAGCACGTCACGGGCGGCTCGAAGGGCAGGTCGGTCGCGATCCTCGCCAACGACAACGACGCAGGCACCTTCGCCATCCGCACCTACAAGCAGTCGTTCGCGTCGGCCGGCTACAAGGTGACGTACGCCAAGGCGTCCGTGCCCGCGACGTCCGTGCCGAGCGACTGGTCCGCGTACACGAAGGAACTGCTGCGCAGCGACGGCGGCAAGGCACCGGACGTGGTCGTGTCCGTCATGCAGACCCCGTACAACATCGGTCTGTTCACCACCGTCAAGCGCACCGGGTTCAAGGGCGTGCTCACCGATCCGACCGACTACGACCCGGGGCTGCTCGCCAAGAGCGCGACGAAGCAGGCGCTCGACGGGGTGCACGTGCTGCTCTCCTTCGAGCCGTTCGAGTCGAAGTCGGCGCAGATGGACCAGTTCAAGGCGGACATCAAGAAGGCGTCGGGCGGTAAGGACGTTCCGCTCAACATGCACATGATGACCGGCTACATGAGCGCGGACCTCTTCCTGGCCGTCGCGAAGAAGGCCGGCAAGGACCTGACCGTGGCGTCGTTCCAGAAGGCGGCGAGCGGGTTCTCGGACACCGGGACGATGGTCGGCGACCGCGAACTGCCGCGCGGGCAGCGGGAGTCGTTCGGCTGCGGAGCGCTCGTGCAGCTCAAGGGCGGCTCGTACCGGGTGTCGGCACCGTTCAAGTGCTACGACCCGATCCCCTTCAAGTAGCCGACCGCGCAGGGGAGTTCTCATGGCTGACCTGCTTGCCTTCGTTCTGAGCGGGCTCGTCTCGGGCGCGCTGTACGCGTTGCTCGCGACGGGGCTCGTCCTGTCCTACTCCGCGTCCGGCCTGTTCAACTTCGCGCACGGCGCGACGGCCTATCTGTGCGCGCTCGCCTTCTACGAGCTGCACTCGGGCCTCGGGTGGCCCGCCGTGCCGACGGCCCTGCTGCTCGTCCTGATCGTGTCTCCCTTGCTGGGGTGGGGACTTGACCGGCTGATGTTCCGCAAGCTGGCGCGGGTCGGGGAGACCGCGCAGATCGTCGCGACGATCGGACTGCTCGTCGCGCTGCCCGCGCTCGGCCTGTGGGTGGTGGAGCTGCTCGACGACGCGGGGGCGTCCGTGCTGCCCGCGGAGAACCAGTTCGGGCTGCCCGGCGTGGGGCCGAGCCCGGCGAAGAACTGGCAGCTGATGGACGGCGTCGGCATCGACTCCGACCAGCTGATCACATGGGTGACGACGGCGGTCGTCGCGCTCGGTCTGTGGATTCTGCTGCGTCACACGGCACTTGGGCTGAAACTGCGGGCCGCCGTGGACAACCGGGCGCTCGTCGAGCTGCGCGGGATGAGCGCGGACCGGCTCTCGTCGGTCGCGTGGATGCTGTCGTCGGGCCTGGCCGGGCTCGCCGGGGTGCTCGCCACTCCCCTGCTCGGCCTCTCCTCGCACGACTTCACGCTGTTCCTGTTCGTGTCGGCGACGGCCGCGGTGCTCGGCCGCTTCCTGTCGATCCCGCTGGCGTTCGCGGGCGGGCTCGGGCTCGGGGTGCTGCAGAACCTGGTCGCGGGGTACGCCTCGTTCGCCGAGCGGATCACCGGTTTCCGTACGGCGGTGCCGTTCCTGATCCTGTTCGCCGGGCTGCTGCTGCTCACGCGGCGGCAGCGCACGGCGGGCACGGCGGCGACGGACGCGCCGCCGGTCGACTATCTGGCGGGCCGCTCGTGGGCGCGCCGCTGGGGCCCCTGGGCGGTGGCGGGGCTGCTCTTGGGCCTCGCCTTCTACACGGTGACGACCCCGTTCTGGAGCGGGATCCTCGCCCAGGGGCTCGCGATCTCCCTGGTGTTCATCTCGTTCACGGTCGTCACCGGGCTCGGCGCGATGGTCTCGCTCGCGCAGGCCACGTTCGTGACGGGCGCGGCGCTGGTCGCCGGGCTGCTGATGCGTCACGGGGTGCCGTTCCTCGGGGCGGCGCTGATCGGGACGTGCGCGGCGGCGGTGCTCGGCGCGCTGGTGGCGCTGCCCGCGCTGCGGCTCGGCGGCCGCTCGCTGGCCCTGGCCACGCTCGCGCTCGCCTTCCTCGCGGACCAAGTCCTGTTCCAGATGGGCTGGTTGCGCAACGGCGACACCGGCTGGGAGATCCCGCGCGCCGTATTCGGACCGGTCGACCTGGGCGACGACCGGGCGATGGGCGTCGCGATGCTCGTGCTGTGCGCGGCGGGGGTGGCGGGGCTCAGCGCGCTGCGCGGCTCGCGGGCGGGCCGGGCGATGCTCGCGGTGCGCTCGGCACCGGCGGCGGCGATGGCGTCGGGGGTCTCCGTCGTCCGCACGAAACTCCTGCTCTTCACGCTCTCGGCGGGGCTCGCCGGGTTCGGCGGCGTGATGTACGCGTCGTACAACACCCGGATCACGGCGACCGACTTCACCGCGATGACGGGCCTGATCTGGCTCGCGGTGGTGGTCGCGGCCGGGGTGCGGCGTCCGCAGTTCGCGGTGGTCGCCGGGCTCACCTTCGCGGTCGTCCCGCATCTGATCAGCGACTACGTCACGGACTCGGTGCAGCTCCCGGTGATCCTGTTCGGCCTCGCGGGCCTGGCGCTCGCCAACGACCCGGACGGGTACTGCGCGGCGTTCTCGGTCCGCAGGCACCGCCGCCGCGAGACGACCGCCCCGGCCCCCGCGCCCCCCGGCGGATCGGGGCCCGACCCGGACGCGGCGCTCCAACTCAGCGGCGTACAGGCCGGATACGACGGCGCGCCCGTCCTCCAGGGCGTCGACCTGACCGTCCGCCCCGGCGAGATCGTGGCCCTGCTCGGACCGAACGGCGCGGGGAAGTCGACCACGTGCAAGGTGGCGGCGGGGCTGCTCGCACCGCTGCACGGACAGGTGTACGTGGCCGGGGGCGCCGCCGGCCGGCAGGGGGCGGTGCGCCGGGCGCGGGCGGGGGTCGTCCTGGCCCCGGAGGGCCGCGGCATCTTCCCGTCACTGACGGTGGACGAGAACCTCGCCCTCCAACTTCCCTCCAAACCCGACCGGTTGACGGTGTACGGGCGCTTCCCCGGCCTGGCCGCCCGCAGGGACGTACCGGCGGGCTCCCTCTCCGGCGGGGAGCAGCAACTCCTGGCTCTGGCCCCGCTGTTGCACCGTCCGCCGCGGGTCCTGATCGCGGACGAGCCGTCGCTCGGGCTGGCGCCGCGAGTCGTCGACGAGGTGTACCGGCTGCTCGCCGAACTCCGCGACGCGGGCACGGGGTTGCTGCTCGTCGAGGAGAAGGCGTCCGAGATCCTCGGCGTCGCCGACACGGTGGCCTACCTCGCGCAGGGCCGCGTCACGTGGTGCGGGCCGCGCGAGAAGGTCGAGACGGAGCGGCTCACGGACGCGTATCTCGGGATCGCGTCGACCAGCGGCACGGAGGCCCACTCATGAGCGGGGCGCACGTCCTGGAGGCCGAGCGGATCGGCGTACGGTTCGGTGGCGTCACGGCGTTGACGGAGGTGGACCTGCGCCTGTCCCCCGGCGAGGTGTGCGGTCTGATCGGGCCGAACGGCGCGGGCAAGACGACCTTCTTCGACGTCGTCTCGGGCATCCGGCGCCCCGACAGCGGCCGCGTCCTGCTCGACGGCACGGACGTCACGCGCCGCTCCCCCGTGTGGCGGGCGCGGCACGGCATGCGCCGCACCTTCCAGCGCCAGCAGTTGTTCGGGCAGCTCACGGTCGCGGACCATCTGCTGGTCGCGCAGGAGTGGCGGCGCGGCGGGACCGACGCCGCGCGCATCCGGGACCTGCTGACGTCCTGCGGCCTGTCGGACCTCGCCACGTCGTACGCGGGCACGCTGCCTGTCGGCCGGGCCCGCATGGTGGAACTGGCGCGGGCCGCCGCCGACCGCCCGCGCGTTCTGCTCCTGGACGAACCGGCCTCGGGCATGACGGCCGAGGAGCGCGGCCTGCTCGCGTCCGTGGTGCGCACGCTCGCCGAGGAGACGGAGTGCGCGGTGCTGCTCGTCGAGCACAACGTGGCGTTCGTGATGGAGCTGTGCTCCCGGGTCGTGGTCCTCGACCTGGGTGCCGTGCTCGCCGAAGGGAGTCCGGAGGCGGTCCGCGCGGACCGCAGGGTACGCGAGGCATACCTCGGGACACAGGAGAATCACACTCCGACCCACAGTTCACATACCTGACTGGCATGCTGGTCACGCTGCGGGAAACAGAATGTCCGCACAGGAATGCGCGTACGCCCGTGATCGTTGACCATGGGAGTACGACCGACTGACGACCCAAAGGACCGACACCTCGTGAGCAAGGTTCCCCCGATCATCCTGAACAACGGCGTCGAGATGCCCCAGCTCGGCTTCGGTGTGTGGCAGGTGCCGGACGACGAGGCCGCCACCGCGGTCACGACGGCACTTCAGGCCGGGTACCGCAGCATCGACACCGCGGCGATCTACGGCAACGAAGCGGGCACCGGCAAGGCGATCAACGCGTCGGGCGTGCCGCGCGAGGAGCTCTTCGTCACGACGAAGCTGTGGAACTCGAACCAGGGCTACGACAGCACGCTGCGCGCCTTCGACGAGTCCCTGGACAAGCTGGGCCTCGACTATGTCGACCTGTACCTGATCCACTGGCCGCTGCCGGCCAGGGACACGTACGTGGACACGTACAAGGCGTTCGAGAAGATCTACGCGGACGGCCGCGCCAAGGCCATCGGTGTCTCGAACTTCCTGCCGGAGCACCTGGACCGGCTGACCGCGGAGACGAGCATCATCCCGGCGGTCAACCAGATCGAGCTCCACCCGCACCTGCAGCAGCGCGCCTCCCGTGAGCGGCACGCGGAGCTGGGCATCGCCACCGAGGCCTGGTCCCCGCTGGGCCAGGGCAAGGGCCTCCTGGAGGTCCCGGCGATCGTCGCCATCGCCCAGAAGCACGGCCGCACCCCCGCGCAGGTCGTCCTGCGCTGGCACATCCAGCTGGGCAACGTGGTGATCCCCAAGTCCGTGACCCCGTCGCGGATCCAGGAGAACATCGACGTGTACGGCTTCGAGCTGGACCCCGAGGACCTGGGCGCGATCTCGGCCCTGAACGAGGACCGGCGGATCGGCCCGGACCCGGCCGCGTTCGACGTGGCCTGACCTCCTCGGGTGAGGGCTCGGCGGACCTTGCGGCAGGGCAGGTCCGGCAACTGGGCCTGCCACTCGTCGCGACCGGGGCCACCGCCGCGGGCACCCATCGTGTCCGCGGCGGTGGCCTCGTCCATGAGATGCCGGCAGTGCGGGCGGCTACGCCTTCACGGCCACGTGCACCGTGTGCGCCACCAGCAGGAACACGTCCTCGCGGCGGTGCAGGCCCTGCGGGTCCTGCGGGTCGAGGAGGCGGTCCAGGGTCGCGACGTCCTCGGCGTCGAGGGACTCCTCGAAGACGGAGCGGCGGCGCTCCCACATGTCGACGAGCATCTCGCGCCCGGCGGCCGGGAGCGGGGCCGGGAGGTCGAGAAGGAAGGTGCGGGAGCGGGCGCCGGTGAGACCCGCGTCCGTGAGGAGGGCCGTCCAGTCCTCCGTGTCCTGCTTGGCGCCCGGCAGCGAGCGGCGCATCTCGTCGAACCAGGTGTCCTCGATGGCGTCCGCACGCGTCTCCAGGCCGGGCCGGCCGAAGCCGAAGTCGCGCGGGAGACTGCGCAGCGGGAGGCCGCCCTCGACGAGGGCGAGGGTGCCGCCCGGGTTGAGCCGGGAGGCGAGCGCGGCGATCGCGGCGCGCTGGTCGCCGACATGGTGCAGCGAGCGGGCCGCCCAGATCAGGTCGGCGTGCGGCAGCTCGTCGATGCTGTCGGGGAGTTCCACGCGCAGGGTGCTGGTGCGGTCGGCGATGCCCGCGGCCGCGAACTGCTGCGTGGCGCGGGCGAGGAGGGCCTCCTCCGGGTCGGCGGCCACGATCCGGGCGTCCGGGAAGGCGTCGGCGAGCTGCAGGGAGATCGCGCCCGGGCCGCTGCCCGCGTCGACGATCACGCCGGTGCCGCCGGGGCGCTCGGTGTGCAGCCACTGGAGCGCCTCGGTGTACAGGGGGCGGTAGACCTCCGCGCCGCGCTCCAGGTGCGGGATCATCGTGGCCCAGTCCATGTCCTTGGTGCCGTGCTTGTGACCGTGCCCGTGGCCGTGGCCCTGGTGCCCCTGCGTGTGGTCGTGGTGGCCGTGTGCCATGAGTGCCTTCGCCGCCCTTCGTGTGCCCTGCTGGATGCCTCTCCAGCGTGCGCGGGCCCCACCCCCACAGGCAAGTCGAGTTGCCGATCGTGCAAAAAGGGAGTGGGGGCGGGGCCCGCGGTCGGTCACTGGACCGGCGGGTAGGCGTTCTTCAGCAGCTCCTGGAACTGGGCCGAGAACCAGTGCCCGGACAGCGGCGCGTCGGGCAGCGCCCCGGACATGTGGTTGTTGTTGCGCGGGTTACCGGTGTACGTCGGGTCGCACATCCGGTCGAAGCCCTTGCCCTCGTCGTTCGCGATCTCGGTGCTGGACCCGTCGGACTCCCCCGGCGGCTTCATCCACACGTACGCGTCGATCCCGGCGGCGGGGTCGGCCTGCGGACGCTCACCGAGACCCGCTCCTGCCTGGTTGCACCAGTTGCCCGTGTTGAGGCGCCGGTCGTAGCGGCCGCCGTCGACGTACGTGTCCACGTCGGTCTTCGCACCCGGTCCCGTCGGCCTCGCGGCGCCGCCCCAGCCGTTGCGGGAGGTGTCGATCAGCATGCCGAGGTTCTGGTCGAAGCCGAGCGAGACCAGCTTGTCACGCATGGCCTGGGCGTAGGACAGCTCATCCGTGTAGCGGTTCCAGTCGACCCACTTGGACTGGCGGACCGAGACGCCGTTGACGGTGTCGTCGATGCCGAAGTTGTCCTCCTTGAGGGCGCTGTAGTTGGCCGTGTTCACGATGAAGCCGTGGACGTCGGACAGCTGCGCGCCGTTGCTGGTGGCGACGGTCTTGAAGAGTTCGGCGGAGGGGCCGAAGTTGTCGTCCCAGCCGAGCCAGCCGTGGTGACCGGCGTCGATGTAGTTGTAGACGTTCGGGATGTCGCCGAGCTTGTCGAGGGCGTAGCCGACGCCCTTCTGGTAGTTGCCGTTGGCCTTCATGGTGTCGCAGTTGGGGGTGGCCGTGGCGCGCGGGGAGACGTTGGTGACGAGGTTGGGCAGCGAGTCCAGCTCGATGGTCGTCACGATGCGCAGGCCCGCGTACTTGGGGTCGGCGAGGATCGCGGCGATCGGGTCGATGAAGTCGCTCTTGTACTTGTCTATGTCGTCGGGGCCGAGTTCGCCGTTGGAGGCGAGGGCGGCACAGTCACGGCCGGGCAGGTCGTAGACGACCAGCTGGACGACTTCCTCGTTGCTGCCCTTCTGGGCGAGGGCGGCGTCGAGGTGGTCGCGCAGCCCCATGCCGCCGTTGGCGCCGTTGATCGCGGCGATCCGGTCGATCCAGACACCGGTGGGCTGGTCGGCGACGGCGCTGCCGCCGGGCTCGGCGGCGGCGTGCGCCTTCCACTCCGGGTTCACGTACACCTTCGCGCCGGCGTACGGGTTGTCGACGCGGCCCGTGGGGTCGGTGCCGGGGTCCGGGTCGGTCGGGGTGGTGTCCTCGTTGCAGGTGACGCCGTTCAGCTTGAACGTGGTCGGCAGCGTGTTGGTGCCGCTGTACGTGCCGTTGAAGCCGAAGGAGGCGGTGCCCCCGGTGGCGAGCGTGCCGTTGTACGAGACGTTCTTGGCGGTGACGTCGGCGCCGGACTGCGAGATGTCCGCGTTCCAGCCGGAGGTCACCTTCTGGTTGCCGGAGTAGGACCAGGTGAGGTTCCAACTGTTCACCGCGGAACCGTTGTTGGTGACGGTGACGGCGGTGGTGAAGCCGGTGTCCCACTGGTTCTGGACCTTGTAGTCGACGGTGCAGGCGGTCGCGGCGCTGGCGGGGGTGGCCACGACGGCGCCGACACAGGCGGCTCCGGAGAGGGAGAGCGCCGCGAGCAACGCGGTGCCTCCTCTGAGTCCGGTGCGGCTCGATTCGGTACGGCTCATGGTGTGAGGTGTCCCTTTCTGTCCCGTGAAGAGGGGGTCATCCGTTGACGGATCGCAGGTGGTCGCGCAGACCGATGCCGAAGGCGGTCGGTGTGCCGGCGTAGTCGCTGATCAGCGAGGGGCCCGAGGAGCAGTCCCAGGTGTTCCAGGTCCAGCCGAGGTAGGACAGCTGCCGGTCGTCGAACCACTTCATGACCTGGTCGACGAACCCGTGCGAGCAGGTGTTCTCACCGATCTCCCCTGCGACGAGCGGCACTTGGGCCGCCACGGGCGCGAGCTGCTCGTCCCAACAGCTCTCACTCGCGCAGGTGTTGAAGTTGTAGACGTGGTAGGCCGCGGCGATGTTGCCGGCCGGGTCGGCCGGCTCGTGGTCCAGCCACTGGCGCAGATCGTTGGAGTAGGCGAGGCCACCGGCGAGGATCAGGTTCCCGGCGCCCGCGGCGCGGACGGCGTCGACGAGATCCTGCATGCCCGCGACCTCGTAGCCGATCCCGGGGCAGGTGCCGCCGTCCTTCCAGCAGGCCCACGCGTCCGACAGGCTGGAGGTGGCACGGTCCGGGTACGGCTCGTTGAACAGGTCGAAAGCGACCGCCGGGTCGCCCTTGTACGCGGTGGCGACCGAGGACCAGAACGACGGGGCGTACTGGGCGTCGGGCATCGGCTTCTGGCAGGTCGCGTGGACGTCGGAGCAGCCGGCCGAATTCCCGGTGTACTGGCCGTAGGACCAGTGCATCTCCAGGATCGGCGTCATGCCGTGCGCCTCGACCTTGGTGACGAGATCCTTGATGGCGCTCTGGTAGGCGACACCTCCGTACTCGGGTTTGATGTTGTCGAGGCCGAGCCAGCACTCCTCGTTGAGCGGGATGCGGACCGTGTTGGCCTTCCAGTCGGCGATGGCCTTGACGGACGCGTCGTCCACGGGCCCGTCGAAGATCCCGTAGCCCTGGACGCACATGAACTCTGCGCCGGAGCGGTTCACGCCGAGCATCCGGTGGGTGGCGCCGGTGGCGGCGTCGACGAGCTTGTTCCCGGAGACTTTCAGCGCGGGGGCCGTGCCGTCACCGGGATCCGTCGGGTCGGTCGGGTCGGTGACGTCCTCGTTGCAGGTCACTCCGTTCAACTTGAAGGCCTTGGGCACCGTGTTGGCGCCCGACCACGAGCCGATGAACCCGGCAAAGACGCTCCCGCCGGAGGCGAGCGCGCCGTTCCAGGACTCGCTGGCCGCGGTGACCGTCGTGCCGGACTGGGACCACTTCGCGTTCCAGCCCTGGGTGACCTTCTGGCCGTCGGCGAAGTCGAAGGTCAGGCTCCAACTGTCCTTCGCCGCACCGTTGTTGGTGACCTTCACGGCGCCCTGGAAGCCGCTGTCCCACTGCGAGGTGACGGAGTACTCCACCGAGCAGGCGGGGGCGGCTGCGGCTGCGGACGCAGCGGAGGTCAGTGGAACGAGCGCGGCCGTCGCGAGGGCGGCACACGCCATGAGCGATAAGTAGCGCGGGGGGTGTCGCATGAGCGACTCCTCACAGCTCGGGCGCGACGGCAGGGGCCGGCGCGTCGACTGATGGAATCGCTCCCACTGGTTGCTGGTGGACTGTAGAGAAGGAACTGCCGTCAAGCAACAGAGGAGTTCAAGAAATCCACTGTCGAATACTGTCGAATTAATTCGACTCTTCAAGTCTCTTGACCAACAATTACCTCTCCTCCACCCTGGGAGCGCTCCCACTGGTTCACAGGTTCGCCCCCACACCCCCACACCAGAGAGGGATCAAGGCATGCGCAAGAGACGGGCCCGGCGGCTGTGGACCGCTGCCACGGCGGCGCTCGCACTACCGCTCGCCACGCTCGCCGCTCTCCCAACCACCGCTCAGGCAGCGGGAGTTGAGTGCAGCGTCGACTACAGGACCAATGACTGGGGCTCCGGCTTCACGGCCGATCTGACGATCACCAACCGCGGCACCGCGGCGATCGACGGCTGGACCCTCACCTACGCGTACAGCGGTGACCAGAAACTCACCAATGGCTGGAACGGCACCTGGTCGCAGTCCGGCCGGAACATCACGGTGAAGGACGCCGGATACAACGGAAAGATCGCGGCGGGAGCCGCCGCCACGACCGGCGCGCAATTCACTTACAGTGGCTCGAATTCGGCGCCCACGGATTTCGCGATCAATGGCACGACGTGCGCCGGCGCCCATCAGCCGCCGGTCACCGTGCTCACCAGTCCCGAGGCGGGCGCCGTCTACACGGCCGGGGACCCGGTGCCGCTCGCGGCGACCGCGGCGGCGGCCGACGGGGCGGGCATCGACAAGGTCGAGTTCTACGACGACACGACGCTGCTCGGCACGGACACCACGGCGCCGTACGCGCTCGACACGGACAGCCTCGCGGCCGGCACCCACTCGCTCTACGCCAAGGCGTACGACAGCCAGGGCGCTTCCGGCGAGTCGACGCCCGTCGGCATCACGGTCGCGGCGGGACCCGCGGTCGTCGCCACCCCCGCCCAACTCGGCGTCCAGCAGGGCAAGTCGGGTACCTTCGACGTGAAGCTGTCGACGCAGCCGACGGCGAACGTGACGGTCACGACGGCCCGCACCGACGGCAACACGGGTCTGTCGGTCTCGGACGGCGCGAGCCTCACCTTCACTCCGTCGAACTGGGACACGGCGCAGAAGGTGACGATCGCGGCGGGCTCGTCGGGCACCGGGGCGGCCACGTTCACCGTGACGGCGCCCGGCCACACCAAGGCGACGGTCACGGTCACCCAGCTCGCGGCCGGCAAGGAGTACGACACCCGCTTCCTGGACCTCTACGGGAAGATCACCGACCCGGCGAACGGCTACTTCTCGCCGGAGGGCATCCCGTACCACTCGGTCGAGACACTGATCGTCGAGGCGCCCGACCAGGGCCACGAGACGACGTCCGAGGCGTACTCGTATCTCCTCTGGCTACAAGCCATGTACGGGAAGGTGAGCGGCGACTGGTCCAAGTTCAACGGTGCGTGGGACACCATGGAGAAGTACATGATCCCCACCCACGCCGACCAGCCGACGAACTCCTTCTACAACGCCTCCAAGCCGGCGACGTACGCCCCCGAGGAGGATCTGCCGTCGCAGTACCCGGCGAAGCTCGACCCGTCGGTGCCGGTCGGCACGGACCCGATCGCGGCGGAGCTGAAGAGCGCGTACGGCACCGACGACGTCTACGGCATGCACTGGCTCCAGGACGTCGACAACACGTACGGCTACGGCAACGAGCCCGGTAAGTGCGAGGCGGGCCCGACCGCGACCGGCCCCTCCTACATCAACACCTTCCAGCGCGGTGCGCAGGAGTCGGTCTGGGAGACGATCCCGCAGCCGACCTGCGACACCTTCAAGTACGGCGGCAAGAACGGGTACTTGGACCTGTTCACGGGTGACTCGTCGTACGCGAAGCAGTGGAAGTTCACCGACGCCCCGGACGCCGACGCACGCGCCGTGCAGGCCGCGTACTGGGCGGACGTCTGGGCCAAGGAGCAGGGCAAGGGCTCCGAGGTCTCGGCGACTCTCGGCAAGGCCGCGAAGATGGGCGACTATCTGCGGTACGCGATGTACGACAAGTACTTCAAGAAGATCGGTGACTGCGTCGGCGAGACGACCTGCCCCGCGGGCACCGGCAAGGACGCCTCCGACTACCTGCTGTCCTGGTACTACGCGTGGGGCGGCGCCACCGACACCTCGGCGGGCTGGGCCTGGCGGATCGGTTCGAGCCATGTGCACGGCGGCTACCAGAACCCGCTCGCCGCGTACGCCCTGTCCTCCGTGGCCGACCTGAAGCCCAAGTCGGCGACGGGGCAGGCGGACTGGGCCAAGTCGCTCGACCGTCAGCTGGAGTTCTACCGCTGGCTGCAGTCGGACGAGGGCGCCATCGCGGGCGGCGCGACGAACAGCTGGCAGGGCCGGTACGCACAGCCGCCGGCCGGGACGCCGACGTTCTACGGCATGTACTACGACGAGGCGCCCGTTTACCACGACCCGCCGTCCAACCAGTGGTTCGGCTTCCAGGCATGGTCGATGGAGCGCGTCGCCGAGTACTACCAGCAGACGGGCAGCGCGGCTGCCAAGGCGGTCCTGGACAAGTGGGTCGACTGGGCGTTGTCCAAGACGACCGTCAACCCCGACGGCACGTTCCGGATCCCGTCGACCCTCCAGTGGTCGGGCAAGCCCGACACCTGGAACGCGTCGAGTCCCGGTGCCAACAGCGGACTTCACGTCACGGTCGCCGACTACACGAACGACGTCGGCGTGGCCGCCGCGTACGCCAAGACCCTGACCTACTACGGCGCCAAGTCCGGTGACACGGAGGCCAGGTCGACGGCGAAGGCGCTGCTCGACGGCATGTGGAAGAACAACCAGGACGCGCTGGGTGTCGCGGTGCCCGAGACGCGGGCCGACTACAGCCGCTTCGACGACCCGGTCTACGTGCCGTCGGGCTGGACCGGCACCATGCCGAACGGCGACAAGATCGACTCCTCGTCCACCTTCGCCTCGCTCCGCTCCTTCTACAAGGACGACCCCAACTGGTCGAAGATCGAGGCCTACTTGGCGGGCGGCGCGGCGCCGACGTTCACGTACCACCGGTTCTGGGCCCAGGCGGACATCGCGCTCGCCATGGGTTCGTACGCGGAGCTGCTCGAGTAACGCCCCGCCCTTGAGGCAGTTCCGTGCACATCAGGGCCGGGCGATCCCCCTCCCCGGGGGCCGCCCGGCCCGCTGCTGGGCCCGGGGCGTGATCCACGGCCGGAGGATTACAACTGCATCACTTCGGGTTCACACAACCTCCACATTCATCCTGCACGCAATAGCCTCGCCCTCCTCAGCAAGCAGCAGGGGGGAACCTCATGACCAACCCGTACACGCCCGTGCCGCCGCCGGGGCCCGGCATGCGCGCCGTGCCCCGCTGGGCCCGTAAGCGCGTCGCGATACCCGCCCTCGGTGTCGCGCTCCTCCTCGGCGGTGCCATCGGCGCGGCCGGAGGGGACGGGAGCGACGGCGGCAGCTCCAAGGTGGCGGCGGCGAGTCAGGCACGGCCGACCGCCACCGTCACGACGACCGCCACGGCCACCGCCACCGAGTCGGCCGAGCCGGAACCGGCGCCCACCGTCACCACCACCGAGACCGTGAAGGTCAAGGTCACGGTGACCGCGAAGTCCGCGACGGGCAGCGGCTCCGGGTCGTCCGGCAGTGGGAGCGGGAGCCAGGCCGACACCGGCACGTGCTCGATCGTCTCGAACTCCGGGAACTGCTACTCGGCCGGCCAGTACTGCCGCAACAGCGACCACGGCGCCTCGACCACGACCGCGAGCGGCGCGGCGATCACCTGCCGTTACAGCTCCAACGCGTGGAGGTGGAGCTACAGCTGACGTCCGACGGCGGGTGTGGTGTTCTACTGGACTGGCAGACCGATCCAGGGGCAAGAGGACCACATGAAGATACTGATCGTGCTCGTCGTTCTGGCCATCGCCGCCGTCTGGTTCATCAAGTCACGCAGGATGTGACGGGGCGCCGGAAGTCACCCGGCCCGGCTTCGGCCCGCCGTACCCGGTCGTCGCCGCCGGGCCGCGGGGTGCGAGCATCCTCGGATGCGACAGTTCGACGAGTTGGCCCAGGTCGACGATCCGGCGTGGCCGGAACTCCAGGAGATGCTCGGGGCGAGCCCCGTGGCAGCGCGCCTGCTGCCCGGCGACGCCGGTGAGGGGCGACGCGCGCTGCTCCAGATGCAGGTCAGCGCCCGCTCGATGCTGGGAGCGCTGGCCCTGCACACCGGTGGGCTGCTCGTGGACGACGGCTGGGTGCGGGTCTTCGGCGGGGGTTCCGTCGAGGCCGGCGGGCTCCCGGGCCTGGCGCGGGTCAACCGCTTTCCCGCGGACTTCGATCCCGGCTGGCATCCCGCGGCGGGCCTGGTCGTGGGCCAGGACGTCGTCGGCGGGGTCTTCGCGCTGAACGGCGGCGATCCGGCGGCCGGGGGCCGCCCCGGGGAACCCGGGCGGATGACGTACTTCGCCCCCGACACCCTGGAGTGGGAGCCGCTGGACATGGGCCACGCCGGGTGGCTCTCCTGGCTGCTCTCGGGCCGCCTCGACACGTTCTACGACGGACTGCGCTGGCCGGGCTGGCGCGAGGAGACGGCGGCCCTGACCTTCTCGCAGGGCATCACGGTGTACCCCTTCCTGTGGTCCGAGGAGGCCCACACCGATCTCGCGGCCACCAGTCGCCGGGCCGTGCCGATGCGCGAGGTGCTCGGCGTCGCGGCGGACTTCGCCCGGCAGATGGGGCCGGGCGATCCGGG
The DNA here is from genome assembly GCF_017377775.1 of Streptomyces sp. VRA16 Mangrove soil. Lineage (GTDB taxonomy): Bacteria > Actinomycetota > Actinomycetes > Streptomycetales > Streptomycetaceae > Streptomyces. Next base: position 342,260 of record NZ_JAFVLN010000002.1, read on the forward strand.
TTTCCTCGGCGACGTGTGAGTCCCTTCGCCAGACTCCCGTCGGTTCCTGGCGGACTTCAGGAGTCTCTCGTTGTGCCCGGCTCGTCGAGTCTCGCGAGGTCGACGGTCAGGCGACCTCCGGTCAGGGCGGAAGCGCAGCGCCCCAACTCGTCCCACTGGTCGCGTGTGAAGCCGCGGGCATCCATGATGTGGTGCCGCTGCCCGCTGTGTGGCGACACCGCCCACAGCGACAGGACGGAGTCGTGGCTTCCGAAGTCGAATCCCAGACCGGCGATGTCGTCCCCCTGACGGTTGCGCGCCGTGGCCGGGCCGGCTGTCCGGTCCCGGTCCGTGGGTTCCGGGCCAAGAGGGTGGGGGTGGGTGGTTCCCACCACAGTGACCAGGAACGCGTCGTCGGACACGGAGCGTTCATGAGACCGGCGAATCCTCGGGTCACGCGTTCCGTCACCAGCCGACCGGCCGTGCTGCCGCCTCGGCTCATTCCTCCGGCCACCAGGGATCCGCACGGTCAGCAACAGATCTCCGTTCGGATGGTGATGGCCGCCAGGAGCCCCCATGCTCCGCGGCGGCCTTCCAGTTCCGGCGCGCCCCACGGGACACCCGCGCATGCCTGTTCTCGGGCGAGACCTCGAGCAGGGACCGACACGGGGCCGGCGAGCGGAAGGCTTGGGTTCCGTCAGTTTCCTTTGCGCCCATGGGAAGTGCCGCCAGCGGAACGGGGCGCTACGCGGTACCGGCCTCCTCCGTCGGCGTCGCGTACGTGCGTGACAGCGCCCCCGCCGTCGCCGCGATCCGCCGCCGCAGCTCGGGCGGTTCGAGCACCTCGATGTCCGCGCCCAGGCGCAGGAAGTCGTCGTGCGCGTGGTCGATCGACTCGATGGGCAGCCGGGCGCGCAGCCTGCCGTCGGGTTCGGTGACACCGGTGGCGTGCGCGGCGCGCGCCGCGGCGCCGGTGAGGCGGCCGGCCCCGGCGGGCGTGAGCAGGACGACGGCCTCGCCGGTGTGCAGGCGCCGGTGGAAGTCCTCCTGGTACGCCGCCCAGAACGCCGCCAGATCGAAGCCGTCGGGGGGAATGAACTCCTCGTCCGTCGTGCGCAGTTCGAGGATCTGGTCGACGCGGTAGACGCGCGGGCCGCCCGCCCCCGCCGACGCCGCGACGTACCAGCGGCCCGCCTTGAGGACGAGCCCGTACGGCTCCAACCGCCGTTCCACATCCGTCGGTTCGCGCCAGCGGCGGTATGTGACGCGCAGGACGCGGCGGTTCCACACGGCTGCCGCCACCGCGGGCAGCTGCTCGGCGGCGGCGTCGTCGTGCTGCGCGTACCAGCCGGGCGCGTCCAGGTGGAAGCGGGCACTGATCCGGTCGGCATGCGCGCGCAGTTCGGCGGGGAGCGCGGCCCGGACCTTCAACTGGGCCGCGGCGAGCACCGGGCCGAGCCCGAGGTCGGCGGCCGGGCCCGGCACCCCGGCGAGGAAGAGCGCCTCGGCCTCGTCGGCGGTCAGACCGGTGAGCCGGGTGCGGTAGCCGTCGACGAGCCGGTAGCCGCCCGCGTGCCCCGAGTCGCCGTACAGCGGGATGCCGGCGGCGTGCAGCGCCTCGACGTCCCGGTAGACGGTACGGACCGACACCTCCAGCTCGGCGGCCAGCTGGGCAGCGGTCATCAGGCCCCTGGTCTGCAGCAGGAGCAGGATCGAGACAAGTCGCCGGGACTTCACTGACACAGGATGTCAGGGAAGCGGTCCTACCGTCCCGGCATGGCTTTCGAGGAGAAACGTCTGACGGTGCCACCGCCCATCGAGGTGGCGGGCCGCCGGATCAAGCGCTACCACGTGACCGCGGACCCGGCGGGCATCGCGCCCGAGGTGGCACAGGCGGCGTACGCGATGCTGCCCACGCTGCTGCCGGAGCCCGACGGCACGCCGCCCGGCACCTTCGTCGTGCTGCACCGCGGCGGCGACGACGGCGCGTACCTGAACGCGTACAGCTGGGTGTGGGACAACGCCGTGCACTTCCGGGGCGCGGTCGCGGGCCAGCCGGCGCTCGGCTGCCCGGACCGCGACCCCACGCACTTCGTGCTGCTGGAAAGGCCGTTGATCGGCTGCGTGTGGGAGCTGCCGCCGCTGCTGCACGAGCGGGACGCCTGGGTGCGGCATCTGCTGGCGCCCGCGCGGCCCGACCTGGACGCGTATCTGCACGACACCTTGCCCGAAGGAACGACAGGAGACCGCCGGTCATGACCGCGCACACCATCACGCACGACAGCACCGCGCACGACTTCGACTTCTTCGTCGGGGAGTGGGACGTCGCCCATCTGCGGCGCCGTGACTTCCTCGACCCGGACAGCGGCTGGGAGGAGTTCACGGCGACGAGCCGCTGCTGGAGCCTGTTCGGCGGCGCCGCGAACATCGACGAGCTGTCGGTGCCCGCGCAGGGCTGGACGGGCCTCACGCTGCGCCTGTTCGACCCGGTGCACCGCACCTGGTCCCTGAACTGGTCCACCGACCGCACGGGCCGCCTCTTCCCTCCGGTGACCGGCAGCTTCAAGGACGGGCTCGGCGTGTTCGAGGGCGACGACACGCACGACGGGAAGGAGGTGCGGGTGCGCTTCGTGTGGTCCGGGATCAGCGCGACGACCGCGCGCTGGGAGCAGGCGTTCTCCCTCGACGAAGGGCGGACGTGGCTGACGAACTGGACGATGACGTTCACCCGGAGCACCCCCTGACAAGGCCCCCGAGGCGGCCGGCGCCGACGCGAGGGCTTGACTTCGCGTGCGCTCCAACGCGTTGACTCCCTTCCCGTAGCCCGGCACGCATCCGGCGGCCGGGCCCGGCGAGGGGGGTACCCGTATGACGCACCGCATGAAGTACCGCACCATCGGCACCGACCCGGCGACGCGCCGCGAGGTCAGCGTGCTCAGCCTCGGCGCGATGCTGTTCGGCACGCTCACCGACGAGAAGACGGCGTTCGCGATCCTCGACCGGTACGTGGAGGCGGGCGGCACGTTCGTCGACACGTCCGACAACTACGCGTTCTGGCAGACCGGCAGCGTCGGCGGCGAGAGCGAGACCGTGCTCGGCAACTGGCGGCGCAGCCGCGGCATCGGCGACGAGGTCGTCATCGCCACAAAGCTGGGCGCGGCGCCGCTCGCGCCGGGCACGGGGTACGTGGACAACGCGGAGGGCCTGTCGGCGCCCGCGATCCGCGCGGCCGTGGAGGGCAGCAGGGCTCGGCTCGGGGTCGAGCGCCTCGACCTCCTCTACGCGCACATCCCGGATCCGAAGGTCGAACTCGCCGAGACGGTAAGGGAGTTCGGGGCACTGGTGCGGGAGGGCACGGTCGGACTGCTCGGCGTCTCCAACCACTGGGCGTGGCAGGTCGAGCGGGCCCGGGCGATCGCGCGGGCCGAGGGCCTCGCCGGGTACGAGGTGCTCCAGTACCAGCACAGCTATCTGCGCCACCGCACCGATCTGCCCGACCAGTTGTCGCCGGACGGCACGCTCGGCGCGACGGACGGCAATCTGCTGAGCATGGTGCGGGCCGAGGACGATCTGACGCTGGTCGCGTACTCGCCGCTGCTGGCCGGCGCGTACGTCCGCGACGACAAGCCGCTGGGCCCCGGCCACGACCACGGCAGCAAGGAGGCCCGGCTGACGGCGCTGCGCGAGGTCGCCAGGTCCTCGGGCGGCACGGTCAACCAGGTCGTGCTCGCGTGGATGATGGGCGCCGACGTACCGGCGATCCCGCTCGTCGGGGCGTCCTCGGTCGCGCAGTTGGAGGAGAGCCTGGGCGCGGTGGATCTGGAGCTGACGGCTCAGGAGCGGGAGCGCCTGGACGCCGTGTGACGGCCCGGGCCCGTGTTCCTGATCTCCTTGCCCGCCGCGCGTCCGCGGTGTCACGATCAAGCGGCAATCGTGACGGCGGTACGCGGGAGGACGCATGGGAACGGGTACGCGGCGCGCGGGCGCCCTCGCGATCGGAGCGGCGGTCGCCGGGGGGACCTGGCTCTGGCGGCACCAGGCGGAGATCGCGTTCTCCCGCCCGTACAACGAGTGGACGTTCACGCACATGTCCGCCCTCCTGCCCACCGAGCCGGTGGCGCGGGCCTCTGCGCCGGTGCCGCTGCCTCGCGGCTCGGGGCTGCGCGACTTCACGTACGAGCACGAAGGCGAGCGGCGCACCCTGGCGCAGCTGCACGCTCACACCCACACCACCGGCTTCGCCGTGCTGCATCGCGGTGCGGTGGTCCACGAGGAGTATCCGGGCCGGTTCGCGTCACAGCGGGCCAGGTTCCAGCTGTTCTCGCTGACCAAGTCGGTGACCTCGCTGCTCATAGGCATCGCGCTGGAGGAGGGGGCGCTGGGTTCGGTGGACGACAAGGTCGTGAGCCACGTTCCCGAACTGGCGGGCAGCGCGTACGACGGGCCGACCGTCGAGGATCTGCTGCACATGAGCAGCGGCGTCGAGTTCGTGGAGGACTACGCCGATCCCGAGTCGTCGTTCGCCCGGTTCGAGCGGACGGTGTCGAACGGCGGCTCGCTGATGGACGTGGTGCGCTCGCTGCCGCGGGCGGCGGCGCCCGGCGGTACGTTCAACTACTCGACGGTGGACTCGCAGGTCCTCGGCTGGGTCCTGGAGGCGGCGACGGGCGAGCGGCTCGCCCGGTACGCGCACAGCCGCCTGTGGAGCCGGATCGGCGCGGAGAGCGACGCGTACTACTTCCTCACCCGGGGACGACCGCGCACCGCGCTGGGTGGCGGTTCACTGAACGCGGCCGTGCGGGACCTGGCCAAGGTGGGCCTGGTCATGGCGCGCGGCGGCGAGCTGCGGGGGCAGCGGATCGTGCCCTCCGCGTGGGTCGAGCGCAGCCACGGGGCGGGCCTCGCGCATCTGGAGACCGGGGCGCTCGGCCCCGACCTGCCGCGCCACTACGGGTACGCGAACCAATGGTGGACGGTGGCCGGCGGGCGCGGGACGTTCACGGGGATCGGCATCCACGGCCAGTACCTGTGGATCGACCGGCGGGCCGACGTGGTCGTGGTGAAGACCAGCGCCTGGAACACCGCGCAGGACGAGGCGCGGGACGCGGAGACGGTGGCCGCGCTGACGGCGCTGGTCGAGCACCTGGAGGCGGGTCACTGATCCTGCGAGCCCCCGGCTACGTGTCGTCGGCGCGCCGCAGCAGGTAGTCGCAGAGCACCCCGGGGGAGCCGGAGAGGACGCACAGCCACAGGCCGTCGCCGTTGCGCACCACACCGAGCGACGGCGGCTCCGCGAGCGCGTCCGTGCCGGGCGGCGGGTCGTCCGCCTTCAGGTCCACGGACCGTCCGCCGTCACCGACGCGCCAGCTGCCGCCACCCGCGAAGGTGCCGTCCGCGGAGGGGGTGAACACCTCCGCCGGCAGACCGGTCGCCGTGAACCGGCGGTCGGCCGTGAACCGGATCCGCGTGTCGGTGTCGTCGAGACGCCAGATCCCGACGAGCGCGGCCGGTGAGGAGACCTCGGTGAACTCCACGTCGGCGTCGAGCCGGTCCGCCACCCAGTGGGCGATCCCGCCCGCGGTCACCCCGAGGACGACCACGACCACGGCCGCGCGCCGCCACCGGCGCCCCGGTCTTCGCTCCCCCACCGCGCGCCCCCTTCAGGCCGACCGGAACGCGAGGAGCGTGTACGTCGGGTCGGGGCGCGGCAGCTCGGGGTCCGGCAGCGCTTCGAGGCGGGCCGCGAGTTCCGCGCCGCCCGCCTTGTAGACGCGCCCCTGCCGTACGTGACGGGCCAGCCGGTTCGGTGTGCGGCCCTGTCCGTGTCCCAGGAAGCGGGCCTCGCCGCACGGGTGCAGGCCGCGCCGGCGCGCGTACGCGGTGACGCGGGCGCTCGCGTCGGCGGGGTCGGTGGTGGCGTACGGCTTCACCAGGGCGCAGACGTCGCTGCCGACCAGGTGGGCGGCGTCCTTGTCGACAGTGGTGACGAAGACGCCGCCGGGGCGCAGCACGCGGGCGGCCTCCGCGACGACGGGCTCCGCGTCGTCGAGCAGATGGAGCAGCCAGATCGCCGTGACGGCGTCGAACGTGCCGTCGGGGAAGGGGAGTCGACGGGTGTCCGCGCGGACGACCCGCCCGTCCAGGCGAGGCCCCGCCGCCCGCAGCATGCCGTCGGCCAGGTCGACGCCGAGCGGGCGCAGGCCGGTCCTGGCGAGGCGGCGCGTCACGATGCCGGTGCCGCAGGCCAGGTCGAGGAGGGTGCGGGCGGTGTCGGGGACGAGCCCGAGGACGGCGTCGGCGGCGGCGCGGGCACGGGGTTCGCCGCCGCGGGTCGCGTCGTACCGTGCGGCTTCCTGGTCGTAGTCGAGCACAGCCGGACGGTACCTCAGCTCGCGCCGTGGCCGGGCGCCAACCCCTCCACCTTGCGGGCCAGTTCGAAGTCCTTCTCCGTCACCGCGCCGCCCGCGTCGTGCGTGTTCACCGCGAGAGTGACCGTGTTGTAACCGAGGGTGAGGTCCGAGTGGTGGTCGAGCTCCTCCTGGGTCTGGGCGATGTGCACGACGAGGGCGGTCGCCGCGAAGTGCGTGGCCAGGCGGTAGGTGCGGGTGATCCGGGCACCGTCGAGCGACCAGCCGGGCAGCTCGGCGAGACGGTCCTCGATCTCCTTCTGCGAAAGCGGCTCTGTAGGCATACCTCCAGCCTGCCACCACTTCCGGTTACGGTCTCCCCATGACGACCCGGGCGATATCCGCGACGCGCAAGAACACCTCCGAAGTGGGCCGGCTGCTGCGCGACTGGCGGGAGCGGCGGCGGGTCAGCCAGCTGGAGCTGGCGCTGCGCGCCGATTCCTCGGCGCGGCACATCAGTTTCGTGGAGACGGGCCGCTCGCGCCCCAGCGAGGAGTTCCTGCTGCGGCTCGCCGAACACCTCGACGTACCGATCCGGGAGCGCAACGCCCTGCTGCTCGCGGCAGGTTACGCGCCCCGCTACACCGAGACGTCCCTCGACGACCCGCAGTTCGGCTCGCTGCGCGAGGGTCTGGAGCGGCTGCTGCGCGGCTACGAGCCGTATCCGGCGCTGATCGTCGACGCCACGTACGACGTGATCGCCGCCAACCGCGGCATCGCGATGCTGATGGAGACCCTGCCGGAGCATCTGCTCGCGGGTCCCCTGAACGCGATGCGGCTGACCCTGCACCCCGAGGGCCTCGCGCCCCGGATCCTGAATCTGCGCGAGTGGCGCGGGCACCTGCTGGCCCAGATGGAGCGGCAGATCGCGCTGGCCCGCTCGGACGCGCTGCGCGCCCTGTACGAGGAGGTCGCGGCCTACCCGGTCCCCGAGCCCTCCGGCAGCTCCGTCACGGACACCGAACCGGCGGAGCCCGTGCCGTACTTCGCGCTGCCGATGGTGATCGAGCACGACGGGCACGTGCTGTCGTTCGTGTCGTCCATCTCGACGTTCAACACGCCGATGGACGTGACCGTCGCCGAGCTGGCCGTCGAGACGCTGCTCCCGGCCGACCCGGCGACGGTCAAGTACCTGCGGACCACGGTGAGTTGATGTTCAGCGGGTGGCGCGCAGCGCCGTGTTCTGGAGCGCGGCGAACCCGGCGACCACGGCCGCCTGAAGGACCGCCCACACGGTGCCCGCCGCGCTCGGCGACAGCCACGCGAAGAGCGCGACGAGGCTGAGCACCGTCCAGACGAGGTTGATCTCGATCACGGTGCGCACGCCGAGCACGGGCGGATTGCCGCGCGCGGCCAGGGCCGCCACGCCGACGCCGTACGCGAGCAGGAGCACGCCGAGTTCGAGGAGCAGGCCGGGATCGACGCCGAGGAACCGGCCGAGCGGGCCGGACGCGGCGGCGTAGGCGAGACCGTTGGCGCCCGTGACGAGCGCGTCGAGGGCCAGGAAGCGGCGCAACCAGAGGGCACCCTGAACTCGGCTCGCGGGAGCGGTGGTTGGCGTGGTGGCGGCGGACATGCGGATCACCTTCCGTCGTCGGCGCGGGGGCGCTGCCCCGCTGGTGCCACCACCCTGCCCGGGCCGCGCGGGCCGGTCGATTACCTGCCGGGTAAGGACCGGCCGCGCCCGGCGCGGGTCAGCCGACGGTGAGCGCCTTGAACGCCTCCGTCTGTGCGACGATCGCCCGCTCGGTGGGCAGCCGCTCCACGGACGAGGCGCCGAAGAAGCCGACGACGCCGTCCGTGTGGTCGAGGACGTACTGGGCGTCCTCGGGTTCCGCGATCGGGCCGCCGTGGCACAGCACGAGGACGTCCGGGTTCACGCGCTTGGCCGCGTCGTGCATCTCCTGCACGGCGGCGGCCGCCTGATCGAGCGTCAGGGCGGTGCCGGCGCCGATGGAGCCCTTGGTGGTGAGGCCGACGTGCGGGACGAGGACGTCGGCGCCCGCGCGGGCCATGTCGGCGGCCTGGTCGGGGTCGAAGACGTACGGCGCGGTGAGCAGGTCGCGCTCGTGGGCGGCCCGCACCATGTCGACTTCCAGGCCGTACCCCATCCCGGTCTCTTCGAGGTTGACGCGGAACGTGCCGTCGTAGAGGCCGACCGTCGGGAAGTTCTGCACCCCGGCGAAGCCCATGGTCTTCAACTGGTCGAGGAACAGGCCCATTTGACGGAACGGGTCGGTGCCGCACACCCCGGCGAGGACCGGGGTGTCGCGGACGACGGGCAGCACCTCGCGGGCCATGTCGACGACGATGGCGTTGGCGTCGCCGTACGGCAGCAGCCCGGCGAGGGAGCCGCGGCCCGCCATCCGGTAGCGGCCGGAGTTGTAGATGATGAGGAGGTCGACGCCGCCCTCCTCCGCGCACTTGGCGGAGAGTCCTGTGCCCGCGCCCGCGCCGACGACCGGGCGGCCCGCGGCGACCTGGGAGGTGAGGCGGTCGAGGGCTTCCTTGCGGTTCATCGCGATGCTCCGGATTCTTCCGTGGTGGTGATGAGGGTGTGCAGGCGGTCCGCCATGGCGACGGCGAACGCGGGGTCGTTGATGTGGGCGTCGAGCTCGTGCAGGCGCACGCCCGTGCCACGTACGGCGGCCAGGGCCGCGGCGTCGGCGGTCGCGTCCTCGAAGGGGCCGTCCGCGATGTCGACGGCGGAGACGCCGCGCAGCGGCCAGAAGATCTCGGCGGGGCCCGCGGACTCGGCGATCTTGCGGCCCAACTCCTCGCCGAGCGTCCGCATTTCGTCGGGTGTCGTGCGCATCAGGGTCACGGTCGGGTTGTGCACGAGGAGGCGGCGGTTGGCGAAGCGGGCGGGGACGGTGGCCTCGGGGCCGAAGTTGACCATGTCGAGGGCACCGGGCGCGACGACCTGCGGCACGCCCGCGGCGCCCGCCGCGGTGAGCCGGTCGGGGCCCGCGCTGAGCACCCCGCCCACCAGTTCGTCGGCGAGTTCGGTGGTGGTCAGGTCGAGGACCCCGTCGAGCATGCCGTCGGCGGCGAGCTTCTCGACGGCGCGGCCGCCGGCCCCGGTGGCGTGGAAGACGAGGACCTCGTAGCCGAGTTCGGTGAGGCGGGCGCGGGCGGCCTCGACGGCGGGTGTGGTGACGCCGAACATGGTGGCCGCGACCACCTTGCGCCCGTCGCCGTCCGCACCGGCCTTCTCGTGTTCGGCGGCCATGCCCGCGACGGCGGCGACGGCGTTGCCGAGGACGCGCCGGGACACCGAGTTGATGCCCGCGATGTCGACGACGCTGTACATGAGGGTGAGGTCGCTGCTGTCGACGTACGGGGCGACGTCACCGCCCGCCATCGTGCTGACCAGCACCTTCGGTACGCCGATGGGCAGCGCCCGCATGGCCTGCGCGGCGATCGCGGAGCCGCCGCTGCCGGCCGCGGCGAGCACGGCGTGCAGCACGCCGGTGCGGTGCATCTCGCCGATCACCTCGGCGGCGCCCTCGGCCATCGCGGCGACGGCGGCGCCCCGGTCGCCTGCGGCCCGGAGCGCGGCGAGGTCGTGGCCGGCGGCGCGGGCCACGATGTCGGCGGGCACGTCGGCGTCCGGCGCGCCGCCCGGCGGTGCGAGCACTCCGACGTCGACGAGCACGACCTCGCAGCCGTGCTCCCGCAGCCGGTCGCGCAGCCACGCGTACTCGGCACCCTTCGTGTCCAGCGTCCCGACCAGCGCCACGGTCGCCATCTTGGGTTCACACTCCTTCACGTCGTGCGGTATGCCGCCGATCCTGCGCCCGCTCGGGCCGGCCGACAACGACCAGTGCGGCCGGATTGGCCTGTGCCGCCTCCGGCCGCGTCCGGGTGGTTCCTGGGCGAAGATGGCGGAATGAGCCGTATCACCGCCTCTCGTCTGTCCCGGCTCCTGACCGGCTGGTCCACGGACGGCACCGGCCCGCTGCCGCGTCAACTGGCCACGGCCCTCGCCGAGCTGGCCGAGCGCGGCGACGTGCCGACGGGCACCGTGCTGCCCTCGCAGCGCGAACTGGCGGCGGTGCTGGGCGTGAGCCGCTCCACGGTCACGGCGGCGTACGCGCTCCTGGAGGGGGAGGGCCGCCTGGAGAGCCGGCGCGGCAGCGGCTCCCGGCTGCGCGGCTCGGGCCTGTCGGGGCAGAGCCGCGGCGACGGCCGCCTCGCGAGCTTCGACTCGCGTTCGGCGCCCCTCGATCTGTCGAGCGGCGCGCTGCCGGGGCTGCGGGTCGTCGCGGAGGCGTTCGGCACGCTCGGCCCCGCCGATCTGCGGACCCCGCTCACCGCGGACGGCTACCACCCGCACGGGCTCCCGGAGCTGCGCGAGGGGATCGCCGCGTACTACCGCGCGGCCGGACTGCCGACGACGGCCGACCAGATCCTCGTCACGTCGGGGTCGCAGCAGGCGGTGTGGCTGATCGCGCAGGCGCTGGTCGAGCCCGGTGACACGGTCGTCGTGGAGAACCCGACGTACCGGGGCGCCCTGGAGGCGCTGCGGTCGCGCGGGGCGCGGATCGTGCCGGTGGGCGGCGACCGGCCGGGCGCGGGCCCCGACGGGGCGGACGTGGCGGGGCTGCGCGCGCTGCTGCGCACCCGTGTGCGGCCGCGGCTCGTCTATCTCCAGCCGACGGTGCACAACCCGACGGGCCGCACCCTGGACAGCGCGGCCCGCCGCGGCTGGGCGACGGCGCTCACGGAGGGCGGTCTGGCCGCCGTCGAGGACAGCTCGTGCGCCGAGTTGACGCTGACCGACGACGGTGCGCCGCCGCCGGTCCCGCTGCCGGCGTCCGCGTACACGATCGGCACGTTCTCGAAGCTGTTCTGGGGCGGGCTGCGGATCGGCTGGGTGCGGGCGGCCGCGCCGGCCATCGCCCGGCTCGGCGGCATCAAGAAGTCCGTCGACCTGGCCTGCCCGGTCCTCGACCAGCTGCTCGCGGTCCGGCTCCTGGACCGGCTGCCCGCGGCCCGCGCGGAGCGCCGCGCCGCCCTGCGCTCCGGTCTCGTGACGGCGCAGGAGGTGCTGCGCGAGCTGGCCCCGGCCTGGGAGTGGGACCCGCCCGCGGGCGGCCCTGCGCTGTGGGTGCGGGTCCCCGGCACGGACACCGAGGCCCTCGCCCAGCTGGCCCGGCGCCGGGGCGTGGCCGTGGTGCCCGGCCCGGCGTTCTCGGCGGTGGACGGCTTCCGCGACCGGTTGCGGCTGCCGGTGATGCAGGGCCGCGAGGTGCTGGAGGGAGCGGTGCGCATCCTGCGGGCGTGCGCGGAGCGCGAGGGCCGGACCGGCTGAGAGGCTGCGTCCGGACCCCCGCCCGACGGCGCGGCCTCCCCCGCCCCACCTGCCCCTTCCCGGTACCCGAACGGCCCCTGCCCAACGGCGCTCACCGGGCTGTACCCCTACCGTGCGAAGGACGGATACCGAGGGAGCAGACGGTGACTGACACGACGGACGCCCCGGCCGAGCCGGCGGCGGCGCTGTTGAAGGCCGGCCGGTTCTTCCGGCGTGGGACGGCCGCCGAGGACCTGCACAGTGTGCGGATCGAGGGCGGGCGCGACGGGGACGTCTTCTACCGGGACCGGTGGAGTCACGACAAGGTCGTGAACTCGACCCACGGGGTGAACTGCACCGGGTCGTGCCGGTGGAAGGTGTACGTCAAGGACGGCATCATCACCTGGGAGACCCAGCAGACGGACTATCCGAGCGTGGGTCCGGACCGTCCCGAGTACGAACCGCGCGGCTGTCCGCGCGGCGCCGCGTTCTCCTGGTACACGTACTCGCCGACGCGCGTGCGCTATCCGTACATCCGCGGGGTGCTCCTGGAGCTGTACCGCGAGGCGAAGGCCCGCCTGAAGGACCCGGTGCTCGCCTGGGCCGACATCCAGAACGATCCCGAGCGCCGCCGCCGGTACCAACGGGCGCGCGGCAAGGGCGGGTTGGTGCGGGCGACGTGGGACGAGGCCGTGGAGATCGTGGCCGCCGCGCACGTCCACACCATCAAGACGTACGGTCCCGACCGGGTCGCCGGCTTCTCCCCCATCCCCGCGATGTCGATGGTGTCGCACGCGGCGGGGGCCCGTTTCATGTCGCTGATCGGCGCGCCGATGCTGTCGTTCTACGACTGGTACGCGGATCTGCCCGTCGCCTCGCCGCAGGTGTTCGGCGACCAGACGGACGTCCCCGAGTCGGGTGACTGGTGGGACGCGGCGTATCTGATGATGTGGGGCTCGAACGTCCCCGTCACGCGGACCCCCGACGCGCACTGGATGGCGGAGGCACGCTACCGCGGCCAGAAGGTCGTGGTGGTCGCGCCGGACTACGCGGACAACGCGAAGTTCGCCGACGAGTGGCTGCACCCGCACCCCGGCACGGACGGCGCGCTCGCCCTCGCGATGGGGCACGTGATCCTCAAGGAGTTCTTCGTCGATCGCGAGACGCCGTTCTTCACCGACTACGTCAAGAAGTTCACGGATCTGCCGTTCCTGGTCACGCTGGAGGAGCGGGACGGCGCGTTCGTGCCGTCGAAGTTCCTGCGCGCCAGCGACCTCGGGCAGAGCGGCGAGGGCGCCGAGTGGAAGACGGCCGTGCTCGACGAGGCGACCGGGCAGCCCGTCGTCCCGAACGGCTCGCTGGGCTTTCGCTGGACGGATTCGGGCGCGGGCAAGTGGAACCTCGAACTGGGCAGCATCAAGCCGCAGTTGAGCCTGCACGGCAGTGCGGTGGCGGGCGGCGTCGAGGTGCTGCTCCCGCGCTTCGACACCGACGGCGGCACGCACGGACAGGGGCGCGGCGACACGGTGCGGCGCGGGGTGCCGGCGACGCGGCTCGGCGGCCCCGGTGGACCGCTGGTCACCACGGTCTTCGACCTGCTGCTCGCCCAGTACGGCGTCGGGCGCGACGGCCTGCCCGGCGAGTGGCCGTCGTCGTACGAGGACGGGGACTCTCCGGGCACACCGGGCTGGCAGGAAGCCCACACCTCCGTACCCGCCGCCAAGTGCATCAAGATCGCCCGGGAGTTCGCGGCCACCGCCGAGAAGTCGCGCGGGCGCTGCATGATCCTGATGGGCGCCGGCACGAACCACTGGTTCCACTCGGAGACCATCTACCGCGGGTTCCTCTCGCTGCTCCAGCTCACCGGCTGCCAGGGCAGGAACGGCGGCGGCTGGGCGCACTACGTCGGCCAGGAGAAGTGCCGTCCGGTCACCGGCTGGGCGTCGCTCGCCTCCGCCAACGACTGGTCACGGCCGCCGCGGCAGATGATCGGCGCCGCGTACTGGTTCACCAACACCGACCAATGGCGCTACGACAAGTTCGGCGCCGACGTGCTCGCGTCGCCGCTCGGCAAGGGCGCCTTCGAGGGGATGACGGGCGCCGACTGCCTCGCCCTTTCGGCCCGTTCGGGCTGGATGCCGTCGTACCCGACGTTCGACCGCAGCTCGCTCGACCTGGGACAGCAGAGCGTCGAGGAGACGGTATCCGAACTCAAGGCCGGCACCCTCAAGTTCGCCTGCGAGGACCCGGACGCGCCCGAGAACTGGCCGCGCGTCCTGACCCTGTGGCGGGCCAATCTGCTCGGCTCCTCCGCGAAGGGCGCCGAGTACTTCACCAAGCACCTCCTCGGCACCCATTCCTCCCTGCGGGCCGAGGAGGCTTCGCCCGAGGAGCGGCCGACGACGGTCACCTGGCGCGACGAGGCCCCCGAGGGCAAGCTCGACCTGCTGCTCTCCCTCGACTTCCGCCAGACGTCGTCGACGCTCCTGTCCGACGTCGTGCTGCCCGCCGCGACCTGGTACGAGAAGCACGACCTGTCGTCGACGGACATGCACCCCTATGTGCACTCGTTCACGCCGGCCGTGGACCCGCCGTGGCAGGCCCGCACCGACTTCGACACGTTCAAGGCGCTCGCGGAGAAGCTCAGCGAGCTCGCCGTCGACCATCTGGGCACCCGCACGGACCTGGTGGCGGCGCCGCTGCAGCACGACACCCCGGGCGAGATCGCGCAGCCCGGCGGCGTCGTCCTCGACTGGCGCAAGGGCGAGTGCGAGCCGGTGCCCGGCAGGACGATGCCGAACCTCGTCCTGGTCGAACGGGACTACACCGCGATCGGCGCGAAGTTCACCTCGCTCGGCCCGCTGGTCGAGAAGCTGGGTCTGCCCGCCAAGGGCATCACCCTCAAGCCCGACCAAGAGGTCGCGTATCTACGGGAGTTGAACGGTGTCGTGCGCGGCGGCCCCGCTGACGGGCGCCCACTGCTCGACACCGCCGTCAAGGCGGCGAACACCATCCTCGCGCTGTCCGGCACCACCAACGGGCGCCTCGCCACCCAGGGCTTCCACACCCTCGAAGCCCGTACCGGACAGGAGATGGCGCATCTCTCCGCCGAGCACGAGGGCAAGCGCGTCACGTACGCGGACACCCAGGCCGCGCCCGTGCCGGTGATCACGTCGCCGGAGTGGTCCGGCAGCGAGTCCGGGGGCCGGCGCTACACGGCCTTCACGCTCAACACCGAGCATCTGAAGCCCTGGCACACCCTCACCGGGCGCCAGCACTTCTTCATCGACCACGACTGGATGCACGAGCTGGGCGAGGCGCTGCCCGTGTACCGGCCGCCGCTCGACATGAACCGGCTCTTCGGCGAGCCGGCCCTCGGCCCGGACGGCGAGAAAGAGGTGACGGTCCGTTACCTCACGCCGCACAACAAGTGGTCCATCCACTCCGAGTACCAGGACAACCTGTTCATGCTGGCGCTGTCCCGCGGCGGCCAGTCCATCTGGATGTCCCCGCAGGACGCCGACTCGATCGGCGTGAAGGACAACGACTGGATCGAGGCGGTCAACCGCAACGGTGTGGTGGTGGCCCGCGCGATCGTCTCGCACCGGATGCCGGCCGGCACGGTCTACATGCACCACGCGCAGGAGCGCACGGTGAACGTGCCGAAGGCGGAGACGACCGGCAGGCGCGGCGGCATCCACAACTCGCTGACCCGGCTGATCCTGAAACCGTCCCATCTCATCGGCGGATACGCCCAGTTGAGCTGGGCGTTCAACTACCTCGGCCCGACGGGCAACCAGCGCGACGAGGTCACCGTCATCCGGCGCCGTTCCCAGGAGGTCCAGTACTGATGCGCATCATGGCTCAGATCGCGATGGTCATGAACCTCGACAAGTGCATCGGCTGCCACACCTGCTCTGTCACCTGCAAGCAGGCGTGGACCAACCGGGGCGGCATGGAGTACGTCTGGTTCAACAACGTCGAGACGCGCCCCGGGCAGGGCTATCCGCGCCGCTACGAGGACCAGGACAAGTGGCGCGGCGGCTGGGAGCTCAACAAGAAGGGCGCGCTCAAGCTCAAGGGCGGCGGCCGGTTCAAGAAGCTCGCCGGCATCTTCTCCAACCCGAAGCTGCCGGAGATCAAGGACTACTACGAGCCCTGGACGTACGACTACAAGAACCTGACCGACGCCCCGCTCGGCGACGACTACCCGGTGGCGCAGCCGCGCTCGCAGATCACCGGCAAGCCGATGAAGATCGAGTGGTCGTCGAACTGGGACGACAACCTCGGCGGCGCGGCGCAGTACGGCGAGCTCGACCCGATGGTGGAGAAGGCGCGCCGGCAGGGCCAAGAGGCTTCCGACAAGGTGAAGTTCGCGTTCGAGCAGACCTTCATGTTCTATCTGCCGCGGATCTGCGAGCACTGTCTCAACCCGGCGTGCGTGGCGTCCTGCCCGTCCGGCGCGATGTACAAGCGCGAGGAGGACGGCATCGTCCTCGTCGACCAGGACAACTGCCGCGGCTGGCGGATGTGCGTGACCGGATGCCCGTACAAGAAGGTGTACTTCAACCACCGCACCGGCAAGGCCGAGAAGTGCACGATGTGCTACCCGCGCGTCGAGGTCGGCCTGCCGACGGTCTGCTCCGAGACGTGCGTGGGCCGGCTCCGCTATCTCGGCGTCATCCTCTACGACGCCGACAAGGTGACGGCCGCGGCCGAGACGAAGGACGACAAGGCCCTCTACGAGGCGCAGTTGGGTGTCTTTCTCGACCCGGAGGACCCGGCCGTGCGGCGCGCCGCCGAGGAGGCGGGCATCCCCTACGACTGGGTGGAGGCGGCCCGCCGCTCCCCCGTCCACGCGCTGATCAGCAAGTACAAGGTGGCGCTTCCGCTGCATCCCGAGTACCGGACGATGCCGATGGTCTGGTACATCCCGCCGCTCTCCCCCGTCGTCGACGCGCTCACCGAGACCGGCCACGACGGCGAGGACGCCGGCAATCTCTTCGGCGCGATCGACACCCTGCGCATCCCGCTGGAGTACCTGGCGGAGATCTTCACGGCGGGCGACGTCGGCCCGGTCCGCTCCTCCCTCGAAAAGCTCGCGGCGATGCGCTCGCACATGCGGGCCATCAACCTCGGTGATCTGCCCGACGCTTCGATCGCCGAGCGCGTCGGCATGGACGCCGTGCAGATCGAGGAGATGTACCGGCTGCTCGCCATCGCCAAGTACGAGGACCGCTACGTCATCCCGACCGCGGCCGTCGGCGACGCCCAGCGCCTGGAGGAGTCGGCGCTGCCCGACTCCTGCTCGCTCGACTACGCGGACGGGCCGGGCATGGGCGGCGAGGGCCCCTTCGGCGGCGACTCCGGTTCGAGCACCAGCGGCGGCCGCAAGCTGCTGCCGGTCGTCTCCGTGGAGACGTTCCACCTCACCAAGAACCGTCAGACCGCCGACCAGCCCGAGGAGACCTGATGACGGACCGCACCTCGCTCCTCTTCCAGGCGGCGGCGCTCTGTCTCACGTACCCGGACGAGGAGCTGTACGAGCGGCTGCCGCTGATCCGCGCCGCGGCGCCCCGGCTGGCCCCGTTCGTCGACCACGCGGAGTCGACACCGCTGCCCGATCTCTCCGCGCACTACGTCCAGGTCTTCGACTTCAAGAACCGGCACAGCCTGTATCTGACGTGGTGGCGCGACGGCGACACCCGCAGGCGCGGCATGTCGCTGGTGGAGATGAAGGAGATCTACCGGGAGCACGGCCTGGAGTTCACCGGCGAGGAACTGCCGGACTACCTTCCGGCGGTGCTGGAGTTCTCGGCGCAGGCGGGACCGTTCCTGCTGGAGGACCACCGCAGCGGCATCGAGCTGCTCCGCCTCGCCCTCACCGAGCACGGCACGCCGTACGCGACCGTGCTCGAAGCCGTGTGCGCGGCGCTGCCCGGCGCCTCCCCCAAGGACCGCGCCGCAGCCCTCGCGCTGGCCCGCTCGGGCCCGCCCCGCGAGGAAGTGGGCCTCGAACCCTTCGGGACCCTGCCCCTGCTGGAGCTGGAACCCCACAAGGAAAGGGAGCACGCCCCGTGACCACCCTCATCTGGGGCGTCCTGCCCTACGTCGTCTTCGTGCTGCTGATCGCGGGCACGATCTGGCGCTACCGCTACGACAAGTTCGGCTGGACGACCCGCTCCTCGCAGGTCTACGAGTCGAAGCTGCTGAACATCGCCTCGCCGGTCTTCCACTACGGCATCCTGTTCGTCCTCGTCGGCCATCTCGTCGGTCTGTTCATCCCGATGTCGTGGACGGAGAACGTGGGCGTCAGCGAGCACACGTACCACATGTTCTCGCTGATCGGCGGCACGTTCGCGGGCGTCCTCACGGTCTGCGGCATCCTGATGCTGCTGTACCGGCGCCGCTTCAAGGCCCCGGTGTTCCGGGCGACGACCCGCAACGACAAGCTGATGTACGTGGTCCTGCTCGGCGCGATCGTGCTCGGCATGGTCGCCAAGCTCACGCACGCGTCGGGCAACGGCTACAACTACCGCGAGACCATCGGCCCCTGGTCGCGGAGCCTGTTCACGCTGCGCCCCGACATCGATCTGATGCACGGGGTGCCCGTGCTCTACCAGATTCACGCGGTAGTGGGCATGTCACTCATCGCGCTGGTACCGTTCACCCGGCTCGTGCATATGTTCAGCGCGCCGGTGCAGTACCTGTTCCGTCCCTACGTGGTCTACCGCAGCCGCGACCCGCGGCGTCTGACCGCGCGGCCGGAACGACGGGGGTGGGAGCGCACTGGCTCCTGATTCCTGAACCCTTGGGGGGCGTGGAAAGGTGAGTGAACGTCGGCCCGCCCCCACCGTGGGCCAGGTCGTCCTGGGCAGACGCCTGCGCGATCTGCGCGAGGCCAGGGACCTCAAACGCGACGACGCGGCCCGCGCGCTGCACGTCACCGCGGCCACGATCCGCCGGATGGAGACCGCCGAGGTCGCCCTCAAGATCCCGTACGTGCAGATGCTCCTGGAGCTGTACGAGGTCGACGAACGGGAGATCGAGGCGTTCGTGGCGCTCGCCGAGGAGGCGAACCTGCCCGGCTGGTGGCAGCGCTACCACGACGTGCTGCCCGAGTGGTTCAGCCTGTACGTGAGCCTTGAGGGCGCGGCCGAGATGATCCGCTCCTACGAACCGCACTTCGTCCCCGGCCTGTTGCAGACCGAGGAGTACGCCCGCGCGGTCTTCGACGCCGGCACGGTGGGCCGTGCCAGGCCCGCCGACATCGAGCGACACGTCTCCCTGCGCATGGCCCGCCAGTCGCTGCTCACGCGCGAGGACGCGCCGCATCTGTGGGCCGTGATGGACGAGACGGTGCTGCGCAGGCCGCCCGGCGGCCCCGCGGTGCTGCGCGGTCAGCTGGACCGGCTGATCGAGGCGGCCGGGATGCCGCATGTGACGCTCCAGCTGGCCGAGTTCGCGTCGGGCCCGCACCCGGCCACGTACGGGCCCTTCACCCTGTTCCGGTTCCCGGTGCGGGAGCTGCCGGACATGGTGTTCAGCGAGTACGTGACCGGTGCCCTGTACCTCGACGCGCGGGAAGAGGTGGGCATGCACCTGGAGGTCCTGGACCACCTGGCGGCGCAGGCGGCGAGCGCGGAGCGGACGCTGGAGCTGCTGACGAAGCTCCGGGCCGAGCTGTAGCCCGGCCGCGGCGGCTCAGGCGGCGCCGCCCCTGCCCTCTCCCCTGCCGTCACCCTTGCCCTCCGGTTTTTCCTCGTCGACGATCTCGGCGTCCACGACGTCTTCCGCGGCCTCGGTCGGCGTCTCGGGCTCCTGCGAGCCACCGGAGGACTGCGCGTACATGGCCTGCCCCATCTTCTGGCTGACGGTGGCCAGCTTGCGCACGCCCTCGCGCAGCTCGCTCGTGCCCGGCGACTCGGAGTTCAGGACGGTCTTCAACTCCGCGACGGCGGACTCCACTTCGCTCTTGGTGCCGCCCGGGATGCGCTCGGCGTTGTCCCGCAGGAACCGCTCGGTCTGGTAGACGAGCTGCTCCGCCTCGTTGCGGGCCTCCGCCGCCTCACGCCGTTTGCGGTCCTCCTCGGCGTGCTCCTCGGCCTCCCGCATCATCCGGTCGATGTCGGTCTTGGGTAGCGCGGAGCCGCCGGTCACGGTCATCTTCTGCTCGCGGCCGGTGGCGAGGTCCTTCGCGGAGACGTGCATGATCCCGTTGGCGTCGATGTCGAAGGTGACCTCGATCTGCGGCACGCCGCGCGGCGCGGGCGGCAGCCCGGTGAGGTCGAAGACGCCGAGCTTCCTGTTGTACGCGGCGATCTCCCGCTCGCCCTGGAAGACCTGGATGCCGACGGACGGCTGGTTGTCGGCGGCGGTGGTGAAGATCTCCGAACGGCGGGTGGGGATGGTGGTGTTGCGCTCGATGAGCTTGGTCATGACGCCGCCCTTGGTCTCGATGCCGAGGGAGAGCGGGGTCACGTCGAGCAGCAGCACGTCCTTCACGTCACCGCGGATGACCCCGGCCTGGAGGGTCGCGCCGACGGCGACGACCTCGTCCGGGTTGACGCCCTTGTGCGGGGCCTTGCCGGTCAGCTCGCGTACGAGTTCGGTGACGGCGGGCATCCGCGTGGACCCGCCGACGAGGATCACATGGTCGACGGCGGACAGCTCCACCCCCGCGTCCTTGACGGCCTGATGGAACGGCTTCTTGCACCGGTCGAGCAAGTCCCCGGTGAGTTCCTGGAACTGAGCTCGCGTCAGTTTCTCGTCGAGATGGAGCGGACCCTGTGCGGAGGCGGTGATGTACGGCAGGTTCACGTTCGTCTCGCTCGACGACGACAGCTCGATCTTCGCCTTCTCGGCGCCCTCGCGCAGCCGTTGCAGCGCCATCTTGTCCTGAGCGAGGTCGATGCCGTACGCGTTCTTGAACTGCCGTACGAGGTGGTCGACGACGCGCTGGTCCCAGTCGTCACCGCCCAGCTGGGTGTCGCCATTGGTGGCCTTGACCTCGATGACGCCCTCGCCCATCTCCAGGAGGGAGACGTCGAAGGTGCCGCCGCCGAGGTCGAAGACGAGCACCGTCTGCTCGTCGCCCTTGTCGAGTCCGTACGCGAGCGCGGCGGCCGTCGGCTCGTTGATGATGCGCAGCACCTTCAGGCCGGCGATCTCACCGGCCTCCTTGGTGGCCTGGCGCTGCGCGTCGTCGAAGTAGGCGGGCACGGTGATGACGGCGTCGGTGACGTCCTCGCCGAGATATGCCTCGGCGTCACGCTTGAGTTTCTGCAGAACACGGGCGGACAGTTCCTGGGCGCTGTAGCGGTGCCCGTCGATGGACCCGCTGTCGGGGAAGTGCCAACCGGCCTCTCCCATATGGCGTTTGACGGAACGTGCGGTGCGTTCGACGTTGGTGACGGCCTGCCGTTTGGCGACCTCGCCCACGAGGACCTCCGCGTTCGACGTCCTGGCGAAGGCGACGACGGAGGGGGTGGTCCTCGCGCCCTCCGCGTTGGCGATGACCGTGGGCTCACCGCCCTCCAGTACGGCCACCACCGAGTTCGTCGTCCCGAGATCGATACCGACCGCACGCCCCATGACGCGTCCCCTTTCACACCCGTATCGCATACGAAGGCCCGCTCAGGTTGTCCTGGTATCCAGCACAAAACTTGAGCGGGCCTACGTCAAGGGGGCGGGCTACCGTGCGCCGGGCTGGCCGTTCGCGAAGTAGTCGGCCAGAGCCGGATCGAGCGGCGGTACGTCGTAGGGGGTGCCGCCGTCCCGCAGGGAGCGGGTGGCCAGCGCACCGGCGGCCACACTCATCCGGGCCGCCACCGGATCGGTGTCGGTGACGCCACCTTCCCGGGCGAAGCGGCAGAACTCGCCGATGATGCTCTCGTCGGCGCCGCCGTGCGAGCCGGTGGCGGCCGGCACCCGGTGGACGACGTCGGCGTCGGCGCGGTAGGAGGTCGGCCCGGTGTTCCAGACGCGGACCTCGTCGCCGGGCCGGTCGCCGAAGTTCTCCAGGCGGCCCTCGGTGCCGATGACGGTGTAGTTGCGGAAGTAGTCCGGGCTGAAGTGGCACTGCTGGTAGGCGGCGATGACGCCGTTGTCCAGGCGCATGTTCATCACGGACACGTCCTCGACGTCGACGACGTGGTGCAGGTCCTTGCGCTCGGTGGGCGGCCAGTCGAACTCGCGCAGCCAGCCGTCGGGGCGCGGGGTGTCCGGCGCGCGGCGCGGCAGGTCGCCGTAGACCATCAGGTCGCCGAGGGCGTTGACGCGGGTCGTGTAGCCGCCGGCCAGCCAGTGCACGACGTCGATGTCGTGCGCCGCCTTCTGGAGCAGCAGTCCGGTGGTGCGGCGCCGGTCGGCGTGCCAGTCCTTGAAGTAGTAGTCCCCGCCGTACGAGACGAAGTGCCGCACCCAGACGGTCTTCGGCTCGCCGATGTCACCGCGGGCGATGATGTCGCGCATGGTGCGCACGACACCCATGTGACGCATGTTGTGGCCCACGTAGAGGCGGGTGCCGGTCTCGTACGCGGTACGCAGGATCGTGTCGCACTGCTCGACGGAGATTCCGAGCGGCTTCTCCACGTAGACGGGCTTGCCCGCGCGCAGCGCGTCACAGGCGATGGCCTCGTGGGTGTCGTCGGGCGTGGCCACGACGACCGCGTCGATGTCCGGGTCGTCGAGCAGCCTGCGGTGGTCGTCGACGGCGACGGCGCCCTCGTACCACTCGGGCACCTGGGCGCGGACGGCCGGATCGAGGTCGGCCGCCGCCGCGACGACGGAGCCGCGGCCGGGCCGGTGGGCGGCGGTGGCGAGGTTGCGGCGCAGGCCGAGGCCGATGACGCCGATCCGGAGGTCGTCGCTCACTTCGTGCCCTTCGCGATGGCCTGCTCGTACTCGTGGCGCATGGCGTCACCCGCGGTACGCCGCCACTTGGGCAGGGCCTCCTTCTTGAAGGAGGAGAGCGGCTTGCGGCCTGCGACGATGTCCTTGACGGCGGTGTAGACCTCGTCCTTGGCGGACGCGCCCTTCTGCGCGAAGGTGTCGGAGAAGTAGCCGATCGTCGGGTCGACCTGGGCCAGCTTCATCAGTTCCGTCTGCGCCGCGTGGATGGAGCGGGTGACGTCCGGCTTGTTCGGCAGGTAGAGGCTCTCGGGGGCATTGCCGAAGAAATTGATGGCCTGCCGGGTGGTGAGCACCTCGGCGTTGCCCTTCTTGGTCAGGGCGACGTCGCCGCTCCTGGAGCGGGTGTAGTGGGTGCCCTCGATGCCGTTGTCGAGGAAGAGCCGCTCCTCGGTCCCCATGGGCGCGCTGAGGTAGTCGAGGACCTTCAGGAGCGTGGGGATCCGGGACTTGGGGACCTTGTTGCTGATGGCGGTGAAGCCGACCGAGCCGTAGCCGTAGGACCAGGTGGGCGTGGAACCCTTCTCGGCGGCGAAGGGGACGACGACCTTCTCCGGCCAGTCGTACATGTTGCTGTCGTTGAGGAAGCCGGGGAAGGACTGGACGTGCAGGCCGAGGAAGCCGCCCTCCATCTTCTCCAGGGTGGTGGTGAGGTTCGGGTCGGGCCAGAACAGCTCCGCCTGCCGGCACTTGAGGGCGAACTCGATGCCCGCCAGGTACTCCTCCGTCTCGAAGAAGTAGGTCAGCTTGCCGCCGTCGAGCCGCCAGGTGTTCGGCGCGCCGTGCCAGTACGCGAACTGCTGGATGTGGTTGGCGTAGGCCGGTTCGAGGACGTACTTCTTGCGCTTGGTGTCGAGGAGTTCCTTGGCCTTGTCGAAGAAGTCCTGCGCGCTCTCGAACTCGGTGCCGCCGACCGGCTTCCAGAAGTTCTCGTTGGCCACGTACACCTGGCCGCTGCGCCCGTACGGCACCGCGTACCCCCAGATCCTGCCGTTGATGACGGCGGTCTTCCAGGCGTAGCCGGGGATGTTCGCGAGGTTCGGGTACTTCTTGACCGCGTCGCCGGAGAGGTAGGGGGTCAGGTCGTGGAACTTGGCCCGCAGCAGGTCGGGGACGTTCTTCAGGCCCTGGTTGGGCGGGAACCACATGAGGTCGGGCAGATCACCGCCCGCGATCATGGCGTTGAACTTCTCGCGGTAGACGCTGTCCGCGCCGAGGCCGTTGACGATCGTCATGTGCATCTCGGAGCCGAGGCGCTTGTTCAGTTCCTGCCAGTACCCGTTGCGGTTCATCGCCGGGGCCGGCGTCGTGAACGTCTCGGTCAGACAGGTGATCGGCTTGCCGTCGCCGGGAGCCTTCGTCACGCTCTTGACGAGGTCCTTGGGGTAGCGCAGATAGGCCGGGTCGAGGCCCTGTGCGTTGCCCGGCAGGTCGGGCGCGGGCACCTTCGCCGGTACGTACGTCGGCAGCTTCAGCTTGGCGGACGCCTCCGCCCCGCCGCCCTGGGCTCCCCCGTCACCGCACGCGGTGAGCAGGCCGCCGCCCGCGACGGTCAGGCCCGCCGCACCGGCGGCGCCGAGGAACCCTCTGCGGTTCAGACTGGTGGAAGGCATGGTTCTCCTAAGGAGCGGTGAACTGGGGAGGGACGGAACGAGACCTGATGGAGGGTCAGGCCTTGACGGCGCCGGTGAGCACGCCCTTGACGAAGTACTTCTGGAGGAAGGGGTAGACCACGACGATCGGCAGCACGGCGAGGATCAGCACCGCCATGGACAGGGCCGTCGTCGCGGGCAGGACGCTGACGCCGAGCGCCTTCGCGTTGAAGGTGTCGCCCTGGATCACGTACGAGCGCAGGATGACCTGCAGCGGAAGCTTGTTGGAGTCGTTGATGTACAGCATCGCGTTGAAGAAGCTGTTCCAGTACGTGACGGCGTAGAACATGCCGACGACGGCGATGACGGCCTTGGACAGCGGCAGCACGATGCGGCACATGATGGTGAGTTCGCCCGCGCCGTCGAGCCGGGCCGCCTCGTGCAGTTCGTCGGGGATGCCCTGGAAGAAGGCGCGTACGACGATGACGTTGAAGGCGTTGAGCATGATCGGCAGGACCATCGCGCCGTAGGAGTCGATGAGGCCGAGTTCCTGCACCACGAGGTAGCTGGGGATGACGCCGGGCGTGAAGAGGAACGTGCCGACGACCACGAGCAGCAGCGGCTTGCCGGCGAACGTCCCCGGCCGGGACAGTCCGTAGGCCAGACACACCGTGCACAGCAGGCTGAGGGCGGTGCCGATGAGGGTGACGCCGACGCTGACCAGGGCGGCCCGGGTGACGACGCCGCCGGCCAGCACCACCCGGTAGGCCTCGAGGGTGGGGTGGTGCGGGAAGAGGACGTAGCCGCCGTTCGCGGCGAGTTCGGCCTTGGAGGAGAGGCTGGTGCCGATCGCGAGCAGGAACGGATATCCGACGGCGACGATCATCGCCAGGATGACGACGAGCTTGACGGTCTGTCCGGCGCGGCTCGGCTGCTCCATCCAGACGGGCCGGTCCGGGTGGCGACGGCCGCTGCGCAGCCGTGGGGCGAATACGGTGCTCACTGGTAGACCCCCTGCTCACCCAGGCGGTGGGCGACCTTGTTGGCGACGACGATCAGGACGAAGCCGATGACGCCCTTCATGAGTCCCGCGGCGGTGGACATGCCCCAGTCGCCGTCCACGACGCCGTGGAAGTAGACGTACGTGTCGAGGACCTCGGAGGCGTCCGCGCCGACCATGTCCCGCTGGAGCAGGACCTGTTCGAAACCGACGGAGAGGATGTCGCCGAGCCGCAGGATGAGCAGCATGACCATCACGGGGCGGATGCCCGGCAGGGTCACGTGCCACATGCGGCGCAGCCAGCCGGCGCCGTCCATGGCCGCCGACTCGTAGAGCCCGGTGTCGATGGAGGCCATCGCGGCGAGGAAGATGATCGCTCCCCAGCCCGCGTCCTTCCAGACGGACTCAGAGGTCAGCAGGAGCATGAACGTGTCGGGGTTGTTCATGATGTTGCCGACGTGCACGCCGTGGTCGTTCAGCACGCTGCTGACCGTGCCGACGCCGCCGAACATCTGCTGGAAGAAGCTGACCACGACGACCCACGACAGGAAGTGCGGCAGGTAGACGACGGTCTGCATCAGACGCCGGGTCTTCGTGCTGATCAGCGAGTTGAGGAACAGGGCGAGCAGGATCGGCGCCGGGAAGTAGAGCAGGAGCTGCACGGCGCTGATCTGGAGGGTGTTCCACACCGCGGTCCAGAACTCCGGTTCCTGGAGCAGCGCGTTGAAGTTGTCCATGCCGACCCAGAGGCTGTGCATGAAGCCCAGGTACGGCTGGTAGTCCTGGAAGGCCGTGATGTTGCCGGCCAGCGGCAGATAGAAGAAGACCGCGAAGTACAGGATTCCCGGGACGCACAGGAGCAGCAACATCCGGTCGCGGCGCAGCCGTTGACGCAGGGTGGCCTTGCGCGGGACGGATCCGGCGCCGCGGTCCTGCCGTGCGTCTGGGGGGTCGGCCGGCCGGGGTACGACCTGGCCGGGCGATGTGGACGCGGGCGTCGTCACATACACCTCCGGCATCGAGGGTGGCGGGGAGGGGCCGCGGGGCTCCGACACCGGCCCGCGAGGCTGGCTGAATCTTGCACCACCCAAGCCGACGATGACAATAGGTGCTTGAAAACGCTCCATATCTTGCAGCTTCAATCACCGAGACTGGTGTGCACCTCGCTCGATCTCCCCAGCTCAGGGTCGACGCGACCCCGGACGCGACGGTGCCCCGGAACCCTGTCGCGGGTTCCGGGGCACCGTCGCACTGCCCTGACGAAACGTCAGACGGTCATGCCAGCTTGGCCGTGAGCGTGATCGTCGTGCCCGTCAGCGCCTGGCTGACGGGGCAGTTCTTCTTGGCGTCCTCGGCTGCGGCCTGGAAGCCCTGCTCGTCGAGGCCCGGCACGGTGCCCTCGACGATGAGGTGGATGCCGGTGATGCCCTCGCCCGGCTGGAACGTCACGTCGGCCGAGGTGACCAGCTTGGTGGGCGGGGTGCCCGCGCCGGACAGGCCGTGCGACAGCGCCATGGAGAAGCAGGACGAGTGCGCGGCCGCGATCAGCTCCTCCGGGCTGGTCTTGCCGTTCGCCTGCTCGGCGCGCGACGGCCAGGACACCGCCTGCTGGCCGATGCCGGACGAGTCGAAGGTGACGGTGCCGCTGCCCTCGAGCAGGTTGCCTTCCCAGACGGTGTGGGCGGAGCGCGTGGTGGCCACGATGGGTCCTTTCGGTTACCGGTCGGCTGTAGGAACCATCCGATCACATCCGGGCACCTGGTGCGCGCCACCGCGAGCGGGAACCCGCCGCGTCAGCGGACCCGGAACACCGGGCCACGGGCCGTGAACGGCAACCGGCCGCCCTGCGGCAGCAGATACGCGTGCTCGCGGGTGACCCGCAGGACGTCGCAGGCCCCGTCCGTGATGATCAGCAGCGGCGCCCCCGCGGGGAAGTCGTCGGCACGCCGCAGCAGGTCGACGCCGGGTTGCAGCACCGTGCCGCCGCGCCCCTTCACCCGGACCCGGGTCGCGATCTCGGTCACCGGGAGGTACCCGGCGTCGTACGGCGTCGCGTCGCAGAAGACGACCCGGGCCGCGGGCACGTCACGGGCCGCGGCGTACGAGGCGATCGCGCCCAGCGCCTTGCCGAGCATCGTGCGGCTCATGGAACCGGACGTGTCGAGGACGACACCGAAGGTGCAGCGGGCCACCTCTTCCGGCGGGAAGGAGCGGCCCGCGCGCGGGATGTCCGGCGTGGACGCCTGGCGGCGCGCCGGGCGGGCGTAGGTACGGACCGGCTCGGGGCGGGGCACGAACTCGTCGAACCAGCGGGCCAGTTGGGCGTCCCAGGGCACGGGCGGGTGCGAGAGCGCCCTGATCTCCTCGACCAGGCCGAGCGGCAGGTAACCCCGCTCGCCCTGCTGCTGGTGCAGGTCGAAGCCCTGGACCAGGCCGCGCCGGTAGAACTCGTCCAGGTCGACGAAGTCCCGCACCGGGCCGAGGGGTTCGCCCAGGATGTCGCCGCGGCCCTTGCCGCGCAGGGTGGCGAGACGGCGACGCGTACGCAGATCGGCGGCGATCCGGTCGTAGACCTCCTCGGCGGACAGGCCGCCCAACTCCCGGTCGTACAGCAGCCCTTCGGGCATCTCGCCGATCTGCATCTCGCGCAGCCAGCCGTTGATGACGTAGTCCGCCGCGACGTTGAACAGGTATGGATCGCGGGCGCCGCACCGGTCGCCGTGGCGCAGCGCGGCGTGCAGCATCTCGTGGCCGAGGATGAAGCGCCACTCCTCGTCGGTGTGGCGCTTGAGGGGGTTGACGTAGATCTCGCCGAGGTCGGCGTTGACGGCGGCGACGGAGATGTCGTGGGCGCGGGCCAGCTCGGCGTCGGCGACGATCGTCATGCCCGCCGCGATCCCGCCGAGCAGCGGGTACGAGGAGACGAACCAGCTCAGGGCGCGCTCCCAGGGGCGCTGCGGCACCCGCTCGCCCTTGATGTCGTCGCGCCGCCCGGCCGCCACGTCCATCGCCGCGGACACGGTGCGGGTCAGGGCGCGCGCGAAGGCCTCCTGCCAGTCCTTGACCGGCCCGTACCAGAGGGGCCAGGGCTCCAGGACCTGGTCGGGTGCGGGGCCGCCGGTGCCGCAGTGCCGGTACTCGGGCGGGATGCCGTCGCGGCGCCAGCGCGCGACGAGGGTCTCCTCGTCGCCGCCGGGGAAGGCGGCGGGCAGTCCCTCCGGCGGGCGTCCGACGGGGAACGTCTGCTGGAAGCGGTGCACGACGACGCAGCGCGCCGCGAGCTCGTACGCGTCGGGCTGGACGCGTCTGCCCGTCGCGGCCGGTACGTGCCCGAAGCCGAGGTGCAGCAGGCAGTGCGCCAACACCCAGGCCCACTCGGCGGGTTCGGCCCGCCGGGTGGGGTGGACATGGACGCAGCCGTCGGAGTCGACGAGCGCCCAGCCGTTCGGCGGGGCCACCTTGCAGCCGCCGCGGCAGAAGTCCGCGTCGAGGGAGTCCAGGGCGGGGTTGGCCCGCACCAGGGCAAGGCCCTTGAGATAGGCCTCCGTTGCCGGATCGGGGCGCTCCTCGCCGGCCTTCGACTCCTTCTTCGCCTTCTTCGTCGTGCCGCTCATCGGCGCGCCTCCACCAGGCGCGGCATGTCGCGGGCCGCCTCCACCAGGAACCAGGCGGGCAGCAGCGGGTTGCCGTCGGTGTCGTCCGCGATGACGGTCTGCGCGACCTCCACGGAGATCTCGGCGAGCTGCACCAGCAGGGACTTGGCGCGGTAGGCGGTCTGGCGGACCGCGGGCGAGGCGTGCTCCTTGGAAGCCGGGAGGTCCTTGGCGAGGCGGCCGCGGAACGCCTCGGCGAGGTAGTACAGCAGGTCGCGGTCCTCGACGCGGTGCGGCCAGCGGGCGTCGCCCTTCAGGATCGCGTCCAGGCCGAAGCGGCTGCGCACGATCTTCGCGTAGCCGCAGAACGCGACCGCGTGGGCGGGGGTGAGCGTGCCGTGCGCGAGGACCTTCAGGGTGTCGTCGTCGAGCGTCGGCCCGAAGGAGTGCAGCGCGTCGCTGAGCATGTGCCAGGACCGGGGCGTGGAGAACGGCTCCTCGGTCTTCGGCGGCTTCGACCACAGGTGGTCGGGGCGGTCGGTGAGGTGGTCCTGGATCCAGGGGTGGATGCCGGCGCCCGCGGCCCAGCCCAGCCAGGCCTGCGCGCAGGCCTGGAGGTGGACGTGCGCGAGCCGGTTGACCAGCGCCGACGCGATGGGGCGGGCCAGCGCGTTGTCCGTGGCGCGGTTGCCGGCGCCGATCACGATGGAGCCCTCGGGCAGTTCGTAGTTCCCGATGCGGCGGTCGAGGATCAGCGAGTAGAAGGCCTTCTGCACATCGGGGGTCGCCGCGTTCAGCTCGTCCAGGAACAGGCAGTACGGCTCGTCGCGGGCGATCGCCTCGGGCGGGCAGAACACCGAGCGTCCGTCGCGGATCTGCGGCACACCGATCAGATCCTCGGGGGCCAGCTGCGTGCCGAGCAGGCTCACGCACTCAAGGCCCAGCGAGTCCGCGAAGTCCCGTACGAGAGAGGACTTCCCGATGCCGGGGGCGCCCCAGATGAAGACCGGCCGCACCGTCGCGAGACCGAGCAGCAGCTCCGGGATGCGGGAGGGCGTGACCGTGACGGCAGCCTGCAACGTACTGACTCCTTGAGGGGTGGAAGGGGTGGCCGGGTCCCTGCCCCGGCGGTCGACGACCGGGGCGCGCGGCGGCGCGGCTGCCCGGTGCGCCCAGTGTGAACCCCGCCGTGCGCGCCCGCAGCCGAATTTCCCGCGGGGCACCATGGCCGGAATGCGCGCTGGGCAAGACGGCACCGCGGTGACACTTTGAGGCCCCCCGACCAGGGGGCGACTCACGGGGATTCGCAGGGGGTTCGATCATGCGCATGATCTACGCGGACCGCGGTCCGTCACCGCTGGAGACCGGCAAGCCGGGCGCGGCGGACCGGGATTCGACGTTCGGCTGGTGGGGTGCGTTCAGCATCCAGAAGTTCGTGAACCAGAACCCGCTCTCGCACACGCACGAGGACGCCACGGGCTGGCTCGCGTACCTTCAGCAGTTCTACGACCGCAACTTCTGGTTCGCGGACAACGGCGTCCAGGTGTGGGCGTACGAGGAGACGTACGACAACTGGCAGGACCGGTACGGGGTGGACGCCGTCGTCGCCGTGTACCACTCGGGGCACGGCGGCATGGACGGCAACGGGGTGTTCTTCGCGCCGCTCGGCGGGGTGTGGGACAACCGCTCGGACGCGGTCTCGAACCGGATGGCCTTCGGCAACGAGAAGGCGAACTACGTGTTCTGGTCCACGTGCAACTCGCTGCGGGTGCTCGACGGGCACTCCCCCGTACGCACCTGGGCGGGGCCCAACCTGGGCTCGCGGATGATCTTCGGGTTCGAGTCGACGAGCATCGACAGCCCGGACTACGGCAGGAAGTTCTGGGAGAAGTGGCGGGCCGGGCAGACGTACTGCGACGCCTGGCTGAACGCGAGCTGGGACATCTACCACGGGCAGGCGCCCTCGGTCGCGGCCACCGGGCCCACGCAGCAGGACGCGGTCAACCGGCTCAACGCGGAGCGCAACTTCTACCGCGAGCACGTCTCCGACGCCTGGTACGCGTGGCGCTGGTACTCCGCGCGCGAGGGGCTGCGCGAGGCGATGACGCAGCCGCCGTCGAGCCCGCAGATCGTGCAGCTCGCGCCGCGCGACCCGAGCCGTGAACTGGCCGCGCTGGGACAGCTCGCGCACTTCCCGCAGGCCGCGCTCCAGGAGGTGCAGGTCGAGCGGCAGGGCGTGCTGAGCGCGAGCTCCGGCGACCGGTTCATCTCGACGGCGCCGCAGGCGGTGCGCTGGGTGCGCCTGGCCGAGGCCAACCACCGCAACACCCGCCGCCTGGAGACCGACCGGGCCGTGGAGCTGGCCCGTCAGTTCGTGCAGCAGCACTCCGACCTCACGGCCGGGGCCGAGCTGGTCGTCGACGGGGTGCACGACCTGATGCAGAACTCCGGCAAGAAGGACGGCTCCCGGATCGGTGAGCCGGTGTCGCTGCAGACACACGTCACGTTCCGGCAGGCCTTCGGCGGCATCCCGGTGATCACGCCGGGGCGCGGGCAGTTCCGGGTGGTCCTCGACAACGACGGCACCGTGGTGCAGGCGACGGTCTCGACCCGCCGGCCCTCCGGCGAGACCCGCACCCCGAGCTCCGCGGTCGCACCTCCGTCCGGCAAGGGCACGCAGGCGCTCTCCTCGCCGGGTGCGCGCGACCCGCGGCAGGCGCTCGACGAGGCGCAGCGGCGGCGCATCGCGCATCTGACGGCGATGGCGGCGGACGCCGAGCGTTCGGCGGCCGACATCGAAGCCCACCTCGAGGTCAGGGACGTGCCGGGGACGCTGGAGGTCGGGTACGAGATCGAGGGCAACGAGGCGTATCCCGCGGCGCGGAAGCTGGTCGAACTGGGCTCCCGTGACTCCATGTACAAGAAGCTGAGGTGGATCGTGGCGCCGCTCGCGCGCTGACGTCTACGGGGTCCGTGCTGCGGAGGCGGCTCCCGGCCGGTCGTGCGCGATCAGCCACGACGAACCCGCGGTCGCGACACGACAGCCGGAGTCACGGCGCCTCGGCGATGGCGGCTCGCTTCTTGCGGGCCGCCATCCACGCGTAGACGAGCACGCCCACGAACAGGAACAGCACCCCCTGGTAGACGGCCGCGTACCCCGCTCCGCCGACCAGCCACATCGAGAACCCGAACGCGACGAGGGCCAGCACCAGGTCCCGGACGAGACGGGACGTGTGGACCCGCTCCCCCTGTCCCGACAGCAGGAAGTAGATCTGCGCGGCGGTGGCCAGCAGATACGGGACGGTCGCGGTGAACGTCGTCACGAGGACCAGGGTGTTGAAGACCGCCGCGGAACCGGACGTGTAGTTGTAGATCGTCAGCAGCGAGGCCAGCGACACGGCGACGAGCACACCGAACGTGGGCACCCCGCGCCGCTTGCGCAGGAACGCCTTCGGGAAGAGGCCGTCCTTGGCGGCGGCGTACGGCGTCTGGGCGCTGAGCAGGGTCCAGCCGTTGAGCGCGCCGACCATCGACACGAGCGCGGCCACGGCCACGGCGGTGCCGCCCCACGTGCCGCCGAACATGGCGTTGACGGCGTCGGAGAACGGGGCCGTGGAGTTCACCAGCCGGTCGTGCGGGACGGTGCCGAACACGGAAACGGTGCACAGCAGGTAGAGCAGCGCGGCCAGGCCCGTGCCGAGGACCGTCGCGCGGCCCACGTTGCGCTGGGGGTCACGGACCTCGCCGGCGCTCACGGAGGCGGACTCGACGCCCAGGTAGCTGAAGAGCAGGATCGCGGCGGACGCGGAGACCGCCCCGATCGCGGAGTCGCCGCTCGCCCGGAACGGGCCCAGGTTGTCGCTCTGGAAGAAGAACAGGCCGCCGACCGCGACGAGCAGCAGCGGCGCGAACTTCAGCACGGTCGAGACCAGTTGGACGGCGCCCACGTACCGGGTTCCGGCCAGGTTCGCGAGGGCGGGCAGCCACTGGCAGGCGAGGGCGGCGACGATCGTCCAGAACGTCGAGCCGTGGATGGGCAGCAGGACGTCGAGGTATCCGACGGCGGCGACCGCGAGGGCCGCGTTGCTCACCCACGTCGTGATCCAGTAGGACCACGCCGCCAGGAACCCGGCGAAGTCGCCGAAGGCCTCACGGGCGTAGACGTAGGGCCCGCCGGTCTGCGGGTGCCGGTGGGCGAGCCGGCCGAAGACGAGCGCGAGGGCGATCGCACCGACGGTGAGGACGACGAACGCGACGAGCGCGATGGTGCCGTACGGGGCCACGGACGCCGGCAGCAGGAAGATGCCTCCGCCGATGATGTTGCCGATCACCAGGCACGTGGCGATCGGCAGGCCGAACCGGCGGGCGTGCTTGCTGTCGTGTCGGCCAGGCGTGGCGGCCGGAGCCGGTGGGGGTGCGGTTCCGGTGTCGTGCATGTGGGGGGTGCGCCTCTCGGTCGTGCTGACGCCGCCTCGGGATCGCCGGGCGACGTCCCATCGTCCGGTCGGCGGACACCCGGCTCCAAATCAGGCGGATTTGTCCTGCGGCTCCTGGGGCGCGACCGCAAATGATGCAGCCTCGGGGTCTTGACGTAGCGAATTCTCCAGGGGTATGGGATCGGCCGCCAGCGGGACCTGCGGTCCGTGTCCCTCGCGCAGCCAGCGGCGCAGGACGCGGTGGATCTGCTCGGCGCCGACGAGAGCGCCGCCGTCCTCGACCGGCTCGGACAGGGCGAGCGGCGAGAGCAGGAACGGGCGGCCCTGGGCGCCGCCGAGCCCGCCGTGCGAGCCGATCTGCTCCTCGAAGGCGAGGACCTCGCCGTCGATCGGGTCGTACATGGAGTTGACCATGATGTCCGCGGTGTGCGGGAAGGAGTGGGTGCGGCGCACGGCGTCGGCGGCGCCGGGCCCGAAGTCGGCGAGCGGCCCCCGTCCGTCGGCGAGCTCGGCGACGGGCACCTCGACGCCCTGCGCGCCGAGCACCACGCCGCCGTGCTCCTCGCTGCGTACGAGGAGGAAACCGATGCCGGGATGGTTGGCGAGGGTCGCCAGGAGCGCCGGGTGGCGGGTGTCGAGCTCCTCCTTGCTCATCCGGTGCGGGACGTCGGGGAAGGAGACGAGGCCGAGGTTGCCGGAGGCGAGCACCACCGGCTCGCTGCGCTTCCCGCGGTGCGCGGCCTGCTCGCCCTCCTCGACGGGCCGGTGCAGGGCGGCGCGCACGGCGGAGCGGGCCTCGGCGCCCGAACGGGTGCGGCGTGCCCGGCGCGGCACGGGCAGACCGCAGCCCGCACGGACCAGGTCCTGGAGGGTGAGCCCGTAGCGGGAGCGGAACGTCTCGCCGGGGCTCTGGCCGTGGTCGGACAGGACGACGATGCGGTACGGGCGCGGGGCGTGCTCGGCGACCTTCGACAGCAGCGCGAGGGACCGGTCGAGCCGTTCGAGGACCTTCTCGGCGTCGCGGCTGAACGGTCCCGAGTGGTGCGCCACTTCGTCGTACGCGACGAGGTCGGCGTAGACGGCACTGCGCCCGGCGAGCATGTCACCGATGACCGCGGCGACGACGACGTCCCGCTCGACGACGGTCGCGAAGGCGCGGATGAACGGGTAGAGCCCGCCGCGTGCGACGCGCGGGCGGCGCTTGCGCAGCCGGGCGTGCGTGGACTGCCCGATCTCCCGGCCCACCTCGGCGAAGAAGGAAAGGGCGGTGCGCACCGCGTTCGCCGGGTCGCAGAAGTAGGCGAAGTATCCGGCCCTGGATCTGTTCTCCTTGCCGCGCCGGGCCGCCACGGACAGTACGAGGGCGACCTGTTCGGCGCCGCCGCTGAACAGGTTGCCGCGGCTGGCGCCGTCGACGGTGAGCAGTCCGCCGTCGCCGGTGTGCTCGACGGCACGGCGCTGGAGTTCGGCGGCGCTGGTCGGCCGGTTGGAGACCTGGATCTCGCCGGTGTCCTTCTCGTACCAGCGGAAGGCGGGCACGTCGTGGTTGGAGCCGTGCAGGATGCCGAGCTGGCTGGCGCCGGTCTGGCTGGACCAGTCGGTGCGCCAGGGGGTGAGCCGGTGCGTGCCGTCGCGCAGCCAGGAGCCGACCGTGGGCATCACGTCGTCGCGGGCGACGCGGCGCAGCACCTCGTGGCCGACGCCGTCGAGCTGGAGGAAGACGGTGCCGGGGGTGGGCGGGCAGGAGTCCGCCTCGTCGCTCTTGCGGCGTCGGCGCGCGGCCAGCCGGTACAGGCGGCGCCGGTACGCGTCGTCGTCGCGCACGGCGAGGGCACCACCGGTGGCGGAGGCGACGGCCGACATGACGGCGGCCACCACCACGGCCGTCTCCGGGCTGGCCTCGCCCCGGTTCTCGGGGATGAGCTTGAGGGCGAACAGGAGCACCGCGCCGTTGAGGAAGAAGACGACGAGACCGAGGACGAGGGCGGGGACCAGCAGCAGCGCGCGCACGAGGATCGGCCAGACGAGGGCGGACAGCACCGCGAACGCGCCGGCGCCGAGGGCCGCGGTGATCGCGACCCGGGTCATGCTGTCGCCGTCGTCCGACTGGAGCTGGAAGTCCGGCAGCAGCCCGGCGAGGATCATCATCGTGAGCGTGCCGGCCGCCCACACGGTCAGCGACCGCCAGCCCTGGCTCACCGCGCGCCGCCACCACCGGCCTGAGGCCACGTTCCCGCTCCCCTCACCCTGGTCGGTTCACCCTGATCTGTTCGTGTCCGGGTAAGGGTTTCACACCATTTGCGCAACCGGGGAACGCGCCCTGCCCCCGGCCGGTCCGACGCCTGCCTAGCAGCCGTCGTACCCCGCGGTGGGCATGGAGAGGCGCCGGTGCACACGGGCCTTCATCTCCGCGTCGTACGTGGGTTCCGCCGAGCCCACCGTCTCCAGGCGGACCCCGCGCCGCGCGCACTCGGCGGTGAACGCGTCCACCGAGCTCAGCGCCACCCGCAGCACCCGGTCGCTGGGCGCGACGAACAGGTCGACCAGGCCCGCGTCGACGTCCGCCCACAGCACGTCGTGGTCGGGGCGCAGGGCGTGCACGAGGAGCTGGCGGGTGACGACGTAGCCGCGGTCGGCGGCCCAGCGGGCGCACATGGCGTACTGGCCGCGCGAGTCGACGAGGAAGGGGTCCGCGTCCAGTCGCTCCAGCGGGGTCAGCCCGGCAATGGCCGTGACCCGTAGTCCTGGGCCCATGGTGTCCCCCTCACCTCCAGCTTTCGGCGTCGACCCTACTCCTGCACGTAGGCTCGGGGGAGTCGCATGAAGGAGGCAACGGGTGCCGGTGGAGATCACCTGGTGGGGTCATGCCACCTGCACGGTCGAGGACGCGGGCACGCGCGTGCTCACGGATCCGCTCTTCGCCCGCCGCCTCGCCCATCTGCGACGGCGGCGCGGCGCTCCTCCGCCGCCCCGCGCCGCGCACGCCGATGTCGTCCTCGTCTCGCATCTGCACGCCGATCACCTGCACGTTCCGTCGCTGGCCCGGCTAGCGCCGGGGACCCGCGTGCTGCTGCCGCGGGGCGCGCGGCGCGCCGTGCCGGCGCTGCGGAGGCTGCGCTCGCTGCGGTTCGTCGAGGTCGAGCCGGGCGCCGAGGTCGAGGTCGGGAACGTCGTCATAAAAGCCGTGCGCGCCGATCACGACGGGCGGCGGCTGCCCGTGGGGCCGCAGCGCGCGCCCGCGCTCGGCTATGTGATGGCCGGTGAGGCCCGGACGTACTTCGCGGGCGACACCGGCCTCTTCGACGGGATGGCCGAGGCCGTCGGCGAGGTGGACGTGGCGCTGCTGCCGGTGGGCGGCTGGGGACCCTACCTGGGCTCGCACCATCTCGATCCGGCGCGGGCCGCCGAGGCGCTGACCCGGATCGCGCCGCGCGCGGCGGTGCCGGTGCACTACGGCACGTACTGGCCGATCGGCCTGGACGCGGTGCGCCCGCACGAGTTCCACACGCCGGGCGACGAGTTCGTGCGGCAGGCGGCGCTGCGCGCGCCCGGGGTGACGGTGCACCGGCTCGGGCACGGCGAGAGCGTGCGGCCTGAGGTGGCGGGACGGTGATGCTCGCCGTGACGACAGCCGTCGTGCCGCCGGAGTCGACGCAGCAGGCCGTCGGCTACCCCTCGCTGTTCCTGCTCGTCTTCATCGGCGCGCTCGTACCGGTGGTGCCCACGGGCGCGCTGGTGAGCTCCGCGGCGGTGGTGGCCTTCCACCAGACGCTCCCGTTCTCGCTGCTGATGGTGTTCGCGGTGGGCTCGCTCTCGGCGTTCCTCGGGGACGTGGCCCTGTACTGGCTCGGACAGCGCGGGATGCGCTCGAAGAACGGGTCGAAATGGCTGGAGGCCATCCGCGCGCGGGCGCCGGAGGAACGGCTGACACAGGCGCAGGACAAGCTCGCCGACCACGGGGTGACGGTGCTCGTCCTGTCGCGGCTCGTGCCGGCCGGGCGGATCCCGGTGATGCTGGCCTGTCTGCTCGCCAAGATGCCGCTGCGCCGGTTCGTGCGCGGCGACATCCCGGCCTGCCTGGCCTGGGCGGCGACGTACCAGGTGATCGGGATCGTCGGCGGTTCGCTGTTCGCCGAGCCGTGGGAGGGCATCGTCGCGGCGATCCTGCTGACCGTGCTGATCAGCGCGGTCCCGTCGGTGTGGCGGCGGATGCGGCGCCCGTCGGACCGTCAGCACGCCTGAGCCCCGGGCCGGTCCGCACGCGTACGGCCGCGCCGCGGCTCAGGCCGTCAGGACCCGCGAACCGCCGACCGGCAGGTCCCACAGCGACGCGCGGGCAAGGCCCGCCTTCTCCCAGGCGGCGCGGAGCCGGGTGAGCGGTTCCAGGACCGGCTCGGCCGACAGCAGGAACGTGGCCCAGTGCATGGGCGCCATGAAGCGGGCGCCCACGTCCTGTGCGGCCTGCACCGCGTCCTCCGGTGCGCAGTGCACGTCCTCCAGCCACCAGCGCGGGTCGTAGGCGCCGATGGGGAGCAGGGCCAGATCGATCCCCGGGTAGCGCAGACCGATCTCGCCGAACCAGTGGCCGTAGCCGGTGTCGCCCGCGAAGTAGACCCGCTGCCCTTCCCCGTCGGTGAGGACCCAGCCGCCCCACAGGGTGCGGCAGGTGTCGGTGAGGGTCCGCTTGGACCAGTGGTGGGCGGGCACGAAGTCGAATCTGACGCCGCGCAGTTCGGCCGCCTCCCACCAGTCGAGCTCGGTGACGCGTGTGAAGCGGCGGCGGGAGAACCAGCGGCCGAGCCCCGCGGGCACGAAGACGGGCGTCTCGCGCGGGAGTCTTCTGAGGGTCGGCCAGTCCAGATGGTCGTAGTGGTTGTGGCTGATGACGACCGCGTCGACGGCGGGCAGGGCACTCCAGGCGACGCCGACCGGGGTGATCCTGGCCGGGGTGCCGAGGATCTTCCGCGACCAGACCGGGTCGGTGAGGACGGTCAGGCCGCCGATGCGCACCACCCAGCTCGCGTGGCCCACCCAGGTGACGGCGACGGTGCGGGTGTCGACGTCCGGGAGCGGACCGGGCTCGAAGGGCAGGCTCGGGATGTCGGCGAGCCCCTCGGCCGTCGGCCGCACCTTGCCCTCGCGGGCGAACCGGGCGAAGGCCCGCAGGCCGGGGAGCGGCGCGGTCAGCCGGTCGGCG
This sequence comes from Streptomyces sp. VRA16 Mangrove soil, assembly GCF_017377775.1. Taxonomy (GTDB): domain Bacteria; phylum Actinomycetota; class Actinomycetes; order Streptomycetales; family Streptomycetaceae; genus Streptomyces. The sequence goes on from NZ_JAFVLN010000002.1 coordinate 380,671, forward strand.
AAGGACTTGGGCCAGCGGCGCGGAACGTATCCGGTGCCTCCCCCGCCGAGCGGCCGCGGCTCGACGAGGGGCCGTGGGGACGCGGTGGCGCCGCCCCGCTCTCCCGCGCTCTCGTTGGTCGTCGCTCCGGACGTCTGCGTCATCGCTCGGACTCCCATCCTTCGCCTGCCGCACCCGTGCCTTCCGGGTCTGCGCGGTCACCGGGGTCGCGCAGCTCACCGAGCACGGACTCCACCATGCTCAACACCCTTGCCACGTGCGGCAATCCCAGGGGCTCCGGTGAGGTGAGAGACGCCGCGCGCTCGGCCGGGGTTGAGCCCAGCAGCGGCCCCGTGCACAGCCGGACGCGCAGGGCGCCCTGGTCGTCGCCGAAGCGGTGCCCGCCGGGCGCGGGCATCCCGAGCCGGTCGGTGAGGTACTCCTCCAGGTCCTGGGCGTCGGTGACCCCACGGGCCGACAGGCGCGGGCGCAGCCGCTCCAGGTCCACGTAGAGGTGGCGCCCGGCGCGCGGCGGTCGGGCCAGGCCGCCGGCCGCGAGCACCGTGCGGTGCAGGGCCGCGGCCACCCGGGCGTGCAGGGCGACGGCGGCGGTGCGGCGGGCGGTGACCTCCGCGCCCTCCTCCAGGACGTACGTCGCCGCCGCCGCGACCGGTGCGGCGAGGTGCGCGCCGGTCGCGGTGAGGATGTCGAGGGTGCGGGCGGCGAGCCGGTCGCCCTCGGCGGTCGGCGCGAAGCGGGCGCAGGCGGCGGGCAGCGACGGCGGCAGATACGCGCCGGTCAGATCGGTGAGGACGGTGACCCGGCCGGGGAACATCTCGGCGGGGCTGAACAGGACGGTGCCGGGCCCTGAGCCGTCCGGGCCGGGGTGGACGGTGTCGCGCCAGGTCTCGTCGCTGACGACGTGCAGGCCCTCCCCCACGGCGGCCTCCACGGCCTCGTGCAGCACTTCGGGCGGCGGCACGGTGGCCGTCGGGTCGTCGGCCACGGACACGACGAGCAGCCGGGGGTCGCCGCCCTCGGCTCTGACCCGGCGGACGGTCTCCAGGAGGGCGTACGGATCGGGGACGCCGCCGCACTCGGCGGGTGTCGGTACGTGGAAGACGTCCCGCCCGATGAGCCTGGCCTGCGGCACCCACCAGGCCGGGCAGGGGCGCGGCACCAGGACGTCACCGCCGAGCGCGGCGGTGAGCGCGAGCAGCAGCGGGGCGGCGCCGGGGGCCGCGGTGACCCGGGCCCGCTCGGGGGCCAGGCCGCGCCGCTGCCCGTGCCCGCGGGCCGCTTCGAGGAGTGCGGGCGGGCCGCCGGGCGGTTCGGGGTGGGCGCGGGCCGCCGCCGCGGCGACCACGGCGGCCAGCTCGGGCAGCACGGGCAGACCCGGCTCCGGCAGCGGCGGCCCGTAGCGCACGGGGCCGCGTCCTTCGGGGTCCGGGTGCCGCATGGTGCCTCCGTGCCGTGTTCGTCGCCGCGGTGGTGGTGCTGGAACCAGCCTCACATTCGAGGCCGGGTTCGCGCGCGGCGTGCTGCGCCGTGGCCGGTGCCGGAGCGACGGACATCCGAGGGCGCGGCCGCCTCACCGGGTCAGCGCCGTGAACTCCCGCTCGAGCCCGCGCCCCCGTTTCTCGACGACGGCGGAGGCCACCTCGGACAGTTTCCGGTTCGTGGCCTGCGAGATGCGGCGCAGCACGGTGAACGCGGCGTCCGCGTCGCAGCCCAGCACATGCATGACGATGCCGCATGCCTGGTCGACGACGGGCCGGGTGCGCAGCGCGGCGCCCAGCTGGTCCAGCTCGGTGAGCGCCGCGCGGTAGGAACGGTCGCGCAGCATGCAGGTCGCGGCGAGATCGCCGAGGGCGCGGACCGGGCCGTGCGGGGCGTCGGCGAGGGCGCCGGCGCGGAAGCTGTACAGGCTGAGCGTGACGGTGAGGTCCGCGCTGCGGAAGGGGATGGTCACGCTGGAGCGCACCCCGGAGTCGAGCGCGACCGCCCGGTACTGCGGCCAGCGCCGGTCCTCCAGCAGGTCGGTGGCGTCGACGGGGCTGCCCTGCTCCTCGGCCACGGGGATGGGCCCCTCGCCCGACCGCAGCTGCACGGAGATCAGGGCGGTCAGGTCGGGATGAGTGACGGCCGTCGGTCGCTCGTCGGTGCCGTCGGTCACGGTCGCCACCGCGCCGCAGCACTCGGCGGTGCAGCGCACCGCCTCCTCCGCGAGCTCGGAGAGCCTGCGGGCCGGGAGACCCGCTTCGGGGATGTCGGGAGCGAGATGCGCGGATCGCGCGGCATACGTCCCGAACGCCCGCTGCACGTCCGTCACTGGTTCGTTCCGGTCGGCCTTGCGCATCGGAAAAACGCCTCCTCACCTCTCTACGGCTTCCCCCACTCGGCCCCGGAAAACTGCTGTCCGGGATAGGTTCTCGGCATGGCTCAGATGGAAGAGTTCGGTGAGGAACTGGCGGATCTCGTGCGCCGGGTGGCGGAGTTGAAGGCCGCACGTTCCGTCCCCACCGAGGAGCTTCCGGCGGTCCTCGACGCCGCCCTTTTCGAACTCGATCACGCGGTACGCGAGTTGTGGCCGTGGTACGAGCGGCTGACCGCCGACAGCGGTGGCCCCAGCGGGCGTTCGGCCGGGGCCGACCGGCAGGAACAGCAGCTGCTGCGCGCCGTCTTCCAGCGGCTGCCGCTGCCGGTGGCGCTCGTGGACCGCGAGTGCGTGGTGCGCCGGCTGAACTTCGCGGCGACGAACTTCACCGGGGTGCGGGCCGGGTACGCGACCGGGCGCCCGCTGACCGGTCTGCTGGCGCACGCCGACCGGGCCGCCTTCCGTTCCCAGGTCGCCGCGGTGGCCAGGGGCGAGGGCGACCGGGGTCTGACGGTGCACCTCCAGCAGTCCGCGCAGCAGCCGGTCCGGGTCACGCTGACGGGCCTGCGCCCGGGCAACGAGCCGCGCACCACGGTGCTGGTCCTGCTGCAGCCCGGCGACGACTCCTCCGTGCCGCTGTCGCGCGCTGCGGCGACACCGCTCCCCGATCTCACGGAGACCAGCCGCCATCAGGCCCTGATGGATCTGATGGACGCGATGACGCGCGAGCTGCTCGCCGCTCCGGCCGGCGATCCGGCGGAGGTGCTGCGGCGCGCGGCACGGGTCCTGCACGCCCGGTTCGCCGACTGGGTCACGGCGGACACGGGAGCGGCCCGCCTCTCCCGGGTCACGGTGCTGGGCGCCGACGACGCGGCGGTGCGGGACATCGCCGCGCAGGACCCGGCGAGCGCGCCGCTGGTCGTGGAGGCGGCCCGCGGCGGGGCGCCCACGCTGCTGGTGCGCCCCGAGGACGCGCAGGCGCTGGGCACGGACGCGTCGGGCGCGCCGGTCCTGGTCCGGGCCGATGTCACCTCGCTGCTGTGCGTACCGCTGATCCCGTCGCCCGGCGAACCGGTCCAGGGCGTCCTCACCCTGTTCCGGTCCGCGGGCCGCCTGGCGTTCTCCATGGCGGAGGCGCAGGCGCTGGACGTGATGTCCCGGCACATCGCGCTGGCGATGGGCCGGCGGGGCTAGGGCCGGTCCGGCGGATCAGGCCGCATCCGTGCGGCCCGCGCCTTTCCTTGCCGGTGAGCGGGGTCTGGCGCGTCGAGATGCAAGGCGCAGGAGGGCGTCAACGCGAAGGGGGCACCTCCCGGCCGAGCCTGGCGGAGCCTGGTTCGAGGCTGGGGGAGTTGGCCACCGACGACAACGCCGCAGGTCCGCGTGGCAGGCCCCCCGCCCGCGACAAGATCCGCCGGACAGGCCCTGGCGAGCGTCACGCGGCGTCGGCGAGCACCTGGTCGCGCAGTCGGTCGCAGCACCGGCTGATCAGCCGGGACACGTGCATCTGCGAGATGCCCAGCTGCTCGGCGATCCGGCTCTGCGTCATGTCCCCGAAGAACCGCATGTAGAGGATGCGCCGCTCGCGTTCGGGCAGGGCGGCGATGCGCGGCTTGACGGCCTCGCGGTCGACGACGGTGTCGAGCGCGGGGTCGGCGGCGCCGAGCGCGTCGGACAGCGAGTAGCCGTCCTCGCTGCCGGGCAGCTCCGCGTCGAGGGAGAGCGCGGTGAAGCTCTCCAGGGCCTCAAGTCCGGTCCTGGCCTCGTCCTCGGTCATCCCGGCGTGCTCGGCGATCTCGCTCAGGGTCGGGGCGCGCCCCGAGATGCTCTGCGCGAGTTCGTGCTGCGCGAACCGGACGCGGTTGCGCAGGTCCTGGACCCTGCGCGGTACGTGCAGGGTCCACATGTGATCGCGGAAGTGGCGCTTGATCTCGCCGGTGACGGTGGGTACGGCGTAGCTCTCGAAGGCGTTGCCTCGCTCGGGGTCGTAGCGGTCGACGGCCTTGACCAGGCCGAGGGCGGCCACCTGCCGGAGGTCGTCGAGGGACTCACCGCGGTTACGGAAGCGGCCCGCGAGTCGCTCGGCCATCGGCAGCCACGCCTCGACCACCTCACGACGCAGTTCCTGGCGCTCGGCGCCGTCGGGCAGCTCACAGAGCCTGACGAAGGCCTCGGCGGTGTCGGGGGCGTCGTCGTGCGGATGGCGCTGACCTGGCTTCACCGGGTTCACGGGTGCGCTGGTTCGCGTTCGCATGGATCGCAACTCCCTGGTGGTGCGTTGTGGTGCCTGGGTTCGGTGGTCACCGTGGGAGTCGCGCCCCGAGCGGGATCGGACACACCCGGGGGGCGGAGGCAGCGGTGCTGCGGCCTCGGACGCGTACGCGCTGCGTACGGGTCCCTCCCACGGACGTGCCTCCTGTCCGAAGCACTGTTGTCCGCCTGCCCCTGAGGTGCCGGGGCAAACACCCCGGCAGCTCGGGAGAGGGGGCAAAAGGCCCGGGAACGGATCAGTGGACGGGGGCGGCGGGCGGGGGTGCGTCCTGTTCCTTCGGGCGTGGCAGCAGCCACTCCTCGTACCGGCCGAGCGCGAGCAGCAGGCCCAGCATGCCGACCGGCACGAGGACCGTGAGAAGTTCCATGGTCTGTCCTTCCCCAGCGAGCGGAGCGAGGGGTGACGGGCTCCGGGTCTCCCCGGCCGGAACCGGCAAACCCGCGGGTGTCGGCCACAGTCCGTCGGGTACGCGACCGGGCACCCCCGAGTCACCCGAGTCACTGGAGGGACAGATGCAGCGAGGCAGCCACCGGATGAGCGCCCACCGCGACGACGAGATGAAGCACGAGCTGCAGGGTCTGCTGCGGTCCGGGCACCCCACCAGGACCGAGGAGTGGCACGACCCCGAGCCGGTGGCCGACGACGATCCGGAGGTGGCCGGCGGCCCCGTGCTGCCCGGCGCGGGACCGGGCCGGCTCGCGGCCGTCCGCCTCGAACTGGCGCGGCTGCTGGGCCGGACCGCGTTCCCCGCGACGCCCGCGCCGCTCGCCGGGCTGCTGCGCGAGCGGTCCGCGCCGGACGCGCTCGTCGACCAGGTGGCGGCCCTGCCGTCCGGGACCGAATTCCGTACGGCGTCGGAGCTGGCCAGGGCACTCACCGGCGGTGCGGAACGACAGGAATGAAGTGCCGCCGCACGGGTACTGCGGCCGGGGATCCGGAGGCAGTCGAGGGAGCGGAAGGACCCACGGTCATGGCCGATGTGGTGAGGGAAGTCATGACGCCAGGCGCGGTGGCGGTACGCCCCGACGCCTCACTGGTGGAAGCCGCGCAGTTGATGCGCGCCCAGGACATCGGCGATGTCCTGGTGGCGGACGAGGCGGGCCTCGTCGGAGTGCTGACGGACCGGGACATCACATTGCGGGCCGTCGCCGACGGCGCGGATCCGCTGACCGTCAGCGCGGAGGCGGTGTGCACGCCGCATCCGGTGGCGGTCGGGCCGGACGACGCGGTCTCCGCGGCGGTGACGCTGATGCGCGAGCACGCGGTGCGCCGTCTTCCGGTCGTCGAGGACGGCCGGGTGGTGGGCATGGTGAGCCTGGGCGACCTGGCTCTCACCCAGGATCCGGAATCCGCCCTCGCCGACATCAGCGGCGCGGCACCGGACACCTGGGCGGGCGGCACGCCGACCTGAACCGCCCCGCACACCCGCACAAGTGAATCCGTACGAAGCATCCGTACAGAGCATCCGTACAAGGGAGTTGAGCACGTCATGCGCATCGCGTTCCTGGTGGCACCCGAGGGCGTCGAGCAGGTGGAGCTGACCGATCCCTGGCAGGCCGTGCGGGACGCGGGCGGCGAGCCCGTGCTCGTGTCGACGCGCCCCGGCGAGGTGCAGGCCTTCCACCATCTGGACCGGGCGGACACGTTCCCGGTCGACACGACCGTCGGGGAGCTCTCGGCGACCGGCGCCGAGGGTTTCGACGCGCTGGTCCTGCCGGGCGGCGTCGCCAACCCCGACCAGCTGCGCACCGACGCGGACGCGGTGGCGTTCGTACGGGACTTCTTCCGGCGCGGTCTGCCGGTCGCGGCGATCTGCCACGCCGCGTGGACGCTCGTGGAGGCGGACGTGGTGCGCGGCCGCACGCTGACGTCGTGGCCGAGCCTGGCCACCGACATCCGCAACGCGGGCGGCACCTGGGTCGACCAGCAGGTGAAGGTCTGCACGGGTGGCCCCAACGTGCTGGTGACCAGCCGCAGGCCGGATGACCTCAAGGCGTTCGACGAGGCCCTGCTCGAGCAGGTCAGCGGGGTCTGAGCCGGGGCTGGTACCGGCCCGGCGGAGTTGAGCCGGGCCGGGTGCCGCCGGGATCCGCGACGGTCCCGTCCGGGGGACGGTGAACTGTCAGGACCGCCCGGGGGTGAGATCCCCGCGACGTGTCGACGGTAGATCGTGCGCACCGGCGAAACGATCCGCTGAACGCGGTCGTTGTCCGTTGCACGCACCCGGTGTGCGGGGATCCGCGCCCGTATGCGGGCGGTTCCCTGGTGGCTGCCGCGTGGTTGCCGGGCGGCTGGCGCGCGGTCGCCGGGTGGCTGCCGCGCGGTCGCCGTCCGTCCGGGTCAGGTCGTGCGCAGGTCGGCGTGCATCGGGACGCCGTCGGGTCCTTCACGCAGGGACTGGGACGGGACCCGGCCGTACTTGGCCCGGTACTGCTCCGCGAACCGGCCCAGGTGGCCGAAGCCCCAGCGGTGGGCGATGTCGCCGACCGTCGTCGTGCGCGGGTCGGCCGCGCACAGGTCGGCGTGCGCCCGCTCCAGGCGGACCGAGCGCAGATACGTCATCGGCGGCATGCCCACGTACCGGGCGAACGCTTCCTGCAGCCAGCGCACTCCGACCCGCGCCTGCGCGGCGAGTTCCGCGGTGGTGAAGGGGTGTTCGGGCCGTTCCCGCATCGCGTCCATGGCCCGCTTGACCGGAGCGGGCCGCAACCCGCCCGCCGGGCGGTCCAGTTCGTCCCGGTAGCGGTGCTGCGCGCTCAGCAGCAGACCGTTGAGGATCGCGTCCCGCAACGGGGCGGCGACCAAAGGGTGTTCGACCAGCCGCATCGGCTGGTGCAGGTCCTCGACGAGCGTCCCGACGAGACTCGCCCAGGTCCTGCCGCGTCCCTGCGTCAGGTCGAGAGCGGGGTCGAGGAGGATGGGGCCGCGCACGGCGCGGCCGGTGAGTTCCTCCACCCGCCGCTCCAGAAGCGAGCGTTCGAACTTGATGGCGATCACCCTTCCCTCGCCCGTCCAGTGGTCCACGGACGTCTTGCCGTCGGGCTGGAACAGCGCGGCCGTGCCCGGCGCGGTGATCTGCACCGGGTGGCTCGCCTGGTGCCAGGCGAGCGGGGCGCCGACCGGGATGTTCACGTGGTAGCAGCCCAACTCCCCGCAGCGCACCCGGACATCGGCCCCGCACACCAGGTCCCCCACCGTGATCCCGTCGAGGGCCAGCACCTCGAACGCGGCTCCGAACCTTTCGGGACGCGCGAGCACGTCCAGCCGATTGGCATAGAACGCGTCCTTGATCGCTTCCATGGCCCGGTCGACCTCGCCCGTCCGCAAGGACGTTCTCGCCACCCTGTCCCCCCGCGATGACTCGTCATGACTCGTCGTACGCGCGTCATGCCCGTGCGTACCCGCTGAATCAGCAGCGTACGACGGCGGCGGGGCTCTGGCGACGTCACCTGCGGCGAGCGCCCGCACGGGTGCGCCCTTGTGCCGCCACGCGCTCCGGATGGCGGCGCAGATACTCCGCTTCCAGCAGGGCCGTACGCGAGGTGTGATTCCGCAACGCGTCCACCGATCCGTGCAGCAGGGTGTCGTGCCGGGTCCGGTGCAGGGATTCGAGTTCGGCCATGAGGTGCGGTTCGTCGAGGCGTTCCGGGTCGACCCCGTACGCATCGAACTCGGCGTCCACCGGGGCCCGTCGGCGTTCGGTTCGCTCCTGCACCTTGTGCGGCTCGCGCAGTTCGTCCATCGGAACTCACCTTTCACTCGTCTGCGTCACGTGGTGTCTGTCCGTGTCCGGTCCGGGTACCCGCGCCGCAGGTGGTATCCCGCCCGCCACGCCCGCGGTCGCCAAGGAGGCAGACATGGACCTCGCGTTCCTCACCCCGCTGTGCGAGCGGCCAGGCCCCTGGGCCTCCGTCTACGTCGACGCCTCGCGGCTCGCCGGATCCACCGCCGAGGAACGCTCGTCGGAGGCGCTCGGGGTACAGCGCGCGCTCGCCTGCTCGGGGGCCGACGAGGCGACGTGCCATGCGGTGCGGATGGCCGTGGACGAGTTGTGGCACTCCCCTGAGCCCGTCGGCCGGGCGTTCTTCGCCACCGGCGGCGAAGTGGTGCTCGATCCGCCGCTGAGCACGGCGCCGCCCGGTACGTCGGCGCGGTGGGCGGCGCTGCCGCACACCACTCCCCTGCTCGATCTGGCCGGTGAGGAGCCGCTGTGGCTGGTCGCGGACACCGGGGAGCCGGACGCAGCCGAGGTCGCCGAGGCGCTCACCCGCCGCCAGGCCGAGACGCGGGCCGAGTTCGTCGTGCTCGTCGGGGACGACAAGGAGTGTGCCGCCGTGCGCGACCGGTTGCCCGCGGCACTGCGGGTGCGGCACGGGACCGGCGGGCTGGAGTCGTTCGCCGCGGCGCGCGGGCGGGGCGAGGGGGCCGCGGAGGGGGTGCCCGCGCTGGTCGAGGCGGCGCGCGAGCACCGGATCTCGGAGTTGCTCGTCCGGGCGGGCGGGGCGGAGGCCTGCCGGCAGGTCTGGGTCGGCTCGGTGCCGGACCAGATCGGGGTGCGGCGGGCGGATGTTCTGGCGCTCGGGGCGCGGGACGCCTTTCCCGGGCGGGCGGACGATGCCCTCATGCTGTGCGCTGCGGCGAGCGGGGCGGGCGCACTCTCCCTCTCCGGCCCCCCAGGAGCCCTCGCCGCCCTCCTGCACCCCCCGCACTGACCCTCCACCGCGTGCCGGCCCCACAGCCTTGGGCAATCTGCCGCCATGGGCGGCAGGGTGGGCAAGGCGGCACCCCAGCGCGGGGCGAGCGCTCCAACCGGCCTCCAGCTCGGTCCCGGCCCCGCCATCGCCGGGTGTGGGCCCGGTGGGGGCTGGTCGCGCAGTTCCCCGCGCCCCTGACGGGGCACACCTCGCCGCCGGTCGCCACCCCCGACGGGGCTCACCTCACCGCCGGTCGCGCCCCGCGGCGGAACCGCACATGGACACAGCCCCGCGCCCCTGACGGGGCGCGCCCCGCCGCCGGTCGCGCCCCCGACAGGGCGCGGCCCCCATCGATCGGGTGCGCCCGGCAGGGCTAGCGCTGGCGTTCGACCCTCCGCTCGTCCCACACCGGCTCCGTCGTCTCCCGGACCTTGCCGTCCGATCCGAAGACCAGGAAGCGGTCGAAGGAGCGGGAGAACCAGCGGTCGTGGGTGACGGCCAGGACCGTGCCGTCGAAGGACTCCAGGCCCTCCTGAAGCGCCTCGGCCGATTCGAGGTCGAGGTTGTCCGTGGGCTCGTCCAGAAGGAGGGCCGTGGCGCCCTCCAGCTCCAGGAGGAGGATCTGGAACCGGGCCTGCTGGCCACCCGAGAGGCGCTCGAAGTTCTGTTCCGCCTGGGCCGTCAGCTCGTAGCGCCGCAGGAGAGACATCGCCGCACCCCGGTCCTTGGCGTGGTCGCGCCACAGGATGTCGAGCAGCGGACGCCCCTGGAGCTCGGGATGGGCGTGGGTCTGGGCAAAGTGCCCGGGAACGACCCGCGCCCCCAGCTTCCACATCCCGGAGTGCGCCACGGAGTCGTCGCCGGCGAGCAGCCGCAGGAAGTGCGACTTGCCGGAGCCGTTCGAGCCGAGCACCGCGACCCGCTCGCCGTAGAAGACCTCCAGCGAGAATGGGTTCATCAGGCCGGTGAGTTCCAGGTTCTCGCAGGTCACGGCCCGCACCCCGGTGCGGCCGCCCTTCAGCCGCATGGTGATGTCCTGCTCGCGCGGCGGCTCCGGCGGCGGCCCCGCCTCCTCGAACTTGCGCAGCCGGGTCTGGGCCGCGGCGTAGCGGGAGGCCATCTCATGGCTGACCGCGGCCGCCTGCCGCAGGTTGATCACCAGCTTCTTCAGCTGCGCGTGCTTCTCGTCCCAGCGCCGCCGCAGCTCCTCGAAGCGGGCGAACCGCTCCTGTCGCGCCTCGTGGTACGTCGAGAAGCCGCCGCCGTGCACCCAGGCGTCGGCGCCGCCGGGACCGGGCTCGACGCTGACGATCTTCTCGGCGGAGCGGGCGAGCAGCTCGCGGTCGTGGGAGACGAACAGGACCGTCTTGCGGGTCTCGCGGAGCTTCTCCTCCAGCCAGCGCTTGCCGGGGACGTCCAGGTAGTTGTCCGGCTCGTCGAGCAGGAGGACCTCGTCGGTGCCGCGCAGCAGGGCTTCGAGGACCAGGCGTTTCTGCTCACCGCCCGAGAGCGTGCTCACCTCACGGAACTGCGCCTTGTCGTACGGGACGCCGAGCGCGGCCATGGTGCACATGTCCCAGAGCGTCTCGGCCTCGTAGCCCTGCACCTCGGCCCAGTCGGACAGGGCCTGCGCGTACTGCATCTGCGCGGCCTCGTCGTCGACCGTCATGATCGCGTGCTCGGCCTTGTCGACGGCTTTCGCCGCTTGCTGAATGCGCGGGGACGCGACCGATACGAGCAGGTCACGGACCGTCGTCTCGTCGCGGACCGAGCCGACGAACTGGCGCATCACGCCGAGCCCGCCGCCGACCGTGACGGTCCCGCCGTGCGGCTGGAGCTCGCCGGAGATCAGCCGGAGCAGGGTCGTCTTGCCCGCCCCGTTGGGCCCCACCAGGGCGACCACCGCGCCCTCGCCGACCCTGAACGAGACATCACCGAGCAGCGCCCGCCCGTCCGGCAAGTAGTACTCGAGGTGCGCCGCTTCCAGATGTCCCATGATCCCGCATTCTGGACGCCCGTGCGGGTGACGGGCAAACGAATACCGTTCCGGGCCCTGGGTGCGCGACGGGTCTCGGGGTAGTCGTCGTCACATGTGTGCCGATTTCTTTCCCTCGCCGCCGCCGCTGGAGGCCGCCCGGCCCGGACCGTCCCTGCGCGGCCGGCTCGCCGGTCTCGACCGCCGGGTCTTCGAGTTCGCCGCCGGATCGAACTGGCCCGGCGCCGAGCGCGTCCTGCCCCGGCTCAGCCGCGCCGCCAACCACGGTGTGCTCTGGTTCGCGATCGGCGGCGCCCTGGCCGTGAGCGGCTCGCCGCGGGCCCGCAGGGCCGCCGTGCGCGGGATCGCGTCGCTGGCCGTGGCGTCGGCCACCATCAACACGCTCGGCAAGCGCTCGGTGCGCCGCGCCCGGCCGCTGCTCGACCCGGTGCCGCTGGCCCGCCGTCTGAAGCGGCAGCCCTTCACGACGTCGTTCCCCTCGGGGCACTCGGCGTCGGCGGCGGCGTTCGCGACCGGCGTGGCCCTGGAGTCGCGGGGCCTGGGCGCGCTCGTCGCCCCGGTGGCGTTCTCCGTGGCGGCCTCCCGCGTCTACACCGGCGCCCATTTCCCGGGCGACGTCGTCGCGGGCGCGGCGCTCGGCGTGGGCGCCGCGTTCGCCGTACGGGGTCTGGTGCCGACGCGTGACCAGATGCCGTCGCCGGGACGGCCGCTGGTCGACGACGTCCCGGCGCTGCCGGGCGGCGAGGGCCTGGTGATGGTGGTGAACACCAAGGCCGGGACGCCGGAGCGGGTGAAGGCGCTGGCCGACGCGCTGCCCCGGGCGGAGATCGTGGAGTTCTCCGACGGCGATCTCGCGCAGGTCCTGCAGAAGGCGGCGCCGCGGGCCCGCGCGCTCGGCATCTCGGGCGGCGACGGCTCGGTGAACACGGCGGCGCGGGTGGCCATGGAGCACGGTCTGCCGCTGGCGGTGCTGCCCGGCGGCACCCTCAACCACTTCGCGTACGACCTCGGGATCGAGGACGCGGGCGATCTCGTCCGGGCCGTGCAGGGCGGCGACGCGGTCGCGGTCGACGTGGGGCGCTTCGAGTCCTCCGAGACGTCGGGCATCTTCCTCAACACCTTCAGCCTGGGTGCCTATCCGGAGCTGGTGCACGAGCGCGAACGCTGGTCGGCGCGGCTCGGCGGGCGGCTCGCCGATGTGGTGGCGGCGGTGCACGTGCTGCGCCGCGACCATCCGCTGGAGGCCGAACTGGGGGGAAAGAAGCGGAAGTTGTGGCTGCTGTTCGCGGGCAACTGCACCTACCGGCGGATGGGCCTGACGGCGGGCCGGCGCGCGGACCTCGCCGACGGCCTGCTCGACGTACGCACCGTCAGCGGCGGGCGGCTGCCCGGCGTCCGGCTCCTCGCGGCGGCGGCCTCCGGCCCGCTGTCCCGTTCCCCGTTCCACACCGCGACCCGGATGACCCGGTTGCACGTGGCGGGCATCGCGCCGGGCACCCCGCTCGCCTATGACGGTGAAGTCGCCCCGTGCGGACGGGAGTTGACGGTCACCAAGGGACACGAGGAGCTGCGCGTGTACCGGCCGCTGACCATACTGTGAGACAGGGGTCTCAGAATACGGCCAACCGGCGTACGGTGATCACATCGCCCGGGGCGCCCGCCCCGGGGCGACCCGTCGCACCGTGACGTGAAGGGATCGGGCCATGCCTCAGGAGACCGCCGTGTACACCCACGGACACCACGAGTCCGTGCTGCGTTCGCACACCTGGCGCACCGCCGCCAACTCGGCGGCCTACCTGCTCGACTCGGGGGCGATCAAGCCGGACGCGAAGATCCTGGACATCGGCTGCGGCCCCGGCACCATCACCGCCGATCTGGCCGCCCTGGTCCCCCAGGGACAGGTGGTCGGCGCCGACCACGCCGAGGGCATCGTGGCGCAGGCCCGCGCGACGGCGGCCGAACGGGGCCTGACCAACACGGAGTTCACCACGGCCGACGTGCACGCGCTGCAGTGGGAGGACGACACCTTCGACATCGTGCACGCGCACCAGGTGCTGCAGCACGTCGGCGATCCGCTCCAGGCGCTGCGCGAGATGCGGCGCGTCACGAAGCCGGGCGGGATCGTCGCCGCCCGGGACTCCGACTACTCGGTCTTCGCGTGGTATCCGCAACTGCCCGGCATGGACGACTGGCTGGACCTGTACCGCCGCGTCGCCCGTGCCAACGGCGGGGAGCCGGACGCCGGACGCTTCCTGAAGTCCTGGGCCATGCAGGCCGGTTTCGCCCGCGAGGACGTCACGTGCTCGGCCGGCACCTGGTGCTACGCGACGGCGGAGGAGATCGACTGGTGGAGCGGGCTGTGGGCGGACCGCACCGTCGCCTCCGCGTACGCCGACCGCGCGAAGGACGGACACGCGACGGCCGAGCAGCTGACGGCGGTCTCCGAGACGTGGCGGGAGTGGGGCACGCACGACGACGCGTGGTTCACCGTGGTGCACGGCGAGATCCTGGCCCGCAAGCAGTAGCGCAGCCATCCGGCGGCCCGAGGTCGAACTCCAGAGCCTCGGGGCGCCGCCCACGCCTGACGCTCGCGGCGTCTCAGCCGCCCTGCCCGCCCCGGCGCCCCGACCGCCCCGATCCTCGCGGCGCCTCCTCCAGCGCGGCCAGGCGCTCCCTCAACTCGGCGTTCTCCCGCGCGAGTTCCTTGCGCCGGGCGCCCGACGACAGCGCCGGGTCGTCCTCCCACCAGTCGATGCCCATCTCCTTCGCCTTGTCGATCGAGGCGACGATCAGGCGCAGCTTGATGGTGAGCAGTTCGATGTCGAGCAGGTTGATCCGGATGTCGCCCGCGATGACGACGCCTTTGTCGAGGACCCGTTCCAGGATGTCGGCGAGGTTGGCCCCGCCGTCACCCCGGTAGGGCTCGGGGAAGCGGCCGCCGCCCCTGGTGGCCGTCGTCATCGGCGGGCCCCGCTGCCGGCGCGCTCCCGGCCGCGCGCGGGTTCCTCGTCGCCCTCGGGTTCTTCGTCCTCGGGCTCCTCCTCGTACGCGTCGCCGGCGTCCTCGTCCTCGTACTCCTCGTAGCCGGCCTCGTCGTCGTAACCCTCGTCGTCGGACTCGCCCTCCTCGGGCTCCTCCTCGTACGCGTCGTCGGGCTTGCCCTCCTGCTGTTCCTGCTCCGACTCCTGCTCGGGTTCCTGCTCCTGCTCGGGTTCCTGCTCCTGCTGCTCGCGCTCTTCCTCCTCCTGCGCGACGGCGTCCTCGTGGCTGGTGACGACCTCGCCGTCGCGGATCTCGCCGCGCCAGCCGTCGCTCGCCTCGCCGCGGATCGTCACGAACCGCGCGTAGTGCTTGAGGTCGAGGCGGGCCCTGCGGCCCTGGGCGCGCCAGATGTTGCCGGTCTTCTCGAACAGGCCCTTGGGGTAGTACTCGATGACGAGCAGCACCCGCGTGAGGTTCTCGGCGAGCCGGTGGAAGGTGACGACACCCTTCGTGGTGCCCTTCGCGCCCTCCGACGTCCACTGGATCCGGTCGTCCGGCACCTGTTCGGTCGTGTGCGCCTTCCAACTCCGGTTGGACCAGAAGACCTTGAGCTGCCAGTCGGACGTGACGTCGTCGGCGCGGTTGGCGTTCTTGACGCCCTTCGCGAACGTGGAGAACTCCTGGTACTGCGTCCACTGGTCGTACGCGGTGCGCAGATCGACGCCGACGTCGATGAACTCCATGATGACGGTCGGCTTCTTGCCCGCGCCGCCCTTGCGCTTGCCCTTGCCGCCGAGGCCCTTGAACGCCCCGACGACCTTGTCCTTCAGATGCCCCGCGCCGAGTTCGACGGCGCTGCGCACCGGGCCCTTGCCCTCGGCGAGTTTGCGGCCGCCGTCGAGGGCGAGCTTGGCGAAGCCGGGGCTCCTGCCCTCCGCGATGTCGTTCAGCTTCAGGGTCGTCTCGCCGAGCTTGCGGCCCGCGCCCATCAGCAGCCGCTGGGCCTGCGCGGCGAGGTACTCCTGTGCTTCGGCCTTGAGATGGTCGGCGGCCTCGCTCTTGGCCAGGCCTCCGAGCGCCTTCGTGGGAGAGTCAGCCACGGTCCCGGCCTCCCTTCGCGGCGCGGGTCGCACGGCCCGCGGTCTTCTTGGCGGCACTCTGCGGCCCCCCCGCCTGCTTCACGGCCCTCTTGGCGGGGGCCTTCTTCGCCGCGGTCTTCTTGGCCGCCGGCTTCTTGGCCGCGGTCTTCTGGGCGGGTGCGCGGCGCGCGGTCGACGTGCCCGTCCGGGGCCGGTCGGCGCCCTGGGCGCGTCGGCCCCTGCGCTCGTCCCCGTCGTCCCGCGACTCCGCCTCGGGATCCTTGCGGGACGGCTCCTCGCCCTCGTCCTCTTCCTTGTCCTCTTCCTTGTCCTCGGCGTCGTACCGCTCGGCCTCGGCGCCGTCCCCGCCGCTGTCCTCGTCGTCGTACGGCTCGTCCTCGTAGGACTCGTCCTCGTCACGGCCGCGCCGTCCCCGGCCCGGTATCACCGTGCCGGTGACCCGCTCCCCCGCGTCCCGCACGTCGTCGGCATCGGGTGCGACGCCCGCGATCTGGTCGCGCACGCCCTGCGTACGGTCGTGCAGGCGGCCCGCGAGTCCCTCGATCTGCCGCTCCACGAGCGCCCCGGACGCCGCCTTGCCGACGCCGCGCAGGTCCTGGCGGAGCTGGTCGCCGATCTCCTTGAACTGCGGGTTGTTCTGCAGCTGCTGGGAGACCAGGTCGCCGATCGCGCGCGGACTGAGCTTCAGCCGCTTGCCGGCGACCATGGTGCCGACGGCGAACGCCAGCTTCATCTTCTTCGTACGTCCGAGGACGTAACCGGCCCCTACCGCGAGGCCGAGCGCTGCTCGGTTCACGCTTCACTTCCCTTCAAGCCGGTCGAGGAGCTCGTCCTCGATCCGGTCGAACGTCTCCTGGTCGATCTCTCCCGCCGTCAACTTCTCTTCCAGCGCGGCGAGTTCGGAACGGATCACCGCCGGGTCGTAGTAGTGCCGCTCGGCCTCCGCCAGCACCTGCTCCATCACCCACAGCGATCCGCGGACCGGCGCGAGCGGCAGCAGCAGCACTTCCTTCACCAGGCCCACCGCCTCACTCCGTGCTGTCCGCCGGTGCGGACGGGCCCGGCTCCACGAAGCTGTACGGCGGGAGCGGTCCGTTGACGGTGATGTCGAGGTGCGGGTGGCTCGTGCGGATCGTCTCGACCGCGGCGAGGAAGCGCTCGGCGCCGTCCCGCTTCACGAGGAAGGAGACGTTGGCCAGCCAGCCGGTGCCCTCGGGCCCGGTGGAGACGGCCTCCGCGTCCGGTTCGAGCAGATGCTGCAGCTCCACCGCGTCCTCGGCCTCGCGGGCCTGCACAGCGGCGACCACCAGCTCGCCGAGCCGCAGTCGCTCCTCATAGGTTCCGCCGCCCGCCTGCCGGTTGGCCTCGATCACGGTGCGGACCTCGGGGTTCTCGGCCATCACCCGGTGCAGCACGGCCTCTTCGTCGTGCTGCGCCTTGACGTTGTACTCGACCTTTCCGTCCAGGGCGCGCAGCCGCTCCTCGTAGTGCTCCGCGCGCTCGGCCAGCACCGCGGCGACCGACTCGTCGTCGGGGGCGAGGCTGCCGAACCGCATCGGCAGCACGGGCCCCGCCGCCCCGGCCTCGGCGAGCACGCTCTGGTGGGCGAGCAGGTCGCGCCGCTTGGGCCGCAGGTCCTCGGGGGCGTCGCTGACGATCGCCGCGAGCGGCCCCTTCTTGACGAGGTGCACCGTGCGCGCGGGTTCGCCGATGCCGGCCATGCCGTCGGGCAGGCCGGGATGCCCGGCGCTCGCGATGCCGTAGATGTAGGTGCTGGTCACTCCTGCTCCTCCTTACGGCGGCTCGGGGCGCGACGGGTGCGCCTCGGCTCGGCCTGGCCCTCCTCACGGGCCTGGCTGAAGGCGTCGGAGATGGTCTGCGCGGCACCGGTCAGGGCGCCCTTGGACTTGCCGCGGGCGCCGGACTCGACCGAGTCGCCGACGATGTCGGTCAGCCCGGACGGCTTCTTGCTGCCGGTCTCCAGGTCGAGCCGGTTGCACGCCTCGGCGAACCGCAGATAGGTGTCGACGCTGGCCACGACGACCCGGACGTCGATCTTCAGGATCTCGATGCCGACCAGCGAGACGCGGACGAACGCGTCGATGACGAGCCCACGGTCCAGGACGAGTTCGAGTACGTCGTACAGGCCGCTGGTGCCACCACCGCCGCCTGACTGCTGTGCGGGAACCACGGTCATGGGAGCCGGTCCTCCTTGTCTGTGTGGGTGGTGCGAGGCGGAGAAGGGCGGCCTAGCGGCCGCCGGGCCTTCGCGACTCGGCCCGCCCGCGCTCGTAGCGCCGGACCCGCCGGTACCCGGTGAGCACGCCCTGCGGGTCCAGGCTCACCCGGTAGCTCGCCAGCAGACTCATCGTGTCGGGGACCCGGGCCACTTCGAGGACCTCGATCTCCAACTCCCAGCCGTCCTCGGTGCGTTCGAAGGACGACACGGTTTCGGCCGCCATCCCGGTGAGCTCCGCCAGCTGGATGCGCGCCTCGCGCAGCACCTCCATGGGCCCCGGGGCGCGACCGGACTCGTCCTGCGTCTTCTCGCCTTGCGTCTTGTTGTTCTTGTCGTCGGTGTCAGTGTCCGACTTGCTGCTGTCGGTCATGGCAGCCTCACCCTCCGGGTCGCCTGAAAAGCCCTGGCCAAACCTTTCAACTCCCCTTCCGTGCACGGAGTTTGCGCCGGGCGGGGCCAAGGGCCCGCCCCTTGCCGAGCAGCCCGCTCCACGGGTTGGTGCGGGCCTGCGCCACCGCGTCGGCGATGGTCCAGCGCCGTGCGTGCGTGCCCGGTTCCGCCAGCTGCTCCCAGGTCAGCGGGGTGGCCACGGGGGCGCCCTTGCCGGCCCGCACGCTGTAGGGCACGACGGCGGTCTGGGCGTATCCGTTGCGCAGCACGTCGAGGTAGAGCCGGCCGCCGCGGTCCTTCTTGCGCGGGGCCGTGGTGAGGGTGTCGGGGTGGTCGGCGGCCAGCGCGTCCGCGACCTCCTTGGCGAACTCCCGGGTCTCGTCGAAGTCGTGGTGTCCGTCGATCGGTACGACGATGTGGACGCCGCGTGATCCGGTGGTCATCGGCGCCCCGGGCAGCCCCAGTTCGTCGAGCATCCCGTGCAGCAGCCGGGCCGCCTCGCGGACCTCGGTGAAGTCGTCCTCGGCGGGGTCGAGGTCGAACACGAGCCGGTCGGGGCGGTCTATCCGGCCGACGCGGGACTGCCACCGGTGCAGGGTGAGGGCGGCCTGGTCGACGAGGTACAGCAGGGTAGCGGTGTCCTCGCACACGGTGTGCGTGACGGTGCCGCCCTCTTTGGCGACCTCGACCCGCCGGATCCACTCCGGGTAGCTGTCCGGGGTGTCCTTCTGCATGAACCGGGGCCCGTCGACGCCGTCGGGGTGGCGCTCCAGCATCAGGGGGCGGCCGCGCAGGTGCGGCAGCATGAACGGGGCGATCTCGCGGTGGTAGTCGGCGAGATCCGCCTTGGTGATGCCGTCGGGGATCAGCACCTTGTCGGGTCGGTGCAGGTCGATGCTCCGGCTTCCGGCGCGCATGGTTCGAACGTCGTCTTTCATGGTGGCCGCCTCCCTCGGGCACCCCGGGTGCCCGAGCCTCGGCCATGTACGCCCCTCGGATGCCTGGGGAGCCGGGCGACCCCCTCAGGGAGCCACCTGATGTTCCACCAGCAGTCCGACCGCCGCCGAGATGGACGCCGCGTCGATCCCGGCGCCGCGCAGCTGCTCCTCCGGTGAACCGGACCCCGGCATCACGCGGACGCCGAGCCGCACGAGGCGCGGGGCGGGGCTGCCGTCGGCGAAGATCTCCGCGACGGCGTCCCCGAGGCCGCCCTCCTCGCGGTGGTCCTCGACGGTGATCAGGCACCGGGTGGCCCGCGCGGCGTCGCGCAGGGTCACCCGGTCCACGGGCTTCACCGAGTACGCGTCGATCACCCGTACCGGAATGCCGGCCGCGGCCAGTTCGTCGGCGGCGACGAGCGCCTCGTGGACGGTCACCCCGGCGGCGACGAGCGTGACCCGGTCGCCGTCCCCGGAGCGCAGCACCTTGCTGCCGCCCACCGGGAACTCCTCGTCGGGCGGGTAGATGACCGGCGAGGTCCCGCGCGACGTGCGCAGGTAGCGGACGCCGGTCAGGTCGGCCATCGTCCCGACCAGACGGGCCGTCTGATTGGCGTCGCACGGGTACAGCACCGTCGAGCCGTGCACGGCCCGGAACATCGCCAGGTCCTCCAGGCCCATCTGCGAGGGCCCGTCCTGCCCGATGGCGACGCCCGCGTGCGAGCCGACCAGATTGATCCCGGCGCCGCTGACCGCGGCCATCCGTACGAAGTCGTGGGCGCGGGTCAGGAACGCCCCGAACGTCGACGCGTAGGGCACCCAGCCGCGGGTCGCGAGTCCCACACCGGCCGCGACGAGCTGCTGCTCGGCGATGTAGCACTCGAAGTACCGGTCGGGGTGCTCCTTGGCGAAGAACTCGGCGCGGGTCGAGTCGCCGACCTCGCCGTCGAGGGCGACGACGTCTCCGCGGGCGGAGCCGAGCGCGGCGAGGGCCTCGCCGAACGCGTCGCGGGTCGCGACCTCGTCGCCCACCGGGTAGCGCGGCAGGTCGAGGCGTCCGCTGCGCACGGCGTGCAACAGCCGTGCGGCGGGCGGCTGTTGCACGGTGACGCGCACGCCCCGGTCGCCGCCGAGCTCCTCGATCGCGGCGGCCGCGTCGGGCAGCGGCTTGCCGTGCAGGCCCTCGCGGTCCTGGACGGAGTTCACGCCCTTGCCCTTGAGGGTGCGGGCGATGATCGCGGTGGGCTGTCCGACGGTGGAGCGGGCCTCGGCGTACGCCCGGTCGATCGCGGTGACGTCGTGTCCGTCGATCTCCACGGTGTGCCAGTCGAACGCCCGGAAGCGGCGCGCGTACGCGTCGAGGTCGTGGCCGTGCCGGGTGGGTCCGCGCTGTCCCAGCCGGTTGACGTCGACGATCACGGTGAGGTTGTCGAGGTGTTCGTGCCCGGCGTGCTCGGCGGCCTCCCACACGGAGCCCTCGGCGAGTTCGCTGTCGCCGCAGAGCACGTACACGCGGTAGCCGATGCGGTCGAGGCGCTTGCCGGACAGGGCGATACCGACGCCGATCGGCAGGCCCTGGCCGAGGGAGCCGGTGGCGGTCTCCACCCAGGGCAGCCGCTGCGGCGTCGGATGGCCTTCGAGGCGGCTGCCGAGGGAGCGGAAGGTGAGCAGTTCGCTGTCCTCGATGGCGCCGGCCGCCTTGTACGTCGCGTACAGCAGCGGGGACGCGTGTCCCTTGGAGAGGATGAAGCGGTCGTTGCCGGGGTGGGCGGGGCGTTCGAAGTCGTAGCGGAAGTGGCGGGCCACGAGCACGGCCATCAGGTCGGCCGCGGACATGGACGAGGTGGGGTGCCCGGACCCGGCGGCGTCGGCCGCACGGACCGAGTCGACCCTCAACTGCTGGGCCAGGGCGGTCAGTTCGGCGGTGTCGGGGGCGGGCGCGGGCGAGGACGTGGTCACGGGGTTCCTCCGGTTCCTGCGTCGGGCGGGTCGGTGGTGTCGTCGGGCATCCGCGCCAGTTCGGGCGAGGCCGTGTCCAAGGGCACGGACCAGGACCGTACGAGGCCCAACTGGACGGCCTGGCGCGGCAGTACGGCGTCCAGGAGCCAGTCCGCGGCGACCCGGACGCGGTTGCCGGGCATCGCGGCGAGGTGGTAGCCGCGGGTCACGGCGCCCGCGAGCGGTCCGGACAGCGGGACGCCGAGCGGATTGGCGGCGGCCTTGACGCCGCCGAGGTCGACGGTGAAGCCGAGGTCCTTGTGCCGGTAGCTGCGGCGCTCGCCGCGCCCGATCGAGGCGGCGACGTTGATCCCGGCGATCCGCCCCTGCCGCCAGGCGTGCTGGGCGGTCATCGGCGTGCTGTGCCTTTCCGGGGGACCACCCCCGGACCCCCCGTGGCCCGGCTTCTCCAGGTCGGGCACGGCGGCCGCGTCGCCGCACGCGAACACCTCGGGGTGCCCCGGCACGTTCAGATACGGGTCGACGAGCAGTCGGCCGCGCTCCAGCGGGCGGCCGAGCGAGGAGACGAGCGGATCGGGCCGCACGCCCACGCACCACACCAGGGTCCTGGTGTCGACGAACTCCCCGTCGTCGAGCAGCACCCCGTCCTTGGTCGCCTCCTTCACGGAGGTGCCGGTGCGCACCGCGACGCCGCGTTCGCGCAGCACGCGGTGGGCGGTGCGCGACAGGTGCTCGTCGAGTTCGGGCAGCACGCGCGGGGCGATGTCGAGCAGCAGCCAGCGCGGCCGGATCCCGAACCGCAGCGGCTGCTTGCGCACCAGCGCGTCGGTCAGCAGCTGTCCCTGCGCGGCGACCTCGGTCCCGGTGTACCCGGCGCCGACCACGACGAACGTGCAGCGGGCCCGGCCGGCGGCCGGGTCGCGCTCGGCGGCGGCCAGCTCGATCTGCCGGGTCACGTGATCGCGCAGATAGAGCGCCTCGGGCATGCCGCGGAAGCCGTGCGCGTGCTCGGCGACCCCGGGCACCGGCAGCAGTTTGTTGACGCTGCCGACGGCGAGCACGAGCCGGTCGTACTCCAGGACGCCGCGACCGCCCTCCGGATCGGCGTACGAGACGGTCCGCGCGTCGAGATCGACGCCGTCGGCCTCGCCGAGGACGAGCCGGGCGTGCGGCAGCGTCCCCGACAGCGAGACGGTGACGCGGCGCGGCTCCAGGGTTCCAGCGGCGACCTGGGGCAGCAGGGGCAGATAGAGGAAGTAGTCGGTGGGGTTGAGCAGGGTGACCTCGGCCGATCGCCGGGCCACCCGGGCCAGGGTGCGGGCGGCCCGGTACCCGGCGAACCCGGCACCGACGATCAGGACGCGCGTTCGGCTCACGGTTCTCCTCCGGTTCTCCGCCTGAGGCACGTGCGACGGACCTGTCGCGTCCCCGTGCCGGGCACCGCCAAACGTGCGCGACAGCGACGGGCCGTGCCGCCTACGCTCCGGCCATGACGGTCGACGTACTGCTGATCGGCGGCCGCTCCGGCGCCGGGAAGTCCTCGGTGGGATGGGAAGTCGCGGCGCTGCTGCGCGCCGCCGACCTGGCCCACGCGTACATCGAGGGCGACTTCCTGGACGCGGCCCACCCCGCGGACCCGTCCTTCGCCGGGCGCAATCTGGCCGCGCTGTGGGACACCTATCGCTCCGCGGGACTGCGCCGCCTCGTCTACACGAACACCGCGAGCGTGCTGGCGAGTGAGGCCGGGCTGTTCACGGCTGCGCTCGCCCCGGGTCCGGTGCGGATCGTCCGGGTCCTGCTGACGGCGTCCGACGCGACGGTACGGACCCGGCTCCGGGCCCGTGAGCAGGGCTCCGAGCTCGAACAGCAGCTGCGCCGCAGCGCGACGATGGCGGGGCGCCTGGAGGCGGGGGTCCCGGCGGGCACGGTGCGGATCGCGACGGACGCGCGGACGGTGCCGCAGGTGGCCCGCACGGTCCTGGACGCGACCGGCTGGGCCGCCTGACGTCAGGTCCCCGGCGGCGGTGTGGGCGGCATCGGGGGTGCCTGCGGCAGCCGCGGCCCCTGGGGCTTCGCGGCCTCGCGCAGCACGTACGCCGCCACGGCCAGCAGCGCCGCGACGATCAGCGCGGCGCCCCAGCTCGGCATGGCCAGGGCGAGCACGAGGCCCAGCGCCACCGCGGCCGCCGCCCCCGCGTACAGGGCCGAAAGGGCCGATCCGGCATACAGGGCCGCGGTCCGGCGCCGCTTGTGCACGGCGCCGCGCATCTCCTCCCGCACCGCGTCACGGACGGCCCGTGTCACTTCATCGGTGAGTCGTTGATCCAAGCGTTCCATGGCGCGCGGGTACCCTGCCCGCGCACCTCGTAACGGCACGGAACCGCCCCCTACCCCCATGGAAGAGGCCCCGTGAGCACCGAGACCCCCGAACCCGAGCCGGCCGCGCTGACCCGGCAGGAGCGCTTCGAGCGCGGCCTGGAGACCCTGAACCGGGTCAACGGCGACAGCAGCAGCCGGGTGCTCGACTCCCTCGCCGACGTGAACCCCGAGCTCGCGCACCAGATCGTCGCGTGGGGCTTCGGCGAGATCTACAGCCGCCCCGCGCTGCCGCCGCGCGACCGCCAGCTCGTCACCCTGGGCATCCTGACCGCCCTGGGCGGCTGCGAGGCACAGCTGGAAGTGCACGTCCACACCGCGCTCAACGTCGGCCTCACCCCCGAGGAGATCGTCGAGTCGCTGCTGCACGCGGCCGGGTACGCCGGTTTCCCGCGTGCCCTGAACGCCACCTTCGTCGCCAAGAAGGTCTTCGGCGAACGCGGACTGCTGCCCGTACGGCAGGAGTGAGCGCGTCGGTCAAGGAGGCATCCGGCAGCGGGAGTCGGTAGCGGCGGCGGCCGCAATCATGAAATCGTGAAAGCCCGAGAGAGCCGGTCAGGAAGGTGGCACGGGCCGCGTCATGGAGATCCTTGGCACCACGCTGCGCATCTGCGTCGAGGACCTGGAGTCCTCCGTCACGTTCTACGAGCACCTCACGGGCAGCAGAGCGCTGCGCTTCGAGCGCGGCGGGGTGTCGGTGGCCGCCGTCGGCTGCTTCCTGCTCATGAGCGGCCCCGCCGCGGAGCTGGAGGTGCTGCGCAAGGTGTCCGCCACCATCGCCGTGCCGGACGTCGAGGAGGCGCACGCGCTGCTCACCGCTGCCGGCGCGAAGGTCCTGGCGGGCCCGGTCCCGACCCCCGCGGGGCGGAACCTGATCGCGCTGCACCCCGACGGCTCCGTCTTCGAGTACGTGGACCGGCAGGCGCCCGCCGCGGAGTGAGAGGGCCGCCCGTCCGACGTATCCTCACCCGGAGCGCGACGGGTGAGGACGGTGCAGGTGACGGCGAGCGGCAACGGCACGGCCGAGGGACGGACGGCACGGCCGTCCCTGAGCGCACAGGCGCGCGAGGCGCTGCGGCAGCGCATCGTCGACCGCCGCTATCCGATGGGCGCGCGGCTCGTGGAGCGCGAAGTCGCCCAGGAGCTGGAGATGTCCCGGATCCCGGTGCGTGAGGCGCTGCGGGCGCTGGTCGCCGAGGGTCTGCTCGAACTGCTGCCGCACAGCGGGGTCCGGGTGCGGAACCTGGAGCGGGACGACGTACGGCAGCTGTACGAGGTGTGGGAACCCCTCGCCGTGCAGGCGTCGCGGCTCGCGGCCCGCGCGGTGACGGACGCGGCGCCCGCGCGGCCGCCGGGGCTCGACGCGCTGCGCGCCTGTCTGGAGCGGGCCGAGCGGGCGGCCGCCGACGACGAGGCGGCCCACGAGGTGGCCGCGCACACGGCGTTCCACGAGGAGGTCGTGGCACTGGCCGGCAATCCGCTGCTGTCGCGCACGATGGAGCAGCTGAGCGGGCAGTTGCAGCTCCTGTTCGGCATGCGTGCGGAGCCCGCACACATGCGGGCCCAGCACGCGGACATGTTCCGGCACATCGCCGCGGGCGACGTGGAGTCGGCGGCGGCGAGCACCCTGCTGCACGTGCGGGACAGCCGTGCGGTGGCGGTCAAGTCGCTGTTCGGCGACGAGGACGAGGCGGCGGGACCCGCCGCGTCGTCCTGGCGCTGAGAACCCGCGTCTGAACCCCTGTCGTCCGCCCGAAGGGCGGGCGCAGCGGGCGTCGGGGCGCAACCGGGGGTTCAGACACAGATATCTCGGCCCGGCGGCCGCATCCGGAAGTCGTGGCGGGCGGGCAGCGGCTCGTCCGGCGCGATCGCGGCCCACAGGTCGCTGATGACCTCGGCGCCCTCGCGCAGGTCGGCGACCTCGAACCCGGCGTCGTACACGGCCCGCGCCCCCGCCATGTCGCCCTCGGCGTAGCGAAGTTGGGCCTCGATCAGGCGGAACCTGCCGCGTTCCCTGGTGGCCGGGTGCAGCCGGTCCCACACCGATCGGGCCGCCTGGACGCGCCCCACCGCGAGCAGCGCGGCGATCGCCTCCCGGCCCAGGGCGGCGGTGGCGGCGACCCAGATCTCCCCGTCGTCCCGGCGCTCCTCGCACAGGTCGTCGAAGGCGGCCGCGTACCGGTCGGCGGCGCGCTCGGGGTGGTGGTCCGCCGCGTCCGCCACGGCCAGGCAGCGCAGCAACGGCCAGACGGACGGGGCGAGTTCGAGGCCCCGCTCCCAGCTGCGCACGGCTTGCGCCCGGTCTCC
Organism: Streptomyces sp. VRA16 Mangrove soil; assembly: GCF_017377775.1. Lineage (GTDB taxonomy): Bacteria > Actinomycetota > Actinomycetes > Streptomycetales > Streptomycetaceae > Streptomyces. The sequence goes on from NZ_JAFVLN010000002.1 coordinate 406,280, forward strand.
GGCGTGCCACTGGGCGACGCCGAGGTGGTACTCGGACAGCGGGCGGGCCGGTGCCGTCTCCAGCATGTCGCGCCAGGCGGGGGCGGTGAGGCTCGGTCCGGGCGGGCCGACCCTGCGCGGCTCGGGGAAGGCGCCGCTGTCCAGGAGTTCGCGCCAAGGCGCCTGCTCCTCGCCGAGCGTCGACTCGTCGAAGGGTGTGCCCGCCAACTTGCCTCCGGTGCGTAGCAGTTCGAGCGCGCCCCAGCCGGATCCGACGGCCAGCCGCTCGCCGGGTTCGGTGTCGGCGCACTCCCGGCGCCAGACCTCGTACGCGGCGTCGACGTCGGCCCGTGGCAGGGCTTCCTGGAGGCGGCGCTCGACCTCGCCGGTGACGGCGGCCCAGGCTCCCGCCGAGTGAGTCGAGTGAACCGTTTCCGCGGATGCGGCGAGCGGCCCGTACGCCTCCAGCCAGCTGAACTCGCCCTCCGCTTCGAGGCGTACGTGTTCCAGCTGGGTGCGGGCGAGCCCGGCCTGGATCTCCGCGTACCCGCCGGTGCCCGGCTCGGTCAGCCACTCCTGCCAGCGCCGTCCGCCCGGTCCGCTGCCCCACACGAACAGCTTGCGGCCGCGCAGCAGGTCGGTGGAGGTCTGCACGAGCCCGTGCCCGGCGTCGTCGAGGGCCGCGATCCAGCGGCGCCGCGCGTCGGGGACCTCGTAGAAGTAGTCGGCGGGGAAGGTGCTCCCCAGCGGGTAGGTGCGGTCCGCGCCCTCGTGCTCGGGCACCGGCACGGTGCGCAGGGTGCGCTCGTACCCGAAGTGCCAGGCCTCGTCGGCGGGGGCGATCACCCGCCGGTCCTCGGGGACGGCGATGTTCGACCACCAGTAGACGGGCGCGGGCTTCTCGTGCGGGTTGCGTATCCGCACACCCACGTACAGGAAGTCGGACTCCTCGGGCAGCCACAGGTCGACCTGGAACGGCAGGTCGCGCAGCCGCTCCCACTCCCACAGGCGCAGCATCTCGCCCCCGTCGGGGGCGGGGACGCGGGCGGCGTGCACGGGCGCGCAGGACAGGGTGGTGTGGCCGGTGGCGCCGATGTTCCATTCGATGCCGCCGGAGAACCAGGCGCCGTTCAGCGCGAAGTTCGCGGGCTGGAACACCGGGTTGCGGTACAGGAGTTCGCGCTCGCTCGGCTTGTGGAAGAGCGAGGCGATCCGGCCGCCGAGGCCGGGCAGCACGGTCACCCGGAGTCGTTCGTTCTCGATGACGAGGGCGTCGAGGTCGACCGGCTCCCGGGCCCGCCCGTACCCGTCGAGGATCCGCTCGGGCAGCACGCTGCGCAGTGGCCGGTAGCCGACCTGACGGGCCATGTCGAGCGGCAGGCCCTTGCGGGTCTGCTCGTCGAGCTCGTGCACCTCGTCGAGGGGCCGCAGCGGCGGCAGCGGGTTCGCGGGGCCCACCGGAGCGCCCGGCAGGGTCAGCACCTCACGGCGGATCTCGGTCATGGGGGAGCCTCCCGTCGCCAGGGGGCGCCGCCCGCCCCGATGACCATGGAACATGGTCATCGGCGAGCTGGCCAGGGGCCTCCCCGGTCAGGATTGCGCAAAGGCCGCCACGATCAGATCGGTCAGCAGGGCGCCCGCCGTCCCGTCGGGATCGAGAAGAGGCACCCGGAACCCGCCGGCTCCTCGCCGCCCGCGGCGCCGACCCGGTCCGAGTTCCCCGGGTGCCGGAAGTCGGCGGACGCTCCCCCACTGCCTGAAGGGCGTGGGAGGTACCCCCTACGGCGGCGAGACCGTACCGCCCGGCGCGGCGCAGCGCGAGCGCGGCGCCGAGCTGGACGGAGCAGCCACCGCCCAGCACCAGCGCGAACTCCCCCGCCCGCACGTGCCGTTCGATACGGTCGGCGAGCTTCACGGTGTACGCGGCGAGCGCGGCGGTGCCGGTCGCCCCGGGCGTGGCGGGGCGGGACGACGACTCCGCCCTCGACGGCGCGGAGTCCGCGCACGATCCCGTTCTCGCGCAGCGCGCGGGCCAGCTTGCAGCAGCCGGGCACGGTGCCAGGGGGCGGCGGGCGAAGGCCCAGGTCGCAAGGGGCGTCGAGGGCGACGATATTCCGTATGCGGTCCCTCCTCTTCGACGTACTCTGACCCTTTCCACAGGCAGTACGCACGAGGAGCGAGCCCCAGCATGGCCGAGAGCCACACCTACCGCGTGATCGTCCGCGGCACCTTCGACGCCCTCGCCGAGGAGACCCGGCAGCGGCTGCTCGCCGAGGTCGCCGAGCACGAGGGCATCGCGGGCATGCATTTCGGGCCCGAGGGCTCCCTCGCGTACGACCGCACGCTCAAGCACTTCTCGATGCGGTACGTCGTCGCGTCCGACCCCGACGACGGTGACGAGATGGCGGGCGCGCTGGCCGAGGAGCGGGCCGAGGCGTATCTGAAGGAGCGCGGCTACGGGCACACCGGGCTGCGCTCGACGGTGACCGACATGGACACCATGAAGATCAACCGGAAGTCGCGGGGCTGACCATCTCCGCGGTGAGCGCCCAGCGCTCGTGATCGCGCCAGGCACCGTCGATGAAGAGGAAGTCCGGCGAGAACCCTTCGAGCCGGAATCCGGCGCGGCGGGCCAGCGCGATCGACGCGGTGTTCTTCGGCTGCGCGTTGATCTCCAGCCGGTGCAGTCCGAGGGGTCCGAACGCGTACCGGATCACGAGGCCGAGCCCCTCGGACATCAGGCCGCGCCCGGCGGCGTGCGCGAAGGCGCCGTAGCCGAGGGCGCCGCAGCGGAAGCCGCCCTGCACCACGTTGTTGATGTTGATGAATCCGGCGAGGGCGCCACTGTCCCGCTCGCACACCAGGAAGCCGTGCTTGGTCGGGTCCTCGATCAGCCGGGCCGCGTACTGCGTGTACGCGTCGGCGCGGTCGGGCGGGAAGAGCCAGGGCCGGTGCAGCTCCCGGCTCTCGCGCGAGCGCGCCGTGAACTCGTCGGCGTCGGAGAGCTGGTACGGGCGGATACCCACGCGGGGTCCCTCGGCAACGTAGTCGACCATCGGGTCACCCTACGAGACGGGTCAGCCGGCGGCCGCCTTCGGGCACGTCTCGCCGTTCTTGACGACGCCGACGCGCACACCCTCGTCGCCGATCGCCTGGCCGACGGCCGGGTACTGGGTGCAGACCTTCCAGCTCAGCGGCCACAGCACATGCCGGTGCTGACCGCTGATGTCCTTGACCTCGACCCTGGTGCGGTAGTCGACCGTCGAGAAGACGTGCATCAGGCCGCGGCCGCGCAGCTCGGGCATCGACGGGGCGTCGGCCGCGACCGCGGCCCCCGCCGAGACGGTGAGGGCCAGGGCGGCCCCCGCGGTCACGGTCATCACGCGTCGTCGCACGGCTCGTGCCGTCACTTGCGCCTCCTGGCCACGAAGTAGCCGCCGCAGATGGCGCCGATCGCCGCGGTGAGCAGCAGGGCCACGTACAACGGCATGGACACCTCGGGAATCAGCAGGCGGATCTTCACCTGCCGGGTGTTCTCGAAGATGAAGATCAACAGGAGGACGAAGAGGGCCAGGACCGCGATCCTGGCCGGCGTGAACGCACTGGAGCCCCCGCTCTTCGCGGTGCTCGCCGTGTCCTTCGGACTCATCGATGGACCCTTCCGTCGTACCCCCGGAGGCCGTCGCCGCCTCCCCGCCCAGCATGTGCGGGGAGGCGGCGATCTCGCACCGGCCGAGGGCCCGTACGGGTGACGGACCGGGACGGACCGTCACGGAGCGCTACTTCACGACGGGCAGCCGCACCGTTCCCGTGTCGCCGGGCGCGCTGGTGACGGTGACGGGCTTGATGCCCTTGTTGCCGCCGTACGCGTCGTCGCTCGCCGCGATCACGAACCGGATGCGGTGCCCCTTCTCGTAGCGGTGCACGATGCCGGGGAGCGTGACGGTGAAGGGCCGGGTGACGTCGGGCACCCGGACCGGGGCGACCAGCCGGTGCACCAGCGTCTTGGACCCGTCGGGCGCGACGTCGTAGATCTTGGCGAACAGGACGAGCTTGTCGGCGGCGTCGCCCGAGTTCTGCACGCGCTCGGTCTTCGGCGAGATCACCTTGAGGGTGGCCCGCGGGGAGCCGACCACGTCGGTGGTCCCGGTGAGCGGGTCGGTGGTCCAGTCGAGGTAGGTGCCCTTGATGTCGTACGGGGCCGGGTCGGGCAGGCCGATGGTGCCGGCCAGGGAGGACTCGGAGTGGCTGGTGGGCACGAGCCAGTTGCGGTACTCGCGGCTGCCGCGGGCGACCTTCTTGCGGTGGTCGACGAGCTTCCCGTCGCCGGAGAGGTAGAACGTGCGCGTCAGGGCGGGGACGCCGGAGGCGGTGGCGTAGGTCCCGTCGGGGTCGCCGACCCAGTCGCGGTAGTAGGCGAAGGCGGGTCCGGTGTCGACGCTCTTGTGGTGCCGCAGATACCGGTCGAACCAGGCGAGGATCCGGCGTCCGGTGTAGCTGGTCTCCAAGTTGCCCTGGGAGAGGTTGAGTTCACCGCTGGCCGGGTCGGTGATGCCGCCGCTGTGCCCCCACGACTGCCAGATCATCTTCGCCGTCGTGCCCTGAGCGCGCAGGGTGTCGTAGGTGGCGGTGGACTCGTTCAGATTGAACAGGCTGTCCGTCTGCCCCTGGACCAGCAGGGTCGGGGCCTTCACCGTCTTCAGGTACGAGACCGGGGAGACGCTGCGCGCGTAGGAGAGCAGGGCGGCGGTCTTGTCGGCGGGGTAGCTGCCGGAGTTGAGGGTGCGGATGGTCTCGCAGGCGTCGTCGACGAAGTGCAGGCAGGTCAGCTTGTTGATGCGGGACGGGTCGAGGGACGGCGACAGCAGCGGCTGTCCCTCGCCGATCAGGTAGAACCCGTTGGTCCACTGCCACTTGAAGACGCCGGGGACGGAGCGGTCGGCGGCGTTCTGCGGGTCGAGGGAGTAGGCGAGGTCGTTCCAGGTGATCATCGGGACGAGCGCGTCGACGCGGTGGTCGACGGAGGCCGTCGCCAGTTGGATGGCGCCGCCGTAGGACCCGCCGATCATGCCGACCCGCGGATCGCCCTTCTTGTCGGTCGTCACGTAGTCGACGGTGGTGCCGTCGTCGGCGGCGCGCGTGCCGGCCAGGAAGTCGACGAGGGCGGAGGCCGCCCTGCCGTCGATGCGCGGGTCGTCGAGGGAGATCAGGCATCCCGACTTGCCGAACCCGAGCCCGGAGTAGGCGAGTCCGACGTATCCGCGCTGGGCGAAGGCCTTGGCGGTGGCGCCGGTGCTGTCGGACTTGTTCCCGCCGAAGCCGTTGGTGGTCAGCACGGCCGGGGCGGGGTGCTGCGCGTCGGCCCCGGCCGGGCGGTAGAGGTCGGCGTCCACCGTGCAGGTGCGGTCCCCTGTGTCGACGGTGAACTTCAGCGCCGTGACGGTGTACTGACCGTCCGTCGGGGTCGTGGCGTGGGCGGGTGCGGTGCCCGCCGCCATCGCCGCGGTGGCGATGGCGGCGGTCAGCAGGGCGGCGGCTCGGGATCTGTGCACGGTGACGGCCTCCACGGCAACGTTTTACCGACCAGTAAGTTTGCGCGCGGAGCCATGGTGTGACGCGTGTCAGTTGAGGGTCAATGGGCGTGCGGGGTGTTTTTCTGTGAAGGGGGTGCGAGCGCGAGTGCGGGTGCGGGTGCGGGTGCGGGTGCGGGTGCGGGTGCGGGTGCGGGTGCGGGTGCGGGTGCGGGTGCGGGTGCGGGTGCGGGTGCGGGTGCGTGGGGCCGGTCGCGCAGTTCCCCGCGCCCCTGAAGGTGCGCCGTTCGTGCGCCGGCCCCAGGGGAAGGCTGCGCGCAGCGCATGCCTTCGGGGGCGCGGGGAACTGCGCGACCGGCCACACACCACCCGCACCCGGCGACACACCCCGACCCGGCAGACGCGAGACCGACGCGCTCAGCTCAACGCCGGCTCGTCCAAGGTCAGCACACCGGCCCCCGCGTCCAGTCGACCGGCCACTCCGAGCGGCAAGGTCAACGCCCCCTCACCGTGCCCGAACCCGAAGTCGTCCACCACCGGCACGCCGAGCCCGCCGAGCCGGTCCGCCAGCAGCGCCCCGAGGTCGGGGTCGTCGCACTCCGCCCAGGAGCCGAGCAGAACGCCCGCGACACCCTCGAACCAGCCGCCGCGCAGCAGTTGCGTCAGATACCGGTCGAGGCGGTACGTCTCCTCGCCGACGTCCTCCAGGCACAGCAGCCCGCCCCGCGCGGAGCGCCGCGCGAACGGCGTCCCCAGATCCGCGGCGAGCAGCGACAGACACCCGCCGAGCGTGACCCCACGGGCGACGCCGGGCACGAGAACGCGGCCGCCGCCCGGCGCGGCGATGGTGCGCACCGTCTCCGGTTCGAAGAGCGTCGCCCTCAAGTGCCCCTGCGCACGCGCGTTCTTGAGGAAATCGGCGGCCGCGACCATCGGCCCGTGCAGCGTGCTCACCCCGAGCCGGACCGCGAACGCCTCGTGCAGCGCGGTGATGTCGCTGTACCCCACGAACACCTTGGGCCGCGCGGCCCGCATCGCCGTCCAGTCGAGCAGGTCGACCATCCGCTGGGCGCCGTACCCGCCGCGCGCGCAGAGCACGGCGGCCACGTCCGGATCGCACCAGGCCCGCTGGAGGTCGGCGGCGCGGTCGGCGTCGGCCCCCGCCAGGTAGCCGAACTCCCCGTGCACGTCCAGCACATGGGGCGCCACGACCGGCTCCAGGTCCCAGCCGCGCAGGATGTCCAGGCCGGCCTGGAGCCGCTCCTCGGGGACGGGCCCGCTGGGCGCGACGACGGCGACGCGCGCGCCCGGGGCGAGCCGCTCCGGCCGGATCAGGGACTCTGTCACTTGTCGAGCTCCAGGGCCGGGATGCCGGTGGGATGCAGGCCGAACACCTGCGCGTACAGGGAGAGTTCGGCCTCCAGGGCGCGGATCATGGTGTCGGCGCGCCGGAACCCGTGCCCCTCCCCCTCGAAGGTGATGTACGCGTGCGGGACGCGTCGCCCCTCGCTCTCCATGCGGGCCAGGAACCGCTCGCACTGGACGGGCGGGCAGATCACGTCGTCGAGCCCCTGGAGCAGCAGGAAGGGGGCGGTGAGGCGGTCGGCGTGCTCGGACGGTGAGCGCTCCGCGTACCGCGCGGGCACCTCGGCGAGCGGGCCGACCAGGGACTCCAGGTACTGGGACTCGAAGTCGTGGGTCTCGCCCTCGGCCCAGCCGGTGAGGTCCAGGATCGGATAGATGATGGTGCCGCAGGCGTAGACGTCGGTGCTGGTCAGCGAGGCCGCGCTGGTCCAGCCGCCCGCGCTGCCGCCGCGGATGGCGAGCCGGGCCCCGTCGGCGGTGCCCTCGGCGGCGAGGGCGAGGGCGACGGCCGCGCAGTCCTCGACGTCCACCACGCCCCACTGCTCGCGCAGCCGGTTGCGGTACTCCCGCCCGTACCCCGTCGAGCCGCCGTAGTTGACCTCGGCGACGCCGATGCCGCGCGAGGTGAAGTAGGCGATCTCCAGGTCGAGCACGAGCGGCACGTGGCTGGTGGGGCCGCCGTGCGCCCACACGACGTACGGCGGGAGTTCGTCGTCGGGCGCCCGGTGGGTGGGGTGGTGCGGCGGGTAGATGTGGGCGTGGATGTCCCGTCCTTCGGGGCCTTCGAAGGTGCGGATCTGCGGCTCGGGGTAGTACACCGGGTCGACGGGGTCGGTGTGCGCGGAGCCGATCACGCGGGTGCGTCCGGTGCTGGTGTCCAGCTCGACGACCTCGTGCCCGGTGCGCGGGCTGGCGGCGACGCCGACGACACGGGTGCCGTGCACGGCGAGCGTCCCCGACCAGGCGGTCCAGGGCCCTGCGGTGTCGACGACCTCGCCGGTCTCCGGGTCGAGGATGCCGAGGCAGGTGGCGCCCGCGCCGTGCACGACGGCGATCAGGCCGCCGTCGAGGGGCTGGAACCAGGTGAGCCCGATCTTCCACAGCGGCCCGCCGAACTCCTCCTCGCGGGGGCACAGCGGCCGGGGCTCGGCGAGCGTCGGCACGGCGAAGGGGCCCTGCGGGGTGGTGGGCACGGACAGGGCGGTGGCCACCCGGACGTCCGTGCCGTCCGCCGCCCCGCCCTCGGCGGGCGGGACCTCCCACCCGCCGCGCACGTCCAGCCGGTACAGGTTCCACCAGCCGCTGCGGTCGCCGGCGAACAGCAGTGTGCCGTCGGACGCCCATTCCACCTGGCAGACGGACTCCTCGGTCCCGCCCGCGACGGGCTGCGGCCGGCCGAACGTGCCGTCCTCGTCGACCTCCGCGAGCAGCAGTTCCGTACCGTCCCACGGCATCCGCGGGTGGTCCCAGGCGAGCCACGCGGCGCGCCGCCCGTCGGGCGAGAGACGGGGTCCTGTGACGAACCGGTGGGCGTCGTCGCTCAGTTCGCGGACGGCGCCGCGGTCCTCGGCGGCCGATCCGTCGAGCGGCACGGCAGCGATCACCCGCCGCACCTGGCTCGGGCCCTCCCCGGTGAACTCCTCCAGGACGCACCAGACTTCGCCGCGCTCCAGGTGGAGCTGCGGGTCGACCCAGCGCAGGCCGCCGCCGACGGCGGACACGGGGGTGAGCGGGCGCGGTGCCCGCTCGGGGGCGGCGGGCTCGTACACGTACAGACGCTGGTCGGCGAAGTGCGCGAAGACGAGCAGCGGTCCCTCGGGCCGGTCGGCGGCGGCCCAGGGGCGGCCGCCGTACTCGATGACGCGGCTGCGCACGTTCCACGGCTCGGGCAGCACGGACTCCTCCGTGCCGTCGGGCCTGCGCCGCACCAGGGCCCGGCGGCCGCCCTCGGTGGGCCGCGGCTCGGTCCACCAGGCCTCGTCGCCGACGAAGCCGACGTACTCGGGCTGTCCGTCGTGCGCGGCCGCCAGCGCGGCGTCGATCGGCGACGGCCAGGAGCCGTACGCCTGGGTCTGCACCATGTCGTCCCCGCCCCCCATGTTCTCCGAGGCCCCCATGTTCTTCGCGTCCGCCATGTTTTCCTAGTCCGTGTTCCTGTGAGGAGGTTCCTGTGCGGGGTCGAGACGTCAGACCGTGCGCAGGAACCGGTCGAGCACTCGCACCCCGAAGTGCAGCGCCTCGACCGGGACCCGCTCGTCCACGCCGTGGAAAAGCGCCTGGTAGTCGAAGCCCTCGGGGAGCTTGAGCGGGGCGAAGCCGTAGCCGGTGATGCCGAGCCGGGAGAACTGCTTGGCGTCGGTGCCGCCCGACATGCAGTACGGGACGACGTGCCCCTCCGGAGCGAACTCCTCGACGGCCGCTCTCATCTTCGCGAAGGTCGGCGAGTCGACGGGGGCCTGGAGCGCCACCTCACGGTGGTAGTACTCCCAGTCGACGTCCGGCCCGGTGAGCGTGTCGAGCGTGGCCTTGAACTCGTCCTCGGTGCCGGGCAGATAGCGCCCGTCGACGTGTCCGACGGCCTCGCCCGGAATCACGTTGATCTTGTAACCGGCGGACAGCATCGTCGGGTTGGAGCTGTTGCGCACGGTCGCCGCGACGAGGTCGGCGGCCGGGCCGAGCGCGGTGAGCAGCGCGTCCACGTCGAATCCCGGCGCGTCGAAGTCCGGGGCGGGGATGCCGTAGACGGCCGCCATCTCGGCGAGGGCCGCGCGCACGGTCGGGGTGAGCCGCAGCGGCCACTCGTGCGCGCCGATCCGGGCGACGGCGGCGGCGAGCCGTGCCACCGCGTTGTCCCGGTTCACCTTGGAGCCGTGGCCCGCCCTGCCGCGCGCGGTGAGCTTGAGCCAGCCGGTGCCGCGCTCCCCCGCCGCGATCGGGTAGAGCTGCTTGCCTCGGCCGTCGTGGAAGGTGAAGGCGCCGGACTCGCTGATGCCCTCGGTACAGCCCTCGAACAGCTCGGCGTGCTGATCGGCGAGGAACCCGGAGCCGTCCTCCGCGCTCGCCTCCTCGTCGGCGGTGAAGGCGATGACGATGTCGCGCCGCGGCCGGAACCCGACGCGGGCCCACTGGCGCACGGTCGCGAGGATCATCGCGTCCATGTTCTTCATGTCGACCGCGCCGCGGCCCCACACGACGCCGTCGCGGATCTCGCCGGAGAACGGGTCCACGCTCCAGTCGGCGGCCTCGGCCGGCACGACGTCCAGGTGGCCGTGGACGAGGAGGGCCTCGGCGGAGGGGTCGGTGCCGGAGATCCTCGCCACCACGTTGCCCCGGCCCGGGGTGCGCTCCAGGATCACCGGGTCCAGGCCCGCCTCGGCGAGCCTGGCGGCCGCGTACTCGGCGGCCGGGCGCTCCTGGCAGTCGCCACCGCCGCGGTTGGTGGTGTCGATGCGGATCAGCTCGGAGGTGAAGGTCACGACCTCGTCGAGGGCCTGCTGGTCCACGGTCGTCGTCTCCATCAGCTGCTGCTCAGCCATACTGCTCCTCCACCGCGGCCGAGGCGATCGTGGTGACCGCCTTGAAGGTGCGGATGCCCTCGTACATGGTTTCGTGGGTGTAGGCGATCCGGCGCTCGCCGGTCCGCGCGACGCCGGGCACGACGGTCGATGCCATGGCGAGGTGCTCGGCGTCGAACTCGACCTCGACGGTGAACGGGCCGCCCCGCACCGGCTCGTGGCGCACCGCCAGGGAGGCGGCGTCCTTGGCGGCGGCCCGGATGTCGGCGGCGGTACGGGCCGGGGTGCGGCACACCGCCGCGTACCGCGAGACGTGGTCCTTGACGGCGACCTTGCGGGCCTCCGGCGCGTACCCGAGCGCGTCGTCGCAGGCGTGGTCGTCGCCGGTCACGAGCACGACGGGGACGCCGTACTCGGCCACCACGTGCGCGTTCAGCAACCCCTCGCTCGCGCGGACGTCGTTGACCCACACGCCGGTGATCTGGTTGGCCAGATAGGTGTGGGCGAGGACGCCTTCCATGCCCGCGCCCGCGTGGTAGCCGATGAACGCGATGCCGTCGACGTCGCCGTGCTGGACGCCCTCCACCATGGAGAGCGACTTGTGGCGGCCCGTCAGCATCTCGGCGCGCTCGTCGAGACGCTCAAGGAGCAGATTGCGCATCGTCCAGTGCGCCTCGTTGATGAGCACCTCGTCGGCGCCGCCGTCGAAGAAACCGAGCACCGCCGCGTTCACGTCCGAGGTGAACATGGACCGGCAGCGCTCCCACTGCGGTGTGCCCGGCAGGACGTCGGCGGGCCATGTCACGCCCGTGGCGCCCTCCATGTCGGCGCTGATGAGGATCTTCATGCCCTGCACCGTACGCGGATCCGGCCGCGCCCGACCAGGCCTGTGGATAACTCTCAGGGGTGTAGACCAATGTCGTACCCGTTGGGAGCAGTTCTGCCTAGTCAGACAGCATCCGGGCCGGCGCGTCGATCAGTGCGCCGCGCCAACAGGCGTAGTCGTGGCCACCGTTGAACTCGGTGCGGCCCACCCGGAGTCCGGCGGGCCGCGCGGTCTCGTACGGCGCGCAGAGGTGGTGCAGCAGGGCGTCGGTGAGCCGGGCCCGGCCGGTGAGCCGACCGGAGGAGAGCAGGACGTGCCGGGTCGCCCGGTGCCCGCGGTACAGGAGGTGAGGGGACGCCGCCGGATGCCTGCGCATCGCCACCGCCTTCCCACACTTGCTTGGCCTGGCCTTGGCTGAGTGATCACTCCTCCCCGTGCGGGCCCCCCGCCCCCTCCGGCGCGTGCCCGACCACCAGCCAGTGCGACGGCAGCTCGATCCTGGTGCCGTCCGAGGCGTACTCGGTCGTGATCAGCGGCAGTTCCCCCGCCGCGAACACCATGAGCCCCGCCTCCGCCACATACCGGCGCACGGCCGCGTCGGAGACCTCGGCGGGTGCGATCCCGTGGGTGAGGACGGGGGCCAGCTTGGGCGGCGGGCCCGCCGGGTCCTTGGCGAGGTCGAACAGGATCGGCCGGGCCCGCTCGGAGAGCTCGACCACGAAGGCGCGTCCCCGCTCCCCCACCAGCACGGCGATCTCGTCGACCATGGCCTGCCGGTCCGCGGGTTCGCTCTGGTGCAGCACCCCGCGCACATACACGTTCACGTCCCCCAACTCCGCGTGCAGCGCCCGCACTTGGCGGGCATCGGTGGCGTCGAGCTGACGGTACTCGGCCTGTTCGGCGAGGTCGGCGTCGCGGGCCCGGTCGAGGGCGGCCGCGGACAGGTCGACGCCGACGACCTTGCGACAGCGGCCGGCGAGGAAGCGGGTCTGGGTGCCGTTGCCGCAGCCGAGGTCCACGAAGGGCAGGCCGGCCGCCGTCAACTCCGGTTCGAACAGCGCGAGATGGAGGCCGACGGTGAGAGCGGGCTCGGCGTCCCAGAAGACACTGCCGGGCTCCTGCGGAGCGTCCCGCCAGAAGCTCTCCCATGCTTCCTTGTAGCGCTCGGTCACGCTCACAGGCCCTCCCAGGGGTGCCTCGGCCGACGTGTCCGATCGGTCTACCGCGCCGGAGTGCGCCCCACAAGCGGCGTGCGCCCATGTTCACCGAAGCTCGGCAGGGAGTGCGATTCAGCCTCGTACGCGGGGCACCGTCAGTTCGAACCAGACCGTCTTTCCCGTCGCCGTCCGGCTCGTGCCCCACTCGCGCGCCAGCCGCGCCACGACGCGCAGGCCGCGCCCGAACTCGTCGCCGGGGCCCGCGCTGAGCAGCGTCGGCAGCGTGTGCTCGGTGTCCTCGACCTCGCACAGCAGGGTGCCCGAGCGCACCAGGCGCAGTTGGACGGGGCCGCCGCGGGCGTGCCGCACGGCGTTCGTGACGAGTTCGCCGACCATCAGCTCGGCTGCGTACTCCAGGCTCACCATGCCCCAGTCCAGGAGCTGTCGGCGGACGAGTGCGCGGGCGCGCGGCACCTCGCGCGGCTCGGGAGCCAGCTCCCAGTGGGCGACGTCACCGCCCTCGATGCCGCTCATGCGGACCATGAGGAGCGCCACGTCGTCCTTGCGGCCGCCGCGGGTGGCGAGCGAGCGGATGATGGTGTCGCAGGCGTCGTCCATGGAGGCGGCCGGGTGGGCGGCGGACTCGCAGAGCGTGGCGAGGCCCACGCCGATGTCCTCGCCGCGCACCTCGACCAGGCCGTCGGTGCACATGACGAGGCGGTCGCCGGGTGCGACGGGGATCGTCACGGACTCGAAGGGCACTCCCCCGACGCCGATCGGCGCGCCCGTGGGCAGTTCGAGGAGTTCGCTGCGGCCGTCGGCGGCGCGCACGATCACCGGCGGTATGTGTCCCGCGTTGGCCAGCCGCAGTTCGCCCGCGATCGGGTCGTAGACCGCGTACAGGCAGGTGGCGAGGTAGTGCTCGCCGAGCCGCTGCGCCAAGTCGTCGAGGTTGCGCAGGAGTTGGGCGGGCGGCAGGTCGAGCCCGGCCATGGTCTGCACGGCGGTCCTCAACTGGCCCATCATCGCCGCCGAGTTGAGCCCGTGCCCCATCACGTCGCCGACGACGAGGGCGGTCCGCGCGCCGGGCAGCTTGACGGAGTCGAACCAGTCGCCGCCGACCCGGCCGAGCAGCGTGCCGGGCAGATAGCGGGTGGCGATGTCGCAGCCCGCCATGTGCGGCTCGATGTGCGGCAGCATGCTGTCCTGGAGCGTCTCGGCGACGGACTCCTGGTACGTGTACATCCGCGCGTTGTCGAGCACCAGGCCTGCCCGGGCGGCGAGTTCGGCCCCGGTGACGCGGTCCATGTCGTTGAAGACGGGGCGCTCCTGGTGGCGCAGCAGGATCATGAAGCCGAGCACGACATTGCGCGCCTTCAGCGGCACGACGAGCATCGAGCGGTGGGTGATCAGCGGCCGGATGTCGCGCTTGTCGAACTGCGAGGCGATCGCATCGCCCATCTCCTGCGAGATGTACGGGACGAGGACCGGCTCCCCGCTGGTCATGCACTGGAAGAACGGTGTGTGCACCGGGAACGGCATGGACTCGCCGACCGGCACGACGTCGTCCCAGCGCCCGGGTTCGTCGGTGTGCTCCAGGGCCACGCGGTGCCACAGGGTGGTGGCGTCCGGCGCGCCGTCGGGGAAACCCTCACCGGCCACGACCTGCTCGCGCAGATACGTCCCGGCGACGTCGGTGAAGCGCGGTACGACGGCCCTGCTGACCTCGACGATCGTCCGCGACAGATCGAGGGAGGAGCCGATGCGCCCGCTCACCTCGTTGAGGAACTCCAGGCGCTCGCGGACCGCCGTGTACTCCAGGTCCTCGGCGAGGTCGTCGAGCGGCTGCCGCGGCGCGGGCAGCCCCGACGCGGCGGCGCGGGCCGCCTCCGCCCGCCGGGCCTTGCGCTCCGCACGCCGCGAGACGCCCCAGTCGGCGGTGACCGGGACCCGGTCGTGGTGGCTGAACTCCAGCACGGGATAGCCGAGTTCGAGCACCTGGGAGACGGTCCGGGCGCTCTCCCCCACGCTCATGCTGGGCAGGATCTCGGGCAGGCGGCGCGCCAGCTCCTCGGCGCCGGGGAAGTCGGTGTGCAGCGCGAACCCCGGGGCGATGCGCTCGCCCTCCTCCTCGTCGGCCGAGGCCAGCGCACGGGCGTCGGCGGCGAGCACGAGCAGCCGCTCGGGTCCTGGCCCGACCAGCGGGTACGCCCACCACAGCACGTCGATGCGGCCGTCCCGCCCGTCGAGCCGCGCGCGCCCCGCCGCCGGATAGGCGCTCCCGCCGCCCAGCGATCGTTCCAGGTCGCCGCCGATCCGGTCGTACGCGCCGTACGCCGCCGGGTCGGGCTCGTCCCGCAGCGCGCCGCCGACCGGCAACAGGTCGGCGACCGGCCGGCCGACGGCCTGCTCCCGGGGCGGGCCGAAGAGCCGGCGTGCGCCGGTGCTCCAGTGGGAGACGGTGCCGGCCTGGTCGACGACGACGACAGCCAGCGGCACGCGTCCCTGCGGGGCTTGACCCGAGCCGTGCATCGCCGGCTCCTTCCGTTCGGCCTCTTCCCCACGGTACGGCTCCGCCGGTCAACAGGTGCCGGGTAACCACGAATTGAGCCCCGCAAGGGGCGCTAGTCCTCGTGGCCCAACTGGAGGTCGCGCTCCGTGCGGCCGCCCCCTGCCACCTGCAACACCGTTGCCACCGGCGGGTAGCCCGCCGCGATCACCGTGTACTCGCCCGACGACAGGTCCACGAAGCGGAACGTGCCGTCGGCGCCGGTGGTCAGCGTGTCGACGACGTTGCCGGCCGCGTCGAGCAGCGTGACCCGGGCGTCCTCCACCGGGCGCCCGCCGCTGGCCCGCACCGTGCCGCGCAGCACCGCTCCGCCCGCCAGCTCGACGTCCTGCCGGGTCTCGCGCGAGGCCATGACGGTGACGGGGAGCGCGGCGGGCCGGAACGCGGGGGCGCTCGCCGCGAGGGTGTACTCACCGGCGACCAGCTCCGTGATGACGTAGCCGCCCTCGCGTCCGCTGCGCGTCGTGGCGACGACCTCGCCGTGCACGTTCGTGAGCGTGACAGTGGCTTCCCGCACGGGAGTTCCGTCCGCGGTGACGACCGATCCCGCGAGGCGTCCGGCGCCGCCGAGGACGACGTCGAGCTCGACGGGCCGCTCGCCGACGGTGACGGTCACGGCCTGCGGCTGGTGTCCGCCGGCCGCGGCGATCAGCACGTACGAGCCGGAGCCCGGCGTGGACAGCGCGTACCGTCCGTCCTCGCCGCTGGCGCCGCGCCCGATCTGGGTGCCGCCGACGTCGATGAGGGTGAGGGCGGCCCGCGGCACGACGGTGCCGTCGGGGTGCTGCACGGTTCCGCAGACCGGGATTCCGGCGGCGTACGACACGGCGCGCTCCTGGGCGGGGACGACGGGGGTCTCGGGAGAGGGGGCGGTGCTGGACAACAGCGGGGTCTCCTTGAGGAAGAAGGCGAGGAGCAGGCCCAGGACGAGGACCGGCACCAAGTAGAGGAAGATCCGGGGCATCGCGTCGGCGTACGCCTCGATGTACGGGGTGCGCAGCGCCCGTGGCATCGCGTGCACGAGCTGCGGCGTGATGGAGTCCGGGTCCGGCAGCCGGCCGCCGGTGCGCGGCAGCCGGTCGGCGAGCGCGTCGGCGAGCCGGTTCGCGAAGAGGGTGCCGAAGATCGCGGCGCCGACGCTGCCGCCGATCTGCCGGAAGTAGTTGTTGGCGCTGGTGGCCGTGCCCATGTCGGAGGGGCGCACCGAGTTCTGCACGACGAGCACGAGGACCGGCATGATCAGGCCGATGCCGGCGCCGAGCACGGCCATGTAGACGCTGTATTCGAGGCGCGGGGTGTCGATGCCGATCCGCGACAGCAGATACATGCCGAGGGTCGACAGGGCGCTGCCGAGGATCGGGTAGATCTTGTAGCGGCCGGTGTGGCTGATGAGCTGGCCCGAGACGATCGAGGCGCCGACGACGCCGCCCATCATGGGGAGCATCAGCAGGCCGGACTCGGTGGCGCTGGCGCCGTCGACCATCTGCAGGAAGGTCGGCAGATAGCTGGCCGCGCCGAAGAGCGCGACGCCGACGACCATGCCGATGAACCCGCTGAGGTTGAAGACCGGGTCGCGGAACAGCCGCAGCGGGATGAGGGGTTCGGCCGCGTACTTCTCGGCGACGAGGAAGAGCACCACCGAGACGAGGGCCCCGGCGCCGAGCCCGAGGATGACGCGGTCGCTCCACGCGTACTCGGTCCCGCCCCAACTGGTCAGCAGCACCAGGCAGGTCGAGGCCGACGCGAGCAGCAGGGCGCCGAGCACGTCGAGGCGGGCCCGCTTCGTCGGCTTCGGGAGTTTCAGCACGACGGCGGTGACGGCGAGGGTGACCAGGCCGAAGGGGACGTTGATGTAGAAGCACCAGCGCCAGGAGAGATGGTCGGTGAAGTAGCCGCCGAGCAGCGGGCCCGCGACCGAGGCGAGGCCGAACGCGGCGCCGATCAGGCCCATGTAGCGGCCGCGTTCGCGCGGCGGCACGATGTCGCCCATGATCGCCTGTACGCCGATCATGAGTCCGCCGGCGCCGACGCCCTGGACCGCGCGGAAGGCGATGAGCTGGTCCATGGTCTGGGCGCGGCCCGCGAGCGCGGAGCCGACGACGAAGACGGCGATGGCGAACTGGAAGATGCCCTTGCGGCCGAAGAGGTCGCCGAGCTTGCCGTAGACCGGCAGGCCGATGGTGGAGGTCAGCAGATACGCGGTGATCGCCCAGGACATCTTGTCGAGGCCGTGCAGCTCACCGACGATCTTCGGGAGCGCGGTGGCGACGATCATCTGGTCGAGCGCGGCGAGCAGCAGCGCCAGCATCAGCCCGACGAAGACCATCCGGATCCGGCTCGGGCTCAGCCCGTGGTCGGGCAACTGCGGGACGGAACCGGCCGGTTGGAGCTCCGCCACCGGCGGCGGAGGGACGGCGCCCGGATCCTCGGCCGTCTCGGTCACCAGCGTCGTCGTGCCCACCTGCAGCTCCCCTCGTCACCCTTGCGCGCCCATTTCTCGCATTACGCGACAACTGGGAGCAAGCGCGACGAATCGCTGTTCAGGCGGGCTCGACGGACGTATGCGCCGGTCGGAGCCCTACGGCGTACAACCGGCGCGAAACGAAAACCACTCGAAACGGTGAGCACTCCGGCCGTGCCCAAGTGCCCACCGCCACCTACGTGTTACGCAGCGCCCGTGACGTGGCGCGTGCTGCGTGGTGCGTGCTGCGTGGTGCGTACTACTTCTCGACCTCGGCGGCGAGATTGGCGAGCAGGACGTCGTAGATCCGGCCGAGGCCCTTGGGCGCGAAGGTCTTCTCGAAGAAGCCGCCGATGCCGCCCGCGCCGTTCCACACGGTCGAGACGACGACACGGGACCGGCCCTCGCCGGCCGGGGTGACCCGCCACGTCGTGACCATCGACGAGTTGCGGTCCTTCTCGACGAGCTCGCCGTCGGTGGGCTCGGTCACCTCCAGCAGGCAGTCACGGATGCGCTTGCTGGTGGCCTGGAGCTTCCAGTGGACGAGGGTGCCCTCACCGTCGCCGCCCTCGCGCACCTCGTACTCGCTGAAGTGCTCGGGCAGCAGCTTCTGGCGGGTGCCGCTGTAGTCGGCGAGGGCGTCGAACACGTCGTCCGGCTTGGCGGCGACGACCCGCTCCGTGGTGGCCTCGACCTGCGCCATGACTCTTCCTCCAGCACTTGGTTCTTCCGGGTCCTACAAGAGTGATGCCAAGCCAACCACCCCGCGCACCACCCGCCAAAATCGGGGTTCGCACGATCAAGGGAACATGTGTTCTATTCTGGGGTCAGTGCTACCGAGGAGGCGTCATGCGCTGGGAGAACCTCACCGACGACCGGGACGACCACGGGCGCGCCCCGGACGCCGCCCTGTTCGGGGCGGACGCGGTGGTGTCGCGCACCGTCGACACCCCTGAGTTCAGAAACGTGACCTTCCACGAGATCCGCGCCCGCTCGATCGTGAACCGGGTGCCCGGGGCCTCCCGGATGCCGTTCGAGTGGACCGTCAATCCGTACCGGGGCTGCACGCACGCCTGCGTGTACTGCTTCGCCCGCAACACGCACAGCTATCTCGACCTGGACACCGGGCTCGGCTTCGACAGCCAGATCGTGGTGAAGGTGAACGCGCCGCAGCTGCTGCGCCGCCACCTCGCCTCGCACCGCTGGCACGGCGAGCACATAGCCATGGGCACGAACGTCGACTGCTATCAGCGGGCCGAGGGACGCTACCGGCTGATGCCCGGCATCCTCGAAGCGCTGCGCGACTACGCGAACCCGTTCAGCATCCTGACGAAGGGCACGCTGATCCTGCGCGATCTGCCCCTGCTGCGACAGGCGGCGGAGGTGACGGACGTCGGGATCTCGGTCTCGGTGGGCTTCGTGGACCAGGAGTTGTGGCGGACCGTGGAGCCGGGCACGCCCGCCCCCGAGCGCCGTCTCGATGTCGTACGCGCCCTCTCCGACGCCGGGATCGGGTGCGGGGTGCTGATGGCGCCGGTGATCCCCTTCCTCGGCGACCACCCGGACCAGCTGCGGGCCACGGTGCGGGCGATCGCGCGGGCGGGCGCCACCTCGGTGACACCGCTGGTGCTGCATCTGCGGCCGGGGGCGCGGGAGTGGTTCATGGCCTGGCTGGCACGGCACCACCCGTATCTCGTACGGCGTTACGAGCGGCTGTACGCGGACGGGGCCTACGCCCCCAAGTGGTACCAGCGGCGGGTGACACGGCAGGTCCACGAGCTGGCCGAGGAGTTCGGCATCGGGCCCTCCCGGGCGGCGGCGCGGCGTCGCGTCCCCGTGCAGGAGACCCGGCTCGTCGAGCCGGGGCCCACTCAGCTCTCCCTCCTGTGACACCTCCGCCTCCTCCGGCGGCCGGGTGCAATCGGGTCAAGTTCCGGCAGAACGGATTCTTCCAGGCAGGGTTTCCGGGAACATGCGCCCCGGAGCCGCGGAATCGCGGCCCTGAACCCTCCACCCTGGGAGGCTCCATGAAGAAACGCGCAGTCGCTCTGTGCGGGATCGCGGCCCTGGCCGCCGCAACGGTGATCACGTTGCCGGCGACGGCGGGCGCCGCCGATGCCGCGTCAGCCCGTTCGACCTCGCGCACCACCACGCACGTCAGCTGGAAGAAGTGCGGCACCAAGGACTACCCGACGCTGCAGTGCGCGTCGTTGAAGGTGCCTCTCGATCACGCCGCCCCGCACGGCCGGCAGATCACCCTCGCCCTGTCACGGGTCCCGCACACGGCGAAGAAGTCCCAGGGCCCGCTCCTGGTGAACCCGGGCGGTCCCGGCGGCAGCGGGCTCACGCTCGCCGGGTTCGTCGCGACGAACCTGCCGAAGAAGGTCGCCGCGCAGTACGACGTCATCGGGTTCGACCCGCGCGGCGTCGGCAGGAGCAGGCCTGCGCTCGACTGCGTGCCCGGCTACTTCGACCCGGTGCGCCCGCCGAGCGCGCCGGTCACGCCACAGGTGGAGAAGGCCAACAAGAAGCGGGCGGTGACCTTCGCCAACGCCTGCGACGACAAGTACCACGACATCCTGCCGTTCATCGACACGGTCAGCACCGTCAAGGACATGGACCTGATCCGGGCGGCGCTCGGCGCGAAGAAGCTCAACTACTTCGGCTACTCGTACGGCACGTATCTGGGCGCGGTGTACGCGAAGTACTTCCCGCAGCGGGTGCGGCGCCTGGTCCTCGACTCGATCGTCGACCCCGAGGGTGTCTGGTACCGGGACAACCTGGGCCAGGACTACGCCTTCAACGCCCGCCACCAGGCGTTCATGGCCTGGGTCGCGAAGTACGACGCGACCTACAAGCTGGGCAAGGACCCGGCGAAGATCGAGGCCGAGTGGTACGCGATGCGTGACGCGCTGGCGAAGAAGCCGGCGGGCGGCAAGGTGGGCGCGGGTGAGCTGGAGGACACGTTCCTGCCCGGCGGCTACTACAACGGCTACTGGCCGTATCTCGCCGAGGCGTTCTCCTCGTACGTCACCAAGAAGGACGCGGACCCGCTGGTCGAGGCGTACGAGAACTTCGCCGCGATCGACGCCTCCGGCGACAACGGGTACAGCGTCTACGCCGCCGTGCAGTGCCGGGACGCCTGGTGGCCGCGCGACTGGAACCACTGGCGCCAGGACAACACGGCGGTGAACGAGAAGGCACCGTTCTCCACCTGGAACAACGCCTGGTACAACCTGCCGTGCGCGTACTGGTCGACCCCGCCGCTCCAGCAGGCGCACGTCGGCAACGACGCGCTGCCGCCGGTGCTGCTCTTCCAGGCGACGGACGACGCGGCGACCCCGTACGAGGGCGGCGTCAAGGTCCACCACCTGCTGCGCGGCTCCAGCCTGGTCGTCGAGCAGGGCGGCGGCAACCACGGCATCACGCTCAGCGGCAACACCTGTCTGGACGGCTACCTCTCCGCGTATCTGGCGACCGGAAAGGTGCCGCGCGGCGGCGGCGAGATCGACGCGGTGTGCAAGAAGCTGCCCGATCCGAAGCCGATGGCGACGAAGGCGGCACCGTCCGCGGGCTCGTCCGGCGGTGCGGCGCTGCACGGGATGCTCGGGTTCCGCGGCTGAGCGACGGCCGGTGTCCGGCGGCGTGCACGGCGGGATGCGGGCGAGGATGGACGCATGACGAGCCACCTCACCCGCATCCCCGTACCCGCCGGAGTCGCACCGGCCGCCGCCTACAGCCATGTGGTCGTGGGCAGCGGCCGCTTCGTCGCCGTGTCCGGCCAGCTCGCCCTCGACGAGAAGGGCGAACCGGTCGGCGCGGGCGACGCGTTCGCCCAGGCGCGGCAGGTCTTCGAGAATCTGCGGCGGTGCCTGACCGCGGCCGGCGCCACCTTCGACGACGTGGTGAAGATGACGTACTTCGTCACGGACATGGGCCACATGCCGCAGGTGCGCCGGGCGCGCGACGAGTTCCTCGATCCGGCCCGGCTGCCCGCGGCATCGGCGGTCCAGGTCGCCGCGCTGGTCTCCCCCGAGTTCCTGCTGGAGGTCGAGGCTTGGGCCGTACTGCCGCGGTGACCCCGGACGGACCGACCGTCCGGCCGATGGCGCTCGGGGACGGTGACGCCGTCGCCGAAGTGCGGGTGCGCGGGGGGCGATTCGCGTCCCGAGATCCGTTACGTCCGCCGTCTCACCCCCGGGGCAGCCGGGCCAGGGCCGCCTCCGCGGCCATGGCGAGCCGCGGGTGCGTGGCCGCCTCCCTGAGTACCTCGCGCGCCCGTGGGTCGGCCAGACTGCCCAGGCCCTCGACGCAGGCGAGCGCCACCTTCCGGTACGGGTCGTGCGGGGCCAGGCGGCGGCGGAGGTTGGTGATCAGGGCGGGGGCCGACTCGGGGGCCCGCAGCTGGGTGAGCAGCCGGACGGGGTAGAGGGAGTAGGCGACGCGCAGTTCGTTGGTGGCGAGGGCCGCCGCGGCGCGGGCCGTGCGCGGGTCGCCGAGGGCCGCAAGGGCGTGCGCCGCACCGGCGCAGCGCTCGGGGTCACGGTGGTTCAGGAGCAGGACGAGGGACTCGAAGGCGCGGCGGTCCCCCGCCATGCCCAGCCGGTACGCCGCGAACTCCCGCGCCCACAACGGCTGTTCGGGCGCCGTGAGCACCGCGGCCAGCTCGTCCAGGTCGCTCGTCGCCGCAAGCTGTTCGAAGGCGGGGGTGCCGCCGGATTCCTTCCGGATGCGCTCTGTCACCGTTCGCGACTCTTCGTCCATGAGAGCGAGGCTACGTCGCGTCGGGCCTGCGGCGACATAGATCACACAGACTCGTCAACGACCGGGGCTGGCGCGCTCGTTACTCGCCGGTTAATCTCAAGTGAGCGGGGCACACTTCCCGCAGTACCACTCATGACGGCCTGGTGACGCAGCCGTCGCGAGTGTCGTTCGGTTCGGTACGACACGGCTTGGGACAGGGCCGGTCGGTTCCCTCTCTTCCTCGTGAGCGCGTGCCCGGCACGTTCCGCGCGATCGACGCGCTCACCTTCCGCACGCCGTGCGCCTTCCGGCGTTCCCGCGTGCGCCCCTCGGTCGTCACCCTCATCTTCCTGGAGTCCCCGGATGGACGCTCCCCTGTCCCGCACGCCCCGCATCTCCACCATCGCCGTCGTCGGGCTCGGCACCATGGGCACCGGCATCGCCGAGGTCCTCGCCCGGGCGGGCCGCGAGGTCATCGGCATCGACATCAGCGAGGCCGCCACCGCGCAGGCCGTCGCCTCCCTGGAGTCCTCCACGGCGCGTGCGGTGCGCCGTGAGCACCTCTCCGAGCAGGAGCGGGCGGACCTGCTGGCCCGGTTCCGCACCTTCACCGATCTCCAGGCCGCCGCCGACGCCGATCTCGTGATCGAGGTCGTCCCGGAGTCGTACGAGCTCAAGCAGCAGATCTTCCGGGCGCTGGACGGGATCGTGCGCCCCGACACCGTCCTCGCGACGGGCACCAACGCGCTGTCCGTGACCCGGCTCGCCGCCGACTCGGCCCGCCCCGAGCGCGTGATCGGACTGCACTTCTTCAACCCGGCCCCCGCGATGAAGCTCGTCGAGGTCGTCTCGTCCGTGCTCACCGCGCCGGCCGCCGTCGCCGCCGTCACCGATCTCGCGATCGAGCTGGGCAAGGAGCCGGTGGCCGTCGGGGACCGGCCGGGCTTCGTCGCCGACGGGCTGCTCTTCGGCTACCTGAACCAGGCCGCCGCGATGTACGAGGCCAAGTACGCCTCCCGCGAGGACATCGACGCCGCGATGAAGCTGGGCTGCGGGCTGCCGATGGGCCCGCTCGCGCTGCTCGACCTGATCGGCATCGACACCGCCCGCACCGTCCTCGACGCCATGTACGCCGAGTCCCGGGACCGGCTGCACGCGCCCGCCCCGATCCTCAAGCAGCTCAGCGAGGCCGGTCTGACCGGGCGCAAGGCGGGCCGCGGCTTCTACACGTACGAGGCGCCGGGCAGCTCCGTCGTGGTGCGGGACGCACTGACGCCGCTGACCGACGCGATCGCCGCCCCGTTCCGCACGATCCGCTCCGTCGGTGTCGCGGGCTCGGGGACGATGGCCTCGGGGATCGCCGAGGTCTTCGCGAAGGCCGGGTACGCGGTCGTGCTCGCCGCCCGCAGCGAGGAGAAGGCGGAGGCGGCCAAGGCCCGGATCGGCAAGTCGCTCAAGCGCTCTGTCGACAAGGGCCGGATGACGGCCGAGGCCGCGGAGTCGACCCTGGCGCTGATCACCCCGGCCGGCTCCTACGACTCCTTCGCCGACGTCGACCTCGCCCTGGAGGCCGTCGCCGAGGACCTGGAGATCAAGCAGCAGCTGTTCGCGACGTTCGACAAGGTCTGCAAGCCGGGCGCGATCCTGGCGACCACGACGTCGTCGCTGCCGGTCGTCGCGTGCGCCCGCGCCACCTCGCGGCCGCAGGACGTCATCGGGATGCACTTCTTCAATCCGGCCCCGGCGATGAAGCTCGTCGAGGTGGTGCGGACCGTGCTCACCTCCGAGGACGTGCACGCCACCGTCCGCGATCTGACCCTGAAGATCCGCAAGCACCCGGTGGACTGCGGCGACCGCGCCGGGTTCATCGTGAACGCTTTGCTGTTCCCGTACCTGAACAACGCGATCAAGATGGTGCAGGAGCACTACGCGTCGCTCGACGACATCGACGCGGCGATGAAGCTCGGTGGCGGGTACCCGATGGGCCCGTTCGAACTCCTCGACGTCGTGGGCCTGGACGTCTCCCTCGCCATCGAGAAGGTGCTGCACCGCGAGTTCCGCGACCCGGGTCTCGCGCCCGCACCGCTGCTGGAACACCTGGTGGCCGCGGGCTGCCTCGGCCGCAAGACGGGCCGTGGCTTCCGCGAATATGCCAGGCGCTGAGTCGGGCACGGAGGCCGGAGCCGACTGGGGCGGGCTGCTCGGGGCGCCGGGCAGCCCGCTAACCGGGGAGCGTCTTGGAACGTACATGCAGTACGTTCGGGTCATGACCCCCGCTCACCAGGCCGACCAGACCTCCCGTACGCCCGCGAAGGCAGCCTCCGAGGCCCCCGAGAGCGCGGCGAGCAGCAGGGCCGCGGCCCAACGCCTCAAGATGCGCCGTGAGCTCGCGGCCGCGGCGATGGAGCTCTTCGCCACGAAGGGGTACGAGGCGACGACGGTCGACGAGATCGCCGCGACGGCCGGGGTCGCCCGGCGCACCTTCTTCCGGCACTTCCGCTCCAAGGAAGAGGCGATCTTCCCGGACCACGACGACACCCTGGTCCGCGCCGAGGCGGTGCTGAACGCGGCGCCGCCGCTTGAGCACCCGCTGGACACGGTCTGCCGCGGCATCAAGGAAGTCATGAAGATGTACGCGGCCTCGCCGTCGGTGTCGGTGGAGCGCTACCGGCTGACCCGTGAGGTGCCCACGCTGCGCGAGCGCGAGATCGCCTCGGTCGCCCGGTACGAGCGGCTGTTCACGCGCTATCTGCTCGGCCACTTCGACGAGCAGGCCCACCACGACGGAAACGACGACCCGCTGCTCGCCGAGGTCGCCGCGTCGGCCGTCGTGACCGCCCACAACCACGTGCTGCGGCGCTGGCTGCGGGCGGGCGGCCAGGGTGACCTGGAGACCCAGCTCGACCACGCCTTCGCGATCGTGCGGCGCACGTTCGGCACCGGCATCGGCGCGGGCCGCACGCCGGCCGTCCCCGCGGCTCCGGCCGCGCAGGTGGCGCACTCGGGCGAGGTGCTGGTGACGGTGGCCCGCACCGACGCGCCCCTGACCGAGGTCATGCGGACCATCGAAGAGGCGCTCAGGAACCGCTGACGGGGCGTTTCGCTCCAGGGCGGGTGTGTGGTTCCGGGTCAGCCGCCGCGCCGGCCGGGAGCGCGGCGATGAATCGCGCGGCCGGCCCGGTTCATCGCCGGCGCCCGTGCATTTCCCACCGTTGAAAGGGAGTTGGGGACGTCCGGGCTCCGCCCGCCTCACCCCCGGTACACACACTCCGCCAGCGTCGCGTGCTGGCGCCACCCGAGCTCCCGGTAGAGCGCCCGGCCGGCCGGCGTGGCCCCCAACACCCCGCGCACCGCGCCCAGTTCGACGGCCCGGTCGGCGAGCGCGCGCATCACGAACGCGCCGAGCCCGCGCCGCCGGTGCGCCTCCTGCGTCCTGATCCGGTCCACGACCGCATCCTCCCCGAGGAGCGCCAGCTGCCCCGCGGCCGCCGGCCCGCCCGCGGCGTGCCGCACCCGGACCCGTACGACGTCGCCCGCCCTCTCCACGTGCGCCGTGTACCCCGCGGGGGCGGTGGCCCCGGTGGCCGTCAGATCGACCGCCATCAAGTACCCGGTCTCGCTGCGGGCGACCTCCCAGCCCGGGGTGATCCAGGGCTCGACCTCGTCCGGCTCGGCGGGCATCTTCATCCAGGTCCGCGGCACGGTCACCGCCTCCGCCGCGGCACGCACCGCGGCCCGCGAGGCCTCCGGCAGCACATGGCGCCCGACTTCGGCGGGGTCGTCGGCGACCTCGATGTAGTACCCCCAGGGCCGCTCGGCGGGCGGCGGGGTCCCCCGCGACACCGCCCAGCCCGCCACCCAGGTCCTGACCATGTCGTCGACCATCGAACCTCCCGGTCATAGGCACCAGCCAGTAATAGGCACCAACCGGTAGAGAACATTACGTCGCGCATGGGACCCCGTCAGGAGAACTCCACTTCCCGCGCCGCAGCCGCATGGCACTGCGTGCCACGCCAGGCACCCTTCCGTCGCCGCGACCCATCCGCATCCGGACCCACGTGATCGATCATCGATCCCTTCAGGCGGCCGGAACCCGCCCCTGACCACGGATGATCGATCATCGCTCGCCTGAACCGTAAAGATTTCATCTGAGCGAAATCAATGGCACGCAGTGCCTTGTCAGCTGTCACGGTGTGCCATACGTTGAAGGAGTCCGGGCGGCCGGCGTGCAGAGAACTTCCGTACGCAGGCTGTCCCCACGAAGCACGACAGACGTGCCCCGTGCGCCCGGACGCCTGCGTCACAGGCAACCTTCCGCGCCACACCAAGCGCTGCCACAGCACCACCCGCCGAACCGACGGCACACCCTCACCAGCACCACCGCAGCCATAGCTCAGCCACACCCACGACCAGCGTTTCCCTCAACGCTCTTCGCCGGAGGCAACACCGTGAAGGACATCCTGGACGCGATTCAGTCGCAGACCGCCACGTCTGCCGACTTCGCCGCCCTGCCGATCCCCGACTCGTACCGCGCGATCACCGTGCACAAGGACGAGACGGAGATGTTCGAAGGGCTCACCACCCGCGAGAAGGACCCCCGCAAGTCGATCCACCTAGACGAGGTCCCGGTGCCGGAGCTGGGCCCCGGCGAGGCACTCGTCGCGGTCATGGCGTCCTCCGTGAACTACAACTCGGTGTGGACCTCGATCTTCGAGCCGCTCTCCACCTTCGGGTTCCTGGAGCGCTACGGCCGCACCAACGAGCTGGCCAAGCGCCACGACCTGCCGTACCACATCATCGGCTCCGACCTCGCGGGCGTCGTGCTGCGCACCGGCCCCGGCGTCAACGCCTGGCAGCCCGGCGACGAGGTCGTCGCGCACTGCCTGAGCGTCGAGCTGGAGTCCTCCGACGGCCACAACGACACGATGCTCGACCCCGAGCAGCGCATCTGGGGCTTCGAGACGAACTTCGGCGGTCTCGCCGAGATCGCACTCGTCAAGTCCAACCAGCTGATGCCCAAGCCCGACCACCTCAGCTGGGAGGAGGCAGCCGCTCCCGGCCTCGTGAACTCCACCGCGTACCGCCAGCTGGTGTCGAAGAACGGCGCCGGCATGAAGCAGGGCGACAACGTCCTGATCTGGGGCGCGAGCGGCGGACTCGGCTCGTACGCCACGCAGTTCGCCCTGGCCGGCGGCGCCAACCCGATCTGTGTCGTCTCCAGCGAGCAGAAGGCGGACATCTGCCGCTCGATGGGCGCCGAGGCGATCATCGACCGCAGCGCCGAGGGCTACAAGTTCTGGAAGGACGAGCAGACCCAGGACCCCAAGGAGTGGAAGCGCTTCGGCAAGCGCATCCGCGAGCTCACCGGCGGCGAGGACATCGACATCGTCTTCGAGCACCCCGGCCGCGAGACCTTCGGCGCCTCGGTGTTCGTGACCCGCAAGGGCGGCACCATCACCACCTGCGCCTCGACCTCGGGCTACATGCACGAGTACGACAACCGCTACCTGTGGATGTCCCTGAAGCGCATCATCGGCTCGCACTTCGCCAACTACCGCGAGGCGTGGGAGGCCAACCGCCTGATCGCCAAGGGCAAGATCCACCCGACGCTCTCGAAGGTCTACTCCCTGGAGGAGACCGGCCAGGCCGCCCACGACGTGCACCGCAACGCCCACCAGGGCAAGGTCGGCGTGCTCTGCCTCGCCCCCGAGGAGGGCCTCGGCGTGCGCGACCCGGAGAAGCGGGCGCAGCACATCGACGCCATCAACCGGTTCCGCAACATCTGAACTCCCGGGGGAGACAGATCTCATGACTGAGCGTCAGAAGGACCGGCCGTGGCTCATGCGCACGTACGCCGGCCATTCCACGGCGGAGGCGTCCAACGAGCTGTACCGCCGCAACCTCGCCAAGGGCCAGACGGGTCTGTCGGTCGCCTTCGACCTGCCGACCCAGACGGGGTACGACCCGGACCACATCCTCGCGCGGGGTGAGGTCGGCCGCGTGGGCGTCCCGGTGTCCCATCTCGGCGACATGCGGCGGCTGTTCCAGGACATCCCCCTGGAGCAGATGAACACCTCGATGACGATCAACGCCACCGCCATGTGGCTTCTGGCGCTCTATCAGGTCGTCGCGGAGGAGCAGGGCGTGGACATCGCCACGCTCCAGGGCACGACGCAGAACGACATCGTCAAGGAGTACCTGTCCCGGGGGACGCACGTCTTCCCGCCGGGCCCCTCGCTCCGGCTGACGACGGACATGATCGCCTACACGGTGTCCCACATCCCCAAGTGGAACCCGATCAACATCTGCTCGTACCACCTTCAGGAGGCGGGGGCCACTCCGGTCCAGGAGATCGCGTACGCGATGTCCACCGCCATCGCCGTTCTCGATGCCGTACGCGACTCAGGGCAGGTCCCCGCCGAGAAGTTCGGGGACGTCGTGGCCCGTATCTCCTTCTTTGTGAACGCGGGAGTCCGCTTCATCGAGGAGATGTGCAAGATGCGGGCGTTCGGGCGGATCTGGGACCAGATCACGCGCGAGCGGTACGGCATCGAGAACGCGAAGCAGCGCCGCTTCCGGTACGGCGTTCAGGTCAACTCGCTGGGCCTGACCGAGGCCCAGCCGGAGAACAACGTCCAGCGCATCGTCCTAGAAATGCTGGCCGTGACCCTCTCGAAGGACGCGCGCGCCCGCGCCGTCCAACTCCCGGCCTGGAACGAGGCGTTGGGCCTCCCCCGCCCCTGGGACCAGCAGTGGTCGCTGCGGATCCAGCAGGTTCTCGCCCACGAGAGCGACCTGCTGGAGTACGAGGACATCTTCGCGGGCTCGCACGTCATCGAGAAGAAGGTCGACGAGCTGGTCGCCGACTCGCTGGCCGAGATCGAGCGGATCCAGGAGATGGGCGGCGCGATGGCCGCCGTGGAGTCGGGCTACCTCAAGTCGCAGCTCGTCTCCTCGCACGCCGAGCGCCGGGCCCGGATCGAGGGCGGCGAGGAGAAGATCGTCGGCGTCAACATCTACGAGACGACCGAGCCGAACCCGCTCACCGCCGACCTGGACACCGCGATCATGACGGTGGACCACGGCGTCGAGGCGCGGGTGGTCTCCGCCATCGAGGAGTGGCGCACGACGCGTCAGGAGTCGACCGACCGCCAGGGCATGGGTGACCCGTTCCACTACCCGACCACCGGCCAGGCGCTGGAGCGCCTCAAGGAGGCCGCGGCGGGCACGGAGAACCTCATGGAGGCCACCCTGGAGTGCGCCCGGGCCGGCGTCACGACCGGCGAGTGGTCCGAGGCGCTGCGCGAGGTGTTCGGCGAGTTCCGGGCGCCCACGGGCGTCTCGTCGGCGCCGGTCGCGGTGACCGCGGAGGAGGGCACGCCGCTCGCCCTCGTCCGCGAGAAGGTCCGCCGCACCGGTGACGAGCTGGGCGGCAAGCTCCGCCTGCTGGTCGGCAAGCCGGGCCTGGACGGTCACTCGAACGGTGCCGAGCAGATCGCGGTCCGTGCCCGCGACGCCGGCTTCGAGGTGGTCTACCAGGGCATCCGGCTGACCCCTGACCAGATCGTGTCCGCCGCGCTCGCCGAGGACGTGCACTGCGTCGGCCTGTCGATCCTGTCCGGGTCGCACGCCGAGCTGGTGCCGGACGTGCTCACCCGGCTGCGCGAGGCGGGCGCCACCGACATCCCCGTGATCGTCGGGGGCATCATTCCGAATGCCGATGCCGAGGACCTGAAGCGGGCGGGTGTGGCCGCCGTCTTCACCCCCAAGGACTTCGGCATCACGGAGATCATCGGCCGTATCGTCGACGAGATCCGGAAAGCGAACAACCTCGACCTGTTGGAGGTCCCCGCATGACCAGCCCTGTCAACCGCCTTCGGCCGCGCCGCTCCTGCCTCGCGGTCCCCGGGTCGAACCCCCGCTTCCTGGAGAAGGCCCAGGGCCTCGCCGCCGACCAGGTCTTCCTCGACCTGGAGGACGCCTGCGCGCCGCTCGCCAAGCCGGAGGCCCGGCACACCATCGTCAAGTTCCTCAACGAGGGCGACTGGACGGGCAAGACGCGCGTCGTGCGGGTCAACGACTGGACGACCGAGTGGACCTACCGTGACGTCGTGACCGTCGTCGAGGGCGCCGGACAGAACCTCGACTGCATCATGCTGCCGAAGGTCCAGACGGCCGACCAGGTCGTCGCCCTGGACCTGCTGCTCACGCAGATCGAGAAGACGATGGGCTTCGAGGTCGGCAAGATCGGCATCGAGGCGCAGATCGAGAACGCCAAGGGCCTCAACAACGTCAACGCGATCGCGGAGGCCTCGCCCCGCACGGAGACGATCATCTTCGGCCCGGCCGACTTCATGGCCTCCATCAACATGAAGTCCCTGGTCGTCGGCGAGCAGCCGCCCGGCTACGGCGCCGACGCCTATCACTACATCCTGATGAAGATCCTGATGGCGGCCCGCGCCAACGACCTCCAGGCGATCGACGGCCCCTACCTGCAGATCAAGAACGTGGACGGCTTCCGCGAGGTCGCCGGCCGCGCCGCGGCGCTCGGCTTCGACGGCAAGTGGGTGCTGCACCCGGGCCAGGTCGACGCGGCCAACGAGGTCTTCTCGCCCTCGCAGGAGGACTTCGACCACGCCGAGCTGATCCTGGACGCGTACGAGTACTGCACGTCCGAGGCGGGCGGCAAGAAGGGCTCGGCGATGCTCGGCGACGAGATGATCGACGAGGCCTCGCGGAAGATGGCGCTCGTCATCTCCGGCAAGGGCCGGGCCGCCGGCATGCAGCGCACGTCGAAGTTCGAAGCCCCGGAGGCGTAAGACATGCAGTTCGGCCGCACCTACGAAGAGTTCACCGTCGGGGACGTCTACAAGCACTGGCCCGGCAAGACGGTCACCGAGTACGACGACCACCTCTTCTGTCTGCTCACCATGAACCACCACCCGCTCCACATGGACACGAACTATGCGGAGAAGACGACCGATTTCGGGAAGAACGTCGTCGTCGGGAACTACATCTACTCGCTCCTGCTCGGCATGTCCGTGCCGGACGTCTCCGGCAAGGCGATCGCCAACCTGGAGATCGAGTCCCTGCGTCACGTGGCGCCGACCTTCCACGGCGACACCCTCTACGGCGAGACGACGGTCCTCGACAAGACCCCGTCGAAGTCGAAGAGCGACCGCGGCATCGTCTACGTCGAGACCAAGGGCTACAAGCAGGACGGCACGCTCGTCTGCGTCTTCCGCCGCAAGGTGATGGTGCCCACCGAGACGTACATCAAGGAGCGCGGCGGCGAGCAGCCCGGCCGCCCGGAACTTCGGGAGAGCAAGTAACCATGAGCCGACTCGCCCAGACCCACGGCCTCAACGACGTGCAGCAGGAGATCCTGTCCACCGTCCGGGACTTCGTGGACAAGGAGATCATTCCCGTCGCGACCGAGCTGGAGCACCGCGACGAGTACCCGCAAGCGATCGTCGACGGGCTCAAGGAGCTGGGCCTGTTCGGCCTGATGATCCCCGAGGAGTACGGGGGTCTGGGCGAGTCGCTGCTCACGTACGCGCTGTGCGTGGAGGAGATAGCCCGCGGCTGGATGTCGGTCTCCGGCATCATCAACACCCACTTCATCGTGGCGTACATGCTCAAGCAGCACGGGACGCAGGAGCAGAAGGAGTACTTCCTTCCGCGGATGGCGCTCGGTGAGGTGCGCGGCGCCTTCTCGATGTCGGAGCCGGGCCTCGGCTCCGATGTGTCGGCGATCACGTCGAAGGCGGTCAGGGACGGCGACGAGTACGTCCTGAACGGCCAGAAGATGTGGCTGACCAACGGCGGCACGTCAACGCTTGTGGCGGTTCTCACGCGAAGTGACGAAGGTCATCCCGAAGGCACTGCCCCGCACAAGTCCATGACGACCTTCCTCGTGGAGAAGGAGCCGGGATTCGGCGAGGTCCGTCCCGGTCTGACCATCCCCGGGAAGATCGACAAGATGGGATACAAGGGCGTCGACACGACCGAACTCGTCATGGACAACCTGCGTATTCCGGCCAATCGTGTGCTGGGCGGCAGCACCGGCCGAGGGTTTTACCAAATGATGGACGGTGTCGAAGTCGGGCGCGTGAATGTGGCCGCACGTGGTTGCGGCGTCGCGCAGCGTGCATTTGAGCTGGGTGTCGCTTACGCCCAGCAACGACACACTTTCGGAAAGCCCATCGCCCAGCACCAGGCGATCCAGTTCAAGCTGGCCGAGATGGCTACCAAGGTCGAGGCCGCCCATGCGATGATGGTGAACGCAGCACGCAAAAAGGACTCCGGGGAACGAAACGACCTCGAAGCAGGAATGGCCAAGTACCTGGCCTCCGAATACTGCAAAGAAGTCGTGGAGGACGCGTTCCGGATTCATGGCGGCTACGGGTTCTCGAAGGAGTACGAGATCGAGCGCCTCTACCGCGAGGCACCCATGCTGCTGATCGGCGAAGGTACCGCCGAGATCCAGAAAATGATCATTGGACGCCGACTGCTCGAGGAGTATCGCTTCCAGGGCTGAGCCTGTCCGAACTGTTCGCTTTCGGGGTGTTTTCTTCGCGAAGAAGATCACACCCCGTAGGCACTCTTCGGCCGAAGCTCACAGCTCGATGTCGCTTCCTGGCTTGCCCAGTTGTGGCTCGCAACCGATAGCATCCCGGGAAAAGCCGCCGTCCCCCCGTAACCAGCGCGGCCTCATCCGCTACGAAGGTCATCCATGCCCCACAGCCAAACCTCTGCACCACGCGACGGCTTCCTCGGTGGTCGCCTTGCGCGCGGAGCATCGCCGTGGCTTCTTCCGACCGTCGCCACGGCCGCACTGAGCCTGGCGCGCTCGCGTCGTTCCAAGAAGGCAGCAGCACTCGCCGTCCCGACCACCGCTCTGGCGGCCGGCATGTTGTGGTTCTTCCGGGACCCCGAGCGCGAGATCGCCCCCGGCCGGGTCATCTCCCCGGCCGACGGTGTGGTGCAGAGCATCATGCCGTGGAAGGACGGTCGTACCCGTGTCGCGATCTTCATGAGCCCGCTGAACGTGCACGTGAACCGCGCTCCCCTCGCGGGCACCGTGACGTCCGTCGAGCACATCCCCGGTGGTTTCGTTCCCGCCTTCAACAAGGAGAGCGAGAACAACGAGCGGGTGGTCTGGCACTTCGACACCGAGCTCGGTGACATCGAGATGATCCAGATCGCCGGCGCAGTCGCCCGCCGCATCGTGCCGTACATCCCCCAGGGCACGAAGGTCGAGCAGGGCGAGCGCATCGGGCTCATCCGCTTCGGGTCGCGCGTCGACATCTACCTCCCCGAAGGGGTCGAGGTCGACGTCGAGGTCGGCCAGAAGACGACGGCGGGGGTGACTCGCATTGACCGTGACTGACCCCGAGACCCAGGCGGGCTGGGTGCCCGAGACGGACGCGGCGGACGACGCGGAGGAGATGCCGCTCTCACTGCGCCTGTCGATAGCGGACACCCTGACGCTCGGTAACGCGACGTGCGGCTTCATGGCCGTCTACTTCACGACCACCGGCATCCTGATCCCGCACATCCAGGGCAGCAACGACTCCGGCATGGCGCGGCACTCCGCCGCGACCGCCGTGATCCTGATGCTGGCCGCCGCGATCTTCGACCTGTTCGACGGTCTGGTGGCCCGCAAGCTGCGGTCGTCGCCGATGGGCGCGGAGCTGGACAACCTCTCCGACCTGATCAGCTTCGGCCTGGCGCCCGCGTACTTCGTGCTCGTGTACGGCATGGTCGCCGACGACGCCCACCAGAGAGTGGCGGCGGTCGGCGCGATCGTCGTGCTGCTGGCGGTGGTGCTGCGGCTCGCGCGGTTCTCGTGCGTGACGGTGAAGGACGGCACCTTCCAGGGCATGCCGTCGCCGTTCGGCGCGCTGACGGTCGTCTCGATCGTGCTCCTGGAGCTGCCCTTCGTGGCCACCCTCCTGGCGATCCTGGGCACCGCGTGGCTGATGGTCAGCCGCGTCGAGTACCCGAAGCCGCGCGGCCGCCTCGCCGTCGCGATGCTGTCGTGGATCGTGCTGAGCATGGGTCTGCTGGCGGCCTGGGCGTTCGACGCCCCCGGCGGCCAGCTGCTGCTCCAGACGGGCTGTGCGCTGCAGCTGGTCCTCGGCGCGGTCATCCCGCTGTTCGCCACGGCTCGCCGGGTGAACAACTTCCGGGACAACCGGCGCGAGGCGCGAGCGGCGCAGCTGCCGTAGCCCGGCAGGGAACGCGTGGGCGGTGGGCCCGAACCGATCCGGTTCGGGCCCACCGCCTTTTCGTGCGCCGGCTGGTCCCGGCCGTCCGTCAGGCCGCTTCCTGCAAGAAGCCTCCCGACTGGTGCTGCCAGAGCTTGGCGTACGTTCCCGAGGCCTCCAGGAGCTCGGTGTGGCTGCCCTGCTCGACGATCCGGCCGTGGTCCAGGACGATCAGCTGGTCCATGCCCGCCACGGTGCTCAGCCGGTGGGCGACGACGAGGGCCGTGCGGCCCTCCATGAGCCGCCACAGCGCCTCCTGCACCAGCAGCTCGCTCTCCGAGTCGAGCGCGCTCGTCGCCTCGTCCAGGAGCAGGATCGGGGCGTCCCGCAGGATCGCGCGGGCCAGCGCGACCCGCTGCCGCTGGCCGCCGGAGAGCTTGATGCCGCGCTCCCCGACCATGGTGTCGAAGCCGTCCGGCAGCGCGTCCGCGAAGTCCGCGACATGTGCCGCCTCCGCCGCCCGCCGGATCTCGGCGTCGGTGGCGCCGGGCCGGGCGAAGGCGATGTTCTCGCGCAGGCTGCGGTGGAACATGGCCGGGTCCTGGGGCACGTACGCGATCAGGGACCGCAGGTCGCGCTGGCTCAGCCGGGAGATGTCCTGGCCGCCGATCAGGATCCGGCCGCCGTCGATGTCCATCATCCGCAGCAGCAGCCGGGTGAGGGTGGTCTTGCCGCCTCCCGAGCGGCCCACGAGACCGATCCGGGTGCCGCCGGGCACGGCCAGGTCGAGGCCCGTGAACAGCGGCTCGGGGGCGCCCGCGTGCGCGTACGAGACATGCTCGAAGCGGACGTCGGCGGGCGAGGGCCTGAGCGGCTCGGGCTCGGGCGGGTCGACCACCTTCGGCTTGTCGTGCAGCAGCTCCGTGAACTGCGCCGCCTCCGTCATGGAGCTTTCGAGACGGCGGTAGATCTGGTTGAACTCGAACATGATCCGGGTCGCGTTGGTGAAGTACGTGAACGCGACGACGATCGCCTCGACGCTGTGCCCGCCGCCGGAGAGGGCGACGGCGAGGAGCAGTCCGAGGGCGTTGGTGGCCACGGACAGCGGGGCGACGAGGGTGTCGACGCGCAGGTTGCCGTAGTCCCACGACTTCAGCAGCTGACGGCGGGCGGTCGCGACCCGCGCCCGGTGCTCGGCGGCCTCGCGGTCCTCCGCGGCGAAGGCGCGGACCGTCTCCATGTTCATCAGGCTGTCGGCGACATGGCCCGACATCCGGGCGAACGCCGCCTCGCGCTGGTTGACCAGCTTCTGGCGGCGGCGGATCAGCGGCCGCACGCAGATCCCGGTGATCACGATCATCGCCAGGAGGACCACGACGAGCAGCGGCTCGTAGCGCCAGAGGATCACCGATCCGAAGATGATCGGCACCATGCTGGCCATGATGTTGAAGATCAGGACGTCCGCGAACTCCTCGAAGCGCTGGGCGAAGCTCAGGACGCGCTTGGTGAGGGAGCCGGCGAAGTTGTCGTGGAAGAACGTGGCGTCCTTCGCGTACAGCTCGTCCATGCCGATGACGTACAGGTTCTCGATGGCCCGTGATTCGAGCCGGTTGATGCAGTGGAAGCCGATGCGCCACAGCACTTCCGCGGCGAGCAGTACGCCGGCGAAGCCGAGGACGTAGGGGAGCATGGCGTCGAAGGTGCGCTCGCCGCCGTCGGCGAGGTCGCCGATCAGCTTGGCGACGACGAGGGGTGCGAGGTAGTTGAGGCAGATGTTGCCGAGCGCGGGCAGCAGCAGCGCGGGCGCCGCGAGCAAGCGCGCCCGGCGCAGTTCGCGTCCGTAGTAGCGCAGTGCGAGAAGCACCGAACCCCGGCTCGGCGGCGCCTCGTGCAAGTCGGTCAATCCGATCCCGTCCCTTGGGTGTTGGGGCGTGTCGAGCCCCCGGCACGGTGGGCCGGGGGCTAGGCAGTGTCCCGTGACGGGAACGGGCGGGTCCACGTGTTTTCGGGGTGAACGGAACCTTTCGGCCGAAGGGTTCTACGGGTGCCTCCGGCGTCCGCCGGAGTGCGCCGAGGGCATCAACCGGCGGACTCCGCATAGGACTTGGCCTCGGGTGCCTCGCCGGGTTCGCGGACCACCTTCATGCCGCCGACCGCGCTCTTGTCGGGCTGCAGGATCACCGATTCGTGGGAGGACGGGGCCTTGGGGTCGCTGAAGTTCTGCGCGACGCCGAAGCCGTTGTCGAAGGAGGTCAGGGTGAGCAGCGCCTTGTCGACGCCGTCGCGGGTCAGGTCCTTGTTCTCGCACGCCTTCTTCAGGGCCTCGCCGAAGACGGACGCGGCGGTCCAGCCGGCCACGACCCCGTTGTCGAGGGAGTCCTTCGGGTACGCCTTCCGGTAGTCGGCGACCAGCTTCTTGGCCTGCGCGGTGTCGGCGCCGATGGGCAGCGAGGGTGAGGCGACCCAGTAGTTCTTCATCAGGGCCGGGCCCGCCTGCGTGGCGAGGAGCTGGGGCGCGAACGCGGAGTTGTTGCCGATGACGGGCACGTCGAGCCCGGCCGCGGCGGCGACACCGACGAGAGAGGCGGCCTGGCGGGGGCCCGCGCTGATCACGATGCCCTTGACGCCGGCCTTCTTCAGGGCGGCGACCTGCGCGGTCATGTCGTTGTCGGTCGGCTTGATCTTCTGCTCGACGACGGTGAGCCCGGCCTTGTCCGCGATGAACTTCGAGCCCTTGAGGGCGTTCTCGCCGTAGTCGCCCTCGAAGTAGACGTGGCCGAGCTTGTCGCCCTTCTTCAGGCCCTTCTCCTTCATCAGGAAGTCGACGGCGTTGATGGTCTCGTAGTCGTACGTCGATCCGATGACGCGGACGTACTGGTTGCCGAGGAGGTTCGCCGACCACGCCTGCGGCAGCACGAGCGCCTTGTCCTGGCCGATGCGCTGCTCGACGGCGGCGACGAACGGCGAGCCGATGAACTGGGTGAAGCCGAGCACCTTCGGCGACAGTTCGGTGTAGCCGGCGACGGCCTTCTGCGGGTCGTAGCCGTGGTCGCGGACGGTCAGCCGGAGCTTGTAGCCGCAGATGCCGCCCTTGGCGTTGATCTGCTTCACGTACAGCTGCTGGGCCTGGGTGACGCTCTTGCCGAGGGTGGCGTAGACGCCGGTCATGTCGGTGAGGACGCCGAGGTCGATCGTCTTGCCGGAGATGCCCTGGCCGGTCTTCACCCCGCCCGCGCTCTGCCGGTCGCCTTCGTCGTCGCTCTTCGCCTTGGAGCTGCAGGCTGCGGTCAGCGCGAGCAGCACGGCCACGCCGCCTGCCGTGAGCGCTCGGGTACGGATGCGGGCGGTCATGCTTCCTCCTGAGGGTGGTTGCGGGTGCGCCGGGCGGCGATCCGCACGAGGCCGCCGGGCAGGAAGAGGACCACTGCCACGACGGCGGCGCCGTAGAGGTAGCGGGCCGCCTCGCCGGGGGCGATGCCGCCGGTGCCGGGGGCCGAGACGAGGGGCAGGGCGTCGCTGTAGCGGGTGAGGATCTGGGGCAGCAGCGAGACGAACGCGGCGCCGACGACCGCGCCCGCGACGGAGCCGAGACCGCCGATGACGATCATGGCGAGGTATTCGAGGGAGAGGGTCATGCCGAAGTAGTCGGGGACCGTGCGCTGGAAGACGAGGGCGAGCAGTACTCCGGCCAGCCCCGCGTACATGGACGAGAGCACGAAGACGGCTCCCCGGTAGCGGGCGACGGGCACGCCGAGGACGCCGGCGGCGATCCGGTGGTCGCGGATGGCGTTCATGGCGCGGCCCGGGCGGCCGCGCAGCACCCCGCGGGCGAACAGGCCGCAGACGAGGGTGAGGACGAGTCCGAGGTACCAGAGCTTTTCGGCGGAGCCGAACGGCACCCCGGCGACGGTCAGTTCGCTCTCGTCGAAGGGCAGTCCGAAGAGGTTCAGGACGGGGACGTCACGGCCGTTGGCGCCGCCGGTGAGGTCCTCGGCGTTGAACAGCACGTGCTGCCCGATGAAGATCAGCGCGAGGGTGGCGATGCCGAGGTACGCGCCTTGGAGGCGTCCCGCGATGGGGCTGAACAGACCGCCCGCGATCCCCGCGAGGAGCACGGCGAGCACGGCGGCGAGCCAGGCGGGGAGGCCGAGTCCGTCGACGGCCTGGCCCTTCTGCCCCGCGAGGACGCAGTAGCCGTAGGCGCCGACGGCGAGGAAGAAGGCGTGGCCCATGGAGAGCTGGCCGGTGGCGCCGGTGAGGAGGTTGAGGCCGATGGCGCCGATCGCGGCGGCCATCGCGAACAGGCCCGCCTGGAGCCAGAACCGGTCGAGGTAGAACGGCAGGGCGAGCAGGAGGACGGCGAACACCCCGGTGACGTAGGTGCGGCGGCGGGTGAGGAACGTACGGGTGGTGGGGGCGGGCGTGGTGCGGGCCGGGGCGAGCGTGTCAGACACGGGCGAGCTCCTTCGTGCCGAAGAGTCCGGAGGGCCGCAGGAGCAGGATCACGGTCATCACGAGGTAGGGGGCGAGGTCGCCCAACCCGCGTCCCATGAAGGCGAGTTCGCTCTGGTAGCCGGTGGCGAGGGACTCGGTGACGCCGACGATCAGTCCGCCGACGAGCGCGCCGGTCGTGGAGTCGAGTCCGCCGAGGATGGCGGCGGGGAAGGCCTTCAGAGCGGCGAGGGAGGTGGCGCGTTCGAGGCCGGGCGTCGGGAAGACGGTGAGGAACAGCGCGGCGACCGCGGCGAGCCCGCCGGCCACGGCCCAGGCGCCGAGCGAGACCCGTCCCAGGCGTACGCCCATCAGCGCGGCCGTCTCGCGTTTCTCGGCGGCGGCCCGCATCGCGACGCCCCAGGACGTGTAGCGGAAGGTGAGCAGGAAGGCCGTGATGAGCAGGGCCGCGGTCACGAACGCGGCGATGCGGGTGTGCGCGATGGAGACGCCGCCGATCGTGAGCACGGCGTCGCCCCACGGGTCGCCCATGGTGAGCACGTCGGTGCCCAGGCGGCGGGTGAGTTCGGTGGTGAGCAGGATGTCGACGCCGATGGTGACGATGGCGAGGACGCTGGGGTCGTGGCCGCGGTAGCGCCGCATGACGAAGAACTCGACGGCCGCGCCGACGACCGCGGCGGCGGCGATGCCGACGCCGAGCGCGGGCCAGAAGCCGATGTCGTCGTGGAGCGAGGCGGTGACGTAGCCGCCCGCGAGGAGCAGCGAGGCGTGCGCGAAGTTCACGACCTCGGTGGCGCGGAAGATGACGACGAAGCCGAGGGCGATGAGGGCGTAGACGGAGCCCATCGAGACGCCGTTGAGGAGGAGTTCGAGGAAGGTGCTCATGCGGTGGCCTCTTCGTTCGTGTCATCCGGGTCGGGGGTGCCGAGATACGCCTGGATGACGGCCGGGTCGTTCTGCACGGCGGCCGGCGGTCCCCCGGCGATGCGCCGCCCGAAGTCGAGGACGGTGACCTCGTCGGCGAGCCGCATGACGACGCCCATGTCGTGCTCGACCATGACGATGGAGATGCCGAGGCTGTCGCGGACACCGGCGATCACCGCGGCAGTGCGGCGGCGTTCGTCGGCGGTCATCCCGGCGACGGGCTCGTCGAGCAGCAGCACGCTCGGCTCCATGCACAGGGCGCGGGCGAGCTCGGCGAGTTTCTGGGCGCCGTACGACAACGCCCCGGTGGGCGTGGCCAGTTGGTCGCCGATGCCGACGAATTCGGCGATCTCCTCGACCCGTCGGCGGTGCGCGCGCTCCTCGCGGGCGGCGGACGGCAGCCGCAGTCCGGCGGCGACGAACCCGGCACGGGTCAGCCGGTGGCGGCCGAGGAGCAGGCTGTCGGCGACCGTCGTACGGGGCGGCAGCGCGAGGTTCTGGAAGGTGCGGGCGACGCCGAGCGCGGCGATCCGGTGCGGGGCCAGGCCGGTGAGTTCGGTGTCACCGAGGTGGACGGTGCCGGAGGTGGCCCGGTAGACGCCGGACAGCACGTTGAAGGTGGTGGACTTACCGGCGCCGTTGGGTCCGATGACGGCGTGCACGGTGCCGGGTTCGACGGTGAGGCTGACGCCGTCGAGGGCGGTGAGCCCGGCGAAGCGGACGGTCAAGTCCCGGACGCGCAACGGGAGTACGGATACGGCGGCGCTCACTTCGCACCTCCCCAGCGGGTCAGTGCCGGTGCCTGCCGGGCGCCGCCGGACGCGTCGGCGGCGGCCGTCTCGTCGACGACGCCGAGGTAGCGGCGGCGGACCTCGTCGGAGCCGGCCAGTTCATCGGCGGGGCCGTGCAGGGCGATCTCGCCGACCTCCATGACGTAGGCGTACGAGGCGAGGCGCAGGGCGAGGGCCGCGTTCTGCTCGACGAGCAGGACGGAGACGCCCTGGGCGTTGATCTCGGTGACGGTGTCGGCGATGCGGGCCGCCATGAGCGGGGCGAGGCCCAGCGACGGCTCGTCGAGGAGCAGCAGTTTCGGCTCCGCCATGAGCGCGCGGCCGACCGCGAGCATCTGTTGTTCGCCGCCGGAGAGCAGGCCGGCGCGCTGGTGCGCGCGGTCGGCGAGGACGGGGAAGAGGTCGTGGACGCGGCGCAGCGCCGCCGCCTTCCGTGCGCGGGAGCCGGTCGAGCCG
This sequence comes from Streptomyces sp. VRA16 Mangrove soil, assembly GCF_017377775.1. GTDB lineage: Bacteria > Actinomycetota > Actinomycetes > Streptomycetales > Streptomycetaceae > Streptomyces. Next base: position 447,261 of record NZ_JAFVLN010000002.1, read on the forward strand.
AGGGCGCCCGCGCGCAGGTTGTCGGCGACGGTCATCCGCGCGAACACCTGCCGCCCCTCGGGGACCTGGCAGAGGCCGGCGGCCACGATCCGGTCGGGGGTGAGCCCGCTGATCCGCCGCCCGCCGAACCTCACCTCCCCGGACGTCACGGCTCCGCCGTGGAAGCCGAGGGTGCGGGAGACGGCGCGCAGGAGGGTGGACTTGCCCGCTCCGTTGCCGCCGAGCACGGCGACGACGGCGCCCTGCTCCACGTGCACGCTGACGCCCCGCAGGGCGCGTACGGGTCCGTAGCCGACGGATATGTCGTCGACGGCGAGCCCGGTTTCTTCTGCGTCGGTCGCATCGGTCACTGTGTGTGCCCTTCCCTGGACCGGTACGGGACCGGTGGCGCTCACGACAGCACCGTGCGGACGGCCCGTCCACGGACTGCCGGGGAATCGCTGCGCGGGCCCAGCGCCCGCCCGCCCCCGTTGTGCGCGCGCACAAGACCCCGTGTCAGGGGCCTGCCGGGGACGCCTCCCGGATGGCATCCTCCGCAGCAGCGAACGAGTCCTTTGCCGTCGCTTTACGGGCCGTTGGGGAGGGACGATGGGCGGGCGCAAACATCGCACAGGACAGGACTGGAAGCTGCTCAGGGAGGCGTGCACCACGCTGCTCGACCGGGTGCCCGAACTCGTCGACGAGCATCTGCGGCAGCTGTTCGCGTACTCGGACGTGTACGCGCGGGTCCTGCCGTACGACGCCCAGTGGCGGGAGGCCGAGGAGGCCATGCGGATCGGTGTCGAGACGATCACGGCTCCCCGGGACGCGCCGCGCCGGGATCTGGCGTACGCGGAGGAGGCCGGCCGGCGCCGGGCGGGCCAGGGCCTGCCGCTGGATCTGCTCGTGCACGCGTACCGCAACGCGGGCTATCTGGTGTGGGACGCGCTGATGGAGAGCGCCGGGGGCGAGCCCGAGCGGCTGAAGGCCCTGATGCGGTCGGCGACGATGGTGTGGGCGGCGGTGGACGCGCAGGCGGAGGCGGCGTCGGAGGCGTACCGGGCGACGGAGCTGGAGCTGCGCCGCCGTACCGACGAGCAGATGCAGGCGCTGCTCGACGCGCTCCTCGAGGGCCGGCCGGCGCCCGGGCTCGCGGCCCGCGCCGCGGCGGGGCTCGATCTGCCCGAGCACGGCCCGTACGCGGTCGTGGTGCTGCGGGTGGAGCGGCGGGACGCCCGGGAGGCGTTCCACCGGCGGGTCCAGGACCCGGACTTCCGGTTCGTGTGGCGGATGCGGGCCGACTGCGAGGTGGGGGTGGTGGCGCTGGGCGCGGGCCGGGCGCTGGACGACGTGGCGGCCCTGCTCGACGGGCGGTGCCCGGGTCCTGGCGGGCTCAGCCCGGTGGTGCGCGGACTCGCCGAGCTGGGTCACGCCCGCCGGCTCGCCGAACTCGCCCTGCGCACCTGCCCGCCGGACGCGACGGGTGTCGTCCGCCTCGACGAGCGGATGCCGACGGCCCTGGTCGTCAGCCAGCCGGACCTCGCCCAGCGCCTGGTCTCCGGGGTCTTCGGCGAGCTCCTCACCCTCGAACCGGCCGACCGCGCCGTGCTGTTGGAGACGCTGGAGGCGTGGCTGGCCTGCGAGGGTTCGGCGGGCCGGGCGGCGGGGCGCCTCTACTGTCACCGCAACACGGTCTTCAACCGGCTGCGCAGGCTGGAGCAGTTGACGGCGCGGTCGCTGTCGCGGCCCCGGGACCTGATGGAGATGACGCTGGCGCTGGACGCGTACCGGCTGTCGTCGTCAGTGGGCTGACCGCCGGAACAGAGCGGTGAGCAGGAACGCCTTCCCGAACGTCGGGGAGTCCGCGTCCTGTTCGGCCATCGGCCGGATCTCGACCGGGTCGAGATCCTGGAAGAGGTGGCGCAGTTCGGCGTCGGTGAACGCGAGCCCGCCCTCAAGTCCGGTCCCCGCGTCGTAGACGTCGGCGTCCGGACGCTCGGACCCCATCTCGCCCGCCGCGAAGCAGGTGAGGCCGAAGTGGCCGCCCGGGGCGAGGAGCCGGTCGAGCAGGGCCAGATAGCTGACGCGGCGGTGCGGCGGGAGGTGGTGCAGACACCCCGAGTCGTAGATCAAGTCGTAGCTGCCGTGCGGGAGCCGCACGTCGAAGATGCTGTTCCGGTGGAAGCGCACGGCGATCCCCGCGGCGGCCGCGCGCTCCTCGCCCCAGGCGAGGGCGGTGGCCGACAGGTCGACGGCGTCGACATCGTGCCCGAGCGCGGCGAGGTGCACGGCGTTGCGGCCGGGACCGCAGCCCAGGTCGAGCACGCGGGCCCCTGCCGGGATCAGGCCCTTGTCGAGGTGGGCGGTGAGGTTCTCGTCGGGCTTGTCGACGAAGAACGGGACGCCGCGGTCCCGGTCCGCGTAGAAGCGGTCCCACCAGTCGCCGGGCCGCGCGTCGGCGGCGATGATCCGGTCGAGGAGGTTCAGGACGTCTTCGGTGGTTCTGACAGTGCGGTTCAACTGGGCTCCCCTGCCTGGTTGTTAGCAGGTTCCAGTTTACGTGCGACGTGCTGTTCGCGCAGGTCAGAGGGGTTCCGGCGCGGGCCGTGAAGGGGGCGCCCGGCGCGTGCGGGCGGTTCGGGCGGAGCGGGGGTCGAGCGGGGCGGGAAGTGGCGTGCGAGGGGCTTCGACGGGGCGTGGTGGGGCGTTCTGGGCGGGGGCGCGGGGGGTTGATCGCGCGGGTGCGCCGGTTCGCCGGTTCGCCGGTTCGCCGGTTCGCCGGTTCGCCGGTTCGCCGGTTCGCCGCGGAGGATTCGGTCGTGCGAGTGCGCCGACTCGCCGCGCAGGGCCCGGTCGTGCGGGCGGGCGCGGGTTCGCCGCGGAGGATTCGGTCGTGCGAGTGCGCCGACTCGCCGCGCAGGGCTCGGTCGTGCGGGCGGGTGCGGGTTCCCCGCGCAGGGCTCGGTCGTGTGGGCGGGTACGGGTTCGCCGCGCAGGGTTCAGTCGTGCGAGTGCGCCGACTCGCCGCGCAGGGCCCGGTCGTGTGGGCGGGTGCGGGTTCGGTGGGGGCTGGTCGTGCCCCGCGGCGGAGCCGCTGATGGACACCGCCCCGCGCCCCTGGGATGCGCGCCTTCGGTGCGGCGTCTCAGGGGCGGCCCGGCGGGAAGGCTGCGCGCAGCGCATGCCTTCAGGGGCGCGGGGCCGCATCGCTGTGCGGCTCCGCCGCGTGGGCGCGACCGGCCACGACGAGAGCCGCACCCGCCCACTCGAACCATCGGGGCTACGGCGAGACCGCGCGCCGGGTCACACCAGGAAGTCCCCGGCGATCCGCTCTGCCACGTCCTCCAGGATCGGGCCCGCCTCGGCGATGCAGCGCGCCACATCGGGCTCGATCTCCGTAAGGGGGTACGCGCGACGGATCCCGGCCCGCCCGAGCGCCTCCGGCGCCAGGGCCAGCCGGCCGCAGACCGCGACGACCTCGATCCCCGCGGCGCGCGCCGCGGCGGCGACCCCGGCCGGGGCCTTGCCGTGCAGGGTCTGCTCGTCGAGCGATCCCTCACCGGTGATCACCAGCGTGGCCCTGGCGAGCGCGGGCGCGAACCCGAGGACGTCGAGCATGACCTCGATCCCGGGCCGGAAGCTCGCGCCGAGACCGACGAGCGCCCCGTACCCGATACCGCCGGCGGCACCCGCTCCGGGCGACTCGGCGTACTCCAGCGCCTTCGCCCCGATGGACTGCGACAGCACCTTCGCGTAGTGCCCGAGCGCGGCGTCCAGTTCGGCGACGTCCTCGGGCGAGGCCCCCTTCTGCGGGCCGTACACGGCGGGCGCGCCCTTCGGCCCGGTCAGCGGGTTGTCGACGTCGCTGGCGAGGACGATCTCCACGTCTGCGAGGCGCGGGTCGAGCCCGGAGAGGTCGGCGCAGGCGAGCGCGGCGAGCGCCCCGCCGCCGGGGCCGACCGGCGCCCCGTCCGCGTCCAGGAACCGGGCGCCGAGCGCGGCCAGCATGCCCGCGCCGCCGTCCGTCGTGGCGCTGCCGCCGACACCGAAGACGATGGAGCGCGCGCCCGCGTCGAGCGCTGCCGCGATGACCTCGCCCGAGCCGTACGTCGTCGAGGTCAGCGGCGCGAACGCGCCCTCGGGCAGCAACTGGAGCCCGGACGCCTCCGCCATCTCGACCACGGCCGTGCCGTCGCGCAGCGCCCACGCCGCGGTGACCGGCTCGCCGACGGGCCCGGTGACCCGGGCCTCGCGCCGCTCGAACCCGGCCGCGACCGCCGCCGCGACGGTGCCGTCGCCGCCGTCCGCGACCGGTACGGCCTCGATGGTCACGTCGTCCGGCGCCACCCGGCGAAGACCTGCCGTCACACGCTGTGCGACCTGCACCGCGGTGAGCGAGCCCTTGAACTTGTCCGCCGCGATCAACACGTGCCGCGCGGCCTGTGCAGCGTCCGCCACCTTGCTCTCCCCTTGCTGTTCGGGCCTTGCTCGCGTCAAGGCAGTCGCGCCGCTGCGACCATAACCGCAGGAGGGGGCCCCTGCCCATGGTCGTCCGGTCGGCGGGACGGCGCGCCCGTCGCTTATATCCGGCTATTACCGGCCATAGTGGGGCGTCATGAGCACGGAAACGATCGATCAGCCGACCCCCGAGCCCCCGCCTCAGGACTCCGGCGGTGACGCGGACGCCCCCGACCTCACCGTCGTCGGCATCGGCGTCGTCGTGGTCCTCGCGGTGGTCGCCTGGGCCTCACTCGGCAAGGACTCCTTCGATCGCGCCTCGGACACCGCCCTGAACTGGGTCCTGGACAACTTCGCCTGGCTGTTCGTGGTCGCCGCCGATGTCTTCCTCGTCCTGTGCCTGGTGCTGGCGGTCAGCCGGTTCGGCCGGATCAGGCTCGGCCGCGACGACGACGAGCCGGAGTTCACCAACCTCGCCTGGATCGCGATGATGTTCAGCGCGGGCATGGGCATCGGCCTGATGTTCTACGGGGTCGGGGAACCGCTCACCCACTACCTCGACCCGCCCCCGGCGAGCGGCGCCCAGCCGCGCACGGGCGGCGCGGCGCTGGTGGCGATGGAGTACTCCTTCTTCCACTGGACGCTCACCCCGTGGGCGATCTACGGCATCGCCGGCCTCGCCCTCGCGTACGCCGGCTTCCGCAAGGGCCGCGGCAACCGGCTGAGTTCGGTGTTCGTGCCGCTCATCGGCGAGCGCAGGGCGCAGGGCTGGCCGGGCCGGATCATCGACCTCCTCGCGGTGTTCGCGACCGTGTTCGGCACGGCGACGAGCCTGGGCGTGGGCGCGCTCCAGGTGGCCACGGGCCTGAACCTGACGACGGGCGCCGCCAACACGACCACGCTCCAGCTGGTCATCATCGTCGCGCTGGGCGCCGCCTTCGTCTGCTCCGCCTTCTCCGGGCTGCACAAGGGCGTGAAGTGGCTGAGCACCCTGAACATCGTGCTCGCGGCCTGCCTGATGGTGTTCGTCTTCGTGCTGGGTCCGACGGTGTACATCCTCGACGCGATCCCGGCGAGCGTCGGCGGCTATCTGCACGAGCTGCTGCCGATGGCGTCGCGCACGGGCGCGTTCACCGACCCGGAGTGGCTGGGCGCGTGGACGATCTTCTACTGGGCGTGGTGGCTGTCCTGGGCGCCGTTCGTGGGCACGTTCATCGCGCGGATCTCGCGCGGCCGCCGGATCCGGGAGTTCCTGGTCGGGGTGCTGCTGGTGCCGAGCGGGGCGACGGTGGTCTGGTTCTGCGTGATGGGCGGCACCGGCATCCGCCTCGACTTCACCGGCAAGGTCGACATGGCGGCGAAGGTGCACGAGGGCGCGGAGGCGTCGCTGTTCGCGATGCTGGACGCGCTGCCGCTCGGCACGATCACGTCGTGGGTGGCGATGATCCTGGTGATGACGTACTTCGTCACGAGCGCCGACTCGGCGTCCCTGGTGATGGGTTCGCTCACCAGCCGGGGCGCGCTGCACCCGCGGACCTGGCTGGTCGTGACGTGGGGTGTGCTGATGGCGGCGGTCGCGGCGGTGCTGCTCGTGGCGGGCGGCCTGGACTCGCTGCAGAGCGCGACGATCCTGGTCGCCCTGCCCTTCGTCGTGGTGATGCTGGCCCTGTGCTGGGCGCTGTTGAAGGAGCTGCGCGAGGACCCGGGGGCGGGCCCGGCTCGCGGGCACGCGCTGCACGGGCTGCGGGACGCGGTACGGACGATGGTCGGGGACGCGATCACCGAGCAGGCCCCGGGCGCCGCACGCCATCACCGGCTGCACCGCCGCGCGGCCAAGTCCCGCAATCAGGACGACAGTTGATGTCGGGAAACGGGTAGACCGGATTCATGACGCCAACGAGCCCCCAGCTCACCGAACGCGTCCTCGCCGACCGTGTGCTCGGCGGCTGGCTCGGCCGGATCGCCGGCAACATGCTCGGCAAGCCGGTCGAGCAGGGCGAGGTGTGGACGCGCGACCGCATCGACCGCTATCTGCGGCAGGCCGAGGCCCTGCCGCTGACCGACTATCTGCCCGAACCCCCGTCGGACGACGTGGAGCTGGCGCTGCGCCCCGAGTGGCGGGCGTGCGTCAGGGGCCGCATTCACGGCAGTTGCCGCGACGACGACGTGGACTACGCGGTGCTCGGCCTGCACCTGCTGGAGACCCACGGTTTCGCGTTCACGACGGAACAGGTGGGAGAGCTGTGGCTGCTGCGGCTGCCCTACCTCCAGACGTTCACGGCGGAGCGCGCCGCGTACCGGAACCTGGCCAACGGGCTGAAGCCGCCGCTCACGGCGACGTACGACAACCCGTACCAGGAGTGGATCGGCGCGCTGATCCGCGCGGACGTCTTCGGCTGGTCGTGCCCGGGGGTGCCGCGCCGCGCCGCCTCCCTGGCCCGCCGCGACGCGGTCCTGTCGCACACCGGCAACGGGGTGTACGGGGCGATGTGGGCGGCGGCGCTGGTCTCGGCGGCGTTCACCGCGCCGACCCCGCGGGCTGCCCTCGACGCGGCGCTCACGGTGATCCCGGCGAGCAGCCGTCTCGCCCGGGTCGTACGCCGCACCATCTCGCTCCACGACTCGCGCCTGAGCTGGGAGGACACGCTCGCCACGGTCGAGGAGGAGACGGGCGGCCTGGGCTGGATCCACACCGTCCCGAACGCCGCGGTGATCACGGCCGGACTCCTGTACGGGGACGGCGACTTCACTCGCACCGTGACCCTCACGGTGCGCGGCGGCCTCGACACGGACTCCAACGGCGCGACGGCCGGTTCGGTGGCCGGTGTGTTGTGCGGCGCGTCGGCGATCCCCGCCCAGTGGACGGACCCGCTGGAGGACCGGGTACGCAGCGCGGTGTTCGGCTTCGACGGGGTACGGATCAGTGAACTGGCCGAGCGCACGGTGCGGTTGACGGAGCTCTGAGGGCGCCCGGGACGACGGCGCCCGGCCCGCCCTCCCGGCTACTTCGGCGCGAAGGCCTTCGGCCCCAGCCCCACCGCTCGGCTCAGCAGACCGTCCCGCAGCCCCGTCGGCAGGAAGCGCAGGGCGGCGACGGCGCGGCCGTCGCGGCCGGTGATGTAGCGCGCCGCGGGCCGGCGAGCGGTGAGGGCCTTGTGGATCGCGTCGACCGCCGGAGCGACGGGGCCCGGCTTCATACGGGCGGACGCCTTGCGGAACTCCTCCAGGGCGCGGGCGTAGTGGTGCTGGGTACCGGGCGAGCCGACCCAGCCGACGTCGGCCATCGCCTTGTCCGCCTTGGCGAAGACCTCGGTGTCCATGGCGCCGGGCAGCACGAGCGAGACGGTGACGCCCTGCGGGCGCAGCTCCATGCGCAGGGCGTCGTTGAGCGAGGCGAACGCGGCCTTGGACGCGGCGACGGGCCCCGCGAACGGAACGGACACGAGGGACGTGACGGCTCCGACGTTGACGATGCGGCCGCCGCCGGAGGCCCGAAGGGCGGGCAGCACGGCGCGCGTGACGGAGAGCTGGCCGAGGACGTTCACGTCGAGCTGGCGGCGCAGTTCGGGTCCGGGGACGAGTTCGAGGGGGCCCTGGACGACGATGCCGGCGCAGTTGACGAGCGCGTCGAGGCGCGGCCCGACGGTGTCGGCGGCGGCCGTGACGGACTCCTCGTCGGTGAGGTCGAGGGCGACGGGGAGGAACCCCTCGGCGGCGAGTTCCTCGGCGTCGGCGGGCCTGCGGTACGCGGTGTGCACACGCCAGCCGTCCTGAAGCAGCCGCCGGGCGAGGGGGCGGCCCACGCCGCCGGTGGCGCCGGTGATCAGGACGGTGCGGGACGCGGTGCGGGTGTCGGGGCTGGTGTCGGGCATGACGGGCCTTCCGGGGTGGGCGGGTCGGGGTGCTTCTCACCCTGCGCCCGGCCGCCGCCGCGAGGCAGAGTGGCATTCTTCCTAGTGCTGTCGGCACCCGTACCGGACACCGCACGCCCCGGGGGATCTCCTGAACGAGCACAGCCGCAAGGAACTCGGCGCCTTCCTGCGCTCCCGGCGCGAGCGCGCCGACCCCGCGTCGACCGGCCTGCCGAGCAGCGGCCGGCGGCGCACCCCCGGCCTGCGCCGCGAGGAGGTCTCCCTGCTGTCCGGGGTGAGTCTGACCTGGTACACCTGGCTGGAGCAGGGCCGCGACATCAACGTGTCGGAGCAGATCCTGTCGGCGCTCGCGACGGTGCTGCGGCTCGACGAGGTGGAGCGCGCGCATCTGTACCGGCTCGCGGAGCTGCCCGAACCGTCGCGCGGGCAGGCGGCCGGACTACCGGACGGGCTGCGGGAGTTCCTGGACCGGCTCGATCCGAGTCCCGCGTTCGTCATCGACCGCTGCTTCGACATCCTGGCCTGGAACCGGGCGCACGCCGTGCTGCTCGGTCCGCTCCTGGAGCGCCCCGCACGCGAACGCAACACGGTGTGGCAGCTGTTCCGGGCGCCCGAGGTCCGGGCGGCGCTGGCCGATTGGGACGCGGAGGCCCGCTGGCTGGTCGGACTGCTGCGCCAGCAGGCGGCGTACGAGACGGGCCGTGCGCGCTTCACCGAGCTGGTCACCGAACTCCTCGACAGCAGCGCCGAGTTCGCCCGGCTGTGGGCCGCCCACGACGTGACGGAGTTCCGGTCGTCGGTCCGCCGGTTCCGTCATCAGGCGCTGGGCGACGTGGAGTTGACGTACGTACGGCTCGCCGTGGCAGAGGCGCCGCATCTCAGCGTGGTGTGCCACTTCGCGGCGCCGGGCAGCCCGACGGACCGGCGGCTGCGGGAGCTGACCGGAACCGGGCCGGGCTGAGCCGCCGCGCGTCCTACAGTGGGCCGATGACCACCCTTGACTACGCCACCTACATCGCAAGCCTCCCCCGCGTCCTGGCCGGTGCCGCCGTGCTGTTCCGCGACGGCGAGGGACGCGTCCTGCTGGTCGAGCCGAACTACCGGGACGGCTGGGCGCTGCCCGGCGGGACCGTGGAGTCGGACGCCGGCGAGAGCCCGCGGCAGGGCGCACGCCGCGAGACCCTGGAGGAGATCGGCCTCGACATCGAACCGGGCCGGCTGCTGGCCGTGGACTGGGTGATCGGGACGGGCCGCCCGCCGCTCGTGGCGTACCTGTACGACGGCGGGGTGCTCCCGGCCGAGCGGATCGCGGCGATCCGGTTGCAGGAGGAGGAGCTGCTGTCCTGGCGGTTCGTGGCCGACGACGAGCTGGCCGCCCATCTGCCGGGGGCACTGGGCCGCCGGGTGAGCGCCGCGCTCGACGTGGTCCGCAGCGGTGCGGGGGCGGCCGAGCTGGAGAACGGCGTGCCGGTCGCCTGAGCGACGCTCTTCGGAGATCCCTACAAGAACAACTCACTCGATCTTGGATATCTACGCGCGTTGACAACTCGTGTGGCGCGGGGTGAGCTTTCCGTGGACAGTTTTTCCCAACGGAGCAAAGGGGCTCGAAGCGTTGGCCAGGAAGATCATCCTCGACTGCGACCCGGGACACGACGACGCCGTCGCGATGCTGCTCGCGCACGGCAACCCGGACATCGACCTGGTCGCGGTGACCACCGTCGTCGGCAACCAGACCCTGGAGAAGGTGACGCGCAACGCCCTGTCGGTCGCCGCCATCGCCGGGATCACCGGGGTGCCGTTCGCGGCCGGCTGCCCGCGGCCCCTGGTCCGGGAGATCGAGACCGCGCCGGAGATCCACGGCGAGACCGGCCTGGACGGTCCGGACCTGCCCGCCCCGGCCTTCGAGCTGGACCGGCGGCACGCCGTCGACCTCATCATCGACACGGTGATGTCCCACGCGCCGGGCGAGATCACCATCGTCCCGACGGCGGGCCTGACGAACATCGCGCTGGCCGCCCGCAAGGAGCCCCGGATCGTCGAGCGGGTCCGCGAGGTCGTGCTGATGGGCGGCGGCTACCACGAGGGCAACTGGAGCCCTGTCGCCGAGTTCAACATCGTGATCGACCCCGAGGCCGCCCACATCGTCTTCCACGAGAAGTGGCCGCTGACCATGGTCGGCCTCGACCTCACCCACCAGGCCCTCGCGACCCCCGCCGTCGAGGAGAAGATCAGGGCCGTCGGCACCGCGCCGGCCGCCTTCGTTCTCGAACTGCTCGACTTCTTCCGCGCGGCCTACCGCGAGAACCAGGGCTTCGAGCACCCTCCGGTGCACGACCCGTGCGCGGTCGCGTACGTCATCGACCCGGGCGTCATGACCGTACGCAAGGCGCCCGTCGACATCGAACTGCGCGGCGCGCTCACGCTCGGGATGACCGTGACGGACCTGCGCTCGCCGGCGCCCGCCGACTGCCACACCCAGGTCGCGGTGGACCTGGACCACGAACGATTCTGGGATCTCGTGGTCGACGCTCTCGTCCGTATCGGAGAGCCTGGAGAAACCGGAGCTCCCACCGTATGAACGTCTCCGCCTCCCCCCACACCCCGGCCGGTGACGCCCGCACGAGCGGCACCGCCAAGGTCGGCGCCCTGATGGTCGCGCTGCTCGCCGCCAGCTTCGCCTTCCAGCTCAACGCCTCGATGCTCAGCCCCGCGCTCGCCACGATGGCGACCGAGCTGGACACCACGGCCACGAAGATCAGCTTCACGCAGACGGCGTTCTTCACGGCCGCCGCGCTCTTCTCGCTGTTCCTGCCGCGCCTGGGCGACCTCATCGGCCGCCGCAAGGTGCTGACCGGGATGATGGCCCTGATGGCCGTCGGCTGTGTCATCGCCGCGCTCGCCACGAACGTCGGAACGCTCGCCGTCGGCCGCGTCATCCAGGGCGCCTCGGGCCCGACGATCCCGCTCGCGCTGATCATGCTGCGCGTGCAGGTCCCGGACCCGAAGAAGTACGGCGTGCTCCTCGGCATCGTCACGGCCGTGAACGGCGGTATCGCGGGCGTCGACTCGTTCGCGGGCGGCTGGCTCGCCGAGCACCACGGCTTCGCCTCGATCTTCTGGGTGATGACGGGCTTCGCCGCCCTCGCGGCCCTGTGCGTGCACTTCCTCGCCCCCGAGTCGCGGGCCGACGAGCGGCCGCGGATGGACTGGCCGGGCGTCGTCCTGCTCGTCGTCTCGGTCGGCGCGCTGCTGATCGCGTTCAACGAGGCGGGCAAGCTGGCCGACGCGAACTGGGCGCTGACCGCGATCCTGCTCGTGGTGGCCGCGGTCGCCTTCTGGGCGTTCTGGCGCGCGGAGACCCGCTCGGCCCATCCGCTGGTCACCACGCATCTGCTCAAGCGCCGGGCGACCTGGTCGATCCTGCTCTCGACGATGCTCACCATGACCGGCGTCTTCGCGATCATGAACGGGCTGCTGCCGGGCTTCGCCCAGGACACCTCCGTCGGGCTCTCGCTCGGCGCCGAGGGTGCGACCTGGTGGACGCTGACGCCGTACGCGCTGGCGGGGCTCGCCATGGGTCCGCTCTCCGGGCGGCTCGCGGCGAGCGTCGGCTACGGCCGGATCCTGCGCATCGGCCTCGTCCTCACCGCGGCCACCACGGTCCTCGCCCTCATCACGCTCCAGACGGACTCGCGCGGCCTGCTCCTCGCGGTGTCGATCCTGCTCGGTGTGACGTACGCGGGCACGGTCAACATCATGCTCAACGGCCTCGGCATCCTGCTCTCCCCGCACGAGAACCCGGGCTTCCTGCCGGGTCTGAACGCGGGCTGCTTCAATCTGGGCGCGGGCCTCAGCTTCGTGGTCCTGTACGCGGCCATGGACGCCGTCGCCCCGTCCGGTGCCACGTCGGTCGGCGGGTACAGCGCGGGTGTCGTCGCCGGTCTGGTGCTGATCGTCGCGGCCCTGTTCGCGTCGATGCTCATCCCGAAACCGGTGGACGCCGAGGCCACCGGCTGACCTACGCTCGGGTCATGACGACGTCCTCCTCGAAGCCGCTGGTCGCGATCCTCACCGGTGCGGGCATCAGCACCGACTCGGGCATCCCCGACTACCGCGGGCCGAACGGGGTGTGGCGCAAGGATCCCGACGCCGAGAAGCTCGTCACGTACGAGTACTACATGAACGACCCGGAGATCCGCCGCCGTGCCTGGCAGGTACGGCGGCGCAACCGCACACTGACGGCGGAGCCGAACGCGGCGCACCGCGCGATCGCGGACCTCGACCGCTCGGGCGTCCCGGTCCGGGTCATCACGCAGAACGTCGACGGGCTGCACCAGCTCGCCGGGGTGCCCGCCCGCAAGGTGCTCGAACTGCACGGTTCCGCCCGGCAGTTCCTGTGCACGCAGTGCGGGGAGCGCGGTCCGATGGAGGCGGCCATCGCGCGCGTGGACGCGGGCGAGGACGATCCTGCGTGCGAGATCTGCGGCGGCATCCTCAAGTCGACGACGGTGATGTTCGGCGAGCGCCTCGACCCGATGGTGCTCGGTGAGGCCGTCTCGATCACCAAGGCGTGCGAGGTGTTCTTCGCGGTCGGCTCCTCGCTCCAGGTGCAGCCCGCGGCGGGCCTGGCCGGTCTCGCGGCCGAGCACGGCGCCCGGCTCGTCGTGGTGAACGCGGAGCCGACGCCGTACGACGACATGGCCGACGAGATCGTGCGCGAGCCGATCGGGACGGCCCTGCCCCGGCTGCTCGGGGAGCTGGCCGCGCCTCAGAAGTGAGTGGCGATGCCGAACGCGCGGCGCAGTTGCGCCATGTCGTGCAGGTCGCGGTCCCGCGGCGCGTACCCCTGGTGGAAGGACACCTGCTGCTCGACCGAGAGGCACGGGACCGGGGCCCCAGCGATGGTGCCGGTCACGAAGCACGCGGCCGGGTAGGCGAAGGGCCGCTCGGGGTCGGGAGACGCCTGACGGGCCGAGCCGTCGGCGGCGAAGACGAGTGGATGCAGATCGATCTCGCGTCCGCCGGGGCCGGTGACGGCGAACCGGACGGGCCGCCAGTCCAGGCTCTCCGTGAACCCGGCCGCCGCGAGGGCGGCCACGACGGCGGGTTCCTGCTCCTGCCGGTGCATCAGATCCACGTCGTGGTGCTCCCGGGTCTGCTCGCCGACGAGCGCGTCGATCCCCCACCCGCCACCGATCCAGACCTCGGCGCCGGCCCGGCGCAGCAGGGCCAGCACGTCGAGTACGTCGTCCGCCGTCATCACGGAGCCCAGCCTAGGAGAACAGGGCCGCGCCCCGCTCGAAGTCGAGCAGCCTGCGCTTGCGGTCGAGGCCGCCGCCGTAGCCGGTCAGGTCGCCGCCCGCGCCGATGACGCGGTGGCAGGGGACGATGACGCCGACGGGGTTCTTGCCGTTGGCGAGGCCGACGGCACGGGAGGCGTTCGGTTTGCCGAGGGCCTCGGCGAGTTCACCGTAGGTGCGGGTCTCGCCGTACGGGATCCGCCGCAGCTGCGCCCACACGGAGCGCTGGAACGGCGTGCCGTGCAGGTCGAGCGGCAGGTCGAACTCCGTCAACTCGCCCTGGAAATAGGTGTTCAGCTGGTCGATGACGGCTCCGAAGGGGCGCTCGTCACGGGCGCCGAAGGTCTCCTCGGCGGGCCGGTGGCGCTGTCCTGTCATGTAGAGGCCGCTGAGGACGCCGTCGGTGGCGACGAGGGTGAGCGGGCCGTACGGGCTGTCGATGACGGTGTGCACGATGACGGGTGACATGGCGTAGATCCCTTACGCGGGGAGGAAATTGATCGGATGGGCGTCGGTGGCCCACAGGTACTGGGTCGCGTACGCCCGCCAGGGGCGCCAGGCCGCGGCCCGCGCGGTGAGCGCGGCCGGAGTGTGGGGCAGGCCCAACTCCTGTGCGGCGCGCCGCATTCCGAGGTCGGTGGGCAGGAAGGCGTCCGGGTCGCCGAGACCGCGCATGGCGATGGCCTCGATGGTCCAGGGCCCGAATCCGGGCAGTTCCGCGAGCCGGGCACGGGCCTCCTCCCAGTCGGACTCTGGGCCCAGCGTCAGCTCCCCGTCGGCCAGTCGCCGTACGAGGGTGAGGAGCGTGGTGCGGCGGCTGCCGGGCAGCGCGAGGGACTCCGGGTCGAGCGAGGCGAGGGACTGCGGGGTCGGGAAGAGGTGGGTGAGTCCGCCCTCCGGGTCCTCGACCGGGTCGCCGTGGGCGAGGACGAGGCGGGCGGCGTGGGTGCGGGCCGCGGCCGTGGAGACCTGCTGCCCGAGCACGGCGCGGACGGCGAACTCGGCCTCGTCGACGGTGCGCGGCACCCGGCGGCCGGGCGCCTTGTCGACGAGCGGCGCGAGCAGCGGGTCGGTGCGCAACCGGTCGTCGATCGCGACCGGGTCGGCGTCGAGGTCCAGCATCCGGCGGCAGCGGCTGATGGCGACGGTGAGGTCGCGCTGGTCGGTGAGGACGAGCCGGCAGCCGATGAAGTCGGCGCCGGGCGTCAGGCTCACGATGCCGTGCCCGTACGGCAGCCGCAGGGTGCGCCGGTACGCCCCGTCGCGCCACTCCTCGACACCCGGCACGCCGGTGGCGGCGAGATGGCCGAAGAGGTTGTCGGGGTTGAGGGGCTTGCGGAACGGCAGGCGCAGGGTGAGCGTCCCCGGGGTGCTGGTCCGCCCCTGGGGTGCGCGGGTGCGCAGGTCGCTGGGGGTGAGGGCGTAGACCTCGCGGACGGTGTCGTTGAAGGTGCGGATGGACGAGAAGCCGGCGGCGAACGCGATGTCGGCCATGGGCAGCCCGGTCGTCTCGACGAGCAGCCGGGCGGTCTGGGCGCGCTGGGCGCGGGCGAGCGCGAGGGGGCCCGCGCCGAGTTCGGCGAGGAGCTGCCGTTCGATCTGGCGCTCGCTGTAGCCGAGCCGCCGGGCGAGTCCGGGGACGCCCTCGCGGTCCACGACCCCGTCGCCGATGAGCCGCATGGCGCGGGCGGTGAGGTCGGCGCGCTGGTTCCACTCCGGGGAGCCGGGGCTGGTGTCGGGCCTGCACCGCTTGCAGGCGCGGAATCCGGCCTGCTGGCAGGCGGCGGCGCTCGGGTAGAAGGTCATGTTCCGCGGCTTGGGCGGCACGACCGGGCAGCCGGGGCGGCAGTAGATGCGGGTGGTGGTGACGGCGGTGAAGAACACCCCGTCGAACCGCGAGTCCTTGGCCTGCACCGCGCGCACGCACCGCTCGAAGTCGGTGTACATGGCGGTGGTCCCGGTGCGGTGGCCTGGTGCCTGTTCGGTGGGCATGCCTCCAGCATCGGGCATGGTGAGCGGGGTGGCTGGCGGGAATCCGACATCAACGTCGGGCCTGCCCCCAGGGCGGTCCGCTCAGTCCACGAACCGGGCGAACGCCTGCCGGGCCCGCTCGTCGAACACCACGAAGCGCACTTCCTCGACGACGCCGGGCGGGACCGCGCGCACGGTCTCGACGGCGATCCGCGCCCCGTCCTCCAGCGGCCAGCCGTAGATCCCGGTGGAGATCGCCGGGAACGCCACGGTGCGCGCGTGCAGCTCCTCGGCCACCTTGAGCGACTCCCGGTAGCAGGACGCGAGCAGCCCGGAGCGGTCCTCGGTCTCGGACCAGCGGGGGCCCACCGTGTGGATGACGTACGTGGCCGGGAGCAGCCCGGCCGTGGTGGCGACCGCGCGCCCGGTGGCGAGCCCCTTCCCGTAGTGGGAGGCCCGCAACTTCCGGCACTCGGCGAGGATTTCGGGGCCGCCGCGCCGGTGGATGGCGCCGTCCACTCCCCCGCCGCCGAGCAGCGACGAGTTCGCCGCGTTCACGACGGCGTCGACGTGCTGCTCGGTGATGTCGCCCTGGACGAGGACGAGCCGGGGCCCCTTGTCCGTGCTCATGACGCCGCCCTCAGTCGCTTCCACACGGCCTTCGCCGCGTTGTGCCCCGACATGCCGTGGACGCCGGGGCCGGGCGGGGACGCCGACGAGCAGATGAAGACGGCGGGGTGCGGGGTGGTGTACGGGGACAGCGACAGCTTGGGGCGCAGCAGCAACTGGAGCCCGCTCGCCGCGCCCGCGGCGATGTCACCGCCCACGTAGTTGGCGTTGCGCGCGGCCAGCTCGCGCGGCCCTGCGGTCGCGCGCGCGAGCACGAGGTCCCTGAACCCCGGGGCGAACCGCTCCAGTTGACGCTCGATCGCGTCCGTCAGATCGCCGTCCCAGCCGCTGGGCACGTGTCCGTACGCCCAGAACGTGTGCTTGCCCGCGGGCGCGCGCGTGGGGTCGAAGAGGCTGGGCTGCACGGTGATCAGGAACGGCTCGTCGGGCGCCCGGCCCTCGCGCGAGGCGGCGCGCAGGGCCTTGTCGATGTCGCCGCGGTAGGGGCCGACCTGGACGGTCCCGGCCGCGCGGGCCTCCTTCGCGGTCCACGGCACGGGACCGTCGAGCGCGTAGTCGACCTTGAAGACGCTCGATCCGTACCGGAACCGGTCGTAGTAGCGGCCCAGGCCCGCGATCCTGGCGAGGGCGGCGGGCGAGGTGTCGAAGACGTACGCGCGGGCGGGCGGCAGGTCGTCGAGCCGCTTCACCTCGTAGTCGGTGTGGATCGCGCCGCCCAGGTCCTTCAGGTACGCGGCGAGCGCGTCGGAGACGGACTGGGAGCCGCCGCGGGCGATCGGCCACCCGCGCGCGTGGGCGGCGAGCGCGAAGACGAGGCCGATGGCGGACGTCGCGAACCCGCCGAGCGGCGCGATGACGTGGGCGACGAGGCCCGCGATGAGGGCGGGCGCCTTCTCGTCGCGGAAGCGGCGGGTCAGCAGCGTCGAGGGTGGCAGGCCGACGAGGCCGAACCGGGCGAGGGTGACCGGGTCGCGGGGCAGCGCGCTGAGCGGCAGCGACATGAAGTCGCGCACGAGGGTGTCCCAGTGCGGCAGCAGCGGCTCGACCAGCCGGCGGTACGTGCCCGCGTCGCGCGGCCCGAAGGAGGCGGCGGTCTCGGCGACGGAGCGGGACAGCACGGCGGCGCTGCCGTCGGGGAACGGGTGCGCCATCGGCAGCTCGGCGTGCACCCACTCCAGGCCGTACCGCTCCAGGGGCAGGGCGCGGAACGCCGGGGAGTTGATGCCCAACGGGTGGGCGGCCGAGCACGGGTCGTGGCGGAAGCCGGGCAGTGTCAGCTCCTCGGTGCGGGCGCCGCCGCCGATGGTGTCCTTGGCCTCGAACACGGCCACGGAGAAGCCCCGTCTGGCCAGTTCGACGGCAGCGGTCAGCCCGTTGGGCCCCGCACCCACCACGACGGCGTCGAGCATCGACGGCACCTTCGGACTCCTTCGTCAGCCGATGGCCACTGCCCGCACAGGATATGCCGGGGCACCGACAACGCCGGGGTCCGGGTAGCGTGCGGCGGATGACGTACTGGTTCCGGACCGCCGAAGGGTCTCTGACGTCGTGGCGCGAAGTGGGCGATGCCGGGGTGGTGCTGCGCGAGGCGGTGTTCGACGCGGAGCGGCCGGCCGCGATGCCGCCCGAACCGCTGGCCCCGGCGCCGTGGGGCGCGGCCGTGGTGGCGTCGTCACGGGCCGAACTGTCCTGGTTGGCGGGCCGGTTCGGGCTCCTGGGCATGGCGCTGTACGAGGACATGTACGGGGCGCCCACCGCGCGTACCGCCGAGGGGGGCGCCGAGGTCACCGAGGGCGACTTCGAGCGGGCCTGGGGGAAGGCCCGCAGCGACCGGCACTTCACGCCCCGTCCCACAGGGCCGCTGCCGAACGGCACCCGGCTGACCGGCACGGTCTCCGTACTGCCGTGGGGGCCGGGCATCACCGGCCTCTTCGTCGATCTGGGCCCGGAACTGCCGCTGCCCGCCTTCGTGGACATGGGGCACCTGCCCCGGGAGCCCGACCGATGGCCGCAGGTGGGCGCGGTCGGCAGCTACGAGGTCACCGATGTGCGCTTCCACTCCGTGGCCCAGGGGCCCTGCGGCCTGCAGATCAGACTGCGCCCGGCCCCGCCAGCAGCCCCCGCACCCGCTCCGCGGCCCTCGGGTCCCGGGCCGCGGTGAACGGCAGCGCGTTGCCCCCGGTGATCCGGAACGGCTCGCCCGTGCGCGTGAGGTGGGCGCCGCCCGCCTCCTCGACCAGGAGCAGTCCTGCCGCGTGGTCCCAGGCCAGCTCCCAGCTGAACGCGACGGCGTCGACCGCGCCGCGCGCGACGGCCAGGTACTCCAGGCCCGCCGAGCCACAGGGGCGCGGGGCGACACCGTCCGTCCACAGGCCCGTCAGGGCGCGCTTTTGATCGTCGGTCGTGTAGTCGGGGTGCGAGGTGGCGATCCGCAGGTCGGTGCCCGGCTCGGGCGAACCGGCGTGCAGCGCCCGGCCGTTGAGGGTCGCTCCCCTGCCGCGTACGGCGACGGCGAACTCGTCGAGGGCGGGCGCCCAGGTCCAGGAGGCCAGCACGACGCCGTCGAGGGTGAGGGCGACGAGGGTGCAGAAGCCGGGGTCGCCGTGGACGAACTGGCGGGTGCCGTCGACCGGGTCGACGATCCAGACCGGGCCCGCGCCGCGTATCGCCTCGTACGTCGTCGGGTCGGCGGCGACGGCCTCCTCGCCGACGACGACCGCGCCGGGCAGCACGGCGGCCAGCTCGCGCGTGAGGTACTCCTCCGCGCGCCGGTCGGCGACGGTCACCAGGTCGTGCGGGGCGCTCTTCTGCTGGATCTCGTGCGCGGCGAGCTGCCGGAAGCGGGGGGTGATCTCGGCGGCGGCCGCGGCGCGCACGATGCGCTCCACGTCGCGGACGAGCTCGTCGGTCACCTTGCTGGTCAGAAAGTCGTCGATGCTCTCTGTCGTGGTTTCGATCATGCCTCCATGAGACCACGCCCCACTGACAATGCGCACCGAGCAGGTGAACAAGGGGTGGAATCGCAGGGAAATCGGCGGTTCCACCCCTTGTGCGGCCGGTCGGTCAGCGGCCGACGGCGTATCCCTGCATGCCGCGCGGGTTCGCCGCCGCCGACAGGACGCCGGTGCGCGGGTCGCGGGCGACGGCGCACAACCGGCCCTCGGACCAGGCGTCACCCACGGTCACCTCGTGACCACGGCGGCGCAGCTCGGCGACGACGTCCTCGTCCATGCGCGACTCCACGGTCACCGATCCCGGCCGCATGCCGCGCGGGAAGAAGGAGCCGGGGAACGAGTCGTTGTGCCAGTTCGGGGCGTCGATGGCGCCCTGGAGGTCGAGCCCGCCCCGGACCGAGGCGCGCAGCGCGACGGCGAGGAAGAAGTGCACCTGCCACTGGTCCTGCTGGTCGCCGCCGGGCGTACCGAAGGCCATGACCGGGACGCCGTCCTTCAGGGCGAGGGACGGGGTGAGCGTGGTACGGGGGCGGCGGCCGGGGGTGAGCGAGTTGGGCAGGTCCTCGTCGAGCCAGGCCATCTGCAGGCGCGTACCGAGCGGGAAGCCGAGCTCGGGCACGACGGGGTTGGACTGGAGCCAGCCGCCCGAGGGGGTGGCCGCGACCATGTTGCCCCAGCGGTCGACGATGTCGAGGTGGCAGGTGTCGCCGCGGGTCCCGCCGTTCTTCTGCACGGTCGGCTCACCGGCGCCCGCGACCCCCATGGCGTCGAAGCCGGCCTCGCCGGACGCGACCGCGTGGGCGTGCGCGCTGAGCCGCGGCTCGGCGCCGAGCGGGCTGCCGGGGCGCAGCTCGTGCGAGGCCTTCTCCGGGTCGACGAGGGCGCGGCGTGCGGCGTTGTACGGGTCGGAGAGCAGCGCGTCGACGGGGACGTCCTGGGCGTCGCCGTACCAGGCCTCCCGGTCGGCCATGGCGAGCTTGCAGCCCTCTACGAGGAGGTGCACGTAGTCGGCCGACCCGTAGGCGGGCAGTTCCGGCGGGAGCAGGGCGAGCTGCTGGAGGAAGGCGGGGCCCTGGCTCCAGCCGCCGGCCTTGCACAGGGTCCAGCCGTTCCAGTCGTACGTGGCCGGGGCCTCGTAGGTCGCTTCCCAGGCGGCGAGATCGGCGAGCGTCAGGGTTCCGGTGTGGCGCTCGCCGCTGGTGTCCATGGTGGGCCGCTGGGCCTGGCGGACCAGTGCCTCGGCGATGAAGCCCTCGCGCCAGACGCGGCGGGCCTCCTCGATCTGGGCCACACGGTTGGCGCTGCCGGCGCCGCCCGCCTCCTCGGCCTCCGCTATGAGCCGCTTCCAGGTGGCGGCGAGCTGCCGGTTGCGCAGGAGTTCGCCGGGCTGCGGGGCCTTGCCGTCGACGAGGTAGACCTCGGCTGACGACGGCCACTCGGTCTCGAAGAGTGCGCGGACCGTCTCGACGGTCTCGCCGACGCGCTCCACGGGCGCGTGCCCGTCCTCCGCGTACCCGACGGCGTACTTGAGAACGTCGGCGAGGGTCTTGGTGCCGTGGTCCTTCAGGAGCAGCATCCAGGCGTCGAACGCGCCGGGCACGGCGGCGGCGAGCGGTCCGGTGCCGGGTACGAGGTCGAGGCCGAGTTCGTCCCTGTAGTGCGCGACGGTGGCACCGGCCGGGGCGACGCCCTGGCCGCACAGCACGCGCACCTCGCCGCCGGCCGGGGCGAGGATCATCGGCACCTCGCCGGCCGGGCCGTTCAGGTGCGGCTCGACGACGTGCAGGACGAAGCCCGCGGCGACGGCGGCGTCGTAGGCGTTGCCTCCGTCCTCCAGGACCGCCATGGCGGACTGGGAGGCGAGGTAGTGCGTGGAGGACACCATGCCGAAGGTGCCCTGGAGGGTCGGCCGGGTGGTGAACAAGAAGGGCTCCTAGTAGCGACTAGCGGGTGGCGGTACGCGTGTTCGGGATCGTACGAGAGGGCTCTGCTGCCGGGGCCGCCGCGTCGGGGGCGGTGCCGTCGTCGGCGACCAGGTGGCAGGAGACCTCGCGGCCGCCGGCCGTGCTGTCGAGGGTGCGCAGGGCCGGGATCTCCGTGCGGCAGCGGTCGACGGCGAGCGGGCAGCGGGTGTGGAAGCGGCAGCCGGGCGGCGGCGCGAGCGGGCTGGGCAGTTCGCCGGACAGGACGATGCGTTCGCGGGTGCGCTGGGTGACCGGGTCGGGGACCGGCGCGGCCGACAGCAGGGCCTGCGTGTAGGGGTGCTTGGGGTCGGCGAACAGCTCGCGCGTGGGCGCCTGTTCGACGATCTGGCCCAGGTACATGACGGCGATCCGGTCGGCCAGGTACTCGACGGCGGCCAGGTCGTGCGTGATGAACAGGCAGCCGAAGCCGCGGTCGCGCTGCAGGTCGGCCAACAGGTTCAGTACCGAGGCCTGCACGGACACGTCGAGCGCGGAGGTCGGCTCGTCGGCGACCAGGAGGTCGGGGTCGACGGAGAGGGCGCGGGCGATGGAGATGCGCTGGCGCTGGCCGCCGGAGAGTTCGTGCGGGTGCCGGTCGGCGTGCTCGGGGCGCAGCCCCACTTGCGCGAGAAGTTCCTGTACGCGCGCGTGGGCGGCCTCTTTGCCCTTGGTGATCCCGTGCAGCCGCAGCGGTTCGGCGATGATCTCGCCGACCGTCATGCGCGGGTCGAGCGAGGACGACGGATCCTGGAAGACCAGGTGGAAGTCCTTGCGCAGGGGCCGCAGGGCGCGCCGCGACATCGTCGTGACGTCCGTGCCGTTGATGCGGACGGTGCCGCCGGTGGGGTCGTCGAGGCGGACGGCGCAGCGGCCGACGGTCGACTTGCCGCTGCCGGACTCGCCGACGAGGCCGACGACCTCGCCGCGGCCGACGGTCAGGGTGACGCCGTCGGCGGCGCGCACGGTGCCGCCCGCGCCCGCGAAGTGCCGCTCCAGGCCGACGAGTTCGAGAACCGGGGTGTCGCTGGTCATGAGGCGGTCTCCTGGAGGGTGTGCGGGTGCCAGCAGGCGGCGCGGTGCGCGGCGTCGGCGCCCGCGTCGGTGGTGACGGCCTTGAAGCCGGGCCGGCCCGACGTGCAGGTGTCGTCGGCGCGGGCGCAGCGCGGCGCGAAGGTGCAGGCGTCGGGCTGCGCGTCGAGGCTCGGGACGAGGCCGGGGATCTCCGGGAGCCGCTCCTTGGGGGTGCCGGGCCGCAGCACGGCCGAGAGGAGCCCGCGCGTGTACGGGTGCCGGGGCGCCGCGAACAGCTCGTCCACCGGGGCCTGTTCGACCGGGCGGCCCGCGTACATGACGAGCACCCGGTCGGCGATGTCGGCGACGACACCGAGGTCGTGGGTGATGAGCACGATGGCGGTGCCGAGCCGCTCGCGCAGCGACTGGAGCACCTCCAGGATGCCCGCCTGGACGGTGACGTCGAGCGCGGTCGTGGGCTCGTCGGCGATCAGCACCGACGGGTCGCAGGCGACCGCGATGGCGATCATCACGCGCTGGCGCATGCCACCGGAGAGCTGGTGCGGGTATTCGTCGACGCGCTGCGCGGGCGCCGGGATGCCGACGAGGTCGAGGAGTTCGACGGCACGCGCGCGTGCCTCCTTCCTGCTCAGCCCCTGGTGGCGGCGGAGCACCTCGCCGATCTGCCGCCCGATGGTGAGCACCGGGTTCAGGGACGTCATCGGCTCCTGGAAGATCATCGCGATGTCCTTGCCGCGGACCTTCCCGTACGCCTTGTCGTCGGCGCCCGCCAGCTCCCGCTCGCCGAGCCGGATCGAGCCGGTGATGTGGGCGGTGGGCGGCAGCAGGCCCATCACGGCCATCGAGGTGACGGACTTCCCGCAGCCCGACTCGCCCACCACGGCGAGCACTTCACCGGCGTGCAGGTCGTAGGAGAGGTGGTCGACGGCGTGCACGGTGCGGGTGTCGGACTGGCCGTGCCCGAACGTGACCGACAGGTCGCGCACGCTCAGGACGGGTGCGGTGGTGCTCATCGGGTCGCTCCACGGGGGTCGAGGACGTCGCGCAGGCCGTCGCCGAGCAGGTTGAACGCGAGGGTCGCGGCGACCACGGCGAGGCCGGGGAAGACCGCCATCCAGGGCGCGGGCGCGAGGAAGGACTGGGCGGAGGAGAGCATCACGCCGAGCGAGGGCTCGGGCGGCTGCACGCCGAGGCCGAGGAAGCTGAGCAGGGCCTCGCCGATGATGGCGGCGGGGATGCCGACGGTGGCCTGCACGGTGAGGGCGGACGTCGCGTTCGGCAGGATGTGCCGGAACAGGACGGTGCCGTCCCCGCCGCCGTTGGCGACGGCCGCGGCCACGTAGTCGACGTGCTTGAGGCGCAGCGTCTCGGCGCGGGTGATCCGGATGACGGCCGGGATCTGCGAGATGCCGATGGCGATCGTGGCGTTGGTGAGCGAGGGGCCGAGGACTGCGGCGAGGCCGACGGCGAGCACCAGGAACGGGAAGGCGAGCATGGTGTCGGTGATCCGGGAGACGACACTGTCCGCGATCTTGCCGTAGTACCCGGCGAGCAGTCCGAGCGGGACGCCGACGAGGAAGGCGAGGACGACCGCGAGGACGCCGACCTGCATCGAGGCCCTGGCCCCGAACACGACGCGGGAGAGCTGGTCGCGGCCGAGGTCGTCGGTGCCCAGCCAGTGCGCCCAGCTCGGCGCGGCGAGCACGTTCTCGAAGTCGGGCCGCGCCGGGTCGTACGGCGCGACGAGCGGGGCGAACAGCGCGGCGAGCACGAAGACCACCGCGATGACGGCGCCGGTCATGGCCAGCTTGTTCTTGCGCAGGGCGCGCAGTTTGGCGTTGCCCGCGATCCGGGTGCGGACCGTCGGGAGGGCGAGGGTGGTCACCGGGCACCTCCGAGCCGGATGCGCGGGTCGATGACCGAGTACGCCACGTCGACCAGCAGGTTGATGAAGATGTACGCGAACGAGGTGACGAGGACGACGCCCTGGAGGGTCGCGTAGTCACGGGTGAAGACGGCGTCGATGGTGAGCTTGCCGAAGCCGGGGAGGACGAAGATCTGCTCGGTGACGACGGCGCCGGAGATCAGGTGGCCGAGCTGCAGGCCGAGGACGGTCACCACGGTGACGAGGGAGTTGCGCAGCGCGTGCCCGCCGACGATCTCACGGCGCGAGAGCCCCTTGGCGCGGGCCGTGCGCACGTAGTCGGCGGAGAGCGAGTCGAGCATCGCGGCGCGGGTCTGCCGCATGACGACGGCGGCGAGCCCGGAGCCGAGCACGATCGCGGGCAGCACCATGCGCCGCAGGTTGTCGACGGGGTCGGTGCCGAAGGGCACGTACCCGGAGGCGGCGAAGACCGGGATGGCGATGGCGAAGGCCAGGACGAGGACGATGCCGAGCCAGAACGTCGGGATCGACAGGCCGAGCAGGGCGAGCGCGTTGGCGATCCACTCGGCGGGCCTGCCGCGCCGCACCGCGGCGACGACTCCGGCGCCGATGCCGAGGACGATCGCCAACAGCAGGGAGAGCGCGGCGAGTTCGAGGGTGACGGGCAGCGCCTGGCCGATGGCGTCGGAGACCGGGAGGCCGGTGCGCGACGACGTGCCGAGGTCGCCCTGGAGGGCGTGGCCGATGAACCGCGCGTACTGGACGACGATGTTGTCGTCGAGCCCGTACTCGGCGCGGATCGCGGCGAGCGCCTCGGGGCTGCGCTCCTCGCCCGCGAGGGCGAGCGCCGGGTCGCCGGGCAGCGCGCGGATCCCGGCGAAGACCACGACGGAGACGAGGAAGAGGGTGATGACGGACTGGCGCACGCGCGTCAGGACGTACTTGGCCATTGGGTGTCCGGCGAGCAACCCGGGCTTTTTCAGCGATATCTGAGCGGTCGTCACTTGGCGTACCCCGCATTCTTCACGCGGATCAGGCCGTCGCCGTAGACACGGATGCCCGCGACGTCCTTCCCTGCGACGACGTAGTTCTTCTGGCGGTAGAGGTAGATGAGCGCGTGCGCGTCGTTGACCCGGCGGGTCAACTCACCGTAGATCTTTGCGCGTTCGGCCGGGTCGGACTCGGTGCGGCCGCGGGCGATGAGCGCGTCGACCTTCTTGTCGCTGTATCCGTAGGCGTTCATCGCGCCCCGCGTCTGCAGGAAGCTGGCGATGTTGCCGTCCGGGTCGAGCCGTCCCGACCAGCCGCTGTTGAAGGCCGCGTAGTGGCCGTCGTCGGTCTCCTCCAGCATCGTGGCGTACTCGGTGGGCCGCAGGGTGACGGCGAAGCCGGCGTCCTTGGCCATGGCCTGGATGACCTGGCCGATGCGGCTCCACTCGGGCGTGGTGGACGTCTTCAGCTCGACGGGGACCGGTGTCTTCACCCCGGCCTGCTTCAGCAGTCGCCTGGCCTTGGCCACATCGCGCTTGGGGCAGGCGGACGCCTTCACGCCGGGCGCGATCGCGGCCGCCGGGGAGACGGGCCCGCACGCGGGCTCGTACATGCCCTGGAAGACGACCTTGTTGATGAGGTCGCGGTCGATGGCCAGCTCGAACGCCTCGCGCACGCGGACGTCGCCCGCGAGCGGGGTGTCGATCCTGCCGGGCTTCTGACCGAGGCCCTTGACGTTGCCGACGTTGAGGCCGATGCCCTGGTAGCCGAGCGAGGGTGAGTTGAAGAGCTGGAGCTTGTTGTCGGTGAGGGCGCTCTTCACGTCGACGGGGACCATCTGGTCGCCGACCTGGACGTCGCCGGAGCGCAGGTTGGCGAGGCGGACGCCGCCGTCGGGGATCGGCTTGTAGATCACCTTGTCGAGGTGCACGGCGTCGGCGTCGTAGTAGTTCGGGTCCTTGGTGACGACGATGCGGTCACCGCCGACGCGTTCGGCGAACTTGAACGGGCCCACGCAGGAGGGGTGGTTGGTGAAGTTCTTGCCGTACTTCTTCAGCGCGGTCGGTGACATCACCATGCCCGAGCGGTCGGCGAGGACGGCGGTCAGCGGGACGTACGCCTGCTTGAGGGTGAGCTTCACGCTGTACGGGCCGGTCGCCTCGGCGCTCTTGAGCGGCGCGAGTTCGGTGGCGCGCGCCGAGCCGGCGAGGTCGCGGTGGCGCAGCAGCGACGTCACCACGGCGGCCGCGTCCAGTTTGGTGCCGTCGCTGAACTTCGCGTCCTCGCGGACGGAGAAGGTGACGGTGCGGCCGCCGTCGGTGGTCTTCGGCAGTGCGGTCGCGAGTTGGGGCACGACCTTGCCGTCGGCGTCGGTGTCGTAGAGCTTCTCGCACATGCCGGCGAAGACGGTGCGGCCCACCAGGGTCTGGGCGAGAGTCGGGTCGAGCTTGTCGGGGTCGGCGTTGAGGGCGACGGTGAGGGTGCCGCCGTCGCGGACGGGACGGTCGTCGGTCATCCGCACCCCGCCGACCTCGGTGGCCGAGGACTGCAAGGAGCCGCAGCCCGCCGTCAGGGACAACACCAAGGCAACTGCCGTGCAGGCAAACGCTGTTCGGCGCACGAGGGCATACCTCCGCCAGTGAAAAATCCGCAGGAACCAATGAGGGGTCACAGGAAACCTGTGGGCGATCAAGGAATACCGCAGAACGTATTTCGCATACAGTCCGCAGGACAAGGGGGTTGTCCGCATGCCGGACGACATTCGATGAAGATTGAATAACTGGCCGCGACATCAGGGGAGAAGAGCGGCGAGAACGGACAGGGCCCGGACCGAGTCGCTCGACTCGGTCCGGGCCCTGTCCGTTCAGGAGCGGTCGCGGCTCAGCCGTCCACCCAGCCGTGCTTGCGTCCGCTCTGTACCAGCTCGCGGCGGATCGCCAGGATCTGCTCGCCGGTGAGGGAGGGAGCGGCGCGCAGCAGCAGCTCCGTCACCTCGTTCGTGTACTCGTCGACGCGCAGCACGTCGCAGAGCACGTCCTCGCCGTCCGCGGCGACGTGCCGGCCGCCCGCCACCGGCGCGGACGCACCCTCGGCCAGCTGCACCGAGGACGCCTTCGGGCCGCGGTCGCCCTCCTCGATGTCGAACTCGACCTTCAGCCCCGTGCGCAGATACGACTCGGGGATGAGGAGGTCGTTCACGTGCAGGAAGACGTC
Source organism: Streptomyces sp. VRA16 Mangrove soil (assembly GCF_017377775.1). GTDB lineage: Bacteria > Actinomycetota > Actinomycetes > Streptomycetales > Streptomycetaceae > Streptomyces. The sequence continues at coordinate 474,510 of NZ_JAFVLN010000002.1, forward strand.
CTCACCGCCGTCGTCCGGCGCGATGAACCCATAACCGCGCGCTCCGTCGAAGCGCACCACACGACCAGCTACCACGCCGACCCCCAACCACCACGGCGGACCCAGCGTCCGCGTCCTCAGCATCTCTTGCAGCGGATCCTAGCGGCCGGCCCGCACGGCGCGTGCCCGCCCCGCCCGGCGCGGACGCGCCGGGCCGCTACGCGCCCGCGCCGCCGGCCTCCTGGCTCCGGGCCGTCACGAGTCCCGACTCGTAGGCGAACACGACGAGTTGGGCCCGGTCGCGGGCGCCGAGCTTCGTCATCGCGCGGCTCACGTGCGTCTTGGCGGTGAACGGGCTGATCACCATGTGCGCGGCGATCTCCTCGTTGGTGAGGCCGCGCGCCGCCAGCGCGGTGACCTCGCGCTCGCGCGGGGTGAGGCACTCCAGTCCTGGCGCGGTCGCCCGGTCCGGCGGCCGGGCGACGAACTCGCCGATGAGGCGGCGGGTGACGGACGGCGACAGGAGGGCGTCACCGCGCGCGACGACGACGATGCCGGCGAGCAGGTCCACCGGCTCGCTGTCCTTGAGCAGAAAGCCGGACGCTCCCGCGCGCAGCGCCTCGAAGACGTACGCGTCGAAGGCGTAGTTGGTGAGCATGACGACGCGTACGTCGTTGAGGACGGGGTCGGCGGCGATCCGCCGGGTCGCCTCGATGCCGCTCTCGCCGGGCATCTGCACGTCCATGAGCACGACGTCCGGCGCCAGGTCGCGGACGAGCGCGACCCCGGCGGCGGCGTCGCCCGCCTCCCCGACGACCTCGATGCCTTCCTCGGCGTCGAGCAGCGCCCGGAACCCGGCCCGCATGAGCGCCTGGTCGTCGACGAGCACGACACGGATCGCGGGGCGGGCCAGGGGGCCGGTCACGGGACCGGTCGCCGGGCCGGTCGCCGGGCCGGTCACGGGACCGGTCGCAGGGCCGCTCGCAGGGCCGGTCGCGGAACCGGTCACGGGACCGGTCGCAGGACCGTTCGCAGGACCGGTCACGGGGCGGGCCACCGGGCCGGTCACGGGGCCGCGCCCATCGCCGCGTCCGCCACCGGCGTCCGGGGCGCGGACGGCGACTCCTCCCGCACCGCCACCGGGCCTCCCGTCAGCGGCAGCACCGCCCGTATCTCGAAGCCTCCCCCGGCGCGCGGCCCGGCGGTCAGGGTGCCGCCCACGGCGTCGACCCGCTCGCGCATGCCGGTCAGGCCGGTGCCCTCCGTGGGCGGCCGGTCGGGATCCGCGGCCCCCTCGTCGGTGACGCGGACCGTCAACTCGGCTTCCCCGTATGTCAGTTGCACCTCGGTCGGCGTCGCGGCGCCCGCATGCCGTGCCACGTTCGTCAGCGCCTCCTGGACGATCCGGTAGACCGTGCGGTCGAGCGCCGGCGCCAGGGGCCGCTCCCGCCCGCCGACGGTGAGCGTGACAGGGATGCCCGCCGACCGGGCGCGCTCGGCGAGCAGCGCCGGGGTGCCGGTGGGCTCGTCGGTGCGCAGCACGTCGAGCGTGGCCCGCAGCTCGCGCATCGCCTCGCCGCTCGCCTCCTGGATGGCGAGCAGCGCGGCCGGTATCTCCTCACCGCGCTTGCGGGCGAGGTGCACCGCCACTCCGGCCTGCAGCTTGACGATCGAGATGCTGTGGGTGAGGGAGTCGTGCAACTCCCGCGCGATGCGCAGGCGTTCCTCCCCCGCCCGGCGCAGCGCCGCCTCCTCGCGGGTGCGCTCGGCCTCCAGGGCGCGCTGTTCCGTCTGGTGCAGATACGCCCGCCAGTTCTTGTCGGCGACACCGGTGACGACCGCGCACAGGAACCAACCGGCGAGCAGCATTCCCCGCCCGGCCGCCCCGTCGGCGGCGAGCGCGTCCCGCACGACGAACACGGCGAGGAAGGCTCCGGCGACGGCCCCGCCCAGGCCGCGGTGTTCCGCGCGGGACGCGGTGTGCACGGCCGCGATCACCGGCAGCGCGGCCAGCGGACCGGGGTGCGCGTGCAGCACGTACGCCGTGGTCAGGGCGGTCGAGACGAACAGAACGGCACGCGGCGCCCGCCGGTACCCGGCCAGGGCCGCCGCCGCCCCCGCCATCAGGGCGTAGTCCACCGGCGCGGCGCCGTCGCCGAGCGCCGCGCCCAGGATCACCACGGCCGCGATCACGACGGCCAGTGCCGCGTCGGCCGCGTAGGTGCGCAAGGAGCGGGCGACGGCCCCGCCCGCGCTCTCCTCGTCCGCCACGTCCGTGCCCCCTGTCCCGCCGCCACGTTCCCGATCCCCCGCCCTCTCACGAAGGCTAGCCCCCGCCACCGACAACGGCCTCCGTCGCGAGGACGGCGGCGGCGCCCGTTCTACTCCCCCGGGAGTAGGCGCAGTTGGGCCCGGCCGTACGACGCCCCGGACCGGGGCAGGGGCCGACTCTGGGCGGTGTCCGCACCACCACGTGTCCGACCCAGGGAGCCCCCATGCCAGGCCCGTACCGGTACACCAGCCCGCCCGCGCCGAAGTCCGCCACCGGCACCGCCGCCGCGGTCTACGCGCAGGCCGCCACCGACTTCGGCATCCCGAAGCCCTCGACGCTGATCGTCCTGTCGTCGGCGCCCGAACTCCTCGCGCCCGCCTGGGCGTTGCTGCGCGAGTCGCTGATCGCGGGCAGCGGGTCGCGCGGCGACCGCGAGCTGGTCGCCGCCGGGGTCTCGCAGGCCAACCGGTGTCCGTTCTGCGTGGACGCGCACGCCGTCCTGCTGCACGCGCACGGCGACCACGACCTCGGCGAGGCGGTGGCCCGTGACACGACGCCGGGCGACGAGCGGGCGGCGCGGCTGCTGGAGTGGGGGCGGGTCACCCGCGTCCCCGGCGCGCCCGCGCTCACCCCGCCACCGTTCGCCCGCGCCGACCTGCCCTCGCACCTCGGCACCGCGTTCGCCTTCCACTTCATCAACCGGATCGTGTCCGCCCTGCTGACCGAGAACCTGCTGCCCGCCGGCGCCCAGCGCTGGCCGTCGGTCCGGGCCCTCGCGGGCCGCAGCGTCGCCCGTGTCGTCCGGGCCGCGCACACCCCCGGCACCTCCCTGACCCTGCTCGACTCCCCGGGCCGCGGCCCCGACTGGGCGGCAGGCACCCCGGTCGGGGCCGCCTACGACGCGCTGCGCACCGCCGCCACGACGGGCGGCAGGCTCCTCGACGACGCCGACCTCGACCTCGTCCTGGAAACCGTCGCGGCCTGGGACGGCACGCATCCGCCCACGGTGTGGCCCGCGCTGCCGGACCGCGCCGACCGGCCGGGCGCGCGCCTGGCCCTGCTCGCCGCGCTCGCGCCGTACCGGATCACGGACGAGGACGTCGCCGCCTGGCGGGTGCCGCCGTACACCGACCACTGCCTGGTCCATCTGATCGCGTACGGGGCGTTCGCCGCCGTGGACCGGATCGAGTCGGCCCTGCCCGCTTCGCTCAGCGACCTGACCTCCGACCGGGAGACCCGATGACCGGCACCTCCACCGTCAATCACCGGCAGGCCCACGCCTGGAACGGTCCGCTCGGCCGGCACTGGGCCGACCACCACCGGCGCTTCGACACGATGCTGGGCGAGGCCGACGAGGCGCTGTTCGCGGCCGCCGCGATCGGGCCCGGCGACCGGGTGCTCGACATCGGCTGCGGCGCGGGCGCGACGACCCGGGCCGCGGCCCTGCTCGCGGCGCCGGGGCACGCGGTCGGCGTGGACATCTCCGCGCCGCTCGTGGACCGGGCACGCGCGCGTACCGCGCAGGAGGGGGTGCCGAACGCGGCGTACCAGCTGGGCGACGTGCAGGCGCACCCGTTCCCGCCCGGCGTCTTCGACGTCGCGATCAGCCGCGGCGGGGTGATGTTCTTCGAGGACCATGTCACGGCGTTCGCGAACGTGGCGCGGGCGCTGCGCCCGCGCGGCCGGCTCGCCTTCGTCTGCCCGCGCCGCCCGGACCCCGACTCGGAGGAGGTCACGGCGCTGTCCCTGTTCGCCCGGCGCCTCGCGGAGGGCAGTGCGTACCGCGCCGGGCAGGGCCCTGCCGCCCCGGACCCCGACGCACAGGCCGCGCACACCGCGATGGCGTCGCTGTCCGAGCCGTACCGGGTCCACGCGGTGCTGCACCGCTCGTTCACCGACATCGCCGTCAACCCCGTCGACATCCACACCCACTGGGGTGATTCGCCCGCCGACGCCGTCGACTTCCTGCTGTCGCGGGCGCCCGCGCGGAGCGTGCCGTCCGCGACGCGCGCCCTCCTGGAGGACACGCTCCGGCCGTACGCGACCCCGCGCGGGGTGCGAACCCGTGCGGGCGTGTGGCTCGTGACGGCTCTGCGCCGGGACGATGCCGGTGCGTGATGCGGAGGTGACAGAAGTGGCGGTATCGGTGGCGCAGGAAGTCGTGTGACACTGACCTCCCCCACCCACCCCACCTGACGTAAGGGACGTACGCCGTGCGTTCTCTCCCGCTTCCGGTCACCCTCACCGTCCGGCTCCTTCCCGTCGCCGTCCTCGCCTGCGTCGGCTGGGCCTGGTCCACCGGGCCGATGTCCGAGCCCGCCGCGAAGGACAAGGGCGATGCGGCGCCTCAGTCGTCGGCGCCGCAGAGCCCCAGCGCGAGCGTCGCGTCGAAGACGTACCCGAAGCCGCCCGAGCCGTGCGGCACGGTCACGGCCAAGACGGTGAAGGCGCTCGTCCCGGACGCGAAGACGGCGGGCAAGGAGCTGTCGGCCACGGACGAATCGGTTCGCCGCGGCTGCTCGTGGAGCGCGCTGAAGGGGTACGACTACCGCTGGCTCGACGTCTCCTTCGAGGTGAAGAACTCCGACGCCCTGGCGAAGCAGTCGTACAAGGACGGCGGCGCCGACGACTCCAAGGCCAGCCCGCTCGCCGGGCTCGGCGACGAGGCCCGGGTCACGAGCTCGCTCACCACCAAGGACAAACAGGACACCCGCGAGTCCGTGGTGACGGTCCGCAAGGCCAACGTCCTGGTGACCGTCACCTACAACGGCAGCGACTTCGAGTCCAAGGGCGCGCCGTCCAACGACACGGTGATCAAGGGCGCCCGGCAGGCGGCCGGGGACGCGGTGGCCGCACTGGGCTCCGCCGACTGACCCCGCCGGGACATCTCTCTCACCGCGCACCGGCCCCGGGTGTGCGCCCGGTGTAACCCTCGCCGGTCCGGCCGCGAGACTCCTGTGTAACGGGCATTTCCTACGGTCGTTCGCAGTACAGCCGAGCACATCGGCACGGAACGATCGTGAAGGGGCGAGTGCCTGTGGCCGCGCCTGAATCGCCGGACCCCAGCCTGGAGAAGGTGCGGACGGTCTGCTCGTACTGCGGCGTGGGCTGCGGTCTCGTCCTCGACGTCGGGCAGGGCCCCGACGGACGGCGTACGGTCCTCAAGGCGTCCGGCGACAAGGAGCACCCGGCGAACTTCGGCCGGCTGTGCACGAAGGGCGCGACGACCGCCGCCATGCTGTCCGCCCCGGGCCGGCTCACCACCGCGCTCGTGCGTTCCGAGCGCGGTGGTGAGCCCGAGCCCGCCACCGTGGACAGCGCGGTCCGGCACACGGCGCGCCGGCTGCGCGAGATCGTCGACGAGCACGGTCCCGACGCGGTCGCCTTCTACGTCTCAGGGCAGATGGGCCTGGAGGCCCAGTACCTGGCGAACAAGCTCGCCAAGGGGTTCGTGCGCACGAACCAGATCGAGTCCAACTCCCGGCTGTGCATGGCCAGTGCGGGCACCGGCTACAAGCTGTCGCTCGGCGCGGACGGCCCGCCCGGCTCGTACCAGGACCTCGACCGGGCGGACGTCTTCCTGGTCATCGGCTCCAACATGGCCGACTGCCACCCGATCCTGTTCCTGCGGATGATGGAGCGGGTGAGGTCGGGCGGCGCGAAGCTGATCGTCGTCGACCCGCGGCGCACCGCGACGGCCGCGAAAGCCGACCTGTTCCTGCAGATCGCGCCGGGCACCGACCTGGCGCTGCTCAACGGCATCCTGCACCTCCTGCACGAGAACGGGCACACGGACCCGCAGTTCATCGCCCAGCACACGGAGGGCTGGGCGGAGTTGGTGCCGCTCCTCGCCGACTACCCGCCGGCGGCGGTGGCCGCGCTCACCGGGCTCGCCGAGGACGACATCCGGGAGGCAGCGCGGCTGATCGGCGAGGCGGGCGAGTGGACGAGCTGCTGGACGATGGGGCTCAACCAGTCCACGCACGGCACCTGGAACACGAACGCGCTGGTGAATCTGCACCTGGCGACGGGCGCGATCTGCCGTCCCGGCAGCGGCCCGTTCTCCCTGACCGGGCAGCCCAACGCGATGGGCGGCCGCGAAATGGGCTACATGGGGCCGGGGCTGCCCGGTCAGCGGTCCGTGCTCGTCGACGCGGAGCGGGAGTTCGTCGAGGACCTCTGGGAGGTCGAACGCGGCACCCTGCGCGCGGACGGCGTCGGCAGAGGCACCGTCGAGATGTTCCGCAAGATGGCCGCCGGCGAGATCAAGGCGTGCTGGATCATCTGCACCAACCCGGTGGCGTCCGTCGCGAACCGCAGGACGGTCATCGAGGGTCTGGAGGCCGCCGAACTCGTCGTCACCCAGGACGCGTTCGCCGACACGGAGACGAACGCGTACGCCGATGTGGTGCTGCCCGGCGCGCTGTGGACCGAGGCCGAGGGCGTGCTCGTCAACAGCGAACGCAATCTGACGCTGGCCTCACCGGCCGTCGCGCCGCCGGGCGAGGCGCGGGCGGACTGGCGGCTGATCGCTGCGGTGGCGCGGGAGATGGGGTACGAGGAGGGGTTCTCGTACACGAGCGCCGAGGAGATCTTCGAGGAGATCAAGCGGGCCTGGAACCCGAAGACGGGCTGGGACCTGCGCGGGGTGAGCTACGAGCGGCTGCGGGCGACGCCCGTGCAGTGGCCGGCCGCGCGGCCCGACGGACCCGACCGCAACCCGATCCGGTACGTCGACGAGGCGGGAGTTCCCACCTTCCCGACGGCGAGCGGGCGCGCGGTCTTCCATGCCCGTCCGCACGTCCCCGCGGCCGAGATGCCGGACGACGACTACCCGTTCACGCTGAACACGGGCCGGCTCCCGCACCAGTGGCACACGCTCACCAAGACCGCCAAGGTGCCGAAGCTCAACCGGCTGAACCCGGAGCCGTTCGTCGAACTGCACCCGCTCGACGCACAGCGGCTCGGCATCGGGGACGGGGACTCGGTGGAGGTCGCCTCGCGGCGCGGCCGTGCCGTGCTGCCCGCAGTCGTCACCGACCGCGTACGACAGGGGTGCTGCTTCGCGCCGTTCCACTGGAACGACCTGTTCGGCGAGTATCTGAGCCTCAACGCGGTCACGAACGACGCCGTCGATCCGCTCTCCTTCCAGCCCGAGTTCAAGGTGTGCGCGGTGTCGCTGACGAAGGTGTCGACGACGGTGACGGTCCGGACACCGGCGCCCGCGTCCGAGCTCGAGCCCGCGCAGGCTCCCCAACTGGCCGTTCCCGCAGACCCGTTCGGACTCGCGGCCACCCGGCCGCCGGTGCTCTCCGCGCTGGAGCGGCAGTACCTCGTGGGTTTCCTTGCAGGCATTCCGGCGGGGGCGCCGGGCATGCCGGTGCTGCCGCCGTCGGCGCCGTTCAGCCCCGAGCACGCGCTGTGGGTGAACGGGGTGCTCGCCGGGATGTACTCGCGCGCCCCGCAGGAGGCGCCGCTGTCGGATTCCCGGCCGCCGGTCGTGGTCCTGTGGGCCTCGCAGACCGGCAACGCCGAGGAGGTCGCGGCGGACGCCGTGCGCCGGCTCACCGCGGCCGGGCACGCCGCCTCGCTCGTCGGCATGGACGAGGCCGATCTCGGCGCGCTGCCGGCCGGCGCCGATCTGCTCCTGATCACCAGCACGTTCGGCGACGGGGACGCCCCGGACAACGGTGCGGGCCTGTGGGAGACGCTGGCGGCGCCCGACGTCCCGCGTCTCGACGGGCGGCGCTACGCCGTGCTCGCCCTCGGCGACTCCTCGTACGACGACTTCTGCGGGCACGGCCGCCGCCTCGACCGGCGCCTGGACGAACTGGGCGCCTCGCGTCTCGCGCCGCGCACGGACTGCGAACCGGACTACGAGGACGCCGCGCGAGCCTGGCTCGACCAGGTGCTCACGGCGCTCTGCGACCCGCAGACACCATCGGTTCCGGCTCCGCCCTCGACGGTGACCCCCGCGCCCCGGTCGGCCAAGCCCGCCCCCGCGGTCGCCCGGCTCACCGGCAACCGCGCGCTGAGCGGGGCCGGTTCGGGCAAGGACGTGCGCCGGTTCACGTTCGACACCCGGGAGAGCGAGACGCCGTTCACGTACGAGGCGGGCGACGCGCTGGCCGTCCGACCGCTCAACTCCCGTGACCTGGTGGCGGAATGGCTCACGGTGACGGCCCTCGACGCCCACGCCGGGGTCACCCTGGACGGCATCGGGGAGCTCCCCCTCGAAGAGGCCCTGCTCCGCCACCTGGACATCACCCGGACGACCCCGGACCTGCTCCGCTTCGTGACCGAACGAGCACGCGACCCAAGGGAGTTGAGAAAACTCCTGCGTCCCGACAACAAGGGCGAACTCGCCAAGTGGTCCTGGGGCCGGCAGGCCGTCGACGTCGTCGCCGAGCACGGCGTGAAGGCCGACGCGCAGGAGTGGGCCGAGGTGCTGGGGCGGCTCCAGCCGCGCCTGTACTCCATATCGTCGAGCCCGCTCAGCGACCCGCACCAGGTGTCGCTCACCGTCTCCGTCGTCCGCTACGAGAACGTCAACGGGCTGCCGCGGCAAGGGGTTTGCTCGCCGTTCCTCGCCGACGCCGAACCGGGCACGGCGGTACCGGTGCACGTCAGGGCGGCCCCGAACTTCCGGCCCCCCGCCGACTCCGCGACCCCGATGGTGATGGTCGGTCCCGGCACCGGCGTGGCCCCTTTCATCGGCTTCCTGGAACAGCGCCGCCTGCTCGGGCACACCGGCCCCAACTGGCTCTTCTTCGGCGAGCAGCACCGCGCGACCGACTTCTACTACGAGGACGAACTCGCGGGGCTCGTCGCGGACGGGACCCTGACCCGCCTGGACACGGCGTTCTCCCGCGACCAGCGCGCGAAGATCTACGTACAGGACCGGATGCGCGAGCACGGTCCGCAGGTGTGGTCGTGGCTCCAGGACGGGGCCCGCTTCTACGTCTGCGGTGACGCGTCCCGGATGGCGAAGGACGTCGACCGGGCACTGCGCGACATCGCGGTGGCGCACGGCGGCCTGGACGAGGCGGGGGCTGCGACGTACGTGAAGCAGCTCGCGGCGGACAAGCGGTACGTGCGCGACGTGTACTGACCGGTCGCGTCAACTGGGCTGCCCGCACAGCCCGTTGAGATCATCCGCCGTTAGGGTGAGGCGGGACGACCACCGACGGACGCTCCAGAAGCAGGAGAGGGACGGCCCAGTGACCAGCAGCAGCGGCGACGCACACGCGGACAGCCTCACCGACCGAATCGACACCAGCCGGCCGCACACGGCCCGGATCTGGAACTACTGGCTCGGCGGCAAGGACAACTACCCCGTCGACGAGGCCGCGGGCCGGCAGATCCGTGAACTGCACCCGGGCATCGTCGACTACGCGCAGGCCGACCGCGCGTTCCTGGGCCGCGCGGTCCACCATCTGACGGCCGACGTCGGCATACGCCAGTTCCTCGACATCGGTACCGGCCTGCCCACGGCGGACAACACGCACGAGGTCGCCCAGCGGATCGCCCCCGAGACACGGATCGTGTACGTCGACAACGACCCCATGGTGCTGCGGCACGCCCAGGCGCTGCTCACCAGCAGCCCGGAGGGCAGCACCGACTACATCGACGCCGATCTGCGCGACGTCGACCACATCCTCGAACTCGCCGCGAAATCACTGGACTTCACACAGCCGGTGGCGTTGATGCTGCTCGGCGTGGTGATCTTCGTCGGCGACGACGAGGACCCCTACGGCCTGGTGCGCCGTCTCCTCGACGCGCTCCCCTCCGGCAGTCACCTGGTGCTCTCGCACACCATCACCCGCGCCGACATGCCGGACGTCGACGAGGCGGTGGCGTTCTGGAACGCGAACGGCACGCCGAAGCTGAACCAGCGCACCCCCGACCAGGTCACCCGCTTCTTCGACGGCCTGGACCTGCTCTCCCCCGGCGTCGTCTCCTGCTCCCGCTGGCGCCCCGGGGCCCCGGCCGGCGACGAGCCGGCCGAGGTCGCGATGTTCGGCGGGGTCGGCCGCAAGCCCTGAGGCCCGGCGCCCGGGTGCCGTGAGGCACCCCGGCGCCGCGCACTCAGTCCTCGCCGAGATACGCCTTGCGCACGCTGTCGTCGTCGAGCAGGGTGCGTCCGCTGCCGGAGAGGATGATGCGGCCCGTCTCCATGACGTAGGCGTGGTCGGCGAGGGCGAGGGCCGCGCGGGCGTTCTGCTCGACGAGGAGGATCGTGGTGCCGCCCGCCTTGAGCTCGGCGACGGTCGCCATGATCTTCTTCATCATGATCGGTGACAGACCCATGGAGGGCTCGTCCAGCATCAGCAGCTTGGGCCGGCACATCAGCGCCCGGCCCATCGCGAGCATCTGCTGCTCGCCGCCGGAGAGGGTGCCCGCCGCCTGGGTGCGGCGCTCCCGCAGCCGGGGGAAGAGCGTGTACGCGCGTTCCGTGTCATCGGCGACACCGTCGGCGTCCCTGCGCAGAAACGCCCCCAGCAGCAGGTTCTCCTCGACGGTCAGCCGCGGGAAGATGTGCCGCCCCTCGGGCGAGTGGGCGAGCCCGAGCGCGACGATCCGGTGCGCCGGGACGCCGTCGAGGTCCTGCCCGGCGAACCGGACCCGGCCCGCCGCCGCGGGGAGCAGACCGCTGAGGGTGTGCAGGGTGGTGGTCTTGCCCGCGCCGTTGGTGCCGATGAGGGTGACCACCTGCCCCTCCTCGACGCGGAAGGAGATGCCCTTGACGGCCTCCACCTTCCCGTAGGCGACGCGGAGTTCGTCGACATCCAGCAGGGCGCTCATACCGGCGTCTCCTCGTCGTCGGGTGCGCCGAGGTACGCCTCGACGACGCGTTCGTCGGCCTGTACGTCGCCGGGGGCGCCCTCGACGAGCTTGGCGCCCTGCACCAGGACCGCGACGCGGTCGCAGAGGTTCATGATGAAGCGCATGTCGTGCTCGATGACGAGGACGGCGACGCCGCGCGCCCGCACGGCGTGCACCAACTCCTCGGCCTCGCGCGTCTCCTGCGGGTTCATCCCGGCGGTCGGCTCGTCGAGGAGCAGCAGCCGGGGGTCGCTGGCGAGGGCGCGGGCGATCTCCAGGCGGCGCTGGGCGCCGTAGGAGAGGTTGCGGGCGAGGTGCCGCTCCCGGTCGGCGAGGCCGACGAAGTCGAGCAACTCCCGTGCCCGCGCCCGCGATTCGCGTTCCTCCCGGCGGTAGCGGGGCCCCCGTCCGAGCGCGGCGAGCAGCCCGGCGCGGGTGCGGGTGTGGCGGCCCACGATCACGTTCTCCAGGGCCGACATGTTGGCGAACAGGCGGATGTTCTGGAAGGTGCGGGCCACCCCGGCCCGGGTCACCTTCGCGGGCCGGGGCGGCAGCGGGGCGCCCTCGAACAGGACGGCACCCTCCGTGGGGACGTACAGGCCGGTGAGGCAGTTGAAGAAGGTGGTCTTGCCGGCGCCGTTGGGGCCGATCAGACCGACGATCTCGCCCTCGGCGACGGTGAGGTCCACCTGGTCGACGGCGGTGAGGCCGCCGAACCGCATGGTGACACCGCGCGCCTCCAGCAAGGGAGTTGGGCTCATGCCGGAATCTTCGCAATCTGGGTGGTGGAGGTGTCGACGGGCTCGTGGAACTCCAGCTGGTGCTTGCGGTCGGGCACGATCCCCTCGGGCCTGAAGCGCATCATCAGGATCAGGGCGAGACCGAACAGCATCATCTGGTATTGGCTGAAGAACGCGAACTTGGCGGGGAGGAGATAGAGCAGGGCCGCGCCGACGAGCGGCCCCGACACGGTGCCCATGCCGCCGAGGACGACCGCGGCCAGCAGGAACGCCGAGTTGGGCGGCGCGGTGTCCGCGAACTTGTAGTTCTCGGGGACGGCGTTGGTCTGCAGATGCGCCATGACCGTGCCCGCGAGCCCGGCGAGCGAGGCGCCGAGCCCGAAGGCGAGCAGTTTGAAGCGGAAACCCTCGATGCCCATCGCGGTGGCCGCCGTCTCGTCCTCGCGCAGCGCGATCCAGGCCCGCCCGATCCGGGAGTCGCCCGCACGCGCGTACACGAACACGATGACCGCGATGACGGCGAGGAGGAGCAGGTAGTAGTTGGCGAACCGGCCGAAGGTGACCCCGAGCAGCTCGTGCGGCGCACCGAAGTCGAAGCCGAGGATCTTCAGGTTCGGCACCGAGTTGATGCCGTTGGGCCCGTTCGTCAGGGAGGGACCCGAGGTGCCGTCGAGGTTGTTGACGGTGATCCGGAAGATCTCGCCGAAGCCGAGGGTGACGATGGCGAGGTAGTCGCCGTGCAGCCGCAGCGTCGGCGCGCCGATCACGAGACCGGCGACGAGGGAGATCGCCATGCCCAGCAGGGCGGTCGCCCAGAACGGCCAGGGGTCCATGTGCAGCGTGGAGAACGTCGAGCCGGAGACGAGCGCCGCGGTGTACGCCCCGGTGCCGAGGAACGCGACGTACCCGAGGTCGAGGAGCCCGACCAGGCCGACGACGATGTTCAGGCCGAGCGCGACGGCCGCGAACACGAGGATGTTGTCGGCGATGGCCGTGTACTGGTCGCCGGTCTGGGTGAACGGGAAGACCAGCGCGGCGACGAGGGCGGCCACGGAGACGGCGACCCGGTTGCGGGCGTTGATCCGGCTGAGCCGGGCGGCCAGTCCGCTCGCCGCCAGGGCGCGGGCGCCGAGCCCCGCCGCGGGCAGGAACGCGAGGAACTCCTCGGGCGAGCCGGTCGTGATGCCGTACGCGAGGACGTACATGGCGACGAGGAACACCACGGTGATCAGGGCGACTTCGAGGACGCGCGGCATCCGGGCGTCGGGCGCCGGGTCGTCCGCGGTGTCGTCCGGCAGGCCGTGTGCCCCGGCGGCGAGCAGCGCGGTGCCGACGAGCGCCGGCCAGCCGCCGGGTTCGACGTTGACCACTCCGCCGAGGGTGACGGCGATCGCGCCGACGGTGATCCAGGTCGAGGTGAGCGCGGCGAGCGAGGCCGCGCGCAGGGCGCGGGCGGCGCCGCGGGGCGCGAGCCGCGGCACGCCGAGAGCGGCGGCCGTGAAGTACGCGGCGAGCAACCCCGTGGCGAGGGTGACGAGTTGGCTGCCTCCCGGGTAGCCGGTGACGGTCAGGTTGCCGGGGAAACGCCTGGTCCACGTCCAGGCCAGGAACGGTGAGACGAGGGTGAGGACGACACCGGTGACGACGAGCGGCCTGGCCGCCCGTGCGGGGACGGCCGGGATCCTGAGCGGTTTCACGGCGATCACGCCCTGTCCGTGGCGAGGCGCTCACCGAGCAGACCTTGTGGTCTGATCAGCAGCACCAGAATGAGGATGACGAAGGCCCAGACGTCCTTCCAGGCGGAGCCGCCGAAGGTGTGCAGGGCCGGCAGGTGCGGGAGCAGCCCGGAGGCGAGGGACTCGGCGACGCCGAGCACGACGCCGCCGAGCATGGCGCCCTGGATGTGCCCGATGCCGCCGAGCACGGCCGCGGTGAAGCCCTTCAGGCCCGCGATGAAGCCCATGTTGTACGAGATGGTGCCGAGCCTGAGCCCCTGGGTGAGGCAGGCGACGGCGGCGAGCACGGCGCCGAGGGCGAAGGCGATGACGATGACGCGGTCGGTGTCGATGCCCATGAGCCGGGCGGTCCTGGGGTCCTGCGCGGTGGCCTGCATGGCGCGCCCGGTGCGGGTGCGGCCGACGAACCAGCTCAGCCCGACCATCGCCGCCGCGGCGAGGACGAGCGTGAGGATCGCCGCGTACGAGACGGTCACCCCGCCCAAGTGGAGTGGTGTGCCCGGGAGTTGGGGGAAGGGGACGGGTGCGGTGACGCCGACGGACTTGCCCGGCAGGGTGAAGAAGTTGAACACGACCTGCTGGAGGAAGAGGGAGAGACCGATGGCGGTGATGAGCGGGGCCAGGCGGGGCGCGCCGCGCAGCGGCCGGTAGGCGAACCGCTCGGCGGCGACCGCCGCGGTCACGGAGACCAGGACCGCGGCGATCAGCAGGACGGGCAGGGCGATCCAGAGGTTCACCTGGTGCAGGCCCGGCACCCACGCGTACACGAAGAGGGCGCCGAACCCGCCGAGCATGAAGATCTCACCGTGGGCGAAGTTGATGATCTGGAGGATGCCGTAGACCATCGTGTAGCCGACCGCGATGAGGCCGTACATCGCGCCGAGGACGAGTCCGTCGGTGAGGAGCTGGAAGAGGTCGGTGGTGCTCACTTGACGGTGACCACCTTGACGCCGTCCGCCCACTTGCCGTTCTTGACGCAGTTGATGCTGATGACCGGGTTGGTGCTGTCGCCGTACTCGTTGAAGCCGATGGTGCCGGTGGCGCCCTCGAAGGAGACCTTGCCCATGGCCGCGACGACCTTCGGGCGCAGCCGGGCGACGTCGCCGACCTTGCCGCCGTCGGCCTTCACGGCCGCGGCGACGGCCTTGATCAGCGCGGTGGTCGCGTCGTAGGTGTAGATGCCGAAGACGCCGTAGGTCTGCTGGTAGCCGGCCGCCTCGTAGGCCGAGACGAACGACTTCGACGTGGTCATCTTCTCGATGGGGGCGCCGTCGGAGTGGGTGCAGGTGCCGTCGGCCGCCTTGGCACCGGCCAGGGCGATCAGCTGGTCGTCCTTGACGGCGTCGCCACCGCCCATCGGACCGTCGAACCCGGCGGCGACGAGCTGCTTCTTCAGCGCGGCCGCCTGCGGGTACTCGCCGCCGTAGAACACCCCTTGTGCGCCTGAGGACTTGACGCTGTTGACGACGGCGGAGTAGTCGGACTCGTCCGGGTTGACGGACTGGTGGATGACGACCTTGCCGCCGAGCTTCTTGTACGCCGTCGTGAAGTCGTCGACGATCTGGCTGCCGTAGGTCTTCTTGTCGTCGACCGTGGCGATCTTCTTGATCTTCAGGTCGTTGTAGAGGTACGAGGCGGTGACGGGCACGGCGACGTCGTCGGTCGAGATCGTCCGGAAGTAGTTGTCGTACTGCCGCTCGGGGTGGGCCGTGTAGTCGGCGCCCTTGGTGAGCGTGGCGGCGGTGTTCGCGCCGGAGATCTGGACCATCCGCGCGTCGTGCAGGGTGGACTGCATGGCGGCGGTGACCGAGGAGTTGTAGGCGCCGACGACGCCGATGACGGAGGTGTCGGAGACGAACGCGGCCGCGTTCTGCTGGCCGATGTTCGGGGTGCCCTGGTCGTCCCTGGGCTGCAGCTTGAAGGTGACGCCGGGCACCGCCTTCTCCTTGTTGGCCTGCTTCACGGCCAGTTCGGCGGAGTTGCGCATGCCGAGGCCGACGGCGGCCAGGTCCTTGGACAGGGGCGAGTCGTAGCCGATGGTGATGGTGGTCGAGCCGCCGCCCGACGCACTGTCGTCGCCGTCGCCCTCGTCGCGCGATCCGCACGCGGTGAGGGTGAGGGCGAGCGAACAGGCGATCAAGGGCGCCGTCCGCACAAAGAGCCTGGTACGGGTGGTGCGGGACGTGGTGGAGCCGAGCATGAGGTCCTCCCCGGGATCAGTGGCTGAAACCTAGATCGGACCGTCATGCACGCCTCTTGTCCGCTCGGCACATGTCGGCCGACCAGCGCTGTCCCGGCGGACAACTCCGTTTACCTGTACGTCATGTGACGCGCCGTCGGCGACGGCCGAATCACCTCAGACCGCCGCAAGCTCCGCACGTGCCGCACGCCGCTGCGCGGCCCGTGCGGGGTCGAGCACGGGCACCGCCGCGAGCAGCGCCCTCGTGTACGGGTCGCGCGGATCGCCGTAGACCTGCTCCACCGGCCCCTCCTCGACGATTCGTCCCCGGCGCATCACGGCGACCCGGTCACTGACCTGCCGGACGACGGCGAGGTCGTGCGCGATGAAGACGAGGGAGAGCCCCAGCTCCTCCTGCAACTCGGCCAGCAGGGAGGTGACCTGGGCCTGGGTCGTCACGTCGAGCGCCGAGACGGCCTCGTCGCAGACGATGAGGTCCGGCTCGGCCGCCAGGGCCCTGGCGATGCCGACCCGCTGGCGCTGGCCGCCGCTGAACTCGTGCGGGTAGCGGTCGTAGTGGGCCGGGTCGAGGCCGACGCGGCGGAGCAGCTCGGCCACCCTGGCCCGGATCGCCGCTTCGTCGCGCTGCCCGGCCGCCCGCAGCGGATCGGCCACCGACTCGCCCACGGAGCGGCGCGGGTTGAGCGAGGAGACGGGGTCCTGGAAGACCATCTGCACCCGGGCCCGGCGCGTGACCGTGCCCTCGGTCGGGTCGAGCAGGCCGACGAGCATGCGGCCGAGGGTGGTCTTGCCGCTGCCGCTCTCCCCGACGACGCCGACGGTCTCACCGCGGTGCACGCTGAGCGAGACGCCGTCGACGGCCGCCTGGGCGTGGCCGCCGCGGCCGAAGACCCGGCGTACACCGACGGCCTCGACGAGCGGTTCGCGTGGGTCGTCGGGTGTCTGCCGGTGCGGCTCCCCCGCGTGGTCGCCCGGGTCGTCGGGGATCCGCGGGACCGCCGCCAGCAGCGTCTTCGTGTACGGCTGTCGGGGCGCCCCGAGCACGTCCCGCGCGGGCCCCCGCTCGACCGCCCGGCCCGCCTGCATGACGAGCACGTCGTCGACCGACTCGGCGGCCACGCCCACGTCGTGGGTGACGAGGAGCAGGCCCATGCCCGTCTCGTGCCGCAGCTGGTGCAGCAGATCCAGGATCTGGGCCTGCACGGTGACGTCGAGGGCGGTCGTCGGTTCGTCGGCGATGAGGAGCCGGGGTTCGCAGGCGAGCGCCATCGCGATCAGGGCCCGCTGCCGCATGCCGCCGGAGAACTCGTGCGGCCGGGAGCGGGCCCGCCGGGCCGCGTCGGGGATCCGCACCCGGTCCAGGACCTCGACGGCGCGGGCGCGGGCGGCCCGTCGGGAGACCTTGTGGTGGACCCGGTACACCTGGGCGATCTGGTCGCCGATCGCGTAGTACGGGTCGAGGGACGACAGCGGGTCCTGGAAGACCATCGCGGCCGTGCCGCCCCGCAGGGAGCGCAGTTCGGCGTCGCCGGCGGCGTTGACGTCGACGCCCGCCACCCGGACGGATCCGCTGACGACGGCGCCGGTCCCCCGGTGCAGGCCGAGCAGCGCGTACGCGGACGCGCTCTTGCCGGAGCCGGACTCGCCGACGACGCCGAGCGCGGCGCCGGGTTCCAGCGAGAACGACAGCTTGTCCACCGCCCGTACGTCGCCGAAGGAGATGGACAGATCGGTGACGTCCACGAGGCTCATGCGAGCACCACCCGTCGGTCGGCCAGCGCCTGGAGGACATCGGCGACGGCGTTGGCGAGGACGACGAAGAATCCGGTGACGAGCACCAGACCGACGACGACCGGAAGGTCCACGGTCTTGACGGCGTCGACGAGTTCGCGGCAGATCCCCGGGATCCCGAAGAGGGACTCGGTGAGGACGGCGCCGCCGAACATGGAGCCGATGTCGAGGGCGCCGAGCGCGATCACGGGCGCGAGGGCGCCGCGCAGCGCGTGCCGCCGTACCAGCGTCCGCTCGCCGACCCCGTACGCGCGGAAGGTGCGCACATGGTCCTCGGCGAGGGTCTCCAGCATGGCGGCGCGGGTCATCCGGGCGTACGGCGCCGCCGAGACCAGGGCGAGCGAGACCCAGGGCAGCAGCAGGTTCCAGGCCCACTGTTCGGGGTTCTCGGTGAACGGCACGTAGTCGGGGAACGGCAGGATCTGGAGCGCGGTGACGAGCACGATGATCAGCAGCAGACCGATGACGAAGACCGGCGTCGCCATGCCGGCGAGGGTGATCCAGGTGAGGATCCGCTCGGTCGGCCGGCCGCGCCGCCACACCGACAGGATCCCGGTGCCGACCCCGAGCAGCACCCAGAGCACGGCCCCGCCGACGACGAGGGAGGCGGTGGCCGGGAGCTTGCCGAGGATCAGCTGAGTGACCTGCTGGTCGCTCTGGTACGACAGTCCGAGGCAGGGCGCCGGGCAGTGCAGCACGCCGGTACCGGTGGAGTAGTCGCGACCGGCGAACAGTGCCTGCACGAAGTGGGCGTACTGCAGGTAGAGCGGGTCACCGAGGTGCAACTGGTCGCTGACCTGGGCGACTTGGGCGGGCGAGCAGCGCGGGCCGCAGGCGATCTGGGCGACGTCGCCCGGAGCGACGTAGAAGGCGGCGTACACGACGACGCTCAGCGCGAAGAGCACGAAGACGGCTCCCGCGACGCGTCGCAGCAGGAACCCGGTCATGCGTCGGCCTCCTTCTTGCGGCCGGTGCCGATCCGTAGCCGGGACGCGGCGCGCGGGTCGAGCGCGGTGCGCACGCCCTCGCCGAGGACGGTCAGCGCGAGCACGGTGACGAAGAGCAGCACGGTGGGGATCAGCAGATAGGTGGGGGCCGCCTGGTACCAGGTGTCGGCGTCGCTGAGCATCTGTCCCCAGGACGGTGTGGGCGGCTTGATGCCGACGCCGAGGAACGACAGGGCGGCCTCGACGACGATGTTCGCCGGGAAGAGCAGGACGGCGTACGTGATGACGGGCGCGCCGAGCGCGGGCAGCAGCTCGCGCCGGGCGACCTGCCAGGAGCTCCAGCCGCTGAGCCGGGCCGCGGCGACGTGGTCGCGCGACTTCAGGGACAGCGTCTGGGCCCGCACGATCTTCGAGATGCCGGACCAGCCGATGAGCCCGATGACCACGGCGATCAGCACCGGGCGCGGGAAGGCGGCCGGGGCGACGGCGAGGGCACCGAGCGCGATAACCATGATGGGCAGCGCGACGACGACGTCGGTGATGCGGCTGAGGGCTTGGTCGACGTACCGGTTGCCGAGTCCGGCGGCGAGTCCGACGCAGGTGCCGATGACGACCTGGAGCAGGGTGGCGCCGAGCGCGACGCCGAGGGAGACCCGGGCCCCGTACACGACGCGGGCGAACAGGTCGCGTCCGGTGAGGGGTTCGACGCCGAGCCAGTGCGCGCCGCTGATCCCGCCGAACGAGCCGAGCGGCACACCGCCGGTGGCGGAGTCCACGAGTCCCGGGTGGTACGTGGTCGGGTCCTGCCCTTCGAGGGCGCTGAGCAGCGGCGCGGCGAGCGCGACGACGACGAGCAGGCCGACGATGACGGCGGCGACGAGGGCGGAGCGTTGGGCGCGCAGCCGTTCCCGGAACGGGTGGCGGCCCCCGGAGGCGGGGGCGATGTCCGCCCCCGCCTCCGCGTTCTCGATCAACAGGGCTTCGGCCATGGCTACTTGACCGACACCTGCGAGACGTCGAGCACACCGGTCCAGTCGCTGATGACGATGTTCTTGACGGCCGAGCCGTACAGACGCTTGTAGACCGGGTGGAACAGCGGCACGGTCAGCGCCTGCTCCCCGACCTTCTTGTCGAGGGCGCCCCAGCGCGCGGCGGCGGCCTTCAGGTCGGTCAGCTTGTTGATCTCGTCGATCTCCTTGTTGACCGAGGAGTCGTTCAGCTGGGCGGAGTTGAAGTTGTAGCCGTTCTTGACGATCTGGCGGCCGTCGAAGATCGGGGCGAAGAACGGGCCGCCGGACGGCCAGTCCGCTCCCCAGCCGCCGAGGAAGAAGCCGGGCTCCTTCTTCACGTTGTGGACCGTCTCGGAGTAGTCGTTGTCCTCCAGGCCCTTGAGCTCGACGGTGATGCCGGCCTTCTTGAGCGCCTCCTGGATGGCGGTGGCGATCTCGGGGCTGGTGGCGAAGTCCTTGGCGTTGGAGTGGGTGAGGGTGACGGTCAGCCCCTTCGGGTAACCGGCCTCCTTCAGCAGCTCCTTGGCCTTGGCGGCGTTGCCGTTCTTACCCGCAGGGAAGTGGTCGTAGGGCGTGTACCCGAAGGACTTCTGGTCGGGCAGGAAGGTGGTGGCGGGCTCGGCGAGCGACGAACCGCCGGCCGCGTTGACGACGGAGGTCCGGTCGACGGCGTAGGAGATGGCCTGGCGCACCTTGGGGTTGTCGAACGGCTTCACCTTCGGGTTGAAGGCGATGTAGTTGGTGTAGCCGAAGTGGCCGGTGCCGACCCGGGCGGCGAGGTCCTTGTCGCCGCTGACCTTGGCGAGTTCGGCGGGGCCGAGGTTGGTGTCGGTGGTGACGGCGGCGGCGTCGGCGCCGCGCGAGGCGGACAGCCGCTGGTTGATGACGGCGGAGTCGAGCCCGGACCGGACGTCGATCTTGTCGGGGTAGGCCTTGCGCTCCGCGTCGGTGGCCGCCGACCAGTGCGTGTTCCTGGCCAGGACGAGGTGCTCGCCGTCGCCCTCGTTCTTGACGACCTTGTACGGGCCGGAGGAGACGGGGTGCTGCTCGTACTTGGTGCCGGTGTCCTTGGCCTTCGGCACCGGGGTCGTCTGGGTCTGCGTGGCCAGGTAGGGGAACTCGCCCTCGGGCTTGTTCAGGTGGAAGACGATCGTCTTCTCGTCGGGCGTCTCGATCGAGTCGAGCCCCTTCTTGTCCTTGTACGGGCCTTCGTAGTCGGCCCCGCCGATCAGCCAGTCCCTCAAGTACGGTGCGCCGCCGGAGAGTTCGGCCGCGAACGATCTCTCGATGCCGTACTTGATGTCGGCGCTGGTGATCGCCGAGCCGTCCTCGTACTTCAGCCCGTCCTTGAGGTGGTATGTCCACACAGTGGCGTTCTTGCTGGGCGTGCCCAGATCGGTGGCCAGGTCGGGAACGACCTTGGCGCCCGCGGCGCCGTCCTCGCGGTTGCGGGTGGTGAGCGTACGGAAGACGAGCGAGGGGATGTTGCCGCCGCCGGAGGTGTACAGCCGCGCGGGGTCGAAGTCCTCCTGCGGGGAGCTGTTGAGGACGGTGAGGGTGCCGCCCTTCTTGGGGGCACTGGCGGCGCCACCGCTCCCCGCCTTGCTGTCCTCGGGCCCGCACGCGGCGGCGCCCACGGCTATGGCGGTGACGGCGAGAGCCGCTGCGAGGCGACGCGATATGACGGACGGTTGACGCATCGGAGGATGACCTTTCGGGGTGCTGCGTGCGGGGAGGGGTGAGCGCAGGCAGCGGTACGAACGGTCACGACTGCATGATGAGACAGTCGTCCGGCATGGGAGAAAACATGCTGCGCCTGCGCACGGGGGCTGGCGTCAGCAACAGTGATCGTCGGAGACACTGAGCCTGGTCACACCAATGAGAGCAAGCTCAATGGCTGCTTGCTCCAAGGTGGAGGGGCTCTGTGACCGTGACATGCCGAGGAATATGACTCGGCACACCCAGGAAAGTCAACACGGATCGAGACGGCATTCTCAGGTCGCGGACAAGGCGCGAAACCCCTTGCTCCCGTCCCGCCACCCATCCGCCCACGCATCAACTAGGCAGCCGGCAAGGGGCTTTGAGGCCGGTCGCGACGGCTCGGTGCGCCACGCCCCGGGGAGGGCGCGGCGCACCGCGCGATGGGGCCAGTGGCCCAGATCACACCCGGGACCGTCCGGCCATCAGCGCGAGGTAGACGATCAGGGACGCCCCGAGTCCCACGGCCCACCCGTAGTCGGCGAGCGGCTTCAGGAAGGGGATGATGCCGTCGACCGGGAAGGGGCCGGCCTTGTTCCCCTTCGCGTCGAGCGTCGAGTACGAGCCCCCGACGGCCAGCACCCCGCCCACCGCGAACGCGGCGACGGCCCGCCAGTTCCAGCCGCCCGAGTACCAATAGCGGCCGCCCTCCACGTACAGGTCGGCGAGGTGCAGCACGGTGCGCCGCACGATCCAGTAGTCCGCGATCAGGATGCCGGCGACCGTGCCGAGCAGTCCGCCGACGACACCGAGCCACGTGAAGATGTACAGCTCGGGCGTCGAGGTCAGCTTCCAGGGCATGACCAGGACACCGATGACGCCGGTGATGATCGCGCCGGTGCGGAAATTGATGATCTTCGGGGCGAGGTTGGCGAGGTCGTAGGCGGGCGACACCACGTTGGCGGCGATGTTGACGCTGATCGTCGCGACGAACACCGTGATGAGCGCGAACAGCAGCCCGAAGACGTTGTCCGTCTTGCCGGCCAGCGCGACCGGGTCCCAGATCGCGACGCCATACACCTTCTCCGAACCGGCCGTCACCAGCACCGACATCAGCGCGAACAGGGTCATCGTGGTGGGCAGCCCGAGGGCCTGGCCCCAGATCTGCGCCTTCTGACCCTTGCCGAAGCGGGTGAAGTCGGGGATGTTCAGAGACAGCGTCGACCAGAACCCGATCATGCCCATGAGGCCGGGGAAGAAGACCTTCCAGAAGTCCGCGCCCCAGCCGACCTTCGACGGCTCGTGCAGCAGCGGCCCGAACCCGCCCGCCTTGTTCGCGATCCACACGAGCAGCACCACCGCGCCGACGAGCACGAACGGGGCCGCCCAGTTCTCGAAGCGGCGCAGGGTGTCCATGCCCCGGTAGATGATGGCGAGTTCGAGGACCCAGAAGACGACGAAGCAGAGCCACAGGGTCCACGGGTAGCCGCCGATCGTCCCGGCGTCGGCCCAGCCTCCGAAGATCTTGCCCAGCAGGACGAAGATGCCCTGGCCGCCGATCCAGGTCTGGATCCCGAACCAGCAGCACGCCACCGCCGCCCGCACCATGGCCGGCAGATTCGCCCCGCGCACCCCGAACGAGGCGCGGGCCAGGACAGGGAACGGGATGCCGTACTTCGGCCCCGCGTGACCGGTCAGCAGCATCGGCAGCAGCACGATCACGTTCGCGAGGGCGATGGTGAGCACCGCCTGCTTCCAGTCCATGCCGAGCGCCACCAGGCCGGAGGCGAGGGTCCAGGACGGGATGCAGTGGGCCATGCCGATCCACAGGGCCACGAAGTTGTACGTCGTCCAGCGCCGCTCGGCGAGCGGTACCGGCCGCAGGTCTTCATTGGCGTACCGGCTGCCGGCCGGATAGGCGTCGGCGGCCAGATCCACCGCGGGCGGTGGCGGGGCTATGTCGGTCATGAGGCAGTCCGTTCTAGGGAGGGGAACGTGGGATTGCGGCCGTGCGGAAGCCGTGAACTGCCGTGCTGGGTCGTGCTGTTGTGGGGGTCCTTAAATCTCCTGTCATGCGTTCAGGGCCGGGATGACGTCCTGCCCGTACACGTCGATGACCTTCTCCTTCGCGTCGTGCATCGCGTAGATCGCGAACTGGTCCACGCCCAACTCCCGCAGCGCGCGCAGCTTTTCGACGTGCGCGGAGACCGGGCCGATGAGACAGAAGCGGTCGACGATCTCGTCGGGGACGAAAGCCGTGTCCGGGTTGCCGGAGCGGCCGTGGTGCGCGTAGTCGTACCCCTCGCGCGCCTTGATGTACTCGGTCAGCTCGTCCGGCACCATCCCGGAGTGGGAGCCGTACTTGGAGACCAGGTCGGCGACGTGGTTGCCGACCATGCCGCCGAACCAGCGGCACTGCTCACGGGCGTGGGCGAGCGCCTCGGGCGAGTCGTCGTCGGTCACGTACGCGGGAGCGGCGACGCAGATCTTCACGTCCTGCGCCGTGCGGCCCGCGGCGACGGCCGCGTCCCGCACCGCCTTGACCATCCACTCGGTGAGGAACGGATCGGCGAGCTGGAGGATGAAGCCGTCGGCCTCCTCCCCGGTCATCTTCAGGGCCTTGGGGCCGTACGCGGCCATCCAGACGGGGAGTTCGGCACCCGCGCGCACCCACGGGAACCTGATGACGGTGCCGCCGAGGTCGGCCTCGTCGCCGCGGCCCAGCGCGCGGATCACCTTCATGGCGCCGCTGATCCGGGCGAGCGTGTTGGGTGTGCGGCCCGCGACGCGCATCGCGGAGTCGCCGCGGCCGATGCCGCACACCGTGCGGTTGCCGTACATGTCGTTGAGCGTCGCGAACGTGGAGGCGGTGACCTCCCACGTCCGGGTGCCCGGGTTGGTCACCATCGGGCCGACGATCAGCCGCTGCGTCTCCGCGAGGATCCGGCTGTAGATGACGAACGGCTCCTGCCACAGCACGCACGAGTCGAACGTCCACCCGTGGGTGAAGCCGACGCCCTCCGCCCGCTTCATCAGCTCCACGACCCCGGAGGCCGGCGGGTCGGTCTGCAGGACGAGTCCGAAGTCCATGATGCGATCCCTCGCTTGCTCAGATCAGGTTCGGTTCAGGGTCAGTTCAGGTACTGACAGGTGCCGCGCGGGGTGTACGTGCCGTGTCCGGCGCGCCCGGTGAACTCCCGGTCGGTGATGACGAGTTCGCCGCGCGAGAGCACGGACTCCACGCGGCCGGTCAGGCGCTTGCCCTCGTACGCGGAGTAGTCGACGTTCATGTGGTGGGTCTCGGCGCTCACCGTCTGCTCGGCGTGCGGGTCGTAGATGACGATGTCCGCGTCGGCGCCCGGGGCGATGGTGCCCTTCTTCGGGTACAGGCCGAACATCCGCGCCGGGGTGGCGCAGGCGATCTCGATCCAGCGGCGGCGCGTGATGTGCCCGTCGACGACCGCCTGGTGCAGCAGGTCCATCCGGTTCTCGACACCCGGCATGCCGTTCGGGATCTTGGAGAAGTCGCCGCGGCCCAGTTCCTTCTGCCCGACGAAGCAGAACGGGCAGTGGTCGGTGGAGACGACCTGGAGGTCGTTGGTGCGCAGGCCGCGCCAGAGCGCCGCCTGGTGGTCCTTGGGCCGCAGCGGCGTCGAGCACACGTACTTGGCGCCCTCGAAGTCCGGCTCGGCGAGGTTGTCGGTGGACAGGAAGAGGTACTGCGGGCAGGTCTCGCCGAAGACCGGCAGGCCCTCGTCCCGGGCTCGCGCCAGCTCGGCGACCGCTTCCTGCGCCGAGACGTGGACGACGTACAGCGGGGCGCCGGCCACCTGGGCCAGCTTGATGGCGCGGTGCGTCGCCTCGGCTTCGAGCAGGGCCTTCCTGACCTCGCCGTGGTAGCGGGGGTCGGTCTCGCCGCGGGCGAGGGCCTGCTCGACGAGGACGTCGATCGCGATGCCGTTCTCGGCGTGCATCATGATCAGCCCGCCGTTCTCGCCGGCCCGCTGCATGGCGCGCAGGATCTGGCCGTCGTCCGAGTAGAAGACGCCCGGGTACGCCATGAACTGCTTGAAGGAGGTGACGCCCTCCCCCACCAGCAGGTCCATCTCCTTCAGCGTGTCCTCGTTCACGTCGGAGACGATCATGTGGAAGCCGTAGTCGACGGCGCACCGGCCGTCCGCCTTGGCGTGCCAGGTGTCAAGGCCCTCGCGCAGGCTGTGGCCCACGCTCTGGATCGCGAAGTCGACGATCGTAGTGGTGCCGCCCCAGGCGGCGGCCCGCGTGCCCGTCTCGAAGGTGTCCGCGGCGAACGTGCCGCCGAACGGCATCTCCATGTGGGTGTGCGCGTCGACGCCGCCCGGGATGACGTACTTGTGTGACGCGTCGATGGTGCGCGCGTCCGTCCAGGACGCGGCGGTGTCGCTGCCACTGGCCGCGAGGGCCACGACGCGTCCGTCCTCGATGAGGACGTCGGCGTGCATCTCGTCGGCGGCGGTGACGACGAGACCGCCGCGGACGACGGTACGGACGGCGCTCATGTTCTCCTCCAGAAGCAGCTGGTCAGGGGCGGGTGAGGGGCTCGTACGCCTGCGGGGCGCGGTCGCGGTAGAACTGCCAGCGGTCGCGGACCTCGCGCAGCTTGGCCAGGTCGAGGTCGCGGACGACGAGTTCGGGCGCCTTGTCGTCGGCGACCTCGCCGACGAACCGGCCCTCGGGGTCCACGAAGTAGGACGTGCCGTAGAAGTCGTTGTCGCCGTACTCCTCAACACCGACCCGGTTGATGGCGCCGACGAAGTACTCGTTGGCGACGGCGGCGGCCGGCTGTTCCAGCTGCCAGAGGTAGCGGCTCAGGCCGCGGCTGGTGGCCGACGGGTTGAAGACGATCTGGGCGCCTTCGAGGCCGAGGGCGCGCCAGCCCTCGGGGAAGTGCCGGTCGTAGCAGATGTAGACGCCGATCTTGCCGACGGCGGTGTCGAAGACGGGCCAGCCGGAGTTGCCCGGGCGGAAGTAGAACTTCTCCCAGAACCCCTTCACCTGCGGGATGTGCGTCTTGCGGTACTTGCCGAGGTAACTGCCGTCGGCGTCGACGACGGCGGCGGTGTTGTAGAGGACGCCGGGCTGCTCCTCCTCGTACATGGGCAGGACGAGGACGATGTTGTGCTCGCGGGCCAGCTCCTGGAAGCGCTGGACGATCGGTCCGTCCGGAATCGCTTCGGCGTACTCGTAGAAGGCCGGGTCCTGCACCTGGCAGAAGTACGGGCCGTAGAACAGCTCCTGGAAGCACAGGACCTGGGCGCCCTGGGCGGCGGCGTCACGAACGGCCTGTTCGTGCACCTTGATCATGGATTCCTTGTCGCCGGTCCATGCGGTCTGGAAGATCGCGGCACGGATCACGGGGCTCATCTGGACCTCCGGACGGTCGAGGTGCTCGGTGTGCCCACGACGATAGGAATCCCGGCGGCCCGCGCCGAGTTGCACCGTGTCACGTCCGCGGCCGGACGGCGTTGCACCGTGTCACGCTCCCTGTGCGTCGTGCGCGAGCAGCGCGATGTGCACGGACGCGGCCTGCTCGAAGTCGTCGAGGTCGATGCCGAGCAGCGACTCGATGGCTTCGAGGCGGCGGTAGAGGGCGGGCCGGCTCATGTGGTGCAGCTGGGCGGTACGGGACTTGTTGCGGCCGGTGGCGAGGTAGGTGCGCAGCACCGGGAGCAGCCCGTCGGCGTCGTCGGCGTACAGCAGGCCGTCCAACTCCCTCTCGGCGAAGGAGAGTACGCGCGGGTCGTCGCGGAGCAGCCGCATCAGTCCGCGCAGCCGTACGTCGCCGAGCCGGACCACGGACGGCAGCGGCACGTCGGGCGGTGAGCCGGTGACCGCGTCGGCCACGTGCAGCGCCTCCTGGAGCCCGTCCGGCACCTCGTCCCAGGCCGTGCAGGCGGGCCCGGCGGCGACCACGGAGGGTTCGCCGGTCTCGGCGCGCAGCCGGGCCGCGAAGTGCGCGGCGAGCGGCTCGGCGGCCTGGTCGCGGGCGAGGCTGAGCAGTACCGCGGTGGCGCCGTCGGCGAGTTCGGCCACGAGCGCCGGAAGGCCCAACAGGCGCAGGACGAGGTCGAGTTGGGCGGCGTCGCCGTCGCGGACGACGAGCGGGACGAAGGTGCGGCGGTTGACGGGGAGGCCCGCCGCCCGGGCGCGGGGCAGGAGTTGGCGGGCCGGTGCGGTGCCCGAGACCAGATCGGCGAGCAGGCACTGCGCCGACTGCTCCTCCCAGCTCGTGGCCCCGGCGCCGGCGAGCATGCGGTGCAGGACGAGGGCCTCGGCGGCGCGGTCGGCGAGGAGGCGGCCCGAGGCGCCGTCGCCGCGGTAGCCGCACAGTGCGACGGAGCCCCAGCGTTCGCCGCGCCCGCCGAGGTCGGCGCGGAGCCAGCCTTCGCCGTCGACTCCCCCTGGCTGCCGGGCGATCCGGTCCCAGTCGCGCAGGACGTCGTCGACGGCGGACCGCTCGCCCGCGGTGGCGAGGACCCGGTGGGCGAGGTTGGTGACGACCACCGGGCAGCCGCTGTGCGCGGCGACCTCGTCGAGCAGCGCCTGCAGCGGGGCGCCCGCCGTGATCAGTGCGGTGAGCGCGGTGCGGATGCCCTCGGAGAGGCTGACGGCCGCGAACTTCCGGCGGACCAGACGGGACTGGACCTCCTCGGTGAGTTCGGCGAACGGGAACGGGCGGTGCAGCACCACCATGGGCAGGCCGTAGCGCTCGGCGGCCCTGCGCATGTCCTCCGGCGGGGCCGGGAACGCGCGGCCCAGACCGAGGACGAGCGCGGCGGCCTCCGCGCGGTGCAGCGACTTGATGTACTCGGTCCGGGTGTGGGCGTCGCCAGCGAGGAGGACGCCCGTGGTGAGGATCATCTCGCCGCCGCTGAGCATGACGCCGACGTCGGCCGCCTCCGCGACGTGCACCCAGCGGACGGGGCGGTCGAGGTGGTGCGCCGCCGCGACCACCTCGGGTTCGCCTGCCGCGATGCGTTCCAGGGCGAGTATCTGTCGGATGGACAGGGCGTGTTCGGTGCCGGGTGCGGTGGTCGGCATCGGGCCTCCCTCGGTGCGGAGTGGCGCCGTGGGGCGCGTGGTTCATCGGCCGTGTGCCGGTTCGTCGTGGCCGGCCGCGCCCGCGCGGCGCAGCCGCACATGGACACGGTCCCGCGCCCCTGACGGAGCGCATCCGTCCTGCCCCTACGAAGCGGTCCTCAGCGCCCTCTCCAGGATCCCCGCGCCCTCCTCCGCCTCCGCCACCGTCAGCGAGAGCGGTGGGGCGATCCTGAGGACGCTCGTGTCGTGGCCGCCGCCCTTGCCGATCAGGAGGCCCTGCTCGCGGCACGCCTCCAGGACGGCGCCCGCGACCGTGCGCGCCGGGTCGTCCAGTTCGACGCCGATCATCAGGCCCCGGCCGCGCACTTCCCGTACGACGGGCGTGGTCGCCGCGATGGCGCGCAGCCGCTCGATGAGGAGGCCGCCGACCCGGCGGGCGTTGCCCTGGAGGTCGTGCTCCAGGAGGTACGAGAGGTTGGCGAGGCCCGCGGCCATGGTGACCGGGGAGCCGCCGAACGTCGAGATGGAGTGGGAGTCGAGGCAGTTCATGACGTCGGCGCGGGCGACGACGCCGCCGATCGACATGCCGTTGCCGATCCCCTTGGCGAAGGTCAGCAGGTCGGGCGGCCCGGACTGACCGTGGGCCTGCCAGCCCCAGAAGTGGTCGCCGGTGCGGCCCCAGCCGGTCTGCACCTCGTCCGAGATCCACAGGATCCCCCGCTCACGCAGGACCTCTCGGAACCGGGCGTACAGGCCGTCGGGCGGCGAGGTGAAGCCGCCCACGCCCTGGATCGGCTCGGCGATCAGCGCCGCCACGTCGCCGCGGGTCTGGCCGAGCATGTCGCGCAGATCGGCGACGCAGGCGTCGGTGAACTCGGCGTCGGACAGCTCCGCGTACGGGCCGCGGCCGCGGACGCCCCCGTGGACGTAGAGCGTCTGGAGCGGGGACAGGCTGGTCGGCGACCAGCCCTGGTTGCCGGTGATGCCGACCGCGGAGAAGGAACGGCCGTGGTAGCTGTTGCGCATCGCCAGGATCTGGTTCGAGCGGCGGTACGCGGTGGCGAGGAGCAGCGCCGTGTCGTTGGCCTCGGTACCGGAGGTGGTGAAGAAGACGCGGGCGTCGGGGATGCCGGACAACTTCGCGACGCGCTCGGCGAGTTCGATCATCGGGCGGTTGAGGTACAGGGTCGAGGAGTGGATGATCCGCGACGCCTGCTCGCTCACCGCCGTCGTGACCTCCGGCAGGGCGTGCGCGGTCATCGTGGTGAGGATGCCGCCGAAGAAGTCGAGGTACCGACGGCCGTCGGCGTCCCAGACGTGGCGGCCCTCGCCGTGCGTCAGCTCGATCGGGTCGGCGTAGTACAGGGCCAGCCAGTCGGGGAGAACGGCGGTGTGGCGGGCGTGCAGGGGGGAGTTCACGGGTGCGGCATCCCTTCGTCGGTCGCGGCTCACAAAGGAAGGTTCGGTGCGCGGAAGGATCGGTGCGGGTGCGGTGCGGGGACGGCGCGGCTCAGGGCCGGACGAGGCCGTCGTACGCGTCGGGGCGGCGGTCCCGGTAGAACGCCCACTGCCGGCGCACCTCGTCGATGAGGCCGAAGTCCAGGTCCCTGACGACGAGTTCCTCGGTCTTGTCGCTCGCCGCGTCCCCGACGAGCTGCCCGCGCGGGTCGACGAAGTACGAGGTGCCGTAGAAGTCGTTGTCGCCGTACTCCTCGGTGCCGACGCGGTTGATGGCGGCGACGAAGTACTCGTTGGCGACGGCGGCCGCGGGCTGCTCCAGCTGCCAGAGGTGGGCCGACAGGCCGCGCGAGGTCGCCGACGGGTTGTAGACGAGCTGCGCGCCGTTGAGCCCCAGCTGCCGCCAGCCCTCCGGGAAGTGCCGGTCGTAGCAGATGTAGACGCCGACGCGGCCGACGGCGGTCTCGAAGACCGGCCAGCCCAGGTTCCCCGGCTTGAAGTAGAACTTCTCCCAGAAGCCCTTGACCTGCGGGATGTGGTGCTTGCGGTACTTGCCGAGATAGCTGCCGTCGGCGTCGATCACGGCGGCCGTGTTGAAGTAGAACCCGGACTGCTCGACCTCGAAGACGGGGACGACGATCACCATGCCGGTCGCGCGGGCGAGCTCGCTCATCCGGGTCACGGTGGGCCCGTCCGGGACGGGTTCGGCCCAGCGGTAGTGCTCGTCCTCCTGGACCTGGCAGAAGTAGGGGGCGTTGAAGACTTCCTGGAAGCCGATGATCTTCGCACCCTGCCGGGCCGCCTCGCGGGCGTGCTCCTCGTGCTTGGCGATCATGGATTCGGTGTCGCCCGTCCAGGTGGCCTGGACGAGTGCGGCACGTACGACGTGGGCCATGAGCCGCTCCTTTGCCTGAGCCTCTACGCCCGTAGACCGGGTCGTAGAGGGACGAACGTAAGCCCACCCGGAAGGCTTGCCAAGACCATCGTCGTTAACCCGCTGGATCGATCATGTTTCACACCCGAGCGGGTCATCACGGCGCGCCACGGACGGCTCAGGCGGCGTACCCCGCGACCCGCAGCGCGTGCAGCACGTCCCGGTACCGGTCCTCGGAGACGGTGCCGGCCACGTCCAGGAGCAGAGGGATCAGCCGGTCGGGGTCGGCGAGCGCGCTGTGGGCCGCCTCCTCCGGGGTGCGGGTGCGCACATAGGCGTCGAGGAGGAGCCGGGCGTCACGGCGGCGCCCCTCGGCGTCGAGCCCGGCGACGGCGTCGCCGATCACCTCGGGCGGGCGACCCACGCCCTGGCGCAGCACCTGCTGTCCGTCGACGGTGCGGCCCGCCGCGGCGAGCGCGTCCGCGGCGTCGACCAGGCGGGCCGGGGGCAGCGACGCGGCCTCCCACAGCAGGGTGGCCCAGTCGGCGTCGAGTCCGGCCCGGTGCAGTTCGGCGGCGAGCAGCGGGAGGCGGGCGGCGGGCCCGTTCGCGGCCTCCACGAGCACGATGTGCGCCTCTCCGCTGCGGGACGCCGCGCGGAGCCGCAGCAGGGTCCCGACCGCCGCGGCGATCTCTTCGCGGGCCCCGGGGTCGGCGGGCCGCGGCGTGCGGGGCGCTTCGGGTTCCTCGCGGGCTCCGGCGAAGCGGGCGCCGGTGGCCGCCGCCACCGGGGCGGGGACGGGGGCGGCGGCAGGTGCGGGGAGTGCGGTGTCCTGGGCGGGCGGCTCCTCGACCTCCAGTCCGGCGAAGCGGGCGCTGCCCCGGGGGCGACGCTTCTGCTTCTTGCCGGGCTCGGGGCGCTGCTGCGGCGCGGCCGGGGCCCGTACCTGCGCCTGGGCCTGGGCCTGGGCCTGCACCCGATCCCGGGCCTGCACCCGATCCCGGGCCTGCGCCCGGGCGTTCGGCGAGGTGTCCAAGTCGGCCAGTCTGGAGCGGAGTTCGGAGATCCGGGCGGTCGCCCGTTCGTGGTCGTCGCGGGCCCAGGCCAGTTCCAGGCGGGCGGCCTCGGCCTCCTCCTGGGTGGCGGCCGCGCCGAGGCGGTGGCCGAGGTCGCGGCCGCGTTCGGCGGCGTGGTGCTGCTCGCGCGCCATGAGGCCGATCCGCTCGACCAGTGCCTCGCGGCCGCCGGGGGACGTGTCGTAGGCGTGGGCCGCGGCGCGGTGCAGGGCGCGCGCCCGTCCGTCCTCGCGCTCGGCGTGCTCCGCACCGTGCAGCGCGGCGA
Organism: Streptomyces sp. VRA16 Mangrove soil; assembly: GCF_017377775.1. Taxonomy (GTDB): domain Bacteria; phylum Actinomycetota; class Actinomycetes; order Streptomycetales; family Streptomycetaceae; genus Streptomyces. Next base: position 506,462 of record NZ_JAFVLN010000002.1, read on the forward strand.
GGTCCTGGAGCAGCGACGCGACGACGTCCCAGGGCGGCACCTCACGCCCTTCGAGGCAGGCCCGCATGCCGTCGGGATCGCGCTGCCAGAAGACTCCGCACCAGCCCGCGCCCTGATCGAGCCGGCCGACGAGCCCGTGCAGGCAGGTCGCGAACTCCCGCAGCGGCAACGCCAGTTGCCCCGCGTCCGTCGTATCCGTCACGTGCGCCCCGCCGATCCTCGCGCCCCCTGGAGCCTGTCGCTCCGGAAGGAAACACCCGGCGTGTTACGGGGCGGCTACGCGCGTTTTTCAGGCGGGCACCAGCGCGCAGCGCAGCACGAGGTCGTCCATGGACAGGCCCAGCTCGCGGGCGAGGGCCGCGACGGTGAAGAAGGCGGGCGTCGGCGCGCGCCCCGTCTCGATCTTGCGCAGTGTCTCGACGGAGACACCGGCGCCCGCCGCGACCTCCGTCATGCTGCGCCCGCGCCGCGCCTCACGCAGCAACTGACCGAGACGCTCGCCGCGTTCGCGCTCTTCGGGGGTCAAGGGGGTTCGGACCATGCCGACAGTCTACCCGAACCAGGATTCCTATACCGGATTCAAATACCGGTATAGTTATTGGCATGGTGGAACTGAAGACAGACACATCGATGGACGCGATGCGCGAGGCGGGGCGCGTCGTGGCACAGGCACTGACTGCCGCCCGGGAACACGCCGCCGTGGGCGTGAGCCTGCTGGAGCTCGACGAGGTGGCGCACGAGGTGCTGCGCGCGGCGGGCGCCGGCTCCCCCTTCCTGGGCTACCGCCCCTCCTTCGCGACCACCCCGTTCCCCGGGGTGATCTGCGCGTCCGTGAACGACGCGATCGTGCACGGCATCCCGACCGGGTACCGGCTGCGCGACGGCGACCTGGTCTCGATCGACTGCGGTGCCACGCTGGACGGCTGGGTCGGCGACTCCGCGATCAGCTTCACCGTCGGCCGGGCCCGCCCCGACGACCTGCGGCTGATCGAGACCGCCGAGCGGGCGCTGGCCGCGGGCATCGCGGCGGCCGTCGTCGGCAACCGCATCGGTGACATCGCGCACGCCGTGGGCCGCGTCTGCCGCACCGCCGGATACGGCATCCCGGAGGGCTTCGGCGGGCACGGCGTGGGCCGGCACATGCACGAGGACCCGTCGGTGCCGAACGAGGGGCGGCCGGGCCGCGGCCTGCCACTGCGCCACGGCATGGTCCTCGCCATCGAGCCGATGCTGATCGGCGGCGGCAAGGACGGCTACCACGAGGCGGCCGACGGCTGGACGCTGTGCACGAACGACGGCTCGCGGGCCGCGCACGCCGAGCACACGGTGGCGATCACCGACGCGGGACCGCGGATCCTGACGGCCCTCTAGGCCAGCAGGCCCTCGAAGGCCGTCACCTCGAAGGCCGTCACCTCGAAGTCCCTCACCTCGAAGGCGTCACGAGCCCCCGCTCGTACGCGGTGATGACCAGTTGGACGCGGTCGCGGGCGTCCAGCTTGGTCAGCAGCCGGGCCACGTGGGACTTGGCCGTGGCCATGCTGATGAAGAGCTCGTCGGCGATCTCCTGGTTGGTGCGGCCGAGCCCGATCAGCGTGAGCACCTCCCGCTCGCGCTCCGTGATCGCGCCGACGGTCCGGGGCGCGCCGGCCGCGACGGGCCCCGGCCGTCCCACGAAGTCCGCGATCAGCCGGCGGGTGACGCCGGGCGCGATCAGGGCGTCCCCCGCGGCGACGACGCGCACGGCCGCGAGGATGTCCTCCAGCTGCATGTCCTTGACGGCGAAGCCGCTCGCTCCGGCGCGCAGCGCCCCGTACACGTAGTCGTCCTCGTCGAAGGTGGTCAGGACGAGGACCTTCGTGCCGTGGGCGGCCGGGCCGTCGTCCGCCATGATCCGCCGGGTCGCCTCGATGCCGTCCATGCCGGGCATCCGGATGTCCATGACGACGACGTCGGGCCGCAGCGCGGCGGCCCGCTCGACGGCCTCGGCACCGCCGCCCGCCTCGCCGACCACCTCCAGGTCGTCGGTGTCGGCGATGAGGACGCGCAGCCCGGAGCGGACCAGCGGCTGGTCGTCGACGAGGAGGACGCGTACGGTCATCGGCCGGCCTCCGGCACCGGGATCCGCGCCGCCACCCGGAAGCCGCCCTCCGGGCGTGGTCCCGCACTGAACTCCCCGCGCAGCAGGCTCACCCGCTCCGCCATCCCCGTGATCCCCATGCCGGGAACGGTAGCCGACGCCCGCGCGCCGTCGTCCGTGATCTCCAGGCGCAGCGCGTCGTCGTCGTACGCGACCAGCACCCGGCAGCCGTCGACGCCCGCGTGCCGCACCACGTTGGTCAGCGACTCCTGCACGATCCGGTACGCGGCGAGGTCGATGTCCTGCGGCAGCGTGCGCGCCGTCCCCTCCCGGGTGACGGACACGTCGAGGCCGGCGTCCCGGGCGAGCCCGTCGAGGTCGGCGAGGCCGGTGTGCGGGGCGAGCGGGGCGTCGTCGCCGGGCTCGGCGGCCCGGCGCAGGGCGACGAGAGTGCGGCGCAGCCCGGAGAGGGTCTCGCGGCTGGTCGCCTCGATCGCCTCCAGGGCGCTGCGGGCCTCCCCCGGCTGTGTCTCGATGACCCGGGCGGCGACACCGGACTGGATCGCGATGACGCCGATGCTGTGGGAGACCATGTCGTGCAACTCCCTTGCGATGCGCAGCCGTTCGGCCGTCACCGCGTCGGCGACCGCCTGGCTGCGCACCGCCGCGGCGTGTTCGCGGCGCTCGCTGCTGAGCAGTCCGATCATGCAGGAGACGAAGAGCGCGAGCAGGGCGATGGTGGCCCCGCCGATCAGGTTCTGCGTCTCGGCGAACACGCCGATGGCGCCGAATTGCACGAGGGCGCACAGCACGACCCCGGTGATCCACTGCGAGCGCGGCCGTTGCGCGACGACGTACCCGAGCACCACGTCGGCCGCGACGAACGCCAGCAGGGTCACCTGCCGCCCACTGCCCTCCCACGGCGGCCCGGACGGCTGCGCGGGGATCGAGAGCGTCGTCCCGGCCAGCACGACGACCAGCCCGAACAGGGGAAGCCGTCGCACCACCCCGGCGAGCAGCACGGCGGCGAGGGCCACACCGAGCGCGCGCACCACGGGCACCGTCCGCGTGGAACCGAAGAGCGCGAGCGAGAGCGCCAGCGGGTAGAGGGCGAGTCCCCACCAGGCGGCTGCCGAGCGGCGGGACGTGTTGTCTGCGTTCACGCCGGTGAGCGTACGAGCAGGGGTGCGCGGCCCGCATCGGTCCAGGGGATGCATCCCGAGGCCCGATGCGGGCCGCGCCCCGGGCCGGGCACGGTGGCGTACGTGATCGAAGTCAGCGAACTCACCAAACGATACGGCCGCACGACGGCCGTCGACGGACTGTCCTGCACGGTGCGGCCGGGGGTGGTCACCGGATTCCTCGGGCCGAACGGCGCGGGCAAGAGCTCGACCCTGCGGCTGATCCTAGGCCTGGACGCGCCGACCTCCGGGTCGGCCACGGTGAACGGGGTGCCGTTCGCCTCGCACCCGCGCGGACTGCGGCACGCCGGCGCGCTGCTCGACGCGCAGCAGGTGCACGGCGGCCGGACGGCCCGCGCCCATCTCGCGGCGCTGGCCCGGTCGAACGGGCTGCCGGGGCGGCGGGTCGCCGAGGTGCTGGCCGAGGTCGGTCTCGCCGGGGCGGCCGGACGCCGGATCGGCGGCTTCTCGCTCGGTATGAAGCAGCGGCTCGGGGTGGCGGCGGCGCTGCTCGGCGATCCGCCGGTGCTGCTCTTCGACGAGCCGTTCAACGGCATGGACCCGGAAGGGGTGCTGTGGCTGCGGCGGCTGTTCAAAGGGCTCGCGGCACAGGGCCGTACGGTCTTCCTCTCCAGTCACCTCATGTCCGAAATGGAGTCCACGGCCGAGGAGTTGATCGTGATCGGGCGCGGCCGGCTGGTCGCCGCCGAACCGCTGCGCACCTTCGCGGCGCGGGCCGGCCGGCTCAGCGTGGCGGTGGGGACGCCGCGCGCCGCCGACCTCGCGGCGCTGCTGACGGCGGCGGGCGCGGACGTGCTGCCCGACGGGACGCAACGCCTGACGGTGACGGGGCTCGCCGCCGAACGGATCGGCGCGATCGCCCTGGAGCACCACATCGTGCTGCACGAACTGACCACGCGCGGCGCCGCGTTGGAGGAGGCCTTCATGGAACTGACCGCCGACCGCGTCGAGTATCCGGCGGGAGCGGAGCGATGACCACGACCGAACGTGTCCGCTTCACCGATCTGCTCGCCGCGGAGTGGATCAAGATCCGGTCGCTGCGCTCGACACCGTGGATCCTGGGCGTCGTCGTCCTGACCGTGCTGACGGCGGCCGGTTTCGCGGCGTACGGCGACTACCAGAACTATCCGCGCTACAGCGCACAGGCCCGGCGCGACCACGTGTGGTCGCTCGGCGACGCGTTCCCCGCCGCGGGCTGGCTGACGCTGATGCTGGCCGCGGGCAGTGTGGGCGCGATCGTCGCGGTCAGCGAGTACAGCAGCGGACTGATCCGTACGACGACGGTGGCGGTGCCCGCGCGCCGTCAGGTCGTCCTCGCCAAGGCGGCGGTGACCGCCTTGCTGTGGACGGCGGTGGGACTGGTGTGCGCGCTCGGCTCGTTCGCTCTCTCGCAGTCGATCCTGAGCGGCCGCGACGCCGCGGTGTCGCTGGGGGACGTGGGGTCGCTGCGAGCCGTCGCCGCGTCGGCGCTGCTCGCCCCGGTGTGCGCGCTGATCGGGCTCGGTCTCGGGGTGCTGGTGCGGCACAGCGCGACGACGATGGTGGGCACGGCGTTCACGCTGCTGATGCTGCCGACGTTCTTCCACTCGCCCCGGCCCTGGGTCGAGCGCATCGACCACGTGATGGTGCAGAGCGCGTGGCAGCGTCTGGTGACGCTGTACGGCTGGGGGCCCGAGCCGTACGGGGGCCAGACGACCGCGGGAGCCTGGACGGTGTTCGCCGTCTGGCCCCTCGCGGCCGTCGCGCTCGCCCTCGTCGTCGTGCGCCGCAGGGACGTATGACCAACTCCCCCGCGCAGGGCGGGGGTTGCTACTTCGGGTCGACGACCATCGCCGAACCGCCGCCGCGCCGCACCTTCTCCGCGGCGGCGAGCCACTTGCCGCCCGGCAGCCGCTGTACTCCGGTGGCGGCCCCGATCTCCGGGTTCAGCTTGAAGGAGTGCCCGATGGCTTCGAGCCCGCCTCTCAACGCGCTGTCGTAGAGCCCGGGTTCGAGTTCGGTCTGCGCGGCGTTGCGCTGACTGGCGCGCGGCGCCGCGATCGCGTCGACGAGCGGCAACCCGCGGTCGAGGAAATTGGTGAGGGTCTGCAGCACGGTGGTGATGATGGTGGCGCCACCGGGCGAACCGACGGCGACGACCGGCTGGTTGTGCCGGTCGAGCACGATGGTCGGGGCGATGGACGAGCGCGGCCGCTTGCCCGGTCCGGGCAGGTTCGGGTCGTGCACGTCGGGGCTGGCCGGTGCGAAGGAGAAGTCGGTCAGCTCGTTGTTGAGCAGGAAGCCGCGGCCGGGCACGGTGATGCCGCTGCCGCCGGTCTGCTCGATGGTGAGGGTGTAGGAGACGACGTTGCCCCACTTGTCGGCGGTGGTGAGGTGGGTCGTGTTCTCGCCCTCGTACGTGGTCGGCGCCGCCTTGTCACCGGCCTTGCCGCACCGCCCGGGGTGCTTCGGGTCGCCGGGGGTCACCGGGCTGGTGAGCACGGCGTCGTCCTTGATGAGGCAGGCCCGGGAGTCGGCGTACTTCTGCGACAGGAGCTGCTGGGTCGGTACGTCCTCGAAGGCGGGGTCGCCGACCCAGCGGCCGCGGTCGGCGAACGCGATCCGGCTCGCCTCGATGTAGTGGTGCAGGTACTGGACGTCGGACGCCTTCGAGAGGTCCGTGTTCTCCAGGATGTTGAGGGCCTCGCCGACGGTCGTGCCGCCCGAGGAGGACGGCGCGATGGAGTAGACGCCGAGCCCGCGGTACGAGGTCTTCGACGGTGCCTGGTACTTGGCGGCGTACGCCTTCAGGTCCTTCGTGGACAGCTTGCCGGGGCGGGCGTTGTAGCCCGAGGCCGGGTCCACCGGCGGCTTGTCGGCGGTGCGCACGATCTCGTCGCCGATGTCGCCGCGGTAGATGGCGCCCATCCCCTCGCGCCCCAGCTGCTCGTAGGTGCGCGCCAGATCGGGGTTCTTGAAGGTAGATCCGACGACGGGCAGCTGCCCGCCCGGCAGGAACAGCTGCGCCGTGTCCGGGAAGTAGCGGAAGCGCGCCTCGTTCGACGCGGTCTGCGAGCGGAACGTGTCGTCGACGGTGAACCCGTCGCGGGCGATCCGCTCGGCCGGCCTCAGGACCGTGCCGAGTCGCTTGCTGCCCCACGCGTCCAGCGCCGACTGCCAGGTGGCGGGGGTGCCGGGCGTGCCCACGCTGAGGCCGCTGGTGACGGCATCGGTGAAGGCGAGCGGCTTGCCGTTCTCCAGGAACAGGTCCGGACCCGCCGTCAGCGGCGCGGTCTCCCGGCCGTCGATGGTGTGCACCTTGCGTGTCTTCGCGTCGTAGTAGACGAAGTATCCGCCGCCGCCCACGCCGGACGAGTACGGCTCGGTGACGCCGAGGGCGGCCGCGGTGGCGACGGCCGCGTCCACCGCGTTGCCGCCGTTCCTGAGGACCTCGATACCGGCGGCCGTGGCGTCCGCGTCGACGCTCGCCACGGCGCCGCCGTAGCCGACGGCCACCGGCACTTTCTGCGGGACGGAAGCGGACGAAGGCGGAGCAGCCGCACCGACGGCCACCATGCTCGCCGCTACTGCGCACATCGAGAGATTCCGCCCAACTGAACGTCTCATCAGTACCTCCGGTCAACAGCGGTTCGCGCAGCGTAACTTGAGTTCCGCCACCCGTCAGGACCCCCTCGAACACCGGTCGCACGGTTGGCTAGAGTGCGCCCCCATGACTGAAGACGTGCGCAACATCGTCCTCGGCCTGATCGCGGCGGGCATCAGCGCCTCGCTGGGCTGGCTCGCCCGTACCCATCTGTGGCGGCGCAGGCTCCGCCGCAAGCAGGCCTTCTTCGGGCTCCCCGACAACTCCGAATCCCTCCTCGTGGTCAACCGGGACGCAGGCGGCCCCGAGCTGACGGTCAAGCGCCACGACGTCTTCGCGCTCCTCGAACTCTCCGCGCTCATCAAGGACTGCGGCGCCCACGCCCAGGTCGTCGCCCACGACACGGCCCAGCAGGGCTTCGGGGAGCGTACGGAGTTCTGCGTGGGCGGCCCGGCGTCGAACCGCCGGATGGCCGCGCACATGGTGAGCCTGCTGCCCGGGATACGGGTCAACACCGACCCCGAACCGGGCCCGGACCGCGGCGCCTTCCAGGTCGGCTCCGAGCGCTACCGCCTGGAGCCGGGCAGAACCGAGTACGTGATCCTGGCCAGGCTGACCGCCGGGGAGGCCGCCCAGTCCCGGGAGGCCAGACCGGTCTTCCTCTTCTGCGGCCAGCTGCCCATCACCAACCAGGCGGCGACCCGCTACCTCGCCCGGCACCACGAGCGCCTGGCCCGCAAGTACGGCGGCGGCTCGTTCGTGCTGCTGCTGAAGGTCGTGAACTCGGGCGCGTACGGCCCGGATGTCGTCGAACTCGTGGCCGATGTCACCAAGGCGGCGCAGACACCGCTGCCTGCCGCCGCGACGGCCCGCACCACGCACCGCGCGGGCAAGTAGGCCCCGGATACCAAGGAGAGCGGGTCCCCCGTCGCGTACGAGTGCGACAAGGGCCCGCTCGGCCTCGGCAAGCAGGCACGTTCCGTCCGGCACACAGCTGACCTTCTCCCCGTCACACACAGGCAGTGATCACCGGCTGCGGCCGGGCCGCGAACGGCCGATGCTCTGGCTACTGCACGCCCGGCAGCAGCGTCCCTGGTTCGGCCGGCGCGACATCGGCGGCCTCGGTCTTGGGACTGCGCCGCTGACGCTTGGCCACCCACTGGGCGAACCACGACAGCAACATGCACATCCCGATGTAGATCGGCGAGATCACCATCACCACGGGGATGAAGGGCAAATCGTAGTCGAGGTTCGACGCGATCAGCTTCCCGGCGTGGAGGAACTCCTCATAGGTGATCAGATAGCCCAGCGAGGTGTCCTTCAGGGCCACCACCAGCTGGCTGATGATGGCGGGCATCATGGCCCGCACGGCCTGCGGCACCAGCACGTGCGCCATGACCTGCGTCTTGCGCATGCCGAGCGCGTACGCGGCCTCGCGCTGCCCGCGCTCCACGGAGTTGATGCCGGAGCGGAAGACCTCGGCGAGCACGGAGCCGTTGTAGAGCGTCAGCCCGGCGACCAGCGCGGGCAGCGGCTCCACCTTCAGGGCCACGTAGATGAAGAAGATCATCACGAGGACCGGCATCGCGCGGAAGAACTCCACGCACAGCGTGGCCACCCAGCGCACCGGCTTGTGGTCGGACAGCCGCCCGACGGCGAGCAGGGTGCCGAGCACGAGCGAGAGCACGGCAGCGATGGCGAACGCCTTGAGCGTGTTGCCGAGCCCGCGCAGCAGCAGTTCCTGGATGCCCTTGTACTCGAAGGGCATCCACTTCGTGTACGTGAACTGGTCGGTGTCGAAGAGCAGGTACAGGATCCATCCGACGAGCCCGAGCACGGCGAGCGTGGAGATGAGGCCGTAGATCTTGTGACGGCGCTCGGTCTTCGGGCCCGGGATGTCGTAGAGCGCGGTGGCGGAGTGGTCGAGGGCTTTCATCGGGCGACTCCCCAGCGCTTTTCCAGGACATTGAAGAGCGCGCTGATGGCGAGCGTGATGATGAGGTAGCCGAGCGCGATCCAGACGAACGTCCAGATGATGTTGTAGCCGAGTTCGCTGAGCGTCTTGTACGTGCCGAGCAGTTCGGTGACGCTGAACGCGCCCGCGATGGCCGAGTTCTTGGCGAGCGCGATGAGCGTGGAGCCGACCGGCGGGATCACGGACCGGAACGCCTGCGGCAGGATCACCGTGGCCAGTGTCTGGCCGAAGGACATGCCGAGGCTGCGGGCCGCCTCGCCCTGCCCCTTGGGCACGGTGTTGATGCCGGAGCGCAGTGCCTCGCAGATGAACGCCGAGGTGTAGCAGCCGAGGGCGAGCACAGCGAACAGCTGGAAGGGCAGCACGAGCCCGAAGCGCGGCAGGCCGAGCAGCACGGCGAAGAACAGCAGGGTCAGCGGCGTGTTGCGGAGCACGGTGACCCAGGCCGTGCCGAAGACCCGGAAGGAGCCGACGGGCGCCACCCGGAACGACGCCATGACGAAGCCGAGCACGAGGGCCAGGATCGAGGCGTAGACGGTGAGTTCGACGGTACCGAGGAAGCCTTCCCAGTACGTCGAGATGTTGTCGGTCAGGACGTTCACGTGACGCTCCTCAGCTCGCCGGGTAGCGGTCGATGGGCGGCGGCGTCGGGGCGGGCTCGCCGGACAGTCCGAGGGTGGCCTCGAACGCCTTCTTCCAGTCCCCGTTCTTCTGGCGGGCCTCCAGGGCGTCGTTCATGGCGAACCGCAGCGCGTTGTCCTTGCGCGGCAGGCCGATGCCGTACGGCTCCTCGGAGAACGGCTTACCGGCCAGCTTCAGCTCGTCGGGCGCCTTGGCGGCGAAGCCGAGCAGGATCGCGTCGTCGGTGGTGACGGCGTCGACCTGGTACGTCAGGAGGTTGTCGACGCAGATCGAGTACGTGTCGTACGCGACGAGGTCGGCCTTCGGGTAGTCGGCCTGGATGCGCTGGTACGGGGTCGATCCGGCGGCCGAGCAGACGCGTCGGCCGGCCAGGTCCCGCGGGCCGTTGATGTCGTTCTCGTCGTGGCGCACGAGCAGCGACTGGCCGGCCATGAAGTAGGGGCCGGCGAAGCCGACGAGCTTCTTGCGGTTGTCGTTGATGGTGTACGTGCCGACGTAGTAGTCGATCTGGCCGTTCTGCAGGGCGGTCTCGCGGTTGGCGGAGGCGATCGTCTTGAACCGGATCTTCGCCGGGTCCAGGCCGAGCGAGGCCGACATCATCTTGGCGATCTCGATGTCGAAGCCGGAGTAGACGCCGTTGGCGGGGTTCTTCTCACCGAGGTACGGCTGGTCCTCCTTGGCACCGACGACGAAGTAGCCGCGCTTCTTCGCGCTGCTCCACGTCTTGGAGTCCGGCAGCGAGAACCCTTGTGCCACGTGGTACTTGGGGAGTTCGGCGGCGGACGGGCCCTTGGTGGGCGGGCTGCCTTCCTTGCCGCAGGCGGTGGCGGCGGCGGCCGTCACCAACAGCGCGGCGAGCAGCCGGAGCGACTTGGCGATCATGTGGTGCTGCACTCCCCCGGTCAGTGCTTGAGGATCTTGGAGAGGAAGTCGCGGGCGCGCTCGCTCTGCGGGTTGGTGAAGAACTCCTCGGGGGCGCGGTCCTCGACGATCTTTCCGTCCGCCATGAACACGACGCGGTCGGCGGCGGTGCGCGCGAAGCCCATCTCGTGGGTGACGACGACCATCGTCATGCCGTCACGGGCGAGCTGCTGCATGACCTCGAGGACCTCGTTGATCATCTCGGGGTCGAGGGCCGAGGTCGGCTCGTCGAAGAGCAGCGCCTTGGGGTCCATGGCCAGGGCGCGGGCGATGGCCACGCGCTGCTGCTGGCCCCCGGAGAGCTGGGCGGGGAACTTCTCGGCGTGCTGGGCGAGTCCGACCCGGTCGAGGAGTTCCCTGGAGCGCTTGTCGGCCTCGTCCTTCTTGCGCTTGCGGACCTTGACCTGGGCCAGCGAGACGTTCTGCAGCACGGTCTTGTGCGCGAAGAGGTTGAACGACTGGAAGACCATGCCCACTTCGGCCCGCAGCTGCGCGAGGGCCTTGCCCTCCTCGGGCAGCGGCTTGCCGTCGAGGCGGATCGTCCCGGACTGGATGGTCTCCAGGCGGTTGATCGTCCGGCAGAGGGTCGACTTTCCCGACCCCGAGGGGCCGATGACCACCACCACCTCCCCCTTGCCGACGGTGAGCTCGATGTCCTGGAGGACATGCAGCTCCCCGTAGTACTTGTTCACGTCACGCAGCTCGATCAACGGATCGACGGCCATGGCAGTCCTGCCCACTCTCAGCTGTGTCGGTCCGCGCAAACTACCCACGCCAATATGGGACTTAATGGACGACACGCTCTTATGGGCATTAACCGTATTTCCGGCTGAGTGGTCTTTTCAGGACTCGGCGGCCTCCGCGTAGAACTGGGACAGCTCGGGGGCGCCGCTCGCCGCCCACTCGTGCCCCGCCTCGACCACATCGATCTCCCGGCCGGACGTCAGACGCACCACCGGCTGCCCGTTGGGCCAGATCACCCAGGAGGCGCCCGCGACATGACGGACCATGATCGTGCCCAGGTAGAGGCCCGCGTCGTTGCCGAGCCAGTGCAGGACGTCCTCGTCCTCCCGCCAGCGCGGCACGAGTTGGTCCAGGGCCGCCAACGAGGCCACGGAGTCGTCGAGTTCGATCCCGGCCCGCTCGGCCTGGTCGCGCAACAGCTCGCACTCGGAGAGCAGTTCGGCGACGCCCTCGGCGTCCTCGCCGCCGGGACCGAACGCGACGAGCGGGGCCGTCCCGTGCCGCCGGCGCCAATTGTCCACGAAAGGGATCTTCATACCGAACAGCGTCGCATCCGGCACCGTCCGTGCACCACAGGCGCGCGGGCCAAGGTGGGCGGCCCGCCGTTCCCACGCCGTTCTCCCTCACTTCTCCCGCACCTCATTGACGCGCCCCCGCACCCTCTTTACGTTCATGGCGCACCTGTCACGGCACGCACACCGACGGAGGGAGCCGGCCGTGCGCCGACGCACCTGGGGAACAGCCGTCCTATTGGCCGTCTGTGCGGGGCTCGCGCCCGGCACGGTGGCCCAGGCCGCACCGGACAGACCCGAGCCGCTCCCGCTGGAGCGGCTCTTCGACAATCGGGCGGTGAGCGACGACGCCACACCCGGCGAGGCCGACTTCGACGGCGCGGGCGGCTCGCTGTCCGCGCAGGATCTGGCGGCGGCGGGCTGGACTCCCGGCCGCGGCTTGGGAGTTGACGGCGCCCGGCTGACCTGGCCGCGCTCGGCGGCGACCGGGCCCGACAACGTACGGGCCGACGGACAGCGGGTACGGGTGACGGGCCGCGGGGACGCGCTGGCGTTCCTGGTCGCCGGGACGGGCGGGGACGCCGAGGGGGCCGGTGTCGTGCGGTACGCGGACGGGTCCCGGTCCTCGTACACGCTGACCGCGCCCGACTGGCGCACGGGTCCGCTCGCCACCAAGTCGGTCGCGCTGCCGCACCGGAACACGCCGGACGGCCAACTGACCGAGAAGACCCGGCTGTTCGTGGTGAGCGTGCCGGTGCGGGCCGGGCAGCGGATCACCTCGGTGGAGCTGCCGAGGGCGGGATCCGGTTCCTCGGCCGCGCTGCATGTCTTCGCCGTGTCCGTGCGGCCGCGCACCTCGGGCTGGACCGGGACCTGGTCCGCGTCCCCCGCCGGGTACCGGGCGGTGGGGCCGTGGGCCGACCGCACGGTCCGGCTCGTCGTGCACACGAGCGCGGGCGGGCCGCGGACGCGGATCCGGCTGGAGAACACCTTCGCCTCGACGCCCGTACGGATCGGGAGCGCGTCGGTGGCGGTGCAGGAGGCGGGGGCCGCGGCGCGCGGCAATCCGGTGCCGCTGACGTTCCGGGGCGAGTCCGGTGTCCAACTCCCGGCAGGCGCCCAGGCGTTCAGCGATCCGGTCGACCTCGACGTGCCGGCCGACGGGAACCTGCTGGTGAGTTTCCATCTGCCGGATCCGGTGGTCGCGGCGCCCGTGCACAGCCAGGCCCTCCAGCGCTCGTACGTGAGCGGCCCCGGGGACCACGCGGCGGAGGCCGCCGGCACCGCGTACACCTCGACGATCTCTTACTGGCCGCTGCTGACCGGGGTCGACGTGGGCGGCGGACCCGGCTCCGTGGTGCTGCTCGGCGACTCCATCACCGATGGCGTGAAGTCGACACAGGACGCCAATCACCGGTGGCCCAACGTGCTGGCGAGGCGGCTGCTCGGGCAGTCGGACGTGCCGCGGTACGGGGTGCTGAACGAGGGGATCTCCGCGAACAAGATCGTCACGGACCGGTACACCGGCGACGGGATCTCCACGGACACCGGCGGCGTGAGCGCGCTGCACCGGCTGGACCGGGACGTGCTCGCGCAGACGTCGGCGCGCACGGTCGTGGTCTTCCAGGGGATCAACGACCTGCGCTGGGGCGGCACGGCGGAGCAGGTGACCGCCGGGCTGCGGGAGATCGTCCGGCGGACGCACGCGCGGGGCCTGAAGGTGATCGGGGCGACGATCACGCCGTGCGAGGGCGAGGCGCTCTGCCCGGCTTCCGTCGACGCCCAGCGGGTGGCGGTGAACGACTGGCTGCGCGGGCCCGACTCCCCCTTCGACGGTCTGGTCGACTTCGACACCGTCGTCCGGGATCCGGCGCACCCCGCCCGGATGCTGCCCGCCTACGACAGCGGGGACCATCTGCATCCGGGCGACGCGGGCCTCAAGGCGATGGCCGACGCGGTCGACCTGAGGCTGCTGAAGCCCTAGGGCGTGTGTCGAAAGTCCCGTCGTCCGCCCGAAGGGCGGGCCCCGCGGCGTCTGGTGCGTGCTCTCGGCGTGCCGGGCGCAAGGCCTCGTACTGGATGTACTTGGCCTTACGCCCGGTGCGGCGAGAGTGCGTGCCAGGCGTCGCGGGGCAGGCGGGACTTTCGACACACGCCCTAGACGGGCGGGTTCAACTCCGCTGCTCCGTGCGGGCGTTCGGCTTCTGGGCGATGAGGAATCCCTGTTGCCCCTGGCCGTTCGCCCGCCAGAAGTCGTCGGGCTCGTGCACCAGGCGCCCCTCGACGGGCAGCCCGGCCGCCGCCAGCTTCTGCGCCACCTCGTCCGCGGAGCGCCAGTACACGTCGAGGTCCAGGTCGTGGCCGTAGCCGTGGTCGAGGTGGCGGATGCGGTCACCGACCTTGAAGGCGATCAGCGCACGGCCGCCGGGCGCGAGCACCCGGTGGATCTCGGCGAACAGCACCGGCAGCACCTCCGGCGGTGTGTGCACCGTCGAGTACCAGGCGACGGCGCCGGCGAGGGAGCCGTCGGCCAGGTCGAGGGCGGTCATCGAGCCCTCCTCGAACCTGAGGTCCGGGTGGGCGGCGCGGGCCTGGGCGATCATCTGCGGCGAGAGGTCGACGCCGAACGCGTCCAGGCCAAGGCCGCGCAGGTGCGCGGTGACATGACCGGGCCCGCAGCCGAGGTCGGCCACGGGTCCCGCGGTCTTTGAGTCCCGGACGAGCTCCGCGAAGGCGTTCAGCATCGCGTGCCCGTACGGGTCGCGACCGAAGAGCGGGGGCACGATCTCGGCGTAGGAGGCCGCCGCGATGTCGTAGGCGAGCCGGGTCTTGCTCAGGTACGTCGTCTGGTCGGTCGTTTCCGTTGTCATGGGCGGTGACGCTAGCCGCCGCCACTGACAACGCCCCCGATCCGGCCACGGCCTCAGACGTCGAGGTCCACGACCACCGGCGCATGGTCCGACGCGCCCTTGCCCTTGCGCTCCTCGCGGTCCACGTACGCGTCCGACACGGCCTTCGCGAACGGCGCGTTCCCGTAGACCAGGTCGATGCGCATGCCCTTGTTCTTCGGGAAGCCGAGGGCGCGGTAGTCCCAGTACGTGAAGGGGTGGTCGTACTTGAGAGGGCGCGGCACGACATCGCTCAGGCCCGTCTCGCGCAGCGCGGCGAGGGCGGCGCGCTCCGGCTCCGTGACGTGCGTGAGGCCGTCGAAGGCGGCGAGGTCCCAGACGTCGTCGTCCGTCGGTGCCACGTTGTAGTCGCCCATGACGGCGAAGGGGCGGGAGCCCGCGGCGTCGCCCGCGACGGCGGCCTTCAGCGCCTCGAACCACTGGAGCTTGTACGCGTAGTGCGGGTGGTCGATCTCCCGGCCGTTCGGCACGTACACCGACCAGACGCGGACCGGGCCGCAGGTCGCGGAGACGGCGCGGGGCTCCTCCGCCCCGTCGTAGCCGGGGTCGCCGGGCAGGCCCCTGACGACGTCCTCCAGGCCGACGCGGGAGAGCAGCGCCACCCCGTTCCACCTGCCGTTCGCGTTCACCGCCGACTCGTAGCCCAGCTCCCGCAGCTCGTCCGCGGGGAACTGCTCGGCCGAGCACTTGGTCTCCTGGATGCACAGCACGTCCGTGCCGCTGTTCTCCAGCCAGGCCAGGAGGCGCGGGAGGCGCGCGGTGATCGAGTTCACGTTCCAAGTAGCGATGCGCATGTCCCACAACCTACCGGGCGGGTGTGACAACGGCCCCGCACGGCCGGAGGAACTCGACAGGCAATCTTGCAAGTTTTCCTGTTAGACAGTTAGCCTGCCGACCATGAGCGACAGCACTGCCACCCCTTCCGCCCCCCTGACCCTGGACGAGCGGCCCGCCCTCGTCCTCATCGACCTCCAGCAGGGCATCCTCGGCCTGCCGACCGTGCACCCCTCCGACGGCGTCCTCAAGAACGCCGTGGCGCTCGCCGACGCCTTCCGCGCCAAGGGCCTGCCGGTCGTGCGGGTCCGCGTCGCCTGGTCGCCGGACGGCGGCGACCTGCCGGTCGGCCGGTCGGCCGCGCCGGGGCTCACGCAGGCGCCGCCGGCCGCCTTCGCCGAGTTCCCCGAGGACCTCGGCCCGCTCGGCGACGACATCGTCATCACCAAGCGGCACTGGGGCGCCTTCACCGGCACCGAGCTGGATCTGCAGCTGCGCCGCCGCGGCGTCACCCAGATCGTGCTCTGCGGCATCTCGTCGTCGATCGGCGTCGAGTCCACGGCCCGCTCCGCCTTCGAGCTGAGCTACCACCTGCTGCTCGTCGAGGACGCGACGACCGACACGGACGCCGCGGCCCACGAGCACAGCTTCACGAAGATCTTTCCGCGCATCGCCGAGCTGGGCAGCACCGAGCAGGTCATCGAACTGCTGGGCCGCTGAAGGACGTTCGGGCGGATCACACCTGCGCCGAGGCTCCCGGAGCCAGGCGCAGGTGTTCCGTTCCGCCGAGCGCGCCGATCTGGTTGTCGTAGATCGGGCGTGCGAGGTCGGTCAGGAGCGCGTCGTGGATGTCGTACGCGCGCACCGGCTTGACCTCACGTACGTAGTCGATGACTTCGGCGATCTTGTTCCAGGGCGCCATGACGGGCAGCATCAGCGTCTCGACCGGCCGGTCGGGGACGGTGAGGGCGTCGCCGGGGTGGAAGACGGTGCCGCCGTCGATCAGATAGCCGACGTTCGTGATGCGCGGGATGTCCGGGTGGATGACGGCGTGCAGTTCGCCGTGGACCTGGACGTCGAATCCGGCGGCCGTGAAGGTGTCGCCGTGCCCGACGGTGTGGACCCGGCCGGGGAACGCGGCGGAGAGCTGCTCGGCGACCGACTTCAGGGTCCAGATCTCGGCGCCGGGGTTGCCCTCCATGCCCGCGCGCAGCCGGTCCTCGTTGAAGTGGTCCAGGTGTTCGTGCGTCACGAGGATCGCGTCGGCGCCGACGGCCGCGTCCTCCTCCGTGAACGTGCCCGGGTCGATGACGAGCGTGCGCCCGTCCTTCTCCAGGCGGACACAGGCGTGGGACTTCTTCGTGAGCTTCATGGGTCCCATCCTGCTCCTCCGGCACCGCACACGGGCAACCGGAGCGTGGTGCTCCCGCTGCCCGTCTGCGGGACCGGCCGGCTCACTCCTGCGGCGTGGTCTCCTCGCGGATGACCTCCTGCGCCACCTTGAACGCGGCGTTCGCCGCCGGAATCCCGCAGTAGACCGCCGTCTGCAGCAGGATCTCCTTGATCTCGGCGGCGGTGAGGCCGTTGCGCAGCGCGGCGCGGGTGTGGAACGCCAGGTCGTCGAGGTGGCCGCCCGCGACGAGCGCGGTCAGGGTCACGCTGGAGCGCATCCGGCGGTCGAGGCCCGGCCGGGCCCAGATCTCGCCCCAGGAGTAGCGCGTGAGGAACTCCTGGAAGTCCCCGGAGAACTCGTCGGCGGAGGCCAGCGCCCGGTCCACATGGGCGTCGCCGAGCACTTCGCGGCGCACCTTCAGACCGATGTCGTGCGGGTCGGGCCGGACCGCGGCGTCCGGCTGCCGGACCGCGGCCGTGATCTCGGCGACCGGGGCGACCGGCGGGGGCGGCGGCGCGAGGACCGGCTTGGCCGGGGCGGCCGGGATGGCGTGCGGCCCGGTCTCGTAGCCGGGCAGCCAGGCCGAGGTGAAGTGCCGTACGAGCAGGTCGGTGACGGCCGCCGGCTGCTCGACCGGGGCCAGGTGCGAGGCGCCGGGGACGACGGCGAGCCGGGCGTCCGGGATCCCGGCGACCAGCGTGCGGGCCTCGGCGGGCCCGGTGACCTGGTCCTCCGAGCCGACGAGCACGAGGGTGGGGACGCCGACCGCGCCCAGTTCCGAGCGGATGTCGAAGGCGGCGAGGGCCTCGCAGGAGGCGATGTAGCAACCGGGGTCGGTGGTGCGGACCATCTGCACGGCCCAGTCGGTGATGGCGGGCTGCGCGGCGGCGAACCCGGCCGTGAACCAGCGCTCCGGCGAGGTGCGGGCGATGGGGTCGAGCCCGTTGCTGCGCACGATGACGCCGCGCTGGCGGAACTCGTCGGCGGTGCCGAAGCGGGGCGAGGCGGCTATCAGCGCCAGCGACGCCACCCGCTCGGGGTGGCGCAGGGCCAGCTCGGCGCCGATCGCGCCGCCCAGCGAACAGCCCGCGTACCCGAAGCGCTGCACCCCGGCCTCGTCGAGCGTGCCGAGCAACCGCTCCGCGAGCTCCCCGACGGACCCGGCCGGGTGCGCAGGGGCGCCCCCGTGCCCGGGCAGGTCGAAACGGAACACCCGCCAGTGCTTGACCAGCTCGGGGATCTGACGGTCCCACATGTGCCATGTGGTACCCAGTGAGGGACCCAGGATCAGGACGGGAGCGTCTTCTGGTCCGTCAAAGCGGTATTGCAGGGTGTTCATCGGCGTCTCACTCACCTGCCCGACCCTCTCATCAGTCACCAGAAGTCACTGCGCCGGGGTGGACCTAGCTCCGGTTCCGGCGTCACCGCGCCGGCCCACTGGAGTCCCTAGGAAGCACGCCCCCCGGGCCGGGAGCAGTCCGCCGCTGGGCGAGTATGACTCAGCAGGTCGCTCGCCTGACAGTCCCCACACCCGACGACCACCCCTCCCCCACAACTGCGTACGAGCCATCCCAACTGGCGGCTGCTCCGCTCAAGTCCTCCACATCCGGCGCGATGTGCCACCGCCGTTCCTCTTCGCGCTGGACGGAGGCTTCTTGATGCGATCGGACGGAAAACTCACACTCCTTGAAGAGGGCTGCGTCTTCGTGGTACGACAGGTTGCTCGATGCGGCGGCCGTCCCCGACCTCGGCGAGGCGGACGACGGAGGGTGGAACGCCGACCAGATATTGGCCCATCTCCTCAGTGTCGGCACGCCTGAAAGGCGGCGCGTGAGTCGAACACTGGGCGCCCAGTCCCCCGTCTCCCTTCGAGGACCGACTGCCGCATGCGGTGGCCGATGCGTCTCCCGACCGTCGTATGCCGAGTAGAAGGGGCAGACCGGCAGCACCGCGGACCCGGCGGTCCGTGCCTCGTCCAGGGAGAAACGGACCAGTGATCCGCCGATGCCCTGCCCTTCGTGCCCCTTGTGCACCTCCGTGTGCACGAAGGCGATGAGTTCCTTGGTGCGGATGTACTGGGCGAATCCGGCCAACCGGCCGTCGACGAACGCCTCGTACCGGTTCGCCTCCGTGTTGTCGATGATGCGCGCGGTGGGCGACCGCGATGCCGTCATGCCGGTCCTCCGGGTGGGTCGTCGGGTACGCGGACACGTGCCGCGGCCTTCTGAACAGCGGCGGTGGTCAGTCGAGGGTGAGGACGATGCGGTCGCGCACCTCGCCGCTCTCCAGCAGGCGGTGGGCCTCGGCAGCGTCCCGCATGGGCAGGGGCCTGCGGGGCTTCATCGTCAGCCGCCCCTCGGCCAGCAGGGCCATGCCCTCGTCCAGGGAGCCGGGGGCGCGGTCGGCCGAGGGCCCGGAGAGCGTCACACCGAACTCCCCCGCCGTGGGGTCGGACAGGGTGATGACCCGCTCGGGTCCCCCGGCGAGCGCGACGGCGTCACCGAGCGCTCCCTTGCCCGCCGCGTCGAGGACGGCGTCGACGGGCCCCAGGGCCTCGACCCGCTCGACGAGACCGGGCCCGTACCTCACCGGAGTGGCACCGAGTCCGGCGGCGAGGCCGTCGTCGCGCGCTCCCACCGCGCTGACGACCCGCACGCCGCGGGCCACCGCCAGCTGCGTCGCGATGACCCCGACCGACCCGCCGCCGCCGAGCACCAGCAGTGTCTCTGCGCGCTTGACCCGCAGCTGCCGCAGGACCCCGGCCGCGGCCTCCACGGAGCTGGGCAGCGCGGCGGCGTCCACCCAGGACACCGCGTCCGGCTTGTGCGTCCAGATCGACGCCACCACGTACTCGGCGTATCCGCCGCGGTCGAAGAGGACGGCCGCCACCGCGTCGCCGACCCGCGTTCCCGACACACCGGGCCCGACCGCGTCGACGAGACCGGCCACCTCGTACCCCAGGACCGGGTCCGGCGGCAGGGGGAACCTCAGGTGGCCGGCGCGGATCGCCAGGTCGGTCGGCCCGACCCCCGCGGCTCGCACCTTGATCCGAATCTCTCCGTCCCCGGGTTCCGGCAGCGCGACCTCCGTCCACTTCAGCACATCGGGCGTGCCATATCCGGTCATGACCACGGCGTTCGGCATGGTGACTCCAGTTCTCTCGGACGCATTCCCGATGATAGTTGACACGTCATATATTTTGCGACCCGGCGCCCTCCCAAGCGACCCGCAAGTCGTTCGACGGATGCCTGAGGAGTCCGCGGGCCCGCACCATGGCGAGCGAGAACGTGGCCATGCGGGCCATTCCACGGAAGGGGAGAGCATCCCGATGAACGACCAGACACCGGAAGGCGGCCGCGGAAACGGCGCCGACGTCCGCCGGTCCGTGCTGCACACCTCGCTGCGCCGCTTGTTCACGCGGCTGACACCCCCGACGGTGCCGTGCGTCCTGCGGTACAGCACGGACGATCCGTTCGCCGTGGCCCTCGACGTGGCACCGGCCTCCGCGGCGAGGGTGACCTGGACGGTGGCCAGGGACCTTTTGGCCCAGGGCATGACGCGACCGAGCGGGGAGGGTGACTTCCGGGTGTGGCCCTCCGGCGCGCACCAGGACGCCGACCGGCGTCTCTACTTCAGCCTCGACCGGCCCGCCGGCCATGCGACCTTCGAGACGGATCTGCTCCCGGTACGGCGCTGGCTCGATGCCACGTACGAGTTGGTGCCCGCGGGCAGCGAGGGCGACCTGATGGACTGGCGGGCCCTGGAGGAGAGCCTGCTCGGGAACTGACCCGGAGGTCGCCGCCGGGCCGACCGCCGTACGACGCTCCTCACTCATACGTGTGCGGGCGCCCCGACCCATATGTGTGCGGGCGTCCAGCCCCGGCGCACCCGAGAGGTGTCGCCAGAACGGGACCGTGTCTCACCGCACGAGCCGGGCGTAGGACCGCAGTTCCTTCGTGAAGATTCCGGGCTGTTCGAACGCGGCGAAGTGACCCCCGGCGGCGATGTCGTCGTTGAAATAGACGAGGTTCTTGTACGCCTTCTCCGCCCACACCCTCGGGGTGCGCACCAGCTCCGCCGGGAAGACACTGACGCCGACCGGCAGGTCCAGCACCGTCAGCTCGTGGGTGTCCTGGTAGAACTCCCAGTACAGACGGGCGGACGAGGCGCCCGTGTTGGTGAGCCAGTACAGGGTGATGTCGTCGAGCATCCGCTCGTGACCCAGCACCTGCTCGGGGCGGTGGTCGCTGTCCGTCCAGTCGGTGAACTTCTCGTAGATCCAGGCGGCCTGCCCGGTGGGCGAATCGGCGAGACCGTACCCGACGGTCTGCGGGCGCGTGCCCTGTTCCTGGAAGTAGCCGGAACCCTGCGCGCCGAAGACCTGCTGCTGGGCGATGGCCGCCTGTTCCTCCGGCGTGCTGTCGCCCAGCGGGGTGTTGGTCAGCATGAACTCCGGCAGGTTCAGGTGCACGCCGAGCAGTCCGGACGGCCGCAGCCTGGCCATCTGGGTGGTGACGGAGCCGCCCCAGTCCCCGCCCTGGGCGATGTAGCGGCGGTACCCCAGCCGCCGCATCAGTTCGACCCAGGCCCCGGCGATGCGCGCGGTGTCCCAGCCGGTCCGGCCCGGCCGGTCGGAGAAGCCGTGACCGGGCATGGACGGGATGACGACATGGAACGCGTCACGGGCGCTGCCGCCGTACCGGGTCGGGTCGGTGAGCGGGCCGATGACGTCCAGGAACTCGACGAAGGAGCCGGGCCAGCCGTGGTTGAGGATCACCGGCAGCGCATCGGCGTGCGGGGAACGGATGTGCAGGAAGTGGATGCCCAGACCGTCGATCTCGGTGCGGTACTGACCCAGCCTGTTCAGCCGGGCCTCCAGCTCGCGCCAGTCGTATCGGGTCCGCCAGTACGCGACGAGGCCGCGCAGCCGGTCGATCCGCACGCCCTGCGAGACGTCGTCGACCGTCTCAGCCTCGGGCAGCCGCGCCGAGGCCAGCCGGCGCCGCAGATCGTTCAGCGCGCTCTGCGGCACGTGGAGGTCGAACCGCTGGATGTCCTTGCCCGCCGGCGGCAGCGTCAGACCGGCGACCGTGGCGGCCTGCGCCTGTGGAGCGCCGGCCCCCAGGCCGGCCGACAGGGCGGACGCCGCGCCCGCGAACGCGGCCGTACGCAGGAAGCCACGGCGACTGCCCGCCTGCGACACCTGCTCGGCGGTGGCCCCGGGGGATGCGGCGGGGTGTGATCCTCTGAACACGGTCTCTCCGTACGTCATGAAGGGGATGGGGAAGGGGACTGCGATCCCGCGTCGCGGCGGCTCGCTCTCATCGAAGGCACCCGCCCCAAAGGAGGATCACCGTGTCCACGCCGCGATCCTAAGAACCCTTTAGATGACATGTCAACCATCTCCGACGGGCGGTTAATTGTTGACGTGTCACTTAAATTGCTTCTAGGGTGACGCTGCCAGGACGCCCCCGGCCGGGTCCTCGACAGCCCGATCCCCTGCCGCACCCGTCCTAATCCACGCCATGACCGACAAGGAGCCCTCCATGGCCGGCAATCCCCGCAACATCGCTCTCGAGCCCGCCGCGCAGGCTTTCGTGGACGCCACCTCCGAGCCGCCGTTCCTCTACCAACTCCCGCCGGAGGAAGGCCGCAAGGCGGTCGACCAGGTGCAGGACGAGGAGATCTTCAAGCCCGAGATCGACGAGGAGTGGACCGAGGTCCCGGGCGGCCCGACCGGCAGCGTGAAGATACGCATCGTGCGTCCGGCCGGCACGTCCGGCACCACGCTGCCCGTCATCGTCTACACCCACGGCGCGGGCTGGGTCTTCGGTGACGCGCACACCCACGACCGGCTCGTGCGCGACCTGGCCGTCGGTGTCGGCGCCGCCGTGGTCTTCCCCGAGTACGACCGCTCCCCGGAGGCCGGCTTCCCCGTCGCCCTGGAGCAGAGCTACGCCGCCGCGCGGTGGGTGGCCGAAAGCGGCGCCGAGCACCATCTCGACGCCACCCGCGTCGCCGTCGCGGGCGACTCCGTCGGCGGCAACATGGCCACCGCCCTGACCATGCTCGCCAAGGAACGCGGCGACGTCCGCTTCGTCAAGCAGGTCCTCTTCTACCCGGTCACCGACGCCGCCTTCGACACCGACTCGTACCACGAGTTCGCCGAGGGCTACTTCCTCGCCCGCGACGGCATGAAGTGGTTCTGGGACCAGTACACGACCAGCGAGGAAGAGCGCGCCCGGCCCATCGTCTCCCCGCTGCGCGCGAGCCTCGACGAGCTGGCCGGACTTCCTCCGGCCCTCATCATCACCGCCGAGGCCGACGTCCTGCGCGACGAGGGCGAGGCGTACGCCGCCAAGCTGCGCCGGGCCGGCGTCCCCGCCACCAACGCCCGATTCGGCGGCATCGTCCACGACTTCGTCATGGTCAACGCCCTGCACCGGACCGAAGCCGCCAAGCACGCCGTCCTTCTCGCCGTCGCCAGTCTGAAGGACGCCCTCACCGCCGGCTGACCCTCCTCCCGGCGGCCCCACCCCCGCCACCGCCGTACACCTGGCGGCGTTCCGGCCCACCCGTGGGCCTGAACGCCCCGCATCACGCGGCGTGCACCACGCCGACCGCCTCGTGCGCACCACGCATCGTCCACGCGCACGAGAAGCCCATGCGCACCACTCACCCGCCCCACCGGGTCGCGCGCCCACAGGAGTTGGAGAGACTTCATGCTTGCACCGCTTCCGCCCGGCCCTGCCGCGCACGGGGCCGGCCTGCGGCCGTCCCGTCGCAATCTGCTGCGCACCGCCGCGGTCGCCAGCCTGGCCACGGCCGTGCCCACGGTTCTGGGTACGGAACTCGCTGCCGCCGACACCGGCCCCGTCGGCCCCCTGCGCCTGCCCGAGGCGACCTCCCGGATCACACCGCTGGACCTGCACGTCCCGGAGGCCCTGCTGAAGGACCTGCGCCAGCGGCTGGCCCACGTCCGGCTGCCGGAGCGGGAGACCGTCACCGACAACTCCCAGGGCGTCCAGCTCGACAAACTGACCAGCCTGCTCCACTACTGGCGCACCCGGTACGACTGGCGCCGCTTCGAGCGGCAGATCAACTCCCTCGGCCAGTACCGCACACGGATCGACGGCCTGGGTATCCACTTCCTGCACGTCCGCTCCCGGCACGCGAACGCCACGCCCCTCATCCTCACCCACGGCTGGCCGGGCTCCTTCGTGGAGTTCGTGAAGGCGATCGGTCCGCTGACCGACCCCACGGCCCACGGCGGCACCGCCCAGGACGCCTTCCACGTGGTCGTCCCCTCGGTGCCCGGCTTCGGCTTCTCGGACCGGCCCGACGCCACCGGCTGGACCACGCCCCGCATCGCGGCGGCCTGGGCGACCCTGATGGAACGGCTCGGGTACACCCGCTACATCGCCCAGGGCGGCGACTGGGGCGGCGGCATCACCACCCAGCTCGGCAAGCTGCGCCCCAAGGGCCTGCTGGGAGTGGAGCTCAACTTCCCGGAGTACACGTTCAGTCCGCCGGTGACCGACACCGTCACCGCCGCCGAACAGGCTGCACTGGACCAGATCCAGACCTTCTCCGGCCAGCTCTCCGGATACTTCCAGGAGCAGTCGACCCGCCCGCAGACGATCGGCTACGCGCTCGCCGACTCCCCTTCCGGGCAGGCCGCCTGGATCTACGAGAAGCTCCTCGACTGGACGGACAACACCGGCCGGCCGGGCGGCGTCCTGTCGATGGACGACATGCTGGACAACATCACCCTGTACTGGCTGACCGACACGGCAGCCTCCTCCGCCCGCCTGTACTGGCAGAACTACGGGGCCTCCGCTCAACTCACCAAGCTGGACCTGCCGGTCGGACTGAGCGTGTTCCCGCACGAGTTGGTGCGGAGCCCCAGGATCTGGGCCGAGCGGGCCTACAGCGACCTGGTCTACTTCAACGACCAGATCCCTTACGGCGGCCACTTCGCGGCGTTCGAACAGCCCCAGCTGTTCGCCCAGGAGATCAGAAGGTTCGCCCAACTGGTGAAGTGAGCCGGGCGGCGAGGGCGGCCACCTCCATCGGTTCGTGGTGGCCGTGCCGGGAGGGAACGTGGGGGTGCGTGGAGCCGTACGCGAACAGGCTCCACGCACCCCCATACGTTTCCCGGCTCCTCCTCGAGTGTCATCGTTTCCGCCGTGCGTCGACGGCGGGAACGGCCCTGCGGAGGCGGCCGCACCACGCAGTGCCACCGGTCTTCCTCCAACCGGCCACCACTGCGCGGTACCGCCGTTCACCGGCGTCTCCCATGCTGGCGTGCGCCGGTCCCGGGCCGATCCGTCGTTTGACTGACGGCACGGAAAGGCGGGCGCTCCACCTCCGGACAGGAGGCAGGCCCGCACGCCGCCGATGGGCGAAATAGCCTGTTCGCGCCTCCCGTACAGAATGCGAACAAGGTGTGTGTAGCCTGGCGGCACACCGGGGGCTCAAGCTGTTCTCCCTCTGCGTGTGCCTCGGTTCCCGGCGCACACCTCGCTTCCCGTGGACGACGCGGTCCACACAGCACTGCGGGAGATGAGACAGCGTCCTGCCCGGGGGCCGTGCGCCCCCGGGCGGGCCGGGCCCTCATGGCAGGACCCAGCCGCACGACCGGCGCGGTCCCCCCAGCAGGAGGAGGCGGCACGTGCGGACAGCGCATGCTCACAGACAGCCGATAGCCCCGGAGGAAGCGGCCCGTTCGCACTTCTCCGGCAGCGCGCTCATCGGCCGCGAGCGGGAACTGCGGACCCTCGACGTATTCCTGTCCCGGACCGCCCGCGCCGCCGAACTCCTCGTCGTCACCGGCGATCTCGGCACGGGACGGTCCGCGCTGCTGCGGGAGACCGCGCACGCTGCGCGCCGCGAGGGGTTCGTGGTGCTGGAGGCCAGGGGACGCAGGGCCGAGTCCGGCCTGCGGGGCGCCGGACTCACCCTGGTCCTCTCGCAGTTGGAGGCGACCGCGACACAGCCGCACGTCCCGGCCGGCCTGAACGAGTACGTGGACCGGCTGACCCACACGCCGAACGCCGAGGATTTCGCGGGCTTCACGCACTGGGCAGCACTCACGGCACTCACCACCGTGTGCGCCAACATCGAGGCCCCCTTGCTGCTGGTCCTCGACGACGGCCAGTGGTTCGACACCGAGTCCCTGCGGGCGCTGGTGGCCGCCGTACGACGCTTGCCCCGGCGCCGGATCGGTCTGCTGATCGCGACCACCCCGGACGACTCGCGCCTCACGGAACCGCCGCGGCTGGCGACCGGCCCGCTCGACGCCGACGCCTCCGGCCGGCTGCTGCGGCGGTGTCACCCGTTCCTGTCGGCGCCGCTCTTCGACAGGGTGCTGCGCGAAGCAGCGGGCAACCCCGCCGGGATCACCCAGATCGCCCGCGCCCTCAGCGCGCCGGACGCGTCGCCCGCCGCGCTGCTCGCTCCCCGGCTGCCGCTCGGCGATCGGCTCCAGGAGGCCGTCGCCGCGAGGCTGCGCGGCCTGGATCCGGCGGCACACACCTTCCTGCTTCTGGCCGTGCACGCGGGTACGGACCGGATGGACGCCCTCCGCGACGTGGCCCGCGCGGCCGGGATCCCCGCCGACGCACCGGCGGCGGCCGAGGCCGCCGGCCTGGTCACCGTCCAGGACGGGCGGCTGAGCTTCCGGCACCCGCTCATGCCGTCGGCGGTGCACTGGACCTCCTCCTTCACGCAGCGCCGCCGGGTGCACCTGGCCCTGGGCGCGTCGCGCACCGGTGACCCCTACCGCCGGGCGCTGCACCGCGCGGCCGTCTCCGCCCGTCCGGACGAGGCCACGGCCGCCGCGCTGGAGGAGGGCGTCACCGACGATCTTCCGCAGGCCGTCGCCGTCCTGGAGACGGCCGCCGATCTCAGTCCCGCCCGGAAGGACCGGATCAGACGGCTCATCAAGGCGGCGGACGCGGCGTCGGTGCGGGCCGAGACAGATGCGCTCCGCGCCCTCGTCCGGCGGATCGGCGCCCTCCCGACGGAGCCGCACGAGGCGGCATCCGCCGCGGCGCTGGAGGCGCGCCTCGCCTGCCTGGAGGACAGTGTGCCCGGCCACGCCCTGTCCCTGCTCACCAAGTCGTTCTCGCCTCTCCACTCCCAGTGGCCGCCGGCCTTCCTGCCCCTGCCGACGGTTCTCTACGGGGCCCTGGCCGAACCGGCCTGGAGCCGCAGGGTGGAGCCGCTGCTCTCGGCCGTGCTGCACGCCGACCCGGCGCGCCGACAGTCGGCCGGCCTCGTGGCCGCCCTGTGCTGGGCCGACCGCGCTGTGTACGCGCCGGCGGGACGCGTACTGCTGGACGAGGCGACGCGCCGCGCCGCGGGTGCCCTGTCACGGGAAGGCGGCCTCCCGGCACCGTCGGGGCAGACGGCCGACTCCGCCAGGGACGGTGCGCTGGTCGCGACAGCGGTCGCGCTCGACGATCCGGCCGCCGCCAGGGCGATCGGCCCCCCCGCGCTGCGCCACGCGCTGGCCCGCGGACACCACGGCACGGCCCTCGCGGTGGCGACGCAGCTCCAGATCGCGTATCTGCACCTCGGTGACCGGACCGCGGTCCTCGACCTCGCCGAGGGGAGCCGGCAGTGGGCCGCAACCCCCGAGAAGTCCTATTCCAGGATGATGCTCGACGCCGGTGTCGCCCAGGTCCGGGCATGGGAGGGCGACGACGACCGCCACCGGCGGCTGACCGACGGCATCCTCTCCTACGCTCTGCCCCGCCGGCTGAACCTGCTGGCCGCGCGCGCCCGATGGGCACGGGGGCTGATGGCGCTGGCCCACGGCCGGCCGGAGGAGGCGTACGAGCAGTTGCGCCTGCTGTGGCACGACGGCGGCGACTGCGCCCACCCCTTCGTCGCGCGCTGGGCCCTGGGCGACCTGGTCGCCGCGGCGGTCGCCGCCGGCCAGGGCGACGAGGTCCGGCCGTACGTCGAACGGGCACACCGGTTCGACGAACGGTCACCGTGCGAGCCGCTGCGGCAACTGGTGGCGCGGTCGCAGGCGCTGCTGTGCGAGACCGCCGAGGCCGGCGCCTCTTTCGCCGAGGCACTCACGGGAGGCGAGGAGCTGAGGTTCGAGCGGGCGCGGACACGTCTGGCGTTCGGCGAGTGGCTGCGGCGTCAGCGGCACGTCTCGGCGGCGCGGGAGCAACTCCAGCAGGCCCGCGACCTGTTCGGCGCCCTCGGGGCGGACATCTGGTACCGGCGCGCGGCGTCCGAGCTCCTCGCCGCGGGAGACGCCGCGCCCAGCGCGAACGTGGTGTGGGCGCAGCGGTTCGGGTTGACCCCGCGCGAGACCCAGGTGGCCGAGCTGGCGGCGGCCGGCCTCACGAACCAGAAGATCGGCTGGCAGCTCGGCCTCACTCCGCGCACGGTGGCCAGCCATCTCTCCCAGGTCTTCGTCAAGACGGGGGCCAGCTCGCGCAAGCAACTGCCGCCCCTGCTGCGGAGGTAGAACGCCGGTCGTCCGCCGCGGAGTGGGCGCGTGTCGAGCCACGTCGAACGTCCTGCTGCGAGGTGGCCGACGACACCGCATAGATGACACCTCGTAGAGGGCACCACATAGATGACATCTCATCTATATAGTTGACGCGTCACCTACTCGGCTCTATGGTGATTGAACGTTGAACGGAACGGATGGCGGGTCAGCGGACTCCGCCACCTCCGCGAGCACTCAGGAGCACACCATGGGACAGCTGGACGGCAAGACGGCAGTGGTCACCGGCGGCACCAGCGGAATCGGACTGGCCGCGGCCCGGCGCTTCGCCCAGGAAGGCGCGCACGTCTACATCACCGGACGCCGCAAGGAGGCCCTGGACCGGGCCGCCGAGCAGATCGGGGCCAACGTCACCCCCGTACAGGCCGACAGCGCCGACCTGGACAGCCTCGACCGGCTCTACGCCACCATCGCCCAGGCCGGACACTCCGTCGACGTCCTCTTCGCCAATGCCGGCGGCGGCGAGTTCGCCACCCTGGAGAACGTCACCGAGGAACACTTCGACACCACCTTCAACACCAACGTCAAGGGCACCCTCTTCACGGTCCAGAAGGCCCTCCCGCACCTCACCGACCACGCCTCCATCATCCTGACCGGCTCCACCGCCGCGAGCGTCGGCAACGAGGCCTTCGGCGTCTACGGCGCCTCCAAGGCCGCCATCCGCGCCCTCTCGCGCACCTGGGCCAACGAACTGCGCTCCCGCAACATCCGCGTCAACACCATCGCCCCCGGACCCATCCACACCCCCGGCATCGACGGCCTCGCCCCCGACGACGAGCAAGCCGCGCAGCTGCGCGACACCCTCGCCGCCACCGTCCCCCTCGGCCGCATGGGACGCCCCGAAGAAGTCGCCGACCTCGCCCTCTTCCTCGCCACCCCCCAGTCCAGCTTCATCACCGGCACCGAGATCTTCATCGACGGCGGCGCCAACCAGATCTGAGACCCGCCCAACCGCAGCACACACGGCACGGGGCCGCGGCACTCCGCCGCGGCCCCCCGCCGGCTCTTCGGGCCATGCACGTGGCTCCTGATCCGGCCCCGGCGAGGGCCACACACCATCACACGAGGAGAGTCATGAGCAGGCGTCCCACGCCGACCGTTCCAGCACCGCAGAGCGCGCCCGCGGCACGTGCGCGGCGCGGCCGGGGCGGCCGGCCGGCCGTGGCCTCCGTCGCCGCGGTGTCGTTCGTCCTGGTGCTCTCGGAGTTCCTGCCCGTCGGCCTGCTGCCCGCCATCGGCGACAGCCTCGACGTGAACACCGGCACCGCGGGACTGCTCGTCGTCGTTCCCGGCCTGGCCGCGGCGGTCGCCGCGCCGCTCCTGACGATGGCGTCGGGCCGGCTCGACCGCCGGCACGTGCTGCTCGCCCTGGCCGCCCTGATCACGGTCTCCGACGTCCTGGCCGCGCTGGCGCCCGACATAGTGGTCATGATCGCGGCACGCCTGCTCCTGGGCCTCGGTGTCGGCGGCTTCTGGGCCATGGGGGCCGGAGTCGGCAGCCGGCTCGTGCCCTCCGCCGACGCGGACCGGGCGGCCTCGCTCATCACAGCGGGCATCTCGGCGGGGACCGTCATCAGTCTCCCGCTCGGCGCCTTCGTGGGTCACCTCGCCGGATGGCGCACCGTCTTCGTCATCGCCGCCGTCGCGGCGGCTCTCGCCCTGCTGTTCCTCACCCTCGTCCTGCCCGCCCTGCGGCCCACCGGGGCGGTGCGCCCGGCCACGCTCGGCAACGCCCTGCGGACGCCAGCCGTCTCGCTCGCCCTGCTGACCACCGCCCTCGTCTTCTTCGGGCACTTCACCGCGTACACCTTCATCACCCCCTACCTCCAGCAGCACGCCCACTTCGGGCCCGACGCCGTCACCGCCGTACTGCTGGGCTACGGACTGGCCGGGCTGGCGGGCAACTTCTTCGTCGGTCTCGTCGTCGGCCGTTCCCCGCACGTCATCGCGGTCGGCACCACCCTCGTCCTCGCCACCGCGGTCCTGCTGCTCACCGTCACGGGTTCGGCGGCCGCCGTCGTCGCCCTCGTCCTCGTGTGGGGTGCGTCCTTCGGTGCCGTCCCCCTGATCGCCCAGGCACGGGTGATGCGGCTGTACCCGCAGGCCACGGACGCCGCTCTGGCACTGCTCGTCACCGCGTCACAGACCTTCCTCGCCGTCGGATCGTTCGTCGGCGGCCTGCTCACCGACCACCGGGGAACCGTCGCCGCCTTCACCGTCGGCGCGGTCGCGGTGCTGCTGAGTGCCCTGGTCCCGGCGGGCATCCGCAGGACGGCCCGGTAGCGGAACACCCCGGGCACACGTGCTGCGCGGCAACGGACCCACGAACACATATGTGACGCATCAACTAATGGAGGGGCCATGACCGCCGAAATGCCCCGCTGGCTCACCGGAACGGAAGAGCGGGCGTGGCGGGGGATGCTGGGCGTGTTCGAACTCCTGGTCACACGGACCGGACGCCCCCTGCAGAGCCGGTTCGGCCTGTCGGCCGCCGACTACGCGGTGCTGGCCGAACTGACACGGGCGCCCGGCCTCCGACTGCGCGTCGTGGAGCTGGCCGAGGAGCTCGGCTGGGAGAAGAGCCGGGTCTCCCACCATCTGGCGCGCATGGCACGACGGGGCCTGGTGGACCGCGAAGGCTGCTCGTCCGACCGACGCGGAGTGCACGTCCGGGTGACACAGGCCGGTTGCGCGGCGATCGAGGCCGCCGCACCGCATCATGTCGACGACGTGCGCCGGCTCTTCCTCGACCACCTCACGCCCCACCAGGTCGCCCTGCTGGCCGAGATCACCGACGTGCTGCGCGAGGGACCCGCGCGACGCCCCGCCCCCTCGTGACCCACCCCGCGTGACCGGCGCCGGGGCAGCTCGTCCATGACCTGCCCGAGCTGTCTGACCTGCCTGACGACCTATCCGACCTATCTTTCGATGCGCAGACAAACGACCTACATGGGCACAACTCCCGATCCGTACGTTGAACATGACCCCCTTGCCCGTACCCGTGCGGTCGGCATTCCGGCGCCCGCGGCGTCGGGACCCGTGCGTTGTCCCCGGAGCAGCGGCAGGAGGGGCCAGGTTCGCACGCACCGGAGGTCGCCCATGGTCCCGAATCCGCCACACGGCACACCTCCCACGCATGTGCGTGGTCGCAGCGATGAACTCCGCGCTCTGGACAAGGCCCTCGCGGGCAGCCTGGAGGGCGCCGGCCGCGCGGTCGTCGTCCGGGGACGCGCGGGGACCGGCAAGTCCACCCTGCTGCGCCGGACGGCCGACCGAGCGGCTGCTTCCGGCTGGCGGGTCCTGCGCCTGTCCGGCGCCGACGACGGCCACGCGTCCGCCTCACCCGCCCTCGCCGCACTCGCCCGCCCGGTTCTCGACCAGCACGACTGTCTGCCCGGCGCGCTCCGTGCCGTGCTGCGGTGGTCCGTCGCCGACGGCGCCTGTCCGCAGAATGGGCTGCTCACCTACGCGGCGCTTCGGCAGGGCCTGGTGTCCCTCGCCCGGCAGCGTCCGCTGCTGGTGACGGCGGACGACTGCCGATGGATGGACCAGTCCGCCCTTGGGGCGCTCACCTACCTCTCCAACCGGCTGGCGGGCACCCGGATGGCACTGGTCTGCGCGGCGGACGCCGACGCTCCCGGCACGGGACATGAGCCGGGGCCCTTCACGGACTGGGAGGCGACCCGCGTCCGACTCGCCGGGCTGGACGAGGACTCCGCGCGCCTCCTGCTCACCGACCACCACCCTCGGCTGACGCCCTCGGTACGGGCGGCCGTGCTGCACACCGCGGAGGGCAACCCCCGCGCCCTCATCGATCTGCCGAAGGCGTTGACCCCGGATCAGCGGGAGGGCCGGGCGGCGCTGCCCGACCCGCTGCCCGCGGGCCCCGCGCTGACCGCGGATCTGGGTCCGCGCTTTCGTGAACTGCCCGATGACACGCGGGCGTTGCTCGCCGCCCTCGCCACCGGCAACGACGCCTCGACGGCGGCCGGCGTCGCGTGGCTGGCGGAGCACGTCGAGGAGTACCCCGAGGCCCTCGGCCCCGCCGAGGCGGCCGGGCTCGTCACCGGCGACCACCGCCCGCGCTTCACCTCGCGTGTCCACCGCTGTCTGGCGTACTCCACGGCGTCCGCGTCCGCCCGGTCACGGGCGCAGGACCTCTGGATGGCCTACGAGGACGCCCGGTCCAGCGGAGCCGCGGGGGCACTTGAGGAGGCGTTCGCCGACGGCGACCGGCTCGACCGGCTGGACGCGCTGGCCCGGACGGCTCTGGCGAAGGGCGCCTGGATCTCCGCGGTACGGTCGCTGCGGCAGGCGGCGGATCTCTGCACACGGCCCGGTGAGCGGGCGCGCCGGCTCGCGGCCGCCGCCGCCACGGCGGCGCGTTGCGGACAGCCGGGCCTGGCGCTTGCCCTGGTCGGGGACGTGGACACCGACGGCGACGCCACACTCGCGCGCACCGTCGCGCTGGTGCGGGCCTGCGCCGGTTTCGACAGCGGTGCCGACCGCCCCCTCCTCACCGGCGGCGGCAGCTCGCCGCTGGCCGACGCCCTGGTGAGCGGCCCCGTACTCGGGGTCGACGGGCGCGACTGGGCGGTCTTCCGCCTGGCGACGGTCAGCATGCTGACCCGTCGTCCCGAGCCCGTTCGCGCGGCGTGGCGCTGGCTGGAGGACCGGGGCGCGACCGGCGGGGCGCTGGGTCTCGCCGTCAGTGCCCACCTCGACCCGATGGGCCGGCTGGCCTCGATCCGGCGGGGGCTGCGGGGCGTGTCCGAGACGATGGCCCGGGAACCGGACTCCTTCGGTCTTCAGGAACTCGTCTGGCTCGCCGAGGCCGCGAGCCGGATCGAGGACGGGGCGCTGGCCGTCCAGCTCGCCAGCGCCGCGCTGCGGCGCGCGGACGAGAACGGGCGGGCCGAACTCCACCACTGCCGGGCCCTGCGGGCGGAACATCTGATGGCGGTGGGCCTGTGGGCGGAACTCGCCGACACGGTGCCGGGGTGGATCCAGGAGGCGGACGACGAGGGCCTGACGCGGCACGGCATCGCCCTGCGGTCGCACCTGCTGCTCATCAGCGTGTTCCAGGGCAAGCGGGCCGAGGCCGAGGCACTGATGGACGTCATCGGCCGTTGGGCACGCGCGCAGGGCTCGGTGCACCACCAGGAGGTGGTCGAGTACGCCGCCTTCCTGCTGGCCAGGGGCGAAGGCCGGGCCGCCGGCGGGGCGGAGGCGCTGCCGCTGCTGTCCGCCGCCGGCCCGGCCCGCAGCGGTGTCGCGCGGCGCGCGTACGTGGAGGTGCTGCGGGCCGCGCTGGACCGAGGGGACCTGCGAGCGGCCCACGCGTGGGTCGCGGAGGCCGAACGCGTCGATGTCGGTTCCCTCTCCCCCGGTGCGATGCTGCTCGTACGGCACGGCCGGGCCGTTCTCGCGGCCCACCAGGACGCCGACGACGCCCCCGAACTGTTCCGTGCGGCCCACGAGTCGGCCATGGCGTCCCCCCGGCTTCTCGACCGCGCCGGTTTCGCGCTGGACTACGGCTCGTGGTTGCGGCGGCGCCGCGAGACGGCGGCGGCGCGCAGCCAATTGCGTTACGCCTACGACGAGTTCGCCCGTCTCCAGGCCGTGCCGTGGTGGCACCGGGCCCGCCTGGAGCTGCGCGCCATCGGCGAGAGCGTGCGCACACAGCCCGAGGCCGCCACGGCGCCCGAGGCGTTCTCGCTGTCCGCTCATGAGTGGCGCGTGGCCCGGTTCGCGGCCGACGGCCTGTCCAACCGGGAGATCGCGGAGCAGCTGCGGATCTCCCCTCGTACGGTCGCCTCTCACCTGTACAAGATGTTCCCGCGCCTGGGCATCAGCTCGCGCCGTGAACTGGGGCCGGCTCTGCGGGAAGCGGGCCGGGCGCATCGATGACACACGTAGGTGTGAGACTCACATGTGTGTCCTTCTCGGATCGGCTTCCGGTGCCCGTGTGACGGCCGAGCCGCCCGGAGAAACCAAAACCACCAGAGAACCAGAGAAGGAGGACCGACGTGTTCCAGCGCATCCTGGTTGCCGTCGAGCCCGGTAAGGCTCACGATCCCGCCGTACGGCTGACCGGGGAGCTGGCCCGGATGACCGGTGCTCACGTACGGGTGCTGCACGTCGCCACCACCATGATCGCCGCAGACACCGCGGTACGGCTGGAGGACGACGACACCGCGCAGAACGTCGTGGACGACGCCATCGCGGTCCTGCTTGGCATGGGGGTCGATGCCCAGGGCGAGTTGAGGCGCGGCCTGAGCCAACAGGTGGCACAGGAGATCTCCGCGGCCACCGAGGACTTCGGGGCGGATCTGCTGGTGGTCAGCCCGCACCACCGTGGTTCTCTGGCCGCCCTGCTCAACCCTCGGGTCAGCGACGCGGTCGCTCACAACAGCCGCATCGCCGTGCTCCTTGCTCCGACGGACGGCATGCAGTCGCAGGACTGACCCCGCGACGAGAAGCGTCAAAGACCCCCCGGTCCCTGTCGGTCCGGGGGGTCTTCGGTACGCGCCCACGACTGTGCAGCGCCTGTTCCTCTGGAAAGAGCCCGTCGAGGTCGACTGCAGCTTCCGCTACAGCGTTGACGATCCGTACGCCATCAGCATCGAACTGCGCCTCTGCTGCACACTCGACCGACCCGACGGCCGCGCGACCTTCCAGGCAGATCTGCATGAGGTACGGGGCTGGCTGTGTTCCACGTACGAGTTGGTTCCCGCGGGCAGCGAGAGCGAGCTGATCGACTGGCACGCCTGGCAGGCGCGCCTGCTGGGGTGACGTCACCTCGCGGCCCCGGCCGAGATGAACAGGGCTTACGCAGACGGGCGGTTGGCACGGGGTGCTGAGGCCCGGCATAAAAGTTGACGTATCACATACCTTGCTTCTAGGCTCGTCACGACGGGCCGTCACACATGGCGCCGTTCCGGGTATTCGCACGCCAAGAGACGAGGGTTCACATGTCCGACAACGCCAACGAGCAGTTCATCCGGAGCGCCTACCAGGTGGCCGAGGTCCAGGACCTCCCCGGCTGGATCGACTGTTTCACCGAGGAGGGCACGTTCACGGACATGTCCATAGGCGTCACCTACCGCGGCAAGGACGTCGCCCAGCCCGTGGCGGCCTACGCGAAGGCCTTCCCCGACATGCACCGGGAGCTGTACGACGTCTACGTCCAGGGCGACATCGTCATCGTGGAGCTGTCCCTGAACGGCACCCACAACGGCCCGCTGGAGACGGCGACGGGCACCATCGCGCCCACCGGGAAGACGGTCAAGGTCCCCTGTTGCGACGTGTTCCGGGTCCGCGACGGCAAGATCGAGTCCTTCAACTGCTACCCGTCCGGCACCGTGATGTTCGCTCAGCTCGGCATCCTCAACAACCTGGACGCCGCCACCGGCAAGTAGCGGTCCCAGCCCGCCGCCGCCCCCTGGAACCTTGACCCGAAACCTGCCATCACCCTCCCCATTTAGTTGACTCGTCACCCATTTGATGTGAGGGTGATGCGCGCCGAAGGGAACGGACGGCAGGTCGGCGGAGCGGGGCGGCGGCGCCCACCGAATCCCAGCCCCATCCCGCGCAACGGCAGAGGAACATGACCATGAACATCGGCCGAGTAGGTATCTGGAGCCCCGAGTTGCGGCTGCACCCCGACCCCGTGGAGATCCACGAGGCGGCCGCCGAACTCGACCAGCAGGGCTGGGGGGCACTGTGGATCCCCGGGCTCGGCGGCGGTGACATCCTCGGTGACGCGGAGCGGCTGCTGCGCGCTACGGAGAACGCCGCAGTCGTCACCGGCGTCCTCAGCATCTGGCGCCACCCGGCCGACGACATGGCCGCGGGTCACGCCCGGCTGCGCCGGGACCACGGCCACCGCCTGCTCCTCGGCCTGGGGGTCAGCGACTCCGCCGCCGCGCGGCAGGCCGGCGGCGTCTACCGTCCGCTGGCCGCCCTCAACACCTATCTGGACCGGCTCGACCAGGCACCCGAACCGGTACCGGCCGACGAGCGCCTGATCGCCGCCATGGGCCCGAAACTGACCGAACTCGCCGGCCGGCGCAGCGCCGGCACACACCCCTTCCTCGTCACGCCGGAGTTCACCGCCACTGCGCGACAGACGCTGGGCCGCGGCCCGCTGCTCGCCCCGTACCAGGCCGTCGTCGTCGAGAGCGATCCGGCGCGCGCCCGGGACACCGCCCGTGGTTTCCTCGCACCCTTCATCGCGATGGGCCACTACGCCAACAGCCTGAAGCGTCAGGGCTTCACCGAGGACGACCTCGCCCACGGAGGAAGCGACCGCCTCATCGACGCCGTGGTCGCCTGGGGCGATCCGGACGCCATCGGCACGCGTGTCCGGGCCCACTTCGACGCCGGGGCCACACACGTCGCCCTGCACGCCATCAGCGCCGACCGCGGACTGCCGCTGGCCGAGTGGCGGGCACTCGCCCCGCTGGTCCGCTGACGGGCTGAGCCCGGCGCCGGGGCGGCGCGAGGCGATGGTGGAAGCATCATCTTTCTCATACAGTGGACAGATGAATGATTCACCCCCCTGGCTCAGCCCGGTCGAGGAGCGGGCGTGGCGTGGCATGCTGCGGATGCACGACCTGTTGGTGAACCAGGCCGGCCGGACCCTGCAGAGCGAGTTCGGGCTGTCCGCGACCGACTACTCCGTGCTGGCCGAGCTGACCCGCACCCCCAAGGGCCGGCTGCGCATCCTCGAACTCGCCAAGG
The DNA here is from genome assembly GCF_017377775.1 of Streptomyces sp. VRA16 Mangrove soil. GTDB lineage: Bacteria > Actinomycetota > Actinomycetes > Streptomycetales > Streptomycetaceae > Streptomyces. Next base: position 543,475 of record NZ_JAFVLN010000002.1, read on the forward strand.
TGCTCGGCTGGGAGAAGAGCAGGGTGTCTCATCACATCGCGCGCATGGCCAAGCGCGGCCTCACCGACCGCGAGGAATGCGCCGATGACGGACGCGGGGCGTACGTCATCGTCACCCCGGCCGGCCGCGAAGCCATCACGAACGCCGCGCCCCGGCACGTCGAGGACGTCCGGCGCCTCTTCCTCGACCACCTCTCCCCCGGCCAGATCACCCTCCTCGCCGAGATCACCGACACCGTCATCGGCAAGATCGACATCTGATCGGTGACCGCACGGCGCGACGGCGTACTTCTCGCCGGGACGTCCCCGGCCTGCGCCGTACTGTCACCGGACGGGGCCGGTCACGCCGCTCCGCCGGGACCGTCCGGCAGCGGTTTCCGAGGACGTCGGTCCGTCGGCGCAGCGGGCCTCGTCTCAGCGCATCCGGCCGGGTGAGGCCGTCTTCTTCCGGCCTCCTCCGCGTGGCGGGACCGGCGCGCCGATGAGGTGGGCCTGCTCGTCCCGTGGCTGCGGAGGCAGCCGCCACACGTCGGGGCGCGCGACGGCGAGCCCGCGCGCTGCCGTCCGGCAGGCGGTGACGAAACCGGTCACCGCGCGGGAGTCGTCGTCACCACGGTGGACGATCCTCAGCAGGCGGTAGAACCCGCTCGGCCGCCCCCAGGGCCGCCCCGGGTGAGGGAGCGCGTCGGTGTCCTCTTCGACCAGCACCTCGGACACGCACGCGCACCGGTCCGGGGCCGGCTCGGCCGTGGTGAGGACGACGTCGGCGCCACCGTCGGCGAGGACAGCCGACTCCTCCCGGCCACCGAGGTCGATCACCGACAGACGGACGTTCTCGTGGCCCGCCCGGAAGCAGCGCACTGCCTCGTCCATCAGACCACCGGGCGCGACGGGCAGGGAGACGGCGACGGTCAGCGTCGTTCCGCCACCGGCGGCGGAGCGCACGGCCCGCAGCAGGATTCGGTTCTGCTCCAGTACCCGTTCGGCATGCGGCACGAGCAGTGCGCCCGCCGGTGTGAGGCGCACTTTCTGTGCGGTCCGTTCGAGCACCGTGACATCGAGCAGGTACTCAAGACGCTGGAGCTGTCTGCCCAGTTCGGGCACGCCGATCCCCAGGCTGTTCGCCGCCTCTCCGAGGTCCTCGGTCCCTGCGACGACGAGGAAGGTGTGCAGCATCCCCGGTACGAGGGAGGGTTCGCAGCGCATGGCCGCGCGGCCGTCTGCGGGCGTGTGCACGATGGAGACCGCCTCCGTGGTCCGGCCGTCGCACGGGACGGGCCTTGGCTGGTTCTGCTGACACGGCCGTCCGCGGGAGCGGTGCGTCGCGCGGACCGGCCGGCTCGACGTCGAGGGGACGTTCGGGACAACGGATCCAGCGTGGACGAGCGCGCACGCGCCGCGCATCCGTCGTCCGACTGACCGGCGCAAGGAGCCCGCGCACCGCCGTTCCGCCTCTCGCGGTCGGCTCCGCCCCATGGAATGAATCATGCCGCCGATTGTTGAAAGCGGTATGAAAAAGATCGGGTTCCTGTCCTTCGGACACTGGACGCCGTCCCCGCACTCTCAGACACGCTCCGCGGCCGACTCCCTGCTCCAGGCGATCGACCTCGCCGTCGCAGCGGAAGAGCTGGGGGCCGACGGTGCCTACTTCCGGGTCCATCACTTCGCTCGGCAGCAGGCCTCGCCGTTCCCGCTGCTCGCCGCCATCGGTGCGCGCACCAGCCGGATCGAGATCGGCACCGGGGTCATCGACATGCGCTACGAGAACCCGCTGTACATGGCCGAGGACGCGGGCGCGGCCGACCTGATCTCGGGCGGTCGACTCCAGCTCGGCCTCAGCCGGGGATCCCCGGAGCAGGTGATCGACGGCTGGAAGTACTTCGGCCACCGTCCGGCGCCGGGGCAGTCGGACGCCGACATGGCCCGCGCGCACACCGAGACACTGCTCGACGTGCTCAAGGGCGAAGGCATCGCGGAACCCAACCCCAACCCCATGTTCGCCAATCCGCCGGGCAAGCTCCGGATCGAGCCCCACTCCGCCGGACTGCGCGACCGGATCTGGTGGGGGTCCGGCTCGAACGCCACCGCCACCTGGGCCGCCGGGCTGGGCATGAACCTCCAGAGCTCGACGCTCAAGGACGACGAGAGCGGCGAACCGCTCCACGTCCAGCAGCGCAAGCAGATCGAGGCGTACCACGAGGCCTGGCGCGCCGCCGGCCACACCCGGCGTCCCCGCGTGTCCGTGAGCCGCAGCATCTTCGCGCTGACCGACGACCGCGACCGCGCCTACTTCGGCCAGAACCGCGATTCCGAGGACCAGATCGGCTACATCGACGCCCATACGCGGAGCATCTTCGGCCGGTCCTACGCGGCCGAGCCCGATGTCCTCGTGAAACAGCTCGCCGGGGACGAGGCGGTCGCCGCAGCCGACACCCTGCTGCTGACCGTGCCCAACCAACTCGGGGTCGCCTACAACACCCACGTCATCGAGAGCATCCTCACGCACGTCGCACCTGAGCTCGGCTGGCGCTGACGACCGGCCCCGTCACACCGTCCGGCCGCTCTCCCGGCCGGTCCGGCTGCCTGCCCTGTGCCCGGTCAGCCGGACCTGCCACCGTCCTGAGCGGACAGCGCGTCCCGGAGACCTCCCCGTGAGGTGATGCCGAGCTTCGGGTAGATCTGGTACAGGTGGGCACCGACGGTGCGGTGGGAGATGAGGAACCGCTCGGCGATCTGCTTGTTCGACAGACCGGAAGCCGCGAGTTCCGCGATCTCACGCTCGCGTGGCGTGAGATCCGCCGTTCCCCCGCCGTCCGGCTGGGGAACGGGCGAACCGACGGCACGAAGCTCGTCCTCCGCCCGCGTGCTCCATGGCAGGGCTCCGAGTCGCTGGAAGGTGTGCAGCGCGGAACTCAGCGGCTCTTCGCACGCGGTCGCCGCCGCCCCGGCCCGGCGCAGCCGCTCTCCCTGCGCCAGTTGCACGCGCGCCCTGTCGAAAGGAAAGGCGGCAGCGCCCGGCAGGGACACGGCCTCCTCGAACAGTCGCGCCGCTGTGTCGTCGTCCTGCTCCACGAGCGCGGCGGCGCCCCGCGCCAAAAGCGCCAGGCGGGGAGAGAGTGCTTCGACGCTCGACGCGCGCACTGCGCCCACGTGTTCAGCCGCTTCCTGTCCGCGGTCGCACCGCAGCGCCGACTCGACGAAGTCGAAGAACAGCCGGCAGGCCACCTGCGAGTGCGCGAGTTCACCCGCGGCGCCCACCGTGACGGCGTGCCGGAAGGACTCCTCGTGGTCTCCCGCCGCGAGATGGGCCAGCGCACGAACCTGCTCGGCATAGTCGATGATCGCCCGCAGTCCGCGCGGCGCGGCCCAGTCGTACATCCGGTCGGCCAGCGTGTGGGCGGTGTCGACATCTCCCCGGGACGCCGCCACCAGGCCCTTGCTGTACTGGAAGTACCAGGCGAAGAAGGAGTATCCCGACTCCTCGCACAGCCCGAGTCCCTCGTCCGACAGCTCCGCGGCCTCGCTCCAGTTGCCCGCATGATAGGCGCCCAGGGCCAGGTGCAGCAGCACGCCCAGGTGCCGGCGGGCCGGGCCCCCGGTGCGGCCCTGCCGGAGCACCCGCAGCGACGGTTCACGGACCGCGGCGAGGCGATCCGAGGGTACGGCGACGGTTCCGATGCGCACGATCCGGGCGGGGTCGCTCTCCCGCACCGCGTCGCCGACGATGCGATCGAGGCGGCGCAGCGTCGCCGGTCCGACGTGGGCGGGGTCCGCGTACAACTGGCCGAGGACGTCGAGCAGGGCCGGTGGTTCCGGTCGCACCCGCGACAGGAAGGTGCGGAAGCAGCCCCACAACTCCTGTGTTCCCTCGTAGATGCACAGCAGGGAGAGGAGATGCAGTGCGTCGATGAGCGCGGCGTTGTCGGCGTCGTAACCGTGGGTGCCCTCCTCGATGGCGCCCACGAGAATGCGGTGGGAGGTGCTCACGTCGCCGTCGCTGTTGAGCAGCAGTTGCACCGTGGCGGCGGCGAAACGGAGCGAGGTGCTGTGCTCCGGAGCCGCCTGCCGGGCGTTCTCCAACAGTTCCGAGGCACTGTGCAGCGCTCCGGTCGCCTCGGCCCCGAGGTACGCGGCCTCCGCCAGTCTCCGGGCACGGTCCAGACCCAGCGGGCTGAGGTCAGCGGCCCGGGTCAGCGATGCGATGGCGGCCACCGCGTCGCCACGGCCCGCAATGCTGTGCGCCGCTTCTTCCAGCAGCGCGGCCACCTGCTCGTCCGGTTCGAGCGTCGCTTCTCCGAGGTGCCAGGCGCGGGATTCGGGCCGGTGGCTCAGTACCCGCGCCAGGACGCTGTGGGCCGCCCGACGGCTGCTGCTGGTGGAGGCCTCGACCACGGCCGAGCGAATCAGCGGATGCCGGAAGACCAGGTGCCGGGTTCCGCGGTCCACGTGGACGAGCTGATCCTGTTCGGCGGGGACCAGGTCCTCCAGGCCGGCGTCGTGTTCCATGGCGCGCGCGGAGGCGTGCAGCACGCCCAGGTCTCCGCTGCCGTCCAGCGTGGCCAGCAGCAGGAGATTCTGCGTGTTCTGCGGCAAGTTGCGGATACGGGAGACGTAGAGGGACTGCAGGCGTTGGCCGAGCGGCAGAACGGTGGGAACGGCCTCCAGGGCGGCGGGCCGGTCCGCCGGAAGGGCGTTGGGCAGTTCGAGCAGAGCCAGAGGGTTGCCCTGGGCCGCGTTCAGTACGCGGCGCCGTATCTGGCGGCCGAGCCGGGGAAAACGCGAGTCGACCAGGTGGCCGGCCGACTCGGCGTCCAGGGGCGGAAGTTCGTAGGTCGGCAGACCACCGCTCTCGAAGAAGCCACCGGCGCCGGAGCGCATCGTCGCGATGAACCTGATGCGCGTACCGGAAAGCCGTCGGGCGATGAACCCGAAGACCGCAGCGCTCACCCGGTCCACCCAGGGCAGGTCGTCGACGACGATGAGAACCGGCTGCTCGGTGGCCGCGGCCCGCAGCGCGGCCAACGCCGCGTTGAAGACCACGAGCCGTTCGGGAGGCTGCCCGGCACCGAGGCCGAGGGCGATGTGCAGGGCTTCCCGGTGTGTGCTGCCGAGGTCCTCGATGGTGCCCGTGAGCGGAAGGAGAGCCTGGTTCAGGGCCGCGTAGCTGATGTCGGCTTCGAACTGCACGCCCGCGACGCGCAGCACGCGGGCACCGATGTCGGCCGCGGACTCGGCGAGGGCGTCGAGCAGCACCGTCTTGCCCACGCCCGGTTCCCCGGACATCAGCAGGGCCCCACCGGAGTACGGACGGGCGAGAAAGGCGGAGATGCGTTCCAGGTCCTGGTCGCGTCCTATCAGAGCGTCGGCCGCCGTGTGCAGCGGATCCCTGGAGCTCAACCGACGCCCTCACCTTCGTGCTGCGGCACGGGCAGGGCTGCGCGAAGCGGATCGGACGTCCCCGTTGACAAAGCAGCACCGCGCCCGGGGCGCATCTGTCGTTCGACCTGTGTGCTGCGACGTTAACACGTGCACGAGTGGGAGTAACTGCGCAGGTCAGGCGCCCCGGACACGCACCCACCAGCAGGCACTGCTGACAGCCCGCCCACGTTTCCCTCGTCCGGAGAGGCGCATTCCCGTGCCGTGTCCGTGTCGACAGTGACGCCACGAGTCCGCCGCCGACCGGACATACGACGACGGCCGTCGGTGGTCAGCCGGTGACGCGGACGCCGAACTGGAAACTGCCGATGGTGCTCATCGACTCGTAGCGGACGACGGCGCCGGGGTACGGGGCGTGCAGCACCTGGCCGTTGCCCGCGTACAGGCCGACGTGTTCGGTGTTGTTGAAGAAGACCAGGTCGCCGGGCCTGAGTTGGCTCATCCCGATGCGCGTACCGTCGTTGACCTGCGTGTACGTGACCCGGGAGATGCCTACTCCGGCCTGGTTGTACGCCCACTGGGTCAGGCCCGAGCAGTCGTAGGAGTTGGGGCCCGTGCCACCGCGCACGTACGGCTTGCCCAGCTGGGAGGCGGCGGCGCTCAGGGCCGCGGCGCCGAACCTGGAGGCGGCCGCCTCGTTGCCGAGGTCGACGCGGTCGGCGGAGGAGCGGCTGGCGCGCGCATCGGCGTCGGCCAGCTGCTGACGCTCGGCGGCGGTCAGCGAGTTGAGCAGCTTCTGCGCCTTGCCGAGCTTGCCCTGGATCTCGCGCTTCTTCTTGCCGAGTTCGGTGCGGGTGTCGGCGAGGTCCTTGAGCTTCTCGGACGCCTCGGAGCGCTCCTGGGCGAGCGTGCGCTGCTTCGCCTGGACCTTCTTGAGGGACTCCAGTTGCTGCGCGGAGAGCGAGTCGAGCGTGGACGCCTTGTCGAGATAGTCGTCCGGGTTCGAGGAGAGGAAGAGCTGGACCGAGGGGTCGATGCCACCCGAGCGGTACTGCTGGCTGGCGAGCGAACCGAGGCCCGTGCGCAGCTCGTTGAGCTCGCTCTGCTCGCGGGCGACCTTGTCCTGAATCTCGCCGATCTCCTTCTCGAGCTTCTTCTGCTTCTCCTTCGCGCCGTCGTACTGGTTGGTGGCCCGCTCCGCCTCTTCGTAGAGCTTGTCGACCTTGGCCTTGACCTCGCTCTTCGTGGGTTTCGGCGCGGCGTTGGCGGCCTGCGAGGTGAGGGCCACAGCAGCGGCGGCGGTCGCGGTGAGCACGGTCACACGGGTGCGGTTCGGTTGTCTGGGCCGACGGTGGGACGCCACGAAATCGGGCTCCTTCATCCTCCAACCGCCCACGGAACGCAGGGTGGACGGCGCCCTCCACCGTCACTCACCTCATGCGAGTGACCATCGGAGCGGAGGTGCGGGGCCCGACCATAATGACCTTCCCGTGACCAATTCAAAGCCCCACGTGAAAAATTTCGGTCGCACCTTCGATCTTTGCACACAACTCACGCCCGGCATCGCTCAGTTGACGCTGCGTGGCGTGAAGTGGGTGGAAGGCGGCGACAAGTGGGGCATCTGTTGCATAAGGATGATCCATGCGTCCTCGCGAGCGGGCCCGGCCGGGTCCGTCGAAACGAAAGGGAGCCGTCGGGAACCTCGGGGCGGGTGCCGGACACGTACTGGGTATGGAACTGAACGACGCCGGACCCGGCGCACCGGTCGGAGGGACCTCTGACCGCGAGCTGTGGGCGAGAGCCGTCGCCGGAGACCGGGAGGCGTTCGGCCGGATCTTCGACCGGCACGCGAAGGCCGTCTACAACTACCTCTTCCGGCGCACGGCCGACTGGGCGGAGGCCGAGGACCTCACGTCCACGGTCTTCCTGCACGCCTGGCGCCGGCGGACGGAGACCGTGCTCGACCGCGACTCGGCCCTGCCGTGGCTGCTCGGCATCGCCGACGGACTGCTGTCGAACACCCGACGACGGCTGAGACGGGCCGAGGCGCTGCTGCACCGGCTCATCTCGCACGACCGGTCGGTGGACGACCACGCGGACCGGGTCGCGGGCCAGGTCGACGACGAACGCCGGATGTCGGAGATCCACCGGGCGCTGGCCCGGCTGCCCCGGCACGAGCGCGAGGTCGTCGAGCTCTGCGTGTGGTCGGGCCTGGACCAGCAGGCAGCCGCGGTGGCGCTGAACGTGGCGGTCGGGACCGTGAAGTCCCGGCTGCACCGGGCGCGGCGCAGGCTGGGGGCCGATCTCCTGGGCGGGACCGCGACCGCGGCGCCGTTCAGTTCCTCGAGGAACACCGTCAACGCGAAGGAGGTCGCACGGTGAGTGACAGTCAGGGCATTCCGGCGGCTCCTTCCGATCGCGATCTGCCGGATCACCGGCGGACCCGAGAGGAGCTTCTGATGAAGATCGGCCGGCAGGAAGACCCCAAGACGTCGCCGCTGCGCAGGTGGGGAGTGCCGCTGGGCGTCGCCACCGGGGTGACCGCCGTGAGTGTCGTGGCCGTCGCCGTCCTCGGCGGGATGGGCGAGGCGACGTCGCACGGCACCGAGCGGGCGCTCCCCGGCGGGAACCCGTCGCCGACCGCGTCGCCGGATCCGAGCGCGTCGGCCGGTTCCACCGCGGGCGGCACGGGATCGGCGTCCGCGGACCCGGCGTCCGAGCAGAAGGCGTTCACCATCACCAGCAGTGCGACGACCACCATCGAGCCCGGCACCGTCGCCAGGATCCTCTCGTCGTGTCTGGGGGCCGACGCGTCGAAGTACGACGCGGTGATCGCGGTCCGCGCTCCCCTCGCCACGCAGAACGCGGACGGCGTGGTCGTCGCCGTCGACTCCGCGGGCCAGTACGTGCAGTGCGCGACGAAGGGGGACAAGGGCAGCAGCTCCAGCCACCCGCCCACCTTCATCAACAACCGCCTGTGGGGCACCGGCCGGATCGTGTCGTACTTCGAGACCACCATGGACAAGGCGGGCGAGGGGAAGTACCTCAACGTGGGCGCCGGGCACTACACCTCCGACGTCGCCAAGGTCACCGTGAGCTACGGCGACCAGCCGAAGGAGTACCCCGTGCTCATGAAGGGCGGCGCCTTCGCCTACACGTCGGCGCTCTCCCCCGACGGGCCCGTCGGACCGCGCTACACGGGCCCGAACCCGTACATCCACGCCTACGACGCGTCGGGCAAGGAGATCTACAACCAGGCGAAGGACCCGCAGTTCAGCAGGTAGCGGGACCGGCCGGGGTCAGGGTTCCGTGGTCGAGACGACGTAGACCATCGGGTGGTCCGGGTTCGACCGGTTCACCACGATGCTCTGGGTCGGCGCCGGGTCCTCCTGGCTGTGGGTCACGCCGTACCAGGGACCGGGGCCCGTGAAGTCCCAGCCGGCGACGTTGCGGTCGCGGCTGCCGATCGTGATGTCGTCCTTCTTCAGGTCGGCGGTGGTGTAGTTCTCGTCGACCTCCTTGAGGAAGGTCTCGAGCCCGGTGTTGCTGGTGAGGAACTGCACGTACAGGCGGCTGACCTTGTAGTTGTTCGTCTCGTAGTAGGCGACGTTGCGCGAGTAGTGCGGGATCGGGATCTCGTAGAGCCGCCGCTGCACCTTCGAGGGCCAGCCGATGGTCAGGCCCGTCGCCGAGTACTTGGCCTCCTTGTCCTTGCCGCTGTTGCGGCTCTGGTTCGCGGAGATGACCAGGTAGCCGGCGGGGATGCCGATGAGCAGGACGATGATGAGGAGGGTGAGGGCGCGGCGGCGGATCACATGGCCGCGGGGCTCCTCCGGCGGGCGCGTCTCCTCGTACGGAGACGGAGGCTGGCGGGGCACGGTCATGGGTCGCTTTCCTGTCACTGTTCTGCGTTCCGGGACCGCGCTACTGGTCCTCGGCGCCGGACACGGTGCCGCGGGCCTGGGCGTACCGCTCGTAGCGCTCGTAGCGCTCCACGCGGCGGCGCTTGGCGCGGCGGAACCGGCGGGCGACCAGGCGGGCCAGGTCCGCGGCGCCGACCATGCCGGCCTCGGGGCCGAGCTGGGCGCGCGCGATCCGGGCCTCGGGGCGGTAGCCGCGGCCGGTGAGCTGGCGCTTGAAGGCGTCGCGGGCCGGGGCGATGAGCAGGTCGTCGGCCGCGCTGACCCCGCCGCCGATCACGAAGCAGGACGGGTCGAGGGCCGCGGCCAGGTTGGCGATGCCGACGCCGAGCCACTGGCCGATGTCCTGGAGCAGCTCGACGCACATGGCGTCGCCCTCGCGGGCCAGCTCGGTGATGAGGGGGCCCGTGATGTCCGGGACGTTGCCCTTGACCCGCTCGATGATGTTGTACGCGACCGGGGAGTCGGCCGCCGCGAGCTCGCGGGCCTCCCTGACCAGGGCGTTGCCCGAGCTGTACTGCTCCCAGCAGCCGCGGTTGCCGCACGGGCAGCGGTGGCCGCCGGGGACGACCTGCATATGGCCGAACTCGCCCGCGACCCCGTACTTGCCGCGCTTGACCTGGCCGTCCTCCAGGATCGCGCCGCCGATGCCGGTGCCGAGCGTGATCATCACCAGGTGGTCCTCGCCGCGGCCCGCGCCGAAGCGCCACTCCGCCCAGGCGGCGGTGTTCGCGTCGTTGTCGACCAGGACCGGGACCGCGAGGCGGCCGGCCAGGCGGTCGCGCAGCGGCTCGTTGCGCCAGGACAGGTGCGGGGCGAACAGGACGCGGTTGCGGTCCGCGTCGACCCAGCCGGCCGCGCCGATGCCGACCGCGTGCACGTCGTGCCGGTCGGAGAGGTCGAGCACGAGCTCGCAGATCGTGTCCTCGACGACCTTCGGGCTCTTCGACTTGTCCGGGGTCTCCGTGCGCAGCGTCTCCAGGATGGTGCCGTCCGCGTCGACGACGCCCGCCATCACCTTCGTGCCGCCGATGTCGATGCCGACGGTGGGCACGCGCGGGGCCGTCAGGTGCGAGCGGCGTTCCCGGGTGCCGACCGTCCGCAGGACGGTGGCTCGGGCGCTGCCACGGTGTGCGAGGTCGCGGTAGGTGCTCATTGCGGCGATTCTGCCTCACGGCGGGGCTCCGCCGCATGCCGGGTTTGGTGTGCGGCGGGGTCGCGCCCGTTCGCCGCGAGGGCTCGGTTTCGTGCGCGTGTGCCGCTTGCCGGTGGCTGGTCGCGCAGTTCCCCGCGCCCCTGAAGCGAGCTGTGCTCGCTCAGGGGCGCGGGGAACTGCGCGACCAGCCACCACCGGACCCGCACACGCCAGGCAGGCCAAGGCCCGCGGCGCGTGGGCGCGTCCGGCGGGGGCCTACTTCTCGGCGCCGTCCACCGGATGCCCGCCCAAATGCGTGGGCACCGGCGCCCGCTCCAGCTCATGGCGGAGGTCGTCCAGTTCCGAGCCACCGGCCATCTGCCGGGTCAGCTCGTCCAGGGTGATCTCGTCACGGCTGTGGCTGCCGAACATCGCCCCGCGCTTGAGCAGGATGAACCGGTCACCGACCAGGTACGCGTGGTGCGGGTTGTGGGTGATCAACACCACGCCCAGGCCCGCGTCCCGCGCGGCGGCCACGTACTTGAGGACGACGCCGGACTGCTTCACGCCGAGCGCCGCCGTCGGCTCGTCCAGGACGAGGACCTTCGCGCCGAAGTAGACGGCACGAGCGATGGCCACGCACTGGCGCTCACCGCCGGAGAGCGTGCCGATCGGCTGATCGACGTCGCGCAGGTCGATGCCCATGCGCGCCAGTTCCTCGTACGTCGTGCGCCGCATGAACTCGACGTCCATGCGCTTGAACGGGCCCGTGCCCTTCGTCGGCTCCGAGCCGAGGAAGAAGTTGCGCCACACCGGCATCAGCGGGACGACGGCCAGGTCCTGGTAGACCGTGGCGATGCCGCGGTTGAGGGCGTCGCGCGGGTTGGCGAGCTTCGCCTCCTCGCCCTCGATCCGGAAGGAGCCGCCGTCGTGCTGGTGCAGCCCCGCGATGATCTTGATGAGGGTGGACTTGCCGGCGCCGTTGTCGCCGAGGACGCAGGAGATCTCCCCCGCGTTCACGACGAGCGAGACGTCCTCCAGGGCGCGGATGTTGCCGTAGTACTTGCTGACGCCGTCGAGTTCGACGAGGGGAGCCGTGCCCTCTGCGGGTGTCGTCATTTGCTCGCCTCCGCGCGCTTGCGGACCCAGTGGTTGAGCAGGGTCGCCAGGAGCAGCATCGCTCCGAGGAAGAACTTGAACCAGTCCGAGTTCCACTCGGCGAACACGATGCCCTTGCTGGTCATGCCGAAGATCAGCGCGCCGATGGCGGCGCCGACCGCGGAGCCGTAGCCGCCGGTGATCAGACAGCCGCCGATGACGGCCGCGACGATGTAGATCAGCTCGTTGCCGACGCCCTCGCCGGACTGCACCACGTCGTACGAGAACAGCAGGTGCTGGCCGGAGATCCAGGCGCCGAACGCGACGCCCATGTAGAGGCCGATCTTGGTCTTGTTGACCGGGACACCGACCGCGCGGGCCGCGTCCACGTCACCGCCGACCGCGAAGATCCAGTTGCCGACGCGGGTGCGGAGCAGGATCCAGGTGGCGACGAGGACCAGGGCCAGCCACCAGACGATGGTGATCTTGAAGTCGACGCCGCCGATGGTGAACGTCGAGGCGAAGACGTCCTTGCCGCTGGAGAAGCCCTCCATGTCGGCGATGGACTTCGTGGAGACCGTGCCGCTGATCATCTTCGTGAAGCCCAGGTTCATGCCCGTGAGCATCAGGAAGGTGCCCAGCGTGATGATGAAGCTGGGCAGTCTGGTGCGGGTCAGCATGATGCCGTTGAAGGCGCCGATGGCCAGGGTGACCAGCAGCGAGACCCCCACGCCGACCCAGGTGTTCGCCGTCATCTGGTAGCTGAACATCGACGAGACGAGCGCCGACGACGTCACGAGGACACCCGCCGACAGGTCGAACTCGCCGCCGATCATGAGCAGCGCCACCGGCACCGCCATGATGCCGAGCGTCGAGGCCGCGTACAGCACGGTCGCGAGGCTCGTCGCCCGCAGGAAGCTGTCCGCGGCGACGGAGAAGAAGATGAAGACGGCGACGGCGCCGACGATCGAGCCCAGCTCGGGCCGGCCAAGGAGTTTCTTCCAGGGCGAGGTCTTCAGCAGTCGTTCGTCGATCTTGGCCTGTGGTGCCGTGGCTGTCATCGCGTCCCCCTCTTCGCGTACTCCTCCAGCTTCGCGGCCTGGTCCTTGGTCACGATCTGCGGGCCGGTGAGGACCGGCTTCCCGCCGCCGAGCGTGTTGGCGTTGTACTTGTACAGCCACAGCAGGTCCACGGCCTCGTACCCCTGGAGGTAGGGCTGCTGGTCGACGGCGAAGCCGAGGCTGTCGTCCTGGAGGCCCTGGGCGACCTTCTCGTTCAGGTCGAAGGTGTCGATCTCGGCCTTGCTGCCCGCGTCCTGCTTGGCCTTCACGGCGGTGGCCGCGAACGGCGCGCCCAGCGTGACGACGGAGTCGATGGACGGATCGGCCTGGAGCTTGGCCTCGATGGAGGACTGCACGTCGGGCATGTTGGTGCCGTCGACGTAGAGGTTCGTCATCGTGCCGTCGAAGGTGGACTTGGCGCCGGCGCAGCGCTGCTCGTGGCCGACGTTGCCCTGCTCGTGCAGGACGCACAGGGCCTTCTTCTTGCCGCGCTTGTTCAGCTCGTCACCGACGGCCTCGCCCGCGATCGTCTCGTCCTGGCCGATGTGCGTGAGCGCACCGAACTTCTTGGACTCCGCGGAGCCCGAGTTCACCGTGATGACGGGAATGCCCGCCTTCTCGGCTCGGGCCACGGCGGCCTTCATCGCGTCGGGCTTGGCGAGCGTGACGATGATGCCGTCGACCTTCTTGTCGATGGCGGCGTCCACGAGCTGCGCCTGCTGGTTGGCCTCGTCGCTGTGCGAGTAGAGGAAGTTGATGTTGTCCTTGACGGCCGCCTGCTTGGCCCCGTTCTGGACGATGTCCCAGAAGGTGTCGCCATCGCCCGAATGGGTGATCATCGAGAAGGTCCAGTTGGGCGTGTCCACGGCGGCCTTGCCCTGGGCCTGCTGGGCCTTCCTTGCGTCTTCCGCCCGCTTGCCGCCCGTGCTGCTGCATCCGGCCAGTCCAGTCACTGCGAGGCCGAGGGCCCCCGCAACCGCGATGCTCACCCAGGTCCGAAACCGTGCCACGAGGCCGTGCCCTTCTTGGTCTGCTGCGTCGTACACCGGGATCGGCCACGCCCGAGGGCGGCCGGTCCCGGTGGATCGTTTTCCGATCCTTGGGAACCTCTTTGCGGTCCCAAACGCACAAGTATGGGTCACGGGGATCATGCATCCATTCACCGGGTACCGCGCGCGGTGTACTTCTCCAGCTGCGGCACGTCCTTCTCGGTGACGAGAGCGGGCCCGGTGAAGACGGGCTTGCCGCCGCCGAGGACGTCGGCGTTGTACTTGTACAGCCACAGCAGGTCCACGGCCTCGTACCCCTGGAGATAGGGCTGCTGGTCGACGGCGAAGGAGACCTCCTTGGCCTTGAGGCGCTTGACGACCTCCGCGTTCAGGTCGAAGGTGGCGATCTCCGCCTTGCTGCCCGCGTCCTGCTTGGCCTTGACCGTGAGGGCCGCGATCGGGGCGCCGAGCGCGACGACCGCGTCGATGGACTGGTCGGCCTGGAGCTTGGCCTCGACGGCCGCCTGCGCGTCGGGCGCGTTGGTGCCGTCGACGTTGAGGTTCTCGACCGTGCCCTTGAAGGTCTTCTTGACGCCGGCGCAGCGCTGCTCAAGAGACACGTTGCCCTGCTCGTGGATGACACAGAGCGCCTTCTTGCGGCCCTCCTCGGTCAGCTTGGTGCCGACGGCCTCGCCGGCCACCCCCTCCTCCTGGCCGATGTGACCGATGGCGCCGAACTTCGCGGAGAACTCGGAGCCCGAGTTGATCGAGATGACGGGGATGCCCGCCGCCTTCGCCTTCGCCAGCACCGGCTCCATGGCCTGCGGCTTCGCGAGTGTGACGATGATCCCGTCGACCTTCTTGTCGATCGCGGCCTGGACCAGCTCGGCCTGGCCCTGGGCCTGCTTGTCGTTGGAGTAGAGGAAGGTGACGTTGTCCTTCTTCGCGGCGGCCTTGGCGCCGCTGCGGACGATGTCCCAGAAGGTGTCGCCCTCGCCGGAGTGCGTGACCATCGCGATCTTCAGGCGCGGCGTGGACACGGCCTGGCCGCCCCCGCCGCCGGCCCCGCTCTCGGAGTTCTCGGACTTCTTGCCACCGGACCCGCTGCATCCCGCAGCGAGTGCGACCACCGCGACGAGGGCCGCGGCCGTACGGGCTGTACGCGTCGTGAGCATGGTGGAGCCACCTCTCCTCCGGCCGCCCGGTGCGGCTGGAGGTGTTTGTAGCGGGCTCCCACATCAGCGTCAATGAATTTGTCAGAACATTCGGACCACGTACGCGTCACACCCCTGCCGCGTCCCCATTCCTCAGGAACGTACGAGGAGTTGGAACTCGAAGGAGTAGCGCGAGGCCCGGTAGGTGTGCGAGCCGAACTCGACCGTGCGGCCCTTGTCGTCGAAGGTCGTGCGCTGCATGGTCAGCAGCGGCGCGCCCTCCGGCTCACCGAACCGCTCGCCCTCGACGGCGGTGGCGGCGCGGGCGCCGATGGACTGCCGGGCGCTGTGCAGGGTGATCCCCGCGGACCGCATCAGCCGGTACAGGCCGGTGGCCTCCATGCGGGCGTCGTCGAGCGCGAGCAGGCCGACGGGGATGTGGTTGCGAAGGTGTGCGACCGGCTCGCCGTGGGCCAGGCGCAGCCGCTCGATGCGGTGCACCTGCTCGCCCTCGCCGATCGCGAGCGCGGCCGCCACCTCGGCGGAGGCGGGTACCAGCGCGTTGCCCAGGACCCGGGTCTCGGGGCGCTGGCCGGCCGCCTCCAGGTCGTCGTAGAGGCTGGACAGCTCCAGGGGGCGCTTGACCTGGCTGTGCACCACCTGGGTGCCCACGCCGCGGCGCCGCACGAGCAGCCCCTTGTCGACCAGGGACTGGATGGCCTGGCGGACCGTGGGCCGGGACAGGCCGAGCCGCCCGGCCAGCTCGATCTCGTTGCCGAGCAGGCTGCCAGGGGTGAGCACGCCCCGCTCGATCGCCGCCTCCAGCTGCTGGGCCAGCTGGAAGTACAGCGGGACCGGACTGCTGCGGTCGACGCCGAGCTCCAGCTGGACGGTGGGGTCGGCTACGGGTTTGGCCACGGGCCGAGCGTAGCGGCGGCAGATGTTGACGGGAAGTCCGGAAGTCAGATTGTCCGGACAAAGACGATCAGCCGGGCTCCGCGCGCGCCGGGCCCGCGGTGACCGGTTCCTCGTACAGCCAGCAGCGCGCCTCGTGGCCGGGGCTCTGCAGAGCGACGGCGGGCGGGTCCTGGGCGCACCGCTCGGTGGCGAACGGGCAGCGGGCCCGGAACCGGCAGCCGCCGTGCGCCGTGGTCTCGCGCAGTTCGGCGGTACGGGCGTCACGCGCGGCGAGCCGGGCGGCGCGGGCCTCCCGGGCGCGCTCGCGCGAGCCGGTCGCGCCCGGGGCGGCGGAGGCGAGCAGCTGGGTGTACGGGTGGCGGGGCCGCAGGATCACCTCGTCGCTGGGGCCGCGCTCCACGATCTGACCTCGGTACATGACCATCACGTCGGCGGCGAAGTGGCGTGCGGTGGCCAGATCGTGGGTGACGTAGAGCAGGGCGAGCCGGCGCTCCTCCTTCAGCCGGTCGAGCAGCCCGAGGATCTCCAGGCGGATGGAGACGTCGAGCATGGAGACGGGTTCGTCGGCGAGGAGGACCTCGGGTTCCGGGGCCAGCGCCCGTGCGATGGCGACGCGCTGGCGCTGCCCGCCGGAGAGTTCGTGGGGGCGTTTGCGGGCGATGTCGGCGGCCGGGGTGAGGTTGACGGAGGTGAGCAGTTCCTCGACGCGGGCGTCGACGTCCGCGCGGGTCGCGCGCCCGCTGACCAGGAGGGGGCGGCGCAGATGGTGGCCGACGGTGTGGGCGGGGTTGAGGGAGGCGAAGGGGTCCTGGAACACCATCTGTACGGAGCGCCGGTACGCGGCGTCGCGCACCCGCGCCTCCCCGTCGAGCCGCACCTCGCCCGCGCTGGGCGCCACGAGCCGCGACAGGGCGCGCACCACGGTCGACTTGCCGCTGCCGCTCTCGCCGACGAGGGCCAGGGTGTGCCCGGCGTGCAGAGCGAAGGAGACGGCGTCGACGGCGCGCAGGGGCGGTGCGCCGCGGCGCTTGAAGTCGACGGTGAGCCGGTCGGCTTCGAGGGTGGGGCCGGCTTTCATGCTCCGCTCCTTCCGGTCGTTCCCTCGGGGGCGCGCCCGGCCGCACGGGACGGCGGCTCGGCGACGCGGGCGCCACCGGGCAGATGGCAGGCCGCCGAGGACGGCCCGCGCGCGACCAGCCGGGGCCGCACCCCGCAGGGCTCGAAAACGGACTCGCACCGGTCGGCGAACGCACACCCCGGCTCCGCCACCCGCAGGTCCGGCGGCTGCCCGGGAATCCCGCGCAGCTCCCGCCGCTCCCCCGTCAGCGCCGGGAACGACCTCAGCAGGCCCCGGGTATAGGGGTGCACGGCCCCGCCGGAGGCGATGGTCTCGGTGTCCGCGTACTCGACGACGCGGCCCGCGTACATCACGGCGAGCCGGTCGCTGATCTCCAGGAGGAGGTTCAGGTCGTGGGTGATGAAGACGACGGCGAAGCCGAGCCGCTCCCTCAGCTGCTCGACCTCGTCGAGGATCTCGCGCTGCACGACGACGTCGAGGGCGGTGGTCGGCTCGTCCATGATGACGACGTCGGGGTCGAGCGCGAGGGCCATGGCGATGGCGACGCGCTGGCGCATGCCGCCGGAGAGTTCGTGCGGGTGCGAGCGCAGGCGCCCCGCGTCGATGCCGACGAGCTGCAGCAACTCCCCTGCCCGGGAACGGCGTTCGGCGCCCGACAGCTGCGGACGGTGCGCGCGGAAGATGTCGTCGAACTGACGGCCCACCGTCGTCACGGGGTTGAGCGCGTTCATGGCGCTCTGGAACACCATGGCGAGCCGCGTCCAGCGCACCCCGCGCAGGGCCTCGGCGTCCAGCGCGTACAGGTCGGCGCCGTCGAGTCGTACCGTGCCGCCCGCGAGCCGCCCCGGCGGCTGGAGCAGCCGGGCCAGGGCGTACGCGAGGGTGGACTTGCCGCACCCCGACTCCCCCGCGATGCCGAGGAGTTCACCGCGGCGCAGCTCCAGGCAGACGTCGCGCACGGCGTGCGTGGGGCGGCCGTCGCCGGAGTCGTAGACGACGTCCACGTGCTCGGCCGCGAGGATCACATCCGTCGTCGCCTTCATGGTTTCCTCCGCGCGCGCAGCCGGGGGTCGAGGATCTCGTCGAGGCCGAAGCTGATCAGGGAGAGCGCGGCGCCGAGCACGGCGATGGCGAGGCCGGGCGGGATGAACCACCACCAGGAGCCACCGGCCAGCGCCTCGGCGTTCTGCGCGAAGTAGAGCATCGTGCCCCAGGTGAGGTTGGACGGGTCGTCGAGGCCGAGGAAGGCGAGCGCGGCCTGGGTGAGCACCGCGAAGATCACGGCGAAGATGAACTGCGAGACCACGATGGCGAGTTCGTTGGGGAGGATCTCCACCAGGACGATGCGGCGCCGGCTCTCCCCGTACAGGCGGGCCGCGAGGACGTAGTCGCGGGTGCGCAGGGACAGGGTCTGGGCGCGCAGCACGCGGGCGGAAGCCGCCCAGGTGGTCAGCGCGATGACGAGGATCGTCGATCCGGTGCCCGCGCCGACGTAGGCCGCGACGACGATGACGAGCGGCAGCCCGGGGATGACCAGGAAGATGTTGCTCAGCAACGAGAGCGCCTCGTCGGTGAGGCCGCCGAGGAAGCCGCCGCCGATGCCGATGACCACGGACACGGCGGTGGCGATCAGCGCGGCCGCGGCGCCGATCAGCAGCGTGCCGCGCGCGGCCACCACGAACTGGGTGAACACGTCCTGCCCGGTCTGGGTGGTGCCCAGCCAGTGGGCGCCGGACGGTGCCTGGCCCAGGTCCTGGCCGACCGCTTCGGGGTCGCCGAGGAAGAGCGGGCCGAGGAGCGCCGTCAGGACGAGGAGGGCGAGGATGCCGAGGCCGAGGCGCAGCCGCCGCGAGCGCAGCGCGCTCTTCAGCCGCCCGGCGGCGGGAGCCGCGGCGACCGGGGCCGCGAGGGCGGTGGTCGGCGCGGTCATGACGTGGCCTGCCGGGTGCGCGGGTCGATGAACGAGTAGACGAGGTCGACGAGGAAGTTCGCCGCGAGGACCGCGAAGGTGATCATGAGGAAGATGGCCTGCATCAGGGGGTAGTCGTTGTTGGTGACGGCCTGCAGCAGCGTGTAGCCCATGCCGGGGTACGAGAAGACCATCTCCATGACGAGCGAGCCGGAGACGATGAACCCGAGGGTGATGGCGAACCCGGCGACCGACGGCAGCACCGCGTTGCGCGCCGCGTAGCGGACCATCACGGTGCGCGGCCGCAGCCCCTTGGCCTCGGCGGCGACGACGTAGTCCTCGGCGAGCGTCGACACCATCATGTTGCGCATCCCGAGCATCCAGCCGCCGGCCGACGCGAGGACGATGGTGGCGGCGGGCAGCACCCCGTGCTGGATCGCGGAGCCGATGAAGTCGGCGTTGAAGCCGATGGTGTACGTCTCGTCGTAGCCGCCGCTGGTGGGGGCCATCGCCCAGACCTGGGTGAAGAGGTAGAGCATGATCAGGGCGGCCCAGAAGTACGGGATCGCGGCGAGGAAGGTCGCCGAGGGGACGAGCGCGTCGAGGCGTCCGCCGCGCCGCCAGCCGGCGAGGGTGCCGAGGGTGATCCCGACGGCGACGCTGATCAGGGTCGCGAGTCCGACCAGGACGATGGTCCACGGCACGGCCTGTTCGACGACGTCGCTGACCTTGGTGGGGTAGTACGTGGTGGACAGGCCGAAGTCGAGGCGGAACAGCGAGGAGAGGTAGTCGCCGTACTGCTGGACGATGTTGCCGTGGCCGAGGCCCAGCATCGCGGCGATGGCCTTCTCCTGCCCTTCGGTGACCGGTCCCGACGACGCCATCCGGGCCATCATCAGCTGCACCGGGTCGCCGGGGATCAGGCGGGGCAGGACGAAGTTGAGGGTGACGGCGATCCACGCGGCGATCGCGTAGAAGCCGAGTTTGCGCAACAGGTAACGCACGGCGTACGCCCCCTACTTGGACGACTTCGCGGGCTTGATGCGGGCCGCGACCCAGCCGCTGTCCGGGTCGAGCCAGATGGCGGCGCCCGCGTACAGGTTCTCCTCGGTGGGGTAGCCGGTGACGTGGTTGCCGTTGAACTCGATCTCGTTCTGCTGCTCGAAGAGCGGGATCAGCGGCATCTCACGGACGAACTCCTGCTGGATCGTGTAGTAGTGCGGCTTCTGCTCGGCGGGATCGGTGGTGTCGGCGATGGCGGAGAGGGCCTTGTCGATGGTGGTGTTCCGGTAGCGGCCGTAGTTGCCGACGTTCGTCGTCTCGCCGATGGCGGGTGCGACGGCGCTGTTGAGGAGCTGGTCGTAGTAGGCGCGCGGGTCGGGCGTGTAGCCGTAGTTGCTCAGCAGCAGTTCGAAGCGTCCGGTGGACTGCGCGTTGGTGAACTGGGCGACCGAGACGCCCTTCACCGTCAGCTCGATGCCGTACTTCTTCAACTGCTGCTTGGCCATCTGTCCGACGCTGACGTAGTCGGTCCAGCCGGAGACCAGGGTGAGGGTCAGGCTGAGCTTCCTGCCGTCCTTGGCCCAACCGCCGCCGCTCTTGGCGTATCCGGCGGCCTTGAGGTACTTGGCGACGGCCGCCTCGCCCGTCTCGAACTCCGTGTCCTTCAGGGACGGGTCGAGGACGCTCTGGAAGTTGGGCAGCAGCAGCGCCATCGGGTTGGTCGCGGGCGCGTAGCCGCCGTAGACGGACTTGCTCATGAAGTCGCGGTCGAGGGCGGCGCTGATCGCCTTGCGCACGTTGACGTCGGCGGTGACGCCCCTGGCGGCGCACGGCACGAAGAACGCCACGGACATCGGGGTGTTGACGAGGTCGAACCTGGGGTCCTTGTCGAGGTAGTTCTTCTTGATGTCGGGGATGAAGCCGCCCGCCCAGTCGATCTTCCCCTTGGCGACGGAGGCGAGGAAGGCGTTGTTGCCGCTGAAGGAGACGTAGCGGATGGTCCTGAAGTGCGGCAGGCCCGCGAAGTAGTAGTCGTCGCGGGCGGTCAGCTCCATCGTCGTGCCCTTGACGAACTTGACCTTCCAGGCGCCGGTGGCCACCGGGTTCGCGTTGATGTCGGTCTTCTTCTTCGCGTCCGGGATCTTCGACCAGATGTGCTTGGGCAGCATCTTGGACTTGCCGAGGAGGAAGTACTCCTTGGTGTACGCGGACTCGGTGAAGGTCAGCACGAGCGTGTGGTCGTCCTGCGCCGTGATCGT
The DNA here is from genome assembly GCF_017377775.1 of Streptomyces sp. VRA16 Mangrove soil. Taxonomy (GTDB): domain Bacteria; phylum Actinomycetota; class Actinomycetes; order Streptomycetales; family Streptomycetaceae; genus Streptomyces. The sequence goes on from NZ_JAFVLN010000002.1 coordinate 564,373, forward strand.
GTCGAGCGGGTACGCGTACTGGTTCAACTCCTTGTTGTCCTTGGCTATTTGGAACGTGTACGCGGCGTCCTCGGCGGTGAACGGCTTGCCGTCGCTCCACTTCACGCCCTTGCGCAGGGTCACCGTGAGCCGCTTGCCGTCGTCGCCCCACCGGTAGTCGGTGCCGAGCCAGTCGTGCACCACGCCCGCCTTCGCGGCGTTGAAGTGGAACAGCGGCTCGTACAGCAGCCCGTGCGTGGGGTGCAGCGGCTGCGGGGCGAACGGGTTGAAGTTGCGCACCAGTTGACCCTGCGTGGCGTTCACGACGAGCGTGCCGCTCGACCCGCCGGAGCCGCTGTCGGCCCCGCCGCACGCGGCGGCGAGCGGGGCCGCGAGGACGATGCCGGCGGCGGAGGCGAGGACGGTGCGGCGGGAGGGTCCCGCGGGCTCGGGCGGTGGCGGCGGCGTGGAAGATGACATCACGGGTCCCTTGCTCCGGCTGTAACGACACTGGTGCGACAGGTCTGGCTCAGGTCTGACTCAGGTCTGGCTCGGGTCTCGCTCAGGAGGGCCGGTACGGTGGTCCGCACACCGTCGGCGCCGTGAAAGTAAACGCGTGCGAAAGTGACTGTCAATGCGCTTGCATGATTCTCCCGGCGCTTTTCGCGAACACTCAACTGAACCGGATTAGCCGGGAATTCATCGAATATCGTCGAACGAGCAGGCCATCAGGCCGTCATGCCTCCGGGAAGGGAACCACCTGTGAAGCGACCCACCATGGCGGACATCGCGCGCCGCGCCGGGGTGACGAAGGCCGCCGTGTCCTTCGCGCTCAACGACCGGCCGGGCGTCTCGGCGCCGACGCGCCGCCGCATCCTCGCGATAGCGGAGGAGCTGGGCTGGCAGCCCAACAGTGCGGCGCGGGCCCTGTCGGACGGCAGGGCGGGGGCGTTCGGGCTCGTGATCGACCGGCCCGCGCGCACGCTCGGCCTGGAGCCGTTCTTCATGCAGCTGGTCTCCGGCATCCAGGCCGAACTCATCGAGGACGCCACGCCGTTGGTGTTCACGATGGCCGAGGACCAGGCCGCCGAGATCGCCCTGTACCGGGCCTGGTGGGCGCAGCGCCGGGTCGACGGGGTGTTCCTGGTGGACCTGAAGGCGGACGACGCCCGGGTCGCCGTCCTGGAGGAGCTCGGGATGCCGGGGGTGGTGATCGGGGCGCCGGTCGGCACCGGGCGGCTGCCCGCGGTGTGGAGCGACGACGGGGTGGCCGTGCGCACCGTCGTCGGCCGGCTCGCGGAGCTCGGACACCGCAGGATCGCCCGGGTCAGCGGCCCGTCCGTGCTGCGTCACACCATCATCCGCACCGACGCGTTCGCGACCTGTGTACGGGAGTTGGGGCTGGAGGGGCGGATCGTGGAGGCCGACTACAGCGGCGAGCGCGGCGCGGCGGCGACCCGGGAGCTGCTGTCCGACGAGCGGCACCGGCCGACCGCGATCCTCTACGACAACGACGTGATGGCGGTGTCGGGCCTGACCACGGCGCAGGCGCTCGGGCTGCGGGTGCCGGCCGACCTGTCGGTGGTGGCCTGGGACGACTCGGCGCTGTGCGAGCTGGTGCATCCGTCGCTGACCGCGCTGAGCCGGGACATCGCCGCGTACGGCGCGCATGCGGCGCGCCGGCTGCGGGAGGCCGCGGGCGGGCAGCAGGTCGGCGACCTCCAGGACGTGGCACCGCGGCTGACGATGCGCGGGAGCGTGGCGGCGCCCCCGGTTCCGTAAACCGGTTAATCGATCTCGGCCTTTCGGTGCGGGCGGTATTGACGCTAAACCGGTGCAGCGCTTCACTCGACGGATACGACGCGGCACGCCCGTCCGCAACGGACCGCGCTCTTCGCCCCATGCCTCCATGTCGCCCATTTCCAGGGAGAGTTCGAAGATGCCGCGTTCCGCTGCCCGGATGTCCCGCGACGGCCGCCCGGTCACCTGGCTCGGGGCCAACTTCTGGTCCCGCACCGGTGGCCCGCTGATGTGGCGCTCGTACGATCCGGGGATCGTCGCCGGCGAACTGCGGGTGCTGCGCGACCACGGCCTGAACATGACCCGGTCGTTCTTCTACTGGCCCGACTTCATGCCCGAACCCGACCGGGTGGACGAGGAGTTGTGCGCCCGGTTCGCCGACTTCCTCGACCGGCACCACGCGCTCGGCATGACCACCGTGCCCACCTTCATCGTCGGCCACATGTCCGGGGAGAACTGGGACCCGGCGTGGCGCGGCGACCGCGATCTGTACGGCGACGTGTGGCTGGTGGCGCGGCAGGCGTGGTTCGTGCGCGAGATGACGCGCCGCTTCAAGGACCATCCGGCGGTGGCCGGGTGGCTGATCTCCAACGAGATGCCGATCTACGGCGCCGCGGACGCCTCCCGTGACGTGGTGGGGTCCTGGGCGCAGTTGGTGGTGGACGCGGTGCGGGCCGGCGGGGGCACCCAGCCGGTGTCGCTCGGCGACGGCGCGTGGGGCATCGAGAACTCGGGGCACGACAACGGCTTCTCGGTGCGGGACGCGGCGCGGCTGTGCGACTGGCTCGGACCGCACGTGTACCGCATGGAGGACGACGTGGTCCGCCAGCATCACGCGGCGGCCTGGGTGTGCGAGCTGACGTCGACGTTCGACCGGCCGGTGATCCTGGAGGAGTTCGGGCTGACGTCGGCGTTCGCGTCGGACGAGAACGCGGCGGTGTACTACCGCCAGGCCCTGCACAACAGCCTGCTCGCGGGCGCCACCGGCTGGATCGCCTGGAACAACACGGACTACGACAATCCGGTGGTGCGCGAGCAGCCGCCGTACCGGCACCACGCCTTCGAGCTGTACTTCGGCCTGACCGATTCCGAGGGCCACCCCAAGGCGCAGTTGCGCGAACTCCGGGACTTCGCACGGGTGTTGGAGGAGGTGGAGTGGGAGCGGTGCACGCGCGCGGCGACGGACACGGCGCTGGTCGTGTCGTCGTATCTCGACACGCCGTATCCGTTCACGCGGGCCGAGGACCGCGCGTACGTGCAGGAGACCGGGCGCCAGGCGTGGATCGCGGCGCGGCTCGCGGACGCCCCGGCGACGGTCGTGCGTGAGAGCGACGGGGAGTGGGAGGACGGCTTCCGGCTGTATCTGGCGCCGTCCGTCAAGCAGCTGCTGGCTCCGACCTGGTACCGGCTGGAGGAGCTGGCGCGGGGCGGGGCGACGGTGTACGTGTCGTACTCGCCGGGCGCGCACGCGGAGCAGCGCGGTCCGTGGTACGCGCGGATGGACCAACTCTTCGGCGTGCGGAACCAGTTGGCGTACGGTCTGGTGAACCCGATCGAGGACGACGAGGTCGAGTTCGTCTTCGAGCGGGACTTCGGGAGTCTGGGCGCGGGAGCACGGCTTTCGCTGCGGGCGGCGGGGACGGTGAACAGTCGGTGCTTCCTGCCCGTAGAAGTGGTGGAGGGCGAGGCCGACGTGGTCGCCGTCGACGGGCACGGCCGGCCCGCCCTCGTGGAGCGGGCGGTCGGATCCGGGCGGCTCGTGCTGTGCACGTACCCCGTCGAGCACATGGCGGCCGTGACACCGCGCGTGAACCCGGAGGCGACCAGCGCGCTCTACGACGCACTGGCCGCGCGGGCCGGGGTGCGCCGGCCGGTGACGGTCGCGGACCCCCGGGTCGCGGTGGATCTCGTCGAGCACGCGGACGGGCACCGGTGGGTGTGGCTGGTCGGGCAGTGCGCGACCGAGCTGCCGGTGAAGCCGGTGGTCGCGGACGGGTGGCGGCTGACGACGCGGGACGGCGAGCCCGTACAGGCCGTGACCCTGCCGCCGTACGGGGTGGTGGTGCTGCGCCTCGACGCGGAGTGACGGTCCGGGCCGCCCGCACCCCACCCTCGCATTTGTCAGGACAAAGGATTGACAGTACTTGGGTGGCACGGCACGTTGGGTGCATGCGCATCGGACTCATCGGTACGGGCCGTATCGGCACCTTCCACGCAGGCGTCCTGGAGCGTTACCGGGAGGTCGGCTCGCTCCTCGTCACCGACGCGGAGCCGGAGCGGGCCGTCGCGCTCGCCGACCGGATCGGGGCGACGGCGGCGCCCAGCGTCGACGAGCTGTTCACCTGGGGCGTCGACGCCCTCGTCATCACGGCCGCGACCGCGGCGCACGCGGAGCTGATCGGCCGGGCCGCACGGGCCGGTCTGCCGGTCTTCTGCGAGAAGCCGATCGCACTCGACCTGCCCGGGACGCTGGCCGCGCTGCACGAGGTCGAGGCCGCCGGCACCGTGCTCCAGCTCGGCTTCCAGCGGCGCTTCGACGCCGGGTACACGGCCGCGCGCGAGGCGGTGCGGGCGGGCCGGCTCGGACGCCTGCACACCGTACGCGCCATGACCTCGGACCCGGCGCCGCCGCCGGCCGCGTATCTGCCGCTGTCGGGCGGCCTGTACCGGGACTGCCTCGTGCACGACTTCGACGCACTGCGCTGGGTGACCGGCCGTGAGGTCGTCGAGGTGTACGCGGCGGGATCCGACGCGGGGCCCGCCATGTTCCGGGAGGCCGGGGACGTGGACACCGCGGCGGTGGTGCTGACCCTGGACGACGGGACGCTGGCGACGGCCACGGCGACGCGGTGCAACGGCGCGGGGTACGACGTGCGCATGGAGCTCTCCGGGGAGCGGGACACGGTCGTGGTCGGGCTCGACGACCGTACGCCGATCGCCTCGACGGAGCCGGAGGGGCCGCCCGCCGCGGACAAGCCGTGGCCCGGCTTCCTGGAACGGTTCGCGCCCGCCTACGAGGCGGAGCTGAAGGCGTTCGTGGACGTGGTGCGCGGAGCGCGGAGCAATCCGTGCGACGGGTGGGAGGCCCTGGCCGCGCTGCGGGTGGCCGAGGCGTGCGAGGTGTCGCGGCGGGAGCGGCGGCTGGTGCGGCTGGAGGAGATCGCCGGGGCGCGGTAGGTCCGGGGGCGTTCGGTCTCGTCGGCGGTGCGGGTGCGGGGGCTGATCGCACCCCGTGGCAAAGCCGCTGACGGACACGGCCCCGCGCCCTGACGGGCCTGCGGCCTTTCGGGGGCGCACCCGGCGGCGGACGGTGGTCCGTCCGAAGTCGCGGCCCTGGCTACCAAGTGCCGATGCGGCCCCCGCATCCTGGGACCTACCGTCGACGGCATGACCGACACCCCCGCCGCGGCGAACCGGCACCGGCTCCTGCTCGCGTTCGGACTGTTCGTGCTGGCTCCGCTCGTCGGGGAGTTCCTGCTCGGCAATCAGCCGATCACCGCGCTGCCGGGGCTCGTCATGTTCGCGCCGCTGTACGGCGGCGGCGCCCTGCTGATCCGCGAGACCGCCCGGCGGGCCGGGCGTGGCCGGCCGACGATGATCCTGCTGGCGGCCGCGTACGCGCTCGTCGAGGAGGGCCCTGTCGACCAGATGTTGTGGAACCCGCACTACGGCGGTTTCGACATCGGGGCCGCGTACTCGGCGACGTACGTCCCGCTGCTCGGCACCAGCGTCCAGATGATCCAGGACGTCCTCGCCCTGCACACCGTCTGGAGCATCTGCGTCCCGATCGCGCTGCTGGAGGCGTTCGACCGGGACCGTACCCGGCCGTGGCTCGGCGGGTTCGGGCTCACCGTGACGGCGGTGGTGTTCGGCGCGGGCGCGGCCCTGCTGGGGCTCGGCCAGGCGCAGTCGGAGAAGTTCGTGGCGTCCGCGGGGCAGTTCGCGTGGGCGGGAGCCGCGATCGTGGCGCTGATCGTGGCCGCGTTCCTGGCCGGACGGCGGCCCGCGTTCCCCGCCGACAGCGCCCCTCCCGCGCCCGCGCCCCGCACCGTGGGTCTGACGGCGTTCGCTCTGTCGAGCGGGTACTGGTCCCGCGACTTCCTGCCCGGCGAAGGCGTGTCCGCCTGGGTGCTGGTCGGCTTCTGGTGCGTGCTCGCCGCCGTGGCCGTCGTGGTCCTCGGGCGCTGGGCACACCGGCCCGGCTGGGGCGACCGGCACCGGTTCGCGCTCGCGGGCGGCGCGCTGCTCACGTACGCCTGGGTGGGGTTCGAGCACGGCGCGCAGATGGGCCTGCCGCTCACCCTGAGCGTGCCCGGCAGCCTCGTGTTCGCCACCGGGGCGGTCCTGCTGCTCGTCGCGGCCTCCCGGGCGCTGCGCCGGCGCGAGGCGGCGCCGACCGCATCGCTCGGGGCGGCGCGTCCGCTGCCTACACGGTGAGGACCGTCCCCTGCGCCACCGCGCACACCTTCTGCGCGCCCGCCTCGTCCCGGACCGAGAGATCCACCCGGACCACGGCCTGACGCCGCCCCGCGTTCACCACTTCGGCCCGCGCCGAGAGGGTCGTCCCCTGGGCGGGGCGCACGTACTGGATCGAGAAGCCCGAGGTCAGGACGGAGGGGCCGAGCGAGGCACCCGCCGCGAACGTCAGCGCGTTGTCCGCCGCGTAGGCGAGGACGCCGCCGTGCACGAAGCCGTTCTGCTGGTGCAGTTCGGGGCGGATGTCCAGCTCCAGGGTCGCCACGCCGTCGCCGAACTCCGTGATCCGGGCCTGGAGCAGACGACTGAACGGCTGTGACTCCAGGGCCTTCTGAGCCATGCCGAGATCGAAGTCGGGTGCGGACACCGTGGGTTCCTCCATGGACGTACGGGACGCGCCGCTACCAGCGCACCCGCAGTGTACGAACCCCTCTCATCAGCATCCCGGGCAGCCAGGTGTCCGGCTTCCCGTCCAGGACCAGGCCGGGGCAGCGCTCGAGGAGCGAGCCGAGCGCGATCCGGCCTTCGAGGCGGGCCAGCGGAGCGCCCAGGCAGTAGTGGATGCCGTGGCCGAAGGCGAGATGGCCGCGCGGCTCGCGGCGGATGTCGAACCGGTCGGGGGCCGGGAAGCGCTCCGGGTCGCGGTCCGCGTTCCCGATCCCGATGAGGACCGGGGCGCCCTGCGGGATCACCGTGCCGGCCATCTCGATGCGCTCGGCGGCGAAGCGGTGCGTCGCCGTCTCGACCGGGCCGTCGTAGCGGAGCATCTCCTCCACCGCGCCGTCGAGCAGGCTCATGTCGGCGCGCAGCGCGGCGAGCTGGTCGGGGTGGGCGAGCAGGGCCCGCACACCGTTGCCGATCAGGTTGACCGTCGTCTCGTGGCCGGCGATGAGCAACAGGAAGGCCATGCCGCGCAGTTCGCTGCGGGAGAGCCGGTCGCCGTCCTGTGCCGTCGTGCGGATCAGGGCGCTGAGCAGGTCGTCGGAGGGGGCCGTGCAGCGCTTGTCCTCGATCAGCTCCTCGAAGAACTGCGTCAGTTCGACGAAGGCGGCCGCCTCCTCGTCCGTGGACGTCGGCGCCACGACCTGGGTCGACATCCGGCGGAACCGCTCGCGGTCGAGGTCGGGGACGCCGAGCAGTTCACAGATGACGACGAACGGGAGCGGGAAGGCCAGCGCCTCGACGAGGTCGGCGGAGCCCTGCGGCACCATCGCGTCGAGCAGTTCGTCGGTGATCTTCTGGATGCGCGGGGCGAGCGCGGCCACCCGGCCCGGGGTGAACTCCCGGGTGACCAGGGAGCGCAGCCTGCCGTGCTGCGGCGGGTCGGCGAAGAGCAGATGGTGGCCCATGTCCGAGTCGTCCATCCCCCAGGGCGGGGACTTCACCAGGCGCGGGTCCGTGAACGCGGCCCGCGCCGCCTCGTGGCCGACGATCAGCCACAGCTCCTCGCGCGGCCCCGGGCCCGGTGTGCGCACCTGGTGCACGGGCCCGCGGGCACGCAGTCTCTCGTACACCGGGTACGGATCGGCGTAGAACGCCGCCGCTCCGTCCGCGTACTCCCCCAGGTCGACGATCTCGGCCATGCCGCCACGCCCCTCCGGATCCGAGCCGATACGAATCCCGTCCCCCGCGCCTGCTGTCTCCCCGTCTAACTCGCGCCGCTGACGATCGGTTCCCGGCGGGTGCCGCCGCCCGTCTCCAGGAACTTCGCGAGCGGCAGGGTCGCCGCGCCGACGGTGACCGCGTCGGTGCCGAGCCGGCCGAGTTCGACGGTGGTCTGGGCGAAGGGATGGCGCAGGGCGTACGCGGCGGCGGCGCGGCGCACCGGTTCGATCAGGCGCGGGCCGAGCAGCAGGCCCGCCCAGCCGCCGACGACGATCCGCTCCGGGTTGAAGAGATTGACCAGGTCGGCGATGCCGGCCCCGAGGAACTCCGCGGTCTCGTCCAGGAGGCCCGCGGCGAGCGGGTCGTCGAGGAGTTCGGCGAGGGCGCCCTCCTCGTCGGGGGACTCCCAGCTGCCGCCCGCCTCCCGCCACCGTTCGAGCAGCGCCTGCGCGCCGACGTACGCCTCCAGGCAGCCGCGCGCTCCGCAGCGGCACTCCCGCCCGCCGACCTGGAGGACGGTGTGCCCCCACTCCCCCGCACTGGACGACGAGCCCCGGTAGGGCACGCCGTCGGCGATCACACAGGCGCCGACGCCGACGCCTATGAGGGCTATCACCGCGTTGCGGGCGCCGCGGCCCGCGCCGAACCACATCTCGGCGCGGCCGAGCGTCTTGGCGCCGTTGTCGACGAACAGCGGCAGTTCGGCGAGGAGCCGGTCCTCGGCGCGCAGCATCGCCTCCAGCGGGACGGCGTCCCAGCCGATGGTCTGGCCGTGCACGACGGCGCCCTCGGGGCCCGACGCGTCGACGATGCCGGGCACGCCGATGCCGACGCCGATGAGCGAGGCGGGGGCCACCCCGGCCTCGGCGAGCACCTGCGCCAGGCCGGTCGCGACGATGCGGACGACGGCCTGCGCGTCGTACTTCCCGTCCGGGAGCGGGGCCTCCGCGCGCGCGAGTTCGCTGAGACTGAGGTCGAACAGCTCGACGAGGACCCGGGTCTCGCCGACGTCCACGCCCACCAGGTGGCCGCTACCGGGTGCGACGCGCAGCAGGGTGCGCGGGCGCCCGCCGTCGGATTCGACGGAACCGGCCTCCTCGACGAGGCCGTCGGCGACCAGCTCCGCGACGACATTGCTGATGGAACCGGAGCTGAGCGCCGTCATGGGCCCCAACTCCTGCCTGCTGAGCGGCCCTTCGAAGTAGAGCTTGCCCAGTACGGTGGCCCGGTTGTTGCGGCGCAGATCGCGCACCGTACGCCGACGTGGTCCTGCCATGCCTCGCTCCCGCCCCTTCACCCAACAGCAACCAGCGCTTAGATCACGGTGTGAATTTACCCTGGCCGGCCGGCCCTCAGGTTTCGTCGAGGAGTCCGGCGTCGTGGACGAGCAGCGCGATCTGTACACGGTTGTTGAGGTCGAGCTTGGTCATGACACGTGAGACGTGGGTCTTCACGGTGGCGACACTCATGTACAGGGTCGCGGCGATGTCCGCGTTGGACTTGCCGCGGCCCACCTCGACGGCGACGGCGCGCTCCCGCTCGGCCAGGGTGTCGAGGCGCTGCCGGGCGCCCGCGGTGCGCACGTCGCGCTCGGAGGCGGCGGCGTGCGTCATCAGCTGGCGGGTCACGGCGGGCGAGAGGACCGGGTCGCCGCCCGCGACGCTGCGCACGGCGCCGAGGATGTCGGCGGGCGAGGCGTCCTTGAGCACGAAACCGGCGGCGCCCGCGCGCAGCGCCCGCAGCACCTGCTCGTCGGCGTGGAACGTGGTGAGGACGACGACCTCGGGCGCATCGGCACGCGCGCGTAGTCGCTCGGTCGCGGCGAGGCCGTCCATGACCGGCATCCGGATGTCCATGAGGACGACGTCGGGCCTGACCGTCGCGGCGAGCGTCAGCGCCTCCTGGCCGTCGGCCGCCTCCCCGACGATCTCGACGTCGTCCGCCCCGCCCAGCATGAACGTCAGGCCCGAGCGGACCAGGGGGTCGTCGTCGACGAGCAGCAAACGGATCGCGTTCATGGGCCCCACCGTAGTCACCTCGTGCCCTTGCCCGGTCAGCCGCTCCACGGCAGCCAGGCCCGCAACGCGAACCCGCCGTCCGCGGCACGCCCGTGGTCGAGCCGGCCGCCGGCCAGCGTCGCCCGTTCCGTGAGCCCGATCAGGCCCTGTCCGGAGCCGGGCACGTGCGGGACCTCGCCGGGCGGCGGCGGATTGCGGACGGTGAGGCTGAGGCCCTCGCCCGCGGCGCCGGTGACCGTGACGGTGACCGCGGCGCCGGGCGCGTGTTTGCGGGCGTTGGTCAGGCCCTCCTGGGCGATGCGGTAGGCGGTGCGTCCGGTGGAGGCCGGTACGCCCTTGGGGTCGGGGACGCGGTTGTCGAGCCGTACGTCCATGCCGGCCTCGCGCGATTCGGCGACCAGGGCGTCGAGCGCGGCGAGGGTGGGCTGCGGGCGGCCCGACTCCTCGCCGTGGTCGGCGGCGCGCAGCACGCCGATGATCTCCCGCAGGTCCTGGAGCGCCTCGTGGGCGCTCTCCCGGATCACCCCGGCGGCGCGGGCGATCTCGTCGCGGGGCGCGTCGGGCCGGAACTCCAGGGCGCCCGCGTGCACGCTCAGCAGGGTGAGGCGGTGCGCGAGCACGTCGTGCATCTCGCGGGCGATGGCCTCGCGGGCCAGGCGCTGGGCCTTCTCGGCGCGCAGGGCCGCCTCGTTCTCGGCGCGTCGGGCCCGGTCCCGCAGGGACATCAGGAGCTGGCGCCGGGAGCGGACGAACATGCCCCAGCCGACGACCGCGATCGTGATCATCACGGTGAACGCGACCGAAAGGCCCCAACTGGAGTCGGGGTCGGGCCGCAGCCAGTAGAAGAGCGGGACGAGCGCGATGCTGATGCCCGCGACCCAGGCGATGTTGCGGAACGGCCGGTGCACGGCGAGCGTGAACAGCGCGATCATCGAGGCGCCGCCCGCGGTGTTCGACAGGAAGCCGACCGGGAGCATCGCCACGGCGAAGCCGAGCGGCCAGCGCCTGCGCAGCCAGACCGCCGCGCAGGCCAGCGCGCCGAGGATCTGGTCGGTCCAGGCGAGGACGGACGGGGTGTGCGGGTCGTCCCAGAGCTGCTCGGAGAAGATCAGGCCGAGGAAGACGGCGATCAGGAAGCAGCTGAAGTCGACGATCCAGTCCCGGGCGGTGCGCCGTCGGCGTCCCGGCCGGCCGTCGGGGTCGAGGTCGAGCTCGCCGGCGACAGCCGAGGGCAGCAGCCGGCGCTGCCACGGGAGCGGCGCGCTGTCCGCCGATGCCGTGACCGGTGTCGCCGGTGTCATCGGTGCCGCCGGTGTCTCCCGTGCCTCCATGGTCGACAAATCTACGCACCGGGGGCGCCGCGCACCGCTCCGCGCGGTGTCCGGGGGACCAAAGTCGTGGCACTTCGAGACTTTGGTCGCGGTTCCGCGGGACGTTCGGAGTCACGGGTCGCACGGGACTCGCCCCGCGGCCGATGTGGGTGGGGGGTCCGCGGGGCGAGAGTTCCGTGCATGAACAAGAAGCAGTTGCAGACGATGCTCGAGGTCATCGGCGCGTTCGCCCTGATCCAGGGCGCTGTCGGCCTGATCCACGAGTTCACCGGCTGGCTGGGCTGGGGCCTGATCGAACGGGTTCCGTTCCTGGCGGGCCGCGAGGTCTACGGCAGCATCGCGCTCGTGGTGCTCGCCATCGCGCTGTTCGCGGCGGCCGACGCCCAGAAGAAGGCCTGAGACCTGCCGGACCTGACGGAGCTGTCAGGCAGGCCGGACCCTTCGCTCCGGTTCAGCAGGAGTAGTCGATCAGGTCGAAGGACGCGTAGTGGTCCGACGTGTAGTAGTCCTCGACGTGGTCGGAGACAGTGCCGCCGGCGACGACGCGGCGCGCCCCGCGGGTGCTGGAGCCCGGGGTGATGACGGTGAACTCGTGGTAGTACCCGGACGCCTTGGCGGGCAGCAGGCCCTCGGCGTTCTTGAATACGGTGCCGTCCTGCGCGTAGGGGTACGGGCCGCCGGAGGCCATCAGGTCCAGGGTGTCGTACGCCTGGGAGGGCAGGTCCGAGTAACAGATGTCGCCGAACGACGCGGCGGCGGCGAGGGGGGACACCGACGTGACGGACGCGGCGGCCGGGGCCGTGGCGGCCTCGGCGGTGACGGTGGCGGAGCCGCCGATGAGGAGTGCGGCGGCGACGGCCGCGGCGCTGATGAAGCGTGAGGGAGTCTTCATGCCCCTCATTGACGCGCGTAGAGCTACGCGCGTCAATCCCAACTGCTGTCTGTTTTCCGGGCGTTAACTTCCGGCGCGCCGTCCCCAGCCGGTTCCGGCCAGCACCAGAACCGCCCCCAACACGCCCATCACACCCAGCCGTTCACCACCCAGGGCGATCCCGGCCGCGGCCGCCCAAAGGGGCTCGGTGCCGAGCAGCAGGCTGACGCGCGAAGGGGATGTACGGCGCACGGCCCACATCTGCACGAAGAACGCGAAGAGTGTGCAGAAGACGGACAGGAACAGCAGGCCCGCCCAGTCGGCCGGCCGGAAGGCGGCGGCCGCGTCCCAGGGGGCCGCTCCGGTCCCCGGCACCGCGCACAGCAGCGCGAACACGACGACGGCGGAGCCGAGTTGGACCGTCGTCAGGGGCAGCGCGTCGGCGCCCTGGACGGCCTTGATGCGGGACATGGCGAGCACGTGCACGGTGCGGGCGAGCGCCGCGAGGAGCATGAGCAGATCGCCGGCCGAAGGTGTCGTGAAACCGCCCCCCTGTGTCAGGAGCACGACGCCGAGCACGGATGTCGCGGCGGCCCCGAGGAAGGCGCGGGACGGCCGGGTCCGCGTCACGGCCGCCTCGGCGAGCGGGGTGAAGATCATGGTGAGGCTGATGATGAGCCCGGCGTTGGTCGCCGAGGTGTGCACGACGCCGTACGTCTCCAGGAGGAAGATCCCGCTGAGGATCAGGCCGAGCAGCCCGGCGCCGCGCCACTGGGCGGGACTCAGCGCGCGCAGCGCCCGCCGTCCGGCGGCCACGAGGGCGGGCAGCACGATCCCGAAGCGCAGGACGAGAACGGCGAGCACGGTCGACTGGGTGGTGACGCCCTTGGCGGCGAGATAGCTGGCGCCCCAGACGACGGCGACCGCGAGGACGGGTACGTCGACGAGCCAGGCGCGGGGGCGGGGTGCGGGCAGGGCGATGCCGCTCAATGAGGTCTCCGGGTGCGGGCGGGGCCGTGCGGAGACGTCGGCGGCTCACGCGGGGGCGGCGCTCACCGTACCCGCGGCATGATCACGGCGACCAGGTCCCGTCACGCGAAACTGCCGTACGTGGGGCGGCCGTCGAGCTCGTACGAGGTGATCACGACGCCCTTGCCCGTGACGCGGGTGCCCGCGTTGCGGAACGCGGTGGCGACGGCGCCCTCGGCGAACAGCCGCTTTCCGGTGCCGAGCACGACCGGGAACGTCAGCAGGTGCAGGGTGTCGATGAGGTCGTGGCGCAGCAGGTACGCGGCGAGGTCGCCGCTGCCGTGGATCTGCAGTTCGCGGCCGGGCTGTTCCTTGAGCGCGGTGACGTCCTTGACGAGGTCGGAGCCGCCGATGACCCGGGTGCCCGCCCAGTCCGCGCCGGTCAGGGTCCTGCTGGCGACGTACTTCGGCAGCGCGTTCAGCTTGCTCGCGACCGGGTCGGCCGGATCCGTCCGCCGCGGCCAGTACCCGGCGAAGATGTCGTACGTGCGGCGCCCCAGCAGGAACGCGTCGGCGCGGGCGAAGGACTCGGTGACGAACCCCATGAAGTCCTCGTCGCCGAACGGCACCGTCCACCCGCCGTGCGGGAACCCTCCGGAGGTGTCCTCCTCCGGGGCGCCGGGCGCCTGATGGACGCCGTCGATGCTGAGGAACTGGGTGAGTGTGAGCTTCATGTCCGCCTCCAGCGGCCGGCCGGGAATGTCCGTCTCCGGTGCAGACCCCGTCCGCACCGGAAACTCATCGCGGCGGCCGCGCGGCGCCGTCAGCCCGCGTGGGTGGAGAAGAGGCCGCCGGTGGCGCCCTGCTTGTCGCCGCCCTGCGCCTTGCGCAGGGCGTTGGCGAGGCCCTCGATGGTCATGGACTGCAGGATCACCCGGCCGTTGCCCTCCAGGGTCGCCAGGGACAGGCCCTCGCCGCCGAAGACCGCGTTCATCATCCCCTGGCGGTTGAGGCCGCCGATGCGCTGGACCCCGTACTGGATGCCCTCCTCGAAGGCGACGATGCAGCCGGTGTCGACCTCGATGCGGCCGCCGAAGTCCGCCGGGTTCAGGTCGATGAAGTTGCCGGAGCCCGCGATGATCACCGTGCCGCGCCCGGTGAACTTCTCCAGGACGAAGCCCTCGCCGCCGCTGCGCCCGGTCCGCCCGCCCTGCCAGGCGATGCCGAACTCGACGCTGGACTCGGCGGCCACGAAGGCGTCCTTCTCGGCGAACCACGCGCGCGTGCCGTCCAGCTCCAGGGCGCGCATCTCGCCGGGCAGCACCCCGGCGAAGCCGACCGTGCCCTCGCCGCCCTGCGACGTGAAGTACTGGAAGGCGAGCGACTCGCCCGCGAGGGCGCGCTGGCCGACCTGCATGGCGGTGCCCATGGCCTGGCGGAGCATGCCGCCCATGCCGCCGCCCTGGCCGCCCTGCCCCTGGGCGTGCCCTTGCGAGGGGCCCGAGAGGCGGGTCTCCATGCTCACGTTCGCCGTCTTGAACAGGAACTTTCCCGCCTCGCAATAGACGGTCTGGCCGGGTCCGAGGTTGACCACGGCCATCTGCATCGCATTGCCGACGATCTCTTGCTGAAGTGTCACGTCCTCTTCAACGCGAGAGGCGGAGCGAAAGGTTCCGGGGGGGGCGGAGCACGAGGATCTCGATGTCCGTTCGCCGCCAGCCCCCGCCGCCGTGCGCCGCTGTACTTGAAGCCACAACAACCGCTCTGCACGGGAGACGCACATGAACAGCAAGGTGGCCCTGGTGACCGGCGGCAGCCGCGGCATGGGGGCGGCGACGGCCCTGCGCCTCGCCGAGGACGGCTACGACGTGGCCGTCACCTACGTCCAGGGGAAGGAGGCCGCCGAGGAGGTGGTGCGGCGGATCGAGGCGACCGGACGCCGCGGGCTCGCGGTGCGCGCCGACTCCGCGGACCCGGCCGAGGCGGCGGGCGCGGTGACTGCCGCCGTGGACCGGCTCGGGCGGCTCGACGTCCTGGTGAACAACGTGGGCGTGGGCCTCCTCGGCCCCCTCGACTCCCTCGCCCTCGCCGATGTGGACCGGGTCCTCGCGGTGAACGTGCGCGGGGTCTTCCTCGCCTCGCAGGCCGCGGCACAGGTGCTCGGGGCCGGCGGCCGGATCATCACGATCGGTACGTGCATGACCCAGCGCGTGCCGGGCCCCGGCGGCACGCTCTACGCCATGAGCAAGTCGGCCCTGATCGGCCTGACGAAGGCGCTGGCGCGGGAGCTGGGCGGGCGCGGCATCACGGCGAACATCGTGCACCCGGGGCCGATCGACACCGACATGAACCCGGCGGACGGCCCGTACGCGCAGGGCCAGGCGGAGATGACGGCGCTCGGCCGGTTCGGCACGGCGGACGAGGTGGCCCGCTCGGTGGCCTATCTGGCGGGGCCCGCGGCCGCCTACGTCACCGGTGCGGAGCTCTCGGTGGACGGCGGTCACGCGGCATGAGCATGCGGGGCGCACCGGTGCTGTCGGGCCGGTGCGCCCCGCAGGTCGCTGTGCGGGTCAGGCACCCGACTCCGCGTGGCGTGCGGCCAGTTCGGTGCTGCCCTGCTCGGTCAGCGAGCCGAACAGACGGAGCCGCGAGATGCCGCCGTCCGGGTAGATGTCGATCCGGGCGTGGGTGCCGACGGCCGGGGTGTCGAGCACGAAGCGGTGATTCGTGTCGGGCTGCAGACGGGTGCGGGGCAGCACCTCGGTCCACTCGCCGCTCTCGCCGTCCTTGACCGAGACGGACGCCCAGCCGGCGCTGTTGCCCTTGAGGTACGCGGTGTCGATCTCCAGGGCGCGGATCTCGGACTGGGCGACGAGCCGGTAGCGGATCCAGTCGTTGCCGTTGTCGCGGCGGCGCCGGGTCTCCCAGCCGTCGTCCATCTTGCGGGAGCGGCCGGGCTGGATGGTGTTGGAGGCGGGCGAGTAGAAGAGGTTCGAGGCGTCCTCGGCGCGGCCGCCGTTCTCCAGGGCGACGACGTCGAAGGTGCCGAGCACGGCGAGCCACTTCGGGTCCGGGACGACCTCGCCGTACACGCGCAGGCGGGCGATGCCGCCGTCGGGGTGCTGGTTGACGCGCAGGTGCGTGAAGCGCTGCTCGACGTCGACCGCGAAGCCGTTGGCCGCGTGGCCGCCGACTGCCGTACGCGGGACGAGGGTCACCCACTTCACGTCGTCCGCGAGGAGTTCCTCGGGGGTGGGCGCGCCCGCCACGGACGTGGCCTCGACGGAGACGGCCTGCGGGTAGTTGCCGCGGAAGTGGGCGGTGTCGACGACGATGCCGCGGACGACGCCGGGGGCGCCGAGCCGGACCAGCGCCCAGTCGTGGTCGTCGGCGGTGGGCCACGGATGGTCGGCGCCGGTGCCGCGGCGACGGCGGGTCTCCCAGCCGTCCATGATCTTGCCCTTGTGGCCGAAGTGCTCGGGGTCGAACTCGGCACGCTCGGGCACCAGCAGGTTCTCGCGCTGCGCGAAGAACTCGTCGTTCGCGGCGATCACACCGGCGCCGAGCTGGCGCGCGGCGAGGTCGGCGTACTGCGTGAACGGGAAGTCCGCGGTGCGGTAGTCGGCGTACGGGTCGCCGCCGCCGTAGGGGCTGGCGTCCCCGGTGAAGCTGGGTATCCCGGAATGCGCGGACATGGTGGTCACTTGTTCCTTTCGAGCAGCGTGCCCTGCGGGGCGGTGAACTCGCCGTCGGCGACGATGCGTTCGCCGCGCAGCCAGGTCGACCTGACGACCCCGTGCAGGGTCTTGCCCGCGTACGCGGTGACGCGGTTGCGGTGCTGGAGCTCCGCCGGGTCGACGGTGAAGGTCTCCTCGGGGGCGAGGACGGCGAAGTCGGCGTCACGGCCGACGGCGATGGCGCCCTTGCGGTCGTCGAGGCCGACGAGGGCGGAGGTCCGCTCGGACATCCAGCGGACCACGTCCTCCAGGGAGTGGCCGCGCGAGCGGGCCGCGGTCCAGATGGCCGACAGGCTCAGCTGGAGGCCGGAGATGCCGCCCCACGCGGTGGCGAAGTCGTCGGTCTTCAGGTCGGCGGTCGACGGCGAGTGGTCGGTCACGATGCAGTCGATGGTGCCGTCGGCGAGCGCCTGCCACAGCAGGTCCTGGTTGGCGGCCTCGCGGATGGGCGGGCAGCACTTGAACTCGCTCGCCCCGTCCGGGACCTCCTCGGCGGTGAGCGTGAGGTAGTGCGGGCAGGTCTCGACGGTGAGCTTGACGCCCTCGGCCTTGGCGGCGGCGATCAGCGGCAGCGCGTCGGAGGACGACAGGTGCAGGATGTGGACGCGGGCGCCGATCCGCTTGGCGGTGTCGATGAGCCCCTTGATCGCGACGTCCTCGGAGACCCGGGGGCGGGTGGCGAGGTAGTCGTCGTACTTGGGGCCGGAGTTGTGCGGCGCCACGTCCAGCTCGTGCGGGTCCTCGGCGTGCACGATGAGCAGTCCGCCGAAGCCGGCGATCTCGGCCATCGAGGCGGTGAGCTGGTCCCCGTTCAGGTGCGGGAACTCGTCGACGCCGGAGGGCGACAGGAAGCACTTGAAGCCGAAGACGCCGGCGTCGTGCAGCGGGCGCAGGTCCTTGACGTTGTCGGGCAGGGCGCCGCCCCAGAAGCCGACGTCGATGTGCGCCTTGCTCGCGGCCACGTCCTTCTTGGTCCGCAGGTTCTCGACCGTCGTGGTGGGCGGCAGGGAGTTGAGCGGCATGTCGACGAGGGTCGTGATGCCACCGGCCGCGGCGGCGCGGGTGGCGGTCCAGAAGCCCTCCCACTCGGTGCGGCCGGGGTCGTTCACGTGCACGTGCGTGTCGACGATGCCGGGCAGCAGCACGTCGTCGCCGAAGTCCTCCAGGCGGGCACCCTCCGGCACCTCCGCGTCGTGCGCGAGCACCGCGGTGATCTTCCCCTGGGCGACGGCGACCGACGCGGGCCGCGTACCGTCGGGGGTGATGACGCGGGTCGAGCGCAGCACCAGTTCGACTTCGACGTCCGACACCCTGGACCTCCCGTACATGAGTTTCAACGTTCTGTTGAAGGAGTTTTCACTCCGGCTTCGTGAACCGTCAAGGGTCTGGACGTTTCCACAAAGTGAAATTATGATTCCGACAGGCAGAACGTAGCTACCGACGAACTTCGAGGTCAAGGGATCACCGGGCCGGAAACCGCCGGATAGGCTGCACTCCTGCCTGCCTGTCCTCGAAAGGAACCGCGCCGTGCCGACGTCCAGCGCCAGCACCACTGACCCCGCCAAGCCCAGCGGCGGTGTCCAGTCCCTCGAGCGCGCCTTCGACCTGCTCGAGCGGATGGCCGACGCCGGTGGCGAGGTGGGCCTGAGCGAACTCTCCGCGAGCAGCGGCCTGCCCCTGCCGACGATCCACCGCCTGATGCGCACCCTGGTGGCCTGCGGTTACGTACGTCAGCAGCCCAACCGCCGCTATGCGCTCGGCCCGCGCCTGATCCGGCTCGGCGAGTCGGCGTCCCGGCTGCTCGGCACGTGGGCGCGCCCCTATCTGGCACGGCTCGTCGAGGAGACCGGCGAGACGGCGAACATGGCGCTGCTCGACGGGGACGAGATCGTATACGTGGCCCAGGTGCCGTCGAAGCACTCGATGCGGATGTTCACCGAGGTCGGGCGCCGGGTGCTGCCGCACTCGACCGGTGTGGGCAAGGCGCTGCTCGCGCACACCCCCGCCGACGAGGTGCGGTCGCTGCTCGGGCGGACCGGGATGCCGGCGGCGACCGAGAAGACGATCACGACGCCGGACGGCTTCCTCGACGCGCTCGAAGAGGTCCGGCAGCTCGGCTACGCGGTGGACGACAACGAGCAGGAGATCGGGGTGCGCTGCCTCGCGGTCTCCGTCCCGGACTCCCCCACGGCGGCGGCCATCTCCATCTCGGGTCCCGCGGGACGCGTCACGGAAGCGGCGACGGAGAAGATCGTGCCGGTGCTTCAGCAGGTGGCCCGTGAGCTGTCGGAGGCGCTGGCCAGCTCGGGCGCGGCTTCTTAGGGGTTCGCTGCCGGCCGGGTGCGGGTGAGCGGGGGCTGGTCGCGCCCCCGCCGGCCGTCAGCCGACGACCCGCTGGGTCAGGCACCCGTCCACCATCTCGACGACCTCATCGGCGACCCCGAGCTGCCCCCGGTCATGGGTGACCAGCACCGTCGCCGTCCCCCGCACCCGGGTGAGCCGCCCCAGCAACGCCAGCACCGCGGCCCCCCGCTCATGATCGAGCGCACTGGTGGGCTCGTCGACCAGCAGTACCTTCGGATCGTTCATCAGGGCTCGCGCGATGTTGACCCGCTGCCGCTGCCCGCCGGAGAGCTGGTGCGGGCGCCGGTGGGCCTGCTCGGAGAGGCCCACCGCGTCGAGCAGCTCCCGTACCCGCTCCCGTACTTCACGAGGACGCCGCCCGTCGAGATGGGCCATCACCTGGAGCTGCTCCGCCGCCGTGAGCGACGGCAGCAGATTCGGCTGCTGGAAGACGATGCCGATGGCACGGCGCCGCAGCTCGGCGGCGTCGGCCCGGCCGAGCCCGGTGGCCTCGGCCCCGTCGACCAGCACCCGCCCGCTGTCCGGTGTGACCAGCGTCGCGGCGACGGCGAGCAGGCTGGACTTGCCGGACCCGGACGGTCCGACCACGGCGGTCAGGCCCCCGGCGGGAACCTCAAGACCCACCCGGTCCAGGGCGGTGAGCCGCCCGTCGCCGTCCGGGTACGTCAGCGTGATGTCGTCGAGCAGCAGGGTCATCGGGCACTTCCGAGGGCGGTGAGGGGGTCGACGGCGGTGATCCGCCGGATGGACAGGGCGGCGCCGACGACGCCGAGGACGGTCATGACCACGGCCGGGCCGATGGTGGTCAGCGGCTCCATCACGAACGGCACGCTGTCCGGCACGAACGCCCCGATGAGCGCGGCGAGCGCGGTGCCCGTCGCGGTGCCTCCCACGAGCATCAGCACGGCCTGCCCGAGCGCGTCCCGCAGCAGGTACCCGGTCGACGAGCCCAGCGCCTTCAACACGGCGATGTCCGCGCTGCGTTGAATGGTCCACACGGTGAAGAAGGCCCCGACGACCATCGCCGAGATGACGAAGAGGAAGCCGCGCATCAGCTGCAGGGAGCCGTTCTCGGCCTGGTAGGACCCTATGGCTTCGAGGGCGCCGTCGACGGTGGTGGTGTCCGTGCCGGCGGCCCGGTCGGCGGCGGCGAGATCGGCGCCCGGGCCGGTGGTCAGGGCGACGATCGTGGCGCCGTCGGAGTGGGTGACGCGCTGCCAGTCGCCGAGGTCGGTCCAGACGACGGGAGTGTGGCTGTAGGAGGCGTCGCCGGAGACGGCGGAGACGGTGAGCGTCCGCGTGCCGAGCGTGAGCCGGTCCCCCGCCCGCACGCCCAGTTCGGTCGCGGCCTTCCGCGACAGGACCGCGGTGCCGGGCGCGGTGGTGTCGGGCGCGAGCCCCGAGTCCGGCCGCACCCCGAAGGCGGAGACCGCGGCGGTGTGCCGGCCCGCCTCCGCCTCCAGGGTGCTGATCCCGATCGGCTCGGCGCCGTCGACGCCGGGCCGCCCGGCCAGCTCCCGCCACTGCTTCGGCGTCACGGTCGAGCCGGTGAAGGACACCGCCTGACCGTCGGCCGGCTGCGCGAAGGCGATGTGGTCGGCGGGCAGGCCGGTCAGCGCGGACGTGTTGTCCCGCGCGAGCCCGGCGGTCAGCCCCGACAACAGCCCCACCAGCAGCGTGATCAGTACGATCACGGTCCCCATCAGGACGAACCGGCCCTTGGCGAACCGGAGATCTCTCCATGCGACGAACATGCCGTCCACAGTGCGGCCCGCGGGCCCCGACGGGCATCGCGCCACAGCACGCTTCACCCGAATCGAAGGACGCAGCCCGCATTCAACCTTTCGGTTGACCGGTTCGAGGGATTGCCTCCGTACGCTGGTCAACGGTATGGATCCACGTTCGCTCACCCCCGCCCTGCGCGCCCTGCGCCTCTGCCTGCACCTGCTCACGGCGGGGCTGCTCGCGCTGGTCGTGCTGCGTGCCGTGACCGGCCGGACGGACGAACCGGTCGCGGCGGTGGTGACGGTGGCCGTCCTGGTGGGCCTGGTCTACGCGGCGGGGTCGCTGATCCCGGCCGTGCGGGCGACGCGGGCGGGCGCGGCCTGCTGGCTCGCCGCGCTCGGCGCGGTCTGGGCGGTGCTGCTCGCCCTCTCCCCCGACGGCCTGTGGCTGGCGTTCCCGCTGTACTTCCTCCTCGTCCACCTGCTGCCGGTGCGGTGGGCCCTGCCGGCGGTGGCCGTCGCGGCGGGCGCCGCGATCGCCTCGTACCTCGGTCACGGCGGTCCGCTGAACGCGGGCGCGTTCATAGGGCCGCTGCTCGGCGCCGCCGTCGCCGTCGCGACCGTGCTCGGCTACCAGGCGCTGTACCGGGAGAGCGAGAGCCGGCGGCGGCTGATCGAGGAGCTGATCGCGACGCGTGCCGAACTCGCCGACGCGGAGCGCACCGCGGGCACCCTCGCCGAGCGCGAGCGGCTCGCCCGCGAGATCCACGACACCCTCGCGCAGGGCCTGTCCTCGATCCAGTTGCTGCTGCGGGCCGCCGGACGCGATCTGCCCGCGGACTCCCCCGTCGCCGCGCACATCGAGCAGGCCCGCGCGACCGCGCAGGACAACCTCGCCGAGGCCCGCCGCTTCGTGCGCGCGCTGACCCCGCCGGACCTGGAGAACGGCTCGCTCTCCGGGGCGCTGCAACGGCTGTGCACCACGGCGCCCGGAGTGGCCGCCCGCTTCACCACGAGCGGCACCCCGCTCGAACTCCCCACCCCGTACGAGGTGGCGCTGCTGCGGATCGCCCAGTCGGCGCTCGGCAACACGGTGCGGCACGCGCACGCGCGCCGCGCGGAGATCACCCTCAGCTTCATGGAGACCTCGGTGGCCCTGGACGTGGTGGACGACGGCGACGGCTTCGACCCCGACCACGCGGCCTCGGGGGACGGCGGCTTCGGGCTGCCCGCGATGCGCGCCCGGGTCCGGGCGCTGGGCGGCACGTTCACGGTCGAGTCGGCGCCCGGCGAGGGCACGGCCGTCGCGGTCACGCTGCCGCTGCCCGCCGGAGGTGCCGCGTGATCCGTCTGCTGCTCGCCGACGACCACCCCGTCGTCCGCGCCGGTCTGCGGGCCGTCCTCGACGCGGAGCCCGACTTCGAGATCGTCGCCGAGGCCGCGTCGGCGCAGCGCGCGGTGGAACTCGCCGCCGCCGAACCGGTGGACGTGGTCCTCATGGACCTCTCCTTCGGCACGGGGATGCACGGTTCGGAGGCGACGGCGCGGATCGCGGCGATGCCGCAGGGGCCGCGCGTCCTGGTCCTCACGACGTACGACACCGACGCCGACATCCTCGCCGCGGTGGAGGCGGGCGCCTCCGGCTATCTGCTGAAGGACGCGCCGCCGGAGGAACTGGCGGCGGCCGTACGGACCGCGGCGGCGGGCCAGTCGGCACTCGCCCCGGCCATCGCGCTGCGCCTGATGGACCGGATGCGGGCCCCCGCGGAGTCACTGAGCAAGCGCGAGCTGGAGGTCCTCCAGCTGGTCAGGGACGGCCTGTCGAACGCGGAGATCGCCCGCGCGCTGTTCCTGAGCCAGGCCACCGTGAAGTCCCATCTGGTCCACGTGTACGCGAAGCTGGGCGTGGACTCGCGGACCGCGGCAGTGGCCGCCGCGATCAACAAGGGGCTGGTCAGGCCCCGCTAGGGCGTGACCGGCGGATCTTGTCGCGGGCGCGAGCCACACGGATGCGACCTGATCCGCCGGACAGATCCCAGTCGACGCCCCAGGGCTACGCGGCCGTGGTCATCCGCAGCAGCGCCCGCAGTTCGGCCTTGTTCACCTTGCGGACCGGCACCGTGAGGACCGGGCACAGGGAGTGCCGGCGCACGTGGCGGTGGACGGCGCCGCGGTGTCCGCCGACGACCAGCAGGTCGTCGGGGCCCGAGGTGAGGCCCACCAGGACGGGGCCCGGCTTGCCGCGCACCACCCGGAGCGTCGCGTCGACGTCGGACGGCAGCCCGCCGAGGGCCGCCTCGAACGCCCCGGTCAGCGTGGCGCGGGCCTCGCCGTACCAGTGGCGGGCCCACTGACGGTCCGGCCAGCGGCTGTACAGGCCCTCGCCCTCGGGCGGCTGCCAGGCGATCGCGGCGACGAGGGGGCGGTGCGTGCGACGCGCCTGGTCCACCGCGGAGCGCAGCGCGGCGAGGCTCGCTGGTGAGCCGTTCACCCCGACCACCACACGGCCGGCCCTCGGCCCGTCGTCGTACATCTCGTTCCTCCCGCTCCGTGTCCAGGCCACTTCTCGTCGGCCTCTGTCCGAGTCTGTACGCTCATTGGCCTGGACAGCAGGGCCAATATCGGAGATGTGGCATGGCAGAGGGAGCGGTGGTCCGCAGCATGGACAGCCTCGGCAGCAAGCGGCTCGCCGAGCTGGTCACCGGGACCACGGCCGGGCGGCGTCCCGGCTATCGCGCGCTCGCGCAGGGCGTGCGGACGCTGCTGCTCGACGGGCGGATCCCGCTGCACGCGCGGCTGCCCGCGGAGCGCGGGCTCGCGACGGCGCTCGGGGTGAGCCGGGCCACCGTCACGGCCGCGTACGACCTGCTGCGGGAGAGCGGGTACGCGCGCAGCAGGCGCGGTGCGGGGACCTGGACGGAGCTGCCGGACGGCGCGCGGCCGACCAGTGTCGCGACCCCGGCCGTCGGCGACGACGTCCTCGACCTGGCGATCGCGGCGCCGGGCGCGGTGACCGAAGAGCTGACGGCCGCGTACGCGGCGGCGGCCCCGGACGTGGCCCGGCACGCGGTGACCCCGGGCTACCACCCGTACGGCCTTCCGGAGCTGCGGGCCGCGATCGCCGAGCGGTACACGCGGCGCGGCCTGCCGACGCTGCCGGAGCAGATCCTGGTGACGACCGGCGCCCAGCAGGCGGTCGCGCTCACCCTGACGCTGCTGGGGCGGCCCGGCGACCGGATCGCGGTGGAGAACCCGTCGTACGCCAACGCGCTGGCGGTGATCCGGCGGCTGGGGCTGCGCACCGCGCCGGTGCCGGTGACGGACGAGGGCTGGGACGCCGAGCTGTTCGCGGCGACGCTGCGGCAGTCCGCGCCCCGGCTCGCCTATCTGATCCCGGACTTCCAGAATCCGACGGGCCGGCTGATGCCGGCCGGGCAGCGCCGGCGGCTGATCGCGGCGGCGCGGGCCACCGGCACCTGGCTGGTCGTCGACGAGACGGTCGCGGACATCGGGCTCGACGTGCCGACCCCGCCGCCGTTCGCCTCGCTGGCGGGGCCCGGCGGCGGTGAACAGATCGTCACCGTCGGCTCGTTGAGCAAGGGGCACTGGAGCGGGCTGCGGGTCGGCTGGGTGCGGGCGGGCACGAAGCTGATCACCGAGCTGACGGCGCTGCGGGTGACCGCGGACATGTCGGGCTCGGTCCTGGACCAGCTGGTGGCGGGGCGGCTCATCGACCGCGAGGACGAGGTGCTGCGCCACCGGCTCCCGGTGCTGCGGGCGCAGCGCGACCATCTGGCGAAGGCGCTGGCCCGTGAGTTCCCCGAGTGGCGCTGGGAGCTGCCGCCCGGCGGGATGTCCCTCTGGGTGGATCTGGGCCGTCCGGTCGCCTCCGCGCTGTCGCGTGCGGCGCTGCGGCACGGGGTGCGGATCGAGGGCGGGTCACGGTTCGGCGCGGACCCGGGCACGTTCGAGCACCGGCTGCGCTTTCCGTACACGCAGCCGGTGGAGGTGCTCGACGAGGCGGTGCGCCGGATCGCCGCGTCCGCGGACACATGGGCCCGTGGGCTCGGCGCGGCGGGCGACGAGCCGGGGCGGCCGCACTGGGTGGCGTGATCCGGCTCAGTTCCGGCCCGGACCGCCGAACAGCTCGACGGCGCCGCGCACTTGGGACAGCGATTCGGACAGCGCGCTGACCGACCCGATCGCCCCGGCGACCAGCAGCAGGGACCGGCGCAGGCGCGGGATCTCGGGCCTCCCGCCGCTCGCCATGGCGTCCAGGGCCGCCAGCTCGTCCTCGGCGATGGCCCGGTCCGGGAACTCCGCCGGGTGGGCGGCCAGTTCACGGCGCAGCCGGGACACGGCGGTGCGCAGCTCCGCCACTCTCGGGTCCTCGCCGCTGCCCGTCACAAGCCTCTGCTCCACGCTCCGCAACACAGCACTCCCCCTCGCACGTCGTCGTGCGCCTTCCGCGCCCCGGGCGGAACGGTGGTCAGGCGTTCAACTCGGGTTTGTGGGCGCCCAGTTAACGCCACACGCCCGGTTCGCGCCAGTCCGTTGCGTACGGCAACCGCACCCGCGCCGCCGGTCTCCACCGTCCCCCCACACCTCTCGGTGCGGTATGCAGGGACCATGACGACGAACGCGACGAAATCCACCGGCGCCGTGGCGGGCCTGCTGCTCGCGGCGGGCGGCGGCCGGCGGCTCGGCGGCCGGCCCAAGGCGCTGCTGACCCACCACGGGCGCCCCCTGGTGGAGTACGCCGTACGGATCCTGCGGGCCGGGGGATGCGGGCCGCTGCACGTGGTACTCGGCGCGGCGGCCGACGACGTGCGCGAGCGCGCGGTGCTCGACGGGTGCACGGTGGTGGAGAACCCGGAGTGGGCGGACGGCATGGGGTCGTCGCTGCGGGCCGGGCTCGACTCGCTGTCCGCGACGGACGCGGCGGCCGCGCTCGTCCTGCTCGTCGACCAGCCCGGTATCGGGGAGGCGGCCGTGACGCGCGTACGGGAGGCGTACCGCTCGCCCGCGTCCCTGGTGGCGGCCGCGTACGACGGGGAGCGCGGGCACCCGGTGCTCTTCGGGCGCGACCACTGGGCCGGGATCGCGGCGAGTGCGAGCGGTGACCGCGGGGCACGCGCGTATCTCAAGGACCACAGGGCGGAGGTGGAGCTCGTGGAGTGCGGTGACGTCGCCGAGGCGTACGACATCGACACGGAAGCCGATCTTCAGCACCTTCGGTGAGCCGTCCGGTGAACCTTCCGTGAGGGAGGTGGCACCGAGCGCCACGTTCTGTCGACTCAGAGAATCTCGACATCAACAAACCATTGAACTTCCACAATGAGGAAACTAGTATCCACTGATCAGAAGGGCAGGTCCCCCGAAGAGGGGCCAGCAGCCGTACCCAGGCGCGCCCGGCACCCCGTGCCGATGCCCGCGCCCGCTCGCTGAAGGAAGTGACAGTTCATGTCCGCACCAGCGCCGTCCCCGCTGGCCATCGTCGACGCCGCCTCCCTGCCCCGGCAGGACGAGGTGCTCACCGACGCGGCCCTCGCCTTCGTGGCCGAGCTGCACCGGCTGTTCACGCCCCGGCGTGACGAGCTCCTCGCCCGCCGCGCCGAGCGCCGCGCCGAGATCGCCCGCACCTCCACGCTCGACTTCCGCCCGGAGACCGCCTCGATCCGCGAGGACGACACCTGGAAGGTCGCCGCGGCCCCGGCCGCGCTGAACGACCGCCGGGTCGAGATCACCGGCCCCACCGACCGCAAGATGACGATCAACGCGCTCAACTCGGGCGCGAAGGTCTGGCTCGCCGACTTCGAGGACGCGTCGGCCCCGACCTGGGAGAACGTGATCGGTGGCCAGCTGAACCTGACCGCCGCCTACACCCGCACGATCGACTTCACCGACGAGCGCACCGGCAAGTCGTACGCGCTCAAGTCCGCCGACGAGCTCGCCACGGTCGTGATGCGCCCGCGCGGCTGGCACCTGAACGAGCGTCACCTGGTCGACGCGTCCGGCACGCCGGTCCCCGGCGCCCTGGTCGACTTCGGCCTCTACTTCTTCCACAACGCCAAGCGCCTCATCGAGCTCGGCAAGGGCCCGTACTTCTACCTCCCGAAGACGGAGTCGTACCTGGAGGCCCGCCTCTGGAACGACATCTTCGTCTTCGCGCAGGACTACGTCGGCATCCCGCAGGGCACCGTCCGCGCCACGGTCCTGATCGAGACGATCACGGCCGCGTACGAGATGGAGGAGATCCTCTACGAGCTGCGCGACCACGCCTCGGGCCTGAACGCCGGCCGCTGGGACTACCTCTTCTCCATCGTCAAGAACTTCCGTGACGGCGGCGCCAAGTTCGTCCTGCCGGACCGCAACCTGGTGACGATGACGGCCCCGTTCATGCGCGCCTACACCGAGCTGCTCGTGCGCACCTGCCACAAGCGCGGCGCGCACGCGATCGGCGGCATGGCGGCCTTCATCCCGTCCCGCAAGGACGCCGAGGTCAACAAGGTCGCGTTCGAGAAGGTCCGCGCCGACAAGGACCGCGAGGCCGGCGACGGCTTCGACGGCTCGTGGGTGGCGCACCCCGACCTGGTGCCGATCGCCATGGAGTCCTTCGACAAGGTGCTGGGGTCCGCCCCGAACCAGAAGGAGCGCCTGCGCGAGGACGTGAGCGTCGCCGCCGGTGACCTCATCGCCATCGACTCCCTCGACGCCAAGCCCACCTACGACGGTCTGGTCAACGCCGTCCAGGTCGGTATCCGCTACATCGAGGCGTGGCTGCGCGGCCTCGGCGCCGTCGCCATCTTCAACCTGATGGAGGACGCGGCCACCGCGGAGATCTCCCGCTCGCAGATCTGGCAGTGGATCAACGCCGGTGTGGTCTTCGAGAACGGCGAGACCGTGACGGCCGAACTGGCCCGCAAGGTCGCCGCCGAGGAGCTGGCGAGCATCAAGGCCGAGATCGGCGAGGAGGCCTTCGCGGCCGGCAAGTGGCAGCAGGCCCACGACCTGCTCCTCCAGGTCTCCCTGGACGCCGACTACGCGGACTTCCTGACGCTGCCGGCCTACGAGCAGCTGGGCTGACGTTCACCGTTCTTACGCCCGACGGCCGGTGGGGGCCGGTCGCGCAGTTCCCCGCGCTTCTGGAGATGCGCACCGCGTGCGCGATCTCCATCGCTGAAGGCAAGCGGCTCGGCCGCAAGCCTTCAGGGGCGCGGGGAACTGCGCGATCAGCCCCCACCGGCCGTACGACCGCGCACAACCGAACCAGGCAGACGGGACCGTGTGCCCCCGTTCACCCCAGGTGCACCGACCAGTCCTGCGCCGCCGCGGGCTTCCCGTGCAGATCGGGCACCCGCTTCAACCATGCGGGCCGCCCCTTCTCCATGGCGGCCGCCCGCCGGGCATCCGCCGCCGCCAGCTCGTCCCGGCTCGGGAAGTCGGTGGGCAGCCAGGCGGCGGAGGACCGGGCACGGGCCAGCAGATACGTCACGTACGCGTCCCGCGCCTCGTCCGGCGTCGGGAAGTCCGTCGTGAGCCAGGCGTCCGGCACCTCGCCGAGGACGTCGCGGAGCAGCTCCTCCGTCACCCTCGGCGCCAGTTCGGCGTCGGCGGCGCGAGTGTCGGGCCCGTAGCCGCCCAGCGCGTGGTGCTTGAAGTCGTACGCCTTCTCGGGCACGGCCCCGTCCCAGCGGTGGTGGAAGACGAGGGCGGCCCCGTGGTCGATGAGCCACAGCCGCGGCGGCACCGTGCCGAAGGTGGGCCACACCATGAGGTTGGAGCTGTGCACGGTCCGGTCGACGTTGACGGTGAAGGCGTCCAGCCAGACGATCCGGCCGGCCTCCAGCGGGTCCACCCGGAACGTCTCGGCGACCTCGGGGGTGAAATCGACGGCGCCCGGCAGGAAGTCCATGCCGAGGTTGAGCCCCGCACTCGCGTGCAGCAGGTCCTGGACCTCCTGGTGCGGCTCGTCGGCGGCGATCGCCGGATCGAAGTGGGCGAGCACCAGCTCGGGAAAGCGCAGGCCGAGACGGCGTGCCAGCTCCCCGACGACGACCTCGGCGACGAGCGCCTTCACGCCCTGCGCGGAGCCGGTGAACTTCAGGACGTAGGTGCCCAGGTCATCGGCCTCGACGACGCCCGGCACCGATCCCCCGGTGCGCAGCGCCGTCACATAGCGGGTCGCGATGATTTCTCTCAGCATTTCCTCGCCCTGTCCCTCCATTGACCTAGCAATCCAAGGTTCATCGCAGAGGGAGACACCAGCACCAACCACCTGCCATCAACCCTGGGGAGAATCTGGGGAGTTTCGGCCGGCTTGCAGATCTCCTTGCCTCCCCAGCAGTTGAATGGAGCATAGTAACCGAGGGTGATCGCCGGTGAGGAGTGCCCGAGCCGGCGAGCACGGTCACCACAGACTCTCCCGCCTCCAGCATGAGCGAGGCGCAGGTGTGCCGCAGTACATGGAATCCGCCCTCCGGCAAGGCGAAGTACAGCCTCCCCTTGATCGCTTGGACTTGGCGGGGGACATGGAGTCGGCTCGTTCCAGACGGGTTGCGCAGGACACGCCTGATGAGACGCCGTTCGCCACGATCATCTACGTGCTGGTGTCCGGCTGTGCCTGACGGGCGTTGCCGCCGTGCTGCGGTATCTCGAAGTCGACCGCCCATCGCCGGTTTCCGATCTGGTCGAGAGCCGGTGCCTGGGGACGGCTGCACGAGACCGTGCTGCACCCGCTCGACGACGCCGGCCTGGTTCCAAGATGCACATCCTGTCGGACGCGAACGGACTCCCCCTCCTCGTCGGCGTCTCAGCCGACAACACCTTTCGCTCGGAGGATGGCGTCACGAGGACCCCGGGTCATCAGAGGCGTCGGGGTCATCCTCTCCAAACCCGAACCTCTCGGGCCCCTGGAGACGGGGGCGAGGAAATGAGCCGTCGGGTGTCGGAGCGGCTCCGGCGTTGCCATCGGAGGGGCTGGAGCCATCGCTGGATGGAAGCGAGGGGAGGCCAAAGGCCTTTCGGATGAGCTGGCCCATGCCCTCGCTGGTCGCCCTGCCAACCTCCCTGGCGATCGGGTCAATGATGCGCAGCACCACGGTCCCGCCGGCCCAGACAAGCAGCATGGTGGCGAGGTTACCGCCGGTGCCGATCGCTGCCAGGGTTCCCGTCGCTTGGGTTATGACGGTCCGTAGGTCTACCCAGGACTCTGGCGGGGAGCCAAATCGTGGGATGACGATCTCTGCCTGCATGACGAATCGCAGCTGGTTCGCTATGGCTTCTACGAGGCGCCGGTCCGTGGCCCATCGACCTCGGATGGCGGCTTCGTACGCGAACGCCTGGAAGAGGACCTCCACGTCACGGCTCTCATCATCACGGTCGAGCCATTCGGGGCGCTCGCCGAACCTCTCGATGGGGTACTGGTTGATCGTCGACCATTTTCGCCCTGCCATACCTACCGCAAGTTCACGGCTGGATCGGATCTGCTGCATCCGCATCGAGCCCGGATACTTGTCCACAGCGGACACGACGAAGAGCACATCGCCCCGTACGCCCTCGTAAGGCGACAGGACTTGGTAGTCCACTCTGCGCATGACTGCCGGAATGCCGGTCGCCGCAGTCGTACGGCTGTCTATGTACTCGGACGACATGACTCCCCCGCCACCACGCCATCGAACAGAGCCGGGCCCCTGCTCTACCGGTGACCAGAGGCTTCTCGAAAGTACCGCGCGCTTCGATCTCCGGGAACAAACCAGAGCGATCGGGACGCAGTGCGTCGCGCTCGGTCGAGGAAGCCGAGCGCGTTGCCAGGCCGGCCGCTCTCTTCCGCGGCAGCAGTCCCTGGTGTACAGGTGTACGACGGTGCGCTTGTCCCGGCGGCGGTCCAGGACCCACTCCACGGGCGGGGGCTTCTTCTCGCGGTGGATCCACTCGTCGCCCTGGGCCAGTTTTCGCGCGAGGGATTCTTCGGCTTGCTGCACCGTGTCCTCCTCGCCCGCACCGATCACAACACCACGCTGCCGAGAGAGGCCCGCCCAGCTCACTGAGGCGGGCCTGCGCGCAGGTGCACATCGACTTCCTCGACATCCCCGCCCTCCGTCAGGAGCTCGGCATGGTCAAGGACGGAGCCGCCATCTGATGGTCAAGCCCCAGGTGCTCAAGCCCGTCGACCTCGACGACAACGGCGCCGAACCGGAAGTCACACCGGAGGTCGTCGACCAGGCGTTCAAGGCAGGCATGGCCCCCACCCGAAACGTGCTTCACACCCCTCGCACGCGTACTACGAGTGCGAGGGGTGCGGCGCGTACCACTCCTGGTAGGAGGTGTGTCAGGCGCTCAGGCCTCCGGCACGACGCTCCTGCATCTTCAGTCGCTGCCAGGTGAACTTCCACTCGTCCCTGGCCCGGTCGCGGATCCCGCAGGCCGTGAGGAAGGCCAGCATCCGAGGAAGGGTCGGCAGCTTGGGTCGTCGCAACATCTCGCTGACGGAGCTCTTGTTGAGGTAGAGCGAGCCTGAGGGGAGAGAGGTGGAACTCGCACGCCTGACCTCGGCCATCTCCATCTTGCGGAGCGAGGGGCTGCCCGCCCACACGTGCACCTCGTTGAGCGCCTCCACCAGCTCGGCCGGTGTGGAGATGCCCGTGGGCTGCGGGGCTTCGTTGGTCTCGAACTTGTGGGCCTGCCGCAGTTCCTTGAAGGCCGTCGTCGCCTCATTGCTGACGCGCCCGATCGAGGTGCCGTGGATGAAGTCACCCACTGAGCTGATCTGTGGAGCAGGTTCGGGGCGGAGCGCGACGTTCAGCGGCATGACTTCCCCGCTCTTCATGACCACTTGCGAGGCCGGGCTGTCTCCGGCCTTCAGGACCACTTGCGGGGCTGAGCGTTCTCCGGTCTTCAGGACCACTTGCGGGGCTGAGCGTTCTCCGGTCTTCAGGACCACTTGCGGGGCTGGGCGTTCTGCCCTCGGCACTACCACCTTCGCTGGTTCGACTCGCACGCGGCTGTCCATGGCAGAGCGCCAGATGTCCGTCAGCTCTCGTGACATCTTCTCGGCTTCGTGGATGCCTTTGGCGTAGAGGCGCGCCATGGCGCCAACTTCCGCCAGTGCCGGGAAGCGAGAGGCGTTCTCGATACGGCTCAGGACCGTCGGGCTGATCTCCAGCAGCCCGGAGGCCTGACGCTGGGACAGACCCGCCGAGATTCGTGCGTCGATCAGGCGGCCGGCCAGACGTACTTCCTGGCTCATCGCTCACCATCCTGAGGACGACGGTGGAGAACGAGGTGCTCCGCCTCGCTCAGTCCTGCGGCCAGTCCTGCCGCAAGCAGAGCGGCAAGGACCTCGACCTCGTACCCCAAGAGGTACAAGGCGATCAGCAGGGCCGTGCACACGCTGCCGAGGACCAGGCGACAGGCGCGGGCGAACCCGAACCCCTCAGGGACCCGAGGGGTCGGAACGCACCCCCAAATGTCGAAAGGGCCAGGGCGCATGGCCCAGCCCTCTCCGAACTCAAAGCTGCTCAGCAACGTGACCTCCGTGCACCAGGACGGCTCGAACAGGGGTTGCGGCCCCTACGACGCATTTGGCAATCGCACCCTGAGGTTCCTCTATCGACGCTCGCGAAGGCAATAGCCCTCAGTAGTCACCCAAATCCCTGTAGAGCACATAGAAACCCCTTCCTTTGCAGGGATCTGACGCCGTTCGAGAGGTGACGTAGAGAGCTCGGCGTACAGGCCAGAGCAGAACTGTCTTGAGGTGTCTGGCCCCGTCCGGAGCGCACTTGACCCGATCAGCCCGGTAAGACTCATGGCCAACAATCCTGGGATTGCTTCGCAGGGCGTCCATCTGCAGTGACGGCAATTAGTCAGGAGATAAGGCTGTCTTGAGCCGTCTATGAGTGTCTTGATCCGTCTTGGAGTGGACGAAAATATATCGAGGGAGCGAGAGACAACCGAGAGTTGGTTGCGGATCCGTGGGATTTACCAGGACGGCTCCAACGAGGATCGTGTTTGCGGCGCGATCCTTATTTGGCGTAGATGATTTACGTCCGCTTCGAGCCCGTTCTCACATGGGACGGGCTTCTTGGCGTTGCCGCCCTGCCGTTCGATCTCACTCACGCGTCCACCTGTAGGAGCATCGGAGGTGCGCGTGACGTGGTGTCGCGCCCGCGGCAGTCCGCCGACCAGGGGACGGTTCGCTCGACCCACGAACGTGCTGCCCGCCGGGGTCGGTCGGCGGGCAGCACACTGGGCTCGTGATGGCACTGGGGGTGCTCCGAGAGTCACCGCCCGGCCACCACGGCCTTCCGGCGCCACGCCACCACCGCGTACCCCACCAGGAGCACGGCGGTGAACGCCAGGCCCACGCCCG
Organism: Streptomyces sp. VRA16 Mangrove soil; assembly: GCF_017377775.1. Classification (GTDB taxonomy): domain Bacteria; phylum Actinomycetota; class Actinomycetes; order Streptomycetales; family Streptomycetaceae; genus Streptomyces. Next base: position 597,617 of record NZ_JAFVLN010000002.1, read on the forward strand.
CCGCCTGTCGCATGTCCGGCACCTCGATCGCGGTCGCGGCGACGGCGAGCACGCCTGCCGCGGCCACCAGGGCGAGCTTGGGGCCGCCGGGGACGCTGAAGCCCGTGAACTCCTCCGGGTGCGCGTCGCGGTGGCGGCGGAAGGCGACGTACGAGGCGAGGATCAGCAGCCAGACGAGGAGCACCGCGAACAGGGCGATGGACATCAGGATGCTGAAGATGCCGCCGACGTCGTAGAAGGCGAGCAGCGCGGCGGCCGCGATGCCCAGGGTGGAGGCGGCGAGCGCCACGGCCGGCACGCCGCGTCCGGTGAGACGGGCCAGCGAGGCCGGGGCCAGGCCGTCGTCGCCGAGGGAGTGCAGCAGCCGGGAGGCGCCGTACAGGTGGGCGTTGGCGGCGGAGACGGCGGCGACGAGCACCACGAGGTTGGTCAGGGTCGCGGCGGCGGGCACGCCGATGTCGGAGAAGACGCGGACGAACGGGCTCGCCTCGATGCTGCCGTCGCCGGAGGCCAGCCGCTTCCAGGGGATGAGGGCCACCACCAGGGTGATGGACAGGACGTAGAACACGCTGAGGCGCCAGGCGAGTTGGCGCATGGCGGTACGGATGGTGCGCTGCGGGTCGGCGGCCTCCGCGGAGGCGATGGCGACGACCTCGAACCCGGCGTACGCGAACATCACGACGGACATGGCGATCCAGATGGACTTGGCGCCGTGCGGCACGAACCCGCCGTCGTCGGTGAGGTGCGCGAATCCGGTGGCCTCGGTGTCGGGCAGGCCGAAGAGGACCAGGAAGGCGGCGCACAGGATGAACGCACACAGCGCGGTCACTTTGATGGTGGAGAGCCAGAACTCGGTGGTGCCGAAGGACTTGACGTTGATGATGTTCACCGCGAGGACCACGGCGGCGACGGCGAGGATGGCCACGCCCATCGGGATGCCGGGCCACCACCAGCGGATGTAAAGCGCGGAGGCGACGACTTCTGTGCCGATGACGACGACGGCGCTGAACCAGTAGGTCCAGCTGGTGACAAACCCGGCCCAGGAGCCGAGGTACTTGTGCGCGATCGCGCCGAAGGAGCCCTGGACGGGGTGGGCGGCGGACATCTCGCCCAGCAGGACGGCGATGACGGCGACGAGGACCGCGCCGATCGCGTACGAGATGATCACGCCGGGGCCCGCGACGCCTATCGCGGAGCCGGAGCCGAGGAACAGGCCGGTGCCGAGCGCCGAGCCGAGGCCGATCATGGTGGTCTGGCGGTGGGTGAGCGAGCGGACCAGGCCCCGGCCCTCGGGCTCGGTGGCGGGCGGAACGGCGGGCGCGGGTGCGGGTCTTTCCGGTGCGGCCATGGCGGGGACGTCCTTCTGTGTGGTGGTGCGCGGTGGGAGTCGGGGGCCGCGGGCGGCTCGTCCGCCGCCCCCGGGAGGCCCCCGAAGTACGGAGGGGCACGACGTGCTGTGCGGGTCAAGTCACTGATGGCGAGGACCTGTTGATCTAGAACTCGCTGTTGCGGAAGGGCTTGTCGGGGCGGGTCAGGTGCGGCTTGCCGAGCACCTTGAGCGCGGACAGGGCGTAGATGCCGTGGTTGGTCAGCGCCCAGGCGATGTTTCGGTCCCACTCGACGTACACGCCGTGGGTCTGGTTGCCGTACGCGTAGTCAGGGGTCTCGGGGCCGTACGCCTTGGGTACGAAGTACGCCTCGATCTCGGGCTTCGCGGGCTTGGAGACGTCGAAGAACTGCACGCCCGCGTTGTAGAAGCCGTAGCCGAGGACGCCCGCGTCGTGTTTGCCGGGGTTGGTGTAGTAGCCGGTGCGCTTGGGGCCGAAGCTGCCGCGGCGCTGGCAGAAGTCCTTGAAGGATGCGGACTTGGGCGGGGTCGGGCGGGGCAGGACGCCGACGACGCGCGGGTTCTTCGGGTCCTTGGCGTCGATCTGGTAGACGTCCTTGTACGGCTCGTAGCAGTCCTCGGTGAGCGGGTAGCCCGAGAAGTAGATGAGGCCCGTCCGCTCGTACTGCGAGACGTCGATGTTGTCGCCCTCGGTGCCGGACACGGACGGCGGCAGGTCGAGGTGGCTGACGGTCTTCATGTCGGTCGGGTCGGAGATGTCGAGCACGGTCAGGCCGTAGCCACCCATCGCGGCGAAGGCGTAACGGCCGCCCTTCTCCACGGGCTTGGGGATGAACATCGGCATGCGCGCGCCCATCCAGCTGGTGCGGTTGCCGCAACGCGGGTTCGCGCGGTGCGCCGCGTCCTCGCCGGTGCGCTGTCCTGGCAAGTGCCAGGTGTCGAGGAGCCTGGGGTGCGCGGGGTCGGACATGTCCCAGGACTGGTAGCCGGCCGAGTGCAGGTTGGTCGGGTACTCGCTGCCGGAGTAGGTGTCGTCGGGCGCGGTGGCGATGAACATGTATTTCTCGCCGGTCCAGTACGGCACGTCCAGCGACCCGGAGCCCTGCTGGGGCTTGTTGACGTCCGACGTCAGCGGGTCCTTCTGCGTGGAGTCGGTCGAGACCGTGGCGAGGAGCTTCCAGTCCTTCTTGCGCGGACCGTCGAGGCGAAAGACCTTGAAGCCCTTCAGGCCGGGCTTGTCGCGGAGCTTCTTCACGCCCTCGGGGTTGTGGAACTTGTCGTGCTCGGGATCGTCGGTCAGCTCGGTGATCTGCCGCTTGTCCTCGAAGCTCATCACCATGACGTAGGCGTTCAGCTTCTTGTTCCACTGGATGGTGGAGGCGCCCCAGTAGTCGTGGGGCGCCCAGGAGGCGTTCCCCTTGGTCTCGTCGCCGTCGACGTCGTTGCGGGTCATCTTCTCGACGACCTTGATCTTCTTGACGTCGGTGATGTCGTAGACACGGCCCTCGGAGCGGTCGTACTGGAACATGTAGCGGCGGCCGTCGAAGTCGACGACGTTCTGCCAGGTGTGGAAGTAGTCGGGGGTGAAGTCCGCGCCCTCGTAGGCGGCTTCGACCTTCATGTTCTTGATGTAGGACTTGGTGTCGTAGTCCTTGTTGCGGCCCGGGAAGGAGTGCTCGTGCTCCTCGTCGACCGGGGTGAGCGCGGGGTGGCGGAAGGTGCCGTCGAGCTGCATGCCGTACGCGCCGGGGTCTGCGGGCCCGGGCCGGCGGTCCTCGCAGACGTCAGGGATGTTGGGGTCGGTGGCGGCGGTGGCGGTCGCGCCGGAGCTTCCGGGGGCGAGCAGGGTCGCGGCGGTGGCAGCGACCACGGCGGCGGCGAGGGCCGCTCTGGCGCGCTTGGTACGGAGGGATCGCATGGGAGTCCTAGGGGTCTCGACGACGGAGAGGGACGTGCGACGGGGTGTTCCGGACGGGCGGCGGGAAAGGCCAGGCGGGGTGTGCCAGTTGATGCTGTGCCGTACGCGCGCAGGGGACGGCCGCGCGCGGACGTATGACGGGACGCCGGTCCGGCGGAGCCCGGACCGGCCGAAGATCCCGTCGGACCGGGAGCCCGGGTGCGTCAGGTGACCGTGGGGCGGGCCTGGAACTCGGGCGCGTGGTGCGCCTTCGACACGACGATGTCGTGCAGTTCCTCGACGGCGTGCAGCACGTCGGCGTGCGTGAGGTACAGCGCGTTGAAGCCGAAGCGGAGCAGGTCGGGGGCGCGCATGTCGCCGATGACGCCGCGCGCGGTGAGTGCGGCGACCAGCGGGTACGCCTCCGGGTGGCGCAGGGAGACCTGGCTGCCGCGGCGCTCGTCCTCGCGCGGCGTGGCCATGGTGAAGCCGTGCCCGTCCAGGAGCGTGTCCGCGCACTTCTGGAAGAAGCGGGTCAGGGACAGGCTCTTGGTGCGTACGTCGGCCATGTCCACGCCCTCGTACGCGGTGAGGGCGGCCTCCAGGGCGACCAGGGAGAGCAGCGGCGGGGTGCCGATGCGGGCGCGGGTGATGTCGGGCGCGGGTGTGTAGGTGCCGGACATGGAGAACGGCGCGGTGTGCCCGTGCCAGCCGGTGAGCGGGTGGTCGAAGTCCTGCTGGTGGCGGTGGGCTATGTAGGCGAAGGCCGGGGCGCCGGGGCCGCCGGAGAGGTACTTGTAGCCGCAGCCCACCGCGAAGTCGGCCTCGATCGCGTCGAGTTGGACGGGCAGCGCGCCGGCCGCGTGGCACAGGTCCCAGTGCGCGAGGGCGCCCGCTGCGTGCGCGGCGGCGGTCAGTGCGGCCATGTCGTACAGCTCGCCGGTGCGGTAGTCGACGGGGGCGTACGCGGCGACGGCGACCTGCTCGCCTTCGGTGGCCAGGACGGCGGCGACCTCGCGGGCGGGGACGCGGCGGACCTCCAGGCCGAGGAGGCGACCGACGGAGTCGGCGATGTACTGGTCGGTCGGGAAGTGGTCCGGGTCGGTGAGCAGCAGGCGGCGGCCGGGGCGCAGCCGGGCGGCGGCGAGGAGCGTGTTGAAGAGCTGGACGCTCGTGGAGTCGCCCGCGACGACCTGTCCCGGGGCGGCGCCGACGAGGCGGCCGACGGCGTCGCCGGTGCGGACGGGTGCCTCCCACCAGCCGTTGCCGTTCCAGGAGCGGATGAGGTCGGTGCCCCACTGACGGTGGACGGCGTCCTCGACCGCGGCGGGTACGGCGGTGGGCAGGGCGCCCAGGGAGTTGCCGTCGAGGTAGGTGACGCCCTTGGGCAGGGTGAAGCGGTCGCGGACGTGCGCGAGCGGGTCGTGGGCGTCGAGTGCTGCGGCGTGCTGGTTCAGCATGCGGGGACTTCCTCGCTGCACGAAGGGGTGGTGCCGTCGGGGGCGGTGCCCTGTCCCAGGCCGAGCGCGATGTCGGTGAGCAGGTCCTTCTGGCCGCCGCAGGTGACCACGTTGACGTCTCTGGCGCCCAGGTGCTCGTCGAGGTTGACGGGCGGGACGGCGTAGGGGCCGATGGCGGCCGGGGTCAGGTCGATGAGCGTCTTGCCGTGCGGGGCGAGGGCGGCGGCGGTGGCGTGGTGGGCGGTGGCGTCGAAGACGACGTCGACGTCCGCGAAGCCGTCCATGGCGATGAGGCCCTGGGCGCCGACGGCCCTGGTGGGGACGGGCAGGCGGCGGGCGCGGGCCAGGCCCACGGAATCGGGGTCGATGCCGATCATCGCGGCGGCTGTGACCGCCCCTGACCCTCGGGTGATCCTGATGAGCAGGTCGGTGCCGATGTCGCCGGAACCGATGACGGCGGCCTTCATCGGGCGCCCTCCTTCACGAGGTGCTGCAGGCCGAAGAAGCGGACGGCGTTGCCGCCGAGCACGGCGGTCTTCTCTTCGTCGGTGAGCGCGCTGCCGCGCACCAGGCTGCCGATCTCCTCCTCGCCGAGCGGGAAGGGGTGGTCGGAGCCGAGCAGCACGCGCTCCGCGCCCATCACGTCCACGAGCAGGCGCAGCGCCCCCGGGTCGAAGACGGCCGAGTCCACCGAGAAGCGCCCGGTGTACGCGGACGGGGGCTCGGGGCTGTCGGCGCGCACCAGGTCGCGCCGGTGCCAGGCGTTGTCGGCGCGGCCGAGGAGGTACGGGAAGCTGCCGCCGCCGTGCGCGAACGCAAGCCGCAGCGAGGCGGGCAGTCGCTCGAACGCGCCGGACAGGATGAGCGCGAGGATCGTCAGGTGCGTCTCGGCGGCCATGCCGGCCAGCCAGCCGAGCATGTAGCGGGAGTAGCGCGGCCCGGAGGGCAGGTCCCACGGGTGGACCAGGACGGCGGCGTCCTCCGCGGCGCAGTGCGTGAGGAGTTCGAGCAGCGCGCCATGGTCGAGGTCGCGGTCGCCGAGGTGGTTGCCGATGTGCACGCCGCGAAAGCCCTGGCGTACCGCCTCGGAGACCATCGCGCAGGCCGCCTCGGTGTCCTGGAGCGGCACCTGGCACAGCGGGGCGAGCCGGTCGGGGGCGTAGGAACTGTAGTGCAGGATGCGGGAGTTGACCATGCGGCACCAGTCGGCGGCCCGCTCCGGCTCCAGGCCGTAGCCGAACATGAGCGGCGTGCTGGAGAGCACCTGCACGTCCACGCCGAGCCGGTCCAGGTCGGCGACGCGGGCCTGCGGGTCCCACAGGGTGCGGTGCACCGGCCGGTACTCGTGGGCCCCGGCCATCATCATCCCGGTGTCGGGCCCGTCGCCGGTGCGCAGCCAGGGGCCCTCGTCGTCGCCGGTCAGGAGTCTGGACTCGGCGCGGCTGATCTCGGGGAAGACGTGCGCGTGGGTGTCGACGACCGTCATGCGCCGGCCCCGTCCCTGCGGGTCCGCGGGCGCAGCGCCTCGGGCCACTCCCTTCCGGGGTGCACGGCGCCGCAGTTCTCGCAGGTTCGGGCCGACTCGTCACCGTAGAAGGCCTGGAAGACGGGCGGCAGGTCGTCGACGATCGAGGTGAGTTGCACCTCGCTGCGGTGCACCAGGTGGTGGCAGTCCATGCAGTACCACTCGAAGGCGTCGACCTGGCCCTGCGGGCGGGCGAACTCGACGACCATGCCGATGCTGCCCTCCTCGGGGCGCTGCGGCGAGTGGCGCACGTGCGGCGGGAGCAGGAAGACGTCGCCCTCGCTGATGTGGACGTCGCGCGGCGGCTTGCCGTCCTCGTCCATGACGCGCAGCACCATGTCGCCCTTGAGCTGGTAGAAGAACTCCTCGATCGGGTCGTCGTGGAAGTCGGTGCGCCGGTTGGGGCCGCCCACGATCGTCACCATCAGGTCGGCGTCCTGCCAGATCTGCACGTTGCCGACGGGCGGCTTGAGCAGGTGGCGGTGCTCCTCGATCCAGGCGTGGAGGTTGAACGGGGGCATGGTCATGCGGGCTGCTCCTGGTTCGTGCCGCTGATCGGCAGGTGGGCGACTGCGCTGATCTCGATCAGCAGGTGGGGGTGCGGGAGTTGGTGGACGGCGACGGTGGTGCGGGCGGGGCCCGTCTCGTCGAAGTACTCGGCGTAGACCTCGTTGTAGCCCCCGAAGTCGTTCATGTTCGCGAGGTACGTGGTGACGGACACCAGATCGTCGAGTCCGCCACCGACGGCTCCGAGGAGGCTGCCGATGTTCTCGACGACCGCGCGGGTCTGGGCGCGGATGTCGAGGTCGGTGACGCCCATCGGGTCGGCGTCCGCTCCGGCGAAGGTGCCGTCGGGCCGGCGGGAACTGGTACCGGAGACGTACACGAGGTCGCCCGCGCGGCGCAGGTGGGGAAAACGGCCGCGGGGCTTCGCGGCGCCGGGGACGATCATGCGGTCACGTCCTCGTCGGCAGCAGCCTTCTCGGTGGTGAAGGACACGGTGCCCAGGCCAGCGACGGTGGCGCGGACGTGGGTGCCCGGCGCCAGGGGCACGGCGGCGGTGGCCGCGCCCGCCAGCACCACCGTCCCCGCGGGCAGCTCCCCGGCGAGCCGGGCGGCGGCGGCCAGGGCGCGCAGCGGGTGGCCCAGGATCGCGGCGGTGGACCCGCACTGCGCGAGGCGGCCGTCGAGTTCGAGCAGGACGCCGAGGTTGGCCAGGTCGACGGGGGTGCTCCAGGGGCCGACGGCGTACCCGGCCGCGGAGGTGTTGTCCGCGACGACCTCGGGCAGCGAGAACACGAAGCCGTCGTAGCGGGAGTCGATGACCTCCAGGGCGGGCGCGACGGCGGCGACCGCGGCTGCCGGGTCGCCGCCGGGGCGCAGCACCGCGCCGAGCAGGAAGGCGACTTCGGGCTCCACACGCGGATGGATCAGCCCGGACGCGTCGTACCGTCCGCCGTCGGCGATCTCCATCGCGTCGGTGATGCGGCCGTGGATCAGGTCCGAGACGCCCATCTGCCGCATCTTGGCGGTACTGGTGAAGCCGAGCTTGAAGCCGGTGATCCGCTCCCCGCGGGCCACCCTGCGCGCGACCAGGGCCCGTTGAACGGCGTACGCGTCCTCGGTGCCGGTCAGTCCGGTGGTGCCGCCGGGCAGGGTGTGGGCATCGAGGGCGGCGGCGTCGAGGCGCTCGGCGATGGTGTCGAGGCCGAGGGCGGTGTCGCTCATCGGGCGGGCTCCTGGTCCGTGTCGGTGCCGAAGGCCGCGCGGACCGAGCCGAGTCCCTCGATACGGGCTTCGAGCACGTCACCGGGGGCGACGGCGGTCATGGGGCCGAGGGCGCCGGTCAGCACGGTGTCTCCGGCCCGCAGCGGGTGCCCGAGACGCGCGAGCGTGTCGGCGAGCCAGACGGCGGCGTGCAGCGGGTGGCCGAGGCAGGCGGCGCCCGTGCCGGTGGAGAGGGGTTCGCCGCGCCGCTCCAGGAGCATCCCGGCGGTGCGCAGGTCGAGGCGCCCGAGCGGTACGGGCCGGTTGCCGAGGACGTAGGCGCCGCTGGATGCGTTGTCGGCGATGGTGTCAACCGCTGTGATGTCCCAGTCGCGGATGCGGCTGCCGACGACCTCGATGGCAGGCAGCGCGAACGCGGTGGCCCGGATGACATCGGCGACGGTGTGCCGCTCGTGCTCCAGGTCGCGCTCCAGGACGAGCGCGACCTCGGCCTCGGCCTTGGGCTGCAGGACCGTGCCCCAGGGCAGATCGGCACCGTCGGGGATCGCGGTGTCGTCGAGAAGTACGCCGAAGTCCGGTGTTTTGACGCCGAGTTGGGCCTGTACGGCGGCCGAGGTCAGGCCGATCTTCCAGCCGGTGACGCGACGGCCCTCGGCCAGGCGGCGCTCGGTGAGCAGGGCCTGCACGGCGTACGCGGCATCGAGGTCGCCCGCGGACAAGACGTCGCGGACGGGAGGACAGGGCACGCCGGTGCGGCGGGCCTCGTCGAGGCGCTGGGCCGCGGTCCCCACGGCACCCGTGGCGGGGGTGTTCGCGGTCGTCGTCGCGGGAGTGTTCGCGGTCGTCGTCCTCACAGCTTCACGCACACATTCATCGGCTCGGAGAAGAAGTCGAGCGAGTGGTCGCCGCCCTCGCGACCGATGCCGGACGCCTTCACGCCGCCGAACGGGGTGCGCAGGTCGCGCAGGTTCCAGGTGTTGACCCAGGCGATGCCCACCTCCAAGGCGGGCGCGACGCGGTGGGCGCGGGCGAGGTCGCGGGTCCACACGGTGGCGGCCAGGCCGTACGGGCCCGCGTTGGCGAGCGCGAGGGCCTCCTCCTCTGTGTCGAAGGGGGCCAGGTGCACGACCGGGCCGAAGATCTCCTCCCGTACCGCCGGGTGGTCCTCGGGCAGCCCGGCCAGCACGGTCGGCTCCACGAAGAAGCCCTGGTCGCGTTCGTCGCCGAAGTGCGGCACGCCGCCCCCCGCGAGGATCTCGCCGTCGACGGCGGCCTTGGCGAGGTAGCCAAGGACCTTGTCGCGGTGGGCCGCGGAGATCATCGGCCCGTAGCCGTCGAGCGCGCGGACCTCGGTCGCCACCCGGGCTGCGAACTCGTCGAACACCCGCCGCTCCACGTACAACCGCTCGGTGCACAAGCAGACCTGGCCACTGTGTGTGAAGGCCGAGCGGAGCGTGCCGGCGACCGCCTCGTCCAGGTCGGCGTCGGCGAAGACCAACCCGGCGTTCTTGCCGCCCAGTTCGAAGGAGACGGGGGCCAGGCGGGCCGCGGCGGCGCGCATGATCGTGGTGCCGGTGCCGGACTCGCCGGTGAAGGCGATCGCGTCGACACCCGGGTGCTGGGTGAGCCACTGTCCTGCCGCGTCGCCGCCCTCGCCGTGCACGAGGTTGAACACACCGTCGGGCAGCCCCGCTTCGGCGGTCACCTCGGCGAGCAGGCAGGCGGTGCTCGGAGTCAGCTCGGAGGGCTTGGCGACGACCGTGTTGCCGGTGGCGAGGGCGGGCGCGACCTTCCACGTGAGCAGCAGCAGCGGCAGGTTCCAGGGCGAGATGACGGCGACCACGCCGAGCGGCTTGTGCACGGTGTAGTTGAGCGCGCCGCGCCCGTCCGGGGATGCGGTGTGCCAGGACTGCTCGCCGCGGCCCGCCAACAGGTCCGCGTAGAAACGGAAGTTGGCGACTGCGCGCGGGATGTCGACGGTGGCGGCCAGCTCGCGCGGCTTGCCCGTGTCGGCGCACTCGGCCGCGACGAACTCCTCGAAACGGCGCTCGATGCCGTCGGCGATACGGTGCAGCACCCGGGATCGGTCGGCCGGGCTCCACGCTCCCCACGGTCCGCGCAGCGCGTCCCGGGCCGCGTTCACGGCGCGGTCGACCAGTGCGGCGGAGGCCGCGGGTATCTCTGCGACAATGCGCCCGCGAACCGGGTCGACGAGCGGGAACGGATCGCCGGAGGCGTCGAAGTCGCCTCCCACGTAATGCCGCACAGGTGTGCTCACCTTGCAGACCTCCCTTGCCAGGCCGGGGCGTTCGGTTCCGTCACCGGTTCCGTTCTCGGTTCTTCAGCCCCGGATCGTGCAGGCATCATGCGCCGACTCGGGCATGCCGAACCAATGCCGGTTGGCGTGGTTCCCATAGCGATCCGGGTATGGCAGGGTCGGGGCGCGGTCGGACCCCGTTCACGGGACATCCACACGATCGCAACGAAGGCGAAGGCGAAGGCGTCCGCGTCCGCGCACCGGAAGGGATGCTCGCGGTGAACCTCCTGGACGGCCGGCTGAAGTTCCGGCACCTGACACTGCTGGTGGCGATCGTCCAGCACGGCGGTGTGGCCAGGGCTGCGGAGTCGCTGCACCTGACGCAGCCCGCCGCCACGCGCACGCTGCGGGAGTTGGAGGCCATCGCGGACCTGCCGCTGTTCGTGCGCGAGCCGCGCGGGATGCGCCCGACGGTGTACGGGGAGGCGCTGGCCGGGCACGCGCGGGCGGTCATCACCGAAGTCCGCTCGGCGGGCGAGCATCTGGAGGGGTTGCGCCGGGGCCACGAGGGCACGGTCACCGTGGGCACACTGCTGGCCGGGGCCAACGTGCTGCTGCCGCGCGCGGTGGCCCGGCTCAAGTCCGAGCGCCCGCGCCTGACGGTGGTGGTCCGCGAGGGGACTCTCGACGTGCTCCACCCGGCCCTGTTGGCAGGCGAGTTGGACGTGATCGTGGGCCGGGTCGGCCCCGCGCCCAAAGAGGCCGAGCGACTGCACCAGCGGATGCTCTACAGAGAGCGCATCATGCTCGCGGTACGGGCGGGCCACCCACTGCTCGCAGATCCGGCCGCGTCCCTGACCGGGGCACTGACGTACCCCTGGATCCTTCCGGTCGAACAGACGGCGCTGCGCCAGGAGTTGGGCGTCCTGTTCGTCGAGCGGGACCTGGCGCTCCCGGCGGACCGGGTGGAGTGCACCTCGATCCTGACGATGCGAGCCCTGCTGCTCCAGACGGACATGGTCGCGCTGCTCCCTGAGCTGGTACTGCGCGACGACGAGCGTCTGGCGACACTACCGGTGGAACTGCCGTCGGTAGGACGCACGGTGGGCACGACGGAGGCGGCCCATCGCACCCGCACCCCCGCGCTCCAGGCCCTGCTGCGTCACCTGGACGAGGAGGCGGCGCGGCTGCGCGGGACGTTGGGGCGCGGGGTCGGCGAATCCTGAGCCCCGGTGCGGCGGGGCACCTCCTTCGCCACCGACCTCGGCGAGATCCAGCTCCTGCCCGGCAAGCTCATGGGCCCCGGCCAGCGGATCACCCTCGTCGGCGACGGCAAGGCCGGCAAGAGCCTGTTCCCGCAGGAGTGGGTGGGGCGCAGGTCCCCGTCAAGATCCTGTACCTCGATGCGGCGAACGGGCAGGAGCAAATCCGGGAACGGTTCCTAGTTCGGCGCCGCTGCCCGCGGTGTCGAGGGGGCGGATGGGCGGGAAGGAGGCGTACCGCAGTTCGCCCATATTCGGCGGGCCCGCCCCGAAGGAGATAGAACGACGCCGACACCTGGCTGTCCCGCTACCGGCACACCCTGCTCCCCCTGCGACGTCGTAGCGGAGCAGGGCCGCATGACCGGACCGTCAATCACCCCGCCGACGCCGCTTGCGAAGCTGCCAGAGGACCCAGGCTCCAGCAATCGCCCACACCATGACGAGGATCACCTCGCCCCACACCGGCATCTCCGGACGATCACGCTGCGCCTCGACCAGCCCCGACAACATCGTCAGTCCTCCCCGCTCGACGACCCGAAGGACTTCCCAGTGCCCCCTGAGGAGCGCGTCATGACCACCGACCGCATCCCGCTCGACGGCCTGGCCAGCAACCAACTCGACGACCTGTACGGGCGGCCGCCCGTCGCACGGTGCGTGGGATGCGGGCGGACCTGGACGACGGGCGGACTCGCCGCGGCATGACACCGCCTTCAGTGCGCAGTTCACGCGGGGGCGGCCTTGCTGTTGGCACACACACGCGATCGTCACCCCTTGGGGGGGGGATCTACCCTGCGTGCCGCTCGCACGTGCTGCTATCACATAGCCCGTGAACGCACTCTTTGCCGTACCCGACGTCGCGTCGTCAACCTCGGGGTGTCGGGCGCTTTTGCCCGCGACTGCATGTCCTGGCGGAATGGCTCGGCCCGTCCATGCGCGACTGCGTATGTGGGGAGGTCAAGGTCTCGTACTCGGTGCTCAGGGAGGCAGCCCGCGACCACTCAGCGTCAGGCAAACCCGACCATCAGCGGTGGGACACCCTCAGAACGATGGTCGAGGCAGCAGCCGCAGAGGGAAAGCCAAAGGTCACAGCAGCGGAATACCGCAATGCCATCGGGGCGCGCGCCATCCCGAATCAAGCCGGCTCCATGTCACCCGAGTTGATCGCTGGCCAGCTGGACCGGCCTGAGGTCGTGGATGCAGTTGTCGATCGCATTGCGGCCGAACGAGCGCTTCGTCACAGGGTTCTCATGCGGCCGTCTGAACCGGAAGCCCCGAGCGCGTGCCCGTCAGCTCGTGTACGTCGTCGAGTATGAGGACGGGGAGCTGCTCGCGAACCTCGCCGGGCAGGTGCCTTCGACAGATCGAGGCGGAAATGATCTCCATGCGTTGTGAGCCGGACGGCCGCATGTCTTCCCCGGTGCCGCTCCGCAGGCGCGGCAGGGGCACTCGACGGCTTCCGCCGGCCCGAATAGGCCGGCTCCCGTAGCCCGCTGAACTAGGTCAGCGAGGCGAGGGCGAGCGAGGGATCACGCCTCATGCGCACGTTCTTCCGCGTACTCCTTAGGCCTGTGTTCGGTTCGCTTGTCGACGAGATCGACGAGTGCGACCTCGGCTCCATCCCGTCCCAGTGGCTGGAGCACGACACGGAGGCGAACGAGGAGGAGTGATCGTGGAAAGGCCGTCCGGTTTCGCACCGGGCGGCCTTTCCACGTTGCGGGCCTATGCCGCCTCGTAGTGGTCCGCGCGCCCACCCCGCCAACGAGACCGTTCGACCGCCCGTACTGCCGTACAGAGCCGAAAGGCACCCATGAGCAGCGGGACTCCCCGGGGAGCCCGCCGCCCCTCGCCACCTGCTGTTTCCTGCTCCGGCACGAAAGGGCCATGGTAACCGCGCGCCCCGCGCCGGTCAGAAGTCGACCGGGTCACGGACGATGGGGCAGGTCATGCAGTGGCCGCCGCCCCGCCCGCGGCCCAGTTCGGCGCCGACGATGGTGATCACCTCGATGCCGGCCTTGCGCAGCAGCGTGTTGGTCTGGGTGTTGCGGTCGTAGGTGAAGACGACGCCCGGTTCGAGGGCGACGGCGTTGTTGCCGCTGTCCCACTGCTGGCGCTCCGACTCGTAGACGTCGCCGCCGGTCTCGATGACCCGGAGCCCGCTGAGGCCGAGCGCCTTGGCCACGACGTCGACGAACGGGGTCGAGCCCTCGTCGGTGATGTCCAGGCCGGGCGCCTTGCCGCTGGGCCGCAGCGTGAACGTGTGCACCGAGTCCATGATCTTCGGGTAGAGCGTGACGACGTCGCGGTCGGCGAAGGTGAAGACGGTGTCGAGGTGCATCGCCGAGCGCAGCCGGGGCATCCCGGCGACGATGACGCGCTCGGCGGCGCCTCGCTCGAACAGGGCGGTGGCCACCTGGGTGATGGCCTGCCGCGAGGTGCGCTCGCTCATGCCCATCAGGACCACGCCGTTGCCGACGGGCATGATGTCGCCGCCCTCGAAGGTGGCCTGCGCCCACTCCTTCTCGGGGTCGCCCCACCAGACGGTCGAGCCGACGAAGTCCGGGTGGAACCGGTAGATCGCCTTCATCAACAGGGTCTCGTCGTGCCGGGCCGGCCAGTACAGCGGGTTGAGGGTGAGGCCGCCGTAGAGCCAGCACGTGGTGTCGCGGGTGTAGAGGGTGTTGGGCAGCGGCGGCATCAAGTACTCGCGTACGCCGGTCGACTCACGGGCGAGCGCCACGTACGGCGAGCGGAAGTCGTCCGGCAGGTCGGTGGTGGCGAGGCCGCCGATCAGGTACTCGGCGAGCTGCCGCGGTTCCATGCTCTCCAGGAACGCGCGGGTGTCGTCGATCAGGCCGACGCCGACCTGGTTCGCCACGATCTTGCGGTCCAGGAGCCAGCTCCTGGCCCCGGGGATCGCCATCGTCTGGGCCAGCAGGTCGTGCAGTTCCACGACCTCGACGCCGCGCTGGGTCAGTTTGTTGACGAAGTCCGCGTGGTCGCGCTGGGCGTTCTCCACCCACATCACGTCGTCGAAGAGCAGGTCGTCCGAGTTGGTCGGGGTGAGCCTGCGGTGGGCGAGCCCCGGCGCGCACACGAGGACCTTGCGCAGCCGGCCCACCTCGGAGTGGACGCCGTAGGACGCGGAAGCGGGGGTCGTGTCGAGGTCGTTCACGGTGTGCCTTTCCAGGGAGTCACAGGCTGATCCAGCCGACCGCCAGGGCGACGACACCGAGCACGGCGCCGATGACGGAGACGGCCAGGATGATCAGTTCGCGGGGCGAGAAGAGGCGTCTGCCCTGCTCACGGCGGGCCATCACGAAGAGGATCGTGGCCGGGGCGTAGAAGATGAACGAGACGAGGACGAACTTGAGCCCGGCCGCGTACAGCAGGAACGCCGTGTAGACCGTGGCGAGCGCCGCCACCACCAGGTCGCCGGAGAAGCCGGTGCCGCCGACGGTACGGGCGTCGGGCCGCACCGCGATCTTCAGGGCGAAGCCGGCGGCCAGCAGGAACGGGATCAGCGTCAGGGAACTGGTGAGGTCCAGCGCGAAGTTGAAGGCGTCGTCCGAGAACATCGTGATGACGAGGACGATCTGGGAGAGCGCCGTCGTCATCAGCAGCGCGGGCACCGGCACGTCCTCGGAGGTCGCGCGGCCCAGGAAGCGCGGCATGTCCTCGTCCTTGGCGGCGACGAAGAGCACCTCGGCGGCCATCAGGGTCCAGGCCAGATAGGCGCCGAGCACCGAGACGATCAGGCCGACGCTGACGAAGACCTGGCCCCAGGTGCCGACGGCCTCCTCCAGGACCCCGGCCATCGACGGCTGGCGCAGCTCGGCGATCTCGCTCATCGGCATGATCCCGTACGAGACGATCGTGACCGAGGCGAAGATCGCGAAGACGCTGAGGAAACCCAGGATCGTGGCCCGGCCGACGTCCTCGCGCCGCTTGGCGTGCCGCGAGTAGACGCTGGCGCCCTCGACGCCGAGGAAGACGAAGACGGTGGCGAGCATGGTGCCGCGGACCTGGTCGAACAGCGAGCCCGCGTAGTCGGCGCCGCCCCAGTTCTCGGCGAAGACGTGCGGCTTGAAGAAGAACAGGGCCAGGATGACGAAGACGACGATCGGGACGACCTTGGCGACCGTGACGATCCGGTTGATGGTCGCGGCCTCCTTGACCCCGCGCCGGATCAGCAGGAAGAACGCCCACAGGCCCGCCGAGGAGAGCACGATCGCGAGGAACGTGTCGCCGTCGCCGAGCGCCGGGGCGATCGCGCCCACGGTGGACATGATCAGCACCCAGTACGTGACGTTGCCGACGCAGGCGCTGGCCCAGTAGCCGAAGGCGGAGAAGAAGCCGAGGTACTCGCCGAAGCCGGCCTTGGCGTACGCGTACACACCGGCGTCGAGGTCGGGCCTGCGCAGGGCCAGGCGCTGGAAGACGAACGCCAGCATGAGCATGCCCGCGCCCGCGACCACCCAGGCGATGAGCGCCCCCGCGACCCCGGTCTCGGCGGCGAACCGGCGCGGCAGCGAGAAGACGCCCGCGCCGACCATCGAGCCGACAACCATGGTGGTCAGCGTGAACAGGGTCAGCTTGGCGGCCCGTGGCGTGGTCTGGGCTGACTGCTCCATAATGGCCAGTCTTCTCATGGTTTACGGCAATATGCACCTTTTCTTGCCTCGGCTGCGAGGAGAGGTGCCGCGGCCGCCTCGATGGAATGGCCGGATATCCCCCCTTCTGTGCAGCATGGGCAGATCACGTACCTGCCGAAGGGAACGACCAATGACCGCACGCAAGGCCGCCGCCCGCCGCGCGGCCGTCGCTCTCGCGGTGTGCGCGGCAACGGGCGCGCTGACGCTCACGGCCTGCAGCACCGGGAGCAACGACAGCACGGGCGCGAGCGCGAGCCCGACGCCCACCGCCCCGGACTCCTCGAACTTCTCCGGCGAGCCGCCCTCGGCGCTGGCCTCCAGCGCCGCGTCGAAGAAGGCGGAGGTCAAGGAGTCGGCGTCGGCCGCGGCCGAGTCGGCCTCGCAGCGCGCGCACGACTTCGAGGCGTCGGTCTCCGCGGACGTGGAGCGCAACCGGCAGGAGTTCACGCGCGAACTCGACAAGGCGGACGGGCAGGGCAACGCCATGGACAGCGTGTCCCTGACCGGAAAGCCCCTGGCGCAGACCGACAACGTACGGGCCCTGGTGGTCAACATCACCAACAAGACCGACCAGAAGGCCTCGTACGCGGTCCAGGTCGACTTCAGCGACTCGGACGGCAAGGTGGTGGAGACCACGGTCGTCGGCGCCAAGGACCTCGACCCGGGCGAGAAGGCGCAGCCGCTCGCCATCAGCACGAAGCCGCCGGAGCCGCACCTCACCGCGAAGATCGCGAAGGCCCAGCGGTACTGACACGGCGGACGGCAGGGCGCCGGCGTCCACTTGACGCCCGGTCAGGACCGAGGGCCGTTTTGGTCCCGGGCCGCTCCGGTCCATAAGATCCGCCGATGATCATCAGACAACGGCTGGCGGCGGGCCTGTGCGCCCTGCTCGCCGTCCTCGCCGTCGGCGGCCTGTCGCCCACCGGGGCGTACGCCGACGAGACCGACCAGAAACCCGCGCCGCAGGTCGAACTCGTCCTGGACGTCAGCGGATCCATGCGGGCCCGTGACATCGACGGCGGCTCCCGGATGGCCGCGGCGAAGCAGGCGTTCAACGAGGTGCTCGACGCGACACCCGAAGAGGTGGAACTCGGGATAAGGACGCTCGGGGCCAACTACCCGGGCAACGACCGCAAGACGGGCTGCAAGGACACCGAACAGCTCTACCCCGTGGGTCCGTTGGACCGCACCGACGCGAAGACGGCCGTCGCCACGCTCCAGCCCACCGGCTGGACCCCGATCGGCCCCGCCCTGCTCAAGGCCGCCGACGACTTCGCCTCCGGCGAGGGCACCAAGCGCATCGTCCTCATCAGCGACGGCGAGGACACCTGTCAGCCGCTCGACCCGTGCGAGGTGGCGCGCGAGATCGCCGCCAAGGGCATCGGCCTGACCATCGACACGCTCGGCCTGGTCGCCGACGCCAAGACCCGCGAGCAGCTGTCCTGCATCGCGGACGCCACGGGCGGCACGTACACCGCCGTGCGCCACAAGGACCAGCTCTCGGACAAGGTCGGCCAGCTGGTCGACCGGGCGGCCGACCCGGTGGTCACGCCGGTGGCCGTGAACGGCGCCGCGCAGTGCGCGGACGCGCCGCAGCTCAAGGCGGGCCTGTACACGGACCGTGAGAAGTTCGGCGAGCACCGCTTCTACCGCGTCGACGTCGAGCCGGGCCAGGAGCTGCGCGCCTCGGTGAGCGTCGCGGCCGACCGGGCCGTCAACCAGGACTACGGGGTGCTGCTGCGCGCGGTCACCACGCATGGCCGGGAGATCGTCCGCGGCCAGGAGTCCGGCGACGGGCGCACCGACGCCATCTCGACGGGCCTGCGCTACCCCAAGCCCGAGCAGTCCGACGACGAGGCGCAGACCGAGACGGTATGCCTCCAGGTCTCCCACTCCTACTCCGCGCCCGCATCGGTGAAGACGACGCCCGGCCTGCCCGTCGAGCTGACGGTCGACCTGGTGGACGGCCCCGACCAGGCGTCGGACGTGGCCGCGTTCGGGCTGGGCCACGGCTGGTGGCTGCTGGCCGCTCTGGTCGTGCTCGGCTTCCTCGCGGGTGTGATCTGGGGCTGGCTCTCGCGCTGGCGTGTCGCCGTCTGGAGGACGAACTGATGCGACGTACAAGGCTGTTGACGGGCGCCCTGCTGGGCGCCGCCACCGCGCTGCTCGCCCTGGCCGGGCCGGTCGCCGCGGACGACGACTCCACCGCGCAGCAGGCCCCCACGGAGGCGGGCACGTCGTTCCGTACGGCGGCGCAGATGCAGCAGGACCAGAAGGCGACGGCGAGTGCGTCGACGGGTGACTACCTGTACTGGTCGTTCCCGGCCGACGCCGGTCAGCGCCCGACCGTGCGGGCCACCGTCGAGCTTCCCGACGCGCAGGCCCGGCACGGCGCGCAGACCTGGCGCATCGACGTGTTCGACGGACTGCGGCGCCGCCAGTCCTGCCAGTACGGCATGCAGGCGCGCAGCGCCGGGACCGAGTCGGCCCGCGTGACGCTCGCCTGCACGCTGCGCACCGTGCGCGCCTGGTCGGAGGCGTGGGCGAACGACCCGCTGCCCGGCACGTACTACGTCCGGCTCACGGTGACCTCGCTCGCCTCGGCCGATCTGGGGCAGCCCGTGAAGGCCTCGGTCGAGGCCCACTCGAAGGACATCGGCGGCGCGGCGGCGGTCGACGGCACGCTGGCCGCTCCGCTGGTCCCGGGCACGACCGCCTCCGCCGAGAAGGCGGCCCCGGCCGACGGCTGGTCCTCCGGCTGGTGGACGAGCCGGTGGCTGTGGACGGGGGCCGGAGCGGTGCTCGCGGCTCTGGCCGGCATCGGGGGGTACGCCCTGACGCGGGGCTCGGGGCGGCCCGCCACGGCGCCGTAGGCGTGACGGGTTGAGCAGCGGGTGCGGCGCCGCCGTGGCCGCTCGCGCGGTTCCCCCGCGCCCCCGAAGGCGTGCGCTGCGCGCAGCCTTCCAACATGAGATGCCGCACCGAAGGTGCGCATCTCGGGGGCGCGGGGAACCGCGCGAGGACGGACCACCGGCCCGCACCCGCCGAACCGCGCTCAGCCCTCCAGGGCGAGAAGGCCCTTGGCCAGAGCGCCGGTTCCCTCCAGCGCGACCCGCCCGGCACGCACCGCGGCGGTCAGCCCGAGCTCTCCCCGGGCGACGGCCCCGCCCACCTCGGCGTCCAAGGTCAGCCGGACATCGGCCCCGCCCGGGAACGCCCCGTCCCCGTAGACCGGCCCCTCCTGCGAGCCCACCCGGACATGGAACTCCCCCTCGTCCAGGCGGACGTCGACGACCCCGGGTTCGCCGAGGCCCTCCAGCTGCCTCAGCAACGGCAGCGCCAGCCAGTGCGCCCGCACCGCGTCCGTGGCCCGCCGCTCGGCCAGCGCCGGCGCCCCCCACTCCCCCAGCGCCGTGAGCACGGGGAGCAACTCCCGTCCGCGCGGGGTGAGTTCATACACGTACGCGGAGGCCGGCGCGGGCAATCGGCGCCGCACGGCGATCCCGTCCCGCTCCATGTCCTTCAGGCGCGTGGCCAGCATGTCCGTGCTGACGCCCGGCAGATCGGCGTGCAGGTCCGTGTAGCGGCGCGCCCCCGCGAGGAGTTCGCGCACGATCAACAGGGTCCAGCGGTCCCCGACGGCGTCGAGAGCGCGGGCTGCGGCGCAGTACTGGTCGTAGCTTCGGCGTGGCATGGCTCGCAGTCTATGCAACTCGTTGGACTTTCCAAGCGTGCACTTGGTAAAACCAAGCAACCCAGCGAGGAGGCATGGCACATGGAGTTCCGGCAGTCGAGCAAGCTGAGCGAGGTCTGCTACGAGATCCGCGGCCCGGTGATCGAGCACGCCAACGCCCTGGAGGAGGCGGGCCACAGCGTCCTGCGCCTGAACACCGGCAACCCCGCGCTCTTCGGCTTCGAAGCGCCCGAGGAGATCGTCCAGGACATGATCCGGATGCTCCCGCAGGCGCACGGCTACACGGACTCGCGCGGCATCCTGTCGGCCCGCCGCGCCGTCGCCCAGCGCTACCAGACGCTCGGCCTGGAGGTCGACGTCGACGACGTCTACCTGGGCAACGGCGTCTCCGAGCTGGTCTCCATGGCGGTGCAGGCGCTGATCGAGGACGGCGACGAAGTCCTCATCCCCGCACCGGACTTCCCCCTGTGGACGGCGGTCACCACGCTCTCCGGCGGCAAGGCCGTGCACTACCTGTGCGACGAGCGGTCCGACTGGTACCCGGACCTCGCCGACATGGAGTCGAAGATCACCGACCGCACCAAGGCGGTCGTCGTCATCAACCCCAACAACCCGACGGGCGCGGTCTATCCGAAGGAGATCGTCGAGAGCATCCTCGACCTCGCCCGCCGGCACGGCCTGATGGTCCTCGCGGACGAGATCTACGACCAGATCCTGTACGACGACGCGGTTCACCACAGCGCCGCGGCCCTCGCCCCCGACCTGGTCGTGCTCACGTTCTGCGGGCTTTCGAAGACGTACAGGGTGGCCGGGTTCCGCTCCGGCTGGCTGGTGGTCACGGGCCCCAAGCAGCACGCGAAGGACTACCTGGAGGGGCTGACGATGCTCGCCTCCATGCGCCTGTGCCCGAACGCGCCCGCCCAGTACGCCATCCAGGCCGCGCTCGGCGGCCGCCAGTCCATCCATGAACTCACCGCGCCCGGCGGCCGGTTGCGCGAGCAGCGCGACAAGGCGTGGGAGAAGCTCAACGAGATCCCGGGCGTCAGCTGCGTCAAGCCGAAGGGCTCGCTGTACGCGTTCCCGCGCCTCGACCCGGACGTGCACAAGATCGTGGACGACGAGAAGTTCGTCCTGGACCTGCTGCTGCGCGAGAAGATCCAGGTGGTACAGGGCACGGGCTTCAACTGGCCGCGCCCCGACCACTTCCGCATCCTCACCCTCCCCTACGCTGACGATCTCGACGCCGCGATCAGCCGGATCGGGCGCTTCCTGAGCGGATACCGTCAGTGAGTTCGTCCTGTGCCCGTTGCCCGTACCCGAGCCACACCCAGTTCGCCTCGCCGGACCTCGTCGGGCCCATCGTGAACGACGGGTTCGACCGGGCCGCGGACCCGGCGTGGCGGGAGTCGGGCGCGCGGACGGTGGCGGACTACGCGCGCTGGTGCGGGCATCTGTGCGGGGCGACGTGTCTGCGCATGGCGCTCGGCCCCGACGCGCCCTCGCTCTTCGAACTGCGCGACGGCGCGGTCAAGTTCGGCGCGTACACCGTCGACGCCGAGGGGGAGATCCGCGGCATGGTCTACGCGCCGGCCGTGGAGTACGTGCGTGAGGTGCACGGCGTCGACGCGTCCGTGCACCGCGAGCTGACGGTGGCCGGCATCGGTGAACTCCTCGACGCGGGACGGCTCGTCATCGCCTCCGTGCACTACGCGATCCGGCGCCCGCACGACCCCGCGCCCGGCCGCGGCGGCCACCTCGTCCTGGTCACGGGCCGGACGGCGGACGGGGCGGGCCTGCACTTCCACAACCCGTCGGGCACGGACGCGGCGAGCCGCACCGCCGATCTGCCGGCGGCGCGGTTCGCGGAGTTCTTCGCGGGGCGCGGCATGTCGCTGGCCGTACCGGCCGAAGCGGCAACAGGCACCCCTTGAGGTGGTGTTGGCCACAGGGCCACCAGGTAGCCTGCACATGCCAACCGTCGCGTTGAGCACGGCCACACAGTCGATCACGGGGGATCCCCAGGCATGTCCTCACCTGTTCCGCCGCACCACCAGAACCAGCCGCCCTACGGCTACCCGCCCCAGCCGCAGCAGCAGTACGCCCCACCGCAGTACGGCTACCAGCAGCAGCCTCAGCAGCAACCACCCTATGGGCAGCCTCCCTACGGACAGCAGCCGCCTTACGGGCAGCCGCCGCAGGCTCCCCGGCCGAGCGGCCCGCCGCCCCGCCGTGCGGCGCAGGGAGTCATCACCTTCGTCGTCATCATCGCGATCTTCGCGGGCGTGGGCTACTGGGTGTACGACTACAACACCAACCCCAACGGCGGCAAGGCCAAGGCCGAGGCGTCCCGGTCGGCCGCGGCCGAGGAGGCCAGGACCCACAACCCGGAGATCGGCGACTGCGTCAAGGTCGCCGACCCCAAGGGCAAGCCCGTGCCGACGGTCGTCGACTGCGGCTCCTCCGAGGCCGAGTACAAGACGGGCGACAAGATGTACGGTGCGGGACAGACCTGCGACGCGAAATACGACTACGGCATCGAGTACCGAACCAACCGGGGCTCCGACTACACCTGGTGCTTCACCAAGATCTGACCGGGCGCACCCGCGGCGGGTCGGCGACCGTCGCGGGTGACATCGGCACTTCCCCGGGCGGGTTGAGGAGTACGGCACGTTGGACGCGGCACTGATAGCGGTGCTCGGCACCCTGCTCGGGTCGGTCGTCACGCACTACTTCCAGGGGCGGGCGACCGTGCGCAGCGCGGAGCTGGCGCGCGCCGAGCAGTTGCGGCAGGAGCGGATCTCCACCTACAGCGCGTTCGCGGGGGCGCTGCACGACTACCGGCGCAGCCAGAACGACCGCTGGTTCCGGGCGCACGAGAACGCGCCGGACGCCGTCGTGGAGGCGTCCCGGTTCACCTCGTACGAGGGCCGGATCACCGCGCGCTCGGCGCTCACGCGCGTTCAGCTCATCTGTGACGACCGGCGGATGCGCCAACTCGCCGAGGAGGCCTTCGAGTTCGTGAACTGTCTGCACGAGGCCACCGACGCGGCGGACCGTGACCGGCGCTCCCGGCAGGCGAAGCAGGCTCTGGAAGCGTTCGTGACGGCGGCGGCCCCGACGGTGCGCTGACGCGACGCGCGTAGGGAGGGTCTCGCGCGGGCACCTCTCCCCCATGACGGACAAGCCGCTGCTGCTGCTCGACGTGGACGGCCCGCTCAATCCGTACGCCGACCGGTTCGCCCGGCTGCGCGGCTACCGCGCGCACCGGCTGCACCCCAGCAACTGGACGGCGCGCCAGACGCCGGGCTCGCGCAGCCACCGGCGCGGGCTGCGCGTCGTGCTGCACCCCGGGCACGGGGCGCTGCTGCGGGCGCTGCCCTACGAACTGGCCTGGGCGACGACCTGGATGCACGAGGCCAACGAGATGATCGCCCCGGCCGTCGGGCTGCCCCGGGACCTGCCGGTCATCGAGTGGCCGCGGCTCTTCGCGGCCGACCCGGACGGCCTGTACTGGAAGACCCGGACGCTCGTGGAGTGGGCGGCGGGCCGCCCCTTCGCCTGGGTCGACGACATGCTGACCGAAGCCGACGTGGCGTACGTCGCCGAACGCCACGACGCGCCCGCGCTGTTGCTCACCGTCCATCCGCGACGCGGGCTGCGCGCACCGGACTTCGCGCGGTTGCGGGAGTGGGCCGAGGGGCTGCCGGTCGCGTAGCCCGGACGGTGCCGCCGAGCCGCGGCTGCGTAGTCTTCGTCACCCGGAGCGGCGTCCGCCGTCCGACGCGGCCCGGCACCTGACGAAGGCAGAGAAGATGACCACGCAGCACCACCTTGTCGATCACGAGCTCATCGAGGCGGCGGCGCGGGTCGCGCGCACGCACTGCCGGGGAGACAACCACACCATGGCGGCCGCGGCCCGTGCCCGCGACGGCCGCATCGTCACCGCGGTGAACGCCTACCACTTCACGGGAGGCCCCTGCGCCGAGCTGGTCGTCATCGGCGCGGCGGCCGGCCAGGGCGCCTACGAGCTGGACACGATCGTCGCCGTGGGCGACCGCGACCGCGGGGTCGTGCCGCCGTGCGGGCGCTGCCGGCAGGTCCTGCTGGACTACTTCCCCGGCCTGAAGGTCATCGTCGGCCGGGACGAGCACGTGCGCGCCGTCCCGGTCGCCGACCTGCTGCCCGAGACGTATGTCTGGGCGGACCACCAGCTCGACGCCGGGTAGAGCGCGCCGCCCGGTCAGCGGCCGAGGAGGCGGTCGAGCGCCGACACCGGGTCGGGGGCCGGCTCGCCGCGGGGCCACCAGTCGTCGCGGCCCGGGTCGGACTCGTAGCCGTACCACAACCCGTCGCGGCCGAGCCGGAGTTGGAGCGACGGTGTGGACAGGCGGTTGCGGCGGGGGCGGAACTCGGGGTACCCGAAGGCGAGCAGGGCCGGGCGCGCCCGGTCGAACGGGCCGGCGGGCGGGTCCCACTCCTCCTCCAGGACCGAGAGCCCTTCGAGACCGCCCTGGCGCCAGGCGGCGACCGCGCGGGCCAGGTCGGACGGGGTGCGTCCGGTGCCGCGGGCGAGCGCGGCGTAGAGCGTACGGGTCGCGGCCGTCAGCCCGGAGCCGGGGTGGCCCGCGGCGACCCGGACGGCGTCCTGCCAGGGCGTCAGGCCGGCGATCGGGTCGCGGCCCGTGGTCAGCAGGGTGTGCGCGCGGGCGCCCGCCTCGGTGGCGAGCAGATCGAGGGCGAGCGGGTCGGGCCCCTGCGGATGCTGGGGGTAGGAGGGCGGACGCTCCGGATACGCCGGGGCCGGGAACTCCGGGGGCAGCAGCGGGAGTCGGGCCCTGGACGTGTACAGATCGCGGGCCGGCACGGTGTCGAGCTCGGGGGCCGACGCCTCCGCCCGCTCGGCGGCCGTGTGCTCGGCGTTGCGCCGGGTCAGCTCGGTCAGCAGCTCCTGCTCGCCGCGGCCGCGCAGCAGGAACAGCACGAACGGGTCCTCGTCGACGAGCCGCGCCGACAGGTAGCAGAGCGCCGCCGCGTGCTTGCAGGGGTGGGCACGGTCCGGGCAGGTGCACTCGGGCGTCAGGTCGTCGACCGTGGGCAGCAGGTCGACGACGGCGGCCAGGGCGTGCGGCACGTCCTTGTCGAGCAGTGCGGCCATGTGGTCGGGGCGGGCCGCGGCGGCGCCGAGGAAACGGTCCCACGCCTCGTCGGAGAGGGTGCGCAGGCGCAGCTCGGCCCGGTAGGGGCGGGGCCGCGAGCCGTGCACGTACGCGACCACGCGCCCCGGCGTCACGGTGATCGCGTCGACGTGCCCGCGGTCCGCGTACGTACGTCCCCGCGCGAGCCGCGCCGGGTCGAGAGCCGTGTCCTCCAGCGCGTCCACCCAGGCGTTCCCCCACCAGGTCAGAGCGGCGCCGCCGCTCTGCGCGCGCGGCGGCAACGGTGGAAAGGTCCGCCGCAGGTCGGTGTGCCGAGCCTGCGCCTGCTCACCGGCCCCGACCCGCCCAGGAACATGCACCCGCCTCACCACCCGCAACACCTCCGCCTGGGACTGTCCGCCGCCCGCCACGGCCGCCTCGGGCAAGCCTCCGCCAGGGGCTTTCCCATCCCGCCTCGGGCAAGCCGCCGCGCCCCCGTCGCCGGGCAGGCGCTCCCGCGGGCATCCGCCGACGGCCGCGCCGCGCCGGCCCACGCCCCGGTCGCACCGAGAACCCCGGTCACACCGCGTACTCCGGTCATGCCGACCCCCTCCGCAACGACACCAGGTCACTCAGCTCCCGGTCCGTGAGCTCGGTGAGCGCCGCCTCTCCGGACCCGAGCACCGCATCGGCCAACGCCCGCTTCGACGCCAGCAGTTCGGCGATCCGGTCCTCCACCGTCCCCTCGGTGATCAGCCGGTGCACCTGCACGGGCTGCGTCTGCCCGATCCGGTACGCCCGGTCGGTGGCCTGCTCCTCCACGGCCGGGTTCCACCACCGGTCGAAGTGGACGACATGCCCCGCGCGCGTGAGGTTGAGCCCGGTCCCGGCCGCCTTCAACGACAGCAGGAACACCGGCACGTCCCCGGACTGGAACCGGTCCACCATGCGCTCGCGCTCGGCGACCGGCGTCCCGCCGTGCAGCAGCTGGCTCGGAATGCCCCGGGTGGTCAGATGCGTGGAGAGGAGCTGCGCCATGGCCACGTACTGCGTGAAGACGAGCACCGATCCCCCGGATCCGCCCTCGGCGAGGATCGTGTCCAACAGCTCGTCGAGCAGCGCGAGTTTCCCGGAGCGCCCGACGAGCCGGGGCCGCGACTGCTCGCTCTCCTTCAGGTACTGCGCCGGGTGGTTGCACACCTGCTTGAGGGAGGTCAGCAGCTTCATGATGAGACCGCGCCGCCCGATCCCCTCGGCGGCCTCGATCTGGGCCATGGACTCGCGCACCACGGCCTCGTAGAGCGACGCCTGCTCGCGCGTGAGCGGCGCGGGATGGTCCGACTCGGTCTTCGGCGGCAGCTCGGGCACGATCCCGGGGTCCGACTTCTTGCGGCGCAGGATGAAGGGGCGCACGAGCCGCGAGAGCCGCTCGATCGCCTCGGGGTTCTCCAGCGGCCCTTCGCCCTCCACCGCGCGCGCGTGCCGCGCCCGGAACGCCTTGAGCGGGCCGAGCAGCCCCGGCGTCGTCCAGTCGAGCAGCGCCCACAGCTCGGACAGATTGTTCTCCACGGGCGTGCCCGTGAGGGCCACGCGCGCGGGGGCCTCGATCATGCGCAGGGCCTTGGCCGTCGCCGCGTTGGGGTTCTTGACGTGCTGTGCCTCGTCGGCGACGACCATGCCCCAGTCGTGCCCGGCGAGCTCGGCGGCGCGGCTGCGCAGGGTGCCGTACGTGGTGAGGACGAAGCCGCCGGTGCCGTCACCGAGGGTGCGGTCGCTGCCGTGGAAGCGGCGCACGGGCACCCCGGGGGCGAACTTCTCGATCTCCCGCTGCCAGTTGCCGAGCAGCGAGGCGGGGCAGACGACGAGGGTGGGCTGCGGCCGGTCGCGGCGCAGGTGCAGCGCGATGAGGGTGACGGTCTTGCCGAGGCCCATGTCGTCGGCGAGGCAGCCGCCGAGGCCCAGGGAGGTCATCAGGTCGAGCCAGGCCAGGCCCCGCAGCTGGTAGTCGCGCAGGGTGGCGCGCAGGCCCGCGGGAGGCTCCACGGTGTCGATGCCCCGGGTGAGCCGGTCGCGCAGTTCGGCGAGGCGGCCCGTGGGCACGGCCGCGACCCGCTCGCCGTCCACCTCGGCCTCGCCGGTGAGCGCCACCGCGAGCGCGTCGACGGGCTGGAGCAGTCCCAGCTCCCGCTTACGGGCCTTGCGGACGAGGTCGGGGTCGACGACCACCCACTGGTCACGCAACCGCACGACCGCCCGGTGCGACTCGGCGAGCCGGTCCATCTCGCGCTCGGTGAGCGGGTCGCCGTCCAGCGCCAACTGCCAGTTGAACGCCATCAGTTCGTCGGCGTCGAAGAACGTCGTACCGTCGGTGGCCGAGCCGGGCGCGGCCTGGGCGCGCACCACGGCGGTCGCGGTGAGCGAGCGGGCCAGCTCGCGCGGCCAGTGCAGGGTGACCCCGGCCTTGGCGAGCCGCGCGGCGCCGGGCCCGAGCAGATCGATCAGCTCGCTCTCGGCGAGGGCGAGGACGTCCGGGACGTCCTGCTCCAGGAGCCGCCCGAGCGGCGGCCAGGCAGCAGCGGCGCGGCGCACCGCGAGGACGGCGTCGATCCGGGCGCGCGGCCCGAAGTGGTCGTCGGCGTCACCGGCCCACAGGTGGGCCGCGTCGACCACGCGCGTGGGGTCGGCGAGGCTGTGCACCTGCACGATGGCGGTCCCGGCGCGGCGCGCCCCGGGCCCCGCCTCGCCCTCGTCGGCCGGGTCGTTCGGGTCGTCCCCGTCGAACAGTTCCTGGCTCGACAGGTCGAGTCGGAGGGAGATCTTCACGCCCGCGTCGAGCCCGGCGGCCGCCTCCACCGCCCAGGGCCTGGCCTGCGGGAGGTGCTGGGGCGCGGCGGCGGCGAAGGGGGCGCCGGCCGCGTGGGCCGCCGCCGGGGTGCGCGGCAGCGCGTCGGCCACGGCGTCGAGGAACGCCCGCACCAGGGCCAGCGGCTCGGGCACCTGGACGGGCCTGCGGCCGGCCACGGGGACCGCGAATCCTTCGGGCGGCAGTGCGGCGGCGACGGCCCTGATCTGCGCGACGTCGTCCTCGTCGAGCGGGCCCGCGCGCCAGGCGTCGTGGTCGGACGCGGTGAGTCCGGGCAGCAGCCGGCCGCGCGCGACGAGGTGCAGGGCGTGCGCGGCGGCCGCGCCCCAGGCCGCGGCGGCGGGGTGCGCGCTCCGGGTGCGGCGGG
This sequence comes from Streptomyces sp. VRA16 Mangrove soil, assembly GCF_017377775.1. Lineage (GTDB taxonomy): Bacteria > Actinomycetota > Actinomycetes > Streptomycetales > Streptomycetaceae > Streptomyces. Next base: position 625,805 of record NZ_JAFVLN010000002.1, read on the forward strand.
CCCGGACCAGCAGCGGCAGCGCGTCGACGACGGGCAGCACGAGCGCGGGGACCTTGCGGCTGCGCACTCCGGTGCCGTGCGGGCGGACCACGCTGATCTCCGCGTCGGCGCCCGGCAGCCCCACCGTGTCGTCCGGCGACCAGAACGCGACCCGGCCCTCGCGCGGCAGCGGCGCGGGCAGGAAGACAGCGGCGGCACCGAGCACGGCGCCCGACAGCTCCGGCACGACCACGCCCACCACCCCTCTCTGCCCTGACGCTGTTCTGTGTCCGCCGTATCGACCGTGTCCGGTCACGGCTTCGCCGCCCGCTGCGACGTCTACGACCTTAAAGGCCGGGTCTGACAATCCATGATCTGCGGCATGTCCCACGGGCTCCGCGGACCCTGTGAACCCGCGGGATCCACCGACCCGGACCACCGGTCTTCGAGGGGTACGCGTGTACGGTTCCATCGACAATGTTCACGGACCGTATCGAACCCTGACAGAACGGGGGCGCACGCCTTGGGTGACCTGCTCCTTGTCCGGCACGGCGAGACCGCCTGGGCGCTGACCGGCCAGCACACCGGCCTCACCGACATCCCGCTGACCGAGAACGGCCGGGAGGAGGCACGGCGGGTCGCGCCGCTCGTCAACAGCTATCACGTGGGCGCCGTCTTCGTCAGTCCGCTGCAGCGGGCCCGCGAGACCGCCGAGCTGGCGGGCCTCACCCGGACCGTCGTCGACCCCGACCTGCTGGAATGGGACTACGGAGCCTATGAGGGCGTGACCACGCTGGAGATCCAGCGCACCCGGCCCGACTGGTACCTGTTCGACGACGGGGTGCCGCCCGGCCCGCCGGAGCATCCCGGTGAGACGCCGGAGCAGGTGGGGGCGCGGGCGGACCGGATGCTGTCCAAGGTGGACGCGGCGCTCGCCAACAACGAGGGCAGCGTCGTGCTCGTCTCGCACGGCCACTTCCTGCGGGTGCTGACCGCGCGCCGGCTCGGGCTGCCGCCGTCGGGCGGCTCCCACTTCCTGCTGGCGACGGGCACGGTGAGCCGGCTGACCATGGAGCACGGCCGCCCGGTCGTCTCGGGCTGGAACCTGCGGCCCCCGGCCCGCTGACCCGGCCGTTGTCAGACCCGTCGGGCACCATCGTGAACGGAGCGCCCGACGGCAGGCGCTCCGTGGACGAGGGGGTGCGCCATGACCAGACCGCCGACCGCCGCGCAGTTGCGCGTCATCGAGGCCGCGGAGCCGGAGACGGGCCGGATCACCGGCACCGACGCGCAGCTCACGCGTCTCGTCGCGCTGCGGCTCGCGTTCCGGCACCCGCGTCCGCCGCACGACCACTTCCTCACCCCTGCGGGCCACCGGATCCGCGAGGCGGCCCGGTCCCCGGAGCCCGAGCCGGAGCCCGCCCCCGCCCCGTCGTCCGGCGGGGTCTTCACGGCGCGCCTCGGCGGTGAACCGGACGCCGTCGCCACGCCCGCGCGGGCGCGCGAGGTGCGTACGGCCTGGCAGGGCCTCCTGGAGATACGCCGGATGACCCATCCGGACGGTGCGACGGACCGGCCGTGTGCGTGGGAGCGCGGCCGCCTCACGCACTCGGCGGCGCTGGCCCTGGAGGCGGCGGGTTGCGCACCGGCGACCGGCACGGCGCCCGGCTACCGGGTGGCGGAGACGCCGCAGCCCGAGGCGGTGGCCGTCCGGCACCCCGATCCCGCCGCCCTCGCGGCCTGCGCGAGCGCCCTGGAGGAAGCGGGCTGGCAGGTCAGTGAGCACACCGAGGCGCGCGGCGGCCGCTGGCTGCTGGCCTCGCCGAGACGTACGTGACCGGCGCGACCGGACCGGAATGCCCGGCCGCGCCACCCTGTTGCACCCCGTGGAGCCGTCTGAGCAAGCGCTCGGTCGGCGCCGGCCGGAGTCATTCATCGCGTCGAAAGGAACGTCGTGGCAGAGCCGTTTTCCGTCCGGGTCGAGGTCCGCGGGTACGAGACCGACTCGCAGGGGCACCTCAATCAGGCGGTGTATCTGCAGTACGCGGAGCACGCCCGCTGGGCGCTGCTGCGGCACGGCGGGATCGAGCAGCGCGATCTGATCCGGCGCGGCGTGGGTCCTGTCGTCCTGGAGACGAACATCCGCTATCTGCGCGAGCTGCGCGCCGGTGACGAGGTGGACGTGGAGTGCGTCTTCGAGTGGGGCGAGGGCAAGACGTTCCGGGTGCGCCAGGCGCTCACCAGGGCGGACGGCACCCTGTCGGCCGAACTGACCTCGGTGGGCGGCATGTTGGACCTCACGGCGCGCAAGCTGGTGCCGGACCCGAGGGAGATCTTCGAGGAACTGTCCTCGGACCCGGCGGCCTTCGGCCTGTAGCCCGTCCTGCGGCCGAGCCCTAGACGAACGCCTCCTTGTGGTCGCGGGCCCACTCCTCGAAGGTCCGCGGCGGGCGTCCGACGACCCGCTCGACGTCGTCGGTGACCACGGCGTTGTGCCCGTCCCTGACGTAGGCGAGACCTTCGAGGATGCCGTCGAGGCCCTGTTCGGGGATCCCGAAGGACACCAGCATCGCGCGCTTGTCCGCCTCGTTGAGCGCGGCCGCCTCGATGTCGCGGCCGAGGACCCGGCCGAGGGCCACCGCCATCTGCGGGACCGAGAGCGCCTCGGGTCCCGTCGGGGTGTACGTCCGCCCCTGGTGGCCCTCGCCGAGCAGCGCCTCGACGGCGACGGCCGCGATGTCCGCGGGGTCGACGACGCCCTGGGCGCCGCCGTCGTACTGGTCGGGCACGGGCCGACCCGCCCTGACCTCGCCGGCCCACCACAGGAAGTTCGAGGCGAACATGGTGGGCCGCAGGATCGTCCACTCCAACGGCCCGTCGCGCAAAGCCTGTTCGCCGGGGACGTGCCACTGGCTGAAGGTGCCGCTCGCCGGGTCACCCGTTCCGATGGCGGAGAGCTTGACCGCGCGCCGCACGCCCGCCGTCACGGCCGCGTCGTACAGGGCCCGGTCGTGGACGCCGGGGCCCGCGGCGCCCGGGGTGTTGACCATGAACACGGCGTCGGCGCCGGTCAGGGCGGCGGCGAGGGATTCCGGGTCGCCGTAGTCGCCGCGCACCACCTCCGTGTGCGGCCCGGACCGGGCGCGGGCCGGGTCGCGGGTCAGGGCCCGGTGGGGGACACCGCGCCCGGCGAGGAGACGGACGACTTCACTGCCGATGGTGCCCGTGGCACCGCTGATGAGGATCATGTCTTCCACGGTGTGTCCCGCGCCGGTCCGTCGGATAGGAAATTCCGGCACGCTTTCGCCGCCCCGCGCGGCGCCCGCACTGGTTACGGTGGTGCGGTGACCACGGCGACGAACACGGCGGCCCCGGACGCGGACACCCGGACGGCACTGGCGCGGCAGACGGCGATCAGGACGGCGGCGGGCGCCTCGCGCTTCCCGTCCCGACTCGTCGCGCCGCCGATGTCGCTGCGCCCCTGGATCAGCGACATCGGCGTCACCTCGTACACCCCCGGTGTACCGGCCGCGATCGCCCATGTGCCGGACGCCGCCGTGCGGTTGGCGGTGCGCACCTTCCCGGAGGGCGGCAGCGACGTCCTCGCGATCGGGCCGCGCACCCGGGCCTCGTACCACGCGGACAAGACTCTTCCGCTCTGTCTCGATCTGCGGATCAGGCCGGGGGCGGCGCGCCCGCTGCTCGGCACATCGGCGCGGGAACTGGTGGGCCGCGTGGTGCCGTTGGCCGAGCTGCCGGGGCCGGAAGCGGCACGCTTGGCCCGTCGGCTCGGCGAGATCGGGGGCGATCTGAGCGAGGAGGAGGCGATCGCCGCGGTGACCGAGCTGCTGCCGCCCGTCCTCGTGCCGCACGACCCGGCCGAGGTGTCCCGGGAGACGCTGGTGCGGACCGCCGTCGCCGCGCTGTCGACCCGCCCCGGACGCCCGCTGCCCGCGTCGGTCGCCACGGTGGCCCGTGAACTCGCTGTCAGCGAACGGCAGTTGCGCAAGTTGTTCACCGACGACGTGGGCGTGTCACCGAAGCACTTCGCCCGGATCGACCGCGCCCGGCAGGTGCTGGCGGGGGCCGCGCGCGGCGCCGGTGACGCGCCGGTGCCGTGGGCGGGCCTCGCGCAGGCCACCGGCTACTACGACCAGTCGCATATGGCGGCCGAGTTCCGCTCCCTGTTCGGTGTGGCGCCGACGGCGTTCGTCAGCGGGCGGCTGCCGGCGGCCACGCCCTGCCTCGGCCGCCGGGCAGCGGGCTGACACCGCGTACGCCGACGGCCCCATGGAGTTCCGGATCAGGTCCTACGGACATCCCGACGCGGCGCTGCTGAGCGACCAGGTGCAGGCCGAGTACCGCAGGCGTTTCGGCTACGACGACTTCACGGACCTGCACCCCGCGCACTTCGACCCGCCCGGCGGCCTGTTCCTCGTCGCGTACGACGCCGGGGTGCCGGTGGCTTCCGGCGGCTGGCGGGCGCAGGAACCCGACGCGTCGGGGTACGCGGACGGCGACGCCGAGCTGAAGCGGATGTTCGTGGTGGAGCGGGCGCGCGGCCGGGGCCTGGCGCGCGGCAACCTGGCGGCCCTGGAGGACAGCGCCCGCGCGGCGGGCCGCACCCGTATGGTCCTGGAGACCGGGATCATGCTGCCCGAGGCGATGACGCTCTACGAGTCCAGCGGATACCGCCCGACCGAACCGTTCGGCCCGTTCCGGGAGTACGAGGAGAGCCGCTTCTACGCCAAGTCCCTCCGGTCGGGCGAGCCTTGGGGACTTTCGAGGTGAACCCTCGGTGACTTCGCGGCGCGGCACGGCGGCTCCCGGCGGCGCGGCGGGTAAGCACTTCTCATGCCGCTGGCCCGCCGTACGTTCCTGACCGCGCTCGCCGGATCGGCGGCCGCGGTGTCCTGCACCGCCGGGGCCGACGACCGGGAGGACGACGTGCCGCCGGTCCCGTCCGCCGCGGCCGGCGCCGCCGCGCGCAGGCTCATCGGCCGCGCGCACGCCGCGCAGGTGGAGTTCGCTCCCCCGGCCGGCCCGCGCGACACCTACCGGGTGGCGGGGCGGCCGGGTGCCGTCCGGATCACGGGCTCCTCCCCCGCGGTCCAACTCACGGGTCTCGGCGCCTACTTGAAACAGGTCGTACGGGCCGACCTCTCCTGGGCGGGCGAGCAGCTGCACCTCCCCCGCGAACTGCCCGCGCCCGCGCATCCGCTGACCGGCCGGGCGAACGTCCCGCACCGTTTCGTCCTCAACGACACCAGCGACGGTTACACCGGGGCGTACCACGACTGGTCGTACTGGGAGCGGGAGCTGGACGTGCTCGCCCTGCACGGCTTCAACGAGGTACTCGTGTACGTGGGAGCGGACGCCCTGTACCACCGGGTTCTGCGCGGATTCGGCTACGGGGACACCGAGTTGCGGGAGTGGATCCCGCTGCCCGCGCATCAGCCGTGGTGGCTGCTGCAGAACATGGCGGGCCCGGCGGGCGGCCCGGTCTCCGGCCGTCTGCTCGCCGCCCGCGCACGCCTGGGCCGCAGGATCGCCGACCGGGTGCGGGAGTTGGGGATGGAGCCGGTGCTGCCCGGCTACTACGGGACGGTGCCGCCGGGCTTCGCCGCACGGCAGCCGGGGGCGCACGTCGTGGCGCAGGGCGAGTGGTACGGGTACCGGCGGCCGGACTGGCTCGATCCGCGCGGCCCGCACTTCGCGCGGGTGGCGGCCGCGTACTACCGCACGCAGCGGGAGATGTTCGGCACCGCCCGCCTGTTCAAGATGGATCTGCTGCACGAGGGCGGCACGCCGGGGGACGTGCCGGTCGGCGACGCCGCGCGCGGTGTCGAGAAGGCGCTGCGCACCGCGCACCCCGAGGCGACCTGGGTGATCCTGGGCTGGCGGCACAACCCGCCGAAGGAGCTCGTGAACGCGGTCGACAGGACGCGGATGCTGGTGGTCGACGGCATCTCCGACCGGTTCCCCACCGTGACGGACCGCGAGGCGGACTGGAACGGCACACCTTACGCGTTCGGTTCCATCTGGAACTTCGGCGGACACACGGTGCTCGGCGCCAACACGCGCGACTGGGTCGACCTCTACCCCCGGTGGCGCACCAGGCCCGGGAGCACCCTGCGCGGCACGGCCCTGCTGCCGGAGGCGGCGGACAACAACCCGGCGGCGTTCGAGCTGTTCGCCGAACTCGCCTGGCGGACGGCCGACTTGGACCTGCGTCGGTGGTTCGAGGAGTGGTCGGTGCGCCGGTACGGGGCGCGGGACCCGCACGCCGCCGCGGCCTGGGACGTGCTGCGCCGCACCGTCTACGGCACGACCCGCGCGGACGGCTGGGCCGAGGGCGCCGACGGCCTGTTCGGCGCGCGTCCCTCGCTCACGGCCCGCTCGGCCGCGAGCTGGTCGCCGAAGCGACTCCGGTACGACCCGGACGAGTTCGACAAGGCGCTCGGCCATCTGCTGGCGGTGCGCGCCGGGCTGCGGTCCTCGTCGGCGTACCGCAGAGACCTCCTGGACGTGGCCCGCCAGTCGCTCTCCCACCGCAGCCGCGCCCTCCTCCCCCGCATCAGGCAGGCGTACGAGGCCCGGGACCGCGCCGCCTTCGACCGCCTCACCGGGGACTGGCTCTCCCTCATGGACCTGCTCGACCGGCTCCTTGCCACCGACTCCCGTCATCTGCTGGGAAGTTGGGTGGCGCAGGCCCGCTCCTGGGGCGGCGACGAGGAGGAGCGGGACCGGCTCGCGCGCGATCAGCTGTCGCTGGTGACGGTGTGGGGGACGCGCGCGGGCGCCGACGCCGGGCTGCACGACTACGCGAACCGGGAGTGGGCGGGGCTCGTGGGCGGTCTCTACCGCAAGCGCTGGGCGACGTACTTCGACGCGCTGCGGGCCGCGATCGACCAGGGCGGCGAGCCGCGGCCGGTGGACTGGTTCGCCCTGGAGGACGCCTGGATCCGCGATCCGGGGACACCGCCGGCGACCCGGCCGACCGGATCCACGTACGACGTGGCAGCTCAGGTGCGTGATCGCCTGCGTACGGGCTGATCCTCCGGCCGCCCGCCCACTCAACTCGTCACCCCCCGACACCTCTTGACGGGTATACGTCACGCGCAATCTCTGGTAGGAAACCTTCCTAACAGTCGACGGAACCACGAACTCCCCTCAGGAGGAAACGTGTCCACCCCCCACATACGCACGTCCAGCCCCTCCCGTCGCGCGCTTCTCGCCGTGCTCGGCGCCACCGTCGTCGCGGCTCCGTTCCTGACCACCCAGCTCGCCGGAGCCGCCCCGGTGACCTCCGACGCGGGCGGACTCGACGACCCGGCGAAGAAGGAGATCGCCATGCAGCTGGTGTCGAGCGCGGAGAACTCCTCGCTCGACTGGAAGGCGCAGTACAAGTACATCGAGGACATCGGCGACGGGCGCGGCTACACCGCCGGGATCATCGGTTTCTGCTCCGGCACCGGGGACATGCTCGACCTCGTCGAGCTGTACACCGCCCGCGCCCCCGGCAACGTCCTCGCCCCGTATCTGCCGGCGCTGCGCGAGGTGAACGGCAGCGACTCGCACGACGGGCTCGACCCGGACTTCCCCGACGCGTGGGCGCGGGCGGCGGCCGACCCGGCGTTCCAGCAGGCGCAGAACGACGAGCGGGACCGGGTCTACTTCGATCCCGGGGTGGCCCGGGGCAAGGCCGACCGGGTCGGCACGCTGGGGCAGTTCGCGTACTACGACGCCCTCGTCATGCACGGCAACGGCTCGGACCGGACCGGCTTCCCCGCGATCCGCGAGCGCGCGCTCGGCGTGGCGCGCCCGCCCGCGCAGGGCGGTGACGAGGTCACCTGGCTGAACGCGTTCCTCGACGCACGGGTCTGGGCGATGAAGCAGGAGGAGGCGCACAGTGACACCAGCCGCGTCGACACCGCCCAGCGCGTCTTCCTGGAACAGGGGAACCTGAACCTGGACCCGCCGCTGCACTGGAAGGTGTACGGACAGAGCTTCCACATCGGCTGACGGCGCTCATGGGTGATGCCGCGCCGTGGTCCGGGGCGCGGCATCACCCGCGGAGGGCTGATCAGTGGGCGCCCGCGGTGGACCCCGTGCGCTGTTCCGCGATCGCTCCGCCCGACTCCATCGGCGCCGTGACGTCGTCCGCCTCGCGGCCCTTGCCGATGTGGTTGAAGACCAGGTTCAGGAGCACGGCGGCGACACAGCCCGTCGAGATGCCCGAGTCCAGGATGATCTTCGCGCGCTCCGGGAACGCGTGGTAGAACTCCGGCGCCGCGATCGGGATCAGGCCCACGGCGAGCGAGACGGCGACGATGAGGACGTTGTTGTCCTTGTCGAGGCCCGCCTTGACCAGCGTCTGGATGCCGCTGGCCGCGACCGAGCCGAACAGGACGACGCCGGCGCCGCCGAGGACCGGACGGGGCACGACCGCGATCAGCGAGGCGGCCATCGGGCACAGGCCCATCAGGACCAGGAAGGCGCCGCCGGTCGCGACCACGTACCGGCTGCGGATCTTCGTCATCGCGACGAGACCGATGTTCTGCGCGAAGGCGCTGCACATGAAGCCGTTGAACAGCGGGCTGATCGCCGTGCCGAGGGTGTCGGCGCGCAGTCCGGCCGCGATGGTCTTCTCGTCGGCCGGGCGGTCGACGATCTTACCGAGGGCGAGCATGTCCGCCGTGGACTCCGTCATGGAGACCACCATCACGACGCACAGCGAGACGATGGCCGCGCCCGCGAACTGCGGTGCGCCGAAGTGGAACGGGGTCGGGAAGCCGACGATGTCCGCGTCGCCGACCGGCGAGAAGTCCGTGACACCGAACGGGATCGCGATGACCGTGCCGACGACCAGGCCGAGGAGCACGGCGATCTGCTTGACGAAGCCGGTGGTGAAGCGGCGCAGCAGCAGAACGATGACCAGGGTGATCCCGGCGAGGGCCAGGTTCTTCATCGAGCCGTAGTCGGTCGCCTTGGGGTTCGGTCCTTGCGCCCAGCCGAAGGCGACCGGCATCAGCGAGATGCCGATGAGCGTGATGACCGTACCCGTGACGACCGGCGGGAAGAACCGGATCGCCTTCGAGAAGAAGGGGGCGGCGATGAAGCCGAGGACGCCGGCGACGATCACCGCGCCGAAGATGACCGGCAGGGCGTCGCTCTTGTCCTTCGTCGAGTCGACGACGGCGAGCATCGGGGCGACGCCCGCGAACGTCACGCCGTTGACGAACGGCAGCCGCGCGCCGATCCTCCAGATGCCGAGCGTCTGGAGGAAGGTCGCGAGACCGGCCGTGAACAGGCAGGCGCCCGTCAGGAACGTGAGGTCCTTGGGGGACAGTCCTATGTACGCGCCGACGATCAGCGGGGGCGCGACCACGCCGGCGTACATCGCGGCGACGTGCTGCAGGCCCGTGGTCGCCATCTTCAGCGGGGGCAGCGTCTCGTCTACCGGGTGTTTGGTATGTCCCGTCGTGCCGTCTGCGGCCTCGGCGGGGGTGGTGCCTTGCTTGGTGAACCTGGGCGTCGTCGCCACTGCGGCTCCTCCGGTTGTTTTCCGGCCCCGGCAGGCCGCCGGCGCTTTTCGCTTCTGGGAGGTGGTGCAAGGTGCTCGGTATTCGGTTGTTGTGCGCCCAGGTACTGCTGACCGCCCCGGGAACGTGAAGTTCGGGCCACGTTCCGGGGCGGCACCCGAGCTGCCCGCTCGGCAGCTCGGGTCCGGCCGGGGACCGTCCTCCCCGGCCGGAGATCAAGGGTGGGTTCAGGCCTGCGCGGCGATCCGCGCCAGGCGCTGCGCCTCGTCCCGCGTGGAGCGGGCGATGGCGTCCTCGTCGACGTGCAGCAGCCGGGAGTTCTCCACGACCGGCCTGCCGCCCACGAGCGAGAGAGTGACCGGGGCGGCCGCGCCGAAGACGAGCGCGATGACCGGGTCGGAGATCGAGGCGTGCGCGAGCGTGTCCATCTTCCACAGCACCAGGTCGGCCAGCTTGCCGGCCTCCAGGGAGCCGATCTCCCGTGCGCGGCCCAGGACTTGGGCGCCACCGAACGTGCCGAGGCGCAGCGCCTGACGGGCGTTCAGGGCGGCCTCGCGGTGGGCGCCCAGGCGGTTGATCAGGAGGGCGTTGCGCAGCTCGGTGTGGAGCTCGCCGGACTCGTTGGAGGCGGTGCCGTCGACGCCCAGGCCGACCGGGACACCGGCGGCGAGCATGTCGGGGACGCGGGCGATGCCCGCCGCCAGCCGGGCGTTCGAGGACGGGCAGTGCGCGACGCCCGTCCTCGTGCGGGCGAACGCGGCGATGTCGGAGTCGTTCATGTGGACGCTGTGCGCCATCCACACGTCCTCGCCGAGCCAGCCCGTGCTCTCGAAGTAGTCGGTGGGGCCCATGCCGAACAGCTCGTGGCAGAACTTCTCCTCCTCGACCGTCTCGCTGCCGTGCGTGTGCAGCCGCACCCCGAGGCGGCGCGCCAACTCCGCGCCCTGCTTGAGGAGTTCGGTGGAGACCGAGAACGGCGAACAGGGGGCCACGGCCACCTGCGTCATCGCGTCGAAGGAGGCGTCGTGGTGCTTCTTGACGGTCTCCTCGGTCGCGGCGAGCGCGCCTTCGAGGGTCTCGACGGCGAAGTCCGGCGGCAGGCCGCCGTCCTTCTCGCTGCGGTCCATGGAGCCGCGGGCCAGGGTGAAACGCACGCCCATCTCGGAGGCGGCACGGATGATCGACCCGGAGATGTCACCCGAGCCCTGGGGGAACACGTAGTGGTGGTCCATGGCGGTGGTGACACCGCCGCGGGCCATCATCGCGAGGGAGCCCTGCGCCGCCGCGTACGTCATCTGCTCGTCGATGCGCGCCCAGGTCGGGTACAGCGCCACCAGCCAGTTGAACAGGTTGTGGTCCGTCGCCAGACCACGGGTGATCCACTGGTAGAAGTGGTGGTGCGTGTTGACCAGGCCGGGCGTGGCGAGGTGGCCGGTGCCGTCGATGCGGCGGACCACGTTGTCCAGGCCCGCCGGGGCGCTGCCCGCCCCGATGGACTCGATCCTGTTGCCCGCGACGACGATGTGTCCCGAGGCGTACTCGGTGTCCTGGGCGTCGACCGTCGCGATGGCGACGTTCTCGATGACGATCCGCTCGACCTGCGAGCCTGCCGAAGAAGAAGCCGTGGTAGGTGCCATGGTGCTTCCTTCATTTCGTGAGTGGCGATTGGGCACGGCAGGACCCTAGGAGGATTTGAGTGCCGCAGCCGCGCCGGCGCTGCTGCGGGTGCCGAGATGGTGGAAGAAGAGGTTCAGCGAGACGGCGACGAGCGCGCCGGCGCTGATGCCGGAACCGAGCACGGTCTGCGCCCAGGCCGGGAAATCGGCGTAGAAGGTGGGCGCGGCGAGCGGGATGATGCCCGCGCCGAGCGAGACGGCCACCAGGATGATGTTGGAGCTGTCGTCGAGGCCGGCCTCGGAGAGCGTACGGATGCCGCTGACGGCGATGGAGCCGAACAGGACGATGCCCGCGCCGCCCAGCACCGGCATCGGGACCATCGAGACCACCGCGCCGAGCACCGGGAAGGCGCCGAGGATCAGCAGGGCCCCGCCGGCGACCGCGACGACGTACCGGCTGCGCACCTTGGTGAGCGAGACGACGCCGACGTTCTGCGCGAACGCGGAGGTCGGGAAGCCGCCGAAGATCGGGCCGAGGAAGGTGGCGATGCCGTCGGTGCGCAGGCCGCGGGTGATGGTCCGCCCGTCGCAGTCGCGCTCGCAGATCTCGCCGATGGCGAGCATGCCGGCCGACGACTCCGTCATCAGGACGAGCATCACCAGGCAGAGGGAGACGATGGCGGCGGGCTGGAACTCGGGGGTGCCGAAGGCGAACGGTGTCGGGAGGGCCGCGACGGGCGCCGACCTGATGGCGCCGAAGTCCGCCATGCCGAACGGGATCGCGGCGAGCGTGCCGATCAACAGGCCGAAGAGCAGGGCGACTTGCTTGACGAAGCCGCGGCCGAAGCGCTGGATCAGCAGGATCACGACGAGGGTGAAGCCGGCGAGCGCGAGATAGCGCATGTCGCCGTAGTCGGCGGCGGTCTTGTCGCCGCCTTGGGCCCAGCCGACGGGTACGGGCATCAGGGTCACGCCGATGAGGGTGATGACGACGCCGGTGACCAGCGGAGGGAAGAAGCGCAGCAGCCGCCCGAAGAAGGGGCCGATGGCGAGGCAGAAGACGCCCGCGACCATGACCGCCCCGTAGATGGCGGGGAGTTGGTCGCCCTGGGCGTTCGTCTCGGCGATGGCCAGCATGGGCGCGATGCCCGCGGACGAGGCGGCGTTGACGAACGGGAGCCGGTTGCCGACGAAGCCCTTGACGCCGAGCGTCTGGAGCAGGGTGGCCACACCGGCGATGAGCAGGGACGCGGCGATCAGCCGGGTCTGGCCCGCGGTGTCCAGGCGGACGGCCTGGCCGATGATGAGCGGAGGGGTGACGACGCCGGCGTACATGGCGGCGATGTGCTGGAGCGCGGCGGGGACGAGCCGCGAGACATGGAGCTTTTCGTCCACCGGGTGCACCGTGGTGACAGGAAGGGTGCGGTCCGGCAGGGGGGTGGAACACGGGCCTTCAGCCGGCCCCTTTGCGGGCGTTGCCATGTTGTTCCCTCCGGGAGGGGTGCCCCCGCCGACTGCGGGTGGACGGGGGCACTGCCTCAAGAACGCGAAAAGGACGCGAAGACCGTCAGAGGTTGGTCATGTCGGTCGGGATGCGCTGGTCCGCGCCGTCCCGCAGGATGGTGGCCTCGATCAGGCCGTAGGGGCGGTCGGCGGCCCAGTACACGGCACCGTCCTTCGCCTCGTTCTCCAGGCCGAAGGCGGACAGGTCCTGGCGGAAGTGGTGCTTGTTCGGCGCGGAGAAGCGGATCTCGTCGATCTCGCTGCGGTTGTTGATGACGCGCGAACCCATCTGGAAGAGGGTCTGCTGCAGCGACAGCGAGTACGTCTCGACGAAGGCCTGGAGGATGTGCTTCTTGGCCTGCTCGTACGACTTGTTCCAGTTGGGGGTGCGGTCGTCCTCTGCACCCGTCCAGTTGTGCCGCCACCAGGTGGACAGCGACGTCGCGAGGATGCGGTCGTAGTCCTCGTTGAGCGTCGTGTACTTGTCCTTGATGAAGCCCCAGAACTCGGAGTTCGTGGTGTTCATCACGGTCAGGTCCTTGAGCCCGCTGAGGACTTCGAACTTCTCGCCGTCGTACGTGATCTGGGTGAGCCGCACTTCCTGGCCCTTGCGGACGAAGGAGTGCTTGACCTCGTCGGCGCCGATGAAGTTGGAGCCCGCGTCCGAGCCGGCTATCCGCTCCCAGGAGTACTCCTCGATGCGGATGCGCGAGCGGTGGATGGACGGCTGGCTGTCGACGAAGTGCCGGGCGAGCTCGATGCCGTACTGCTCGGCCGACTCGATGCCGTACTCCTTCGCGAAGGCGAAGCAGGTGTTCTTGGTGGTGTCGGTCGGCAGGCAGTGGGCGTTCGACCCGGTGAGGTGGACGTCGTCGAGGTCGCCGCTGAGGGCGACCGAGACGTTGAGGTCCTTGATGTGGTGGGTGTCGCCGTCCCGCGTGATCTTTACGACTCGGTTCTCTGCCTTGCCGTACTGGTTCTGTCCCAGGATCGTGGGCATGTCTGCTAGCTCCCTCGGTAAACGGAGTAGCCGAACGGGTTGAGCAGCAGCGGTACGTGGTAGTGCTCGCCCGGGTTCACCGCGAAGGTGATGGCGACCTCGGGGAAGAACGCGCCGCTGTCCCGATTCGCGGGGGCGTCCTGCTGCGCATCGGCTTGCTGGTTGTGCGTGCTGGGGTTCTTCTTGGCGAAGTACGCCTCGGTCTCGAAGTCGAGACGTACGTGGGTGGTGCCCTCCGGCAGGGCCGGCAGGTCCTTGCAGCGCCCGTCCGCGTCGGTGGCCGAGCCGCCGAGTGCCACCCACGCGGCGCCCGAACCGGCGCGGGCCGCAAGGGAGATGGCGACGCCTTCGGCGGGGCGTCCGATGCTGGTGTCCAGGATATGCGTGGACACCGAGGCGGTGGTTTCCGTACTCATCAGACTGCTTCCTCGTCGATCAGGCGGGTCAGACGGATGCGGTTGATCTTGCCCAGCTCGGTGCGGACGATCTCCCGCTCCTGCTCGGCCGAGTGGTCGATCCGCTGCTTGAGCGCCGCGAGCATGTGCTCCGCGGTGGCTCCGGTGGCGCAGATGAGGAAGACGTGTCCGAACCGCTCCTGGTAGGCCAGATTGAGTTCGAGCATCTCCGCCTTGAGTTCCTCGGAGGCCCCCGCCATGCCGCGCTGCTCGCGCGACGAGGTCGGGTCGCCGGGCTTCGGGCGGCCGATCGGCGGGTGCCCCGCCATCGCCTCGGCGAGATCCTCTGCGGTCAGTTCGGCCATGGCGGCGTCACTGGCCTCGAAGAGGGAGTCCGCGGTGGCGAAGGGGCGCTGGGCGAGCAGCTTGCTCCCCCACGCCGATGAAGCACACACCTCGTGGAGCTCGGACTGCGCCGTGCTCTCGTCCGAGGTGTTGAACCGGGTCAGCCCCGGCGTCGTACCTGAAGTCACGGCTAAGCCTTCCGTGGCCTTGTGCTGGACGGGCTGCGGATAGCTAACGCCCTCGGAAACACCGCGTCAACACTTTGTTGAAAACTTGGAGTTACAAAAACCGCCGCCCGGAATCCGGACGGCGGTGCGCGGGACGGAGAGATGTCCCAGGTCAGGGGGCCTTCTCCCGGTTGAGGTAGTTGTAGACGGTGAAGCGGGAGACACCGAGCGCCCCGGCGACGGTCTCGACGCCATGCCGCACGGAGAACGCGCCGCGCGCCTCCAGGACCCGCACGACCTCCTGCTTCTCCTTGCGGTCGAGCTCGGCCAGCGGCCGGCCCTGGGTCCGCTCCATGGCCGCCAGGATGTGATCCAGGGAATCGGCCAGCTGGGGCAGTCGGACCGCGACGACGTCCGCGCCCTCCCAGCTGAGCACGACGTCGTCCTTGCCCGCCTCGTCCGGCGGCATCATCTCGCCCCCCATGGCGTCGACGAGCGGCTTGACCGCCCTGACGAAGGGGTCGGAGGCATCGGACGCGTTCGCGTTGTCGATGAGACCGGTCACTTATCGCCCTCCCCGGACTCACTGGAACCTTCGGTCTTTTCCGCGAGCACATTGACCTGCAGCGAGACCCGGGTGGCCCCCGCCTCGAGCGCCCGGCGCAGCAGGGCGTCGACCGCGGTGAGCACACGGCCGGCCTCCCCCTCCGCCGTGTTGCCGAACGGGCCGACGTCGACCGCGTCGAGGTCGGCCCCCTGGATGACGTCGCGGGCGACCACCGCATGCGGCGGCGCCTCGTCGAGGTCGAAGGGCTCGGTCGTGAACTCCACTCTCAATCGCACGGGCTCAACCTAGCCCGGTTCCCGGTTTTTCCGGCAGCCCCTCTTGACAGGCGCCGCCGACCGGAGGCAATCTTCCATCACGCAGAAACGAACTTCCGCAATACGGAACATAACACGGAAGGGAGCGCCGACCCCATGGGATTCGCAGACCAGCGCTTCAACGTCAACCTGTCGATCCTCTTCACGGAACTCCCGCTCCTGGAGCGTCCCGCGGCCGCCGCCGCAGCGGGCTTCACCGCGGTCGAGCTGTGGTGGCCCTGGGTCGACGCCCCCACCCCCGAGCAGTCCGAGCTCGACGCGCTGCGCGCCGCGATCAAGGACGCCGGCGTTCAGCTCACGGGCCTGAACTTCTACGCGGGCCAGCTGCCCGGGCCGGACCGGGGCGCCCTGTCGATCCCGGGCGAGGAGAGCGACAAGTTCCGCGCGAACATCGACATCGCCGCGGACTTCGCGCAGTCCCTCGGCTGCACGGCGCTGAACGCCCTCTACGGCAACCGCGTGGACGGGGTGGACGAGGCGGTCCAGGACGCGCTCGCCCTGGAGAACCTGGTGCTGGCGGCCCGCGCGGCCGACCGCATCGGCGCCGTCCTGCTCATCGAGGCGCTGAACGCGCCGGAGTCGCCCAAGTGCCCGATCGTGAGCGCCCCCAAGGCGATCGAGATCGTGGACAAGGTGAACGCGGCCACCGGCCTCGGCAACGCCAAGTTCCTGATGGACCTGTACCACCTGTCCATGAACGGCGAGGACCTCCAGGCGGTCATCACCGCCTACGCCGACAGGACCGCGCACGTGCAGATCGCCGACAACCCGGGCCGCGGCGCGCCGGGCACCGGTTCGCTGCCCCTGGAGGAGTTGCTCGACCAGCTCAAGAAGGCCGGGTACGAGGGCTATGTCGGCCTGGAGTACAAGCCGGGCGACCGCCCGAGCGCCGCGTCCTTCGACTGGCTGCCGCGCGAGCACCGCGCCGCCTGAGCCGCCCGCGGCACGCGCCGACTCATCTACGTACCAACGCTTTTGGAGTGACCCTCATGAGCAACAACCTCGCCCCCGGTTCCCAGCCCACCCGCCCGGCGGTCGCGTGGATCGGTCTCGGCATCATGGGCTCGCCCATGTCGGAGAACCTGATCAAGGCCGGTTACGACGTCACGGGCTTCACGCTGGAGCAGGACAAGCTGGACCGTCTGTCGGCGGCCGGCGGCACGGCCGTGAAGTCGATCGCCGAGGCCGTCAAGGACGCCGACGTCATCGTCACGATGGTGCCCGCCTCCCCGCAGGTCGAGGCGATCGCCTACGGCCCCGACGGCATCCTGGAGAACGCGAGGTCGGGCGCGCTGATCGTCGACATGTCGTCGATCACCCCGCAGACCTCGGTCGACCTGGCGAAGAACGCCGCGGAAAAGGGGATCCGCGTCATCGACGCCCCCGTCTCCGGCGGCGAGGCCGGCGCCATCGAGGCCGTCCTGTCGATCATGGTCGGTGGCGAGCAGGCCGACTTCGACGAGGCCAAGCCGCTCCTGGAAGCGCTCGGCAAGACCATCGTGCTGTGCGGTCCGCACGGCTCGGGCCAGACCGTGAAGGCCGCCAACCAGCTGATCGTCGCCGTGAACATCCAGGCGTGCGCCGAGGCCGTGGTCTTCCTGGAGAAGTCGGGTGTCGACCTGAAGGCGGCCCTGGACGTCCTCAACGGCGGGCTCGCCGGCTCCACCGTGCTGACCCGCAAGAAGGACAACTTCCTCAACCGGGACTTCAAGCCGGGCTTCCGCATCGACCTGCACCACAAGGACATGGGCATCGTCACCGACGCCGCCCGCAACGTCGGCGCGGCCCTGCCCGTCGGTGCCGTGGTCGCCCAGCTGGTCGCCTCGCTGCGCGCCCAGGGCGACGGCGGCCTGGACCACTCCGCCCTGCTGCGCGCCGTCGAGCGCCTCTCGGGCAACCAGGTCGCGTAACCCTCCGGGGAGACACAGACTTCCGGGCCGCGGCGGCGCTGACACCTGTCCTGTCGCGCCCAGGCGTCGCCGCGGCCCGGAACCACGCATGCCCATTGGTTCAACAGAATGTTGAACAAGCCCCACCCGGAACTTCAACAAACTGTTGACTCAGCTGTTCAGGGGTCCTTACGCTGCCCCACATCGACAGCTCCATCGTCAGCAGCCACTGCACGGAAGGTCGCCTCGAACCCATGCCGAAAACGCCGAATCGCGTGCTCACGACCGAGTCCGGCGCCCCTGTCGCCGACAACCAGAACTCCGCCACCGCAGGCGTGGGCGGCCCGATCCTCCTTCAGGACCAGCACCTCCTGGAGAAGCTCGCCCGCTTCAACCGGGAGCGCATCCCGGAGCGCGTGGTGCACGCCCGCGGCTCCGGCGCCTACGGCCACTTCGAGGTGACCGACGACGTCACCGCCTTCACGCACGCCGACTTCCTCAACACGGTCGGCAAGCGCACCGAGGTCTTCCTGCGCTTCTCGACCGTCGCCGACAACCTCGGGGGCGCGGACGCCGTCCGTGACCCGCGCGGCTTCGCCCTGAAGTTCTACACCGAAGAGGGCAACTACGACCTCGTCGGCAACAACACCCCGGTGTTCTTCATCAAGGACCCGATCAAGTTCCCCGACTTCATCCACTCCCAGAAGCGTGACCCCTTCACGGGCAAGCAGGAGCCGGAGAACGTCTGGGACTTCTGGGCGCACGCCCCCGAGGCCACGCACCAGGTGACCTGGCTGATGGGTGACCGCGGCATCCCGGCCTCGTACCGCCACATGAACGGGTACGGCTCGCACACCTACCAGTGGACGAACGAGCAGGGCGAAGCCTTCTTCGTGAAGTACCACTTCAAGACGAACCAGGGCATCCGCTCGCTCTCCACCGAGCAGGCCCAGGAGATCGTCGGCAAGGACGCCAACTCGCACCAGACGGACCTGCTCCAGGCCATCGAGCGCGGTGTGCACCCGTCCTGGACGCTCTACGTCCAGATCATGCCGGCGGCCGAGGCGGCCGACTACCGCTTCAACCCGTTCGACCTCACCAAGGTGTGGCCGCACAAGGACTACCCGCTGCAGCGCGTGGGCCGCCTGGTCCTCGACCGCAACCCGGACAACGTGTTCGCGGAGGTCGAGCAGGCCGCGTTCTCCCCGAACAACTTCGTGCCGGGCATCGGTCCCTCGCCGGACAAGATGCTCCAGGGCCGGCTGTTCGCCTACGCGGACGCGCACCGCTACCGCCTGGGCGTCAACCACACCCAGCTGCCGGTCAACTCGCCCAAGGCGACAGCCGCGGACAACTACGGCCGCGACGGCCTGATGGCCACCAACGCCTACGGCCGCGCCCGCAAGAACTACGAGCCGAACTCCTTCGACGGTCCCGTCGAGACCGGCCGCCCGCTGGCCGCGCCGCTCGCGGTCTCCGGCTGGACCGGCACGCACGAGGCCCCGGCCCACACCAAGGACGACGACTTCTTCCAGGCGGGCGAGCTGTACCGCCTGATGTCGGAGGACGAGAAGCAGCGTCTCGTCGCCAACATCGCCGGTGGCCTCTCGCAGGTCTCCCGCGACGACATCGTGGAGAAGAACCTCGCCCACTTCCACGCCGCCGACCCGGACTACGGCAAGCGCGTGGAGGAGGCGGTCCGCGCCCTCCGCGAGGACTGAACCCCCAGACCGTGTACGGAGATTGACGGGAGGTCAGCTCCGTACACACGAGCCCGCGCCACGCGTGCGACCCGGATGAGGGGTGGTCGCGCGCGTGGTGACGGGAGGACGAGGACCGCGGCGGCTCGTGCGAGCCAGTGCGGTGGTGAAGGTTCCCCCGGCCCCTGTCGACATGAGGCAGGCGGGCCGGCGGAACCGTCGTGCAGCCGCCGCGGTCCCAGCCACTCACGGACTCCGTCCGGTGGCGCGCATGCATGTCTCGCCAGTCGCGCGCCGTCGGACGGCACCCACCTCCCGATCCAGAGCCCCCGGGTACGACGGTCCGTCCCCGGGGGCTCTTCGGCGTGCCTGGGCGGGTGCGACCGGGACCGCGCTGGAGGCCGGCCGGAAGCGCTCACCCCCACGCCGGTCGCCCGAGGCGGGGGCGGCCGGCAGCCGAGGTGGGCTGTCACATGCTGATGCGGCAGTACAAGTGGTGGCCGGCCGAGCGGGCCTCGCGGGAGAGGTCGGCGAACGCCTCGACGAGTTCCGCCAGCTCACCGGCGTCCTCGTCCCCGTCGAACTCCCCGTTGAACTCCTCCGTGCGTCCCCAGGCCGCCGCGGCCACCCGCAGATCCGACAAGGACGCCCCCGCGAGAGCGTCCCGCACCCCGTCCGTCAGCGTCGTCACGACGACCGCGCAGTCCTCCTCCTGGGCGACCAGCGCACACTGCCGGGGATCGGCCCGCACGTCGTCGTAGGTGCGGCCGGTGAGCAGCGCCTCCAACGTACCCATCATCACGGCCGGGTCGATCCCGTTCCCGCAGACCGCCCCGGGCACCTCGCCGACGTCCAACTGCCCGGCCGCCACCGCGTCGTCAGCGGCACTGAAGTAGTCCATCCATGCGCCCATGCCGAGAACCGTAAGGCACACCACCGACAACGCGGACAGGCGGGCCACCGGTGCACCGGTGGCCCGCCTGGGTCCTCTTTGCCTCAGGTCGTCAGGACGTCAGGACGTCGTCAGACCTTCAGGGGACGGATCGCCGTGGGCGCGTGGCCCGGCTCCGTCGCGATCTCCTCGAACTCCTTCACCGCGCTGATGTCGGCGGTCGGGCTCATCGCGATGTTCGTGACGCGCTCCAGGATGGCCTCGACGACGACCGGGACCTGGAACTCCTGGGCGAGCTTCTTGGCCTGCTCGAAGGCGGCCGCCAGCTCGTTCGGGTCGGTCACGCGGATCGCCTTGCAGCCGAGGCCCTCGGCGACCTTGACGTGGTCGACGCCGTAGACGCCGATCTCCGGGGTGTTGATGTTCTCGAACTCCAGGTTGACCTGGAAGTTGATGTCGAGACCGATCTGGGCCTGGCGGATCAGGCCCAGGTAGGCGTTGTTCACCAGGACATGGACGTACGGGATCCTGTGCTGGGCACCGACGGCCAGCTCCTCGATCATGAACTGGAAGTCGTAGTCGCCCGAGAGCGCCACGACCTGCGTGTCCGGGTCCGCCTTGGAGACACCGAGCGCGGCCGGGATCGTCCAGCCGAGCGGGCCCGCCTGGCCGCAGTTGATCCAGTGGCGCGGCTTGTAGACGTGCAGCATCTGGGCGCCGGCGATCTGCGACAGACCGATGGTCGTCACGTACCGGGTGTCCTTGCCGAACGCCTTGTTCATCTCCTCGTAGACGCGCTGCGGCTTCATGGGGATGTCGTCGAAGTGCGTACGGCGCAGGAGGGTCTCCTTGCGCTCCAGGTGCGAGGCGACCCACGCGCTGCGGTCGGGCAGCCGGCCGGCCGCCTTCAGCTCGCGCGCGACCTCGACGAACAGCTCCAGGGCGGCCTTGGCGTCCGAGGCGATGCCGTAGTCGGGCGCGAAGATCTTGCCGATCTGGGTCGGCTCGATGTCGACGTGCACGAACTTCCGCTCGCCGCGGTAGACATCGAGCTTGTAGCCGGTGTGGCGGTTGGCCCAGCGGTTGCCGATGCCGAGGACGAAGTCCGACTCCAGGAACGTGGCGTTGCCGTAGCGGTGGCCGGTCTGCTGGCCGACCATGCCCGCGTTCAGGTCGTGGTCGTCCGGGATGGTGCCCCAGCCCATCAGCGTGGGAACGACCGGGGTGTTGGTGAGCTCGGCGAACTCGACGAGCAGGTCGCTCGCGTCGGCGTTGATGATGCCGCCGCCCGCGATGATCAGCGGCCGCTCGGACTCGAGCAGGTAGCCGATCGCCTTCTCGATCTGGGCACGGGTCGCGGTCGGCCTGTAGACCGGCAGCGGCTCGTACGTCTCCGGGTCGAACTCGATCTCGGTCTGCTGGACGTCGATGGGCAGGTCGATCAGGACCGGGCCCGGACGGCCGGAGCGCATCAGGTGAAAGGCCTGCTGGAAGACGCCCGGGACCTGCGCGGCCTCCAGGACCGTGACGGCCATCTTGGTGACCGGCTTGGCGATCGTCGCGATGTCGACGGCCTGGAAGTCCTCCTTGTGGAGCAGGTGCGTCGGCGCCTGGCCCGTGATGCACAGGATCGGGATCGAGTCGCCGATCGCCGAGTAGAGGCCGGTGATCATGTCGGTGCCGGCCGGGCCCGAGGTGCCGATGCACACACCGATGTTGCCCGGGTTCGCCCGGGTGTAGCCCTCGGCCATGTGCGAGGCGCCCTCGACGTGGCGGGCGAGGGTGTGGTCGATGCCGCCACCCTCCTGAAGCGCCTTGTAGAAGGGGTTGATGGCGGCACCGGGCACGCCGAACGCGTGGGTGACGCCCTCGCGCTTGAGGATCTCAACTGCCGCTCGGACTGCGGTCATTCGAGCCATGAGTGCTCCCGACTCCTGCTGTGACTGACGGTCACTGTCTTGACTGCTGCGTTTTCGGATGTCGGATTCG
Organism: Streptomyces sp. VRA16 Mangrove soil; assembly: GCF_017377775.1. Taxonomy (GTDB): domain Bacteria; phylum Actinomycetota; class Actinomycetes; order Streptomycetales; family Streptomycetaceae; genus Streptomyces. Next base: position 647,707 of record NZ_JAFVLN010000002.1, read on the forward strand.
CGCTCCCGTCGCGCCCCGCGGCGAGCCCTGAAGTCCGTTCCAATTTCCGTAATGTGGAAACTAGGTTCTGCTATATGGAAGCAATGTAGAGGGGGGATTTGAACGCCGTCAAGGTGGATGATGAGAAGTCCGACGATCCACATCCGCGGTCCCCGAGGAGGTGCCATGGCCGAGCCCGTGCACGTGCGCTGCCCGGCCTGTCTGCGCGAGCAGGCGTACGTCCCTCCGGCGCTGCCCTGCGCCTGCGGGGCGCCTGTGGCTCCCCCGCTGCTGCGCGGCGTGCCCGTGGAGACGGTGGACGAGCGCACCTGGGACGACGACTGGGTCACTCTGCGTTGCCCCGTCTGCGGCCGCCGGGACCGCTGGCCCCGGCCCGAGGTCGGCTGCGACTGCGGCACGGTGCTGCGCATCCCGGTCCAGGACGACGAGGTGCCGCCGACGCCCCAGCACATACCGCTGCCCCGGACGGCGGCGCCGCCGCGGCCCGCGTTCCAGCCCGTCGCCATCCGCAGCGCGCGCGACGCGGTGACCGCCGTCGCGCTGTATCTGCGCTGGCTGGGCTACCGGGACGTGCGCCGCGCCGACCAGCGCCCGCCGTCCGGCATCGGACTCGCGGCGCGCGGCCTGGTGGCCCAGCTGGAGCCTTCGGTACGGCCCGCGACGGTGCGCGACGTCGAGTGCCTGTGGCTGCAGTCGATGACGGAGTCGGCGGCCTGCGTCTACTTCTCACTCGCGGGCTACGCGGAGGAGGCGAGCGTCCGCGCGGACGAGCTGGGAGTGCCGCTGTTCGTGCTCGATCTGTCCGGGGTGCCGCAGCCGGTGAACAGCCCGGCGGACGAGCTGATCGCGGGCGGTACCTGACGGGGACGCGGCCCCGCTCGCGCATACTGGCCCGGTGATCATCCGCAGCGCCGTCGCAGCCGAACTGCCCCGCCTCCAGGCCGTCGAGACGGCCGCCGGGGAGCTTTTCCGCCCCCTCGGCATGGCCGCGATCGCCGACGACGAGCCGCCCACGACGGCCGAGCTCGAACGCTACCGGGCGGCGGGGCACGCCTGGGTCGCGGCCGACGAGGAGACGGGCACGGTCCTGGCGTACCTGGTCGGCGAGCCGGTGGACGGCGCGTTCCACATCGAGCAGGTCACCGTGCACCCGGACGCGGCCCGGCGCACAGTGGGCCGCGCCCTGATCGCGTACGCCGCCGACCGCGCCCGCGACCGGGGCCTGACGGCACTGACCCTGACGACCTTCACCGAAGTGCCGTGGAACGCCCCGTACTACGAGCGTCTGGGCTTCCGGCGCCTCGCGCAGGACGACCTCACGCCCGGCCTGCGGGCGATCCGCGCGACGGAGGCCGGGCTGGGCCTGGACCGCTGGCCGCGCGTCTGCATGCGCCGGGAACTGTGAGGCGCCCGGCTACAACGCGCCGTAGCCCTCCCGCAGTTCGACCTTGCGCACCTTCCCGCTGACCGTCATCGGGAACGCGTCGAGGATCCGCAGCCGGCTCGGCACCTTGTAGTGGGCCAGCCGGTCGCGGCAGTAGGCGCGCAGTTCGTCGAGGGTGGGCGGGTCGGCCGGATCCCGCGGGATCACGCAGGCGAGGACCTCTTCGCCGTACTTCTCGTGCGGTACCCCGACCACCTGGACGTCGGCGATCTTCGGGTGCCCGTACAGGAACTCCTCGATCTCGCGCGGATAGATGTTCTCGCCGCCCCGGATGATCATGTCCTTGATCCGGCCGACGATCTGCGCGTACCCGTCCTCGCGCAGCACCGCGAGATCGCCGGTGTGCATCCAGCGTCCGGCGTCGACGGCCTCCGCGGTCTTCTCCGGCTCGTCCCAGTAGCCGAGCATCACGCTGTAGCCGCGGGTGCACAGCTCGCCGGCCTCGCCGCGCGGCAGCGTGACGCCGGTGACCGGGTCGACGACCTTGACCTCGATGTGCGGCAGCACGCGGCCGACGGTGCCGGTGCGGCGCTCCAGGTCGTCGTCGCGGCGGGTCTGCAGGGAGACCGGGGAGGTCTCGGTCATGCCGTAGCAGATGGAGACCTCCGCCATGTGCATCTCGGCGACGACCCGCTTCATCACCTCGACGGGGCACGGGGAGCCCGCCATGATGCCGGTGCGCAGACTGGAGAGGTCGTACGCGGCGAAGTCCGGCAGGTTCAACTCGGCGATGAACATGGTCGGTACGCCGTACAGCGACGTGCACCGCTCCTGCTGCACGGCCCGCAGCGTGGCCGCCGGTTCGAAGGACGGGGCGGGGATGACGATGCACGCGCCGTGCGAGGTGGCGCCCAGGTTTCCCATCACCATGCCGAAGCAGTGATAGAAGGGAACGGGCAGACAGACCCGGTCCTGGTCGCTGTAGCCGACGGTCTCGCCCACCCAGTAGCCGTTGTTGAGGATGTTGTGGTGGGAGAGCGTGGCCCCCTTCGGGAAGCCGGTCGTGCCTGAGGTGTACTGGATGTTCACCGGGTCGTCGCACGACAACTCGGCCTCACGGGAGGCCAGTTCGTCGGACGTCACCGCTGTCGCGGCCGCGACGAGCGCGTCCCAGCTGCCCTCGCCGATGAAGACCCGCTCCCGCAACTGCGGGCATTCGGGCGCCACTTGCCGGACGAGCTCGCGGTAGTCGGTGCCCTTGTGGCCGACCGACGAGACAAGCACGGTCACCCCGGACTGCCGCAGCACGTACGCCAGTTCATGGGCCCGGTAGGCAGGGTTGATGTTCACCATGATCGCGCCGATGCGCGCGGTCGCGTACTGGACGAGCACCCACTCGGGGCAGTTCACCGCCCAGATCCCGACCCGGTCCCCCTTGGCGACCCCGCGCGCCATCAGTGCGCGCGCCAACTCCTCGACGTCGGCGCCGAATTGTGCGTACGTCCAGCGGCGCCCACCGGGTACGTCGACGAGCGCCTCCCGGTCGGGGAAGGCGTCGACGGTCCGCTGGAGGTTGGCGCCGATGGTGTCGCCGAGCAGCGGTGTCGTGCTGGTGCCGTGCGCGTACGAGAGTGCGGTCGAAGGGGCGGTCGAGGGGTCGGTCACCGATGGTCCTCCTTGGCTGCGCGGCGGACGGGCCCTCGGCGGGCGCGCCCGAAGAGCAACTTAGCGGCGCCCGGCCCCGATGCGTATCCCCGTGCGCCGGCGCCGCGGCACGCCCACATTCGTCACCTGTTAAAATGGTGACGCACACTCCGTGACGGGGAAACCAGCCGCCGTACGAAAGGACGTTTGCTACGCTTCAAGTGATCCGATTCGTGCAATCGAGGAGTGGCAGACGTGGCGGGTGACGACGACATCTCCGGGTGAGACCCGGTCCTGACAGGCCACCGGAGTGCGCTGTTGAGAGCGCTGCCGGGGTGGCCCGTTCGTCGTACCCCTTTTTCCCACGCTGCCCAGGGCAGAGCTCTATCTGCCCGCACATTCTTCGAGGTCGCCGCCATGTCCGACGCCGCCATCATCTGCTCGAACCTCTCCTTCGCCTGGCCCGACGACACCCCCGTCTTCCAGGACCTCTCCTTCACCGTCCCCGCGGGCCGCACCGGTCTGGTCGCCCCGAACGGGTCCGGCAAGAGCACGCTGCTCAAGCTGATCGCCGGTGAGCTGAAGCCCCGCACCGGATCGGTCGCGGTCGACGGCACGCTCGGCTATCTCCCGCAGAGCCTCCCGCTGACCGGCGATCTCACGGTCTCCGAGGTGCTCGGGGTCGCTCCGGTCATCCGCGCCATCGACGCCGTCGAGTCCGGCGACGTCAGCGAGGAGCACTTCACGACCATCGGCGACGACTGGGACATCGAGGAGCGCACCCGCGCCCAGCTCGACCGCCTCGGTCTGGCCGACCTGACCCTGGACCGCAGCCTGGGCACCCTCAGCGGCGGCCAGGTGGTCTCCCTGGGACTGGCCGCCCAGCTGCTCAAGCGGCCCGACGTGCTGCTGCTCGACGAGCCGACCAACAACCTGGACCTGGCCGCCCGGCACAAGCTCTACGACGTCCTCTCCGACTTCTCCGGCTGTCTGCTGCTGGTCAGCCACGACCGCGCGCTGCTCGACCGGATGGAACGGGTCGCCGAGCTCGACAACGGTGAAGTGCGCTTCTACGGCGGCAACTTCACGGAGTACGAGGAGGCCGTGCGCGCCGAGCAGGAGGTCGCGGAGAAGAACGTCCGCAACGCCGCGGCCGAGCTGAAGCGCGAGAAGCGCGAGATGCAGCAGGCCCGCGAGCGCGCCGAGCGGCGGCAGAGCAACGCCGCCAAGAACCTGAAGAACGCCGGGCTGCCCAAGATCTTCGCGGGCAACATGAAGCGCGGCGCGCAGGAGTCGGCGGGCCGTTCGGGGCAGGTGCACGCGTCCCGGGTCAGCGAGGCGAAGGCGCGGCTCGACGAGGCCGGGCGGGCGGTGCGCGACGAGCAGCGCCTGACCCTGGAGCTGCCCGACACCCAGGTGCCCGCCGGGCGGAACGTCTTCATCGGTGAGGGGATGCAGGCCCGCCACGCCGGCCGTCCGGTCTTCGCCGAGGGCGGCGTCGACCTGACCGTCCGCGGCCCCGAGCGGATCGCGCTGACCGGGCCCAACGGCGCGGGCAAGACCACCCTGCTGCGGCTCATCACGGGTGATCTCGCCCCGGACGACGGCGAGGTCAGGCGCGGCGACGGCCGGATCGCGTACCTCTCGCAGCGCCTCGACCTGCTCGACCCGGAACTGACGGTGGCGCAGAACTTCGCGGCGTTCGCCCCCGAGCGGCCCGAGGCGGAGCGGATGAACCTCCTCGCCCGGTTCCTCTTCCGGGGCGCGCGTGCGCATCTTCCGGTGAAGGTGCTGTCCGGCGGCGAGCGGCTGCGGGCCACTCTGGCGTGCGTGCTGTGCGCCGAGCCCGCCCCGCACCTGCTGCTGCTCGACGAGCCGACGAACAACCTGGACCTGGTCAGCGCGAGCCAGCTGGAAGGCGCGCTCAACTCGTACCAGGGCGCGTTCCTGGTGGTCAGCCACGACGAGAAGTTCCTCGCCGAGATCGGGGTGAACCGCTGGCTGCGCCTGGCCGACGGGACGCTGCGGGAGAGCGGCGGCCCCGAGGTGTGACCGGCCGGTGTGCTCGACGGCCCGCGTCCGAGGCTTGCGCCCGGCGGGCCGCCCCACGATCACATCGGAAGGTTTCCCGTGCCCAAGACCGCTCTGCTCGCCCATGACCTCGTCCGTGTCCTCGGGGACCGGCGGATCCTCGACGGTGTCTCCCTGACCGCCTCCCCCGGCCGCCGTATCGGCCTCATCGGGGAGAACGGTGTCGGCAAGTCGACCCTGCTGCGGCTGCTCGCCGGTGTCGACATGCCCGATGCGGGGAGCGTCGAGCGCCCCGACGACCTGGGGTTTCTGCACCAGGAGATGCCGTTCTACGCCGATACGACGATCGCGGAGGTGCTCGACGACGCGCTGCGCGAGGCCCGCGAGGACCTCGCGGAGCTGGACCGGCTCGGCGCCGAGCTGGCCGACGTCCGCGAGGACTCCCCCGGCCACGCCGACCTCCTCGACGCGTACGGCCGGCGCCTCGAACAGGCCCAGGACCGGGAGGCCTGGGACGCCGACCGGCGTGCGGCCCTGGTCCTCGACGGGCTCGGCCTCGGCTCGCTCGACCACGGGCACCGGCTGGGAGCGCTGTCCGGCGGGCAGCGCGGCCGGCTCGCCCTGGCCGCGCTGCTGGTGCGGCGCCCCTCGGCGCTGCTGCTCGACGAGCCGACGAACCATCTCGACGACGAGGCCGCCGCGTTCCTGGAGGAGCAGATCAGGGCGCTGCCCGCGGCCGTGGTCGTGGCCAGCCACGACCGGGCGTTCCTGGACGCCGTGTGCACCGATGTCGTCGACCTCGACCCGGCGGTGAACGGGCCGGTGCGCTACGGCGGGAACTACAGCGCCTACTTGAGCGAGAAGCACGCCGAGCGGGAGCGGTGGGAGCGGCGGTACGCCGAGGAGCAGGAGGAGCTGGCGCAGCTGCGGTACACGGCGGGGGTGACGGCGCACCGGGTCGCGCCGGACCGGGGCCCGCGCGACAATGAGAAGATGGGCTACGGGCACCGGGCGGGGCGGGTGCAGAGCCAGGTCTCGCGCCGGGTCCGCAACGCCACGCGCCGCCTGGAGGAGCTGGACCGCACCCGGGTCGCCGAGCCGCCGCGGCCCCTGCGGTTCGCGGCCGTGGACCTTGCCGCGCACGCGGAGGAGAGCGACCGGCCGCTGGTGACGCTCACGCACGCGCGCGTGCCCGGCCGTCTCGCACCGGTCGACCTGGAGGTGGCCGCGGCCGACCGGCTGCTGGTGACGGGGGGCAACGGCGCGGGCAAGTCGACGCTGCTGTCCGTGCTCGCGGGGCGGCTCGCCGCCGAGGGCGAGCGACACGCGCGGCGCCGTCTCACGGTGGGGCTGCTGACCCAGGACACCGTGTTCGAGCGGGCGGAGCGCACGGTCCGCGCGACGTACGAGCAGGCGGTGGGGGCGGCGCGGGCCGAGCGGGTGCCGCTGCGCTCGCTGGGCCTGATGCACGAGGCGGACCTGGGCAAGCCGGTGGGCCTGCTCTCGGTCGGGCAGCGCCGACGGCTCGCCCTGGCGCTGCTGGTGGCGCGTCCGCCCCAGTTGCTGCTGCTCGACGAGCCCACGAACCATCTCTCGCCGCGGCTGTGCGACGAGCTGGAGGAGGCGCTCGGGACCGGTCCCGGCGCGATCGTCGTGGCCAGTCACGACCGGTGGCTGCGGCGGCGCTGGCAGGGGCGCGAGATCCGGCTGGCGGCGGCCGGCGACGCGGCAGCGGCCCGGCCGCGTCCGGTGGCCCGGCAGGGCGTCCGGCCACGGCCTGGGTGCCACCGGTACGACCGGTGACACCCCCGTGGCCGGAGGGGAGCGGAACGGGTCAGTTGACGCCCCGGTCCCGGCCCTCCCAGTACGGCTCCCGCAGCTTGAACTTCTGGATCTTTCCGGTCGCGGTGCGCGGGATGACGTCCCGGAACTCGACGCTCGTGGGCGCCTTGTAGCCCGCCACGCGCTCCTTGCAGTACGCGATGATCTCGGCCTCCGTCACGGAGGCGCCCTCCGTGAGCACCACCAGGGCCTTGATCGTCTCGCCCCACTTGGTGTCCGGGACCCCGATCACCGCGACCTCGGCGACCGCGGGGTGGCTGAAGATGGTGTCCTCGACCTCGATCGACGAGACGTTCTCGCCGCCGGTGATGATGACGTCCTTCTTGCGGTCGGAGATCACGAGGTGCCCGTCGGCCGGGTCGAGCGAGCCGCCGTCGCCGGTGTGGAACCAGTCGCCCTCCAGGGCGGCCTCGGTCTCCTCCGGCTTCTCCCAGTAGCCGTCGAGGACGACGTTGGAGCGGGCCAGCACCTCACCCGAGTCGGCGATCCTCAGCTTCACGCCGAGCGCGGGCAGACCGGCGCGGGACAGCTTGCGGGCCCGCTCCTCGGCGGGCAGCTGGGCGTCCTCCGGGCGGGCGCGGTTGAACGTCAGCACCGGGGAGGTCTCCGTCAGGCCGTAGATCTGCGTGAACTCCCAGCCCAGTTCCTCCTCCACGCGCTGGATCATGCGGCTCGGCGGCGGGGCGCCCGCGCACACCAGGCGTACCCGGTCACGGCCGGGGACCGCACCGTCCCAGGTGGCCGCCGCGTCCAGGACGGCGTTCCATACGGCGGGCGCGCCGCACATCAGCGTCACGCCGTGCTCGTCCACGCGGCGCAGGATCTCCGCCCCGTCGACCTTGCGCAGCACGACCTGCTTCATGCCGAGCCCGGCCGCGACGAACGGCATGCCCCAGCCGTTGCAGTGGAACATCGGCAGCGTGTGCATGTAGACATCGCGCTCCCACGCGCGCGTGTGCAGCCCGAAGGTCAGCCCGTTCACCCAGATGTTGCGGTGGGTGAGCTGAACGCCCTTGGGGCGCGCGGTCGTTCCGGACGTGTAGTTGATGGTGGCGGTGGCGTCCTCGTCCGGCGCCGACCACGGGCGCGGCTCCACACCGAACCGCATCAGCTCGTTCTCGGTCTGCTCGCCGAGCACGAACCGGTGGTCCGTCTTGGCGTTCGCGCTGATCTCCTGGACCTCCGGGTCGACCAGGAGCACCGACGCGCCGCTCTGGCGCACCACGTACTCGATCTCCTCCGCCTTCAGCCGGAAGTTGATCGGCACGCAGATCCGCCCGCTCATCGGGATCGCGAACAGCAGCTCCAGCATCCGGGCCGAGTTGTGGCTGAGCACCGCGACCCGCTCGCCCTCCCCCACGCCGAGCGCGTCCAGACCCGCCTGCCACGCGCGCACGCGTTCGCCGAGCCGCCCGTACGTGGAGGTGGGCACCGGCGCCGCGGGCTGGGCCGGTTCGTCGATCACGCCGGGGCTCCGGGCGAACCCCAGTTCGGCCCGGTCCAAGAAGTCGCTGATCGTCATCGGAACACGCATCGTTCTCTCCTGCTCCCTGGGTGACCGCGGCGCAACGCGCGCGATCCTTGCGGACCGTGTCTGACATCGTGTAGTCCGTGACGCGGATCTCACCACCCCCGAACGGGGGTGAACAGGGCACAGCGAGGGGATCGAGGGTGAGCGCGAAGACCTCCGATGCGGTGGAGATGCGTGCGGCGCTGGTCCGGCTGCGTCGGGGCACCGGTCTGCCCGTCGCGTTCGGCGGGCTCGCCGCGGGTTCCGGACAGCTGCGCATCGGCGAGCTCAGTGGCGCGGCGACCCACGCGCTGCGCGGCCTCGCGGTGGCCGCGGGCAACGGGCTCGGCGGCAAGACGCTCTCGCTGGCCCGCGCCTGTGCCGTCAGCGACTACCACGGCTCCCGGCACATCAGCCACGAGTACGACTCCGCGGTCGCCGCCGAGGGCCTGCGCTCGGTGCTCGCCGTGCCCGTCGTCGTACGCCGCCGGGTGCGCGGTGTGCTGTACGGGGCCCTGCGCACCGCGCAGCCGCTGGGCGACCGGGTGCTGAACGCGGCCATGGCGGCGGCCCGCGACGTGGAACAGGCGCTCCTCGCGCGGGACGAGGCGCAGGCCCTGCTGCCCGCGGCGACGGCGCCCGCGGCCGAGGGGTCCGGCGCCTGGGAGGAGGTCCGGGAGGCGCACGGGGCGCTGCGGGCGCTCGCCCCGAGGATCGTCGACCCGGCGCTGCGTGCCGAACTGATGGCGGTGTGCGGCCGGTTGGCGTCGGCGACCGCGCCGGCCGGGCGGGAGTCGGACGTGACGCTGACGCCCCGCGAGACCGACGTGCTGACGTGGGTGGCGACGGGGGCGACGAACGCGGTGGCGGCGCAGCGGCTCGGTCTTCGCCCGGAGACGGTCAAGGGGTATCTGCGCTCGGCGATGCGGAAACTGGGGGCGCGCACCCGGGGCGAGGCCGTGGTGGTGGCGCGGCGTTCGGGGCTGTTGCCCTAGATCCTGTCCACGAGGTCCGGCTCCCCGCCTGGTTGTCAGTGCCGTGGTCTTCAATGGCGTACGAGGGGATGGTGGGATGGCATCCCGAGACGTGCGGGTGCAGTGGGGGTGGGTCCATGGTGTCGACGGAGCGGTGTCTGGCGTTCGCGGCGATGTCGCTGCTGGTGATCGTGATTCCGGGGCCGAGCGTGCTGTTCGTGATCGGGCGGGCGCTCGCGCACGGCAGACGCACGGCGGTGGCGACGGCGCTGGGCAATGTCGTCGGCTCGTATCTGCTGGTGCTCGCGGTGGCCCTCGGGGTCGGGGCGCTGGTGGCGCGCTCGGCGGAGCTGTTCGTCGCGGTGAAGCTGGCGGGCGCGGCGTACCTCGTCTGTCTCGGCATCCAGGCGTTCCGGCACCGGCGCGACATGAAGGTGTCGGACATACAGGGCCCGGCGCGACCTGCGCGGAGCACAGGACGCACGGTGCTCGACGGGATCCTCGTGGGCGCCACCAATCCCAAAGGCATCGTCTTCTTCGCGGCCGTGCTTCCGCAGTTCGTGAACCATGACGCGGGTCATGTGCCGCTCCAGATGCTGCTGTTGGGGCTGATACCGATCTCCATCGGCCTGGTCACGGACACGCTGTGGGGGCTGACGGCGTCGGCGGCGCGGAACTGGTTCGCGCGTTCGGACCGGCGACTTTCGATGATCGGCGGGACGGGCGGCTTCGCGCTGATCGGTCTCGGGGTGACGGTGGCGGTGACGGGCCGGGCGGACTGAGCCCGACGGCGGGCCCGTCCTAGGTGCGGACGGTGCCGAAGTCGACGCGGACCGGGCCCGGGGCCTCCAGGACGGCGGCGGTGTGCTCCGCTTCGGCGACGAGTTCCTCGCGCTGGGCGCGGCCGAGCCGGCCGAAGGGTTCGAGGGTGAGGACGCTCCCCGCGTCCGATTCCTTGAGCGTCCACAGTCCGGCGAGCATCCCGTCGACGAGGAACGTCAAGTAGGCGGTGTTCACCTGCCAGTTGCGGCCCCGGTCCGCCGCGTGGACGACCCGGGTGCGGTCGGCGTGCGAGAGGAGGAGGTTGTCGAACTCGGCGAGGAGGCGCGGCGGGGCCGGAGTGTCCTCGTCTGGGCGCGGGGCGTCGGGCAGGTCGAACAGTTCCACGCCGTGCTCGTCGCGGAAGGTCACGAGCTGCGGGCGCAGCCGGTCGAAGGCGGCCTTGGTACGGGTGAGCCCGGACCACTGCTGGAAGTCCTTCACAGAGGCGGGGCCGAACGCGCCGAGATAGCGCAGGACGGTCGCGTCGGGTGCGGGCGCGGACGCCTCGCCGGCATCCGTGGCGTCCTCGGCGACCGGCCGGTCCAGCCAGTGCTCGGCGGTGGTCAGCCGGACGCCGCCGCTGCGCCGCCACAGTCCGCGCGGGGTGGCCTGGACGAGCGGCAGTGCGCAGCGGGCGGCGATCGAGAGGGACTGCGGGTCGGCGTCGGGCCACTCGGCGAGGAGCAGTTCACGGATCTGCTTCGGGGTGCGCGGCTCCTCCTCCACGTACGTACGGGTGAGGGCTTTCAGCCGGTCGAGGTCGACGCCGAGGAGCCCCTTGCGGAACATGCGCAGTTCCCGTTCCCGGGCGGGCTGCACCAGCGGACGCAGCGTCATGCAGTCCTGCGCCGTGTGCAGATGGATCGTGGAGCGCATCGTGACCAGGCGGGCAGCGCGCCGCGACTCCAGGGCGTCGGAGAGGTCGGCGGGGGTGAAGCCGTCGAGCCGGGCGGCGAGCGCGAGGTAGGGCGGGCGGACCTCCTGGGCCTGCAGCCCGAGCAGGTGGGTGAGAGCCTCCTCGGTCTTCATCGGGCTGCGGCGGAGCAGGAGTTGCCGCGCGAGGGTGGCCCGGCCCAGTGCGCGTACGGTCATCGGCTGCGTCGTCATAGGGGGACGGTATCCGGGGATGCGGTCAGCCACTGTCCGCGATGCCGGTGCGCGGGAGGACGGGTTCCGCTGGCTACGCTGCCTCTCGAACATGCACCCGGGATCCCGCGACGGGCCGGACCAGAAGGAGGCGGCGATGCCGCGACGGCAGAATGGACGCCGCTACACCTGGCGCCGGGGCGCGGACCCTCGCTCGTCGGCCGCGACACCCGCCCCGTCCGCCACCGAGCCGACCACCGCGCAGGACCCGGCGCCGGACAGCGTGGTGCACGCGGCGCTGTACCGGGACGGAGTGCGGGTGGCGAGCCCGCCCACCCTGACGGACACGTACCGCCAGTTGCGCGAGCGGCCGCGCACGATGGCGTGGATCGGTCTGGCCCGTCCCACGGAGGCCGAACTCAAGTCGCTGGCGGCCGAGTTCGATCTGCACGAGCTCGCGGTCGAGGACGCGATGGAGGCGCATCAGCGCCCGAAGCTGGAGCGGTACGGCGAGACCCTCTTCGTCGTGCTGCGTGCGGCCCGTTATCTGGACGGGCCCGAGGAGGTCGACTTCGGCGAGCTGCACGTGTTCGTCGGCGCGGATTTCGTGATCACGGTCCGGCACGGCGCGGCCCCCGACCTGTCGGCGGTGCGCCGCCGTATGGAGGCGACCCCCGACCTGCTCAAGCTGGGCCCGGAGGCGGTGCTGTACGCGATCCTGGACGCGGTCGTGGACGGGTACGCGCCGGTCGTCGACGGCGTCCAGAACGACATCGACGAGATCGAGACGGAGGTCTTCTCCGGCGCCCCCGAGGTCTCCCGCCGCATCTATGAACTCTCCCGCGAGATGGTCGAGTTCCAGCGCGCCACCCGCCCCCTGGTCGGCATGCTGCACGGTCTGATGGCGGGCTTCGCGAAGTACGGCACGGACGAGGAACTCCAGCGCTATCTCCGCGACGTCGCCGACCACGTCACCCACACCAGCGAACGCGTGGACGGTTTCCGCCAGGCCTTGACCGACATCCTCACGGTGAACGCGACGCTGGTGACCCAGCAGCAGAACGCGGAGATGCGGGCGCTCGCGGAGGCGGGGTTCGAGCAGAACGAGGAGATCAAGAAGATTTCGAGCTGGGCGGCGATTCTCTTTGCTCCCACACTCGTGGGAACTATCTACGGCATGAACTTCGAGAACATGCCGGAGCTGGGCTGGAGCTTCGGATACCCCTTTGCGATCGGCCTGATGGGGGTTGTCTGTGTCAGTTTGTACGTGATTTTCAAGCGGCGGGACTGGCTCTGAGCACCCCTTGCCGAGCCAAGCTCCTCTCTGGCATTTGCTCTCGCATCGGTCACAGACCGGCTCCGAATCTGCCCCGGGGAGCCCCTGGGGAGAAGTGATGCGGGTGATCTCCTCGCCCTGCCGGAACTAAGCCTCTGACCTGGCCTTTTAGCTGCTTCTCGGTGCTGGGGAGAATCCGGGGAGAATCGAATGCCACTCCAAGCCGTCCGACCGGCGGAGCAAACCCGCATGGCCTCCCTGTTCGCCAGGGTCACCCGAGCCCGCGTCAGACCCCGATACCTCGCGACGTACGACGTGGGCTTCGGTGTCGCGCATCTCGAACTGCCAGATCAAGTGCTGCGCCCAAGCGCCTGATCACGTCGGGCCTGCAGCTCCCTCTGGACGCGGGCCACGTCGTCGGCGTACGGGAGGTAGAGGAGCGTCAGGAACGCGCCGTTGATCAGCATGAGGATCACGAGGGCCCACAGGAAGACCGTGCGCAGGCCGAGGGCGTCGCCGAGGAAGCCGGCACCGAGACTGAACGCCGCCCAGGCGATCGCCTCGAAGATGGAGACGTACAGCGCGAAGGCGGCGCCTCGCAGCTCGGGTGGGGTGATGGCCATGACCATGGGGCGGTTGACGCTGGGGTTGACCCCCTGCGTGGCGCCCATGAGAGCGAAGAAGAGGCCGAACAGGCCGATGCTGCCGTAGTCGAACTGGGTGCCGAAGAAGGCGACGAGCGCGAAGACGATCTGGGCCGCTTGGAGGACCGCGACGAGTCCGTGGCGCGGGCTGCGCCGGGTGGCCCAGTCGGCCAGGACGCCGCCGAGGAGCGTGCCGAGGAAGTAGCCGATGCCGAAGGGCAGCAGCACGATCGCCGCCTTCTGCGTGCTGAAGCCGTACACGTCCACCAGGAAGACCACGCCGAAGGTGCCCACCAGGAGGTGGCCCGAGAGGAGCCGGGAGACGAGGAGGAGGACCAGGCTGCGGATCTTGAGCAGGGAGAGCGCCTTGTGCCAGGTGAGCTTCGAGTGGGCGTCGCGTGTGGCGCGGTCGAGGTCGGCCAGCTGCCGCTCGGCCGCTCCCCGGCCCGGGTCGCGGAACCAGATCCACAGGGCGATGCCGAGCACGATGTTGAAGGCGCCGATGCCCCACAGGCCCCAGCGCCAGCCCTCGTCGACGCCGGCCAGTTGCCCCTTGAGCGGGCCGATGACGGCGCTGACCAGCGAGACCGCGCCGTAGACCACACCGACCGCGCGGCCCCGGGTCGATCCGCCGAAGAGGTCGCCGATCAGCTCGGTGATGATGGGGTGCGCGGCGGCGTAGCCGGCCGCCAGGACGGTGTAGAGGACGAGGAGTTGGGCGAAGTTCTGCGAGAAGCCCGCGGCCACGCCCCAGACTCCCCACAGCCCGGTGGCCACGACCAGGACGCTCTTGCGCGACCAGCGCTGCGCGGCCCACACCCAGAAGGGCCCGGTGAACGCACCCACGATCTTGCCGGAGGCGGTGAGGACGCCCAGCGCGCCGAGCGAGACCCCGAGGGACTGCCGGATCAGCGGGAACAGGCTGCTGACGAGGCTCGCCTCGGTGCTGTCGACCAGCATGGTGCCGCCGAGCAGGGACAGCTGTCGCCAGCGTCCTTTGACCTGGACCTCGGTCGTGGGCATGACGGTGCTCTGGCTAAGCTCGGTCATCGTGCCCTCTCATTTCTCTGCGATTTTCTTGGCGGGAGATCTGCGGGGAAGGGGAAGGCCGACTGCCGGTGACGGGGCGGCAACCCCGTCACCGGCTCAACAGGCCGTGAAGGAATCAGAGTTGGGCGAGTTCTTCGGCGACGTGGCGCAGACCCGGCACGGGGAACATCGCTCCTGCCATCGCGGCGACGTCGATGAGCGGTGTGGGGCCCAGCATCTGCAGCAGCTCGGAGTCGACGACGCCGGGCAGGTGCCTGCGCAGCACTTCGACGGCCACCGGGTCGGAGAGCAGCGCCTTGAGCGGCGTACGCAGGGAGAGGCGTCCCTCGGGGTAGTCCTCGGCGCGGGGCAGTGGCAGGCCGGCCCGCTCCGCCTGTTCCCGCTGGGAGCGGACCAGCAGGTGCTTCTCGGTCACCGAGCCTTCGGCGGGCAGTCCGAGGCGTTCGTACTGGCTGGGCGGCGCGTCCTCGGCCCGCATCAGCTCCACCATCAAGGCGGCCATGCGCAGTTCGACGGCGTCGTCGACCAGGGGCGAGTTCTGTTCGGGGTCGGTCTCCAGGTCGAAGAGGAGCGTGCCGTGGTGGTAGGGGTTGACCAGGGTGCGGCCCGGCACACGCACGGTGCGGACGTTCTTGGTGAAGGTGAACGGCTCGGCCAGTTCGATGTCCGAGAGTTCGGCGGGTGAGAAGCGGCCCCGCATGTGGGTCGGCATCAAGGTGTGCTCGAACAGGGGCGCGTTGTCGGGTGAGGCGGGTGCCCGCATGTAGACGTACCGGCCGTCGGTGACGTTGACGTGCCCGCCGTGGATGCCGAACAGGCCGGCCTCCCGTACGGGGGTGTCCTCGGCGATCGGCAGCGGCTCGCCCCGCATGTCGCGCGGGCGGTCGATGCCGAAGAACTCCAGGAACGTCGGGGCCAGGTCGATGGTCTGCACGAGTGCCTCGCGCCGCGCTCCGGCGGTGGCGGCGCGTGGGTCCCAGGCGAAGAGCGGCAGATGGACGAGTTCGTTGAACCACGGCTGGACGCTCTTGCCCCACCAGCCCTTCTCGCCGAGCAGCAGGCCGTGGTCGGTGCAGACGATCAGCAGCGTGTCGTCCCACAGCTCCAGCTCGTCCATGGTGTCCAGGACGCGGCCCAGGGAGTGGTCGCACATCGACAGGAGGGCCGCGTACTCGAACCGGCCGTGCGCGACCTGGTCGTCGCTCTCCACGACCCGCTTGTAGTCGGGCCAGTCGAAGTGCGGGCCCTCGTAGTCGTGCGGGTAGAGGTCCTTGTACGGCTGGTGGCTGAAGAACGGCTCGTGCGGGTCGAAGGTCTCGATCTGCACGAACCACCGGTCGGCTTCCCGGTTGGTGCGGATGAAGTCGAGTCCGGCGTCGAAGGTGAGGGTCTGCGGATGCCGGTCCTCGGTCGCCATGTGGGGGCGGTTCACCCAGTCCTGGCGGTAGGCGCCGAAGCGGACCTTCTTCAGGTCCTCCGGTATGACGGGGTCGGTGACCTGCCCCTTCCACGGGTCGCCCTCCTGGCCGCGGAAGAACTCCCAGGTGTTGTAGCGGCCGTGGTAGGTGGCGCCGCCGTCCTCCCAGTAGTGCGGGTGGTCGCTGACGAGGTGGGTGTAGACGCCGTTCTGCTTGAGCAGTTCCGGCATGGAGTCGTCGAACGGCTCCAACGGCCCCCAGCTGCGGTGCAGGAAGTTGTGCCGCCCGGTGTGGATCTCGCGGCGGGCCGGCATGCAGGGCATGGACCCCGCGTACGCGTTGTCGAAGGTGACGGCCCGCTCGGCGAGCCGGGCGAAGTTCGGCGCGTGGGTCCAGTCGGCCCCGTAGGGCGGCAGCATGTGCCGGTTGAGGCTGTCGAACATGACCATGATGGCCTTCATCGGACGGGCTTCCCTTCGGTCAGGCTCTCCCGGGTCTCTTCCAGCCAGGCGACCCAGCGGTCCATGGCCGCCGCCCCGAGGCGGTGCAGCGCGTTGTGGATCTGCAGGTCGAGGTCCTGGTCGAGTCCGGGTGCCGGGTCCTCGTAGTGCAAGGTGCGGTCCCGGTTCCGGTTCTCGGCGATCTGCTTGCGGCGGTGGGCGAGTTCGGTCTCGACGAGCCGGATCGCCGCCGCCTTGTCGAGCGGCCCCGTGACGCTGAAGCGGGCGATGAAGTCGATCTCCTGGAAGCGGCTCGGCGGTTCGTAGGGCGAACGCACCCACTCCAGGAGGACCTCGTGGCCGCGCTCCGTGAGCCGGTACACCTTGGCGTCGGGGCGGCCCTCGCGCGCGTCGACCTCGTGGCGGACCCAGCCGTCGGCCTCCATCTGGGCGAGCTTGCGATAGATCTGGCTGTGGTGGGCTCGCGCCCACAGGAACTGCCCTTCGGTCTCCAGCCACTTGCGCAGGTCGTAGCCGCTGTAGGGGCGACGGGTCAGGAGACCCAGCAGGACGTACTCGAACTTCACGGGCGCGGGCTCCTCGGGACGAGCGCTGTTGTGTACAACTTCTTCTATGCGCAACTTCACCTATGTGCGAATTCATATACTCGCGTCATGGAGACGTCAATGGGTTGTTGCACGCCGGTCACCCGGACCTGCTCGGGTGGCATGCGCCCCGGGCGGGCCGCCGTCCCGCCCGAACACGATCAAGTCCTGCTTTCCGGCGGCGAGTTCCTGATGGGCGACGCCTTCGACGAGGGGTTCGCGGCGGACGGCGAGAGCCCTGTGCACGCGGTGCGTGTCACGCCCTTCGCCATCGACGTGACCGCGGTGACCGTCGCGATGTTCGCGTCCTTCGTCGAGGACACCGCGTATGTGACCGTCGCCGAGCGGGAGCGCAGCTCGGCGGTGTTCCACCTGGCGGTCGCCGCCGAGAGGGCGGACATCGTCGGAGCCGATCCGGCCGTCCCGTGGTGGCTCGACGTCCGCGGAGCCGACTGGCGCCACCCCCACGGTCCGCTGTCCGCGGCGGAGCCGGACCACCCCGTGGTGCACGTGGCCTGGGAAGACGCCATGGCCTACTGCGGCTGGGCGGGCCGCCGCCTGCCCACGGAAGCCGAATGGGAGTACGCGGCCCGCGGCGGTCTGGACGGTCGCCGCTACGCCTGGGGCGATGAACTCACCCCCGGAGGGCGGTGGTTGTGCAACATCTGGCAGGGCCGGTTCCCCTACGCCAAGACCGGCGAGGACGGCTGGCTGGCGACCGCTCCCGTCCGCACGTATCCACCCAATGGCTTCGGCCTGTACGAGGTCGCCGGGAACGTGTGGGAGTGGTGCGCGGACTGGTTCGCTCCGGACTTCTACGCGCACTCCCCCACCGTCGATCCGCAGGGCCCCCGTGACGGGGAGCGCCGCGTCATGCGCGGCGGCTCGTACCTGTGCCACGCCTCCTACTGCGACCGCTACCGGGTCGCCGCCCGGTCGGCCAACACACCCGCCTCCAGCAGCGGCAACTGCGGATTCCGTACGGTCAGCGCATGACCGGGGGGCGCCGCCCCGGCATCAGCAGGTCCCGCGCCCGCCTGCGCCGGCGGCCGACCGCACGGCCTCGACGAGCTCCCGTACGTCGTCGTGGCCGAGGGGGACCACCGGAAGCTGGGCGAGCTGGCTGAGGCGCAGACCGGCCACCATGCGGTGCCGGGAACTTCCTTCCTCCGGGTACGCCTCCCCCATGGCGGCCCGGACCCGGCTCAGCAGCACCTCGACGGCCGGGCCGCCCACCGGGTGGGCGAGCCACTCCGCGAGCGTCGACTCCGCATCCGGCAGGGCGGTACGGTCATCGCCCTCGACGGCGACGGTCGTGGTCAGCCGGATGTCCCGGCTGGAGGCGCCGACGTCGATACGGTGATCGAGGCCCTCCACGAGCCAGGCGTCGGCCGCGGTGTCGAAGTACGCGAGGTCGGCGCGGGTGATCCGCACCGTGACATCCCGGGTCTGACCGGGCGCGAGCCGCACGGTGGCGAAGCCCTTCAGTTCCCGTACCGGGCGCCTGACGCGGGAACCCGGGGCGGCGACGTACACCTGGACGACCTCGTGACCGGCCCGTTCGCCGGTGTTGGTGACCGCCACCGTGACGTCGAAACCCTCACTGTCGTGGGCTGTTCGCAGGTCGGCGTAGTCGAAGGTGGTGTAGGACAGGCCGTGCCCGAAGGGAAAGGAGACGTCCAGGTCGCGGGCGTCGTAGTGGCGGTAGCCGACGAACAGGCCCTCGCCGTAGGCGACATGGCCGTTCTCGCCCGGCCAGGCCAGGTAGGCGGGGGTGTCGGCCAGACGCAGCGGGACGGTCTCCGCGAGGCGGCCCGACGGGTTGGCCCGGCCGAACAGGAGGTCGGCGGTGGCCGAGCCGCCCGCCTGGCCGGACAGCCAGCACGCCAGGACGGCCGGTACGTCGTCGATCCATCCGGCCAGGCGGACGACCCCGCCACCGGCGAGGACCACGACGGTGTTCGGGTTGGCCGCGACGACGGCGTCGAGCAACTGGGTCTGCTCGGGCGGGAGTTCGAGGTGGTCACGGTCGTATCCCTCGGCCTCGTGGCTCGGCGGGAGACCGAGGAAGAGTACGGCCACGTGCGCCGTCCGCGCCGCGCGGACGGCCTCCTCCCGCAGCGGGCTCGCGTCGGTCTCCGGGGCGTCGACCGGGAAACCGGGCGCGAAGGTGACCTGTGACGCGGGCGCGGCATCGGTGATCGCGGTCAGCGCGTCGTCGAGCCGGGTCGGGGTGACACGGGAACTGCCCTCGCCCTGATAGCGGGGCGTACGCGCGAACTCGCCGATGACCGCGATGCGTTGAGGCGCCGAGGGGTCAAGGGGAAGGACCCCGCGGTCGTTCTTGAGCAGGACGGCGCCGCGCGCGGCGACCTCGCGGGCCAGGTCGTGGTGGGCGGCGGGGTCGAAGGCGGCGTCGAGCCGGGTGCACGCGGCGGCCTTGCGGGCGAGTGCGGCCACGCGTGCGGCGCTGCGGTCCAGCGTCTCCTCGTCGAGCTCTCCGGACTCGACGGCTGCGACGACCCGGGCGGGTCCGGCACCGGAGGAGGACGGCATCTCCAGGTCGAGCCCGGCGGCCAGCGCCCGCACCCGGTCCACGACGGCGCCCCAGTCGGAGACGACCACACCGTCGTAGCCCCACTCGCCGCGCAGCACATCGGTCAGGAGCCAGGGGTGCTGCGAGGCGTGGATCCCGTTGACACGGTTATAGGCGCACATGACCGTCCAGGGCCGCGCCTCGGTCACGACGCGACGGAAGGCCGGCAGGTAGATCTCGCGCAGGGTGCGTACGTCGATGTCGGCACTGACCGACATGCGGCCGGTCTCCTGGTTGTTCGCGGCGAAGTGCTTGACCGAGGCGCCGACCCCCTGTGCCTGGAGACCGTTGACCCAGGCCGCCCCCAGGGCGCCGCTGAGCAGCGGGTCCTCGGAGAAGTACTCGAAGTTGCGGCCGCACAGCGGGCTGCGCTTGATGTTCACGCCGGGACCGAGCAGCACCTGTACCCCGTGCGCGAGGCACTCGCGGGCCAGCGCGCCACCGACCCGCTCCGCCAGTTCACTGTCCCACGTGCACGCGAGGGTGACGGCGGGCGGGAAGCAGGTGGCGGGAGCGCTGCCGCCGATGCCCAGGTGGTCGTGGTGCGCGTCGTTGGGCGCGTCGTTGGGCGCGTCGTGGTGCGCGTCGTTGGGCGCGTCGTTCTGCAGCCGCAGTCCATGCGGTCCGTCGGCGAGCCGGACGGCCGGGATCCCGGCCTCCGCGAGCGCGGTGGTGCGCCACCAGTCCGCGCCGGTCGTCAGGGCTGCCTTCTCGGCGGTGCTCAGGCGCGCCATGGTGTCGTCGGACGTCGGTGCCGGTTCGAGCGGGCTGTTCACGGGCTCTCCAGGGGGTGCGTGCGGAGGGGGGTGGCCGGGTGCCGGGGCGAGGGGAGCTGCTTGCCGGAAGGCGCCCGGCCCGGAAGGCCGGCGTCTCCCGCGGCCTCATCCGCGACCGGCGAGAAACAGTACGGCGTACTGTTTTTACGGGCAAGGGTCCGCGCGGACGGAAGTAGGGTGGCCGCGTGACAGCCAGAAGCTCCTACCCCAAGGGGGTCGCGAAGCGGGAGGAGATCCTCCGGGTCACCCTTGAGGTCTTCGGCCGCGAGGGCGAGCGGAACACCACGCTGCGCACCGTCGCTAAGGAGAGCCGGATCAGCCTGACCGGGCTGATGCACTACTTCGAGTCCAAGGACCATCTGCTGACCGAGGTCCTGCGCGCCAGCGACCGAGCGGCCGAGGCGCGCTTCCACGATCCGGAGGCCGTACGCGAACGGGAGGCCGTACGCGATCCGGGCGAGTTCCTGGCGCGCGCCCTGACGGTGAACGCCGCCCACTCCGCCCGGGTCCGCCTCTACGTCACTCTCGCCGCGGCCTCGACCGACCCCGCACACCCGGCGCACACGTACTTCCGGGACCGCTTCGCCCTGCTGCGCGCCACGATCACCGAGCACCTCACGGCCGAGCAGCGGGCCGGGCGGGTGAGCTCCGGGCTCGACCCGCACTTCATCGCCTCGGCCCTCGTCGCGGCATCCGACGGGATCCAGCTCCAATGGCTGAGCGACCCCGGCATCGACATGGCGGACCACGTTCGGCGCGTCTGGCGGACGCTCCTGGCGGCGCCCACTCCCCCGATCGCGGCGCGTCCACCCGCGTAACCGGGAATCCACTGCGGGAGCGGCCCGCGCAGCCGGTCGGACCAGGCGCTCCTGCGGACCGCGTCAGGCACGGCCGGCCGCGTCGTACCCCGTGACCGCGCGGGCGTAGGCGCGCAGCGCGGCGATCACTTCGGTGCGGGAGCGGCGGCCCGCGAGGATCTCCATCTGATAGCCGTCCTCCATCGCGACGAAGCTGGCGGCGAGCAGACGCGGCGGATCCTGCAACGCGAAGTGCCCCTGGGCCTGCCCCAGGACCAGGACTCCCGAGTACACGGCGATCTGGCGCTCCGTCAGCGCACTGTCGAGGGCGGCGGCCTTGGCGTCGCGCAGGCAGCGCGGCCAGTACTCGAAGAGCAGCCGGGTCAGCGTGTCGTCGGGCCCGCTCGCGACCCCACCCTCGATGCAGGCCTCCAGCTGGTCCCGGGCGTCGTCGAAGCGACTCGCGGCGCGTTCGCGTTCCTGGCTGTAGCGCTCGATGGCCTGCTGATAGGCCGCGTGGACCAGCGCGTCCAGGTCGCCGTAGTAGAGCACCGCGGCAGGCGTGACCCCGGCCTCCTCCGCGACATCGCGCAGCCGCAGCCCCTCAAGGCCGCGCGCCACCAGCGCGCGCTCCACCGCCCTGCCCAGCTCGGCCCGGCGGGTCTCCTTGCTGCTGCCCTTCTTAGCGGCCACGCCGCCCCCTTCACCCTCTTGCTATCGCCAGATTTAACAGTAGCCCGTCAGCTATTGACCATCCAGCAAGCCAGGTCTTAAATCTGCGTTTAACAAATCTGATCCGCGGCCTACGGAGGCACCATGCCCGACCCGATCGACGCCGAGACCAGAACGGGGCCGGCGCCCGCCCCGGACAAGGGACTGCGCGGGGGCTCGGTGGGCCTGCTCGCCTCCGTCACGCTCGGTCTGTCCTGCGTCGCCCCGGCCTACAGCATCGCCGTCACGCTCGGCTTCGTGACCCTGACCGTCGGGAATCTCGCGCCGGCCGCCCTGTTGCTGGGCTTCGTGCCGATCCTGCTCACCGCGTTCGCCTTCCGTGAGCTGAACCGCGAGATGCCGGACTGCGGCACCACCTTCGTGTGGACCACGCGCGCGTTCGGGCCGCTGACCGGCTGGCTCACCGGCGGCTGGGTGGTGCAGGTCGCCACGTTCATCGCGATGACGGCCCTCTCCCAGGTCGGCGCCACCTACCTGCTCCAGCTGCTCGGCCTGCACTCCCTCGCGGACAGCGGCATCGCCGTGACGATCACCGCGGTGGCTCTGCTCGCGGCGGTCACGTCGATCGCCTACCGGGGTCTGCACCTGGCGGCGTCCGTCCAGTACGTGCTGCTGGGTCTGCAACTGGCCGCCCTGCTCGGCTTCGGAGCCGCCGCCTTCGCCCGCCACGGCGCCGTGACGCCGTCCCTGGCCTGGCTCGATCCCTTCGCCTTCGACGGCTTCGGCCCCTTCGCCGAGGCGGTCATGCTCTGCCTGTTCATCTACTGGGGCTGGGACGCGCTGATCACCGCGAACGAGGAGACCCGCGACGGGGAACGCGTCGCCGGCCAGGCCGCCGTCATCTCCACCCTCGCCCTGCTCGGGACCTACCTGTTCACCGCCTTCGCCGCGATCAGCTTCGCCGGAACCGGCACCGGCGGCACCGGCCTCGGCAACCCCGACAACGCCGCCGACATCCTGTCCACCCTCGCCCCACCGGTCCTCGGCCCGGCCCTGGCCAAGGTGATGCAGCTGGCCGTCTGCGTCTCGGCGGTCTCCGCCCTGCTCACCAGCCTCGTCGGCTCCTCCCGCGGCACCCTGTCCATGGCCGCCCACGGCGCCCTGCCCGCAGCCTTCGCCCGCGTCCATCCCCGGCACCGCACCCCCGGCTTCGGCACCCTGTTCATCGGCGCGACGGCCGCCGGCCTCCTGGTCCTGCTCACGCTCGTCTCCACCGACTTCCTCGGCGACGCCATCCTGTGCATCGGCCTGCTGATCGCCTGCTACTACGGCACCACCGCACTGGCCTGCGTCTGGTACTTCCGGGACAGACTGCGGAACTCGCTCCGCGACCTGCTGCTGCGCGGCATCCTGCCCCTGCTCGGCGGACTGATGATGCTGGCCGCGTTCGCCCGCAGCGCCCACGACATGTACGACCCGGCCTACGGCAGCACCTCCTTCCACGGCATCGGCGGAGTCTTCCTCCTCGGCTCCGGCTCCCTCGCCGCCGGAACCCTGGCCCTGGCCGCCGCCCGCACCCGCTATCACCGCTTCTTCCGCGAAGGCCGCACCACGGTCACCGAACTCACCGTCACCGAGGACTGACACACCCATGCGCACACTCACCATCGCCGCGATCCAGACCACCCCCGTGCCCCACGACCTCGAAGCGACCTGGCAGCGCTTCACCGACCAGGTCCGCAGCACGCGCGACCTGTTCCCCCACGTACAACTCGTCGTCGTACCCGAGCTGTTGCTGGCCGCCGAAGGCGCCCTGCTCCAGTCGGCCGCGGAGGACTGGATGGAACGGGCCGCGGTCGCGATACCAGGCCCGCTCACCGACCGGATCTGCGCCCTGGCCGTGGAGACCGGCCTGTGGCTCATCCCGGGAAGCGTGTACGAGCGCGCGGAGGACGGGCACATCTACAACACGGCCCTGGCGATCTCACCGGAAGGCGAGATCGCCGCTAACTACCGCAAGGTCTTCCCCTGGCAGCCGTACGAGAAGACCACCCCCGGAAGCGAGTTCACCGTCTTCGACATACCCGGCGCGGGCCGCGTGGGTCTGGCCATCTGCTACGACGGTTCCTTCCCCGAAACGGTCCGTCAGCTCGCCTGGCTGGGCGCCGAAGTCGTCATCCAGCCCACCCTCACCCCCACCCGCGACCGGGAGATGGAACTCGTCTGCGCCCGCGCCAACGCCTGGACCAACCAGGTCTACGTCGTCAACGTCAACGCCGCCGACCCGGCCGGGGTCGGCCAGAGCACCGTCGTAGACCCCGAGGGCATCGTGCGCCAGCAGGCCGGCCCCGGCGAGGAAATCCTCATCGACGTACTCGACCTCGACGCCGTCAGCCGAGTACGCGCCTACGGCGCCGCAGGTATCAATCGTCCCTGGAGCCAGCTCGCCCGCTACGGCGGGTCGGTGAAGCTCCCGATGTACGGCGGCGGTGGATTCCACGCGCCGGACTGGCTCGAGAACGAGACGCCCTGACGACTCCATCGCCGGTCCAAGCCGAGGCCGGCGAAGACGGCCGCGATGGCGTGACTCGCCATCACACTGAGCGTCAATCGAGCGTCGAGCGCGCTGCGCTCCTCCACCACGGTGGGCACGGATCCGTGCCCACCGGCTCCGCAGACCTTGGATAAGCCCAGGCCCGAGCCTTTCGAGCGTCACGCGGTGTCGTTGCGTGGAGTGACCGGGCAACGGGCCTTCGAGCCCATCCGGCATGCTCCACCAGGCAAGCCCGCTGCGGAGAATCTGGGGAGCATCGAGCCCCCATGGGGAGCGCGTGGGGAGAACCGGCCGCATAGAGCTGACCGAGCGTGAAAGACCCAGGAAGAGGCATCACCCCAGGTCAAGGCGCCCCCGTATGGCAAATGCCCTGGTCAACGGGGTGCGGTAGACAACTTCAAGAAGATTTCGAGCTGGGCGGCGATCCTCTTCGCTCCCACACTCGTGGGAACCATCTACGGCATGAACTTTGAGAACATGCCGGAGCTGGGGTGGAGCTTCGGATACCCCTTTGCGATCGGCCTGATGGGGGTTGTCTGTGGCAGTTTGTACGTGATTTTCAAGCGGCGGGACTGGCTCTGAGCACCTCTTGCCGAGCCAAGCTCCTCTCTGGCCTGTGCTCTCGCATCGGTCACAGATCGGCTCCGAATCGACCCTGGGGAGCCCCTGGGGAGCCCCTGGGGAGAAGTGATGCGGCTGATCTCTCCTCACCCTGCCAGAACTAAGCCTCTGACCTGGCCTTTTGAGTGCTTCTCGACGCTGGGAAGAATCCGGGGAGAATCGAGTGCCACCCCAAGTCGTCCGACCGGCGGAGCAAACCCGCCCGGCCTCCCTGTTCGCCAGGCTCGGCCGAGCGACTACCCACACCGAACTTCGCCGACAGTGACATCAGCGCGCTGCCTCGACACCTCTGCGTGGTCGCAGTGTCGACGCGCGGGTTCCGGGTGAAGACGCGTCCGACTCGTCCGTCGCGCGGTGCGCCGTTCACGGGAACGCCGTCTCGTGAAGCGGGCGGCGAACCGAGGAGCGGGGACGACAGGTCGCCGCTCCCGGATCCTCCCAGTCACAGGACGTCTCAGGGACGTCTCGGGCACGTCCGACGGGGGGCGGGGCTCATAGATTCGACGGCGCTCGTCCCGGTCCGTCCGGGCCTGCTCGCCATCCGGGGACACCGTCACCCGTGCGGCGGGCGGTACACCGTCCGCCGTGTCACCCAAGGCCGATGCGGCGGCTTCATCGAGAGGACTCTTTCATGCGTCGCAGTCTTACGGGCTTCGCGCTCATCACGGGGCTGTTGCTGATGCCGCTGGCCGGCACCGCCACGCCTGCCGCCGCGGCGACCACCATCGCGTGCAACTACACCGCGTCCGAGCCGACCCTGCGTCTGGGCAGCAGCGGTACCGCGGTCAAGCAGCTCCAGTGCCAGCTCAACCGCAGCCTGTTCCCGGAGAAATACGCCCCGCTGGCGGTGGATGGCTCCTTCGGGGCCCGCACCCGCGACGCGGTGTACACCTTCCAGAACTGCATCGGCCTGTCCGTGGACGGGGTGGTAGGCCCGCAGACCTGGAGCGAGCTGTACTACTGGGACACCCGGTACTACTACCCCGACTGCTGAGCCGGACCCTGTCGGGGGTACTGAGCCGGTCGGGGCAACTACCCCAATTTCGATAGGACTTGGACCGGGAATGCCTTGCTGGTCCAGGAATCTCAGGAAGGCGGTCGGCGGTCTTGGTGAGGAGACGTCCTCGATGTCTGACCGGCCGCCAAGGCGTTCGATGCGCACGGCGATGACCCTGAGGACGTGTTGCAGATAGACTTTCGGCTGTCCTCGGTAGCGGCAATGGCGCACGCCGTGTCCATGGGCGAACTCGTTGTCCCCGCCGGGATCCTGCCCCGCATGCTCGGCGTCCACGTCCCAGTCGCCGTCCGGTGGCATAGGCATCGACGGGCGACTGGGCCGCTCATGCTGCCGACGTCGGCCGACGGGCCGACAGCACGGGCCGTGAAGCGCATCTGTGACGCCATGCCCGACCCGCGCCGGCAGCTGACCACGCGACCGTTCGCGTCCCGTGGTCGTGCGTTCGGTTCGACGCGTTGCGGCAGCTGGGCCGGGCGCTTCGCCGCCGGGGCGGTGCTCAGGTTGTCAGGCGGGCCAGGAGCGCGGGATGGTCTGCCAGGGCCGCTTCCACCATGGCCCGTGCATGCGGCTTGAAGGAATCGAGGTCGACGGACCGCCAGTCGATGCCGCCCAGGGGTGGCTGCGGGTCGTACTCGATGAAGAGCTGGACCATGCGGGCCGTCTGCTCGCCCGCGAGGCGTTCGACCAGGTGGAGAGCCATGTCGATACCAGCCGAGACTCCGGCGGCGGTGAGCACGGGGCCGTCCTGGACCCAGCGTTCGGCGACGGGCGTCGCGCCGAACTTGGCCAGCAGGTCACGGACGCCCCAGTGAGTGGTGGCCTTCCGGCCTTCGAGCAGGCCGGCGGCCCCCAGGAGCAGTGAGCCGGTACATACCGAGCCGACGACCTCAGCCGTCCGCGCGGCCTGGCGGATCCAGTCCAGCAGAGACTCGTCGGCCAGGGCGGCCAGGGTCGGCTCGGTCCCGCCGGGCACGAGCAGCGCGAAGGGGTCGGCGACCTGGTCGAATGTGTGACTCGGCGTCACCTTCAGCGGCGTGTCGGTGCCCAGAGGGGAGAGATCCCTGCCGACGACGACCACCTCGAACGACGGATCCATCTGGGCGAGTGCCGACAGCACCTGGAGCGGCCCCACCAGGTCGAGCGGGGTGATGCCGGGATAGAGAACGAAAGCAAGTGTCTTGGTCATGCCGTCACCTTCGGCCCCGGGCCATGGGAGCGCCAAGGGCAGACAGCGATGAGGTCGGAATTCTTGGGATGCACGTCATTCCGACATAGGGTCCGCTCATGGAGGAACGAGTGGTGGTCCTTGTGGGATACGCCGAGGCCGAGTTGCTGGACATCGCCTGCGTGACGACAGGCTTGACCACGGCCAACCGGATCGGAGCGAGTCCCGCCTATGCCGTGAGCGTGGCCACCCCGGGAGGCCGTGCGATCACCTGCGACTCGGGGCTGACGCTGCAGGGGCAACGGTCCCTGGAACGGCTGCGGGGGCCGCTGGACACACTGATCATCTCGGGAGGGATCGGCCACGAGGCCGCGGGCGACAACCCTCGGATCGTCGGCCATGTCCGCCGCTTGGCCAGAGAGAGCCGCAGAGTGGCCTCGGTCTGCACAGGGGCGACCGTGCTGGCCTCAGCCGGCCTGCTCAACGGGAGACGCGCCACGACTCACTGGCTCTACGCCGAACAATTGGCCGCCGCTTACCCGGAGATCACCGTGGATCCGGCGCCGATCTACATTCGTGACGGAAGCGTGGTCACCGCGGCGGGCGTCACAAGCGCCCTGGACCTCACTCTTGCTTTCATCGAGGAGGACCACGGCGGGGAGCTGGCGCGCGCAGTGGCCCGGGGCCTGGTCACCTATCTGCAACGGCCCGGCAACCAGGCACAGATGAGCATGTTCACAGCCACCCCGGCACCGACGAACGGGCTGGTCAAGCGAGTCGTCGACCACATCACCAGCCACTTGGCCGAGGACCTGACCGCAACCGTGCTGGCTGCACACGCGGGAGTGAGCGAACGCCACCTGACTCGCCTGTTCATCGATCACCTTGGAAAGGCACCAGGCCGATTCGTGCGCGACGCACGCACCGAGGCCGCCGCTCACCTCCTGACCTCCACCTCACTCCCCGTGGCGAGCGTGGCCGCACAATGCGGCTTCGGAACCGCTGAAACGCTCCGCCAGGCGTTCGCCAGTCGCTACAGGACATCGCCGTCGCGCTACCGAGCAACCCAAAGCACATCAGTGACCTGACAGCAGCGCTGCCGCTGCATTGCAAGGTGGCCGAGCCGTTGGCAGCCGACGACGAACTGGGCGAGAGGCCGCAGGCAGTGGGAAGCAGCCCCGCGCGGCAGCAGCGCCTGGTGCCCAAGCAGACCAGCGAAGTCGGCGTGCGTTGCCTGCCTGCGAACTGCCCCGTGGGTACGACCCGACGGTCCCGCGGCGGGCAGCCGTGAGCTGTGCTGTGCCTGGGGCGTTGCGAAGTTGAGCGGCCTGTGCGTGGAGTGCACCACCGCGCGCCGGCACTTGCGCAGGGGGCGCCCACGGTGAGCGGTTCCGGCAGGCATCGTTGCCGCCGGTGCGGCTGGTCGTCGACGTGACCAGTGCGGGCACGTGCCGCTGCTGCCGACTGCTGGTACGCCTGGGCGGCGACCCGCTGCGCCAGACCGAGACCCCGCCGGCGCGCCAGCAGGCGCCCGCCTGGGCCCCCCGCGTCGCCACGGCGCCCGCGCTCGCTGACGTACCCGTATCCCCGACATATCGGATCGCTGAAGCAGGCGGACCCAAGCCAGAACCGAATCCAGGCAAGAACTAAACGGTACGGTCCAAGAACTGAACCGAACGGTTGACAGAATGAACCAAACGGTTTAGATTTCTCGATGCCGAGTCCGACACCACACGCAATGTCAACGAAGGGTTTTCACATGCCTACGAGGCTCATAACACTGACGCTGGGGGGCGTGTCATGTTTGCGGTGATCTACCGGTGGCGTTTGCACGAAGGCAAGGAGCAGCAGTTCACAGCTGGTTGGCGCCGCGTGACACTCGCGATGCACAAGCACGGCGGCAGCTACGGATCACGTCTGCATCAGGTCGATGACGGCACCTGGGTGGCGTATGCACGGTGGCCGGATGCCGCCACTCGCGACGCGTGCCCAGACGTGGACCCCGAAGGGGAAGCCATGATGAGTGAGGCGATCGCCGAGTACCTCCCCACCATTCGATGTGATGTGGTGGACGACCTCCTCGCGGAACCCCGTGACCACTGAGGTAGTCGTTGGTTCTGGAGGTGCCGGGGCGTCGGCGGTGTGAGCATGTTGGCGTGTCTTGCGAGTCGTAGGCCGCAGATTCCGACCTCTCCGTGCCGCCGCTGACGCGACCGCAGTTGGTCGAGGCCCGGAGCGTGCGCGCGGTCGACTTGTTCGAGCAGGGAAGCCCCACATCCGAGGTGGCGCGGATCGTCGCCGGCCGCACGCCTGGGCGCACGCCCCGACCCGGCGGTACGCCGACGTCCTGGTCGACCGTCGTGCGTATCCCAATGATCTGTCCGATGCCCGCTGGGAGTTGATCGGGCCGGTGCCGGCCACCGGGCGCTTCGAGCGCAGCGGCCGGGCCCCGGCCTTCGGCCGCCTGCCCCGCCACGACCTGCGCGAGATCATGAACACGAACCTGTACGGGGACCGCACCGGCATCGTCTGGCGCCACCTGCCCCACGACTTACCGAACTGAACACCGTCTAGGGCTACTTCGCCCGCTGGCAGGCCAATGGTGTCCTCGATCAGCTCACCGGGATGCTCTGCTGATGTGCCTTACCGGGACTCTCCTCGGAGCTGCGCCGGGGTGACGCCTTGCCAGCGCTGGACCGCGCGTCGAAGCGCGCGAGGATCGCTGTAGCCGGTCCGGGACGCTACAGCGTGGACGGGCAGGCTGCTGGACCGAAGCAATGCGGATGCCTGCCGGGCGCGTGCCAGACCGACCTCGGCCCGCCAGGTCGTTCCGCTCTCCGCCAATCTGCGCTGCAGGGTGCGCGGTGTGGTCGCCATCCGGTCGGCCATGACCGCCAACGACAGGTCCGGGGTACCGATCGACGAGCCCAGCATCTCCCGGAACGCGTCCAGCCAGGACACTACAGAGCGCGCCTGCAGCAGCGTGCTGTCCGCGTGTGCCCTCAGGACCTCGATCAGCCCCGGGCGGTATCCGGGCAACGGAGCCGTCGCGTCCTCACGGAAGAACGTGATCGTGTTCCGTTCCGCCTCGAACTCGATGTTGCGGGTGCCGAAGACCTCGGCCAGCGGCTCGAACACGGCCGGTGCGCGATGCCGGAACGTCACCTTGACCGGCTTCACGTCCTTCCCCGAAGCGGCCCGCGCCCGCGTCACGAACAGGCCCATCCCGAACTGCTCCACCGCGTTCACGATGTCCTGCTCGGCGGTTCCGGTGCGGTACCCCACGGTGACCAGGGCACCGTTCTCGACTACGTCGAACCGGTCCACCGCAGCATCGCCGATGGTCACGGTGTAGTCGGCGGCCACACGGAACGCGTCGACCAGATTCGCACTCGCGGCGAACAGCTGGTCCCAGACACCGAACGTCCCCAGCGGGGAGCGTTCCGCGGCGAACGCACCGACTCCGGATCCGCGGTCGGTCAGCGTGACCTGCTCCCACGACCGCAGCACCGAACCGGTGGGGACCCGGGCGTAGACATCGCCCAAGACCTCGTCATTGAGACAGGGGATGCGGGCCAGGCGGGCCGGCGTCATGCCCGCGTCCCGCGCTGCGTTCACGGCGAAGCGTCCCATGGCCGAATTTACCGATTGCTTGAGAGCCGGCGAGGACGAACACCATGCCCGTTCCTGCTTGACCACACCATCTTTCGCCATGACTACGCGCATTGGTTCCGCTTTCTTCCGCAACGAACCCTGTGCCCTATAGCACGGCGGAGACGGTACATGATCGCGCCAGTGGCGCAATAGGTCCCCCCGTGGCGCACCGGGCCCCGGTCAGCGGCCCTCTCCACGACCTAGATTCGAAACACGTCCGGCCCTCGGGAACGCCGGCGCACCCGGCACCTCGTCGCACTCTGCGGTGAACCAGACAAGGAATCCCTACCGTGCAAGATGCCTCGTTGCGCCCCGCCAACGTCCTCCAAAGTCCTCGCCATCTTCAAGAGTCTTCGCGCGGCCTCGTACAACGAGGCGCTGCCGCGTGCCGCCCGTCAACTCCAGCCCTGCACACTCGACATCGGGATCCATGAAGGCCCGCGCGAGATCGGTCTGTACGACTGAGACCTAGTCATTCCAGAGCGGCGTCCGGCGGCGAAGGCCGATCCGCGCCGCCGCATCCGGCGGACGGCGTGCTGATCGCGACCCCTGAGTTTCACCATCGTCGTTCGGGCCCGGGACCGCGCCGACGCGGCCGACACCTCAGCGCCCCGGTATCCGCCTGCCTGGTCCGCGACCTGCTCGGCGCACTCGCCGTGAAGGTCCGCGTCGCGGCGTCCGGCCTGACAACACCCTGATCTGATCGAGGAGATACAGCCATGTCCCGTCTTCCCCTGGTCGCGTCCGACACCCAGGAGCACGCGGCCGCCGGGCTGCTGGCCGCGGTCCAGAAGGCCTTCGGGGGCACCCACACCCTGGACATGCCCCGCACGATGGCCAACAGTCGGTTCGCACTGGAATTCAGCGGATCGCTGTCCACCGCGGTCCGCGAGCAGCTGGCGCTCCTGGTCGCCCAATACAACGGTTGCGACTACTGCCTCTCGATACACACCTACATCGCCACGAACCTGGCGGGTGTGTCGGCCGAGGAAGCGTACGACGCCCGGCCCGACCACGGCTCAAGCGCCAAGGCCGCCGCGGCGATCACGCTGGCCAGCGCCGTCCTGGCCGCGCGCGGCGACATCGCCGACGCCGACCTGAAGTCCGCCCGCGAGGCGGGCCTGACCGATGGCGACATAGCCGAGGTCGTCGGGCACGTCGCGCTCAACGTCTTCACCAACTATTTCGACCGCGCCGCGGACACCGAGATCGACACCAACATCGACACCGACTGACCCGCCGTCCGCGCCGATCAGCACTGAGCCACCACATGGCCGGCGCCGCAGTCCTGTTGGTGCGGGGCGCCGGATACCAGCCCGGGGCGGATCCACCCCACCTTTCCCAGGCCTCCGCCGCTTCCCGAGGAGTACAGATGCCCCAGATAAGCCCGCCGTTGCCGCCCTCCACCGCCGGGACCGCCGCCGTCAAGGTGCAAGCCGCCGACACCGTGCGGCGCAACCGCGACGAATTCCTCACCGGCCGAGAGGAGATCGCGCCTTTCCTCACCCGTAAGGGGGCGCAGGAAAACGGCTACGTGCTGCGCAAGCAGCCGTGGGCGTCCGGCGACGACCGCATCGTCGTGCGGTTCCCGTACGAGTGGCACGACAAGACCGGCCGGCGCTACAGCAACTACGGCAACGAGCTGTGGGAGTTCGACGCCGACGGGTTGACGCGCCACCTTGAGGCGAGCACGAACCATGTGCCCACCGGCGGCTCGGAGCGCGTCATCCTCGGTCCGCGCAGATCGGAGGTCCGGTGATGTCCCTCGGTCGTGAGCACGTCGCCTGGGCCGCACTTGCGGCCATGACCGTCTCCTTCGGACTGAACTTCTCCGCGGGCGTCTTCTTCGCCCCCGCCGCCGACGAGTACGGCATGAACGTGGCGGCGCTCGCCACCGCGGCCGCCCTCGGCACCTTGCTGACCGGCCTCGTCCAGCCCTCCGTCGGCGTCCTGCTCGACCGGATCGGCGCCCGGTGGGTGCTGCTCGGCGGCCTGACCCTGATGTCGCTCGGCTACCTGGCTCTCTCAGTGGTCCAGTCGACCTGGCAGTTCATCGCCGCGTTCACCGTGTTCGGGGGGCTCGGCTTCGCCGCCGCCTCCAGCCTCACCATCAGCACCATGCTCGGCCGGATTCACGGTGACAAAGCGGGGCCCGCGCTGGCGCGTTCGGCGGTGGGAATCAACCTCGGGCAGCTCATCGCACCGTGGGCGGCGACAGCCATGTTCGACCCCGTCGGCGTGCGGGCCGCGTACACGGCACTCGGTGCGGCCGGCCTGCTGGTGACGCTCGTCCTGGCCGTCCTGCTCCCTGCCGAACAGCAGCCCCGTATGGCTCAGGATGAGCGCGGACGTGAACGGCTCACCGGCCGCGGCCGGATGCTGACCTCTTTCGGCCTCCATGCCGCCACCATGTACGGCCTCGTCCTCCTGCTGCCCAAGCACGCCGTCGACCTGGGGCTCTCCGTGGTCGACGCCGGACGACTGGTCGTGCTCAGCGCGGCCGCGGCGGGCGCCACATCCGCCGTGGTCGTACGCCTCCTGCGCAGGCACCGGCCGGAGAGCCTGCTGCGCGTCCTGCACACCCTGCGCGCGCTGTCCCTCCTGCTCGCGGTGCTCGTGACCGACGTGTGGGGGCTGGTCGCGGTCGCAGTGCTCTTCGGGATCTCCTCGTTTCCGGTGGTCCCGCTGACCATGGCCGTCCTGTCCCGAGGGCTCGACCCGACCCGTATGGGCCGCACCCTCGCGCCGGCCTGGGTCGTCCACCAGTTGTCCGCCGCCGCAGGGCTCGGACTGGCCGTGGTGATTCACGGCATCACCGGCTCCTACCGCGGCAACTGGGGGATCGGCGTTGCCATGGCCGCCACGGCAGCCCTCCTCGTGAGCCCCCTCGTACGCCGCGTGCGCGCATCGCGTCGGCAGACCGAAGCACTGACCTGACCCCGCGGCACCGCTCAGCCGCCCTCCTTCGACCGACCGCCCGTCAACGCAATCCGGAATGAGAGACGACCGACATGCCCAAGCACTCCGTCCGCCACGCCACCCTCGAGGTCCAGGGACAGCACGTCTTCTACCGAGAGGCCGGCGACCCTGCCAGGCCGACGCTCGTGCTCCTGCACGGATTTCCCAGCAGCTCAGCCATGTTCCGCGACCTGATCACCGACCTCGCCGACGAGTATCACCTCGTGGCGCCCGACCACATTGGCTTCGGTCAGTCCGCGATGCCGACGACCGAGGAGTTCGACTACAGCTTCGACAGCCTCGCCGCCATCACGCTCGGCCTCCTGGACGCCCTCGGCCTGGACAGATTCGCCCTCTACATCCACGACTACGGGGCGCCCATCGGCCTTCGCATCGCTTCTCGCCACCCCGAACGCGTGACCGCGCTCATCAGCCAGAGCGGCAACGCCTACCAAGAAGGCTTCACTCCGTTCTGGGACTTGCTGTTCGCCCACGCCAAGGACCGTGTCGCGAACGAGTCCGCAGTGCGCGAACTCCTCACCGCGTCGGCCACCGAGTGGCAGCACACCCACGGCGTGCCGGACACGCTCCGGGCGCAGCTGGACCCCGGCGCGTGGATGCTGGACCAGGCGTACCTGGACCGTCCCGGCAACAACGAGATCCAACTCGAGCTGTTCTGGGACTACCAGTTCAACCTCGACGGCTACCCCGCCTTCCAGGAGTACTTCCGCACCCACCAGCCGCCCGCCCTGATCGCCTGGGGCAAGAACGACGAGATCTTCGGCCCGGCCGGCGCCGAGGCGTTCGCCCGCGACCTGCCCGACGCGGAGATCCACCTCCTCGACGCCGGACACTTCGCCCTGGAGACCCACGGCCCCGAAATCGCCGCACTCATCCGCGACTTCCTCCGACGCAACGTGGCGAAGCCGCCCGTGCACCCGCCGCTCTCGCTCTACGGATTTCTGCGTCCGAAGCCGGAACGCGTCGACGACGTCCGGGCCCTGCTCACCTCTCTCGTCGCACCGACCCGCCAGGAAGAGGGCAATCTCGACTACCACGTCCACGAGCACGAGGACGGGCGCTTCTTCCTCTACGAGGTCTGGCGCTCACAGGAAGACCTCGACCTGCACAACCAGTTTCCGCCGCTCCGCGCCTTCCTCGACCACCTCGACGACTACCTGGTCGCAGCTCCCGAGGGCTACTTCAACACCATGACGAGCCCCCACCCGTCCCTTGGCGGCTGACTGTTTCGCGGATGTAGCCGTGGACTGTGGCGGTGCCGTTCGGAGGTGCCTGACGCCAGACCGCGTCGCGTGGCGACAGCTCACGTACTATGTTTCATTCTGGAACAAAATACGGTGAGGAGTGAGGTCCGATGTTGGTACGCGACAAGCTGTCCCCGGACGGTGCGGCCTGTCTTCTGTTCGACTGGGACGGCACGCTCGTGGACAGCCAGGCGGCCAACTATCGCGCCATGGCCCAGACCCTTGCCGTAGAAGGTGTCGAGCTGGAGCAGGACTGGTTCGACAGCCGGACGGGCCTTTCCTCGGCCGATATGATCACGGCGCTTGCGGCAGAGCGTTCCTTGCGGCTGACCCGGACCGTTCCCGAGCTCGTAGCCAAACGCGACGAACTCTTCTTGAGCGTTGCACACACGGTGCGCCCGCACGCGCGTGTCCAAGCGGTTGTGGAACAGGCCGCGGGCCGGATTCCCGTGGCCGTCGCCTCGGGCAGCACCCGCGCGATGATCGACGCGGCACTTCGCCACCAGCCGTTCAGTGAGACCTTCGACCTCATCGTCACCCGCGATGACGTGGAGCGGGGCAAGCCGGCACCCGACATCTTCCTCACCGCGGCGCGGAGACTCGGGGTCCAGCCGCGTGCCTGCCTGGTGTACGAGGACAGCGATGAGGGCATCGCCGCAGCTGAGGCTGCCGGCATGCGCGTCATCGACGTCCGTCCCTACCGCTGACCGAGCGGTGGCCTCCCTCCGCTCCGAGTCGGTTCTGGCTGCTGTCCCTCGCCCTGATCCCATCAGCTTGTCCTACCGTTCCAGCGCGGGCCAGGCCGGTTGTTCGCAGGATCGGTGAGCCCGAGGACTCCCGGGTATGGCAGTCAGCTCGTCGCTGTCCAATGGCTGAAAGAACGTGGCCACCCGGAGCCCTGACGGTCACAACCGCTCATGGGGATGAGCGACTTGATCGCTGTGTACGACAACGTCGGCAGGGCCGTCTGCGGGATCGCAGAAGGAACAGCTGACGGAAGCGGCCATGTTCACGATCTGGGCGGGGGTCGACATCGGCAAGGAGCATCACCACTGCGTGGTGCTCGACGCCCGGGGGGAACGGTGGCTGTCGCACCGCGTCGGCAACGACGAGCCCGAGCTGCTGGAACTCATCCGGGAGGTGCTCGCCCTCGCCGATCCGGATGAAGTGCTGTGAGCGGTGGACGCCAACCGCGGCAGCGCCGCTCTGCTCATCGGGCTCCTGCTCGATGCCGGACAGCGGGGCCTACCTGACCGGTCCTCGGCCGACCACCGCGGTCAGGGCAGGACCGATGCCAAGGACGCCCGCGTCCTTGCTGATCAAGCTCGCTTGCGCCAGGACCTGGGACAGCTGCGGCCTGGCGACGAAGTCTCCGTCGATCTGCGCATCCTCGCCGGTCGCCGCCTCGACCTCGTCAACGACCGCATCCGGCTCCAGGAATCGCCAGCCCACCATCCCCTGCCACGTCGGGAAACCATCGAACGTCCCGCGACTACCACCGAACGCCACGGAGGTTGAGGAACAGCCTGAGGGGATCCTGCTCGGCCCCCAGCTCACTGCGCAGTAGAGGGGTGCTGGTGAGCCGGGGGCCGGGTCCGGCGCCATACGCATCGGATGGAGTCGTCAAGAGCAGCGACCCGCATCCGCGCAGGTCCCGTCCCTGTTCCCGGCGAGGCGTCGCCAACGCCGGCGGGCCATGAGGCCGGACTCCGTTGGCCCGCTGTTGAGGTGCTGTTGACCGGCTCCCGCACAGTCACCTCATGAAGCGCGTCACCAGAGTTCTCTTCACCACCGGCGTCGCCGCGGCCCTCGCCGCCGGCCTTTCCACCTCAGCGCACGCGGACGGCTGGGTCACCTGGCAGCACGACGTCTCCGGCAAGTGCCTCGGTGCCGACTCGACCATCCCCTTCCAACCCAATGACGTGAGGCTCTACGACTACTGCACGTCGTACGGAGCCCAGTGGTACGAGGTCTACAACGGCAGCGACGGAACATACCTCCTAGAGCCCAAGGAGGACACGGGCACCTGCCTCGCGGCCTACTGGGACAACGACGTCTACGTGGAGGACTGCACCGCCGGCAACGCCTACCAGCGCTGGTACGAGGTCCGCACGAGCGACGGCTGGAAGCTCAAGCACAAGGCCACCGGCCGGTTCATCGACAGCAACGGGAAGGACATCTACCTGCACGACGAGAACGGCGGCCGCTACCAGCTCTGGCACTGACGCCGGACGCCGGTACCGGCCTTCGTGCCGTCCCGGGACGGTGAGACCACGGTCGAACCGGGATACGAGATCTGGACAATCCAGGACGGCAGCAGGATCCATTCCAGCGCTGAAGAGCCTGGAGCGCCGTCAGCAGTTGGGAAGGCGGCGCGGGTCTCCTGTACGTCTCCGGCAGCCAGGCGGACCCGCAGCTTCCTCAGCTCCGATACCAGAGGCCTGTTCCGGCTGTCCCCTCAACCTCACGCGTGACAAGTACGGTCACCAGCTGTTGCTCGACCACAAAGGGAATCTGCGGGCAGCGGGACACCCATCGCAGCGTGAGTGAGGGTCACAGGCTCCATCGGCGTTCGGCGACGCGCTCAGTCCGCGATCACAAAAGACCGCTCCCCCGCTCTCTCGACTCCCCGAAGGAGACACCTGTGCACAAGCGCATAGCAGCCGCCGTCGTATCCGGCGCGGCCCTCATCGCCACCGGCCTCGCCGCCGTCCCGGCCGGTGCGGATACCAACTACCGGCAAATCCAGCTCCACAACTATCTGTGCTTCGACGTGCCGAACGCCAACGCCTACGCCGGCGCACAGGTCCAGCAGTGGACCTGCAACGGCACCGGCGCGCAGAAATGGTCCTGGCGCCAGGTGGACAGCACGCACTACGAGATCCGCAGCTACCTGAACCCCGATCTGTGCCTGAACAACTGGGAGGGCGGGGACACGACCGGCAACCACATCAAGCTGTACACCTGCGGCTCGACCAACCCCGACCGCGTGTTCAACTTCGTCTACACCGGCAACGGAGCGCAGCTACAGCCCAAGAGTGCCTGGAAGAACTGCGTCAACGGGTGGGGCGGCGATGCGTCGGGCAACGAGCTGCGCCTCTACACCTGCATGGACGTGCCGAACGAGGACATCGGCGTGTGGGGAGGATGACCTTTACCGGATGAGCCATCAATACGGCGACCGTCCTCGACCACCTGTCTTCAGGGTCCTGGCCGATCGACGGCGCAGGACCTCCCGCTGCACGCTGTGCCCCGGCGAAGATCGGCGCGGTGGGACGCAGCGGAGAACGGGGCGAGGGCGGAAACGGGGCGCGGGAGCCAGGCGGTCCACCCTCTTGAGTGGTAGAGGCGCACACCGCTGTGAGCGGGACCGGGCTGGGCAACTCTGCGTCACTTGAGCGGAGTTGCCCCGGGGCCACACGGGTGCCGACCGCAATTATGTATCTGCTCCCATTCGCTGGCGGCGCCGTCGGAGCTCTCGTCCTGGCCCGGCGCCTCGGCGGCCCGGCCGCGTCGCCGTCCGGCTCGTTCGGATCACTACCGCTCAAAGGCGCGACCGGACAGGAACGGCCTGGGACTCTCCCGGGACATCGCCGGACAGCATCGGGACGACCCTGAGAAGGCGGCGGGACACCCCTCCGCGAAGCGAGACGTCCGTGCCCGCACGGGTGTGACCGCGCCGGGCCGGAGACGCTCGCCGACTGCCCAACCCGACTGCTGGGCAGGGACTTTCCCGGGCCACCAGGGCTTTCCTCCAGCCTGCACGACGGACCGTGGAAAGCAGTGGGAGGCCATGGGACGGCCGTCCGGGCGAGCCGGGCTCAACGGCCCTCGTGTTGCTAGTTTCCGACTCGCCGTCCCAAGGCGGCGTCAATGGGCCCGGACTCGCACGGAGCCGGGTCCCGCCACACGATCCCCTGGGGGAAATCCACCATGAAACTGAAGCGCACCCTCGCGTCCCTG
Source organism: Streptomyces sp. VRA16 Mangrove soil (assembly GCF_017377775.1). Lineage (GTDB taxonomy): Bacteria > Actinomycetota > Actinomycetes > Streptomycetales > Streptomycetaceae > Streptomyces. The sequence goes on from NZ_JAFVLN010000002.1 coordinate 686,472, forward strand.
GGCGTTGTCTCCGCCATCGCCCTGGGTGGTCTCACCGTCGGCACGACCACCGCCGCCGCGACACCGAGCTGCAGCACCTACGCCGTCGTCTTCGACGCGGCCGACTACGGCGTCCGCCTACCGACGGACAGCAGCAGGAGCAACTACTGCGTGATGGGTCAGGGCGCTTCAGGTCGCCAGGTCGAGTCGTTGCAAGAGGCTCTGATCCAGTGCTACGGCCAGAGCATCGAGGCGGACGGTGTGTTCGGCCCTGCGACCGCGACCGCTCTCAAGCGTGCGCAGGCAGCACTGGGCCTGACCGCGGATGGCGTCTACGGCCCCAACACCCGCGACGCCCTGAAGTGGAACTGGACCCGCTCCGAGGGCTGGGAGCACCGCTGCCTGCGCCTGACCCAGGCCCCGGGCCCGCTGCGCTAGGGCGGGAGTCCCCGCGCAGAGCTCACGCGAACGGTGCGGGTCCTCGTGCGCCTGCGTGTCCTCGTACTCCAGTAGGACTCAGGCAATGACGTCGGCCTCGCCGTTGCCGGGCCGGGCCGGTGCCCACCAGATGCGGTGGGCATCGGCCCTGGTGGTCGAACGCGGAACGGCCTGCCACCGTACCGCTGCCCGTTGGGCGGCGCGGGTCCCTTTCGCCCAGACCTCTCACGAGAGCGTCTGCCGCCTCGTTCGGGGCGTGGGCAGGCATACCGGGTCGCCGAGGGCGTGGTGCGAGCAGGGAACCAGGGCGCCCCGCCCTGTGGGGGGGGGCGGGCTTGTCGCTGTCGCCGGTGTCGGTGCCGGTGCCGGTGCCGGTGCCGGTGCCGGTGCCGCGATAGTCGAGCGTGAGGGGGCCGCGTGCGGGATGGAAGTCGGCGCGTCCTAGCAGTGGCGGTGGTTGGCCTGGCCCGTCAGCAGGACCAGCGGGGTTCCCTGGCCCCGGAGTTGGTCGGCGATGCGGGCTCCGCCCGGTGTCATCGCGTGCAGGGCGACCGTCATGCCTCGTCGCCACCGGTCGTGCAGGGCAACCTCATGGCTGCCGGTACACAAGGGTGACAGATGGCCCGCGGGGTCGGATTGCTGGAAGAAGTACCGACCGGGCCCTCAGATACCCGCTGCCACCGCGGCGCCCAGCCCGACCAGGACGACGCCGGTCGTCACACTGAGCCCCCGCAGGACCGCCGGCCGCGACACCAAGGCGCGCCCTCGGCCGACGGCCCAGGTGAGCAACAGGTACCAAGAGGCACTGACGAGCGCCCACAGAGCACCCAGGGCGACGGTCGACAGGAACACCGGGCCCTTCGCCGTCACGAATTGGGGCAGCACCGAGACGGCGAACACGCCTGCCTTCGGGTTGCCGAGGTTGGTGCTCAAGCCGGTGAGGTATCCGCCCGCGAAGCCGGTGCGGCGCCCGCTCTCGCGGGGCAGACCGGTGGAGGCGGTGGTGAACGCGGTCCGCAGCGTGTTCACCCCGAGGACCATCAGCACGATGCCACCTGCGATGTGGAGGATCGCGTACGCGTGCGGGCTGGCCAGCAGGGCAGCGGACAGCCCGGCCGCGGCGGCCGTGGACCACAGCAGGAAGCCGGTGGCGTTGCCCGCGAGCGTGCCTCGGACTGTGCGTTGTCCACCCTCCAGAACCTGACGGATCATCATGGCTTGACTCGCGCCTGGCAGCATGGCCAGCAGCAATGTGGTGGCGATGAAAACGGGCACATGCGTGGGCATGGGGAAAGAACCCTTCCAGGTATCGCGGTCTCGGGGGGTGCACCACCAGGCTTCCTCTCCCGCACTTATAAGAGAAGTTAAAAGAGAAGGGTGCAGCGTTAGGATTAGCGAATGGTGGTGGACCCGGGACAGCTCCGGCTTCTCGCGTTGATCGAGCGGCACGGCTCCTTGACTGCGGCGGCTCGCGCCCTCCAGCTCACGCCCGCGGCCGTCACCCAGCAGGTGGTCAAGGCCGAGCGCGACTGGCAGGTGCCCCTGGTCGTCCGTGGTCCTCGCGGAGCAACGCTCACCGCGGCCGGTGCGCTGCTCGCCTCCCACGGTCGAACCGTGGAGGAGGCGTCGGACAGGGCCGAGGTGCAGCTGGCCGCACTCCTCGGCCACCTCTCCCTACGGCTGCGGGTCGGAACGTTCCAGGCGGCTGCCCTGCACCTGCTGCCACCCGCCCTGACGGCCCTGCGGCACCGCCATCCGGACGCCGACGTCTCCGTCGTGGACGTGGTGTCCGGACGCGGAGCGGACGAGATCAGCGCAGGGCACTTGGACCTCGCCATCGTCGCGTCCTGGGGCACACCGCTCGCGCCGCCCCCGCACCTACGCGCCCACCCGCTCCTGCTGGACCCGATGGTCGCGGTTCTCCCCGACGACCACCCACTGACCACCGGGCAGCCCGCGGACGCCGAACTGCGCCTGGAACAACTACGCGACGAATCCTGGGTTTCCATCCTGGCCGGCCACGCCGCCCGCGAACAGTTCCACGCCGCTGCCCGCGAGGCCGGCTTCACCCCCACCGTTCGATTCGAGACCGAGTCCTACGACGTTGCCCAGGCCCTCGTCGGCACAGGCAGCGCCGTGGCTCTGGTATCGCGCCTGGCCCTGACCCATGCACCCGGCACCACCCATCGAGAACTGGCCCACCCCAGGCCCTACCGCCAGCTCTACGCCCTGACCAAGACCGACGCCAGCCTCACACCACTCGCAGACAAGCTGATCGACCTCCTACGCGATGTCGCCCGCGACATCACCGCCACCTGGGAGGCTCCCCCGCAAGAAGAACAGCACTCGTCGAACTCACCGCACGGAGTCTGAAAAGCCTCCGGTCCTGAGTCGACACCGCCTGGTCGATGGACCCCTGTGCGGGGGCGACGCCGACGACCTCGACGCCACGGTCGGCCAGGAGAAGTGCGAACGCCCTGTGCGGCAACCAATGTCCCGCACTCGGAAGGCCTCGAACTCTTCTTGGTCAGCTGCTGCAGCAGCCCGCCCTCGCCGGTCAGCTGCAGCCCCTCGGAGCGAGCACGGTCGACCAACATCGAGACCAACTGCTCGTCCGACACCGCCTCCGCAGTCGACTCAACGACCGGCCCCTCCACGGTCTGGTACTCGGTGATGGTCTCGCTCATCAGGCGTCTCCTTGATCATCGGATCCGCCGTCGATGGGACACTCCCACTGCTCCTCGCTCAACAGCGGATACGAGACCGGGTCCTTGGTCCGCAGGCCCCTCTCCCCGCGCAACTCCCAGGCCCGGCGCCACCGCTGGAGCGAGCGCACATACACCCGCAGCGTCCTCGCGATCACCGCGTTGTCCTCGCCCCGAACCACCCCGCAGCCACTCCCAGCCGCAGCCGCAGCCGCAGCCGCGCACGGGCCGCCCGCCGCTCGGCCGTCAAACCACCACTTTGCGCGTACCTCAGAAGTACGGCATACCGCGATGTTCACAACCCATCGGGCCTCCACGGCATCACGCTTTCAAGCTCGGAAACGGGGTTATCGTTGCGCGTCGGCTTGTGCGCGGGCGCGGGCGCGTTCGATGTCGGGGACGTGGCTCTCGGCCCATTCGCGTACCGCCCGCAGGGGTGTCAGCAGTGACCGGCCGAGGTCGGTAAGGGCGTACTCGACATGCGGGGGATTCGCGGCCATCACCGTGCGAGAGACCAGGCCGTCGTACTCCATCACGCGGAGCGTCTCCGTGAGCGCCTTCGGCGTGATCCCCCGGATGTGCGCCTTGAGCTCGGTGAATCGCATCGGCCTGTTGTCCAGCGCGTTGACGATGAACACGGTCCAGCGCGCCCCGATCCGGTGCAGAACAGTGCGACTGGGGCAGGTCGCGGCCATGACGTTGTAGGCGTTACCCATGCCGACTCCCGGTAGCGTTGTAGATACCAGTATCGAATCTATACCTTCCAGCTTGTGACCACTCCCGAACGCACGTTCCGTCCCTCCATAGCCCGGCACCGCCGTTTCGTCGCAGGGATCGTCATCGACTCGATCGGCACCGGCGTCTTCATCCCTGTTTCGATGCTGTACTTCCTGGCCACGACCTCGCTGACCCTGGTGCAGGTGGGCGCTGCACTGACGACGGCCGGGCTGCTGGCGCTCCCGGCGGGTCCGCTGGCCGGAGGGCTGGTCGACCGGTACGGCGCCAAGCCGGTACTGCAGGCGGCGAACCTGGCCCAGGCGCTCGGCTTCGCCGGGTATCTCGTCGTGGACCAGACGTGGCAGATCGCCGTGTTCGCCTGGTTGAACAGCGCCGGGCGGGCGGTGTTCTTCAGCTGCTACGGCGTGACCGTCACGGCGCTGGCGGCGCCCGGCCAACGCGAGCGCTGGTTCGGTCTCATGGGGTCGGTACGCAACCTCGGCTACGCACTCGGCGGCCTCCTCTCCGCCGTCGCCGTCAGTTTCGGAACTCACGGCGTCTACGCCGCGATCGTGGTCGTCAACGCCTTGTCCTACGTCGCCGCCTTCGTTCTGATGCGAACCGTGCCGAACAGTCGCCCCGAAGCGGGCCGGGACGCTGCTGGAGGCTGGGGACGCGTGCTCCGGGACCGGCGATATCTGTCGCTGGTCGCGCATCAACTGTGCTTCGCGATCTCCTTGTTCGCCCTCAACATCGCGATACCCGTCTACGCCGTGGACGTCCTGGGACTGCCTGGCTGGACTGCCGGCGCGGTCTTCGCGCTCAACACCCTGATGGTCGGCTTCGGTCAAGGCGTCGTCCTCGGGTGGCTCGGCGGGCGGATCCGCAGCCGCGTACTCGTCGCCGGACACGCCTGCTTCGCGGCCGGCTACGTCCTGTTCCTCGCCGCCGACCGAGTGGCCGCGCTCGCCCTCGCCGTCGCCGTCGTGCTGCTCGGCGCGGGCAGCTACACCTTCGGTGAGATCCTCGGCGGCCCCATCACGTCGACCGTCGCCGCGGAGAGCGCCCCAGCCGCTCTCCGCGGCCGGTACTTGGCCCTCAACCAGCTCGCCGTGACGGTCGCGGGAGCGGTGGCTCCGGCCGCGCTCTCCGGGTTGCTGTCCGCCGGGGCAGCCACGATCTGGCTGACCCTGGTCGGCGTCAGCGCCCTCGGCGCCACACTCGCCACCACGATCGGCAGGGTGATGCCGGCGGCGCAGAACCGCATCGGAGATGCTTGAAGGGCGGATCTTCATGCGTATTTGGGCGCAGTTCCGCCTGAGTGATGATGTTATGGGGCGCGATAACAGCGTGCGCGCATGAACTTCGAGCTCGCCCCGCCTACAGGCATCGGCCCTCTGCGGATCGCCATGTCATGCGAGGGCGCGAACAAGGCACCGGACACGCCGCAGGACCGCGGTGAACGGAAGCTGTCCCGCCGTGTCGGCAACGACGACCCCGAGCTGCTGGAGCTCATCCGCGATGTTCTCGCCCTCGCCGACCCGGGCGAGGTCCTGTGGGCGATGGACACCAACCACGGCGGCGCCGCCCTGCTCATCGGTCTGGCCGTCCACCGCGCCGCGGCCGGCTGCCTCGGCCAGAGCAAGACCGCCGCCAAGGACACCCACGGCATCGCCGACCAGGGCCGCACGCGTCAGGACCTCGGACTGCTCCGGCCCGGCGACGAGATCGCCATCGACCTGCGCATCCTCACCGGCCGCCGCGTCGATCTCGTCACCGACCGCACCCGACAGACCAACCGGCTGCGCGAACAACTCCTTTGAGCCACAACGGTCTTGGAGCGCGCCCTGACCGGCAAGGGTCGAGGGCTAATCGCCCCGCTGACGCCGGGAGCGATCCGCCGCATCGGCGTCCGTCGCCTCGAAAGCGGGCTGAAGAACCGAGGCATCAAGAACGCCTCCTCGCTCGCCAAGACCGCCATTGCAGCGGCCGAAGCCCAGTCCACCGTCCCGCCCGGAGAGACGCCGGCCGCCGCCATGGCGGCCCGGATCGCCAGAAGCGTGCTGGACCTGGACCGCTCGTGCACGAGATCACTGTGCTGCATATCGCCTCGCGCCGCGCCTACGGTGTCCCGCGCGTCCGCGCTGAACTACGGTGGCTGGGACGGCGGGTGAACCGCACGCGCGTCGCCCGCGCGATCCGCGAGCGCGACATCCGGGGCGTCACCCGACGCAAGCACTGCCCGCTGACCCGGCCGGACAAGAAGGCTGTGCCGGCCTTGGACCTGATTGGCCGCGACTTTCACGCCGAGCGCCCCGGGGCCAAGCTGGTCGGCGACAACACCCACCCACCGCCGAGGGCCGGCTCTGCCTTGCCTGCTGGCTGAACCTGGCCACCCGCGAGGTCGTTGGCTGCACCATGCCCGACCACCACCGCACCGAACTTGTCGTCGACGCCCTCGACATGACCCACGGCCGAGGGAAGCCGGAGCCCGGCCGCGTGATCCACAGTGACCGTGGCAGCGAAGACATCGCGACCCAATTCCGCTCACGAATGGGCAAGTTCGGGCTGACTGAGTGTCAGGTCCGGTGATTTGTGTTTGGTCCCGGGTCAGGTTCCGCGCCAGTTGGGGGTGGTTTCGCCGGTGAGGCGGCGGGCCATGAGGTCGATCATCGCGAGGTGGATCATGGCTTCGAGTGGTGCGGGTACCCCTCGCAGTCGCGGGCGAGGCAGCGGTGGTGCATGAGCCAGCCGATGCTGCGCTCGATGGTCCAACGGCGCGGAATGATCGTGAACCCGCGGGCGCCGGACGGGCGGTGGACGGGATGGACGCCGATGCCCAGGCGGGCGCCGTGATCGATGGCGGTGGTGCGGTAGCCGGCGTCCACCCGTACCTTGCGGATGCCCTGGTGGGTCGTGGCGATGCGGGACAGCAGTCTCAACGCCGGCCGCGGTGTCCGACACGCTGTCCGCAGCGACCAGCACCGTCAGCAGCAGGCCCAGGGTGTCGCAGCCCAGGTGCCGCTTGCGCCCGATGATCCGCTTATCCGCGTCGGCGCCCTGGCCGGCCCGCGGCACGTTGGCGGAGGTCTTGATGGTCTGAGGGTCCAGCACACAGGCCGACGGCTCGGCGTCGCGGCCCTCGCGCTCGCGGACCAGGCGGTGCCGGTGCGGTCCACGTACAGGATCGCGTTCATGATCTGGCGCAGGTCGTGCTCGGGTCGGCGACCGATGTCCAGGGCGTGCTGGCGCCCTTCATTCCGCCAGGCGGCGAGCACGGGTTCGATCAGTTCCCAGCCCTGGTCGGACAGGTCGCTCGGATACCTGTCGTGCGGAGCCATGTTGCAGAAATGCCGCAGCTTGACGCCCTTGACCGGCGACCAAACGGCCTCGACAGGTGCCGAGGTGGGAGGAGAGGGGAGCGGGGAGATGCCGGAACGGAACAGAGCGAAACACTCAGTAAGCACGCGAGCACAAGCTCAAGAATGAACGGTGTGGTCTATAGACTGAACCGATCGGTTGACAGCATGAACTGTTCGGTTTAGTTTTCTCGGCGTCGGGTTCTGCCACCCGCACCGCCCCGTTCGACCTCACCAAGGAGGCACCCATGACCGCGCCGAAGATCCTCGCCATCTCGGGCTCCCTGCGCGCCGCCTCGCACAACACCCAACTGCTGCGCGCGGCGCAGAAGTTCAACCCCAGCCGCCTGGACATCGAGCTCTACGAGGGACTGCGCGAGATACCGCCGTACGACCAGGACCTCGACACTCCCGAGAACCGGCCGGCCGCCGTGACGGACCTGCGCCGCCAGGTCGCCGAGGCCGCTGGACTCCTCATCGCCACGCCGGAGTTCAACTACTCGATCCCCGGCGTACTCAAGAACGCACTCGACTGGCTGAGCACCGACTGGACCCAGAACGAGGGTCTGCCGCTGCACCGCAAGCCCGTCGCCATCCTCGGCGCGGCCCCGACCAACTTCGGTACCGTGCGCGCCCAACTGGCGCTTCGTCAGGTCTTCGTGTGGATCAACAGCGACGTCGTCGTGAAGCCCGAGGTCCACGTCTTCCGCTCGCAGGAACGCTTCGACGCCGACGGCAACCTCACCGATCAGGTCACCATCGACCTGCTCCAGGGCCTGCTCACCGAACTCCAGCGCAAGATCGACGCCGCGGAGGGCCGCTCGTGAACATCACCGCCACCTATGTGGGTACGGCCACCGTGCTTCTGCGTATCGGCGATCTCACGGTCCTCACCGACCCCGCCTTCGACCGGGCACCTGCCGACTATCCCGCCGTCCGCCCGCTGCACCGCAGGCTCGATCCCGCACTGACCGCCGACCGGCTGCCGCCCATCGACCTGGTCCTGCTCTCGCACGACCAGCACGCCGACAACCTCGACCGCGCCGGCCGGGAGGTGCTCGGCCGGGCGAAGGCCGTGCTGACCACCCCCGAGGCCGCCGAACGGCTCGGCGGACAGGCGGAGGGCCTGGTCACCTGGGAGAGCCGGAAGATCACCTCCGGCACCACCACCGTCACCGTCACGGCGACCCCCGCCCGGCACGGCCCGCAGGGCACCGAGCAGGCCACCGGTCCTGTCACCGGCTTCGTCGTCGAGCACGACGGCGGCACCCTCTACATCTCCGGCGACACCGTGCGCCACGACGCACTGAACGAGATCGCCGAACGCTTCAGCATCGACACCGCGTTCCTCCACCTCGGCGACGCGCACTTCCCCTCCACCGGCGACCGCGCCTTCTCGATGAGCGCCCGCGAGGGGGCCGCCCTCGCCCGCACCCTGGGCCCCCGCACGGTGATCCCGATCCACTTCGACTCCTGGGACCACCTCTTCGAGGACCCGGCCCGGATCACCGCCGCCTTCGCCACCCCCGACCTCGCCGGACGCCTACGCCGACTGGCCCCCGGCGTCCCCGAGCAGATCTGAGCCCCCGCCCGCCCCGGCCACTCCTCACCGTACGGAGAACGACATGACAACGGCTCCCACCACCCCGGCCGTCGCCCTGCACGAGGTCCGGCACCACAGCATCCGGATACAGGGCCACCAGATCTTCTACCGGGAGGCGGGCGACCCCGCCAACCCCACCCTGGTGCTGCTGCACGGCTTCCCCACCAGCTCCGCCATGTTCCGCAACCTGCTGCGCGACCTGGCCGACTCGTACCACCTGATCGCCCCCGACCACCTCGGTTTCGGACAGTCGGACACCCCGCCCGTCACCGAGTTCACCTACAGCTTCGAGGCACTGACCGACATCACCCTGGACCTCCTCGACGCCCTGAAGGTGGACCGCTTCGCCCTCTACATCCAGGACTACGGCGCCCCGATCGGCCTGCGGATCGCCTCCCGCAACCCGGACCGCGTCACCGCCCTCATCAGCCAGAGCGGCAACGCCTACGCCGAGGGGTTCACCCCCTTCTGGGACGTCCTGTTCGCGCACGCCAAGGACCGCGCCACGCACGAACCCGCCGTACGGGAGCTTCTCACCGCCGAGGCCACCCGCTGGCAGTACACCCACGGGGTGCCCGCCGAGCGCCAGGACCGGCTCTCCCCCGACACCTGGACGCTCGACCAGGCCGGCCTCGACCGTCCAGGCAACAAGGAGATCCAGCTCCAGCTGTTCTGGGACTACCAGTTCAACCTCGACGGCTACCCCGCCTTCCAGGAGTACTTCCGCACCCACCAGCCGCCCACACTGATCGCCTGGGGGAAGAACGACGAGATCTTCGGCCCGGCCGGCGCCGAGGCGTTCACCCGCGACCTGCCCGACGCGGAGATCCACCTCCTCGACGCCGGACACTTCGCCCTGGAGACCCACGGCCCCGAAATCGCCGCACTCATCCGCGACTTCCTCGCCCGGGCGCTCTGATCCCTTCGGCCGTCCGCGGCCCACGACGCATCTCTCCTCATCCCTCCGTCCCCGAACGGGTGGCACGGCGCCTGCCGTGCCACCCGTTTCCCGTGCTTGCGGCGCCCGCGCGGGGGCGCCGTCCCCGAGATGTCCCGGGAGGGGTCCGCTCCCTGTTCAACCACCCCCCGCAACCTGGAGATTTTCCGGGGGCCGGATCGTACGACGCGCCACTCCTCGTCCCCCCGGCGACAGCCGTCGTCGATCCGGCCCTTCCCATGTCCGCAGCACCGTGGCCCCCGTGCGCCGAACGCCCGCGCCGGGACACACGGTCGCGGGCGTTCCCACCCCGGAAGAACCCACGGAAGAGAAGAGTCGTGACACCAGACAGCAGACGGACGAGAAGACGCGTGAGCGTCCTCTCCGTCCTCGCCGCGATGGCCGTGGCAGCGCCACTGGCACTCCCGGCCCAGGCCCAGGAGCCCACCGCTCGTGGTGCCACCGCCAGTGGGCAACACAAGCCTGCGGACAAGGCTCCCGCCTCCCGCCGCGCCCTGCCCGACGACAAACCCCCCACCGCCGTCCCGCGCGCCACGCGCCGAGCCGTCGTCGGCTCCACCTCCGACCGCGCCTGGACGACCTCCGGCGACGCGACGGGCCTGCACCTGCTCGTCGCCGACGCGCGCGCCGGGTACGCCTGGAAGACGGCGGCCACCCTTTCCGAGCCGGGCTTCGAGACCGACACCTGGATCGGCAACGCGTGCGTCACCGAGTCCGGACGGCGTGCCGTTGTCGCCTACGCGCCGCGCACGTTCACCAACAAGCCCGACCTGATGAGCCGCGGCGCCTTCACCGCAGTGGTCGACCTGACCACCGGCAAGGTCACCAAACTGCCGGTGCAGGCGAGCCTGTCGTACTTCTCGCCCGGCTGCGGCGCGGGTGAGAAGGCGGTCCTCTCGCAGTTCACCGACGACAACGACAAGAACAACGCCACACGGCTGCTCACCGTGGACGCGGCAGGCGCGAAGGCCGGCAAGCCGCTGAAGCTCAAGGGGCAGCTGACCTCCGCGATCCCGTACGAGGACGGGCAGTTGATCGCCGCCGAGGGCGCCTCACTGGTGCGGATCGGTGCCGACGGCACCCGACGGCGCATCGCGAGGACCGCGCACGTGCCCTTCCAGATCGTCCGGGACGCAGCGGGCGGCATCTCCTTCATCGACCGGCCGGCCGGCACCGCCCGTGGCTCCAAGGCGAGCACCGCCGCACGCGCGGAGGTGAAGCATCTGACCGCACGGACCGTCCGCGCCACCGGCCACGACCGCCCGCGGCCCGCGCGCACCGTGGCCACCGGACGGCTCACCGAACTCGACCTCACCAGCTCCGCGTCGGGCGAGGTGTTTGTCACCGGCAAAGCCCGCGGCAAGGGCCCTCTCCCGGCCCACCTGCACAACCCGGGCACGCTCGCCAAGGGCGCCACGATCGGCGTACGGGCCGGATCCGCGGTCGTCTCCCGGTGGGCCCGCGGCAAGAACACGCCGTTCCAGGCCCAGCAGGCCACGACCGAGCGCACGGTGATCACCGACCTGACGGTCCTGTCCACGGGCCGCAAGGTGACGCTCCGGGCCCTGCCCGCCGCGGCCCCGGTGTCGGCGGCCAGGCTCTCCCAGGGGTCCGCTCTCAGCCCGTCACTGCGCCTCGCGGGCAGCGCGCCCTCGAAAACCGGCGCGAAGACCGGCACGAAGGCCGCGTTCGCGTCACCCACCGACCCCGTCGAGGCGGAGCGCACCTGCTCCGTGCCCCGGGGCGACCTTCGCAAGCAGGCGTTCCAGCCCACCCCCCGGCAGATCGAGTGGGCGGTGGACCAGGCAGTCATCGGCGCGCTCAACCCGCTGATCTACCGGCAGCCCAACTGGAAGAGCATGGGCATGGCGGGCTACAACCCGCAGAGCCTGTTCCCGCTGCGCCCGCTGAGCGGCGACCCGAACGGATACCCTGACAAGGCGGACAACTGGCACATCCCTGCGTCGATCATGCTGGGCGTCACCGCCCAGGAGTCGAACATGTGGCAGGCCACGCGCTTCGCGGTCCCCGGCGTCACCGCCAACCCGCTGATCGGCAACTACTACGGCACTCCTCGTGAGCCGAGCGGCGAGGTCAGGGATCCGTGGGCCATCGACTGGGCCAACGCCGACTGCGGTTACGGCATCACCCAGATCACGGACGGCATGCGGCTGCCCGGCCACGGCCAGAGCACCCTCACCCCCGCCCAGCAGGAGGCCGCTGCCCTGGACTACACGGCGAACATCGCCGCGGGCGTGGACAAGCTGTCCGAGAAGTGGAACCAGACCCGGGACGCCGGGCTGGTCGTCAACAACGGCAAGCCGCAGCACATCGAGAACTGGTACTTCGCCCTGTGGGCCTACAACTCGGGCTTCTACCCCGAGGCGAGCGCGGCTGACAACAAGGGCCAGTGGGGTGTGGGCTGGACCAACAACCCCGCCAACCCTCTCTGGAAGGCCAACCGCACCCCCTTCCTGGAGTCGGAGACGGGCGGCGACGACTACTCCGACGCCGCACACCCCCAGGACTGGCCCTACCAGGAGAAGGTGATGGGCTGGGCCGCGCGGCCGCCGTCCGTGGTCTTCAAACCGGGGACCATGGCGGCCGGCTACAAGGCGGCCTGGTGGAACAGCAACGCCTACCGCTCGGCCGGCCTCAGGCCGGCCGACGAGAATTTCTGCGACGCCACGAACTACTGCAACCCTGTTCTGATCGGCCCGAACGACGCCAACAAGCCCGGACTCGGCGCCTGCACGCGAGATGATCTGCACTGCTGGCTTCACCACTCGGTGCAGTGGAAGAACTGCGACCAGGCCCAGTGCGGTACTGCCGTGCACCGCTTCGACACCACCTACCCGGAGCAGCCCGACGAGAACTCCTACCCGCCGAAGTGCGTCGCCGGTCTGCCGTCCAACGCCCTCGTCGTCGACGACGTACCCACCGGTGTCCGGCCGGCGGGCTCGGACGCCCGCAGTTGCGGCACGATCACCTCGGCCGGCACGTTCGCCCTGTCCTTCGCCGAGAGCAACGGCACGTACCCGGGCAAGATAGATCTCCACCAGATCGGCGCGGGCTACGGAAACCACTTCTGGTTCTCCCACACCCAGAGCCCAGTGGGGGAGAACGGACAGCGCCTGTACACCAAGGGCACCTGGACGCTCGGCCAGAACATCCCCGGCAGCGGCTGGGCCCGGGTCATGGTCCATATGCCGGACCACGGCGCCCACACACGGCAGGCCCAGTACGTCGTCGGCGGCACGGACTCCACCAGCCCGACCCGGGTCACTCCGCAGCGCACCCGGGAGAACCGCTGGGTGGATCTCGGTGCCTTCCGCTTCACCGGCACGCCTAAGGTCTCCTTGAGCAACATCACGGCGGACGGCAACGGCACGGAGGACGTGGCCTGGGACGCGGTCGCCTTCCAGCCGCTGCCCGGGAAGCCCGCGCACCAGATCGTGGCGATGGGCGACTCGTTCTCCTCGGGCGAGGGGGCGTCCGTCACGGGTGGCGGCGACTACTACCGGGAGACCGACTACCGGGACACGAACAACCCGGCCACGCGCGACGCCTGCCACCGCTCCACGAAGGCATGGTCGCGCCAGGCCACCCTGCCCGGCACCGGCAAGTCCGTCGGTGCGCTGGCGGACAGCCGTGACCCGTCGATGGACTACCTGTTCATCGCGTGCTCGGGAGCCCGCACCTACAACATGCTCCCCGGCAGCAAGTCCCAGTACGGCGAACTCCCGCAGCTCGACAAGGGATACCTGGACCAGCACACCGACCTGGTGACACTGTCGGCCGGAGGCAACGACGCCCAGTTCACGGACGTCTTCAAGAGCTGCTATATCGCCATCGCCGCCAAGCTGGGGTGCAAGGACGCCGACATCGAGGAGTTGGCGGCGGACGGCACACCTCTGGGGCGTCGGTCACCGTCGCTGGCCACGTACCTTCCCGACCGGTTCAAAAAGGTGGTGCGACCGCAGGTGGTGAAGGTCCTCGCGGCCATCCACGAGAAGGCGCCGCAGGCCAAGATCGTGCTGATGGGGTATCCGCCGCTGCTGGAGAACCACGGCGCGTGCGTCCTCCTGGACTCGTACGACAACGCCACGTGGCTGAACTCGATCGGCGACGTGCTGCTCAGCGAGCTCGACGGCGCCGTCGCCGACGCCCGCGCCCAGGGCGTGGACGTCGTGTTCTCCAATCCGAAGCAGCAGTTCGCGGGCAAGGGCATCTGCGGCAGTCCCGAGACCGTGCACGGATTCGTCAACGACTACACCGAGAGTGACACCCCGCTGGTCGAGACCGATCTGATCAAGGCGGGCACGTCGGCCCAGTCCTTCCATCCGAAGATCGAGGGGGCCCGCCTCTTCGCCGACTCGTTCGAGCAGACCATGCGCAACCTGGCCGGCTGAGCCGGCCGCACACGAGAAGGCCCGGGGAGTGACTCCCCGGGCCTTCTTGTGTGCACGACCGACGACGGACTCACAGCCTGACGGGCTACGAGAGAACCTTGCGGGCCTCGGTGAGCGAGCGGTCGAGGGCGCGGCGCGCGGTGTTCAGCCGGTCGGCGTGCTCGCGCACGTACCGCCGCTGCAACCGGGTCTCGGCCGCGTGCCAGGTCTCGGCGACCGGCAGCCGGGCGCGGCAGCCGATGTCCGCCAGGGCGACGGCGGTCTCCGTCCCGGTCACTTTGTGCGGCTGGCGTCCGAACCGCGGGTCGTCGAACAGTTGCACCGGGGTCTTGTAGGTGAAGCCCTTGTCCTTCATGCAGGCCGACCAGCGGCGGAACACGGCCCGCACGGCGGGGTCCCGCGTCGCCGCCGGGAACGATCGGCTGTACAGGTCGGCCGCAAGAGGTGAGACGCCGTAGGTGGTGGTTCGGAGCCGGTCGCGGGCCTCGGTGAAGCAGCCTCCGTGCGGCACCTTCCGGCCGCGGTAGGTGCCGTCGCGCACCTCCTTCCCGGCCGCGTCTCGTGCTTCCGGAGGCAGATCGGTGCCGCCGAGGACGACTTCCTGGTCGGGTGAGAGCGCGGGGGCCTTCGCTTCGGCGCGCATCGCCCGGTCGTGGCGACGCTGCTGGGCGGCGTCGGGCTGGAAGCCGCGAGTGGCGGCGAGCCGGGCGTCGTGGATGCCGTAGCGCCAGTCCATGCTGTTGCGCGGGCCGACGACGGGGAGGTCGGCCGGGGGCCGCCAGTCGATGGCGAAGCGCCGCATGCAGGCGCGGACGAGTCGGTGTTCGGCCCGCAGGAGGATCTGCCGTTCCTCCTCGGTCGGCTGGTACGCCGTCAGCGGCAGCGTCCAGCGTGAGGTGTCGGGTGCGTCGTGAGGGAGGGCAGGGGACGTCCTGTCCCGGTCCGGGGAGCATCCGGTCGCGACGAGTGCCGCGACGACAGCGGCCAGGACGGTGATCCGTGACAGGGCGGGGCGACGGTATCGGGACACGCGGGTTCTCCGGTCGCGGGAAGAGGGCGGGAACGCGGCAGCGGCCCAGGTCGCCCTGGGCCGCTGCCGGAGCAGGCGTACTGCTCGGGAGGGATCGAACAGATCTGCCGGTCTCAGCTGAGGCGGCAGGAGGCGAAGTTGACGGAGCGGTTGTTGTTCGCCGTCACTCCGAGATTGCGCCCGGTCCGGGGCGACAGGGTGTCCGCGTAACCCGAGGACGCACCCTGGTAGCCCTTGTAGTAGTAGCTGGTGGCGCAGTAGCCGATGTACCAGTTGTAGGCGGACGCGGCGTTGTTCGCGACCTCCTGGCCCCGGCCGTCGGAGGGACCGCCGCAGAACAACAGAGGTGCCGAGTATGAGGTGTTGCTCACCGACTTGAGGTCCCAGATGGGCTGGCCGATGTTGATGAACGCTCCGCCGTAGTTCGACCGGTAGTAGAAGCGGAAGCGGAAGTAGTCCGAGTGTTCGGCGCACCGGTGCTCGATGCCCTCTTCCTCGTTGTAGGCGAACCAGATCTCGGCGTTCCGGTCGATCCTGGGGTCCTCCTCCGCGGAGGCGGAGGGTGCGGCGGCGAACAGGGCGAGCGCGCTCAGGCACACGGCTGTCCAGCGCAACAGGGCGACACGCAGGCGGTGTTCTCTCTTCATGTGGGGTTCTTTCTCATGGCAGGGAGGCGGGACCGCAGGCAGGGTCAGTGGTAGACGTCGATCACGAGACGGTTGGGGTTGCTCAGGAAGAAGACGTGGTAGTCGCTCAGGTCACCCAGAGCCAGACCGAAGCCGGCGTAGCCCTCGTAGCTGCCGAGGACGGCGTAGCCCTTGACGGAGGGCATGTCCAGCACCTTCGGGGTGGCGCCGATGAACGCGTCGGCGCCGCTGGTCGTGAGGGTGGTGGCTCCGGAAAAGTTCAGGGTCAGGTAGGTCTTGCCGTTGAGGGGGATACGCGGGCGCTCCTCGCTCCCGTCGCCGAGGGCGTAGAGGCCCGTGCCTCCGAGGTCCTGAAACACGATCTTGGGGAGGTTCGGGCCTGCGAGGTCGACGACGATCCGGTCGTAGTCGGCGTAGGCGCCCGTCCGGACGCGGACGAAGCAGGCCGCCTCGCAGTCGGGTGTGATGGTCGTCGCCGTGGCGGTGACCGCGGTGGTGGCACTGGGGGTCACGGTGGTGGCCGAGGCCGAGGGCACGAGGCCGGCCAGCAGGATGCCGGCCAGGGCGCCACCGGTGGTGAGAAGCCGTGACACCGGGGCGGCCCGGCGTGTGAGTGCACGGGAGGAGGGCATGAGTGACTCCAGGTGATGGCAGGGAGGCGGGACCGCAGGCAGGGTCAGTGGTAGACGTCGATCACGAGCCGGTTGGGGTTGCTCAGGAAGAAGACGTGGTAGTCGCTCAGGTCGCCCAGAGCGAGACCGAATTTGGCGTGGCCCTCGAAGCTGCCGAGGACGGCGTAGCCCTTGACCGAGGGCATGTCCAGCACCTTCGGGGTGGCGCCGATGAACGCGGCGGCGCCGCTGGTCGTGTAGGTGGTGGCTCCGAAAAACTGCAGTGTCAAGTAGGTCTTGCCGTCGAGGGGGACACGCGGCTCACTCCCGTCCCCCTTGCCGCTCATGGGTGTGAGGCCTGTGCCTCCGAGGAACTCGTACTCGAGATAGGGGAGGTCCGGGCCTCCGAGGTCGACGACGATGCGGTCGTAGTCGGCGTAGGCGCCCGTCCGGACGCGGACGAAGCAGGCCGCATGGCAGTCGGGTGTGATGGTCGTCGCCGTGGCGGTGACCGCGGTGGTGGCACTGGGGGTCACGGTGGTGGCCGAGGCCGAGGGCACGAGGCCGGCCAGCAGGATGCCGGCCAGGGCGCCGCCGGTGGTGAGAAGCCGTGACACCGGGGCGGCGCGGCGTGTGAGAGCTCGGGAGGAGGGCATGGCTGACTCCAGGTGGAGGAAGGGGTTGTGTCGGGGAACGGGCGGTGCGCCTGCCGACACCGGAACCCTAGAAGCAGTTGTGGGCCCAGCCCTCGTCCCGCCCGTCCCCAGGACGTCCCGTCGGCCGCGGCCGATCGCCGCTGTCCGCACGCCCTGCCCCGGCTCCCGGCTCCCGGACGTTGAAGGATCGTTGGCGCCGCGTTGAGCGGGAGAGCGAACATGCCCCGCCGGATACAAGGGCATGGAACGGGAAGGACGCGGCATGGCAGACCGCCATGGCGACGCAGCCCGCCCGCGGGAGCACACGAACCCGTGGGACGAGCTCACAGCCGAGATGAAACGCATCAAGGACACGACGAACCTCAGCTACGCGACGCTCGCCAGGCGCACGCACTACAGCAGGTCCTCCTGGGAAAGGTTCCTGAACCAGAAGCAGTTGCCGACGCGCGTGGCGATCGAGCAGTTCGCCGCTGCCGCGGAGCAGGACGTACAGCCGTTGCTGGCACGCTTCGAGCAGTGCCTGGCCCACGTGGAGGCCGAACGCGGTTCTTCCCGCCATCCGGCCGACGCAGGGCAGTGCGGTGCGGGGTCCCCCGCAGGATGTTCCGGACACCTGTCCGGCGCCCAACTCCGGGCGCTGGCGCTGGCCTCGGCGGCCGGTGCCGTGCTGGGCAGTCTCCTCACTCTCGCCGCCGCACGCCCCCGCCCGGTGCGACAGCGACGTGGCGCGACGGTGTGAGACGGTCCGTCAGTGGCCCTGTTCCGTGAGCCGGCGCAGGGCCGTGCGGCTTTCCTCGGCCCGTCTCGTCAGGTGGTGGCGCCGCCCCAGTTCCAGGTAGGCCTCCCAGCTCTCCCGCGCCTCGTCCCATTCGAGGAACTGCTCGTGGGCCGTGGCCATGGAGCGCAGGCAGTCCGCGGTACCGGAGTAGTCATTCATCCTCTGTCGGACCTCCAGTGCCTCCGACAACGCGTCGAACGCCTCTTCACGTCGTCCGAGGAGGGCAAGTACGTCACCGAGCCGGGTGAGGCTGTCGGCGAGGAGGATGCTGTGACCGGCCTTTCTGAGCAGATCGGCCGCCTGCCGGTGCTCCTCGGCGGCCTGCTCGTGTTCGCCGCGCAGCTGCCGCGCGACCGCGAGGCGGCTGAGGGAGAGCGCCTCGATGCGCACGTCACCCGGCTCGGGGTTGAGTTCCAGGAACAACTCCCGGGAGCGCAGCGCGCACGCAAATGCCTGTTCGGCGTCCCCCAGCCGGGCGTGGGCCGCCGACATCCCGCCGAGGAGGGACGCCTCGGCGCGCAGGTCGCCGTGGCCACTGAAGTGGTCCCAGGCAATGCGCAGATGGGCGAGGCAGGCCTCATTACGGGACGCCATGCCGTGCGCGACCGCGATCCGGCGGTGCAGCCACGCCTGCCCCAGGGTGTCGTCGTGCGCGCGGGCGATGTCCATCGCCTGATGCAGGCAGTGGTCCCACTCCCCCGTCCACCCGTGAGTGGTGGCGTACCCGAACAGGCCGGCGGCGAGACGCCACGCCATGTCGGAGCGGCCCAGTTCACCGGCGCGCGCGATTCCCTCGCGGATGGCCGGCAGTTCGCCCACGGACCAACGGATCGCCTCCTCGTCGTCGGCGAAGACGGGGGTCTCCTGAATCCGGCCGTCGTCGAGCGGCGGTGGCGTCTGCGTCTCCTTCGTGGCCGTGCGGCACGCCTCGGCCACGGCCGCCGCGTACCAGGACAGCAGGCGTATCTGCGCCTCCCGCCGTTCCTGCGGCGACTCCTCCTCGGTGACGCGCCGCTCCGCGTACTCGCCGAGCAGGTCGTGCAGGGCGTAGTGGTCGGGCGCGGGGCTGTACGCGAGATGGGCGTCGGTCAGCAGGTCGAGCAGGACCGCGGCCCGGTGCACCGGTACGTCCAGCAGGGCGGCGGCGGCTTTCGGTGTGACCGGATGGGCCCACAGGCCGAGGAGTCGGAAGGCGCGCGCGGCCTGGCGTTCCAGGGGCAGGGCGCTGTCCCGCATGGCCACGTAGCTCATGGAGAAGGCGCGCTCCACGTCGGCAGTGTCCATGGAGAGTGCCTCCAGCCGTCCTTGACGTGGTGTCAGGCGTCCGGCCAGCAGGGAGAGGGGCCACTGCGGCCGGGACAACAGCCGTCCGCCGACGATGGTCAGGGCCAGGGGGAGTCCGCCGCAGGCCGCCATGATCTCGTCGGCAGCGTCAGGTTCGGCGAGGAGTCGTTCGGCGCCGCACAGCGCGGACAGGAGGGCCCGCTGATCGCTGCGGGGCAGGGGAAGCAAGGTGACTGCGGCCGTGTCGGTCAGCCCGGGAAGCAGCTTGCGGCTGGTGATCAGGGCGACGCTGCGGCCGCCGACCGGGAGGAGAGGGGCCACCTGCCGCTTGTCGCGCACGTTGTCCAGGAGCAGCAGCACGCGGCGTCCGGCGAGTGCTTCCTGGAGGAGGAGGGCGCGGTCGTCGGTGTCGTCCGGCACCATCTCGGGGTGCATCCCGAGATCCGACAGGAAGCGGGCGATCACCTCCCCGGCGGGACGGGGCCGGGCACTGCAGTACCCGTGCAGGTCGGCGTAGAGGATGCCGTCCGGGAACTGGTCGCGCATGCGGTGGGCGACGTGCACGGCGAAGGCCGTCTTCCCCACACCTGCCATGCCCGAGACGACCACGGCCCGGGGCAGCCGGACGGGCGGGTCGCCTGCGCCGCCGAGCAGTGCCGTCACCTGCTCCCTCTCCTGGTCGCGCCCGACGAACGCGGTGCTCTCGCACGGCACTTGGAAGGGCGGTGTGGGACGGGCGGTGCTCGTGGTGGCGGTTCCGCGCGGGCCGGTGCGCAGGGCCGCGTAGGCACGCTGGGCGTCCGCTCCCGGTTCGACCCCGAGTTCGTCGGACAGGGTGCGGCGCAGCCGGTGGTAGACGGCGGCGGCGTCCGCCCTGCGACCGGACTGCCGGAGGGCCGACATCAGCCGCGCGTGGAGCCCCTCACGCAAGGGGTGTTCCGCCACAAGGGCGGTGAGCGGAGCCACAGCCTGCTGATGGCGCCCCTGGTGCAGTTCGGCGTCGAAGCGCCACTCAAGGATCTGCAGCCGTTCTTCGCAGAGTTGGTGCACGCGAAGCGCGGCCTCGTCCTGCTCCGCGAACGGATGGACGTCGGCCAGTGGTGTGCCGCGCCACAGGTACAGGGCGGCGGTGCTCTCCCTGAGCACCGCCGCCCAGTCCTCGCGCCGGTGTGCGCGCCGTGCGGCGTGCATCCGCGCGTCGAAGACGTCGATGTCCAGTTCGCCCTCGTGCACGCGGAGTTGGTACCCAGGTGGCACGGTCCGCAGACGCTCCTCGACGACGCCGTCCAGGGCGGGCAGCCCTCTGCGCAGCCGGGTGAGATGGTTGGCGAGTGCGGCGTCGGCGCTCGCCGGTACGTCGTCACCCCACAGCGCGGCCTTGAGCGCGTCGCGGGAGACCACCCGGTTGGGTCGTAGCAGCAGCGCCGCCAGCAGTGCGCGGACCTTGGGGCCGGACACCGGCTGTGGCGCCGTGCCGTCGTGCACGAACAGTGGGCCGAGCAGGCCGAACTTCACCACTCTGTCCCCCCGCCTGACAGTTGACCGGGCCACGCTGTCGCGGCGCCTGTCTGCTTCATCGTACGACTCGGAAATGTGTCTGGATCATGACGCACGTTGCCGACGCGAGCCCGCCACGGGCCTACGCGGCGTCCCGTACCGTCCCGGGACGCACCGGGACGGTACGGGACGTCTCAGCGTTCGGATCTTGCTTGTTGAAGCTGCCATTCTCAGCCATGATCCAGTTCGTTCATCTGCATTTTCGGGGGGAAACATGACAAGGCATGCACTGGCCGCCGGCCTGCGGCAGCGGCATCTGGCCATGATCGCTTTGGGCGGCGCCATCGGTGCCGGGCTGTTCGTCGGGTCGGGGATCGGTATCGCGGCGGCCGGGCCCGGCATTCTCGTCTCGTACCTTCTCGCGGGCGCGCTCACGATGCTGGTGATGAGGATGCTGGGCGAGATGTCGGCGGCCCGGCCGGTCACGGGTTCTTTCGCGGAGCATGCGCGTCGCGCGTTCGGCCCGTGGGCCGGGGTGTTGTCCGGCTGGATGTACTGGGCCCTGCTCGTCGTGAGCGTGGCGGCGGAGGCGCTCGGTGCCGCGCACATCGTCAGCGGGTGGATCCCGGCGGTGCCGGACTGGGCGTGGGTGGCCGTCTTCATGAGCGTGTTCACCCTGAGCAATCTCGCCGGGGTGCGGAACTTCGGCGAACTGGAGTTCTGGTTCGCGGGTTTGAAGATCGCCGCCATCTGCGGATTCCTCGCCATCGGGGGTGCCGCGCTCGCGGGGCTGCTGCCCGGACACGCCTCACCGGGCACCTCCCATCTGATCGGCGACGGAGGCTTCCTGCCGCACGGCTGGCACGGTGTGGCTGTCGGCATGGTCGCGGCGGTCTTCGCCTTCGGCGGGCTTGAGACGGTGACGATCGCGGCCGCCGAATGCGAGGACCCGGTCAAGGCGGTGCGCACGGGGGTCAGGGCCGTGATGTGGCGGGTCTCGGTGTGTTACATCGGCTCGATGGCGGTGATCGTGGCCCTCGTACCGTGGAACGCTCCCGACCTCGTCGAGGGGCCCTATGCCGCCGCGATGCAGCGGGTCGGCGTGGCGGGCGCCGCGGATCTGATGAAGGCCGTGGTGCTGGTGGCCCTGCTGTCGGCGATGAACGCCAACATCTACGGCTCGTCAAGAATGCTGTACGCGCTGGTGGGACGCGGGGACGCACCACGAGCCCTGGGACGTCTCGGCCGGGGCGTGCCCTACGCGGCGGTGCTGGCCTCGGCGGCCTTCGGTTTCGGCTCGGTCGTGCTCAGTCTGGTCTGGCCGGCGACGGTCTTCCCGTTTCTGCTCAACTCGATCGGGGCCGCGATCCTCGTCGTATGGGCGCTGATCGCGGCCTCCCACCTGCGGTTGCACGGCGCCTCCGTCCGCGCGGTGACCGTACTGGCCTCGATCGGCGGCGTGCTGCTGTTCATGCTGGGCGACGCCGTGAGCCGGACCCAGATCCTGACCACGGGTGCCTGGACGGCCGCGCTCCTGGGGTGGGCCTGGTGCCGACGACTCAGGAACGCGCGTAACGGGCAAGGAAGAGATCCACTCCCGAACTGACCATACGGGTCAGCTCGGCGTCCTCGATCGGCGTCTCGGGGGTGAACGTGCGGACCAGCTGCGGCACACCCACCGTGGCGGCGACGAACTGCTGCACGGCGAGCTTGGGGTCGGGGACGTCGAGGACCCCACGCGCGTCGAGTTCGGTGAACGCCTTGATCAGCGGCCCGTTGTTCATGTCGTAGCTGACCCGGTACCACAGCTGGCCCAGCTGCGGGAAGCGGTCGATCTCACCGATCACCAGGCGTCGCAGCGACATGATGTCGGGGCGCAGCAGGAGGCGGGCCCAGTCGTGGGCGAGCTGGACGAGGGCGGCGCGCACGTCGGGCGCCTCGGCGATGGTGGAGTTGATCGGCTTCAGGTCGGCGTACGTCTTCGGCAGGACGCCGCCGATGACCGCGAGGAACAGGCGCTCCTTGCTGCCGAAGTGCTTGTAGATCGTCGCCTTCGAGACACCCGAGCGGCTGGTGATGGCCTCCATCGACGCCGCCGAGTACCCCTCGGCGAGGAACTCGGTGAGGGCGGCGTCGACGATGGCCTGGTGCTTGCGCGAGGCCGCGTCGGCGGGGTCCGGGATGATCGGGATGCCATAGGCATCGACGCTCTTCTGGGGTTCGGCTCCCATGGCTGTCCTTACACGGTTGGGGTGGGGGGCACCGCGCCGAGGGGGAACGGCGCGCGTCAGTATATGAACTGAACGGTTTGGTCTGCAAAGGTGGCCACGACGGGACCGGCCGCGACGCCCGCCAGGAACGCGAGGTTGAACCAGCCGACAGCGGGGCCGCGCAGTTCCTCCGAAAGGCTCCGGGTGGCCGCTCCGGTGAGCAGCCCTTGTCCGGCCGTCGAGGCGAGCGCGCTTGTTCCCGAGCCGAGGAGCACGAGCGCGGGCCAAGGCGCGAAGGCCGCGACGGTGGCAGCGGAGAGGGAGCCGGCGACCAGCAGAATCCGCACCCTGCGCTCCCCCAGCTGCGGGGCGGCTCGAATCAATTGCCAGGACAGCAGCGCCCCGGCCAGGGTCGTCAGCGAGGAGAACGCGCCGGTGTGCACGGCGCTCCAGCCCGTGAGGGCGACGATGCGGCGAGGGGCTGTGGACACCAGGGCGAAGTTGACGGTCGACACCAGGAGCATCAGCCCCGCGGCGGCACGGAACCGCCCGTCCCGCAGGATGGCGGGAAGGCGTGCCGCGGGACGTCCGGCCGACGGCACGGCGTCCACCGGCTGCGTCCGTCCCGCCAGCCGCAGCGCGGGCGACAGGACGCACAGGCTGAGCAGCGGCAGGATCAGGGCGCCGCGCCAGCCGATCGCCGCGGCCACGGCCGCCCCGCCGAAGAGGCCCACCGTCCCGCCCGCCGCGCTGCCGATCGCGACCAGCCCCGCCGCGCGGCCCGCGGGGTCCCGGGAGGCGAGCTGAAAGGCGGCGACGTTCATCCCGGCGGCGCCCATGGCCAGCACGGCGCGCCCGGCCACCGCCGACGGCAGGCCGGGGGCCAGTACCACCGTCGCCGCGCCCAGGGCCACGAGCAGCGCTCCGGCCCGTATCATCCCTGCGGGCCCACGGCGTCCGGCCGTGCTGGTCAGCAGGGGTGTGCCGACGGCCATCCCGATCCCGTAGGCCGTCATCAGCAGCGCCGACACCCCGGCGGTGACACCCAGGTCACGGGCGGCGGCGGGCAGCACCAGGGCAGGGCCGGAGATTCCCATGGCCGCGGGTGCGGCGAGCGCGGCCAGCAGCGCGCCCGGGACCCGGCGCACTTCGCTGCCGGCCGGCGCGGAGAGGGCCGTCATACCGGCATCCGCCCCATCAGCCCGCGACTGTGGTCCCGCTCTGCCTGCCGGAGTTCGGCGGCGGTGTTCATCACGAACGGGCCGCTGCGGGCGACGGGTTCGCCGATCGGCTCGCCGGTCAGGACCAGGACCTCGGCCGCGGCGCCGGGCGCCTCGACGGTGAACTCGTCCGCGTCCTGGGCGAGGAGGGCGAGGTGTCCGTCCGGTACCGGCCGGCCGCAGGTGACGACGTCGCCCTGCATGACGTAGACCATGGCGTTGTGCGCGGCCGGAGCGGTGAACCGGGCTCGGCCGCCCCGGGCGATGCGGGCATGGGCGACGAGGACCGGTGTGCGGGTGGCGAACGGGCCCGTGACGCCATGGCTCGTCCCGGCGAGAACGATCACCTCGGCGCCGTCGGGCGTGGTCACGGTGGGGAGGTCCGCCGCCTCCGCGTTCTGGCTGCGCGGTGCGACGCCCTTGTGGCGCGCGGGGAGGTTCAGCCAGATCTGCAGCATGTGCTGGCGACCGCCCGCGGCGAGGAACTCCGGTGTGGGCAGGGCCTCGTGAACGATGCCCGAGCCCGCGGTGAGCCACTGGACCCCGCCCGCCCGGACGACAGCGCGGTGGCCGCGTGAGTCCGCGTTGGCGATGTCTCCGTCCAGGACGTACTGGATCGTCTCGAAGCCCCGGTGGGGGTGTGGGGGCGCGCCCTTCGCCTCGCCGGGTCCGAGATCGACAGGACCGACCTGATCAACCATCAGGAACGGGTCGACAAAAGGTAGTTCCGCTGCCGGGAAGGGGCGGCGGACGGGGAATCCGGCGCCCTCAAAGGTGTGAAAGGGCGGAGCGACGCGTACGACACTCCGGCCCGCGACGACGGTGACGACCGCGGCCGCATTGGTCTCCAAGGTCATGCCACGACTGAACTACACCAGACGGTTCACCGTCAATACTGAACTGTCTAGTTTTCCAACTGAACCGATCGGTTGACGTCATGAACCGAACGGTTTAGCTTTCTGCTTGCCGGCACGGCGAAGCCCGAGGCCGGTGCCGTACCGCGAACACACCCACGAGAAAGAAGGACGACAGTGAGCACCCTCAAGACGCTGCAGACCGGCCACGTCGGGCTCAACGTCACGGACCTGGACCGGTCCGTGGCCTTCTACAGGACCGTCTTCGCGTTCGACACGATCGCGGAGGGCAAGGAGGAGAACCGCCGGTTCGCCTTTCTCGGGCGTCAGGGAAAGGCCCTGATCACCCTGTGGGAACAGAGCACGGGCGAGTTCCCCGTGGCGCTGCCCGGTCTGCACCACCTGTCCTTCCAGGTGGACACCATCGACGAGGTGAAGGCCGCGGAGCAGGTGCTGCGCGAGCTGGACGCGCATTTCGCCCATGACGGTGTGGTCCCGCACGGCGAACACGGCACCTCCGGCGGCATCTTCTTCACCGACCCCGACGGGATCCGCCTGGAGATCTATGCCCCGACCGGTGCCGATCCGGCCGACGCCCCCACCGAGAACGCGCCCACCTGCGGTTTCTTCTAGGACCTGCCGGCATCCGCGCCGCCCGCCCCGTACGACTGCTCAGGAAGGAATGCCGTGGCACGCCAGTACCACCGTGGGGAACTCGCGGTCCAGAACCGGGCCGAACTGGCCCACCAGGCCTCGCACGCCCTCGCCGGCATCGGCGGGACCGTCCCGCCGATAGCCGCGGCGTTCCTTGCGGACCAGCGGATGATCGTCGTCGGCGGCACCGACGCCGCCGGCCGGATCTGGGCCACCCAGCTCACCGGTGCGCCCGGCTTCCTGCGAACCCCCGATCCCACCACCCTCACCGTCGACGCCGTGCCCCACCCGAAGGACCCACTCGCAGAGGTCCTCGGCGGTCCCGCAACGGTGGGCATGATCGCCATCGAGCCCGCGACCCGGCGCCGGATGCGCCTCAACGGCCGGTCCACCCCGGTGGACGGTGGGCTGCGCGTCGACCTCGACCAAGTCATCTCCAACTGCCCCAAGTACATCCAGAAACGCGAGGTCCGCACCCTGCGGGAGACGGAGACGGCACCCGCGTCCCACGCGGTCACGCGGGGCACCTCGCTCACCCCGGCGCAACAGGCCGCCCTGCGCGCCACGGACACCTTCTTCGTGGCCACCTCCGACGGCAGCGGCAACACCGACGCCTCGCACCGCGGCGGCAACCCCGGTTTCGTAGAGGTGCTCTCGCCGACGCTGCTGCGCTGGCCCGATTACGTCGGCAACGCGATGTTCCTGACCCTGGGCAACCTCGAACTGCGCTCCGCGGCCGGCCTCTTGGTGCCCGGCTGGGACAACGGCTCCACGCTCCACCTGTCCGGAACGGCCCGCACGGTCTGGGACACCGCCGAAATCTCCCGCGTCCCGGGCGCGCAGCGCCTCGTCGAGTTCACCGTCACCGACGTCGTGCAGATCGACGACGCCGTGCCGCTGCGCTGGAGCGCCCCTGCCTACTCACGCTTCAACCCGCCTGTCTCCTGACCCGCCCGTCTCCTGAACAGCCAAGGAAGGCGCCCCATGCGCATCCACGTGGACATGAACCTCTGCGAGAGCCACGGTCAGTGCGTCTTCGCCGCACCCGAGGTGTTCTCCTTCGACGACGAGGACTACCTCCTCTACGACGCCGAGCCCGCCGACACGCTCCTGGACCAGGTGCGCGAGGGCGCACGGATGTGCCCCGTGCGAGCCATCACCATCCTTGGGTCGGCGCCATGAGACGCATCGTGATCGTGGGCGCGTCACTCGCCGGTCTCCACGCCGCGCACACCCTGCGCGACGAGGGTTTCGCCGGTGAACTCACCCTGATCGGCGACGAACCGCACCTTCCCTACGACCGCCCGCCTCTCTCCAAGGGCCAGTTGGCCTCCGACGCGCGGGACGCCGACGTCGACCTGCCGGTCGCGGACGATGTCGACGCCGCCTGGCTGCTCGGCACGGCGGCCACCGGCCTCGACCTCGCCCACCGCGTCGTGCGGCTGGCCGACGACCGGCTGATCCCTTTCGACGGGCTGGTCATGGCGACCGGTACCTCGGCCCGCACACCGGCACCGGCCCAACGTCCCCCGCTCACCCCCGTGTTCACCCTGCGCACGCGGGACGACGCCGCCCGGCTGCGGGACGAACTGCTCCCTCACCGGCACGCCGTCGTCGTGGGCGGCGGCTTCCTCGGCAGCGAGGTCGCCGCATCGATCCGCGGACACGGTCTGGACGTCACCCTGGTGACGTCGGCGTCCCAGCCCCTGGCACGGGTGGTGGGAGCGGCGGCGGGCAGCTATGCCGCCGCTCTGCACCGCGAGGCCGGCATCACCGTGCTGACCGGACAGACAGCGACGGCCGAGGCGTCCGCCGGGCGGCTCGCCGGGGGCTCGCTGTCGAACGGCTCGCTGCCGGCGGCGGACCTCGTCGTCCTCGCCCTGGGCGGCACCCCGAACACCGGCTGGCTGAGCGGTTCGGGCGTCGCCGTGGACCACGGCGTGATCTGCGATCCGTATCTGCGGGTACGGCACGAGGACGGTTCGGTCCTGCCCGGCGTCGTCGCCGCCGGGGACGTCGTCCGGCTGCCGCATCCGCTGGCGGACGGCCGCCTCGTGGCCCTCGGACACTGGAGCAACGCTGTCGACCAGGCGGCGACCGCCGCCCGCAACCTGCTCCGGTCCGACGACGTACATCCCTTCACCTCGGTGCCGTCCTTCTGGTCCGACCTGCACGGCGTCACCCTGCGGGCCGTCGGCCTGCCGTCCGAAGCGGACGACCACCAGGTGGCCGAGTACGACCTGCCGGCCCGCAAGCTCCAGGTCACCCATCACCGCGACGGCCGCCCGGTCGGTGCCCTGTCGGTGGGCCGAAACGGCTGGCTCGCCGCCCGTCGGCGGGCCCTGACCGACTCACTCACCTCCCTCTGACCCTCCGGCGCGCCGTGGCACCGCCCGGCACGCCACCTCACCCCGCGCGCCCGCGCCATCGAGAGAACAGGAACACGAAATGCGTACCACCACCCTGGGAGTCAACGGCCCCACCGTCGGCCGCATCGGTCTGGGCACCATGGGCATGTCGTTCGGGTACGACCCGCAGGGTCGCGACGACGCGACCTCGGTGTCGGTGATCCGGCAGGCCCTCGACCTGGGCGTCACTCTGATCGACACCGCCGATGTCTACGGCCCTTACACCAACGAGGAGTTGGTGGGCCAGGCGCTGGCCGGCCGTCGCGAGGACGCCGTCCTGGTCACCAAGGGCGGGCTCACCATGAGTGAGGAGGGACTGGGCTTCAACGGGCGCCCCGACCACCTGCGGGCGGCGATCGACGCCAGCCTCAAGCGGCTGGGCACGGACTACGTCGACCTCTACTTTCTCCACCGGATCGACCCGGAGGTGCCGCTGGAGGAGAGCTGGGGCGCCCTGGGTGAGATCGCCGACGCGGGGAAGGTCCGGGCCATCGGCCTCTCGGAGGTCGGGCTGGCGGAGATCCAGCGTGCCGAGAGCGTCCGCCGGGTCGACGCCGTCGAGTCGGAGATGTCGCTGTTCACCCGTGGCTCCATGACGGACGTCCTGCCCTACCTCCGTGACCGGGGCATCGCCTTCCTGCCGTACTCCCCGCTCGGCCGCGGCCTGCTGACCGGCCGCTTCAGCGCGCCGTCCGACCTGACCGACGGCGACTGGCGCAGCGGCCTGCCGCGTTTCACCGAGGAGGCCATGCGCGCCAACCAGGCGCAGGTGGACGCCGTGCACGAAGTCGCCCGGCGCC
This sequence comes from Streptomyces sp. VRA16 Mangrove soil, assembly GCF_017377775.1. Lineage (GTDB taxonomy): Bacteria > Actinomycetota > Actinomycetes > Streptomycetales > Streptomycetaceae > Streptomyces. The sequence goes on from NZ_JAFVLN010000002.1 coordinate 715,292, forward strand.
ATGAGGCCACGGCGGGCCAGGTGGCCCTGGCCTGGCTGCTGGAGCAGGGCGAGCACATCGTCCCGATCCCCGGCACGAAGAACCCGCGCTACCTGGCCGAGAACGCGGCCGCCGCCGACCTGGTCCTCTCCACCGCCGACCTCGCCGCCCTCGATGCCCTGCCCGCGCCGGTGGGTGCCCGCGAGTAGCGCACGGACACGGGGCGGGGCGGCTGTATCCGTCCCGCCCGTTCGTGCCCCGCCCCCCTTCCCATTTCAGGAGGACAGAAGTGTCCGATGTCCGTGCCCCCGTACCCCCCTTCACTGCCGAGACCGCGGCGGCGAAGGTCCAGGCCGCCGAAGACGCGTGGAACAGCCGCGACCCCGAACGGGTCGCCCTCGCGTACACACCGGACTCCGTCTGGCGCAACCGTGACGAGTTCCTCACCGGACGCGAGGCCATCGTCGCCTTCCTCACCCGCAAGTGGGCCAAAGAGCAGGAGTACGCCCTGCGCAAGGAGTTGTGGGCCTACACCGGCAACCGCATCTCGGTGCGTTTCGCGTACGAATGGCACGACGCCGCGGGGCAGTGGTGGCGTAGTCATGGGAACGAGCAGTGGGAGTTCGACGACCACGGGCTCATGCGGCGGCGCGAGGCCAGTATCAACGACATCCCGATAGACCGGGCCGACCGGAAGATCTTCGGAGCTCGCCCGCAGGCGTCACGCGCCTGAAAGTCAGGGCGCCGAACACCTACCCGTCAGCCCCTCACGGTGATGTGGCCGCCGGGGGCCGACGGGCACGCGTGGGACGGATCCCAGTAGCGGTCGCGGCGGCCACGGCAGCGAAGCGCGCGTGATCTTGGACGACATGCGCACAAGTAGGGCGCACGTGAGGTCCCCGGGCGTCCCGGGCGTCCCGCGCGTCTCACAACGTCCCGAATGCCCGCGGTCGCGCCTTGCGGCATCCCTGGGATGCGAGACGCACGGCCGACGGGCCTGACCGAAGTCATGATCTCCATAGCGTTGCCGTCGATGTCACAACTTACGAACAGGAAAAGCACGATGACGGATTCTCAGAGCTGGACCGGGGCCGCCTACCACGTCGACCGCCCACAGGACGGCCTCGACGGACTGGCCGTCCGGGAGGAGCAGTTCGCGGCGCCCGGACCTCACGAGGTGCTGATACGGGTACGCGCGGCCTCACTCAACCGCCGGGATCTGATGCTTCTCGCCGGGACCTACCCGGTCCCGGCGACACCTGGCGTCGTTCCGCTCAGTGACGGTGCCGGCGAGGTCGTGGCGGTCGGCAGCGGCGTGCAACGCGCCAAGGTGGGCGACCGGGTGGCCGTGACCTACTTCCGCCGCTGGAACGACGGCCCGATGACACTGCCGCTGGTCGGCGAACAGTACGGGGCCAACCTGAACGGGATGCTGACCGGATACCAGGTGGTCGACGAGGAGTCGGTGGTACAAATCCCGGCGCACCTCTCCTACGAGGAGGCGGCGACGCTTCCGTGCGCCGGCGTGCTCGCCTGGTCGGGGCTGACGACCGGGCCGCGACCGATGAACGAGGGCGACACCGTTCTCGTGGTCGGCGCGGGCGCGGTGGCCTTGTTCGGCGTGCAGTTCGCCGCCGCCCTGGGCGGACGCGTCATTGTCGTGTCCTCCGGAGAGGAGAGGGCAAAGCGGCTGAAGGAGCTCGGCGCCGCCGAAGTGCTGGACCGGCAGCTGACGCCCGACTGGCACCTCGCGGTCGGTGAGCTCACAGCCGGACGCGGCGCCGACGTCGTGCTGGAGGCTGTCGGAGCCCCCAGCATCGCCAAGTCCATCCAGTCCATCGGCTTCAACGGGCAGCTCTCGGTGACCGGAGCCTTCCCTGGCGACGGAACGCTGATGGACCCCGACGTGTTCAACGGCCGCTTCTTCTCCTTGCAGCGGCTGGCGGTGGGCACCCGGAGCAGCTTCGAGCGCATGAACGCGACCCTTGCCGAGCATGCCCTCCACCCGGTGATCGACCGCGTCTTCACCTTCTACGAGGCGGTCAAGGCGTACGAGTACCTCAGCACCGGCGGTCCCTTCGGCAAGGTGGTGATCAGCATCCCCTGAGCCGGGTTGCCTCCTGCCCGGGTCCGTCACGGGCAGCGGTCCACCGCCATCACAGCGCTACAGAGTGGAGCAGGCCGAGCACACGGGGAGCGGTCTGCGTCCACCCCGCGAACACCTTCATCGAGGTCTCGCGGTTCACCGGGCCGGACGCTCTCCCATCCCTCGCACCGGCTCCGTGGATCGTCTCGATCGAGACGATCCGCGGCCGGCGTGCACCCATGAGCACGAGGTCACAGCCAGCCGACCTTCTTGATCACATCGGCTGCGACCTCGTCGACCGAGCGCGTCGTGGTGTCAAGGGTGAAGTCATCGACTGCCGCGCGGTCGAGGATCTTGGCCAGCTCGGTAGCCCTGGCCAAGTGCCAACGCAACGCCTCGGGCTCGTTCTCGTGGCGCCGCATGAGTCGCTGGTGGTTGACCGGCAGATCGACCTGGAGCCGGCACACCGAAAGGTCCGTCCCGACCGCATCGCCGCACAACTTTCGACCGTCCAAGTCCTCGATCACACCGGCGAGAACCAGCCGAACCGCCCCAGCAGCGAAGTAATTCTCGGCCATGCTGCGAAGGTTCCGCAGCATCAGGCCGAAGTTGAAGGGATCTTCCGGTGCCGCCGGCCATGACTGACACAGCCAGTCGAGGTCGATGACGGCATGGGGCACCCCCGCATCGGCGAGAAGGCCGCCCACGCTCTCAGCCACTGATGTCTTGCCGACGCCGACAGTGCCGTTGATCAGGAGAGAACGAGGTTCTGGAGAACTATCTGCTTGCATGCAGGAGACCCTACGTCCCAGCTCGCGAGGTGGCTCTGCCCACGCATCCGACGGTCCACCGTGGTGCTCGGACTGTGGAGGCCGGGCACATCGAGTTCATTCCGCCGACTGGCGCAGGCTCGCCGAACGGTCGTGCCCCGCCAGGTGGTGTCGTTGCCGTCGACCGCACTGTCAGCGATGGGCGTACGCCTGCTCGGTCTCGGGCTGCTTGGCCTGCCCCGCTCGGAAGGCTCTCCGGTAGGCGCCGGGTGTGGTGCGCAGGGCCTCGTGGAAACGACGGCGGAGGTTGACGGCGGAGGAGAGGCCTACGCGGTGTGCGATGGCTTCGACGGGGAGATCGGTCTCCTCCAACAGCGCACGGGTGGCGGCGATACGCCGGTCCATCAGCCAGCGCCCGGGGCTGATGCCCAGTTGATCGGTGAACCGCCGGGTCAGGGTACGGCCGGAGACCCCGGTGCGGGCCGCCATGTCGGCGAGACTGACAGGTTGGTCCAGGTTGTCGGTGAGCCAGTCCAGCAAGGGGGCCAGGGAGTCGGCGACAGGCCCACTTGTGGGCAGTTCGGCGTACTGAAGCTGACAGCCTTCGCGATGGGGCGGCATCACCAGGTGCCGGGCGATCCGCAGGGCGTACGCGGAGCCGAAGTCGGAACTGACCAGATGGAGACAGAGATCCACGGCAGCCGCCGATCCGGCGCTGGTGGCAACGTCGCCGTGGTCGACGTAGAGAACCGCGGGATCGACCCGCACCCGCGGGAAGCGGGCTGCCAGTTCGGCGGCCTCGGCCCAATGGGTGGCGGCCCGGCGGCCGTCGAGGAGCCCGGCGGCGGCGAGGACGAAGGCTCCCGAGCAAAGGGAGACGATCCGTGCGCCGCGTGCGTGCGCCTGGGACACCGCCGCGACGACGGCCGGTGGCACGTCGCCATCGCGCGGCTGCTGCCAGCCGGGGACCAGCACGGTGTCCGCGTGCTCGAGCGCTTCGAGGCCCGCCTCGACCAGCAGGTCGAAGCCGGCCCGGGTGGACACCGGCCCGGGGCGCGGAGTGCAGGTCTCGAATGCGTAGCGGACGGGGACAGCCGGGCTGTGGTCGCTGAACACCTCGCTCGCACAGGCAAGGGGAAAGGTGGGCTGCGGCGACTGGATGAGCGCCACAACCCGGTGCACTGCGGGCGAGTTCGGCGGCGAAACCGGGGTCATGGCGCGAAAGTACCTCATCGTGTCGTTCGAGACACTGAGATCGACTCATTGGTCCAGTCCAAAATCGGCCCTGTGACTTCCACAGCGACACACAGCACCCAGAGCGCCCCGAGCATCCCGGAATCCCCGCTGTGGGACCGGCGCTTCACGCCCTACTTCGCCGCCCGCGCGGTCTCGCTGCTCGGCGACGCGATGATGCCGGTGGCCGCCGCCCTCGCGGTCGGCGCGCTGTACGGGGTGTCGGGCGTCGGCCTCGTGCTCGGCGTGTGGACGGGCACGTTCGTCGTGCTGGTGCTGTTCGGCGGAGTGTTCGCCGACCGGTTCGGGGCGCGCCGGATGATGGTCGGCGCCGACCTCGTCCGGGTCCTCACCCAGGGCGTGCTCGCCGTCGCGTTCTTCACCGGAACACCGCCGTTCTGGCTCCTGGTGTCGATGGCGGCGCTGGCCGGCGCGGCGGTGGCGATGTTCCTGCCGGGAGTGAACGGCATGGTGCCGCTGGTGGCGGCCGACCCGCAGCGGGCCAACGCCACGCTCAAGGTGGCCGACGCCCTCGCCCACCTGCTCGGCCCGGCACTCGCCGGCCTGCTGATCGCGGTGACCAACGCCGGCACCGTGTACGCGATCGACGCCGGCACCTTTCTCCTCAGCGCCCTGTGCCTGGCGCTCATCCGGCTCGCCCCGAACGCCGCCGACTCCCCCGCGCGGACAGGGAGTTCGCTGCGGCGCGAACTGCGTCAGGGCTGGCGGGAGTTCCGTGCCCGCACCTGGATGTGGGCCGTGATCCTCATCTGGGTGGTCTACGGCGTGCTGGTCTTCGGACCGCTCGTGCCGCTCAGTTCGGCGCTGGTCGGTGAGCGGCTCGGCCCGAACGCCTACGGCCTGGCCGTCTCCTTCCTCGGCGTCGGCACGGTGCTCGGCGGGCTGCTGGCACTGCGCGTGCGCCCGGCACGGCCGCTGGCCGCCGGCGCGGTGGCCATGGCGCTGTACACCGTGCTGCCGCTGAGCGTGGCGGTGGGCTCCGAACTGCCGGTGCTCCTCGTGGGGCATGCGCTCGGCGGCGCGGCGCTGGCGTTCTGGTCGGTGATGTGGGCGACCAGCGTGCAGACCCACACCCCGCCCGAGGTCCTCAACCGGGTCTCCGCCTACGAGCTGGCGGGCTCGGTGTCCGGCATCGCCATCGGCCAGATCCTCGCCGGACCGGCCATCGAACTCGCGTCCCCCGCACGCCTGCTGACGGTGTCGTCCACCGTCTGCCTGGCCGGATGCGCGGCGCTGCTCGCCATCCCGGCGATCCGCGGGCTGCAATGCGCCGAGTGATCAGACGCATGACGCACTTCTCCACCCGGACGCCCGTACTGCGCGCCTTCGAGCGTGGGCCGACGCGGGCGTCCGGGACATCGGGGCGGCCGCGGGGGCCGGATCACCCCTGCTGCTTCGCCAAGTGGCAGACCGACCTGCTCGGAAAGGCCGAGGAGCGCGACGGCGAGCTGTCGGCCCGCTTGCGGGGCTCTCCGAGCGCGTTCCCAGGAAACCCGGGACGTCCCGGGAACTCCGCGGCCCCTGGCGTCGCCGCCCGCCGGACGCCGAAGGTGAAGGCCGGTCCGTACTCGACGGACCCTCACACCCTGTTCCTTGGAGATCCACATGAGGAAGTCCCTCGCCGGGTTCGCCGCCGTCGGCATCGTCACCGCCGCCCTGCTCACCGCCGCACCCTCCGCCTCGGCGGCCGGCTGCGTGACATCGGGACTCTGGACGGGCTTTCTGAGCCCCGGCCAGTCGGCGTACAAGGCCAGCAGCGGCTGCCGCGACCTGAATCTCACCTATTCCGATGACAAGAGCGGCGCCTACGGAGACGCGTACGCGGGCTACTACAGGGACGCCTACGGCTACTGGACCATCGGGTCGCGCGGCTACGTCTACGCCGACGACGGCCACCACGCCCTGAACGAGATCGTCCTGGTCTCCAACCTCACCAGCGGCCGGGAGTTCAGCGTCGCCAGCAAGTGGGACGGCGGCGACTGGGTCGAGATCACCCACTGACCGGCTCCGGTGGGCCCGCCGCGCGCCGAGCGACGGGCCCCCGGCCCCCTTTCACACCACACCCTGAGCCCACGAAGTGAGCCACGGCATGCCCCGACCCATCAGCCGCCCACGCGGCTCGCGCCGCCTCGGCGCTGCCGTCCTGTGCGCAGTGTTGGGCCTTCTCGTCGGCGCCTGCACCAGCCCCGCGGGCCCCGCGAGCGTGCCGGCCCCGGCCGTCCCGCAGCACCGCCCCGCGGCAATCTCGTACGACATGCCCGCGGACATCGCCTCCATGGTGCTGCCGACGACGGGGGTGGGTACCCGGTGGGCCCAAGGCCTCGATGCCTTCGGCAGGATCGCCGCCGCCTGGGGCGTCGACCGATGCGCGCGACGTCTCGGCGGGACCGTCCCGAACTCCCCGCCTCCGATGTTCACCCGGTACCAGGCCCTTCCCGACCTGGACTTCCTCGCCGTAAACGGCTTCGCGGGGAACGGCGTCGTGCCGGGCACGCCGCCCGCGACCCGTTCTACGACGGACACGCCCGCCGAGCCGAGCCCGGAGCTTCGCAAGTGCGTCGCCCAGGGCGCTGCGGTCAGACGCGAACTCATCGGGATCTACGGTCCGCTGCAGTCGGCCTGGTTCGCCGAGATCGCGGCGGTCGACCGCGCCCCTGAGGTCCGGCGGGCCTTCGCCGGCCTCGGCGACTGCTTCACCGCCCACCAGGTGAACGCGCGCGACGAGAGCGCCTTCCTCAACCTCGTCGACCAACGGCTGCAGGCCGCCGACGCCTCAGCCGCCCGCAGCCTCGGACCCATCTACGCCACCTGCATGAAGCCCGCGGAAGCAGCGAGGCTGCCACTCCGCGAGCAGGCGGCCGTGCGGTTCAAGACCTCTCACGCCGCCGAGATCGCGAGGGTGTGTGCCGAACTCCCCAAGAAGATAGCCGAGTTGGAGAAGCGCTACCGGATCCGGATCTCGTTCCCCAAGGCCTGATCCGCCAGGGCCGCGGCAGCGTTCAGGCCCCACACCGCTCGGCCACGGCGCTCCCCGACGTGACCGTGCCCGCGTGACGACGGCGTGTCAAGGAAGACGCGGTTCCATGGGCACCGGGAGCACGGTTGCCGCGGAAGCCGCCGTCGTAAGGCGCGGGCGCTGCCGCACGAAGCGTTGTCGGGTATCGGAGCCGGGCGTGAAAGCCGAGGGAAAACCGGCTCGGGGCCGTCCCGTTCATGCCGCACGGCTCCCGGCGTTGAGCAGGCGTTGACGTCGCGTTGAGCGGTCGGGCAATCATGCGCCGATGGCGTGAAAACGCGGAACGGGAAGAACGCGTGGCCACATGCCGTCGAGGCGCATTCCCCTCTTCAATGGAACCAGGAGTCGAACTATGTCAACAGGTAAGCGGATCAGGCTGGGAGCGTGCGCGGTGGTAGCGCTGGCTGCCAGCATGCTGGCCTCCAGCACCACGCCTGCGGCTGCGGTCGGGTACTACAGCGGCCTGCCCTATGTGACCGGGGGCGGAACCTTCACCGACGACTTCGGCGATGAAGGCATCCTGCAAGTCGGCGGGCCCGAGGGCAGCCGCGGCTCCAATGCCATCTGCCTGTGGCAGAGAATCCTGTGGGCTCACGGGTATCTCGCGGAGACGGAGATCGACGGAATCTTCGGCCTGAAGACCCAGGACGCCACAAAGAAGCTGCAGAGATGGTTCGGCCTCACCGCCGACGGGTCGGTGGGCAAGGGAACCTGGGGCGCTGTGGACAGCTGGAGCGGCGCGGGCCTGCGGTACGTATCCGGTAGTGAGGCAGACGGACAGAATCTGTATCTCCAATACCAGGGACCGTATTCTGGTTATCACCTCCCCCTTACGCGGGATCAGTACGGCCACTACCTTTTCATCGACCGCAAGGGGAATGTGAGGGCGGCCGGGTACGACTACAACTCGTGCAGCTGACCCACTAGATTTTCCGGAGCGGGCCGCGCCCCAGGCGGAGAATTCATGCGGATCATCTTCCGGTGCCGCAACTGAACGGAGTCCGGTTCAGGTCACCTCACGACGTCGGCGCCCGGACCGGATTCCCCCGGTCCGGGCGCCGCCCTTGCGCCGTGCTCCCCCGCTGTTCCCCCGTGATCCGGGAGTTACGGGCAGCCGGTCATGCTGTTGTAGTCCGCGAAGATGAACCCGTGGCTGTAGTCGGTGGAGAAGAAGTACCGGTTGGAGCCCGGCTCGCGGCCCAGGTACTGCTTCTTGTAGAGGATGGAGCCGCTGCTGCCGTAGTCGAGGTTCTGGGAGGCCTTGCCGAAGGTCTTGGGGCCGACGACGCCGTCCGCCTCGGAAGCGCCGAGGTGGTCGGCCTGCCAGCGCTTGGTGGCCTCCTGCGTCCTGGCGCCGAACTTGCAGTCGACGTCGGCTTCGGTGAGGTAGCCGTCCTGCCAGAGGACCATCTGCCACAGACCCGTGGCGCCGCTGCGCGGGTGCTGGGTGACGGAGAGCATGCCTTCGTCGGACCAGTCGTCGTGGATGGGGCCGGACCCGTCGACGTACCCGTTGGCCGTGGTCGCCTGCGCGGTGGTCGTGGTGACGCCGAGGACGCCGGCCGCGAGCGCCGCGGCAGCGAGCAGCGTGCCGGTCTTCTTCTTGAACATGTCTGTTCTCTTCCTTGCCTTCCGCGGGCCGCCTGCGTACGGGCCCGTTGCCGTCACGCACTTCACCGGATGTCTCCAACGACGACCCAACATCGGCCCAACGCCGCTCAGAATCCCTGTTCCGCAAGGCGTTCCAGGCCGAGGTGCTGGCGGGCGCGGGCCGGACAGCTCGGCGCAGGGCAGCGCGCGGGCGCCGTCCTTGAGCTGGACGTGGGCGTTGGCCACGTTGCCAGGGTGGAGGCCCGGGCAAGGCGGTCTCCGCGCTCCGTGAACAGCTGCAGGGCGCGCTCCAGTTCGTCCAGTGCCTCCTTGTCGCGGTAGGCCGTGCCGTGGGCGACGGCGGTCCTGCGGTGCATCCAGGCCAGGCCGAGGGAGTCGTCGTGGGCACGGGCGATGTCGGTGGCACGGGCGAGTGCCGCGTCCCACTCGCCGGTCCACCAGTGGGCGGCCGCATAGCCGAAAAGTCCGCTCGCGAGGTGGTGTCCAGGGGCGGGGGTGGCTGCCGCGCCCCTGCCTCGGATCAAACCGACTTGATCCAGAACGACTCCATCGGGATACCACGACCCGTGGTGCCGATCTCCATGGTCCCCCCGTAGTTGTAGAAGGTGGGTCCGGGCAGCCAGCCGATGTTCCTGACGTAGGCGTTGCCGTCCGGCGTGCCCATGGACACGTCGAAGTAGACCCGCATGGCCTCCATCGGGTTGTAGTAGCCAATGGTTCCGGTGGTGCCGATCTGGATGTCGTGGCCATTGCTGGCGCACTCGTAGTGGTCGTCCCAGCCGTAGTTGGACCGGTGGGCCTTGGCGCAGACCTTGAAGGAGTCGGTCCCGGAGTTGACATGGATGCGGACGGCTTCGAGGTTCAGCGCGCGATCTCGGGTGCCTGCCCATTCACCGTCGCAGTTCCAGTCCATCCACCCGATGTTCTGCACGTGTGCCTGGTAGCAGATGAAACCTGTGGGCGCGGACCGCGCGCTGGCCTGAGTGGCGCCGGTAGCAAGGGCGGCAACCGTCAGCGCAAGTGCGGCGAGTGTGCGTGTCACGTGTTTGAGCATGGCCATTTCCCGTGTGTGGTGTGTGGTGTGTGGTGTGTGGTGTGTGGTGTGTGGTGTGTGGTGTGTGGTGTGTGGTGCTCCCGGAGCACGTGGGCGGGCACGCCATCGGCTGCGGCCGTCCCCCGCGTACGGTCGGCCTTCCGCTCAACCGTCCAGGCCAGTCAGCCGGCAGGGTGCGCCTCCCTGGCATTGGTCCAGGTGGTGCTGGTCGCGAAGTACGTGTCGTAAAGCTCCTGGACATCCAGAAGGCTCTCGGGTGGGACCTTGCCGTAGGCGATGCGCTCGAGATGCCGGAAGTATTCGAAGCGCTCGACACCCGGGGTGATGACGATGAGGATGTCGGCGTCGTGGCCGGGTGCGGCCGCGAAGGCGTGGGCCAGGCCGGGCGGGACGATGACCAGGTCGCCGCGTTCGGCTGTGACGAGCTGTTCGCCGGACAGGAGCTGCGCGGTCCCGTCCAACAGGTAGAACAGTTCGGCCGAGTGGGCATGGTGGTGCGGCCGGGCACCGTCCGCGCCATGGGTGAGGGTGACCCGCTGCGTGGACAGGGCGCCACCGGTCGCGCTGCTGTCCGCCAGGAGCCGGACCGTGCTCGGGGCCCGGCCGATGACCTCGGCCTGCGCGGCGCGGACCACCACGGATTCATCGAAATCTCCAGTGATGAGGGACATCCTTCAATCCTCCGTGAGGGGTTCAGGTCGGCTCGACGCCGAGGAGTTGTGCCGATGTGCCGGGTCAGAGGGCGAACAGCAGGGCGGACGCCACCAACACCAGGACAGCGGTGGCGAAGTGGATGCCGAAGGCGATCGCCCGGGAACCGCCGTTGCGCAGCACGATCAAGGTGTCGCCCAGCGGCAGCAGCGCGACGACGAGCATGTACCAGGCTTCGGCGCGGGCTCCGACGAACGCAAGCAGGGCGAGACCGAGCAGGCCGTAACTGCCGTCACGCAGGCCCTTGATACGCAGGTAGGCGGTGGGACTGCCCGATGGGGACGCGACTCCGTACCCGTTGGCCGCGGCATGTGGGGAGTAGAGGAACCGCGCGCCGACGAACAGGACGAGCAGATCGAGAAGAATCGCGAGGGTGTATGCGGTGATCGTCATGGAGGTGTCACCGGTCCTGGAGCGTCGAAGGGGCGACGGTGGCCGCGCCCGCGGTGGATGGCTGCGGCTGGGCCTGCAGGCGCTTGCCGATCGTGATGAACAGCAGGACCAGACCCGCGGTCAGCAGGATGTGGCCGAGGCCTGCGATGCCTGATACGGCGGCGCCGCTGTCGCGCCCGAGGACCGTCAGGGTGCCGTGCAGGGTCATCATGCCGACGGTGATGACCAGGCCCGCGTTGTAGATCCAGAAGAACCAGCCGAACAGCGCACTGGCCGTCAGGGAGAACAGCTTCTCCAGCGCCAGCACGACGAGGAAGAACAGCATTCCCAGGGCGAGAACATGGGTGTGCACGACCCCCAGCTGGGTCTGCCCGGTGAAATGCTCGGCCTTGGTGAGTTCCCGGTAGTACAGGCCGCTGACCACACCGAGGATCATGTAGAGGTGGGCGGCGTTGAGGAGTTTCTTCATGCGCGGTTGCCTTCTTCGGGTGCGGTGTTCCACAGCTGACGGAGCAGGGCCGAGGGCGATGACGTCGACAATCAAGGGGCAACGACCGCGCTGCGCACGGGCGATCGGCCCGGCTCGGCATACGAACGGCATACGTGTGACTCCGCTGCCTCCGTCGATCCCGCTTCCGGATGCTAGGCCGACGCCGCACGGAGTGAGGCGCATCGCGTGCAGACCTCACGGACAACGCGTGCAGGAGCTGCGTGAGGGTGCGACCTGGAAGTGCCTTGAGGTCCCCGCCCACGCGGAATCCGTCGAGCGCCGTCCCCGGCTCACGCGCCCCGGACCGATGTGTCTTCTGTCCGCCAGGTCATACCCTCCGCCCGGACCCCATGGCCTCGGTGCGGTAAGCGTGCGGGGTGGTCCCGTAACTGGCACGGAAGGTCCGGTTGAACGACGCCGCACTGGTGAACCCCCACCGAGCGGCGATGACGTGAACGGCAAGATGACGCAGCTGCGGACGGGCCAGGTCGGCCCTGCAGCGCTCCAGTCGACGTCGGCGGATCACCGCCGCCACCCCTTCGCCCGCGCCAAGAGACTCGTCATGGCTCTGGAACAGCGTGTACAAGGTGCGCAGCGAGATGTGGTGATGATCGGCGATCGCACGGGGTGTCAGGCCCGGATCGCCCAGCCTCTGTTCGATGAAGGCGTCGATCCGACGCCGCATGACCTGCGCCCGGGCGCCGGCCGGTGTATGCACTTCCGCGCCCAGTTGCTGGCTCAGGCACGAAACGGCCAGCTCCACTGCCGAGTTGGCGAGCACACCCAGATCCAGGGGCCTGCAGTCCGGACCGCTCCCGGCCAAAGAGACCAGGAACTGGGCCAGGATGGCCCCCATGCCCGTGCCGCTGGACATGCGTCGTGCGAGCAGTCGGTCGATCTGCTGGGAGGGCAGTGGCATCCGCGCTTTGGGTATCTGCAGGACCAGGGCATCCACCGTGCCGCCGTCGAGGCCCGAACCGGACTTGTACGGGCGGGAGGTGTCCCACAGCACCATGTCCCCGGCGTACAGCTCCGCCTCGCTGTCCCCCTGCGCGTACCAGGCGGATCCCCTGGTCACCAGACCCAGTTGGTATTGCTCCGGATCCCCACGGCGGATCAGCGCCGGGGTGCGCCATGAACGCAGTGGTGCATACGAGAACCTCGACACCTGGGCCGCACCGAGGTCCAGGAAGGCACCTTCCGCATGAAATCCGGCAGCATCCTGCGGAGCGAACGCGGAAGGCATCAACGCGTTGGACACCGTCTGCGCAAACCAGTCGAATCTGTCCGTCACCGGCACCTGTACCGAGTCAGCACCATGCCACATCGTCAAGCCTCCAGCTTGCTTCTTCTACCCCGCTCGGTCTTCTCGCCCGACCAACGCAACGATCACTCGCGGCGCTGTATGCCGAGCCGACTCGGCCCGGCCGGGCCGCCTCGACCCCGTGCTCACCACCGGCGCCCCCGCGGCAGCGGCGGACGGGCCAGGTCCGATCGGCTCCAACGGCTGGCGCCGGCAGTACAGTTGGCGCACTCGAGATGCAGAGGAGTTCGCCGGTGCGGACAAGGGACAGCGACGTCGGTGGTCACGGCCCGCAGGCCGCGACCATCCGGTGGATACAGGTCGCGTTGTTCGGAGCCGTCGTTCTTCTGGTCGGGTTCCGTATCTGGGAGCGGCACCACGGAGGCGCGTCGAGCTCGATCACGTTCGGGCTGATGGGCGCGGCGGCACTGTCCATCGGCGCGCTGGAACACCATCGGTCGAACGCCGCCCGACGATCCCGTTGACCCGCCTCCCCGTCGACTCGGGGCGCCGGCCGCCCCGGTTCGCCCAGGGCCTGCCGGTCCCGGGCGCGCAGCGGCTCCTGGAGAGCACCGCACCCGACGGGTCAGGGGCGATCCTCTCGGGGATGCCCGTAGGCGACCTCACACGGCGTGCTCGACGTACTCGAAAACGATGCCACCAGGGTGTCGCACCGTGGCATTACGGCCGGTGGGGACCTGATGCGGGCCGGAGAGGATCTCGCCGCCGTGCGCATCGAGAAGATCGCCCAGGCCGTCGAGATCGTCGACGAGGACCGTGCTCCGCACGTCCCGAAAGGGGGCGAGGGCCTCCTCCGTACCCGCCACGACCAGGAACCCGCCGATCCCCGCCAGTTCCACGTCGGCGTAGGGGAAGCGCATCCTGACGTCCTCCCCGGTCAGCGCGCGCAGTGAAGGCAACGCCCGATCCAGATCGTCCACGTACAGCCGAGCCAGTGTCCTCAGTACCTTCACGCCCACCCCTGAAGATCAATTCGATATTCCCGAACTGTGGAATCGTGCGTCATCATAGACACAGACCCAAAGGAGGACGACCCGATGCCCGCACTGCCCCAGCCCCGGCCCCAGGACTTCGCCATCGCCACCGTGCTGCACGCACTCGGCGACCCGGTCCGCCTGGACCTGCTGCGACGCCTGGCCGCGGACGGAGAATGCACCTGCAGCCCGGAAGGCGTCACCGTGGCCCGCTCCACCCTGTCCAACCACTGGCGCATCCTGCGCGAAGCGGGCGTCATCTCCGTGCGCACCAGCGGGAAGACCCGCCTGGTCACCCTCCGCCGCCAAGAGCTCGACGCCCGCTTCCCCCGTCTGCTCGACGCCGTGCTGGACGAGGTCGACCGGCACGCCGACATCGCGTGACCCCCGCAGGTCAGGAACGCAGCCACAGCCGGACCGTGGTGGGGCCAGCGGTGTCGCCGAACACGTATGCCTCCTTTGTTGTATCGGGTCGCCACCGACCGAACTCCTCTGCGCGCCAAGGTGGTTCGCCGCACCGCCTTGCGACGGGCGGGCCGTCCGCGGTCGGAGCCCGGAGGCCGGCCGCCGACGCTTCCGCGGCGCCGCCGCATGGTCGGCCGCGTCTGCAGCACCGGGACGGTGTGCTTGGTCTGCCGAGGCCGCGGACAGCGCCGTCGGGATGATCTCAGCGGCGCCGCATGGGCGTGGCTGGAGCGGCACTTACCAAGAAGCGACCGTGCGAGACACTCGGTCGGACCGGTCCGCGCCGGTCCTCCCTGCTCGTCTCGCACGCGGCCCGGCTGTCATGGCGGCGTGGCACACTGACCGCTCAGGCAGCAGTTGTGGGGGGATGCGGTGGGTCTGGAGATCGAGAGCAGACCGTCGGAGCTGCCGTACATCGAGCGGGTCTGGCGCAGCCGCAGCGACGCGGTGGGCCGGATGACGTCGATCGCGGCATCGCACTGGGAGCTCGTCTTCTGGGAGCACGAAGGCCAGGTCCAGGCGGCCGTCATGGGCCCCGAACCCAGGGCTTGTCCGGCCGCCGTGCCCAAGGACGCCACGTTCTTCGGCATCAGCTTCGCGCTGGGTACCTCGATGCCGCACATACCGATCAGCCGGCTCGTGGGCGCCAGCGCGGAGATACCCGATGTGACGCGCCGCTCGGTCTGGCTGAAGGGCTCTGCCTGGCATCCGCCCGATTACGACAACGCGGAGGCGTTCGTACGGCGCATGGTGCGTGAGGGCATCGTGGACCGCGACCCGATCGTGCCCGCCGTGCTCGACGGCGCCGCTCCCGATGTCTCCGAGCGCACCCTCCAACGCCGCTTCGTCGCGACCACGGGGCTCACCCGGGGCGCCATCCGGCAGATCCAACGGGCCCGTGAGGCGGCGGTGCTGATCCAGGAGGGCACACCTGCCCAGGACGTCGTGCACCGGCTGGGCTACTTCGATCAGCCACACCTGGCTCGGTCCTTGACCCGGTACATCGGCCGGACCGCCACGCGGTTGAGCTGCCCGGACGCGACCGAACCCCTGTCGCTTCTGTACAAGCCCTCGTCCTCGATGCCCGCATAGGTTTCCTCACGTAGCCGGGCAGGCGGCCCGGAACTCATCACGGAGGAATCATGCGCAAGGTCGTTTCGAGTCCGTTCATCTCGCTCGACGGTGTCGTCCAGTCACCGGATCAGTGGCAGTTCGCCTTCGACGCGGAGATGGGCGCGGCGCTGGGGAAGGCGCTGGAGACGGCGGACACGATCCTGATGGGCCGGGTGACCTTCACCGAGTGGGCCGGCTACTGGCCGACGGTGACCAGCGGCGAGGACGCCGGTTTCGCCCGGTGGATCAACGAGTCCCCCAAGTACGTCGTCTCCTCCACCCTGGACAGCGTCGAGGACTGGGCCAACAGCACCCTCATCAACGGCGACCTGCCGGCCGCGATCGAGAAGCTCAAGGCGGGCGAGGGCAAGGACATCACCGTCGCGGGCAGCCCGACGCTGGTGCGTTCGCTGCTGGAGATGGATCTGCTGGACGAACTGGTGCTGCTGATCCACCCGGTGGTGGCCGGCGAAGGCCGGAAGAAGCTGTTCAAGGACGACACTGCTCTGAAGAAGCTGGAACTGGTCAGCGCCGAGCCCACCAGCAGTGGCGTGATCATCGCGACGTACCGTCCGATGCGCTGAGCGCTGGACCGTAGCGGCAGGCGGACAGCTCCGTTCCGGAGGACGTAGCGGACGGGTTGCCGACCGACGAGCTCGTCAGCCCGAGAGCGAGGCGGCTGCGACGGCGAGCAGCGAGCGTACGGCCGGGTCGGCGTGCGGCCGGTGCAGGGCCGCGATGGTGGTGGTGAGTTCGGGCGCCTCGTCGGTGAGCGGGAGGAAGCGGATGCCCGGGAAGGAGAGCGCGGCGGTGTGCTCGGGGACCAGGGCGACGCACAGACCGGAGGCGACGTAGCCGAGCAGGCCCGGCAGGTCGTCAGCGTAAGCCTGCAGGCCGGGGACGAAACCCGCGCGTTCGCATGCCTGGAGCACGCGCCGTGCCAGTTGCTGCAGTGGCCCGTCGCCGAGGCCGGCGAACTGGTGGTGGCGCAGGTCGGCGAGCGCGAGGCGCTCGTTCTTGGCGAGGGGGTCCGCCACGGGCAGGGCGGCGACGAGGCGTTCTTCGGTGAGCCGGTGGACCGTCAGGTCGTCCTCGTCGAGTTCGGGCTGGCGTACCAGCGCGAGGTCCACGGTGCCGCTGCGGACGAGCTCGGTCAGCGCCCCGCTGGATCCCTGCCGCACGTGCAGCCGCAGGCCCGGCAGTTGCTCGGCGGCGTCGGCGAGCACCCGCGGCAGGTGCCAGTGGCCGAGGCCGGTGACGAAGCCGACCCGCACTTCGCCCTCCTTGCCGGAGGCGATCCGGCGCGCGCGGGCGAGAGCGGACTCCTGCGCCTCCAGTATCTTTCGGGCGTCGGTCGCGAAGGCCTCACCGGCGGGGGTCAGGCTGACGCCCTGACTGCTCCGGTCGAGCAGGCGGGTGCCGATGATCCGCTCCAGGCGCTGGACCGCCTGACTGAGCGGTGGCTGACTCATCATCAGACGGCTCGCCGCGCGGCCGAAATGCTTCTCCTCGGCCAGGACGGTGAACTGTTCCAGCAGGCGGGGCGTGAGATCCATACGGTGAGCGTAGATCGACGCAGCTCACATGGTCTGTCGGTGCGGCCAGTTGCCCGGGCCCCGGTCGGCCGGGGGCCCGGGGCCGGGGACCCACGGGTCAACCGGCGAGCAGCGCCCAGACGTCGTCCGCGGCGAGCGCCTCGCGGCCCAGCCGTGCGCCCCAGTACGTCTCGTCACCGTCCTCGTCGCGCCAGGACCACAACCGGGTGGTCGCCAGGCGCAGTTCGCTGAGTTCGGTGAAGCCGATCGCGCCGTGCAGCTGGTGGGCGATACGGGCGATCTCGGCGACCGAAGCGGAGGCCTGCGCCTTGGCGGCGGCCACGGCGACCGGCGACAGGCCGCGGGCGGCGGCGTCCACGGCGGCACGGACCAGTGCACACTCCTCGATCAGGCGGGCCTCCTCCTGCTTGACGGCCTGGAAGCGGCTGAGCGGGCGGCCGAACTGGACACGGGTGGTGGTGTGTTGGACGGTCAGCTCGACGCAGCGCTCGGCGGCGCCGGCGATGAGCGCGGCGCGGGCGAGGGCGGCGCGGAGCTCGGCCTCGGCGAGCTCGGCCGGGGCGAGGGGGTGGACGTCGGCGGCGGCCACCGCGTAGTCGTGCAGGTGGAGGGTGTCGCGGGGCTCACCGGCGAGGTTGGTGCCGCGGACGACGGTGACGGTGGTTCGGCCTGTCTCGACCGGGAACAGGACAGGCCCGCCCGGACCCTGCGTCAGTACGAGGACCGTGGACGTGGCGCCGTACGGCACCCGGGGCAGGGTGCCCGAGACGTGCAGGGCGGCGTCCTCGCCCGAGGTGCCGACCGGGCCGACCCGGGTGACGGCGGGGTGGGCGTACGCGAGAGTGAGGCCGTCGGCGAGTGCGACCGTCAACGCGGTGTCAGGGAGGGCGAGTTCGAGGTGCCCGAGCACGGTATCGGCGAACGGGCCGGGCTCGGCGAGGCGGCCCGCCTCACGCAGGGCGGTGACGTGGGTGGTCAAGGTGGTGGTCATGACTGCTGCTCCAGACCGCGGGTGATGATGCCGCGAAGAATCTCGTTGGTGCCGCCACGCAGCGTGTAGCCGGGGCTGTGCAGGAGCGCGTAGGCGAGGTGATGGGGATACGAGCCGGGGGTGGCCGCGGTGTCGGCGGTGACCGGCAGGATGCGCCGTGCCTCGTGGACGAGCTCGCCTTCCAGGCGCGTGCCCAGGTCCTTGACCAGTGCGGCCCGCACGTCGGCGGGGCGGCCCGCGTCCAGCGCGTCGGCGACACCGAGCGAGAGCTGGCGTACCGCGAAGATCCGGGCGAGCAGGGCGCCGAGCCGGGCCTGTTGGTCGGGGGTCGCAGCGCCCCGGCGCAGTTCGCGCGTCAGTGAGACCAGCAGCGGGAAGGTGGACAGGTACCGCTCGGGCCCGCTGCGTTCGAAGGCCAGCTCGCCGGTGACCTGCTTCCAGCCGTCGCCCTCCTGGCCGAGCAGCATGCCGTCGGGAACCTCCACACCGTCGAGGTGGAACCAGTTGAAGGTGTGCTCGCCGGTGAGCAGACGGATCGGCTCCGTGCGTACGCCGGGGGCGCGCAGGTCCACGATGAACTGGCTGAGCCCCTGGTGCCGGTCCTCGCGCTCGCTGGTTCGGGCCAGCACGATCGCGTAGTCGTTGACGTGTGCGCCGCCGGTCCACTTCTTCGTACCCGTCAGCCGCCAGCCGCCGGGCACCCGTTCGGCGCGGGTCTGCACATGGGCCAGGTCGGACCCGGCCTCCTGTTCGCTCATGCCGATGGAGAAGAAGCAGCGCCCGGCGGCTATGGCGGGCAGGAACCGCTGCTTCTGCTCCTCGGTGCCGTGGGCCAGGATCGAGGGCCCTGCCTGGCGGTCGGCGACCCAGTGCGCCGAGACGGGAGCCCCGGCGGCGAGCAACTCCTCGATCACGACGACGCGGGCGGCGAACCCGCGCCCACCGCCCCCGTACTCGGGCGGCAACGCCATGCCGACCCAGCCGCGCCCGGCGAGCCGGTGGCTGAACTCCGGGTCCCAGCCGGTCAGCCAGGAGTCGGGACGGCCGAGCACCGTGCCGCGGGCGCGCTCCTCGACGAGGAACTCCCTGACCTCCCGGCGCAGTTGAACGGTGTCAGTGGTCGTGGTCATGGCACTGCTCCTTGTTCAGGTCGCTCGACTGGTTCAGCAGGGCGGGATCGAAACCGGCCTCGCGCAGCACCTCGTCGGTGTGCTCCCCGAGGGCGGGACAGGGGCGAACGGCCGGTTCGGGGTCGGCGGAGTAGCGCACCGGGCGGGCGATGGAGCGGTACCTGCCCTCGGTGGGGTGCTCGGCCTCGGCCAGCAGTCCGCCGTCGCGGGCGTAGGCGGTGGCGACAGCCGACTCCAGGCTGAGCACGGGAGAGGCGGGGATGCCGGAACCGTCGCAGAACTCCTGCCACTCGGCGCAGGTGCGCGTCAGCGTCATCTCCTCCAGCACCGGGTACATCGCGTCGGCGTTGCGGGCTCGCAGCGCGCGGTCGGCGAACCGTGGGTCGGCGACGAGCTCGCGGCGCCCGGCGAAGGTGCACAGGTCCCGCCAGTTGCGGTCGCTGTGCGGCAGGACGCACATCCAGCCGTCCGCCGTACGCTGCGCCCGCCGGGTGCGGCTGAGCGAGCGCGGCGCGCCGAACTCGCCCTCCATGACGGCCCCGGCCAGGTGCTCCACCAGGTTGAAGGCGAGCATGGTGTCGGCCATCGGCACCTCGATGTGCTGTCCGCCGCCGCCGCGCTCACGGTGCAGCAGGGCGGCGAGGACGGACTGACTGATCTGCAGTCCGCAGACCTTGTCGGCGATCAGACTGGGCACGAACCGAGGTTCTCCACCCGCCTGCTCGTTGAGCCACACCAGACCGGACACGGCCTGGATGATGTCGTCGTACGCGGCGTGGCCGCCGAGCGCGGAGTCCGAGCGGAAGCCCTGCGCGTTGACGTACACCAGAGCGGGGTTGATCGCCCGCAGTTCCTCGTACCCGAGCCGGAGCCGGGCCAGGGCCTGCGGGCGGACGTTGGTCACGAACACGTCCGCCGTACGGATCAGGGCGAGCAGCGCGTCGCGGCCGTTCGGCGCCTTGAGATCGATGACCGCGCTGCGCTTGTTGCGGTTGAGATTGAGGCCGGCGCCGCCCATGGCGGGGTGCCGGGCCGGTGGATAGTGGCGGGTCATGTCTCCGCCCGGGGCCTCGACCTTGATGACGTCAGCACCCAGGTCACCGAGTTGTTGGGCGGCATACGGAACCATGATCACGCTGCCCAGTTCGACGACGCGGACTCCGGAAAGCATTCCTTTCACGGCATTCCCTTCATGGAATTCCTGTCGGTCGTTGCGACACCTTCAAGAAAAGTCCGAACCGCAGGGCGTGTCCAATACCGGCCACCCGAGAAGCCGATAGCGGACCGGATATGACAGCAGGTCAGCCCACACGTATAGGGCATTGCATATCGCTTCCCACTGTCACTTGTATTGGACGTCCTTCAATTCCCGCTGCTCTTATGGAAATGCCGAACCAGCCACCGCGGAAGGACAAGGGCCATGACCGAGAGCGCGACCGGGACCGGGACTGGGACCGAGACCGGGACCGGGACCGGGACCGGGACCGGGACCGGGACCGGGACCACGAACGCGTACGACGCACTGCAGGACCTCTACCACCAGCTCGGCATCACCGGTGAACAGGCCGGCGGCAAGGTGACCATCACCGGCGCCGACCCGCTGACCCCCTCCGTGCACCGCATCGGCGAAGCCTGCGCGGCCGCTCTCGCGGCGCTCGGCACCGAGGTGTCGGCGCTGTGGCGGGAGCGCGGCGGGGCCGGTCAGGACGTGACCGTCTCCGTCGAGTCCGCGATCCACCAGCTGATGGCGGTCTTCCTCACCCGGGTCAGCGGCGTGTCCGTGACCGAGCTGGGCGAGGATCCCAACCTGCTGGGCAACAGCGACTTCTACCGCGCCGCCGACGGCCGCCACATCTACGTGCTGCTCTCCTACCCGCAGTTGCGCGACATCGCCTGCGAGGTGCTCGACTGCCCGCCGGACCGGCAGCGCATGGCCGACGCGATCGCGCACTGGGACGCGTTCGCGCTTGAGGAAGCGGTCTGCTCGCGCGGCGGCACCGCCATCGCCGTACGCACGCAAGCGGAGTGGCGCGCCCACCCGCAGGGGCGCCTCCTCGACGGCCGACCGCTGATCCATCTGGAGAAGGTGGCCGACAGTGCGCCCGAGCCCTTCCCGGCCGTCGGGGACCTGCCACTGGCGGGGCTGCGCGTGCTCGACAACTCCCACGTCATCGCAGGCCCGATGGCCGCACGGGTCTCCGCCGAGCTGGGCGCCGACGTCCTGCACGTCTCCTCGCCCGTGCACCCCGACCCCAACGGAATGATCATCGAGACCGGGATCGGCAAGCGCGCCGCCTTCTGCGACCTGCTCGACCCGGCGCAGGCCGCGGCCTTCCGGCAGGTGCTCACCGAGGCGGACGTGTACGTCAGCAACTACCTCAACCTGGACACCAAGGGCTTCGGCCCCGAGGCCCTCTTCGCACAGCGCCCCGGCCTGGTGATCCTCGACTACCACGGCTGGGGCACGACCGGCCCCTGGTCACGGCGCGGCGGCTTCGACCAACTCGCCTGCGCCGCCACCGGATTCGCCGCCGCCGAGGGCTCCTTCGACGCTCCGCGGCTGCCGCCGACCTACCTCCTCAACGACTACCTCGCGGCGATCCTCGGCGCGGCCGGGACGATCGAGGCGCTGCGCCGCCGGGCATGCGAGGGGGGCAGCTGGCGAGTGCACATCGACCTGGCGAAGGTCTGCATGTGGGTGCAGGACCTCGGACTGTTCCCCCGCGCCGCCGTCGCCGCGCTGCCCGCCCCCGACCCGGGGCGCGCCGTAGGTGAACTGGCCACCGTGCAGGGGCCGTTCGGCGAGGTCGGCTACCTGCCCACCCGCATCACGTACTCGACCCTGCGCCCGCACCTGGACCGCGGCGCCGAACCGCTCGGCGCCTCCCCTCTGGCCTGGTGACCCCGCATCAGCCTCACGCCGGCAGGGCGAGAACTGCGCCCCGCCGCTCGGCAGACTCTCCTCCACCTCGCAGGGGGCCGGCCGCCGCCCCTGGTCACGGCGCGGCGGCCTCGCGGCCTCGCTCGCCCTCACCGTCCTCCCCAGCCTCCTGCGTACCTTCCGGGAACCGTTTCCCGCCGTGGCGCTGGACATCCTGGAGATGACGCACTTCTGCCGCGTGCCGTCGGTCCGCCGCTGTACGACCAGATCGTCGATCTCCGCGTCGCCGCGGGCTCCACCCCCTGGTAGCCCCGCACGCCGTGGTACGGCAGACGGTCCGCGCCCTGGTGGAAACCGGTCCAGGCGTGTCGCCGGCCCCAGAGAGGATCCGCCGGATCCGCCTCAAAGGCGTCGTCTTCCGCAGGACCGACCCCCGAACGGCGTGCACACGAGTCGCCGTCGCATGGGGCGAGACCGACCCGACCCCCCCTGATCCCGAGCATCCTGGCGGACCTTGGTCAGGACTCGCCGGACAGACCCCGGACTCTTCGTCGCGCTCCGCGGGCCTGTGCCCGACCAACACACCGCCGCCCGCGTCCTTTCACCACCGAGCGCAACATGTCTGTCGAGGGGGCGCCCACCGCGGGCGCATCGGGTCGACGCGCCGGTATGAACGGCGTATGAAGCCCTTCCCCATCGGCCGCGTTCTGTATTGACGGCCACCGCTCGCCCTGACAGCGTGCGTGATCATGAGGCTCTCCACTGTCCGCACAGGGGTGTGCGTCGCGCTGGTGGCGCGACGCCATGTCGACCTGTGCCGTCAGGCCAGCGCGATCTGTAGCTGAAGGCCGGCCTCTCCCTTCTCCTCTCTCCTCTCTCCTTCTTTTCCTCTCACCCGCCGTGCCCGTCCTGGGACACGGCCGCCTCCGAGGAGCCCATATGTCTGGAATATCCCGCCGTGCCTTCACCAGCCTGATCGGCGGCGGCGCCGCGACGGCCGTCGCAGGCACGGCCGCTACCGCCGAAGCATCCACTCCCGCCGAGCGCCCCTTCCGCGCCCGTGCACATGCCGGCCGGGGCCGGCGGCCGAACATCCTCTTCGTCTTCGCCGACGATCTCGGCTGGGCCGACCTGTCCGTCTACGGCGCCCCGCACATCAGAACCCCGAACCTGGACCGGCTCGCCGCACAGGGCGTGCGGTTCACCGACGCCTACTCCGGGTCGGCGACCTGCTCCCCGACCCGGTTCAGCCTGTACACCGGCCGCTTCCCGGGCCGCACCAAAGGCGGACTCGCCGAGCCCATCGCCAACCGCAGCCAGGGACTGGACCCCGGCCATCCGACCCTCGCCTCGCTGCTGAAGAAGGCGGGGTACTCCACCGCTCTGATCGGCAAGTGGCACTGCGGCTGGCTGCCCGACTACAGCCCGACCAAGTCCGGCTGGGACGAGTTCTTCGGCAACTTCGGCGGAGCCCTCGAGTACTTCTCCAAGCTGGGCCAGCTCGGCGACTACGACCTGTACGAGGGCGATGCCGAGTACAAGGACCTGCGCTACTACACGACCGTCCTGACCGAGCGCGCCGTGGATTATGTCGGCCGGGGGCACGAACAGCCGTGGCTGCTGAACCTGAACTTCACCACGCCGCACTGGCCCTGGCTCACCGAGGACGACGAGGAGACCGGCGCGGAGATCGCCGCGAAGGTCCGCGCCGGCAGCGCGCTCGGCGCACTGCTGCACAACGACGGCGGCTCGGTGACGAAGTACACGGAGATGGTCGAGAGCCTGGACCGGGCCGTCGGCCAGGTGCTGGCCGCGCTGCGCCGCTCCGGGCAGGAGGACAACACCATCGTGGTGTTCTCCTCCGACAACGGCGGTGAGCGCTTCTCCTACCAGTGGCCGCTCAGCGGTGAAAAGGCCTCGCTGCTGGAGGGCGGCATCCGGGTGCCGACGATCCTGCGCTGGCCGGACCGGGTCGACGGCCGGCAGGTCAGCCATGTCCCGGTGTACACGCCGGACTGGACCGCGACCCTGCTGGAGGTGGCCGGCGCCCGACCCGACCCGGCGTACCCGCTGGACGGCCAGAGCCTGGCCGGCTATCTGTTGCGCGGCGAACAGCCGCCGGAACGCGACCTGTTCTGGCGGGTACGCGGCAACCGGGCGCTCAGACGAGGCGACCTCAAGTACTACCGGGACGCCGACGGCAAAGACCACCTCTTCGACCTCGCGGCCGACGCCCGCGAACAGGCCGACCTGGCCTCGGACCAGCCGCAGTTGCTGGCCGAGCTGAAGGCCGGCTGGGAGACGGTGAACGCAACCCTGCTGCCCTACCCGGGCTGACGGCCTCGGGCGGCGCGAGCGCGTGGCCCTCGTGATCCATGGGCCGTCGCATGAGCGCAGCATGTCACCACAGGCGCCCTTCGAGGCATGGTCAAGCCCGGCCCTGCCCTCGGTTCGAGGTCCCCCACGTTGCACACGTGCGGGGACCTCACTGTTTGCCGAGCGCAACCGCTCGACGTGAGGGGCCCGAACCCCAGGGCGTCGAGGCGGAACAGTTGGGCTGCCACCCATCGCCTCCGAAAGATTCGGCGAAATTTTCGATCACTGTCGCAGCAGAGTCATGCCGCGGGACGGGCGTCGCCGGGGCGGGCGTCGCGTCGCCGGGTGTCTCAGTGGTGAGCGACGAGGCGGAGAGGGTCGGGCGGAGGGGGCGGTGTCAGGCCATTCACATGCCGTTTTCGCGGACTCCTCGGCCCACCCTCGATGAGCCGGGCGCCCCTCTTCGCTCATTGAAATCACCGAAACTTTCTCGGACTTCAGGCCGAACAGTGCAGAGGGGTTGACGCACCCCAGCAGTCACCCAGCATTCTTAGCGTCCGAACAGCCGTCACATGTTCGAAACATCGAACCGCCCGCGCCGCCCCGCCGTCCGCTCGCACGCCCCCGCCGCAAGGAGCGTTCTCGATATGTCATGGTCACGCCACGAATCGTTCCGGCCGATGGATCGCCGTTCCGTGCTCGCGACGGGCACGGGCCTGTGTGCGGGAGGCGTCCTGTCCGCCGTCGCCGGCGGAGGTGAGGCGCAGGCCGCGGTGCCGGGCAAAGGACGCGGGCCGGGCGCGGTCACCTACGTCAACCCGGTGCTCTGGCAGGACTTCGCGGACATCGACATCATCCGCGTCGGCGACACGTACTACGCCTCGGCGTCGACGATGCACTACTCGCCCGGAGCGCCGATCCTTCGCTCGTACGACCTCGCGCACTGGGAACTGGCCGGCCACTCGGTGCCGCGTCTGGACTTCGGCGCGAAGTACGACCTCGACGGCGGCCGCGGTTACGTCCGCGGCATCTGGGCCTCGTCACTGGGATACCGGCCGTCCGACAAGAAGTTCTACTGGGTGGGCCAGATCGACTTCGCCAAGACGTATCTGTATACGGCGAGCGCCGTCGAAGGGCCCTGGACCCGGCTGGCCACCCTCGACGCCGTGTACTACGACGCGGGTCTGCTCGTCGACACCGACGACACGCTCTACGTGGCGTACGGGAACACCACCATCCACGTGGCGCAGCTGTCCGCGGACGGGCGTCAACAGGTGCGTACCCAGCAGGTGTTCAGCACCCCGTCGAGCGTCGGCACGCTGGAGGGTTCCCGCTTCTACAAGATCAACGGGAACTACTACATCTTCCTGACCCGGCCGGCCAACGGGCAGTACATCCTGAAGTCGACGAGCGGCCCCTTCGGTCCGTACACGCTGCGGGAGGTGCTGCTCGACCTGCCCGGGCCGATTCCCGGCGGTGGCGTGCCGCACCAGGGCGGCCTGGTCAGGACGCGGCACGGGGACTGGTACTACATGGCGTTCGTCGACGCCTACCCCGGCGGCCGGGTCCCCGCACTGGCGCCGGTCAGCTGGAACTCCGAGGGCTGGCCCACCGTGCGGCTCGTCGACGACGCGTGGGGCAGCTCGTATCCGCTGCCCGTCACGCCTCCGCCGCACCGTGCGGTGGAGCCGATGACCGGCGTCGACGCGTTCACCGGTACGTCGCTGTCGCCCCGGTGGGAGTGGAACCACAACCCCGACGACAGCAAGTGGTCGGTGGGCGACGGACTCACCCTGCGCACCGCGACCGTCACCGACGACCTGTACTGGGCCCGCAACACGCTCACCCACCGCGTTCCCGGCCCGGCCTCCACCGCGACCGCGCTGCTGGACTTCTCCGGGATGCGGGACGGCGACCGGGCCGGCCTCGCCCTGTTGCGCGACTCGTCCGCGTACATCGGCGTCGTACGGGACGGGGGCGGCGCCCAAGTGGTGATGGTCGACGGACTCACCATGGACGCCAACTGGAACACCACCGGCACCGGCACGGTGCGTGCGAGCGCCGGCCTGCCCGGTGACCGCGTGTGGCTGCGGGCCACGGCGGACATCACGCCCGGCACGGGCCGGACCGCCCGGTTCTCCTACAGCACCGACGGCACCCGCTTCACCCCCCTCGGGACCGCGTTCACCCTCAACAACGCCTGGCAGTTCTTCATGGGCTACCGCTACGCCCTCTTCAACTTCGCCACCGGCTCGCTCGGCGGCTCCGTACGGGTCACGCGCGTCGAGGTCTCCGCTCCCTGACCGCTCGCGCGAGCCCCAACCGCCGGACAGGGACGGCACGTTCACCTGCACCCCACATCAGGAGGACCACATGACCGCAGGAAGACGAGGAGACAGAGGACTGCGGCGCGGGCGACGCGGGACCGTGGCCGTCACGGTGGCGGCGCTGCTCGCCGGGCTGTGCCTCGCACTCACCGCGGCCCCCGCGTCGGCGGCCTCGGTCGACACGGGCGCCTGGTACGTCCTGGTCAACCGCGGCAGCGGCAAGGCGCTCGACGTCACCGACCGCAACGCGGACAACGGCACGGGCATGCAGCAGTACACCCGTAACGACGGCGCCTGGCAGCAATGGCGATTCGTCGACACGGGCAACGGGACGTACGAGGTCCGCTCCCGCTTCACCGGCAAGGTGCTCGACGTGGCCGGGGCGTCCACCGCCGACGGCGCCCGCATCCAGCAGTGGGACGACGCAGGCGGCACCAACCAGCGGTTCACGCTCGCCGACTCCACCGACGGGTACGTCCGGCTGATCGGGCGGGGCAGCGGCAAGGCCGTCGGTGTGTCGGGGTCATCAACCGCCGACGGTGCGGCGGTCGTTCAGGCCACCGACACGCAAGCCGCGGCGCAGCAGTGGCAGTTGGTGCGGACCGCGACCGTCTCCACCGCCCTGACGTCGTCGCCGTCCTGGGTGTCGACCGGCGTCCTGGCCGGGCCCCAGTCGGACGCCACGCACAGCCTCGCCTCGATCAAGGACTTCTCGGTCATCCGGTACAACGGCAAGTACCACGTGTACGCCACCACGGCCAGCACGTCCGGCGGCTGGAACCTGGAGTACTTCAGCTTCGACAAGTGGGCGGACGCCGCCTCGGCCACCCAGCACTACCTCGACGCCTCGGGCATCGGGACGGGCTACCGCGCCGCGCCCCAGGTCTTCTACAACTCCGCGCAGGCCCTCTGGTACATGGTCTACCAGACCGGCCCGCCGACCTACTCGACGACGACCGACCCCTCCGACCCGTCCTCCTGGTCGGCGCCGAAGACGTTCATCGCGTCCGAGCCCGCGGTCGTGACGCAGAACAAGGGCAACGGCGGCTGGATCGACTTCTGGACGATCTGCGACACGTCGAACTGCTACCTGTTCTTCAGCGACGACAACGGCCACCTGTACCGCGCGCAGACCAGCCTCGCGAACTTCCCGAACGGCTTCGGCAACACCCAGATCGTCATGACGGACTCCAAGTACGCGCTCTTCGAGGCCTCGAACGTCTACAAGGTGTCCGGCACCGGCCAGTACCTCCTCGTCGTCGAGGCGATCGGCGCGAACGGACGCTACTTCCGCTCCTGGACGTCGTCGAGCCTCACCGGTACCTGGTCCCCGCAGGCGACCACCGAGAGCGCCCCGTTCGCCGGCAAGGCCAACGTCTCGTTCAACGGCTCCGCCTGGACGAACGACATCAGTCACGGCGAGATGGTCCGGGCGAGCAACGACCAGACGCTGACGATCGACCCCTGCCATCTGCAGTACGTGTATCAGGGCCGCGACCCGAGCTCCGGCGGGGACTACTCACAACTCCCCTACCGGATGGGCCTGTTGACCCAGTCCAACTCCTCCTGCTGACCCGGCACCACCCCACGGCCCGCACCCCCCATGTGAAGGAGAACCCCATGACCAGACGGAACCGGCACGGCCGCTCACGGCGGCTGGTGCTCGCGGCAGTCGGATGGACGGTCACCGCGACCCTGGCATTCGTCGGCGCCGCGAGCACCCCGGCCGCCGCCGCGGCGAGTTCACTCGGGGCCGCCGCGGCGCAGTCGGGCCGCTACTTCGGCACGGCCGTCGCCGCGTCCAAGCTCGGCGACTCGACGTACTCGACCGTTCTCGACCGCGAGTTCAACATGATCACCGCGGAGAACGAGATGAAGTGGGACACCGTCGAACCGTCCCGCGGCTCGTTCAACTTCGGCCCCGGCGACCAGATCATGAACCACGCGCAGGCGCACGACCAGCGGATGCGCGGGCACACCCTCGTCTGGCACTCCCAGCTGCCCAGCTGGGTCTCCTCCATCGGTGACGCCACGACGCTGCGCAGCGTGATGGACAACCACATCACCCAGACGATGGCGCACTACCAGGGCAAGATCTACGCCTGGGACGTCGTCAACGAGGCGTTCGCCGACGGCTCCAGCGGCGCACACCGCTCCTCGGTCTTCCAGAACGTCCTCGGCGACGGCTTCATCGAGGAGGCGTTCCGCACCGCGCGCACCGCCGACCCCGCCGCCAAGCTCTGCTACAACGACTACAACATCGAGAACTGGAGCGACGCCAAGACCCAGGGCGTGTACCGCATGGTGCGCGACTTCAAGGCCCGGGGCGTGCCGATCGACTGCGTCGGGTTCCAGAGCCACTTCAGCTCCAGCGGGCCGCCGGCGAGCTTCCAGACCACGCTGGCGAACTTCGCGGCGCTCGGCGTCGACGTCCAGATCACCGAACTCGACATCGCGCAGGCTCCGGCCACGGCGTACGCGAACACCGTCCAGGCCTGCCTGAACGTCGCCCGCTGCACCGGCGTCACCGTCTGGGGCATCCGGGACAGCGACTCCTGGCGCACCGGTGAGAACCCCCTGCTGTTCGACAACAACGGCAACCCCAAGGCGGCGTACACCGCGGCGCTGAACACCTTGAACGGCTCCTCCACGACGCCTCCCGCGACGGGCGCCGGCCAGATCAAGGGGACCGGTTCCGGACGGTGTCTGGACGACCCGAACTCGTCCGTCACCGACGGCACGCAGCTCCAGCTGTGGGACTGCTCCGGCGCGGCCAACCAGCAGTGGACCTACACCTCCGCGGGCGAGTTGCGGATCATGGGCGACAAGTGCCTGGACGCGGCGGGCACGGGCAACGGGGCCACGGCGCAGATCTACACGTGCTGGGGCGGCGACAACCAGAAGTGGCGGATCAACGCCGACGGCACCATCACCGGAGTCCAGTCCGGGCTGTGCCTGGACGCGGTCGGCGCCGGCACCGCCAACGGCACGAAGATCCAGCTGTACACCTGCGCGAACGCCGCCAACCAGAAGTGGACGTTCAGCGGCACCACCGCGGCCGCTTCGTCCTAGAGTCCTGGAGCAGGCTCCGGCTCCGCCCTGCCGGTCCCCCGCGTGGTTTCCGCGCGGGGGCCAGGTAGTGATGAACCGGCTCGTTTCCTTTCGTATCATCACGTGATGGGCCATGAGGATGGGGACGCGGCGCCGTTCGGGCGGATGCTGCGGGCGTTGCGGCAGGAACGGCGGCTGACGATCGAGGAGCTGGCCGAGGCGTCGGGCGTCTCGGGGCGGGCCATCGGGGACATGGAGCGCGGCCGGAGCCGACGCCCGCACCGCGGCACCGTCACCGCGCTCGCGCAGGGGCTGCGCCTCGGCCAGGCGGCGCACACGGAGCTGCTGAACGCGGCCCGTGCCGCCCGCGTCGGCGCGCAGAGCCCGCAGCCGGTCAAGGCCGTCCCGTTCGCGCTGCCCCGCGGCGTACGCGACTTCGTCGGCCGGGGCCGCGAGCTGACCACCCTGCGCACCCTCGCGCAGGAGGCCGCGCAGGAGCCGCGCGAAGGTACCTCGGCGCCGCCCGTGGCCGTGGTGTCCGGCCCGCCCGGCAGCGGCAAGACGACCCTGGCGGTGCGGCTGGCCGAGGAGCTGGGGCCGGTCTCCCCCGACGGGACGTTCCTGGTGGACATGCGCGGTCTGGAGGCACAGCCGCTCACGACGGAGGAGACCGTGCTGCGGCTGCTCGCCGCGTGGGGCGTCGGCGACGGCGAGCTGAGCCAGCACGGCGCCGAGGAGCACCTGGCCCGCTACCACGCGGTCGCGGCCGGGCTGCGCGCGGTGCTGGTCCTGGACAACGCGGCCGACGAGGCGCAGATCAGACCGCTGCTGCCGCGTGAGGGGCGGCTGCTCGTGGTGGTGACGAGCCGGCGCACGCTCGCCGGCCTCGAAGGGGTCCGGCGCGTCGAGCTGGGTGCGCTGTCGGACGCGGAGTCCGCCGCCCTGCTGCGCGCCGTGCTCGGTGCCGGGCGGGTGGACGCCGAGCCGGTGGCCGCGGACACCGTGACCGAGCTGTGCGGTCATCTCCCGCTGGCCCTGCGGGTGGCGGCCAACTGGGCGGCCACCCGCAGCAATTGGAGCCTGCGGCGGCTCGCGGACCGGCTCGCCGACGAGGAGCGCAGGCTGGACGCGCTGAGCGCGGGCGACCTGCGGGTCGGCGCCGCGTTCGGGCTTTCGTACTCACGTCTCGCCCCCGAGGCCGCCCGGATGTTCCGGCTCCTGTCGCTCGTACCGGGGCAGGACTTCTCGCTGGCCCCGGCCGCCGTGCTCGCGGGCGCCGCCCCGCACGACGCCGAGGACGTCCTGGAGGAACTCCTGGAAGCGGGGCTGCTGATGACCTCGCGCGAGGACCGCTACCGCTTCCACGACCTGCTGCGGCTGTACGCCGGTGCACGGCTGCGCGCCGAGGACGGGGCACAGATCGCGTCGGCCGCACGGACCCGGCTGCGGCACTGGCTGCTCGACACGGCCGTTCTCGCGGGCCGCTGGCACGAGCCGGGCTACGGTGCGCCGCCGCCCGACCCGGGACGTCTCGTCCCGCTCGACGACAGCGAGCAGGCGATGCGCTGGATCAAGACCGAGCGGGACAACTGGATCGCGGCGTTCCGCGACGCCGCGGAGCAGGGCGAGCACCGCCGGGTCGCCGAACTCGCCGAGGCCATGCACTGGTTCTCGGACCACTGGGTGTCCTCCGGCGTCTGGGTCGAGGTCTACGAGCGTGCCGCCGCGGCCGCCGCGGCGCTGGACGACGCCGCCCTGGAGGCCA
This sequence comes from Streptomyces sp. VRA16 Mangrove soil, assembly GCF_017377775.1. Classification (GTDB taxonomy): domain Bacteria; phylum Actinomycetota; class Actinomycetes; order Streptomycetales; family Streptomycetaceae; genus Streptomyces. Next base: position 746,549 of record NZ_JAFVLN010000002.1, read on the forward strand.
CCCACCGCAACTACCTCGCCTGGGCGTACCAGGCGTGCGAGGGCCGCTACGACGAGGCCGTCGCGTCGGCCACGTCCGCGCTGGCCCGTGCGGAGCAGGCCGGGGACATCGTCCAGCGGGCCTGGGCGTACAACTATCTCGGCTGGCTGAAGACGGTGCGGGGCGACTTCGGCGACGCCGTCGAGCCCTACCGGCTGGCCATGGAGCTGTTCGACGCGGCGGACGACATCACCGGCTATCTGGCGGTGTCCGGCGGGATGACGCGGGTGCTGAACGTGGTCGGCCGGCCGAAGGAGGCCCTGGAGAACCACGAGCGGGTCATGGCGGTCATCACCGACCCGCGCAACAGCGACCGGATCCCGCCCAGCGTACGGGACTTCAGCATCCTCGCGGCCGTGTACGCGGTGTCGTACGTGCATCTGCGCCAGGAGGACTGGCAGCGCGCGGCGGACGCGCTGTTCGAGGTGCGGGAGCAGTTCGCGCCCCGCGGCTGGTATCTACAGGCGGGCAGGGTCCATCTGTATCTGGCCCGCTGCCTCGCGCATCTCGGCCGGACGTCCGAGGCCGCCGACGAGTACCGCGCCGTGCTCGCGTCGGAGGAGCGCCTCCCGCCCGACCTGCCCGCCGACGCCCGCGCGGGCCTCGACGCGCTGGCCGCGGGGCTGCCGGTCCCGGACGCCCGGATCACCTGGTGACGCGCCGGCGTGCGGGTCAGAACCCCGCCGCCGCCCGCCCCGAGTCACCGGCGTCCCCCGCGGCTCCCTCGGCCCCGGTGTCCCCCAGCGCCTGCCATTCCCGGGGCGTCACTCCGTAGGCCTCGCGGAACGCGCGGCTGAAGTGGCTCGCGCTGACGAACCCCCAGCGCCGGCCGACGGCCGCCACCCCCAGGCCGAGGGCCGGGGAACGGAGCAGGTCGCGGCGGCACCGCTCCAGGCGGCGGCTGCGGATCCAGCCGCCGACCGTGGTCCCCTCCGACTGGAACAGCTTGTGGAGGTAGCGGACCGACATGTGGTGAGCGGCGGCGATGCCGGACGGGGAGAGACCCGGGTCCGGCAGATGGCGCAGGATGTGGTCCTTGACCCGGACCAGATGCGCCGCTGCGGTCTCCGGAGCCTGCGGGGTGAGACGGCCGCAGCGCTCGTCGATGAGCAGCGCCAGCAGGTCGACGGCCGTCGCGGCGATCTGCCGGCCCATGGGGGCGTCGAAGCGCGCGGCCTCGCGTGCCACGCCCGCGAAGTGGTTCGCCACGACGGCGGCGGTGCCCTCGCGGCCGGAGAACGTGGTCGCGGTCACCGCCTGCAGGTCCTGGTCCCTGACCCGGAGTTCCTCGCGGGGGAACTGGAAGGACGTGAACCGGAACTCCTCCCGGACCTGCTTGCGCAGCAACCGGGAGGCGTCGGAGAGGGAGAACTCGCCCGGTCCGACCACGGACTCCCGCCCGTTCTGCTCCTTGACCGCGGTGCCCCGGTGCTGGAAGGAGAGGATGACGACCTCAAGACCGTCCCGCGCGATCAGGCGCTTGCTGCGCCGTGCCACCTGCGGACCGCCCTGGACGTCGATCACCCGCATCGCGCCGAGCCGTTCGCCGGTGATCCGGCCCGGCCGCGCTTCCTCCCCCAGCAGTTCGACATCGAGCGGGACGAACGCGCGCGACACCACGTCGCGCCAGCTCTCCGCCCGGTCCGCAGCCGACAGTGACATGGTGGAAAGGACGTCCGACACCTGGCCCCCTGTACATCGTGGCCGGCTCACGGGCCCGATCCCGTCGCCGACAGAACGATGTCATCACCCAGGCCGCGGAAGGACCAGGCAGAACCGGAGGAAGAATTCGTTACGTCCTCTTTCCCGGCTCTTCCCCGGCTCGTCCCGGCTCGCCCCGGTCCTTGCCGGATTCTGGCCGGATCCTTGCCGGTGGGTCCGTCAGGCGCGTACCAGAGGGGTGTCGACGAGGTGCTCGGCCAGGAACCAGGTCTGCAGCTCGCCGGTCCTGATCACCTGGGAGACCAGCAGGTCGTTGGTGCCGTCGTCCCCCGCGTCGGCCGCGCGGGCCGCCGCCTCGTGCGCGTCGACCAGGATGGACTCATGGGCCTCCAGGAGGCGCGAGAGCATCGCCGGGACCTCCTCCACGCCGTCCGGGGGCCGCGGGATCGAGGTGAGTTCTGCGACGTGCCGGGGGTCACCGACCGCGACGCCGCCCAGGGTCTGGACCCGCTCGGCGAGGGTGTCGACGAGGTCGAGCTGTTCCCCCGCGTGCTTGTCCAGCACGAGATGGAGCTGGTAGAAGGTCGCCCCGCGCATCAGCCAGTGGTGCTTCTTGTAGAGGCCGTAGAGGATCTGTGTGTCGGCCAGAACCTTGTTGAGGCGCTGGCAGGAGTACATGCGGGCGTCGTAGGAGAGGCCGAGCGGGAACTGCTTGACGGTCCCGAACTCCTGGATGATCTCGCCCTTCTGGTGCAGCCGGGGCTGGCTGCTCGGCCGTGCCGTTTCGTTGGTCATGGTCCGCCTCCTGCGGTCGTTGGGGTGTGCCTGGTGGTACGGGTACGAGCGGGCCGGGCCGGGGGTGCGGGGCGCACTCCCGGCCCGGGACCGGGGCCGAGAGGTCAGGCCGTCGCGCGGACAGCCTCGCGGATCAGGTGGGCGACCTCGGCGGGCCGGGAGACGGCGACGGCGTGCGAGGCCCCGTCGAGCTCGACGACGTTCGCCTTGGCGCGCTCGGCGCCGAACCGCTCGACCTCGGGGTTGATGGCCTCGTCCGCGCCGGCCACGAGGGCCCAGGACGGCTTGGTCCGCCACGCGGCGGCGGTGGCCTTCTCCTCGAACACGGAGGCGGCGAGCGGGCGTTGGGCCACGGCCAGGACCTCGGTGACCTCGGCCGGCACGTCGGCGGCGAAGATCGCGGGGAAGGCGTCGGCGGCGATCGTGACCTCGACAGCGGGGTCGCCGCCCTCGACGGGGTAGGTCCACTCCTTCAGGTTGCTCACCAGCGGGGACAGCGGGTACCGGCCCTGGAGCTCACCGAGGCTCTCGCCCTCGTCGGGCACGTACGCGGCCACGTAGACGAGGCCGACGACGTTCTCGGTGGCGCCGGCCACGGTGATGAGCGCGCCGCCGTAGGAGTGTCCGACGAGGACGACGGGGCCGTCGATCTGTGCGGCGACCGACGCCACGTAGGCGGCATCGGAAGCGAGTCCGCGCAGCGGGTTGGGCGGGGCGATCACGGGAATGTCGTGGCGCTGGAGCTCGGCGATGACACCGGACCAGCTCGTCGCGTCGGCGAAGGCGCCGTGGACGAGGACGACGGTGGGGGTGGCTGTGGAGCCGGACATTGAGGATCACTCCTTGATAGGGGGCACCGCATTCGGAGCAAGCGGACCGGCGACGCGGTCCGCGGCACCGGAAGGTCCGCGGTGTGGTGGGACAGGACGGAAGCCGACAGCCCGGCACACCCGGGCGACGGCGGCCGGGCGACGTGGGCCGACGGTGTTGATCGGACGGTGTGGCCGGTCGGTTTTGGCCGGACGGTTCGGCCGGACGGCTAGCCCGGGCGGTGAGGTCCGCCAGCACGGCCGGACAACAAGACCGGACGGCGAGCCCGGTCGATGTGGCCGGTCCGTTCGGCCGAACGGTTCGGCGGGACGGCTAGCCCGGACCGTGAGGTCCGCCAGCACGCCCGGACAACAAGACCGGACGGCGAGCCCGGCCGATGTGGCCGGTCCGTTTCGGCCGGACGACTGGCCCGGACCGTGAGGTCCGCCAGCACGCCCGGACAACAAGACCGGACGGCGAGCCCGGCCGATGTTGCCGGCCCATGTGGCCGCATGGCGAGCCCGGCCGATGTGGCCGGTCCGTTCGGCCGAACGGTTCGGCCGGACGGCTAGCCCGGACCGTGAGGTCCGCCAGCACGCCCGGACAACAAGACCGGACAGCGCGCCCGGTTCATGTGCCCGGCCGATGTGGCCGACCGATGCGGCCGGTCGGCGACCCCGGACAACAAAACCGGACGCTGAGACCGGACGGTGAGACCGTACGGCGAGCCCGGGCCGTGAGGTCCGCCAGCGTGGTCGGACGCCGTGTGGGGGCGTCACGACCCGGCGATCCGGTCGGACGTCGCGCGGGCCGTGAGGTCCGCCAGCGTGGTCGGACGCCGTGCGGGGGGGCGTCACGACCCGGCGATCCGGTCGGACGTCGCGCGGGCGTCACGACGGGGCCCTGCCTGCAGCGGCAGGCCCGACGGCCCGCCCGGTGCGGGGTCGCGCACCGGGCAGCACGGTCAGGCCTGGTGCAGCGCCGTGCGCAGGGTGTTCGTGGCGAGCGTGATGGCGGCCTCGGCGGCGTGCGTCTCGCGCAGGGCGTTGAGCATCACGAAGTCGTGGATGACACCCTGGAAGCGGACGGCGGTGACGGGGACGCCGGCCTGGCGGAGCTTGTTGGCGTACGCCTCGCCCTCGTCGCGCAGCACATCGGCCTCGCCGGTGATCACCAATGCCGGAGGCAGGTCGGCGAGTTGCTCGACGGTGGCGCGCAGCGGCGACGCGGTGATCTGCGCGCGCTCGGCCTCGTCCGTCGTGTACTGGTCCCAGAACCACTGCATCCCGTCGCGGCGCAGGAAGTAGCCGGTGGCGAACTGCTGGTAGGAGCCTGTGTCGAACGCCGCGTCCGTCACCGGGTAGAACAGGACCTGCTGGAGCAGCGGGACGCCGCCGCGCTCCTTGGCCATGAGGGTGAGCGCGGCGGTCATGTTGCCGCCGACCGAGTCACCGGCGACGGCGATGCGCGTGGCGTCCAGGCCCTTGCCCGCGCCCTGCTCGACGACCCACCGGGCGACGGTGAAGTTCTGCTCGATGGCGACCGGGTAGCGGGCCTCGGGCGAGAGGTCGTACTCGGGGAAGACGACGGCGGCACCGGCACCGACGGCGAGTTCCCGCACGAGCCGGTCGTGCGTGTGGGCGTTGCCGAACACCCAGCCCGCGCCGTGGATGTAGATGATCACCGGGAGGGGGCCCGTGGCGCCGGCCGGCCTGACGATCCGGGTGCGTACGCTGCCGGTCGGGCCGCCGGGGACGGTGATCCACTCCTCGTCGACGGCGGGCTTGGCGATCTCGCCGGACTGCACCTCGTCGACGGTCTTGCGCCCTTCGGCCGGGGGCAGTTCGAACAGGTACGGGGGGTTGGCGGTGGCCTCGGCGAAGGCGGCCGCGGCGGCTTCGAGAACCGGCTGGACCGGTTCCACAGCGTCGGACATGTGCAACTCCAGTGATGTACGGGGAGCACCGGCCGTTCCGGTGTTCCGGCCCGGACACCGCTGCGGGCGGTTCCCGAACCATTCGCCGCAACGCTAATTCGGCCGTGTGCGGGGGAATTGCTCCGGCGTGCACCACTGCTGTCCTCACCGCGCACAGCCGTGTCGTGCACGGTGAGGCAAAAGCCGGTGCTCCGACGGAACAGCGGGCGGGTTCCCACCGCGCTTATGGTGAGGGCGAATTCGAACGAGTACCGCTGCCGCAGGCCGAACTCGTCGTCCCACAAGGGAGTTTCCTCAGATGTCAGCAATGCCCGTCGGCGGGCTGGTTCCGCATGCCCCAGGCAAGGCCCGGAACGCAGAGAACGCAGAGAGCACAGAGAACGCGGATACCGCAGCGATCGCCGAGAACCGCGCGGACCTCGTCGTCCGCAACGCGCTGATCCACACCGGGGATCCGGCCCGCCCGCAGGCCCGGGCGCTCGCCGTCCGCGACGGTGTCCTCACGGTCGTCGGTGACGACAAGGACGTGGCCGGGCACATCGGCCCGGCGACGCGCGTGGTCGACGCCCTCGGACGCCGTGTCGTCCCGGGCCTCAACGACGCCCATGTGCATGTGATCCGCGGCGGCCTCAACTACGTGCTGGAGCTGCGCTGGGACGGAGTGCGCAGCCTGCGTGAGGGGCTCGCGATGCTGCGTGAGCAGGCCGCTCGTACACCGAAGGGCCAGTGGGTGCGGGTGGTCGGGGGCTGGTCGGCCGAGCAGTTCGCCGAGCGCAGGCTGCCGACCGTCGCCGAGCTGAACGCCGCCGCTCCCGACACCCCGGTCTTCGTCCTGCACCTGTACCAGTCGGCGATCCTGAACCGGGCCGCGCTGAAGGCCGCCGGGATCACCAGGGACACGCCCGAACCGCGGGGCGGCCAGATCGTCCGGGGCCGCGGCGGTGAGCCGACCGGCATGCTGCTGGCCGCGCCGAGCGCGCTCGTTCTCTATTCGACGCTGGCCAAGGCGCCGGTTCTGGAGAGCGCGGCGGACCGCGCGACCTCCACCCGGCATTTCCTGCGCGAGCTGAACCGATTCGGACTGACGTCGGCGATCGACGCCGCCGGCGGTTTCCAGAACTTTCCCGAGAATTACGCCACCGTCATCGAACTGGCCAAGTCCGGGCAGTTGTCGATACGTATCGCCTATCACCTCTTTCCGCAGACAGCGGGCCAGGAGATCGACGATCTGCGGCGCTGGATCGAAACGGCCGATCCGGCGGACGGTGACGCCTGGCTGCGGTTGAACGGCGCGGGTGAGAACCTCACCTGGTCCGCGGCCGATTTCGAGAACTTCGCGCAGCCCCGCCCGGAACTCGACCCGGCCTACGAGACGCAGTTCGAGACGGCGGTACGTCTGCTCATGGAGCACGGCTGGGGTTTCCGGCTGCACGCCACGTACGACGAGACGATCCGCCGTGACCTCGCGGTGTTCGAGAAGGTGGCGGCGGACGGCCTCTTCCCGGCGGGCAACCGGTGGCTGTTCGACCACGCCGAGACGGTCTCCACGGAGAGCCTGGACCGGGTCGCCGCGCTCGGCGGCGCGATGTCGGTGCAGAACCGGCTGTCCTTCCAGGGCGAGGCGTTCGTCCGCCGGTACGGCCCGGACGCGGCCGCGCAGGCCCCGCCGATCGGGGCCATGCTGGAGCGCGGTCTGACCGTGGCCGCCGGCACCGACGCGACGCGCGTCTCCTCCTACAACCCCTGGGTCGCCCTGCACTGGCTGGTCAGCGGCCGCTCGGTGAGCGGTCTGACGCTGCGCTCCGCGGAGAACCGGGTGGACCGGGCCACGGCGCTGGCGCTGTTCACCCGCGCCGGTGCCGCGCTGACCGGCGAGGACGAGGTCAAGGGCGTGCTGCGGCCGGGCTGTTACGCGGATCTCGCGGTGCTGTCCCACGACTACTTCACCGTGCCCGAGCCGGACATCGCCCACATCGAGTCGCTGCTGACGGTGACGGGCGGCCGGATCGTCTACGCGGCCGGGGAGTACACGGGCCTCGACGAGGAGCTGCCGCCGGTCAGCCCCGCCTGGAGCCCGGTCGCGCACTTCGGCGGCTACCAGGCGTCCCGTCCGTCGGCCCCGGCCGGCGTCCGGCAGGCGGAGTCGCTGGGCGAGGCCGTCGCCGAGTCGGAGCAGCACCGCCGGTGGCGCGAGGCGCGCGGTCTGCTCCCCGAAACCGCGGCCACGCCCTTCGATCCCTGCTTCGACCTCTGAACTCCCGGAAGGGGATGGGCCTTTGCGCCGTCCCCCTCCGGGCCCCCACGCACCACCCCGATCGAGAAACCACCGAGAACGAGAAAGGTTCATCCTCATGGTCACCCTCTCCGACGTCACCGCCGCTCCCGCCCCCGGTCTGCTCACCCCGGACGACTGCGCGGTGCTGTTCATCGACCACCAGCCGCAGATGTTCTTCGGCACCGGCAGTGGCGACCGCACCGCCGTCATCAACTCCACCCTGGGTCTGGCGAAGGCGGCGAAGGTCTTCGACGTGCCGGTCGTGCTGAGCACCGTGGCCGCCGAGTCCTTCTCCGGCCCGCTGATGCCGCAGCTGGCCGACGTCTTCCCCGAGCAGAAGATCATCGACCGCACCACGATGAACGCCTGGGAGGACGTGGAGTTCGTCGAGGCCGTCAAGGCCACCGGCCGCAGGAAGCTCGTCATCGCGGGCCTGTGGACCGAGGTCTGCGTCGTGCTTCCCGCGCTCTCCGCCCTCGCCCAGGGCTACGAGGTGTACGTCGTCACGGACGCGTCCGGCGGTGTCAGCCCGCAGGCCCACGAGCACGCGATCCAGCGCATGATCCAGGCCGGCGTCGTCCCGGTCACCTGGGTGCAGGTGCTCCTGGAGCTCCAGCGCGACTGGGCCCGCCAGGAGACGTACGCGGCCGTGGGCGACGTGGTCAAGGCGCACGGCGGCACCTACGGGCTCGGCCTGGTCTACGCGCAGGCCCTCATCGGCGGGCACGCGGCCGGCTGATGGACACCGGACTGCTGGTGCTCCGGCTGGCGGTGGGGCTGCTCATCGCCGGACACGGGGTGCAGAAAGTCAGCTTCCGGCTCGGCGGCAACGGCTGGGCGGGCGGAACCGAGGAGTTCCGCCGTGACGGATTCCGCGGCGGCCGGCTCACCGCGCTCGTCGCGGGAGCCAGTCAGATCGGTTCCGGACTGTTCCTGGCCGCCGGGCTGCTCACCCCTCTGGCCGCGATGGCGGCCATGGGCGTGATGACCGTCGCGGGCACCGTCAAGCGGCCCAAGGGGCTGTGGGTCCAGAACGACGGGTACGAATACCCCCTCGTCCTCGTCGTCGTCTCCGCCGCGCTGGCCCTGACCGGGCCGGGGCGGTGGTCGGCCGACCATGCGCTGGACCTCACCCCCTGGCCGGCATGGGTGGCCGTCGCCGCCATCGTGATCGGACCGGCGAGCGCACTGCTCACCCGTGTGGTGCTGCACCGGCCCGCCGCCACCGGGGAAGGGACCGGGTATGCACAGACTGCTGAATGACGCGTTCCGCACCGTGGTGCCGGGCGGCGAGGAACGGCACGGCCCGCTGCCTCCGCTGCTGCTGGTCCTGACGGTGGTCACCGGTCTGGTCGACGCCGTGAGCTATCTGGCGCTCGGGCACGTCTTCGTGGCCAACATGACGGGCAACGTCGTGTTCCTCGGGTTCGCCCTGGCCGGTGCCGAGGGCCTGTCCGCGGTGGCGTCCCTCGCCGCCATGGCGTCCTTCCTCGCGGGCGCCCTGGCCGGGGGCCGGCTCGGCACCCGGTTCGCGGCGCACCGGGGGCACCTGCTGGCCTCGGCCACGGCGGTGCAGACGGTACTGGTCGCGGTCACGGTGGTCGCGGCCGCCGTGTCGGACGGCCAGGTCTCCTCCGGCGTGCGGTACACGCTGATCGTGTTCCTGGGGCTCGCCATGGGTCTGCAGAACGCGGTCGCCCGGCGCCTGGGTGTCCCGGATCTGACGACGACGGTCCTGACGCTGACGCTGACGGGTCTCGCCGCGGACTCCGGCGCGGCCGGCGGTGCGGCGCCGCGCCCCGGCCGCCGGATCCTGTCCGTGCTCGCCATGTTCCTCGGCGCGCTCGGCGGCGGTCTGCTCGTACTGCACGACCGTCTCGTGCCCGTGCTCGGTCTGGCCGCGGTGCTGCTCGCCGCCGTCGCCGTGGCCACGCACCGCCTGTCGGCCTCCGGCGCCGGCTGGCTCCGGCCGCAGCCCGCGCCACCGGCGCAGCGGTGACACCGGCCCACGGCCGGACCCGGCCGTGGGCCCAACACCCCATGACCTGTGGTCAGTTGGCGGTGCGGCTCGCCAGGTACTCCTGGTACTCCGTCAGGGTCTCCCCGGTCAGCGGGTAGTAGTCCGACAGGCGCGCGCCTTCGTCGAGGCGGCGCCGGGCGAACGCCTCCCGGTCCTGGTGGAGCAGGGAGTCCTCGGCGAGCGGGACCGCCTTGTCCTGCGGGACGACGACCGCGCCGTCCTCGTCGGCGACGATCAGGTCGCCGGGCGTGACCAGTGAACCGCCCACGCCCACCGGTACGTTGAACGCCGAGGGGAACAGTTCGGTCTGCGACGCGTAGTGCGGGGTGACGCCGGTGCACCAGACGGGGACGCCGAGCGCGCGGATCCGCGCGGCGTCCCGCACCCGGCCGTCGACCACGATCCCGGCGCCGCCGCGGAGCTTGAAGTAGCGCACGAGCATGTCGCCGAGGCAGCCGGTGAAGTGGCTGCCGTGCGCGGAGACCACCAGCACGTCGCCGGGCCGCACCGACTCCAGGACACCCCACAGCGGGGTCTTGCGCTCGATGTCCTCCTGCTCCGCGCCGTTGAACACGTCCTCGCGCTGCGGCAGGAACTGGAGGGTCACCGCGCCGCCGGTGATCTTGACGTCGGGTTCGCGGTGCAGCGGCACCGGGCCGTCGATGAACGTGCGGGTGATGCCCATCTGGTGCAGCTTCGCGCAGGCCGTCGCCGCGCTGACGCCCTTGAGTGCCTCCACCATCTCCGCGGTGGGCCTCACATAGTCCGCGGTGTGGACCGGTGCGCGCATCGACTCGTAGTCGCGGCGCTCCCCCGTCCCGCCGCCGCCGTTGACCCGGGCCACTGTCCCTGCCCCTCCGGTCGACGGCGCCTTGCGATCCTCAGTCGGGTGCATGCACTTGCCTCTCCGCGCGCTCGTCGCACGCCTACGCCAGTGACATCATCGCCTATCGATGGTAGATAACAGCCAATCGATTAGTGCTGTCAATGCATCTGGAGTCACCGTGCCCGACCCCGCCCCGGACCTCGCAGCGCCTCAACCCCCCGCTTCCACAGCCTGGTTCGAGGAGGCTCGGTTCGGTCTCTTCGTGCACTTCGGGCTGTACAGCATGGCCGCGCGGCACGAGTGGGTGCGCAGCCGGGAGACCATGTCGCAGGAGGCGTACGACCGTTATCTACACCGCTTCGACCCGGATCTCTTCGACGCCCGCCAACTGGCGCGCACAGCACGGGAGTCGGGCATGCGGTACGCCGTGCTGACCACCAAGCACCACGACGGGTTCTGTCTCTTCGACTCGGCGCTCACCGACTACACCTCGGTCCGGGCGACCGGCCGTGACCTGGTGCGCGAGTTCGTGGACGCGATGCGCGCCGAGGGGCTGCGGGTCGGCTTCTACTATTCGCTGCTCGACTGGCACCACCCGGACTTCACGGTCGACGAGCACCACCCTCTGCGCGGCACGGACGCCGAGAAGGAGCCGCGCGACATGGCCCGCTATCGCGCGTACATGGAGGGGCAGATACGGGAGCTGCTCACCGGGTACGGCGACATCGACCTGCTCTTCTTCGACTTCACGTACCCGCAGAAGGGGCCCGAGGCGTGGGGCGCCGAGCAACTGCGCTCACTCGTGCGGGAGTTGCGGCCGGGCATCCTCGTCAACGACCGGCTCGGCATCCCCGGCGACTATGTGACGCCCGAGCAGTACCAGCCCGACCGCCCCCTGGAGCGGGACGGCGAGCGGGTGCTGTGGGAGGCCTGCCACACGCTCAACGGATCGTGGGGGTACGACCGCGACAACCACGACTACAAGGACCCCGCACTGCTGGTGCGGATGCTGGTGGAGTCCGTGGCGTGCGGCGGCAATCTGCTGCTGAACGTCGGGCCGACGGGCCGCGGCGCCCTCGATCCGCGGGCCCGCGCCACGCTGCGGGACATCGCCGGTTGGAGCGCGCTCCACTCCCGTTCCGTGCACGGCGCGGGGCCGAGCGCCTTCACCCCGCCGCCGAACGCCCTGTACACGCGGCGCGGCCGCCATCTGTATCTGCACCTGCTGGCCTGGCCGCTCAAGCACCTGCATCTGCCGGGGCTCGCCGGGCGGGTGCGCTACGCGCAGTTCCTGCACGACGGTTCGGAGATCCGTTTCCAGGAGATGGACCAGGCGCCGCCCGAGCACAACAACCTGGCGCCGCAGAGCCAGCCGTCCGGCACCCTGACGCTGACCCTGCCGATCGCCCGCCCCGACGTGCTGCTGCCGGTCATCGAGCTGGAGCTCGACGGCCCCGGCACGGAGGCGTGAGCCCGTGCCCGGCCCGCTGGGCGAACGTCTCGCGCCGCTGACCGACGCCGGCCTGGAGCGGCTGCTCTCCGGGCGCGTCGGCGTGCCGGACGTCACCGACCGCGACGCGTGGGACGGCGTACCGGAGCCGCTGCGCGAACGCGTGCTCGCCGACGCCGCACGGGAGTTGAAGCGTCCGGCGCCCCTCCTGTCCGCGCACGCGTGGGCCCGCGCGTTCCGCGACGGGAACCGCGGCGCGTACGAGGACGCTGCCTGGGGGCTGCAGGAGCGGGTGTCGCTGCTGACCCTGGCCGCCGTGCTGACCGGCGAGTGCGCCGACGCCACCGATCCGGCGCCCGGCGCCTGCCCGCACCTGGACGCCGTCGTCGACGGGCTCATGGCGTTCGCCGAGGCGAGCACCTGGTGCTGGGCGGCGCACGACCGGTTCACGGCGGGCCGCGGCGAGGTCGTGCCCGACCCCGACGACCCGTACCTCGACCTGGGCGCCGCCGAGGTCACCGCCCTGTTCGCCTGGGCGGACCACGCCCTGGGTCCGCATCTGGACCGGCGGGCGCCGGGGCTGCGGCGACGGCTGCGGCGGGAGGTGGAGCGGCGCGCGCTCGGCCCGTTCGAGCGGCGCGCCGACTGGCCCTGGATCGGCAGGGAGAAGCGGGCCAACAACTGGAACCCGTGGGTGCACGGCGCCGTGCTCGCCGCCGCGCTGCTGCTGTGCGAGGACCGGGCCCGCCGCGCCCGTCTCGTGCGCCGTGTCGCCGACGGCCTCGACCACTACCTCCGTGTCCTGCCCGACGACGGCGGGATCGACGAGGGCATTTCCTACTGGTGGGCGGGCGCCTGCCGTCTCCTGGAGATCCTCGACCTGCTCGCGCAGGCCGCGGGACCGGCCCTGGACGTCCGCGAACTGCCCCTGCTGGCCGAACTGTTGAAGTACCCACGGCGTATGCACCTGGGCGCCGACCGGTATGTGAACGTGGGCGACGCGCCCGCCCGGCTCGACACCCCGCAGCCCTGGCAGGTCGCCCACCGCTGGGGCCTGCGCCTCGGACAGCGGGACACGGTGGCGCACGCGCTGGCCGGGGCGCTGCAGCAGGACTGCGCCGCTCCCCCGCGGGCCGGCCTGGGGCGGGCGCTCACCGCGCTGGCCGACCCGGTCTGGTGCCGCGCCGTGACCGGTCCCCCGCCGGAGCCGGTCTGGCCGGAGCGGGAGACCTGGCTGCCGCGGCTGCAGATCCTGGTGGCCCGCGAGGCGGCCGGGAGCACGGACGGGCTGACCGTCGCCGTGAAGGCCGGGCACAACGGCGAGCACCACAACCATCTGGACGTCGGCTCGTACTGGCTCGCCGTGCACGGGCGGCCGCTGCTGGTGGACGTCGGCAGACCCACCTACACGACGCGGACCTTCGGGCCGGACCGGTACGCGGCCTGGCCGTTCCGGAGCCGCTGGCACAACGTGCCCGACCCCGGCGCCGAGCAGCTGCCGGGCGCGGACCACGGGGCCCGCGGCGTGCGGGCCGAACTCGGCCCCGACGTCAGCCGGTTGTCGATGGAGCTGAGCGGCGCCTATCCGCCCGGCACCCTCGCCCGCTGGGACCGCACCGTGCTCCTGGTGCGGGGCGCCACCCCGTACGTCGAGGTCGAGGACGCCTGGCAGGGGTGCTCGGGAGAGGTGGCCCTGCACCACGTACTGGCGGGGCACGTCGAGCTCGACGACGGCCGGGCCACCGTCACCGCACCGGACGGGACCGGCGCCCTCCTGTGCTGGGACGCCCGGGTCGCCGAGGCCCGCGTGGTGTGCCGCGAACTCGACGACCCGCAGCTGACCAGGAGTTGGGGCGGTCGTCTGACGCGTCTCACCCTTGCCGTGCGCGACCCCGGATCCCAAGGTCGGCTCCGCATACGGTGGTTGGTTGCTGCAGCACCCTTGAACAAGCCGGGTGCCGCCCATAGCATCGGCAATCGATAGACGATAGTCGCCGCATCGCGGCCTACCGTCCGGCTTTCCCTCTCCCCCACCCCCTCCTCGCAGGTCCCCCGTCTCACCCGGGAGCCCGGCGACCGAGCACCACCTATCGATTATTCACGACTACGCAACGGAGCGTGTCCCGATGAGAACAATGTGGCGCCGTGCCTGCGCAGTCGCCGTGGCTCCCCTGGTGATGGCCTCCGCCGTCGCCTGCGGCGGCGACTCCGACCAGGCCGCGGGGGGCACGACCCTCCGCGTCATCGTGAACATCACGCCGAACCTGACGGAGAAGTACTGGAACACCCTCTTCGACTCGTACGAGAAGGCCCACCCGGGTGTCACGGTCAAGCTCGAACTGACCGGCACCATCGCGGCCGACGCGAAGCTGCGCCAGGACCTGGCCGCGGGCGACCCGCCGGACGTCGTGCAGCAGATCACGCCGACCGCCGACACCGCCTCGCTCTTCGCCGACCTCTCCGACCAGGCGTGGGCCACCAAGACACCGCTCGCCGACCAGTACGCGGTCGACGGCAAGCACTACATGGTCGGCGTGGGCGAGCAGATTCAGTCGCTCGTCTTCTACAACAAGGCCGCCTTCGAGAAGGCCGGCCTGGACGCCTCGGCCATCAGGACGATGGACGACTTCACCGCCGCCATGGGCAAGCTGAAGGGCGCCGGCTACCAGCCGCTGCAGACCGCGGGCCAGTGGGTGACCGGCGGCCAGTTCTCGATGATGGCGGACGCGGGCGTGCTCACCGCCGACCCGAAGTGGATGGCGAAGCGCAACGCGAAGAAGACGTCCTTCGCCGACAGCGGCTACGTCCCGTACCTCAAGGACTACAAGGGCTGGATCGACAAGGGCTACCTGCAGAAGAGCGCGCTCGGTGTCACCTACGCGGACGGCCAGACGGCGTTCCTGAACGGCAAGTCCGCGATGTACGTCATGGGTTCGTTCTTCGTGCCGGCGGCCGACGCCGCGAAGAAGAGCGACGGCATCGGGGTCTTCACGATGCCGACCGACGGGGCGTACCCGTCCGGCCAGTTCGGCAACGTCTCGAACCCGTACGTCGTGGTGAACAAGTCGCCGCACAAGGCCGAGGCGATCAAGTTCGTGAAGTGGGCGACCACCGACCCCAAGGCCATCAAGAGCCAGCTCGCCTCCGACGGGAACCTGCGTCAGGGCTTCTCGTACCCGATGTCGAGCCTGGGCACGTCGGTGCAGAAGATCCTCGACAAGGCGCCCTCGGTGATCGTGAAGTCCGGTGAGAACCAGCCGATCGCCGGGTTCAGCGACGAGCTCAACAAGCAGGTCCAGTCGCTGTACACGGGCGCGTCCCCGAAGGCCGTCGCCGACGGATTGGACAAGTGGTGGAACTCGCAGCAGTGACGCGGGGGCAGCGGCGGGCCCGGCTGCGCGAGTCCGCCGTCTCGCTCGGCATGATGGGCCCGGCGGTCCTGCTCTACACGGTGATGACGGTCGTGCCGGTCGGCGTCGCCGTGTACCTCAGCCTCACCGACTGGGACGGCTTCTCGACCGCCGCGTTCATCGGGCTCGACAACTACAAGCACCTGTTCGACGACCCGAGTTCGAGCGACGCCTGGTACGTGACCGGCCTGATCTCCGTGGCGGGCACGGTCCTCATGGTGGGCCTGGGTCTCGTGTACGCCCTCGCCCTGAAGGCGAAGTCGCGCACGAACTCGTTCTTCCGGGCCGTCGCCTACTTCCCGCACGTGATCAGCGCGCTGATCCTCGGCTATCTGTGGGCGGCGATCCTCGGCACGAACGGCGCCGTCAACAACACCCTCGCCAAGTTCGGCATCGAGCCGGTCGGCTTCCTCTTCGACGAGCGGTTCGCGGTGATCACGCTGATCGCGGTCATCGTGTGGGCGGGCTTCGGCTTCAACGTGGTGCTGTTCGTGGCCGCGCTGCAGACCGTGCCGGCCGAGCTGCTCGAAGCCGCCGCGATCGACGGCGCGAACAAGCGGCAGATCAATCTGCGGGTCGTGATCCCGATGATCGCGCCGGTGGTGACCGTGGCGACGGTGCTCAACCTCGTGGGACTGATCCGGGCCTACGACATCGTGGTGAGCCTCACCGGCGGCGGTCCCGCCGGGTCCACGCAGACGTTCACGTATCTCATTCTCGCCCGGTCCTTCGAGGGCACCAAGGTCGGTTACGCGACCGCTCAGGCGGTGTTCCTGATGGTGGTGTCCGCCGTGCTCGCCCTCCTCGTGACGGCGCTGCGCAATCGGCAGGACCAGGCAGCGACAGGTCGGTAAGGAGCCGTGGTGGTCGTACTGGAGGCGCGGGAGACGCGGAAGGGCGGGAGGCCGAAGGTCCGGCCGCCCGAGAACGACGCAGGACCGGCGGAGCGCGAGGGGGCGCGCTCCCCGCTGCGCTGGGCCCTGCTCGGCGTCCTGTTCGTCGTGATGGTCGTGCCGATCTACCTGCTGGTCGTCAACGCGTTCAAGTCGCAGCAGGACATCCTCGACAACCCGTTCTCGATCCCGGTGTCCGGGCTGACCTTCGCGCACATGTCGGCGGCGATCAGCAGCCCGCAGTTCAACGTGATCGGGGGATACGGCTTCACGCTGTTCCTCGTCGTCATGGTGGACGTGCTGTGCATCCTGCTGGCCGGACCGGCCGCGTACGCGATCGCGCGCAGCCTCAAGCGGCGTACGCAGCTGGTGCTGCTGTACTTCCTCGCGGGCACGTTCATCCCGGGCGCGGCCGTGATCATTCCGGTGATCTACGTGCTGCGGGAGATCGGGCTCGCGAACACGGTGACGGGTCTGGTCGCGCACGACGTGGCGTCGACGCTGCCGGTGAGCATCTTCCTGTTCGTCGGGTTCATCCGCACGATCCCGGTGGACATCGACCACGCGGCGACGATCGACGGGGCGGGCCGCTACCGCACCTTCTGGACCATCATCTTCCCGCTGATGCGCCCGGCGGTGGTGACGGTCCTGATCCTCAACTCCATCGGGATCTGGAACGACTTCGTCTCGCCGCAGATCCTGCTCAGCCCGTCGTCCGGGCACTACACGGTGACGACGGCGATCTACGCGGGCATCAGCCAGTACTCGACGGACCTCACGAAGGTGTTCCCGAACCTGCTGCTGGCCGTCGCGCCCGTCGTCATCTTCTTCATCTACATGCAGCGCCACATCATCAGCGGTCTCACCGTCGGCGCCGTGAAGGGCTGACCGGTGGCCGGGGACAGAAAGGATCACGCAGTGCCCAGGAGATGGAGACATCGTTCCGCGGCCGCCCTGCTCGCCTCCCTGGCGGTGCTCGTGGCCGGTCATCCGGCCGCGGCCCATCCGGAGCAGTCCCGGGCGGGAACGACCTACTACGTCGGCCCGTACGGCGACGACGCCGACGCCGGCACCAACGCCACCTACCCGTTCCGGCACATCCAGAAGTGCGCGGACGTCATGGTGCCCGGCGACACCTGCGAGATCGTCTCGGGCTCGTACGAGGAGACGGTGGTCCCGGCCCGGTCCGGCACGGCCGAGCTGCCGATCACGTACAAGGCCGCGGTGGGCGCGGACGTCACGGTGAACGGTGCCTCGCGGCTGACCGGCTTCGACCCGGTCACCGCCGCCGACGTCACCGAGATCGCGAAGAAGGATCCGTACGCGGCCGGTTCGCAGTTCAGCGACGCGGTGGCGGCCGGGCACGTCTACAGCACCGACGTCGACCTCGGTACGGACGTCTCCACGGTGCAGGTGTTCACCGACAAGAAGATGGACATCGAGGCCCAGTGGCCCTATCCCGGCCTCGACCTGCTGGGACCCACGCTCCAGTACGCCGGTGCGGGCAGTGCGGACGCCACGATCTCCGATGCGGCCCTGACCCGCCCGGCGGGGTACTGGGACGGCGCGCGTGCCCTCACCGGCTACTGGTACATCTCGGCCACCGGCACCGTGAAGAGCTCGGCGGTCGGCTCGGTCACCCTCGACGTGGCGCCGCCGTGCGTCCACAAGGTCGTACCGAACGAGACGCGGTACGCGCTGTCGGGGAAGATCGGTGAACTGGCGCACCCCGGCGAGTGGTTCTACGACCCGACGGCCAAGAAGCTGTACGTGTACGGGGACGACGACCCGGACAACCACCGGGTGGAGGTCAAGCGGCGCGCCCTGGGCTTCGACCTGACGAACACCAGCCACGTCACGGTGGCGGGCGTCAAGCTGTTCGCGACGACCGTGCAGACGGGCGACACGAGCACGGGCGTGACACTGGACGGCATCAAGGGCCAGTACCTGTCGCACTACACGGACATCACGCGCGGCGCGACGGACTGCGGCTCGACGGTGACGCGCGGCGTCGCGGACACCGGGCTCGTCATCAACGGCACCCACAACAAGGTGACCAACAGTGATCTGTCGCTGAGCGCGGGCAACGGGATCGCGCTGCGCGGCCAGAACAACACGGCCACCGACAACGTGATCCACGACGTCGACTACATGGGCACGTACGCGGCCGGCATCGCCGTGCAGGGCAACAGCCAGACGGTCACCCACAACACGATCTCGCGGGTCGGCCGCAGCGGCATCAACCTGCAGTGGAACACCGTGGACGGGCTCGACCCCGGCAAGGACGTGATCGCGTACAACGACATCTCGGGGTACGCGCGGCTCAGCCTGGACGTCGCCGCGATCTACACCTGCTGCAGCGCGTACATGATGGGCTCGTCGCTCGACCACAACGTGCTGCACGACCCCGACCCGAGCACGAAGTCGTCGACGTTCGGCATCTCCGGGATCTACGCCGACAACGGGCAGAGCGACCTCGTCATCGCGAACAACGTGGGCTGGGGCAACCGCGAGGGCACGGTGATGCTCAACGGGCTCGGCACCGGTTCGCACGACAACCTCGTGGCGAACAACACCGGCGGGATGACGCTCTTCTACGTCAAGGAGGCGGGGCAGTCGACCGGCACGCGGATCTACAACAACATCGGGGAGATCCGCGGTCTGACCGGGGCGACGGACGGCGGGCTGGTGCTCTCCAACAATCTGCCCTCGACGACCGATCCGCTCTTCGTCGACGCGGCGAACCACGACTACCGGCTGACGGCCGATTCGCCGGCCCGTAATGCGGCGCTCGCGCTGCCGGGGATCAATGACGGTTCCACCGACGCGACACCGAGTCTGGGTGCGTTCCAGTACGGCGCGCCGCTGTGGACCGCAGGCGCCCGTCGCTAATTCCCCGGGAATTCTCCGGTTCTGCAACTCGCATGCAAAAAAGTGGGGCCCGGATGCGGAATTCCGCATCCGGGCCCCACTGTTCGGTCATTCCTTGGCGGTGGCGGGGGCCTTCTTCGCCGCCGTCCTCGCCGTCGTCTTCTTCGCCGTCGTCTTCTTCGCGGCCGTGCGCCGTCGCGGGCCGGGGACCGCGCGTGCGTCCGGTACGGGTCCGCGCCCGGCGGCGTGGTCGGCGAACGCCGCGGCCGCCTTGTCGGGCTCGCCGGACCGCAGCAGGCCCACCAGACGGCCGTGCTCGTCGGCCATCGCGCACCAGTCGCCGTCGAAGAGCGGGTCCGAGATCGCCCGCAGGGTGCGCAGGCTCGGCTCGATGACCTCCCACATCCGGGCCAGGAACGGATTGCCCGCGTACTGGCTGACCAGCGTGTGGAACTCGATGTCGGCGTCCCGGAAGCCGCTCACGTCGTGCGCGGCGACCGCCTCGTGCATCCGCTCCACCAGCGCGTCGAGCTCGGCGAGCTGGTCGTCGGTGATGTGCTCGGTGGCGAGCCGCGCGGCGAGCCGCTCCAGCGGCTCGCGCACCTGGCGGGCGTACTCGGCGTCCTCGGAGGAGATCTCGACGACGAAGTGGCCGCGGCGCGGCACGTGCATCAGCAGGCCCTCACGGGCGAGCCGCTTGACCGCCTCGCGCACCGGGGCCTGGCTGACACCGAGCCGCCGGGCGATCTCCGACTCGACCACCCGGTCGTTCGGCGCGAGATCGCCGTCGACGACGGCCTGGCGCAGCAGCTCGTACACCTGGTCCGAGATCAGGGTCTTGCGGAACCGGTCCTTGTTGGTGGCCAGCGTGGAGACGAATCCACCCGACGCATTAGATGCCATGAATTCCCAATCCTGCGCAGGGGCACGTCAGTTGCTCCATTGTCCGGAGTCCGGCCATGATACGCATCCATCGCCTATCGATGGAATCACGGGGCGAATTTCAGCTGCCCGGCCAGCCATTCCAATTTGACGGCCTCGTGGGTGGGCCCGCCGCCCTCGTGATCGTTGAAGGGATAGGCGCGTATCTCCTTGTCGCCCGGATCCACCTCGCGCAGCGCCCCGTAATGGTTGAAGGCGGCGTACACGGTGGAGGGCGGGCAGATGTGGTCCATGAGGCCGACGGAGAAGAGCGTCGGGGCGCTCGCCCGGCGGGCGAGCGTGGCGGCGTCGAAGTAGGACATCGTCCGGGCGACGGTGGCGGCGTGCTCGCGGTGCAGCTTCACGAACTTGGTGACCTCGACGTAGGGCACGGCGTCGGTGATGGTGGTGGCGCGCGGGAAGTGGCACAGGAACGGCACGTCGGGCAGGCAGGCGACGAGGTCGGGGACGAGCCCCGCGGTGGCGAGCGCGATGCCGCCGCCCTGGCTGGTGCCGGTGACGACGGTGCGGGACGGGTCGACGGCGGGGTGCGCGCGGGCGGCGGCGACGGCGCGTACGGCGTCGGTGTACAGGCGCCGGTAGAAGTAGCGCTCGGGGTCGAGGACGCCCCGGGTGAGGAAGCCGGCCGCGGCGATGTCGCCGGAGGCGGGATCGGGGTCGGGGGTCTCGGCGCCCTGGCCGCGGGTGTCCATGACGAAGTGCGCGTACCCGGCGTCGGCCCACAGGTGCTTCTCGTGCGGGGCGCCGCGCCCGCTGCCGTAGCCCAGGTACTCGACGACGACGGGGAGCGGTCCGGTGCGGGTGACGGGCAGCTGGAGCCAGCCGCGGACCGGGTGGCCGCCGTAGCCGGCGAACGTCACGTCGAAGGTGTCGATCGTGGCGAGCCCGTTGTGCACGGGCGTGAACCGCGGTGCCACGGGGTGCTGTTGCTGCGCGTCGAGGGTCCGCCGCCAGAACGCGTCGAGGTCATCGGGCTCGGGCAGTGCGGGGCGGTATCTCTCCAGCTCTTCGAGGGGCAGGTCGAACTGGGGCACGGGGCGTCTCCTTGAAGGCTTCCGGGGCCGGGGGCGTCAGCGGTTCAGGCCGTACGCCCGGACGGCGTTCGTGTGCAGGGCGCGTGCGCGCTCGTCCGCGGTGAGCCGGTCGAGGCCCGCCAGGGACAGGTTCAGCGAGTCGGCGCGGCTGCCGCGCGGCAGGCAGATCGGCCAGTCGGAGCCGACCAGACAGCGGTCGGCCCCGAGCGTGTCGACGACGTCACGCACCAGGCCGGCGACCCGGTGCGGTGCGACGCCGTGCTGCTGGGTGAGGAGTCCGGAGATCTTCACCAGCACGTTCGGGCAGGCGGCGGCCCGCTCCAGGTCGCGCCGCCAGTCGGTGGCGTCGTCGGTGGCGTCGGCGTCCAGGTGGGGCGCGTTGCCGAGGTGGTCGACGACGACGGTGAGTCCGGGGTGCCGCTCGGCGGCCTCGGCGGCGGCGGTGAACGCGCCCCGGTACAGGTTGAGTTCGAGAGCCAGGCCGGTCTCGGCGAGGACCGGGACCAGGGTGCGGGCGGGGCCGGGGGTGCGCGCCCAGGTGGCACCGCCGAGGCGCATGCCGTTGGGCCGTGAGTCGCCCCAGGCGTCGAGCAGGGTGCGGAACCGGTCGGGGCCCTGCTCGCCGTGGACGTGCAGATTCGCGACGTAGCCCGCGACCAGGTCGGGGCGGCGCAGCCGCAGCGCGCGCAGCGCCGCGGTCTCGCCGTCGTCCCCACGGGACGCCTCGACCAGCACGGCCCGTCCCGCCAACTCGCCGCTGTCCCGGCCCGATTGCTCCAGGTCGGACGCGGTGAAGGGGCGGTGGTGCGGACTGTCCGGCCTGATCCATCCGAACCCGTGCGCCGGGTCCCACAGATGGACATGGCAGTCGATCACGGCCGCTCCCGCTCTCTTGACACGCCGACTCCCCGCCGGTGAGTCTAACCATCGGCTATCGATGGGCGATTGTTCAATACTTTGGCGACGAGGGGACGGGTGTTCTCGATGCTCAGGCCTGAGCGGACCGACGATGGACCGGGAGCGGGGCCCGCGGACGGGCCCGTGGGAAGCGGGGCGCACGGACCGCTGCTGACCGCCCGCCGCGCCCTCGGCGACGCACCCCGATGGGCGCTCCTGGAGCGGGAGTTGTTCGCGGCGCAGGAGAAGGCGTGGCGGCTGTTCGCGGACCGCTACACCGAGGGCGACGGGCGGCTCGTCTTCCGGGAGCGGCTCGGCGAGGGCATGGACGGCCGGGACGGCGTGGACGACTTCTACGAGCCGTTCTTCAACTGGCCGACGCTGTATCTGCTCGGCGGCAGCGCCGAGTTGCTGACGGCCGCGCGCCGGCACTGGCGGGGCGTGAGCGCGCAGCTCACCGAGATGGGCATGCTCGTGGACGGACTGGAGCGCGGCTACGACTGGTTCCACCAGGGCGAGGGCCTGCTGCTCTTCTACGGCCTGTGCCTGGCCGACCCGGACGACCCCGAGCTGCGCGAACTGGCGTGCCGGTTCGCCGACTTCTACCTTCCGGGCGGGCCGAACTACGACGCGGAGCGCCGTCTGCTGCGCGCGCCGCACAACGGCGCGGCGGGCCCGCGGTTCGGATTCAGCGACGAGGAGGCGTACTTCCCGTGGAGCCTGGCCCTGCACCCGTACGGGCTGCCGCTCGACGGCTTCCCCGGCGTCACGTCCTTCGACCAGCTGGCCGCGTCACCGGAGCTCGCCCGCGCGTACGGCCGGGCGATGTGGGACCGGATGGGCCGCGGCGACACCCTGGTGAACCTGGGCGCGACCGGCCTCGCCACGAACGCGTACCTGCTCAGCGGTGAACAGCGGTACGCGGACTGGGTCGCCGAGTACGTCGGGGTGTGGCAGGAGCGGCTCGCGGGCCGCGACGTCGTGCCCGACAACGTGGGGCTGAGCGGTGAGGTGGGCGAGTACCTCGACGGCCGCTGGTACGGCGGCCACTACGGCTGGTCGTGGCCGCACGGCCTGTCCCCCGTGGGCAGTTCGGCGATCATCGGCGCCACCAACGCCACCCTGCTGACCGGCGACCGCGGCTATCTCGACCTGGCCCGCAACCCGCTGGACGTCGTCCTGCGCCACGCCGAGCAGCGCGGGATGCACGAGATGGGCACGCTGGGCGAGCGCTGGGAGCCGCACCTGCGGGCGATGGACGCCGGGCGCACCCTGATGGTGCCGCAGCGGCACAACGACTCCGGCTGGTTCGACTTCACCGTGATGCCGGGCCAACTCCCGCTCACGCTCTGGCACTTCAGCCGGGATCGGCAGGACCGGGACCGGATCGAGGAGCTGCGCGCCGGGGCCGCCTGGGACTGGACGGCCGTCCACACCCAGCGCATCAAGGACGAGGCCGGACACGAGGAGCCCTGGTACGAGTTCCTCCAGGGCCGCAACGCCGGATTCCCCGAGCGGATGCTGCGCAGCGCGCTCGACAGCTGCGCGGAGCGGGTCGCCGCGATCGAGGGCGACACCGTCGATCCGGCGGTCGGCCCGGACGCCCTGGACATCCACCACTGGCAGCACCTCAACCCCGTGGTGACGGAGGCCCTGCTGCAGCTGACGACCGGCTCGCCGCAGGTCCTCTACAACGGTGGCCTGGCCCAACTCCACGTCCGCTACCACGACTTCGAGGCGCGGCGCCCCGGCCTGCCCCAGGACGTGGCGGCGCTCGTGCGCGACATCCGCCCGGAGCACACGGTGGTGGAGCTGGTGAACCTCGGCGGCACGGCCCGCTCCCTGCTGGTGCAGGCGGGCTCGTTCGCGGAGCACCGGATCACCGCGGTACGCACGGACGACGGGCCCGAGCGGCCGGTCGAGGGCGCGTACGTGCGCGTCGAACTGCCCGCCCGCAGCGAGCTGCGGCTGACCCTGACCATGACGCTGCGCGCGGGCCGCGCGGCCTGCGCCTCCCCCTGGACCACGGTATGACGACCCACCGGCTGCCCTTCTCCCTCCCCCGGCTCGGTATCGGCACCGCACCGCTCGGCGGCCTCTTCGAGGAGGTCACCGAGGAGGCCGCGGCGGCGACCCTCAAGGCCGCGGCCGACGAGGGCATCACGTACTTCGACACCGCGCCCCGCTACGGCCACGGCCAGGCCGAGAGTCGCCTGGGCCGGCTGCTCGCCCCCGCCGGGATCACGGATCCGGTCCTCTCCACGAAGGCCGGCTGGCTGCTGCGGCCCCGCCCGGACGGCTCGCCCGGCGAGGTGGTCACCGACTGGACGGAGCGCGGCATCCGCGCGTCCCTGGAGTCGAGCCTGACCCGCCTGGGGCGCGACAGCGTCGACATCCTCTATCTCCACGACCCCGACGACTACCCGGACGAGATCCGCCGCACCGCCTACCCGGCCGTGCGGCGACTGCGGGACGAGGGCCTGATCCGGGCGATCGGCTTCGGCATGAACCACAGCACGCAACTCGCCGCGTACGTCGACGAGTTCGAGGTCGATGTGGTGCTGATAGCGGGCCGCTTCTCACTGCTCGACCACGAGGCGCTGGGCAGCCTGCTGCCGCTGTGCGCGAAGAAGGGCACGGCGGTGGTCGTCGGCGGGGTCTTCAACACGGGACTGCTCGCCGACCCGTCGCCGGACGCGATGTTCCACTACCGCCCGGTGCCCGCCGAGGCGCTGGAACGGGCACGCCGGTGCCGGGAGCTGTGCGCGGAGTACGACGTGCCGCTGCCCGCGGCGGCGATCCAGTTCCCGTTCCTGCATCCGGCCGTCGACTCCGTCGTCCTGGGCTGCCGTTCGGCGGCCGAGGTGACGGCGAACGCGGCGGCGGCCCGGCACCCGGTCCCGGACGCGCTGTGGCAGCGGCTCGCCGGGGCCGGGTTCGTGCCGCGGGAGCTGCTCACCGGGTGACGGCCTGCTGGGCGCGGTCCTGCAGCTCGTGGACGGCGCCGGTGGTGCGGTCGCGCAGACCGCGCACGGCGCCCGTGGTGTCGCGGCGCATCCGGGACGCGGACGTGCGGCCCTTCGCCGCGGCGCCGCGCGCCCGGTAGGCCACGGACGGCTTGCCGTGGGTGTCGGCGGCCGCGATGAGCAGCCCGCCGAACAGGGACGCGTTCTTCAGGAAGTGGGTGCGCTGCTCGGCCCGCCGCTCCGGGTCCTTCTCCTTCCACCAGGCGTGCCCGGCCAGGGTGGTGGGCACGAGCGTGCCGGCGAGCGCGAGCGCGGCGAAGCGCGGCGCGACACCGGTGGCGAGCAGCAGTCCGGCGCCGATGTGCACGGCGCCGTTCAACCGGACCAGCTGCTCCGGGTCGTCGGGCAGTTTCGGCACCCGGGAGGCGACGGGCCCGGCCACGGGTTCGGCGGCCGGGGCGACGCGCTCGGGCGCGCGGACGGTCTTGAGCCCTCCGGCGACGAAGACGGAGGCGAGCATCGGGCGTGCGTATTTCCTCAGTACGGCCATGGCGTCCGCGTTCCCGGACCGCGTCCTGTCATGCAGGGGCGGATCCGGGCACGCATGGACGTCACGGTGCGGGGCAACCGGCCCCCATGAGAGCAGCGACCTGCGCCGTGGTCCTCGCGCTCGCCGTGTCCCTCGCGGCCTGCGGCGACCACTCCGGCTCCGCCGCCAGGGCCGACGGGCCCGCGTCGGCCGTCACCCGGCTCGTGGTGACGACGGACAACGGCCTGCGGCTGCGCCCTGCCGGCGGCGACGACGTCTCCGTCGACCGCCGGGTCGGCCATCACTGGTCGCACCGCGACGGCACGTGGGTCCTCGACCTGAGCTGCGGATCGGACTGTCCCCGGATGCCGCGGATCGGCGTACCGCACGACACGGCGGTCACCGTCGTCGCCCGCAACGCCGGCATCGACGCGGCGGGCGTCCCCGGCGCCCTGGACCTGACGACCGTCAACGGCGATGTGACGGTGGCGGATTCGGGCGCCGCGGACGCGCCCGCGCGGCTCGTCACCCGCAACAGCTCCGTGCGCGCGACACAGCTGCGGGCCCGCTCGGTCTCCGCCGGGACGGTCAACGGTGACCTCACCCTGGACTGCGCGACGGCGCCCCGCCGCGTCACCGCGCGGACGGTCAACGGCTCGGTGTCCACGGTGGTGCCGCACGGGGCCGCGCCCTACCGGGTCACCGCGACGACGGACAACGGCCGGCCGTACGTCATGGTGCCCACGACCGGCGCCCCGGCCGATCGCGCCCTGCACCTCACCACGGTCAACGGAGATGTACGGGCCCGCCGGAACTGACGCAGCCCCCCGCATTGTCGGTGGCCTGTGCAATCATGCGCCGACAAGAAGCGGGGCCGGGCCTGGGGAGAGGCCGGCCCCAGTCGAAACGGCCAGGAGCGCAGAGCGTGAACCCGGGTGGGGATCAAGGCGGTTCGTCCATATCGGACGAGGACTGGGAGCGGTTTCTCAGAGAATCGGAGGAGGGGGTGCGGGACGCCCCCAAGGAGCCCTCGGCGCGGGCACGCATGGTGACCCGACGGCTCAGGGAGCAGTCGGAGCCACCAGAGGGTTGGCGGGTGCACAGGCTGCCGCGCAGGAAGAAGCACTGGTACGTGGTCGGGCTGCTGGCCGCCGTCGTGGTCCTGGTCCTGGCACTGCAGCCGGGGCTCGTGCCCGGCTGGTTCGGCGACGACGACGCGGCGAACGCCGGCCGGGCCACGCTCGACGAGCCGTTCAGGGGCTCACCCGCAGCGTCCTGGGAGAACGGCGCGTCCGGTATCGACATCCCGCCTGCGGCGGCGTCCGGCTGGATGACGAAGGCGCAGGTGGCACTGGCGCTGGAGAAGACGCGGGATTTCCTCGTCTCGTCGAACCTCGACCCCGGTGTGCTGCGTGGTCAACGGCCCGACGACGCGATCGCGTACCTCGACCCGGACCAGGACGACATGCAGACCTTCGTGAAGAAGGCGTTCACGGAGCCCGGCAAGAGGTACGACGCGACGCTCCTGTTCAGCCGGTTCGACCCCGCCAGGACGCGGCTCGTCGGCGACGTGGTCAAGACCCGCTGCACCATGACGTACAAGGAGGGCGAGCGTCGCGCCGTCGACGTGAGCATCGATGTGACGTTCGTGTACCCGGTCGCATCGGCCGAGGAGGGCAGCGACGAGGTGACGCGCACCATCGTGCGCCGCGAGCTCGACATCAGCTGGGACGACGCGGCATGGGTGGGCAGGGACCCGACCACGTTCTCGGTGCGCAAGTACTACGTGGACTCGACCAACGCGGGCTGCGACGTCCACAACGGCTACCTCACCCCGGACTTCGAGAACACGGAGGACCCGGACGGCCCCGCCGTCGACCCGTACGACCGCGACGAGCCGATCAGCGGGGCCGGGAACGGAAAGTGCGGCACGGCGGTCCGGTCCTGAACCCGCTCACGCCCGCGCCAGCACCACCGCCGCGTTGTGCCCGCCGAACCCGAACGACGTACTGACCGCGACGGACGAGGTGAGGGTGCGGGCCGTGGTCGTGACCGCGTCGATGTCGAGGGCCGGGTCGGGGTCGGTGAGGCCCGCGACCGGTGGCACGACGTCGTCACGCAGGGCCAGCACCGTCAGGGCCGCCTCGATGACGCCGGCCGCGCCGAGGGTGTGGCCGAGGGTGCCCTTGGCGGAGGTGATGGGCGGGCGGTGCGGAAGGACGCGGGCGAGCAGTCCGGCCTCCATCGCGTCGCCGCGCGGGGTCGAGGTGCCGTGCGCGTTGACGTGGTCGACGTCGTACACGGTCAGATCCGCGTCGGCGAGCGCGGCGCGCAGCGCCCGCTCGGCCTGGCGTGCCTCGGGGTGCGGGGCGACGAGGTGGTGGGCGTCGCTGCTCGCGCCGTAGCCGGCGAGGTGGGCCAGGCGGGGCGCCCGGCGGGCGGCCGCGTGCTCGGCCCGCTCCAGTACGAGCGCGCCCGCTCCTTCGGCGATGACGAAGCCGTCGCGGGCCCGGTCGAAGGGGCGTGACGCGGTGTCGGACAGGGCGCCCAGCTGGGCGAAGCCGGTGACGATGAGCGGCGTCACGGAGGTCTCGGCGGCGCAGACCACGGCGATGTCGCACTGCCCGGAGGCGAGCAGGTCGCGGGCGGCGCCGATGGCGGTGGCGCCCGACGCGCAGGCGGTGGAGACGGCGAAGGTGGGCCCGGTGGCGTTGAGGTGCAGGGCGACGGTGGCGCACACCATGTTGGGCAGATAGCCGGTGAGGAAGTACGGGGAGACGGACCCGGGCCCGTCCTCGGCCAGCCGCCGGGCGGCCGTCTGCTGGGCCTGCGTGCCGCCGGCGCCGACCCCGGCGACGACGGCGACGCGGGTGCCGTCCCACTCGGCCGGGTCGAGCTTGGCCCGGTCGAGCGCCTCGGTGACGGCGGCGAGCCCCATCCGCACGCTCGGGTCGAGGTGCGCGACCCCGCGCTGGCGCAGCGGGAGTTCGGCCGCTCCCTCGACGCGGCAGCTCAGGGTGACGGGCAGGCCGGACAGCTGCGCGTCGCGGGCGGCGCAGGCGCGGCCCGCGCGGACGGCGGCCCAGGTGGTGTCCGCGTCGCGGCCCGCCGGGGTGACGAGGCCGAGTCCGGTGACGGTGACGGAGGTGTCCCGGCGGCTCACCGGGTCCGCCGGGCGTCGACGCGGGCCGTGAACTCGGCGAGGCCCAGCTCCCGCAGCTCCGCCTCGGTGACGGTGACGCCGAGGTCGTCCTTGAGGGAGATGGCCATCTCGACGACCATCAGCGAGTCGACGAGCAGGTCCGTCATCAGGGCGTCGTCGCTCAGGCCGGCCGGATCGACCTCGAACTTGTCGATCAGCAGGCCGGTGATCAGTTCCGCGGTGGGGCGCAGGGATGATGTGGTCATACTGGAAGAAACCACCCCAACAGCATCTTTAGCCTTGCGGTACGTCATTTTCAGCAGAAAGTGGGATTCCGTGACATGGGAATCCGACCTGGCCGACACACTGCTCGGGCTGCTGGCCGACGACTACTTCCGTGTGGAGGTGTCCGGAACCGAGCACATCCCGCGGACCGGCCCCGCGCTCCTCGCGGCCAATCACTCCGGCGCCTGGGGCCTGGACGGGTTCGTGCTGCACAAGGTGCTGCTGCGACAGCTGGGTCGCCCGGTGCGGGTCTACGCGTCCGAACTCGTGCTGCGGACGCCGGTGCTCGCCGCGTACGCCCGGGACCACGGCGTCGTCACCGACGATCCGACGCTGGGCCGCGACCTGCTTGCCGCGGGCGAGCTCGTCGCCCTGTTCCCCGAGGGGTTCGCCGGGGTCGGCAAGGACTTCTCGCAGCGGTACCGGCTGCGGCCCTTCGGCCCCGGGTTCGCGACAACGGCGGTGCTCACGGGGGCGCCGGTGGTGCCGGTGTCGATCGTGGGGGCCGAGGAGACGTATCCGAAGCTCGGTGAGATCGGGGCGCTCGCCCGCCGGTTCGGGCTGCCGTACTTCCCCGTGACCACTCCGGTGCCGCTGCCCGCCAAGTGGTACATCAGCGTCGGCGAGCCGATCCACGCCCCGGCCGCGGCCCGCACCGCCTCGTTCGCCGAGCGGTCGGCGGCGACGCGACGGCTGTGCGACGAGGTCTGGTTCACGGTGCAGGGCATGGTCGACCGGGACCGGGAGCGCCGTACGACGCCGTTCTGGTGACGCCGACGAGGCGGCCGACGGGGCAGCCGACACGTCAGCCGGCGAGCCAGTCCGCCGCCCGGCGCGCGTCGGCGGCGGCCCGCGCGCACCGCTCCGCATGGGCGAGCAGGGTCATCCGGCACCGCTCGCCGAAGGCGTCGTGGTTGAAGCCGGGCTGCCGGGCGAACTCGGCGAGCCTGCGCCCGTGCTCCTCCAGGCGCCGCGCGGAGGCGGCGGCGAGCCCGGCGTAGTGGGCGGCGCTCCGCCCGGCCGGGGGTGCCTGCTGCACGTTCGAGTCGTCCGGTACGTGCGTGTCGGCGCCGGTGTTGGCGAGCGCGAGGCGCAGGGATCCCGGGGGCAGTTCGGCGGGCGGCGCGTCGGGGTCGAGGCGCGGTTCGAGCAGCAGCGGCGTGGTGTCCCGGGTCAGGGCGCGGACGAACTCGGTCGCGGCGCGGGCGGCGAGCCGGGCCACGGCGCAGGTCTGCGGCGCGGCGCACAGCGACGCCGCCGGGTCTTCGCCCGCGTCGCCGAACACGTCCCCGCCGTCGAGGTCGCGCAACCAGGCGGTGGCGCACAGGATCTCGGTCCCGGCCTCGACGGTCATGCCGTCCAGGACGAAGGGGGCCCGCACCCGGTGGACGGTGGCGGGCAGCGGCGGATAGCGGCGCAGCGCCGTGGCCACACAGCTCTCGGCGCTCCCGGTACTGTCCGTGCTCCCGGTACTGTCCGTGCTCTCGGGGCTCTCGGTGCTCTCGGTGCCGGGTCCGCAGGCCAGCAGGGCCAGGGCCTGCGCCGCCGTGTCGGTGAGGGCGCGGGTGACGGTCTCCAGAGCGTGCACGACGACCGTCTCCGTGACCGGGAGGGACGCGATGTACGGGGCGATCCGGCGGCTCAACGCGGCCTGGCGCGCGGCGAGTTCGGCGTCGTCGGCGGCGCGGGCGGTGGCGTCGAGGATGTCGCTGACGAGGGTGTCGGCGGCGGCCGCGTCGCCGAGCACCACGCGCCGGGCGAGCCGGCGGGCGGCGGCGCACCAGTCGGCCCGGTCGAGGGTGGCGTCGCCCCGCCGGGCCGCGAGCAGCCCGGCCGCCTCCGCGTCGGCGGCGTGGCGCACGCGGCCGTCCAACGACTCGACGGACACCGGGAGTCGGGCGTGCGGCGCCAGCCGCAGCCGGCCGCCCTGATCGGTCAGCGCGGTGACCTCGCCCAGGGCGCCGGCCTCGTCGGCGGCGGCGATCAGGGCGGTCGCGTCGTCGTGGTCCAGCGGCATCAGGAAGGTGCCGAACGCGGTGCGCAGCCGGGTCGGCCGCCCGGAGGCGGTGCGCCGCACCTGCGCGAGGATCTGCCGGGTGAGCTCCTGCCGCGTGAAGGGCCTGAGCCCCAGGGCGCGCGCCGGAGCGTCGATCCAGGGCGTGCGCCGGGCGGCGAGGGCGGCGCTGACGAGGACGCTCTCCAGCGGCCACGCGGTCGCGGGCCGGGCGTCGGTGACCGCGGTCGCGGTCGTCGTGGTGTCGCTGGCATTCATGGCCGTACTCCGTACAACTCGCTCGGGGGAATGGTCACTTGTCGCGCAGCTGGTAGGGCTGGTTGGCGACGATCTCGCCCTCGTAGGCCGTGATGAGCGCGTTGACGCGGTCGCGGTACGCGCTCTGGCTGTCGCTCAGGCTGTCGGCGTAGGCCTGCGGGGCGTGCGAGAGCGGGTAGTCGTACGTCTCGTCGGTCCAGGCCAGCTCGATCCAGCTCTCGGGAATGTCGTTGGCCGATGCGGGCCCGCGTCCGTCGAGGCCCGGGATGACGTCGTGCTCGTTGACGAGGCTGACGACCTGGGTCGTGGGGTCGGCGGGGCGTTTGTTGTCGATGGGCGAGCCGACGGTGATCACGTGGGTGAGCCGGTACGTCGACACGAAGTCCAGGTCGCAGGCGAGGTTGATGGCGGTGATGCCGCCGAGACTGTGTCCGACGATCATCACCTCGGCGCCCTCGGGCACGCCCGCGCGCAGCAGCATCTGCCGCACGGACCGGGTGTAGGTGGTGTCGGTGCGCAGGCACCCGTCGAACGCGCCGACGACGTCCTGCGGTGTGCTGTTGCTGAGCCGGCCGAAGCTGGTGCCCGGCAGCAGCACGGCGTACCGCTCGGTGCCGTCGGCGCAGGCGATGCGGCGCAGCAGGGCGAGGCCGTGGTTGCCGAGGGCGGAGATGTCGTCGATGTAGCGCACGATGTCGTTGCCGGAGCGGGTGAGCACCCGCTCCAGGAGCGGGTCGGGCTCGGCGCGCTCGGCGCTGCCGCGGCCCGGGTTGAGGTGCCGGATGAACCCGGCGGGCAGGCCGACGAAGGGATCGGTGGTGGGCACGCCGCCGGCCAGCGTGACCCAGGCGAAGCCGTCGTTGGTGGGGTTCTCGTCGAGCAGCCCGTTCAGCGCGAGCAGTTCCATGAGTACGGGGCTGACGGTGGTGAGGGTGCGGGTGACGCCGAGCAGATCGGTCAGCTCCCGCACGGCGCGCAGCGCTTCGACCCTGCGGCCCGCGACGACGGCGTCGGTGAACCGCTTGGCGAGCGGCGCGGCCAGATTGGGGTGGGCGCGGGCCGCGGCCTCGATGCGCAGCGCGAACGCGTCGACCGCCATCGCCACGGCGGCCGGCCTGCGCCGCGCCATGGCGCCCACGGAGCGGACGGTCTCGCCGACGAGGCCGCCGTTGACGGCGAGGCCCAGGCCCGCCGGGTCGGTCAGCGCGCGGGCCGCCGACACGGCGGTGCCGAACGCCCAGCCGGGCCGGCGCACCGCCTGCAGCCCGACCCGCCAGCTGGCCCAGGCCGCGGTCAGTTCGGCGCCGGTCCTGCGGGCCGCGAGCGCCGCGTCGGCGAGCAGCACGGAGGCCTCGATCAGCAGCGCGGGGTCGGTCCCTTCGGCCGGTCGCGCGGGCGCCGTCGGCTCGACGGCGACGTCGGTTGTCGGGGCTGCCATGACGGCCACCTCGTCCCTGTGCGTAGTGCGTGGAGCTGTCCACCGCGGAAGGTCCGGAGCGATGCCGGAGCGGTTCCGGAACGATGCCGGAGCGGTTCCGAAGCGATGCCGGAGCGGTTCCGGAGCGGTTCCGGGGCACCCAGGCACGTCCCGTTACGTGCCGGTACGTGCCGGTACGTGCCGGTACGTGTCGACACGGTCCGTGCCGCGCACCCCGCCACCCCCAGCAGTACAACCGGGCCGGCGCCGTGCGGCAGGATCATGGCGGCCGGTCGGGTGAATCACGCAGCGTGTACGCGTGCCAGGCCGCCGGGTGCCGCGGCCCGCGACCAGCATCTCCGGAGTGATCATCGGACGACCTGGCCGTATCCGTACGGGCCGCGCACCGGCCCGCGGCATCCTGCTGGGCCTGCTGCTCTGCGCCGTCTGCTGGTCCTCGGTGGCCCCGACGTCCGCCGACGGCTCGGGGACGCGCGGGCTCGCCCTCGATGTCACGGTCAACACCCGCCCGGGGCTCGGCGCGCTGCGCCCCGGGATCCGCACCGGCGGCGTCGTCGTGAAGACGTACCGGCTGACCAACCGGAGCGGCGCCGACCTCTACGCGATCCGCGTCCGGGACCCCGCGCTGCCGGGCGCCCGGATCCGCTGCGCCGGCGGGGGCGACCGGGTGCCGCGCCTGACGGGGCTGCGTTCGGCGCGCTGCACGGCGACCGGCCGGGCCCGCCCCGGCACGTGGGTCGGCGAGGCGACGGCCGCCGGACGGCAGCCGTATCTGCGGGCCACCGTGCGGGCGAGCGCGCGCTCCGGGTACGCGGGGGTGGGCGCCGCGCTGGCCCTCGTCCAGACCGCGCGGGTGACGGGGCCCGGCCGCGCCGTGGTCCGGTACGCCGTCACCAACACCGGCAACCGGGACGTCCTGCGGGTCCGGGTCGGTGACGCGGCGCTCACCCCGGCCCGGATCGCCTGTGCGGGCGGGTCGCCGGTCGTGGCCCGGATCGCGCCGGGGGCGACGGCCGTGTGCGCCGCCGAGGTGCGGCGCGCGCCCGGCACCTACACCGGCCGGGGCCGCGCCGAGGGCACCGACGGGCTGCGCACGCTCGGTCCCCGGGGCGGTCGGCTCGCGCCGCCGCGGCTGACGGCCGACGCCTCGGCGCGCTTCACCCTGCCCGGGCCGACGCACCACACCACTCCCCCCTCGCCCCGGCCGCCCCAGCCGTCCCGGCCGTCGCCCGCGGTGGTGGCGCCGGTGCCGCCCGGCGCGTTCGACGTGCCGCCCGAGGCGCTGGACGAACCGGCGGACGTGCCGGCGGACGTGCCGCCGGTGCCCCCGGGCCCCGTCCCGCCCGCCGCCGCGCTACTGGCCGCCGTCCCGCCGCCGCCGGGCATCGCGGCACCGGGCATCGCGCCGCCGGGTGTCGCGCCGCCGGACGCCGTTCAGCGGCCGCGGGCCCCGGCCGTGCCCCGGCCGCCCGCCGCCCGCCGGCAACAGGCCCGCCCCCAGGGCTCCTTGCTCCGCCGCTTCGTCCGGCAGGACCACACGCCGACCGGCCTGGGGCTGCTGACCGCGCTGTTCCTCGTACTGCTGCCGGCCGCCCTCGCGGCGGTCCTGCTCGGCTCCCGCAGAAACTGACCGCCCCACCACACCGGACCGGGACCCCCGATGATCGAAAGCCTCGCCATCGTCCTGGGCGTCGCGCTGCTCGCCGCCGCGATCGTCCTGCTCAAGCACCGCTACTGGCCACTGGGCCCGGACGACGAACCGCGGGAGGACGTCGCCGAGTACATCTCGATGATGGTCGGCGTGCTCTACGCGCTCGTGCTCGGCCTCGCCCTCGTCTCGGTGTGGGACACCCACTCCAGCGCCGACGACCACGTGGCGTCCGAGGCCGGCGCCGCGCACCAGATCCATCTGCTCGCGGCGGGCCTGCCCGCCGTGCAGGCCGAGCGGATGCGCGCGGGCGTCGAGACGTACGTACGCCATGTCGTCGACACCGAATGGCCCGCGCTGTCCGCCGGGTCCGGGCCCGACCAGGCGGGCTGGCAGCTGCTGGACCGGGTGCGGTCGACGGCCCAGGTGCCCGACGACGCGACGCCCGCCCAGCAGGCCACCGTGCAGGAGACGCTGGCGCAGCTGAGCACGCTCGACGAGGCGCGGCGCGGGCGGGAGACGGACGCCGGGGAGCGGCTCTCGCCGGTGATCTGGTTCGGCCTGATCGTGGGCGGGTTCCTCACGGTGGCCTTCATGTTCATGTTCGGCGTGACGCGGAGCTTCACGCACGTGGTGATGGTGATGGGCCTGTCCGCGCTGATCACGTTCACGGTGCTGCTGATCTACCAGCTGAACACGCCGTTCAGCGGCATGTTCGCCGTCGGACCCGACGCGTTCACGCGGTACTTCTGACCGGCGGGCCCGTCAGCCCCACAGCGCCTGCGCGAGGGCCGCGCCGACGAACGCGGATCCCAGGCCCGCCGCCACCGTGCCGAGCACGTTGACCGCCGCGTAGAAGCGGGCGCCCGTCTCCGCGAGCCGCAGGGTCTCGTACGAGAACGTCGAGTACGTCGTCAGCGCGCCGCACAGACCGGTGCCGAGCAGCAGCTGGACCTGCGAGGAGGCCGCGCCCGCCGCGACCGCACCGGTGACCAGGCCGAGGATCAGGGAGCCGACGACGTTCACCGCGAACGTGCCCCAGGGGAAGACCGAGTCGTGGCGCGCCTGCACCGTGCGGTCGGTGAGATAGCGCAGCGGGGCGCCGACCATGGCGCCCGCGATCACAAGAAGCCAGTTCACGCCTCGGCGTCCCCCTGGTCCGCCCGGTCGGCCCGGTCTGCCTTGTCCCGTCCCACGTACCGGATGACCTCGCAGTCGTCGAGGATCACCAGGCCCTCGGTGACCAGTTCGTCGAGCTGCGGCAGGAACGCCCGTACGCGCTCCTCCTCGTCGACGATCACGATCGCCACCGGCAGATCCTCGCTGAGCGACAGGAGCCGGTGGGTGTGGATCAGCGAGGTCGCGCCGAAGCCCTCGATGCCGCGGAAGACGGAGGCGCCGGCAAGGCCCGCGCGGTGGGCGCGGCGCACGATCTCCGCGTACAGCGGTTTGTGCTGCCAGGTGTCGTTCTCGCCGATGAAGACGGTGACGCGCAGGGCCGATCCGGTGAGCCGGCGGCTCTCTCGTGTGCTCATCGCTGCCTCCCTCGGCTGCTGCGGCGTTCGATGACACGGCGGGTCAGGCGCGCCGCCGTCCAGACGGCCGCGAGGGCCACGCACACGGTCAGCGCGAGATAGCCGAGCGCGGTGCGGGCGTGCCCGCCGTCGGTCAGTGTCCTGATGTCCACGGCGTACGTCGAGAAGGTGGTGAAGCCGCCGAGGACGCCGGTGCCGAAGAACGGGCGGACCAGATGGTGGGCCGCCCACACCTCCGTGATGACGACCATGAAGACGCCTATGACGGCGCAGCCCACCGCGTTGACGCACAGGGTCGTCCACGGGAAGGCGCCGGGTGCGGTGGGCCACAGGAGCGCGGCGCCGTAGCGCGCCGACGCGCCGGCCGCGCCGCCCACCGAGACGGCCGCGATCACCGGTGCCTGGCCCCGCCACTGCTCACGACGGCGCGCGGCGGGGCGGGCCGCCGCGGCCGGGGCCGTCTCTACGGGTTCGTCGAGCATGTACGTGCGGGCCTTCTTCACGAGCGGGGGCCGGACGAGCCTATCCCGCCCCCTCGCCCGTGTCCTTGCGCGGGGGCGCCGGCCGGGGCGTCGTCCCACCGCGGCGGGGCGGGCGCGGGCGCCGGTCGGGGCGCCGCCAGCCCTGTCCGATGTCCCGTGCGCCGGGCCCCGCCGCGCCCGGTACCCCGCGCCCCACGCTTCCCCCGCCCCAACGGCCCATGGTCGATCACGCCCCGTCCCCCGTGCCGGAAAGCTGTGACTCTATGACCGTTCGTCAAAAACCGACAGCGGGTTCACAGTCGGGGGCGATCATGGATGAAGCACGGAAGATGCGGGCTGCACGGGCCGTCGCCCGCGTCACTGTGCGTAGCCGGTTTCAGGGGATCAGTTCCTCGACGGCCCGCTGCACCTCGGCCAGTTCCGCGGCGCCCAGGCGCGGCCACCCGAGCCCGTGCACGAGTGCGGACGTGACGGCCGGACGGCTGTCGCGGGCCCGGGCGTCGCCCCACTGGAAGCGGCGGGACAGCAGATGGGTGACCGCGTACCCGAGGACGGCCGAGCGCAGGGCGTCGGCGGCCACCTCGGCGGGCAGGGTCGGATGGCTGAAGTCGCCCTCGCGCAGGGTGCGCCGGGCGACGGAGGCGACGATCTGCGCGATCTGCCCGTCGACCAGGAAGCGCCGCTCCAGGCGCTCCCCGCTGGCGGCCGCGGCGACGGCGTCGGTCAGCGCGGTGACGCTGGACTCGAAGAGCGCGGGCTGGGTCTCGGCGTGCCGCATCGCCGCGAACGCGAGCCCGTACAGTGCCCGCACCCCGCTCCAGGGCAGGTCGGCGACGGCCTGGAAGGTGCGGGACTGGCGGCGGGTGCTCTCCGTCGCCAGTTCCACGAGGAGGTCCTCGCGACACGTGAAGTGGTTGTAGACGGTGCCTTTGGAGTAGCCGGCCTCCTGGGCGAGCCGTCCGAGGGTGAGCTGGTGCAGTCCGTCCCGGGCGATCACGTCGAGGGCGGTGCGCAGCAGCAGCCGCTCACGCTCCGCCACCTCGAAGGCCTTGCGCTGTGCGGTCCGCATGGCATCACACCGTCTGACGTGTGGTCAAAGTCCGGTCCGCTGTCATGAGTCGACCGGCCGAAAGACGCGCGTCCGGGCCGCCCTCGCGAGCCGCCCGTGCGGCGTGGCGCGCACGGGGCGACGTCCGGCACAGACGTGCCGCGCCCACGGCCGATTCCGGTCGTTCTGCCGCGCGGACCGCCGTCACAGGTTCTCGCCTCCCCCACTGCTCACCACGTAACTGCACTGGGTGTAGCTGTATCCGGGCTGGACGGTGCCGCCCGCGGCGCGGCTGGTCGCCGTCGCGTTGTCGCCGCCCGGCTTGTGCAGGAAGTGGTAGGTGCCCGCGGGCAGCCGGAGCGTCTTCTTCGGGTACTTCTTGCCGCTCGCCTTGCAGGCCTGGCCGGCTCCGGCCGCCTCGCTCGGATACGCCTTGCAGGAGCCGCAGGCGGCGATGGTGACGCGCCCGGTGACGGGACCGGTGTAGAGGACCTCGACCGGGTCGGGCCCGTCGTTGCTGATCACCAGCTCCATCCGGGTGCCTCCGGGGGCGTGCGCGGGCGGCAAGTGGGCGCCTGCGGACGGGCGTTGCTCCGCGATCTCGGCGGCGATGGCGACCTGCCGGGCGCGGGCGCGCCGTTCGTCGCTCTTGTACGTGCCCGCGAAGCCGGCCAGCGTCTTGCGTGACTCGGCGAACTTCTTGTCCCTGAACTGGTCGATGCCGCAGGCGTACACGCCGTCCTCGACGGCCGTGTCGACGTCGCCGCGCAGATGCTCGGGGGCGGGGGCGGGCAGCTCCTTCGCGGTGTCGCCGATGCGCCGCAGTTCGTCGGTGGCGCGGCAGGGTTCGGCGCCGCCCAGCTCACCGGCGCGCCGGTCGACGGCGTCGCGCACGGCGGGTTCGACCTTCGCGGCCTGGTCCGACTTCGGGAACGTGCGCAGGAGTTGGCCGAGTTCGCCGCCCTGGCCGTCGCCCTCGCCGGAGCCGAGTTTGCCGGTGCCGCACCCCAGGAGGGAGGTGGCGAGCCGGTCGTCGGGCCAGGTGGCGAGCGAGCCGAGGACCTCGCGGTCGATGGTCTTGGGGACGTCCCGCAGGTATGCGAGGGGCGCGACCGCCGCACAGTCGTCGTGCTCGGCGTACGGCGCGGCGACGGCCTTGTAGTAGGCGTCGAGGCTGTCGTGCACGCGGTGGGCGGCCCGGGAGCCGGGGTGGTTCTCGGTGAGGTCGTGGTAGCCGTCGAGGGCGGTGCGGTAGTCGCCCCGGGACTGCGCGAAGTCCTGGGCCGACGCCTTCTTGACGAGGGCGTCGGTGCGGTCGAGGCGGTCGAGGAGCATCTTCTCCACGGCGTCGTCGCGCAGGCTGTCGTAGACGAGCACGCCCCCGGCGGGCACGGCGAGCAGCACCACGCCGAGGACGACGGCAAGGGCGGGCCTGATCCGTGCGGCGGTCGCGGGTGCGCGCAGGCCCCGGCGGGCGCCGTCCGCGGCCGCGATCAGCAGCACGGCGAGGTAGCCGACGACCGCCCAGCGCGGCACTCCGTCGGCGTCGGCGGGCAGGGCGACGATCAGCAGCCCGGCGCTCGCGCCGAGGCAGAGCACGGTGAGCAGCCGGCGGCGCAGGAAGGCGTAACCGAGGCCGAGGCCCGAGAGGTTGAGGAGTCCGGTGGCGGCCGCGCGGGCCGGGTCGGCCGGTCCCGGGGGCGCCTTTGGCGGAGGTGGCGGTGCGTACGGCGGTCCCAACTCCGGTGTGTTGGAGGGTTGTTGGGGCGGATATCCGTAGCCCGGCGGCGGTCCGGGCGGCATCGGCGGCAGCTCGTGCCGCCCGCCCTCGGGCGGCATCTGCGGGGGCGGCCCGAACCCGCCGCTCTCACCGCCTCCCCCGTCGCCGCCGCTTCCCGGCCCCGTGCCGTCGGACGCGTCCCCCGGCCACCTCATCGCGGTCCCCCAACCGTCAGGTGTCACAGTCCCTTTGCCACGATCCGGGCGGAACGGCGGACCTGTCAATCGGTCATGCCCCGCCGACCGCCCCCAACTGCCTTTACGTCCCGAACTCTTGACGGCCTCACTCGACCCCCTTTAACTCAACCCTTGAATTAAGACGCTCGGGCACGAAGCACCGCTCCACCATCACCGGTCACGGGACCATCGGGAGGGAACGTTGCGTCACCACAGACACACCAGCGGGGGCACCGGACGGAGAAGGCGCGCCGCCTTACTGGCCGTCTCCGCGCTCGCCGCCGGACTGCTGCCCC
The DNA here is from genome assembly GCF_017377775.1 of Streptomyces sp. VRA16 Mangrove soil. GTDB lineage: Bacteria > Actinomycetota > Actinomycetes > Streptomycetales > Streptomycetaceae > Streptomyces. The sequence goes on from NZ_JAFVLN010000002.1 coordinate 786,006, forward strand.
TGACCACCGCGGGACCGGCCGCGTCCGCCGACGACCCGGCGCCCGTGCCGGTCGACCGCTTCGAGGGCGAGGTGCCGTTCGCCTCGCAGCCTGCCGAGGGCCTCTTCACCTGGGGCGGCGACGCGGACGACAACCCGAAGCTGGAGCTGAAGGAACGCGCGGACGCGCCCGAGGGCGCCAAGGTCCTCGAAGGCTCGTACGACATCAGCGGCTACGGCGGCTTCAGCCATGACTACGCGGCCGATCAGCCGGCCCACGACTGGTCGGCGCACAAGGGCATCCGGTTCTGGTGGTACGGGGACGGCTCCGGCCGCAAGCTGACGTTCGAGATCAAGGACGGCGGCGCGCACGGCGAGGCGTCCGAGCTGTGGAACACCTCGTTCACTGACGACTTCTCGGGGTGGAAGCAGGTCGAGCTGCCGTTCACGCAGTTCGCGTACCGCACCGACTACCAGCCCGTCGGCGGCATCGACCACGTCCTGGGGCTCGACAAGATGTGGGGCTACGCCGTCACGCTCCCCGTCGGCTCGAAGTCCGGGTTCGCCATGGACGACGTCGAGTTGTACGGCAAGGCCGATCCGGCGCTGCGGGCGCAGGTGACGACGGACGCCGCCGTGTACCCGGTGAAGGAGGGCGGCTCGGCGAAGGTGAAGCTGTCGGTGACGACCACCGGCAACGTCCCGGTCTCCGACGACGTCACCGTCACGTACGCCACCGAGGGCGGCACGGCGACGGCCGGCACGGACTACACCCCGGTCAGCGGCACGGTCACCTTCCCGGCCGGCACCGCGTCGGGCGCCTCGAAGACCGTCACCGTCGCGACCGCCAGGGACGGCGAGAAGGCGGAGACCGCCGAGACGATCCCGCTGAAGCTGACGGTGACCGGCGCGAAGGCGCCCGCGGAGACCCCGCAGGTCGTCGTCGACGCGCACGGCCTCCCCTACCTCGACGCGAAGCTGCCGGTGAAGAAGCGGGTCGCCGACCTCGTCTCCCGGATGTCGCTCGCGGAGAAGGCCGGTCAGATGACGCAGGCCGAGCGCGGCGGTGTGGGTGCGGGCGCGGACGTGACCTCGTACGACCTGGGGTCGCTGCTCTCCGGCGGCGGTTCGACGCCGACGCCGAACACCGCGGCGGCCTGGGCGAAGATGATCGACGGCTTCCAGCTGCGCACGCGGGCCACCCGCTTCCAGATCCCGCTGATCTACGGCGTGGACGCGGTGCACGGCCACAACAACCTCGTCGGCGCGACCATCCTGCCGCACAACATCGGCATGGGCGCGACCCGCGATCCCGGGCTCGCCGAGAAGGCGGGGGCGGTGACCGCGTCCGAGGTGCGCGCGACCGGTGTCCCGTGGGACTTCGCCCCGTGTCTGTGCGTCTCGCGCGACGAGCGCTGGGGCCGCTCCTACGAGTCGTTCGGCGAGGACCCGGCGCTCGTGAAGTCGATGGAGACGATGATCCAGGGCTTCCAGGGCCGCGCCGACGGCAGCGACCTGGACCGCGACGACAAGGTGCTCGCCACCGCCAAGCACTTCGTGGGCGACGGCGGCACGGCGTACGGCTCGTCGACCACCGGCACGTACACCATCGACCAGGGCGTCACGACGGTGACGAAGCAGGAGCTGGAGTCGGTGCACATGGCCCCCTTCAAGGAGGCGGTCGAGCGCGGGATCGGCTCGGTCATGCCGTCGTACTCCTCGCTCGACATCGTCGGCGACGGCGAGGGCCCGGTGAAGATGCACGCCAACGGGCCGATGATCAATGGAGAGTTGAAGGACGGGCTCGGCTTCGACGGGTTCGTCATCAGTGACTACAACGGCATCGACCAGATCCCGGGCGACTACGCGAGCGACATCCGCACGTCGGTGAACGCGGGCATCGACATGGTCATGGCCCCGTACGCGTACAAGGACTTCCGCGACGGCCTCGTCACGGAGGCGAAGGCCGGGCGGGTGAGCGAGCAGCGGATCGACGACGCCGTCTCCCGCATCCTCACCGAGAAGTTCAAGCTCGGTCTCTTCGAGAAGCCGTATGCGGACACCTCGAACGCCGGCGAGATCGGCGGCTCCGCGCACCGCTCGGTCGCCCGGCAGGCCGCGGCCGAGTCGCAGGTGCTGCTGAAGAACGACGGGAACGTGCTGCCGCTGAAGAAGTCGCAGAAGGTGTACGTGGCCGGGTCCGACGCCGACGACATCGGCAACCAGAGCGGCGGCTGGACCGTCACCTGGCAGGGCTCGTCCGGGAACATCACGGACGGCACGACGATCCTCCAGGCCATGAAGAAGGCGGCCCCGGACACCACGATCGCGTACTCGAAGGACGCCTCGGCGTCGACCGACGGGTACGACGTGGGCGTGGTCGTCGTCGGCGAGACCCCGTACGCCGAGGGCATCGGTGACGTCGGCAACGGCAACGACCTGTCGCTGACCGCCGCCGACCGGGCCGCCGTGGACAAGGTGTGCGGCGCGATGAAGTGCGTGGTGCTCGTGGTCTCGGGCCGGCCGCAGCTCATCGGCGGCCAACTGGGCGACATCGACGCCCTGGTGGCGTCCTGGCTGCCGGGCACCGAGGGCGACGGAGTCGCCGACGTGCTCTACGGCAGGAAGCCCTTCACGGGTCAGCTCCCGGTCACCTGGCCGAAGTCGGAGTCCCAGCTGCCGATCAACGTGGGCGATGCCTCGTACGATCCGCAGTTCCCGTACGGGTACGGGCTGACGACGCTGACGAAGGTGCCGGGCGGCGGCGAACACACCCTCAGGGCGCTGGAGCTCGCGGCGCGGCACGTGCACGACGCGAAGGCCGGGCGCGCGCTCGTCGACAAGGCGCGTCTGATCGTCCAGGAGAAGGCGGCGGGGAAGGTCTCCGCCGCGTGGGCGAAACCGTTCGCGAACGCCGATCACCTCTCGCTCAGCGGTGACCACGCGGGGGCGATCGCGCAGCTGATCACCGCCTACCGCGCCCTGTAAATCAGGCCGCTCGACATAAAAACCGCAGGTCAAAAGACTATACACTCGGTGTACAGTCCATGTGTATAGTGCGCGGCATGCCTGCTGCGCGTAAGAAGATGATGAAAATGCACGCGGGGTTCCGGACGGCCGCCGTGGCCGCGGCCGCCGGAACCCTGCTGCTCGGTCTCAGTGGCTGTACGAAGTACGACACGACCAAGCCGAGCGGCGCCCGTACCGCGACGGCCGACGACGCGAAGCCCGCCGCCGCGTTCGGCACGGTCGACTGCCGCAAGGCCAAGTGCGTCGCCCTCACCTTCGACGCGGGCCCGAGCCGGAACAGCCCCCGGCTGCTCGACATCCTCAAGGAGAAGAAGGTCCCCGCGACGTTCTTCCTGCTCGGCAAGAACCACATCGCCAGCCACCCGGACCTGGTCAAGCGCATGGCGCGCGAGGGCCACGAACTCGCCAGCCACACCTGGGACCACAAGATCCTCACCGACATCGACGACGCCGAGATCCGCCGGGAGTTCCGCAGCGTGGACGACGCGGTGGAGAAGCTCACCGGCAAGCGCCCCACGCTGATGCGCCCGCCGCAGGGCCGCACGAACGACCACGTCAGCAAGCTCGCCAAGGAGGAGGGGCTCGCGCAGGTCCTGTGGGACGTGACGACGAAGGACTACACGCTGCCGCCCTCGAAGACGATCACCGAGCGGGCCGTCTCGCAGACGCACCGGGACTCGATCATCCTGCTGCACGACATCTACAAGAACACCGTGCCCGCGGTGCCCGGCATCATCGACCGGCTCAAGGCGAAGGGCTACGTCTTCGTGACGGTCCCCCAGCTGCTCGCACCCGGGAAGGCCGAGCCGGGCAAGATCTACAAGCCCTGACCCGGAGCCGCGGGGAATGTCCACTCGGCGCCTCGCTCTGTCCATGGTGAGCGGCGGTGGGCTGATCGACGTCGCCTGCGCGCCCCCGCGCGCTGCGTGCACCGGTGCGCGTAAGTGAACCCGGCGTCCACGCCCGGGTCGTCGGCCGTCGCCGGGTCACATGTGCTCCACGGGGCGCCGCGCCGCACCCCGGTGCCCAGGCAGAGCGGGCCGAGGTCCTGGTGCACGGCGGCGTCCGGCGTGAGGAACCGCATCCAGCCGCAGTGACCGTTCGACCTGTGTGATCCACCCATGTCCGGGCCGATCCCGCCGCACGGGTGCGGCGGGCACCAGGGTGGCGCGGGGGGGCTCAGCCCAGCCGCACCGGCAGCCGCCCGTACCCGAACGCGATGAACGACTCGACGTGCTCGGCGCCGTCCTCCAGGGTCAGCTCCGGGAACCGGTCGAAGAGCGCGGGCAGGGCGACAGCGGCCTCCAGGCGGGCCAGCGGGGCCCCGATGCAGTAGTGCACACCGTGGCCGAAGGCGAGGTGTTCCTTGTCGGCGCGGGTGACGTCGAAGGCGGCCGCGCCGGGGCCGTGGCGCTGCGGGTCGCGGCCCGCCGAGGCGTAGGAGGCGAGGATCGGGTCGCCCTGCGGGATCACGGTGCCGTCGGGCAGGACGATGTCCTCGACGGCGTAGCGCAGCGGCAGGTTGGCGATGGACGGGGCCCAGCGCAGCGTCTCCTCGATGACGTCGCTCCAGGCGGCCTCGCCGGAGCGGACGCGGGCCAGCTCCTCGGGGTGGGTGAGCAGGGCGTGGGCGGCGTTGCCGATGAGGTTGACGGTGGTCTCGTGGCCGGCGCCGATGACGAGCAGCAGGGTGTCGAGGAGTTCCTGCTCGGTGAGGCCCGAGCCCTCGTCGTCACGGGTGGCGATCAGGACGCTGGTGAGGTCGTCGCCGGGCCGGGCCCGCTTCGCCGCGACGAGGCTGCCGAGGAGCTCGTGGACCTCCGCCCAGATCGCCATGGCCTCGTCGGGCGTGATCGTGGTGTCGATGATCCCGGCGACCAGGCGTGCGGCGTCGGCCCGCTGTTCCTCGGGCAGGCCGAAGAGTTCGCAGATGACCTGCATCGGCAGCGGATGCGCGAAGGCGGCGCGCAGGTCGACGCGGCCGTCGGGGGCGGCGGCCATCGCGTCGAGGAGCGCGCCGGTGATCTCGCGGATGCGGGGTTCCAGGGCGTCGGTGCGGCGCTTGGTGAACGCGGGCGAGACGAGCTTGCGCAGCCGGCGGTGGTCGGCGCCGTAGGCGGTGAACATGTTGGTCACGCCGACCCAGCTCATCAGCCAGCTCTCCTTGACCTCGCCCTTCGCCCAGGCGGGCCAGTGCCGGCCGGGGTCCTTGGAGACCCGGTCGTCGGCGAGCAGTCGCTTGAGCACGTCGTGGCGGGTGGGCGCCCAGGCGCGGATGCCGCCCGGCAGTTCTATGAGCGCGGCGGCGCCCTGGGTGCGCAGCCGGTCGTTCTCGGCGTGCAGGTCGCGGCCGGCGGGGTCGAGGACGGTGGGGGTGTGGGGACCGTTCAGCGGACTGGTCATGGGTGTGTCTGCTCCTGACGGTGGGGGGACGGGGGCGGGCAGCTGCGGGCGGATCCAGAGCAAGATCATCCTTGCGCAACTGATCGTAGGCACGCGCCAGTTGATGTCCAACCCCCGCGACACGCCGGCCCGAACACGGCGCACCTCGCCCCGTCACGGGGCTGGCCGCCTAGCATCACGCCATGGCAGCCCGGATCAGGATTCTTCGCGACACGGCACTGAGCCCCGCCGAGGCATGGCGCCGGCTGACCACGTGGGAGCGGCACGGGGACGTCGTGCCGCTGACCCGCGTCACGGTGACCACGCCGCCGCCGACGGCCGCGGGCACGGTGTTCGTGGCCCGGACGGGCGTGGGGCGGCGGCTCGGTTTCGACGACCCGATGGAGGTCGTGGCGTGGCAGCCGCCGCGCCGCTGCCGCCTGGAGAAGCGGGGCCGACTGGTCACCGGCTGGGCGGAGTTCGAGGTGCGGGCGCTCGGCTGCCGAGGCGGCGCCCAGGTGGAGTGGCGGGAGGAGGTGCGGGTGCGCGGGGTGCCCGCGGCGGCGGATCCGGTGCTCGCCGCCGCGGGCCGGTGGATGTTCGGGCGGGCGGTGGACGGTCTGCTGCGCGCCGAGTGACCGCCCGCGTCACCTGCAGCAGCGGCGGGTCCGCGTACCGCTACAGCAGCGGCGGATTGGCGTACCGCACCAGCTCCAGGGCCTGTTGCGGGAACCAGTCCCCCGCGTCCGGGTCGACGGTGCCGCGCTCGGGATCCTCCGGGCCCGCCGTGCCGCGCAGGCACAGGCCGTCCGACTGGCCCGGTGTCTTGATCCACAGACGGGCGTCCTGGAGCGGGTCGCCGGTGCGCAGGGTCGGGCGGGCGCCGAGGCCGCGGTCCGGCGGGTTGCACCAGTCCTGGGCGTCGGTGTACTTGCCCGCGGGCGGGATCCACGGGCCCTGGCCGTTGCGGCTGGAGTCGGTGACGAAGTGCGTCATCCGGGCGGCGGGCACATAGACGTGTGCGTCGATCCACGCCTGCGCCTCGTCCCGCGGCCACCACTGGTGCGGGCACTCTGCGACGTCGCCGCCCCCTCGGACGTACGCGATGCACGACGAGATCAGCTTCCCGTACCAGGAGTTGGCGTCGTCGCTCTGGTAGTTGGAGACGTTGGTGAAGAAGCCGGAGGCGCGGCCGACACCGCCCTTGATCAGGCGCGGCACGATGGAGTCGACGGTGTGCCAGCCCGCGTGCCCGGTGTCGAGGTAGACGCGGGTGCCGGGCAGCGGCTCCAACCGGTCGACGGCGTAGTTCACTTCGGCGTACCGGGCGGCGGTCTTCGTGCCCTGCGCGTCGTCCTGCCCGCAGTCCGCGGGGAGCAGGGCGAGCGAGTCGGGTTCGAGGATCACCAGGGCGTCACGGGCTCCGATCCCGCGGCCGACGGCGTCGATCCACGCCTGGTACTCGGCGGTGTTCGCGGCCCCGCCCGCCGAGTAGTTGGCGCAGTCGCGCCCGGGGACGTCGTAGAGCACGAGCGCGGGAACGGCGTCGTCGCGGGCGGCGTCCCGCACGATGTCGCGGACGAGCCGCTCCACCTCGACCGGGCTCTGGTCGCCGAACCAGACGGCCTGCGGGGTGGCGACCATGGCCGCGATACCGGCGGCGTCCCGCAGTTGCCCGGCCCTGACGAGGTCGGCGGCCTGCCGCAGGGCGTCGGGGTCGGGGGCGGGTACGTAGAGGCGGGGGCCGCGCTGCGCTTCGGGTTCGGCGGCCCCGGCCGGGGTCCCCGCGGCGAAGAGCGTCGCCAGCGCGACGGACAGGGCGGCTATGGCGGTTGACGCACGTCTCACATGCCTGAGAGGGCCTCGCACGGGTCGACTCCTGGGTCCGGAACGGTCACGGGGGACTTGCACGGGACAGGTGGGAGCGCTCCCAAAACAGGGTCGCGACAGGAGGGGAGGGCGTCAAGTGGCGTGCGGGAAGTTGCTGTTGGCGGGTGCCGGGGCGAGCGCGGCGGTGACGGTCGGGACTCCGGAACGACGAACGGGCACCGTCACGGACAGTCCCGCGCCGTCCGGCACCGTGGGCAGCTCCACGCCGCCCGGCACCGCGGACGGCACCACGCCGCCCGGCACCGCAGGCAGCACCACGCCGTCCAGCACCGCAGGCAGCACCACGCCGTCCGGCACCGCAGGCAGCTCCACGCCCTCCGGCACCGCGGGCGGCACGCGCAGCGGTGGGGCCCCGGGGGCCGTCCCCGGGGCCCCGCCGACAGGAGGCCGTGGCTCAGGCCACCGACCCGATCCGCCGCGCCGCCCCCACCTCGTGGTGGATCGGCGTGTGCGCCCCGGTGAGCGAGACCCCGCTGCCGCCGCGCCGGGCGGCGACGATCTCGGAGGCGATGGAGACCGCCACCTCCTCCGGGGTACGGGCACCGAGGTCGAGGCCGATGGGCGAGCGCAGCCGCGCCAACTCCAGTTCACCGACGCCGACTTCGCGGAGTCGGTCGTTGCGGTCGAGGTGGGTGCGGCGCGAGCCCATCGCCCCCACGTACGCGACGGGGAGCCGCAGTGCCAGCTGGAGCAGCGGCACGTCGAACTTGGCGTCGTGCGTGAGGACGCAGAGCACGGTGCGGGCGTCGACCTCGGTGCGCTCCAGGTACCTGTGCGGCCACTCGACGACGATCTCGTCGGCGTCGGGGAAGCGGGCGGCCGTCGCGAAGACGGGGCGCGCGTCGCACACCGTGACCCGGTACCCGAGGAACCGGCCCATCCGCACCAGCGCCAACGCGAAGTCGATCGCGCCGAACACGATCATGCGGGGCGCGGGCACGGACGACTCCACGAGCAGCGTGAGCGGCGCTCCGCACCGGGAGCCCTGCTCACCGATCTCCAGGGTGGCGGTGCGGCCCGCGTCGAGATACGCGGCCGCCTCCTCCCGGACGGTCCGATCCAGCTCGGGGTGGGCGCCGAACCCGCCCTCGTACGAGCCGTCGGACCGCACGAGCAGCGCCCGGCCCCGCAGCTCGGCGGGCCCGGACACGATCCGCGCGAGCGCCGCCGCCTCCCCCCGTGCGGCGGCGGCGAGCGCGGACCCGAGCACCCGGCGCGCGGCCTCGTCCGAGGCGCGTACCGGGGTGACGAGGATGTCGATGATGCCGCCGCAGGTGAGCCCTACGGCGAACGCGTCGTCGTCGCTGTACCCGAACCGCTCCAGGACGCACTCGCCGTCCTCCAGGGCCTGTTGGCACAGGTCGTAGACGGCGCCCTCGACGCAGCCGCCGGAGACCGAGCCGATCGCGGTGCCGTCGCTGTCGACGGCGAGCGCCGCGCCCGGCTGCCGGGGCGCGCTGCCGCCGACGGCCACCACGGTGGCCACGGCGAAGTCGCGTCCCTGCTCGACCCACCGGTCGAGCTCTTCGGCGATGTCCAGCATGTCTCGGTCTCCTCACGGATGCAGGGGCGATGGAATCGAGTGTTACTTGACGCCGAGCCAGCTCTCGATCGGGTGCAGGCCGAAGTAGACGAGGAAGACGAAGGTCAGCACCCACATGAAGGCGCCGATCTCGCGGAACTTCCCCTGCGCGGCCTTGATCGCCGTGTAGGCGATGACGCCGGCGCCGACGCCTGCGGTGATCGAGTACGTGAACGGCATCAGGGCGACGGTGAGGAACACCGGCACCGCGACGGACCGGTCGGACCAGTCCACGTGCCGGGCGTTCTGCATCATCATCGCGCCGATGACGACGAGCGCGGCGGCGGCGACCTGTCCCGGCACGATCTGCGCGAGCGGCGTGAAGAACAGACCGAGCGCGAAGAACAGACCGGTGACGACCGACGAGAGGCCGGTGCGGGCGCCCTCTCCGACCCCCGTGGCCGACTCGATGAAGACGGTCTGGCCGGAGGCACCGGCGACACCGCCGATCGCACCGCCCGCGCCGTCGATGAACAGCGCCTTGGACAGGCCCGGCATCCGGCCCTTGTCGTCGGCGAGCTTCGCCTCGGTGCCGACGCCGATGATGGTGGCCATCGCGTCGAAGAACCCGGCGAGCACGAGGGTGAAGACGATCATGCCGACGGTCATGCCGCCGATGGAGCCCCAGCCGCCGAACTCGACGTGTCCGAAGAGCCCGAAGTCGGGCATGGAGACGGCGCTGCCGGACAGCTCGGGCGGGCTGCCGCCCCAGACCTTGGGGCTGAGGTCGAAGACCGCGTTGACGACGACGGCGAGGATGGTGCCCACGACGATGCCGATCAGGATCGCGCCCGGGATGTTGCGCGCCTGGAGCATGAAGATCAGGAGGAGCGTGACGCTGAAGAGGAGCACGGGCCAGCCGGAGAGCTGACCGCCGGTACCCAGGGTGACCGGGTTGCCCTTGCCGACGAAGCCGGCGTTGACCAGGCCGATCAGGGCGATGAACATGCCGATGCCGATGGTGATGCCGTGCTTCAGGGCCAGCGGGATCGCGTTCATGATGATCTCGCGCAGACCGGTGACGACGAGCAGCACGATCACGACGCCGTAGAGCACGCACATGCCCATGGCCTGCGGCCACGTCATGTTGGGCGCCACCTGGGTGGCGAGCACGCCGGAGACGGACAGGCCCGCGGCGAGGGCGAGCGGCACCTTGCCGACGAAGCCCATCAGCAGGGTGCACACGGCGGCGGCGAGCGCGGTGGCCGTGATCAGCCCGGCGTGGCTGAGCTTGTGTCCGGCGGCGTCGGGGCCGCCGAGCAGCAGCGGGTTGAGCAGGAGGATGTAACACATCGCCATGAAGGTGGTGATGCCACCGCGCACCTCACGGGCGACGGTCGATCCTCGTTCGGATATGTGGAAATACCGGTCGAGCCAGGACCGTCCGGCGGGCTGGCGCGTTCCCGCGCCCGCGTCCTGCGCGGTGGTCCTCGGCTCCACGGACTGCTGGGTCATGGTGCCTCGTTTCCCAAGGTTCAAAGGGGCGCCCGTGAAGTGCCGCACGGCACACGGGGTTTGGGATGGCTGCACAACCCGGGGGACGGCCCGAGACGCAGTGGTGCGGCGGGGGCGCCGGCACGGCAGGCCGGCACCCCCGCGGGACGGATCAGGCGGATGCCGTGCCCGTCAGGTGCTCGGGCCGGACCGGAGTCCGGTTGAGCTCAAGCCCCGTCGCGTTCCGGATCGCCGCGAGGACGGCCGGGGTGGACGACAGGGTCGGTGCCTCGCCGATGCCGCGCAGCCCGTACGGGGCGTGCTCGTCGGCGAGTTCGAGCACGTCGACCGGGATGGTCGGCGTGTCGAGGATCGTGGGGAGCAGGTAGTCGGTGAAGGAGGGGTTCCTGACCTTCGCCGTCTTCGGGTCGACGACGATCTCCTCCATGACGGCGATGCCCAGGCCCTGGATGGTGCCGCCCTGGATCTGTCCGATCACGGACAGCGGGTTGAGGGCCTTGCCGACGTCCTGGGCGCAGGCCAGCTCGATGACCTTGACCAGGCCGAGCTCGGTGTCGACCTCGACGACGGCGCGGTGCGCGGCGAACGAGTACTGCACGTGCCCGTTGCCCTGACCGGTGCGCAGATCGAAGGCCTCGGTGGGCCGGTGGCGCCACTCCTCCTCGATCTCGACGACCTCGCCCTCCAGTACGTCGACCAGGTCGGCCAGGACCTCGCCGCCGTCGGTGACGACCTTGCCGCCCTCCAGGAGGAGTTCGGCCGTGGCCCACGCCGGGTGGTAGGTGCCGAGCTTGCGGCGCCCGATCTCCAGGACCTGCTCGCGCACCAGCTCACAGGCGTTCTTGACGGCGCCGCCGGTGACGTACGTCTGGCGGGAGGCGGACGTCGAACCGGCCGAGCCGACCTGGGTGTCGGCGGGGTGGATGGTCACCTGCGCGACGCCCAGCTCGGTGCGGGCGATCTGCGCGTGGACGGTGATACCGCCCTGGCCGACCTCCGCCATGGCGGTGTGCACGGTCGCGACGGCCTCGCCGCCGACCACCTCCATACGGACGCGGGCGGTCGAGTAGTCGTCGAAGCCTTCGGAGAAGCCGACGTTCTTGATGCCGACCGCGTAGCCGACGCCGCGCACGACGCCCTCGCCGTGCGTGGTGTTGGACAGACCGCCCGGCAGCTGGCGCACGTCGGAGCCCTCACTGGACTCCCACTGGCGCTCCATCGGCAGCGGCATCGCCTTGACGCGGCGCAGCAGTTCGGCGACCGGCGCCGGGGAGTCGACCGGCTGCCCGGTCGGCATGATGGTGCCCTGCTCCATGGCGTTGAGCTGCCGGAACTCCACCCGGTCCATGCCCAGCCTGTCGGCCAGCTTGTCCATCTGTGCCTCGTACGCGAAGCACGCCTGGACCGCACCGAAGCCGCGCATGGCGCCACAGGGCGGGTTGTTGCTGTAGAGCGCGATGGCCTCGATGTCGACGTCGTCGACGACGTACGGGCCGACGCTGAGCGACGACGCGTTGCCGACGACGGCCGGGGACGCCGAGGCGTAGGCGCCGCCGTCGAGGACGATCTTGCACTTCATGTGCGTGAGCTTGCCGTCCTTGGTCGCCCCGTGCTCGTAGTAGAGCTTCGCGGGGTGGCGGTGGACGTGCCCGAAGAACGATTCGAAGCGGTTGTAGACGATCTTGACGGGCTTGCCGGTGCGCAGGGCGAGCAGGCACGCGTGGATCTGCATCGAGAGGTCCTCGCGGCCGCCGAAGGCACCGCCGACGCCGGCGAGCGTCATGCGGACCTTGTCCTCGGGCAGGCCGAGGACGGGCGCGATCTGCTTGAGGTCGCTGTGCAGCCACTGGGTGGCGACGTACAGGTCGACGCCGCCGTCCTCGCTGGGCACGGCCAGGCCGGACTCGGGGCCGAGGAAGGCCTGGTCCTGCATGCCGAAGGTGTACTCGCCCTTGACGATGACGTCGGCGCGCGCGGCCGCCGCGTCGGCGTCGCCGCGCACGATCGGCTGGCGGTGCACGATGTTGGGGTGCGGGACGTGGCCGATGTGGTGGTCGTCGCGGTTCTCGTGGACGAGGATCGCGTCCGGCGCGGTGGCGCTGGCCTCGTCGGTGATGACGGGCAGCTCGCGGTACTCGACCTTGATCTTGGCGGCGGCGCGGCGCGCGGTCTCCGGGTGGTCGGCGGCGACGAGGGCCACCGGCTCACCGTGGTGGCGGACCTTGCCGTGCGCGAGAACCGGGGTGTCCTGGATCTCCAGGCCGTAGTTCTTCACGTCGGTGGGCAGGTCGTCGTAGGTGAGGACCGCGTAGACACCGGAGGTCGCGAGGGCCTCGCTGGTGTCGATGGAGACGATCTCGGCGTGCGCGACGGTGGAGCGCAGGATCTGGCCCCAGAGCATGTCCTCGTGCCACATGTCGGACGAGTACGCGAACTCGCCGGTGACCTTGAGGGTGCCGTCCGGGCGGAGCGTGGACTCGCCGATGCCGCCCTTGGTCCTGGCGCCCTGTGTGACGTTGAACGGGATACCGGTGGTCGCCATGGACTCAGACCTCCTCGGTGGCGGACTGCCGGGCCGCGGCGAGCCGCACGGCGTCCATGATCTTCTCGTAGCCGGTGCAGCGGCACAGATTGCCGGAGAGCGCCTCGCGGATGTCCGCGTCCGACGGGTTCGGGTTGCGCTCCAGCATCTCGTCGGCGGCGACGAGCAGACCGGGGGTGCAGAAGCCGCACTGGACGGCGCCGGCGTCGATGAACGCCTGCTGGATCGGGGCGAGTTGCGTGCCCTCGCCGGTCTGCGAGTCGGTGCCCTTCTCGGCCGACCAGCCCTGGGCCTCCTGCAACGACGTACCGCACGCGCCGCCCTCGTGGGACCCGCAGCCGCGGTGGGCGGCGAAGTCGGCGAGCCCCTCGACGGTGACGACCTCGCGGCCCTCGACCTGTCCGGCGGCGACCAGACACGAACACACCGGTACGCCGTCGAGGCGGACGGTGCAGGAACCGCACTCGCCCTGCTCGCAGGCGTTCTTCGAACCGGGCAGCCCGAGGCGCTCACGCAGCACGTACAGCAGGGACTCGCCCTCCCACACGTCGTCGGCTTCCTGCTTGCGGCCGTTGACCGTGAAATTGACGCGCATTACGCGACGCCCCCCATCGTGTTGCTGCTGCGGTAGGACTCCCAGGCCCAGGTCAGCGTGCGCCGGGCCATGATGCCGACGGCATGCCGGCGGTACGAGGCGGTGCCGCGTACGTCGTCGATCGGGTTGCAGGCGCCGGAGCACAGATCCGCGAACTGCTTGGCGACCGACGGGGTGATGATCTTGCCGTTGTCCCAGAACCCGCCTTCTTCGAGCGCCGAGTTGAGGAACTGCTCGGCCTCCTTGGCGCGGACCGGGGTCGGGGCGGCGGAGCCGATGCCGGTGCGCACGGTCCGGGTCTGCGGATGCACGGCGAGGCCGAAGGCACACACGGCGATGACCATGGCGTTGCGGGTGCCGACCTTGGAGTACTGCTGCGGACCCTGCGCCTTGGGCAGGTGCACGGCGCGGATCAGCTCGTCGGGCGCGAGGGCGTTGCGCTTCACACCGGTGTAGAACGCGTCGATCGGGATCATGCGGGTGCCGCGCACCGACTCGACCTCGACCTCGCAGCCGTTCGCGAGCAGCGCGGGGTGCGCGTCACCGGCCGGGGATGCGGTGCCGAGGTTGCCGCCGACGCCGCCGCGGTTGCGGATCTGCGGCGAGGCGACGGTGTGCGAGGCGAGCGCGAGACCGGGAAGCTCCGTACGCAGCTCTTCCATGATCTTGGTGTACGGGACGGAGGCGCCGAGCCGGACCGAACCCTCGGGTCCCTCGCCCGTCTCCCACTCGCTCAGCTCTCCGATGCGGTTGAGGTCGAGGAGGTACTCGGGCCGCCGGTGGTCGAAGTTGATCTCGACCATCACATCGGTGCCGCCCGCGATCGGCACGGCTGTGGGGTGCTCGGCCTTGGCGGCGAGCGCCTCCTCCCAGCTGGCGGGGCGAAGGAAGTCCATGAGCGGCTCTCTTCTTGTCATCGTGGATCGTGGATCGTGGATCGTTCGTTGATCGTCTTGCGATGCGATCGAGCCACGGATGTGCGGATCTCAGAGGCTCGTTCATGTGCTGTTCACGTGGAGTGGGGCAAGTACACAGCGCGGTACTCCACCGGGGTCAGTCACGGAAACCATGAAGGAGTTGGCTGACCACGAGGGGTGTCTTGTAGATTCGTATGAACGGAGGGCATCAGAAACCTCTCGGTTTCCTTCGGGAAACGTACGACGCACTCCCCCAAGCACCACTTCGAGACAGATCGGCGGCGACGAAGACATGCGGCTGCGCGCATTGCTGGACACGGACGCGCTGGGCCTCAGGCTCCTCGGCGGCGAGGAAGAACTGGACCGTACCGTCCGCGGCGTGATGACCACGGACCTGCGGGACCCCAGCCGCTATCTGTCGGGGGGCGAGCTGGTCCTCACGGGCCTGGCCTGGCGCCACGACGCGTCCGACTCGGAGCCCTTCGTACGGATTCTGAACGCGGCCGGGGTGACGGCCCTCGCGGCCGGCGAGGCGGAGCTCGGCGCCGTCCCGGAGGACCTCGTCCAGGCCTGTGCCCGGCACCGGCTGCCGCTGTTCGCGGTGAACGAGCGGGTGGCGTTCGCGACGATCACCGAGCACGTGGTGCGGCAGGTCTCCGGCGAGCGCGCGGGCGACCTGGCGGCGGTCGTGGACCGGCACCGGCGCCTGATGACGTCGGGCCCGGCCGGCGGCGGCCCCGACGTGGTCCTGGACCTGCTCGGCAGCGACCTGGACCTGCGCGCCTGGGTGCTCTCGCCCGCGGGCCGCGCGATAGCCGGTTCCAGCTCCGCCGGGCCCGAGCTGCCCGTGGAGGTCTGCGCCCGGCTGGCCGCCGAGCACCTGTCGGCGACCCGTTCCGGCCGCAGGGCGCCGCACCGCGTCGCGATCGAGGGCACCACGTACTCGCTCTTCCCGATCCGCTCCGGCGCCCGTGGCGTGGCCCCCGCGGCCTCCCGCGACGTCCGTGAGACGGTCCTGTCGGACTGGCTGCTGGCCGTCGAGGCGGACGCGGGCGACTGGCCCGAGGAGCGGCTCGACCTGCTCCAGGGCGTCACCCAGCTGATCTCGGTGGAGCGCGACCGGCGCGACGCGGCCCGTACGGTACGCCGCAGGCTCGCCCAGGAAGTCCTCGAACTGGTCCAGTCGGGCGCGGCCCCGGCCGAGATCGCGGCCCGGCTGCGGGTGGCGGCCCCGGTGCTGCTGCCGGGCCTGGGCGCGGCCCCGCACTGGCAGGTCGTCGTGGCGAAGGTCGAGTGGGAGGGCGGGGACATCGAGGGCGGCCCGGTCGCCCAGTCGCTCCTGGAGGAGATCCTCGTCGACCCGCTGGCCTCGGGCCCGGAGCCGTCCGACCGGATCGCCGTCGCGCACACCGGCGACGAGGCGATCGCGCTGGTGCCGCTGCCCGCGGTGCCGACGGACGAGAACGGCGCGGAGCAGGGTCTGATCGCCGACTCACTCCTGGAGTCCGTGCGGAACCCGCTGTCGGCGGGGCTCGCGGACGACGGCCGCCTCACGATCGGCGTCAGCGCCGCCGTGCACTCGGCCGAGGGGCTGCGCGGCGCGCTGGAGGAGGCCCGGCACGCCCGCCGGGTGGCGGCGGCCCGCACGGGCCTGGTCTGCGCGGCCGGCCACCAGGAGCTGGCGTCCCACGTCCTGCTGCTGCCCTTCGTCCCGGACGACGTGCGCCGCGCCTTCACGGCCCGGCTCCTGGACCCGCTGCGCGACTACGACCGCAAGCACCGCGCGGAGCTGATCCCGACCCTTGAGGCGTTCCTCGACTGCGACGGCTCCTGGACCCGCTGCGCGAGCCGTCTCCACCTCCACGTCAACACGCTGCGCTACCGCGTCGGCCGTATCGAACAGCTGACGAACCGTGATCTGTCGCGTTTGGAGGACAAGTTGGACTTCTTCCTGGCACTGCGCATGAGCTGAGCCGCGGCGGATCGGCAACCCCACGGGTTTGTGAAAAGTTTCACCCACCCCCTTGGCCGGGCACGCTGATCCATGCTGAGATGCCCCTCATCAACTCGGCTCGACGGCGTGCTCGGGGAGGGCAACGTGGCGCATCCCGCCATGTCTGGTACCGGAACGAACGCAACGGACGATCCACTCCAGACCGCCATATGGCGGCTGCGCTCCCGCGGGTGCTGGGCCGACGCGGCCGCGCTCCTTGACCGTCACGCGGCGACCGATCCGGCGGCCGCGCTGCAACGGGCGGCGCTGCTCGTCGAGCGGTGTCTGTACACGGAGCAGGGCTGGCCGGAGGCGGAGGACGCGCTGCGCGCGGCGGAGGCCCTCGCCCACACCACGGAGGAGCGCGGGGCCGCGGCCTGCGAGCGGGGTCAACTCGCTTATGCCGCTACGTTGTTGAAGGTACGGGACCGGGTCGACGAGGCCCGTTCGGCGTTCGGCCGGGCGGCGGCGATGATCGCTCCCGGGGCGGCGGGGCGGGCGTTGCTCGACTTCCGCCGCGGCCTGATGGCGGAGAACCTGTCGGACGCGCCGCAGGCGGCCCGGGCCGCGTACCGGCGGGCGCACGCCGGGGCGACGGCCCACGGCGACATACTCCTCCTCTCCTTCACCTGGCGGCATCTGGCCGGACTCGCCCTGCGCGAGGGGGAGTTGGCGGAGGCGCGCCGCGGCTTCTCGGAGTCGCTCCGGCTCCGCGAGGAGCTCGGCTTCCTGGTCGGCACGGCTCCGGCCCTGGTCTCCCTGGCCGAGGCGGAACCCGAACCGGAGACAAAGGCCCGCCTCCGAGCGGAAGCGCTCCGCTTGTTCCGGTTGCTGGGTGGGGTGCCGACGTGGTTGGCGGGGGTGTTGCCGGCGGCGGCATAGCCGCGATGGGCTGTGGTCGTGCCCCGTAGGGGCGCGGGGAACTGCGCGACCAGCCGAGACGGTGCTGCACCCGGCGATGGCGCGACCGGGACCGAGCTGGACGCCGGTTGGAGCGCTCACCCCGCGCCGGGGTGCTGCCTTGCCCACCCTGCCGCCCATGGCGGCAGATTGGCCCAAGGCTCCGGGGCACGGCGGATTGCCCAAGGCGGCGCGGCGCGTGGTGGTGGATTGCACGAGGCGGGGCGAGAGGGGTGCCGGCAGGGGCGCGGGGAACTACGCGATCGGGCCCCACCGGAGCCGCACCCGGCCACGCCCCACGCACCAGGCAGACGGTCAGCCGCCGAAGTGCTCGCGCAGGACGCAGTGGATCAGAGATGTGTCCTGGGCCTCCAGCGCGTCCAGCAGTGCCACGTGCTGGGCCGCGTCCCGGGGGAGATCGCAGGCGGACCATGCGATCCGGCCCCGCAGGTCGTCGGCGACCTGGACCAGTTGCTCGTTGCCGCCCAAGGAGAGCACCGCCCGATGGAACGCCCGGTCCGCCTCGGCGTACCGCGCCAGATCCCCGGAGACCGCCGCCCGGACCGTCTCCTCGGCGCCGGGCCGCAACGAGGCCCAGCGCCCCGCGGCAACCGTGCGGGCCAGCTTCAGGATCACCGGCACCTCGATGAGCGCCCGCACCTCGGCGAGCTCCGACAGTTCGCGGGCGGTCCGCTCGGCGACCCGGAAGCCCCGGTTCGGCACGACCTCGACCGCGCCCTCCCGGGCCAACTGCTGCATGGCCTCGCGCACAGGCGTGGCCGAGACACCGAACCGCTCCCCCAGGACCGGCGCCGAGTACACCTCTCCGGGCGCGAGCTCGCCGGAGACGAGGGCGGCCCGCAGCGCGTCGAGGACCTGCCCACGCACCGAGGTCCGTACGACCGCGACCCGCGGGGGCGGCGGCTCGCTGTGCGTGTGGTCACCACGGCTCTGCTCGGGCACGGGCGGCCGCGGCACCGACAGCCCCGCGGACGCGGGCGCGCTGCGCTGCTCGGGCACCCCGTGGGACGCCGTCGCCGTGCGCGGTCTGGCCTGCTCCACCCCGGTCATCCCCATCGCCGCCGTTCCTAGCCGTTCGTTGCCCTTTGTCCGAAGCCCAACGCAGAACCATAGGCCGCCGGGCCCCCAGTTCAAACCCCGACGTCGTCGGGTAAGGTAAGGCTTACCTGCAAACGATCGTGATTCGGTGGTCACTGCATGACTCTCGTCACCCCGGCGCCAGCCGCGACGGCAAGCCCGGCCGGTCCCGTCTCGGCCGCGTACGCCCGCCTCACCGAGGTGTTCCCGAGCCTGCGCATCGACGAGCTGGCCCCGGACGAACGGCTGCCGCACGGCGCCGGCTGGGTGCGCACCGCGGACCTGGCCCAGGACGGCCCGGCGCTCGACTCCTTCCTCGCCTGGGACAACGCCCAGGTGCTCAAGGACTACGGGCAGCAGGCCCGTCCCGACGTCGTCGCGAGCTTCGGCCTGCACCGCTACGCCTGGCCCGCCTGTCTGCTGATCACGATCCCCTGGTTCCTGCACCGCCGGGTGCCCCGCTTCCCCGCGTCCCATGTCTCGTTCCAGCGGGCGCTCGGCCGGATGGCCGTACGCGTCACCGATTTCGCCTGTCTGCCCGGGGACCCGGCGGCGCGGCTGCCCGGGGCGCACGTAGTGCCCGACGAAGAGGCCCTGCGGGCCGAGGTCCGCGCGGCCGTGGCCGATCACCTCCAGCCGGTCCTGGAGGGCTTCGGGCCGCGGATGCGGCGCCGTGGCCGCGCCCTGTGGGGCATGGCGACGGACGAGATCGTCGAGGGGCTCTGGTACGTCGGCCATCTGCTCGGCGAGGAGCGCCGCGCGATGACGGAGCTGGAGCGGCTGCTGCCCGGCGCCACGAAGCCGTACGTCGGCAAGGCCGCCTTCCGCGAGCTGACCGGACCGGACGGCGAGACCCTCCCCACCCGCGACCGCGCCAGCTGCTGCCTCTTCTACACCTTGCGCCCCGAGGACACCTGCGTGACCTGTCCGCGCACCTGCGACGCGGACCGCATCGCGCGGCTGTCGGGGACCGCAGCAGCCTGAACCACCCGAACGAGTGATGTAAATCGAACTCAACTGCCCTTCTTACGGCGGGAGTTCGAGCGTACGACCGCTTTACACGCCCCCTCGCACTCCAATGGCGTTCTCTTGTCCCGAAACCCCCTGCGGGCTCGGACGGCTGCGCCAATATGGCGCCCGAACGCCGTACCGCGATGCAAGGGACCCCAGATGAGACTGACCGACATATCGCTGGACTGGCTGCTTCCGGGCGCCGTGCTGCTCCTGGGCGGACTGGCGGCGGTTGCGGTGCTCGCGCGTGGAAAGCGCGCCGGGGACACCGGTAAGAAGGGCGGATCGTCGATGGACGAGTCGTGGGAGCGCAGTGAGGAACGCCGCAGGCGCAAGGAAGCCGTCTACGGCACGGCCTCGTACGTGCTGCTCTTCTGTTGCGCGGCCGTAGCCGCCGCGCTCTCCTTCCACGGCCTGGTCGGCTTCGGCCGGCAGAACCTGAGCCTGTCCGGGGGCTGGGAGTACCTGGTCCCGTTCGGCCTCGACGGCGCCGCGATGTTCTGCTCGGTGCTCGCCGTGCGCGAGGCCAGCCACGGTGACGCCGCGCTCGGCTCCCGGATACTCGTGTGGACGTTCGCCGGTGCCGCCGCCTGGTTCAACTGGGTGCACGCGCCACGCGGCCTGGACCATGCGGGCGCCCCGCACTTCTTCGCGGGGATGTCCCTCTCGGCGGCGGTCCTCTTCGACCGCGCCCTGAAGCAGACCCGCCGCGCGGCGCTGCGGGAACAGGGCCTGGTGCCGCGGCCGTTGCCGCAGATCCGGATCGTGCGGTGGCTGCGCGCGCCCCGGGAGACGTACAGCGCCTGGTCGCTGATGCTCCTGGAGAACGTGCGGACGCTGGACGAGGCCGTGGACGAGGTCCGCGAGGACAAGCGGCAGAAGGTCCAGAACCGGATGCGCCAGCGCGAGCACCAGAAGCTGGAGCGGGCACAGCTGCGCGCGCTCAGCCGTGGTCACCGCGGGCTGCCCGGACGCGGCGGCCGCCAGGTGGAGGTGCCGGCCGTGGCCGCTTCGGCAGGCTCCGCGCAGGTCGGCTCGGAGCCTGCCATATCCCCGGGGACCCAGCCCTCACCGGATCAGCTGCCGCTGCGCGCGCGGCCCTCGCTCCAGTCCGTCAAGAACGGCGCTGACCAGATGACGCCGGTGACCGTCGACCTCACGGCGGAGGACGACACCCAGGCGCTGCCCCGTCTCGACACGCTGGAGCGAAAGCTCAAGGACCTTGAGCAGCAGTTCGGCTGACGGGCGGTCATCCGCCCCGGAGGCCTTCTGAGCGGGCGGTGTCAAGCGATGCCGCCCGCTCCCGCGTCCAGTTCGAACCACACCACCTTTCCGGTCCTTCCGGCGCCGAGCGCCGCCACACCCCAGGCGTCCGCGAGCGACTGCACCAGGATCAGGCCCCGGCCGTGCGTGCTGTGCGTACCGTCGTCGGCGTTCGGTACCCGCAGCTTCGGCCGCCTGGCCGCTTCCTCGTCGCGCACTTCCACCCGCAGGCCCCGGGGGCCCACGGTCGCGGTGATCTCCGCGTCCCGGTCGGTGTGCACCAGCGCGTTGGTGACCAGTTCGCTGGTGAGCAGTTCGGCTATCTCCGATCTTCCCGAGCTCCCCCAGTGCCGCAACAGCTCGTGCAGGGCGCGCCTGGTCTCCGGTACCGCGCGCAGATCGGCCCTGCCCAGCTTCCGTGTCAGCTGTCGCGGCGGCCCGTCCCCTTCCTCGGTCCCGTCGACTTCAGGCTGTCGCGCCGTCGTCGTCTCTGTGGCGGAACCCCCGACGACTGTCGGGGCGCTCCCTCGTACCTGCCGTTTCATGACCCCCGCCCACACGCCGATCCCGATGCCTCTCTCGCTCTGGATTCGTGTCTCTCGGCCTGCCTCTCGAACGCGTACACGGGCATGCATTCCCCGCTGCTGTGCCCGCACTCTTGTTGATTCGTCCATCACTCGCGGGTGTGCCGGGGCGGGGCGGGGAAGGGAAGCGGGGGATCCACGCGAGACGAGTACCGGAAGGAGCCGCCGTGCACGACGACCGACAGCTCGTGGAGGGCCGACTTGAGCGGGCGATGCGTCAGTTCGTCCGGCCCGCGCAGTACGCGGAGCGGACGCCGCTCCGCCTGAGTGTGTGGCACGCGCCGGGCGAGCCGGTGCCCGTCACTCAGGCGCTGGAGGGCGAGTACGCGCCCTTCGAGACCGGCACCTCCTGGGGAAAACCCTGGTCGACCAGTTGGTTCAGGATCCAGGGAGAGGTTCCGCAGGAGTGGGCCGGCCGGCATGTCGAGGTGGTGGTCGACCCAGGGTTCTCCGGGCAGGGTCCCGGGTTCCAGGCCGAGGGCCTGCTGTACGACGCCGAGGGCGTCCCCCTCAAGGGCATTCACCCGCGCAACCGCCATCTCACGGTGGCCGAGCGCGCGATCGGTGGTGAACCGGTGCATCTGCTGCTGGAGGCGGCGGCCAATCCGGCGGTGCTGCGGGACTTCGAGCCCACCCTCCTCGGTGACGTGCTGACCGCGGGGAATCGTCCCATCTACCGATTCCGCGCTGCGGACTTGGCCGTACTCGACGAGACCGTCTGGCATCTGGTGCTGGACGTCGAGGTGCTCACGGAGCTGATGCACGAGCTGGACATGGACCGGGGCAGGCGCCATGACATCCTGCGCGCCCTGGAGCGGATGCTGGACGCCCTCGACCTGCACGATGTCTCCGGCACGGCGGCCGCGGCCCGCGCCGAGCTGGCCGACGTGCTGGCCCGCCCCGCGCACGCGAGCGCGCACCGCGTCTCGGCGGCCGGGCACGCGCACATCGACTCGGCGTGGCTGTGGCCGCTGCGCGAGACGGTCCGCAAGGCGTCGCGGACGTTCGCGAACGTCACCGCGCTCGCCCGGGACTACCCCGAGCTGGTCTTCGCCTGCTCGCAGGCGCAGCAGTACGCGTGGGTGAAGGAGCACCAGCCACACATCTGGGAGCGCATCAAGAAGGCGGTGGCGGACGGCAATTGGGCCCCGGTGGGCTCGATGTGGGTGGAGTCGGACGCCAACATGCCGGGCGGTGAGGCGCTGGCCCGGCAGCTGGTGCACGGCAAGCGGTTCTTCCAAGACGAGCTGGGCGTGGAGACGGAGGAGATCTGGCTGCCGGACTCCTTCGGCTACACCGCGGCCTTCCCGCAGCTGGCGAAGCTGGCGGGCGCCAAGTGGTTCCTGACGCAGAAGCTGAGCTGGAACCAGACGAACAAGATGCCGCACCACACGTTCTGGTGGGAGGGCATCGACGGCACCCGGGTCTTCACCCACTTCCCGCCGGTGGATACCTACAACTCCCAGTTCCACGCCCGTGAACTGGCCCACGCGGAGCGGAACTTCGCGGAGAAGGGCGTCGCGAACCGCTCCCTGGTGCCGTTCGGCTGGGGCGACGGCGGCGGCGGTCCGACTCGCGAGATGCTGGAGAAGGCGCGCCGGCTGCGCTCCCTGGAGGGCTCACCGACGGTCGAGATCGAGAAGCCGGCCGCGTTCTTCGAGAAGGCCCACGAGGAGTACAGGGCCAAGGCGCCGGTGTGGTCGGGCGAGCTGTATCTGGAGATGCACCGGGCCACGTACACGACGCAGGCGAAGACGAAGCAGGGCAACCGGCGCAGTGAACACGCCCTGCGCGAGGCCGAGTTGTGGTGCACGGCGGCCGCGCTGCGCGATCCGTCGTACGCGTACCCGTACGAGGATCTCGACCGGATCTGGAAGACGGTGCTGCTGCACCAGTTCCATGACATCCTGCCCGGTTCGTCCATCGCGTGGGTCCACCGGGAGGCCCGGGAGACCTACGCCGAACTCCTCACGGAGCTGGACGCGATCACCCAGGACGCGGTGCGCCGGCTCGGCGGCACGGAGCCCTCGGCGCTCAACGCCTCGCCGTACCCCCGCAGTGAAGTCGTCGCGCACGACGGGCAGTTGGTGCACGTGAACGTCGACGGACTCGGCGCCAGGTCGCTCGCCGAAGCCGCCGCGCACACCCGTGGTCCGGGCGCGCACGCGGCGGCGACCCGTGAGACGGACGAGAAGATCGTGCTGGCCAACGAGTACCTGACGGTGGCGATCGACGCCGACGGCCTCCTCGCCTCGGTGCGGGACCTGGAGCACGGCGGCCGCGAGGTCCTCGCCCCGGGTGCCCGCGGGAACCTGCTCCAGCTGCACCCCGACCACCCCACCCAGTACGACGCCTGGGACCTGGACTCCCACTACCGGCACACCCGCACCGACCTCACCGAGGCGGAGTCGGTGGAGCTGGTGGAGGAGGGGCCGCTGCGGGTCTCGGTCCGTGTCACCCGCTCCTTCGGCGTCTCACGGAAATCGAGGCTCACGCAGGAGTACCGGCTCGCGGCCGGGAGCCGGCGCCTGGAGGTCGTCACGGACGTCGACTGGCAGGAGTCGGAGAAGGTGCTGAAGGCGGCGTTCCCGCTGGACGTGCACGCCGAACGCTCCATGTCCGAGATCCAGTTCGGGCATGTGCACCGGCCGACGCACGCCAACACCGGCTGGGACGCGGCCCGTTACGAGATCTGCGCGCACCGCTGGCTGCGGGTGGCCGAGGAGGCGTACGGGGTCGCGCTGCTCAACGACTCGACGTACGGCCACGACGTGACCCGCACCCAGCACGACGGCGGCGACGGGAGCGACGGTCATGTCCTGGGCACCACGGTCAGGCTGACGCTTCTTCGGGCCCCGCACTCCCCCGACCCGGAGACCGATCTGGGCACCCACCGGTTCACGTACGCGCTGCGGCCCGGCGCGACGACGGGGGACGCGGTGGCGGAGGGGCTCGCCCTCAACCTGCCGCTGCGGGTCGCGAAGGCCCCCGCGCTCACGCCGCTGCTCACGGTCGACCACCCGGCCGTGACGGTGGAGTCGGTGAAGCTCGCCGAGGACCGCAGCGGCGATGTCGTGGTCCGGCTCTACGAGTCGCGGGGCGGTCGCGCCGAGGCGACGCTCACGGCGGGATTCCCGGTGGCGGGCGCCGACGAGACGGATCTCCTGGAGCGGCCGCTGCGGCCCGCGGAGACCTCGGACAGCGGGCTCGCGCTCACTCTGCGCCCGTTCCAGATCCTGACGCTGCGGCTGCGGCCCGTGTGACCGTACCGGTGCCCGGCCCCGGCGGGCCGGGCACCGCGCGGCCGGGTCAGGGGCGCGGCATGTTGCGCAGGTTGGAGCGGGCCATCTGCACCATGCGTCCCACACCGCCGTCGAGGACGATCTTCGAGGCGGAGAGCGCGAAGCCCGTCACCATCTCCGCGCTGATCTTCGGCGGGATGGACAGCGCGTTCGGGTCGGTGACGATGTCGACGAGCGCGGGGCCCTTGTGCTTGAAGGCGTCCTTGAGCGCGCCCGCGAGCTGCTTCGGCTTCTCCACGCGGACGCCGTAGGCACCGGCGGCGCGGGCGACGGCGGCGAAGTCCGGGTTCTTGTTGGTGGTCCCGTACGACGGCAGTCCGGCCACCAGCATCTCCAGCTCCACCATGCCGAGGGAGGAGTTGTTGAAGAGGACGACCTTGACCGGGAGGTCGTACTGGACGAGCGTCAGGAAGTCGCCCATCAGCATCGAGAAGCCGCCGTCGCCCGACATGGAGACGACCTGCCGGTCACGGTCGGTGAACTGGGCGCCGATCGCCATCGGCAGCGCGTTGGCCATCGAGCCGTGCGAGAACGAACCGATGACGCGGCGCCGCCCGTTGGGCGAGATGTAGCGCGCCGCCCACACGTTGCACATGCCGGTGTCGACCGTGAACACGGCGTCTTCGTCGGCCAGTTCATCGAGAACGGAGGCGACGTACTCGGGGTGGATCGGGGTGTGCTTCTCGACCTTGCGCGTGTACGCCTTGACGACACCCTCCAGGGCGTCGGCGTGCTTCTTGAGCATCTTGTCGAGGAAGCGGCGGTTGGCCTTCGGCTTCACGCGCGGGGTCAGACAGCGCAGCGTCTCGCGGACGTCGCCCCACACCGCGAGGTCCAGCTTGGAGCGGCGGCCGAGGTGCTCGGGCCGCACGTCGACCTGGACGATCTTGACGTCCTTCTGCGGCAGGAACGCGTTGTACGGGAAGTCGGTGCCGAGCAGGATCAGCAGATCGCACTCGTGGGTGGCCTCGTAGGCGGCGCCGTAGCCGAGCAGTCCGCTCATGCCGACGTCGAAGGGGTTGTCGTACTGGATCCACTCCTTGCCGCGCAGCGCGTGCCCGACCGGCGACTTGATCTTCTCGGCGAACTCCATGACCTCGGCGTGCGCGCCGGCGGTGCCGCTGCCGCAGAACAGGGTGACCTTGTCGGCCTCGTCGATCATCTCGACGAGCTTCTCGATCTCGGCGTCGCCGGGGCGGATGGTGGGCCGCGACGTGACGATGGCGGTCTCGGTGCCGCCGTCCGGCGCGGTCTCGTCGGCGACGTCGCCGGGCAGCGAGACGACACTGACACCCGAACGGCCCACGGCGTGCTGGATCGCGGTCTGCAGGACGCGCGGCATCTGCTTCGGGCTGGAGATCATCTCGCTGTAGTGCGAGCACTCGGCGAACAGCCGGTCGGGGTGGGTCTCCTGGAAGTACCCGAGGCCGATCTCGCTGGAGGGGATGTGCGAGGCGAGGGCGAGCACCGGCGCCATCGAGCGGTGGGCGTCGTACAGGCCGTTGATGAGGTGGAGGTTGCCGGGCCCGCAGGAGCCGGCGCAGGCGGTCATCTGGCCGGTGATCTGCGCTTCGGCGCCCGCGGCGAACGCCGCGGTCTCCTCGTGGCGTACGTGGATCCAGTCGATGGCGCTGTTGCGGCGAATGGCGTCGACCACCGGGTTGAGGCTGTCGCCGACGACGCCGTACATGCGCTTGACGCCCGCGCGGACGAGGATGTCGACGAACTGCTCGGCGACGTTCTGCTTGGCCATGACGTGTGTGCCCCTTCGGAACCCGGTCGGGTCTCGGTCGCGTTGCCGATCACTTCTTCCGGGTTCCATGAATTCACACGGGGCCGCGTTACGCCTCCCAAACGCCCACAGCCGTGCGGTCGTCCGCGTACCCCTTGACCCGCACCTGGGTGTCCGCGAGGAACGTGGCGAGTCCGGGCGGCTCGGCGTCGGCCCAGCGCCGTGCGAGGTGCCGGGCCAGGTCGGGTTCGCCGCGCAGCGGCTCGGCCATGCCCGCCGTGCAGACCAGGAGGGTGTCCCCCGGGCGGGCGACCGAGGCGCGGAACCGGAACGGGTCGTGGGGCGGCTGCGGGGCCGGTTCGTAGGGGCTGGGCGGGGTGGTGATGCCCAGGTCCATGGTGAGCCGGTCGCCCTCGGGGGTCTCGGACGGCAGTCCTCCGTAGCCGACCACGGGCGCGCCGCTCTGCTCGGCGGCGGCGGGCTCGATGTCCTGCCAGACGCCGTCCCGCAGCCGGAACAGACCGCCGCCGCCGACGCCGAAGTAGACGCGGGTGCGGCAGTCGGGGTCGGCGGGGACGAGCAGACAGCGCAGGGTGGCGCTGTACTCCTCCGGGTCGATGCCCTGCTCGGCGGCCGCGGCCCGCAGTTTGCCGAGGCTGCGGTCGGTGAGCCGGTGCAGGCCGGACTTGAGGTCGCCGCGGCGGCCGGCCCTGATGTCCTCGGCGAGCCGGGTGTGGCTGAGCCCGACGGCCCGGCCGATCCACTCGCAGACCTCGGCGGCGGCGCGGTGCGCGCCCGGCGTCGCACGGGCGCCGGTGGCCATGGCGACGAGGATGAGCGCGCCGGGCCCGCTGCCGAACCGGGCGGTGAGCAGGCTGTCGCGACGCGGCTCGCCCCGGAAGCGCGCGGAGTCGCCGCGCACGGAGGCGGCCCGCAGTACGCAGGATCCGTACCGGGCCCCGTCGAGCACGGTGTCGGCGACGAGGTCGTCCAGGTCCTCGGGGTCCGCGACGGGCAGCGCGGTGGGCTCCGCCTCGTAGGTGGGCGGGCCGTCACCCACGTACGGGACGGTGAGTGGGGCGGGCGGCTCGGGCGGGGATGGTGGGGCGGGCGGCTCGGGCGGGGGCGCCGCTTCCATCGGGGCGGGCGGGGACGCAGCTTCCACCGGGGCAGGTGGGTCGAACCGGGCGGGCGGGTCGACCGGGATCGGTGGGTTGACCGGGGCCGGTGGGTCGCCTGCGACTCGTGCGTCGACCGGGGCGGGCGGGTCGACCGGGACCGGTGGGTCGACCGGGGCCGGCGGGTCGACCGGGACCGGTGGGCCGCCTGCGACTCGTGCGTCGACCGGGGCGGGGGGTTTCGGTGG
>NZ_JAFVLN010000030.1 GCF_017377775.1 Streptomyces sp. VRA16 Mangrove soil
GGGCGGGCGGGAGAAAAGGTGTGCGGGGCAGGCGTTCCAGGATCGCGGCGCGCAGCGCGCCGTCCAGCTCGCTCTTGCCGAGCGGCCCGGGGACGAGGTCGAGGATGCCGGTCCCCACGGGCCGCCAGGACTCCAGCAGTTCGGCGTAGGCGTCGGCGGCGCGCTGCACCAGGTGGTCGGTGAGCGGTCCTGGCGCGACGTGCCGGCGCGCGGTGTCCAGCGGGAACGAGGCGATGAGCAGCGCGGGCACGCCCAGGGCCTCGTCGCTCGGGGTGGGCGCGTGCAGCACGGGCGCGCTGCGCGGCCGCTGCGGGGCGCCTTCGGCGTCCACCGGGACGGCCCAGGTGACGGACCAGTGCGGGCGCAGGCGTTCCTCGACGGGCCGGTCGGCGAGGAGGTCGGCGGCCAGGGTGCCGTCGCGAGCGACGGTGCGCCAGCGCAGCTCGGCGGGCTCACGGGCGTCGTCCGCGATGACGGTGTACGGGTCGTCGTCCGACGGGCCGCGGCGGCGCAGGGTGCGGGTGCCGGCGTCGGTGGTGACGGTGACCTCGGCGAGGCCGGGCAGGGCGAGCAGCAGGGTGTCGTCGACCTCGTCGAGCAGCCGGGCCGCGAGCGCCTCGGCTGCGGCGTCCCGCAGCGGCAGGATGACCACGGTGTCGTACGTGTCGGGGGCCTGGCCCTCAGCTGCGAACGGGAGCCTCAGCAGCGGCACGTGGCCGTCGCGGCGGCGCAGTTCGTCGCCGAGGGCGGGGCTGTGCCGGGCCACGTCGGCGGCGGCGTCCCTGGCCTCGGCGAGCGACCAGCGCACGCCTCCGGTGCGCCCGACGACGGCGGGCTCGTCCGAGACGGCCAGCACGGCGGCGAACCCGACACCGAAACGGCCCACGGTGCCGCTGTGGTCACCGTCCCGCTTGGCGGACGCGCGCAGCGTGGAGAGCGACTCGACGCCGGTCGCGTCCAGCGGGGCGCCGGTGTTCGCGGCGGCCAGCACGCCGTCCTTCAGGGTGAGGGCGAGACGGCCCTCGGCCCCGGCGCGGGCGGCGGCGTCCGCGGCGTTCTGGGCGAGTTCGACGACCAGGCGGTCGCGGTAGCCGCCGAGGGCGAGGTCCTCCTCGGCGTTGGCGTCCTCCCGGAACCGGGCGGCGCTGCTCACCCAGGCGTCCAGCACACCCCGCCGCAGTCTGGCGGTGCCGAACGGGTCCATGCCCTCCGGTGCCGGCTTGCTGACGCTCACCCGTGTCTCCCTCTGCGGCGCTGAAATGTCCGGGCGCACGGTATCGCGGCTCGCGGGGGTGGCTCGTGGGGTGCGATGCCGGGTGCGGGTGGTGGGGGCTGATCGACACGGCCCCGCGCCCCTGAGATGCCGCACCGGAGGTGCGCATCTCAGGGGCGCGGGGAACTGCGCGACCAGCCACACACCACCCGCACCCGCCCGGCAAGGGCACCCGGCAGACGAAAGGGCGCTACGAGTGGCCGAGGTCCTCGGGGCCCTCCGGGGTGGCGCCGACCGAACCCGCGTCGGGCTCGGGGCGGAGCGGGAGAACGTCCACCACGGTCTCGTCGATCACCGGCGGAGCCGGCCGCGGCGGCTTCGGCATGACGGCCGCCTCGGAGTGCCCCCCGCACCCGTACGAGAGCGAGACGACCCGCCCGTCCGCAGGCGAGAACTCATTCGCGCAGACACCGAACGCCTGCCCGAGCGACCCGCCGATCGGGCAGAGGAACCCGCACGAGACGCACGTCGACGGCGCGGCCTGCGCCATCGGGGTCTTCGCGCCGAAGGACTCCTCCCACCGGTCGGCGGCGACATGGAGCCCGTACCGGGAGAGCACCCGCGCGCGCCGCATGCCGAGCTCCTCGGCGACGGACGTGATCGACCCGCGCGAGGGGGCGACCGGCAGCTCGGCGACGGGCCCCTCGGTGACCTCGGCGTCCTCGGCCTCGACCAGCTCGGCCATCTCCTCGGAGACCGGCGAGTTCGGCGGCGGCACGTCCTCGCCGGAGAAACCGGGCTCCAGGCGCAGATCGTCCGACTCGGTCGGCAGCAGGTCCCCAGGACCCATGTCGCCGGGGCGCAGCCGCTCGCTCCACGGCACCCACTCGGGGGCCAGCAGGGCGTCCGGGCCCGGCAGCAGCACGACCTCGTCGAGCGTGACGTACTTGGCGCGCGAGGCACGGGCGACGGTGACGGCCCAGCGCCAGCCGCGGTAGCCGAACTCCTTGCACTCGAAGAGATGCGTGAGGACGCGATCGCCCTCGACGACCGACTCGACGTGCTCGCCGACCACTCCGGGGGCCGCGGCCTCCTCGGCGGCGGCGCGGGCGATGTCGACCGCCTCGGCGCACAGACGGTCAGGGGTGCGGCTTCGCGTTGTCGCTGCGCTCACAGGTATCGCTTCTCTCCTACGCCGTCTCACGAGTGCGCCATCCGGTGAAGCGGGAGCGCGGACGGAGCGGACCTGAGGGCCGCGTCGACGTCCGCGCCCGACGTTCCGGGCGCACCTACGCCATCCATTCTGCGGGATGGCCGAGAGGCGCGCGGCCGAGAACAACCGCCGCGGGCGCGCTACGCACGCTACCTCGTTCCACGCCCTGCGCCCACACCGACGTACGAGCCGCACCGGTCGCCAAAGCCGACCCGCATGCCCATATCGGCACTAGTACGCCCGTTCACGGGGCACTATGGCTGGGTGGCTGCCGCAAGGTCGTCGTCCGGTGCGTCGGGGGCGACGCGCTACGAGTACAGCGGTTCGGGCCCGGTACGCGGGGCCGTCCGCAAGGTCGGGCGTGCCCTGCGGATGCCGTTCACGGGCACGGCGCGCGGAATCCGGAAGGCGACACACGCGCACGGCGCGGGCGAGTCGGGCCTCGGAAAACTCATCGAACTGCACGCGGTGAACGGCGCGGGCGACGTCATGATCACGGTCGCCCTCGCGTCGACGGTGTTCTTCTCGGTGCCGACGGACGAGGCGCGCGGCCGGGTGGCGCTGTATCTGGCGATCACGATGGCGCCGTTCACGGTCCTCGCCCCCGTCATCGGTCCGCTCCTGGACCGGCTGCCGCACGGGCGGCGGGCCGCGATGGCCGGATCCATGCTGGCGCGGGCGCTGCTCGCGCTGATCCTTTCGGGCGCCGTGGCCAGCGGCAGCCTGGAGCTGTATCCGGCGGCGCTCGGGGTGCTGGTCGCCTCGAAGGCGTACGGGGTCGTGCGCTCCGCGGTCGTGCCACGGCTGCTGCCGCCCCGCTTCTCCCTGGTGAAGGCCAATTCGCGGGTGACCCTCGCCGGGCTGCTCGCCACCGGCGCGGCGGCGCCGGTCGGGGCGGGGCTCCAGACGATCGGGCCGCGCTGGCCGCTGTACGGGGCGTTCGTGCTCTACGTGTCCGGGATGTTCCTGTCGTTCTCGATGCCGCACAAGGTCGACTCGGCGAAGGGCGAGAGCCGGGCGGTGCTCGCCGCCGACGAGGAGCATGTGCACGGCCCCGCCAAGCGCCAGGAGCGGCAGCGCAAGCCGGGGCTGCGGACCGTCGGCCCGGCCGTCACCCACGCGCTCGCGGCGAACGCCTCGCTGAAGTGCCTGTCCGGCTTCCTGATCTTCTTCCTGGCGTTCCTGCTGCGCGAGCATCCGATGACCGGGCAGAGCGCCGCGGTCTCGCTGGGCATCGTCGGCGTGGCGGCGGGGGCGGGGAACGCGCTGGGGACGGCTGTAGGGGCCTGGCTGAAGGCGCGGGCGCCCGAGATCATCATCGTGACCGTGGTGGCCGTGGTGCTCGGCGTGGCGGTCGTCTCGGCGGTGTTCTTCGGGGCGTTCATGACGGCATGCCTCGCGGCGGTCGCCGGGTTCGCGCAGGCGCTGGCGAAGCTGTCGCTGGACGCGACGATCCAGCGGGACGTGCCGGAGGCGGTGCGCACCTCGGCGTTCGCGCGCTCGGAGACGCTGCTCCAGGTGGCCTGGGTGCTGGGCGGCGCGATCGGGATCGCGCTGCCGCTGGTCGGATCGCTGGGCCTCTCCGTCGCGGCCGGGATCGTGGCGGTGGGCTGGCTCACCACGGTCCGCGGCCTCCTGGCCTCGGCCCGCCGCGGCCCGGCCCGGCCCCGGGTGGCCTAAGGCCGGTCCAGGGAGCCCCCCGGCGGAGGCTGGGGGAGGATCAGGCCGCATCCGGGTGGCCCGCGCCTTTCCTTGCCGGTGAGCGGGGTCCGGCGCGTCGAGCTGCGAGGCGCCGGAGGGCGTCACCGCACAGCGTTGGCCACCGACGACAACGCCGCAGGTCGGAGCGCCGGACCCCGCGCCCGCGACACGATCCGCCGGACAGGCCCTGAGCGTCCGCGCCCTCGGGCACGCCGACACACGCCCCACCCAGAGCGGCAGCGGAGCCGCCAGATAGCCTTCCGCCATGACCTCCCAGCGTTTCGCCGCGCGCCACCGCCGCGCCCTGGCCGCCGTCGGCGCCGTCGGCGCCGGACTGCTCGTCCTCTCCGCCTGCGACAAGCCGACCCCGCTGGCCACCGTCACGGTGGGCAGCAGCACGGTGAACTCCGAGGCCAGCTGCTACGACGACGGCAAGGCACTCAAGCCGTCGTCCCTCCAGGGCTGCCTGAAGGACAAGGACGCCAAGTCCATCAAGATCAGCGACCCGGACAGCAAGGTCCGCTTCGGCGTCGACCCCGAGGTCGCCGACCACAAGTGGACGATCCTGATGAACGGTCAGGCGCTCAGCGACGCCAGCGACAAGACGTACCGCGCGATCCCGGCGAGCGTCTTCTTCAACCAGCAGTACGGCGCCACCGGCAAGACCACCACCGTGACGGTCCTGGAAGGCAGCGGCTCCAAGGCGTACGGCCTGTGGACGTTCAAGCTGGAGAAGGACTTCTGACGGACACCACGGCCCGCGTCCTGATCGCCACCGCCGTCCCCGCCGAGCGGGACGCGGTGGCGCGCGGTCTGGGTGACGGGTACCCGGCGATCGACGTCATCGCCGCCGGTGTGGGACCCGCGGCCGCCGCGGCCAGGACCGCCACCGCACTGACCACCGCCACGCTGCAGGGCCGGCCGTACACGCTCGTCGTCTCGGCCGGCATCGCCGGCGGCTTCACCGCCCCGCCCGGCACGGTCCTGATCGCCGACGCGATCACCGCCGCGGACCTGGGCGCCGAGACCCCCGACGGCTTCGTCCCCGTCACCGAACTCGGCTTCGGCACCGTCACCCACCGTCCGCCGGCTTCCCTCGTACGAGACCTCGCCGCGGTCACCGGGGCCACCGTCGGCACCGTGCTCACCGTCTCCACGGTGACCGGCACCGCCGAGCGTGCCGCGCTGCTCGCCCAGGTGCACCCGGGCGCCGTCGCCGAGGCGATGGAGGGCTTCGGCGTCGCCGAGGCCGCCGCCGCGCACAGCGTGCCCGTGGCCGAGATACGGACGGTCTCCAACGCCGTCGGGCCCCGCGACCGCGCCGCCTGGCGCATCGGCGACGCGCTGGCCGCGCTCACCGACGCGTTCGGGAAGTCGGCGCCCGTACTGGAGAGTTGGAAGAAGACATGACCGAGACCGCTGTACGCATCGCCTACTCCCCCTGCCCGAACGACACCTTCGTCTTCGACGCCTGGGCCCACGGCCGCGTCCCCGGCGCCCCCGCGCTCGACGTGACGTTCGCCGACATCGACATCACCAACGGGATCGCGGAGCGCCGCGAGGACACGTACGACGTCCTGAAGGTGAGCTACGCGGTCCTGCCGTACGTCCTCGACGACTACGCCCTGCTGCCCTGCGGCGGCGCGCTGGGCCGGGGCTGCGGCCCCCTCGTCCTCACCCGCGAGCCGGGCGTCGACCTCTCCGACAAGCGCGTGGCCGTACCGAGCGAGACCTCCACCGCGTACCTGCTGTTCCGGCTGTGGGCGGCCGACACCGTCCCGGGCGGCGGGGTCGGCGAGATCGTCGTCATGCCGTTCCACGAGATCATGCCCGCCGTGCGCGACGGGAAGATCGACGCCGGGCTCGTCATCCACGAGGCCCGCTTCACGTACCAGAACTACGGCCTGCACAAGCTCGCCGACATGGGCGAGCACTGGGAGGCCACGACCGGTCTGCCGATCCCGCTCGGCGCGATCATCGCCCGCCGCGACCTGGGCGCCGAGAAGCTGCGCGGCTACGCGGACGCGGTGCGCACCTCGGTGCGGATGGCGTGGGACGAGCCGGAGGCCTCGCGCCCGTACGTGATGGAGCACGCGCAGGAGATGGACCCGGCCGTCGCCGACCAGCACATCGGCCTGTACGTCAACGAGTTCACCGCCGACCTCGGCGACGACGGCTACGCGGCGATCCGCGGGCTGCTCACCCGGGCCGCGGCGGAGGGCCTGGTCCCGGCGCTCGGCCCGGACGCGCTCGCGTTCCCGTGATTGACCCGGATTTCCGGCCCTGAAATGCACCACACGGCGGGTCTCTTCGCGCCGTAGATTCGAAGACGTACCGAGCGGACGTCACAGAAGAGGGTGCGGATCATGAGCAGAATCGCCGTCGCGGGGGCCACCGGAACGGTCGGCAGGAAGATCACCGCCCGGCTCGCGGCGGCCGGTCACACCGTGGTGCCGGTCTCCCGCGCCGCCGGGGTCGACCTGCACACCGGTGCCGGCCTGAAGGAGGCGCTCACCGGGGCGGACGCGGTGATCGACGCGGCGAACGCGTTCCCGTCCGATCCGGCCGCCGATGTCGTCGAGGTCGTCGCCGGGGCCACGCGGCTGCTGCTCGACACGGCGCGCGACCTGGGCGTCGGCCGGTTCCTGCTGGTGTCCATCTGCAACATCGAGGACCCGGTGTTCGACCGGCATCCGTACTACGTCGCCAAGCGGGAGCAGGAGAAGGCGGTGGCGGCGAGCGGGCTGCGCGGGACGGTGGTGAAGACGACGCAGTGGCACGAGTTCGCGACCAATCCGGCGGCCGTCGCCTTCGACGACTCCGAGGTGACCGTCGGGGACTGGCTGATTCAGCCGGTGGCCGCCGACACCGTGGCCGATGTCGTGGCCGAACTCGTCGTCGCCGACGCCGCGCCGGCGGTGGTCGAGCTGTCCGGCCCCGAAACGGTCCGGCTGCCCGAGCTGACCGCCCGGCTGCTCTCGGTACGGGGGGACCGGCGGCCGGTGAAGGCGGTCCCCGCGGCGATCCCGGAGCTGGCCTCGGGAGTCCAGCTGGCTCCCGCATCGGCGCGGATCGTGGGCCCGTCGATCGAGGAGTGGCTCGACACGCAGCGTGTCGGCTGACGGCCGGTGGGGGCCGGTCGCCCCCACGCAGCCGCAGAACTCAGACGTCGAGCTGATCCGCGACCGCGCGCAGCAGGCCCGCGATCTTCTTGCCCGCGGCCTTGTCGGGGTAGCGGCCGCGCTCCAGCATCGGCGTGATGTTCTCCAGAAGCGTCGTCAGGTCCTGGACGATCGACGCCAGTTCGTCCGGCTTGCGGCGCTGGGCCGCGGCCACGGACGGGGTCGGGTCGAGAATCGTGACCGAGAGCGCCTGGTCGCCGCGCTGGCCCGCGACCACCCCGAACTCGACCCGCTGGCCGGGCTTGAGGGAGTCGACGCCGGCGGGAAGTACGGAGGAGTGCACGAAGACGTCGCCGCCGTCGTCGCGGGAGAGGAAGCCGAAGCCCTTCTCGCTGTTGAACCACTTGACCTTGCCGGTAGGCACGTGAAGTCCTCGTCCTCGTACTAGAAAGAAAACGCTCTGGATAGCAGTACAGCGGGTCGATACCTCGATACCGACCCGCTGTCACCAAGACTATGGGGCACGGAGCCGGTGACAAGACGTCACCGAAGGGTTCGTGGATTGTCTCTCTGGGCTGGGAACTACCCTGGCGGGGTGCGTGACAAAACCCAAGCCAATTCCCGGGCGGCCGAGACCGGACCCGGTGACGGGCTCGTGAAAGCGGGCGGCATCGTCTTCGTCGTGGGGGCGATCGCCACCCTCGTCACGATGGCCCCGCTGTTCCTCCACACCGACCCGTTCCCGCCGGTCGCCTACGCGGTGTGCATGCTGATGGGCGTCGGCTTCCTGCTGGCCGCGGCGGGGGTGCTGCGCGGCATCGCGGTGCAGCGGGCGGCGGCCGCCGCGCAGGGGCGTCGGTGAGGGGCGGTGGCCGGGTGACGGGCGGGCGTCAGGCGCGCTCCTGCGCGACGTAGCCCGCCAGCCAGGCCGGGAACGCGGTGAGGTCGGACAGGATCACGTCCGCGCCCGCCGTGCGCAGTTCCGCCGCGTCGCACGGGCCCGTGGTGACCGCCACCGAGAGCGCCCCCGCGGTGCGTGCGCCGCGTACGTCGCCGGTGTGGTCGCCGACGTAGACGCTCGCGCCGTGCTCGCGCAGCGCCTCGCCCTTGCCCTCCGCCCACAGGTTGCCGACGACGGCGTCCGCGGCGATGCCCAGGTGCGCGAGGTGCAGCTTGGCGTTGGGCTCGTACTTCGCGGTGACGACGACCGCCCGGCCGCCCGCCGCGTGCACGGCGGCGATCGTCTCGTGGACGCCCGGCATCGGGAGCGTCCCCTCGATCGCGTATGTGGGATACATCTCACGGTAGAGCTCGCTCATGGCCGGAATCCGCTCGGCCGGGAACCAGTGCGCCATCTCCTGCTCCAGCGGCGGCCCCAGGCGCGTGACGACCAGGTCCGCGTCGATGTGCGCGCCGGTCTGCTCGGCGAGGGCCGCCCAGGTCGCCCGGATTCCGGGGCGGGAGTCGATCAGCGTCATGTCGAGGTCGAAGCCGACGACGGGGCCGGTGACGGAACCGGTGGGCGTGGGGTCGTTGAGGGCAGCCATGAGCGCCATTGTGCCCCGGGCATACGATGACACTTCACAACACATACTTAGCTAAGGCTTACCAAGCCCACGCCGCACTCCTGGGAGACCCTGCTCATGCCCGTCAGACCCGGTGCCGTGAGGGTCTTCGCGATCGTGGCGGCAGCCGTGGCCCTGGTGCTCGCGGTGCTGCTCAGCCTCGCGGTGGGGGCCCGCGCCATCGCCCCGTCCGCCGTTCTCGACGCCCTGCTGCACGGCGGGCACAGCGATGCCGCCGAGGTGGTCAGGGGGCTGCGCGTGCCGCGCACGGTCGTCGGCGTCATGGTCGGCGCGAGCCTCGCGCTGGCCGGAACCGTGCTCCAGGGCATCACCCGCAACCCCATCGCCGACCCCGGCATCCTCGGCATCAGCCAGGGCGCCTCGGTCGGCGTCGTGCTCGCCATCGCGTATCTGGGCATCCACACGCTCACCGGGTACGTCTGGTTCGCCTTCGCCGGGGCCGGGATCGCGGCCGTCGCCGTGTACGCGATCGCGGCGCGGGGGCGGGGTGGCGCGACGCCGGTGAAGCTGGCGCTCGGCGGCGCCGCGATCAACGCGCTGCTCGTCTCGGTGACGACGGCGGTCCTGACGACGAAGGCCTCGGCGCTCGACGAGTTCCGCTTCTGGCAGGTCGGCTCGCTCTCCGGCCGGGACGCGGACCTGGTCGGCCAGGTCTGGCCGTTCCTGCTGGTGGGCGTGGTGCTCGTGCTCTCCGTCGCCCGTGGTCTCGACGCGCTCGCGCTCGGCGAGGACGTGGCGAAGGGGCTCGGGCAGCGGGTGGCGACCGTACGCGTCGTGGGCGGGCTCGGCGCGACGATCCTCACCGGGGTCGGCGTCGCGGCCGCGGGCCCGATCGCGTTCATCGGCCTGGCCGTGCCGCACATCGCCCGCGCCGTGGTCGGCTCCGACCACCGCTGGCTGCTCCCGATGGCCGCGCTCGTCGGCCCCGTGATGCTCCTGGTGTCGGACACCCTGGGCCGCATCGTCTTCCCGCCGAGCGAGGTGCCCGCCGGAGTGATGACCGCACTGATCGGGGTGCCGTTCCTGGTGGCCCTGGTCCGCAGGAAGGCGGTGCCGGCGTGAGCGCGGCGACCAAAATACGTCCCGCCGGATACGCGGTCGTGCGGGCCGGGCGCGCACGGTTCCTGCTGCACCGGCGGGCGACCGTGGTGGCGGCGGTGTGCGCGGTGCTGCTCGCCGCCGGGTGTCTGGCCTATCTCTGCGTCGGGGAGACGTTCACCAGCCCCGTCGAGGTCGTCAAGGTGCTGACCGGGCAGCCGTCGCCGGACGAGCTGGTCGTGGGGACGCTGCGCGAGCCCCGGATGGTCGTGGGGCTGCTCGTGGGCGCCGCGTTCGGGGTCGCGGGCGCACTGATCCAGACCGTCGCCCGCAACCCCCTCGCGAGCCCCGACATCATCGGCATCAGCCAGGGCGCGAGCGCCGTGACGGTGGCGGCCATGACGTTCGGGCTCACCTCGTACGCGTATCTGCCGTACGTGTCCGTGGCGGGCGGCGTGCTCGCCGCCGCCCTCGTCTACGTCTTCGCCTGGCGCGGCGGGCTGCACGCCACCCGTTTCGTGCTGATCGGCATCGGCTTCGCGATCGCCCTGCGGTCCGTCACCACCCTGTTCATGACCAAGGGCGACTATCTCGTCGCCCAGCAGGCGCAGATCTGGATGACCGGCTCGCTCAACGGGCGCGGCTGGCCGGAGGCCCGCGTCCTGGCGCCGGCCCTGCTGATCCTCGTCCCCGCCGTCGCCTGGGCGGCGCGGGCCCAGCGCACCGTCTCCCTCGACGACGACACCGCGACCGCGCTCGGGGTGCGGCTCGGACGGGTGCGGCTCGGGCTCGTGGCGCTGGGCGTGATCCTCGCGTCGCTGGCCACCGGCGCCGCGGGCCCCGTCGACTTCGTGGCGCTGCTCGCGCCCCAGATCGCCCGGCGCGTGACCCGCACCGCCCAGATCCCGCTGGTCACATCGGCGCTGCTGGGCGCGCTGATCGTGGTCGTCGGCGACCTGCTCGCCCGGCGCCTGTTCTCCCCCACCGAACTGCCGGTGGGTGTGCTCACGGCCGCGGTCGGGGCGCCGTATCTGATCTGGCTGATCGTGCGCGGCCGGGGCGCCGCCCGCGCCGGCTCCACCCGTTCCGGAGGTACCGCATGAGCCGGCTCTCGGCCCGCGATCTGACGCTCGCCTACGACGACCGGGAAGTCGTGCACGGCCTCGACCTGGCCGTCCCCGACGGGCAGGTCACGGTCATCGTCGGCCCGAACGCATGCGGCAAGTCGACCACCCTGCGCGCGCTCGGCCGGCTCCTGAAGCCGGCCGGCGGCTCGGTCCTCCTCGACGGCAGGGCGCTCGCCGAACTGCCCACGAAGAAGATCGCCCAGCAGATCGGGCTGCTGCCGCAGACGCCGGTGGCGCCCGAGGCGATCACCGTCGCCGACCTGGTCTCGCGCGGCCGCCAGCCGCATCAGCACTGGTGGCAGCAGTGGTCGGACGCGGACGAGCGGGCCGTCACCGAGGCGATGGAGCGCACCGACGTCGCCGCCCTCGCGGACCGCAGCGTCGACGAGCTGTCCGGCGGGCAGCGGCAGCGGGTCTGGATCGCGATGGCACTGGCGCAGGAGACGGACATCCTGCTCCTGGACGAGCCGACGACGTACCTGGACATCGCGCACCAGGTCGAAGTCCTGGACCTGGTACGCCAGTTGAACCATGACAAGGGGCGTACGGTCGCTGTCGTGCTGCACGACCTGAACCAGGCCGCGCGGTACGCCGATCATCTGGTGGCGATGAAGGCGGGGCGGATCGTGGCCGAGGGCGAGCCCGCGAAGGTCGTGACGGCGGAGCTGGTGCGCGAGGTGTTCGGCCTGGAGTGCGTGGTGGTCTCCGACCCGGTCACGGGGTCGCCGTTGGTGGTGCCCGGAGCGCCGTGGCAGGCCGGGTCGTGAAGCGCCCGCGGGCCGGTGGTCCGTCCTCGCGCAGTTCCCCGCGCCCCTGAGACGCGCGCCTTCGGTGCGGCATCTCATCGGTGAAGGCGCGGCCAGCCACGACGCGAGCCGCACCTGGCGACGCACGAGCAACCGGGCAGACGCCCCACCGTCGCCCGCGCCACCCCCTCCCCCCACGACGAAAGCGAACCGCCCCGCACGACGACCGCCCGACGACCCGAAAGGCACCACAGTGAACGCCTCCCTCAAGCGCCGCGGCACCCTCATCACCGCCCTCGCCCTCGGCGCCGCGCTGACCCTGACGGCCTGCTCGTCCGACGACCCGGAGAAGGACAGCACCGGGTCGACCGCCGGAGGCGGTACGCACACCGTCGAGACCGCCATGGGCGACGTGAAGGTGAAGAACCACCCCCGGCGCGTCGTCGTCCTGGACACCGCCGAACTCGACTCCGCGATCACCCTCGGCGTGAAACCGGTCGGCGCCACCCGCGCCGGCGCCGAGGACGCCTTCCTCTCGTACCTGCCCACGGACCGGACCCGCGGCATCACCGAGGTCGGCGAGATCGCCAACCCCAGCCTGGAGAAGATCGCGGGCCTGAAGCCCGATCTGATCCTCAGCAGCAAGATCCGCGACGGTCAGCGCTATCGGCAGCTCAGCGCCATCGCCCCGACCGTGCTCACCGAGACGACCGGCTACCCCTGGAAACAGAACTTCCTCGTGCACGCCGACGCCCTCGGCAGGACGGCCGAGGCCCACCGGGTGATCAAGAAGTACGCGACGCACGTCGCCGCCGTCACGAAGGCGCTCGGCGGAAAGGCGAAGGCCGCGGACGTCGACGTCAACGTCGTCCGGTTCGTGGAGGGCGCCGACATCCGGATCTACGGCAGGAAGAACTACATCGGCACGCTCCTCGCCGACGTCGGCATCGGCCGGCCCGCGATCACCGACAAGGCCAAGGACGGGTTCTCGTACGACGTGAGCCCCGAGCAGATCGACAAGGCGGACGCGGACGTCATCTTCACGTCCACGTACGGCAACCCGAACAAGGCGAAGGTCACCGAGACCACCACGGGCGGCCTGTGGCGCAAGCTGAAGGCCGTCAAGGACGGCAAGGTCTTCCAGGTGGACGACGAACTGTGGATCCAGGGCATCGGCTACACCGCGGCGAACCAGATCCTCGCCGAGCTCCAGTCCGACCTCACCAGGTGACCGGGCAGGTCGGACCGGTCAGCCAGGTCGGGCAGGTCAGATCCGGGGGCGCTGCGAGCGCCACAGCAGATACAGCGCGGAGGCGATCGCGGCGCACCGCAGCACCCACGGCCAGGTCTCGTCGAACGCGCCGCTCATCCGCCCTTCGGCGATCGGCGCGCCCCACTTCCCCGCACTGCGCCCCCACAGCCAGACGATCCCGCCGGTGACGGCGAGGCCGGGCAGCCAGAAGACCGCGAACTTCTTCTGGAGGACGGTCAGGGTGCGGGAGAGGTAGACGACGGCCCAGCCGATC
Source organism: Streptomyces sp. VRA16 Mangrove soil (assembly GCF_017377775.1). GTDB lineage: Bacteria > Actinomycetota > Actinomycetes > Streptomycetales > Streptomycetaceae > Streptomyces. The sequence continues at coordinate 13,273 of NZ_JAFVLN010000030.1, forward strand.
AGCAGCACCAGTACGTTGCCGAGGACCGCGCCGACGACCAGGGCCACGGCGGAGAGCAGCAGGAGCGGGTTGGTGAGGCCGCCGACGGGCGCGAGCCGGATCCGCCGCGCCCGCGGCCCTTCCTCGTCCGCGGCGTCGTCGGCCCCGGCCTCCTCCACCGCCTCCTCGGGCTCCACCGCGCGCTTGCGCAGGTCCGGGCCCTCGCGCCGGGCCGGTGGCGGCTTGAGTATGTCGGGGATCTCCACGCCGCCGACGAAGCCGGGCACGCTGTCCGTCTCGGCGAGCGACATGCCCGAGCCGCCCGTCCGCCACCAGTCGGCGCCGTCGTCGGAGGCGCCGAGCTCGTCGGTGCCCGCCAGGTGCGGCGGCGCGGGCGCGTCGTCGGGGACCTCGGGCGCGGCGGCACGGCGGGGCCGCGGCACGATGCGGCGCCGCCCGCCGGTGCGCTGCTCGGGCACCGGCCGGGTGAGCGGTTCCGCCGGGTCGGCGACACCGGCACCGGTGGCGCTGCCGACGATCCGCTCGGGCGTGCCGAGCCGGTCGAGGATGCGGCGCACGGCGGCCGGGCTGTCGACCGTCGCCTTGGCGCGGCGCCGGTCGATCTCCCCGCGCAACTCCGTGACCAGCCGCATCCGCGTCGCGGACGGCAGCTGGTGCTGGTGGGCCAGGTCCCCGACCCGGCTCAGATAGTCGAAGACGAGCTGATCACTCTCGATCCCCACGAAGTCCCCTCCGGGGCAGAACAGTTGACGACCCCGACGTTACAGCGCCGCTCAGGGGCGCGGGGCCGTGTCCCTGAGCGGCTCCGCCGCGGGGCGCGAGAAGCCTCCGCCGACGGAAGGCCGACGCCGGAACCGGACGCCGGAACCAAGGGGGCCCGGGGGCTCGGCCTCCGGTTTCGGGGCGGGAAGGGACGGAGGGGCGGCCCCAAGACCTCCAGCCCCACCCCACCGCCCGCTAACGTGGACAAGATGAGCCCCAACGAGCAGACACCGGCGGCCCCCCGCTCCCTCGCGGAAGCCCTGCGCACCCGGGACGACCTCTCCCTGTCCCGCCTCCTGCGCGCCCGCCCCGACCTGCTCGGCCCGGTGCCGAACGACCTCACACAGCTCGCCACCCGGGCCGGCACCCGCGCCTCGGTGATCCGCGCCCTGGACCGCCTGGACCGCTTCACGCAGCAGGTGGCGCAGGCCCTCGCGGTGGCCCCGGACCCGACGACGTACGCGGACCTGGAGGCCCTGCTCCCGGGCCCGGACACGGCCGCCGCGCTGCCGCACGCCGTGGCGACCCTGCGCGAGCAGGCGCTGGCCTGGGGCGGCGACGACCAGCTCCGCCTGGTGCGCACGGCCCGTGAACTGCTCGCCCCGCACCCCCAGCACCCGTCCCCCACCGGCCTGGGGCCGACCGTCGCCGAGGCCACCGCGGGAATGTCGCCGGGCCGCATCCAGGACATCGTGGCGGCGGCGGGCCTGCCGAGCACCCACGACCCGGTGTCGGCGGTGGCGGCGCTGACCGCGCTGTTCACGGACCAGCAGCGGATGTCGGCGCTGCTGGACGAGGCCCCGGCCGAGTCCGTCGAGGTACTGAACCGGCTGCTGTGGGGGCCGCCGTACGGGCAGGTCACCGCCCAGCCCGCCGCCCATCTGCGCTGGCTGCTCGACCGGGCGCTGCTCGTCCCCACGACCCCCGGCACCGTGGTGCTGCCCCGCGAGGCGGCGCTGCATCTGCGCGGCGGCCGCGCCCACCGCGCGCTGCAGCCGCTGGCGCCGGAGGTACGGGAGAAGGCAGTGCACCGTCCACAGGTTGTGGACGCGACGGCGGCGGCGCAGGCGTACACGGCGCTCGCGACGGTCGAGGAGCTGCTGAAGGACTGGGACGAGGGCGGCCCCGCGGTGCTGCGCGCGGGCGGCCTGAGCGTCCGCGACCTCAAGCGCACCGCGACCGCTCTCGACACGACGGAGCAGACCGCCGCGTTCTGGGTCGAACTCGCCTACGCGGCGGGCCTGTTGGCGTCGGACGGCGAGGCCGACGAACGGTACGCGGCGACGCCCGAGTACGACGAGTGGCTGGAGCGCCCCCCGGCGCGGCGCTGGACGCAGTTGGCGACGGCGTGGCTGGCGGCGACGCGCACGTCCGGTCTGGTGGGCGGCCGCGACGGCAAGGACCGGACGCTGTCGGCGCTCGGCCCGCACCTGGACCGTTCGGCGGCTCCCGAGGTACGTCACCGGGTGCTGGCCCTGCTGGCGGCGCTTCCGGAGGGCGCGTCCCCCGACCCGGAGACGGTCACGGCACGTCTCACCTGGGAACGGCCCGCGCCCGCCGCCCTCGACCTGCGCACCCGGCTCGCCGGGTGGACGCTGGCGGAGGCCGAGCTGATCGGCGTCACCGGGCGCGGGGCGCTGTCCGCGCAGGGCCGGGCGCTGCTGCCCCCGTCGGACGGGACGCCCCTCGAAGCCTCCGCGGCGGCGGCCCGCGCCGAGAAGCTGCTCGCCCCGCTCCTGCCCGAACCCCTCGACCACGTCCTGCTCCAGGCGGACCTGACGGCGGTGGCCCCGGGCCCGCTGGAGCGCCCGCTCGCGGAGTTCCTCGCGATCCTCGCGGACGTCGAGTCGAAGGGCGGCGCGACGGTGTACCGCTTCACGCCGGGCTCGGTCCGCCGCGCCCTTGACGCCGGCCGGACCGCCTCCGACCTGCACGACTTCCTGACCCGGCACTCCCGCACCCCGGTCCCCCAGCCCCTCGCCTACCTCATCGACGACGTCGCCCGCCGCCACGGCCACCTGCGCATCGGCGCCGCGTCCGCGTACGTCCGCTGCGACGACGACGCCGTGCTCGGCGAGATCCTCGCCGACAAGCGGGCGGCGGGCCTGCGCCTGCGCCGCCTGGCCCCCACGGTGCTGGCCGCCCAGGCCGACCCCGGCACGCTCCTGGAGGGCCTGCGCGCGATGGGCTTCGCCCCGGCCGCCGAGACCCCCGAGGGCGATGTCCTGATCACCCGCGCCCTCGCCCACCGCACCCCGCCGCGCACCGCCCCCGAGCCGGTCCCCGACGGCCCTCCGCTCCCCGGCGACACCCTGCTCGACGCCGCGATCCGGGCGATCCGCGCGGGCGACGCCGCGGCGACGACCCCGCGCAAGCAGGCCCCGACGGCCCAGAGCGGGGAACTCCCGCGCACCAGCTCCGCCGAGACCCTCGCCACGATGCAGGCCGCGGTCATGACGGGCGACACGCTGTGGATCGGCTACGTCAACGCGGAGGGCTCCGCCAGTCAGCGGGTCATCGCGCCGATCCGGGTCGAGGGTGGGTTCGTGACGGCGTACGACCACACGGCGGACGAGGTCCGCACGTATCCCCTGCACCGGGTCACGGGGGTGGCGGAGCTGGAACCCGACGCGGGCTGATCCCGGGAGCGTCTGCCGGGTGCGCCCCTGAGATGCGCACCTGCGGTGCGGCATCTCCCCGACGGGGAAGGCTGCGCGCAGCGCATGCCTTCAGGGGCGCGGGGAACTGCGCGAGAAGCCCCACCGGAGCCGCACCCGGCAACGAACCCCGCCCCAGCCGGCCGCACCCCCGGATCGCCCCGCGCCACACTCCGGCCCGGCGCGGACGCGCATACGGCACACTGGACGTTTGGCCGTACCGGCCTGACGGAAAGGGAGTCGCGCGTGAACGGTCCACTTATCGTCCAGAGCGACAAGACGCTGCTCCTGGAGGTCGACCACGAGCAGGCGGACGACTGCCGCCGGGCGATCGCCCCGTTCGCCGAGCTGGAGCGGGCCCCCGAGCACATCCACACCTACCGGGTGACACCGCTCGGCCTGTGGAACGCACGGGCGGCCGGCCACGACGCGGAGCAGGTCGTGGACGCGCTCGTGCAGTTCTCCCGCTACCCCGTACCGCACGCCCTGCTCGTCGACATCGCCGAGACGATGGACCGCTACGGACGGCTCACGCTCAGCAAGCACCCGACGCACGGGCTCGTGCTCACCACGACCGACCGGCCGGTCCTGGAGGAGATCCTGCGGTCCAAGCGCATCACGCCGCTGGTCGGGGCCCGGATCGACGCCGACACCGTCGCCGTGCACCCCTCGGAGCGCGGCCAGATCAAGCAGACGCTGCTGAAGCTGGGCTGGCCCGCCGAGGATCTCGCGGGCTACGTCGACGGCGAGGCGCACGCCATCGAGCTGGCCGAGGACGGCTGGTCGCTGCGCCCGTACCAGAAGCAGGCCGTCGAGGGCTTCTGGCACGGCGGCTCCGGTGTCGTCGTCCTGCCCTGTGGTGCCGGAAAGACGCTGGTCGGGGCCGGGGCCATGGCGCAGGCCAAGGCGACCACGCTCATCCTCGTCACGAACACCGTCTCCGCCCGCCAGTGGAAGCACGAGCTCGTGAAGCGGACCTCACTGACCGAGGACGAGATCGGCGAGTACAGCGGGACGAAGAAGGAGATCCGCCCGGTCACCATCGCCACGTACCAGGTGCTGACGACCAAGCGGAAGGGCGTCTACCCGCACCTGGAGCTGTTCGACTCCCGGGACTGGGGGCTCATCGTCTACGACGAGGTGCACCTGCTGCCCGCGCCGGTCTTCAAGTTCACCGCCGACCTTCAGGCGCGGCGCCGGCTCGGGCTGACCGCCACCCTCGTCCGCGAGGACGGCCGCGAGTCGGACGTGTTCTCGCTGATCGGGCCGAAGCGGTTCGACGCGCCGTGGAAGGAGATCGAGGCGCAGGGATACATCGCGCCCGCCGACTGCGTCGAGGTGCGGGTCAATCTGACGGACTCGGAGCGGCTCGCGTACGCCACCGCCGAGCAGGAGGAGAAGTACCGGTTCTGCGCGACCACCGCCACCAAGCGGAAGGTCACCGAGGCGCTGGTGAAGAAGCACGCGGGCGAGCAGACCCTCGTCATCGGGCAGTACATCGACCAGCTCGACGAGCTGGGTGCCCACCTGGACGCTCCCGTCATCAAGGGCGAGACGACGAACGCCGTGCGCGAGAAGCTCTTCGACGCGTTCCGGGAGGGCGAGATCTCGGTCCTCGTCGTGTCGAAGGTCGCGAACTTCTCGATCGACCTGCCGGAGGCGACCGTCGCCATCCAGGTGTCCGGCACGTTCGGGTCGCGGCAGGAGGAGGCGCAGCGGCTCGGCCGGGTGCTGCGTCCGAAGGCCGACGGGCACGAGGCCCGCTTCTACTCGGTCGTCGCGCGCGACACCATCGACCAGGACTTCGCGGCCCATCGCCAGCGCTTCCTGGCCGAGCAGGGCTACGCGTACCGGATCGTCGACGCGGACGAGCTGCTCGCGGGCGGCTGAGGCCGGAAGGGAGGGTGAGGCCCCGGGGGGAGTGGGGAAACACAGGGCCTCACCCGGCTCGGTGGACGTGCGGCCGGTCAGCCGGGCATGGTGATCATGAGCCCCCAGGCGGCCACCACCGGCAGCAGCGCCGCGAGGGCCACCCAGTGGCGCGCCGCGCGCCAGCGCAGGGTGCGCGGGAGCAGACAGGCCGCCAGGAGCAGGCCGAGACCGGCGGCGTAGCCGGGGTACAGGACGGCGTGCATCAGCGACTCGTGCCGCTTGACCGCCTCGTACGCGGCGCACTCCAGCTGCGCGCACCGCTCGACGGTCTGTACGGTCGTCAGCGCGCCGACGACCCAGGTGACCAGGCCCAGACCGGCGAAGGTCAGCACCGCGTGGCCCAGGGTGCGCAGCGCGTCCTCGTCGCGGTGCGGGTCGGGTTCCGTGGTCGCGTCGGAGATCAGCCACTGTCCCCCGTCGCCGTGCCGCATCGTCGCGTCCATGCCCTCAGTGAACCGCCGCCCCGGCCCGCGCCGCACCCGCGGGGGTACTCATCTCGCGCTGCTCCGGCCGAGTACGCGTACTCAGAGCGGCCCCCACGACGAGCAGCCCGAGCACCGGGTACGGCGCCGCCAACACCTGCTGCCACCAGGGCAGTCGGAGATCGAGGTCGCCCTGGTGCGGCAGCAGCCACATCGTGCGGGCCGTGAAGGCCAGCGTCACGAGCATCGTCGTACGGCGCCGGCCCGACGCCCACAGCAGGGCAAGACCCGGCACGCACCACACCCAGTGGTGGGACCAGCTGATCGGGGAGACGAGGAGGGCCGTGAGGGCGGTCAGCGCGATGCCCCGCGCCTGGGTACGGGCGTGAACGGCCGCGTACAGTCCGGCGATCGCGACCAGCGCGCAGGGGACCGCCCACCACAGGCCGGGGCCGGGCGTGTGCAGGACGCGGGCCACGAGGCCCTGGAGCGACTGGTTGTCGACGATCCACACCTTGCCGACGCGCCCGGTCTCGTAGAGCCGGCGGGTCCAGAAGTCCCAGCTGGCGTACGGGAGTTGAAGGGCGCCGATGACCACCGTGCCCGCACAGCCCGCCGTCGCGTACGCGGCCTCACGACGGCGGCCCGTCAGGAACAGGTACGCGATGAACACGGCGGGGGTGAGTTTCACGCCGGCCGCGACGCCGAGCGCCACGCTCCCGCCCCGGGCCGTCCCGGTCAGGCCCCAGAGGATCAGGCAGGCCAGCGCCAGATTGACCTGGCCGAACAGCAGGGTCTGGAAGACCGGTTCGAGCCAGAGGGCCGCCGCGGTGGCCGTGCACAGTCCGGCGCGGGTGCGGCGCAGGCCCGCGAGGCGGCAGGAGAGGTGGACCAGCAGCGCCGTGAGCGCGATGTTGCCGAGCAGGAACGCCGCCTTCACCACCGGCAGCGGCGCCAGCGCCGCCGGCACGAACAGCAGCGCCGCGAACGGCGGGTAGGTGGCGGGGAGTTGCCACTCGGTGACCGTGAACCCGTACAGGTCGCCGCCGCCCGCGAGGACCGCGGCGCCCTCGGCCCGGTAGACGAGGACGTCCGCCATCGGGAGCCCCTGCGCGACGGCGAGGGCGACGAGGGCGGACGCGGACAGAAGCAGCACGACGTACGGCACACAGCGCGAGGGGGCGGTCACAGTCCGTGGACTGTACCGCCCCCTCGGGGCCGCGAGGCGCTCACCACACCCGCTTACGACACCTGCGCCTTGAAGCGGCGAAGCCGCAGGCTGTTGCCGACCACGAAGACCGAGGAGAAGGCCATCGCGGCGCCCGCGATCATCGGGTTGAGCAGGCCCGCGGCGGCGAGCGGCAGCGCCGCCACGTTGTAGGCGAAGGCCCAGAAGAGGTTGGAGCGGATCGTGCCCAGGGTCTTGCGGGACAGGCGGATCGCGTCCACCGCGGCCCGCAGGTCGCCTCGTACGAGCGTCAGGTCGCCGGCCTCGATCGCCGCGTCCGTGCCGGTGCCCATGGCCAGACCGAGGTCGGCCTGGGCGAGGGCGGCCGCGTCGTTGACGCCGTCGCCGACCATGGCCACCGAACGGCCCTCGCCCTGAAGGCGCTTGACGACGTCGACCTTGTCCTGGGGCAGCACCTCGGCGATGACGTCCTCGGGGGCGATGCCCACCTCGGCGGCGACCGAGCGGGCCACGGCCTCGTTGTCACCGGTCAACAGGACCGGGCGCAGGCCCAGTTCACGCAGCCGGCGGATGGCCTCGGGGCTGGTCTCCTTCACCGCGTCGGCGACCTCCAGGACCGCGCGGGCCGCGCCGTCCCAGGCCACCGCTACGGCCGTACGGCCGGCCGCCTCCGCCGCCGCCTTGGCGCGGGCCAGCTCGACGGGCAGATGGATCTCCCACTCCTTGAGCAGCTGCTCGCGGCCGACCAGGACCGCGTGGCCCTCGACGACGCCCTGGACGCCGAGCCCGGCGATGTTCGCGAAGTCCTCGGGGGTGGGGAGCTTGCCGACCTCGGCCGTCGCGCCCGCGGCCACGGCCTGGGCGATGGGGTGCTCGGAGCTGTGCTCCAACGCGCCCGCGAGGCGCAGGACTTCGTCGGTCGCGGTGCCCTCGGCGACGTGCGTGGCGAGGAGCGTCATCTTGCCGGTGGTCACGGTGCCGGTCTTGTCGAGGACGATCGTGTCGACCTTGCGGGTCGTCTCCAGGACTTCCGGCCCCTTGATCAGGATGCCGAGCTGGGCGCCGCGGCCCGTGCCGACCATGAGCGCGGTGGGCGTGGCGAGGCCGAGGGCGCAGGGGCAGGCGATGATCAGGACGGCCACGGCAGCCGTGAAGGCGGCGGTCCACCCGGCGCCGTTGCCGAGCCAGAAGCCGAGGGTGGCGACGGCGAGCGCGATGACGACGGGGACGAAGACCGCGGAGATCTTGTCGGCGAGGCGCTGGGCGGCGGCCTTGCCGTTCTGGGCGTCCTCGACGAGCCGGGCCATCCGGGACAGCTGGGTGTCGGCGCCGACCCGGGTGGCCTCGACGACGAGCCGGCCGCCGACGTTGAGCGTGGCGCCGGTGACGGAGTCGCCGGACGCGACCTCGACGGGGACGGACTCACCGGTGAGCATGGAGGCGTCGACGGCGGAGGTGCCCTCGACGACGGTGCCGTCGGTGGCGATCTTCTCGCCGGGCCGCACCAGGAACCGGTCGCCGACCTTCAGGTCACCGACGGGGATGGTCATCTCGTGGCCGCCGTCATGGACGACGGTGACGTCCTTCGCGCCGAGTTCGAGCAGCGCCTTGAGCGCGGCGCCCGCCTTCCGCTTCGAGCGGGCCTCGAAGTACCGGCCCGCGAGGATGAACGCGGTGACGCCGGCGGCGGCCTCCAGGTAGATGTTCCCGGCGCCGTCGCTGCGCCCGATCGTCAGCTCGAAGGGGTGCGTCATGCCGGGCTCGCCGGCGGTGCCGAAGAAGAGGGCCCACAGCGACCAGAGGAACGCGGCCGAGGTGCCCAGCGAGATCAGCGTGTCCATCGTCGCGGCGCCGTGCCGCGCGTTCGTGAACGCCGCCTTGTGGAAGGGCCAGGCCGCGTAGACGACCACGGGCGCGGCAAGGGTCAGGGACAGCCACTGCCAGTACGCGAACTGGAGGGCCGGGATCATCGCCATCGCGACGACGGGCGCGGCGAGCAGCACGGCGGTGACCAGGCGCTGGCGCAGCGGCCGCAGCTCGTCGTCGGCCTCCTCGCCCTCGGGCGTCTCCGGCCGGGCGGGCGTGGGCTCCTGCGCCGTGTAACCGGTGGCCTCGACGGTGGCGATCAGGTCGGCGACCTCGACCCCGTCCGCGAACGAGACCTTCGCCTTCTCGGTGGCGTAGTTGACGGTCGCCTCGACGCCGTCCATCCGGTTCAGCTTCTTCTCGATCCGGGCGGCGCACGACGCGCAGGTCATGCCGCCGATGGCGAGTTCCACCTGTGCGGGCGGGGCGACGGTGTGCGCCGACATGATGCCTCCTTGGATCAAGGTACCCGGGGTGGGTACCCCGCGCTCTGATCCATTTATACCCCTGGGGGGTATCGAACGCAAGGGCGGCCCCCGGCTTTCCCGGGCTTGACTTAATACCCCCTGGGGGTATCTTCGTAGTCACGCGGTGCACCGCCGCACGCAACGAGATCCCGCTGAGGAGCCCGCCATGCACACCGGACTGAAGATCACCGCCTTCGCCGCCGCGGCGGCCGCCGCCTTCGGCACCGCGTACGGCGTGGGCAGCGCCGCGGACCCGGTCGTCGCCGGGAAGCAGCCGGCCGCGCACGGGGACGAGCACGGCGGCGGCCACGCCGAGGCGGCGACGGCCGCCGCCGATGTCACCCCCGGCGGCCTCCAGGTCTCCGAGCGCGGCTACACGCTGGCGCTGGAACGGGACCGCCTGCCCGGCCGCACCGGCGAACTGCGCTTCACCATCCGCAAGGACAGCACCGGCGCGCCTGTGACCTCGTACAAGAAGGAACACGGCAAGGAGCTGCACCTGATCGTCGCCTCGCGCGACCTGACCGCGTACCGGCATCTGCACCCGGTGCGGGCGGCCGACGGCACCTGGTCGACCCCGGTCTCGCTGCCCAAGTCGGGCGACTACCGCGTCTTCGCCGACTTCACGCCGCGCGGCGAGGACGAGGGACTGACGCTCGGCGCCGGGCTCGGCGTCGCGGGCACGTACCGGCCGCAGCCGCTGCCGGAGCACTCCACGAAGGCGAAGACCGAGGACGGGTACGAGGTCCGGGTGAACGGCGAGCTGACGGCGGGGAAGGCGAGCGAGCTGACCCTGAGCGTCAGCAGGGACGGGAAGCCCGTCACCGATCTGGAGCCGTACCTCGGCGCGTACGGGCATCTGGTCGCGCTGCGCTCGGGCGACCTCGCGTACCTTCACGTTCACCCGCACGACGGCAGGCCCGGTCCGGAGGTTTCGTTCACCGCGACCGCGCCCAGCACGGGGACGTACCGCCTCTTCCTCGATTTCAAGCACGACGGCGAGGTGCGGACGGCTGCGTTCACGGTGCACGCGGCGTAGGCTGGGCGGGACATTGGACTAGACCTGTCGCCGACGTTTCGGAGCCGGGTCGACGCGCGACAGGAGCCTCATGAGCAAGCGTGCAGTCCTGGAGGTGATCGCCCTCGACGCCGAGGACGCGATCGCCGCCCAGGCCGGGGGCGCGGACCGGCTCGAGCTGGTCACCGACATGGCCGCGGACGGTCTGACGCCGTCGGTGGAGACCTTCGCGGCGATCCGCTCGTCCGTGGACATCGGGCTGCGCGTGATGCTGCGGCTCGCCGACGGGTTCGAGGCCGGTGAGGTGTCGGCCCTGGTGGAGCGGGCGCGGACGTTGCGTGCCGCGGGCGCGGACGAGTTCGTGCTCGGCTTCCTGGACGAGCACGGCGGCCCCGACCTGTCGGCCGTCGAACGGCTCGTCGCCGAACTGGACGGCTGCCGCTGGACCTTCCACCGCGCCATCGACCGGGCCGCGGACCGCGACGCCCTGCGCAAGCAGCTCGCCGACCTGCCCGGCCTGGACACCTATCTGACCGCCGGCTCGGCCGACGGCGTCGACGCCGGCCTGGACGTCCTCGGCGCGGAGGCCGCCCGCGCGGCGGCGGGCGAGCCCGGCTACGAGCAGCAGATCCTGGTCGGCGGCGGCCTCCGCCTGGAGCACGTGGCCGGCCTGCGGGCCGCCGGGATCTCGGCGTTCCACATCGGCGGCGCGTCCCGGCCCTCCGGGTGGGAGGGTCCGGTGTCGGCCGACGCGGTGCGGGTGTGGCGCGAGGCGCTGGACGCGTAGGCGTCCCGCCGTTTCGGGGGGCGGGTTCGTTGCCGGGTGCGGGGGGTGGGCTGGTCGCGCCCCGCGGCCGAGCCGCATATCGATGGCGGAGCCGGATATCGATACAGCCCCGCGCCCCTGAGGCATGCGCTGCGCGCAGCTTCCCCGAGGGGCCCGGGGAACGGCGGGCCGCCCGCGCCGCCTAGGCGAACGTCCCCAGTTCCGCGGGCAGCGGTGCCCCGTGCAGCACGAGGAGCCCGGAGACCGCGCGGGTCAGCGCCACGTACAGCCGCCGGAGCCCGGTCCGCTCGTCGGGCTCCCCGTCCACCACGGCGGCCGGCTCGTCCAGGACCACGTAGTCGTACTCCAGGCCCTTCGCGAGCGACGCCGGCACCAGCGTGAGGCGCGCCTCGGCGGTGGTCTCCTCGCCGGGCGCGAGAAACGCGAGCCCGGCCTCCTCCAGCGCGGCGGCCAGCCCCGCGCAGCGCGCGTCGGCGGCGATGAGACCGATGGAGCCCTCGTTGCGCAGCGCCTGCGCGCAAGCGGCGACCACGTCCGCGGCCCCGCCGGGGGCCTGCCGCACCTCGAACGCCCCCGGGTTCTCACGCACCGACGCCACCGGCGTGAGGCCGGGCGCGATGTACGGCAGCAGGCGGGACGCGTACGTGATGACGTCGGTCGGCACACGGAAACCGGCGGTCAGCTCCTCGACCACCGCTTCCGGCTTGCCGAGATGGCTCAGCGCCTCGTCCCAGCTCTGCGTGGCCCACGGCGTCGTGCCCTGGGCGAGGTCGCCGAGGACGGTGACGGAGCCGGTGGTCGCGCGCCGCCCCACCGCCCGGTACTGCATCGGGGAGAGGTCCTGCGCCTCGTCGAGGACGACGTGGCCGAGCGAGTGCGTCCGCTCCACCAGGTCGGCGGCCTCGTCGATCAGCACCGCGTCCGCGGCGGACCACTTGGCGGTCTTCACACTGCGCGCCGGCTTCGCCCAGAGCAGCGTCTTCTGCTCGTCCTCGGTCAGCACCCCCTCGGCGTGCTCGGCGAGGAAGTCGGCGTCGGAGAGCAGCCGCAGCACCAGCTTCGCCGGTTCGACGGGCGGCCAGATCTCCTTCACGGCGGCCTTCACCGCGGCGTTGCGCGCCACCGCGTTCTGCACCCGGTCGTCCGGGGCCTCCCCCGCCCGCTCCATCTGGACGAGCACGGCGTGCGCGATGCGCTGCGGCAGGGCCTCGCGGGCGGCGCCGTAGCGCATGTCGCGGGCCATCAACTCACCGACGATCTCCTCCAGTTCGTACGAGGCCACGCGCCACCGGCGGGAACCGCGCACGACCACGATGCCCTCGGCCGGCGGCGTGATGTGCGAGCGCAGGGCGCGCCGCAGCACCTCGGCCATGCGGGCGTCGCCCTTCACGAGCGCGGTCGCGGCCTCGTCGGCGCCGCGCACCTCCACCGGGCCGCCGACGAGGTCGTCGACGGTCGCCTGCTTGACCTCCAGCTCGCCCAGCGCCGGGAGGACCTGCTCGATGTAGTGGAGGAAGGACTTGTTCGGCCCGATGACGAGGGTGCCGGTACGGGCGAGCCGCTCGCGGTGGGCGTAGAGGAGGTACGCGACACGGTGCAGGCCGACCGCGGTCTTTCCGGTGCCAGGGCCGCCCTGGACGCAGACGGATCCGGCGAGCCCGCTGCGCACGATCTCGTCCTGCTCGGGCTGGATGGTGGCAACGATGTCGCGCATCGGGCCGACGCGGGGCCGCTCGATCTCCTGCTGGAGCAGCTTGCTGGTCTGCTCCGCCTCGGCCGGGTCGGTCAGGTTCTCGTCCTCGTACGCGGTCAACTCGCCGCCGGTGTAACCGAACCGGCGGCGCAGCGCGACGTCCATCGGGTCCTTCTTCGAGGCCCGGTAGAACGGCTGGGAGACCGGCGCACGCCAGTCGATCACCATCGGGTCGCCCTCGGCGTCGTGCACATGGCGCCGCCCGATGTAGAACTGCTCGCCCTCGGCGCCCTCGGCCAGGTCGACGCCCGGAGCGTGCAGGTAGTCGAGCCGTCCGAAGAACAGCGGGGTGTGACTGAGGTCGGCGAGCGCCTTGATCCGCTCGTCGATCTGGCGCTGGAGCACCTCGGCGTTGACCCAGTTCGCGGTGACGTCGCGGATGTCCAGGGCCTGCGCGTCCTCGCGCATGGCGCGCAGGGCGGCGCGGGACGAGGCGAGGTGGGCGCGCTCACGGTCGAGCGGCGACGCTGGCTGGCTCACGGGTTCTGCCTCCGGGTACGCGGTACGGGTACGGCGAATCGTCACGGGCCGCCGGTTACCGACCGGTCGGCGGCGCTCCTGCGAGGGAGGCGGGCAAGACGGGCGAGTGTACGGTACGCGTCCGCCGGGTGCGAACGGATTTCGGGACGCGTCCGCCGGGTGCGGTCACGTCGCCGGGTGCGGCTCCGGTGGGGGCTTCTCGCGCCCCGCGGCGGAGCCGCACATCGACACAGCCCCACCGGCCGGAACCCGGCGACGGGACCGCGCCCGGCAGACGGGCGACCGCTCCCTAGGGGCCACGTCACCCCCAGGTCGTACGCCGATTCCGCCCGGGGGCCGATGTGCACGTAATGCCCGAATCGCATGCTGGAGACATGGCTACCGCAACCCTCACCCCGCACCCGGTCCCGACCCCCTCCGGCGCCACCGCGGCGTCCGGGGTCCGGCACTCCCACCCCCTCGGCACGGCGCTGCGCGCGGTCAGGGTCTTCGCGGGGGCGGCGTTCAGCGTCGTCGTCCTCGGGGAGACCGAGACACGGCGCTGACGCCGGTCCCCCGGCCCGCACTCAGCCGAACAGATTCAGCTCCGCCTCCGCGGCCCCGGCCAGTTCGTAGTCGGCCCCCGCCAGCGGGCGGCCCGCGTACAGGCGTACGAGGGTCGGGGCGTCCCCGATGTAGCGGGCGGGCGGCCCGTCCTGGGGCACGGCGCCCAGGAGCAGCGGCTCGTCCACGTCGTCCAGGTCCGCGCGCAGAGCGACATGGCCCTGGACGCGTGTGAGCCAGGCCAGCAGATCGAGGGCGGCCGGCAGTCCGGGCCCCGCGTACGCGCCGGGCTCGCCGAGCGCCTCGCGCACGTCGCCCGCGTGCACCCACTCGCCGAGCGCGACCGCGTCCAGCTTGCCGCGCGTCTTCGCGAGGGCGGCCCCCGCCTCCGTCATACCGCGTTCCAGCTCGTCGACGACCCGCTGGTGGGACCAGTCGGCGCGTTCGGCGATGTCGCGGTCGTTGGCCTCGGGGCTGAACACGCCGGGCTCGAACCGGCGCTCCACGACCCGGATCAGCGCGGACGAACAGTGGGCGAGCACCTCGCGCACGTTCCAGGCGGGACAGCCGGCCGTCGGGAGGGTGAAGTCGGCGTCGGGCCTCGACCTCAGCAGCGGGATGAGCGCGTCGCGTTCGGTGATCAGGAGGCGGCCGGGCAGCTCGGGGTCACGTGCCTTGTCTCGTACGACGTCTGCAGTCATGGCCACACGGTAGGGCGCCCGCCGCCCCCGAGGGGAGCAACGGGCGCCCTGCGCCGTGCAGTTGGGCCGCTACACACCGGCCCGCTCCCCGGCCCGCTCCGGCGCCGCGGCCTTCTCGCCCCGCATGACGGCGAGGGTCACCGCGCCGGCGACGGCCGCGATGCCGGCCGCCCCGAGGAAGGCGGCGGAGTAACCGTCGGTCAGTGCGGGCAGGTCACCGAGCCGGCCCGCGCCCTGCGAGGTGGCGAGGGCGGTGAGCGCGGCGAGACCGAGCGCGGAGCCCACCTGGTAGGTGGTGTTGACGATGCCGGAGGCCAGGCCCGCCTGCTCCCGCGGGGCGCCGGACATGGCGGCCATCATCGCCGGGATGTAGGCGAGGGACATGCCGAGCGCGGCGACCAGCGAGGCGGGCAGCACGTCCACCACGAACGAGCCGGTCGGCCCGACCGCCGACAGCCACAGCAGCCCGAGCGCGAGGACCAGGAGGCCGCCGCCGATCAGCGGCTTCGCCCCGAAGCGGGCGAGCAGCCGGGCGGTGACCGCCGTCATGAAGATCATCAGCAGCCCGGTCATGGGCAGCAGGGCGGCGCCGGACGCGAAGGCCCCGTAGCCGAGGACCTGCTGGAGGTAGAGGTTGAGGAAGTACCACATCGGGATCCAGGCGGCGCCGAGCAGCGCCATCGCCAGGTTGGCGGAGCCGAGCCGCGGCACACGCCACACGCCGAGCGGCATGAGCGGCGTACGGACCGTCTTCTGCACGACGAGGAACAGCAGCAACAGGGCCGCGGCGGCTACGAGTTGGAGGATGGTGGCGGTCGCGGTCCAGCCCGCCTCCGGGGCCCGGACGACCGCGTAGACGGCGAGCGCGAGGCCCGCGGTCACGGCGGCGGCGCCGAGGACGTCCACGGCGCCGCGGCGCGGGGCGACGGCGGGCAGCAGGCCGGTCGCGGCGAGGGTGGCCAGGCCGATCGGGAGGTAGATGACGAACACCCACGGCCAGCTCAGCCACTCGGTGAACACGCCGCCGAGGAAGACTCCGGCGGTGCCGCCCGCGGGGGCCGCGGCGCCGTAGAGCGCCATCGCCTTGCCGAGTTCCTTCGGGTCGTGCCCGAACAGCATCATCAGGAGCGTCATGGCGGCGGGCGCGATCAGGGCTCCGCCGACGCCCTGCACGGCGCGTCCGGCGACCTCGACCCAGGCGGTCTGCGCGGCCGCGGCGACGACGGACCCGGCGATCAGGACGCTCCAGCCGGCGACGAACACCTTGCGGGCGCCGAGCAGGTCGGAGAGGCGCCCGCCGAGCAGCAGCAGTCCGCCGAAGGCGATGACGTACGCGTTGAACACCCACTGCAGACCGCCCTGCGAGAAGCCCAGGTCCCGCTGCATCTCGGGGAGCGCGACCCCGATGATCGACGTGTCCATGATGACCATGAACTGCGCGGTGGCGAGCACGAGCAGGGCCCACCAGCGCCGTGGGTTGATCCCGTCCATGACTGTTCCCTCCCTGGACGCCAGATACCCCCCATGGGTATCCGGCGACCAGGAACGTAACATACCCCCAGGGGGTACACAACGGCTGGCGCGCTATGGTCGTCGCGTGACAGAGACGACGGACGACACGCAGCAGGAACGGGCACTGATCGGGCGCTGGCGCTCGACCCTCCTGCGCGCCCTGGACACGGACGGCTGCCTCATCGACCCGGACCGCTACGGCCGCGCCCTGCTGACGCGCTGGCGCGAACCGCAGCGGCGGTACCACACCACCGCGCACCTCACGGCGGTCCTCGACCACATCGACGTACTGACGGAGCACGCGGCGGACCCGGCGCTGGTGGAACTCGCGGCCTGGTTCCACGACGCCGTGTACCTGCCGGACCGCTCGACGAACGAGGAACGCTCGGCCCGTCTCGCGGAGCGCGCCCTCACCGAAGCCGGCCTCGCCCCCGGCCAGGTCACCGAGGTCGCCCGTCTGGTCCGGCTCACCGTCACCCACGACCCCGCCGACGGCGACACCAACGGCGAGGCCCTGTGCGACGCCGACCTCGCCGTCCTCGCGTCACCGCCGGAGGCCTACGCCGCGTACACGCGCGCCGTCCGCAAGGAGTACGCGTTCGTGCCCGACGAGGCGTTCCGGACGGGCCGGGCCGACGTGCTGCGTCAACTCCTCGATCTGCCAAGGCTGTTCAGGACCCCGCACGGGGCGAAGAACTGGGAGGCCGCGGCGCGCGAGAACCTCGCGACGGAGCTGGAGCTGCTGGCGGCGTAGCGGAACCCGGGAGAAACCGGGCGGGCGGGAATGCCACTCCCGTGCCCCCGGTTGACCCCTTACATGCCGCCACATCCCGCTCCGGACACCCGCACGCGCACCGCCATGCCCCTGGCCGTCTACATCCTGGGCCTGAGCGTCTTCGCGCTGGGTACGAGCGAGTTCATGCTCTCCGGGCTGCTGCCGGCCGTCGCCGACGACATGGACGTCACGATCCCGCAGGCCGGCCTGCTGATATCGGCGTTCGCGATCGGCATGGTGGTGGGCGCCCCGCTGCTCGCCGTCGCCACCCTGCGGCTGCCCCGCCGCACCACGCTCATCGCGCTGATCACGACCTTCGGCGTGGGCCAGATCGCGGGCGCGCTCGCCCCCTCTTACGCGGTCCTCTTCGCGTCCCGCGTCGTCTCGGCGCTCGCCTGCGCCGGTTTCTGGGCGGTCGGCGCGGCCGTCGCCATCGCGATGGTGCCCGTGAACCAGCGGGCCCGCGCCATGGCCGTCATGATCGGCGGCCTGTCGATCGCCAACGTGCTCGGCGTCCCGGCCGGCGCCTTCCTCGGTGACGGGCTCGGCTGGCGCGCCGCGTTCTGGGCGGTCGGCGCCGCCTCGGCGATCGCCCTCGTCGGCATCGTCACCCTGGTGCCGCGCATCCCGCTGCCCGCCGAACGCCCGCGCCTGAAGAGCGAGTTGGCGATCTACGGAGACAAGCAGGTGTGGCTGTCGATCGCGGTCACGGCGCTCGCCGCGGGCGGCGTCTTCTGCGCGTTCAGCTATCTCTCCCCGTTCCTGACGGACGTCGCGGGGCTCGACGAGAGCTGGGTCCCGGCCGTGCTCGCCCTGTTCGGTGTCGGCGCGCTGGCCGGCACGACGATCGGCGGCCGGATCGCGGACGCGCACCTCTTCGGGGTGCTGCTGACCGGCATCACCGCGTCGACGGTCTTCCTCACCGCGCTCGCCCTGCTCGGCCACGTCGAGTTCGCGGCGGTGGCCCTGGCGTTCCTGCTCGGCCTCTCCGCCTTCTACACGGCGCCCGCGCTCAACGCCCGGATGTTCAACGTGGCGGGCGCGGCCCCGACGCTGGCGGGCGCCACCACCACGGCCGCGTTCAACCTCGGCAACACCGGCGGGCCCTGGCTCGGCGGCACGGTCATCGACGCGGACCTCGGCTACCCGGCGACCGCCTGGGCGGGCGGCGCCATGACGGTCCTCGCCCTGGCCCTGACCGCGGTGTCCCTGCGCCTGCACCGGCGCGCCGCGGCCTCCAGGGTCGTCGCGCAGAGCGCGGCTACGCGGTCCGCCGGTGCTTCGGCCGCCGCAGCCCCGCGTCCGTGATCCGCCGTACGAGCTCCTTCGAGCCGATCTCCACGGCCCCGGCCCGCACCGCGTCCCCGTAACGGTGCGACGGGATGTCGTAGTGATCGCGCTCGAAGGCGCGCTCCGGCACCCCCAACCCCCGCGCGAACCGGTGCAGTTCGTCGAACGACACGTCGCTGACGAGGTGCGACCACATCCGGCCGTGGCCCGGCCAGTTCGGCGGGTCGATGTAGACGGTCAAGACGTCACCCGGCCACGGTGCCGAGCGATCCCACCGGCGCCACGACGACCCCGGCCTCCGAACACACCCAGTGCGGGTCGGGGCCCAGCTCCGGCTCGACGTCCAGCGCGTGCGGGCCCTCGTGGCCCGAGCCGGGACCGCAGACCGGGCAGAGCGGCCAGCGCCCGTACCGCTCCAGGATTCCGTCCTTCACGTCCTGCGCCACGAGCCCGGTGACGAACGCGGCGCCCTCCGGCCACTGCTCCACCCACCAGCGCCGCTGCGCTATCGACTCCTCCACGAGCGAGACCACGTCCGCCTCGGCGACGTCGACCGCCTTGAGATCGGCGAGAACCAGTGCGCGGGCCGCGTGCAGGGCCTGTTCGAGAGGGCTGATGGAGTCCATGCCCCCATTGTCCCGCGCCCCGCGCCTGTGACACAGGTCCCTGCCGTTCGACCCTTGACCCTCACCTCTCGCGAAAATATCTTTCATTACGTGAGCAATGACGTGAAGGAAAGTTTCGCCAGCGACGCGCCGCCCGCCCCGGCCGCCCTCGCGGCCAAGGTGCGCACCCTGGCCCCGTCGATGACGCGGTCCATGCAGCGGGTCGCCGAGGCCGTCGCCGGTGACCCGGCCGGCTGCGCCGCCCTGACCGTCACCGGCCTCGCCGAGCTCACCGGCACCAGCGAGGCGACGGTGGTCCGCACCGCCCGTCTCCTCGGCTACCCCGGCTACCGGGATCTGCGTCTGGCCCTCGCGGGCCTCGCCGCCCAGCAGCAGTCGGGCCGCGCGCCCGCCGTCACGGCGGACATCGCGGTCGACGACCCGATCGCCGACGTGGTCGCCAAGCTCGCCTACGACGAGCAGCAGACCCTCGCCGACACCGCCGCCGGGCTCGACACCGTGCAGCTCGGCGCTGCCGTCGGCGCCCTCGCCGCGGCCGGCCGGGTCGAGATCTACGGCATGGCGGCCTCCGGGCTCGTCGCGCAGGACCTCGCCCAGAAGCTGCTGCGCATCGGCCACATCGCGTACGCGCACTCGGACCCGCACCTCGCGGTGACCAACGCGGTCAGCCTGCGCTCGGGAGACGTGGCCGTCGCCATCACGCACTCCGGCACCACCGGTGACGTGATCGAGCCGCTGCGCGTCGCCTTCGAGCACGGCGCGACCACGATCGCGATCACCGGCCGCCCCGACGCGCCGGTGTCCCAGTACGCCGACCACATCCTCACGACCTCCATCGCCCGCGAGAGCGAGCTGCGCCCCGCCGCGATGTCCTCCCGGACCAGCCAGCTCCTGGTCGTGGACTGCCTGTTCGTGGGCGTCGCCCAGCGCACCTACGAGTCGGCGGCCCCCGCGCTCTCCGCGTCGTACGAGGCCCTGGCCCACCGCCATCGCGCCACGCCCCGGGGCGGTCGGTCGTGATCGCGGGTGCGGGCCCGGTGGGGGCTGGTCGCGCAGTTCCCCGCGCCCCTGAAGGCATGCGCTGCGCGCAGCCTTCCCCTGGGCGAGCGGAGCTCGCTTCAGCGGCGCGGGGAACTGCGCGACCAGCCACGACCGAACCCGCACCCGGCGACGAAACCGAACCCCGCAGAAGCCACCCGCACCCGGCCCACCCCCTCGCACAGAAAGCCCCCGAGACGACGATGTCCACCGACGCCCAGAACGCCGACGCCACGTACACCGAGCTCCGCGCCCAGCTGGCCACCCTCACCACCGAGGCGTTCCGGCCGGAGCTCGCCGAGATCGACCAGCTCCCCACCCTGGAGATCGCCAAGATCATGAACGGCGAGGACGCCTCCGTGCCGACCGCCGTCGCCGCCCAGCTCCCCCAGATCGCCGCCGCGATCGACGGCACTGCCGAGCGCATGGCCCGCGGCGGCCGCCTGATCTACGCGGGCGCCGGCACGGCGGGCCGCCTGGGCGTCCTGGACGCCTCCGAGTGTCCGCCCACCTTCAACACCGACCCGGGCGAGGTCGTCGGCCTGATCGCGGGCGGCCCGTCCGCGATGATCACCGCCGTCGAGGGCGCCGAGGACTCCAAGGAGCTCGCGGCCGAGGACCTGGACGCGCTGAACCTGACCGCCGACGACATCGTGGTCGGCATCTCCGCCTCGGGCCGCACCCCGTACGCGATCGGCGCCGTCGAGCACGCCAGGAACACCCGCGGCGCGCTCACCATCGGTCTGTCCTGCAACGCGAACAGCGCCCTCGCGGCCGCCGCGGAGCACGGCATCGAGGTCGTCGTCGGCCCCGAACTCCTCACCGGCTCCACCCGGCTGAAGGCCGGCACGGCCCAGAAGCTCGTCCTCAACATGCTGTCGACGATCACCATGATCCGGCTCGGCAAGACGTACGGAAACCTCATGGTCGACGTACGCGCGTCGAACGAGAAGCTGCGGGCCCGCTCGCGCCGCATCGTCTCCCTGGCCACGGGCGCCGACGACGCGACGATCGAGGCCGCGCTCGCCGCCACCGACGGCGAGGTCAAGAACGCGATCCTCGTCGTGCTCGGCGAGGTCGAAGGCCCCACGGCCGCCCGCCTCCTGACCGAGTCGAACGGCCACCTGCGCGCCGCCCTCGCGGCGGCCGCCACCTCCTGACCCGCTCCCCGTACGTCCCCAGCACCACCCGCACAGCAAGGCAGCACGCACCATGGCTGAGAACAAGAACCGCGATGTGGCGGCCTCCATCCTGCCGCTCGTCGGCGGCGCCGCGAACGTCACCTCCGTCGCCCACTGCATGACCAGGCTCCGACTCGGCCTCGCCGACCGGACCCTGGTCCAGGACGAGGCGCTCAAGGCGCTCCCCGACGTCATGGGCGTCGTCGAGGACGACACGTACCAGATCGTCCTCGGCCCGGGGAAGGTCGCCCGGGTGACCCCCGAGTTCGAGACGCTGGTCGAGGAGGGCAAGGCGGCCGCCGCCCCCGCCCCGGCCGCCGGATCCGGCGGCACCACCGCCGACGAACTGGCCGCCCAGGGCGCCGCGATGAAGGCGGCCCGGAAGGAGAAGAACAACACCCCGTTCAAGCTCTTCCTGCGCAAGATCGCCAACATCTTCGTACCGCTGATCCCGGCCCTGATCGGCTGCGGCATCGTCGCGGGCATCAACGGCCTGCTGATCAACCTGCACTGGCTGCCGTCCGTCACCCCGGCGCTCGCCGCGATCGCCTCCGGCTTCATGTCGCTGATCGCCGTGTTCGTCGGGTACAACGCGGCGAAGGAGTTCGGCGGCACCCCGATCCTGGGCGGCGCCGTCGCCTCGATCATCGTGTACGCGGGCGTCGCCAACATCTCGGTCTTCGGCGAGAAGCTCTCGCCCGGCCAGGGTGGCGTCCTCGGCGCGATGGGCGCGGCGATCCTCGCCGTGTACGTGGAGAAGTGGTGCCGCAAGTGGGTGCCGGAGTCCCTGGACGTCCTGGTCACCCCGACCCTCACGGTCCTCATCTCCGGCCTGGTCACGATCTTCGGCCTGATGTACGTCGCCGGTGAGATCTCCACCGGTATCGGCACGGCGGCCAACTGGCTGCTCGACAGCGCGGGCGTCTTCGCGGGCGCGATCCTCGGCGGCCTCTTCCTCCCGCTGGTCATGCTCGGCCTGCACCAGGCCCTGATCCCGATCCACACCACCCTCATCGAGCAGCAGGGCTACACGGTCCTGCTCCCGATCCTCGCCATGGCGGGCGCGGGCCAGGTCGGTTCGGCCATCGCCGTCTTCAAGCGGCTGCCGCGCAACACGTCGCTGCGCAGGACCATCAAGTCGGCGCTCCCCGCGGGCTTCCTGGGCGTGGGCGAACCGCTGATCTACGGTGTGTCGCTGCCCCTGGGCCGTCCGTTCATCACGGCGTGCATCGGCGGCGCGGCCGGCGGCGCGTTCATCGGCTTCTTCTCGATGATCGGCTACCAGGTCGGCTCGACGGCGATCGGCCCGTCCGGCTGGGCCCTGTTCCCGCTGCTCGACGGCAACCACAACATCGGCGTCGACATCGCGATCTACGCGGGCGGTCTGCTGGTCGGCTACCTCGTCGGCTACCTGGCCACGTACTACTTCGGCTTCACGAAGGACATGCTGGAGGAGCTGAACGCGGACGTCGACGCGGGCGAGTCCCCCGCGGCCCACGCGGAGGCCACCCCGGCCGCCGCCCCGGCCCCGGCCTCCGGCGCGCCCGACCCGAAGGAACCGGCCAAGGTCTGACCCCTCGGCCCTCCCCGAACCCCGGGGCCCCACGGACGCTTCCCCCGAGCTCCGCGGGGCCCCGGCCCATGCACGCCCCCGGTCGCCCGCCCCGGGCCGCCGTTCGCCAGGGCGCCGGAGGTTACCTCTATAACCAGTAACCTGCTAGCGTGCCCCGCATGGTGGACAAGCACACCGACCCCTACGCGTTCCGCTGGTTAGGCGGCCGCCTCTCGGTCGACTTCACGGCGACGCTGGGTCAACGCGGCCTGGGCGACGCCGAGTTCGACCGGCTGCGCTCCCCGGACGACCTGTCCCGCTGGTGCACGGAGGCGGGCCTGTGCGAGGCACCCGCCCCCGCCGCCACCCCGCGTGTCCTCACCCACGCCCACGAACTGCGCGAAGCGCTGCACACCGCCTTCACCGCGCCGACCGCGGCCGGTCTGGACACCATCAGCACCTGGTCGTCACGGTCCCTGCCGGGCCCGCGCCTGACCCTCACCGAGCGGGGCCGGCCCGCCCTGGTCCGCCCCGAGATCCACACGATCGCCGACCTGCTGCCGCTGATCGCCCGCGACGGCGTCGACCTGCTGACCGGCCCGTACGCGCGCCGCATCCGCGAGTGCGCCTCCTCCGACTGCACGCTCCTGTTCGTGGACGAGAGCCGGCCGGGCCGTCGCCGCTGGTGCTCGATGGACACGTGCGGGGCGCGCTCGAAGATGGCGGGTTACCGGGCCCGCAGAACGCAGCGCGCCTGACCAGGGCTACGAGAGCGTGGACGCGGGCGACGGGGCCCGCTCGGGCAGCGGTGCGAAGGAGCCCACGGAGCACGTGCGGACGCATCGGGCCCCGCCCCGGTACACCGGGCTCAGCATGCCCAGGGCCGCCGTCCGCTCGCCCGACGTGCTCACCGCGGACGGCCCCTGCGGCCCGGGTCCTGCCGCCTGCGCCGCGGGTGCGCCGAGCACGGTCGCCACGACAGCCGCCGTCAGTACGGGCCCGAGTACGTTCGTCATGTCCCGACAACGACCGACCGGCCGTACTGGACATGCGGCGTCCGTGGAGTTCGCGCATTCTGGCCCCATGGCTGACAGCACGTTCTCGAAGATTTCCTGGACCGAGTTCCGCCCCAACCGGAGCCGACTGACCGCCGGTGCGGCCCTCACGGGCGTCGGCATGCTGGTCGCCACCGCGGGCGTCGGCGTCCTCGTCTACGAACTGGCCCGCGCGGGCCGCTCCTGGACCGGCAGCTGGGAGGTGCCGCCCACCGAGCTGGCCCACCGCGCCCTGCGCCACGCCCAGACGGCGACGCAGAGCGCGGCGCGGGCGGGCCGTGACGCGTGGTCGAGCTACGAGGAAGGCGTCTCCTGACGGAGCTTCGCCCCCGAGTCGAAGCCGGGGATCACCGGCAGCACGTGCTCGGCGACGTCCAGGAGCACGGTCCGGTCCGGGTAGCCGCCGCCGTTGCGCCACACCACCAGCTCCCATGAGCCGCCGCGGTTCTTCGCGTCGAACGCCACGCTGAGCGCCTCGGCGGGCTTGCCCTGCGTGCTCTGGGCGTCCGAGCCGTCGAGCCGGAAGCGGATGCCCATGGTCTCGGTCGAGTAGAAGACCGCGGGGCGGCGCAGCACCTTCTGGAGGTGGGCGTCGCGGCCGATGAACGCCGCGGTCTCCTCGTCCACCGGGAATCGGTCGTAGGACGCGGACAGCTCCACGGTGTACGTCTCGAACTCGATCCGGGCCGACGGGTAGGCGATCTTGTTCTTGCCCGTCCCGACGGACCCGCCGTTGCCGTACGCGCTCTTGGGCAGCTCGCCCGGTGTACCGAGCCAGGACGCCAGCTCGGACTGGTTGAGCGCCCGGCACAGCTGCGACCCGGAGACCCGTCCGGCCGCCCGGTCGCTCTTCGTCGGCACGCCACCCGAACAGGTGGCGGCCTTCTGCTCGCGGTCCCGTTCCGACGCCGGGCTGTCGGAGATCGCCCAGAACCCCACGGCCAGCGCTCCCACCAGCGCCACGGCCGATATGGCCTGCCCCCACGCGTTCACCGGTCTGTCCGTCATGTCCCCCACGTCCCCCGCCTTGCGTGTTGATCAAGAGATACGCGGACATTAGCGCCTGACCAGGGGCGGGGGGAACTGCCTGAAAACGCCCGAGGGCGGTACCCCGCGATGGGGTACCGCCCTCGGAATCGGACCTGGTCCGAGCCTGGATCAGGCTCAGAAGTCCATGTCACCGCCCGGCATGCCGCCCGGAGCGGCCGCGGCGGCCTTCTCCGGCTTGTCGGCGATGACGGCCTCGGTGGTGAGGAACAGCGCGGCGATCGACGCGGCGTTCTGCAGCGCGGAGCGCGTCACCTTGGCCGGGTCGAGGATGCCCTCGGCAATCATGTCGACGTACTCGCCCGTGGCGGCGTTCAGACCGTGGCCGACGGCCAGGTTCCGAACCTTCTCCACGACGACGCCACCCTCGAGACCACCGTTGACGGCGATCTGCTTGAGCGGGGCCTCCAGGGCGAGCTTCACGGCGTTGGCGCCGGTCGCCTCGTCACCCTCGAGCTCCAGCTTCTCGAAGACCGCGGAGGCCTGCAGCAGGGCGACGCCACCACCGGCGACGATGCCCTCCTCGACGGCCGCCTTCGCGTTGCGAACGGCGTCCTCGATGCGGTGCTTGCGCTCCTTGAGCTCGACCTCGGTCGCGGCACCGGCCTTGATGACCGCAACACCGCCGGCGAGCTTCGCCAGGCGCTCCTGCAGCTTCTCGCGGTCGTAGTCGCTGTCCGAGTTCTCGATCTCGGCACGGATCTGGTTGACGCGACCCTGGACCTGGTCGCTCTCGCCCGAGCCGTCGACGATCGTCGTCTCGTCCTTGGTGATGACGACCTTGCGGGCGCGGCCGAGCAGGTCGAGACCGGCGTTCTCCAGCTTGAGGCCGACCTCCTCGGAGATGACGGTGCCACCGGTGAGGATGGCGATGTCGCCGAGCATGGCCTTGCGGCGGTCACCGAAGCCCGGGGCCTTGACGGCGACGGACTTGAAGGTGCCACGGATCTTGTTGACGACCAGGGTCGACAGGGCCTCGCCCTCGACGTCCTCGGCGATGATCAGCAGCGGCTTGCCCGACTGCATGACCTTCTCCAGCAGCGGAAGGAGGTCCTTCACGTTGCCGATCTTCGAGTTGACGATGAGGATGTACGGGTCCTCCAGCGAGGCCTCCATACGCTCCATGTCGGTGGCGAAGTACGCCGAGATGTAGCCCTTGTCGAAGCGCATACCCTCGGTGAGCTCCAGCTCCAGACCGAAGGTCTGGGACTCCTCGACGGTGATGACGCCTTCCTTGCCGAC
The DNA here is from genome assembly GCF_017377775.1 of Streptomyces sp. VRA16 Mangrove soil. GTDB lineage: Bacteria > Actinomycetota > Actinomycetes > Streptomycetales > Streptomycetaceae > Streptomyces. Next base: position 39,168 of record NZ_JAFVLN010000030.1, read on the forward strand.
CTTGTCCATGGCCTCGGCGATGAGCTCGCCGATCTGGGTGTCGGCGGCGGAGATGGAGGCCGTCGAAGCGATCTGCTCCTTGGTCTCGACCTCCTTGGCCTGCTCAAGAAGCGCACCGGAGACGGCCTCGACGGCCTTCTCGATACCGCGCTTGAGGGCCATCGGGTTGGCGCCGGCGGCTACGTTGCGAAGGCCTTCGCGAACGAGCGCCTGGGCCAGGACGGTCGCGGTCGTCGTGCCGTCACCGGCGACGTCGTCCGTCTTCTTCGCGACCTCCTTGACCAGCTCGGCGCCGATCTTCTCGTACGGGTCCTCGAGCTCGATCTCCTTGGCGATGGACACACCATCGTTGGTGATCGTGGGGGCGCCCCACTTCTTCTCGAGGACGACGTTGCGACCCTTGGGGCCCAGGGTCACCTTGACGGCGTCGGCGAGCTGGTTCATGCCGCGCTCGAGGCCGCGCCGTGCCTCCTCGTCGAACGCGATGATCTTGGCCATGTGAAGTGGTCCTCCCGGACGGGGTGGAAACGCAAACGGACCGTGTTGGTGCCCGCGACGGACGGCCCTTGAGCCTTGTGGTTCCTTGCCCCACCTGGCTCCCGGACCTCACCGACCCGATCCAAGCTTTAAAGAGGTACTGCCTGTCACTCTCACTGGGAGAGTGCTAAGCCCAATGATTAGCACTCGCCCCCTGCGAGTGCAAGGCCGTCCGGTGAAGGCGCAGGTGAGAAGCGCGAAGGGTCCGTCCCCGGCGAACCGGGGGACGGACCCTTCGTGGACGTACGAAGCTTGCGTACTGCAGTCAGTCGCGCGCTCAGCCGGCGGCCAGACGAACCATGTCCGCCTGCGGCCCCTTCTGGCCCTGCGAGATCTCGAATTCCACTCGCTGACCCTCTTCAAGGGTGCGGTAGCCGTCCATCTGAATCGCGCTGTAGTGGACGAAAACATCCGCACCACCGTCGACCGCGATGAAGCCGTACCCCTTCTCCGCGTTGAACCACTTGACGGTGCCCTGAGCCATGCCTAACTCCCCTATTACTGGCCCTTGCACAGGACCGCACTTCGCGGACCCGGGTCAGACCTCACCCCCCATTGGTTGGGGGTGTGCGCCGGAACGCGTCGACCGCGGCTGAATGTATCTGCCCAACTGCCGTCTGCAACAGGTCAGTCGGACGAGAATTCTGGGCATGCGCGATCGGGGAAAACGGGCCAACTGGACGGATCTCAGGGCAAGTCGGGCCGCACAAATGCCATAAAGGGCCTGAAAGGGCGGGGCACTTTGGCTGCTTCTTGTCGGGCTGCGGGCGAGAACTCATATGCGCCCGTCATGCGCCACGTTCGGAGCCGAACCAGCTTCCCCAACTGTACCGCGCTCAACCATGCAGAATTGCCCCCTCCGTTTCTCTCACGGAGGGGGCAATTCGGAATGCGGAGCGTGTCAGCAGCCGCCCGCGACGGCCGGAATGATCGAGACGCCGGCGCCGTCCGGCGTCGCCGTCTCCAGGCCCTGCTCGAAGCGGACGTCGTCGTCGTTCACGTAGACGTTCACGAAGCGGCGCAGCTTGCCCTGGTCGTCGAGGACGCGAGCGGCGATCCCGGTGTGGTTCTTCTCCAGGTCGGTGATGACCTCAAAGAGCGTGGCGCCCTCGGCGGGCACCTCGGCCTGACCGCCGGTGTAGGTGCGCAGGATGGTGGGGATGCGGACGGTGACGCTCATGGTGGTGACTCCCGGTGCTTCAGGTTCGGTGGGCTCAGTGGGCGAGGCCGGCGTCGCGGAACGCGTCCAGGCTCGGCCGGATGGTCGCGGTCGCCTGAGAGGAATCGGCGACGGCGTCCAGGGTCTTGAGACCATCGCCGGTGTTGAGGACGACCGTCGTCAGGGACGGGTCGATCAGGCCCGCCTCGATGAGCTTCTTGGTGACGCCGAGGGTCACGCCGCCCGCCGTCTCCGCGAAGATGCCCTCCGTCTGCGCGAGCAGCTTGATCGCGTCGACGACCTGCTCGTCATTGACGTCCTCCACGGCGCCGCCGGTGCGGCGGGCGATGTCGAGGACGTACGGGCCGTCGGCCGGGTTCCCGATCGCGAGCGACTTGGCGATGGTGTTCGGCTTCTGGGGACGGACGACGTCGTGGCCGCCCTTGTAGGCGACGGAGACCGGGGAGCAGCCCTCGGCCTGGGCGCCGAAGAGCTTGTACGGCTTGTCCTCGACCAGACCGAGCTTGATCAGCTCCTGCAGACCCTTGTCGATCTTGGTGAACTGGGAGCCGGACGCGATCGGGATGACCAGCTGGTCGGGCAGCTGCCAGCCGAGCTGCTCGCAGATCTCGTACGCGAGCGTCTTGGAGCCCTCGCCGTAGTACGGGCGCAGGTTCACGTTCACAAAGCCCCAGCCCTCGCCCAGCGGGTCGCCGATGAGCTCGGAGCAGAAGCGGTTCACGTCGTCGTAGTTGCCCTCGATGGCGACGAGGTCACCGCCGTAGACACCGGCCATGACGACCTTGCCCTGCTCCAGGTCGTGCGGGATGAACACGCAGGAGCGGAAGCCGGCGCGGGCGGCGGCGGCGCCGACGGCGCCCGCCAGGTTGCCGGTGGAGGAGCAGGACAGGGTGGTGAAGCCGAAGGCGCGTGCGGCCTCGATGGCCTGCGCGACGACACGGTCCTTGAAGGAGTGCGTCGGGTTGCCGGAGTCGTCCTTGACGAACAACTTGCCCTGCTCGACGCCGAGTTCACGGGCGAGATTGTCGGCCTTGACGAGCTTGGTCCAGCCCGGGTTCAGGTTCGGCTTCTCGGCGACGTCGGCCGGGACCGGCAGGAGGGGGGCGTAGCGCCAGATGTTGGCCGGGCCCGCCTCGATCTGCTTGCGGAGTGCCTCAGGGTCGCCGACGGGAAGGTCGTACGCGACTTCCAGAGGCCCGAAACACTCGACGCAGGCGAAGATCGGACCGAGCTCGAACTTCGCGCCGCACTCGCGGCAGGAGAGGCCGGAGGCCGGGCCGAGGTCGACGGAGCCCGTGGTGGCGGGGGTGGCGGGGGTTTCGGTGGCGACAGTCTGTACAGCCATGAGAGGCGAGGCCCTTTCTCCTCATCTTCCTCGCGACGCACTTCGCCGCGAGACGGATTTGGCACCTTCCCTAGCCGGGAGCCTCGCTGGCGCACTGCGGTGTGCGGACGAGACCGGCTGGAGGGTTGCCGGGGCTTCAACGGGCCGTTTCCCTCTGCCCCTCTGGATGAGCGGTATTCGGTTGTGTCCTGCGATTGTTGCCGTGCGGTAAGACGCGGCACGGGCGACGGGGACCCCGACATGCGATGGTCACCGACCCTGTTCAAGACTGTAACTGAAGGGGTGGACCCTTGAGATAGTCGTCCGAACCGCGAGATGGATCACACCCCCTGTCCCCGTCGTGAGGAGCCGCAGACCGTGCTGGAAGAAGTCGAGCGCTGGCTGAGCAGGCGCTCCTGGTCCGTGAGCGACCGCCCCCTCCACCAGCTGATCGCCGCGAAACGCGCGAGCGGCCAGAGCGTCAGCGTCGTACTGCCCGCGCTCAACGAGGAGGCGACGGTCGGGGAGATCGTCTCGGTCATCCGGCGCGAGCTGATGACGGACGCGATGCCGCTGGTCGACGAGGTCGTGGTCGTCGACTCGGGCTCCACGGACCGCACCTCCGAGGTCGCGCTGGCCGCCGGGGCGCGCGTCGAGCACCGGGACACGATCCTGCCGCGGATCGCGGCACGCCCCGGTAAGGGTGAAGTGCTGTGGCGTTCCCTGCTCGTCACTTCCGGTGACATCGTGTGCTTCGTCGACGCCGATCTGAAGGAGTTCTCGGCGGACTTCGTCTCGGGCATCGTGGGACCGCTGCTGACCGATCCGGACGTCGATTTCGTGAAGGCGATGTACGACCGCCCGCTCGGCGAGGCGGCCGGTCAGGGCGGCCGGGTCACCGAGCTGATGGCCCGGCCGATACTCAATCTCCACTGGCCCCAACTGGCGGGATTCGTGCAGCCGTTGGGCGGGGAGTACGCGGCCCGCAGGTCCCTGCTCGAACAGCTCCCGTTCCCCGTCGGGTACGGGGTGGAGCTCGGGCTGCTGGTGGACGCGCTGCACACCGTGGGCCTGGACGCGCTCTCCCAGGTCGACGTGGGCGTGCGCAAGCACCGCCACCAGGACGGCCAGGCGCTCGGCCGGATGGCGGCGGCGATCTACCGCACGGCCCAGCTGCGCCTCGCCCGCGGGCACCTCATCAGGCCGGTGCTCACCCAGTTCGAGCGCGGCGACGACGGCTTCGAACCGCGGGTGCACTCGGTGGACACGGAGGAACGTCCCCCGATGACCGAAATCAGTGAGTATGCGGAGCGTCGCGTGGCGTAATCGACGGATGATCATGCCGTCTGCCTAAGTTGCCCTTTATGTGGCTTAGACATGCAAAGGGCGCCGGCAGGAAGGGGCTCGCGGCGTGCGCCGTGGCGGCCGCCCTCACCGGTTCGCTGGTCGGGGCCGCCGCGCCGCCGGCCGCAGCGGACGTGGTCTCCCCGTTCGCGAAGCGCTACGACGAGTCGATCTACGGCGACTTCAAGACCATCGGCAACACGGTCATGGGCTGTCCGACCACCCCCGCCGACCTGGCCGCGCGCTGCGCCGTCGCCGCGAACGGCGAGGGCAAGGACAACAACAACACGTTCGTGATGCAGCGCATCAACACCGCGGGCACCACGGCCGGCTACGGCTCCAGCACCGGGCAGGTCACCGTCCCGCCGGGCGCGAAGGTCGCGTACGCGCGGCTCTTCTTCGGCGGCAACGACGGCACGTACCGCGGGCCGAGCGGCGCCCGGCTCGCGCGCTGCGACATCTCCGGCGCCGACGTGGACCCCTCGCCGGGCGACCCGCTGGACGCGGTGCCCGCGGTCGGGGTGGCCGGGGCGGCGCCCAGCAAGGTCACTCCGGCGAACCTGGTGCGGGACCCGGCCACCACCAGCGGCCCGCACTACTACACCGGCGAGGCCGACGTCACCGGCCTGTTCAGCGGTGTCACCGGCACCGGTACGACGATCCCGGTCGCGGTCGGCGACATCTGGGCGCCCACCGGCAAGGGCTGCGTGGCGGGCTGGTCGCTGACCGTCGTCTACAAGTACGACGCCCCGAACGACACGTACGCGCCGGACCGCCGCAACGTGTACCTCTACGGCGGCCACGTCCTGCAGCGCTCCACGTCTCCTGCCACCACGGTCGACGTCTCCGGCTTCTACCGCTCGGCCGGCACCCCGCACGCGAGCGTCACGGCGTACGAGGGCGACTGGAACACGCCCGGCGACCGGTTCGCCGTCGGCGGCCAGAACATCACCGAGGCGCACACCGGCAACACCAACAACTTCTTCATCTCCGAGGACGACGGCGCCCTCGACCCGAAGATGCGCAACAACCTGAGCATCGACGCCAAGGAGTTCGACGTCTCGGGCGGCTCCACCCGGGCGGCCCTCAAGGCCGAGCCGATCCCGGTCGGCGCCACCTCCACCACACTGAGCTTCAGCACGAAGGGCGACACCTACGTCCCCTCGGCCCTGGCGCTGTCCGTCCCGGTGCCCGACCTGGAGATCACCAAGACGGCGAGCCCGGCGACGGTGCGGCCCGGTGACACGCTCACGTACACGGTGAAGGCGAAGAACATCAGCCGGCTGCCGTACCCGAACGCCAAGTTCACCGACGACCTCGCCGAGAACCTCGACGACGCGACGTACAACAACGACGCCACGGCGAGCGTCGGCACGGTCTCCTACACCGCGCCGAAGATCAGCTACACCGGTGACATCCCGGCCGGGCGGACCGCGACGGTCACGTACTCGGTGAAGGTCAACGACCCGGTCAGCGGCGACGGCAGGCTCACCAACAACATCGTCGCCGAGACCCCGCGCACCAACTGCGCGGACGGTTCGGCCGACCCGTCCTGCGGCATCACGCCGACGATCGAGAAGCCCGTGCCGCCGACGCCGGTCCGGCTGCCGGTCACCGACGTGGTGCCGCCGTCGCACTTCCCGCCGGGCGGGGAGGCACCGTTCCTCGTCGTCATCCGCAACCCCGGTGACACCCCGGCGCGGGTCAGGGTGCCCACCATGGGCGGCATCCGCGCGGTGACGGTCCCGGCGCACGGCAAGGTCACGGTGAAGGTGCCCGTGCGGGTGCCGGACACCCCCGGCCGGAGGGCCACGTACCGGCTGGTGATCCCCGGCACGGTCTGCGCCGCGGGCAGCACCGACCCCGTGTGCACCCTGGCCTTCACCGTCGACCGGGTACAGGCCCGCCCGACGCCGCCGCAGTCCTCGCCGGGCGGTGACGAGCTGGCCGAGACCGGATCCGACTCGCTCACGCTGCTGTACGGCGGGCTCACCCTGGCGCTGTGCGGACTCGGCACCCTGGTCCTCGCGGCGGTCCGCGGCCGCCGGGACTGATCCCTCCCCGAGGGCGTTGTATACGGCCGGGCTCCCGCTGGAGCCCGGCCGTACGTTTGAGCGTTTCCGGGGCGGGCTAGTTTCGCCGTATGGCTTCCACGCATGGTGCTGCTGAGGTTCTCGTCGCGTCCAACCGCGGTCCGGTCTCGTACGTGGCCGCGGACTCCCCCGACGGATCCGGGATCGAGGCGAGGCGGGGCGGCGGCGGTCTGGTCTCCGCGCTGAGCGTCGTCGAGGACAAGCTGTGGGTGTGCGCGGCGCTCGGCGACGGGGACCGCGAGGCGGTGCGGCGCGGGATCACCGAGCCCGGCGTACGGATGCTGGCCATCGACCCCGAGGTGTACGCGGACGCGTACAACGGCATCGCGAACTCGGTGCTGTGGTTCGTGCACCACATGCTGTACCAGACGCCCCTGGAGCCGTCGTTCGGCCCGGAGTTCCGGCGGCAGTGGGCGTCCTACGAGGCGTACAACCGGGCCTTCGCCGAGGCGCTGGCGCAGGAGGCGGCGCCGGGCGCGACGGTCGTGGTGCAGGACTACCACCTGGCGCTGGTCCCCGGGATGCTCCGCGAGCTCCGTGACGACCTGCGCATCGGGCACTTCTCGCACACGCCCTGGGCGCCCGTCGACTACTTCCGGATGCTGCCCGACGACATCGCCGAGCAGCTGCTGCGCGGCATGCTCGGCGCGGACCGGCTCGCCTTTCTGACCCGGCGCTGGGCGGACACCTTCACCGAGTGCTGCACGCGGATCCTCGGAGGCACGTCCGGCACCCGGATCGGGGTGCACGGGCTCGGCGCCGACGCGGACTTCCTGCGCGAGCGCTCGCACCGCGCGGACGTCGAGGACCGTCTGGCGGCGCTGCGCGAGCAGATCGGCGAGGACCGCAAGGTGATCGTCCGGGTGGACCGCACCGAGCTGTCGAAGAACATCGTGCGCGGCCTGCGCGCGTACGAGCTGCTGCTGGAGACGCGGCCCGAGTGGCACGAGAAGGTCGTGCACGTCGCGTTCGCGTACCCGTCGCGGCAGGACCTGGCCGTGTACCGCGACTACACGGAAGAGGTCTCACGGGTCGCCGAGGCCATCAACTCCCGCTTCGGCACGCCGGGCTGGACGCCGGTGGTGCTGCACGTGAAGGACGACTTCGCGCGCTCGCTCGCGGCGTACCGGCTCGCCGACGTGGCCCTGGTCAACCCCATCCGCGACGGCATGAACCTGGTCGCCAAGGAGGTCCCGGTCGTCTCCGACGAGGGCTGCGCGCTGGTCCTGTCCCGGGAGGCGGGGGCGCACGAGGAACTCGGCGAGGACGCGGTGTCCGTCAACCCGTACGACATCTCCGGTACGTGCGCGGCCCTGGCCGCCGCGCTCACCATGCCGGACGAGGAACGCGCCGAACGCACCAAGCGCCTGGCGGCGGCGGCCACCGCGTTGCCGCCCGGCGCGTGGTTCCTGGAGCAGCTGGAGGCACTGCGCGACTGAGGGCGCCGGGCCAGTGGGGCTTCTCGCGCCCGGTAACGCATCAGGCACCCGGCAGACGCGCTGCCAGCTCTCGCAGCAGCCCCACCACACCCTCCGGACCGTCGAGCACCAGGTCCGCCCGCTCCGCCAGCTCGGCGATCACCGTGTCCGCCGCCACCAGCACCCCGGGCACCCCGTCCGACCGCAGCTTCTCCACCGCCGCGAACGCCGGCAGGTCCCCGAGGTCGTCGCCCGCGTAGAGGACGGACTCGGCGCCCACCTCACGTACGTACTCCGTGAGCGCCACCCCCTTGTCGACGCCCGGCGGGCGCAGCTCCAGGACCATGCGGCCGGGCTCGACGATGAGGCCGTGCCGGGCCGCGAGGTCGGTGAGGGGTGCGCGCAGCGCCTCGAAGGCGCCCTGCGGATCGGGCGCCCGGCGCGTGTGCACCGCGACGGCGCGGCCCTTCTCCTCGACGTACGTGTCGTGCCACTGGCCCAGAGCGGCGAGGACGCCGGGGAGCTCGGAGCGGACGGAGGCGACGCCGGGGTGCGGGGCGGGGGCGTGCACGGTGCCGGTGACGGCGTCCCAGCGTTCGGCGCCGTAGTGGCCGAGGACGACGAGGTGCTCCAGGCCGGGGACGCCCGCGAAGTCGCCGTGCCGGACGGCCACCCCCGCGGGGCGGCCGGTGATGACGGCCACGGAGGCGACCCGCGGCGCGAGCGCGGCGAGGGCCGGGGCCGCGTCGGGGTGCGCGCGGGCCTGTTCGGGGTCGGGGACGATCGGGGCCAGGGTCCCGTCGAAATCAAGAGCGATGACGCTCCGCTCGGGGCGGGCGATGATCGCGGCCAGTCCGTCCCGGCCGGCGGCAGTCCGTAGGGCGTCCATACGGTCGACCCTAGCCGCGACCCGGGCCCGGCCTCCACGAATCGGCCACGTCAGCGCTGGGCCCGCTTGTCCTCCCGCACCCGCCGCAGCCGGTTCACCGTGACCGGGGCCGCCTCAAGGGCCCGGGGATCGTCGATCAGCGCGTTCAGGAGCTGGAAATAGCGCACCGGCGCCATGTCCAGCTCCTCGCGGATGGCCCGCTCCTTGGCGCCCGGCGACGCGAAGCCGCGCCCCTCGAACGCGAGCACGGCCCTCTCCCGTTCGCCCAGAGACTCCATGTCGGCCACGCTACTCGGCGGATTCCGCGGCCGCCGCCTCGTTCTGGATCCGGCCGAGCACCGCGGCCGGGCTGCTGTTCGGGGCGACGGCGGAGCCGATCTCCTTCTTGATGTCGGCGCTGACGCTCGGCCACGACGTGTTGCCGACGGGGTACAGCTCGGAGTTCGAGAGCTGGTCGAGGAACGGCCAGAGCTTCTTGTCCTCCTTGGCCGCCGCCATGGTGTCCGAGGCGCTGTTGGTGACCGGCAGCAGGTCGTACTCGCGGGAGAAGTCCAGGACGTTCTTCTCGCTGTAGACGTAGTTCAGGAACGTGCCGATCTCCTTGGCGTGGCCGTTCTGCTTGAACGCCATCATCCAGTCGGCGACGCCCATCGTGGACTTCGCGGGCCCGTCGGGACCCGGCAGCTGCACGGTGCCGTAGTCGATGCCCTTGCCCGCGGCCATCTGCATGAGCGTGGGGTGGCCGTTGAGCATGCCGACCTCGCCCTTGGCGAAGGCCGCGAAGGCCTGCGCGCGGTTGAGCTTGCCGGGGGGCGTCGGGCCGGTCAGGCCCTTGCCGACCAGGTCGTCCTTGAGGAAGTCGAACGTGTCGACGTTCCGCTGGGAGTCGATGGCGTACGAGCCGACGTCGTCGGTGTAGGCGGCGCCGCCGCTCAGCATCCAGATCATGGTCTCGGCCTGCGCCTCCTCGGTGCCGAGCGGCAGCGCGTACGGGTACCGCACCCCGTGCGCCTTGAGCGCCTTGGCGTCGGCCGCCAGCTCGGCCCAGGTGGTGGGCGGCGTGATCCCGGCGTCCTTGAAGAGCTTCTTGTTGTAGAAGAGCAGGCGCGTGGAGGAGGCGAACGGCATGCCGTACTGGACGTCGTCGACCTTGCCCGCGTCGGCGAGCTGGGGCAGGAAGTCGGCCTGGGTGGGCACGTCGAGCAGGTTGCCGACCGGGTAGAGCTTGTCGGCCGCGGCGTAGTCGGAGTAGGCGCCGATCTGCGCCATGTCGGGGGCGTGGCCGCCGTCGACCAGCTGCTTGACCTTGGCGTCGACGACCTTCCAGTTGTAGACGTCGACCTCGACCTTGATGCCCGGGTGCTCCTGCTCGAAGGCGGCGCCGAGCGCGTCCCAGTACTTCTGCGAGCTGTTGGCCGCGGAGTCGCCGTAGTCGGCGGCGACGAGCTTGAGGGTGACGTCGCCGGAGCCGCCCGAGCACGCGGTGAGCGCTCCCGCCATGCCCAGGACGGCCGTAGCCGCTATCAGACCGGTGATGTGCCGCTGCACCGTGTTGCCCCACCCTCGTACTCGGACCCCATGACCGGATCCCCTTGGTCGACTAGTCGAACACAAGGTCTACACCACCCAGCTCGCGCTTCGACAACAGGGCTGGTCAAGGGGGTAACTCCGGCTCCGGGCAACAAGATCCCCGTAAGTGGACTAGACCTGTTGTGGGTGTACGCGCGAGACTGTCCCCCGTGAGACATGTCATCGCCCTGGACGTGGGCGGCACCGGTATGAAGGCCGCCCTGGTCGGGGCGGACGGCACGCTGCTGCATCAGGCGCGCCGGGCGACCCGGCGCGAGCGCGGCCCCGACGCCGTCGTGGAGACCATCCTCGGCTTCGCCGCCGAGCTGCGCGCCCACGGGGAGAAGCACTTCGGCGAGCCCGCCGTGGCCGCCGGCGTCGCCGTCCCCGGCGTCGTCGACGAGCAGGCCGGCATCGCCCTGTTCGCCGCCAACCTCGGCTGGCGCGACGTGCCCATGCGGGCGCTGCTCAGCGAGCGGCTCGGCGGCATCCCCGTCGCCCTCGGGCACGACGTGCGCACCGGCGGGCTCGGCGAGGGCCGGCTCGGCGCGGGCAAGGACGCCGACCGCTTCCTGTTCATGCCGCTGGGCACCGGGATCGCGGGCGCCATCGGCATCGAGGGCCGGATCGAGCCCGGGGCGCACGGCTCGGCGGGCGAGATCGGCCATGTGGTGGTGCGGCCCGGCGGGACCCCGTGCGGCTGCGGGCAGCGCGGCTGCCTGGAGCGGTACGCGTCCGCGAGCGCCGTCACCCTGGCCTGGCAGGAGGCGAGCAAAGACCCCTCGGCCACCGCCGCGGACTGCGCGAAGGCCGTCGACGCGGGCGACAAGAAGGCCGCCAAGGTCTGGCAGGACGCCGTGGACGCGCTCGCCGACGGCCTCGTCCTCGCGCTCACTCTGCTGGACCCGCGCACCCTGATCATCGGTGGCGGACTGGCCGAGGCCGGGGAAACCTTGTTCACACCGCTGCGTGCGGCCGTCGCCGACCGCGTGACCTTCCAGTCGCAGCCCACGATCGTCCCGGCCGTCCTCGGGGACACCGCCGGGTGCCTGGGCGCGGGACTGCTCGCCTGGGACCTGCTCGACCGTCCGGAAAACGACCACACATCCACTGTCAGCTCGGAGGAAACCGCCTGATGGCCACAGCAAAGGTGCTCGCCGGTGCCCGGGTGGTACTGCCCACCGGGACCGTCACCGACGGCCGCGTCATCGTCGACGGCACGCGCATCGCGGGCGCCGCCCCCGACAGCGCCGAGACCGTCGACCTGACCGGCCACTGGGTGGTGCCCGGCTTCGTCGACATGCACAACCACGGCGGCGGCGGCGCGTCCTTCACCTCCGGCACCGTCGACGACATCCTCAAGGGCATCCACACCCACCGGCTGCACGGCACGACGACGATCGTCCCCTCCTTCGTCACCGGCGAGATGGACTTCCTCACCCAGCGCGCGGGCCTGCTCTCCGAGCTGGCCGAGCAGGGCGAGATCGCGGGCATCCACTTCGAGGGCCCGTTCATCTCCCCGTGCCGCAAGGGCGCCCACGACGAGACGCTGCTGCGCGACCCCGACCCGGCCGACGTGCGCAAGCTGATCGACGCGGCCCGCGGCCGCGCCAAGATGGTCACGCTCGCCACCGAGCTGCCCGGCGGCATCGACTCGGTGCGGCTGCTCGCCGAGCACGGCGTGATCGCCGCGATCGGCCACACCGACGCCACGTACGAGCAGACGGTCGAGGCGATCGACGCGGGCGCCACCGTGGCCACCCACCTCTTCAACGCGATGCCGGGCCTCGGCCACCGCGCCCCCGGCCCGATCGCCGCGCTCCTGGAGGACGAGCGGATCACGGTCGAGCTGATCAACGACGGCACGCACCTGCACCCGGCCGCCCTCGAACTCGCCTTCCACCACAAGGGCGCCGGGTTGGTCGCGTTCATCACGGACGCGATGGACGCCGCCGGGTTCGGCGACGGCCGCTACATGCTCGGCCCCATGGAGGTCGAGGTGAAGGACTCCGTGGCGCGCCTCGTGGAGGGCGGCTCCATCGCGGGCTCGACGCTCACCCTGGACCGCGCGTTCAAGCGGGCCGTCACCGTCGACCAACTGCCGGTGGAGGACGTCGTACGGGCCATCTCCGCCAACCCGGCGCGGCTTCTCGGCGTCTACGACACGGTCGGCTCCCTGGAGCCCGGCAAGGACGCCGACCTCGTGGTCCTGGACGAGGAGTTCGAGCTCAAGGGTGTGATGCGCAAGGGCGAGTGGCTGATCCGGCCGTAACCCCGCACAACTCACCCCTGCGACAAGGCGGTTGACCCGAGGTCTGGGCCAACCGCCTTGACTTTGGCATGATCGACCCCCGTAGGTGAACGTACGCAAGGGGGGCGAGGTCAGTGATCCTCACGGTCACGCTGAACACCGCACTCGACATCACGTACCGGGTGCGAGCGCTGCGCCCGCACTCCTCGCACCGGGTCAGCGAGGTCACCGAGCGCCCCGGCGGCAAGGGGCTCAACGTGGCCCGGGTGCTCGCCGCGCTCGGCCACGAGGTGACCGTGACGGGCTTCGCGGGCGGCGCGACCGGCCGCACCCTCCAGGACCAACTCCTGGGCTCCGAGCGGATTTCCGATGCCCTGGTCCCCGTCAGCGGTTCGACCCGCCGCACAGTCGCCGTCGTGGACGCCACGACGGGCGACACGACGCAGCTGAACGAGCCGGGCCCGGAGATCTCCGCCACCGAGTGGTCGGCGTTCCAGGAGGCGTACGAGCATCTGCTCGGCTCCGCCTCCGCGGTGGCCCTGTGCGGCAGCCTGCCGCCGGGCGTCCCGGTCGGCGCCTACGCCACGCTGGTCCGCACGGCCCGCGCGGCCCGGGTCCCGGTCCTCCTGGACACCAGCGGCGAGCCGCTGCGCCGCGGTATCGCCGCCCGCCCCGACATGGTCAAGCCGAACGCGGACGAGCTGGCCGAACTCACCGGCTCCCACGAGCCGTTGCAGGCCATGAAGGACACCCGCAGACGCGGCGCGCACGCCGTCGTCGCCTCCCTCGGCGCCGAGGGCCTGTGCGCCCTCACCCCCGACGGCGCCTGGCGCGCCCCGGCCCCCGACCGCCTCACCGGCAACCCCACGGGCGCCGGCGACTCGGCGGTGGCGGGCCTGCTCTCCGGCCACGTCGAACACCTGCCGTGGCCCCAGCGCCTCGCCCGCGCGGTGGCCCTGTCCGCGGCGACGGTGGTGGCACCGGTGGCCGGGGAGTTCGACCGGAAGACGTACGAGGAGATGGTGGCGAGGGTGGCGGTGGCGCCGCAGGGTGCGGCCGCCTGAGGACTCGTACGGGCAGTTTCGGGACCTGGGCGGATTAGCCGGACGACGGCCGCGGAATGAGCAGTTCCATCGTCCTTGTCCCCCTCACGGGAGCAACTGTGCACATCCACCGTCTCGCACTGGCCGGCGCCACCCTGATCGCCGCCCTGCCGCTCGTCCTGCCGTCCCCGCCCGCCACGGCGTCCGCACCCCCGGCCGCTGCCGCGGGCAGATGTTCGCCCGGATTCATCTGCACCTGGGAGAAGCCGCACTTCCGCGGCCTGGCGAACTCGGTGCCCTCCAGGCCCGGCTGCTACGAGGGGCACGCGGCCCGCTCGGTGTCGAACCAGAGCGGCCACCGCATCACGCTCTACAGCGACACCGGCTGCTACGGCAGCAAGACCGACCTCAAGACCGGCCACTACTCCGACAACACACCCTGGAAGGTGTGGAGCGTGGCCGTCTGGGGTCCGTGACCGCGGCTACTGAAGCCAGAGCTGGTCGATGTTGGCGTTGCACTGGTTGCCGTCGGCACACTCCAGCTCGATGACGTTGGTGCCCTTGGTCAGGGTGACCGGGGCCCACGTCGACTGCCAGCCCTTCTCCCAGTCGCCCTTGGGGGACGAGGTGAAGTTCTTCATGCCCAAAGGCTGAGCGTTGGCCTTGGAGTTGACGTTGAGCGTGGCGTTGGCCTCTACACCCGGGATGCCGTAGCGCACGTACAGGCGGTAGGCGCCGCCCTTCGGCATGCTCACGTTCCACGTGACCTTCGCGCCGACCTTGTTGAACCCGGCGACGTACTCCCCGCCGGCCGCCTTGGCGCCCTTGATGTCGGCAGCGGTGACCGGACCGCCGGACAGCGTCAGCCCCTTCGCGTCCGTCTTCGGCAGCTCCCCCACGTCGGCGGAGGACGACGTGGACGGGGACGTGCTCTCACTGGGCCGAGCGGACTGGGACGACGGCTGACCGCCCGCCGTGTCGCCCTTGGCGTCGTCGTCCGAGCCGTTGCTGAGCATGGCGACACTGATGCCGATCACCACGGCCGCGACGACGGCGACCGCGCCGATCAGGAGGGCCTTGGTGTTGGGGCCGCCGGAGCCGCGGCCACCGCTGCCGCGGGCCGCGGCGCGGCCGGTCGGCTGGGTGGGGGCGCCGCCGGGCATCGTCTCGGGAGCCTGGTAGTGCGCGTTCGGCTGGTGGTACGCCTGCGTGGGCTGGGTCTGCTGCGGCGGCACCTGCTGCTGACCGTACTGGCGCTCGCCCACGGCGCGGACCTGGTTGTACGACCGGGGATTCGGGTAGCCGTAGCCGCCGCCCCCGCCGCTCGGCGGGGTCGCCCCGGCCGCCTGCCCGTCGGCGTACAGATAACCGAACGGATCGTCGTCCTCGGGCGTGGTGCTCGCGCCGTTGTTGCCGGGCGCCATCCCTGATCACTCCCTACGCGTTGCTTACCTGGGCGAGCGTACCCGCTGCGAGTGACCCCAAGGAGTGGCCTTGACCTCACAAGGGGATGAGAATTCCCGGAGCCCTGGGCTCAGCCGGCTCGCCTGTGCTGCTTGGCACGTGATCTTTTCTCCACGTACATCCGCTGGTCGGCGGATTGCAGCACTTCCTCGGCCGTCATCCCGCAGTGCGCCCAGCCGATGCCGAAGCTGGCGCCCACCCGGACCGCGCGCCCGTCCACCCGGATCGGGGGAATGATCGCGTTCCGCAGGCGGACCGCGAGGTCCTGTGCGTCGGCCCGGCCGAGGCCGTCGGCGAGCACCACGAACTCGTCGCCGCCGAGCCGCGCGACCGTGTCCCCGTCGCGGACCCCGCTGGTCAGACGGCGGGCCACCTCGATGAGGACGGCGTCGCCCGCGTTGTGCCCGAACCGGTCGTTGATCGACTTGAAGCCGTCGAGGTCGCAGAAGAGGACGGCGAGGCCCTTGGTGCCGTCGTCGGTCGTCTCGTCGCCGCCCGGCGCGACCACGTGGACGTGGTGGTCGAAGCCGTCGTAGAGGCCCGAGGGGTGTCCGCTCTGGTGCAGGGCGGCCGCGCCGTAGTCGAACCCGTGCCCGTTCGTGTCCAGGCCCGTGCCGAGGCCGCCGACGTGGTCGCCGTAGGCCGCGTCGAGGGTGTCGACGGCGCTGGGCAGCTGCTCCTGCGGGCGGCGACAGAGCCGGGCGGACAGGCGCGAGCGCAGCTCCGCCGAGTTCGGCAGGCCGGTCAGGGAGTCGTGCGAGGCGCGGTGCGCGAGATGCAGCTCACGGCGCTTGCGCTCCTCGATGTCCTCGACGTGGGTGAGCAGGAAGCGCGGCCCGTCGGCGGCGTCGGCCACCACGGAGTTGCGCAGCGAGACCCATACGTACGTGCCGTCGCGCCGCCCGAGCCGCAGCTCGGCCCGGCCGCCCTCCGCGGAGGTGCGCAGCAGCGTGCCGATGTCCTCGGGGTGGACCAGGTCGGAGAAGGAGTAGCGGCGCATCGCGGACGCGGGCCGGCCCAGCAGGCGGCACAGCGCGTCGTTGGTGCGCAGGATCCGGCCGTGCTGGTCGCCGCCGAGCTCGGCGATGGCCATGCCGGAGGGCGCGTACTCGAAGGCCTGCCGGAAGCTCTCCTCGCTCGCGCGCAGCGCCTGCTGCTCGCGCTCCAGGCGGACGAGGGCGCGCTGCATGTTGGCCCGCAGGCGGGCGTTGGAGATGGCGATGGCGGCCTGGAAGGCGTACATCTGCAGGGCCTCGCGGCCCCAGGCGCCGGGTATCCGGCCGTTGCGCGGGCGGTCGACGGACAGCACGCCGATCAGCTCGCCGCCGGCCGCTCCGGTCGCGTACATCGGGGCGAAGAGACGGTCCGAGGGGTGCCATTCGTCCTCGAAGCGGGGCGGCGGTCCGTCGGTGAACCACTGCGGCACGTCGTCCTCGTCGAGGATCCAGCCCTCGGTGTGGGGTATGAAGCGCAGCTCGCCCCAGTGCTCCCCCATGGAGAGCCGGCGCTCCCAGGCGGCGCGGGAGCCGACCCGGCCGGTGATGAGGGCCTCGGCGGCGGAGTTTCCGGAGAAGGCGGCGACGACGAGGTCTCCGTCGGGGCGTACGAGGTTGACGCACGCCAGCTCGTAACCGAGCCCGGTGACGACCCCGTCGGCGACGGTCTGCAAGGTGTCGGCCAGGCTGCGAGCCGCGTTCATGTCCGCCATCACGTGGTGCAGCTGACGCAGGGTCGCAAGACGGACGTAGGGCTCCGACTCGGTCTCCATGCTCAGTTCTCCCCGAGACCTCGACAGCACTCCAGAATTCTGATCGGCTCTTTCTCCGCGCACGTGCAGCAGCACGTTCATTTCGCAGTGTCGACCGCCACTGAATCACAGCGCGCTGCCCACTCGGTACACAGGGTCAACAAAAAAGGGCTCCTGTGACTCAAGTCACAGCAGAAGATGAAGAGTTGGCAGGCATCCCTGGGGGCATCCTGTGTGATTGCTGAACGCGGTAACCGGGTCGGGGCGGGTCGAAACCCGCCAGATGCGGTCATTTTCTCCTGAAGGCACCGGGGGTACGCCGGGGGTCCTAGGACCCGTCTCGGCCGTCGGCCCGATGTGGCGCCCCGGGCGACGGGATTAGCGTCGTGGACGTGTTGAAGACTCCCCCTGCCGCTCCCACCCCTCCCCTCACCCCCGCACCGCGCTCCCCCGGGCATGCTGAGGGGGTGAGCAACGACGAGTTCCGCGCCGCCCTGTCCCGCCTCGCCGCCGGCGTCGTCCTGCTGACCGCCCGCGAGCCCTCGCTCGACCCCGACGACCCCGCGGCACCGCCCGGCGAGGACGCCGGCATGACGGCGACGGCCTTCATGTCGGTCTCCCTGGACCCGCCGCTGATCCTGGTCTCCCTGCGCAACAACTCCCGGATGGACGACCTCCTCGACGAGCAGCCCCTGTGGGCCGTGTCGATCCTGTCCGAGTCGCAGAGCCACATCGCGGGCCGCTTCGCCATGAAGGGCCGCATCAGCGACCGGCTCCTGTTCGAGGACATCCCGTACGTCCGCGGGACGCACACGGACGCTCCCCTGGTGGGCGGCGCGCTCGCCACCCTGGAGTGCCGCACCGAGCAGCGCGTCACGGCCGGGGACCACACCCTGGTGATCGGGCGGGTGCTCGGCGCCACGCTGCCCAGTGCGGACGGGGGCCCGCTGATGTACTTCCGGGGCCGGTACCGGAATCTCGGCTGAGGCCCGCCGCACGCCTCAGCGGAAGGCGGCCGCGTTGCGCCGGGCCCAGGTGCCGTACGGGTGCGGCGCGCGGCCCAGGACGCGCTCGACGTCGGGGCTGACGCGCTGCTCGGCGGGGGTGGGCGTGCCGAGGATCGCGAGCGTCGTGTCGGCGACCGGCTCGGGCAGGAACGCGAGGAGCCCCGCCCGCGCCTCCTCGCGGCCCAGCTCGACGAAGCGGACGGACTCGCCGAGGGCGGCGGCGAGCTCCGCAGCCTGTTCCCTGGGAGTGACGAGGGCGGGACCGGTGAGCTCGTAGACCTGCCCGGCATGGCCGTCCCCGGTCAGCGCCGCCGCGGCGACCTCGGCGATGTCGTCCGGGTCGACCACCGGAAGTCCCACGTCACCGAAGGGTGCGGCGACGGTCCGTGCGGTGCGCACGGGCTCGACCCAGGCGTAGGTGTTGGAGGCGAACCCGCCGGGCCGCAGCACCGTCCACTCCAGGCCCGACGCGAGCACCGCGTCCTCGACGGCCCGCATCAGGGCGCCGTGCGACGCCGAACCGGGCCGGGTCACGACGCCCTGCGACGACAGCAGCACCACGTGCCGTACGCCGCCGGCCCTGGCCGCGTCCAGCAGGGCCGGCACGTCGAGCGACGCGGCGGAGGGCCCGCCGCTCTGCAGGAACAGCGCGTCGGCGCCGTCGAACACGGGCCGCAGGCTCCCGGCGTCCGCGAGGTCGGCCCGTACCGCCTCGACGCCCTCGGGCACGTCCGTCGCCGCGATCTTCCGCGAGGTGGCCCGCACCCGCTCGCCGCGCTGCGCGAGCGCCGCGACGAGGGCCCGTCCGACGTTTCCGGTCGCTCCGGTGACCACGATCATGTCCGCCTCCATTGACTTAGTTAGTCAGCTGACTCACTTGCCGACGCCGAAGCTAGCACGGCCCACCGGGGCGGTGTCTATAGTTAGTCAGGTGACTGACTCAAAGGGCGGCACCCGCGGTGCCGGGAAGCGGCAGCGGCTGATGGCGGCCGCGGCGCGGGTCCTGCACGAGCAGGGCGTGGAGCGCACGACCATCGCGGACATCGCCGCGGCGGCCGAGGTGCCGACCGGGAACGTCTACTACTACTTCAAGACCAAGGACGAGCTGGTCCGGGCGGCGCTCGCCGAGCACACCGGGTACCTGACGCGCCTCACCGCCGAACTCGACGAGCTGCCCGACCCGCTCCAGCGGCTGAAGAAGCTGGTCGCCCTCTGGGTGGAGCAGCGCGAGGTCGCGGCCCGCTACGGCTGCCCGACCGGCACGCTCGCCGCCGAACTGGGCAAGCGCGCCGAGGACGGGCTCGACGCGGAGGCGGGCCGGGTCGTGCGGCAGCTCGTCGACTGGGCCGAGCGGCAGTTCCGCGCGATGGGGCTGCCGGACCCGGAGGGGCTCGCGCTCGGCTTCGTGGGCGCGTACCAGGGCATGTCGCTGCTGGCGACGGCGCTGCGCGACCCGGAGGTCATGACCGGCCAGGGCGCCCGCCTCACGCAGTGGCTGGACTCGCTGGCGGCCTGAGGCACCCGCGTCCGGGCGCGGCTACCAGTCGCGGCCCGAGCGCCCGCGCTTGGTGTCGGAGCGGGCCTTCTTCTCGCGCAGCCTGCGCTCGTTGATCCCGCGCGGGATGCGGGTCGGCCTGCGCTGCTTGGGCGGCGGGGCGGTGGCCTGCGCCAGCAGGGCGGCGAGCCGGGTCGCCGCGGTCTCGCGGTTGCGCCACTGGGAGCGGTGCTCCGAGGCCCGTACGGAGATCACGCCGTCGACGAGCCGGGAGGCGAGCCGCTCCAGGGCGCGCTCCTTCCACACCTCGGGCAGCGCCTTGGTGTGCGCCAGGTCGAAGCGGAGCTCGACCTGGGAGTCGCTGGTGTTGACGTGCTGCCCGCCCGGCCCGGACGACCGCGAGAAGCGCCAGACGAGCTCGGCCTCCGGGAGGACGACCGCGCCGCGGATGGGATAGGGACCGGACATGTGTCCATGGTCGCGCGCCCGTACGCCCGCAGTCACCAGATTTTCGGGACCCGGGTAAAGAAAGTAAAGAGACCTGGAACCTTCCCCACCCCTCACGGCGTTCCTAGGGATACGAGTAGCTTCGGCTGCACACGTACACCGCGCGCGTACATCACGTACGTCCGTACTTAACGAGGGAAGGGACTCCCGAACCATGGCTGTAAGCCTGTCCAAGGGTGGCAACGTCTCGCTCACCAAGGAGGCTCCGGGCCTGACCGCCGTCACCGTGGGCCTCGGCTGGGACGTCCGCACCACCACCGGCACCGACTTCGACCTGGACGCCTCCGCGATCGCGGTGAACACGCAGGGCAAGGTCTACTCGGACGCCCACTTCGTCTTCTTCAACAACAAGCAGACGCCGGACCAGACGATCGTGCACACCGGCGACAACCGCACCGGCGAGGGCGCGGGCGACGACGAGGCGATCAACGTGAACCTGGCGGGCCTGCCCGCCGACGTCGACAAGATCGTCTTCCCGGTCTCGATCTACGACGCGGAGAACCGCTCGCAGAACTTCGGCCAGGTGCGCAACGCGTACATCCGCATCGTCAACCAGGCCGGCGGCGCCGAGATCGCCCGCTACGACCTCTCCGAGGACGCGGCGACGGAGACCGCGATGGTCTTCGGCGAGTTGTACCGCAACGGTGCGGAGTGGAAGTTCCGCGCGGTGGGCCAGGGCTACGCCTCGGGCCTGGTCGGCATCGCCCAGGACTTCGGCGTGAACGTCTGACGTTCCCGAGCAGCCTCCGACCGGCCCCCGGCGCCCCGCGCGCCGGGGGCCGGTCGCTTCGCGGCCGCGACCATGCCGATCCGGGCGGGCCGACGTGGACTAGATCACAGAGAAAACACAGTGACCGGGGGCAACTGCACACCTTGCCCCGATTCACCCGCGCCGTTCACCGCGGAGCGCGTTGGCGTACGCAAACAACCCTCTGCCGCAGGGTTGTTCAAGATCGTACGATCCGGTCCGTGAATCTTTCCCGTACCTTTGCCTTCGCCGCCGCCTCGGCCCTGACCCTGCCCGCCCTCGCGCTCACCACCGCGCCCGCCTTCGCCGACACGAACACGTCGTCGCAGGAGTCTCAGGAGTCGCAGGGGTCGCAGGAGCGACTGACCTACGCCGAGCTGAAGAAGGCGGCGGACGACGCGGACACCGCGTACGAGAAGGCGGCCGCGGCGAAGAAGGACGGCCTGGAGACGGTACGGGCCACGCTCGACGCTCTGGAGAACGACGACACCAACCCGCTGCGCGCCGCGTACCTGGCCGCCGACAAGGCCGCCACGAAGGCGACGGCGGACCGCGAGGCCGCCGACCGTGCCGTCACCGAGGCCGAGACGAAGCTGAAGGACGCGGCCGACGCCGACAAGCCCGCCGCCGAGCAGGAGTTGGCGACCGCGCGCACCACGGCCGAACAGGCCGCCGCCGCGGAGAAGGACGCGAAGGAGGCCCGGGACGAGGCCGACACCGCGGTGGACGACGCCCGCGTCGCGGCCACGCGCGCGTACGGCGTGCTGTCCCAGGCCGAGAAGGACGCGGCCGAGCGGAAGAAGAAGGCCCACGAGGCGCTCGACGCCGCCAAGGAGTGCGTGCGCACGGACAAACTGACCGTGCTCGCCGACGGCCTGCCGCAGAAGGTCGTCGCCGGTGCGGCCACCGACTTCACGGTCACCGTCGCCAACGGCACCGACCGGACGCTGACCGTGCAGCCGCTGGTCATGTTCCGCCTGGACGCCACGAACGACAAGCAGCACTACCTGAAGGCCGAGTGGTCGCGGGACGGGTCCGCGTGGAAGGACCTGGACGCCGCGCAGGACCACCACCCGACCACCATCGACGCGATGAAGCCCGGCACCTCCGCCGACCTCCACCTGCGTCTGACGTTCGCGAAGGACACTCCGGCGTCCAAGGCGTTCGGCCTGCTGGCGGGCGACGCCTCCGACGCGTACAACCCGTGCGTGCTCGGCCCGATGAAGCGCTACGACTTCTCGGTGCTCACCGCGGGCAGCGACGCCGGCGACCCGGCCGAGTCGAAGCCCGGCACGGTCCCCGACGACGACCGCACCGAGCCCGGCACCACCCCGCAGGGCGGCGCCTCGTCCTCCCCCGCCCCGGGCACCGCCACCGGCTCCGAGGACAAGGACGGCGACCTCGCCTCCACCGGCACCTCCGGCACCCCGACGACGCTCGCCGTGGCCGGCGGCGCCCTGGTGCTCGGCGCGGCCGCGGTGTTCGTGACGCGTCGCCGCCGGGGCGGCAGCGCGGGCTGAGGCCCGCACGGGTGGGGTGAGGCGGCCCGGGCCGCCTCACTTCACCCCGCCCACACCACCCGCACCGCGAGGCCCCCGATCAGCGCGCTCGACAGCAGCGCCGTCACCAGCCGGGCGCGCGGTCCCGCCAGGGCCCGGCCCAGCAGCGCCCCGCCGCCCGCGAGCAGCAGTTGCCAGCTCGCGGACGCGGTGAACGCGGCAACGGCGAACACCGTGCGCGGGACGAGCCCGGTGACCGTGTCGCCGCTGCCCAGGACGAGCGCCGCGAAGTAGATCACGGTCATGGGGTTGAGCAGGGTCAGGCCCAGGAGGCCCAAGTAGGCGCGGGACGAGGAGAGTTGCAGCGCGGGCGGATTCCGGTCGGCGCGCTGCCGCAGGGCCCGGACGGCTCCGTGCACCGCCAGCGCGAGCAGCACGGCGGCCGCGCCCCAGCGCAGCGGGGTCTGGACCGTACGGACGATCGGGGCGAGGGCGGCGCCCGACACCACGGCGACCAGGGCGTACACGCCGTCGGCCGTGGCCACGCCGAGCGCGGCGCAGACTCCCGTGCGCAGGTTCGTACGCGCTGTCAGGGAGACCAGATAGGCCCCGATCGCGCCGACCGGGACGGCGATCCCGTACCCGGCGAGCAGACCGGCGGCCAGGGCCCCGCTCATGCGGGAGGCGCGGTCGGCCTCCCGGGGCGGCGGCCCTGCTGCTGTCGGCGCGCGGAGGCGTCGCCGGACAGGTGCAGGACGGGGTGCGCGGTCATGGTCATGGGGCGATTCTGCGGGCCCCGCCCCGCGCGGGCAACGGAATTTCGGGGCCCGACGGCCCGGCCTCGGCACCCGCGGCACGGACCACTACTGTCGCCGCATGCTGCTCGAAACCGTCGCCCCGGGACGCCCCCTGCCCACGGACCTGATCACCGAGGTCACCGCGCTCTACTCCGCCAACCGGGAGTTCTTCGCCCTCAGCGGCGACTTCCCCGACCCGGACCGGATCACCGCCGAGCAGGTGTCCGCCGCGCTCACCGAGGACGTGGAGTCGCCGGGCGCCGAACTGCTCCTGGCCCGGGACGCCGACGGGCGCCTGCTCGGGCTCGCCCTCACGCTGGCCCACCACCCGGACCCGGCCGACCCGGATCCGTGGATCGGGCTGCTGATGGTCGACGCGCGGCGCCATCGGTCGGGCCACGGGCGGGAGTTCGCGCGGGCCGTCGAGGAGCGGCTGCGGCGCGGCGGGCGCACCGCCGTCCGGCTCGCCGTGCTGGAGAACAACCCCAAGGGCCTCGCCTTCTGGACCGCCCTCGGGTACGAGGAGATCGCCCGCCGCCGCGACCTCCAACTGGACCGTCCGTGCCGGGTGTTGCGCAAACCTTTGGCCAACACCGCCGTCGATGCCGACGCTCCGTCCCCGGTCAAGAGCCCGAACCGGCCGACCGCCGTCGATTAACGGACACACCCCCACCCCATCCGGACACGATCCGGCAAAACCTTGACCGTCCCCTGTCAAAACCTTGGCTCTCGGTGTCACCCTCTCTCCGCGCCCCCCACGCTCCCCCTCGGGTATTCAAGGAGTCAGAGTGAGACACCGCTCCACCACTCCCCGCGTCGCCGCCCTCGTCGCCTCCGCCGCCATGGTCGTCCTCGGCGTCCAGGCGGGGACCTCCGCCTCCGCCGCCACGGACGCCGCGACGAACCGCACGGCGGGAGCCACCGCGCTCCCGCTGTCCGCGTCCGCACGGGCCACCGCCCTCAAGGACGCACAGGCAGACGCGGCCGCCACCGCAGGCCGGCTGAACCTCTCGGACGGCGAGAAACTCGTCGCCCGTGACGTCATCAAGGACGCGGACGGCACCACCCATACCCGCTACGAGCGCACCTACGACGGGCTGCCCGTCCTCGGCGGCGACCTCGTCGTGCACACGGCCAAGGACGGCTCCCTGAAGGGCTCGACCAAGGCCCGCAAGGGATCCGTGGGCGTCGGCTCGACCGACGCCGGAATCACCGTCTCCGCCGCGAAGAAGTCCGCCGTCGCGAGCGACAAGACCATCAAGGGCGCCGCCGCCGACTCGACCCGCAAGGTCGTCTGGGCCGCCGACCCGAGCAAGGCCCCCGCCCTCGCGTACGAGAGTGTCGTGACCGGCACCCAGAAGGACGGCACGCCCAGCGAGCTGCACGTCGTCACCGACGCGGCGACCGGCAAGCAGCTGTACTCCTACCAGGCCATCGAGACCGGTACGGGCGTCAGCGAGTACAGCGGCACCGTGACCCTGGGCACCACCGCCTCCGCCTCGGGCGGCTACGACCTGACCGACGGCGGGCGCGGCGGCCACAAGACGTACGACCTCAACGGCGGCACGTCCGGCACCGGCACCCTCTTCCACGACGCCGACGACACCTGGGGTGACGGCACGGTCGCCAACCGGCAGACCGCCGGCGTCGACGCCGCCTACGGGGCCGCCCAGACCTGGGACTTCTACAAGGACGCCTTCAACCGCAACGGCATCGCCGGTGACGGCAAGGCCGCCTACAGCCGCGTCCACTACGGCACCGCCTACGTCAACGCGTTCTGGTCCGACAGCTGCTTCTGCATGACCTACGGCGACGGCATCGGCAACGTGCACCCGCTGACCGCCCTCGACGTCGCCGGGCACGAGATGAGCCACGGCCTGACCGCGTCCACGGCCGGGCTGAAGTACAGCCGCGAGTCGGGCGGCCTGAACGAGGCGACCTCCGACATCTTCGGCACGGCCGTCGAGTTCCACGCGAACAACTCCTCCGACGTCGGTGACTACCTCATCGGCGAGAAGATAGACATCAACGGCGACGGCACCCCGCTGCGCTACATGGACAAGCCCAGCAAGGACGGCTCCTCGGCCGACTACTGGTCGCGCACGACGGCCCGGCTCGACGTGCACTACTCGTCGGGTGTCGCCAACCACTTCTTCTACCTGCTCAGCGAGGGCAGCGGCGCGAAGACCATCAACGGCGTCAGCTACAACTCGCCCACGTACAACGGCTCTTCGGTCGCCGGGATCGGCCGGGACAAGGCCGAGCAGATCTGGTACAAGGCGCTGACGACGTACATGACGTCGTCGACGGACTACGCGGGCGCCCGCACCGCCACGCTCAGCGCGGCGAAGGACCTGTACGGCGCCAGCAGCGCGGAGTCCGCGGCGGTGGCGGCGGCCTGGACGGCCGTGAACGTCAACTAGCGCACTAGGACCGGGGCTTGTCGGGCTTCCCGTCCCCGTACAGCCAGTCCTTCCAGACCCCGGCAAGAGCCTCCTTCTTGCCGGGGTTGCGCCGTTCCACGTAGGCCGTGAAGTCGGCCGTGTCGGCGTTGCCGTACTTGTGGTCGGCGGGCCAGCTCCTCAGCAGCTCGAAGAACTTCGTGTCGCCGATCGTCTGCCGGATCCGGTGCAGGACCATCGCGCCGCGCCCGTAGACCGGCGAGTCCGAGATGTGCGCGTTGCTCGGCGGATCGGCGGGCGGGAAGGCCCAGACGGCGGCGTCCGCCGGATGGTCGTACTCCTTCTCGAAGCTCTCCTGGGCCGTGTCGCCGTCGTGGTCCTCCTCCCACAGCCACTCGGCGTACGTCGCGAAGCCCTCGTTGAGCCACATGTCGCGCCAGGACTTCGGGGTGACCGAGTCGCCGTACCACTGGTGCGCCAACTCGTGGACGAGCGTGGCGAGATCGGGGGCGCCGGGGAACACGGGCCGGTTCTGCGTCTCCAGCGCGTATCCGGCGTCGCCCTCGCGGTCGACGATCGCGCCGGTGGAGGAGAAGGGGTACGCGCCGAAGGTCTTCGTCTCCCAGTCGACGACCTCGGGCAGCCGGGCCAGCACCTTCCCGCTCGCCTCGGCCTCGTACGGGTCGACGGCGGTGAGGTACGGCAGGCCGGAGCCGGTGGTGCCCCGGTCGATGTCGAACGTCCCGATGGCGACGGTCGCCAGATAGCTCGCCATGGGCTCGCCGACGTGCCAGGTGAAGGTGGTGCTCCGGCCGTGCGCGTCGGTCCGCTCGCTCGTCAACTCCCCGTTGGACACGGCCTTCAGGCCCTTGGGGACGGTGACCTTGATGTCGTACGTCGCCTTGTCGGAGGGGTGGTGGTTGCCGGGGAACCAGGCCATCGAGCCGGTCGGTTCGCCGAGGCCGAGCGCGCCGTCGGCGGTGCGCAGCCAACCCTCCTCGGAGCCGTCGGGATCGGTGATGGTGACGGGCTCCCCAAAGTAGCGCACCCTCGTACGGAAGGTGGCGCCCTCGGACAGTTCGTCGTGCGGGCGGATCGTCAGCTCGTGGGCGGCGCGGTTGACCACGGCCCGCTTCCCGTCGACGGTGACGCTCTTGACGGTGAGCCCGTCCAGATCGAGGTTGAAGGCGCTGAGGTCCTGGCCGGCCTTCGCCGTGATGTCGGCGACGCCGGTGAGGCGGTGCGTGTCCGGGTCGTAGCCGAGGTCGAGGGCGTAGTGCGTGACGTCGTAACCGCCGTTGCCCAGGCGGGGGAAGTACGGGTCGCGCAGGCCCGCGGCGCCCGGGGTGCCGTGCACCCCGCCGCCGCAGCCGGTGACGGCGGCGACGGCGGCGAGGGCCAGCAGGGACACGGGCAGGACAGGGCGGACGGGCAGGCGGAGGGTACGCACCCCGCGATCCTATGGCCGACTATGTCCGGTTCGGCGGTGCAGGGACCGGGATCACAGCACCGCGATGCCCAACGGCCTTTCCCCCGCGGCCAGTCGGCGTACGTCGCCGCTGTCGACGTCGACGACGGAGATGCCGTTCCAGTGACCGTCGCGGGTGAAGCCGCCGGTGACGTACGCGGTACGGCCGTCGGCGGAGACCGCGACGTCCTCGTGCGGCCCGTCGAGCGGGATCACCTTCTCCTTGCGGTCCTTCGTGCGCACGGTCAGGGACGGGCCCTCGTCCTCGGCCGGGTCGATCGGGCCCGTGCCGACGGCGAACAGCGTGCCGTCGGGGGTGACCGTGACGCCGTGCTGGTGCGTGTTCGCCGTCATCCGCTCGGTCGTCGAGCGGCCGGTGTCCGGGTCGACGACGACGAGCTTCTCGCCCTCGAAGGGGAACAGCAGCCTGCCGTCCGAGGGACGTACGGCCGCGTAGTGCGGCTTCAGCCAGGAGCCGAGGCCGCCCTCGGTGCCGTACGGGGCGACCTCGATGCGGCGGGTGGCGCCGCTCGCGGTGTCCAGGACGGTGACGTCGAAGGAGTCGTGGTCCGTCGCGTACACCTGGCGGCCGTCCCGGGAGACGTCCACGTCGAAGGGGCGCCGGCCGACGGGGGTGGTGCCGGTGACCTTCCTCGTCGTGGTGTCGATGGTCTCCAGCGTGCCCTCGCCGCCGGGCACGTTGACGCCGACGTACACGTGCCGGCCGTCGGGGGCCAGCGCGATGCCCATGCCGCCGCCGCGGTACTCGCCGCCGGTGACCGGCCCGAGGTTCTTCGTCCGGTACGCGACGAGGGCCTCGCGTTCATGCGTGTGCGTGTTCACGACGGCGACGCCCTCGGCGGTGGCGACCCAGGCCCGGCCGTCCTCGCCGACGACGAGACCGTAGGGCGCCGCGCCGGCCTGCACCGAGCCGGTCGCCCCCGTGCCGGGGTCGACGAAGGTGACGGTGTCGGAGCCGAAGTCGGCGACGAGCAGGGTGCCTTCGGGGGGCGTACCGGTCCGCTGCGGCGCGGGGCCGCCCGGCGTCGAACTCGCCCTGGGCGCGGGCGAGTCGGCGGCACCGGCCGCGCCGCCGTCCGACTGCGCGGCGCAGCCGGTCACGAGGACGGCGGCGGCCGTCGCGGCCAGGACGAGGCGCTTCACCGTACGGCCCGCAACAGGCCGGCGATCTCGGTGAAACCGCGGCGTTCGGCGTGCTCCAGCGGCGTGACGCCGTCACCGTCCGGCAGGTCGGGGGTGGCGCCCGCGGTGATCAGCAGCTCCACGATCTCCTGGTGCGCGCGGCCGCCGTCGCCGAGGATCACGGCTTCGAGCAGGGCGGTCCAGCCGAGCCGGTTGACGTGGTCGACGTCGATGTCGGTCTCGCGCAGCACGGCCCGTACGTAGTCGACGTGGCCGCGCTCGGACGCGGGGATCAGCGCGATGCCGCCGAAGCGGTTGGTGACCTTCAGGTCGGGGCCCGCCGGCAGCAGCGTGCGCATCATGGCGACGGAGCCGGTGACGCCGGTGACCAGCCAGGCGCTGTCGGACCTGTCGTCCTGGGCGTCGGGGTCGGCGCCCGCCCCGACCAGCTCGGCCGCGGCCGGGACGTGGTCGTTCAGGGCGGCGAGGAGCAGCGGGGTGCGGCGGTGGCCGTCGCGGGCCTCGGGGTCGGCGCCGGCCGCGAGGGCGGTGCGGACGGTTTCGGTGTCGCCCTGGGCGGCGGCGGTCAGCAAGGTGCGGTTGTGGTTCATCGACGGGCTCCAAATCAAGCCCCTCCGGCGCTTGAGGAGCGGGGTCCGGGGCGGAGCCCCGGGGCCTGTGCGCCGCGAGGGCTTCGCTGTCTGACGCGGGTGCGGGTTCATCGTGACTGGTCGCGCTCCGCGCCCCTGGGCGGGGTGGGCCGCTGGCAGCCCACCCCTCGGGTCCCGGTCCTAGCGGAGCGTCGCCGCACCGGCCTGGGCGAACTTCTCGTCCAGGTCGCCGGACGGGGCGCCCGCGACGCCGATGCCGGCGATCGGGGCGTTGTTCGCGGTGACGGGGGCGCCGCCCGCGAGGAACAGGGTGCCGGGGATGTCCTTCAGCGTCGGGGCCGACTCCAGGCGCTTGGCCAGCTCGGAGGTCGGGGCGTTCCAGGACACGGCGGTGAACGCCTTCTTCTCGGCGGCCTCGTACGACTGCGGGCCCGCGCCGTCGCCGCGCAGCGTCAGGATCGTGTTGCCGTTGCGGTCGACGACGGCGACGGAGACCTTCTGGTTCTCCTTCTTCGCGGCGTCGAGCGCGGCCTCGGCGGCCTTGGTGGCCGAGTCGAGGGTCAGGTGCGTCGTCGTCTGCGTGATCGACGTGCCCTTGCCCTTGACGTTCGCGGTCGCGGCGGCGGGCGCGGCGGCCGGGGCCGTGGCGCTCGCGGAGACCGTGCCGAACGTGCCGGCGGCGACGGCGGCGAGGACGGCACCGCCGGTGGCGATGCGGGCGCGGCGGGACATGTTCTTCATGGAGGCCATGGGTTCAACTCCTGGAGGCGGGGCGTTCGTTCCTTCTGCACTCCATGCTGGGTCCGGCAGCGGCCCGTACCCGTCGGCGTTCCGGCTGCTCACCGGCTGCCGAGCGGCCGATGCCGGGGTCATCCGATCGGTTGACCCCGGGGGCGGACATCCGGGCGACAATGACAGTGTCCGCCCAGTTCGGAGCCCGTGCGCAGGGCTGTGCGGGGAGCCCGGGAGAGCCGGAGAGGAGGAGGCGACCGTGTCGTACGAGCGGGACACCGAGCTCGACGCGCGCTGGCTGACCGCCGTCATGCACGCCGCCTTCTTCCTGCTGCTCGGCGTCGCCCTGGCCCGCTTCCTGCTGCGCCACCCCGGCGGCTCCCGCGTCCCGTGGATCATCGCCCTGAGCGCGGTGCTCGCCGTGCTGTACGTCGTCGGGATCGCGTGCGACGGCCCGCGCCGCTCCACCGCGCGGCGGCGTACGTGGCTGGGGGCGGTGGTCGCCGTCGTCGTGGTGCTGGTGCTGCTCGCGCCGAGCTTCGCCTGGGTCGGGGTCCCGCTCTTCTACACGGGGCTGCGCACGCTGCCCACGCGCGCCGCGCTGGTCCTGGTGTCGCTGCTGACCGCCCTCGTCATCGCGTCGCAGGTGCGGCTGGCCGGGCGCTGGGACCCCGACCTGGTGCTCGGGCCGCCCGCGGTCGCCATGCTGGCCACGGCCGTGTTCCTGCAGATGCAGCGGCAGACGGCGCGGCAGCGGGCGCTGATCGACGATCTGATCCGGACCCGCCGTGAGCTCGCCGCGTCCGAGCGGCGCGAGGGGACGCTGGCCGAGCGCCAGCGGCTCTCCATGGAGATCCACGACACCCTCGCGCAGGGCCTGTCGAGCCAGCAGATGCTGCTCCAGGCCGCCGACCGGGTGTGGCAGAGCGATCCCGGCAAGGCCCGCGCGCACGTCCGTACCGCCGCGTCGGTCGCCGACCACAACCTGACCGAGGCCCGCCGCTTCGTGCACGATCTGGCGCCCGCCGATCTGGCCCACGGTCTGGAGGAGGCGCTGCGCAAGGTCGCGGCACGCGAGTCGGGGGCCGGGCTCACGGTGCGGGTGCACGTCGATGCCGGTGCCTCCGTGGAGGGGGCGCGCCTTCCCGACCGGGTGCAGTCGGCGCTGCTGCGGATCGCGCAGGGCGCGCTGGCCAACGTACGGGAGCACTCCGGGGCCACCTCGGCCGCACTCACCCTCACCGTCCTGGACGACCAGGTCGTCCTGGACGTCGCGGACGACGGTCACGGTTTCGAGCCCTCGGCCGGGGGTTCCTCCGGGGCCGGGGTGCGGGGGCACGGTCTTCCGGCGATCCGGGCGCGGGTGCGGCAGCTCGGCGGCACGCTGACGATCGAGTCGGCGCCGGGTGAGGGGACGGTGCTCTCGGCGGCGGTCCCTTTGCGGGGGCCCGGGTTGTGACCGCTTACGGAGCCCGGACCGCTTGCGGAGCCCGGGCTGTGACCGCCTTCTCGGCGTGGCGCCACCGTCGTCTCGCGGGCGCGCCTCTCGTCGTGGCCGGTCGCGGACGGACCACCGACCGTCGGCCGGCGACGAAAGGGCGACCCGGCAGACGCGTGGAGCCACGCCCCACACAGCCGCACCCCGCGACGCAGACCCCACCCGGCAGACGAGGAACCGCACCATGACCACACCCCAGGTCCGCCTTCTGCTCTGCGACGACCATGTCGTGGTCCGGGCGGGGCTTCTCGCCCTGCTGGACAGCACCGACGACATCGAGGTCGTCGGCGAGGCAGGAACCGGCGAGGAGGCCATCGCGCTGGCCGCCAAGCTCTCCCCGGACGTCGTCCTGATGGACCTCCAGCTGGGCCCCGGCATCGACGGGGTGGAAACCACCCGCCGCCTCACCTCGGGTCCTGCGCCCACCCCGCACGTCCTGGTCCTCACCACGTACGACACGGACGCCGACATCACCCGCGCCATCGAGGCCGGCGCCACCGGCTACCTGCTCAAGGCCGAGCGCCCCGAGGAGCTCTTCGCCGCGATCCACGCCGCCGCCCAGGGCCGCACGGCCCTCTCCGCCCCGGTCGCGAGCCGCGTGATGGCGAACATGCGCAAGCCGCGCCCCGCCCTCACCGACCGCGAACGCGACATCCTCGCCCAGCTCGCGCACGGCCTCGGCAACCGGGAGATCGCCAAGGCGCTGTTCATCAGCGAGGCGACGGTCAAGACGCACCTGGGCCGGATCTACGACAAGCTCGGCGTCGACACGCGGGCCGGCGCGGTCGCGGTGGCGAAGGAGCAGCGCCTGCTGCCCTAGGCCGCGCCCGCACACCACCTGCCGCCCCAGGCCGTGTCCGCACACCACCTGCCGCCCCAGGCCGCGCCCGCACACCACCTGCCGCCCCAAGCCGCACCCCACACCACCTGCCGCCCCAGGCCGCGCCCCCACACCACCCGCAGTCCCAAGCCGCACCCCGCACCACCCGCAGTCCCAAGCCGCACCCCGCACCGCCTGCCACCCCGAGCCCTGCCCCCACACCACCTGCCGCCCCCAACCCCTGCCCCCCACACCACCTGCCGCCCCAACCCCTGCCCCCCACACCACCCGCGCCCTGAGCCGCATCGCGCCGGACATGACACCATCGACCCCGTGCTCGACATCGGTTACGCCCTCTCCCGCCGCTTCCCGGACCCGCCGCAGACGGACTACCGGCGCGCGGACGTCCACGCGCTGCGCCACGACCTGTTCTGCGGCGACGTGTACCTGGCCGACACCAAGGCCGACCGGGAGCTGTCCACAGCCTGGGGATGGGTGCCGGTGCTCGACTTCGCGTGGGCGCTGTGCGACATCGTCGAGCAGCTGGACAAGGACCCGCGCGGCAGCCGCAGCGCCACACCCCAGTACGCCGATCTGGACTTCACGGAGTCCGCGGACCGGATGCTGTTCGAGCGCCGCTTCGGCTGGGTCGACATCGAGGCCGACTGGATGCCGGGCGACGAACCTCCGCTGACCTTCTCCCACTCGGAACTGCGCCGCGAGGCACGGGACTTCCTGCACGACCTGATCGCCGACCTCGCCGACATGCACGAGGACCTCGCCGACAACCCGGCGATCTGGGACCTCCAGGCCCGCTTCCCCCGCATGAAGTAGCCCCCCGGGAAAAGGGCCGCGGGAGCCTCGGTTCAGCCCTCCACCCGCACCCCCAGCTGCGCCGCGAACGCCCCCGCCAGGTCGAAGAGCTGACCCGGCGAGATCACCGCGCCGCCGAGCCGGTCGACGCCGCGCGCGATGCCCAGCTCGGCCGCCTCCCGCAGGTCGACGTCGGCCAGCGTCGCCCCCGTCAGGTCCGCGCCCTTGAGCACGCACCCCGGGAACTCCACCCGCTCCAGCCTCGCTCCCCCGAAGTCCGGCTCCACCAGCACGCACCCGTCGAAGACCACGTCCTTCAGGCGGGCCTTGCGCAGGTTCAGATAGTCGATCTTGCCGCCGCGGATCACGACGCGCTCCAGGACGGACCCGTGCAGCTGGACGCCGCCGAGGCGGGCGTCCACCACCTCCACGTCCCGCAGCGTCGCCTCCGCCAGGTCCGTGCCCACGCCGCGCACCCCGGTCAGCGTCGAGTCCAGGATCCGGGCCCGCGCGAGCCCCGCCTCGTCGAACCCGCACCCCTCAAGGGCGCAGTCCATGAACCGCGCCCCGATCCCCTCCTGCCCGGTGAAGTCCGCGTCCCGGAACTCCACCCCGTCGTAGTCCCCGTCGGGCTCCAGGCCCGCCCCCTGCCACGGCACGAGCGGAGGCAGCCGCACCTCCGGCCGCCGCGCCCGCTTCACCTTCGCCCCGCCTGCCCGCTTCTCCGCCATGCCCCCATGCTGCCCGCTCCCACCGACAATCACCGCGCACCCGCCCTGACCTGCGCCGACTCCCCCGATGTCACATTCGGGCCCGCCCGAACCGTCGTACTCACGACAGCACCGAAGGACCGAGAGCCGTCCGTACAGGCAGGAGCCCTCCCCATGCCCCACGGCAAGCACACCGCCCTCACCGTCGTCGGCGGCGGTCTCGCCGGACTGACCGCCGCGATCACCGCCGCCGAGGCGGGCGCCCGCGTCACCCTCTACGAGGCCCACCACACCCTCGGCGGCCGCGCCCGCACCACCGACGCCCCGTACCGCACCCACGAGGGCCCGCACGCCCTCTACGACGGCGGCCCGCACTGGACCTGGCTCAAACGCCGCGACCTGCTCGGCCCGGTGGCCGCCGTGCCGCCCCTGGACGCCGCCCGGCTGCGCTTCCACCGCGACGGCGCGCTGCGCCGCACCCCACCCCCCGCCCTGCTCAGGCTCCTGCCGCGCAGGCCAGAACTGGCGCCCGTGGACGAGGACTTCACCACCTGGGCGGCCCGGATCGTGGGCCCGGAGGGCGCCCGCGCCGCGGCGAACTTCACGGCCGTCGCGCTCTTCCACCACGACCCGGGCGAGCTCTCCGCCCGCTTCGTGCAGGAGCGCCTGCGCCGCACCACCAAGCTGCCGCCCGAGGCCCACTACCCGCTCGACGGCTGGTCCGCGATCATCGACCGGATGGCGGCCCGCGCGTGGAACCTGGGCGTGCGCGTGGAGACCTGCGCCCGTCTCGACACCGTTCCCACCGGCACCCCCACGATCGTCGCGACCTCCCTCGACGCGGCACGCCGGCTGCTCAAGGACGACTCGCTGACGTGGCAGAGCGGCCGTACGACGCTGGTCGACCTCGCGCTGCGCCGGCGCCGCGGCGATCTGTTCGCGGTCTCCGGGATCGACTTCCCGGGCTGGATCGAGCGGTTCACCGCCGCCGACACGTCCCTCGCCCCGCCCGGCGAGTCCCTCGTCCAGGGCCAGATCCCGCTCGCCCCGCACGAGTCGAAGGCGGACGGCTCCGCCCGCGCCGACCGCCTTCTCGACCTCGCGTTCCCCGGCTGGCGCGAACGCACCGCCTGGCGCCGCGACGCCGTGGCCCAGGGCCGCACCGGCGCCCTCGACCGGCCAGGCACGACCTGGCGCGACCGCCCCGCGATCGACCGCGGCCACGGGGTCACCCTCGCCGGGGACATGGTGGCGGCCCCCGGGGTCCTCTCCGAGGTCTCCTTCACCAGCGCGATCGAGGCGGCGACCCTGGCGCTGCGCTCGGCCGCGGCCACCACCACCCGCGGCCTTGACCTCAACCGGACTTGAGGTCGAAGACTGGCGGCGCGCCCACGGCACCAGGTCGTGTCCGCAGTGCCCGTCCTCGCCCCAGGGAGTCCCCATGCACGCCGTCCGCCTGCACGCCTTCGGCCCGGCCGAGAACCTCACGTACGAGACGGCCGAGGACCCCGAGCCGGGCCCCGGCGGGCTCCGGATCGCGGTCGAGGCCGCGGGCGTGCACCTGCTCGACACCGCCCTGCGCCAGGGCTTCCAGGGCCCGCTGCCGGCCCTGCCCGAGCTGCCCACGATCCCCGGCCGCGAGGTCGCGGGCACGGTCGAGTCGCTCGGCCCCGACACCGATCCCGGCTGGCTCGGCAAGCGGGTCGTCGTGCACCTGGGCACCGTTCCCGGCGGCTACGCGGAGCTCGCCGTCGCGGACGCGGACCGGGTGCACGAGATCCCGGCCGGGCTCGACGCGGCGCAGGCCGTGGCCCTGATCGGCACCGGCCGCACCGCGCTCGGCATCCTCAACTTCACCGCCGTCACCGCGGAGACGGTCGCGCTCGTCCCCGCGGCGGCGGGCGGCATCGGCACCCTGCTCGTGCAGTACGTGAAGCACGCGGGCGGCACCGTGATCGGCCTGGCGGGCGGCCCGGAGAAGACGAAGCGGGTGGCGGCGAACGGCGCCGACCTCGCCCTCGACTACAAGGACCCGCAATGGCCCGCTCGCGTCCGGGAGTTCCTGGGTGAGCGCCGGGCCACGGTGCTCTTCGACGGCGTCGGCGGCGAGACGACCGCCCGCGCCCTTGACCTGCTCGGCCCCGGCGGGCAGCACCTGATCTTCGGCTGGTCCGCGCAGGGCATCGGCGACGAGGGCGGCCCGCTCCTGCTCGACGAGGCGGAGCTCGCCCGGCGCGGCATCACCCAGGTCCAGACCCTCGGCCCGGCGATGATGCGCAAGGCCGGCGGCGACAACCCGATGCGCACCCTGGAGAGCGCCGCCCTCGATTTGGGGGCCCGCGGCGTCCTCGTCCCGGCGGTGGACCGCTTCCCGCTCTCCGCCGCCGCGGCGGCGCACCGCGCGCTGGAGACCAGGGGCACCACGGGCAAGGTGGTGCTGGATCCCTGACAGTCCGTCAGGCAGCCATCTTCTCCAGCTCTTTGACGTAGTCGGGCAGGATGCCGAAGAACGCCGACATCGCCCCGTGGTGGTGGTAGTCGCGCGTCTCGACGAGCCGGCCGTCGCTCAGCCGCCCGCGGGCGACGACGACGTTGGGCAGCGCGAAGGTCCGCCCGGTGGCGTGCACGCGCCCCTCCATGACGTACTCGGCGACCGCCACCTCGGGATCGTCCGTGCTCCACACCTTGAGATCGCGCACGGTGCGCGAGAACCGGTCGAGCGGTGCCCGTTCGAAGTGGGCGGCGAGCTCGTCGAACCCTTCCCACCGGACGTGTTCGCCCACGCCGAAGGCGTGCGTGACGACGACGTCATCGGCATAGACGTCGGCGAGGGCCGAGAAGTCGCCGTTCGCCACGATCCCGACGAGGGCCCGGAGCGTATCGGCGACGGAACGGGCCGCGACAGGGGTTTCTGACATGGGTGTACTCCCTCGGAGAGGCAGGACCTAGAATCGGAGTAGTCACTCCCCTTACGCTCGGGACGATACGGACTGGCCACTCCGGTTGTCAACGGGCGCCGACCGAAAGGCAGTTGAGGATGCGCGCGGACGCACGCAGAAACCGGGAGCGGCTGCTGGCCGCCGCGGACACCGTCTTCACGACGCGCGGTACGAGCGTGTCGACGGAGGAGGTCGCGAAGGAGGCCGGGGTCGGCGTCGGCACCCTCTTCCGCCACTTCCCCACGAAGGAGGCGCTGCTGGAGGCGGTGTTCCAGGCCCGCATGGACGCGGCGGCCGACCGCATGGAGCGGCTGGCGGAAGAGGCCGACGCGGGCGCCGCGTTCCGCGAGATGTTCCTGGTCAACGTGGCCGAGTCGCACCAGAAGAACGCCTACATCGAGGCGCTGGCGGCGGCCGGCATCGGCATCGACGAGACCGCCGCCGGAACCGTCCGCACCCGGCTGCGCGCCACGCTCGACGTGCTGCTGCGCCGGGCGCAGGACGCGGGGACGGTCCGCACGGACGTGACGGCCCAGGACGTGATCGCCCTCATGGTCGGAGCGGCCCGCGCCACCGAACACTCCGGCGGCGCGGCCGAGTTGATCCTGGACGGACTCTCACCCCGCTGACGCGGCGCCCGACCCGAGCGCGGTCAGCGCCTCGTCCGTCAGCCGGTACACGGTCCACTCGTCCTGCGGCCGCGCGCCCAGCGCCCGGTAGAAGTCGATCGACGGCTCGTTCCAGTCGAGGACCGACCACTCGAGACGCTCGTAGCCCCGCTCGACGCAGATCCGGGCCAGTTCGGTCAGCAGCGCCTTGCCGTGGCCGCCGCCGCGCGCCTCCGGGCGGACGTACAGGTCCTCCAGGTAGATGCCGTGCACGCCGCGCCAGGTCGAGAAGTTCAGGAACCACAGCGCGAACCCGACCGCCTCGCCGCTCTCCGTGCCCTCTTCGGCCTCGGCGATGTGCGCGAAGGCGGCGGGCCGCTCCCCGAACAGGGCCTCGTGCAGCTGCTCCTCGGTGGCCCGGGCGGCGTCCGGCTCCTTCTCGTACTCGGCGAGCTCGCGGACGAAGCGGTGGATGACGGGGACATCGGCGGGTGTGGCGTTACGGATCATGCAGGAAGGCTAAGCGGGTCCGCTCAGGGCCTGCCGTCTCCCTCCCGGCGCCGCCCCGAACTCACTTCCCCAGCAGCCTGCGCGCGGTCTCCAGGTGGTCGGGGGAGAACGCCCGCCCGTCCTCGATGTCCCACAGCGCGTTCTGCACCGTGCGCCCCAGCGTCCACCCGCGCGCCCGCTCCCGGTCGAGCCCCAGGACGTCCGTCATCGCCTCGAACCGCCACACCACCTCGTCCGGCTCGAAGCGGTTGTCCAGCGCGGGCCACAGGTCGAACCCGGGGTCCCCGGCGAGCGGCTTCGGGTCGATGGCCAGCCACGGCTCCCGTCCGTCGGTCGCCGCCAGCACGTTCTCGAAGTGCAGGTCCCAGTGGAGCAGCCGGTCCCCCGCCCCGTCGGCCGCGACCTCGCGCAGCGCCGCCGCGCAGTCCGCGAGCAGCGCCCGCTCGGCCGGTTCGGCGACCTTCTCCAGCGCCCCCGGCACGTCCGCCAGCATCTGCGCGGCGATGTCCGTGAGGCGCCGTACGCCGTCGGGGGCGGGCCCCGCCGTGAGCCGGGCCAGCAGTTCCGCGACGACCAGAACCGCCTCGCGGGAGTCCGCGACGGAGGTCAGCATCCGCCCGGCGTCGAGCCGTTCGAGCAGCATCGTGCCCGTCGCGGCGTCGTGGTCGAGCAGCCGGACGGCGCCGTCCCCGTCCCACACCCGCAGCGCGACCGGCTCCCCCTCGGTCTCCTCGTCGAGGACCTGGAACTTCACCACGGCCGGCACCCCGTCCGCCCGCCGCACCACGGGCAGCACAAGCGCCGCCATCCCGTGCATCGGATCCCCGTCGACGGCCAGGTCCCACCGCTCGACGAACTCCGCCACACGCTCCGGCAGCGCCGCGATGAACGCGCGGCCCGCCTCGCCCGCGTACGTGTACTGCGACTCCACCAGGCCGTCCGGAATGTCGATCACGCCGCCGACCCTACCGACGTGCCTGAATCGACCATGCACGATTTTCTCCGTACGGCCGCGCGGGCGCTCAGGTCCTGGATCCGCAGCGCCCCCGGCACGTACAGCTGGCTGGCGGTCCTGCTCGTCACCACGATCGTCATGCGCCGGATGGCCCCGGACACCCTCGACGCCTTCCTCGGCGCGCGGTCCACCAACATCCACGCCCTGTCGACGCATCCGTTCCGGGTGCTGGTGCAGAGCGCGCTGTGGATCGACGGCGCCACCTGGTACCCGTACGCGATCCTCTACACGCTCTTCCACGCGCCCGCCGAACGCTGGCTCGGCACCTGGCGCTGGCTGCTCGTCCTCGGCACCGCGCACATCGGCGCGACCTACATCAGCGAGGGCGCCCTGCTGTGGGCGATCCACAACGGCCATGCGCCCGTGTCGATGGTCAACACCCTTGATGTGGGCGTAAGTTACGCGCTCGCGGGGGTCGTCGCCGTCCTCACGTACCGCTTCGCCGCGCCCTGGCGCCAGCTGTACGGGGCCGGGGTCCTCGTCGTCTACGGGGCGCCGCTGCTCACCGGCCGCACCTTCACCGACCTCGGTCACTTCGCCTCGGTCCTGATCGGCCTGGCCTGCTACCCGGTCACCCGGGCCGTCGCCGCGGCCGGTTCACGAAATGCCGGCGTCCTTCAGTACGGCCTTGAACTGCGCCTCGTCGTACAGCGCGCCCTCACCGCCGCCCGCCTCCTTGCCGTCGATGTACACGGTCGGCGTGCTCTGCACGC
>NZ_JAFVLN010000031.1 GCF_017377775.1 Streptomyces sp. VRA16 Mangrove soil
CCCACCTGTTGGGGGGCGGGACGCACCGTACGCGGTGCGTCCCGCCCCTCGGCTCGACCGGTTCGTCTCGTCGACTCGTCGGCTCGTCCCGTGCGACCTCACGGTGTCTCGCGCCGCACCGGGATCGTCCGGGTGCCGGCCGTGTCGGCCTTGGCGAGCGGAACGGTCACGGTGAGGATGCCGTCCTTGTACTCGGCGCCCGTGTCCTCCGTCAGCGCCCCGGCCGGCAGCCGGACGGCGCGAGCGTAGGTGCCGTAGCGGAACTCGGTGCGGTGCCCCCGAGCGGTGTCCTCGCTGCGCTCGGCGCGCAGGGTGAGGACATCACCGGTGACACTGATCTCCAGGTCCTTCTCCGGGTCAAGGCCCGGCAGTTCGGCGCGCAGCGTGTACGCGTCCTCGGTCAACTGCTCCTCGATCCGGATGCCCTGCACCCCGGGAGCCGTCCGGTGCACCGGCAGTCCGCCGAGACCCGACTCGATCCAGTCGACCAGGTCGGGCAGCAGCGACGGCCGCCACTCCAGCATTCCGGCCATCTCCAACCTCCTTCGAAGAGAACCCTGTGGGCCACTTTCAGCGTCCGTCGGGTGCGGCCCCGTCGCCTAGGGCCTGCTGGTCCGCTCTCCGGCTCCGGACGGGCCCTGCCGCACGAGCCCGGCCGCGTGGTCGGGCACGTACGTCTGCCGTTCCCGGGGCGTCCTGCGGTAGCCGGTGGGCGCCGGGCGCGGCGGCAACTCCAGGACCGAGGGCCGGACTTCGTGGTACGGCACGGTGGAGAGCAGGTGGGCGATCATGTTGACGCGGGCGCTGCGTTTGTCGTCGCTCTCCACGACGTACCACGGTGCGTACGGCACATCGGTGTGCGCGAGCATCTCGTCCTTGGCCCGGGAGTACGCCTCCCAGCGAGTGATCGACTGCAGGTCCATCGGGGACAGCTTCCAGCGGCGGGTGGGGTCCCGGAGCCGGTTGCGGAAGCGCTCCTCCTGGACGGCGTCGCTGACCGAGAACCAGTACTTGCGCAGCAGGATGCCGTCGTCGGTCAACAGCCGCTCGAACACCGGGCACTGGGCCAGGAAGCGCCGGTACTCCGGGGCGGTGCAGAAGCCCATGACGTGCTCGACCCCGGCGCGGTTGTACCAGCTGCGGTCGAACAGGGCGATCTCCCCGGCGCCGGGCAGGTGCTCCACGTAGCGCTGGAAGTACCACTGGGTGCGCTCACGCTCGGTGGGGACCGGGAGCGCGGCGATCCGGGCGACGCGCGGGTTGAGGTGTTCGGCGACGCGTTTGATGGTGCCGCCCTTGCCCGCGGCGTCGCGGCCCTCGAAGACCACGACGAGGCGGGCGCCCTCGGTCCGCACCCATTCCTGGAGCCTCACCAACTCGACCTGGAGCCTGAGGAGTTCCTTCTCGTAGACAGCGCGCGGCAGTCGCCGGCCCATCGGCTACACCCGTCCCTCGTGCCGTACGGGCTCCTGGAGGAGCCGGTCGGGGGCTCGGCGCGGTGCGGCGGGGCCCTGGGGCCCGTATCCCAGCCGTACCAGCATGTGCACGTGTCCGGAGTGCTCGGGCGCGGGGCGCATCCTGCGGCGCAGGTCGGGCCACTCCATGGCCTGGTGGAGCAGCGAGGTGCGCAGATCGTGGGCGGTGGCCACCAGGAGCACGTGCTGCAGGGCCTGTCCGGCGCGCAGCCAGTCGGTGCGGCGGTCGTGCGCCGTGCTCAGCAGGCCGATCACCGGCTGCCGTTCGAACTCCGCCGCGGGCAGCCGCTCCAGGTGGCGCTGTGCGGTGAAGTCCCGCATCGGCAGCCGCTCCTGGGCGTCCTGCAGTCCGAGCGTGGCGCGCGGCAGACCTACGTCGGCGCGGTCGGCCGGCTCCCTGTGCACCCAGCGGCGGCTCTCCGTGGCCCGCTCCGGGTCGCTGCGGTTGCGGTCCTCCGCCTCCGCCGTGATCCGCAGCAGGAGGGCCCGCTCGGCCGGCGCGGGGAACCCGAGGACGGCCCCGCTCGCGTGCGCGGCCTCGGCCAGTTCGGCGCGTACGTACGCCGGCACCGGCCGGTCGGCGAACGGGAACCTGCTGCTGTGCCGCCGCCAGATCGCCTCGTACAGATCGTCGCGGTGGTCACCGCCGCGCAGCGGCCCCTGTTCCAGGCGGACGCGGGCGAGCAGGCCCGGGTCGTCGGGCCTGGGCAGCAGCCGGACCACGGGGACCCAGCCGTGCCGGGCCACGGCGACCCGCAGGTTGAACACGGCCGCGCCCACCGACAGGTGCAGGGCGCGCCCGGCCGGGTCGGCGGCCCGCAGGCTGCGACCGCGCGCCGCCCGCACGTCGAGTGCGGGGACGTCGGGGTCGAGCCGGAAGTCCCACGGCTGGGTGTTGAAGATCGACGGTGCGGCGACCGCGGCCGACAGCCAGGTCTCCAGGACGGCCGCGTTCATCAGTGTGGCGGGCATCTGTGCCACCTCCCCGACGGCGCCGGACGACGGACTCTTCGGAACCCTGCGGCCAGGGTGGAGCGGCGGGCCCGGCGACGACAGGGGCCGGAGGTCTCCGTTCCGGTGCCGACCGGCCCTTTCGCCGGTCGGCGCGGGACCATCGGCCCCCGGCAGGGCCGGTCCGCCCGTGGCCCCCGCGGGGCCGCCGCGCTGCAATGGGGAAAGGGAGCCGGCCCCTGCTCGACGTCCCGCGCTCTGCGGCACGATCGGGCCGGGGTCCCGCGCGCGACACCGGGAGGCGGTGGCCATGCGCTTCGACGACCGCAGGGCGGCAGGACGACGGCTCGCCTGGTATCTGGACTCGCTGCGCGGCCATCACCTGGTCGTGCTCGGTCTGCCGCGCGGCGGGGTGCCGGTGGCGTACGAGGTGGCGCTGGAGCTGGGTGCCCCGCTGGACGTGCTGCAGGTGCGCAAGCTGGCGGTGCCGTGGCAGCCGGAGCTGGCGTTCGGCGCGCTCGCCGAGAGCGGGGTGTGCGTCCACAACGAGGACGTGATCCAGCGGTCGCGGCTCGACGCCGCGACCCGGGACACCGTGCAGAAGTCCGCCCGGGACGCGCTCGACCGGTGCACGGACCGCTGGCGCGCGCTGCACGACCCCGTCCCGCTCACCGGGCGTACGGCACTGATCGTCGACGACGGGATGGCCACCGGGGCGACGGCCACGGCGGCCTGCCGGGCCGCCCGGCTGCACGGCGCGTCGCGTGTCGTGCTCGCGGCACCGGTGGCGTCGCTGGCCACGGTCCGGCGCCTGAAGGAGACGGTGGCGGACGCCGTGCACTGCCCGCAGGCGCTGCACGACCTGGGCGCGATCGGCTCCTGGTACGACGACTTCACCCAGACGTCGGACGAGGAGGTGGAGGCCCTGGTCGCCCGGGCCGCGCAGCCCGTCCCCACGCCACGGCTGCGGGTCGCGACCACCCATCCGTCGTATCTCAGCCAGGAGGTCTTCGTACCGGCCGCGGGCGCCCGGCTCGCCGGTCAGCTCGCGGTGCCCGACTCGGC
This sequence comes from Streptomyces sp. VRA16 Mangrove soil, assembly GCF_017377775.1. Lineage (GTDB taxonomy): Bacteria > Actinomycetota > Actinomycetes > Streptomycetales > Streptomycetaceae > Streptomyces. The sequence continues at coordinate 3,492 of NZ_JAFVLN010000031.1, forward strand.
GCCTGCCGTGGTGCTGCTGGCCCATGGCAGCGGCACCAGCAGGTACAGCCCGCGCAGCCGCTCATTGGCGGCCGCCCTGCACCGGGCCGGGCTCGGCACGCTCCTGCTCGATCTGCTCACCGGGAGCGAGGAGGAGTACCAGGCCGACACGGCCTTCGCGCTGCGGCTGCTGACGACGCGTCTGGACGATGCCACGCGCTGGCTGCACCGCCACACCGAGCTGCCCGTCTGCTACTTCGCGGTGGACACCGCGGTGGCCGCCGCCCTGGAGGCCGCCGCGGCGCCCGGCTCCGAAGTGCTCGCCGTCGTGTGCCGCAGCGGCCGCCCCGACCTCGTCGGGCGGACGACACCGGCGCGGCTGCGGGCCCCGGTGCTGTTCGTCGTGGGCAGCCGGGACACCGAGCTCGTCGAGGTGAACCGGGAGGCGTCCGGCCGGATCGCGTGCGAGTCCGGGTTCGCCGTGGTGCCGGGCGGCTCCCACGAGTTCACCGAACCCGAGGCGCTGGAGACGTCCGCCCGGCTGACCCGGGACTGGTTCCTCACCCATCTCACCCGGCCCTTCGGTCCCGCCAGGAGCGGGCCGCCCGTCCACCCCTTGCGGCCCGTCCCCGGACCGCCGCCGCGCCGCTCGGCGTGAGCGGCGCGGTCCCGTCAGTCGTGCGCCCGCCCGACGGTCGACGGCGCCGTGAGACCGGCCGCGACGAAGGCGACGACGGTCCTGGTGCGCGGGAAGGCCGCTTCCTCCGCGGGCATCTTCGCCAGCGGCCTGCCGTACGTCTCCATGACGAGGGTGAAGGCGAGCCGACAGCGTTCGGTGACCTCCTGCGGCGTCAGCCGGGGCAGCGCCCGCCCGACCATGACCTCGAAGGGGGCGGGCACGAACAGGCTGGAGGCGTGCGGGAGTTGACCGGTGGGCAGCGCGGAGCGGGCCAGCAGATGGCACAGCACCCGGCCGTCGCGGCTCGCGACGAGCTCGGCGAAGGGTTCCACGAGGGCGGCCGCCAGCTCCGTCACCGCGGGGCCGGTGCCACTGCCGTCGCCGACGAGCCGCATCCGGTCCGTCCACAGCGGCTTCAACTCCCGCTCCAGGAGGGCCGTCACCAGTCCTTCGCGCGAACCGAAGTGGTAGTGCACGGCTCCCGGGTTCAGCGCGGCCCGGGCGTTGATGGCGCGCAGGGAGACCTGGTCGGCCCCCTTCTCCAGGAAGAGCCGCTTCGCCGCGTCGAGGAGCCGCTCGCGCGTCGGGGTGTCCGGGTGGGTCATGCGCCCCATTCCACCACGGGCCCGCGACCCCTTCCGACCACCTTCCAATCAGTGATTGAATTCTGCTTGGCCGAGTCGCCGACGCCGGAGGGGCCGCTCATGGGCAGCACGTACGTGATCACCGGGTCCGCGTCCGGGATGGGCGCGGCGACCGCGGCCCGGCTGCGCTCGGCCGGACACCGCGTGATCGGCGTGGACCTGCGCGACGCCGAAGTGGTCGCCGATCTGGGGACCGCGGCGGGCCGCGCGCACGCGGCCCGGGAGGCGCTCGCGCTCGCCGGTGACGACCGGCTGGACGGCGTGGCCGCGATCGCCGGGGTCGGCCCGAACCTGCCGAGCGCCGCGGACGTCGTCTCGATCGACTATTTCGGCCCCGTGGCCCTGCTGGAGGCGCTGCGCCCGGCCCTGGAGCGGTCCGGCGCGGGCCGCGCGGTCGTGATCGGCTCCAATTCGGCGAGCACCGTCCCTGTCATCGACGACGCGCTGCTGCACCTGCTGCTGTCCGGCGACGAGCGGCGGGCCAGGGAGCGCGCGGAGGCCGTGCGGAGCGCCCTGCCCGCGGAGGTGCTGCGCACCGCGCCGAGCATCATGGCGTACGCCACCGCCAAGCTGGCGCTGGCCCGTTGGGTACGGCGCACCGCCGTCACCGCACCGTGGGCCCGGCGCGGCGTCCTGCTCAACGCGATCGCGCCGGGCGCCGTGCTCACCCCGCTGATGACCGGATCCACCGGCGCGGAGGGCGTCCCGGACGCGGACGACTTCCCCACCCCGATGCCGCTCGGCGTCTTCGGACAGCCGGCGGACATCGCCTTCTGGGTCGAGCAGTTCCTGCGCCCCGAGGCCCGCTTCACCACCGGTGCGGTCCTCTACGTCGACGGGGGCACGGACGCGGCGATGCGCCCCGACGCCCAGCCGACGCCGCTGCACCGGTAGCAGGCCCACCGAGACGACCGCTCTTCCTCCGCGCCCCGTTCGTGCACCGTTCACCCGCACCCTTCACTTCGGGAGACCGTCATGACAGCGCCACCCACCGCCCTGTTCGAGCCGGCCAGGCTCGGACCGCTGACGCTGCGCAACCGCTTCGTCAAGGCCGCCACGTTCGAGGGGATGACGCGGGGCTCGCAGGTCTCGGACGACCTGATCGCCTTCCATCGCAGGCATGCGGCCGGCGGGGTGGCGATGACCACGGTCGCGTACTGCGCGGTGGCGCCCGAGGGCCGTACCGAGCGGCATCAGATCTGGATGCGCCCCGAGGTGCTGCCGGGGCTGCGCCGCCTCACGAACGCCGTGCACGCCGAGGGCGCGGCGATCTCGGCGCAGATCGGGCACGCGGGCCCGGTCGCGGACCCGCGCTCGAACGGGCTGCCCGCCCTCAGCGCGTCCGCGCGCATCGGCGCCCAGAGCCTGACCCGGATCCGGGCGGCGAGCCGCGCCGACATCGCCCGCGTCGTGCGCGCCCACGCCGACGCGGCCCGGCTCGCCGTCGAGGCGGGGTTCGACGCGGTCGAGATCCACCTCGGCCACAACTACTTCGCGAGCTCCTTCCTCAGCCCGTTGCTCAACCACCGCACCGACGAGTACGGCGGCAGCCTCGCGGGCCGCGCCCGGGTCGCCCGTGCGGCGGCCCGCGCGGTGCGCGAAGCCGTCGGCGACCGCGTCGCCGTGCTCGCCAAGCTCAACATGGACGACGGTGTCCCCGGCGGTCTGTGGCTGGACGAGTCCCTCCAGGTGGCGCGGTGGCTGGAGGCGGACGGCAGCCTCGACGCCCTCGAACTCACCGCGGGCAGCTCCCTGTTGAACCCCATGTACCTGTTCCGCGGCGACGCGCCCCTCAGGGAGTTCGCGGCGGCGATGCGCCATCCGCTGGTCCGGCTGGGGGTCCGCGCGGTCGGCGGCCGCTTCATCCGCGCGTACCCCTACGAGGAGGCGTATCTCCTGGACAGCGCGCGCCAGTTCAGGGCCGCGCTCGACCTCCCGCTGATCCTGCTCGGCGGCGTCACGCGCCGCGAGACGGCGGAGCTGGCGCTCGCGGAGGGCTTCTCGTTCGTCGCGATGGCACGGGCACTGCTGCGCGAGCCGGACCTGATCCGCCGGATGGAGAAGGATCCGGGCACGCGCTCGCTGTGCATCCACTGCAACAAGTGCATGCCGACGATCTACAGCGGAACGCGGTGCGTGCTCACGGCCGACAGCCGCAGCGGCCCTCCCGCGTAGCCGCGTCCGACGGACCCGGCTCCGAGCGATCCGGCCTTGACGGATCCGGCCTTGAGGGATCCGCACCCGCCCAGGCCGCCCGCAGCAGACGGCGCAGGGCGTCGAGGGTGACTGGGCGCGGGTTGGACGGGGGCGCGGCCGCCAGGGACGCGGCGGCCGCCGCGTCGAGGTCGGTCTCGGCCAGGCCCAGGTCACGCAGGGCGGTCGGCGCCCCTACGGACGTACCAAGTCGCCGCAGGCCCGCGAGGGCCGAGGGCGCCCCGAACGCGGCCGCGATCCGGCGCTCGGCCTCCGGCGCCGCGGGCGCGTTGAAGGCCAGGACGTACGGCAGGACGACGGCGTGGGTCTGGGCGTGCGGCAGGCCGTGGGCGCCGCCGAGGACATGGCAGATCTTGTGGTGCAGGCCCGATCCTGCGCAGGAGAAGGCGACGGCCGCCAAGTAGGCGCCGTACAGCATCTGTTCACGACCGGCGAGCCCGCCCGGGTCGGCCGTCACGGCGGGCAGTCCGCTGTTCAGGGCCCGGATGCCCTCGACCGCCAGCGCCTGGTCCACGGGGTCGGTGCGCGGCGCCCACATCGAGTCCACGCAGTGCGCGAGCGCGTTGAGCCCGGAGGCCGCGCTCAGGGCGGCCGGGAGGGAGAGCGTGAGCCCGGCGTCGTAGACGACGGCGCGGGGCAGGACCCGGGGGTCCGTGCCGGTCGTCTTGCGGCCGTGCTCGGTCAGACCCCACACACGGGTCGCCTCGGAACCGGCGTACGTGGTCGGGACGGCGACGATCGGCAGTCCCGTCGTGAGCGCGACCGCCTTCGCGAGGCCAGTGGCCGAACCGCCGCCGACACAGACGAGGGTGTCCGCGCGGTGCTCGGCCGCGGCGGCGCGGGCGCGCTCGGCCGTCGCGACGGGGACGTGCATCGCGATGTCGCCGTGGCGGTGCACCACCGGGAGCGTCGCGGTGATCTTCTCGGCGGGTCCTGCCGCGTGCGGCGCGGCGATCACCATCACCCGTGCCCCGCCCAGCCGTTCGACTTCCTCGCGCACCGCTTCGGCCGCGCCGCCGGTGGCGAAACGGACGCGCTGCGCGGGCGCCTCGTGCTCGAACCGCAGGCCGGTCCCGGCCTCTTGCTCGTCCATGGCGCGTCAGGCTCCTTCGGCGCGGGCCGGGGCCAGGGCGACGTCAAACCGCACCCGCGTCCACGCCCGGCCGCCCGTGTCGCGGCCGTCCGGTGTGGCGGCGTGGGCCGGCTGCCGCTCGAAGGGTTTGACCAGGGAGTCCTTGACCCCGAACACGGCGTCCGAGGCGAGGAGTTCGTCGCCTTCGACGAAGATGTGCGTCACCAGGGTGCGCAGGCCCGGCGCGCTCACCATGAAGTGCAGATGGGCGGCGCGCAGCGGTGCGCGCCCGGTCTGCCGCAGCAGGGCACCGACCGGGCCGTCGTGCGGGATCGGGTACGGGGTGGGGGTCAGACCCCAGAAGCGGTACGCGCCGTGCTCGTCGGTGTGCAGACGACCGCGGGCGGCGAGGCGACCGTGGTCGTACTGCACGTCGTAGAACCCGTCCGCATCCGCCTCCCACACGTCGATACGGGCTCCGGCGACGGGCTTGCCCTCGGTGTCGGTGACGGTGCCCTCCACCCAGCACGGCTCGCCCGACGCGCCCGCGGAGATGTCTCCGCCGAGCGGCACCTCGGGCGAGCCGTCCACGTAGAAGGGGCCCACGACGGTGGCCTCGGTGGCGTCCCGGCCTGCCTCGTGGTTGACGTTGACGGTCTGCATGGAGACGCCGAGCACGTCCGAGAGCAGGACGAACTCCTGCCGTGTGTCCGTGGTGATGTGTCCCGCGGCGGCGAGGAAGTCGACGGCCCGCTGCCATTCGTCCTCGGTGGGGCGGACGTCGCGGACGAAGGCGTGCAGATGCCGGACGAGGCCCTGCATCACCTCCTTCAGGCGGGCGTCGGGAGTGGCGTCGAAGGAGGCGAGCACCCGCTGGAGCAGCTCTTCCTCGACGTGCTGCCGCGCGGCGGCGGTGTCGGGAGTGGTCATGGCGGTTCCTTGCCCACCGTGCGGGGGCTCAGCCCTCCGGCGGGGCCGATGTTCCGCCGAACGTCACCCGTCCGGCGGGGCACGACGGTCCGGGGCTCAGCTCGCGGCCGGCGCGAGCCCGAGCTGCTGCTCGGTCCGGGCGAGCCACTTCAGGTACCAGGCGCCGAAGTCGAGGCCGGTCGGCACGATGCCGCAGTCGGCGGGGCGAAGGTCCTCCCACACTTCGCCCCGGTGCGGGCCGGTCATCACGAGCAGCGACGTGTAACCGCACCCCTGCTCGCTCAGGAACACCGTGCCCGCCTCCTGCGCGTCGTACAGCTCCTCGTACTGCGCGTCCCACGCGGCGAACGCCTCCCGGAACGCGTCGTCGTCCTCGAACGCGTCCTCCCGCGGCTCCGCGGCGTCGAGCGCGTCGATGTCCCGCTGCACCGCCTCCGCCACGAAGGGCCGGCCGGCGAACTCGGCGCTGGTCGGCTGCCCCGGGTAGCCGAGCCCGGCCCCGCGCCACCGCCACCCGTCCTCCTCCCGCACGGGTGTCATCAGCCCGTGGTCGGGCCCGGCCCCACCCCTGCCGACGCGGAGCAGAAAGCTCCGGTACGCCTCCGGCAGCCGACAGCCCAACTCGCCTTCCAGCTCCCGCACTTGCCCCTCTTCCAGCACGTCTCCGAGCCGGAATCCGTGCCCACGGACGCCGAACACCTCACCCGCCCCAGGATGCCGCCGAATCCGCCGCACCCGCTCCCGCACCTCTGCCCCGATGTCCTGGCTCATGGGTCCACGCTAGGCGGGCCGGTGCCGCAGGGGCACGCGGATTATTCGGCGGCGTCCGACGGGGGCGTCCGGAAGAATCGCGGCATGTCCACGGATCTCAACGGCGTCATCGAATGCCGACCCGGTGCCCGTCTGTGGGGTCCCGATGACGAGGACTCCCTGTGGCACGCCGCCGTCGACCTGTGGTTGCTCGACGTCGGCAACGCCTACGACGCGCTCTCCTGTCTCTTCGGCGTGCGCAACACCTACGGGTGGCGGCCGCTCGCCGAGGGCCGGGGCCTCCCGGCGGACGCCTCCGAGACGTTGACCGCCGACCACGGCGCGGACGACCCGTACGACGCGGGCACCACCTGGATCACCTGGGCCGAACTGCTCTGCGTCGACTGGCAGGAGACCGATGCCTCCGGCGTGCGGACCCGGGCGCAGGTGGCCGGTGACGGCACGCACTGGGGGCCCGCGTGGGACATCATGCGCACGCTCGGCGATCTGCACGGGCCGGCCAACGTGCGGCTCGTCGTCTGGTTCGGCTGACGGATCCCGGACGGCGCCCCGTCGGCGCAGCGCCTGCGCGCCCACGGCGGACAGCAGTTGCAGCGTTCGTGGCTCTCGGTGTCGGGGACCCGATGTGCTCGCTGTCCGCACCGGGGGCCGTATGGCCGGACGCCACTTGTGCACCGTTCGGCATGGTGTCTCGCACCATGTCCGGGTCTCCGTGCGCTGCCTACCGTGACGGCCATGAACGGGGCCGGGCCGTCCGCCGGCCCCACCGCACGCCCAGCCCCCCACTCCCGCCCGAGGTTCGCCCCATGTCCCAGACCACCGCGCTCCCCACCGCCGCCCTGCGCCGCCTGGTGGAGCTGCTGGCCACCGATGCCTCCGCCGACGCGTACACGGCCGTGTCCGCGCGGGCCAGGACCGACGGGGTCGGCGAGCGCGAGATCGAGGACATCGACCGGGCGGTGTCGGCCGCCCTGGGCGTCCGGAAGGTGCTGCGCCGCCAGCGCCGCCGCGAGGCCGAACTCACCGCCCTGTTCGACACCGCCGGCGACCTGGCCGCGCTGCGCGATCTCGACGCCGTACTGCACTCGATCGTGCGGCGGGCCCGCACCCTGCTCGGCACGGACACCGCGTATCTGACGCTGGTGGACGAGGCCGCCCAGGACACGTTCATGCGGGTCACGGACGGCTCGGTGTCGCTCGCCTTCCAGACGCTCAGACTCAAGCTGGGTGAGGGGCTCGGCGGTCTCGTCGCGCAGACCATGCGCCCGTACGCGTCCCCCGACTACCGCACCGACGAACGGTTCCAGCACACCGAGGCCATCGACTACGGCGTCCTGGACGAGGGTCTCGTCGCCATCCTCGGCGTACCGCTGCTGCTCGGCTCGGGCCCTGCGGGCAACCGGAACGTCATCGGCGTGCTCTTCGCTGCGGACCGTGGACCGCGCGCCTTCTCGCCCGACGAGGTGGCGCTGCTCGGTTCGCTCGCCGCGCACGCGGCCATCGCCATCGACACCGCCCGCGCGCTCGACGACGCCCAGGCCGCCGCGGCCGAGCTCACGGAGGCCAACACCGTCATCCAGAACCACGCGGCGGCGACGCAGCGCGCCGCCGAGGCGCACGACCGGCTGACCGATCTGGTGCTGCGCGGCTCGGACGTGTCCGAAGTGGCCGACGCGGTGGCCGAGTTCCTCGGCGGACCGCTCACCCTCTTCGACCCGCGCGGCGACGTGCTCGCGCGGGCCGGCGGCCCGGCCGATGCGCCGGTACCCGACCTCGGGGCGCTGTCCGGGGCCGTCGCACGGGCCCGCGCCGAGGGGCGTTCCGTGCGGCACGGCGACTCCTGGTACTGCGCCGTCCTGGCCGGGCAGGAGCTCCTCGGCAGTCTCGCCTTCCACGGGCGGCCCGACCTGGACGGCCCGGACCGGCGCCTGTTCGAACGCACCGGCACGATCACCGCGCTGCTGCTCCTGCTGCGCCGGACCGTCGCCGAGACCGAGAACCGGGTGCGCGGCGAGCTCCTCACCGATCTGCTCGACGGAGCGGGCCGTGACCCCGCGCTGTTCGCCGAGCGCGGCCACCGTCTCGGTGTCGACCTGACGCGCCCGCACCTGATGCTCGTGGCGCAGTGCGCGGCGGACCCGGACGGCCGGCTGACGGCCGGGGCCCAGCAGTACCTCTTCGGCCGGGAGGGCCTGTGCTGCGAGTACGAACAGCACGCCGTCATGCTCGTCCCGGACGACGGCACCGAGCCGGGCCAGGCCGCCCGCGCCGCCGCCGACCATCTCTCGCAGGGCCTCGGCGCGCCGGTGAGCGTGGTCGCGGCCGGACCCTGCCGGGGACCGGCCGCGCTGCCCGGCTTCTACCGAGAGGCCCGCCGCTGTCTGAGCGCGATGCTGGTGCTCGGCCTGTCCGGGGACGGCGCGTGCGCCGCCGACCTCGGCTTTCTCGGCGTGCTGCTCGGCAAGGAGCAGGACACCGGCGGGTTCGTGGAGCGGATCCTGGGGCCCGTCCTCGACTGGGACGAGCGCCGGGGCACCGAGCTGGTCCGCACGCTCCAGGCCTACTTCGCGGTCAGCGGCAGCCACATCCGGGCCAAGGATCTGCTGCACGTCCACGTCAACACCGTGGTGCAGCGCATCGAACGGATCGGGGCGCTGCTCGGCCGGGACTGGGAGAGCCCGGAGCGGGCGCTGGAGATCCAGTTGGCGCTGCGGATCCATCTCATCTCCCGGCTGGGGCGGCCCAGTTCCGCCTGAGCGGGCCGGGGAACCCACCTCTGCTTCCCCGACCCGCTCAGGCCTTCGGGAGCAGGGCGTCGCCCTGGCCGCCGCCCCCGCAGAGCGCCGCAGCGCGTGGGCCGGTCCCTCGGGTCTGCGTACGGGACCGATCCCGTACGGGGTCGATACCGGCCGGGACGCGCAGTTCGGGCACGGTCGCCGCCTGGACGTCGGCCACGCCGACGCCGGGCGCGAGCTCCACCAGTTCGAGGCCGTCGGGGGTCACGTCGAGCACGGCAAGATCGGTGATGACGCGGTGCACGACGCCGCGCCCGGTGGCGGGCAGGCTCAGCTCGTCGACGATCTTCGGCGTGCCGTCCTTCGCGGTGTGCTCCATCACCACGATGAGCCGGCGCGCCCCGTGGACGAGGTCCATGGCCCCGCCCATCCCCTTGACCATCTTCCCGGGGATCATCCAGTTCGCCAGGTCTCCGGTGGCGGACACCTGCATGGCGCCGAGGACCGACACGTCGATGCGTCCGGCGCGGATCATCCCGAAGGAGAAGGCGGAGTCGAAGGACGAGGACCCCTGCTGGAGGGTGACGGTCTCCTTGCCCGCGTTGATCAGGTCCGGGTCCTCGGTGCCGGCGACCGGGTAGGGGCCGACGCCGAGGATGCCGTTCTCGGAGTGCAGCACGACGTGGATGCCGTCGGGCAGGTGGTTGGGGATCAGCGTGGGCAGGCCGATGCCGAGGTTGACGTACTGTCCGTCGCGCAGCTCCCTGGCGGCGCGGGCGGCGAGCTGGTCGCGGTCGAGTGCCATGGCTCAGGCCTCCTGGAGGGCGGGGCGGACGGTGCGGCGCTCGATGCGCTTGTCGGTGGGGTCGGCGGCGACGATCCGGTCGACGTAGACACCGGGGAGGTGCACGGCGTCCGGGGCCAACTCCCCCGCCTCCACGATGCGTTCGGCCTCCACCAGGGTGGTGCGGCCCGCCATCGCGGCCAGCGGGTTGAAGTTGCGGGCGGCGCTGTGGAACACACAGTTGCCGTGCCGGTCGGCGACCTCGGCGCGGACGAGTGCGAAGTCGGCGGTGATCGCCTCCTCCAGCAGGTACCGGCGCCCGCCGAACTCGCGCACCTCCTTGGCCGGAGAGGCCACGGCGACGCTGCCGTCCGCGGCGTACAGCCAGGGCAGCCCGCCCTCCTCGACCTGCGTGCCGACCCCGGCCGGGGTGAAGAACGCCGGGATCCCGCTGCCGCCGGCCCGCAGCCGCTCGGCGAGGGTGCCCTGCGGCGTCAGCTCCACCTCCAGTTCACCGGAGAGGTACTGGCGCGCGAACTCCTTGTTCTCGCCCACGTACGACGATGTCATCCGCGCGATGCGGCCCGCCCGGAGCAACAGCCCCAGGCCCCAGTCGTCGACTCCGCAGTTGTTGGACACCACCCGCAGTCCCGACGCCCGCGTCCGGGCAAGCTCGGCGATCAGCGTCGACGGGATCCCGCACAGTCCGAAACCGCCGACCGCGAGCGTCGCCCCGTCCGGGATGCCGGCCACGGCGTCGGCTACCGAATCCACCACCTTGTCCATACGTTCTCGTTCCCTCTCCGTCTTTCGGCCCAGGCTGCGCCGGCCGCGTCCCGACGGTCTGCCCGACGCTGCCGCCCGGGGCTGGTGCATTACACCTTCGCCGCGGCGGGGCCTGACGGGTATGTGAGTCCGCACCATGATCCGGGCGGTGAGGGTGGTGGGGAGAACTGTGCTGTGCGTCGCGCCTGTCCGGGGACACCTCGCTCCCGGACAGGCGCCGGGTGTTCTCCGACAGGCGCCGGATCGGATCCGACGTCGAGGCGCGGGCGGTCCGCGTACGGTCGGCTCAGCCGGTCGCCCGGTGGAGCGTGATCCGCCCCAACCGGGGCTCCGCCCTGGAGGCGAGGACGCGGACACGGACACGGCTCGCGGTGACCGGTGCCGCCAGCGGCAGGATCCGCTGGTGACCGATCGTGGTGCCGGTGGCGATCCGCCCCCAGACCCCGTCGATCTCGGCCTCCACGGCGAATTCCTCCACCCGTTGGCCGTACTCGATGTCCTCGCGCACCGCGACCCGGTCGAAGGTCGTCGTCCCGTCGGCGTTCCTGGCCACCGGCCCGCCGTACACCTTCCGCACCCGCTGCCCGAACGCGGTCAGCTCGGCGACGTCCTCGGCGTCGATCGTGCCCGCCTTCGAGGGCGGCACATTGAGCAGCAGCGTCGTATTGCGTCCGACGCTCTTCTCGTACAGGTCGAAGAGCTGATCCGCCGTCTTGGGCTGCTGGCCGGGGTGGTGGAACCAGCCGGGCCGGTTGGAGACGTCGGCCTCGGCGGGGAACCAGGACAGATGGGTCACGCCGGGTTCGGTGAGCCGGGCCCGGGAGCCGATGTCGGCGGCGGTGGGGCCGTGCGGCAGCAGCCATTCGCCGTGGTACGTCCACGGGTCGGCGGTCGTCGGCACCACACTCCATTCGGTCTCGCGGCCGATCCCGCTCTCGTTGCCGACCCAGCGGATGCCGGTCGGACCGCCGAAGACCACGGTGTCCGGCGACAAGCCGCTGATCACCCGGAACCATGCGTCGAAGCGGTACTCCTGCGTGATCCCGGCGTCGGCCCACGGGTTGGCGCCGTCCAGCCAGAACTCGTCCAGCGGCCCGTACTCGGTGAACAGTTCGTAGACCAGGTTGAGGTAGTACGCGTCGTAGTCGTTGACGTGCACGGTGAAGGTCGGCAGCTTCCCTGACCGCACGTCGTCGGCCCGGTCGTCGCCCTCCACCAGGGTGGGGATGGTGTGCTCCTTGACCGCGCTGCCGTTGCCGAACCGGCCGAGGCCGCCGGGGGCACGGTCGCCGTCGGCGAGCGCGGTCAGCTCCACCGAGGTCAGCGTCCCGCCCTCGGCCTGCTTCTTGCGCAGCGACGCGATCCACGTGGCGTGCCAGGCATGCGGCAGCTCTGAGCCGTCGGAAGGAGAGAGATAGATCCCCACGCGCAGCTGGTGGGCGCGCGCCGCTTCCACGTATCTGCGGACGACGTTCGGCTGTCCTGGGCTCTTGAGGATCGAATGGGGCGTGTAGCGGCTGGGGAAGAGCGTGAACCCGTCGTGGTGCTTGGCGGTGATCATCGCAAGCTCGGCGCCCATGGCCTTGTACGTGCGGATCCATTGGTCGGCATCGACAGCGGTCGGCGAGAACGTCGCCTCGTCCTCGGCGCCCGACCCCCACTCGCGGTTGGTGAAGGTGTTCATCCCGAAGTGCGTGAACGCGGTGATCTCCCGCCGCTGCCAGGCGAGCTGCCCCTTGCGGGGAACGACGTTCGCGGCCTTGGCGATGATCTGCTCCGGGGTGTCCTCCGCACTGATCGCAATGATCGAGGCGGGCCGGACGCGGCTCTCACCGGCTGCCGGTGCCTGTGCCGGCGCGGCGGCGGAGGCGTGCGCGCCGGCGCTGCCGAGAGTCGCGATCACAGGGGTGGCTCCCAGAGCACCGAGGATCTGGCGACGAGACGTCATCGTTCCCTCCAACGGGCACATTGCTCGGATCTCTTCGCTGAACTCCGAGGAATCATGACGCAGGAGGGTGCTGATAGTAAGGGCTGTGACGACAGAGATCCCATGTATGCCGGGGAGGGAGGCGGGGAGGCAGAGCAAGGCCCCGGGCCGGCGCCCCGGTCTGCGATCATGACCCGATGTTCTTCTCACGCCGCCGCCCGGCACCCCGAGCCCGCCAACTCCTCGTCGCAGCGGGCCTGAACCCCAAGGCGGTCGGCGGCATCACGGACTTCGCGGCCTGCCGGACGGCCGCCTTCCACGCCGCACACCGCGACGCCGACACGCTCCCCGAAGTCCTGGCCCTGGCCGAGACCCTGCTGTCGGACGAGGCCGACTACGAGTTCGTCGTGGGTCTCTTGGAGAACATCCAGAACCTGACCTCCCACGGCCTGCCTCAGTTCCGCACCCGGGACGAGGTCGAGGCCCTGCTCGCACCGCGCAGCGCGGTCTGCTGGAACTCGCTGACCGAGTTCTGGACCTCCGTGGCCGACTGGTGCGCCGACAACGGCCTGGAACCGGGGCGCAGCGAGGAACTCCTCTCCGTCCAGGACGAACAGCTGCGGGCCCTTTTGTGGACCACGAACCGCACCCTCCCCACGGGCGGCAAACTCGGCCTCGCCCACGCCGTCCACCACGAGAAGGCCGGCGAGCCCGCCGTCCCCGGCTACAGCCACATCGCGGCAGCCCTGCGCAGCACGGGCCGAGGCTGAGGACTGTCCCACCGACAGGTCGCGGACCGAGGCGCCGCGGACGTACCTCGCACACCTCGACAGGTGCCCGAAACGGGCAACGGGACCGATACTGGCGTTGGACCAGAACGCACCGATCTTCAACACCCCGCTGTGGCTCCTGAACCACTTCCACTTCCTCGACTCCGGACGCGAGGGCCGCCGCCCGATGGCGTTCTCCCGATACGCCGGTCCCGGCAGCCAGCGCTACGGTGTCGGCTTCTCCGGCGACGCGGTCGTCTCCTGGGAATCCCTGTCCTTCCAGACCGAGTTCACCGCGTCGGCGGCCAACATCGGCTACAGCTGGTGGAGTCACGACATCGGCGGGCACACGCGGGGCGTCCGTGACGACGAACTCGCCACCCGTTGGCTGCAGTTGGGTGTCTTCTCCCCTGTTCTGCGGCTGCACTCGGCGAGCAACCCGTTCATCCGCAAGGAGCCCTGGCAGTTCCCGGCCGAGCCCCGACAGGCGATGGGCGAGGCCCTGCGCCTGCGACACCGGCTCGTGCCCTATCTGCACACCATGAACCACGTCGCGGCCACAGGCACCCCGCTGGTGCGCCCGATGTACCACATCGAGCCGGAGCGCGACGAGGCGTACCAGGTGCCCCACCAGTTCGCCTTCGGCAGTGAGTTGGTGGTCTCCCCCATCACCACGCCCCGCGATCCGGTGACCCTGCTCTCCGCCGCGCCGGCCTGGCTGCCGCCCGGCACCTGGACCGACATCTTCACCGGGACCGTCTACGACGGCGACCGCCACATCGAACTCCACCGGGGCCTCGACGGGGTACCGGCCCTCCTGCGCGGCGGCGGCATCCTCCCGCTGGCCGGGCCGGACGACCTGGACGCGACCCGCAACCCCGAGCACCTGGAACTGCTCATCGCCCCCTCGGACAACGGCACCTTCACCCTGATCGAGGACGACGGGCAGGGCGACGGCACGAACCTGCGCACGGTCACCACGGCCCTGGAGTGGAACGCCGACTCCGGCACCCTGCGCATCGGCCCCGCAAAGGGCCCCGAGGGCATCGTCCCCGCCACCCGCACCTGGACGGCCACCTTCCTGGCCGACCTGCCCGCGGGCCCCGCCCTTGCCGACGGCCGGCCGATCGAGGTGACCGGAGAGCCGGGGCGGTTCAGCGTCACGGTCGAGGCCGCCACCGACGCCGGTACGCACATCGAGGTGAAGCTCGGCTCCCCCCTCCACCCGGACCGCACGGCCGACAACGTCCGACGCATCCTTGGCGCCGCCCAGTTCGACAACCCCACAAAGCTGGAGATGTGGCGGATCGTGACCGCCCCCGGCCCGCTGACGTCGAAGATCTCGGCACTGCACGCGCTGCGGGTTCCGGCGGAGCTGCTGGGCGCGGTGGTGGAGCAGCTGACGGCCCGCGCGAGGTGAGCCCGCGAGGGGGCACGGGCCCCACGGGTCGGTGACGCTCGTGAGAGGTGCCTGCCACCCTCGCGGGACTGACCGTGTGCAAGGGCCTCGCCTGGGGCCACGGTCTCGGCAGTCTGCGTGGCGGCCCGATCATTCCCGCGCTGCTGCTCGGCGGCGCCGTGGCCATCGCCTGCGCCGGGCTCCCGGGCTCGGTTCGGTGCCCGCGGTCTTGCTCGGCGTCTGCGCGTCGGCGACCGCCGTGATGGGCCTTGCGCTGTGCGGGGCCGCGCTCACAATGGTGCTGCCCGGCGCGGGCACCTCCGGCCAGATGCCGCTGGCCGCGGCCACCGCGGTGGTCGCCCACCCCACGGTGCCGGTGACGGGCCGCGACGGCCTGAGACGGGTCCGGCCCCGCACGTGGCGCGTGCGGGGCCGCTGCACACTCCATCCGAGACGCCCGGTCAGCGGGTGCCACACGGATGCCTGGCCAGAGTCACCCCGTCCAGCAGGGTGCCCGGCTGGAGATCCGTGCTTCCCGCGGCCCTACGCGGTTCGTTCCAGTCTCCCGGCCCCGTCCGCGCAAGACGGCTCGGCAGGCCGGTTATTCCGGGCGCGGCAGGGAACCCGAGCTGGAGCAATAAATGCGGATGCAAGGTGCAAAAGGTATCGATCATCCGTGCGCCACGATCTGTGGAGGATGACTCATGAGCGAGAACATCTGGAACTACCCGTCCGCCGCCGGTTACACCCCGGGCGCCGATCTCACCGGATACAAGGTCGAGGCGACGGACGGGAGCATCGGCAAGGTCGACAAGCATTCACAAGACGTCGGCGACCAGTACCTCGTGGTCGACACCGGCGTGTGGATCTTCGGCAAGGAGGTCCTGCTGCCCGCCGGCACGATCACCGGCATCGACGCGGAGGCAAAGACCATCAGCGTCGGCCGCACCAAGGCCCAGATCAAGGCCGCTCCGGAATTCGACAAGAACAAGCACCTCGGCGACAGCGAGTATCACCACGAGCTCGGCACCCACTACAGCAGCGGTGGGGGCAGCGGCATCACCGCACCCACCCCGCCCGGAACCCCGGGGAGCCTCGGTGACGGTCCCGACCGGCCGTAGGAGCACCGAGGCCCTAAGAACCTCTCCTTGGTCGAGTCTGCGGTAGCAGATTCGGGCTCGCGCTCGTAGCAGCGGCGCGGCAACCGGCCCGGCACGTCGGACTACGGCACGTGGTGCAGGGACCGCCCAGGCACGAGCAGGGAAGGCCGGCCCGCGCCCGTCCCTCGCTCCGCCCGCAGGCAGGAGCCAAGTGCGGCCGCCATCGAGCGGTCCCTCAGGAAGCGTGGCCGCGAGGCCCCGCCGACCGCGTCGGCTCGGCAGGGCCTCGCCTCGCTCAGGAGCGCAGGGCGAGCAGTACGGCCGCTGTCCCGAGCGGTGGCATCGCGGCCGGGACCGTCTGGTTCCCGGTCGCTCGGGGTCAGCCCCAGGTAGGTGGTGCGGGCGGCGCGGCGAAGTCCTCGATCATGCGGGCGAAGCCGGTGGCCGTGACCGGTTCGCCGGTGCCGAGGTTCAGCGGCCGGGTCGTATCACTCTCCATGATGTGCCGGATGCGCTCGACGCTCAGCGCGCAGATTGAACGCGCCCACCACAACACCGCCGGCCGGCCATGTTCCGTGACGAACGCCTCTTCACCCCCAGCACTCAAGGTGGTTCCTGTGTGTTGCGCAGAGTCTGGGCGCCCGGCGACGAACAGAATCGACAGGGCGGCCTGCTGTCGTCGTTCTACAGTGCCGACCGAATCGTCAAGAACGACGCCTGCCGCGCGGAGGGGCCCCGATGACGACGACTGCTACCGCCCTGCTGTGGGCGAGCGACCATCAGTACTACGTGCGCGGTGACGAGTTCGACACCTCGGGCTTCTCCTACACCGGCTTCAACGGACTCCTCGCACCACTCACCGCCGGCCACGGCATCAGCCGTCCAGGGCACTTCGCCCTCATCATGACCGGAACCGAACTCGGCCCCGTCCGCGTCACTCTGACCCAGCACACCACCACCCCTCCCCCACCCGAACTGGACGCCTGGGACGACATCGTCGAAGCCGGCCTCCACCTGTCCGGCACCCGTCCCGGCATCACCGACGCCCACGACACCGACCCCCTGCCACCCCTCGCCCACACCGCAGGCCACCCCTGCCGCATCCGCGTCTGTGCCCGCGGCCGCGACCTCGGGCACCAACAACTCATCCTCGACGACCACACACCCCTCGAACACCACCTCATCGAGGTCTGGCCCGGCCCCACCGCACCCCTGCGCATCTGGCAGACCACCGACGCCTACGGAGCCAGTTTTCGCTGACCACTGCCACGCCCCACGCGGCCACGCCGCGCCAGGAACGCAGATGGTGACCGGCCAGCGGCCAGCCTGGTGGGCAGTGGTCCGAGCAGCGAGCGGTGGTGTCGGTTCCTCAGCACGTGCGACTCGCTCACCACGGCGAGCGTCAGTGTCGTCTCGGCGGTGGTGACGAGCCTGCTGTCGATCGGAGGCAGCGGCAAGTGCGCCTCCTTGAGCAGCACAGAGCAGGCCGCCCGGGATTCGCCGCGTACGTGGTGCGGACGAGCGGTTTCTTCCCGCTGCCTCCATGTGGCTGACCTTGTGCGAAGCCCCGGGGCCGGGACGTCGCACAAGGTCAGGCCGGAAAGCTCATCAGCGCCACCGGCGCGGACGTCGGATGGTCCGAGCCGCCTGTGGGCTCCACGGTGATGCCCATGCCCGACGCCCCGTCGACGTTTCCGCTCAGCAGCACCGCCTGGTCTCGTCGGCCCGCGTCCAGGAGTCCGGCCGCACGCATCGTCCCGCCGTCGTCGAACCACATCTGGTACACCTCGCCGTGCGGCGGCCGGTTCATCCCGGACACCACGAGGACAGCCTTGTCCTGCGACGCGGACACGACGACTGTGCCCGTGGCGCCGCCGGCCAGCTTCGCCGTGCTGGTACGCGCATCCGGCGCCGCCAGCACGGCCGCGATCTGGCTGCTGCGCTTCTCGGCCTGCCGGGCCTGTTGCCTCGCCTGTGTGACCTGCTCGTGCTGCCACGCGGCGGTACCGCCCAGCGCGGCGACCGCCGCGACACATACGGCGAGCGCCCAGCCGGACAGCACCCCGCGTCGTGCGGCACCCGTCCGGCTGACACGGTCCAGAGTCGACTCCCGCGGCGCTTCCTGACGCACCACGGTGATCCGCCGCAGCACCTGCGGCCGCATCCCGGGAGGAGGGACGACCGACACGGCCAGGCCCAACCGGCCCGCCGTAGCCGTCAATTCGGCGGTCTCCTGAGCGCACGTCAAGCAGTCCACGAGGTGGTGTTCGAACGCGATGCGCTCATCGTCGGGCAGCGCATGCACTGCGTAGGCGCCGGTCAGGGTGTGCAGATCAGCGATGCTCATACCGTCACCCCCAGACAGTCACGCAGCCGGATAAGCCCGTCCCGCAGCCGGGTCTTGACCGTGCCCAGGGGCAAAGCCGGCGTTTCGGCGACTTGCCGGTAGGTCAGTCCACGGTAGTAGGCGAGCGTGACGGCCTGCCACTGGATCTCCGTCAAGGTACGAAGGCAGCGCCGCACCTGCTCTCGCTCCAAGCGCGCCTCCACCTGCTCGGTGACCTGGTCGAAGTCGGGCGTGTGGGCGAGCATGGCCGCCTTGTGGTCCCGCGCCGCCGAGGCTGCCACCGAGCGCACCCGGTCGATCGCGCGCCGGTGGGCCAGAGTGAGGATCCAGTTCATCGCCGTGCCCCTCTCGGAGCGGAAACGCGGAGCCGTACGCCAGACCTCCACCAGCACCTCCTGCGCCACCTCCTCCGACTGCGCTGTGTCCCGCAGCACGGCGCGCACGGTACCCAGAACCGGGCCGGCCACCCTGTCGTAGACCGCGGCGAAAGCGTCCTCGTCGCCGAGTGCGGCACGGCCCACCAGGTCTTCCAGGTCCGGCTCGGCCGACGGGTGTCTGCCGATGTGGACAACTTCTTTCACGGGGCCCTCCGCGGTCCGGTGTCACCCGTGTTCCGGAGCCCAAGCCTCAACGGATTGGTCCAGCCGACCAAACCGTTCACTGACCAGCAACGAATGATCATGGGACACCTGGAGCACGGTCCGACGAGGAGGACGGATGAGCGGCCGCCGTCCGACGGCACCCGGAGCGGTGATACACGCACGCAGTGCACGGACGGTCCGGCGCACACCACCCGGGGCGCCCGCCCGCCCGGCACTTCGTGAACTGTCACGGCTGGCCGGCGATGTGCTCGTGGCCCGTTCCATGGGCGGGCGGGCCGCCCTCGGAGCCGTAGGTGACGCCAGGGTCAAGGCCGTCGTGGCCCCTACCCCTTGGCTTCCCGAGGCGGAACCTGTGACCCACCTGTGCGGCAAGGAGACAGCGGTCCTCCACGAAGACCGCTACCAGGTCACCGATCCGCACGCATCGGCGCTGTTCATGCCGTCTCAGCGGACACGAGGTGTGCGGTGACGTGTACCGCGCAGGCGCACGTGGACGCTGACGATACGTGGCTCCACCGCGAATCGGGCCTCCTGGGCAACAGCGTTGAGCGCCCCGAGCACGCCGGCGGGCGCGACGCCGGGCTCCAGCCACACCATCTGCACTACGTGAAGGTGACGGCGGCGGAGGGTAGTGCGCACCCGGCAGCGGGCCACTCCCCCCACCTCCTGCGTGCGCTGCCGGATCGCCTCCTCCAGCGCAGCGCCGTTGAGATGGCTGCCCGTAGCGGCGAGGGCCAGGCGAGCGGGACGTCGGACGACCATCTGTGAGACGAGGCAGAGGATCAGTACGACGGCGGCGATGACGCCCACGGCGACGACAGCCGGGGTCCACCAGGATTGCGTACGCACGTCGGACAGCCCGGCCCGATCCAGCAAGACGGCGTCCGATGCCGGGAGGTGTCTGCCACTCGGCAGATGGGTCGCCCATCGCCGGTCGAAGGACACCAGCCACAGACCGGCCCCCAGGAGGCACACCCCGAGAACGCCCAGCGCCGTCCGGTTGGCGAGAATGCGCGGTCGTGCCGTCACGCGTCCTCCTGTGTCGTCGATGGCCCGTTGCGCGGTGCGATGTCCTTGTCGGCGCCGGCCAGCGCCTGCCAGGCGTCAGCGGGTCGCAGGGCGAGGCGCAGGCGCACGGGTCGCACCAGACCGCAGGCCGCCACCGTGTCGGTCACGGTCTGCCGCGCCTGGTCCCGAGCCGATGCGCAGTCCCCGAAAGCCACTTCACCGCGCACTTTGACGGTCCGCCGACCGCAGCGGACCGTGATGTGGTGCAGTCCGGGGACCTCGCCGACGGCATCACGGATCAGAGCGGCGACGGCAGAGCGGTCGATCTGCGCGCACCACCCGTCCCTGGACGCTGCGAGCATCAACTGGCGCCGGTTGCCCGGCGTGAGGGCCAGCACCACAAGCCAGGCACCGACGAGCATGGCGCCGACCGCTGCCGACGTGACAGTCGGGTCGCCAGGACCGTGACCGGCCAGCCAGCGGAGGGCGGTCAAACGCCACTGCCCGGGCCACTCACCGCAGACGTGTACGCGCAGGACATCGGCCGTGCACACGATCGTGGCGGCTGCCGTCAGCGCCAGCACCAGGCTCGTCGGCCCGCGCCGCTGGGACCACCAGCGGCGCGGCGAACGTACCTGCGATCCGGTGTCGGCGTCGGCAGCGCTCTGCGGAAGCGGGATGCCGTGGGGTGCCAGCCGGGACACGACGACACGGACCGGCGGGATGTGCAGGCCTGTGAGGGCATGTGTCCGAGCGGTGACGTGGCCCTGCACGCCGCGGGTGACGGCGGACAACTGCGCGGGAAAGGGCAGAGTCACCCGCACGCCGACCGTTGCTCTTCGTCCCGCGACGATGGCCGAGGCGCTCACCTCCCGCCCCGTGCCGCTGACGGCTTCACGGGCAGCCCCTTGGGCGACCTTGCGTACGGCTCGGTCGGACAGGACAGTGGTACCCCGCGCCGCGCGGGCGGGGACGGTCACCGCCGCATCCGCTCGAACACCTGCGGCAGGTCGTCGATGTGGCCGCCGTCGTCGAGCCAGTGACCGACTGCGTACCCGACGGCGCCGAGTGCAGCGACGAGCAGGAACGCCCCGAAGCCTCCGAAGTAGCCCGCGAAGGCCAGTGCCAGTCCTGCGAGCATTCCCTGAAACGCCCTGCTCACCGTGAGTTTTCCTCTCTCGTGCCCCACGACGGGGCACCTGCTGGTTTCCGTCCGTGCAGCGCACGGTTGGCCGTCCGCGGACTACTCGACCCTGGAGTCGGCCTGGGCGGGGGCGTCGTCGTCCTCGGGGAGGTGGACGTCGTTGACCGTGATGTTGACTTCGACGACCTCCAGGCCTGTGATCCGCTCAACCGCGAGGATGACGTTCTCTCGTACGTCGGCGGTGGTCTCCATGATCGGCACCCCGTACTCGACCACGAGGTCGAGGTCGATGGCGGTCTGGCGCTCTCCCACCTCGACCTTCACCCCGCGGCCCACGTTGGCCCGGCTGCCCGGGATGCGCTCGCGGACGGCCCCGATCGTGCGGGACAGGCCGCCTCCCATCGTGTGGACGCCGGGAATCTCCCGCGCCGCCATGCCCGCGATCTTCACCACGACCACGTCCGCGATCGCGGTCTTGCCCCGCGTGGATGCCGGCTCGTCCACGCCCGGGCGCCCCGCGCCGACCTCGGTCGTGGTCTCGGGAAGCGTGCTGCCCTTCGACAGGGCGCCCTTGCGTTCTGCGGTTGCGATCTGCTGCGTCACGATGTCCACATCTCCCTGTTTCGTTGACTGCGCGTACTGGCGGTCTGTCTTCTTGGACCCCGCTCGCCGACGGTCGTGACGCTCCAGATCCAGAAATTCCTCACGCCTCGCCCTCGCATCCGCGGCACACGCGCCAGAACTTTCCTTCTGCTCCCCCTCCTCCCCCTCCGCCCCCTGCTCCCCCTGCGCCCCCTGCGCCCCGGAGGAGCATCCGGCGCCGGGCCTGGCGGCCCGGCAGCCGCCCCAATCGAGTGAAATGGTCCCTCGTCTCCCGTCCGAGGACGCCGGCGCGACGGATCAGGGGCAGTTGACTCGCCGGCACCTCCGTCGCCAAGCCGATTCGCGCCGCATTTCCGAAGGCCACGTCACAAGGAGGCTTCGACGGTGTCCAACTGCCAGAGAACCGGACGAGAGGAGCCGCCCTGTGGCGGGGGCCCGTACACCCAGCACACCATCGGACGGCAGGGGTAGCGCTCACAGCACGGCCGGATCGGCAGGCACGGATGACGATCTGCTCGCGGTCCGCGCGGCGGAGGGCGACGAGGACGCCTTCGCCGTCCTCGTCCAGCGCCATGCCCCCGCGATGATCCGGCTCGCCACGACCCTGCTCGGCACACCGAGCGAGGCGGAGGACGCCGTGCAGGACGCCTTCATCAGTGTTTGGCGCCGACTGCCCGAGTTTCAGCGGCGGTCCTCGTTCGGCACGTGGATGTACCGGATCGTGACCAACCGTTGCCTGAACATGCTGCGGGCCCGCAGACCCGCGGCCCCGCTGGACGCCGCGGGCGACATCGCGGCGGCCGAACACACCACCTCCCCGGCGCGTATCGCCGAGGCCCGGGACGCCGTCCGGGGGCTACGCGATGCCTTGGACCTGCTGTCGCCCGAACAGCGGGCCTGCTGGGTCCTGCGCGAACTGGAGGGGCACTCTTACGACTTCGTCGCGGACACGGTCGGCATCAGCCAGGACGCCGTCCGCGCCCGGGTCTTTCGCGCACGCCGTTGTCTGACACAAGCTCTGGGGGCCTGGCGATGAACACGCACACCGACCCGCCGAACAGCGCCGCCGACCACGGAGACGACGAACTCCTGCCGTGCGGCACGCTCTTGTCCCGGGCCTGGGACGTCTGGGAACAGGACGGCGACGACGAGCATGCCCGAAGCTGCCCGCACTGCCGACAGGCCGTACGCGAGCTCGACGACCTGGAGTCCGCGGTGCGCGGGCTGCGCCGTGAGACGACGGACGAGTCCGACTATGATCCGGAGCCGCTGACCCGGCGTGTCATGGATCTCGTACGTCTGGAGTTGCGCCCTGGGCGTCCCCTGCCTCTCGGCGACCCGACCGAGGGTGTGTGGATCATGGAGGCGGTCGCGGCTCGTTCGATCCGTGCGACGGCCGAGAGGGTGCCCGGCGTCCGGGCCGGATCCTGCCGTCTCCTGTCCGCCGACGGCGGCGTCCGCGTCCGCCTGGACATTCATGCTCCGGCCGGCGTACCCCTGCCCGAGCTTGCAGACCATGTGCGCGAGCGAGTGCGGGAGGGCGCGGACCGTGCACTGGGCATGGTCGTGGCAGCAGTGGACATTGAGGTCATCGACATCGTGGCCGTTGCGGCCGACGACGAACAGAACGGTTCTCACCCATGACCCTTCACCGATCGAGTGCCGAGAACATGATGCTGGTCGACGAGGTCGCCGCCGTGGTGGAGGAGGTTGCGGGCGTGGTCTTCCTCCGACCTGGGCTGGCCGACCGGCTGCGCTCCACGCTCACCCGGCCGGGGGGCGCCGGCCGGGACCGGCGTGCCGGTGTGCGGGTGGATCAGCCGGCCGACGGCGGACCCTGGCGCGTCGAGATCCATGTCGTCGTGGACCGGCGGGCCAGAGCAGTGGACGTGGCCCGTGCCGTCCGTACCCGCGTCGAGGATCACGCGGCCGCCCGCGCCCCCAGGCGCCCCCCGCCCCACGTCACGGTGACGGTCACGGGCCGCGTCTGAGCCCCGGCCCTGTGTCAGACATGGCCTACGGGCATAGTGGCCAGCAGGTAGCCCACGCAGATCCACACCCCCACCGCGAGGGTCAGGAGGCGGAATCTGCGCAGCCGAGCAGGTGAGACCGGATCGGACGCGGGGCCCACGGGCAGGCCGACCGTGGTCGGTGCGGGCCTCGTTCGCGTCACAGCACCGGTGTTCCGTCCCTGGCCTTCGTGCCTGTTGACCGGGGAAAGGGCGACGACGGGTGACGGGCCGGAGGCCGGCCGGCGCTTGGGCGCGCGAACGCTTGAGCGGGCAGCGTCCGGGGGCGGGGGCACGAGGCCGTGGGCCAGCCCGGCGAGGAAGGCTGTGTAGGCGGCCCGGCGCACGCCGGTGGGCGAGGTGCGGCCCGTCTCCCAGGATCGCACCGTCGCCGTCGTGACGCCGAACGCCTGAGCTACCTGTTCCTCAGTGAGCTGCCAGGTGCGCCTGAGGCGGCGTCGCTCCTCAGGAGCCGGAAGGGGGGCCTTCCCGTCGCGTCGCTGAGGACGGGACGGCATAGGCTGCGGAGTCCGAAGATCGAGTGTCATGACGGTAGGACAATCCGCGATCAGTTGTGTGACGCGCCCCGGGATCCTTCACCCGTCTGCCATATCCGGCCAGCGGACGAGCAGGCGAGTGAGGCCGAACGCCGCGCCAGGTGCACGGCGAGCGCGACCGCAGCCGTTGCGGCCCGCCCGCGCCACGTCTCACGGCGACAGTTCCCCTGGCAGCAGCCGCCCTTGGCTCAGCCCGCCCTCGCCGGCCCGGCCGCCGCGCGGTTCATGCTGAGCGTCGCGGCGGGTGGCGCATCCCTCACTGTCCCGACCGCGATCTGCGGGCGGCGCGTGACCGTCAGTCAGCTCGCCGCCCTTCTCCGCGGCTGGGCACTCTCCAGGAACCTGCCGGCGTCAGAGCCATGCGGCGCAACTGCGCGGTCCACAGGCGTCGGTCCGGCATGGAAAGGCTCTCCTGTTGCTACCTGTAGGCGTGGGCGCTGCATACCTCGAGGGTGTAACGGACCAATCCGGGCGCACTCCTGGAACGGATCCGAGTTATGGACCACGACACATCTCCCATGCCTCTGGCCCGCGTCCCACGCTTGGCGCTGGGCGCACTGAGCGGTCTCCTGGCCGGCTACGCGGCCCTCACGGTGGCCGAGTTGGTCTCGGCAGCGGTGCGCCCCGAGTCGGGACCGATCGTCGCAGTCGGCGGGGCGGCCATCGACCGTACGCCTTCTGGCGTGAAGGACTGGGCGATCAGACAGTTCGGGACGAACGACAAGCTGGTGCTCCAGCTCGGAATCCTTGCCGTACTGACCCTGCTGGCCCTGGTGTTGGGCATCGTGGCGACCCGGTGGAGGCTGATCGGTTCGCTCGGTGTGCTGGCGTTCGGTGTGGTGGGGGCCCTGTCCGCGGTGAGCCGGCCGGATTCGACAAGCTTGCAGGACGCGCTGCCTTCCATGGTGGGCGCCCTGGCGGGAGCCGGCCTTCTCTACTGGCTGATCGGACGCCTTGGCACCCCGCGGCACAGGACGATGAGCACGGACAGTCCGGGTGCCGGACCCGGCCGCACGGCAAGGACCGGCACCGACGGCGCGCACGATCCGTCCGTGTCGTCACCCGTGTCACCGCGCGCGGCCTCGGCGGGATGGGACCGACGAGGCTTCGTTCTGGCGGCGACGGCTGCGGCCGCGACCTCCACCGGTGCCGGGCTGATCGGACGCGCGCTCAACGGCTCTGAGGGCCAGAACGCTGTCGCCTCACGCAAGAGTGTCGTGCTCCCGGCGCCGTCGTCACCTGCTGCGCCCGTGCCCAAGGGGGCGGCCTTGCGCATTGCGGGGATCAGCCCGTTCATGACGCCCAGCGACGACTTCTACCGTGTCGACACCGCCCTCGTCGTGCCCAAGGTGGACGCGACGTCCTGGCGGCTGCGCATCCACGGCAAGGGAGTCGCACGGGAACGCACGATCTCTTTCGACGATGTGCTGAAGATGCCGCTCATCGAGCGGGACATCACCCTCACCTGCGTCTCCAACGAAGTGGGAGGCCCCTACGTCGGCAATGCACGTTGGATCGGCGTACGTCTGGCCGACCTCCTGCAGGAGTGTGGTGTCACAGCACCGTCGAAGGGTGGTCCCGCTGACCAGTTGGTGGCTCGGTCGGTGGACGGGATGACAATCGGCAGTCCGGTCGAAGACGTGATGGACGGCCGGGACGCCCTGCTCGCCGTGGGCATGAACGGACGCCCCCTGCCCTTCGAACACGGTTTCCCGGCGCGGATGGTGGTGCCGGGCCTGTACGGCTATGTGTCGGCCTGCAAGTGGATCGAGGACATCGAGCTGACCACGTTCGACGCCTATGACTCGTACTGGGTGAAGCGGGACTGGGCACAGCGCGCGCCCATCAAAACGCAGTCACGGATCGACACCCCGAAGCCGTTCGGGCGCCCGAAGGCGGGCACGGTCATGGTCGCCGGCGTCGCCTGGGCCCAGCACCGGGGCATCGAGAAGGTCGAGCTGCGTGTCGACGACGGCGCGTGGCACGAGGCCAGGCTGGCGGCGCAGGACACCCGCGACACATGGCGACAGTGGTCCTATGCCTGGGATGCCACAAAGGGCAACCACACGCTGACGGTGCGGGCCACCGACAGCACCGGCGAGCCCCAGACCGAGAAGCGCACTCCGACCATCCCTGACGGCGCGTCCGGTTGGCACTCGGTCGTAGTCACAGTGGAGGGTTAGCGCAACGAGAGCAGCTCAGGATGCGGCGCATACGATGTGGCCGGCATGGCGGCGCTCGGCGGGGCGGCAGTGTGGGCGTATCAGGAGGCCGACGACGCACGACAGCAGATCCCAGCCGTACAGCGGCAGCCCGACGCCATCGCAGCCGTGCTCTCCGCACCGGACGCCAAGGTCGCGTCGGCGTCGCTGGACGTACCGCTGGTGTGCCGGCCTCGTGGGTGTGTTCCTCGTGGCCTTCGGCATCCTCGGCCTGACCGACCGCATCGGGTTCTTCAGACACAGGCTCTCAACACCAGAGGCGGCGCCACACTCGGTCTCAACACGAACGGCGCACTGAGCGTGCTCTCGATCGTGGTGGGCGGCATCCTCCTGGCCGCCGCGGTCCGGGGCGGCAACGCCGCCTCGACCGTCGACATGGCTCTGGGCATCGCCTTCCTGCTGGCCGGTTTCGCGAACCTGTTCGCCTTGGACAGCCGGTTCAACATCCTCAACTTCCGCATGCAGAACGTCCACTTCAGCTTCGGAGTCGGTCTACTGCTGATGACGGGCGGCATGTACGGACGGGTCAGCGGCGGTTTGCCTCACAACAATCCCTACTGGCGCTCGCGCCATGCGAACCGGTGACCCGCCCTGTCCCGAACCCCACCGTCGTACACCCATCACCCGATCGGGAATCCACCAATCCGCTGCCCGTGGCGGCTCCGGATTCCCCGCGATGGAGGCGAACGGCCTTCACACAACCGATCTTTGAGGGATTGCCATGCAGAGTCGAGTCCGCCGTGTAGCCGTCGCCGTAGCTGCCGCCGCCATGCTGCCTCTCGCGCTGACCGCGTGCTCCGGCAGCGACTCCAAGGACAAGGTGTCCGACACCGCGTCGACGCCCGCGAAGAAGGGCTCGGACATGCCCAGTCCCTCCGGCGAGATGCCCCAGGCCGACGCGCCCTTCGGCCCCGCCTGCTCCTCGGTGCCCAAGGACGGCGCCGGCTCGTTCGACGGGATGGCCAAGGACCCGGTCGCCACCGCCGCGTCGAACAACCCTGCCCTGTCGACACTGGTCACCGCGGTGAAGAAGGCCGGTCTGGTCGACACGCTCAACAACGCCCAGAACATCACCGTCTTCGCCCCGACCAACGACGCCTTCGCCAAGATCCCGAAGGCCGACCTGGACAAGGTCCTCAACGACAAGGCCCAGCTCACCAAGATCCTCACGTACCACGTCGTGGGCCAGAAGCTCGCGCCGAAGGACCTGCAGAACGGCTCCTTCGACACCTTGGAGAAGTCCAAGCTCACCACGTCGGGCTCCGGTGAGTCCTACAAGGTCAACGACTCGGCCAAGGTGGTCTGCGGCAACGTGAAGACCGCCAACGCCAACGTCTACATCATCGACACGGTGCTCATGCCGAAGAGCTGACGGCCGAGGGGCCTGCGCAGGCCTTCAGAGGGTCCGACAACACGAGCGGGCGGCGATTCGGAGGAGCAGTCGCCGCCCGCTTTCCCTTCCCCTGGCTGCCGCCGGAGCGCGGGGCGGCGAGCGACAGCCCGCAGCCCCGGTGCCGACAGAATCTCCGGCACCGAGGCTGCGTGACTCACCGGCAGGTCAGCCCCGGCCTGCCGTCGCCGCAATGCGGCAGGGCTACTTCCACATGCCCCCGTCCTCGCCGTAGCCCATGTCTCCGTCGTGGTTCATCGAGCCGTGCTGGCCCATGTGGCTCTCGTCCCAGGCGTGGCCCCAGCCGCCGGAGCCGTTGGCACAGGCGTTGCCGAACGCCGGGTTGAGCAGACCGATGGCGTTGACGGTGTTGCCGCAGGCGTTGACCGGGACGTGCACGGGAACCTGCACCACGTTGCCGGACAGAACTCCCGGCGAGCCGATCGCGGCACCCTGAGCACCAGCATCCGCCGCCGCCGCACCCGCCGCGACCAGCACCGCACTACCGACGGACAGCGCGATCGCCGCACTCTTCAGCACACGAGACATGACGCATTCCTCTTCATTCGCACAGCCCCCGCCCGGTGGACGGGAACGAAGAACTGGCTGCTCTTCAAGCGTCATCCGGAGCCTCACCCCGAGTGGATTGGCCAACTGGCGCGACTTCACCCGTCCGGACCACACGCGCCGAAGAACCCGCTCTCGACCTGGCCGAAGGGTGGATCATCGACCTGCCGCAGGGAGCTCATACTGAGCGGCCCGACCACACCTCAGCCCGTCTTCACGCCACGCTTCGTCACGGCGGATCGGAGCCCGTGCTGGACACGACGGCTTCTTGCCCACCCCCGGAGCGACCGGGGAGGGCCGGGCCACCCCACCGGCGACGCGTCTCAACCAGGCACCGGTGCAGCGGGGGATGGCATCGATGTTTCCAGAACGCGGAGGCCAAGAGCCCGCCCAGTAGCTCAAGGCCCAGCACCATCAACAGGGACAACGACGCGAATACCTTCCGCTCGCCCGATCTAGGGCATCTCAGCGCACTGCCCACACCCCGTAACGCTCAGCCGTGGCCCTCGAACTGGTCTCGTCCTCCCAGCGCACCTCCTTGTCATCCACGGCTGGGCGGCCGCGGGAGTCTGTCCGCCCGTCGATGCACGTGGCCGGAGCAGCCGCCCCACGGCGACGGACGGCGGCCGTGGCAGAGCGATCAGGGCGGCAGCCACCACGGCTGCGCCCCCGGAGAACGTCCCAGTTGGTGTCCCACGCTGACGGCACAAGGCACGCACTGCCCAGCCGGACGAGTTCGTCGGGGGTGTGGATGCCGGTGCCGTGAGGGTGATGGTCGGTCATGTGCATCAGACCGTATGCCGCCGCGGTGGGGGACGCTCGACCGGTCGGCCGTGTTCAAGGCAGGCGACGGTCGGCGCCAACTTCGAGGAACTTGTAGGAGCCGGTGAGCCTCGCGTCGTCGTTGGCCAGGACAACGACGGAAGCAAAGTCTTCGCGCTCTCACCTCGCCCGTCCGCAGCGCTCACGGACGCCGAGCAGGCCAGCTTGCGCGACTCCATAAGGAGGCCGGCGAGGTCGTCGGCGCGGATCGCCGATGCGATCGTGGGCCATCTCGCCACTCTGGCCACTCTCGCCAGTGACGCCCGACGTCGGAACCAGAGCGTCCACTGCTCAAGTCCCAGCCAGATCACCCCGCGCCGCTACTCGACACGATCACCTGCGCCTCCTCGCCCACTTGTCGACGTACACCGATCCGTTCAGGTCGCAAAGGGTGCCCGACGCGACTCCTCCGTCGATACTGGCGATGAACCGACAACGACCGATACCGAGATCAAATGACACCCCGTCAGGAAAGACAGGAAGAGGTTCAGCCACAGCCCCTCCCGCCACCGCCGACAACCGCCAGAAGCCGCCGCCAAGATCAACCATCGCCCACACCCGATCCGACCAGGCACTACGCAGGTCAAGACACTGCCCGCTATCGTCACCCGGAGGTACCAGTGAGAATGTTGATCAACGTGGCCGAGACCGTCGTCGCCGACGCCCTGCGCGGGATGGCGGCCGCTCACCCCGAGTTGACCGTCGACGTCGAGAACCGGGTGATCCTGCGCCGGGACGCGCCGGTCGCCGGGAAGGTGGCGTTGGTGTCGGGCGGCGGGTCGGGGCACGAGCCGTTGCACGGGGGGTTCGTCGGGCCCGGGATGCTGTCGGCGGCCTGCCCCGGTGAGGTGTTCACGTCGCCGGTGCCCGATCAGATGGTGCGGGCCGCGGCCGCCGTGGACAGCGGCGCCGGCGTGCTGTTCATCGTGAAGAACTACACCGGTGACGTGCTGAACTTCGACATGGCGGCCGAACTCGCCGAGGACGAGGGCATTCAGGTCGCGAAGGTTCTGGTGAACGACGATGTGGCGGTGACCGACAGTCTCTACACCGCCGGCCGGCGCGGCACCGGAGCCACCCTGTTCGTGGAGAAGATCGCAGGGGCCGCCGCCGAGGAGGGGCAGCCGCTGGAGCGGGTCGAGTCGATCGCGCGGCAGGTCAATGAGCGGTCGCGGAGTTTCGGTGTCGCGCTCAGCGCGTGCAGTACGCCGGCGAAGGGTGCACCGACCTTTGAACTCCCCGCGGGCGAGCTGGAGTTGGGCATCGGTATCCACGGCGAGCCGGGGCGTGAGCGGCGGCCCATGATGACGTCGGGCGAGATCGCGGACTTCGCCGTGAACGCCGTACTCGAGGACCTCAACCCGAGCAGCCCCGTGCTGGCGCTCGTCAACGGGATGGGGGCCACGCCGCTGCTCGAA
Organism: Streptomyces sp. VRA16 Mangrove soil; assembly: GCF_017377775.1. Lineage (GTDB taxonomy): Bacteria > Actinomycetota > Actinomycetes > Streptomycetales > Streptomycetaceae > Streptomyces. The sequence goes on from NZ_JAFVLN010000031.1 coordinate 33,971, forward strand.
CTGTACGGGTTCAACGCGGAGGTGCAGCGGGTGCTCGGCGAGCGGGGCGTGCCGGTGGCGCGGACGCTCGTCGGCAACTACGTCACCTCGCTCGACATGGCGGGCGCCTCCGTCACGCTCTGCGAGGCGGACGAGGAGCTGCTGCGGCTGTGGGACGCGCCGGTCAGCACGGCGGGTCTGCGCTGGGGCTGCTGAGGATCCGGTCGCGCCCGGCCCGTCAACGTACCTACCAGGCAAGGAGATCAAGTGCTCGACGCCGATTTCTTCCGGCGCTGGATGTTCGCGACCGCCGAGGCCGTGGACCACGAGGCCGCCCGCCTCACCGAACTCGACTCGGCGATCGGTGACGCCGACCACGGGGCCAATCTGCAGCGCGGGTTCACCGCGGTGGCGCAGGCCCTGGAGAAGGACGCTCCGGACACGCCGGGGGCCGTACTCGCCCTCGCGGGACGGCAGTTGATCTCGAAGGTGGGCGGCGCCTCGGGTCCGTTGTACGGGACGCTGCTGCGCCGCACGGGCAAGGCGCTCGGCGACGCGGCCGGCGTCAGCGAGGCGGAGCTGGCGGCCGCGTTGCGCGCCGGGGTGGACGCCGTCGCCGCGCTCGGCGGGGCCGCGCCGGGCGACAAGACCATGATCGACGCGCTGGTGCCGGCCGTGGACGCGTTCGAGGACGGGGACTTCGCGGCGGCCAGGGCCGCGGCCGAGCACGGGGCGGAGGCGACGACACCGCTGCAGGCCCGCAAGGGGCGCGCCAGTTATCTGGGGCCGCGCAGCATCGGGCACCAGGACCCCGGGGCCACGTCGTCGGCGCTGCTGATCGGCGCGCTGGCCGAGACGGCCGAGAGGAGCGCGCGATGAGCGACGCGGACAAGCCGGTCGGCATCGTGCTCGTCTCGCACAGCAAGGAGGTCGCCGAGTCGGTGGCGCGGCTCGCGGCCGGACTCGCCGGGGGCGGCGACCTGGCCCCCGTCGCCGCGGCGGGCGGCACCGAGGACGGCGGTCTCGGGACCAGCTCCGAGCTGATCTCGGCGGCCGCCGCGTCCGTCGACCGCGGGGCGGGCGTCGCCGTGCTCGTGGACCTCGGCAGCGCGGTGCTCACCGTGAAGTCGCTGCTTGCCGAAGGCGACGAACTCCCGGACGGGACACGGCTCGTGGACGCCCCGTTCGTGGAGGGCGCGGTCGCGGCCGTCGTCTCCGCTTCGGCGGGGGCGGACCTGGAGGCGGTGGTGGCCTCCGCCGCGGAGGCGTACACGTACCGCAAGGAGTGAGGGGACCGGGGTGGGCGCACCGCCCACCCCGGTGCGTCAGTCGGCGGCGAGGAACTTCTTCGCCGCCGCCTGCCCCGCCGTGACCGCCGCCGCGTGGCTCTCGATGGGGCGGGCCGTCACCCCGGGGAAGAGGATGTACGTGACCTCGTCGGCGGTGCCGCCGCGCACCGGGTCGGGGTCGATGCCGAGGGCGCGGGCGGCCGCGTGGGACGCCTCGCCGATGATGTCGCTCGGGCCCGTGTCACCGACGACCGCGTACAGGACCCTGCCGCGATGCACGAGAGCCGCGACGGTGCCGCCGCGGACGCCGGAGCGGGCCGGGTTCCACCGTCGGCTCGCGCCCGGCACCACCACGTACGGCAGCCGCTCGGCGCTCAACTGCCGTCCGTCGGACTGCTGGTAGGCCGTGGCGTCGAGGAACAGCGGGTCGGTGCGGCGGTTGCAGCGGCGCCCCGGGCGGCCGTCGCAGTCGATGTCGAGGTCGGCCTTCCAGTACACCGCGCCGCCCCGCCCGCACACGGGGATGTCCGCGCGAGCCCCGTCGTCGGCGCGAAAGCGCCCCGCCGAGATCTGCCGGCAGCCGCGGACGGCGGCGAGCAGGTCGGCGGCCCGGACCCCGCCCTCCCGTACGGACCGCGCCACGCCCGGCCCCTGAGGTGCGGCAGGACCGGGCTCGGCGGACGCCGCGGGCAGCGCCGCGGGGGCCAGGAGGGCGACGCCGCAGGCGGCGGTGAGGAGCAGCAGGCGAGGGTGCACGCAGATGCCTTCGGGTCGGGGACAGGTCCGGCCGGGGACGGCCGTGGGGCATACCCGTCCAATCTGGGGCGAGCGCGGCGCGCCGTCCACTGAACGGGGGCCGGACGGGAACACTCCCCGCTCACGCCCCTCTTGATGGGGACCCGTCACCCATGCCATACAGGTCTGTACCAATCCGGTCCGACCGAGCGGAAGGCATCCCGTGCGACGCGTCCCCCACCGCCCGCTCCTCCCCCGACTGGCCTGCGCCACTGCCCTGTTGACGGCCGTCACCGGCTGCGGCCTGTCGGCCTCCGACGACGGCGCGGACGGTCCGTCCCTCTCGCCGCCGCTCGGGGTCACCGCCCAGGCCGGCAGCGCCACCACGGTGCACGTGATGTGGAACCGGCCCACGAGCACCGCGAAGCTCGACGGCTACGAGATCTACCGCGGCTCGGTGCGGGTGCGACGGCTGCCCGCCACCCAGCAGATGGTCGACGTCGTCGGCCTGCGCCCGGGCACGCGGTACGTGTTCACCGTGCGGGCCCGCGGCGCGGACGGCGATCCGGGCCCCGCGAGCCGGCGCGTCACCGTGACGACTCCCGCCGCCGTCGCCGCGGACCACAGCCCGCCCAGCAGACCGGCCGGGGTGCGGGGCTCGGCGGCGGGGGCCCGCTCGGTGTCGCTGTCGTGGCACGGGTCCACCGACGACAGGGGCGTGCTCTCGTACGACATCTACCAGGGCACGACGAAGATCCACAGCGTGCCGGGGAGCCGGACCCGGGCGGTGCTCACCGGGATGCGGCCGGGCACGGCGTACGCCTTCTCCGTGCGGGCCCGCGACGCCGCCGACAACACCTCGCCGCCGAGCGCGACCGTGAAGCTGACCACCGCTCAGGGCACGGACCAGGGGTCCGACACCGCACCGGCCGACTTCCGCGCCACGGCGCGGCGCTCCGACGGGGCGTACTACATCGATCTGACGTGGACGGCGCCGAACACGGGCGGGGAGGTTCCGGCCTACCAGGTCCACTTGGACGGCAAACAGGCGACCACGGTCGTCTGGGGCGAGAGCGCGCCGAAGGACACGGCGAAGTACAGCTTCTACATCGGCACCGAGACGGGCGCCCGGCACCGGGTGCGGATCAGGGCGCAGCTGCCGGACGGGACGTGGGGCGCGTTCTCGCCGGAGCGGACGGTGACCACGCGTCAGTAGCCGCGGGATGGGCCGGACGACGGAACGTGTCACCTGCCCGGCGGCCGTCCGCATGCGCGCGTGGCCGTACGGACTTTGGCTGTGCGTCAGGCAGCACGGGCTTTGCCGACTCGGGCGGGGCACGGAACGTACCGCCTCCCGTGCCGCCGGAGGGCAGACAGCATGCGCATCACCTCGACCATCGCTCGCTCGGGACTCACCGTCGCCGCGGCGGCCGTGCTGCCGCTGACGCTGGCCGCCCCGGCGGCGCACGCCAACGGCATCACGGTCACCACCGGCGACTCCTCGGTGACCGCCACCACCAGCGCCTGCCCGAACGGCGGCAACGGCGCACTCCTGGCCGCGGGCCAGGCCGACTTCGCGCAGGGCAGGCAGATGGCTCTCACCTCGGGCAGCGCCACCTGGACCGGCGTCTCCTCGGGGACGTACACGGTCGTGCTCGTGTGCACGGACGGTTCGACGGCGGGCACCCAGTCGGTGACCGTCACGGCGAGCCCCACGATCTCGGCGACGTCGAGTCCGCTGGGCGGCGTCAGGGGCGGGCTCGGCGGCGCGTCCGAGGACTACGGCACGCTGACGTTCGCCGCGGGCGGGGCTCTGGTGGCCGCTGCCGTCGTCGGTGGCGTCTGGTATCTGCGGCGCCGGGGCGCCTGACACGGGAGCGTGGCACGAGGGCCGCCGCCCGGGCCGGGCGGCGGCCCTCTTGTCGTCGCGACGCGTCGCGGCTTACGGTCCCCGGAGCCGGCCGTGTGTGTCGCGACAGCCTTGGGGGCAGCGTGGGTATGGGTTCGGGTTCGGGTTCGGGTGCGGGTTCGGGTCCGGTGGGGGTCGCCCTCGTCGGAGCCGGTGTGATCAGCGCGCAGTATCTGCGGACGCTGTCCGGCTTCGCGGATGTACGGGTCGTCGCGGTCGCCGACATCGATGTCGCCCGGGCCGAGGCGGCGGCCCGCGCGCACGACGTGCCGCTCGCCGGGGACACGGCGACGGTGCTCGCGGCGCCGGAGGTCGAACTCGTCGTCAATCTGACCGTGCCCTCGGCGCATGTCGAGGTGGGGCTCGCGGCGCTGCGCGCGGGCAAGCACCTGTACGGCGAGAAGCCGCTCGCGCTCCGCCCCGACGAGGCCGAGAAGCTGCTCGCGGAGGCGGCCCAACGGGGTCTGCTCGTGGGGTGTGCGCCGGACACGTTCATGGGGGCGGGCCTGCAGTCGGCGCTGCGGGCGGTCGCGGCGGGGCACATCGGCGTACCGGTGGCGGCGTCGACGGCGGTACGGAGTCTGGGGCCCGAGCGGTGGCACCCGTCCCCCGCGTTCTTCTATCAGCCGGGCGCGGGGCCCCTGTTCGATCTCGGCCCGTACCATCTGACGTCGCTCGTGGCGCTCTTCGGGAGTGTCGGGCAGGTCGCCGCGTCGGCGCGGCAGGCACGTGCCGAGCGGGTGGACGGCGCCGGACGGCCGATCCCGGTCGAGGTGCCCACCCATGTGTCGGCGCTGCTCGACTTCACCTCGGGGCCCGCGGCGACGTCCGTACTCAGCTGGGACTCGGCGCGCCCGCACCTGCACTTCGAGGTGACCGGCACCGAGGGCACGCTGGCGGTGCCCGACCCGAACACGTTCGCGGGGCCGCTGCGGGTGCGGCGCAACGGCGCCGACGACTGGGCCGAACTGCCGGTGCGGGGGCGGACGGACGGGCGCGGACTCGGGGTCGTCGATCTGGCCCGCGCGATCCGGTCGGGGGGTGCGCCGCGGGCCTCGGGCGCGCTGGCACTGCATGTCCTTCAGATCATGACGGCGGTGACGGACTCGGCGAGCCGCGGGGCGTTCGTCCGCCCGCCGGCGCTCGCGGTGCAGCCCGAGCCGCTGCCGGTGGACTGGGATCCGGCGCCCCGGACGCTGTGACGGGCCGCCGGTCGGCGGGCGGGGCCCGTCACCCGGGGTCCCGCGCCAGCTCGGCCAGCGTCCGCTCCAGCCATCGCACCCAGAACGTCTCCAGGTCGATGCCGGCCCGCAGCACCGCGTGCTGGAGCCGGTCCGGCTCGGAGTCCTTGTCCGGCGGGAAGTCCCGCTTCTCGATCTCCAGGTAGGTCGCCAACTGGCTGCGGTGCAGATCGAGATGGCGCCGCAGATCGGCGTCGACGCCCTCGACACCGACCACCGCGGCGGAGCGCAGCCGCAGCAGCAGGGGGTCGCGCAGCGGCTTGGGGTCCTGCGGGGCGGCCGTCCAGCGGGCGAGTTCGGCGCGGCCCTCGGGCAGGACCTCGTACTGCTTCTTCTGGCCGCGCGCGGGGGCCTGCGCCGGCAGGGCCCGGATGAGTCCCTCGCGCTCCAGCTTTCCCAGTTCCCGGTAGATCTGCTGGTGCGTCGCCGACCAGAAGTAGCCGATGGACCGGTCGAACCTGCGGGTCAGTTCGAGGCCCGACGACGGCTTCTCCAGGAGGGCCGTGAGGATCGCGTGCGGCAGTGACATGGGGCTCAGGGTAAGGGTGATCACGCGGCCGGCGGGCCCGGCCACGTGATCGCCCGGTCTCTAGAGGGCGGCCGCGACCTCGGTGCCCTGCTTGATGGCGCGCTTGGCGTCCAGTTCGGCGGCGACGTCGGCGCCGCCGATGAGGTGCGGCGTGCGTCCTGCGGCGATCAGGTCGTCGTACAGGGAGCGGAAGGGCTCCTGACCGGCGCAGAGCACCACCGTGTCGACGGGGATCAGGGACGTCTCGCCATCGACGGTGATGTGCAGGCCCGCGTCGTCGATCAGGTCGTAGCTGGCGCCCGCGATCATCGTGACGCCGCGGTGGCGCAGCTCGGTGCGGTGGATCCAGCCGGTCGTCTTGCCGAGGCCCGCGCCGACCTTGGAGGTCTTGCGCTGGATGAGGTGGACCTGGCGCGGCGGGGCGGGCCGCTCCGGCTCGGCGAGGCCGCCGCGGTCGGCGTAGTCCATGTCGACGCCCCACTGGCGGAAGTACGTGGCCGGGTCCTGGCTGGCCTTCTCGCCGCCGTCGGTGAGGTACTCGGCGACGTCGAAGCCGATGCCGCCCGCGCCGATGACGGCCACGCGGTCACCGACCGGGGCGCCGTGCTTGAGGACGTCGAGGTAGCCGACGACGCTCGGGTGGTCGACGCCCTCGATGACCGGGGTGCGCGGGCTGACGCCGGTGGCGACGACCACGTCGTCGTAGCCGTCGAGGTCGTCGGCAGCCACCCTGGTGTTCAACTTGACGTCCACACCGCGCAGTTCGAGCTGGGTGCGGAAGTAGCGCAGCGTCTCGTCGAACTCCTCCTTGCCGGGGACCTTGCGGGCGACGTTGAGCTGGCCGCCGATCTCGGACGCGGCGTCGAAGAGGGTGACGTCGTGGCCGCGCTCGGCGGCGGAGACGGCGCAGGCGAGTCCGGCCGGGCCCGCACCGACGACGGCGACGCGCTTCTTCAACTGCGTGGGAGACAGGACGAGTTCGGTCTCGTGGCAGGCGCGCGGGTTGACCAGGCAGGACGTGATCTTGGCGCTGAAGGTGTGGTCGAGGCAGGCCTGGTTGCAGCCGATGCAGGTGTTGATGGTGTCGGAGCGGTCGGCGGCGGCCTTGTTCACGAAGTCCGGGTCGGCGAGCATCGGCCGGGCCAGCGAGACCATGTCGGCGACGCCGTCGGCCAGCAACTCCTCGGCGATCTCCGGGGTGTTGATGCGGTTCGTGGTGACGAGCGGGACGGACACCTGACCCATCAGCTTCTTGGTGACCCAGGTGTAGGCGCCGCGCGGCACGGACGTCGCGATGGTCGGGATGCGGGCCTCGTGCCAGCCGATGCCGGTGTTGATGATGGTGGCGCCGGCCGCCTCGATCTCCTTGGCGAGGTGGACCACCTCGTCGAGGGTGGAGCCGCCGGGGACCAGGTCCAGCATGGAGAGCCGGTAGATGAGGATGAAGTCGGCGCCGACGCGCTCGCGGACCCGCTTGACGATCTCGACGGGGAAGCGGACACGGTTCTCGTAGGAGCCGCCCCAGCGGTCGGTGCGGTGGTTGGTCGCGGCGACGATGAACTCGTTGATGAGGTAGCCCTCGGAGCCCATGATCTCGACGCCGTCGTAGCCGGCCGACTTGGCGAGTTCGGCGGCGCGCGCGAAGTCCTCGATGGTCTGCTCGACGTCGGCGTCGCTCAGCTCGTTCGGGACGAACGGGCTGATGGGGGCCTGGATCGGGCTCGGCGCGACGAGGTCCTCGTGGTAGGCGTAGCGGCCGAAGTGCAGGATCTGCATCGCGATCCTGCCGCCCGCGGCGTGCACCGCGTCGGTGACCTGGCGGTGCTCGGCGGCCTCTTCCTCGGTGGTGAGCTTGGCGCCGCCGGCCCAGGGGCGGCCCGCCTCGTTCGGGGCGATGCCGCCCGTGACCATGAGGCCGACGCCGCCGCGGGCGCGGGTCGCGTAGAACTCGGCCATGCGCGCGAAGCCGTTCTCCGCCTCCTCCAGACCCACGTGCATCGAGCCCATCAGGACCCGGTTGGGCAGGGTGGTGAAGCCCAGATCGAGCGGGGCGAGAAGGTGCGGGTAACGGCTCATGGGGCCCTCCGTGCGCGGCGAACGTCGAGTCTGTTGTAGACGACCCGCACCGCTTTATGCAACAAGTTGCAGAAGAGAGCTGCGCCACGCCCGCCCGGTCGCGCCAGGCGGTCAGGCGGTGGCTGTTTCCGTGCGGGTGCGGGTGCGGC
>NZ_JAFVLN010000032.1 GCF_017377775.1 Streptomyces sp. VRA16 Mangrove soil
CTCGTAGGTGGGCGGGCCGTCTCCCAGGATCGGGACGGTGTGGGGGGGGGGCGGCGGGGGCGGTTCGTCGGGGCCGCGCCGCGGTGGCAGCCCTCCGATGTCCGGCGGTGCGGCGGGCTCGGCCGGTGCGGCCTCCCGCGGGCCGGGCACGGTCGCGGCGGGCGCCCCTGGTGCGGGCTCCGACGGCGGCGGGTCGTCCCACGGCTCCCACTCCGCCCGGGACGGACCGGCCGCCCGGTCCTGCGGCACGGTCACCACCGCGCCGGCCGACGCGAAACGGTCGTCCAGGGTGTCCGCTGCCAGCGTCGGTCCCGTGTCGGCGGCGGCACCGGTGGCGTCGTCAGCGTCGTCTCCGTACAACTGGCCCCACCAGTCGTCCTCTTGGGACCGGCGTCCGGTGGGCCTCTCCCCCTGCTGGCTCATGCCCTTATTGTCCACCGCGGGAGCCGTACGAAAACGGTGCATCCGGAAATTTTGACCGTGGCCACCCCGCACGAATCCGTCGGGCGGCCCCACCCCCCACAGGGGGGCCGCCCGACGGATCGGTTCACACCCGCATGATCAGCGCGGGGGCCCCACATTGGCAGAGCACGAGGGGTTACGGGGATGATGGGCGCGGCGTGTTTGTGCCATGGCCGGTTACCGCCACGCAGGGGTGGAGCAGAACGTTCCGGAGGGGGCGGCCATGGTCAGGGGAGATCAAGGAGGGGCAACGGCGCATGCTGAGTGCGATAGGTCTGGACGAGGTGCACGAGTCGGCGTACCGCGCCCTGGTGTCGGTGGGGGCCGCCGACGTACCGGATCTGGCGCGGCGGCTCGCCCTCGCCGAGTACGAGACCGAACGCACGCTGCGTCGTCTGGAGCGGAGCGGGCTCGCCGCCCAGTCGTCGGCGCGGCCGGGACGCTGGGTCGCGGCGCCGCCCGGGATCGCGCTGGGGGCGCTTCTCACCCAGCAGCGGCACGAGCTGGAGAAGGCGGAGCTGTCGGCCGCGCAGCTCGCCGAGGAGTACCGGGCGCGGACCGTCGAGCCCACGGCGCACGATCTCGTCGAGGTGGTGACCGGCGCGGCTGCCGTCGCCCAGCGTTTCCTGCAGATCCAGCTCGGCGCGACCGAGGAGGTGTTCTGCCTGGTCACCGGCACCCCGATGGTCGTGTCCGCCGCCGACAACGAGGCGGAGGCGCAGGCCATGGACCGGGGTGTCACCTATCGCGTGGTGATCGAGCGCGAGGTGCTCTCCCAGCCCGCGGGGCTGACCGAGCTGGCGGCGGCGCTCGGCCGTGACGAGCAGGTCCGGGTGGTGGACCGGGTGCCGACCAAGCTGATCATCGCCGACCGGTCCCTGGCGCTGATGCCGCTGACCGCGCCCGGCGCCGAGCCGGCCGCGCTCGTCGTGCACGCGAGCGGGCTCCTGGAGTCGCTGACGGACCTCTTCGAGGTGGTGTGGCGGCAGGCGCTGCCGCTGCGGCTCGGTGAGGGCGGCCGGGTCTGTGAGGCCGGGCTCGACGGACCGGACGCGACCGATCTGGAGATCCTCTCCCTGCTGCTCGCCGGGCTGACCGACGCGAGCGTGGCGAAACAGCTGGACCTGGGCCTGCGGACGGTGCAGCGCCGGGTGAAGCGGCTGATGGAGCTGGCCGGGGTGACGACGCGGCTGCAGCTGGGCTGGCACGCGTTCGAGCGGGACTGGGTGGCCAGATGAGCCGGGCTCCGGCCGGCTCTGGCCGTGCCGGAGCGGCATGACCATGGCACGCTTCCCGCATGGGAACGTGGGAACTCTCGCTGGTCGGGGCCGTTCTGCTCCTCGGCCTGTGCGGGGTCATGGTGCCGGGTGTGCCCGGGTCATGGCTGGTGTGGGCCGCGGTCGCGGTCTGGGCCCTGCGTGATCCGAACGCGCTGGCCTGGGGCGTTCTCGTCGGCGCCACCGTCGTCCTGCTCGCCGCCCAGGTACTGCGCTGGCAGTTGCCGCCGCGCCGGCTGCGGCAGGCGGGGGCGACCTCGCGGCTCGCGGTGTGGGCGGGGGCCGGGGCGCTCGTCGGCTTCTGTGTGGTGCCGGTGATCGGCGCGATTCCCGGGTTCATCGGCGGGATCTACGTCTCGGAGCGGCTGCGGCTCGGCCGGCACGGGGACGCCGTCGCTTCGACCCGGACGGCGATGCGGGCCGGGGGTTCCAGTGTGCTGGCCGAGTTGTTCGCCTGTCTGCTGATCGTGGGGGCGTGGCTCGGGGCCGTCATCTGGGGGTGAGGGGCGGCGGGTCCGTCGGCCGGGTTCGGACGGTGGGCGGCTGCGGGGTGGTGTGCGGCTGGTCGCGCAGTGCCGCGCGCCCCTGAGAGCGGGCTCGTCCGCTCCCGAACTCGGCAGCCGAGTAGGTCGGATCTATCCCGCACTATTGACGCCCCTCTTCCTCATCCCTAGCTTGCAGCGCGGGATAGCTCCGATGAATCGCTGAGTCGAATCGCCAGGAGGCGCTGCCATGCCGAGCCCGTCCAGACGCACCGTGTTGGCCACCGGATCCGCCCTGGGAGGCGCGGCGGTCCTGGGCGCGGCCCTGCCCGCACAGGCCGGCACCGCCGGATCACCGCAGGTCACCACGGCGGGCGACCCCTGGCGCACCGTCCTCGACGACGCCGACCTCGTCTGGCAGAAGATGCCGAAGACCTGGTACGAGGGCCCGTACCTGGGCAACGGCCTGCTCGGCTCCGGCATCTACCAGGAGCCCGGCAAGAACGCGGTGCGCTTCAACGTGCAGCACTCCGAGGTGCAGGACCACCGCCCCGAGTTCGGCTCCCTGTTCGGCCTCGCCCGGCTGCCCATCGGGTACTTCACGCTCGAACCCGTCGGCACGGTCACCGCGCTCGACTGGCGGCTGCGGCTGCGCACCGCCGAGCTGACCGGCACCCTCACCACCGACCGGGGCACCCTCACGCTGCGCGCCCAGGTCGACAACGCCCGGTCCGTGCTGGTCGTCGAGATCACCCCGAGCGCGGGCGAGCAGGACTTCCGCTGGGTGTTCCACCCGGCCGACGCGATCAGCCCGCGCGTCGCCTTCAAGGACAAGCCCGCGGGGTACGAGGGGAACCCGCCGGCCGAGGTCGCCACGTACGACGACGGGGTGTCCGCGGCCGTGCAGTCGCTGCTCGCGGGCGGCGAGCACGTCACCGCCTGGTGCGAGCGGACCCGCGACGGCGACAACGGGTCGCGGACCCTGTACGTGAACGTACGGCACTCGTTCCCGAAGGCGACCGCCCGCGACAAGGCGGTGGCCACGGTGCGGGCCGCCGCGAAGCTCCCGTACGCGGCGCTCGCCGTGTCGCACCGGGCCTGGTGGGACGCGTACTACCGCAAGAGCTTCCTGTCCCTGCCGGACGCACGCATCCAGCGCTTCTACTGGACCCAGCTGTACAAGGTGGCCTCCGCCGCCCGGCGCGACGCCCCGGTGATGGCGACGAGCGGCCCCTGGCTGGAGCCGACGCCGTGGCCCGCGACCTGGTGGAACCTGAACGTGCAGTTGGAGTACTGGCTGATCCACGGCTCCAACCACCTCGAACTCGACGCCGTGACCCGGGCGTTGAGCGAGTTCCGGGACCACCTCACCGCCGAGATGGCGCCCGCCTACCGCGCCGACTCGCTCGGCATCCCGCGCACCACCGACGCGAGCCTGGTCAACGGCGGCGCGACCAGCACCGCGCAGGGCTACGGCGTCGGCATCCCGGGACAGGACCCGCCGACCCCCGAGGTCGGCAACCTCACCTGGGCGCTGCACAACGTCTGGCTGAGCTACCGGCACACCATGGACGAGTCGGTGCTGCGCGACGTCCTGTACCCGCTGCTGCGCAAGGCGATCAACTACTACCTGCACTTCCTCGCGCCCGGCGACGACGGCAAGCTGCATCTGCCGGCGACCTTCTCGCCCGAGTACGGCGGCAACTCCCGCGACTGCAACTACGACCTGATGCTGCTGACATGGGGCTGCCGCACCCTGCTCGAGTCGGCCGAACTCCTGGGCATCGACGACGAGTCGAAGCCGCGCTGGCAGGAGGTGCTGGCCAAGCGGGTCGCGTACCCGACCGACGCCAACGGCTTCATGATCGGCGCGGACATCCCGTTCGCGAAGTCGCACCGGCACTACTCGCACATGCTGGCCGTCTACCCGCTGTACGAGCTGACGGGCCGCACGACGGACGAACGCGCCCTGATCGAGCGGTCGTTGGCGCACTGGGTCGGCTTCGAGGGGGCGCTCCAGGGTTATACGTTCACGGGCGCGGCCTCGATGTCGGCGCTGCTCGGCAAGGGCGAGGACGCCCTGAAGTACCTGGGCGAACTGATGACGCGCTTCATCCAGGCGAACACCATGTACAAGGAGTCGGGCCCGGTCATCGAGACACCGCTCTCCGCCGCGCAGTCGCTGCACGACATGGTCTGCCAGTCGTGGGGCGGGGTCGTCCGCGTCTTCCCGGCACTGCCCGCCGCGTGGGCGGACCTCGCCGTGCACGACTTCCGCACCCAGGGCGCGTTCCTGCTGAGCGCGGTGCGCGAGAACGGTGCCACGCGGTGGGTGCGACTGGTGAGCGAGGCGGGTGCGCCGTGTGTCGTTCGTCATGGCATCCCGGGCGGCGCGATCGAGGTCAGGGACGGACGCGGGCAGCGGTTGCGGTACGCGGACGCGGGCGAAGGCGCCATCAGGATCGAGCTCGCCAAGGGTGAATCGGCGCTGGTCACGGCGGCGGGCGACCGTCCGGACCTGAGGGTGGCAGCGGTCGCGCCGAACGCCGACGCACCGCGCTGGGGCCTTCCGGCGTAAGGGAGTTGCGGCCGCCCCGGACCCTGCGGAAAACCGCGGGGCCCGGGGCACGGAACGCCCCACTTTGCCAAACGGTTACCCTCGTAGTGGTGCTGAGCTGCTGTTTCTAGCCTGGGTAAAGTCCGGGTAATGGGCTCGGACGGATCGCATCGCCCTGCCTGGAGACCTCATATGCACCTCGTGCCCCTGGCCGCCTCCGCCGCCGCCTCCGGTGAACCGACCACCGGGATCGCGGGGTGGGCGGCCCGTCTCGTGGACGTGCTCGGCGGTCCCGGCGCCGGACTCGCCATCGCGCTGGAGAACCTCTTCCCGCCGCTGCCCAGCGAGGTCATCCTGCCGCTGACCGGTTTCGCGGCCGGTCAGGGCGCGATCTCCCTCGCCTCGGCCCTGTTCTGGACCACGCTCGGCTCGGTGGTCGGCGCGGCGGCCCTGTACGGCATCGGCCGGGCGATCGGCCGCGACCGCATGTACGCCCTGTGGGCGCGGATCCCGCTGGTGAAGGTCTCCGACCTGGAGCGGACGGAGGCGTGGTTCCAGCGGCACGGCACGAAGGCGGTGCTGCTCGGCCGCATGGTGCCGATCTTCCGCAGCCTGATCTCGGTCCCGGCGGGCGTGGAGCGGATGCGGCTGCCGGTCTTCCTCTCCCTCACCGCGCTCGGTTCGTTCGTCTGGAACACCGTGCTGGTGCTCGCCGGTTATCTCCTCGGCGACCGGTGGGACCTGGTGGAGCGGTACGTGGGTGTCCTGTCGAAGGTGGTCCTCGGGGCCGCACTGCTCGCGGTCGTCGCCTACGTCGTCGTACGGGTGCGCAGCCGCGGCCACAAGGGCCGCCACCGGGTGCGGCAGGGCCGGTAGGCTCGGCTTCCGTGCAGGTGACGAGGGTGGGGCGGCGGGCGGCCGGGGTGCTGCTCGGCTGCGGTACGGCGGGGGCGGGGCTGCTGTGGCTGATCGCCGCGGGGCCCGTGCTGCTGTGGCCGCGTCCGGCACGCGGGGCCCGCGCGGCGGTCGTCTCGGGGGCCCGCGCGCTGGCGGCCCTGGAGCGGCGACGCAGGACCGTCTTCTTCGGCGATCTCTTCCCGCCGCACTCCGGGACGTCCGACGACCGGATCGTGCGGTACGTCGCCGCGCGCGTGTACGCGGGTCTGCTGACGGCCGTGGTGCTGGGCCTGGTCGCGTTCGGCGCGGTGCTCGCCGGGGTGCTGGCCGTCGCGGTGGTGCGCGGCCGGATCGGCGGGCCGGAACTGCTCGGGCAGGTGGCGCTCGGCGGCGTCCTGCTCTTCCTCGCCGTGCAGGGGCTGCGATCCCTGTACGCGCTCGACGCCCGGCTCGCCCGTGACACCTTCGGCCCTTCCGAGCGGGAGCGCCTGCAGCGGCGCATCGACGAACTCGCCGCGGGCCGCGCCGCGATCGTGCATGCCGTGGACGCCGAGCGCCGCCGCATCGAGCGCGATCTCCACGACGGGCTCCAGCAACGCCTGGTGGCGCTCGCGATGTTGCTCGGCCGGGCCAGGCGCCGCTCCCCCGAACAGGCCGCGGCCCTGCTGGCACAGGCCCACGAGGAGTCGGGCCACATCCTCACCGAACTGCGCGAAGTGGCCTGGCGGGTCTACCCGTCGGCGCTCGACGGCCCCGGTCTGCGCGAGGCCCTCGCCGGGGTCGCGGAGCGCAGCCCGGTGCCGCTGCGCCTGACCTACGAGGTGCCAAAGCCGCTGCCCCGGCCGGTGGAGACGGCCGCGTACTTCGTGGTGTCGGAGGCGGTGACGAACGCGGCCAAGCACGCGCGGGCCACCGAGATCCAGGTCCGACTGGCGCTCGCCGAGGGCGCGTTGGAGGTGGCGGTGCGCGACGACGGCACCGGCGGCGCCGATCCGCAGGGCTCGGGCCTGGCGGGTCTGCGCGGCCGGGTCGAGGCCCTGGACGGCCGCCTCACGATCACCAGCCCACCCACGGGCCCCACCACCCTGACAGCCACCCTCCCATGCTGACCCCCGGCGCCGGGCAGGCGCTCCGGCAGGGCCCCGCCCGCGGCCCCGAGCAGCCACCACGGCCCGGCCGCGCCTTCAGACCTTTCAGCCCCCTGAGCCCCTTCAGCCCCTTCAGCCCCCAGGAGCCCGCATGCGCCTGATCATCGCCGAGGACTCGGCACTCCTGCGCGAAGGCCTCGTACGCCTGCTCGCCGAAGAGGGCCACGAGATCGTCGCCGCACTCCCCGACGCCGAAAAGCTCCCCGACGCCGTGGACACACACGCCCCCGACATCGTCATCGTCGACATCCGCATGCCCCCCACCCACACCGACGAGGGCCTGCGCGCGGCGGTCGAGATCCGCGAGCGACGCCCCTCGACGGGCGTCCTGGTCCTCTCCCAGCACGTGGAACGCCGTTACGCCGCCCAGCTGTTCGCGGCCGGCGCCGAGGGCATCGGCTACCTCCTCAAGGACCGCGTCGCCCAGGTCGAGGAGTTCCTGGACGCCCTGGAACGCGTCGGCGCGGGCAGCGCGGTCATCGACCCCGAGGTCGTGCGCCAGCTCCTCGGCCGCTCCGCCCGCACCGACCCGCTGGCCCGGCTCACCGCACGCGAACGCGACGTCCTGGAGTCCCTGGCGCAGGGCCACTCGAACGCCGGCATCGGCGAGCGGCTGCATCTGTCGCAGAGCGCGGTGGAAAAGCACCTGAACTCGGTCTTCGACAAGCTGGAACTGCCGCGCACCCAGAGCCACAACCGACGCGTCCTGGCCGTACTGCGCTATCTGGAGGCATGACGACTCATGTACGAGAAGGAAGAGTTGCCGGCGCTGGGCACGGTCCGGCTGTGGCTGGTCCGGACGGACGGCGGACCCGCCGACGCCTCGGCCGGCACCGGCGCAGGCGTGCTCGACGAGGACGAACTGCGGCGCGCCGCCGCCTTCCGCTTCGACCGGCACCGGGTGCGCTACATCGCCTCGCACGTGGCCCTGCGCACCGTCCTGGGCGAACGGCTCGGCCGCGCCCCGGGCGACGTACGCCTCGTGCGCCTGCCCTGCCCGGGGTGCGGCGAGCCGCACGGCCGCCCCGCCGTCGCGGACGCGCCGGACCTGCACTTCTCGCTCTCGCACAGCGGCGATCTGGCCCTGGTCGCGGTGGCCCCCACCGCGGTCGGCGCCGATGTCGAGGAGCTGCCGTCGATCGAGGTCACGCAGGATCTCGCGGCCGTGCTGCACCCCATGGAACAGGCCGAACTCGCCGCCCTGGACGCCCCGTCGGAGCACCGCGGCGCCCTGGCTCGCGCCTGGGTCCGCAAGGAGGCCTACCTCAAGGGCATCGGCACGGGTCTGTCCCGGGCGGCCGACCTCGACTACGTGGGGACGCTGCCCGGGTCGCCCGGGGCGCCGGACGGCTGGACGATCCGGGACGTCGCGGTCCCGGCGGGCTACACGGCGGCGGTCGCCGTCGCCCCCTGATCCGCCAGGCCCGCTACAGGGCGCCTTCCAGGTTCAGCAGCCGCACCTTGCGTTCGAGGCCGCCCGCGTACCCGGTGAGGGAGCCGTCGGCGCCGATCACCCGGTGGCAGGGGCGGACGACGAGCAGCGGGTTGGCGCCGATGGCTCCGCCGACGGCCCGGACGGCGGCGCGGGAGGCGCCGATGCGGGCGGCGATCTCGCCGTACGTGGTGGTGGCGCCGTAGGGGACGTCGTCGAGGGCGTCCCACACCCTGCGCCGGAACTCGGTCCCCTCCGCCTTCAACTCCAGCTGGAACTCCTTGAGTTCTCCGGCGAAGTAGGCGGCGAGCTGCCGCTCGGCCTCGGTGAAGGGCGCCGCGTCGCGCACCCAGCCGTCCTGGACGGTCCGCCCGCCCTTCTGCCCGGGCACGGACAGGGAGGTGAGCGCGCCGGACGCGTCGGCGGTGAGCAGGATCTCGCCGAGCGGCCCGGCGAGGGTCGTGAAGTACGTGGTCTCAGCGGTCACATCGGTCATGCCGGTCACATCTGTCCTTCTGCGATGAGGTGTTGACGCGCGTACGACCGCCAGGGCCGCCACGCGTCGCTGTCGCTGTCGTCGGGGAGGGCGTCGCCGGGCACGGCCACGTCCGGGTCGCCGAGGGCGCGCAGCCGGATCAGGGCGGCGGTGCGCGCGTCCATGCCGGGCAGGGCGCGCAGCGCGGCCTCGGCGTCGTCGCGGTCGGCGCCCGCGTCGAGGCTCAGCGTGCCGTCGGCGAGGGCGCGGGCGAGGGCGCCGAGCGTGCCGGGTTCGTCGACGAGGACGTCCGGGGCGGGGAAGAGCCGGTCGAGGGCGCCGCACGGCGCGTCGAGCCGTTTCCCGTACCGCTCGACGAGGCGCGCCGACCGCTCGGGGCCCACGAGGAGGCGTACAGCCAGTTCGGCGGGGTCGGCCGCGCCGGGCGAGCGCAGTCCGGGGCGGGCGGCGACGAGCGGGGCGAGCCGGGGGTCGGCGGAGAGCCGCTCGTCGATCGCGTACGGGTCGGCGTCGAGGTCGAAGAGGCGGCGCAGGCGGCCGACGGCGGTGGTCAGGTCGCGCAGGTCGGTGAGGTGGATCCGCGCGTCGAGCCAGCCGCCCCGGTGCTCGGCCTGCGCGCCGGTCTGCTCGTGCCCGGCCTCGTCCACGGAGACGATGCCGCTGCCGTAGGGCAGCCGCAGGGTGCGCCGGAAGACCCGGGTCCCGGCGACGTCACCGGTCAACTCCTCGACTCCGGGGACGAGTTCACGGCCGAGCAGGTCGAAGACCGGACCGGTCTCGCAGGCCCCTCGGTGGGCGAGGCGGAGCGGGATCCCGGCGCTGGAGGCGACGGCCCTGCTCCGCTCGGGCGCGTCGGCGCGCAGCTGCGTGGGCGTGCGGGCGTACACCTCGCGGATCGTGTCGTTGAACTGCCGCACGCTGGCGAACCCGGCGGCGAACGCGATCTCGGTGACCGGCAGCGGGGTCGTCTGGAGCAGGACGCGGGCGGTGTGGGCGCGCTGGGCGCGGGCGAGCGCGACGGGTCCGGCGCCGACCTCGGCGGTGAGCTGGCGCTGCACCTGGCGGGCGCTGTACCCGAGCCGGGTGGCGAGCCCGCCGACGCCCTCGCGGTCGACGACGCCGTCGCCGATCAGACGCATCGCGCGTCCGACGACGTCGGCCCGTACGTTCCACTCCGCGGACCCGGGCACGGCGTCCGGCCGGCACCGGCGGCAGGCCCGGTATCCGGAGCCCTGGGCGGCGGCGGCCGTCGCGTAGTAGCGGACGTTCTGGCGTTTGGGCGTGACGGCCGGGCAGCTCGGGCGGCAGTAGATCCCGGTGGTCTCGACGGCGAAGAAGAACTCACCGTCGAACCGGGCGTCCCGGCTGCGCACGGCCTCGTAGCGCCGGTCTTCGTCGATCATCACGCTCCCCAGTCTCCCGCGGTGCGCTCCGCTCGGCTGGCGGGAATCGGACGTGGCGGTGATTTGGGGGGGGTGGTTGGCCGGGTGCGGGTTGCGTGTGGCTGGTCGCGCAGTTCCCCGCGCCCCTGAAGGCATGCGCTGGCGCGCAGCCTTCCCCGTCGGGGAGATACCGCACCGAAGGTGCGCATCTCAGGGGCGCGGGGAACTGCGCGAGAAGCCCCACCGGCCCGCGGCCGCCCACCGAACCCGCACCGCCCCCCCTACGTCAGGCGCCCCCGCTTCGCCTCCATGGCCTCGCGCCCCTGGCGGCCGCGCTGCTTCCAGACCCGGCGCATCTCGTCCCGCAACCTGGCATCGGTGCGCGCGGCGAGCCGCTGGTTCTCGCGCACGAGCTTGCGGTAGCTGTCGAGCCGCCGCTGCGGCAACGTCCCGTCGTCGAGCGCGGCGAGCACCGCACATCCGGGCTCCGCCACATGCGCGCAGTCGTGGAACCGGCACCGCTCCGCCAGCCCCGCGATCTCGGAGAACACCTGCTCCACGCCGCTCTCGGCGTCGTAGAGCCCGACGCCGCGCAGCCCGGGGGTGTCGATGAGGACGCCGCCGCCGGGCAGCACGAACAGGTTGCGGGTGGTCGTGGTGTGCCGCCCCTTGCCGTCCATGTCGCGTACGGCCTGGACCTCCATGACGTCGGAGCCGATCAGCGCGTTGGCGAGGGTCGACTTCCCGGCGCCGGACTGGCCGAGCAGCACGGACGTGCCGCCGGCGACGACGGCCCGCAGGACATCGATCCCGTCGCCGGTCTGCGCGCTGACGGACAGCACCTGGACGCCGGGCGCGGTGGTCTCGACGTCGGAGACCAGGTAGGACAGGCCGGTCTCGTCGGGGACGAGGTCGGCCTTGGTGAGCACGACGAGGGGCTGGGCGCCCGATTCCCAGGCCAGCGCCAGGAACCGTTCGATACGGCCCAGGTCGAGCTCGGCGGCGAGCGAGACGGCGATGATCGCGTGGTCCACGTTCGCCGCGAGGATCTGCCCCTCGGACCGCTTGGAGGAGGTGGAGCGCACGAAGGCGGTGCGGCGCGGCAGATACGCCTGGACGTAGCGGGGATCGGCGCCGGACGGGTCGACGGCGGCCCAGTCGCCGGTGCAGATGACCCTCAGGGGGTCGCGGGGCACGACGAACTCGGTGTCGGCGCGCACCACGCCCTCGGGCGTGAGGAGATCGCACTGCCCGCGGTCGACGCGGAGCACGCGGCCGGGCACGAGACCGCGCTCGGCGTACGGGGCGAACTCGGACTCCCAGGAGGCGTCCCAGCCGTACGGGGCGAGGACGTCAGTGCGGGAGGGGGAGAGCGGGTTGGAGCTGGAGCTGAAGCTCGAAGACAAGGGGGGACCCTTCGGAGGAGGACGTAACGAATGTCGGGATGCGGGCAGCGCCCAGCGCGGTGACAGTCATCGGTCAACACCTCCATCAGAAAGACACGAAAGGTCCCGGCGGCCGGCTCGCGGCCGCCGATCGGAACACGGGTGACGGTAGCGGTCCGCGTTCCGCCACCGCCACCCCTTTTTTCCGTCGTGGTCCGGCGGGTCCGCCTCAGTCCTTGTAGTCGGGCGCGATCCGCTCGACGAGCCGCAGCAGCGCGCCCCACGCGAGGTCGTACGCGTCGTGGTCCTCGAAGTCGGAGGCGGCCTCGCCGGTGAGCTGCTGGGCCGTGTACTCGCAGACCTGCTCGGACGGCAGGATCAGCGGGGTGCCCGCGGCCTGGGCGGTGACCTGGATCTCGCAGGCCTTCTCCAGGTAGTACATGCGCAGGAACGCCTGCTTGGCGCTGTCGCCGACGGTCAGCAGGCCGTGGTTGCGCAGGATGAGGGCGGGGTGGCCGCCGAGGTCGGCGACGAGGCGCTCCTGCTCGTCGAGGTTGAGGGCGACGCCCTCGTAGTCGTGGTAGCCGACGCGGTGGTGGAACTCCATCGACATCTGGTTGACGGGGAGCAGTCCGCCCTGCTGCGCGGCGACGGCGCAGCCCGCCTTGGTGTGGGTGTGCAGCACGCAGTGGGCGTCGGGGCGGGCCTTGTGGATCGCGCTGTGGATCACGAAGCCGGCCGGGTTGACCGGGTGCGGGGTCGGCTCGACCGGGTTGCCGTCGAGGTCGATCTTGACGAGGTTCGAGGCGGTGATCTCCTCGAAGAGCAGCCCGTAGGGGTTGATGAGGAAGTGGTGGTCGGGGCCGGGCAGCCGCTGCGAGATGTGCGTGAAGATCAGGTCGGTCATGCGGAAGTGCGCGACCAGGCGGTAGACGGCGGCCAGTTCGCGGCGCAGGCGCAGTTCTTCGGCGGCGAGCTCGGCCGCGGTGGCGGGCTGGGCGGTCAGGGTCTCGGTCACGCGGGGGCTCCTTCGGTACGGGCGGCGGCGGGGGTGACGACCGGGGTGAGCGGGCTTCCGGTGGTCCACCAGGCGATGACGTTGCGGGCGGGCTCGGTGACGTACGCGCGCTGCGAGGCGTCGGAGAGGAACGCGCTGTGCGGGGAGAGCAGCAGGCGCGGGTGGTGGCGCAGCGGGTCGTCGGCGGCGGGCGGTTCCACCGGGAAGACGTCGAGGGCGGCGCCCGCGAGCCGGCCGCTGTCGAGGGCGGCGAGCAGGGCGCCGGGGTCGACGAGGTCGCCGCGCGAGACGTTGACGAGGAGGCTGCCGGGGCGCATCCGGTCCAGGAGCGGGCCGTCGATCATGCCGCGGGTGGCCGGCGTCGACGGGATGTGCAGGGAGAGGATGTCGCTGTCGGCGACGAGGGTGTCGAGGTCGACGCGACCGACGCCGTCGGGCCAGTCGGCGGCGTGCGGGTCGTGGGCGACGACGCGGCCGAAGACGGGGGCGGCGATCCGGGCGAGGGTGCGGGCGATCCGGCCCATGCCGAGCAGCCCGAGTGTCAACTCGCCTGCTCGGCGCGGCAGTTCGGCGAAGTCGGTGCTCCAACCGCCGGACCTGAGGACCGCGTCGGCCTGCGGCAGGCGGCGGGTGAGGGCGAGCGCCTGGGCGAGGGCGTGCACGGCGACGTCCTCGGTGGCCGCGTGCGGCAGGTTGGCCACCCACAGTCCGCGGCGCCGCGCCTCGGCGGTGTCGATCATGTCGTGTCCTGCGGACATGGTGGCGAGCATCCGCACCCGCGGCATCCGGTCGAGGAGCGCGGCGTCGATGCGCGCGTAGCCGACGATCAGTGCGTCGGCGTCGTGCGCGGCGGCGGCGATCGCCTCCGGGTCACGGCTGCCGACGACCCGGGCCTCGAACCCGGCCTCGGTCAGCAGACGCACCGCGGGCCCGGGGTCGAGTTCCTCGGTGTCGGTGATCACTGCGACGGGGAGCCCCACGCGCCACACTCCATCCAGATCCGCATTCAATGACGATTCGTTCGCCCTATCGGCATGCAACTTACGTTTCGACTGCGTACGTTGTCCAGGCGGGACGAGATGGCCGTGGGCGGCGCCACATGACGGCACCGGCGGACGGTTCTCGCACAATGAGCAGCGCCGGGCGCCCGACCGGCCACCCCACCGACCGGAGGAACCACCCCGTGGATCTCGACGAGACCGACCTGGCGATCGTGCGCGGCCTGCAGAGCGACGGCCGGCTGACCTACGAGACGCTGGCCCAGCAGGTGGGGCTCTCCCGGCCCGCCACCCGGATGCGGGTGCAGCGGCTGCAGGAGTCGGGCGCCGTGCGGGTCGTGGCCATCGTGCATCCGGCGGTGCGGCGGCTGACCGCGTCGGCGCATCTCGCCATCGACACCGACGGCGCGTCCGCGGCCGTCGCGCGCGAGATCGCCACGCTCCCCCAGGCCCCGTTCGTGACACTGACCAGCGGGCGGCGCTCGATCATGGCGGAGCTGCGCACGGCGGGCTTCGCCGACCTGGAGCGGACCATCGAGCACATCCGGGGCCTGAAGGGCGTCCGGACGGTGGACCCGTTGGTCGCGACCCGGCACGTGAAGGATCCGTACCTGCTGGCGGACGAGCCGACCGTGGCCCTCCAGGACGCGACGGACGAGCGGATCCTCGCCGAGCTGGAGGAGGACGGCCGGCTGCCCTTCGCCGAACTGGCGGGCCGCGTCGGCCTGTCCGCGGGCGCCACCCGCGCGCGCACCCTGCGGCTGCTCGACGGCGGCGTGGCGAAGGTCGTGGCCCTGGTCCGCCCCGACGTGCTGGGCATGGGCTATCTGTGCGGGTTCGGCCTGCGGGTGGACGGGGCGGTGGCGCCGCTGGCCGAGCGGGTCGCCCGGTTCGAGCGCGTGACGTTCCTGTCGACGTGCCTGGGGCGCGCGGAGATGGTCGGGACGATCACCGCGGAGTCGTTCGCGGCGGTGCGGGACACCCTGGAGGAGATGCGCGCGCTGTCGGCGGTGCGCTCGGTGGAGAGCTGGTTGCACCTGGAGCTGGTCAAGGAGCGCTACGACCTGGGGCCGAGGACCGCCTGAGCGGGGCCGGGAGCACCCGGGAGATGTTCACACAGTCGATCCGTAACTGAAGTAGCGATCTGACTTAACAAAAATTCTTGATCGACCCCTCTGGTCAATCAGTCGTTCGCTCTTTATCGTTCAGCGAGCCGAATCGTCTGTCGGCGTCTGTGAACTCTCCCTTGAACGTCTCTGGTCGAAAGCAGGCCTTGCCATGCCCCGACACCCCGAGTCCCCCGAGCGCACCCTGCTGGTGACCGGTGCCGCCGTCGCCACCGCGGGCACCCCCGTCCGCGCCGAGGCGCTGGCCGTGCGCGGTGACCGCGTCGTGCACGTCGGCTCCGCCGAGGACGCCCGCGCCGCGCTCTGCGGCCGCGTCGACGAGGAACTCGCCCTGGACGGCGGCCTCGTGCACCCCGGCTTCGTCGACGCGCACTGCCACCCGGTGATGTACGGACAGGCGCTCGCCTGGGTCGATCTGCGGCCCGAGCGCGTCGGCGACATCGACACCATGGTCGAGGTGCTGCGCGAGGCGGCCCGCGACCTGCCGGCCGGCGTCCCGGTGCGCGGCTTCGGCTACGAGCACCGGCGCCTGGCCGAGGGCCGCCACCCCAGCTGCCACGATCTGGACCGTGTCACCGACGGCGCCGACGACCGCGAGGTCTACGTGATGAACGCGTCCGGGCACGGCGGCGTCGTCAACTCCCACGCCCTGCGCACCTGCCGGATCACGGCGGGCACCCCGTCGCCCGAGGGCGGCTCCATCGGGCACTTCGAGAACGGCGAGCCCGACGGACAGCTGTGGGACGCCGCCTGCGACCTGCTCACCGGCCCCGCGGGCGTGAAGATCGGCAACCACGGCCCGAACTTCCACCTCTCCGAGCCGGACGCGATCATGGCCGACCATCTGCTGCGCGCGCAGGAGGTGTTCCTCGCCGCCGGTGTCACCACGATCGGCGACGCGCAGGTCTCGCGCCGCGAGATGGAGACGTATCTGCGGGCCCACGCGGACGGTTCGCTGCGCATGCGGGTGTCGGCGTACCTGACCTCGGCGCTGCTCGACACCGCCCTCGAACTGGGCGCGGTGCGCGGCTTCGGCGACGACCGGTTCCGTATCCAGGGCGTGAAGTTCTACGCCGACGGCACGCTCGGCGGCTGGACCGCGTACTTCCCCGAGGGGTACGCCGCCGACTGCTGCCACCACGGGCAGCTGTACCACTCGGTCGAGGAGTACGCGGACATCGTGCGGCGCGCGCACGCGGCCGGGCTGCAGACGGCGACGCACGCGCAGTCCCCGTACGCCATCGGCATGGTCCTCGACGCGATCGAGAAGGCGGGCGCGGACCGGCCGCGCGCCGACATGCGCCACCGCATCGAGCACTGCGGTCTGCCCACCGACGAGCAGATCGACCGCATGGCCGCGCTCGGCGTCGTCCCCGTCATGCAGCCGCAGCACCATCTGCGCACGGGCGACGGCACGTTGACCGCCGTCGGCGAGCTCGGCCACCGCTACAACCCGGCGGGCCGCGCCGCACAGGCCGGAGTGCCGGTCGTCTTCTCCTCGGACGCGCCGGTCGCGCCGCCCGCGCCGCTGGAGGCCGTGGCCGCCGCGGCGACCCGGCGCACCGTCCTCGGCACGGTCCTCGGCGACGCGTCGCTGCGGCTGCCGGTCGAGGCCGGGCTGCACGCGCACACCGGCGCCGCGGCGCGCGCCCTGCACCGCGAGGACTCCGTCGGCGCGCTCGCGCCCGGCATGCTCGCCGACTTCGCCGTCCTGGACGCCGACCCGCTCACGGTGTCCGCCGACGAACTGACCGGGATCCGGGTCCGCGAGACCTGGGTCGGCGGAAGCCGCGCCTGGTCCGCGTAACACCCCCCGAAGCACCCCCCAGCACGTCCCGTCCCCTGCCACACCCCTCTCCGCCGGAGGTCCCCATGACGGACCGCACCACCCCGCGCTCGGCCCAGAGCCCGTTCAGAACGGCGTTCGCCGCTCTGTCCGGGACATCCATCGAGTGGTACGACTTCTACGCCTTCGCCACCGCGGCGGCGATCGTCTTCAACGACGTCTTCTTCCCGGCCGACATGCCGACGGCCCTGAAGACGATCTCCTCCTTCGCCACCTTCGCCGTCGGCTTCCTGCTGCGGCCGCTCGGCGGCATCGTCTTCGGTCACATGGGCGACCGGGTCGGCCGCAAGAAGACCCTCGTCATCACGCTGCTGATGATGGGCGTCGCCTCGTTCGCGATCGGTCTGCTGCCCACCTACGACCAGGTCGGTGTCCTCTCCCCGATCCTGCTGATCGTGCTGCGCCTGATCCAGGGCATCGCGATCGGCGGCGAGTGGGGCGGCGCCGTCCTGATCGCCGTCGAGAACGCGCCCGAGGGCAAGGCCACCTTCTTCGGCTCCTTCGCCCAACTCGGCTCGTCCGTGGGCGCGTTGCTCTCCACCGGCATGTTCAGCCTCATGAACCTCTTCGGTGAGCAGGCCTTCGACTCGTGGGGCTGGCGGGTGCCGTTCCTCGCGTCCTCCGTGCTCGTCGTCATCGGCCTGGTGGTCCGCACCAAGCTGGAGGACTCGCCCGTCATGGACGAGATCCACGCCGAACAGGAGCAGGAGCAGGGCGGGGCGAGCAGGCTGCCGG
Source organism: Streptomyces sp. VRA16 Mangrove soil (assembly GCF_017377775.1). Lineage (GTDB taxonomy): Bacteria > Actinomycetota > Actinomycetes > Streptomycetales > Streptomycetaceae > Streptomyces. The sequence continues at coordinate 17,243 of NZ_JAFVLN010000032.1, forward strand.
TGGCGGAGGTGCTGCGCAAGGACTGGCGGACGGTCCTCGTCGGCGTCTTCTCGCTGGCGACCGCGACCGGCGGCTACTACGTCGTGACCAGCTACCTGCTCTCGTACGGCACCGAGGACCGGCACCTGTCGGAGTCGATGCTGCTCAACGGACTCTCGCTGGCCGCCTTCCTGGAACTGGTCGTCACCCCGTTCCTGTCGCTGCTCGGCGACAAGGTGGGCGCGCACCGGATCGTGGTCGGCGGACTCGCGGGCGTCGTGGTGCTGTCGATCCCGCAGTTCATGGTGATGGGCACCGGGAACGTGGCGCTGATCTACGTGATGATGCTCGCGATGCGGTTCGTGATGTCGGCGCTGTACGGACCGATGGCGGCGATCCTGGCCGACGGCTTCGCCCCGCACGTCCGCTACACCGGCATCTCCCTCTCCTACCAGGTCTGCAACCTGGTCTTCGGAGGCTTCGCCCCGGTGGCCGCGGTGTGGCTGTCGTCGCTCGCCGGCGGCGCGTACTGGCCGCCCGCCGTCGCCCTGATGGCCGTCTCGGCGATCGGCATCTGGTGCACGCTGAGGCTGCGCACCTACCACGGCCGACGGGTCGCGTCACCGCACCGGCGGATCACTGCACCGGCAGCCCCTTCGGCTCCTTCACCCGCTTCATGATGATCTGCGAGTTCACCTCCGTGACGCCGTCGAGCGTGGTGAGGCGCTCGATCCACAGGCGTTCGTAGGCGGCCAGGTCGGCGACGGCGATGCGGAGCAGACAGCCCGGACTGCCGAAGAGGCGGTAGGCCTCGATGACGTCGGGGATGTCCTGGAGCGCGCGCTCGAACGCCTCGACGGACTCGCGGTCGCGGCGCACCTCGATGGAGACGAGGACCTCGAAGCCGCGGCCGACGGACTCCGGGTCGACGATCGCGCGGTAGCCCTGGATGACGCCGTCCTGTTCCAGCTGGCGGACGCGGCGCAGACAGGGCGACGGGCTGAGGCCCACCCGCTGGGCCAGCTCCTGGTTGCTGAGGCGACCATCGCTCTGGAGCTCGCGCAAGATGTGCAGGTCGATCCGGTCCATGACGCAATTATCCACCACGCATTCCGCGATCATGGGCCAGGATTGGCAATCAAATTGCGTGGCTTTCGACCTATCCTTGCGGTGATCGAATGTGTTTGCGCTTCAGGCACACCTGACGCAGGCACGCCTCCTCCCTCACCGACCCCGCGAGGCAGCTCCCCATGAAGCGCATCTCCCTCATCAGCACCGGCGGCACCATCGCCAGCCGCTGGCAGGGCACCGGTTACGCCGCCGACGCGGGCGGGGACACGGTTCTGGCCAGCGCCGCCGTACCGGACGGCATGGAGGTCAAGGTCGTCGACCTGTTCAACATCAACAGCTCGCAGATGACCAGCGAGCACCAGCTGGCCCTGCTGCGCGCGGTGCGCGAGGAGCTGGCCGACCCGGGCGTCGACGGCATCGTCGTCACGCACGGCACGGACACCCTGGAGGAGTCCGCGTTCCTGGTCGACCTGTACCACGACGACCCGCGGCCCGTGGTGTTCACGGGCGCGCAGAAGCCGCTCGGCGCCACCGACGGCGACGGCCCGGGGAACATGTACGACGCGCTCCAGGTCGCCGCTTCCGTACGGGACCTGGGGGTGCTCGTCGCCTTCGACGGCAAGGTGCACGCGGCGCGCGGCACGGTGAAGACACAGACCCTCGCGGCGAACGCGTTCGGCAACCCGTCGCAGCCCGAAGCTCTGGGCCGGCTCGGCTTCGGCCGGGTCGACATCCGCCGCACCGCCGAGCGCCCGGCGCCCCTCCCGCCGCCCGTGGGCCGGATACCGCGCGTCGACATCGTCATGCACCACAGCGACGCCGACCCCACCCTCTTCGACGCCGCGGTCGAGGCGGGCGCCCAGGGCATCGTGCTCGTCGCCACCGGCGCGGGCAACGCCACTCCGGCGTTCACCGACGCGGTCCGCGCCGCCGTGCGCCGCGGCGTCCTGGTCGCCGTCACCACTCGGGTCCCCGCGGGCCCGCTCGCCGAGATCTACACCGGCGGCGGCGCCGTCGACCTGGTCGCCGCGGGCGCCGTGCTCACCGGCACGCTGCGCGCGGGCCAGGCCCGGATCGCGGTCCTAGCGACGCTGCTCGCGGGCAGCGGAGCCGACACCGGCCTGCTGCGCCGCCTGGTCGCGGCGCCGGAGCAGGCCACCGAGAAGACCACCAGCACCGACGAGAAGGCCGCCGCGTGAGCACCGTCCCCCCTCCCCTGTCCGACGGCCTCCCGGGCTTCCGGCGCGAGCACGACCTGCTCGGCGAGCGGGACGTCCCCGCCGAGGCGTACTGGGGCATCCACACGCTGCGCGCCGTGGAGAACTTCCCGATCACCGGCGTGCCGATCTCCGTGTACCCGCGGCTGATCGAGGCGCTGGCCGCGGTGAAGGAGGCCGCCGCCCGCGCCAACCAGGACCTGGGCCTGCTGCCCTCCCACAAGGCCGACGCGATCGTCGAGGCCTGCCGGGAGATCCGCGGCGGCAAGCTGCACGAGCAGTTCGTGGTCGACGTCGTCCAGGGCGGCGCCGGCACCTCGACGAACATGAACGCCAACGAGGTCGTCGCCAACCGCGCCCTCGAACTGCTGGGCCACGCCAGGGGCGAGTACACCCACCTCCACCCCAACGAGGACGTCAACCTCGGCCAGTCCACCAACGACGCCTACCCGACGGCCCTGCGCGTCGCCACCATCGAGTCGGCGCGCGAACTGCTGCGCGCCATGGCCGTGTTGCAGGACGCGTTCGCCGCGAAGGCCGTGGAGTTCCGCTCGGTCGTGAAGATGGGCCGCACCCAGCTCCAGGACGCGGTGCCGATGACGCTCGGCCAGGAGTTCTCCACGTACGCCGTGATGCTGGAGGAGGACCGCGGCCGGCTCGCCGAGGCCGTCGAGCTGGTCCACGAGATCAACCTCGGCGCCACCGCGATCGGCACCGGGCTCAACGCCCCGGCCGGGTACGCCGAATCGGCCCGCGCCCACCTCGCCGACATCACGGGCCTGCCGCTCGTGACGTCCGTGAACCTCGTCGAGGCCACCCAGGACTGCGGCGCCTTCGTGCAGTTGTCCGGCGTCCTCAAGCGGATCGCGGTCAAGCTCTCCAAGACCTGCAACGACCTGCGACTGCTGTCGTCGGGTCCGCGCGCGGGCCTCGGCGAGATCAACCTGCCGCCGGTGCAGGCGGGTTCGTCGATCATGCCCGGCAAGGTCAACCCGGTGATCCCCGAGGTCGTCAACCAGGTCGCCTTCGAGGTCATCGGCAACGACGTCACCATCACCATGGCCGCCGAGGCGGGCCAGCTCCAGCTCAACGCCTTCGAGCCGGTCATCCTGCACTCCCTGTCGCGCAGCATCACCTCGCTGAGCGCCGCGTGCCGCACCCTCGCCACACGCTGCGTCTCCGGCATCACCGCCAACGAGGAGGCCCTGCGCACGAGCGTGGAGAACTCGATCGGGCTCGTCACGGCGCTCAACCCGCACATCGGGTACACCGCCGCGACCGCCATCGCCAAAGAGGCGCTCGCGACGGGGCGCGGGGTCGCCGAACTCGCCCTGGAGAAGGGCCTGTTGCCCGCCGAGAAGCTGGCGCAGCTGCTCACCCCCGAGCGCCTCGCCGGGGCGCCGCGCGCCTGACGGCACGGTGGTGCTCGGCGCGCTCCACCGTTCGGGGCCGGGGCGCGGCCGAACTCGTGGCCGCGCTGCCGGCCTCGCCCCCGCTGCTGCCCGGCGCTGTCGCGCCGCTGAGGCGGCACCCGATCCGGCACCGCCCGAGCGGGAGCAGGAGACGGAGCGCCCCGCCGCGCCGGCCGAGCCGGTGGGCGGGGCGCGCGTCGAGTCGCAGGGCTACGACTGAGGGGGCCGCGGGGCCGTCAGGCCTGCGGGGTCTCCACGGCCTCGGAGTTCGGCGCCAGGCTGTCCATGAAGGAGCTCACCGAGAAGACGGCGCGGCCCGCGCCCGCGGGACCGTATCCGGGCGGCGAGGAGAGACCGAACTCGTCCATCGTCGAGCGGTACGCCTCCAGCAGGCGGATGTGGTACTCCAGCGGCGCCCCGTTCGGGTTCTCCTTGCCGAGCGGCGTCGTCGGCTCCGGGCACCACGTCGTGAACCGGGGCGTGATCCCGTGCGACATGAAGAAGCGCAGGCCCTCCGTCGTCGACGCGATCGCCTCGTCCACCGTCTTGAAGCCGAACGGCTCGGCCATCTCGACACCCGCGACGAAGTTCGGGATCACGTTGCGCGCGCCGAAGACCTCGGTGGAGTCGAGGATGCGCTTGTGCCACTCGTCACGGCCGACGTACCGCTCCTTGCCCGGGCAGTACATCTTGAACAGGTACTCGTCCCACACCTCGTAGTTGGGGTGGTAGATCTGGACGCCGTAGTCCTTGAAGCGCTGGACGTCGTCCTTGGGGAGCGCCTGGGCGACGACCTTGCCGATCCAGCGGCCCGGGAAGTGCTCCTCGATGGCCTTGGCGTAGCGCCCGTAGAAGTCCGCCTCGTCGAGCCCCTGCACCTTCGACGTGATGGCGCCGCCGGTGAGGGTGTACGCGGTGGAGGACTTCGCGGTGTCGTACCGGTTGATGATGTCGAGGGCCTCCAGGACCTCGTCGACGTCCTTCACACCCGTGTAGGGGCGGCCCGCCGCCTTGTGCTGGCGCCAGTTGTGGTTGATGTCGCAGTACTGGCACTCCTCCTTGGCGCCGAAGTACTGGCAGACGCGGAAGGCCGTCAGATAGATCAGGTAGCCCCACTGGATCGTGGGGGCCACTTCCATGACCGACTTCCCGTTGGAGAGCTTGTGGCGGTAGTACTCGGGCATGGGCGGCACGCCGACGTCCGAGATGCGCTTGCCGTCGAGGTAGAGGCCGAGCATGCCGGAGTCGTCGGCCGCGACGCGGTACGGCGACGACGGGTTCACGCGGACCGAGACGACCGTGCGGCGCAGGTCGTAGGGGCCGCCGGTGAGCACGATCTCCTCGGGCGGGCGGCGCAGGGCGGCCTCGCCCAGCTCGGGCAGGGTGCCGTGGTCGAAGGAGAAGATGAAGTACGACTTCGGCTTGACCTCGCCGTCCTCGTTGTCGCTCAGCGCGGAGGGGTCGAACGCGACACCGCCCCGGAGCAGGTCCTCCTTGAAGACCGCTTCCTTCGGAACGTGCGGGAAGCGCTCCATCAGGTCCTCTACCAGCGCCGTGCGGCTCTGCATCCCGTTCTCCTTGCTCCTTCGACGGTCACAGCTCCTCCCACGGTATCCCCCGCCCCGCGGTCAGCCCTGCCGGGTCCCCGCTCGGGCCACGATGTGCGCGGGCGCGGTGATGTGCGAGGGGAGCACCGGGTCGGCGGTGGGGGCACCCCAGCGCGAGGTCAGCGGGAGCGTGCCGGCCCACAGGCCGAGGGCGGCGTCGGCCGAGTCGCCGTCGTCCGGCGGGCCCGCGCTGATCTTGACGGAGGCCTCTTCGAGGGAGAGCGCGAGGATGGTGGTGGCCGCGAGTTCCTTGCGGCTGGGGCGGCGGGCGTAGTCCCACTGGCCGGGGGCCGTGTGCTCGGTGAGGATGCGTAGCGCCTCGGTCTTCTCGGCGTCGCCGGTGACCTTGCGCGGGACGCCGTAGATCATGGCGCAGCGGTAGTTCACGCCGTGCTCGAAGACGGAGCGGGCGAGCACGAGTCCGTCGACGTGGGTGACGGTGACGCATATCTCGGCGTCCGGACGGGCTGCCAGGCTCCGGCTCGCGACGGAACCGTGCACGTACAGCTCCCGGTCGTCCCGCCCGTACGCCGTCGGCACGACCATGGGGGCGCCGTCGACGACGACGCCGAGGTGACAGACGAAACCGGCGTCCAGGATCGCCTCCAGGTCCGCGCGCTCGAAACTCGCCTTCTCCTTGAAGCGGCGCAGGTGCGTGCGGTCGGTGGGCGTGAGAGTGCGCGGCAGATCCGTGTGCGGCGATTCCGTATGCGTCATGCGCCGGAACAGTACTCCCGGGTGATCGTCCGCGGCTCGGGCAGGGGGTGGTGGCGGCGCCGCACCGAAGGCCGGGTGCGGCGCCGCCGGGGTCCGGCCGGACTTCCCCCACGGACCCCGGCCGGAGTCCGGTGCGCCTACGGGGCTTCCCGCCTGGCCACCCTGACCGCGCCCGGGGGCACGCACAGGTGGCCCGTCGCGGTGTGGCCGGTCAGGAGTTCCGTCGACGGGCCGTCCAGCGGGATCTTCACCTCGTCCTGGGTGTGGTTGATCGCGAAGACGTACGTGCCGGACTCGCCCGTGCGCGTCACCGTCTCCACGTCGCGCGGGAGCTCGGGGCGCGGCTCGATTCCGGCGTCCGTGCCCGCCGCCGCGAGGATCGTGTCCAGGTCCTGTGCCGACAGGCGCGTGGAGACGTACCAGGCGGTGCCCTGCCCGTACGTGTGCCGGGTGACGGCGGGGCGGCCCGCGGCGAGCCCGGTGGTGTCGGTCTCGTACGTCCAGACCGGTTCGGCGCCGCGCGGGACGACGAGCTCGGTCCAGACGTCGCCGGTGAGGCGGGCCCCGTCGGGCCCGGTGACCGAGACCGTCTCGCCGGCGAGCAGCGGGCTGAACTCCTCCACGGTCAGGCCGAGGACATCGCGGAAGGCGCCCGGGTAGGGGCCGTCGTGGACGGCGTCGTGCTCGTCGACGATGCCGGAGAAGTACGAGACGACGAGGGTGCCGCCGTTCTCGACGTACTCGCGGATGTTGAGCGCGGCGGCCTCCGTCGCCAGGTACAGGGCGGGGACGACGACCAGCGGGTAGGCCGACAGGTCGGCCTCCGGGTGGGCGAAGTCGACGGTGAGGTGCCGGTCGTACAGGGCCTCATAGAAGGTGTCGGCGCGCTCGCGGGCGTCATGGTCCTCGCTCGGGCGCCACTCCAGCTGCTGCGCCCACCAGGAGTGCCAGTCCCACAGAAGGGCGGCGTCGGCGACCGTACGGGTGTCGCGCACCTGGGCCAACTCGCCCAGCGCGGCGCCCAGTTCGCACACCTCCCGCCACACCTTGGTGTCGGTGCCGCCGTGCGGGACCATCGCCGAGTGGAACTTCTCGGCGCCGCGCCGGGACTGCCGCCACTGGAAGAACATGGCGCCCTCGGAGCCGCGGGCCACGTGGCCCAGGGAGTTGCGGGCCATCTGGCCGGGGGTCTTGGCCGGGTTGCGGGGCTGCCAGTTGACCCCGGAGGTGGAGTGCTCCAGGAGCAGCCAGGGGGCGCCGCCCGCGACCGAGCGGGTCAGGTCGGCGGCCATCGCGAGGTTCACGTGCGTACGGCGGCCGTCGGTGATCAGGTAGTGGTCGTTGGTGACGAGGTCGACCTCGCGGCCCCAGGCCCAGTAGTCGATGGAGTCGCACTGGCTGAGCGCCGTCATGAAGTTGGTGGTGACGGGGATGCCGGGGGCGAGGCGGTGCAGGATGTCGCGCTCGCGCTGGAAGTTCTCGCGCAGGGTGGCGTCGGCGAAGCGCTTGTAGTCGAGCTGCTGGGCCGGGTTGCCGACGGTCGGCGTGGTGCGCGGCGGGTCGATCTCCTCGAAGGAGGCGTAGCGCTGGCCCCAGAAGGCGGTGCCCCAGGCGTGGTTGACGTGGTCGACGGTCTCGTACGTGGCCGTGAGCCAGCGGCGGAAGTGGGCGGCGCAGCTCTCGCAGTAGCAGGCGCTGACCGGGACGCCGTACTCGTTGTGGACGTGCCACATCGCGACGGCCTCGTGCGTGCCGTAGCGGCGGGCGAGCCGCTCGGTGATGCGGGCGGCGGCGTCACGGTAGGCCTGGTTGCTGTGGCAGATGGCGCCGCGCGAGCCGAAGGCGAGGCGGTTGCCGTCGGCGGTGACCGGCAGCGCGTCGGGGTGCGCGGTGTAGAACCACTTGGGCGGGGCCACGGTGGGCGTGCCGAGGTCGACGGCGATGCCGTTCTCGTGCAGCAGGTCGATGACGCGGTCGAGCCAGCCGAAGTCGTAGTCGCCCTGGGCCGGTTCGAGCAACGCCCAGGAGAAGATCCCGACGCTCACCATGGTGACGCCGGCCTCGCGCATCAGCCGGACGTCCTCGTGCCAGACGGCCTCCGGCCACTGCTCGGGGTTGTAGTCGCCGCCGAAGGCGAGCCGGTGGTGCGTCATGCGGAGTCTTCTCCTGGGGATTCGAAGCGTGGGCATGCACGCCCCCGAATCCAATTTCTGGGAGCGTGCACACACGAGATCGCACAGCGATGCGCCAAAGTAAACGCATCCGGTTGATCATTGGCAAGTAAGGTGACCGATTCGTGCTGTAACCGCTCACAGAGTGGACAGCGCGAGCTGTGTGCGGCTGGGCCGGACGGGGTTCGTTGCCGGGTGCGGGTGCGTGGGGGTCGGTCACGCAGTTCCCCGCGCCCCTTACGGGGGCCCGGCTGCGGGGTGCGGGCGTGTTGCCCGGTGTGGCCCGGTGGGACTTCTCGCGCAGTTCCCCGCACCCCGGGGGGACCCGCACCCGGCAGGCCGGCGCCTAGGAGCGGTAGCCGCCCAGGACCTTCAGCGCCGGCAGAGCCTTGTCGTCGAAGTCGAAGAGCGCCAGGTTCTCCCAGGCGTTGCCGGAGGTCGGGTCCGCCGGGTCCCAGCCGTCGCCGGGGCGGTAGGTCCACACCCCTTCCCAGTAGCAGTAGCCGAGGCCCTTGCCGCCGGGGACGTTCGCCTGGAGGTCGGCGACCGCGCGGAGCCAGTCGGCCTGGCCCTGGGGCGTGGCCGGGAAGCCTTCGGTGAGCTGGGACTCGCTGGAGAGGATGTCGTTGGTGGCGTCCTCGCTCTCCAGCGTGAACGGGTACGCCGTCTCGGCGATCACCACGGGCTTGTCGTAACGGGCCGACAGATCGGCGAGGTTGGCGGCCGCCGTCGCCAGGTCGCCGTGCCAGAAGGGGTAGTAGGACTGCCCGATGACGTCGAAGTCGAGGCCGTGGGAGACCGCCTCGTCGAACCACCAGCGGGACGTCGCGTTGTCGCCGCCGGAGGCGATGTGCAGCATCGTGCGGACGCGGGGCGTGGTGTCGCGGGCCGCCTGGAGGCCCGCCTTGAGGAAGGCCGCCAGGGTGTCCCAGCCGCCGGAGCCGTCGCCCCAGTTCTTGCCCTCGGGCCACAGCAGCCCGCCGTTGATCTCGTTGCCGACCTGCACCAGGTCGGCCGGGGTGCCCTGGCGGCGCAGAGCGCCGAGGACGTCGGTGGTGTGGTCGTGGACGGCGCGGGTCAGGCCGGCGGTGTCGAGGCCGTCCCAGGCGGCGGGCTTGGTCTGGTGCGCCGGGTCGGCCCAGGTGTCCGAGTAGTGGAAGTCGACCCAGATGCCGATGCCGGCCCGCTTCAGACGCTTGGCCAGCGGCAGGATCCGTTTCTTGGTGTTGTAGCCGTCTGCCGGGTTGACCCAGACCTTCAGGCGGGCGTGGGTGACGCCGTAGTGGGCGAGGATCTCGACGGCGTCACCGCGCCGGCCGTTCGGGTACCGGTAGACCGCGCCGCGGTCCTCGTCCTTGGGCAGCGAGGAGATGTCGCAGCCCCGGATCTCCAGGCCGTGCCGGGCGGTGCCGGAGGCGGAGGACGACGCGCTGCTCGCGAGCGCGGGGGTCGCGCCCAGGACGGGGGCGGCGAGCGCGGTGGCCGCCGCGGCGGTCAGGACCGTACGTCTGCGCATAACGGGGTGGGTTCCCTTCACGGAGTGACGTGGGACTTGAGGGGGGGTGGAGTCTGTGGCAGGTGACGACGGGGAGCCGAGGGACGCGCGTCAGCGCGGTACGCGCCAGACCTCCGCCGTGCCCGGCGCGACGGCACGGCGACTGCCGTCGGACAGGGTCACCTTCGCCTCGGCGCCGGTGTGGTTGAGGGCGAAGTGGAACAGGTCCGACTCGCCCTCCCTGACGACGAGTTCGACGTCGCGGGGCAGGTCGGCCGGGGTGATTCCAGCGTCCGCGAGCACCTGGTCGACGACGGCGCCGAGGGCGTCGCCGGTGAGCCGGGTCGCCAGGTACCAGGCGGCGCCGTCACCGAGGGCGTGCCGGGTGAGGGCGGGGCCCGCGGCGGTGCGGCCGTCGGCGAAGGCGGCGTACGTCTCGCAGCCCGCGGGGACGACGACCTCCGACCAGAGGTCCGCCTCGTACTCCGCGCCCTGCGCGGTCCTTACGGTGACCCGCTCGCCGGGGAGCAGCGGGCTGAACTCCTCGACGGTCAGGCCGAGGACGTCGCGCAGGGCGCCGGGGTGCGGGCCCGGGTGGAAGGTGTCGTTCTCGTCGACGAGGCCGGAGAAGAAGGAGACGAGGACCGTGCCGCCGCGGCGGACGTACCGGTCGAGGTCGGCGGCGACGGTCGCCGGGGCCAGGTAGAGCTGGGGGACCACAAGGAGCGGGTGGTGTTCCGGGTCCAGGTCCGCGAGGCCGTCCGGGGGCAGGAAGTCGACGGTGAGATGGCGGTCGTAGAGGGCCTCGTAGAAGGCGTCGAGGCGTTCGCGGGAGTCGAGGTCGCTGCTGGGGCGCCATTCCAGGGACTGGGCCCACCAGGACTCCCAGGACCAGACCATGGCGACGTCGGCGCGGGTGCGGGTGCCCCGCACGTCGGTCAAGTCCGCCAAGCGGGCGCCCAGTTCGGTGATCTCGCGCCACACCCGCGTGCCCGTGCCGCCCTGCGGGAGCATCGCCGAGTGGAACTTCTCGGCGCCGCTCACCGACTGCCGCCACTGGAAGAACAGGGCACCCTCGGAGCCGCGGGCCACGTGACCGAGGGAGTTGCGGGCCATCTCGCCGGGGCGTTTGGCGGGGTTGTGGGGCTGCCAGTTGACGCCGGACGGGGCGTGTTCGAGGAGCAGCCAGGGGCCGCCGCCCGCCACGGAGCGGGTCAGGTCGGCGGCGAGGGCCAGGTTGACGTGCGTACGGCGGCCGTCGGTCATCAGGTAGTGGTCGTTGGTGACGAGGTCGACCTCCTTCGCCCAGGCCCAGTAGTCGAGTTTGTCGCCCTGACTGGGGGCGGTGGTGAAGTTCGTGGTGACGGGGACGCCGGGCGAGAGGCGGTGCAGGATGTCGCGTTCGGCGGTGAAGCAGGCGCGCGCCTGGGCGTCGGCGAAGCGGCGGTAGTCGAGCTGCTGGGCCGGGTTGCCGGCGGAGGCGGTCACGCGCGGCGGGGTGATCTCCTCCCAGTCGCCGTAGCCCTGGCCCCAGAAGGCCGTTCCCCAGGCCGAGTTGAGCGCCTCCAGGGTGCCGTGGCGCTCGCGCAGCCAGGTCCGGAAGGCGGCGGCGCACAGGTCGCAGTAGCAGACCACGGCCGGGCCGTCGTACTCGTTGAAGACGTGCCACAGGATCACCGCGGGGTGGTCGCCGTAGCGCTCGGCGAGCCGGGTCGTGATGGAGGCGGCCGCGGCGCGGTAGGCCGGGTGCGAGTGGCAGATCGCGGCGCGTGAGCCGAAGGCGAGGCGGACGCCGTCACGGCGCACGGGCAGGGCGTCGGGGTGGGCGCGGTAGAACCAGGCGGGCGGCGCGGCCGTCGGCGTACCGAGTGCGATCCGCACGCCCCAGGCGTGCAGCAGGTCCACTGCCTCGTCCAGCCACCCCCAGTCGTACTCCCCCGGGCGCGGCTCCAGCCTGGCCCAGGCGAAGACGCCGAGGCTGACCAGGTTCACGCCGGCCTCGCGCATCAGGGCCACGTCCTCGCGCCACACCTCGCGCGGCCACTGCTCGGGGTTGTAGTCACCGCCGAACGCAAGAGGCGGCAGGGGCGCCAGGGGCATGCCGGTGTGCGGGGTGGGGTGGGTCATCACATGACTCCCTGGGGCAAGGGCGGGGAACGGCCGTACCGGAACGTCGAGTTCAGCCGGACTCCGGACTGTAACCGGGCACAGGATTCAGACCCAGCTTCATCTGTTGGCAACAAGTAAGTAACCCTCAACCCCACGCATTGACAAGGGGGCGAAACAATTCTCTACTGTGCACGATCACAGAACGGCACGGACCCACGTGCTCAGCCGTCCGGCTTTCCGCCCCCTTCGTGCCCCCGCCGCAATCGGCGGGGAGCCCCCCACGAGGGGCACCCGGACCGGCCCGCCTTCCAGGGGAGAGAAGATGTCGATCCACCGTCGCGAAATCCGCAGGCGCTCCGTCCTCGCCGGAGCCCTCGCCACCGGCCTCGCCGGTTCCCTCGCCGCCTGCGGCGGCTCCGACGACAGCGACTCCGGCACGAGCTCGGGTCCGGTCAAGCTGACCTACTGGTCGTGGGCGCCGGGCATGGAAAAGGTTGCCGCGATCTGGAACAAGAAGAACCCGGACATCACGGTGACGGTGTCCAAGCAGGCCAGCGGCGGCGAGATGGTCACCAAGCTGATCACCGCGAAGAAGGCGGGCAACGCCCCCGACCTGATCCAGGTCGAGTACCAGTCGCTGCCGACCCTGGTCTCCAACGACGTCCTCGCGGACATCGCGAAGTACGCGAAGGATGCCAAGTCGGGCTTCGCCGAGGGCATGTGGGGCATGGTCACGCTCGGCACGGACGCGGTGTACGCGATCCCGCAGGACGGCGGGGCGCTGATGTTCTACTACCGCGAGGACCTGTTCAAGAAGCACGAGCTGGACGTGCCGACGACCTGGGACGAGTTCGCCGAGGTGGCCCGCGCCGCGAAGAAGGCCGACCCGGACATCTTCCTGACCACGTTCTCCTCGAACGACTCCGGTCTGTTCGCGGGCCTGTCCCAGCAGGCCGGCGCCAAGTGGTGGACGGTCGACGGCGGCGGCAAGTGGACGGTCGGCATCGACGACGCCGCGACCAAGAAGGTCACCGAGTTCTGGGGCGGCCTGGTCGAGGAGGGCGTGATCGACAACCAGCCGATGTACACCCCGGCCTGGAACAGCGCCATGAACAAGGGCAAGCACATCGCCTGGGTCTCCGCCGTGTGGGCGCCGGGCACCCTGGTCTCCACCGCACCCGACACCCAGGGCAAGTGGCGCATGGCGGCGCTGCCGCAGTGGAGCGCGGGCGAGAGCAGGACGGGCAGCTGGGGCGGTTCGTCCACCGGTGTCTCCAGCGACTCGAAGAACGTCGAGGCCGCCGCCAAGTTCGCCAAGTGGCTCAACACCGACCCCGAGGCGCTCGCCGCCCTGGTCAAGTACTCGGGCGTCTACCCGGCCGCGACCGCCGGCCAGTCCTCCGGCGACATCCTCAAGACGCCGGAGTTCTTCCCGAACCAGAAGGACTTCTACACCGACGCCGCGAAGATCTCGGCGACCGCCGTCGCCTCCGCCTGGGGCCCGAACGTGCAGACCGCCTACCAGGCCTTCACCGACGGCTTCGGCGCCGCCGCCAAGGCCAGGAAGAAGGCGAGGTTCGCCTCCGCGCTCGACACCATGCAGGCCAAGACCTACCAGGACATGAAGAAGTCCGGATTCAAGGTGACCGAGGCATGAGCACCACCTCCCTCAAGGGCACCGGCCGCCCCGCGGTCGGTCCCTTGGCGGGGGGCCTCGCCCCGTCCGCCAAGGGACCCCGCCCCACACGCCGCGGCCTCGGCCGCTTCGCCCCGTACTGGTTCCTGCTCCCGACGCTGGTCCTGTTCGCCGGTTTCACGGTCGTTCCGATCGGCTACTCGGTCTGGCTCAGCCTGCACAAGGTCGAGGTCAAGGGCATCGGTCTCGGCTCAGGGGCGCGCCAGGAGGTCTGGAACGGGATCGGCAACTACACGGCCGTCCTGCACGACTCCGACTTCGGCCACAGCATCCTGCGGGCCCTCGGCTACGGCGCCATCGTCATTCCGACCATGCTCGGCCTCGCGCTGGTCTTCGCCCTGATGCTGGACACCCCGCGGGCCCGCACCGGACCGTTCGCCCGGCTCGCGATCTTCCTGCCCTACGCGGTTCCCGGCATCCTCGCCGCCATGATGTGGGGCTTCCTGTACCTGCCCGACGTCAGCCCCTTCTACTTCATCCTGCGCGAGCTCGGCCTGCCGCAGCCCGATCTGTTCGACGGCGGCAATCTGTATCTGTCGTTCGCCAACATCGCGGTCTGGGGCGGCACCGGCTTCAACATGATCGTGATCTACACGGCGCTGCGCGCGATCCCGCAGGAGATCTACGAGGCGGCCCGGATCGACGGCGCGAGCGATCTCAAGATCGCACTGCGCATCAAGATCCCGATCGTGCTGCCCTCGCTCGTCCTGACCTTCTTCTTCTCGGTCATCGCCACCCTTCAGGTGTTCACCGAGCCCAAGGCCATGCAGGCGATCACCAACGGCATCTCCAACTCCTGGAGCCCGCTGTTCGCGATCTACAACGCCGCGTTCGGCCGCAACGACATGTACGCCTCCTCCGCCACGGCGGTCGTCCTCGCCGCGGGGACGTACCTGCTCTCCTTCACGCTCCTGCGTATCGCCGGCCGCTTCACCAAGGAGGACCAGGCATGACGTCCCTGACCCTGACGGCGGGCACCGGCCTCAAGGCGAACGCCGCGCGCCCGGGACGGCGCACCGCCTGGGTGCCCACGCTGGTGCTGCTGCTCGGCGCCCTGTACTGCCTGATCCCGGTGATCTGGGTGTTCATGGCGGCGTCCAAGACCCGCTCCGAGCTGTTCTCCACGTTCACGCTCGCGCCGGGCTCCGGTCTGTTCGACAACATCCACGACCTGAGCCTGTACCGCGACGGCATCTTCTGGCAGTGGATGGGCAACTCCGCCCTGTACGCGGGCGGCGGCGCGATCCTGTCGACGCTGGTGTCGGCGGCGGGCGGCTACGCGCTCGGCCGGTTCTCCTTCCGCGGCCGGGAGTTCGTCTTCAAGCTGATCCTCGCCGGGGTGCTGGTCCCGGGCATCGTGCTCGCGATCCCGCAGTACCTGCTGCTGTCCGAGATGCACCTGGCGAACACGTACGGGGCGATGCTGCTGCCGTCGATCCTCTCCCCGTACGGGGTCTACCTCGTCCGGATCTACGCGGCCGCGGCCGTTCCGGTCGAACTGCTCGAAGCGGCACGGATGGACGGGGCCGGCGAGTGGCGCATCTTCACGCGCATCGCGATGCCGCTCCTGACGCCGGGCCTGATCACGGTGTTCCTCTTCCAGTTCGTCGGCATCTGGAACAACTTCCTGCTGCCGTACGTGATGCTGGCCGACGACACCAAGTTCCCTGTCACGCTGGGTCTTTACACCCTGCTCGCCCAGGGTTCGTCGCAGCCCGCGCTCTACACTCTGGTCATCACGGGCTGTCTGCTGGCGATCCTGCCGCTGATCGCGCTCTTCCTGGTGATCCAGAGGTTCTGGTCTCTCGACCTGTTGAGTGGTTCCATCAAGTCGTGACGCACAGGTCCGGACCTGTCCCGGGGCGGGACGAGTCCGGACCGTCACACTGGTACGCAGCCGTACGCACCGCCCCTGACCGCACCACCCCTTCACCATCGAGGACCATGACGACCAGCCCGAACGAACGCCGCAAACCGCCCACCATCCACGACGTGGCACGGGTGGCGGGGGTCTCGCGCGGCACCGTCTCCCGCTATCTCAACGGTGGGCACTACGTCTCCCCCGCGGCCCGGCTGTCGGTGGAGAGCGCCATCAAGAAAACGGGGTACGTCGTCAATCGGCACGCCCGCAGCCTCAGCACGGGACGCTCGGACTCGGTGGCGTTCCTGCTGACGGAACCGCAGGAGAAGTTCTTCGAGGACCCCAATTTCAATGTGCTCCTGCGCGCCTGCACCAAGGCGCTCGCGGAGCGCGACATCACGCTCCTTCTGATGATCGCGGGCACGCCGGACGAGCGGCGCCGCAATCTGCGCTACATCACCTCGGGGCACGTCGACGGCGTGCTGCTCGTCTCGTCGCACTCCGGCGACCCGGTCGCGGCCGAACTGCGCGACGCGGGGGTGCCGTTGGTGGCGTGCGGCCGGCCGATGGGGATCGGCGCGCCGGGCACGAAGGTGAGCTACGTCGCCGCGGACGACCGGGACGGGGCTCGCGACATGGTGCGCCATCTGCTCTCGCTGGGGCGGCGCCGGATCGCCACGGTCACCGGTCCGCTGGACACACCGGGTGGGGTGGACCGGCTCGCCGGGTACCGGGAGGTGCTCGCCGAGGCGGGCATCGAGGTCGACGAGCAGCTGATCGTCACCGGTGACTACAGCCGGGCGAGCGGTGAGGCCGCGGCGGCCGAACTCCTCGCGCGGGGCGTTGAGTTCGACGCGATGTTCGTCGCCTCGGACCTGATGGCGCAGGGCGTCATGAGCACGCTGTCGCAGGCCGGGCTGCGGGTTCCGGAGGATGTGGCGATCGGCGGCTTCGACGATTCGCCCGCGGCGCTGGCGACGCAGCCGCCGCTGACGACGATCCGGCATCCGTTCGATCGGATCAGCTCCGAGATGGTGCGGGTGCTGCTCGCGCAGATCAGTGGGGAGGATCCGGCGACGGTGATACTCCCGACAGAACTGGTCCGCCGCGCCTCAGCCTGATTGGGCCCACCCTGTCGCCGAGCGTGCCTCTCGCCCCGCCGCCTTGGGCGGTCGCCCGCCGTCCCACCCCGCCTTGGGCAATCTGCCGCCATGGGCGGCAGGGTGGGCAAGGCGGCACCCCGGCGCGGGGTGAGCGCTCCAACCAGTTTCCAGCTCGGCCCCCGGTCGCGCCATCGCCGGGTGCGGGCCCGGTGGGGGCTGGTCGCGCAGTTCCCCGCGCCCCTTACGGGGCACGACCACCGCCGGTCGCGCCCACGCGGCGGAGCCGCAGATCGACACAGCCCCGCGCCCCTGACAGGGCTGACCTCACCGCCGGTCGCGCCCACGCGGCGGAGCCGCGGATCGACACAGCCCCGCGCCCCTGACGGGGCCTGACCCTGCTGCTGCCCCCCGGGCTGTGTCTGCCTCTGTGCTACCTGGGAGTAAGCGCATTCTGCGCCACCGGTGCGTGATCAAATCGCCACAGGACCTCATGGAAAGGCCGTCCGTCATGCCCGAACCCCGCCCCACCAACTGGGCCCGCAACATCACCTTCTCCGCCACCGAGGTGCACCGCCCGACCTCGCCCGACGAACTGCTCGCCCTCGTGACGAAGAGCCCGCACGTGCGGGTGCTCGGCAGCGGGCACTCCTTCAACCGGATCGCCGACGTGGACGCGGACCGGGGCGGCGTACTCGTCTCGCTCAGCGGCCTGCCGGCCGGGATCGACATCGACTCGACCGCGCGCACCGTCCGCGTCGGCGGCGGCGTGCGCTACGCCGATCTCGCGGCGGTGCTGCACGCGCACGGACTCGCGCTGCCGAACATGGCGTCGCTGCCGCACATCTCGGTCGCCGGTTCGGTGGCTACCGGCACCCACGGCTCGGGCAACGCGAACAAGTCGCTCGCCGGGGCCGTGCGCGCGGTGGAGATCCTGACCGGCACCGGCGAGATCATCACGCCGGCCCGCGGCGACGAGGGCTTCGAGGGCGCCGTCGTCTCGCTGGGCGCCCTCGGTGTCGTGCTCTCGCTCACTCTGGACGTGGAGCCGGACTACGAGGTGAGTCAGCACGTCTTCCGTGAACTCCCTTTCCAAGGACTCGACTTCGCGGCCGTCACCTCGTCCGCGTACAGCGTGAGTCTGTTCACCACGTGGCAGGCGCCGCGCTTCGACCAGGTCTGGGTCAAGCAGCGGCATCCGCTGCCCGTCGACTTCCCCTGGGCCGAGCCCGCCACCGAGAAGCAGCACCCGGTCCCCGGCATGCCGGCCGTCAACTGCACCGAGCAGTTCGGGGTGCCGGGCCCCTGGCACGAGCGGCTGCCGCACTTCCGGGCGGAGTTCACCCCGAGCAGCGGCGAGGAGCTCCAGTCGGAGTACCTCCTGCCGCGCGAGCACGCGCAGGCCGCGCTGGCCGCCCTCGACGCCGTACGGGACCGGATCGCGTCGGTGCTGCAGGTGTGCGAGGTGCGGACGGTGGCGGCGGACGCGCAGTGGCTGAGTCCGGCGTACGGCCGGGACACCGTCGCCTTCCACTTCACGTGGGTGGCGGACACCGAGCGCGTACTGCCGATCGTGTCGCTGGTCGAGGACCGGCTGCGGGAGTTCGACCCGCGCCCGCACTGGGGGAAGGTGTTCACGGCCGCGCCGGAGCGGGTCGTCACGCGGTATCCGCGGGCCGCCGCCTTCGCGGCGCTCGCGAGGCGCCTCGACCCGGAGGGGAAGTTCGGCAACGCCTTCGTCCGGGCCCTGTTCGACCGCTGAACCGGCCGCCGGTCACTGGACTTTCGTCACCGGAATTGGAGGGGTGTGCAGGACTTTCGCGAAACCTCTTGGACTTTCGTCAGGGCTTCTTCTAACCCCTTGTCGAAGTCTCGGAGGGCGTCCTAGCGTGAGGTGCGCGGGACGGTTCGTTCCCTGGAAGGCGGCCGTCCCGCACCTCTCCCCGACCCACCTCACGGAATCCCGGTGTTCCCCCATGCCCGAAGCCGCCCTGTCGCGGGACGCGGCGGCGCCGCCCGCGCCGCGTCTGTTCACGCGCCCCGCGGCGGCCGCCTCCTGCGTCGCGTTCGTGCTCATCGGCATGGTGCAGGCGCTGTACGGCCCGGCGGTCCCGGGCCTGCGCGACACGTACGGACTGTCCCCCGCGGGGGCGGGGCTCGGTCTGAGCCTGCACTTCACCGGTGGCGTCGTGGGCGTGCTCGCCTTCAACGCGATCCACGCCCGGATCAGCAACAGGGCGCTGCTGGCGGCGAGTTACACCTTGCTGGCGGCCGGCACGGCGGGCTTCGCGCTCGCTCGGGACTGGCCGCTCGCGCTGCTCGCCGCGTTCCTCGGCGGGCTCGGTTTCGGCGGCATCGACTACGGGCTCAACCAGCTCTTCGCCGTCGGGTTCGGCGCCCGGTCGACGGCGATGCTCAACATCCTCAACGCCCACTTCGGCATCGGCGCGGTGCTCGGCCCCGCGCTCGTGGCATGGCTGGGCCCCGACGACTACGCGACCGCGTTCGGGGTGTGCGCCGTGCTCTCGGCGGTGCTGGTCCTGGCCACGGGCGGGGTCCGCGACGCCCCACGACCGG
The DNA here is from genome assembly GCF_017377775.1 of Streptomyces sp. VRA16 Mangrove soil. Classification (GTDB taxonomy): domain Bacteria; phylum Actinomycetota; class Actinomycetes; order Streptomycetales; family Streptomycetaceae; genus Streptomyces. The sequence continues at coordinate 36,255 of NZ_JAFVLN010000032.1, forward strand.
AGCCCGGCGCCACCGGTCGACTCCCCTCCCCGCAACGCGGCTTGGTGTCCCGCGTCCTCGCCGGCTTCCTCGTGCTCTACATCCTCAACGTCGCCGTGGAGGCCGGTGTCGGCGGCTGGGAGCCGACACACCTGGAGACGGTCGGTTACGGCGTGACCTTCGCCGCCTCCGCCACCTCCGTGTACTGGTTGATGATGACGGTGGGCCGCTTCCTGGTCGTGCCGCTCACGCTGCGGTACGCGCCCGAGATCATCCTCACCGTGTGCGCGGCGGGCATGACGGGCTGTCTGCTGCTCGCCCTGGTCCCGGGAGCCGCGCCGTACGCGTACGCGGGTGTGGGCCTGTTCATCGCGCCGGTGTTCCCGACCGGGCTGCCCTGGCTGAGCCGGGCGCTGCCCGGTGCCGAGCGGGCCGGCGCGTGGGTGATCGCCGCGTCGATGGTGGGCGGGGTCGCGGCGCCGCCGCTGCTCGGCGTCGGCATCGAGGGGTCCGGCATCCACGCGGTGCCGTGGCTGCTCGCGGCCCTGTCCGCGGTGTCGCTCGCGGCGACGGTGTGGCTGAAGCGGGCCACCGGGTCCGGGCGGGTGCCGGTGTGAAGCGCACCTCGCGTGACATCCGCACCGCGAACCGGTACGACGTGCTGCGGCACATCATCGCCGAATCCCCCGTGTCCCGCCGGGAGTTGGCGGCCCTGACCGGGCTGAGCCAGGCGACCGTCGCCAACCTGGTCAGCGAACTCCTGGACCTGGGGCTGCTCACGGAGGTCGGTTTCGAGGACTCGGCGGGCGGGCGGCCGCGCGGCCTGGTCGCCGTGGCCGCCGGGCACGGGGCGCTGGTCGGCGTGGACGTCGCCGAGACGTATGTGCACGCCGAGCTGTTCGATCTGGCCCTGAAGCCCTGGGCCCGCGCGGACCGCGAGCTGCGTCCCGGCGAGAACCGGCCGGAGCAGGTCGTCGCCCGGATCGCCGAGGCCGTCCACGAGGTGCTCGCCGGGCACGAGGGGCGGGTGCTCGGTGTCGGTGTCTCGCTGCCGGGGCAGGTCGACCGCGAGGGCGGCGTCTCGGTGTACGCGCCCAACTGGAACTGGCACGGCGTCCCGCTGCGCACGCTGCTCGCCGAGCGCATCGACCTGCCGCTGCACCTCGACAACCCGCTGCACGCGAGCACCGTCGCCGAGCTGTGGTTCGGGGCGGCCCGCGGGCGCGAGGACGCGGTGGTGGTCAATCTCGGTACGGGCGTCGGCGCGGGCCTCGCGCTCGGCGGCGGCCTGTACCGGGGCATCGGCAACAGCGCGGGCGAGTGGGGCCACACCACGCTCGTCCTGGACGGCCGGCTCTGCCACTGCGGCAATCACGGCTGCGTGGAGACGTACGTCGGGGCGCCCGGCATCATGCTCAACCTCCGTGAACTGAGCCCGAGTTCACCGCTGCTCCACCCCGGCGACCAGACCGCGACCCTCCGGGCCCTCGGACGGGCCGCGGCCGAAGGGGAGCCGGTCGCGGTCAAGGCCGTGCGGGACACGGCGCGCTATCTCGGGGCGGGCATCGCCGATCTGGTGAATCTGCTCAACCCCGAGGTGATCGTCCTCAGCAGCTGGGTCACCACGTACCTCGGCGACGTGCTCCTCGACGAGGTGCGGGCGGCGGTCGCCCGGCACGCGCTGCGTCACTCGCTGGCCCGCGCCGAGATCGTGCTCTCCCCCATCCCCACGGACCCGGTCTGCCTGGGTGCGGCGACGTTCGCGCTCGAGGCCGCGCTGGCTCTGGCCCACGACAACCATCGGTAACGCGACCCGCACACCACTTGTTGGGAGATCCATGTCCAATCGCCATGTCGACTACGTCGACGACGTCCTGCCGGGCAACGGGGCGCTGCCCCCGCGCGCCTGGTACGCCGCGTCGTCCGCCCACTCCCTCTCCCTGAACGGCTCCTGGCGGTTCCGACTGTCGCCGACCGCGGACGCGCACGACGAGTCCTTCGCGGCCGAGGGGTACGACGCCGCGCAGTGGCCCGAGGTACGGGTGCCGGGTCACTGGGTCCTCCAGGGCGACGGCGCGTTCGGCGCCCCGATCTACACGAACCACCTCTACCCGTTCCCGGTCGACCCGCCGTACGTGCCGACCGAGAACCCGACCGGCGACCATCTGCGCACCTTCGACCTGCCGGACGACTGGCCGGCCGACGGCTCCGCGACGCTCCGTCTCGACGGGGTGGAGTCGTGCGCCCGGCTGTGGCTGAACGGCACGGATCTCGGCGAGTTCAAGGGCAGCCGGCTGCCGCACGAGTTCGCGGTCGGCCATCTGCTGAAGCCCGCCGGGAACGTCCTCGCGGTCCGCGTCCACCAGTGGTCGTCGGGCTCGTACCTGGAGGACCAGGACCAGTGGTGGCTGCCGGGCATCTTCCGTGACGTCACCCTGCTGCACCGCCCGGCCGGCTGCGTCCTCGACTTCTTCGCGCACGCCTCGTACGACCACACGAGCGGGCTCGGCACGCTGCGTGTCGACAGCGACGTGGACGGCCGCGTCACCGTCCCCGAGCTCGGCATCGACACGGCGACGGGCGAGCCGGTCACCGTGGCGGTGGAGCCGTGGACGGCGGAGACGCCACGCCTGTACGCGGGTGAGCTGGTGACCGAGGGCGAGCGGGTGCCGCTGCGGATCGGGTTCCGCACGGTGGCCCTGGAGGACGGTCTGATCAAGGTCAACGGCGTGCCCGTGCTCTTCAAGGGCGTCAACCGGCACGAGTGGCACCCGGAGCACGGCCGCGCGCTCGACCTCGACACGATGCGCCGTGACGTCGAGTTGATGAAGTCGCACAACATCAACGCGGTCCGTACCTCCCACTATCCGCCGCACCCGGCGTTCCTCGACCTGTGCGACGAGTACGGCCTGTGGGTGATCGACGAGTGCGATCTGGAGACGCACGGGTTCGTCGAGCAGGCGTGGCGGGACAACCCGGTGGACGACGAGCGGTGGACCCCGGCCCTCCTGGACCGGGCGGCCCGCATGGTGGAGCGCGACAAGAACCACCCGTCGGTCGTGATGTGGTCGCTCGGCAACGAGGCGGGCACCGGGCGCGGTCTGACGGCGATGGCCGAGTGGATCCGCGGCCGTGACCCGGAGCGCCTCGTGCACTACGAGGGCGACATCAACTGCCGTGACACGGACGTGTATTCACGGATGTACGCCTCGCACGCCGAGGTCGAGCAGATCGGCGCGCACCTCGACGGCGGCACGGAGCGGCGCCGCGGGCTGCCCTTCATCCTGTGCGAGTACGCGCACGCGATGGGCAACGGTCCGGGCGGTCTGACCGAGTACCAGCGGCTGTTCGAGGCGCACGAGCGGCTGCAGGGCGCGTTCGTGTGGGAGTGGATCGACCACGGGATCAAGGACGAGCGGTACGGGTACGCGTACGGCGGCGACTTCGGCGAGGAGCTGCACGACGGCAACTTCGTCTGCGACGGGCTGCTCTTCCCCGACCGCACGCCGACACCGGGCCTGATCGAGTTCAAGAAGGTCGTCGAGCCGGTCCGCATCGAGGTCAACACCGGTGCGGGGACGGTCGGTGTGACGAACCGTCACGACTTCCGCGACCTGTCCCATCTGACCTTCGAGTGGTCGTACCAGGTCGACGGTGAGACGGTCGAGGCCGGCCCGCTGTCCGTGCCGCCGCTCGCGGCGGGCGAGTCCGCGGAGGTGAAGCTGCCGGCGCCGCCGGTGGACGCGCGGGACGCGGAGACCCAGTGGACGGTACGCGCCCTCGGCGCCGACGGCCACGAAGTGGCGTGGGGCGCTGCCGTTCTGACGCCGCGTCCGGTCGCGAGGGCGGCGACCGGGGACCGTCCGGTGCGCGGCGAGCGGCTGATCACACTCGGTCCGGCCTCCTTCGACCCGCGCACGGGCGAGTTGCGCACCGTCGGCCGGGTCCCGGTCGTCGCGCCGCGCCTGGACGTGTGGCGGGCGCCGACCGACAACGACGCGGGCGCGAGCTGGCAGGAAGACATCCGGCTCGGTGAGGAGTGGCGCAAGCTGGGCCTGCACCGCGTCCAACACCGCGTGGATGACGTGGAGTTGAGCGACGACGCACTGACGGTACGCGGCCGGGTGGCACCGGCGGGCCGCGAGGCGGGCCTGCGGACGGTGTTCCGCTGGACGTCCGACGGCACGGCCGTGCGCCTGACGGTTTCGGTGGCGCCGGTGGGCGAGTGGAAGGTGCCGCTGCCCCGGCTCGGCGTCCGGTTCGGGCTGCCCGGGGGCGCCTCGCGGGTGCGCTGGTTCGGCGGCGGCCCCGGCGAGGCGTACCCGGACACGCGGCAGGCGTCCGCGCTGGGCCTGTGGCACGACGACGTGGACGGGCTGCAGACGCCGTACGTGTACCCGCAGGAGAACGGCGCCCGCGCCGACGTGCGGTGGGCCGAGATCGGGGGCCTGCGCGTCGAGGGCGAACCGGAGTTCTGGTTCACGGCCCGCCGTTGGACGACGGAGCAGCTCGACGCGGCCACGCACCGAACCGACCTGGTCGCCGGTGACACGGTGTGGGTGAACCTGGACCACGGCCAGCAGGGCATCGGCTCCCAGTCGTGCGGTCCCGGCCCGCTTCCGCAGTACCAACTGCGGCCGCAGGCGGCTGAGTTCGCGTTCACGTTCACGGAGGCGGGCGAGGCGTAGCGGCACGCCGCCTGCGGGTGGTGGGGGGGGGGGGGGGGGGGGGGCGGGGGCCGCCCCGCCGCCGCCGC
>NZ_JAFVLN010000033.1 GCF_017377775.1 Streptomyces sp. VRA16 Mangrove soil
GCCCCGAACTACCCCACCACCACCCGATACAGAATCTGCCCCCGCGGCCCCACAGCCACCCGCTCCAACGCCGGATCCCCCCCCCCCAACCCCCCGTCACTCCGATAAGCCACCACCCACCGCACCTTGTACCGCCGCAACACCTCAACCCGCTCCCCCCGAGACACCCCGCCCGCGAAATACGCCCGCACCGCCGCCTCCCGAGCCCCCTCGTCATCGAGGAAGAAGTCCGGATACCCAGGCGCCACCGTGTACGCCCCGTACGCAGGAATCTGCCGAGCGGGAAACGTCTTGGCCAGCACCACATCCCCGTACCGCACCAGAGGCGTGATCCAGTGATAACCACCCCAAGGCTCCCGGTACTTGGCGGCGACGAAAGACGGCAGAGCCGACCGCGGCACCACATACCCGAGCGTCCCCGACTGCGCCCACGCCCCCAGCAGCAGCGCCCCGCACACCACCCACCCGAACCCGACCCGCACGGCCCGCCCCGCCGCACCGCCCACCTCAAGCCCCACGGCGACCTGCGCGGGCACCAGCACGGCGGGCAGCACCCGCCCCCACGACCAGTGCCCGGTGAGCCCGCCCGCCGCGAACACGACGAGCCCGAGCAGACAGAACAGAACCAGCGGATCCCGCCGGTCGCGCCGCCACCGAAGCACCAGCGCCGCACCGCCGACCAGCGCCACCAGCCACAGCCGCGCGACAAGGTCCCGGTACAGCGAGCGGTGGATGGCCTCCAGGTCCCCGCCCGCGCCGAACAGCCCGAAGAAGGAGTAGTACGGCCACAGCGCGATCAGGACGAGCCCGAGCCCGAGCCCGCCCGCGAGCCGCAGCCACGCGTCCTTCCCCGGCCAGGGCCGCGCCCCGAGCACCATCGCGAGCGCCCCCAACGAGGCCACGACACCGGTGAACTGATGGCTGAGCAGGATCACCGCCCACAGCACCCCGGCCCCCAGGAAGTGCGCCCACGACACCGCCCGCCGCACCAGCGCCCACAGCCAGAAGGACGCGCCGAGCGCGAACGTGCTGGGGTAAGCGATGCACAGGGCAAGGGAGTTGAGCCCGAGGTACCCGCTCCAGTTGAACAGCGTCGTGCCCCAGAGCAGGACCAGACAGAGCAGCACCAGCGCGGTCACCGCCGCCCTGCGCAGCGGCGCGGTCCCGCGCTCCAGGAACGTACCGGCGAACACCCACACCCCGCCCACCAGGACCGTCAGCGAGATCAGCGCGCCGATCCGCAGCACGACGAACACCCCGAGCCCGGTCACCTTCGCCAGACAGCCGAGCAGCAGCGTCCAGGGCGTGTAGTACGGGCTCGGGGCGTCGGCCGCGACCAGCGGGTCCCCGGGTTCGAGCAGATCGTGGCGGAGCCGCTCGACGGTGGCGGCGTGGATGCCCAGATCACCGGCCCACGGCAGCCGCACCACGACGCCGAGCAGCAGCACGAGCAGGAGCAGGCCGAGCAGGGCCGTCCCCCGCGCCAGGAGGCGGCCGGACGCGGAACCAGCCGTCAACGGGCCCTCGCGCGCAGCTTCCACGGCATCGCCACGGACTCCAGCTGCACCATCAGGTCCATCTTCGACTCGCCGACGGTGCGGTCCTCGAAGTGGATCGGGACCTCGACGATGCCGTAACCGCGGCGCACCGCCCGGTACTTCATCTCGACCTGGAAGCTGTAGCCGGCGCTGTCCACGGAGGCCAGGTCGATGGCGCGCAGCGCGTCCTCGCGCCACAGGTTGAAGCCGCCGGTGATGTCCCGTACGCGCGTGCCGAGGATGGTGCCCGCGTACGCGTTGGCCCAGCGGGAGAGCAGCCGGCGATGGGCTCCCCACGCCTCGGACAGCGTGCCGCCCTGGACGTAGCGGCTGCCGATGGTCACCCCGGCGCCGGTGGCGAGGGCGACTCCCAGCATCTGGGGGACCTTCGCGACCGGGTGGCTGCCGTCGGCGTCCATCTGGAGAACGTAGCGCGCGCCGTCCGCGACCGCCCGCCCCATGCCCGCCGCGTACGCCCGCCCGAGCCCTTCCTTTCCGGCCCGGTGCAGGACGCCCATCCGGTCGGCGCCGAACCGGCGCACGTACTCCTCGGCGATGTCCCCCGTCCCGTCGGGGCTGGAGTCGTCGACGACGAGCAGCCGCAGTCCTGGCAGCTCCAGCGCCATCAGGGCCTCGGCCATGCCGGGCAGGTTCCCGGCCTCGTTGTACGTCGGCATGACGACGGTGAGCGGAGTGGCCGCCCAGGTGCCGGGCAGCGGGAGGGCGCGGTCCGCGGCCCGCGACGACTGCGACGACTGCGACGACTGCGACGACTGCGACGACGGTGCTGGCTTCGACGGCATCGGATCTCCCTGCTCGGTCATCAGACAATCGGCGTTCACTTTAGACGTAATGTTCCACAATGCCCCGAGACGCGGCCCGGGTGCGGGACACGGCCCGCCCATCCAGCCAGACGAAGTCGGGAACAGGGCAAGAGCAGTTCAAGAACCGGGACAGAATCCGGCACCGGGTACGCGAAAGGGGCGCCCCGGGCCGGTCGGCCCGAGGCGCCCCCTGTGCGGACCGCGCGCTACGAGTGCGTGCGCAGCAGCGTCCGCATCGTGCGCATCGCGACCGACAGGTTCGCCAGGTCGAAGGCGTCCGAGCCCTGGATCTCCTCCAGGGTGGTGCGGGCGCGGCCCAGGATCGGCGCGTTCTTCTCCTCCCACGCCTTGAAGCGCTGCTCCGGCGTGGACGTGCCGTTGCCCGCCGCGAGCACGTCGGCCGTCAGGGCCGCGTGCGCCGCGTACAGGTCCTCGCGGATCGAGGCGCGGGCCATGGACTGCCAGCGGTCGGCCCGCGGCAGCTCGATGATCCGGTCCATCAGCTGGGTGATCGACAGCCGGTCGGCGAGGTCGTAGTAGACCTCGGCGACGGCCAGCGCGTCCTTGCCCATCCGGTCCGCGATGGCCACGATGTCCAGCGTCGGGAAGGCCGACGAGAACCCGGCGACGCGCTGCGCCAGCTCCTCGGGGACCCCGGCGCCGGTCAGCTCGTCGAGGATCGACTGGTACCACTCGGCGTCCGCGCCGCGCAGCATCTTCGGCATGGCGGCCCAGACCTCGGCGACACCGTCCCGGAAGAAGGCGATCGTCTCGGCCAGCTGGAGCGGTTGCGGCCGGTTGTTGAGCAGCCAGCGCGTGCCGCGCTCGACGAGGCGGCGCGAGTGCAGCCGGACCCGGGTCTGCACATCGGCGGCGACCACATTGTCGAGCGCCTCGACGGCGTCCCACACCTCGCTCAGGCCGAAGATCTCGCGCGCGGCGAGCTGCGCCCGCACGATCTCCTCCAGGGAGGCGCCGGTCTCCTCGCGCAGCCGGTGCAGGAAGGTCGAACCGCCCGTGTTCACCGTGTCGTTGACGAGGACGGTCGTGATGATCTCGCGGCGCAGCGCGTGCGCGTCGATCGCCTCGCTGTACTTGTCGCGCAGCGCCTGCGGGAAGTAGGCGTGCAGCAGCCGGCGCAGGTACGGGTCGTCGGGCAGCGTCGTCCGGATCAGCTCGTCGGCGGCCGTGATCTTCGTGTAGGCGAGGAGCACGGCGAGCTCGGGCTGGCTGAGCCCGCGCCCGCCCGCGAGGAGCTCCTTGATCTGCCGGTCGCTCGGCAGGAACTCCAGGCCGCGGTCGAGGTGGCCCTGCTTGCCCAGGCGGCGCATGAACCGCTGGTGGGCGTGGAGCAGGGACGGGGCCTGCGCCTCGGCGTTGGCCAGGGCGGTGTTCTGCGCGTAGTTGTTGCGCAGGACCAGGTGGCCGACCTCGTCGGTCATCGCCGCGAGCAGCTTGTTGCGCTGCTTGACGGTCATGTCGCCTTCGGCGATCAGGCCGTTGAGCAGGATCTTGATGTTGACCTCGACGTCGGAGGTGTTGACGCCGGCGCTGTTGTCGATCGCGTCGGTGTTCACCTTGCCGCCGGTGCGGGCGAACTCGATGCGGCCCAGCTGGGTCGCGCCGAGGTTGCCGCCCTCGCCGATGACCCGGGCGCGGACGTCCTGGCCGTCGACGCGGATGGCGTCGTTGGCCTTGTCGCCGACGTCCGCGTTGGACTCCGCCGACGACTTGACGTACGTACCGATGCCGCCGTTCCACAGCAGGTCGACCGGCGCCTGGAGGATGGCCTTCATCAGCTCGGCCGGGGTCATCTTCGCGGCGCCCGACTCGATGCCGAGGGCCTCGCGGATGTGGGCGTTGAGCTGGATCGCCTTGGCGGAGCGCGGGAAGACGCCACCGCCGGTGGAGATCAGGTCCTTGTCGTAGTCGGCCCACGAGGAGCGCGGCAGCTCGAACATACGGCGGCGCTCGGCGTACGAGGTCTCCGCGTTCGGCTTCGGGTCGATGAAGATGTGCCGGTGGTCGAAGGCGGCGACCAGGCGGATGTGCTCGGAGAGCAGCATCCCGTTGCCGAACACGTCACCGGACATGTCGCCGACGCCGACGACGGTGAAGTCCTCGGACTGGGTGTCGACGCCCAGCTCCCGGAAGTGCCGCTTGACGGACTCCCAGGCGCCGCGGGCGGTGATGCCCATGCCCTTGTGGTCGTAACCGGCCGAGCCGCCGGACGCGAACGCGTCGCCGAGCCAGAAGTCGTACGACTGCGCGACCCCGTTGGCGATGTCCGAGAAGGACGCGGTGCCCTTGTCGGCCGCCACCACGAGGTACGTGTCGTCCTCGTCGTGCCGCACGACGTCCGCGGGCGGGACGACCTCGCCGCCGACCAGGTTGTCGGTGATGTCGAGCAGCGCCGAGATGAAGGTCTTGTACGACGCGATGCCCTCGGCCATCCAGGCGTCCCGGTCCACGCTCGGGTCCGGGAGCTGCTTGGCGACGAACCCGCCCTTGGCGCCGACCGGCACGATGACGGTGTTCTTCACCATCTGCGCCTTCACCAGGCCGAGGATCTCCGTACGGAAGTCCTCGCGCCGGTCGGACCAGCGCAGACCGCCGCGGGCGACCTTGCCGAAGCGCAGGTGGACGCCCTCGACGCGCGGCGAGTACACCCAGATCTCGTACGCGGGCCGCGGCTCGGGCAGGTCGGGGATGGCCTTCGGGTCGAGCTTCATGGAGACGTACGCGTGCGGCGCGCCGCCCCCCGTCTCCTGGCCCCGCTTGTCGCTTCCCTCGCTTGCGCTCTGGAAGAAGTTCGTGCGCAGGGTCGCCTTGATGACCGTGAGGAACGACCGCAGGATCCGGTCCTCGTCGAGGGAGGCGACCTGGTCGAGGGCGCCGTCGAGCTCTTCGAGCAGCCCGTCGGTCAACTCGGTCCCGGCGCGCTGCCGGTCCGGCGACATCCGCGCCTCGAAGAGGCTCACGAGCAGCCGGGTGGTGTGGACGTTGTTACGGAGGGTGTCCTCCATGTAGTCCTGCGAGAACGTGGAACCCGCCTGGCGCAGGTACTTGGCGTACGCGCGCAGCACCATCGCCTGCCGCCAGTTCAGCCCGGCGCGCAGCACGAGGGCGTTGAAGCCGTCGTTCTCGGCGGCGCCGGTCCAGGTCGCGGCGAACGCCTCCTGGAACCGCTCGCGGCCGTCGGCGCCCAGCTCGTCCCCGTTGCCGTTCGCCGGCTTCGGCATCCGCAGGCCGAAGTCGTAGATCCAGGCCGTGGCCCGGTCCGCGCAGCGCAGCTCGTAGGGACGCTCGTCGGTGACCTCGACGCCCAGGCGCTGCAGCACCGGCAGGACGGCGGAGAGGGAGACCGGCGAACCGGTCCGGTAGATCTTGAAGCGGCGCTCGCCGGGGGCGGCGCCCACCGGCTCGTACAGCGAGAGCGCGAAGTCCTTGCCCTCGCGGTCGCCGTGCGTGAGCTGCTCCAGGTGGACCAGGTCGGCGACGGCGGCGCGCGGCGTGTGGTCGGCCTTGTAGCCCTCGGGGAACGCCTGGCCGTAGCGGCGCAGCAGCTCGGCGGCGCGCTCTTCGCCGCACTCGGCGTTGAGCGCCTCCGCGAAGCCGTCGGCCCAGGAGCGGGCGGCCTCGACGAGCCGGGCCTCGATGCGGTCGGTGTCGGCGTCGGTGAGCGCGGGCAGCTCGGTGCCGGGCGCGACGCGGACGACGAAGTGCAGGCGGGAGAGGATCGACTCGGTGTTCCAGGCGGTGAAGTCGACGCTGGTGCCGCCGAGCTCCTCCTTCAGGATGTCGATGATCCGCAGCCGCACCCCGGTGGTGTAGCGGTCGCGCGGCAGGTAGACGAGGGCGGAGTAGTAACGCCCGTACTCGTCCTTGCGCAGGTAGAGCCGGAGCCGGCGCCGCTCCTGGAGGTACAGGACGGACGTGACGATGGAGCGCAGCTCGTCGGCGGGCGTCTGGAAGAGCTCGTCGCGCGGGTACGTCTCCAGGATCTGCAGCAGGTCGCGGCCGTCGTGGCTGTTGGGCGAGAAGCCCGCGCCCCTGAGGACCTCGGCGACCTTGCGGCGGATGACGGGGACACGGCGCACCGACTCGGTGTACGCGGCCGAGGAGAACAGGCCGAGGAAGCGGCGCTCCCCGACGACGTTGCCCTCCTTGTCGAACTTCTTCACGCCGACGTAGTCGAGGTAGGACGGCCGGTGCACGGTGGCGCGGCTGTTGGCCTTCGTGAGGACGAGGAGCCGGTGCTCGCGGGCCTTGGCGCGGGCGTCGGCCGGCAGCCGGTTGAAGGACGGGGAGACCGGGTGGTGGTCCTCGGTCTCGTGCTGCGGGTCGGCGCGCAGGATGCCGAGGCCGGTGCCGGGCACGGCGGCCAGCGAGTCGTCGTCGGTGAGGTCGTACTCGCGGTAGCCGAGGAAGGTGAAGTGGTCGGCGGAGAGCCAGCGCAGCAGCTCGCGGGCCTCCTCGACCTCCTGGTCGCGCAGGTCGTCGGCGGTGGGCTCGCTCGGCAGCTCGTCGGCGATGCGCAGCGCCGAGTCGCGCATCTTCTCCCAGTCCTCGACGCACTCGCGCACGTCGGACAGGACACGCAGCAGGTCGGCGGTGATCTGCTTGAGGTCGGCGCGGTCGGTCTCGCGGTCCATCTCGACGTGGATCCACGACTCGGTGAGCACGTCGTGGCCGCTGGCGTCGGACCCGGCCGGGAGCACCTCCAGCAGCTTGCCGGCGACATCGCGCCGGACGACGACCTGCGGGTGGATGACGACGTGGATGCCCCGCCCCTGCCGCGACAGCTCGTTGGTCACGGAGTCCACGAGGAAGGGCATGTCGTCGGTGACGACCTCGACGACGGAGTGGCTGCAGGTCCAGCCGTTCTCCTCGACCGTCGGCGTGTGCACCTTGACGTTCGCGGTGCCCTGCGGGCGGTTCTCGGCGAGACGGTAGTGCGAGTACGCGGCACCGAAGACGTCGACCGGGTCACGGTCTCCGAGGTCCTCGGGTGCGGTGTGCAGGTAGTAGCGCTGGAGGAACGCGAGCACGGTGTCGATGTCCTCGACGTCGGTGCCCTCGCCCGTCGGTAGGTGCCCCCCTACCGGGCTGTTCTCAGCTACCCGGGCGGCCCGTGCGAGCAGCTCGGCCTTGGCTTCGTCCAGCTTGGTCTGCATTGTCCTCTGGCTCCTGTCGCGCGCCGTTGCGTGACGTAGACATGAATGGCTCGACGTAACGCCGCGACGCGGGGTGTCCGGTCTGCTTCGACGTTATGCCGGATTGGGAGAAGAGCGGACGGTAATGCGCCATTTTCAACGAACTGGCCATCCGCCGGAAACGATCAGCGTCTGCGCGCCGGGCACGGTCGCTGTGGCGACCCGTGGGCTCCCGGCGCGGGCAGGGGGCGACGATGCCCCCGCGAGATATCGCGCTGATCACGGGACAAGGCTATCGCTCCCGACGGGGCCCCCGTCATGAGCCGCATCTGTACAAATCCCACGGCCGAACTTTGACACTCTGCACAGAACCGGCCTCTTGCCAGGGATGCGGGGCAGCGGCACGTTGAGCACAGTGCAGTCGCGGCGAGGAGCGTGTGACCGATGGCACCCAAGATCCTGATCGTGACCGGCGACGCGGCGGAGTCGCTGGAGGTCCTCTACCCGTACCAGCGCCTTCTGGAGGAGGGGTACGACGTACAGATCGCGGCCCCGACCCGCAAGAAGCTCCGCTTCGTGGTCCATGACTTCGAGCCGGGCTACGACACCTACACGGAGAAGCCGGGCTACAGCTGGCCGGCCGACCTGGCCTTCTCCGAAGTCGACCCGGGCGAGTACGCCGCACTGGTGATCCCGGGCGGCCGGGCCCCGGAGTACCTGCGCGGCGACGGCGAGCTCCGCAAGATCATCAAGGCGTTCTTCGACACCGACAAGCCGATCGCGCAGATCTGTCACGGGCCGCTCCTGACGGCGGCCGTCGACGGGCTGCGGGGCCGGCGCGTCACGTCGTACCCGGCCCTGGAACCGGACATGCAGGCGGCCGGCGCCACCTTCCAGGACGCGGCGGCCGTGGTGGACGGCACGCTCGTCTCGTCCCGGGCGTGGCCGGATCACGCGGCCTGGATGAGGGAGTTCCTGACGGTCCTCAGGGCGAAGAGCCCGGCGCTCTGACCGGTACGCGCTTTTGGTGGCTGCCCCGCCGACGAGGGCAGCCACCGAGGTGTGCCGTGCCCCGGGCGCCACGACGGAGGGCCGTTGCCACGACAGCCGTGGGGAGTTGACCAGTACTGCCCGACGCTCCGCCGCACCGCTTCCTCCCGGGGAACCGCGGCACACATCCAGCTTCGCGGCAGCCCCCGCTCCGATGCATCGGTACTCACCGGGACCGGTATACGCATCTGCCCGCGCACATGCGGCTACGTATACCTAGAGCGCCCCTGAAAGGGGCGCGGGGAACGGCGCGACCAACCCACCACCACCCGCACGCGACGACGGACTTCCGGGTCCGGGGGGCCGGGGGGGCCGGGGGGCCGGGGGGGGCCGGGGGCGCAGCCCCCGGGGATCGGGACGGGAAGGGGAGGGGAGGGGGCGGCCCTCGCAGGAACCCGAGCCCCCCACCAGCCGCAAGATCACCCGCCGCCCCCATCGATCCCGGCCCCCGCAACGGCCGCGACCTCGGTCCGCGACCCCACCCCGAGCTTCGCCAGAATGTGCTCCACATGTGCGTCGGCGGTCCGCTTGGAGATGACGAGCTGCTCGGCGATCTCCCGGTTCGACAGCCCCCGGGCCACGAGCGCGGCCACCTCCCGCTCCCGCCGCGTCAGGGCGTCCACCCCGGCCCCCCGGGCGGCGGGCACCCGCGCCCCCGGCACATCGGCCCCGGCCCGCACGGCCGTGAGCACCTGCGCCCCGGACAGCCGCGCCCCGACCTCGTACCACCGCCCGAACTCCTTCTCGCCCAGCTCCCGCCGCAGCGCGGCCCGCACGGCCTCCTGCTCGTCGAAGAGCGTGGGCAGCATCCCGACGGGGTCGCCGCCGCCGAGCCGCCGCGCGTTCTCCGCGTACCCGAGCAGCCACACGGCGCGCACATGCCGCTCCTCGCACGCCGCGGACCAGGCAAGGGCGAGGCAGCACATCGCGGCGATGAGCACCTCGTCGATCTCCGCGGCGGCCTCCAGGGCCCGCTGCACCACCCCGACGGCCTCGCCCCGCTGCCCGGACAGCCACAGGATCAGCCCCTGCACGAGGAGCGTCGACGCGAACATCTGCCGCTCCCCGGTGCCCTCCAGGTGCGCGAGCCCGGTACGGCACCACTCCAGTGCCCGCTCGGATTCCCCGAGCATCCCGAGCGCCAGCGCGCCCTCGTAGTGGATGACGGCCGTGCCGAGTCCGTCGCCGCGCGCCAGGATCCGCTGCCGGGCGTCCTCCAGCGCGACCAGCCCGTCCGGCTCCCCGCACAGCGCGGTGAGCCCGCCGAGATAGGCGTCGCAGAACAGCTCGACACGGTCGTTGCCGGACTCCTTCGCGATCACCAGCGCCCGGTGGAACAGTTCGAGCGCGCCCGGCAGATCACCGGTCCACACCGAGAACAGGGCGCACATGAACCGCCCCCAGGCCTGCTCCTCCCCCACCTCGTCGAGCGGCGCGAGCAGCTTCTCGATCCAGTACCGCCCCTCGGAGAGCGCGCCGAGCGCCCGCCAGTAGGGGCCGAGCTGAGCGGCCAGCCACAGCCCCTGCGCGGTCACCTCGCCCTTGACGCACGCGTACTCCAGCGCGCAGCGCAGATCGGCGCTCTCGGTGCGCAGCGCCCCGTGCAACACGGGCTGCGCCGCCGTGAGGAACTCGTCCCAGTAGCGCTGGCCCAGGTCCCGGTAGTACGCGAAGTGCCGGGCCCGCACCGCGTCCTCCTGCCCGGACTCCGCGAGCCACTCACCGCCGTACTCGCGGATGGTGTCGAGCAGTCGGTAGCGGTTGCCGTCGCCGCCGAGCCGCTGCACGACGGACTTGTCGACGAGCCCGATCAGGCACTCCATGACATCGCCGGACGCCAACTCGCCGCCCGCGCCCACGAACTCGGCGGCGCCCAGCTCGAAGGACCCGGCGAAGACGGACAGCCTGGCCCACAGCAGCCGCTCGCGCGGAGTGCACAGTTCGTGGGACCAGCCGATGGCCGTACGCAATGTCTGATGCCGCGTCAACGCGGTCCGCCTTCCGCCGGTCAGCACCTCGAACCGGTGCCCGAGCCGCTCCACCAGCTGATCGAGCGAGACCGCCCGCAGCCGCACCGCGGCCAGTTCGAGCGCGAGCGGAATCCCGTCCAACCGCTGCGCCAGAGCCGCCAGTTGCTCCCTGTTCCCCTCGCTCACGGCGAACCCCGGCACCACGGCGGCGGCCCGCTGCACGAACAGCTCCAGCGCGTCGTCCGGCTCCAGCGGTGCGATGGGCACGCAGTGTTCACCCGGCACGTCGAGCGGCTGACGGCTGGTGGCCAGTACGTGGATGCCTGCCGCCTCCCGCAGCAGCACGTCGGCGAGCATCGCGCAGGCGTCGACGAGGTGCTCGCAGGTGTCGAGCACGACGAGCATCCGCCGCCCCTGAAGATGCGCGACGACCGCGTCGAGCGGCTCCATGCCCGCCTGCTCGGGCAGTTCGAGAACCGCGGCGAGCGTCGCCGGGATCAGCTCGGGGTCACGCAGTGCGCTCA
This sequence comes from Streptomyces sp. VRA16 Mangrove soil, assembly GCF_017377775.1. Taxonomy (GTDB): domain Bacteria; phylum Actinomycetota; class Actinomycetes; order Streptomycetales; family Streptomycetaceae; genus Streptomyces. The sequence goes on from NZ_JAFVLN010000033.1 coordinate 11,063, forward strand.
ACTCGACGAGCACCACCCCGTCGGCGAGCCCCGCGGAGAGCTCGGCGGCGGCCCGCAGCGCGGTCCGGCTCTTGCCGACCCCGCCGGGCCCGACCAGCGTGACCAGCCGGGCCCCGCCGAACGCGCCCCGCACCTGCGCCAGTTCGGCCGCCCGGCCGACGAACGTGGTGACCTCTACGGGCAGTTGACCACCGCGCCGCTGTCCGAACCCGAAGCCCATGGCCTTCTCCCCGTTGCGTCACACCACCGCCACCGCCAGCATCCCCACCAAGCGTACGCAGCCGCAAGCGGAGCGTGAACAAGACAACTGAACGAGCCACAGCCCCGACACCTTGACGCCCACCACGCCGCGTCAGGCATCCGCCGCCCACCGCGCCGCCTCGGTCAATCCACAGCCAACAGCTTTCCCACCCACCTTGGGCAATCCACCGCCCGCCCCACCCGCCTTGGGCAATCCGCCGCCGCCCGTGTCCCTCCCCGCCTGGGGCAATCCCGCCCGCCCCCGCCGCCTTGGGCAATCTGCCGCCAAGGGCGGCAGGGTGGGCAAGGCGGCACCCCAGCGCCGGGCAGGCGCTACAACCGGCCCCCGCCCACGGCCCCGAGCAGCCACCGGATCAGACCCGCACACCAAAAGCCCGGGCCCACCAAACCCCCCGCTCACCCCGCGGCAGCAAGCCGCACAGCCTCCGCCAACGAATCCACAACCGGCGCCCCGACCCCCTCAAGGCTGGCCCTCCCGTGCGACCCCCCGGTATAGAGCACGGCCCGCGCCCCGGCAGCCAACGCCGCCACCGCGTCATCGGCCGCGTCCCCGATCACGACCACCTGCTCCGGCGCCACCCCCGACGACTCCGCGAGCGCCCCCAGATGCCGCACCATGTGCGCGGCCTTACTGCCCCCGGAAGGCCCGACCCGCCCCTCCACCCGCACGAACCGCTCGGTGATCCCGAACTGCCGCACCAACGGCACCAGTTCCGCATGCCCGTACATGCTGAGAATCGACTGACTGCGCCCGGCCTCCTGCCACCCGGCGAGCAGCAGCTCCACCCCCTCGGCGAGCCCGCAGTCCACGGCATGGCGCGCGTAGTGCCGGTGGAACGCCTCGTCCATGACGGCCCATTCGGCGTCGGTGGGCAGCCGCCCCATCAGCCGTTCGTAGAACTTGGGCACCGGTACGCAGTACAGCGCGCGGTACTTCTCCAGCGTGATCGGCGCGAGCCCGAGCTCGCCGAACGCGGCGTTGGTGGCGTGGATGACGGCGTCGATGTCGTGGAACAGGGTCCCGTTCCAGTCCCAGACGATATGACCGGCTGACGGACCCGTGACCGGGCCCGCGGTTATCTGCTTCCCCATACGAGAGAACGTACCCGCTCGCCGGATCGGTCCCCCCGTCCCGTCCCGCCCCGTCCCGCTCAGGCGTCGACGCCGTCCACCAGGTTCGGGATCTCCTGCGTGGCGAACCAGAGCAGCTCGTGGTCCTCGGCACCGTCGACGACGAACTGGGCGTCGTCGTCACCCTGGTCGGCCGCGCCCAGCGCGTCCGCGGCGGCCGCGACGTCGCTCTGCGCGTCGTCGGAGTCCACGTGCACGGCGGCGGCCTTGGACAGCGCGACGACCTCGCGCACGGAGACCTCGCCGAGCGTGGCCGGGTCGAGCCCGCGGTCGGGGTCGGCGACGGCAGCCCGGTCCGCGACGTCCACGGCGACGACGACCCGGCGCCGCGCCGCGTCCGGCTCCCCGGCGAGCATCCGGAGCGAGGCGAGCGCGGCCCGGTTGAGGGCGGCGTACTCCAGCTCCTCGATGTCGTCGGAGAGGTACCACTCGCGCAGCGCGGGCGTGACGGCGAAGGCGGTGAGCGGCGCGGGCCCCAGCTCGCCCGCCCGGTGCGCCTGAGCGAGTCGCGGCAGGGAGAGAGGTACGTACACGCGCATGACGGTCCGCTTTCGTAGTCGCTGGTGATCGTCCTTGAGGGCCTTCAGGATACGTGCGGGAGTCCCCTTTCGGGCTGCCGCCCGGACCCGGCCCCCGCGTCAGCCCCGCGCCGGGCCGTCACCTGGCCGGTCACCGCCCAGGGGGCCCCGCCGACGGCCCCGGCCACTCGGATAGGTGAACCCGCCCGGCCCCGCGACCCGCGCTGGCCGGCTCTTGCGGGCCCGCTCCCCGCCCTCGTACAAGATCCTCACGAAGAGTTACCGACTGGTATCGGGAGGCGACATGCAGAAGGTGCTGTCCAGGCGAGGCCCCCGGCGGACCACCCGGCCACCGTCCCGCAGGGACAGCCGCCGCCCCGCCGCCCGGCCGCCCCGGGTGGCGCCGCACCCGGCCGAGCTGTTTACGGAGCGCCTGATCCTGGTCCTCGCCGGCCACAAGCCCCCGTTCTGGTTCGCGCGGCACACCGCGGGCCATGCCTTCGAGGACCTGATCTGGCTGCTCGCGCACCGCCCCCTGGCGCGCTCGGGCCCGCGCCCGACGATCCACGACATCGGCCACTTCGAACCGGCCACCGGCACCTATGAGGTCTTCGCCCGCATCGCGGTGGGCCCGCGGCTGCACGCCCTGGCCTTCCGCCTGACCCGGACCCCCGACCTGCGCTGGCGCTGCACGGCGGTGGAGCTGGACACGAGGCCGCCCAGGGAGACGTACTGATGCCCCTACCTCTGACACCCGTACCCCTGACGCCCGTGCCCCTGCCTGACGCCCCTGCCTCTGACGCCCGTACCCCTGACGTCCGTAGCCCGCCCGCAACGGGAAGGGCCGGACACCCGCGGTGCCCGGCCCTTCACCGTGGCAGGCCCACCGGCCCGCCCGCGCTCAGTCGCGCGACGTCACTTCTTGCGACGCCGCCCCTTCTGCTGCTTGCGGCGCTCGGCGCGCGTCAGACCGTCGGCCTCGGACCGCGTCGGACCGCCCTCGGTGACGAAGTCGCCCTCGTCGACACCGCCCTCGGCGTTCGGCGCCTGGAAGTGGAGCCGGTCGGGCCGCTGCGGGGCGTCGAGACCCTTGGCCCGGATCTCCGGACGGGCCTGCGCCGGCACCGCGTCCTCCTTCTCCAGGGAGGTGGCGGGCTTGGCGTCCTCGACCGGGACCTCCTCGACCTGCTGCTCGACCTGGACCTCCAGGTTGAACAGGTAGCCGACGGACTCCTCCTTGATGCCCTCCATCATGGCGGTGAACATGTCGAAGCCCTCGCGCTGGTACTCGACCAGCGGGTCCTTCTGCGCCATGGCGCGCAGGCCGATGCCCTCCTGGAGGTAGTCCATCTCGTAGAGGTGCTCGCGCCACTTGCGGTCGAGGACGGAGAGCACGACGCGGCGCTCCAGCTCACGCATGATCTCGGAGCCGAGCTGCTCCTCGCGCGCCTCGTACTGCGCGTGGATGTCGTCCTTGACGGCCTCGGCGATGAACTCGGCGGTGAGCCCGGCGCGGTCGCCGACCTCGTCCTCCAGCTCCTCCACCGTGACCTTGATCGGGTAGAGCTGCTTGAAGGCGCCCCACAGCCGGTCGAGGTCCCAGTCCTCGGCGAAGCCCTCGGCGGTCTCGGCCCCGATGTACTCGTCGATGGTGTCGTCCATGAAGTGCACGACCTGCTCCTGCAGGTCCTCGCCCTCCAGGACGCGGCGGCGCTCGCCGTAGATGACCTCGCGCTGCCGGTTCAGCACCTCGTCGTACTTCAGGACGTTCTTACGCGTCTCGAAGTTCTGCTGCTCGACCTGCGACTGGGCGGAGGCGATGGCGCGGGTGACCATCTTGTTCTCGATCGGGACGTCGTCCGGCACATTCGCCATCGACATCACGCGCTCGACCATCTGCGCCTTGAAGAGCCGCATGAGGTCGTCGCCGAGGGACAGGTAGAAGCGGGACTCACCGGGGTCGCCCTGACGGCCGGAACGACCGCGCAGCTGGTTGTCGATACGCCGCGACTCGTGCCGCTCGGTACCGAGCACGTACAGACCACCGAGGTCCTTGACCTCTTCGAACTCCGCCTTGACGGCCTGCTCGGCCTTCTCCAGGGCAGCGGGCAGCGCGGCGGCCCACTCCTCGACGTGCTCGACCGGGTCGAGACCGGCCTGGCGCAGCTCGGCCTCGGCGAGGTCGTCCGGGTTGCCGCCGAGCTTGATGTCGGTGCCACGGCCGGCCATGTTCGTGGCGACGGTGACGGCGCCCTTGCGGCCGGCCTGGGCGACGATCGTGGCCTCACGGTCGTGCTGCTTGGCGTTGAGCACTTCGTGCTGGATGCCGCGCTTGGAGAGCTGCTGCGAGAGGTACTCGGACTTCTCGACGGAGGTGGTGCCGACGAGAATCGGCTGCCCCTTCTCGTGCTTCTCCGCGATGTCGTCGACCACGGCGTCGAACTTGGCGACCTCGGTGCGGTAGATCAGGTCGGCCTGGTCCTTGCGGACCATCGGCTTGTTCGTCGGGATCGGGACGACGCCCAGCTTGTAGATCTGGTGGAACTCGGCGGCCTCGGTCATCGCCGTACCGGTCATGCCGGAGAGCTTGTCGTAGAGGCGGAAGAAGTTCTGGAGGGTGATGGTCGCAAGGGTCTGGTTCTCGTCCTTGATGTCCACCCCTTCCTTCGCCTCGATCGCCTGGTGCATGCCCTCGTTGTAGCGGCGGCCGGCGAGGATACGGCCGGTGTGCTCGTCGACGATCATGACTTCGCCGTCGATGACGACGTAGTCCTTGTCCTTCTTGAAGAGTTCCTTGGCCTTGATCGCGTTGTTCAGGTAACCCACGAGCGGCGTGTTCACCGACTCGTAGAGGTTGTCGATGCCGAGCCAGTCCTCGACCTTGCTCACACCCGACTCGTGGATGGCGACGGTGCGCTTCTTCTCGTCGACCTCGTAGTCGCCGGTCTCCTCGATGCCCTTCATGGGGTTGCCCGCCTCGCCCTTCTTGAGGCGGGTGACCAGCTTGGCGAAGTCGCCGTACCACTTGGTGGCCTGGTCGGCGGGGCCGGAGATGATCAGCGGCGTACGGGCCTCGTCGACGAGGATGGAGTCGACCTCGTCGACGACCGCGAAGTTGTGGCCGCGCTGGACGAGCTCGTCCTGGGACCACGCCATGTTGTCGCGCAGGTAGTCGAAGCCGAACTCGTTGTTCGTGCCGTACGTGATGTCGCAGTTGTACTGCTCACGGCGCTGGGCCGGCGTCATGTTGGCCAGGATGCAGCCGACGCTCAGACCCAGGAACTTGTGGACACGGCCCATCATCTCGGAGTCGCGCTCGGCCAGGTAGTCGTTCACCGTGATCAGGTGGACGCCCTTGCCGGACAGCGCGTTCAGGTACGTGGGCAGCGTGCCGACGAGGGTCTTGCCCTCACCGGTCTTCATCTCGGCGACATAACCGAGGTGGAGCGCGGCGCCACCCATCAGCTGCACGTCGTAGTGCCGCTGGCCGAGCACACGCTTGGCGGCCTCACGGACGGTGGCGAACGCCTCGGGCAGCAGGTCGTCGAGGCTCTCGCCGTCGGCGTACCGCTCCTTGTACTCGTCGGTGAGGGCCCGCAGCTCGGCGTCGGAGAGGCTGACGAAGTCCTCTTCGATGGAGTTGACCTGGTCCGCGATGCGGTGCAGCTTGCGCAGGATCTTGCCTTCGCCTGCACGCATGATCTTCTGGAGGACGGACACGCGGTTGGTCTCCTTGCCGGTCGGGCCTGGCACGGTCGGTTACTCGGGCGACAGCCGGAGCAACGGCCATCGTATGCGAGGACCCCGCCGCGCCGGGAGGTCTGCCATCAGGTCCAACGCACAGGCGGCTCGGAAGGTGCCGGTATCGACCACGAAATGTGATGGTGCGGCTCCCCCGCGCCCCGCATCATCGGGTGATGGAACCCGTGACGCTGACCACCGACCGCCTGCGGCTGCGCACCTTCGTCCCCGCCGATGTCGACGAGGTGTACGCCGCCTGCCAGGACCCCGACATCCAGCGCTGGACCACGATTCCGTCGCCGTACGCGCGCGTGGACGCGGAGTACTTCATCGACCGGGTCGTCGCGGAGGGCTGGCGCACGGACACCGAGTACACCTTCGCGGTCCGTACCGAGGAGCACGGCCCCATCGCCGCAGCGGTCGGACTGCACCACCCGCGCGCGGGCGCCTGGGAGGTCGGCTTCTGGACGGCCAAGGAGTTCCGCGGCCGCGGCTACATGACGGAGGCGGTCCTGGGTGTGGCCCGCTGGGCCTTCACCGACCTCGCCTGTACGCGCCTGGAGTGGCGGGCCGAGGTGGGCAACCTGGGCTCGCGCACCGTGGCCGAGAAGGCGGGCTTCACCCTGGAGGGCACCCTCCGCGCCGCCCTCCCCAACAAGAACACCCTGCGAGACTGCTGGATAGCCTCCCTCCTCCCCACAGACCTGTAACCCTCCTCCCCCGCCTCAACCAATCCACCGCCCCACCACGGCCCGCCTCGTCCAATCCGCCGCCCAGCCCGGCCGCCTCGGCCAATCCGCCGCCCAGCCCAGCCGCCTCGGCCAATCCGCCGCCCAGCCCAGCCGCCTTGGGCAATCTGCCGCCAAGGGCGGCAGGGTGGGCAAGGCGGCACCCCAGCGCCGGGCAGGCGCCCCCGCAGGCCCCCGCCCACGGCCCCGGCCCGGAAACCCCGTCCGACCCGCACACCCGGCGCCGACACGGAGCACCCCCGCCCAACCCCCACCCCACCCCACCCCACCCCCGATTGTCAGTACCGCCCCCTATCGTTCCGACCATGCCGACGACGACCGCGCCGCGCCCCACCGTCACCCTGTCCACCGACGAAGCCCGCCGCATCGCCCTGCGCGCCCAGGGCTTCCTCGGCGCCCCGAACCGCCGCGCAGGCACCCGAGGCGTCCTCCGCCACCTCGGCGCGGTCCAGCTCGACACCATCTCCGTCCTGGCCCGCTCCCACGAACTCATCCCGTACGCCCGCCTCGGCGCCGTAGGCCGCAAGAACATCGAGGCCGCGTACTGGACGGACGGCCACAGCTTCGAGTACTGGTCGCACGCGGCCTGCATCCTCCCCATCGAGGAATGGCCCCACTTCGCCTTCCGCCGCCGCGCCTACCGCACCCGCCCGCACTGGCACCACCACCTCCCCGACGGCGCCTACGACCAGGTGATCAAGCAGCTGCGCGCCGACGGCCCGCTCACCGCGACCGAGCTCGGCGGCGCGAAGAACAAGGGCGAGTGGTGGGACTGGTCCGAGTCCAAGATCGCCGTCGAGCGCGCCCTGATGTACGGCGACGTGGTCTGCGTGGAGCGCCGCGGCTGGAAGCGGATCTACGACCTGGCGGAGCGCGCGATCCCGTCGGACCTCCTCCACGACGACCTGGACGACAAGGAGTGCGTGCGCCGCCTCGTCCTCCAGGCCGGTCAGGCGCTGGGCGTCGGCACCCGCTCGGACATCGCCGACTACCACCGCCTCAAGAGCGAGCAGTTCGACGCGGTGATCGAGGAGACCGGCCTGGTCCCGGTGACGGTGGAGGGCTGGGGCGGCAAGCCGGCCTGGGCCGACCCGGCGGCACTGGAGTCGGCCCCCCGCGGCCGCCACCGCACCACGCTCCTGTCACCCTTCGACTCCCTGATCTGGGAGCGGGCGCGCACGGAGCGGATCTTCGGTTTCACGCACCGCCTGGAGGCGTACGTCCCCAAGCCGAAGCGGATCCACGGCTACTTCGCGATGCCGGTCCTGGCGGGCGGCCGCCTGGTGGGCCGCGTCGACCCCGCGCGCGAGGGCACGACGCTGGTCGCCAAGCAGGTCTCCCTGGACGGCCCGAAGGCGGTCCAGGCGGTCGCCCAGGCACTCCTGGAAGCAGCGACATGGGTCGGCTGCGACACCGTACGGGTGGAGCGCATGGACGACGGAAAGCTGAAGCCGGAGCTGGTCCGGGCCCTCACCTGATCTCGAGAATCTTCTCCCGCATCGCGTACACCACGGCCTCCATCCTGGAGTGCAGCTGAAGCTTCTCCAGGATGTTGCGCACATGGTTCTTCACGGTGTTCTCCGAAATGAACAACTCCTTGGCGATGTCCCGGTTGTTCATACCGGTGGCGACGAGCTTGAGCACCTCCAGCTCCCGGTCGGTGAGCCGCGGCGCGGGAACCAGCCGCCGCTCGTCGGTGCGCTGGATCATCGACTTGAATTCGGTGAGCAGTTTCGACGCCATGGAAGGGCTGATCTGCGACTGCCCGTCGGCCACGGCCCGAATGGCGGTGGCCACCTCGTCGGTCGAGATCTCCTTCAGCAGATACCCCGTCGCACCCGCCTTGATCGCGTCGTAGAGGTCTGCCTCCTCGTCGCTGATCGTCAGCATGATGATCTTGGCGCTGGGTGCCACTTCCTTGATGGAGGTGCACGCCTCGATGCCACCGCGCTTGGGCATGCGTACGTCCATGAGGACGATGTCCGGCAGCAGATCCGCCGCCTTGTCCACCGCCTCCGCACCGTCGCCCGCCTCGCCGACGACCTGAATGTCCTCCTCGGCGGCGAGGACGATCTCCAGGCCCCGCCGGAACAGAGCGTGATCGTCCACCACAAGGACCCGGATCGGCTCCTTGCGCGGGGAGCCCGCGTCCGGGCCCATGCCGGCGCCGTGGTCGGCCGCGCCGCCGCTCGCGCCCCGCATCGGTCCGAAGCTGTCCGCCATCGTTCCTCCCCCTGAAGGCCGTGGCCCGTCTTCCTGTGCCGGGCCAACCCGAGGCGCCAGCACACCGGTTGACCCGGCAGGGCCATGATTTCATGCCTCGGCGTCCGCGGGGCGACGGTGCGGTGCACGAGAGGGTCGCACAAGGGTGCCCCCGGGGGCGCACGCACACTCCAGGGGCACCGGATGAGTGGGTTTTCGGACAGCCCGCCGACTGAGCCGTCCTGGCGGCCTCAGCCGCCGATGGCGTCGCCCGCGTCGGCACCACCCGACTCGGCGACCATCGGGTCGCTGCTGAGGTGGATGACGCCGTAGTCGTAGGCGTGACGCCGGTACACGACGCTGGGTTCCTTGGTCTCGGAGTCGACGAACAGATAGAAGTCGTGCCCGACCAGCTCCATCTCGTAGAGCGCCTGGTCGAGCGTCATGGGTGCCGCCACGTGGGTCTTCTCACGGACGACGAGCGGACCTTCGCCCTGGACCTCGAGCGATCCCATCCTGGTGGTCGGCACGGCGTCGGAATCCGCCTCGTCGGCGGACTGGGCGATCGTGCCGTCCCCGTTGAGCCGTGCGGCGTCCGGGACGCGCTCGGCCACCTCGGCGGCCGACAGCCTCTTGGTGCCGCGCCGGGAGGACCGCTTGTCGTGCTGCTTGCGCAGGCGCGCGTCCAGCTTGTCCGTGGCGAGGTCGAGCGCCGCGTACGGGTCGCTTGCCGCGGCTTCCGCCCGGATCACCGGGCCGCGCGTGCGCAGCGTGATCTCCACGCGGTCGCAACGGTCGGCCTGCCGGGGGTTGGGCTCCTTGGACACCTCGACGTCGAGGCTGATCACCTTGCCGTCGAGCTTCTGGATCTTCTCCAGGTTCAGCTTCTCGGCCACGTGCTTGCGGAACCGCTCGGGCACCTCGGTCTTGCGGCCCTTGACGACGATGTCCACGCAGAACTCCGTTCCCGGATAGCTCCGCTCCTTGGCGGAGCATCTCCCTCTTGCACCAGACTCCGGCCACTTCCGGAGCCTCGGACTCGGTGACTTCCACCTCCTCCTCCCCCGTGGACAAGATCTCCACCCCACCATGCCGGGTGATTGCCGAAAACTCTGCGCAATCTCGCAGCACGGCATTCCGATATGCGAGGTGCGGCTTCCGTCTTTCCTGCCGAGTTCCTCACAACCGAACATATCTCGCCTGGAGGGATGTCGTCACCCTCTACTGACTCGTACCTCCATTCAGGTGAATGGAACCTCTCACTACCTGCAACGACGCAGATTCCCGGTCAGTTCCGGTTTATTTCGAAGGAATCCGGAGATGCGGAGACCACGGCGGCGTGCACCGTGATCCGGCCCGCCATTACCGGGGCCGTCGCGCCCTCTCCCATGACCACTGCGGGGACCGCACCCGAACTCGTCGCCACGTGTATTGCGCGCGCCGCCTCCGCCAAAGACGCGCCCGTCGTCATGAGGTCGTCGACCAGCACGATCCGGCCAACTTCCGTGAGCAGCCCGGCCCCACCGGCCACCACGTCCAGCGCGCCCGCCACATTGGCCAGGCGCTGCCCGGCGTCGAGCTCCGACTGGTCCGCCACCGCACGCCGCTGCCGCAGCACGGCCAGCACCCGGACGGGAACGCCCGCACGGCGCAGCCCGGCCGCGGCCGCGTACGCCAGCCGCCGCGTCGGATCGTGCCCGCGGGCCCGCACGGCCCGGCGCGCGGAGGGCACGGGAACCAGCGCCACCGGCTGCGTGTCGCCCGCGGGCAGTCCGGCCCGCACCGCCCCGGCCAGCGCCTCGCCGAGCGGCCCGGCGAGCCCCAGCGCGCCCCGCTCCTTGTGCGCGAGCAGTACCGCCCGCACCGCGTCCCGGTACGGCGCCGCCGCGTGCACGACCGGCAGGCCCGGCGGCTCGGGCCGCGGCCGGACCCGGCTCGCCCCGGCGCCGCGCACCGCCCGGACGCACCGCGCACACAACGACGTACGCGACCTGCCGCAGCCTGCGCACTGGGCCGGCAGCACCAGGTCGGAGAGGTCCTGCCACCACGCCCGCATACCCACCACTGTGCCAACATGCACGCTCTGCGACCACCCCTGTGGACAACCGCCTGTGGACAACTCGGCGTCGATGACGAGGGGTTGGGCCGGTGCACCGCACAGGACCCGGCCGGTCACCCCGGATAGACCGGCGCCGTCCCGTTCTTGAGCACCGACTGCCACGCCGCCCCGGCGGGCAGTCGCACGATCCCGTCGTCGGAGTGCGCCAGCAGCGGCAGTTCCGTGTCGGACGAGGCCGAGATCTCCGTCACCCGCGTCAGCCCCGGCAGGGCCTGGCCGGTCGGCGCCGAGCCGTCGCACTGTACGTACCGGATCTGCTGCAGCCCGCCGGACTCCCGGCCGACCACCACGAGCCGGCTGCCGCCCGCCCAGGACACGGCGGTGACGTCCTCCATCTCCGGTGCGGCCAGGCGCAGATCGGCCACCGAGAGCTCGATGGTCCCGTCGGCCATCCCGTGGTCGCGCTCCACACGCCCTATCTTCAGCAGCGTCTTCCCGTCCCGGTGCACCAGCAGTGCGATGCGCGCCCCGTCGGCGGACATCTTCACCGCCTCGATCCGGTCCTTCTCGTCGAGCTGGTCGACCCGGACCTCCTGCATCCGGTCGGCCTGGCCCTGTCCGAACACGAGCAGGCGCGGGTTCTTCGGGTCGCGGTCGGCCACCCACAGATCGCCCTGGCCGTCCCAACTCGGCGTCGTGAAGCCGTCCTTCTCCGCCTTGGCGTGACTGTGCACCAGCGCGTCGCCCAGCGAGGCGTTGGTGACCATGGACGCCACGAACAGCGAACGTCCGTCGGCCGACACCGCCGCCGCCCGCTCCTGGTCGTGCGAGACCGCGACGGACCGCATCCCCCGCTCGCCCTCACCCAGCGGCCCCGCGACCTGCGCGGGATCCTGATGCGAGCTGTTCTTGCCGGGCACCCGCACGAGGTGGCCCTTGGAGTCGAAGAAGTACTGGTACTCGGTGCCCTCGGAATATCCCGGAGCCACCAGCGCGTCGGCCTTGAGGGTGCACATCAACCGGCCGTCGGAGCGCTCCAGATCGACCTCTTCCACGCTCGACGACGACAGGTCCCGCAGCGAGTAGAGCAGTTGGGCCGCCATCTTCTTGCACTGCGCGGAACCGACCGTGTCCGCGCTCTTGTTCAGCGGCACCTTCAGCTTGTTCGCGTCATCGGGGGAGAGCGACTTCACTCCGGCCCGCAGCCCTGCCTTCAGCGGGAACGCCGTCGTCACGGCCTGGTTCAGCCAGCGTGTGGGGCCTTCGAGCACTTCCTTGACGGTCTCGGTCAGCGGGTCGGCCCACTTGCGCACGAAGACGGGGTCGGCGACGAGCTGCTTGCCCGTGCCCCCGCCCGACCCGTCCGACGGCGCATCCACCGCGTAGTAGTACTTGTTGACGGACTGATAGATCCGCTGGAAGTCGGACTGGCCGATGACGACGCCCCCGGGCGGGACGTCGATCCGCCACTGCTTCGGCTTGCCCTTCGCCGTCTCGACCAGGCTCAGGTGCAGCCGCCCCCGGTACGAGCTGCTGTCCGGCTGGTAGGCCCGCTGACTGTCGAGGCTGGCCACCCGGGTCCCGGTCAGCACGAAGTTGCGCCCGTCGCCGTCCGAGTTCGCCCGGTCCATGGGGCTCCGAAGGGGGCCGTCCGTGAGCACGATGGTCTGCCGCTCGGGGTGCCAGTTCTTCGCGGCCTTCGGCGTCAGATACTTGCGGGCCACGGCGTACGTGGGATCGTCGCTGGTCAGCGCCTCAAGGAAACCGTCGACGATGCCCACCGCCTCCGCGTTGTCCCGCGGCGGCAGCGCGAACACCCGCACCTGCGAGTCGGGACGCTGGGACGCCTCCACCGATTCGAGGCCACCGCTGTCCGGCATCGACGCACACCCGGCGAGCACGATGGCGCCGCATCCGGCGAGCGCACCGCCCCGCGCCCCGCGCCGCCGCCGCGACGCCCGCTGCTCATCCACGACCGCCGTCGCTCCCCTCGTCCCGCTCCCCGGCCCGCGCACGGCCGCCGACCGCGGCGTCCTCGGACCCGCTGCTCCCCGTGGCGCCCGCCTCACCGGCCGGCTCCGTCCGGTCCACAGGCTCGCCGGGCTGCCGCGGCACACCCAGCGCACCGCTGCCCGGCCCCGTCCCCGTACCGCCGCCACCGCGCGAGACCACGCGCGCGCCGCTGCCCGGCAGCGCCGTCGGATCGGCGGGCACCGCCGCCTGCCGCAGCCTGGGCGCTATCGGCGCCTTGGCGGGCACGGGCGGCGCCTGCGCGGGCACCGTAGCGAGCTTCCTGCCGTCCGCGGACCGCGCGGCACCGGCCTCGGCGAGCCCGCGGCCGCGCCGCGAGTCCTCCGGCTCCAGCGGTATCGGCGACCCGCGCAGCGGCTCGTCCGCGGTCCTCGGCAACGTCAGCCGGAACTGCGAACCGCCGCCCGGCTCACCCCACGCCTGCAGCCAGCCGCCGTGCAGCCGCGCGTCCTCCAGGGCGATGGACAGGCCGAGACCCGTACCACCCGTCGTACGCGCGCGTGCCGGGTCGGCCCGCCAGAACCTGCTGAACACCCGGGTCGCCTCGCCCGGCTTGAGCCCGACGCCGTAGTCGCGCACGGCGACGGCGACGGCACCACCGGCGGCGGCGAGCCGCACGATCACGTCCTTGCCCTCACCGTGCTCCACGGCGTTCACGACGAGATTGCGCAGCACGCGCTCCACGCGCCGGGCGTCCGCCTCGGCGACCACCGGCTGATCGTCGCCGACGATCCGTACGTGCGTGCCCTTGCGCTCGGCCAGTGGCTCGGCGCCGCTGACGACCCGCCTCACGACCTGCCGCAGATCTATCGGCTCGGCCTCCAGGGCCGCGGCCCCCGCGTCGAACCGGCTGATCTCCAGCAGGTCCGCGAGCAGCGACTCGAACCGGTCCAGCTGATCGGCGAGCAGCTCCGCGGACCGCGCGGTCACCGGATCGAAGTCGACCCGCGCCTCATGAATGACATCGGCGGCCATCCGTACGGTCGTCAGCGGTGTCCGCAGCTCATGGCTGACGTCGGAGACGAACCGCCGCTGCATCCGCGACAGATCCTCCAGCTGCTGGATCTTCAGATGCAGGTTCTGCGCCATCTTGTTGAAGGCCTCGCCGAGGCGCGCGATGTCGTCCTCGCCGGTCACCTTCATACGTTCCTGAAGGCGGCCCGCGGAGAGCCGCTCGGCCACCCCGGCCGCCATCCGCACCGGCGTGACGACCTGCCGCACCACGAGCCAGGCGATGGCCCCGAGCAGCACGACCACGAACAGCCCCGCCGTCGCGAGCGTCCCCTTCACCAGACCCAGGGACTTCTCCTCCTGGGTGAGCGGGAAGAGGTAGTACAGCTGGTACGGGTGCCCCTGCGGGTCGTTGAGCCGCTTGCCGATGATCAGGCCGGACTGCGGCTCCTGACCGTCGGTGTAGACGATCTTCGTGTACTCCTGGGAGGCGCCGGTCATCCGGTCGACCCGCTCGCGCAGTTCATCGGGCACGCTGCGCACCGGCTCCACGTTGCCGGAGGCGCGCGGCGCCCGCCCGTTGCCACCGTCGGTGTCGCTGGAGCTCAGCGTCACCACGTCGAACGCGCCCTTGCCGCCGCTGGAGAGCTGGGTGACGAGGTCACTCTTCCAGTTGTTGGAGGCCACGGTGGTGCGGCTGTCGTCGGACCCGCCGTCCTGCACCCCGGACGCGGCCGAGTCCGCCTTGTCCTTGGCCGCGCGGAACCCGCCCTCGGCCTGGCTCTGCGAGGCCTTCACCTTGGCGTCCAGCAGCCCGTTGCGCACCGAGCCGATGACGACGATGCCGAGCATCAGCACGACACCGAGTGACATCAGCAGCGTCGTGACGACGACCTTCAGCTGGATGTTGCGCCGCCACAGCCGCATCGCGGGCAGCAGCGGGCGCCGCACCCAGCGTGCGAACAGCCGGAGCACGGGGCTGCCCTTCATGCCGCCCTGCAGCAGCAGCCCCCCGTCGAGCACCCGGCGCAGGGGGCCACGCCCCGGCGCGGCCCCTGCCTCGGGTCCCACAGGCCGCTCCGCGCGAGACCCCGGCCTCCCGGGCGCCGAAGCGGCACTGTTCCGGGACATGTCAGCTCGGTCCTGCCTTGTAACCGACACCGCGGACGGTCACCACGATCTCCGGCCGCTCGGGGTCCTTCTCGACCTTCGAACGCAGCCGCTGCACATGCACGTTGACCAGGCGCGTGTCCGCGGCATGCCGGTAGCCCCACACCTGCTCGAGCAGCACCTCGCGGGTGAACACCTGCCACGGCTTGCGCGCCAGGGCCACCAGCAGATCGAACTCGAGCGGCGTCAGTGCGATCGACTGCCCCTCACGCTTGACCGAGTGGCCGGCCACGTCGATGACCAGGTCACCGATGGCGAGCTGCTCGGGCGCGGGCTCCTCGGAGCGACGCAGCCGCGCCCGGATGCGCGCGACCAGCTCCTTCGGCTTGAACGGCTTCACGATGTAGTCGTCGGCGCCGGACTCGAGGCCCACCACCACATCGACGGTGTCGCTCTTCGCCGTGAGCATCACGATCGGCACCCCGGACTCGGCCCGGATCAGCCGGCACACCTCGATGCCGTCCCGGCCGGGCAGCATCAGATCGAGCAGCACCAGATCGGGCTTGGTCTCACGGAAAGCGGCCAGCGCCTTGTCGCCGTCTGCGACGAACGACGGCTCAAAACCTTCACCACGCAGCACAATGCCGAGCATCTCGGCCAGTGCGGTGTCGTCGTCGACGACAAGGACTCGTCCCTTCATGGACCACATCATCCCATTACTTAATCGTTACATCGCGTGACCTGGCACACAGCTCACCCAGGCCCGCAGCTGTCACGGGCGCCAACGCGCCCCACTCGGTGACGATCGCCGTCACCAGATCCGGCGGTGTCACGTCGAACGCAGGGTTGTACGCCTGCGTTCCCAGCGGTGCCACCGGAATCCCGCCACCCGCCTCCACTCCGGCCAACGGCACCTGAGGCGCCGTGAGCTCCGTCACTTCGAGCCCCGACCGCTGCTCGACCTCGATGGACGCACCGTCGGGGGTCGCCGGATCCACCGTCGTCACCGGCGCCACCACGATGAACGGCACATGGTGATATCGCGCCAGAACCGCGAGCGGATAGCTCCCCACCTTGTTGGCCACCGAACCGTCGGCGGCGATCCGGTCCGCCCCGATGAGAACGGCGTCCACCTCACCGGCGGCGAACAGCGACCCCGCCGCGTTGTCCGTCAGCAAGGTGTACGCCATCCCGGCGCGCGCCGCCTCGTACGCGGTCAGGCGTGCCCCCTGCAGCAGCGGACGCGTCTCGTCCACCCACAGCCGGCGCAGCCGTCCCGCCCGGTGCGCGGCGAGCGCCACCGCGAAGGCCGTGCCCTCACCACCGGAGACCAGCGCCCCGGTGTTGCAGTGCGTCAGGATCCGGTGGTTGCCCCCGGGCAGCAGCTCGTCGAGCAACTGCAGCCCGTGCCGCCCCATCGCGGCGCTCGCCTCGGCGTCCTCCTGGTGCAGCGCCCGCGCGGCACCGAGCGCGGCGGCCGCGGCCCGCTCACGGACGACTTCCCCGTCGCTGCCCGAACCGTTCCGGAACGCCGACCGGTACGCCTCCTGCGCCCTGCGCACGCCGTAGGCGAGATTGACCGCGGTGGGCCGCGCGTCCGCCAGCGCGTCCGCCGCCTCCTGTACGTCGAACCCGCGGGCGGCGGCGAGCGCCACCCCGTACGCCCCCGTGATGCCGAGCAGCGGGGCTCCGCGCACGGCCAGGGAACGGATCGCCTGCACCAGCGCCTGCGGATCCGTGCACACCAGCTCGACTTCTTCTGCCGGAAGGCGCCTCTGGTCGAGCAGCACCAGAACGGGCCCCTCCGCCGGTTCCTCCCAGCGGATCGCCGGTACGTCCGTCGTCTCGGGCTGTTTGTCCTCGCTGGGCCGTATGTCCTCACGGGATTGCGCGTACTGATCAGCCATCCGCCCAGTCTGCCCCGGAAGACCCCGACAATTGAAGGTGTCAAGGCACTACCGGGCCAGGTCACCCCGCGCCCACCCCATGGCACGATGGCAGCCAACCTGCCGCCGCGACCGCGGACGGGCACCTTGAAGGAGCGACGATGAACGACACTCCGGGCTGGGCATCGCCCGGATCTGCCCCCTCCGACGGCCCCGACGACAAGCGCCAGGACGGCACGGGTCAGGGCGACGACACCCGGGACGCCGGTCCGCAGGACGCCGCGGGCCAGGGACCCCAGTGGTCCAAGGAGCAGCCGCCGCCCGCACAGTGGTCCGCTCCCTCGGGCTCCGGCCAGACCCCGCCACCGCCCCCGCCGGCCCCCGGCCAGGGCTGGGGCGGCCAGAGCGGTCAGGGCTGGGGCGGCCAGGGCGGCTACGGCCAGGGCCCCGGCGGTCCCGGCTACGGCGGCGGCTGGGGCACGCCTCCGCAGGGCGGCCCCGGAAACTGGGGCCCCGGTGTCTGGGGCGGCCCGCCCGCAGCCGCGAAGCCCGGCGTCATCCCGCTGCGCCCGCTCGGTGTCGGTGAGATCCTCGACGGCGCGGTGTCGACGATGCGCACGTACTGGCGCACCGTCCTCGGCATCTCGCTGACCGTCGCCGTCGTCACCGAGCTGCTCGTGGTCCTGCTGCAGGGCTACATCCTCAACGACTCCTCGACCACCGCCGCGCTCGACAACCCGGACGCCACTCCGCGCGAGATTCTCGACGCGCTGGGCGGGATCCTCGTCGGCACCGGCGTCGTCCTCGTCGTCACCCTGCTCGGCCAGATCATCGCCACGGCCCTGCTCACGACGGTCACCAGCCGAGCCGTGCTCGGCAAGCCCGTCACGACCGGCGAGGCCTGGCGCGACGCCCGGCCGCAGGTCCTCAGGCTCCTCGGCCTGACCCTGCTGCTGCCACTGATCGTCAGTGGGATCGTCTTCGTGGGCACCATCCCCGGCATCCTCGTCGGCGTCCTCGGGTCGGCCGACGCGGGCATCGCACTCGCCGTCGTCGGCGGCATCGCCGCCTTCGTCGTCGCGATCTGGCTGATGATCCGCCTCTCGCTGGCCTCGCCCGCGCTGATGCTGGAGAAGCAGACCATCCGCAAGGCGATGGGCCGCTCCAGCAAGCTCGTCCGCGGCTCCTGGTGGCGCGTCTTCGGCATCCAGATCCTCGCGGCGATCATCACGAACGTGGTCGCCTCGATCGTCCTCGTCCCGTTCACCCTGCTCGCCTCGGCGGTCAGCGGCGCCGGCGTCGGCTTCTTCGACTCCACGGGCGACAACGTCGGCTGGGCGTACCTGATCATCACCGGCATCGGCTCGGTGATCGGCTCCACGCTCACCTTCCCGATCTCCGCGGGCGTCACCGTGCTGCTCTACATCGACCAGCGCATCCGCCGCGAGGCCCTCGACCTCGAACTCGCCCGCGCCGCGGGCCTGCAGGGCTACGGGGACACCCCCGGCGCCACCCCGGGGAGCTGATGCGGTGAGCGCGCCCGGGGGAGTGCTCAGGGCGGCGGCCTGGCTGACGCGCGCCGGCGGCGACGAGCCGCCGGTGACCATCTCGCGCGATCCCGCGCGGGAGGCGGCCAGGCGCGAGCTGTCCAAGCCCGCGTACCACGAGAACGACCCAAGCTGGTTCATGCGCGCCCTGAACAAGTTCTGGGACTGGATCGACGACCTGTTCTCCGCCGCGTCCGGGGCCACGCCGGGCGGCGCCGTCGGCCTGGTCGTCATCGTGCTGGCCGTCGTCGCCCTGCTGGCGCTCCTGTGGTGGCGCCTGGGCACCCCGCGCCGCTCCCCCGTCTCGGCGGCCCCGCTCTTCGACGACCGTCCGCGCAGCGCCGCCGAGCACCGCGCGGCCGCCGAGGCGCACGCCGCCCAGGGCCACTGGAACCAGGCCGTCCAGGAACGGATGCGCGCCCTGGTCCGCTCCCTGGAGGAACGCGCCCTGCTGGACCCGCGCCCCGGCCGCACCGCCGACGAGGCCGCCACCGAGGCGTCCCGCACGCTCCCCCCGCTCACGGACCGGCTGCGCGCCGCCGCCCGCGACTTCGACGACGTCACGTACGGCGGCCGCTCCGCGAACCCGGAGACGTACCAGCGCCTGACCGCCCTGGACACCGACGCGGAGCACACCGCCCCGACCCTCACCGCCGCCGCCCCGGGAGCCCCCCGGTGACCGATCCCAGCATCCCGAACTCCCGCGGCGACAACGCCGGACCGCCGTCCGGCACCACGCTCACCGCGCCACCGCCCCCGGCCTCCGGGCCGGGCCCCGACGGCACCTCGGTCACCCCCACGGCCCGCCAGGTCTGGACCCGCACGCGAGGCATCGCCCTCGCCCTGGTCCTGCTCCTGGTCACCGGCGTGGCCATCGCGGCCGTCCGCTCCGGGGAACAGCACGGCACGCTCGACCCGCGCTCCGCCGACCAGTACGGCAGCCGCGCCGTCGCCGCCCTCCTCGCCGAGCGCGGCGTCGACACCCGCGTGGTCACCACGACCGCCGAGGCCCGCGCAGCGACCGGCAAGGACACCACCCTCCTGGTCGCCGTCCCCGACCTGCTGACCGAGCATCAGCAGAGCCAGATCGAGGCGGCCACCGCCGACTCGGGCGGCCGCACGGTCCTCGTCGCCCCCGGCGACGCGTCCGTCAGCACCTTGGCCCCCAGAGTCAGCGCGGACGCGGCCACCAGCGCCGACACGACGCTGGCCCCCGGCTGCTCGCTGCCGGCGGCCCGCCGCGCGGGCACGGCCGACACCGGCGGCAGCCTCTACAGGACGACGTCCTCCGACGCCGACTCCTGCTACCCGAGCGACGGCGCCGCCTCCCTGCTGCGCCTGCCCTCGGCCACCGGCGACGGCGACACGGTGATCATCGGCGCCCCCGACATCCTGCTCAACGACCGTCTCGACGAGCGGGGCAACGCCTCGCTCGCCCTTCAACTCCTCGGTACCCGCCCCCATCTGGTCTGGTACCTCCCCTCCCTCTCGGACGAATCCGCGGCCACCGGTGCGCAGAACGACCGCAGCTTCTTCGACCTGATCCCCAAGGGCTGGCTCTGGGGCACGCTCCAGCTCTTCATCGCTGCAGCACTGGCCGCCCTCTGGCGCGCCCGTCGCCTCGGACCCCTGGTCCCCGAACGTCTCCCCGTCGCGATCCGCGCCTCAGAGACCGTCGAAGGCCGCGCCCGCCTCTACCGCAAGGCGAACGCCCGCGACCGCGCGGCGACGGCCCTGCGTATCTCCACCCGCACCAAGCTCGCCCCCCTCATCGGCGTCCCCGTCTCCCAGGCACACTCGCCCGAGACCTTCCTGCCGGCCCTGACCCGCCAACTCCCCACACCGGGACAGGACCTGCACGCCCTCCTCTTCGGCCCGCCTCCCGCGACCGACGCAGCACTCATCGCCCTCGCCGACCACCTCGACGCCCTCGAAAGAGAGGTACGGAATTCATGATGGACCCGACCACTGACAACGCCGGGCCCACGACCGATCCCCGCAGCTCACGGGCGTCTCTGGAGGCCCTGCGCGCCGAGATCGCGAAGGCCGTGGTCGGCCAGGACCCCACCGTGACGGGCCTGGTCGTGGCCCTCCTGTGCCGCGGGCACGTCCTCCTCGAAGGCGTCCCCGGCGTGGCGAAGACCCTCCTCGTACGCGCGCTGGCCGCAAGCCTCGAACTCGACACCAAGCGCGTCCAGTTCACCCCGGACCTGATGCCCAGCGACGTCACGGGCTCCCTGGTCTACGACACCCACACCTCCCGCTTCTCCTTCCAGCCGGGCCCCGCGTTCACGAACCTCCTCCTCGCGGACGAGATCAACCGCACCCCGCCCAAGACCCAGTCCTCCCTCCTGGAGGCGATGGAGGAGCGTCAGGTCACGGTCGACGGCACCCCGCGCCCGCTGCCCGACCCGTTCATGGTGATCGCCACCCAGAACCCGGTCGAGTACGAGGGCACGTACCCCCTGCCCGAGGCCCAACTGGACCGCTTCCTCATGAAGTTGAACGTCCCGCTGCCCACCCGCCAGGACGAGATCGACGTCCTCACCCGCCACGCGTCCGGCTTCAACCCGCGCGACCTGAAGTCGGCGGGCATCCGCCCGGTGGCCACGGCGGCCGACCTCGAAACGGCCCGCGCGGCGGTGGCCAAGACAACGGTCTCCCCGGAGATCACGGCGTACGTGGTCGACATCTGCCGGGCGACCCGCGAGTCCCCGTCCCTCACGCTCGGCGTCTCCCCGCGCGGCGCCACGGCCCTCCTCGCCACGGCCCGCGCCTGGGCCTGGCTGACCGGCCGCGACTACGTCACCCCGGACGACGTGAAGGCTCTCGCCCTCCCGACGCTCCGCCACCGCGTCCAACTGCGCCCGGAGGCCGAGATGGAAGGCGTCACCGCGGACTCGGTGATCAACGCGATCCTCACCCACGTCCCCGTCCCCCGCTGACGAGGCCGGAGACGAAGGACCCGACATGGCCCTCACCGGACGCACGGCCCTGCTCGCAGCTGTGGGCTCCCTCCCCATCGGGATCTGGGAGCCCAGCTGGACGGGCATCCTCGCCGTCAACGCCCCCCTGGCCCTGGCCTGCGCCTGCGACTTCGCCCTGGCCGCCCCCGTACGCCGCCTGCGCCTGACCCGCTCCGGCGACACCTCCGTACGTCTCGGTGACCCGGCCGACGTCACGCTCACGGTCACCAACCCGTCGGGCCGCCCGCTGCGCGCGCAGATCCGTGATGCCTGGCCGCCGAGCGCCTGGCTCCAGGGCACGGAACACGACGCGTCCCGCCACCGCGTGACGATCCCCGCGGGCGAACGGCGTCGCGTCACCACCCGCCTCCTGCCCACCCGCAGGGGCGACCGCCGGGCGGACCGCGTGACGATCCGTTCCTACGGCCCGCTGGGCCTGTTCACCCGGCAGGGCACGCACAACGTCCCCTGGACGGTCCGCGTCCTGCCCCCGTTCCACAGCCGCAAGCACCTCCCGTCCAAGCTGGCCCGCCTCCGCGAACTCGACGGCCGCACCAGCCTGTTGACCAGGGGTGAGGGCACGGAGTTCGACAGCCTGCGCGAGTACGTCCCTGGCGACGACACCCGTTCCATCGACTGGCGCGCAACGGCCCGCCAGTCCTCCGTCGCCGTACGCACCTGGCGCCCCGAACGCGACCGCCACATCCTGCTGGTCCTGGACACAGGACGCACCTCGGCGGGTCGAGTCGGCGACGCCCCGCGCCTGGACGCCTCGATGGACGCCGCGCTCCTGCTGGGCGCCCTGGCGTCCCGCGCCGGCGACCGCGTCGACCTCCTCGCCTATGACCGCCGTGTCCGCGCCCTGGTCCAGGGCCGCACCGCGGGCGAAGTCCTCCCGGCCCTGGTCAACGCCATGGCCCCCCTCGAACCCGAGCTCGTGGAGACGGACGCCCGCGGCCTCACGGCCACAGCCCTCCACACGGCTCCCCGCCGCTCCCTCATCGTTCTTCTTACGTCGCTGGAGGCGGCCCCCGTCGAGGAGGGCCTGCTCCCTGTCCTGGCCCGCCTCACCAAGCGCCACACGGTCGTGGTGGCATCGGTGGCGGACCCGGCCATCGAAACAATGGCCGAGGCACGCGGCACCACGGACGCGATCTACGACGCGGCTTCAGCGGCCCAGGCAAAAGCAGAACGCCTCCGCACCGCGGAACAACTGACTCGCCACGGCGTCACCGTCGTCGACGCAACCCCGTCGGAACTGGCCCCCGCCCTCGCGGACGCCTATCTCTCCCTGAAATCAGCCGGCCGCCTCTGACCCAGCAAATCACCAGCCTCGAATACGAGGTCTGGGACATGCCCCTAAACGCAGAAAACCCCCGGACCGTATCCCGGTCCGGGGGTTTTCTCAAAATTTGTTCGGCGGCGTCCTACTCTCCCACAGGGTCCCCCCTGCAGTACCATCGGCGCTGTGAGGCTTAGCTTCCGGGTTCGGAATGTAACCGGGCG
>NZ_JAFVLN010000034.1 GCF_017377775.1 Streptomyces sp. VRA16 Mangrove soil
GGCACGGGCAACGACCTCGCCCTGGAGCTGAACTACGCGACCAAGGCCGACGGCGCCTACCCGATCACCCTGGTCACGTACGAGATCGTCTGCGACAAGGGCAACAAGTCGGACACCCTCGCCGCCACCAAGTCCTTCCTGACCTACACGGCCTCGAAGGACGGCCAGGACGCGCTCGCCGCTCTGGGCTACGCCCCGATCCCGGCCGAGATCAACGCGAAGGTCCAGAAGGCCGTCGCGAGCATCAGCTGACCCAGTGTGCGGGTCGTCCGGGCCACCGCCCCGGCCGACCCGCACCGTCCGGTGCACCGCCGCCAGAAGTCCCGCAACTCCCGCATCGGGTGGGGGACTTCGCAGACCGGAGAATCCCATGGACATAACCACGCAACCATCCGCGCCACCGGCGCCCGCAGATCGCCCGACACCCGCCCAGCAGAAGCGCGCCACGCGCGGCGCCACCCGCCCCGGTGACCGGATCTTCCTCGGTCTCTCGCGCGGCTCGGGCATCCTGCTGCTGGTGATCATGGCCGCGATCGCGGTCTTCCTGACCTACCGAGCCTCGCTGGTCCTCTCGAAGAACGAGGGCAACTTCCTCACCACCTTCGAGTGGAACGCGACCGCGACCCCGCCCGTCTTCGGCATCGCCGTCCTCGCCTTCGGCACCATCGTCACCTCGATCATCGCCATGCTGATCGCGGTCCCGGTCTCCGTCGGCATCGCGCTGTTCATCACGCACTACGCGCCGAAGAAGCTGGGCGGCCCCATCGCCTACGTCATCGACCTGCTGGCCGCCGTGCCGTCCATCGTGTACGGCCTGTGGGGCGCCCTCTTCCTGGTGCCGCACATGGAGGGCCTGTTCGGCTGGCTCGACGACTACTTCGGCTGGACCGGCATCTTCGCCTGGCAGGGCGGCGCCCCGCGCACCCTGCTCACCGTCGGCATCCTGCTGGCGATCATGATCCTGCCGATCATCACGAACGTCTCCCGCGAGGTGTTCCGGCAGGCCCCGCAGATGCACCAGGAGGCGGCCCTCGCCCTCGGCGCCACCCGCTGGGAGGTCATCCGCATGTCGGTGATCCCCTTCGGCCGCTCCGGCGTGATCTCCGCGTCGATGCTCGGCCTCGGCCGCGCGCTCGGCGAGACGATGGCCGTCGCCACGGTCCTCTCCCCCGACTTCCTGATCCACGCCAGCCTGCTCGACCCGGGCGGCGGCACGTTCGCGCAGAACATCGCCGCGAAGTTCTCCGAGGCCAACGACCAGGGCCGTGACGCCCTGATCGCCTCGGGTCTGGTCCTCTTCGTCATCACCCTGCTGGTCAACGGCGCCGCCCGGCTGATCATCGCCCGCCGCAAGGAGTACTCGGGGGCCAACGCATGAGCCACGCGACCGTACCTGCGAAGCGCCCGAACTCCCTGAGCGCCGCACGCCTGCCCCGCTGGTCCCCCTGGGCCATCGCGATCGGCTCGGTGGCCGCGGGCTGCGCCATCGGACTCGGCGGCGGACTCGACAGCCACCTCCAGTGGGGCCTGATCGCCGCGCTGCTCTTCGTCCTCGCCACGTATGGCATCGCCACGAAGGTCGAAGGCCGGCGCCAGGCCAAGGACCGGGTCGCGACCAGCATCGTCTGGGTCGCGTTCATCCTGGCCGTGGTCCCGCTCGCCTCCCTCGTCTACGAGACGGTCAAGCGCGGCATCAAGGTCCTCGACCCGTACTTCCTGACCCACTCGATGGGCTTCGTCACCAGCTACGAGACCGGCGGCGGCATCTACCACGCCATCCTCGGCACCCTGGAGCAGGTCGGCCTGGCCACTCTGATCTCGGTGCCGATCGGTCTGCTCACGGCGATCTACCTGGTCGAGTACGGCCGCGGCAAGCTCGCGAAGGCCGTCACGTTCTTCGTCGACGTCATGACGGGCATCCCGTCCATCGTCGCCGGCCTCTTCGTTCTCTCCTTCTGGATCCTGATCCTCGGCTTCGGCTTCTCCGGCTTCGCCGGCTCGATGGCCCTGTCGATCCTGATGATCCCGGTCGTCGTCCGCTCCACCGAGGAGATGCTCAAGCTCGTCCCGAACGAGCTGCGCGAGGCGTCCCTCGCCCTCGGTGTCCCGAAGTGGCGCACGATCCTGAAGGTGGTCCTGCCGACGTCGATCGGCGGCATCACGACCGGTGTGATGCTGGCCGTCGCCCGTATCGCCGGCGAGACGGCCCCGGTGCTGCTCCTGGTCTTCGGCAACCCGCTGATCAACACCAACCCGTTCGACGGCCCGCAGGCCTCGCTGCCGCTGTACATCTACCAGCAGTACGCGAGCAGCGGCGGCAGCCAGGCGGCGTACGACCGCGCCTGGGCCGCGGCCCTGGTGCTGATCGCCTTCATCATGATCCTCAACCTCGTGGCCCGCGGCATCGCCCGCTGGAAGGCCCCGACCTCCGGTCGCTAAGGCGTCCAATATCCGGCTCCGCCGGGCGGGGCCATACGTAGCGACGTAATCGGAAGTGAACTGAACCCATGGCCAAGCGAATCGACGTAAGCGGCCTGACCGCCTACTACGGTGCCCACAAGGCGATCGAAGACATCTCCATGACCGTCGAGCCCCGCTCGGTGACGGCCTTCATCGGCCCCTCCGGCTGCGGCAAGTCGACGTTCCTGCGCACCCTCAACCGCATGCACGAGGTCACCCCCGGCGGCCGCGTCGAGGGCAAGGTCCTCCTCGACGACGAGGACCTGTACGGCTCCGCGGTCGACCCGGTCGCCGTGCGCCGCACCGTCGGCATGGTCTTCCAGCGCCCCAACCCGTTCCCCACGATGTCGATCTTCGACAACGTGGCGGCGGGCCTGAAGCTCAACGGCAGCTACAAGAAGTCCGAGCTCGCCGACGTCGTCGAGAAGTCCCTCAAGGGCGCCAACCTCTGGAACGAGGTCAAGGACCGCCTGAACAAGCCCGGCTCCGGCCTCTCCGGCGGTCAGCAGCAGCGGCTGTGCATCGCCCGCGCCATCGCGGTCGAGCCCCAGGTCCTGCTGATGGACGAGCCCTGCTCCGCCCTCGACCCGATCTCGACCCTCGCCATCGAGGACCTGATCGGCGAGCTGAAGTCCCGGTTCACGATCGTCATCGTGACGCACAACATGCAGCAGGCGGCCCGCGTCTCGGACCGCACCGCGTTCTTCAACCTGGCGGCGGTCGGCCAGCCCGGCAAGCTCATAGAGATCGACGAGACGGAGCGCATCTTCTCCAACCCGTCGGTCCAGGCCACGGAGGACTACATCTCGGGCCGCTTCGGCTAGGCGCCCCGACTCCTCCTCCCCCCGACCCCTCGTGGCGCTGCATGGCGGTGCCGCCACGAGGACAGAGAGAAGCCCCGCCCTCCACAAGGAGGGCGGGGCTTCGATCGTCAGGGGCGCGGGCCCCTGACCGGGCCTAGCCGAAGGCCAGATAGACGACCCCGTAGGACGCGGCGGCGACCACCGCCGCGGCCGGCATGGTGATGAACCAGCCCAGGATGATGTTCTTGGCGACGCCCCACCGCACGGCGTTGACCCGCTTGGTGGCGCCGACGCCCATGATCGCCGAGGTGATGACGTGCGTCGTGGAGATCGGCGCGTGGAACAGGAACGCCGAGCCGAACATGATCGAGGCACCCGTGGTCTCCGCCGCGAAACCCTGCGGCGGGTCCAGCTCGATGATCTTGCGGCCGAGCGTGCGCATGATGCGCCAGCCACCGGCGTACGTGCCGAGCGACAGCATCACGGCACAGACGATCTTGACCCAGACCGGGATCGGGTCGTTGTAGTCCTCGTGGCCGGAGATGACGAGCGCCATCACCACGATGCCCATCGTCTTCTGCGCGTCCTGCAGACCGTGGCCGAGCGCCATGCCGGCCGCGGACACCGTCTGCGCGATCCGGAAGCCGCGCTTGGCCTTGTGCGGGTTGGCCCGCCGGAAGAGCCACATGATGATGCACATCACGAGGTAACCGACGATCAGACCGATCACCGGCGACGTGAACATCGGGACGACGATCTTCTCCCACACCCCGGACCAGTAGACGGTGGTGCCGCCCGCGAGCGCCGCGCCGACCATGCCGCCGAACAGCGCGTGCGAGGACGACGAGGGCAGCCCGAAGTACCAGGTGATCAGGTTCCACACGATGGCACCGGCGAGGGCGGAGAAGAGAATGCCCATGCCCTTCTGGCCCTCGGGGGTCGCGATGATCCCCTCACTCACCGTCTTGGCGACGCCGCTGCCGAGGAAGGCACCGGCGAGGTTCATGACGGCGGCCATCGCGAGCGCCGCGCGGGGCGTCAGCGCCCGCGTGGAGACGGATGTGGCGATGGCGTTCGCGGAGTCGTGAAAGCCGTTCGTGTACGTGAATCCGAGCGCGACACCGATGGTCACGATCAGCGTAAAGGTGTCCATGAGCCGGCCTCAGGACTCCTTCACGGCGATGGTCTCCACCGTGTTGGCCACGTGCTCGAAGGCGTCGGCCGCCTCTTCCAGCACATCGACGATCTGCTTGAGCTTCAGCACCTCGATGGCGTCGTACTTGCCGTTGAAGAGCGTCGCGAGCAGCTTGCGGTGGATCTGGTCGGCCTGGTTCTCCAGGCGGTTGACCTCGATCCAGTACTCGGTGAGGTTGGCCATGGTGCGCAGGTTCGGCATGGCCTCGGCGGTCAGCTCCGCCGCCCGGGCCAGCACCTCGATCTGCTGCTCCACGCCCTTGGGGAGTTCCTCGACCTGGTACAGGACGACCAGGTCGACGGCCTCCTCCATGAAGTCCATGATGTCGTCGAGGGACGACGCGAGGTTGTAGATGTCCTCGCGGTCGAACGGCGTGATGAACGAGGAGTTCAGCTGGTGGAAGATCGCGTGGGTGGCGTCGTCACCGGCGTGTTCGGCTGCCCGCATCCGCTCCGCGATCTCGGCTCGGGCGGAGGAATCCGCCCCGAGCAGTTCCATCAGGAGCTTCGAGCCCGTGACGATGTTGTCCGCGGATGCGGCGAACATGTCGTAGAAGCTCGTCTCCCTGGGGGTCAGACGAAAGCGCACGTGGGGTCCTCGGGGTGCTCTGGATTCGGTCAGGCTGATGCTAGGCGCATCATCCGGCCACGGCTAACCGGCGTTCCTCCAGTGTCGCCCATCAGGCACAGTGATCAGCACTGGGTGCCGCGTACCCGTCAGAGGCGCGGCAAATCGGGTACCATATACCCACCGGGGGTATATGGAGCAACGGGAGGACGGACGCGATGACGACGGACGCCACACAAGCCGACACCACGGCCGAGGTCACGGCCGAGATCGTGACCGACCACGACCGCGGCATCCACGGCTACCACCACCAGAAGGACGAGCACCTCAAGCGGCTGCGCCGGATCGAGGGCCAGATCCGCGGCCTGCAGCGGATGGTGGACGAGGACGTCTACTGCATCGACATACTCACGCAGGTCTCGGCCTCCACCAAGGCCCTGCAGTCCTTCGCGCTCCAGCTCCTGGAGGAGCACCTGCGGCACTGCGTCGCGGACGCCGCGCTCAAGGGCGGCGACGAGGTCGACGCCAAGGTCGAGGAGGCCACGAAGGCCATCGCCCGCCTGCTGCGCACCTGACCGCGACGGCGCAACGACACCTGACGGGTGTGCCGGCCTGGGCCGTCACACCCGTCAGTGCTGTCAGCACTTGTCAGTACTGCTCGTACGGGTCGTCCGGACCGTCGGGCCACGCTTCGGCGACCCGCAGCACCTCGTCGATCCGGTCCGCGCTGAGCCGTGCATCGGAGACGGCGGAGGCCGCGATGATCAGCTCACCGCAGAGCTCGATCTCGGCGAGGGCCACGTGGTCCTGAACCGCCGTACCGCCCACCGGAGCCACGCGCATCACCCCTTCCGCGGTTGCCGACTTCATGGAGTCGGCTTCCTAGAGTAGGCAGCCGTTCACGCCCGGCGCATGGCACGGAAGAACCATTTCCGGCCCCCCACCGGGCCCCTACTGCTCGGCCACCTTCCCCGCGAAGACGTCCCTCTTGTCCGGGAGTCGGACCTCAGCGGGCTTCCCGAACCCGAACAGCAGTGTCGTCGACGCGACGTCCACGTTCCGCTTCTTCGTCGCGCCCGCCGGCTTCTCGGCGAAGCGGAACCGGTGGGTGATCTTGCGGATCAGACCCTCGTCGTCGAGGTACACGTCGAACGGCACCGGTGAACTGCCGAACCCTTTCGCCGCGGCAGCCAGCGCCTTCTGGTTCCCCGCGGTCGCGGCCTTCGCGGCGACGCCGAGGTCGATGCGCCCCTTGTAGTGCCGGGTCGGCACCCCGGCGACATCGCTCTCGCCCACGTACGTCACCTCGCGCGCGCCCCGCAGCAGCTCGGCGGCGGCCAGCGGATCGGTCGCGCCGCCGGTGACCAGATTCCCGTCGTTCAGGCCCGCGGTGTCGACCCGCACCCACTTGTCGGCGGGCACGCCCGCGCCCCGGTTCTTCATGTAGAGGGCGCCGGGCGCGAGGAGTTCGGTGATCGGCCGGTGCTCCTGGGTGCCGGCCGCGTCCTGCGGCAGGCGCACCCGGAGCTGCCCGAGCCCGTCCCGGTAGTCGTAGACGCCCTCGCCGCGGATCGTGACCCGCGTGCCGCCGCTGGCCATCTGCATCGATGTACGCGCCTGAGAACTGCCCTCGCGGATCAGCCGGTCGGGGGCGTCGTGCACGGCCTTGGCCGGATCACCACCCCGGTCCCCGGCCTCGGCGCCACCGCCGCAGCCGGCCGCACCCGCCACGACGCCCGCCAGGGCGGCGGCCGTCGCCGCCGCTCTCCTCACCGGGCCCCCGTGCTGCTGCACCACCATCGCTTGTCTACCCCCAAGCCTGTCCGTGGGTCGTGCGGCCCCATGTCGTCCGGTTAACGACGAGTAGGGTCGCCCGTCACGCGAACGGGGGGTTTACAGAACCGTTCACACAACACCGCTACGGTGACGCCGTGGATCGGCAACGGCAGGAACAGCGGCACACGGACCACGCGACAACCGTGGCCGAACAGGGCAGATTCTGTCTCGCCCGCTGCACCTGCGGCTGGCGCGGACCGGCCAGAAGGGCGCGCAGCAAGGCCCGTTCGGACGCAGAAGAACACGTCAACTCCGTCTGACGGGTACAGGGAACCCACAGCTCCCGCTTCACGTCTCGTTCCCCGGGGGCTACGGGAGGCGTAACGGACATGGCCATGAGGCGACGCACCTTCATAGCGGCTTCGGCGGCCGCACTCACGACGACGGCGACGGCCTCGGCGTGCTCATCGGACGGCGGCTCCCCTGCCGCGTCCGCCTCCTCGTCGGACCCGGTGCGCTCCACCAGCGCGAGCGCCTCCACGCCGGTGCGGGCGGCGGCGGATCTGGACGCGCTCGCCAAGGATCTCGACGGTTCCCTGGTGCGGCCCGGCCAGGCGCAGTGGGCGGCGGCGCACCAGCTCTACAACACCCGCTTCGACACCCTGAAGCCGACGGCGGTCGCCTATGTCGCGGGCCCCGACGACATCCGTACGACGCTGGCGTACGCCCGCGCCCGCAAGGTCCCGGTCGCGATCCGCAATGGCGGCCACTCGTACGCGGGCTGGTCGTCGGGCGACGGCCGGCTGATCCTCGACGTGTCCCGCATGAAGTCGGTGCGCGCCTCGGGCGGCACGGCGGTGATCGGCGCCGGGGCCAAGCTCATCGACGTCTACCGGGCGCTCGCGGCCAAGGGCGTCACGATCCCCGCGGGCTCCTGCCCCACGGTCGGTGTCTCGGGGCTGACGCTCGGCGGCGGCCACGGCGTGGTCTCCCGGGCCTACGGACTGACCTGCGACAGCCTCACCGGGGCCACGCTGATCACGGCGGACGGCAAGGAGCTGACCGCCGACGCCTCGACGAACAAGGATTTGTTCTGGGCGCTGCGCGGCGCGGGCAACGGCCAGTTCGGGGTCGTCACCGAGCTGCGCTTCAAGACCCACGCGGCGCCGCAGGCCGTGTCGGCGTACCTGTCCTGGCCCTGGTCGAAGGCGGCGACGGTACTCAAGGCGTGGCAGAAGTGGGGCCCCGACCAGCCCGACGAGATCTGGTCGGCGCTGCACGTGGCGAACGCGGCGGGCGGCAACCCGACGATCAACATCTCGGCGTTCTCGATCGGCACGTACACGGAGCTGCAGAACGCGGTCGACCGGCTCGCCGACGGGCCCGGCGGCCCCGGCCCCGCCTCCTCGGTCTCCCTCAAGCGGCACGCGTACGAGGAGGCGATGGAGATCTACGCCGGCTGCTCCGCCTTCTCCGCCGACGCCCAGTGCCATCTGCCGGGCGCCACGCCGGGCCGCTCCCCGCAGGGCGCGCTGCAGCGCGAGACGTACGCCGCGCGCTCGGACTTCTTCGACCGGAATCTGTCGGACGCGGGGGTCGCCACGCTCCTCAAACAGCTGGAGTCGGTGTCGGCGGGCGCGGGTTCGGTCGCCCTGACGGCGCTCGGCGGCGCGGTCAACCGGGTCGACCCGACGGCGACGGCGTTCGTCCACCGCCGCTCGCGGATGCTCGCGCAGTACATCGTGAGCTGGCGCGCCGGCACCTCCGGCACGACGGCTCAGAACTGGCTGAAAGGGGCGCACGACGCGATGCGTCCGTACGCGTCCGGGGCGGCGTACCAGAACTACACGGACCCGACCCTGAGCAGGTGGAAGCAGGCGTACTACGGGGACGCGGCGGACCGTCTGACGCAGCTGAAGAAGGAGTACGACCCGTCGGGCTTCTTCTCGTTCCCGCAGGCCCTGTAGCCCTCCGGGCCGTCGCTAGGCCGCGAGGTCCCGCTCCTCGTCCGAGCCGCCGCGCGCCTCGGGGATCTCCACGGCCGCCGCGGGCGCGGGCGTCCTGCGCGGCGCCCACACCAGCCAGGACAGCCGGCCGGAGCGCCCGACGGCCCGCGCCACCGGAGTGATCAGCGCCGTCGCGAGCGGGGAGAGCAGCAGCGCCACGGCGGTGCCGAGCGCGAATCCGCCGATGACGTCGGTCGGGTAGTGCACGCCCATGAAGACCCGGCAGAACCCTTCGAGGACGGCGAGCCCGATCGCCGCGAGGCCCAGCCTGCGGTGGGCGACGAAGAGGGCGGCGCCGATGGCCATGGCCAGGGTGGCGTGGTCGCTCACGAACGAGAAGTCGTTCTTCCCGTCGACCAGGACCTTGAGCCCCTCGTGGTCCCGGAACGGCCGCGGCCGCTCGACGAATCCCCTGATCGGCACGTTCACCAGCACGGCGACGGCGGCGGCCAGCGGCGCCCACACGACGGCGGCGACCGAGGAGGCCGCGTCGTCGAGGGTGTCCCGCCTGCGCGCGCCCCACCAGCACCAGAGCACCACGAGGACGAGCCCGAGCAGGATCCCGTACTCGCCGACGAACTCCATGGTCCGGTCGAACCAGCCCGGCGCGTCCTCGGCCAGGCCGTTGATGTCGTAGAGCAGCGTGACGTCAGGGTTCGACCCGGAAGTCTCGAGTGCTGCGAGTGCCTCGAGTCCAGCCATAGCTCAGCGGCCCCTTCATCATCTGCGTACTACCGGCGTCGGCCACCCCCGTGGTCTTTGTTCGGCTCAGCAAGAGGAACGCACAGCCTCACTCCCAACGTTCCACGCTCCACCGAATGATCACGCAGACGTTATCGAAGAGAGACACAAACCCGCAGCTCAGAGCCAGGGGTTAACGGAGAGTTCCGGCCACGTCACACTTCCGGTGAGGCGCTGGGCAACGCTTTCGCGCCATCCTCCGTCACCCGCGTCGCGCCGAAGTAGTCGGGGGTGTCGACGGGGTCGAACCTGATGACGGCCCCCGGTCTCGGCGCGTCGATCATGTACCCCCCTCCGACGTAGATACCCACGTGCCGGATGGCCCGGCTGTTGGTGAGGTCGTCGGAGAAGAACACCAGGTCGCCGGGGAGCAGCTCGTCCCGCTTCGGGTGCGGCCCGGCGTTGTACTGGTCGTTGGCGACACGCGGCAGCGCGATCCCCACGCTCTCGTACGCCGCCTTGGTCAGTCCGGAGCAGTCGAAGCGGCCGTTCTGGTCCGCCGTCCCGTTCCCGCCCCACAGGTACTCGGTGCCGAGCTTCTTCTGTGCGTAGTAGATGGCGCCCGCGGCCTGCTGCGACGGCTGCACCCGCCCGACCGGCCGCGCGAAGCTCTTCTCCAGGGTCGTGATGGTCTTCACGTAGTTCTGGGTCTCGCGGTAGGGCGGTACGCCCTTGTACTTGATGACCGCGTACGCGCCCGCGTTGTACGAGGCGAGCATGTTCTTCGTGACGTCGCCCGGCACGTCCTTCACGTACGAGGCGAGCTTGCAGTCGTACGAGGCGGCCGACGGGATGGCGTCACGGGGGTCCCAGATGTCCCTGTCCCCGTCGCCGTCCCCGTCCACCCCGTGCGCGGCCCAGGTCCCCTCGATGAACTGCGCGATGCCGTACGCCTTCGCGGGCGACTTCGCGTTCGGGTTGAACCCGCTCTCCTGGTAGAGCTGGGCCGCGAGCAGCGCCGGATTGATGGCGGGACAGAGATTGCCCCACTGCTGCACGATCGACTGGTAGGCGGCCGGCACCGAGCCCTTCGCGAGTCCGACGGCGCCCTGCCCGACCCCGCCGGCGAGGCTTCCGGCGGCCATGTAGGTCCCCACGACGAGCAGCGTCACGAAGCCGGTTCCCCCCGCGACGGCCGATCCCGCGACGATCCACGCCTTACGCACCGTCAACCGCCCTTCGCCGCCCGGGAGTCCACCGAGGCCTCAGTGTAGGCGGGGGCCCCTGGCAGAAGGGTCAGGAACTGGCGGTGCCGTTGACCGTGCTGATGAAGGTGCCGGGGTGCGTCGCGCTGTCCTGGCGCAGCACGGCGATGTCCTGCCACGGCCAGGCGAGCGAGGCGGTGGCGGTGGTGTCGGGCGGGGTGACCTTCACGGTGACGGGCAGGAACGGCTGCTGGTCGGGGGCCGTGGACGACGGGCTGATCGGCAGGAAGGTGAGCTGCGCCATCGTCGCGACGCCCGGCTTGAGCGTGACCTTCTCGGCGGTCTGCTTCTGCCACGCCACGTTCCAGGTCTCCCCCTTGGCGTTGACCAGGTCGACGCCCGGGTGCCCCTGCACGGTGCAGGTCCGCTTGCCGACGTTGGTGAAGAGCAGCTGCGCCTGGGTCTGATCGGCCTTGCCGTCCGGGTCCGCGTCCGTGCCGTGCACGATCGACGGCTTCAGTTCGGCGTTGGTGCAGGCGCTCTTGGCGGCGACGGCCTGCCCGGCACCCCTGGGCGACGGCGAGGTGACGGCGGTGCCCCCGCTCTTGCCGCTGTCGGCGGACGCCTGGGAGGAGGCGCTGCCCTGCGAACCCGTGCTCTCGGTGGCGGAGTTGGAGGCCGAACCGGACGCCGGGCCCGACGAGCTCGACGTGTCCGCCTTGTCGTCGGAGCCGCCGCAGGCGGTGGCGGTGAGCGCGAGCACCGCGGTGGCGGCCACGGCTGCGGCGGCGCGGGACATGCGGGTGAGCTTGGCGTTCATGCGGGAGGTTCCTCCGTTGTGGGTCGGCCTTCGTGGGCGTACGTGCCTGGTTGCAGCCTGCACACGACAAGAGGAGATCACCGCACCATTGGTTCGGCGTGGATTGCGACAGCCGCGTAACAGCGTGCCGCCGGGCCCAACGGCCACGGCGAGCCGCGGGGTTGACGCGGCGGCTACGTTCGGACGATGCGCATCCTGCATCTCTCGGACACCCATCTCGACGCGACGGGCACCTCCGACGGCGGGCGGGCCGACGGCACGGCGGCGCTCCGCCTCCTGCTGGACGAGCTGCGCCACCTGGACGGCCTCGACGCGCTCGTCGTCACCGGCGACGTCGCGGACGACGGCTCCCGCCCGGCCTACACGCGGATCCACGGACTCCTCTCCGACTACGCCGCCCGGCGCGGCGCGCAGGTCTTCTACACGACGGGCAACCACGACGACCGCGCGGCGTTCCGCGACGTCCTCGGCAGCGGCCACGGCGCGCCGGACGCGGTGTACGAGGGGCCGGCGGGCGAGCGGGCGGCGGCGAGCACCCTCGGCGGCCGCCGGCTGATCACCCTGGACACGCTCGTGCCGGGCAAGGGCTACGGCCACCTGGACGGCGGCCAGCTCGCGTGGCTGCGCGGCCTGCTGGCCACCCCGGCGCCGTCGGGCACCGTCCTGGCCTTCCACCATCCGCCGGTCGCCCTGGACGTCGACGCCCAGCGGGCCCTGGGCCTGCAGAACCCGGCCGAGCTGGCCGACGCGATCCGCGGCACCGACGTCGGGCTCGTCCTGTGCGGCCACTTCCACCTGCAGATCACGGCGCGGCTGGAACAGGCCACGGTCTGGGTCACCCCGGGCGTCCTCAACCGCGTCGACATGACGGCCCGCCCCGGCACCGAGCGCGCGGTGCACGGCCCGTCGGCCTCACTGATCTCCTTCGACTCCCCCTACGGCCCCCTGATCCACACCCTGCACGCCCGGCATCCGCGGATGGGCCAGACGTTCCACGAGGCCGACGAGGCAACCATGCGCCGGGTCATCACCCGGCTCGGCCCGCCACAACGGCCCTGACCGCCCCGACGGCCCGTCAGCCGTTCATTGCTCCACGTAATCACACGTGATACACAGAGTGACCTTACGTTTCTTCGTATACGGATCCGTCCCACCGGCATCCCGCGCACCACAGGAACGTGAGAACTACACAGAATCTCGGCCAAGGAATGGCGCCAAGTCGGCAGGCATGCGCGTCGTTCTGAGGAAGAATGGGCCTGACCTCTGCGCTGCGGCGGGGGCGACAGAACTACCCACTTGGGGCGGTGAGTTACACATGCTGCTGGCAGCCGAAAAAGGCGACATCACGACCATCATCGGCGGGATCGCCCCGGACTGGGGCCCGTTCGGGAGCCTGGGCAACGAGGCACGGGTGATGATCGAGGTGGTGATGGCCGTGGCCATCCTGCTCTGCCTCGGTATCGCGATCTGGGGCGCGGCCAAGCAACGGATCGGGGCCACGGCGCTGCGCGACACCTTCAGTGCCGAGCAGGGCAAGGGCCTGATCATCGCGGGCCTGACCGGCGTCTTCATCATCGGGTCGCTCGGCACCCTGTTCACCATCGTGTACGGCATGGCCGTCTAGCCCGACTCACGCATCGTCAGTTTCGGTGCGGCCCTGTCCGGTTACCTCTTCTTAACCCCTGTCCCACTTGTCCCGTCGTGCCCACCGGCTGAGGTTGCGTCTCCCTGATGTCGAGTCACCACACCGCGCCCGCGCGGGAACCAGCACGGCTACCGTCATATTTGGCGATGGCGTATGCGGCGGTTCAGCATGAGGTTGAGGGGGCGTTCGCGGAATGAGTCTCGACGGCCGGCAAGGTGACGACGACCTCTACGGCGGCACCGGCCAGACCAGGACGCGGCTCCCCGAGGGCTCCGACGGGTACGGGGGCGGGCGCAGACCGGGCCGTTCGTCCTCCCGCTCGCTGGTCACCGTGGTCGGGGTCGTGGTCCTGCTGATCGCGGCCATCGCGTTCGCGAACCGTGGCGGGGACGATGACTCCGCGTCCGGCGGTAAGGGCGCCTCGGGGTCGGACCCCGCGGCCTCCCCCACGGCCCCGACCGGCACCAAGCCGGTGAGTTCCGGGTTCGCACACGACGAGCAGGGGGCGCAGTCGGCTGCCGCCAATTTTGCGGTTCAGCTGGTATCCGCCGACATGCTCAAGCCTGCCGACCGGGCCGGCATCCTGAACCGGCTGTTCGTCCCCGACAAGGTCGCCGCGCTGCAGTCCCGCTTCGACAAGGCGTACTCGAAGGACTTCCTGGCCAAGATCGGCCTGGATGCGAACGGGAACGCGGCCTCCGGCCAGACCTACGTGTCGCGCACCGTGCCGGTCGGCACCAAGACGTCCGGCTACTCCGACAGCACGACGACCGCCGAGGTCTGGTGCACCGGTGCCTTCGGCACGGCCGGACAGAGCTCGACGAACCCAGTGACCAACGACTGGTTCACCCTGACCCTCAAGCTGCGCTGGGTGGACGGCGACTGGAAGGTCGAGAGCTTCTCCCAGAAGGACGGCCCCACACCCGTCAACGGGGACAACAAGGTCTCCTCGACCGACGAGATCAGCAAGGCCGTCGAGGAGTACGGAGGGTTCACCTATGCCCGGTAGCCGCCTCGCCCTCAAGTTCACCGGCGCCGCCGTCGCCGTACAGACCGCGGTGGTCCTCTTCTCGGCCCGAGCCTTCGCGGCGCCCGAGGACAACTGCGACCTCATCGTGGGGCCCGCCAAGCAGTACTGCCAACGCGACAACAAAGGCACCGGCGGCACCACCGGCAGCTCGACCGGCGGCCCCACCGACGGTTCCACCAACCCCCTCGACCCCCTCTCCAGCCTCGCCAAGGGCTGTGCCGACGCCGCGTCCTGGACCGTCGACCAGCTCAGCAACGCCGTGCAGAAGACCGCCCAGGTCGACTTCACCAACGAGAAGTTCCTGCAGCAGTACGCCGTGGTGTTCGCCGCCTCGACGATCCTGACGCTGCTGCTGTGGCTGCTCGCCGTGGCCAAGCGGGCCGTGCGCGGCGTGCCGCTGAGCACGGCGATCTCGGAAGCCGTCGGATTCCTCTGGCTGACCGTGCTGGCCTCGGCCTTCACACCGCTGATCCTGTACACGGTCGTATCGGCGTCCGACGGCGTCACCGACGTGCTGGCCAAGGCGACCGGCAACCAGACGGACACGTTCTTCGGCACGTTCTCCGAGGCGCTGAAGAAGGGCGACAGCATCGGCGGCGGCCCGATCATGCTGATCGTGGTGTCGCTGGTGTCGATCCTCGCGGCCGGCGTGCTCTACCTGGAGCTGTATCTGCGGGCCGTCCTGCTGTACGTGGGCGCGCTGCTCGGCGTCGTCGTGTACTCGGGGCTGGTCGACAAGAACCTGTGGGGGCACGTCCGCCGCTGGGTCGGGATCATGGTCGCCGTGATCCTGGTGAAGCCGGTCATCGTGATCGTGCTCGGACTCGCCGGCGCGCTCTCCTCCAGCGGCGACGGGCCCGACTCGCTCGCCGCCGTCGTCTCCGGGCTCGCCATCATCCTGCTCGCCATCTTCGCGAGCGGCATGATCTACCGCTTCGTCCCGGGCTTCGGCGACGAGATGGCGAACGTCCGCAAGAACCGCATCATGCAGGGCGCGGAGGGCAAGGCCGCGGCCGTCATCTCCTCGCCCGCGGCCCTCGTGTCCCAGGGCATCAAGACCCACAGCGCCCGCGCGGACAGCGGGGGTTCAGGAAACAGCGGCGGCACGTCCCAGGCCCGCCCGTCCAACCCCGCGTCCGGCGGTGTGGCCGCGCACAGTTCGCGCCCGGCCGCGTCAGGGGGCGGCGGCGGAACTGTCCCCTCCGCCGCACCCCCGCCCCGCACGAGCCCCACGAACACCCCGCACGCCACCAGCCGCGGGGGTAACACCGGCAACACCGGCAACATCAGCAACATCAGCAACAACGGCAACCGGCAAGGAGGTGCAGGGCGTTGACGACCCAGTCCCACGTGTCCCCTCCGGTCACGCCCCGCCGCACATATCTGATCGGCCGCGCCCGGCCGAACGCGATCGTCGGCAGGAACCGCGAGTCGGGAGAGCTCTTCCTGATCATCGCGGGCGCTTTCCTCGGCATGATGTGCGGACTGCTCGTCCCCGTACTGTCCCTGCGCATCGTGCTCCTCATGGGCTTCCCGCTGATCGCCCTGGCGGCGGTCTACGTCCCCTACAAGAACCGCACCTTCTACAAGTGGTTCGAGATCAACCGGAGTTACAAGCGGCAGCTCAAGCGCGGCACCACGTACCGCTCGCGCGCCATCGAGGCGGGTACGCGGATGGACGGGCGGGAGATCGAGATCGGGCCGCCGCCCGGGATCGGCCGGCTCACGTGGCTCGCCGCCCCGTTCGGCCCGGACGAGATCGCCGTGCTGCTGCACGCGGACCGGCGGACCGTCACCGCCGCCATCGAGATCGAGGGCCCCGGCGTCGGACTGCGCGACTCCGAGGACCAGGAGGCGCTGGTCGACCGGTTCGGGACGCTGCTCAAGCACGTGGCCAACGGGGACGGTTTCGTCACCCGGCTGCAGATGCTCGCCCGCACCCTCCCCGCCGATCCCGACGCCCACGCCAAGGACGTCGCCGTACGCGGTGACGACCGCTCCCTGGGATGGCTGCAGGACTCGTACGACCAGCTGCAGTCGATGGTGTCGACCAGCAGTGAGCAGCACCGGGCCTACCTGGTGGCCTGTATGCACTACACGCGCGAGCTCGCCGCCGAGGCCAACGCGATGGCGCGCGCCTCCCGCCCGAAGGCCGGCAAGAAGGTCGACCGGGACGCCGGGCTCGCCGTCGTCATGGCCCGTGAGCTGACCGACATCTGCTCCCGGCTCCAGGAAGCCGACATCCGGGTGCGGCAGCCGCTGGGGCAGGGGCGACTCGCTTCGCTCATCCACTCCATGTACGACCCGGACCACCCCATCGACCACATCCAGGCGATGACGAAACGTAATGCCTGGCCCGCCGAGCTGGACGCGATGGAGCCCACCTACCTCCAGGCGAAGACGCGCGAGTCGTCGACGCGGGCGCCCTGGTGCCACGCCACCGCCTGGGTCAAGGAGTGGCCGATGACGCCCGTCGGCGTCAACTTCCTCGCGCCGCTGCTCGTCCACACCCCCGACGTGATCCGGACCGTCGCCGTCACGATGGACCTCGAACCCACCGAGGTCGCCATCGAGCGGATGCTGACCGAGAAGACGAACGACGAGGCGGAGGCGTCCCGCGCCGCCAAGATGAACCGGACCGTCGACCCCCGCGACATCGCCGCCCACGGCCGCCTCGACCAGCGCGGCGAGGACCTCGCCAGTGGCGCGGCCGGGGTGAACCTCGTCGGGTACATCACCGTCTCGTCCCGCAACCCGGACGCGCTCGCCCGCGACAAGCGCACGATCCGTGCATCCGCCGGTAAGTCGTATCTGAAACTGGAGTGGTGCGACCGCGAGCACCACCGGGCGTTCGTGAACACCTTGCCGTTCGCCACCGGCATCCGACGGTAGAGGGAGAGCGCGCTCATGCGGGATCCGTTGTCGATGCTCACGGACGCCTTCACTTCCTTCCTGTTCGGAAAGGTGGAGACGACCCGGCTGCCCGTGCGTACGTCGACCGGTCAGGCACAGGCGGTCTATCTGCCGACGGCCGCGCCCGGACTCGGCGACTCGGGCGTGATCATCGGGCGCGAGGTGTACTCCGGCAAGGGCTACATCTACGACCCGTTCCAGCTGTACGGACAGCAGCTCCCGGCCCCGCACTGGCTGGTCCTCGGCGAGTCCGGGAACGGCAAGTCGGCGCTGGAGAAGACGTACGTGCTCCGGCAGTTGAGGTTCCGCGACCGGCAGGTCGTGGTCCTTGACGCGCAGGGCGAGGACGGCGTCGGCGAATGGAACCTCATCGCGCAGGAGCTGGGGATAACTCCCATCCGGCTCGACCCGACGGCCGCCCTGGACATGGGGATCCGGCTCAACCCGCTCGACCCCGCGATCACCACGACGGGGCAGCTCGCGCTGCTCCGCACGATCATCGAGGTCGCGATGGGGCACGGCCTCGACGAGCGGTCCGGCTTCGCGCTGAAGGTCGCGCACGCCTATGTCAACGAGACCATCGTCGAGCGGCAGCCCGTCCTCACCGACATCGTCGAGCAAC
Source organism: Streptomyces sp. VRA16 Mangrove soil (assembly GCF_017377775.1). Classification (GTDB taxonomy): domain Bacteria; phylum Actinomycetota; class Actinomycetes; order Streptomycetales; family Streptomycetaceae; genus Streptomyces. The sequence goes on from NZ_JAFVLN010000034.1 coordinate 17,724, forward strand.
TGCGCCATCCGGAGCCCGAATCGGCCGAGGCGATGAACGTCGCCATAGAGGACGTGCGGGCGTGGGGCCTCGACGTCGCGCTGGTCCTGGACCGGCTCGTCGACGGTGACCTGCGCGGCATGTTCGACGGCCCGACGACGGTCGGCATCGACCTGGACGCCCCGCTGATCGTCTTCGACCTCTCGCACATCGACCGCAACTCGATCGCCATGCCGATCCTGATGGCGATCGTGGGCGTGTGGCTGGAGCACACCTGGATCCGCCCGGACCGCAAGAAGCGCATCTTCCTGGTCGAAGAGGCGTGGCACATCATCAACAGCCCCTTCGTGGCCCAGCTGTTCCAGCGGCTGCTGAAGTTCGGGCGACGGCTCGGCCTGTCCTTCGTGGCGGTGGTCCACCATCTGTCCGACGTGGTGGACGGCGCGGCGGCCAAGGAGGCGGCGGCGATCCTGAAGATGGCCTCGACCCGGACGATCTACGCGCAGAAGGCGGACGAGGCACGGGCCACCGGCCGGGTGCTCGGCCTGCCGCGCTGGGCGGTCGAGATCATCCCGACGCTCACCCCGGGCATCGCGGTCTGGGACGTCAACGGCAACGTCCAGGTGGTCAAACACCTCGTCACCGAGACCGAGCGCCCCCTCGTCTTCACGGACCGCGCGATGACCGAGTCGTCGAGCGACTTCCTGGACGACGACGATGCCCTGCGCGCCGCCGAACTGGAGGCGGAGGAGCGGGCGGCGGCCTTCGTCGAGCAGCGGCTCAGTGACGCCTCCGAGTCCGAGTCCACGGTGGCCTGATGCGCAGGGACCCCTACGACCGCCCGTATCCCCCGCAGCGCGAACGCGGCATCCCCGACGGCCTGCTGATCGGGGTGCTGGCGTTCCTGCTGGGCATGACGATCCTGGTCTGGTCGGCGACCGGCCTGGCCGGCCGGTTCGCGAAGGGCGCCTGGCCGGACGAGGTGACGTTCGGCCATACGCCGCTGGCCATGCGCCACTTGATCGGACAGCCGCACGACATCGCGGGCGCCTGGCCGCAGACACCGGCGGACCAGCTGTCGGGGTACGGCCTGTTCTGGGGCCTGTTCATCGGCCAGTTGATGGTGCTGGTGGTACTGACGGTGTTCGCGGCGGGCACGCTGGCGAGATGGCGAGCGGTACGGAGATCAGCGCCCCGAAGGGGCGCGGGGAGCGGCGCGAGCAACCACAACGAATCCCGCGCGTACGAACGAACCCATGGAGACCCGGGGGCGCAGCCCCCGGTTTCGGCACGGGAAGGGGCGGTGGGGGCGGTGGGGGCGACCCCATCGGCCACCCCGGCCACACCCCCACCCTCACCGTCCCCACAACCCGAACCCCCCACCGCCCGGGAGATCCCCACCACCCCGGAGACCTCCACCACCCCGGGGATCCCCGCCACCCCGGAGACCTCCACCACCCCGGGGATCCCCGCCACCCTGGGGACCTCCACCACCCCGGGGATCCCCACCACCCTGGGGACCTCCACCACCCCGGGGATCCCCACCGTCCCGGGGATCCCCACCGTCCCGCACCCCCGCTCCACCCCCCTCCGCCTCGGCCCTCCGACCGACCGCCACCCCCTGGCGATCGAGGCCATCCGGGAGGCGGCGGGCCCGGCCCTGGTCATCACCTCGGCCCCCCAGGTCTGGCAGGAGACCAAGGACGCCCGCGCCAAACTGGGCCCGGTCCTCCTCTACGACCCCGCGCACCTGTGCGACACCCCGGCCCGCCTGCACTGGAACCCGGCGGCGGGCTGCGAGGACCGTACGACGGCGGCCGAGCGCGCCACGGCCCTGCTCGCCCCGATAAGGCCCACGGCCAAGCTCGACTCGGCCCTCGCCGAGACCGCGGGCATCCTCCTGCGCAGCTACCTCCAGGCGGCCGCGGTCGACGGCAAACCGTTCCGCCACGTCCACCGCTGGGCCCAGGGCAGCCAGGTGCAGGAGGCCGTCCGCATCCTCCGCACGCACCCGAAGGCGGCCTCCGGCGCCGCGGGCGAACTCGAAGCGGCCCTCACCGGGCACCCCGAACGCCGGGACATGGCACAGGAGTTGACGTCCAGAGCCCTGTCCTCGCTCTTCTCGGTGCACATCCGCGAGTCCTGCACCCCGAACCGAAGTGACGCGCTGACCCTGGATTCCTTCATCTCCGAAGGGGGCACCCTTTATGTGGTGGGTGAACCCATCGAGGACCCCAAGGGAAATCCGGGTGCGATGCCCCTTCTGACGGCCCTCGCATCGAGCGTGGTCGAGCGCGGCCGCCGCATGGCCGAAAGGTCACCCGCCGGCCGGCTCGACCCACCAATGACGCTCGTCCTGGACGACGTCGCGGCCGTGGCTCCGCTTCCCCAACTGCCGGAGCTGCTGGCCACCGGAGCGGACCGGGGACTGGAGACCCTGGCCCTGCTCCGGTCCCGGGAACAGGGCCGCACCCGCTGGCCGGAGGCCGAACTCCCGCTCGGCTAATCCGGGTTGACGGCGTACAGCTTCAAGAAGGTCCGTACACCGCTCTCCACCCGGGCGTCGACCTCCTCGTCGCCCATCGGCACGACCCCGAAGAACGTGTCCACGGTGACGGAGCCCGCGATCAGCAGGGTGAAGTACCGTGCCGCCTCGGTGGAGTTGGTGCCGTCGACCGCGAGCACCCCCTGCTCGCCGAGGGCCTCGAACGCGGCCCGCACGGCCTCGTGCACGGCCCGCGGCCCGGTCGCCTGCCACTCCTGGATGACGTCGCCGGGCAGATGGGCGCCCTCGGCGATGATCTGCCGGACGAGCAGTATGTGGTCCCCGTGCTCGCCGCGCCGTCCCATCCACTCCCGCGCGAGGGCGCGCAGGTCGTCGCCGATGTCGGTCACCTTGGCCAAGTGCCGCTCCAGCAGGGCGACATGGGCGGAGGTGACGGCCGCGGCGCTGTCCAGCAGGGCCTCACGGAAGAGGTTCTCCTTGCCGCCGAAGTGGTTGTAGAGCGTCCGCGTCGAGACGCCGGCCTCGGCGGCGATCTCGTCGATGCCCGCCCGCGCGTACCCCTCGCGCCCGAACACCGTGCGCGCGCCGCGCAGCAGCGCCTGCCGCTTCTCGACGGTGCCCTTGCGCGGCGCGGCCCCCCGCTCCTGCCCCTGCCCTGCTGCCATCCGGCTCTCCTCCGCTCACGTCCAGCCTAGGCCGTGCCCCGCCGGACCTAGGTCTCACCGGCCGGGCCACGTCCCGCCTAGGCCCGGAGACCTAGGTACAACGACCGTTGCACTTCATACAACCACCGTTGTACTTTACCGGCATGGCAACCGAACCCCGGGGATCGGCGGCCCGCGAAGTCGGCGGCAGCCGCCCCACCCTCACCCTCCTCGTCGTCCTGCTCGGCATGCTCACGCTCCCGATGGCGATGTCCGGCACCACGGTCGCGCTCCCGCGCATCGGCACCGACCTCGACGCCTCCGGCACGACACTGCAGTGGGTGGTCGTCGGCTACTTCCTCGCCGCCTCCTCGTTCATGCTGGTCGCCGGCTCGCTCGGCGATCTGTACGGCCGCCGCCGGATCCTCACGGCGGGCGCCGCGCTCTACACCGCCGCCACCCTGGCCTCCGCCTTCGCGCGGAACATCCTGTTCCTGGACGCGGCCCGGATCCTCTCCGGCGTCGGCGCGGCGGGCGTGATGGCGTCCGGCGGCTCGCTGCTCGCCGCGACCTTCACCGGCACCGCCCGCACCCGCGTCTTCGCCTCGCTCGGCACCACGGCGGGGCTCGGCCTGGCCTTCGGCCCGACGTTCTCCGGCTGGCTGGTCGACGCCCTCGGCTGGCGCGCCACCTTCCTGTCGTACGTGGTGGTGGGCACCGTCATCCTCATCGGCACCCGCCTGATGAGCGAGTCCCGGGCCGACGTACGGCCGCGGGTCGACAAGACGGGCGCGGCGACGTTCATCGCGGGTCTCGCGCTGGCCCTGTTCGCCGTCACGCAGGGCTCGAAGGCGGGGTGGGCCTCGGCACAGGCGCTGCTCCCCGCGACGCTCGCCTCGGCCCTGCTGATCACCTTCGTCCGGGTGGAACAGCGGCTCGCCCGCAGCGGCTCGGGCCGCCCGATCCTGGATCTGCGCCTCACCCGCAACCCCGCCTTCCTCGGCTGGACCGTCGGCGCCTTCGGGCTCGGCGCGGGCACCACCGGCGCCCTGACCTTCCTGCCCACCTACCTCCAGGGCGCGAACGGCACCTCGGCCCGCGCGGCAGGACTGACGCTGCTCCTGATGACGGTCCCGGTCCTGGCGCTGCCGCCGCTCGGCGCCCGCCTGGTCAACCGGGGCGTCCCGGCCCGCCACATCCTCGTCCTGTCCCTGCTCCTGATCGCGGCCGGCAACGCCTGGCTGACCACGCTCCACCCCGGCATCTCCGTGGCCGGACTCGCGGGCCCGCTGCTCACGATCGGCACCGGCCAGGGCCTATCCATCGGCATCATCGACGCCCAGGCCCTGTCGATGGTCGCGCCGTCCGAGGTCGGCATGGCCTCCGGCTTCCTCAACACGGTCCGCGGCGGCACCGGCGCGGTCATGCTCACGGTCTTCGGCGCGATCCTGCTGGCGTCGGTCGAGTCCCGCGTCGGATCGGCCGGGGCGGCGGCCCGGGTGACGGCGGGCGCGGGCGGCCACGCGGCGGAGTTCACGGCGGCGTGGCGAGTGACGCTGTGGTCCGTGACGGCCCTGACGACGGCCCTGGCCCTGGCGACCAACCGCCTTCTGTCACCTGCTGGGGGCAGGCGTTCCGCACGGAGGAACGGGTGGGCACAGCCCCCGGCCCAGAGCACTTCCCAAGCATCGTCGAGCACTTCTCAAGCATCGCCCGGTACAACCCGCTGACCGGCCACACCACCAAGGAGAACCCTGACATGACGACCACCACCAGCCCCCTTCGCGTAGCCGTCGTCATCGGCTCCACCCGCGACGGCCGCCTCGCCCCCACGGTCGGCACCTGGTTCAAGGCCCAGACCGAGGCCCACGCCCCCGGGACCCACTTCGACTTCATCGACGTGGCCGACCTGGACCTGCCCGACGCGCACCCCGGCTGGGGCCACGAACACGCCGAGCACGAGGCCGAGTTGGCGGCCCGCCTGCACGAGGCCGACGCCTTCGTGATCGTCACCCCCGAGTACAACCACAGCTTCCCGGCCCACCTGAAGCACTTCATCGACCTGCACAAGTGGGAGTGGGCGGCCAAGCCCGTCGGCTTCGTCTCGTACGGCGGTGTCTCCGGCGGCCTGCGCGCGGTGGAACAGCTCCGCCTGGTCTTCGCCGAGCTGCACTGCGTCACGGTCCGCGACGGTGTCAGCTTCCACCGCGTGACCCCCGACCACTTCGCGCAGGACGGCCCGGCGCACGACCCCGAGGGCGCGTCCGGCGCCGCCAAGGTGCTGCTCGACCAGCTGGACTGGTGGGCGCACGCCCTGCGCACGGCCCGCGCCGAACGCCCGTACAACTGACGGGCGTCGACCGTCAGGGCCGCTTGATCTCCATCTCGTACTCGTCCACGGAGGGGTCCCCGGCCAGCCGGGCGACCCCTCCGCTGCGTGCGAAGCCGATCCTCCGGTAGGCCGCCTCGGCGCTCCCGTTGTCCTGGTGGACGTACAACCGCACCCGGTCGAGGCCCTCCAGCGACCACACCCACTCCGTCGCCGCGTCGAACAGGGCCCGTATCAGCCCGCTGCCGCGCGCCTCGGGGCTCACGTACACCCCGACGACCGAGCCCTGCCTGCGCTCCACCGGATCGCCGAAGTAGTCGACCGAACCGGCCTCCTCGACGAGCATCACCACGGTGCCGACGAGCCGCCCGTCCGGTGCCTGCGCGACGAACTGCCGTGCCGACGTGCCGTGCGAGGCGCCCGCCGCCCGGTCCTGCCAGAACGAGTCGGGCCGCGCGAGCGCCTCCTCGTACGTCTCCAGGAACGCGATGGACGCCACCGGGTCCCGCAGCGCCTCAAGGCGCAGTTCCTTGACGGCCGCCCACTCGTCGACCCGTACCGGCCGCACCTCGTAGTCCATGCGGTGCACCCTAAGGTCTCGTAGTACCCCGGTACTACTGCATTCCCGCAGCCGAATGCCCTGGTCGGACGCCCGCGCGCACCCCCGCGCGGCATCGTCGTAGCCATGACGATCCGAGCCCACGGCCTCACCAAACGCTACGGCGGCACCTCAGGCAAGACCGTCGTCGACGACCTCACCTTCCACGTCGAACCCGGCACCGTCACCGGCTTCCTCGGCCCGAACGGCGCCGGCAAGTCCACGACGATGCGGATGCTGCTCGGCCTCGACGCCCCCACGTCCGGCCGCGCCACCATCGGCGGCCGCGCCTACGCCGCCCACCCCGCGCCCCTCACCGAGGTCGGCGCCCTCCTGGAGGCGAAGGCGGTGCACCCGGGCCGCTCCGCCTTCCACCACCTCACGGCGCTCGCCCTCACCCACGGCATCCCGCGCTCCCGCGTCGAGGCCGTCCTCGACCTCACCGGCCTCACCGAGGTGGCGGGCAAGCGGGTCAAGGGCTTCTCGCTCGGCATGGGCCAGCGCCTGGGCATCGCGGCCGCCCTGCTCGGCGACCCGGCCACGGTCATCCTCGACGAGCCCGTCAACGGCCTGGACCCCGAGGGCGTCCTGTGGATCCGCACGCTCCTCAAGTCCCTTGCCGGGCAGGGCCGTACGATCCTCGTCTCCTCCCACCTGATGTCCGAAATGGCACTCACCGCCGACCGGCTGATCGTGATCGGCCGCGGCCGGCTCCTCGCGGACACCACGGTCGACGAGCTCGTACGGACGTCGGGCGCGGCCTACGTCAAGGTCGTCACCCCCGACGCGGCCCGGCTGCGCGCCCTGCTGCCCCGGGACGCCGACGTCACGGACGAGGCCGCCGACACCCTCCACGTCCGCGGCCCCGAAGCCCCCGACATCGGCCGGCTGGCCGCCGCGCACGCCATCGCGCTCCACGAACTCACCCCGTGCACGGCCTCGTTGGAGCAGGCCTTCATGAACCTCACCCAGGACGCCGTCGAATACCAGGCGACCACCTCGACCGGCACGACCGCCACCGCCCTGACGGGAGCCTCCGCATGACCACCGCGTCCTACGCCGTGACGCCGCGCCGCGTCCTGCACTCCGAATGGCACAAGCTCCGTACGCTGCGCTCCACCTGGTGGACGCTGGGCATCGCGTACGCCCTGGTCGTGGCGGTCGGCCTGGTCATGGGGACGACGTACGACGGCGACGACTCGAACATCGACACCGTCGTCCTCGTCCTCTTCGGCACCCAGCTCGCCCAGATCTGCCTGGCCGTCCTGGGCATCCTGGTCACGGCGGGCGAGTACTCCACGGGCCTGATCCGCGCGTCGGCCACGGCCGTCCCGCGCCGCCTGCCGCTGCTGTGGTCCAAGGCGGGCCTGTTCACGGCGGTGGCCTTCGGCCTCTCCTTCCTGGTGAACACGGCCACCTTCCTGCTGGCCCAGATCTGGCTCTCCGACACGGACAAGGCGACATCGCTGACCGACCCCGGCATCCTGCGCGCCCTCGCCGGGAACGCCGCGGGCCTCACCCTGATCAGCCTGATCGCGCTCGGCCTCGGCGCGCTGCTGCGCTCGGTGCCGGGCGGCATCGGCGCCTTCGTCGGCGGTGTCCTGATCCTCCCCGAGATCCTCGGCACGATCCCCTACGACGCCGTACGGGACTGCGTGAAGTACTTCCCCACGCAGGCCGCCGAGGCCCTCGGCTCGGCCACCCGGGACGCGGACGCGATCTCCCCCGGAGCGGGCCTGGCGGCCCTGTGCCTGTGGGCGGCGGCCGTCCTTGGCGCGGCGGGATTCCTGCTCAAGCGACGCGACGTGTGAGCCGTACGGAAGCGAGGATGGCCCGGTGACCGCTCCCGACGACACCCACCCCGCGGCCCGGCTGCTCCAGCGCCTCACCCAGCGGGCGCGCGCCTACGACGTGCGCCGCCCGCTGCTCTGGGACCTGCTGGTGACGGGGTTCTTCGTGATCGCCGCCCTCATCGACGCGACCGGCGGCGGCTGGCGCAACACGGCTGCCGACCCGGACGTCGCCGAGTGGCTGGTCTGCCTGCTGAGCCTGGGCCTCACCCTGCCCCTGCTGTGGCGCCGCAGCCGTCCGCTCCCGGCGCTCGCGGTGATGGCGGCGACGACGGTGGTCTCCAACTGGACCGGCGCCTGGCTTCAAGCCGCGCTGATCCAGTTCGTCGTCGTCTTCAACATCGCGCTGCGCCTGCCATGGCGCTCCCTGCTCCGCGCGGCGCTGCTGGTCGTCGCCCCCATGACGGTCTCCGTCTTCCGCTATCCCAAAGGGAGTTGGGACGAGCTCCTCGTCCCGCAGATCTGGTCCTTCGCCCTGGTCACGCTCGCGGGCATCGCGGTCCGCTCCCGCCAGGACTACACCCGGGCCCTCGTCGAACGCGCCCAGCGCCTGGAGATCGAGCGCGACCAGCAGGCCCGGCTCGCGGCCGCCGCGGAACGGGCCCGCATCGCCCGCGAGATGCACGACATCATCGGCCACAACCTCTCCGTGATCACCGGCCTCGCCGACGGCGGCTCCTACGCGGCGGCCCGCCGTCCCGAACGCGCGGCGCAGGCCCTCACCGCCATCGCCGACACCAGCCGCCAGGCCCTCACCGAACTCCGCCGCCTGCTCGACGTACTCAACACGGAACTGCCCGCCGCGGAGCCCGCGTTGACCCCGCAGCCGGCCCTCGACGACCTGGACGCGCTCCTCGACGGGGTCCGCGAGGCGGGCCTGCCGGTCACGGTCACCGGCACCACGGAACACGCCACGCTCCCGCCGGGCATCCAGCTGGCCGTGTACCGGATCGTCCAGGAAGCCCTCACCAACACCCTGAAGCACGGCGGCCCCGGCGCCACCGCCACCGTCGACATCGCCCGCACCCCCGACGCCATCGCCCTGACGGTCACCGACACGGGTGCGGGCGGCGCCCCGTCGCAGGACACGGCCGGCCGGGGTCTGACCGGGATGCGCGAGCGAACCGCCCTCTACGACGGCACACTTGAGGCGGGCCCGCGCCCCACCGGCGGCTGGCGGGTCACGGCCCGTCTCCGCACCCCGAAGGAAACCGCCCTGTGACCGAGACTCCGACCGCCCCCACGACCTCGGTCCTGATCGTCGACGACCAGCCCATGCAGCGCTTCGGCTTCCGCATGCTGCTGGAGAGCCAGGACGACATGAAGGTCGCGGGCGAGGCGGGCACCGGCACGGAAGCCGTCCGCCTGGCCGCCGAACTCGCCCCCGACGTGGTCCTCATGGACATCCGGATGCCCGGCATGGACGGCATCGAGGCGACCCGCCGCATCATCGAGCGCGGCCCGGTCCCCCGCATCCTCATCCTCACGACGTTCGACATGGACGAGTACGCGTACGCGGGCCTGCGCGCCGGCGCCTCCGGCTTCCTGGTCAAGGACGCGCTGCCCGAGGAGCTGCTCGCCGGGATCCGCGCGGTGGCGGCGGGCGACGCGATCGTGGCCCCCGGCCTGACCCGCCGCCTGCTCGACGCGTACGTCCACCATCTCCCGGCCGCGCCCGGCGCCCCGGCTGCCCTGGACCCGCGCGTCGCCGCCCTCACGGACCGCGAGCGCGAGATCCTCACGGTCATAGCCCGGGGCTGGACCAACACCGAGATCGCCCAGCGCCTCCACCTCGCCGAATCCACGGTGAAGACGCACATCTCCCGCATCCTCGCGAAGACCGGGGCCCGGGACAGGGTGCAGGCGGTGATCGTCGCGTACGACGCGAAGCTGGTGGAGCCGACCTGAGTCAGAAAAAACTTCAGGAATCCCGCATGAGGATGTCGAGAACCGACGCCCGTCTCCGTCCCCGTGGTGAACACACCTCAACGAGCCACTCACACCGAGGAGACCGATCATGGCCAAGTACCTGCTGCTGAAGCACTACCGCGGCGCCCCCGAGGCGGAGAACTGCGTACCGATGGACCAGTGGACGCCGGAGGAGGTCACCGCCCACATCAAGTACATGCAGGACTTCGCGGCCCGCCTGGAGCAGACCGGCGAGTTCGTCGACGGCCAGGCTCTCGCCCCCGAGGGCACCTGGGTCCGCTACGACGGCGAGGGCCGCCCGCCGGTCACCGACGGCCCGTTCGCCGAGACCAAGGACCTCATCGCCGGCTGGATGGTCATCGACGTCGACACGTACGAGCGTGCGGTCGAGCTGGCCGGGGAGCTGTCCGCCGCCCCCGGCGCGGGCGGCAAGCCGATCCACGAGTGGCTGGAGCTGCGCCCGTTCCTGCACGCCCCGGCCACCATCACGGAGTGACCCGCGGATGTCGACTCCCGACCCTTTGGACGAGGCCGCGCTGCGCGGCCTCACCCCGGGCGTGCTCGCCGTCCTCGTCCGCCGCGGAGCCGATTTCGCGGCGGCCGAGGACGCGGTGCAGGACGCCCTCCTGGAGGCGGTCCGCACCTGGCCCGCCACGCCGCCGCGCGATCCCAAGGGCTGGCTGATCACGGTGGCCTGGCGGCGCTTCCTCGACGCGACGCGCGCCGACACCGCCCGCCGCAGACGCGAAGACCTGGTGGAGGAGGAGCCCCCACCGGGCCCCGCCCCCACCACGGACGACACGCTCCAGCTCTACTTCCTCTGCGCGCACCCCGCCCTGACCCCGTCCTCGGCGGTCGCGCTCACCCTGCGCGCCGTCGGCGGTCTCAGCACGCGCCAGATCGCCCGCGCCTATCTGGTCCCCGAGGCCACCATGGCGCAACGCATCAGCCGGGCGAAGCGCACCGTCTGCGACACCCGCCTCGACACACCCGGCGACGTCGCCACGGTCCTGCGCACGCTCTATCTGGTCTTCAACGAGGGCTACTCGGGCGACATCGACCTCGCCGCCGAGGCGATCCGTCTCACCCGGCAGCTCTCCGCGACGTTCGACCACCCCGAGGTGGCGGGCCTGCTCGCCCTGATGCTGCTCCATCACGCCCGCCGGGCGGCCCGCACCACGCCGGACGGCGTCCTGGTCCCGCTCGCTGAGCAGGACCGCGGCCGGTGGGACACGACGCTGATCGCGGAGGGCATCAAGATCCTCCAGGCGGCCCTGGCCCGCGACCGGCTCGGCGAGTACCAGGCCCAGGCCGCCATCGCCGCTCTCCATGCCGATGCCCTCACCGCCGAGGAGACCGACTGGGGCCAGATCGTCGAGTGGTACGACGAGCTCGTCGCCCTGACCAACAGTCCCGTCGTCCGCCTGAACCGGGCGGTGGCGGTGGGCGAGGCCGACGGCCCCCGCGCCGGCCTGGCCGCACTCGCGTCTGTGGACGACAGCCTGCCCCGCCACACGGCAGTGGCGGCCCACCTGCACGAACGCGCCGGCGACCTGCCGACAGCGGCCCGCCTCTACGCGGAGGCGGCGGAAAAGGCCCCGACGCTGGCGGAACGCAACCACCTCACCTTGCAGGCGGCCCGCCTTAATTCCACGATCAATCCCGCGATCAATCCCGACCGGTAAACGCAGAAAACCCCCGTGTCAATGACACGGGGGTTTTCTCAAAATTTGTTCGGCGGCGTCCTACTCTCCCACAGGGTCCCCCCTGCAGTACCATCGGCGCTGTGAGGCTTAGCTTCCGGGTTCGGAATGTAACCGGGCGTTTCCCTCACGCTAT
>NZ_JAFVLN010000035.1 GCF_017377775.1 Streptomyces sp. VRA16 Mangrove soil
GCCGCCTGGGGCGGCAGGGTGGGCAAGGCGGCACCCCAGCGCCGGGCAGGCGCCCCAGCGAGCCCCGGCCCACGGCCCGGCTCCCGGCCCACGGCCCGGCCCACGGCCCGGGTCCCGGCCCACGGCCCGGGTCCCGGCCCACGGCCCGGGTCCCGGCCCACGGCCCGGGCCACGGCCCGGCTCCCGACCCACGGCCCGGCCCCACTCCCGCCCCACAACCCCGCGACACCCGAAAACCCCCTACCCTCAAAGGGCACACCCGCCCCGACCGAGGACCCCCGTGGCTGGCCGCAGATACCCCGCGCGCACCGATCAACCCCCCACCCGCACCACCGTGCGCGGCGGCCACACCCGCATACCCACCCCCACCCAGCCCCCGGCACCCCTCACAAGCACGCCCACCACCCCCACCACTCGCACCACACCCACCACGCGCACCTACACACCCCCCACCCCCCTCCACCTGGGCCTCACCCTCGGCCCCCTCCGCCGAGGCCCCGCAGACCCCACCTTCCGCCCCACCCCCGACGGCGCCCTGTGGCGAGCGAGCCGCACCCCGGAAGGCCCCGCCACCCTCCGCCTCACCCCGCACCCCGAAGACGGCACGATCCAGGCCGACACCTGGGGCCCGGGAGGCGACTGGTTCCAGTCCCGGCTCGCGCCCCTGCTCGGCGAGTCGGACGACCCGACCCTGTTCGAACCCCGCCACCGTCTGATCGCGGAACAGACCCGCCGCCGCCCGGGCCTCCGCCTGACCCGCACGGGCCTGATCCTCGAATCCCTGATCCCGTCGATCCTGGAGCAGAAGGTCACGACGGACGAGGCCTACCGAGCCTGGCGCCTCCTGCTCCACCAGCACGGTGAACCGGCCCCGGGCCCGGCCGGCGACCAGCTCCGTATGCGGGTGATGCCGGACCCGTACACCTGGACCCGCATCCCGTCCTGGGAGTGGCACAAGGCGGGCGTCGACAACAAGCGCGCCTCGACGATCATCAGGGCCGCCCAGGTGGCCCGCCGCCTGGAAGAGGCGGCCCACATGGAGCCGGCCCAGGCCCGCGCCCGGCTGGAACTCGTCCCCGGCATCGGCCCCTGGACCTCCGCCGAGACGATCCAGCGCACGAACGGCGCCCCCGACGAGGTCACGACGGGCGACCTGCACCTGCCCGGCATCGTCGGCTACGCCCTGGCCGGCAACCGCCACGCCACGGACGACGACATGCTGGAACTACTGGCCCCGTACGCGGGCCAGCGCCACCGCGCGGCCCGCCTGATCCTGCTCGCCGGGGTGTCACCCCCGCGCCGACAGCCCAAGATGCGCAAGGTGAACATCGCGGACTGGTAGGAAGCCTCCGAGCCCTCCGAGCGCCCGAACCCTCCGAGCCCCCCCGAAGACGGCGCTACCGCACCTCGACGAACTCCGAAACGACGCGAGCGGGCCGCTCTCCCGGCGCCCCGGCCGGATGCCCCACGGCCACGGCCCCCATCGGATCCCACTCCGCCGGCAGATCGAGCACACCCCGCACGACGTCCCGGCAGAACATCGTCGACGACACCCAGGCGGAGCCGAGCCGCTCCCCGGCCAGCGCCACCAGGAAGTTCTGCACCCCGGCCCCGGCCGCGACGACGAACATCTCCCGCTCGGCGGCGTCCCGGCGCTGATCCCCGTACGTGTGCGACCCGTCCATCACCATGCACGGCACCACCAGGTATGGCGCGTTGCGCAGCACGTCCCCGCGGCGCACCCGCTTCGCGATGGACTCCTCGCTCTTCCCGTCGCGCCGCAGATCGGCGATCCACGCGTCCCGCATGGCGTCGAGCAGCCGCACCCGCGACTCCTGCGACTCCAGGAGCACGAACCGCCACGGCGTCGTGTGATGCGGCGCGGGCGCGGTGACCGCCGCGGCGACGGCCCGTCGCACGGCTCCCGGGTCCACCGGCTCGTCGGTGAAGGCCCGCACGGTACGCCGCTGCGTCACGGCCTCCCGGACCGCCTCCGACGTCCCGAGCCGGAACATGTCGTCCCGCGCGCTGCGCACCAACTCCCGCGCGCCGCCGCCCTGTTCGGGAACGACGGCGTCGGCGAGCCCGCGCACGACGGCGACCGGCAGCCCGCCGGCCTTGCCCTTCACGAGGTCCCCCGCACCCGCCAGCTCGTCGGCCGTGGCCACCACGGTCGCGCTGAGCGGATTCCCGTACGCGTCCGTGCCGCCCCGCAGGTCCTCCAGGACCCGCACTCCGGCGGCCCCGATGGCGATGTCCGTCAGCCCGTTGCGCCAGGGTCGCCCGAAGGTGTCCGTCACGACCACCCCGACCTCGACCCCGAGCGCGTCCCGCAGCCCGGCCCGTACGGCCTCGGCCGACGCGTCGGGGTCCTCGGGCAGCAGCAGCACGGTCCCGGCCGGGGTGTTGGACGCGTCGACCCCGGCCGCGGCCATGACCAGGCCCTGCCGGTTCTCCACGATCCGCAGCGCCCCGCGCCGGGCCACGACCCGGACGGTCTCCGCGTCGATGGCGGCCTCCCGGTCGTCGGCGCGGACGATCCGCCCCTCCGCCTTGGAGACGATCTTCGAGGTGACGAGTACGACGTCACCGTCGACGAGCCCGGGCTCGGCGGCGGCGATCAGCTTGGCGAGATCGTCACCCTCGCGCACCTCGGGAATCCCGGGCACGGCCCATACGCGCAGTTCGCTCACGCGCCGCGCACCTCCTCGGCCAGCGCGAGCGCGGCCCGCGCCATGTCGGCGGCGGCGGTGCCGACCTCCGGATCGGTCATCATCAGCGGCACGGCCCGGCAGCGGATCCCGGCCGCCTCGACGCGCTCCACGACGCCCGCGTCCACGGTGTCCACGAGCCACCCGTCGAGCAGCCCGGAACCGTAGTGCTCGGCCACCGCGGCGGCACTGGACTCCACGCCCACCGCGGCAAGGACCTTGTCGGCCATCCCGCGCACCGGCGCGTCGCCCACGATCGGGGAGAGCCCGACGACCGGCACCCCGGCCTCGGCGATGGCCTCCCGGATGCCGGGCACGGCGAGGATGGTGCCGACGCTCACCACAGGGTTCGACGGCGGGAACAGGATCACGTCCGCCTCGGCGACGGCCTCCAGGACACCCGGCGCGGGCTTGGCCTGCTCGGCGCCGACCGGCACCACGGCCTGCGCGTCCACGGAGGCGCGCATCTTCACCCAGTACTCCTGGAAGTGCACGGCCTTGCGCTCACCGTCCACGTCGACGGCGACATGGGTCTCCACCCGGTCGTCCGACATGGGGATGAGCCGCACCCCGGGCCGCCACCGCTCGCACAGCGCCTCGGTGACGGCGCTGAGCGGGAAGCCCGCCGCCAGCATCTGCGTACGGACGATGTGGGTCGCGAAGTCCCGGTCGCCGAGGCCGAACCACTCGGGCCCGACCCCGTAGGCCGCGAGCTCCTCCTTGACCGTGAAACCCTCGTCCGTACGACCCCAGCCCTGCTCCTCGTTGATGCCGCCACCCAGCGTGTACATCACCGTGTCGAGGTCCGGACAGACCTTCAGGCCGAAGAGGTGGATGTCGTCCCCGGTGTTGCCGATGACCGTGATGTCCGCGTCCGGGGCGGCCAGCTTGAGACCGCGAAGGAACCGGGCACCACCGATGCCGCCTGCCAGAACCACAATGCGCATGCCCCACAGCATCGCAGGCAGGACCGACAGCCCGGCAGCCGGTCTCAGACAGTGGCCTCCCGGGCCGTCGTGCAGGCGGCGGCGCCGCGCATCGGCATCTCGGTGAGACCGGGGTAGTAGACGTGCAGGCTGACGGCCGGCTCCAGCGAGTCGTTGACGACCTCGTGGACATAACCCGGCGCGAACACACGCTGCGCGCCCGCCGCCAGTGTCCGCGCGCCCCTCTCCGTACGCTCCGTCAGTTCGCCCTGGAGCAGCGTCAGTACGCCGGACGAGCGACCGTGGTCGTGCAGCCCGCTGCCCTGCCCCGGCACCCAGGACAGCAGCCACACCTCGTAGCCGGGCCCGGTGCGCAGACGGTGGTACCAGCGGGTCGTGGTGTCGTACTCGACCAGGTGCTCCCACTGGGAGCGGTCGGCGGCGATCGAACGGGCGAGACCCACGAACTCGGCCACGGTCTCGGGGTGTTCGCGGGCGGGCCGGAGCAGGTGCTGGACTTCGAGGATGTCGCCGGCGATCTGGAGGTCGCTGTCGCTGTTCATCGGGTGTGGGGTTCCTCTGCGAAGAGCCGTACGGAGATGTGGCGGCGGAGCCACGGAGCGGTGCGGTGGGCAGGAGCGAAGGAGGAGCGAAGAAGAAGCGAAGGTGGAGCGAGGAGGGAGCGAGGGCGGAGCGCTACAGGCTCAACGACCCGGGGAGTCGAACGGCGTCGGACGACTCAACAGCTGGAACAGCAACAGCTGTGGCACGCGCGGGCAACACGGACGGACCGGGCGGCGCCGGTCGTCGTCATGGATGCCAAGTTCGCGAGCATGCCCAACAGGACACCGGTTCATGCCTCCCTTGTCAACCCAATGTCCGGATTGCGAGATATCTTTAGCCCTATCCGGTTGTTCTGTCTGCTGAAAGGTTTGTGCAGGGCAGGAGGCGGACATGTGGCGCAGCAACCCGGCATGCAAACGCCGTTGTGATCCCGTGATCCGAATGTGATCCGGTTCGCTTCGCGGGCGCCACCGGAACGAGATCAAACTCTGCGGCGTCCTTCCTTGTGGTGGATTGCAAGGGCCGGTGCATCCGGATGGGCCCCTGGCAAGTGTCACGGTTTTTGCCGATTTGAACACTTTCCGCATAGCCTTGGTTCCGCAGAGTGAATAAGGGGCCCAATAGCAGATCCCGGCTTGACTGCCCCGGATCGGCACACTTGTAATTTCACTCGTGTCGTTCAGCCGAAATCGGTAACGGCAACATCACGGGGACGCACGGACAGACGAGGGGCGCACTATGACCGAGTCGTTTACGGATCTGCTGGTCGAGGACGCGGAAGAGGAACTCGGCTGGCAGGAGCGCGCGCTGTGCGCCCAGACCGACCCCGAGTCGTTCTTCCCGGAGAAGGGCGGCTCGACGCGGGAGGCCAAGAAGGTCTGCCTGGCGTGCGAGGTCCGCTCCGAGTGCCTCGAATACGCGCTCGCCAACGACGAACGGTTCGGCATCTGGGGCGGTCTGTCCGAGCGCGAGCGCCGACGGCTGAAGAAGGCCGCCGTCTAGCTTTCCGTTTCTTGCGGTATCTGCGGTACGTACGGCCCGTCGCACGTGGGTTATCCACAGGCGGCGGGCCGCTGTTGTTCGCAGCCGTTAGTGTGAGGTCCCGTCCGAGACACCCCAGTGCCCCCGTGCGCCACGGGTGTCCACCGCAGTCCAACGAACCGGGGCCCGTACCTCGATGTCCGTGCACAGCCACTCGGCAGGCCAATTCGGCGCTGCCGCCGCCGCGTTCAACCCGGGGCACGCCGCAGGGCTCGACCCGAGCAGCGCCCCCGAGTTCCCCAGGCATGTCGTCACCGCCGTCCTCGTCTCGCACGACGGCGCGCGCTGGCTGCCCGACGTCCTGTCAGGAGTGCTCGGCCAGGAGCGCCCCGTGCAGAACGCGGTGGCGGCCGACACCGGCAGCGCCGACGACTCCGCGGCCCTCGTCGCCGAGGCGATCGGCGACGAGCGCGTCCTGCACCTCGCCCGCCGCACCGGCTTCGGCCAGGCCGTCGAGGAAGCGGTCCGCGGCGCCGGGGTGCTGACCCCCGAAGAGCTGCCCTACTTGAAGCGGCCCAGCGGCTGGGACCCCGTCAGCCGCTCCTGGCGCGACGACGCGTACGACCTGCCGGACCTCCCGCATGGCGAGCCCGAGCAGTGGCTGTGGCTGCTGCACGACGACTGCGCGCCCGAACCCGACGCGCTCTCCCAGATGTTGCGCGTCGTCGAGGCGGAGCGCGAGGCGGGCGCCGACGTCGCGATCGTCGGCCCCAAGCTGCGCGGCTGGTACGACCGCAGGCAGCTCCTGGAGGTCGGCGTCTCCATCGCCCACTCCGGGCGCCGCTGGACCGGCCTCGACCGCCGCGAGCAGGACCAGGGGCAGCACGACCACGTGCGGCCCGTCCTGTCCGTGTCCACCGCCGGCATGCTCATCCGGCGCGACGTCTTCGAGCAGCTCGGCGGGTTCGACCGCAGGCTGCCCCTGATGCGTGACGACGTCGACCTGTGCTGGCGCGCCCACGCCGCCGGACACCGCGTCCTCGTCGCCCCCGACGCCGTCGTGCGGCACGCCGAGGCATCCTCGCGCGAGCGCCGTACCGTCGACTGCGTGGGCCGCACCGCCACGTCGCCGCACAAGGTCGACAAGGCGGGCGCCGTCTACACCCTGCTCGTCAACGCGCGCGCGTTGACGCTGGCCTGGGTCCTGGTCCGCCTCGTCCTCGGCACACTGCTGCGCACGGTCGCGTACCTGGTCGGCAAGGTGCCCGGGCAGGCGTTCGACGAGATCACCGGTCTGCTCGCCACGCTGCTGCGGCCGGGCCGGATCCTGGCCGGGCGCCGACGGCGCGGCAAGGGAGGCGTCGACCCGAAGGAGCTCAAGCCGCTCTTCCCGCCGCCGGGCGCGACCGTGCGGCTGACGGTCGAGCAGGTCGCGGGGAACGTCTTCGGCAGCGCCGACCCGGAGACCACCACGGCGGGCCGGCACGGCGGCGGCGGGCTCGAATCGGGGCCCGGCGACGACTCCGACTTCTTCGAGGTCGAGCAGTTCGCCCGCCTCAAGCGCATCGCCCGCAACCCCGGGCCGATGCTCTTCGTCATCCTGCTCTTCGTCTCCCTGATCGCCTGCCGCGGCCTGCTCGGCAGCGGGGCGCTCTCGGGCGGGGCGCTGCTGCCCGCACCCGGTGACGCCTCCGACCTGTGGGCGCGCTACCTGGACGCCTGGCACGCCACCAGCACCGGCGGCACCCAGGCGGCGCCGCCCTACCTGGCGGTCCTCGCGGCCTTCTCCTCCGTGCTGTTCGGCTCCACCGGACTCGCGATCACCGTGCTGCTCATCGGCTCGGTGCCGCTCGCCGGGTTCACCGCGTACTTCGCGTCGCGGCCGCTGGTCACCTCGCGGCTGCTGCGCGCGTGGGCGGCCGTCGCGTACGCGTTCCTGCCCGCCGCCACCGGTGCCCTCGCGGGCGGCCGGGTCGGCACCGCGGTGCTCGCGGTCCTGCTGCCGCTCATCGCGCGCGCGGGTCTGTCGGCGTCCGGGCTGATGAATGCCGGGAGCGTGCGCGGCAGTTGGCGAGCCACCTGGGCGTACGCACTGCTGCTGACGCTCGCGACGGCCTTCACGCCCCTCATGTGGCCGATCGCCCTCGTGCTCGGCATCGCGCTCCTCGTGGTGCGCCGCGGCGACATCATCGCCTACGGGCTGCGCTTCCTGGCCGCGCTCGGCACCCCGCTTCTGGTGCTCGCCCCGTGGTCGCTGACGCTGCTCCCGTTCGGCTTCTTCCAGGAGGCCGGGCTCCCCTTCGGGAAGGGCTCGGCGACCGCGCTCGGCCTGCTCGGCGCCTCGCCGGGCGGCTCCGGCACCACGGGCAGCCTGCTGCTCGTCGGCATCGTGCTGGCCGCGCTCGCCGCGCTGCTGCGCCAGGAGCGCCGCCTCGCCGTCCTCACGGCGTGGGCCGTCGCCCTCGTCGCCCTGATCTTCGCGGTGCTGTCCAACAACTCGACGTGGGCCGGGCCCGCCACGCTCGTCTACGGAATCGCCCTGCTCGCCGCCGCCGCGCTCGGCGCCGACGGCGCGCGCTCGCGCGTGGCCGAGCAGAGCTTCGGCTGGCGCCAGCCGGTGGCCGCGCTGATCGCGTTCGCCGCCGCCGCGGGCCCGCTGCTGCTCGCCGCGGGCTGGATGATCCGCGGCGCCGACGGGCCGCTGGAGCGGCGCGACCCGGTGCAGGTCCCGGCGTTCGTCGCCGAGGAGGCCGGCACCCGCGACCAGGCCCGCACGCTGATCCTGGACGGCGACACGGGCGACGTGTCGTACGCGCTGATCCGCGGCGCGGGCGCCCGCCTCGGCGACGGCGAACTGACCAGGGCCGCGGGCGACAACGGCAAGCTCGACAAGGTCGTCGCCAACCTGGTCGCGGGCTCCGGTGCCGACCAGGCCGACCAGCTCGGCGGCTTCGCCGTGCGCTACGTCCTCGTACGGGACGGCGCGCCCCGCCAGATGAGCCGCGTCCTCGACTCCACGCCAGGACTGACCCGGCTCAGCCAGCAGGACGGCACCGCGCTGTGGCGCGTGGACCGCCAGGTGGCCCGGGCCGTCGTCCTGCCCACGGCGGGCACCGGCTCGACGTCGGAGTCGGCCAGGCCGGTCGCCGCGGGCCCCGTCGAGATCCACACGAACGTGAGCGCCGGCCGGGAAGGACGCGTCCTGCGCCTCGCCGACCAGGCCGCCGAGGGCTGGACCGCGACGCTCGACGGCACGCCGCTGACGAAGACCACCGTCGACGGCTGGGCGCAGGGCTTCGAACTGCCCGCGTCGGGCGGCCGGCTCGACGTCACCTACGACGCGCCGCTCACGCACACCGCCTGGCTGTGGGCGCAGGGCGCCCTCGCGCTCGTCCTCGTGGTGCTCGCCCTGCCGGGCCGCCGCCAGGACATCGACGACGACCTCCCCGAGGAGCCGGTCGTGCCCGCGCAGGCCGTGGAGGGCGAGGGCCGCAGGGCCCGCCGTCTGCGCGCCCAGGCGGAGGCCGAGCAGGCGGCGGTCGGCGACACACCACCTCCTCCTTCGGAGGAGGCCCAGGTCCAGGCCGGCGCCGACGCTGTGGACATTCCGCAGCAGCAGTCGTACGGCGAGTGGGAACAGCCCAGCTACGCGAGCGCCGAGTACGGCACGTACGGCACGGCGGAGCAGCAGCAGTACCAGCAGGGCGGCGGCTCCTACGGGTACGACCAGCAGGCCGACCCCTACCAGGCGGGCCAGTACGACCCGTACGCCTACGGAGGCACCTACGAGGGCGCGTACGACGGCACGTACGGCCAACAGGCCGCGTACGACCCGACGTACGAGCAGCAGCACGGCAACGGCGCCGATGGTGAGCGCCCCGACGGGAGCCAGCAGTGAACCGCACGACCCTGTCCCTGATCGCCGCCGTGACCGCTCTGGCCGCCGTCACGGGGTTCGCCACCGTGTCCGGCGGAGGCGGGGACGACACCCCCGCCAAGGCGGCCGCCCAGCTGCCCGTCGAGCGCTCCAGCCTGCTGTGCCCGGCGCCCAGCCAGTCCGACCTGGCGGAGACGGCGTACACGTCGTACACGCCGAAGTCGGCGCAGGCCGGGAGCGGATCGGGCAAGGCGCAGCTGATGCCGGCCGAGACCGGCGCGAGCGACAGCGGCGACAGCAAGGGCAAGAGCAAGAAGGCCAAGGCGGTCGTCACCCCGCAGACGCCCGGCAAGCCCGCCGCGGGCGACGCCTCCGGCGCGGACGCGCCCGCGCTGGTCGGCACCGCCGACGGCGCCCTCGCGCCCGGCTGGACCGTCCAGCAGACCACCACGGTGGACGTCGGCTCGGGCCGCGGCCTGCTCGGCGTGGACTGCTCGGCGCCGGACACCGACTTCTACTTCCCCGGCGCCTCCACCGCCGAGGACCGCAACGACTACATCCACCTCACGAACCCGGACGACGAGGCCGCGGTCGTCGACGTGCAGCTGTACGGACCGGACGGCGCCATCAAGTCCGACGTCGGCGAGGGCATCCAGATCGCGCCGCACGCGAGCGTGCCGGTCCTGCTGTCGACGCTGACGGACAAGCCGTACACGAACCTGACGCTGCACGTGACCGCGCGCAGCGGCCGGGTCGCGGCCGCCGTCTCGTCCGCCGACGCGAAGCTGGGCGGCGACTGGCTGCCCGCCGCCGCCGACCCGGCGGCCTCCCTCGTGCTGCCCGGCATCCCCAAGGACGCCACCAGCGTGCGCCTGGTCGCCTTCGCACCGGGTCAGGACGACGCCGACCTGAAGGTGCAGCTGGCCACCTCCAGCGGCAAGATCGTGCCCGCCGGGCACGACACGCTGCACGTGAAGTCGGGCATGACGACCGCGGTCGACCTCGGCGCGGTCACCCGCGGCGACGCGGGATCGCTGGTCCTGACCCCGTCCGAGGACGCCGTGCCGATCGTGGCGGCGCTGCGCGTCACGCGCGGCAAGGGCGCCGACCAGGAGACCGCGTTCATCCCGGCCACCCGGGACATCGGCGCGCGCGCGACGGTCGCCGACAACCGCTCCAAGGGCTCCACGCTCGCCCTGACCGCGCCCGGTGCCACCGGCAAGGTGAAGGTGACCGCGTCGGCGGGCACCGAGGGCGGCACCGCGGTCACCAAGGAGTACACGGTCAAGGGCGGTACGACGCTCTCGGTCACCCCGCCCGTGCCGAGCGGCCTGAAGGGCTCGTACGCGCTGACGGTCGAGCCCGTGTCGGGCGGCAAGGTCTACGGCTCGCGGATGCTGGACGAGAAGATGGACGGCGTCCCGGCGTTCACGATCCAGACGCTGCCGGACGACCGGGGCACGGTGTCGGTGCCGCAGGCGGACGAAGACCTCGCCGTCGTCCAGAAGTAGCCCGGAAGCAGGCCCAGGAGTAGCCCAGAAGCAGCTCGACGGCGCCCCGGCCCCCCGGGGCGTCAGTCCTCGTCCTCGCCGTCCCCGTACCGGGGATCGACGGTCTCCGGGGTGAGCCCGAGGACCTCGGCGACCTGCTCGACGACGACGTCGTGCACCAGCGCCGCGCGCTCGTCGCGGCCCTTGGTGCGGATCTCGATCGGGCGCCGGTAGACGACCACGCGCGCGGGGCGCTCGTCCCGCGCCGGGACGATGCCGCCCAGCGGCACCGTGTCGCCGCCCCATGCCTCGTCCTCGGCCGTCAGCCGCGGCACCTCAAGGACGAGGAAGTCGACCTCGGCCAGCTGCGGCCAGCGCCGCTCCAGGCGCTCCACGGCGTCCTGCACGAGATCCGCGAAGGCATCGGCGCGGCTCGCGGACAGCGGCACCTGCGGGGGCGCCACGGGCCCGCGCATGCCACGCCCGTGCCGGTCGCGGCGGCGCGGCGGACGCGGCTCGCCGGGGGAGCGCGGTACCTGACTGTCTGGCCTTTCCATCACCGACGCAGCGTAGTCCTTGGGCACCCGGAAGCGGCGCACGCGACGGGCACGCCCCGTACAGGGCACCGCATGTCGCTTCCTGACCGATCAAGCCATTCTTGGGCCCGATTCCGTATCTCTCCCGGACCGTTGAACTCGCGAATATTGCAGCCTTATGTCCTGAGTGGTGACCGCTTTCAACTGTTCGGCAGGGCGTACGACCCCGGGTCGCCGCAGGTCACGAGGGCGCCCCCGCGAGCCGGTGTGCGCCGTCTCACACCACGACACGGTGGGGTGACCTCGGGGAGAGTCGTCGCGGCCCGCTCAAGAGTGCGGTACCGTCCAACGTCGTGAGCCCTGTACGTCGCTGTTCGCGCACCGCCTGCGGCCGCCCCGCCGTCGCGACGCTGACGTACGTCTACGCCGACTCGACCGCGGTCCTCGGCCCGCTCGCCACCTACGCCGAACCCCACTGCTACGACCTGTGCGCCGAGCACTCCGAGCGCCTCACCGCGCCGCGCGGCTGGGAGGTCGTCCGGCTCACCGACGGCAGCGGCCCCGCGCGCCCCAGCGGCGACGACCTGGAGGCCCTCGCCAACGCCGTGCGGGAGGCTGCCCGGCCCCAGGAGCGCGCCGCCGAGGCCGGCGGTGGCGGCCCGCGCGCCGCGGACCCGATGGAGGTCGCGCGCCGCGGCCACCTCAGGGTGCTGCGCTCGCCCGACAACTGACCGCCGCGCCCCCTTCCCCGAACGCTTCACCGGATTTCCTCCGTCGCGTGCGTTGACGCGCGTTTGTTGAGGGCATGACTATTTCGCCACCCTGTCCGCGGGAATCCGGGATTCCGGGAGGCGCTCGTGTTCGTCCAGCAACTGGAGCCCGTCGGCGGCTCGCTCGGCCTGTCCGCCCTCGTCGCTGCCCTGCCCCTCGTCACCGTCCTCGTTCTGCTCGGCGCCGTGCGCATGAAGGCCCACCGCGCGGGCCTGATCGGCCTCGTCGTCGCCGCCCTGGTCGCCTGGCTCGTGTACGACATGCCGCTCGGCCAGACCGTCTCCAGTGCCGCCCAAGGCGCGCTGTTCGGCCTCTTCCCCATCTTGTGGATCGTCGTCAACGCCCTGTGGGTGTACCGGATGACGGTCCGCACCCGGCATTTCGACATCCTGCGCCGCTCCTTCGGAAGGCTCTCCGACGACCCGCGCATCCAGGCGCTGGTCGTGGCCTTCTGCTTCGGCGCGCTCCTGGAGGCGCTCGCCGGGTTCGGGGCGCCGGTCGCGATCTGCTCGGTGATGCTCGTCGCGCTCGGCTTCGACCCGGTGAAGGCCGCCGTCGTCGCCCTGGTCGCCAACACCGCCCCGGTCGCCTTCGGCGCCATGGGCACACCGGTCGTGACGCTCGCTCAGGTCACCGGCCTGCCGCTCGACTCCGTCGCCTCCGTGGTGGGCCGCCAGACGCCGTTGCTCGCGCTCGTGGTGCCGCTGGTGCTCGTCGGTCTCGTGGACGGGCGGCGCGGCCTGCGTGAGACCTGGGTGCCCGCGCTGGCCTGCGGAGTCGCCTTCGCCGTGGCCCAGTTCGCGGCCTCCAACTACGTCTCGGCCCAACTCGCCGACATCGGCGCCGCGCTCGTCGGCGCGGGCGCCCTCGTGGCCGTGCCGCACGCGCGCAGGCCCGCCGCCGAGCCCGTACGCGCCGCGGTCCTCACCGGCGTACGCAGCGAGGACCTCGACGAGGAGGACCCGCGCTCCGAAGTGGTGCGCGCCTACGCCCCGTACGCGCTGATCGTCGTGATCTTCTCCGTCGCCCAGATCCCCGCCGTCAAGGACTGGCTGGCGAAGGCGAACCGGGTCTTCGACTGGCCCTTCCTGAACGTCGCCAACCCGGACGGCAAGCCGGTCAGCGGCAATGTCTTCACCCTGCCGCTGGTCTCCACGGGAGGCACGCTGGTGCTCATCGCGGGCGTGCTCACGGCCGTGGTCATCGGCGTACCCGCGCGCGTGGCCGTGCGCGAGTGGTTCGGGACGGTGCACGAACTGCGGTTCGCGATCCTGACCGTGACCAGCGTGCTCGCCCTCGCCTACGTCATGAACCTCTCCGGACAGGCCGCCACCATCGGGCACTTCGTGGCCGCCGCGGGCGCGGGTCTCGCCTTCCTGTCGCCGGTGCTCGGCTGGTTCGGCGTCGCCGTCTCCGGCTCGGACACCTCGGCCAACGCCCTGTTCGGCGCGCTCCAGGTGACGGCGGCCCAGCAGTCGGGCCTGCCGCCGGAACTCCTTGCCGCGGCGAACAGTTCGGGCGGTGTCCTCGGCAAGATGATCTCGCCGCAGAACCTGACGATCGCGTGCGCGGCGGTCGGCCTCGCGGGCAAGGAGGGCGACCTGTTGCGCAAGGTGCTGCCGTGGAGCCTGGGACTGCTGCTGGTGATGTGCCTCATCGTGTACGCGCAGAGCACCGTGGTCCTCTCATGGATGCTGCCGTGACCAGTGCCGATGACGGGAGAAGGACGCGCGCGGACTCTTTGGGAGGAATGAGGGGTTCAGGCGTTGATGTCAGTGCGGACAGGTAGTTTGTGGGGTCCGTGAAGTACTCCAGGAGGGCTGGGCCGGTCCATGGCTGCTGATCTGTCGCAGATCGTGAAGGCGTACGACGTGCGCGGTGTCGTCCCCGACCAGTGGGACGAGAAGCTGGCCGAGCTGTTCGGCGCCGCGTTCGTTCGGGTGACCGGCGCCGACGCGATCGTGACGGGCCATGACATGCGGCCCTCCTCTCCGGCCCTGTCCGGCGCCTTCGCGCGCGGCGCGGCGGCCCTGGGCGCGGACGTCACCGAGATCGGCCTGTGCTCGACGGACCAGCTGTACTACGCGTCGGGCGCGCTGAACCTGCCCGGTGCGATGTTCACGGCGTCGCACAACCCGGCGCAGTACAACGGCATCAAGATGTGCCGGGCCGGGGCCGCGCCGGTCGGCCAGGACACCGGCCTGACCGAGATCCGCCGCCTGGCCGAGGAGTGGAGTGAGTCGGGGGCGCCCGCGCCGGCCGCGAAGCCCGGCACGATCACCCGCCGCGAGATGCTGAAGGACTACGCCGCCCATCTTCTGGGCCTGGTCGACCTGACCTCGATCCGTCCGCTGAAGGTGGTCGTGGACGCGGGCAACGGCATGGGCGGGCACACCGTCCCGACGGTCTTCGAGGGCCTGCCGCTGACTCTCGTCCCGATGTACTTCGAGCTGGACGGCACGTTCCCGAACCACGAGGCGAACCCGCTGGACCCGGCGAACATCGTGGACCTCCAGGCCCGGGTGAGGGCCGAGGGCGCCGACCTCGGCCTGGCCTTCGACGGCGACGCCGACCGCTGCTTCGTCGTCGACGAGAACGGCGACCCGGTCTCCCCGTCCGCCATCACCGCCCTGGTCGCCGCCCGCGAACTGGCGAAGAACGGCGGAGCGGGCACGATCATCCACAACCTGATCACGTCGTGGTCGGTACCCGAGGTCGTCAAGGAGCACGGCGGCACGCCCGTGCGCACGCGCGTGGGCCACTCCTTCATCAAGCAGGAGATGGCCACCACCGGCGCGATCTTCGGCGGCGAGCACTCGGCGCACTACTACTTCAAGGATTTCTGGAACGCGGACACGGGCATGCTCGCCGCCCTGCACGTGCTGGCCGCGCTCGGCGGCCAGGACGGCCCGCTCTCCGCGCTGGTCTCCTCGTACGACCGTTACGTCGGCTCCGGCGAGATCAACTCCACCGTCGCCGACCAGGCCGACCGCCTCGCCGCGATCAAGGCCGCGTACGGCGACCGGGACGGCGTCACCCTGGACGAGCTCGACGGCCTCACGGTCACCGCGACGGACTGGTGGTTCAACGTCCGCCCGTCGAACACGGAGCCACTGCTGCGCCTGAACGCGGAGGCGCGCGACCGGGCCACGATGGAAAAGACCCGCGACGAGGCCCTGGCCATCATCAGGTCCTGACCCGTCGCGGCGCCGCGAGCCCCGAAGCCTTGGTCAGTCCGCGGCCTGCCCACCGCCTTGGCCGGTCTGCCGCGTGCCCCACGCGCCTTGGGTAGTCCGCGGCCTGCCCCACCGCCTTGGCCGGTCTGCCGCGTGCCCCGAAGCCTTGGCCGGTCTGCCGCGTGCCCCGAAGCCTTGGGCAATCTGCCGCCTGGGGCGGCAGGGTGGGCAAGGCGGCACCCCAGCGCCGGGCAGGCGCCCCAGCGGGCCCCGGCCCACGGCTCGGGCCCCGGTCTACGGCTCGGGCCCCGGTCTACGGCTCGGGCCCCGGTCTACGGCTCGGGCCCCGGTCTACGGCTCGGGCCCCGGTCTACGGCTCGGGCCCCGGTCTACGGCTCCGGCCCCGGTCTACGGCTCCGGCCCCGGCCCACGGCCCGGGCCCCGGCCCACGGCCCGGGCCCCGGCCCACGGCCCGGGCCCCGGCCCACGGCCCGGGCCCCCAGCCACAACCCCGCCCCACCCAGCCACACCCCGGGCAACCAAGATCCGCCCGGCCCACGGCCCCGCCCCGGCGGTACGCTGACCGCGGGCCCGCGCACAGCGGCCACCCGCACAAACCCCCGCACCCCGAAGGGACCCCTCATGCCGCTCGAAGCCGGCCTCCTGGAGATCCTCGCCTGCCCGGCCTGCCACGCCGCCCTCAAGGAGGCCGACGCCGAGCTGATCTGCACGGCCCAGGACTGCGGCCTGGCCTACCCGGTCCGCGACGGCATCCCCGTCCTCCTGGTCGACGAGGCCCGCCGCCCCGCGTAACCCCCGAAAAAGCCGGAGGCACGCCGCAATGTTCGACGAAACGCTCCTGGACGACCCGGACGCGCTGGCCAGGGCCGACCGCCGCGGCCTGCTGCGCGGCGCCGCGGAAGCCGGCGCCCGCGTCCGCACCGCGGCACGCCACGCCGCCGAGGCCGGCATCGCCGAGCTGAAACCGGACGGCCGCCCGCGCGCCGTCCTCATCGCGGGCCCCGGCACCGCGGCCCTCGGCGTCGCCGAGTTCATCGGCCGCCTTGCGGGCTCCGCCTGCCCCGTCGTCCGCCTGCGCTCCACCGGCGTGGCCCCCGCCCCCGGCGCCCTGCGCTGGGAGCTCCCCGGCTGGGCGGGCCCGGTCGACCTGCTCCTGATCGCCACCCCGGACGGCTCCGAGCCGAGCCTCTCCCTCCTGGTCGAGCAGGCCTACCGGCGCGGCGTCACCGTCGTCGCCGTCTGCCCCTCCGGCGCCCCGCTCACCGAGACCGTTGCGGGTGCCCACGGCCTGTTCGTGCCGATGGCCACGGCCCCGTACGAGCAGGACCAGCCGGCCGCGGCCTCCGCCCCGGGCGCGCTCTGGGCGCTGCTCACCCCGCTCCTCGCCCTCCTCGACCGCACGGGCCTGCTCTCCGCGCCCCCGGAGGACCTGGAGAAGGTCGCCGACCGCCTCGACCGCACCGCCGAACGCTGCGGACCGGCCATCGCCACGTACGGCAATCCGGCGAAGACCCTCGCCTCCGAGCTGGCCGAGGCGCTCCCGCTGATCTGGACGGAGGGCGCGGCCGCAGGGCCGGCGGGCCGCAGGTTTGCCGCCGCCCTCGCCGAGCTCGCCGGCCGCCCCGCGCTCGCCGCCGACCTGCCCGAGGCGCTGCCCGCCCACGGCGCGCTCCTCGCGAGCGACCTCGCCGCGGGCGCCGACCCCGACGACTTCTTCCGGGACCGCGTCGAGGAGGTCCAGGCCCTGCGCGCCCGCGTCGTCCTGCTCCGCGACCGCCCCACCGGTGGCCTCACCGCCGCGCCCGCCGCCCGCGAACTCGCGCTCTCGCACGACACCGCGATCAGCGAGCTGGAGCCGGAGGAGGGCAGCGATCTGGAGACCCTGGCGGAGCTGATCGCCGTCACAGATTTCGCCGCCGTTTACCTGGGCCTCGCCTCCGGGACGTGACCCGGAGCCGACCCTGTCCCCGGCCGGCCGAAGACGCCCGGCCCCTCTGGACCGCGTAACCGCCCTGGACTGCGTAACCGCCTCGGACCGCGTAGCCGTCGTCGACCGCGCAACCGCCTCGGACCGCGCAACGGTCGTCGACCGCGGCACCGTTCCGGACCGAGCAACAGCCCTGGACTGCGCAACAGCCCTGGACCGCGTAACCGCCCTGGACCGCGCACCTGCGCCGTGCCCGCGCAGCACCTGCCGTACGGAGAAGAAACACCTGATGGACCGCCTCACCAACACCATCCGCCCCTACGCCTGGGGCTCCACCACCGCCATCCCGCAGCTCATCGGCGCCGAGCCGACCGGCGAACCCCAGGCCGAGATGTGGATGGGCGCCCACCCCGGCGCCCCCTCCGGCACCGGGCGCGGCCCGCTGAACGAGGTCATCGACGCGGACCCGGCGCGGGAACTCGGCGCGTCGGCCGTCGCCAAGTTCGGCCCCCGCCTCCCGTTCCTGCTCAAGCTGCTCGCGGCCGGCGCCCCCCTCTCCCTCCAGGTGCACCCGAACCTCCGGCAGGCGAAGGAGGGGTACGAGAAGGAGGAGGCCCAGGGCGTCCCCCTCACCGCCTCCCACCGCAACTACAAGGACGCCAACCACAAGCCCGAACTCATCTGCGCGCTCACCGAGTTCGACGGCCTGTGCGGCTTCCGCGCGCCCGAGGAGGCGGCCCGGCTCCTCGAAGGGCTCGGCGTCGACAGCCTCAAGCCGTACGCGGACCTGCTGCGCGCCCACCCCGAAGAGGCGGCGCTGCGCGAGGTCCTGACGGCGATCCTGTCCGCGGACCGCACCGAGATGTCGGCGACCGTCACCGACGCGACGGCCGCCGCCCAGCGCCTCGGCGGCGCCTACGAGCCGTACGCGGGCATCGCCCACCACTACCCCGGCGACCCGGGCGTGATCGCCGCGATGCTCCTCAACCACGTACGACTGCAGCCGGGCGAGGCGCTCTTCCTCGGCGCCGGCGTCCCGCACGCCTACCTCTCCGGCCTCGGCGTCGAGATCATGGCCAACTCCGACAACGTCCTGCGCTGCGGCCTGACCCCCAAGCACGTCGACGTCCCCGAACTGCTGCGCATCGTCCGCTTCGAGGCCACCGACCCCGGAGTCCTGCGCCCGGAGGCGTCCCCCGACGGCGAGGAGCTCTACGACACCCCCATCGACGAGTTCCGCCTCTCCCGGTTCGTGCTCCCCGAGGGGGCCGCGCCGCACGACCTCACCGCTGCGACCCCGCAGATCCTGCTCTGCACCGCGGGCACGGTCCGGGCGGGGGAACTCGACCTCGCGCCGGGCGAGTCCGCGTTCGTACCGGCAGGTGAAAAGGCTGAAGTGTCCGGAGTGGGTACGGTTTTCCGGGCGACGGTCGTGGCCTGAGCGACCCCTGTGCCGTCCCGTGCTGCAACAATGACCCACCGCTGCAAGGGACGTACACGTATGCGCATGCGTACGCAGAACCTCGAAGGGACACCAGGAACAACATGAGTGCTTCAGGCGGAGCAAAGGCGATCGTGGCGGCGCTCGCCGCCAACCTCGCCATCGCGGTATCGAAGTTCGTGGCGTTCCTCTTCAGCGGCTCCTCGTCGATGCTGGCCGAAGCCGTCCACTCGCTGGCCGACTCGGGCAACCAGTTCCTGCTCCTGCTCGGCGGCAAGAAGGCCCAGCGCGAGGCGACCCCGCAGCACCCCTTCGGCTACGGCCGCGAGCGCTACATCTACGCCTTCCTCGTCTCGATCGTGCTCTTCTCGGTCGGTGGCATGTTCGCCGTCTACGAGGGCTACGAGAAGATCAGGCACCCGCACGAGCTGGAGCACTGGTACTGGCCGGTCGGCGTCCTCGTCTTCGCGATCATCGCCGAGGGCTTCTCGTTCCGCACGGCCATCAAGGAGTCGAACCAGCTGCGCGGCCGGCTGTCCTGGGGCCAGTTCATCAAGCGCGCCAAGGCCCCTGAGCTGCCGGTCGTCCTCCTGGAGGACTTCGGCGCCCTCATCGGTCTGGTCCTGGCCCTCTTCGGCGTCGGCCTGACCCTCGCCACCGGCGACGGCGTCTGGGACGGCATCGGCACCCTGTGCATCGGCCTCCTGCTGATCACCATCGCGATCGTGCTCGCCCTGGAGACCAAGTCGCTGCTCCTCGGCGAGGCGGCGGGTACGGAGGAGGTCGCCAAGATCGAGGCGGCCGTCGTCGACGGCGACACCGTCACCGGCCTGATCCACATGCGCACGCTGCACCTCGGCCCCGAGGAGCTCCTGGTCGCCGCGAAGATCGCGGTCCAGCACGACGACACGGCGGCCGAGGTCGCCCGCGCCATCAACGAGGCCGAGGCCCGCATCCGCGCCGCCGTCCCGATCGCGCGCGTCATCTACCTGGAGCCCGACATCTACAGCGAGTCCGAGGCCGCCAAGGGCGCGGACCCGGAGGCGACACCGGGCGGCCCGACGCCGACGCCCGGCCACTGACCGTCGCTCCGTTCATTACGTGAAGGGGGGCGCGCCGAATTCCCGGCGCGCCCCCCTTGCTGCTCTCCCTGAACGGCTACTGCTTTCCCCGTACGTCTCTTTGTTTCCCCGCACGTCGCGGATCACCGCTCCGCGCGGACTCCGGGCCCGGCCCCGGCCCTCACCGTGACACCGTCCATCCCGCCATCCCCGCCATCCGCAGAGCCGCCTCCTGGCGCCGTGCCTGCAGCGCGGTGATCCCGCAGGCGAGCCCCGCGACGGCCATGCCGAGGCCGGCCACCCCGGCCACCGCGATCAGCACCGGGCGCGTCACATCGTCCACAACCCGCCCCTCGACCGCACCGGCCGGCACCGAACCCGCGTGATCGCTCGGGAAGTAGCGAGAATCGTTCGAGTTCGCCCGATGGTCACCCATCAGGAACAGCCGCCCGCGCGGCACCCGCACGTCGTACGCGGGACCGCCGTTCGCCTGCCCGTCCCTCACATACGGTTCGGCCAGCGCCCGGCCGTTCACCTGCGTCGGCCCGGCAGGCCCGCCGTTCTGCGCGACACGCTCCCCGCCGAGCCCGACGACCCGCTGCAGCACCGGTCGGCCCTGATACCGCGAGGGCATCGAGAAGAGCACCACGTTCCCGCGGCGCACCTCGCCCCCGGCCACCCGCTCGATGAGCAACCGCTGACCGACGGTGTACGTCGGCGTCATGCTGTCACTCGACACCGAGACACCCCGATACGTGGTCGCCAGCCACACCGCCGACCCGACCAGCCCCACCAGTCCCAGTGGCCCCAGCACCCACGCCACCCGGGCCAGCTGTCTCGCACGCGCTCCCATACGCCTCTGCACCCCTCCCCGCACCGCTCACGGACGCGGCGGCGCAGGGAGAGGCTAGCCGTGCCGCCCCGACCTCCCGACACCGCCCGAGCAGCAGGAAAGAGCCACCTCGACCGCCCCCGGAACACCGGCGGGGTGGGGCCCGCTGGGCCGATCGGTGTAGATTCGTCATGAGCCAGACGTCGCTGCTGATGGCGGTCGGGCGGCCCGCACGACGGGCCGGCCGAGGGAGAGAGGGCCTCCGACGGACTGCGCTGCGAGTATCGGAGGACACCTGTGTCCGCCGACGCCCGCAGACCAGCCATGCGTACCTCTTTTACGGGGGTGCGCCTGTCAGCCCACCTCGACCGACTGCAACTGCACCGAGGAGCAGCTCACTTATGACTTCTGTCGCCAACCGACAGGACCAGGACTTCAAGGTCGCCGACCTCTCCCTCGCCGCGTTCGGCCGCAAGGAGATCACTCTCGCCGAGCACGAGATGCCCGGCCTGATGGCGATCCGCAAGGAGTACGCCGCGACGCAGCCCCTCGCGGGCGCCCGCGTCACCGGCTCCCTCCACATGACGGTCCAGACGGCCGTCCTCATCGAGACCCTCGTCGCGCTCGGCGCCGATGTCCGCTGGGCGTCCTGCAACATCTTCTCCACGCAGGACCACGCCGCCGCGGCCATCGCCGTGGGCCCGAACGGTACGCCGGACAACCCCCAGGGCGTCCCGGTCTTCGCCTGGAAGGGCGAGACCCTGGAGGAGTACTGGTGGTGCACGGAGCAGGCCCTGACCTGGCCGAACTCGCCCACCGGCGGCCCGAACATGATCCTCGACGACGGTGGTGACGCCACCCTCCTCGTCCACAAGGGCGTCGAGTACGAGAAGGACGGCAAGGTCCCCTCGGTCGACACCGCCGAGTCCGACGAGCACCGCGTCATCCTCCAGCTCCTGAACGACACGATCTCCGAGGGCTCCCAGAAGTGGACGAAGCTCGCCTCCGAGATCCGCGGCGTCACGGAGGAGACCACGACGGGTGTCCACCGCCTGTACGAGATGCAGCGTGACGGCTCCCTCCTCTTCCCCGCGATCAACGTGAACGACGCGGTGACGAAGTCGAAGTTCGACAACAAGTACGGCTGCCGCCACTCGCTCATCGACGGCATCAACCGCGCCACGGACGTCCTCATCGGCGGCAAGACCGCGGTCGTCTGCGGCTACGGCGACGTGGGCAAGGGCTGTGCGGAGTCGCTGCGCGGCCAGGGCGCCCGCGTGATCGTCACCGAGATCGACCCGATCTGCGCGCTGCAGGCGGCGATGGACGGCTACCAGGTGGCCACGCTCGACGAGGTCGTCGACAAGGCGGACATCTTCATCACGACGACCGGCAACAAGGACATCATCATGGCCTCGGACATGGCCAAGATGAAGCACCAGGCGATCGTCGGGAACATCGGCCACTTCGACAACGAGATCGACATGGCCGGCCTGGCCAAGATCCCGGGCATCGTCAAGGACGAGGTCAAGCCGCAGGTCCACACGTGGACGTTCTCCGACGGCAAGGTCATCATCGTGCTGTCCGAGGGCCGCCTGCTCAACCTGGGCAACGCGACCGGTCACCCGTCCTTCGTGATGTCCAACTCGTTCGCGGACCAGACGCTGGCCCAGATCGAGCTGTTCACCAAGCAGTCCGAGTACCCGGTCGGCGTCTACACGCTGCCCAAGCACCTGGACGAGAAGGTCGCCCGCCTCCACCTGGACTCGCTCGGCGTGAAGCTGACGACGCTCCGCCCGGAGCAGGCCGCCTACATCGGCGTCGAGGTCGAGGGCCCGTACAAGCCGGACCACTACCGCTACTGAGCACCGTCCCGGCGGCCCGATCCGCCGAGACCGTCAGTACAAGGACAGGCCCCCGCACCCCCGTGCCGGGGGCCTGTCCCGTACGACGCCGCACCGCTGGCTACGGTGGACACGTCCTTCGACGCACGCCGGAACCGGAACCGCACGGCCCGAACCCGCGACCGGTGACGGCGACGTCACCAGGCCAGACAGAGGACCCCACGAACCCCATGCCCCGCGGCCGGTATTCGCTCCATGATCCGCACGATCACACCCCCCTCGGTGAAGAACACTTCCACTGCGCGCCCGGCCCCTCCGGCTGGCGCTACGTAGCTCAACGGACCACCTCCTCCGGTGACCACGCCGGCTCGGTCGATCTCGCCCTCGACGAACTCGGCCGCCCCATCCGCCTCGAACTCACCGCCGCGAGCTGGCAGGTGCGAGGCGCCGCACTCGACGGCGTGACCTGGGTCCGTACCGATCCCACCGGCACCCACGCCACCGAAGGAAACGCCCCCGTGCACGCGTTCACGGGTACGTCCCCCGCGTTCCTCATCGCCACCGCACGCCTGCTGAACCTCACCCCCGCTTCCCCCTCGACCCGTGTCCGCCTCGTCGCCCTCACGGATCCCGTCCTGGCCCCGCGCACCGTGGACCAGTCCTGGACCCTGCTGAGAAGCGAAGCACACGCCACTGACAACGGACCCCTGGCCGTGGACGAATACCAGGTCACAGCCCTGGACACGGGGGAGCAGCACACCGTTCACCTCAGCGGCGACGTGGTCCTGGCGGCCCCCGGCATCGAGCTGGAGGACCTCGAGACACCGCCGTCGACGTTCACCTGACGCCGCGACTCAGGCCGGCGGCACGAACCCCGTGGTCGGCGGCTCCGACCGCCCGTCGCCCGGAGTGGAAGAGGGAGCCGACGGCGGGACGTACGCCCCGGGCGTCGGTGCCATGGGAGGCACGGGAGCAGCGGGCGGGGCGTACGGCGCATGAGCCGCCGGGGCGTACCCGGGAAGAGGTGTGGGCCCACCCGGCATCGTGGGCCCACCCGGCCGGGCAGCGCCGAAGGCCCGCTGGGCCTCCCTCGACTGCCGCTCGTGCATCACCGCGGCCAGAAACGCCGCAGGCGGCACCTCGCTCGGCACCGGAGCACCGGTGTGCGCGGCGAGATCGGCCGCGAGCCGCTCGGCCATGCTCCATCCGACCTGGGGGTCCAGCTGCCCCATCCGCGTGAGGTACTGCCGCATCGCGAGCCACAGCCCCTCGGGCACGCCCGACAGGTCGAGCTGGGCGAACCGCCCCACCAGCCACGGCGGCGGAGGCGGCACGAACGACGCCTGTCCGGCGGGCACCCGCTCCCGCACGACGAGCGTCCCCGCGACCACGTCCCCGATACGCCGCCCGCGAGCGGACACCAGGGAGGCGATGCACGCCACGACGCCGAAGGTCATGAGGATCTCCACGACCCCGACGGCCCCGCGCACCAGTGCGTGCCGGAACCGGATCGGCCCTCCGTCGTCCCGTACGACACGCAGCCCGCACGCGAGCTTGCCCAGCGACCGCCCGTGGCTCAGCGTCTCGACGGCAATCGGAATCCCCACCAGCACGAGCAGGAACGTGGCCACGGCCACCGCGGCGGCAGCGGCGTCGTCCAGCGACGAGGTGGCGGCCACGATCACGATCGTCACGGCGATGTAGACGGCGAAGGCCACCACCAGGTCGATGAGCACGGCGAGTGCCCGGCTCGGCAATTTCGCGGGCCGCAGCTCAAGAGCGACCGCCTCACCCGTCACCAGCTCACTCACACCGGCCACCCACCCTTCCCTGACCTGCCCTAGGAACCGCCAGTCTGCCAAGCTGAGGGCACATCGCGCCGCACAGGTGCCGGAAGCGAGGAGCAGCAGACCGGATGGACCTCGACGTCTTTGTGTCCGCCCACCGTGCGGAGTGGGACCGCCTGGACGCTCTGCTGCGCCGTCGCCGCCGCCTGACCGGCGCGGAAGCGGACGAGCTGGTCACTCTGTACCAGCGCACGGCGACCCATCTCTCCCTCATCCAGTCGAGCGCCCCGGACCCCCGCATCATCGGACGCCTCACCCAACTCGTGGCACGCGCGCGCAGTGCCGTGACCGGTACGCGCCGTGCTTCATGGCGGGACGTGACCGACTTCCTCACGCGCGGCTTCCCCGCCGCGGTCTACAGAGCCCGCCACTGGTGGGTGCCCACGGCGCTGATATCCACGGCGATAGCCGCCCTGATCGGTTGGTGGATCGGCACCCACCCCGACGTCCAGGCATCCATAGCCGCGCCGGCCGAACTCCGGGAGATGACCCGCCCCGGCGGCCAGTACGAGACGTACTACTCGAGCCACCCCGCGGCGTCCTTCGCCGCCCAGGTCTGGACGAACAACGCCCAGGCGGCCGCGATGTGCCTGGTCCTGGGAGTCTTCCTGGGGCTGCCGGTCATCTGGATCCTCTTCCAGAACGTGGTGAACGTGGGCGTGGGCATCGGCCTCATGACATCGGCCGGCCGCCTCGACACGTTCCTCGGCCTGATCCTTCCGCACGGCCTCCTCGAACTCACGGCGGTCTTCGTGGCGGCGGGCACCGGTCTCCGCCTCGGCTGGACGGTCATCGACCCGGGCCCGCGCACCCGCCGCACGGCCCTGGCGGAAGAGGGCCGCGCAGCCCTGGGCATGGCCATCGGCCTCGCCCTGATCCTCTTCGTCTCAGGCGCCATCGAAGGCTTCGTGACGCCCTCCGGCCTGCCGACCTGGGCCCGTATCGGCATCGGCATCGTGGCCGAGCTCGCCTTCCTCACCTACGTCTACGTACTCGGCGGCCGAGCGGCCCGAGAAGGCGAAACCGGTGATGTGGCGGAGCCCGAGCGCAGCGCGCTCCAGCCGACAGCCGCCTGATGTGCAAGCGAGCCCGCTGACCTGCTAGTCTCCTCA
Organism: Streptomyces sp. VRA16 Mangrove soil; assembly: GCF_017377775.1. Taxonomy (GTDB): domain Bacteria; phylum Actinomycetota; class Actinomycetes; order Streptomycetales; family Streptomycetaceae; genus Streptomyces. The sequence continues at coordinate 25,118 of NZ_JAFVLN010000035.1, forward strand.
TCGCCCCGGAAAACCGTTGACACGGTCTGGACGGGGAGGTAGATTCGAACAGTTGCCCCGAACTCGACAGGTTCGATTGCAACGGTTAGCATCTACTGCGCTTCTCGAAATACATTCTTCGGAGAAGCAGCCCCGATAAATTCGGAAACGAGAGCCGGTCAGACCGGCCCAAAACTTCTGATAAAGTCGGAACCGCCGAAAGGCAAAGGCCCTCCAACGGCCACCGGAAATGAAATCCGAACCGGGAACGGAACGGAAAAAGGATCTGGTAAGGTTGGAAACACGAAAGACCGAAGGGAAGCGCCCGGAGGAAAGCCCGA
>NZ_JAFVLN010000036.1 GCF_017377775.1 Streptomyces sp. VRA16 Mangrove soil
GGATCGCGCCCAGTTCGGGTCCCGGCCCGACTATGTAATACTGGGGGGGGCGGAGGGGGCCTGTGGGGTGGGGGGGGGGGGGGGGGGTGGGAGTGGCGGGTGTTGTAGGTGGGGCGAGTGTTGTGGGCGCTGTGTTTTCGGTGGGGGCAGGGGTGGAGGCAAGGGTGGGGGCAGGGGCGGGGGCAGGGGTGGGGTTCAGCAACTCCCTGTGCAGGGTGGTCAGTTCCTGGCCCGGGTCCGTGCCCAGGCCGTCGGCGAGGGTGCGGCGGGCCGTCTCGTACGCCGCCAGCGCGTCCGCTCGCCGGCCCGTTTCCCGCAGGGCCCGGATGAGGAGGGCGTGCAGGGGTTCGTCGTAGGGGTGGGCCGTGGTGAGTTCCCGCAGCTCCGGTACGAGGTCGGGGGCGCGGCCCAGTTCCAGGTCGGCGGTCACGCGGGCGCGGGTGGCTTCCAGGCGCTGGGCCTCGGGGCGGGTGGCCGCCGTGTGGCCGGGCAGGTCGGCCAGGGCCGGGCCGTGCCACAGGGACAGGGCCTCGCGCAGGGTGCGGGCGGCTGTGTCCGGGGCGTTCTCGGTGAGGGCCGTGGTGCCTTCGCGGGCCAGGCGCTCGAAGACGTACAGGTCGATGTCTTCCCGGGTGGCGGTGAGGCGGTAGCCGCCGGGTTCCGAGGTGACGGTGTCCTTGCCGAGGGCTCTGCGCAGGCGGCCGACCAGGGCTTGGAGGGCAGCGGGGGCGTCGGCGGGTGGGTCCGCGGCCCATACGTCGTCGATGAGGGCGTCCGTGGGGGCGGTGCGGGGGGTGTGCAGGGCCAGGGAGGTGAGGAGGGCGCGTAGGCGGGGGCCGCCTACGGGTACGGCGGTGCCTTCGTTGTCGTAGGCCTTTGCGGTTCCCAGGATTCTGTACTGCACCTGGGCATTGTCGCTGGGTGGGGCTGTGGGTGCGCGGGGTTTGTGGGTGCGCGGGGTTTGTGAGCGGCGGGGCTTTGGCGGGGGCCGAGGGTGGGCTCGGGCCGCGTTGGGCGCTGGGGGTGGGGGGGCCAGGGCCGGATGTGGGCTCGGGCTGCGCCGAGCGCTGCGGCCGGGGGCGGGGCTGGGGCCGGATGTGCGCTTGCCCCGCGCTGGGGTGCCGCCTTGCCCACCCTGCCGCCCTTGGCGGCAGATTGCCCAAGGCGGGTGAGGGCGGGCGGCAGATTGCCCAAGGCGGGGCGGCGGGCGGGCCGGTGGGGAATCTCCTCGGGCGGCAAATTGGCTGGGGTCAGCGGGCCGAGGCCGGGTCAGCGGGGGCCTGCTCCCAAGGCTCGTTCGGGGATGACGCTGCCAGTGGGGACGGCTCGGGCGCGGGCGGGGGTGCCGGTCCAGCAGGTGCCGCGGCGGGAGATGAGGCGGCGCAGCCACAGTTCGAGGGCGACCAGGTCGGCGAGGCCGTCCAGCGGGAGCGGGTCGCCGTCGGCCGCCGCGCGGAGCGCCTTGCGGACGACGCGAGCCTCGATGAGGCCGGTCTGGGCCAGCAGCGGGGTGTCGAAGAGGGCGATCAGGTGGTCCGCCGAGACGCGGAGGCCGGTGCGGGCCGCCGCTGTCGACGTGGCGTGGGACGGGGCTCCCCAGCCCGGGGGCAGGTCGCTGACGCCGGCGCCTTCCAGGACGGTGCGCAGGATCGCCGCGCGGGCTCCCGGCTGCACCCGCAGGGACTCGGGGAGGGCGCGGCAGGCGCGGACCACCTCGTTGTCCAGGAACGGGGCGTGCAGGCGCTGGGAGCGGACCTCCGCGGCCTGTTCGAGGATGCGCAGGTCGGACGCGTGGCGGGCCAGGGCCGCGCGGGCCCTGAAGGCGCCGGGACGTTGGCCGGGTCCGGCACCGGGACGCGTACTGCCGTCTTGCAGGCGAACCGATACTTCAGCCAGGGCCTCACCGGTCAGCCAGCGCGCGGCGGGCCCCGGTCTGGCCCAGGCGAGGGCGGCGAGGGACGCCCCGACGGCGCCGCCCGGTTCGTCGAAGCGGCGGTGCAGGAGGCGGTCGGCCAGATGGTCGAGGCCCGCCTTGTAGGGCGTGCGGGCGAGCTTTCTGGCCGCTCCGTAGACGCGCGCCGGAACCCGGAACGAGCCGCCTTCGGCCTTGGCCAGGGCCGTCATCGGCCGCACCATGTGGCGGCGCTGGCGGTCCATCAGGAGGTCGGCAAGGCGGGCCGGATGGGCGTCCAGGACCTGGCGTGCTCCGTAGCCGGTGAAGTGGTCGGCGCTGCCGGAGGCGAGGCGGGCACGGTGCCGGGAAGCGGAGACCAGGACGGCGCTGGGTTCGTCGGTGAGCGGGCCGTCCAGGTCGGCGTAGGGCAGCGTCTCCTCGCCCCCTGCCACCACTACGTGGTGCAGGCGGGGGTTGGAGGCGATCGCCCCCGCCCGTTCGAGTTCCGCTTCTCTGTGGGTCGTTGTCGTCGAGAGGTCGTTGAAGGTGACCGCCAGGAGGCGTTCGCCCGCGCCCGTGCCGTGGCCCAGGACGGTGCCGGGCATCCCGGGCAGGCCAGCCGCGAGGAGGGCCAGGGTGCCGGAAGCGGGGCCGCCGGAGAGGTCGGCGCCGATCCCGGGCACCGGCATGCCGCGCGCGGCGCGCCGCTCGGCGGGCCCCATGCCGGGCACAGGGCCGGGGTCCAGGTCGGTGCCGGGGACGTGCCGGGGCGCGGCGAGACGGGCGCGTACGGCGTCGACGAGCGCTTCCCGGACGGCGTCCACGGCGCGTTCGGGATCGGTGGGCGCCGCGGCCACCGCGAGGGACGCCACGGGTTCGTACCCCGCGACCTCGCGCGCGCCCGCGCGCAGGACGAGGGCGTGCCCCGGCGGTATGCGCCGCACGCCTTGGTACGGCGTCGAGTCGTGCAGCGCCTCGGGGACGTCGGGGGCGGCGAGGAGCGCGGCCAGGTGCCCGACGTCCAGGTGCGCCTCGATGAGGTCGGCGAGCGGGAGCGCGGCGGTGGCGTAGGCGGTGCCGCCCGCCCAGGGCGTGTAGAAGACCGGGCGTGCGCCGGCGAGGTCGCCGACCACCGTGACGCGGCGGCCCGCCTGGACGACCGCCGTGTAGCTGCCGGGCCAGGCGGTGAGGTGGCGCAGCGCGCCGCCGCGCGCGGCGAACAGGGCCGCCCGCAGTTGCTCGTCGGTGGCGCCGCAGACGCCGAGCACCGCGATCCGGGTCTGGTCGTCGGCCTTGACGATGCGCACTTCGTCGGCGCGCCAGTCACCGACCGCCCACAGCGGATCCGGGTCGCCCCACAGGAGTTGGGAGCCCACCGGATGTACCGTTTCGCCGTCCTCGCCGGTGGCTCCCGCGGAGCCGAAGGCAACGGCGCCAGCGGCGGTGCTGCTCCATCCCACCAACCACCGCATCGCCGCCTCCACAAGCTGTGGACAACCAAGGGGTCCCCATGCTGCCACGAAGGAGGCGGCGAGGAGGCAACAAGAAGGGGTCAAGGGAAGACCGGACGGCCGGGCCGGCCAAGGAGCGGGCGGGGCGCGGGAGATGGCCTGCGCTCCCCCCAATGCGCCCTTTTTGAGCCGCAGTTGAACCGTGGCACCACCCGAGTGAGGTAGGACGACGGGGGCGACTTTCGGCCAAATCGGGCTGCGGTGGCCGGAGCCGAACACCCCGCTTCGGCCACAGCGAGCAACCCGAACCGCGACGCACAGTCCGGGAGGCGCACACCGCCTCCCGGACCGGTCCGCCGCCCGCGGGGATGAAGGCGGCGGTGTCCCCCAGCCCACTGGATCCAGTACAGCGGGCCGACCCACGCAGGACCATGGAAGCGCTCTCCGGGTGTCCGAGTAAGAGCGCACGCACGGGCGCACGGCACCACGCCCGGAGCACACGGTCACACGGCGTGGCCTGCGCCGTACTTCAGTACGGACAACAATCCCGCCATCCGGAACTGCGACCCTTAACGCTTGGGATTCGGCGAACTACGCTGGGTGTACGAATGCCGCGCGGTTATGCCACGCCGAGTCGGGCCGAAGGGGTCTGTATCGGCCTGGTGGACGCCTGACGCGGCAGCCGTCTGTGTCGAGGGGTGGCTCATGTCCAGGGAGCAACGCGGGCCGAACGAAAAACTCGGCGCCGTTCTCGCCCTCGCGGGAATCAGCAACGCGGGACTTGCACGGCGCGTCAACGATCTTGGTGCGCAGCGCGGGCTGACGCTTCGCTATGACAAAACCTCGGTGGCACGCTGGGTGTCGAAGGGCATGGTTCCGCAGGGCGCCGCCCCGCATCTGATCGCCGCGGCCATCGGGCAGAAACTGGGCCGGCCGGTGCCGCTGCACGAGATCGGGCTCGCGGACGCCGATCCGGCGCCCGAGGTGGGTCTCGCGTTCCCGCGCGATGTGCGCGCGGCGGTGAAGTCGGCGACCGAGCTGTACCGCCTGGATCTCGCCGGGCGGCGGGCCGGCAGCGGCGGGATCTGGCAGTCGCTGGCCGGATCGTTCGCGGTGAGCGCTTACGCGACGCCCGCTTCGCGGTGGCTGATAACCCCGGCCGATTCGTCGGTCGCGCGTGAGCCGCATGTCGTGGAGAGCGCCGAGGACGGGTCGAAGGTCCAGAAGGTCGGGCACAGCGATGTCCAGAAGCTGCGGGAGGCCGCGGAGGACGCGCGGCGCTGGGATTCCAAGTACGGCGGCGGGGACTGGCGTTCGTCGATGGTCCCGGAGTGTCTGCGGGTGGAGGCGGCGCCGCTGCTGCTCGGCTCGTACTCGGACGAGGTGGGGCGGTCGCTGTTCGGGGCGGCCGCGGAGCTGACGCGGCTCGCCGGGTGGATGGCGTTCGACACCGGGCAGCAGGAGGCTGCGCAGCGGTACTACATCCAGGCGCTGCGGCTCGCCCGCGCGGCTGCCGATGTGCCGCTGGGCGGCTATGTGCTCGCCTCCATGTCGTTGCAGGCCACGTATCGCGGGTTCGGGGACGAGGGGGTGGATCTGGCGCAGGCCGCCCTTGAGCGGAACCGGGGGCTGGCCACCGCGCGGACCATGAGCTTCTTCCGGCTCGTCGAGGCGCGGGCGCACGCGCGCGCGGGGGATGCGCAGGCGGCCGGGGCCGCGTTGCGGGCCGCCGAGGGGTGGCTCGAGCGGGCCCGGGAGGGGGACAGTGATCCCTCGTGGCTGGGGTTCTACTCGTACGACCGGTTCGCCGCGGATGCCGCCGAGTGTTACCGGGATCTGAAGGCGCCCCGGCAGGTTCGGCGGTTCACCGAGCAGGCGTTGTCGCGGCCCACGGAGGAGTTCGTGCGGTCGCACGGGTTGCGGCTCGTGGTGTCGGCCGTGGCCGAGCTGGAGTCCGGGAATCTTGATGCTGCCTGTGAGCAGGGGACTCGGGCGTTGGAGGTGGCCGGGCGGATCTCTTCGGCGCGGACGACCGAGTACGTGAAGGATCTGCTGCATCGGCTGGAGCCTTACGGGGATGAGCCTCGGGTTGTCGAGTTGCGGGAGCGGGCTCGGCCGTTGTTGGTGGCGCCGGCGTAGCGGTGGCGGTGGCGGTGTCAGTGGCGGTGTCGGTGTCGGTGGCCGTGGGGCCGATTTCGGGCCGGGTCGGCGCCGTGGTGCTCGGGTCGGCGCCGTGGTGCTCGGGTCGGCGCCGTGGGCTTGGGCCTGCGGGAGCGCCTGCCCGGCGCTGGGGTGCCGCCTTGCCCACCCTGCCGCCCTTGGCGGCAGATTGCCCAAGGCGGGTGGGGGTGGGCGGCGGATTACCCAAGGCGCTGGGGCGGGGCGGCAGATTGCCCAAGGCGGGTGGGCACGGGCGGCGGATTGCCAAAGGCGCTGGGGCGGGGCGGCAGATTGCCCAAGGCGGGTGGGCACGGGCGGCGGATTGCCAAAGGCGCTGGGGCGGGGCGGCAGATTGCCCAAGGCGGGTGGGCGCGGGCGGCGGCGGGTTGCCCAAGGGTTCAGGGCTCGCGGCGGATTGCCCGAGGCGGGTGGGGACGCGGGCGGCGGCGGATTGCCCGAGGCAGGTGGGGGCACGGCGGCGGTGGGTTGCCCGAGGCCGCAGCGGCCGGGGCGGGAAAGGTGTGGGCGGCGGTGGATTGTCTGAGGTGGGGTGGGGATTCGGGGGCGTTGTCAGTGGGGTCGGGCAAGATGCTGGGAGTGGAGGTGAGGTCCGGTGGGGACGGTCGGGGTTGATGCGGATGTGGTGGTCGTCGGTGGGGGGATCGTCGGGCTGTCCACTGCCTATGCCGTGTCCAGGGCCGCGCCGGGCACCCGGGTCGTCGTGCTGGAGAAGGAGGCCGGGCCCGCCCTGCACCAGACCGGGCGCAACAGCGGGGTGATCCACAGCGGGATCTACTACCGGCCGGGCTCGCTGAAGGCGCGGTTCGCCGTGCGCGGGGCCGCCGAGATGGTCAAGTTCTGCGCGGAGTACGGGATCGCGCACGAGGTGACGGGCAAGCTCATCGTCGCGACGCGGCGGGACGAGCTGCCGCGGCTGCACGCACTCGTGCAGCGCGGCCGGGAGAACGGGATTCCGGTGCGTGAGCTCGGCCCCGCCCAGATCCAGGAGTACGAGCCCGAGGTGCGCGGGCTCGCCGCCATCCACGTGGGGACCACCGGCATCGCGGACTACCGCGCGGTTGCCGAGCGGCTCGCCGAGACCTCCGGCGCCGAGATCCGGTACGGGGCCGAGGCCGTGCAGATCGACCGGCGGCCCGAGCGGGGCGTCGCGGTGCGGACCCGGCTCGGGGACATCGTGCGCGCACGCGTGCTGGTGAACTGCGCGGGGCTGCAGTGCGACCGGGTGGCCCGGCTCGCCGGGGACGACCCGGGGATGCGGATCGTGCCGTTCCGTGGCGAGTACTTCGAGCTGGCCAGGCCCGAGCTGGTGCGCGGCCTCGTCTACCCGGTGCCGGACCCGGCGTTCCCGTTCCTCGGCGTCCATCTGACCCGGGGCATCGACGGCAGCGTCCACGTGGGGCCGAACGCGGTACCGGCGCTGGCCCGCGAGGGCTACGGATGGGGCACCGTACGGCCGAAGGAGCTCGCGGACACCCTCGCCTGGCCCGGCTCGTGGCACATCGCGCGGCGCCACTGGCGGTACGGGGCCGGGGAGTTGCGCCGTTCCGCGTCCCGGTCGGCGTTCGCCGCTGCCGTGCGCCGTCTCGTGCCGGCCGTCACGGCGGACGACCTGACGCCCGCCCCGGCCGGGGTGCGCGCGCAGGCCGTCCTGAAGGACGGCACGCTCGTCGACGACTTCCTGATACGGGAGGGGGCCCGCACGGTGCATGTGCTGAACGCGCCGTCGCCGGCCGCCACGGCTTCCCTGCCGATCGGCAGGGAGGTGGCCCGGCGGGCCCTCGACGCCCTCAACTCCCTGTTGTAAAAAGCCCTTTCACGTTCACTGCGTACGGATCTTGAACGCTCGCAGCATTCGCTTCGACATGTCTTCGTTCGGGGCGAGCAGATAGACGTTGGTGCCGTCGTAGGCGTACTGGGTGGTGGACGCGATGCCGATGTCGACCGTGTCGGAGTCGTCGCCCTTCACCGCCAGGGACCCGTTGACCTGCTGCTTCCCGGTGTGCGGGTCGATGGTCAGCAGGCGCTGGTTGAGCGCGTTCCGGGGGTCGTCCTGGGCGGCGTAGAGCTTCTTGGCCGAGGCGTCGTAGCCGGCGAGCTGATAGTGGTCGGTCTTCTTCCACAGCAGTTCGCCGGTGTCGAGGTCGACACCGGCGAGGCCCTCGACGTCCTTGTACCCGGTGATCAGCACCGAGTCGTCGGCCACCATGGTGTGCCGCTCATCGTCGATCTGCAGCTGCGCGAGCTCGCCGGTGAGCGGGAAGATCTTGCCGGGCTTGTCGTCGGGGAAGCTCTCGACGTACTGCTTCTCGTCCTTGTCCTGCAGCTGCACGGTGAGCGGGCTGTCGGAGAGGATGCGGACGACTTCCAGCTTCTGCGCGTTGCTGTAGACCTTCTCGCCGCCGTACTCGACGTCGGTCACGGTCAGCGCGTTGTGCGGTGAGACGTCGTCGCAGAAGCTGTGGCCGACGACGTAGGACTGGCTGAAGATGACGCCGTCGTCGCAGTACTGGCTGCGGGCGTAGAGCGGGTAGCCCTTGCCGCCCTGCGACTTCCAGTTGGAGATCACGCTGGTGCCGCCGACGTTCGTGGTCAGCGTGTGGTCGTTGATGGCGATCTCGGCCTGGGAGGCGAAGGTGTTGTACTTCCCCGTCAGCTTCTTCGACCAGGTGATCTTGCCGTTGTCGACGTCGACGACCGAGACGATCGAGCAGTCGTCGCCGCCCGCGTCGAAGACGACGCCCAGCAGTCCGCGCGAGCTGCCCTCGCGGGAGATGGCGCACGGCTCGCCCGCGCCCTTGGGGGCCTTCAGCTCCCACTTGAGCTTGCCGTCGTCCGGGTTGTAGGCGCGGACACCGGTCTTGTCGCCGACGATCAGGTTGTCCTTGACCAGCTGGAAGTTGGGCATCCCGTTCTGACCGGCCGAGCTGTAGCTGTCGTCGGTCTTGGCGAGATCGGTGTCCCAGGCCAGGTCGAGGGCGTCGGAGGGCAGTTCGTCGCCGGCCGAGGACGACGAGGAGTCGTGCATCGTCAGCTTGTTCACGACGAAGAGGCCACCGCCGACGAGGGCGAGCGCGGCGACCACGGCCACGGTGATCCCGATCGCCTTGCCGGCGCCGCCGGAGCCCGGGGGCTGCGGGTTCGGCCCGCCCCAGCCACCACCGCCGTACTGCGGGAGCGGCTGCTGGGGCTGTGAGGGCTGGGGCGGCTGCCCGTACACCGGGTAGGCGGGCTGCCCCTGCTGCGGAGCCGGAGCCCCGAAGCCACCGAGGGCGGGGGCCGGAGCCGGGGCCTGCGGCGGAACGCCCGGCGGCGGTCCCGGCGGCATCGGCGGGGGCGGCGGCGCCCCGAAGCCCCCGGCCTGCCCACTCGGGCCGACCGGACCACCCTGCCCGACCGGACCACCCTGCCCGACCGGACCGCCCGGACCACCCTGGTCCCCGGGTATTTGCGGCGCCGGACCGAAGCCCTGCTCTTGCGACACGGTGTTCCCCCGTCCCTCGTACGACATCGCGAGGCGCAAGCATGCCGTACGTCCCCGGCACCGATGTTCACGGGCACCCGCACGCCCGCCGAGAGCGCGGCGATCCGCGCCGGAAGCGTAAAATCTTCCCACTGTGTCTGAGTCTGCTGAGCACCCCACGTCCGTGACGCCGAAGCCCTCCGAGCCGGCCGAGCCATCGACGCGCCCGAACGAACCGCGCTTCCCCGACGGTCCCAAGCCGGACCCCGCGGACTCGCACTACGAGCGGCGCATCCGCACGTTCCAGCCGCGCCGCGGCCGGGTCACCGCCGCGCAGGGCGACGCGCTGCAACGGCTGTGGCCCAAGTGGGGCCTGGATGTCGACGGGCAGCACGTGCTCGACCTCCCCGCCATGTTCTCCACCGGCGACGAGACCGCAAAGGCCGACGAGACCGCAAAGGCCGGCAAGATCGACAAGGTCGACAAGGTCGACAAGGTCGAGCAGATCGTCCTGGAGATCGGCTTCGGCATGGGCGAGGCGACCGCGCAGATGGCGGCGGAGGACCCGACGACCGGCATCCTCGCCATCGATGTGCACACCCCCGGCCAGGGCAATCTGCTGGGCCTCGCCGAGAGGAACGGCCTGACGAACGTCCGGGTGGCCAACGGCGACGCGATCATCCTGCTCCGCGCGATGCTCCCCGAGAACAGCCTGGACGGGGTGCGGGTCTACTTCCCCGACCCCTGGCCCAAGAAGAAGCATGTGAAGCGGCGCATCATCCAGCCGGAGTTCCTCTCCCTGGTCGCGGGCCCGATGAAGCCGGGCGCGATCCTGCACTGCGCGACGGACTGGGAGGAGTACGCCGAGCAGATGCTGGAGGTCCTCACCGCCCACCCCGACTTCGAGAACACGGCGGAGGACGGCGGCTACGCCCCGCGCCCCGCGTTCCGGCCACTGACCCGGTTCGAGGGCAAGGGCCTGGACAAGAGCCACGTCGTGCACGACCTGCTGTTCCGGCGACGCTGAGCCGGAACGGCCGCCACCGGCACCGCACCCGGACGGGACCCGGACCGGCCCCGGGCCCCGTCGCGCGAGTCCGCGTCCCTCGTTAGGGTCAATGGGTGGCCTCGTATCCCGCCTATCCGCCCCACCCGGACCACGCCCACGGCATACAGCCGGGCGACGTGGTCCCCAGCGGTGCGGTCCCGCATCCGCGCTGGTGGGAGCGGAACGGCGTACGGGTCACCGCGCTCGCCACCCTGCTCGCGCTGTCGGGCGTCGTGATCGCGGCGCTCGTGCGCGAACAGACCGGCACCGAAGGGTTCCTGGTCGGGCTCGGCCTCGCCGTCGTGCCCGTCCCGCTGCTCATATCCGCGTTCCGCTGGCTGGACCGGGTGCAGCCCGGCCCCTGGCGGAACATGGTCTTCGCGTTCGCCTGGGGCGCCTGCGCCGCGGCCCTGATAGCGATCGTCGCGAACAGCTTCGCGACGAGATGGATAGAGACCGCGACCGCCGACCCGACGAGCGCCGACACCCTCGGCGCCACCGTCATCGCCCCGATCGTCGAGGAGTCCGCGAAGGCGGCGGCCGTGCTGCTCGTCTTCCTTTTCCGCAGACGGGACTTCAGCTCCGTCGTCGACGGCATCGTGATCGCCGGGGTCACCGCGACCGGCTTCGCGTTCACCGAGAACATCCTCTATCTCGGAAACGCCTTCGGCACCGACCAGTTGGCGGGCACCGGCCCCGGGCTCAGCTCGGTCACCGCCGCCACCTTCTTCGTGCGCGTCGTGATGTCCCCGTTCGCACACCCCCTGTTCACGGTGCTCACCGGCATCGGTTTCGGCATCGCGGCCGTCACCGCGCCCGACCGGGGCCGGGCCCGCCGCGTCCTGCTGCCGCTCGCGGGCCTGCTCTGCGCGATGGGCATGCACGCCTTCTGGAACAGCTCGTCGTCGCTGGGCGAGTACGGCTTCTTCGCGGTCTACGCGGCGTTCATGGTGCCGGTGTTCGGCCTGCTGACGTGGCTCGCGGTGTACGTGCGTCAGCGCGAACTGCGCACGGTGCGTCAGGAGTTGCCCGCGTACGTGGCGGCAGGCTGGGTCGCGCCGCCCGAGCCGTTCGCGCTCGGCTCGCTCAAGGCGCGGCGCCTGGCGCGGGAGTTCGCCGAGCACTACGGCGGCAGGCAGGCCGCGCGGTCGGTCGCCGAGTACGAGTCGTACGCGACGTCGCTCGCCCTGCTGCGCCACCGCGGGCGCCGGGGCAGGGCGGGCGCCGACTTCGTCGTACGGGAACGGGAGCTGCTGGAGGCGCTGTGGGAGCGGCGCGGCTACGCGCGGGCCGCGCTCGCGTACGGCTCGCAGATCGCGGCACCGATGTGGCGGTCCCTGGCGTACGCGGTCCCGCCACACCCGAACCAGCCGGGCCCCACGTACAACCCGTACCAGCCGGGCCCCGCGTACTACTCGAACCAGCCAGGCCCCACCTACAACCCGTACCGCACCTGAGGTTCGCTACGCGGACGCAGCCGTCAGCGCGGCGAGTTCCGTGTCCGTCAGGGCCAGGTCGGCCACCCCGAGCAGGGCGGGCAGCTGCTCCACCGTGCGCGCGGAGGCGATCGGCGCGGTCACGGTCGGCTGGGCGGCGAGCCAGGCCAGGGCGACCGTGGCGATCTCGGCGTCATGGGCCTGCGCGACCTCGTCGAGGGCGGCGAGCACCTTGCGGCCGCGCTCCGTCTCCAGGTGGGCGCCGGCCTTGTCGGCGCGCCGGCTGTCGACGGTGACGCCGGGCCGGTACTTGCCGGTGAGGAAGCCGGAGGCGAGCGCCCAGTACGGGGCGGCGCCCAGGCCCGCGCGCGAGGCGATGTCCCGGCGGGCGCCTTCGTACGTGTCCCGCGAGACCAGGTTGTAGTGCGGCTGGATCGCGACGTAGCGGGCGAGGCCCTCGCGGTCGGAGAAGTCGAGGGACTCCTGGAGCCGCTCGGGGGAGATGTTGGAGACGGCGATGTGACGCACCTTGCCGGCCTTCACCAGCTCGTCGAGCGCGCCGATGATCTCCTCGACCGGGATGGTCTCGTCGTCGTCGAAGTGCGTGTAGTAGAGGTCGATGTGGTCGGTGTCGAGACGGCGCAGCGAGGCGTCGGCGGCGGCCTTGATGGTGTCGCCGCGCAGGCCGAGGAAGTCGGGGTGGCGGCCGACCTTGGTGGCGATGACGACGTCGTCGCGCTTGCCGCGGGACTTGGCCCACTTGCCGATCAGCGTCTCCGACTCACCGCCCACGTTGCCCGGCGCCCAGGCCGAGTACGAGTCGGCGGTGTCGAGGAAGTTGCCGCCGGCGGCGGTGTACGCGTCGAGGACCTCGAAGCTGGCCTTCTCGTCGGCGGTGTAGCCGAACACGTTGCCACCGAGGCAGAGCGGGAAGACATCGAGGTCGGAGGAGCCCAGGGGGCGGAGCACGGAAGAAGTCATGCTCCACCTCAACGCCCGTACTGAATACGGTATTCCGTGGACACTCCCACTGCCGTACCAAGCTCAGGCAAAAGCTGCCGTCTGCCGCACCGGGCCAGGACAGAACCGGCAGCCCTGACGTCGGGGGGTTGCCGCCAGGACCGCCGGGGTTCGGAGAACGGTTTCGGAGAACGGCCCGGGGCCGGACGTCAGGGAGTGAGGCCCTTGCCGCGCAGCCACACCGCCGGGTCGACCCCGGTGGCGTCGCCGCCGGGGTGGACCTCCAGGTGCAGGTGCGGCCCGGTGACATTGCCGGTGGCGCCCACGCGGCCGATGACATCACCGGTGGTGACCTTCTGGCCGACGCTGACGCTGATGGACGACTGGTGGCAGAACCAGAGTTCGGTGCCGTCGTCGAGGGTGAGGACCGTGCGGTAGCCGTACGAGCCGGCCCAGCCGGCCTCGGTGACGGTGCCGGAGTGGATGGCGTAGATGGGGGTACCCGTGGAAGCGGCGAAGTCCAGGCCCGTGTGGTAGCCGGACGACCACATGGAGCCGGGCTGCCCGAAGGTGCCGGTGATCGTGTAGGAGGCGACGGGGAGCTTGTAGCTCTTGGCCAGCTGGGCGAGGCGCTCGGCCTCGGCCTTCCGCTTGGCCTCCTCCTCGGCCGCCTTCTTCTCGGCGGCGGCCTGCTTCTCGGCGGCCTCCTGCTTGGCGGCGGCCTCCGCGGCGGCCTGCTTCGCGGCGGCTTCCTCGGCGGCCCGCTGCTCGGCGGCGTCGGCGGCGTCCTGCTGGGTCTCGGCCTGGGCCAGGATCCGGGCGCGCAGTGCCTCGCCCGCGTCGGACGTGCCGTTGCCGACGTTGGTCAGCGGGGCGGCCGCCGCGTCGGAGTCCGCTGAGCCGGAGCCAGAGTCGGAGCCGTCGGATATCAGCGTGCCCACACCCGGCAGCGACTTGGCCTCGGGCAGCGAGTCCTTGACGGAGGACAGGCCGGGCAGATCGGGCATGGAGATGTGGACGGCGGGCTTGCCGCCCTGCGCGGTGGCGATGCCGCCCGCGCCGACGGCGGCGATCACGCCGACGCCGAGAACCGTGGAGCTGCGCGCGAGTCCGCCGCGCTGCCGGGCCACGCGGTGCCTGCCGCGGACGGGACGGACGGACTCCTCGGTGGGATTCCACTCCTCCCAGGTCTCCTGGTCGGCAGTGTCCTCACGGGGACCGTAGGAGAACTCGGGGGCAGGCCGGTTCGACGCCACGGGGGCGCTCTCCTTTCCTTCCTTCTCGCCTACCGGGTTAGCTGACGGGTTCGGAGCAGGAAGGTCTCCTACGAACGTCACAGAACATCAATGACGCCCGATTCACCCCAAGTTGGTGGTTCCCCGGCTCCCTTGCGGGATTAGGCGCGTGCGCACGGAGCCGTCGCTTGTGACGGCTGGGACGACCGCGCTGCGTTATCGAACGTTAATAGACAGCCGACACTAATTCCAAGCTGTTCCTACTGATCGTTCACGACTTTGGCCAGGATTTACCGGGTCAAGCCCGGCCGGAACGGGTCGACTTGGCCAACGGAGAAATCCGGCCACAGATCTGACAGTGCGTCAATTGTTATCCGAGGAACACGGAGCGTGGCGGCGGGTCACGGCCGGCGCACGGCGAGCAGCGCCATGTCGTCCCGTGCGCCGCCGCCGGTGTGCGCGCTCACTTCGAGGGCGAGCGCGGCGAGGAGCTCCTCGGGTCCGGGGAAGATCCGGCCGGCGAGCCGGGCGGCCGGATCGTAGAAGACGCCACTGGCGTTGCGCGCCTCGGAGAGTCCGTCGGTGTAGAGCAGCAGGGTGGCCGCGCCCGGGAACTCTGCCTCGGTGACCCGGTCGGGCCAGGCGCCCAGCTCCCCCATGCCGAGCGGCAGCGCGGCCTCCTCGGGCTCGATCAGCCGTACGGTGCCGTCGCCGAGCAGCACGATGGGCGCGGGGTGGCCGCGGTTGAGGATCCGCACCCGGCCGCTGCCGCGCCGGATCTCGGCGAGCACCGCGGTGGTGAAGCCCTCGAAGTCGTCGATGCCGCTGCGTCGGGTGCCCTCGCGGGCCAGCGCCCGCTCCAGGCGCAGCGCGACCGCCTCCAGGCTGCCTTCCTGCTCGGCGGCCTCCCGGAAGGCGCCGATGACGACGGCGACGGCCGCGACGGCGCCCATGCCCTTGCCGCGTACGTCGCCCACGATGATCCGTACGCCGTAGGGGGTGTCCTGCACCGCGTACAGGTCCCCGCCGATGAACGCGCCCGCCTGCGCGGCCTCGTACCGCGCGGCGATGGCCAGGCCGCCGATCCGGTCGGCGGGTTCGGGCAGGACGGCGAACTGGGCGGCCTGGGCGATCTGCCGCGCGGAGTCGAGCTGTTCGTTGCTGCGCCGCACGATCCGGTTGATGAAGCAGGCGAGCACGCAGACGGTCGCCACGGTGGCGATCTCGGTGTAGATGTCGGAGCCGAAGGTCCGGGTGTATCTGAGGTGGACGGCGACGATCGCGGCGATCGACCCGAGCCCGGCCAGGATCGTGCTGCGCAGCGAGAAGAACGGGGCGGCGACCAGGGGTGCGGCGCTGAACAGCGGGGAACCGGAGAAGCCGGACGGGGTCAGGTACTCGTACCCGGCGCCGCCGGCGATCAGCAGCAGCGGCAGCACCCGCAGGAACCACCGGGTGCCTCCGGTGTCCGCCGTGGATCTGTGCCGCCCTCCTCGCTTCCCCACCGCTCGTCTCCCGCCACGTCCGCGCCTGCTGTGTCCGGCGTCTCACCAAGGGTTCCTGGCGCGCGCGGAAGGGGCGACCGGTGTGGGCCGTACGAGGGATCCGGCGCACAAAGGCACAGGAAAAAGCACAGGGAAAAGCGGAGGAAGAAGCCGCGGAAGAGGCCGAGGAAGAAGCGGAGGAAAGACAGAGGAAACAGCAGAGGAAACAGCAGAGGAAACGGCCGAGGAAAAGACAGAGGCCGGAATCTCGGAAGATTCCGGCCTCTGCCGTCAGTAGCGGGGACAGGATTTGAACCTGCGACCTCTGGGTTATGAGCCCAGCGAGCTACCGAGCTGCTCCACCCCGCGTCGGTGAACCTGACTCTACGCCATCGGAGCGAGGGAAAGCGAATCGGTTCACCGGCGCGGCTCTCAGGCGGCCTGCGCGTGGGTCAGCGTCTCCCACGCCACGAAGAGGTCGTCGGTCCCTTCGGGCCGCTCCTCGCGGGTCAGTTTCTCGGTCTGCGGGAGGTTCATCTTCAGGCGGCCCCGGAGGTGCGCGAGGCCCACCTCGGTGTCGGGCCCCATGTCCCGCTGCACCTTGCCGCCGCACAGCCAGGCGGGGGCGGCGGCGCCCAGCTGGTACTTCGAGTGGAACTCCAGGGCGGCCGCGAGCCGGTCCTTCACCTCTCCGTACAGGTCGAGGCCCTGGTGCCAGGCGGTCTCGGCGATGTGCGAGGTGGCGGCGAGGGAGTAGCTGGCGTGCTTGAAGTTGCGGCAGGTCTCCTGGGCGAGGCCGTCCTTGAAGGTGGACTGCCCGAACCAGTACGTGCGCAGCTCGGCCGGGGTGTCGATGCCGCTGCCCTCGGGCTTGACCGGCAGCGCGCCGTCGGAGGACAGGTAGAAGTAGGCGGGCACCCGGGTGCGGAAGTGGTGCACGGCCTTCTCGAAGGCGGCCTGGTCATTGAGGTAGACGGCCATGTTCATGGTGGCGTCGGCCATGACGAGGTCCCAGTTGCCGTTGAAGTCGGCGGAGCCGGGCTGCACCACGGGCAGGTAGACCTCGCGCAGCATCCGCTGGAACTTCAGCTCCTCGCCGTCCGGCCAGCCGTCGTACGTGTACTGCATCAGCTCGGCGGCCTTGGCCCAGGAGGTGGCGGCCCAGGCGGTCTGCAGTCCTGCGTTGCCCTCGGTGTGCCGCTTCACCTTGTCCGACCAGGCGTCCATGATCTCCACGGCCTTGGTGGCGTGGGCCTTGTCGCGGGTGATGTTCCAGAGCAGGGCCTGGGTGTACGCGGCGATGGCGTCCTCGCGCTCCTCGACGCAGCCCTGTCCGGGGCGGGTGTCGGGCGGGCACATGACGGTCTCGTACGCCTTGGGCGTGTAGTCGGAGGCGGCGTACTTGCTGGTGCTCATCGCCTTGTACGCCGACAGCCAGGGCTCTTCCTTGCGGGCGACGTGCTCGCGGGCGGCGGCCAGCTGCTCCTTGCCGACCAGGACGCCGGGGTGGACGAAGGGCTGGCCCGCGGTGCGGTTCGGGGGGTGCGCGGCGCCCGCGGTCTCGTGGTCCGCGGACGACGAGCCGCAGGCCGTCGCGGCGATCGTCAGGACGGGGAGCAGACTCCCCAGGAGAACGCGTCGCGCCCAGGGGGACGGTCGCGTCCTCGGGGACGTCGGGGAACTCGCCGCTGCCATGCCCTACCTCCGGCCTCCGGATCGGTCACTGGCAGCCTCGCCCCTGCGGACGACCGGCGCAGGATCTGTTGCGCCGGTCGGGCCGGACTCCCCTCCAGAGGTCGAACCCCTAGAGGTCGGTCTCCTACAGATCGACCCCCTACAGGTCGGTCTCCCACAGATCGGTCTCCTACAGGTCGACCCCCTACAGGTCGGTCTCCCGCAGGTCGGTCTCCTACAGATCGACCCCCGACAGGTCGAACGAACTCCTACAGGTCGAACTCCTGCGGGGCGAGGCCGAGCATCTGGCAGGCCTCGCGGACGACGGCGCGCTCGGTCGCGTCGAAGTCGCCGTCGGCGCCGCCGATGACGATGCCGATCTGGATGACGGCGCGCGCCTCGTTCTCCTTCTTCTTCGCCTTGGCGACCTCCTGGAGGACGCTGACCTTGCCGAAGTCGAAGTCGGCGGTCAGCTTGTCGAGGTTGGCCTCGAAGCGGCGCTGGAGGTCGTCGGCCGGGAAGTTCTGGAGCACCTCGTTGCTCGTGATCAGCTGGGCGACGCGGCGCCGCTCGGAGGCGTCGATCGTGCCGTCGGCCGCCGCGACCAGGGCGCACATCGCCATCGAGGCGTCGCGGAAGGCGCCGGACTTCAGGTCGTTCTTCTTCGCCACCAGCTGGGTCTGCATGGTCGAGGCGGATTCCTTGATGCGGTCCCACAGGGCCACGGGGTTCTCCCTACGTTGTTTCTACAGTGCTGTAGAAACTAGCGGAGGGGCCCGGAAGTTCCGGCTCTACACTGGCCGGATGCCACCGTTCGACGATCCGCCGGCCGAGGTGCTGGCCGAGGCCGCCGCCGCGTTCGGGCTGCTCGCCTCGTCCGCGCGGCTGCACATCGTGTGGGCCCTGGCGCAGGGCGAGAGCGACGTCAGCGGGCTCGCGGAGCGGGTCGGCGGTGCGCTGCCCGCGGTGAGCCAGCATCTGACCAAGCTGAAACTGGCCGGACTCGTGCGGTCGCGGCGCGAGGGCAGGCGGCAGGTGTACTTCGTCGACGACCCCGGGGTGGTCGCCGTGGTGCGCCTGATGGTCGGCCAGCTGACCGAGCGGGCGCAGGCCCCCGCCGCACGGGCCCGTGGGTTCGGCGCCTGAGGCGTCGGCGTCGGCCCGGATCCCGGCCCCGGCTGCGGACCCGCACGGCGTACGTCCCGTCGCCGACGCCCCCAGCACGCTCCAGCTGCTGCGTTCGCTCGGCAGCGGCCCGCGCGGGCTCACCGAGGACGAGGCCGCGCGGCGCCTCGACCGGTACGGCCCGCACACCCTGCCGCACGCCCGCCCCGAACCCTTCGTACGCCGTCTCCTGCGCGGTCTGCGCGATCCGTTCACCGCGGTGCTGCTCTGCCTGGGCCTGGTCTCGGCGGCGGTGGCGTCGTGGGGCACGGCCTGCGTGATCCTCGCGCTGGTGGCGGTGAGCTGTGTGCTGCGGGCCACCGGTGAACACCGGGCCGAGCGCTCGGTGGCGGCGCTGCGGGAGCTGGTGGCGACGACGGCGACGGTGGTGCGCCGCCCCGGGGACGCGCGGGAGGTGCCGGTCGCCGATCTCGTGCCAGGCGACGTCGTGCGGCTCGGGCCCGGCGACCTGGTCCCCGCCGACGTACGGCTGCTGCGGGCGCACGGTCTGACGGTGCACCAGGCGGCGCTGACCGGTGAGTCGGTGCCGGTCCCGAAGCGGGCGGTCGACCTGCCGCCCGGCCCGGACGACACGACCCACCTGTGCTTCCAGGGCAGCGGTGTCGCGTCGGGCAGCGCGACGGCGGTGGTCGTGGCGACCGGCGCGGACACCCGTTTCGCCGCGGCGCTCAAGGTCGCGGGGCGGCGGCGCGGGGCGAGCGCCTTCGACCGTTCGGTGCACGGCATCTCGTGGCTCCTGGTCCGCTTCATGCTGCTGACGCCGCCGCTGGTCCTGATGGCGAACGCGGCGCTGCGCGGCCGGGGCCTGGAGACGCTGCCGTTCGCGGTGGCGGTGGCCGTCGGGCTCACCCCGGAGATGCTGCCGGTGATCGTGACGACGGCGCTGGCCAGGGGTTCGGCGCGGCTCGCCCGCGGGCACGGGGTGATCGTGCGCCGCCTGCCCGCGTTGCACGACCTGGGCGCGGTCGACGTCCTGTGCGTGGACAAGACGGGCACGCTGACCCGCGACGAACCGGTCGTCGACGCCGGCCGCTCGGACTCGGAGGCGCTGCGCTGGGCGGGGATCTCCGCCTGGTGGACGCTCCAGTCGGCGGACCTGCCCACCCCCGACCCACTCGACGAGGCGCTACTCGCCGCGACCGGTCCCGAGGACTGGGAGGCGTACGACGGTGTCGGCGTGCTCCCCTTCGATCCGGTACGCCGACTCGCCACGGCCGTCGTCCGCGCGCCCGGGGCCGCGCTCGGCACGCACACCCTGGCCGTGAAGGGCGCGGTCGACGAGGTCCTTGAGCGCTGCGCGCTCGACGCGGACGAGCGGAAGCGGCTCGCGGTACGGGCTTCGGAGCTGACCGGCACGGGGCTGCGGGTGCTGGCCGTGGCCACCGGCGAACGGGCCGCGCGGCGCCGCCCCTGGACCACGGCGGACGAACGCGGACTGTGCTTCACCGGCTTCGTCGCCTTCACGGACGCCCTGGCCCCGACGGCCGCCGCCGCGCTGTCCGGTCTCGCCGCGCGGGACATCACCGTCAAGGTCGTCACCGGCGACCACCCGGGGACGGCGGCGCGGGCCTGCCGCGACCTGGGCCTCGACCCGGGCGACACGATCCGCACCGGCACCGACATCGACACCCGCACCGACGCCGAGCTGGCCGAACTGGCGGCCGGGACCACGGTCTTCGCGTCCTGCACCCCGTCCCACAAGGCCCGTGTCGTACGGGCGTTGCGCTCGCGTTCCACCGTCGGCTTCCTCGGCGACGGGGTCAACGACGTGCCCGCGCTGCACGCCGCGGACGTCGGCCTGTGCGCCCGCGGGGCCGCGCCGGTGACGCGCGAGTCGGCGGACGTCGTCCTCGTCGACCCGGCAGGGGACGATCTCGGGGCCATCGCGCAGGCCGTCGCGGCCGGGCGGCACGCGGGCGCCACCATCACCTCGTACCTGCGCATCACGCTGTCCTCGAACCTCGGCAACGTCATCGCGATGCTCGCGGCCGGCCTGCTGCTGCCGTTCCTGCCGATGCTTCCCGCGCAGGTCCTCGTGCAGAACCTGTGCTTCGACGCGGCGCAGCTCTCGCTGGCGTACGACCGTGCGGACCCGGGGGAGGTGCGCCGGCCCACCGTGCTGCGGCCGCGCGCGTTCCTTCGGTTCATCGTGGGGTTCGGGGTGCTCAACGCCGCCGCGGACCTGGCGACGTTCGGCATCCTGCTGCTCTCGGGGCCGGGGCTTTCGTCGCCGGACGTGTTCCACGCGGGCTGGTTCACGGAGAACCTGCTGACGCAGGCGCTGGTGATGGTGCTGCTGCGGCCGTCGCCGTGCGGGCCCGCCGTCCGCTGGTCCGTCGCGGCCCTGGCCACGCTGGGCGTCGCCGTCCCGCCCTCCGCACTGGGCCCCACCCTCGGAATGACCGCGCTGCCGGGCCTCTACTACGGGCTGCTGGGCGCGGTGCTCGGGGTGTACGGGGCGGTGTTGTGGGCGTGGGGACGACGCGTCCGGGTGCGGCCCCTCGCACGCCCCTGAAGCGAGCGGAGCTAGCTGTCAGGGGCGCGGGAAACTACGCGACCGGCCACGCCGGCGCCGCCCCCGCCCACCGACCGAACCCACCTGACGAAACCACGCCCCACCTCCACCCCCACACACCCGCACCCGCACCCGCACCCGCACCCGCCCACCAACCGAACCCACCAGACGAAACCGCGCCCCCCCCCCCCCCCCCCCCCCCCCCCCCCCCCCCCCCCCCC
>NZ_JAFVLN010000037.1 GCF_017377775.1 Streptomyces sp. VRA16 Mangrove soil
CTCCCACCCCGCCACGCCCCCCACACCGCACAGGCAACCTCCGCCCCCGCCTGAATTCCTTCGTCGGCCGGGAACCCGAACTGGCCGCGATCCGTTCTGACTTGCGAGGAGCACGCCTGGTCACGCTCACGGGTCCCGGCGGCTCCGGCAAGACCCGCCTGGCCGAGGAGGCAGCAGCCCCCGAGCCCCAGGCCTGGCTGGTCGAGCTGGCGCCGCTCGACGATCCGCGTGCGGTCCCGGGCGCGGTCGTCAGCGCACTGGGCCTGCGCGAGACGTTCCTGATTACGAACGAGAGATCGGGACCGGCCCACGACGACCCGACCAGGGTCCTTCTGGAGCACTGCGCCCACCGCAGCGAGCTCTTGATCCTTGACAACTGTGAACATGTGATCGACGCGGCGGCGGAACTCGCCGAGACCCTCCTGACGCACTGCCCGGGTCTCACGATCCTCGCCACCAGCCGTGAACCCCTGGGAATCCCCGGGGAGTCCGTGCGCCCAGTCGAGCCGCTGCCCCCGGACCCCGCCCACCGCCTGTTCGCGGAGCGGGCCGCCGCGGTGCGCCCCGGTTTCGACCCCACGCAGGACGCCGACGCCGTCGCCGAGATCTGCCGCCGCCTGGACGGCCTGCCGCTGGCCATCGAGCTGGCCGCGGCCCGCCTCCGTCTGCTCACCCCACGCCAGATCGCCGACCGCCTCGACGACCGCTTCCGCCTGCTCACCGGCGGCAGCCGCACCGTCCTGCCCCGTCAGCAGACCCTGCGCGCGGTCGTCGACTGGTCCTGGGACCTGCTCGACGACCGCGAGCGCACCGCCCTGCGCGAGCTGTCGGTCTTCGCCGGCGGCTGGACCCTGGAAGCGGCCGAAGCCGTCTGCTCCCCGGCCCCCACGCCCCCCGCGGAGCCTGACACCGGGCCGCACACCGAGCCGCGGACCGGGCCGCACGCGGCAGCTCCCACGGCCGACGTCATCGGCTCCCTCGTGGACAAGTCCCTGCTGATCGCCACGCCGTGCGACCGCGGGCTCCCCGGCATGCGCTACCGCATGCTGGAGACGATCCACGAGTACGCCACCGAGCGTGCCGCCGAACTCCCCGCCCTGCGCCTGGCTGCAGAGCGCCGCCACCTCGCGTACGTACGCGCCCTGGTCGAGGAGGCCGACCCCAAGCTGCGCTCGGGGGAGCAACTGCCGTGGATCCAGCGTCTGGAGACGGAGCTCGACAACATCAGGGCGGCCCTGACCAGGGTCACGAGCACGCCCGGTCTCGTCGACGAGGAGACCGCGGTCGCCCTCGCCCTGCACATGGGCTGGTTCTGGTGGCTGCGCAACTACCGCCAGGAGGGCGGCGGATGGGTGCAGACCATCAGGGACATGCTGCCCGCGCCGGGGGACCCGGGCGACACCGGTGACCCCACCGACCCGCTCTACTGGCCGCGGATGAAGCTGCGCCTGCTGGCCCTCTTCCTGGTGACCGAGTCCACCCCGCAGGAAGTCATCCGCAGCGAGGCCGACCGGGCGTACATGGTGCGCGTGCGGGCCGCCTTCGAGCCGCCGAGCCCGGAGGGCGCCATGTTCCCGGGGATCATCTGGCCGTTCACGCTCTTCGTCCTCGACGGGCTGGAGGACGTGCGCGAGGCGCTGGACCGCACCGTCGTCAACTGCCGCCGCTTCGGCGGGGACTGGGAGGTCGGCGTCTCCCTGATGTTCCGCACCCACACGGTCGTGGACATGGCGGGCAACATGCAGGGCGTGGACGAGGACCTCGCCGAGCTGCGGGAGATCAGCCGCAGGGTCGGCGACCGCTGGATGCGCGCCCAGGTGTGCAGCGCGGCGGGCGAGGCCGCCATGGGCCGCGGCCGGTACACGGAGGCGCGCGGCGAGTACGAGGAGGCGCTGCGGCTCGCCTACGAGGTCGGGGCGTACGCGGAGACACCGTTCCTGATGGTGCGGATCGCCGAGATCCACTACCGGGAGGGCGACCGGGACGCGGCGCGGAAGGCCCTGGACGCGGCGAGCGAGGAGGCGGAGCAGTACGGGGTCACCGACACCTCGGCCGTCGTGAAGGTGATGCGGGCGCACCTCGCCCTGACCGACGGTGGGACGGCCCGCGCGCGCGAGCTGTGCACCGAGGCGTACGCGCTCGCCGCGGCGGGCACCCCGCCCCCGCAGTTCCTGGCGATGATCGGTCTGATCGACGCCCGTGTCAGGGCCGCGGAGGCGGGTCCCGCGGCAGGTCTGGCCGTCCTCACCGACGTGCTGCGCGCCGCGCTGGAGGGGCGCTGTGCGGAGTCGGTCACGGCGGGCCTGGTCGACGTGGGGGCCGAGCTGCACGCGCGCCGCGGTGACGTGGCGCGGGCGGTCCGGCTGTTCGCCGCGTCCGACGCGCTGCGCGACGGCGCGCCCCGGTCGATGCCGGAGCGCGAGGAGTGCGCCGCGGTGGAGTCCCGCGCGCTGACCGAGCTCGGCGAGGCACGGTACGAGGCCGAGCGCGCGGCGGGCGGCGCGCTCACCGAGGACGGGATCCTGGCCGAGGTGTCGGCCCCCGCCACCGACGGCTGACCCGCGCGCCCGTGCCCCGGGTCAGCTGCAGGTGAACCGGGACTGAGCCCAGTCGGCGAGTGCCACGGCGCCGCCCGGCCCCTGCGGTTCGACGACGAGCCGGATCGTCTTGTGGCCGGACAGGTTCACATGGACCGGCACCGCCGGGTCGTTGCCGCGGATCACCTGCGACTGCCAGGCCCGCACCCCGTCGACGTAGACGGAGAACCGGACGGCGCCCAGGCCGAGCGTCATGTCGTCGACGCCGACGAACGCGTCGTAGGCGGTGCAGGTGCGGTTCAGGTCGACGGTGACGGAGGACCGGGCGTGCACCGTGACTCCGTGCGCGTACTGCTTGTCGGCGATCGACAGGCCGTAGCGCTGCCAGACCCAGCTGCTCTCGCTCAGCCGCATCTCGGGCTTGGAGCCGTCGCCGACGAGGTTGTAGTCCAGGGCGCTCAGTTGGTAGACGGCGGGCGCGGGTGGCGGGGGAGTGGGCTTCTTCGGCTTGGGCGGCGTCGGCTTCGGGGTGGGCTTGGGCGTGGGCTTCGGCGTCGGCTTGGGTGTGGGCTTCGGGGTGGGCTTCGGCGTCGGAGTCGGCGTCGGAGTGGGGGTCGGCGTCGGCTGCGGCGCGGGAGGCTTCGGCTTGGGCGTCGGTGTCGGGGTGGGCGTCGGCGTGATGGGCTGCGAGACCGGCGGCTTCTCCCGCTTCGCCTCCGGCTCCTTCTTCGGCTCCGCGCCGGTGAGCGCGATGGCCAGCGCGGCGGCGGTCGCGGCCGCCACCACACCGGCGGCGATGCCGGCCTTCGCGGGCGCGCCGAGCCCCTCGGACGCGGCGGCGCCGGCCGCGCCGCCACCGGACGAGCTGCCGCCCGCCGCCGCGGCGGCACCGGCACCCGCCGCACCCGCGGCGCCACCGCCGATGAGCGCGGCCGCCTTCGCGTATCCGGCGGCGCCGAACCAGCCGATGACCGCGACCGGCACGACCCCCGGGATACCGCTGGCGACTTCCTTGATCTGACCGGCCGCGAGGCGGCACTTGGCGCACTCCTCCAGGTGCTTGCGCAGACCGCGCTCGGCCCGGGTGCGCAGGCTGCCACGCGCGTAGGCACCGAGCCGGTCCGCGTAGCGGGAGCACTCCTCGGACTCGGTGAGGGTGGCCGAGACGTGCGCCTGGAGGTACGCCTCCTTCAGGCCTTCGCGGGCGCGCTTGGCGAGCACGCGCGTGCCGTTGGCGTCCAGCCCGAAGAGCGTGGCGACCTCACTGGGCGACTCGTCCTCGACCTCGGTGTGCCACAGCACGGCCTGCCAGCGCTCGGGCAGCGAGCGGAAGGCCTGCATGGCCATCGAGTGCTCGGCCTCCTGCATGGCCCGCACGTCGGCGCCGAGCTCCAGTGTGTCGTCGTCGGACACCTCGTTCGAGCGGGCGGCCTGGGCGGCGAACACGGCGAAGTCGTCGACCAGCTGCTCGCGCCTGGCCGACTTCGTCCATGACGCGGCGACGCGCCGCACCGTGGTCAGCAGATAGGCGCGCACCGCGTGCTCGGGCCCGCTGCCGCCGCGGACGGCCTGCAGCATGCGGGCGAACACCTCGGCGGTCAGGTCGTCGGCGGTGTGGCCGTCGCGGCAGCAGGTGCGCGCGTAGCGGCGCACGGCGGCGGCGTGCCGACGGTACAGCTCCTCGTACGCACTGTCGTCGCCGCCGCGCATCCGTCCGATCAAGTCGGCGTCGGACGAAGGCAGTTCACCGCTCGCGGCGGCGGGTGCGGCGGCCTCGCGCTGCGGTGGTACGGAGATGTCGGCGTCGCTCACCTCGCCGGCGGACCCGCCCGGGGTGCGCCCGGGGCCGCCCTGGCTCGGTACCTGCGCCGCGGTCACGTCGTCCGCGCCCGCCCCGCCACCTTCGGGCCGCTGCTCGCCCTGCCCGTCAACGCTCATCGCGGAAGCCCCCGCCTGCCCACTTCACGGCCGATCACCGGGAAAGCGTGCCACACGGGGAGCGCGCGGCGGCCCACTGTGCACGGCAACCACTCATCCGTGGAGATTTCCCACCCGCGAGCACTACCCTCGCTCCACTCAGGGAAGTCTCAACGAACCTCAGAACCAGGCAAGTTGACGGGCCCGGACACCGAGCCCCGACTCCGGAAACAGGGCCGCCCGGAGCCGCGGGGTCGAAGACCCCGGCCCCGGGCGGCCGAGCCGTGAACGATCAGGCGGACGCGGGACGCGACCGCAGCCCTTCCAGCAGGATGTCGAGCAGCCGGGCCGAGGCCGCCGCCTGCTGAGCGGCGTCCGGAAGGGACGGCGCGGCCGTCGCGATGACCAGCAGCACGTCCGACACGGTCACGTCGGAACGGAGCTCACCGGCCTCTCGCGCGCGATCCACGAGCCGCCCCACGACCTCGAGCAGCGCCGCCGCCCCCGCGTCGTCCGCGGGCACGCCGTCACCGTCCTGCGCCGACCGCTGCTCCACGAGCCGCAGATCGGGTGCCGCGCTGCGCTGTTCAGGAACCCGCGTCTCATCACGTACGGAGTCGGACCGCTCGTCGGCCACGCCCACCCGCAGCACCTGCGGCGGAAGCAGCCGGCCCGCGCCCGAGGCGACCGAGGTCCGCAGGAAGCGCGAGAGCGCCGACCACGGCTCGTCCTCCTGACCGAGCGCCGTTCGTGCCTGGTCGGTCAGCCGGGAGGTCTCCTCCTCGGCTATCCGTCGCACCAGAACGTCCTTGCTGGGGAAGCGCCGGTAGACCGTGCCCACGCCGACGCGGGCGCGCCGCGCCACGTCCTCCATGGGTGCCCCGTACCCCAGCTCGCCGAAGACCTCGCGGGCCGCGCGCAGCACATGCTCCAGATTGCGCTGGGCGTCCACCCGCAGCGGCGTGGAGCGCGAACTGTCGGCCGCGCCCCGGCCGTTGGCGCCGCCCGAGACACCCGAAGGTGCCACGGAAGACGCGGAGGTCCAATGAGTGTCCTGAATGTGCATATCTGTTCCCCCGGTAATGACGTCTCCCCCCGGAGACACTCCCCGCCATTGTCTGCCGGAGCGTGAGGAACAGACAGCGGTTTCCGGGCCGCCCCTGCGACCCCGCCCGCGCATCCCCCGACACCCCGACAGCACACGAACATAGTTGAGCCGGAGTCAATTCAGAAGGGGCAGGTTCCGCACAGAGCGCCCCCCGAACGGAGTACGCGGCGATTCCGCCCCGATTGCACCCCAGCCCCCCACCCCCGTACCCCGCCCTGACCTGCACTTCTTCCCTGAGGCCAGGAGGGCGGCCCAACCGGTGCGCGGCCTTCCGCTCCGTCACACAAATCGCGGGGCCTGTGGACAAAATCGAGGGTCCGATGCGTCATGGGACGGTGACGATGCCAAGGACGCCCTCACCGGAGCCGAAGCAGCACCCCGCCCGCATCCTGGTCGTCGGCGGCGGCTATGTCGGGATGTACACCGCCCTGCACCTGCAGAAAAGGCTCAAACCCGAACTGCGGGCCGGGACCGTGGAGATCGTCGTCGTCACCCCCGACCCGTACATGACGTACCAGCCGTTCCTGCCCGAGGCGGCGGCCGGATCCATCTCCCCGCGCCACGTCGTGGTCCCGCTGCGCCGCGTCCTGCCGGACTGCGACGTGATCGTCGGCGAGGTCGTCGCGATCGACCACGCGAAGCGCACGGCCACGTACACGACGCTCGCCAGCGACGAGGAGGGCACGGGCCCGGCCCCGCTCACGTACGACGAACTGGTCCTGGCCCCCGGCTCGATCTCGCGCACGCTGCCGGTCCCCGGCCTCGCCGACCACGGCATCGGTTTCAAGACGGTTGAGGAGGCCATCGGCCTGCGCAACCACGTCATCGAGCAGCTCGACATCGCCTCCTCCACCCGCGACCCGGCGATCCGCGACGCGGCGCTCACCTTCGTCTTCGTGGGCGGCGGCTACGCGGGCGTGGAGGCGCTCGGCGAGCTGGAGGACATGGCCCGGTACGCGGCGAAGTACTACCACAACGTCAAGCCCGAGGACCTGAAGTGGATCCTCGTCGAGGCCAGTGACCGGATCCTGCCCGAAGTCGGCCCGGAGATGGGGCAGTACACGATCCGCGAACTGCGCGGCCGCAACATCGACGTACGGCTGGAAACCCGCCTCGAATCCTGCGAGAACCGCATCGCGGTCCTCTCCGACGGCTCCCGCTTCCCCACGCGTACGGTCGTGTGGACGGCCGGCGTCAAACCGAGCCCCCTGCTCGCCGCCACCGACCTGCCGCTGACCGAGCGGGGCCGCCTCAAGTGCACGGCGGCCCTCGCGGTCGACGGCGCCCCGCACGCCTGGGGCGCGGGCGACGCCGCCGCGGTCCCCGACCTCACCGCCGAGGAGCCCGGCACCGACTGCGCGCCCAACGCCCAGCACGCCGTCCGCCAGACCAAGACCCTCGCCGACAACATCGCGGCCTCGCTGCGCGGTCAGCCGTTGACCGACTACCAGCACGCGTACGTGGGATCCGTCGCCTCGCTCGGCCTGCACAAAGGTGTCGCGCACGTCTACGGACGGAAGCTGAAGGGCTACCCTGCCTGGTTCATGCACCGCGTCTACCACCTCAGCAGGGTGCCCACCGCCAACCGGAAGGCCCGAGTCCTGACCGAATGGATCCTGTCAGGACTGTTCAAGAGGGAGATCGTCTCGCTCGGCTCGCTGGAGCGGCCACGCGCGGAGTTCGAACTCGCGGCCGGTCGTGTCCCTCCTGAGGACCCATCCGCACCCGGCTCGAAGAGCCCGAACGGCCCGAAAGGGTAGCCCTGACCCCCGAGTTGACGCCCTGCTGACCGGAGCGCGGAACTCCCGCCCGCACCCCGGCGTCTGACGTTTGTCAGTACGGTCGGCCAGACTGGTCCCCGACCATGGGCGGGCCGAGCGCCCTCCCTCGACCCCACGAGGCTTCCCCCAAGTGAACTTCACGCGCTGGAGCGCCCGGCTCCCCGGTACGCAGCGCCGCGCCGCGGCGCGGGCCGACCACGGCGTACCCCAGCGAGGCGACGGCGCGGTCCCCGCGGCCCGCGCCGAGCAGCTGCCCGACGACGAGCGGAAGGCGGCGGGCGTCGACGAGCTGCCGGTCCGCGAGGTCCTCGACCGCATCCCGGCGCTCGTCGCCCTGGTGCACGGCCCCGAGCACCGCATCGCGTACGTCAACGACGCGTACGTCGCGGCCTTCGGCGACCGCCCCCTCGGCGAACCGGCGGCGGAGGCACTGCCCGAGCTCGACGAGCTGAGCCTGTTCCCGCTCCTCGACCAGGTGCTGCGCAGCTCCAAGCCCCGTACGGTCAAGTCCCGCAAGACGTCCGGTGGCCGCTCGTACACCGTGACCTGCACCCCGCTGGAGACGGCCGAGGGCCCCGGCGTCCTGATCTTCGCCGCCGACGTCACCGACCACGCGGAGGCCGCCGAGCGGCTGCGCACGAGCGAGCGCCGCCAGCGCGAGACCGCCGTCACGCTGCAACGCTCGCTCCTGCCGCAGGAGTTGGAGGAGCCCGACGACCTGCGCATCGCCGCCACGTACCAGCCCGGCGGCACCGAGGCCGCGGTCGGCGGCGACTGGTACGACGTCATCACCCTCGGCGGCGGCCGCACGGCCCTGGTCATCGGCGACGTCATGGGCCGGGGAGTGCGGGCCGCGGCCGTCATGGGCCAGCTGCGCACCGCGGTCCGCGCCTACGCGCGCCTGGACCTCCCGCCGCACGAGGTCCTGCAACTCCTCGACGGCCTGGCTACGGAGATCGACCCGCATCAGATCGCCACGTGCGTCTACGCCGTCCACGACCCGAACGAGGGCCGCCTCGTCTACGCGTCCGCGGGCCACCTCCCCATCCTCGTGCGGGACGAGAACGGGACGATCCACCGCGGCGACGAACCGACCGGCCCGCCGCTCGGCACCGGCGGCTGGCTGCACGCGTCGGGCTCGGTGCCGCTCGGCCCCGGCTCGACGGCGGTCATGTACACGGACGGCCTGGTCGAGCGGCGCGACGAGGACATCGACGAGGGCGTGGCGGCCCTGGAGCACGCCCTGGCCGGCGCGACCGGCACGCCGCAGGTCATCTGCGACCGGCTGATCCGCGCCGCGGGCGTCACCGCCGACCACGACGACGACGTCGCGGTCCTCGTCCTCCAGCACCCGGCCCGCAAGGGCCCCGACGGCGAACTGTTCCGCAACGCCGCGCTGGAGCTCCTCGGCGGCGTCGAGGCCGCCCCGCGCGCCCGCGCTTTCGCCTCGGGGGTGCTGAGCAGCTGGCGCTTCACCCCGGAACTCCACGATCTGGGCGTCCTGGCCGCCAGCGAACTCGTCGCGAACTCGCTGCAGCACGGGATCCCGCCGATGCGGCTGCGCCTGCGCCGCACGGACCGCCGGCTGATCATCGAGGTCACCGACGGCGACGACCACCTGCCGCGCCGCCGCCGCGCCGAACCGGCGGACGAGACGGGACGCGGCATCGCCATCGTGGCCACCATCGCCTCGAACTGGGGCTCGCGCCGCACACCGGGCGGCGGCAAGGCGGTGTGGTGCGAGTTCGTCCTCCCAGACAAGCACTGACAAGCACCGGCAGGCACCGGCAGGCACCGGCAAGCGCCGGAAGGCGCCGGAAGGCACGGGCAGGCGTGACCATGAACTGCCGAGCATTGCCCGCGAGCCCTCTGGGCAAGGCGGTGCGGGACTGCTATCAGCTCCGTATGACAGAAGCAGCAGATGCCGCATCCGCCTCTGGTTTCCGTCTCACCGGCAGCGCTCCCGAGCGCTACGAGCAGTACGTCGCTCCGCTCATGGCGCCTTTCGTGGCCGTGCTCGTGGAGAGTGCGGAGTTGCGCCCCGGCGCCACGGTCCTCGACCTGGCCTGTGGCACCGGCTTCACGGCGCGGCTCGCCGCGGCCCGGGTCGGCCCGACGGGACGCGTCCACGGCAGCGACGTCAATCCGGAGATGCTGAAGGTCGCGGTGGCGCACCGCCCGCATCTCTATCCCGACATCGAGTTCGCGCAGGCAGCGGCCGACGGGCTGCCGTACGAGGACGGCGCGTTCGACGCGGTCCTGTGCCAGCAGGGCGCCCAGTTCTTCCCGGACCTGTCGGCGGCGTGCGCGGAGGCCGCCCGGGTCACGGCCCCCGGCGGCCACTTCGCGGCGACGACCTGGAGCCACCTGGACCGTTCTCCGTACTTCCTCGCCCAGCGCGAGCTGGTCGCCACGTACGCGGGAGAGGAGGCGGCGGCCGATTTCACCCGTGCCTTCGCCGTCACCGGTGACGTCCTCGCCGGCGCTCTGCGTGAGGCGGGCTTCCAGGAGGTGGCGGCCGTCCCGGTCACGCTGGACGTGACGCTCCCGCCCCTCACCGACTACGCCCCCGGCCACCTCTCGGCGCTCCCCTGGAGCACGCTGACGGGAACGGAGGCCCTGCGCACGGTCGGCCCCGCTTTCGCCAACCGCTTCGCGGACCGCACGGCCCCCGACGGCACAGTGACCCTCCCCTTCACGGCGACGCTGACGACGGCGGTCCGCTGACGGCGGCGGTCCGCTGACGAGGGCGGTCCGCCGGCGCGAGGGAGCACCCCGGACGCAGAAGTGGCCGGCGCCCGCCGGCACCGGCCACTTCTCTGTTCAGCCCTGCTCCGCTCAGGCGTCCGCCGCGGCGGGCTCGGGCGTGCTGCGCATGACGACCCGCGAACCGGCCGACGACGGCTGGTCCTGCAGCGGGGTGAGCCGCTTGCCGAGCCGCAGCGCCAGGAAGGTGATCCCCAGCGAGAACAGCAGGAAGGTCACGATGTACGGCCCGTGCAGCGCGGCGCCCATGGGCCCGCCGACGGCCGGACCGACGGCCAGCGCGAGCTGCTTCACCAGCGCGAAGGCCGAGTTGTACGAGCCGACCATGCCCGCGGGGGCGAGGTCGGCGACAAGCGGCGCCACGGTCGGCGACAGCATCGACTCACCGAGCCCGAAGAGCGCGTACGTCGAGATGAACGCGGCGGTCGCCATGGCCTGGCTGCCGTGCCCGAGCCCCGCGTATCCGGCGGCCAGCCACGCGACGGCCCAGATGAGCCCGACGGCGGCGATCACACGCGAACGCTTGCGCCGCTCGACGAACTTCAGCACGGCGAACTGCGCGACGACGATCATCGCGGTGTTGGCGGCGAGCGCGATCCCGAGCGTGGACGCCGAGATACCGGCGGCCTCGACCCCGTACGCGCTCAGCCCCGACTCGAACTGCCCGTAGCAGGCGAAGAACAGCACGAACCCGAGCCCGCACAGCTGCACCATCGCCCGGTTCCCGAGCAGCGCCCGCATGCCGCCCTTGCCCCCGCCCTTTGGCACGGCCTCGCCGATGGTCGCCTTCGGCATCCGCACGGTCAGCACGATCGCGGCGAGCACCAGGAACATGACGGCCTCGATGCCGAACAGCCGCAGGAAGGACTCCGGCCGGGTCTCGTCGACGATCTGACCGCCGATGAGCCCGCCGATGCCGAGCCCGAGGTTCTGCAGGAAGAACTGCATGGCGAAGGCGCGGGTCCGCGTCTCCTGCGTCGAGCACCACACGATCATGGTGGCGAGCGCGGGCTGCAGCACCGCGGTACCGGCACCGAGGACGGCGGCGGCCGCGATGGCCGCGGGCTCCGTACTGGCGAGCCCGAGCCCGACCGCACCCACGGCAGCGACACCGGACGCCGTCAGCAGTACGGGCATGGGGCCGCGCCGGTCGATGGCGCGGCCGGTGAAGGGCAGGACGACGAGAGCGGCCATGGCGAAGGCGGCCAGCACGATGCCCGCCGCACTCGCGCCAAGATCCCGGACCTCCGCCACATAGACGTAGAGGAACGGAACCGTGAAGCCCACGCCGAACGAACTCAGCGCGCTGCCGATCTGTACGCGCCGCATCGCGGCGCCCATCGCCCTGGTCACTTTCACCTGCCCTTTCAGAGAAAGAAGCCCCCAGGACCAACCACCAGCGGTTAGCTCTGAAGACTTCGAAGCTAAAGTTAGAAGCTAAACTGTACAGCTCGAAGGACTTCAACGCCAACCGCTGCCGTGCCATACTTCGCGGCATGGCAGCCGAGCCGACCCTCGAAGAGCAGATCGCCGCGTACCAGCGCGAGTTCCAGGACCTGGACCCGCAGGTCGAGCAGATCGTCTCGGCGCTGGGCAGACTCAACCGCCGCATGAACGTCGCGTACGGCAGGCAGACCGCCGAGATCGGCATCAGCAACGCCGAGTGGGAGGTCCTCAAGGCCCTCGTCCTCTCCGGCGCCCCGTACCGGATGGGCCCCGGCGAACTCGCCAAGCGGCTCGGCCTGACCCCCGCCGCGATGACCCACCGGATCGACCGCATGGTCCAGGAGGGCCTGGTCACCCGTGACCGCGACGAGAACAACCGGGTCCGCGTCATCGTGGAGCTGACCTCCGGCGGCCGCGAGAAGTGGCTGGAGGCCATGCGTCTTGCGACGGTGTTCGAGGAGGACCTCCTCCAGGACCTCAGCCCGACGGAGCGCACGGCCCTCGGCGAGGTCCTGACCCGCCTGCTGCGCCGCGTGGAGTACGCCCAGCCGGACGCCGGCGGCCGCCTCAACGACCTCGACTGAGCGCCGGGGACCGGCCGCGAACTGGGGGGTTGACGCGGGTCTACCCGATCCGTATAGTTCTTCGGGTTGCCGCGGAGCCGTAACGGTTCTGCGACAGCAACTCCCGCCGCTGATGCGGCACTCAAACCACCAGCACGATCTCCCAACGGGACTGATTTCGGCTTGCCCGAATTCAATTCGAAATTGGGTTGCGGCTGACCTGATCGCTTCGATTAGGAACTGCCGCCGGGATCCGCTAAAGTTTGGGACGTCGGAACGGCCCAACAGCCGGAAAGACAAGCCCCGCTGACTGGGAATCAGGCCCGAAAGGATCTGATAGAGTCGGAACCGCCGGAAAGCCGAAAGGCCGGAAAGCGAAGCAAGACCCCGAGGAAATCGGCCGGTGAAACGGTCTGATAGAGTCGGAAACGCAAGAAAGAAAGACCGAAGGGAAGCGCCCGGAGGAAAGCCCGAGAGGGTGAGTACAAAGGAAGCGTCCGTTCCT
>NZ_JAFVLN010000038.1 GCF_017377775.1 Streptomyces sp. VRA16 Mangrove soil
GGCCGGGGACGGGGTATCAACATATCTGGCGTTGATTTTTGGCACGCTGTTGAGTTCTCAAGGAACGGACGCTTCCTTTGTACTCACCCTCTCGGGCTTTCCTCCGGGCGCTTCCCTTCGGTCTTTCGTGTTTCCAACCTTACCAGATCCTTTTTCCGTTCCGTTCCCGGTTCGGATTTCATTTCCGGTGGCCGTTGGAGGGCCTTTGCCTTTCGGCGTGTCCACTACGTTAGCGGATTTCCTCGCTCACTCATAATCGAGATCCGCGGGCTTGAATTTCAGCATGCGAGCACGCCGAAAAGACCCCGCTGAGGGAAGTCGCATAGTAGTGGTTTGGCCACTTCCGGCTGCTGGCTGAACGCCGTACCCGGTTCAAGCGGCTCGGGCTACATTACGGACCCCGCAAGGGCGCGTCAAGTTCGACGGCGAGGGGTGTGAGCGCGATAAGGGCTCACCGTCGGGTCGTTGGCGATCCAGAAGCGCCACGGGTGGACGCCGCCGGCGCCCGAGACCCCGGTGCGGGGGCCGCTGAGCACCTGGTCGACGGGTACGGGCGTGCCGTGCAGGACTGTCAGGGGTGAGTCGGAAGGGGCGCAGGCGTCGGTGCCGTTGAGGGCGCGGTCCACTCCCAGGGCTGTGGCCAGGCGCGCCGGGCCTTTGGCCAGTTCCTTGTCGTTGCGGGCCGCGGGCCTACGGGTGCGGGCCAGCTCGGCGCCTTCCGTGATCTCGCCGGCCCGGAGCAGGACGGCGCTCGCTCGTCCCTCCTCTGCGCAGACCAGGTTCATGCAGTGCCACATGCCGTAGGTGAAGTAGACGTAAACATGACCGGGCTGACCGAACATCACGCTGTTGCGGGGCGTTCGGCCTCGGTAGGCGTGTGAGCCCGGATCGTTCTCGCCGTCGTACGCCTCGACCTCTGTGATGCGGAGTTCGATCGGACCGTCCGGAGTGCGGCGGACCAGGATGCGGCCGAGAAGATCGGGGGCGACGTCCAGGACAGGCCGGTCGAAGAACTTGCGCGCGAGGGGCGTACGGTCAGGGGCCGCGATCATGCCGTCCGAGGGTAGTGGAACGGGCGGCGTGGGCAGACGCGGAACCGGGCGCGGGAGAACCGCGTTTGTAGTCAGCAGTATCAGAGATCGCGTTCGCTTACGGAGGAGATCGAGACATGGGGTTCAAGCGGCTGTTGGCAAGCCTTGGTGCGGGCGGGGCTTCCGTGGAGACCGTGCTCACCGAGGCCAATGTCGTGCCCGGCGGTGTCGTTCAGGGTGAGGTGCGGATCCAGGGCGGTTCCGTGGACCAGGAGATCGAGGGGCTCTCCGTCGGTCTGCAGGCCCGCGTCGAGGTCGAGGGCGCCGACCAGGAGACCAAGCAGGACATCGAGTTCACCAAGGTGCGGCTCGGGGGCGCCTTCAGCCTTCAGGCCAACGCGGTGCACGCGGTGCCGTTCGGGCTCGAGATCCCGTGGGAGACGCCGGTCACCACGATCGACGGGCAGCAGCTGCGCGGCATGAACATCGGTGTGACCACCGAGCTGGAGATCGCGCGCGCCGTCGACTCCGGTGACCTGGACCCGATCAATGTGCACCCGCTCCCCTCGCAGCAGGCCCTCCTCGACGCCTTCATCGGCCTCGGGTTCCGCTTCAAGAGTGCGGACATGGAGCGCGGGCACATCCGTGGCACGCGACAGAAGCTGCCCTTCTACCAGGAGATCGAGTTCTACCCGCCGCAGCAGTACCGCGGGCTGAACCAGGTGGAGCTGAGCTTCGTCTCCGACGACCGGGAGATGGACGTCGTCCTGGAGATGGACAAGAAGCCGGGTCTGTTCAGCGAGGGCAGCGACACCTTCCGCTCGTTCGTCGTCGGGCACCACGACTTCCAGGGCACCGACTGGTCGGCCTACCTCCACCAGTGGATGTCCGAGGTCGGCAGCAAGAGGAACTGGTTCTAGGGTTGGTGGGCAGGCGCAGGGTCGGGCCGGTGAGGTCCGCTCCCGCGCGGCCCTGAAGGCCCCGTCGAATCAGGAGGTGTCGTTGTGACCGAGCAGCCCAAGCGGGCGCCGCTGCCGCACGAGTTTCATCCGGAGGTGCCGTCGTTCACCGTGGTGAGCGAGGACTTCGAAGCGGGCGGTGTGCTCGACGACGCTCAGGTCTACGCGGCCGGGAACACGTCGCCGCATCTGCGGTGGGAGGGTTTCCCCGCCGGGACCAAGAGCTTCGCCGTGACGTGCTTCGACCCGGACGCGCCGACCGGCAGCGGGTTCTGGCACTGGTCCGTCTTCGACATTCCCGCCTCGGTGACCGAGCTGCCGACGGGCGCGGGCAGCGGCAAGTTCGAGGAGCTTCCCGAGGGTGCCGTGCAGGTGCGCAACGACTACGGGAGCAAGGACTTCGGCGGTGCCGCGCCGCCGGCCGGGGATCCCGCGCACCGGTACGTGTTCACGGTGTACGCCGTCGACCAGGAGAAGCTCGGTCCGGACTCCGACACGTCGCCCGCCGCCGTCGGCTTCAATCTGCGGTTTCACACGCTCGCCCGCGCTCAGGTCGTGGCCGAGTACGCGGCTCCCGCGGAGGGCTAGCGCCCACTGAAGCGTTCACGCAACGTTTGCCCGCCCCTGGTCTTGGAAGTGATCAGAGGCGGGCATTTTTTATTGCGTTGTCCATCTCGGCGTGCACGGCCAGAGTTGACGCACGGACGCCGAGGGGTGATCCGCTGCGTACGGGAGGTGGGCAGGATGCGGGACACACTGGTGCTGAACGCGAGCTTCGAGCCGCTCTCGACGGTGACGCTGAACCGAGCCGTCGTGCTGGTGCTCCAGGACAAGGCCGTCGTCGAGCAGTCCCACCCCGAGCTGCGGATGCGCGGCGCCGCGATCGATATACCGGTGCCGCGGGTGATCAGACTCTGCAGGTACGTCAGGGTGCCGTTCCGAAGACGCGCTCCCTGGTCGAGGCGGGGTGTGCTCGTGCGGGATCAGCACCGGTGCGCGTACTGCGGGAGGCGGGCGACGACCGTGGACCACGTGGTGCCGCGGTCGCGGGGTGGCGCGGACTCGTGGCTGAACACGGTGGCGTCCTGCGCCGAGGACAATCACCGGAAGGCGGACCGGACGCCGGAGCAGGCGGGGATGCCGTTGCTGCGGCAGCCGTTCGAGCCGACTCCGGCCGATGCGATGCTGCTGTCGCTGGGTGGTGCCGGGGAGGCGCTGCCCGACTGGCTGAGCCGGGGCGTCGCCGCGTAGACGGACGAAAGAGCGGGTCCATGGGCCTTGAGGCCGATGGACCCGCTCTTTCGTGTCATCAGTCGATCGGAGGCTGTTCCCTGCGCTCCTTGGGTGCCGACGGGGCCGGACCGCCCGTCATCGGGCCGAAGTTGCCGATCGCGCCCGAGAGGCCCTTGAGGGCGTCGCCGATCTCGCTGGGGACGATCCAGAGCTTGTTGGCGTCGCCCTCGGCGATCTTCGGGAGCATCTGGAGGTACTGGTACGAGAGCAGCTTCTGGTCCGGGTCTCCGGCGTGGATGGACTCGAAGACCGTACGGATCGCCTGGGCTTCGCCCTCGGCGCGCAGGGCCGCCGCCTTCGCCTCACCCTCGGCCCTGAGGATCGCCGACTGCTTCTCACCTTCGGCGGTCAGGATCTGCGACTGCCGGATACCTTCGGCGGTGAGGATCGCGGCGCGCTTGTCACGGTCGGCGCGCATCTGCTTCTCCATCGAGTCCTGGATGGAGGTCGGCGGCTCGATCGCCTTGAGCTCGACGCGGTTGACGCGGATGCCCCACTTGCCGGTGGCCTCGTCGAGGACGCCGCGCAGGGCCGCGTTGATCTCCTCGCGGGAGGTCAGGGTCCGCTCCAGGTCCATGCCACCGATGATGTTGCGGAGGGTGGTGACCGTGAGCTGTTCGATGGCCTGGATGTAGCTCGCGACCTCGTAGGTCGCCGCCCGCGCGTCCGTCACCTGGTAGTAGATGACCGTGTCGATGTTGACGACCAGGTTGTCCTGGGTGATCACCGGCTGTGGCGGGAACGGTACGACCTGCTCACGGAGGTCGATGCGGTTGCGGATCGAGTCGATGAAGGGGACGACGATGTTCAGGCCCGCGTTGAGTGTGCGGGTGTACCGGCCGAAGCGCTCCACGATGGCCGCGCTGGCCTGTGGGATGACTTGGATGGTCTTGATCAGGGCGATGAAGACCAACACCACCAGAATGATCAGGACGATGATGATCGCTGACATCGCTTCTCCTGTGCCCTTCAGATCAACTTGAGATCTTGCTCGTCGAGTCTGTCAGAACTGCCCCTGTGGCGTGGCTTGTTCGGGTCACATGACGATCGCCGTGGCCCCTTCGATCTCGACGACGTCGACCTGGTGACCGGGCTCGTACGCGGCGTCCGCGTCGAGCGCCCGGGCCGACCAGATCTCGCCGCCGAGCTTGATCCGTCCGCCGCTGCCGTCGACGCGCTCGACGACCACGGCCTGTTTGCCTTTCAACGCGTCGATCCCGGTGGCCAGTTGGGGCGGTTCGGCGCGCTGGCGCCTGGCTATGGGGCGTACGACGACGATGAGCGCGCACGAGACGACGGCGAAGACCGCGACCTGGAGGATCGCACCACCACCCAGGCCTGCTGTGACGGCGCCTGCGACAGCGCCCACGGCGAGCATGCCCAGCTCGGGCATGGCTGTGAGGACGAGCGGAATACCGAGTGCGGCCGCTCCGATCAGCCACCACACCCAAGCGTCGATGTCTGTCACATGGTCATGGTAGATCCGTGGACGGCCGTGCGGACAGGGG
The DNA here is from genome assembly GCF_017377775.1 of Streptomyces sp. VRA16 Mangrove soil. Classification (GTDB taxonomy): domain Bacteria; phylum Actinomycetota; class Actinomycetes; order Streptomycetales; family Streptomycetaceae; genus Streptomyces. Next base: position 4,792 of record NZ_JAFVLN010000038.1, read on the forward strand.
ACGATCGGCCCGCACGGCTGCGCGAACGCGTCAGCTCAGGGGCAGGCCCGTGGCGGTCCAGCGGTCGTTCCGCTGCTCGACGACGAGCGGGAGGCCGAAGCACTTGGAGAGGTTGCGGGAGGTGAGCTCCAGCTCCAGCGGGCCCGCGGCGAGGACCTTGCCCTGGCGGATCATCAGGACGTGCGTGAAGCCGGGGGCGATCTCCTCGACATGGTGCGTGACCATGATCATCGAGGGGGCGATCGGGTCGCGGGCGAGGCGGCCGAGGCGGCGCACCAGGTCCTCGCGGCCGCCGAGGTCGAGACCGGCGGCGGGCTCGTCCAGGAGCAGCAGCTCGGGGTCGGTCATCAGGGCGCGGGCGATCAGGGTGCGCTTGCGCTCGCCCTCGGAGAGGGTGCCGAACTTGCGGTCCAGGTACTCGCTCATGCCGAGGCGGTCGAGGAAGGCGCGGGCGCGCTGCTCGTCGACGTCCTCGTACTCCTCCTGCCAGCCGGCCGTCATGCCGTACGCGGCCGTGAGCACGGTCTGCAGGACCGTCTGGCGCTTGGGCAGCTTCTCGGCGAGGCCGTTGCCGGCGACGCCGATGCGCGGGCGCAGCTCGAAGACGTCGGTGCCCGGCTTGCCGAGGGTCTCGCCCAGGACGGTGGCGGAGCCCTTGCTCGGGAAGAGATAGCTCGAGGCGACGTTCAGGAGGGTGGTCTTGCCGGCGCCGTTGGGGCCGAGGATGACCCAGCGCTCCCCCTCCTTCACCGACCAGGAGACCTGGTCCACCAGAGCCCGGCCCTCGCGGACCACGGATACGTCCTCCAGCTCCAGCACATCGCTCATGAGCGCGTTGTCTCCCATTGCAGTCTCGGCAGTCTCGTGCGTCCGTGTCCGGTTCGGCTGATTCGCCACTGGACGCAGCCCCCATGTAAACCTACGCCACCGGCATGGCGGTCCCTTCCGGCGGCCGGGGTTTTGACGCCCTCGGTGGCTTCTAAGGTGGGGCGCATGCTCTCGGAACCACGATCTGGACGCCTGGCCTCATGGGGAAATGCCCTGTTGGGCGGTTTTGTCGCACCTGATGACGCGGCGCTCGCCATCGTCGGCGAGGACGCCGTGCACCGGGTGGAGGGAATTCCCGGGGAGGCGGGCCCGGTCGGGCTGACGCTCGCGCTCGGGCGGCTGCGGGCGCTCGGGGCGACGGGCCTGCGGGTCGCGCTGCCCGCGCCGGGGCATCCGCTGGGGCTGAGCGGCCCTCCTGAGTTCAATGCGCGGGCGCTGGAGGCCGAGGAGGCCGTGCTGTGCTTCGGGGCCGCGCTGGGGCTCGTACCGGAGGTGTACGAGGCCGGGCCCGAGGGCGATGTGCATGTCGAGGTGCTGTGGCACTGCCTGCCCGTGCGGGAGGCTCCGCCCGCCGACGTGCCGTCCCTCGGGGAGGCCGAGCGGGAGCTGGCGGAGGCGCTGCGGGAGGCCACGGACGTGCTGACGCGGCTGGACGTGGCCGGGTCCGGGCCGGTGGCCGAGGCGGCCGTCGACGCGTACCGGGCGCGGGCCGAGCGGGGCCGGGAGGTGCTCGCTCCGGGCTATCCGCCGCGGGCCGTGCGCGTCCTTGAGCTGGCGCAGCGGGTGGGGCTGCTGATCTCCGTCGCGTACGAGAGCGGGCACGGCGGGGCCGTGAGCGCCTCGGAGATGGGGGCGCGGGCCATTGCCCTGCGGCCGGTGGAGCGGACGGCCCGGCGGGCCCAGGTGGCCGCCTACAACGCGTTCGTGGAGGAGCGGGAGCGCGGCTGAGCCTGCCCGCCCGTGGGGCGTGGCCGGGGCGATCCCGCACACCGGGCAACGGGAAGGCCCCCGCGGAGCGTGTCCGCGGGGGCCGTTCCGTGCCTGCTCGGCAGGGAGACTCAGACGTTCGACGACATGTTGCCGAAGGCCGGGTTCAGGATGCCGATCACGTTGACCGAGTTGCCCGTGGCGTTCACCGGGACGTGGACCGGGACCTGCGCCTGGTTGCCGGAGGCGACGCCCGGGGACTGGGTGGCCGCACCGTCGGCGTTCGCGTCGGCGAAAGCGGCACCGGCCGAGGCCCCCGCGGCGATTCCGGCGACGGCGACGGTCAGGGCGGCCTTCTTGGCGATGTTCATGAGAAGTGTTCCTCCAGATGTACGTTTCGCCCCCTGCCACGAGGGCGCACGCTGAGAAACGCGGGCCGGCGGGCGGACGATACGGGGAGCTGTCCGGATGCCCCCGATCGGGGCAATAAGCCGACCATTGCATCAACGGGCATGCGGAGGACGGGAGTTGACGCCCGGAACCGGGCGGTGGAAACGCGGACCGGCCCTCCGGGAGTACCCGGAGGGCCGGTGGTCCAGTGGACCCTGGGCCTGTGTCGGCCGCTGGATCAGCCGTTGAAGCCGTCGTTGCCGAAGGCGGGGTTGAGGGCGCCGATGACCGAGACGGTGTTGCCCACGGCGTTGACCGGGATGTGGATCGGGGCCTGCACCAGGTTGCCCGAGCCGACGCCCGGGGACTTCACGGCCTTGCCGTCGGCGTGCGCACCGTCAGTGGCGGAGGCGAGACCGGCACCGGCGGCAACCAGGCCACCGGCGACGAGGGTGACAGCCGCGGCCTTCTTCAGGTTCTTCACTTCGAGATCCTCCTTGCGATTGCCGCGGCCAGCCGCCGCAGCATGCACTGGAAACGCGGCGGCGCCGGACAGGATGCGCCATTCGGAGGACATCCACACGACAGTATGAATCTCAGAACGGAGCGGAACCGTCCGTGTCGTCGTGCAGTAGTGCGCCGGAGCGCGGCTCCTTCCCGCGCCTTTCCCGGTCCCGTGTGTGGTCAGCCCGCGATGCCGTGTCGCACGGCCCAGAGCGCGGCCTGGGTGCGGTCCGCGAGGTCGAGCTTCATCAAGATGTTCGAGACGTGGGTCTTGACGGTCTTCTCGGACAGGACGAGGGCGCGGGCGATCTCCCGGTTCGAGCGGCCGTCGGCGATCAGGCCGAGCACTTCGCGCTCCCGGTCGGTGAGGGAACCGCCTCTGCCCTGGCCGTTGCTGGTCTCCTCCTGGGCGAGCAGGGCGCCCGCCACCTCCGGCTGGAGCAGGATGTGGCCCGCGTGGACGGAGCGGATCGCGCCGGCCAGGGCGTCGGGGTCGACGTCCTTGTACACGTAACCGGCGGCTCCGGCGCGCAGCGCGGGGACGACCGTCCGCTGCTCGGTGAAGCTGGTGACGATCAACACCCGTGCGGGGTTGGCCAGTTCACGGAGCTTGCGGAGCGCCTCGACACCGTCCATGCCGGGCATCTTGACGTCCATGAGGACGACGTCGGGCTTCAGCTCCTCGGCGCGGGCGACTCCTTCGGCGCCGTCGCCCGCCTCGCCGACGACCTCGATGTCGTCCTGGATCTCCAGGAAGGTGCGCAGGCCCCGGCGGACGACCTGGTGGTCGTCGACCAGCAGCACCCTGATTGCGTCAGCCACCGGGGACCTCCATCTCGATCGTGGTGCCCTTGCCGGGCTCCGATTCCACTGTCAGCCGGCCGCCGGCTCCGCTCGCCCGGTCTCGCATGGAGACCAGGCCCAGATGGCGGCCCGCGCGGCGTATGGCCATCGGGTCGAAGCCCGAGCCGTCGTCGGTGACGCACAGCACCGCGCCCGTGCCGCGCTTGTCGAGCGTCACCCCGACCCGCTCGGCGCCCGAGTGCCGCAGGGCGTTGTGCAGGGCTTCCTGAGCGACGCGCAGCAGCGCCTCCTCCTGGGCCGCGGGGAGGGCGCGGATGCCGCCGGTCTCGAAGGTGACGGCGGCGGTGTGGGCGCGGTCGAGGACCTGGATCTGGGTGCGGAGCGTGGCCACCAGGCCGTCCTCGTCGAGGGCGGCGGGGCGCAGCTCCACGACGGCCGCGCGCAGTTCGTCGGCCGCCTCCGCCGCCAGCTCCACGACGTGCTGCAGCTCGTCCTTGGCGCGGTCCGGGTCGCGGTCCACGAGCTTGGCGGCGGCCTGGGCCGTGAGGCGCAGCGAGAAGAGTTTCTGGCTGACCGCGTCGTGCAGCTCGTGGGCGAGCCGGGAGCGCTCCTCGGCGATGGTGAGCTCGCGGCTGCGCTCGTAGAGCCGGGCGTTGGTGAGGGCGATCGCGGCGTGCTGGGCGAGGATGCCGAGCAGCTCCTCGTCCTCCTGGGTGAAGCCGCAGCCGCCTTCGGGCTTCGGGCACCTCTTGTTCGCCAGGAACAGGGCGCCGATCGTCTCGTCGCCGTCCTTGATCGGCAGGCCGAGGAAGTCCGACATGTCGGGGTGGGCGGCGGGCCAGCCCTCGAAGCGGGGGTCCTTGCGGACGTCCGCGAGGCGCTCCGCCTTCGCCTCGTGGAGCATCGCGGCGAGGATGCCGTGCTGGCGCGGGAGCGGGCCGATGGCCTTCCACTGCTCGTCGCTCATCCCGTCGACGACGAACTGGGCGAAGCCGCCGTGGTCGTCGGGCACGCCGAGCGCCGCGTACTCGGCGTCGAGCAGCTCGCGGGCCGAGGCGACGATCGTCTTGAGGACGTCGCGCACCTCCAGATGCCTGCTCATGGCCAGCAGCGCGGCACTCACCGCCGCCAACCCAGTCCGTGGACCTTGACTCATGCGCTCACCGTACCGGTGAGGTGTGACAGTCCGTATCCGACCTGTGGCGGCAGCCGCCTAGGCCGCTGGGCGTAGGGCGAAGGGCCCTGCGCCGTCGCGACCCGGGCACGAGGCGTCCGGGCCTTCGGCGTTCCACCGTTGAGGGCGTAGCGCAGACATCACACAGCAGTGACAGAGCCGGAGGACGGTTGTCATGGCAGTAGCGATCATCACGGGGGCGTCGCGGGGGTTCGGCCGGGCGCTGGCCACCGCGCTCGCCGAGCGGGGCTGGGATCTCGTCCTGGACGCGCGGAACGCGGAGCCCCTGGAGGACCTGGCCCGGCAGTTGAGCAGGCTGGGGCGCACGGTGCGGGCCGTGCCGGGCGACGTGACGGACGGCGGGCACCGGGGCGCGCTGGTCGCGGCGGCCCGGGAGGCGGGCGGGCTCGATCTCCTGGTGAACAACGCGGGCGTCCTGGGGGTGGAGCCGCTGGTGACGCTGGACGAGCTGCCCCTCGACGCCTTCCGCAGGGCCCTGGAGATCAATGTGGTGGCGCCGCTGGCGCTGACCCAGGAGGCGCTGCCGCTGCTGCGCGACGCTCCGGCCGGGGCGGTGCTCGGCCTGAGTTCGGACGCGGCCTCGGAGGCGTACCGCACCTGGGGCGGCTACGGGGCGACGAAGGCGGCCCTCGACCAGCTCTTCGCGGTGCTGGCCGTCGAGGAGCCGGGGCTGCGCGTGTGGGCGGTGGATCCGGGCGGGATGCGCACGGACATGCTGGCGGCGGCCGAGCCGGACGAGGACCTGAGCGGGGTGCCGCGCCCCGAGGACGTCGTGCCCGCGTTCCTGCGGATCCTGGACGAGCGGCCCGTCAGCGGCCGGTACGCGGCGCCCGCCCTGCTGGAGACGCGATGACCCTCGCGCTGCGGGTCCCGGAGGAGCTGTCGGCACGGGTACCGGCCGAGCAGCGGGGGCCCGGGCGGGACAGGTCGTCGGTGCGGATGCTCGTGTCGCGCGGGACGGAGGTGGCCCATCACCGCTTCGCGGAGCTGCCGGAGGTGCTGCGGGCCGGGGATCTACTCATCGTCAACACCTCGCCGACCCTGGCGGCCGCCGTCGACGGCAGGCTCGGGCACGCGCGCGTGGTCGTGCATTTCTCGACGCGGGGTGACGACGGGCGCTGGGCGGTCGAGCTGAGGGACCCGGACGGGCGGGGCACCACGCGCCCGCACGCGGGAGGTCCCGCGGGGACGGTGGTGGCGCTCCCCGGAGGCGTACGCCTCTCTTATGAGGAACCGGTCGCGGCGGGGAGCGGGCGGCTGTGGTGGGTGCGGGCGAGCGGGGACGCGGCGGCGCTGCTGCGGGAGCACGGGCGGCCCATCCGCTACGCCTACACGGAGCGGGACCAGCCGCTGTCCGTCTACCAGACCGTGTTCGCGCTGCACGGCCGGGGAGCGGAGGCCGGGGCGGGCAGTGCCGAGATGCCGAGTGCGGCGCGGCCGTTCACGGAGCGGGTGGTGGCGCGGCTGGTGAGCCGCGGGGTGCAGTTCGCGCCGATCACCCTGCACACGGGGGTGGCGTCGATGGAGTCGCACGAGCCGCCGTACGGCGAGCGGTTCGAGGTGCCTGAGGCGTCGGCGCGGCTGATCAACGCGGCGCGGGCGGGCGGCGGCCGTGTCGTGGCCGTGGGGACCACCGCCGTACGGGCCGTCGAGTCCGCCGTCGGCGCGGACGGTGTGGTGCGGGCGGCGCGCGGCTGGACGGATCTCGTGGTGACGCCGGAGCGCGGGGTGCGGGTGGTGGACGGACTGCTGACCGGTCTGCACGAGCCGGAGGCGTCCCATCTGCTGATGCTGGAGGCGATCGCGGGGCGGGAGGCCGTGAGTCGCACGTACGAGGAGGCGCTGCGGGGGCGCTACCTGTGGCACGAGTTCGGGGACGTGCACCTCATCCTTCCGGAGGAGAAGCCTCACGCTGTGCGTTGCAGCAGCAACTGCGCGTGAGACAGCAGGGGTCCGGGTGTGACCCCGCGCATAGGGCACAGGTCACGTACGAAGGCCCCTAGTGGACGGGTCAGGGACTTAAGTCCCGAGCTGTCCGGGGGCTGGGGGTCAGGAGCGAGCTCCTGGCCCCCTTTTCCGTACCCCGGTCCACTACCCGGCTTCGTACGTCACACCTTTGCCACGGATTTTTGCGGCCGCTAAGAATTGCCCCCGTTGCCGAGCGCTCCGGGGGCTTACCCGTGGCGCCGGAGTCCCAAACGCTCTTCGAGAGGTCCCCGTCTCCATGTCGAAGCACCGCACCTTCGGTCATAGTCCGCTGACCCGCACCCACAAGCTGTCGATGGCGGGTGTCGCCGCGCTCGGCGCCGCCGCTCTCGCGGTCACGCTGGTTCCGGGCCAGGGCACGCAGGCCACGGCGCAGGACGGGACGGTCGCCACCGCTCCGGTCGCGTTCACCACGACCGCCGGCACCGCGCAGATCAAGGACGTCCAGGCCAGCGTCGCCAACCAGCAGGCCACCGCCACCAAGCAGGCCGAGGCCGCCGCGAAGAAGGCCGCCGAGCAGAAGGCCGCCGAGGAGAAGGCGAAGGCCGACGCCGAGGCGAAGGCGCAGAAGGAGCGCGAGGCGAAGGAGGCCGCGAGCCGGTCCGCCCAGCGCACCACCGTCAAGGCCGCTCCCGTCGCGGTCAAGACGTACGCGAACAACCTCGACGGCTGGATCCGCCAGTCGCTCGACATCATGCAGAAGAACGGCATCCCGGGCACGTACGACGGCCTCTACCGCAACATCATGCGGGAGTCGACGGGCAACCCGAACGCCGTGAACGGCTACGACATCAACGCCCAGAACGGCACGCCGTCGATCGGCCTGCTCCAGGTCATCCAGCCGACGTTCTCCGCGTACCACGTGTCCGGCACCTCGACGAACATCTACGACCCGGTCGCCAACATCACGGCCGCGGCGAACTACGCGGCCGACAAGTACGGCTCGATCGACAACGTGAACAGCGCGTACTGAGACTCGTTGACGGGACCTCCGGGTCCTCAGCGCGCCGATCCCCCACGACGGAGAAGGCGCGCCCCCCCACGGGGGCCGCGCGTCTTCC
>NZ_JAFVLN010000039.1 GCF_017377775.1 Streptomyces sp. VRA16 Mangrove soil
GCCCCAGAACCCACCCCTCCAACGCCACCGCACACGCATGATCCACATGCCGCAACCCACCCAACTCCACCCGAACCTCCCGATCCACCGGCACCCCCTCCAGCGCATCCAGCAACTTCGGCAACCGCAAAAACGTCGCGTTCCCACTCACCCGAACCACCACCGCATCGACATCCAGCACCTCCTCCACCACCACCTGCACATGACTGATGTCCCACGCGGTCTTCCCCACGGCGAGCGCGATCCCGACCAACACCCCCTCGAACAGATTGGTCGCCACGATCGCCCCGGCCGTCACCCCGAACACCACGACCTCCCCGGGATGCTCCCGCCGCCACCCCCGCACCGTCCGTACGGGCACGAGCTTCCACCCCGCATGCACCAACAACCCCGCAAGCGCCGCCAACGGCAACACCCCCAGCACCGCGGGCAGCGCCGCCGCGAACACCAGCAGCCACACCCCGTGCAGCACCCGCGACACCTTCGTCCGGGCCCCGGCCCGCACGTTCGCCGAACTCCGCACGATCACCGCGGTCATCGGCAACGCCCCGAGCAGCCCGCACACCGCGTTCCCGGCCCCCTGCGCGATGAGCTCCTTGTCGTAATCGGTGGGCGCCCCCCGATGCATCCCGTCCACGGCGGCCGAACTGAACAACGTCTCCGCCGAAGCGATCAGCGCGAACGCGACGACGGTCCCCAGCACCCCCACATCGGCCAGCACCCCGAAATCCCCGCCCGAAGGAACCCGCACGGCATCCACGAGCCCCCGCACCTCGACCCGCCGCACATCGAACCCGCCCACGGCGGTCAACACCGCGGTCACCGCCGAAGCCAGCACGACCGCCACCAACGGCGCCGGCAGCACCCGCGCCCCCGCCCGCCACCGCGGCCACAGCACCAGCACCCCGACGGTCCCCGCCCCGACCGCCAGCGCGACCGGATCCCAGGCCCCCGGCAGGGCCACCAACCCGGCGATCTTCCCGAGCCCGTCACCCGGTACGTCCATGGCGGCGTCCCCGAGCGCGTACGCCTGTCCGGCGATCAGCACCAGCCCGATCCCCGCGAGCATCCCCTGCACCACGGCCACGGACACCGCCCGGAACCACCGCCCCAGCCGCAGCACCCCGAGCCCGATCTGCAGCAGACCGGCCGCGAGCACCAGCACGCCGAGCGCCCGGATCCCGTACGTCCGCACGGCCTCGTAGACGAGCACGGTGAGCCCGGCCGCGGGCCCGCTCACCTGCAGACTGCTCCCCGGCAGCACCCCGGCGACGAGCCCGCCCACGATCCCCGTGACGATGCCCAGCTCGGCAGGGACCCCGGAGGCGACGGCGACCCCCACGCACAACGGCAGGGCCACCAGGAAAACCACAACAGAAGCAAACAGATCAACCCGCTGCACCCGCTGCACCCGCCGCACTCGTGGAAGCCGCTGATTCCTCTGACCAGGACGACAACGTAGACGACAACGCATGAGAGGCACACCTCCGGCCCGCTCCATGACAACCCCGCACTGAAATCCATTGTCAGGTAGGGGAGTTGAGCCTGCCGCCTCCGCGTATTACCGCTGGATGTCGGCGGAAGCGAACGGAGTGCGAACGGCTCACCGCCACCCCGGACGCGCCCCGCGCACCTTGACGCCGCCCGCCCGCGGCGAGATATTCATCATGTGATGAATAAACCCACGGGCCGCCCCGCGCCCGAACCCCGGGCCCCCGTCACCCAGCCCCCGTCCGACCCCGCCACCGAGCCGGCGGTACGGGCCACCGGCCTCACGGTCGTGCGCGGCACCCGCCCCGTCCTCCACGACCTCGTCTTCACCGTGCCGCGCGGCCGCATCACCGGCCTCCTCGGTCCCTCGGGCTGCGGCAAGTCGACCCTGATGCGCGCCCTCGTCGGCACCCAGGCCAAGGTCACCGGCACCCTCACCGTCCTCGGCCGCCCGGCGGGCCACCCGTCCCTGCGCTCCCGCATCGGCTACGTGACACAGGCCCCGTCCGTCTACCGGGACCTGACGATCCACCAGAACCTCTCCTACTTCGCCTCGATCCTGATGCCCGGCTCCGGCCGCACCGCAGCCGACCGCCGCCGCGCGGAGGTGGACCGCGTCCTGACCGCCGTGGACCTCACCACCCACACCCACGCCCTCGCGGGAAACCTCTCCGGCGGCCAGCTCAGCCGCGTCTCCCTGGCCGTCGCCCTCCTCGGCACCCCCGAACTCCTGGTCCTGGACGAACCGACGGTCGGCCTCGACCCCGTCCTCCGCCGCGACCTGTGGAACCTCTTCCACCATCTGGCCCGGACCGAAGGCACCACTCTCCTCATCTCCTCACACGTCATGGACGAGGCCGAGCGCTGCCACCGCCTCCTCCTCATGCGCGACGGCGAACTCCTCGCCGAAGACACCCCGGACGCCCTGCGCGCCACGACCGGCACCGACACGGTTGAAGCGGCCTTCCTCCACCTGGTCGACGAGGCGAACGCGGCCCGCACCCCCCTCCCGGAAGCCGGTGACCCACGGCCATGAACACCCACCGCACCACAGCCACCGCGGCCCGAGTCCTCAACCAGCTCCGCCACGACCCCCGCACCATCGCCCTGATGCTCCTGGTCCCCTGCCTGATGCTGCTCCTGCTCCGGTACGTGTTCGACGGCAGCCCCGCGACCTTCGACTCCATCGGCGCCTCGCTGCTCGGCATCTTTCCGCTGATCACGATGTTCCTGGTGACCTCGATCGCGACGCTGCGCGAACGCACCACCGGCACCCTGGAACGCCTCCTCGCGATGCCCATGGCCAAGGGCGACCTGATCGCGGGCTACGCCCTCGCCTTCGGCACGGTCGCGATTGTCCAGTCGCTCCTCGCCACCGGCCTCGCCCTCTGGGTCCTCGACCTGAACGTCATCGGCTCCGCCTGGCTGCTCCTCCTGGTGGCCCTCCTGGACGCACTGCTCGGCACGGCCCTCGGCCTCTTCGTCTCCGCCTTCGCGGCCTCCGAGTTCCAGGCGGTCCAGTTCCTGCCGGCGGTGATCTTCCCGCAGCTCCTCCTGTGCGGCCTGTTCACCCCGCGCGACCGCATGGCCCCCGCCCTGGAGGCCATCTCGAACGTCCTCCCCATGTCGTACGCCGTCGACGGCATGAACGAGGTCCTGGGCCACACCGACCTCACCGCCACCTACCTCCGCGACGTCCTGATCGTCGCGGGCTGCACCGTCCTCGTCCTCATCGTCGGAGCGGCCACCCTGCGCCGCCGTACGGCCTGACACCGTCCGCCCACCGGACACCCCTCCGGCCCGCGGCCCACCCGGTGCGAGGATGCCCACGACCCATGCAAGGAACGGGACGACGCACCAAACGCACTCGCACACGCACACGCACCACGGGAGGCCACGCCCATGAGCCACAAGGTCGCCGTACTCGGCACAGGCAAGATCGGTGAAGCCCTGCTCAGCGGAATGATCCGCGGCGGCTGGGCCCCGGCCGACCTCCTGGTCACGGCCCGCCGCCCGGAGCGCGCCGAGGAACTCCGCGCCCGCTACGGCGTCACCCCGGTCACCAACGCGGAGGCCGCGAAGCAGGCCGACACCCTGATCCTCACGGTGAAGCCCCAGGACATGGGCACGCTCCTCACGGAACTGGCCCCTCACATCCCGGCGGACCGCCTGGTGATCAGCGGCGCGGCCGGCATCCCCACGACGTTCTTCGAGGAGCAGCTCCCGCCCGGCACCCCGGTCGTCCGCGTCATGACGAACACCCCGGCCCTGGTCGACGAGGCCATGTCCGTCATCTCGCCCGGCACCCACGCCACCGAGGACCACCTCGCCCACGCCGACAAGATCTTCGGCTCGGTCGGCAAGACCCTCCGCGTCCCGGAGTCCCAGCAGGACGCCTGCACGGCCCTCTCCGGCTCGGGCCCGGCCTACTTCTTCTATCTGGTGGAAGCCATGACGGACGCCGGCATCCTGCTCGGCCTCCCGCGCGACAAGGCCCACGACCTCATCGTCCAGTCCGCCATCGGCGCCGCGACGATGCTCCGCGACAGCGGCGAGCACCCGGTCAAGCTCCGCGAGAACGTCACCTCTCCCGCCGGTACGACCATCAACGCCATCCGCGAGCTGGAGAACCACGGCGTACGCGCCGCCCTCATCGCCGCCCTCGAAGCGGCCCGCGACCGCAGCCGCGCCCTGGCCTCGGGCAACAACAGCTGACCCGTCCGGCCGACAGCCGTTCCGGCCCGGGGCGTGAAGTTGACACGCCCCGGGCCGATCCGTAGTGTTCTCCGAGTTGTCCGACGTGAGCGCCGACCCCGGTCGGTCCCCGGACAGCCATTCCGCAAGACCCACTCAAACGCACGACGACTGCTTCAGCTTTCGTCGATGTTGTGTTTGCGCGCGCTTTTGCGAAATGAGGAATCCCCGTTCGAAAGAACGGAGAGCCCGGACCCCGATTAGCTCGGGAGCCGAGATTCCGCTAAAGTCTCACTCGTCGGAACGGCCCAACAGCCGGAAAGACAAGCCCCGCTGACTGGGAATCAGGCCCGAAAGGATCTGATAGAGTCGGAACCGCCGGAAAGCCGAAAGGCCGGAAAGCGGAGCAAGACCCCGAGGAAATCGGCCGGTGAAACGGTCTGATAGAGTCGGAAACGCAAGAAAGAAAGACCGAAGGGAAGCGCCCGGAGGAAAGCCCGAGAGGGTGAGTACAAAGGAAGCGTCCGTTCCTTGAGAACTCAACAGCGTGCCAAAAATCAACGCCAGATATGTTGATACCCCGTCCCCGGCCATCAGGTCGAGGATGAGGTTCCTTTGAAAAAGTC
>NZ_JAFVLN010000003.1 GCF_017377775.1 Streptomyces sp. VRA16 Mangrove soil
GTCTCAGTCCCAGTGTGGCCGGTCGCCCTCTCAGGCCGGCTACCCGTCGTCGCCTTGGTGAGCCACTACCTCACCAACAAGCTGATAGGCCGCGGGCTCATCCTTCACCGCCGGAGCTTTCAACCCCTTCCCATGCGAGAAGGAGTGGTATCCGGTATTAGACCCCGTTTCCAGGGCTTGTCCCAGAGTGAAGGGCAGATTGCCCACGTGTTACTCACCCGTTCGCCACTAATCCACCCCGAAGGGCTTCATCGTTCGACTTGCATGTGTTAAGCACGCCGCCAGCGTTCGTCCTGAGCCAGGATCAAACTCTCCGTGAATGTGTACCCGTAATCGGGTGCAACACCACGAGAGCGGAACCAGAAGAGGAATAATCTCCCGGTTCACAGCGTCCTCGCTGTGCGCCTTCCCCTGGTGAAGGAGAAGGACTTTTTCAAAGGAACCTCATCCTCGACCTGATGGCCGGGGACGGGGTATCAACATATCTGGCGTTGATTTTTGGCACGCTGTTGAGTTCTCAAGGAACGGACGCTTCCTTTGTACTCACCCTCTCGGGCTTTCCTCCGGGCGCTTCCCTTCGGTCTTTCTTTCTTGCGTTTCCGACTCTATCAGACCGTTTCACCGGCCGATTTCCTCGGGGTCTTGCTCCGCTTTCCGGGAATCCACTTTCGCGGTTTCCTTTCCGGCGGCCGTAACTCTAGCAGTCTTTTCTCACCCCTCTGACCACACCTGCGAGTGCAGAGGTCTAGACCAGAGGTAGGGTTCGACTCGTTAGAGACCGCACGGGAGGCGGGCGCTCGTTGGCGCTTCGTGCTCCCTGGCGGAAGTACGACACTACATGGGGGCGCGCACGCGGTGCAAATCGTTTGCGGGGTCCCCTACGTCAGCCAACCGGTACCTCTCATGCGGAACCGGGACTTTTTATGACTTACGCTTCTGAACAGTACGTCGTCCAGGACAGGTAGTGACGACGACCATCAATCTCCACCCCTGGGAGGCTTGCCATGACCGATGTGACGTCCCCGCTTGCAGGACGCGCCATTGGGCTCTCTGCCGTTCCTGACCCGGTGTTCTCCGGTGCGATGGTCGGCCCCGGCACCGCCATCGACCCCGTGCGCGAGCCTTCCGAGGCCGTCGCTCCTGTCAACGGCATCGTCGTTTCCCTCCACCCGCACGCCTTCGTCGTGGTGGACGAGGAGGGGCACGGTGTGCTGACGCACCTCGGTATCGACACCGTCCAGCTCAATGGCGAAGGCTTTGAGCTGCTCGTCAACAAGGGCGACACCGTGACGCGCGGTCAGGCCGTGGTGCGGTGGGACCCGGCCGCGGTCGAGGCTGCCGGCAAGTCGCCGGTCTGCCCGGTCGTGGCGCTCGAGGCCACCGCCGAGTCGCTCTCCAACGTGGTCGAGGACGGCGAGCTCAAGGCGGGCGACGCACTGTTCGGCTGGAAGTGACAGCGCGCCGTCACTGACGGACCGCAGGACAACCAACGCGGCGGGGTCGCCCCGCCGCACTATCGGAGACGGGTGAGATGGAGACAACGCTGCGAGGCGTCGGCGTGAGCCACGGTGTGGCGATCGGCGAGGTTCGGCACATGGGGACGGCGGTGCTCGAGCCGCCGGCCAAGCAGATTCCGGCGGAGGAGGCGGAGCGCGAGCAGGGGCGCGCCCGTCAGGCCGTGGAAGCTGTTGCGGCCGACCTGATTGCGCGCGGCAATCTGGCCGGCGGGGAGGCCCAGGCGGTCCTCGAAGCTCAGGCCATGATCGCTCAGGACCCCGAGCTGATCGCCGACGTCGACCGCCGCATCGCTGTGGGCAGCACGGCGGAGCGCGGCATCTACGACGCCTTCTCGCACTACCGCGAGCTGCTGGCCGGTGCCGGCGAGTACATGGCCGGTCGTGTGGCGGACCTCGACGACGTGCGGAACCGTATCGTCGCGCGCCTGCTCGGTGTTCCGATGCCGGGTGTGCCCGACAGCGACGAGCCGTACGTCCTCATCGCTCGTGACCTCGCGCCTGCGGACACCGCGCTGCTGGACCCGGCGCTGGTGCTCGGCTTCGTCACCGAAGAGGGCGGTCCGACCAGCCACAGCGCCATCCTGGCGCGCGCTCTCGGAGTGCCGGCTGTCGTCGCGCTGCCGGGCGCCGGTGAGCTGGCCGAGGGCACTGTCGTCGCTGTCGACGGCAGCACGGGTGAGATCTTCGTGGAACCGAGTGCGGAGAAGCGTGCCGCGCTCGAGGCCTCTGCCGCCGAGCGCAAGGCCGCGCTGGCCGCGTCCACCGGCCCGGGTGCCACCTCGGACGGGCACAAGGTCCCCCTGCTCGCGAACGTCGGCGGTCCGGCGGACGTGCCGGCGGCCGTCGAGGCGGGGGCCGAGGGCGTCGGTCTCTTCCGCACCGAGTTCCTCTTCCTGGACGACAGCAAGAAGGCTCCGTCCGAGGAGAAGCAGGTCGAGGCGTACCGCCAGGTTCTGGAGGCGTTCCCCGAGGGGCGCGTCGTGGTGCGTGTACTGGACGCCGGTGCCGACAAGCCGCTGGACTTCCTGACGCCGGGCGACGAGCCCAACCCGGCTCTGGGCGTGCGGGGTCTGCGGTCGCTGCTCGACCACCCGGAGGTGCTGCGTACGCAGCTGACCGCGCTGGCCAAGGCGTCCGAGGGCCTGCCGGTCTACCTCGAGGTCATGGCCCCGATGGTCGCCGACCGTGCCGACGCCAAGGCGTTCGCCGACGCCTGTCGTGAGGCGGGGCTGCAGGCCAAGTTCGGCGCGATGGTGGAGATTCCGTCCGCCGCGCTGCGCGCCCGTTCCGTGCTGCAGGAGGTCGAGTTCCTGTCGCTCGGCACGAACGACCTGGCGCAGTACACCTTCGCGGCCGACCGTCAGGTCGGTGCCGTGTCGCGCCTCCAGGACCCGTGGCAGCCCGCTCTGCTCGACCTGGTCGCGATGTCGGCCGACGCCGCCAAGGCCGAGGGCAAGAGCTGCGGCGTGTGCGGTGAGGCCGCGTCCGACCCGCTGCTGGCCTGTGTGCTGACCGGTCTGGGTGTCACCTCCCTGTCCATGGGTGCCGCGTCGATCCCGTACGTGCGGGCCACGCTCGGCAAGTACACGCTGGCCCAGTGCGAGCGGGCGGCCGCCGCCGCCCGTGCCGCGGACTCCGCCGAAGAGGCACGGACCGCGGCGCAGGCCGTGCTGTCTGGCGAGTAATCGCCCGGCTGTCCTTCTGCGAAGGGTGCTCCACCGCTGGTGGGGCACCCTTCGTGCGTTTTCCGGTCAGGTCAGTGCAGGTGCTGTCCGTCCGGATCGACGGTGTTCGCGTCCGGCGCCGTGCAGTAGTCGACATCGGGCTCGGGTGCCACCAGCTCACCGGAGTACGCGTCGACGCAGTAGGCATCGAAGACCTGTGACGCAGTGAGGGGTACGAGCCCTTCGTCCTTCACCTGCCAGCCGTAGACCCGGCTCCGCTCCCCCACCCGGTTCGTCCGCAGGACGATGGCGCATGCGCTGTCGGTGGCGATGGCCAGGGCGAGGACGGTTGTCAGTTCCATGGCTGCGGTCTCGTCGAGCCGGACGGTGTCAGGTGCTTCGGTGTCGACGTGCAGGACCGCCTGGAGCGGATCGCGGCCGGTGGACGCGCTGCACACCAGATGATGGATGCCTTCACCGATGCTGTCGAGCACGCGGGCGAAGAGGTAGGAGGCGCGTGCGAACGCGATCCTGCCGATGTCCTGTCCGCATTCCCTGCAGGGCCCGATGCGGGTCAGAACGGATGAGGCGTAGGTCCAGGTCGCCTGGCGGACCGCCTCCTCGACGAGGTCGGGGACGAGGTCGGCCAGTGGTTGCCCCTCGTACGGGAGACACGGTCCGATCGAGGCGAGCTCCGCCGTGAAGCGGGTGCGGCTGATCGCGGTGTCCGGTTCGAGGCCGGATTCGGCGCAGAACTCCGCGTACTCCACCGGGTCGAAGAGAGCCACGGTGGTGTGCCCGCCCGCTGAGGCCACGGATTTGAGCAGCCCTTCGACCTGTCGCAGATACGTCTTGTGGTCCTCGAACGTGAAGCTGCGGTAGCGCCGCATCGCCGTGAAGTCCTGCTCGTCGGCCAACAGGCCGATGGTCCCCGCTACCTCGCGGCGCAGGATGTGCCGCTGGCTGGTGGTCCGGCCCTGCTGTGTGTGCGCCATGGTGTTCCCCCTGAGTGCGCTCGATCATTGCTCACTCAGAGTAATCACGGCCACTGACAGTGGCCGTGATCAGACGAATCGCGGCCGGAGCCGCCCCCTGGGTCAGGCTCGCTTGCGGGCGATGTCCTCGTAGAAACGGAGGAGTTCGAGGTTGTCGATGGAGCCCGGGTTCACGGCCTTCTCCAGCGGGGTTCCTTGCAGGAGTCGCTTCACCGGTACTTCGATGCGCTTGCCGGTGAGAGTGTGCGGGACGCCGGGGGCTTCGATGATCTCGTCGGGGACGTGGCGCGGGGAGAGCTGTTCGCGGATCACCTGCTTGATGCGGGAGCGCAGGGCATCGTCGAGGACCACGCCGGGGGCGAGGTGCACGAAGAGCGGCATCCAGTAACCGCCGTCGGGCAGCTCGAGGCCGATCACGAGTGATTCGCGGATCTCGGGAAGTCGCTCCACGGCCTCGTAGATGTCGGCCGATCCCATGCGGACGCCCTGACGGTTCAGAGTGGAGTCGGAGCGGCCGTGGATGATGACGGAGCCGCGCGAGGTGAGGGTGATCCAGTCCCCGTGGCGCCAGACGCCGGGGTACGTGTCGAAGTAGCTGTCGTGGTAGCGACTGCCGTCGGGGTCGTTCCAGAAGCGGATCGGCATGGACGGCATGGGGTTGGTGACGACGAGTTCGCCCACCTCGTCGATGAGGGGATTGCCCTGCGGGTCCCATGCCTGAAGGTCCGTGCCGAGGCTGGGGGCCTGGAGCTCCCCGATGTGGACGGGGAGAGTGGCGACGGCTCCGGCGAAGCAGGAGCAGACGTCGGTGCCGCCGCTGACGGAGGCGATCCAGAGGTCGTCGCGGACCTCGTCGTGAAGCCAGCGGAAGCCGTCGGGCGGCAGTGGCGAGCCGGTGGTCGCCACACATTTGACGCGGGAGAGGTCGTGGTCGCGGGACGGGTGGACGCCGGCCTTGCGGCACGCCATCACGTAGGCCGCGGACGTGCCGAAGAGGGTGGCCCCGGTCTTTTCGGCGACGGCCCACTGGGCGCCGGTCTCGGGGTGACCGGGACTGCCGTCGTAGAGGACGATCGTGGTGCCCGTCAGGAGCCCGGAGACGAGGAAGTTCCACATCATCCAGCCCGTCGACGTGTACCAGAAGAACCGGTCGTCGGGGCCGAGGTCGCAGTGCAGACCGAGTTGCTTGAGGTGCTCGACGAGGATGCCGCCCTGGGACTGCACGATGGCCTTGGGCAGGCCGGTCGTGCCTGAGGAGTACAGCACCCACAGCGGGTGGTCGAAGGGCACTTCTTCGTAGACGGGTGCCACGTCACCCGAAGTGAGGGCAGCCCATTCGAGGGCCCCTTCCGGGGCCTCGGTTCCGAGCAGGGGAATGTGGACCACCGCACGCAGGGAGGGCAGTTCGGAGCGGAGCTCGGCCACGGTGTCGCGGCGGTCGTGCTCCTTGCCGCCGTAGCGGTATCCGTCGACGGTGAACAGGACCACCGGTTCGACCTGCTGGAAGCGGTCGAGGACGCTGCGGGCGCCGAAGTCGGGGGCACAGGACGTCCAGACGGCGCCGACGGCGGCCGTGGCGAGGAGGGCGACGACCGCCTCGGAGATGTTGGGCAGATATCCGCTGATGCGGTCGCCCGGACGGACTCCGAGCGCGCGCAGCTCCGCCGCGAGGGAGCCGACCTGGCGGCGCAGCTCCGTCCAGGTGATGGGGCGCGGTTCCTGCCTCTCGTCGACCTGGAGGATGGCGGGGGTCTCCGCGCGCGTGGGGTCGTCCGCAGCCCGCAGGGCGTGTTCGGCGTAGTTGAGGGTGGCCCCGGGGAACCACTCGGCTCCCGGCATGGAGCGATTGCCCAGCACGCGCGCGTAGGGGTGTGTGAAGCGCACGTCGAACCAGTCGGTGACGCCCTTCCAGAACGTCTCGAGTTCGTTTACCGACCAACGGTGCAGCGCCTCGTAGCCGCCGTCCGCCGGCGCGCCGTGGTGCTCCGCCGCCCAGGCCTGGAAGCGGGTGATCTGCGCGGCGGCGATCTGATCCCGATCGGGCTGCCAGAGCGGCGAGGGGTTCGCTGTGTCCATGGGGCGGCTCCCGGAAGTACGCGGCGTGGGCGTCGTCGGCGCGCACGGGCTGGGGTGTGCGCGTGACGCGGCTGACAGGGACGATGCCATGTGATCGACTTCGGCACCAGGGTGTTCGCCACATGGTCGGTGGCGTGAAGATGTCCCGGCACCGCGAATGAACGGCAGTTGAACGCGGCACACGTGCGTGGCCGTCAGTGGCAGGGTGAGCAGCATGAACGGTCGTGACCTCGTGCGCTCGGTGAAGGCGGCTTCTCAGGTGGGTGCCGCCCTGGGGTTGCGGGCCGTGCGCGCCTCGTGGCGGCTGCGCCGGGCGGATTCGGCGGGGTTGCCGCGGCAGGGCCCCGCGCGTGCGCGCGTCCCAGGCTCTGTGGTCGGTGTGGATCCCGAGCCCGGCGGGGGCCGGGTGCGGTTCACCCGCTCGTCGCTGCGGATCATGGTCGCGGTGAACGGGGCTGTCTTCTGGGGGTGGGACGGGGCCGATCCGGAGCCCTCGTACGCCTTGGCCGGGGTGTGCCCCGAGCCCGACTCCCGCGTGACGCTGGAGCCCGACAAGGACGGCGGGTGGCGAGTGGTCGCCGAGCGGGCGACGGTCACCGTGTCGCGTCTCGGTGCGATCGAATTGTGCACGCCGGGCGGTGTGGTGCTGCGCCGAGAACTGCCGCCGCGCTGGTGGGAGGCGGAGGGCGGGGGCGAGGCGCGCTGGGCGCAGCGGTCGGAGGTGGCCGCGGACGCCCGGTTCTTCGGGCTGGGCGGGCGTTCTTCGGGGCCGCGGCTGCGTGGCGGGACGTATCGGCTGTGGAACACCGCCCCGGCCGGTTCCTTCGGTCCGGGCGACGATCCCCTGTCGGTCACGATGCCGGTGCAGATGGTCGTCGCCGACGTCGGCACGCATCTGGTCTTCCACGACACCACGTGGGACGGCACGGTCGTCCTGCGTGAGGGACGCGAGGGGGACGGTTCGGGGCATGACAGCGTCGGAGCGTCCGAACTGCGCATGGACGGCGGTCCATTGCGGTGTTGGGCCGTCGTGGGCACGCCCGCGCGCGTGCTGCACGCGTGGGTGCAGCTGACGGGTGGGGCCGCGGTTCCGCCGTCCTGGGCGCTGGGGCATCAGCACGCACGGTGGGGTGCCGGTACCACCGAGGAGGTGCGTCGCCTTGTGGCCGACTACAAGGAGCGCGCATTGCCACTGGATGCGGTGCACCTGGACGTCGGACACCACAGATCGCGGCATGTTCCGGTAGATCGTGGCGAGCTCCTCGCTTCGCTGCCCGGACTGGCGGAGGAACTACGCGCCGGCGGGGTGCGCCTCGTGTCCGTCATGGATCCGGGGGTGACGGTGGAGCGTGGCGAGGCCGTGTACGAGGGCGGGCGCACGATCGACGCCTTCGTGCGGGACACGGCGGGCAAGGCGGTGCGAGGTGTCGTACGAACCGGAGAGTCGGTGTACCCGGACTTCACGGCTGAACGGGTGCGGAAGTGGTGGGGCGGGCTGTACGAGGAGCGTCTCGACCGGGGTTTCTCGGGGTTCTGGCACGACATGAACGAGCCGGTCTCCTTCGCCGCGTTCGGGGACCGCACCCTGCCCCTGTCCGCCCGGCACGACCTCGACGGTCGTGGGGGTGACCATCGGGAAGTGCACAACGTGTACGGCCTGTGCATGACGAGGGCCGGGTACGAGGGGCTGCGTGAACTGCAGCCGCAGGAGCGGCCCTTCCTGTGCTCGCGTTCGGGCTGGGCGGGAATACAGCGCTACGGAGGCGTCGGGTCCGGTGACGTCGCCACCGACTGGCACGGCTTGCGGGCCTCGTTCTCGCTCGTCCTGGGACTCGGCCTGTGCGGGGTGCCGTATGCGGGACCTGATGTGGGCGGCCACGACGGTGAGCCCGCGCCGGAGCTCTACCTGCGCTGGTTCCAACTGGGCGCCTATATGCCGCTGTTCCGCACGCACTCGTCCCTGCGGGCCGGTCGGGGTGAACCCTGGGCCTTCGGTGACGAGGGGCTCAAGCACGCACGCGAGGCGTTGGACGAGCGTCGTCGGCTGCTGCCCTACTTCATGACGCTGGCGCATTTCGCACGCCGTACGGGTGCTCCCTACGTGCGTCCCTTGTGGTGGGGGTCGCCCGAGGACAGGGCGCTGCGTGACTGTGAGGACGCCTTCTTGTTGGGAGATTCCTTGTTGGTGGCTCCCGTGTGGGAGCCGGGGGTCAGGAGCCGGACCGTGGTGCTGCCGCGGGGGCGGTGGTACGACACGGCGAGCGGTGAGGCGTTCGACGGGCCGGGGCGCGTGACGGTGCAGGCCCCACTGTCACGGATTCCTGTCCTCGCGCGTGCGGGCGCCGTGATCCCGGTGCTGGAGGGCGGCGGGATCGCCCTGGACGTCTGGGCGCCCGCTCCCGGGCGCACGGGCCACGGCTACGTCGTCCCGGACCTGGGGGACGGCTGGGAGGATCCGCGGGTCGAGCGGTATCGCGTGCACAGGAGCGGGCAGCGTGTCGTCGTGGAGGCCGAAGGGGAGGGTGGCGGGCAGCCGCCCTATCCGGTGCGCGTACGGGGCCTCTGAGGCCGTGCGCGCGGCGTCGAGTGGTGGTGTGGGCTACATGTAGCGGCCTTCGAACCAGGCGCGGGCCGCCACCGTGTGCAGCGGGAAGGCGAGTTCGGCCGGACGCCGCAGGAGGGACCAGCCGTCCGTCTCGTCCGTCGGGGCGCTCGTGGGCAGCTGGGCGGCCGGGCGTTCGGGGAGCAGACCGAAGAGGAGGAGGTGGCCGTCCGGGGCACTCATGGCGTCCACGAGGCGTACGTCGCGGACTGCCGCGTCGATGCCCGTCTCCTCCTTGAGCTCACGGACGACAGCGTGGCGCCAGTCCTCCCGGTCGTCGACGAATCCGCCGGGGAGAGCGACCTCCCCGCGCGCGGGCGCGATGGTGCGTGTGATCACGACGAGCGCGGTGCCTGTCGTGTCGTACACGGGCTGAAGGGCGATCGCGACGGGGAGCGGGTTGCGATAGGCGACGGAGGCACAGGCCGGACAGGTGCGCGGCCAGCCGTGCACATCGGTCCCGTAGGCGGCTCCGCAACTGGAACAGTGGGAATCCGGAACGGGGTTGACCATGGCGTGGGTTGATGCGGACACGGCGCGGACTGTATCCGATCACCGGATCCCGGTCTTCCCTTTCGGTCCCGGCTCCTGGTAGACCGCTGGCCCATGACTCGAACTGCCGCCGCTCTGCGGAAACTCGCTGCCCTCACGGCCGCCGCGCTGCTCGGTGTGGCCGCCGCCCCTTCCGTCGCACAGGCGACCCCGGCCCCCAAGGCTCCCAAGGAGTTCGTGGCGCTCAGCGACGTCGACCCCACGATCATCCAGGAGATCCGCTATTACACCGTCCACGACTTCGTGGGCGAACGGATCGACGGCTACAAGAAGCCGATGTGCATCCTGACGAGACCCGCCGCAAAGGCGCTGCACAAGGCACAGACGGGGCTCCTCAAGCGGGGCTACTCGCTGAAGGTCTACGACTGCTACCGGCCGCAACGTGCCGTCGACCACTTCGTGAGGTGGGCCAAGGATCTCGACGACCAGAAGATGAAGGCGGAGTTCTATCCGCAGGTCGACAAGACGCGTCTGTTCGCGGACGGTTACATCGCCGAGAAGTCCGGCCACAGCCGCGGCTCCACCGTCGACCTGACGGTCGTGAAGCTGCCGGCCCTGCCGACCCGCCCGTACGTGCCCGGCGAGCCGCTCAAGGCGTGCTACGGCCCGCAGAAGGACCGGTTCCCCGACAACTCCGTCGACATGGGGACGGGGTTCGACTGCTTCGACACGTTGGCGCACACGGACGATCCCCGTATCCAAGGGGTGCAGCGGGCCAACCGGGACCTGCTGCGTGACGCGCTCTCGGGCGAGGGGTTCGTCAACCTGCCCGAGGAGTGGTGGCACTACACGTACAAGCCCGAACTGTTCCCCGACACCTACTTCGACTTCCCGATCTCGCGGAGGTCGCTGACCGGGCACTGAGTCCGGCGGCCCGGCGGCGTGGAGGGCGCGGGCGGCACCACCCCCGTGGATGCCGCCCACGCCCTCACGTCATACACGGACGCATGTGGTGCGCATGTGGTTCTGCGGGACCTCCTGACGCCGTGCGGTTGCCCGTGGCACACTTCTGACGTTCCGTCAGATTTGGTGTCGGGGAGGGTTCGTGACGCGTACGCGTACGCCTGTCGTGGCCGGCTGGTTCGCCGGTGAGGGGGACGACTTCCGCCTGCTGGGGACGCGCTGTTCGGCGTGCGCGTCCGTGTACTTCCCGCGGGAGGACACAGCCTGCCGCAATCCCGGGTGCTCGGGCGGCGATCTGGCCGAGGTGCCCCTGTCGCGGCGGGGGCGGATCTGGTCGTACACCGACGCCCGGTACCGGCCGCCGGAACCGTACGTCTCGGACCGGGAACTTCCCTGGCAGCCCTACACGTTGATCGCTGTGGAGCTCGCCGCTGAGCGATTGGTGGTGCTCGGGCAGGGGGTTCCAGGACTGTCCGTTACCGATCTCGAGGTCGGCATGGAGGTGGAGGTGGTACCGGGGGTCCTCGACGAGGACGGGGACGAGGCCAGCGGTACGGCCTGGACGACATGGCACTGGCGGCCGACGGGGGTGACGGCATGACGGCGGATGTGGCGGTGCTCGGCGCGGGCATGCACCCCTGGGGCAAGTGGGGCCGCAGTTTCGTCGAGTACGGGACGGCGGCCGCACGCACGGCACTCGCCGACGCGGGGGTCGAGTGGCGCGACGTGCAGTCCGTGGTCGGCGCCGACACGGTGCGCGGCGGATATCCGGGCCATGTGGCGGGTGCGACGTTCGCGAAGAAGCTGGGCTGGCAAGGGGCCCGCGTGGCGAGCGTGTACGCGGCGTGCGCCTCGGGAGCACAGGCCATCGGCACGGCTCGGGCACAGATCCTCGCGGGCCTGGCGGACGTCGTGCTCGTGGTCGGGGCCGATGCCGCGCCCAAGGGGTTCTTCCGTCCGGCCGGGGGCGACCGACCGGACGATCCGGACTGGCTGCGGTTCCGCGTGCTCGGAGCGACCAATCCGACGTACTTCGGCCTGTACGCGCGCCGGAGGATGGCCGTGCACGGGGACACGCTGGAGGACTTCGCCCAGGTCAAGGTGAAGAACGCGGCCTGTGGAGCGCTTAATCCGAATGCCCGCTACCGCAAGACCGTGTCGGCCGAGGAGGTCGCGGCCTCGGCCGTGGTCGCCGACCCGCTGCGGCTCCTGGACATCTGCGCCACGTCGGACGGGGGCGCGGCGCTGGTCCTGTCCAGCATGGAGTTCGCGCGGCGGCACGGGGCCTCGGATCCCGTGCGGATCCGGGCCGTCTCGACGGTGACGCCCACGTTCCCGAACACGGTGCTCGATCTGCCGGACATGGCCACGGACTCGGCGGCGGGAGTCGAGCCGGACGGCCCGTCGTTCCGGTCCTCGATAGCCCGAGCCGCCTACGAGGAGGCCGGTGTCGGCCCCGAGGACCTGTCGCTCGCCGAGGTTTACGACCTGTCCACCGCCCTGGAACTGCAGTGGTACGAGGACCTCGGGCTGTGCGCCGAGGGCGCGGCGGCCAAGCTGCTGGGCGAGGGTGCCACCGCGCCCGGCGGCCGCATACCCGTGAACGCCAGTGGTGGTCTCGCGTCGTTCGGGGAGGCGGTTCCGGCCCAGGCGATTGCGCAGGTGTGCGAGCTGACCTGGCAACTGCGGGGGACGGCCGGTGCGCGGCAGGTGGCCGGTGCACGGGTCGGGATCACCGCCAACCAGGGGCTGTTCGGGCACGGTTCGTCGGTCGTCGCCGTGCGATGAGCGGTCCGCTCGTACACTGAGTGATCACTCGGGAATGCTGCGTGAACAGCGTATGAACTGAGCCTGGGGGTACTCCTGAGGCGCCATCATGCTGCCGTGCGCTCCTGGACGGACAGTCTCCGCTTCGCCTTCCAGCCCGTGGTCAATCTGACCACGGGGACCGTGGCAGCTGTGGAGATACTGGCCCGCCCGGAGACCGGCGACGTGCTGGCCCGCGCCCGACGCGAGCCCGAACTCGACGGACGACTCGCAGCGTTGGCGATCCATGACGCGGCGCGCAAGGAGACGCTGCTGCCGCTGCACGTGAACGTGTTCGCGGGCACGCTCGCCGACCTCGGCGACCTCTCGGCGCTGCGCGAAGCGGTGCGCGCGGTGGGACGGCTGCCGTGGGAGGTGACCGTCGATGTGGGGCCGCCGTTCACACACGTACCCCAGCGAGCGCTCCTGGAGGGTGTGGCGGCGCTGCGCGAGGAGGGATTCCGCATCTGTGCCGACGGGGTCGGTGACGGGGACGTGCCCCTGCGGCTGCTCGACGATCTCGGTCCTGACCTGGTGAAGCTGGACGCGTCCCTGCTGGCACGCACCGCGTCGGTGCGCGCGATGCGGACGCTGTGCGAGGAGTCGGGGGCGCTCCTGGCGGTCGAGGGCGTGGAGTCGGAGCTGGGGTGCGCCGCGGCCCGGGACGCGGGGGCTCAGCTCGCGCAGGGCGATCTGTTCGCGCCGGCCGCCCGGCTGCCGTCGTCCGAGGTGTACGTGCCCCAACTCCCGACGGGGTGCGAGGCGCCGAGGCCGGCCGGGCCGTCGGTACGGGAGTTCGTACGGCCCGCGGCGCTGCTGCCCGAGTCCGCCTCCGCGGAGCAGGTGCGCAAGCTGCTGACCGGGGCGCCCGAGGTGTCCGGGGTGCTGCTCGTGGACGCGGCCGGGGTGCCGGTGCGCTCGGTGCAGCGGGACCGGTTCCTGTTGTCGTTGTCCGCCCGGTACGGGCACGCGCTGTACGCGGACCGGCCCGCGGCGCGCCTCGGCGACCGGCCGCGCACCGTGGGCGTCTCGGCGACGGCATGGGAGGTGCTCGATGTCGTCGCGGACGGCGAGCACAGCCGTACCGCGGACGACGTCGCCGTGGTCGACGACGGCGGGCGGTGTGTGGGTGTGGTGCGTCTCGCCGACCTCGTACGGGCGCTCGCGGAGAGCCGGGTGGAGGAGGCGGCCGGGCTCAATCCGCTGACCCGGCTGCCCGGTTCGGACGCGGTGACCACCGAGGTGGACCGGTGGGTGGCGCACGGGCGTGCCTTCGCGCTGAGTTGGCTGGACATCGACGGGTTCAAGCAGGTCAACGACGGGGCGGGGTTCGCCGCGGGGGACGAGTTGATCCGCGCGGTGGGGCGGGCGCTGGCGCGTACGGAGTCGGAGACCTTGCGCGTGGCGCACATCGGAGGCGACGACTTTCTGGTCCTGGCCGATCCGGAGCGGCTCGATCCGCTGGTCGCCGCGGTCCTCGACGTGCCCTGGTCGGCGGGCGGGAGCCCGGTGACGCTGTCGGTCGCCACGCTGGTGTGCCCGCCGGGGAGCGTGACGGACCACCGCGGGGCGGCCACCCGGCTCGCGCCGCTCAAGCAGGCCGCCAAGGGGCTCTCGGGGGCGAGTTGGGTGTGCGGCCTCGCGGGACGGGAGGGGTACGAGGTGCGGCGTGGGGCGGCAGTGAGGGGCGATGCATCCGCCGTGCCGGCACAGAAGGGCGCGTCGCACGCTTCGTAGGAGTGGCGGCAACAGCCGTACGGGAGGCGGCACTTGCAGGAGCGTTTGCCGCCGGTCAACCGTTGCCGTCTGCGACCTTGACGCTCCAGTACGGCCGGTGAACACTTCCGGGTGTCAGTCGGCATCGCCGCATGACGGCCCACCGGCGTCTCGGGGTCGCTCCCTGCCCCTGAGGTGCTTCCTGCCCTGTCGTGGCAGGTCAGGGCCGCTCCCCCATACGCGGTTCCGGCTGTGCGGGCACGCTCGTCACGGACGCCGGGCGGGGCACGGGATCCCCCCTGCCTTCGGCTGAAGTAGCCAGAACCAGCCAGGGGAAACGCCCCCTGCGCGGAGGACCGGGGCGCATCGTCCCGGGCGAGGGGCTAGGAGCCGTTATGCACAGCAACGGAGACATCTTCGTCGGTGAAGTCATCGGCACCGCCATTCTGATCCTGTTCGGCGCGGGCGTCTGCGCCGCCGTCACCCTCAAACATTCCAAGGCCAGAGCCTCGGGGTGGATCGTCATCGCGTTCGGCTGGGGCTTCGGCGTCCTGGCCGGCGCGTACACGGCGGCGCCCCTGTCCGGCGGCCACCTGAACCCCGCCGTCACCATCGGCATCGCGGTCGACACCGGCAAGTGGGACAAGGTCTGGGTCTATCTGTGCGGCCAGATGGTCGGCGCGATGCTCGGCGCCGTCCTCGCGTACCTGGTGTATCTCGCGCAGTTCAACGCCAATGTGAGCTCCGGCAAGGACACGGCGGAGGCCCCCGACGAGGACGGTCCGCTGCCGACGCTCGGCATCTTCTCGACCATTCCGGAGATCCGGAACCCGGTCGCGAACCTGATCACCGAGATCATCGCGACGATGGGACTCGTCCTGCCCATCCTGGCGTTCGGTCTCACCAAGGGCCTGGGCGAGTCCGGTACGACGGTCCTGATCGTGGCGCTGCTGGTCGTCGGCATCGGTCTGTCGCTCGGCGGGCCGACGGGCTACGCGATCAACCCGGCGCGTGACCTCGGTCCGCGCATCGTCCACCAGTTCCTGCCCATCCCCAACAAGGGGACGTCCGACTGGGGTTACGCCCTCGTCCCGGTCGTCGGGCCGCTGATCGGCGGCGCGCTGGCGGGGGTCATCTACAACGCAGCGTTCTGAAACGCGGCCGCGGAAGCGTTTCGGCACGCTTCCGCGGCGCTCCGACATCGACCCACGTACGACCGTCTTCTCACGAAGGGGTAGCCATGCCCGAGACTTCCGTGAAGTACGTCGCCGCAATCGATCAGGGCACCACGTCGAGCCGTTGCATCATCTTCAACCAGGACGGCGAGATCGTCGCCGTCGACCAGCGCGAGCACCGTCAGATCTTCCCCAAGCCCGGCTGGGTGGAGCACGACGCCACCGAGATCTGGTCCAAGGTGCAGGCCGTGGTGGCCGGTGCCCTCGCCAAGGCGGGGCTGCGCGCCGATCAGCTCAGCGCTCTCGGCATCACCAATCAGCGCGAGACGACGGTCCTGTGGGACCGCGCGACCGGGAAGCCGGTGCACAACGCGATCGTGTGGCAGGACACGCGGACGTCGGCCCTCTGCAACCAGCTGGGCGGCTCCGACGGCCAGGACCGGTTCCGTGAGCAGACCGGCCTGCCGCTCGCCAGCTACTTCTCCGGGCCCAAGGCGGCCTGGCTGCTCGACAACGTCCCCGGGCTGCGGGCGCGTGCCGAGCGCGGGGAGATCGCGTTCGGCACGATCGACTCGTGGCTGATCTGGAACCTCACCGGCGGCACCGACGGCGGGGTGCACGTCACGGACGTGACCAACGCCGGGCGGACCATGCTGATGAATCTGGAGACCCTCCAGTGGGACTCCTCGATCCTGTCGGCGATGAACGTCCCGGAGGCGGTCCTTCCGGAGATCCGTTCGTCGGCCGAGGTGTACGGAACAGCGGTCGGCCAGCTGTCCGGTGTTCCCGTCGCGTCCGCGCTCGGCGACCAGCAGGCGGCCGTGTTCGGGCAGGCCTGCTACGACACCGGTACCGCGAAGAACAC
Organism: Streptomyces sp. VRA16 Mangrove soil; assembly: GCF_017377775.1. Lineage (GTDB taxonomy): Bacteria > Actinomycetota > Actinomycetes > Streptomycetales > Streptomycetaceae > Streptomyces. The sequence continues at coordinate 15,872 of NZ_JAFVLN010000003.1, forward strand.
GTACGGGACGGGCAGCTTCCTGTTGCTCAACACCGGTAACCGGCCGGTCCCCTCGAAGAGCGGGCTGCTCACCACCATGGGGTACAAGATCGGTACCGAGGCGCCCGTGTACTGCCTCGAAGGGTCGATCGCGATCACCGGTGCACTCGTGCAGTGGTTCCGCGACCAGCTCGGCATCATCAAGACCGCCGACGAGATCGAGACGCTGGCGGCGAGCGTGGAGGACAACGGCGGCGCCTACATCGTGCCCGCGTTCTCCGGCCTGTTCGCGCCGTACTGGCGCTCCGACGCACGTGGCGTGATCACCGGGCTGACCAGGTACGTCACCAAGGCACATCTCGCTCGTGCCGTCCTGGAGGCGACGAGCTGGCAGACCCGTGAGGTCGTCGACGCCATGTACCAGGACTCCGGGGTGCACATCACGACCCTCAAGGTCGACGGCGGCATGACGAAGAACAATCTGCTGATGCAGCACCAGGCGGACGTGCTCGGCGTGCCCGTGATCCGGCCCAGGGTCTCCGAGACGACGTGTCTGGGCGCGGCGTACGCGGCCGGGCTCGCGACGGGCGTGTGGAACGACCTGGACGAGCTGAAGGCGCACTGGCAACGCGACGTCGAATGGACGCCGGCGATGGACTCACAGACCAGGGACCGCGAGTACCACAACTGGCGCAAGGCCGTGGAGAAGAGCTTGGGCTGGCACGAGGACGACGTGTAGGCGCCGTCCGCACCGGCCTCCGGCCGGGCAGCGGGGCACGCGCGCGTGGTGGCGTATTCGCTGCCACGCGTGCGTGCGTACGCGTACCGGCTCTCCTCCGGGGCCGGTTCAGGTGGTGGCCGGCTCGCGGCGCCGCGCGGACACCGCGGCGGCGTGCTCGACCACGCCGATGAGGACGTCCTTCACGGAGTTCTTCTCGCGCGCGTCGCACAGCACCACGGGGACTCCCGCATCCAGGTCGAGGGCCTGGCGCACCATGTCGGTGGGGTAACGGGCCGAGCCCTCGAAGCAGTTGACGCCGACGACGAACGGGATGTCGCGCCGCTCGAAGTAGTCGACCGCCGCGAAGCAGTCCTCCAGGCGGCGGGTGTCCGCGAGGACGACGGCGCCCAGGGCGCCGGTCGCGAGCTCGTCCCACAGGAACCAGAAGCGGTCCTGGCCCGGTGTGCCGAAGAGGTACAGGACGAGGTCCTCGCGCAGCGTGATCCTGCCGAAGTCCATGGCCACAGTGGTGGTGTGCTTGCCCTCGACGCCCTGGGTGTCGTCGACGGGGCGACCTGCCTCGCTGAGCAGTTCCTCCGTGCGCAGGGGCCTGATCTCGCTGACCGCGCCGACGAGGGTCGTCTTGCCCACGCCGAATCCGCCGGCCACCAGGATCTTGAGCGTGACGGGCTCGACGGGGGCCTTGCCGCGCTCAGAACGCCCGAAGATCATGGGTTGTCTCTCCTGACTCGCTGTTCTCGCTGTGTCGTGTGGTGCTGTACGCGTTCGGGTCCGGGGCCACGTCCGGTGGGCCGTATCCCCCGCCGCCCGGTGTCCGGACGACCAGGACGTCGCCCGGGTGCACCTCGGCGGTGTCGCTGCCGGCGAGCCGGGTCACGCTGCCGTCGGTGCGCTCCACAAAGTTGGCGCCCAGGGCGCCGGGTGCGCCTCCGTTCATCCCATAGGGCGCGACTTTCCGGTGCTGGGAGAGGGTGGAGACGGTCATCGCTTCGCGGAAGCGGATGCGCCGTTCCGCGCCGTCACCGCCGCGCCACCGGCCGTCGCCGCCACTGCCGCGGCGCACGGTGAAGTCCTCCAGGAGGACGGGCAGTCGCCACTCGAGGACCTCCGGGTCGGTGAGCCGCGAGTTCGTCATGTGCGTCTGCACGACCGGCGCCCCGGGGAAGCCGTCACCCGCTCCGGAGCCGGACGCCACGGTCTCGTAGTACTGGTGGCGGGCGTTCCCGAAGGTGACGTTGTTCATCGTGCCGGATCCTTCCGCCTGGACGCCGAGCGCGCCGTAGAGGGCACCGGTGATGGCCTGCGACGTCTCCACGTTGCCCGCGACGACGGCGGCGGGCGGCCGGGGCGCGAGGAAGGACCCTTCGGGGACGACGATCGTCAACGGGCGCAGGCAGCCGTCGTTGAGCGGGATGTCGTCGTCCACGAGGGTGCGGAACACATAGAGGACGGCGGCGTTGACGACGGCGAAGGGGGCGTTGAAGTTGGTGGGGAGCTGCGGGGAGGTGCCGGTGAAGTCGATGGTCGCGGAGCGTCGGGCGCGGTCCACCGTGACGCGTACGCGGATCACGGCTCCGGCGTCGGTCTCGTACGCGAACTGCCCTTCCTCCAGGGTGTCGATGACGCGGCGCACCGCTTCCTCGGCGTTGTCCTGTACGTGCTTCATGTAGGCCTGTACGACGTCGAGGCCGAAGTTCTCGATCATCCGGGCCACTTCGTCGACGCCCTTGCGGTTGGCGGCGATCTGGGCGCGCAGGTCGGCCAGGTTCGTGCGTGGGTTGCGGGAGGGGTGGGGCGCGCGGGTGAGCAGGCGCAGCGTCTCCTGCTCGCGGAAGCGGCCTTGCTCCACCAAAAGCCAGTTGTCGAAGAGGATGCCCTCCTCGTCGATGGTGGCGCTGTTCGCGGGCATGGAGCCGGGGGCGATGCCGCCGATCTCGGCGTGGTGGCCGCGTGAGGCGACGTGGAACAGGATACGGTCGCCGGCCTCGGCGAAGACCGGGGTGATGACGGTGACGTCGGGCAGGTGGGTGCCGCCGTGGTAGGGGTCGTTGACGGCGTAGGTGTCGCCCGGCCGCATCGTGGCGCCCCGGCGGCGGATGACCTCTTTGACGCTGGTGCCCATGGAGCCCAGGTGGACCGGGATGTGCGGGGCGTTGGCGACGAGGTCGCCGTCGGGGTCGAAGAGGGCGCAGGAGAAGTCCAGGCGTTCCTTGATGTTCACGGACTGCGCGGTGGACTCCAGGCGGGCGCCCATCTGCTCGGCGATCGACATGAAGAGGTTGTTGAAGACCTCAAGCAGCACCGGGTCGACGGCGGTCCTGAACTTTTCGTCATTCTCCGTATCGATCTCGGAACTCTCCGTGACCATCGCGCGTTCCATGATCAGGTGGCCGTCGTCCGCGAGGGCCGCTCGCCAGCCGTCGTCGACGACCGTCGTGGCACCGTCCTCGGCGATGATCGCCGGGCCGGACACCGTTTCGCCGGGCGGGAGTTGAGGCCGCTGGTACAGGGGGACGTCGTGCCAGGTCCCGCCGGAGTGGAGTCGGACGGTCGTGGCAACGGCGGGGGCCGTGGCAGGGGGAGCGAGGTGGGAGAGGTCGGGGGGTTCGGTCAGTCCCGTGGCTTCTACGGAGAGTGACTCGACGACGAGCGGTCGGTCGAGGGTGAAGGAGTAGTGGGCACGATGGCGTTCTTCGAAGGCACGCGTCATGACGTCGGGGCGGTCGAGTTCCACGGTGAGCGTGGTGTCGGTGCCGTCATAACGGAGCTGGGCCCGGCGCGTGGCCCGGATGCGGTCCTGCGGGACGTCCTCCGCGAGGAGTTCGGCGCGCGCCGCGGCCTCCAGGTCGTCGGCGGTCTTGAGGACGCCCGGCATGGAGGAGTCCGCCACGGGGGCCTCCACGGACTGTTCCCGCATGGCCGTGGTGTCGGCGAGGCCGATGCCGAGGGCGGACAGGACGCCGGCCATCGGTGGCACGAGGACGGTGCGGATGCCGAGCTCGTCGGCGACCATGCACGCGTGCTGCCCTCCGGCACCGCCGAAGGTGGTGAGGGCGTAGCGGGTGATGTCGTGGCCCTTCTGGACCGAGATCCGCTTCACGGCGTTGGCGATGTTGGCGACCGCGATCCGGAGGTAGCCCTCGGCGACCTGTTCCGGGGAGCGGTCGTCGCCGGTACTGTCGCGGATCTCGGCGGCGAGGGCGGTGAAGCGGTCGCGGACGAGGGCGTCGTCGAGGGGCTGGTCGCCGCCGGGGCCGAACACCCTGGGGAAGTGGGCGGGTTGGACGCGGCCGAGGGCCACGTTGGCGTCGGTGACGGTGAGGGGGCCGCCGCCCCGGTAGCAGACCGGGCCGGGGACCGCGCCCGCCGAGTCGGGGCCCACCCGGTAGCGGCTGCCGTCGAAGTGCAGGACGGAGCCGCCGCCCGCCGCGACGGTGTGGATGTCCAGCATGGGCGCGCGCAGCCGGACGCCCGCGATCTGCGTCGTGAGGACCCGTTCGTACTCGCCGGCGAAGTGCGAGACGTCGGTGGACGTGCCGCCCATGTCGAAGCCGATGACCCGGTCGAATCCCGCGCGCTGCGACATCCGGGCCATGCCGACGATGCCGCCCGCGGGCCCGGAGAGGATGGCGTCCTTGCCGCGGAACTGGCGGGCTTCCGCGAGGCCGCCGTTGGACTGCATGAACATGAGTCGTACGTCGTGGAGTCGGTCGGCGACGTGTTGCACGTAGCGGCGCAGGACCGGCGACAAGTAGGCGTCGACGACGGTGGTGTCGCCGCGGGGGACGACCTTCATGAGCGGGCTGACCTCACTGGAGAGCGAGATCTGCGGGAAGCCGATGCGGGCGGCGAGCGCGCCGATCTCACGCTCGTGGGCCGGGTGGAGGTGGCTGTGCAGGCAGACGACGGCGAGGGCGCGGATGCCGTCGTCGTGGGCCTGCCGCAACGGCCCCTCCAAGGAGGTCAGGTCGAGGGGCGTGACGACCTCGCCGTGGGCGTCGATGCGTTCGTCGACCTCGATGACGCGTTCGTGGAGCAGTTCGGGCAGCTCGATGCGGCGGGCGAAGATGTGCGGCCGGTTCTGGTAGGCGATGCGCAGGGCGTCGCGGAAGCCGCGTGTGATGACGAGGGCGGTGCGTTCGCCCTTGCGTTCCAGGAGGGCGTTGGTGGCGACGGTGGTGCCCATCCGCACGGAGTCGATGAGCCGTCCCGGGGGCGCGTCGGGCGCCGACCCGGCGTGCTCGCGCAGGAGTTCACGGACGGCCGCGACGGCGGGGTCGGTGTAGCGCCCCGGGGTGTCCGAGAGCAGCTTGTGGGTGAGCAGCCGGCCGTCGGGGCGCAGGGCGACGACGTCCGTGAAGGTGCCGCCTCGGTCGATCCAGAACTGCCAGCCTGTCACGTGAGTCTCCTGTGGTCCGCCCCGCTCCTGTCCTGGTCGTGCCGTGCGGCCCTGCGGCCGCGGTGTCGTTCAGAGGGCTCTGAGGCCGTCGATCACGTCGCGCAGGATGCTCTCGTCGGGCAGTTCCGCGGGTGGCACCGGGCGGGTCACGTGGACCAGCTCCTCGTCGACGAGGTCACCTATGAGGACGCGGACGACGCCGATGGGGAGGTCGAACTCCGCGGCGAGTTCCGCCACCGACTGCGGCCGCTCACGGCACAGTTCGACGATGTCCACGTGTTCGGGCGACAGCGTCTGGTCGGCCATCGGGTCGCCGCCGCGGGTTTCCGCGACGACGACCGCGATCAGGTCGAGGCGATGCTGGGCCGGGCTGGTGGTGCGGCCGCGTGTCATGGCGTACGGACGCACGACGGGCCCGGCATCGTCGTCGAACCAGTGGTGCGTCTCCTGCGTCCCCTGACCGTCTGCGCTCATGCCAACCCACTACCCTCCGGCGGGCAGATCCGTGCGCGGAGCCGTCCCCAGATGTGCGCCGACCCGCTTGACCAACAGCGTCATCTCGTAGGCGACGAGGCCGACGTCGGAGTCCGCGTCCGAGAGCACGGCGAGGCAGCTGCCGTCGCCCGCGGCGGTGACGAACAGGAAGGCGTCGTCGAGCTCGACCATCGTCTGCCGTACGCCGCCCGCGTCGAAGTGCCGGCCCACTCCCTTGGCGAGGCTGTGGAATCCGGAGGCGACGGCGGCGAGGTGCTCGCTGTCCTCCCGGGTGAGGTCCTTGGAGACCCCTGTCGGCAGTCCGTCCCCGGAGAGCACGAGCGCCTTGCGGATGCTGGCGACGCGCTCCACCAGGTCGTCGAGAAGCCAGTTCAGCTCTCGCGAACCACCTTCGGTGGTGTGCGCGGTGGCCTTCGGTGCGGTCATCGACCGTCCCCCTCAGATGTCGTTCCCTGTGCTGTGCCGTCGGCGCTCTCGTCGCTTGAGGCGTTCTGGTCGCTTGTGGCGTTCTGGTCGTTTGTGGCGTTCTCCGTGCTCGTGGCCCGGTCGTCGCGCGTGGTCGTCTTGTCGCTGGTGGTGGTCTCTTCGCCCATGGCGTTCTCCACACGGCCGCGCCGCCAGCCGCTCTGCAGCGAGGCCATCCGGCTGCGCACCTCGTCGGCGTCTCGTTCGGCGGGCGGCGTCGAGGCCGGCTCGTCGCGGTCCGCGGTCCGGTCGGCGCGCAGGTCCGGTCCGTCCTTGAGCTGCGGGGCGAGGCTCGCCTGCCGCACCCGGCGGGGCAGACCTCCGGGAGCGGGGGCGGCGCCCGAGGGTCCGGCTTCGGCGAGCGGGGGCCTGGAGGGCAGCGCTGCGGGTGCGGTGCCGGTCTCGGTGGCGCGGGCGCGCCGCCTGGGCAGGTCGGCCGGTGGCGGGGGCGGGGCGGTGTCATCAGCGCCGTCCGTGGCGCGGGTACCGTCCCGGTCCTGCCGCTCACCGGATGCGGCGGCCGTACGGTCGTTCTCCCCGGGCCGGGCGTGGCCGACGGGTCGGCCGTGGGAGCTCACGAGCTTGGGCGCGCGGCGGCGCGGAAGCGGGACGAGCCCGCCGGGCGCGGTGTCGTGGTCGCCCTCGCGGTCGGGGCCGAAGACGCTGTCGCCCTCGGTCTCGTCGGCCTGCTGGTGCTGCTCCCCCGGACTCCCCGCCACCGGTCGGCGCGGGCGGAAGAGCGCTCCGCGCTCGCTGTCCTCGTCGCCGAGGGCTCCCGGGAAGGAGGTCATGTCCGAGGTGGCGAGCGGGGCTTCGAGTTCCACGGGACCGTCGAGCACGGACGCCGGCAGGCCGGGGAGGCCGTCGGACCTGCCGAGCGGGCCACGCCCGCCCATGGGGGTGCGTCGCACGGCATCGGGCCGGTCGAGGCGGAACCCGGCGCCTTCGGTGTCCGGCGCGTCGGTGAGCAGGGCGTCCGGGATGAAGACCACGGCGGTCGTGCCGCCGTAGGGGGACGGCTGGAGCGAGACCCGTACGTTCTGGCGCTGGGCGAGTCGGCTGACCACGAACAGACCGAGCCGGTCGGTGTCGGAGAGTTCGAACTCGGGGGTCTCGGCGAGCCGCAGGTTGGCGTCGAGCAGCGCGTCGGCGGCCATCCCGAGGCCCCGGTCGTGGATCTCCAGGGTGAAGCCGTTGGCGACGCTCTCGCCGAGCACCTGCACGGCGGTGTGCGGCGGTGAGAACACCGTGGCGTTCTCCAGCAGTTCGGCGACCAGGTGCGTGAGGTCGGCGACGGCGGGCCCGGTCACGGCGATCCGCGGCAGTCGGCGCACCTCGATCCGCTCGTAGTCCTCCACCTCCGCGACGGAGGCCCGCACGATGTCCATCAGCTGTACGGGTTTACGCCACTGCCGGGACGGGGCGGCGCCGGAGAGGATGACGAGGCCCTCGGCGTGCCGGCGCATGCGGGTGGTGAGGTGGTCGAGGCGGAACAGGTCGGCGAGTTCGTCGGTGTCCTCGGTCCTGCGTTCCATGGTGTCGAGCAGGGTCAGCTGCTTGTGCAGCAGGACCTGGCTGCGGCGGGCGAGGTTCACGAAGACCTCGGAGACGCCACGGCGCAACTCGGCCTGCTTCACGGCCGCTTCGACGGCGGACCGCTGCAGGGTGTTGAGCGCCTGGCCGACCTGCCCGATCTCGTCCTTGTCGTAGTCCAGGCGCGGAGCCTCGGTCTCCACGTCCACCTCTTCGCCGGACGCGAGGCGTCGCATCACGCTGGGCAGCCGGACGCCGGACGCCTCGTGGGCCTGCAGGCGCAGGCGGCGCAGGTCGCGGACGAGGCCGCGGCCGATGCGGAGCGAGAGGAAGACGGAGAACAGCAGGGCGAGCAGGCCGAGCACTCCGGCGATGCCGGCGCGGACGAAGACGTCGACGGCGATGGGACGGATCTCGTACTGGAAGTTGCTCGCGGTTTCCGTGTTGCGGTGGTCCAGTTCGTCCAGGACCTGCCCCGCCGCCTTGTCCCAGCTCCGCGCTGTGACGCCCTTCGGGGTGCCGGGCACGCCGTTCACCACGGCGTCCTCGGCGTTGCGCAGCGGGGCCGTGTCGGGGCTCTTCCAGTAGCGCTCGTAGCGGGAGCCGTCGTCCCCGGGCAGGAGCGGGAAGTTGGTGTCGTCGAGGAGGGAGCGCTGGGCCATGAGGTCGGAGACCTGGCGCAGTTCGGGCTGGGTGAGCCGGCGGGCGACGAGACCGGAGCCCACCAGCGCGTCTTCCTGGGAGAGCAGTTCGCGTGCCTGGACCAGCGCGACGACAGCCCGGCCCTCGCGCTCCGCCTTGGAGTTGTCCAGGGACACGATGTCGAGCAGGAAGTCGTGGGTGGGGGCGATGAGACGGGTGTAGAAGGTGAGGGCCTGGCCGCGGGTGACGGTGCCCTCGTCGACGTTCCGGCGCAGCGACTCGATGTCCTCGAAGCCTTCCACGGCGGTGTCCAGGGTCGCGCGCGCTTCGCCGTCCATCTCGTCACGGAGGTCGGAGTCGCGGGCCTTCTCCTTGATCTCGGCCATCGCCTCGTCGGAGGCGCTGCGCTTGGTCCGCAGGGCGGACTGCGCGTCGGACGCCCGGGGGTCGGCGAGGTAGACGAGGGTCTGGCGACGCTCGTCCTGCAGAACGCGTCCGGCCTCGGCAAGGGGATATCCGATGGAGTCGACGATCTTGCCCGCCGAGAACAGCTGCACGGCGGCGCGTCCCGTGATGACCGAGGCGAAGGCCCAGATTGCCGTCAAGGACAGCAGCGGCACCATCAACAGCGCCACGATCTTCCGGCGGATGGACTTCCCGCGAAAGCGCATGGCCTCCCCCAGATCGGCCCCCTGCGGTCAGGGGCACACATGTGCGTCAACGAGCGGCGCGAGCCTACTACTGAGACAGGAGCAACTCGAAGGCCTGTCCGGATGCTGTCCGACTCAACATCGGTTCGGACATCCCGAGTTGTCCGGGCATTGGGGGAGATTGCGGTCGGGGATTCACACATTCTCCGGCAATCACAATCGGCCTGACTCGCGGGGCAGTTGGCCTGAAATCCCCGTCGCCCTCCCCCGCGCACTCCGTCACCCTCCCCCGCGCACTCCATCGCCCTCCCCCGCGCACCGTGACAGGCGCTTCCGCCGATCATCCGCTGATCAATCGGCACCGGATCGGGAATCTTCCGGCAGCGCCGTTCGTCCTACATCACAGCAAGGGGAACAACGGGCAAGAGGGCAGGAACAGCAGAGGGACACGCAGGGCGCCGCACGGGCGGCGTGAAAGGGATCAAACCGGGCAGTCAGAGTGCAGGCCGATGTGGGGACATCGAGACCGGAGCCCGGGAGCGGCGGGGAGTGATGCGGTGATGGGTACGACGGGGCGACATGAACTGTGGGTCGAGGAGCCGGCGAAGCGACGCCGGATGCCAGATCCGGTGCGGACGGCGGCCGTACGGGCCGTGCTCATCATCGCGCTCACCCTGATCCAGGCGATGATCGCGCTGCTGTGCACGCTGGCCGACTCCTGGTTGGCGTTCCCCATGGTGCTGAGCAGCGTGGGGAGCACGGTGGTGGCGACCTGGGGCGTCCTGGACGTCTGGGTGACACGCCAGGTGTGGAACCAGCGGAACGGCGTCGTCTCGGTCCCCGCCAGCACGGCCCGGCGCCTGCGCAGAGAACGCCGCCAGGCCCGCCGCGCGGCACGAACGCGGGTACGGGCACCCGAGAACATACGGACGCAGAGCGGGACCGGACAACTGACCCACCCGTGACCGACGCCGCACGGCCAGCACGGGTCGGTCCAACACAGTCAGCCTTGCAAGTTCGCCACCCTTGAAAGTGAAGCCACCCTTGAAAGTGAGGCGACCCTTGTAAGTCGGGCAAGTTGGCGGCGATCAGCCCGGCCGAGCGACAGCCCACCAGGCGAGTCGGCGCGGCCTCGCTGACCCAGCCGACTACACCGACCCCGGACTCTCCGCACCGAGCAGGAGCGGATCTTCGAGCGCATGTGGTTCTGCGCTGTCCGCTCGGCCGATCTCGGCAGGCCCGGCGCGTTCCGCACGGTCCAGGTGGGCCGCGAGAACGTCCCCGTCACCCGCACCCGCCCCCGCACCGGCGCCCTCAAGGCGTTCCTCAACGGGTGCCGGCACCGCGGCGCCCGCCTGTGCACCGAGGCGGATCGGCGAGAAGTGCGCGGAGCTGCTGCGCTTCTAGGCGTCCTGGGGCTGGGATGGAGACTGCGTCTCAGGTTCGGGTCGCTTGAACATGCGGGTGGCCGTGATCTCTCCGTGCACCGATTCTCCGGCCCCGTCCGCGTACTGCTGCGGCAGGCCCGGACGCAGGTGCTCCTCCACGCTGATGTACTTCAGGCCCGCGCGCAGGTCCGCGTCGTTGCGCAGCCGGATCACGAGCGGGAACTCGGCGAGCGCCGTCGTGTCGAACAGGCCGGTGGTGTACAGGAGTTGGACACCGAGCGCGTCCGAGACGGCCCGCTGGAGCTCCAGCAGGTACGTGGCGTTGGCGCGCCCGATGGGGTTGTCGAGGAACAGCGTGCCCGCGTGCCGGTGCTTGTCGCGGCCCCGGTCGTTCGACCGCAGCGCGGCCATCGTGCAGTACAGCGCGATGGCCGCGGTGAGCAGCTGTCCGCCGGAGAACACGTCGCCCATCTGGCCGACGGGGACCCGCTCGGCGCGCAGCACGGCGTCGGGCTTGAGGATCTCGACGGCGACGCCCTTGGGCTGGAGCGCGGCGCTGACCCCGCGCAGCAGCAGGGACATGCCGTCGCGCCGCAGGTCGGAATTCTTCTTGACGGCCGCGCGAGTCGCCTCGTCGATGACCTCGCCGAGCCGCTCCACGAGGGTGGCCTGGTCGGGCTCCTCGAAGCGGATCCGCAGGAACTCCTGCCCGGACCACTCGCCGAGTCCCTCCGGCAGCCGGGACAACCGCTGGGCGGACCGCAGGGTGGCGAGCGACGACTCCACCAGGCCGCGCAGGCGGTCCACGATCGAGTCCCGGTTCCGCTCCAGTTGCGCCAACTCGTCGGTCAGGACCCGCAGTCGGGGCGCGAACGCCTCCGCCCACTTCTGCGCGTGCTCCGGCAGCGCGGCGGCCGGCAGCTCACGGATCTGCTGACGGGCGGGGGTGCGGACGGCCTCGTACCGCGTCGCGTTCGCATGCCGTACGAGGATGTCGCTCGCCTCACGGACGGCGGCCTCGGCGCCGGACAGGTCACCGGCGCAGCCGCGCAACGAGCGCCGTGCCTCGCCCGCGGCGGTGCGGGCCTCCTCCAGGCTGCCCGGGTACGGCTCGGGCTCCTCCTGCTCCTCGGCGTCGGCGGTGTGGTCGCGCAGCAGGTCGCGCAGGAGCGCGGCCGTCTCGTCGAAGCCCCCGGCGCCGTCCTCGGCGGCGCGGTGGGAGTCCAGCAGCTCGGCGTGCGCGGCGCGGGCGGCCGCGAGGGCCTCGGTGTGCGTGGCCAGTTCGGTGGTCGCGGTGCGCAACAGCTGCTGGGCGTGCTCGGTGTCGTTCGGTTCGAGCTCCTCGGGGAGCTCGGTGTGCGCATCGCCGTCCTCGGGCGCGTGCCGCTCGGCCTCGCCGCGCAGCCGGCCGAGCTGCTCGCTCCCGGTGGAGGCGCGGGTCTCCAGGAGCTGGACGTGCTCCTCGGCACGGGCGGCGGCGGCCAGGCGGGACGGTCCGTCGGAGCCCTCGGGGGATTCCAGGAGGGCGGCGGCGCGGGTGCGCACCTTGTTGCTGAGCCGGTCCAGCTCGGCGAGCGCGGCGGACTCGTCGCTCTCCGCGCGGGCCTGCTCGGCCCGCAGGTCGGCTCCGACACCGACCTTCTCGTACACCTGGGAGGCGGCCCGGTAGGCCTCGCGGAGCGCGGGCAGCGACGCCTGCGGCGCCACGCTTTCCGGGCCCTCGGGAACGTCGTCGGGGGCGCCGGCGATCTCGGCGCGCTCCGCGCGCAGCGTGCGGGCGGTGCGGTGGGCGTCGTCGGCGGAGCGCTGGGCGGCGCGCCGGTCCTCGTCCGCGGCGCGGGCCCGCTCCAGGCAGGTCTGGGCGCGGGCCTCGAACTCGACGGCCTCGTCGGCCAGTTCGCGGACCTTGGCCTGCCAGGCGGCGCGCTCGCGCAGCCGGAACGCGAGTCCGGCGAGGGCGTCGGCGGCGCGGCGGGCCTTCTGCGCGGCTTCCTGTCGCTCGTCGCGCACGCGAGTGGCCTCGGTGGCGACCTCGTCGGCCTCCGCGCGCGCGATGCGGGCCTCGGCCAGCTCGGCCTCGGACTCCTCGGCGAACGCACGGGCCTCGGCCGCGGCGGTGGCCAGCTCGGCGAGGCGGCCCGCGGGGCAGCCGGAGCGCCAGGAGCTCAGCCGGGCGGTCAGCTCACGGTCCTTGGCGAGGCGTCCGGCGAGGGCGCGGATGTCCTCGTCGCGCCGGGCGGCCCGCTCGCGCAGCGCTTGACGCTCCTCGTCGGCGGCGTGCTCGTCGTGCATGGCCGGGTTCGGCGGTACGAGGAAGACGGCGTCGTCGCTCGCCGCCTCGGCCGGGGTCGGGGCGAGCAGGGCGGCGGCGGTGCCGACGGCGACGGTGGAGCGGGGCAGCAGCGCGGCGCCCGCGAGGGCGTCGCGGGCCCGGAGGTGCGAGGCGGGGTCGGTGATGATGACGCCGTCGACCAGCTCGGGCCGGGCGGCGAGCACGCGCGCGTGGTCGGCCGGGTCGACGGCCTGGGCCAGGTAGCGCCAGCCGGGCAGGGCCGGGATGCCGTGCTCGCCGAGGAACTCGACGGTGGCCAGGACGTCCGGGCCCGGCGGCAGCAGTCCGCCGTCGCCGAGGGCGCCGAGGATGCGGGAGTCGTCGGCGGCGGCGGTGCGCAGGTCGAAGAGCTGCCGCTCGGCGGCGGCGACGGAGTCGTCGAGGAGGACCTTGAGGTCGTCGGCGGCCCGGTCGAGGTCCTCGGCGGTGAGCGGCGCGTCGTCGGCGACGGCGCGGGCGCGCACGGCGCCGGGGAACCCGGCGCTCTGCGGGGTCTTCGAAGGGCCGTCCACACCGAGCAGTTCGGCGAGCCGCTCCTCGCCGGCGAGCGAGGCGGCGGCCCGCTCCTCGGCCCGGTACGCGTGCTCGGCGGCGCGCGCGGCGTCGGCGGCGCGCGCGGCGGTCAGCTCGGCGCGGGCCTCGGCGGCGGCGGTCTCGCGGGCGTGCTCGGCGCCGCGGCGGGCGGCCTCGCGCGCGGTGTCCCACGCGGCGACGGTGGTCTTCTCGGCGTCGGCGGCGGCGAGCGCGGCGCGGGCCGGGTCGGCGTCGGGCGCGCTGTCGTCGAGCCATCCGGCGCGAACGGCCTCGGCGGTCTCCTGCTCGACCTCGGTGAGACGCTGGCGCAGGTGCCCGAGCTCGCTGCGGGCGCGCTGCGCGTCGGTGGCGGCGGCGGTCGCGTCGCGGTGCGCGGCCTCGCCCGCCTCCTGGAGGACGGCGGAGCGCTCCTCCTCCTCGTTCGCGTGCTGCTCGGCCTTCCCGGCGGCGCCGTGCAGGGCCCGTACGAGGTCGGACGCGGCCTTGGCGCGAGCGGCGAGCGCGGGCGCGGCGTCCCGCTCGGCCTCGCGGATGGCGACGGCCACGCGCGCGGAGCGGTCGGCGGCGGCGCGGTGACGCAGCACGGCCTCGGCGGCCTGCCAGGCGGAGTGCAGCGTACGGGCGTCGGCCAGCTCGCGCTTCTGGGCGGCGGCTGCCTTCTCGGCTCCGGCGAGGGCCAACGAGGCGTGCCGGTAGGCGAGTTCGGCCGCGATCAGCGCGCTGCGCTCCCGCGCGGTCTCGGCCTCGGTGACGGTGTGCGCGGCGGCGGTGACCTGCTGGGCGAGGTCCTGAGTGCGGCCGCGCTCGACGGCGGCGCGGGCGGACAGTCGGCGGGCCAGCGTGCGCGTGCGGCGCTCGGCGGCGGTGTGGATGTCCCGCGTGCGGGCGCGCGTCTCCGCGGCCTCGACGATCCGGTTGAGCAGATCGACGGAGCCGGCGGTGAAGTCCCGCTCGGCCATCAGCTCGGAGCGTCGTCCCAACTTGTTGCCGAATCCGCTGACGAGGTCGGCGAGGCCGTCCGTGTCCCGGGTGTCGGTGACGGCCCGCAGCAGCAGGTCGGTGAAGTCGGAGTCCTTCTTGACGGCGAAGAGGCCGGCGGCCTCGCCCTCGTCCGCGTTCATCTCCCGCTGGTAGCGAAAGAGTTCGGGGTCGAGGCCCAGGTCACCCAGGTGCTCGTTCCACCGGTCGTGGATCTCTTCCCAAGTCACCTCAAGGTGCGGATACGCCTTGCCCGCTTCCACGAGCGCGTCGCGGAAGCCCTTCATGGTGCGGCGCCGTCCCTGGGCACCGGACGCGCCCTCGGCGGCGGGACGCACGGCGTTCGACTCGGCGACGGGCAGGGCGTCGAGGCTCATCCCGGGGCCCGGCCGGAACGAGTACCAGGCCTCCGCGAACTTCTTGGGGTCGTTCGACACCTGGCGGCCGCGCCACTCGCTGACCTTGCCGACGACGACGCACTCACCAGTGAGGGTGTGCTGCCACTCCAGGGCGACGTGTCCGCAGTCGTCGGCCAGCAGGAACTTGCGCAGCACACCGGAGGAGGCACCGCCCAGCGTGTTCCGGTGGCCCGGGAGCATCACCGAGAAGATCAGCTTGAGCAGGACCGACTTGCCGCCGCCGTTCTCCAGGAAGAGCACACCGGCCGGCGCGGGGCGGCGCGGTGGGCCGACGGGCTCGTCCTCGAAGAACTCCGCCTGGGTCGGGGCGGGGTCGGGCACGGGCGCGCCGACACCCCGCAGGTCGAGCACGGTGTCGGCGTAGCGCGCACCGGCAGGCCCGATGGAGTAGAGGCGAACCCGGGACAGCTCGTACATGGCGGACTCTCGTGGTAGGTACGGAAGGTGAGGCGGTCGGTGGGAACGGCGCGGGACAGGGCCTAGGAGTGGAACGGCAGGCCGGCGTCGGCGACGAGCTCGGCCGCGTCCTCGTCCATCGGGGGCATCAGGCTCGCGGACCCGTCGGTCACGGCGACGACACCGAGGTCGAGCAGCTCGGCCATGGCGGCGGTGCCGGCCATGTCGCGGACCTGGAGCTGGTATCTGGCCGTCGTGCGGTAGGTGCCGCCGCCGTCGTCGCCGGTTCTCTGCAGGAATCCGGAGTCGGTGAGGAATGTGACGGCCTTGGCGACGATGCCGGTGGTCGACGTGGCCAGGCGGCGCGTGTCCTTGGTGGCTCCGGTGGAGCTGCGGCGGGCCCAGATCCGCCAGGCGGCCTCCAGGCCGGGGGCGTCGCTCGCCGGGTCGGTGTTCTCGCCCTGCTCCTCGGCGCGCTCCTCCAGCTTGCGGCAGGCCTGCCGGACGAACGCGTCCACCCCGTTGACACTCACGCGGCCGATGTAGCCGTCGTCGGCGAGGTCCTCGGGGCGCGGGAAGGCGAGCGCGGCGACGGCCAGGTGCGCGAGGCCGTGCAGGAAGCGGTCGGTGGAGTCGGCGGCGGTCCTGCGCGCGTAGTCGCCCATGCGCACCGCGAAGACGGAGTCCTCGGCGGCGGTCACGGCCATGCCCGCGCGCGGGGACACCTCCAGGACGACGAGTCCGAGCCCGGAGGCGACGGCGTCGGCCAGGCGCGCGAACGGCGGGTCCTCGCGGTAGCGGCGCAGCAGGTCGCCGTACTCCTGGTCGCGGGACGGCTGGAGCTTGGGCTGGAGGCCGAAGGCGACGAGCCGCGCGGCGTCGGCGGCGTCGGCCGGGGTGACGGGGGCAGCGACCTTGGCCGGGGCCGACGCCTCGGGCTCGCCCCACTCGGCGTGCTCTTCGGGGTACTCGGTCACGGGCGGTGCTCCTTGATCATTACCTGGTTCTTCTCCGGGCCCCTCACGCGGCCTCCGTCCGGTCCGCGGCCATGCCGACCGCGTCGAGCAGGGCCGTGCCGACGATGAGGTCGGCGCCGCCGAACTCCGCGTCGTCCAGCTCGGTGCCGTCGTCCACGGCGAACAGCAGCTTCTCCTCGCCCTGCCGGTAGGCGGTGCCGACCGCGGGGCTGGCCGCGTGCACGGCCAACAGGGCCACCAGGTAGGGCAGTTCGGGGTCGCGCCTGCGCGCTTCGGCGAGCAGTCCCGACAGCCGGCGCGGCGCGTCCGACGGCAGGTCGAGCAGTTCCTTGGCGCTCGCCAACTGCTCCTCGCTGAACCGGCTGTCGTCAGGGGTCTCGATGAGATCGGGCTCGGGCATCTCGGCGCCGAGGTGCTCGCGCTCCATGGGCGGGGTCAGCAGTATGTCGACCAGGTCCGTGACGCGTACGGAGACGGGCGTGCGCAGTCCGGTGCCGCGGGCGAAGAAGGCGTCGGTCACCTTGCGGGCGTCCTGCACCGGCAGCGGAAGCAATGGCGCGACGAGCTGCCCGTACAGGTCGAGGCCCGCGGTGGCGGCGGGCGTGGCGAAGGCCTGCCGGTCCTGCTCGGCGCGGAACAGCGGCCCGGCCTCCAGGAGGCGCGACTGCAGTTGTGTGTGGCGGCGGATGCAGTCCTTGACGATGTCGACGAGCTCGGCGGCGCGGCGCTTCTGCTCGGGGTCCTCGGACTCGTCGCGTGCCTTGCGGATGTTCGTCAGGATCGCGTTCTCGTGGCGGTAGCGGTCCGCCACGTGGTCGAGGGCCTCGGCGATCATGTCGGGCACGGCCTGCAGCCAGTCGACGGCGCGCACATTGCGGCGCGTGGCGTCGAGCGCCTTGCGGAGCGTCTCCGAGTACTGCACCGTCCGGTAGCGGGCCTGCTCGGCGGCGAGCTGGGCGTCCGCGAGCCGCCCGCGGCTGATCAGGACCTCCAGCTTCACCTCGGCGGCGATCTGCGCGCTGGTGACGTCGGTGTCGAGCGCCCCCACCAGCACATTGACCGCCTCGTCGGTCGTGCGCAGATAGACGCTGCCCCCGTAGCCGGGGACTTCCTCGATCAGCTTGAAGTCGTAGTCGCGCCGCACGTAGGAGCCGTCGGTCGCGAACGTGCCGTAGACGGCGCGGAAGCCGCGGTCCACGCTGCCTACGTTGATCAGGTTCTCCAGGACCCAGCGCGCCACCCGCTCGTGCTCGGCGGCCGGCCGCTGCGGGGCCTGCGCGGCGATGCGCGGCATCAGGCGAGCCACTATCTGCTCGTGGTCGGCGCCCGTGTCGAAGTCCATGTTCAGCGTGACCAGGTCGATCGCCGAGAGGGCCACCTCGGCCATTCCGTACGTCGAGTACTCGCCCGCCAGGTTCGCCTTGCGCACGTCCAGGTCGTGCAGCGGAGCGGTGCAGGCGAGCGCGCGAAGCCGCCGCGCGAGCCCCTCGTCGGCGGCCGGGCCCGGTGCGGGGCGCGGCCCCGCGCTGAGCTGGGGCGGAACGGATTCCGTGGTGGCAGGCGAAGTCACGGAGCACAGACTAGGCGCTGGGTCTGACAACGGTCGAAACGACGCAGATGCCACGGGCCCCGCGGGCCACTAGGGCGTGTTTCGAAAGTCCCGTCGTCCGCCCGAAGGGCGGGCCCCGCGGCGTCTGGTGCGTGCGATCGCAAGGCGCCGGAGCGTCCTCATAGCGGAGCTATTCGGGCGTTTCAGCAACGCCGCAGGGGGTCCCCCCGGCCGAAGGCTGGGGGAGTGCGTGCCAGGCGTCGCGGGGCAGGCGGGACTTTCGAAACACGCCCTAGTCCTCCCCCGTCACCTTCTGCCCGTACGCCTCGACGAGCCCGTCGCGGGAGTCGTCGAGGTAGTCGGCGAGCAGCGCCTCGACCTCGTCCCTGCGCCCGTCGGCGAGCGTCTCGACGATCTTCACGTTCCGGACCAGATACGGCTCGTGGAGGCGGCGCGGGTCGTCGACGACGTGGAACGCGAGCCGCAGTTCGGCGAGGACGCTGCGCATCAGCTCGTCGGTCCGCTCGCTGCCGGCGAGGGCGACGAGTTCCCGGTGGAAGTGGATGTTGGCGGTGGAGACGCCCTTCCACTCCCGCGCCTTCGCCGCCCGCTGTCCGTCCGCGACGGCGGCGGCGACGCGGTCGAGGGCGTACGGAGGGTCGCCGAGTGAGCGCACGACGGAGCACTCGATCATGCGCCGGGTCCGGTAGATGTCCTCGACGTCGTGCACGCTCAGGACGCGCACGAAGACGCCCTTGTTGAGCCGGTGCTCCAGCAGCCGCTCGTGCGTGAGCAGCCGGAACGCCTCGCGCAGGGTGTTGCGGGAGACGCCGAGCGCGCCCCCGATGCTGTCCTCCGACAGCCGGGTGCCGGGCGGGAAGAAGCCCTCCGCGATCCGGCTCCTGAGAATGTCCGCGACCCGCTCGGCCGTGCTGGTGCGCCCGAGCAGCGCGCGGTCGTCCGCGAGTGCGTTCAGTTCATCCATGGCCACGGCCGAATTCAAGCGCAGATACAAGAACGAAACAACATGGGTATTGAGGGATCGTTCAACGATCCTCTACCTTGGCGGACAGGCACGGCTCCGCACCACGCACCACCACGCACGCTCACCTCCCCGCGAGTTCCCGAGTCCCCTGCGAGGTGCCTCATGGGCACGACTCCACCGACTCCGAGCGCCACGACCCCTGCCGCTTCCTCCTCGCCCACCGATACCGAGCGCACCGATACCGAGCGCACCGACGTCGAGCGCACCGATGTCGAGCGCACCGATACCGACGGCGCCCTCGGCTGGCTGCGGGCACTCGGTCCGCGCGGCCGGCGCGCGTTCGCCGGCGCCTTCGGCGGCTACGCCCTCGACTCCTACGACTACTTCACGCTGCCGCTGAGCATGGTGGCGCTGGCCGCGTACTTCGGTCTGAACAGCGGCCAGACCGGTCTGATCACCACCGTCACCCTCGTCGTCTCCGCGGTCGGCGGCGCCGCGGCGGGCGTGATCGCCGACCGTATCGGCCGGGTCCGCGCCCTGATGATCACGGTGGCCACGTACGCCGTGTTCACCGTGGCGTGCGGCTTCGCGCCCGACTACGAGACGCTGCTGGTCTTCCGTGCCCTTCAGGGCCTGGGGTTCGGTGGCGAGTGGGCGGTCGGCGCGGTCCTGGTCGCCGAGTACGCCTCCGCGAAGCACCGGGGCCGCACGCTGGGCGCCGTGCAGAGCGCCTGGGCGGCGGGCTGGGGCCTGGCCGTGATCGTCTACACCCTGGTCTTCCAGTTCCTCGACGCCAATCTGGCCTGGCGCGTGATGTTCTGGACGGGCGCGCTGCCCGCCCTCCTCGTGGTGTGGGTGCGCCGCCGCGTGCAGGACGCCCCCAAGGCGGTGGAGAAGCTCGACACCAGCGACCGCAAAGGGTCGTTCGTCAAGATCTTCAGGCCGGGCCTGCTGCGCACGACCCTCTTCGCGGTGCTCCTGTCGACCGGAGTCCAGGGCGGCTACTACACGCTCGCCACCTGGGTGCCGACCTACCTGAAGTCGGACCGGGGCCTCACGGTGGTCAACACCGGCGCCTATCTGGCGTTCCTCATCTCCGGTGCCTTCATCGGCTACTTGACGGGCGGTCACCTCACCGACCGGCTGGGCAGGAAACGCACCATCGTGCTGTTCGCGGTGCTGTCCGCGGTGTGCATCCTCGTGTACACGCACATCCCGGACGGCGCCAACACCCTTCTCCTGGTGCTCGGTTTCCCGCTGGGCTTCTGTATGTCGGCCATCTTCAGCGGCTTCGGCTCGTTCCTGAGCGAGCTGTACCCGACCGCCGTACGCGGCACGGGGCAGGGCTTCACGTACAACACGGGCCGCGCGGTCGGCGCCGTCTTCCCGACCCTCGTCGGCTTCCTCGCGGACAGCTGGGGCGTGGGCGGCGCGCTCGTCTTCGGGGCGATCGGCTACGCCCTGGCCGTCGTGGCCCTGCTCGGCCTGCCCGAGACCCGCGGAAGGGAACTCCTGTGACCCGCACGGAAGACCGCACCGCCCACCGGAGCCCGGAGCAGACGCGGGCCCACTTCCGTGCGGGCGCGAGCGCCCCCACGGCCGGCTGGGCGCGCGGCCACACCCAGGCCAACCTGATCTCCGTACCGGCCGACTGGGCCTACGACATGCTGCTGTTCTGCCAGCGCAACCAGAAGCCGTGCCCGGTCCTCGACGTCACGGACGCCGGCGACTGGACGACCGTTCTGGCCCCGGGCGCCGATCTGCGCACCGATCTGCCGCGCTACCGGGTGTGGGAGCACGGCGAGCTGACGGCCGAGCCGACCGACGTCCTGGACCAGTGGCGCGGCGACCTGGTGTCGTTCCTGATCGGCTGCAGCTTCACGTTCGAGTGGGCGCTCGCCGCGGCCGGGGTGCCGCTGCGCCACGTCGAGCAGAACCGGAACGTGCCGATGTACGTGACCACGCGCGTGTGCCGCCCCGCGGGCCGGCTGCACGGCCCCTTGGTCGTGTCGATGCGCCCGGTGCCGCCGCAGGCCCTGGAGGCGGCGATCAGGGAGAGCTCCCTGATGCCCGCGGTGCACGGCGGCCCGGTGCACATCGGCGACCCCAGGGTCCTCGGCATCAAGGACCTCGACGCACCGGACTTCGGCGATCCGGTGGACCTGCACGACGGCGACATCCCGGTCTTCTGGGCCTGCGGGGTGACGCCCCAGGCGGCCGTGACGGCGTCCCGGCCGCCGTTCGCGATCACGCACGCGCCGGGGCACATGTTCGTCGCGGACACCCGGGACGACCAGTACCGCGTCCCCTGAGACCGGCCCGCGGCCCCTGCCCCGCCGGGGGAGGGCGGGGGCCGCGGCGCCTCGCACCCGCGGTGGTCCGCTCCGCGGTGCCCTACGCCGCTGCGCCGTCGGCGGACACCGGGCACGACACCGCCGACAACGCGGCGGCCGCACCCGCCGAGGCCCGCAGATCCAGCCGCGCGCTCGTCCCGCGCAGCCCGTGCCGCACCTCCTCCGCGGCCAGCGCGAGCAGTTGCGGCAGCAGGTCGGTGCAGCGCCGGGCGACCCAGCCGGTGCCCTCCGTGGCCAGCCACCACAGGCCGGCGGTGCGGGTCGGCGCGGGCCTGTCGGGTTCGGCGCCGGGCGGCGGGCCCAGAGCCGCTCCCCCGGCGGCCAGCAGGGCGTGGAAGCGGGCGGCGAGCAGCCGGTGCCCGCGCTCCCCCGGGTGCAGCCGGTCGGCGCTCCACAGGGCGCGGTCGGCCACCCAGTCGGCGTCGGCGGCGTGCAGATGGACGGCTCCGTGGCGTTCGGAGAGGGCGTGGACCACGGAGTTGACCGCGCGCTGGCGGCGCGCGAGAGGGCGGGCCAGAGCCCCGGGCAGGCCGAGCAGGGCGCCCGGATCGGGCAGGCAGGCCGTGAGCAGCAGCGTGCCCCGCTCGCCGAACGCGCCGTACACGCCGTCCAGCCGCGCCGCGACCCGCTGGATGTCGAAGGTGCGGCGCAGGGTGTCGTTGACGCCGACGACGACGGACGCGACATCGGGCGCGAAGGCCAGCGCGTCCGGGAGCTGGCGCTCCAGCACGTCGAGGGTCTGCGCCCCGCTGACCGCGAAGTTCCGGAACTCCACGGGCACTTCGGCGGGCGCGAGCCCTTCGGCCAGCAGCGCGGCCCAGCCCCGCCGGCGACCGTCCTCCAGGGGATCGCCGATGCCCTCGGTCAGCGAGTCGCCGAGCGCGGCGAACCGCAGCGGGCGCCCCTTCATGCCGCCACCTCCCGCACGGCCGGCGCCTCGTGCGCCGCCAGGAAGGCGTCCACCGCTGCGCCCCACCCGAAACGCTCCGCCCGCGCGCGTGCCGCCTCCCTGCGCTCTTGCGCGGGCCGCGCCAGCACCTCGCGCACGGCCTCCGCAAAGGCCGGCCCGCTGTCGCCGGCCACGGCCCCAGCGGCACCGACCACCTCGGGCAGCGCGGACGACCCGCTCACGACGACGGGCGTCCCGCAGGCCAGCGCCTCCAGCGCGGCGAGCCCGAAGGTCTCGGCGGGTCCGGGCGCCAGGCACACGTCGGCGGCGGCCTGCAGCGCGGCCAGCTCCGCCCGGTCGGCGACGTGTCCCAGAAACGTCACGGGCAGCCGCCGGGCCCGCTGTTCGAGCCGCGCCCGCAGCGGCCCCTCCCCCGCGACGACGAGCCGCACCGGAAGCCCGGCACGGCGCAGCGCCGCCACGGCCGCGATGCCCGTGCCCGGCCGCTTCTCCACCGAGAGGCGCGTACACATGACGAGCAGCACCTCGCCCCCGCGCGCGTGGCGGGCCCGCACCGCCGCGTCCCTCACCTGCGGCCGACAGCACACCAGGTCGACGCCGAGCGGGGCCCGCACCGCGTTCCGCGCGCCGATCCGCACGAACTCCCGCTCGGCCCATTCCGTCGTGCAGACCACGCGCGCGTAGGCGTGCGCCGTACGGGAGTTGAGTGCGTCGGCGGCCCGGCGCGCCGCCCGCTCGGGCACACCCCAGGTGCGCAGCACACCGTGCGCGGTCTCGTGGGACACCATGACGGCGGGGACCCGGGCCCGGCGCGCCCACTCGCCGGTCCAGCGCAGGGTCGTACGGTCCGACACCTCCAGGCGGTCGGGGCGCAGTCGCTCCAACAGCCGCTCCACGCGCCGCCGTTCGGCCAGGACGCGGTATCCGCCGGTGCCCGGCAGCGGCGCCCCCGGCAGGGTGAGGACCCGGCCCTGTGTGCTCTCCTCGTCCGAGAAGCGCTCGCCGGGCACGATCAGCACCGGCTCGTGCCCCGACGCCGCGTATCCGGTTCCCAACTCCCGCAGTGCGGTGCGCAGTCCGCCGGAGGAGGGGGCGACGAAGTTCGCGAGCCGTACGATCCGCAGCGCCCCGCTCATGCCGCCACCGCCGTCCGGGTGTGCAGCACGTCGGCGTAGTGCTCGATCAGCCGGTCCCCCACGGCCTCCCAGGTGCGTCCGGCGACGGCGGCCCGCGCGGCGGCGCCGTAGTCCGCGCGCAGCCCGGGGTCGGCGGCGAGGGACCACACGGCGTCCCGTACGGCGTCGGCGTCACCGGGCGGCACGAGCAGCCCGGTCGTGCCGTGCGCCACCAGGTCGAGGGGCCCGCCGGCCGCGGGCGCGATCACCGGCAGCCCGCTCGCCATGGCCTCCTGCACGGTCTGGCAGAACGTCTCGTAGGGGCCTGTGTGCACGAACACGTCCAACGAGGCGAAGATCCGGGCGAGTTCGTCGCCGGTGCGCCGCCCCAGGAACACGGCGCCGGGCAGCGCGCACCGCAGGGTGCCCGAGCTCGGACCGTCCCCGACGACCACGACGCGTACGCCCGGCAGGCCGCACGTGCGGGCGAGCAGTTCCACCTGTTTCTCGGGGGCGAGCCGGCCCACGTATCCGACGAGGAGTTCGCCGCGCGGCGCGAGCCCGGCCCGCAGCTGTTCGTCGCGGTGTTCGGGCCGGAACCGTACGGCGTCCACGCCCCGCGGCCACAGCCGCACCCGGGGCACCCCGTGCGCCTCCAGGTCCCGCCGGGCGGCGGTGGACGGGGCGAGGGTCCGGTCGGCGGCGGCATGCACCCCGCGGATCCGCCGCCACGCCGCGGCCTCCCCGGCCCCCATGTACGTACGGGCGTATCCGGCGAGGTCGGTCTGGTAGACGGCGACGGCGGGGATCCGCAGCCGGGCCGCGGCCGCCATGCCGCGCACGCCGAGCACGAACGGGCTGGCCAGATGGACCAGTTCGGCGCCGTGCGCGGCGACCGTCTGCGTCACGCGACGGCTCGGCAGCGCGACCCGTACCTGCGGATAGCCGGGCAGGGGCAGGGAAGGCACGCGGACGACGGGGCAGGGCGCCGCGGCGTCGGCCTCGGGCCCGGCCGCCGTGGCCGGGGCGATGACGAGGGGTTCGTGACCGCGGGCGGCGAGGTGCCGTGCGGTCTGCAGGGCGCAGTGCGCCACACCGTTGATGTCGGGCGGGAAGGACTCGGTCACGATGACGACACGCATACGGGAGTTGTCGCCGCGCCCGGCGTGCCCACGTCAACGTGGATCTTTCCCGCCGTGGAACGTCCCATGAGCGTTGCGTCACCCCGCGACACCTGGGGAAACAGCGCGAGGCGGCCTCTCACCCGAGGGGCCGCCTCCCGTCCATCAGCGCGTCACAGGGCGGTCGCGTCCGGCCCGATCCTGCTGCGTACGGCGGTCTGCACCTCGGCCTCCTCGGCCGGATCGGCGGCGAGCCTGCGCAGCTGGTCCACGACCCGGGCGTCACCCGTCTCGGCGTGCCGTGCGGCGACCTCGCGGGTGGACTCCTCGCAGTCCCACAGGCACTCGACGGCGAAGCCGGCGGCGAAGGAGGGGTCGGTGGCGGCGAGGGCGCGGGCGGCGTGCCCGCGCAGATGGGACGAGGCGGTCTCGCGGTAGACGTGCCGCAGGACGGGGGCCGCGCAGGCGATGCCGAGGCGGCCCGCTCCGTCGACGAGCGGCCAGAGGGTGGGGGCGTCGGGTCCGTCGCCGCGGACGGCCTCCCTGAGGGCGTGCAGGACGAGTTCCTGGTCCTGGGCGCCGCCCCTGCAGGCGAGCATGCGTCCGGCGGCGGCGCCGAGCACGTCGGGGCGTGGGGCCCAGCGGCGGGCGCGCTGCACGGCGGCGATCGAGCGCATCCGCTCGAAGCAGTCGACGGCGGCGTCCACGACTACCCGGGAGGGTGACTCCACGGCGGCCTCGACGAGATCGAGGACGTCGGGATCGTGCGTATCGGTGAGGTAGCGCAGGGCGGTGCAGCGCGCGCCGTCCGAGCCGTCGCGGGCGGCCCGCAGGATCTCGGCACGGTCGGCGGGCCCGGCGACGGCGCTCAGGCAGCGCGCGGCCGGCACGTACAGGGCGGCGCCGCGCTCGAAGCCCTCCTGGGCCCAGTCGAAGACGGCCTGCACGCTCCACCCGGGGCGTGGCCCCGACGGTCGCATCTGGCGCTGCCAGCGGTCGAAGGAGCCGGCTTCCTGGGCGGCACGCACGCGTGCTCCCACCTGCGGCCTCGGGTCCTCGGCCCACAGGCGCCAGGGCCTGGGCTCGAAGGCGTCCCGTACGGCGGCGACCAGGTCGGCCTCGGCGTGCGCGGGGAACCTGGCGAGGATCGGCTCGGCCAGGGCGCGCAGCCCGGCGTCGTCGTCGCGCAGCGCCAGCTCGTCCAGCGCCCACGCCCAGTTCCCGCCCAGGGCGGCGTACCTGCGCAGCAGCTCCAGGGCGTCCTGCCTGCCGTAGGAGGCGAGGTGCCCGAGCACGGACAGGGCGAGCCCGGTGCGGCACTCGTCGGTGTCGACGAGGTCGTCGGGGTCGAAGAGGTGCGCCTCGATCTCCCCGAGCTCGCCGTGGAGGTCGAGGTAGAGACGGGCGTAGTAGAGCGAGCGGTTCTCCACCTGCCAGTCGTGGCGGGGGTCGCTCAGCACACAGTGATTGAGAGCCGCGAGCGCCTCGTGGCGCGGGGCCGTCAGCGCGTGCAGGGTGCCGTCGCCGCGGCCCCGCTGCAGCAGGCCGAGCAGCGTACCGCTGGGCGCTATGACCGGTTCGAACATGGGAAACAGCCTCACATCAAGCGTCGACGCAACCGGGAACCTGCAACTACCTGGCCACGCGACAACACGTCGGAGCGCCCGCCGTTTCTTGCTTGCTGTAGACCATCTCTCTGCCTCTCGTCCAAGGCCCGGACCGGGCCGCTTACGGCCCGCGTGACTCGTGGGCAGCACCTGCCCCGCCATCGCGTCCGTAAATCACGCCGTCATCATGACCCAGCGGTTCCGCCCGCCGCGACCACATTTCCTGTACCCCCGTTTTGCCTGGTCAGCGCCGGTCGGTCAGGAGGCGCCGAAGAGCTCCAGAAGGTCTGCCTTGCCGAACATGCGCGCCGTGTCGAGCGCCGACGGCGTCCCCACGGCCGGATCCGCTCCCCCGGCGATGAGCACCTTGATGACGGCCTCCTCGCCCTTGAAGACGGCGCCCGCGAGCGGGGTCTGCCCCTTGTCGTTGGGCCGGTTGGCGTCGGCCCCGCGCTGCAGCAGCTCGGCCACGGTCTGCGCGTGCCCGTGATAGGCGGCGAGCATGACGAGCGTGTCCCCACGGTCGTTGGTCAGGTTCGCGGGCACGCCCGCGTCCACGTACCCCGTGAGGGCCTCCGTCTCGCCACGACGCGCGAGATCGAAGATCTTGGTGGCCAGCTCCACGACCTCCGGGTCGGGGGCTTCGCTCATCGACCGAACCGCCTTTCACATCCGTGCCGGTACGGCCGTGCAGCCGTACGAGTGAATCGACAGAGTACTGCCCGCTCGGGCACATGACCCGACCCCGGCGAGGCAAAGATCACCACCGGTACGGACGACCGTCCGGCGGCACGTCACAGCAGCCCACCAGCCGTCTGCCGACCGGGTGAAAACCGAGAAAAAACACCCATTTGCACCTTTTGTCGTATAGATACATGCTGTGAGCCTGGAAGAACTCATGGTGACTGTCCCCATCAACCAGGAGAACCCTCATGATCCTGTCCATCTCGGGCGTCGTGCTGCTCGGCATCATCGTCTTCCTGTTCTTCCGCAAGGACGGACTCAAGGCCTCGCACGCACTGGTCTGCGCCCTCTTCGGCTTCTACCTGGCGGGCACGGCCATCGCCCCGAGCATCAAGGCAGGCGGCGCGAGCCTCGCCAGCCTGCTCGGCGGGATCAAGTTCTGACGGCCCATCCACCCGCACACACCTTCAGGAGAATGACGTGGCCAGGCGACCGAACTCCCCGTTGCCCCGCATTCTGAGCACCGGCAGCGCCTCCATCGCCCGGAGCCGGGAAATGGCACGGACGGCCGCCGACGGCGCCACCGACGTACTCCATCCGCTCATCACGATCACGCGTGGACTGCGTCGCCTGGCTGCCGCCGGGCGACGCAAGTGGACGGACACCCCCAAGGACCGGCGCGGACCGCTGCTGTTCCTGGTGGCCGCCGTGGTCCTGGTCGTGGTGTTCATTCCCTACGGGCCGCTGCTGGCGATCATCACCGTGATGGCGGCGGCCGCGTGGAAGGGCCGTGACCCCAAGCAACCGCCGGAGCCGACGGGCCCCGACGAGTCGCAGGTCAAGCGGCTCTCCTCGCTCTACGAGGCGCTCGTGCCGTACTTCTCCGTCGCCGAGGACCCCGCCCCGCTCTACACCCACGGCGGCGAGTGGGAGAAGGCGTTCGAGACGTACGACTTCGACGGCGACGGGCGCTTCGACCGGCTCACGATCAGCTACCCCGCCTACTTCACCGACGGCGAGGCCGATGCGCGGGCCCGCATCGAGCAGCTCCTCGGCGCCAAGCTGGGCCGGGGCCGCGAGTACCACTTCGTCTGGGACGAGGAGGGCAACCACCTCACGGTGACCGTCCTCGCCCCGCTCCCCACCGACATCGCCGCCCAGCGATTCGTGACGGGTCCGGCCGAGACGGTGCTCGGCTTCACCGACGAGACCGGGGTGCAGCGCACGCTGCCGGTCTCGGACGGCGAAGAGCAGCGGGACGTGCCGCCGGTCGTCTGGCGCACCGGCGTCCGTTCCACCGAGCCGCATCTGCTGGTCGTCGGCCAGCCGGGCAGCGGCACGACCTCCCTGGTCCGCTCCATCGCGCTGCAGGCCCTCGAACACGGCGACGTGCTGATCATCGAGGGCAGCGGCACCGGCGACTACGCGTGCCTGGTGGGCCGGGACGGTGTGCTCGCCGTCGAGTGCGGCCTCGCGGGCGCGCTCGCCAGCCTCGAATGGGCCGCTCACGAGACCGAGCGGCGCCTCATCGCGGCGAATCGGGCGCGTCAGGCCGGACACCCCACTCCGGACGACATCAAGCGCCCGCTCTGGATCCTGCTCGACCGGCCCGGCGCACTCGGCCACCTCGCCGCGGCGGACGGCCGCAAGGACCCGCAGACGCTGCTGCAGGTGCCGTTGCGGCACGGCCGCGCGGCGGGCGTGACGGTCGTCGTGGCCGAGCAGTTCGACAGCCTCGACGCCCTGATCGAACCGGTGCGCCAGCACACCCGCGCGCGCGTGGTGCTCGGGCCGGCCGCTCCGGAGGAACTGGAGGACGTTCTCGGCACCCAGCCGCCGACGACTCCGACCACGGACGTCCCGCCCGGCCGCGGCTACGCACGCCTGGGCACGGGCCCGGTCCTGAGGCTCCAGGTGCCGGCCACCCCCGACCCGTACGACGACGCGACCAGCGAGGCGCACCGGCAGGCCGTGATGGCGCTGCTGCCGGAGCGGCTCACCCCCGCGGACAGCACGGTGGAATCGGTGCCCGACGAGGCCGAGGCCCTCGCCGACCGCTGACTCCTGTCCCTTCTCCGTCACGGCCGGGCGTCATACGGATGACGCCCGGCCGTGGCGCGTGCGGCGTGAGCGGCGCCGCACGCACCACGTCTCATGTCTCACGCCTCACGCCTCACGCCTCACGCCTCACGCGATCAGGGTGCGCGGCACGTCCCCGCCCGATTCCTGGCCCTCGGTGACGAGCCGGGCCGCCGCGGCGAGCCGCACCGCCGCCTCGTCGGCCACGGCCCCGCTGACGGTGAACGGCAGCCGGACGTAGCCCTCGAAGGCGCCGTCGACGCCGAACCGCGGCCCGGACGGCACCCGCACCCCGACCCGCTCCCCCACCGCGGCGAGCCGGGAACCGGAGAGGCCGCCCGCCTTCACCCACAGCGTCAGGCCGCCTTCGGGCACGTCGAACTCCCAGCCGGGCAGCTCCCGGCGCAGGGCGGTCACGAGGGCGTCCCGGTTCTCGCGTGCCTGGCCGCGGCGCAGATCCACGGCCTCCTCCCAGCCCCCGGTGTTCAACAGCCAGTTCACGGCGAGCTGTTCGAGGACCGGGGTGCCCAGGTCCGCGTACGCGCGCGCGGCGACCAGGCTGCGGATGACGTCCGGGGCCGCGCGCACCCAGCCGATCCGCATACCGGCCCAGAACGCCTTGCTGGCCGAGCCGACGGTGACGACCGTGGACCCGCCGGGGTCGAACGCGCAGACGCGGCGCGGCATCGCGCGGTCGGCGTCGAAGTGGAGCTCGGTCATCGTCTCGTCGACCACGAGGACCGTGCCCGCCGAGCGCGCGGCGTCCACCAGACAGCGGCGCTGCTCCTCGTCGGCGAGCGCGCCGGTCGGGTTGTGGAAGTCCGCGACGACGTAGGCGAGCCGGGGCGCCGCGTCCCGCAGGACCTGCCGCCAGCGGTCGAGGTCCCAGCCCGCGAGGCCGTCCGCCATGGCCACGGGCACCAGGCGCAGCCCGGCCTCCTTCATGAGCTGGAGGATGTTGGCGTAACTGGGCGACTCGACGGCCACCCGCTCGCCGTGGCCCGCGAAGAGGTGGCAGATGGCGTCGATGGCGCCCATGGCCCCGGTCGTCACCATGATCTGCTCGGGCATGGTCGGGATGCCGTGCGCGGTGTACCGCTCGGCGATCATCGTGCGCAGCGCGGGCAGCCCCGCGGGGTAGTCGCCGTGCGTGTGGGCGTACGGCGGCAGCTCTTCGAGGGCGCCCTGGACGGCGCGGGTCAGCCACGGTTCCGGGGCGGGCAGCGCGGCCGTGCCGAGGTCGATCATCGAGCCGAGGGCCTCGGGCGGCAGCGGCTCCAGGCCGCGGGCCGGAAGCGGGTTCCCGGCCGGTACGGCGGTCCAACTGCCCGCTCCCCTGCGGGACTCCAGGAACCCCTCGCCGCGCAGCGCCTCGTAGGCGGCCGCGACGGTGGTGCGGCTCACCGAGAGCGCCTGGGCCAGTTCCCGCTCGGCAGGCAGTCGTGTGGCCACCGGGACGCGGCCCTCCAGGACGAGCAGGCGGATGCCGTCGGCGAGCGCGCGATAGGCGGGCGGGCGGCGGGTGCCGGGGCCCGCCGGGCGCGGCTGCTGCGAGGTGAGCAGCCGGGCGAGCTGCACCGAGCCGATCGCCGAAGTCCACTGGGCCATACGATCCAGTCCACCTTCCCGGAATTGGCCGTGTTTGGCTTCTGTTGACAGGCCACAGAGTGTCACGGGTCAGGCCACTATCTCCACAGGGGGCACTTTCATGACCGCGACCGCCGATCCCTCTCCGGCCCGGGCCGCCGGCCCGCTCGTCCGCCGGCTCGTCCAGCTCTACGTGGGTCTCGCCCTGTACGGCGCCAGCTCGGCGCTCCTGGTGGAGGCGGATCTGGGCCTGGAGCCGTGGAACGTGCTGCACCAGGGCCTCTCCGAACTGACCGGGATCTCCATCGGCGTGATGTCGATCATCGTGGGCGCGCTCGTGCTGCTCCTGTGGATCCCGCTGCGCCAGCGGCCGGGGCTCGGCACGGTCTCGAACGTCTTCGTGGTCGGCCTCGCCATGGACGCCACCTTGTCCCTCGTCCCCGACGTGCACTCCTACGGAGTGCGGATTCCGCTGATGGTCGTCGCCATCGTGCTCAACGGCGCGGCGACCGGCCTCTACATCGCGGCCCGGTTCGGCCCCGGACCGCGCGACGGCCTGATGACGGGGCTGCACCGGCGCACCGGCCGGTCGATCCGCCTGATGCGCACGACGGTCGAGGTCGTCGTCGTGGTGACCGGCTTCCTGCTCGGCGGCACGATCGGCGTCGGCACGGTCCTCTACGCCGTGACGATCGGCCCGCTGGCCCAGTTCTTCCTGCGCTTCTTCGCCGCTCCCGCGCCGTCGGCCGGATCCACCACGGTCGCCGGGGCGTCACCGCGGCAGGCCATACTGCGACGGTGAACGCGCGCGTACGCCACCCCTATCTCGACCACCCCGGGCCGCTCGCCCTCGCCCACCGCGGCGGGGCGGCGGACGGCCTGGAGAACACGTCGGCCGCGTTCCGGCGGGCCGTGGACCTCGGCTACCGCTACATCGAGACCGATGTGCACGCGACCCGCGACGGCCGGCTCGTCGCCTTTCACGACGCCACCCTGGACCGGGTCACGGACGCGCACGGCCGCATCGCCGACCTCCCGTGGAGCGAGGTGCGGCACGCGCGCGTGGCGGGCAGCGAACCCGTCCCGCTCTTCGAGGAGCTCCTGGAGACCTTCCCCGACATCCGCTGGAACGTGGACGTGAAGGACGAGCCGGCCCTCGTCCCGCTGCTCGACCTGCTCCGCCGCACGCGCGCGTGGGACCGCGTCTGCGTCGGCTCGTTCTCGGAGGGCCGCGTCGCCCGCGCCCAGGCGCTCGCGGGACCGCGCCTCGCGACGTCGTACGGCACCAAGGGTGTGCTCGGGCTGCGCCTGCGCTCCTACGGGATACCGGCCGCCCTGCGGCGCTCGGCGGTCTGCGCCCAGGTGCCGGTGGCGCACGGCCGGGTCCGGGTCGTCGACCACCGCTTCGTCCGGGCCGCCCACGCGCGCGGGCTCCAGGTCCACGTCTGGACCGTCAACGACGAAGCGGAGATGAGACGTCTTCTCGACCTGGGGGTCGATGGCATAGTTTCCGATCACATCGAGACGCTGCGGGACGTCCTGAAGGACCGGGGAAGCTGGGTCTGACGGGCGCCGGGCGCGACCGACCACGGGGACTACAAGGGGACACGGGTGGGCACCGACACCGTGCACGAGACGGCGACGGGCGCCACCGCCCTCGCCGACCGCAGGCGGGAACAACGCGGCTGGTACTTCTACGACTGGGCGTGCTCGGTCTACTCGACGAGCGTCCTCACGGTGTTCCTGGGGCCGTATCTCACCTCGGTCGCCAAGGCCGCGGCGGACGCGGACGGCTATGTGCACCCGCTGGGCGTCCCGGTCCGCGCGGGGTCGTTCTTCGCGTACACGGTCTCCTTGTCCGTGATCGTCGCGATCTTCGTGATGCCGCTCGCGGGCGCGGCCGCCGACCGCTCGGGCCGCAAGAAGCCGCTCCTCGCGCTCGCCGCGTACATCGGCGCGGCGGCCACGACCTGCATGTTCTTCCTGGACGGCGACCGCTATCTGCTCGGCGGGCTGCTGCTGGTGGTCGCGAACGCCTCGCTGGCCGTCTCGATGGTGCTGTACAACTCCTACCTGCCGCAGATCGCGCCACCCGAGGAGCGGGACGCGGTCTCGTCGCGCGGCTGGGCCTTCGGTTACGCGTCGGGCTCGCTCGTACTCGTGGCGAACCTCGTGCTGTACATGGCGCACGACTCCTTCGGTCTCACCGAGTCGACGGCCGTACGCATCTGTCTGGCCTCCGCGGGGGTCTGGTGGGGCGCGTTCACGCTGGTGCCGCTACGCCGCCTGCGCGACCGGCGCTCGGCGCCGGCGCCGGGCGGTACCCGCACGGGGACGGGCCTGCGCCAGCTCCGCGCGACCTTCAAGGACATGCGCCGCCACCCGCTGACGCTCTCGTTCCTCCTCGCCTACCTCATCTACAACGACGGCGTGCAGACGGTCATCTCGCAGGCCTCCGTGTACGGCTCCGAGGAGCTGGGCCTCGACCAGTCGTCGCTGATCACGGCCGTGCTGCTGGTCCAGGTCCTGGCGGTGGCGGGTGCGCTCGCGATGGGCCGGCTCGCCCGCGCGTACGGCGCCAAGCGGACGATCCTCGGCTCGCTCGTGGCGTGGACCGTGACGATCGGGGCGGGCTACTTCCTCCCGAAGGGGGCCCCGGTCTGGTTCTACGCCCTGGCCGTCGGCATCGGGCTCGTCCTCGGCGGCACCCAGGCCCTGTCGCGCTCGCTGTTCTCGCACCTCGTACCGGCGGGTAAAGAAGCC
This sequence comes from Streptomyces sp. VRA16 Mangrove soil, assembly GCF_017377775.1. GTDB lineage: Bacteria > Actinomycetota > Actinomycetes > Streptomycetales > Streptomycetaceae > Streptomyces. The sequence continues at coordinate 48,555 of NZ_JAFVLN010000003.1, forward strand.
GAGTACTTCTCCGCGTACGAGATGAGCGACCGGGGCATGAGCTGGGTGGGGCCCCTGGTGTTCGGGCTCGCGTACCAAATGACGGGGAGTTACCGGGACGCGATCGTGTCTTTGGTGGCATTCTTTGTGATCGGTTTTGTCCTGCTCGCGCGGGTACCTGTCCGTCAGGCGGTACGCGACGCGGGGAATCCTGTACCGACCCGGATTTAGCACCTGAAGGCAAAGGCCGGTAGTGTACGCGGTTGGCCTGCCAGGCGTACCGTTACTGCACGTCAAGAATCTGAAACGCTAGGTGACATCTGGTGTCAGATGTGACAAACCGGGCGTCGGTGGGTACAGCATGTACTGATCAGGCTGCGGCTACGACGGCGACGCATGACCCGGGGACCGGGAATCTTTACCGCCGACCGGACGTTGACCGGATGACGACGACAGCGACACCTGTCCTGTGGGCGACAAGCCCGGGAGGCACGATTCATGAGTGAGCGAGCTCTTCGCGGCACGCGCCTCGTAGTGACCAGCTACGAGACGGACCGCGGCATCGACCTGGCTCCGCGCCAGGCCGTGGAGTACGCATGCGAGAAGGGGCACCGCTTTGAGATGCCCTTCTCGGTGGAGGCCGAAATTCCGCCGGAGTGGGAGTGCAAGGTCTGCGGGGCCCAGGCACTTCTCGTCGACGGCGACGGCCCTGAGGAGAAGAAGGCCAAGCCCGCCCGTACGCATTGGGACATGCTGATGGAGCGGCGCACCCGCGAGGAGCTCGAAGAGGTCCTCGAGGAGCGTCTGGCGGTGCTGCGCTCGGGCGCGATGAACATCGCGGTGCACCCGAGGGACAGCCGCAAGTCCGCATAACCCTGCGGGGCATCGGCAAACAGCGCACAACGGCCGGGGGCCGGACCCATCCACTGGGTCCGGCCCCCGGCCGTTCGTGTGCGCGTACGCCGCTCAGGGCATGATCGGCGGGCGCGGGTCCCCGTCGTCGCGGCGCGGGCCCGGGTACTCGTCCTCCCGGACGACCTCGCCCTGGATGACGGTGCCGCCGGGCTGGTGCATGCGCGCCTGCTGGAAAGCGTCACCCAGCGAGCCCGGGGTCGCCGCGCTCATCTTCTTCTCCAGCGTCCGCTCCGTGTAGCGGCTCAGGGCCACCCGGACCGGCGGGATGAGCAGCAGGAGGCCGAAGGCGTCCGAGATCAGGCCAGGGACGATCAGGAAGAGTCCGGCGAGCAGCAGCAGCCCGTTGCCCCGCCGCTGCTCGCCCGCCTCCACGACGCCCTGCTGCCGGCGCCGGAGCGTCTCGTTCAGGTTCTGGAAGGCGCGGCGCCCGGCCGCCTTGATCACGACGGCACCGAGCACGACGCTCGCCACCATGATCAGGAACAGCGTGAACCCGCCGATCGCCTGCGCCACCACCGTCGCCAGCCAGATCTCCAGGACCACCCACGCGGCGATGCCGAGCGGGAGGAACGTACGGACCCGGGAGCGCCGGGCCGTGGCGGGCTTGCGAGGCGGAGTACCTGTGGTCATGCCTCAAGTGTGCCTGGCGGCCCGTCCAAGTGGCGTAAGGGCGGGATCAGGACCGCCGGAGGCCCGACGGGCCGCGGCCGACCATCTTGCCGACCCGCTCCCCCACGCCCCACGTGGTGACCCGCCACAGGGCCTCCACGACGATGTCCTTGCTCATCTTGGAGTCGCCCAGCTCGCGCTCGACGAAGGTGATCGGGACCTCGACCACGTGATAGCCGGTCTTCACCGCGCGACGGGCCAGGTCGACCTGGAAGCAGTAGCCCTGCGAGGCCACCTCGCCGAGGCCGAGTCCTTCGAGGGTCTCGCGGCGGAAGGCGCGGAAGCCGCCGGTGACGTCGCGGATCGGGACGTCCAGGAGGAGGCGCGAGTAGGTGGAGCCGCCGCGGGAGAGGAACTCGCGGGACTTCGGCCAGTTCACGACCCGGCCGCCCGGCACCCAGCGCGAGCCGAGCACGAGGTCGGCGCCCTTGAGCGCGGTGAGCAGCCGGGGCAGCTCCTCCGGCTGGTGCGAGCCGTCGGCGTCCATCTCGATCAGGACGCCGTAGTCGTGCTCCATGCCCCAGGCGAAGCCCGCCAGATAGGCGGCGCCCAGGCCTTCCTTGCCGGTGCGGTGCAGGACGTGGACCTGGTCGTCCGCGGCGGCCAGTTCATCGGCGAGCTTGCCGGTGCCGTCCGGGCTGTTGTCGTCGGCGACCAGGACGTGCGCCGCGGGCACGGCGGCCCGGACACGACCCACGATGGACTTGATGTTCTCCGCCTCGTTGAAGGTCGGGATGATCACCAAGGCCGTACCCAGAGGGCCGAACCTGCGCCCACCGCCGTCGTTCACAGCTTCCCCTTAAGACTTCCGTGCACAAGGGGACCACCATAGCGAGAACAGCTGATCACACCGACAAGGCTCCCTGCACAGGCGGCACGGAACTGCGGATCGGGGCCGGGCGTCCTTCGGGCCGACCAGGGGCCCGCTGGCTGCGGGTCGACCGAAAGCCGTTGTCTACTGAACACCCGGGCCCCACCCGGGTCGCACCTGGCCCGACCGGCCGGAACGTTCCAGCGCCCCGTGGCGCGGGCGCTGAGCCTGGCTCCCAGTGGCGGTGCGCCGGTGCGGCGCACCACCCCCTGACCCAGCTGCGCTCGACGACGGCGTGGACTTCCCCGGTCGTGCCTGGAAGGTGGTGGACCCGGCCGAACCTACCCGCCCCACGCCGCGTCCTGTCAACAGCCGTTTGACCTGGGCCTCTTCCTCAACTCGCCTGGTCAGCGCGGAGGATCCGCAGGTCGTGCGGGACGGCACGGGCACGGAATCCGCCCGCCGCCGCCCCGGTACATCACTCGTCCGGCCGTACGAAGACCGTCTGTCCGAACACCACGGTCCGCAGGCAGACCGGGAGCGCGGCGCCGGGCGTCAGGTCCGGCAGGCCCGGGGTGCCGGAGCGCGGGTCGGTGGACCAGCGCGCCACGCGGTCGTCGGGGGCCTGCACGATCAGTTCGTCGGTGCGCCAGACCGCGTAGTCGGCGGGGGCGCCGGGGACGAGGACGCCGGCGTCGTCGCGGCCGACCGCGCGCCAGCCGCCGCGCGTGTGGGCGGTGAAGGCGGCGCGGACGGAGACGCGGTGCTCCGGGGTCCGGTGGAACGCGGCGGCGCGGATGGTGCCCCACGGGTCGAGCGGGGTGACCGGGCTGTCCGAGCCGAAGGCGAGCGGGACGCCGGCACGCAGCAGGGCCGCGTACGGGTTGAGGGTGCGGGCCCGCTCGACGCCGAGACGGTCGGCGTACATGCCGTCCTCGCCGCCCCACAGGGCGTCGAAGGCGGGCTGCACGGACGCGGTGAGCCCGAGCTCGGCGAAGGCGGCGACGGTTTCGGGGGTGAGCATCTCGGCGTGCTCGACGCGGTGCCGGGCGGCGCGCACGCGCGCGAGGCCGACCTTCTCGGCCGCGGCGCGCATTCCGTCGACCACGGCGGTGACGGCGGCGTCGCCGATGGCGTGGAAGCCGGCCTGGAGGCCCGCCTCTGTGCAGGCGACCACGTGCGCGGCGACGTCGTCGGCCGTCAGGTACGCGGTGCCGGAGTGGGGCTCGACGGCGTCGACGTACGGCTCGTGCAGGCAGGCGGTGTGCGAGCCGAGGGCGCCGTCCACGAAGAGGTCGCCGGCCGCGCCCAGGGCGCCGAGGGCGCGGGCGCGCTCGATGTCGCGCTCCGCCCAGTAGCCGACGACGCGTGGACCCGGCTCGGAGCGGGCGAGGTCCAGCAGGCCGGTGAAGTCGTCCTCGGAGGAGATGTCGGGGCCGCCGCACTCGTGGACCGAGCCGATGCCGAGGGAGGCCGCGTGGCGCAGGGCGGCGCGCTGGGCCTCGGTGCGCTGCTGCGGGCCGATCGCGGCGAGGGCGGCGGCGCGTACGGCGTGGTGGGCGTCGCGGGTCAGGGGGCCCTCGGAGTCGTACCCGGGGCGGTCGGTGACGCCGGGGACGAGGTCGAGCAGGGCCGTGCTGACGACGGCCGAGTGCACGTCGATCCGGGACAGGTAGAGGGGGCGGCCGCCGGTGGCCGCGTCGAGTTCGGCGCGGGTGGGCGGTGTGCGGTCGGGCCAGCGCGCGGCGTCCCAGCCGTGGCCGAGCAGGACCCGGTCGGTGGGGTGTGCGGTGGCGTGGTCCCGTACGAGGGTGAGGGCTTCGGCGCGGGAGCGTGCGGCGGTGAGGTCGAGCCCGGTGAGGGCCAGGCCGGTCGACGTGGTGTGCACGTGGGCGTCGGTGAACGCCGGGGTGACCAGGGCGCCGTCGAGGTCGACGACCTCGTCGACACCGTCCGCGAACGCGTCCGCCGCGCCTTCCGAACCGACCCAGGCGACGTGGCCCGCCTCGACGACCATGGCGGTGGCGAAGGGGTCGGCGGGGCTGTGGACCTCGCCGCGGCGCAGGAGGACGGTGCGGGGGCTGGGGGGCGTGCTCATGCGTACCAGTTTCCCGTGTCGTGCGGGGTGCTCCGGTCCCGGGGGTGTTCAAGGGTGCCGCGCGCCGGGGTGCGGGGGCCCGCGCCGGGGCTCGGGCCGGGATGTGCGCTCGCCCCGCGCCGGGGTGCCGCCTTGCCCACCCTGCCGCCCATGGGCGGCAGTCTGCCCAAGGCGGGCGGGGCGGGTAGCGGCAGACCGCCCACGGCGGCGGGGCCGTCAGATGCGCGGGGGGCGGGCCTCGTACGGGGTCGAGAGGACCACCGTCGTGCGGGTCGAGACTCCGGCCAGGGAGCGGACGCGCGCCAGGAGGTTCTCCAGTTCGTGCGGGGTCTCCACGCGGACCTTGAGGATGTAGTTCTCGTCACCGGCGACGCTGTGGCACGCCTCGATCTCCGGTACGCCCGCGAGGCGTTCGGCGATGTCGTCGGGGGCGCTCGGGTCGAACGGTTTCACCGAGATGAACGCCGTCATCGGCAGCCCGACCGCCTCGGGGTCGACGACCGCCGCGTAGCCGCGGATCACTCCGCGCTGTTCGAGGCGGCGCACCCGCTGGTGCACGGCGGACGTGGACAGGCCCGTGGCCTTGCCCAGGTCGGTGTAGCTCATCCGCCCGTCCTTGACGAGCAGCTGCACAATCTGTCGGTCGAGCTCCTCCATGGCGAAGAACCTACCGGTCCCTTGATCCGCCCGGTACCGGAGAGCGCCTCTCGTTTACCGCGCTCCCGGCACCTGCAATCGGCATGTGACGAAGACCACACCCTTCGAACCGTGTCCTGGGGCATGGCGCGATTACCCCGGTCACAGGACGGGAAGTGCTTGCTGTGGTCGAGGCCGCACCCCATGGACATCAGCGGCCGGCCCACCCGAGGGGGAGAATCCCATGCAGAGTGTGAAGCGTCCCGGACGCCCTGCCGTGCGCGGCAACCGCAAGCAGGCCGTCGTCGAGCCCCAGCCGGAGGGTGTCGAACCCGACGCCTTCGACAGCGACGAGTTCGACGCGTACGACACTTTCGAGATGTACCGGGTGATCTGCCCGGACTGCGCCCAGCCCATCGCGCTCCTCGCCGACGAGGACGTACTGCCCGAGCACGCCCATGTGACCTCGCAGTGGAACCCGTTCGGGCTCTCCGTCTGCGCGGGCACCGGGCGCGCGGCCACCGAGGCCCGCCCCGCCGACGACATGACGGGCACCCAGGAGCAGGACACCGCGCTGCTGTTGACGCTCCCCCAGGGACTCGACTGGCGCACCCAGCCGTTCTCGCACGTGGGCGGCCCCGGATCGCGTCCGATCCAGGTCCCCCGTCAGGCGGGCCGCAGCGCCGCCTGAACTAGCGCACGTTCTCCCAGTAACTGCCCTGCACCATGGCGCGCAGACTGCCGTGGTGCAGGATCAGTGTGTCCGGGTCCGCGGGCACGGCGACCTCGCCGAAGTGTGCCTGGCGGTAGGCGACCCTGAGCATCACGACCGCGTGCCGCAGGGCGGCGTACAGCGTGTAGAAGTCCATGTCGCGCGGGGTGTGCCCGGTCAGCCGGGCGTACCGTTCCTCGATGCGGTCGCGGCGCAGGAAGGCGGGCAGTCCGGCCTGTCCGAAGCTCTCCGTGAGGTCCTGGAAGAAGCGGTGCAGATAGACCGTCCAGCCGAGGTCGACCTCGCGCGGTGCGAGCGCCGCCATCTCCCAGTCGAGCACGGCGGCGGGTTCGAAGCCGTCGTAGACGATGTTGCCGATCCGGGCGTCGCCCCAGTTGAGGACCGCTTCGCTCTCCTCCGCCGGCCACAGCTCCTCCAGGCGCTCGAAGGCGCTCTCGATCAGCGGTGAGCGGGCGAGTCCGGTCACCACCCAGTCGTAGTAGGCGCGTTGGGCGGTGACGTGGCGGCGCAGCGGGCTGCCCCCGCCGGGCTCGGCGAGGAACTCCGCCTCGGCCGCCGGGACCCCGTCGTGCAGCCGGGCGATGATCCGGATGCTCGCGTCCTCCAGGCGCTCGCGCTCCGCGTCGTCCGCGGCGTGCAGCCAGTTGCCCTCGTACGTGTACGGCATGACGTCGGGCGGCACCCGCCCCTCGACCCGCTCCATGACGAAGAACGGGGCGCCCAGCGGGCCCGGGTCCTCCTCCAGCCACAGCACGCGCGGCACCGGGATCCCGCTGCGCTCGGCGGCGAGGCGCATCGTGCGGTACTGCCGCGGCATGTCGTACACCGGGAAGATCGTGTACGCGGACGGGTCCGCCGCCAGCCGCAACGCGCAGGAGCGCACCGGCGGTTCGGGGTGCTCGATGTCGAAGAGCAGCGTCTCGCTGGACATGCCGTTGGACGCGGGGACGGTGACGTTCACCGCCTTGGCGCCGGGCAGCCGGCCGCCGAGCCATGCGGTCAATCGGCGGGCCAGCTCTTCGGGTTCACGGGTGGAGGTACGCGGGCGGGGCGCTGTCGCCATCGTCGAACTCCCTGTCTCCAAGGGCTGGTTACGAACGGGGTGGCGCGACCGAGTCGAAGCCCGCGAAGCCGCTCGGATCGTGCCGGCCGAAGCTGCCGTGCTCGAAGATGCCGTGGCCGACCTGCCCGTCGAGGGTGAAGCGGGCCGCGTGGTCGATCACCCCGTACCCGGCGAGCGGGTGCGCGGACGGGTCGGAGAGGTCGTAGCGACGCCGGTCGGTCCAGCCGGGGCCCTGCCAGGTGCCGTGCTGCCAGTCGTCGGCCGGCGGGTAGCCCGCGCCGATCGCGAGCGGCGACGAGGCGAGGACCTCGACGCCGAGTTCGAGGGGTTTGCGGTCGACCGGGTCGGTGAGGTGGATGACCGCGCTCTCGGGGTGGCGGGTGCCGGGCCGGTAGCTGATGTCGGCCCGGGGCCAGCCGAGTTGACGGTCCCGGTGGCCCGCGCGGACCAGGGTCGCGTCGTTGAGGGTGCGGTACCCGTCGGCGTCCTCCTGGGTGACGACCATGAGGAAGCGGTCGTCGAAGCGGACCGGGGCCCAGATCCAGTGGAAGCCCTCGGTGGGGTGCTCCTGCGCGAGCCGGCCGCCCTCCTCTCCGGGCACCGGGCGCACGCCCCAGCTGCGGTCGCGGGTGCCGGTCCAGCCTCGTACGTCGATGTCGCGGCCGCCGATCCGCAGCCGCCCGGCGACATGGCCGGCCTGCACGAACCGCTTGCCCTCCAAGGTCAGCCGACCGCCCCTTCGTTGGGTGTGGTGCGGCTCCCAGAGGGCGGGGAAGTCGGCCTGCCAGTTCATCTCGTACGAGAGCCCGTCGGGGTCGTCGCGGTCGGCGGCGCAGGACAGGACGAAGTCGCGCAGCGGGCGCTCGACCAGGATGCGCAGCGGGCCGACCTCCATCCGCATCCGCTGGTCGTCGGCGAGGGCGTCCGAGGCGCGGACCGCGTACAGGGTGTCGCCCGTGCGGAGCGTGGCGTAGGCGTCGATGACGCCGAGGTTCGGGTAGACGCCGAGGCCCAGGATGAGCAGGAAGCGGCCCGTGGGGTCGACGAGGTGGAAGATGCAGCGGTCGTAGGCGTTGCGGTCACCGGTCGCCACATGCTTCATCGACAGCGGCACCTGGTGGATCGGGTACTCGTCGAGCGCTACCGGGCGTTCGTCGTCCGTCACGGCGTCCCTCCCTGTTCAGGCCCTGCCCGGAAGGGAATTGACGGTACGTCAGATGGCGATGCTTGACCAGCCGTTCGACCCGGGCCGGCCCGAGGTACGGTTATGTCGTGAACTGACGCTCGAATGCGTCAACACGTGACCTGAGCGGTCCCCGAACGTTGAGCTGGCATGACCCCGACGGAGACCCCGGCCTCTGCGCCCACCGGCCGACGCAGGCGCATTCTCGTCCCTGTTACCGCAGAATCGGTTCATCATCAGCAGCAGCAGACGCATCAGGCACACCAGGCTCAGCAGACGCATCAGCAGCAACAGACGCATCAGCCGCAGCACTCTCAGCAATCGCTTCAGCCACATCAGTCGCCGCAGATGCACCAGGCGGCACAGATGTACCAGGCTTCACAGATGCAGCCAGTGCCTCAAGCGCACCCGGTGCATCAGCTGACGCCGCCGCCGCGCGTCCACACCTCGACGTCCGCGCACCACCCGGACCCGCCCATCTACCGTGCGCTGATCGCGAGTTGGGCCGACCGCGGCAAGACGCTGCCCGGCCGGCACGACCCCGAGTGGGTGCGACTCGTGGCGCCCACCGTGCGCACCGGCCAGTTCAGCATGCTCAGCGGGACTCAGGTCCCGCGAGGTGACGGGCGATGACCATGCGCTGGATCTGATTGGTGCCCTCGACGATCTGCAGCACCTTCGCCTCGCGCATCAGGCGCTCGGCCGGGAAGTCGGCCGTGTAGCCGTACCCGCCGAGGATCTGGACCGCGTCCGTGGTGACCTTCATCGCGGCGTCGGTGCACAGCAGCTTCGCCATGGCCGCCTGCTTGGAGAACGGCCGGCCGGCGTCCCGCAGCCGGGCCGCCGAGAGGTACAGGGCGCGGCCCGCCTCTATCTGCGTCGCCATGTCCGCGAGCATGAAGCGCAGCCCCTGGAAGTCAGCGATGGGGCGGCCGAACTGCGAACGGCCCTTCGCGTACGACACCGCCTCGTCGAGGGCGGCCTGGGCCACGCCGACCGCGCAGGCCGCGATGCCGAGCCGGCCGGAGTCGAGCGCGGACAGCGCGATCTGGAAGCCCTGCCCCTCGTCCCCGATCCGCCGCGCGTCCGGGACGCGCACTCCGTCGAAGTGGATCTGGGCCGTGGGCGAGCCCTTCATGCCCATCTTCTTCTCCGGGGCGGCCGCGCTCAGGCCCGCCGCGTCACCCGGCACCAGGAACGCCGTGATGCCGTGCGCGCCCTCGCCGCCGGTGCGGGCGAGCACCGTGTAGAAGTCGGCGACGCCGCCGTGGGTGATCCACGCCTTGGTCCCCGTCAGCACCCAGTCGTCGCCGTCCCGCAGCGCCTTCGTACGCAGCGAGGCGGCGTCCGAGCCGGACGAGGGCTCGGAGAGGCAGTACGCTCCGAGCAGGCCGCCGCCGAGCATGTCGGGCAGCAGCTCCGAACGCTGCTGCTTCGTACCGAAGTTGGCGAGTGCGTGGCAGGCCAGCGAGTGGACGCTGACGCCGAGCCCGACCGTGAGCCGGGCGGCCGCGAGCTCCTCCAGTACCTGGAGGTAGACCTCGTACGGCTGGTCACCGCCGCCGAACTCGGAGTCGTAGGGCAGTCCGAGCAGTCCCGAGGAGGACAGCAGCGCGAATGTCTCGCGCGGGAAGCGGCCCGCTTCCTCGTCCTCGGCCGCGCTCGGCGCGATCTCGCGCTGCGCGATGTCACGGACGAGCCGCAGCAGATCCTGAGCTTCGTCCGTCGGCAGCTGACGCTCTACTCCTGGCTCCGGCATGGCGACGCTCTCCTCCCTGGCGGGCGCTGCGGTGGCGGCACGGGGTCGGGCTTCGCCACCGGGTGGTCACTACCGAGCCGATGCTGCCCTTCCGGGTCTCGAAAGCGGCTGACCAGCGGCTGCGGCGTGTTGAGTATTCCCGATCCGGAGCCTCGCGTCACTAGTTAACGACCGCTTACTCCAAGTTTTTCTCGGGGCGGACGGGACGTGTGCGGAAACCGAGGAAATTGGTTCGGACCATTGACCTCACTGGTCTAGTCCTCCTACTGTCCTGTCCGCAGGTCCAGCACCATCCCCCCATGTCCCCCTCCCCCACGAGGAGACACGATGCGCAGACCGCACCTCCCCCACGCACGCCTCAAAGGGCTCGCCGCAGCGGCGTGCTGCGCCGTCCTCGGCGCCGGACTGCTCGCCTCCGCGGGCACCGCGACGGCCCAGCCGCAGCTCGGCTCCCAGGAAGCGGCGGCCGGCTCGAAGGTCGTCGGATACTTCACCGAATGGGGTGTCTACGACCGGAACTACCACGTCAAGAACGTCGAGACGTCCGGGTCCGCCGACAGGCTGACACACATCAACTACGCCTTCGGCAACGTCACCGGCGGCAAGTGCGCCATGGGCGACTCCTACGCCGCGACCGACAAGGCGTACACGGCGGACCAGTCCGTGGACGGGGTCGCCGACACCTGGGACCAGCCGCTGCGCGGCAACTTCAACCAGCTCCTCAAGCTGAAGAAGCTGCACCCGAACCTCAAGATCCTCTGGTCGTTCGGCGGCTGGACCTGGTCCGGCGGGTTCGGCGAGGCCGCGAAGGACCCGGCCGCGTTCGCCCAGTCCTGCTACGACCTGGTCGAGAACTCCAAGTGGGCCGGGCTCTTCGACGGCATCGACATCGACTGGGAGTACCCGAACGCCTGCGGGCTCAGCTGTGACACCAGCGGGTCCGAGGCGTACAAGAACGTGATGGCGGCGCTGCGCTCGAAGTTCGGCAGCGACGCCCTGGTCACCTCCGCCATCGCGGCCGACGCCTCCGACGGCGGCAAGCTGGACGCCGCCGACTACGCGGGCGCCGCCCAGTACGTCGACTGGTACAACCCGATGACGTACGACTACTTCGGCGCCTGGGACGCGCAGGGGCCGACGGCCCCGCACTCGCCGCTGACCTCGTACGACGGCATACCGAAGGCCGCGTACAACGCGGAGGCGACGATCGCCAAGCTGAAGGCGATGGGCGTCCCGGCGTCCAAGCTGCTGCTCGGCATCGGCTTCTACGGGCGCGGCTGGACCGGGGTCACGCAGGCGGCGCCGGGCGGCACGGCGACCGGACCCGCGGCCGGCACGTACGAGCAGGGCATCGACGACTACAAGGAGCTGAAGTCCACGTGTCCGGCGACGGGCACGGTCGGCGGGACCGCGTACGCGTACTGCGGCAACAACTGGTGGAGCTACGACACCCCGCAGACCATCGCGGGGAAGATGAACTACAAGAACCAGCAGGGTCTGGGCGGCACCTTCTTCTGGGAGTTGTCCGGTGACACGTCGGACGGTGAGCTGATCAAGGCCATCGACTAGCGCGTATCGCGAGGCTGTCGGGCGGGTCCGGTGCCGGGCCCGCCCTCACGCGCGTACCTGCACCGCGCGCACGCTTCACCGCGTACGTTCACGGTGTCCGCGGCGGCGCCGGGCACGACGGGGCGAACTCCTCGATCACGCGCAGGGTTTCACCGAGCAGCCGCACCAACAGCTCTCTGACGGTGTCCCGTTCGAGGTCGGGGCGGCCGATCCAGTCGAGCGTGGCGCCCTCCACCCCGCACAGCCAGCCGAGCAGTGCGAGCCTGGCGACCGGCGGCACCCGCGGCGTTCCGTACGCGCCCCGGGCGATCGTCTCGATCATCACCTCGCGCACGCCGTCTCGTATGGCCTGCACCTCGGCGTCGAAGCCCACGCCGCCCGTGATGATCGCGCGGTACGCGGCCTGGTGGCACTCGGCATAGCGCAGATAGCCGTCGACGGTGCGGTGGACGCGCTCGACCGGGTCGAGCTCGACCGAGCTGCTGGCCCGGTCGACGAGGTCTCCGACGGAGTCCTCGATGATCGCGAGGTAGTAGCCGCGCTTGGACTTGAAGTAGTAGTAGATCAGCCCCTTGGCGACGCCCGCTTGCCGGGCGATGTCGTCCATCGACAGTGCGTCGTAGGACGTGTCGGCGAACAACTTCCGTCCGATGGCGATGAGTTCGGTGCGGCGGGCGACAGAGCGGTCGGTACCGCGCGCCCGCTGTTCACTGAGATTCAATTCCGGCCCTGGTCTCCGACTGCGGCGGACTCCGCAGTATGACACCGAGCCGGGTGACTCAGCTCACATCCAGCCGAGCTGTGTGACGAACATCGCGAGGACGACGACGAAGGTCCAGCCCAGGACGTGCTCGAGCACCTTCGGACCGTCATCCTTCGGGCCGCCGGTGCGGGCGCGGGTGACGAGGGACGCGAGGGCCGCCGACACGGAGGCGGAGGCGGGCGCGCTGGTGGTGGAGCTGGCGGTCATGGGCGTCTCGCTGGGTTCGGATCAGGCACGTGGCCGGGCACGCGCTCGGGACAGGATTCCCCCCGAAGGCGACCGGATCCCCTCCGTCGCCTTCTCCACCATGCCATCGCAGCGACCGGTTTCGACCGAGACCTTGGTCACGCACAACCGACCCGGAATCCTGTGAGTCCTCTACAGAGCCGCTTCGCGCGGCGCGCCAGGAGCACGTTCCGTCCGTCCGCCCGGAGGATCCCGATGCGCACGTACCGGCCGTCCCACCGCAGCACCCGACTCACCCTCGCCGCCGCGATCACCGTCGTCGCCGCGCTCACCGGTCCCGCGGCCGTCTCCCGGGCCGCCGACACCGCCGACACCCCCAGCCCCGGCGCGCCGGGGCTGGGCGATCCGCTCTTCCCGCTCGACGGGAACGGCGGCTACACGGTCCGGCACTACACGCTGGACTTCGACTGGCAGGCACCGAGAACGCCGTTCGCGGCGTCGACCACCATCCGCGCCACCGCCACCCAGGCGCTGTCCCGCTTCAACCTCGACTTCGCGGGCAACGAGCTGCACACGGTCACCGTCGACGGCCGCGCGGCGCAGACCTCGCGCGACGGCGACGAGCTGATCGTCACGCCCAAGTCCCCCATACCCAAGGGCAGTTCGTTCACGGTGAAGGTGGGGTACACCGCCGATCCGACCCAGGTGCGCCATCGTGACGACGCCATCGAGGACTACGGCTGGATACCGACCCCGGACGGGACGGTGCTCTACCCGCAGCCCAACGGCGCGAAGATGATCTTCCCCTCGGACGACCATCCCAGCCGGCGGGCCCCGATCACCTTCCGGGTCACGACGCCCGGCGATCTCACGGCCGTCGCCAACGGCAGGCTGGTGGACCGCACCGCGCAGCCCGGCGGGCGGGTGCGCTGGACGTACGACTCGGAGCAGCCGGTGGCCACGCAGCTGGCCCAACTGGCCATCGGGAAGTTCCGGTTGATCGACAGCAAGGGGCCCGGCGGGCTGCCGCTGCGCGATGTGGTGCCGGACGATCTGGTCGCGCCGACGAAGCAGTACCGCGATCTGACGCCTGATCATCTGGCGTGGCTGGAACAGAAGTTGGGCCCCTACCCCTTCAACCGGTACGGGGTCCTCGTCGGCGACACCGATCTCGGTGTCGCCCTGGAGACGCAGACCCTGTCGCTGCTTCCCAAGGCCGATCTGCTGGGCACCAAGGTCGACGCCGAGCGCAACATGGTGCATGAGCTGGTCCATCAGTGGCTCGGCGACAGCGTCGGCATCGCCCGCTGGTCCGATCTGTGGCTGAGTGAGGGGCACGCCCGCTTCTACGAGCGGATGTACTCCGAGGAGCACGGCGGGGACAGTTTCGAGGCCGCGATGAAGACGGCGTACGAGAACCATGATCAGTGGCGGCACGACTACGGGGCTCCGGCCGAGCCCACCGAGCCGAATCTGTTCAAGCGGATGCGGTACGACGGGTCGGCGCTGGTGCTGTACGCGTTGCGGGAGGAGGTCGGTGCGGGCACGTTCCAGAAGATCGAGCGGGCCTGGATCGGGCGGTACTCGGGGAGGACGGCGTCGACGGCCGACTACATCGCGGTCGCCTCGCGGGTGGCGGGGCGGGATCTTTCCGGGTTCTTGCGGCCGTGGTTGTACGGAGGATCGACGCCGGCGATGCCGGGGCATCCGGACTGGGTGGTGAATCCGGTGGTGACTGGCTGAGGTCCTGGGTCTCGGCCGGCGGGGCCGGGACCAGCCCCGCCAGGGACGCGGGGAACCGCGCGACCGGCCCCGCCTGGCGTGCACCCGGCGACAGTGCGGTCGGGACCGGGCTGAAGGCCGGCTGGAGCGCCCGCCCCGGGCCGGGGTGCCGCCTTGCCCGCCCTGCCGCCCACGACGGCAGATTGCCCAAGGCGGGGCGGGACGGGGCGGCCGGCCGCCCGAGGCTTCGGGGCACTCCCGGCGCTGGTCAGGACGGATGCGGCCGAGGGCGCAGCCAGGTGCCGCTCGTCGCCTCACTTGCTCCGTCGCCCAAGCGAGGGGGGAGGTTCAACGAGCGCCTCGCAGGCTGTCGGCCGGGGCCGCCCGCTTGCCGAGTGTGTGGGCCGTGGTGGCGGGTCAAGGGCGCCGCCTGTTCTTCAGGGGAGTTTGTGGGCGAGGACGTCGAGACGCTCGACGGAAGGGGGCTGGGCGAACAGTTCTCCGGCTCGCTCCATCAGGGCGCTGCCCAGGCGGCCGGCGAGGTGGGCCTGGCGTGCGTCGTCGTCGGGGAAAGCGTCGAAGATGGCGAAGGTGGACGGGCTCAGGCGTACGGCGAACCAGGCCACGGTGTCGGGCTCCTCCAGCACGATGGCAAGGCCCTCGCGGAGAAAGGAGGCGACCTCTTCCTCCTTGCCGGGCAGGGCCTTGACCTGGACGTGCAGCGCAACGGTGAGGTCGGCCATGAGGTGACTCCTTTCAGATGCCCGACCGCCCGGGAGCGACCGGGCACTGCAGTGACCGGTTGGCATCGACCGGGTCCCCTGTAAAGCCGCGTCGACACATCAGCTGGAGACCGCTTTGATGCCTTTCGCAGGCATGAGAGCCCCACCACAAGATCACCCCACCACAAGATCAGTCGTGCGACACGGCCCAGGCCTCGCGGAGGTCGGTCAGGGTCTTTTCGATGCGGCGGTGTCGGGTCTCCGGCTTCTTCGCGCTGTCGACGGCCAGGACCGTCTGCCGTTTGCGGCTGGGGGACAGGCGGTCGCAGGCGGCGCGGGCGGCCGGGTCCGCGTCCAGGGCGCGGGCCAGGTCCTCGGGCTCCTCCACCGTGCGCGGCTCGGTGTCGAGAGCCAGGTCGACCTCGACCTCCTCACCGGTCTCGATGCCGGCGGCCTCCCGGTTCGCCCGGCTGAGGCCGATGAGGTTGCGGCCGCGCATGATCGCGATGCGGCTGCGCCACGTGTGCCCGTTGATCGTGATGACGATCGGCGGGCGCTTGCCGCCGCCGAGCGCGTCGACGACCTCGTCAGGTACTTCGAGCCCCTTCATGCGTTCCGGGGGCTCGACCTGGCTGCGGAACCTCATCGTCTCCTCCTGGGTCGGATCGGGAGCTCCATCCTGCTCACGCCGAGGGCACTCGCGCTTCCCAGGTGAAACCGTCCGGGTCGGTGAAGGCTCCGGCGTCGCCCCCGACGGCGATCCGGTGCGAGCCGCTGCCCTCGGGCGCGACACCGGCGACCTTGGCGAGGTTGCGGCGCTTGTACAGGGCCAGCTTCACGGCGCCCGCTCCGGCCTCGAACTCGACGTACTTGCTGCCGAAGCTCTTCGCCACGGGCACGCCCTGACCGACGTAGAACTTCTTGCTCTCCGCCATGTCCGCGACGCCCAGCAGCAGCACGATGTCGTCGACCTTCTTGCTCGCGGGCTCCTTGTTCTTCTTCGAGGAGGACGCGATCTGCCAGATCGTCCCGTCCGGCGCCTGGACGACGCCCCCGTAGCCCCACAGGGACTTCGCGGCGGGCTTGATCGCCGTGGCGCCCTCGGCGACGGCGGCCTCGAAGAGGGCGTCGACGTCGGCGGGCTGCGAGGTGATGAGGGAGAGGGTGAACCCGCGGAAGCCGGCGGAGGCCTCCTCCGCGGGCTGCACCCGCACCTGGGGGCCGAGCCCGAAGGCGCTGGCGTAGAAGTGGGCGGCGGCCTCGGTGTCGTCGGCCTCGATGATGACGGAGTCGATGGAAGTCATGGATACGACGGTAGGAGCGGCGGGCCCCCGGACGCTTCTCGATTCCTGACCGATGCCGAGGGGCCCTCGCGGACGCACCGCGCGAGGGCCCCGTGCTCCGGTTCTCCACGGTGCGGCTAGCGCACTCCGACCGCCGCGAGGGCGCGCCGCTGCGCCGGGGTCGGACGGGCCGGGAAGTACAGATAGCAGACGCCGCCGGTGCCGGAGACGACCTTGCCGGAGGCGTTGTACCGCTTGGTACGGAGCCAGATGTTTTCCCACTCGGAGCGCTTGTAGACGCGGCGCACGGCGTCGTCGCTCGGCGAGGCCGGGTCATTGGCGATCACGTCGCCGTCGGCGGTGAAGCCGATGACCGTCATCAGGTGCCCGGAGGTGCCGTACCCGGCGCCGGTCAGCTCGGTCTTCAGGAACGACTGGGACGTTATGGCCGGGATGCCGGCCGCGATCAGCGTCTCCAGGTCGGTGAGCGAGCCGAGCCGGGTGACGACGCCCTGGAGGTCCTTGTACGTCGACGCGTACGCCGCGTTGAACGGCCAGTTGCCGCAGCCCTCGTACTGGTAGTCGAACGTGTTGCGGGCCGCGAGGCAGACCTGCGGGTCGGCGTAGCTCGGGTCGACCCAGGCGAGCTGCTGGGCCGTGGGCTTCCGCCCCCAGTACTCGATGATCATCTGCGAGGAGGTGGGGCTGCACCAGGCCTCGCCGCCGTTGTCGTACTGCGGGTACTGGCCGGCGTGGATCTCCTGCGAGTAGCGCGGGACCGGCAGCTCCTTGGCGAGCCCCGGGGTGGAGGCCGGCACGGTGAAGCGGTCGGGGATGTCCGAGCCCATGGCGCCGAGCCGCCAGACGGTGGGCGCGGCCTTGGTGCCGGGCGTGCGCAGCAGGGTGAGCTTCAGCGCGTACGAGACGAGGCGCAGGCCCGACGCGGCGTCGTCGATGGAGAAGGTGTCGGTCCAGATGCTCGACTTGCCGTCGCTCTGGTCGTCGACCGAGGTGCGGCGGATGTCGACGGTCTCGTCGTCGCCCGCGGTCCAGCGGCCCATCACGTACCAGGGCGTCGTCGTGCCGTCCGAGTACGTGCCCTGGAGCTCGACCTGGATCCAGGTGCCGGCGGGGGTGTGCGCGTTCCAGGAGGCGATGACCTCGGTCGCGGGCACGCTGAGCCGGTGGACCGGGGAGGTCCAGGTCGCGTACTCCCAGTCGGCCGTCCTGTTCAGGTGCGGGTCGGTGTACGTCGTCGTACCGACGGGGGTGGCGAGGGTGACGGCGGGGCGGGCGCCGGCGACGACACGGGTGCCGCGGAGGGTGCCGGAGCGCCAGTCCGTGTACGTGGTCCAGGCGCGGTTGTCCACGAGTCGGGCGGCGGCCAGTCCCTGGGCGGCCGCCGCGGCGGGGACGGCGGAGGCGGCAGTGGCGGCGAGCGCGACGCCCGCGGCCGCGGCGAGCACGGTTCTGCGAGACGGGGAAGCGGCCGGAGTCGGCCGGTCGGGGCGGGTCATCGGGAGGAACCCCCTGTCGACGGAGCGAACGGAGTGAACGGCTTCAGCTTCGACGGAACGGAACGGAACGAAGCGAACGGACGGATCGGACAGGTCGGACGGGACGGGCGCGCGGGGTGTGTCCCTGGAGGAAC
Source organism: Streptomyces sp. VRA16 Mangrove soil (assembly GCF_017377775.1). GTDB lineage: Bacteria > Actinomycetota > Actinomycetes > Streptomycetales > Streptomycetaceae > Streptomyces. The sequence goes on from NZ_JAFVLN010000003.1 coordinate 66,297, forward strand.
AGTGCGCCAACTATGGCTTCCGGAGCGGGATTTCCACCAGCGTTTCGGGGTGACCCCGGCCCACCAATATTGGTCTTCACCACTGGCATGACCTGCGGCGGCGTCGGCGAAACCGATCCGGGCGGCGACGTACCCTTGCGGCCGTGGACTCTTCGCACGTGCCCCTCGCCCAGTACGCCGACCGGCTGCGCCGGCTGCCGCCCTTCTGCGGCCCGGTCCGCCTCGTCGGCGTCGACGGGCACGCGGGCTCCGGCAAGTCGACCTTCGCGGACCGCCTCGCGCGGGCGCTCGGCGGGGCACCGGTCCTGCACCTCGACGACATCGCGAGCCACGACGCCCTCTTCGCGTGGACCGAACGCCTGCGCGCCCAGGTCCTCGATCCGCTCTCCCGCGGCGAGACCGCGCGCTACGAGACGTACGACTGGCACGCCCGCCGGTTCGGCGAGGCGCGCCAACTGCCGCCCGCCGAGGTGGTCCTGGTCGAGGGCGTGGGTGCCGGGCGCCGGGCCGTGCGCCCCTTCCTCGCCGAACTGGTGTGGATGGATCTGCCGCGTGAGGCGGCGTGGGAGCGCGGGCGCAGCCGGGACGGAGAGGCGCAGCGAGCGTTCTGGGACGGCTGGATCCCGGCGGAACGAAAGCACTTCACCGAGGATCCTTCGCGGCCGTTCGCCAAGGAATTGGTAAGAGAGTGCCCGGAGGGATACGAGATGCGCGAAGGACCTGCTGGGACCGCACAGAATCCCGGCTTCATCACTCACCGTGAGGAACCGCCAGCGGTGCGCTGACCCAACAGAAAGCGCCTTCCGCCAGTTTCCGCGAGTGCCCCAACTCGGCTTGACCCAGGGGCCGTACAGGACTTACGTTCTCAATGTGCGGCCTTTCGGGACCGCCCGCAGACGCGAAGCCCCCGGTTGTTCCCCCGTGATCGGGGGCTTCGTTCTGCCTTCAACACCCTTTCGAGGGTGCTCCGAGGCGCTCTTCGTTCACCCTGAGTCACCCTCCGGCACCGCGCTCACCTGCGCCGAATCCCCCGCTGCCGCACCGTGCCGCCCCGATCCGACCCTGTTGCGCCCTTCGGCACGCCCTGTGCCCGCAGGTACGATGCCTCTCGGTGCGGCCTCTGGACGGCACGCTGTCCGCATCGTGGCAACTCCCGTCCATGACAGCTTGGTTCAGGGCGGATCAGGTTCATCGGGGGCACGGCTTGTGGGGGACGTGATGGACTTCGGCACTGGGGCACCACCGGCGGGCCCGGCCGACCTCGCCTGGCTGCGAGGCGTCGACGCCTACACGATGGGCGCGTATCCGCAGGCGGAGGAGGAGTTCAGGGCCGCCGTCCGGATGGACCCGGGCATGGCCGACGGCTGGCTCGGGCTGCACGCGCTGCGCATCGACACGACGACGGCGCTGCTGCGGATGTTCCGGCACCGCGACCGCTTCGGCGAGCAGCGCGGTCGGCACCGGCGCACGCTCAACTCCTGGTACTGGCTGGGCTGGTGGGTGCAGCCGGTCCTGGAGCACCCGCGCGATCTGTTACTGGCGCACGCCTCGCACTGGCTGGACGGCCGCCATGTCCCGGACCTGGACCGGGCGTTGGCGACGCTGCCGCCGGCGGACGCGGATCCGCAGGTGCGGTTCCTGCACGCCTGCCGGGCCTATCTGGTCAAGGACTGGGAGCAGTTGGTCCGGCACACGGAGCCGCTGGTCGACGATCCCATGCTCGGCATCGAGGCCGGGCTCTTCGGCGGGATGGCGCGGGTGCGCCTGGAGATGTACGGCCAGGCCGAACCGCTGCTCTCCTCGGCCCTGATGCGCTGTCGCAGCGAGCAGCCGCAGCGCAAGGAGCTGCGGTACTGGCTGGCGCGGGCGCACGAGGGCACGGGCCGCTCGGCCGCGGCGCTGCCGCTGTACCGGGCGGTGCACCGGGTCGACCCCGCGTTCATGGACACCTCGGCGCGGCTCGCGGCGATCACCGAGGGAGACGGGTACGGGGACCTCGGGGACGCCACCGATCTCGCCCCGATGTCGCTGACGGGATATCAGGACGGTTCGGAGGGCGGCGAGTCCGTCGATCCGCTCTTCGCGAGCGACGGGCGGGATCTGAAGGTCTCCGAGCCCGATCTGCCGCCGCCCGGCGGCACCCCGGACGATCCGGACATGGTGCGTGAGAAGGCCGTGGTGCCGGTGGAGCCGCCGCTGCCGCCGGGGCCCGCCGATCCGGCGCTGCTCGAAGAGGCCCTCGCCGAGCTGGAGTCGATGGTCGGCCTGGAGCCGGTGAAGCGTCAGGTGAAGGCGCTGTCGGCCCAGTTGAACATGGCGCGGCTGCGCGCCGGGCAGGGTCTGCCCGTCCAGCCGCCGAAACGACACTTCGTCTTCTCCGGCCCCTCCGGCACCGGAAAGACCACCGTGGCCCGCATTCTCGGCCGGGTCTTCTACGCGCTCGGGCTGCTCGGCGGCGACCATCTGGTGGAGGCGCAGCGGGCCGACCTGGTCGGCGAGTACCTCGGCCAGACCGCGGTGAAGGCCAATGAGCTGATCGACTCGGCGATGGGCGGGGTGCTCTTCGTCGACGAGGCGTACGCGCTCTCCAACTCCGGGTACGGCAAGGGCGACGCGTACGGCGACGAGGCGCTCCAGGTGCTGCTGAAGCGGGCCGAGGACAACCGCGACCACCTGGTGGTGATCCTCGCCGGCTACCCCGAGGGCATGGACCGGCTGCTCGCCGCCAACCCAGGACTGTCGTCGCGCTTCACGACGCGGGTCGACTTCCCCTCGTACCGCCCCCTCGAACTCACCTCGATCGGCGAGGTGCTCGCCGCGGAGAACGGGGACGTGTGGGACGAGGAGGCCCTGGAGGAGCTGCGGTCCATCGCCGGGCACGTCGTCGACCAGGGCTGGATCGACGAGCTCGGCAACGGACGCTTTCTGCGGACGCTGTACGAGAAGTCCTGCGCCTACCGTGACCTGCGGCTCACCGGGTATCTGACGGAACCGTCCCGGGACGATCTGGCGACGCTGCGGCTGCCCGATCTGATGCAGGCGTACGGCGAGGTGCTGTCGGGGCGCGGGCCGAGCGGTCCGTGACGTGGCGTGGTCCGCTACTTTCGGCGGACCGCCCCGCTACCGAAGTCGCGTCCGTACAGCCCATCGGCCGATGCGGGGCCGCGGCCCCGCGGGCGACGATCGGTGCATGAACACAGCACAGGAGTTTCCCGCCGCGGCGCCGTACATCGGCGCGACGGCGGACGAGCTGAGCCGGATGACCACGGCGGACAAGGTGGCCGGCGGCGTCAGCCAGAAGGCACTGTTCCAGCGGCGCGGGACGCTCACGCTCGACGAGCGCGGTCTCGTCCTGGGCGGCTGGGGCGACGGCGGCGACCTGGTCCTCGGGCACGGCGACGTGACCGACGTCCGGGTCGAGTTCACCGACCTGTACGGGCGCTTCATCGGGGGGCTGCTCAACGCGGGCAAACCGCTGATCCTGACGGTCGCGGGCGTCGGCGAGATCTATCTGCTGGTCGACCGCAAGGAGTTCATGGAGACGACCGACGACCGGGCGTGGGCCGAGCGCATCCGGGCCTGGCGCGCGACGGCGGGCTGAGGGGCCCCGTAGGACCCCTCAGCCCGCCGCCCGGACCGGCACTCGGCCCGTGATCAGGCCGGGACGCCCTCCCGGTTCCGGGCCGGCGGCACCGTCGGCTCGTCCCGGTGGGCCGGGTCGCGGACCTCGCCGACCAGGAGTTCCAGTACGTCCTCCAGCGCGACCAGGCCGAGCACCCGGCCGGAGGCGTCCGCCACCTGGGCCAGGTGGGTGGCCGCCCGGCGCATCACCGTGAGGGCGTCGTCCAGGGGCAGTTCGGCGCGCAGGGTCGTCATCGGGCGCCAGATGTGCTGGGGCACGGCACGGTCCGTGTCGGGCCCCTCCATCAGGTCGAGGACATCCTTGACGTGCAGGTATCCCATGAACGCGCCGGAGTCAGCGCAGATCGGGAAGCGGGAGTAGCCGGTGCGGCCCGTGAGGGCGATGACCTCGGCCGGGGTGACCGAGGGGCCGACCGTGACCAGGGACGCCTGGGCGAGCAGGACGTCCGTGACCGGGCGCGAGCCCAGCTCCAGGGCGTCCTCCAGGCGCTCCTGCTCCTCGGGGTCGAGGAGCCCCGCCTGGCCCGCGTCCTCCACCATGCGGTTGAGCTGCTCGCTGGTGAAGACCGCCTCGACCTCGTCCTTCGGTTCGACCCGGAAGAGCTTGAGGATCAGGCGGGCGCAGGCGCCGAGCGCGATCGTGATCGGCTTGCACAGACGGGCGAAGGCCACGAGACCGGGGCTGAACCACAGTGCGGTCTTCTCCGGCGCGGCCATCGCCAGGTTCTTGGGGACCATCTCGCCGATGACGAGATGGAAGAAGACGACCGCGGCGAGCGCGATCACGTACCCCAGCGGGTGGATCATGCCGTGCGGCAGGTGGATCGCCTCGAAGAGCGGTTCCAGGAGCTTGGCCACCGTGGGCTCGGCGACCGCGCCGAGCGTCAACGAGCAGACGGTGATGCCGAACTGGGCCGCCGCCATCATCTGCGGCAGGTGTTCGAGCCCGTACAGGACCTGGCGGGCGCGCTTGCCCGGGATGGGTTCGATCTGGCTGCGGCGGACCGAGACCAGGGCGAACTCGGCTCCGACGAAGAAGCCGTTGGCCAGCACCAGCAGGGCGGCGAAGAGGAGTTGCAGGGCGCTCATCGGGCCGCCTCCAGGGCAGCGGCGGGCTGCTCGGCCGTCCGTACTATGCGGACGCGTTCGGCGCGGTAGTGGTCGACCTGGCGCACGGAGAGCTTCCAGCCGGGGAGTTCGGCCTTGTCGCCGGGGGCCGGGATGCGGCCGAGGAGGTCGGCGACGAGTCCGGCCACGGTCTCGTACGGGCCCTCGGGGACGTCGAGTCCTATGCGGCGCAGGATGTCGACGCGGCAGCCGCCGTCGGCGTCCCAGGCGGGGCGGCCGTCCTCGGGCGGCGCGGCGGCCAGCTCGGGCAGGTCGAGACCGTCGTGCTCGTCGCGGACCTCGCCGACGAGTTCCTCCACGATGTCCTCCAGGGTGACGACGCCCGCGGTGCCGCCGTACTCGTCGACGACGACGGCCATCGGCTGCTCGCTGCGCAGCCGGGCGAGCAGCGGCTGGACCGGGAGGGTCTCGGGGATCAGCAGCGGGGCCTGGGCGATCCGGCTCACCGGGGTGCGCAGCCGCTCGTGCGCGGGCACGGCGAGGGCGTCCTTGAGGTGGACGACGCCGATGACCTCGTCGATCCGCTCCCGGTAGACGGGGAAGCGGGACAGGCCGGTGGCGCGGGTCAGATTGACCACGTCCTCGGCGGTCGCGGAGGCCTGGAGCGCGCTGACCTTCACGCGGGGGGTCATGACGTGCTGCGCGGTGAGCTCGGCGAGCGAGAGGGTGCGCACGAACAGGTCGGCCGTGTCCTGCTCCAGGGCGCCGGCCTGCGCGGAGTGCCGGGCCAGCGAGACGAGTTCGCCGGGGGTGCGGGCGGAGGCCAGTTCGTCGGCGGGCTCGACGCCGAGCGCGCGGACGAGCCGGTTCGCGACCGCGTTCAGCAGGGCGATCACCGGGCGGAAGAGGCGGGCGAAGACCGACTGCGGTCCGGCCACGAAACGGGCCACCTGGAGCGGCTTGGACACCGCCCAGTTCTTGGGCACGAGTTCGCCGATCACCATCTGCACGGCGGCGGCGAGCAGCATGCCGACGACCACCGAGATCCCGCTCGCCGCGCCGCCGGGGACACCGACGGCGGTGAACGGGCCGTGCAGCAGCTCGGCGAGGGCCGGCTCGGCGAGCATGCCGACGACCAGCGAGGTGATGGTGATGCCGAGCTGGGTGCCGGAGAGCTGGAAGGAGAGTTCCTTCAGGGCGCTCACGACGGTGCGGGCGCGCTTGTCGCCCGCGGCCGCGGCCTGTTCGGCGTCGGGGCGCTCCACCGTGACGAGGCCGAACTCGGCCGCCACGAAGAAGCCGTTGGCGAGGATCAGGAGAAAGGCGGCCGCGAGAAGCAGCAACGGGACTGTCATGCCGCCGCCTCCAGGGACGTACGCGCGCGAGGCGCGGTATGTCGGGAGGGGGCGGCGCAGGTACTACCGGACGATCCGTCCATCGCTGGAGGGAGTCACTCCTCGGTTAGCAGGAGCCCCGGGGCGCGTACCCCGGAGGCAGGACGGCTCTCGGCGCACGCCCTGCCACCAGATTAATCAACTCCGGGCGCCTGTCGTCAGGGGCGGCGCCCCCAAGTCGACCCGGAGCCTGTGCCGTGCGCGTCAGCCCTGCACCGTGCCCCGCGACTCCGCCAGCGCGCGCAGCGCCTTCGCGTCGCGGATCGCGCTCTTCTTGGCGAGGCCCGGCTGGATGCCCATCGCGGCCATGCTGGTGCCGTCGGTGAGGTTGAGGAACACCCACGGGTCGCCGGGGCGCAGGTTCACCTGGACGATCTCCGCCCAGGCCAGACGGCGGCTGCGGGCGATGTTGACGACCGTGACGCCCTCGTCGTCGGCGACCACCTTGGGGCGGGCCAGCAGGGCCAGGACGCCCCAGAAGAGGGCCGCGGTGAAGATGAAGCTGAACTTCTCCCCCGCGCTCATCTCGCCCAGGACCAGCGCGATGACGGTGATGGTCACGAAGGACGCGGCGCCGAGCGTGTGCAGCACCGCGCGGGTGTGCCCCGGCTGGAAGGTGACCGGCAGAGCAGGAGTGTCGGACATGGCTCGGGCTCTCAGAGGCGGCAGGCGTGGATGGCCGTGGTGAGGATGGCCCGCGCGCCCAGTGCGTACAGGTCGTCCATGATGCGCTGCGCGTCCTTGGTGGGGACCATGGCGCGGACGGCGACCCAGCCCTCGTTGTGCAGCGGGGAGACCGTCGGGGACTCCAGGCCCGGGGTCAGCGCGACGGCCTTCTCCAGGTGCTCGGCGCGGCAGTCGTAGTCCATCATCACGTACGAACGGGCGACGAGGACGCCCTGCAGGCGGCGGAGGAACTGCTGCACCTTGGGGTCGTCCTCGGCGGCGCCCTTGCGGCGCACGACGCAGGCCTCGGACTTCATGATCGGGTCGCCGAAGACCTCAAGCCCCGCGTTGCGCAGCGAGGTGCCGGTCTCGACGACGTCGGCGATGGCCTCGGCGACACCGAGCTCGATGGCGGTCTCGACGGCGCCGTCGAGGTGGACCACGGAGGCGTCGACGCCGCGCTCGGCGAGGTACTTGCCGACGATGCCCTCGTAGGACGTGGCGATCGTCTTGCCCGCGAGGTCGGCCAGGTCCTTGACGGCACCGGGGCGCGACGCGAAGCGGAAGGTGGAGCGGGCGAAGCCGAGCGGCAGGATCGCCTCGGCGTTCGCGTTCGAGTCGATCAGGAGGTCCTGGCCGGTGATGCCGATGTCGAGCTTGCCGGAGGACACGTAGATCGCGATGTCCTTCGGGCGGAGGTAGAAGAACTCCACCTCGTTGTCCGGGTCGACCGTGACGAGTTCCTTGGACTCCTTGCGCTGGCGGTATCCCGCCTCATGGAGCATCGCCGACGCAGGTCCGGACAGTGAACCCTTGTTGGGGACGGCGATGCGCAGCATGAGGCGGGATTCCTTTGCGTGATCAGGGAGTGGGGAGCAAACGGGGCGGTACGGCTCAGAGGTGGGCGTACACGTCGTCGAGGGAGATGCCGCGGGCGACCATCATCACCTGGACGTGGTAGAGCAGCTGCGAGATCTCCTCGGCGGCTGCGTCCTTGCCCTCGTACTCGGCGGCCATCCAGACTTCGGCGGCCTCCTCGACGACCTTCTTGCCGATGGCATGGACACCCTTGCCGACCAGTTCAGCGGTGCGGGAAGTGGCGGGGTCGCCGGTGGCGGCCTTCTGCTGGAGCTCGGTGAAGAGCTCCTCGAACGTCTTATTGGACATGGTGACCCCTACTTTACGCGGCCCGCCCGTGCCCCTAACGCCAGGGCTCCGCGACCGTACGCAGCGTGGTCGCGGTGGCGACCGCCGCGGTGACGGCCTCGTGTCCCTTGTCCTCGCTGGAGCCCTCGATCCCGGCGCGGTCCAGGGCCTGCTCCTCGGTGTCACAGGTGAGCACGCCGAAGCCGACGGGGACGCCGGTGTCGACGGAGACCTGGGTGAGGCCGTTGGTCACGCCCTGGCACACGTAGTCGAAGTGCGGGGTGCCGCCGCGGATGACGACACCGAGCGCGACGATCGCGTCGTAGCCGCGGCCCGCGAGGACCTTGGCGACGACCGGCAGCTCGAAGCTGCCGGGGACGCGCAGCACGGTGGGCTCGCTGATGCCCAGCTCGTTCAGGGCGCGCAGGGCGCCGTCGACCAGACCGTCCATGACCTTCTCGTGCCACTGGGCGGCGATGACGGCCACGCGCAGGTCGCCGCAGTTCTTCACGCTCAGTTCGGGTGCACCCTTGCCGCTCACGCGCTTCTCCTCGTATTTGCGGTATGTACATAAATGGGTCGACGGTCGGTTTACTGGTTGCTGCAGGCGGACGTGCGGGGCGCGTCCAGCCAGGGCAGGTCGTGGCCCATCCGGTCGCGCTTGGTGCGCAGGTACCGGAGGTTGTGCTCGCCCGCGGTGATCGGCATCGGCACGCGGGCGGTGACCGCGATGCCGTACCGGGTGAGGGCGTCGGTCTTGTCGGGGTTGTTGGTCATCAGGCGCAGGCTGTGCACGCCGAGGTCCTGGAGGATCTGGGCACCCGCGGCGTAGTCCCTGGCGTCGGCGGGCAGGCCGAGCTCCAGGTTGGCGTCGAGGGTGTCGCGGCCCTGCTCCTGCAGCTCGTAGGCGCGCAGCTTGGACAGCAGGCCGATGCCGCGGCCCTCGTGGCCGCGCAGGTAGACGATGACGCCGCGGCCGGCCTCGACGACGCGGCGCATCGACTCCTCCAGCTGGGGGCCGCAGTCGCAGCGCTGGGAGTGGAAGATGTCGCCGGTCAGGCACTCGGAGTGGACGCGGGTCAGCACGTCCGCCCCGTCACCGATCTCGCCGTGGACCAGGGCCACGTGCTCGACCCCGTCGACCGTGGAGCGGTAGCCGTACGCCGTGAAGTCGCCGAAGGCGGTGGGCAGTTGGACGGTGGCCTCGCGCTTGACGGTCGGCTCGGCCGAGCGCCGGTACGCGATCAGGTCCTCGATGGAGATGATCGTCAGGCCGTGCTTGCGGGCGAACGGGATCAGCTCGGGCAGGCGCAGCATGACGCCGTCCTCGCCGGCGATCTCCACGATGGCGCCGGCCGGGCGCAGGCCCGCGAGTCGGGCCAGGTCGACGGCAGCCTCGGTGTGGCCGTTGCGGACCAGCACGCCGCCTTCCTTGGCGCGCAGCGGGAAGATGTGGCCGGGCCGCACGAAGTCGGTGGCCTCGGCGCGGCCGGAGGCGAGGAGCCGGAGCGTGGTGGCGCGGTCGGCGGCGGAGATGCCGGTGGTCACGCCGTGCGCGCCGGAGGCGTCGACGGAGACGGTGAAGGCGGTCTTCATCGACTCCGTGTTGTTGCCGACCATCTGCGGCAGGTCGAGCCGCTCCAGTTCGGCGCCCTCCATGGGGGCGCAGATCAGGCCGCGGCACTCGCTCATCATGAAGGCGACGATCTCGGGCGTGATCTTCTCGGCGGCGACGACCAGGTCGCCCTCGTTCTCCCGGTCCTCGTCGTCGACGACCACGACGGGGCGGCCCGCCGCGATGTCGCGGACGGCCTGCTCGACCGGGTCCAGGGCGAAGTCCTCGGCGTCGTACAGAACGGTTGCCGTGCTCATGCGTGGGCTCCTTCGAGGGCGGGGGCCGCGGCCGTACGGGACCGCAGCCACCAGTCGCGCATGCCCCACAGGACGAGCGCGCCGTAGATGACGTAGACGAAGCCGGAGAAGGCGAAGCCGTTGGCGAAGTTCAGCGGGACGCCGACGGCGTCGACCAGCAGCCAGGCGAACCAGAACTCGACCATGCCGCGCGCCTGGGCGTACATGGCGACGACGGTGCCGACGAAGATGTACGCGTCCGGCCACGGGTCCCAGGACAGGGTCGGGAACGCGGTGAACAGGCCGCCCACGGCGAGCGTGCCGACGGCGGCGGCGCCGACGAGGGCACCGCGCTCGCGCCAGGTCGCGAACCGGACGGCGACGGAGCCGTCCTGCGCCTGGCTCTTGCCGCGGTTCCACTGCCACCAGCCGAAGAGGGCGACGACGATGACGACGATCTGCTTGCCCGCGCTGCCGGACAGGTGCGCGGAGGCGAAGGCGGTGAACAGGATCGCGCCGGAGATCAGCTGCGCGGGCCAGGTCCATATGGAGCGGCGCCAGCCGAGGGCGAGGGCGATCAGGCCGATGGTGTTGCCGATCATGTCGGACCAGAGGATGTGCTGGCCGAAGATCGTGAATGCCTCGGTGTTGAGCCAGTTCACTTGGATTCCCCCTGTGCCGCGAGCATCCGCTCGACGTACTTGGCGATGACGTCGACCTCGAGGTTGACCGGGTCGCCCGCCTGCTTGATGCCGAGCGTGGTCAGGGCGAGGGTGGTCGGGATGAGGCTGATGGTGAAGTAGTCGGCCGCGGCCTCGACGACGGTGAGGCTGACGCCGTCGACCGTGATGGAGCCCTTCTCGACCACGTAGCGCGAGAGCTCCGCGGGCAGCGAGATCTTGACGATCTCCCAGTGCTCGGAGGGGGTGCGCTCCAGGACCGTGCCGGTGCCGTCGACGTGGCCCTGCACGATGTGTCCGCCGAAGCGGCCGTCGGCCACCATCGGGCGTTCGAGGTTCACGCGGGAGCCGACGGCGAGGGCGCCGAGGCTGGAGCGCTTGAGGGTCTCGGCCATGACGTCGGCGGTGAACGCGTCGTCCCCGTGCTCGACGACGGTGAGGCACACGCCGTTGACGGCGATGGAGTCTCCGTGTGTGGCGCCCTCGGTGACGACGGGGCCGCGGACACGGAAGCGACATGCGTCATCGAGCGTCTCGATGGCGGTGATCTCGCCCAGCTCTTCGACGATTCCGGTGAACACGACCCGGGTCCTCCCTCTAGGGGCCTGGACTCCGGGGCACTGTCGTACGACGACGACAGAACGTACGGACGATGACACCGGGAGCGACAACGCCGGATGCAGGACACCGCTCGCGGTGCCCGAAACAGTCGGCGACGCGCACACTGGGTGCCCGCCCGCCGCGCACTGCCTCCCATCCGGACTTTAACCGTCGGTCCAGGAATTTCACCTGGTCAACCGGTCACTGGACGTGACCGGGTCGCGGACTGTAACCGCCGGTTCGGACTTTCACCGACCCCGGAGTGCGCTGCTTCTGGTACAGGGCCAGTGTGCCACGTCCGATCGATGTGCATGCATGAGATCGCTGTGGGGTGACTCACAGGGCGCGCCCATGGTTTCCGCTCCCCTTCGGGAATATGTGCGCCAACTGGCGCGGCGGGGCCGTTGGTTGAGCGGATCCCTCGCCGGCCTCGGCGCGCGCTCTGGCACGCTGGTGCGGTGACGACCGACCGGATCGCCGTGTTCGAGCAGCTGCGCCCGCGGATGGTGGGACTCGCCTATCGCATGCTGGGCTCCGTCCAGGAGGCGCAGGACACCGTGCAGGACGCGTATCTGCGGCTGCACGCCACCGAGCCGGACGCGGTGCTGAACCTGGGGGCCTGGCTCGCCAAGGTCGTCACCAACCTCTGTCTCAACCGCCTCACCTCGGCCCGCGTGCAGCGGGAGCAGTACGTGGGTCCATGGCTGCCCGAGCCCGTGCTCACGGCGGACGGCACGCTGGGGCCGCTGGACTCGGCCGAGCAGCGGGACTCGGTCTCGGCCGCGCTGCTCGTCCTGCTGGAACGCCTCACGCCGACCGAGCGGGCGGTGTACGTGCTGCGGGAGGCGTTCGCGTACGGGTATCGCGAGATCGCCGACGTGATCGATCTCAGCGAGGCCAACTGCCGCCAGCTGTACCGGCGCGCGCGGGCGCGTGTGGTCGCCGACGAGGCCCGGTTCGAGCCGTCGCCACAGGTGCGGCACGACCTGGTGGAGGCGTTCGTGGACGCGGCCCGCGAGGGCGACCTGGCGGGCCTGGAGAAGCTGCTCGCCGCCGATGTGACCTGGTGGGGCGACGGTGGCGGCAAGGCGTCCGCGGCGCGCAGGCCCGTCGAGGGGCGCGAGAAGGTGCTGCGGTTCCTGGCGGGCACCTGGGAGCGGTTCGGCGCGGGCGTGGACCTCTTCGTCGCCGAGGTCAACGGCGCGCCGGGGATGGTGGCGCGGCGCGGGGACACCCTCTTCTGCGTCGTCACGTTCGATGTGCGCGACGGGGCGCTGGCCACCGCGCGGGCCGTGCTCAACCCGGACAAGCTGGAGTACCTGGAGCGGCAGCTGGCCGCGCTCTGACGGCCGTGTCACAAACGCGCGGGCTCGCCGGTTCTCTGTGGTGACGGGCGCCCCACGAGGGGGCGTCCGCGCAGAAGGGGCTGATGAGAGCGATGACCACGATCCTGGTGACCGGCGGGACCGGAACGCTCGGCCGGCTCGTCACCGAGCGGCTGCGGGGCGAGGGGCACGAGGTGCGGGTACTGAGCAGGCACGCCGAGCCGTACGCCGTGGACCTGCGCGCGGGCGGGCCCGCGCTCGACCGGGCCGTCGAGGGCGTGGACGTGATCGTGCACTGCGCCTCGTCCACGCGGGGCGGCGACGAGGAGGCGGCGCGGCATCTGATCGACGCCGCGCGCCGGGCGGGCGTCGCGCATCTCGTCTACATCTCCATCGTCGGCGTGGACCGGGTGCCGTTCGGCTACTACAAGGCGAAGCTCGCGGTGGAGCGGCTGGTGACGGAGTCGGGGCTCGGCTGGACCGTGCTGCGCACCACGCAGTTCCACGATCTCGTCCGTACGGTTGTGGCGGCGTCGGCGCGGCTGCCGGTGATGGTGCTGCCGTCGGGCGTCGCCGACCAGCCGATCGAGGTGGCCGAAGTCGCGGACCGGCTGGCCGAGTTGGCGGGCGGGCCCCCCGCGGGGCGGGTGGCGGACATGGGCGGACCGGAGGTGCGGGGCCTCGCCGACCTGGCCCGGGAGTATCTGCGGGCCGCAGGGAAGCGGCGGGCCGTGGTGTCGGTGCCGCTGTTCGGGCGGACGTACCGGGCGTTCCGGGACGGGGGGCATCTGGCGCCGGAACAGGCCGTGGGGAAGGGCACGTTCGGGGAGTTCCTGGAGCGCCGTTCGTCCTGAGGGACGTGGGCTCGTGCGGGTGCGCGGGTGGTGGCCGAACGGTTCCTCGCGCCCCCGAAGCTACGACGCGAACACCGCCTCCTGCGCCGCCTCCTGGGCCATCAGAAGGGCCCCGCGCAGCACCGCCCCACCGCCGAGTTGTCCGGGCCGCACCTCGGTGACCAGCGGGGACATCCACCGGAGCCGGGCGGCGACCCGTTCGGCGAGTACGTCGCCGCCCGCCCGGCCGACCTCACCGGCGAGGACGACGCAGCCCGGGTCGAGGACGGCGACGACGGCCGCCGCCCCGAGGACGACCCGGTCGGCGAGCGCGTCCAGGAACGGGTCCGCGCCGTCGGCCACCGCCTCCCGTACGACCTCCGCGGCCCGCTCGACCGGCGCCCCGGGCCCCACGAGCCCGTGCGCCACGGCGAGTTCGAGGATCGCCGCCGAGCCGGCGAGCGAGTGGAAGCCCCCGTCGCAGGCGGTCGCCGAGGGCAGTCCGGCCGTGCCGGGCACGGGCAGGAACCCGACCTCGCCGGCGCCGCCGGAGGCCCCGCGGCGCAGCTTCCCGTTCAGGACGACGGCCGCGCCGATGCCGAGTCCGAGCCAGAGCAGGACGAACTCGTCCCGGTCCCGGGTGGCGCCGTCGCGCTGTTCGGCGAGGGCGGCGAGGTTCGTCTCGTTCTCCACCAGCACCCGCGCGGGGAGCCGTTCCTGCAGGGCGGCGACCAGGCGGCGGTGCCACTCGGGCAGGCCGGAGGAGTCGCGCAGTTCGCCGGTCGCGGGGTCGATGAGGCCGGGCGCGCCGATGCCGACGGTGTGCAGCGGCTCGGCGCCGGCCTCCTTCGCCGTGCGTTCGACGAGCGCGACGGCCCGCTCGACGGCGGCCCCCGTCGGCTCCCCCACGTCGACGGGGACCGACGCCTCGGCGAGCACGGCGCCCAGCAGGTCGCAGACGGCCACCCGGACGCCCTCGGTGCGCACGTCGAGGGCGGCGAGATGGGCGCGGCCGGCGACGATCCCGTACAGCTTGGCGTTCGGGCCGCGCCGCTGGGCGCCCGCCTCCCCGACGACCGCGATCAGGCCGGAGGCCGTGAGGCGTTCCACGAGGTCGGCGACGGTGGGCCGGGACAGCCCGGTGAGCTCCTTCAGCTGCGTCGCGGTGAGCGGGCCCTCTGTCTGCAGGAAGCGCAGGGCGAGCCGGTCGTTGATGGCTCGGGCGGTCCTCGGCGATGCGGGCATGGCGGGATCCTACGCGGAAACGGGTTAACTATCAGGCAGGGTTCCTGATAGTTTACGCCAGCACCGTGAGGGACGAGCGTGGAGATGGACCGGGAGGGGCCCGCGGGATGAGCGAAATGACGTACGGGACAAGGGAGTTGAGGCGGGCGCGCTATGCCGTCGCGGCCGTCTTCTGTGTCCATGGGGCCGTGACGGGTTCGTTCGCGACCCGGGTGCCCTGGATCCAGGAGCACGCGGGGATCGGCGCGGGCCAGCTCGGGCTCGCGCTCGCCTTTCCCGCGATCGGCGCGTCGGTGGCGATGCCGCTGGCGGGGAGCATCAGCCACCGGTTCGGGGCGCGGACCGCGCTGCGCGGACTGCTGGCCCTGTGGACGCTGGCGCTGACCCTGCCCTCGCTCGCCCCGAACCTGCTGACGCTCTGCGCGGCCCTCTTCGTCTACGGTGCCTCGGCCGGCATGGCGGACGTGGCGATGAACGCGCTCGGCGTCGAGGTCGAGAACCGCCTCGACAAGTCGATCATGTCGGGCCTGCACGGCATGTGGAGCGCCGGCGCCCTGATCGGTTCGGCGGGCGGCACGCTCGCCGCGCATCTGGGCGCGGACGCCCGGCTGCACCATCTGCTGGCCTCGGCCGTGCTGACCGTCGTCGGGTTCACGGCCTGCCGGTGGGTGCTCGATCTGCGGCCGGCGGAGGACGAGGAGCCGCCGCCGCGGTTCGCGCTGCCGCCCAGGTCGGCGCTGCTGATCGGCGCGGTCGGGTTCTGCGCGGTCTTCGCGGAGGGCGCGAGCCTGGACTGGTCGGCGGTCTACCTCAAGGACGTGCTGGACACGTCGGCCGGGCTCGCGGCCGCCTGCACCACCGGCTTCACGCTCACCATGGCGATCGCGCGGATCGCGGGCGACAAGGTGGTGGACCGCTACGGGGCCGTGCGCACCGTCCGGGTCAGCGGGGTCGGCGCCGCGCTCGGCGCCCTGCTCGTGGTGGTGGCCCCGAACCCGGTCGTCGCGATGGCCGGATTCGGACTGCTCGGCCTCGGTATCGCGGTGGTCGTGCCGCTGGCCTTCGCGGCGGCCGGGCGCAGCGGCCCGAACCCGAGCCTGGCGATCGCCGGAGTCGCCACGATCACGTACACCTCAGGACTGGTCGCGCCCTCGGCGATCGGCACGATCGCCCAGGCGACGAGCCTGGTGGTGTCGTTCGGCCTGGTCACCGTGCTCGCGTGCGGGCTCGCGGTGTTCGCGGGGGTGCTGCGGGCCGGTGACCGGAAGGCCGGCGGGAGGGTGCCGGAGCAGCTCAGTCCCGCGGCAGCAGCAGATCCTGCGCGGAAGCCCTGAGGGTGTCGCTCCAGCGCGCGGGGCGCAGCGTCGCCGGGTCGAGCCGGACCAGGACGCGCGTCCCGCGGGCGTACGTGGTCGCGCCGTCCGCGGAGCAGAAGCGGAAACCGTAGGTCAGGCCGGTGTTCCCGAGCCGCTCGATCCACAGGTGGACGGCGTAGCCGCCGGGGCGCAGGACCGGGGCCTCGTAGCTGATGGAGAGTTCCTTGACGGCGTTGCAGAAGTCGCCCGCCGCGTCCCAGTCACCCTCGAAGACCAGGCCGCGCTCGTTCCACAGCGCGGTCCAGGCGCGCTCGACGAGCACGGGGTAACGGGCGTTGTGCAGCATGCCGAGCGCGTCGAGGTCGTCGAAGTGGACGTCGACGGGGACAAGACGGCCGATGAGTCGGTCGGGGGCGACGGCGGTCACGGATGGGGCTCCCGGTGCGGTGCGTGATGGAGCCCCATCGTAAGTGGCCTGACTAAGCAAACGCTCATCAGAACGGCGTGACCTGCGCCTCAGCCCGGTCAGCCGGCGATCGAGTCCAGTTGCTCGGCCGCGGGCCGCAGCGCCCACAGGTCACCGCCGGGCGGTTCCTCCAGGTGCGGCACGGCCGCCTGCGCGGCCCGGTCCCCCGCGTCGGCCGCCGCGTGCACGACGTCGCTCGCCGCGAACCGCTTGAACTCCAGCTCCGGGTGCGGCCACGCGGCCTGTCCGGTCGCCGCGGGCAGCAGATAGTCCACGGCCTTGAACAGGCTCTGTCCGTCCGGCCCCTGATACGCCCACAGGTCGACACCGACGTGCCGTCCGATGGCGGCGAGCCGGGTGTAGGCCACGAGGTCGAAGGTCGAGTAGTGCCAGCTGCGGGTGCGCGCGAGCTCCTGCGGCTGGGTGCCGTCGCCGGCGATCTGGGAGTCGATGCGCTTCGTACGGGCGTCGAGGACGGTGCGGCGGGCGAGGGCGGTGTCGCCGGTGGCGTAGGCGAGGGCGGCGACCTGCATGTCGTAGAAGGTGCCGTGGTTGTTGTCGGCCGCGCCCTCCTGCCGGCCGAAGTCGCTGTTCACGAGCCAGTCCAGGAAGTCCTTGTTCCAGTCGGCCATGCCCGCGCGGTCGCCCTTCGACCAGCCCGGGGCCCCGCCGGCGAGCAGCGCGACCGCGTCGACGACGCTCGTGTACGACTGCGAGAAGTCGATGATGCCGATGGCACGGCCGTCGTACTTGCACGGGATGAACTGGGCGTGGTTCAGATTCGGGTTCATCTTGGTGCCCGGGTCGAGGAACCAGGTGCGCAGCACCTGCCCGGCCTTGACCGCGTACTTCTTCTCGCCCGTGTAGTACCAGGCGAGCGCCAGGTCGTACGTCGAGTCGAAGACCTTCTCGACGTCCTGGCGGTCGGTGCCGGTGTCGACCTCGGGATTGCGCTGTCCGTCCTTCTGAACGTAGGGGCAGCCCCAGGGGTTGTCGGCGGTCGGGGTGGTGGAGGGCCACCAGTAGGGGGCCTGGCTCAGATAGTCGTGGACGTCGCCGCCGGGGGCGGGCTTCGGTTTGTCGACGACGGTCCAGGGGCCCTGATCCAGCCATGCGTCGGCGCGTCCGGCCAACGCCCTCACGGACGCGCGCAGTTGAGGGTCACCGTGGGCGTACCTGAGCTTGGCCCGCTGGAGGCGTTCGCCGTCCAGGACAGCGGTCCGTGGGGCGGATTCACGGGCGGCCGCCCCGGCGGCGGGGACGAGGACGGCGGCCAGGGCCGCGGCGGCCGCGACCAGGGCACCGAGGCGGGTCCGGGTTCTTGCGTGCATGGCACACTCCCGTCATGACAGTTCACGAGTATGAACGTCGTTCGTCATTCAGACCGGGCGAGCGTAGATCCGTAGCTTCCTCCAGGCAACGGGCACGGCAAGAACTCGTACTTACGTCGCATTAACATGAGGCGATCGATTCAGGCCACAGAAAGCAGAGTGCGCGCATGGACCTCGGTGTCCGCTGGAAACTTCACGGCGACGGGCGCACCCCGGCACCCGGCGCCGTCGTCCGTCCCGACGAGCGGCTGTCGTGGCCGCGCACGATCGGGCTCGGCGCCCAGCACGTGGTGGCCATGTTCGGCGCGAGTTTCGTCGCGCCCGTGCTGATGGGTCTCGACCCGAACCTCGCCATCATGATGTCCGGTGTCGCGACGGTCATCTTCCTGCTGGCCACGCGCGGCCGGGTGCCCAGCTACCTGGGCTGTTCGCTTTCCTTCGTGGGTGTCGCGGCCGTCATCCGGGCCTCGGGCGGCGACAGCGCGACCGTCACCGGCGCGGTCTTCGTCGTCGGTGTCGTGCTCTTCCTCGTCGGTGTCGCGGTGCAGAAGTTCGGGGCGCGGATCATCCACGCCGCGATGCCGCCGATCGTCACCGGCGCGGTCGTCATGCTGATCGGCTTCAACCTGGCTCCGGTGACCGCCTCCACGTACTGGCCGACGGACCAGTGGACGGCTCTGCTGGTGATGCTGTTCACCGGTTTGGCCGTGGTGTGCCTGCGCGGTTTCTGGTCCCGGATCGCGATCTTCCTGGGCCTGATCTTCGGTTACGCGATCTCGTGGCTCTTCGACCAGGTCTTCGGCAAGATCCACTCGACGAACGGCGGCACCGAGGCCGTCGACCACTGGCGTCTTGACCTCTCCGGCGTCGGCAAGGCCGACTGGATCGGTCTGCCGTCCTTCCACGCCCCGTCGTTCCAGTGGTCGGCGATCCTCGTCGCGCTGCCCGTCGTCATCGCCCTGATCGCGGAGAACGCCGGTCATGTGAAGGCCGTCGGCGAGATGACCGGCGACAACCTCGACGACAAGCTCGGCACCGCGATCTCCGCGGACGGCGTCGCGTCCATGCTCTCCACCGCGGTCGGCGGCCCGCCCAACACCACGTACTCCGAGAACATCGGCGTCATGGCCGCGACCCGCGTCTACTCCACGGCGGCGTACTGGGCCGCGGCCGGTTTCGCCCTCCTCTTCGGTCTGTGCCCGAAGTTCGGCGCGATCGTCGCCGCGATCCCCGGCGGTGTCCTCGGCGGCATCACGGTCATCCTCTACGGCATGATCGGCCTGCTCGGTGCCCAGATCTGGATCAACGCCAAGGTCGATCTGCGCAACCCGCTGAACCTGGTCCCGGCCGCCGCGGGCATCATCATCGGCGTCGGCAACGTGTCGCTGAAGTTCACCGACAACTTCTCGCTGAGCGGGATCGCCCTCGGCACGATCGTCGTCATCACCGGCTATCACGCGCTGCGGGCGATGGCCCCCGCGCACCTCAAGACGCAGGAGCCGCTCCTCGACTCGGGGACGTCGACGTACGACGAGACCGCGGCGGGGAAGCAGCAGTAGCGAGGTCCGCCAGGGCGCCGGGCGGCGCCGCGCCCGCCCCGGCCGAGCCGAGCAGCAGTCCGGACAGGTCGTGCGGGCGGGCGGCCTCGTCGACCGGGGCCGCGGCCGTGATCCGGTCGAGCCGGAAGCCGCGCCCGGCCCGCCGGGTGCGGCACCAGGCGATGAGGTACCAGCGGCCCTCGGCGGTGAGCAGCCCGGCCGGTTCGACGTCGCGCTCGCTCTCCTGGCCGGCCGCGTCGGTGTAGGTCAGGCGGAGCACGCACTGCTCGGCGAGGGCCCGTTCCACCGCGCCCCGGATCCCGCCGTCGTGGCGCGGCGGCAGGGCCACGATCCGCTCGGCGAGCTCCCGCGCGGCGACCGCCCCCGGCCCGGACAGGGCGGCGGCGATCTTCTGGGCCGCGGTGCGGGCCGCGTCCGCGTAGGGCGTGGCGGCGTCGACCGTGGCGAGCGCGGCGGTCAGCGCCGACGCCTCGTCGGCGGTGAGCCGGATCGGCGGCAGCGTGGTCCGCGGGTCGACGGCCCAGCCGCCGCCCCGCCCGGTCACCGCGCGCACCGGCACCCCGCTGTGCATCAGGGCCTGGAGGTCGCGCTGCACGGTACGCGCGCTGACCTCGAAGCGGGCGGCGAGCGCGGCGACGGTCACCGGCCGGGGCGCCGCCGCGCGCAACTCCTCGACGAGGGCGTAGAGCCGGGCGGTTCGGTCCATGCGCGGGACGCTACCGGCCCGCCGCGGCGAGGTACTCCTCCTGCCGCCGCTGTTCCCGTTCGGTGATCGTCAGCGGGAACAGGGTGAAGCCGTGCATCGCCCCGGCGAC
Source organism: Streptomyces sp. VRA16 Mangrove soil (assembly GCF_017377775.1). Lineage (GTDB taxonomy): Bacteria > Actinomycetota > Actinomycetes > Streptomycetales > Streptomycetaceae > Streptomyces. The sequence goes on from NZ_JAFVLN010000003.1 coordinate 86,234, forward strand.
GACACCGAGTTCCACCGGCGCCTGCCAGCGCGCCGCCAGGAACAGCGAGTCGTCGAGCAGCGGGTCCTCGGTGCCGACGACCAGCCGGACGGGCGGCAGCCCGGACAGGTCCGCGTAGAGCGGCGAGATCCCGGGGCTGCGCCGCCGCTCCTCCCCCGTCCCGGGGATCAGCCGTTCGTACGCGGCGCGCAGCGACTCCGTGTCGGTGAGCAGCCGGCGGACGCCGAACCTGCGCTGGCTCGGTGTCATCGACAGGTCGTACGCGCCGAAGAGCAGGTTCGCCGCGCGGAACGCGCCGGTGATGCCGTCCTCGTCGCGCAGCCGCAGCAGGGTCAGGACACTGAGGTGGGCGCCGGCCGACTCGCCGCCGATGAGCAGCCTTTCGGTGCCGAACTCGGCGGCGGCGTGCCGCACCAGCCAGCGGGCGGCGGCCGCGCAGTCGTCGGGCCCGGCCGGGAACGGGTGCTCGGGCGCGAGCCGGTAGTCGACGCTCACCACGGCCAGGCGCGCCGCGCGGGCGAGCCGCCACAGCCGCTCGTCCTGCCCGTCCGCGGAGCCGAACGCCCAGCCGCCGCCGTGCAGATGGAGGTACACGCCCTCGACGCACTCCGGCACGAAGACCCGGACCGGGACGCCGCCCGCCACGATCCGGTCCCGTCCCTGCGGCAGCCGCACGGGCGGGGTGTCGCCGCCGAGCCGGTTGCGGCGCAGCCGGGCGAGCGCGTCCGCGTCGAGGTCCGTCCGGGGCGCGGCGGGCGCCGCGGCCGCGAAGTCCTCGTTGAACTTCAGGGTCTCGGCGAGGCAGTCCTGGTCGGTGCGCAAGGTGCGCAGGGTGGTCGTCGTGGTCGTCGCGCGTCTCGTCGTGCGTGTCGTCGTCATGCCCCTGACGGTCGCAGGGGCCCGCGACCACGTCGTGTCACCCTTTTCCGGGATTCCCGCGGCGGCCGCGGTGACCTGTGTCACCTACGCCCAGCGCGCCACCTCGGGGCCGGGGAGCCCCAGCTGGTCGAGGATCCGGGCGACCGTGTGGTCCACCAGGTCGTCGACGGTGCGCGGACGCCCGTAGAAGGCGGGCATCGGCGGCACGATCCGTACGCCCATGCGCGCGAGGGCGAGCATGTTCTCCAGGTGGATCTCGTGCAACGGGCTCTCGCGCGGGACGAGGACCAGCGGGCGGCGCTCCTTGAGCACGACGTCGGCGGCCCGGCCGACGAGCCCGTCGGCGTATCCGGCGCGGATCCCGGCGAGGGTCTTCATGCTGCACGGGGCGACCACCATGCCGTCCGTGCGGTACGAGCCCGAGGAGACCGCCGCCGCCTGGTCGCCGGGGCGGTGCACGACGTCGGCGAGTCCGTGCACGTCGGCGACGGTGCGGTCGGTTTCGAGCTCGATGGTCGTACGGGCCCACCGGGTCAGGATCAGATGGGTCTCGACGCCGGGCGCGGCGCGCAGCGCCTCCAGGAGACGGATGCCGTAGACCGCGCCGGTGGCGCCGGTGAGGGCGACGATCAGCCGCACGGTCCGCTCCGGTCGAGCAGGGCGCGGGCGCGCGCGTGGCGGGCCGGGTCGGTACGGATGCGGACGGCGTCGAAGTGCGGGCCCCGGGTGGCGTCCAGGCCCATCCGGGACGTCGTGCCGTCCGGTGTGGACGACGGGTCGAGGGGGCTGCCGGGCAGACCGTCGACCATGAACACGTCGGCGTGCGGCTGGAGATGGGTGGCCATGGCCCACAGGACGTCCTCGTCACGGGTCACGTCCACGTCCTCGTCCACCGCGACGGCCGTCTTCAGGTACGGGTCCCAGCCGAGCAGCGCGAGCAGGATCTGCCGGGCCTGTCCGGGACGGGTGCGGCGCAGCGCGACGTAGGCGTGGAAGTGGGTGCCCGATGTCGGGTAGTGCAGGGCGGTGACCTCGGGGAAGCGGGCCTTGAGCCGCGCGGCCGTCTCGGACTCGCGCGGGATGCGGGCGAGGTTGAGGTGGTCGGCACTGTTGCCGCCCACCACGTCGAGGAGGACGGCGTCGCGGCGGCGCAGGACGCTGTGGACGGTGAGGACGTCGTTGGTGGAGCGGTCCGACGAGTAGCCGGAGAACTCGCCGAACGGGCCCTCGGGCGCGTGCCGCGCCGGATCGATGACGCCTTCGAGGACCAGCTCGGCGTGGGCGGGGACGCGGATGCCGTGGCGCGGTGTGCGGACGACGTCCAGCGGGCGGCCCAACAGACCGCCGGCGAGGGTGCGTTCGTCGATGTCGGGGCCGACGCGGGCGGACGCGGCGAGCTGGAAGAGCGGGTGGGCGCCGACCACCATCGCGACCGGCAGCACCTCGCCGCGCTCCTCGGCCATCCGCAGCAGCTGCCACAGGTGGCCGCGCGAGTGGAGGCTGGTGGCAAGTTCGGTGCGGCTGTGCACGAGGGCGCGGTGGTAGCTGAGGTTGCCCGCGCGGCCGGGGACGCCCTCGGGGGCCTCGGCGGTGATGACGCCGCTGGTGAGGTACGGGCCGCGGTCGGAGTCGAAGTGCCGGAGCAGCGGCAGTGTCGTCAGGTCGATCGCGGCGCCCTGCGCGACGGTCTCCAGGACCGGCCCGTCGGCGACGAGCGCGGGTTCCGTGCGGCGGGCCGTGGCCCGCTCGTACGCGGCGTGCAGTCCGGCGGGGTCGGTGCCCAGGAGCCGGGCGACGCGGCGCCGGGAGGCGAACACGTTCGTGACGAGCGTCGTGCCGTGGAGGTCCTTCACGTGCGGGCAGACGAGCAGCTCGGTGCGGCCACGGTCGGCCAACTCGGCGACGAGGGCGGCCACTTCGGGCCCTTCGAGCGCGTCGTCGACGGTCAGCACGTCCTCCGGGTGGGCGGCGCGGTACTGCTCGACGTAGGCGCGCACTCCCGGGTCAGTGGCTGTCACAGCACACCCCCGCGTGCACCCCGCCGGTGAACAGGGCGCCCCACGAGGGCGCTTCGACGTCGAGGCCGAGCAGGTCGAGGCCCGTGCGGACGGCGACCCGCGCCCCGTCGTGCACCGGCTTGCCCAGCTCGCGCTCCACCAGGGCCGCCACGGGTGCGACGGGCAGCTCCGTGCCGGCCACCACGAGGCACTGGGCGTCGGCGGAGTCGGCGGCGAGGAGCACCCGGCGCACCTTCGCGACGGGCAGTTCGGCGGCCTCGCGCGGGGTGGCGAGGCCGAGGGCGGTGACGGACGCGATGCGCAGCCCGGCCGCGAGGTAGGTGTCCGCCAGACGTCCGGCCGCGCGCTCGGAACCGGCGGTGACCAGGGCGAGCGAGTGGATGCCCGCGCGGGCCAGCAGATCGAGCTGGCCGAGGGTGACCGTGGAGGCACGTACCCCTGCCGTCCGCTCGACGACCCGGGCGACGGCGCGGGCGTGCGCGGCGCCGTCGAGCCCGCCCGACGTGCCGTGCCAGACGATCGCGTCGACGCCGGCCTGCGCCAACTGGTCGGCGCCCCGCTCCAGTTCGACGGTGTGGGAGGGGGCGAGCCCGGGACCGTACTGGATCTCGGGCAGGGACGCGCGGGCGCCCGGGTGTGCGGTCTCGACCTGGACCGGTGCACAGATCTGGGCGGTCCAGCGGTCGGCGCCGAGCGAGGTGGCGGGCAGGAGGTGTCCGATGCGCTGCATGAAGACTCCGCGGTGAGGGGCGGGTACGGGCGGCGGGTGGGTGGCCGGTCCCCCGAACCGGCCACCCACCTCAGGACGGGCGGATCAGGTCCGCGCGATCGTGTCGAGCGACGCGTACGTGTCCTTCAGGCGCAGCTGCGCCTCCTCCTGATTGCGCGGGGGCGGGGTCGGCTTCAGGCCGAGGAGCTTGGCCATGTTGTTGCCGAGGTAGCCTTCCAGGTGTTCCTCGGAGAGGTTCATGCCCTGCGGCGGCGGGCCGCACAGGACCTCCAGCTCCCGTGCCCACATGCCGGGTTCGTTGGGCGGCGAGTCGGTGCCGAAGACGAGCTGGTGCTTCTCCATCTGCTGCGCGAACTCGACGATCCGGGACTGGAGGAGCCAGCCGGACTCGCCGTACACGTTCGGCGAGTCGAGGATCATGTAGAGCGCCTCGAAGCAGTAGACGCCGCCCGTCTGCACGCCGAAGTGGGCGAGGATGAAGTTGACGTCCTTGAACTCGCGGATGATCGGGTAGAACTGCGTCGGGATGGAGTACGGCCCGTCGCCGGTGTGGATGAGGACGACGACACCCAGTTCGTCGCAGACCCGCAGGACCGGGCGGAGCCAGTCGAGGGCCCGGTCGGGACGGTACGCGTGCATGTTGGCATGCAGCTTGACCATCTTGTAGCCGTACTCCTTGACGTGGAACTCCAGCTCCTTCGCGCCGTTCTCGGGCCCGAAGCGCGGGTTGTACATGAAGTTCCCGATGAACCGGTCGGGGTACGCCTGGACCAGTTCGGTGATGTACGCCATGTAGTCGCGGATGCCCTCGCGGCCGGTCCGCATCCCGTCCTGCCAGACGGAGTTGCCGGGCGGCGGCATGATGCAGCCGTAGTCGATGCGGCGGGGCTTTCCGTTGATCATGTACGGGCCGTTCATCATCTCCAGGGTGCGCTCACCGGTGAACGGGGAGCCGTCGTGCCGCCACGCCTGGTCGACGATGTTCGTCGGGTGCATATGGGTGTCGATGATCAAGGTGGTGCTTCCTTCCCAGCTGGTGCCAACCGTGTTGATGTGGTGGACCGTTGGGGGACCCAGGGCAGGGCCCGCCTCACCTCCCTTCGCTGTCGGCGACGATGTCCTCGGGCCGCACCGGCACCCTCGCCAGCTCACGGCCGGTCGCGGCGCGCAGCGCGTTCGCGATGGCCGGGGTGGAGGAAAGGGTGGGCGGTTCGCCGACGCCGTTGAGGCCGTACGGCGCATCCGGATGCGGGAGTTCGAGCAGGTCGATGGGGACGGGCGGCATGTCGGCGATGGTGGGGATCAGGTAGTCGGTGAAGGACGGGTTGCGGACCCGGCCGTTCTCGACGCGCAGTTCCTCCATCACGGCGAGGCCGAGCCCCTGGGCGCTGCCGCCCTCGATCTGGCCCTCCACGGCGAGCGGATTCATCGCCTTTCCGACGTCCTGCGCCGTCGCCAGCTCGACCACCTTCACCAGGCCGAGCTCGGTGTCGACGTCGACGACGGCGCGGTGCGCGGCGAACGCGAACGCGATGTGGGCGTCGCCCTGGCCGTACTCGTCGTCGATCGGATGGGTGCGGCGGTGCGCGTACTCGTACTCCGCCTCCAACGGGCCGTGCGCGGCGAGGAGTTCGGGCAGCGGGCCGTCGCCCAGCGCGGCGACGCGTGCCCGCAGGGCCTTGCAGGCGCCCTGGACCGCTCCCCCGCTCATCCAGGTGATGCGGGACGCGGAGGACGATCCGGCGTCGCCGACCCGGGTGTCGGCGGGCAGCACCACGACCTGTTCGACACCGAGCTCGGTGCGGGCGATCTGAGCCTGCACGGTGACGATGCCCTGGCCGCACTCGGCGGCGGCGGTGTGCACCTCGGCGACGGGTTCGCCGCCGCTCAGAAAGAGCCGCACCCGGGCCACGGAGCGGTCGTCGACGCCGCCGGAGAAGCCGATGGCCTTGACGCCGATCGCATAGCCGACCCCGCGCCGCACGCCTTCGCCGTGGCTGGTGTTGTTGAGTCCGCCGGGCAGCCCGAACGGGCCGTCGGGGACGGGCGGCAAGGGGCGCGCCCGCAGTCGTTCGAGGAGTTCGGCCGCGGGGGCCGGGCCGTCGACGGCCTGTCCGGTCGGCAGCACGGTGCCGGTCGTCATCGCGTTGCGGATCCGCAGCTCGACCGGGTCCATGCCGAGTTCCCGCGCCAGTCTGTCGAGGTTGGACTCGACGCCGTAGCAGGACTGGACGGCGCCGAAGCCGCGCATCGCGCCGCACGGCGGGTTGTTGGTGAAGACGGAGTAGCCGTCGATCTCGGCGTGCGGCACGTCGTAGGCGCCGGCGGCGAAGTACGAGCCGTTGGCGATCACGACCTGCGAGGTGGAGGTGTAGGCGCCGCCGTCGAAGAGCAGCCGGGCCTTCACATAGCGGATGCGGCCGTCCAGGGTGGCGCCGTGCTCGAACCACATGCGGGCCGGGTGGCGGTGCACGTGCCCGTAGAAGGACTCCTCGCGGTGGTAGCTCATCTTGACCGGGCGCCCGGTGTGCAGGGCGAGCATCGCCGCGTGGATCTGGACGGAGACGTCCTCGCGCCCGCCGAACGCGCCGCCCACTCCGGACAGCGTCAGCCGCACCTTCTCCGGCGGCAGGCCGAGGGCCGCGCACATCTGGTGCCGGTCGTCGTGGAGCCACTGGGTGGAGACGTAGACGTCGACGCCACCGTCCTCGGCGGGGATCGCGAGGCCCGACTCGGGGCCGAGGAACGCCTGGTCCTGCATGCCGACCTCGTACGTGCCGCTGACGACGACGTCGGCCTCGCGGCGGGCGCGCTCCGGGTCGCCGTGGCGGATGCGGACGTGCCGGACGACGTTGCCGTGTCCGCCGTCGACGCGGTCGGCGTGGACGAGCGGGCCGAGGCCGCTCACCGCCTGCTCGGGGTCGGTGAGGGCGGGCAGTTCCTCGTACGCGACGTCGATGAGGGCGAGGGCGCGACGGCAGGTCTCGGGGTGGTCGGCGGCGACGAGGGCCACCGGCTCGCCCTGGTAGCGGACCCGGTCGGCGGCGAGCACCGGCTGGTCGGCGACCTTCATGCCGTACAGCGGGCTGCCGGGCACGTCCTCGTGGGTGAGCACCGCCACCACACCGGGCAGCCGCAGCGCGCGGGACGCGTCGAGGCGGACGATGCGGGCGCTGGGGTGCGGCGAGCGCAGGGTCGCGCCCCACACCATGCCGTCGGCCTGGAGATCGGAGGAGTACGCGAAGTCGCCCTTGACCTTCAGGCGTCCGTCGGGGCGGCGCACGCTGGCGCCCACGCCGTCGCGGACCTGGTGCTCGGTGGCGGTGCTCACGGTCGTCTGTTTCCCTTCTGCCTTGCGACGTGCGGGAGTCGAGCGTCGTACCGGTGGCGCTACTGCACGCGGCGCACCGCGCCGCCACCCTCCGCGGAGGGCCCCGCGGCGACGGCCTGGGACAGCCGGATCCGCAGTTTGCGGATGTGGTCGCGGGCCGCGCGGTCGGCCGCGTCCGGGTCGCCGGACGTCATCGCCTCGAAGATCCTGCGGTGCTCGGCGACGGCGAGCCGGGGCGCCTCCTGGCCGCGCCACAGCTGGTGCAGCGCCAGGTGGGCCTTGCCCTGGATCGCGTCGAGGGCGTCCGTCAGGTGAGCGTTGCCCGCGACCTCGCGGATCGTGCGGTGATAGGCCATGTCCATCTCGATGTGGGTGCGCTCGTCGACGCCACTGGTGACCTCGCGCTCGTGGCGCTCCAGGAGGTCGCGCAGCTCCGCGACGCGGGTGGCGTCGAGCCGCTCGGTGGCGAGGCGGGCGGCGAGGCCCTCCATCACCTCGCGGACCACGTACAGCTGGCGTACGTCCTCGACGTCGACGGTGGCGACGACGGCGCCCTTGTGCGCGACATGGGTGGCGAGGCCGTCATGGATGAGCCGCTGCACCGCTTCCCGTACGGGACTGCGGCTGATGCCCATCTGGGCGGCGAGCGCCGGGACGGAGAGGGCGTCGCCGGGCCGCAGCCGGTTGGCGAGAACCGCGCTCTTGAGCTCCTCGTAGGCCCGGTCGGCGAGGAGGCTGCCGGCCGCGACCGGGTTCACCGCCCGGGTCGCCCGCTCCGCGTTCATCCTCAACTCCCCCTCACTGCAAGGCAGTTCATTGTTCACTCGTTGGACTTACATGTTGCATGTAATGTTCGGGCGGGTCAATGGACGCGTCGGCCCGCGCGCGCTTCCTCCGCGACCGGAGTCCGGGCGTCCACAGCCGCAGATGGTGGAAGAAGAGGTTCAGCAGCACCGCCGTGAGGGTGCCGAGGATGATGCCGCTCTCGAAGAGCGCGTGCAGCTGCCGGCCCGGCATCTGCTCGGCGAACTGCGGGAACGCGGTGGGCAGGAAGCCGATGCCCATGCTGGCGGCGACCAGGATCGTGTTGCGCTGGTCGGTGAGGTCGGCCTGGACGAGGATCTGCACGCCGACCACGGCGATCGTGGAGAACAGCACGATGGTGGCGCCGCCGAGCACGGACGGGGGCATGGCGGCGACGACGGCCCCCACCTTCGGCACGAGTCCGAGCAGCATCATGATCACGCCGGACGAGGCGACGATCCAGCGGGACTTGACGCGGGTGAGCCGGATCAGCCCGATGTTCTGCGAATACACCGTGCTGGGGAAGGAGTTGAGGAACCCGGCGGCGGCCGTGGCGAGCCCGTCGGCGCGCAGCGCGCGTGTGACGTCCCGTCCCTGGACCGCACGGCCGACGATCTCCCCCACGGCGAAGAACTGACCGATGGACTCCACCGCGATGATGACCATGACGAGCACGATCGACAGGACGGCGATGATGTCGAACCGCGGCGCCCCGTAGTGCAGCGGCGCCGCCGCGCCGACCCAGGGCGCCGACCCGATCCGCGAGAAGTCGGTGAAGCCGGCGAACGCCGCGACCACCGTCCCCGCCACGAGCCCCACGAGCACCGCGACCGTGGCGACGAACCCTCGCGACAGCTTGTGCAGCAGCAGGATCACGACCAGCGTGACGGCGGCGAGTCCGAGGTGCGCGGGCGAGCCGAACGAGCCCTGGCTCGGATCGCCGCCGCCGACCTGGCGTGCGGCGACGGCGAGCAGCGTGATCCCGACGATGGTCACGATGGTGCCGGTGACCAGCGGCGGGAAGAACCGCACCAGCTTGCTGAAGACGGGCGCGATGACGAACAGGGCGAGCCCCGCCGCGATCACCGCCCCGAACACGGTGGGCAGTCCCGCTCGGGCGCCGCCCGCCGCGAGCCCCACCGACACCAGCGAGGGCACGGCCGTGGTGGAGGTGCCCTGCACCACCGGCAGCCGGATCCCGATGCCCGGCAGCCCCACGGACTGGAGCAGCGTGGCGAGGCCGCAGGTGAGCAGCGAGGCGTTGACCAGCAGCGCGATGTCGTCGCCCTTGAGGCCGATGCCCTCGGCGACGAGCAGCGGCATCACGACCGCGCCGGCGTAGAAGGCGAGCACGTGCTGGAACCCGTACACGACGAGCCGCCAGACGGAGGGCACCGCCTCCACCGGGTCCGCCGCCCCGGGGGCGGGGGCCGTGCCCGGCACCCCGCGCCCGGCCCCCTGGTCCGGCTCGTGCCGGACGCCCCTGTCGTCCTGGACTTCCCTGTCGGACATGTGCGTTCTCCCTCCACCCGTTCCGTACGGGTGTTGTCTCGTGCGCGCACGTACCGGGGCCGCGGACGGACGGCCGATCCCGACGGGCTCATTGCCTGTCTTTGAACCCCCGTCGTCCGCCCGGAGGGCGGGCGCAGCGGCGAGCGTGCGTGCCGGGCGTCGCTGCGCAGGCGGGGGTTCAAAGACAGGCTCTCAGTGCCGCCAGGGTGTGGTGAGGGGGCCGAACCCGGCCCTGTTCACGAGGCGTTCGGCGCGTTCCTGCGCCTCGGCGAGGAGTGCGTCCTCGTCGACGAGCGTGCAGCGGCCGTGCTCGACGACGACGCGGCCGCCCACGACCGTCGTCTCCACGTCGCCGCCGCGCGCGGAGTAGACGAGCGCGGCCACCGCGCGGTGCAGGGGCCGCAGATGGGGCCGGTCGAGGTCGACGACGGCCAGGTCGGCCCGGGCGCCGGGCGCGAGCGTCCCGGCGCCCGAGCCGACGTACCGGCCGCCTTCGCGCGTCGCCAGCTCCAGGGCCTCCTCGCAGCGCGCGACGGCGGGGTCGAGGGTGTCGAGGCGTTGCGCGAACAGCGTCTGCTTCATCGTCTCGAACATGTCCTGGCGGTGGCCCGCGCTCGGCCCGTCGGTGCCGAGCGCGACCACGGCCCCCGCGTCCCGCAGCCGGCGCAGCGGCATCACGCCGGAGGCCAGATAGGCGTTGGACGACGGGTTGTGCGCGATGCCCGCGCCGCGCTCGCCGACCGCCTTGACCTCGTCGTCGTCCAGCCAGATCGCGTGCGCGAGGGTGGCCCGCTCGTCCAGCAGACCCTCCGCGGCCAGCCAGGTGACGGGCCGGATCCCGTACGCGTCGAGATAGCTCGCCGGATCCTTGGCGCCCTCGCTGCAGTGCGTGTGCCAGCGCGTGTCGTGCGTGCGCGCCAGCTCGACGGCGCCGCGCACCAGTTCCTGGTCGACGTAGCTCAGGTTGAGCGGCGCGGGCCAGATCTCGACCGCGGAACCGCGCGGCCTGCGTTGCATGCAATCCCGAGTGATGTCCAGTTCCTCGGCCACCGAGTGGCGGAACAGCGCGTCGGGCAGCCCACGGGCGGCGGCCACGGCCGTCTTGTGGCCGATCATGCCGCGCGCCACGACGCCGCGCAGGCCGGCGGCCTCGATGGCGTCGGCCACCGAGAGAACCGTTTCCGCGTCGGTGGGCGCGTAGTGGTGGTCGACGACCGTGGTGATGCCCGCGCGCAGCGCCTCGACGGCGCCGAGGGTGGCGGCCACCCGGGCGTCATCGGGGTCGACGGCGATCGAGTACGGCCACATGAACGCGCACAGCCACGGCCAGATCGACTGCCCCTCGCCCAGGCCCCTGGCCAGCGCCTGGAACAGATGGTTGTGCCCGTCGACGAAGCCGGGCAGGACGGCGCGGCCACGGCAGTCCAGGGTGCGCGCGCCCTGCCAGGCCGCCTCGATCACGGCGGCGGGGCCGACGGCGGCGATCCGCCCGTCGAGGACGGCGACGGCCCCCGGCTCGTACACGTTCCGGTCGTCGTCCACGGTGACGACGTGGCCACCGGTGAGGAGCAGATCGCAGCGCCGCGGCGGACGCGGTCGGTCGGTCGCATGCACGGAGTCCATGGAGCCTCCAAGGTCTCGGCCGGACTTCATATTGCATGCAACATATTCTGGCCAGTTGAACTGTCAACCCCTCGCGTCGGTACGGGACTTGCGCGGGCGGCGGGTGCCGTCGGCCTCAGTCGGCCAGTTCGTAGGCGTAGTCGGGGGTGAAGGTGCCGGGGCTGCCCTTGCAGCCGTCCGACTCGCCGGGCAGCTTCACCCACAGGTAGGCGTCGATCCCGGCCTCCCCGGTGCGCAGGGTGGGCGCCCGGCCGATCTTGCGACCGTCGGGGTCGCACCACGCGCCGTCCGCCGGGGCGCCGTTGCCGTTGCGGCTGGTGTCGATGACGGCGCCCATGGAGTCCGGGGCGCCCATCGCGGAGAGCACCGTGCGGGCGTACGCGATCTCGGCCGACGTCCGGTTGAAGTTGGAGACGTTGGTGAAGATGCCGTCGGAGGAGGCGGACGAGGCGGCGCCCGCGGCCCGCAGACGCGCGGCCTGGTTCCCGGCCGGGTTCCAGTCGGAGTGGCCCGCGTCGTAGTAGACACGGGCGTTCGGGTTCGCCGCCTTCATGACACGGCCCGCGCGGGCGAGCGCCGCATAGCGGTCGGCCCGTTGGCCGTCGCTGAGGCAGTCCGTCTGGGACACGGCGTCGGGCTCCAGGATCACGATGACCTCGTGGGAGCCGAGCCCGGCCGCGAACCGGTCGATCCAGTCGTCGTACGCGGCGATGTCGGGCGCCCCGCCGTCGGAGGCGCCGCCGCAGTCGCGCTGGGGTATCGCGTACGCGACGACCACCGGCACCCGGTCCGCGTCCGCGGCGCCGGAGGTCACCGCCCGCACCCGGGAAGTGAGGGTGTCCGGCGTGAAGTCGGCGAACCAGACGGCGGCCGGCTGGTCCGCTATCCGCGACTCGATGAGCGGGCGCCGCGGGTCGGAGCGGTTGGCGCGCACCCAGTCGAGGACCTGGGAGTCGGTGTGGCGGTAGAGGCCGGCGGGCGCGGGGGCGACGGGGCTGCGCGTCGCCGTCCGCTTCGGCGCCGGATCCGGCTTCGGTGCCGGCTTCTTCGACGTCTTCGAGGGGGAGGGCGAGTCGGTGGACCGGGTGGCGCTCGGCACGGCCGGGAGCGGCATCAGGCTCGGTGACGTGCTGACGGTGGGCCGTGCCCGGTCGCCGCCGTCGGACTCCTGGTCCAGCGCGGACACCAGGCCCGCGACGGTTCCGACGGCGGCCACGACCGACGCCGCCGCGACCATCGCGCCGCGGCGCGCCGCACGTCGCCGCGCCGCCCTGCGCTCGGCGAGCCGACGCGCTCGTAACCCTGACACCGCGCTCTCCCCCGCATCCCGGTGGCCGTTCCCTCGTTTCGGGGAAGCCATCGGCCAGCCGACACGCGCGCCAGCCTACGGCTGGGACCCTTCGTGCATGGCGCAGTTGGAACGCATCACAGGGCCGCGCATCCCGGCCCAAGGAGTCGATTCGGTGATCGCGCGGATGCGCGCGCTCGCCGCGCATCTGCCGCCGAAGGACGGCGTGGCCGTCTTCAACCGGGTCTATCTCACCGTCACGGAGACGGTGGACCGTGCCATCGACGACGGCCGGTTCCGGGACCGCGCGGCCGCCGTCACGCTGGACGTCCGCTTCGCCGAGCGCTATCTGACGGCGGTCGACGCGGCGGCGTGCGGGCTGCGTCCGCCGGCCTGCTGGGGGCCGCTGCTCCAGTTCCGCCGCCATCCCGGCGTACGTCCGTTGCAGTTCGCGCTCGCGGGCATCAACGCGCACATCGGGCACGATCTGGCGCTGGCCGTCGTGGACACCTGTCGTACGCTCGGCTGCGAACCGGACGCCCTGGAGGACGAGTTCGACCGCGTGGGCGATCTCCTCGTGTCGCTGGAGGAGCGGATCCGCGAAGAGCTGATGCCGGGTCCCGATCTCCTCCAGATCGCCGATCCGCTCACCCACCTGCTCGGCTCCTGGAGCCTGGAGCGGGCCCGGGACGGCGCCTGGGCAGCGGCACGCGCCCTGTGGGTCCTGCGGGAACTGCCTTCCCTGGCAGCCGAGTTCGCCCACCGCCTGGACACCTCGGTCGGACTGGTGGGCCGCATGCTGCTCACCCCCCTCCCCGACGTCTCGTACCTCCCGGAGATCACGGGCATCGTCGACTGACGGAACTCCCGTCACGCATCTGTACGTTGAAGCCATCGGCACCCGGTGCCTTCGACCCGTATGCGACGAAGGAGTTCTGCATGACGACCCGACTCGGTCTCGGCCTCCCGCAGATGAGGCAGTACGCCATCGGCCGCGACATCCCGGACGTGGCGCGCGCCGCCGAGGCGACCGGGTACGAGAGCCTGTGGGCCTTCGAGCGGATCCTGTTCCCCGAGCCGGCCCGGCAGGGGCTCTACGGGATGCCGGGCGTGCCCTGGCCCGACCAGTACCGCTCGGTCGCCGATCCGCTGGTCGCGCTGACCCTCGCGGCGTCGACCACGTCCACGGCCCGCCTCGGCACCAGCGTGCTCGTGGCGCCGCTGCACGTCCCGTTCCAGCTCGCCCGTTCGCTGGCCTCGCTGGACGCGGCGAGCGGCGGCCGGGTGGTGGCCGGGATCGGCACGGGCTGGTCGCACGACGAGTACGCGGCGGCGGCCGTGGCTCCGTTCGAGAAGCGCGGCCGCGTGCTCGACGAGCTGATCGACGTGTGCCGTGCCGTGTGGGGGCCCGACCCGGTCACGTACGAGGGCGAGTTGACCACGATCGCGCCGGCCGTCGTCGGGCCCAAGCCGACCGGGCCGGTCCCGATCCTGCTGCCCGCGAACAGCCCGCGGGCCTCCCGTCGCGTCGTCGACCGGGCCGACGGCTGGATGCCGGTGGGCATGGGCGCCGAGGCGCTGAAGCAACAGTGGGCGGCGCTGCGGGAGCTGGCCGAGGAGCGGGGCCGCACCGAGCCGCTGCAGAGCGTGCTGCGGGTGAACACGGCGTACACGCGCGAGCCGTACACCGGCGACGACCGCAGGCCGTTCCAGGGCAGCCTCGACCAGATCGTGGAGGACCTGGTGGCGCACGACGAGGTGGGCCTGGAGGAGATCCTCATCGACATCCAGGGCCTGGTCAGGGACGCCGAGGAGCTCAAGGACGTGGCGGCGGAGCTGTACGCGAAGGCGCGGGCCGCGGGGATCTGAGCCCGTGCCGCACCGCTTGACGCGGTCACGTAACACGGCCAACTCGAATGTAACAGCCACGTAGTGACGGGCGGCCGGGCGGAACGTTCCGCCCGGCCCTGGGGTCTTGGTGATCAGCAACCGCCGATCACGAAGGAAGACAGGACCCCATGCGCGCCCAGAAGCTCACGATCGCCGCCGTCGCCCTCGCCGCGGGCCTCTCCCTCACGGCCTGCCAGGGCCATGACGACTCCGCCTCCGGATCGGACGACGCGGGCTCGGGCGCGCCGTCGTCCGCCTCGTCACCGGCGGCCTCGGGATCCTCGTCGAGCGCGTCCGGCTCGTCCGGCTCGTCGGGTTCTTCGTCTTCGGGCTCTTCGTCGGCCGGTGGCTCCACCGGAGGCGGCAGCAACGACGGCAGCGGCGGCGGCCAGATCAACACCGGCCCCTGCAAGACCGCGAACCTCTCCTTCACCACCTCGCACGGCATGGGCGAGGGCGACTTCATGGTCGCCATGAAGAACACCTCCGACGCCTGCTCCCTCAAGGGCTTCCCCGGCGTCGACCTCAAGGGCGAGGGAGCCCCGGAGGGCACCAGCGCCGTCCGCAGCAAGGTCGCCCCGGTGACCGTGGTCCTCAAGTCCGGCGAGCAGACCCGCTTCCACCTGCACTACGAGCCCAACACCTCGGGCGGCTCCGGCTTCACCTTCACCACCCTCGTGGTCACCCCGCCGAACGAGACCCACTCCACGTCGCTGCCGGTCTCCATCAACGTACCGATCTCCGAGGACGGCACCGGCAACTTGACCGTGGACCCCGTCGGCACCGGCAAGCAGTGAACGACCGCTAGTCCTCGGGGAGTTCGACCGGGGCGATCTCGTCGTACACGTCACCGGGACCGGGGTTCGACGCGTCGGTCTCCCCGCCCAGGTGGTGCATGACGCCCCACACCGCGTTGAGCGCGGTCTGCACCGCTCCCTCGGCCCAGCCGGCCGTCCAGGAGATGTCGTCACCGGCGAGGAAGATGCCACGCCGGTCCGCGGGCAGCGCGTCCTGCATGAAGTGCGTGAACAGGCGGCGCTGGTAGCGGTAGTGGCCGGGCAGGTTCGCCTTGAACGCGCCCATGAAGTAAGGCTCGTTCTCCCAGGAGACGGTCACCGGGTTGCCGATGATGTGCTTCCTGATGTCGACCTTCGGATAGATCTCGCCGAGCGACTTCAGCATCACTTCGAGGCGCTCGCCCGCGGACAGCGGCAGCCACTTCAGGCTGTCGTCGCACCAGGTGTAGGAGAGACAGATGACGGCAGGCTTGTCCGGGCCGTCGTCCAGCAGGTAAGTACCGCGCGTCATACGGTCCGTGAGCGTCATCGACATGACGTCCCGCCCGGTCGGATGTCCGTTGTCGTCGACGGCCTTGTCGAGCCAGAACGGCCGGTCCACGGGCACGAAGAGCTTGCTGGACTCCATGTAGTGGGTGCGCTCGATGGCGGTCCAGTGGTCGATCGGGAACAGCTCGTCGTCGCACGCGACCTTCGAGAGCAGCATCCAGGACTGGGCGGTGAAGATCGCCGCCGGGTACGTGCGGATGTCGCCGTCGGCGTCGGTCACGGTGATGCGGTTGCCCGCGGTGCGGGACAGCCGGGTCACGGCGGGACGCGGATTCCCTTCCGTGTGCAGCGACTTGAGGGACGTCCCCGGCGCCCAGTGCACGATCTTCTCGGGCTCGCGCTCCCACAGCCGCAGCGGCAGCTGCTGCGAACCGCCGACGATGCCGCGGTGGTGGTCGTCGGCCTCGGTGTAGACGACGCGCAGGATCTCCAGGATGGAGTTGGGGAAGTCGGTATCCCAGCCGCCGGTGCCGAAGCCGACCTGGCCGAAGATCTCCCGGTGCCGGAACGACTTGAACGCCTCCGACTCGCACAGGAACCCGTAGAAGGTCTGGTTGTCGAGCTTCTCGACGAGCTTCGCCCAGATCTCCCGGATGCGCGGCACGTCCCGCTCGCGCATCGCCCGGTTCATGTCGGAGAAGTCGGCGCCCTCGTCGAGGCAGGCGTTCCAGGCGGCGGCGACGTCGCGGTAGACCTGCGGCAGGTCGTCGATCGTCTCCGCGTAGTGCGACTCGCCCTTGAGGTCGACGACGGTCGAAGGGGTGGCCTCGGCGAGCGGGTTGGGGAACGGCCGGGTCTCCAGACCCACCAGGTCGATGTAGTGCTGGAGCGCGGTCGAGGACGGCGGAAAGCGCATCGCGCCCATCTCGGCGGTGAGCGACGGGTCGCAGCCGTCGAAGCCCACGGTCCGCAGCCGCCCACCGATCTCGTCGGCCTCGTAGACGACGGGCTTGAGGCCCATCTTCATCAGCTCGTACGCGGCGACGATCCCGGACAGGCCGCCACCGATGACGGCGACCTCGGTGCCGTGCCCGGTCGCCGGTATCTGGCCGAGGCCGGCCGGGTGCGCCAGGAAGTCGTCGTACGCGTACGGGAAGTCCGGGCCGAACATGGTGATCGGCGGCTGACCGTCGGTGTGCTGGACAGCGGTGGGCACCGTGGACGTCATGGGGTGCGGACTCCTCGCGGACGCAGGCGGTTGAGGCAGGGGGCGGCTCGGCGGGAGCACGCGGAGGGGGAGGCCCACTAGGACCACGAAGACCGTACGTTTTCGCTGGTCAGCGAGGGAAGACGGGACTGTTGCGTCTGCGGGTGCGATTCGTTGCGCGCGTGACGTGGAAAACGGCGATTCGTTGCGCCCTCGGGTGACACCCCGGTCGCACTCCGTACGCGAACGTCTGCCCCGTGCGGCGGAGGCGGTGCCGACCGTGGTCCGACGTGTCCGGCGTCACGGTCACGGGAGGCTGATCACACCCGGACAGACCGGGCCCGCTCAGTGATCGCAGGGGGCGTCCCACGGCCCGTACGCGCATCCTGTCGGCGGCCGCGACGGCGCTGCTCGTCGTGGCGACCGGTGCGGCCGCGGCCACCGCCGAGCAGGGCGGCGGACCGGAGCGGCCCTGCGAGGCAGCGGCGCTCACCGGCTCGGCGAAGCTGTACCGGCCGCTCGGCGACGACATCACGTTCACGTTCGACGCGCAGCCGGCGGCGCAGCACACCATGAAGCCGGAGAAGGCGTAGGGCACCTTCTCCTTCAGCCACTACCTGCACGGCAAGGGCGGCTGGGCGAAGGGCCGGGTCGACTGCCCGGTGACCGGCGGGAGGACGGCGGTGCCGACCGGGATCGTCACGGACTCGGACAGGCCGTTCACGGGGAAGCGGTCGGCATCACGGTCACCGACGACGGGAAGCGCGACCGGCTCGGCCACAGCCGGCCGAGCCCAGGCACCGCGGGACCGTGAGAGGAACACCGTCCCGCGGTGCCTGGGCTCGGCGCCGTTCGAGACGGTGAAGATCGGCAGCGGCCGCTTCCACGTCCTCCCGTGAAAGCCCGTCCACCCGACGCAACAGGGCGGGCCGGACGGCTTCAGGCGGGTGAACCCGAGGTGAAGCGGCGCATCAGCGGGGACAGGACGAGGACCGACTTGGTGCGCTCCACGAACGGCTCGCCCGCGATCCGCTCCAGGACCCGCTCGAAGTGCCGCATGTCGGAGGCGAAGACCTGGACGAGCGCGTCCGCGTCCCCGGTGACGGTGGACGCGGACACGATCTCCGGGTACCGCTCCAGACCCCGCCGGATCGCGTCCGGCGAGGTGTTGCGGCGGCAGTAGACCTCGATGAACCCCTCGGTCTCCCAGCCGAGCGCGGCCGGGTCGACGCGCACCGTGAACCCGGTGATGGCACCCGTGGCCCGCAGCCGGTCCACGCGCCGCTTGACCGCGGGCGCGGACAGGCCGACGAGCTGGCCGATGTCCGCGTAGGAGCGGCGGGCGTCCTCGGCGAGGGCGTGCACGATGCGTTCGTCGAGATCGTTCAGCAAGGCAGGGGGTTCACTTCTGGGCGGCGGGGGCGTTGAGACGGGAGCGACGCATCCCGTAGCAGAAGTAGAACACGAGGCCGACGGCCATCCAGACACCGAAGACGATCCAGGTGATCGTGGACAAGCTGCCCATCATCCACACGCAGAAGCCGAAGCCGAGGATCGGCAGAACCGGCGAGAGCGGCACGCGGAAGGTGCGCTTCATGTCGGGACGGGTCCGGCGCAGCACCACGACGGCGATGTTGACCAGGGCGAACGCGAAGAGCGTGCCGATGCTGGTGGCGTCGGCGAGCTGCCCGAGCGGGATCGCGGCGGCGAGCACACCGCAGAACAGGGAGACGATGACGGTGTTGGCGCGGGGCGCGCCGGTCTTCGGGTGGACCTTGGCGAAGGTCTTCGGGACGAGGCCGTCGCGGGCCATGGCGAACAGGATGCGGGTCTGGCCGTAGAGCACGGTCAGCACCACGGACGCGATGGCGATGACGGCGCCGGCGGCGAGCAGCGTCGCCCAGAACGACTGGCCGGTGACGTCCTTCATGATCCCGGCGAGGGTCGCCTCGGTGTCGTCGAACTGCTTCCAGGGCCGCGCGCCGACGGCGACGGCGGCGACGAGCACGTACAGCGCGGTGACGATGACGAGGGAGAGCATGATCGCCCGGGGCAGGTCGCGCTGCGCGTTCTTGGCCTCCTCGCCGGCGGTGGAGGCGGCGTCGAAGCCGATGTACGAGAAGAAGAGCGTGGCACCGGCGGCGCTGACGCCCGCCATGCCGAGCGGCATGAAGTGCTCGTAGTTGCCGGACTGGAAGCCCTTGAGGCCGATCGCGCAGAACAGCAGCAGCGAGACGATCTTCACGACGACCATGATCGTGTTGGCGCGGGCCGACTCACGGGCGCCGCCGAGCAGGAACGCCATCGCGAGCAGTACGACGATCAGGGCCGGCAGGTTGAAGATGCCGCCGTCACCGGGCGGCGCGGACAGTGCGTCCGGGAGGGTGACGCCGATGGTGCCGTCGAGCAGTTCGTTGAGGTACTCGCCCCAGCCGACGGCGACGGCCGCGACCGAGACGCCGTACTCCAGGATCAGGCACCAGCCGCAGACCCAGGCGACGAGTTCGCCCATCGTTGCGTATGCGTACGAGTACGAGGATCCGGCGACCGGGATGGTGCCGGCCAGCTCCGCGTACGAGAGGGCCGAGAAGAGCGCCGTCAGACCGGCGATCACAAAGGAGAGGGTGACCGCGGGGCCCGCCTTGGGAACCGCCTCGCCCAGCACGACGAAGATGCCGGTGCCGAGCGTGGCACCGATGCTGATCATGGTCAGCTGCCAGAGGCCGAGCGAGCGCCGCAGCGTGCCGCCCTCTCCCTGGCCGCCCTCCGCGACCAGGCGTTCCACGGGCTTGCGCCGCAGAAGTCGGGCCCCGAACCCCACGGGGGCGGTCGCTGCGGACGGTGTGCGCTGGTCGAGCACGGGCTGGCTCCTTGATCGCTGCCGACTGAGAGCGGCCATGACAAGGGGATCCATGGCGGTCCACACCCTGACCGGGGACCGCCGAGCAAGGCCGTCCCCCGCCACGCCACGTACAGCGGATGACTTTAGAGGACGCTCGTTCCCGTCTGTAATGCAGCAACCTTGCGCACACCCGGATGATCGTTGCGCGTACCGCGAGGACCCGGGTGTTCATTGCGTCGCCCGTTCCCTCCGTTGCGCCGGATGTGTCCGGGACCACACCTCACACCGGGGAGTGAAAACCCGGGACCCGGGTATTCGGTACGGCCGCCCCTGTCGTGGCGCCGGCGAGACCACCTGACGTCAACCCGGGCTGCGACAGGGGCAGTTCGGGCCGGGCATCATGTGCACGGCGCATCCGTCCGCAGAAGCGAAATGAGAGGGGCTTGTGAGTACCAGCGAGACCGATATCCGCACCCTGTTGCTCGAGGCGCTCAGGGACCAGGAGGAGCAGATCGCCGCCCGCTGGACGGCGCTCCAGCTCGAACAGGCGGCGCTCGGCACCGACATGACCGAGGGCGAGCTGCGCGAGGAGGCGCTCACCCTCGTCGACGCGCTCATCGAGGCGTTGGCCGGTGACACCCCGGTCGAGCGTGTGGTGACCTCGCACCACAATCTGCGCACGACGGTGACCGAGCTGTCGCTGCGCCGGGTGCGGGCGGGGGCCACCCCCACCGACACCTCCCTGGCCGTGCTCTCCCTCAAGGAGGCGATCCTCGCGGCCGTGCAGCACACCACCCGCGACACCCGGGAGCTGTACTCGGCGGCGATCCTCGTGAACCGGATGCTGGACGCGGCCGGCGCGCTCTCCTTCGAGACGTACGTCGAGGGCCGCGAGGAGATCATCCAGCGGCAGAGCCGGCAGCTGATGGAACTCTCCACGCCCGTCGTACGGCTGTGGAAGCACGTGCTGGCCGTGCCGCTGATCGGCACGCTCGACACGGCACGCACGCAGATCGTCATGGAATCGCTGCTCCAGGCCATCCAGGACCACGAGGCGAAGGTCGCCATCATCGACATCACCGGGGTGCTGACCGTCGACACGGCGGTCGCGCAGCACCTCATGCACACCGTCAACGCGGTCCGCCTGATGGGCGCGGACTGTGTCATCAGCGGGATCCGGCCGCCCATCGCCCAGACCATCGCCCAGTTGGGGATCGACCTGTCCACCATCCTGACCCGCGCCACGCTGGCCGACGCGCTGTCCGCCGCGGTCAAGCTCACGGACCAGCCCGCCGTCGGGTTCGCCGTCACCGAGTCGGCACCACGGTGATCGAGCCGCGCCCGCAGGGCGTTCCCATTCTGCGGCTCGGCGACGTCCTGGTGACGGGCCTGCTCAACGAGCTGGACGACCGCTCCGCCCTGATGTTCACGGACGAGCTCACCGAGCGGATCGCGTCCGACGGGGCCCGCGGGGTGCTGATCGACATCTCCCGCCTGGAGATCATCGACTCCTTCGTGGCCCGCACCCTCATGGAGCTGACCACGATGGCCCGGCTGCTGGGCGCCCGGGTGATCGTCGCCGGGATGCGTCCCGCCGTCGCCATCACCCTGGTCGAGCTCGGCATCCGGCTGACGGGTGTGGAGACCGCGCTCAACGCGGAGCAGGGCCTGACCGCGCTCGGCTGGCAGCGGACACTGGAGGCTCCCGGCCATGACCATGTCCGATGAGCACACGGCGCCCGCGTCCCTTGCCCCCGGAGCGCAGGTGACCGTTCGGCGTTCGTACGAAGTCCGCTCCGACGACGACCTGCTGACGGTGCGTCATGCCGTGCGCGCGGCCACCGTGGAGTGCGGTTTCGGTCTCGTCGACCAGACCCGGGTGGTGACGGCGGCGAGCGAACTCGCCCGCAACGCCTACGTCCACGGCAAGGGCGGCACCCTCACCGTGGAGCTGCTGACCCGGCCCGGCGGGTCCGGCATCCGCCTGGTGATCCGCGACGAAGGGCCCGGCATCGCGGACGTCGCCACCGCCCTCGTCGACGGTTTCACCACCGGCGGCGGGCTCGGCCACGGACTGGGCGGTGCCCGGCGCCTGATGGACGAGTTCCGGGTGGACACCCGGCCCGGCGCGGGAACGACGGTGACCGTCGCGCGGTGGACGCTGCGATGACACAGGCCCCTCCCGACCGTGCGGTGACCGCGCACGTGGTCGTCGACCATGCCAGCGCCGTGCACCACGCGGCGACGCTGGCCCGGCGCACCGCGCGCGTCAGCGGGCTCGACGCCGCCGCGGCCGAGCGGGCCGCGGTGCTCACCACCGAGCTCGCCGGGAACCTGCTGCGGCACGCGGTGGGCGGCGCCGTGTACGTGCAGTGCCATCCGCTGGGCGGCGGCGTCGACGTGGTCGCCGTCGACCGGGGCCCCGGCATGGCGAGCCCGGACCGGGCCATGGTCGACGGGTTCAGCACCGCAGGCACGCTCGGCTCGGGCATGGGCGCGGCCCGCCGGCTCGCCGACGAGCTGACGCTGCGCACGCTGCCCGGCATCGGCACGCTGATCTGCGCCCGCCTGCGGGCCGCGGACTCCGCGCCGGCCCGCGCCGACCTCGGTCTGCTGTGCCTGCCGGTGCGCGGCGAGTCGGCGTGCGGGGACAGCGCGGCCGTGGTGGACGCTCCGGGCGGGCGCACCGCGATGGTCGTGGACGGGCTCGGGCACGGGGTGGCGGCGGCCGAGGCGGCCGCCGCCGCGGTGGCCGCGTTCCGGGCCGCGCCGGAACGCCCGCTGCCCGAGCTGCTTTCGGCCATGGACCGGGCCCTGCGCTCGGGCCGCGGCGCGGCGGTCGGCCTGGTCCGGCTGCGCCCCGGCTCGGTGGAGCACTGCGGGATCGGCAACGTACGGATGCTGCTGGTCGCCCAGGACGGGGTACGGTCCCGGGCGCTCGGTCAGCCGGGTGTGGTCGGCTGGAACATGCCGCGGCCGCTGGCCCGTACGCTGCCGATGCCGCAGGAGTGCGCGGCGGTCGTGCACAGCGACGGCATCGCGGCGCGCTGGGCGGACGACGCGCCTCCGTTCCTGCTGGGGATGCCGCCCCGGCTGCTGGCCGCCGCCCTCGGGCACGGCCACCGCAGTGCCCGCGACGACGCGACCGCCCTGGTCTCCGGGGCGGCAAGGAGGAGCACATGACGGACAAGGCGGCCGCGCACCACCGGACGACGCACAGGTCCCTGCCCGAACTGCGTTCCGCGGTGAGGGCGCTGGCGGCCCGGCTGCGGCTGCCGGCCGAGCTGCGCACCCGCCTGGCCCAGTCCGTGTCCCGGGTGGCCGAGACCGAACTGCGGGCGGGTCGCCTCGTCACGCTGGAGGCGGCGCCGGAACAGGCGGCCGCCGAGCGGCAGTTGACACTGCGGCTGCGGGCGCCGTCGGCCACGGCCGTGGAGAGCCTGCCGCTGCCCGCGCACCGGGAGGCGGACACCACGGTGTGGCGCATCCCGCTGCCCGCGCAGGCGGTCGTCGGCCGCGGCGCCGCCTCGACCGTGGAGCTCCTGGAAGAAGAGCTGCGGGTGGCGGTGGCCAGGGCCGAGACCCTGGAGGCCGACCGGCGCCGCGTCACCCACGAGCTGGACGAGACGAACAGCGGCGTCCTCGCCCTGTACGTGCAGCTGGAGGAGCGCGACGAGCAACTGCGGCGCGCCCACGGCCAGATGCTGCGCGAGCTGGAGGACGCGCTGCGGCCCGCGCCGATAAAGGTCGACGGTCTCGAACTGGCGATCCACTACGCTCCGGCCGGCACCGACGCGCCCACCGGCGGCGACCTCTACGACTGGTTCCAGCTGCCGGACGGCACGGTCCACATCACGGTCGTCGACGCCCTCGGGCACGGGGTGGCCAGTACCCGCAGCGCCCTGAACGTGACGCACGCCGTGCGCACCCTCACCCTGGAGGGCCACTCCCTGGAGTCGATCGTGGGGCGCACGGACGAGATCCTGCTGCCCTACGACCGTGAGCTGATGGCAACGGTGCAACTGGTCAGGATCGACCCGGTCTCGGGCCGGCTCGCGCTGGCCAACGGCAGCCATCCGCCGCCGCTGCTGGTGCACGAGGACGGCAGTGCCCGCTTCCTGGAAGTGCGCGGCCGGGGCATCGGCTACCCGATGGCGGGCAGTGAGGGACTGCGGCACGAACAACTCGCCCCCGACGACCTGCTGGTCCTGTACACGGACGGCCTGACCGAGAGCCGCCGCGACCCCTACGAGGGCGAGCGGCGGCTGACCGCGGCGGCGGTGCGCCACCGGCACCGCCCCACCGAAGAGATCCCCGGCGCCCTCGCGGAGGAGATGCACACCGTGATCCTGCACCCGGACGACACCCTCGCCCTGACCGTACGGAGAAGCCGATGAACCGTCCCGCGCCCGGGGCGATACCCGACGACGCGTCCCACGAGCTGCGGCTCGTCACCTCGCAGGGCCCGCACGGCCCCGTCGTCGCCCTCACCGGCGACCTCGACTACGAGAGCGCGCCGCAGTTGCTGGAAGCGCTGCCGAAGATCGACGTACCGGACGGGGGCGGGATCACCCTCGACCTGGCGGACGTACGGTTCTTCGACTCGGGCGGTATCAACGCGCTGCTGCGGGCCCGCACCGCGCTCCAGGACCGGGGCGCCGACCTGGCGGTGCGCCGGCTCTCCCCGGTCGTCGAGCGGATCTTCCGGATCACCGGGCTCGACACGGTGCTGATCCCCGACGAACCGCCCGGAACCGGTACCGGTACGGATCCGGCGGCGGGGTAGCCGGACACCATGGAGATCGTGATGGACGGTCCCCTCACGGGGACACAGGCCCGGCACACCGCCGCCCGGTTTCTCGCCGAGCACTGTCCGTGGGCCGACACGGACGCGGTGCTGCTGGTCGTCTCGGAGCTGGTCACCAACGCGGCACGGCACACCGGCGCCCTGGGCAGGCTCCGGCTGCGCGCGGACGCGGGCGGGCTCGCGGTGGCGGTGGAGGACGCCGACCCGCGGGCCCCGGTGCCCCGCCCCCCGGATCTCGGCGGCGGGGGCGGTTTCGGCTGGCACATGGTGGAGCGGCTCGCCGAGCGTCTCTCGGTACGGCCCGCGGCGGACGGCAAATGCATCGAGGCCGCGTGGACGGCGCCGGTGACGGCGTGACCACGCGGCCTCGACGGCCGTGAGCCCGGGGCTCGTACGGACTAGCTCCAGCTGGCGTGCAGCGGCTTGCCCTCGGCGTAACCGGCGGCGGACTGGATGCCGACGGTGGCCTTCTCCTCGAACTCGGCGAGCGAGTTGGCACCGGCGTAGGTGCAGGAGGAGCGGACGCCCGCGATGATCGAGTCGATCAGGTCCTCGACGCCCGGACGCTGCGGGTCCAGGAACATCCGCGAGGTGGAGATGCCCTCCTCGAACAGCGCCTTGCGGGCACGGTCGTAGGCGGACTCGTCGGAGGTCCGGTTCTTCACGGCGCGCGCGGACGCCATGCCGAAGGACTCCTTGTACAGGCGGCCGTTGGCGTCGGCCTGGAGGTCGCCCGGGGACTCGTACGTCCCGGCGAACCAGGAACCGATCATGACGTTGGAGGCACCGGCGGCGAGCGCCATGGCGACGTCGCGCGGGTGGCGGACACCGCCGTCGGCCCACACGTGCTTGCCGTACTTCTTGGCCTCGGCGGCGCACTCCAGGACGGCGGAGAACTGCGGCCGGCCGACGCCGGTCATCATGCGGGTGGTGCACATGGCGCCGGGGCCCACACCGACCTTGATGATGTCCGCACCGGCCTCGATGAGGTCCTTGACGCCCTCGGCGGCGACGATGTTGCCCGCGACGATCGGGACCTGCGGGTCGAGCGCGCGCACCGTCCTGATCGCGGCGATCATCGACTCCTGGTGCCCGTGGGCGGTGTCGATGACGAGCGTGTCCACGCCCGCGTCGAGCAGCTGCTTGGCCTTGCCGGCCACGTCGCCGTTGATGCCGACGGCGGCGGCGATGCGCAGCTTGCCGTTGGCGTCGACGGCCGGGGTGTAGAGGGTCGCGCGCAGGGCGCCGGTGCGGGTCAGGATGCCGGCGAGCTTGCCGTTCCTGTCCACGGCCGGGGCGTAGCGGCGGTTGGCGCCGTCCAGCTTGTTGAAGGCGTCGCGCGGGTCGATGTCCGCGTCGAGCAGCAGCAGGTCCTTGGACATGACCTCGGACAGCTGGGTGAAGCGGTCGACGCCGGTCAGGTCCTGGTCGGTGACGACACCGACGGGACGCTGCTCGTCGTCGACGACGACACCGGCGTTGTGCGCGCGCTTGTTGAGCAGCGCGAGCGCGTCGGCGACGGTCTGCGTCGGGGCCAGCACGATCGGGGTGTCGAGGACCAGGTGACGGGTCTTGACCCAGGAGATGACCTCGGTGACGACCTCGATCGGGATGTCTTGAGGAATGACGACGATGCCACCGCGACGGGCGACGGTCTCGGCCATCCGGCGACCGGCGATCGCGGTCATGTTGGCGACGACCAGCGGGATCGTGGTGCCCGTGCCGTCCGGGGAGGACAGGTCGACGGCCTGACGGGAGCCGACGGCGCTCCGGCTCGGCACCATGAAGACGTCGTCGTACGTCAGGTCGTACGCGGGCTTGATGTCATTGAGGAAACGCACGTGCGCAGATCCCGATCGCTAGAAGGGAGCCCCGGAAGGATGCCGCCGGGGCACAAAGCACGTACTTCATTTTCCCACGCGGCCCCTCATCACGTCTTCGGGGCGAACGTCCCAAGGTCGAGGGACGTGCCTTGGATGATCATCCGAGGGCGGCGGCGACGCCCCTGGCCAGGTCGCCGCCGGAGTGGTGGCCGACGGTGAGCAGGGCGCGCAGCGCGGTCCGCGGGTCGGTGGTGCCGGTCAGCAGGGCGTGGGCGGGGGCGACGCACTCGCCGCGGGCGGCGTGCCGGACGAGCGCGGCCGAGAGCAGCGTCGTACGGCGTGGGGCGTGCGCCACCGCGGCCCGCAGCGGGGCGAGCGGTCCGCCCCAGGCGCGGCGGGCGAGAAGCAGTCCGCACAGGATGTCGTCGCCGGAGGGGGTCAGCCCCGGGCCGAGGCCGAGCAGCGCGTGGGCGGCGTCCCCGGTCGCGGCATCGTCGCCGGCGCGCAGGGCGGCCCGCAGCCGGCCGAGGGCGACGGCGACGGGCCGGGGCGGTGGCGGCGCCCACTGGTCGATGAGGCGGTCGAGGGCGGGTCCGTCGAGGCGCGGGCGGCCGGGCAGGACCCGGGGCGGGGTCCACTGCCCGGCCGTCCGCACCGTCCGGGGACCGACGCGGACGGTACCGGCGCCGAGCACGGCGTCCGTACCGGGGCGTACGGCGGCGAACGACAGCTCGGCGCAGGTGTGCGGGACGACCACCGCGTTCGGCAGCCTGATCGCGTCCCGCGTCACGACGGCGAGCGCGGGCAGCTCCGGGTCGCCGGTGGCGAGATGCACGGCGTACCGGGTGGCGGCGACGACGCGGGCGGCCCGCTCGGGCCCGTCGAGCAGCCGCGCCACGGAGCTGCTGACGAGCCCCTCCAGTGTGGTCATTCGGGGAACGCGTCCAGCGCGCCGGTGAAGCAGGCCATGGGGGCGTGGGTGAGTCCGGCGCCGATCTGGCCGATGCCGGGTTCGCGGTGGGCGATGCCGGTGGTGACGACGGGTTCGAGTCCGGTGTCCACGACCTTCCGTACGTCGATGCCGACCGGGCTGCCCGCGAAGTCGAGCCCGGAGAGCCGGTAGTCGCGGTGCCTGCCGAGGGTGATGGTGGCCATCTCCTCGCTGATCCGGCGGGCCCGCTGCGGGGTGCCGCCGACGAAGCCGACGATCGCGGGCGCGGCGGCGAGGGCGAAGCCGCCGAGCCCGTGGGTCTCGGTGATGGCGCTGTCGCCGATGTCGGGGTTGGCGTCGTCCGGCCCGTACCCGGCGAAGTAGAGCCCGTCGACGGGGGCGGCGGGCGCCGTGAACCAGGCGTCGCCGAGGCCGCTGACGCGGATCCCGACGTCGACGCCGTTGCGGGCGAACGCGGTGACGAGCGTGGAACGCGGCACGCCGTGCCCGGCCATGAGCGCCAACTTGCTGGCTGCCATGGAGAAGTTGAGGAACCAGTAGTTGTTGTCGCTCAGGAAGTCGAGCGCCTCGATGCCGCCGAGGTCGGCGTGGCGGGCGAGCGCGGGGGCGAGTTCGCGGGTGAGCAGGGCGCTGGCGGCGGTGTTGCGGCTGTGGCACTCGTCGCCCATCTGGAGCGCCTGAGCGGTGACGGTACGCAGGTTGACCGGTTCGGGCAGCGACCGCAGGGCCGCGCGCAGGGCGGGCCCGAGCCGCTCCCCCATCCACCGCAGCCGTCGCATCACGTCGTCGCCGAGGGCCCCGTAGCGCAGACAACGCCCTTGTCCCTCATTGAGGTTGGAGTACGCGCGCAGGCCGCTCGCCCGGTCCTCGACGACCATCAGCGGCATGGACGCGGAGACGATCCCCGCCATCGGGCCGACCGCGTCGTGGTGGTGGCAGGGCGCGAAGCGGATCGCTCCGCAGTCGGCGAGCCGGGTCGCCTCCTCCTCGGTCGCGGCCCAGCCTTCGAGGAGGGCCGCGCCGACGACGGCGGCCCGCATGGGCCCGCACATGCGCTCCCAGGCGATGGGCGGCCCGGCGTGCAACAGCATTCGCTCCTCGGCGAGTCGGGGTATCAGTTCC
This sequence comes from Streptomyces sp. VRA16 Mangrove soil, assembly GCF_017377775.1. Lineage (GTDB taxonomy): Bacteria > Actinomycetota > Actinomycetes > Streptomycetales > Streptomycetaceae > Streptomyces. Next base: position 114,348 of record NZ_JAFVLN010000003.1, read on the forward strand.
CCCGCTGTCCTGACATCGGTCCACAGTGGCTGTACGTCGAGGACGCGGGCCAGCGCGGTCGCGTTGGCGGCCTCGATGCCGGGTTCGGCGGTGAGCCGGGCGAGCTTGGCGGCGAGGCGGGCGTCCCCGCCGGCGGGCGGCCGCCAGTCGATGTGGGTGACGGTGGCCCCGGCGGCGCGCGGCGCGGCGGCGAACTCCTCGACTCCTACGTTGACGATGCGCGGCGCGGCACCGAGGAGCGGGCGGGCGGGCAGGGTCATGCGGGGCCTCCGATCGTGGCGGGGTGCGTGCGCCGGGACACCGACTCGTCCGTATCGCCGATCAGTCGGGCGGCTTGGAGCGCTGCCTGCGTACTGCTTCCTGCCACCAGGGCACCCGCCTCGCGCAGCACCTTCCGTTGGGCGCTCGCCCGCTGCGGGTCCTCGTCGGTGCCGACGACGAAGCAGAGCACGGCCGGGCGGTCGTCCCCCGCGCCGGCCAGCGTCTCGGCGACGGCCCCGGCCGGATCGGGGGCGGCCCCGTACCCGATGACGACGTCGAGCACGATCACCGCCGTCGCCGGGTCGGCCAGCGCCGCCCGCAGGTACGCGGTGCGCACGCCCGGGTCGATCATCGGGTGCGGGCGGCCCGCGGTGAACGCGTCGTCGCCCAGGTCGAGGACGAGGTGGCGGGGCGGCAGCGCGGGCGGCGACCCGGTGCGGTCGATCGCGCCGAGGGCGGGGCCGAGCAGCAGGCTCGCCTCGTGGGCGAAGGTGCCGCCCGCGTACAGGCCCCGCAGCAGGCGGCGGCCGGGCGGCGGCGCGGGGAGCCGGGGCGCGGGTTCGGCGGGGACCGGTCGCCGCAGCGCCTGCGCGGCGGCGGCGCGGGCGGCCTCGTACAGGGTCGGCGCGAGGACGACTCCGGGCGGCGGGGAGACGCCCGCCGGGTCCCAGCCGAGGAAGCAGACGACGGCGGGCTTCCCCGACGCGCCGACGTGCGCGAGGAGTCGCTCGGCGACGCGCGGCGCGGGCGGCTTGGAGACGAGGACGAGGGAGTCGGTCGCCGGGTCGGCGGCGAGGGCGTCCAGGGCCGCGCGCATCGTCAGCCCGCCGACCTCCTCGGTGACGTCGCGGCTGCCGGTGCCGACGATGTGGCTGATGCCCGCGCCCAGGGCGTGCAGCAGGGTCGAGACCTGCTGCAGTCCGGTGCCGGACGCGCCGACGAGGCCGATGCCGCCTCGGCGTACGGCGTTGGCGAAGCCCAGCGGGACGCCGCCGATGACGGCGGTGCCGCAGTCGGGGCCCATCACGAGCAGGCCCCGCGCGGCGGCCTCCCGCTTGAGCGCGACCTCGTCGGCGAGCGGCACGTGGTCGCTGAAGACGAAGGCGTGCATCCCGCGGCGCAGCGCCTTGCGGGCCTCGGCCGCCGCGTAGGGGCCGGGGGTGGAGATGAGGGCGAGGTCGGTGTCGGTGGGCGCGGCGGCGAGCGAGCGCGGGGCGGGCCCGGAGTCCTCCTCGGGCGGCGCGTCGCCCTCGCGCAGGGCGTCCGGGACCGCGGTGAGGGCTTCCTCGACGGCGTCGGCGGTTCCGCGGACGGCGACGATCAGGTCGTTGGGGGCGGCCGACCTGCCCTCGTCCGCCAACATCCCGGTGTCGGCGAGGACTTCACGGTTGGCGGGGGTGCCCATGACGAGGCTCACCGCGTCCACGCCGGGCTGTCCGGCGAGGCGCTCGGCCACTCTCATCAGGGCGACGGAGTCGGCGTACAGGTCCTTGTGCACGGCGTTTCGCAGCACCATGAGGCCGACTGTAGGCAGCACGCACCGGTGCGGGACATGGCTCCCGCTGCCAGTGCCCGTGGGGAGTTACCGGCACCAGGTGACAGTGCCCGCCTCAGCCGCGGTCCCACACCGCGAGCAACCGCAGCGCGTACACGGCGAGTTCGGTCTGCAGCCGGGCCATCGCGTGCCGCTCCAGGCCGCCGGTGAGCCGTTCGATCTGGCGCAGCCGGTAGCGCAGGGTGTTGTAGTGGATGTGCAGGCGTTCGGCGGTGGTCACGCCGTTGCGGTCGTGGAGGAGATAGACGCCGAGGGTCTCGACGAGCGCGCCGTCGCCGCGCCGGTCGTGCTCGATGAGCGGGCCGAGCGCGTCGTCGACCATACGGCGCAGTTCGTCGCTGGGCACCTGGCCGAGCAGCCGGTACACGCCCATGTCGGCGTAGGTGCGCACGAAGTCGTCGCCGTGCACCTCCCGGCCGAGGCCGAGGGTCTGCACGGCCTCCTCGTAACTGCGGTGGTAGGCGCCGAAGTCGGCCTGGGCGGTGCCGGCGGCGACGACCACGTTCCAGTCGGGGTGCGCGGCGGTGACGGCGGCGTGCAGGGCCTGGCAGCGGGCGGGGAGCGAATCGCCGGGTTCGAGGAGTGCGGCGACGCCCGCCTGGTTGCCCCACAGCAGGGCCTGGTCCCCCGCCGCGCCGCGCACCAGGCTCAACAGCCTCTCCTCGAAGTGGGGTTGGGGCAGCGGCGCGACGCCGTCGGGCCCGGTGGCCTCCAGGAGGACGGCGGCGCGCGGCAGCCGCAGGTTCCAGCCGAGCGCGGCGGCCCGGCCGAGGGTGTCGGCGCGGTCGCGCGGGGCGCGGGACACCAGGTCCATCAACAGCGTGGTCCGGTACCGCTGCTGTCGGCTGGCGACCGCCTGCTCCTGCGCGGCGATCATGCAGGCGACGGTGGTGGCGTGGTCGAGCGCCATCCGCTGGTGCGGAGTGAGTTCGGTACCGCCCTCGGCCCACAGTGCGACGGCGCCGCCGTGCCGGATGCCGGTGTCGATGGGCCGGGTGGCAGTCGCGGGCACGTCGCACGGCGGGGCGCCGGCCGAGGCGAGCACGCCGCCCTGCCGGTCGTGGACGGCGACGGCGCAGCCGGACAGTTCCAGGAGTACGTTCATGAGTTCCTGGTAGGAGCCGCCGTCGACGGCGACCGCGGTGAGCCGCTCGTGCAGGGCGCGGGACTGCTCCAGCTCCAGGGCATGCCGGTTGAGGACGGTGCCGAGGACCTCGGAGAGGATGTCGTTGAACATCACGTCGCCGGGCAGCGCGATCACCGGGAAGCCGAGCGCGTCGCCCAACGCCAGCATCTTCGGCGGGAGTTCGGGCAGGTAGGGGCCGACCTTGACGCCGAGCGCGGCGAGTCCGCGCCCGGCGAGGGTGGGCACGAGGGCGGTGAGAGCGGCCTCGTCGTCGCGCACGGCGTAGGCGGTGGTCAGGAGCAGTTCCCCGCCGCGCATCCAGCGCACGATGTCGGGGACCTCCATGATGTTGACGACACGGATGCGGCGCGCGGCGCCGTGGGCGCCGGCGACGAGCCGGGCCCCGCCGAGGCACGGCAGGTCGAGCGCCTCGCGCACGGTGAGTCCGGAGGAGAGGTCGTAGCCGCGGGCCTGGCCGGTACCGGTGCCGATGCCTGTCATGTCCAGCCACTATGCGACCATGCGATGCCGTCCGTAAGACGCCGTGCGTTACTTCCGTGTGTCCCGTCCCGGCATCTCGGATGCCTTGTCATCCGGTGTCAGCGCGGGGCCCGCCTTCCTGGCGTCCGCTGCCCATGACGCCCCGCCGTGCCGCGCCTACCTTGACGGCATGATCTCGCCAACCGCTCACCGGACCGTGGTCGTCGCCATCGGCGGCAACGCCCTGCTGCGCGGCGGGCCGCACGCCACCATCGCCGAACAGATGGACGCGGCACAGGAGTTGGCGGTCTGCGTGACCGCTCTCCTGGACGCCGGGTGGCAGGTCGTGGTGACCCACGGCAACGGCCCGCAGGTCGGTTTCATCAAGCGCCGCGCCGACCTCGTCAGGGACCTCGCGCCCGAACTCCCCTCCCTGGACCTCGACATGTGCGTGGCCGACTCGCAGGGCAGCCTCGGCTACATCCTGGCCGTGGCGATCGCGGGCCGGCTGCGGCTGCTCGGCCGCGACCCCGGCCGGGTGGCGGCGCTCCTCACGCACACCCTGGTGGACGCCGCCGACCCGGCGTTCCGCCGTCCCACCAAGCCGATCGGCGCGTACTACGACGAGGCGACGGCCCGCAGGCTCGCCGCCGCGCACCAGTGGTCGGTGGCGCCCGAGCCGGGCCGGGGCTGGCGCCGTGTGGTGCCCTCGCCGCGGCCCCGCCGGATCCTGGAGACGGCGTCCGTGCGCACCCTGTCGGCCAGTGGCTGCACGGTCATCGCGGGCGGTGGCGGCGGGATCCCGCTGGTGGAGTCGGCGGACGGCGGCCTCAGGGGCGTGGAGGCCGTCATCGACAAGGACCTCACATCGGCGCTGCTCGCCGCCGAACTGGACGCCGGGCTCCTGGTGATCACCACGGGCGTGGAGCGGGTCGCGGTCGACTTCGGCCTGCCGACCCAGCGCTTCCTGGACCGGCTCGCGCCCGGCGAGGCCCAACTGCTGCTCGCACAGGGCCAGTTCCCCGAGGGCAGCATGGGCCCGAAGATCCGTGCCGCGCTGGACTTCGTCGCAGGCGCGCCGCACCGCCGTGTCCTCATCACCTCGCCGCACGGCCTGCCCGCCGCCCTCGAAGGGCGGGGCGGCACCTGGCTGGAACACGAAACCTCGACGGTCGGGAGGCCGCAGTGACGCTGGAACCCGGACAGGGCCCGATCGACGGCACGCACTATCTGGAGGCCACCCCGGAGAACGTGCTGTGGGGCCGCCTGCCCTGCCGTGCCACGCCGCCGGCGCTCACCGTCGACCCGGGCTGCACCGTCACCTTCGACACGGTGTCCCACGAGGGCATCCTGGCGGACCAGGGCTCGGACCCGGTGGAGTTCTTCGGCCGGTTCGGGGTCGCCGCGGCCGACGTCCTGTCCGACGCCCGGCTCCTCGCCAAGACGCCGGGGCTGCGTCCCACGGACGCCGACGGCCCGCACGTCGTCTCGGCGCCGGTGCACGTGCGCGGCGCCGCACCCGGCGACCTGCTCCGTGTCGACATCCTGTCGCTGCACCGCCGCGCCGACTACGGCCTGGTCTCCAGCCGCCACGGCCGCGGCGCGCTCCCGGATCAATTCGCTGTCCAGGGACCGGAGTTCACGTTCTGCTCGGTCGAGAACGAGCAGGGTGTCATCCGGTACGGGACGGACGCGGCGGCCCGGTTCCCCCTCCGGCCGTTCCTGGGGATCATGGGCGTCGCCACGGACACCGACACGCCCGCGCACAGCGTCCCGCCGGGCCGGCACGGCGGCAACATCGACGTGAAGCACCTCGGCACCGGCACCAGCCTCTACCTGCCCGTGCAGACCGAGGGCGCTGGCTTCCACACCGGTGACCCGCACTACGCGCAGGGCAACGGCGAGGTCGCCCTCACCGCGTTCGAGGCCCCGCTGCGCGCCACGTTGCGGCTCACCGTCCTCAAGGGCGCACGGGCCCGCGCGGCGGCCGCGACCCTCGCGGAACCGTTCGGCGAGACCGACCGCCACTGGATCCCGATCGGCCTGCACGAGGATCTGAACCTCGCGATGAAGGCGGCCGTGCGCTCCGCCCTCGCCTTCCTCACCGACCGCTTCGGCATGCCGCCGCACGCCGCCTACGCCTATCTGAGCGCCGCCGCCGACTTCGAGGTCTCCCAGGTCGTCGACCGTGTCCAGGGCGTGCACTGCCTGATCCGCAAGTCCGACTTCAGCTGACCGAGGAGCGCTCCGCATGCACCGCCTGATCCTGCGCAGGGCCCGCGTCGAGCACGCGGCGGCCCCCTGCGACGTCCTCATCACGGACGGAGTCGTCCGCACCGTGGGCACCGTCCCCGACGCGGAGCCCGGCCGGAGCATCGACTGCGCGGGCCGCATCGTCCTGCCCGGCTTCGTGGAGCCCCATCTGCACCTGGACAAGGCCCTGCTGGACGGCGTCCGGCCGAACCCCGACGGCACCCTGGCCGGCGCCATCGCCGTCACCGGCGAACTGAAGCGGGCCTTCACCCACGCCGACGTACGCGACCGCTCCCGCACCGTCCTCGAAACGGCGATCCGCAACGGCACGACCCTGATCCGCGCCCACCCCGACGTCGATCCCGTCGCGGGTCTCCTCGGCGTCGAGGTGCTGCTCGAACTGCGCGAGGAGTACCGGCAGTTGGTGGACCTCCAGATCGTGGCGTTCCCGCAGGAGGGCGTCTTCCGCTCCCCCGGTACGGAGAAGCTCCTGACCGCCGCGCTCGCCGCGGGCGCGGACGTCGTCGGCGGCTGCCCCTACAACGAGGACTCACTCGCCGATTCCCACCGCCACGTCGAGCTCGTCCTGGACCTGGCCGCCGCGCACGGTCTCCCGGCGGATCTGCACGCCGACTTCGCGGACGACGCGAGCGATCCCCGGTACGCGCTCGCCGAGTTCATCGCCGAGCAGACCGTGCGCCGCGGCCTGTCGGGGCGGGTGACCCTGGGCCACGCCACCTCGCTCGCGGGCCGCCCGCCGGCCGACCGGGCCCGCGCGCTCACCGCGCTCGCCGAGGCGGGCGTCGCCGTCGTCCCGCTGCCCGCCACGGACCTGCACCTGGGCGGCCGCCACGACACCACGGCCACCCGCCGCGGCATCGCACCGGTCCGCGAACTCTGGGACGCGGGGGTGCTCGTCTCCTGCTCCTCGAACAACATCCGCAACGCGTTCACCCCGTACGGCAGCGCCGACGCCCTGGACACGGCGCTGCTGCTCGCCCAGACCGGCCATCTGTCGGGTCCCGCCGACCTGTCCCGCGTCCTGCGCATGATCACGTACGACGCGGCCCGCGTGACCGGCGCCGACGGCGACTACGGCGTCCGGCCCGGCGCCCGCGCCGACCTGGTGGTCCTGGACTCGACGACGTACGACGACATCGTGCTCGACCGCCCCGACCGCGCCTACGTGATCAAGGCGGGCCGGGTGGTGGCCCGCACCACCCGCACGACCGAACTCCTGCACCCGTAGCGCCACCCGCCCCGTCCGCACCTCCCGTACTCCCGCACCCGCACCCGCACGGCACCCGCGCACCCATCCACCCCTCCCCTCCGCCAAGGAGTCCCCATGCGCGAACGCCTCCCGCACGAAATCGTCGCCTCCGTACTCGCCGGTCTCACGGCGTTCATCGGTGGCAACGCGCTCCATCTGCCGCCCTGGGCGATCTTCATCTCCTGGGCGGGCACGTTCCTGCTGGGCGGTCCGAGCCTGGCCAACGCGAAGAAGCTCTGGTTCGCGATGCCCGCGGGCTCGACGTTCGCGCTGGTCATCGTGGTGATCGAGAACCACGCGGGCACGGCGTTCGGCGACGGCCAGTGGGCCCGCAACGCGTTCCAGGCGCTGGTCATCCTGGTCGTCAACAGCGCCCTGATGTACGCGGGCCGGCTCAAGGCCCTCGCCCTGATCCCGGGCATGTTCTTCGGCTTCGCCAGCTACTTCGCCACGTACTACGGCGGCTTCGGCCACAACCCCGGAAATGTCTGGGTGGCCTGGCTGAGCGTCGTCGCCATGAACGCCCTGGGCCCGGTCTTCGCCTATCTGTCGACGAAGCTGACGTTCGCGACGGCGGCGGCCACCGACGCGGACGCGGCTACGGCAGGTCAGGAAGCGCGCCGAGCGCCAGCGCCACAGTGACCGCGTCGGCCTGCTCAAAGATCTCCTGGGCGATCTCCCACTGTTCGGGCGCCCGCCTGGCGTACTCCCGCCATCCGCCGACGACGAGCACCAGCCGCTCGGCGCCCTGGGGCAACTGCCCGGGGTCGCCGAGTGCGTCGGCGAGCGCGTCCCAGTTCCGCCCGAACCAGTCGGGCAGGTCGAGGGCGGCGGCGCAGCGGTCCATGAAGGCGGCCTTGTCGGCGACCCCTTCGAGGTCGAGGACCCGCATCGCCCAGTCGCCGGTCCCGCTCATCGCAGCACTTCCTTGAACGACTCGTAGTGGTCGGCGGTGTAGTACGTCTCGTCGCCTTCCCCGGTGACGATGCGCCGCGCACCTCGGTCGCGCGAGCCCGGGGTCGGCACGGTGTACTCGTGGTAGTACCCGCGCCGGTGCTGGGGCAGTTTCCGCTCGTAGTTGCCGAAGACGCTGCCGTCCTTCTCGTACGGGAACGGACCGCCCTTGTCGATCAGAGCGAGCGTGCGCCGCGCCTCGACGGGCAGCCGGCTCTCCCGCACGGTGGCCATGCCGGAGTCGGCGCACCCGACGAGCAGCGCACCACAGACGAGCAGCAGACACAGCAGACGACGCACCACGATCAAGCCCCTCGAACGTCAGCCGGCGGGGTCCGGGGCGGAGCCCCGCGATCTCACACCCCGTCCGGGTCGGCCCTCTGCAGCGCGGGTTTCGGCGTGGGCCCGGCGGTCAACAGGAAATCCGCGGCCGACGTGTCGGTGACCAGGCTGGTCACGAGACCCGACCGCAGCACGGCGTCGATGGCGGCGGCCTTGCGCTGCCCGCCCGCGATCGCCACGACCTCCGGTATCCGCCGCAGCCGGTCCGCCTCGACCGTGATGCAGCGCTCGCCCAGGTCACGCCCGACCCGGCGGCCCTGCGCGTCGAAGAGGTGGGCCGACATCTCGGCGGCGACACCGAGCGACGCGTAGTGCGCGCGCTCCTCGTCGCTGAGCATGTCGTGCACCGTGGAGATGCCCGGCTCCCAGGAGCCGATGGACACGCAGGCCACGGTGACCTTGTCGAAGTACTCGAAGGCGCGGGCGATCCCGGTCTGGTTGCGCAGCGCCTCCGCGGTCGCGGCGTCCGGGAGCAGCATCGGTGCGTAGATCGGGTGCGCGTCGCCGCCGGAGACCTGCGCGGCACGCCGCACGGCCTCCACGGAGCCGCGCTCCGCCGTCCCGGCGTCGTACACACCGGTCAGCTGCACGACGGTGCACGGCGGGAGCCGGTCGAGCGCCGCCGCCATGTGGATGGTGGAGCGACCCCAGGCGAGGCCGAGCACATCGCCCTCGGTGACGAGCTCGCCGAGCAGGTCGGCGGCGACCTCGCCGAGGTTCTCGGGGTCGGGCGACTCCTCGGCCTCGGCAGGCGACTCCACGACCACCACGTGCCGCAGGCCGTAGCGGGCACGCAGCGCGTCGGAGCGCTCGGCGTCCAGTTCGGCCGGGACCCGGATCTCGATGCGCACGAGATCCCGCTCCAGGGCCGTCTCCAGGACCCGGGCCACCTTGAAGCGGCTGACGCCGAACTCCTCGGCGATCTGGATCTTGGACTTGCCCTCGAGGTAGAAGCGACGGGCCATGGCCGCCGCCTGCATCAGCTCCGCGGGTCCCATCCGCAGGGCTGCGCGTCCCGCCGACGTTGCGGACACGGCGATCTCCTCACTGCTCTTCTTCACGACTCACACGACAACACTGGACACAAGCACGCGTACCGCGCCCACTGCACACACTTCTGTTCACAACCTGGATACGCCGTTCATCCTTGCAGATCCGGCGGGCTTGATCAGCCCTGATGGGACGGCGTTCATGTATCCGTGGCTCAGTGGTCGCACGCCCAGCTCGCGGACGTGGTCGCCCCCGTCGCCTGGTCGCGCAGCGCACGGACCGCCTCGGCCGGGTCCTTCGCCCCGTATACGGCCGAACCGGCGACGAACACGTCGGCGCCGGCTTCCGCGCACCGCTCGATGGTGGACGCGGAGACACCGCCGTCGACCTGCAGCCACAGCTCAAGCCCGTGCTTGGAGATCAACTCACGCGTCCGACGGATCTTCGGCAGCATGATGTCGAGGAACGCCTGCCCACCGAAACCGGGCTCAACCGTCATGATCAGCAGCATGTCGAGCTCGGGGAGCAGGTCCTCGTACGGCTCGATGGGCGTCGCCGGCTTGAGCGCCATGGAGGCGCGGGCGCCCTTGGCGCGGATCTCCCGGGCGAGACGGACCGGCGCGTGGGCGGCCTCCGCGTGGAAGGTGACGGATCCGGCCCCCGCTTCGACGTACTGCGGTGCCCAGCGATCGGGGTCCTCGATCATCAGGTGGCAGTCCAGCGGGGTGTCCGTCGCCCGCGCCAGCGACTCTACGATCGGCACGCCCAGCGTGAGGTTCGGGACGAAGTGGTTGTCCATGACGTCGACGTGGAGCCAGTCGGCGCCTTCGACAGCCTTCGCCTCGTCGGCGAGGCGGGCGAAGTCCGCGGAGAGGATGCTGGGGTTGATCTGAACGGCCATGCCCCAAGACTGCCATGCCCACGGCCGCTTTCCCGCCTCGGTCTGGACCAGTCCCGCATACCGATGCCGAGCCGTGCCCTGCCGTGCCATTCTGGGCGGCCACGACAGGTACCGCGCACGACGCAGCGGGGGGCGCCATGGCGGACGTACCGGACACCGGGGCACGGCGGCACGGGGTGGCCCGGCTGGTGTGCGGACGGCGCAGCAAGTGGCTGGTGCTCGTGCTGTGGCTGGTGATCATCGTCGGTACATCCCCGTTCGCCCGGAAACTCACGGACGCGCAGGACAACGACGCGCAGTCGTGGCTGCCCGGCTCCGCCGAGTCCACCCAGGTCCTCGACCTCTCGAAGGACTTCAGGCCGGAGACGATCCCGGCCGTGGTGATCTACGCGCGCGAGGGCGGCCTCACCGCGGCCGACCGGGCCCGGATCGTCACGGACGCGCGCGAGATCAGGCAGCTCAGCGATCACGGGCTGCGCGGTTCGCAGACCCAGGGACCGGTCTTCGACCAGAAGGTGCGGCCGTCGGCGGCGCAGATCTACGTGCCCGTGACCATGGACGCGAAGGGCTGGGAGCGGATCGCGCCCGCGGTGGACTCGATCCGTGACCGCACGGGCCGGTCGACGGCCGGACTCGCCGTTCACATCACCGGACCCGGCGGCACCTCGGCCGACTTCTCCAAGGCGTTCGAGGGCATCGACTCCACCCTGCTGCTGTCGGCACTCGGCATCGTGATCGTGATCCTGCTGTTCACGTACCGCAGTCCCACGTTGCTGCTGGTGCCCGTGGTGAGCGTGGTGGCTGCGCTGTTCACGGCGCAGGCGCTGATCTATCTGCTGGCCAAGCACGCGGGGTTGACCGTGAACGGCCAGAGCGCGGGCATCCTCACCGTCCTCGTCTTCGGCGCGGGGACGGACTACGCCCTGCTCCTCGTCGCCCGCTACCGGGAGGAGCTGCGCCGGCACGAGGACCGGCACGCGGCGATGGCGCTCGCGCTGCACCGGGCGGGCCCGGCCGTCCTCGCCTCGGGCGCCACGGTGGTCCTGAGCATGCTGGTGCTGCTGACGGCCGACATGAACTCGACGCGCGGCCTCGGCCCGGTCGCCGCGATCGGGGTCGCCGTCGGCCTGTCCGCGATGCTGACGCTCTTCCCGGCCCTGCTGGTGATCTTCGGGCGCTGGATCTTCTGGCCGGCGATCCCGCACATGGGGAGCGAGGAGCCCACGGTGCGCGGCTTCTGGGCGCGCACGGGACGCCGTATCGCGCGCCGCCCGCGGTTGGTGTGGAGCGCGACGGCCCTGGCGCTCGCGCTGCTCTCGCTGGGCCTGATCCAGTTGCGGGCGGCGGGGATCAGCAACGCCGACTCGTTCACGAACAAGCCGGACTCGATCGTGGGCCAGGAGGTGTCGGCGCGGTACTTCCCCGCGGGCACCGGCGACCCGCTCGTCATCGTCGCGAACCAGGGACGGGCCGGCCAGGTCAAGCGTGCCGTCGCCGGTACCGACGGCGTCGTACGACGGAGCGTGACCGTGCCGCCGAACACCAAGCCCGTGGCCGGCGGCCGGGTCCTGTTCGAGGCGACGACCAGCGCCCCCTCCGACAGCCAGGCGGCCCGTGACACCGTCTCCCGGGTGCGCGACGCGGTGCACGCCGTGCCGGGCGCGGACGCCGAGGTGGGCGGCGGGCCCGCGGCCCTGCTCGACATGGACCGTGCCACGACGCACGACAACAAGCTGGTGATCCCGCTGGTCCTGGCGGTCGTCCTGCTGATCCTGGGGCTGCTGCTGCGTGCCCTGATCGCGCCGCTGCTGCTGATCGGGACGGTCGTGCTGTCCTTCGCGGCGGCGCTCGGCATCAGTGCGCTCGCCTTCCGCCACGTCTTCGACTACGCGGGCGAGGGCACGGACTTCCCGCTGTTCGTCTTCGTGTTCCTGGTGGCGCTCGGCATCGACTACAACATCTTCCTCACGACCCGCATCCGCGAGGAGGCGATCCGGCAGGGCACACGCCCCGGCGTCGTCACGGGCCTGGCCGCGACCGGTGCGGTGATCACCTCGGCGGGCCTGGTCCTGGCGGGCACGTTCGCGGCCCTCGGCACACTGCCGATGGTGGCCTTCGCCGAGATCGGCTTCGCGGTGGCGCTCGGCGTGCTGCTCGACACGTTCGTGGTGCGGTCGATCCTGGTGACGTCGCTGTTCCTGGACGCGGGGCGCAGGGTGTGGTGGCCGCACGCGCTGTCGCGGCCGGACCATGAAGCAAGCCCGTCCGGCGATTGAGGACCGGGCCCGGGACAGAGCCCCGGAACGCTTCGGCCACCCACGCCCCGCACGCCCGCTACGAGGTCCGCCGGATCAACGCCAGATACATCGCATCGGTCCCGTGCAGATGCGGCCACAACTGCACATCGGGCCCGTCCCCGAGCCCCGGCACACCCTCCAACATCGGCCGCGCGTCGATGAGTTCGGCCCCGCCGAACGCCTTCAGCGCGTCGTCGACGACGGCCCGCGTCTCGGCGAGGTGCGGCGAGCACGTCGCGTACCCCACGACACCGCCGACCCGCACCGACTCAAGTGCCGTACGCAGCAAGGACCGTTGCAGCGGACCGAACCCGTCGAGGTCCTCGGGCCGCCGCCGCCAGCGCGCCTCGGGCCGGCGCCGCAGCGCGCCAAGTCCCGTACAGGGAACGTCCATCAGCACCCGGTCGAAGGAGCCGGGACGCCACGGCGGCCGCGTCCCGTCCGCCGCGATCACCTGGTACGGGCCCGGGTTGCCGTCGAGCGCCTTGGCGACGAGCCCGGCCCGGTGCGGCTGCTTCTCGGAGGCGAGCAGCACGGCCCCGCGCTCGGAGGCGAGCCCGGCCAGCATCGCGGCCTTGCCGCCCGGCCCCGCGCACCCGTCGAGCCACTTCTCGTCGGGGCCCTCCAGCGGAGCGTTCGCCAGCGCAAGCGCGACCAGCTGGCTGCCCTCGTCCTGCACACCCGCACGCCCGGTCCGCACGATGTCGAGCGCCCCCGGCTCACCGCCCTCGGCGAGCCGCACCGCGTACGGGGACCAGCGCCCCGGCAGCCCGGAATCCTCGCCCACCTCGGCGAGGACGGCCTCGGCCGTGGTCCGCCCGGGACGCGCGACGAGCGTCACCTCCGGCCGCTCGTTGTCGGCCTCCAGCAGGTCCTCGATGCCGGCACGCCCGCCGCCGAGCGCGTCCCACAGCGCGGACACGACCCATCGCGGATGCGAATGAACCACGGCCAGGTGGTCCTCGGGATCCTCGTCGTAGGGCGGCGCGACCCGCTCCAGCCAGCCGTCGAGATCGTCCTGCGAGACCTTGCGCAGCACCGCGTTGACGAACTTGGCCCGCCCGTCACCGAGCACGACCCGCGCCAGCTCGACGGAGGCGGACACGGCGGCGTGCGTCGGGATCCGCGTGCCGAGCAGCTGGTGCACACCGAGGTTCAGCACGTCCAGGACCGGCGGGTCGACCTCGCGCAGCGGCCGGTCGATGCAGGCCGCGACGATCGCGTCGTACGTGCCCTGGCGGCGCAGCGTCCCGTAGACGAGCTCGGTGGCGAGCGCCGCGTCCCGCCCGTCGAACTTGTCGGGCCCCTCCTTCTCCCGGGCCTTGCGCAGCAGCGGGGGCAGCACGAGGTTCGCGTACGCGTCCCGCTCGTCGACCGCGCGCAGCGCCTCGAAGGCGAGGATGCGCACGGGGTCCTTCTTCGGGCGACGGTGGGGCTTGCCGGGCTTACCGCTCTGACCGGGGTTCCGGGAAGGCCGCTTGGGCTGGTCGTTCAAAGGTGCTCCGCTGGTGGGGTCGTACGGGCGCTACGCGAAGGACGCACGCCGGAATGAACCCTCCCAGCGTACGTCCCGGCACCGTCACGGACCCTCGCGGGCCTCAGCCGAGGCGCTCGCCCGCGGCGATCCGCACGCCGCGCGCCCAGTCGGCAGCGGCCATCGGCTTCTTGCCCTGGGCCTGCACCCACAGCAGCTCCACGGCGTGCGAGCCGGTGCCCACGTGCAGATTCTTCTTGCCGACGCTCAGCTCGCCGGGCGCCAGATCCGTGCGGTCCGGGGCCGGGACGGCCGAGCGCACCTTGAGCCGCTCACCGCGGAACTCGGTCCACGCGCCGGGCGCGGGCGTGCAGCCGCGCACCACGCGGTCGACGCGCAGCGCGGGCGCGGCCCAGTCGATGCGGGCGTCCTCGACGGTGATCTTCGGCGCGAGGGAGATGCCGTCGGCGGGCTGCGGCACGGCCTGGAGGGAGCCGTCCGCGATGCCGTCCATGGTCGCGACGAGCAGCCCGGCGCCCGCGAACGCGAGCCGGGTCAGCAGGTCACCGCTGGTGTCGGTGGACCGGACCGCTTCGGTCACCGTGCCGTAGACGGGACCGGAGTCGAGTCCCTCCTCGATCAGGAAGGTGGAGGCACCCGTGATCTCGTCGCCGGCCATGACCGCGTGCTGCACCGGCGCCGCCCCGCGCCAGGCGGGCAGCAGCGAGAAGTGCAGATTGACCCAGCCGCGGGCGGGCACGTCGAGCGCGATCTTCGGAAGCAGCGCGCCGTAGGCGACGACCGGGCAGCAGTCCGGGCCGATCTCGCGCAGCCGCGCCAGGAAGTCCTCGTCGCGCGGCTTGGCGGGCTTGAGCACCTCGATGCCCGCCTCCTCGGCCCGCTCGGCGACCGGGCTCGCGACCAGGCGACGGCCGCGCCCCGCGGGGGCGTCGGGCCGGGTGACGACCGCGGCGACCTCGTGCTTGTCGGAGGCGATCAGGGCGTCCAGGGCGGGAACGGCGACCTCGGGGGTGCCGGCGAAGACGAGCTTCATCGGTGACTGACAGCCTCTCGGGGCGGGGTGACGGGCAGCGCACCAGTCTATGGCGGTCGCGCCGCGGCCACGCATGGGGCGCACGCCCGAACGTGCGCCCTGCGCATATGCGGATACGCCCGAACAGCGTGACCCCTCACCGTATGGCGCGTTGGTCAAGAAAGAGTTGACCAGTCAACGGGCCGCAATCACTCGATCGTCGTCACAACCAGTCGCCGTTCGGTGCATGACCGGCCCCATCCTTTTCATTTTCATCGCCGGTTCGAGAGGCTTGTAAATGGCCGACCACGCAACCCACGACGCCCAGGCACGGGCCAGCCTGCACCTGCTGGTGCGGGACATCGAGCGGGTCCGACGGCAGGTGGACGCACTGCGCACCCTCACCGCACAGCTCGGCAACGTGTACCGCCCGCGCCGCTCCGGCCCCTCCGCGGGCTTCGTCGTCTACGGCAGGGCGCCCGCCCCGACCGTCCGTCTCGCCCAGGAACTGCGGGACAGCGTCGAGACTCTGGTGACAGCAGCCGTGGACTTCGACCGCTCGCTGGGGTTCTCGTGGGACGCGGTGGGCTCCGCGCTCGGAGTCACCAAGCAGGCGGTGCACCGCCGTTACGGGGCGCGCAGGGCCGCCACCCAGGCCGCCGCCGAGGCCGAGCGGGGTGCCGAGGCCCAGGCGGCCACCGCGGCGCGGCCGCCGCTGCCGATGGGCACGGGCCCGCTGCCTTCGGTGCCCGCCGCCCGCTCCATGCCGACGCAGCCGACGGCGGGCAGCTCCGTCCTGCGCGAGGAGGTGCGCCCCAGCGCGTTCCCCGGACCGCGCAACGGCTGAGCCGAGCCGCGTCCGCTGCCTCCCCGCGCGTCAAGTGCGGGGAGGCAGCGGCATGTTGACGCTCCCGCGTCAGGGGACGCTTGACGCCGGGTCACCCGATGTCGAGGGGATCCACCCGTACTCGTACGGGTTCGGTCCCGCCCTTGGCCATCCGCGCGGCCTGCGCCTGCTTCAGGGCGCCGGCGAGAGCGGCGCCACGGCCCGGCGGGACGCGCACCAGCGCACGCTCCCAGTGCTCACCCGGGGGCGGCGCCCCGGGCCGCCGGGTCCCGCCCCCGCCGCTCTCCGGCACCGGCACGGGCCCCAACACCTCGGCCTCGACCGGCAGTTCAACGGCTCCGAGGAACCCGGCGAGCGCCTCCGGCGTCCCGCTGACCGCCGCCATCCGCGACACCGGCGGGAACCCGAGCTCGGCCCGGTCGGCGAGTTCGCGCACGGCGTGCCCCACCGGGTCCCAACGGACGAGCGCCTGCACGGGGCGCAGGGTCGGCTCGGCCACGACGACGACGGTGCCGCCCACTTCCTGGGGCCGGACGAGCGCGGACGCGGCGATCCACCGCCGCAGCGCGTCCTCACCGGCCCGCAGATCGGGCCGGCCCAGCATCGCCCAGCCGTCAAGCAGCAGCGCGGCGGCGTATCCGCCCTCGGCGACGGGCTCGGCCCCCGGTGTACTGACGACAAGAGCCGGAGCTCCCGCGACCGTGTCGAGAACCTGCTCCCGCCCGGACGTCCGTACGGGCACGGCGGGAAACGCCCGCCCGAGCTCCTCGGCGGTCCGCCGCGCGCCCACCACCTGGGCCCGCAGCCGCGTCCCCCCGCACTCGGCGCACTGCCACGCCGCCTCCTCGCGCCCGCACCAGCCACAGGCGAGCACCCCGGTGGCCTCGCGCGCCTCCAGCGGCCCGGCGCACGTCCGGCAGCGTGCGGGCTCCCGGCAGCGCTGGCAGGCGAGCCGGGGCACGTAGCCGCGGCGCGGCACCTGTACGAGCACGGGCCCTTCCCGCAGCGCCTTGCGCGCCACCTCCCAGGCCACGCTCGGCAAACGGGCGGCCCGGGCGGCTTCGTCGCGGGCGAGATCGAGATCGCCCACGGTCCGCACCAGCGGAGCGACGCGCCGCACTTCCTCCCTCGGGGCGGCGATGGCGGCGGCCCATCCACTGCGCACGAGCTGCGCGGCCTCGACAGTGCAGCTCCAACTCCCGGCGAGGAAGGCGCACTTGTCGCGGGCGGACCGCAGCTCCAGCACCTCCCGCACATGCGGGAAAGGAGCATGGTCGTCGCTGTGATGACTGTCCCCGTCGTCCCACACGACCACGAGCCCGAGGTTCCGTACGGGCGCGAACATGGCGGCCCGGGTCCCGACGACGGCCCGTACGGCCCCGCGCCGCACGGCGAGCCACTCCGAGTACCGCCGCTGCTGTCCTGCCTCGGCGGTGAGCAGCGCATGCTGCCCCTCCCCCAGCACCTCCCGCAACGCCTGATCGACCCGCGCGGCAAGCCGCACCGTGGGCACGACGACCAGGGCCCCACGGCCGGACGCCAAGGTGGCCCGCACGGCAACGGCGATCTCCTGGGCCCACTCGGGCCCCGGCAACGCGGTCCACACGGCACGCGGCGCGCCCCCCGCCGCCAGCGAGGCGACGAAGTCGGCCCCCCGCTCGTACCGCCGCCACGACCCGGGCTCCGGCGCGCTCGGCGGTACGGGCGGCGGCGGGAACTCCCGTGCCTCGGCCTTCGCGTGCCGCGGCGGCACGGCCAGCTGCAGCACATCGGCGAGGCTCCCGGCATACCGGTCGGCGACGGCCCGCGTCAGCCCGAGAAGTTCCGCATCGAGCACGGGCTCGGGGGACAGCACCTGGGCGAGGGCAGCAAGCGGGCCCTGATACTCGGCCTCGGCCACCCGCTCGACGAGGAACCCGTCGATGAGCCCACCGCCCTCACGGCGCCCGTCCCGGACATTCTTGTTCCCCGCCCCGAACCGCACGCGAACCCGCACCCCGGGCTGCGCGACGGCATCCAGCTCCTGCGGCACCGCGTACTCGAAGTACCGGTCGAGATGCAGCACCCCCTTGTCCACGAGCACCCGCGCCACCGGCAACTCCTTGGCCAGCGCGGCCCCCCGCCAGGTCCGCGGCTTGGCCTTCGGCACCTTGGCCCGCCGCACGCTCTCCCGGATCAACGCCAGCTGCTCAGGCTCCTCGGGGGTGTCGTTCTCGCCGTTCTCGCTGCTCACAGGTGCATTCCTACCAGAGGGGACTGACAAGAGGCTGGGCCGCGAACGCGGCCGCGCCTAGGCTCCGGGCCATGTCCTCCGAAGCCACCCGACCCTTCTTGACCGGCATCACCGCCGGCGACCTCGTGACGACCACCGTCTGCGGCCTCGACGACCACGACGTGCTCGTCCGCCTGGACGGCGACCGCGCCGAGGAGGTGCTCGGCCGAATCTCCGCCCACGAACTGTCCTGGCACCGCATCGACGACGTCCCCGCTTTCGCCGTTTCGGGCCGGCGTCTCACAGCCGAGGTTCTGGGCGTCGACCGCGACAAGGGCGTGGCCCACCTGTCGTCCAAGCGCTGCGAGTACCCCGAACATCGCGACTACGTCCGTCAGGTGGAACCGGGCAGCCGACTGCACGGCTCGATCGCCAGCGTGGAGAGCTTCGGGGTCTTCGTCCGCCTGAACGGCGAGGTCCCGCACCCGGTCTTCCCGGCCACCGGCTTCATCCGCATCCCTGACCTCTCCTGGACCCACTTCGACCGCGCGGAGGACGTGGTCCGGCCGGGACAACGCGTCCACGTCGAGGTCGTCGGGCCGGATCGGTCCAACGGCGAGGTCGTCGTCTCTCTCCGCGCTCTGAAAGAAGACCCCTTGATCCGCTTCGCCGACCGCACGGGAGAGACCGTGCGCGGCCGGGTCACCAAGATCGTGCCCTTCGGCGTCTTCGTCCGCGTCTCGGACGAGGGCGTCGAGGGCCTGGTCCATGCCTCCGCCCTCACCGGCTTCCCCGGCGAGGGCGACACCCTGCACGTCAGGATCGACGAGGTCGACCTCGCGCGCCGCCGCGTGCGCCTCTCCCTCGCGTCCGCCCCTTGAGAACATCTGTGGGCCCGGCCCTCCCTAAGGAGAACCGGGCCCACAGAGCATTCCGAACCCGGGGAGCTACAGCCCCGCGGCCTTGCGCAGCGCGTCCACGCGGTCCGTCTTCTCCCACGTGAAGTCGGGCAGCGCACGCCCGAAGTGGCCGTAGGCGGCCGTCTGGGAGTAGATCGGGCGGAGCAGGTCGAGGTCGCGGATGATCGCGGCCGGACGCAGGTCGAAGACCTCGGAGATCGCGGTCTCGATCTTGTCGGTGTCGACCGTGTTCGTACCGAAGGTCTCGACGAACAGACCCACCGGCTCGGCCTTGCCGATCGCGTACGCGACCTGGACCTCGCAGCGCGCGGCGAGACCCGCGGCGACGACGTTCTTGGCGACCCAGCGCATGGCGTAGGCGGCCGAGCGGTCGACCTTGGACGGGTCCTTGCCCGAGAAGGCGCCGCCACCGTGGCGGGCGTAGCCGCCGTACGTGTCGATGATGATCTTGCGGCCGGTGAGGCCCGCGTCGCCCATCGGGCCGCCGATCTCGAAGCGGCCGGTCGGGTTCACCAGGAGGCGGTAGCCCTCGGTCTCCAGCTTGATGCCGTCCTCGACGAGCGCCTTGAGCTCCGGCTCCACGACGAACTCGCGGATGTCGGGGGCGAGGAGGGAGTCCAGGTCGATGTCCGACGCGTGCTGCGAGGAGACGACGACGGTGTCGAGGCGGACGGCCTTGTCGCCGTCGTACTCGATGGTGACCTGGGTCTTGCCGTCGGGGCGCAGGTACGGGATCGTCCCGTTCTTGCGGACCTCGGACAGGCGGCGCGACAGACGGTGCGCGAGGTGGATCGGGAGCGGCATCAGCTCCGGGGTCTCGTCGCACGCGTAGCCGAACATCAGGCCCTGGTCGCCCGCGCCCTGCTTGTCGAGCTCGTCGTCGTCGCCTTCGACACGCTTCTCGTACGCCGTGTCGACGCCCTGCGCGATGTCGGGCGACTGCGAGCCGATGGAGACCGAGACGCCGCAGGACGCGCCGTCGAAGCCCTTCTTCGACGAGTCGTAGCCGATCTCGAGGATCTTGTCGCGCACGAGCTGCGCGATCGGCGCGTACGCCTTGGTGGTCACCTCGCCGGCCACATGCACGAGGCCGGTGGTGATCAGCGTCTCGACGGCGACGCGGGACGTGGGGTCCTCGCGCAGCAGCGCGTCGAGAATGGTGTCGCTGATCTGGTCAGCGATCTTGTCGGGGTGACCCTCGGTCACGGACTCCGAGGTGAACAGGCGACGGGACACAACGCTCCCTGTGGTTGCAGCGGCTGCTGGCTGATCATTGACGGACGGTACGGGGGCTGCGCCCGACGACATCCGGAGACAGTTTATCGGTCGTGCTCGGTCGACGGACCACGCGTCTCGCCAACTGGGAGGCCTGTGACCTGCGACACCGCATTCTCCGATACGACGATCGCTCTCCGGAAGAGTACCGGGCGCCCGAAATTCCCGGGTTTCCGGGGGTTGTAGGCGGCCAATGGGGGGAATGCGGTTTTTCACCCCTGGTGCGGCAGACGAGGGACGACCTCGTCCCAGATCCGGTCGGCGAGGGCCTCCTTGGGGCCGTACGGGACCGGGGTCTCCCCGCCGTCGGAGCCGAGGATCACGGCCTCGTTCTCCTCCGCCCCGAACGTCTTGCGCTCCCCGACCTCATTGACGACCAGCAGGTCACAGCCCTTGCGGGCGAGCTTGGTGCGGCCGTTGGCGAGGACGTCGTCGGTCTCGGCGGCGAACCCGACGACCACCTGGCCGGGGCGCGGGCGGTCCGCGGAGATCTCCGCAAGGATGTCCGGATTACGGACCAGCACGATCGGCGCCGGTTCCTCACCGTCCTTCTTCTTGATCTTGCCGGTGGCGTACGTCTCGGGCCGGAAGTCGGCCACGGCCGCGGCCATGACGACCGCGTCGGCGTCCGCGGCGGCCTTCAGGACCGCCTCCCGCAGCTGCGTCGCCGTGCCTACGTGGACGACGTCGACGCCCGCCGGGTCCGGCAGGGAGGCGTTGGCCGAGAGCAGCGTGACGCGGGCGCCGCGGGCCGCCGCCGTGCGGGCCAGCGCGTAGCCCTGCTTGCCCGAGGAACGGTTGCCGAGGAAGCGGACCGGGTCGAGGGGCTCTCGGGTGCCGCCCGCGCTGACGACGACATGCCGGCCGGTGAGGTCGGGCGCGGCGGAGGCGGCGCCGCGGGCCAGGACCCGGCGCACGTACTCGAAGATCTCGACCGGGTCGGGGAAGCGGCCCTTGCCCGTGTCGACGCCGGTCAGCCGGCCGACCGCGGGTTCGATGACGAGGGCGCCGCGGCGGCGCAGCGTGGCGACGTTCTCCTGCGTCGCCGGGTGCTCCCACATCTCGGTGTGCATCGCGGGCGCGAAGATCACCGGACAGCGGGCGGTGAGCAGCGTGTTCGTCAGGAGGTCGTCGGCCAGGCCGTGGGCCGCCTTCGCGAGCATGTCGGCGGTGGCGGGGGCGACGACCACGACGTCCGCGTGCTGGCCGATGCGCACGTGCGGGACCTCGTGGACGGAGTCCCAGACCTCGGTGGACACCGGGTTGCCGGAGAGGGCGGACCAGGTCGCGGCGCCGACGAAGTGCAGCGCGGAGTCGGTGGGGACGACGCGTACGTCGTGGCCGGACTCCGTCAGCCGGCGCAGCAGCTCGCACGCCTTGTAGGCGGCGATGCCGCCACTGACCCCCAGAACGACCTTCGGCTTCGACGACACCGTCTCTCCCCTACGACCTAGACCTGGAAAACGTATGGCTCCATGACACACCACAGGCCCGACAGCAGCGCTGCCGGGCCTGTGGTGACGTGAATCTCAGCGATCCAGCGGAGCGTTACTGCGCCGGGCCCTCGATGGCCTCGGACGTCAGCAGACCCGCGTTGATCTCACGAAGGGCGATCGAGAGCGGCTTCTCGTGGACGTGCGTGTCCACCAGCGGGCCGACGTACTCGAGCAGACCCTCACCGAGCTGCGAGTAGTACGCGTTGATCTGACGCGCGCGCTTGGCGGCGTAGATGACCAGGCTGTACTTCGAGTCGGTGGCTTCGAGCAGCTCATCAATCGGCGGGTTGATGATGCCCTCGGGCGCGGTGATGGAAGAGGACACTCTCTGCCTTCCGATGGGGGCCGGGACCGAGAGTCCCGACAGGGTAAAGATCAAAGAACCTTCGTCAAGGCTAGCAGCTCACGGGCCACGTCCTCGACGGAGGTGTTGACAAGGGTGGTGTCGAACTCGGCCTCGGCGGCCAGCTCCACCTTGGCGGCGTCGAGCCTGCGCGCGATGACCTCGGGCGACTCGGTGCCCCGGCCGGTGAGCCGGCGCACCAGCTCGTCCCAGCTCGGCGGGGCGAGGAAGACCAGCTGCGCCTCGGGCATCGACTCCCGCACCAGGCGAGCGCCCTGGAGGTCGATCTCGAGGAGCACCGGCTCGCCCGCCTCCAGGCGGTCGAGAACGGCACTGCGCGGGGTGCCGTAGCGGTTCCCCGCGAACTCGGCCCACTCGAGGAGCTCGCCGTTGGCGATCAGCTTGTCCATCTCCTCGTCGGTGACGAAGAAGTACTGGACTCCGTGCTTCTCGCCCGGGCGCGGCTTGCGGGTCGTCGCCGACACCGAGAGCCAGACCTCGGGGTGTTCCTTGCGCATATGGGCGACGACCGTGCTCTTGCCGACCCCTGAGGGGCCGGAGAGCACGGTCAGCCGCGGACGTTCACTCATGCAGCGATTATTCCAGTTGTTCCGGAGTGCCCGGACCAGCCCTGGGGCCGGCCGGTGTCACTCAGGCGCCGGTGCTGCCGAACTCGCGCTCCAGGGAGGCGATCTGGTTGGAACCGAGACCGCGCACCCGGCGGGATTCGGAGATCCCGAGGCGCTCCATGATCTGCTTGGCGCGGACCTTGCCCACGCCCGGCAGGGACTCGAGCAGGGCGGAGACCTTCATCTTGCCGATGACGTCGTTCTCCTGGCCCTGCTTGATGACCTCGTGCAAGGAGGCGCCGGAGTGCTTGAGTCGATTCTTGACCTCGGCCCGCTCCCGGCGAGCCGCGGCGGCCTTTTCGAGCGCGGCTGCGCGCTGTTCAGGGGTAAGGGGCGGAAGAGCCACGCCTACGTCACCTCGGATGTCGAACTGTCGGATACGGACCGGTGAGGAACCTAGTCGCCCCACACCTGGGGAGCAACGAGCAACGCGTTTGCCTGCGCTGGCCCTTCGCTCTCGTCGGAGACTAGCGGCCAAGGCCGCCTGAGTCAGCGAGAACAGAGGAAAAGTCCAGGTCAGCCTTGCTCAGGAGGTGCATTTAGGGCAAATCGACCGGTAAATCGGTCAGGATTCGGACGCGCGGCCCAAGGTCGGCACGGAGTGCCACCCCCGATAAACCCCCGATCAACCTCCGACTCACCCCCGATGAGCCCCCGAGACGGCCCGAAGGTCCATCATTGCGCGGCCTCGACCGCCTCACGCACCTCGTCCGCGAACCGCACGGCCGCGTCCCGCAGCGCGGACACGGAGGGCCCCGCCCTGAGCACCCCACGGCTCACATTCGGTACGACGTTGCGCACGGCCGGGCCGAAAACGGTCGGCAGATCGGCCGCGGTGGCGCCCTGCGCGCCGATCCCGGGCGCGAGGAGCGGACCGTTGATGTCGAGCTCGTACGAGGACAGGTCGCCCAGCGTCGCGCCGACGACCGCGCCGAAGGAGCCCATCGGGCTCTCCCCCGCGTTCTCCGCGGCGAGGTGGGCGAGCATCGTGGCGCCCACGTTCTTGCCGTCGGCGCGCACGGCGTGCTGGACCTCGCCGCCCTCGGGGTTGGAGGTGAGGGCGAGCACGAAGAGGCCCGCGCCGGTCTCGCGCGCGAGGTCCACGGCGGGCTTCAGCGAGCCGTAGCCGAGGTACGGCGAGACGGTCAGGGCGTCCACGAACAGCGGGGAGTCCTTGTGCAGGTAGGTCTCCGCGTACGCGGCCATGGTCGAGCCGATGTCGCCGCGCTTGGCGTCCATGACGACGAGGGTGCCCGCGGCGCGCAGGTCGGCGACGGCCTTCTCCAGGACCGCGACGCCGCGCGAGCCGAACCGCTCGAAGAACGCCATCTGGGGCTTCACGACCGCGACCGTGTCGGCCAGGGCCTCGACGGACGTGCGCGTGAAGGACTCCAGGCCGGCGATGTCGTCCGTCAGGCCCCAGGAGGAGAGCAGAGCGGCGTGCGGGTCGATGCCGACGCAGAGCGGGCCGCGCTCGTCCATGACGCGGCGGAGGCGGGCACCGAAGGGTTCGAGGACTGTCATGCGGCAACCTTCTTCACATCGGCGCCGACGGCGTCGGCGAGGGTGGTGTACGGGCTCGTGCGGAGGCGGGCGGCGAGGCCCTTGTGGATCGCGCGGGCGTAGAACGGGCCCTCGTAGATGAAGGCCGAGTAGCCCTGGACGAGCGTGGCACCCGCGAGGATGCGCTGCCAGGCGTCCTCGGCGTTCTCGATGCCCCCGACGCCCACGAGGGTGATCCGGTCGCCCACGCGCGCGTACAGGCGCCTGAGGACCTCCAGGGAGCGTTCCTTGAGGGGCGCGCCGGACAGGCCGCCCGTCTCGTTCACGACGTCGCCCGTGGTCTTCAGGCCCTCGCGGGAGATCGTCGTGTTGGTGGCGATGATGCCGTCCAGGCCCAGCTCGACGGCCAGGTCGGCGACGGCGTCGACGTCCTCGTCGGCGAGGTCGGGCGCGATCTTGACGAGGAGCGGGACGCGACGGGCCTTCACGGTGCGGTCGGCGGCCTCGCGCACGGCGGTCAGCAGCGGACGCAGCGCCTCGGTGGCCTGGAGGTTGCGCAGGCCGGGCGTGTTCGGCGAGGAGACGTTCACGACGAGGTAGTCGGCGAAGGCGGCCAGGCGCTCGGTCGACTTCACGTAGTCGGCGGCGGCCTCGGCCTCGGGGACGACCTTGGTCTTGCCGATGTTCACGCCGACCGTCGTCTTGAAGACGGGGTTGCGGGAGGCCAGGCGCGCGGCGACGGCGAGGGAGCCCTCGTTGTTGAAGCCCATGCGGTTGATCAGCGCGCGGTCCGGGATCAGGCGGAAGAGGCGCTTCTTGGGGTTGCCGGGCTGCGCCTCGCCGGTGACCGTGCCGATCTCGATGTGGTCGAAGCCGAGCATGGCCATGCCGTCGATCGCGACGGCGTTCTTGTCGAAGCCGGCGGCGAGGCCGAAGGGGCCGTGCATGCGCAGGCCGAGGGCCTCGGTGCGCAGCTCCTTGTAGCGCGGCGCCAGGGCGGCCGCCACGAAGGTGCGCAGGACCGGGGTGCGGGCCGCGAGGCGGATCCAGCGGAAGGCCAGGTAGTGGGCCTTCTCGGGGTCCATGTGCTGGAAGACGAGGTGGAAGAACAGCTTGTACATGGCTGAAGTCCTATAGGTGTCCATGAGGCGGTGGGCTCATGAAGAGGGGGACACCGTTTCGGTGTCCCCCTCTTGGGCTGCTAGTCGCGGGCCGCGGTCAGGTGCTCCGCGTGTTCCTGCAGTGAGCGCACGCCCACGTCACCGTGGTTGAGCGCGTCGATGCCCTGGACGGCCGCGGCGAGCGCCTGGACCGTGGTCAGGCAGGGCACGGAGCGGGCCACCGCCGCCGTACGGATCTCGTAGCCGTCGAGACGGCCGCCGGTGCCGTACGGCGTGTTGACGATGAGGTCGACCTCGCCGTCGTGGATCAGCTGGACGATCGTCTTCTCGCCGCCCGGGCCCTCGCCCTCGGACTGCTTGCGCACGACCGTGGCGTTGATGCCGTTGCGCTTGAGGACCTCGGCCGTGCCGGACGTGGCCATCAGCTCGAAGCCGTGGGCGACGAGCTCGCGCGCCGGGAAGATCATCGAGCGCTTGTCGCGGTTGGCGACGGAGATGAACGCCCGGCCCTTCGTCGGCAGCGGACCGTAGGCGCCGGCCTGCGACTTGGCGTACGCCGTGCCGAAGACCGCGTCGATGCCCATGACCTCGCCGGTGGAGCGCATCTCCGGGCCGAGGACCGTGTCGACGCCGCGGCCGTGCACGTCGCGGAAGCGCGACCACGGCATGACGGCCTCCTTGACGGAGATCGGCGCGTCCAGCGGCAGGGTGCCGCCGTCGCCGGTCTTCGGGAGCAGGCCCTCGGCGCGCAGCTCGGCGACGGTGGCGCCCAGCGAGATGCGGGCGGCGGCCTTCGCGAGCGGCACCGCGGTCGCCTTCGAGGTGAAGGGGACGGTGCGCGAGGCGCGCGGGTTGGCCTCCAGGACGTAGAGGATGTCACCCGCCATCGCGAACTGGATGTTGATCAGGCCGCGGACGCCGACGCCCTTGGCGATGGCCTCCGTGGAGGCCTTCAGGCGCTTGATGTCGTAGCCGCCCAGCGTGATCGGGGGCAGGGCGCACGCCGAGTCGCCGGAGTGGATGCCGGCCTCCTCGATGTGCTCCATGACGCCGCCGAGGTAGAGCTCCTCGCCGTCGTAGAGGGCGTCCACGTCGATCTCGATCGCGTCGTCCAGGAAGCGGTCCACGAGGACCGGCCGGGACGGGCTGATCTCGGTCGACTCCTCGATGTACGAGGACAGGCGGGTCTCGTCGTAGACAATCTCCATGCCGCGGCCGCCGAGCACGTAGGACGGACGGACCAGGACCGGGTAGCCGATCTCGTCGGCGATGGCCTTGGCCTCGGAGAAGGTCGTGGCCGTGCCGTGCTTGGGCGCGGGCAGACCGGCCTCGGCCAGGACGCGGCCGAAGGCGCCGCGGTCCTCGGCGGCGTGGATCGCCTCCGGGGAGGTGCCGACGACCGGCACGCCGTTGTCCTTCAGCGCCTGCGACAGACCCAGCGGGGTCTGGCCGCCGAGCTGGACGACGACACCGGCGATCGGCCCCGCGAGGGACTCGGCGTGGACGATCTCCAGGACGTCTTCGAGCGTCAGCGGCTCGAAGTACAGGCGGTCGGACGTGTCGTAGTCCGTGGAGACGGTCTCGGGGTTGCAGTTGACCATCACGGTCTCGTAGCCCGCGTCGCTCAGCGCGAAGGAGGCGTGGACGCAGGAGTAGTCGAACTCGATGCCCTGGCCGATGCGGTTCGGGCCCGAGCCCAGGATGATCACGGCGGGCTTGGTGCGCTGCGCGACCTCGGTCTCCTCGTCGTACGAGGAGTAGAAGTACGGCGTCTTGGCGGCGAACTCGGCGGCGCAGGTGTCGACCGTCTTGTAGACCGGGCGGACGCCGAGCGCGTGCCGGACCTCGCGGACGACGTCCTCGCGCAGGCCGCGGATCTCACCGATCTGCTGGTCGGAGAAGCCGTGACGCTTGGCCTCCGCGATGAGCTCGCGGGTCAGCTCGGGCGCGGCGGCCAGCTCGTCGGCGGTCTCCTTGATCAGGAAGAGCTGGTCGACGAACCACGGGTCGATCTTCGTGTACGCGAAGATCTCCTCGGGGGTGGCACCGGCGCGGATCGCCTCCATGACGGTGTTGATGCGCCCGTCGGTCGGACGGACCGACGCCTCCAGGAGCTCCTTCTTGTCGCCGACCTCGCCGACGAAGGAGAACTGCGAGCCCTTCTTCTCCAGGGAGCGCAGGGCCTTCTGGAACGCCTCGGTGAAGTTACGGCCGATGGCCATGGCCTCGCCGACCGACTTCATGGTCGTGGTGAGGGTGGAGTCGGCCGACGGGAACTTCTCGAAGGCGAAGCGCGGGGCCTTGACGACCACGTAGTCGAGTGTCGGCTCGAAGGACGCCGGCGTCTTCTCGGTGATGTCGTTGGGGATCTCGTCCAGCGTGTAGCCGACGGCCAGCTTCGCGGCGATCTTCGCGATCGGGAAGCCGGTGGCCTTCGAGGCGAGGGCCGAGGAGCGCGACACGCGCGGGTTCATCTCGATGACGATGATGCGGCCGTCGTCGGGGTTGACCGCGAACTGGATGTTGCAGCCGCCGGTGTCGACGCCGACCTCGCGGATGATCGCGATGCCGATGTCACGCAGCCGCTGGTACTCGCGGTCGGTGAGGGTCATCGACGGGGCGACGGTGATCGAGTCGCCGGTGTGCACGCCCATCGGGTCGAAGTTCTCGATGGAGCAGACGACCACGACGTTGTCGTTCTTGTCGCGCATCAGCTCCAGCTCGTACTCCTTCCAGCCGAGGATGGACTCCTCCAGGAGCACCTCGGTGGTCGGGGAGAGCGTGAGGCCCTGACCGGCGATGCGGCGCAGCTCCTCCTCGTCGTGCGCGAAGCCGGACCCGGCGCCGCCCATGGTGAAGGAGGGGCGGACGACGACGGGGTAGCCGCCGAGCGTGTCGACGCCCTTGAGCACGTCGTCCATCGAGTGGCAGATCACGGACCGGGCGGACTCGCCGTGGCCGATCTTCTTGCGGACCTCTTCGACGACGCCCTTGAAGAGGTCGCGGTCCTCGCCCTTGTTGATCGCCTCGACGTTGGCGCCGATGAGCTCGACGCCGTACTTCTCCAGCACACCCTGCTCGTGCATGGAGATCGCGGTGTTGAGCGCGGTCTGGCCGCCGAGGGTCGGCAGC
Source organism: Streptomyces sp. VRA16 Mangrove soil (assembly GCF_017377775.1). GTDB lineage: Bacteria > Actinomycetota > Actinomycetes > Streptomycetales > Streptomycetaceae > Streptomyces. The sequence goes on from NZ_JAFVLN010000003.1 coordinate 142,762, forward strand.
AGGGCGTCGGGGCGCTCCTTCGCGATGATCTTCTCGACGAACTCGGGGGTGATCGGCTCGACGTACGTGGCGTCGGCGATCTCCGGGTCGGTCATGATCGTCGCCGGGTTGGAGTTCACGAGGATGACCCGCAGGCCCTCGGACTTCAGGACGCGGCACGCCTGGGTACCGGAGTAGTCGAACTCGGCGGCCTGGCCGATGACGATCGGGCCGGAGCCGATGACCAGGACGGACTGGATATCGGTGCGCTTAGGCACGCTGGCCCTCCATCAGGGAAACGAAGCGGTCGAACAGGTAGGCGGCGTCGTGGGGACCGGCGGCCGCCTCCGGGTGGTACTGGACGGAGAAGCCCGGCTGGTCGAGCAGCTGGAGCCCCTCCACGACGTTGTCGTTGAGGCACACGTGGGAGACCTCGGCGCGGCCGAACTTGGTCTCGCTCACCTTGTCCAGCGGCGCGTCCACGGCGAAGCCGTGGTTGTGGGCGGTGACCTCGACCTTGCCGGTGGTGCGGTCCTGCACCGGCTGGTTGATGCCGCGGTGGCCGTACTTCAGCTTGTACGTGCCGAAGCCGAGGGCGCGGCCGAGGATCTGGTTGCCGAAGCAGATGCCGAACAGCGGCGTCTTCTTCTCCAGGACGGCGGTCATCAGCGCGACCGGGCCCTCGGCGGTGGCGGGGTCGCCCGGGCCGTTGGAGAAGAACACCCCGTCGGGGTCCACGGCGTAGACGTCGTCGGCGGTGGCGGTCGCCGGCAGGACGTGCACCTCGATGCCGCGCTCGGCCATCCGGTGCGGGGTCATGCCCTTGATGCCCAGGTCGATCGCGGCGACGGTGAACTTCTTCTCACCGATGGCCTCGACGACGTAGGCCTCCTTGGTGGCGACCTCCTCGTAGAGGGAGGCGCCCTTCATGTGGGGCTGCGCCTGGACCTTCTCGACGAGCTCGGCGTCGGTGGCCAGCGCCTCGCCGGAGAAGATGCCCGAGCGCATGGAGCCGCGCTCGCGCAGGTGGCGGGTGAGGGCGCGGGTGTCGATGCCGGAGATGCCGACGATCCCCTGTGCGACGAGCTCGTCGTCGAGCGAGCGCTTGGCGCGCCAGTTGGAGGGGATGCGTGCGGGGTCGCGCACGACGTAGCCCGAGACCCAGATGCGGCTCGACTCGTCGTCCTCGTCGTTCCAGCCCGTGTTGCCGATCTGCGGGGCGGTGGCGACCACGATCTGGCGGTCGTACGACGGGTCGGTGAGGGTCTCCTGGTAGCCGGTCATGCCGGTGGAGAACACGGCCTCGCCGAAGGTCTCCCCCACGGCCCCGTAGGCGCGGCCGCGGAACACGCGACCGTCCTCCAGGACGAGTACGGCGGGAACCTTGCTGGTTCCCCTGGTGGAGGTGGTCATCGTGCGGCGCCTTCCGTCGTGTTCTTCATGTCGATCATGTGGTTGATGGTGGTGACCCAGTCCGCCTGCTCGGCGGCGTGGTCGGAGCGGAACCCGGAGTCGATCAGCTTGTCGCCGTGCGCCCAGGTGACGATCAGGAGACCGCCCTCGGTGAGCACCTTGCCCGCGATGCCCTTGTCGAGCCGGGCCTCGCGCAGCGCGTCCGCGGGGACGAAGAAGTCGTTCGCTCCCGGTCGTACGACGCTCAGCCCCTGGTCGGTCAGGGTCAGCTCGACGCGGCTGCGGGTGCCGAGGCCGTGCGCCACGATGCGGTCGAGCCACTGCCCGGCCGTGGTGGATCCGTGGTACCGACCGCTGAGCTCCAGTTTCGCCGGGCCTTGCTCAGTCGGCGCGCTGGGCAGTGGCGGCACATCGCCCTGGAGCGTGCCGCGCCACTTCCAGCCCTGGCGCATCAGCCAGTAGACGAGCGCGATGAAGAGCAGCAGTCCGACGATCCAGCCGATCCGGTCGGGCCAGTCGGTCACGTCCGCCGACTTCTGTTCGGCGGCCAGGCTGACCAGTGGTTGCAGTGGAGTCACGCGAGCTTCCCGTCGGCGAGGGTGGCCTTGCCCCGCAGCCAGGTGTGGGTGACGCGCCCCGGCAGCTCACGGCCCTCGTAGGGGGTGTTGCGGCTGCGGGAGGCGAAGCCCGCGGGGTCAACGGCTCCACGGTAGTCGGCGTCGACGAGGACGAGGTTGGCAGGCTCACCTGCCGAGACGGGACGTCCATGGCCGCCCGCCCGCCCGATCTCGGCGGGCTTGAAGGACATGCGGTCGGCGACGCCGGCCCAGTCCAGGAGGCCCGTCTCGACCATCGTCTGCTGGACCACGCTCAGCGCGGTCTCCAGGCCGACCATGCCCATGGCGGCCGCGGCCCACTCGCAGTCCTTGTCCTCGTGCGGGTGCGGGGCGTGGTCCGTGGCGACGATGTCGATGGTGCCGTCGGCGAGCGCCTCGCGCAGCGCCATGACGTCCTTCTCCGTGCGGAGCGGCGGGTTCACCTTGTAGACCGGGTTGTACGAGCGCACCAGCTCGTCGGTGAGGAGCAGGTGGTGCGGGGTGACCTCGGCGGTGACGTCGATGCCGCGGGACTTGGCCCAGCGCACGATCTCGACGGACCCGGCGGTCGACAGGTGGCAGATGTGCACGCGGGAGCCGACGTGCTCGGCGAGCAGCACGTCGCGGGCGATGATCGACTCCTCGGCGACGGCCGGCCAGCCGCCCAGGCCCAGCTCGGCGGAGACGGTGCCCTCGTTCATCTGGGCGCCCTCGGTCAGGCGGGGCTCCTGCGCGTGCTGGGCGACGACGCCGCCGAAGGCCTTCACGTACTCCAGGGCGCGGCGCATGATCACGGCGTCGTGGACGCACTTGCCGTCGTCGGAGAAGACGGTGACGCCGGCGGCGGACTCGTGCATGGCTCCGAGCTCGGCGAGCTTCTGGCCCTCCAGGCCGACGGTGACGGCGCCGATGGGCTGCACGTCGCAGTAGCCGTGCTCCTGGCCGAGCCGGTAGACCTGCTCGACGACACCGGCGGTGTCGGCGACGGGGAACGTGTTGGCCATGGCGAACACGGCGGTGTAGCCACCGGAGGCGGCGGCCTGCGTACCGGTCAGGACGGTCTCGGAGTCCTCGCGGCCCGGCTCGCGCAGGTGGGTGTGGAGGTCGACGAGGCCCGGGAGCAGGATCTTGCCCTCGGCCTCGACCACCTCGGCGCCCTCGGCGGAGAGCCCGGTCCCGACCTCGGCGATGACGCCGCCGTCGATCAGCACGTCCTGCGGCTCGCCACCGAGCACCTTCGCACCGCGGATCAGCGTCTTCTGCGTCTCGCTCATGATTACTTGCTCTCCTCGGAACCGGTGGGGCGGGTGTGGCTGACGGCGGGCTCGTTGCCGCCGAGAAGCAGATAGAGGACGGCCATCCGGGTGTGAACACCGTTGGCCACCTGCTCGATGACCGTGCAGCGGTCGGAGTCGGCGACCTCGGCGGTGATCTCCATGCCGCGGACCATCGGTCCGGGGTGCATCACGATGGCGTGCTCGGGCATCTTCGCCATGCGGTCGCCGTCGAGGCCGTAGCGGCGCGAGTACTCGCGCTCGGTCGGGAAGAAGGCGGCGTTCATGCGCTCGCGCTGCACGCGGAGCATCATCACGGCGTCGGCCTTCGGCAGCGTGCTGTCCAGGTCGTAGCTGACCTCGCACGGCCAGGACTCGACGCCGACCGGGAGCAGGGTGGGCGGCGCGACGAGGGTGACCTCGGCGCCGAGGGTGTGCAGCAGGTCGACGTTGGAGCGGGCGACACGGCTGTGCAGGATGTCACCGACGAGCGTGACGCGCTTGCCGTCGAGGCCCTTGCCGAGCCCGGCGTCGCGGCCGACGAGGCGGCGGCGCATCGTGAACGCGTCGAGCAGCGCCTGGGTGGGGTGCTGGTGGGTGCCGTCACCGGCGTTGATCACCGGGGCGTCGATCCAGCCCGAGGTCGCGAGCCGGAAGGGGGCGCCGGAGGCGCTGTGCCGGATGACGACGGCGTCGACGCCCATGGCCTCCAGGGTCTGCGCGGTGTCCTTGAGGGACTCGCCCTTGGAGACGCTGGAGCCCTTGGCGGCGAAGTTGATGACGTCGGCGGAGAGGCGCTTCTCGGCGGCCTCGAAGGAGATCCGGGTCCGCGTCGAGTCCTCGAAGAAGAGGTTGCAGATGGTCCGGCCGCGCAGGGCCGGCAGCTTCTTGATGGGCCGGTCGGCGACGCGGGCCATCTCCTCGGCGGTGTCGAGGATGAGAACGGCGTCGTCGCGGGAGAGGTCGGCGGCCGAGATGAGGTGTCGCATCATCGGGGGTGCTCCGTAAGGAAGTTCAGGACATTCAGGGCATACGGGGGCGCGAGGGCACACCTGAGCACGCACACGCCGTGAGGGACGTGCGCGGTGCGGTGGCTACTGCTCGGCCGCCTCGGCGTCCGGCTTGGCACCGAGCAGCACGGCGTCGCGGCCGTCCTCCTCGGCGAGCTGGACCTTGACCGTCTCCCGCAGCGACGTGGGGAGGTTCTTGCCGACGTAGTCGGCGCGGATCGGGAGTTCGCGGTGGCCGCGGTCGACGAGGACGGCGAGCTGCACGGCACGCGGGCGCCCGATGTCGTTCAGGGCGTCGAGGGCGGCGCGGATGGTGCGGCCGGAGAACAGGACGTCGTCGACGAGGACGACGAGGCGGCCGTCGATGCCGTCACCGGGGATCTCGGTGCGGGCCAGCGCACGCGGCGGGTGCATCCGCAGGTCGTCGCGGTACATCGTGATGTCGAGCGAGCCGACGGGGATGGCGCGGCCGGTGATCTCTTCGAGCTTGTCGGCCAGGCGGCGGGCGAGGAAGACGCCTCGCGTGGGGATACCGAGGAGCACCACGTCCTCGGCGCCCTTGGCGCGCTCCACGATCTCGTGGGCGATGCGGGTCAGCACCCGCGCGATGTCAGGGCCTTCGAGAACAGACCGGGCATCGGGATTCTGCGTGTCCATAAAAAACGGACCCCCTTCTCCGCCTCACGGGACGGACCTTAAAGGACGTCGGAATTGCGCCATCCAGACTACCAGCCCTTCAACATCGCTGATCACCCGCCTGGAGGTGCGGGAACGCCGTTTTCGCGAGAAGGTCGGTACGGACCATTCGGCTTGACGCGGCCAAGTAACGCTGCGTAACCTCACAGTGAGTTACCAGCCACGCGGCGCAGCCGCTAAGTGATGCAGTGTCCGGGGAGCTATATGTCCAGCGAATACGCCAAACAGCTCGGGGCGAAGCTCCGCGCGATCCGTACCCAGCAGGGCCTTTCCCTCCACGGTGTCGAGGAGAAGTCCCAGGGACGCTGGAAGGCGGTCGTGGTCGGTTCGTACGAGCGCGGCGACCGCGCCGTGACCGTGCAGCGCCTCGCCGAACTGGCGGACTTCTACGGCGTGCCGGTGCAGGAGCTGCTGCCGGGCACCACCCCTGGCGGCGCCGCCGAGCCCCCGCCGAAGCTGGTCCTCGACCTGGAGCGCCTGGCCCACGTGCCGCCGGAGAAGGCGGGCCCGCTGCAGCGTTACGCGGCCACGATCCAGTCGCAGCGCGGTGACTACAACGGCAAGGTGCTGTCGATCCGCCAGGACGACCTGCGCACCCTCGCCGTCATCTACGACCAGTCGCCCTCGGTCCTGACCGAGCAGCTGATCAGCTGGGGCGTTCTCGACGCGGACGCGCGCCGCGCCGTGGCGCACGACGAGGCCTGATCGGAAAGCCTGCCAACGGGCCGGTACAGCAGAAACGTCACATCCGAAGGGGCGGAGCCGCGAGGCTCCGCCCCTTCGGCGCTCTCCCTACCGCACCCGGTAGAGCCGCCCGATGACCTCCGGCAGCAGTCGCTCGCTCAGCCTCGGCGGCAGCGCCTGGAGGACCGCCAGGACCGGCGCCATCCGCTCGGGCAGCGCGCCGCCCTCGCCCACGCCCGCGAGGGCCAGCGCGATCTCGACCTCCTCCGGGGTCAGCGCGTCCGGGTCGAGCGCACCCGCCGCCTCGACGATCGCCGGGTCGATCCGCACCGGTCCGGCCGCGCGGGCCCGCGCCACCGCCTTCTCCCATGCGTCCAGAAGCAGCCGCACGGTCTCCTCGTCCGCGACCGCCGCCGTCACCGTCAGATGGAGATTGGCGGGCGAGGCGCCGAAGGCCGGCTGCGGCTGCAGATACCAGCCGCTCCCCCGCATCTCGTCCGCGACGACGAACACATCGAGCTCCGGGTCGTCCGAGGCGACCGCGATCAGGGACGCCTCGGGCCGGGCGAGCAGTCGCAGTCCGTCGATGCGCTCGATACCGTCGGCGAGCGCCAGGGTCGTCCGGTGTACGCGCGTCGACAGCGCGGTGTAACCGTCGGTTCCCACCTGCTCGGTCACGGCCCAGGCCGCCGCGAGCGGTCCGGCCGACTTGGTGCCCTGGAGCGTGGAGTTGACGACGGGGTAGCCGGGCCAGGACGCGTGCGCGAACCAGCCGTGCCGGCGCAGCTCCGCGTCCTCGAACAGCAGCAGCGAGGCACCCTTGGCCGTGTACCCGTACTTGTGCAGATCGACGGAGAGCGACGTGACGCCCGGCACGGTGAGCCCGAACTCCGGGATGTGCGCACCCTCGTCGGCCCGCTTGAGGTGCCCCAGGTACCAGCCGCCGATGCAGGCGTCGACATGGCAGAGCACCCCGCGTCGCGCGGCCTCCGCCGCCACCTCTGCGACGGGGTCGATGACCCCGTGCGCGTACGAAGGCGCGGAGACCACGACGAGAGCGGTGCGCTCGGTGAGGGCGGCGGCGACGTCGGCCGGGCGCACCCTGAAGGTCTCCGGGTCGACGGGGACGCTGACGACGGTGAGCCCGAAGAGCTCGGCCGCCTTGTGGAACGCGGCGTGCGCGGTCTCCGGCAGCACCAGCTCGGGAGCGGTGATCCCCCGCGCCCTGCGGGCATGTTGACGAGCCGTCAGGACCGCCAGCAGGCAGCTCTCGGTGCCGCCGCTGGTGAAGGTGCCCGCCGTGCCGCCGAGCAGCGCGGTGGCCCGCCGCACGAGGTCGTTCTCCAGTTCCACCACGCTCGGGAAGGCCGTCATGTCGAGCCCGTTGACCCCGGCGAAAGCGGCCTGCGCGGCGTTCGCGAGCTCTTCGAGACCGTCGAGCCCGGAGTCGTAGACGTACGCCATCGTGCGTCCGCCGTGCACCGGGAGGTCGTCCGCGCGCAGTTCGGCGAGGCGCGCCAGGATCGGGGCGTGGTCAGTGGTCATGCGGGGCACTCCTCGTCGTACCGGATGGGTCATGCCGCGAAGGGGCGTCGGCCGCGTCCCTCAGGCGGGTCAGTTCGGCCTCGGTGAGCCGGTAGCGGGCCAGCAGCGGCAGGCTGATCAGCAGCAGGGCGGCGGGCAGCACGCCGAAGCCGACGACGATCGCGGTGAGCGCCGAGCCCGGCTGGGCCACACGGTGGTCGGCGTCGGAGGAGGCGAAGTCGCCGAGCGCGAGCACCAGACCGAACAGGCCGGGTCCCAGGGCGAGCCCGAGCGTCTCGCCCGCGGTCCACAGCCCGGTGAAGACCCCGGCCCTGCGCCGTCCGCTCGTGTAGGCGTCGGCGGCGATCGTGTCGCCGAGCATGGCGAGCGGCAGCATCTGCATCCCCGCGTACCCGACACCGGCCACGGCCACGGCGCCGTAGATCAGGGCGGGCGGCAGCTCACGCCCCGCCGCCGCGCCCACCGCGCCGACGAGAAAGCAGAGCGAGGCGCCGATCGCCGCGTCGCGCTTGCCCGTGCGGCGGCCGACGGCCAGCCAGAGCGGCATCGCGAGCAGCGAGGGGACGATCAGACAGGCGAAGAGGTACGTCGTGGCGCTCGGCTCGTCGAGGATGTACGTGGCGAAGTACTGGGTGCCGGCGAGCATCAGGCCGGTCGCGGTGGCCTGCGCCACGAAGGCGCCGAGCAGCCGGGCGAAGGGCGCGTTGCCGCGGGCGGCCCGCAGCTGGGCGCGCAGGCTCGGCTCGCTGGTCGTCCGGATGACGGTGCGCGTCCCGGACGTGGCGGCCACGGCGGCGACCGTCCCGAGGGCCAGCACGGCGCCCACGACGCAGCCCATCAGCCGGTAGCCGCCCGCGCTGCCCCGGTCGTCGCCCGTGGCCCCGGCGAGCACCGGGGCGACGGCGCCCGCGAGGAGGATCGCCACGGCGAGGAAGGCGACGCGCCAGGACATGATGCGGGCCCGCTCGTCGGGATCGTCGGTGAGCTCGGCGGGCAGCGCGACGTACGGGACCTGGAAGCAGGCGTACGCGGAGGCGGTGAGCAGGAAGAGCACGGCGACGTAGGCCGCGGCGGGTCCGCCTTCGAGGCCGCCGGGCGCCGCGAACATGGCGGCGAAGCAGAACGGCATGGTGACGGCGCCGAGCAGCATCCAGGAGCGGCGCGGTCCCCAGCGCAGGCCCGAGCTGCGGTCGGAGAGGCTGCCGATCCAGGGGTTGAGCAGGACGTCCCACGCCTTGGGCAGGAACACCAGGAGTCCGGCCAGGCCCGCGGCCACCCCGAGCACGTCGGTCAGGTAGTAGAGCAGGAGCAGACCGGGGACAGTGCCGAAGGTGCCGGTGGCGAAGGAGCCGAGGCCGTAGCCGACGCGGACCCTCGCGGGGAGACCTCTGGGGGACATGGCCCGAACCTAGTGAAGATCCCCGGGAACGCACCAGGCCCGAAGCGGAACATTGTTCAAGTTCCGCTTCGGGCCTGCGAGGTTGCTCAGCGACTGCGGCTTTTATGCCTCGTCGCGGCGCAGCGTCGGCTTCAGGTCCTTCAGTCGGGCCAGAAGACCGTTGATGAACGCCGGGGACTCGTCGGTGGAGAACTCCTTGGCCAGCGAGACGGCCTCGTCGAGCACCACGGCGTCCGGCGTCCCGTCGACCCAGATCAGCTCGTAGGCGCCGAGTCGCAGAATGTTGCGGTCGACGACCGGCATCCGGTCCAGGGTCCAGTCGACGGCGTACTGCGAGATCAGCTCGTCGATGCGGCGGGCCTTGGGGGCGTACCCCTCGACCAGCTCCATCGTGTACTCGCTGACGGGCGGCTGCTGCGGGTCGCTGTGCGAGTTCTTGACCCAGTCCGCGAGGACCGTCACGACGTCGGCGCCGCGCTGGTCGGCCTCGAAGAGGATCTGGAAGGCTCGCTTGCGGGCCGTGTTACGGGCGGCCACGGTTAGCTGTTCACCCGGCCGAGGTAGCTGCTGTCACGCGTGTCGACCTTGATCTTCTCACCGGTGGTGATGAAGAGCGGGACCTGGATCTGGTGGCCGGTCTCCAGCGTGGCGGGCTTGGTGCCACCGGTGGAGCGGTCGCCCTGGACGCCCGGCTCGGTCTCCTGGATGACGAGCTCGACGGCGGCCGGCAGCTCGACGAAGAGCACCTCGCCCTCGTGCTGCGCGACGGTGGCGGTGAAGCCCTCGATCAGGAAGTTGGCGGCGTCGCCGACGGCCTTCTTGTCGACGTGCAGCTGGTCGTAGGTCTCCATGTCCATGAAGACGAAGTACTCGCCGTCCATGTACGAGAACTGCATGTCGCGCTTGTCGATCGTGGCCGTCTCGACCTTGACGCCGGCGTTGAACGTCTTGTCGACGACCTTGCCGGAGAGCACGTTCTTGAGCTTGGTGCGCACGAAGGCCGGGCCCTTGCCGGGCTTGACGTGCTGGAACTCGACGACGGACCAGAGCTGGCCCCCGTCGAGCTTGAGCACCAGGCCGTTCTTGAGGTCGTTCGTGGAAGCCACGGTTGCGGAATCTCCTGGACTGACGTGGACGACCCTGGGGCACGCGCGCCGCCGCGAGGGCTACAGCGCGAGCAGCTCCTTGGTCGTGATGGTGAGTAGCTCGGGTCCGCCGTCCGCCTCGGGGCGGACGACGAGCGTGTCATCGATCCGGACGCCGCCCCGGCCCGGGAGGTGGACCCCCGGTTCGACGGTGACCGGCACACAAGCGTCAAGTTTACCCATGGCCGCGGGGGCCAACTGCGGGTCCTCGTCGATTTCGAGTCCCACACCGTGTCCGGTCAGCTGCGGAAGCCCGTCACCATACCCTGCCGCGTCCAGTACGTGCCGGGCGGCCCGGTCCACCTCGCGGTGCTCGACGCCGGGCCGCAGGCTCTCGCGCCCGGCGCGCTGAGCGGCGAAGACCAGGTCGTAGAGCTCGATCTGCCAGTCGGCGGGCGAGGTCCCGATGACGAACGTACGGCCGATCTCACAGCGGTAGCCGCGGTACGTGGCTCCCAGGCAGACGGAGAGGAAATCGCCCTCCTCCACGCGCCGGTCGCTGGGCCGGTGGCCGCCGCGCCCCGAGTTCGGTCCGGTGGCGACCGAGGTGGGGAAGGCGGGCCCGTCGGCACCGTGGTCGACAAGTCGACGTTCCAGTTCCAGGGCCAGGTGGCGCTCGGTGCGGCCCACGAGGATGGACTCCAGGAGCTCACCGAGGGCCTGGTCGGCGATCTCGGCGGCGATCCGCAGGCAGGAGATCTCCTCCTCGTCCTTGACCAGGCGCAGCTGCTCGACGCCGCGGTTGAGGTCGGCGAGGCGCAGCCGCGGGGCGACGGAGGCGAGGGCCCGGTGCCGGGCGACCGTCAGATGGTGCTCCTCGACGGCGAGGGAGTCGGCGCCCTGGGCCGCCGCCACGTCCGCGGCGGCCACGGCCGGGTCGCCGGCGGGCGCGGGCAGCACCTGGACGCGCAGTTCCTCGTCGGCCCGGCCCTCGGCGACGGTGCCGCTCGGCGGGCGCGGGCACAGCAGTACGTCGCCGCCGCCGTCGCGCCCCAGCAGGAGCACGGCGCCGTGCGGCGCCGCTCCGGCGAGATAGCGCACATTGGCGGGCCGCGAGACGAGGGCGGCCGCGCTGCCGCCCACCGTCGCACGCTCTCTGAGCCGGTCCCGTCGGGCCGCGTACACCTCTGGCATGAGGCCGAGCGTACGAGCGGGAGCGCGATGCGGCCGGTTCAGCGCGTCCGGACGGGCGTCGGGACGTGCGTTCCCCGGGGTGGCGGGGTGGATCTGACGTGACGCTTCACCGCTGGAGCGGGGTGGATCTGAAGTGACGCTTCACCACTGGGGCGGGCTCGCGATGGCCCGCGCCAGCACCTCGTCCAGAACCTGCGCGGTGCCCGCCACGTCCAGCTGCGAGTTGTCGATGATCGGCAGTCCCGAGCCGTACCAGCCCGCCATCCGGCCGTGGATGCGGGCGACCTCTTCGTCGGTCAGGCGGCGGTTGCCGCTGCGTCGGGCGTTGCGCTCCAGGACGATCTCCAGGCCGGGCAGCAGGACGACGGGCAGCAGCCCGGGGCCCACGTGCCGCTTCCAGCCGCCGAGGCCGACCACCGGGCGGTCGGGGAAGACGGCGTCGTCGAGGATGCAGGAGATCCCGTTCGCCAAGAAGTTCCGGGCGGCGAAGCCGCAGGTGCGGCGGGCCAGCCGGTACTGCGCCTCGCTGTTGTCGTTCCACCCCGTCTGCGGGTCGGCGAATCCGGAACGGACCCATTCCCGTACGTCGTCGAGGCTGATGTGGGCCGTGGGGACGCGGCGGCGCTCCGCCCAGTACTTGGCGACGCTGGTCTTGCCCGCGCCGGCGGGGCCGATGAGCAGGACGGCGAGCGTGGTGGCCGTCGGATCGACGGGGGCCTGCGCGGGCGGCGGGCTCGGCACGGCGACGGGGCCGCCGGGCGGCAGCTGGACGTGGCCGGTGGTGTCGCGGCGCGGGGGCGCCGGGTGGGCCTGCGGCGGGGGCGGGGCCTGTGGATGCTGTGGCGCCTGGGGGTGGTGCGGGGCCTGCGGGTGGTGCGGGACGCCGGTGAATCCGGGCGCTCCGGGCGGCTGCTGCGCCTGGCTCCAGGCGCCCGCCGGGCCAGGTCCCTGCCCCGGCCGATGGGGCGGTGGCAGCGGAGATCCCACTGCGTGCTGCATCCGGTGCCACTCCGTCTCGTACAGGCGTCGTCTGGACGCCGGTGAACAGGCGCTACCGAACGGTACCGTCCCCGGCCGTCGTTGTGTGAACGGCCGGGGCAGGCGCAAAGTGCCCGAATCTCAACGAGCGGTGCTATTCGGCCACTTCACCGTAGGCGGCGAGGAGCACGGCCGGGTCGGGGCCCTCCAGGACGGTGGGCTTGCCGAGGCCGTCGAGGACGATGAAGCGCAGCAGGTTGCCCCGCGACTTCTTGTCGACCTTCATCGTCTCCAGGAGCTTGGGCCACTGGTCGTAGCGGTACGACAGCGGCAGCCCCACGGACTCCAGGACGGTGCGGTGCCGGTCGGCGGTCGCGTCGTCCAGGCGCCCGGCGAGGCGGCCGAGTTCGGCGGCGAAGTGCATGCCGACGGAGACGGCGGCGCCGTGGCGCCACTTGTAGCGCTCGTTCTTCTCGATGGCGTGGGCGAGGGTGTGCCCGTAGTTGAGGATCTCGCGCAGGCCGGACTCCTTGAGGTCGGACGAGACGACCTCGGCCTTGACCTTGATGGCGCGCTCGATCAGCTCGGCGGTGTGCGGCCCCTCGGGGCTGCGGGCCGCCTGCGGGTCCTCCTCGATGAGCTCCAGGATCCGCTCGTCGGCGATGAACCCGGCCTTGATGACCTCCGCCAGGCCCGACACGAAGTCGTTGACCGGCAGGGAGTCGAGGGCAGCCAGGTCGCAGAGCACGCCGGCGGGCGGGTGGAAGGCGCCCACCAGGTTCTTGCCCTCTGCGGTGTTGATGCCGGTCTTGCCGCCGACCGCCGCGTCCACCATGGCGAGCACGGTGGTCGGGATCGCGATCCAGCGCACACCGCGCAGCCATGTCGCGGCCACGAAACCGGCGAGGTCCGTGGTCGCGCCGCCGCCGACGCCGACGATGACGTCGGAGCGGGTGAAGTTGGACTGGCCGAGCGCCTTCCAGCAGTAGGCGGCGACCTCGGCGGTCTTGGCCTCCTCCGCGTTGGGCACCTGGATGGCGACGGCCTCGAAGCCCTGGTCGGCGAGGTCGGCGCGGAGCGCCTCACCGGTCTCGGCGAGCGCCTCGGGGTGGACGATCGCCACCCGCTTGGCCCCGTCGCCGATCAACTGGCCGAGCTCGCCCAGGAGTTGGCGTCCGACGAGCACCTCGTACGGGTCGGTTCCCGCGGTGCCGCCGACCTGGATCCGGGTGACCTGCTGCTCGCTCATGCCTGCTTCAACTCCAGTGCGTCGAGGACCGCTTCGGTGACCTCGTCGGGACTACGGCCGTCGGTGGCCACGACCACCCGGGCGACCTCGGTGTACAGATGACGCCGCGCCTCCATCAACTCCCGCCACTGCTTACGCGGGTTGACGGCCAGCAACGGCCGGGCCGCGTTCAGCCCGGTCCGCTTGACGGCCTCCTCCACATCCATCGACAGATAGACCACCGCCGGATGGGCGGCGAGCAGCGCGCGGGTGCCGGCGTCCAGGACCGCGCCGCCACCCAGCGCGAGGACACCCTCGTGCCCGGCCAGCGCCGCGGCCACCGCCGCCTTCTCGATCGCCCGGAACGCCTCCTCGCCCTCGTCGACGAAGATGTCCGCGACGGTGCGCCCTTGCGCGGCCACGATGTCGTCGTCCGTGTCCCGGTACGCACAGCCCAGCCGCTCGGCGAGCATGCTGCCCACCGTCGACTTGCCCACCCCCATCGGACCGACCAGGACGACCTGCGGCCCGGTCACCGGATGTGCAGGTTCTCGAGGTACGACCGCACGTTGCGACGGGTCTCCGGCACGCTGTCGCCGCCGAACTTCTCCGCGACGGCGTCCGCGAGGACCAGCGCGACCATGGCCTCGGCGACGATGCCGGCGGCCGGCACCGCGGAGACGTCGGAGCGCTGGTGGTGGGCCTGGGTGGCCTCGCCCGTCGTCACGTCCACCGTCTTCAGCGCGCGCGGCACGGTCGCGATCGGCTTCATCGCGGCCCGTACGCGCAACAGCTCACCCGTGGACAGACCGCCCTCGGTGCCGCCGGCGCGCCCGGAGACGCGGCGGATGCCCTCGGGGGTGTTCACGATCTCGTCGTGCGCCTGCGAACCCGGCACCCGCGCCAGCTCGAAGCCGTCGCCGATCTCGACGCCCTTGATCGCCTGGATGCCCATCAGGGCACCCGCCAGCCGGGCATCCAGCTTGCGGTCCCAGTGCACGTGCGACCCCAGACCCACCGGCACGTCGTAGGCCAGCACCTCGACCACACCCCCCAGGGTGTCGCCGTCCTTGTGCGCCTGGTCGACCTCGGCCACCATCGCCTTCGACGCGTCCGCGTCGAGGCAGCGCAGCGGATCCGCGTCCAGCTTCTCCACGTCGGCCGGCGTCGGGTACACGCCCTGCGGCGCCTTCACCGAGCACAGCTCGACCACGTGCGAGACGATCTCGATCCCGGTCGTCTCCTTCAGGTACGAGCGGGCGATGGCGCCCAGCGCGACCCGCGCCGCGGTCTCGCGCGCCGAGGCGCGCTCCAGGATCGGCCGGGCCTCCTCGAACCCGTACTTCTGCATCCCCGCCAGATCCGCATGACCCGGCCGCGGCCGGGTCAACGGCGCATTACGCGCCAGCCCCGCCAGCACCTCCGGATCGACCGGATCGGCAGCCATGACCTGCTCCCACTTCGGCCACTCGGTGTTACCCACCATCACCGCGACCGGCGACCCCAGCGACAGACCATGGCGCACCCCGCCGAGGAAGGTCACCTCGTCCCGCTCGAACTTCATCCGCGCCCCGCGGCCATAACCGAGGCGCCGCCGTGCCAGGTGGTCCGCCACCATCTCCGTGGTGACCGGAACGCCGGCGGGAAGACCCTCCAGCGTCGCCACCAGTGCGGGGCCGTGCGACTCCCCCGCGGTCAGCCAGCGCAACCTGCTCAACGGTGCTCCTCATGCTCGCGCTCTGCGTATCGGCTCAGCGGGCGGCACGCGGGTGCGCGGCCCGGCCCACCGTGTATCCCCTGATCCTCCCATGTCCGGCCGGGCCCGCGTCGCGGTGTCCGGCTTACGGACTGCGCGTGAGACGGGGAACACGGAAGCGGTGGGGCCGTACGGATCCGGTCCGTACGGCCCCACCGCCTACGAGGGAGCGTCAGCCGAACGCCTTCAGCGCCGCGTCGCGCATCGCCGGGAACACCGGCCGGGTGTCCCCCGTGAACTGCTCGAACTGGAAGACCGCCTGGTGGACCAGGAGGTCGAGGCCGCTGAGCACCGGCCCGCCGCGCTTCTGCCAGCCCGCGGCGAGGGGCGTCGGCCACGGGTCGTAGATCACGTCGAAGAGCGTGCCCACGCGCTCGGGGATCCGGTCGACCAGGTGGTCGGTGCCGCCCTTGGGCGTCGTCGATATGACCAGGGGTGCCTCGAAGGCGTCGGCCGCGTCGTCCCAGGCGGCCGGGCGCACGGCGACGCCGAGCCGCTCGCCCCAGCCGCGCATCTCGTCGGCCCGCTGCTCGCTGCGTACGTAGACGACGACCTCGCCCGAGCAGATCCGGGCGAGCGCGGCGAGCGCCGACGACGCGGTGGCACCGGCGCCGAGGATCGCGGCGGAATCGACCTTCTCCACGCCCTCGGCCCGCAGTGCCGCGACGAGACCCGGGATGTCGGTGTTGTCGCCGGTCCTGCGCCCGTCGGCGTGGAAAACCACGGTGTTCACGGCCTCGACCGACGCCGCGGTGTCGGTGATCTCGTCGAGCAGCGGGATCACCGCGCGCTTCAGGGGCATGGTGAGCGAGAGGCCGGCCCACTCGGCGGCGTCGAGCCCGGCGAAGAACCCGGGCAACGCCGCCTCGTCCACATCGAACCGTTCGTACGTCCACTCGCTCAGGCCGAGCGCCTCGTACGCCGCGGTGTGCAGCTGGGGCGAGAGCGAGTGGGCGATGGGGGAACCGAGAACTGCCGCTCTGTGCGCGTCAGTTGCCCTGGCTGGCATTGAATTTGTCCTTCAGCTTCTGGAACTCGGCGAGAGTCTTGGCGAACTCGGTCTTGTCCATACCGTCGGTCGCCACGAAGTACATCCAGCCGTCGTCCGTCGGGTTGAGCGTCGCGGCCAGGGCCTGGTCGCCGGGGTTGCTGATCGGTCCGGGCGGAAGACCCCGGTGATAGTACGTGTTGTACGGGTCCGGGTTGCTGTTGATCTCGGACACGCCAATGTTGATCTTGCTCTGACCCCTGAGGTAGTTGAACGTCGAGTCGAACTGGAGCTTCTGGTTCGTCTCGGTGTTGTTGGTCTTCAGGCGGTTGTAGACCACTTCCGCCATCTTGCGGAAGTCCTCGTGGGTCTTGCCCTCGGCCTGCACGAGGCTCGCGACCGTGAGGACCTGCCACGGGTTGTCGAGGTTGAGCTTCTTGGCCTGGCCCTCCAGGTCGAGTCCCTCGTACTTCTCGTTGGCGCGCTCGACCATCTGCTTGAGGACGTCGTCGGGCTTCATGCCCTTGGCGACCGCGTAGCTCGACGGGTAGAGGAACCCTTCCAGCGGGTCCTTCAGCTTCGGGTGGTTCTTCGCCCACGACGGCAGCCCGAGGTTCTTGTACTCCGCCTTGGCGACCTTCGCCGTCGTGCCCTCGTCGACCTTGAGCTTGTCGTCGATCAGCTTGTAGATCCTGGCATTGCGCCAGCCCTCGGGGATCGTCATGTTGGCGTGGCTCTTCGGGCTCAGCATGAGGTCGACGGCGCTCGCCCCCGACATCTCCTTCTCCAGCACGTACGCGCCCGCCTGGATCGTCTTGCCCTGCGGGTTCGAGGACTGGGCCGCGACGAAGGCGTCGACGCTCTGTACGACACCCGCCGCCTTGAGCTTGCGCCCGATGGTGTAGCCGTCGGAGCCCTTGTCGATGACGACACTGACCGTCTCGCCGTTGCCCTCGCCCGCGTAGTCCGGCGCCGACCCGAAACGGTCCTGGTAGAACTGGTAGCCGAAATAGCCGACGCCGCCGACACCGCCGGCGAAGATCACGGTGAGCACGAGGCAGGCACAGCCGCTGCGCCGTTTCTTCGGTTTTCGGCCGCCCCGGCGAGGACCTCTGTCGTCGTCCTCGTCGTCGTCACCGCCACCGTTGAAGAACGCGTCCTCGCCCTGATCGGGGCCCGCGTCCCACTCGGTCTGCGGCTCGGGCGCGCGGCGGCGGCCCGGCGGCTCCGGCGGCGGGTACGCCTCGGGGGTGCTGTAGAAGTCCGGCTGATCGCCGCCGTTGTACGCGGCGGTCTGGCCGGTGTGGTACGGATCCGTGGGGTCGGCGCCGTACGGAACCTGGCCCTGGCCGCCGGTCTCCCAGCCGTCCTGACCCTGGCCCTGCGAGCCGCCGTACCCCTGCTGGCCGTAACCGGGGTTCTGACCGTAACCGGGATCCTGGCCGTAACCGGGGTCCTGCCCGTAGCCGGGGTCCTGGCCGTAGCCGTACCCCTGCTGCTGGCCCGTGCCCCAGTCACCACCGTAGGCCTGCTGCGGCTGCTGCGGGTCGTACTGCCCCTGGCCGCCGTAGGCAGGCTGGCCGTGTCCGGCCTGCTGCCCCCACCCCTGGTCCCCGTACAACGGGTCCGCGGGGTGCCACGGTTCGGAGCCTTGGCCCCGGCCATAATCAGTCATCGGTCCCCTACAAGCCGCGAGGCGGGGACGGGTCGTTTCCGGTCAGGAGGGCAACCGTTCCGCCTCTTGATGCTGTGCGGCAGCTGTTCGAACGCTGCCGATCGCGCGGAACGTTACCGTATCGCGATCAGACAACCACTTCGACGCCCTCGCCAGGAGCGGTTCCTGACGCCCGTTCGGACTCCAGCGCCTGCTGAAGGATGATGACGGCGGCCGCCTGGTCGATGACAGACCGGCCTTTTTTGGACTTTACGCCGCTGGCACGCAGGCCCTGGCTGGCCGTGACTGTGGTCATCCTCTCGTCGAGGAGCCTCACCGGAACGGGTGCGATGCCGCGCGCCAGCTCCTGGGCGAAGCCGCGGACCTTGGCGGCCGCCGGGCCCTCGCCCCCCTTGAGGGAGCGAGGGAGCCCGACGACGACCTCGATCGGCTCGTACTCCTCGACCAGCTGCTTCAACCGCCGGTGGGCGGCCGGGACATCGCGTCCCGGCACGGTCTCCACCGGAGTGGCGAGGATCCCGTCGGGGTCGCAGGACGCGACCCCGATCCGGGCGTCCCCTACGTCGATCGCCAACCGGCGGCCCCTGCGCATCAGTTCGCGGTCTCCCCGACGAGGCGCTCGACGGCGTCGATGGCGTCGCCGATCGCGGCCGGGTTCTGACCGCCGCCCTGCGCGACGTCCGGCTTGCCGCCGCCACCGCCGCCGAGGGTCTTGGCGGCCGTGCGGACCAGGTCGCCGGCCTTGAGGCCGCGGTCACGGGCGGCGTCGTTGGTGGCGATGACCGTGAGCGGCTTGCCGTTGGCCGTCGTGAAGAGCGCGACCACGGCGGCGCGGCCGCCCTGGATGCGGCCCCGGACGTCGAGGACCAGCTTGCGCAGGTCGTCGGCGGTCGTGCCGTCCGGCACCTGGCCGGTGACGAGCGCGACACCGCGGACGTCCTTGGCGGAGTCGGCGAGACCGGCGGCGGCCTGGAGGACCTTCTCCGCGCGGAACTTCTCGATCTCCTTCTCGGCGTCCTTGAGCTTGGCGAGCATGCCCGAGATCTTCTCCGGCAGCTCCTCGGAGCGGCCCTTGACCAGCTCCTGGAGCTGGGCGACGACCGTGTGCTCCTTGGCGAGGAAGTTGTACGCGTCGACGCCGACCAGGGCCTCGATGCGGCGCACGCCGGAGCCGATGGACGACTCGCCGAGCAGCTTCACCAGACCCAGCTGGGCGGTGTTGTGCACGTGCGTGCCGCCGCACAGCTCCTTGGAGAAGTCGCCGATGGTGACGACGCGCACGCGCTCGCCGTACTTCTCGCCGAACTCGGCGATGGCGCCCTGCTTCTTGGCCTCGTCGATCGACATGACCTCGGCCTGGACGTCCAGCTCGCGCGAGAGGACCTCGTTGATCTTCTGCTCGACGTCCGTCATCACGGCCGTGGGCACGGCGGACGGCGAACCGAAGTCGAAGCGGAAACGGCCCGGCTGGTTCTCCGAACCGGCCTGCGCGGCCGTCGGGCCGAGCGCGTCACGCAGCGCCTGGTGCGTCAGGTGCGTGGCGGAGTGGGCCCGCGCGATGGCGCGGCGGCGGGTGATGTCGATGGTGGCCTGCGCCGAGGCGCCGACGGTGACCTCGCCGACCTGGACGGTGCCCTTGTGGACGTAGACGCCCGGGACCGGCTTCTGGCAGTCGCGGATCTCGATCACCGCGCCGTTGTCGAGCTTGATGCGGCCGGTGTCGCCGATCTGGCCGCCGCCCTCGGCGTAGAACGGGGTGCGGTCGAGGACGACCTCGACCTCGTCGCCCTCGGTCGCGGCCGGGGAGGAGACGCCGTCGACGAGGAGGCCGACGATCGTGGACTCGCCGTCCGTCGACGTGTAGCCGATGAAGTCCGTGGCACCGGCGGCGTCCGCGATCTCGCGGTACGCGCCGACGTTGGCGTGGCCGGTCTTCTTGGCCTGCGCGTCGGCCTTGGCCCGCTCGCGCTGCTCCTTCATGAGGCGGCGGAAGCCGTCCTCGTCCACGGCCAGGCCCTGCTCGGCGGCCATCTCCAGGGTGAGGTCGATCGGGAAGCCCCACGTGTCGTGGAGCAGGAACGCCTTGTCGCCGGAGAGCACCGTGCCGCCCGCGGCCTTGGTCTCGGTGACGGCGGTGTCGAGGATGTTCGTGCCGCCCTTGAGGGCCTTGAGGAACGCGGCCTCCTCGGCGAGCGCGACCTGCTCGATGCGCTTGCGGTCGGTGACCAGCTCCGGGTACTGCAGGCCCATCGTGTCGATCACGACGTCGAGCAGCTCCTGGACGACCGGGCCGGTCGCGCCGAGGATGCGCATGTTGCGGATCGCGCGGCGCATGATGCGGCGCAGCACATAGCCGCGGCCCTCGTTGCCGGGCGTGACGCCGTCGCCGATGAGCATCGTCGACGTACGCATGTGGTCGGCGACGACGCGCAGCGAGACGTCCGAGTCGTGCTTCGCGCCGTAGGCGACACCGGTCAGCTCGGTGGCCTTGTCGATGACGACACGGAGGGTGTCCGTCTCGTACATGTTCTGCACGCCCTGCAGGATCATGGCGAGACGCTCAAGACCGAGACCCGTGTCGATGTTCTTCGACGGCAGGTCGCCGAGGATCTCGAAGTCCTCCTTGCCGATACCCTGGCCTCGCTCGTACTGCATGAAGACCAGGTTCCAGATCTCCACGTACCGCTCGTCGTTGACGGCCGGGCCGCCCTCGACGCCGAACTCGGGGCCGCGGTCGTAGTTGATCTCGGAGCACGGGCCGCACGGGCCCGGGACGCCCATGGACCAGAAGTTGTCCTTCTTGCCCAGGCGCTGGATGCGCTCCTTCGGGACACCGACGACCTCGTGCCAGATGCGCTCGGCCTCGTCGTCGTCGAGGTAGACGGTGATCCAGAGCTTCTCCGGCTCCAGGCCGTAGCCGCCGTCCGCCACGGAGCTGGTGAGCAGCTCCCAGGCGTACTTGATGGCGCCTTCCTTGAAGTAGTCGCCGAAGGAGAAGTTGCCGCACATCTGGAAGAACGTGCCGTGGCGGGTCGTCTTGCCGACCTCTTCGATGTCCGGCGTGCGCACGCACTTCTGGACGGAGGTGGCGCGCGGCGCGGGCGGCTTGACCTCACCCAGGAAGTAGGGCTTGAAGGGGACCATGCCGGCGGGGACGAGCAGCAGAGTCGGGTCGTCCGCGATGAGCGACGCCGAGGGCACGACCTTGTGGCCACGCTCCTCGAAGAAGCTCAGCCAGCGGCGGCGGATTTCAGCCGACTCCATCAGTGGTCCTCATTCCGGTTGTCGATCGAGTACCGCGTGTTCCCGAGGTACTTGGGTTGCTTGTCGGTGGCGGTGTTCTGGATGACCGCGAAGCGGCGCTGCGCGGGAAGTTCACGGTCCACCGGGTCGTTCAGGCCCAGCGCGTCGCCGAGTTGGGCCTCGCGCTCGGCCATGTTGTCGCGGACGTCGAGGGCGAAGTCCTTGAGCTTGTGGCCCGCTTCGACCGCCTTGTTCGCGGCCTGGGCGGCGAGGCTCTCCGGTGACAGCTGCTTGAGCTTCCGGTTGACCTTGGTGGTGGCCCACACGCCGGCGGCTGCGCCCGCGGTGAACCAGAACGTACGGCGGAACATGGATACGGTCAGTCCCTCTTGCTCCGGTTGGCCCGCTTGGCGCGGCGCGACTCCGGGATCGCGCGGCCCACGATCACGGTACGACGGGTCTGCTTGGCGGGCACGTCCTTGCCGCGGCCGCCCATGGCCCGGCGCACCCCGTAGCCGAACGCGGCCACCTTGACGAGCGGGCCGCCGAAGGTGGAGGCCACGGTCGAGGAGAGCGCCGACGCGTTCGACGTGACTTCCTGGACGTCCGAGGCGATCGCGTCGACCCGGTCGATCTGGGTCTGCGCGGAGCGCACCGCGGTGGAGGCGTCGGCGAGGAGCGGGACGGCCTGCTCGGTCACGTCCGCGACCAGCTTGGTGGTCGCCCTGAGCGTCTGGGCCAGCCTCGCGAGCGCCACCGCGAGGAAGGAGACCAGGATCGCCCAGAAGACAGCCACCAGGATCCCGGCCACTTCTCCACCGGACACTTGGCACCGCTCCCTGATTGTGTGCTGAATCGCCGCTGCTGAACATCGAAAAAGTCGTCCCCCGAGCCTATCGCGCCCCGCCCCGCGCTCCGTACCGCATTCCCCTCTGCCGCGGGTCTGTTCGATCGAACCGATTGTACGGAGTGCGTACGGATGAGTACGCTCCGTACCTCATGCGACGCACCCCGCGCCCCGATCACTCCCCCGACGCTCCCCCGCGCCCCGGCAACCTCCCCCATGAACTGAACCGTTTCGTCGGCCGGGCCGCCGAACTCGCCGCCCTCCAGGGAGCCCTGGAGACCGGCCGCCTGGTCACCGTCACCGGGGTCGGCGGCGTCGGCAAGTCCCGGTTCGCCGCGCACGCGGCCGCCCTCACCCCGCAGGACCTGCGCCCCGACGGCGTGTGGCGGGTGGAACTCGCCGCGGTGCGCCGGGAGGAGCTCGTCGAGTACGCGCTCGCCGAGACCCTCGGCCTCACCGACCACACGACCAGGCCGCCGCGCCAGGTCCTGGTCGACCACCTCGCCGAGCGGTCGCTCGTCCTGGTCCTGGACGGGTTCGAGCAGCTCGTCGACGCCTGTGCCTCGCTCGTGCGGGACCTGCTGCGCGCGGCGCCCGGTCTGCGGGTGGTCGCGGTGGGCCGCAGGCCGCTCGCGCTCGACGGCGAGCGGCTCTTCCCGCTGGCCCCGCTGACGGCCGAGGACGCGGCGGAGCTGTTCACCGAGCGGGCCGCGGCGCTGCTGCCCGACTTCGCCCTGGACGACGGCAACCGGGGCGTCGTCCTGGAGGTGTGCAAGCGCCTTGACTGTCTGCCGCTCGCGATGGAGCTGGCGGCCGGACGGCTGCGGGCGCTGTCGCCCGCCCAGCTGGTGGAGCGGCTCGACGACCGGTTCCGGCTGCTGACCGGCGGCGGCCGCGACGCGCTGCCGCGCCACCAGACGCTGCGTACGACGATCGGCTGGAGCCACGAGCTGTGCACCCCGCAGGAGCGGCT
This sequence comes from Streptomyces sp. VRA16 Mangrove soil, assembly GCF_017377775.1. Taxonomy (GTDB): domain Bacteria; phylum Actinomycetota; class Actinomycetes; order Streptomycetales; family Streptomycetaceae; genus Streptomyces. The sequence goes on from NZ_JAFVLN010000003.1 coordinate 165,325, forward strand.
GCTGTGGGCGCGGCTCTCCGCCTTCTCCGGCTCCTTCGACCTGGAGGCCGCCGAATACATCTGCAGCGGCGACGGACTGCACGCCGACGACGTCCTCGACGTGCTGCACGAACTGCTCGACCAGTCCGTCGTGACCCGCGAGGAGTCGGCGAGCGGGGTGCGCTACTGGATGCTGGACACGGTGCGCGCGTACGGCGCCGAGTGGCTGGACGGGCTCGGCGACACCGAGCGGATGCGGCGCCGGCACCGCGACTGGTACATGGGCCTGGCCACCTGGTGCGAGCTGGACTGGTTCTCGCCGCGCCAGTGCGAGGTGGCGGCGCGGACCGACGCGGAGCTGCCGAATCTGCGGGCGGCCCTGGAGTTCTGCCTGACCGAGCCCGGCGAGACGCATCTGGGCCAGTATCTGGCGGGCACGCTCTGGTTCTTCTGGGCGGGCTGCGGTCGGCTCGCCGAGGGCCGGCACTGGCTGGACCGCAGCGTCGAACTGGACACGCCGGGTGCGGAGTCCGCAGACACCGCGTCCCGGGACTCCCGGCTGAAGGCGCTGTGGGTGCTCGGTTATGTGGCGATCCTCCAGGGCGACGCGGTACCCGCCCTCGCGGCGCTGCAGGAGTGCCGTGACGCGGCGGAGGACTCCGGCGACATGACGGCGCTCGCCTACGCCGTGCACCGCACCGGCTGTCTGGCCCTGGTCACGGACGACATGCCGCGCGCCGAGCATCTGCTGCGGGACTCGCTCGCCCGGTACCGCGAGATCGGCGAGCTGAACAGCAACGTGCTGATGGGCCAGGTCGAGCTGGCGATGACGCTGGCGTTCCAGGGCGAGCTGGCGCAGGCCGTGGCGCTGTGCGACGAGGTACGGCAGGTGTGCGAGGACCACGGTGAGCGGTGGACCCGTGCCTACGCGCTCTATGTGCTGGCGTACGCGCGGTGGACGCAGGACGATGCGGCGGCGGCACGGTTGCTGCTCGAGGAGTGCCTGATCATCGGCCACGAGTTCCACGACCTGCTCGGCACGGTGCTGGCGATGGAGCTGCTCGCGCTGGTCACGGCCGTGGAGGGGGACGCCGACGAGGCGGCGGTGCTGCAGGGTGCGGCCGCCAGGATCTGGCCTTCGGTGGGGCTGCCGCTGTTCGGCTCGGCGTATTACAACGAGCCGCACGAGGTGTGCGAGGCGCGTGCCCGCGAGGCGCTGGGCGACGTCCGTTTCGAGGAACTCGCGCGCGTGGGCGAGCGGTTGGGCCACGACGAGGCGGTGGCGCGGGCGCTGCGCGGCGGGGCGCGGAAGGCCGCTGTCACGGTGGTGCGGCCGGCCCGTGCCGTCTCCCCGGAAAAGCGCGAACCCGCCGCCTCCCCCACCGCGAACGGCGGGGAGACGACGGGCTGAAACGCAGAGAGTCCTACGCCTGCTTGCCCAGAAGAGGGGTCAGCGGGCGTAGTACTCGACGACGAGCTGCTCGTCGCAGATCACGGGGATCTCCTTGCGGTTCGGGTCACGGTCCAGGCGGAAGGCCAGGGCCTTCAGGTTGACCTGGAGGTAACGCGGGGTCTCGCCCTCGGGGGCGAAGCCACCCTCACGCGCGACCTGGAACAGCGGCTTCTCGCGGCTGCGCTCGCGGACCATCACGACGTCGTCGGGACGGACGCGGAACGACGGCTTGTCGACCTTGCCACCGTTGACCTCGATGTGGCCGTGGACGACCATCTGGCGGGCCTGGTAGATGGTGCGGGCGATGCCCGAACGCAGGACCAGGGCGTCGAGGCGACGCTCGAGCTCGACGACCAGCGCCTCGCCCGTCTTGCCCTCGACCTTCTTGGCGCGGTCGTAGGCGCGCGCAAGCTGCTTCTCGCTGATGTCGTACTGGGCGCGCAGACGCTGCTTCTCGAGCAGACGGACCTTGTAGTCCGAGTTCTGCTTGCGGCCACGGCCGTGCTCGCCCGGCGGGTAGGGGCGGGCCTCGAAGTACTTGACGGCCTTCGGGGTCAGCGCGATGCCGAGGGCACGCGACTTCTTGACCTTGGGGCGGGACTGGTTCGCCATGAACCAAACACCTCATGTTTCTGATGCGAATACGGCTTCACCAGGGTTTGGGGAGGTCGCATCCGCAGCCCGGGAAACCCGTTCCCCGCACGGGCGGGGGGTGGGCAGCCGATCCCGGAACTGGGCACATACGTGCAGCACGCGAGTGGCCCACCGACCTTGTCCGGAGCTCCGGGAGGTGGTGGGCTGCCCGCGACACCTTCGAAGGTGCGCGACGCTCCTGGATCCCCTGTGCCTTGCGGTTCGGGGGATCCGGCTTGATGTCCCGCTCTGGTGGCGCCGGTCTCCCTTTCGGGTTTCCGGACACGGGACACAGCACTTCGCAGAAGTCTACCGGATCGATCAGGCGCAGGCCGCCAGCAGGTCCTGCAGGGCCAGCTTCTCCGGCGCGGTCACCGTGAGCCGGTACTTGTGCTTGATCCCGGTGTAGCGCCGCCCGTACTCGCACCAGAACGCCTTGTTCGACGGCTTCCACTTGTCGGCGGTCTTGCTGCTCTTCTCGTAGTTCGTCGTCTTGTCGACGGCGAGCAGGACGTCGAGGTCGTTGGCGTACGTGAGCCGCTTCTCGGGGGTCCACGCCCAGGCCCCGGCCCGCCAGGCGGCACCCAACGCCACGACGTGGTCGGTCTGGATCTGGGAGGCGCGGCGGTAGTAGTAGGGCAGGTCCTTGCCGGTGTACGGGTCGTGCAGCGTTCCGGAGATCACCACGCACGGGTTCCGGTCGCCCTCGCGCAGGTCCTTCAGGTCGCGGCGCAGCACATCGTCACGGGTGTCGCAGCCGTTGCGCCCGCCCGGGGCGTCGACGTCGTCGCTCCAGCCGTCCCCGAACTCGCTCCTCTGGTACGTGTGCCAGTTCTTGCCCCACGCGACGGTGAGCCCGGCGAGCTGCGCCTTCGCCTGCGCGGCGGTGGGCGGGAAGCCCGCGCCGACCAGATGCCGGGGGCTGGGGGTCGCGCGGGGCGGGTGCGCTGACGACGCACACGCGACCGCGCCGAGCAGCAGAACGCCCACGCCCCCGATGCCGATCCCGCGCGATGCCGCACCCATGGGCCGAGCCTAGGCGGGGCGGGGCCGGGCCGCTTGTCGAGGAAGGCTGCGCGCAGCGCATGCCTTCAGGGGCGCGGGGAACTGCGCGAGAAGCCCCACCGGGCCGCACCCAGCGACGCACCCGGACCCGGCAGAGCTCAGCCGCCCCCATCGCCCCGCAGCCGCTCACGGACCCGCTCCACGACATCCGCGTACCGGGCCTCCGCCCCGTACCGGGTCGGCTGGTAGTACTGCCGCCCGGCGATCGCGTCCGGTGCGTACTGCTGTGCCGCGATCCCGCCGGGCACGTCGTGCGGGTACACGTATCCCTGCGCGTGCCCCAGCTTGGCGGCGCCCTTGTAGTGCCCGTCGCGCAGATGCGGCGGCACCGGCCCGGCCAGGCCGCCTCTGACGTCCTCCATGGCGGCGCCGATCGCCGTCGTCGCCGCGTTCGACTTCGGGGCCAGGGCCAGGGCGATCGTGGCGTGGCTCAGGGTGAGCGCGGCCTCCGGGAAGCCGATCATGGCGACGGCCTGGGCCGCGGCGACCGCCGTGGGCAGCGCCGTCGGGTCCGCGAGCCCGATGTCCTCGCTGGCGGAGATCATCAGGCGGCGCGCGATGAACCGCGGGTCCTCGCCGGCCTCGATCATGCGGGCCAGATAGTGCAGCGCCGCGTCGACGTCCGAGCCGCGGATGGACTTGATGAGGGCGCTCGCGACGTCGTAGTGCTGGTCGCCGTCACGGTCGTACTTCACCGCCGCCCTGTTCACCGTCTCCTCGACGCTTTCGAGGGTGATGGTCTCCTCGTGCTTGGCGAGGGCGGCGCCGGCCGCGGCCTCCAGGGCCGTCAGCGCGCGGCGCGCGTCCCCGCCCGCGACGCGCAGCAGGTGCTCCTCCGCGTCCTCGGCGAGGGTGACGGCGCCGCCGAGCCCGCGCTCCTCGGTGAGCGCCCGCGCGAGCAGCCCGCGCAGGTCGTCGTCGGTCAGCGGCTCCAGGGTGAGCAGCAGGGAGCGGGAGAGGAGCGGGGAGATCACCGAGAAGTACGGGTTCTCGGTGGTCGCCGCGATCAGTGTCACCCAGCGGTTCTCCACCGCGGGCAGCAGGGAGTCCTGCTGGGCCTTGCTGAAGCGGTGGATCTCGTCGAGGAAGAGGACGGTCTCCTTGCCGTGCCCGCCCAGCGCGCGGCGGGCGCCCTCGATGACGGCCCGGACCTCCTTGACGCCCGCGGTGATCGCGGAGAGCTCCACGAACCGCTTGTTGGTCGCCTTCGAGACCACGTAGGCGAGCGTCGTCTTGCCGATGCCCGGCGGGCCCCAGAGGATCACCGACGAGGCACCGGCCGGGCCTCCCCCGCCCTCCCCGACCAGGCGGCGCAGCGGCGAGCCCTGCTTGAGCAGGTGCCGCTGGCCGACGACTTCGTCGAGGGTGCGCGGGCGCATCCGGACGGCCAGGGGGCTCGCGGACGGGTCCTTCTCCTGGCGTTCTTCGGCTGCGGCGGTGAAGAGGTCGGGTTCCACGCACAAAACCCTAAGTCACGGCACTGACAACGCCGCCGGGACGGGTCAGGCCCAGAGCTTGTCGCCCCAGCGCGTGAAGATCAGGACGGCGATGATGCCGACGTGCACGACCGGCAGCGCCCAGGTGAAGTCCTCGAAGAACGACTTGAGCCAGCGCGGCACCGGCAGGAAGTCGTTGCGGATGTTCGACGACGTCACGTACCAGAACATGATGATCGTGGCGACCCATGCCAGGCAGCACCACAGGCACAGCGCGTTGATCCGGTACAGGGACTGGAACTGCAGCCAGGTCACGAAGCCGACGCCGAACAGGCAGCCGGCGTTGAAGGTGAGCCAGTACCAGCGCGGGAAGGTGGCCCGGGCCAGCAGGCTCATGCCGACGCAGATCACGACGGCGTAGGCGGCCAGGCCCAGCATCGGGTTCGGGAAACCGAAGACCGACGCCTGGTCGCTCTTCATGATGCTGCCGCAGGAGATGACCGGGTTGATCGAGCAGCCCGGTGTGAAGTTCGGGTCCTCCAGCAGCTTGAACTTGTCGAGCGTGATGACCCAGGCCGCCAGCAGCCCGGCGGCGCCCGTGATCACCAGAAGCAGCCCGAACGCACGACTGCCCCCGACCGTGCGCGGGGCACTCGCGCTGTCGATGTCGCGGGACACGCTGCCGCTGTCGCTTGCTGTCGTCGTCTTGCTCATCACGCCGATCCGTAAGTGAGTGGTGGGGCCTGCGGGCACGCTCATTCTGCCGTACGGGCCGCGGTGTCCACCGTTCGATGGACATAAGCATGTACGTCCGAAGGTCCCGGAAGGTTCGCTTCGGCGGGACGCTCCTTCGTATGACGACACACACCGCGGAACGGGCCGTGGACGTACGGGGGCTGCGCAAGCAGTACGGGGACGTCACCGCCGTCGACGGACTCGACCTGACGATCCGTACCGGAGAGGTCTTCGGCCTGCTGGGGCCCAACGGGGCCGGCAAGTCCACGACCGTGGAGATCCTTCAGGGCAACCGGACCAGGGACGGCGGCGAGGTGACCGTCCTCGGCGCGGATCCGGCCGGCGCGGACCGCTTCTGGCGCTCCCGCGTCGGCATCGTCTGGCAGGACGAATCGGCGCCCGCGGAGTTGACCGTGCGCGAGACCGTACGGCACTTCGCGCACTACTACCCGGCGCCGCGCGACCCGGACCGGGTCATCGAACTGGTGGGCCTGGAGAAGAAGGCGGACGCCCGGATCAAGGCCCTGTCCGGCGGGCAGCGGCGCCGCCTGGACGTGGCGCTCGGCGTCATCGGCGACCCGGAGCTGCTGCTCCTGGACGAGCCGACCACCGGGTTCGACCCGGCGGCCCGGCGGCAGTTCTGGGAACTGATCCGGATGCTCGCCGCCGAGGGCACCACGATCCTGCTCACCACGCACTACCTGGAGGAGGCGGAGGCACTCGCGCAGCGGCTCGCCGTGATCGCGTCGGGCCGGGTCGTCGCGGAGGGCTCGCCCACGCAGCTGCGCGACAGCTACGGCACCCGGGCCACCGTCGAGTGGACCGAGGCCGACGGCACCCCGCGCAGCGAGCGCACCGACACCCCCACCCGCACGGTCGCCGAGCTGACGCCCCGCTTCGACGGCGAGATCCCCGGGCTGAGGATCAGCCGCCCGACGCTGGAGGACGTGTACCCCCGGCTCACCGGACAGGAGACCCTGCGATGACGACGACCCTCCTGAAGAGCGACGCACGGCAGGCCCGACGCCTGCCCGGAGCCTGGCAGTCGGGGCTGCGGCGCGGCGGCCTGGAGATCAAGCAGTTCTTCCGGCTGCGGGAACAGGTGGTCTTCACCTTCGCCTTCCCGGTGGTCTTCCTCTTCCTCTTCGCGTCGATCTTCAACGACGACGTGCAGGGGGCCGGCATCACCGCCTCACAGCTGTACGTCCCCGCGATGATGGCGGCGGGCATCATGTCGACCAGTTTCCAGTCGCTGGGCATCTCCATCGCCATCGAGCGCGACGAGAAGGTACTGCGCCGACTGCGCGGCACTCCGATGCCCCCGGCCTCGTACTTCCTGGGCAAGGTGTGGTTGGTCCTGGTCACGGGCGTGCTGGAGACGGCGGTCCTGCTGGCCGTCGGCAGCCTCTTCTACGACGTGCGCCTGCCGACGAGCCCGGCCAAGTGGCTCACGTTCGGCTGGCTCTTCCTGCTGGGCATCACGGCGTGCGCGCTGCTCGGCATCGCGATCAGTTCCGTACCGAAGTCCGGCAGGAGCGCGACCTCCGTGGTCGTGCTGCCGTTCCTGGTGCTCCAGTTCATCTCCGGGGTCTACATCGCGATCGACACCATCCCCGACTGGATGCTGAACATCGGGGCGATCTTCCCTCTGAAGTGGCTGTGCCAGGGTCTGCGCGGGGTGTTCCTGCCGGACTCGGCGCACGTCCTCGAACAGGCGGGCAGCTGGGAGTTCGGGAAAACGGCCCTGGTGCTGGGTGCCTGGTGCGTCGGAGGATTGGTGCTGTGCCTGCTGACATTCCGCTGGAAGAACCGACGCGACGGGTGAGCGCGCGGACCGACCCGCGCGGGGTGCACGTCTGGGACCGCACGTTCCGGCTCTGGGACACGTACTTCGCGATCGTGTGGCTGGCCACGCTGGTGTTCGTGCTCGGCACGGCACAACCGGCGTGGCCCGTCCGGCTGGCGGCCGCGGCGCTGCTCGTCCTGCTCGTGCCCCTGTACGTGTCCGTCGGGCGGCCCGTGCTGATGACGGAGGGCGTGGCCGAGCGGCGTGCGGTGACGTACATCGCGGCGGCCGTGGCGGTCTACATGGTGCCGGGCGTCCTGGTCGGCGAGACGCGGCTGATGGCCTTCGCGCTCGTCCCGCAGTGCTTCATCGCGCTGCGCTACCGCCGGGCGATGATCGCGGTCACCGTGATCAACATCGCGCCGGTGGTGGGCTGGGCGCTGCTGTGGGACATCAGCCGCCAGGACCTCTTCTTCAACTCGGTGTTCGCCGTGGTGACCCTCGTCTTCTCTGCGGCGTTCGGCGGCTGGACGATCCGGATCATGGACCAGAGCCAGGAACGGGCCGAGCTCATCGCGGAGTTGGACGCCAGCCGCGAGGAGGTCGCCCAGCTCTCCGCGGACCGCGGCGCCCTCGCCGAGCGGGAGCGGCTGTCCCGGGAGATCCACGACACGCTCGCGCAGGGCTTCACCAGCGTCCTGATGCTCATCCAGGCCGTCGACGCCGAACTCGACCACGACGTCCCGCGGGCCCGCCGCCATCTCGCCCTGATGGCCGACACGGCCCGCCAGAACCTCGCGGAGGCCCGTGCCCTGGTGGCGGGGGGCGCCCCCGCCGACCTGGACGGCGCGTCGCTGCCCGACGCCCTGCACCGGGTCGCGTCCCGGCACGGAGCGCTGGTGCGGGTGCTGGGCGAGGCGCGGCCGTTGGCACCCGGCCTGGAGGTGGTGGCGCTGCGCGGCTGCCAGGAGGCGCTGGCCAATGTGCACAAGCACGCGCCGCCCGACACCCCGATCCAGGTCGAACTCGCTTACGGGGAGGCCGACCTGACCCTCGTCGTACGCGACACCGGCCCCGGTTTCGATCCGGCCGAGGCCACCGACGGCTTCGGTCTGCGCGGGCTGCGGGCGCGCGCCGCCGAGGTCGGCGGCACCGCCACCGTCACCAGCGCGCCCGGCGCGGGCACCACCGTCACCGTCCGGCTCCCGGCCCCCGAGAGGACCCTCACGTGATCCGCATCCTGCTCGCCGACGACCATCCCGTCGTACGCGAGGGCCTGCGCGCCATGCTTGACGCCGAGGCGGACCTGGAAGTCGTCGCCGAGGCCGCGAACGGCCCGCAGGCCGAGGCGCTCGCCGCCGAACTCGCCCCGGACATCGTCCTGATGGACCTGCGGATGCCCGGCGGCGACGGGGTCGAGTCGATCGGGCGGATGGCAGCGGCCGGGCTGCCGTGCCGGACCATCGTCCTGACGACGTACGAGACGGACCGCGACATCCTGCGGGCCGTGGAGGCGGGCGCGGCCGGCTATCTGCTCAAGGACATGGCCCGCGCCGAACTCGCGGGCGCCGTGCGTGCCGCCGCGCGGGGCGAGACGGTGCTGGCCCCTTCGGTCGCCGCGCGCCTCGTGGACCAGCTCCGGACGAGCCCGGAGCGCCCGCGGCTCTCCGAGCGGGAGCGGGCGGTGCTGCGGCTCGTCGCCGACGGCTCCACGAACGCGGAGATAGGGCGGCGCCTGCACGTCGCCGAGTCCACGGTGAAGACGCATCTGCTGCGCGTGTTCGGGAAGCTGGGCGTGGACGACAGAACGGCGGCCGTCACCCGTGCGATGCGCTATGGGCTGCTGGAGTAGGTATCGCGTTCGACCGCGGGCCGGTGGGGGTCGGTCGCGCGGTTGCCCGCCCCCCTGAAGGCAGCGCACGCGGTGCGCATCTCCAGGGGCGCGGGGAACCGCGGGCGAAGCCGCACCGGCCCGCGGCCCCACAACGACCGCGTCAGGCCAGCTTGGCCCGGAGCACCTCGACGACCTGGTCCACCGCGACGGCGTCCTGCTCGCCGGACTCCATGTCCTTCAGCTGCACGACGCCCTCGGCGAGATCCCGCTCACCGGCGACGATCGTGAACCGCGCCCCGGACCGGTTCGCGTTCTTCATGGCGCCCTTGAGCCCCTTGCCGCCGAACGCGAAGTCCGCCGAGATCCCGGCCTTGCGCAACTCGGTGACCTTGGAGAACAGCACGCGCCGCGCCTCGTCGCCGAGCGGGACGGCGAACACGCTGGTCGTGGCCGGGAGCTCCAGCCGCACACCCTCGGCCTCCAGCGCGAGCACCGTGCGGTCGACGCCGAGCGCCCAGCCGACGGACGGCAGCGACGGGCCGCCGATCATCTCGGAGAGACCGTCGTAGCGACCGCCGCCGCCCACCGCGGACTGCGAACCCAGACCGTCGTGGACGAACTCGAAGGTCGTACGGGTGTAGTAGTCGAGCCCGCGGACCAGCTTCGCGTCGTCCTCGAAGGCGACGCCCTCGGCGAGCAGCAGCTCGCGCACCTGCTCGTGGTACGCCTTGCACGCGTCGCACAGGTAGTCGCGCAGCAGCGGCGCGTCGGTGAGCTGCTTCTGGACGTCGGGGCGCTTGTCGTCGAGGACCCGCAGCGGGTTGATCTCGGCGCGGCGCAGCGTTTCCTCGTCGAGGTCGAGGCCGCGCAGGAAGTCCTGGAGGGCGGCCCGGTAGACGGGACGGCACTCCTTGTCGCCCAGCGAGTTCAGCAGGATGCGGAAGTCGCGCAGGCCCAGGGAGCGGTACGCCTGGTCGGCGAGGACGATCAGCTCGGCGTCCAGGGCCGGGTCCTCGGCGCCGATCGCCTCGGCACCGACCTGCGAGAAGTGGCGGTAGCGGCCCTTCTGCGGGCGCTCGTAGCGGTAGTACGAGCCCGAGTACCAGAGCTTCACGGGCAGGTTGCCGGCCTTGTGGAGGTTGGCCTCCAGCGCGGCGCGCAGCACGGACGCGGTGCCCTCGGGACGCAGGGCGAGCTTGTCGCCGCCCTTGGTCTCGAAGGCGTACATCTCCTTGGTCACGATGTCGGTGGACTCGCCGACACCGCGCGCGAACAGCTCCACGTTCTCGAAGCCCGGCGTCTCGACGTAGCCGTAGCCGGAGTTGCGCAGCGGGGTGGAGATCGCCTCACGGACGGCCAGGTACGTGGCGGAGTCCGGCGGGAGCAGGTCGTAGGTGCCCTTGGGGGCCTGGAAGGTACTCACGGAAAGTCTTCGTCACATTCCTCGTCGGGGAGCCTCGGTCGAGGGTCCCTGGCCGGCGGCCACCTGCCGCAGATACGGGTTGGTGGCGCGCTCCTGGCCGATGGTCGTCTGGGGGCCGTGCCCGGAAAGGACCACGGTCGAGTCGTCGAGCGGCAGGCACACACGGCCCAGCGATTCGAGCATGTCGTCCATGGATCCACCGGGGAGATCGGTGCGTCCGATGGAGCCGGCGAAGAGCAGATCCCCGGAGAAGAAGACAGACGGGACGTCCGCGGTCTCCGGCATCTGGAAGGTCACCGACCCCTTGGTATGCCCGGGCGCGTGCGCGACGCCGAAGTCGAGTCCGGCGAGCGTCAGCCGCGCGCCGTCGGTGAGCGTCCGCACGTCGTCGGGCTCCCCCACGGTGATCTCGCCCATGAGCGGCATGCCGATGGCGCGGCCGATGCCCTTCTCCGGGTCGCTCATCATGTAGCGGTCCTCGGGGTGGATCCACGCCGGGACGTCGTGTGCCCCGCAGACCGGGACGACGGAGGCGACATGGTCGATGTGCCCGTGCGTGAGGACGACCGCGACCGGCTTGAGCCGGTGCTTCTTGAGCGCTTCCTCGACTCCCTCGGCGGCCTGGTGGCCCGGGTCGATGATCACGCACTCCTCACCCGCGGCGGGGGCAACCAGGTAACAGTTGGTGCCCCAGGCCCCGGCGGGGAACCCGGCAATCAGCACGATCGTCCTTCTTGTGTCGTCGGAGATGCCGTCGGAATGCGGCGATGCGGCAGATCAGAGCCTACCGGCGCTGCCGATTCCACAGCGAACCCATATACGGTACGGGGCACAATCAAGGGCCCCAGCCATGGCCATACACACGTACGAGGAGAAGACCCGGTGGTCAGCAAGGATCAGCGGCAGCGTCAGCTCGCCCGGGAGAAGTTCCTGCGCCAGCAGCAGCGGCGCGAGGCCGCACGACGCAAGGCGCGCACCCGCAACACCGTGATCGCCTCCGTGCTCGCGGTGGCCGTCCTGGGAACCGGTGGCGCGTACGCCGCCGGCGCCTTCAAGAGCGACGACAAGAAGGACCCGTCGGCGGGCTCCAGCGCGAGCCCGAGCCCGAGCGCCTCCTCCACGGAGAAGCCCGAGCCGAAGATGGCCGTCGACAAGAAGGCCACGTACACGATGACGATGAAGACGAATCAGGGCACCGTCGCGATCGCGATGGACGCGGCCAAGACGCCGCACACCGTCAACTCGTTCAAGTACCTGGCCGACAAGAAGTTCTTCGACGGCACGAAGTGCCACCGGCTCACCACCGGGGGCATCTACGTGCTCCAGTGCGGCGACCCGGAGGGCACCGGAGCGGGCGGCCCCGGCTACACGATCCCGGACGAGAATCTGAACGGGCTCGGCAAGGCCGGCAAGGACGGCTCGGTCACGTACCCGGCGGGCACGGTGGCGATGGCGAACACCGGGCAGCCGCACACGGGCGGCAGCCAGTTCTTCCTCGTCTACAAGGACAGCAAGCTGCCTCCGTCGTACACGCCGTTCGGCAAGATGGACGCGGCCGGGCTCAAGGCCGTCCAGGCCGTCGCCAAGAACGGAGTGGCCGCCGGCGGTCAGAGCGCGACCGATGGTGCACCGAAGAAGACCGTCAAGGTCCAGACCGTGACGGTGAAGAAGGACTGACCTGTCGGCCGCCGAATTTCGGTGGCGCTGGATGCGGACAGCATCCCCGCCGGTCGCCTATGTTGGCCGTGACGAAACTGTGGACGATGCCCGGGGGCCCACGAATCCCCCGCAGGCATCATGTGGAGGAGGCGCTGTGAGCAGCGACCCGTGGGGCCGCGTCGACGAGACGGGGACCGTGTACGTGCGTTCGGCCGACGGCACTGAGCGTGAGGTCGGTTCGTGGAAGGCCGGCTCTCCCGACGAGGCCCTGGCCTACTTCAAGCGCAAGTACGACGGTCTGGTCGTCGAGATCGGGCTCCTCGAGCGCCGGGTGCAGACAACCGATCTGTCGTCGAAGGACGCGATGACGGCGATCGAGCACTTGCGTGAGCAGGTCACGGACGCGCATGCGATCGGCGACCTGGACGCACTGGGCAAGCGGCTCGACAAGCTGGTGGAGAGCGTCGAGTCGCGGCGCGAGGAGCGCAAGGTCCAGAAGGCCAAGCAGTCCGACGAGGCGCGGCACTCCAAGGAGGCGCTGGTCGTCGAGGCGGAGGAGCTGGCGCAGTCCGAGCAGTGGCGGGCGGCCGGTGAGCGGCTGCGCGCCCTGGTGGACACCTGGAAGGGTCTGCCGCGGCTCGACCGCAAGTCGGACGACGAGCTGTGGCACCGCTTCTCGCACGCCCGCTCGGCGTTCTCCAAGCGCCGCAAGGCCCACTTCGCTTCGCTGGACGCGCAGCGCGAGGAGGCCCGCAAGGCGAAGGAGAAGCTGGTCGCCGAGGCCGAGGCGCTGTCGAACTCGCAGGACTGGGGCGCCACCGCGGCCCGGTATCGCGAGCTGATGACGGACTGGAAGGCGGCGGGCCGTGCCCAGCGCGAGCACGAGGACGACCTGTGGAACCGCTTCCGCGGCGCCCAGGACGTCTTCTTCGCGGCGCGCAGCTCGGTCTTCGCGGAGCGTGACGCGGAGCAGGGCGAGAACCTGAAGCTCAAGGAGGAGCTGGCCGCCGAGGCCGAGAAGCTGCTCCCGATCGAGGACCTGAAGGCGGCCCGTGCCGCGTTCCGCTCGATCAACGAGCGCTGGGAGGCCATCGGCCACGTGCCGCGCGACGCCCGTCCGAAGGTCGAGGGCCGGATGCACGCCGTCGAGCGCGCCATCCAGGAGTCCGAGGAGGCCGAGTGGCGTCGTACGAACCCGGAGGCGCGGGCGCGTGCCGCGGGTCTCACGGGTCAGCTGCAGGCCGCCGTGGACAAGCTCAAGGGCCAGATCGAGCAGGCCCGCGCGCAGGGCAACAACGCCAAGGCCGACAAGCTCCAGAAGGAGCTCGACGGCCGCCAGGCGCTGCTCGACTCGGCGCTGAAGGGCTTGGAGGAGTTCGGCGGCTGACGCTGCGCTGAGTGCCGGTACGTGAAGTGGCCCCGGGTTCCCAGAGGAACCCGGGGCCACTTCACGCCGCCTTGGGCGTGCGCCCGCCGCCGGCTTGGGCAATCTGCCGCCTGGGGCTTTCCCACCCCGGCCGCCTGCCGCCCCGCCTTGGGCAATCTGCCGCCAAGGGCGGCAGGGTGGGCAAGGCGGCGCCCCAGCGCCGGGCAGGCACTCCGACCGGCCTCCAGCTCGGCCCGGCCCCACCATCGCCGGGTGCAGCGCCGTCCCGGTTGGTCGCGCAGTTCCCCGCGCCCTTGACGAGGCCGGGCTCAGGGCCTCCGCGCCGATGTCACCCGGTACACGTCGTACACGCCCTCCACGCCCCGTACCGCCTTCAGGACGTGACCGAGATGCTTCGGGTCGCCCATCTCGAACGTGAAGCGCGACGTGGCCACCCGGTCCCGGGACGTCTGCACCGCCGCGGACAGGATGTTGACGTGCTGGTCCGACAGGACTCGCGTCACGTCCGACAGCAGCCGCGAGCGGTCCAGCGCCTCGACCTGGATCGCGACGAGGAAGACCGAGGACTGCGTCGGCGCCCACTCGACCTCGAGGATGCGCTCGGGCTCACGGGAGAGCGAGTCCACGTTCACGCAGTCGCTGCGGTGAACCGATACGCCGCTGCCCCGCGTGACGAAGCCGATGATCGGGTCACCGGGCACCGGCGTGCAGCAGCGCGCCAGCTTCACCCAGACGTCGTCGACGCCCTTGACCACGACACCCGGGTCCGCGTTCGAGCGGCGCTTGGAACGGCCGCGCGCGGGCGGCGCGCTCTCGGCGATGTCCTCGTTGGCGGCTTCTTCGCCACCGAGCGCCTGGACGAGCTTTTGCACCACCGACTGCGCCGCGACATGGCCCTCGCCGATCGCCGCGTACAGCGACGAGATGTCGGGGTAGCGCATCTCGTGCGCGAGCGTGACGAGTGAATCCCCCGTCAGAATCCGCTGGATCGGCAGGTTCTGCTTGCGCATGGCGCGCGCGATGGCGTCCTTGCCCTGCTCGATCGCCTCGTCGCGGCGCTCCTTGGAGAACCAGGCACGGATCTTGTTGCGCGCACGCGGTGACTTGACGAAGCCGAGCCAGTCGCGGGACGGGCCCGCGCCGGCCGCCTTGGAGGTGAAGACCTCCACCAAGTCGCCGTTGTCCAAGGTGGATTCGAGGGGCACGAGGCGTCCGTTGACGCGTGCTCCTATGGTCCGGTGGCCGACCTCCGTGTGGACCGCGTACGCGAAGTCCACCGGGGTGGCCCCGGCCGGCAGCGCTATGACGTCGCCCTTCGGCGTGAAGACGAACACCTCGTTGCGCGAGAGGTCGAAGCGCAGGGACTCCAGGAACTCGCCCGGGTCCTCCGTCTCCTTCTGCCAGTCGAGCAACTGGCGCAGCCACGCCATGTCGTTGAGGTGGTCGTCCTTGCCGCCGCCCTTGGGCGCGTCGGAGCGCACCTTGGAGGCGCCCGCGACGGCCTCCTGCTTGTACTTCCAGTGCGCGGCGATGCCGTACTCGGCACGGCGGTGCATGTCGAACGTACGGATCTGCAGCTCGACAGGCTTGCCGTTGGGGCCGATCACCGTCGTGTGCAGCGACTGGTACATGTTGAACTTGGGCATCGCGATGTAGTCCTTGAACCGGCCGGGGACCGGGTTCCATCGCGCGTGGACGGTGCCGAGGGCCGCGTAGCAGTCCCGGACGGTGTCCACCAGCACCCTGATGCCCACCAGGTCGTAGATCTCCGCGAAGTCACGGCCGCGGACGATCATCTTCTGGTAGACGCTGTAGTAGTGCTTCGGGCGGCCGGTGACGGTCGCCTTGATGCGGGCCGCGCGCAGATCGCTCTGCACCTCGTCGGTCACTATGGCCAGGTACTCGTCGCGCTTGGGCGCGCGCTCG
The DNA here is from genome assembly GCF_017377775.1 of Streptomyces sp. VRA16 Mangrove soil. GTDB lineage: Bacteria > Actinomycetota > Actinomycetes > Streptomycetales > Streptomycetaceae > Streptomyces. The sequence continues at coordinate 180,641 of NZ_JAFVLN010000003.1, forward strand.
GCCACGAGCCGCACGATCTCGTCGTACATCTTGGGGTAGAGGATCGCGAACGCGAGGTCCTCCAGCTCCCACTTGATGGTGTTCATGCCCAGGCGGTGGGCGAGCGGCGCGTAGATCTCCAGGGTCTCGCGCGCCTTCTTCTCCTGCTTCTCGCGCTTGAGGTACCGCATGGTGCGCATGTTGTGCAGGCGGTCGGCGAGCTTGATGACGAGGACGCGCGGGTCCTTCGCCATGGCGACGACCATCTTGCGCACGGTCTCGGCCTGCGCGGCCTCGCCGAACTTGACCTTGTCCAGCTTGGTCACGCCGTCGACGAGCAGCGCGACCTGGTCGCCGAAGTCACGGCGCAGGGTGTCCAGGCCGTACTCGGTGTCCTCGACGGTGTCGTGGAGCAGACCGGCCATCAAAGTGGCCGGATCCATGCCCAGCTCGGCGAGGATCGTGGTGACGGCGAGCGGGTGCGTGATGTACGGGTCGCCGCTCTTGCGCTTCTGGCCGCGGTGCCAGCGCTCGGCGACCTGGTAGGCGCGCTCGATCTGGCGCAGCGTGGACGTCTCGATCTTGGGGTCGTTGCTGCGCACTATCCGCAGCAGCGGCTCCAGGACCGGGTTGTACGGGTTCGAGCGCTGCACGCCGAGCCGGGCCAGGCGGGCACGGACGCGGTTGGAGGAGCCGGAGCGGGCGGCCGGCTGATGCGTGGCGGCCCGGGAGGGACTCGCGGGCGGTGGCGTGGGCCGGGCCGGCTCGGCGGCGGGCTTGGGGCGCGGCGACTCGGCCGCCTTGGTGCCGGGCGGCGGAGCGGGCTTCGCACCGTTCGCGGGCGTGCCGGAGGGAGCCGCGCCCGATGCTGCCTGGTGGTCGGTCGTGGCGGCGGTGAGTGGCTTGGCCTCGTCTGGCAACGGCGCTCCTCGTGCGCGACGGGTCCCCCGTTCAGGTCCCGGAGAGCCCATGGTATCGATCCGGCGCCCACCGAACGTATTCGGCCGGTGAGACAACCTTCAACTGAAGAAACAGCAGAGGCGGGCGCCGGATTCCTCCGGGCCCGCCTCCAAGGCTGTGAGCTGGGGTTTCAGACCACCAGCAGGGCGTCGAGGGGGGCGCCCTGCAGTGCGGGCTCCAGGCGCGCACGGCCGGGCAGGAAGCCGAGCTCCATCAGGACCGCGACGCCCGCGACCTCGGCGCCCGCACGGCGGATCAGGTGCAGGGCGGCCTCGGCGGTGCCGCCGGTGGCCAGCACGTCGTCGATGACCATGACGCGGTCGTCGCCGGACAGATCCTCGGCGTGCACCTCGATCTCGGCGGACCCGTACTCGAGGTCGTAGGACTGCGAGAGCGTCGCTCCGGGGAGCTTGCCCGCCTTGCGTACGGGGATGAAACCTAGGCCCGCGCGCACGGCGACCGGGGCGCCGAGGATGAAGCCGCGCGCCTCCAGGCCGACGACCTTGGTGGCGCCGTGGCGGACGCAGAGCTCGGCGAGTGCGTCGGTGAGGGCCGTGAAAGCCGGCGGGTCCGCGAGCAGCGGGGTGATGTCCTTGAAGAGGACGCCGGGCTCCGGGTAGTCCTGCACATCACGGATGCGGCTGAGGAGCAGCTCCTTGATGTCGGTCATTTCTGCACCTCAGCGAGTGTGTGAAGGGTTTTTCCCCGGCCGTTTCGGGCGGGTCCGCGCGATCGTCAACCCTAGCAGTCGCGTCGGTGCGCACACGACGAGGGCGCCGGGAGCGTCGCAGCTCCTGGCGCCCTCGCAGGTACGGACCGACGGGTCAGCGGCGCTTGCCCGAGGGGCGGCCGCGGCCGCGGTTGCGGGCCGGCTGGGTGCGCGGTCCCGCGCCCGCAGGGGTGGCGTCCTCGTGGTCGTCGTCCTGCGGGGCCTCCGCCTGCTGGCCGACGACCGCGGCGGCCGTCTCGGCCTTGGCCGCGGTGGCGGCGCGCTTGGCGAGAACCCGCTTCTTGAGCGCCTTCATCTTCGGCTCGCGCTCCTTGAGGTCGGCGACCAGCGGAGTGGCGATGAAGATCGACGAGTACGCACCGGCGGCGAGGCCGACGAAGAGCGACAGCGAGATGTCGTTCAGCATGCCGGCGCCGAGGAAGCCGCCGCCGATGAACAGCAGGCCCGCCACCGGCAGCAGCGCCACGACCGTGGTGTTGATCGAGCGGACCAGCGTGCCGTTGATCGAACGGTTGGCGATCTCGCTGTACGTCCAGCGGGTCTGCTTCTCGATGCCCTTCGTCTGTTCCTTGAGGGAGTCGAAGACGACGACGGTGTCGTAGAGCGAGTAACCGAGGATCGTGAGCAGACCGATCACCGTGCCCGGCGTGACCTCGAAGCCCACCAGGGCGTAGATCCCGACGGTGATGGTGATGTCGTGGATGAGCGCGACCAGGGCCGCGACCGCCATCCGCCACTCGAAGGCGATCGCCAGGTAGATCACGACGAGCACCATGAAGATCGCCAGACCCTGCCAGGCCTTGTTGGCGATGGTCTCACCCCAGCTGGGGCCCACCAGGTCGGCGTTGATGTCGTCGGCCTTGATGTCCATGTCCTTGGACAGTTCGGCCTTGATCTGGTCCGACTTGCCGGTGTCGATACCGGCGACCTGGATGCGCAGGCCGCCCGTGCCGAGCTCCTGCACGATCGCGTCGTGACCGGAGGCGTTCTCCGCGTACTTCTCCGCCTGGGCGGCGGAGACGGAGGTCTTGGGCGTCGTGAAGACGGCGCCGCCCTCGAACTCGATGCCCATGTTCAGGCCGCGCACCGCCAGACCCAGGATCGCCGTGATGGTGATCAGGATCGAGACGCCGTACCAGATCTTGCGCTTGCCGATGAAGTCGTAGCCGACCTCACCGCGGTAGAGCTTGGCGCCGAGAGTGCCGAGCTTCGACATCTCACGCCTCCTTCGGGTCGACAGGACGGGTGGCGCGGCGGGTGCGGCGCAGCGGGGGCTGGACGCCGAGTCGCTTGGGGTCGAGACCGGACCACTTGTGTCCGCCGGTGAAGAACTTCGTCCGGGCCAGGAGCGTCATCAGCGGCTTCGTGAAGAGGAAGACCACGACCACGTCGAGCAGGGTGGTCAGGCCGAGCGTGAACGCGAAGCCCTGGACCTTGCCGACGGTCACGATGTAGAGCACCGCGGCCGCGAGGAACGACACGAAGTCGGAGACCAGGATGGTGCGCCGGGCGCGCGGCCAGGCACGCTCCACGGCGGGCCGCACGGAGCGGCCTTCCCTGATCTCGTCCCGGATCCGTTCGAAGAACACGATGAACGAGTCCGCGGTGATACCGATGGCCACGATGGCGCCGCAGACGGCCGGCAGGTTCAGCGCGAAGCCGATGGCCGGGCCGAGCAGCGTCATGATCGTGTACGTCAGGATGCCGGACGTGATCAGCGAGGCGAGGGCGATGACCGACAGGCCCCGGTAGTAGACCACCAGGTAGATGACGACCAGGGCCAGGCCGATGGCGCCGGCGATCAGACCGGCGTGCAGCTGCTCACCACCGAGCGCCGCGGTCACCGAGGTGACGGACTGCTCGTGGAAGGTGAGCGGCAGGGCGCCGTAGGACAGCACGTTGGCCAGGTCCTGGGCGGACTCCTGGGTGAAGCTGCCGGAGATCTCGGCGGAGGCGCTCAGCGTCGAGCTGACGCTGGGGGCGGAGACCACGTCGCCGTCGAGCACGATGGCGAACTGGTTCATCGGCTGCTGCTGGTCCTTGAGCTTCGTCGTCGTCGCGGCGAACTTCTTCGAGCCGGAGCCCGTGAAGTCCATGTTGACGACCCACTGGCCGGACTGCTGGTTGATGACCGCCTGGGCCTTCTTGACGTCCTTGCCGTTCACCTCGGACGGGCCGAGGATGTACTTCACCCACGCGCCGGACGAGTCCGTGCCACAGGCGATGATCGTGTCAGTCGCCTTGGCGCCCTCGTTGATCTGCGTACGCGCCTTCTTGTCGGTGCAGTCGAGCGCGGTGAACTTCTTCTCGAGGGCGGTCGTCGCCGGGTCCGCCGAGGCGCTCGCCGACGGGGACGCCGAGCTGGACGCCTTGGCGTCGGCGCTGCTGCTCGCGCTCGCGGAGGAGCTGGGCGTGGCATCGGCCTTGAGGGCGTCGGTGACGGCGCGGCCCTGGGAGGTCGCGGACGCGGAGGCGGAGGCGGACGGGGTCGCGGAGGACGACGCCTTGTCCGTGGCCTTGTCGGTCGCCTTGCTGCTGGAGGAGGCGCTCGGCGACGGGCTGGCGGAGGAGTCCGCCGAGGGCGAGCCGGAGGCCAGCGTGAGGACGGGGCGGAAGTAGAGCTGCGCGGTCGTGCCGACCTGGTCGCGCGCCTGCTTCTCGTTCGTCCCCTTCGGGATGTTGACGATGATGTTGTTGTTGCCCTGCGTCTGGACCTCGGCCTCGGAGACACCCATGCCGTTGACACGGCGGTTGATGATGTCCGCCGCCGTGTCCATGTTGGTCTTGTTGATCGCGTTGGGCTTGCCCGGCTCGTTCTTGGCCTGCAGGGTGATGCTGGTGCCGCCCGCCAGGTCGATGCCCAGGCGCGGAGTGAACGTGCCGGAGAGGAACATCCCCCCGACGAGCGCGACCATGATGATCGCGATCAGGCTCAGGGCACGGCCCGGCTTGCTCTGGGCACCTGCCCCTCGGCTCTTTTTAGGTGTGGCCACCTTCTCGTACTCCCTCTCCATCCGCCCGGCATCGGGGATGCGTGCCTGGACGGCCATGAAATGGTCGAGAATCCTCGCGCGTCACGCACGAACCGGAACCGCGGGGACGCAAGCGGACGTCCCCCGGCCCAGGTCGTGACTACTTCGCGTCGGACTCGCCGTCGGTCTTCTTCACCTCGGCGTCGTCGGCCTTGGTGGCATCGTCGGTCTCGGCGGCCTCGTCGGCCTCGTCCTTCTTGCCGAGGTCGATGCGCGAGTCGTCGGCGGCGGTCTCGTCGGTCTCGGAGGGGCCGGTCAGAGACGACGCGTCGTCCGGCACGACGGCGCCGTCGGTCAGCTCGTCGTCGACCGCGTCGGGGCCGTGGACGATGCGGTTGTACTCGTCGTCGGAGAGCACGGCACCGATCGCGTTCTTCGCGAACATCAGGTGGACGCCGGGGCCGGCGTCGAGGAGGACCGTGTCCTCGTTGACCTCCTTGACCGTGGCGTACATGCCCCCGATCGTGCGGACGCCGGAACCGGGCTGCATCTCATTGCGCATGCTCGCGGCCTGCTGCTGCTTCTTCTTGGCAGACCGGGTCATCAGGAACATGGCCCCGATGAGCACGATGAACGGGAGGAGGGTCACGAGACTCACGGGTGGAAACTTCCTTCAGGCGACCGCGCCGGAGTGCGGCCTTGTCGGGGGTTGGGGGTCGGCCGTCGTCCTCAAACCTCAAGAACGACGTCGGCGGAGTCTAAGCGAGTCCGCCATCTGGGAACAACGCTCAGCATGGCACCGGGGTTCCAGCCGCCGCGAGTACCCGCGCCGTCACGCCCCGAAGAGGTCCTGTTGTCCCCTTGCGCCCGGCTTTCCCTGAGGCGCGGTGAGTCCGAGGTGGCTCCATGCGGCCGGGGTGGCGACCCTGCCGCGGGGCGTTCTGGCCAGGAGACCTTCGCGTACGAGGAAGGGCTCGGCCACCTCTTCCACGGTCTCACGCTCCTCCCCCACAGCGACAGCAAGTGTCGAAAGTCCCACAGGTCCGCCGCCGAACAGCTTGAGGAGCGCCTCCAGGACGGCGCGGTCGAGGCGGTCGAGGCCGCGGCCGTCCACCTCGTAGACCCCGAGGGCCGCCGCCGCGATGTCCCGGGTGATGTGGCCGTCGGCCTTGACCTGGGCGTAGTCGCGCACGCGGCGCAGCAAGCGGTTGGCGATGCGCGGGGTGCCGCGGGAGCGTCCGGCGATCTCGGCCGCGCCGGCCGGGTCGATCTCCACGTCGAGGAGTCCGGCGGAACGGTGGATGACCCGCTGGAGCTCGGTCGGCTCGTAGAACTCCATGTGCGCGGTGAAACCGAAGCGGTCGCGCAGCGGGGGCGGCAGCAGGCCCGCGCGCGTGGTGGCGCCGACCAGCGTGAACGGGGGCAGTTCGAGCGGGATGGCGGTGGCGCCGGGGCCCTTGCCGACGATGACGTCGACGCGGAAGTCCTCCATCGCCATGTAGAGCATCTCCTCGGCGGGCCGGGACATCCGGTGGATCTCGTCGAGGAAGAGGACCTCGCCCTCCTGGAGGGAGGAGAGGATCGCGGCCAGGTCACCGGCGTGCTGGATCGCGGGGCCGCTCGTGATGCGGATCGGGGCGCCCATCTCCGCGGCGATGATCATGGAGAGGGTGGTCTTGCCGAGGCCGGGGGCGCCGGAGAGCAGGACGTGGTCGGCGGTGGCGCCGCGCGCGCGGGCGGCGCGCAGCACCAGGTCGAGCTGCTCCCTGACCTTCTCCTGGCCGATGAATTCGCCCAGGTCCTTGGGGCGCAGGGCCGCCTCGACCGCCTGGTCCTCACCGTCGGCGGACGCTCCGACGAGCCGGTCCGCCGCCTGCGGGGTGGCCTCGTCGGTCGTCTCGTCCCAGTTCATGTGGTGTGCCTCGCGTTACGTGAGCCGAAGGGTCGGTGAGCAGGTGGGGTCCGCTAGCGGGTGCGGTTGAGGGTCTGCAGGGCCGCCTTGAGGAGCTGGCCGACCTGCGGGCTCTGCGTGGCCTCGGCCTGCGGGGTGACGGCGGCGACCGCCTCGTCCGCCTCGCGGGTCGCGTAGCCGAGGCCGATCAGCGCGGCGTGCAGCTGGTCGCGCCAGCCGCTGGTCACGGCCGTGCCGATGGCCGGGCCGCCGGTGCCGAGGGGCTCGCCGAGCCGGTCCTTGAGCTCCAGGAGGAGCTTCTGGGCGCCCTTCTTGCCGATGCCGGGGACGGCGGTGAGGGCCTTCTCGTCGCCGGTGGCGACCGCGCGGCGCAGCGCGTCGGGGCTGTGCACGGCGAGCATGGCCTGCGCGAGCCGCGGGCCGACGCCGCTGGCGGTCTGGAGCAGTTCGAAGGTCTGCTTCTCGTCGTCGTCGGCGAAGCCGTAGAGGGTCAGCGAGTCCTCACGGACGACGAGGGAGGTGGCGAGCTTGGTCTGCTGGCCGATGCGGAGGGTGGACAGCGTGTTCGGCGTGCACTGGAGGGCCATGCCGATGCCGCCGACCTCGACGACCGCGGCGTCGGGGGCGAGTGCGGCGACGGGGCCGCTGACGAAGGCGATCATGCGGTACGGCCTTTCAGTGCTTTGGATGCGTGCAGGGCAACTGCCTGCTGGAGTCTGTTCTGCGCGGGGGCGCGCCAGATGTGGCAGATGGCGAGGGCCAGGGCGTCGGCGGCGTCGGCGGGCTTGGGCGGCGCGTCGAGCCTGAGCAGCCGGGTCACCATGGCGCCCACCTGCGCCTTGTCGGCGCGGCCGCTGCCGGTGACGGCGGCCTTGACCTCGCTGGGGGTGTGCAGGGCGACGGGGATGCCGCGCCGGGACGCGCACAGCATGGCGACGGCACTGGCCTGGGCGGTGCCCATCACCGTACGGACGTTGTGCTGGCTGAACACCCGCTCCACGGCGAGGACTTCGGGGTCGTGCTCGTCGAGCCACTGCTCGATGCCCTGCTCGATGGCGACGAGGCGGTGGCCGAGCTCGGCGTCCGGAGGGGTCCGTACGACGCCGACGCCGCGCATGGTCAGCGGCCGCCCCGCGATCCCCTCGACCACGCCGACACCGCACCGGGTGAGCCCCGGGTCCACCCCGAGTACGCGCACGCCTGGCCCCCATCCCTCGATCGTCTGTTTGTGCAGGCTATCGGCTGGCACCGACAAAGCGGCGGGGCGACGGGGTGTGTCCCGTCGGCCCGCCGCTCACGGTGCTGGTCAGGCGGCACAGGCGCCCGAGGCGCCTCAGGCGTCGACCTTCTCCATGACCTCGTCGGAGACGTCGAAGTTCGCGAAGACGTTCTGCACGTCGTCGCTGTCCTCCAGCGCGTCGATCAGCTTGAAGATCTTGCGCGCGCCCTCTTCGTCGAGCTCGACCTGCATGGTCGGGACGAAGTTGGCGTCGGCCGAGTCGTAGTCGATGCCGGCGTCCACCAGGGCGGTGCGGACCGCGACGAGGTCGGTGGCCTCGGAGAGCACCTCGAAGGACTCGCCCAGGTCGTTGACCTCTTCGGCGCCCGCGTCGAGCACGGCGCCCAGGACGTCGTCCTCGCTCAGTTCACCCTTGGGGACGACCACGACGCCCTTGCGGTTGAACAGGTACGAGACGGAACCCGGGTCGGCCATGTTGCCGCCGTTGCGGGTCATGGCGACGCGCACGTCGGAGGCGGCACGGTTGCGGTTGTCGGTGAGGCACTCGATGAGCACCGCGACACCGTTCGGACCGTAGCCCTCGTACATGATCGTCTCGTAGTCGGCACCGCCGGCCTCAAGGCCGCCGCCGCGCTTGACCGCGGAGTCGATGTTCTTGTTCGGAACCGACTGCTTCTTCGCCTTCTGGATGGCGTCGTACAGCGTCGGGTTGCCCTCGATGTCCGTGCCGCCCATGCGCGCCGCGACTTCGATGTTCTTGATCAGCTTCGCGAAGAGCTTGCCGCGCTTGGCGTCGATCACGGCCTTCTTGTGCTTCGTCGTAGCCCATTTAGAGTGGCCGGACATCTGCCTGTCTCCTTCGCGTAACCAACCTCATGAAACGAACGCCAGCGATCCTACAAGGCTCGCGCCCCGTCCCTCTCACGCACCATGTCCACGAACAGGCCGTGAATGCGGTGATCACCGGTGAGCTCCGGGTGGAAGGACGTCGCCAGGGCGTTGCCCTGACGCACGGCGACGATGTGCCCGTCGTGCTCGGCGAGCACCTCCACGGCCGCGCCCACGGACTCGACCCAGGGGGCGCGGATGAAGACGCCCTCTACAGGATCGCCCTCGACGCCGCGTACGTCGACCGCCGCTTCGAAGGACTCGTTCTGCCGTCCGAAGGCGTTGCGGCGCACGATCATGTCGATGCCGCCGACCGTCTCCTGGCCCGAGCGCGGGTCGAGGATCTTGTCGGCGAGCATGATCAGGCCGGCGCAGGTGCCGTACACGGGCATGCCTTCGCGCACGCGCGCGCGGAGGGGCTCCATCACGCCGAAGAGGTGGGCCAGCTTCGAGATGGTCGTGGACTCGCCGCCGGGGATGACGAGGCCGTCGATCTCGGCGAGCTCCTCGGGGCGCCGCACCGGGCGGGCCACGGCGTCGGCCGCGGCCAGGGCGACGAGGTGTTCCCGTACGTCGCCCTGGAGCGCGAGCACTCCGACCACGGGGGTGGTCATCACCAGCCCCGGTTCGCGTAGCGCTCGGCCTCGGGGAGGGTGTCGCAGTTGATGCCGACCATGGCCTCGCCCAGGTTGCGGGAGGCGTCCGCGATGACCTTCGGGTCGTCGTAGAAGGTGGTGGCCTTGACGATGGCGGCGGCGCGCTTGGCCGGGTCGCCCGACTTGAAGATGCCCGAGCCGACGAAGACGCCCTCGGCGCCGAGCTGGCGCATCAGCGCGGCGTCGGCCGGGGTGGCGACGCCACCGGCGGAGAAGAGGACCACCGGCAGCTTGCCCAGCTCGGAGACCTCCTTGACCAGCTCGTACGGGGCGCGCAGCTCCTTGGCGGCGGCGTACAGCTCGTTGTTGTCAAAGCCGCGCAGCTTGGCGATCTCGTTCTTGATCTGGCGCAGGTGGCGGACGGCCTCGACGACGTTGCCGGTGCCGGCCTCGCCCTTGGAGCGGATCATGGCCGCGCCCTCGGCGATGCGGCGCAGGGCCTCGCCCAGGTTGGTGGCGCCACAGACGAAGGGGGTCGTGAAGGCGAACTTGTCGCTGTGGTTGACCTCGTCGGCCGGGGTGAGGACCTCGGACTCGTCGATGTAGTCGACGCCGAGGGACTGCAGGACCTGGGCCTCGACGAAGTGGCCGATGCGGGACTTGGCCATCACGGGGATGGAGACCGCGCCGATGATCTCCTCGATCATGTTCGGGTCGGACATCCGGGCCACGCCGCCGTCCTTGCGGATGTCGGCGGGCACCCTCTCCAGGGCCATGACGGCGACGGCGCCGGCGTCCTCGGCGATCTTCGCCTGCTCGGCGTTGACGACGTCCATGATCACGCCGCCCTTGAGCTGCTCGGCCATGCCGCGCTTGACGCGCGCGGTGCCGGTGGCGGGGGTCTCGTTGGACTGGGTGCTGGTGGACACGGGTGACCTCACTCGGTGAAGAAGGCTTCTTGCTGCACCGAGGAAACCCCCGTGGACCAGGCCACTACAAGGGCCAATGGGTAGGCGGTGGCTCCTTTTGCCTGGGATCGGCAGGCGGACGCCTCCGTGACCGACTCCCTACAGGGGCAGCAGATTGCCGGTCCAGCGCTGTTCGTCGTCCCCCGGAGGGGTCACGCGCAGGCCGAAGGCGTCCTCCAGGAACGTCAGAAAGGCGTGCGGCTCGCCGGGCTGCCCGGGGAGCAGCCCGAGCCGGGACATGGGCGCTGCGAACCGCTGTGGATCGCTGCCGGACAGGCCGCTTCCCCCGAGGTCGTGGAACCCGAGCACCGTGCTGCCGTCGACCGCGTGCTTCAGCCAGTTCACCGGCTTGTCGTTGTGGTGCAGGACGACGGCCTCGGTCCCCCGCGACACCTCGTGCAGCAGCCGGTCCTCCAGGCCGTGCGTGCCACCCTGCTCCCAGGCCCACGTCCAGTCGCCGTCGGTGCCGGTGATCACGACGGGCTCGACGTCGTCGAGGATCGTGTCGCCGTACTCGTCGTCGAGCTCCACGGGATCCCGCAGCGCCACGCTCTGCGGATCGGCGCCCATGCGGGCCAGGAGCTCCCGCGGTGCCAGCCCCTTGGCGAAGGTCAGCGTGTAGATCGGCAGGTCGCCCCGGAAGTACCCGAGGCCGCGCTCGTCGCGCGTCATGCGACGCGTTCCGCCAGCGCCACCGGCGGCTCGTCGTCCATCTCGAACGCCATCGGGAACGGCGCGTGTCCGGCGAGCCGGAACCAGCGGACCTTGCGGTGCCGGCGCAGGGCGCGGGCGGCGCGTACGGCGTCGTTGTGGAAGCGGCGGGCCATGGGGACCCGGCGCACGGCCTGGGCGAGCTCCTCCGCGGCTTCCTCGCCGCCGGGGGCCGCGCGGACCGCCTCGACCTGGTCGGGTTCGTTGAACACCGCCCTGAGCGCCTGGCTGAGCTCGCTCTCCGCGACCTCGCGCTGTTCCTCCTCCGCCTGGCGTGCCGCGTGCGCGGCCTCGTACAGGACGATCGAGGCGGCCGGGTCGAGCACGCCCGACGTGGCCAGCTCCTGGGCTACGGAGGCGCGGCGCAGGAGCTGGGCGTCGAGGGCCGCGCGCGCCGCGTCGATACGGGCGTGCAGGCGGTCGAGACGGCCCGCGGTCCAGCTCAGGTAGAGGCCGATCGCGAAGAGCGCGACGGCGATCCAGATCAGGGTGACGGTCACGGGCGGCAAGGCTACCTGTGGGCCGTCGCCGCCCCGGTCACGGACTCAGTCCTTGGCCAGACCGAACCGCGACCTCAGTCCCCCGGTCCGCTCGTCGGCCGCCACCGCGGCCGCGCCCTGGGTCACCGTCTCGTAGACCGACAGGATGTCCGCGCCGACGGTCGACCAGTCGAAGCGGCGTACGTGCTTGCTGCCGCGCTCGCGCAGTTCCTCGCGCCGGGCCGGGTCGCCCAGGAGCCCCAGCGCCGCCGTGGCCAGCGCGTCGGCGTCCTCGTTGGTGAAGAGCTCGCCGGCCGCGCCCTGGTCGAGGACCTGTGCGAAGGCGTCCAGGTCGGAGGCGAGCACCGGGGCGCCCGCCGACATGGCCTCGACGAGGATGATGCCGAAGGACTCGCCGCCGGTGTTCGGGGCGACGTACACGTCGACGCTGGCGAGGAAGCGGGCCTTGTCCTCGTCGCTGACCATGCCGAGGAACTCGACGCGCTCGCGCATGTCCTTCGGCAGCGACTCGACGGCCTCCTTCTCGTCGCCGCGGCCCGCGACGAGCAGCCGCGTCCGCGGGCGCTCGGCGAGGATCTTCGGCAGGGCCTTCATGAGGACGGGCAGGCCCTTGCGGGGCTCGTCGATGCGCCCGATGAAGCCGAGCGTCTCGCCCTGCCACTCGGGCTTCGGCTCGGCCCGCGCGAAGAAGTCGACGTCGACACCGTTGGGGATGACGACCGCGTCCCCGCCGAGGTGCTCGACCAGCGTGCGCCGGGCATACTCGCTCACCGCGATGCGTGCGCTGATCTTCTCCAGGGCGGGCTGGAGGATCGGGTACGCGGCGATCATCGCCCGCGAGCGCGGGTTCGACGTGTGGAAGGTCGCCACGATGGGTCCCTGCGCCGCCCAGCAGGCCAGCAGCCCGAGCGACGGTGACGCCGGCTCGTGGATGTGGATCACGTCGAAGGTGCCGTCGTGCAACCAGCGGCGTACGCGCGCGGCGCTCAGGAAGCCGAAGTTGAGGCGCGCGACCGAGCCGTTGTACGGAACGGGGACGGCGCGCCCCGCCGACACGACGTACGGCGGCAGCGGGGTCTCGTCGTCCGCCGGGGCGAGGACGGAGACCTCGTGCCCCAGGGCGATGAGGTGCTCCGCCAGGTCGCGGATGTGGAACTGGACGCCGCCCGGCACGTCCCAGGAGTACGGGCAGACGATTCCGATCCTCACGCCGGCCGCTCCTCGAAGGTGTCGAGGTCGGCGAGCCAAAGACGCTGCAGCATGTGCCAGTCCTCCGGATGGTCCGCGATCCCCGTGGCGAAGGCATCGGCCAGCGCCTGCGTCATCACAGACGTCTTTTCGGCACGCGTGCCTGTCTCGGGTACGTCGATGGGCGGGTGGACACGGCCGCGCATTATGGCCGAGTCGTCGTACCAGAGGGTGACCGGCAGCAGCAGGGCGCCCGTCTGCTGGGCGAGCATGGCAGGTCCCGCGGGCATCCGCGTCGTCTCGCCGAAGAACTTCACCTCGACGCCGGACGACGACAGATCGCGGTCGGCGACCAGGCAGACGAGGCCGCCCGCACGCAGCCGGCGCGCCAGGGTGCCGAAGGCGGCGCCGCCGGTGTGCGGCAGCACCTCCATGCCGAGGCCCTCCCGGTACGCGACGAAGCGGTCGTACAGGGTCTCCGGCTTGAGCCGTTCGGCGACCGTCGTGAACGGGGTCTCCAGCTTGGTGGTGACCCAGGCGCCCGCGAGGTCGTAGTTGCCCATGTGGGGCAGCGCGAGGATGACGCCCTTGTCGGAGGCCAGACCGTCGGTCAGGTGGTGGACGTCCTGGGGGGTGAAGCCGTTCCTGATGCGCTCCTTGCTCCACGCGGGGAGCCGGAAGGACTCCATCCAGTAGCGCAGGTACGAGCGCATGCCCGCCTTGGAGAGCTGGGCGAGCCGCTGCGAGGTCGCGTCCGGGACCACCCGGGCGAGGTTCGCCTCCAGGCGGAGCACTCCCTTGCCGCGCCTCTTCCAGACGGCGTCCGCGATGGTGCGGCCGAGGCGGTTCGCGACCGGTTCGGGCAGCTTCTTCACCCCGGCCCAGCCGAGGCCGTAGAGCCCGTCGGTGATCCGTTCCTGCAGGCCGCTCACGAGGCGGCCTCCTCCTGGGCCGCGGCGGCTTCGGCCTCGGCCTCGGCGGACTCGCGGCGCACGGTGACCACGCGCTGGATCAGCGTCACGAGGCTGCCGACGGCGACGATCCACAGGGCGACCGGCAGCAGGTACTGGATGCCGGGCACGCCGAACTTGTGCAGGCCCGCGAAGCCCGCGGCGACGAGCGTGATGACGAGGCGCTCGGCGCGCTCGACCAGCCCGTTCACCGCGACCGGCAGGCCGATCGATTCGCCACGGGCCTTCGTGTACGACACGACCTGGCCGCTGGCGAGGCAGAAGATCGACACCGCGCACAGGACGTTGTCGTCGCCGCTGCCCGCGTACCAGAGCGCCAGACCGCCGAAGATGGCGCTGTCGGCGACCCGGTCGAGCGTGGAGTCCAGGAACGCGCCCCAGCGGCTGGAGCGGCCGAGCTGGCGCGCCATATTGCCGTCCACGAGGTCCGAGAAGACGAACAGCGTGATGACGACCGTGCCCCAGAAGAACTCTCCGCGCGGGAAGAAGACCAGCGCTCCCGCCACGACTCCGGCGGTACCGAGGAGCGTGACCGTGTCGGGGCTGACCCCGCGACGGATGAGAAACGCGGCGAACGGTGTGAGGACACGCGTGAAGAATGCACGCGCGTACTTGTTCAGCATGGCCTTCCCGAGGGTCGGTGGGCCGCGCGGCCCCTCTGGCCACCGGCTGGCCCATCGTAGCCACGCGCGCACGGGATCGGCCGCCGGGCCACCACGCGCGCGTGCGATCGCGTACGACGTATGGACGCACAGTGACCGGAGTGGAAAGCTCGAAAGCACCGCGGGCGTCGCCGAAGCCGCCTCCCAACACGCGGGTTCGCGTGTCTGCCTGCCGTGATGTGCCGTGATTGCGGCGTCCCGACAAGGGCCACCTCACCGTGGAAGCGAACCGGGAGGCAAGGACACATGGGCGACAAGGCGAACGGACACCCCGGAGCCGCCGGCAGGGCAGCGACGGCCGACCATCCCGCGTCCGTACGGAATGTGGTGCTGGTCGGCCACAGCGGATCGGGCAAGACGACTCTGGTGGAGGCTCTCGCGCTGACCGCGGGGGCGGTGAACAGGGCGGGCCGGGTCGAGGACGGCACCTGCGTCTCCGACTACGACGAGATCGAGCACCGCCAGCAGCGCTCGGTCCAGCTCTCCCTCGTCCCGGTGGAGTGGGGCGGGTTCAAGATCAATCTGCTGGACACCCCCGGCTACGCGGACTTCGTCGGGGAGCTGAGGGCCGGTCTGCGCGCTGCGGACGCGGCCCTTTTCGTCGTCTCTGCGGCCGACGGGCCCGAGACGATGGCCGGGGCCACCCGGATGGTGTGGGACGAGTGCGCGGCGGTCGGCATGCCGCGGGCCATCGTGATCACGCACCTGGAGGCGGCGCGGGCCGACTTCGAGGAGATGACGCGCGTCTGCGCCCAGTACTTCGGCGGCGACGACCCCGACGCCGTGCTCCCCCTGTACCTGCCGCTGCACGGCACGAAGGCGGCGGACGGGCACGCGCCCGTGACAGGCCTGATCGGGCTGCTGTCGCAGCGGCTGTACGACTACGCGTCCGGCGAGCGCAAGGAGTCCGAGCCGGGCGCCGACCAGCTGCCGCTGATCGAGGAGGCCCGCAACCGGCTCATCGAGGGGATCATCGCGGAGAGCGAGGACGAGACCCTCATGGACCGCTATCTCGGCGGCGAGGACGTCGACGTCAAGACGCTCGTCGAGGATCTGGAACGGGCCGTGGCGCGCGGTGTCTTCCACCCCGTGCTCGCGGCGGCCCCGGCGGCGGACGGCGCGCGCCAGGGCATCGGCACGGTCGAGCTCCTGGAGCTGATCACGGGCGGTTTCCCGACGCCGGTGGAGCGCGCGGCGCCCTCGGTGACGACGCCCGGGGGGAAGGCGCGGGAGATCAGGTCCTGCGATCCGGACGGGCCGTTGGTGGCGGAGGTCGTGAAGACCGCGTCCGACCCGTATGTCGGCCGGGTGTCTCTCGTACGGGTCTTCTCCGGCACCCTGCGCCCCGACGAGACGGTGCACGTGTCCGGGCACGGGCTCGCCGACCGCGGGCACGAGGACCATGATGTGGACGAGCGGATCGGCGCGCTGTCGGCGCCCTTCGGCAAGCAGCAGCGGACCCTGACGCACTGCATCGCGGGCGACCTCGCGTGCGTGGCGAAGCTCAACCGGGCGGAGACCGGCGACACGCTCTCCGCGAAGGACGACCCGCTGCTGATGGCGCCGTGGACCATGCCGGACCCGCTGCTCCCGCTGGCGATCCAGGCGCACAGCAAGGCCGACGAGGACAAACTCTCCCAGGGGCTCGCGCGGCTGGTCGCGGAGGACCCGACGATGCGGCTGGAACAGAACCAGGACACCCACCAGGTGGTGCTGTGGTGTCTGGGCGAGGCGCACGCGGACGTCGCCCTGGAACGGCTGCGCAGCCGCTACGGCGTCCAGGTCGACGTCGTCGCGCACAAGGTCTCCCTGCGGGAGACGTTCGCGGGCAGGTCGGCGGGGCGCGGCCGCCATGTGAAGCAGTCCGGCGGGCACGGGCAGTACGCGATCTGCGAGATCGAGGTGGAGCCGCTGCCCGGCGGCTCGGGCATCGAGTTCGTGGACAAGGTCGTCGGCGGCGCGGTGCCGCGGCAGTTCATCCCGTCCGTGGAGAAGGGCGTAAGGGCCCAGGCCGGCCGGGGAGTTGCCGCCGGATACCCGCTGATCGACGTACGGGTGACGCTGCTCGACGGCAAGGCGCACTCGGTGGACTCGTCCGACGCGGCGTTCCAGACGGCGGGCGCGCTGGCGCTGCGCGAGGCGGCGTCGGACGCGCGCATCCATCTCCTGGAGCCGGTCGCCGAGATCCAGGTGCTGGTCGGCGACGACTACGTGGGCGCGGTGATGAGCGATCTGTCGGGGCGGCGCGGCCGCGTCGTCGGCACCGAACAGGCGCCGGGCGGCCGCACCCTCGTACGGGCCGAGGTGCCGGAGATCGAGATCGGCCGGTACGCGGTGGATCTGCGCTCCCTCTCGCACGGCACGGCACGATTCAGCCGCAGGTACGCCCGGCACGAGCCGATGCCCCCGCAGCTCAGCGAGAAGATCCGCGAACAGGCGCAGGACACCGCCTAGTTGGCCTGCCGACGGCCGTCACCACCACCGGCGTCCCGCTTGTGAGGACGGATGTCGGTGGTGGCCGTTACGCTGGACGACGATCAACATCAGCAGACAGATGAACTGATCAACAGGTGTGCGGGGCAGGGAAGTCGGGAAGAGCCGCAGCAGCGACGGCATGCGGCGATGGGGGCGGCAGTGGCGGACGACGCATTCGATTTCAGTCCGGGAGCACAGATCCCGCTGACGGGTTCGGCGGGTCAGACCGCGGCGACGTTCGCCATCGCGTCGGCGGCGTACCGTGACGACCCGGCCAAGAAGATCGAGGAAGCCAACAACGAGTGGCACAAGTCCGAGGTCAAGGACCCCAAGTGGGCGCTGCTGGCGCCCAATCTCGGTGAGGCGTTCTCGCAGGCCGTGCAGCACCGGATGCTGGACGGCGGCCGCAAGCCGCTCATCCAGTCCTTCGGGACCGAGCCGCAGGTCGTCGTGGAGCACTGCCTCGCGGCCTCCCGTATCCGCCGCCAGCGCGACGGCCTGCTGTCCGTCCTGACGCTGGTGTTCGGCGTGCTCTTCCTGCCGGGGCTTCTGCTGTGGGCAGCCGCCTTCGAGGTCCGCCGCAGGAACAACAACAGGGTGGCGACCGCGGAGCAGATCGCCAAGGAGGCGGTGGACAAGAACAAGTCCACCAAGGAGCAGAGCGAGGCGAAGAAGGCAGAGCGCGAGGCGCGCAGGACGGCGGCGCTGACCACGGCGGTCATCGCCATCGCCGCCGTCGTCATCGCCATCGTTCTGGTCAAGATGCCGCTCACCGGCGGCTGGGCCTGGTACCTGCGTCTGTCGTTCGTGGCTCCGGTCGTCGGCGGCATCTGGGCCCGGCAGATCTGTCTGCGCACCGCCGCCGACCTGCGGGACCGCTGGTCGGGGCTGCTGTCCGGCGGCGGGGTCGGCGCGAAGATCCCGGAGGCGGTGCCGGGCAGTCCCGGCGAGACGCAGGCGGAGCAACTGCGCCAGAATCTGGCCAAGTTGACCGCCGAGCAGCAGTCGAACGCGGTCTTCTACGCGGGCCCGAAGGGCATCCTCGGCATGGGGACGCGCTGGGGCAGCTGGCAGCTCGCGGAGGATCTGGTGCCGGTGGAGGAGGGCAAGGACATCCACCCGTTCCGCAGCTGGACCGTGATACGCGCGATCCAGGACCAGTTGCGGCTGCTGGAGCGCGGTCCGCTGCACACCGGCGGTTTCCCGAAGCCGTACGTGGACCACTGGATCGTCACGCCGATCGGGGAGAACGCGAAGGCGGTGGCGCGCCCCTCGGGCGAGGACGTCGACGCGTTCCGGGTCAAGCAGCACGAGATGGAGCGGATCTGCAACGAGCAGCAGTTCGGCGGCGGCGACCGGCACTACCTGGGCGTCCAGTTCACGCTCTGGGACGGCCAGTTGGTCATCACCATGCTGATCACGGTGACGGTGCTGCACGAGACGCTGCGCATCGAGGTGACGGGCCACGCGCTGGGCCCGGTCAACTCGCTGTTCACCTCCAAGCCGGAGCCGCGGACCAAGGACGTCGCCAAGCCCTTCACCCCCTGGGAGAGCACGAAGAAGAACCTCCCGCTGGTCGACGCGGACGAGGCGGTCCGGCTGGCGCTGCGGGCGCCGCTGACCATGTTCGCGAAGGGCCGCTCGTACCTGAACGCCAAGGGCGGCACGCTGGCGCTCCCCGAGCCGTTCGGCCTGCGTCACGCCTGGGCCGACCAGCCGTGGCGGCACCGCTTCATGGCGGACGACGCGCTGCGCACCGCGACCCCGGTGCTGCGGGTGGTCCACGCGGCGGCCCTCAAGGTCCTGGAGGATCACAACGTGAACACGGAGAAGTTCGGCACCCGCTCGGGCGTGCTCAGTGGACTGGTCCAGGACGCGTCGCCGAAGAAGGCGGACGTGTACGACGCGTAGCGGTTGCGGCGGTGCCGCGGTCCCGCTCGCTCCGGTACGCGAACCGGGGCAGGCAGTACTGCGTCACCGTGCCCACGGACACGGCGTAGAGCACCGTGCCGGCGCCCACTCCCCCGCCGAGCAGCCAGCCGGCGGCGAGCACCACGATCTCGATGCCGGTGCGGACGGTGCGCACCTTGCGGCCGGTCAGCGCGGTGAGGCCGGTCATGAGGCCGTCGCGCGGGCCCGGACCGCAGCGGGCGCCGACGTAGACGGCGATCGAGACGCCGTTGAGCAGGACGCCGGCCGCGAGGAACGCGACGCGCAGCGGCAGCGCCGGGTCGGAGGGCAGCAGCCAGAGGCCCAGGTCGGAGGACCAGCCCACGGTGAGGATGTTGGCGAAGGTGCCCAGGGTGGGCCGCTGGCGCAGCGGGATCCACAGCAGCAGCACGGCCACGCCGATCAGATTGGTGAGCGTGCCGAAGCTGAGCGCGAGGTGCCGGGCCAGCCCTTCGTTGAGGACGCTCCAGGGGGCCAGGCCCAGGCCCGCGCGGACCATCATCGCCATGCTGAAGCCGTAGAGGAACAGGCCGAGGACGAGTTGCGGCAGCCGCCGGCCCGGCCGTTCCCGCAGGGGTGTGTACGAGGTCGGGGGCATGGGGGCGGGTACGGGCACAGGGGGCGCAGGGGGCATCGAGACTCCGGAGGTACGGCGCGCCAGGGCGCCTTCAGAACCAATGCCACCACTCTGTAGATTGATTGGCTCGGAAAGCAGGGCCAATCACTGAGGAATGGTGTGGTTCACGTGGTGCATGCCGATGCCACCGCCGGCCGGCAGGACCGGACGCCCCGCACCGTCGGGGCCCGCAGCCTCGCCGCGATGCTGCCCGACCCGGCGCAGGCCAGACCCGCGTACCGTCATCTGGCGCACGCCATCGGGGAGTTGATCCTCGACGGGCGGCTCGCGCTGCACGTACGGCTGCCCGCCGAGCGGGAGCTGGCCACCGCGCTCGGCACCAGCAGGACCACGGTGACGGCCCTGTACGACCTGCTGCGGGAGAACGGGTACGCGCACAGCCGGCAGGGTTCGGGCACCTGGACGGCGCTGCCGCGGGGCCGGGCCGCCAAGGGCGTCAGCCGTCTGCTGCGCCCCGAGGACCCCGCGATCGACCTGGCCAGGGCCGCCGCCGCGCTGCCCGGCGAGATCCTCTCCGACACCCTCGCGGAGATCGCCCCGCAGGCGGCCGGGCACGCGGGCACCCTGGGCTACCACCCGTACGGGCTGCCGGAGTTGAGGGCGGCGCTCGCCGACCGGTTCACGGCGCGCGGCCTCGCCACCACGCCCGAGCAGATCCTGGTGACGTCGGGTGCCCAGCACGGCCTGTCGCTGGTGCTGTCCCTGCTGTCCCGGCCCGGCGACCGGGCCATGGCCGAGAACCCGTCGTATCCGAACGCGTTGGAGGCGCTGCGCCGCGCGGGGCTGCGCACGGTCTCGGTCCCCGTGCACGACGGGACCGGCTGGGACATCGAGATCGTCGAGTCGACGCTGCGCCGCTCGGTGCCCCGGCTCGCCTATCTGATCCCGGACTTCCACAACCCCACCGGCTGCGTGATGCCGCCCGACGACCGCTCCCGGGTGCTGCGCGCGGCGCACGGCTCCGGCACCTGGCTGATCGTCGACGAGACCCTCGCGGAGCTGGCGCTCGACGCGGCGGCCCCCGTGCCGTTCGCGGCGCACGGCACACCGGAGACGACGGCCGAGGTCGTCACGACCGGTTCGATGAGCAAGACGCACTGGGCGGGCCTGCGCATCGGCTGGCTGCGCGCCCCCGCCCGTCTGGTCACCGAGCTCGCGGCGCAGCGTGTGGCGACCGACATGGGCGGCTCCGTGGTGGACCAGCTTCTGGCTCTCTCGCTGCTGACCAGGGCCGACGATCTGCTGCCCGCCCATCTCGACCGGCTGCGCGCGGGCCGTGCCGCGCTCGCGGACGCGCTGCGGGTGCACGCCCCTCAGTGGTCGTGGCGCACCCCGCCCGGCGGTCTCTCGCTCTGGGTCGACCTGGGCGCTCCGGTCTCGTCCGCCCTCGCGGAGCGGGCGCTCGCGCACGGCGTACGGATCGAGGGTGGCGGTTACTTCGGCGCGGACCCGGGCCTGTTCGAGAACCGGCTCCGGATCCCGTTCACGTTGCCGCCGGACACGCTCACGGAGGCGGTACAACGACTGGCGACCGCCCAGGCGGACGCCTTGGCCCCGGCGCCCCCGTCACTGCGCTCCCACTGGATCGCCTGACAGCGGCCCGCCCCGCCGTCCTCGGCAATCTGCCGCCTGGGGCGGGCACCCCGGCGCCGGGCAGGCGCTCGGCCCCGGCCCCTGCACCACCGCAGGTCCTCAGGCCCCAGGCCACACCTTGGCAAGCGCGGTACGCGTATCGGCAAGCATCTGCGGCAGCACCTTGGTGTGCCCGACCACAGGCATGAAGTTCGTGTCCCCACCCCACCGCGGCACGATGTGCTGATGCAGATGGGCCGCGATCCCGGCACCCGCGACGGCGCCCTGGTTCATGCCGATGTTGAACCCGTGCGCCCCGGAGGCCGCCCGCAGCGCCGTCATGGCGTGCTTGGTGAAGACGGCCAGCTCGGCGGTCTCGGCGTCGTCGAGGTCGGTGTAGTCGGCGACATGCCGGTACGGCAGCACCATCATGTGCCCGCCGTTGTACGGGTACAGGTTGAGGATCGCGAAGACATGCTCGCCGCGCGCCACGATCAGCGCGTCCTCGTCCGACTTGCCGGGAGCGGCGCAGAAGGGACAGCCGTCGTCGGCCCCGGGGCCCGTCGGTTTGCCCTCGCCCTGGATGTAGGCGATGCGGTGCGGCGTCCACAGCCGCCCGAACCCGTCCGGTTCACCCACAGGACCGATCTGCTGCTCCGGCTGACTCGTCATGAAGTGCAGCATATGGCGTGACCTCGGCGCCGCGTGTCGGCGGGTGGGATACGGGGTGGCCCCGGGCGATGCTGTCCGGATGACCGACACCCCTCTCGCGCGCTGGGAACGGTACAACGGCCCGGCCCTGCTGACCGCTTCGGTGCTCTACCTCGTCTCGTACGCGACCCGTGTCCTGGGCCACGACCTGTCGGAGCCCGTCCGGACCCTGTGCCTCGTCACGACGCTCGCGGCCTGGGCGGTGTTCCTCGTGGACTACGCGGTGCGGTGGCGCCTGAGCGGACTGCGGCTGACCCGGTTCGTGCGCTCCCGCTGGCTGGACACCCTGGTCCTGCTGCTGCCGCTGCTGCGCCCGCTGCGCATCGTGCAGGCCTACGACTCGGTGCAGCGCCGCCGCAACGAGCCGCGCCTGTCGCTGTACGCGCGCGTGATGGCGTACGCGGGTCTGTCGGCGGCGCTGCTCGGTTTCGCGGGGTCGCTCGCGGTCTACCAGACCGAGCATGCCGCGCCGGGCGCCATGATCCGCACGTACGGGGACTCGGTGTGGTGGACGTGCACGACGCTGTCGACGACCGGGTACGGCGATCTGACGCCGGTGACCCCCCTCGGCCGGCTGGTCGCGGTCGGTCTGATGGCGTGCGGTCTCGCGCTGCTCGGCGCGGTCACCGGTTCGTTCTCGTCGTGGCTGATCCAGGTCTTCGCACGGGAGGGCGAGACGGCCGAGAGGCCCCCGGGGAAGTCTCCGGGGGCCTCTCGTGACAGCGGCTGAGGGTCAGACCTGCGCCCGCTCCTCGACGACCTTCACGATCTTCGCGATGGCCTCGTCGACCGGGATGCCGTTCTCCTGCGAGCCGTCGCGGTAGCGGAAGGACACCGAACCGGCGTTCATGTCCTCGTCGCCCGCGATGACCATGAAGGGCACCTTGGCCTTCTGCTGGTTGCGGATCTTCTTCTGCATGCGGTCCGAGGAGGCGTCGACCTCGACGCGCAGACCCTGGGCCCGGGCCTTCTCGGCGAACTGCTGCAGGTACTCCACGTGCCCGTCGCCGATCGGGATGCCGACGGCCTGGACCGGGGCCAGCCACGCCGGGAACGCACCCGCGTAGTGCTCCAGGAGCACGCCGAAGAACCGCTCGATGGAACCGAACAGCGCACGGTGCAGCATGACGGGCTGCTGACGCGAGCCGTCCGCCGCGGTGTACTCCAGGCCGAACCGCTTGGGCTGGTTGAAGTCCACCTGGAGGGTCGACATCTGCCAGGAGCGGCCGATGGCGTCCTTGACCTGCACCGAGATCTTCGGGCCGTAGTACGCGGCGCCGCCCGGGTCGGCGACCAGCGGCAGGCCCTGCTTCTCGGCCGCCTGGCGGAGCGCCTCGGTGGCCTCCTCCCAGTCCTCGTCCGTACCGATGAACTTGTCGGAGTCGTCGCGGGTCGACAGCTCCAGCTCGAACTCGGTCAGGCCGTAGTCGCGCAGCAGGTCCAGGACGAAGGTGAGGAGCTTGTCGAGCTCCTCCGCCATCTGCTCCTTGGTGCAGTAGATGTGCGAGTCGTCCTGGGTGAAGCCGCGCGAGCGGGTCAGGCCGTGCACGACGCCCGACTTCTCGTACCGGTACACGGTGCCGAACTCGAAGAGCCGCAGCGGGAGTTCACGGTAGGAACGGCCGCGCGACTTGAAGATCAGGTTGTGCATCGGGCAGTTCATCGCCTTGAGGCGGTAGTTCTGCTCGTCGAACTGGATGGGCGGGAACATGCCGTCCGCGTAGTGCGGCAGGTGCCCCGAGGTCTCGAAGAGGTGCTCCTTCGAGATGTGCGGGGTGTTCACGAACTCGTAGCCGGAGGCCTCGTGGCGGCGCCGCGAGTAGTCCTCCATGACCTTGCGGATCACGCCGCCCTTGGGGTGGAAGACCGCGAGACCCGGGCCGAGCTCCTCCGGGAAGGAGAACAGGTCCAGCTCCGCACCGAGCTTGCGGTGGTCGCGCTTCTCGGCCTCGGCGAGGAAGTCGAGGTAGCCCTTGAGCTCGTCCTTGGTCGGCCACGCGGTGCCGTAGATGCGCTGGAGCTGCGGGTTCTTCTCGCTGCCGCGCCAGTAGGCGGCGGCGGAGCGCATCAGCTTGAACGCGGGGATGACCCGGGTCGAGGGCAGGTGCGGACCCCGGCAGAGGTCCTTCCAGCACAGGTCGCCGGTCTTGGCGTCGAGGTTGTCGTAGATGGTCAGCTCGCCGCCGCCCACCTCGGCGTCTGCGCCGTCCGCGGCCTGGGCGGCATTGCCCTTGAGGCCGATGAGCTCCAGCTTGTAGGGCTCGTCGGCCAGCTCGACGCGCGCGTCCTCGTCGGTGGTGACCCGGCGCGAGAACTTCTGGCCCCGCTTCTGGATCTCCTGCATCTTCTTCTCGATGCGCTTGAGGTCCTCGGGGGTGAACGGCTCCTTGACGTCGAAGTCGTAGTAGAAGCCGTCCTTGATGGGCGGGCCGATGCCGAGCTTGGCCTCGGGGAACAGCTCCTGCACGGCCTGCGCCATGACGTGCGCGGTGGAGTGCCGCAGGATGTTGAGACCGTCCTCGGACGTGATCTCGACGGGCTCGACCTCCTCGCCGTCGGCGACGACGTACGCGAGGTCCTTCAGCTCACCGGCCACGCGGGCCGCGACAATACTGCGCTCACCGGCGAAGAGCTCGGCGGCCGTAGTGCCCGTAGTCACCACGCGTTCTTCCCGCTCGGAATCGCGTTGGATGATCACACGGACTTCTGACACCGGTCTCTCCTGCCTCAAAGGGAATGCCACGCCATTACCTGTGACGCGCGCAGTAGCGATCGTACCGAGTCGCCGGGTCCGCTCGCGAAACGGTTAACGGGCAGCGGCCCGCACCCCGGCCCAGCCCGCCCCGCATGGCCCCGACCCGCCCCTGGACCGGAACACTCTCCTCGCCGACCATCCCGACCGGCGCCGGCGCCATCGGCTCGGGCCCCGCCTCGCCGGTCTCACCGACGGCGCGTACTTCCGGGAGCCGGTTTTGGACTGCCGGACCGTACGTCCCGGCCCGGATCCGGACCGCGGCGTACAGGGTGTGGACGGGCGGGGTGCGCGGCCTCGGTGAGGAGGGGCCGGCGCGCCCGTGCGGCCCCGCCGAGGGCCCGTACGCGCAGGAGCCCCTCGCCACGCTCGTGCTCCGCATCCGCCGCGAGACGATCCACCACGGCGCGGGGTTCTCCCTGCTCAGGGACCTGTACGCGCATCAGCCCGGCTGGTCGTCGCCGGCGCAGGCCTCCTCGAAGAAGTCCAGGTTCTCCTGGAGGGACTTCATCAGCCGGTCCCGCTCGGCCTCCTCGACCTGGACGGGGACGACGCCGGTGGCGCCGGTCAGGCGCCGGAAGCCGCCACGGCTCTCCAGGCGGCCGTGCACCCGGATCGGCAGGCCGACCAGGTGGGCGTGGCCCGCGATCCGGTACGCCTCCTCGTCCAGCGTCATCCGCACCTGCGGGACGTCGGCGCCCGCGATCACGTGCAGCCGCACGGTGCCCTCGCCGCGCGGTCCGCTGCGGCCCAGACGGACGACGGTGCCGGTGACGCGGACGGAGACGGCGGGTTCGGCGTGCAGATAGCGGGTGCCCGCCTCGCGCAGCAGGTCGAGGTCGCCGGGCGAGAACTCGACCGGGTCGTCGCCGTCGGTGCACTCCTCGGGGACCCCGGCCGCGGGCGCCCAGGCGACGCCGATCCGGGCGCCCTCCGTGCCGCGCACCAGCGCGATCAGTGCCTCGGTCAGTTCATGACTGACGCCGGCCTCGACGGCGGCGTCGAAGGCGTCCATGCCGCCGGTGGCCCGCCGGTAGTCGATGGCCTCGCGCACCGCGTACAGCGCCTGGTGCAGCCGGACGGCGAGCGAGCGGCCCGCGTCGACCGGCACGAACGCGGTGAGGCGGCGGCCGCCGGGCGCGGGCTGCACCAGCACCTGCTCCAGGGCCGCGGCGGCAGGCCGCCGGTGCCGGGCGCCGTAGTACCCGGCGCGGCCGCGCGCGGCGAGGGCACCGGCCAGCAGCATCCGGCGGGCCGCGGACCGCAGTTGCTCCTCGACGACCCAGGCGGAGGCGCCGGCGGGCCCGGCCGGCCCATCGCGCCACCAGCGGATCTCGTCGCTCGGCACGGCGAGTGAGACGAGCACCTCGCGGGCGGCCTGGGTGCCGCTGCGCTCCAGCGCGACCAGAACCTCGCCGAGCAGTTCCTCACTGTCGGGGAAGGCGCGGCTCTCCGGTACGAGCAGGCTGGTGCGGGAGCCGGAACCGGGCAGGGTCCAGCGCGCGTACCGCCCGGCCGCGCCGCCGCGCCGCTCCCAGCCGTGCCGGTCGAGCAGGGCGCTGAGCACGGCCGGGTCGACCTGTCGCGGCTCGGGCCCGGTGAGCTCCACGGGGTGTGCGCGGGCCGCGCTGAACGGACGCACGGGATCACCGATCGGGCGGTGCTGCATCTCGAACTCCCTTCACTCCCCGCCGAGTTGGCATGATTCCTCGACGGTTCAGGGCCGCCCGCCGGTCCCGACGCGGGTCATGATCTCGCACAGCGCGCGGTCGTCGAAGATCCGCGAGGTCGGGATGCGGACGGTGGTCCTGCGCCGGCCGGTGACCGGATGTCCGGCGAGGTTGGTCCAGTAGCAGCAGTGCCGCAGGTCGAGCCGGTCGTGGCCGGCGCGCAGCCAGTCGTCCTGGGAGCGCGGCACGAGCATCACGACGAGGATCTTGT
Source organism: Streptomyces sp. VRA16 Mangrove soil (assembly GCF_017377775.1). Taxonomy (GTDB): domain Bacteria; phylum Actinomycetota; class Actinomycetes; order Streptomycetales; family Streptomycetaceae; genus Streptomyces. The sequence continues at coordinate 206,956 of NZ_JAFVLN010000003.1, forward strand.
GCACCGAGACCGGGGTGCGGGCGAGCTTCTCCAGGTGCGGATTGTCGAGCGTGAAGGAGAAGAAGGGGCCCGGCGGGTTCGGCGCGACCTGGTACGTCGCCTTGAGCTGCACTTTGATGGTGACTTCGTCGTCGACCGTGTGCCCGGGGGCACTGTGACTGACGTGCCAGTCGATGCCGTTGTCCGGAAAGGGCTGCGAGAGCGAGCACCCGGCGGCCGCCGCCACGGCGTGCAGATAGCCCACCTGAAGGGTCTCCATGCAGGCGGTGGTGGCGAGTGTGCCGCGCGACGGTGCGAACCGCTCGGGCAGCAGCCCGCCCTGTTCGGGCTGCGCGAGCGCCATGGTCCAACTGGCCTTCCAGAAAGATGAATCCCCGCGGAGATCAAGAAATGACTCAAACCCGAGTCAATGGCACCCCGCTGAACTGCCATGACTCGTACCTGTGTTGTCACCGCTCGGCGTACGACGCAAACGGCCCGGGTATCACCGAAGCGGGCAGCGGGCAACACGTCGACGGGGACGTCATCTGCCGCGCGCGAACAAGGAGTTGATGGCACATGACGTGCTGGTACGAAGGCCCCCTCGCGGCCTTCGACACGGAGACCACGGGTGTGGACGTGGAGAGCGACCGGATCGTGTCGGCGGCGCTCGTGGTGCAGGACGCGGCAGGGTCGCGTCCGCGGGTGACGCGCTGGCTGGTCAACCCGGGTGTCTCGGTGCCGGCGGGCGCCACCGAGATCCACGGCCTGACCGACGAGCACCTGCAGCGCAACGGCCGCTGGCCGTCGCCGGTGATGGAGGAGATAGGCCGGGCGCTGGCCGAACAGGCGGCGGCCGGGCGCCCTTTGGTGGTGATGAACGCCCCCTTCGACCTGACCCTCCTGGACCGGGAACTGAAGCGCCACCGCGCCTCGTCCCTGGGCCGCTACCTGGAGAACCACTCGCTGTGCGTCCTGGACCCGCGGGTCCTCGACAAGCACCTGGACCGCTACCGCAAGGGCCGCCGCACGCTGACGGACCTGTGCGCGCACTACGAGGTCGAGCTCTCGGAGGCGCACGACGCCGCCGCCGACGCACAGGCCTCGCTCGACGTGGTGCGCGCCCTGGGCCGCCGCTTCGCGACCCGCCTGGAGCGCCTCTCCCCCGCCGAGCTGCACACCCTCCAGGCGGTCTGGCACGCGGCCCAGGCCCGCGGCCTGCAGGCCTGGTTCGCCCGCTCCGGCAACCCGGAATCGGTGGACCCGGCCTGGCCCCTGCGCCCGGAACTTCCGGCGGCGGCCTGATCGTTCCCCCGCGGGGAATCCCGAACGCGGAACCAGAACCGCGGCACATCCGTGCCGCCTCCCGTCCCTCCGTCCTGCGCGCGCCCAAACGAAAACCGGCCCGCCATGACTGGCGGGCCGGTTTCTCCGGGTGGGCGATACTGGGTTCGAACCAGTGACCTCTTCGGTGTGAACGAAGCGCTCTCCCACTGAGCTAATCGCCCGGGAACGGGTTGAACAATACAGGTCGCGGCGCCCTGTGTTCAAACCGGTTGCAGGCGGGCGGTCAGACCCCGGCGTCCGCCGCGCATCATCCACGCGTGGTTGACGCGGAAGACGGGCCGGCACGGGACGGCGAGGCGCCGCATCAGCGGCTTACGGACCTCGACCTGCTGCTCGTACACGGCGCGGGTGCCGCCGAAGGCGCGGGGCCGCAGCGTCCAGCGCGCCCACCCCTCCAGGTCCCCGGTCATCCCGATCTCCAGGACGCCCCCGGCCGGGTCGCGGCGTCGCTCGCGGGCCACGACCGTCAGCCGGTACGGCAGAAAGGACCGGAAGACGGCGACGCCGCTGGTGTCGTCCAGCGGCGTCACCGACCGCACCTGCGGCCACCACGCCGGGTACTCCTCGGCCTTCTCGAGGACCGCGTACACCTCGGCCGGCGGCGCGGGCAGCACCCACACGCTGCGGAAGCGGTAACGGTTCCAGTCCATGAGCCGAGTCTGCCCGGATCAGGGCATCTTGTCCCCGACGAGCGCCAGGTTCTCGATGGCCGCGAGGCCGTAGAGGGCGGTGTCGTTCGTGTAGACCCAGTTGGCCTCGGTGCCGGCGACCAGCGTCACCGGCCCGTCGACCTTCTCCGTCTTCCACGGCGAGGACTCGGTGTAGCCGTCGCTGCTGTAGAACTTCGTCCACGCCCGCTTGGCCAGCTTGGCGTCACCGGTGCGCACGGCCGCGTACGCGTCGAGGCGCGAGTGGCCCTGGAAGAGGAGCAGCGTGCCGAAGTTGGAGCCGTAACGGGCCGCCTGCTCCGCCTTGGTGGCGTTGAAGTAGCGGCAGTAGTCGTAGTACGCCTCCTCGAACTTCGGCATGTCGACGATGTCGATCAGCTCGGCGCACAGCTCGTTGAGACCGAAGACCGCCGACAGGTGCGAGACGCCGACGACCGGTTCGGTGGCGATGGCGAACTTGCCGGTGTCGAGGTCGTACAGGCCGCTGCCCTGCACGAAGCCGTTCGGCTGGGCCGCGATCGTCTCCATCGTCGACAGGACGCGGTCGCGCGCCTTCTCCCACTTGGAGCCGCGCCGCTCCCACTCGGTGAGCCACGCCGAGACGAGCCCGCTCCAGTCGGTGCCGAAGCCGATCGACAAGGCGTTGCGGTCGGGCACGTAGTCGGTGTCGGTGCGGACCTTGCGCAGCGGGTCGAGCACGAGGAACGTCTCGTCGGAGTCGACGTTGGCGTGCATGAGGTCGCCGACCCGCTCGTCACCGGTGAGGAAGTAGTAGTAGCGGCGGTACGTGGTGTTGGCGATGCGCTGCTGCTTCGCGGAGTCGGCGTAGTGCTGGACGCCGTGCCGGGTGCCGAGTCCGGCCCACTTGCCGAGGTGGTAGACGTCGACCTCGCCGGTGTGCCGGGTCATGGCCTCGGCGAACCGGAAGATGTCGGCGCGGCCCGAGCGCAGATAGGCCATCCACAGCCAGATGTCGGGCGACAGCTCGGAGTTGTCCCAGGCGTAGCCTCCGACGTCGTAACGCCACTGGTGGCGCACGGGGTCGTAGGAGTGCATGACGTCGCCGTAGTCCCAGAAGCCGTACCAGCGCCGCATCTCCACCTGGTCCTTGTAATAGGTGAAGAGGAAGTCGAGGTGGTCCTCGATCTTGGCCTTGGCGGGGGTGGAGCGGTCCGGCTCGGAGTACAGGCCGGGGCCGAAGACGCCGGCCTTGATGAGTTGCCTGGGCGGCGCGGCGAGCTGCGGGGCGATGCGCACGGCCTCGACCTGCTGGGCGAGCACCTCCGGCTTCGGCGTCGCGTCGTTCGCCCAGAACATCAGCTCGCTGGTGCGGGCGATGCCGTACGGGGTGCCGAACTCGGGCTCGTAGTCCTCGTACGTGATGTTGAGGCCCTCGAGCTGCTCCGCGAACGTGTCCTGGCCCATGCCGTCGTGGTAGAAGCGCAGGTCCATCGGCTGCGCCTGCGGCGACCACAGCCACAGCGTGACCTCGGCCTCGTCCTGGTGCGCGCCGCGGATGTCGAGCCCGGTGGGGTGCTTCTCCCAGAAGTCGCGCAGACCGAAGGAGAGTCCGCCGCTGGGACCGCCGAGGTAGCCGAAGCCGCTGGCCCGCTTGCCGCCGCCGGCCGCGATCCAGCCGTGCCCGGCCTTGGTGCGCTTGCGCAGCGTGAAGCCGTCGGCGGACAGCTGGGAGAGGGTGTAGTCGCCCCACTCGGGGATGTACTGGAGGCGGGTCGTGACGCGCTGGTCCCAGGTGGAGGGGTCGGCAAGCTTCTCGCCCGCGAACTGCGCCGCCTGCACGGACGCGCCCGGATCGCGGCGCAGTCCGGTGATGCCCTTGACGGCCTCCCGGATCATGCCGGTGTCCTCGCCGCCGATGCGGATGTGGCGGTCGTACGAGGCGTCGCGCATCGGGACGGTGAAGCGCACGCCGAGGCCGCGGATGAAGTCGCCGGACGCCTTGCCGGGCTCCTGCGTGCCGTCGTACGTGATGGTGTGGACCATGCGGAACGACTCGGCACCGGCGTAGAAGTAGAACCGGACGGAGAACGGGAGCCAGCTGCGGTTCCCCTTGCGGTGCTTGCCGTCGATCTTCACGACGGCACGGACCGGCCCGTCCTGCTCGACGGTGGTCTCCTCGATGACGGACTCGAACCGTTCCGTCTTGACGCTGCCCTGCTCGTCGTCCTCGATCTCGGCCTGCCGCAGCAGCACGAGCCGCCCGTCCTTGGCGATCTCGGTGGAGCCCCGGGTGACCGTCTTGACCAGGGACGATCCGCTCTTGCCGAGCTTGGTGACGACGACGCCGGTGTCGACGGTGACGACTCCGCCGCTCTCGTCGACGGTCACCTTCTTGTCGGGCGCGGCGGCCTGGCCGGCCTTCAGGGTGAGCTTGCCGTCACCGGCGCCGGGACCGACGGCGTGCGCGGTCCACTTCAGCGATCCGTCGGGCCACTGCGCCAGCGGCCAGGTCTGTACGGGGACCTGCTTGCCGTCCGCGTCCGTGAGCGCGAACTCCTGTCCCTTCTCGTACGCGCCCTTCGGCCACGGCACACCGACGGTGGAGCCGGGGGCGGCGCCGAGCCCGCCGTCCTCCAGCCAGCTCAGGGTGACCGGCGCGTCGTCGGCCGTGTCGGCGGCCGACGCGGCCTGCGCCGATCCGCTGCCCAGCGCCCAGCTGAACTGTGCGGCGGCACCGGCCACCGCGGCGGCCTTGAGGAGGGATCTGCGGGGGAACCCCGGAGACACAGGGGACATCGTTGTTCCTTTCCGTGCATGCCAAACGTGCCGTACGAGAAGGGCGTTGAGAGGGAATGGGTCCGTGGCGGGCCGGGACCTCAGCGGGTCCCGGCGCGCTCCTCCACGGCGATCGCCGCCGCGGCGAGGATGCCGAGGACGGGGACGGCGAGGGGGGTGATGAAGCCGGCGCACAGGACGGTGAGCGCGATCCCGCAGACGAGCAGCAGGGAACCGCCCGGGCCGCGCAGGGTGCGTCGCGCCGCGGCGCCGAGCAGCGGGCGCCAGGCCGCTCCCGGCTCCCACACGGCGGCGGCCCGCAGAACGGTGACGGCGGCCGCGAGCAGGGCGAACAGGCCCACGGCTGCGGCGAACCGGCCGCCCGGCAGCCCGGCGCGGGCGACCCGCAGGTCGACCCAGACGGCGGCCCAGGCGGCGATGCCCGCGAGGCCGACGAGCCAGCCGCGGCGCGCCGCGGACCGAAGGTCGGCGACGAACTCCCGCCATCCGCCGACCTGTTGCTCCAGGTGTCGGCGCAGGTGCCGGGCCCCGGCCGCGAAGGCGGCCGGAGCGGTGACGACGGGCACCGAGGCGAGGGCGATCCAGACGCCGGTGAGCAGGCACTCGGCGAAGACGCCGAACCCGATCCGGCGGCGCGACTCGGTCACGGGAGCGGCGCCCCTCACTTGAGCCCCGATGTCGCCATGCCGTCGATGAGATACCGCTGGAAGGCGGCGAAGAACGCGATGACGGGGATCAGCGCGACCAGTGACATGGCCACCTGGCCGCCGTAGTTGGAGATGCCCTCCTGGTCGCGGAACATCATCAGGCCGAGCGAAACGGTGTACTTGTCGGGGCTGTTGAGGTAGATCAGCGGCCCCATGAAGTCGTTCCAGGCGTTGATGAAGGTGAAGATGGCGCTGGTGATGAGCGCGGGCCGGGTCAGCGGCAGCACGATCGACCAGTAGGTGCGCAGGTGCCCGCAGCCGTCGAGCTTGGCGGCCTCGTCGAGTTCCTTGGGCAGTCCGCGCATGAACTGCACCATCAGGAAGACGAAGAAGGCCTCCGTGGCGAGGAACTTGCCGGCGACCAGCGGCACCATCGTGTCGATGAGTTCGAGTTTGCGGAACATCACGTACTGCGGGATGAGCAGCACGTGATACGGCAGCAGCAGCGTGCCGATCATCAGCGTGAACAGCAGGTTCCGTCCGGCGAACCGGATCTTGGCGAAGGCGTACGCGGTCAGCGAGCTGGACAGCACGACGCCGGCCACGGCGAGGCCCGCGTACGTCAGCGAGTTCAGGAAGAAGCTGCTGATGCTGATGCCGGAGATGCCGTCGGCGAGCCCCGAGAAGTTGGACAGGATCGGCTTGCCCGGGAACAGGTCGAGGCTGCCGATGATCTCCTTGCCCGGCTTGAACGAGGCGCCGAGCACCCAGAACACCGGGTACAGGACCACCGCGAGCACGAGCAGCGCGCCCACGTGCCAGACGATCGACCCGGTACGCCGCCGGTCACCGGCGGTGCGGACAGCAGGGCTGGTGACACTGGTCACTTGGCGGCCTCCGTGTTGGCCTCGTAATACACCCACTTCTTCTGCGACCAGAACAGGACCGCCGTGACCAGTGCGACCGCGATCACCAGCGTCCAGGCCATCGCGGAGGCGAAGCCCATCTGGGCCTCCTTGAAGCCCTTTTGGTACAGGTAACAGGTGTAGACGAGGGTGGCGTCGGCGGGACCGCAGCTCGTGTTCGACACGACATAGGCGGACCCGAACACCTGGAACGCGTGGATGGACTCCAGCAGGACGTTGAAGAACAGCACCGGGGAGATCATCGGCAGGGTGATGTTCCAGAACCTGCGCAGCGGCCCGGCGCCGTCCATCGCCGCTGCTTCGTACAGTTCCTGCGGCACCTGTTTGAGGCCGGCCAGGAAGATGACCATCGGCGCCCCGAACTGCCAGACGCTCAGGGCGACCAGAGCGTAGATGACGTAGTCCGGGTTGCCGATCCAGCCGCCGATGTCGAGCCCGAAGATCTTCTGCGTCCGGTCGACGACGGCGTCGTCGGAGAACAACGCCCGCCAGACGAATCCGACGGAGACGCTCGCCCCGATGAGCGAGGGCATGTAGAAGGCGGCCCGGTACAGGCCCTGTCCACGCCGCTTCTGCGCGAGCAGCATCGCCACACCGAGTGCGAGCAGCAGTTTCAGCGGCGTGGCCACGACGACGTACTTGAGCGTGACCTGCACCGACTTCTGCCAGCGCGGGTCCTGGAACATCGTCGTGAAGTTGTCCAGGCCGACCCACTTGGGCGGCGTGAACAGGTTGTAGCTGGTGAACGCGTAGTACAGCGAGGCGATCATCGGCCCCGCGGTGAGCAGCACGAACCCCGCGATCCACGGCGACATGAAGAGATAGCCGGCGAGGTTCTCGCGGCGCCGCCCGCGCCGGCCGGCGACAGCGGCGGAGGTCCGCTTCTGCGCCGGCACCGCGGGCGATTCCTTGACGAGCGTCATGACCGAATGTCCCCTCAGGCCGCGAAGGCGGCCTTGGCCTCGCTGAACAACTGCTTGGCCGCGGCGGCGGGCTTGCTCTTGCCCTGCGCGACCTCTCCACCGATCCGCAGGAACGCCGCCTCGATGACGTCGGCGCCGGACGGATGCGGAGTGATCTTCCCGAGCACTCCGGCCTTGGAGACCTCGTCCTCGTACGCCGCGATCGCCTTGTTCTGCGCGTCGGCGGGCTTGAACGCGTCGTACTGCTCCTGGGTCGCGAGAATGCCGCGGTCGTAACCCATGATCTTGCCGACCTCGGGGTCGTGGACCATGAAGTCGATGAACTGGGCCGCTTCCTTCGGGTGCTTGGTCCCGGAGAAGGCGCTGAGCATCAGCGAGCCGAGGTACTGGCCGGTCTGCTTGCCGTCCGTCGTGGGAATGGGCGCGATGCCGTAGTCGGATTCGCCCTCTCCCTCATAACGGATGGAGAAGTTGTCCCAGGTGAATTCCGAAGCGGCGAGCCCCGCGGACAGACCGGACTTGGGCTGCACCTGCTCGATCTTCCTGGGGTCGGCCACGAGGCCGGACTTGACCCGCTTGTAGTAGTCGGTCCACCACTGCGTCAGGTCGTCCTCGGTGAAGCCGAGAGCGCTGTCGGTGTAGAACGCCTTGCCGTTCTGCCGCAGGTAGAGGTCGTAGAGGTACATGATGCCGCCGTAGCCGGTGTCGCCGGCGATCTTCAGCTTGTCCTGGACCGTCTGCAGCGCGGTGAAGTACTCGTCCCAGGTCCAGCCGAACTTCGCCTCGACGCCCGCCTTCTTGAAGGCCTTGAGGTCGATCACGAGCGACATGGTGTTGGCACCGACGGGAATTCCGAGCTGCTTTCCGTCCACCTGACCTGCCGTCAGAACTCCGTTGCGGAAGTTCTTGAGGCTCAAATTCCCGGCGTCCGACTGCGACTTGAGATCCATCAGCACGCCACGCTTGTCGTACTTGCGCAGGAAGGCGACCGCATCCTGGAAGACGTCCGGCGGATTTCCGCCGGAGGCCTGCGTCTGGAACTTCTCCCAGAAGGACGCGTAATCGGTGAATTCCGCCTTGATCTTGATCTTCGGGTACTTCTTCTCGAAGAGCTTGATCGTCTTCTTGATGGCGACAGCCCGCGGCTCGCCGCCCCACCACGCGTACCGGAGGGTGACGGGGCCACCGTCACCCGACCCGCCGTCGTTGCCACCACACCCGGCCGCCGTCAGTCCGAGTGCCGCGACCGACGCCCCCGTGACCTTCAGCAGGCCACGCCGGTCAAGATCCCTGTTGCTAGGCACAGTTCGCCCCTCCACCTGCGCATTGAATCGTTTTAGGAAAGCGCTTGCCGGGCAAAGGTAGAGACGGGGCGGGAGGACGTCAACGGTTCGGACAAAGATTTGGATCGAAGCGCTTCGAACACGCAGGTCGGAGCAGGGGTGCAGGGCGGTCTGAACCGTTACACAGGAGGCGCCGCACAGGAGCTGCGGGGCCGGGACCCTGACACACGTACACCGAGGGCCCCGGAGACTCGACGTCTCCGGGGCCCTCGGTTCCGGGTGGGCGATACTGGGTTCGAACCAGTGACCTCTTCGGTGTGAACGAAGCGCTCTCCCACTGAGCTAATCGCCCGGCGCAGGAAGAACATTACCCCATGTCAGGGGGTGCCTGAGACCATCCCGCGCCGCAGGTGATCACCGTGCCGTCACTGCTTGATGTTCCACGGCATCTCGAAGCCGAACTTCCACACGTAGATACCCACGAGCACCGCGACGATCACCAGGCCGACCGTCGTCAGGATGATGTTCCGCCGCCGCACCCTCGGATCGAGCGCCTTCTGCGTGGCCTCGGTGACCTTGCGCTTCGTCCACCGCAGCACCAGCTGCGCCCAGACGAACTCGGTCGCCCAGATCGCCATGCCACCGAAGATCACCAGCCATCCGGGACCCGGCAGCGGCAGCATGATGATGCCCGCGACGACGACCGCGAGGCCCACCACGAAGACGCCGACCTGCCAGCTCAGATGGAGCGCCCTGCGCGCCTGGATGAACTCCGGGGCCCGTGAGCCCAGCGGCTTCGCCTCGGACTCGGACCCGGTGTCGTCGGTGTCGGCGGCCGTCCCGGCCGCCTCGTCACTCCCCGTATTCATACAGCCAAACCTACCGGAACCAATCCCGTCACTGGAATGGCCGTTCCCCTACAAGAAAGACTCGGCCGTACGAGCTACCTAAAGACGTCCAAAACACTCAGAGGGGTTTACAACGGCACCGTAGGTGGCATGTCGATTTCGCCGACGTGCGAATCCCCGAGCGCACACTGAGCGAAAGGCCCTGGCGCTTATGAACACCACGGTCAGCTGCGAGCTGCACCTGCGCCTCGTTGTGTCGAGCGAGTCCTCACTGCCTGTTCCCGCAGGACTGCGGTATGACACGGCCGATCCGTATGCCGTGCACGCCACCTTCCACACCGGAGCCGAAGAGACGGTCGAGTGGGTGTTTGCCCGCGACCTCCTCGCCGAAGGCCTTCACCGGCCGACCGGCACCGGAGACGTCCGAGTCTGGCCGTCCCGCAGCCATGGTCAGGGCGTCGTCTGCATCGCCCTGAGTTCCCCGGAGGGAGAAGCTCTGCTCGAGGCCCCGGCACGGGCCCTCGAGTCGTTCCTGAAGCGGACGGACGCCGCCGTGCCACCCGGCACGGAACACCGTCACTTCGACCTCGATCAGGAGCTCTCGCACATCCTCGCGGAGAGCTAGCCGCGCGAGGACGCCCGCGCCGGTTCCCAGCCGGTGTCAGGCAGCGCGAGAGCGCCCCGTGCCGTCCACTCGGGGAGACGGCACGGGTCTGAGCACCTTCACCACAGCAGGACAGCACGACAACCGCATACGGCAGACATCCGGCGCCGTCGCCGTGGGACCTTCCACGGCGACGGCGTCGGCCTGCTCCCCGGGCCCCACGGACAGGGACAGGCGCTAGGCTCGGCCAGCATCGGCGGGCGCAGGCCCGACCCCCCAGGCCAGGGAGCGAATCGTGCTGATCACCCACGACACCCGGTGCGCGCTCGACACCGTGGTGGATCTGGTGAACACCGCACCGGACGACGCCGCCGGCACGGCGGACAGGCTCACGGATCTGCCGGCCCTCGAAGATTTCGTACGAAAGCACGAGATCAGCGATGTGGGCGTGCTCGCGGAGCGTGAGCTCGCCGCGGTGCGTGCGGTGCGTGACCGGTTCGGCGAGGTGTTCGCGGCACCCGACCCCCGCGCCGCCGCGGAGTTGATCAACGAACTGATCGCCGCCGCGGGCACCACCCCGCGCCTGACGGACCACGACGGCTACGACTGGCACGTGCACTACTTCGCGCCCGGCGCCTCGGTCGAGGACCACCTGGCGGCCGACTGCGGGATGGCCCTTGCGTTCTTCGTGGTCGCCGGGGAACAGGAGCGGTTGCGGCGCTGTGACGCGCCGGACTGCCGGCACGCGTTCGTGGATCTGTCCCGCAACCGCTCGCGCCGCTACTGCGACAGCCGCACGTGCGGGAACCGGCTGCACGTGGCCGCGTACCGGGCGCGCCGCAAGGAGGCCGCGGGCTGAGCCCGCGCACGGTGGCGTTCACAGCAGCAGGAGGTCGTGCAGGGCGGCCATCATGAGCAGAAAGCCGATCACCGCCAGGAAGATCATCAGCGGTGGCTGGGAGAGCGCGAAGAGGCAGCCGCGCTCGGCGTCGGGGTTCGGGGTCACGGGAGCGGGCACCGGGGGCGCCTCGTTCGTCTCTGCGTTCAGCTGTTCGTCCAGCTGCGGTGTGTCCAGCATCTCGCGGTGATGATGGCGCAGGCGATCGGCGCCAGGTGGTCAACACGCGCGTCCCGGGCGGCAGTTCGCCGGATTACGTGACCCCGGGCACGGTCATCTGTACGCATCGACGGGGCATGTCGTACGTACGTCCGCACGGGCGCGGGCCGTCCGCGCCCGGCGTGCACCCACTCGAACTGCCCTGCCGTGGACGCACGTTGGCCACCAGCGCGCGCGGAGCGCGAGCGGGTGGTCTCCAACCCCCTTCTGCGGGGCGCCGTTTGACGAGCGCCGTCAGATCCCGTGCTTCTTCAGGATCGCCTCGATGTCGCTGAAGTCGTCCCCCGCGCCCGCCTTCGGCCCGGGCTGGGCGACGGGGGCGCTGCGCGGGCTCCGGGCGAGCGAGGGGGCGGACGCGGCCGGCGCCACGGCCTCGCGCCGCGCGGCGGCCTTGGCGGCCTTGCGCTCCTTGCGGGTGCCGCCGCCGCGGCGCTCGACGGCGCGGGTGCCCATGAACATCAGCCAGGCCGCGCCGAGCACGCCGAAGCCGGCCCACGCGGTCGGGCTGAACGCGGTGTCCACGGCCCACTCGACCGCGCCGGTCATCACCAGGCCCAGCGGGACGAGGGAGTAGGCGGCCAGCCGGGCGGCCGCGAGGAACCGCTTGCGGTACGCGGTGACCGCGGCGATGCCCAGGCCCGCCACGGACGCGGCGGAACAGACGGTCTCGGCAATCATCCGGTCCTCCTGGACTGGGGCGTATCGGTCGGCATCGGGGCGGTTCGCCCCTTCCATCGTGCACCGCCGAAGGGGCCCGCGGCCACGGCCGGGACGGACCTCAGGGAGATCTCCGGGTCCCTCTCCTCCACAGGTCCTGGTTGGGCCGCCGCGAGCGGGCCTGGGAGACTGGCCCCATGAACGCCCCGAACCCGGCCCCGGTCCTCGATGTCTGGTGCGAGCTGCAGTGTCCCGACTGCCGCACGGCCCTCGACGACATCCGCGCGCTGCGCGAGCGCTACGGCGACCGCCTCGAGATCCGCCTGCGGCACTTCCCGCTCGACAAGCACAAGCACTCCTTCGCCGGCGCCCAGGCCGCCGAGGAGGCGTTCGCGCAGGGCAAGGGCTGGGAGTACGTGGCGGCGGTGCTCGCCGACGTCGAGCGGTTCGACGCGGCGGGCGAGCCGGTCCTCGTCGAGGTGGCGGGCCGGATCGGCCTGGACGCCGAGGAGTTCGACACCGCCCTCGTCGACGGCCGGCACATCCTGATCGTCGACGCCGACCAGGCCGAGGGCAAGGTGATCGGCGTCAAGGGCACTCCGACGTACGAGATCGGGGGCGAGCTCCTGGACGGCAGCAAGGACCAGAGCGGGCTGCGCGCACGGATCGAGGAAATCGCCGACCGGCTGCTCGCCGGCCAAGCGGGTCACGCGAAGTAGAGCTGCGTTCCCGCGTCGTTCGGTGCGTGCGATCACCGTGCCGTACGAAGGTCCTGCCGGCCGAGCGACTCGGGACTTGGGCGGGTGCGGCGAGCGTGCGTGCCGGGCGGCGCGGCGATGTGCCGCCACCTCCCCCGACCCGCTCGGCTACAGCAGTGGCTTGTAGAGGTGGTACTGGACCGGCTCGTAGCCGAGCGACTCGTACAGGCGCCGCGCCGGGGTGTTGTCCGCGAAGACGTTGAGGCCGATCCGGGTGGCGCCCGCGGCGAGCGCGTCCGCCTCGGCGTGCAGCATCAGGGAGCGGCCGTGGCCGTGCCCCCGGTGATCGGCCGCCACCTCGACGTCGAAGACGAAGGCGCCGTCGGGGCGCTGGGCCAGCCAGAGCGTTCCGACGCTCTCCCCCTCGTGCTCCAGGACGCTGATCAGGACGTCCGGGGTTCCGACGCCCTCGGGCAGCAGGGCCGCGTGGTCGCGCTCGGACTTCTCGTGGGCCTCCCGCTCCGTCGTGCCCCGCTCGACGAGGGTGCGCTCGTAGCTCGCCTTCTCGCGGGCCAGCCACGGCCCGTACTCGGCCTCCGTCATGCGCCGTCCGACGCTGCCGGGCGGCAGGACGGGCGGCCGCTGCGGCAGCGCCTTGGCCATGTTCCGGTTGCGCTCCACGTATCCGAGCGCGCCGGCGAGCCGCAGCAGCTCCACCTGGTGCGCGGGGACCGACGCCTCGACGCGGCGGCAGTTCCAGCTGCGGGCCACTTCCTCCGCGGCGAGCGCGGCGACCGTGCCGCGGCCTCGCCCCCGGTCCCGCTCGTCGATGCGCAGATCGCGTATCTGGGCGACGGACGGGCCGAACGCGGGGTGCGTGGCGAGGTGGAGCGTGCCGACGGGGCGGCTGTTCACGCACACCGCGTAGTGGCGTGAACGGGTGCCGTCGGCACTGCGCTGGAGCGGCTCGGTCGGCCGCAGGGTGGTGGTCATCACCGGTGTTGTACCCGCCCCCACGGCTTTGGCGACAGCGGAATCACCGGTGCCGGCTCACGGGTCCAGGTCGTCCGCGGCCCGCTCGTCCCACACCTTCATCGCCTGGGCGGTGACCGGCCCCGGGGCGTCCGTGAGGCCGCGGTCGTCGACCCGGTGCACGGCCTGGACGTCGCGCAGCGTCGAGGTCAGGAACACCTCGTCGGCCTCGGCGAGCACCGACAGCGGCAGGTCGGTCTCCTGGGCGCCGGTCCACTCGACGGCGAGGGCGCGCGTGATGCCGGCCAGACAGCCCGAGGCGACCGGCGGGGTGTGGATCTCTCCGTCGAGCACGACGAAGACATTGGAGCCCGTGCCCTCGCACAGCCGCCCCACGGTGTTCGCGAACAGGGCCTCGGACGCGCCGTGTTCGCGGGCACGGGCGAGGGCTACGACGTTCTCCGCGTACGAGGTGGTCTTCAGGCCCGCGAGAGCACCCCGCTCGTTGCGGGTCCACGGGACGGTGATCACCGCGGTGGTGTCGGGGCGGCGCTGGACCTCGCCGAGCGCCACGACGAGCGTCGTGCCCGCCTCGCCGCGGTCCGAGCCGAGCGGCGAGAGGCCGCCGGTGTAGGTGATGCGGAGCCGGCCGAGCGCCATCGGGTTGGCCTCGACGACCGCGGCGCAGGCGCGGCGCACCTCGTCGAGGTCCGGCTCGGGCAGGCCGAGGCCCTGCGCGGAGCGGGTGAGGCGGTCGAGGTGGCGGCTGAGCGCGAACGGCTTGCCGTCGACCGTCTTCACCGTCTCGAAGATGCCGTCGCCCACGGTCAGCCCGTGGTCGAAGACGGAGACGCGCGCGGTCTCGGTGTCGTGCAGCCCGCCGTCGAGCCAGATCTTCAACTTCGGTCCCTCCAACTTGCGTGGACTAGGGCGTGTTTCGAAAGTCCCGCCTGCCCCGCGACGCCTGGCACGCACGCTCGCGGCGTTGCCGAAACGCCCGAATAGCTCCGCTATTAGGACGCTCCGGCGCCTTGCGATCGCACGCACCAGACGCCGCGGGGCCCGCCCTTCGGGCGGACGACGGGACTTTCGAAACACGCCCTAGACGTCCCCGTGGGTTCCCGACGCTACCGCGAGCAGTCGCGCCGCCTTCAGTTCGGTCTCCCGCCACTCCCCCTCGGGGTCGGAGCCCCAGGTGATCCCGGCCCCGGTGCCGAAGCGCAGCACGCCGGCGGCGCGGTCGATCCAGAAGGTACGGATGCCGACGGCCAGCTCCCCCGTGCCCCGGTCCGCGTCGACCCAGCCGACGCCGCCGCAGTAAGGGCCGCGCGGTGCCGTCTCCAGTTCGTCGATGATCCGCAGTGCGCTGGACTTGGGGGCGCCGGTCACGGAGCCGGGCGGGAACGCGGCGTCGAGCAGCTCGGGCCAGCCGGCGCCCGCTCGCAGTTCGCCGCGCACGGTGGAGACGAGGTGGACGAGGCCCGGGTGCTTCTCGACCGCGCACAGATCGGGCACGGTCACCGTCCCCGTCGCGCAGGCGATGCCGAGGTCGTTGCGGACCAGGTCCACGATCATCACGTTCTCGGCGTAGTCCTTCTCCAGGAGGTCGGCCTCGGTGCGGCCGGTGCCCTTGATGGGTCCTGACTCCACGACCCGCCCGTCGCGGCGCAGGAACAGCTCGGGCGAGGCCGTCGCGATCTCCACTCCGTGGCCGGGGAGCCTGATGGTGCCCCCATAAGGAGCGGGGTTCCCGCGCGCGAGGAGAGCGGTGAGGGCGTCGACGTCGGCGTCCGCGGGCACCGGCGCGGACAGCACGCGGCAGAGGTTGGCCTGGTAGACCTCGCCGGTCGCGATGTACGCGCGTATCCGGCGCACGCCTTCCGTGTACGCGGCGTGGTCGAGCGAGGACACCCAGTCCGCCGCGGCGGGCCCCTGCCAGGCGCCGGGGCGCGGCGCGGGCACCGGTTCCTCGCGGACGTTCCCGAAGCGGGCGCACACCAGACGCCCCTCGAAGTCCGCGCTGACCGCCCAGAAGCCGCTGGAGTCCAGGGCGGCGGGGTCATCGGTGACGTCCTGGAGATCGGTCGCGACGATCTCGCCGAAGCGGGCGAGCGGGGGCGGGGAGGAGGAGTCGTGCACGGTTTCGAGTCTATGGCCGGTGACGACGCGGTGACCTGGGGTGGAGGTGCGGTGGTCGCTCCGGTGGTCACGCCGGGGATCGCACCGCAGCACGCTGCGCAAACGCGTTTTGGACCTCCCCCGGGAATCCGCTAGAGTTCAACACGTCGCCGGGACGCGGAAGCGGGCCGGAAAGACACGCGAACGTAGCTCAGTTGGTAGAGCGCAACCTTGCCAAGGTTGAGGTCGCCGGTTCGAACCCGGTCGTTCGCTCGGATGTGGGGGATCTTCCCGAACCCCTACGCTCCTTGGTGGAGTGGCCGAGAGGCGAGGCAACGGCCTGCAAAGCCGTCTACACGGGTTCAAATCCCGTCTCCACCTCCAAGCGCGATTAGCTCAGCGGGAGAGCGCTTCCCTGACACGGAAGAGGTCACTGGTTCAATCCCAGTATCGCGCACTGGATCTTCGGACTCCGGTCCGTTCCTGATCCGTCCCGCGCGATTAGCTCAGCGGGAGAGCGCTTCCCTGACACGGAAGAGGTCACTGGTTCAATCCCAGTATCGCGCACTGGCTTCCAGCCCACCCGGACGATTAGCTCAGCGGGAGAGCGCTTCCCTGACACGGAAGAGGTCACTGGTTCAATCCCAGTATCGTCCACAGGTCCGCAAGGACCCCCGCGCGATTAGCTCAGCGGGAGAGCGCTTCCCTGACACGGAAGAGGTCACTGGTTCAATCCCAGTATCGCGCACCAGCCATCAGGCCCCCGGTCCTCGGACCGGGGGCCTGATGTCGTTCGTGCCGCTCAGGAGGAGAAGAGCATCCGGCCGAAGCTCTTGTGGTGGTGGCTGTGGTGCCCACCGTGGTGGCCGCCGTGGTGCGGCGCGCCCCACGCCGGGGCGGGGGCGGCCGGGTAGGCCTGTGGAGCGGGCGGGGCCGGCGGGACCTGCTGCTGCCACTGGGACTCCAGGCGGGTCAGCGACTCCAGCTCGCCGTAGTCCAGGAATATCCCGCGGCAACCGCTGCACTGCTCGATCTGGACGCCATTGCGGTTGTAGGTGTGCATCGGTGCATGGCACTTGGGACACTGCATGGTCGGCTCAACTCCTCGCCGGTCGGTGCTGCTTCGCCGGAACACTTCCCGGCTTCCGTCCCCCGCACCCTACTTGGCCGGATCGGACCCCAACTGCGGCGGTACGGATGCCATTCGGGCACAGGCGTCGACGACCGCCTCCTCCACCTCGTCCAGTTCCCGTCCGGCGGTGACGGCCTTCGCCACGGCGAGCGCGGCCGTCTGGGCGGTGAGGGCGCGGGCCGGGACGTCCAGGGCGGGCCAGGGGTCGTCCAGGCCCAGTTCCTTCGCGCCGCCTGTGCGTTGGTAGGCGCCGAGGAATCGGGTCCACTCCTCCGCGGGCAGCAGACCGCAGGCGAACCAGGCGGCAGGGCGGGCCAAGTCCCAGGCGGGGTCGCCGAGTCCGAGGTCGTCGACGTCGATGAGGAGCCAGGTCGAGGAGTCGGCGGGGTGGCGGACCAGCTGGCCGAGGTGGAGGTCGCCGTGGGTCAGGGCGCGGGCGTGGTCGTACGGGGCTTCCGCGCGGGCCCACGGGGGCAGCGTGCGCCAGGCGGCGAGGACGGGCTCCACGGCGGGGTGACCGGGCGCCTCGGCTCTCAGGCGGTCCAGTGCGCGGGCCGCCTTCCGCGGGCCTCTCATGGCCGGCAGGGCGGGCGGCAGCCGGTGCGCGGGGGTGGTGTGCAGTCGTGCCAGGAGGGCGCCCGCGGCCTCCCACGGCGCGTGTTCGGGGTGCTCGGGGTCGACGGGGGTGCCGTACGGCCAGAACGTGACCAGGCGGCCCTGCAGCGGCGAGACCTCGGGCCGCAGCGGCGCCAGGAGTACGCCCTTGAGGGCGGGGTGCGCGGCCACGGCGAGGCGGAGTCCGAGGGCGGCCGGGTCGGTGCCGGGGGCGTGCGCCTTCGCGACCGTGTCGCCGTGCCGGACGACGGCGCCGTCGGGGCGGTCGGCGAGCGTGGCCGCGCCGCAGACGCACGGTATGCCGGTGGGGTGGGCAGCCGTCCGGGCCCTGGCGCGCAGCTCCGGCAGGATGGGCGAGGCCGACGAGATGCTGTTCACGGGATCCCCCGGGTGTGGTGCGTGGTCGCGCCGAGCCTACGGCTCCTGCCCGCCGCCGGATACCGGCTGTACCGCTCCGTCCCACCGGGGCACCGGCCGGAAGGCGGTCCCGGGGGGACCTGGCCCGGAAAGCAATACTGCGCGCAGCTCCCCAGCTGCGCGCAGTATTTGTGCCGTCCGCCGCACCCCCGTCCCCACGGGGTTTCATGGCCGGATGTCCCCGCCCGGACCGCTCTTCCGGGCCTGGAGGCGCCGCTCAGCGCCCCAGCATCACGCCCACGGACGACGCCTGTGTGACCATCGCGTCCCAGCCGCCGAAGACGACGACGAGCAGGGCCGCGAGAGGGAGAACCATGGCCGTGGCCACCAGGGGGTGGCGGCGGCCGGTCGCAGGCGGGTACGGCCTGCGGATCCGTGTGCGGAGCAGTGTGGTCCGCGATGCCGTGTCCGCCATGGTCCTCTCCCGGTCGAAATCTGTGGATCACTTCATGGATCTTCGGTTGTGGCAGCGGCGGGCACCTGACCTCGGGGGACGAGTGCTGTACCCGCCGCTTGACCTCAAATCTATGGGCGCCGACCGTCCGGGGCGTCATGCCCTCGTACCGATTGCCGGGCCTCCCGGAGGATGAGCGCTCCCGTCTCATCTACTCCCCTGGGTGGAGACGGAAGCCGGAAGACCTACTCGGTCTCGGGGTCTTCCCCGAGGGGACGTCCGGTACGGGCCTCCTTCTCCCCCGTCTCCTCCCGCGGCACCGGCTGCTCGACCAGAGCCAGGACGCGGGTCGCCATGAAGCGCGCGGTGCGCACCACGGAACCGGAGCGGGTGACTTCGCTCACTTCCACGACTCCCCTGCGCACCGCGGTCTCCACTCTGCGACCTGCGCGGCTGGCCACCACCTCGTACGTACGTGTCGTGTCCCCGGCATCCACGACTATCTCGACACGATCACCCTTCATGGGCCCAATCCCCCTTCTGCGACGGGTGGTTGGGAGTCCGGGCAGCCTCAAGCCGCCCTGTTCCCGCGCTCCCTGACCACCTTTCAAGTGTCCCACCGGGCACTGACAATCGAATCTGCCGCGAGGGCGCGGCCTCTGCGCGCAGTCGGCCGCGGAAACGTAAGCTGTGGCTCGTCAGACGGACCGGTCAGCAGCGGGGATGAAGATGGCGATGATGCGCCTGAGGCGCGAGGACCCGCGCGTCGTCGGCTCGTTCAGGCTGCACAGACGGCTCGGGGCCGGCGGCATGGGTGTCGTCTATCTGGGTTCCGACCGGCGGGGGCAGCGGGTCGCGCTCAAGGTGATCAGGCCGGATCTGGCGGAGGATCAGGAGTTCAGGTCGCGGTTCGCGCGCGAGGTGTCCGCCGCCCGGCGGATCCGCGGCGGCTGCACCGCGCGCCTGGTCGCCGCCGATCTGGAGGCCGAGCGGCCGTGGTTCGCGACGCAGTACGTGCCCGGGCCCTCGCTGCACGACAAGGTCGCCGAGGAAGGGCCGTTGTCCGCGGCCGATGTCGCGGCCGTGGGTGCCGCGCTGTCGGAGGGGCTCGTCGCCGTGCACGAGGCGGGCGTGGTCCACCGGGATCTCAAGCCGTCCAACATCCTGCTGTCCCCGAAGGGGCCGCGGATCATCGACTTCGGCATCGCGTGGGCGACCGGGGCCTCGACGCTGACGCACGTGGGCACCGCCGTGGGCTCCCCCGGCTTCCTCGCGCCCGAGCAGGTGCGCGGCGCCGCCGTCACGCCCGCCACCGACGTCTTCGCCCTCGGGGCCACGCTCGCGTACTCCGCCATGGGTGACTCGCCCTTCGGGCACGGCAGTTCCGAGGTGATGCTCTACCGCGTCGTGCACGAGGAGGCGCAGCTGCACGGGGTGCCGGACGCCCTCGCGCCGTTGCTGCGCGCGTGCCTCGCCAAGGACCCGGAGGAGCGGCCGAGCACCCTGCAACTGTCGCTGCGGCTCAAGGAGATCGCGGCCCGCGAGGCGCAGGGTCTGGGCGAGGCGCGACCGCCGGCGCCGCGGGTCGCCGAGCAGGACCGGCCGACGGGGCGGCTCGCCGACACCTACGAGCAGCACGAGCGGCACGAGCGGCAGCGCACCCAGCGGCGTACGCAGCCGGGGACACCGGCGCCGCGGCCCAGCAACGGCAGGTCGGGCGGGCCCGCCCGCACCACCTCGTCGCGGTCCGGCAGCAGGCCCGCTCCGCGCAGTGGCGCCGGGCGCCCCGCTCCCCGTACGAACGGGACGGGGACCGGCAAGCGGCTGCGGCCCGCCAACCCCCGGCTGCTGGGGCAGCGGCTCTTCGTGTTCGTGGTGGTGACGCTGCTCGTGGCGCTCGCGATCGCGGCGATGCAGGGCTGCCAGGGGCCGTCGCGCGGGCTCGGCGACTTCGGCGTACCGCACTCGACCGCCGCGCGGCAGCAGCCCGCTCCCGACCGGGAGAGCTGAGTCAGAGCTCCGGACGGCCGGTGGCCACCGCGTAGAACGCGACCGCGGCCGCCGCTCCCACGTTCAGCGAGTCCACTCCGTGGGCCATCGGGATGCGGACCCATTCGTCCGCCGCCATCAGGGCCTTCGTGGTCAGACCGTCGCCCTCGGCGCCCAGCATCAGCGCGACGCGGTCCATGCGGTGCGGGGCCACCTCGTCGAGGGACTTGGCCTGTTCGGCGGGGGTGAGCGCCAGGAGGTTGAAGCCCGCGTCGCGGACCGTCTCCAGGCCCTTGGGCCAGGCTTCCAGGCGGGCGTACGGGACGGAGAAGACCGCGCCCATGGAGACCTTCACCGAGCGGCGGTAGAGCGGGTCCGCGCAGTCCGGGGAGAGCAGCACCGCGTCCATGCCGAGCGCGGCGGCCGACCGGAAGATCGCGCCGATGTTGGTGTGATCGTTCACGGATTCCATGATCACCACTCGGCGGGCCGTGGTGAGGAGCTCCTCGGCCGTGGGCAGCGGCTTGCGCTGCATGGAGGCGAGGGCGCCGCGGTGCACGTGGTAGCCCGTGACCTGTTCGGCCAGGTCGGGCGCGACCGCGTACACCGGGGCCGGGACCTCGTCGATGACGTCGCGCATGACGTCGACCCACTTCGCGGAGAGCAGCATCGAGCGCATCTCGTACCCGGCGAGCTTGGCCCGGCGGATCACCTTCTCGCCCTCGGCGATGAACAGGCCCTCGGCCGGTTCGCGCTTGCGGCGCAGCTCGACGTCGGTCAGGCCCGTGTAGTCACGCAGGCGCGGGTCGTCGGGGTCCTCGATGGTGATGAGACCTTTGGGTTCAGCCACGGGTCGATACTGCCTTGTTCTCGGTGTGGTGCCAACGGCTCGGGACGGGTTCCGTTACCGCTGGTTACTCGGGTGGTCCGGTTGCGTGTCGCCGGTTACTTGTCGGGGTTCTCGCGGACGACCGCGCCGACGACGATGACGGCCGGCGGCTTCACGCCCTCCGCGACGGCCTTCTCGCCGACCGTGTCGAGGGTCGCGTCGACGCGGCGCTGGGCGGCCGTGGTGCCCTCCTGGATCAGGGCGACGGGGGTGTCGCCCGGCTTCCCGTGGGCGATCAGGGCCGCGGCGATCTTCCCGATCTTGTCGACGCCCATGAGGATCACGAGGGTGCCGGTCAGCCGGGCCATCGCGGACCAGTCGACCAGGGAGCGCTCGTCGTCGGGCGCCACGTGGCCGCTGACCACGGTGAACTCGTGCGCCACACCGCGGTGCGTGACCGGGATGCCGGCCGCGCCGGGGACGCTGATCGAGCTGGAGATGCCGGGCACGACGGTGACCGGGATGCCCTCGGCGGCCAGCGCCTGGGCCTCCTCCATGCCGCGGCCGAAGACGTACGGGTCGCCGCCCTTGAGGCGGACCACGGCCTTGCCCTGCTTGGCGTGGTCGATGAGGGCCTGGTTGATCGCCTCCTGGCCCATCTGCCGACCGTACGGGATCTTCGCGGCGTCGATCACCTCGACGTGCGGCGGGAGTTCGTCGAGCAGGTCGCGGGGGCCGAGGCGGTCGGCGATGACCACGTCGGCCTCGGCGAGCAGCCGGCGGCCGCGGACCGTGATCAGGTCGGGGTCGCCGGGGCCGCCGCCGACCAGGGCGACGCCCGGGGTGCGGGTGCGCTCGGCGCTGACCGTGCCGTCGCGGAGGGCCTCGACGAGGGCGTCGCGGATGGTGGCCGTGCGGCGCGGGTCGCGGTCGGCGGCCTCGGAGGAGAGGACGGCGACGGTGACGCCCTCGGTGCGGCCGGTGGCCGGGGTCCAGGCGGTCGCGGCGTCGGCGTCGTCGGAGCGGACGCACCAGGTGCGGCCCCGCTCCGCTTCGGCGGACGCCTCGTCGTTGGCCTTGCGGTCGGCCGTCGCGATCAGCACGTACCAGGCGTCGGCGAGGTCGCCGTCCTCGTAGCGGCGCCGCACCCAGGTGATCTCGCCCGCGTCCGCCATGGCCTCGACCGAAGGGGTGGCCGACGGGGAGACGAGGGTGATGTCGGCGCCTGCCGCGATCAGCGCGGGCAGCCTGCGCTGGGCCACCTGGCCGCCGCCGATGACTATCGTCTTGCGGCCTGTGAGGCGGAGGCCTACGGGGTAGGCGGGGTGCTGTGCGGACGGCATCTCGTGTGGCTCCTGGTGCGGCTGGGCTCTTTGGGCTGCGACGCTGGAGCCCTGTGACGTGCAGGTTCTGGTGGGGGCAGCTTATGTCGAGGCCGCTGCGATGGTCACCCCGCGCCATGGCGCTGTGCCCACCCGTTCCGCCGTACGGAACGCCTGCCCACAGCGAGGGGGCGAGGTGGGTGTGAGGAGGCGTTCCGCCCTTTCTGTGCGGGCGGAACGCCTGCTGACAGCTTCGTACCGGCTACTTCTCGGTGACGCCCGCCGAGTCGAACGTCGCCACCTCGTGCATCGCCCGGGCCGCGCTCTGCACGATCGGGAGGGCGAGCAGGGCGCCCGTGCCCTCGCCGAGGCGGAGGTCGAGGTCGACCAGGGGGCGCAGGCCCAGCTTGTTCAGGGCCGCCACGTGGCCGGGCTCCGCGCTGCGGTGGCCGGCGATGCAGGCCGCCAGGACCTCGGGGGCGATGGCGCGGGCGACCAGGGCGGCCGCTCCGGCGCTGACGCCGTCCAGGATCACCGGGGTGCGCAGCGAGGCGCCGCCCAGGAGCAGGCCGACCATGGCCGCGTGCTCCAGGCCGCCGACCGCCGAGAGAACGCCGATCGGGTCCGCCGGGTCGGGCTTGTGGACGTCCAGGGCGCGGCGCACGACCTCGATCTTGCGGGCGTGCGTCTCGTCGTTGATGCCGGTGCCGCGGCCGGTGACCTCGGCCGGGTCGACCTCGGTGTAGACGGAGATGAGGGCCGCCGACGCCGTGGTGTTGGCGATGCCCATCTCGCCCGTCAGGAGCGCCTTGTTGCCTGCCGCGACCAGGTCGCGGGCCGTCTCGATGCCGACCTCGATGGCGGCCTTGACCTCTTCACGGGTCAGGGCCGGTCCGGTCGTCATGTCGGCGGTGCCCGCGCGGACCTTGCGCGGCAACAGGCCCGGCGTGGCCGGGAGTTCGGAGGCGACGCCCACGTCGATGACACAGACCTCGGCGCCGACCTGGTTCGCGAACGCGTTGCAGACCGCTCCCCCGCCGAGGAAGTTCGCGACCATCTGGCCGGTCACCTCCTGGGGCCAGGGGGTGACGCCCTGGGCGTGCACGCCGTGGTCGCCCGCGAAGATCGCGACGGCCGCGGGCTCCGGGATCGGGGGCGGGCACATCCGGGACAGGCCGGACAGCTGCGCGGAGATGATCTCCAGCATGCCGAGCGCGCCCGCGGGCTTCGTCATGCGCTTCTGGCGCTCCCACGCCTCGCCGAGCGCCTTGGCGTCCAGCGGGCGGATGTTGGAGACGGTCTCGGAGAGCAGGTCGTGCGGGTCCTCGCCGGGCAGCGCGCGGCGCCCGTACGTCTCCTCGTGGACGACCCAGGACAGCGGACGGCGCTTGGCCCACCCGGCCTGCATCAGCTCGGGCTCGTCCGGGAACTCGTCGACGTAACCGACGCAGAGGTAGGCGACGACTTCGAGGTGCTCGGGCAGGCCCAGCGTGCGGACCATCTCGCGCTCGTCGAAGAACGAGACCCAGCCGACGCCGAGGCCCTCGGCGCGGGCCGCGAGCCACAGGTTCTCGACCGCGAGCGCGGAGGAGTACGGGGCCATCTGCGGCTGCGTGTGACGGCCCAGGGTGTGGCGGCCGCCGCGGGTCGGGTCGGCGGTGACCACGATGTTCACCGGGGTGTCGAGGATGGCCTCGATCTTCAGTTCCTTGAACTGCTTCGCGCGGCCCTTGGGCAGGGACTTCGCGTACGCGTCCTTCTGCCGCATGGCCAGCTCGTGCATCGTGCGGCGGGTCTCCGCCGAGCGGATGACGACGAAGTCCCACGGCTGGGAGTGGCCGACGGACGGCGCCGTGTGGGCCGCCTCCAGGACGCGGAGCAGCACCTCGTGCGGGATCGGGTCGCTGCGGAAGCCGTTGCGGATGTCGCGGCGCTCGCGCATCACGCGCAGGACGGCCTCGCGCTCGGCGTCGTCGTAGCCGGGGGCCGCGGCCTGCTGCTCGGCCTCGGGGGCCTCCTGCACGGGCTCGGGAGCGACCTCGATGAGGTCCGGCTCGTCGTCCTCGGCGACGGGGCCCTGCGGCGCGACCGGCTCGGGGGCCGGGACCGCGGCGGGGCCGCCGTCGCGCGGGGCCGGAACGGCGGCCGCGGCCTCGACCTGCACGGCCTGCACCGACTGCACAGCAGGTACAGCCTGTTCAGCCTGTACGCCCTGCTCGGCAGCCTGTGCGGCCTGCTCGGCCTGCTCCGGCTGCGCGAACTGCTCCGCCACGGGCTGCGGCGCCACGGGGGCCTCGACCGGTTCGGCGATCTCGACGGGCTCGGTCTCCTGGACCGGGACCTCGGCGGGCGCCTGCTGCTCGGCCTCGGGCTGCTGCACCGACTCGGCCGCGACAGGCTCCGGCGCGATCGGCGCCTCGGCCTGCTGCTGCGGCTCCACCACGGGCTCGGCGACCGGCTCGACGACGGGCTGCTGCTCGGCCACCGGCTCCGCCGGGGCGGCGGGGGCCATCGGCTCGACGGGCTCCACCGGCTGCTGGATCGGCTCGGCCTCGACGACCGGCTGGACGAGCGGCTCGGCGGCCGGCTCGGGGGTCGGCTCCACCACCGGCTCGGCGGCGGGCTCCGGCAGCGGCGGTACGGACATGGCCTGCGGCGGGGTCGGCGCCAGGTGCGGGGTCGTGGGCACGGAGCCCTCGACGGGCACGAACTGGCCGAGCGGCTGCGGGGCGGCCTCCTGCTGCGCCGCGTACGGGTCGACCGGACCGGCCTGCTCGGCCTGGCCGACGTAGGCGGCGACCGGGGTGGGCTCGGCCACCGGCACGAACTGCGGAGCGGCGGCGAGGTCCTGCGGAGCGGCGTACGCGTCCGGAACGACCGTTTCTGCGGGGGCCTGCGGCATTTCGTAACCCGGCTGGGGCTGCGCCTCGGCGGGCTGCCACGGGGCGGCGCCCTGCGGCGGGATGTCGAGGTACTCGGGGCCCGTGGTGGGCGGGCCGGCCTGACGCGCGGGCATCGGGTTGTGCGGGGCCTGCTGCGCGGGGCCGCGGTCGGCGAGCGAGCGCACGGGGCTGCCGCCCGCCTCCGGCATCGGCGGGCCCATGTGCAGCGGGCGGCGGGCGGGGCCCTGGCCGGCGGCGACGGGCGCGGGCGCCTGGCCCGGCATGTGCATGCCGCCGAGGTCGTGGTGTCCGCTGTCGCGGCCGGCCATCTCGTGCGGGCCCGGCTCGTGCGCGACGGGCCCGGCGGGCGGCTGTGCGTACTGCTGCTGCGCGGGCATCCCCGCGGGAGCGGCCTGCGGCTGGCCCCAGGCCCCCTGGGAACCCGGCATGAGGAGGAGCTCGTCGTCCTCCGCGGTGGCGTCGGCGGGATCGAGGTAGGTGTACGCACCCGGGGCAGGAACGCCCGGCTGTTCCACCGTGCCTGCGTTCTCCGGCAGCCCCTCGCCCGGAACCTGACCGGTGTCGGTCATGCCTACCCCTCGCCCATCGATGAGAACTTCCTGGCCGCTCCCGGCCGTTGGCCTCGGGAGCAACCCCCTTGACCGGAGCAGCGCGTCAACCGCTCGTCATGGTGAACGAGCATGCGCGCCGCGCGGCACGAACCGCCCCGGACAACAGGCATTGTCCCGGTCGGACCGCGGCCACGGAACGTAGATCGCCCATGGCCTTCTGTGGACTGCGCCACGTTGCGCGTCCTCCGGTCGGCGTCGTACCACACGCGCCCCAATGCTGGCGCGTTTTCCGGACATTGGCCGACGAAATGCCGGACGTCTCGGTGCGGTACAACGATCGGCCAGCCTACCGCGCGTACTGGGCCGTCCGGGTCACGGGTGGCGGTCCGGCAGGCCCGCCCGTCGCCCGACCACCGCCCCTCAACGAGACGCTTCGCGCCGCCCCAGCTGCCCGGAGAGCAGGAATCCCACGGTCCGTTCCTTCTCCGTCCAGGCACGCGTGTCCAGTTCGACGGATTGCAGCAGGGCGCACTCGACGTCGTAACCGTGTTCGGTCAGAGTCCTGCCGACGAGTTCGGCCTCGTCGCGTGTCGCGGCGTGCGTGACGATCCGCGCGGGCCTGCGGTCGGCGACCGCGGAGACGACCTCCGCTCCCCCGCCCCCGACGCGTACGACATCGGGTTCCGGCAGATCCTCCAGGGCGAGCGGGGCCGTGCCGTGGACGATCTGCGCCTGGACGCCGAAGCGGCGGGCGGCGGCCAGGGTGCGGGCGCAGGCGTCCGCGTCCCGGTCGACGGCGATGACGGCGGCGCCGAACCGGGCGGCCTCGGCGGTGAACGCGCCGCTGCCGCAGCCGATGTCCCACACCAGGTCGCCGGTTCGCGGCCCGAGACGGGCGAGTTGGGTCGCGCGCAGCTGCTCGGTCTCGCCCTCGCCGAAGGGGCCGGCGTACTCGGCGGCGGGCAGCGCCCAGCCGCGGGGCGGGGAGTCGGGGTCGCCGCCCGCGAGCCAGTTGCCGTGCCCGGTCGGGCCGGAGACGGTGCCGCCGATGACGATGACGACGTTGGGGTCGCGCCAGGTGTGGTCGGCGGCCTTGTCGGAGGTGACGACGGTGACCTGTTCGCGCTCGGTGCCGAGTTCCTCGCAGATGACGAAGGTGCGGTGCACCCCTTCGAGCAGGAGGCCGAGCTCGGCGGGCCCGGCACCGGGCGAGGTGAGAACCGCGACCTTGGTGTGGGCGCGACACACATTCACCGCGCGTCGCAGGGTGCGGCGGTGTGCGACGACCACCTGTGCGTCGTCCCAGGGCATGCCCGCGCGGGCGAAGGCCTGGGCGACGGAGGAGACGGCCGGGACGACCTCGACCTCCAGGCCGTACTCGGGGGCGCGCAGGGTGCGGACGACGCCGAAGAAGCCGGGGTCGCCGTCGGCGAGGACCACGGCGGTGCCGCGGTGCCCGGTGATCCGGCGGGCGGCGAGGGACACGCTGCCGAGGCGGATCCGCTCGGCGCGCGGGGGGACTTCGGGCAGCGCCAGGTGGTGCGCCGCGCCGGCCACGAGGGTGGCCGCGCCCAGTGCGGAACGGGCTGCCGCGGTCAGGGGCGAGCCGTCCCAGCCGATCACCGTGACCCGGTCGGCCATCGTCGTCAGTCTCCAGGGAGGGGTGCGATTGGTACTCAGGGGGCCGCCGGTGGGCAGGGCCGGGCGGGGCACCGAGAGCGTACCTGCTGGGTCTGGCCGTCGCCTGTGGGCGGGTTCCGGTCCCGGCGTCCGCTGCCGGGGCCGCCTCCTCTACGGACCGCTTCCCGTCCGGGTCGGTTCCAGTCCGGGTCGGTTCCCGTCCGGGTCAGTTCCCGTCCGGGTCAGTTCCAGTCCGAGAAGGCGGTGAATCCGCCGGCCTCGGCCAGCTGCTCGGTGACGCCTTCGAGGTCCTCGGGGAGCAGGCTCCACACGATGAAGTCGGTGCGGACGTCGACCCAGCTGCCGTCCTCGGTACGCGTACGCGCTATGCAGGCGTTGCGCAGGACGCCCTCGCTGATGCAGCCGATCTTCTGGGCGACCTGCTGGGAGGCGGTGTTGTCCGCGGCGGTGCGCAGTTCGATCCGCTCGAACCGCTGGTCGCGGAAGAGCCACTGGGCCGTCGCGAGCGCGGCCTCCGAGGCGTAGCCCTCGCCGCGCGCCCAGGGGGCGACGATGTACGACAGCTCGGTGGCGCGCACGTGCCAGTTGGTCTTGGTGAGCCGGACGACGCCGACCAGGCGCTGGGTGAGGAACTCGGTGACGGCGAGGTCGAGTCCGGCACCGGCCGTGCGCTCCCGGGGCGCGTACTCGGTGATCCAGGTGCGGGCGCCGTCCTCCGTGAACGGCTGCGGCACCGAGGTCCAGGCGGCGACGAGCTCGTCGTTCATCATCTCGGCCAGGGCGGGGACGTCGTCCTCGTCGAGAGGGCGCAGCACCAAGCGCTCCGTGCTGATGGAGATCTCGGGGAAGGTGTTCGTCATGCGCCGCTCCGTAACCTTC
The DNA here is from genome assembly GCF_017377775.1 of Streptomyces sp. VRA16 Mangrove soil. Classification (GTDB taxonomy): domain Bacteria; phylum Actinomycetota; class Actinomycetes; order Streptomycetales; family Streptomycetaceae; genus Streptomyces. Next base: position 235,172 of record NZ_JAFVLN010000003.1, read on the forward strand.
GTGGCCGCCTGCGTCCCTCGTGTCGGCCGGGGTGAAGTGCCCAGCATGCAGCATGCAGGCACGTAACTGCACATGGGGGCCGCTCCCGTTGACGGGAGCGGCCCCGAATTCATGCGCGTACGGCGTCAGTTCTTTCTGATCCGCTCTTTGTGGTCCGCTCTTTGTGGTCCGCTCGTTCTGATCCGCGGAATCAGAAAGAGGGGAGCACCGAGCCCTTGTACTTGTCCTCGATGAACTTCTTCACCTCGGGCGAAGTGAGCAGCTTCGCGAGCTTCTTCACGCGCGGGTCGTTCTCGTTGCCCTCCTTGACGGCGAGCACGTTGTTGTACTTGTTGTTCTTCGTCGACTCCAGGACGAGGGCGTCCTTGGCGGGGCTGAGCTTGGCGCCGATCGCGTAGTTGCCGTTGATGACCGCGGCGTCGACGTCCTCGAGGGAGCGCGGGGTCTGGGCCGCCTCGACCTCCTTGAACGTCAGGTCCTTCGGGTTCTTCGCGATGTCCTGCGGGGTCGCGGTGGCCTCGGCGCCGCTCTTGAGGGTGATGATCCCGTTGGCGGCGAGGAAGCGCAGGGCGCGGCTCTCGTTGTCGGCGTCGTTCGGAAGGGCGATGGTGCCGCCCTTCTTGAGGTCGGCGACCTTCTTGACCTTCTGCGAGTAGAGGCCGAGCGGCTCCAGGTGAACGGTGGCGACCGACGTGAGGTGCGTGCCGTGCTTCTTGTTGAAGTCTTCCAGGTACGGGACGGTCTGGAAGTAGTTGGCGTCGACGGAGCCGTCCTCGGTGGCGGTGTTCGGCTGGACGTAGTCCGTGAACTCCTTGACCTCCAGGTTGAGGCCGGCCTTCTTCGCCAGGTTCTTCTGGATGTACTCGAGGACCTCGGCGTGCGGGACCGGGGTCGCCGCGACGACCAGCGGGTCGGACGCCTTGGCCTTGGTGCCGGCCTTGTCCGCGTCATCGGCGCCACACGCGGTCAGGCCCAGGGTGAGGGCGCCGGTGGCGAGGACAGCTGCGGTGATCTTGGTGGTGTTACGCACGAAAAGTGCCTTTCTCCATGGGTGGTGCAACCCGCCGGGTGGGACGGGGAGTCGGGGAATCCGCGGCAAGGCCTCAGGAGGTCTTGGCGGGTGCGGCGTCCGCGGCGGCCGGGCCGCCGGGCAGGAAGCCGCCGAGGAGGCGGAAGCGGAGCGGTTCGCCGCCCTTGCCCGCACGGCGGTGCAGGACCCGGGCGCCGCTGTCGCCGGCGAACTGGATGATCGCGATGACGACCGCGAGGATCGCGACGATGATCCACATCATGGCGGTCTCGAAGCGCTGGTAGCCGTAGCGGATGGCGAGGTCGCCGAGGCCGCCCGCGCCGACCGTGCCGGCCATCGCGGAGTAGCCGATGATGGCGACGATCGTGGTCGTGGTGGCCGAGATCAGCGACGGCAGCGACTCGGGCACGAGGACCTTGCGGACCACGGTCCAGGTGTTGCCGCCCATCGACTGCACGGCCTCGACGAGCCCGCCGTCGACCTCGCGCACCGCCGTCTCGACGAGCCGCGCGAAGAACGGGATGGCGCCGATGGCGAGCGGCACGATGGCGGCCTCGCGGCCGATGGTCGTGCCGACGACCCAGCGTGTGAAGGACAGCAGCGCGACCATCAGGACGATGAAGGGCATCGAGCGGACGATGTTCACGATCTGCCCGATCACCTTGTTCGCCACGGTGTTCTGGAGCAGTCCGCCGCGGTCGGTGAGGACCAGCAGGACGCCCAGCGGCAGGCCGACGACGACGGCGATCAGCGTGGACCAGCCGACCATGTAGAGGGTGTCCCAGCACGCCTGGGACAGCAGCGGCTGCATCTCCGACCAGGTCACTTGGACACACCTTCCTTCAGCAGTACGGACGCGCCCTGGTCGTGCCCCTGGATGTCGACCTGGAGGCCCTGCTCGCGCAGGAAGCCGATGGGGACGACGTTCTCCTCGTAGCGGCCGGGCAGTTCGATGCGCATCCGGCCGACCTGCTTGCCGCCGACGGTGTCCATCGCGGCGCCCAGGATCGAGATGTCGATGTTGTACGTGCGCGAGAGCTGCGAGATGACCGGCTGGGTCGTCGACTCCCCGTGGAAGGTGACGTCGATGACGGTGCGGTCGGCGCCGGAGGCCTCGCCGCTGACGGGGAAGAGCGCGGCGGCGAGTTCGGAGCCCGGGGTCGCGAGGAGTTCGCCGACGGTGCCGGACTCGACGATCCGCCCGCGCTCCATCAGGGCGGCGGAGTCGCAGACGGTTTTGACGACGTCCATCTCGTGCGTGATGAGCAGGACGGTCAGGCCGAGCTGCTGGTTGAGGTCGCGCAGCAGCTGGAGGATGGAGCGGGTGGTCTCCGGGTCGAGGGCGCTCGTCGCCTCGTCGGACAGGAGCACCTTGGGGTCGCCGGCGAGGGCGCGGGCGATGCCGACGCGCTGCTTCTGGCCGCCGGAGAGCTGGGCCGGGTAGGACTTGGCCTTGTCGGCGAGACCGACCAGGTCGAGGAGTTCGAGCGCCTTGGCGGAACGTTCCGCCCCCGACTTGCCGAGGATTTCCAGCGGCAGCTCGATGTTGTCCTGCACGGTGCGCGACGACAGCAGGTTGAAGTGCTGGAAGACCATGCCGATGCGGCTGCGCGCCTGGCGCAGTTCGCGGCCTGCGCGCGGGCCGCGGCCGGCGAGTGCGGTGAGGTTCTGGCCGTCCACCGTCACGGTGCCGGAGGTGGGGCGTTCCAGGAGGTTCACGCAGCGGATGAGCGAGGACTTGCCGGCGCCTGACTGGCCGATGACGCCGTACACCTCGCCTTCGCGCACGTGCAGATCGACGCCGTCGAGGGCGGTGACCTCTCGGCCGCGCGAGCGGTAGACCTTGGTGAGGCCCTGGGTGGTGATCACGTGGATGTCCGTCACAGTCGAGTGCGCGGCACGGGTGGCGCCGGGCACGGGGCATTCATGCGGGAGGATCCGGTGGCCGGGCGCGGCAGAATCTCGCTCCCCACGGGCAGGAAGCGGTGCTGAGTCGTGTCAGCGGGCTGTGCGCAGGCGAACCCGGGTCTCGCTTCGGGGCGCGAGAACTGGTGGTGCAGGGGCCCTCAGAAGGCGCACATTCGACACATACAACGAGCACCGGGCGTCATCGTCGCCTCGGTCGCAAGGGTGCGGCTGCTCGTCGTGGTCATGCGGGCAAGTAAAGCAGACGTGAGGACGCCGACCACCACCGCTGTCCGAATAGCGGACAGCCGTGAGCGGATTCGTGGGACGGCTCAGGGGGTGGCGGTGATCTCCACGCCGGCCTCCGTGACCAGCGCGGACACGGCCGAGAGGTCCTTCACCACGACATCGGCGACCAGCTCGTGCGCCTCGTGCGTTGTGGTCAAGGCCACGGTCCGCATGCCGCCGGCGTGCCCGGCGGTCAGCCCGGCGGGGGCGTCCTCGAAGACGACGCAACGGGCCGGGTCCACGCCCAGCTTGCGGGCCGCGAGCCGGAACGGCTCCGGGTCGGGCTTGCCGCGCGTGATGTCGTCGGCGGCGATCAGCAGCGGCGGCTCGATGCCGACGGCGGCGAGCCGGGCCTCGGCGAGGCGGCGGGTCGCGGAGGTGACGACGGCCCAGCGGCCCGCGGGCAGCGAGCGGAGCAGGTCGAGGGTGCCGGGCAGGACGTGGGTGCCGCCGTTGGGCACGTCCTCGACCTCCAGCTCCTCGATGCGGGCGACGGCCTCGGCGACCTTCCCGGCGGGCAGCAGGTCGGCGGCGATCTCGGCGGCGGGGCGGCCGTGCAGCTCGACCGCGGCGAAGTCCTCGGCGGTGATCCCGTACTCCTCGGCCCACCGCGTCCAGCAGCGGTACACCGACTCCATGGAGGAGAGCAGGGTTCCGTCGTTGTCGAACAGCAGGGCGTCAGCGGTGATCTTCATGGCTCCCGAGCGTACGCCCGCCCGTATCCCACCACCGCCCTGCCCGAGAGCGCTTCGCGCTCGCCTCACTTTGCCGCGACGGGGGCGCGCGCAGCAGGTCTTTTGGCCCGTAATAGGCTCTCGGCCATGCTTGATGTCCTGACCCTGGTGACGGGTCTCGCCGCGCTCGCGCTCGCCGCGTGGTGCGGCTTCGCCGCCTACCGCGACCAGCCGACCAAGGACTGGCACTTCATCGGTATGGCCGTGGTGTCGGTGCTCGCGCTGGTGCAGCTCGTGGTCGGGATCGTGCAGCTGGCGCGGGGCGAGAAGCCCGCGCAGGGCACGACGATCTTCGTCGCGTATCTGATCGGGGCCTTCGCGTGTGTGCCGGCCGCCGGGTTCATGTCGCTGGCGGAGCGGACGCGGTGGGGGTCGGTGACCGTCGCCGCGGGCGGTGTGGTCCTCGCCGTTCTCGAAGTGCGGCTCTACGACATCTGGGGAGGATGAGGTGGCTGTGACCTCTTCCGAGAACGGCACGGAGAACGGCACGGAAAACGGCGCGCAGACGGGCCCGGAGAACGGCTCCGAGCAGCGCCGGCGCCTGATCGGCGGCCCTGGGCTGCTGCTCGTCTGGCTCTACGGCGTGATGGTCGTCGGCGCCGTGTCGCGGTCCGTCTTCCAGATCTCGACCGAGTTCGACAAGGCGCCGCTGGCCTACTCGTTGTCGGCGGTGGCCGGGCTCGTCTACTGCTTCATCACGTACTCGCTGGTGCGCGGCGGGGACACGGCGCGGCGGGCCGCGTTCGTGTGCTGTGCGCTGGAGCTGGCGGGCGTGATCGTCGTCGGTACGTGGACGGTGGTGGACTCCGCCGCGTTCCCGGACCAGACCGTGTGGTCGGACTACGGGATGGAGTATCTGTTCATCCCCGTACTGCTGCCGGTCACGGCGATGTACTGGCTGCGCAAGGGCGTCGAGCGGCAGCAGGCGCCGGCCGTCTCGGGCTGAGCCCGCGGACGGCCGGGCGGGCCGCTGCCGTCAGACCGCCGAGAGGCTCGGGGTCTGCGAGTCCTTCGCCAGCGTGACGAGCGTCAGCCGCTCGTCGACCTTCTTGCTGGTCACCGGAGCGTAGCCGTGCTTGCGGTACAGGCGCAGGTTGTGCTCGCTGCGGTGGCCCGTGAAGAGCTCGAAGCGCTTGGCGGTGCCCGTCGTGCCGAGGTCCGCCTCGATGGCGGCCAGGAGGCGGCCGCCGAGGCCGTGGCGCTGCATGCGCGGGTGGACGATCAGCTTGTTGATGTGCGCCGTGCCGTCCGCGTCGGTCGTGCCGCGGACCGACGCCACCACTTCGTCACCGAGGCGGGCCACCAGGACGGTGCCGCCCGCCAGTTCCGCCCTGAGGGACTCCAGGGACTGCGTGAGCGGCTCGATCGAGTAGTCCCCGTAGAGCTGCGCCTCGCTCTGGTAACAGAGGTACTGCAGTTTGAGGATCTGCTCGGCATCCGCTTCGGTCGCCGCAGAGATGGTCACGCTCATGCCCATGTGTGCATGCCTCCCGCTCACCTGTCCGCCGGTTTTCCTTCACCCTTTTCCCCGGTGAGCCCGCGGCGCAACCTCGGAGGCCATGATTCTGCGCAGGCATCCCAGACATCTGGAACGTTCCGGCCCAAGACTGCCCTGTGAGATACCCAACTCGCCTGCGATTTCCCGGTACGTGGGGTCTTGCGGGGACAGCAGGGCACCGATGAGGCGGGGGCAGCGTCCCGGCAAACGGCGTACAGCGGCGTGCAGGTCCCTGGCCCGTTCGCGGGCGAGGGCGCGCAGTTCCGGGTCCGACTCCCCCGCGTCGGCGGCGGGCTCGGTGGCGTACGGCCGCTCGTGAACGCTCGTACGGCGCAGCCGGCGGGCCTCCGCCCGGACCGTCGCGGTGAGCCAGGCGGCCGGGTCGGGCGGTGGGTCCTGGGCGGCGAGCTGTTCGAGCAGACGCAGCCAGACGTCCTGTTCCAGGTCGTCCAGATCGGCGGCGGGGAGTTCGGCGTGCGCCTCGGCCGCGAGGAGGGGGCGCAGGGTCTCGATCACCGTGGTGTCGTAGCTGTGGGTCATGTACGACGGGACGGGCCGGCCCGGCACGTGGTTGCCGGACCGGCCCGCGCTCACTCCAACCGGCGCTCGCGGCTCAGCCGTTGACGAAGTCCTCGCGGGCGAGCAGGGCGGTGTCGCAGTTGTCGGAGAACACGCCGTCGATCCCGGTGGCGTAGTACGCCTTGAAGGCGCCGAACGCGTCGCCGTACGCGTTCGGGTCCGTGCCCTTCTTGAAGTCGGCCGGCAGGAAGGTGTTCTCGTTGCGCATCGTGTAGGGGTGCAGGATCAGGCCCGCCGCGTGCGCGTCCTCGACGAGCGTCGTGGGCTGGGTGAGCTTGCCCGAGGCGTCCTTCGGGATGATCAGGTCCAGGGTCGGGCCGATGCCCTGCGCGTACGTCGCGATCTCCGCGAGGCCCTTGGGCGTGATCAGGTCGGCGACGGTGCGCGGGTCGCCGATGTCGACGAAGTCGGCGGGGCGGGAGTTCGCCGTCGAGAGGAGCACGGCCTTCGGGTTGGCGACCAGCTTGGCGAGGCGCTGGATGCTGGTCGGCTCGAAGGACTGCAGGATCACCGGCGAGTTCTTCTTGTGCAGCCCGTGGGCGCGCAGGATCTTGGCGAGCCGCTCCTCCAGGCCGAGGCCCAGCTTGCGGAAGTAGGTGGGGTGCTTGGTCTCCGGGTAGATCCACACCTCACGGCCGCGCTTCCTGCTCTGCTCGGCGCGCCAGGCGAGCACCTCCTCGAAGGTGGGGATCTCCCAGCGGCCGTTGTAGAGGGTGTTGTGCTGGCGGGTGCCCGGGATGCGCTCCACGGCGCGCAGGGTCTTCAGTTCGGCGAGCGTGAAGTCCTCGGTGAACCAGCCGGTCGTCGAGACCCCGTCGATGACCTTGGTCGTCTTGCGGCCGGCGAACTCCGGGTGCGCCGAGACGTCCGTGGTGCCGCCGATTTCCGGCTCGTGACGGCATACGAGGTGGCCGTCCTTGGTCGGGCAGAGGTCACCGGCCTCGATGACATGGGCGCCCATGTCGAGCGCCAGCTGGTACGAGCCGAGCGTGTGCTCGGGGCGGTAGCCGCTGGCGCCGCGGTGCCCGACGACGGTCGGCACCGGCAGACCCTTGATCCCGCGGCCGTTCGCCGCGTGATGCGTGCCACTGTCGGCGTCGGCGGCTCTCGCCGTTCCGGGCACGGCCAGGGCGGCCGCGCCCGCACCGAGCACCGCCGCACCGAGCAGGGAGCGGCGGCCTACCCCCGTGGTCGTCCGGTCCCCCCGTGCCGCCTGTGACTTCTCGTTCCCCATGAAGCACTCCTCCCGAACAGTTGTGCCTTGCACCTGTCGAAGCGGTCCCGATCGTAGGTGGGTGGGAGTGACGAACGGGAGACCTCGTACGGAACGGGAGGGTGATGCCGGGTGACTCCTGGGGGTCACCGGTGTACCAACGGTGTGCGAACCCAGGTCAACTCTGCGTATCCACTCGGTGAACCCGATGTGCGGCCGGGCGGGGCGCGCGAGTATCGTCCTCACCTGCACAGACCTCACGGCCGATCCCAGGTCGTTCCCAACCGAATCCCTTGACATCGGAGGGCCCGTTGTCCCGCTTCGCGCTCATCAAGGCAGTGCTCGGACCGATCATGCGCCTGATGTTCCGCACCCGTGTGGAAGGCGCCGAGAACATCCCGGGCACTGGCCCCGTCATTCTGGCGGGCAACCACCTGACGTTCATCGACTCGATGATCCTGCCGCTCGTGTGCGACCGGCAGGTGTGCTTCATCGGCAAGGACGAGTACGTCACCGGCACGTCACTCAAGGGCCGTCTCATGGCCTGGTTCTTCACCGGCGTCGGCATGATCCCGGTCGACCGGGACGGCGCCAACGGCGGTGTGGCCGCGCTCATGACCGGCCGTCGCGTCCTCGAAGAGGGCAGGATCTTCGGCATCTATCCGGAGGGCACGCGCTCGCCCGACGGGCGGCTGTACCGCGGTCGTACGGGGATCGCGCGGCTGACGCTGATGACCGGGGCGCCCGTCGTGCCGTTCGCCATGATCGGTACGGACAAGCTGCAGCCGGGCGGGGCGGGGATGCCGCGGCCCGGGCGGGTGACCGTGCGGTTCGGCGAGGCCATGGAGTTCTCCCGGTACGACGGGATGGACCGTGACCGGTATGTGCTGCGGGCCGTGACCGACTCCGTGATGGCCGAGGTCATGCGGCTGTCGGGACAGGAGTATGTGGACATGTACGCCACCAAGGCCAAGGCCGCGTAGCGCTCCGCTGTTCATCCGGGTTCGGGCCCACCGGGATTTCTTCCGGTGGGCCCGAACCTTTTTGTGGCCGCGGGTGGGCTGTGGGCGGGCCGTGGGCGGGGGCCTGCTGGAGCGCCTGCCCGGCGCTGGGGTGCCGCCTTGCCCACCCTGCCGCCCTTGGCGGCAGATTGCCCAAGGCGGGTGGGGGCGGGCGGCGGATTGGCCGAGGCGGGTGGGGACACGGCCGGCGGCGGCCTGCCCGAGGCGGGTGGGGACACGGGCGGCGGCGGATTGGCCGAGGCGGGTGGGGGCCGGCGGCGGATTGCCTGGGGCGGTCAGTTCTCCAGGTGTTGGCCCTTGAGCATGAACCAGGCTGCCACCGCTGTTGCCAGGAGGACGATCGCGCCGACGCCGGCCGCCAGTTGGAGGCCGTCCACGAAGGCTCCCTGGGCCGAGGCGAGGAGTTCGTGGGCCTGGGCCGCGGGCAGGGACGACGACGCCTCGACCGCGCCGCCCAGGGACTCATGGGCCGCCGACGCCACGTCCGCCGGGGTGCCCGCCGGGGCCGTGAAGCCCGCGTAGACGCCCGTGACGATGGAGCCGAGCACGGCGATGCCGAGGGCCGCGCCGAGTTCGTACGCCGTCTCGGAGACCGCCGACGCCGCGCCCGCCTGTTCCTTGGGGACGCTGGAGAGGATCACGTCGGCCGTCACCGTGAAGGAGAATCCGGCGCCGATGCCGACGACCAGGAGCGCGGAGCCGAGCAGCGGGTAGCCCGTCGACTGGCTCAGGGTCGTCAGGGCGGCCAGGGCCAGGCCCACCGCCGCGAGCCCGCCCGCGACCACGGCGCGCACCGAGAAGCGGCGTGCCACCGTACCGGCGATCAGACCGGCGCCCACCGCGCCGACCGCGGCCGGGAGTTCGGCCAGGCCCGCCTCGAACGGCTCGCGCCCCTGCACCAGTTGGAGGAACTGCGAGAGGAAGAAGATCAGGCCCGCGAGCCCCAGGATCGTCAGGAGGTCGGCGAGGACCGCGCCCGAGAAGCCCCGGTTGCGGAACAGGCGCATGTCCAACAGGGGCGAGGACAGGGTGAGTTGGCGGCGCACGAAGGAGGCGAGGGCCGCCGCGCCGATCAGTGCCGTCGCCGCCACGTCCCAGTTGAAGCCGTGCGCCGCCGCCTCCTTCACCGCGTAGACGACACCGATCATGCCGACCAGGGAGAGGCCGACGCTGGGCAGGTCCCAGGGGCCCGGGACCGGGTTCTTCGACTCGGGGATGAGCTTGGCGCCGACGATCACCAGGACCGCCATCACCGGCAGGTTGATCAGGAAGACCGAGCCCCACCAGAAGTGTTCGAGCAGGAAGCCGCCGACGACCGGGCCGACCGCGGTGCCCGCCGAGGCCATGGCTCCCCAGATGCCGACGGCGAGGGAGCGCTCGCGCGGGTCGTGGAAGATGTTGCGGATCAGGGCGAGGGTCGAGGGCATCAGGGTCGCGCCCGCGACACCGAGCAGGGCGCGCGCCAGGATCATCGTCCCCGGCGACGACGCGTACGCGTTGAGCACCGAGACCGCGCCGAACGCGACCGCGCCCGTCAGCAGCAGCTTCTTGCGGCCGATGCGGTCGCCGAGGCTGCCCATGGAGACGAGCAGACCGGCGATGACGAACGAGTAGACGTCACCGATCCAGAGCAGCTGGGTGCCCGACGGCTTGAGGTCTTCACTGATGTAGGGAGTTGCGAGTCCGAGGACCGTCGCGTCCACGGCGACGAGCAGCACCGCCAGCACCAGGACGGAGAGGGCGAGCCACCGTCCGGGACGGGCCGCCACCTCCGTCTCGGGTGTGCGCTGTTGTGTGCCGGTCATGGTTCCACGCTCCGTCTGGCGCCGCCGAGCAGCAGCTCGGCGATCATGTATGAGAAGTCCTTGGCCGCGACGCGGCCGTCCTGTACGGCCCAGGCGCCGCTGCCGATGAGGCCGTAGAGCGCCTCGCAGAGCCAGGCCGGTGTCAGGTCGATGCGGAACTCGCCCGCTTCCTGACCGCGCCGGAAGAGCGCCACCATGCGGCCGTCGAGCCGCTCCCAGCCCGCGTTCTGCCCCTCGCCCTCGAAGAGCTGGTTCTCGGTGGTGAGGAAGGCGAGCAGCGGGGCCGCCGGTTCGATCTCCTGGATCAGGCGGCGCAGCGCGTCCTCGGCCCGGCCCTCGCCGAGCCGGGCCCGGTCGAGCGCCGTCTCGCACTCCTGGATGCCCAGGCTCTCCAGCGCCCGCACGAGCGCGTCACGGCCGGCGAAGTGGCGGTGCAGGGTGGCGCGGCTGATGCCGGCGGCCCGTGCGACCTCGTCCATGGTGGCCGTGGACTTGCGGGTGAGCAGGGCGGCGGCGCTGCGCAGCACCTGTTCGCGATCGACTGACATGAGACAAGAATAGAGCAGATGAGACACCAATGTCTCACCGAATTCTGCCGCTCGGGCTCCGGGTCACCCCGGTGGCCCGCCTCCTCACGCGGTGTTACGACTGTCGGGAGTGCCGGGACGTTCCGGCAGCGGGCCTTACGGGAGGTACCGGGATGGGGTGCTGCATCTTCGCGGCCATGGCGGCGATCGGGCCGCGCGTCGCGCTCGTGATCACGTGGCTGTTCACCAACCTCGTGGACCGCGCCTTCAACGGTGTGCTGCTGCCGCTGTTCGGCCTGATCCTGCTGCCGTGGACGACGCTGGGGTACGTCTTCGCGTACGCGCCGGTCGTCGGGGTGCGCGGCATCGGCTGGCTGGTCGTGCTGATCGGGCTGCTGATGGACTTGTCGAGCTACGGGGGCGGGGCGCGGGCCCGCCGCTGACGCCCGTAGGCACGCGTCGCGGGCGCCGTAGGCATGCGACGGGGCCCGGTTCGTCCACGTACGGACGAACCGGGCCCTGTTCTGTGCTTGCTCGCCGCGTCTTTCGACGCCGGCGGGCTACTTCTTCGCGTCCACCCAGGCCCGCTGGACCGCGAGGTCCTGCTTGACCTCGGTGAGCTGGACGGCGACCGCGCTGGGCGCCGTGCCCCCGCGGCCGTCGCGGGAGGCGAGCGCGCCCGGCACGTTCAGCACCGTGCGGACCTCGGGCGTGAGGTGCTCGGAGATCTTCGCGAACTGGTCGTCGGTGAGCTCGTCGAGCTCCTTGTTCTCCGACTCGGCGACCTTGACGCACTCGCCCGCGACCTCGTGCGCGACGCGGAACGGCACGCCCTGCTTGACCAGCCACTCGGCGATGTCGGTGGCCAGCGAGAAGCCGGCCGGGGCGAGCTCCTCCATGCGCTCCCGGTTGACGGTGAGCGTGGCCATCATGCCGGTGAACGCCGGGAGCAGCAGCCGCAGCTGGTCGCAGGAGTCGAAGACCGGCTCCTTGTCCTCCTGGAGGTCGCGGTTGTAGGCGAGGGGCAGCGCCTTGAGCGTCGCCATCAGGCCCGTCAGGTTGCCGATGAGGCGGCCGGACTTGCCGCGCGCCAGCTCGGCGATGTCCGGGTTCTTCTTCTGCGGCATGATCGACGAGCCGGTGGAGAAGGCGTCGTGGAGCGTGACGAAGGAGAACTCCTTCGTGTTCCAGAGGATGATCTCCTCGGCGATCCGCGAGATGTTCACGCCGATCATCGCCGTGATGAAGGTGAACTCGGCGACGAAGTCGCGCGAGGCCGTGCCGTCGATGGAGTTCCCGACGGAGCCGTGCTCGAAGCCGAGGTCCGCGGCGACCGCCTCCGGGTCGAGGCCGAGCGAGGAACCGGCGAGCGCGCCCGAGCCGTACGGCGAGACCGCCGTGCGCTCGTCCCACTGCCGCAGCCGCTCCGCGTCCCGGGACAGGGCCTGGACGTGGGCCAGGACGTGGTGGGCGAAGAGCACCGGCTGGGCGTGCTGGAGGTGGGTGCGGCCGGGCATCGCGGTGTCCGGGTGCGCCTCGGCGAGGCCGACGAGGGCCTCCTGGAGGTCGGCGATCAGACCGCCGATGACCCGGGCCTCGTCCCGCAGGTACATCCGGAAGAGCGTCGCCACCTGGTCGTTGCGCGACCGGCCCGCGCGCAGCTTGCCGCCGAGGTCGACGCCGAGCCGCTCCAGGAGACCGCGCTCCAGGGCGGTGTGCACGTCCTCGTCGGCGATGGTGCCGACGAAGGAGCCGTCCGCGACGTCCCGCTCCAGCTGGTCGAGCCCGGCGATCATGCGGGTGAGCTCGTCCTCGGTGAGCAGGCCCGCCCTGGTGAGCACGCGCGCGTGCGCGCGGGAGCCCGCGATGTCGTACGGGGCGAGGCGCCAGTCGAAGTGGACGGAGGCGGAGAGTTTCGCCAGGGCCTCGGCGGGACCGTCGGCGAACCGGCCGCCCCAGAGGCGGACATCGCCGGTGTTGCTGCTCACGTGCTCTGCTCCTCAAGCCGGTCTCAGTGTCGCGGTGTCGCGGGGTCACTGTATCGCTGTGCATGAGTATGCAGTGGACTGCATGATTCGTCAATCAGTAGGCCGCCGTGCCGGGCCACCCGCCCGTCGCCGCCGGGATGCCGCTCGGCGAGCGGCTGGTCCGCGATGCGAAACGCCGCCTCGCGCGCGGGGTGAACGGGGCATCATCCCCGCATGGGAAAGAGCCACGAACGCATAGACGGACGACTGCGCACCTTCATCGAGTCCCAGCCGGTCTTCTTCACCGCGACCGCGCCGCTCTCCGGGGACGGCACGGTGAACCTCTCCCCCAAGGGCCTCAAGGGCTCCTTCGCCGTCGTCGACGAACTCACCGTCGCCTATCTGGACTTCGCCGGGTCCAACGCCGAGACCATCGCCCATCTGCGCGAGAACGGCCGGATCACGCTCATGTGGTGCGCCTTCCAGGGCCCGCCGAACATCGTCCGGGTGCACGGCCGCGGCGAGCCCGTCTTCCGCGACGACCCGCGCTTCACCGAGCTGCTCGGCCATTTCGGCGACTTCGACCCGACGCGCAACGGGCTGCGCGCGATCATCCTCGTACGGGCCGAACACATCCGGGACACCTGCGGATACGCGGTCCCCTTCATGACGTACGACGAGGAGCGCTCCCTCCACGGGGACTTCTTCGTGCGCAAGGACGACGCCGAACTCGACGCCTACTTCCAGAAGAAGGAGTACATCGGAACCAGCCTGGACGGACTTCCGGGGCTGCCGTTGCCGCTGCCGCCCGCTACCTTCTGACCCATGCGTCCTTTACGAGCAGGTATCGCCGCAACTGTCGTCGCGTGCGCCGCGTTCGGTGCCGCCCCGCCCGCGTCCGCCGCCGTTCCGCTGCCCGCCCGGATGGCGGACACCGGCGGCGGCAGCCAGCTCATCACCGCCGAGGCGCCGCGCGCGTCGGCCACCTCCGGCACGGTCACCTGGTGGGACCGGCGCCCGGACGGCCGCTGGGTCGAGGCCGGTTCGGCGCCCGCGCGGTTCGGGGCGAAGGGGCTCGTCGCCGGGACCCACCGCAAGCAGGGCACGAACACCACCCCGGCCGGGCTCTACGGCCTGCCCTTCGCCTTCGGCAACAAGGCGGCGCCCGGCGGCACCTCGGTCGCCTACAAGCGGGTGCGCGGCACGTCCTGGTGGTGCCAGGACAACGACTCGCGCTCCTACAACCGCTGGACCCAGCCCCGCCCGGCCGACTGCCGGGCCGCCGAGTCCGAGCACCTGGCCGACTACGCCACGCAGTACGCGTACGCGCTCGTGATCGGCTTCAACTACGACAAGCCCGTGCGCGGGCGCGGCGCCGGGATCTTCCTGCACGTCAACGGGCGGGCGGCGACGGCCGGTTGCGTCTCCGTGCCGCAGGACGCCATGCGGCGGATCATGACGTGGGTGAAGCCGGGACGGGCGCCGCACATCGCGATCGGGACGACCGGCGGAGCGACGGCCCTCACCCGTTACTGAGGTCCCTGTCGGTCCCGGATGTCATCATGTCGCTCTGGGCGGGAGGGACATGAACGACGTACGCAAGGCACTCCTCTTAGGGGTGGGGCAGGTACCGGAGCAGGCCGACGGCCTCGAACAGCTGGACGCGGTGGTCCATGCCGATCTCCAGCTGATGGAGTCGGCCCTCCGGTCCGCCGGTTACACCGTCGAGACGTTGCTCGACCCTCACCTGAGCCAGCTGAAGCGGCGGGTGTACGAGTGCGCACGGGACATCCCGGCCGACGGCACGCTGCTGCTCTACTTCACCGGGCACGGCATCCGCATCGCCGGACAGGACTACCTGGTCCCGGCGGACGCCGTCTGGCCCGAGGACGGGGTCTGGCACGAGGTGTACTCGGACTCGCTGCTGCACGCCGGGATCAGCCCCCTCCTGAAGGGCTGCAAGGCCGGGACCGTGCTGTGGGTGATCGACGCGTGCCGGGCCGGTGAGACGGAGGACGGCGTCCCGTTCGGCAGCAACACCGACAGTGGGCCGCCGACCGGTGACTACGCCGTCCTCACCGGGTGTTCGCGCGGCGAGCGCAGTGGCTACGGCCCCGAGGGCAGCTTCTTCACCCAGGGCCTCGCCGAGGCACTGGGCCCGCTCAGTCCGGCCCGTACGGTCACGGAGGTCTTCACCGCCGCGCGCCGGGCCACCGAGCGGACGGCTCGCCGCGTCGGCGGCATCACCCAGACCCCCGCGATCAAGTACGTCACCCAGGACGAGGCCCGTGCCCGGGGCACGGAGATCTGCCCCGGGCGCTCCCTCAAGGAGGACTGGCTCGCGGCGGCGCTCGACACCCCGCTGTGGGACCGGGTCCCGCAGGGGCAGCACGGGGAGGCGGCACGTTTCCGGCAGTGCCTGGCGGACTTCGTCGAGCAGTGCGCCCGCACTCTGCACCACGCCCAGGAGCGGCTGCCGCACGACGACCCCTGGGCCGACGACACGTTCGTGGTCCGGCTGCTGCACCAGCGGCTGCCCGAACTGCTGCCCGCGACCGCGGAGTTGTCCGCGATCGAGGTCGCGTCCCTGGTGACCGTCGTCTTCCTGCGAGAAGTCGCGTGGGCGGAGCGGCTCAGCCAGGCCGCCGAGGTCGACCCGTACGTGTCGGCCCGCAAGCCGGGCGCGGACGCGTACCGCAGGCACTACGAGCAGATCGCCGAGCAGCACCAGTCGGTGGCCCGCCGGGCCGTCGAGTGCCGGGCCCGTGGCCGCGTCAGGGACACGGCGGCGGTGACGATGTGGCTCGTCCACCGCTGGATCGCCGACCGCTTCGAGACCGACGACGCCCCCGTCGCGCCCGCCCTCGCCCGGCGGCTGCTGGAGTCCATGGGGGTGAGCCCGGAGCGCGCGCAGGAGCCCGCCGAGGCGCTGTCCGCGATGGCGGCAGGCCTGGGGACGGAGGAGCCGCCGGCCGCGACGGCGGCGCCCGAGAAGGTCCTGCTGCCCGAGGGCCACCGGGCGCTGCGGATCCGCCCGTTGACCGGGCTGCTGCGGCTCGCGGCGGTCCTGGCGGTCGACGTGCGGACGTTCCCCGACGTGGTGGCGGAGCATCTCGGCGTCTCCGATCCGGTGATGCCGGGGCAGGTCATCGGGGCCCTCCGCGAGCTGGGCTGGGCCCGCGAGGGCGAGGTGCTGCACCTGGACGCCCTGTGCCCGCACCAGGCGGTGCACGCCGCGCTGACCGCCGTCGTGGAGCGGGCGGACGAGCTGGCCGAGGAGACCGCCGGGCTGGCCGGAGACCTGCCCGCGCCCGAGTCGGCCCTGTTGGCGTGTCTGCCCCAGCGGGTGACCGACCGCGACGTACGGCCGAGTCTCACGGCGGGCCGGCCCTCCTACGAGGTGCCGCTCCTGCGCTTCCATCTCGCGCAGACGGAGGTGCGCGAGCTGCTGATGGGCGAGCAGCTGTACGGCGGCGAGCCCAACCTGGCGCTGCGCGAGCTGTACCAGAACGCGATGGACGCCTGCCGGTACCGGGCGATGCGCTGGCGGTACCTGCGCTCGCGGGGCACGGACACGGGCCACTGGACGGGCGAGATCACGTTCAGCGAGGGCGAGGACGAGCGGGGGCGCTACGTCGAGTGCCGTGACAACGGGGTGGGGATGAGCGCCGAGCAGCTCAAGCACACCTTCACCCGGGCGGGCAGCCGCTTCGAGCGCTCCAAGACGTTCCGCCGGGAGCAGGCACGCTGGCTGCGCCACGATCCGGCCCTGCGCCTGTACCCCAACAGCCGTTTCGGCATCGGGGTGTTCAGCTACTTCATGCTCGCCGAGGAGATGACGATCGTCACCCGGCAGGTCAGCCCCGAGGGCATTCCGGCCGAGCACGCGCTGCGGGTCGACATTCCCAGCAGCGGGAGCCTGTTCCGTATCCAGCAGCACAGCGGGGCGGACGGGCTGGCCGACGGCGGCACGCGGGTCCGGCTGTATCTGCGCGAGGGTGCGCTGGCGGGCGGCGCCTCGTGCGTCTCCGTGCTGCGGGAGCTGGTCAGGATCGCCGAGTTCACGCTCACCGCGCGGGACGCGGAGGGTGGCTCCCACACCTGGCGGCCCGGCGTGCTGCAGCCGTCGCCCGCCGTCCCCGAGGAGCATCTGGAAGCCGTGCCCGGGGTGCTGTGGTGGGTGTCCGGCGAAGGGGCCGTGCTCTGCGACGGCATCGTGACCGACCGCAAGCCCTTCGGCTGCGTGCTCAATCTGACCGGCGAGCACGCGGGCGTGCTCAGCGTCAGCCGGAAGGAGTTGCAGGACTTCGACCGGGCGTGGGCGACGGAGCGGTGGCGCGAGGGCGCGGCCGCGCTGTCGGCGTGGCCGCGCCTGACGATGGAATGGGTGTGGGAACTGGACCGGTCGAACCCGGCGGTCGCCGTCGTGCTGGGCGAGGAGTGGCGCGGCCGGGGCCTGCGGGTGCGGGACGGGGACGGGACGGTCCATGAGCTGGACGCCGTGGGCTGGTTCCATCCGGACGCGCGCCTCATGCACAACAGGTACTCGCCGGAGTTCCGTGCCTGGGAGGACTGGCGAGGCGCGGTCCTGCGCCACCGTCGATCGGCGCCGAGTCCCCGGCGGCTGACCGGACACCCGGTCCCGCGGCCGGGCGACGGACATCTCGGCTCGCAGGTGCAGCAGTCGTGGCCCGACGTCGTCCAGTACGCGGCGGACAACGCGGTGCCGCTGGCCGGGGCGATGCGCCGGCGCCGCGCCCTCGGCATCGCGGCCCACTGCTGGGTTCCTCGGCAGGACCCGGCGCGGCCCGTCGACCTGGACTGGGTGCCGAGCGGTGAACAGGCCGACTTCGTCGCACAGTTGACCAGCAAATGGTCGGGCTACGAGGAGTACCGGCAGGGTCCGTGGATCCCCGGCGAACTCCACGACATACCCAGGGCCTCGGCCAAGCTCCTCATGCCCCTGGCGACTCTGGCCGCACAGATCGTGCCGTTCGAGCCTTTCGGGCTGCCGCAGGTGCCGCAGGTACCCGATCAGTACCGTCGGCACGTCTGCGACACGGCGGAACTCGACCGCCTCTTCGTCCGGAAGCTCGGGTACTCCCCCACACCCCCGGTGCACGCGTCCGACATCCGCCACATCTGCGAAGAGACCGGGGACTCGCCGGAAGCCGTCCTCGACGTCGTCGCGGCCCACGCATGGCTGGGCTGGACCGCCTTCGACCTGGCCGACGTCCTGCCCTGGATGGACATCTCCGAGGAGGACTTCGCCTTCCTCTCGCGGTACCGCTTCTCCTGGCTGGGGGAGCACACGCTCCCCTGGTCCGCGACGGTGGAGCTCGCCTCGCAGCGCAGCCTCTTTCTGGGAGAGGCCGAGGGGCACCTCACCCGGCTCAGCGCGGCACTCGGTCTCACGTACCGGCCTGCGTTCGCGTCCCCGGAGCATCCGGCGTGGTACATCCGTCCGACGGAGACCACCGTCGAGTACGCGGACCGCAGCATGGGCCGGTCCTTCGACGTGACCGCCCCACCTCTTCTGTCGAATCTGATCGGCTGCGACGACACGTCCGTGGACCAGCTGCGTACCCTCGGCGCCCCGATCCCCCGGGCCCACCGCCTGGCCCAGCGCTGGCCCCAGCTCCCGCTGCGCCTGCGGTACGCGCTCAGCGGCCGGGAGTACCCGCCCATGGAGGAGTCCGACTATCCCGCGGAGCGGTTCGGTACGGCCACGCTCTTCAATGCGGCCTGCCTTCTGCAGGAGCCCCTGCGCGGTGTGCTGGAACTCGTCCGCCCCGTGGCCGACCAGCTGGGCCTGTGCATTCCGGACGTGCCCGGGGAACTCCTGGATCACCAGCCCATCGAGGCGGAGCGCGACGCCCTGCTCGGATACGTCGACGAGTACGGGGAGTTGAACGGCAACGAGTACGGCGAGGCCGTGTGGGTCCCGCTGACACCGCCACGGCTCGCGCGCCGGGCCCGGAGCATGGGGGTGGACGCGGCCACCGCGCTGGACTCGCTCCTGCCCCTGCGGTCCATGGGCGCCCTGCTCCCCGAGCTCGGCGACGACGCCGTCGACCGGCTGGGCGAAGAGGAACCGGACGGCTACGACCTGCATGTGCTGCAGAAATTCTGGCCCACGAGTCCGGACGGCTCGCACCGCGTCAGCCCGCTCGCCCTCGTCCGCGCCGCCGCCCGCATCGGTGACACCGCGAGTGAGACGGTCGCCCGTTACGCGCCCTACCTTCCCCTGGTCGCGCACCTCCCGGACCCGCCGCCGGATCTGTCCGCCGCCCCCGACACCGTCCCGCTCTGGCAGGACCTGATCATCCTCACCCGGTATCTCAACGGCGACGGCCCGGCGCTCGACGGCCGGGTCGGGCCGGCGGACATCGCCCGGGCCGCCGATGCCGTCGGGGAGTCGCCGACCTGGGTCGCGGAGCGGCTGCGGCTGTACGCGGCGCTGTTCGATCTCCACATCACCGAGGACGTCCATGACTGACCCCACCGCCTCCGCGGTCCCACACGCCTTCGACACGGCGTACGCGGAGCAGCACCTCGGCACCGCGACCACCCGCTTCACGGGCCGGCGCACAGCGGACGGCCTGGGCGTCGTCCTGGAGGGCCGCTGCCCGGGCTGCCAGGGACGGACGCGGACCGAGTACCGGCGCGGGGTGCCCGGGTCGGGCACGAAGGGGTTGCTCTCCTGGCTCAAGGGGGAGCAGCCGGGTCCCGGGCTCGCGGGCGATCTGGCCGCGCTGGCCGATGAGTGGCACTACTGCGAGTGCGGCCACCCGCACCCGCTGATGCCCGGGGACGCCGTCTTCGTGGGGTGCGGGGCGAGCTGGCGTGTGGCGGCGGTGGATCCGGCGTGAGCGCGGGGTCCGAGCGCCGGTGGTCGCTGCTCGCGCGCGAGCAGGAGTTCCAGCAACTGCCCGAGCTCAGGCGCCAGGCCGAGGGGTGGCGCAACGGCCTGGCGGGGCTGGCCTCGCTGCTCGCCGTGCTCGTGACGCTCAAGGGCCGCGACGATCTCGGTCAACTCCCGGACGGGGCACGCGACGTGGCGTCCGCGCTCGTCGCCGCGGCGTTCGTGCTGCTCGTCGGCGGCGCCGTGCTCTCCGTGCGGGCGGCCCACGGGCGGCCGGGGGACCGGATCCTGCTGGCGGGTCAGGCGCTGCGGCGCTGGACGGAGAGCGAGATCGTGCGGGTGACGCGGTCCCTGCGCTGGGCGGCGGTGTGCTGTGCGGGCGGCCTGCTGTTCGCGGCGGCGGGGGTGGGCGTCGCCTGGTTCACCACGGAGCCGGCGCCCGACAGTCTGGTGCGGGTGACCACCACCACCGGTGAGCGGTGCGGGGAGTTCCTCGGTTCGGGCCGGGGCGGGGTCCGCCTGCGGGTCGATGTGCAGGGCGGCACGAAGGAGCGGGTCACCGTGCCCGGCGCGGCGGTGGTGGCCGTCACTCCGGTCGACCGCTGCGGTTGAGCCGCGGCGCGGGCGGGCCCTCGGTGAGCCGGGGCAGCCGGACGGTGAACTGTGTCGCGCCGGGCTCGGTGGCCAGGGCGACCGAGCCGCGGTGGGCCTCCGCGACCCCCGCGACGATGGACAGGCCGAGGCCGGTGCCGCCGCCCTCGCCGCGCCGCTGGTCGCCGTGGACGAACCGCTCGAAGACCGTGTCGCGGACGTCGTCCGGGATGCCGGGTCCGTCGTCGGCGACCGAGAGCAGCACCGCGTCGGGGGCGGTGGTGAGGGTCGTGGTGACCTGGGTGCCGGGCGGGGTGTGCAGGCGGGCGTTGGCGAGGAGGTTCGCGAGGAGCTGGTGCAGGCGGTGGGCGTCGCCGGTCACCGTGACCGGCTCCTCGGGCAGCCGGAGCGACCAGCGGTGGTCGGGGCCCGCGGCCCGTGCGTCGTCGACCGCGTCGAGCACGAGCCGGGTCAGGTCGACCGGCTCGCGCTCCAGCGGGCGGCCCGCGTCGAGGCGGGCGAGCAGCAGCAGGTCGTCGACCATGGCGCCCATCCGGCCCGACTCGGCGGCGATGCGTTCCAGGGCGCGGGTCACCTCCGGCGGCACCGGGCCCGGGTGCAGCAGCGCGAGTTCGGCGTGGCCGCGGACGGCGGCGACGGGTGTGCGCAGCTCGTGGCTGGCGTCGGCGGAGAAGCTGCGCAGCCGCTCCTCGCTGCGCTGGCGCTGGGTCAGCGCGTTCTCGACATGGCCGAGCATGCGGTTGAAGGCGAGGGTGACCCGGCCGATCTCGCTGTCGGGCGGCATGGTCTCGGGGGCGCGGGCGGGCAGCGCGACCTCGCCGCTGGCGAGCGGGAGTTCGCTGACACGGGTGGCGGTGGCGGCGACCCGGTTGAGGGGCTTGAGCGACCAGCGCACCCACAGGGCGCCGGCGATGCCGGTGACGACGAGGGCGATGCCGAAGACGACGCCCGCGACGAGTTCCAGCTCGTGGACGGTGGTCTCGACGGGTTCGAGGGGCAGTCCGGTGATCAGGACGTCGCCGTCGCGGCCCTGGGTCGCGACGACGCGGTACTCGCCGAGCGTGGACAGCTCGACGGTGTGGCCCTGGCCGTCGACGGGCACGGCGGCGAGCCGCGCCTCGTCGGCGGCGTCGAGCTCCACGGCCTGGTTGTCGTCGGCGCGGACCACGGCGGCCCGGGTGACGGTCCCGTCGACCAGCCGGACACCGAGGGTGCCGGTGATCTGGCGGCGGGTGTCGCCGTACTCGTCGCCGTCGTGGTCGTCGTGGCCGCCCTGCCCGGTGCCCTTGTGCTCCAGGCTGGCCGGGTAGGTGCTGCCCGCGTCCTGCAGCTGCTGGTCGAGGCGGGAGGTGAGGAAACCGCCGACGCCGAGGACGGCCGCGATCCCGACGGCGGCGCAGCTGACGGCGAGCAGCACGACGAGGCCCGCGGTGAGCCGGCCGCGCAGGGTCCGCGGCAGGTGCGGCCCCTTCACCGGGCCGCCGGCTTGAGCACGTAGCCGGCGCCCCGCACCGTGTGGATCATGGGCTCCCGGCCCGCGTCGATCTTCCTGCGCAGATACGAGATGTAGAGCTCGACGACATGGGCCTGGCCGCCGTAGTCGTACGACCAGACGAGGTCGAGCAGCTGGGTCTTGCTGAGCACCCGGCGCGGGTTGCGCATCAGGCAGCGCAGCAGCTGGAACTCGGTGGGCGACAGATCGACGGGTGCGCCGCCGCGGGTCACCTCGTGGGCGTCCTCGTCCATCTCCAGGTCGCCGACGGTGAGCAGGGCGGTCGCGGCGCGCTCGCGGGTCATGCCGGCCCGGCGCAGCAGTCCGCGCACCCGGGCGACCAGCTCGGCCAGGGCGAACGGCTTCGTCACGTAGTCGTCGCCGCCCGCCGTGATCCCGGCGATGCGGTCCTCGACGGTGTCCCGCGCGGTGAGGAAGAGTACGCAGACGTGCGGCTGGGCGGCGCGCAGCTCGCGCAGCACGGTCAGGCCGTCGCGGTCGGGGAGCATGATGTCGAGGACCACGGCGTCGGGCCGGAACTCGTGGGCGAGGTCGACGGCGGCGCGGCCGGTGGCGGCGGAGCGCACGTCCCAGCCCTCGTAGCGCAGGGCACCGGTGACCACCTCGGCGAGGTCGGGTTCGTCGTCGACGACGAGCACGCGCACGGGGGTGCCGTCGGGGCGGGTCATAGCTGCGGGGCGTTGGCTCATGGCCGTACCAGGATCTCTCCGTTCGCTCTGAGTTTCCTCTGAGAAATGTGCCGGATTCGCCACAGGAAGGCCCGCAGGGGTCATCCTCAGAGCCCGCTCAGAAGTTGGCCCCGCACAGTGGCACATCTGAACCACCCGTGAGGAGGCCCCATGGTCACCGCGACCCACAGTCCACCGCCCACCCGGCACCGCGCTCCGGCCGCGGAGCACCGCCGCTCCCCCGCGGTGCCTCTGCTGGCCGCGGCCTGGGCGGGGGGTCTCGCGGTGCTCGGCCTGTGGTGGCAGGACACCACGTCGGTCGTCGGCGCCGCCGGCTGGCTGAACGGTGCCGGGCGGATCACCGGCCTGCTGTGCGGCTACATGTGCGCGCTGCTGGTCGTGCTGATGGCCCGGGTGCCGTGGCTGGAGCGGGGCGTGGGCAGCGACCGCGCGGTGCGCTGGCACGCCTCGGCCGGACGGTGGACGGTCGGCCTGCTCCTCGCCCACATCGTGCTGATCACGCTCGGCTACGCGGCGCAGGCGCACGTCGATGTCGTCAGCGAGTTCTTCTCGATCGTCCTCGACCTGCCGGAGATGCTGAAGGGCACGCTGGGCGCGGCGATCCTGGTCCTCGTCGGCTTCGTGTCGGCGCGCGCCGTGCGGCGCCGGATGCGGTACGAGACCTGGTACTACCTGCATCTGCTGACGTACGCGGCGATCTTCCTTGCCTTCTGGCACCAGCTGGCGCTCGGCGCGGACTTCGTCGGCAACCAGGCCGCGCAGTTCGCCTGGTACGTGCTCTACGTCGGCGCGGCCGCGCTGGTGCTCTGGTTCCGGGTCCTGGTCCCCGTACGGTCCAATCTGCGCCACCGCCTGCGGGTGGAGGCCGTGGTGCCGGAGGGGCCCGGGGTGCACTCGGTGTGGGTGCGCGGCCGGCATCTGGACGAGCTGGGCGCGCGGCCCGGTCAGTTCTTCCGCTGGCGGTTCCTGACGCAGGGCCTGTGGAACGCCTCGCACCCGTACTCGCTGTCCGCGGTGCCGCAGCCCGATCTGCTGCGGATCACCGTGAAGTCGCTCGGTGACCACAGCGCCGCGGTGCCGACGATCACGCGCGGCACCCGGGTGTGGGCCGAGGGCCCGTACGGGGCGCTCACCGCGGACCGGCGGCGCCGCCGCAAGGTGCTGCTGCTCGCGGGCGGCACCGGGATCACCCCGCTGCGCACGCTCTTCGAGACGCTGCCCGCGGCACCCGGCGACCTCACGCTGCTCTACCGGGCCCGCACCACCGAGGAGTTGACGCTCCGTCATGAGCTGGAGGCGATAGCGGACCGGCGCGGGGCCCGGTTGCTGTACGCCCTGAACGGGCCGGACGGCGCCCGCACGCCGATCACCGCGGACCGGCTGCGGGCGACGCTGCCCGACATCGCGCAGCACGACGTGTATCTGTGCGGGCCGCATCCGCTCTCGGTCGCCGCGTACGACGCGCTGCGGGAGGCCGGGGTGCCCGCGTCCCGGATCCACTACGAGTCCTTCGAGTTCTGAGGAGCGTGAGCAGCGCCATGAAAGCCCATCCGCTCCGCCGGACCGTTCTGACCTGCGCCTCGACCGTCACGGTGACGGTGCTCGCGCTGGCGATGAAGCCGCACTCGACGTTCGCGAGGGCTGCGCCCTCCACCTCGGCGCCCTCGGCCTCGGTGCCCTCCCCCTCGGCCTCGTCGGGGTCCGGCAGCTCTTCGGGCAGCTCGTCCGGCAGTTCGTCCGGCGGCTCGACGTCCGGGACCCGCACGCTCACCGGCAGCACCGTGCAGACCCGCTACGGACCGGTGCAGGTCGAGATCACCCTGAGCGGCTCGAAGATCACGGCGGCGCGGGCGGTGCAGTCGCCGTCCGGCGATCCGCGCAGCCGGCAGATCAACGCCTCCGCGGTCCCGGTCCTCGTCCAGGAGACGCTCTCCGCACAGCACGCGCAGATCGACACCGTCTCGGGTGCCACCTTCACCAGCGAGGGCTACATCTCCTCGTTGCAGAGCGCCATCGACCAGGCTCATGGCTGAGCGCGCCGGGCCGCACCGGGTGGTGCACACGATGGGCACGGTGTTCTCCTTCACGGTGCGCGACGCCTCGACTCCCCTGCTGGAGAGGGCACTTGACGAGGCCGAGGCACTGCTCCGCCACGTGGACCGGGTGTTCTCGACGTACCGCGAGGACAGCGCGGTCAGCGCCCTGGCACGCGGCGAGCGGGTGCCCGAGGCGTGGCGGCCGGAGGTCGACGAGGTACTCGCGCTGTGTGCGCGGGCCGAGCGGGAGAGCGAGGGCTGGTTCTCGGTGCGGCACTCGGCGGGCCTCGACCCGAGCGGCCTGGTGAAGGGCTGGGCCGTGGAGCGGGCCGCCGAGCTGCTGTGGGACGCGGGCGCCGGCTCGGTGTGCGTGAACGGCGGCGGCGACGTGCAGCTGCACGGCGGACCCTGGCGGGTGGGCGTCACTCATCCGCTGGAGCCCGGCAAGGTGGCGGCCGTCGTCTCCTCGCAGGCGGGCCCGCTCGCGGTGGCGACGTCCGGGACCGCGGAGCGCGGCTGCCACATCGTCGACCCGCACACGGGCGAGCCCCCGGTCGGCGCCCCGGCCTCGCTGACCGTGGTGTGCGCCGGGCTGACCCGGGCGGACACCCTGGCGACGGCCGCGTACGCGCGCGGCGCGGGGGCCAGGGAATGGCTGGAAGAACAGCCGGGCATCGGGTCGTTCGCGGTGGCGGCGGACGGGTCGACCTGGACGACGGGCACCTTCGGCGCACCCGCCACCCCGATTCAGGTGTAGCGACCACATATCGAGACGGGGTTGCATGCCCCTGTCACGCAGGCGTTGCATCGCCCGGTGCGAAGCGATACCGAACAGACGTCCCCCACCCGTCCCGAGACGAGCGGATCCGCCGGCCGGGCGGCCCGGCTCGCGGTCACCGTGTTCCCCGTCCTCGTGCTCGCCGCGGGCGGGCTGGGCCTTGCGGCGCCGGGCGCGTTCGCCGGCTGGAAGACCGACGTGCCCTACCTGCTGGGCATCGTGATGTTCTGCATGGGCCTGACGATGACCCTGGGAGACTTCAAGGGGGTCGCGCAGCGGCCCTGGGCCGTCGGTCTCGGGCTCGTCGCACACTATGTGATCATGCCGGGGCTCGGCTGGCTGATCGCCCACGCCCTTGACCTGTCACCCCAGTTGGCGGCCGGTGTCATCCTGGTCGGCTGTGCGCCGAGCGGCACCGCGTCGAACGTCGTGACGTATCTGGCGCGCGGCGACGTCGCCCTGTCGGTCTCCGTCGCGACCGTCTCCACCGTCCTCGCGCCGCTGGTCACCCCGCCACTGACACTGCTGCTCGCCGGTGAGTATCTGCCGGTCGACGCGGGCTCGATGATGACCGACATCCTCAAGACGGTGCTGCTGCCGGTGATCGGTGGCCTCGTGGTCCGGCTGCTCTTCGGGCGTCGGCTGGACCGGGTCATGGGCGTGCTGCCGTGGCTCTCCGCGCTGACCGTCGCGGTGATCGTGGCCGTGGTCGTCGCCGGGAGCGCCGACGCGATCAAGTCGGCGGCCGGGATGGTGCTGCTCGCCGTGGTGCTGCACAACGGCCTGGGGCTCGCCCTGGGCTACGGCGCGGGCAAGGTGGCCCGGCTCGGGGCACCGGCGTCGCGCGCCATGGCGTTCGAGGTCGGGATGCAGAACTCGGGGCTCGCCGCCTCCCTGGCCACCGCTCACTTCAGCCCGCTGGCCGCGCTGCCCGCCGCCGTGTTCTCCGTGTGGCACAACGTGTCGGGTGCGCTGGTCGCGGCCTGGATGTCGTACCGGGCCAGGCGCGCCGCCGACTGACGGCGGGCGCGCCCCGGCCCGGGCTCAGTGGTCGTTCTGCGCGAGCCGCAGCAGGTGATCGGCCAGCGCCTGGCCGCCCGCCGGGTCCCGGCTGATGAGCAGTAGGGTGTCGTCGCCGGCGATCGTGCCGAGGATGACGTGCAGTTCGGCCTGGTCGATCGCGGAGGCGAGGAACTGGGCGGCGCCCGGCGGCGTGCGGAGCACCACCAGGTTCGCCGACGCCTCGGCGGAGATGAGCAGTTCACCGGCGAGGCGGCGCATCCGCTCCTCCTTCGCCGATTCGCCGAGCGGGGCCTGCGGGGTGCGGAAACCGCCCTCGCTGGGCACCGCGTAGATCAGCTCACCGTTGGTGTTGCGGATCTTGACCGCGCCCAGCTCATCCAGGTCACGGGAGAGCGTGGCCTGGGTGACGCTGAGCCCGTCGTCGGACAGCAGCTTCGCCAGCTGGCTCTGCGAGCGCACCGGCTGCCGGTTGAGGATGTCCACGATCCGGCGGTGGCGCGCCGTGCGTGTCTGCGGCACCGCGGGGCCGTGGGCCTGCACCATGTTCGCCGCGTTGGCCGCGGCCTGCAGGTCTCTCTCCGCTTTGCTGCTCATCGTCGTCGTCCCATCCTCAGGATCGTCCTTCCCCGTCCGCCGCTGCGGCGTCCAGGATCGCGGGCAGCGCCGCGAGGAACGCGTCCGCCTCCGCGTCGGTCAGGTTCAGCGGCGGCATCAGCCGGACGACGTCGGGGGCGGGCGCGTTCACCAGGAAGCCCGCGTCCTGGGCCGTCTGCTGCACCTGGGGTGCGCGCGGCCCGGTGAGCACGATACCCAGGAGCAGGCCCGCGCCCCTGACATGGCTGACGAGCGGGTGCCGCAGACCTTCGATTCCGGCCGTGATCCGCTCGCCGACGCGCTTGGTGTTCTCCAGGAGCCCCTCGGCCGCGATGGTGTCGAGGACGGCGAGGCCCGCGGCGCAGACCACCGGGTTGCCACCGAACGTGGTGCCGTGCTGCCCCGGCTTGAGCAGCTTCGCCGTCTCGCCGAAGGCCACGGTCACACCGAGCGGCAGGCCGCCGCCGATGCCCTTGGCGAGCGTGACGACGTCCGGGTCGACGCCTTCTTCCGCCTGGTACGCGAACCAGTGGCCGGTGCGGCCGATGCCGGTCTGCACCTCGTCGAGGACGAGCAGGGTGCCGGTGGCGCGGGTGATCTCGCGAGCCGCCTTGAGGTAGCCGGCGGGCGGCACCACCACACCGTTCTCCCCCTGGACGGGTTCGATGATGACGAAGGCGGTCTCCTCGGTGACGGCGGCGCGCAGCGCGTCCACGTCGCCGTACGGGACATGCGTAACGTCACCCGGGAGCGGAGTGAAGCCGTCCTGCTTGCCGGGCTGTCCGGTGAGGGCGAGGGCGCCCATGGTCCGGCCGTGGAAGCCGCCGGTGGTGGCCACCATGTGGGTGCGGCCGGTGAGCCGGCCGATCTTGAACGCCGCCTCGTTGGCCTCGGCGCCGGAGTTGCAGAAGAAGACCGCGCCGTCCCGGCCGAAGAGCTGGAGGAGGCGCTCGGCGAGGGCGACCGGCGGCTCGGCGATGAACAGGTTCGAGACGTGGCCGAGCGAACCGAGCTGCTGGCCGACCGCCTCGGCGATCGCCGGGTGGGCGTGGCCCAGCGCGTTGACCGCGATGCCGCCGACGAAGTCGGTGTACTCCTTGCCGTCGGCGTCCCACAGCTTGGCGCCGGCCCCCTTGACCAGCGGCAGCCGGGGCGTGCCGTAGTTGTTCATGAGCGCGCCCTGCCAGCGGGACGTCAGCTCTGCGTTCTTTCCGTTGCCGCCCATCAGTTCGTCTCCCCCTCCGCATCGGGCACGACCATGGTGCCGATGCCTTCGTCCGTGAAGATCTCCAGCAGGATCGAGTGCTGGACGCGGCCGTCGATGACGCGGGCGGTGTGCACGCCGTTGCGCACGGCGTACAGGCAGCCCTCCATCTTCGGGACCATGCCGCTCGCCAACTCCGGGAGCAGCTTCTCGAGTTCGGCGGCGGTGAGCCGGCTGATGACCTCGTCGGAGTGCGGCCAGTCCTCGTAGAGGCCCTCGACGTCGGTCAGCACCATCAGCGTCTCGGCGTCCAGAGCCGCAGCGAGTGCCGCAGCCGCCGTATCAGCATTGACGTTGTAGACATGGTGATCGTCCTGGGAACGGGCGATCGAGGAGACGACCGGGATCCGGCCGTCGGCGAGCAGGGCCTCGATGGCGCCGGTGTCGATCTCGGTGATCTCGCCGACGCGGCCGATGTCGACCAGCTCGCCCTCGATGCGGGGCTGGTGCTTGGTGGCGGTGATGGTGTGCGCGTCCTCGCCGGTGAGGCCGACGGCGAGCGGGCCGTGCTGGTTGAGCAGCCCGACGAGCTCGCGCTGCACCTGTCCGGCGAGCACCATCCGTACGACGTCCATGGCGTCCTCGGTGGTGACCCGCAGGCCGGCCTTGAACTCGCTGACGATGCCGTGCCGGTCGAGGGCCGCGCTGACCTGCGGGCCGCCGCCGTGCACGACGACGGGCTTGAGCCCGGCGTGGTGCAGGAAGACGACGTCCTGCGCGAAGGCCGCCTTCAACTCCTCGTCGATCATGGCGTTTCCGCCGAACTTGATGACGACGGTCTTGCCGTGGTGGCGGGTCAGCCAGGGCAGCGCCTCGATGAGCGTCTGGGCCTTGGGCAGCGCGGTGTGCTTGCGCGCGCCGGGCTGCACTGTCTTGTCGGTCTCGCTCATGAGGAGTACGCGCTGTTCTCGTGGACGTAGTCGGCGGTGAGGTCGTTGGTCCAGATCGTGGCGGTCTCGGTGCCCGCGGCGAGGTCCGCGGTGACGACGACCTCCCGGTAGCGCATGTCGACCTTGTCGCGGTCCTCGCCGACGCTGCCGTTCTTGCAGACCCATACGCCGTTGATCGCGACGTTCAGCCGGTCCGGCTCGAAGGCTGCCGACGTGGTGCCGATGGCGGAGAGCACCCGGCCCCAGTTGGGGTCCTCGCCGTGGATGGCGCACTTGAGGAGGTTGTTCCGGGCGATGGAGCGGCCCACCTCGACGGCGTCGGCCTCGCTCGCCGCGTTGACGACCTCGACCTTGATGTCCTTGCTGGCGCCCTCGGCGTCGCCGATGAGCTGGCGGCCGAGGTCGTCGCAGACGACCTTCACGGCGTGCGCGAACTCGGCGTACTCCGGGGCGACTTCGGCCGCGCCGGAAGCGAGCAGCAGCACCGTGTCGTTCGTCGACATGCAGCCGTCGGAGTCGACCCGGTCGAAGGTGACCCGGGTCGCGTCGCGCAGCGCCTTGTCGAGGACCTCACTGTCGAGGTCGGCGTCGGTGGTGAGGACGACGAGCATGGTGGCCAGGCCCGGGGCGAGCATGCCCGCGCCCTTCGCCATGCCGCCGACCGTCCAGCCCTCGCCCTCGAACACGGCGGTCTTGTGCACCGTGTCGGTGGTCTTGATGGCGATGGCGGCCTTCTCGCCGCCGTGCTCGGAGAGCTGAGCGGCGGCGGTCTCGACGCCCGGCAGGAGCTTGTCCATCGGGAGCGTGACACCGATGAGGCCGGTGGACGCGACCGCGACCTCTCCCGCGTTCAGCCCGAGCGTCTCCGCGACCTTCTCTGCCGTGGCGTGCGTGTCCTGGAAGCCCTTCGGCCCCGTACAGGCGTTGGCGCCACCGGAGTTGAGGACGACGGCGGAGACGAGACCGCCCTTGAGGACCTGCTCGGACCAGAGGACCGGGGCGGCCTTCACGCGGTTGGAGGTGAACACGCCCGCGGCCGCCAGGCGGGGGCCTCGGTTGACCACGAGGGCCAGGTCCGGGTTCCCGCTCTGCTTGATCCCGGCGGCGATGCCCGCGGCCTGGAATCCCTTGGCTGCCGTCACACTCACGGCGCGACTCCGATCGTCGAAAGGCCCGTGGTCTCATCCAGACCGAGGGCGATGTTCATGGACTGAACGGCACCGCCTGCGGTGCCCTTCGTCAGGTTGTCGATGGCGCTGATCACGATGACGCGGCCGGCCTCCTGGTCGTACGCGACCTGGATCTGCACCGCGTTCGACCCGTACACCGCGGCCGTCTGCGGCCACTGCCCCTCGGGGAGCAGATGCACGAACGGCTCGTCGGCGTACGCCTTCTCGTACGCGGCGCGCACGGTCTCGGCGGTGACGCCGTCCTTGGCCTTGGCGCTGCACGTGGCGAGGATGCCGCGCGGCATGGGCGCGAGCGTCGGCGTGAAGGAGACGCTCACCCGCTCCCCTGCGGCCGCGCTGAGGTTCTGGATCATCTCGGGCGTGTGCCGGTGCAGTCCGCCCACGCCGTACGGCGACATGTTCCCCATGACCTCGCTGCCGAGGAGGTGGGGCTTGGCCGCCTTGCCCGCGCCGGAGGTGCCGGACGCGGCCACGATCACGGCCTCGCTCTCGACGAGCCCCGCCCCGTACGCGGGGAAGAGCGCCAGCGAGACCGCCGTCGGGTAACAACCGGGCACCGCGATGCGCTTGGACCCCTCCAGCGCCGCGCGGCCACCCGGCAGCTCGGGAAGGCCGTACGGCCAGGTGCCGGCGTGCGGGCTGCCGTAGAACTTCTCCCAGTCCGCGGCGTCCTTGAGCCGGAAGTCCGCGCCCATGTCGACGACGAGGACGTCCGGGCCGAGCTGCTCGGCGACGGCGGCGGACTGCCCGTGCGGCAGCGCCAGGAACACGACATCGTGGCCGGAGAGCACCTCGGCGGTGGTCTCCTGGAGGACACGGCCGGCGAGCGGGTGCAGGTGGGGCTGCAGGGCACCCAGTCGCTGCCCCGCGTTCGAGTTGCCCGTCAGGGCGCCGATCTCCACCTCGGGGTGGGCGAGCAGCAGGCGCAGGACTTCGCCGCCCGCGTATCCGCTCGCTCCAGCCACTGCTGCGCGTACCGCCATGGAACCCTCCTCTTGGATGGCATGACTATACGTGCCGCTGCACGTTTATGCAATCAATCATCTGGGATAGCGTCCTTGTCGCCCCTCGCGCGAGGGGCGTACGGGACGAGCGGGAACGAGCGAGAGGGACGGCATGCGGTTGCGGGTACGGGGGCGGAGCTCCGGCTGGTGGGTCACGTTCGGGGCGATCGCGTTCGGCTCGCTGTTCCTGGTCATCGGGCTGATCATGGCGGGGGTGTCGGTTTCGTTCGTGGCCGGTGCCGAGCGCGCGCGGGGCAGGGTGGTGTCGCTGGAGTGGTCGTCGGGCGACACCGGCGGCGGGTACCGCACGTCCCGGTCCAGCAACGGCCCGACGGCGCACCCGGTCGTCGAGTTCACTCCCGCGGGCGGCGGGCTCACCACGTTCCACAGCTCGACCGGATCGAATCCGCCCGCGTACGACGTGGGCGAGGAGGTCGAGGTGCTGTACCGCGCGGACGACCCGCACGACGCGCAGATCAACGGGTTCGTCTCGCTGTGGCTGCTGCCGCTGATCTTCACCGGGATCGGCCTGGTCATCGGCGGGATCGGCACGGCGGTGGCGCTGGCGAGCCGACGGCGCGGCCGCAGGGCTCCGGCGGCTCCGGTCCGGCTGGACAAGGCGCCCGTCCCGGGTTGATAGGCAAGTGCTTGCTTGCCTATGGTGGAGGCGTGGCCGACGACCTGTTCAAAGCCTTGGCCGACCCCACCCGGCGCACGATCCTCGACGAGCTGACGGAGAAGTCCGGACAGACGCTGTTCGAGATCTGTTCGCGGCTGAGCATGAAGCACCAGCTCGGCCTCTCCCGGCAGGCGGTCTCGCAGCACCTCGCGGTGCTGGAGGCCGCCGGTCTCGTCAGGACCCGGCGCGAGGGCCGCTACAAGTTCCACGACCTGGACACGGCTCCGCTGCGCCGCATCACCGAAAGGTGGCCCGTGCGCGACCCCTCAGAACCCGAGGAGAACACCCCATGAAGATCCATCTGACCAGTGTCTTCGTCGACGACCAGAGCAAGGCCGAGCACTTCTACACGGAGATTCTCGGCTTCCGTAAGAAGCACGACGTGGATCTGGGCGGGGGCGCCCGCTGGCTGACCGTCGTCTCCTGCGAGGAGCCCGGCGGCACGGAGCTTCTGCTGGAGCCCTCGGGCCACCCGGCCGTGAAGCCGTACCGGGACGCCCTCGTCGAGGACGGCATCCCGCTCGCGCAGTTCGCCGTGGACGACGTGCGGGCGGAGTACGAGCGGCTGACGGCCCTCGGGGTGCACTTCACGCAGGAGCCGCTGGAGATGGGCCCGGTCACCACCGCCGTCTTCGACGACACCGTCGGCAATCTGATCCAGATCGCGACCGAGCCGAAGTAGTCGGGCCGGAGAAATGGGGGCAGCGGTGGACGTGATCGCGGATCTCGCCGACCCGGAGCTGCGGGACACGGCGAGGGAGCTGCTGGCCGCGCTCGGCACGGTGGCGGTGCCACGGCTGCTGGCCGAGCTGGTCGACGAGGAGTCGCCGGTGCCGGAGCACGAGATCGAGTTCGTCCTGACGGCGAAGATCGGCCCGCCCGCGTACGACGCCGTGGTGGCGGCCCTGGCCGCGGCGGAGGGTGAACAGGCGCGGCGGCGTCTGAGCCGCACGGTCTCGGGCATCAGGGACCTCGGCAGCCATCTCGGGGCGCTCGGCCATCCGTCCCCGGAGGTGAGGCGGTCGGCGGCCTTCGGCGTGCAGAACCTCTGCTCGACGGCGTACGGGCGCGAGCCGCGGCCCGACATCGACAGTCCGGCCGTGATCGCGGCGCTGCTCCCGCTGCTCGACGACCCCGACGCGGAGGTGGCGCGGCGCGCGGAGTGGGCGCTGAGCACCCTGGGCAGCGACGTCGAGGAACCGCTGCGCAGGATCCGCCGGGAGGGGCCGGGCCGGCTGCGGGCCACCGCGCTCTCACTGCTCGCGGAGGCCGGCGGCGAGGAGGCGCTGTCGGCCGCGGACCGGGCGGCGGTGGAGCGGCTGATCCGGATCAAGCTGCCCGACGACCGGGCACGGCCGCTGGACACCTGCTTCACGTACTGGATCGCCGTGCCCGGCGGCGACGGACGGGGCATCGCTGATCTGCTCGGCCTGTACGACGCCCGCCCGGCGACGTTCGCGCTCGGCCACAGCGTCGCCGTGGACGACAGCCACGACGGCGGCGAGTTCGGCCGGGTCTACGTCACGCCGGAGGTGGACGGCTGGACGCTGGTCGTCGGCCCGTGGTGCGACCCGTGCGACGACGAGCGCGCCGCGGACGTGCTGGACCTGGTCACGCGGCTGAGCCGGCGCTACGGCCGGGCCCAGGCGTACTACTTCGGGGACCAGGGCGACGGCTCGGCCTGGCTCGTCGCCGAGCACGGGACCGTCGTGCGGCGCTGCCTCGCCACCGGGGCGTCCGGCGACGACCGGTTCACGCTGGGCGAGCGGCTGCCCGAGGAGCTGGCGGCCTGCGCCGGGGAGGGCCTCTCGCCGGACGACCCGGAGGACTGGGCGGAGTACGCCCCGTACGCCGCGCCGGAGCTCGCCCGGAGGCTGGGCGTCAGCCCGTTCGCCCTGGGCCCGGACACCGAGGTGCGCGGGGCCGGGTTCATCGCGCTGACGCCGTACGCGCGTCGGCACGGCAGGCCGCGGACGGGCGCCTACCGCATCTGAGGCGTCGGCGTCTGAGGCGTCGACGGGGCCGGCTCGCCGCGCAGGTTCTGGACGAGGTCGCGGGGCAGCCCGTGGGTGTCGTGCAGATGGCGCAGGTCGTCCTCGGTGAGCGGGCCGCGGAAGCGGGGCCGGTCGAGCACCTTGCGGCCGACGTCGAGGAGCCTGCGGAAGCGGCGCTCCTCGTCGAGCAGCACGTCGCGCACGAGTCCGGGGTCGGTGTCCTGCCGGAAGTGGTCACGGGTGTGCTCGATCAACTCACCGGGCAGGTCGACGAGTTCGCGTGTCGGGTCGTCGCGCCACAGGGTGGTCAGGACGCGGCGGACGATGCGCCGCAGCACGTAGCCGCGCCCGGTGCTGGAGGGCCGTACGCCGTCGCCGAGGACGACGAGGGACGAGCGCAGGTGGTCGGTGACGAGCCGGGTCGACGTCTCGTCCAGGTCTCCCCACAGCAGGGGCAGATGCCGTCGCCACGGCGTGAAGACGTCGCAGTCGAAGACCGAGGTGCGGCCCTGGAGGAGGGTGGTGAGGCGTTCCAGGCCGAGTCCGGTGTCGACGTTGCGCCGGGGCAGCGGTTCGAGGGTGCCGTCGGGGCGGGTGCGGTAGCGCATCGACACGTGGTTCCACACCTCGACCCAGCGGTCGTCCCCGGTGGGGGTCGAGCGCGGCTCGGTGTCGCCGGTCCACAGGAACATCTCGGAGTCGGGGCCGCACGGCCCGGTCGGCCCGCCGGACCACCAGTTGTCGTCGACCGTGAGCTCGACCGGAACGCCGAGCCGCCGCCATGTCTCCAGGGACCCGGTGTCGGGGCCGCTGCGTTCGTCACCGCCGAAGACGGTGGTGTGCAGCCGCCCCGGATCGACCCCGAACCCCTCCGTGAGCAGCCGGTACCCCCACTCGATGCTCTGCGGCAGCTCGTAGTCCCCTAGCGACCAGGTGCCGAGCATCTCGAAGACGGTGAGGTGGGTGAGGTCGCCGACCTCGTCCAGGTCGGTGGTGCGCAGACACCGCTGTACGTTGACCAGGCGCCGGCCGAGGGGATGCGGGCGCCCCTCCAGGTACGGGGTGAGGGGATGCATCCCGGACGTCGTGAACAGGACCGGGTCGCCGGGCGGGGGCAGCAGCGTGGACCCGGTGACGGTCCGGTGGCCGCGCTCCTCGAAGTACTCGACGAAGGTGCGGCGGACGTCCTCGACGCCGATGCCGGTGCGGGTGCTGAGGCGATTCATGGTGGGGCTCCTCCAGAGGGCGTACGGGAGGCGCCGGAACGCGGTCCGCGCGAGCACCGGGAGCCGGGCGTCAGCCCGGAGAAGCCTGGAGGTCATCGGCGGTCCGTGTCCGGTCGCCGAGAGCAGGGGGAAAGACGTCAGGCGGCGGCAACCGGCGAGCTGGTCGCTCGCGCGGCTGCGGTGGTGGTTCGGCCGGTGACGTTCATGCTGTCGACGGTAACGCGGGACGCGTCGGGACCGCATCCGCTTTTGTCGCCGGTCCGGGGCGGGGCGCATCCGCTTGTGTCGTCGGTCCGGGGCGGGGGCAGCCGCCTGTATCGCCGATCCGAGGCGCGGGCACAGCCGCCTGTATCGCAGGCCCGGGGCGCGGGCGGCGCAATCCGCTTGTCCGGGTGGGCCGTCGGTAGGGAGGGTGGTGGGGTGACCGTTTTCGCGTGCGGGGGGTGTGGGGCGGTGCTGTCCGCCGCGGTGCGGCGGGTTGCGCTGCATCGGCACGGTCCCACGGGACAGCCGATGCCCCCGCTCATGGAGTCCGGGACGTACGCCGTGGACCCGGAGCCCGTGGGGCCGCCGCGGCCCGGCACGACGTGCTGCCGGTCCCCGTGACGGGCCCGCCGCCCGTGCCCGACCTCGCACTCGTGCCCCGGCATCCGGTGACCGGGGAGACCTGGCAAGCGCCCGACGTCCCGGTGCCGTACGGGCGTACCCGGCCGCCGCGGCCCGGCACGACGTGCTGCCGGTCCCCGTGACGGGCCCGCCGCCCGCGGGCGTCCTGCGCGACGGTCCGCGCCCGTCGCACCCGTACCGGCTGTTCCGGCCCGATCCCGCAGCCGCACCCGCGAGCCGGCCCGGCTGCCCGCCGTACGACAGCCTTGGCTCCGCGCCCTGCACGACCGCGTCCGGGACCACCGCGTCGCGTCGCCCTTCCGACCCGGAAAGCAACCATGCCCTTCCCCGACGAATCCGCCCGCCCCTGGCAGATCGTGCCCCATCAGCCCGCCTGGTCCGCGGAGTTCGAGAGGCTGGCGACCCTGCTGCACGCCACGCTCGGCGCCCTGGCCGTCGCCGTCGACCACGTCGGATCGACCTCCGTACCGGGGCTCGCCGCGAAGGACGTCATCGACGTACAGGTGCGGGTCGCCTCCCTGGCGGACGCCGAGGAGCAGATCACCACCCGCATGACCGGCATCGGCTTCCGGCTCAGGCCCGAACCCTGGAACCACCGGGAGGTCTCGCGCGGGCGCACCTGCCGCAAGCTGGTGTTCGCGCCGCCCGTCGGGGGCCGCCCCGCCAATGTGCACGTACGGGAACAGGGTGGGCCCAACGCCCGTTACGCGCTGCTGTTCCGGGACTATCTGCGGGCCACGCCCGAGGCGCGCGCCGCGTGGGGCGCGTTCAAGCGACGGCTCGCCGAGGACGTCCCGGACCTCTCCGCGTACGGACAGATCAAGGCACCCGCGACGGACGTCCTCATGGGCGCGGCCGAACTGTGGGCCGAAGCGAACCGCTGGAAACCGTGAAGCGGTTGCGCCGGAGTGCACTCGAACCCCTACGGTCGGGACCGTACCCACCGTCACCGGACACCTGGAGCTGCCATGACCGGCCTGCCCACGCGACGACTCGGCTCTCTCACCGTCTCCGCCCAGGGCCTGGGCTGCATGGGGATGAGCCACGCCTACGGCGCCTCGGACGACGAGCAGTCCGTCGGCACCCTTCATCGCGCCCTCGACCTCGGCGTGACCCTGCTCGACACGTCCGACTTCTACGGCGCGGGTCACAACGAGGAGCTGCTCGGCCGCGCCCTCGCCTCCCCCCACCGCCGTGAACAGGCCGTCCTGGCGACGAAGTTCGGGTTCGCCAACAAGCTGGGTGAGCCGACGCTGATCCGGGGCGACGCCGCCTATGTGCGTGAGGCGTGCGAGGCGTCACTGCGGCGGCTCGGGGTCGACCACATCGACCTGTACTACGTGCACCGCGTCGACCGGAACGTGCCGATCGAGGAGACGGTGGGCGCGCTGGCCGAGCTGGTGCGGGAGGGCAAGGTCCGGCACCTGGGGCTGTCCGAAGCGGGCGCGGAGACGATCCGGCGGGCGCACGCCGTGCATCCGATCGCCGCGCTGCAGAGCGAGTACTCGCTGTGGACGCGCGGCCTGGAGGCCGAAGTGCTTCCGGTGTGCCGGGAGTTGGGCATCGGGCTCGTGCCGTTCTCGCCGCTGGGGCGCGGATTCCTCACCGGGCAGTACAAGTCGACCGAGAGTCTGCCGGAGAGCGATCTGCGGCGCAGCCAGCCGCGGTTCGCCGACGGCAACCTGGAGCGCAACCTCGCCATCGTCGCCCGTCTGGAGCGGCTCGCGGCCCAGAAGGGCGTCACGGCCGGGCAGTTGGCGCTGGCCTGGGTGCAGCACCAGGGCGACGACGTGGTGCCGATCCCCGGCACGCGCCGCCAGAAGTACCTGGAGGAGAACGTCGCGGCCGCCACACTGATCCTGTCGGCCGACGAACTCGCCGCCGTCGAGGCCGTGGCCCCGGCCGGTGACGTGGCGGGCGCCCGCTACGACGACAACAGCATCAAGTTCGTCGATGGCTGAGCCGCGCGCCGCCGTGCTCTGGCTGGGCGGGGCGCCCGGCGCCGGCAAGTCCACCGTCGCCGAGCGGCTCGCCCGCCGGCACGGACTGCGGCGCTATCACGCCGACACCCGCACCTGGGCGCATCGCGACCTGGCCCTCGCGCAGGGGGTCCCGGCCGCGCTGCGCTGGGAGTCCGCCGACCGCTGGGCCGCGCCCGTCGAGGAGCTGCTGGCGAGCGCCCTGCACAGCGAGCGCGGGCCGATGGTCGCCGACGACGTGCGCGCCCTGCCCGCCGCGCCGCTCACCGTCGCGGAGGGCACCGTCGTCACGCCGGGTGTCGCCGCGGCGCTCCCGGGCCGCGCCGCGCTCTGGCTGCTGCCCACGCCGGAGCTGCTCGAAAAGCGGCTCACCGAGCGGGAGTTGGGGCCCGCCCCGCTCGCCCTGTACCGGCGCCTCGCCGCCGTCATCGAGCGTGAGGTGCTGGACGCGGGCGCGCCCCACCTGTGGGTCGACGGGGACACGGACGCCGTCGCGGCGGTCACCACCGCCTGGGCCGGTGTGCTGGCGGCGGGCCCGCGCGCCACCACCGCCGCCGAACGCCGCGCGCTGCTCCGCGAGGCGAACGAGGGGGTCGTCGCCCAGTACACGGCGTTCTTCGCCCGCCCCTGGACACCGGACGGGCCGCGCGACGCCGTGGCGGTGTTCTCCTGCGAATGCGGGGACCCCGACTGCACGGCGTGCGTGGAGTGGCCCGTCGCCGCGTTCCCGGCGACCGGCGCACCCCTCACCGCTCCGGGCCACGGGGCCCCGGCGCCCGACTAGCCGCGCTCCCGCACCTCCACCGTCACGTCCTGCGCCGCGTACAGCGTGATGCCGTACCCCACGCGCACGTCCCGGTCCTCGGCCGTCACCTCGTAGCGGCGCAGCAGCACCGCGAGGGCGAGCACCGACTCCAGCATCGCGAAGTGCGCGCCGATGCAGGCGCGCGGGCCGCCGCCGAACGGCAGCCACGCATAGCGCGGCCGTGCCTTCTCGGCCTCCGGCAGGAACCGGTCGGGGTCGAAGCGCTCCGGCTCGTCCCAGTACTCCGGGTGCCGGTGGATCACGTACGAGGCGATCGCGATGTCGGAGCCCGCGGGGACCGTCATCCCGTCGAGCTCCGTGTCGACGACGGCCCGCCGGCCGACCGCCGCGGCCGCCGGATACAGCCGCAGCGCCTCCTTCACGACCCGCTCCAGGTACGGGAGCCGCTCCATGTCGGCGGCCCGCGGGGCCCGTCCGTCGCCGAGCACCGCGTCGAGCTCCTCGTGGGCCCGCCGCTGCACCTGCGGGTTGCGGCCCAGCAGGTGCAGGCCGAACGTCAGCGTCGTCGCCGTCGTCTCGTGCCCCGCCAGCAGGAAGACCAGGACCTGGTCGCGGATCTCGTCGTCGGAGAGCGACTCGCCGTCCTCCGTGCGCGCCTGGATCAGCAGGCCGAGCAGGTCCTGCCCGGGGTCCCCTGCGGCCCTGCGGCGCGCGATCAACTGATCGCACACGCCGTACAGTTCGGTGCGCGCCTCCTCGTAGCGCCGGTTGCCCGGCGTCGGCCAGCCGCGCGGGATCGGGTTCAGGCCGAGGCCCCGCTTCAGGCTCGTGTCGCTGATCAGCGGAAAGCAGCGGCGCACCGCCGGTATCGCCTCGTCGATGTCCGCGCCGAACAGGATCCGGGCGACGATCCGCAGCGTGAGCTGCTCCATCGCCGACGCGGCCTCCACCGTCCGCTCGCCCTTCCAGGAGTCGGCCGTCACCCGCGCCTCGTCGACGACGGCCCGGTCGTACGTGTCGACGCCGCGCCGGGTGAACAGCGGCTGCACGAGTCGCCGTTGGCGCAGGTACGCCTCGTCCTGGCTGGTCAGCAGTCCGTTGCCGAAGCCGAGCCGCACCTCCTCGTAGAAGGCGTTGTCCTTGCGGAAGTCGGTGGCGCGGGTGGCGAGCATCAGCTGGGCGGCCTCCGCCGAGAACGCCCCGTACATCGTGCGCCGCAGGCCGGGCGGGCCGATGTGGAAGCGGACCAGGTCCCCGTGGTTCTCCCGGGCGCGCCGAAAGGCACCCAGGGTGTCGCGCAGCATCTCGGGCAGCGATCCGACCAGCGGCGATCCGTCCACCACGGGCGGCAACCGCCGGGGCGCGGACAGGGATGCGGTACCGGACATCGAACATTCCCCCAACAGCCGTACGTACGAGTAACTATGACCCGAGTATGGCCCGTCCCTCCGACGGCGAAGAGGAGCGGGGGCGACCCCCGCTCCCCCCTCACGTTCCCCACACACACAGGCGTGCTCGATCGGTTCAGCGCTGCTTGATCCTCAGGAACGTCACCGAGTTCGCCGGGAACGTGTAGGTGAAGGTGTCGGCGACTCCGTCGAACCGTGAGGTCACCGGCTTCACGGGGGTGTCCGTGGCCGTGTTCTGCGCCGTCGGGTCGGCCGTCAGCGTCGTCACGGCGGCGGACTTGGCGACCTCGGCGCCGCCGAGGTCCACGGCCGTACGGGCCTGGGCGTCCTGGGCGTTGACGACCTTGACGATCAGGTCACCGGTCTTCTTGTCCCGGGTGACGACCTGGCGGAACGGCTCGGCCGGCTTGTCGTCCTTGAACGAGCCCCACTCCTGGCCGTCCAGGTAGAGGGTGACCTGCCGCCCGCGCACCTTGATGTCGACGTCATAGGCGCGTCCGGTCTCGATCGAGCCGGGCTTGGCGACGAGCGTCGACTTGCCGCCGTTCACGGCCTGTTCGACGGCGGACTGGGTGTTGTTCCAGCCGCCGAGGTTCCACCAGTAGTAGTTCCCGGTGTCCTTGACGCCGAAGGCGACGAGGAAGCCCTCCTTGCCGGACTTCTTGGTGGCCTTCACGTGCAGGTCGTAGTTCTGCCAGCCCGGGTCGCCCGCGGTGACCATGGTGTTCTCCGCGGCGGTGTCGGACTGCACGTACTGGCCGTCCTGGACCGACCAGCTGCCGCTGCCCGAGCCGGTCCACTGCCCGGCGTCACCGCTGAAGTCGTCGCTGAGCAGGGTGTTTCCGTCGGCGTCGGTGACCTTCACGTCGTCGTACGCGGCGCTGGTCGCCCACGTGGAGAGGCCGACGGCGCCGGCGATCGGGGCGAGCGTGGACGGGGTGGCGGTGGCGGTCGACGGCACGACCTGGTCGCCGACGTTGTTCATGAACAGTTTCTGGACCTCGTAGTCGGCCGAGCCCCACGACTTCCGGTCGTTGAACCAGATCATGTCGGGCGACCACTGGACGGTGTCCTGACGGGCGAGCAGCGGCGCGTACGAGGCCAGCTTGACGACGTCCGCGTTGCGTTCGAGGCCCGTCATGTACGCGGCTTCCGACAGGGCGTTGGCCCACTTGTTGCCGCCTGAGGCGTACTCGCCGAGGAAGACCTTCGGGCCGTTCCTGTCGTAGGAGTCGTAGCGGTCGTTGTTCTGGAGGAACCACTGCGGGCTGTTGTAGTAGTGCTCGTCGACCATGTCGACGTGCGCGTCCTTGTTGAGCTTCCAGGCCGTGTCGAAGGTCGTGCCGCTGTCGTCCGGGCCCGAGTTCGAGATCACCTGCATTTTCGGGTACTCGGCGGCGATGGCGGCCCGGAACTGCGTGAACCGGGAGAAGAACGCCTCGGGCAGGTTCTCCTCGTTGCCGACCTCGATGTGCGTGAGGTGGAAGGACTTGGGGTGGCCCATCTGCGCGCGCAGCTTGCCCCACTTGCTGGTGACGGGCCCGTTGGCGAACTCGATGAGGTCGAGGGTGTCCTGGATGTGCCGCTTCAGCAGGGCGTCGTCGTCGGTGGCCCTGTTCTGGCCGCAGCCGGTGACGAGGGCGGGGACGACGGGCAGCGGCATCGCGCCGATGTCCTCGGCGAACTGGAAGTACTCGTAGTAGCCGAGCCCGTAACTCTGGTTGTAGCCCCAGAAGTTGGCGTTGGTGGCGCGCTGCTCGACCGGTCCTACGGTGTCCTTCCACTGGTACGAGCGCTTGCGCTGGTACCCGGACGTCTCGTCGTAGCCCTCCATCGAGCCGGTGTTGACGAGACAGCCGCCGGGGAAGCGCACGAAGCCGGGGTGCAGGTCGGCGATCTTCTGGGCGAGGTCCTTGCGCAGGCCGTTCTTGCGCCCCTTGAAGGTGTCGCGCGGGAAGAGGGAGACCATGTCGAGCGCGGCGTCGGCGGAGCTGGCGACGGTGAGGCGGCCGGTGGTGCTGGAGCGGCTCGCGGTGAAGTTCGCGGTGTACTTGGTCCAGCCGCCAGAGGTGGTGAGCGCGCGCGGCGCGGCGAGGGTGCCGTCGGCGTCCTGGAGCGTCACGGTGAGGTGGGTGTCGGCGTGCGCCCACACCGAGAAGTCGTACTGCTTGCCCTTCTCGACGTTGATGCCGGTGCCGTACGCGGCGTTGGTGACGCTCGAACCGGCGCTCAGGGAGAGGTAGTTGCGGTTGCGGGCGCCCAGGCGGCCGTCGTCGTTCACGACCTCGGCCGTGCCGGTCGCCGTCCACGCGGTCAGCGGCGTGTACGCCTTGTTGTCGGCGGTCGAGTACTCGAAGGACCGGTTCTGCAGCAGTTCCCCGTAGAGCCCGCCGTCGGCGGCCCGGTTGATGTCCTCGAAGAAGACGCCGTACATCGTGTCGTCGATCTTCGCGCCCGTGGCGGCCGGATCGACGGTGACGCCATAGTCCGTGATCGCCGCGTCCGTGACGTCGTCGGCCACCGCCTGCGGCGTGACCGCCGTCCCGATCAGCAGGGCACCGGTGGCCAGCCCGGTCCCGAGTCTCCAGTTGATCCAGCGCTTGCGTCGTCCACGCGTCATGCGCTTCCCTTCACCCCACATGTTCGATATATCGATCAACGTCCTAAACTGCGAACGGCAAGATAGGAAGCAGGGCAACGCGCGTCAACGGTTCGCGCAAAGGTGAGCGGGAGTGATGGGTGTGGCGGGTGAACTCTGGCCGGTTTCCGACGTGTTGGTGTACCTGACCGGAAGCTGGCGGGTCGAGCGGACCGTGCGGGATCTCGCCGCCGACGCGACCGGCACGTTCACCGGCACGACGGAGTTCACGGCGGCGGCAGGCGGCGGGCTGCGGCACTTCGAGTCGGGCTCGTTCACCTGGCACGGAACGACCCGTCCCGCCGAGCGGACCCTCTTCTTCGAGCCGGACCCCGACGCCCCGGGCGCCGCCGTGGTGCGCTTCGGCGACGGCCGCTTCTTCCACGGCCTCGATCTGCGCACGGGCCGGCACGTGGCGGACCATCCGTGCTCGGCGGACCTCTACCGGGGCGAGTTCACGGTGTACGACGCGGGCCGCTGGCGGACGGTGTGGCGGGTGAAGGGCCCGGCGAAGGACCTGCTGCTCACGACGGACTACCGGCGGCAAGCCGGAGGCTCCAGCGCCCCGGATGCCCGCTGACGGTCGCGGCCGACAGCGGCCGCACGTCGATGTTCCAGTACGTCGACGGGGGCGCCTTCAGCGCGTAGACCAGGGCGGCCCGGACCACGGACGGCTCGGCGACGGCCACGATCCGGGTGCCGTCGGCGGGCCGGGTGTCCAGCCAGGCGCCGACCCGCGCGATGAAGGCGAGCAGCGGCTCCCCGCCGTGCGGCGCCGAGCGCGGATCGGCCAGCCAGCGGTCGACGGCGGCCGGTTCGACGGCCGTCACCTCGGCGAGCGTTCGGCCCCGCCAGCG
Organism: Streptomyces sp. VRA16 Mangrove soil; assembly: GCF_017377775.1. Taxonomy (GTDB): domain Bacteria; phylum Actinomycetota; class Actinomycetes; order Streptomycetales; family Streptomycetaceae; genus Streptomyces. The sequence goes on from NZ_JAFVLN010000003.1 coordinate 278,373, forward strand.
ACCCATGTCGCACTCGCGCAGCGCGGGCTGGGCCAGCGGGGCGAGGCCGAGCGCGTCACCGGTCGCGCGGCTGCGCGGGGTCGGCGAGCAGTAGCGCAGCTCGGCCGCGCCGAGGGCGGCGAGGCCGGGCGCCGCGCGCCGCACCTCGTACCAGCCCGCCTCGTCGAGCGGCCGGTCGTCGTCGAAGCGCTCCGCGAGCAGGGCGGAGCTGCGCGCGGCGGCGAGAAGCGTGACGCTGAGCTGCATGCCCGATCGTGTAACCGGCCAGTAGCCAAGGTCAAGAGTTCACCCGCTGTGAGTATCGGGGCGCTGCGCCCCGTCGAAGCAGAGGGCCATCCACCGGTCGGGCCGCTCCAGCGGCTCGAAGCCGACCTCCGCGTACACCCCGTGCGCGTCGTGCGTGGCGAGCAGGACACGGCGGATGCCGAGCGGCTCCAGGTGGTCGCGGGCGGCGGCGACGAGCGCCTTGCCGAGGCCCTTGCCGCGCATCGCCGGGTCCACGTACACATCGCACAGCCAGGCGAAGGTGGCGTGGTCCGTCACGACGCGCGCGTACGCCACCTGCTCCCCCGACGTGTCGTCGTACGCACCGAAGTTGAGGGATCCGGCGATCGCCTTGTCCTGCTTCTCGCGCGTTCTGCCCTTCGCCCAGTACGCGTCGGTGGACAGCCAGCGGTGGACGCGCCCGGCGTCGATGCGGGCGGGGTCGGCGGAGAAGGCGTACCCCTCGGGAAAAGTGTCAGTCATCCGCAGACCCTCGCAGGTCAGAGCCTTCCGCGTCGAACGCATTACGGTGCCATGCCGCCTCCAGGCGCCGCACCCCCTCGGTGATCTCCGCCGCCGAGGCCACCGCCACGAAACTGAACCTGATGTGCGGCGCCGGCGGTTCGGCCGCGAAGTACGGGCGGCCGGGAGCGACCGCGACGCCCGCGTGCAGCGCGGCGGTGACCAGGTGCCGCTCGTCCGTGCCGTCGGGCAGCCGGGCCCACAGGTGGTAGCCGCCGGCCGGGACGTGCGGCACCGACAGTTCGGGCAGGCGCTGCCGCAGCCCGGCCACGAGCAGATCGCGCCGCCGCTTCAACTCCCCCGCCACCGTGCGCAGATGGCGCGGCCAGGCGGGCGAGCCGACGAGTTCGAGGGTGGCCTCCTGCAGCGGGCGCGGCACGAAGAGCTGGTCGACGACCTGGATGGCGCGCAACCGCTCCAGGACGGGCCCGCGCGCGGCGAGACAGCCGATGCGCAGACTCGGCGAGGTCGCCTTGGTCAGCGAGCAGACGTGCACGACGACACCGTCCGCGTCGTCGGTGGCCAGCGGCCTCGGCAGCGGTCCCGCGTCCTCGTGGGCGAGGCGGCGCACGAAGTCGTCCTCGATGACGAAGGCGCCGGCCGCGCGGGCGATCCTCAGCACCTCGGGGCGGCGCTCCGGGGCGAGCACGGCGCCGGTCGGGTTCTGGAAGAGCGGCTGGCAGACGAAGAGTCGCGCCCCGGTCGCCCGGAACGCCTGCTCCAGGAGATCGGGCCGTACGCCGTCGGGGTCCACCGGCACCGGTACCGGCCGCAGCCCCGCGGCCCGCGCGATCGCCAGCATCCCCGGATACGTCGGCGACTCGACCAGCACGGGCGCCCCGGGCGGGGCGAGCGCGCGCAGCGCCGTGCCGAGCGCCGACTGCCCGCCGGAGGTGATCAGCACCTCGGCGTCGGTGACCGCGCCGCCGATGCCGCGCGCGAACCACTCGCGCAGTTCGGGCAGTCCGTCGACGGGCGGCCGGGTCCAGGCACCCGGCCGGCGGCCCGCGCGGGCGAGCGCGGCGGCCATCGCGGCGCCGGGCTGCAGCACCTCGTGCAGATAGCCGCCGTTGAACTCGACGACCCCGGGCGGCGGCGCCGACAGCGTGACCAGTACACCGGACGCGTCGACGGCGCGCGGGACGAGGTCGGTGCCGCCCTCCGCGCTGAGCGCGACCTCCTGCCAGGACGTGTCGCCGGCCGGGGCGGCGGTGCGGGCGGCGGCCTTGAAGACACCGGCACCGGGCCGGGTCACCACGAGCCCTTCGGCGGCGAGCTGCGCGAGGGCCCGCGACACCGTCACCGGACTCACCCTGAACCGTTCGACAAGCGCCCGGCTCGACGGCAGCTTTTCATTGTCCGAGTAGCGGTTCAGCTCACCCTTCAGCTGCTTCGCCAATTCAGCCACGCTGCTACGCTGTTGCATGAAGACAGAGAGTAGCGCTACCGACTCGGCCACGATAGCGGTCACCGCCTCCGACGCGGTACCCGAGCCGCGTTCCGGCCGGGCGCTCGGCACCGCCCTCGCCGCGCTCGGCGTCACCACGTTCTCGCTGACGTTCCCCTCGACCGTGTGGGCTCTCGAAGGGTTCGGGCCCTGGTCCCTGGTGAGCGTGCGCAGCGTCCTGGCGGCCGCGGTCGCCGGCGTGTGCCTGCTCGCGCTGCGGGTGCCGCTGCCGCGCCGCCGCCACTGGGGCGGGCTCGCGGTCGTCGGGGCCGGCGTGGTGCTCGGGTTCCCGATGCTCACCACCCTCGCCCTGCGGACGGCGACGACCGCGCACTCGGCCGTGGTGGTCGGCCTGCTGCCGCTGACCACGGCCGTCCTCTCGGCGCTGCGCACCGGGGCGCGGCCCTCGCGCGCCTTCTGGATCGCGGCCTGCGCGGGCGCCGCCGCCGTGGTCGCGTTCACCGTGCAGCAGAGCGGCGGCGCGCTGACCCGCGCCGATCTCTACCTCTTCGGCGCGCTGCTGATCTGCGCCGCCGGATACACCGAGGGCGGCCGCCTCGCCAAGGTGATGCCGGGCTGGCAGGTCATCTCCTGGGCGCTGGTGCTGTGCCTGCCCCTCACCGCGGCCGGGGCGGGCGTCGCGCTCTCGGCCGAGCCGGTGCACCTCACCGCGCACGCGGTCGTCGGCCTGGTCTGGGTGGCCGTCGTCTCGACCTTCTGCGGCCTGGTCGTCTGGTACAAGGGGATGGGCCTGATCGGCATCCCGAAGGCCAGCCAACTCCAGCTCGCCCAGCCCCTGTTGACCCTCGTCTGGTCGGTGTTCCTGCTCGGCGAGACGCTGCCGGTGGCGGCGCCGCTGACCGCCGCGGCCGTCCTGGTGTGCATCGCGGTGACCCAGCGGACGCGCGGCTGACGCGTTGCCGGGGTTCCAACTCCCCTGCCGCGCCGTAGACTTGCCGCAACTCACGGGCACGGCAAGGGGGGAACTCCCGATGCGCGCAACCGTAGGCGACAAACTTCTCGTGCACGGCCGGATCGTCGGGCAGCACGACCGGGTCGCTCAGATCATCGAAGTGCTCGGGGCGGACGGCGGTCCGCCCTTCCGGGTCCGCTTCGAGGACGGCCACGAGGCGATCATGTCGCCGGGCCCCGACTCGGTCGTACGGCACGCGGGGGACGACAGGGCCTAGGAGTAGTGGTCGGCGACCACCCGGGCCATCGCCCCGATCCGGTCCTGGCCGACCTCCTTGGCGGAGAAGAAGATGTGCCCGCGCACCTCGTGGAAGCCCGCCGCGAACGTCAGGTGCCGGGACAGCTCGGCCGGGTCCTGCCAGGCGGCGGGCTGCGCCGGGTCGCCCGCCTTGTAGAGGGCCTCGCCGATGTACAGCCGCACCCCCGTCCCGCGCACGACGTCGGCCCACCAGGGCACGAGCTTCGCGTAGTCGGCGGCGGCGAAGCCGATGTTCCAGTACACCTGCGGCACGATGTAGTCGATCCACCGCTCACGCACCCACTGACGGGTGTCGGCGTGCAGGTTGTCGTAGGTCTGCACCCCCGCGGTGGTGTCGGAGCCCTCCGGGTCCGTCGCCTTGTTGCGCCACACCGCGAACGGGCTGATCCCGAACCGCGTCCCGGGCCGCGCCTTCTTGATGCGCTGCGCCATCTCCCGTACGAGCTGGTCGATGTTGTCGCGCCGCCAGGCCGCCCGGTCCGGGAACCCGCTCCCGTACGCCGCGTAGGCCGCGTCGTCGTCGAAGGTCTGCCCGGCGACCGGGTACGGGTAGAAGTAGTCGTCGAAGTGGACGGCGTCGATCGCGTACTTCCGCACCGCGTCGGTCATCGCGTCCTCGACGAAGCGGCGGACCTCCGGCAGGCCCGGGTTGTAGTAGAGCTTGCCGCCGTAGGGCACGACCCAGTCGGGGTGCAGCCGGGCCGGGTGCGTGGGCACGAGCCGGCTCGGGTCGGTGTGGTTGGCGACGCGGTACGGGTTGAACCAGGCGTGCAGTTCCAGACCGCGCCGGTGGGCCTCGGTCACGGCCGTGCCCAGCGGGTCCCAGCCCGGATCCTTGCCCTGGGTGCCGGTGAGCACCTCCGACCACGGTTCGTACGGGGACGGCCACAGCGCGTCGGCGGTGGGCCGCACCTGGAAGACGACCGTGTTCAGCCGGCGGCGGACCGCGGTGTCGAGGTGGGCGAGCAGTTCGGCTCGCTGCTCGGCGGCGGTGAGCCCGGCCTTCGACGGCCAGTCCCGGCCCGCGACGGTGGCCAGCCACATGCCCCGCAGCTCGGGGTGGCGGCGTCGGCCGTGGCCCGCGGCGACCGCGTCCCCCGCCGTCAGTCCGGCCACTGCGAGAGCGGCTCCGACCGTGAACGCGCGGCGTGAGATACGTCCCATGGATCCCCCCGATTTCCCGTGTCACTGTGAGCCCTGGATGAACAGGCGTTAACCCGGACTCCATACCTCTCATGTCTACGGGGTAACGTGCAGATCCGGAAGCCCCTGGAAGGGTTTCCAGACCCCTGATCCGGTGGCCCCGAACCCACGGGCGGCCGAGCAGACGAACACCGAAAGGCACGAGGTGACGGACGCCTTGACTGACATCACACGCGTCGGAGTGGTGGGCTGTGGCCAGATGGGCGCCGGCATCGCGGAGGTGTGCGCCCGCAGCGGACTCGACGTGAAGGTCGCCGAGACCACCGGTGAGGCCCTGGAGATCGGCCGCACCCGGCTGCTCAACTCCCTCGCGAAGGCGGCGTCCCGCGGCAAGATCAGCGAGGAGGAGCTGGCGGCCACGCAGGCCCGCCTCACCTTCACCACGGACCTGGGCGAGTTCGCCGACCGTGACCTCACGATCGAGGCGGTCGTGGAGAACGAGCAGGTCAAGACGGAGATCTTCCAGATCCTCGACCAGGTCGTGACCCGCCCGGACGCGATCTTGGCCTCCAACACCTCGTCCATCCCGCTGGTGAAGCTGGCCGTGGCGACGTCGCGCCCCGACCACGTCATCGGTATCCACTTCTTCAACCCGGCCCCGGTGCAGAAGCTCGTCGAGCTGATCCCGGCCCTGACCACGTCCGAGGGCACGATCAGCCGCGCCCAGGCGCTGGTCGAGAAGATCCTCGGCAAGCACGCGATCCGCGCCCAGGACCGCTCGGGCTTCGTGGTCAACGCGCTGCTCGTGCCGTACCTGCTCTCCTCCATCCGGATGTTCGAGTCGGGCATCGCCAGCCGCGAGGACATCGACAACGGCATGGAGCTGGGCTGCGCCCACCCGATGGGCCCGCTCAAGCTCTCCGACCTGATCGGCCTGGACACGATCGCGTCGATCGCGGACTCGATGTACGCCGAGTACAAGGAGCCGCTGTACGCCGCTCCTCCGCTGCTCCAGCGGATGGTCGACGCGGGCCGCCTCGGCCGCAAGTCGGGGTCGGGCTTCTACACCTACGCCTGATCACACTCCGTACTCGCAAACGGGCCCGCTGTCCGAAGACACCGTCTTCGGAACACCGGGCCCGTTCTTTTCGCACGGGGTGCGCGCGACTGACTCGCATATGCCCATCGCACACGCTCCCGCCGCGTCCACCAGGCGAGTTGACTTCCGGTGCGCACAACAGGGATGTGCCGACTACGGAAAGGAGCCGACTCGTGACCACCGACCCGGAGCATCCCGTGGTCCCAGAAGAACTCGCAGAGTTACGCCGTGTCTTCGAGGTCGGACTGACCCGGATCGACGGTGAACTGGCCCTGCTCGCTCATCGCGACGACCAGACCGTCAAGGATCACGATGAACTGAACGCGCGGATCACCGCCTTGGAGCACACCCGCTGGCCCTTGCCCACGGTCGCCGCGCTGGCCGCGGTGGGAGCCGTCGCCGTCGCGGTCTGGCAGGCGCTCGGGCGCTGAGGCGCCCACGGCTCAGCGGGAGTTCAGCCGAGCCTGAGATGGTGCAGGAGCAAGAGCGCGGCCGCCATGTTGGCGGCCGGGACCTCTCCGCGGGCGAGCATGTCGGGGACGAGTTTGAGCGGGACCCATTCCCTGCGGTCCGACTCGAAATCGTCCTGGGGGTGGCCGATGTACGTTGCCTCGTCGGTCCAGTAGATGTGGTGCCGGGCGTCCGTCAGACCGTTGGACGGTTCGACGGTCATCAGGTGCCGCAGCGGTCCCGGCCGCCAGCCGGTCTCCTCCTCCAGTTCTCGGGCGGCCGCGTACGCGATGTCCTCGCCGTCCTCGACCACTCCCGCGGCGAGCTCCCAGCCCCAGCTGTCGGTGATGAAGCGGTGCCGCCACAGCAGGAGCACCTCGTCCGCGTCGTTGACCACCGTCGCGACCGCGACGGGGCGAAGCCGTATGAGGAAGTGGTCGAGGTGCCGGCCGTCCGGGAGTTCGACGTCTGCCAGGTTGACGCTGAACCACCGGTTTTCATACACAGTTTGTTCGTTCTGTTTCGTCCACTGCACGGTTCTGCCACCTTCCGTCGAGTTGATGGCAATATCGCAGCAGTGGGGTGAACGAGCGCCCACCGAAAAGGGCTCAGAGCGGTACGCGCAGTGCCCCGTCGATGAGTTCGGCGGCTTCGGCCGTACCGGCGCAGCCGCTGCGCACCAGGTGCTCGCGTACCGCCCGGAGTCTGTCGCGCAACCGCTGGGACTCCATCCCCCGCGCGGCCTCGGCCATCTGGACCGCGGTCTCGACGGCCTGGTCCGCGTTGCCCTGCCGGAGCTGGATCTGGCTGAGAACCGCGAGCCGGTGCACACGGCCGCGGTCGTGGGCCGGGGTGTGCACGGCCTCGGTGGCGTGCTCCTTGGCGCCGACGTAGTCGCCGAGGCTCAACAGGGCCTCCGCGACCTGGACGTTGACGAATCCGGGCTGCACGTACCCGGTCTCGTCCGGCTCGTGTCCGCGCCGGATCCGGTCGGCGGCGGACTCGGCACGCCGGATGCACTCCAGCGCGCTGGTGCCGTCACCGAGGTGTGCGTACGCCTTGGCCTGCATCGCGTACAGATCGGAGGCGAGTGCGGGCGTGATGTGCCGCCCTGCGGCGCGCAGCGCGGCCTCCGCGAAGGCGACGGCCTGCCGGTACTCGCGCATGTGCAGCGACTGGTTGACCAGCAGCGCTATGACGTACGCGCCGAGGCCCCGGTCCCCGCTGGCCTTCGCGAGTCTCAGTGCCTGGTGGAAGTAGCGCTGGGCGAGGCCGTGCGCGTCCGAGTCGTAGGCGCAGATCCCCGCGATGGCCACCAACCCGCCGGTGGCGCGGTGGAGTTGGCGTCCCGTCTCGTCGGTGTAGCTGCCGCGCAGCAGGGGCGCCGCCTCGCTGTTGAGGAAGCCGACGATCCGGATCCGGGTCGCGATGCCGCCCGCCTTGCGGTACATCTGCTCGTAGTGCGTGCGGGCCGAACGCATCATCTCCAGGTCGGCGAGGCTGACCTGGTGGCGTCCGCCGCGGGAGACGTCGGTGTCCTCCGGCGGGTTCTCCCACTCCCACACCGGCATCACGGCCGGGGTGCCGGTGACCGCGGGCGCGTCCAGGATGTGCCGGCGCTGCTGCTGGTCCGAACGCCACAGCGCGGTGGCCCGCTCCACGAACCCGGACAGCGTCCCGTTGTGCGGGACCGCCGGCTCCCCCGGGATGCCGAGGCCGATGTCGTCGAGCGTGACGTGCCGCTGGAGCCGGGCGGCGAGCACCTCGCAGATCAGGTCGGGCACCTGCCCTCGCGGACGCTGCCCCTTCAACCACCGCGCCACGGCGGTGTGTTCGTACCTCAGGGAGAGTCCGCGGGCCTTGCCCGCCTGGTTCACATGGGCGGCGAGACCCGCATGGGAGATCCCGGCCTCGTCGAGAATCGCGTCGAGCAGGGTGTTGGGCTGCATGGATGCCCTCCGTTGGCTCGGTGTCGCCAGGGTAGTCCAGGCCACTTCACACGGGGTGTGATCGGAATACCCAACTCCGGCCTCTATGCGCACTGTTGTGGCCGGTTTCGACCCGCTTGACTGAACTGCCTCGCAAGAGGCCGGCCGGGCCGCCGGCTCCCCCTCGTACAGTGCGGCGGCCCGCACCCGCGCCGTCCGCCCGCTCGCCTGCCCGACACTCCGCGGCGGGCGGACGGCGCGCCCCCGGGAGGCGGTGCGATGTCAGGGAACCTTGTGCACGGTGCGCCCCAAGGGCCCGCCGTGCTGGACCGGGACGCGTCTGCGGTCGTTGCGGAGCACGAGCATGGCCGCGTCGTCGCTGATCCGCCCGCCGATATGGCCGAGCAGCCGGCCGTACACGGCGTGGATGACAGCCGCCGGCACGACGGCCCTGCGCCGCACGGCGTCGGTGAGGGCGGCCTGGAACGGAAAGAACCGGCCATGCGCGTCCCGGGCGTCCTCGATGCCGTCGGTGTGCAGCAGGAGGCCCTCGCCCGGCAGGATCCGCCCGCACCGCACGGGCACGAGCTCCGGTGGCAGCGGGAACGGGCCGAGCGGCGGCATCGGATCACCGGTCATCGGCTCGACGCACCGCACGGCGCCCGGACGCAGCAGGTACGGCCACGGGTGACCGCAGTTGAGCGCGTGCACGACGCCGTCCTGCCGGATCTCCAGGAGCAGCACGGTCACGAACTCCTCGGCGAGCGGACTCTCGGGCTCCCCGCGCCCGGCGGCCGGGTGCTCGTCGCGCGAGCGCTGTCGCAGGTGCCGGGCGTGCGCCCGCTCCAGCCGTCGCAGCACACCGCCGAGGTCCGGCTCGTCGTGGGCGGCCTCGCGAAAACTGCCGAGCACGGCGCCGACGGTGGCCAGCGCGGCGAGCCCATGGCCGCGTACGTCCCCCATGACGACCCGGACGCCGTGATCGGTGGCCACGACGTCGTACAGATCGCCGCCGACGCTGGCACCCGGGTCGGCGGAGAGCTGTCCCGCGGCGAGCGCGAGGCCGTCGAGGCGCGGCGGAAGCGGCCGCAGGAGCACCGACTGCGCGGCGCCCGCGACCGCCCTGGCCTCCTTCAGCTCACGCATCAGCCCGTGCCGGACGTGGAGTATCAGCCCGGTGCCCACCACGAAGAAGACGGCACTGGTGACGATCCGCGCACCCAGGCCGTTCTGCTGCGCGAGCGGGCAGGCGAGCTTGTACGAGATGGCGACCGCGCCCCAGACGGTGGGCAGGCCCAGCATCAGCGCCCGGCGGAGGCGCAGGGGGTCGGTGCGGGCGGCTTCGAGGAGCCGCGAGCGGAGGGTGGGGAGGGTGATGGGGAAGACTCGGGTGGGCGCCCTGGTCTTGGAACGAATCATGCCGACGGCCCCCTAGGCCCTGTTCAGCGGGCGCACCGGTCGGCCCGGCGGCCGCCTTGATTCTTGCGACAGGGTGGCCCGGTCGGACCAGATCGCCGAGATTCCTCACCCGAACGAGTGAGGGGCGCACCCGGTGTCCCGGGTGCGCCCCTCAACTGCGTCCTACCTGCGCCGTTATGCGCCGCGCAGGACCGCGCCCGTGCGCTCGGCGGCCAGGGCCACCGCGGCGTCGCGGGCCGCGGACGCCTCGTCGACGGTCAGCGTGCGGTCGGCGGCGCGGAAGCGCAGCGCGTACGCGAGCGACTTCTTGCCGTCGCCGAGCTGCTCGGCGTTCTCGTAGACGTCGAACAGGCGGAGGGACTCCAGGAGTTCACCGGCGCCCTCGCGCAGCACCTTCTCGACCTCGGCGGCCGGGACGGTCCGGTCGACGACGAGTGCGACGTCCTGCGTGGCGACGGGGAACGTGGAGATCCGCGGCGCCTGCACCGCGCCCGTGGACGCCTGCTCGACGAGGTCGAGCTCGATCTCCATGGCGCAGGTGCGCTCGGGCAGGTGCATCGCCTTGACGACGCGCGGGTGCAGCTCACCGGCGTGGCCGACCAGCTGCTCGCCCACGTACAGGGCGGCGCAGCGGCCCGGGTGCCACGGCTCGTGCTGGTCGGCGCGGACGGTCAGCTCGACACCGGCCTCCGCGGCGACGGCGCGGGCCGCCTCGATGGCGTCCGCCCAGGTCGCCGGGGTGCCCTTGCCCCACCAGCCGGCCTGCTCGCGGGCGCCCGCGAGGACGACGGCGACGCGGCGCGGCTGGCGCGGCAGCGCGGTGGTGAGCTCGGCGATCTCCTCGTCGGTGGGCCTGCGGTCCACCGGGAGGCGCACGGCCTTGTGCTCGTTCCCGGTCGGCCGGAAGACGAGGCCCGTCTCGAAGAGCGCCAGGTCGTGGCTGCCGCGTCCGTCGTTGCGGCGCAGCGCGCCGAGCAGGCCCGGCAGCAGCGTCGTACGGAGCGAGGGCTCCTCGTCGGAGAGCGGGTTGACCAGGTCGACGGTGACGCGGCGCGGGTCGTCCTGCTCCAGGCCCAGCTGGTCGAGGACGGCCTGCCCGATGAACGGGTAGTTCAGGGCCTCGACGTAACCGGCACCGGCGAGGGCGCGGCCCACACGGCGGTGCAGCCGCTGGCGATCGGTCAGGCCACGGCCGGCCGGGGGCTTCGGCAGCGTGGAGGGCAGGTTCTCGTAGCCCTCAAGACGGATGACCTCTTCGGCCAGGTCGTTCGGGTCGGTCATGTCGGGCCGCCAGGACGGCACGGTGACGACCAGCTCGTCCTGGCCGTAGACGTCACAGCCGACTTCCTGGAGACGGCGCACGACGGTCTCACGGCCGTACGCGACGCCCGCGACCTTGTCCGGGTGGTCGGCCGGGATGGTGATGGTGCGCGGGGCACCCGGCGCGATGACCTCGGTGACGCCCTCGTCCGCGGTACCGCCGGCGAGCAGCACCAGCAGGTCGGCGACGCGCTGGGCGGCGGCCGACGTGGCCTGCGGGTCGACACCGCGCTCGTAGCGCTTGGACGCCTCGGAGGACAGCTTGTGGCGGCGGGCGGTGCGGGCGATGGTGATCGCGTCGAAGTGCGCGGCCTCGATGACGACGTCGGTCGTGCCCGCGTCGGCCTCGTGGTCGGCGATCTCCGTGTTGGCACCGCCCATGACGCCGGCGAGGCCGATCGGCCCGTTGTCGTCGACGATGACCAGGTCCTCGGCGTCCAGCGTGCGCTTGACGCCGTCGAGGGTGGTGATCTCCTCGCCCTGCTGCGCCCGGCGCACGCCGATCGCGCCCTGGACGAGCGAACGGTCGTACGTGTGCAGGGGCTGGCCCAGCTCCAGCATCACGTAGTTGGCGACGTCGACCGCGAGCGAGATCGGACGCATGCCGGCCTTCTGCAGGCGGCGCTGCAGCCAGATCGGCGAGCGGGCCTCGGGGCTCAGACCGGTGACGGTGCGCGCGGTGAAGCGGTCGCAGCCGATCGGGTCGGAGACCTTGACCGGGAACCCGTTCGCGTTCGGCGCCGGGACGTCGAGGAGCGCCGGGTCGCGCAGCGGAAGGCCGTACGCGATGGCGGTCTCGCGGGCGATGCCGCGCATCGACAGGCAGTAGCCGCGGTCGGGCGTGACGGCGATGTCGAGCACCTCGTCCACGAGCTCCAGGAGCTCGATGGCGTCGGTGCCGGCCTCGTGCTCCGGCGGCAGCACGATGATGCCGTGCGTGCCGTCGTCGCCCATGCCGAGCTCGTCGGTGGAGCAGATCATGCCGTGCGAGGTCTTGCCGTACGTCTTGCGCGCGGCGATCGCGAAGCCGCCGGGCAGCTCGGCGCCGGGCAGCACGACGACGACCTTGTCGCCGACCTGGAAGTTCCGGGCGCCACAGACGATCTCCTGCGGCTCACCCGTGCCGTTGGCCTGGCCGACGTCGACCGTGCAGAAGCGGATCGGCTTCTTGAAGCCTTCGAGCTCCTCGATGGTCAGCACCTGGCCGACGACGAGGGGGCCCTTGAGGTCGGCGCCGAGCTGCTCGACGGTCTCGACCTCAAGGCCGACGCCGACGAGCTTGGCCTGCACGTCGCGGCCGGTCTCAGTGGCGGGGAGGTCGACGTACTCCCGCAGCCAGGAAAGCGGGACCCGCATCAGATCTCCATCCCGAACGGCCGGGTGAACCGGACGTCACCCTCGACCATGTCTCGCATGTCTTCGACGTTGTGGCGGAACATCAGCATCCGCTCGATGCCGAACCCGAAGGCGAATCCGCTGTACTTCTCGGGGTCGACGCCGCAGGCCGTCAGGACCCGCGGGTTGACCATGCCGCAGCCGCCCAGCTCGATCCAGCCCTCGCTGCCGCAGGTGCGGCACGGACGGTCCGGGTTGCCGACGGACTCGCCGCGGCAGACGTAGCAGACCATGTCCATCTCGGCGGACGGCTCGGTGAACGGGAAGTAGTTCGGCCGCAGGCGCGTCTTCATGTCGTCGCCGAAGAGCGCCTTGACCATGTGGTCGAGGGTGCCCTTCAGGTCGGCCATGGTCAGGCCCTCGTCGACGGCCAGCAGCTCGATCTGGTGGAAGACCGGGGTGTGCGTGGCGTCGAGCTCGTCGGTGCGGAAGACGCGGCCGGGGCAGACGATGTAGACGGGCGGCTCACGGTCGAGCAGCGCGCGGGCCTGCACCGGGGACGTGTGCGTGCGCAGCACGACGCCGGACTCGTCGCCGACCGTCTTCTCGCGGCCCTCGGGCCCGGCGACGAAGAACGTGTCCTGCATCTGCCGCGCCGGGTGGTCCGGCGTGAAGTTCAGGGCGTCGAAGTTGAACCACTCGGCCTCGACCTCGGGGCCCTCGGCGATCTCGTATCCCATGGACACGAAGACGTCGGCGACGCGCTCCATCATCGTCGTCAGCGGGTGGCGGGCACCGGCGGGCGTGCGGTCGTAGGGCAGCGTGACGTCCACGGCCTCCTCGACCAGGACGCGCGCGTCGCGCTCGGCCTCCAGCTCGACCTGGCGGGCGGCGAGGCCCCGGCCCACGGCGGCGCGGGCCTGGCCGACGAGCTTGCCGGCCGCGGCCTTGGCCTGCGGGGGCAGCGCGCCGATCTCGCGGTTGGCGAGCGACAGCGGCGAGGTGCCGCCGGTGTGCGCGACCTTCGCCTCCTGAAGCGCGTCGAGCGAGTCCGCGGCGGCGAAGGCGGCGAGCGCCTCGTCCCGGACGCGCTCGATCTCTTCCGGTTTCAGTGCCTCGACCTCGACAGGGTCGTACGACTTGTTCGGTGCCGACATCTCTTCCCGTGCTTCCGATTGGCTGGCTGATGGGTCCCGCAGACGCGTTCGACGGCTGTCTCGTGGCAGGGACGCAAACGTGCCAAAGGACGAGTCTAACGGGGGTGAGGTGTGCGAATGCGCCCGTGGGGGCCCTGCGCTCAGCTGGTGAGATACGCGGGTGCCCCGACGGGCAGCATAAATCGGAACTCGGCGCCGCCACCGGGCGCCCGGCCGACGGTGATGCTCCCGCCGTGGGCCTCGACGATGCCCTTGACGATGTAGAGGCCGAGGCCGGTGCCACCGCGCTTGCTGCCCCGCCAGAAGCGGGTGAAGACGCGGTTCATGGACTCCTCCGGGATGCCGGGGCCTTCGTCGCTCACGGTGACCGACGTGCCGGACGGTTCTGTGGGTGCGGCGGGTTCGATGGCAATCGTGACGGATCCTTCGCCGTGCCGCACGGCGTTTTCCAGCAGATTGCTGAGTACCTGGTCGACCTTGTCGGGGTCGGCCCACAGATCGGGCAGCGGCTGCTCGACGCGGAGCAGAAAACGGTCGGCGGCCTGCCCCGAAGCCACATGGGCCTGGATGTGGCGGGAGACGGCGGCGGCGATGTCGACGGGCTGGCGGCGCACTTCGAGGCGACCGGAATCGATCCGCGAGATGTCGAGCAGCTCGGCGATCAGCCGGGTCACGCGGTTGGCGTCGGCGTCGACGGTCTCCAGCATCAGCCGCTTCTGCTCGTCCGTGAACCGCTCCCACTTGGCGAGCAGTGTCGCGGTGAACCCCTTGACCGAGGTCAGCGGCGAGCGCAGTTCGTGCGCGACCGTCGCGATCAGCTCGGCGTGACTGCGCTCGGTGCGGCGCCTGGCCTCGGTGTCCCGGATCGAGACGACGACCCGGCGCACCGGTCCGGTCGGCCTGCCGCGCACATAGCGCGCGGTGACCAGGACCTCCCGCCCGCCCGGCAGCAGCAGATTGCGCTCGGGCTGGCCGACGCGGGTGGCGAGCCCCCCGTACGGATCCGTCAGCTGCCACCAGCGACGGCCTTCGAGATCCTCCAAGGGCAGGGCGCGCTCCAGCGGTGAGCCGAGGGCGCGCTCGCGCGGGACGGCGGTGATCCGCTCGGCGGCGGCGTTGAAGCAGACGACGTGCCCGCTCTCGTCGGCGACGACGAGTCCGTCGGGCAGATCGTCGGGCTGGACGCCGAGGCCGCCGAGATCGCCGAGATCGTCGAGGCCGCACCGGGGTGAGCCAGGGCCTGCGTGCCCCTGCGCTCCGCGTGTGCTGCTCGTGCCGACGACGCTCATCTCCCCGTGTCCCACCTCTTGGCCTGTGGCTCCGAGGAGGTCACCCTACTAGCTGTCCGTGACGGAACGGCACCCTCCGGGGGCGCGCTGTGCACGAGCGGAGGCGTACAGGCACACCGCGGCCGCCGTCGCGAGGTTGAGGCTCTCGGCCTTGCCGTGGATGGGGACGCGCACGACGGCGTCCGCGAGCGCGCGGGTCTCCTCGGGCAGGCCCCACGCCTCGTTGCCGAAGATCCAGGCGGTCGGGGTGCCCATGGTGCCCTTGTCGAGCTCGTCGTCGAGGTCGTCGTCGCCCGCGCCGTCGGCGGCGAGGAGGCGCACGCCCGCGTCCTTGAGCCCGGCGACGGCCTGCTCGACGGGGACGCCCACGGCGACCGGCAGATGGAAGAGGGAGCCGACCGACGCCCGTACGGCCTTCGGGTTGTACAGGTCCACCGAGGCGTCAGTGAGGATCACGGCCTCGGCGCCCGCGGCGTCGGCGCAGCGCAGCACGGTCCCGGCGTTCCCGGGGTCCCGTACGTGGGCGAGGACGGCGACGAGCTTGGGCCGCGCCGCGAGAACGTCCTCGAACGGCACGTCCAGGAACCGGCAGACCCCGACGACGCCCTGCGGGGTCACGGTCGTCGAGATGTCGGCGATGACGGCCTCGTCGGCGAGGTGCACGCGGGCGCCGGCGGTGCGGGCCTCCCCCACGATGTCGGCGTACCGCTCCGCGGCCTCGACGGTCGCGAACATCTCCACGAGTCCCCCGTGCGCGGCGGCCTCCCGCACGGCCTGCGGCCCCTCGGCGAGAAACAGCCGCTCCTTGCCCCGGAAGTTCCGCTTGCCGAGCCGCCGGGCGGCGGAGACACGAGGGGACTTGGGAGAGATCAGCTCGGGGGCAGCAACCATGAAACTCACCTGGGAAGACGTGCCCCCTCAGGGGCGCGGGGAACTGCGCGACCAGCCACAACCGGCCCGCGCACGGCACACAACAAACGATGGCAGACGCAACGCCCAACGCACTCGGACCCGCAAGCGGCAAGCTTGCGGGTCCGACATCACATCCGGCTCAGCGGAGCGATCAGGCGGCAGCCTTCGGCGCGTTGACGTCAGCCGGAAGCGCCTTCTGCGCAACCTCGACCAGCGCGGCGAACGCGTTGGAGTCGTTGACGGCCAGCTCCGCGAGGATCTTGCGGTCCACCTCGATGTTGGCGGCCTTCAGACCCTGGATGAGGCGGTTGTACGTCATGCCGTTCTGGCGGGCAGCGGCGTTGATGCGCTGGATCCACAGCTGACGGAAGTCGCCCTTGCGCTTCTTGCGGTCGTTGTAGTTGTAGACCAGGGAGTGGGTGACCTGCTCCTTGGCCTTGCGGTACAGACGCGAACGCTGACCGCGGTAGCCGCTGGCCTGCTCGAGGATCGCCCGACGCTTCTTGTGCGCGTTTACCGCGCGCTTGACGCGTGCCACTTGTTAACTCCTTGTAGCGGGGCCGGGGTTGATGTCACCCGACCCAAGTTCGAATAGTCCCGGTCTAGCTGCGTACGGCGCCGTGGCGCCGCCGCCTCACTTGCCGAGAAGCTTCTTGATCTTCGCGGCGTCGCCCGGGGCCATCTCGGCGTTGCCGGTGAGGCGACGCGTCACACGGGACGACTTGTGCTCGAGCAGGTGGCGCTTGCCGGCACGCTCACGGAGCACCTTGCCGGAGCCGGTGATCTTGAAGCGCTTGCTGGCACCGCTGTGCGACTTGTTCTTCGGCATAGCGCCGTTCTCTCCTCGTCAGTGGCGTTCCCGGCCGGTCCGTGCCAGAGGCGCGAACCGGCCGCGAGGGAACGTCAGTTGTGTCAGTTGGTATCCGTGGCACACAGGCTGTGTGCCACCGGATCATGCCTCGGCAGGAGCCTCGGCGGGGGTCTCGACCTCGGCCTCGACCTCGGCGTCCGCCTCGGCCTCGGCCGCGTTCTGCGACTTGCCGGGGTTGGCCTTCGCGTCGGCCTTGCGGGCGGCCTGCGCCTCGCGGGCCTCGGCCATGGCCTCGGTCTTCTTCTTGTGCGGACCCAGAACCATGATCATGTTCCGGCCGTCCTGCTTCGGGTTCGACTCGACGAAACCGAGGTCCTCGACGTCGTTCGCAAGGCGCTGCAGCAGTCGGTAGCCGAGCTCCGGCCGGGACTGCTCGCGACCACGGAACATGATCGTGATCTTGACCTTGTCGCCCTGCTTGAGGAACCGGACGACGTGACCCTTCTTGGTGTCATAGTCGTGCGGGTCGATCTTCGGCCGGAGCTTCATCTCCTTGATGACCGTGTGCGCCTGGTTCTTGCGCGCCTCACGGGCCTTCATGGCCGACTCGTACTTGAACTTCCCGTAGTCCATGAGCTTGCAGACGGGAGGACGGGCGTTCGCCGCCACCTCGACCAGGTCGAGGTCGTACTCCTGAGCGAGCTCAAGGGCCTTGGCAAGCGGAACAATCCCGACCTGCTCGCCGCTGGGACCGACAAGTCGCACTTCGGGAACGCGAATCCGGTCGTTGATGCGGGGCTCGGCGCTGATGGATCCTCCTCGGTAGCACCACACGACGGCCTGGCGGACCGCCGCGTTACGTCTGTTACGTAAGTACCAACCGCGCCGACACACAAAAAATGCCCCGGACGGTACACATGAGGGGGCTCCTGGAACTACCGGAGCACCGCCACGGTGTAGCCGCGGGGCGCACTATCGGACGGTTCCGTCGTCCGTACGGAACGACGGGGACCGTCTGACCGGTGACCCGCCGCCCTGCTGGGCGGCCAGGTGGGAGATCGGAGCCTCCACTTGTGGGCCGGAGCACGCAGGTGTCCGGCCGGTCGTTACACAAGGTTAGCAGCACTTGGGGGATGCGCCCAACCGAGTGGGCTGTCGGCGGTCGGGCTTATCGTGGGGCGCATGAGTGACGCCACCACCGCAACCGACACCACCGACTCTCCCGACTACGACGCGCTCACCCGCGACATCGCCGAGGTGCCCGCCGTCGAGGTCATCGTGACGGTCGCGGTCAACCTGATGAGCGCCGCCGCGGTGAAGCTCGGCCTCACCGAGGAGGGCGACGCCCACAAGGACCTCGACGAGGCCCGGAAGCTGATCCACGCGCTGGCCGGCCTGCTGGACGGCAGCGCCACGGAGATCAGCTCCTTCCACGCGGCGCCGCTGCGCGACGGTCTGAAGTCGCTGCAGCTCGCCTTCCGCGAGGCCTCGATCGTGCCGGACGAGCCGGGCCAGGGCCCCGGTGAGAAGTACACCGGGCCCATCTACGGCTGATCCCGCTCGACCACGCATCAACCACGTACGTACAAGGGCTCGCCCGGCAGGGTGGCCTCGGCCGGCAGCAGTGCCAGGTCGAGGCCGCGCGCCAGGCGGGCCCTCAGTGTTTCGTCGGCCGCGATGCGCCGGGCCACGGCCCCCGCGGCCGCCTGCACGTCGGCGCCCCCATCCACCACCAGCGCGAGCGTGCCGTCCGCCTGGCCCGGACCGAGGTACGCGCGGGCCACCGCCGGTTCCGCCGCGACGGCTGCGCGGACCGCTTCCCTCACCGCCGGGTCCCGGAGCGGGTCCGCGCTCGTGCGGCCCTCGGCGAGGGCGTACAGGGCGGGGCCCGTGAGCTCGTACGGGACCGGGCCCGCGAGGTCGAGGACGACCGTGTCGGCCTTCTCGTGGGCGGCGGCCTGGAGCGCCTGGTGCAGCGGGACGGCGACCGGGCGGGCCTCCGGGTCCCACAAGGCCAGTGACGCGGTGGACGTGAAGGCCGGGAGCGCGATGCGGGAGCCAGCCCTCAGGGTCGGCACGGCCATGTCGGAGGTCTTCTCGCGGCGCAGGCCGCCCGCCCGTCTCCCACCACCACCCTTGTGTCGAGCTTCGCCCTCCTCCTCGTCGGCCTCCTCGACCTCGCCGAGCACGGCGACCACCGGGACCAGCAGCCGGGCGCCCTTCAGCGCCTCCAGGACCGGGCCGTGGGCCGTGCGGTCGGCCGACCAGGCGGCCAGGGCCTCGGCGAGACGCGGGTCCGCGGAGCCGTCGTCGTCGGAGAAGCCGGAGTCGGGAATGTTCTTGTTCGCCACGATCACCGACCCTACCGAGCGTGCGGCCACACGTTCTCAGCGGACCCTGAGCTGCGACTCATGGTCGTCACAGGAGTGCGCCCGAGCATCGGGGGCATGTCCTCCGGTTCCCGTCGTCGACGCACGCGTGAAGCCCGTCGGCGGCCTCTCTTGTACGCGGCCGTCGCCTCCACGGTGCTGGTCGCCGGCACCGCGGCCACTACGGTCTACGTCAAGGCGCAGGCGCACGACGCGACTGCCCTGGTGTCGCAGGTGTCCACCTCGGGAGGCTCGTCCGTGTCGTCGTCCGCGTCAGCGTCGCCCTCGCCGTCCCCCACCGTCGACCGGGACGCCCTCCTCGCCGAGGCCCTGTCCGGCCAGGGCGGGCACTTCTCCGTCGCCGTGCTCGACGTCGAGAACGGCACGAGCGCGGCCTACGCGTCGGGCTCGGCCGGTGCCACGTACGACACCGCCAGCATCGTGAAGGTCGACATCCTGGCCACGCTGCTGCTGCAGGCGCAGGACGACGGCCGCTCGCTCACCGCGCAGGAGAAGACCTACGCCACCGCGATGATCGAGAACAGCGACAACGCGTCGACGACCGCGCTGTGGGACATCATCGGCAGGGCCGACGGGCTCGACGCCGCGAACGAGCGGCTCGGGCTGACCGGCACCACCGGCGGCGGCGGGCCGCTGTGGGGGCTCACGCAGACCACCGCCACCGATCAACTCGCCCTGCTGCAGCAGGTGTTCGCGGCCGATGACGACGCCGATGCCGTCCTGGACGCCGACGCGCGGACGTACGTCCAGGGGCTGATGGGGAACGTCGAGGCCGATCAGCAGTGGGGCATATCCGCGGCCGGTGACGACGGGCTCGCGATCAAGAACGGGTGGCTGCGGCGGAGCACCACCGGGCTGTGGGACATCAACAGCGTCGGGCGGGTGACCGTCGAAGGGAAGCAGTACCTGGTGGCCGTGGTCTCCGACGGGAGCGCCACCCAGCAGGACGGGATCGATCTCGTGGAGGCCGTGGCGAAGGCCGCCGTGCCGGTGCTCAGCGCCGACGCGTGAGGCGGTGGCCGCGCCACAGGTAGACCGCGGCGCCGAGCAGCGCGACGCCGAAGCCGCCCGCCACCAGGCCCACCCAGGTCGCCTGGCCCGTGGAGTCCGGGTCGTCGGGTCCCGGGCCGAAGTACTTCTCGCCGTACGCGGTCGAGGTCAGGCCCTGCGGCTTCAGCTTCTTCGCCGCGGTGATCGCCGCCGCCGGGTCGATCATGCCGAATCCGCGTGAGTCGTCGCGGCCGCCCGAGGGCGGGTCCTGCGCGGTGTCCTCGACGAGCTTCTTGATCTGGGCCGGGCTCAGGCCCGGGTGCGCGGCGCGGATCAGCGCGACCGCGCCGGAGACGAACGCGGAGGCCGCGCTGGTGCCCCACGCCGAGTAGTACCTGCGGTCCGGGTCGGCGGTGACGATGCCGCGGCCCGGGGCGGCGACGGTGGCGTACCAGCGGCGGGTGGAGAACGAGGCGCGGGTGCCCGTCGAGTCGACGGCGGTGGCGGTGATGACGCCCGGGTAGGCCGCCGGGTAGGAGATGTGGTCGCCCTTCTCGCCGCCGTTGCCCGCCGAGGCGACGACCGAGACGCCCTTCTTCAGCGCGTACTGGATGGCGTCGTCCTCGCTCGCCTCCGCGTGGGCGGTGGACGAGTCGTCGCCGAGCGAGAGGTTGATGACGTCGGCGCCGTGGTCGGCGGCCCAGCGGATGCCGTCGGAGAGGGCGTCGCCGCGGGTCTCGCGGGCCTTGGTGCGGGCCGGGTCGCCGTCCTCCAGGATCACGCGGACGGGCAGGATCGTGGCTTCGGGGGCCACGCCCATCACGCCGTCGCCGCCGTCCTTGCCGTGGCCGTGGCCGGCGATGACGCTGGCGATGGCGGTGCCGTGGCGGGCCCACGGGCGGTCGCCGCGCTCGGCGCCGAAGCCGATGAAGTCCTTGCCGGTGGTGACATTGCCCTTGAGGTCGGGGTGCTGGTCGTCGACGCCGGTGTCCAGGACGGCGACGGTGATGCCCTTGCCCTTGGTGGTGCGCCACGCCTCCTGGGTGTGCAGGGCGGTGAGGCCCCACTGCTGGGCGCGGACCGCGTCGGCGTGCGCCGCGGTGGACGGGAGCACGGCGAGGGCCGCGGCCGTGGCGAGGACGGCGATGCGCTGCCGGTGGTTCATGACGGCTGCTCCGAGGACTGCTTCTGGACCGCTTTGCGCAGGCCGCGTTCGATCCGGTCGGCGATGCCCTGGGCCTCGTGGCCGAGGCCGGCCTGGGCGGGGGCCGTGGTGGCGCCCGACTTCATGGCGTCGGCGGCGGGCTGCGGGTCGGAGACGCCGCGGCCGTCGGCGAAGCCGGAGACGGCGTAGACCACGACCGGGGCGTCGGTGAGGACGTTGATGCTCCACGACGCGCGCTGGGCGTCGCCGAAGCCGGCGGCGGCGGTGCCCTTGGCGGCGTACGGGCGCGGCATGAGGTCGGTGCGCCGGTCCAGGCCCTGGTCGGTGAAGCGGGTGCGCAGCGCCTTGGTCGCCTCCAGGTCGGCCTTGGTGAACAGCAGGCCGACGGTGGTGACGTTGCTCTGGGTGGCGTCCGCGTACGTGGCGCGCAGCAGGCGCAGACAGCCGACGGAGCGCAGCGCCTTGTGCAGCAGCGGGTCGAAGGCGTCGGCGCAGCCGGAGTCGGGGGCGACGGCGATCCGGGTCCAGGTGCGGTCGGCGCCGCCGGGGCCCGCGCCCTCGCCCTTCAGGGTGCGCGGGAAGAGCCGGTCGACGGGGATGCCGTGCCAGAGCTCGCCCGCCTCGTTGTAGGCGCTCTGCGCGGAGACGGTGCCGCTGCCGTCGTCGCCGGTGAGCAGCGAGCCGGTGGCGGCGCCGCCGATCAGGCCGAGGCCCAGCACGAGGCAGGCCGCGGCGGCCGCGGCGCGCGGGGCGAGCCGGGCGCCGACGGGGCGCAGCCGGGTCGTGCTGTCGTCGTAGTGCTCGGGCCGTGCGAACCGCACGAAGGGCCGCCCCGCGGTGCCGGGGACGGGCGTGAGGTCGACGGTGCCGACCGGCCTGCGCGGCGGCGGTGTCGAAGGCGCGGCCGGAACGGGACGCAGCCGGGTGGTGGTCTCCGTGGGGCGGGGCGCCGGGACCTCGGAGGGCAGCGGGCCGGGGTGCGCGGGAGCAGCGCCGCGGGCTGCGGCTGCGTTGCTGCCGGCCGTGCCCGTGGCAGCGCGCGCCCCGGACGGCGACGCGTCGGGCACCCGCGTCGACGCGACCGGCGCCGGAGGCTGCGGCGTGGTCAGGGCGGGCGGCCGGGTGGGCGCGGGGGCCGGGGTGTCGCGGGCGGCCGGCGTGGACGGTGCCGCGGCCGGCGGCGGTGGCGTGGGCTGACGCCCGGGCTCCGGCGGGACGCGGATCGCGCCCGTCGCCGGGGCCGCGTCCGGGAAGCGCGCCGAGGCGGCCGGCGGCGGCGGTGTCGTCGGCAACGGCGGTGCGGTCTCCGGGAGTTCGGCCTCGGGCTGCTGCGCCGCCGGGGGCGGGCCTGCGGGACGCGGGGGCACCGAGGGGCGCGGGGGGACACGTCGGGCGTCCGTGCTCATGCCTCCCCGTTTCCTCAGCCTGCGTGCGCGTCACTCTAACGGGCGTGGCGAGGTCCGGCGGGTTCCGGTCCACGGGCTCGGCCGATCTGCCCGTATCGTCCCCCTACCCTGCGGTAATCGTGTCTGGCAGGCTTCGGCCATGACACCGCGTGCAGCCGATCGCGCCCGTTTCGACCGGGCCACCGCTCACCTCGACGCCCCTCTGGCCGTCGTCGACCTGGACGCCTTCGACGCCAATGCCGACGATCTCGTCCGGCGCGCCGCCGGGAAGCCGATCCGGGTGGCCAGCAAGTCCGTACGCTGCCGGGCCCTGCTGGAGCGGGTGCTGGCCCGCCCCGGGTTCGCGGGGATCATGTCGTTCACGCTGGCCGAGTCGGTCTGGCTGGCACGCTCGGGGTTCGAGGACGTCCTGCTGGCGTATCCGTCGGCGGACCGCGCCGGGTTCGCGGAGCTGGCGCACGACCCGAAGCTGGCCGCCGCGGTGACGGTGATGGTCGACGACCCGGCCCAGCTGCGGCTGATCGACGACGCCAGGGACGGCGGCCGGGAGGAGATCCGGGTCTGCCTGGAGCTGGACACGTCGCTGCGGATGCTCGGCGGGCGGGTGCGGATCGGCGCCCTGCGCTCCCCGCTGCGCACGCCCGGCCAACTCGCCGATCTGGCCCGGGTGGTGGCGCAGCGGCCCGGGTTCCGGCTGGTGGGCATCATGGCGTACGAGGGTCATGTGGCCGGGGTCGGGGACGCGGTGGCGGGGCGGCCCGTGCGGTCGCGGGCGATCCGGCTGATGCAGGCGACGGCGCGCCGGGAGCTCGCGGCGCGGCGCGGCGAGGTGGTGCGGGCCGTGCGCGCGGTGGCCCCCGACCTGGAGTTCGTGAACGGCGGCGGCACGGGCAGTGTGCAGCACACGGCCGCGGAGGCGGCGGTCACCGAGATCGCGGCCGGTTCGGGGCTCTATGTGCCGCGGCTCTTCGACAACTACACGTCGTTCAGCGGGCGTCCGGCGGCCCTGTTCGCGCAGCCGGTCGTGCGCAGGCCGGGGGTGGGGGTCGTCACGGTGCTCGGCGGCGGCTACCCGGCGTCCGGCGCCGCGGGTCCCGACCGGCTGCCGGTGCCGTATCTGCCGGAGGGGCTGCGCTACGACGCGCAGGAGGGCCCCGGCGAGGTGCAGACCCCGCTGCTCGGCGCGGCCGCCGACGATCTGCTGATCGGCGACAAGGTGTGGTTCCGGCACGCGAAGGCGGGTGAGCTGTGCGAGCGGTTCGAGGTGCTGCACCTGGTGTCGGGCGACGCGGTGACGGCGACGGTGCCGACGTACCGGGGCGAGGGCTACACCTTCCTGTGACCCCTCGCCGAGGGTCAGTCGGTGGGGCCGATGCTGCTGCCCACTCCCCCACCGCCCTCGCCCGCCGAGCGGATCCCCTTGACGATCGTGTCGAGGTCGGTGAGCGGGGGCGCCTTGTCGCCCGCGTCGAGCGTGCCGGTGACGGCGACCAGCGACTCTGACCCGGCGCTGGAGGGGAACACCACGGACTGGATGTAGCCGCCGGGCCCGACGGTCGTACGGACCTTCCAGCGCACGAGGTAGCCGACGCGTCCGGCGACCGCCAACTGCCGTGCGGCGACGACCCGGTGCCCGGTGATCCCGCCGAACGGCCGGCGGCCCACGGCGTCGGTGTCGTAGACGCGGTCGGCGGCGTCGGAGGCGTCCTGCGCGGCGAGCGCCTTGAGGTCCGGTCCGTCGGCGTTGGTGACGGTGTGCGTGGCGACGGTGCCGCGGCGGCAGATCCCGTCGTCGTAGGGGCAGGTGTAGGTGCCCTTCGTGGTGAGGAGGACGTCGTCGTCGGCGACGTTCTGCGCCTTCTGCCAGCCGTCGACGACCGGCAGCGTGATCCCGTTGAGCTGGTCGGTGACGTGGTCGGCGTCCTCGGTCGGTGAGGGGGCGGGCGCGGTGGTCGACGGCGCCGAGGACTGCGCCGGTTCGGACGGTGCGGTCCGCGGCCGACCGGCCCTGTCGTCGCCGGAGCCGCCGTTCAGGACGAGTACGGCGCCGGTGACGAGGGCCGCGACCAGCGCGGTGCCCGCCACGACCAGGGCCACCGTCCGGCCGCGCCCGCCGCCGAAGTCGCCCGGGGCGGCGGGCGCCGCGCCGGGCTGTCTGCGGTGATCGGTCCAGGAGACCCCGTCCCACCAGCGTTCGGTGGACGGGGCCTTCGGGTCCGGGTACCAGCCGGGCGGAGGTGCCGAGGGACTGCTCATCCCGGCACTGTAGGCCGGGCCGCGGACGTCAGGACACCGGGTCAGAAGATGGTGTCGGCCTGGTCGGGCACGACCGAACCGTCGTCGCGCAGAAGCGGTCCGAATCCGCCTTCCGGCTTGTTGTGGGCGGCCGTCGAGCAGGGATACGTACCGGTCTTGCGCGGCAGCGGCTCGATGAACATCGGGTTGGCGACCCAGCGTCCGTCGGCGTTGTCGTAGGCCCGGCACATGATCTCGTTCTTGTTCCGGTTGAGGACGAGGTGGGCGCCGGTCGCGTCGCCGACGAACGTGACGTCGGTGTCGGCGTCACCGCCGCCGAGCGCGATGCGCTTGTCCCGGCGCTGCTTGTCCCAGGCCGCCTTCCCCTTGATGTGGAAGATGTCCTGGTTGATCCAGCAGCGTTTGCCGTCGATGTACGGGATGGCCTCGCCCTGGGTGCGGCCGGTGCCGCCGCAGCCTTCGTTGTACGTGGTGATGCGGCCCTCGGCGTCGAGGACCGAACGGATGGCGATGGTGTGCCTGCGGTCGATGCCGACGCCTCCTGAACCGGCAGCCCACACCTCCGTCACCGGCTCGGACCCGGCGGACACGATGTAGACGTCGAAGCCGGCCTTCTGCAACGTACGGATGAGGTCGCGCTGTTGCTCGTAGTAGCGGACGTAGCCGGGGATGGTGTGCGTGCCGAGCGTCTGGGTGGCGCCGACGGGTGCGGCGAGGGCCTCCTTGCGGGCGGCGGCCGCGTACGACTCGAGCTCGGGGACCGTGTGCCCGGCGAACAGCTGCGGGACCCAGGCGTACTGGGGCACGGTCCGGCGGTGGTTCCATTCGCCGGCGAAGGCGGCGGCGCCGCTCATGGTCCTGCCGGACTCGCGGATGTTGAAGATCTCGTCCGTGCAGTCGGTGTCGGTGGAGGTGGGCAGCGAGGAGCCGACGGGGACGGCGGTGCCGCAGGCGGCGGTGAGCGCCTTGTCGGCGTCGTCCGTCATCCACTTGCTGGTCTTCTTCCAGCTCGCGGGGCGCAGGATCTTGTCGTGCTTGAGGGCCCAGGCGATGGTGGCGTCGGTGACGTCGTTCTTGGAGACGGTGTTGTCCCAGTCGAACGCGGCGACGGGGCGGGCCCCGTGGTGACCGTGACAGGTCCCGCGTTCGTCGATCATTTTCTGGAGCCTGGCCCGGTTGTCCCCGTACCACGGCAGCTTCTCGGAGAGCTGCGGGCAGGACGCGCGGTCGGCGGTGGTCGCGGACGTGGCGGCGGCCGCAGGAGAGACGAGAGCCGTGGCCACCAAAGCGGTGACCACGGCCGAAGTCCACGCGGCAACATCTCTGTTACGCATGTTCCGGGACCGTACACCTACATGGCGCGTCCCCTACAGAGGCGTGACGTAGGCGCCCGAGATCCCGCCGTCGACGAGGAAGTCGGTGGCGTTGACGAACGCGGCGTCGTCGCTGGCCAGGAAGGCGACGGCGGCGGCGATCTCGTCGGCCTCGGCGAACCGGCCGACCGGAATGTGGACCAGGCGGCGGGCGGCGCGCTCCGGGTCCTTCGCGAACAGCTCCCGCAGGAGTGGGGTGTTGACCGGCCCCGGGCACAGCGCGTTGACACGGATGCCCTCGCGCGCGAACTGCACGCCCAGCTCGCGGGACATGGCGAGGACGCCGCCCTTGGACGCGGTGTACGAGATCTGCGAGGTCGCGGCGCCCATCCGGGCCACGAACGACGCGGTGTTGATGATGGAGCCCTTGCCTTGGCGCCGCATGTACGGCAGCGCGGCCTTGCAGCACAGGTACACGGAGGTGAGGTTGACCTCCTGGACGCGCTTCCACGCCTCGAGGCCGGTGTCGAGGATGGAGTCGTCGTCGGGCGGCGAGATGCCCGCGTTGTTGAAGGCGATGTCGACCGAGCCGTAGGTGTCGAAGGCCGTCCTGAAGAGGGCCTCGACCTGGTCGGCGTCCGTCACGTCGACCTGCACGAAGGTGCCGCCGACCTCCTCGGCCGCCTTCTTGCCCGCGGTCTCGTCGATGTCGCCGCAGACCACGTGCGCGCCTTCGGAGGCGAGCCGCCGTGCGGTGGCGAGGCCGATGCCGCTGCCGGCGCCGGTGATGACGGCGGTGCGGCCGACGAGGCGCCGGCAGATGATGTCTTCGGTCATGGGTCTTTCAAGCCTCCGTGCTGATGAAGACGTTCTTGGTTTCGGTGAAGGCGGTCAGGGCGTCGGGGCCCAGTTCGCGGCCGAGGCCGGACTGCTGATAGCCGCCGAACGGGGTCCAATAGCGCACGCTGGAGTGCGAGTTGACGGACAGGTTGCCCGCGCGGACGGCCTGCGAGACGCGCAGCGCGCGGCCCACGTCGCGGGTCCAGATGGAGCCGGAGAGTCCGTAGTCGGTGGCGTTGGCGAGGCGTACGGCCTCGGTCTCGTCCTCGAAGGGCAGCACGACGGCGACCGGCCCGAAGACCTCCTCGACGGCGGCGGGCGCGCCGGGTGGCAGGTCGGTCAGGACGGTGGGCGGGAACCAGAAGCCGGGCCCGTCGGGGGCGCTGCCCGTGAGGGCGGCCGCGTCCTGAGGAACGTACGAACGCACCCGTTCCAGCTGGGTCTTGGAGATGAGCGGGCCCATCTGGGTCTCCTCGTCGGACGGGTCGCCGACGACGACGGACGCGACGGCGGGCGCGAGGAGTTCCAGGTACCGGTCGTAGACCGAGCGCTGGACGAGGATGCGGGTGCGGGCGCAGCAGTCCTGGCCCGAGTTGTCGAGGAAGGACATCGGGGTGGCCAGGGCGGCGGCCTCGACGTCCGCGTCGGCGAAGACGATGTTGGGGCTCTTGCCGCCGAGTTCGAGGGTCACCCGCTTCACGCGGTCCGCGCACTTGGCCATGATCTGCTTGCCGACGCGGGTGGAGCCGGTGAAGACGATCTTGGCGACGTCCGGGTGCTCGACGAGCGCGTCACCGGCGACCGGGCCCTCGCCGGGCAGGACCTGGAAGAGGTGCTCGGGAAGGCCCGCCTCCAGCGCGAGTTCGGCGAGCCGGAGCACGGTGAGCGGGGTGGTCTCGGCGGGCTTGAGGAGCACCGCGTTGCCCGCCGCGAGGGCCGGGGCGGTGGCCCAGGCGGCGATCGGCATCGGGAAGTTCCAGGGCGCGATGACGCCGACGACGCCGAGCGGTTCCAGGAGCGTGACGTCGAGGCCGCCGGGGACCGGGATCTGCCGGCCGGTCAGCCGCTCGACGCCGCCTGCGGCG
This sequence comes from Streptomyces sp. VRA16 Mangrove soil, assembly GCF_017377775.1. Lineage (GTDB taxonomy): Bacteria > Actinomycetota > Actinomycetes > Streptomycetales > Streptomycetaceae > Streptomyces. The sequence continues at coordinate 306,145 of NZ_JAFVLN010000003.1, forward strand.
TAGTCGAGGAGGTCGCGGACGTTGCCCGCCTCCCAGCGGGCGTTGCCGATGACGTGGCCTGCCTCGCGCACCTCCAACTCGGCGAGTTCTTCGCGGTGTTCGTCGACCGTGACGGCGAAGCGGCGCAGCAGGCGGGCCCGGTCGGCGGGGGCCGCGGCGGCCCAGCCGCGCTGGGCGGCGACCGCGCGGGCCACGGCCGCGTCGACGTCCTCGCGGGTGGCGGCGGCCACGGTGGCGACGATGTCCTCGGTCGCCGGATTCAGTACCTGGAGCAACGGGTGGTCCTCACATGCGTTCGAAGGAGCGGCGCAGCTCCCAGTCGGTCACGGCGGCGTCGTAGGCGTCGAGTTCGACCCGCGCCATGTTGCGGTAGTGGGCGACGACCTCGTCCCCGAAGGCGGCCTTGGCGACGGGGCTGTTCTCCCAGAGCTCGGCGGCCTCGCGCAGGGTGGTGGGGACGTGCTCGTACTCGGCCGTGTACGCGTTGCCCGCGCAGGGCTCGGGGAGTTCGAGCTCGTGCTCCACGCCGTACAGGCCGGCGGCGACGAGTCCGGCGACGGCCAGGTGCGGGTTGACGTCGCCGCCGGGCAGCCGGTTCTCGAAGCGCAGGGAGCGGCCGTGGCCGACGACGCGCAGGGCGCAGGTGCGGTTGTCGTGGCCCCAGGCGACGGCGGTCGGGGCGAAGGAGCCCGGCTGGAACCGCTTGTAGGAGTTGATGTTCGGCGCGTACAGCAGGGAGAAGTCGCGCAGGGCGGCGAGCTGTCCGGCGAGGAAGTGCCGCATGAGGTCGGTCATGCCGTGCGGCCCGGCCATCGCGTTGTTGCCGTCCGCGTCGGTGAGCGAGAGGTGGATGTGGCAGGAGTTGCCCTCGCGCTCGTTGTACTTCGCCATGAAGGTGAGCGAGCAGCCCTCCTGGGAGGCGATCTCCTTGGCGCCGGTCTTGTAGACGGCGTGCTGGTCGCAGGTGACGAGGGCCTCGTCGTAGCGGAAGGCGATCTCGTGCTGCCCGGGGTTGCACTCGCCCTTGGCGGACTCGACGGTGAGGCCGGCCGCCGCCATCTCGTTGCGGATGCGGCGCAGCAGCGGCTCGATGCGGCCGGTGCCGAGGACCGAGTAGTCGATGTTGTACTGGTTGGCCGGGGTCAGGCCCCGGTAGTTCGCGTCCCACGCCTGCTCGTAGGTGTCCTTGAAGACGATGAACTCCAGCTCCGTGCCGACCTGGGCGGTCAGGCCGAGGCCGGCGAGGCGCTCCAGCTGGCGGCGCAGTATCTGGCGGGGCGCGGCGACGACGGGCGTGCCGTCCTCCCAGGCGAGGTCGGCGACGAGCAGCGCGGTGCCCGCGTTCCAGGGCACGCGGCGCAGGGTGGACAGGTCGGGGTGCATGGCGAAGTCGCCGTAGCCGCGGTCCCAGGACGACATCGCGTATCCGTCGACGGTGTTCATGTCCGCGTCGACGGCCAGGAGGTAGTTGCAGCCCTCGGTGCCGTGCTCCAGGACCTCGTCGAGGAAGAAGCGGGCGGCGAACCGCTTGCCCTGCAACCGCCCCTGCATGTCCGGGAAGGCCAGGACGACAGTGTCGATCTCTCCGCTCGCGACGAGGGCGTGCAGCTCCTCGACGGAGAGCGGGGGTGTGCGGTCTGCCACGGGAAGGTCCTCCTCGGGTACGCCACAGGGTCATGCGAGGTGATGCGTCATAAGGTATGGGTGAGAACCATTGCTTGGGAAGGGGATCGGACCTCATGTCGCACCCGGATGCCGACGGCCACCTGCACGGGGCACAGCTCGCGACGGTGCTGCGCCCCGTGCGCGCGGGCAACGGCTTCGAGGAGGCCCTGGAGCAGATCCTCCAGGTGGTCCGGCTCGGCCTGGTGCCGGGCGGCGAACGGCTGCCGTCCGAGCGGGAGTTGGCGGAGCGGCTGCGGATCAGCCGGGTCACGCTGCGCGAGGTGCTGAAGGTGCTCCAGGACCAGGGGCTCGTCGCGGCGCGGCGCGGCCGGTACGGCGGGACGTTCGTGCTGCCGCGCCCCGGGGCCGGCGGCGAGGACGAGCTGCGGCGCCGCGTCGAGGGCGTCGACATCGAGGACGTGCTGCGCTTCCGCGAGGTCCTGGAGACCGGCGCGGCCGGCCTGTGCGCCTCCCACGGCCTCGACGGCGTACGGGCCGGGCGGCTGCGCACCGCGCTCGCCGCCACGCACGACGCGCCGCTGGCCGACTACCGCCGCCAGGACACGCTCCTCCACCTCACCCTCGCCGAGCTGTGCGGTTCGCCGTCGCTGGCCGCCCAGTACGCGGCGGTGCGCGCGAGCGTGAACGAGCTGCTCGACTGTATCCCGCTGCTGGTGCGGAACCTGGAGCACTCGCAGCGTCAGCACACCGCTCTGGTGGAGGCCGTGCTCGACGGGGACGCGGACGGCGCGCGCGAGGTGATGCGGGAGCACTGCGGGGGTACGGCAGCCTTGTTGCGGGGCTTCCTGACCTGACCTGCCCGGCCCCGGCCCGGCCCTGTCCCGACCCTGCCCCAGACCTGCCCCGGCCCGATCATTTAAAGGTATGGATACGATCCATTGGCTTCGGCTGCCCGCATGCTGAACGCCGGAGTGGCCGGGCCCGTGATCTCGTACGCTCTGATCTTCCTTTCCCGTCCTTCCGACCTGGCGTCGTCCGTGGGGAGCACAGCAGCATGGTGAGCAGGCCGCTGATCGGCATCAGCACCTATCTGGAGAAGAAGGCAGGCTGGGGCGTGTGGGAGATGCCCGCGGCGCTCCTCCCGGCCGGTTACCCGCAGCTGGTGCAGTCCTCGGGCGGCCTCGCCGCGATGGTGCCGCCGGACGACGCCCGGCACGCGCCGTCGGTGGTGGCACGGCTCGACGGGCTGATCATCGCGGGCGGCCCCGACGTGGCGCCCGAGCGGTACAAGGCCGAGCGCGACCCGCGCACCGGGCCGTCCGCCGAGGAGCGCGACACCTGGGAACTCGCCCTGATCCGGGCGGCGCTGACCTCGGGCACCCCGCTGCTCGGCATCTGCCGCGGGATGCAGCTGCTGAACGTGGCGCTCGGCGGCACCCTCACCCAGCACATCGACGGGCACGTCGTTCAGACCGGCGTCTTCGGCCGGCACACGGTGACGCCGGTGCCGGGCACGCGGTACGGGGACCTCGTCCCGGAGCCCGCGGACGTGCCGACCTACCACCATCAGGCGGTGGACCGGCTCGGCAAGGGCCTGGTCGCGTCGGCGCACGCGGCGGACGGCACCGTCGAGGCCGTCGAACTCCCCGGGATGTCCTGGGTGATCGGGGTGCAGTGGCACCCCGAGATGGGTGAGGACGCGCGCGTCACGGAAGGTCTGGTACGAGCGGCCGCGACGCCCCACGGCTTCTGAGCCGCCGCTTCAGCCAGGCCAGGGCCGCCTCGCCCTGCGCGCGCTGGAAGGAGCGCAGGGTCGGCAGGCCCGGCGGGTCGGGGAGCGCGGCGTGGAAGAGGAAGTACCCGGTGAGCGCGGCGAGTGTCCGGGTGACTCCCTCGGGGTCGGCGTCCCGGCCCAACGGGTGCCCGGTGAACAGGACTTCGGGGTCCGGGCCGCCCTGCGCCGCGACGCACGGCAGCATCAGCAGCAGGTCGAGCCAGGGCGCCGCGCGCAGCACGTGGGGCCAGTCGACGAAGACGACGCGGCCCTCGGGGGTGAGCAGCATGTTGTCGGCGCGCAGGTCGCCGTGGGCAAGGGTGTCGCCGGAGGCGAACTCGGCCCAGGTGGAGGCGAGTTCGACGAGGGCGGGGACGTTGCGGGCGGTCCATGGGTCCAGGTGCGCCGCCTCCACCAGGTCCTGGTCGAGGAGTTGCCGCCAGCCGTCGAAGGTCCCGGCGAGCGCCTCGACGGCGGGCGGGGCGTCGAACGGGGCCGGGGTGAGGGTCCGGGCCAGCTCCCCCACGGCGTCGAGTACGCGGTTCAACTCGTCCCGGCGCCACGGCACTTCGGGCTGTCTGCCGGGGACCCGCTCGAAGGCGAGGGCGACCCAGGTGCCGTCGTCGTAGGTGGCGAGCAGGCGCGGAGCCGGGACGTCCGGCGGCAGCGCTGCGGCGTGCCGGGCCTCGGCGCGGTGGAGGCCGGGGCTGTGCGGGTTGGTCTCGGCACTGACCGCCTTGACGAAGGCGTGGCGGCCGTCGGCGAGGGTGACGCTCGCCGCCACGCCCGGGGAGAAGCCGCCGGGGCGGGTCTCGGCTCGGGTCACCTCGGCGCCCAGCTTGTCGGTCAGGGCGTTCTTGACGTGGGCCGGGAGCTCGGCCCAGGGGGTTCTTCTGCCGGTGGCGGGCGGGGCCTGGGTCATGGGGGCGAGCTTGGCCGGTGCGCGGGTTCGGGCGCCAGTCGTTTTCTCGTGCCGGGTGGGTGGGGGTGCGCGTCCTCGAGGGTCGCCCCCTCCTCCCCTTCCCGTCCCGATCCCCGGGGGCTGCGCCCCCGGCCCCCCGTGTCTCGTTCTCGGCTGACGGCCGGTGGTCCGTTCTCGCGCCGTTCCCCGCGCCCCTCACGGGGACCGCGTCAGGCCGAGCAGGTCTCTGGCCGGACCCGTGGGTCGATGGCCCGTGGGCCAGACCGCTTTGAGGGAGCGGGTCAGCGGGGGGGGCGTCCAGGGGGCTCGACCAAGCCGCGGGCCGTCCTCGGCTGACAGCCGGTGGTCCGTTCTCGCGCCGTTCCCCGCGCCCCTCACGGGGACCGCGTCAGGCCGAGCAGGTCTCTGGCCGGGCCCGTGGGGCGGTGGCCCGTGGGCCAGACCGCTTTGAGGGAGCGGGTCAGCGGGGGTGCGTCCAGAGGGATCTCGACCAGGCGGCGGGCCGTCAGTTCCTCCCGCACGGCCAGCTCGCTCAGGACCGAGGGGCCCGCGCCGCTCACCACCGCCGCCTTCACCGCCGTCGTCGAGGAGAGCTCGATCAGGGGGCGGGCCAGGCCGCCGAGGGCCGCGTCGAGGACCTGGCGGGTGCCCGAGCCCTCCTCGCGCAGGATGAGCGGAGTGGTGGCCAGCTCGTCCGTCGCCAGTGGCTTGCGCCGGCGTGACCAGGGATGGGTCGGGGCCGTCACCACGATCAGCCGGTCGTGCGCGACGACCGTCGCGTCCAGCCCCTTGGGGACGGAGACCCCCTCGACGAAGCCGAGGTCCGCCTCCCCGCTCAGCAGCCGTTCCGCGACCACCGCCGAGTTGCCGGCGAGCAGCGAGACCGCCGTGTCGGGGCGCGCGGCCCGCAGCGTGAGCAGCCAGCGCGGCAGCAGGTACTCGGCGATCGTCATGCTCGCCGCCACCGTGAGCCGGGAGTCGCGGCGGTCCCGCAGCGCCTGCGCGCCCGCGTCGAACTCCTCCGCCGCCTCCACGATCCGCCGCGCCCAGTCCGTCACGAGCGCCCCCGTGTCCGTGAGCCGGGAGCCGCGCGGGGAGCGGTCGACCAGGGCGAGGCCCAGCTGGCGTTCCATGGAGCGGATCCGGCTGCTGGCCGCGGGCTGGGTGATGCCCAGCTCCCGCGCGGCCGCGCCGAGGCTGCCCAGGCGGGCCACGGCGAGGAGCAGTTCGAGGGCGCCGAGATCGGGCACGCGATGGGCGAGCACTCCCGGCGGGGTGTCCCGCGGCCCGCCGCCCGTGTCGCCGTCCCGCCGCCCCTGCCCCTGCCCCTGCCGCTCCGTACTCATAAAGCCAGTTTATGTGCCCATAGCGGCAACGTCCCTGGTGGGGGCCGTACGCAGGGAGCATGGTGAAGGCATGGTCACCGCCGCCCACCCGCACTCCGTCCCCGCGACCGCCGTCCGCGTCGCCGCCGTCCGCCATCTCGGGCCCAACTGGTACGCGTCCGTCATGGGCACCGCGATCGTCGCCAACGCCGGTGCGACGCTGCCCGTGCAGTTCACCGGCCTGCGCACGGCGTGCACGGTGGTGTGGGCGCTGTCGTCCGTGATGCTGGTGGCGCTGCTGGCGGCGCGGGCGCTGCACTGGGTGCACCACCGCGACCAGGCCAGGGCCCACCTCCTCGACCCGGCCGTGGCCCCGTTCTACGGCTGCCTGTCGATGGCGATGCTCGCGGTCGGCGCCGGGACGCTGCTCGTCGGGCAGGACTGGATCGGGCTCGACGCCGCGCTCGCCGTCGACACCGTGCTGTTCGTGGTGGGTACGGTCATCGGGCTCGCCGCCGCCGTCGCGATCCCGTACCTGATGGTCGTACGGCACCGGATCGAGCCGGGGCAGGCCTCGCCCGTGTGGCTGCTGCCCGTGGTGGCGCCCATGGTGTCCGCCGCGGTCGGCCCGCTGCTCGTGCCGCATCTGCCGGCCGGGCAGGCTCAGGAGTCGTTCCTGCTCGCCTGTTACGCGATGTTCGGGCTGAGCCTGCTCGCCACGCTCGTGATGCTTCCCGTGATCTTCGCCCGGCTGGTCACCGCGGGGCCGCTGCCGCTGGTGCTGACCCCGACCCTCTTCCTGGTCCTCGGCCCGCTGGGGCAGTCGACGACGGCCGCCAACAAGTTCGCCGACGTCGCGGGCGGCGTGCTGCCCGACTCGTACGCGCACGGCTTCACGGCGTTCGCGGTGCTCTACGGGGTGCCGGTGATGGGCTTCGCCCTGCTGTGGCTGGCCCTCGCGGTCGCCCTGGTGGTGCGGGCCCGGCGCAAGGGAATGGGGTTCGCGATGACGTGGTGGGCGTTCACCTTCCCCGTCGGCACCTGTGTCACCGGCGCCGAGGGCCTCGGCAAGCACACCGGTCTCGCCGTCTTCGACGGGCTCGCGGTCCTGCTGTACGCGGTGCTGGTGACGGCCTGGGCGGTGGCGTCCGTGCAGACCGCGCGCGGCCTGTTCGACGGGCGGCTGCTCGCCCCGCCGGCCCGGTGACGTCCCGGTGACCGCTCGCCCCCTCCAACCCGGTGACGTCCCGGCGGCCGCTCACCCCCGCCGGCCCGGTGACGTCCCGGCGCTCAGCGCTTGAGAGTCCGGTAGCGCTTGAGCAGCGCCGTGATCCGGGCCGGGTCCGCCGCCCCGTTGAGCTCCGTCAGGAGGTCGTCGGGGCACAGCTCGTAGTGGTCGCCCCACCAGCGCCGCCCGTGGTTGTCCCAGACGCGGTAGCCGCCGGGCACTCCCCGTGCGGCGAAGCGCCGCCTACTCACGCCTACTCAATCCGCCCCTCCAGCGCACGCCGCAGCACGGCGGGCGCCTCCCGCAGCGACGGTCCGTACCAGGTGAGATGGCGCCCGCTGACCAGGACCGACCGGGCCCGGAACGCCTCCGGGCCGTCGTCGGCCGTGAAACGGTACGGCTCGTCGGGCAGCACCACCAAGTCCTTTTCCGCCGCGTCCAGTTCGTCGTGCGGGACACGCGGATAGCGGTCGGCGTGCCCGGCGTAGAGGTTGTCGACGCCGAGCCGGGCCAACAGGTCACCGGCGAACGTGGCGCGGCCGAGGACCATCCAGGGGCGCCGCCAGATCGGGATCACGGCCTGCAACCGCCGCGGCGGCGGGGCGAGCCCGTCCCAGGCCGCCTCCGCCTCGTCCAGCCAGCGCGGTCGCGAGCGTGCCCCGCAGGCCCGCAGGACCCGGTCCAACTCACGTATGGCCTGCGGAAGTTCGCGCACCTCGGTGACGAGCACCTCGACGCCGGCGGCGCTCAGGGCGGCGAGGTCGGACTCCCGGTTCTCCTCCTCGTTGGCCACGACCAGATCGGGGCGGAGCGCGACGACCGCGGGGACGTCGGGGTTCTTGGTGCCGCCGATCCGGGGCACGGCCGCCGCGTCCAGGCCCGCCGGATGCGTGCACCAGTCGGTCGCACCGGCCAGGACGCCCGGCAGCGTGACCGCGATCGCCTCGGTGAGCGACGGGACGAGGGAGACGACCCGCACGCTACTTGGGGCCGGGCTCGTCGACCGCGTCGATGTGCTCCGCGACCGCCACCACGAGCACCCGTGCGTCCGGCACGGTCGCCCGCCACCGGTGCCGTACGCCACCGGTCAGATACAGGGTGTCGCCGCGCACCAGACGGTAGGCACGCCCCTCGGCCTCCACCTCGACGGCGCCCTCGGTGACATGCATCAGCACGTCGTTGCGCAGCTGGAACTCGCGGCCTGGGTCGTGGTCGCCCACGAACTCCTGGGCGTGCATCTGGTGGTGGCCGCGTACGAGGGACCGTACGACGAAGGCGTCCCCGGCGGCCGGGTCCTCCTCCACCGTGGTGTCGTCGGCGCGCACCAGGTCCACGGTGCGGGCCGGGTCGGCGGCGGCGAGCAGTTCGACGGCGGTGGTGCCGAGGGCGTCGGCGACCTTCTCCAGGGAGCGGCGGCTGGGCCGCGCCCGCTCGTTCTCGACCTGGCTGAGGAAGGGCACCGACAGGCCGCTGCGCTCGGCGACGGCGGACAGCGTAAGTTCGAGCGACCGGCGCCGACGCCGGACGGCCGCGCCCACGCGAAGTGACTCCTTGTGTTCGTCCATGTCGTCCGCTCCCTCCCACCCACCGTGTGCTCTGTTCGCTTGACTGCACCCTACGCATGTTCGGCAAACCGTTTCATGCGAGCGGGACAAGCTGTGGAGCGGGATCGGGCCGTGTGCTACAGGTCCCGCCAGTAGACGAGCTGCCCGGCCTCTCCCGGCGCCGCCCCCTCCGCCGGGATGAACAGGCTTACCAGGAGCGCACGACGACCGCCAGGGTCCGTGATCAGGGTGGCCGAAGGATTGGCGAAGGACGTGGAGCCTCCGCTCGTGCGCAACGGGACCCGGTCGGCTCGGCCGGACGCGGGATCGTAGGCGTACGTCGACCAACTGCCGAAGTCGTCGCGCCACCGCTGCCCCTCGATGAGCACCATGGGCCGCCCGGCGAGCGCGAGCCGGTCGCGGTCCCCGATGTTGCCGCTGTTGCCGAAGCCCGCTATCGCCCGGTCGAGGCGGTGGTCGGGGGCGGCGTGCCAGGTGGTGAAGCCCTTCAGGGTGGCGGTGAGTTGGCGGTCGGTGTCGCAGTCGGCGCGGTAGTGGCCGGTCAGCTCGACGGTGTCGCCGTGCACGGCGGTGATCGCGGGGGTGCCCTCGGCGCACGAGGAGAGCGTGCGGGGCGCGTCGAAGCGTTCCGAGGCGTCCCCCGCGAGCAGTGCGTCCGGATCGGCATAGCCGCGTACGGCGATGTGGTTGTCCGGGTCCTTCTCGTACGCCAGGACGTAGCCGCCGCGGTCGTCGGCGGCGAGCGCCGGCTGGCTGGTTCCGGCACCGAAGTCGTGGCGGCGGTGCCAGTGCAGCAGGTCGCCGGAGGTGGCGACGGCGGCATGGAAACGGCCGTCGGCGAGCATCGTGTGGTACACGGCCAGATACGTTCCGTCGGCGGCCTGGACGATCTGGGCGGCGTCCATGGTGCGGCCGGTGCCGTCGGTGAGGCCGTAGCGGTGACCGTCCGCCACCTCGACATTCGCCGCAAGTTCCACAAATCGGGCGGTGGCCTCCGAGGCGGGCTGCGCGCTGGCGACGGGCAGCTGCGTCAGGAGCAGTACGGCGGCGAGCGCGGCGGCGGCGAAGGCGGCGAGCCGGGCGGCGGTCACGGTGCTGTCGAGCGTACGAACGCGCGCGGTGCGCCCGGAATGCCGGGAGGGGTGGGTTCCGTCACAGCCGCACAACAGCGGCGGCGACGGAACCCACCCCTCGGGGGTCAGGCCGGGACCGGCATCACTTCACGGGAGCGAGCTTGTCCTCCAGGCCCGGCTGGGAGTCCAGCCACGTGCGGGCGGACGCCTTTTCGTTGCCCGCGCCGCCCTTCTGGATCGCGACCTCCAGGGAGGCCAGCTGCTCCTCGCTGAGCTTGAAGTTCTTCAGCCACCCGTTGAACTCGGGGAAGTCCTTGCCGAAGTCCTTCTTGCCGATGATGTGGATCTGCTCGCCCTTGCCCCAGGCGCCCTTCGGGTCCTTGAGCTTCTTCAGGTCGTACTTGCCGTACGCCCAGTGCGGCGACCAGAGCGTCACCACGACCGGCTCCTTCTTCTTGATGGAGCGGTCCAGCTCGGCCAGCATCGACGAGGTGCTGGAGGAGACGACCTTGTACTCGCCCTCCAGGCCGTACGCCTTCAGGACCTTCTTGTTGAGGGTCCCCATCATCCCGGCGCTCGCCTCGATGCCGATGATCTTGCCGTTGAACTTCTTGCCCTGGCCCTTGAGGTCCGCGAGCGAGTCGATGCCCTTCACGTACGAGGGCACGGTCAGCTCCAGCGAGGTCGGGCCGTACCAGGCGCCGATGTCGGAGAGCTGCCCCTTGTATCTGTCGACGTACTGCTTGTGCGTCTGTGGCAGCCAGCCGTCCAGCTGGACGTCCATCTGTCCCTGCGCGAGCGAGGTGTAGAGCGGGCCCGGGTCGAGCTGCTTCACGTTCGGCTTGTAGCCGCGGTCCTCAAGGATGTTCTGCCACAGGTACGTGGAGGCGATGGCCTCGTCCCACGGGAAGTAGCCCATGTTGACGGTCTTGCCGGCGTCCTTGCCCTGCTTCTGGGCGCCGCCGCCGGAAACCGGGGCGAGCTGGTCGACCAGGCCCTTGTTCTTCTTCAGCCAGGTGCGCACGCCGTCCTGCTCGTGGCCCTCACCGGCGGCCTTGATGTCGTTCTCCAGGCTCGTGAGCTGCTTCTCGGTGAGCTTGAAGTCCTTCAGCCACTGGGCGACCGTCGGGTCCTTCTTCGCGAAGCCCTTGTGGGCGACGGTGTGGATCTGTTCGCCCTTGCCCCAGGCGCCCTTCGGGTCCTTGAGCTTCTTCAGGTCGTACTTGCCGTACGCCCAGTGCGGCGACCACAGGGTCACCACGACGGGCTCCTTCTTCTTGATGGAGCGCTCCAGCTGGGCGAGCATCGTCGAGGTCGACGAGGAGACGACCTTGTACTCGCCGTCGAGGCCGTACGCCTTGAGGACCTTCTTGTTGAGGGTCCCCATCATCCCGGCGCTGGCCTCGATGCCGATGATCTTGCCGTTGAACTTCTTGCCCTGGCCCTTGAGGTCCGCGAGCGAGTCGATGCCCTTCACGTACGAGGGCACGGTCAGCTCCAGCGAGGTCGGGCCGTACCAGGAGCCCATGTCGTCGAGCTTGCTCTTGTACTTGTCCCAGTACGCCTTGTGCGTCGTCGGCAGCCAGGAGTCGGTCTGGAAGTCGATGTCGCCGCGCGCCACACCGGAGTACAGCGGGCCCGGGTCGAGCTGCTTGACGTCGGTGGTGTAGCCGCGCTCCTCCAGGAGCTCCTTCCACAGGTACGTGGTGGCGGTGCCCTCGTCCCAGGGGATGTAGCCGATGTTGATCTTTTTGCCCTGGCCGACGTTCGTGCTCTGCTTGGCCGTGGCCGAGCCGTCGTCACCGGCCAGGTTCATGCCGCCGGCGACCAGCGCCAGGGCCACGACACCGATGACGGCGACGACGCCGCCCGGCTTGTAGTGCGCGAAGGAGAGCTTCTGCCGGGTCGCCGCGATCCGGGCGGCGGCGCGGCGGCCGAGCGGCGAGACCCGCTCGTTGAGGGCGCCCGTCATCCGGTCCAGGTACATGGCCAGGATGACGACGGCGACACCGCTCTCGGCGGCGAGGCCGACCTTGAGCTGGGTGATCGCGGAGTAGACCTGCTCGCCGAGGCCGCCGGCGCCGGCCATGCCGCCGATGACGACCATCGACAGGGCCAGCATGATGACCTGGTTGACACCGGCCATGATCGTCGGCAGGGCCAGCGGCAGCTGCACCCGGGTCAGGGTGTTGCGCGGGCTGGTGCCGAACGCCTCGGCGGCCTCGATCAGTTCACCGTCGACCTGCCGGATGCCCAGCTCGGTCATGCGCACGCCGGGCGGCATCGCGAAGATGACCGTGGCGAGCAGGCCCGGGGTGGTGCCGACGCCGAAGAACATGACGCCGGGGATCAGGTAGATGAAGGCCGGCATCGTCTGCATGACGTCGAGCACCGGGCGGATCGCCCCGCTGACGCGGCTGCTGCGCGCGGCCCAGATGCCCATGGGCACGGCGATGACGATCGTGATGACCGCGGCGACGAGCACGAGGGACAGGGTGTCCATCGCCTCGCTCCACAGCCCGAGCGAGTCGATCAGGGCCATGCCGACGAAGGCGAGAACGCCCGGGAGCAGACCGCGCAGCCAGCACGCGATCACGGCGAGGATGCCCGCCATCAGCAGCGGCTCGCCGCCGCCGAGCACGGCGTCGACGCCGTCGTACATGCCCCCCAGAACGGACTGGATGACGTCGAAGAGCCAGGTCAGATGCGACTGCAGCCAGTCGACCGCGTCCTCGACCCAGTCACCGAAATGAAGCCTAGGCACCGGCGTTCACCTTCTCCACCGGTCCGTCGCCCTCACCGCGCGGCGACACGATCTTGTCCGTCGGGGTGGCGTCGTCGCTCGCCCCGGCCTCCTCCGTCTTCATGGGCTCGCCGAGCACGGCGAGCAGCCGGGCCCGCGGGACGACGCCTATCAGCTCGCCGTCCCCGTCGACCACGGACACGGCCACGCCACTGGTCGAGCAGGGCGTGAACAGGTCGATGATCGGGGTGTCCGCGGTGACCGTCGCCGGGGCCTCGGAGGCGTCGTAGCCCTCCTCGGGAGTGGCCATGATCGCGCCCGCGGTCAGCACGCGGGAGCGGTCGACGTCCTGGGTGAAGGACGCGACGTAGTCGTTGGCCGGCGTGACGAGGATGTCCTCGGCGGAGCCGATCTGGACGATGCGGCCGTCGCGCATGACGGCGATGCGGTCGCCCAGGCGCATGGCCTCGTTCAGGTCGTGGGTGATGAAGACGATGGTCTTCTTCAGGGTCTTCTGCAGTTCGAGCAGCTGGTCCTGCATGTCGCGCCGGATCAGCGGGTCGAGCGCGCTGAACGACTCGTCCATCAGGAGCAGGTCGGCGTCGGTGGCGAGCGCGCGGGCCAGGCCCACGCGCTGCTGCATACCGCCGGAGAGCTCATCGGGGAAGGACTTCTCCCACCCCTTCAGACCGGCGAGTTCGAGCGCCTCGTGGGCGCGCTTCTCACGCTCGGCGCGCGCCACGCCCTGCACCTCAAGGCCGTAGGCCGCGTTCTCCAGGACGGAGCGGTGCGGGAAGAGCGCGAAGTGCTGGAAGACCATGCTGATCTTCCTGGAGCGCACGGCGCGCAGGTCGCGCGCGGACAACTGCGTCAGGTCCTGGCCGTCGAAGCGGACGTGTCCCGCCGTGGGCTCCAGGAGTCCGTTGAGCATGCGCAGCAGCGTGGACTTGCCTGATCCGGACAGACCCATGACGACAAAGATCTGGCCCGGTTCGACAGTGAAGGACGCGTCGATGACGGCGGCTGTGGTGCCGTCGGCGCGCAGCTCCTCACGGTCGGCTCCGCGGCGGAGTTTCTCCACCGCTTCAGCGGGTCGTCTGCCGAACACCTTGTACAGGTCTTCGGCTTCAAGCCTGGACACATACACCTCTCGGGTCGAAACAGGACGGCCCGCCTCCCCCGCCGGCGGGCCGTGGAGCGGTGCGGGGTCCGCCCGCCAGACCGGTCTCTCCTCAACCGTTCACTAGTTGAAAGTGGGACCGGGTCCGCTCCGGGTCGGCGCCTGCCCGGCCTTATGCGAATCAAACACAGGAGTGGTCCAGGTCACAGAGGGTGACTGTCAGTGGTGTGCGGCATCATGCGGAAGGTGACCCAAGAACCCCAGCGCCTGATGCTGCTCGACACCGCGTCCCTGTACTTCCGCGCCTACTTCGGGGTGCCGGACTCCGTGAAGGCCCCGGACGGCACGCCGGTCAACGCGGTACGGGGGCTGCTCGAATTCATCACCCGCCTCGTCCACGACCACCACCCCACCCATCTGGTGGCGTGCATGGACGCGGACTGGCGCCCGCAGTGGCGCGTGGACCTGATCCCCTCGTACAAGGCTCACCGGGTCGCCGAGGAGACGGCGGCCGGGACGCCGGACGAGGAGGAGATCCCCGACACCCTCTCGCCGCAGGTCCCGGTCATCGAGGCGGTGCTCGACGCGGTGGGCATCGCGCGCGTGGGCGTCGCGGAGTACGAGGCGGACGACGTGATCGGCACGTTCACCGGGCGGGCGACGGGACCGGTGGACATCGTCACCGGCGACCGCGACCTGTTCCAGCTCGTCGACGACAAGCTGGAGCGGCGCGTGCTCTACCCGATCAAGGGCGTCGGCACGCTGCAGATCACGGACGAGGACCTGCTGCGCGAGAAGTACGGGGTGGACGGCTCCGGCTACGCGGACATGGCGCTGCTGCGCGGCGACCCCAGCGACGGCCTGCCGGGCGTGCCCGGCATCGGCGAGAAGACGGCCGCGAAGCTGCTCGCGCAGTTCGGGGACCTGGCCGGGATCATGGCCGCCGTCGACGACCCGACGTCCAAGCTGACGCCGACCCAGCGCAAGCGGCTCGACGAGTCGCGCCCGTACCTGGCGGTGGCGCCGAAGGTGGTGCGGGTCGCGCACGACGTCCCGCTGCCGGACGTGGACGCCGCGCTGCCCCGTACGCCGCACGACCCGGCGGCGGTCGAGGAGTTGGGGGCCCGCTGGGGCTTGGGAGGTTCTTTGCACCGCCTCCTCGGCACACTCTCGGAATGAGGTGTTAGCTTAGGTATACCTAAGTAATTGTGATCAGCAGTGGATCGAGGAGGCCGTACATGGCTGAGCGTCCCGGCGCACGCCCGCCCCGCAAGGCACGTTCCGCGCAGGTCGTGCGCACGGAGCGGCTGACGCCCCATATGCAGCGGGTGGTGCTCGGCGGGGACGGCCTCGCGGACTTCCCTGCCGAACTGGAGTACACCGACCACTACGTGAAGCTCCTGTTCGCACCCGCCGGGGTCACGTACGAGGAGCCCTTCGACTTGGGCCGCATCCGCGAGGAACTGCCGCGCGAGCAGTGGCCCGTGACGCGTACGTACACCGTGCGCGCCTGGGACCCGGCCGCGCGCGAGCTGACCCTCGACTTCGTGATCCACGGGGACGAGGGCCTCGCGGGCCCGTGGTCGGCGGCCGTGCGGCCCGGTGAGACGGTCCGTTTCATGGGGCCGGGCGGCGCCTACCGCCCCGACCTCACCGCCGACTGGCAGCTGTTCGCCGGTGACGAGAGCGCCCTGCCCGCCATCGCGGCCGCCCTGGAGACCCTGCCGGAAGGCACGAAGGCGCACGCCTTCATCGAGGTCGAGGGCCCCGAGGAGGAGCAGAAGGTCGACACCCCGGTCGGGATCACGTGGCTGCACCGGGCGGGCCGCCCCGTCGGGCAGGCGCTGATCGCGGCCGTGACCGGGCTCGACTTCCCCGAGGGCCGGCCGCATGCCTTCGTGCACGGCGAGGCCGGCTTCGTGAAGGAGCTGCGCCGTCATCTGCGGGTCGACCGCGCGATCCCGCGCGAGGACCTGTCGATCTCCGGGTACTGGCGGCTCGGGCACAACGAGGACGGCTGGCAGGCCTCGAAGCGCGACTGGAACGCGCAGGTGGAGGCCGAGCAGGAGGCTCCGGCGAGCGCCTGACGACACGGCGGCACCTGTGCGGGGCGCCTTTCGGGGCGCCCCGCACGTGCGTCGCCGCACACCGTCGCGGCCACACGCTCTTCCGGTACGAGCGCGGCGCGCGGATCGACGGCCACACGGCCACGACCGCCAGAGCTGGCAGTCCCCCGCCGCGCGTCAGCACGTCCGACCGGTCCGGGTGCGGCGACATCGCCGAACGCCCGGCCACCATCGCCCAGTTGAGCGGATCGAAGTCGGCGATGTGCCGCATCCAGCCGGGCATAGAGGTTGCCGAAGAGGAACAGCCGGACCACCGGCTGGATCAGGGTGATCAGCAGATACGCGGGCCGGCGCACGAACACCATGAGCTGACGCTGCGTCATGTACCAGGTCCGGGTGAGGGTCGCCCTGCTCATCGGGCACCTCCCCCCACCGGCACGGGCTGTTCCTCGGCCGTTTCCCCCCGGCCGTCCGAGTGAGGAGTTGGGCGCCGTCGTGACACGACCGCGTCACGCCGACGAAACGGGGCGCCCCTAATTTCTGTCGCCCGACAGGAATTCCGGCAGGAATGACGGCCCCCTCCAGGCAGGCAGGTGCTGCGCCCGTGACCACGACCGCCCCGCCCGACCAGATCCCGCCCGACCGCACCGCGCCCGGCGGCACCTCCCCCGACGACACCTCCCTCAGCCAGTTCGGCTACCGGCAGGAGCTGCACCGCAGCCTCGGCCGGTACGCGTCGTTCGCCGCGGGCTTCTCCTTCATCTCGGTCCTGACGACCGTCTTCCAGTTCTTCGCCGTGGGGTACGCGTTCGGCGGCCCGGTCTTCTTCTGGACCTGGCCCGCCGTGCTCGTCGGGCAGTTGCTCGTCGCCGCGTGCTTCGCCGAACTCGCCGCCCGCTACCCGATCTCGGGCGCGATCTACCAGTGGTCGTCGCGCCTGTCGACACCGTCGTTCGGCTGGTTCGCCGGCTGGATCATGGTGACCGGTCAGATCGTGGTGGTCGCGGCCGCGGCGCTCGCCCTGCAGATGGTGCTGCCGCCGCTGTGGTCCGGCTTCCAGTTCATGGGCGGCGACGCCACACCCACCTCGCCCACCGGCGCGGCCAACGCGGCGGTCCTCGGGGTGGTGCTGCTGGCCCTGACGACACTGGTGAACGTCGTCGACAACCGCGTGATGTCGTGGATCAACCGGGTCGGCGTCACGGCCGAGATCGCCGGCGCGCTGCTCATCGTGGTGCTGCTCCTCACCCACTCCGAGCGCTCGCCCGGCATCACCTTCCACACGGGCGCGGCCGGGCAGTCCGGGCTGCTCGCCGCCGTGCTGACGGGGTCGCTCACGGCCGCGTACGTCCTCATCGGCTTCGACAGCGCGGGCGAGATGAGCGAGGAGACCCGCCATCCGCGCCGCACCGCGCCCCGTACGATCCTCACCGCGCTCGGCGCCGCGGGCCTCATCGGCGGGCTGCTCGTGCTCGGCGGCATCCTCGCCGCGCCGAGCCTGACCGACGGCCGGCTCGCCACCGAAGGGCTGAGCTACGTCCTGACCAGCAGCCTCGGCGACGGGGTCGGCCGGGTGCTGCTCGCCGACGTGGCGGTGGCCATCGCGGTGGCGACCCTCGCCATCCAGACGGCGGCCTGCCGGATGCTCTTCTCGATGGCCCGCGACGGCGTGCTGCCCGGTTCCCGCGCACTGTCCCGGGTCAGCCCGCGCACCGGCATGCCGACCGGCCCGGCCCTGGTCGTCGGCGGCCTCGCGGCGGCGCTGCTCCTGCTGAACTTCGCCTCGCCGGACGCGTTCCTGGCCATCGGCACGACCTGCATCGTGATGCTGTACCTGGCCTACGCGATGGTGACCGGGCCGATGCTGGTGCGCCGGCTGCGCGGCCAGTACCGGGGCGCCACCACCGACGGCACCGACGAGTCGGGCCGCCCGCTCTTCTCGCTGGGACGCTGGGGCCTGCCCGTGAACGTCCTCGCCCTGCTCTACGGCCTGTTCATGACCGTCAACCTGGCGTGGCCGCGCGCCGCGGTGTACGACCCCGCGGGCGGCACCTGGTACCTCCAGTGGTTCACGGTGCTGTTCGTGCTGCTCACCGTGGCGGCCGGAGCCGCGTTCCGATGGCACCGGCGGTCCCGTGCCGGCGCCCGCCCGGAGCCGGCCGGCTCACCCGCCTGAGACCCGGGGCGGACCCGTCAGGCGCCCGCCCCGGGAGCGGGATCGCTGCGCACCCGGGCGTGCCGGTGCATGTCGTGCCAGCCGTCCCGGTGCAGCAGCGCGCTCCGTGCGGTGCCCTCCGCCGCGAAGCCGCACTTGAGCGCCACCCGGCACGAACTGCCGTTGCTCACCGCGTGGTTGAGCTCGATGCGATGGAAGCCGATCTCGTCGAAGGCCCACCGGGTCAGCGCCTCGACCGCACGGGGCGCGACCCCTCGTCCACGGGCCGCGGGCAGCGTCCAGTAGGCCACCTGCGTGAGGCCGCCGGCGAGCAGCGTCTCGCGCAGGGAGATCCGGCCGAGCACGTCGTCCGTCGCGGCGTCCGCCACGGCCCAGTGGGCGTCGACCTCTCCCGCCCAGGCGGCACGCCAGCCGCGGATCAGCTCCCGGGCCTCGTCCGGCGACGCGGTCCTGCGCGAGTGCCACTGCTGGATCGTCGGGTCGCGGAACGCGGTGTGCACGGCGGGGGCGTCCGGCTCGGCCCAGGGCCGCAGGGTCAGTCCCGCCCCCGCGGGCAGTGTCGGCTGCGGGCGCCCGGACAGCGTTCCCGCGGGCAGCACCGGCGTGACCAAGGAAGGCATGGCCTCATCCTGCCAGGGCCGCGGCGCCCGCACCCCCGTACTCTGTGCCCTGATGACACGCCGAAAGCCCCGCACCCCACCCGCCCCGCTCCCCCAGCGCGACGGCGTCGACCCGGTGCGGGTGCGACTGCCGCTCGACGGTGCCGGGCGGTGGGACAGCGTCCGTGACCACCTGGTGGAGCGGCTCGCCGCCGGGGACGGGGTGATCGACGCGATGATCGCCGAGGGCCGGATCGTGCGGGCGGACGGCAGCGCGGTCACCGCCACCACCCCGTACGAGCCTGGCGGCCATGTCTGGTTCCACCGCGAGCTCGCGCCCGAGATCCCGGTGCCGTTCCCCCTCGACGTCGTCCACCGCGACGAGCACATCGTGGTCGTCGACAAGCCGCACTTCCTGGCGACGACACCGCGCGGCAGCCATGTCCGCGAGACCGCGCTCGCCCGGCTGCGCCGGGACCTGGGGATCCCGGAGCTCGGACCCGCGCACCGGCTCGACCGGCTGACGGCGGGGCTCGTCCTGTTCGTCGTACGGCCGCAGGAGCGCGGCCGCTACCAGACGCTGTTCCGGGACCGGCTGGTGACCAAGGAGTACGAGGCGGTCGCCGCGTACGATCCGCGGGTGCCGCTGCCCGTGACCCTGCGCAGCCGGATCGAGAAGGAGCGCGGGGTGCTCACCGCCCAGGAGGTCCCCGGCGGCGAGCCGAACGCCGAGAGCGAGGTCCGGCTCACCGGCCACAAGGACGGGTTGGGGCTCTACCGGCTGGCTCCGCACACCGGGCGCACGCACCAGTTGCGCGTCCACATGAACAGCCTCGGCCTGCCGATCCTCGGCGACCCGCTGTATCCGGTGGTCACCGGCCCCGTGGCGCCCGACGACTTCCGCCGGCCGCTGCAACTCCTCGCGCGCTCACTGGAGTTCAGGGACCCGGTGACCGGGCGCGAGCACCGGTTCGTCAGCGCTCGCGCCCTGGAGGCGTGGGCCTCGTACGAGACCTGGGCCCACGCCGGCGCCGGTCAGTAACCGCGCCACCACCGCAGGAACCGCTGCCAGGCGCCGGGCCCGCGCTGCGGTTCCGGCGGCGCGGGGGCCGCAGGCGCGGGGGCGGGCGCGGGCGCCGCGGCGGGCGCGGGCGCGGCGGCCTGCGGGGCCGACGACGAGACCTCCCAGTCGGGGGCGCGCGGCGGGGTGATGCTGGGTTTGCCGGTGACCTCCTGCTGGGCCCGCGGCGTGAACTCCACCGGCAGCGCGACCAGGTGCCGCGACAGGATCGACGAGCGCCACGTCAACTGGCCCTCGTCCACGGAGAGTTCGGCGTCGGGCAGCCTCATCAGGAAGGCGTCGACGCCGATCTCGGCGATGGCGCGGCCGATGTCCTGCCCCGGGCACTCGTGCGGCCCCCCGCTGAACGCGAGGTGGGAGCGGTTGCCCATCATGTGGGCGCCCGGCTCGGGGCGCACCACCGGGCAGACGTTGCCCGGCTGGATGCCCAGGATCAGGCCGTCGCCCGCGCGGATGTGCTGCCCGCCCAGCTCGGTGTCGACCTTGGCGAAGTAGCCGATCATGGCGCTGAACGGCGGCTCGTCCCACAGGGACTGCTCGACCGCCTCGGGCACCGTCATCTGCCCGCCGTTGAGCTGGGCCCGGAAGCGCGGGTCGGTGAGGACGACGCGCAGCACGTTCGCGATGAGGTTGGCCGTCGACTCGTACGCGGCGAGGAGCACGAGCCGCAGGTGGTGCGCGACCTCCTCGTCGGTCAGCGCGGCCGGGTCGGTGATCAGGCCGCTGGTGAAGTCGTCCTCGATCGGGTGGGCCCGGCGCCGGGCCGTGACGTCGAACAGGACGCCCATGATGTATTCGTTGCTGGCGATCGCGGTCTCGGTGCCCTTGAGCATGTCGCGGGCCGCCTGCACGATCCGCTCGCTGTACGCATCGGGCGCGCCGATGATCTCCAGCATCACCATCATCGGCAGATGCTCGGCGAACTCGCTGACGACGTCGCAGGTGCCGCGCTCGCAGAAGCGGTTGATGATCTCCTGGGTGGCCTTGTTGATGGCGCGGCGCAGGCTGCGCGCCTCGATGGTCTCCATGGCCGTGGTGACGGCGCCGCGCAGCCGGGCGTGCTCGGCGCCCTCGACGAAGGACGCCATGGGCTGCCAGTTGATGACCGGGGCGAGCGGGTGGGTGGGCTTGAACGTGCCGTCCTTCATCGGCGTCCAGTTGCGGGCGTCCCGGGTGAAGTGGGACGTGCTGCGGACCATCTGGAGGTTCTCGGCGTGCCCGAGCACCGCCCACACGGGGACGTCCTCGTGGATCAGCGCCGGGGCGACCGGGCCGTGCTCGGCGCGCAGCTTCTCGTACAGGCCCGGGATGTCGGCGTCGGCCTCGGGACCGTAGAGCCGGCGCAGTCCGCCGGCACCGAGGGCGTGCGCGGGACAGCCGGGCGGCGGGACGTCGCCGTAGGTGCCGGGTTCGTCGTACCCGGCGGGTGACTGGGAGGGGCCAGAGGGACTGGCGGGGCTGGAGGGAGGGGGCGTCACGGGATCGCTCCGGTCGATTGGTGAACGTGGCGGTGTCGGGCGGGAGTTCGGGCTCAGGCGTGGTGCAGCGCCATCTCGTGCAGATAGCGCATGAGAGTCAGCAGCACGTCCCGGCTGGAGGCCCGGCGGCGGGCGTCGCACTCGATGATCGGTACGTGCGCGTCCAGGTCGAGGGCGCTGCGCAGTTCGTCGCTGGGGTAGCGCGGCCCGTCGGGGAAGGCGTTGTTGGCGATCACGAACGGCACGCCGCGCTCCTCCAGGCGGCCGATCACGTCGAAGCTGACCTCCAGGCGGCGGGTGTCGATCAGTACGACGGCCCCGAGCGCGCCCTCGAACAGGCCGTTCCACAGGAACCAGAACCGCTCCTGGCCCGGCGTCCCGAACAGGTACAGCACGAGTTCGTCGGTGATGCGGATGCGGCCGAAGTCCATGGCGACGGTGGTGGCCGTCTTGGTCTCCGAGCCGTAGTTGTCGTCGACGCCGATGCCCGCCTGCGTCATGGTCTCTTCGGTGGTGAGCGGGCGGATCTCGCTGACCGAGCCGACCATCGTGGTCTTGCCGACCCCGAACCCGCCGACGATGACGATCTTGACGGCCGAGGAGACCGTCTCGGGCATCCGGTCCTCGGCCCGCGGTCCGGGGATGTGCACGCCGCCGAGGGCGACCTCGGTGGCGGCCGCGTTCTCAGAGCTTCTGTAGTCCATGCATCACCGCTTCGAGGAGGGAACGGTCCGCGGTCGCGTTCCGGATGACCGGTGCGCGCGACTGGACCTGTTCGGCCGCGAGGAGTTCGCCGAGCAGCACGGTGACCACGCTGAACGGCAGATTGAGGTAGGCCGAGATCTCGGCCGTGGACAGGGGCGTCCGGCACATCCGTAAGACGGCCGCCTGCTCCGGCGACGACGACGGTTTCGGTTCGGTGCGCGCCACGATCAGGGTGACCAGGTCGAGCGGGGCGCGCTCGGTGCCGTCGGTGCCGCCGGTGATGACGTAGAGCCGCTCGGGATCCTTGGGGTCCTTGGCGCGCCGCTCACGCTGCGGTGGCGGTTCTCGGAACGGGGGCTGGGGTGGTGGAGTCATACGGTCTGCCCGTTGCGCCGCGGAGGACTGGTCAGATGGGCGCCGATCCGGATGACCAGATCACGCATCTGATGGCTGATCATTCCGGCGTCGACGTACTGGTCGGCGAGGACGGCGAGGTACGCGCCCTTGCCCGCGGCCATCAGATAGAAGAAGCCGCCGTCGACCTCGATGATGACCATGTTCATCTTGCCGCTGGACTGGGGGATCTCGGTGGCCACGGCCGAGGCGAGCGACTGGAGTCCGGCGCAGGCGGCGGCGATGCGGTCGGCGGCGTCGGGGTCGCCGCCGTACCGGGCGATGCGCAGTCCGTCGGCGGAGAGGACCACCACCTGGTGGATGTTCGCCACACTCTCGGCGAGTTCCTTGAGCATCCAGTCGAAGTTGGCGCGTTGCTGGATCACTGACGGTCTCCCTCGTCGACCTGCTGGTTGTACGCGTCGTCGTGCGGCTTCTCCGTGCCGTCACCGGATTCCGGGTCCGGCTTCAGCCCGTTCATGAACGCCTCCACCCACAGGCCGGGTTCGGGCTGCGCGGGCTTGTCGTGCTCCGGCTCCACGGCCGGGGTGGGGACGGTGGCCGGCGCCTGGGCCTCGGGCGGCGGCACGGAGAGGTCCGGGTTGCGCGGCGTCACGATGATCTGGTCCTCGATGATCTTCGTGTCGTACTTCCTGCGGCGCTGCGGGAGTCCGTTGGCCCGCCATTCGGTGACCACCGGAACGTCGTCCTCCATCGCGACGAGCGGAGCGGAGGGGCGCGGGCCCGTGGTGGGACGGCGCGTCTTCTTCAGCCGCGGCTCTTCCTGGATCGGTACGCCGTTGTGGTCGACGCGGGGCACCGCGGTGGCGCCGATGCCGTGGGCCAGGCCGGGCGCGGGCGCGGTGCTCATCATGTCGCGCGGCACGATGAGGACGGCGCGCACGCCGCCGTACGCGGACTGGCGCAGCGAGATCTGCATGTCGTACATGGAGCAGAGCCGGCCGACGATGGACAGGCCGAGGCGCGGGTTCTCGCCGAGGTCGTTGAGGTCGATGCCGGCCTTGGCGCGGTCCAGCATCCGCTCGACCCTGGCGCGCTGCTCCTCGCTGAGGCTGACGCCGGCGTCCTCGATCTCGATGGCGACACCGGTCTGCACCTCGAACGCGGTGACGTGCACCTTGGTCGACGGCGGCGAGTACCGGGTGGCGTTGTCGAGGATCTCCGCGCAGGCGTGGATGACCGGTTCGACGGAGACGCCCTTGATGGCGACGTCGCAGATGGCCTGCAGTTCGATGCGCGGGTACTCCAGGATGCGCGACATGGCGCCGCGCAGCACGCTGTAGAGCTTGACCGGCTGAGGCCACTGGCGGCCCGGCCGGGCGCCGCCGAGGACGGTGACGGAGTCGGCGAGGCGGCCGATCAGCGCGGTGCCGTGGTCGATGCGCAGGAGGTCGTCGAAGACCTCGGGGTTGCGGCCGTGGTCCTCCTCCATCTCGCGGAGTTCCTGGGCCTGCTTGTGCACGATGGCCTGGACGCGGCGGGCGACGGAGACGAACGCGCGCTGCGCCGCGTCGTTCGCGGCCTCCTCGCGGTCGATCTCCTTGAGGCAGGCGAAGAGCAGTTCGCGCTCGCCCTGGGTGACGTCACGGAAGGCGGGCTCGGAATCGCAGACGCCCGTGACGGCGTCGCGGGGGTTGCTGCCGGTGCGCAGCCGGTACAGGGCGTGCGGCAGCACCTCCTTGGCGACCCGCATCGTGCGGTGCTCCTGGGCGGTGATACGGGTTTCCAACTCCGCCACGTGCTGGGCGTATTGGGCGCGCTGTCCCTTGACGATGCGGCCGCGCCGGACGGCCTCCGCCGCGACGGCCACCACGAGGAGCGTGCCGAGGGCGCCGCACAGGGCGACGGAGAGGCGGGCGGGCGCCGTCACCAGGGCGACGGCGGCGCCGGTGGCGGCGGCCATGACCATGGCGGGCAGCAACAGCACGCGTGTGTAGGGGACTTCTCGGCCACCGGGAGGCGATTGAACACTCACCATGTATGCCCTCTGAACGGTCGTGTCGGGGAAGTTTGCGACGGTTCGTCATGCTTTCGTGCCTGGATCGTTCCCTGGGTCATTTCCCTGGATCAATGCGAACCATCGGCGCACAGGGGAACAAGCGGCCGAATTCATCTCAACCCGGCGCGCTGCGGGCGAGCTTAGTCCCGTCGGATCATCGCCGGGTCATATTCAGCAAGGGCCTGAAATCGCCCCGCCGACAGGAATACACTCCGCCCATTTGCACGCTCAGCGCCCGTTCGCACACATGGAGTGAGGGCGTCCGCGCATCCGAACTCCCGCCCGGGCACCGGGTGACCGGCCCTGACCAGGCCCTGGTCAGAGTGGGTCGAGGGACGAATCAGACGCCGGCGATACGCAGCGCCGCGTCGGCGGTGGCCGCCGCGAAGACCGCCACGGACCGGTCCGGATCGGATCGGCGGACGAGGATGACACCTTCGATCAGTCCGAACAACAGGTCGGTCCGCAGTCCGAGTTCACCCTTGACGAGGGTGGATCCGACGGCGGTGTCGGCCAGCAACTGGCGGTACGCGTCCTTCAGTTCGTCGCGCACGGCATGAAATCCGGCGAAGCGCTCGGTCCGCACCTCGGGCAGCAGATAGAGCCCGCCGAGGTTGTACGGACCGCCGCACAGCAGCTCGACGTCGGAGCGGCACAGCTGCCAGAGCCGTTCCTCGGCGGACCTGCCGGTGTCGGCGAGCAGGGTGCGGGCCAGGGTGAGCGAGGGCGTGACGGTGGACTCCAGGAGCGCGGCGAGCAGCTCCTCCTTGCCGGAGACGTAGTGGTACATGGTCGCCTGCCGCATCCCGGCCCGCTCGGCGACGGCGCGCGTGGTGGTCGCCGCGTACCCCTTGGTCGTGAACAACTCGGCCGCGGCCGACAGGAGTTCGGCCCGCGGCGCGAGTCCGCTGTCCGGCCGCTGAGCGGCGCGCGGCCGGCCGACGCGGCGTGCTCCCGAAGTGCTCATGCGGCCGATCGTCGCACATCCGCACATCCATGCGGTGCGGTGAGCGTTCGGTAACCGGTCCGCAATGGCCGGGCAATCCGGCAGAAGCGGTGGCTGCCTAATTTCTGTCGGGCGACAGAAACACCGCGTACGTCCATCAGCACGCCGAGCCGGAAGGTCCCGCCATGGCGACAGCGACCACCTACGGAGCCCGCGACCACGCCCGCGCCCAGGAGGGCACCCGCACCGACGCGATGCCGGTCGTCCCGGCGGCCGACTGGCCCGAACCCCCGTGCGAGGCCGGGCACTTGGTGTGGGCGGAGACGGTCGCGGGCGGCAACTACACGCACCGCGTCCTGGCCCGCGGCACGGAACTGCGCCTCACCGACCCGACCGGCGACGCCTGCGCGCACGTCCTCCTGTTCGTCGACGGCCGCCCGTGGGAGCGGCTGAACGTCGCCGACACGGTGAAGGTGCAGTGGAACGCCTATCTGAGCGAGGGACAGCTCCTCCTGTCCGACCAGGGCCGGGTCCTCGCCTCGGTGGTGGCCGACACGACGGGCGGCCGGCACGACGCGCTGTGCGGCACCTCCACGCTCGTACGGAACGCCGAGCGCTACGGCGCGGGCGCGCCCGAGTCCCCGTCCCCGGCCGGACGTGAGCTGTTCAAGCTGGCCGCCGCGAAGAACGGCCTCACCCCGCGCGATCTGCCGCCGTCGCTCTCCTTCTTCCAGGGCGTGGAGATCCGGGAGGACGGCGCCGTCGCCTTCACCGGCTCCGCGGGCCCCGGCGGCAGCGTGACGCTCCGCGCCGAGCAGGACGTGACGGTCCTGATCGCCAACGTGCCGCATCCGTCGGACCCGCGCGCGACGTACGCGTGCGGCCCGTTGGAGGTCCTCGCCTGGCCGGCCGCGCCCACCGCCCCGGGCGATCCGCTGTGGGACACCACCCCGGAGGGCCGCCGCGCCTTCCTCAACACCGCCGACTTCCTCGCCTCCAGGGGGATCAAGTGACCGCCGCCTCCACCACCTCCGCCGCCTCCGTCTCCCACACGGTCGCCGCCCGCTCCGCCTGGTCGGCCCGGATCGGGCGCGGCGAGACCCTCACCATCACCGACCTGCGCGGCAACCAGGCCGTCGACTTCCTCGTGTACGACGCCGCGGACACGTCCGTGCGCTACAGCGCGCCCGACACGATCCACGCGCAGGGGAACATCTTCCTGACGACCGGCAGCGTGCTGCTCAGCAACGAGCACACCCCGCTGATGACGGTCGTCTCCGACGACGTGGGCCGCCACGACACGGTGGGCGGCGCCTGCTCCAAGGAGTCCAACACCCTGCGCTACGGCCACCACACCTGGTCGCAGCACGCATGCGTCGACAACTTCCTTGCCGAGGGGTCCCGTTGGGGTCTCGGCAAGCGCGATCTGGTGTCGAACATCAACTGGTACATGAACGTGCCGGTCGAGAAGGACGGCACCCTCGGCATCGTGGACGGCCTGTCCGCGCCGGGCCTGAGCCTCACCCTGCGCGCGGAGCGGGACGTGCTCGTCCTCGTCTCCAACTGCCCGCAGATCAACAACCCGTGCAACGGCTTCGAGCCGACGCCGGTCGAGATGACGATCGGGGCGCGGGCATGACGTTCGGCACGCTGCTCGTCGCGAACCGGGGCGAGATCGCCGCCCGCATCCTGCGCACCGCACGGGAGTTGGGCCTGCGCACGGTCGCGGTGTACTCCGACGCGGACCGCGACGCCCCGCACGTCCGCCTCGCCGACGAGGCGGTGCGGCTCGGTCCGGCGCCCGCCAAGGAGTCGTACCTGGACGCCGACCTGGTGCTGAAGGCGGCGAAGGACACCGGCGCCGGGGCGATCCACCCCGGCTACGGCTTCCTCTCCGAGGACGCGGCCTTCGCGCGCCGCTGCGAGGACGCGGGCATCGTCTTCGTCGGCCCGGCCCCCGACCAGCTGGACCTGTTCGGCGCGAAGCACACGGCTCGGGCCGCGGCCGAGGCGGCGGGGGTGCCGCTGGCCCCCGGCACCGGCCTGCTCGCGGACGTCGACGAGGCGCTCGCGGCGGCCGCGGACATCGGCTACCCGGTGATGCTCAAGGCGACCGGCGGCGGAGGCGGCATCGGCATGTCGGCCTGCCGCACCCCCGAGGAGCTGCGCGACGCGTGGGAGCGGGTGCAGCGGGTGGCCGCGGCGTCGTTCACGTCGGCCGGCGTGTTCCTGGAGCGCCTGGTCGAGCACGCCCGCCATGTGGAGGTGCAGGTCTTCGGCGACGGCGCGGGCCGGGTCGTCACCTTCGGCGACCGCGACTGCTCGCTCCAGCGCCGCAACCAGAAGGTGGTGGAGGAGGCCCCGGCCCCGAATCTGCCCGACCACGTGCGCACCCGGCTGGCCGACTCCGCACGGGACCTGTGCGCGAGCGTGGGCTACCGCTCG
This sequence comes from Streptomyces sp. VRA16 Mangrove soil, assembly GCF_017377775.1. Classification (GTDB taxonomy): domain Bacteria; phylum Actinomycetota; class Actinomycetes; order Streptomycetales; family Streptomycetaceae; genus Streptomyces. The sequence goes on from NZ_JAFVLN010000003.1 coordinate 333,430, forward strand.
GCGGGCACGGTCGAGTTCGTCTACGACGCGGCGCGCGAGGAGGTGTACTTCCTGGAGGTCAACACCCGCCTCCAGGTGGAGCACCCGGTCACCGAGGAGATCTACGGGGTCGACCTCGTCGCCTGGATGCTGCGCCTGGCGCGGGGCGAGAGCGATGTCGTACGGGATCCGGGTCCGGCGCGCGGCCACGCGGTCGAGGCCCGCCTGTACGCGGAGGACCCCAGCCGTGAACACCGGCCCAGCGCGGGCCTGTTGACCCGGGTGGAGTTCCCGGCGGACGTCCGCGTCGACGGCTGGGTGGAGACGGGCACGGAGGTGACGACGGCGTACGACCCGATGCTGGCGAAGGTCATCGCGTCCGGCGCCGACCGTGCCGAGGCCCTCGCCGCCCTCGCCCGCGCGCTGGACGCCACCCGGGTGGACGGCATCGAGACGAACCTGGGCCTGGTCCGCGCGGCGCTCACCCAGCCCGACTTCGCGGCGGCGACCCACTCCACGGCATCGCTCGTGCAGGTCACCGACCCGACGCCGCGCATCGAGGTGCTGTCCGGCGGCACGCTCACCACGGTGCAGGACTGGCCGGGCCGGATCGGGCACTGGCAGGTCGGGGTGCCGCCGTGCGGCCCGATGGACGACCGCTCGTTCCGCCTCGGCAACCGGGCGCTCGGCAACGACGAGGGCGTGCCCGGTCTCGAATGCACGCTCCAGGGGCCGGAGTTGAGGTTCACGCACGCCACGACGGTGTGCGTGACGGGAGCGCCCGCGGCGGTCTCGGTGGACGGCGCGCCGGTCCCCCAGTGGGAGCCGGTCACGGTCCCGCCGGGCGGCACCCTCACGGTCGGCGCGCCGACGGAACAGGGCCTGCGCACGTACGTCCTGTTCGCGGGCGGCGGCCTCGACGTCCCCGCGTTCCTGGGCAGCGCGGCCACCTTCACGCTCGGCGGCTTCGGCGGCCACGGCGGGCGGGCGCTGCGCACGGGCGACGTCCTGCACGGCGGCGCGACCGCGCCCGGCGCGCCGGTCCCGCCCGCCGACCGCCCGCCCTTCACCAGCGCCTGGACGATCGGCGCCCTCGAAGGCCCGCACGCGGCACCGGAGTTCTTCACCGAGGAGGACATCCACGACTTCTACGCGGCCGACTGGAAGGTCCACTTCAACTCGGCCCGCACCGGCGTCCGCCTGGTCGGCCCCAAGCCGCGCTGGGCACGCACGGACGGCGGCGAGGCGGGCCTGCACCCCTCCAACATCCACGACACCCCGTACTCGGTGGGCGCCGTCGACTACACGGGAGACATGCCCGTGCTGCTCGGCCCGGACGGCCCGTCCCTGGGCGGCTTCGTCTGCCCGGCGACGGTCCGCACGGCCGAACGCTGGAAGCTGGGCCAGCTGCGCCCCGGCGACACGGTCCGCTTCGCCCCGATCACGACGACCGGCGCGCCCCGCGCCGACATCGTCGACGGCGGCGTCCTGGCCCGGGACGGCGACATCACGTACCGCCGCAGCGGCGACGACAACCTGCTCGTCGAGTTCGGCCCGATGCAGCTCGACCTGGCGCTGCGCATGCGGGTGCACGCCCTGATGGAGGCGGTGGCGCAGGCCGGCCTGCCGGGCGTACGGGACCTGACCCCGGGCATCCGCTCCCTCCAGATCCAGACGGACCCGGCGACGACACCCCAGTCCGAACTCCTGGCCCTGGTCCGGGTGTTGGCGACCACGCTCCCGCCGACCCACGAACTCACCGTGCCGTCCCGCACCGTCCACCTCCCCCTCTCCTGGGACGACCCGGCGACGCGCGAGGCGATCGAGCGGTACATGGCCGGGGTGCGCGACGACGCCCCGTGGTGCCCCTGGAACATCGAGTTCATCCGCCGCGTCAACGGCCTCGACTCGGTCGACGAGGTGTACGCGACGGTCTTCGACGCGGAGTACCTGGTCCTGGGCCTCGGCGACGTGTACCTGGGCGCCCCGGTGGCGACCCCGCTCGACCCGCGCCACCGCCTGGTCACGACGAAGTACAACCCGGCACGGACCTGGACCGCCGAGAACTCGGTCGGCATCGGCGGCGCGTATCTGTGCGTCTACGGGATGGAGGGCCCCGGCGGCTACCAGTTCGTGGGCCGTACGACGCAGGTGTGGTCGGGCTGGCAGCAGCGCGGCGCGTTCGAGCCCGGTGCCCCGTGGCTGCTGCGCTTCTTCGACCGGATCAAGTGGTACCCGGTCTCCCCCGAGGAACTCCTCGACCTGCGGGCGGACATCAAGTCGGGCCGCTTCGTGCCCCGCATCGAGGACGGCACGTTCTCCCTCGCCGACCACGAGGCGTTCTTGGCCCGCGAGGCGGAGTCGATCGCGGTGTTCCGGGAGCGCCAGAGCGCGGCGTTCACGGCGGAGCGGGACGCGTGGGAGGCGGCGGGCGAGTTCGAGCGCGCCGATGCGGCGGCGCAACCGGCACCACCGGCCGACGACCTGACGCTCCCGGAGGGCGCGGTCCTGATCGAGGCCGAATTCGCCGCTTCGGTCTGGCAGTTGAACGTGTCGGAAGGTGACACGGTCGAACCGGGTCAGCAACTCGTGGCGCTGGAGGCGATGAAGATGGAGTCACCGGTCCATGCGGCGACGGCCGGCCGCGTCCACCAGGTCCTCACCAAGGTGGGGGCCCAGGTGGAGCCGGGCACGCCCTTGCTGGTCGTCGCCCCTCGATGACGCCCGTTGCGTGTGCCCACCCTCTCCCTCTTCCTCTCCCCTCCCCCAGGAGCCCGCGATGCCATCGACCGTCACCAGAGTCCGCACCGCGTACGCCCGTATCGCCGAGACCGACCGCCCCGAGATCTGGATCGACCTGCGCCCCCAGGCGGACGCCGAGGCGGAGGCGGCCGCCCTGGACGCCCGGGTCGCGGCGGGCGAACACCTGCCGCTCGCCGGACACCTGCTGGCGGTGAAGGGCAACATCGACGTCGCGGGCCTGCCCACGACAGCGGGCTGCCCCGCCTACGCGTACACGCCGACCGCCGACGCCCCCGCGGTGGCCCGCCTGCGAGCGGCCGGCGCCCTCGTCCTCGGCACCACGAACCTCGACCAGTTCGCCACCGGCCTGGTCGGCACCCGCTCCCCGTACGGCGCGGTCCGCAACGCCCACGACCCGGCCCGCGTCAGCGGCGGTTCGAGCGCGGGATCGGCCGTCGCCGTGGCGCTCGGCATCGCCGACCTGGCACTCGGCACGGACACGGCGGGCTCCGGCCGCGTCCCCGCCGCCCTGAACGGCATCGTCGGCCTCAAGCCGACCTACGGCGTCGTCCCCACCGAGGGCGTGGTCCCGGCCTGCGCCTCCCTGGACTGCGTGACCGTCTTCGCCCGTACGCTCCCGGAGGCGGAACGCGCCCTGTCCTTCATGTCGGACCCGGCACCGGCGGCGCCGGCGCGCACCCCCGGCCCGTGGCGGGTGGCGATCCCGCACGCACACCACCTCGAGGACCTGCCCCCGGGCTGGGCGGCGGCGTTCGAGGAGGCGACGCGGGAACTGCGCCGGTCCGGGGCGGAGCTGCACCGGATCGACATCGCGCCGTTCGTCGACGCGGCGGCGATGCTCTACGAGGGCGCCTTCGTGGCGGAGCGCTACACGGCAGTGGGCTCTTTCATCGACAAAGCGACCGAGACGGACCCGGCCACCCTCGACCCGACCGTGGCGGGCATCATCAGGGGCGCCCGCGACATCCCGGCGCACGCCCTCTTCGCGGACCAGGCCCGCCTGGCACACCTGCGGACCACGGCCCTGGCCCGCCTCGCCGAGGTGGACGCGGACGCCCTGCTCCTGCCCACGACGACGGCCCACCCGACCCTCGCCGAGGTCGCGGCGGACCCGCTCGGCATCAATGCCCGCCTGGGCCGCTTCACCAACTCCACGAACCTGTTCGGCCTGTGCGCGGCGGCGGTCCCGGCCGGCACGGTGAACGGCCTCCCGTTCGGCGTGATGCTCATCGGCGCGGCCCACACGGACACCCGCCTCCCGCGCATCGCGCAGGCCCTGACCGACCCACCGACGCGCATCGCGGTCTTCGGCGCCCATCTGACGGGCATGCCGTTGAACGGTGAGCTCCTGGCCCTGGGCGCGGAGTTGGACCGCACGACGACAACGGCGGCGGTCTACCGCCTCCACGCCCTGGACACGGTCCCGCCGAAGCCGGGCCTGGTCCACGTGGGCGCGGAGTCCGGGGCCGAGATCGACACGGAGGTCTGGCGCATCCCGGCGGCCGGCCTGGGCCACCTCCTGACGGCGCTCCCCCGCCCCATGACACTCGGCCGCGTCACCCTGAAGGACGGCACGGAACTCCCGGGCTTCCTGTGCGAACCGGAGGCCCTGACGAAAGCGAAGGACATCACGCCTTACGCATCCTGGCGCCGCTACATGGAAGCCCCGTAAGGGGCGCGGGGAACGGCGCGAGCAACACACCACGCACCGATACCCGACAACGAGACGCGTAGAGGGGGTCTGGGGGCACAGCTTCCCCAGGGATCGGGACGGGAACGGGCGGCGGGGGTGACTCCACAAGCCGCCCGCCCCCACCCACCGAAACCCGCCCGCCCCTCACCCCACGGACGAGTAGGCCACAACCCCGCGCAGCACGGCGTCCACGGCCTTCCGCGCGTTGCGCGCCACCGTGGACCCCTCGGTGGGAGCCGCCGCGGCGATCTGCCCCAGCACATCGATCACCTGCTTGCACCACCGCACGAAGTCCCCGGCCGGCATCTCCGCCTCGCGCAGCACTTCGTCGAGCCCCTTCCCGGAGGCCCACTCGTACACGGCCCAGGCGAACCCGAGATCGGGCTCGCGCTGCCCGACCCCCTCGGCCTGATTGATCCGGAACTCCTCTTCAAGGGCGTCGAGCCGGCCCCAGATCCGCACCATCTCACCGAGCGCGGCCTTGGCCTTCCCGGACGGCACCTTGGGCGCGAGCGCATCGTCGCCGACCCGCGCCTCGAACACCAACGCCGAGACGCACGCCGCGAGTTCAGCCGGTTCCAGGCCCTCCCAGACCCCGTCCCGCAGGCACTCACTGGCGAGCAGGTCGAGCTCGCCGTACAACCGGGCGAGCCGCTTCCCGTGCTCGGTGACCTCGTCGCCGCGCAGATAGTCCATCTCGGTCAGCAGCTTCACGATGCGGTCGAAGGTCCGCGCGATCGTGTTCGTCCGCCCCTCGATGCGGCGCTCCAGCTGCGCGGTGTCCCGCCGCAGCCGGTGGTAGCGCTCGGCCCACCGCGCGTGGTCCTCCCGCTCGTCGCAGCCGTGGCAGGGGTGGGCCCGCAACTCGGCGCGCAGCCGTGCGATCTCGCGGTCGTCGGCGGCCGGTGCCCGGCCCTTCTTGTGCCGGTCGGGCACGATGTGCCCGGCCTTGGTCCGCAGGGCCGACGCGAGGTCCCGCCGCGACTGCGGCGAGCGCGGATTGAACGACTTGGGGATCCGCATCCGCTCCAGCGCCTCGACCGGCACCGGGAAGTCGATCGAGGCGAGCCGCTTGACCTGCCGCTCGGCGGTCAGTACCAGCGGCCGGGGGCCGTCGTGGTGCTCGAACCCCCGGTGCCCGTTGGACCGGCCCGCGGGCAGCCCGGGGTCGAGCACGAGCGCGAGGCCCGCGAACTTGCCGGTCGGCACGTGGATGACGTCGCCGGGCTTGAGCTTCTCCAGCGCGGCCGCCGCCTGCGCCCTGCGCTGCGCGACGCCCTGCTTGGCGAGCTCGGTCTCGCGGTCCTTGAGCTCGCGCCGCAGCCGCGCGTACTCCTCGAAGTCCCCGAGGTGGCAGGTCATGGACTCCTTGTAGCCCTCAAGACCCTCCTCGTTCTTCTGGACCTGCCGCGAGATCCCGACGACCGAGCGGTCGGCCTGGAACTGCGCGAAGGAGGTCTCCAGGAGTTCGCGCGAGCGGTGCCGCCCGAACTGCTCCACGAGATTGACCGCCATGTTGTACGACGGCTTGAAGCTGGACCGCAGCGGATACGTCCGCGTACCGGCGAGCCCGGCCAGGTGCTCGGGGCTGAAGCCGCGCTGCCACAGCACCACGGCATGGCCCTCGACGTCGATGCCGCGCCGCCCGGCACGCCCCGTCAGCTGGGTGTACTCGCCCGGGGTGATGTCGGCGTGCTGCTCGCCGTTCCACTTGACGAGCTTCTCCAACACCACGGACCGCGCGGGCATGTTGATCCCGAGAGCCAGTGTCTCCGTGGCGAAGACGGCCTTCACCAGGCCGCGCACGAACAGCTCCTCCACGACCTCCTTGAAGGTCGGCAGCATGCCCGCGTGGTGGGCGGCGATGCCCCGCTCCAGGCCCTCCAGCCACTCGTAGTACCCGAGGACGTGCAGGTCCTCGTCCGGGATCGAGGCGGTGCGCGCCTCGACGATCTCCCTGACCCTGGCCCGCGCCTCCTCGTCGTTCAGCCGCAGGCCCGCGTACAGGCACTGCTGCACGGCGGCCTCGCAGGCCGCGCGGCTGAAGATGAACGTGATGGCGGGCAGCAGCCCCTCGGAGTCGAGCCGCTCGATGACCTCGGGGCGGCCCGGCGTCCAGATCCGGGACCGCTGTCTGCGCTCCCGCTCCCGGTCGGCCTCCCGCATGTTCCGCCCGCGCCGCCGGTCCTGGTAGGAGGGGCGGCTGGCCTCCATGCGCGCCATGCGTGTGAGGTCGGGGTTGACGGCCTTCTTGCTGCCCTCCCCCTCCTCGAAGAGGTCGTACATCCGGCGCCCGGCGAGCACGTGCTGGAACAGCGGCACGGGCCGGTGCTCGGAGACGATCACCTCGGTGTCGCCCCGGACGGTGTCCAGCCAGTCGCCGAACTCCTCCGCGTTCGACACCGTCGCCGACAGGGAGACCAGCGTCACGGACTCCTGGAGGTGGATGATCACCTCTTCCCAGACGGCGCCCCGGAACCGGTCGGAGAGGTAGTGCACCTCGTCCATGACCACGTATCCGAGGTTGATCAGCGCCTGCGAGCCCGCGTACAGCATGTTGCGCAGCACCTCGGTGGTCATGACGACCACCGGCGCATCGCTGTTCACACTGTTGTCGCCGGTCAGCAGGCCGACCTTGTCGGAGCCGTACCGCTTCGAGAGGTCCTGGTACTTCTGGTTCGACAGCGCCTTGATGGGTGTCGTGTAGAAACACTTCTTGCCCTGCTGGAGGGCGAGGTGGACGGCGAACTCGCCGACGATCGTCTTGCCGGAGCCGGTGGGTGCGGCCACCAGGACGCCCTTGCCTGCCTCCAGCGCCTTGCACGCCTCGATCTGGAAGGGGTCGAGGCCGAAGTCGTACATCTCGCGGAAGGACGCGAGCGCGGTGGCCTGCTCGGCGGCCCGCTTACGGGATGCCGCATACCGCTCGGCCGGTGAGAGGTCCTCTGTCATCGTGCTTTCGAGCCTACCGGCCGCCACTGACAACGGACGATCATTATCCGGTAAGGACCCGCACGGCTCCTGGTACGCACTCGGCGACCAGGGGAAGCCCTCCGACCGGTTCCCCGTCTGCATACGCGGTGATCCCTTCCGCGACCAGCTCGACCCGCGCCGCCCGGTACACGCTGACCACGGGGTGGGTGAGATGGGTGCCTTTGTAGACGCGCGGAAAGACCCGCAACAGTGTCGTACGGGAGCATTCCCCGACCACGGTCACGTCGAACAGTCCGTCGTCCATCACCGCATCGGCGCAGATCCGCATGCCGCCCCCGTACGAGGTCCCGTTCCCGACGGCGACGAGGGTGGCCGCGACCTCCCGTACCTCACCGTCGCCCAGGGTCAGCCGGAACGGCACCGCCTTGAAGGTGGCCAGCTCGGCCACGATCGCCAGGTCGTACTTGAAGCGGCCCAGCGGCAGCCGCATCCGGTTGCCGCGGTCGTTGACGCGGGAGTCGAAGCCGGAGGCGAGCACGGTGCCGAACCAGTGGTCGCCGATCCGGCCGAGGTCGATCTCGCGTGGCGTCGAGCCCTTGAGCGCCCCGGCGACGAGGGCGCCCGCGGCGGCCGGCTCACGTATCGGCAGGCCGAGGGAGCGCGCGAAGTCGTTGCCGGTGCCGACCGCGACGATCCCGAGCGGGGTCGCCGTTCCCGCGACGGCCTGCAGCGCGAGATTGACGAGCCCGTCGCCGCCGACCGCCACCAGGGCCCCGGTTCCCTCCCGCACCGCGGCACGCGCGCGTGCGAGGGCGTCGGCGGCGTCCTCACCGATGACGGTCCGTACGGAGAACCCGGCGGCCCGCAACGCGGAAGCGGCCGGCTGCGCAGCACCTGCGCCCCGGCCGCGTCCCGCGGTGGGATTGACGAAGAGGGTGATCTCACTGCTCACGGCCGGACCTTAACAACCGGCCCGGCCCGAGCAGGAGTTACCTCAGGTCACATCGTCGTAACCGTTGATCCGGTCCCTGGTCGTCTGCTCGGGCAGCGGCGTCCGGCTCGCGCTCACGGACTCGACCTCGCTGACGTCCTCGGGGGTCAGATCCAGGTCGGACGCCTCGTCGTCGTCGAGGTCGGCGTCCGGGTTGTTGCGCCGCCTGCGCTTGTCGTTCAGCAGCGAGAAGACCACGGCAGCGAAGTAGAGGACCCAGATCGGAGCGGCCAGGGCCAGCATCGACAGCGGGTCGGTGCTCGGCGTCGCCACGGCCGCGAACACCGTGATGCCCATGATCATCCCGCGCCACCAGCCGAGCATCCGCTTGCCGGTGATCGCCCCGATGAGGTTGAGGAACACCAGCAGCAGTGGCAGCTCGAAGGAGAGGCCGAAGACGACGACCATGCGCGTCACGAGGTCGAGCAGGTCGTCCAGGGGCAGCAGGTTCGCCGCATTGCCCGGCGTGAAGCCGATCAGCACCTTGGCGGTGGTCGGCAGGATCGCGTACGCGAAGTAGGCGCCGCACAGGAACAGCGGGACGCCGGTCCCCACGAACCCGTAGGCGTACTTCTTCTCGTGCTTGTGCAGACCGGGCGCGATGAAGCCCCAGAGCTGGTACAGCCAGACCGGCGAGGAGAACACGATGCCGGCCATCAGCGAGATCTTCAGGGCCAGCGTGAACGGCGTCAGCAGACCGTTGACCGTGATCTGGGCGCAGTGCTGTTGCTTGACCTGCGCCAGCTCCGAGAACTTCCCGGTACAGCCGACCGAGTCCAGGATCGGCTGCGTGATCACGTCAATGATCTCGTTGTAGTAGAACGCAGCAACGACCGTGATAATGACGACGGCCAGAAGCGCCTTCGCCAGCCGATTGCGCAGCTCACGCAGGTGATCCGCGAGCGGCATCCGCCCCTCGGGGTCCTTCTCCTGCTTGCGGGCAGACTTGAGCAACCCACGTCCTCATCTCGTGCGGCAGGCCGCCGACAGGGGGCGGCCTTGAGTCCAGCGCTTGATCAGCTCTTCGACGTGTTGGTCGGCTCGGTCACCGGGCGCGAGCTCGTGACGTCACCGGGCGCGGCCTGGATGGTGCGCTGGGCCGGGGTCTGGGCGTCCTGGGCCGGCGGGTCGGACGGCGCGGACGCGGTGTCGTTGCCCTCGTTCTTCATCGCCTTGGCCTCGCTCTTGAGGATGCGGGCGGACTTGCCCAGCGAGCGCGCCATGTCCGGAAGCTTCTTCGCGCCGAACAGCAGGATGATGACGACAAGGATCAGGATGATCTCAGGTGCGCCGAGCTTTCCGAACATATCCGTTTACCTTCTCACTGAGGCGGCAGGGGCGGGACTGCCGGTACCGATCGGACTTCGGACTGTTGTCCGACCACCGTGCTGGCAGCGATCGTATCCCGTGGGGGTGAACAGGGGGCAATCCCTCTGCGTACTCCCAGTTGCGCCCGGCGCCTCACTTCCGGCCGCGTAGAGGAGCGTACCCGGCCGACCTGGGAGCCCGACAGACCACAGGGGTAAAGCGCTTTCCATCGACGGGAATCCGGCCCCTCAAGGGGTCAGACGGCGTCACCGCCCGCACGCGCGACACTGACCGCGGCCCGCTCCAGCTCCTCGGCCGCGGAGTTGATCCGCCGTGTGGTGTCCGCGACTTGGCGGCCGAGCCGCTGCGCCTCGACGAAGACCTTCACCGCAAAGAAGGCGAGCACAGCGAGTCCCAAGAAACTCACAGCCACCGCCACCATCGCCCAGAACATGCGCCGAGCCTAGACGGTCTGATGGAGACGGAGCGTGCGCACCCCGCCACCGGTGAGGAGTTCGACGATCCGCTCACCGGCGGGCTTGCGCACCGCGGCGTCGCACTCGGGGCAGGTGAAGGAGTAGAAGGTGGTGCGGCGGCTGGCGCCGATCGCCAACCGGAGCGCGGACGCGTCGAGTTCGAAGCGAGCGCGGCAGTCCGGGCAGGCGGCCTTGAAGACGACCGGGCCCGGCACCTCAACCATGGTGGACATTCCGGTGATTCCGGCCACATCAACCGTCCCAGTCATATCGCCCACGTCACACCTTCCATCCGTTCGTGCCGTGCCCGCCGTCGTGCCGACGCGCTCACGCGATCCCGTCGTACGCGGCGAGCGCCTCCCGGGCCGCGTCCCGCGCGCTCTCCGCGAGCACGGCGGGCGCCACGATGTGCCCGTCGCGGCCGAGCCGCAGCGCGAGCCGCCGCAGCGAGGAGGGGTCGGGCGTGCGCAGCGTGATCCGCAGGCCGCCGTCCGCCAGTTCCTCGGCGCTGTCGTGCGGGTAGTACTCGGCGACCCAGCGCCCGCCGGGACCGACCTCGACGACGACCTCCGGGTCCTCGGCGGCCGGCTGTACAAGACCCTCGGAGAGATCACGCAGCTCGATCTCGGGCGGCGCGGACGCCTCGTCGAGGATCTTGATCTCGGCGACCCGGTCGAGCCGGAACGTGCGCCGCGCCTCCGACCTGCGGCACCACGCCTCCACGTAGGTGTGGCCGACGGAGACGAGCCGGATCGGGTCGATCTCCCGCTCGGTGACCTCGTCGCGCGCGGGCGAGTAGTAGCGGATCCACAGCCTGCGCCGCTCGGCGATGGCCCGGTCGACGTCGGCGAAGACGCCACCCTCGGACTCGAAGGTGACGCTGAGCCGGGCACTGGCACCGGCCGCTTCTCCTGCTGCGGCCTCCAGCTTCGCGGTCGCCCGCAGCAGGGCGAGCCGGTCGCCCTCGCGCAGTCCGGGCAGGGTGGCGACCGCGCGCGCGGCGACCAGCAGGGCGGTCGCCTCGTCGGCGGAGATCCGCAGCGGCGCGGCCACGTCGTCCGGGTTGTGCCACCAGATGCGGTCGCCGTCGGTGTCGATGTCGAGCAGATCGCCGCCGCGGAAGCTCGTCCCGCACAGCGGCAGCACGTCCAGGTCGGAGATCAGCTCGTCCTGCGTGATGCCGAAGGCCCGGGCCACGTCCTCCACGCGCGCGCCGGGGCGCTCGCGCAGATACGTCACCAGGGACAGCATCCGCCGGGTCTGATCGATGGCATTGGAAGCCATACTGCTCTGTTCTCCCCCTCAGCCCTTGGCCACGGCGCGCAGCCGGTCCACGACGTCGGCCCGCAGCTCGGCGGGCTCGAGCACGACCACGTCGGGGCCGAACTCCACGAGCCAGGCGTCGAGCCCGTGCCCGTACGGGATCTCCAACTCGTCCCAGCCGTCGCCCCGTTCCCGTACGGAGACGGCCTTGGCGCGCAGCGGATAGCCCGAGCCGGCCCGCAGCCTGATCAGCGCGGAGCGGTCGGCGGTCTCGCCGGCCCAGCCCGCGACGGTCTCACGGACGGTGACGACGTCCGGCACCGGCGCCTTGAACTGTCCGGCGCGCGAGCGCACCTTCCCGGTGATCCGGGAGAGCCGGAAGACCCGCTCGGCCTCCCGGTCGCGGTCCCAGCCCGCGAGGTACCAGTGACCGCGCCAGCATTCGAGCGCCCACGGCTCGACGTGCCGCTGCTCGGGGCGGGCGGCGGTGGCCTTGCGGTAGTCGAAGACGACGGGGCGCCGGTCGCGGCAGGCCAGCATCAGCGGTTCGAAGGCCGCCTCGTGCGCAGGGATCCGGGGTTCGAGGGCGCCATGGCTCTCGTACGGGTCCAGGTCCTCCGGCATCCCGGCGGCGCGCAGCTTCTGCAGGGCGCCGCTGGCGGCACCGGCGAGCCGGGCCTGCTGCCAGACCTTCGCGGCGAGGCCGAGCGCGGCTGCCTCCTCGGCGTCGAGGGTGACGGGCGGCAGGTGATTGCTGTCACGGCGGGCGAGATAGCCGACCTCGCCGTCCAGGTTCTCCACGGTCTCGATGACGAGACCCAGCTCCCGCAGATCGTCCTTGTCCCGCTCGAACATGCGGTTGAAGGAGTCGTCGTTGTTCGCTTCCAGGTAGGCCTCGATGGAGCCACGCAGCTCGCGCTTGCTGAGCGGGCGACGCGTCCCGAGCAGACACAGCGCCAGATTCATCAGCCGCTCGGCCTTGGCAATCGCCATCGACGCCCTTTCCCGTTGTCATTCCCCATGCGGGTCCCCGTACAGCTCCCGACGGTCGACCGTACCGCCCCGGGGTGTCGTGGCAAAAGCCAGGGGCAAAGGAAGAGCGCGAAGAGCCCGTGCCAGCAGGCACGGGCTCTTCGATGACCACTTGTGGTCGTCGGGTGACCGACTCAGACGGCGACGAGGTCGCAGACGAAGATCAGCGTCTCACCGGGGGCGATGCGGCCGCCACCGGCGCCGCGGTCGCCGTACGCGAGGTGCGCGGGGATGGTCAGCTCACGACGGCCGCCGACCTTCATGCCCTGCACGCCCTGGTCCCATCCCGCGATGACCTGGCCGGCGCCGAGCTGAAACTGCAGCGGCGTACCGCGGTTCCAGGAGGCGTCGAACTCCTCGCCGGTGGAGAAGGCCACGCCCACGTAGTGGACGGAGACGGTGGCGCCCTTTTCCGCCACCGCGCCGTCGCCCTCCCAGATGTCCTTGATCTGGAGGTCCGCCGGCGGCTCGCCCACGGGGAAGTCGACCTCGGGCTTGTCGATGCTCACGTGAATTGCTCCTGCTTGTTGGCTGTCGGGCAACCGGGACAGTCTGCCATCAAAGGGCAGCTCGATGCGCGCTGTCGGCAGGTCAGTGCGCGGCGAGGATGTCGACCACGAAGACCAGGGTCGAGTTGGCCGGCAGGGTCTTGCCCTGGTCCTTGCTGCCGTACGCCTGCTCCGGCGGGATCACCAGGAGGACGCGGTCACCGACGTGCTTGCCGACGATGCCCTTGTCCCAGCCCTTGATGACCTGGCCCTGGCCGATGGCGGTGGAGAACGGCTGGCCCGTCTTCCACGACGAGTCGAACAGCTCGGCCTTGGCCTTGCCCTGGTTCAGCTTCCAGGCGGCGCCGGAGTACTGCATCGTGACGGTCTGGCCGCTCTTGATCTCGGCACCCTTGCCGTTGATCAGGACCTGGTCGACGAGCTTCTTCGGCGGGTCGTTCTTCGGGATCGAGATCGTGGCCGGCTCTTCCTTGTCGGCCTTGATCTGCGGCAGGTTCGACGGGATCGCGGCCTGGGTGCCCTCGGCCTTCTTCGGGATCACCTTGCCGACGTCGAGCGCGAAGACGAGGGTGTCGGTGCCTGTGATGCCGACCTGCTGATTGCCCTGGGCGCCGAAGCCCGCGGCGGGCGGCGCCACGACGAGGATCCGGCTGCCCTCCTTCTGGCCGACGACGGCCTGCGCGAACGCGGGCAGCTGGCCCGCGGCGCCCGCGGTCACCATCTGCTCACCGCCACCCTGCGCACCGTAGGTGGTGCCGAGGTCCTTGCCGCCCTTCCAGATCTTGCCGGTGAAGTTCATCGACACCAGGTCGTTCTTCTGCACCGTGGCGCCGTCGCCCTGGGAGAGCGTGTGCACGACGAACTTGTCGCTCGGGTCGCCCTTGGGCAGCGTGATCGTCGCCTTCTTGCCGTACGCCCCCGCGACCTTCGGCATCGGGTTCGCGGTGTCCACCGCCTTGGGCACGGCGGCGGCCTGCGGCGACGCGGACGAGGAGTCCGCCTTGTCCGTGGCGTCCTTCTTGCCGTCGTCGCTGCCGCAGGCGGTCGCGGTCAGCGCCAGTGCCGGCACGATCAGTAGAGCTGCAAGTCGGCGTCGCACAGGGATCCTCAAGTCGCTCGAATACGGTCCGGCCACTCTAGGCCCTTGCACAGCGATTCCAAGAGCATGCACAGGGCCCCGTACGAATGATTCGTACGGGGCCCTTGGCCGGATTGGCCGGGCTCGCGCCCGTGTGACCTACATCCCTGCGATCAGCTTCTCCACCCGGTCGTCCACGCTGCGGAACGGGTCCTTGCACAGCACCGTGCGCTGCGCCTGGTCGTTCAGCTTCAGGTGCACCCAGTCCACCGTGAAGTCACGACGCTGCTCCTGGGCCCGCCGGATGAAGTCGCCGCGCAGCCTCGCGCGCGTGGTCTGCGGCGGCACCGACTTGCCCTCGAAGATCTTCAGGTCGTTGCAGATCCTCGTCGCCTGGCCCTTCTTCTCCAAGAGGTAGTAGAGCCCACGACGCCGGTGGATGTCGTGGTAGGCGAGGTCGATCTGCGCGACCCTCGGGTGCGACATGGTCATGTTGTGCTTGGCCCGGTACCGCTCGATGAGCTTGTACTTCATGACCCAGTCGATCTCGGTGCCGATGCGGTCCAGGTCCTCGGCCTCGATCGCGTCGAGCGTGCGGCCCCACAGCTCCAGGACCTGGTCGACGGTGCCGGTGCGGATGCCCCGGCGCTCCACGAAGTCGACGGCCTTCTCGTAGTACTCGCGCTGGACCTCCAGGGCGGAGGCCTCGCGGCCGCTGGCGAGGCGGACCTTGCGGCGGCCCGTGATGTCGTGACTGACCTCGCGGATCGCCCGGATCGGGTTCTCCAGGGTCAGGTCGCGCATCACCGTGCCCGCCTCGATCATGCGCAGCACCAGGTCGGTGGCGCCGACCTTGAGGAGCATGGTCGTCTCGGACATGTTCGAGTCGCCGACGATGACGTGCAGCCTGCGGTAGCGCTCGGCGTCCGCGTGCGGCTCGTCCCGGGTGTTGATGATCGGCCGGGAACGCGTCGTCGCGGAGCTGACGCCCTCCCAGATGTGCTCGGCGCGCTGGCTCACGCAGTAGACGGCACCGCGCGGCGTCTGCAGCACCTTGCCCGCGCCGCACAGCAACTGACGCGTGACCAGGAACGGAATGAGGATGTCCGCGAGCCGGGAGAACTCCCCGTGCCGCGCCACCAGGTAATTCTCGTGGCAGCCGTAGGAGTTGCCGGCCGAGTCGGTGTTGTTCTTGAACAGGTATACGTCGCCTGCGATGCCCTCCTCGTGCAGACGGCGCTCTGCGTCGACGAGCAAGCCTTCGAGAATGCGCTCACCGGCTTTGTCGTGGGTGACCAGCTCGGTCACGTTGTCACATTCGGGAGTTGCGTATTCCGGATGCGATCCCACGTCCAGATACAGGCGGGCGCCGTTCCGCAGAAAGACATTGCTGCTGCGGCCCCATGACACGACACGGCGGAAGAGGTACCGCGCCACCTCGTCAGGAGACAGGCGGCGCTGTCCCCTGAACGTACATGTGACGCCGTACTCGTTCTCCAGCCCGAAAATGCGGCGGTCCATGACTGAACATTACGCCCGATCCTGCGAGCTGAAACGGGGTTCGACAGCACGGTTTGGATCATTTTCCGATGAGAGCGCGACACGCCCGGACGTGTGCGCGGCCGAAAGCACCGTGCCCGTGGCCAGCAGAACCAGCAGCGCCACCGCTCCCGTCGCCGCCGGCACCGCGAACCCCCACCGGGTGCCGCCCCACTCGACGACCGGCCCCGCGACGGCCGTTCCCACGCTGGCCCCCACGGTGAACGTCGTCACGAGCCAGGAGAACGCCTCCGTCACCGTGCCCTGCGGAGCGTGCCGGTCCACGACGATGAACGCACAGGCGATCGAGGGCGCGAGGAACACTCCGGCCACCGCCGTCAGGAGCACCATCGCCACCGGACCCGGCATCAGCGTCAACGGCAGGTAGCACAGGGCCAGCAGAGCGACCAGCCACCGAAGTCGCGCCTCCGGGGCGCCACTCCACCGCCGCGCCCCGTAGACCGTGCCGCCCACCAGCGCGCCGAGGCCGAGCGCGGCCATCATCCAGCCGTACGTGGCGTCCCCGCCGTTCCCGTCGTCGGCGTAGGCCACCCCGGCCACGGTGATCGACCCGAGCGCGAGCCCGATGAACAGGAACGCGGCCAGCAGCGCCAGCAGCCCCGGCGAGCGCAGCGCCCCCAACCAGTGCGCCTCGCGCGGCGCCGAGCGCCACTGCCGCGACGGCTTCGACAGCACGACCGACAGGGCGCCCAGCACCCCGATCACGTTCAGGACGATCAGCGCCGCCTGCGCCGACCAGAGCGACACGCAGACCGTCACCAGCAACGGGCCCACGGTGAACATGACTTCCTGCGCGATCGCGTCCATCGCGTACGCGGTGTGCACCTGCTCCTCGCGCGGCAGCACACTCGGCCACAGCGCCCGCAGCCCGCCCTCCAGCGGCGGCGTGAACAGACCGGCGGCCGCCACGGCGGCGTACGCCACCGGAAGGGATCCGGTGCCGGCGCACGCGAACACCGACATGGCCAGCGCCGAGAGCACCGCGGCGGGCAGCTGCACCCGCGGCTGCCCGCGCAGATCCACCAGGCGCCCGAGCACCGGCTGCCCGATCGCGTTCGCCACTCCGTACACCGCGGCGAGCCCGCCCGCGAGGCTGTACGTGCCGCCCTCGTCCCGGACGAAGAGCACAATGGCGATCGCCGCCGTGGCATTGGGCAGCCTGCCCACCAGCGTCCCCGCGAGCAGCCGCATCGCGTGCCGCGCCCTGAGGATCTCCGCATAACCCGCGGCCATCGCCTGTCCCATCCATCGAGGTGTTACGTATAACGTGTAGAGGTTATACGTAACACGCACGCCCCGGACAGAGCCACCCGATAACCTCGGCCACCGGAACAACCCTCGCGGAGGCAGCAGTGACCAGCGGCACGGAAGGCACCGCCACCACCCGGCCCACCAGCCGGGACGTGGCGCGCGCCGCCGGAGTGTCCCAGGCCGCCGTCTCCCTGGTCATGGGCGACAAATGGCACGGCCGGGTCTCCGAGACCACCGCCGAACGCGTCCGCGCCACCGCCCGGCAGCTCGGCTACCGCCCCAACCTCGCCGCCCGCAATCTCCGTCTCGGCCGCACCCGCACCGCACTGCTCGTCGTCCCCGCGCTCACCAACGAGTTCTTCGCGGGGGTCTACACCGGCGCCGCGCGCATCGCCGCCCGGCACGACTTCGGGGTCGTGCTCTACCCCTCCCCCGACGGCATCGGCCCGGCCCGCGATCCCTTCCCCAACGCCCGTGCCGCCCTCGACGGCATCCTCGCCTCCTCCATGGCGGCCGACGCGGTCACCAGCCTGCGCGGCGACGGTCTCCCCCTGGTCATGCTCGACAGCGACCCGACCGGCAGCCTCGGCGCCGCCACGGTCAATCTCGACCTGGCCGACGGCATGCGCCAGGTCACCGACCACCTCCTCGCGCACGGCCACCGCCACTTCCTCCATCTCGCCTCGGCCGTCGACTCCTGGACCTTCGACATCCGCGCCGCCGAGCTGGCCGCGCGCACCGCCCGCGTGCCCGGCACCACCGTGCGCACCGTCCGCTCGCCCCTGACCGTCGACGACGCCCTCGCGACGACGGAGCGAGCCCTGCGCGCCTCGGGCGCCCACCGGCCCACCGCCGTCGTCTGCGACGACGACAAGCTCGCCGCGGGCGCCTACAAGGCCGCCCGCCGCACGGGCCTGCGCGTCCCCGACCAGCTCTCCGTCACCGGCTTCGACGACCTCTCCCTCGCCACCGCGATCGAGCCGGAACTGACCACCGTCCGGCTGCCGGCCGAGGAGTTCGGCGAGCGCGGAATGCGGGCCCTGCTCGACGTCCTCGACGGCCGCACCCCGCAAACCACCCCGCTCCCCGTCCAGTTGATCGTCCGCGGCTCCACCGGTCCCGCACCGTCGGCCTCCTGACACACGTGTGCCCCGGCCGGTTCGAGAACCGGCCGGGGCACACGCACGACGAGCTACGCGCCGGGCGCCTCGCTACTCGTCGGACGAGCTCTCGTCGGAGACGGCCTCCGACTCCGCCTCCGTCGTCGCGGCAGCCCCCTCGGCCGTGAGGAGCCGCGACAGCTGCCGCCCCGCGATCCGCTTGAACTTCCGCTGCTGCGGTCGCGTACGGTCCAGGACCGCCACCTCGAGACGCTCCGCGGGAATCTCCCGCTCGCTGCCGTTGGTGTCCCGCGACAGCGCCTGCACGGCCAGCTTCAGCGCCCCGGACAGCGACATGCCGTCCTGGTGGCGCTGGTCGAGGAACGTGCTGATCTGCTCCGCGTTCCCCCCGACCGCCACCGAGCCGTGCTCGTCGACGATCGATCCGTCGTGCGGCAGCCGGTAGATCTGGTCGCCCTCGGCGGACTCACCGACCTCCGCGACGACCAGCTCCACCTCGTACGGCTTCTCGCCCGCGCTCGAGAAGATCGTGCCGAGGGTCTGCGCGTACACATTGGCCAGGCCACGGGCCGTGACGTCGTCACGGTCGTAGGTGTAGCCCCGCAGGTCCGCGTAGCGCACACCGCCGATGCGGAGGTTCTCGTACTCGTTGTACTTACCGGCGGCCGCGAAGCCGATCCGGTCGTAGATCTCGCTGAACTTGTGCAGCGCACGGGACGGGTTCTCGCCGACGAACACGATGCCATCGGCATACTGCAGCACGACCAGGCTGCGACCGCGGGCGATGCCCTTGCGCGCGTACTCCGCGCGGTCGGCCATCGCCTGCTGGGGTGAGACATAGAACGGCGTCGACACCGGCTATCCGTCCCTTTCTGTCAGTGACTCAGTGACTGGGCAACAAAGAGGCGGTCAGCTCACAGCAGAGCGGCCCGCGGGCCGTCCGGCTGCTCGAGACGGCGCTCCAGGATCGACCGTGCGATCTCGGACGACTCGTCGTCCGACAGCCGCCGGAACCCGTCCTCCGTGATCACCGTGACGATCGGGAAGATCCGCCGCGCCATGTCGGGGCCACCCGTCGCCGAGTCGTCGTCCGCCGCGTCGTACAGCGCCTGCACGACCAGCGTCGTCGCCTGCTCCTCCGTCAGATCGCCGCGGTAGAGCTTCTTCATCGCCCCGCGCGCGAAGACCGAACCGGACCCCGTCGCCGCGTAACCGTGCTCCTCGCTGCGGCCGCCCGTGACGTCGTAGGAGAAGATCCGTCCTCTCTCGCGGTCCACGTCGTACCCGGCGAACAGCGGTACGACGGCAAGGCCCTGCATGGCCATCCCGAGGTTCGACCGGATCATGGTCGACAGCCGGTTGGCCTTGCCCTCCAGGGACAGCTGGGCGCCCTCGACCTTCTCGAAGTGCTCCAGCTCCAGCTGGAAGAGCTTGACCATCTCGACGGCCAGACCGGCGGTGCCGGCGATGCCGACGGCCGAGTACTCGTCCGCCGGGAAGACCTTCTCGATGTCCCGCTGCGCGATGACGTTGCCCATCGTCGCCCGCCGGTCACCGGCGAGCACCACGCCCCCGGGGAACGTGACGGACACGATGGTCGTGCCGTGCGGGGCCTCGATGACGCCCTGCATCGGCGGCAACTGCCGGTTGCCCGGCAGCATTTCGGGCTGATGCTCCGACAGGAAGTCCATGAAGGACGACGACCCGGGCGTCAGGAAGGCAGCTGGTAGACGCCCGGTGCTACGAGGGTTGGCTTCCACACGTTTCCTTCCACGTATGCGGCGGCCCGTCTCATCACGTCGGGCCGATCCTTGAACTGCCCCAGGGCTGCATTGCAGCTGAAGCACAGTACGCCACGGACCCTACCCGTCTCGTGGCAATGATCCACATGCTCCGGCACGGCCGCCAAGCAGATACAGCAGACGCCTACTTGGGAGGCGATCAGCTCGTCGCGCCCGGCTTCGGTGATGCCGTACTGGCGCTTCAGGTGACCGGCCCGCCCCTTGGCCGCCCGGCAAGACTTACAGCTCGTCGACAGACCATCTGACGCGCTTGCGTTTCGATGCCACTCGCTGTGCGGCTTGATCTCCCCGCACGGACGGCAGTACTTGTGCCCGTCCGGAGTCGGCACCTTCGGCCTGACGTTCCTCCCCCTGGCGAGCTGCCGCTCCTGGTGATACACGGCCCAGCATGCGCGACAGTAAGCCTGGAGACCTTCACGACCAGCCCGATTTCCAGCGAAGGCCGCCCGCGGTTTGACCTCTCGGCACCGCGAGCAACACTTCGTTTCCGCCCAGTCCGCCACTCAACCCCCACCCCTTCGATTCGAAGGTTGAATAGCCCTACTGGCCGCCCTTTTGAACGAAACTCCGCACGAAATCCTCCGCATTCTCCTCGAGGACATCGTCAATCTCGTCCAGAACCGAGTCGACATCGTCGCTCAGCTTCTCCTGGCGCTCCTTGAGGTCCTCGGAAGCCTGCGCGTCCTGCGCCTGCTCCTCGACCTCCTCGGTGGAACGCGTCGCCTTCTGCTGCCCGCCGCCGGTGTCCTTGGTCGCCATCTCAGCTCACCCCGCTCGGTTCGAGATACAGGTCGTTCGTGATCAGAACCCTACAAGTCGGCTCTGACATCGGCCCCGCACTTCGTTCAACGTGCGGGGCCCACCTCTGTGATTCCCCTTCGCCCGGCTTTTCAGCCGCCGGACAGCACCCGGACCAGATCCTCGGCCGTCCGGCACCGGTCGAGCAGCTCCTTCACGTGATTACGCGTTCCGCGAAGGGGTTCGAGGGTTGGGACGCGCTGGAGGGAGTCGCGGCCCGGCAGATCGAAGATCACCGAGTCCCAGGAGGCCGCGGCGACGTCGTCCGCGTACTGCTCCAGGCAGCGGCCGCGGAAGTACGCCCGGGTGTCCTCGGGAGGCTTCGTACGGGCCCGCTCGACCTCGCTCTCGTCCAGGAGGCGCTTCATCTTGCCGCGGGCCGCCAGACGGTTGTACAGGCCCTTCTCGGCGCGTACGTCCGCGTACTGGAGGTCGAGGAGGTGCAGCTTGGCGGCGTCCCAGTCCAGGCCGTCGCGGCGCCGGTAGCCCTCCATGAGCTCGCGCTTGGCGACCCAGTCGAGCTCGCCGGACAGGCTCATCGGGTCGGACTCCAGGCGGCCGAGGACGTCCTCCCAGCGGGACAGCACGTCCTTGGTCTGGTCGTCGGCGTCGGCGCCGAAGCGCTCCTCGACGTACTTCCTGGCGAGCTCGAAGTACTCCATCTGGAGCTGGACAGCGGTGAGTGTCCGGCCGCTGCGGAGCGTGATCAGGTGCTGGAGGGTGGGGTCGTGCGAGACCTGGTGGAGGGTGCGGACCGGCTGGTCCACGGCCAGGTCGACAGCGATGAAGCCGTCCTCGATCATGGAGAGGACCAGGGCGGTCGTGCCGAGCTTCAGGTACGTCGAGATCTCGGAGAGGTTCGCGTCGCCGATGATCACGTGCAGCCGGCGGTACTTCTCCGCGTCCGCGTGCGGCTCGTCGCGGGTGTTGATGATCGGGCGCTTGAGCGTGGTCTCCAGGCCGACCTCGACCTCGAAGTAGTCGGCGCGCTGGCTGATCTGGAAGCCGTGCTCGTGACCGTCCTGGCCGATGCCGACACGGCCCGCGCCGGTCACGACCTGGCGGGAGACGAAGAACGGCGTCAGGTGGCGCACGATGTCCGAGAAGGGGGTCTCCCGCTTCATCAGATAGTTCTCGTGCGTCCCGTAGGAGGCGCCCTTGTTGTCGGTGTTGTTCTTGTACAGGTGGATGGGCTGGGCACCGGGGAGCTGGGCGGCCCGCTCGGCGGCCTCGGCCATGATGCGCTCGCCGGCCTTGTCCCAGAGGACGGCGTCGCGGGGGTTGGTGAGCTCCGGGGAGCTGTACTCGGGGTGTGCGTGGTCGACGTAGAGGCGCGCGCCGTTGGTCAGGATGACGTTGGCCAGGCCGATGTCCTCGTCGGTGAGCTGGCTGGAGTCGGCGGCCTCGCGGGCGAGGTCGAAGCCTCGGGCGTCGCGCAGCGGGTTCTCTTCCTCGAAGTCCCAGCGGGCCCTGCGGGCCCGGTGCATCGCCGCGGCGTAGGCGTTGACGATCTGGGACGAGGTGAGCATGGCATTGGCGTTGGGGTGGCCGGGCACGGAGATCCCGTACTCGGTCTCGATGCCCATTACTCGCCGTACGGTCATGCGGCCCTCCTTGCCCGGCGGCGCCCTCGGTCGGGGGCGGCGCTCAAGTACCGCTGGTTCTCCGGTGCGTGTGCGGTGCCCGTCCCCGCACGGCGCGACTCGGCGGCATGGAAGAGCCTAGAACGCCTTTGCGCTGGTGGGGAGATCATTTGCGTCATTGCTTCGCTCCGACATCGGGCGGCTGGTCGCCTGGTCGTTCCCTGAAGGGCGCCTGGAAAAACAGTGGGCTGCGGGTACCCGCTTCGGGCACCCGCAGCCGACCTGTTTTTTACAGGTACTGACCGGTGTTGGCCACCGTGTCGATGGAGCGTCCGGTGTCCGCGCCCTGCTTTCCGGTGACAAGGGTGCGGATGTAGACGATCCGCTCGCCCTTCTTTCCGGAGATCCGGGCCCAGTCGTCCGGGTTGGTGGTGTTGGGAAGGTCCTCGTTCTCCTTGAACTCGTCGATGCAAGCCTGGAGCAGGTGGGAGACCCTGAGGCCCTTCTGGTTCTGGTCGAGGAATGCCTTGATGGCCATCTTCTTGGCGCGGCCGACGATGTTCTCGATCATTGCGCCGGAGTTGAAGTCCTTGAAGTACAGGACTTCCTTGTCGCCATTGGCGTACGTGACTTCCAGGAAGCGGTTTTCCTCGGATTCCGCGTACATGTGTTCCACTGCCGTCTGGATCATGGCGTGGACGGTGGCGGCCTTGTCGCTTCCGTGCTCACCGAGGTCGTCGGAGTGCAGCGGGAGGCGCTCGGTGAGGTACTTGCCGAAGATGTCCTTGGCCGCTTCGGCGTCCGGGCGCTCGATCTTGATCTTCACATCGAGTCGTCCGGGCCGCAGGATGGCGGGGTCGATCATGTCCTCGCGGTTCGAGGCACCGATCACCACCACGTTCTGCAGGCCCTCCACGCCGTCGATCTCGGCGAGCAGCTGCGGGACGATGGTGTTCTCCACGTCCGAGCTGACGCCGGACCCGCGGGTCCTGAACAGCGACTCCATCTCGTCGAAGAAGACGATGACCGGGGTGCCCTCGCTGGCCTTCTCGCGAGCGCGCTGGAAGACGAGGCGGATCTGCCGCTCGGTCTCACCGACGTACTTGTTGAGAAGCTCGGGACCCTTGATGTTGAGGAAGAAGCTCTTGCCCTGTCCCTGCCCGGTCACTTCCGCGACCTTCTTGGCGAGGGAGTTGGCGACCGCCTTGGCGATCAGCGTCTTGCCGCATCCGGGGGGCCCGTAGAGCAGTACGCCCTTGGGCGGCCGCAGCTCGTGCTCCCTGTAGAGGTCCGGGTAGAGGTAGGGGAGCTCGACGGCGTCCCGGATCAGCTCGATCTGGTTGCCCAGGCCGCCGATCTGGTCGTAGCCGATGTCCGGGACCTCTTCGAGGACGAGTTCCTCTACTTCGCTCTTCGGTACGACTTCGTAGACATAGCCGGATCGGGGTTCGAGAAGAAGGGCGTCGCCGGGGCGGATGGTGACGTCCAGGAGAGGCTCGGCGAGCCTCACCACCCGCTCCTCGTCGGTGTGCCCGGTGACGAGGGCGCGCTCGCCGTCCTCGAGGATCTCCTTGAGGGTGACGATGTCGCCGACGCTCTCGAACTCCATGGCCTCGACCACGTTGAGCGCTTCGTTGAGCATTACTTCCTGGCCGCGCCTGAGCTCTTCGAGCTCGACGCTTGGGCTCACGTTCACGCGGAGTTTGCGGCCGCCGGTGAAGATGTCGGCGGTGCCGTCCTCATTCGCTGTGAGGAAGACTCCGAAGCCTGCCGGCGGCTGTGCGAGCCGGTCGACTTCTTCCTTGAGGGCCACGATCTGGTCGCGGGCCTCGCGGAGCGTGTTGGCGAGCCGTTCGTTCTGGGCGGACACGCCGGCCAGGTTGGTCTGCAGCTCGACGATCCGCTCTTCGAGAATCCTCGTATGACGCGGAGAGTCGGCGAGCTTGCGCCGCAGGACGGCGATTTCCTGCTCGAGATAGGCAATCTGTCCGGCAGGGTCGTCGGACCCTCGTCCCGGGCGGATGCCGCGGTTGATGTCGTCGTCGTGGGCTGCCACGGTCCTCACCTCCTCCAAGGGGAGCTGGACGCTTCCAGACCCTACCTGGGCGGGTGTCGATTGAAACCCCTAGATCACAAAGACGGTCGGGGTGTGTCCGATCTTCACCCTTGCGCTCTCCCTCACGCCAGTGGAATACCCAGCCATCAACATCGGAAAGCGGGCGGTTGTAGGGTCGAAGCGTTCAACACCCGTCAGGGCTGGCCCGACTTGCTCTTGTGGAGTCGGTTTCCGGACAGTGCGGCAGAGCAGGACCCAGGGAACGGCAGGAGAGCATGACCGTGCAGCAAGAGGCCGGATCCGGCATCGTCACCGGCGAGGATCTGGAGGTCTGGATCGACCAGGACCTGTGCACCGGCGACGGGATCTGTGCCCAGTACGCGCCCGAGGTCTTCGAGTTGGACATCGACGGCCTTGCCTATGTGAAGAGCGCGGACGACGAGCTGCTGCAGGACCCGGGGGCGGTGACGCCCGTGCCGCTGCCGCTCCTCGTCGACGTCGTGGCGTCGGCGAAGGAGTGCCCGGGTGACTGCATTCACGTACGGCGGATTTCGGACAGCGTCGAGGTCTACGGGCCGGACGCGGAATGACCAACGGGTGACCTACGGGCCGCCGGCGGACGACAGAAGCCGCGGCGGCCGCCCCGCGACAGCCGAAAGGGCCTCGCGCACCGATGATCCGGTGTGCGGGGCCCTTGGCGTCGGGGGCGTCGGGCCCGGCGTCAGGCGCTCTGCGCCGCCGCGGGGGTGGAGCGGACGAACGCCCCGTTCCGCCACTGCCACTTGGCCTTGTCGTGGACGTCCGGCTGGTAGCGCGGCACGTCGGGCGACGAGTAGCCGTCGAGGCTCGCGGTGACCGCTCCGTCACGCACGGTCAGACCGGTGACGGTGAAGGAGTCCTTCGGGTCGACGAGCGTGGCGACGATGCGGGGCTTGGCGCCGGCGGGCTGGGTGAGTACATAGACCCCGTTGGGCGGGGTGCCGGAGCCCGCGTCGCAGCGGACGACCGCGACGGTCTCGGGTCTGCCGTCCCCGTCGAGGTCACCGGTGGCCTTCTTCTGGACCAGGACCTTGACCGGTCCGCAGTTCAGCGGGAAGTGGACCGCGGCCGGGTCGGGCGGCGCGACGGCGTGGGCCTGCGGGGTGGGCGACTTGGTGTCGACCTGGGCCGCGGTGGCGGAGTCCGGCTGCAGGAAGCCGGAGGCCGCGACGACGGCGGCGAGGGCTGCCGCGGTGGCCAGCCAGTGGATGGGGCGGGTGGTGGTGTGCGCCAGTTCCGGGGTCGTCTGCCGATGGGGCTGCTGCACTAGGCGTGTCTCCCGTGAGGGCTGTGCCGGTGGGGGTGGCCAGCATCGTGCCATACGTCACAGTGGAGTGGAACGCCGGGGTCCGGAGTTTGTGCGGTGACCTGAGAGCACACTGCTGCCGGAGTGCCAACGTGCGGACGCCACCGCCGAGTTCCCGTTCTTCGGGAGGAACTCGGCGGCGGCGCCGGTGCGTTGTGAGGTTGTACGTGGTGTACGAGAGGTACGGGCTGTGCGCGTTCTACGAGGTGCGCGCGGCCGGGGCCGGGTCAGCGGCCTCGGTTGCCGCCGTCGGCGTTCGGGCCGTCGTAGTCCTCGCCGTACGCGCCCTTGGCGGGGCGGCGGCGGCGCATGGGCGGCTCGACGCCGTCCGCGAGGCGGCGGGCGGTGAGGAGGAAGCCGGTGTGACCGATCATCCGGTGGTCGGGGCGGACCGCGAGGCCCTCCACGTGCCAGTTGCGGATCATCGACTCCCACGAGGTCGGCTCGTTGAAGCAGCCGATCTCACGGATGGACTCGACGGTGCGGGCGAGCTGCGTGGTGGTGGCCACGTAGCAGCACAGGATGCCGCCGGGGACGAGCGCCTTGGAGACGACGTCCAGGCACTCCCAGGGGGCGAGCATGTCGAGGATGACACGGTCGACGTCCGTGTCGGTCAGGTTGTCCTGGAGGTCGCCGACGGTGAGCTGCCAGGCGGGGTGCGGGCCACCGAAGTAGCGCTCCACGTTGCCCTTGGCGATCTCGGCGAAGTCCTCGCGGCGCTCGTAGGAGTGCAGCATGCCGTCGTCGCCGATGGCGCGCAGCAGGAAGCTGCTCAGCGAGCCGGAGCCCACGCCCGCCTCCACGACGCGTGCGCCGGGGAAGATGTCGGCGAAGGCGAGGATCTGCCCCGCGTCCTTGGGGTAGACCACGGCGGCGCCGCGGGGCATGGACAGGACGTAGTCGGGGAGCAGGGGGCGCAGCGCGAGGTAGGCGACGTTTCCGGTGGTGCGGACAACGCTGCCCTCGGGAGCGCCGATCAGCTCGTCGTGCGGGAAGGAACCCTTGTGGGTGTGGAAGTTCTTTCCCTCTTCGAGCGTGAACGTGTAGTGGCGGCCCTTGGGGTCGGTCAGCTGAACCTGGTCCCCGACCTTGAAGGGCCCGCGTCGGCGGGCGGCACCGGTCGGTTCGGACATGTGACCAGCCTACCGGGCCCGGCGCGGGCCGCCGACCACGGCGTGCCTACGAGGGGCGGGCCATGGCCTTCACGAAGGCGCGCTCCACGTCGGCCGCGGACAGCACGCCGTAGATCGCGCCGTTCTCCTCCACCACCAGGTACTCGGTGGCCGGGGTCGCGCGCAGGGTGTCGAGGAGTTCCTCTCCGGCGAGCTCGGCGGAGACGCGCATCCCGTCGGTGAGGTCCTGGGCGAGCCCGCTGACCGCGACCCAGGGGCGGCGGTGCTCGGGGACGCCGACGATGGCGGCCTCGCGGACGATGGAGCGGGGTTCGCCGTCGGGGTCGACGACGACGAGGGCGCGGGCCCCGGCCTCGTTGGCGCGGCGCAGGGCCTCGGAGAGCGGGGTGGCGTGCTCGACGGGGACGGCGCGGCGGGTGAGGGTGCGGGCGCGCAGCTCCGGGAGGTGTTCGCGCAGCCGGGCCATGCGCAGGCTGTTTCCCGCGCCGGTCCAGATGATCGCGGCGAGGATGGCGGCCAGGAGCGCGTCGGTGACGGTGTCCATGCCGCTGACGTCCTCGGCGTTCTGGCCGAGGGCGCCGGACTGGGTGAGCAGGGGCAGGCCGATGAGGACGGCGACGGCGAGGGCGCGGCCGACCCAGGCGGCGGCGACGGTGCCGCTCATGGCGTTGCCGGTGATCTTCCAGACGACGGCGCGGAGCATCCGGCCGCCGTCCAGGGGCAGACCGGGCAGCAGGTTGAACGCGGCGACGATGAGGTTGGAGATCATGAGGCCCGCGAGCAGCACGCCGGGGACGGTGCCGGGCTCGACGGCCTTCATGGCGACGTAGAAGACACCGGCCAGGACCAGGGAGAGCAGCGGGCCGACGAAGGCGAGGACGAACTCGCGGCCCGGGGTCTCGGACTCCTTCTCGATCTCGGAGACGCCGCCGAAGAACTGCAGCCGGATCCGGCGCACCGGAAGCTTGAAGCGGAGGGCGGCGACGGTGTGGGCGAGTTCGTGGACGAGCACGGAGGCGTAGAAGGCGACCGCGAAGAAGAGGGCGACGAGGTAGCGGGCGGCGCCCAGCTCGGGCAGCACGCGGTCCAGCTGTCCGCCGAACACCCAGGTGATGAGGGCGGCCACGAGGAACCAGCTGGGGGCCACGTACACGGGAACCCCGAAGGGCTTGCCCATGAGCAGTCCGCCGCGCGGTTCAGGCGGTTTCGTGGGTCCCTTGCGGTTGCCGGAGTGGGCGGCGGTGCGCTCGGGATGCCGGTCGTGCGTGCCGAGGGGGTGCGGCGCCGTGCTCTGCGGCTCGGGGGTGGCGGGCGCGTCGGCCGGTGCCGGGCGGTCGTCGTCGGCTCGGGGCGCGGTGCCGGGCCCCGGGCCTTCCGGGCCCTCGCCCATTGCCTCGCCCGTTGCCTCGGAGGCTTCGGGATCCGCGTCGCGGCCGGAGCCGGGTTCGGGAGGCGGGGAGGCGGCGGCCCGCGCCGTCCCTGTCTCGTCGGCCTCGGTCCCGGACGTCTCGTCGGCCGGGGTTCCGGGCTGCGTCCCGTCGGACGCCGTCACCTCGGCCTTGGTCCCTGACACCGTCCCTGCGGCCCCCGCCCCGGTCTCCGGGGCGGCGGAGGGCGTCCGGCCGGCAAAGGGCGGCGCGGGGCGCTCCCCGGTGTGGTCCGCGGGCGGCGTCGCCTCGCCGGTGCCGGACTGCGGCTGCCCGCTCTCGTCCACGGTGATCCCTCGGTCCCCTCGTTCGAAGCGTCTCCCGCCGCCGGGCGGGACGTTCTGGCGTCGATGGTATGCGGACGGTGTCCGTCGGCCCCCGCCGACTCCCCCGCGCCACGCTACGCAAGACGCCGGACTGCGCGCGGGTGCCTGACTGTCAGTGCCGGGCCGTAACGTGGTGAGGCATGGAGACCAGTACCGAGACGGGCCCTGTGAGCGGCCCCGAGAAGCCCGCCGCGCGGCCGGCGTCGCTGTCGCCGTCGCGCGCGAGCGATTTCATGCAGTGCCCGTTGCTGTACCGGTTCCGGGTGATCGACAAGCTGCCGGAGAAGCCGAGTGAGGCGGCTACCCGGGGCACGCTGGTCCATGCCGTGCTGGAGAGACTCTTCGACTCCCCCGCGCTCGAGCGCACCGCGCCGCTCGCCAAGTCGCTGATCCCGGGCCAGTGGGACCGGCTGCGGGAGTCCCGGCCCGAGCTGGGCGAGCTGTTCGCGGACGACCCCGAGGGCGAGCGGATGACCCGCTGGCTGGGCGATGCCGAGCAGCTGGTCGAGCGCTGGTTCACGCTGGAGGACCCGACGCGCCTGGAGCCCGCCGAGCGGGAGCTGTTCGTCGAGGCCGAGCTGGACTCGGGGCTGAAGCTGCGCGGGATCATCGACCGGGTCGACGTGGCGCCGAGCGGCGAGGTCCGCATCGTGGACTACAAGACGGGCAAGGCGCCGCGCCCCGAGTACGCCGAGGGCGCGCTGTTCCAGATGAAGTTCTACGCGCTGGTGGTGTGGCGCCTGAAGGGTGTCGTGCCGCGCCGGCTCCAGCTGGTGTACCTGGGCAGCGGCGACGTCATCACGTACGACCCGGTGATCTCGGACCTGGAGCGGGTCGAGCGGAAGCTGCACGCGCTGTGGGAGGCGATCCAGCAGGCGACGGAGAGCGGGGAGTGGCGGCCGCGGCCGACGAAGCTGTGCGGCTGGTGCGATCACCAGGCGGTCTGCCCGGAGTTCGGCGGTACTCCCCCGCCGTATCCGCTCCAGGTGACCGTCCCCCCGAGGGCGGCCGAGTCGGCGGAGGCGTAGCAGGGCAGAATGGGGCCGGACTATCGAAGGAGTGTTTCGTGGCGATCCGTGTCCTACTGGTCGATGACCAGCCGCTGCTGCGTACGGGCTTCCGCATGATTTTGGAGGCCGAGCAGGACATCGCGGTCGTCGGTGAGGCCGGGGACGGCCTGCAGGCCCTCGACCAGGTGCGCGCGCTCCAGCCCGACGTGGTGCTGATGGACATCCGGATGCCGCGGATGGACGGGGTCGAGGCGACCCGGCAGATCACCGGCCCGGGGCGGGACGGCCCGGCGAAGGTGCTGGTGCTGACGACCTTCGATCTGGACGAGTACGTCGTCGAGGCGCTGAGGGCCGGCGCCAGCGGCTTCCTGCTGAAGGACGCGCCGGCCAATGAGCTGGTGCAGGCGATCCGGGTGGTGGCGGCCGGTGAGGCGATGCTGGCGCCGAGCATCACGCGCCGGTTGCTCGACAAGTACGCGGATCATCTGCCGTCGGGCGACGAGCCCGTGCCGGACACGCTGCACACCCTGACCGAGCGCGAGGTCGAGGTGCTCAAGCTCGTCGCGCGCGGGTTGTCCAACGCGGAGATCGCCGCCGACCTGTTCGTGAGCGAGACGACCGTGAAGACCCACGTCGGCCATGTGCTGACGAAGCTGGGGTTGCGCGACCGGGTGCAGGCCGCGGTGTACGCGTACGAGAGCGGGCTGGTCCGCCCCGGCGCGCAGTAGCGGCCCGCGCTCCCCTGACGGCAGAAGGCGGCGGTCACCTTTCGGTGGCCGCCGCCTTCCTGTACGTATCGCGCGGCGCGTCAGCTCTTGCTGATCTCCCAGAACCGGAAGACGGTGGACGCGTCGAGGCAGTTCTCCAGGCCGTAGACGCCGTCGCGGACGAGCGCGTACTGCTTGGCCTGCCACAGTGGGAGGATCGGCAGCTGCTGGGCGACGATGTCCTGCAGCCGCTCGTACTCCTCGGTCGTGCCGGAGCGGTCGGTCTGGGCGGCCGTGTCCGGGACGATGGTGTTCGTGATGGTGCTGTTGTCGTAGTTGTTGCCGAGGACGTTGCCCTTGCCGAAGAACGGCTGGGTGAAGTTGTCCGGGTCCGGGTAGTCGGGCACCCAGCCCTTGACGTAGACGCCGTACTTGCCGGACGCGATGTCCCGCTCGTACTGGGAGATCTCGACGGACTTGACGTCGGCGTCGAACAGACCGCTGGCGTTGAGCTGCTTGGCGATCGCCTTGAACTCGGCGTCGGTGGCCGGGCCGTAGCGTGACGGCGTGGACCAGAGCGTCAGCTTGACCTTGCCGGTGATGCCGTCGGCGCGCAGCGCGGCCTGCGCCTTGGCCCGGTCCGGGCGGTCCCCGTACGTGTCGAAGAACGCGGTGTTGTGGCCGGTGATGCCCGCCGGGATGATCGAGTACAGCGACGTCGTGGTGTTGTCGTAGACGTCGCTGATGAGGGCGTCGCGGTCGATGAGGTAGGCCATCGCCTTGCGCACGGCGAGCTTGCCGACGACCGGGTCGTTCATGTTGAAGACCAGGTGCTGGACCTCGGCGCTGGAGCCCTGGACGATGTCGATGTCCGTGCTGTCCGACTCCCTGATGCCGGAGATGTCCTTCGCGGCGAGGCCGCGGTAGGCGACGTCGACATCGGCGTCGAGCAGCGACTTCTTCAGGGCGGCCTGGTCGCCGTGGAAGAACTTCAGGGTGACGCCGGAGTTCTTGACCTCGGCGGTGCCGTTGTACGTGGCGTTGACCGAGAAGTCCGCTTCGTTCTTGCTGTATGAGTCGAGCCTGTACGGGCCCGAGCCGACGGCCTTGCCGTCGGTGCGCAGCTTGTCGGCGGGGTACTCGCGGCGGTCGACGATCGAACCGGCGCCGGAGGCGATCTTGCTGGGGAAGGTGGCGTCGGCGTACTTGAGCTTGAAGACGACGGTCTTGTCGTTCGGCGCGAGCACCTTGTCCAGCATGGGGAACATGACGGCCGGACCGGCGTCGTCATCGATCTTCATCATGCGGTCGAAGGAGAACTTGACGTCCTTCGAGGTGAGCGCGTCACCGTTGCTGAACTCCAGGCCGTCGCGCAGCGTGCACGTGTAGACGGTGGTGCCGTTGCTGAAGTGGCACTCCTTGGCGGCCTCCGGTTCCGGCTCGGTGCTGCCGCTGGGGAAGCTGAGCAGGGACTGGAAGACGTTGTTGAACAGCAGCCATGACCCCGGGTCGTAGCCGGAGGCCGGGTCGGTGGCCTGCACGTCGTCGGACATGCCGACGACGACGGCGTCGCCGCTCCCGGCGTTCTCACCGTCGTCCGAACCACAGCCGGTCAGCAGTGCGGCGGCCAGGCCGACCCCGAGGGGCGGGACGAGCCACTGGTTGCGCATTCTCACGTACGTGCCTTGTCGTCGGTCGGGGTGGGGCGGCGGGGCGGCCGCGGCTTCGGACCGCCCCGCTGGGGCTCAGCCGCTGACGCCGCGGTCCAGCTCCCACAGCTGGAGTTCGGAGGTGGCGGACAGGGCCCACTCTGCGCCGGTGATGTCGTCCCGTGTCGCGATGTACTGCTTGCTCTGGGTCAGCGGCAGCACGGGGACGTCGTCGGCGACGATGTTCTGGATCCGTCCCAGGGTCTTGGACGCCGTCATCCGGTCCGCCTCCCGGCGGGAGGCGGGGATGAGGTCGCGCCGGACGGTGTTGTTGACGTACGTCGACTTGAGGAAGTTGTCCTTGTCGAGGAACGGCGCCAGGAAGTTGTCGGCGTCCGGGAAGTCGGCGACCCAGCCCATGCCGTAGACCTGGTACTTGCCGTCGAGCTGCTCGGCGCGGAACTTCGTCCAGGTCTTGGTCTCGTGGATCTCCGCCTTGAACAGACCGCTGTCGTTGAGCTGCTCGCGCAGCAGCTCGAACTGCTTCTTCATGACCGGGCCGTAGTGGTCCTGGGTGTAGTGCAGCGAGAGCGCGACGGGGGTGGTGATGCCCGCGTCGCGCAGGATCGCGGCCGCCTTGCCCTTGTCCGGGTCGCTGTACTTGTTGAAGAAGGAGTTGGCGTGGCCGGCGATGCCGGCGGGGACGAGCGAGTACAGCGACTCGCTCGTGGACTTGTAGGCCTCGGAGGCTATCTGGCCCCGGTCGACGACCTGGGCGATGGCCTGGCGGACTGCCTTGTTGCGCACCTCGCCGTTGTCGAGGGCGAAGCCGAGGAAGTTCGTCTCCAGGCCCGGCGACTGGATGAAGTTGATGCCGTCGGGGGCCTTGGCCGAGAACTTCGCGATCTGGTCGGGCGTCAGCTGGCGGCTCATCACGTCGATGTCGCCCTTCTCCAGCGACGTCTCCATGGCGTCGGCGCTGGCCATCGAGCGCAGTTCGACCTTGTCGCTCTTGGCCTTCGCGTCGCCCTTGTAGTGCGGGTTCTTGGTGAAGACCGCCTTGACGACCTTGCCGTGCTCGACCTGGGTCTTGAGCGTGTAGATGCCCGAGCCGTCGATGTCGAAGCCGTCGCGCAGCTTCTTCTTCGCGTAGTGGTCGGGGTTGACGATGGCAGCGGCCGGCGTGGCCAGCTTGTACGGGAAGGTGGCGTCCGACGTGTTGAGGTGGAAGACGACCTGGCGCTTGCCGACGACCTCCACGGTGTCGACCGTGGACAGCAGACCGGAGATGCCGCTGTCGCTGTCGATGTCGAGGACCCGGTCGATCGAGTACTTCACGTCGGCGGCCGTCATCGGCCGGCCGTCGGAGAATTCGAGGCCCTTGCGCAGCGTGCACGCGTAGCGCTCGCTGCCGCTGTCGGTGAAGGAGCAGCTCTGCGCGGCGTCCGGCACCGGTTCGCCGCCGCCCTTGGGCACGGACACCAGGGTCTGGAAGGTCTGCCGCAGGACGTTCCACACGGCCGCGTCGTAGGAATAGGCCGGGTCGAAGGGGGCCGGAGCGTCGGAGGTGACCTCGAACTGGTCCGTCGTACCCACCACGATGGCGTCGCCATCACTGCCGCCGTCCGAGCCTCCGCACGCGGCCAGCGCGGGAGCGAGCAGGCCGATCGCGGCCGACAGCACCAGTGTCTTGCGGTTCATGCTCGACGTTCTCCAGAGCTTGACCCACTCGGCACCGCCGCGGTGTGGGCGGCCGGGACACGAGGGGTGGGGCGATGTTCTCGCGACGACATTAATGGGCCCGCGGCCGGGGGCCACAGGCGCCGGATCCGGGGGCCCATCACGCTGTGGAACCGGACGTGGACGCACTGAAAACACCTCAGGAGGAAGGTTCGGCGCAGGCGGCCACCAATCGGGACACATGGGCGCGCCGGAGGGGGCGAAAAGCGGGCACTCGGCACGCCCGGGTACACCTGTCGAGACCCAGGAGAGTGGGAAAGGTCACACTTCCAACTGGGTTAACCGGTGCGGTACTTCGGCCCCGGCCCGCCCGGGGCCGCGGGTCCGGCCGGTATCTGTCAGGGCGTCATGAGGCCGTGCAGGAAAGGCAGGTTGACGTGTTCGAGGGAGGGCACGACGGTGCGCCGGTGGGCCGCCTCGATGGGCGCGACGGAGGGTACGGCGACGACGTGGCAGCCCGCGGCCTCTGCGGCGGCGACCCCGGTGGCGGTGTCCTCGATGACGGCGCAGCGCTCCGGCTCGGCGCTGAGTCCCGCCGCGGCGATCAGGTACGGGTCGGGGTGCGGCTTGGTCCTGGAGACCTCGTCACCGGCGATGGTGAGGTGGAAGTTGGCCGGTCCGAGCGAGTGCAGGACGCGGTCGATGATGCGGCGGTGCGAGGCGGAGACGAGCGCGGTGGGCACCCGCTGCGCGGCGAGTTCGGCGAGGAGTCTCGCGGCTCCGGGCATCAGCGGCAGCGACCGGCTGATGCGCCGCTCGAAGCCGTCGTTGAGGAGCCCGGTCAGCTCGGGCAGCGTGATGTCGGCGCCGGTGGCCTCGATGAGGAAGCCGGCGCTGCGGCTCATGGGGCCGCCGACGACGACCTCCCGCCAGGCGTCGTCGAGGGTGTGGCCGAGTGCGGCGAAGACGGCCACCTCGGCGTCCCACCAGAACCCTTCCGTGTCGACGAGGGTTCCGTCCATGTCCAGGAGCACGGCCTGAAGCGTGGAACCGTCGGCCGTTCGGGTACCGAGTGCGGGAACCGTAGAGGTCATCCGTGCACACCTCCATGAGGGACGAAGAGGCCGGCCCCCTTCCGGGGACCGGCCTGCGCTGGACCGACCAGTGTACGGCCGTGCCGGCTAACGCGCGTTGAAGTACTTCGCCTCGGGGTGATGGATGACGATGGCGTCGGTGGACTGCTCGGGGTGCAGCTGGAACTCCTCGCTGAGGTGGACGCCGATCCGCTCCGGCTGGAGCAGGTCGGCGATCTTCGCGCGGTCCTCCAGGTTCGGGCAGGCGCCGTAGCCGAGGGAGAAGCGGGCACCCCGGTACTTCAGGGCGAACATGTCCTCCATCGCGGCCGGGTCCTCGCCGGAGAAGCCCAGCTCGGAGCGGACGCGGGCGTGCCAGTACTCGGCGAGGGCCTCGGCCAACTGCACGGACAGGCCGTGGAGTTCGAGGTAGTCGCGGTAGGAGTCGGAGGCGAACAGCTCGGCGGTGGCCTCACCGATCTTCGAGCCGACGGTGACGACCTGGAGCCCGACGACGTCCGTCTCGCCGGACTCCTCCGGGCGGAAGAAGTCGGCCAGGCAGAGCCGGCGGCCGCGGCGCTGGCGCGGGAAGGTGAAGCGGGTGCGCTCGGTGCCGGACTCGTCCAGGATGATCAGGTCGTCGCCCTTGGACACGCACGGGAAGTAGCCGTGGACGACGGCCGCTTCCAGCATGTTGTCGGTGTGCAGCTTGTCGAGCCAGCCGCGCAGCCGCGGGCGGCCCTCGGTCTCCACCAGCTCCTCGTACGTCGGCCCGTCGCCGGTGCGCGCCTGCTTCAGGCCCCACTGGCCCTTGAAGAGGGCGCCCTCGTCGAGCCAGGAGGCGTATTCCTTGAGCTGGATGCCCTTGATGACGCGGGTGCCCCAGAACGGCGGCTCGGGCACCGGGTTGTCGACGGCGACGTCGGAGCGCACCGGCCCCGCGCTGTCGTCGGGCCGCTCCTCGACGACCGTGGCGGACGCCTTGACCCGGCGCTGCTTGAGCTCGGGCAGGGTGGCGCCGGGCACGCCGCGCTTGACCGCGATCAGGGCGTCCATCAGGCGCAGGCCCTCGAACGCGTCGCGGGCGTAGCGGACCTCGCCCTCGTAGATCTCGTGCAGGTCCTGCTCGACGTAGGCGCGGGTGAGGGCGGCGCCGCCCAGGATCACCGGGTAGTCGGCCGCCAGCTTGCGCTGGTTGAGCTCCTCCAGGTTCTCCTTCATGATCACCGTGGACTTGACCAGGAGGCCCGACATGCCGATGACGTCGGCCCGGTGCTCCTCGGCGGCCTCCAGGATCGCGGAGACGGGCTGCTTGATGCCGAGGTTGACGACGTTGTAGCCGTTGTTGGACAGGATGATGTCGACGAGGTTCTTGCCGATGTCGTGGACGTCGCCGCGCACGGTGGCCAGCACGATGGTGCCCTTGCCCTCGGCGTCCGACTTCTCCATGTGCGGCTCCAGGTAGGCCACCGCGTTCTTCATGACCTCGGCGGACTGGAGCACGAACGGCAGCTGCATCTGGCCGGAGCCGAAGAGCTCGCCGACCACCTTCATGCCGTCGAGGAGGGTGTCGTTGACGATGTCCAGGGCGGGCGTCGTGGTGAGCGCGTCGTCGAGGTCGGCCTCCAGGCCGTTCTTCTCGCCGTCGATGATGCGGCGCTTGAGGCGCTCCTCCAGCGGGAGGGCGGCCAGCTCCTCGGCCTTGCCCGCCTTCAGCGACTTCGCGGTGGCGCCCTCGAAGAGCTCCATCAGCTTCTGCAGCGGGTCGTAGCCCTCGCTGCGCCGGTCGTAGATCAGGTCGAGGGCGGTCTTGACCTGCTCCTCGTCGAACCGCGCGATCGGCAGGATCTTCGAGGCGTGCACGATGGCCGAGTCCAGGCCCGCCTTGACGCACTCGTCGAGGAAGACCGAGTTCAGCACGATGCGGGCGGCCGGGTTCAGGCCGAAGGAGATGTTCGACAGGCCCAGGGTCGTCTGGACGTCGGGGTGGCGCTTCTTCAGCTCGCGGATCGCCTCGATCGTCGCGATGCCGTCGCCCCGGGACTCCTCCTGGCCCGTGCAGATGGTGAAGGTCAGGGTGTCGATGAGGATGTCCGACTCGCGGATGCCCCAGTTCCCGGTCAGGTCGTCGATCAGCCGCTCGGCGATCTCGACCTTCTTCTCCGGGGTGCGGGCCTGGCCCTCCTCGTCGATGGTCAGCGCGATCAGCGCGGCGCCGTGCTCCTGGGCCAGCCGGGTGACCTTCGCGAAGCGGGACTCGGGGCCGTCGCCGTCCTCGTAGTTCACCGAGTTGATGACCGCGCGGCCGCCCAGCTTCTCCAGGCCGGCCTGGAGGACGTCGACCTCGGTCGAGTCCAGGACGATGGGGAGGGTGGAGGCGGTGGCGAAACGTCCCGCCAGCTCCTTCATGTCCGCGACGCCGTCCCGGCCGACGTAGTCGACGCACAGGTCGAGCATGTGCGCACCCTCGCGGATCTGGTCGCGGGCCATCTCCACGCAGTCGTCCCAGCGGGCCTCCAGCATGGCCTCGCGGAACTTCTTCGAACCGTTGGCGTTGGTGCGCTCACCGATCGCCATGTACGCGGTGTCCTGGCGGAACGGCACGGTCTGGTAGAGGGAGGCGGCGCCCGGCTCGGGGCGCGGCGAGCGCTGCGGCGGGGTCATGTCGCGGACCCGCTCGACGACCTGGCGCAGGTGCTCGGGCGTGGAGCCGCAGCAGCCGCCGATCAGCTGCAGCCCGTAGTTCTTGATGAAGTTCTCCTGCGCGTCCGCCATCTCCGGCGGGGTCAGCGGGAAGTGCGCGCCGTCCTTGCCCAGGATCGGCAGACCGGCGTTCGGCATGCACATCAGCGGCGTCGAGGAGTG
The DNA here is from genome assembly GCF_017377775.1 of Streptomyces sp. VRA16 Mangrove soil. Lineage (GTDB taxonomy): Bacteria > Actinomycetota > Actinomycetes > Streptomycetales > Streptomycetaceae > Streptomyces. The sequence goes on from NZ_JAFVLN010000003.1 coordinate 370,842, forward strand.
CTGCGCGAGGTAGCGCAGGTGCTCGCTCATCTCGGCGGGGCCCGTCGAACAGTTCAGGCCGATCAGGTCGATGCCCAGCGGTTCCAGGGCGGTCAGCGCGGCGCCGATCTCGGAGCCGAGCAGCATCACGCCGGTCGTCTCGAAGGCGAGGGAGCAGATCAGCGGGACCGAGACGCCCAGGGCTTCCATGGCGCGGCGGGCGCCGATCAGGGACGACTTGGTCTGCAGCAGGTCCTGCGACGTCTCGACGATCAGCGCGTCGGCGCCGCCCGCGAGCAGGCCCTCGGCGTTCTGCTGGTAGCCGTCGCGGATCGTGGCGTAGTCGATGTGGCCCAGCGAGGGCAGCTTGGTGCCGGGGCCGATGGAGCCGAGCACCCAGCGCTGCTGCCCGGTCCGCGCCGTGAACTCGTCGGCGACCTCGCGGGCGATGCGGGCGCCGGCCTCGGACAGCTCCACGATCCGGTCGGCGATCTCGTACTCACTGGATGCCGTGAAGTTCGAGCCGAAGGTGTTGGTCTCGACGCAGTCCACGCCGACGGAGAAGTACGCCTCGTGGACCGAGCGGACGATGTCGGGGCGGGTGACGTTCAGGATCTCGTTGCAGCCCTCGAGGTCCTGGAAGTCCTCGAGCGTGGGATCCTGCGCCTGCAACATGGTGCCCATCGCGCCGTCGGCCACCACGACACGGGTGGCGAGGGCCTGGCGGAGGGCGTCCACGCGGGCGCGGGGACCGCCGGCGGTAGTAGCAGCTGCGGGCGTAGGCAACGAGGCCATGAAAGAGCTCCCTGGGTGCGACGGCTGTCGGCTTTGCGCCTCCACTTGCCGGAGGCGCACCCGGTCAGGGTAGCCGGGACCATGGTCCTTCCGTACAGGCGTCCACTGGCCGGACCGCCACACGGCGGCACCACGTCACACTGTCCTGAAGCGGGCGGTAACGAGAAACAGGCTGAAATGTAGGCTCACGCCGCATGAGCAGAGGTCGGCAACGACCGATACTGTTCAGCATTGCCGAACGTGCAAGAGCCCGGCAAGGTGAGAGGACCGAGGAGGAAAGGGACTGCGATGGCACGCAACATCCAGTCGCTCGAACGGGCCGCGGCGATGCTGCGGCTCCTCGCGGGCGGCGAGCGGCGACTCGGTCTCTCGGACATCGCGTCGGCGCTCGGCCTGGCCAAGGGCACCGCGCACGGCATCCTGCGCACGCTGCAGGCCGAGGGCTTCGTGGAGCAGGACGCGGCATCGGGCCGTTACCAGTTGGGCGCGGAGCTGCTGCGCCTGGGCAACAGCTATCTGGACGTGCACGAGCTGCGCGCCCGCGCCCTCGTGTGGACCGACGACCTGGCCCGCTCCAGCGGCGAGGCCGTCTATCTCGGAGTCCTGCACCAGCAGGGTGTGTTGATCGTTCACCATGTGTTCCGGCCCGATGACAGTCGGCAGGTCCTGGAGGTGGGGGCGATGCAGCCGCTGCACTCGACGGCACTGGGCAAGGTCATCACCGCGTACGACCCGGTCGCGCACAGCGAGGTCGTGGACACGGAGCGCAAGGAGTTCACCGCCAAGACGGTCTGCGAGCTCGGGGAGTTCGAGGCGGTGCTCGATCTGACCCGCGCGCGCGGGTACGCCGCCGACGTCGAGGAGACATGGGAGGGCGTGGCCTCGGTCGCGGCGCCGATCCACGACCGGCACCGGATGCCGGTGGGCGCGGTCGGCATCACCGGCGCCGTGGAGCGGGTCTGCAAGGCCGACGAGGAGGGGGCGCTGCGCCCCGAACTCATCGCCGCCGTACGGGATTGCGCCCGTGCCGTCTCCCGCGATCTGGGCGCCAGCCGCTTCTGAGCCGTCCCGCGCGCCGCCTCGCGCACCCTCTCAAGCCCCGTCCCCGGACGGGGCTTTGACGTGTCGCCGATCTTTTCCCGGCCCTTCAAGGTGCAGCCTGCACGGATCCGCGCGACGATCGAGGAACACCAGCGAGGGTGCGAACACCGATAGGCGGGAACGATCAATAACGATCGTGCTTTCGATAACAGGACCCTTGACGAGGCAGTGAACGCGGGGCGAGACTCGCGTCCATCGGTCGGCATTGTCGAACACCTACCGGCAATACGCGTTAGAGTGTGGACAGGCCAGGCCGCAACCCGCCCCCTTACGGGGCTCGGACCACCGGAAAGGGACCCGGGGGTTCGCTACTCGGGTATTCCCCTGGACGAAGGACAAAGGAGTCGCGGGTGTCCAGCCACGACATCTTCCTCGGCGAGACCATCGGTACCGCCGTACTCATTCTGCTGGGCGGTGGCGTCTGCGCCGCCGTCACGTTCAAGCGGTCGAAGGCGTTCAACGCCGGCTGGGTCGCCATCGCGTTCGGCTGGGGCTTCGCGGTCCTGACCGGCGCCTACATGGTCGGCGGCGTCTCCGGTGCGCACCTCAACCCGGCGGTCACGATCGGCCTGGCCATCGAGGGCGGCACCAAGTGGAGCGACGTACCGCTCTACCTGGCGTCGCAGCTGCTCGGCGCCATGATCGGCGCGGTTCTCGTGTGGATCGTGTACTACGGCCAGTTCCAGGCGCACCTGACGGACCAGGCGGTCCTGGAGGCGCACGCGAACAACGGCGAGGAGGGCATGGTCGACCCGAAGGCGGCGCCCAAGGCCGGCCCGGTCCTCGGCATCTTCTCCACCGGCCCGGAGATCCGGAACGCGGTGCAGAACCTGGTCACGGAGATCATCGCCACCGTCGTGCTGGTCCTGGCGATCCTCACGCAGGGCCTCAACGACAACGGCAACGGCCTCGGCGTCCTCGGCGCCCTGATCACCTCGTTCGTCGTCGTCAGCATCGGTCTCTCGCTCGGCGGTCCGACCGGTTACGCGATCAACCCGGTCCGTGACCTCGGCCCGCGCATCGTCCACTCGCTGCTCCCGCTGCCCAACAAGGGTGGTTCGGACTGGTCGTACGCGTGGATTCCGGTGGCAGGCCCGCTCATCGGCGGCGCGCTCGCCGGACTGATCTACAAGCTGTTCTGAGCGACGCCACCGACACCGACCACCGCACGTTCGACGAGGAGCACCACGTGACCGACGCACACACCGCAGGCCCGTTCATCGCGGCCATCGACCAGGGCACCACCTCCAGCCGCTGCATCGTCTTCGACCGCGACGGACGCATCGTCTCCGTCGACCAGAAGGAGCACGAGCAGATCTTCCCGAAGCCGGGCTGGGTCGAGCACGACGCGAACGAGATCTGGACCAACGTCCAGGAGGTCGTCGCCGGGGCCATCCAGAAGGCCGGCATCACCCGCGACGACATCAAGGCCATCGGCATCACCAACCAGCGCGAGACGACGCTGCTCTGGGACAAGAACACCGGTGAGCCCGTCCACAACGCCATCGTCTGGCAGGACACCCGCACCGACGCCCTGTGCAAGGAGCTCGGGCGCAACGTCGGACAGGACCGCTTCCGCCGCGAGACCGGCCTGCCGCTGGCCTCGTACTTCGCCGGCCCCAAGGCCCGCTGGCTGCTCGACAACGTCGAGGGCCTGCGCGAGCGCGCCGAGCGCGGCGACATCCTCTTCGGCACCATGGACACCTGGGTCATCTGGAACCTGACCGGTGGTGTCGACGGCGGCAAGCACGTCACCGACGTCACCAACGCCTCCCGCACCCTGCTGATGAACCTGCACGAGATGCAGTGGGACGAGCGCATCTGCTCCTCCATCGGCGTCCCGATGGAGATGCTGCCGGAGATCCGGTCCTCCGCCGAGGTCTACGGCGAGGTCACCGGCGGCACGCTCGGCGACGTACTCGGCGGCATCCCGGTCGCCTCGGCGCTCGGTGACCAGCAGGCGGCCCTGTTCGGCCAGACCTGCTTCGCCGAGGGCGAGGCCAAGTCCACGTACGGCACCGGCACCTTCATGCTGATGAACACCGGTGACAAGGCCATCAACTCCTACTCGGGCCTGCTGACCACGGTCGGCTACCAGATCGGCGACCAGAAGCCGGTCTACGCCCTGGAGGGCTCGATCGCCGTCACCGGTTCGCTGGTGCAGTGGATGCGCGACCAGATGGGCCTGATCAAGTCGGCCGCCGAGATCGAGACGCTGGCGTCCTCGGTCGAGGACAACGGCGGCGCGTACTTCGTGCCCGCCTTCTCCGGCCTGTTCGCCCCGTACTGGCGCTCCGACGCGCGCGGCGTGATCGCGGGTCTGACCCGCTACGTCACCAAGGCGCACATCGCGCGTGCCGTCCTCGAGGCCACCGCCTGGCAGACCCGCGAGATCACCGACGCCATGACGAAGGACTCCGGCGTCGAGCTGACCGCGCTCAAGGTCGACGGCGGCATGACCTCCAACAACCTGCTGATGCAGACCCTCTCGGACTTCCTGGACGCCCCGGTGGTGCGCCCGATGGTGGCCGAGACGACCTGCCTCGGCGCCGCCTACGCCGCCGGTCTCGCCGTCGGCTTCTGGTCCAGCACCGACGACCTGCGCGCCAACTGGCGGCGGGCCGCGGAGTGGACCCCCCGCATGGACGCGGCCATCCGTGACCGTGAGTACAAGAGCTGGCTCAAGGCCGTCGAACGGTCCATGGGCTGGCTCGAAGACAGCTCTGTCGAGGAGTAAGACCCCACATGAGTACCCCCACCCTGCAGACCGTGCCTGCCCTCGGAACGCACCCGGTCGCCGGCTCCAACCCGAGCCGCGCCGAGACCCGCGAGCAGCTTTCCAAGGCGACGTACGACCTCCTGGTCATCGGCGGCGGCATCCTGGGCATCTCCACTGCCTGGCACGCCGCGCAGTCCGGTCTCAGGGTGGCCCTGGTCGACGCCGGCGACTTCGCCGGGGCGACCTCCTCCGCGTCATCGAAGCTGCTCCACGGCGGTCTGCGCTACCTGCAGACCGGCGCGGTGAAGCTGGTCGCGGAGAACCACTTCGAGCGGCGTGCGGTGTCGCGCACCGTGGCACCGCACCTCGCCAACCCGCTCACCTTCTACCTCCCCGTGTACAAGGGCGGCCCGCACGGCGCGGCCAAGCTGGGCGCGGGAGTCTTCGCGTACAGCGCGCTGTCGGCGTTCGGCGACGGCGTCGGCCACCTGCTCTCCCCCGCCAAGGCGCAGCAGGACGTGCCGGAGCTGCGCACGGAGAACCTGAAGGCCGTGGCCGTGTACGGCGACGACCAGATGAACGACGCGCGGATGGCGCTGATGACCGTACGCGCGGCGGTCGACGCCGGTGCCGTGGTCCTCAACCACGCCGAGGTCACCGGCCTGCGCTTCACCCGCGGCCGGGTCACGGGCGCCGAGCTCAAGGACCGCACGAGCGGCGACGAGTTCGGGGTCAGCGCCCGCCTGGTGCTGAACGCGACCGGCCCGTGGGTCGACCACCTGCGGAAGATGGAGGACCCGAACGCGGCCCCCTCCATCCGTCTGTCCAAGGGCGCGCACCTGGTCCTGAAGCGGACGTCGCAGTGGAAGGCCGCGCTGGCCACGCCCATCGACAAGTACCGCATCACCTTCGCCCTCCCCTGGGAGGACATGCTGCTGCTCGGTACGACCGACGAGGAGTACGAGGGCGACCCGCGCGACGTGTCGGTCACCGAGAAGGACATCGACCAGATCCTGGACGAGGCCGCCTTCTCCGTCCGTGACCAGCAGCTGAAGCGGGATCTGATCACGTACTCGTTCGCGGGTCTGCGCGTGCTGCCAGGCGGCCCGGGCGACACCTCCAAGGCCAAGCGCGAGACGGTCGTCACCGAGGGCACGGGCGGCATGCTGTCCGTCGCGGGCGGCAAGTGGACCACCTTCCGCCACATCGGCCGTACGGTCATGAAGAAGCTGGAGTCGCTGCCGGGCCACCCGCTCGGGGACGACTTCGAGCCGATCAACGAGCTGCCGAAGCGGATGCCGCTGCCCGGCGTCGCCAACCCGCGGGCCGTCGCGCACCGCCTCCTGGTCGACAACCCGGCGCCCGGCCCTCGCATGGCCGCCGACACGGCCAAGCACCTGGCGACGCACTACGGCTCGCTGGCCTTCGACATCGCGCGCCTGGCGAACGAGAACCCGGAGCTGGCCGAGCGCGTCCACCCGGACGCCCCGGAGATCTGGGCGCAGGTCGCCTACGCCCGGGACCACGAGTGGGCCGAGACGGCGGACGACGTGCTGCGCCGCCGCACGACCCTGACGATCCGGGGTCTGGCCACGGACGAGATCCGCGGCAAGGTGGAGGACCTGCTGGGCAAGAAGTAGGCCCGCACGCAAGGAACTTGAGGGGCGGCTCCCACGGGGGGAGTCGCCCCTCGGGCATGTCAGGACGGGCATGTCAGGACGGGCTTGCCAGAGCGGGCTAGTCAGAACGAGCTTGTCAGGACGGGCTTGTCAGGACGGGCTTGTCAGGACGGGCTTGTCAGGACGGGCTGCCATACCGCGTACACACGTCCGCAATGTCCGGGAGTGAGCCTTGAGGCATGGCTTCCTCTCCGTTTCCCCTCGGTGTCGCGCCGGCCGGTGAACCCGGTCCGGCTCCGGACGTGCGGCACGCCGCCCTGTTCACGAGGGAGGCCGCCGCGTGAAGTTCCAGGTGCTCTCCCTCATCGGACACGCCCCGCACCCGCTGACCGGTGAACTGCCCACCGCCGCCGAGCGGTTGGCGCAGGTCGTCGAGGTCGGGGTGGCCGCGGAGCGGCTCGGGTACGACGCGTACGCGGTCGGCGAGCGGCACGCGGGGCCCTTCCTGTCGTCGAGCCCGACCGTGGTGCTCGGCGCGCTCGCGGCGCGCACGACCCGTATCAAGCTGCTGACCGGGGTCACGGTCGTGGCGATCCTGGACCCGGTGCGGGTCGCGGAGGACTACGCGACGCTCGACCAACTGTCACACGGCCGCGTCGAGTTGGTCGTGGGCAAGGGCGCCGAGGCGGGCCACTTCAGTCTCTTCGGCCTCGACGAGGCGCGGCGGTGGGATCTGCAGAAGGAGAAGTACGAGCTGCTGCGACGGCTGTGGACGGAGGAAGGCGTCGACTGGGAAGGGGAGTTCAGGCCCGCCCTGAAAGGAGTGACGACGGTGCCGCGGCCGTATGCGGGACTCCCCCGCGTCTGGCACGGCTCGGCGACCTCCCTCAACTCCCCCGAGCTCGCCGCCCGTTACGGCGATCCGCTGTTCACGGCCAACGCGATCCAGCCGCGGGCCGCGTACGCGCGGCTGATCGACCACTACCGGGAGCGGTTCGCCGCGTACGGGCACGACCCGGCGCGGGCGCGGGTGGCGGCAGGCTCGGGCGGGCTGCTGATCGCCGACACCCACGAGCAGGCGGTGGCCCGCTACCGGGAGCTGTACGAGGCGAAGGTCGCGCAGAGCTTCAGACCGCACCTGGAGGGGCGGGCCGGGTACAACACGCCGTTCCGGACGATCGAGGACGCCATCGCTGACGGGCCGCAGCTGATCGGGTCGCCGCAGCAGATCATCGACAAGATCCTCGGGTACCACGCGCTGTACGGGCACGATCTGCAGTCGATCACGGTCGACGCGTTCGGGCAGGGCACGAGCGAGCAGGCCGAGACCTTGCAGCGGTTCGCCGAGGAGATCGCGCCGGTGGTGCGGGCGGCGGCGCCGAGCACGCTGTGGGAGTGAGCGGCGCCGGAGGTGCAGGCGGCGGCGAGCACGCTGTGGGAGTGAGCGGCGCCGGTGGTGCGGGCGGCGGCGCCGAGCACGCCGCGGCAGTGGGCGCGGCGCCCGCTCAGCCCTCCTCTTCGGACTCCGAATCGACGATCGAGCGCTCCAACTTGCCGAGCAGACGGGCGAGTTGGCGGCGCTCGGACGGGGAGAGCCCGGCGAGCATCCGGCTCTCGTTGTCCAGGTGCTCGGCGAAGACCTCGTCGACCTTGGCGAGGCCCTCGTCGGTGAGCCGCGAGTAGACGACGCGCCGGTCGTCGGCGTCGCGCTCGCGCACGATGAGGCCGTCCTTCTCCAGGCGGTCCATGCGCAGCGTGACACCGGCCGAGGAGACGAGTCCGGAGTCGGCGAGCTGGCCCGCGGTGAGCCGGTAGGGCTTGCCCGAGCGGCGCAGCGCGGTCAGCACGTCGAACCCGGCGACGGACAGGCCGTGGTGCTCTATCGAAGCGTTCAGCTTCGCGTTGTACCGCAGGAACGAGCGGTGCAGCCGGGCCAGCACCTCCAGCGGGGAGGTGTCGAGCTCGGGGCGCTCGCGTGCCCAGTCCGCCACGATCTGTGCCACGGCGTCCTGCCGCGTCGCCTTCCGCTCGGCCATCCCCGTCCCCTCGCGTGCTCTCGGGTGGGCGCATGGTCGTACGCCCCTGAAAATTCTACCCCTCAAGCGATCACGCCCCGCCGGGCGGGCGGTCAGCGGCCGCGCCGGCCCAGGACCCTGATCAGCACGACCGCGGCCAGCAGGGCGGCGGCCGGGACGGCGGCCTTGCGCAGCAGGACCGGGAGGGCGGCGGCGCCGAGGTCGACGGCCTCCGGCTCGGCGGCCGTCCCCGGGGCGGGCACGGCCCCGGTCCGCGGAGCGCTGAGCAACTCCTGGAGCCGGTCGGCGAATTGGCCCACGATACGGTCGCCGACCTCGGTCATGATGCCGCGGCCGAACTGGGCGGGGCGGCCGGTGATGTCGAGGTCGGTGCGGACCCGCACCCGGGTGCCGGCCGGGTCCTCGACGAGTTCGGCGGTGACGCGGGCGGACGCGGTGCCCGCGCCGCGGGTCTCGCTGCCGCTGAGGTCGAGGCTCAGGGTGCGGGCCTGCTCGTCGCGGGCGACGGTGCCCTCGCCGCGGTAACTCATCTGCACCGCGCCGACCTTGACCTTCACCCGGCCGGTGAAGGTGTCGCCGTCGAGGGTGTCGAGGACCGCGCCCGGCATGCAGGGGGCGACGCGGGCCAGGTCGTGGAAGAGCTTCCAGGCGTCGTCGGGGGCGGCGGGGACGGTGAAGGTGTGGTCGAGCTGCATGGTCGGGGTCTTCCTGTCGTGCGTCAGCGGGCGGGGGTGCGGAGCAGGTCGCGGATGCGGCTGGGCGAGAGGGGGCCGCGGCGGACGACGACGCCGAAGGGGCGCAGGGCGTCCTCGACCGCGCCTGCGAGGACCGCCTGGGGCGCGATGGCGCCGCCCTCGCCGAGGCCCTTGACGCCGAGGTCGTTCATGGGGCTCGGCGAGTGGATCTCGTCCATGGTGAGGTCGGGGATCTCGGAGGAGGTGGGGACGAGGTAGTCCATGTACGTGCCGGTGCGGGGCTGCCCGTCGGGCCCGTAGATCATCTCCTCGTAGAGGGCGCCGCCGATGCCCTGCGCGACGCCGCCGGTGACCTGGCCCTCGGCGATGAGCGGGTTCACGATGACGCCGGCGTCGTGGACGACGACGTACTGGAGGATCTCCAGTTCCCCCGTGTGCTCGTCGACCTCGACGACGGCGGCGTGCGCGCCGCTGGCGACGGCGAAGCCCGGCGGGCGGAAGTGGACGGTCTCGCTGAGTTCGGTGCCGTGCCGTCCGTCGGTGGGTTCGGGGGTGCCGGGCAGCGGGGCGCGGCCCGCGAGTTCGGCGAGGGTGAGGGTGGGGCCGCCGGGTGTCCTGGTGATGAACACCCCGTCGGTGAGGGTGAGTTCGGCTACGGGTACGCCGAGTCGGCGGGCGGCCGCATCGAGGGCCTTCTCGCGGACGAGCTTTCCGGCGCGGTGGGTGGCGTTGCCCGCGTTGACGAGGGCGCGGCTGGCGATGGTGCCGACGCCGAACGGGGTGCGGTCGGTGTCGCCGCCGACCACGTCGATCATGTCGAGCGGGACGCCGAGCGCGTCGGCGGCGATCTGCGCCATGGACGTGCGGTGGCCCTGCCCCTGGGAGGGGGCGCCGATGGCCAGCTTGACGCGGCCGCTGGGCGCGATGTCGATCCGGGCGGTCTCGAAGGGGCCGAGTCCGGTGGCCTCGATGTACATCGCGTAGCCGACGCCGACGTGCTTGCCCGCGGGCCGCTCCCCCACCGGTACGGCGACCTGGGCGCGGGCCCGGCGCAGCAGCTCCGGGAAGTCGCCCGAGTCGTAGGACTGGGGGTTGCCGGAGCGGTCGACGAGTCCGGTCGCGTACGGCATCTCTTCGGGGGTGATGAGGTTGCGGGCCCGCAACTCGGCCGGTTCGATGCCCAGTTGCGCGGCGAGCCGGTCCATGGCGCGCTCCATCGCGAAGACCGTCTCGGGGCGTCCGGCGCCGCGGTAGGGCGTGGCGAAGGCGGTGTTGGTGAGGACGCCGAGGACGTCGATGTCGACGTTCGGGACGCGGTAGGGGCCGAGCAGATGGCACAGCGAGTTGTACGGGACGACGAGCCCGGTCATGTTGTACGCGCCGAAGTTGACGGTGATCCGGTCGCGGACGGCGAGGAGGGTGCCGTCGGCGTCGGCGGCCAGTTCGATGCGGTGGATCTGTTCGCGGGCGTGCGAGGCGGCGGTGAGGTTCTCGCTGCGGTCCTCGCGCCAGGCGACGGGGCGCCCCAACTCCCTTGCGGCGTAGGGGACCAGGAGCTCCTCGACGTAGAGGATGCCCTTCTGGCCGAAGCCGCCGCCGACGTCGGTGGCGATGACGCGGACGGTCTCGTTGTCGCGGCCGAGGGTGTGGGCGATGGCGTCGCGGACGCGGTGCGGGGTCTGGGTGTTGGACCAGACGGTGAGGTCGCCGCTGTAGGGGTCGACGCGGGCCGCGACGGCCCGGGTCTCGATGGGTGAGGCGACGTAGCGGTGGGCGTGGAACTCCTCGCTGACGACGGTGTGCGCGGCGGAGAACGCGGCGTCCGGGTCGCCGACCTGGGTGGTGACGGCGACGGCGGTGTTGTCGGGCAGGTCGTCGTGGAGCAGCGGCGCGTCGGCGGTGAGGGCCAGGTCCGGGTCGACGAGGACCGGGAGCGCGCTGTATCGCACGTCGATCAGTTCGAGGGCGTCCTCGGCGAGGTAGCGGTTCTCGGCGAGGACGAGCGCGACGGGCTGGCCGACGTACAGGACCTTGTCGGTGGCGAGCAGCGGCATCGGGGTCATGGCGACGCGCGGATCGAGGAGTTCGGCCAGGCGCGGCGGGGTGCGCAGCTCCTCGCGGTTGAGGAGAGCGGGGAGGTCGGCGACGTCGGCGCCGGTCCAGACGGCGACGACGCCGGGGGCCTCGCGCGCGGCCTTCACGTCGACGGACTCGATGCGGGCGTGGGCGTGCGGGCTGCGCAGGACGGCGGCCTCGGCGGCGCCGGGCAGGTCGATGTCGTCGACGTAGCGGCCGTCGCCGCGCAGCAGCCGGTCGTCCTCGACGCGGGGGACGGGGCGGCCGATCCAGCCGCTGCTCTTGGGGGCGGTTCGGTGGTCGGTTCGGTGGTCGGTTCGGTGGTCGGTTCGGTGGTCGGCCCGGCTGGCAGCCCGGTCGTCGGTCCGACCGTCGGTTCGGCTGGCAGCCCGGTCGTCGGTCCGACCGCCGGTTCGGCTGGCAGCCCGGTCGACGGTTCGGTCGTCGGCCCGGCTGGCGGTTCGGCCGTCGGCCCGGTCATCCGCCCGACTGGCGGTCCGGCCATCGGCCCGGCCGGCGGTTCGGTCGTCGGTTCGGTCGTCGGTTCGGTCGTCGGTTCGGTCGTCGGTTCGGTTGTTGGTCCGGGACACGGTCACTCCCCTCGCTTCGCGTCGTCGTACGTCTCGTCGAGGGCCTGGCCCACGGCGCGGCGGATGTTGCGGTAGCCGGTGCAGCGGCACAGATGGCCGCTGAGGGCGTCGGCGACCTCGCTCTGCGCGGGGCGCTCGTCCTGTTCGGTCAGCGCGGTCGTCGTCATCAGGAAGCCGGGGGTGCAGAAGCCGCACTGCATGCCGTGGCACTCGTGGAAGGCGCGCTGCACGGGAGTGAGCGGGGCGTCCTGCGGGGCGAGGCTCTCGACGGTGCGCAGGTCGGCGCCCTCGCACTGGACGGCGAGGGTGAGGCAGGACCGGACGGGCTCACCGTCGACGAGGACGGTGCAGGCGCCGCAGACGCCGTGCTCGCAACCGACGTGGGTGCCGGTGAGGCGGAGCCGGTCGCGCAGGAAGTCGCTGAGCAGCAGCCGGGACTCGACCTGTGCGGTGACGGGTGCGCCGTTGACGGTCAGGCGTATCTCGTGCCAGCCGGAGGGCTCGGCGAGCGGCGGGGTCCGCACGGGGCGGGGGCCGGGGGTGACGGTGGTCATCGGGTGCGCTCCCATGCGGTGGTGCAGGCGCGGACGAGGAGGTGGGCGGCCGCTTCGCGGCGGTAGACGGCGGTGGCGTGCACGTCGTCGGACGGGGCGAGGTGCGCGAGCGCCGCGTCGCGGGCGGCGGCCAGGGCGGCCGGTCCCGCGTCGGTGCCGGTCAGCGCCTGTTCCACGGCGGGCAGGCGTACGGGTACGGAGCCCGCCCCGCAGAACACGACGCGGGCCGAGCCCACGGTGCCCGCGTCGCCGTCGGCCGCGGTGAGCAGCACGGCGACGCCGATCGTGGCGAAGTCGCCGTGCCGGCGCGCGAGCTCCTCGAACGCCCAGCCGCCCGGTCGGGGCGGCAGGACGACCTCGGTGAGCAGCTCGTCCGGTGCGACAGCGGTCTGGAAGGTGGCGACGAAGAAGTCCTCGGCGGCCACCGTACGGGTCCCGGACGGGCCCGCGATCACGAAGCGGGCGTCCAGCACCAGGGCGGCGGTGGGCAGTTCGGCGGCCGGGTCGTGGTGGACGAGGCTGCCGCAGACGGTGCCGCGGGCCCGGATCTGCGGGTGTCCGATGTGGCCGATCGCGGCGGCGAGCAGCGGCCATCCGGCCCGGACGCCGGGGTCGGCCGCGGCGCGGGCCTGGCGGACGGCCGCGCCGATGTGCAGGGCGCCGGACGCGTCGACCGTGATCCGGTCGAGGCCGGGGATACGCGTGATGTCGACGAGCAGACCGGGGCGGGCGAGGCGCATGCTCAGCATCGGGATCAGCGACTGGCCGCCGGCGACCACCTTGGGGTCGCGGTCCTCGTCGGCGAGCAGCGCCAGTGCCTCCGGAACGGTGCGGGGCGCGCTGTAGTCGAAGGGTGTGGGTTTCAAGCCGTCTGCCACCTGACCTCTCGGGCTGACTTCTCGGACCGACTTCTCGGACCGACTTCTCGGGCTGAGTTCTGGGCCGGTCCTTCAGGCCCATGTATCTAATGGCTGAAATGATTGACGCTGAACTATCTTCTTGGCAAGAGGCTGCGAGGAAAGGTTCCGAAGTGATGCGTCACGTGATCGACCAGGCCGCCGCATGGCAGTCCGACGGGGTCCGCTTCGCGCTGGCCACGGTGGTACACACCGCGGGCTCGGCCCCGCACCCGGTGGGCACGTCGATGCTCGTCGCCGCCGACGGGCGGGTGGTCGGCAGTGTCTCCGGCGGCTGCGTGGAGGCCGCGGTGTGCGCCCTCGCCGAGGAGGTGCTCGCGGGCGCGGGACCGGCCCGCGAGACGTACGGGGTGAGCGACGACGACGCCTTCGCGGTGGGGCTGACCTGCGGCGGGACGATCGAGGTGACGGTGCGCGAGATGACCGCGCAGGCGCCGCTCGGCCGGGTGGCGGCGGCGGTCGCGGCCCGGGCCCCGGTCGCGCTCGTGACGCCGCTGGACGGGGACGGCGGGGTGCTCGTGGTGGACGGTGCGGGCCCCGCGGGTTCGCTCGGCGATCCGCGCCTGGACCGGGCCGCGGCCGACGCCGCCGCGGGGCTGCTGCCCTGCGGCGAGAGCGGTGTCGTCCGGGTCGGCGAGGCCGCGCCGGGACCGGACTGCGCACCCGAACGGGACGTGTTCGTCCGGTGTTTCGGGGCCCCGCCCCGGCTCCTGGTGTTCGGCGCCGTCGACTTCGCGCGCCCGCTGGTGCGGATCGGCGCGCTGCTCGGGTACCGCACGACGGTGTGCGACGCGCGCCCCGCGTTCGCGACCCGCGAGCGCTTCCCCGAGGCCGACGAGGTCGTCGCCCACTGGCCGCACCGCTGGCTCGCCGCGCACGAGAACCTGGTCGACGCGACGACGGCGGTGTGCGTGCTGACGCACGACGCCCGCTTCGACGTGCCGCTGCTGGCGGTGGCGCTGCGCGGGCGGGCCGGGTACGTCGGCGCCATGGGCAGCCGTCGCACCCACGAGGACCGGCTCGCGCGGCTGCGGGAGGCCGGTCTCGACGCGGCCGCCCTGGACCGGCTCCGCTCCCCCATCGGCCTCGACCTCGGCGGGCGCGGGCCGGAGGAGACGGCCGTGTCGATCGCGGCGGAGATCGTCGCGGCGCGCCGGGGCGGCAGCGGGCGCCCGCTGGGCGAGTTGACGGGGCCGGTCCACGCAGCCGCCCGGAATTTTTGAACACTTGTTCCGACAACGCACCGATCCCGATCCTTTTGAACGCACGTTCATGAAGCGGGGAGCTCCGGACGCGTCGTCTAATGTGGCCAGGTGGACGCAGAGCAGGAGACAGCCCCCGACAACGAGCGGCGGCGCGCCCGCTCGCACGACCCCGAGGGGAATCGCCGGGCCGTGCTCGCGGCGGCCCGGCGGCTGTTCGCGGCCCATGGCTATCAGGGGGCGAGCATCCGGGCCATCGCCGCCGAGTCCGGGGTGACGCCCGGTCTCGTGATGGCGTACTTCGGGTCCAAGGACGGCCTCTTCCGTGCCGTCGTGGGCGAGGGCACCGGGGTCACGGCCCATGTGCTCGACGCGGCGGGCAACGATCCGGCCGGACTCCCGCAGGCGCTCGCCCACTCGTATCTGGACCGCTGGGACCGGCTCTCCGCCCAGGACCCGCTCGCGGCGCTGATCCGCTCAGCGCTGAGCCACCCGCCCAGCGCCGAACAGCTGGCCGAGCTCCTGGACCGTCTGGTGACCGGGCCGCTGACCGGGGTGCTCGGTGACTCGCACGAGGCCAGGACGCGGATCGGGCTCATCCGCAGCATCCTGTTCGGCGTCATCATGGAGCGGTACCTGTTCGCGCACGAGCCGGCCCGCTCGGTGCCGACGGAGGAACTGGAGCCACTGCTCGCCGCGGTGCTCGCCACGGCCGTCGGCACACCGGCGACCGCGCGGGCCCCGGCCGTACCGCCGCAGGACCCCGCCCCCGCGACCGACGCGGACACCCGCGTCTTCGCCGCGCTCACCGAGTGCGCCGCCCGCTACCGCACCCTTATCGGACGCGTCGTGAAGCGGCACGGCATCGGCCTCGCCGCGTTCGAGGTGCTCGCGGAGCTGCGCCGCGCCCCCTCCCCGCGCACCATGACCGAGCTCGCCGCGGCGGGCGCGGTGCGGGCCGGCGGGATGACCCAGCACGCCGACCGGCTGGCGCGCGCCGGGCTCATCGAGCGGGAGCGGGACGCGCAGGACCGGCGTGTGGTGCGGCTGCGGCTGACCACGGCCGGACGCGCCCTCGTCGACGAGGTGGCCGGGGAACGGCGGGCCGCGGAGCGGCAGTTGCTCGGCGGGCTGCGGCCGGACGAGCGCCGCCGGCTGGGCGTGCTGCTCAACGGTATGGGCCGCGTCCTGGCCGGGGCCGCGTCGGAGGCGCTCCCCGACGCGGCCCCGTAGGGGGCGTTCGGTCTGCTACCCCCGCGTCCGATCACGCCTCAGCAGATACTTGTGGTGCCCCTCCAGCACGAGTTCGCCGCGCTGATTGTGGACGCTCGCGGCCGTGGTGACGACGCCGTTGTCGCCCTGCGGCTCCAGGCCGGTGACGGTGAGCGCGGGGTAGAGCGTGTCCCCGGAGTGCACCTCGGCGAGGAACGTGCAGGACAGTTCGAGGAAGCTGATGAACACGTCGCCGATGAAGTGCGGGAAGAGGGTGGCTCCGGGGGCGGTGAAGGCCAGTACTTGCAGACCGTGGACGACGGGAGCCGCATGACCGTGTCTGCGCGCCCACTCGACGTCGTAGTGCACGGGGTGGTTGTCCGCGGAGACGGTCTGGAACGCGGCGGCGTGGGCATCGGTGAGGGTGCGGCTGGGCGCCCGGAAGACCTCTCCGACGCGCAGGTCCTCGAAGGCCCGCGCCGGTACGACCTCGAAGGCGCGGGGGTCGAAGGGGGCCGCGGCGGCCTCGGCGGGAGCGGGGTCCGTGTGGGGTAGTGACATGGGCAGTCCTGTCGGAAGGGGGCGGGACGGATGGCCTATCGGTGCGAAGTGATGTGTGCGGACAGGAGGTTGGGGTCGGTGTCGGTGAAGTAGGCGCCGCTGGCGATGTAGGCCGTGGTGCCGCGCACGGCGACCGACGTCGGGTTCTGCAGGCCGTCGGCCGCCGTGAGCACGGTCGTGTGTCCGCCGTCCGGACCGACCAGCGCGACCTCGTTGTCCGCGTTGATCGCCGCCAGCAGCGTGTCGCCGTGGCCGGTGAACGCGAAGTCGTCGATGTCGACCAGGCCGGTGGCCCGGGTCTCGACGGGGCCGGCCGCGGCGTGCCGGGTGACGGGGATGCGCAGCACCGTGCCCTTGTCGAGATTGGTCACCCATACGTCGCCGTTGTGGACCTTGACGCCGTTGGCGCCGAGGAAGCCGGCGGGGGCGAGTTCGGGGCCGGTGGCCCAGGGGGTCACGGGGCCGCCGTGGGTCGGCACCCGCCAGAGGGTTCCGCGGACCGAGTCGGCGGCGTACAGCAGGTGTTCGTGGGCGTCGAGGGCGAGGCCGTTGGGCAGGCCGTCGGCGGGGAGGGCGGCGATGCGCTGCGGTGAACCGCCGGGGCGCAGGCGCCACACGCCGGTCAGGTCGCTGCTGCCGGTGGCGTAGAGGAAGTACAGCGTTCCGTCGTGGTCACGGACGATGCCGCCGAGGAAGGGGGAGCGGAGGGTGGGGGTGACGGATCCGGCGGGCGGCTCGGGCAGCGTGGCGAGGATGTGCACCCGCCCGTCGGGCGTGATGCGGGCGATCCGGCGGCTGTAGGCGAAGGTGACCACGGCGCTGTTGCCGGGCTCCAGGGTGATGTTCTCGGGTCGCCGGCCGTCGGCGATGTCCAGGTGGGCGACGAAGCGCACGTCCGGCGTCGAACGGGCGCCGGTCGCGGCCGCGGGGTCGGTCATGGTGGCCGCGAGGACGGCGGCCACGGCTGCGGCCACGAGGGCGGAACGGGTCCTGGTGAGCGTTCTGGGCATGGAGTGATCTCCTGGTTTCGGTCGGACGGGCGCGGGCGGGCGAACTCCTGGCACAGTTCGCCGATGCGGCGCACGGCGCTGACGCTCGCCGTTGAGCGTGCGGGTCGGTTCGAGATCGTCGGGGTCGTCGGGATGACCGGGGTCGTCGAGGTCGTCGGGTTCACCAGCCGGGGGCCTGCCGGAGCGAAGCCCGGGCAGGCGTCGCCGGGGCCGGACCGCGGTGCCGGTCGGCCCATGGGGAGGACACGTTCGGGGAGATCTCGTCCGACGGTGGGTCCCGCGACGTGGTTCCCGGCATCGGCCTCACGCCCGTGGCGTGCCGCGCGGCCCATGACGACGACCGCTTCCACCTCCCGGTCGGGGTCCGAGCGGAGCCGTGTGGCTCTGCGGTCCCTGCGGATGACCGGAGGACTGCCCGGGGATGGGGGTCCCGCGGCCGGACGGTGGGGGGTGAGAGCTGTCGGCCGCGGGACGTCGTGGCCCGGTCCGTGGCCCCGGTCAGCGACCGTGGCGCACGGAGCGGGATGCGCGCAGGATCAGGTCGGTGACGGGCTCGGGGTCGCTGACGGAGACGGCGTGCGGGGCGTCGACGGCGACGGTGTGGGCGCCGGCGCGCCGGGCCATCCATCGCTCGGCGGTCGGGGGGATGTTGCGGTCACGGTCGGCGACGAGGTACCAGCTGGGGATGGTCTTCCAGGCGGCGGCCGTGGCCCGTTCCTGGAGCGCGGCGAGCGTGATGGGCCGCTGTCCCGCCGCCATGACCTGGGCCGTGCGGATCGGCACTCCGGCCGCGAACTGATCGCGGAACAGGTCCTTCCTGATGACGAGTTCCTCCGCCTGCCCGCCCCCGGGGAGCGGATAGGTCTGTGCGACGGTGGCCTGCCCCAGGGTGCTGCCGGGGAACTTGTCGGTCAGTGCGAGCGCGCTCTCCCCGACCTCCGGCACGAACGCCGCGATGTAGACCAGGGCCTTGACGTGGGAGGCGCCGGACGCGGCCTGGCTGATGACCGCGCCGCCGTAGGAGTGCCCCACCAGCACGACCGGGCCGGTCACGCCGTCCAGGACGCTGCGGATGTAGGCGGCGTCACTGGCCAGGTCGCGCAGCGGCAGGGCCGGTGCCAGGACCCGGTGGCCCTGCCGCTGGAGCCGCTCGACCACGCCGCTCCAACTGGAGGCGTCGGCGAACGCGCCGTGGATCAGGACGACGGTGGGCTTGTCCGGACGGGGCCGGCGGCCGGCGGCCGAGCCGGGCACGGCGTGGGCGACGCCCGCGGTGCCCAGCGCCGCGGCGCCGGCGAGAAGGGAGGCGGTGACGGTACGGCGTGAGATCGGTGCGTTCATGGTCGCTCTCTGCGAGGGTGAAATCCGTTGATGGACGGCCGAGCCGGCTCGCTCAGGTCAGGCGGAGCTGGCGGTGGCTGCTTCCGCGATCAGTTCGACGACGCGCCCGGGGTGGGACAGCATCACGAGGTGGGAGGAGTCGACCTCGACGGTGGTCATGCCGGCCCGCTGGTAGCCGTAGCGCTCGACGTCGGGGTTGATGGTGTGGTCGGAGGAGGAGACCAGGCCCCAGGAGGGCTTGGTCTTCCAAGCCGCGGCAGGCGCCGCGTCGGCGAACGCCTGGGCGGCGAGCGGACGCTGGGAGGCGGCGAGCACCCTGGCGAGGCGGGCGTCGACGTCAGCGGCGAAGATGGCGGGGAACTTGTCGGGCCGGACCGACACGTCGGTGCCGGTCTCGGTGGTGCCCTCGACGGGGAAGGGCGTGTAGACGAGCGCGGCGGCGAGGTCGGAGTCCGGGAAGCGGCCCTGCAGCTCGCCGAGGCTCTCGCCCTTCTCCAGGGCGTAACCGGCCAGGTAGACAAGGGCCTTGACGTTGTCCTCGGTCCCGGCGACGGTGATGACGGCGCCGCCGTAGGAATGGCCCACCAGGACGACGGGACCGGGGATCTGGCGGACGAGCGAGGCGACGTAGGCGGCGTCGCCGATCAGGCTGCGGTTGGGTACGGCCGGGGCGACGACGTCGTAGCCGCGGTCGATGAGCCGGGGAATCACCTCGGCGTAGCTGGAGGCGTCGGCGAACGCTCCGTGGACGAGGACGACGGTGGGCTTGGCGGAAGACATGGGAGTACTCCCCTTCGGGCGTCGTGGTGGGTGTGCGAAGTGATCGGGTGGCGGGCTCGCGAGGGGGGGGTGAACCGCGCCTCGCGGAGCGACTCCGCCTGCCTGCTGGAACTTTATGGGCGAAGGAAGTGCGTTGTTTGCCCGCCAGCGCCCTGAATGTGTCCTCTGTGCGCCCTGACTGCCGGGTCGGCCGTTCCGGCCGGTGAGCGCGTCGGGGTCGGTGGCCGCGTCGACGAGTGCGGAGCCGTCGTGGGCGCACGCCGCGCGCAGGGCGGGTGGTTCGTCGTGATCAGCGGCGTGGACGTGGCGGGATCAGGCTCTCCGCGCGCGGGAGGCCGCGGCGTGCGCCGGCTCGTGCGGGCCCGGCAACCCGCGTCTCGTCAACGGCCTCTACGACGCGCACCGCTCGATGGCGCCCGCCCTCGCCCTGGCGGCACGTATCCCCGGCGGTGGTACGCGAGTGGTCCCGTGCGGGGAACGGCTCGCGGCACTGCGCGTCGCGGAGCGGGTGCGTCAGCTGGTGGCGCGGACCGCGTCGAGAATGAGGTTCGCGACGTCCCTGGGGCGGGAGACAGCGACAGCGTGCGACGCGTCGTCGAGCTGGACGACCGTCGCTCCGGCGCGTTCGGCCCCGAAGCGTTCGACGTCGGGATGGATGGTCCGGTCGGCACCGGCGATCAGGGCCCACGCCGGTTTGGTGTGCCAGGCGGCGGCGGTGGCCTTCTCCTCGAACGCCGAGGCGGCCAGCGGCCGTTGGGCCGCCGCGAGCACGCGGGCGACGGGGGCGGAGACATCGGCGGCGAACACCGCGGGGAACGCCTCCGGCACGATGCTGACCTCGTCGACGCGTTCGCCCGCGGGCGCCGTGCACGTCTCACGTCTGAGGTGCTCGGACAGGGCGGAGTGCGGGAACCGGCCCACCAGCTCGGCCAGGCTCTCGCCCTTCTCAAGAATGAATGCGGCGACGTAGACAAGACCGACGACGTTGTCGGTGATGCCTGCGACCGTGATCAGCGCGCCGCCGTAGGAATGGCCGACCATGACGACCGGGCCGTCGATGCGGTCGGCAACGGAAGCGACGTAGGCGGCGTCCGAGGCCAGACCGCGCAACGGGTTCGCCACCGCGACGACCGGGAGGCCGAGCCGCTGAAGTTCGTCGATGACTCCGAGCCAGCCTGATGTGTCGGAGAACGCGCCGTGCACGAGGACGACAGTGGGCGAAGAGTCGGGCATGGTCCATTCCTCATGAGCGGGGCGGTCCGGGCGACATTCAGTCGCGCGTGGAGAGGGAGATCTGCCATTCGGTGGGTGACAGGCCGTACGTGCGGCGGAACAGTCGGCTGAAGTGCGAAGGGCTGGCAAATCCCCAGTTCTGTGCCACCGCGGCCACGGTGCGCCGCCGGTTGGACGGTCGGCCCAGATCCACGCGACAGGATTCGAGCCTGCGCTGCCGAATCCAGGTACCGACGGTCGTGCCGTCGCTCTGGAAAAGCTTGTGCAGATAGCGGACGGAGATGTGATGAGCCCTGGCGATCGACTGTGGCGACAGATCGGGGTCCATCAGATGCGTCTCTATGTGGTCGCGAATGCGCGTGAGCATCTCACCGCCGGCTGCCGGGGAGGCGACGGATCCGGGCCCGAGGAGTTCGGCCACGAGGAGAGCGACGAGGTCCACCGCGTTGAGGGAGAGCCTTCTCGCGCTCGCCGAGTGGCAGAGTCCGTCCTCGCCGATCAGGGCGTTGAGGAAGCGCGACACGAGCGCTCCGACGCCGCTGTCCGCCGGTGCTTCGGTGCCCGCCAGGCGGCGGGCCTCCTCTGCGGAGATCCCCAGATGGACGCAGGGGACCCGGAAGACCACGAAGTGACCTTCGCCGTGCGGGTGTTCCGGTTCCAGAGGGTCCAGGAAGAGCAGGCTGCGGCATTCCGACGATTCTTCGGGACCGGCCTTCGGGAGTGCGAGGTAGGGGCTTTCTCCGTCTTCTTCGGAGGTCGCCCAGGGCAGTGTTCTGTGGTGGCGGCCCGAGTCATCTCCCCGGGCCGCTCCGGCAGTTCTTTCTCCTGCTGATTCTTCTGTTCGCATCGGTGCGCGCGATATGACCGACCTGGTCACAGTGGGCTCCAGTCGTGCCGTAGTTCATGAGTTCCGGGGCTCGGCAACTGTTCCGTTACGCGCGGGACAGCTCCTGCCTGACTCATTGTTCTTCGGCACGGCCTCCGGCCACCACCGCGCTCCGTAGTGATGGGCCGGGAGAAACTTCATCACTCTGTAGTGACGAGGTGCCCGCTCACAGCACGGCGTCGTCCTCGGCCGTGCCGAGCATGTCCTTGATCCGCAGGCCCAGGTGCAGGATCAGCCGGTCGCCGCCGTTGTCCAGGTCGAGGCCGGTGAGCTCATGGACCTGCCGCAGCCGGTAGTAGAGGGAGGTCCGGTGGATCTCCAGCGCCTCCGCGGTCCTCGGTACGGATCCGGCGTGCTCCAGGAAGGAGCGCAGGGTCTCCTCGAGCCGCTGGCCGCCGGGCGCCTTCAGCAGCGTGCGGAGCGGTTTCGGCAGCAGGGACTCGTTCAGGGCGTGGTCGGGCAGTTGCAGGAGCACGGCGTACTCGCCGAGCTCCTCCCACATTCCGACGCGCTTGAGATGCGGCAGGCGGCGTGCCGCGCGAGCGGCCACCAGCGCCTGCTCGTAGGAGGTCCACGCCTCGGCCAGACCGGCCTGACGGCCGCCGACGCCCAGCACGGGTTCGGCCGAGGCGTCGAGGTACGTACGCACCGCCTCCACGGCCCGGGTGGACTGCTCCGCCAGTTCACGCTCGCCCGGTTGCCGGTCACCGACCTGGAGCACGACGGCCCGGTCCGGGGCGACGGCCAGGAGGCCGTGGGTCGTTCGGGTGCGCAGGAGGCCCTCCAGGGCGCCGCGCAGGGCCACTTCGATCTGGCCCGGCGACTCATGAGAGGGCGTCACCTGAAGGACGGTCACCACGGCGTGCGCCGCGTCGGGGAGCAGTCCGCTGTCGACGATGCGCTGTCGCGCGGCGGCGCGGCCGGCGGCGCTCGCGCCCAGCAGGGCCTCCAGCAGCTCCCGTTCCAGCGCGCCGTCGGTGTCGGAGGCCGCCTGGTCCGCGTACATCTGGGCGCTGATGTCGCCGGACGCACGGCCGATGGTGTCGATCTCCTCCGGTGTCAGCTCGGCGTCGGGCGCCACCACCATCAGCAGTCCGAGAAGGTGTCCCTTTTCGCGCAGCGGTACGCAGTAGCGCGTGAGCAGGCCCAGTTCGTCGCGGCCTTCGATGTATCCCGGCCGGGTCCACCGGGCGACGCCCTGGTCGAGGACGTAGCGGATGATCTCGCTGTCCGCCCGGCCCTGGAGCAGGCTGCGGATGCGGACCGGGTCGGCGTCCTCGAAGTGTCTGCTGGAGCAGACGAAGCGGACGAGGGGGTCGTCCACGACGACGGACCGGCGCAGTCTCGCGGCCAGCTCCTCCACGAGTCCCTGTAGCGCGACGCTGCCGACGTGCGTCCGTCTGACCTCTTCATTCATGCCCGCCCCCTTTGAGATCTCATTTCTACAAGGCGTGAATCCGGCAGACCAAATTTTCGACAGTGTGAGGTCGGTCAAGCCCTCGTCGGGCATCGGTGGGCGCTCTGTGCACGGGGAGAAAAGAGGAGGGCGCTCCCAGAGCAGAGGATTTGCCGCTGCCCGTTCGGCTCTGTACAAAGACGTCTGCACGCCGCTCCCACCGCACCGGCGGACGGCAGAACGACGGAGGGGCACCATGGGTGAGTTGACGACGCGCGACGGTACGCGGCTCACATACCGCGACAGCGGGGGCGACGGGGCCCCTCTGGTCATGCTCCACGGCTGGGGGCAGACACAGGAGATGTTCCGGCACCAGATGACCGGCCTGGCTCCCACGCGCCGCGTCATCACCGTCGACCTTCGCGGTCACGGCAGGTCCGACAAGCCCCGGCACGGCTACCGGATCGCCCGGCTGGCCCGTGACGTCCTCGACCTCCTCGACCATCTGGGTCTGGAGCGTGTCGACGCCCTCGGCTGGTCGATGGGGGTGTCCGTGTGGTGGAGCTTCATGGACCAGTGCGGCACCGGCCGGATCCGGCGCTTCGTCGCCGTCGACCAGCCCGCCGCCGTCGCGGCCGTCCCCTGGATGACACCCGCGGAACAGCGGGAGTCGGGAGCCATCTTCGACGTGCCGGCCCTGCTGGATCTCGGCGCGGCCCTGGCCGGGCCCGACGGCGAGCAGGCCCGCCAGGACTTCGTACGCGGCATGTTCTCCGGCAGCACCGATCCCGGGATCCTCGCGTTCGTCGCCGAGGAGATCCGGTCGACGCCCGCCTATGCCGGTGTGCCGCTGCTGTTCGACCACTGCGCCCAGGACTGGCGCGACATGCTGCCCCGGGTCGACGTTCCGACGCTGGTCATCGCGTGCGAGGGCAGCCATGTGAGCCTCGACTCCCAGCGCTACGTCGCCGAGCGCATCCCGGGCGCCCGCCTGCACGTCTTCCCGACCGACGTCGCCTCGTCACACTTTCCGTTCCTGGAGAACCCGCCGGCGTTCAACGCCTTGGTGGACAAGTTCCTCTCGCAGGAGAATCCAGCGGGCTGACACCGGAGACCGCCGTCGGCGCCGGCCCCCCGCACAGGGACCGGCGCCGCCACGGCATACGGACTCAGGCGTTCAGCTCCTCCAGCGTCCGCCCCTTCGTCTCCACGGCGAACAGCGCGATCACCGCGCCGACGCCCGCCACGCAGGCCAGCTGCGCGAAGACCAGGCCGAGGCCGCCGCCCGAGCCGAGGATCGCGCCGACCGTGATCGGGCCGAGGATCACCCCGAGCCGGTTCCACAGCCCGCCGAAGGCCGCGCCCCTGGCCCGGTTGGAGGTCGGGTAGAGCTCCGGCGAGTAGAGGTACAGGCCCGCGTTGATCGCGTAGACGAAGAAGGTCGTGCAGGACGCGAAGACGGCGACCTTGAGGCCCGAGGTGGCCCCGGCGACGGCGAGTGTCCCGAGCGCGAGCGCGGTGCCGGCCAGCGCGGCGACCAGCGCGGGACGCCGCCCGATCCGGTCGATGACGAGCGCGACCGCGAAGGTGCCGAACAGGCCGGTGATGTTGCTCAGCAGCGTGTAGACGAGCGCCGTCGTCAGATCGAGGCCGAAGTTCTTCGTGTACAGGGACGGCAGCCAGGTCGAGATGCCGTGATTGACGTAGTACGCGACGAACCACAGGGCCGACAGGACAGCGGTCCGGCGCAGATAGCGGCCGGTGAACAGATCGCGCAGCCGGCCGCGCGTCGCCTCGGGCGCGGGGTCGGCCGAGGGCCGCGGCAGGGGTTCGCCGACCGCCCGCTCGACCTCGGCCTCGATCCGGGCGATGACCTGCTCGGCCTCCTCGGTGCGGCCCTGGGAGAGCAGCCAGCGGGGCGACTCGGCGACGTGCCGGGGCAGCAGGGCCGCGATCAGGACGGGCAGTGCGCCGATCACGAACATCGCGCGCCAGCCGAGGTTCGGCACCACCCACACGGCGACGAGGCTGGCCGCCGCGAGCCCGGCCGGGAAGATCATCTCGTAGAGCAGGACGAAGCGGCCGCGCTTGTCGGAGCGGGCGATCTCGTTGATGTAGGTGGCCGCGACCGGGACGACGCCGCCGATGCCCAGGCCCTGGACGAACCGGAAGAGCGAGAACAGTTCGATGCCGTTCGCCAGCGCGACCGCGAGGCTGGCCACGCCGGTCGTCGCCACACCGAGGGCGACGGTGCGCACCCGGCCGATCCGGTCGCCCAGCCAGCCCGCGACCAGGGCGCCGAGCAGCATGCCGATGGAGCCGGCGGTGACCGCGAAGGTCGCCTGCCCCGTCGTGAGGTGCCAGTCCTTGATGAGGACGGGCAGGGCCGAGGCGGCGAGGAGCTGGTCGAAGGCCTCGAAGAACGTCACGGCGCCGATCAGGAATCGGACCTTGACGTGCCAGCGGGAGTGCGGCAGCCGTTCGAGCCTGGCCGCGATCGAGCCGAGGCCCTGAGTGCCGGCCACAGTCGTCATAGAGGGGTCCTTCCGCGAACACGCGAAACAGGGGAGTCCCGCAGACAGTAGGAGCCGACACCTAAGCGGTCAATGGTTAGGCACTTAGACATGTAGAGAGTGACACCACCGTCACCTCCGCGTAACTCACGCTGGACAGTGGGGAGTCAGCGGCTGCCCGACAGTCCAGAAAGGGGTCTTGCGCGGAAACATTTAAGCGCTTAGATTTCTAGCGCTTGAGAGATCCAGCCCCACTCCGCCTGGAGGTTCCGCCGTGCCCCACCCCCTCACCGAGATCCTCGTCGCGGGTCGGTGGCGCCGCGGCGGCGGCGAGCCCGTCGACACCGTCGACCCGGCCACCGGCCGGGTCATCGCCACGGTGCACTCCGCTTCGGCCGACGAGGTCGACGAGGCGGCACGGGCCGCGGCGCGGGCCGCGGCCGACCCGGCCTGGCGGGATCTGCTCCCCCACCAGCGGGCCCGACTCCTGCACCGCATCGCGGAGTTGACGGAGGAGGCCGCCGACGAGCTGGCCGCGACGCAGACCGCGGACACCGGCAAGACCCTCGCCGAGACCAAGGCGCTGGCGCTCAGCGCCGCCGGGACGTTCCGCTACCTGGCGGCCGCCCTGGAAACCGCGGAGGACGCCCTCACGCCCTCGCGCGGCGCGTACGTCACGATGAGCGTGCACGAGCCGATCGGTGTCGTCGGCGCCATCAACCCGTGGAACTCCCCCGTCGCGAGCGACGCGCAGAAGATCGCTCCGGCGCTCGCCGCGGGCAACGCCGTGCTGCTCAAGCCGGCCGCCTGGACCCCGCTCGTCTCCCTCGCGCTCGGCCGTCTCATCACCCGCGCCCTGGACGAATTCGGCCTGCCCACCGCGCTGTTGTCGGTCCTGCCGGGCAGCGGGCGGGTGGTCGGCGACGCGGTCGTCCGACATCCGCTGGTCGGCCGGATCGGCTTCACCGGCGGCACCGAGACCGGCCGCTCCATCGCCGGGATCGCCGCCCAGAAGCTGATCCCGGCCTCCCTCGAACTGGGCGGCAAGTCGCCGACGATCGTGCGGGCGGACGCCGACATCGAACAGGCCCTCGCGGGTGTGATGTTCGGGATCTTCTCCTCCAGCGGGCAGTCCTGCATCGCCGGTTCGCGGCTGTTCGTGGCGCGGGAGATCCATGACGAGTTCGTCGGTGAACTCGTCGCCCGGGTGCGGAAGCTGCGCGTCGGTCCCGGCACCGCGCCGGACACCCAGGTGGGCCCCCTCGTCCACCACCGGCACCGGGACTCGGTCGCCGCGTACGTGGACCTGGCCCGCTCGGAGGGCGCCGAGGTGCTGTGCGGCGGCTCCTCGCCCGACGGACCCGGGTACGCGGACGGCGCGTACTACCTGCCGACCGTCCTCACCGGCCTGCCGAACTCCTCGCGCACCTGCCAGGAGGAGATCTTCGGCCCGGTCCTGGTCACCCTGCCGTACGACGACGAGGACGACCTGGTCGAGCAGGCCAACGACTCCGTGTACGGCCTTGCCTGCGGGATCTGGACCCGTGACCACCGGGCGGCCTGGCGTCTTGCCCGCCGGATCGACGCGGGCACCGTCTGGATCAACACGTACAAGCAGTTCAGCGCGTCCACCCCGTTCAGCGGGATGAAGGACAGCGGGCTCGGCACGGAGAAGGGCCGGGACGCCATCCGCGCCTACCAGCGCCAGAAGTCCCTCTACTGGGGCACCTCAGATTCCCCGCTTCCCTGGGCCAACTGACCACCCACTCAACGGAGTTGTGATGTCCCACCCCTCCCCTGCGTCGACGACCGCGCCGATCGCCCGGCTGCGCGCGCTGCGCTCCGTCGAACTGCTCACGCCGTCCTTCGCCGAGGCGACCGACTTCTACGAGGACGCGTGGGGCCTGGAGATCGTCGAGTCCGAGCACAGCGCGAGCTGGCTGCGCGGCACCGGCGACGAGCACCACGCCCTGCAGCTGACCCGCTCCGAGCGCACCGGCCTCGGCCGGCTGGTCTTCGCCGTCGCCACGCCCGCCGAGATCGACGAGGCGGCCCGCCGGCTCGAAGCGCGCGGCATCGTGCCCCTGGCGGGCCCGGGACCGCTCGACCAGGTCGGCGGCGGCTACGGCCTGAGGTTCCACGACCACGAGGGCCGCCTCATCGAGCTCTCCGCGGACACCTGGGCGGTCGCGCCGCGCGGCCGGGACGCCGCCGTGCCCGTCGGCGTCACCCACACCGTGCTCAACACCCCCAACATCGACGCCGCGGTCGCCTTCTACTGCGACGTCCTCGGCCTGCGCGTCTCCGACTGGTCCGAGCACCAGATGGCGTTCCTGCGCTGCAACGCCGACCACCACTGCATCGCGTTCAACCAGGCCGAGTGGGTCTCCCTCAACCACGTGGCGTACGAGATGAGTTCGGCCGACCACTTCATGCGGGGCCTGGGCCGGCTGCGCCACCACGGCGTCGTGCCGCAGTGGGGCCCGGGGCGGCACGGCCCCGGCAACAACACCTTCTCCTACTTCACCGACCCGACCGGCCTGGTCTGCGAGTACACCTCCGAGATCGCGCAGGTCGTCGAGGACCGGTGGATCGCCAAGGTGTGGCGGCGGGTGCCCGAGCTGTCCGACCTGTGGGGCACGGCGGGGCCGCCGTCGAAGGAGATCCGCTGTCACATGGCCGGCAACCCGGAAGGACCCCTCTCATGAGCAGCACGCTGAAGGTCGGACTCGTCGGCTGGGGCGCCATCGGCCGCGTCGTCGGCACCGCCCTCGCCCAGGGCGACGTCCAGGGCGCCGAGCTGACGTGCATCGTCGACAACCGCCCGCTCGGCGAGGCGTCGCCCGCCCCGCAGGTCGCCTTCGAGGAGGCGATCGAGCGCTGCGACCTGGTCGTGGAGGCAGCGGGCCAGGGTGTCGTACGGGAATGGGGCGAGCGCGTCCTGGCCGCGGGCACCGATCTGCTCGTGGCGTCGACCGGGGCGCTCACCGACGAGGAGCTGGCGAAGCGACTGCTCACGGCCGGGCCCGGCCGGGTGTACTTCACCGGCGGCGCGGTCGGCGGCCTCGATCTGCTCCAGGCCGTGCGCGCCCTGGGCCCGCTCGACGAGGTGCGCCTCACCACCACCAAGCTGCCGTCCACCCTCGAACAGCCGTGGATGGACGAGGAGTTGCTGGAGCGGATGCGTGCGGCGTCCGGTCCGGTGGAGGTGATGAGCGGCACGGCGCGCGACGTGCCGGTGAAGTTCCCCAAGTCGACGAACGTCGCGGCCTCGGTCGCCCTCGCCGTCGGCGACCTGGACGCTGTGCGGGTCCGGGTCGTCGCGGATCCCGGGGCCACCCTCACCCGGCATGTCGTCGAGGCGTCCGGGGAGCACGGCGCGTACCGCTTCGAGGTCGCCCACCGCCCCGACCCGGGCAACCCGGCGACCAGCCAGGTCGTCCCGTACGCGGTGCTGCGTTCGCTCGCGGCGCTCGCCGGACGGTCGGGGCAGATCCTGTGAGCCGCCTCGAAGCGGCCGCAGGTCCCGCCATCCATGTGGAGACGGCCGGACGGGAGGGCCGCCCCCTGCTGCTCTGCCTGCACGGCATCGGCTCCTCGTCGGCGGCCTTCGCACCGCAGCTCGCCGGGCTCTCGGAGCATGTGCGGGTCGTGGCGTGGGACGCGCCGGGGTACGCCGATTCGGCTGATCCGGACGGCCCGTTGGACCTCGACGGGTTCGCCGACGCGGCCGCCGACGTGATCCGCGCGCACGGGACGTCGGCGCACGTGCTCGGCGTCTCCTGGGGCGGCGTGATCGCGCTGCGGCTCGCCACCCGCCACCCGGAGCTCGTCGACTCCCTGATCGTCGCGGACTCCAGCGTCGGTTCCGGCACCGACGAGGCGAAGGCGGCCGGGATGCGGGCGCGCGCCACGGAGCTGGCCGAGCTCGGGCCGCGGGCCTTCGCCGAGAAGCGCGGCCCGCGCCTCGTCTCGGACCTCGCGGACCCGGCGCTGGTCCAGCGGGTCGTCGACACCATGGCCGGCTCGGTCCGGCTGCCCGGCTACGGGTACGCCGCCGAGGCCATGGCCGGCGCCGATCTGCGCCCCGAACTGGCCGCCGTCGCCGCGCCCACGCTCGTCGTGTGCGGCGACCGCGACACGGTCACCGGCGCCGAGGCCTCCCAGGTCATCGCCGGGGGCCTGCACAAGACCGCCTACGTGATCGTCAAGGACGCCGGTCACCTGGCCAACCAGGAACAGCCCGAGCGGTTCAACGCCTGGGTCCTGTCCCATCTGCACATCGTCACCAACTCCCGCACGCAGCGGGCACGGAAGGGCTGATCACCATGCCTCTGACCACCACCGAGTACGACAACGGCGGCGACCTCGGCGCGTACACCGACTCGCTCATCGCCACGAAGGAATCGCGCGTCGCCGACTTCGACACGCTCTCCTTCCAGGAGAAGGCGGGCCCGCAGTACCGCCGCGGCCAGATCCGCTACGTCGGCTCCGGCGCCACCGGCAACCACGAGGGCGACAAGCGGATCATCCCGTCCGGCGGCTTCACGTTCTCCAACATGCTGCTGCAGCCCGGCGCCGAGGGCCCGGCCCACACCCACCACGACGTCGAGGAGGCCTTCTTCGTCCTGGAGGGCCAGGTCCGCGTGGGCATCCACCGCGGCCCCGACGAGGTCGAGTACCGCACCCTCGGCTACCGCGACATGATCGTGGTGCCCGCCGGTGTGACCCGCTCGCTGAAGAACGAGGGCGACACGGACGCCCTGTTCTGCGTCGTCATCGGCACGCAGAAGCCGCAGGTCCCGTCGTACCCCGAGTACTCGCCGATGCACGGCGTCACCCGTGACTGACGCGTCCCCCGATGACGTGCGCACGGTCGTCGTGACCGGGGCGGGCCGTGGCCTGGGACGGGCCATGGCCCGCCGGGCCGGCGCCGACGGCTTCCGGGTCGTCGTCGCCGAGCTCGACACCGGGCGCGGCGCACGGGCGGCCGAGGAGCTGCGGGCCGAGGGGATCGACGCGCACTTCGTGCGCTGCGACGTCGCGGACCCGGCCTCGGTCGACGAACTCGCGGCGTTCGTCCGGGACTTGGGGCCGCTGTACGGCCTCGTGAACAACGCGGCCCTCGCCAACGGCGTCGGCGGCAGGGAGTTCCAGGACATCGACATCGAGGTCTGGGACCGGCTGATGACCGTCAACGCGCGCGGCCCGTGGCTCGTCGCGAAGGCGCTGCACCCGCTGTTCGGCCCGGCCGGCCGGATCGTGAACATCGCCTCCGACGCGGCCCTGTACGGCTCTCCGCGGCTCGCGCACTACATCGCCTCCAAGGGCGCCGTGATCGCGCTGACCCGGGCCATGGCCCGCGAGCTGGGCGAGCGCGGCATCACCGTGAACGCGCTGGCGCCCGGCCTGACCGAGTGCGAGGCGACCGAGACGGTGCCCGAGGAGCGGCACGGCCTGTACGCCGCGAACCGGGCGATCTCCCGGCCGCAGCAGCCCGACGACCTCGTCGGCCTCGCCGCCTTCCTCCTCTCGGAGGAGTCCCGCTATCTGACCGGACAGGTGATCGCCGTCAACGGCGGCTTCACCATGAACTGACCTTCTGGAGTAGTGAGTTATGGATCTGGGCCTCGCCGACCGGACCTATGTGGTCACCGGAGGCAGCTCGGGCGTCGGCCTGGCCACGGTCCGCGCCCTGCTCGACGAGGGCGCGAACGTCGCCACCTGCGGACGTGACGCCGAACGCCTCGACCGCATCGGCGCGCACGACCGTCTCTTCACCGCCGTGTGCGACGTCCGCGACGCGGCCGCCGTGCGCGATTTCGTCGGCGCCGGTGCCGAGCGGTTCGGCGGGCGCCTCGACGGGCTCGTCAACAACGCCGGACAGTCCCGGATGAAGCGGCTCGACGAGACGACCGAGGACGACTGGCGCGACGAGCTGGAGCTGAAGTTCGCGGGCGTGCTCGGCCCGGTGCAGGCCGCGCGGAAGTACCTGAGCGCGTCCGACGCGGCGTCGGTCGTGAACGTCAACGCGGTCCTCGCCAAGCAGCCCGAGCCGCGGCTCATCACCACGAGCGCCGCCCGCGCGGGCATCCTCAACCTGTCCAAGTCCCTGGCCACCGAACTGGCTTCGGACGGCATCCGCGTCAACTCGGTGTGCCTCGGGCTCATCGACACCGGGCAGTGGACGCGCCGGCACGCCGCCGCCGACTCGGGCCTGTCCTACGACGACTGGCAGGCGGAGCTCGCCGCCGACCGTGGCGTCGCGCTCGGCCGGCTCGGCCGGGCCGAGGAGGTCGCCTACGCGATCCTCGCGCTGCTCGCGCCACGCGCCTCGTACATCACTGGAACCAGCATCGACGTCTGCGGCGGAGTCGGCCGCGGCATCCTCTGAGGAGTTCGCATGCAGTACGCCAATGGAGGCGACCTGCTCGTCGCCGTCCTGAAGGAACTGGGCGTCGACACGGTCTTCGGGATCGTCTCCGTACACAATCTGCCGCTGGTCGAGGCGGTCGACCGCGAGCTGCGGTTCGTGCCCGTACGGCACGAGGCGAGCGCCGTGAACGCCGCCGACGCCTACGGGCGGGCCCGCGGCTCCCTCGGCTGCGCGCTCACCTCGACCGGGACGGGCGCGGGCAACGCGGCCGGCTCGCTCATCGAGGCGCTCGCGTCGGGCA
The DNA here is from genome assembly GCF_017377775.1 of Streptomyces sp. VRA16 Mangrove soil. GTDB lineage: Bacteria > Actinomycetota > Actinomycetes > Streptomycetales > Streptomycetaceae > Streptomyces. The sequence continues at coordinate 402,734 of NZ_JAFVLN010000003.1, forward strand.
CGTCCGTGCTGCACGTCACCGGACAGGTCGAGAGCCAGTTCCTGGGCAGCGGGCGGGGGTTCATCCACGAGACCAAGGACCAGCTCGGGATGCTGACCGCCGTCTCCTGCCACGCGGCCACGGTGCCGTCCGCCGACGCGGCGGGCCGGGTGCTGCGCGAGGCGGCCCGCGCGGCGCTGGCCGCGCCGGGCGGGCCGGCGAGCGTGGAATGGCCGATCGACCTTCAGTACGCGGCCCAGACGGACACGCCGGCCGAGGCACCGGAGGCCGTCGTGACGGCACCCGAACTCGGCGGCGCAGCAGCCCTATTGAGTGCCGCGGAGCGCCCCCTGATCTGGGCCGGAGGCGGCGCCACCAAAGCTCGTACCGAACTCGCGGCGCTCGTCGAGGCGACCGGCGCCGGGCTCATCACCTCCAACTCCGGGCGTGGCGCGGTACCCGAGGACCACCCGCAGGTCATCGGCAACTTCGCCACCACCCCCGCGGTGCGCGCCCTCCTCGCGGACGCCGATCTGCTGCTCACGGTCGGCACCCACTTCCGGTCGAACGAGACCGCCGACTACGGGCTCGAACTCCCCGCAGCCCACCTGCAGATCGACATCGACGCGGCCGCGCTGGGCCGCGTCTACCCGGCCGTGCACGCCCTGCACGGCGACGCCGCCGCCACGCTCGGCGCCCTCCTCCCGCACGCCCGTGAGGCCGACCCGGAGTGGACGCGCCGCGTCACCCAGGTCCGTACGGACGTCCGCGCCACGCTGCACGACACCATCGGCCCGCAGGCCGCGATCTGCGACGCGCTGCGCGCCGCGCTCCCCCGGGACGCGGTCGTCGCCCGTGACGTGACGATCGCCTCCAGCAGCTGGGGCAACCGGCTCCTGGAGATGTACGACCCGAAGGCCAACGTGTTCCCGCGCGGCGGCGGCATCGGGCAGGGCCTCGGCATGGGCATCGGCGCCGCGCTCGCCGACCCCGGGCGGCCCACGGTCGTCATCGCGGGCGACGGCGGGCTCGCCGTGCACCTCGGCGAGCTGCTCACCGTCGCCCAGGAGCGGCCCTGGCTCACCCTGCTGGTCTTCAACGACGGCGGCTACGGGGTGCTGCGCAACATGCAGGACCGGTACGGGGAGCGCCGCTCCGGCGTCGACCTGACCACGCCCGACTTCGAACTCCTCGCCCGTGCCTGCCGGTTGCCGTACCTGCGGATCGCGGACGCCGAGCACGCCGCGCCGGTCATCAACGAGGCCGTCGCCTCCGACGGGCCCGTGCTCGTCGAGGTGGACCTGGCGGCGCTCGGCCCGATGAAGAACCCGTTCACCCCGCCCGTCAAGATCCCCGCCGCGTAGGGAGGCCCCACCATGACCGAGTCGGAGCGCCGACTGGAGCTGCTGGTCAGGCGGATGACCTGGGAGGCCGACGGCGTCCTGTCCGTCGAGCTCACCCATCCCGACGGCAAGCCGCTGCCGGCCTGGGCGCCGGGCGCCCACATCGACGTCCACGTGGGCGGGCAGATCCGCCAGTACAGCCTGTGCGGCGACCCGGCGACCCCGTGCACGTACCGCATCGGTGTCCTCAACGAGCCGTCGTCGCGCGGCGGTTCGCGCCATGTGCACACCGCCCTGCGCCCCGGGCAGCGGATCACCGTGTCCGAGCCGCGCAACCACTTCGCCCTGGAGCAGTCCGCGGCGTACGTGTTCGTCGCGGGCGGCATCGGCATCACGCCGATCCTCGCGATGGCCCGTGAGGCCGCCCGGAGCGGGGCGCGCTGGCGCCTGGTGTACGGCGGACGCGGGCGGGCCTCCATGGCCTTCACCGACGAACTGGCCGCGCTGGGCGGCGACGTGACGCTCGTACCGCAGGACGAGCTGGGCCACATCGACCTCGCGGCGGCCCTCGAAGGACTGTCCGACGACACCCTCGTGTACTGCTGCGGGCCCGAGCCGCTGCTCGCCGCCGTGGAGGCCGCGTGCCCCGGCGACCGCCTGCGGGTGGAGCGGTTCGCCGCGCCGGTCGTCGAACGGGCCGACGACGACGGGGAGTTCGAGGTCGAATGCCGCACCTCCGGGCTCACCCTCACCGTCGGCGCCGACACCTCGATCCTGGAGGCCGCCGAGCAGGCGGGCCTGACCGTCTCCAGCTCCTGCCGCGACGGCATCTGCGGCTCCTGCGAGACCCGGGTCGTCGACGGCACCCCCGACCACCGCGACTTCCTGCTCTCGGAAGCCGAGCACACCGCGAACGCCTCGATGATGATCTGCGTCTCGCGCTGCGCCGCCGGCTCCCGGCTCGTCCTCGACCTGTAACCCCTGGAGACACACATGAGCACCGAGACCGACTGGCCGTACCTGGAGATCCACCAGTCCCGGACGCGCGAGCCGTCGCCGTACGAGCTCAAGCTGGCCGCCACCCTCGAAGAGGTCTTCACCGAGGAAGGCCACGAACTGGCCGACGTCGTACGGGGGCTGAACACCCGTCAGGTCCACGCGCCGGACGGTGCCGCCTGGACCGAGGACTCCTTCCGCGCCGAGATGCACCGACTGGGAGCGTGACACCACCATGACCCTGACCGCTGACGAGATCTACGCGACCGGCCTGCGCGGCCAGTGGCACCCGGTCGTCCCGTCCTCGTTCGTCGCGCCCGGCGCGATGCGCAAGGTCACCGTCCTCGGCGAGCAGTGGCTGCTGCTGCGCCGCTCCGACGGCACCCTCAGCATGCTCGCCGACCGCTGCCCGCACCGCGGCGCCCCGCTCTCGCTGGGCAAGCACCTGGGCGACCGGGTGGCCTGCTGGTACCACGGCGTCGAGGTCGAGACGGACGGCACGGTCTCCTCCGTGCCCGGGCTGCCCGGCTGCAACCTGGAGGGCAAGCAGCTCGTCACCTCGCTGCCCGTGCGGGAGGTGTCCGGCGGCGTCCTCGCCTACTTCCCGTCCGAACAGGCCCCGAAGCCGGTCGAGCTGACCCTCCCCGAGCCGCTCACCGACCCCGACGTCGAGGCGATCCTCTGCTACGCCGAGTGGAACGTGCCGTGGCGGTACGCCGTCGAGAACCTCCTCGACCCGATGCACGGCGCGTTCCTGCACCACGACTCGCACACGATGTTCGACGGTGACACCACCGCCAAGTTCCGCATCCGCGAGACCGACCGCGGCTACTTCTTCGAGAAGACCGACCAGCGGGGCGTCAACTTCGACTGGGTCGAGCTGTGCCGCACGGGCGTCGACTGGGTCGACCTGTCCATCCCGTACCCGCCGTCCGCCGGCCCCGGTGGCCCGTTCGGCATCGTCGGCATGGTCCGCCCGGTCGACGGCGAGAAGTGCGCCGTCTTCTTCTGGCGCTACCGCCGCGTCCAGGGCTGGCAGCGCGACACCTGGCGGTTCCTCTACAGGACGCTGATCGAGAAGCGGCACTGGGAGGTCCTGGAGCAGGACCGGGTGATGCTGGAGGCGATGCCGTCCGACGCCGACCAGAAGGAGAACCTGTACCAGCACGACCTGGGCGTGGTCCGGCTGCGCCGCCTGTACCGCGCGGGCGCCGAGGAGCAGGCCACCGCATGAAGGCCCGCTGGGCAGGCGTCATCAGCCTGCTGGTCATCGTCCTGATCAGCTACGTGGACCGGGTGAACGTCTCCGTCCTCATCACCGACGAGGCGTTCACCGACCACTTCGGCATCACCGGCGACCGGGTCGCGCAGGGCGCCCTGTCGACGGTGTTCCTCGTCGGCTACGGCATCGCCGCGTTCTTCCTCACCCCGCTCTACGAGACGCGACTCGGCGCGCGGCGCGGCCTGTTCCTCAGCGTCGCCCTGTGGTCGGTGATGACGCTGCTGTCCCCGTACGCGCTGGGCGCGCTCACCCTCACGGTGCTGCGCGCCCTGCTCGGCGGCGCCGAGGGGCCGCTGTTCTCCCTCAAGACGATGTACGTGCGCGAGCACTTCGCCCCGCACGAAGCGGGCCGCCCCAACGCGGTCAGCTCGATGGGCGTCTCGCTGGGCACCGCCGCCGGTCTGCCGCTCATCACGTACCTCGTCTACCACTACGACTGGCACACGTCGTTCCTCGCGCTGGCCGCGCTGAACGCGGTGGTCGGTCTTCCGCTGATCGCCCTGTTCGTACGAGGACGTGGTGGGGCCGCGCGCGAGCGCACCGGCTTCGGCACGACACTCAAGGGCGCCCTGCGGATGCCGCGTCTGGCACCGATCCTCCTCGTCGAGATCGCCACCCTGGCGTATCTGTGGGGTTCGAGCGCCTGGCTGCCGTCGTTCCTGCTCCAGGAGCGGCACTTCTCGCTGACGGCGATGGGCGCGGTGTCCTCGATGCCGTTCCTGATGTCGCTGGTCTCCGGGTTCCTCGGCGGCTTCCTGCTGGACCGGCTGCCGCGACGGCTGCTCGCGCTGCCGTTCGTGGTGGGCTCCGCGGGCACCGCGGTCTGCGTGCTCGTGGTGGCGGGCGCGCACAGCGACGTGACGGTCGCGGTCGGCCTGATCCTCGCCGGCGGCTTCTGGGGCCTTCAGGGTCCGGCGATCCCCACGCTCGTCCAGCACTGCGCGCCGGCCCGGTTCGTGGGCAGCGCGTACGGCGTGGTCAACGGGGTCGGCAACCTCGTCTCCGCGTTCATGCCGACCCTGATGGGCGTCGCCATCGCGGCGAGCGGCGGACACGGCTTCGGCGCCGGGTTCGCGCTCCTCGCGGGGGCGCAGGCCGTGACGCTGGTGTGCGGGGTGTGGCTGCTGGTGCGGCCGGTCCGTGACCTGTCCACGGTCGCGGCGCCGGAGCGGTCGGGGGCGGCGAGCAGCCCGGTCGGCTGACCCCGCCCCGCCCGGCTCCCGTTCACGCCCCGCACCCCGTTCACGTGCGCCGACAGCGCTCCCGTACGCCCCCTCGGCCTGCCCGGTTCCCCGCCGTGCGGGCCGTACGGGCGCTACAACGGGTGACTCGGCACGGCACGGGGAGCACACGATGAGGGCCGGATGGCACACGGCGCGCACGCGCCGACGGCTGGGTCTCTGCGCGAGCGCGGTGACGCTCGCCATGGTGGCGGCGGTGTTCGGGCCGGGGCTGCTCGGGGGCCCGCCCGCGGCGCGGGCGGCGTTCGTGGTGTCGGCCGTGTCGGCGCTCGTGTCCGTCGCCGGGCTCGTCCTCGACGTACTGCGGGCCGACGCCGACCCGGTGGCGCGGCCCGCGGGGCCCGACCGGCGGCAGGCCGCCGACGCGCTCGCCGAGGCGGTGCGCGAGCAGTGGTCCGCCGAGGCGCTGGTGCACGCGCTGTGGGACCCCGAACCCCTCGACGTACGGTGGCGACCCGCCGAGCGCGCCCTCGCCGACCACCCGGAGAACATCCATCCGGCCGGGCCCATCCCCGGGCCGCACGACGCCGCGGGACGCACCATCGGCGCGGCGTTCGCTGCGCTGCCCCGGCGCCGGCTCGTGGTGCTCGGCGGTCCCGGCTCGGGCAAGAGCGTGCTCGCGCTGCGGTTCACGCTGGAACTGCTCGCGGTGCGCGCGCCCGGGGAACCGGTGCCGGTGATCTTCCCGTTGGCGGGCTGGGACCCCGGGCGCGTCGGGCTGCGGGCGTGGCTGGTGGAGCGGCTCGTCGCCGACCACCGCTCGCTCGCCACGCCCGACCCCATGCACGGCACGCTCGCCGAGGCGCTGATCGCCGCCCATCTGGTGCTGCCCGTCCTGGACGGCTTCGACGAGCTGCCGCCCGCCCTGCACGGGCCCGCGGTGCGCCGGATCAACGCCGAACTCGGCGCCCCCGACGGCCTGTTGCTCACCAGCCGCGGTCACGCGTGGCGGCGCGCGGTGCGCGAGGGCGACGTGCTGACCGCCGCCGAGGTCGTCCGCCTGCTGCCCCTCGACCCCGGCCGGGCCCGGTCGTACCTGGAGCGGACCGCGCCGCCGCTGCCCGGGGGCCGTACCGCGTGGACGCCCGTGCTCGACCGGCTCCGTGCCGAGCCGGCGCCGCCGCTCGCCCAGGCCCTCGACACCCCGCTGATGGTGTCGCTGGCCCGCGCCGTGTACGCGGACCGGCGCCGCGATCCGGCCGAGCTCCTCGACCCCATACGGTTCGCCACGCCGCAGGCCGTCGAGGAGCACCTCCTGGAGCGGTTCGTCCCGGCCGCGTTCGGGGACGACGACGTCGCGGACGGGCGGTGGAGCGGGGCGCAGGCGCGGCGCTGGCTGGGCTGGCTCGCGCGGGAGTCCCGGCGGCGCGGCACGCAGGGCGTCGCCTGGTGGGAGCTCCAGCGGGCGGTGCCACCGGCGGTGCGGGCCGTGGCGTCCGCCGCCCTCGCGCTGCTCGCGGTGTGGGCGGTGACCTCGCCCTCGGTGCTGTTCGACGCGCACGGCAGCGCGAGCGAGTCGCAGGACGCGGCGTCGCACGCGGCGCAGCTCGCCGGGCATGTCCTCGGCCTCGCGTTCGGCCTGGCGTTCGTGCTGCCCCGCACGGCGCGGGACGCCGCGCGGCCCCGCCCGCTGCTGCGGCGCACGGGGGCGGCTCTCGCCGCGAGCGTCGTCCTGGGCGCGGGATTCGCCGCCTCGAACGACCTGCGGTTCGGGCAGCGTACGGGCGACTACTCCGACAGCTGGTTCGCCGATCTGTGCAGCGGTTTCTGGTACACGACGGCGCTCGCCCTGGTCTTCGGCGTGGCGGGCGTCGCCCGGCACCCCGTGCCCCTCGGCCTGCCGTGGTCGGCCAGGACCGGCAACAGGGTCCGGGTGGCGGGCGCCGGGGCTCTGCTGGTCCTGGCGGGGGCGGGGGCGCTCGCCGCGCTCGACGGGGCGCACGCGCTGGACTCCTGGCAGGCGATCGCCGCGACCCTGCTCACACTCTCCGGACCCCCCCTGCTGATGGCGGCGCGGCGCCTCCCGGCCCTGCACGCGCCGGCCGCCGTCGCCGGTTCCCGCGGCCTCGGGCGGCGCTTCGCGCGCGGCCTCGCCGAGGGCCTGGCGGCCTGCACGCTCGCGGGGCTCGTCTGCGGCGGGGTCGCCGGATGCGTGGCGGGTGCGGTCACCGTGGTGCGCGCCGAACAGCCCGGCACGGCGCGGGCCGGCGACCGGTACGGGCCCTGGTACCTCGACGAACGGCGCACCGGCGACGGCCCGGTGCGCACCGCCGTGTCGGTCACACCGGTCGAGGGCCGCCTCCTGGCACCGCGGGACGGCGGTCCCCCGCTGGCGTACCCCGAGGGCGTCACACCGCCCGAATGCGACCTGTGGATCCCGGGCGACGGTGACTGCACCCCGTTCGTCTCCACCCGCACCGCGTTCCGGTCGTCCCACGGCACGGTCTCGCTCACGCTGCGCGCCTCCGGCCGCGACGTGCCGGTGTACGCGGCGAACCTGCGCAGGGACCTGCCGGCCCCGGTCCGCGCCTGGCTCACCCGGGACAGCGCGTGGCCCGCGTTCCGCGGGTGCCTGGCGGGCTTCGCCGGGATCGGGCTCGTGGTCGGCCTCATCGGCGGCTTCACCCGTGCCGTGTACGCGGCCCTGACCACCCCGTCCGACGTGCTGCGCGCGCCCGGTCCTGCCCCGCTGCTGCGCGCCGACCGCACCGCCGCGTTCGCGCGGGCGGGCGTCGTCGCCGTGCTCACCGCGGGCGTCTGCTTCCCGGTGGCCCTGGTCCTCGGCAGCCGCTCCGGTTTCGGGCAGGCCGTCAACCAGCTGTGGATCCCGCTCGCCGCCGCGCCCCTGGTCCTAGGCGCCTGGGGCCGGCTGCTCGTGGCCCGCGCCTGGCTGGCGGTCACCGGGCGGATGCCCTGGCGGCTGATGGCCTTTCTCGACGAGGCCCACCGGCGTGGAGTACTGCGCCAGTCGGGCGGTCGGTACGAATTCCGGCATCTGCGCCTGCGCCGCCGCCTGGCCGCGTTCACGGATACGGACGACCCGGCAGCGACGGCCCCTCCCGTACGCACATAATGGCTCCGAGACATCGGAGGACTGGGCTCTCCGAGGGACGAGCAGAGGGGGCTGCCATGGCCGTCACCGACGAAGCCATCGAGAAGATCAAGGAAATGATCGTCTCCGGCGCGCTGCGACCCGGGGACCGGCTCCCGAAGGAGAGCGAACTGGCCGCCGAGCTCGGTCTGTCGCGCAACTCCCTGCGGGAGGCGGTGCGCGCCCTGTCGCTGATCCGCATCCTCGACGTACGGCAGGGCGACGGCACGTACGTCACGAGTCTGGACCCGCAACTGCTGCTCGAGGCGCTCAGCTTCGTCGTCGACTTCCACCGCGACGACACGGTCCTGGAGTTCCTCGCCGTTCGCCGCATCCTGGAGCCCGCGGCGACGGCGATGGCCGCGACACGGATCGACGACGACCAACTCGACAAGCTGGCGGCCCAGTTGGCGGATCTGGGGCCCTCGCCGTCGGTGGAGGAGCTGGTCGCGGCCGACCTCGACTTCCACCGCGGCATCGTGAAGGCGGCCGGCAACTCGGTGCTCTGCTCGCTGCTCGACGGCCTGTCCGGGCCGACCACCCGGGCCCGGATCTGGCGCGGCCTGACCCAGGAGGACGCGGTCAGCCGCACCCTCACCGAACACCGGGCGATCCTGGCGGCGCTGCGCGACGGCGACCCGGAGGCGGCCCGGTCCTGGGCGACCGTGCACATCGCGAGCGTGGAGCAGTGGCTGCGCTCGACCTTGTGAACTCCGTGCCGTCGGTGGAGTGCGACCCTCCGAGTCGGGGCAGTGTTCCCGGCAGCCTCCGGGTTCCAGGGGGCTGCGGAAGGTCCCCGCGGACGCCGTAAGGTGGGCAGGTACGCGAGGGCATTGTCGGAAGGAGGCGCTGGGTGATCGAGCTCGAGGGGGTTCCCGAGCTGGTCGACCCGGTCATGGTGGCCGCGTTCGAGGGCTGGAACGATGCCGGCGACGCCGCCTCCACCGCGGTCGCGCATCTCGACAAGGAGTTCAAGGGCGAGGTCTTCGCCGCGCTGGACGCCGAGGACTACTACGACTTCCAGGTCAACCGGCCCACGGTGTGGCTGGACGGCGGCGTCCGCAAGATCACCTGGCCGACGACCCGGCTCTCGGTGGTCAGGATCGGCGGCGAGAAGCCGCGCGACCTGGTCCTGGTGCGGGGCATCGAGCCGTCGATGCGCTGGCGCTCGTTCTGCAACGAGCTGCTCGGTTTCGCGCACGAGCTCGGCGTCGAGATGGTCGTCGTCCTCGGCGCGCTGCTCGGCGACACCCCGCACACGCGTCCCGTTCCGGTCAGCGGCGTCACCTCCGATCCGGATCTCGCTACGCGCATGGACCTGGAGGAGACCAAGTACGAGGGCCCGACGGGCATCGTCGGGATCCTCCAGGAGGCGTGCACGCACGCGGGCGTCCCGGCGGTCTCGCTGTGGGCGGCGGTGCCGCACTACGTGTCGCAGCCGCCGAACCCGAAGGCGACGCTCGCGCTGCTCAACCGCCTGGAGGACCTGATCGACCTGCGGATCCCGCTGGGCGAGCTGCCCGAGGACGCGCGCGCCTGGCAGCTGGGCGTGGACCAGCTGGCGGCGGAGGACAGTGAGGTCGCCGAGTACGTGCAGACCCTTGAGGAGGCCCGGGACACCGCCGAGCTGCCCGAGGCGTCCGGCGAGGCCATCGCCCGCGAGTTCGAGCGGTATCTGCGGCGCCGTGAGCCGGGTGCGCCGCCCGGCGGCCACGCCACGGACGGCGGCGACGGCTCGTCGTACCTGCGGGACAACCCGAGCGGCCGGACCAGGCCGCCGAAGCCGCCGCGCTCCGATTCGGAGGACAAGGACGGCGAGGAGTAACCGTACGCGGGTCATGGTGAGCGCCCCCGGCGCCGGGCAACCGGCACCGGGGGCGCTCTCATGTCTCACCCGCGTCACCCATGTCACCCGCCCCACTCGTGTCACCCACCCCATCCGTCTCTTCCGCCTTTGGCCGGTTTGCGGCGTGACAACCACTTCGATGGGGAATGCAGGGGGTTCCCCTTTCAACTTGTTCTCAAACCCATTTGGAGAACGAGGGGTGGACGTGCGGCCCCGGGCGTAGCAAGGTGTGCCCCGACGAGCGCGGCACAGGCACACCCGTACGACCAGATGTGGCGAGGGGAGCTGTGGACCGATGACCGACCAGCAGGCAGAGCCGGCGCGGGGCCCGGGAGCCGCGGGGCCGGGACCGGACGGAGCCGGTTTCACCTACCGCGGAGCGGAAACGGAACTGATCGTCCTGGCGCGGCCGGAGGCCCGGCTGCGCGCACAGGCGGAGGGCGTCAGGTCCGCCGCGGGCGCCGACGTCTCGGCGCTGAACATGTTCCTGGGCGACGAACAGCTCGCCCTGGAGCCGCTGTTCGGAAGTGAGGAACGACTGCAGAGCCCGTCGGACGCGTCGGCCGCCGGGGCGGACTACCCGGATCTGGCGCTGTTCTACCGGGTGCGCGGCGCCGGCCAGCGGGCCCAGGAGCTGCGCGCGCGGATCGCGGCGCTGCCGGAGATCGACACCGCGTACGTGAAGCCGGGCGCGGTGCCCGCCGCCTACCAGCAGGACTCCGACGAGGCCCGGCGGATGAAGGAGAAGGCCGCGGCGACGCCCGACTTCATGGGCCGCCAGGGCTATTTGGGGCCCGCACCCGAGGGCGTCGACGCGCTCTGGGCGTGGCAGCGGCTCGGCGGCAGCGGCGAGGGCGTCACCGTCATCGACGTGGAGGGCGCCTGGCAGCTCAGCCACGAGGACCTGTCGGCGAAGCTCGCGGGCATCGTCGTCGGGACACCGATCTCGGACGTGGCGTGGCGCAACCACGGCACGGCGGTGCTCGGGGTGATCGGCGGCGACCGCAACGAGCACGGGATCACCGGCATCGCGCCGGAGGCGGTCACCGCGGCGGCCTCCTTCCAGGGCGTGGGCACGGCGGCGGCGATCCACGCGGCGGCCGAACGTCTTGGCCCCGGAGACATCGTGCTGATCGAACTGCACCGGCCGGGACCGCGGTTCGACTTCGAGGCGCGGGACGACCAGCGCGGTTACATCGCCCTGGAGTGGTGGCCCGACGACTACGCGGCGATCAAGTACGCCACCGAGAAGGGCATCGTGATCGTGGGCGCGGCGGGCAACGGCGCCGAGTCGCTCGACGACGCGGTGTACGAGCGGCGCCCGGACGGCTTCCCGGCCTGGTGGCACAACCCGTTCAACCCATCGAACCGCCAGTCCGGCGCGGTGCTCGTGGGCGCGGGCGCCCCGCCGCCGGGCACGCACGGCCGCGACCACGGCCCGGACCGCTCGCGGCTGGCCTTCTCCAACTACGGCGCCCGCGTGGACGCCCAGGGCTGGGGCCGCGAGGTCACCACCACCGGCGGCTTCTGGGACCGGCCCGGCGATCTGCAGGGCGGCTCCGAGGAGATCGCCTGGTACACCGACACTTTCTCCGGCACCTCGTCCGCCTCCCCGGTGGTCGTCGGCGCGCTGGCCGCCCTCCAGGGCATGCTCAAGGCGGGCGGCCAGCGCCCGATGACGTCGCAGCGGGCGCGCGAGGTACTGCGGGCGACCGGCTCACCACAGCAGGACGCCCCCGGCCGGCCCGCTTCGCAGCGGATCGGCAACCGGCCCGACATCAGGGGAGCGGTCACCAACCTCCTCCCCTCGACCGTCGGTTCCGGTCAGGCCGAGCGGTACTGGGACGAGCTGCTCCCGTATCCGCCCGAACTCCCGCCTCGGCTCAGGCTGTTCGTGGCGGGCGCCTGGCGCAATCTGAACAACCCGTCCCCCGACATTCGCCAGGCGGTGCACTCCGCCTTCGCGGGGGGACGGCCCGACGTACGTGTCTGGTTCTCCGACGACGAGGTCGTCGGCCTGGTCGTCACCGGCTGACACAACGCAGCCGACCATTGATGGAAGGTGGCACCCGCATGAGCATCACCCCCCAGATGAGTCAGCAGGGGCAGCAGTTCCCGAGCACGTCGCCCTATCAGCAGTACCAGCAGCAGCCGTTCGGACAGCAGGGCTTCGGCCAGCAGCAGCAGCAGCCGTTCGGGCAGCAGGGCTTCGGCCAGCAGCAGCAGCCGTTCGGGCAGCAGGGCTACGGCCAGCAGCAGCCGATGGGTATGGGCGGCTCGCTCGAGCAGCTGAGCCAGCTCGGCCAGCAGCAGCCGTTCCAGGGCCTGCTCCAGCAGCTCGGACAGCAGCCCATGGGGCAGCAGCAGGGCCAGCAGCAGGGCCAGCAGCAGGTCGAGCAGCAGGTCCAGCAGCACCTCCACCAGATCGCGCAGGTCGCGGTGCAGCACGCCCAGCAGCAGGTCCAGCAACAGGTGCTGCAGGCCGGTATCGCGGACGCCTACATCGACGTGGTGCAGCCGCTGCCCGGTCAGCCCAGCATCATCGCACTGCGCATCCAGGGCCAGTTCCGGATCTTCGCCAACCCCAACTCCCAGACCCACGACCAGGTCCAAGAGGCCTTCGCGTTCGGCCACCAGGTCGTCGGCGTCTGGGACTCGGGCTCACCGCAGGTCCTGCGCAGCATCCAGGTGCGCAAGATCTGATCCACCGGATCCGGCGAGCCGGGTCTCACCGCACCACGTAAGAGAGGGGCGCTTCCTCCGCACGGAGGAAGCGCCCCTTTCCCTTGTCCTGGTGGGTCCTGGTGGGTCCCGGTAGGTCCTGGTGGTTACAGCGCCACGCCCAGCAGGGCGTCCACGGCCCGGGACACGACGCCCGGGGCGCCCTCGTCGGAGCCGCCCTCGGCGGCCTGGAGCTCGGCCCAGCGGTCGACGGCGGCCAGCGCGGTCGGCGCGTCCAGGTCCGCGGAGAGCGCCTCGCGGATCTCCTCCACGAGCGCCTCGGCGGCCGGGCCGTCGGGACGCGAGACGGCGGCGCGCCAGCGGCCGAGCCGGGCCACAGCGTCGGCGAGCACCTGGTCGGTCCACTCCCAGTCGGCCCGGTAGTGGTGCGCGAGCAGCGCGAGCCGGATGGCGGCCGGGTCGACGCCGTCGCGGCGCAGCTGCGACACGAAGACGAGGTTGCCCTTGGACTTGGACATCTTCTCGCCGTCGAGCGCCACCATGCCGGCGTGCACGTACGCCTTGGCCATCGGGAACTCGCCGGTGAGCACCTGGGCGTGCGAGGCGCCCATCTCGTGGTGCGGGAAGGCGAGGTCGGAGCCGCCGCCCTGGACGTCGAAGCCCATGCCGAGGTGGTCGAGGGCGATGGCGACGCACTCGATGTGCCAGCCGGGGCGCCCCTGGCCCAGCGAGCCGCCGTCCCAGCTCGGCTCGCCCTCGCGGGCGGCCATCCAGAGCATCGGGTCGAGCGGGTTCTTCTTGCCCGGGCGGTCCGGGTCGCCGCCGCGCTCGGCGGAGAGCAGCCGCATCGCGGCCGCGTCGAGGTTCGAGACGGAACCGAAGTGCGGGTCGGCCTCGACGGAGAAGTAGATGTCGCCGTCGAGCTCGTAGGCGGCACCCGCGTCACGGAGCCGCTCGACGAGCGGCACGATGCCGGGTATCGCCTCGACGGCGCCTATGTAGTGCTGCGGCGGGAGCATCCGCAGCGCGGTCATGTCCTCCCGGAACAGGGCGGTCTCGCGCTCGGCGAGGCCCTCCCAGTCGATACCGTCGCGCACGGCCCGCTCAAGGAGAGGATCGTCGACGTCCGTCACGTTCTGGACGTAGTGAACCTGCCGCTTGGTGTCGAGCCACACGCGCTGAACGAGGTCGAACGCGTTGTAGGTCGCCGCGTGACCCATGTGGGTCGCGTCGTACGGCGTGATGCCGCAGACGTAGATACGGGCGACGGGACCGGGGTCGAGGGTGACGAGCCCATCGGTCGCGGTGTCGTGGATCCTCAGGTCGCGGCCCTTGCCAGGCAGGGCGGGGACCTCAGAAGCGGGCCAGGCATGCATGTCATGAGCCTAACCGGACGGTGCTTCCGGATACGAACCGGACCGGGGTGTGATGACCGACAAGGCGCTCTTGCGCGATCACTGGACGCACGCTACGCCTCCTGCTACGCGGAAACGGTGGCACGGATGCCGTCGGAGAGACCGAAGTGACGTATCCCGTGCAACAGGTGGGCGCGCAGGGTGCACACGAAGTACGTCCAGCCCTGTGTCTGCCCCGCGGCCCGGGCGGCGCCCTCGACGTCGTCCCCCATGGGCTGTTCCGTGATCGTCAGGGCGGTGCCCCCGCCGGTCTCGGCCAGCTCGATGGTGACCTGCCCGCCGGGCCAGCTCCACGAGACGAACCGATCGGGCTCGATCTCGCCTATCGCCACGTCGAAGGTGGCGTCGACGTGCGGGAAACTCCAGGTCACCGTGGTGCCGGGCACCATCGGGCCGGACGTCGTCGCCACGAAGAAGCTCGACAGGCCCTCGACGGTGACGATGGCCTCGAACACGTCCTTCGCGGGCCGGTCGATGCGGTCCTCGACAATCAGCTTGGTCATGCTCTCGAACGTAGCCCCGGCCACTGACAATCGCCGCTCGACAGAATGAAGCCCCAGGTCAGGGCCGCTTCAGAGGGGAGGCCACGGGATCGCGGGCCACTCCCCGCTCGGCTCCCGGTGCCGGCCGGACTTCAGCAGGCCCGCCACCCGCTCCCGTACGGCGTCCAGCTCGGCCGCGGTGATCAGCTCACCGAGCCGGGCCGCGAGCGCCTCGCCGTCGCGCAGTCGCTCCCTGAGCCCTTCGAGGGCGCCGGTCGCCTCCTCGGTCAGCGGCTCCCCCGCCCAGCCCCACAGCAGGGTGCGCAGCTTGTCCTCGACGTTGAAGGTGACGCCGTGGTCGATGCCGTACAGACGCTGCCCGGCGTCGACGAGGAGATGCCCGCCCTTGCGGTCGCCGTTGTTGATCACCGCGTCGAGCACGGCCAGGCGGCGCAGTCGCTCGTCGTCGGCGTGCACGAGCAGCGCGGTGCGCCCTTCGCCGACCTCGGCGAACCCGATGGCCTTCCAGCCCTCCCCCGGCTCCTCGCCCTCCACGAGCGCGAGCAGCCGGCTGTCGTCGGCCGGCTCCTCGGGGGTGTCGATCCACAGCTGGCACATGCCCTCGCCGTACGGCCCGTCGCGCAGCACGGTCGGCGGCACCAGGCCCCAGCCGAGCGCCTCGGAGACCTCGAACGCGGCCACCTCGCGCTGCGCCAGCGTGCCGTCGGGGAAGTCCCACAGGGGGCGCTCACCGCGTACGGGCTTGTAGACACAGGCCGCCTCGCGGTCCTCGTGCCTGACCGTGCACAGCAGGACGGCGTTCGAGGCGTCCCGGATCTGGCCCTCGACGTGCAGCTCCCCGCGGGTGAGCAGGTCGAGGGCGTCGCGGCCGGTCACGCGCCGCGCCGGTATCCGTTCTGGCGCGGACATACGTGTCCCTCCGGGTCGAGCGGCAGACTGCACAGCGGGCACGGCGGGCGGCCCGCGTTCACGACGTCCAGGGCCCGCTTGGCGAAGGCGCGGGCCTGGCTGCCGGTGAGGCGGACGCGGAGCATCGGCGGACCGTTCTCCTCGTCCTGGAGAAGCCTTTCCTCGGCTTCCGCCAGGTCCTCGTCCGAGTCGGCGTCCAGTTCGACGAGGGCCTGCGCCTCGACGATCATGCGCTGCTCGTCACCGTCCCAGGCCAGGGCCATGGTGCCGACCCGGAACTCCTCCTCGACCGGTGCGTCGAGCGGGGCGGTGTCGGAGATCTCGGAGGGGGCCATGGCGGGCACCGGCGCGTTGCCGCCACTGCGCCGCACCACCTCGTCGAGCAGCTCGTCCATGCGCTCGGCGAGCGCGGCGACCTGGGTCTTCTCCAGGGCGACGCTCGTGACCCGGGTTCCTGCCGAGGCCTGCAGGAAAAAGGTGCGGCGCCCGGGGAGTCCGACCGTACCGGCCACGAAACGCTCCGGAGGGTCGTAGAGGAACACCTGACGGGACACGTCCTGTCTCCATGGGATCTGGGGATCTGCGGGAATCTGTGGGGATCTGCGCTGATCCCTGGGGATCGACTTCTTCTTACGGGAGCTTCACCCTACTGCGGCGGACGATCACGGTGCGCCCGCGCCGCCTCCGACGGGTGCGTCCGGGCTCTGCGGCTCCTCGCGCGGCGCCAGCGACGCGAAGTCCCCTGTGTCGCCGAGGCGTACGAGAAACGGGCGCAGTCGTGTGTAACGGATCGCTGTGACGGAACACGGCTCTACAGAGATGCGCTGAAAGAGGTCCAGATGCAGTCCGAGAGCGTCCGCCACAAGGGACTTGATGATGTCGCCGTGCGAACACATGACATACACGGCGTCGCTGCCGTGATCGCGCTCCACGCGCGCGTTCCACTCCCGCACCGCCTCAGCGGCCCGGTGCTGCATCTGCCGCATGGACTCGCCGCCGGGGAACGCGGCGGCCGTCGGATGCTGCTGCACGACCTGCATGAGCGGTTCGTCGGCGAGTTCGGCAAGCTTGCGGCCGGACCAGTCCCCGTAGTCGCACTCGCCGATCCGGTCGTCGGTGTGCGCGGTCAGTCCGGGCCGCGCGGCGAGCAGCGGCGCGACGGTCTCCTGGCAGCGTTGCAGCGGACTGCTGACGATCTCGGCGATGGGCAGGCCCTCCAGGCGTGCCGGGAGCGTGGCGGCCTGTGCGGTGCCGCGCTCGTCGAGGGCCACGCCGGGGGTCCACCCGGCGAGCAGTCCCGCGGTGTTGGCGGTGGAACGTCCGTGCCGGACGAGGATCAGCGTGGGCATACGAGCCAGCCTAGGCGCACCCGGATGTGCGACCGATCGCTCCCCTGGGAAGAATGTCCGGCATGATCGTCGACTGCGCCGTCTACCGCGACGGGTGCCGCACCCAGGGCCCGGAGGACTTCGCTGACATCTCCGGCGCCCTCGACGAGGCGCGGGCGTCGCACGACGCCTTCGTGTGGATCGGGCTGCACGAGGCCACGGAGACCGAGTTCGACCGGGTCACCCAGGAGTTCGGGCTGCATCCGCTGGCCGTCGAGGACGCTCTCAACGCGCACCAGAGGCCGAAGCTGGAGGTCTACGACGACTCGCTGTTCGTCGTCCTCAAGCCGGTCGTGTACGAGCCGAAGAGCGACCGGGTCTCCTCGGGCGAGGTGATGCTGTTCCTGGGCGACTCGTTCGTGGTGACCGTGCGGCACGGCGAGGGGGCGCCCCTGACAGCCGTACGGCAGCGGCTGGAGAAGGACCCGGAGTTCCTGCGGCACGGGCCCACCGCGGTCCTGTACGCGATCTCGGACGCCGCCGTGGACCACTACCTGGACGTCGCGACCGAGTTGCAGACGGACCTGGAGGAGCTGGAGGCGGAGGTCTTCTCGCCGGACGGCGGGGGTTCGCGGGACACGGCGTCGCGGATCTACAACTTCAAGCGGCAGATCCTGGAGTTCCGGCGCGCCACGGGACCGTTGGCGCTGCCGATGGCCCGGCTGGCGGGGATCGGCCCGTTCCCGGCGGCGGTGCCGTTCGTGGACGGCGACGCCCAGCCGTTCTTCCGCGACGTCCACGACCATCTGACGCGGGTGAACGAGTCGGTGGACGGCCTGGACCGCCTGGTGACGGACATCCTGTCCGCGCATCTCGCGCAGATGAGCGTGCGGCAGAACGACGACATGCGGAAGATCTCCGCGTGGGCCGCCATGGCCGCGGTGCCCACGATGATCGCGGGCGTCTACGGCATGAACTTCGACCACATGCCGGAGCTGCACTGGTTGTGGTCGTACCCGGCGGTGATCGTGCTCATGGCGGTCCTGGAGCTGCTGCTGTACCGGACGTTCAAGCGGCGCGGCTGGCTCTAGGCAGGCTCCCCGGCCGTCACGCGAACTCGACGGAGGTGGTCGCAGGACCGCCGAGCGCGTCGCGCCGCCGGGGCATCTCCAGGGAGACCATCCGCCGCCAACCGCCGAGGCGTTCGTACGCGTACACGGCGTGGATCCCGGCGGCGAGCACGCCCGCCTTCGCCTTCGACCAGCCGAGGATGCGGCCCATGTGGTCCATGACGGCCAGGCTCACGTCCCGGTAGACGGCGATCTCCGCGAGCGCGCACTCCCGCAGGATGCGCTGGATCGTGCGGCCGTGGCCCGCATAGGCGAAGCGGAGCAACTCCTCGTGGCAGTAGGCGAGGTGGTTGTCCTCGTCGTGGGAGATCATCTTGACCGCGCGGCCGATGTCGGGGTGGCCGGAGAAGTGCTTGCGCAGCAGTTCCATCTGCTCGGAGGCGCGCTGTTCGGTGACGCGGCTGTGCGCGAGGTACGTGACGATGTCCCGCACCGAGAGCGGCTCGTCGCGCTTGAGCTGCTCGTGGGCGAGTCCGATGCCGTGCTTCTCCAGGAGCATCGTGTAGTCGGCCTCGTGCGGGACCGGCACCGGTTCCAGGCCGCGCTTCTTCATGAGGGCGTTGAAGATGCGCCCGTGTTTGTCCTCGTCGGCGCCGTGCCGGGCCACCTTCGGCGCGAGCGCGCGCTCGCTCTCGGGGACGAGCGCGGCGATCCGCCCGTTCTCCCAGCCGCCCTGGGACTCGCCGCTGGCCGCGATCGAGCAGAACAGCCGGAACGAATCGTCGTTGTCGAGGATCTCCTGGAAAAGACTCTTGGCCGACAGCATCGGTGGTACCTCCATGCCTCCACGCGCGGGTCCGCGACTCAGGGTTCGCAAAGAACGAGTCAATTGCGGCGCGCGGTGGCGAGCAACAGGTATGACCGACAACTCGGCCGAAAGGAGGATCCGTGCCCCGGAACGGAGGCGTAACCGTGCGCCCGATGGCGCGTTGTTCTCCGTGACGGCCGTGGCGGGGAAGACCCCCCGAGCCCCCACCACGGCCGCAGACTTCCTCAGCTCTCCCGAAGCCTCTCCCGACGCCTCTCGCGTCGCCCCCCCAGCCGGTCCCTACGCCAGTCCGGCCCGCTCCAGGGCCTCGACGCCGGCCCGCAGCGAGGCCAGCCGCTCGTCCAGCGTGAAGCCCGCGGGAGACAGCGTCAGCGTGGTGACACCGGCCTCGGCGTAGGCCTTCATCCGGTCGGCGATACGGTCCACGGAGCCGAGCAGCGTGGTCGAGTCGATGAGCTGGTGCGGGACGGCGGCGGCCGCGCCGTCCTTGTCGCCGGAGAGGTACTTGGCCTGGATCTCGGCGGCCTCCTTCTCGTAGCCCATGCGCTGCGCCAGCTGGTTGTAGAAGTTCTGCTTGGCGCTGCCCATGCCGCCGACGTACAGCGCGGTGTACGGCCGGAAACCGTCGGCGAGCGTGGTGACGTCCTTGTCGCCACTCTTGGGGCCCACGGCGATCGGCACGGTCGGGCAGACGTCGAAGCCCTCCATGGTCTTGCCGGCCTTCTCGCGGCCCGTCCGCAGGTACGAGATCGCGGTGTCCTCGATGTGCTCGGCGGCCGGGAAGATCAGCAGGGCGCCGTCGGCGATCTCACCGGTCTGCTCCAGGTTCTTGGGGCCGATCGCGGCGATGTAGAGCGGAATGTGCTCGCGCTTGGGGTGCACGGTCAGCTTGAGGGACTTGCCCGGCCCTTCGGGGAGCGGCAGGGTCCAGTGCGCGCCTTCGTAGGACACCCGCTCGCGGCTCATCGCCTTGCGGACGATCTCGACGTACTCGCGCGTGCGGGCCAGCGGCTTGTCGAACTTGACGCCGTACCAGCCCTCGGAGACCTGCGGGCCCGAGACACCGAGGCCGAGCCGGAAGCGGCCGCCGGAGAGGGTGTCGAGGGTCGCGGCGGTCATCGCCGTCATCGTGGGCTGGCGGGCCGGGATCTGCATGATGGCCGAGCCGACGTCGATGCGCTCGGTCTGCGCGGCGACGTAGGACAGGACGGTCACCGTGTCGGAACCGTAGGCCTCGGCCGCCCAGCAGACCGCGTAGCCGAGCTGGTCGGCCTCCTTCGCGACGGCGAGGTTGTCGGTGTCCATGCCGAGACCCCAGTAACCGAGATTGATGCCGAGCTTCATTGACCACATCCCCTTGACCGCGTGCGGGAACCGGTGGATTACCCATCGGTAACACCTCTTGCCCGGCACCCTAACGCGGAGGGCCGGGCGAGAGATATCCACAGGGCCCCACATCCTGACCTTCGGCCAGTAATCTCAGCGCCCATGGAGCAGAGGCATCTCGGCCGTACCGGCCTGCGTGTGTCCCGGATCGGGCTCGGCACCCTCACCTGGGGCCGGGACACGGACGAGCACGACGCCGCCGACCTGTTGAAGGTCTTCTGGGAGGCGGGCGGCTCGCTCGTCGACACGGCCGACGTGTACGGGGACGGGGAGTCGGAGTATCTGCTCGGCCGGCTCATCGAGGGCCTGGTCCCGCGCCGGGACCTGGTCATCTCCACGAAGGCGGGCAGCGTGCCCGACCCGGACCGGCGCTTCGACGGCTCGCGCGGCCATCTGCTCTCCGCGCTCGACGCCTCGCTGGCCCGGCTCGGCACCGACTACGTCGACCTGTGGCAGGTGCACGCGTACGACACGCAGACCCCGCTCGACGAGACGCTCCAGGCCCTCGACATCGCCGTCAGCAGCGGACGGGCACGCTATGCGGGCGTCTCGAACTTCTGCGGGTGGCAGCTGGCCAAGGCGGGCACCTGGCAGCTCGCGGCGCCGGGCGCGCGCACCCGTCTCGCCAGTACGCAGATGGAGTACTCGCTGCTCCAGCGCGGCGTGGAGCGGGAGGTGCTGCCCGCCGCCATCGACCTGGGCATCGGGCTGCTGCCGTCGTCACCGCTCGGGCGCGGGGTGCTGACGGGCAAGTACCGCAGCGGCACGCCCGCGGACTCCCGCGGCGGCTCCGACCACATGGCGCCGTTCGTCGCGCCGTACCTGGACGAGGCGGCCGGGCACATCGTGGACGCGGTCTCCATAGCGGCGGACGGGCTCGCGGTGACCCCGCTCCAGGTGGCCCTCGCCTGGGTCAGGGACCGGCCGGGAGTGGCCGCGCCGATCGTCGGCGCGCGCAACGCGCAGCAGCTCACGGCCGCATTGTCAGTGGAGGCCCTTAGTCTTCCTGACGAGATCTGCCAGGCGCTCGACGATGTGTCGGCGCCCGTGCACCGCTATCCCGATCAGGACTGGAGCACGTTGTGAGTACGGAGTCCGCCGCCGCGGAGAACGAGTCAGGGCCGGGCCCCGACGCCGGGCCGGACACGGAGCCGGAGAGCGCGACGGAGACCTCCGTCGAAGCATCCGGCTCCGAGGCGTCCGACGAGGCCGGGGACGGCACGGAAGAGGCCGAGGGCGGCAAGGACGGCGAGGGTGCGGCCGAGCTGTCCGAGGCGGAGGCCGAGCTGGCCGCGCAGCGGGAGCTGCGGGAGCGCATCGCGGAGCGCAAGGCCGCCAAGGAGGGGCCGATCGACGCCGGCGCCAAGCTGAGCGGGACGGCCGCCGATCTGCTCGCCGCCGTACGTGCCGTGGAGAGCGGCGAGAAGCCGGTCGCCGCCGCGTTCGCGGAGCCGGAGCCCGAGCCGCGCCGGGTCGTCACGCCCGAGCCGGTGCGCAGATCACAGCCCGTGGCGCCCGTCGCGGACGCGGGGCCTGACGCCGGGGCGGTGGCCGCGGTGCGGGCCGTGCTCGCCGAGGGCGGGGCACCCGAGACGCTGGCCGGTGCGGCCGCCGCGACGCTGGGCGAGGACGCCGACGACGTGCTGCGCGAGGACCCCTGGCAGCTGCTGCGGGTGAGCGGGGTGCGCCCGGAGCAGGCCGACGGGTTCGCGCGGGCGCTGCTCGGCGCCGAGTGCGGCCCGCAGGACGAGCGGCGGGGCCGCGCGGTCACCGTGTGGCTGCTCGCACAGGCCGCGGTCGCCGGGCACACGGCGCTCGATCTCCCGGTGCTCGCCGAGGCGCTCGGCAAGCGCGGCGTGCCCGATCCGGACGCCGCCGTGCAGAGCGCCGCCGCTGAGGGCGACGCGATCCTGTTCCAGGACGCGCTGGACGACGCGCCCGAGCCGGTGGCGGCGGACGGCGACGAGGGCGACTCCGAGGACGAGGCAGAGGTCGAGCGTCCGGTGCGGGTGCTCGTCGGACTTGAGCAGTACGCACTCGCCGAGGAGAGTCTCGCCGACGGCCTCGCCCGGATCGTCAACTCCGCCCCCAAGGAGGGCGGTGCGGAGGGGGCCGGCTGGGAGGAGGCCGCCGCGTCCGAGAAGGGCACCACGGCCGAGCTGATCCGGGCCGTCGCCGCGCACCGGCTCGTGCTGCACACGGGCGGCGAAGCCGCCCGCGCGGAGCCGATCGCCGTGGCGGCCGCCGGGGCCGGGCTCGGGCTGCGGGTCTGCGTCGCCGCGCACAGTGCGGACGGGCGGCGCCGGGCGGCCGAGGCGCTCGGCGCGGAGGCGCCGGAGACGGCCACCGCCACCGTCGAGGGGCTGCTCACCCAGACGCAGGGGCCCGGCCGGGACACCGACGGGGCGCTCGCGCTGGACCTGCTGGTGGTCCTGGACGCGCCGCAGCTGGACGTGGACGGCGCCGCGATGCTCGTGGAGCTGCTCGCCGATGGCACCGGTCTGCTGCTCAGCGGCGATCCGGGGGTGCTCTGGTCGGCCGGGCCCGGGCGGGTGTTCGCCGATCTGCTGGCCGCCGGGATCTGCCCGCGCGTCGCCTCCCGTACGCCGGACTTCGGGCCGATCGGCGAGCTGGTCTCGGGGATCGGGATCGGGGAGCTGAACCAGGTGGAGGCGCCCGGCAAGGAGGTCGTGATCGTGCCGGTGCGGGACGGCGCCGAGGCGATCCACCGCACCGTGCAGCTCGTCGCGGACTCGGTGCCGCGGGCCATCGGGGTGCCCCCCGAGGACACGCAGGTGATCACTCCGGGGCACGGTGGCGCGGCGGGCACGCGGGCGCTCAACACGGCGCTGAAGGAGCGGCTGAATCCGGGGCCTGGGCGGTTCGGCGGGTTCGATCCCGGGGACCGGGTGGTGCATGTGCCCGCGCCGGGGCGGATCCGGCCCGGGCGGGTCGTCGGGGCCGATGCGGAAGGGCTGCGGCTGGACTGTGCCGGGGAGCCCGTGCTCGTGCCGAAGGAGCAGGTCGAGCGGACCGTGCGGCACGGGTGGGCGGTCACCGGGCATCAGGCCGTCGGGGTGCGGTGGCCCGCGGCGGTCGTGGTGTTGCCCGGCGACGCGGTGGCGGGGTTGAGCCGGCCCTGGGTGTACACGGCGTTCGGGCGTGGGGTGCGGCATCTGTCCGTGGTGCACGGGGTCGATGCGGCGTTGCCGCGGGCCGTGGCGGAGGTGCCGGCGAAGCCACGTACGACGCGCTTGCAGCGACTGGTCCGGGCTCAGGTGCCCGGGGCGTAGGGATGCCCCCGCGCCCCGTCACGGGGCGCGGGAACGCGTCGATCGGCGGCTCCGCCCACGCGGGCACGACCGACGGGCGGCGGTCGTGCCCCGCCAGGGGCGCGAGGAACTGCGCGACCAGCCCCCACCGGAGCCGCACCCGGCCATGACGCGACCGGCCGAGGCCGTGCCCCGCCAGGGGCGCGAGGAACTGCGCGACCAGCCCCCACCGGGCCCGCGCCCGGCAACAAAGCACCCGGGACCGAGCTGGACGCCGGCTTGGAGCGCTCACCCCGCGCCGGGGCGCCGCCTTGCCCACCCTGCCGCCCATGGCGGCAGATTGCCCAAGGCGGCGGTGGCACGCCCAAGGCCGGGGCGGCACGCCCAAGGCCGGGGCGGCGCGCCCATGGCGGCGGATGAGGCGAGGTGGAGGGGTTAGTGGTCGGCTTCTTGCAAGGGGTCGTCGGACGGGTCGGGGTCGTCCTCCAGGTCAAGCTCGTCGTCGAAGACCGCGCTCACGTCGAAGCGGCAGACCACTCTCTGCGGGTCGGCCTGGTCGAACGGTGCCTCCAGCCACTCGCCCGGTTCGGCCGGTTCGTCGGCGGCCGTGACCCAGAGCGTCGAGTCACCCTCCTCCAGGCCGAACTCCTTGTGCCGGGAGGCGATTTCGTCCGGTTCGAACTCACCGAAGAGCACACCGAGGGCGGCGTGCACGCTGCTTCCCGCACCCGCGGCGGAGCCGTTCTCCCCCTCCGGTCCCGCTTCGAGGTCGGCGACCCGGCCCGCCTGGGCGAGCAGCCGCTGCGGCTCCACCACGGCGTAGTCCCGCCGGATCAGCACGCTCAGCGCGTTCGGCTCCTCCGGCCCCGTGTACGGCGGCAGCGAGTCGTCCGCGCCGGGGATCTCGAAGGGGGTGACCTCGTCGTAACGGTCGTAGAGGAGCTCGTCGTACTCCTCCGCCGCCGCGGCGAGTTCGTTGAACGCTTCGTAGACGGCCGGGTCGTCCTCTCCCGACCTGCGCTCGACAGCCGCCAGGTGGCGGTCGAGCGCAGCCTTTACCGCCTCGGCGGCGGCGCGTACCTCGGCAGCGGTGGGCTGCGCAGCATCAGACATAGTGCAGACGCTATCCGTACCGGGCCACTGCCCGCACAATAGATGCGATGCCGGAATACGAATTTGTCGACGTGTACGTGCCGCGCGGGGTCTCCCGCAAGGAGGCGACGCGTCTGCTGACGGACCATGCAGAGTACGGACACTGGGAGTTGGACCGATTGAGCCTGCGCCGCGACGGCAGTCGCCGCGTGCGCCTGCGGAGGCGGATCATCCGCCAGATGCGGGCGACATGGTGACCTGAACCTGATGGGTCCGAGGCCACAACGGAGCGGGCCCCGCTGATGCGGGGCCCGCTCCGTTGTGCGCTGTCTGTACTGTTTCGCACCGGTACACGGTTCACACCGTTACGCGGACGCCTTCGCCCGGCGGTAGAGGACCGCGCCGCCGAGCAGCGCGCCCGCGGCCAGCGCGCCCGTCGCACCGATCGGCATGGAGCTGCCGGTCATCGCGAGCTGGGACTCGCCCTTCGGCTGGGTGACGGTCTGCGTCCCCGGCTGGTTGGGCTTGGTCGTACCCGGGTGGTGCCCGCTCGGCGTCGACGGCTGGCCGGGCGCACCGGGGTGGCCGGGAGTGCCCGGGTGGTGGGGCTGCCCCGGCGTGCTCGGCGGCTGGTGGGAGCCACCGCCGGGCGGCGTGGAGGTGTCCGAGCCACCACCGTTGGAACAGTCGTCGCCCATGGCGGCGTTGCCGACGGAGACGACGCCGACCTGGTTCCCGCAGACGTTGACCGGGACGTCCACCGGCAGCTGCACGGTGTTGCCGGAGCCGACGCCGGGCGAGTCGCTGGTGTGACCGCCGGCCTGCGCGCCGCCACCGGACTCGTGCGAACCACCGGAACCGTGCGAACCGGACCCGTACCCGGACCCGCTGTCGTCCGAGGTGTTGGCGCAGTTGTTGCCCGCCGCCGGGTTGAGCAGCCCGATGACGTTGACGGTGTTGCCGCACACATTGACCGGGATGTTCACCGGCAGCTGCACATTGTTGCCGGAGGCGACGCCGGGCGAGCCCGCCGCGCTTCCGTTCGCACCCGAGTCGGCGTGCGCGTAACCGCCGGTGACGGCGAGCACGCCGGTCGCGGCCGCCACGGTGATCAGGCCCTTGCGCGTGACCTGTCGCATAGCTTTCCCTGCCTTAGCACTTTGAGCGCTTGAAGCACTTTGCCTGGTACTGGGTACCTGTGGAGACGGCGGGAACTGGTGTGCCCCCGCCGTCGAATGCCGGTCGGCCCCGGAGTGCATGGCGCGCACTCCGGGGCCGACGGGCTCAGACCCTCAAGGGGTGAGGCACAACAACGTCAGCTGTTGGCGCAGGTGTTGCCGAAGGTGGGGTTCAGCAGCCCGATCACGGAGACCGTGTTGCCGCAGACGTTCACCGGCACGTGGATCGGCGCCTGGATGACGTTGCCCGACAGGACGCCCGGGGACTTCACGGCGGCACCCTGGGCACCGGCGTCAGCAGCGGCGATGCCCGCGCCGGCGAGCACGAGACCACCAGTGGCAGCCGCAGCAGCGACGACCTTCTTGATCATTATTCCTCCTTGTTGGCAATGCAGTCCCAGCCGCGGACTGCACTGTCTGTAACGAGGAGGAACTGATAGGGCTACGAGCTTATGGTTCCATTCACTCTTTCCAGCCGGATACGCACGGGCGGCCGATTTCCGGGCTCACGCGGTGTTGACGCCCCCTCGCGCCACCCGGCGCTCCGAACGGCCAGATCGGTCAGGAGGGTCAGGACGCGTCGATGAAGCGGTCGAGCACCCGGACACCGAACTTCAGACCGTCGACCGGGACGCGCTCGTCGACCCCGTGGAACATGCCGGCGAAGTCCAGCTCCGGCGGCAGCTGCAGCGGCGCGAAGCCGAAGTTGCGGATGCCCAGCTCCACGAACGACTTGGCGTCCGTACCGCCCGAGAGCATGTACGGGATGGCCTTGCCGATCGGGTCCTCGGCAGCGATCGAGGTCTTCATGGCCTCGACGAGCGCACCGTCGAAGGTCGTCTCGACGGCCTTGTCGGCATGCACGTCCTCGCGCCTGACCAGCGGGCCGAGGATCCGGTCGAGGTCGGCGACGAACTCGTCCTCGTACCCCGGCAGGAACCGGCCGTCGACGTGCGCGGTGGCCTCGCCCGGGATCACGTTCACCTTGTAACCGGCACCCAGCTGCGTCGGGTTGGCGGTGTTGGAGAGCGTGGCGCCGATCAGCTTGGCGATGCCGCCGAGCTTGGCGATGGTCTCCTCCATGTCCTCGGGGTCGAGCTCGGTGCCGAGCGCGTCGCCGAGCTCGTCGAGGAAGTGGCGCAGTGTCTTGGTGACGCGGACCGGGAACTTGTGGCGGCCCAGGCGCGCGACGGCCTCGGACAGCTCGGTGATGGCGTTGTCCCGGTGGATCATCGATCCGTGCCCGGCGGTGCCGGCCACGGTCAGCTTCATCCAGTGCATGCCCTTCTCGGCGGTCTGGACGAGATAGAGCCGCCGCTGCTCGTTCACGGTGAACGAGAAGCCGCCGACCTCGCTGATCGCCTCGGTGACCCCGTCGAAGAGGTCCCGGTGGTTGTCGACGAGGTGGCGGGCGCCCCAGGTGCCACCGGCCTCCTCGTCGGCGAGGAAGGCGAGGACGATGTCGCGCGGGGGCTTGCGGCCGGTGCGCAGCCGGTCGCGGACGACCGCGAGGGTCATCGCGTCCATGTCCTTCATGTCGACGGCGCCGCGGCCCCACACGCATCCGTCGGCGACCTCGCCGGAGAACGGGTGGTGGGTCCAGTCCGCCGCGTTCGCCGGTACGACATCGGTGTGGCCGTGGATGAGCAGCGCGGGCCGCGACGGGTCCTCGCCCTCTATACGGGCCACCGTGGAGGCCCGGCCCGGGTGGGACTCGAAGATCTGGGGCTCGAGGCCGACCTCCGCGAGCTTCTCGGCGACCCATTCGGCGGCCTTGCGCTCACCTGGACCCGAGTGGTCGCCGTAGTTGCTGGTGTCGATCTGGATCAGCTCGCGGCAGAGGTCGACGACCTCGTCCTGCCCGGAGACGGCCCTGCCCGTGCTCGACTCGCTCACGCTTGTTCCTCTCTCCCTGTGGATCCCCCTCATCCTCTCTCCCCGGGCCCTCTCACCCAAGGGCGGGCACCGCTCGTCACGTGTCGTTCACACGGGAAGCGCCGAGGTGGGGGGTGTGATCGGGGCACCGCGAAACCCTGGTAATGTTCTCTGTGTCGCCGCGGGAAACACACCGCGAACAGGCGATAGACACCTTGTCCGGGTGGCGGAATGGCAGACGCGCTAGCTTGAGGTGCTAGTGCCCTTTATCGGGCGTGGGGGTTCAAGTCCCCCCTCGGACACACATCGAATCCCCGCGGTCTTTCAAAGACCGCGGGGATTCTTCGTTCCCGGAGCGGGCCGGGGCACCGCGCTAGGTCCTGTCCGACGCGGTGACGAAGCGCTCGGCGGACAGGACCAGGACCGCGGTGAAGGCGATGAGTCCGCCGACGAGCGCCGAGCCGTCGAGTCCGACGGCGGTCAGCAGCACCCCGCTCAGCGCCGATCCGCCGGCGATCCCGATGTTGAACATGGAGGAACCGATCGCGGACGCGACATCGGGGCTCCGGGGTGCCACCCGCAGGATGCGACTCTGGAGACAGGTGGTCATCGCGGCCATGGAGCCGCCGAGGAGTGCGATGAGGCCCACCACCAGCCACGGTCGGCCCGCCGCGCAGGACAGCCCGAGCGTGGCCGAGGCCAGCAGCCCGGCGGAGACCATGAACGCGGGGCGCGGCCACCGGTCGACGATCATGCCCCCGATCGCGGAACCGGCGATCCCCGCCACCCCGGCACCCAGCAGCGTGGGGCCGATGGCGGAGGCGGGGAGGCCGCCGACATCGGTGACGTAGGCCGTGATGTACGTGTAGACGGTGAAGACCCCGCAGACGAGCAGGGCGATCACGGACATCAGCAGCCAGAAGACCCGGGCGTCCGGCGCGGCGGACCGCTCGGTCTCGGCTCGCGGCGCGAGGTCCGGCAGGGTGACGACCACGACGGCCAGGGCGAGCAGACCCAGTGCGGCCAGCACCACGAAGGGGACACGCCAGCCGAACTCCTGGCCGAGCCAGGTACCGGCCGGAACCCCCGCGACCGTCGCCAGCGACACCCCGGTGAACAGGCCTGCCACCACCCGCCCGCTGACCCGACGGGCGAACAGGGAGGTCGCGGTGGACGCCACGATCGACCAGTAGACGGCGTGCGCCAGCGCGCTGCCCATCCTGGCGGCCAGCAGCGATCCGTAGCCCGGCGCGATCGCGGCCACCAGGGTGGACGCGACGAGCACCGCCAGAGTGGTCATGATCAGGCGCTTCCGGTTCACTCTCCGGACGACGTGGGTGAGCGGCACCGAGGCGATGGTGACGACGGCGCCGTAGGCCGTCACCAGCAGGCCGGCCGCGCGCAGCGAGACGCCGAGGTCCGAGGCGATCATGGGCATCAGCCCCACGGGCAGGCTCTCCACCGTCGACAGCGAGAACAGCCCGAGGGCCAGCGCCGCGACCGTCGCCACCGGGGCCGGGCCCGGCACGCCGGTTCTCTTCAGGAGCATCAGCGGGCGAGCCCTCCCTTCGTCCGCGGCGCGGGCCCGGTCCCATGTCGATGCTTCCGGAAAGTTCTCGGAAACATGCCGCGATGTCAGCCGACACTCAAACAGGCAACTTCGTAAACATCAAGGCGTTATGGGGAGTTGAACTGGGAATCTGGCGTACCGGATCCCCGAAAGTATTTCGCTCAGCCGATCGGTCACCAGTCCGCGAACGCCCCGACCGCGTGGCGCCGCACCGCGTCGTGCCGGCTCTGCCGGGCGCGGCAGCCGTGCTCGTTGCGAGGTCTCTCCCCTACGAGTACTCCGTGCGCCGGTCGAAGACGAGGGGCCTGGCGACCCGCAGGGCCGTGGTGAGCGCGCCGAGCAGGACCGCGTCCTCGCCCGCGCGGCCGGCGGCGACGCGCGGGCGCAGCGGGGTGAGGCGGTGCAGGGCGTCCTCGACGGTGGCCAGCAGGAGGTCGGCGCCCCGGCCCACTCCTCCGCCGATGACGACCAGATCGGGGTCGAGGACGGCGGCGACGGTGGCGACGGCCAGGGCGAGGCGTTCTCCTTCCTGGCGTACGGCGTCGCGTGCGGCCGCGTCGCCTGCGCGGGCGGCGTCGAAGACCCGCTTGGCGGTGAGCGGGCCGGTCATGCCGCGCTCGCGTGCGGCCCGGACGACGGCGGCGGCGGAGACGGCGTCCTCCAGGTTGCCGCGCCGGGCGACCCCGTCCAGGGGGAGGAAGCCGATCTCGCCCGCGGCGCCGTGCGCGCCGAGGAAGAGTTCGCCGTCGGCGACGATGCCCATGCCGAGTCCCGTGCCCACGAGGACGTACACGAACAGGCGGCTGCCGGCGCCCGCGCCGAAGGTGTATTCGCCGAGGGCCGCGAGGTTGGCGTCGTTGTGGACGGAGAGCGGGGTGCCGAGCCGTTCGCGCATCCGCTCGACGAGTCCGGGGCGGCCCCAGCCCGGGAGGTTGACGGCGTAGCGGACGCGGCCGGTGTGGCGGTCGAAGACGCCCGGGGTGCCGACGGCGGTGTGCACGATGTCCGGTGCCGTCAACTCGGCTTCGGCGAGGGCCTGTTGGGCGCAGCCGACGGCGGTGTCGGCGACTCCGGTGGCGCTGCGGCCGCGGTTGCGGACCTCGGTGCGGGCGACGACGGTGCCGGAGAGGTCGGCGACGGCGGTGCGCAGCCGGGCCCGGCCGATGTCGATGCCGAGGACGTGTCCTGCGCGCGGGTCGGGCTCGTACAGGACGGCGATCCGGCCGCGGCTCTGCGCGTGGGTGCCGGCCTCACGGACCAGGCCCGCGCGTTCCAGGGCGGCGAGGGCGGAGGAGACGGTGGGCTTGGACAGGCCGCTGGCGCGGGCGAGCTGGGCCCGGGACGCCGGGCCCGAGGTGCGTAAGCGTTCCAGGAGCAGCCATTCGTTGTTGCTGCGCAGCCGCTGCCGGTTCCAGACCGGGGGCGTCGTCACGCGGTGGCCCCGTCGGCGGCGGGGACCGGGGCGTTCACGTGGCAGGCGGCCGTGTGGCCTGCCGCGACCGGGTTCAGGCGCGGGGTGACGTGCGCGCACACGTCGACCGCGAGGGGGCAGCGGGCGCGGAAGCGGCAGCCCGGGGTGGGGTCGATGACGACGGGCGGGTCGGACTTGGCGGTGGCGGCGTCCACGTCGAGCGGGGCGCGCGGGTCGGGCACGGCGGACAGGAGCAGGTCGGTGTACGGGTGGCGAGGGTGGGCGAGGACCTCCTCGGTGGGTCCTGTCTCCACGATGTGGCCGCCGTACATGACGGCGATCCGGTCGGCGAGGTAGCGGGCGCTCGCGATGTCGTGGGTGATGTAGAGCAGGGAGACGCCCTCGGTCTCGCGCAGTTCCGCCATGACGTTGAGCAGGCCGATGCGGATGGAGACGTCGAGCATGGAGACGGGTTCGTCGGCGAGGATCAGCCGGGGCCGGTGGGCGAGGGCCTGCGCGAAGCCGATGCGCTGGCGCTGGCCGCCGGAGAGCTCGTACGGGTAGCGGCCGAGGACCTCGGGGCCGAGGCCGACCGCCTCGGTGACCCGCTCGGCCTCCGCCTGCCGTTCCGCGCGCCCGAGGCGGGGCTGGTGCAGGGTGATGCCGCGCAGGATGCCGTGCGAGACGCGGTAGGCGGGGTTGAGGGAGGAGAACGGGTCCTGGAAGACCATCGGGACGGCGCCCCGGTAGGCGAGCTTCGCCCTGCGGCCGCGCTGATCGCTCAACGGCCTGCCCTGATAGAGGATATCGCCCTTCGTGGGCCGGTGGACCTGGGCGACAAGGCGGGCCAGCGTCGACTTGCCGCTGCCGCTCTCGCCGACGAGGGCGACGATCTCCCGCGCCCCGATCGACAGATCGACGTCGTCGACGGCGTGCAGGAGGCGCCGGGACAGGCCGGTGCCGACCTTGAAGTGGCGGGTGATGCCGCGCAGTTCGAGCAGCGGGGTGTCGGGCTCGGTCATCGGGTGGCCTCCGCGTGCAGCAGACAGCGGGCCCGCGCGTCCCCGACCTCGTACAGCTCGGGTGCGTGCTCGTGGCACGGCGCGTGGACGAGGGGGCAGCGCGGGGTGAAGCGGCAGCCGGACGGCGGGTCGGCGAGGTCGGGCGGGCTGCCGGGGATGCCGCGCAGCGGGACGCGCGGGCCGCGGATCGACGGGAACGCCTCCAGCAGGCCCCGGCTGTAGGGGTGGGCGGGGTGGTCGAAGACGGTGCGGGTGGGCCCGGTCTCGACGACCTGGCCCGCGTACATGACGAGCAGCCGGTCGGAGAAGTGGCTCACCAGCGACATGTCGTGGGTGACGAACAGGACGGCGAAGCCGAGGAGTTGCTGGAGTTCCTTGATCTGCACCATGAGGGAGCGCTGGGCGACGACGTCCAGGGCGGAGGTGGGTTCGTCCATGACGACGAGGTCGGGGGTGAGCAGCAGCGCCATGGCGATCATGGCGCGCTGGCGCATACCGCCGGAGAGCTGGTGCGGGTAGCTGCGCAGATGGACGGGGTCGATGCCGACGAGGTCGAGGACCTCGGCGGAGCGGGCGCGGATCTCCTCGTCGGTGTACGTGCCGTGGGCGGCCATGGCGTCCTTGTACTGGGCGGCGAGGGTGGCCACCGGGTTGAGGGCGTTCATGGCGCTCTGCAGGACGACGGAGAGCTCGCGCCAGCGCAGCCGGTTCAGTTCGCGCTCGGGGAGCGCGACGAGATCGGTGCCCTTGAAGCGGACCGTGCCGCCCGCGACCCGGGCGGGCGGGTTGAGCAGACCGGTCACGGCGAACAGCAGGGTGGACTTGCCGCAGCCCGACTCGCCGACGACGGCCGTGAACTCGCCCTCTTCTACGGCGAGTTCGACGTGGTCGACGGCGGCGACGGGGCCGCGCTCGGTGTCGTAGACGACGCTCAGGTCACTGACGTCGAGCAACGGGCGCTCAGGCACGCCTCCTCCTTCGCGCAAGGCTGCGGACGGGCCGCAGGGCCGGGTTGCCGATCTCGTCGAAGGCGTAGTTGATCAGGGCGAAGGAGACGCCGAGCAGGGCGACGCACAGCCCGGGGGCGATGGACCACAGCGGGGTGCCGGTCTGCAGGGCCTGCTGGTTCTGGGCCCAGTACAGCATCGTGCCCCAGCTCTGCGAGTTCGGGTCGCCGAGGCCGAGGAACTGCAGGCCGGCCGCGCTCAGCACCGAGTACAGCGCGGCGCCCAGGAAGTTGGCGACGATCAGCGAGGTCATCGTCGGCAGCACTTCGCGGACGATGATGTACGAGCGTCGCTCGCCGCGCACCCGCGCCGATTCGAGGAAGTCGCGGTTGCGCAGGGAGAGGGCCTGGGCGCGCATCTGGTTGGCGCCGTAGGACCAGCCGGTGAGGACGAGGACGGCGAGGATGACGTTGAGGGAGCCCTTGCCCGCGTACTTGGCGAGGATGATCACCAGCGGGAACGCGGGGATGACCAGCACGACGTTCGTGAGCAGCGACAGGAGGTCGTCGGCGAGGCCGCCGAGGTAGGCGGCGGAGACGCCGATGAGGACGGACAGGACAGTGGCGAGGGCTCCGGCGACCACCGCGATGATCAGTGACTCCCGTGTCCCGTAGACGAGTTGGGACCAGATGTCCTGGCCGAGGGCCGTGGTACCGAGGAGGTGCGCGGTGGACGGGTCGAGGCGGGGCTCGTACGTCGTGTCGTCCGGGTGGCGCACCGAGGTGAACAGGCCGGGGAACGCGGCGACGAGCGTGAACACGAACAGGATGACCGTGCCCGCCAGTGCCTTGCGGTTGCCGCGGATCGCGCGTGGGATCCCGCCGCGGCGCGTCACGACCGGGCCCGGGGGTCGAGCCAGACCGTCGCGATGTCGACGGCGAGCAGCGCGACGAGGACCGCCACCGTGAACAGCATGAACAGGGCCTGCATCAGGGGGTAGTCGACGTTCTGCACGGCGTTGTAGAGGAGGTAGCCGACGCCGGGGTAGTTGAAGACGTACTCGATGAGGATGGCGCCGGAGATGACGAAGCCGAGCGACATGGCGAAGCCCGCGAGGTTCGGCAGGATCGCGTTGCGGGCGCCGTACGCGTACATGATGCGGCGCGGGTTGAGGCCCTTGGCCCGTGCCATCCGGACGTAGTCCTCCGCCAGCGTGGTGATCATGTTGTTGCGCATGGTCAGGATCCAGCCCCCGATCGTGGTGATCAGCAGGGTCGCCGCGGGCAGGACCGCGTGGCTGAGGACGCTGCCGACGAAGCCGGGCGAGAAGCCGGGCACGATCGACGTGTCGTAGTTGAAGTTGGCGGGCAGCCAGCCGCCGGTGCCCTGGGAGAAGACCAGGATCAGCAGCAGGCCCACCCAGAAGTACGGCAGCGCCGAGGTGACGACGAAGATCGGCGGGAGGATCGCGTCGAGGGCGCCGCCGCGCCGCCAGCCCGCGACGGTGCCGATGAGCGTGCCGAGCACGAACGCGAGGACCGTGGTGAGGCCGACGAGGCCGAGCGTCCAGGGCAGGGCGCCGCCGATCAGCTTGGTGACCGGCTCGCCCAGCGTCTGGCCGATGGAGCGGCCCCAGTTGCCGGTGAACATGTGGCCCAGGTAGTCGGCGTACTGGACCGCCACGTTCTCGTCGGGCTTGAACCCGAACGACGTCAGCATCTGCTCCAGCGCGTCCCGGGAGACCCGGCCGCGGGTGCGCACGGTGAGCGCGTCGACCGGGTCGCCCGGCATGAAGCGCGGGATGAAGAAGTTCAGGGTGAGGGCCGCCCAGAGCGTGACGAGGAAGAACCCCAGGCGGCGCAGGATGAAGCGCACAGGTCACCGCCTACTGGGCCGACTTGGAGTACAGGTGGGTCAGCACCTGTCCGGTGTCCGGGAAGTTGTAGGCGGACGGCTGGGCGTACGGGTTGTCCTTCGTCGGCCAGCCCGCGATGTCCTTGGTGTTGTACTGGAACCAGTCGACGGCCTCGACGACCGGGATCACCGGCACGTCGTCGAGCATGTACTGGGCGACCTGCTGCACGATCGCCACCTGCTCGCTCTCCCCCGCCGACGCGTAGTCGTTGAGGAGCTGGTCGACCTTCGGGTTCTTGTAGCGCTCCCAGTTGCTGGCGGCGTTCTTGCCGAGCGGGGCGCTGTTCGCCGAGTGCAGGGTCTGGCGCAGTTCGTAGTACGGGGTCGGGCCGGTGGTCTGCTGGGTGTAGTACGCCAGGTCGTAGTCACCGGTGTAGAGGCGGCCGACCATGGTCTGCTGCGCGAGGTCCTGGACGACGAGGTCGATGCCGACGGCCGCCAGGTTCTGCTTGATGACCTTGAGCGAGGCGTCCCAGTCGGTGTAGCCGGTGATCGTGAGGATCTTCAGCTTGAGCGGCTTGGACGGCGAGTAGCCGAGGCCGGCGAGGAGCTTCTTGGCGCGGGCCGGGTCGGGCCCGTCGAAGCCGGCCTTCCGCACGGCGCCCGCGTCGAAGTACTTGTCGAAGGTCGGGGTGACGATGCCGGACTGGTTCGCGGCCGGTTCCTGCCCGCCGACGCCGATCTTCGACACCTTGTCCCGGTCGATGGCCAGCGAGATCGCCTGGCGGACCTTGAGGTTGCTGCTCATCTTGTGGGAGGGGTCGAGATTCGGGTAGATGCTGACGTTCTGGACGGGCGGCGACCAGGTGTGGTTGTCCTGGGACTTGTCCAGGTAGAACTGCTGGATGCCGGGGATGAACTGGCTCCCCCACTGCGCCTTGCCGCTCGCGAGGTCCAGGTTGGCGGGCCCGTTGTCCAGGTAGGCCGGATACTCGACCTTCTGGATGTACGGCTTGCCCTTCTGCCAGTAGTCCGGGTTGGCGGTGTACTGGATGTTGTTGGCCGAGCAGGGGTCGACCTCGAAGGGGCCGGTGCCGACGGGCTTCTTGTCGACCCAGGTGTCCGGCTTCTTCGCCGCGTCGCCGGTGCCGAAGATGTGCTCGGGCACGATGGCGACCTGGTGGGCGAACGCGTAGAAGTACGGCTGCGCGGCCTTCTTGAACTGCAGGCTGACCTGGTCGCCGGAGGTGGTGACGGACTGGAGTCCGGCCGTGGTCCACAGGGCGTACAGGTCGGTCGACGGGGACTTCTTCATCAGGTTGAAGGTGAACGCGACATCCTTCGCCGTGAACGGCTTGCCGTCGTTCCACTTCACGCCGGAGCGGATGGTGAAGTCGATGCGGGTCTTGTCCGCGTTCCACTTGTAGCTCTTGGCGAGCATCGGCGTCTCGGCCTGGTCCTTGAGCGCGTTGACGAAGACGAGGGGCTCGTAGACGAAGCCGATGGAGGTGTTGTAGACGGCCGGGTTGAACGGGTTGAAGTTGCAGGTCCACGTCTGCCCCGCCGTGTTGGCGATGGTGACGGTGCCGCCCTTCTTCTTCGGGCCGCTGCTGTCGGCGGTTCCGGTGCCGCCACCGGAGTCGTCCGAGTTGTTCCTGTGCTCCGTCTCCGAGCAGGCCGTCGCGGCCAGGATCAGCATGAGCGCGACGGCGACGATTCGGGTGTGCCTCATGGCTTCCAGCCCCTACCAGTAAAGTTACGTAACTTAACCGGGCATCGAAAGACTGTACGCGCGGCCGGAGCCGCGCGTAAGTCCCCCTGCACAGAGCTGAATTGACGATCAGTCAGCGATGGCCGGACGCCGTCATCCGGTGAAGCCGGCCGTGATCTTCGTGAACTGCCAGTTGTCCTGGCTGATGCCGGAGCAGTTCTCGGCGACGCCGCCGCCCGCGCACGGCCGGTCGCGGTTGACCGACCAGAAGGCGAGCCGGGCGAGGTGCTTGCTGTTCGCCCAGTCCTTGATCTGGGTCCAGACGGCGGGGGTCGTGGTCTCCTGCTGGTCGCTGAGACCGTTCATCCCGGAGATGCCCATGTGGGCGTACGCCGTGGCGTCGTCCCAGCCGTAGACGGACTTGAGCTTGGTCTTCAGCCCCTCGGCGGCGTTCACGGTGCTGCCGTACATGTCGCTGCCGCCGCCGAAGTCGAACGGCATGATGGTGAAGACGTCGATGTCGGCGCCCAGCGCCTTGGACTGCTCGATGAGCCGGTTGCTGTAGTACGTCGGCCCGGTGGTGGCGGTACCGAAGGTGAGGATGGTCCTCAGGCCGGGGTTGTTCGCCTTGACGATCTTCAGGGCGTTCAGGATCCGGTCCTGCACGGCCGTGTTCTCGAACTCGTCGCTGTTCTCGATGTCGACGTCGATCGCCTTGAGCCCGTACGCGTCGATCACCTTCTGGTACGCGCCCGCGAGCGCTTCCGGTGTCGAGCAGTTGGGGCCGAGCTTGTTGCCGCTCCAGCCGCCGATGGACGGGACGATGTCGCCGCCCGCCGCGCGGATCGCGTTGATCGCGGTCTGGTCCTGGCCGCCGGTGAGCGGTCGTGAGCCGTCCCAGGCCGGGTTGCAGCCGCCGGAGGAGAGGATGAACGCCATCGTGAACCATTTGACGCCGGTCGCGCCCATGACGGTGGCCGGGCTCGGCGGGTCGCCCCAGCCGGTGTAGTAGTACGGGGCCGCCTGCTTGAACCCGGTGCCGCCGCCGGTGCCCGCGGCGGTCGTCACCGAGACGGCGTTCGAGGCGGCCGAGCTGTTGCCCGCCGCGTCGTGCGCCTTGACGGTGAAGCTGTACGCGGTGGAGGGCGAGAGACCGGAGACGGTGGCCGACGTCCCGCTCACGGTCAGGAGTTTGTTGCTGCCGCCGGAGTAGATGTCGTACCCGGTGACGCCGACGTTGTCGCTCGCCGCGCTCCACGAGAGAGAGACGCTGGAGGACGTCTTGGCGGTGGAGGTGAGGTTCATGGGCGCACTCGGCGCCTGGGTGTCGCTGCTGCCGCCGGGGCCGTCGAGGCTGATGTCGTCGGCGTAGTAGGTGCCCTGGCCGTACCAGCCGTGGGTGTAGACAGTGGCGCTGGTCTGCGTGGCGCCGGTGGTGAACTGCACGGTCAGCTGGGCGTACGTGGACGGGGACTGGGTCCACGTGGAGCCGCCGCCGTCGACGCCGAGGTAGACGTAACTGCCGCGCACCCAGCCGGAGAGCGTGTACGTGGTGTTCGGCTGGACGGCGACGACCTGTCCGCACTTGGCGTTGTCGCTCGAACTCGCGGCGCCCGCAAGGGCTTTGGTGCCGCCGTGGACGGGGGTGGAGACCACGGAGCCGAGGTTGCCCGTGCAGGACCACGGGCCGAGCGAGCCGGACTCGAAGCCGGCGTTGGTCAGGATGTTGGCGGCCTGTGCGGTGCCGGGCAGGGCCACGGCGCCGCCGAGGGCGAGGGCGGCGGTGCCGAGCAGGGCGAGTATGCGGGACCGTGCGGAGCGGCGACGGGTCTGCCGTCTTCGGATGGGGGACACGCGAACTCCCTTGGGGGTGAGGGGGGTTGGGGTGTGCGCGAACCGGGTGGTGCTCTGCTGTGGCTGTGGAGCTTTCTGTTCCGCACATAAGTTGGTATGGACCAATGCCGTTGTCAAGACGGCGGTACGTTCGGCTGCGGCGCGGGGCCCCGCCGGGGCCCCGCGCCACCCCTCCTAGCCCTCGGCCGACTTCCTGACGTGCAACACGGTTGCGTCCAGGGGGAGTCGGGCCCGTCCGGTCAGCGTGAGGCCCGCTTCGCGGAAGAGGTGCGCATAGTGGTCGGCGCGGCGTTCACGGCCGCCGACGTTGCACATCATGTGGAGGTCCCAGGCCGCGGCGAGGGACGGGGCGCCGTCGGGCGGCAGGACGCGTTCGACGACGAGCAGATCGGCGTGGGCGGGCATCGCGGCGGCGATGTGGCGCAGGATCTCGCGACAGCGGTCGTCGTCCCAGTCGTGCAGCACGCGGGAGAGCAGATAGACGTCGCCGCCGGTGGGGACGTCGGCGAAGTCCCCGACGCGGTACGTGCAGCGGTCGCCGACACCCGCCGCGGCCAGGGACTGCCGGGCGGCCTCGGCGACGTGTGGGCGTTCCAGGAGGACGCCTTCGAGACGCCGGTGGACGGTGAGGATCCGGGCGAGGAGTGCGCCGTTGCCGCCCGCGACGTCGACCACGGTCGCGGGCTCGGGGGCACGGCTCGCAGCGAGCAGCACCGGGTGGGTGGGCAGCGGCTCGAACATGGCGGCGCCCGCGGCCATGGACCGGTCGAAGAGGCCGGCGAGTTCGGGGTCGCGCGCGAAGTGGTCGAAGTGGTGGGCGCCGAAGAGGTGCTCGAAACCGGGCTCGCCGGTGCGCACGGTGTGGGCGAGTTCGGCGAAGGAGCGGTAGAACGGGCCGCCGTACATCAGGGCCAGCGCGCTCATCGAGTCCGGGGTGCCGGTGCGCAGCAGGGCGCCGAGCGGGGTGAGCCGGTAGTGGTCGTCGTCGCCCGGCTGCCGCGCGACGGCGCCCAGGGTCTCCAGGTACCGCAGCAGCCTGGCGAGGCCGTCCGGGACGGCGCCGGTCGTCCGGGCCAGGTCATCGACGGCGCTCGCCCGTTCCGGGTCCATCGCGTCGGCGATCCCCAGCCGCACGAAGGCGGCGAGGGCCTGGGTGGTCCAGGCGCCGGTGAGCAGGCGCAGCAGTGCCTCGGCGGGCTGCCGCGCCTGGTGGGCGGCGAGGTGGGCGGTGAGGATGTCCCGGTGGTCGCCGGGGGCGTAGAGCTCCAGGCGGCGGTACTCGGTCTTGGTGTCGTCGGGCGCCGTGAAGTAGAAGACCGTGCCGTTCTCGTGCGGGTTGTAGCCGCCGCCGTCGGGGACCGCGCCGAAGCGGCCGAGCGTGACGCACAGGCCGCGCAGGACGAGCGGGTCGGGGGCCTGGACCTCGAAGGCGAGGTGGGCCTCCTGCTGCCGTTCCCGCTCGTGGGCGACCAGGCGGTCGAGGCCGGAGCCGGGCGGCACGGTCAGGGCGAACACCTCGACGGTGCGGTGGGCTCCGTCGCGGCCGGTCACGGCGGGCCGCAGGATGCCGACGGCCAGGTCGGCAGGGTCGCGACGGTGGCGGACGGCGAGCCGTTCGCGGACCACGACGCTGGGCCGGGGCGGGCCGTCGGGGGTGAGGCCCGCGTCGGCGAGGGAGGCCGTCAACTCCCGCTCGTCCTGCGGGAAGACGAGCAGCGCCGCGTGGGCGAAGCGGCAGCGGTCCGCCAGGGCGCGCAGCTCCGGTCCGTCCAGGCCGGGCAGCAGCAGCGGGAGCAGGGTGGCGGTGTCCTGCTCACGGACGAAGTCGGCGGTGGCGCGCAGGCGCGCCGAGTCGCCCGACATCGAGGGGATCATCGGGAACGTTTCCTCGGTTCGATGGCCAGAAATGCTCAGGGGAGGGTGGCGTGCGGGTGCCGGGGTTCAGGGCAGGCGGACGCCGACGTAGTGCTCGGCGAACCAGTCCTGCTGGGCACGGGAGTCGCGCAGCGCGCTGATGCGGGAGCGGCGCAGGGAGTCGTGGAAGCGGGCCGCGCCGTCGGTGCCGGCCGGCCCGTGCAGCAGCCGGATCATCCACTGCGAGAACTCCTGGGCGCGCCAGATGTGGGCCAGGCAGCGCTCGGAGTAGTGGTCGAGCCCGGCGGGGTCGCCGTGGAGGAGGGCGTCGGCCAGCGCACGGGCCAGCAACTCGGCCTCCAGGACGGCCAGGTTGGCGCCCTTGGCGGCGGACGGACTGATGAGGCTGGCGGCGTCACCGGCGAGGAGCAGCGAACCGTGCCGGAGGGGCTCGATGACGTCGGACTCCAGATGAACGATTCCGCACTGGCCGATCGGGCCGCGGCGCAGCGGCCCGTACGCGTCGGTGCGCATGCGCAGCGAGAGCTCGTCCCAGATCCGCTCCTCGGGCCAGTCCTCGACCCGGGCGTCGGGGGCGCACTGCAGGTAGTAGCGGGTGACCGTGTCGGTGCGGGCCATGTGTCCGGCGAAGCCGCGGGGGTGCACGGCGTAGCCGACGGCGTCCAGGCTGGGCGGGGCCTCGGCGAGCAGGCCGAGCCAGGTGACGCCGTGGTCGAGGTGGTGGCGGGCGGCGCCGGGCGGCAGCGAGCGGCGGGCCGCGCCGTGCCGGCCGTCGCAGCCCGCGACGTAGCGGGCCCGCCAGCGGGCGGTGCCGCCGTCGGGGGTGCGGACCTCGACCTCGGGCCGGTCGCCGTCGGCGCCGTGCACGGCGAGCGCCTCGGTCTCGAAGCGGATGCGTCCGCCGGCGTCGAGGTAGTGCCTCAACAGGTCGGACACCAGGTCCTGTTGGGGGTAGACGGTGTGCCGTTCGCCGCGGCCGAGGGTGCTGTAGTCGAGGCGGAACCGGCCGTCCTCGGAGCGGAACTCGCAGGTGCTGTGCGGCCGTCCGTGCCGGGTCAGTCCGTCGGCGAGGCCGTGCCGCTGAAGGATCCGTACGGTGTGGGCGGCGAGGAAACCGGCGCGCGCCCTGGTCCTGATGTGCTCGCCGCTGCCCCGCTCCAGGACGACGCAGTCGATGCCGTCGCCCTGGAGGAGATTGCCGAGCAGGAGGCCGGCCGGTCCGGCCCCGAGAATGACAACGTCCGCCCTGTCACTGACTGTTGCCGTGATCTTCCGTTCTGTCACGGACAGTGACTCTAAGCATCTTTTCGCGGACGTCCGCGCCGAATTCCCCCGTATGCACGCAGGGTGTGTCAGGCACGGATGTGCGCTACTCCCCGGGCCGTACGTTCCAGGCCGCGATGACGGGCCGGTCGTGCTCGGTGGAGAGGCGGCTGACCGTGCCGGTGGCCAGCTGGAAGAGCCGGCCCGCGGCGGGGGCGAGGCCGAGGCGGCGAGCGGTGAGCACGCGCAGGAAGTGCGCGTGGGCGACGAGAACGACATCGCCTTCGTCCTCGGTGAGCGCCCGGTCCACGCGGGACAGGACACGGTCGGCGCGCTCGCCGACCTGCTCGGGCGTCTCCCCCTCGGGGACGCCGTCGGTCCACAGGTCCCAGGTGGGACGGGTCCGATGGATCTCGCGGGTGGTGATCCCCTCGTACGCCCCGTAGTCCCACTCGTGCAGGTCGGGGTCGGGGGTGGCCCCCACCAGGCCCGCCAGGTAGGCGGTGCGGACCGCGCGGTCCAGCGGGCTGGTGAGGACCCGGGCGAAGCTCCGTCCGGCGAAGAACGGGGCGAGGGACTTGGCCTGTTCCTCGCCGTTGCGGGTGAGGGGCTTGTCCGTACGGCTGGTGTGCTGTCCGGACAGGCTCCACTCCGTCTCGCCGTGGCGGACCAGCAGGAGGTCGCCCATGGCGTCGATCATCCCTTTCGAGAGAAAGTGACTGCGGTTGTGGTGAGGTGACGAACCCTCGGTGAACGCCGGTGCTACTGCTTCTTCTCGACCGCGTGGCCGCCGAACTGGTTGCGCAGCGCGGCGATCATCTTCATCTGCGGGGAGTCGTCCTGGCGGGACGCGAACCGCGCGAAGAGCGACGCGGTGATCGCGGGCAGCGGGACGGCGTTGTCGATGGCGGCCTCGACGGTCCAGCGGCCCTCGCCGGAGTCCTGCGCGAAGCCGCGCAGGTCGTTCAGGTGCTCGTCCTCGTCCAGGGCGTTGACGGCCAGGTCGAGCAGCCAGGAACGGATGACCGTGCCCTCCTGCCAGGAGCGGAAGACCTCGCGGACGTCGGTCACCGAGTCCACGGCCTCCAGCAGCTCCCAGCCCTCGGCGTAGGCCTGCATCATCGCGTACTCGATGCCGTTGTGGACCATCTTGGAGAAGTGGCCCGCGCCGACCTTGCCCGCGTGGACGTAGCCGTAGTCGCCCTCGGGCTTGAGCGCGTCGAAGACCGGCTGCACCTTGGCGACGTTCTCGGCGGAGCCGCCGACCATCAGGGCGTAGCCGTTCTGCAGGCCCCACACGCCGCCGGAGACACCGGCGTCGACGAAGCCGATGCCCTTGGCGGCGAGCTCCTCGGCGTGCTTCTCGTCGTCCGTCCAGCGGGAGTTGCCACCGTCGACGACGATGTCGCCCTCGGACAGCAGGTCCTTCAGCTCGTCGACGGTCGACTGGGTCGCGGCGCCGGCCGGGACCATCACCCACACCACGCGCGGGCCGTCGAGCTTCTCGACGAGCTCCTCGAGGGAGGCGACGTCGGAGATCTCCGGGTTGCGGTCGTAGCCGATGACATCGTGGCCGGCACGGCGGATGCGCTCGCGCATGTTGCCGCCCATCTTGCCGAGACCGATGAGACCAAGCTGCATGTCAGTTCACTTACTTTCAGCGCTAGTTGACGAGAGGGGATGACTAGTTGCGGCCGCGCAGGGCGCGGTAGGTGGCGACCAGGGCCTGCGTGGAGGCGTCGAGTCCCGCGACCTCCGCGCCTTCGGTGAGGGCGGGCTCGACACGCTTGGCGAGGACCTTGCCCAGCTCGACGCCCCACTGGTCGAAGGAGTCGATGTTCCAGACGGCGCCCTGGACGAAGACCTTCTGCTCGTAGAGCGCGATGAGCTGGCCGAGGACCGACGGGGTCAGCTCCTTGGCGAGGATCGTCGTGGTGGGGTGGTTGCCCTTGAACGTCTTGTGGGCGACCAGTTCCTCGGCGACGCCCTCGGCGCGCACCTCGTCCGGCGTCTTGCCGAAGGCGAGCGCCTGGCCCTGCGCGAACAGGTTGGCCATCAACAGGTCGTGCTGGCC
Organism: Streptomyces sp. VRA16 Mangrove soil; assembly: GCF_017377775.1. Taxonomy (GTDB): domain Bacteria; phylum Actinomycetota; class Actinomycetes; order Streptomycetales; family Streptomycetaceae; genus Streptomyces. Next base: position 445,632 of record NZ_JAFVLN010000003.1, read on the forward strand.
CGCGAGTTCACCGAGCTCCTCGACCGGGTTGGCGAAGCCGATGAGATCCGCGGGGATCAGCTTCGTGCCCTGGTGGATGAGCTGGTAGTAGGCGTGCTGGCCGTTGGTGCCCGGGGTGCCCCAGACGACCGGACCCGTCTGCCACTGCACTGCGCGGCCCTCACGGTCCACGGACTTGCCGTTGGACTCCATGTCGAGCTGCTGGAGGTACGCGGTGAACTTGGACAGGTAGTGCGAGTAGGGCAGCACCGCGTGCGACTGCGCGCCGTGGAAGTTGCCGTACCAGATGCCCAACAGGCCCAGGATCAGCGGGGCGTTGGCCTCGGCGGGGGCCGTGCGGAAGTGCTCGTCGACGAGGTGGAAGCCGTCGAGCAGCGCACGGAAGTGGTCCGGGCCGATGGCGATCATCAGCGACAGGCCGATGGCCGAGTCGAAGGAGTAACGGCCGCCGACCCAGTCCCAGAACTCGAACATGTTGGCCGTGTCGATGCCGAAGTCGGAGACCTTCTCGGCGTTGGTCGACAGGGCGACGAAGTGCTTCGCCACGGCGCTCTCGTCGCCGCCGAGACCGGCCAGCAGCCAGGTGCGGGCCGCGGTCGCGTTGGTGATCGTCTCGATCGTGGTGAACGTCTTCGAGGCGATGATGAACAGCGTCTCGGCCGGGTCGAGGTCACGGACGGCCTCGTGCAGGTCGGCGCCGTCCACGTTCGACACGAAGCGGAACGTCAACTCCCGTGCGGTGTACGGGCGCAGGGCCTCGTACGCCATCGCGGGACCGAGGTCGGAGCCGCCGATGCCGACGTTGACGACGTTCTTGATGCGCTGGCCGGTGTGGCCGGTCCACTCGCCGCCGCGGACCCGGTCCGCGAAGACGGCCATCTTGTCGAGGACCTCGTGCACCTTCGGCACGACGTTCTCGCCGTCGACCTCGACCACGGCGTCGGCCGGGGCGCGCAGCGCGGTGTGCAGCACGGCGCGGTCCTCGGTCGTGTTGATCTTCTCGCCGCGGAACATGGCGTCGCGCTGCCCGAACACGTCGGTGGCCGTGGCCAGTTCCTGGAGGAGGGCGAGCGTCTCGTCCGTGACCAGGTTCTTCGAGTAGTCGATGTGCAGGTCGCCGACCTGGACCGTGTAGCGCTCGGCGCGCTGCGGGTCGGCGGCGAACAGCTCGCGCAGGTGCGTGCCGTTGAACTTGGCGCGGTGGTCCTCCAGGGCGGTCCACTGGGGGCGGCGCGTCAGCAGGGGCTTGCTGTCAGGCATGTTGAACAGACTCCTTCCAGGAGCCGGGCTCCCCGTGCAGCGCGACGGCGTACATCTCGTCGGCGTCGAGGCGGCGGAGCTCTTCGGCGATCAGCTCGGACGTCGTGCGGACCTTCAGGGCGAGGGTGCGCTCCGGCTGGCCGGGCAGGGTGAGCGTGGCGAGGGGGCCGTCGGGCCGGTCGATGACGATGTCACCGTTCGCGGTACCGAGGCGGACGGCCGTGACGACGGGCCCGTCCGTGGTGACCCGGGCGACCGGGACGCGGAGCCGGGCGCCGAGCCAGCGCGCGAGCAGCTCGGCGCTGGGGTTGTCGGCCTCGGACTCGACGGCGGCCGAGACGATCTGCGTGCGGGCCTGGTCCAGGGCGGCGGCCAGCATGGAGCGCCACGGGGTGAGGCGGGTCCAGGCGAGGTCCGTGTCGCCGGGGGCGTAGGACCGGGCGCGGGCCGCGAGGGCGGCGATCGGGTCCTCGACGGCGTACGCGTCGGTGATCCGGCGGGCGGCGAGCGCGCCCAGCGGGTCCTTGGCGGGCTCGTCGGGGGCGTCGACCGGCCACCAGACGACGACCGGCGCGTCCGGGAGCAGCAGCGGCAGGACGACGGAGTCGGCGTGCTTGCCGACCTCGCCGTACATGCGCAGGATCACGGTCTCGCCGGTGCCGGCGTCGGAGCCGACCCGGACCTCCGCGTCGAGGCGGTTGCCCTGCCGGTCGCGCTGCGAGCGCGCGGTGCGCTTGATGACGACCAGGGTGCGCGACGGGTGCTCGTGGGACGCCTCCTGGGCGGCCTTCGTCGCGTCGTACGCGTTCTCCTCGTCCGTGACGATGACCATCGTCAGGACCATGCCCACGGCCGGGGTCCCGATGGCCCGGCGCCCTTGCACGAGCGCCTTGTTGACCTTGCTTGCCGTGGTGTCGGTCAGGTCGATCTTCATGGCCTGCGCCAGCTCCGTCCGTCTCGTGCGAGCATCTCGTCCGCTTCTCCCGGGCCCCAGCTGCCCGAGGCGTACTGGGCGGGCCTGCCGTGGGTGTCCCAGTGCTTCTCGACGGGGTCGAGGATGCGCCAGGACTCCTCCACCTCTTCCGTGCGCGGGAAGAGGTTGGCGTCGCCGAGCAGCACGTCCAGGATCAGACGCTCGTACGCTTCGGGGCTGGACTCCGTGAACGACTCGCCGTACGCGAAGTCCATGGAGACGTCACGGATCTCCATCGAGGTACCCGGGACCTTCGATCCGAAGCGTACGGTCATGCCCTCGTCCGGCTGGACCCGGATGACGACCGCGTTCTGGCCGAGTTCCTCGGTGGAGGTGGAGTCGAACGGGGAGTGCGGCGCGCGCTGGAAGACGACCGCGATCTCGGTGACGCGGCGGCCCAGGCGCTTGCCGGTGCGCAGGTAGAACGGGACGCCCGCCCAGCGGCGGTTGTCGATCTCCAGCTTCACCGCGGCGTAGGTGTCGGTCTTGGAGGCCGGGTCGATGCCGTCTTCCTGCAGGTAGCCGCGGACCTTCTCGCCGCCCTGCCAGCCCTCGGCGTACTGCGCGCGGACCGTGGAGCTCTCCAGGTCGGCGGGCAGCCGCACGGACTTGAGGACCTTCAGCTTCTCGTTGACGAGGGACTCGGCGTCGAACGCGGCCGGTTCCTCCATCGCCGTGAGGGCGAGCAGCTGGAGCAGGTGGTTCTGGATGACGTCACGGGCGGCGCCGATGCCGTCGTAGTAGCCGGCGCGGCCGCCGATGCCGATGTCCTCGGCCATCGTGATCTGCACGTGGTCGACGTACGACCGGTTCCAGATCGGCTCGTACATCTGGTTGGCGAAGCGGAGCGCCAGGATGTTCTGGACGGTCTCCTTGCCGAGGTAGTGGTCGATCCGGAAGACCTGCTCCGGGTCGAACACGTCGTGCACGATCGCGTTGAGCTCGCGCGCCGACTGCATGTCGTGGCCGAACGGCTTCTCGATGACGGCACGCCGCCACGAGCCCTCGGGGGCGTCCGCGAGTCCGTGCTTCTTGAGCTGCTGCACGACCTTCGGGAAGAACTTCGGCGGGACCGACAGGTAGAAGGCGTAGTTGCCGCTGGTGCCGCGCTTCTCGTCCAACTCGTCGACGGAGGCGCGCAGCTGCTTGAACGCGGTGTCGTCGTCGAAGTCGCCGGGGATGAACCGCATGCCCTCGGCGAGCTGCGCCCAGACCTCCTCGCGGAACGGCGTACGGGCGTACTCACGGACCGAGTCGTGGACGACCTGGGCGAAGTCCTGGTCCTCCCACTCGCGGCGGGCGAAGCCGAGGAGCGAGAAGCCCGGCGGCAGCAGGCCGCGGTTGGCGAGGTCGTAGACCGCCGGCATCAGCTTCTTGCGGGACAGGTCGCCGGTGACGCCGAAGATGACGAGCCCGGAGGGGCCCGCGACGCGCGGCAGGCGGCGGTCGCGGGGGTCACTCAGCGGGTTCTGCCAAGCAGTGGTGCTCACTTGACCTGCGCCTCCTTGGCGGACAGGGCGGTCTGGACGGCGGCCAGCAGGTCGTTCCAGGCGATCTCGAACTTGGACACGGCCTCGTCCTCCAGCTGCTGGACGACCTGGTCGTAGGAGATGCCGAGCTTCTCGACGGCGGCGAGCTCCTCGCGGGAGGTCTCGTAGGTGCCCGAGACGGCGTCGCCGTGGATGTCGCCGTGGTCGGCGGTGGCGTTGAGCGTGGCCTCCGGCATCGTGTTGACCGTGCCCGGGGCGGCGAGCTCGTCGACGTACAGGGTGTCCTTGTACGCCTTGTCCTTGACGCCGGTCGAGGCCCACAGCGGGCGCTGCTTGTTGGCGCCCGCGGCCTCCAGCTGGGTGGCGCGCTCGGAGGCGAAGACCAGCTCGTAGGCCTCGTAGGCGAGACGGGCGTTGGCGAGGGCGGCCTTGCCGCGGACGGCCTTGGCCTCGTCGGTGCCGAGGGCGTCGATCCGCTTGTCGATCTCGGTGTCGACGCGGGAGACGAAGAACGAGGCGACGGAGTGGATGGTGGAGAGGTCGAGGCCGCGCTCGTGGGCCTTCTCCAGACCGGCCAGGTAGGCGTCCATGACGGCCTTGTAGCGGTCGAGGGAGAAGATCAGCGTGACGTTGACCGAGATGCCGAGGCCGATGACCTCGGTGATCGCCGGGAGGCCCGCGAGGGTCGCCGGGATCTTGATCATGACGTTCGGGCGGTCGACGAGCCAGGCGAGCTGCTTGGCCTCGGCGATGGTGGCCTCGGTGTGGTGGGCCAGGCGCGGGTCGACCTCGATGGAGACGCGGCCGTCGCGGCCGTTCGTCGCGTCGTACACCGGGCGCAGGATGTCCGCGGCGGCGCGGACGTCGGCCGTCGTCATCATGCGGACGGCCTCGTCGACGGTGACGCCGCGGACGGCGAGGTCGGCGAGCTGGTCCTCGTAGCCCGCGCCCGAGCCGATGGCGGCCTGGAAGATCGACGGGTTCGTGGTGACACCGACGACGTGGGACGTCTCGATGAGCTCGGCGAGGTTGCCGGACTCGATGCGCTGACGGGACAGGTCGTCCAGCCAGATGGAAACGCCTTCGTCGGAAAGGGCCTTGAGGGGCGACGAGGAGGTGCCGGCGTTGCTCATGTTCTTCTTCATCTTCTTTCGCGTACTGAGGTGCGTAGTGATCAAGCGCGGGCGGCGGCCAGAGATTCCCGGGCCTGGGCGGCGACGTTCTCGGCGGTGAAGCCGAACTCCTCGAACAGGACGTTCGCGTCGGCGGAGGCGCCGAAGTGCTCCAGCGAGACGATGCGGCCGGCGTCGCCGACGTAGCGGTACCAGGTGAGGCCGATGCCGGCCTCGACGGCGACGCGGGCCTTGACCGACGGCGGCAGGACGGACGCGCGGTACTCGGCGTCCTGCTCCTCGAACCACTCGACGGACGGCATCGACACGACGCGGGTGGCGACGCCCTCGGCCTCCAGCGTCTCGCGGGCGGCGACGGCGAGCTGCACCTCGGAGCCGGTGGCGATCAGGATGACGTCCGGGGTCTCCTCAGAAGCCTCGACGAGGACGTAACCGCCCTTGGCCGCCTGCTCGTTGGCCTCGTAGGTGGGGACGCCCTGCCGGGTCAGCGCCAGGCCGTGCGGGGCCGGCTTGACCGAGCCGCGGCGCAGGATCTCGCGCCAGGCGATGGCCGTCTCGTTGGCGTCGGCCGGGCGGACGACGTTCAGGCCCGGGATGGCGCGCAGCGAGGCGAGGTGCTCGACCGGCTGGTGCGTCGGGCCGTCCTCGCCGAGGCCGACGGAGTCGTGCGTCCAGACGTAGGTGACGGGCAGCTGCATGAGGGCCGACATCCGGACGGCGTTGCGCATGTAGTCGGAGAACACCAGGAAGGTGCCGCCGTAGATGCGGGTGTTGCCGTGCAGCGCGATGCCGTTCATCTCGGCGGCCATCGAGAACTCGCGGATGCCGAAGTGCACGGTGCGGCCGTACGGGTCGGCCTCCGGCAGCGGGTTGCCGGCCGGCAGGAAGGAGGACGTCTTGTCGATCGTCGTGTTGTTGGAGCCGGCGAGGTCGGCGGAGCCGCCCCACAGCTCGGGGACGACCGGGCCGAGCGCCTGGAGGACCTTGCCGGAGGCGGCGCGGGTGGCGACCTTGGAGCCGGTCTCGAAGGACGGCAGGGCGTCCTCCCAGCCCTCGGGGAGGCGGCCCGCGAGGACGCGGTCGAGGGTCGCGGAGCGCTCCGGCTCGGCGCCCCGCCACTCGGCGAGCTTCTTGTCCCAGGCGGCGTGCGCCTCGGCGCCGCGGTCCAGGGCCTTGCGGGAGTGGGCGATGACCTCGTCCTCGACGATGAAGGACTGCTCCGGGTCGAAGCCGAGGACGCGCTTGGTGGCGGCGATCTCGTCGGCGCCGAGCGCCGAGCCGTGCGAGCCCTCGGTGTTCTGCTTGGTCGGGGCCGGCCAGGCGATGATCGTGCGCATCGCGATGATCGAGGGGCGCCCGGTCTCGGCCTTGGCGGCGGCGAGCGCCTCGTACAGGGCCTTGACGTCGACGTCGCCGTTCTCCTGCGGGGTGATCCGCTGCACGTGCCAGCCGTACGCCTCGTAGCGCTTCAGCACGTCCTCGGAGAAGGCGGTCTCGGTGTCGCCCTCGATGGAGATGTGGTTGTCGTCGTAGACGAAGACGAGGTTGCCGAGCTTCTGGTGTCCGGCGAGGGACGAGGCCTCGGCGGAGACGCCCTCCTCCAGGTCGCCGTCGGAGACGATGGCCCAGATGGTGTGGTCGAACGGGGACTCGCCGGCCGGGGCCTCGGGGTCGAACAGACCGCGCTCGTAGCGGGCGGCCATCGCCATGCCCACGGCGTTGGCGACACCCTGGCCGAGCGGGCCCGTGGTGGTCTCGACACCGGCGGTGTGGCCGTACTCGGGGTGACCGGGCGTCTTGGAGCCCTGCGTGCGGAACGCCTTCAGGTCGTCCAGGCTCAGCTCGTAGCCGGCCAGGAAGAGCTGGGTGTAGAGGGTGAGGCTGGTGTGGCCGGGCGACAGGACGAAGCGGTCGCGGCCCGTCCACTCCGGGTCGGCCGGGTCGTGGCGCATGGCCTTCTGGAAGATCGTGTACGCGGCGGGCGCGAGGCTCATCGCCGTACCCGGGTGACCGTTCCCGACCTTCTGCACGGCATCGGCCGCCAGCAGGCGGGCGGTGTCGACGGCACGCTGGTCGAGCTCGGTCCACTCGAAGGGGCGAGCGAAAGGCTCGAGGCCGTCCGGTGTGTGCGTGCTCATCTGTATGGCTTCCTTCGCATCCGTTGCATGTCCGTCGTGCCATTGGGCACAGTCGCCCGGGACCAAAGTCCCTGGTCGACCCACCTATGAACTTAAAGGTCATACTTTTGGCGAGGTAGGTGCACCCGTGCCACCGTTCGGTGAAAATGGGACACCTGCAGGAAGTGAAGCCAAGGACGGTTGATGACGGAGCAGGGCCCCGCGCAGACGAGCGCACATCTGGGAGCGACCCCCGAGGATCGAGCGCAGATCCGCACGTATCCCTTCGACCCGAGCGCGAGCGTCTCGGGCGTCGGGATACAGATCGGGCCGATGGGCACGGACGGTCCGTGGGCGGGCGGCGTCGGCCTGTCGCGCCGCGTGCATCGCATCGACTTCCACGTCCTGCTGTTCTTCCGCGAGGGCCCCGTGCGCCACATGATCGACTTCACGGAGTACGAGGTCGGGGCGGGCGACATTCTGTGGATCCGCCCGGGGCAGGTGCACGGCTTCTCGGCCACCGAGGAGTACGTGGGCACGGCCCTGACGATGCAGCCCGGCTTCCTGCCGCGCGCGATCGTCGAGGCGACCGGCCTGTACCGCTACGACCGCCCGCCGCTGCTCCACCCCGACGAGGCCCAACTCGCCGCGCTGGACGCCTCGTTGGAGCAGCTGAGCCGCGAGTACCTGGACACCTCGACGCTGCCGCTGAGCCTCCACACGAACGTCCTGCGGCACTCCCTGACGGCCTTCATGCTGCGCGTGGCGCATGTGTCGGCGCAGGCCGCCGCGGACGAGTGCCGGCCGCAGCCGGACACGACGTTCAGCCGGTTCCGGGCGGCGGTGGAGAAGCAGTTCACGACGAACCACAGCGTCAGCGCGTACGCCGACGAACTCGGCTACTCGCGCCGCACCCTGGTCCGCGCGGTCCGCGCGGCGACGGGCCTGACCCCGAAGGCGTTCATCGACCGGCGCGTGGTCCTGGAGGCGAAGCGCCTGCTGGCCCACACAGATCTGCCGGTGGGCCGGATCGGGGCGGCGGTCGGCGTGCCCGACTCGGCGAACTTCTCGAAGTACTTCCAGCAGCACGCCGGGCTGACACCGGCGGCGTTCCGGGCGGAACAGGTCTGACCCGCCCGCGCCCGCGGCAGCGGGCGGCCCGAGCCCCCGCTCCTCGCCACCCTCCGTTTCACCCCGCGCAACGGGGCCCGGAGACCGGTCCGGCATCCGACCGCACGCGGGGCGCCGCGCCGACCGTCACTCCCCCACCGGCGTCTGCCTGCTGAAGAGCAGGCACATGTCGAGCGTGGCCTGCGCGTGGACGCGGAACTCCGCGCGGGCCCGCTCGGCGTCGCCCGCGACGATCGCCCGGGTCAGCGGCTCGTGGAGCCGGCCCGGGGTCGAGCGGGCCTCGGCGCCGCCGGGGTGGGCGGCGAGGAGCAGGGTCAGTTCGTGCTGGATGCCCTGTTCGGCCTCCCACAGGCGCCGGGAGCCGGAGAGTTCGGCGATGGCGAGGTGGAACGCGGCGTCGGCGGTGCGGTAGCCGTCCGCGTCGGGCAGCAACTCATGGGTGCGGGCGGCCAGTTCGCGCAAGCGCCGGTGCCCTTCGGCGTCGGCGCGGCGGGCCGCGCGCGCCGAGGCCTCGCCGGAGACCGCCTGCCGCCAGGCCGTCAGCTCCTCGACCTGGTCGGCGGGGTACGGATGCAGGGCGACGAGCTCCTTCATGCGCGACAGGACGTCCTCGACGACGTACGTGCCGCCCCTGTAGCCGCGCCGCGTCTCGACGAGGCCCTCCTCGCGCAGGACCGCCATGGAGTGCCGCACCGTCATGGGCGCGACGCCGAACATCTCCGCGAGCGCCTTCTCCGAGGGGAAGCGGTCCCCCGCGACGAGCATCCGCGCGCCGATCAGCTCGCCCAGCCGGCGGGCGATCGCCTCCGCGGCGCCACCCGCGCGGACGGGGCGGATGTGCCGGCTCCAGACGTCCGCCTCCGGCACCCCCTCGCCCCGCGCCCCGCTCTCCCCCGCCAACAGCTCTCGGTTCCTTCGCGGTGACCCTTGTTCCCCATGAACTCTCACCTCTAGGTTTCAGCGCGCGACGGTACTTTCCTAGCCCGCGGAGAGCTTATGAGCAGCACCCTTGCGCCCGTCATCGGCATACCGGTCCGGCTGAGCCCGGCGGACGCCCCGGACACCGACCCGCGGGTCGCCGGCGCCAACCGGATCTTCGACGACATCGTGACGCTCGTACGGGAAGCGGGCGCGACGCCGCTGCTGCTGTCCCCCGGCGCGGACCTCGACGCCGCACTCGCGCGCTGTCACGGGTTCGTGGCGCCCGGCGGCGGTGACGTCGACCCGGCGCTGTACGGCGGGCCCGTCGGCCATCCGGCGCTCTACGACGTGAACCGGGAGCAGGACGCCCTCGACCTGGCCGTGATCCGGCACGCGCTCACCGCCGGACTGCCGCTGCTGGGCATCTGCCGCGGCCTGCAACTGCTCAACGTGGCCCGCGGCGGCACCCTGCACGTGGATCTCGCCCCGGGTTCCGTGGTGCACGACCCGCCGACCGGCACCGAGTGGGCGCCGCACGACGTGGAGCTGGAGCGGGGCAGCCGGTGCGCGCGGGCGTACGGGCGTGAGCGGCTGCCCATCGCCTCCGGTCACCACCAGGCCGTGGACCGGGTCGGCCAGGGGCTGCGGGTCGTGGCGCGGGCCGCCGACGGCTGCGTCGAGGGGCTGGAACCGGTGGACGGCGGCGGGGCCTGGCTGGTCGCCGTGCAGTGGCACCCCGAGGCCGATGTACCCGAACCCGCCCTGCGCGCCCCGCTGTTCGAGGCTCTCGCCCGCGCCGCGGCGCCCGCCACGGAACGCGCGCACCGACCGACGGGCGGCCCGGACCCGACAGCCCGGCGCCGCCCCGGGCCCCGCCGGTCAAGCGCCGCGGGGGCTTAGATTGGCCCCATGTCACGCACCGCCCCCACCTGCCCCTGCGGCCTTCCCGCGTCTTACGAGGAGTGCTGCGGCCGGTACCACTCCGGCCGGAGCAACGCGCCGACCGCCGAAGCCCTGATGCGCTCCCGCTACAGCGCCTTCGTCCGCGAGGACGGGCCGTATCTGCTGCGCACCTGGCACCCGGACACCCGGCCGACCGGCATCGACTTCGCCGACGCCCCGGAGTGGACCGGCCTGGAGATCACGGAGACCACCGACGGGTCCGCGTTCCACCAGCGCGGCACCGTCACCTTCCGGGCCCGCTTCAAGGGCGGCGAGCTGCACGAGCGCAGCCGGTTCAGCCGGGTCGACGGGGCCTGGGTGTACGTCGACGGCGACTTCATCGAGTAACTCCCGCTCCCCGTACGGCGGTTCAGGGCGCCAGGATGTCCAGCTCCTGGAGGGCGCCCACCGCGATCTCCCGCGTGAGCGCCTCCGCGCGCTCCGCGTCGCCCTCCCGCACCGCCTCCGCGACCCGTACGTGCAGGGTGACCGCCGCCGGGTCCGGGTCCTCGAACATGACCTGGTGATGGGTGCGGCCCGAGAGCACCTCGGCGACCAGGTCGCCGAGGTGGGCGAACATCTCGTTGCCGGACGCGTTGAGCACCGTCCGGTGGAACTCGATGTCGTGGATCAGGTACTTCTCCAGCTGCTGGCCGCGTGACGTGGCGACCATGCCGAGCGCGCACTCGGTGAGCGCCGCGCACTGTTCCGCCGTGGCGTGCCGGGCCGCGAGGCCCGCGGCGACCGGCTCCACCGCCGAGCGCAGCACCGTGAGCGAGCGCAGCTGGCGCGGGCGGTCCGCGCCGGCCAGGCGCCAGCGGATGACCCGCGGGTCGTAGACGTTCCACTCCGCCCGGGGCAGCACCGTCACGCCGACCCGGCGCCGCGACGCCACCAGGTTCATCGACTCCAGGACCCGTACCGCCTCGCGCATCACCGAACGTGACACCTCGAACCGCTGCGCCAGCTCGTCCGTGCGCAACACGCTGCCCTCGGGGTACTCCCCCGCGGTGATGGCGGGACCGAGGCTGTCGAGTACACGGGCATGCAGCCCACGGTCCTGAGTGGTCATGGGAAAAGACTAGCCCGGGCTCAATAGTCTGACTTTTAGATCACATCCTCTTGAATTTGTCGGACGTATTGGGTTCAGTGTCGTGACACAGCGATGTCGATGAAGACAGCGAGGCAGCACAGCGATGAGCACCCCCCATGTCGTCGTGGTCATGGGCGTGGCAGGTACCGGCAAGACGACGATCGGTCCCCTGCTCGCCGAACGGCTCGGCGTTCCCTACGCCGAGGGCGACGACTTCCACCCCGAGGCCAACATCGCCAAGATGTCGGCCGGCACCCCTTTGACCGACGACGACCGCTGGCCGTGGCTGGACGCCATCGGCGGGTGGGCGCACGGCCGGGCGGGTCTGGGCGGGGTGGTCTCCAGCTCCGCGCTCAAGCGCAGCTACCGCGACCGGCTGCGAGCTGCCGCGCCGGGTGTCGTCTTCGTCCACCTCACCGGTGACCGCAAGCTCATCGAGGACCGGATGAAGGCCCGCCAGAACCACTTCATGCCGACCGCGCTGCTCGACTCGCAGTTCGCCACGCTCCAGCCGCTCGCGGCGGACGAGGCGGGCGTCGACGTCGACGTGGCGGGCTCCCCCGAGGAGATCGCGGACCGGGCCGTCGAGGCCCTGACCGCGCTCGACTCAGCCGCCCCGCAAGGCTAGGCCCTCCACACCCCGCAGTCCCCACCCCCCGCAGTCCCCTCCCCATCCACGTTCAAGGGATAAGACCGTGACCAGTCTCAGCGTCGAGATGCTGGCAGCGGACACCGTCGAGCCGATCACGTCCGCGGGCCATGCCCAGCTCGGGATCGCCGTGCTCGCGGGCATCGCCGTCATCGTCCTGCTCATCACGAAGTTCAAGGTCCACGCCTTCCTGGCGCTGACCATCGGCTCGCTCGCGCTCGGCGCGTTCGCCGGAGCTCCGCTCGACAAGGTGATCACCAGCTTCAGCAGCGGCCTCGGTTCCACCGTCGCCGGTGTCGGTGTCCTGATCGCGCTCGGCGCGATCCTCGGCAAGCTGCTCGCCGACTCCGGCGGCGCCGACCAGATCGTCGACACGATCCTCGCCAAGGCCGGAAAGGCGGGCGGGAAGGCCATGCCGTGGGCGATGGTCCTCATCGCCGCGGTGATCGGCCTGCCGCTCTTCTTCGAGGTCGGCATCGTGCTGCTGATCCCCGTCGTCCTGATGGTCGCCAAGCGCGGCAACTACTCCCTGATGCGCATCGGCATCCCGGCCCTCGCCGGTCTGTCGGTCATGCACGGCCTGATCCCGCCGCACCCCGGCCCGCTCGTCGCGATCGACGCGGTCGGCGCCAACCTCGGCATCACGCTGGCGCTCGGCATCCTCGTCGCGATCCCGACGGTGATCATCGCCGGTCCGGTGTTCTCGAAGTACGCGGCGAAGTGGGTCGACGTCCCGGCGCCCGAGAAGATGATCCCGGCGCGCGCCTCGGAGACGCTGGAGAAGCGCCCGTCCTTCGGCGCCTCGGTCGCCACCATCCTGCTGCCCGTCGTGATGATGCTGTCCAAGGCCCTGGTCGACATCGTCGTGGACAACCCCGACCACACGATCCAGCGCGTCTTCGACGTCGTCGGCTCGCCTCTGATCGCGCTGCTCGCAGCCGTCCTCGTCGGTATGTTCACCCTCGGCCGCGCCGCGGGCTTCACCAAGGGCAAGCTGCAGGAGACCACCGAGAAGTCCCTCGCCCCGATCGCCGGTGTGCTGCTGATCGTCGGCGCGGGCGGCGGCTTCAAGCAGACCCTGATCGACTCCGGCGTCGGCCAGATGGTCCTGGACATCTCCAAGGACTGGTCGATCCCGACGCTGCTGCTGGCCTGGCTGATCGCGGTCGTCATCCGCCTCGCCACCGGCTCGGCCACCGTCGCGACCGTCTCGGCCGCCGGTCTGGTCGCGCCCCTCGCGGCGAACATGACCGACACCCACACGGCCCTGCTCGTGCTGGCGATCGGCGCGGGTTCGCTGTTCTTCAGCCACGTCAACGACGCCGGGTTCTGGCTGGTCAAGGAGTACTTCGGGCTCAGCGTCGGCCAGACCGTGAAGACCTGGTCGGTGATGGAGACGATCATCTCCGTCGTCGCGGGCGGATTCGTGCTCCTGCTGTCGCTGGTCATCTAGCGCGGCTCGTACGACACCCGAAGGGCGGCCCGACTCCGGACGGGCCGCCCTTCGGGCTTGACTTGGAGAGCACTCCAACGTCTTTACTTCCGGCCATGAAGTACACACAGCTCGGACGCACCGGACTCAAGGTCGGCAGGCTCGTGCTCGGCACGATGAACTTCGGCGGGCAGACCGACGAGAAGGACTCCCACGCCCTCATGGACGCCGCGCTCGACGCGGGCGTCAACTTCTTCGACACCGCGAACATCTACGGCACGGCCGAGGAGCGGGGCGCCACCGAGCGCATCCTCGGCGAGTGGTTCGCGCAGGGCGGCGAGCGGCGCGACAAGGTCGTCCTGGCCACCAAGGTCTACGGGAACATGGAGAACGGCACACCGCCCGGCTCGACGGGCTGGCCCAACCACACCCGCCTGAGCGCCCTCAACATCCGCCGCTCCGTGGACGCTTCACTGAAGCGGCTGCAGACCGACCACATCGACATCTACCAGTTCCACCACGTCGACCGGGACACCCCGTTCGACGAGATCTGGCAGGCGATGGACGTCCTGATCCAGCAGGGCAAGATCCTCTACGCCGGGTCGTCGAACTTCCCCGGCTACAAGATCGCGCAGGCCAACGAGCAGGCCCGCGCCCACGGCCGGGTCGGACTCGTCAGCGAGCAGTGCCTCTACAACCTGTTCGAGCGGCGCGCCGAGATGGAGGTCATCCCGGCCGCGCAGGAGTACGGGGTCGGCATCATCCCGTGGTCGCCGCTGCACCAGGGACTGCTCGGCGGGGCCCTGCGCAAGCAGCGCGAGGGCGTCGGTTCGCGCACCCTGATGGGCCGGGCCGCCGACGGAACGGCCGACACGGCGGTGCGGACGAAGATCGAGGCGTACGAGAACGTGGTCGCCGAGCACGGTCTGGAGCCCGGCGAGGTCGCCCTGGCATGGCTGCTGACGCGGCCCGGCGTCACCGGGCCCATCGTCGGACCGCGCACCCGGGAGCAGCTGGACTCGGCGCTGCGGGCCGTCGAACTCACCCTCCCCGAGGAGCTGTTGGCGTCGCTCGACGAGATCTTCCCGGGCCCTGGGCCGTCCCCGGAGGCCTTCGCCTGGTGACCCTGTCAGGGGTCAGGGCAGCCACTCGCCGTGTTCCCGCTCCGCCCAGTCGCGCCGTACGAACCCGGTCCGCATCCCCGCGCGTGCCTCGGGGTCGGCGACGGCCATCCCGATGTGCCCGGCGAGGACGATGCCGAGCGCGAGGGAGAGCCAGTCGTGCACGAAGGTGGAGCCGGTGCGCCAGGACAGCGGGGCGAGGTGGGTGAACCACATCAGCAGGCCGGTGCCGAGCATCACCAGGACGGCGCCGGCCAGCCAGGACGCCCACACCTTCTGCCCGGCGTTGAACTTGCCCGCCCTGCGGCCCTGTTGCCGCCGCACCGCCTTGCGCAGCCACTCCCGGTCGTGCGGGCCGAACCGGTTGAGGCGGCTCAGGTCGGCGCGGAACGCCCGGGACACGAGGCCGACCAGGAACGGGGCGGGCAGCAGCAGCCCGGCCCACTCGTGGACGGTGACGACGAGGGCGCGGCGCCCGACGAGTTCGGCGAGCTGAGGAATGTACAGACAGGCGGCGGTCACGACGCACACGCCCATGAGGGCGGCGGTGGTGCGGTGCACCCAGCGTTCCGCCGCGGTGAACCGCCGTACGCGGTCGGCCGATGGTGCCGGCCGGACCTCAAGTGGTGGGTGCATCGTCCCGCCCGTTCGACCGGCCGACCCAGGCGTCGACGTCGTAGCCGCGTTCCTCCCAGTAGCCGGGCCGCACCTCGTCGGTGACGGTGATCCCGGAGAGCCACTTCGCGGACTTGTAGAAGTACATGGGCGCCACATAGAGGCGGACGGGTCCGCCGTGGCTGTGGCCGAGGTCCTTGTCCTGCATGCGCAGGGCCACCAACACGTCGTCGCGGCGCGCCTGTTGGAGGGTGAGGCTCTCGGTGTACGCGCCGTCGAAGCAGGTCAGGCGGACGGCCCTGGCGGCAGGGCGCACCCCCGCGGCGTCCAGGATCCGCGAGAGCCGCACGCCTTCGAAGGGCGTGCCCGGCACCCGCCAGCCCGTGACGCACTGCACGTCGTGGACGAGACGGGTCTGGGGCAGCGCCCTCAGTTCGGGGAGCGTGTACGTGGCCGGGTGCTCGACGAGACCGTCGACGGTGAGCCGGTAGCTGTGCTCGTCCTTGTGCGGGACGGACGCGGTCACCGAGTAGTACCGGAAGCCGCCCCCGGCGGGCAGCAGTCCGGTGACGCCGGTCGGGTCCTTGGAGGTGACGCTCTCCACGGCGCGCTGCAGCGCGGGCGCGGCCGCGACGCCGAGGGCGCCCGCGCCGAGCATGCCGAGGATCAGGCGGCGGCCCAACGGGGCGCCGCGTTCTTCTGTACCGGGGTCGTCGTGCGGTTCCACGTCGTGATTCGAGCACGTCCGGGTGGAACGGGGCCAGGGGCGGGGCCGGTTCGTCAGACTTCCGTCACATCGTGCGGGCCGCGCGCGGGGCGCTACGCCTCCCTGCGCTTCTCCAGCTGGAACGCCTCGTTGCCGAGGCCGATGCGGGCGTGCGCCTCGGGGTTGCGGGCGCGCAGGACGAGGCTGTACGCGACACCGGCCAGGGCGGCGAGGGCGATGAGGCCGGGCAGGATCCAGTTCAGGGCGGAGTCGGGGCCCGACCCGACGAGCAGGTCGAAGTCCTTGACCGTGTAGCCCGCGATGGCCAGCAGGGCGAGGCCGGAGACCGCGGAGGCGGCGAGGCGCGGGCCCTGGGCCCGTGCGGCGCCGCGCCGCACGAAGAAGACGATGACGGCGAGGGAGGCGGCGGCCATGAGCAGGATGACGCCGAGCGCGCCCACGTTGCCGCCCCAGGTGAACAGGCGCAGCACGGGGGCGGTCGGGTCGCCGGCGGCGCCGGGGTCGGTGACGGCGAAGGCGATCACGACGACCGCGGCGATCCCCGTCTGCAGCAGCGACCCGGCACCGGGCGCGCCGCTCGCGCTGTTGGTGCGGCCGAAGGCGGCCGGGAGGAGTCCTTCGCGGCCCATGGCGAACGCGTACCGGGCGACGACGTTGTGGAAGCTGAGCATCGCCGCGAACATCCCGGTGATGAACAGGACGTGCACCGCGTCGGTGAAGGTGGCGCCGAGCCGGTCCTCGGTCAGCGCGAAGAGCAGCCCGGCCGACTGCTTCCGGGACTGGCCGACGATGGCGGCGGGCCCGGTGGCCACGGTCAGCGCCCAGGAGCTGAGCGCGAAGAAGACGGCGACGCCGCCCACCGCGAGGTACATGACGCGCGGCACGAGGATGTGCGGGCGGCTGGTCTCCTCCGCGTACACCGGCGCCTGCTCGAAGCCCGCGAACGCCGCGATGCAGAAGCACAGGGCGGTGCCGATGCCGACGCCGGAGAGCGTGTCCGGGTTGAACGCGTGCAGCGAGACGCCCTCCTTGCCCGGGTCGCCGAGCGCCGCGACGTCGAAGATCACGACGAGGGCGACCTCGATGAGGAGCAGCACGCCGAGCACCCGCGCGTTGATGTCGATCTTCAGCAGTCCGCACACGGCGACGACCGCGACGGCCGCCAACGCCGGTATCCACCAGGCTATGTGAAGTTCGAGGTGCTCCTGCGCGAGCGAGGAGACCTCGAAGCCGAAGATGCCGAAGATGCCGACCTGGAACGAGCTGTAGGCGACGAGCGCGACCAGGGCCGCGGCGGACCCGGCGGTCGGGCCGAGACCGCGGGTGATGTACGCGTAGAACGCGCCGGCGTTGTGGACGTGCCGGCTCATCTCCGCGTAGCCGACGCTGAACAGGGCGAGGACGACACCGAGCGCGAGGAAGAGCAGCGGCTGCCCGACGGCGCCGACCACGGCGAAGGTGGTGGGCATGACGCCGGCCACCACCATCAGCGGGGCCGTCGCGGCGAGCACGGACAGCAGCAGCCCGGCCGTGCCGAGCCGTCCGGCGCGCAGCGCTCCCTCCTGCCCCTTGAAGGTGCTGATGTCCGGCGTGGATGTCGTGCTGCCGGTGGCTCTCGAACTGCCCGTGGTCATCGCGGGGCCGTCCCTTCCGATGTCTGGTCGGTGTGGTGAGGTGCGGTTCAGACCGCGCCGAGCGCGGCGTCGCGTGCGGTGCGGAACGCCTCGTAGGGGTCCTGGTCGCCGTACGACCAGGGGGCGGTGGTGACGTGCGGTCCGATGCGGTGGAAGAGGGCGGCGGCCTCGGCGGGGCGGCCCTCGCAGTACTTGGCGTGGGCGAGGAAGTTGAGGTCGATACGGGACCGCGGGTGCACGGTGCCGGCCCGGTCGTACGGGTCGCCCCACTCCAGCCACCAGTCGAAGGCCGCCTTCATGACGAGGCGGGCGCGCCGCCCGGTCCAGTGCCCGGAGCGCTTCGGGTCGCCGGGCACCATGCCGGCCCTGGCGAGCACCCGGAACCGCTCGGCGTGCGCGATCACCGGAAGGACCGCCAACGGCGAGTCGGGCGGGGCCTGTTCGGCGGCCCAGGCCGCGAAGTCGTACACCTCGTGCAGCGGGTCCTGCCCGGTGTCGGGGCGCCGTTCGGCGAGCCTCTCCACCATCAGGTGGTGCGCGTGGTGGTGCACGGGATGGCGCAGCCGCACCTCGTCGAAGAGGCGTACGACGTCCTCCTCGCGACCCGACGTCCGCTCCAGCAGGAGCAGCCCGAGCCAGGGGGTGGGGTCGTGCGGCACCCGTTCCGCGCTGTCGAGGCAGGCCGCGCGGGCCTTGTCGGGGCGGGCCTTCCCGGCGACGGCGCGGTGCACGGTGGCGCAGGCGAGCAGCACGGGCGCGTCCGCGGACTCGGGTTCGACGAGCCGCCAGTCGCCGGCCCAGGCGGCGGCCGTGGGCTCCTGCGCGAGGGCCATCATGCGGTGGCCGCGGCGGTCCCAGTCGTCGCCGGTCGCGGCGAGCAGCGCCCGGGCCTCGGTCCAGCGGCCCTGTGCGAGAGCGGTGCGGGCGGCCACGAGCCCGGCGTCGTCGAGTGCGGGGTCGCCGAAGCCCGTGGGGTGCGCGGGCTTCCTGCGGGGACGCCCGAGCGGAGGCGGAGGTGGGGGCACCGCACGGTTCCTCTACGGATCGCTTCGGCTCCGCGCGACGCTGCGCGGCCAGGTCAATGATCACGGACAGCAAAGCGGTAGGGGGCGCTCCGCGTCAAGGGTGATCCAGTGACGGAACTCACCAACTGGCCATGGATCACCAGGAGTTGGCCTTGGACCATATTCAACTTGCATAGTCAGGGCTGGAGTTGCTCCAGTGACACGAGTACGCGACGGGCCGGCATCGATCGCGGAAGGCCGGGCACTCGGGGGGCGGGGGGCGCGGTGGGGCGCTATCGTCTGCCCATACCCACCCCTGCCCGTTCAGTCAGTCCTAGAGGTGCGCAGCGTGTCGGTTCTGGTACTCGTCCTCGCCGTGAGCGCGGCGTTCTGCCTGGGTGTCGGCTTCGTCCTCCAGCAGAACGCGGCGGCGCACGCCCCGCTCGGGGACTTCCTCTCCCCGCGCCTGCTGCTCGACCTGGTGCGGGTGCCGCGCTGGCTCGGCGGGATAGGGCTGATGGTGTGCGGCATGGTGCTCGGGGCGGTCGCGCTCGGGCAGGGCGAGGTCACCCTGGTGGAGCCGCTCCTCGCCACGAACCTGCTCTTCGCGCTGGTGCTCTCGCGCCGGCAGACCAGACAGCCGCTGGGCCGGCAGGGCTGGTCAGGGCTCGTGCTGCTCGCGGGCGGCGTCACCGCGTTCATCGTGGCCGGACAGCCGCGCGGAGGGAGCGCGGTGACGGACCCCCTGCGGCACTGGCTGATCATCGGCGTGATGGTCGGCACGGCGCTGCTGCTCGCGGCGCTCGCCAGGCGCTCGCGGCTCGGCTCGGGCCCCGCGCTGCTCGCGGTGGCGGCGGGGCTGCTGTACGGGGTGCAGGACGCGCTGACGCGGGTGAGCGGGCAGCGCTTCGCGGCCGGCGGCCTGGCGACGCTCTTCACCGGGTGGCAGCCGTACGCGGTGGTCGCGCTCGGGGTGACCGGGCTCGTCCTCGTACAGAGCGCGTTCGAGACGGCGCCGCTGCGGATGTCCCTGCCCGCGCTGACCGCCGCGCAGCCGCTGGCCGGGATCGCGTGCGGCGTGGGCTTCCTCGGCGACCGCCTGCGCACCGACACGGGCGCCCTGGCCTGGGAGGCCGTGGGGCTGACCGGGATCGTGGTGGGCGTCGTGCTGCTGGGCCTGCACCCCGCGATGCCGGGCGCTGCCGCGCGGGGGCGGGATCAGGTGGGGGCCGGGGTTTAGGCCCAGACAGGGCCTCGCGCCTGATCGGGTGCCGGGGGCGTGCGTGCGCGGGTGCGGGTTGCGTCGTGGCTGGTCGCGCCCCGCGGCGGAGCCGCTGATCGACACAGCCCCGCGCCCCTGAAGGCCTGCGGGTTCGCCGCGCCGTCATCGATGAGATGCCGCCCGTCTCGGGGGCGCGGGGAACTGCGCGACCGGACCCCACCGGACCCGCGGCCGGACCCGAGCCGTCGAAGCCGCGGCGCGTAGCCTGACCCCCATGCCTACGTCGCCCTCCGAAGAGATCCTCGACATCGTCGACGAGCACGACCGCGTCGTCGGGCAGGCGCCCCGCGGCGAGGCCTACGCGCGCGGGCTTCGGCACCGCTGCGCGTTCATCCTGGCCCGGAACCCCGCCGGAGAGGTGTTCGTGCACCGGCGCACCACCACCAAGCTCGTCTTTCCCGGGCTGTACGACATGTTCGTCGGCGGTGTCGTCGGCGCGGGCGAGAGCTATGACGAGGCGGCGCTGCGGGAGGCCGAGGAGGAGCTGGGGGTGTCGGGGCTGCCGCAGCCGACGCCGCTGTTCAAGTTCCTCTACGACGGCGGCGAGCGCGGCACCTGGTGGTCGTACGTCTACGAGGTCACCTTCGACCTGCCCGTGAAGCCGCAGGCCGAGGAGATCGACTGGCACGCCTTCCTGACCCCGCAGGAGCTGGAGCGGCGGATCGGCGCGTGGGAGTGGACGCCGGACGGTCTCGCCGCCTACCACCGGTGGAAGGCGCACAGGTGACCCGAAGGTAATGTCCTGCGAGTGATCGATTTCGTGCGCAACATCCGCCTCTGGTTCGCCCCGGAGCGGGTCAGGGACGAGGGTGAGACGCCCGACTACCGCT
Organism: Streptomyces sp. VRA16 Mangrove soil; assembly: GCF_017377775.1. GTDB lineage: Bacteria > Actinomycetota > Actinomycetes > Streptomycetales > Streptomycetaceae > Streptomyces. Next base: position 465,986 of record NZ_JAFVLN010000003.1, read on the forward strand.
TCTCGCTCGCCAACGAGCGGACCTTCCTCGCCTGGATCCGGACCGCGCTGGCGCTGATCGGCGGCGGTTTCGCGGTCGACCAGTTCCTGCCCGACCTGCGCTGGGGCTGGCGCGTGGGCCTCGCCCTCGCGCTGCTCGCCGCCGGTGTGCTGTGCTCGCTGCGGGCCGTGAGCCACTGGGTGCGGTGCGAGCGGGCGATGCGGCGCGGCGAGGATCTGCCGGTCTCCCGGTTCCCGGCCGTGCTCAGTCTGGTCGTGGCGCTGGTCGCCGTGGCCATGGTCGTCGTGGTGATCGTGGGCTGGGAAGGGTGAGCCGCGATGAGTGACGCCGTGCGCGACCCCGGGCTGCAGCCCGCGCGGACGCGGCTCGCGTGGCGGCGTACGACGTTGTCGTGCACGGTGGCGGCGGTGCTGTCCGTGAAGACGGTGCTGCACGGCTCCGCCGGGGCGCTGGGGTGGGTGTCGGCCGCGCTGATCCTGCTGGTGTGGCTGGGGTTTCTCGGGGTGGCGCACCGGCGGATCACGGGGCTGGCACTGAACGAGGCCGCGCCGCCGGTGCTCACGGTCCGGGGGGCTGTGGTGGCGGCGTTGTGCGCGGTGGCGTTGGCCGTGTTCGCGGTGGCGCTGGTGGTTTAGGCGGGGCGCCTTCTCGCCTGCCGGGATCGCTTGTCAGACGGGTGCGGGTCGTCCGTGGCCGGTCGCGCGGTTCCCCGCACCCCGGGAGATGCGCACTGCGTGCGCATCTCCCTCGGGGAAGGCTGCGCGTCAGCGCATGCCTTCAGGGGCGCGGGGCCGTGTCCGTCAGCGGTTCCGCCACGGGGCGCGACCGGCCCCCACCGAACCCGCACCCGACGTGACGTCTCGGCCCCCGAATGCCTAGTCCTCCCACGGCACCGTCACCACCACCTTCCCCCGCACCTTCCCCTCCGCGCTCAGGCGGTGCGCGTCCGCCGCCGCCTCCAGGGGGAACGTCCGCTCGACGTTCACCGTCACCACGTCCTGCTCCGCGAGATCCGCGAGACGGGCCAGGTCGGCGGCGTCCGGGCGGACGAAGCAGTAGCGGCCGCCCAGGGAGATCACCTCGCCGTCGGCGATGGAGGCGAGTCGGCCGCCGGGGGCCAGCAGGTCCGCGGAGACGCGGAGCGTGTCGCCGCCGACGGTGTCGAACGCCGCGTCCACGCCCTCGGGGACCAGCGCACGGACCCGGTCCGCGAGTCCGTCGCCGTACTCGACGGGCTCGGCGCCCAGTTCACGTACGTACGCGTGATTGCGTTCGCTCGCCGTGCCGATGACCCGCGCGCCGAGGTGCCGGGCGATCTGGACGGCGAGGGAACCGACACCGCCCGCCGCCGCGTGCACCAGGACCACGTCGCCCTCCGTGACCTCCAGCGCCCGGGTCAGCACCTGGAGCGCGGTGAGCCCGGTCAGCGGCAGGCCCGCGGCCTCCTCGAAGGTGAGATTGCGGGGCTTGCGGGCCAGCGTGCGCACGGGCGCGGCCACGTACTCGGCGAAGGTGCCGCGGGAGAGGAAGTCCTCGCGCACGTACCCGATGACCTCGTCACCGGTGGCGAACTCCGTGACGGCGGCGCCGGGTTGGACCACCACACCGGACACGTCCCAGCCGGGGATCACCGGGAAGACGGGGTCGAGGATGCCGTCGAGATACCCCTCGCGGCACTTCCAGTCGACCGGGTTCACCGATGCCGCCCTGACCTTGACCAGGACGGAGTCGGGGCCGACCTTCGGGTCGCGCACCTCTCCGTACTCGAGAACGTCCGGGCCGCCGTACGCGCGGTATGTGATCGCCTTCATGGCCGGAGGTTCCCACAACCGGGTCTTCGCGGCATTTCGGACTAGCCCGGTCTAGCCTGAGAGGGCATTACCGGCACGCTCGTCATTCTCAGCATTCTCGATCTTCCTGCCCATGCGTCTCCGAAGGTGAGCACCATGACCACCCTCCACCAGGAGCACCCCGTCCACGCGCACACCCACGGCCCCTCGTGCGGCCACCCGGCGGTGCCGCACGGCGACCACGTCGACTACGCGCACGACGGGCATCTGCACGCCGAGCACGACGGCCACTGGGACGAGTGCGAGCCGGGCGGCCACGTCGCGCACGAGGGACACGAGCACCGGCACGGCGAGGGCTGCGGGCACGAGGCCGTCACGCACGGGGACCATGTCGACTACGTCCACGACAGCCACCGGCACGCGGAGCACGACGGACACTGGGACGACCACTGACCCTCCCGCACCGCGAACGGGCCCGGCGCACTCGGCGCCGGGCCCTTTCGTTCGCCGGGCGGACAGGGCACGGTGGGTGCCGTAAGAACGATCACGTTTCGGTCAGCCACTGGACGGCATACCGACTGGTCGGCATGATGAGTTCCGTTGTTCATCTCGACGCGTGGAGGACCACGATGAGTCACCCCCCAGGTCTCGACCTCGACCAGCTGCGCGCCCACCTCGACCGTGAGCGCCCCGGCCTGGTCGGCGGACCACTGACCGGGCGGCTCATCGAGGGCGGACGCTCCAACCTCACGTACGAGGTCGGGGACGGGACGTCGAAGTGGGTGGTGCGGCGCCCGCCGCTCGGGCACGTGCTGGCCACCGCGCACGACATGAAGCGCGAGCACCGGGTCATCGCGGCGCTGCACGACACGCCCGTGCCGGTGCCGAAGGCGCTACTGCTGTGCGAGGACGACAGTGTCGTCGGGGCGCCGTTCTACGTCATGGAGTTCGTCGAGGGCACGCCGTACCGGACCGCCGGGCAGCTCGCCCCGCTCGGCGCCGAGCGGACCCGGGCCGCCGTGCTCGGGCTCGTGGACACGCTCGTCGATCTGCACGCGGTCGATCCGGCCGCGGTGGGCCTCGCCGACTTCGGGCGGCCCGAGGGCTTCCTCGACCGTCAACTGCGGCGCTGGGGCAAGCAGTTGGATGCCTCCCGCAACCGCGACCTGCCCGGCATCGACGAGCTGCACGCCGCGCTCGGCCGTGCGCTGCCCGACTCTCCCACGCCGACGATCGTGCACGGCGACTACCGGCTCGACAATGTCCTCGTCCGTCAGGACGCCGACGGTGTGGACCGGATCAAGGCCGTGCTCGACTGGGAGATGTCGACGCTCGGCGACCCGCTCACCGACCTCGGGCTCCTCGTCATGTACAGCGCCCGGCTCGAACTGCCCGACTCCCCCATCTCCACGACCGCTTCGGCCGCGGGCCACCCGTCGCCCGACGAGCTGATCGAACGGTACGCCGCGCGCTCGGGGCGCGACGTGTCGGCGGTCGCCTGGTACACGGCGTTCGCCTGGTTCAAGCTCGCCGTGATCCTTGAGGGCATCCACTACCGCTACACGCTCGGCCAGACGGTCGGCGCCGGGTTCGACCGGATCGGCGAGCTCGTCCCCGTCTTCATCGCGCGCGGCACCGACACCCTCCAGTCCCAGAAAGGCTGACCCCCGTCATGGACTTCGCATTCGACGCCCGTACCGAAGAGCTGCGCGGCAAGCTCCTCGCCTTCATGGACGAGCACGTCCACCCGGCGGAGGCCGTCGCCGCCGAGCAGCGCGCCGCGCTGGACTCGCCGTGGGAGACCCCGGCCGTGGTCGAGGAGCTCAAGGCCGAGGCGCGCCGGCAGGGACTGTGGAACCTGTTCCTGCCGGACGCCGAGCACGGGGCCGGGCTCACCAACCTCCAGTACGCGCCGCTCGCCGAGATCACCGGCCGTTCCCCGCAGTTGGCGCCGACCGCGCTGAACTGCGCGGCGCCCGACACCGGGAACATGGAGGTGCTCGCCCAGTTCGGTGACGACGCGCAGAAGAAGCAGTGGCTGGAGCCGCTGCTCGCCGGGGAGATCCGGTCCGCGTTCGCGATGACCGAGCCGGAGGTAGCCTCCTCGGACGCCACGAACATCACGACGCACATCGAGCGGGCCTCCGACGGGTCGGGCGACTACGTCATCACGGGCCGGAAGTTCTACATCTCCGGCGCCATGAACCCGAACTGCCGCATCTTCATCGTCATGGGCAAGACCGACCCCGACGGTCCCGACATCCGCCGGCAGCAGTCGATGGTGCTCGTGCCGCGCGACACCCCGGGCGTCGAGGTGCGCCGGGCGATGACCGTGTACGGGTACGAGGACCACTGGCACGGCGGGCACGCCGAGATCGTCTTCGATCACGTGCGCGTTCCCGCGGCGAACCTCATCGGCGAGGAGGGCGGCGGATTCGGCATCGCCCAGGCGCGGCTCGGTCCGGGCCGGATCCACCACTGCATGCGGCTGATCGGCATGGCCGAGCGGGCGATCGACCTGATGTGTCAGCGGGCCGTAACCCGGACGGCCTTCGGCAAGCCGCTCGCGCAGCAGGGTGTGGTGCAGGAGTGGATCGCGGACGCGCGGGTCGCGGTGGAGCAGTTGCGGCTGCTCGTGCTGAAGACCGCGTGGCTGATGGACACCGTCGGCAACCGCGGCGCCCACACCGAGATCCAGGCCATCAAGATCGCGACGCCGCGCACGGTCGTCGACATCATCGACCAGGCGGTGCAGCTGCACGGTGCCGGTGGTGTCTCGCAGGACTATCCGCTGGCGGAGCTGTGGGCCGGAGCGCGGACGCTCCGCTTGGCCGACGGGCCCGACGAGGTGCACCAGCGATCGCTGGCCCGGCGGGAGCTGAAGCGGTTCGCCTAGTCCGTTGCCGGGTGCGGGTCACCTGGTGGCTGCTCGCGCCCCCACCGAACCCGCAGCCGGATCCGTTTTTCCGCAGGGGCGGTCAATAGCCGCCGCCCACCGTGTGGTCCAGCAGCGCCAGTCGCCGCGCGAAGCACCGTACGCGCAGCAGGGCGCGGGACAGGACGCGGACGGCGGCCGGGACGCGGGGAGCGTAGGAGGAGGTCCAGAGGGCGGGTACGTGGTCCATGGGCTCCACACTCGCCGCGCCCGTCTCCCCCGTCCAACAGATCGTTTCGCTCGGTCGCATCCATAGAATCGATGGGTGGAGATACGTCAGCTGCGCCACTTCGTGGCGGTCGTGAACGAGGGCAGTTTCACCGCGGCGGCCCGCGCCGAGCTCATCGTGCAGTCCGCGCTCAGCACCTCCGTGCGCAACCTCGAACGGGAGCTGGGCGCGGAGCTGTTCGACCGGACGGGCCGCCGCGTCGTGCTCACCGAGGCGGGCCGCGCGCTGCTGCCGCAGGCCCGGCAGCTGCTCGCCGGGGCCGTCGCGGCGAAGGAGGCCGTGGCACAGGTGTCCGGGCTCGGTACCGGGCGGCTGGCGATCGGCACCATCCAGACCCTGACCTGTGTGGATCTGGCGGCCGAACTGGCCGCGTTCCACCGGGAGTTCCCCGGCATCCAGGTGTCCGTGCGGGAGGCGCCCGTGGCGGAGCTGATGGACGGGCTGCGGGCCGGCGAGCTCGATCTGGCCTTCCTGGCGCCCGACGCGCGTCAACTCCCGGACGGGATGGCCGCGTTCGGGACCTGGCGGGAGGATCTCGTGCTGATCACCGCGCCGGGGCATCCGCTCGCCTCGGCCGGGCGCACGCTGATCAGGGATCTCTCGGACGAGCCGTTCATCGACTTCAAGGCCGGTACGGGTCTGGAGTCCGCGGTGCGCCGGCTTGCCGCGCACTGCGGTCTGGAGCGGCGCATCACGTGCGACGTGACGCAGATCGGGCTGCTGGTGGATCTGGTGCGGGCCGGGATCGGCGTGGCGATCGTGCCGCGGCGGATCGGGGAGGCGGCCGGCCTGCCGTGCGTGACCATCCGGCAGCCGGAGCCGGGCCGCACCGTGGTGCTCGCGGGGCGTGCGCCCCGGCCGCGCAATCCGGCGGCCGAGGCGCTGCTGGGCAGACTCTCGCGGCTCGGAGCCTGTGCCTGAACCCCCGTCGTCCGTCCGAAGGGCGGGCGCGGCGGTGTCCGGTGCGCAGACGGGGGTCCAGGCACGTGCTCTTACGGGCGCAGCGCCCGCAGCAGCAGATCCGCCAGCTGGTCGGCGAGCTCCTGCGGGGTGAGCGGCCCGTCGGGCCGGTACCAGGTGGACAGGTGGTGGATCGAGCCGAAGTGGTAGTCGACCACCAGGTCCGCGGAGGTCGCCGTCGAGAAGACGCCGGTCTTCTGCCCCTCTTCGATCAGCGCCCGGAACCGCTCGTGGTAGCGGCGCCGCTCGGCCCGTACCTGCTTGTTCTTCTCGGGGCTGAGGTGGTGCATGGACCGGAAGAAGATCGACGCGTCGTCGAGGTTCTCGATGGTCGTGACGACCACGTCGGCCGCCGCCTCGCGCAGCCGCCGCTCGACGGGCTCGTCGCGGTCCGCGAGCGCGTCGAGCCGCTCCTGCTGGAGGCGGAGCAGCCGCGCGTACACCTCGTGCAGCAGATCGTCCTTGGAGCCGAAGTAGTGGTAGAGGGCACCCTTGGTGACCCCCGCCGCCTCCACGATCTCCTGCACCGACGTGCGGTCGTAGCCCTGCTCGGCGAAGAGCCGGGTGGCGGCCGCGATCAGGCGCCTGGGAACGGGCGTGCCGTCGCCGCCGTCCTTCGTCGTCCTGGCCACTGCCGCCACCTGCCTTTCACTTCTGCTGATCTACTGACCGTTGGTTGAGGGGGAACGCAGTTCCCGTCGGAGGATCTTCCCACTTGCCGTCTTGGGCAGCTCGCGCAGGACCTCCACCTCCCGCGGATATTTGTACGCGGCGAGCCGGTCCTTGCAGTACGCGGAGAGCTCGTCGGGGCTCGCCTCCGCGCCGGGACGCAGGCTGACGTACGCCTTCACGCTCTCGCCGCGGTAGGCGTCAGGGATGCCGACGACGGCCGCCTCGCGGACCGCGGGGTGCGTGTACAGGACGTCCTCGACCTCGCGCGGCCACACCTTGAAGCCGGACGCGTTGATCATGTCCTTCTTGCGGTCGACGACGTACAGCCAGCCGTTCTCGTCCATGAAGCCGATGTCGCCGGTGCGCAACTCCCCGTCGGGGAACGCCTCTTGGGTCGCTTCGGGCCTGCGCCAGTAGCCGGGCACGACCTGCGGGCCGCGCACCGCGATCTCGCCCTGCTCCCCGAAGGGGACGTCGCGGCCGAGGTCGTCGACGATGCGGACGACCGAGTCGGGGCCGGGGACGCCGACGGCGAGGGTGCCGGAGACCGGGTCGACCGGGGCCTCGACGCCCGGCGGCACGGACGCGCAGGGCGCGGTGCACTCGGTGAGCCCGTAACCGTTGTGGATGTACGGGCCGAAGGCGTCGCGGAACTTCTCCACCAGCGCGGGCGGCACCGGGGCACCGCCCGAGGAGATCGACGCGAAGGACGCGAAGTGCTCGCGGGTCGCCTGCGGCTGGGCGCCGAGCGCCATGAAGGCGGTGGACGGGCCGACGGTGTAGGCGGGCCGGTGCTCGGCGAACGCGTCGAGGACGACGCCGGGCTCGAAGCGGTAGGCGAGCGCGAGGGTGCCCGCGTTGGCGAAGGACGCCACCAGCTCGCACACCATGCCGGTGATGTGGAAGAGCGGCGCGAGCGCGAAGTACGTGGCCCCTTCGGGAAGACCGAGGCCGGTGCGCTGGCGCTCCGCGTTGTAGGTGATGTTGCGCTGCAGGTTCGTGGCGCCCTTCGGGGTGCCGCTGGTGCCCGACGTGTAGCTGATCAGCGCGATGTCGTCGCCGGTCAGCTCCCGGTCCGCGGGCGCCTTGTGGCCGGCGCGGGCCACGGTGACGAGGTCGTCGGCGTCGGTCGCGGCCGGGGTGACGCGCGCGAAGTTCAGGACCCGCTCGTCGTTCCGCGTCTGCAGGTCCAGCTCGCAGGCGGTCAGCACGATCCGTACCGGAGAGTCGGCGGCGGTGTCGCGCAGATACGCCTCCCAGGCGCGGTCCGAGCAGATCAGGCCGGTCACCTCGGCGTCGTGCAGGACGTGGCCGACCTCTCCCGACTTGTACATCGGGTTGACCGGGACGACGACCGCGCCCGCCTTGAAGGCGCCGAGCAGCGCGAGCACGAAGTGCGGCGAGTTCTGCAGCATGATCGCGACGCGGTCGCCGCGGGCCAGTCCGCGCTCGGCGAGGTGTCCGGCGACCGAGTCGGACAGGGCGTCCACCTCGGCGTACGTCAGGCGCCCGTCGAAGTAGGCGAGGGCCGTGGTGTCGGGGGCGCGGCGCACCGCGTCGGCGAAGGCGTGCGCGACGGTGGCGGCCGGGGTGACGGGGGCTTTCTGCGCGTCGTTGAGGACGCCGAGCCAGGGCCGGGCCGCGTAGGGCGAGGTGGTCACTGGGCGGCCTCCCACTTCTGCTGGATGTGGTTCATGTTGGTCAGCCAGGCGTCGGGCTTGGCGGCGCGGGCCGCGTAGTACCCGGCGACCTCGGGGTGCGGCAGGATCAGGAAGCGGTCGTCGGCCATCCCGGCGAACAGTGCGTCGGCGACGTCGTCCGGCTCGATGGCGGTCGGCGCGAGGACCAGGTCACCGGCCGATCCCGACGCGGTGAGCATGTCGGTGCGCACGCCCTGCGGACAGATCGCGTGGACCTTCAGGCCGCGGTGCCGGTACGTGAGCGAGAGCCACTCGGCGAAGGCGTACGCGCCGTGCTTGGTGACGCTGTACGGGGCCGCGCCGACCATGCTGAGCAGGCCGGCCGCGGAGACGGTGGAGACGAAGCGGCCGCTGCCGCGCTCCAGCCAGTCCGGCAGCAGGGCGTGCGCGGCGCGGACGTGCGCCATCACGTTCACGTCCCAGGCCGCGGCCCACACCTCCTCGGGGGCGGCCTCGGTGCCGCCGGAGGCCAGGCCCGCGTTGGCGCAGTAGACGTCCACGGTGCCGCCGAGGGCGTCGCGGGCCTGCTCGACGATGGTGGAGGCGTCGCCGGGGACCGCGGTCGCGCCGATCTCCTCGGCGACCGCCGCGACCTTCCCGGCGTCGACGTCGTTGACGACGACGCGGGCTCCCGCGGCGGCGAACCGGCGGGCGAGCGCGGCGCCGATCCCGCCGCCCGCGCCGGTCACGACGACTGCCTGACCGCGCAGTTCCTGGGGCAGTCCCTGTGGGGTTTCCACCATCGGTCTCCTTCGACACAGCTGTGGTTGCCCGAGCAGACTAACCAGTCGGTATGGAGCCGGGGAAGGGGTTCAGGACGGTGATCCTTGCGCGGTTCGTTCCCGCCGGACGGATCACGCATTAGCGTGCATGGACATGCCGGTTCCGGTGATCACGGAGGTCTTTGCATGAACGTGTCGAGACGGGTGCTGCTCGCGGCGGGCGCGGGGGTCGGAGCGACGGGCGCGCTGGGTGCGGCGAGTCCCGCGTCCGCCGCACCGGGGAAGCTGCGCACCGGCTTCGAGCGGCTCGCGGGTGACGGGTACGCGCTCCTCGACGGCCAGAAGGTCGGCGTCGTCACCAATCCGACCGGTGTCACGCGCGACGTGCGGCACATCGTCGATGTGATGCACGGCGACGAACGCGTGGACCTGAAGGCGGTGTTCGGGCCCGAGCACGGCTTCCGGGGCACCGCGCAGGCGGGTGGTTCGGAGGGCCGCTACGACGACCCGGCGACCGGACTCCCGGTCTACGACACGTACTTGAAGAGCGGTCAGCCGCTCGCGGACGTCTTCACCGCGTCCGGCGTCGACACGGTCGTCTTCGACATCCAGGACGTGGGCGCCCGCTTCTACACCTACATCTGGACGCTGTACGACTGCATGGAGGCGGCGCAGCTCGCGGGCAAGAAGTTCGTGGTCCTCGACCGGCCGAACCCGATCACCGGGCGGGGCGCCTACGGCCCGGTCCTGCACAAGGAGTTCGCGACCTTCGTGGGCCGCAGGGAGATCTCCCAGGCGCACGGCCTGACGGTCACGGAGCTGGCCCGCCTCTTCAACGGCGAGTACCTGTCCTCCCCCGTCGAGCTGGCCACGGTCCCCATGACCGGCTGGAAGCGCCGCGACTTCTACGACGCGTCGGGCCTGCCCTGGGTGCCGCCGAGCCCCAACATGCCGACGCCCGACACCGCGCTCGTCTACTCGGGCACCTGCATGTTCGAGGGCACGAACCTCTCCGAGGGCCGCGGCACGACGCGCCCCTTCGAGCTGCTCGGCGCCGACGGCATCGACCACAAGTGGGCCGCCGCCGCCAATGAACTCGCCCTGCCCGGCGTGCACTTCAGGGAGGCGTACTTCGCGCCGACGTTCTCCAAGTTCCAGGGCAGGACGATCGGCGGCGTGCAGCTCCATGTCGACGACCGGGAGTCCTTCGACCCGATCCGCACGGGCATCGCGCTGCTCGTCACCGCGAAGCAGGTGTGGAGCGGCTTCGCCTGGCGCTCGGACAACTGGATCGACAAGCTCACCGGCTCGACCCAGGTACGCACGATGATCGACGCGGGCGCCTCCACCGACGAGGTCGTGGGGGCCTGGCAGCAGGAGTTGGCGGCGTTCCGGGACGTACGGCGCACGTACCTCACGTACAAGTAGCGGCCGAACGGCGGGTCTCGGATTCTGGGACAGCCGTCCCAGAATATTGACTGGACCGTACACGGACAATCACAGTCGGCTCGTGCTCAAAGACGACTCACTCAGGGAAGACGCGGCGTCGGCCGCCGCGGCGCAGGAATCCGGACCGTCCGAACCGGAGAGCCTGCGCCGCGTCGCGGTCGCCAGTTTCATCGGGACCGCGATCGAGTTCTACGACTTCTACGTCTACGGAACGGCCGCGGCGCTCGTGCTCAACGACGCGTTCTTCCCGAACCTCTCCGACCTCAACGGCACCCTGGCCTCCTTCTCGACGTACGCGGTCGCGTTCGCCGCCCGGCCGATCGGCTCGCTGGTCTTCGGACACTTCGGCGACCGCGTGGGCCGCAAGTCCGTCCTCGTGGCGTCGCTGCTGCTGATGGGCCTGTCGACGGCGTGCGTCGGACTGCTGCCCGGCTACGGCACGCTCGGCGTGTGGGCGCCGATCCTGCTCGTACTGCTGCGCTTCCTCCAGGGCGTCGGGCTCGGCGGCGAGTGGGGCGGCGCCGCGCTGCTCGCGGTGGAGCACGCGCCGCGCGGCAGACGCGGACTGTTCGCCGCGTTCCCCCAACTCGGCCCGTCCGTCGGCTTCTTCGCGGCGACCGGCATCTTCTGGCTGCTCTCGGAATCGCTGTCCGACGACGCGTTCAAGGCGTGGGGCTGGCGGGTGCCGTTCCTGCTCTCGTTCCTGCTCGTCGCCGTCGGCCTGTTCGTCCGCCTGAAGATCAGCGAGACGCCGGTCTTCCAGAAGGTGATGGACGATCAGGAGGCCAGCAGGGCACCGGCCCTGGAGGTGTTCAAGCGGCACCCGAAGGAGATCCTGCTCGGCGCGGGCGGCATGATCATCGCCTACGGGCTCTTCTACACGGCCACGACCTACTGCCTCGCCTACGGCACGAAGACGCTCGGTATCGGGCGCGGCACGATGCTCACCACCCAGCTCGTGGCCTGTCTCTTCCTGGCCGCCGGCACCTGGCTGGCGGCGACCCGGTCGGACGCGGGCGGCCGCCGCAAGACGGTGCTGATCGGCTCCGGGATCGCGGTCGCGTGGGGCCTGGCCCTGTTCCCGCTGATGGACTCCGGGCAGCCGGTGCTGATCGCGCTCGCGCTCGGCGGCGCCCTGTTCTGCATGGGCGTGGTGTACGGCCCGATGGGCGCCTACCTGCCGGAGCTGTTCTCGGTGCGGGTGCGCTACTCGGGCGCCTCCTTCGCGTACAACCTGGGCGGTGTGCTCGGCGGCGCGGTGGCCCCGCTGGTGGCGACACGGCTGCAGGGCTCGTTCGGATCCGCGTCGGTGGGCTGGTACGTCAGCGCGATGGCCGTCGTCTCGCTGCTGTGCGTACTGGCGCTGCCGGAGACACGGGAGCGTGAACTCGCCTAGTTCCGGCTGGCGTTGACGCGCGTATGGCCAACCCCCGTGCGCGGCGGGACGATGCGGCACACCGCACGGACCACTGCCACGGGGGTTGGCCATGGCTGCACAGGGAGCACCCGAAGTTCACGTACGTCCTTACTGGGAGCTGACGTTCGACGCCGACGGGGATCCGAACCCGGCGCAACGGGACACACTGCTGCGTGAGGTGCGCGAGCGCGGGGTGCGCGATCTCGTGTTCCTCGCGCACGGCTGGAACAACGACCACGACATCGCGACCCGCCTCTACGACCGCTTCTTCGCTCCGTTCCCCTCGCTCGCGCCGCACGCGCACCTCGGGTACGTCGGGGTGGTGTGGCCGTCGATGCGGTTCACGGACGAGACGATCCCGAACTTCGACCCGTCGGCGGCCGCCGCACCGGCCCCGGCGCCGGGCGTGTCACTGGACGCGGCGACCCGGCGGGCCCTCGGCGCGACCTTCCCCGGCAACGAGCCGTTGATCGACCGGATCACCGGACTGCTCGACCGGCAGCCCCCGGACTCCTTCGACGAGTTCGGCGGCCTGGTACGGCAGTTGACCGGGGTCCGGTCCGACGGGATCGCGGCCGACACGGTGGAGGAGCTGTCGGCGCACAGCGCGCTGACCATGTTCCAGAAGGACACCCGGACCGTCTGCCTGCAGTTCGCCGACGCCCTGGCGGCCACGGCGCACGACGTCGCCTCGTTCACCCTGCCCGGCGGAGTGACCCGCGCGTGGCACGGCGCGCGCGAACTCCTGCGCCAGGCCACGTACTTCGCCATGAAGAAGCGTGCGGGCACGGTCGGGCAGAAGGGTCTCGGTCCGGCGCTCGGACGGCTGGCCACCGAGGCGAAGGACGTCCGGGTGCATCTGGTGGGGCACAGCTTCGGTGCGCGGCTCGTGTCGTTCGCGCTGGCCGGGCTCCCCGCGGGCACGCGGAACGTGAAGTCGGTGACGCTCCTCGAAGGGGCCTTCTCCCATTACGCGTTCGCCCGCCGCGGGGTGCTCAACGGGCGGCAGAGCCGGATCGACGGCCCGTTGGTGAGCTGCTACTCCAGCTTCGACACCGCGTTGAGCGTGCTCTACCCGATGGCGTCCCGGCTCTCGGACGACGACCGGGGCCTCGTCGACCTGGGCGTGCGCTGGGGTGCCACGGGACACGACGGGATCTTGGAGGTGGACGGGGCGGTCCGGAAGTCGCTGGCCGAGGTGTTGCGGGGCGGGGTGCCCGGCACCGGGTGCGTCAGCGTGGACGCGGCGCAGGTGGTGCGCAACGGGCCGCCGCCTTCCGGCGCCCACAGCGACATCTGCCACGAGGAACTGGCACGCGTCGTGCTGAGCGCCGGAAGGGTCGGGTGACGGGGCGCGCTACCGGTGCGCCGGGAACTCCACCACCTGCTGGTAGGTGGGCCGGTTCTGCCACTGCATCGAGCGGTGCGTGATGCCGCCGAGCGCCCGGTGCACGATGGTGTCCGCGCACCACTGGTCCCCGGCCTTGCAGGTGTCGTCGCCGGGGTAGACCTCGGTGGCGGGCTCGGCCGCGGCCGTCGCGAGGGACTTCAGGAGCACGTCCCGGCAGGCGGAGAGGTCACCGGCGCCGCAGTAGGTGGCGCCGAGCCTGCCCCGCACCGGTGACCCGAGCACCGTGCGCAGGTCCTTGTCGACATAGCCCCACCAGCCGTACTGGAACGCGGACCCGGCGTGCGAGCCGGTGGGCCCGTGCCCGGCGGACGGGGACTCGTCGACGGAGAGCTCGCCGGTGAGCGCCGTGTACAGGTCGTCGCCGAGCCCCGGCCTGAACTCGGCCTCGACCAGCTTCGGCCACCACGCGTCCATGATCCGTACGGCGTCGGGGTGGGCGTACGTCCTGGACCCGGCCGCGGTCTGGTTGCGCTGGGCGCCTGCCTTCAGCCAGGCCTCCAACTGCGCGACGGCCTTGGCCAGTTGCGGGTCGTCCACGGGCTTGCTGCGGATCACCTTCAGGATCTCCGGGAGCACCTGCTCGCCGCGCAGATCGGTGACGGCCGCCTCCTCCATGGCCCGGGTGAGCGAGGCCCGGGTGACACCGCCCGCCTCGGTCAGCTTCTTCACGCGGCCGTCGAGCAGATCGGCGCGGTGCACCGCGCCGAGGCTGAAGTTCGCCGCGGTGAAGTCCTTGGCCTGCTTGTTGTTCCAGGAGACGTAGTAGTCCTGGTCGACCGAGTTCGGGTGCTGGTCCGGCGGCGTGTACGCGGCCGTGTTGTCCGTCGGGTCGAAGTCCCGCCATTCATAGGCCGGTTCGGCCTTCACGGGCAGCGACATGTCGACGCCGTCCGCGCGCACCGGGTTGGTGCCGCTGTTGTAGTAGGCGATGTCGCGCGCGTCGGCGTAGAACCAGTTGAAGGCGTAGCTGATGTGCTGCGCCGCCTTCTGGAAGGTCGTGGCGTCCTTGACGTACGACGGGTCGTTGAGCATCTGGAAGCCGATGATCGAGTCGGCTTCGTGGCGGTAGGTGGAGCGCAGCGAGGTGTACGCGACGGGTTTGCCGTCGACCGTCGCGCGGTCCGTGACGATGCCGTACTTCGTGCGGAACACCTGCATGCGGTAGGAGCCCGCGGCCGTGGAGTCGGCGACGGTCGGCGACCAGGCGTTCTTCTTCTCCAGCCGCTCCATCGGCGTACAGGTGCCGTGGTAGAGGTACGCCGTGGACCGCTTGGTCGGCGCGGAGCCGTCCGGCTCGCACAGCTGGACCGCGTAGGTGTCCGTGATGTCCTGTCCCGCCGAGGTCGCCGACCAGGCGTAGTCCTGGCCACGGCCGAGCTGGATGTACATGCCGACGCCGGCGAAGGAGACGCCGCGCGCGCTGATGCCGGGGCCCTGCAGCTCCTGCATCATCAGCAGCTGCGGCGCGAAGTAGCCGGTCTGCGGGCCGAAGACGGCGACCGGGTGGCCGGACGCGGTGTGGGCGCCGGAGACGAGCAGGGCGTTCGACATGCCCTTGCGGGTGCCGGACGCGGCGCCGGAGAACAGGTCGGCGGGGAGCACCCCGTCGTCGTACATGCCCTGCAGCGGCTTGAGCCTCTTCGGCGCCTTCACCGGGTCCTCGGCGACGGTGCCGCTCTTGACGGACTCGGTCGCGGCCGAGCCGGTGCGGTCGTAGACCAGTTGTTCGGGCTCGACGGATCCCTTGTCGGGGAGGGCCTGGCCGCGGGCGTCCGCGGGCTTGGCGCCGTACGGGAAGCTCGTGCCGTCGTGGACGGTGGTGACGGCCTCGGGGTCGTTGCGGCCGCGGAACGACTCCCAGACCTGGGTGCCCTTCTCGACGCCGTACTTCTCCTGCGCCTTCATCAGGGAGAGGGCCTGGCCGACCTCGCCTCCGCCGCCGTTGCCGAACAGGCCGCCGACGACCGAGGCGAGCGCGATCATGTCGGTCACCTTGAACGGCTGGATCTCGCCCACGTTGGTGATGGCGTCGATCTTGCCGGTGAGCACGTACTCGCCGGGGAAGTAGCGGCCGTTCTTGGACTTCACGCGGTAGGCGTTGAGGCCGTCGATGTAGGCCTGCGCGTCCTCCATCGCCTGCTTGCCGCGGTCGCCGCCCCGGCTCTTGATGAAGTCGACCTGCTTTTGCAGGTCCTCCTCGGTGTACGGGGCCTGCGGCCAGAACTCCTGCTCCAGGCCCTGGTTGGCAAGAGCGCCGCCGGCGAAGGACGTCAGCTCGCCGCGGCCGATGTGGCGGAACAGATCGATCAGCCACATACGGTCCTGACCTGCGGCGTAGCCGGCGCCGAATTCGGTTCCGTAGCGCGTGGAACCTTTGATGTGGGGTATTCCGTTCTTCTTGTCACGGGTGATCGTCACGTCGTCGCGGGGGCGTGTGACGGAAGCGACCTGAGCGTCCGGGACACCGAAGGAGGAGTCGTTGAAGAAGTTCGTGAGTGTGTCGTCCGTCAGGGTCGGATACCCGGACGACAGCGCGTCATAGGGACCGAGTTGATCGTCGGCGTGCGCGGGCTGGGTGCCGAACAGCTTGTTGCCGAGGATCTCGGCGAGCGTGGCGCTGCCGTTCGCTCCGGGCGGCAGGATGTCCGCGCACTGCCCTTCGCAGTAGTCGGTGACCGGTACGGGGTCGTCGGCGGCGCCCGCCGTCGACGCCGTCAGCGGGGAGACAAGTCCCGCGGTGAGCACGAGAGCCGCGGCGGCCGTAAGTCTCCTCAAAGGACTTCTGTGCAGGGTGGTTCGTGGAATGCGTCGTCGCATGCCTGGTCCTCCCGACGATGGATGTGCCGGAGGTTACCGGCGGTTAGCCAACGACAGAAGATGAACATGCGTCACGTTTTCGGAATCACCACAGGGAACACTCGGCAAGTCCCCGGCCCCAGAAGGTGCCGGTGATGGACCCCATCGGAAAACCGATGGGATCCGGCGGCCCGCGAAGGGATCCGAATCGCGTGTCGATACGTCTACTCGGCAGCGCTGCCCATGGCGATTCATGTCTGCGGCGACGCCGACGTACGTGTGACGGAGGTGCAGGGCGATGGCAGGATTCCGGAGTCTGGCAAGACAGGTGCGCGATCCGCAGGGCGATCTGGCACTGCGGCGCTATTCACTGCGTAAGTGCCTGGAGAGATTTGCTCCCTACGGACACCGTGCGACCTGGGACCACTTGAGTTCCCGGGCCGGTTTCGGACCCGAGGACCGCTCCCCCGACCCGGCCCGACTGGTCGCGGCGCTGGAGGAGCTCGAAGAGGCGCGGGCCGTCTGGCTCGCCTACGAAGTCGCCTTCGCGGAGCGCAGGCGCAAGGAGAAGCACGACGGGCTGCGCCGCCCGGGCAGCGTGGACGACTGGCACCGGCTGACCTGGGGCGGCTTCGGAGTCGCCTGGTGCGACGACCCGTCGGTGCACCCCACGGAGCCGCTGGCCGATGTTCTCCGCCGGCTGATCGAGGCGCTGGAGCGCGACCCGGGGGACTGCTGCCCGGTCTGCGCGGACCGTGGGCTCGTCTGGAAGCACGACCTGGCGCACGAACCGTCGTCGGGCCCCGTCTGCACCCACTGCGGCATCGTCGTGCCGCGGCCCGTTCTCACACCCGCAGCCCTGGCCGAGGCCAGGCGCGTGCGGCTGCTGGTCTCGGCATAGCGCGACGGGGGTGCGGGCCGGACCCCACGGCCACCGACGCACCCCCGGTTTCATCCGGGCCCTCTCAGCCGTCCGCGAGCGAACCCGGAATCACTTCGAGGCGCGAGCGGTCGAGCAGATACCGCGGCAGACGGTCGTGGTCGGTGCCGACCGGGAACTCCATGTCGTACGCGAGACAGGCCAGCGCGAGCGGCCCGAGCGCCACCCGGGAGCGCGGCGCCGTGCTGTCCCCCCAGTACCGGGCATGGTCCTCCAGGGCCTGCGCGAGCGCGGCGGAGAACTTGTCGTGCTCCTGTGTGAGCAGCCGGTGGAAGAGCGCGATCGGCTGGTACTCGACGTGGTTGACGAAGTCCTTCGGCGCGAGCGTCGCCTTCTCGGGGTACGAGGCGTCCATCGCGGCGGCGAGCTTCGCCACCACGTCGTCGACGGGCCGGTGCAGCCAGTAGGACTGCAGGGTGTCGACGAAGTGCAGGACATGGTCGTCGACGGGCGTGGCGTCGGGGCCGCTGCCGCGCAGCGCGTCGAGCGGCACCTCGCACAGCGCCTGCGTGCGTGCGCGCTCACGGGTCACGAGGCTGACGTAGAAGGCGTCGAGCCAGGCACGTGCGTCGCCGCGCACCCCGGGCCCGGTGGCGGGCACGGTCACCTCCCGCTCCTCGAACAGCGTGGTGACCTCCTTGGTCCCGGCGAACAGCGCGGTGCCGAGCAGTGCCGCGATCACCCAGGCGTCCCAGCTCTCCAGCAGGCTCGCGCGCGGGTCGTCGGCCGCGCGCGCGTGGGCCAGGGTGACGGCGGAGGCGAAGGCGTCGGGCAGCCGGTCGGGGGCGACGGCCGCCGCGTCGAGCAGTGCGACGGTGGCGTCGGAGAGGCGCGGGACCTCCGTGTCCCGCGCCGCCGTGACGAGCCGCCCGGCCCGGTCGAGGGCGCGCATCGACCGCAGAACGGCGAGGAGTCCGGCGGGAGGCTGCTGGCTGAACGTGCGCGTCTCGTGGTCGATGACGGTGAGCGTGGTCAGCCGTCCGTCGTGCCACCAGTAGACGCGCGGCGACAGCGATCCCGGCCCGTCCTCGTGGGCCTTGACGGCGTACGTGGCAAGGTCGTTGACGGCGTCGACCGCGCTGCCGTCGACGATCGGGTGGAAGGCGAGCAGGTGCCGCGTCGGCACGACCACCAGCGCGCCGGCCATCGGCATCCGCCTGCCGGTGGCCTCGGCGATCAGTTCGGGCAGGATCAGCGCCTTGGTGGAGACGAACGGCGAGTCCCCGTACACGGAGTACAGGACGGGGTGCCCGTCGAGCCGGACCTCTTCGTGCCGCACGGGTTCGCGGACGAGATTGCGCTCGGCGGCGGCCCACAGCGCGTCGGCGCCGGCCCGCTCCACGTCGGCGTCCGTGAGCAGCCGCACCGAGGTGGGCGCGTCGAGGGCGAGCGCGAGGTTCAGTCCCTCGGCGACGCCTCGCAGGTAGGTGTATCCGTCGGCCGCCTCGGCGGGGACCGTGCCGGGCGGGACGAGCCGCAGCACGGTCCGCTCCAGGAGTTCCTCGGCGCTCTCGCCGCCCGCGGACGACCGGGACAGGCGCGCGAAGTGCTCCTCGACCATCGCGGGCCACTCGTCCTCGGGGGTGACGCGGCAGCGCTGCGCCAGGTTGGTCAGCGGGTGGCGGTGCCCCTCGGACAGCGCCGTGTCGCCGACGACGGTGGGCAACGCGCCGGAGCGGGCGCGCAGATCGTCGGTGACCAGGGCGCGCAGGCGGTCGGCCTGAGCGCCGGTGAGCTGGGGCAGATGCGAGTCAGGCGTGTCGTGTGGCGTCACGCCCCCGACTCTACGAGGCGCGCCGCGAACGTTTCGACATCGGGCAGGAACCACAGCTGCGCCCCGCGGTTGCTCTCCCTGACGAAGTCGGCGAGCGCCGCACTGTCGGCGACGTACCCCGAGATGTCGCCCAACACCGCAAGTCCGAGGCGGTAGTTGGCGAACTTCTGCACGATGCCGCCCGCCACCCGGGTGCGCAGCCGAAAGAAGTCGTCGGTGCACCGCTGCACGGGCACGGCGACCCAGCGTGCGCCCTGGTAGCCCGCGTCGCCGATCAGGTCGAGCGCGGCCCGCTCGTCGCCGAGCGGCGGCCCGTCGGGGCCGCAGACGAGAACGGTCACGCCTGCCAACTCGCTTACCGTGAAAGCCGGTTCCGTCATCGGGGGTCCTCCACCAGGGTGTCGACGATCTTC
The DNA here is from genome assembly GCF_017377775.1 of Streptomyces sp. VRA16 Mangrove soil. GTDB lineage: Bacteria > Actinomycetota > Actinomycetes > Streptomycetales > Streptomycetaceae > Streptomyces. The sequence continues at coordinate 485,194 of NZ_JAFVLN010000003.1, forward strand.
AGCAGCTCGGCGGCGTCGGCGAGTCCGCCGAGCACGACGACCTTCAGCGCGGCGCGCTCCTCGTCGTAGACGGTCTCGACGCGCAGCCGCGCGCCCTCCCTGCGGCCGCCCGCGCTCGCGACGACGGTGTTGGACAGCCGCATCGCCGCCTGCGCGTCGACCCCGTCGACCTGGACGATGACGGACGCCTCGGCGTGCGGCGCCCCGGCGGGGCGCGCGGGCGCGGCCGGAGCGCCGGTGAACGCCTCCAGGTCCTCACGGGTGACGCGGTACCGACGGCCGACCTGGGACGCCTTCAGCCGTCCGTCCCGCACGTAACCGCGCACGGTCCGGACGTGGAGCCCGAGCAGATCGGCCACCTGATCGAGGGAGTAGTACTGTCGCTGCACTCCCTCAACGTACCTCAACCCTACTCATCGAGGTAATTCTAAGTACTTCTAGGGAACCATCAGGGACGGATCACCTCGGTGTGGATCGCCAGCTTGAACTCGGCCATCTGGATCGGCACGGCGATGTTCGTGCCGCCCCGGCGGGCCGAGACCTTCAGGCCCACCGGGGTCCCCGGGTGCACGAACATCTGCCACAGGTAGGAGCGGTACTGGCCGCCGCCGGTGGCCGGGGTGTCGGTGGTGGCCGTGGAGTCGTACCCGGTCGACAGGCCCAGCGGGTCGCGCACGAAGCGGGCCCGGTACTCGGTGGCCCGGTCGTCCGGCTCCCAGAAGACGAGCGCGGACAACATCCCCCAGCCGTCGTGGCTCGGCCAGATCAGGCCGGAGCGGGCGTCCGGGTACGTCGAGGAGCCCCCGCCGCCGGAGGGGTCGTGCATCTTCCAGGGGTCGTACGACTCCTCGGTCGCCTCGTACGGGAACCGCACGAGGTGGTAACCGTCGCTGTCGTAGGTGATCTTCTGCGCGCCCGTGCGGGCGGCCTCGAACTTCAGTGAGCTGACCGCTACTGCCATGTCCTTCCCACTCCCCCGTTGTCAGTGGCTGCTGTCACCATCGGCTGCATGGTGTTCGTACAGGTGTGTCTGAACGGTGCGCGGGGCGCCGCCGACGGAGCGGTGGTGCCGCTGTCGCCCGGCGCGCTGGCGGAGTCCGCCGGAGCGGCGGTCGCGGCCGGTGCGTCGGATGTGCATGTTCACCCCAAGTCCCCTTGTGGACAAGACACGTTGTCGCCGCGTTCGGTTGCGGCGACGCTCGACGCGGTCCGGGCGCGGGTCCCCGTTCCGGTCGGGGTGACGACGGGAGCGTGGGCGGAGCCGGACCCGGTCGCGCGGGTGGCGAGAATCCGCTCCTGGACGACGCTGCCGGACCACGCGTCGGTGAACTGGCACGAGGAGGGCGCGGAGCAGGTGGCCGCGGCGCTGCTGGAGCGCGGCGTGGGCGTGGAGGCGGGGCTGTGGTCGGGCACGGACGGGCCGGAGCGGTTCGCGGCGTCCCCGCTGGCCGGGCGGGTGCTGCGGGTGCTCGCCGAGGTGACGGACACCGATCCGGCGACCGTGGAGGAATCGGCTTCTACGTTGCTGAAGGCGATCGGCGACGCCCACGGCAGACCGGTGCTGCTGCACGGGGAGGACGCCGGGGCCTGGCCGGTGCTGGGTCTGGCGCTGCGCTCGGGGCTCGCGACGCGGATCGGCCTGGAGGACACCCTGTTCCTGCCGACCGGTGAACGGGCGTGCGGGAACGGTCAGTTGGTGGCGGCGGCGCTCTCCCAGTGCGGATCGGCCCAGCGCGCGTCGTAGGGCAGCGCGAGCAGGCCGATCCGGGTGATCAGGTCCTCGTCGGCCCCGCCCGCCCGCAGGCGGGCCGGGGCGTGCTCCACGAGCCAGGTCTGGAACTCGGCGACCGGCTCGGGGCGGTCGAACCACTGCCACCAGAGGAAGACGCTCAGGCCGTAGTCGTCCTCCAGCAGGTCGGTGTCCCAGTGCGCGCAGGCGGACGCGAGCGCCCGGTCGGCGGGGCCGCCCAGCGGGTCCCTGCTCCAGCGCTCCAGGAGCGGTGTGATCGTGCCGCCCATGCAGGCGGCGTACGAGAAGGCGTCGTCGATGTCGTAACGCGCGTCCGGCCCGGCGCTGAGCAGGTCGTCCCACCAGGCGTCGATGAACTCCCGTACGGCGTCGGCCTGTAGGCGCGGCCAGGTCTCGGGCCAGCGGGTACGACCCAGGCCGCAGGGGCCGTATCCGAGGGATCCGGCCTCGCTCCCGTCGGCGAGCCACCGCGTGAACTGGGGCAGCAGGCGGCGCAGGACGGCCGCGTGGTCGTCGAAGTGGTCGGGGACCTCGTGGAAGAAGCTCCGCAGCAGGTCTTCCGGCAGCGGCACGTCCGGCTGCCGCAACAGCGCGATGTCCTCCGGGGCGTAGCAGAACGTGCAACCGGTCTCGTCCGGGGAGGCGGTCATGCCGCCGAAGACCTCGCCGATCCGGTCGAGGGCGGCGGTGAGCCGGGCGGTGCGCGGGGTGGTGCGCGGCGTGGTCGTGTCCATGGCCGGGCGACGGTAGCAGGCGGAAAACCGCTGGCTCCAGGTGTTTGTGGGCGCGGACAGTCGGGGCCGATGTCCGTCCACCGCACGAGGAGCACCGTGGCATGTCCACTCTGCGCGTCACCGCCGAGACCCTGACCGTCCATCCGCACCCGAACGCCGACGCCCTCGAACTGGCGCAGGTCGGCCTGTACCGGGCCGTCGTCGCCAAGGGCGTCTACCGCACCGGGGACACCGCCGTGTACATCCCCGAGCAGTCGGTGCTCCCGGCCGCGCTCATCGAGGAGTTGGGGCTGACGGGCCGCCTGGCCGGCGGGAACGCGGACCGGGTGAAGGCGGTACGGCTGCGCGGGGAGCTGTCGCAGGGGATCGTGTGCCGGCCCGGGGCGCTGGCCGATGTCGATCTGGCGGCCGCCGCGGCCGAGGGCACGGACTTCGCCGAGGCGCTCGGCATCACCAAGTGGGTGCCGCCGATCCCGCCGACGATGAGCGGCGACGTCGAGCCCGCACCGGATCTGCTGCCCTGGGTGGAGATCGAGAACATCAAGCGCTACCCGGACGTCTTCGCGCCCGGTGAGCCGGTCGTCGTCACCGAGAAGCTGCACGGGACCGCGTGCCTGGTCACCCATGTCGCCGCGAGCGGCATGACCCTCGTGTCCTCGAAGGGCTTCGGCGCCAGGTCGCTGGCCCTGAAAGAGGACGCGCGCAATCTGTACTGGCGGGCCGTGCGCGGGTACGGCGTCCCCGACGTCGCGGCCCGGCTGGCCGCCCGGCTCGGCGCGGCGCGCGTCGGCGTCTTCGGCGAGGTGTACGGGGACGGGGTGCAGGACCTGACGTACGGCGCCGACGGCCGCAGGGACACCCTCGGGTACGCGGTCTTCGACGTGGCCGCCGAGATCGACGGGCAGCTGGCCTGGCTGGACCCTGCGGCCCTGCTCGACGGTGAACTGCCTCTGGTGCCGCGGCTGTTCACGGGCCCGTACGACATCGCGCGGATCGAGGAGCTGGCGAGCGGGCGGGAGACGGTGTCCGGCCGCGCCCTGCATCTGCGCGAGGGCGTGGTGATCCGGGCCGCCGCCGAGCGGTACAGCCCGGTCACCGGGGGCCGCGCCGTCGCCAAGGCGGTCAGCCCCGCGTACCTGACGCGCAAGGGCGGTACCGAGTACGAGTGACGTCCCGGTCGGCGTCAGAGCCTGGGCCTGCCCCCTCGTCGTCCGCCCGAAGGGCCGGCGCACCGGACGCCGCTGCGCAGACGGGGGGGCAGACCCAGGCTCTCAGGAGGCGGGGCGCTCCCGGCGCTCCGCCATCAGCCGCGAACCCGTGAGGCGTTCGCCGAAGACGTCGTCCGGGTTGGACAGCACGCAGGTCTGCAGCGAGAGGCAGCCGCAGCCGATGCAGTCGGTGAGGTGGTCGCGCAGTCGGCTCAACTGCGTGATCCGCTCGTCCAGTTCGGAGCGCCAGTTCTCCGAGAGGCGCGCCCAGTCCTCGCGGTTCGGGGTGCGCTCCTCGGGGAGCTCGGCGAGGGCGTCACGGATCGTCGCCAGCGGGATGCCGACGCGCTGCGCGGCGCGGATGAAGGCGACGCGGCGCAGGGTGTCGCGACAGTAGCGGCGCTGGTTGCCGGAGGTGCGGCGGCTGGTGATCAGGCCCTTGGCCTCGTAGAAGTGCAGCGCGGAGACGGCGGCGCCGCTGCGGGCCGAGAGCTGGCCGACGGTGAGCTCGTGGATCTTCTCCGGGATCTGTGGCACCCGGCCGAGCCTAGTCGCAGGACTCCCCCGTTGTTAGCATGCTGAGCAAGCGCTTAGACACATCAGTCTCATGCAGGCATTTCGATGGTGGAGGTTGTGACCATGGCGGAGCCGCGGGTTTTCAAGGACGTCGACGAGCTGAAGGGCGCCGTCGGCGAGCAGCTCGGGTACAGCGACTGGGTCGAGATCGAGCAGAGCCGCGTCGACCGGTTCGCCGAGGCCACGGGCGACCACCAGTGGATCCACGTCGACCCGGAGCGGGCGAAGGACGGGCCGTTCGGCACGACGATCGCGCACGGCTATCTGACGCTGTCGCTGCTGCCGCTGTTCGGCCCGCAGCTGCTCTCGGTCGAGGGCATGAAGATGGGAGTCAACTACGGGACGAACAAGGTGCGCTTCCCCGCGCCGGTCCCGGTCGGCTCCCGGCTGCGGGCCACCGCGAAGATCACGTCCGTGGACGACGTGCCGGGCGGCGTGCAGCTCGCCGTGGCCTTCACGGTCGAGCGGGAGGGCGGCGACAAGCCGGTCTGCGTCGCCGAGTCGGTCTCCCGCTACTACCTCTGAGCGCTACCGCGGGGCACCGGCCCCGACCATTCTGAGGACGAGGTCGGCGTAGAACGCGCCGACCTCGTCGGGCGTCCTGCGGCCCTGGGTGTTGAACCAGCGGGCCACGTCGATGCAGAGCGAGAGGATCGCGACCGTCGTCCCGGCCACGTCGAGGACGTAGAACTCGCCGGTCTTCACGCCGTCGTCGATGATCTCGCGCACCGCGGCGTCGCTCTGCCGGCGCAGCGCCACGATCTCCGGGCGGTGCTCCTCGCCGAGGGAGTCCAGCTCGTACTGGACCACCCGAGCGGTCATGTGGTGTCCCGCGTGCCAGCGGACGAAGGAGCGCACGGCCTCCGCGAGCCGCTCGGTGGCCGTGCCCTCGCCGTCGGCCGCGCGGCGCAGGATCTCCAGCGCCTTCTCGTGGCCGATGCGGCTGATCCGGAGGAGCAGCTCCTCCTTGGTCTTGTAGTGGATGTAGAGCGCGGCCGGGCTCATGCCGGCCCGGCTCGCGATGTCCCGGGTCGTGGTGGCGTGGTATCCGCGTGCGGCGAACGCCTCCACCGCGGCGACGAGCAGCCGCCGGGCGGCGTCGGGAGTGACCTCGGCCCAGGGCATCTCGTCGTCGGGCTGCTGGTCGGTGACCCGCTCGTCCTGCGTCATCGCTGCGCTCGCATCCTGTCGGTGAGGCTCGGCCTCACCATACCCTCCGGGGTGAGCGGGCGCTTAGGCGACGGGTTTGAACGGATCGTGCTCCGCGAGGATCTTCTCGATGCGGGCCTGGTCGACCCGGCTGACGATCTGCCCCACCTCCTGGCGGTCCCGGATCACCTTGGCGAGGGTGAACGCCGACGTCGTCAGATAGAGGACGGAGATGGCCAGGAAGGCCCTGATCCAGCCGCTCGCGTCGAGGCTGTAGATCCCGACGGAGACCGCGGCGAGCGCGACGGCGAAGGACGCGACGGCCTGCCCGTAGAAGGCCGCGGTGTTGCTCTGCTTGACCGGTGTCTCACTCATGCCCGACAGCATGGAGCGGACAGGGCCCGCGCCCTATCCGCTCCGGTACTCATCCACGTACTCAGAAGGTGCTCAGAACACGCTCAGCACGCCCTCAGAACGCCGACACTCCCGTCAGCGCGCGGCCGATGATGAGCTTCTGGATCTGGCTGGTGCCCTCGTAGAGGGTCATGACGCGGGCGTCGCGCAGCAGCTTGCCGACCGGGTACTCGTCGATGTAGCCGTAGCCGCCGAAGACCTGGAGGGCGTTGTTGGCGCAGCGCACCGCGGCTTCGGAGGCGAACAGCTTGGCCTTGGAGGCGGCGACCGTGAAGTCCTCGCCGCGGTCGATGAGGTCGGCGACGCGCCAGGTCAGCAGGCGGGCGGCGTCCACGTCGAGGGCGATGTCGGAGAGCATCTCCTGGACGAGCTGGTAGTGCGCGATGGACTTGCCGAACTGCTCGCGCTCCCCCGCGTAACCGACGGCGGCGTCGAGCGCGGCCTGGGCGATGCCGACGCAGCCCGCGGCGACCGACATCCGGCCCTTGGCGAGCGCGGACATGGCGACGGAGAAGCCCTTGCCCTCCGGCCCCATCATGGCGCTCGCCGGGACCCGTACGTCCTCCAGGACGATCTCGGCCGTGGCCTGGCCGCGCAGACCGAGCTTGCCGTGGATGGTGTTGCGGGTCAGGCCCGGGGTGTCGGTGGGGACCAGGAAGGCGGATATGCCCTTGTGGCCGGGGGTGTCGTTGGTGCGGGCGAAGAGCAGGACGACATCGGCCCAGGTGCCGTTGGTGATGAAGATCTTGGTGCCGTTGACGACGTAGTCGCCGGTGGCGGCGTCGCGCACCGCCCGGGTCTGGAGTTCGGCCGGGTTCGAGCCGTGGCCGGGCTCGGTCAGACCGAAGCAGCCGAGGGCCTCGCCGGAGGTGAGACGCGGCAGCCAGTACCGCTTCTGCTCCTCGCTGCCCCACTGCTGGATCGGCTTGGCGACCAGGCCGAGGGAGACGGAGACGATGCCGCGCACCGACGAGTCGCCGCGCCCCAGCTCCTCGGTGACCAGGCAGTACGAGAGGTGGTCGCCGCCCGAGCCGCCGTACTCCTCGTCGATGGTCAGGCCCAGGAAGCCGACCTCGCCGAGCTTCTTGACGATCGAGCGGTCGACCTCCTCGGCGCGGTCCCACGTCACGACGTTCGGCGCGATCTCGCGGTCCACGAAGTCCTTGGCCAGCCGACGGACGGCCGTCTGCTCCTCGTTCAGCTCCAGATTCACGGACGACTCCCCAGGACGTGCGGCAGGCTTCATCTTTAAATTAGCACTGCTAGTTTTTGGCTGACAGCCCTACTATGTGCGCCATGGCCCGACCGCGCAAGCCCCTCCTCAGCCGAGACCGCATCGTCGACGCGGCCCGCGCCCTCGTCGACGCCGAGGGACTCGCCGCCGTCTCGACGCGACGGCTCGCGGCCGAACTCGGGGTGAGCGGCCCCTCGCTCTACAACCACTTCCGCACGAAGGACCAGATCCTGGAGGCGGTCGCGGACTCGGTGAGCGCGCTGGTGGACCTGTCGATGTTCGAACCCGCGCAGGACGGCACCCCGCGCGACTGGCGCACCGCGCTGCACGACTGGGCCGTCTCCTACCGGGCGGCGCTGCGCGAGCACCCGAACATCGTTCCGGTGCTGGCCCAGGGCCCCGGCCGCCGTCCGGCCGGTCTGCGGCTCGCGGACGCGGTGTTCGGCGCGATGGTCGACGCCGGGTGGCCGCCGGCGCAGGCGACGTCGAACGGCGCGCTCATGCGGTACTTCGTGATGGGGTCGGCGCTCGGCTCGTTCGCGGGCGGCTTCGTGGACGACGAGGCCGCGTACGACCCGGCCGACTACCCGCACCTCGGACAGGCCCACCTCCTCGCCGACCGGCAGGAGCTGATCGACGAGCGGGCCTTCGAGACCGGCCTCACGGCGCTGCTCGACGGGCTCGCCGTGCAGTACGCGCAGGTGGGCGCCGCCACCCGCTGACCGTTCGGCGCCCGACGAAGTGTGCCGGGCGCATGCTGGGGTCATGACCGCCGCCAAAGATCCCCGCGCCCGGCGCCTGGCCGCGCTCGCCGCGCTGGTGTCCGACGAGACCCGCGCCGCGTTCCTGCTCGCCCTCCTCGACGGGCGCGCCTGGACGGCCGGTGAGCTGGCCCGGCACGCCGGGGTCGCCGCGTCCACCACCAGCGAGCACCTGGGGAAGCTGATCGCGGGCGGCCTCCTCGGGGAGGAGCGGCAGGGCCGGCACCGGTACGTACGGCTCGCCGACCCGCAGGTGGCGCAGCTGGTGGAGGACCTCGCAGGGTACGTCGCACCGGAGGACGCGGATCCGCCCCGCACGCTGCGGGCCGCGTCGGCGCGGGACGCGATGGCGCGTGGGCGCACCTGTTACGACCATCTCGCGGGGCGGCTCGGGATCGCGGTGACCGACGGGATGGTCGCGCGCGGGCTGCTGCGCACCGACGCGGGGTTCGCGCTGACCGAGGCGGGCGTGGACTGGTTCCGGGGGCTCGGCGTGGAGTTCGACCGGGGCGGGCGGCGGCCGCCGGCACGCGGGTGCCTGGACTGGACCGAGCGGCGGCTGCACCTCGCCGGGGCCGCGGGGGCCGCGCTGTGCCGCCACGCGCTGGCCGCTGGCTGGGTCGAGCGGATCGGGTCGGAGCGCGCGGTCCGGGTGACCGGGGCCGGGGAGCGGGCCCTTAGGGCGGAGCTCGGCTGGTCGCCCTGAGGCGGCGGAGCCCGCTTCAGGGGCGCGGGGAACCGCGCGGGCAGCCCCCTCCACCCGCCCCCCCCCCCGAGGTCCGGACCCGGCCCGCGCGACCGTGCCCGACTCGTGCCTGTACAGTCCATCCGCCGGACTGGGAAACATCGTCGTAACGCGGGAGCGGCGCATGGCGGAGATGACTGGTGCCTCAATTCACCCTGAAATAGGGCATAGTTGGGCCGCTGATTGCAGACAGTTCGGGATGCGGTTGCTGCGCGGAACGGGGCAAGTGACCTTTCTGCCACGCGCGTCGACGGGTCTGCTCTTCACCGTGGCGCTCTTCGCCGCAGGCTGGCAGTACGGGCTCTACGGCCTCGGCGGCACCGCCGTCGGCACGGCGGGGGCCTGGCTGCTCGGGGTGGACGAGGAGCGGCTCGCGCAGGGCATGGAGGGCTTCAACTCCTGCCTGGTGGGCGTGAGCGGCGCCGTCCTGCTGGGGCCGGACCGGCTGTCGACGGTGCTGGTCGCCCTGCTCGGCTGCGGCGCGGCGACCGTGCTGACGGCCGCGGCGGGCCGGGCGTTCGGGGCGTGGGGGCTGCCCGCGCTGACGCTGCCGTTCTGCACGGTGGCGACGGCGATCACCCTGGCCCGTCCGGCGGGTCCGGTGACGGCTCCCGCGGCGGACGGCGCGGGGCCGGTCCGGCTCGCCGACGCCGCCCGCGGGTTCCTCGTCGGGTTCGGCCAGGTCTTCCTGCTGCCGCACTGGTACGTGGGCGCGTTCGTGCTCGCCGGGCTTCTTGCGGCCGGGGCCCGGGTGGCCGCGGTGGCGTGCCTCGGGAACGCCGCGGGCCTGGCCACCGCCTGGGCGCTCGGGATGTCCGCCGACCGCATCGCCGACGGGCTCGGCGGCTACAACGGGGTGCTGGTGGCCCTCGCGCTCTGCGGGGTGTTCCTGGACGCCCGGTGGCGCACGCTGCCGTACGCGCTGGCCGGAGCGGTGGTGGCGACGGCCGCCGCCCCGGCGTTCGGGGCGACGGCCTTCACCTGGCCGTTCGTGCTGACGACGCTGGTGTTCCTGGCGGCGGCACGGTCGTTCCCGCGGCTGACCGCGGCGCCCTGACGACGTCCTGGCGGAGCCGTGACGGCGCCCTGGCGGCGTCCGGGGCGGATCACGACGCGTCGGCCGCCGCCTCCAGCTCCGCCACGTCGATCTTCTTCATCTTCATCATCGCCGCCATGGCCCGCGACGACCGGCCCGCGTCCGGGTCCCGCAGCAGTTCCGGGAGGCGGCGCGGCACGATCTGCCAGGACAGGCCGTACTTGTCCTTGAGCCAGCCGCACGGGCCCGGCTCGCCGCCGTCGGCCGTCAGGCGGTCCCAGAGGTGGTCGACCTCGGCCTGGTCGGCGCAGTCGACGCTGAAGGACACGGCTTCGTTGAACGTGAACTCGGGGCCGCCGTTCAGGGCCAGGTACTGGGTGCCCGCGAGGCGGAAGTCGATGGTGAGGACCGAGCCGGGCTCACCCGGGCCCTCCTTGCCCCAGCGCTGCACGTCGATGATCTCGGAGTCGTCGAACAGGGACAGATAGAAGTCGACGGCCTCTTCGGCCTTGCCGTCGAACCACAGGCAGGGGCGGATCTTCTGGGCGGCAGGGGTGGCGGAGGTGGCGGTCATGGCGGGCTCCTCGCTCCGTTGCGACGTCGGACGGTCTCTCGATGGTGAGACCGTCCGACGCGCGAGAACTCATCGGCGCACCCGCCCGTGAGCCGGATGACTCAGAAGATCACCAGAGCGCGGCCGCCCTTGCCGGCGACCATGTTGTCGAAGGCCGCCGGGATCCCGTCGAGCGCGATCCGCTCGGTGACCAGCGCGCTCAGGTCGAGGCGGCCCGCGCGCACGTGGTCGGCGAGGACGGGCAGGTCCTTCGCCGGGTCGGAGTTGCCGTAGACGCAGCCCGCGAGGGTGCGGCCCCAGTGGAAGAGTTCCAGGGCGTTGAAGGTGACCTGCTGGTCCTTGCCGCCGATGCCGACGACCGTGGTGCGGCCGCCGCGCCGGGTGGACTCCCAGGCGGTACGGATCGTCACGGCGCGGCCGACGCACTCCACGGCCACGTCGACGCCCTGCTTGCCGGTGAGGCCGCGGATCTCGCGGGCGGTGTTCTCGGAGGCGACCACGTAGTCCGTGGCGCCGGCCCGGCGGGCCAGCTCCTCCTTCTCGGGCGACACGTCGACCGCGACGATCTTCGAGGCGCCCGCGATGCGCGCCGACTGGATCGTGGCGAGGCCGACGCCTCCGACGCCGTACACGGCGACGGTCTCGCCCCCGCGGACGCGCGCCGAGTGGTGCACGGCGCCGTAGCCGGTGAGGACGGCGCAGCCGAGCAGGGCGGCGTCGGTGAGCGGGACGCCGTCCGGGACCGGCAGGACGGTGTTCGCGGCGACGACCGTCTCCTCGGCGAACGCGGCGACGTTCAGCCCCGGGTGGAGGTCGGAGCCGTCGGATGCCCTCTTCGCGTACACGTTCGCCGAACCGGCCAGCGCGTTCGCGCACAGCCACACCTCACCGAGCGAGCACGCATGGCAACTGCCGCACGAGGGAGCCCAGTTGAGGACGACACCGTCACCGGGGGCGACGTGGGTGACGCCCTCGCCGACGGAGACGACGGTGCCGGCGCCCTCGTGGCCGAGGACGGCGGGGAGCGGCACGCGCATGGTGCCGTTGGTCAGGGACAGGTCGGAGTGGCAGACCCCGGCGGCGGCGAGCCGGACGCGGACCTGCCCGGGGCCGGGCTCGGGCAGGTCGATGTCGGTGATCTCCAGCGGGGAGCCGACGGCGGTGCATACAGCGGCGCGGACCATGTGTTCGCGAACTCCCTCGGGAATCAGAACTGCAGGGACTTGGTCTGGAGGTACTCGCTCAGGCCGTGCGTGCCGAGCTCACGGCCGACGCCCGACTGCTTGTAACCGCCGAACGGGGCAAGGGGGTTGAAGCGTCCCCCGTTGATGTCGACCTGGCCGGTGTCCATGCGGCGGGCGAAGGCGACGGCCTCCGTCTCGTCGCCGGCCCAGACCGCGCCCGCGAGCCCGTACACGGTGCCGTTGGCGATGCGCAGGGCGTCGTCCTCGTCCTCGTACCGGATGATCGAGACGACCGGGCCGAAGATCTCCTCTTGCGCGATGGTCATCTCGGGCCTGACGTCGGCGAAGACGGTCGGGGCGACGAAGTAGCCCTTGTCGTGCGGGGTTTCGGTGCCGCCGACGACGAGCCTGGCACCCTCCTCGACGCCCTTCTCGATGTAGCCGCGCACCCGTGCCTGCTGCTTGGCGTTGACGAGCGGGCCGATGCGGTCGCCGTACTTGGCGGCGGCACCCTTCGCGAGCTCCACGGCCTCGTCGTACTGGGAGGTGTGTACGAGCATCCGGGTCCAGGCGCTGCACGTCTGGCCGGAGTTGCCCATGACGTTGGCGATGCCGACGTTGACGGCCTTGGCGAGGTCCGCGCTCGGCAGGATGACGTTCGCCGACTTGCCGCCGAGTTCCAGGGCCACGCGCTTGACGGCCGCGCCCGCCGTCGCGCCGATCTGCTTGCCGACCGCCGTGGAGCCGGTGAAGGAGACGAGGTCGACGTCCGGGTGCTCGGCGAGCGCCTGGCCCGCGACCGTGCCGATCCCGGTGACCAGGTTGAAGACACCGGCGGGGATCCCCGCCTCGTCGACGGCCTCCGCGAACAGCTGGGCGGTCAGCGGGGTGTCCTCGGCCGGCTTGAGGACGACCGTGCAGCCGGCCGCGAGCGCCGGGGCGACCTTCGCGACGATCTGGTGCAGCGGGTAGTTCCAGGGCGTGATGGCGCCGACGACGCCGACCGGCTCGGAGTAGACGGTGGAGTTGCCGACCTTCTCCTCGAAGGGGTGGGAGGCGGCCAGTTCGGCGTAGGAGCCCGCCACCAGGACCGGTACGCCCGCGTGCACCATCTGCGAGAACGGGAGGGGCGCGCCGAGCTCGGCGGTGACCGTCTCGGCGATCTCGTCCTTGCGGGCCACGAGCACGTCGCGCAGGGCGGCGATGCGGGCGGCGCGCTCGGCGGGCGGGGTCGCGGCCCAGGCCGGGAAGGCGGCGCGGGCGGCGCGCACCGCGGTGTCGACGTCCTCGGCGGTGCCCGCGGGGACATGGCCGATCACCGACTCGTCGGCCGGGTTGACGACGGCGATCGTCTCGCTGGTCGCGGCGGCGCGCCACTCGCCGCCGATGTACATCCCCTCGTGGGCCTTCATGGCTCTCCCTCCGGTACCGCGTGTGTGGTGCTGGTCGTTCCGCGCCCCAAACTAGCGGTGATAGTTTTCGGGCGCCAGGGACCGGCCGGAGACCCCCGTCACGCTGCCAGTAATTCCTCAGTAACGGCACCTTTCTAGCGTGCGAACTCCCCCGTACCGTTCCCGGAGGAGTGCCCCCGATGCACCTGCCCCGACCGCCCCGGCGGAGATCCGCCTCTTGGGCGGCGGCCGCGTTCACCGCGACCGCGCTGATCACCGGCGTCATGCCGGCCGTCGCCGCCGACGCCTCGTCCGCCACCACGGACACCGCGAAGATCGACTCGGCGCTCAGCAGCGCCGTCGCCAAGGGCGGCGAGGCGAAGTTCTTCGTCGTCCTCAAGGACCGGGCCGATCTGACGTCCGCCAAGAAGCAGTCCACGCACGCGAAGGCCGCCGCCGCCGCGTACAAGGCGCTGAAGACCAACGCAGCGGACAACCAGAAGTCCCTCGCCGCCTTCCTCGACAAGGAGAAGGTCGGGCACAAGGACTACTGGATCACCAACGCCATCGAGGTCACCGGCGGCAAGAAGCTCGTCGACGAGCTCGCGAAGCGCTCCGACGTGAAGGAACTCGTCAAGGCGCGCACGTACAAGCTCGACGACATCGAGACGTCCGACGCCAAGGTCACCGGCGCGCGCACCACCGCCGACGGCAGCACGGTCAGTGACGCCTCGCCGACGTGGGGTGTCACCGACATCAAGGCCGACCAGGTCTGGGACCAGTACAAGGACCGCGGCGAGGGCATCGTCGTCGCCAGCGTCGACTCGGGTGTGCAGTACGACCACCCGGACCTCGTCGCCAACTATCGCGGCAACAACGGCGACGGCACGTTCTCCAACGACTACAACTTCTACGACCCGTCGGGCACGTGCGCCACCAGCACCACCCCGTGCGACAACGCGGGCCACGGCACCCACACCATGGGCACGATGGTCGGCAAGAACGGCATCGGTGTCGCGCCGAACGCCAAGTGGATCGCCGCCAAGGGCTGCGAGTCCGACTCCTGCGCGGACGAGAACCTGCTCGCCGCGGGCCAGTGGATCCTCGCGCCGACCGACCACAACGGTCTGAACCCGCGCCCGGACCTCGCCCCGAACATCGTCAACAACTCGTGGGGCGGCGGCGTCACGACGTTCTACAAGGACATCGTCGAGGCCTGGAACTCCGCGGGCATCTTCGAGGCGTTCGCCGCCGGCAACGACGGTGACGGCACGACCTGCTCCACCACCCGCGCGCCCGGTGCGCAGGACACGTCCTACGGCGTCGGCGCGTACAACTCCGCCGGCTCGATCACCGACTTCTCCGGCTTCGGCCCCTCCCCGGTCGACGGCTCGGCCAAGCCGAACATCTCGGCGCCGGGCGAGGACATCACCTCGGCGTGGCCGGGCTCCTCGTACAACACCATCAACGGTACGTCGATGGCGACCCCGCACGTCGCGGGCGCCGTGGCCCTGCTGTGGTCGGAGGCCCCCTCGCTGATCGGCAAGATCGACGAGACCCGCGCGCTCCTCAACGAGGGCGCGCGTGACGTCGACGACACCCACTGCGGTGGCACCGCCGGCATGAACAACGTCTGGGGCGAGGGCAAGCTCGACATCCTCACCTCCATCGACAAGGCCCCGCACACCGCGGCCGACGTCACCGGCAAGGTCACCGACAAGGCGACCGGCGCGGGCCTGCCCCACGTCACCGTGACGGCCAACGACGGCGCCGGCACGGTCCGCACCGTCACCACCGGCGCCGACGGCAGCTACCGGCTGACGCTGCCTCCGGCCACGTACACCTTCAGCTTCAGCACCTACGGCTACGCGAACGGCTCGGCGAACGGTGTCACCCTCACCACCGGCCAGGCCCTCACGCAGGACGTGGCGCTGACCGCGGCTCCCTCGCACAAGGTCTCCGGCACCGTCCTCGACGTCACCGGCAAGCCCCTGCCCGGCGCGACGATCGAGCTGAACGGCTCGCCGCTGGACAACACCACCACCGACGCCCAGGGTCAGTACTCCTTCGCCAAGGTCTCCGAGGGCTCCTACAACCTCGTGGTGAAGCCGGCCGCCCCCGTGCTGTGCAACGGCGTCTCCAACGGCTCCGCCACCGTCGGCTCCGCGGACCTGACCAAGAACGTCCAGGTCCCCAACCGCACCGACAACTCGGGCAACTCCTGCGCCCCGGCCACCTACTCGTGGATCAAGGGCTCCAGCAAGGTCTCCCTGACCGGTGACGAGGACTCCGCGAAGGTCACGCTGCCCTTCCCGGTCAAGCACTACGGCGTCTCGTACACCTCGGCCTCCGTCACCACGGACGGCCTGGTCAACTTCCTGTCCTCGCGCACCGGCGACTACAGCAACACCAAGCTGCCGGCGACCGGCGCGAACGGTGTCAAGGGCATCCTCGCCCCGCTGTGGGACGACCTGACGCTGGACAACAAGTCCTCCGTGCAGACCGCCACCACCGGCACCGCAGGCAGCCGCAAGTTCGCCATCGTGTGGAACAACGCCGCCTACGCGAACGGCACGTCGGGCCGCGCCACCTTCGAGGCCGTCTTCGACGAGGCCACCGGCGCCGTGACCTTCCAGTACCAGTCCGTCGCGGACAAGGGCGCGGGCGCCACCGTCGGCATCGAGAACCAGGCGGGCACCGACGCCCTCCAGTACTCCTACAACCAGCCCGTGATCGGCAACGGCACCGCCGTCACCTTCACGCAGGGAGCCAAGTGATGAGAGCCCACCACTCCAAGCGGGCCCTGACGCTCGCCTCCGCCCTGGTGGCGGCGGGTCTGGCCCTGACCTCTGCGCCGCACGCGCTGGCCGCCGACGGTGACGACGCGGTCATGAAGCTGACCAGCAGCCAGGCCGAGAAGCTCGCCGAGCACATGAACGTCGACGTGTACGGCGACCAGACGGCCGCCGGCACGGACACGGACTCCGGTACGGATGCCGCTACCGACTCCGCCACGGACTCCGGGTCCGGTACCTCAGCCACGACCGACGACGCCTCGGTCGCCGGCGTGGGCGCGAAGGTCACTTTCAACGCCAAGTCCACGCTGGAGGGCGTGCGCGGCCTCGCCGACACGGTGGCCGCCGCGAACGGCCAGTACTACACCGTGAACAGCCTCGGCAGCGTCCAGCTGCACAACGCCGACGGCTCCACCGCCTGGGCCCGCACCAACGCCTCGCTGTACACGGACTGGCAGGTCAAGCCGCTGCAGGTGTGGCGGACCGAGCCGTACCCGGCTCACATCGTGATGGGCTACAACGCCGTCAGCCCGTTCTCGCCCGAATCCGACCAGGGCTACGACACCGCGGACCTGACCGGCGACGGAACGCCCGACATCGTCACCTCGGCCGCCGTCGGCTTCCCTCCCACACCCCGGGCGTTCACCTCGCCGGGCTCCTCGCTGAGCCAGGGCACGTTCGTGACCGTCATGGACGGCAAGACCGGCAAGACGCTCTGGTCGAAGCTGTATTCGTACGTCACCAAGGTCAAGGTCGTCGACGGCACGCTGGTCCTCGCGAACTCGCCCCGCTACAACTCGGTCGCCCCGGCCTCCGAGACGGCCACCCTCACGGGCATCCGTTTCGGGTACGCCGACGGCGCCCTGACCCCGTCCTCGACGTGGACGTACGACACCAAGGAGACCCGCGTCGTCAGCTGGGGCGCCCTGGAGAGCACGGGCGACGGAAAGTTCGCCGCGTCCTGGAGCCTGGACAAGACCGCCGATGCGGCCGGGCACGGCACCACCGTCCTCCTGAACGCCGACGACGGCTCCGTGGACTGGACGAGCGACAGCGATCTGTACGGCCGCCAGCTCCACCTGGACGCCGCGCGCGGCCGCCTCGTCGCCCTGGAGCAGCCAGACTCCCGCGACGCGGTCGCCTACTCGATCGTCGCGTACGACCTCAAGAGCGGTGAGCGCACGACGCTGACCAGCCGTGAGAACTCCATCGCCACCGCCCTCACGGTCGGTGACGCGGCGTCCGGCGACGGCGCGGAGTACGCGGTGAGCGAGGCGACGCTCGACGAGAACTACACCATCAACGCCAGCACCATCCGCGTCCTGAAGGGCACGGACGGCTCGACGCTCAAGTGGGCGTACACCTTCAAGCGCGACGCCACCAACCCCGGCGCCGACGGCCCCATCGTCTGGCGCCTGGACACGGCCGGCGGCAAGCTCGTCAGCTCGGCGCGGAACGACAGGGACATCGCCGACGCCGACAACACGGACGAACTGCGCTACGGCGCCCTCACCTTGTTCAACAGCAACGGCGCCGTCGGCTGGCGGCAGGACGGCGTGAGCGCGTCGCCGATGTTCCACGAGCTGTTCAGGTCCGGCGACACCGACCTCGTGCGCACCGTCGACATGGACCAGAACATCCACACCTTCAATCTGGGCAGCGGCAAGGAGAAGGGCCTCACTCCGCTCCAGGGCGACCTGAACTACGGGCAGGCCGTCGACCTGAACGGTGACAAGAAGAAGGATCTCGTCGCCGGCGGCAACTCCGACGGCGTGTGGGCCTGGTCGGGCCCGTCCTTGGTCAACGGTGCGCCGAAGCAGCTGTGGCGGGCGACCGTCCCCGGCGAGGTGCACAACATCGCCACGGGTGACGTCAACGGCGACGGCAAGCCCGAGATCGTCGTCGCCGCCGACACCGCGACCGTCATCCTCGACGGCGCCACCGGCAAGACCCTGACCACCATCGACGGCAACGGCCAGTACGTCCGCTCGGTGACGGTCGCGGACGTGAACGGCGACGGCAAGGACGAGGTCCTCGTCCCGACCGACGCCCTGCGCGTGTACGACGCGCGCGGCTCGGTGCTGTGGTCGTACTCCGCGCCGTCGAGCGCCGGTGACGTCGTCTTCTCCGACACGGTGTTCTCCGACAAGCAGGTGTACACCCAGTACGCCAGCCGGAACGCGCTCAAGCTCACCGACTCCGCCCAGAACGGCCTCGCCCTGAACGGCAAGGACGGCAAGGTCCTCTGGACGGCCGACCCCAAGGCGCCGGCCAAGGCCGTCGACGGCAAGCTGCACGGTGCGGTCCTGGACCACGGCGTCTTCGCGTCGTCGAAGATCCCGTACGCGGACGGGCACGCGGTCGTCTACACCTGGATCGCGATGACCGACCCGACCACGGCCGGCGACCTCAGCAGCGCCACCGCGCACACCGTCGTCGAGATCCGCGACGGACGCACCGGGGAGGTGCTGCACACGAAGGTCACCGGCAGCCCCTGGTCGTTCGGCAACTACTTCATCGACGAGCAGGCGACGGGCACCGCTCCGCTGTACCAGATGGGCTTCGGCGTGTGGTACGGCTTCGACGCCGACGGCAAGGAGACCTACAGCTCGGTGGTCGCGCCGCTGCGCCGGGCGCAGTTCATCACCGGACCCGGTGGACGCAAGCTGGTGGCGGGCGGCACCGAGTCAGGCCTCGGCGTGTGGGACCCGTCCCTGCTGACCACCGGCTACTCGTTCCAGTCCTCCACCGGCGGTGCGAGCCTGATGGGCGGCCGGAGCTACGTCGTCGCCGACCTCGACGGTGACGGCGTCGACGACATGGTGTCGCTGAACTTCGACCACCTGGGCAACAACCGGATGGCCGCCCTGCTGGGCGGCGGCGTCCTGTCCATCGACAACGCCATCCACCAGATGACCACGTACACGCTGTCCTGACCCGCACACAGCGGTAGCCGACGAAACCCCCTGGGCGCCTCGCCCAGGGGGTTTCTCGTGCTCACGGCCGCACCGCCACCCGTCCCCAACTGCCAGTAATTCCCCAGTAACGGCGCCTGCCTACCGTGCCCGCGATCTCGTCCCGACCCGGAGGAGCACACCCCTGATGCATCTGCCTCGACCGCCACGGCGCAGAACCGCTGCCTGGGCGGCAGCCGCGTTCACCGCCACCGCGCTGGTGACCGGCGTGATGCCGGCCGTCGCCGCCGACACCGCGTCCGCAGCCGACACCGCTGCCGCCGCGAAGATCGACTCGGCGCTGAGCAGCGCCGTCGCCAAGGGCGGTGACGCGACGTTCTTCATCACCCTGAAGGACAAGGCCGACCTGTCCGGCGCCAAGAAGCAGAAGACGCACGCGAAGGCCGCCACGGCCGCCTACAAGGAACTGCGCGAGCACGCCGACGCCAGCCAGGCCTCACTGCGCTCCTTCCTCGACAAGAAGAAGGTCGGCCACACCGACTACTGGATCGCCAACACCGTCAAGGTCACCGGCGACCAGGCCCTCGTCGACGAGCTCGCGAAGCGCTCGGACGTGAAGTCGATCGTCAAGCTCGGTTCGTTCAAGCTCGACGCCATGGAGACCTCCGACAAGAAGGTCACCAAGTCCCTTACCGCGTCGGTGAGTTCCGACGCATCCGTCGCCAGTGACGCGACGCCGGAGTGGGGCATCTCCGACGTCAAGGCCAACCAGGTCTGGGACCAGTACCAGGACCGCGGCGAGGGCATCGTCGTCGCCAGCGTCGACTCCGGCGTGCAGTACAACCACCCGGACCTGGTCGCCAACTACCGCGGCAACAACGGCGACGGCACCTTCACGAACGACTACAACTTCTATGACCCGTCGGGGACTTGCGCCACGAGCAGCACCCCGTGCGACAACGCGGGCCACGGCACCCACACCATGGGGACGATGGTCGGCAAGAACGGCATCGGTGTCGCGCCGAACGCGAAGTGGATCGCCGCCAAGGGCTGCGCCAGCGACACGTGTTACGACGACGACCTGCTCGCCGCCGGTCAGTGGATCCTCGCGCCGACCGACCACAACGGTCAGAACCCGCGCCCGGATCTCGCCCCGAACATCGTCAACAACTCGTGGGGCGACAAGTACGGGACCGAGCCGTTCTACCAGGACATCATCGCCGCCTGGGACGCCGCGGGCATCTTCGAGGCCTTCGCCGCGGGCAACGAGGGCAACGGCACGACCTGCGCGACGACCCACCCGCCGGGTTCGCAGGCCGACTCCTACGCCGTGGGTGCCTACGACTCCGCCGGGAAGATCTCCACCTTCTCCAGCTTCGGCCCCTCCCCGATCGACGGCTCGATGAAGCCGAACATCACGGCGCCGGGCACCGCCGTCAAGTCCGCCTGGCCGGGTTCGACGTACAACACCATCTCGGGTACGTCGATGGCGACCCCGCACGTCGCGGGCGCCGTGGCGCTGCTGTGGTCGGCGGCCCCCTCGCTGGTCGGCAACATCCCCGAGACCCAGAAGCTCCTCAACGAGGGCGCGCGGGACGTCGACGACACGCACTGCGGTGGCACCGCCGACGCCAACAACGTCTGGGGCAACGGCAAGCTCGACATCCTCGCCTCCGTCGACAGGTCCCCGCACACCGCCGCGACCGTCACCGGCAAGGTCACCGACAAGGCCACCGGCAAGGCGCTGGCGAACATCACCGTCAAGGCCACGGCAACCGGCTCCGACAGCCGCTCGGTGACCACCGGCGCCGACGGCTCCTACCGGATGCCGCTGGCCGCGGGCACGTACGACTTCACGCTGAGCGGTTACGGCTACGCCGCCAGGACCGTCTCCGGTGTGACCCTGACGAGCGGTCAGCCGCTGACGCAGGACGTCACCCTTGACGCCGTCCCGCACCACAAGGTCTCCGGCACCGTCCTCGACGTCGCCGGCAAGCCCCTCGCCGGTGCGACGGTCGAGCTGACCGGCACGCCCCTGGACGCCGTCACCACCGACACAAGCGGCCGGTACGCCTTCGCCGATGTCGCCGAGGGCTCCTTCAGCCTCAACGTCAAGCCGGCCGCCCCGGTCCTGTGCAACGGCGTCTTCAACGGCTCCGCCACCGTCGGCTCCGCCGACCTGACGAAGAACGTCCAGGTCCCGAACCGCACCGACAACTCGAGCAACTCCTGCGCCCCGGCCGCCTATACGTGGATCGCGGGTTCCCAGAAGGTCGCCCTGTCCGGTGACGAGGACGCGGCCACGGTCGCGCTGCCGTTCCCGGTGAGCCTGTACGGCGTCTCGTACACCTCCGCCTCGGTCTCCACCAACGGCCTGGTCGACTTCCTGTCCCCGCGCGTCGGCGACTACAACAACACCGCGCTGCCGACGACCGGTTACAACAGCGCGAAGGGCTTCGTCGCCCCGCTGTGGGACGACCTGACGCTGGACAAGAAGTCGTCCGTGCAGACGGCCACCACCGGTACCGCCGGCAGCCGCAAGTTCGCCATTGTGTGGAACAACGCCGCCTACGCGAACGGCACTTCGGGCCGCGCCACTTTCGAGGCCGTCTTCGACGAGGCCACCGGCGCCGTGACCTTCCAGTACCAGACGGTCGCCGACAAGGGCGCGGGCGCCACCATCGGCATCGAGAACCAGGCGGGCACCGACGCCCTCCAGTACTCCTACAACCAGCCCGTGCTCCAGAACTCCTCCGCCATCCGCTTCTCCCCTAAGGGCGCGTGATGAACAAGACTTCCCGGAGAGGCCTGCGCCTCGCATCCGCTCTGGTGGCGGCGGGCTTCGTGCTCAGCGCGGCCCCGGCCGTCGCGGTCGCCGACGACGGCAACGGCGTGCTGTCCCTCACCGACTCGCAGGCCGAAGAGCTCAGCCAGCGCCTCCAGCTCGACCCCTACGGTGACACTGCCGCGACGGACGACACGGCCTCCGGAACGGAGGACACCCCGGCCACGGAATGGGGCAGCACGGACTCCGGCACCGCCGACTCGGGAACCTCGGACTCCAGCACTGCCGACGCGGGCACCACCGCCCTGCCGGCCCCGAAGGTCACCGCCACGGGCTTCACCGAGGGCGCGACCGGCATGGCCGCCACCACCCCCGTCGCGGGCACCAATGGCGACTACTTCACCGTCCACGCGGGCGGGAACATCTCCCGGCGTTCCGCCGACGGCAAGGAGACGTGGACGCGGGACAACAACTCCCTCTACAAGGACTGGGACGTCCCCGTCCTGTCCCCGCGCTACTTGAAGGAGCCGTACCCGGCCCGCGTCATCATGGGCTTCAACGCGGTCACCCCCTTCTCCCCGGTGTCCGACCAGGGCTACGACACCGGCGACCTGACCGGCGACGGCGTGCCGGACCTGGTGTTCACCGCCGACGTGGGCACCTACCCCTACCGGCCGTTCACCCACGGCGACAGCACCCTGCACACCGGCACGTTCGTGACCGTCCTCGACGGCGCCTCCGGCAAGACGCTGTGGACCAAGCTGTACGCGGGCGCCTACCAGATCAAGCTCGTCGGCAAGACGCTGCTGGTCGCGAACACGCCGTACTACAACACCTCCGCGTCCAGCAGCTCGACCTCCACGCTGACCGGCATCCGCTTCGACCACGCCGACGGCAAGCTGACCGAGGCGAGCTCGTGGACGTACGACACGGGCCTGTTCACGGGCGCCGCCTGGTCGAGCCTGGAGGATCTGGGAGGCGGCCTGATCGCGGCCTCCTGGAACAAGCGCAAGACCTCCCTCGCCGACACCACGGCCAGCCACACGCTGGTCCTGGACTCGGCCGACGGCAGCGTCAAGTGGCAGTCCACGAACACGCTCTACTCGCGCCAGCTCCACCTGGACGCATCCCGCAAGCGCATTGTCACGCTGGAGATGCCCGACGTGAACGACGCCGTCGGGTACGAGATCGCCTCCTACGACCTCGGCGACGGCAAGCGCACCACCCTGGCCAAGCGGACCAATGTCTTCGCCATGGACCTTGAGGTCGGCGACATCCAGGGCGACAAGAAGCCGGAGTACTCGGTCAGCGAGGACACGCTCGACGAGTACATGAAGGTGAACGCCAACACGGTCCGGGCGCTCAACGGTGACGACGCCTCCGTGCTGTGGCAGCGCACCGTCAAGCGCGACGCCGACAACACCCGGGACGGGGCCACCGCCTGGAACCTGGCGGCGGTCGACGGCACCCTCGTCGCCTCCTACAAGGACGACCAGGACTTCAACCACGCGGTGAACTCCCAAGGGGGCCGGTTCGCCCGGCTCGCCGTGCTCAAGGGCTCCGACGGCTCGGTGAAGTGGGAAAAGCGCGGCATGGTCGCCTCGCAGGCCTGGGCCCAGCCGTTCCCGAAGGACGACGGCTGGCGCCTGCGCACCGTGGACACGGACCAGAACATCCACGTCTACAACCTGAACAGCGGCAAGCAGGACGCGCTCACGCCCATCCAGTCCCAGCTGTGGTCGGCCGTCCTGATGGACGTCAACGGCGACGGCAAGAAGGACATCGTGGCCGGCGGCCAGTCCCAGGGCCTGTACGCCTTCGACGGCCCGTCGATGACCGCGGGCAGGACGAAGCTGCTCTGGAAGACCACCGTCCCCGGCCAGATCCACAAGATCGTCAAGGCCGATCTCGACGGCACGGGCACCGACGAGCTCGTCGTCGCGGCCGACAACGCGACGGCTGTCGTCGACGCCACCACCGGCAAGGTCCGCACGACGATCGACGGCCAGGGCCAGTTCGTGTGGTCGCTCGCCGCCGGTGACCTCGACCACGACGGCAAGGACGAGATCGTCGTCCCGACCGACAAGATCCGCGCCTACGACGACACGGGACGCCAGAAGTGGGCGTACACCGCTCCGGCGGCGAACACCGTCTTCGGTGACATCAGCGTCGTCGGCGGCCAGGTCTACGGCCAGTACGGCAGCCGGGACGCCTTCTACTCCGCGGACCCGAACGCGCCTGCCCCCGGCGGCCGGCCGACCGGGGCCGTCGCCGTGAACGGCGCGAACGGCGCGACCGTCTGGGAGGACGCGGCCCCCAAGCCGCAGGGCACCGCGACGCTGTACGGCACCGCGATGCGAGGCGCCGCCTTCGCCTCGAAGGAGATCCCCTACGCGGACGGCCACGCGGTCGCCGAGACCTGGCTCATCCGGAACACGAACGGAAACATGAGCGCGGTCGTAGAGATCCGCGACGGCCGTACCGGCGAGGTGCTGCACTCCGCCCAGACCGGCGGGCCCTGGACCCAGGGCAACTGGTTCACCGGACCCGAGGGCCTCTACCTGGTCGGCACCAACCGGATCACCCTGTTCGGTCCCGACGGCAAGGACTACGCCGCGTCCGCCAGCGGCACCGTCCAGACCGGTGGCTTCCTCACCGGCCCGAACGGTGTGCGCTACCTGATCGGCGCCGGCGCCACCGGCTTCGACCTGTTGGACCCGGCCGGAGTGAAGTCGGGCTCCCTCTCGCGGATCGCCTACGGCAACGTCTACGGCGGCCGCGAGTACGTCTCCGGTGACCTCAACGGCGACGGCACGGACGAGGTCGTCTCGCTCAACTTCGACGACACCGGCATCTACCGGATGTCGGAACTCGAAGAAGGCGGCTATTTCGTGCCGTACACCGCGGTCCGCCAGCTCACGGTCTTCACCCTGTCCTGACGGCCGGACGGGACCGGCCCTCCTCGCGAGAGCCGGACCCGCTGCATTCTCATGAACCCCCTGGGCCTGGCCCAGGGGGTTCTCAGCCTGCTCGGTTACAGTTGCGCCCTCATGAACGCGCAGCAGACGAACAGCACGATTCCAGCCACACCACTGCTGCGTCTGCACCTTTTCGGCGGCTTCGCGGTGACTCGCGACAGCGGCCCGGCCCCCGCAGAACGCTGGACCCGGCCCAGCGCCCAGACCCTGGTCAAGCTGCTCGCCGTCGTGCCCGACCACCAGCTCCACCGCGAGCAGGCCATGGACATCTGCTGGCCGGACGCCGACCAGCAGTCCGCGACCGGCAGTCTGCGGGTCGCCCTGCACGCCGCGCGCCGCGCCCTGGAACCCGAGCTCGCGCCGCGCGCCAGTTCCTCGTACCTGATATCCGACGGCGCGCTGCTGCGGCTCGATCCGGCCACGGTACGGATCGACGCCGACGAGGCCGAGACGGCGGCGCGGGCCGCGCTCGCCTCCGGGGCGCGGGGTGATCTCGCCGCCGCCCTGGATCTGTTCACCGGGGACCTGCTGCCCGAGGACCGCTACGCGAGCTGGGCCCAGGCCCGCCGCGAGCAGCTCGTGGCGCTGCGCGAGGAGGTGCAGCTCGCACTCGCCGCCGCACACATGGCGCAGGGGTCCCTCACCGAGGCGGCTGCCGCGGCCGAGCTGGTGCTCGCGGGCAGTCCGGCCGAGGAGGCCGCCCACCGGATCCTCATGGAGGCGTATCTGGGGCAGGGGCTGCGGCGGCTCGCGGTGCGCCAGTACCACCTGTGCCGGGAGGCGCTCGACGCCGAACTGGGCGTGCGGCCGGGGCCGGAGACCGAGCGGCTGCACCGGCTCGCCCTCACCGACTCCCCCTCTCCCGCGCCGACCGCGCCCTCGCTGCCCGCCCCGCTGCGCGTGCCGGCGGAGGGCCCGCTGCGCGGCCGTGACAACGTTCTCCGGCGGCTGCTCACCGCCGACCGCCCGCCGGTCACCCTGCTGACCGGTGAGGCCGGCGTCGGCAAGACGACCCTCGCCGCCGAGGTGGCGCGGCGGGCCGCCGCGACCGGGACCGCCGTGCTGTGGGGCGGCGGGCACGACGCCGAGGGACACACGCCGTACGGGGCGTTCGCGGAGGCCCTGGACGGCTGGCTCGCCGAGTGGGACGCCGGGGAGCGGGCCCGGGTGGGCGCCGAGTATCCCGAACTGGCCGCGTTCCTCCCGTCGTTGGGGCGCGTGCGGGCGGACGGCGAGCGCAGCCCCGAGGAGGAACGGGACCGGCTGTTCCGGGCGGCGGGCGCGCTGCTCGGCGAACTCGCCGCCGCCCGCCCGGTGCTGGTCGTCCTCGACGATCTGCACGCCGCAGACGAGGGCTCGTTCCAGCTGCTGAGCCATCTGGCCCGGCGGGTCGGCGCCCACGGCACGGCGCTGCGGTTCCTGGTCACGTACCGGGAGGAGGAGGTGCCGGAGGGCGATCCGCGCCGCTCGGCGCTGGCCGCGCTGCGGCGCGCGCGGCTGATCGTGCGCGAGGACGTGGGACGGCTCGACCGCGACGCCTGCCTGGCCGTGGCGCGCGACGGCGGCGCCCCGGCGCAGCGGCTCGACCGGGTCTGGGAGCTCTCCCTCGGCAATCCGCTGTTCGCGCTGGAACTCGCCCGTGAGCCCGTCGGCGACTTCACCGACGAAGCGCCCGACGGCGTACGGCAGTTGGTGGGCGAGCGGCTCGGTCGGCTCGGACGCGACACCCGTCGGGTCGTGGAGGCCCTTGCCGTCGCGGGCGGCGAGGTCGCACTGAGCGAACTGCTCGACGTCGCCGAGCACGGGCTGCGGCCGCCCATGGACGCGGTGGCCGCCCTGGAGGACGCCATCGGCGCCGCCCTCATCGAGGAGCGGCAGGTCGTGGTCGCGGGCCGGGCCGAGGCGGGCCTCGCCTTCCGGCATCCCCTCGTCCGCCTCACCTGCTACGAACAGCTCACCGTCGTGCGTCGCCGGCAGTTGCACGCCGCGTTCGCGCAGACCGTGCTGCGCCACCGCCCCGACGCGGTCGACGCCCTCGCCTCGCACTTCGCCCGTGCCGACGACCCCCGCGCGGCCGAGTATCTGCGCCGCGCCGCCGAACGGGCCGCCGCCGTCTACGCCAACGACACCGCCGACCGCTACTACCGCGATCTGGTGGCCCGGCTCGACGTCGATGCCGCGCGGGCCCGGCTCGCGCACGCCCAAGTCCTGCGCCGCATGGGGCAGTTCGGGAAGGCGGCGGACGTACTGCGGCTCGCGCTCGCCGAGTTCGCGCGGCGCGGCGACCACGACGACACCGTGCTCGCGGCGGCCCGGCTCGCCGAGACCCTCGTCAAGGCGGAGAACCCGGAGGCGAGCCTCGACGTACTGCGCGCCCACCCGCCGGGCGAGGGGACCCGGCCCGAGCCGGTCGCCTCCCACTACCTGGCGCTGGGCGTCGCCCGCAACGTACAGGGCCGGTACGAGGACGGGTACGCGGCCGCGCGGCAGGCGCTCTCCGCGGCACTGCGCGTGCCCGGCGTCGTCGGACAGGGGCTCGCGGCCCGCTGCCACACCGGGCAGGCCACGAACCTGGCGCTGGCCGGGCGGTTCCGGGAGGCCCGGGAGGCCGCCGGTCTGGCCCTGGCTCCCGCCGAGGCGTACGGCGACTCCGCGCTGCTCGGGTCCGTCCTGTCGGTCCTGCGGGAGAACGCGCGCCGGGAGGGGCGGCTGCGGGAGGCCGTCGACACCGGCGAGCGGGCGCTCGGGCTCGCCGAGGAGTCGGGGGATCCGACGGCGGCCGCGTTCGAGCGGGCCAATCTGGCCGAACTCTGGCTTCAGCTCGGCGAGTCGGAGCTGGCCCGGGAGGCCGCCGACGCGGCGGTGGCGGGCGTCGACGCGGACGACGCGTGGTCGTTGCCGTACGCGCTGGTCGCGTCGGCGCGGGTGCTGATGAGCGGCGGTACGCCCGAGGGCGCCGATGAACTGCTCGGGCGGGCCGAGCGGGCCGCGGGGATGGACCAGCAGGCCCACTTCGAGGTGCGCACCGCCCGCGCGGAACTGGCTCTGCACCAGCGGCGGCCCGAGCTGGTGCCCGGCCTGTTGCGGGACGGGGAGGCGCCGGTGCTGACGGCGTGGGCCCATGTGCTGCGCGGGGAGCGGGAGTCGGCGCGCCGGGTCGCCGCCGCGGAGATCGAACGGGCCCGGGGTACGGGGGAACGTCTCGCCGAGGTGGAAGCCGGGGTGGTGCACGCGGTGGCCCTGGGCGGCGCCGCGGGGGCGCTGGCGCTGGCGGCGGTCGAAGAGGTGGCCCGGGGCTTGCCGTACCCCGCCGGGGTGGGTCGGGTCGTCGCGGCTCGGGGGGTGTCGGGTTCGGGGTGATGCGCGCGCGTCGGCGCCGTCGGGGGGTGCGGGTTGTTCGCGGCTGCGGGCCCGGTGGGGCTTCTCGCGCAGTTCCCCGCGCCCCTGGCGCCGTTGCACATTCCCTTTTATTGCGGCCGCGGGTTGTATGGGCTTCTCGCGCAGTTCCCCGCGCCCCTGAAGCGAGCTTCGCTCGCCCAGGGGAAGGTTGCGCGCAGCGCATGCCTCAGGGACGCGGGGAACTGCGCGAGCGGCCACGACGGATCCGCGTACCGCTCCGGACAGGACCCGGCAGACGTGACCGGGCCGCCCCGCCGCGGGCGCCCAGGCCGGAAGCCACCAGCAACAGGGCACTGAGCATCACGAACGGCGCCGCCGTACCGGCCACCCCCGCGATCAGCCCCGCCGACGCGGGCGCCGCGACCTGGCCCAGCCGGTTGCCGGTGAGGCGCAGCGCCAGGGCCGTCGAACGGGCGTCCGGCGGGGCCGCCTGGA
Organism: Streptomyces sp. VRA16 Mangrove soil; assembly: GCF_017377775.1. Lineage (GTDB taxonomy): Bacteria > Actinomycetota > Actinomycetes > Streptomycetales > Streptomycetaceae > Streptomyces. Next base: position 513,257 of record NZ_JAFVLN010000003.1, read on the forward strand.
CGACCGTCGTCATCGACAGCGGCTGTCCCACGCCCAGACAGAATCCGAGCACGATCAGGATCGCGGCGAGGGCCCGGACCGGGACCGGGAGGGCGATCGACGCGCACAGCAGCGCCGCCAGCAGGCAGGTCGTCGCGATGAGTACCGACCGCCCCAGCCAGTTGATCAGCGGAGTCATGACGAGGCGACAGGCGATCGTCGCGCCCGCGCGCAGGCTCAGGAGCACGCCGACGACGGACGGGGCGATGCCGCGGTGTTCGCCGACCACGGGCAGGTAGGCGGTGAGGATGTCGGTCGCCGACAGCACCGCCAGGCTGATGAAGATGCCGCCGGGCACGCCGCGCGTCCGGAGGATCCGGCGCACCGGGACCCGGGACGCCGCCCGGTTCGCGCCCGAACTCGTCGACGTACGACGGGATTCGATGCGCCACAGCGAGGTGAACGCCATCGCGCACACGCCCGCCGAGATCAGCAGCGCGAGCGCACTCGTGCCCGCCATGTCGTCCCCGCCGATCACCGCGCCCGCCGCGATCGGGCCGATCAGCTGGCCGAGGGAGGCGCCGATCGTGAAGTGGCCGAAGTTGCGGTCCTGTTCGTCGGGGCCCGACTGGCGGGCCACGATCGACTGGGCGCCGATGACGAAGCAGAGGTGGCCGAGGCCCATCACGCCGCTCCACGCGGCCATCGCCACGAGGGAGTCGGCGAGGCCGCTCAGGGCGCAGCCGCCGGAGATCAGCACCACGCCGACCGGCAGCAGCGGCGCGCACCGGCCGTGGTCGGTCCGCCGGCCGAGCGGTACCGCGGCGAACAGCGGGAGGAGCGCGTAGACACCCGCGATCACCCCCACGGCCCGCTCGTCAGCGCCGAGCGCGAGCGCCCGGTAGGAGACGGCGGGCCGCGCCATCGACACCGCCCCCTGCGCGAAGCTGAAGGCGATGACGAGGCGCAGCAACCACGTACGGCTCATCGGTTCGTCCGGCCGGTCACACGATCCCGAACAGCAGGCCGGCGCCGAGGACCACGAGCGCGGTCAGCGCGGCCCATTTCACGGTGAACCTGGTGTGGTCGCCGAACTCGACCTTGGCCATGCCGACGAGGACGTACACGGCCGGGACGAGCGGGCTCGACATGTGCAGCGGCTGGCCGATGAGGGAGGCGCGGGCGATCTCCAGGGACGAGACGCCGTGCGCGGCGCCCGCCTCGGACAGGACCGGCAGGATGCCGAAGTAGAAGCCGTCGTTGGACATGAAGTACGTGAAGGGGATCGACAGGACACCCGTGACGAGGGCCATGTGCGGGCCCATCCAGTCGGGGATGCCGTTCACGACCCACTTGGCCATGTGGTCGACCATGCCGGTGCCCTGGAGGACGCCGGTGAAGACGGCGGCGGCGAAGACCATGCCGGAGACGTTGAGGACGTTCTCGGCGTGCGCCGCGATGCGGGCCTTCTGGTCGGGCATGTGCGGGTAGTTGACGGTGAGGGCGAGCGCCGCGGCCAGGATGAACAGGACCGGGATCGGCAGCCACTCCATGATCATCGCGGTGAGCAGGGTCACCGTGAGGAGCGCGTTGAACCAGTAGAGCTTGGGCCGCAGGGTGGCGCGGTTCGGGTCGAGGCCGGCGAAGGTCTCGCCGTCCTCGTTCTCGTACGAGGGGGCCGCGTGGTCGCCGGTGCCACCCGTCGCCCTGCCCTTGCCGGTACCGGTACCCGCGCCCACGAGGACCTTCTCGTCGGCGGTCTCGGTCACCGTCTCGGTGACCTCCTCGAGCGACAGGTAGCCGAGGCGCTTGCGCTCGCGGCGGCCCAGCACGTACGCGAGGGCGAAGACGAAGAGGAGACCGACGCCGAGCGCGGGGATCATCGGGACGAAGATGTCGCTCGCGTTGAGCTTGAGGGCCGTGGCCGCGCGGGCGGTCGGGCCGCCCCAGGGCAGCGTGTTCATGACGCCGTTGGCGGTGGCCGCGACACCCGTCATCACGACGAGGCTCATCTTCAGGCGCTTGTACAGCGGGTACATCGCCGAGACGGTGATCATGAAGGTCGTCGAGCCGTCGCCGTCGAGCGAGACGATCGCGGCGAGCACGGCCGTGCCGACGACGATGCGCACCGGGTCGGCCTTCGCGAACTTCAGGATGCCGCGCACGATCGGGTCGAAGAGACCGACGTCGATCATCACGCCGAAGTAGACGATCGCGAACATCAGCATGGCGGCCGTGGGCGCCAGATCGCCGATGCCGGCGATGACGTAGTCGCCGAGGTGCGCGCCCTTGCCCACCAGGACGCAGAACAGCGCCGGGATGAGCACGAGCGCCGCGATCGGCGACACCTTCTTCATCATGATCAGCACCAGGAAGGTGGCGATCATGACGAATCCGAGGATCGTCAGCATGGGTGGGTTCCTATCGTCGTTCGCCCTTGAACTACCGCCCGGGGGTCGGCGGTCAGCGAGACGTTAGGGGCCGCCCGACAGCGTTAACAAGATGTTGACGCGTGAGCAATAAGCGCAAAACTCCAGGTCACAGCTTTACGACGATCAGTGCGCAGGCTCCGGCCCGTCAGTCGAGGGTGCGGGCCAGATAGGCGCGCAGCAGTTCCCGGGTCTCCGCGATGATCGCCTCGTCGCCCTCGGGGCCGGTCTGGAACGCGAGGCGTACGAGCGCGTCGGCCGCCTCGACCGCCACCAGGAAGGTGCGCCGCAGCGCCTCGTCGGCGGTGCGGCCGAGGTGGGGGGCGAGGAGGTCGGTGAGGGTGTCGGCGACCCGGACGTTGGGAGCCGCGTCGGGGGCGCCGACCGGGATCTGGGTGCCGAAGTCGACCAGGGAGAAGCCCGGTGCGGTGCGCTTCATGGCGAGGTACTCGTCGAGGAACGCGTCCATCGCGGCGCGCCAGTCGTCGGCGGGGATCGCGTCGAGGCGCCCGGTGACGCGCTCCGTGTACCGCTCCAGGTTGCGCTGGGCCAGGGAGTCGACCATGGCCCGCTTGTCGGTGAAGAAGCGGTAGACCGAACCGATGGGGACGTCGGCGCGGCCCGCGACGGCCCGGGTGCTCAACCGCTCGTAGCCGACCTCGTCGAGGAGATCGGCGCAGGCGTCGAGGATCCGGCTCAGCCGTTCGGCGCTGCGCCGCTGAACGGGGGTGCGGCGCAAGGAGGTCGGGTGGGGCATGCCGGTCACCCTACGGCGCGGACGTCGCACGGGGTCAGGGGCTGGGCGACGCGGTCTCGGCCCCGGAGGCGGTGAGGTCGGCCGTGGCCTCGACGGGTTCGCCCTCCACCGCCCACACCGTGCGGTCGTCGGCGTAGAGGCGGGCGGTGACCTTGTGGGTGCCGCGGGTGACCCGGTCGCCGGGCAGCCGGTAGTCGACGGCGCGCAGCAGGGTCAGGCGCCGGCCGTCGAGGTAGAGCTGGACGTAGCCGCGGCCGTGCACGGCGCGGGCCTCGGTGCCCCGGGGGCTGAGCCGGAAGTTGCGGACCCGGATCCGGATGTCCCAGCCGCCGTCGGGCCCCGGGTCCGGCTGGACGACCAGGCCGACGTCAGGGGCGTCCTTGCCGGGGATCTGGCGCAGGTGGCGGCCCTCGGCGTCGGTCTTGTCGAGCACCGTGCCGACGTGGCGCGGGCCGCCGTCGTCGTCACCGCACCCGGCGAGGCCCGTGAGCAGGGCACAGGTGAGAAGGGTGGCGGCGAGGGCGCGGGCCGGCGACGTCCTGGGCATGCTCCGGACAGTAGAGGAACCCTCACGTTCGGGGATCCGTCTCGGGGAGGAGGCCCGGGGGCCCTCGCGGCGGACCCCGCGAACCCGGCGGACCGACCTCTTGCGCGGGCCGATCATGAATCCTACGGTTGAGCATAGGAATCATTGACGAGGGAGCGATGATGAGCGGGGACGTACGCAAGGCGGCCGAGACGCTGACCTATCTGTCCGGTTTCGGGAACGAGCACAGCTCGGAGGCCGTGCCGGGCGCCCTGCCCGAGGGGCGGAACTCGCCGCAGCGGGCCCCGCTCGGGCTGTACGCGGAGCAGCTCAGCGGCACCGCGTTCACCGAGCCCCGCGCGCACAACCGGCGTTCGTGGCTGTACCGCATCCGCCCGTCGGCGGCGCACCCGGAGTTCACCCGGACCGACAACGGCGCGATCCGCACGGCCCCGTTCACCGAGACGGTGCCCGACCCCAACCGGCGCCGCTGGAACCCGCTGCCCGAGCCGGCCCCCGGCACGGACTGGCTGGCGGGCCTGTGGACGCTGGGCGGCAACGGGGACGTGACGCAGCGCACCGGCATGGCCGTGCACCTGTACCACGCCAACTCCTCGATGTCGGACCGGGTGTTCAGCGACGCGGACGGCGAGCTGCTGATCGTGCCGGAGCGCGGGGGGCTGCTGCTGCGCACGGAGTTCGGGCTGCTGGCCGTGGATCCGGGTGAGGTCGCGCTGATCCCGCGCGGGGTCCGGTTCCGGGTGGAGCTGCTCGACGAGAGCGCCCGCGGGTACGTGTGCGAGAACTACGGGGCGCCGTTCCAGCTCCCCGACCTGGGTCCGATCGGCGCCAACGGCCTGGCGAACGTGCGGGACTTCAGGGCTCCCGTCGCCGCGTACGAGGACCGGGCAGACGCGGCCGGAGCGGTGGAGGTGGTCAACAAGTTCTGCGGCAACCTCTGGACCGCGACCTACGACCACTCCCCGCTGGACGTCGTCGCCTGGCACGGCAATCACGTCCCGTACGTGTACGACCTGCGCCGCTTCAACGTCATCGGCACGATCTCGTACGACCACCCGGACCCGTCGATCTTCACGGTCCTCACCTCCCCCTCGGACACCCCGGGACTCGCGGGCGTCGACTTCGTGGTGTTCGCGCCGCGCTGGCTGGTGGGCGAGGACACGTTCCGGCCGCCGTACTTCCACCGGAACGTGATGAGCGAGTACATGGGGCTCATCGAGGGCGCCTACGACGCGAAGACCGCCGGAGAGGGGGGCTTCGTGCCGGGCGGCGGCTCCCTGCACAACATGATGTCCGCGCACGGGCCCGACCGGGAGACGTTCGACAGGGCGAGCGCGGCCGAGCTGAAGCCGCAGCGGGTCGACGACGGGCTGGCGTTCATGTTCGAGACGCGGTGGCCGGTGGTCGCGACGGAGCAGGCTGCCGGGGCGGGGCACCTGCAGCGCGGCTACGACGATGTGTGGCGCGGGCTGGAGCGTCACTTCGGGGTGTAGTGGTGGGCGGGTGTGTCCGCCGGGTGACGGATGCGGCGCGGATCGCGGGTGCGTGGGGGCTCGTCGCGCAGTTACCCGCGCCCCCGAAGCACGCGCCGCGCGCGGCTTCCTCCTGGGTGGGCGGAGCTCGCTTCGAGGGGCGCGGGGAACTGCGCGACCAGCCACGCACCGTCCGCGGCCGCCGACCGGACCACCCTCGGCAGACGAGAGCGCACCCATGCCCCAGGCCACATTGCGCATCACGCCCCCGACCGATACGGATAACCCCGTGACGTCATTCGCCCCGGACTCGATCGTCCTGAACCGTAAGTTGCCGCTCTGGTATCAGGTGTCGCAGTCCCTGCGCGCCTCGATACTCGGAAGGTCACCGCAGGACCCGCTGCGCCTGCCCACCGAGGAACAGCTCGCCGGTCACTACGGCGTCTCGGTGCTGACCATGCGCCAGGCCCTCAAGGAGCTGGAGGACGAGGGCCTGATCACCCGGCACCGCCGCCGCGGCACCTTCATCGAACCGGCCGCCCAGCGCGGCGCACCGGTGCGGCTGCTCGGCTCGGTGGACGCGATCGTGGCGCAGCAGTCCGGCATGACGGCCGAGCTGCTCGAACACGGCAGCACGCCCGTGCCCGCCGCGCTGGCCGACCACTTCCCGGGGACCGGGCACGTCGCGATGTACCACCGGCTGCGCAGCGACGAGAAGACCGGCGAGCCGACGAACCACGCCCGCAACTACATCCGGCCCGAACTGGGCGAACGGGTCGACGTCGCGGACCTGGAGCGCTGGCCGATGACGAAGGTGCTCAGGGACGTCGTGGGCGTGCGGATCACCCGGGTCACCGACTCCGTCGAGGCGCGGCTCGCCGACCCGGAGACGGCCCGGCTGCTCCAGGTGCCGCTGCTCAGCCCGATCCTGCACTACACGGGCATCACGTACGACGAGGAGGGCCGCGTCCTCGACGTGGCCGTCATCCACTACCGCGGCGACCGGTTCTCGTTCTCGGTGACACTGGACGCGGACTGACCGCGCGCACGGGGGACGTACCATGCCGCACGTGACGAACGACCGGCTCACCGACGCGATCGAGCTCTCGGACCTCATGCCGTGGTCCGTGGCGCCCCTGCGCCTGGGCCGCGGCTGGCCCGTCGCGCCGGACGCCGCGTCCCTGAAGGCCCGTTGGGACAGATTCGTCCGCGCGAGCGCCGCCGAACGCGAGGCGCTCCTGGAGTCCTCCCGTGCCCGCACCCTGCACACGGCGGCGGCCCAGCTGCCCGGTCAGCGCGCGGGCACCGAGCCGCTCGCCCACGCCGAGGGCCCCTGCCCCGAGCCGGTGCGCATCCTGCACGGGCCGTTCGACGAGCAGTGGCTGATCCCCGACCAGCGCCTGATCGACGCGGCCCGCCCCGAGCTGTGGCGGGTCGCCGACGAGCGGCAGCTGTACCTGGTGGAGCAGGGGTACGTGCCCGAGGCCGCGGGCCCCGTCGTGCTCGCGTCCGCCGTGCTGCCCGAGGGCCGCTCCCCCGCCGGACGTCCCGGCCGGATCCGCCCCCTGTACCGGCGTCCGGGCGCGGCCGAACCGAACATCGCGCCGGGGCTGCTCCAGCACCTCTCCGGAACGTACGGACAGGACGTCGCCGCCGACGATCTGTTCGCCTGGATCCTGGCCACGGCCGGGCGCGACGCCCGCAAGGAGTGCCGGGTGCCGCTGCCCGCCGACCCGGACGTGTGGCGGCGCGGGGTCGAACTCGGCCGCCGCGTCCTGTGGTTGCAGCGGCGCGGCGCCGGCACCGAGCGCCCGAAGCTGCCGGGCGGCCGCCGCCCGTACGTCCGCGCCCCGCTCCCGGCCCGCCCGGCGGAACTCCGCTACGACCGCGAGGAGGAGGCCCTGCTCGTCGGGGACGGCCGGATCTCCCCCGTGCCGACGGCCGCCTGGGACTTCCACGTCAGCGGGGTGCGCGTCCTGGAACAGTGGTTCGCGCGCCGCACGGCGACGGCCGAGCCCGGCACGCTCGCGGCGGTCCGCCCGGCGACCTGGCCGCAGAACTGGACGTCGGAACTGCTCGAAGTCGTCACCGTCCTGGCCCTGCTGACCGAACTGCGCCCGCTCCAGGACGAGTTGACGGCCGCCCTCGGCGATCTGATCACCCCGGCCGAGCTGCGCGGCGCCCACGTCCTGCCGGTCCCGGACAGCGCCCTGCACCCGGCCTCGGTCCTGGACCACCAGGAAGAGGGGCCGGGCGGCCAGTTCGCGCTGCTCTGAGCGGAGCTACGCGCCGACCTCGCCCGCGAACCCCTCCAGCGTCCGCCGCAGTGCCCGCTCGAAGACGGCCTCCAGGTCGATGGGTCCGGCGTCCTCGGTGAACGCGGCGGCGAGGCGCGGGTACTTCCCCGTGGCCACCTGGCTGCCGAGGTAGGCGATCCGCACGGCCTGTTCCTGCTCCTCGCTCCACGGCAGCGACCGGGTGCGCTCGGCGGTGGCGATCTCGTTGGCGACGTAGGTCGTCACCACGCTCGTCACGGACGCGATCAGCTCCATCTTCGTGCCGTAGGACACCTCCAGCGGGTCCAGGCAGCTCAGGCAGTACTCCAGGTACGTCAGGGCGTTGGGGCTGAACCCGTACACCGGTGACATCAGGCGCGGCAGCCAGGGGTGGCGGTGCATGAGGGCGCGCGCCTGCCGGGCGAGGCCGAGCACGTCGGCGCGCCAGTCGCCGGACGGCTCGACGTAGTCGTACTCGGCGCTGACGGCGTCGACCATCAGCTCGTACAGGTCCTCCTTGCGCGGCACGTAGTTGTACAGCGACATCGTGCCCATGCCGAGGTCACCGGCGACCCGGCGCATGGAGACCGCGTCGATGCCCTCCGCGTCGGCGACGCGCACCGCCGCGGCCGCGATGTCGGCCCTGCTGTGCGCGGGCCGTGGGCCCCGTCCGGCGCGCTCGGGGCGCGCCCAGATCACTTCGGGTACGGCCGCTCGGCCCGCCATTGATCATCACCTCGCGAACCATCGTAGTTACGTACGGCGTACGTAGTGCGGTACGGTGGCACCATGACTTCTACGTACGCTGTACTTAGTGAGGGTCTGGAGAAGCGCTTCGGCAAGGGCGACACGGCCGTGCACGCCGTACGGGGCCTGGATCTCGCGGTGCGCGAGGGCACGGTCTGCGGTCTGCTCGGGCCGAACGGCGCGGGCAAGACGACCGCCGTACGGTTGTTGACCACGCTGCTCCGACCGGACGCCGGGACCGCGCGTGTCGCGGGCCACGACATCACCGCGCAGCCGCACGAGGTCCGCCGCCGCATCGGGGTCACCGGGCAGTACGCGTCGGTCGACGGCGAGCTGAGCGGGCGCGAGAACCTGCGGCTCTTCGCCCGGCTGCTGCGCGCGCCCCGGGAGGACGCGGACGCGCTGCTCGAACGGTTCGGGCTCGTCGAGGCCGCCGAGCGGCCCGCGCGCACCTACTCGGGCGGGATGCGCCGCCGCCTCGATCTGGCGGCGAGCCTGCTCACCCGGCCCGCCGTGCTCTTCCTGGACGAGCCGACGACCGGCCTCGACCCGCACAGCAGGAACGCCATGTGGGACGCCGTGCGCGACCTGGCCCGCGAGGGCACCACCGTCGTGCTGACCACCCAGTACCTGGACGAGGCCGACCGGCTCGCCGACGACGTCGTCCTGATCGACGAGGGCCGCGCCGCGCACAGCGGCACGCCCGCCGAGCTGAAGGCGCAGATCGGGCACTACGCCGAGGTCGTCGTGGCCGACCCGGACGAGCGCGCGCTGCACGCGGCCGCCGTCGTGCTCGATCAACTCACCGGCGCCCGACCCGAGTTGGACCGCGCCCGGCAGGCCGTCGGCGTCGTCGTGCTGGACCCGACGGTGACGCTGCCGCGCGTCGTGCGCGAACTCGACGCGGCGGGCGTGCCGCTGGCGGACGTCACGCTGCGCCCGCCCACCCTCGACGAGGCGTTCCTGCGCCTCACCACCAGCCGCCCCGAAGGAGTCCCCGCATGAGTTCCGCGATCGTGTACGACAGCACGGCGATGCTCGGCCGGCATCTGCAGCGCATCCGGCACGCCCCGGCGATCCTGCTGATGACGCAGACGATGCCGATCGTGTTCCTGCTGTTCTTCGGGTACGTCTTCGGCAGCGCCCTCGCGATGCCGGGCGCCGACTACCGGGCGTTCCTGGTGCCGGGCATGCTGGTGGCGACCGCGGCCAACGGGATCATGACGGGGATGTTCACCGCCGCGCAGGACTCGCACCGCGGCGTCATGGACCGCTTCCGTACGCTGCCGATGTCCCGCTCCGCGGTGCCGGTCGGGCAGGCGGCGGCGGACCTGGTGACGACGGCCGTCGGACTCGTCCCGCTGGTCCTCGTGGGTCTCGCCATGGGGTGGCGGATCGAGGGCGGGGCGGCGGCCGCGTGCGGCGCCTTCGGGCTGCTGCTCCTGTTCCGCTCCGCCGCGACCTGGGTGGGGATCCTGCTGGGGCTCGCCTCCCGGAGCGAGGAGGCGGCGGGGCAGCTGGGCGGTGCGACGTTCATGCTGCCGCTGCTCTCGAACGCGTACATCCCGACCGACGGCATGCCGGGCTGGGTCCGCACGCTGGCCGAGTGGAACCCGATCAGCGCCGTCGCCACGGCGGTGCGCGATCTGTTCGGCAACGCCCCGGTGCCGCACGGCGCGTCCTGGCCGGTGGCGCATCCGGTGGCCGGCTCGCTGAGCTGGTGCGCGGTCCTGCTCGCGCTGTGCGTGCCGCTCGCCGTCCGCCGCTACACGCACGGCGGACGGTGAGCGGAGCGACGGACGGCGCGCGGGACGACGGGCCCTAGGTCTGGGGCGCCAGTTCGGGGCCGAGCGAGGAGAACTTCTCCTGCGACACCACCCGCTTCGGCGGCCAGGTGATGTTGTTCGGCGGCCACTTCTGTCCGGTCTTCTTCAGGAACCAGGCCGGCGGCTCGTACATCGGCGGCTCATAGCCGTCGGGCAGCGCCGTCTTCCACGCGACGCCCTTCGTACGCTCCTTGAACTCGTCCTTGACGGCCTTCAGGCGCTCGGGCTGGGTGATCAGGTCCACCGCCGTCGCCGCCAGATACTTCGCGGCGGCCACCACGGCGGCCTGCCCGGGGGCCGCGGCGGCGCAGGCCGCGGTGGACCAGGTGTGCATCTTGGTGCCGATCGGGGCGAGCGCCGCGCCCATCGACACGGTCGGCACGTTCCAGCTGATGTCGGCGACGTCGGTCGACCCGCCGCCCAGGAACGCCGGGTTGGGCGGGGTCAGGTCGCCGATCGCGTCGTGCATGCCCTTCTGCGGCAGCCCGAGGGACTCCTGCAGCTCCTTCGCCAACGCATGGGCGGCGTCCGGGAATGCGGGCGGGCCGATCTGCCGCATGTTCTCGTGCAGCAGCTCGGCGAAGGACTGCGAGGGCAGCTGGTTCCAGCAGGCCGAGGTGATCCGGTGCTGCACCTTCGTCTGCGACGCCTTGGCGGCGGCCTCGGAGACGGCGATCACCTTGTCGAGCAGGACCTGGACGCGGGCCGGACTGCCTTCGCGTACGTAGTAGGAGATCTCGGCGATCTCCGGGGTCACGTTGGGGATGTCCCCGCCGTTGTTGATGACCCAGTGCAGGCGACCGCTCGGGGCGAGGTTCTCCTCGCGCAGAAACTCCGACATCGTCGCCATCATCACGGCGGCGTCCAGCGCCGACTTGTTGCCGAGCGGGGTGCCGCCGTGGCCCGCGACACCGAGGAAGGTGAAGGTCACGGCGGTCATCGCGGTCGTGCTGCCCCAGCCGGTGGCGTTGGCCGTGGAGGGGTGCCAGTCGAGGAAGGCGTCGAGGCCCTCGTACACGCCTTTGCTGACCGCGTACGTCTTGCCGATCAGGGTCTCCTCGGCGGTCGAGCCGAAGAACTTCACCGTGACGGGGAGCTTGTGCTTCTTCGCCGCCTGCGCGACGGCGGCGGCAGCGGCCGCCGCGGCGGTGCCGAGCGCGCTGTGCCCGCAGCCGTGCCCCGGGCCGTAGCTGGGGGCGAACGGGTCGTGGACGTACTCGCGCGGGTCGTGGTGTCCCACGCCCTTGTTCTGGGAGAGGCCGGGCAGCGCGTCGTACTCACCGCTGAAGCCGAGCACCGGGCCGCCGCTGCCGTACGTGAACGTCGCGGTGAAGGCGGTCGGGAATCCCGCGGTGCCGAACTCGACGTCGAATCCGGCCCGTTCGAGGAAGCCGGCCTCGGCGAGCGAGGAGTTCCACTCGCGCAGGGACAGTTCGGCGTTCTCCCAGATCTCGGCGTTCAGGCCGGTGATCCGGTCGGTGTTGCCGGTGATCCAGCCGAGTGCGGTGGCCTTGGCGGGGCTGTCCTCGGCCAGGCCCTCGGGGGCCTTGTACTCGGCGGCCCCGGCGGGGGTCGTGTCGGCCGCGGCGGCCATGGCGGGGTCCGCCTCCGCCGTCATCACGGCGGCGGTGACACCGGCCGCGCCGAGCATCTGCATGATGCGGCGTCTGCTGAGCTGGGGGCCCGACGCCAGCAGCGCCGAGTGATGTTCGTGCTGGTCGTGCAGGTCACACACGCGTACCTCCGGGGGACGGGGGCGAGGCTGGTGTAGCTGTATCGGCCATCGACGATCACGGCACACAGTGGACCCCGGAAGTTGCTCCGTCAACATCCGTGCATGACAAGCCTGTTACGGAAGCGGGAGAAGAGACGGACGCACACACGAGCCAGGCCCGCACCCGACCCCCACGCCGGAGCGTCCGCCGCATGCCGTGGGGATGACGGTCGCGAAGATGCGCAGCGGTACGCCGGACGGCGCGGAGGTCGAATGCGGGCCTGGACCCTTGCTGGACGGGCGGCCCGGCCCGGAGGCCGGGCCCGAGGGCCTAGTGGCCGCCGAACAGCGAGCGGCGCAGTCGCCGCAGAGGTGCGAAGAGCGAGACTCGTCGCACTCGTGCACGGCTGGTGCTGCGCTCGTCGTGCGCGGTGTCACGCGCGGTCAGCTCACGCATCAGCGTCGTCGCCTCGACCGTCTCGCGCTGCGGGACGGCAGGGCCGCCGAGCACCGAGAGATGGCGGTCGAGCCGCGAACTGGTCGCACTGCTCCCGCAGGTGATCGCAGGCACACGAGGCCTGCTGCGCACTGTTATCTGTTCCATGTCACTCCCCACCCGTACGAGGGCACTCAGCCCGGGCAGGTTAACCCTATCGCCCCCGCGCGACACTCGTGTATCCCGGTAGCAGGATTCACCTCCCCTGTAAGGAGGTTGACGCCTTCCCCGTGATTACTCTCCGAATCCAACTGATTTCAGGGCGAGTTGGACAAGAGGGGCACTTGTGGGGTGCCGGGAGCCGCCGTCCGGCTCGGTCGTGACAGCCAGTGAGGAGGCGTCCGACGTCAAGCCGGTCGCGAGCAACGGCGTGTCGGAGCCGCTGTCGGGCAGCACGCCCAGGGAACGCGGCGGCCCGGAGCCCTTGGGGAGCACCCACAGCTGGTGGTCGCGGCCGCGGGGCGGCGGGGCGAGATCCGTGACGGTGATCACGGCGCTGTGCCGGCGGGACGATGCGACGACGGCGATGCCGTCGCCGCGGACGGCACGGGCGTCCGGAGCGGCGAGAACGTGGGCGATCTCACGTGCCTCGGCCTGCCGTGCGTCGAGCCGGTCCTGAGTGCGGGTCAGCTCCACCCCGAGCAGCACCGCGGCGATCAGCGCGAGGACGGCGGCGCCCGCGGCCAGCGGCACGAGCAGCGGTCGGCGGGCCGCCGGCGCCGCGCCGGGCGGGGGCGCCGGTTCCTGTTCGAGGGTGCGGACGGCGCTCAGGACACGGTCGCGCAGCCCCGGCGGGGCCGGGACGCGGGCGGCGCGGGCCAGGCGCAGGGTGTCGACCGCGTGGGCCTGGACCTCGGCGGTGCAGCGCTCGCAGTGCCGCAGGTGCCGTTCGAACCGGGCGAGTTCGGGCGGGTCGAGGGCGTCGAGGGCGTACGGGACGGCGAGCGAGTGCACGTCGCGCAGCGGCCAGGCGGTGAGCCACCGCGGCAGGCGCCTCATGCGGAGGCCCCGTCCAGGCAGGACCGCAGGCGCAGCAGCCCGTCGCGCATCCGGGTCTTGACGGTGCCGAGCGGGACGGCGAGACGGCGGGCGACCTCGCGGTAGGTGTAGCCGTCGTAGTAGGCGAGGGTGACGGCCTGCCGCTGGAGGTCGGTGAGCCGGCCCAGACAGCGGCGCACCCAGTCCCGCTCCAGGACCGACTCGACCTCCTCCACGACCTGGTCGAAGGGCGGGGTGTCGGCCCGGCGCGCGGCGCGCTGCTCGCGCTCCCCCGCCGCGCGCACGCTCCTGACGCGGTCGACGGCCCTGCGGTGGGCGAGGGTGAGGATCCAGGGGAGGGCGGTGCCGCGCCGCGGGTCGTAGCGGGCGGCGGTGCGCCACAGTTCGAGGAACACCTCCTGGGCGACCTCCTCCGACTGCGCCGGGTCCCGCAGCACGCGCCGGATCAGTCCGTACACCGGGCCCGAGACCTGCCCGTACAACTCCTCGAAGGCCTGCTGATCGCCGCGTCCCACGCGGGTGAGCAGTGCGTCGGTGCTCTCCACGACATCCATACGGTCCCCCGTTCCGGCCCGCTCATTGTGCTGCCGCCCGTGATGCGGAGACAGGGGCGGGAGCGGATGGCACGCGCCGCCCCGCGACCGTCCCGGAAGCCGGACCAATCCGCCCCGCCCCGGGCCCCGAATGGCCGTCAAGAGGCTCGCGCGGTGCGAGCACCGAGACCTGAAGACGTTCACGAGGGACGGACGCGATGACAGCAACCGCCAGGAAACGCCGGGGAGTTCGCCCCCTGGCCGCGCTGATCTGCGGCGCGCTGGCCGCCGGGGGGCTCGCCGCCGCCGGGGCGACCGTGCTGCGACCGCAGGAGGCGCACGCCTCCAGCCATAGGGAGGCACCGCTGATCTCGGGGGACCCGCAGCACGACAACACGGACGTGTACGCGTTCGTCAGCCCCGACAAGCCGGACACCACGACCCTGATCGCCAACTGGATCCCGTTCGAGGAACCGGCCGGAGGACCGAACTTCTCTCCGTTCGCGGAGAACTCCCAGTACGACATCCACATCGACAGCGACGGTGACGGTCAGGGCGATCTGCTCTACCGCTGGACGTTCCACACGAAGACCAGGAACGGCAGCACGTTCCTGTACAACACGGGCCCGGTCACCTCGCTCGACGACCCGGACCTGAACGTCACGCAGACGTACGACATCGATCTGCTCACGCTGCACGACCAGAGGATCGTCTCCACGACCGAGCTGGCCGACGATCTCCCGGTCGCGCCTTCGAACGTCGGAAAGGCGTCGATGCCGCAGTACGGGACGCTGCGCGAGCAGGCGGTGCGCCAGGTGCAGGGCGGCGGATCGGCGTTCGCGGGCCAGGCCGACGACCCCTTCTTCCTCGATCTGCGGGTCTTCGACCTGCTCTACGGCGGCAACCTGTCGGAGGTCGGCCGGGACACGCTCGCCGGATACAACGTCAACACCATCGCGCTCCAGGTCCCGACGGCGTCCCTGACGCAGTCGGCGCAGCAGCCGATCATCGGCATCTGGTCCACCACCCAGCGCAAGAACGCCGAGGGCGCCTGGACCCAGGTCTCCAGGCTCGGCTCCCCGCTGGTCAACGAGGTGGTGATCCCGCAGCGGGACAAGGACAGGTTCAACGCCTCGCACCCGTGGAACGACGCGGACTTCCTGCCGTACGTCACCAAGCCCGAGCTGCCCAAGCTGCTCCAGGCGATCTACAAGCTGCCGGCACCGGAGGAGCCGCGCAACGATCTCGTCTCCGTGTTCCTGACCGGTGTGAAGGGCCTGACGCAGCCGCCGCACGTGCGGCCCGCGGAGATGCTGCGCCTCAACACCTCCATCAGGCCGACGAGTTCACCGAAGCGGCTCGGCGTCCTCGACGGGGACAACGCCGGGTTCCCCAACGGGCGACGGCTGACGGACGACGTCGTCGACATCGAACTGCAGGCCGTAGAGGGCGAACTCCTCGGCAACAAGAACGACTTGGGCGACGCCGTGAACGCCAACGACACGCGGTTCGGCTCCACCTTCCCGTACGTGGCCCTGCCCACGTCCGGCTCGCGCGGCCCGCTGGCGAAGAAGGACGGCAGTGGCGACACCAACCGCAGCGCCCTCAACGGCGGCGCGCTGGGCAGCAGTTCGTCGCCGTCCGGCGGCTCGCCCGACAACACGCTGCTCATCGCCTCGGCGTCGGCGGCGGGCGCCGGTGTGCTGCTCGTCGGCCTGGGCCTGGCGTGGTGGCGGGGCCGGACGCGGCGGCGCGGGGCGCTGTAGCCGGCACCCTCCCTGCTCATTCCCTCCCCCTCCTCCCCTTTCCTCCGCTCACAGAAAGGTGATCTTCATGGCTCCGCGCCTCTCAGGACGCACCGCCGTCGCCGCGTGCGCACTGGCACTCGCCCTCACCGGGGGCGCGGTCGCCATCGGCGGGGGCGGCGACGGCCATCGGCCCACGGTGGCCGCCGAGCCGCCGCCCCAACAGCTCGGCACGGGCGGCCTCGACCGTTCGGTCCAGACCCTCCAGACCCATCTCCGGTCCCAACCCCAGGACTTCGGCGCATGGGCGACGCTCGGCACGGCCTACGTCGAACAGGCCCGCACGCTCGGCGACCCGTCCCGCTACCCGCAGGCACAGCGCGCCCTGTCCCGCTCCCTGAAGCTGCGCCCCGACGGCAACGACGCCGCGCTCGCCGGACGGGCGGCCCTCGCCGCGGCCCGGCACGACTTCCGCGGCGCCCTGCGGGACGCCCGCCGCGCCCTCGCCGTGAACCCGTACAGCGAGCGCGCCCTGTCCACCCGTATCGACGCCCTGGTCGAGCTGGGCCGCTACGGGGAGGCCGGGCGGGCGGCCTCCGAGGCGGACGCGCGCCGCCCCGGCATCCCCGTCTTCACCCGTTTCTCGTACGTGCGTGAGCTGCGCGGCGACGTCACGGGCGCCCGGCGCGTCCTGCGGCAGGCGCTCGCCTCGGCGTCGTCGCCCGCCGACGAGGCGTACGTCGCCACGGCGCTCGGCCAACTCGCGTGGCGCCAGGGAGACTTCGGCGAGTCCCTGCGCGACTGCGGGCGCGCACTGCGGGCCGACGCGAGTTACGTGCCCGCGCTGGAGTGCCGGGGCAGGGCGCGGGCCGGCCGGGGCGACACCGCCGCGGCCGTCGCCGACCTGCGCGACGTCGTCGCCCGCTACCCGCTGCCGGGCCCGCTGGTCGAACTCGGCGAACTCTACGAAAAGCAGGGGAAGCTGTCGGCGGCCCGCGCCCAGTACGGGCTCGTCTCCGCCTGGATCGCGCTGGCCCGCGCCAACGGGGTCGACGTCGACCTCGACACGGCCCTCGCCGCGGCGGAGCACGGCGACCGGAAGGCGGCGCTGCGCGCGGCGCGGGCCGAGTGGGCGCGCCGGCACACCGTGCACACGGCGGACGCCCTCGGCTGGGCCCTGCACGTCAACGGCCACGACAGCGAGGCCCTCCGCTACGCCCGCTTCGCCACGCACACCGGCTACCGCGACGCGACGTTCTTCCGCCACCGGGGAATCGTGGCCCGGGGAGCGGAACGCAAGGAGTGGCTGAACAAGGCGAGGACCCTGACATGAACCACAACCTTGAGCGCCCGCAGCGGCCTGCAGCCATGAACAATCCGCCGCCCGCCCCCACCCGCCTCGGACAATCCACCACCAAGGACAATCCACCACCCACCCTCACCCACCTCGGGCAATCTGCCGCCAAGGACAATCCGCCGCCCGCCCCCACCCGCCTTGGGCAATCTGCCGCCATGGGCGGCAGGGTGGGCAAGGCGGCACCCCGGCGCGGGGCGAGCGCTCCGACCGGCCTCCGCCTCGGCCCCGCCGCACCATCGCCGGGTGCAGCACGATCTCGGCCGGTCGCGCGGTTCCCCGCACCCCTGGCGGGCCGCAGGATCCTCCTCGCCGCGCTCACCCTCCTGGCCGCCCTCGCCCTCACCCTGCTCCCCACCGCAAAGGCATCCGCCCACCCCCTGGGCAACTTCACCACCAACACCCACGACGGCCTCGTCCCCACCCCCACCCTGCTCCGCGTCACGCACCTGGAAGACCTCGCCGAGATCCCCGCCACCCAGGCCGAACCCGACATCAGGCGCACAGGGATGGCGAGTTGGGCCAGCACCCGCTGCCGCAGCGCCGCCGAATCCACCCACCTCACCGTCGACGGCCACCCCACCCCGCTCACCCCGGGCACCGCCCACGCCACCCTCCGCCCCGGCCAGGCCGGCCTGCACACCCTGCGCGTGGAGTGCCACGCCACCGCCCCACTGCCCCGCGAGGGCGCCACGCTCACCTTCCGCTCACCCGCCCGCCCGGGCCCCGGCTGGCACGAGATCACCGCGCAGGGCGACCGCACCACGCTCACCCGCAGCGACGTCCCCCGCACCTCCACGTCCCGCCTCCTCACCCACTACCCCAAGGGCCTGCTGTCGTCCCCGCCCGACGTGACCACGGCCGCCCTCCGCGTCACCCCCGGCGGCCCGGCCCTGACCGGACAGCGCCCGCCGCCCACGGCGTCCGGCGCCCTGCCGCGCGGCGCCGACCGCTGGACCAGCGCGCTGACCGGCCTCGTCGCCCGCCACGACCTCACCCCGGGCTTCGCGGCGCTCGCCCTGGCCGGCGCCCTCGTGCTCGGCGCGCTGCACGCGCTCGCCCCGGGCCACGGCAAGACGCTGATGGCGGCGGCCGCGGCGGCCCGCGGCCGGGCCCGGCTGCGCGACGTCCTGCCGCTCGCGGCCTCGGTCACCGTCACGCACACGCTGGGCGTGGTCGCGCTCGGCGCCCTGGTCATCGGCGGCTCGACGGCGACTCCGTCGATCGTGGCGTGGCTCGGCGTGGCCAGCGGCGTCCTGGTGACGGGCGCGGGCCTGACACTCGTACGCAAGGCATGGCGCAACAGACTGACACCCCGCACCCGCGCCCACACACACGATCACGATCACAGCCACAGCCACGAGCACGACCACAGCCTCGACCACAGCCACCCCCACCCCACAGCCCCCACCCTCCGCGGCGCCCTCTTCCTCGGCTTCGCCGGTGGCCTCGTCCCCAGTCCGTCCGCGGTCGTCGTCCTGGTCGGCGCCGCGGCCCTCGGCCAGGCCTGGTTCGGCACGCTGCTCGTGGTCGCGTACGGGGCCGGGCTCGCGGTCACCCTGACGGCGGCCGGGTTCGTCGTCGTACGGGCGGGGGCGTTCGCGGGCCGCCGGATCGGGCGGGCGCGGGCCGGGACGTGGCGGGTCGCCGGGCGCCTCGTGCCGCTCGGCTCCGCGTGTGTCGTTCTCGCCCTCGGGTGCGGATTGGTGTTCAAGGGGGCCGCATCGGCGCTCGGTTGAGCTACTTTTGTTCAGACTTGTCGTGTTGTCGTGGCGAGTGGGGGCGGCGCCCGTGAGCTCAGGTCCTGCCAGTGGCGGAAGTGGAAGCGGTGGTCGGGTCGTCGCAGGGCGGTACCGACTGCTCGACCCGATCGGCGAGGGTGGCATGGGCACCGTGTGGCGGGCCCATGACGATGTGCTCGGGCGCGAGGTCGCCGTGAAGGAGGTGCGGGCCCCGGCCGGGCTGCCACCGGCGGACCGCGAGCGGATGTACCGGCGCCTGGAGCGCGAGGCGTGGGCGGCGGCACGGATCGCACACCGCAATGTGATCACGCTGTACGACGTGGCGACGGACGGCGAACGCCCCTGGGTCGTCATGGAGTTGGTGCGCGGTGTCTCCCTCGCCGACCAGCTGGACGCGGAGGGCCCCCTCTCCCCGCAGCGCGCCGCACACATCGGGGCCGAGGTGCTCGCCGCGCTGCGGGCCGCGCACGAGGCCGGGGTGCTGCACCGCGACGTGAAGCCGGGGAACGTCCTGCTGTCGAACGACGGCCGGGTCGTCCTCACCGACTTCGGGATCGCCATGGTCGAGGGGACACAGGCGCTCACCATGACCGGGGAGGTGATCGGCTCCCCCGAATTCCTCGCCCCTGAGCGGGCGTTGGGACGCACGCCGGGCCCGGAGTCCGATCTGTGGTCGCTGGGGGTGCTGCTGTACGCGGCCGTGGAGGGTCACTCCCCTTTCCGGCAGGACACCCCGCTGAGCACGCTGCGTGCGGTCGTCGACGAGGAGCTGCCGCCGGCGGACCACGCGGGGCCGTTGACGCCCGTCATCGAGGGGCTGCTGCGCAAGGATCCGGCCGAGCGGATCTCCGCGGCGGACGCCGAGCGGGATCTGCGGATCGTCGGCGCGGGCGGCACGCTGCGCCCGGGGTCGTCGGGGCTGTCGTCGATGCCCACCCAGACGGGCCGGTACCCGTCGGCCTCGTCCACGCCGCCGAAGCCCCTGCCCGTACCCGTACCCCTGCCGACGGCCGGTGCCGCGTCCGCCGGCTCGCCGTCCGCGGCGGCCGGCACCGCGTCGACCGTTGCGGCCGACACCGGCCGGCGCGACGCGCGCCGCGCCTCGCTCGCCCTGATCGCGGGCATCGTCGTACTGCTGCTGGCGATCGGCGGACTGGCGTACGCGCTGCTCAACCGTGACGACGGGGGCGGCGGGAGCAACAGCGGCGGCAGCTCGGGGGGCTCCGGCAGCGGGAGTTCGGGCGGCGGTGCGACGAACGCGGGGGGCGGTGGCGGCGGTTCGTCGACCGGCGGCGGCCCGAGCGAGAGCTCCTCGGCGCCGGGCGGCAGCAGCACCAGCCCGGGAAGCGGCGGGTCCGGGGGCGGGGGCGGGCACACGACCACCCCGGCCCAGTCGGTGCGGGTCAGCGTCTCGGCGGTGCGCGGCAGTTACTCCGGGCCCTGCCCGCCGCCCGCGTCGGCGGCCCCGGCCTTCGCGGCGACGATCACCGTGGGGCGGACTCCGGCCGAGGTCGAGTACCGGTGGGTGACGAAGAGCGGGGAGCCGTCGGATCCCGGCTGGAAGACGCTCAGTTTCGGTTCGGGCGGCGCGAAGAGCCGTACGGTGAACACGACGGAGGCGACGTACACGGACGGCGGCACGCTGCGCAACGAGATCGGGGTGGAGGTGCGCAGCCCGGTCGCGGTGACGTCCGACTTCGTCTCGTACTCCGTGACGTGCGAGGTGGTGACCCCCACGACGGGAGCCACCACCGGTTCACCCACGTACTGAGGGGACGGTCACGCGGCGGACGTGAAGACGGGCAGGTAGCCGCCCGACTGTCCGGCGGCGGTCGGGTGGTACGACTCGCCGATGTTGGTCCAGTTGACGCTGTGCAGCCACGAGTCGCTGGAGCAGATCTCGTGTCCGGTGAACGTCGTGCGGACGTCGCCGAAGGTGAAGCCGTGGTCGGCGGCCTTCTTGCTGATGGTGGTGTCGAGCAGGTCGGCGGCGCTGTTGATGGCGGAGCGTTCGGTCTCGGACAGGCCCGCGAGGCACGAGCCGTTCAGCTGGTAGAAGCGGGGGTAGCCGATGGCCACCACGTGCGCGGCCGGGGCCTTGGCGCTGATCGCGTTGTAGACCGCGTCGAGGTTGCCGGGCAGGGTCGAGGTGACGTACGTGCGGGCCTGGGAGATACGGCTGAGGCAGGTGGACTCGGAGTAGAGGACACAGGTGGTCATCACGTCCGCGAAGCCCGCGTCGTTGCCGCCGACGCTGATGGAGACGAGGCCGGTGGCGCTGCTGAGCGAGCCGAGCTGATTGGCGATCACATCACCCGTACGAGCGCCCGAGCACGCCTCGAAGTTGAAGGTGGAGGGTGAATGGGCGGCTGCCCACAGGGACGGGTACGCCTTGGTGGAGCGCTTGCAGTCGCCGCTGGAGCTGATGTAGCTGCCGGAGCCGACCCCCGAGGAGTACGAGTCACCGAGGGCCACATAGCCGGTGGCCGCCGCCTGTGCGGTCGTCGCCCCGGTGAGGGCGACGCCGGATGCGAAGAGGAACGAGGTCACGAATGCCGCAAGTCGGAAACGTCTCATGGAACCTCCTTTAGCAGGATCTCTGCCACATCCGTGGTAGCACGCCCCTCTACTGCTCGGTAATACCCATGCGTGATGTTTTACATGTGCATGTCGATGCGTCAACTGAGGTTCAAGTCAAGGGAGTTCCCCTTGACGGCCCCCTTGCGGCTGCGCGACATTGAAGCCCGGCATCCGGCGCTTCAGGGGGCAAAGTCGCCCATGCAGACCATCGGCATCAAGCCGCCGTCATCCGGCGGTTCGGGGGAACAGCGGACGGACACACCGTCCGGCAGAGACACGCTGCATCTGCTCGCGGGGGCGGGCGTCGTCGCGGCAGGGGCAGGGCTCGTGCTCGCGCTCACGCACGCCGACTCACCACTGCGCGGACCACTCGCGCTCTTCTTCCTCCTGGCCGCGCCCGGCGCCGCGTTCGCGGCGGCCCTGCGCGGCCTCGACATCTGGGCCCGCATCCTCGTCTCGGCCGCCGGCGCGGTCTGCGTCGTGATGCTGGTCGCCCAGGGCATGCTCGCCACCCACCGCTGGTCGGTCGACGGCGGAGTCGTCGCGGTGGGCGCCATCAGCGCCCTCGCATTCCTCACCCAGTCGGCCGTCCGCAAATGGAAAGGCAAAATCCGCTAACGGGGCAGGAGTTGAGGTAAAGGACAGAACAACAAAAACGTGAGGCCTCGTTCCAGGTCTTGCCATACAGTCTCAATCATCAATACCGTCGTACATCCACCCGCATCGGACCATCACGCAATGCGATCTAGGGGAGGGCTCAAGATCGCGAAGGCCCGGCGCGGGGCGCGGTAGGGGGGTGCCGTGCTCGGTGAGCCGCTAGTTCTTACGACGTGGGTCGCTGAGTCGCGTGCCGCGCGGCCGGTCCAACCAACCGGTGTGTATTGCCAGCTCACCCGGCCTGTACGGAGAGCGATCCGTCCTGGCCGTAAGTGAGAACCCCCCTTTCGAACCGGATACACAACCGGACCGCCCGAGGGGCGGGCGGTCCACCGGACGAGAGGGACCAGACTCATGAGCAGTTCCGTGGTGCGCCCGGTGATCCCGGACGACGGGACCACGCCCGCACGAATACCCGCCCAGTACCGGGCGATCTCCACGCACCTGGCCATCGCGCCGCGGGTGAGCGTGGTCATTCCCGCCATGAACGAGGCGGAGAACCTTCCCTACGTCTTCAAGACTCTTCCGGACTGGATTCACGAAGTCGTCCTGGTGGACGGCAATTCGACCGACAACACGGTGGACGTGGCGCGGGAGCTGTGGCCGGACGTCGTGGTCGTGCCGCAGAGCGGAAAGG
This sequence comes from Streptomyces sp. VRA16 Mangrove soil, assembly GCF_017377775.1. GTDB lineage: Bacteria > Actinomycetota > Actinomycetes > Streptomycetales > Streptomycetaceae > Streptomyces. Next base: position 535,747 of record NZ_JAFVLN010000003.1, read on the forward strand.
GCAAGGGGGATGCCCTGATCACCGGTTTCCAGGCCTGCTCGGGCGACATCATCGTGATGGTCGACGCGGACGGCTCGGCGGACGGCCAGGAGATCGTCAGCTATGTGTCGGCGCTGGTGTCCGGCGCCGACTTCGCCAAGGGCTCCCGGTTCGCCAACGGCGGTGGCACGGACGACATGACACCCATCCGCAAGCTGGGCAACTGGGCGCTGTGCACGGCCGTGAACGCCAAGTTCGGGGCCCGCTACACCGACCTGTGCTACGGGTACAACGCGTTCTGGCGCCACTGCCTCGACGAGATCGAGTTGGACTGCACCGGCTTCGAGGTCGAGACCCTGATGAACATCCGGGTCGTCAAGGCGGGCCTGAAGGTCCAGGAGATCCCCAGCCACGAGTATCTGCGCATCCACGGGGCGAGCAATCTGCGCGCTGTGCGGGACGGGATCCGGGTGCTGAAGGTGATCCTCCAGGAGCGCTCGAACCGGCGCGCCCTGCGCAACAGCAAGACCGGCCCCGCCAAGCTCAACCTGGTACGGGGAGACGGATCTTGACGGAGTCTCAGAGCACGCGGATGACGGCTTCGGTCGTCATCTGCGTGTACACCGAAGACCGCTGGACCGACATCCTCGCCGCTGTCGACTCGGTCCGGGAGCAGTCCTGCCCGGCCCTGGAGACGCTGCTGGTCGTCGACCACAATCCGGCGCTCCTCGACCGCCTCGGCAAGGAGTTCACGGAGGCGGCGGACATCCGCGTGCTCGCCAACCGGGGACCGCGCGGCCTGTCCGCCGGGCGCAACACCGGGATCGCCGTCGCGCGCGGCGAGATCATCGCGTTCCTCGACGACGACGCGGTCGCGGAGCGGGACTGGCTGCGCTGGTTCCTCGACGGGTACGCCGATCCGCAGGTGATGGCGGTCGGCGGGCGCACCGAGCCGATCTGGGCGTCGGGGCGCCGGCCGGTCTGGTTCCCCGAGGAGTTCGACTGGGTGGTGGGCTGCACGTACAAGGGCCTGCCGCGCGGCAAGGTGAAGGTGCGCAACGTGCTGGGCGGCAACGCCTCGTTCCGGCGCACCGCCTTCGACGCGGCCGGGGGGTTCGCCACCGGCATCGGCCGGGACGGCGACAAGCGGCCGCTGGGCTGCGAGGAGACGGAGCTGTGCATCCGCCTCAGCCGGGCCAGACCGGACGCGGTGCTGCTGATGGACGACCGCGCGGTGATCCACCACCGGGTCCCGGCCGCCCGTGAGCAGTTCGCCTACTTCCGCACCCGCACCTACGCCGAAGGTCTCTCCAAGGCCCTGGTCGCCCGAAGTGTCGGCGCCGACAAGGGACTTGAGAGCGAGCGCGCCTACACGAGCCGGGTGCTCCCGGCCGGGGTGGCGCGCGGGGTACGGGACTTCGTGCTCGGCCGGGCCGGGGGCGCGGGGCGGGCCGGGGCCATCGTGGCCGGAGTGGCGACGGCGGCCGGTGGGTACGTTCTCGGCAGTTTCCGGGCGCGGGGCGGAGGTGCTGGATCACCTGGGTTCTCCGTCGTGGAGATCGACCGGGACGACGCTTTGGGGGAAGCGGCATGAGTGACAGGGAACGGACGTCGGACGGAGTGCCGGTACCGATCCTCATGTACCACCAGGTCGCCCATGAGCCGAGCGACGAGACCCGGGGACTCTCGGTCTCCCCCGGGCAGTTCGCGGAGCAGATGGAGCTGCTCGCCGAGCACCGGTGCACTCCGCTGACCACCGCCGAGCTCGCCGGGATCTGGCGCGGCGGCGGCCGGGTGCTGCCCGACCGGCCCGTCCTGATCACCTTCGACGACGGCTACGAGGGCGTGCACCGGCACGCCCTGCCCGTTCTCGCCAAGCACGGCTTCGCGTCCACCCTGTTCGTCTCGACGGGGTGGCTGAAGGGCGCGCACGACACCGGCCGTGGGCTCGACACGATGCTCGACTGGGACCAGGTGCGGGCGCTCGCCGGGCAGGGCGTGGAGATCGGCGGGCACAGCCATACGCATCCGCAGCTGGACCAGCTCCCGGACGACGACCTGGAGTTCGAGCTGCGGGAGTGCCGCGAGATCGTCGCGCAGGAGCTGGGCGGGCCGCCCGTCTCCTTCGCGTATCCGTACGGCCATTCCGACCGGCGGGTGCGCCAGGCCGTGCGCACGGCCGGCTACGCCCAGTCGCTCGCCGTCGGCAACGGCCTCGCGAGGCGCCGCCAGGGTCCCTACGCCCTGCAGCGCGTCACCGTGCGCCGCTCCACCGGCGCCGCCGAGTTCGAGCGGCTGATCGAGGGCCGCGCGATCGGACGCACCTTCGCCAGGGACCGTGCCCTCACCAAGGGGTACGCCGTGGTCCGCAGAGCCCGACAGGTTCGCCGGAAGGCAGCTCGTACCCGTGTCTGACACGACCACCACCTCCGCCGCCCAGGCCGCCCAGGCCGCGCCGGGCACCACCGATGCCACCGAGCCGCAGGCGCCGCCCGGACGCAGACTCAGGCTGCCCGGCATGGGCCGCGGCAAGAAGGGCAAGACAGACGGCATGGGGTCGGGGGGCGGTAATCAGCTGTTCCGCAACGCCTATGCGCTGATGCTGAACACCGGCATCTCCGGGGTGCTCGGCGTCGGTTTCTGGCTGGCCGCCGCGCACTACTACACGGCGGACGCGGTCGGCCAGGGCTCCGCGGCGATCGCGGCGATGAAGTTCCTCGCGGGGCTCATGGCCGTGACGCTGACCGGGGCCCTGGCCCGCTTCATCCCGATCGCGGGACGCGGCACGGGCCGCCTCATCTTCCGTACGTACGCGGGGAGTTCGGCGGCCGTCGCCATCGCCGCGCTGATCTTCCTGCTGACGCTCGACGTGTGGGGCCCGTCGTACAGATTCCTGCACGGGCCGCTGAACGGTCTGGGGTTCATCGCCGCCGTCATCGCGTGGGCGCTGCTCACGCTCCAGGACGGGGTGCTGACCGGGCTGCGCAGCGCGCTGTGGGTGCCGGTCGGCAACACTGTGTTCTCGCTGGTGAAGCTGGGGCTGCTGGTCGCGTTCGCGACGACGCTCGCCACGACGGGTGTGTTCGTGTCGTGGGTGGTGTCCATCGCGTTCTCGGTGGTCCCGCTGGGCTGGCTGGTCTTCCGTCGGCTTGTGCCCAAGCACATCGAGGCGACGGACGGGAAGGCGGATCCGCCGAGTCTGCGGCAGATCGGCCGGTTCGTCGCGGGTGACTCCACGGGCTCGCTGTTCTCGCTCGCCGTCGTGTACCTGGTGCCGGTCGTCATCGCCTCGCAGGTCAGCTCCGCGGACAACGCGTACTTCTACATCACCACCACGATCGGCGGCACGGTCAATCTGCTGGCGATCAACATGGGTGCCTCGCTGACGGTGGAGGGCTCGCACGACCCGGCGCAGCTCGCCGCGAACACGCGGGCGGCGCTGCGCCGCATGGCCCGCATCATGATCCCGATCTGTGGGCTGCTCTTCATCCTCGCGCCGTACATCCTGCATGTCTTCGGCGCCGACTACGCGCACGCGGCGACGCCGCTGCTGCGCTGGTTCGCGGTCGGTGCGGCGCTGCGCGTGGTGATGGAGACGTACTTCGCGGTGCTGCGCGCACAGAGCCGGACCTCCGGACTCGCCTGGCTGCAGGGCCTGTTGTGCGTGCTGGTGCTCGGCCTGACGCTGCTGTTGCTGCCGCGGATGGGTCTGACGGGCGCGGGCGTCGCGGAGATCTCCTCGCTCGCGGTGATCGTGACGATCGCCGCGCCGAAGCTGTGGCGTGTGGTGCGGGCCGCGCCCGCCGCGCCGCCCTCCGACGCCGCGGCGCCCGACGGCGACCTCGCCGATCTCGGGACGCCGAAGGTGCCGGCCGGGGCGGCCGAGAAGCAGGGCCCGAAGTGGGCGCTGCGCAACGCGATGGACTCGGACACGCTGCATCTCGCGGTGCAGCTCAACCTGGACCACCAGGAGCGGCGGCCGGATGTGCGGCCGGGTCCCGTGACCCCGCCGCGCGGCACGCCCTCGGTGCACCGGCCGACGTGGGCGCTGCGGGCTCCGGTGCCGGGCCAGCGGTCGGGCGCCTCGGCCTCGCAGGCGTCCAGCGAGGGCAACAGCGAGAGCGGCTCGGGGATGCCGGGGACGCGCGACACCGTCGATCTGAAGCCGGGTGAGGAGACCGGCCAGGATTCGGGCGAGCCGCGCGGCCGGCAGCCCGGGGGCGGCGGTACGGAGGCGGGGACGGGGACGGGGACGGGGACGGACTCCGGCGACACCGGGGGCGGCAAGGGAGTCGGTCTCGTCTCCCCCTTGCCCGAGCTGCCGGTCACGCCCCCGGCACCGCCCGCGCCACCCGCGCCACCGGCCGCCCCGTCCGCACCCGTCCGGGCGCGCCTGACTCCGTCCGTGGCCGTCCTCGGCCTGCTCCTGGTCGCGGCGCTCGGTCTGTACTGGGGCCCCGTCCTCGGGATGAGCGACGTCGACCTGGACCGCATGGGCGGTCTGGGTCTGATCTCCGTCCTGTCCCCCGTGACGCTGCTCGGCGGCGCACTGCTCATCGGTGTCTTCGCCTCGCTGCTGTGGCTCGAACGCCCGCACACATGGCTGCTGTTGGCGACGCTGCTCGCCACGGTCGTGTCGCTGCACGCGCTGCCGGCCGTCATCGAGACGGAGCCGCGCTTCGCGACCGCCTGGCAGCACCTGGGCTTCATGGACTACATCGACCGCACGGGCTCGGCGGTGCCGGACCTGGACGCCCGCTGGAGCTGGCCGGGCTTCTTCGCCGCGGCCGCGTTCGTCGCCAAGGCGTGCGGCGTCAGCGACCTGGGCGAGGTCATCCGCTGGTGGCCGATGACGATCCAACTCCTCTATCTGGCACCGATGTTCCTGCTGCTGCGCTCGGTGCGGGCCGGCTGGAAGGCCAAGTGGACCGGCCTGTGGATCTTCGTGCTCAGCGGCTGGGTGGGCCAGGACTACTTCTCGCCGCAGGGCTTCACGTACCTGCTGTATCTGATGTTCGTGGCGATCCTGCTGGTCTGGTTCCGGGCGCCGCGCGTGCTGTGGACCAAGCGCCGGCCGGGTGAGGCGGAGGTCGAGCCGACGGACCGCCGTCAGCGGGCGGTGCTGCTCGTCGTCCTGATCGCGCTGTTCGCGGCGACGGTTCCGGCCCACCAGCTCACGCCGTTCGTGATGCTGGGCGTGCTCGCGGTGCTGGTCCTGGTCGGCCGCTCCGAACTGCGCGGTCTGCCGCTGTTGTTCGGGGTGCTCGTCGCGGTCTGGCTGGGCTTCCTCGCCGAGCCGTACTGGTCGGGGCACTTCAACGACCTGTTCGGCGGCGTGGGCGGTGTCGGCGGGAACGTCTCTTCGTCGGTCTCCGGCCGTATCCAGGGCGGCAGTTCGACGCACAAGCTGGTCCTCTACACGCGTGTGCTGCTCGCGGGCGGCGTGATGGCGTTCGCCTGCTACGGCTGGTGGCGGCGGCGCGACTGGAAGTACCGCGAGCGGACGCTGATCGTGCTGACCTTCGTGCCGTTCCTGGGCTTCGGCATGCAGTCGTACGGCGGCGAGATGGCGCTGCGCGTCTTCATGTTCGCGCTGCCCGGCGCCGCGCTGCTCGCCGGTCTCGCGCTCTTCCCGCGCACCGGCGTCACCGCGAAGGAGCGCGACAAGGACCGCATCAGCCTGGCCCCGCTGGCCGCGCTGATGGCGGGCCTGCTGCTCATGGGCGGCTTCCTGGTGGCCCGTTGGGGCAATGAGCCCTTCGAGCGGATCAGGCCGGGCGAGGTCGCGGCCATGGACTACGTGTACGCCCATGACAAGCCGACGGTGCGGCTGCTGTGGATGAGCAACGACACGGTCGACAACGTGACGCCCGCGATGCCGTGGGGCGCGCGCGACATGGAGAAGGTGCAGTACGTGCCGACGCTGGCGCCGGTCGACCCGGTCCTGGTCGGCGGCCTGGTGAAGGCGCTCAAGGACGCAGGACCGAACTCGTACCTGATGATCAACAAGAGCCAGGTCGTCTATCTCCAGCTCGACGTCGGCTACTCGAAGGCGTGGTCCTCGCGTCTGGTGGAGAACCTGGACCGGCGTACGGAGCTGAAGAAGGTCTACGCCAACGCCGACGTGACGATGTACCAGTTGCGCAAGGAGCCGTCCGGCAAGGTCGAGAAGCCGAAGCCGGGACCGATCGGCCCGCAGATCACCTGGACGCCGTGGTCGGTGGTGGGCGCGCTCGCCGCGCTGGCGCTGATCGTGCTGCTCACGGCGCGCGAGGTGGTCAGGGTGGCGGCCCGCCCGAGCGTGCGCCAACTGCGCTGGCTGCAGAGCACGTTCTGGTTCTCCCTGCCGCTGCTCGCGGTGGTGCTCGCGTCGCTGATCCAGCGGTTCATCACGATGGGGCTCAACTGAGGCGACGAGGACGACGAAGGGGCGCGGGGTGGTGCGACCACCCCGCGCCCCTTCGCCGTTCTTGTCAGCGCGTTCTCGTCAGCACGTCCTCGTCAGCACGTCCTCGCTAGCGCGTCACCGCTCCAGCCACTTCACCTCGTACCCCTGCATGTCGAACCGCTTGCCGTCGACCTTCGCGCTGATCGGGCGGTTCAGGGTGTTCACGACGAGGACCGCCTTGTCGTCGGCGAGGACGCGGACGTTGGGGACGTCGTCGGCGGCGACGGACACGCTCTTGTACTTCGTGCCCGGGCCGAACTCCTCGTTGAACCGGGAGACCAGGCCGTACATCGGCAGCGGTCCCCCGCCGGAGGAGCTGTCCGTGGGCCGCCACAGGCAGCCGGCGCACGAGTCGCCCTTCTCGTCCTCCGGGTTCCAGTAGAACCCGGACGTCGTGCCGCCCTTGGCCAGGGCGATCATTCCGGCGGCCTGCACGGCGACGCGGTGCGGCTCGCTCCAGCCGTCGCGCTCGTCCCTGCTGTCGGCGGGTTCCACGTAGTACTCGGCCCACCACAGCGGCAGATCGCCGGTCTGGTCCTCGATCCACTTGCTGACGGCCGTGAACTTGTCGGTGGCCGCGAACTCGTTCGGCAGCATCTCGTCGTCGTTCGTGTAGCTCGACCCGTCGACGACGACGAAGTCCGCGCCCACCTTGTTCTTGTTCCAGTAGTCGAAGGCGTCGACGATCCGCTGGTCCATCCGGCCCCAGGGCCCCTTGACGACGTCCGACGCCCCGTCGGTCTGTTTCGGGTCGAGGCTGTCCATCACCAGGTAGGGGCCGCCGACCAGGATGTCCTTGTCGACCTTCTTCAGCGCCTTGTAGACGCGGTTGTACAGCTGGGTGTAGCCCTCGTAGTCCCAGCGGGCCTTGCCGTCGTTCCAGAAGCCCTTGAACTCGTTCCACACGATGAAGTGCCGGACGTACGGGTAGCGCTTGGCGACCGTCGCGGCCAGGTTCGCGTAGTCCTGGTAGTGGTCGGGGTCGGGGGCCTTCTCCAGGTTCTGCTGACTCCAGTCGGTGTTGTCGACGCCGGGCTTGCCGCCCTTCATCCAGTCGGGCGCGCAGCACAGCGTGATCACGGGGGTGCCGCCCGACTTGCGGATGAAGTCGATGCGGCGGTCCATCGCGTCGAAGTCGTAACGCCCCTTCACCGGCTCGGGGTTGTCCGCGCCCCAGCCCATGATCGCCTGATTCTGCGGCATCGGGGCCCCGCCGAGCAGTTTCTCCGCGCGCACGACGGCCGGGTCCGAGCCCTCGTCCGCCGAGTGCTGGGTGTGGGTGAAGCCCCAGCCGACGTCGGGACCCTGCTGTTCGGGAGGGTCTGCGGGGGTGCCATGGACCTTGTCGCCGTCCGGCGACGTGCCCGCGTCGATGTTCTTGTTGTCAGGAAGCGTGCTGATCACGGTCAGCACCAGGGCCAAAGCGGCCACACCCACGCCGAGCAGGGCGATGAGCCGCCATCGCCGTGCCCCCGAATTCCACCCATGACGTCCCATCAAGGGCAAGACTAACCAGGGCAGTTGGCGGAGGAACAGACTCCGTTGCCACAGCCTCGTAACGACGTGCGGGTCAGAATGCACGGCGTGCTACGTGGGTGACGCGCTGCGGAAATCCCGTGCGGGCGGCCCTTGTGTGCCGGATCATGGCGGCATGTCTGCGAACCCTTTCGACGCGCTGCCGGTACGGCTGGGTGTCGACGACAGCGACTCGCCCTCCGATGTCGTCGACGCGCTCTTCCTCGGCCGCTTCGCCACGGGCGAGCAGCCGCACTCGCACGCGGTCAACATCGACCGGGTCAGGTCAGGTGCCACGCTGCTGCCGCCGGACGCCCGTATCCTGCGCTCCGCCCGCGACGACGACCGCAGCGCGACCCTCGCCGAGGGCGACGGCTGGACGCTGCTGATCTCCCGCTGGAACCGGGGCGCCGACGTCACGGTCACGGCGACCACCGCCGAGCTGGCGGCGAAGGTCCTCGGCCAGGCCACGGACGGCGCGGCCGACGAGCCGGAACCGCAGCCGGAGAACGTGACGATGGGCTTCTGGTACGTCTCACCGCGCCGCGGCCCGCACCGCACGACCCGGCAGATCTCGGCCGGTACCTGGGACGAGGTGCGGTCCAACTACACGGAGCCGGTGGCCGCGGCGATGGACCGGCTGATGAAGACGCGGCCCGAGGACATCGCGGGCCGGCTGCTGCTGCTCCACGGCCCGCCCGGCACGGGCAAGACGTCGGCGCTGCGCACGCTGGCCCGCTCCTGGCGGGACTGGTGCCAGGTGGACTGTGTGCTCGACCCGGAGCGGCTCTTCTCCGACGTCGGCTATCTGATGGACATCGCGATCGGCGAGGACGACGGCACGGCGAAGGGCCGCTGGCGGCTGCTGCTCCTGGAGGACTGCGACGAGCTGATCCGCGGCGAGGCCAAGCACACCGCGGGGCAGGCCCTGTCCCGGCTGCTCAATCTGACGGACGGGCTGCTCGGACAGGGCAGGAACGTTCTGGTGGGCGTGACCACCAACGAGGATCTGGAGCGGCTGCACCCCGCGGTGGTGCGGCCCGGCCGCTGTCTGGCCCGGATCGAGGTGGGTCAGCTGACCCGGCGCGAGGCCGTGGACTGGCTGGGCACCGAGGAGGGCGTGGGCCGCGACGGCGCGACCCTCGCCGAGCTGTTCGCGCTGCGCCGCGGGGTGTCGCCGACGGCGGTGCCCGATCAGCGGGACGGGGCCGACGCGGGCCTGTACCTCTAGGGCCCGCTGGGGCGTGTGCCTCCTGGCACCTGTATCTCCCGCCGTGCATACGGGCGATTAGGCTGCCGGGCATGGACACGACCGGCAGCCTTCCCGCATCCCATCGGGCCGTCCTGCGCGGCGCCGCGGATCTCGAGCCGGGCTTCGCGTGCGCCGCGCACGGCATCCTGGCCGACCTGGTCGCCGGGGGCGCCGCGCTCGGCTGGACCGAGCCGCCCTCCGCCGACGAGGTCACGGCGCTCGTCGGGCAGGTCGCGGCGGCGGTGCGGGCCGGCGACGGGGCGCTGCGCGCCGCGTATCGCGACGGCCGGCTCGTCGGGTTCGGGTACTGGCTGCGCTACGCGCGGCCCACGCACCGACCGCACGCCGATCTGGAGAAGCTCGCGGTGGCCGCCGACGCGCACGGCCACGGGGTCGGCAGAGCGCTGACCGGCGCGCTGATCGCCGACGCCCGGGCGGCGGGCATCGAGGTGCTGACCCTGGACGCCCGCGGCGACAACGCGAACGCGCTGCACCTGTACCGCTCCCTCGGCTTCACCGAGTACGGCCGGCTGCCCGGCTTCGTGGCGGTCGGCGAGAAGCGCTACGACAAGGTCTTCTGCATGCTGGACCTGCGCGGGCCCGGCCGGCGGCCCTGACCGGCCGGCGTCACGGGTACACGGCCCGCAGCGCGTCCCGCGCCGCCGCGAGTGCCTGGTCCTGGGTGAGCCCGAGGCGGCGCACCCGCTCGGCGAACGCCTGCGCCGCGGCCGACGCCTCCCGTGCGGCGGCGTCCCCCGCGGCTGCGATGAACGTGCCGTTGCGCCCCCGCGTCTCGATCACCCCGTCCGCCTCCAGGGCCCGGTACGCCTTGGCCACCGTGTTCGCGGCGAGGCCGAGCTCCTCGGCGAGGCCGCGCACGGTGGGCAGCTTGTAGCCGACGGGGAGCGTGCCGCCGCGGGCGAGCTCGGAGATCTGGGCCCGCACCTGCTCGTAGGGGGCCGCGCTGTCATCGATCCGGATCTTCAGAGTCACGGGCCGATTGTCCCGCAGCACCGGAAATTGGGAGGCACCCGGGCACGGTCGGCGCGTAGCGTGCGGCCCCATGACTGTGATCGTCCGCGCCCTGCGCGCCGGTAGAGCCGCCGAGACCGAGGGCTTCGTACGGGTCCGCCGTGCCTGTGTGCCCGCGATGCTCGCCACCCCCGCCTCCATCGCCCACGACGTGACGCAGGCCCATCCCGACGCGCACTACCAGCAGCTCATCGCCGTCACCGACGACGACACGGTGATCGGTACCGCGCAGGTCGGCATCGCGTACGACAGCCCGCAGCCGGGGCAGGGCTACGCGAACGTGTATGTGCACCCCGACCACCAGGGCCGAGGCGCCGGCACCCGGCTGCTGCGCACCGCCGAGGAGTATCTGGCCGGGCACGGCGCGCGCGAGGTGTACTCCTGGGCGCTGGACGACCCCCGCAATCTCGCCTGGGCCGCGGCCCGCGGCTACCGCGCAAGCCGCAGCGCCCACTTCCTCCGCCTCGACCTGACGGCCGACGCGCTCCCGGAGCGGCAACTGCCGCCGCCCGGCGTCGAGTTGCGCACGGCGGCCGACTTCGCCGACGACCCGCGCCCGATGTTCGAGCTGGACGCCGAGACGGTACAGGACGAGCCGAGCGACATCCCGACCGAGTTCGACGACTACGAGCAGTGGCTGGCGGACACCTGGGAGCATCCGCTGCTCGACCGCGAGCTGACGACGGTGGCGCTGGTGGACGGCCGTCCCGCCGCGTTCTCGGTGGCCCGGGTCGACGGCGAAGGCCGCTACTCGACGGGCATGACCGGCACGGCCCGCGCCTTCCGCGGGCGGGGCCTGGCCAAGCTCGCCAAGAACGACTCGCTGCACCGGGCCCGCGCGGCCGGGATCACGGTGGCGTACACCGGCAACGACGCGGGCAACGAGCCGATGCTCGCGATCAACAAGTGGTTCGGCTATGTCATCGACTCGACGGAGGTACGTCATGTCCGAACCCTCGAAGCCTGACCCGGTGCGGGTGCGGCTCGTCAAGGCGGGCCGCACGAAGATCAGTTACCCGGCGGACCTGCTCGCCGACGACGGGACGCGCGTCACCGTGCGGGCCGCCTGGGCGGGCGACGGGGTGCGCGACTTCGGGTTCGTCCGCTTCGAGCCCGGTGACGTGTTCACCGAGCACTACTGGCGCGACCGCTGGTACGCGGTCAAGGAGGTGCGCTCGGGGGACGGCACGGTGAAGGGCTGGTACTGCGACGTCACGCGGCCCGTGACGCTCGACGGCGCCGACATCGTCTGCGAGGACCTGGACCTGGATCTGTGGGTGTCGGCGGACGGCACGCAGGTGCTGCGGCTCGACGAGGACGAGTACGCCGAGAGCGGGCTCGCCGAGCGGGACCCGGCCGCCGCGCGAGCGGCGGCCGAGGCCCTGGACGCCCTTGAGCTCCTGGCCCGCAACGGGGAGTTGACGGGCCTGCTCGGTCTCAGTCGGTGAGGACGGGGTGCGCGACCACGGCGTACCGATGGTCGCGCACCGTCTTGCCCCACAGCCGCGCGTCCCCCGACAGGTCCTCGTACCGCAGGTCGGCGGCGAGGGGCCGCACCATCTCCCGCAGCCGCTCCGCCGGTATGCCGACCGGGCTCGTCTCGCCCCACACCCCCTCGACGAGCACGAGCCGGCCGCCGGGCCTCAACAGCCCGGCCCAGCGGCGCAGTACGGCCTCGGGGTCCGGCAGCGTCCACAGCACGTGCCGGCACAGCACCACGTCGTACGTCGCCGTGGGCACCGGCGGCTCGGCCGCGTCCCCGGTGCGGAACTCGGCTTCGTGGCCCGCCAGCTTGCGCCGGGCCAGCTCCAGCATGGCCGGGGACAGGTCCACGCCCGTGATCCGGTGGCCGCGCTCGGCCGCGAGGAGGGAGAGGCTGCCGGTGCCGCAGCCCAGGTCGAGCAGGTGGCCGGGCCGGTCGGGCAGCCAGGCGGTGAGGCGCTCGGCCCAGGCGGCGCGGATTCCGGGGTCGCGCAGTCCGTGGTCGGGCTCCTCGTCGAACGAGGCCGCCTCCACGTCCCAGTCGACGGGCTTCTGTTCAAGGTCTGTGCTCTTCGTCATTTCGCCATAGTGACAAGCACCACTGACAATTGCGCTTCGACAGGTGACCCTCCGGGAACAGGTCTACAACGGCCCCACATCGGAGCCGGTGTGGGGACAGGAGGCACCATGCGCCGAGTGACCATGCACAAGCCGGTCAGGTCGAGCAGTGTGACCCGCCGACAGCAGGACGAGGCAGCCGCGGAGCAGCGCCGGGAGCGCCCCGAGGTACGCCGGGACGTGCGCAAGACGTGGTGGCCGGACGAGTAGGCCGGCCGGGGCGGTGAGACGCCCGCTCGGGGACGGACCCCGACCGGGCCGGTGACGGTGCCCTTCGACGTGCCTCCGCGGGCAGCCTTGCACCGGGCCCGATGGTCGGCCCCGGGTATGCGAAGACGTTTCACGAGCGGTGTGGCCGCGGTGCTCGCCGCGGTGACGGCCGACCGCCGGATGGTGGTGTTCGGCTCCACGGGCTGCACCAACCCGAAGAAGCGGGACCTGGACGCGTTCCGGGTGCTGCGCGGCACGGACGCGGGGAGGGCGTACCAGCGGCACTTCACCCTCGACGATCTCGGCCGAGGGCGGCGGTCCGGGCACAGCCTGAGGACAGCCTGAGCCCGGCCTTAAGAGGGCCATAAAGATCGACTCGGGGCCCCCGAACGGTCCGGACGCGGCGGCGTGGCGGGCTAACTTCCTTGCCACACCCCCACGTTCGACATCCCGAGGAGTCCCCATGCCCGCACGCCGCCGCCGGCTGACCGCACTCGCCACCGTCGCTTCGGGCACCACCGCCCTGGCCGCCCTGGCCGCCGCTCCCGCGGCCGCGCACGGCACACTCGGCGACCCCGTCAGCCGGGTCGCCGCCTGCTACGCGCAGGGCCCCGAGAACCCGACGTCCGCGGCGTGCAGGGCGGCGGTCGCGGCGGGCGGCACCCAGGCCCTGTACGACTGGAACGGCATCCGGATCGGGGACGCGAACGGGCAGCACCAGGCGCGGATCCCGGACGGCAAGCTCTGTTCGGCGAACGCCGAGGAGTTCAAGGGCCTGGACCTGGCGCGGGACGACTGGCCCGCGACGAAGGTGTCGGCGGGCTCGTACACCTTCACGTACAAGGTGACCGCCCAGCACAAGGGCACCTTCAACCTCTACATGACGAAGCAGGGGTACGACCCGTCGAAGCCGCTGGCCTGGGCCGACCTGGACCTGGAGCACCCGGTCGCGACGAAGACGGACCCGGTGGCCGAGGGCGGCTCCTACACGTTCTCCGGCTCGCTGCCCGAGCGCACCGGTCGTCAGCTGATCTACGGCATCTGGCAGCGCTCGGACAGCCCGGAGGCGTTCTACTCCTGCTCGGACGTGACGTACGGGGGCGACTCCGCGGCGTCGGCGTCGGCAGCGGCGGCGCCCACGGCCTCCGCCCCGTCCGACGAACAGATCGCGAAGGACGCCGACAAGTCGACGGTGGACCACAGCGGGATGGACATGGGCAGTGCCGACCCGGCCTCCCCCACGGCCCAGGACATCACCAACTCACTGGGCACGCAGGGCAGTTCGGATCGCCTGGCCGAGACGGGAGGCGACTCGTCCACCGCGTACCTCGCGATCGGCGGGGCGGCCGCCCTGGCGATCGGCGCGGCGGGTCTGTTCGCCTCGGTGCGCCGCCGCGCGGTGGGGAACGGCGGCGCAGGCCGGCACAGCCGCTAGTTGAAGCAGTCGGTCCGCGTGGCGTGCGCCGGATCGAGGGCGTTGGCGACCTCGTGGTACGCCACGAGGTCGACCGTCCCTATGGTGACGTGCTCGGAGAGGTCGACCGGGCACAGATCCTGCAGCACCACGTTGCGCACGTCGGGCCCGTCGAGGAACTGGGTCCGGTACGGGGTGACGACCTCGTCGTACTTCGTGGCGATGACGGTGTAGTGGACGCCGGGCACGGTGTCGCCGCCGGCGTTGAGCTTGGTGATGAACGCCGAGCCCGCCACCTGGTCGGCGAGGGCCGGGGTGGCGAGGGTGAGCAGGTCACCGGCGCCCGGGAAGTACGGCAGGAGTTTCGTCAGCCCCGAGAGCGTGGTGCCGTGGTTGTCGGGCGCGATGCCGACGAGCGCGTTCACCTCGGCGGCGCCGCCGAGGAACTTGAGGTAGTAGCGGGGCATCATGCCGCCCTGCGAGTGCCCGACGAGGTCGACCTTGGCGGCGCCGGTGGCGCCGCGCACCTTGTCCACGAAGGCGTCGAGCTGTTCGGCGGACTTCTCGATGGGCCCGAGGCCGTTGAAGAGCGGGACCCCCGGCAGCTGCCCGTAGTCGAGCGAGAAGACGCAGTAGCCGCGCTTGACCAGGTAGGGCGCGAGGACCAGCCAGTTGTCGACGGAGTTGCCGAACGTGCCGTGGACCAGGACGACGGGGCGCGGATGCGCGGCGGACGGCTTGCAGGACCAGTCGTTCCAGCCGGCGCTCGCCGTGGTGGCGGCCCGGGCGGGGGCCGCGGTGGCCGTGGTGGTGACGGTGGTGGCGGCGAAGAGCGCGGCGGCGACGGCCAGCGCACGCGCCCCTCTCGACCGGGATCTGTTTCTGGGCAGCATCGTGGATCTCCTTGCGGCTCAAGGGAGTTGCAGGAGGTACGAGATCTCGCTGTGCCCACGTCAAGTTACGCGTGAGTAGTACCGGCGTGAAGTTACGCGTCGGTAAAAAAATCCGGAGCGGGTTGCGCCGGTCGAGGCTGACGGGATGTCACCACGTCGGCCTGATGGGCCCATCGGGGGACACGGCCGCCAACTTCTGTGCCAGCGACCGCACTTCATCCTCACCGAGCTCCGCCACCCAGGGCCGTACCGCGTCCGCCGCGGCCTCCTCGGCGGCCCGGGTGCAGGCCCAGCCCCGCTCGGTGAGCACCAGGAGCCTGGCCCGCGCGTCATGCGGGTGCGGCTGCCGCTCCACGTACCCCTTGCGCACCATCTCGTCGACGAGCTGACCGGCGGCCTGCTTGGTCACTCCGAGATGAGCGGCGAGCTCGCTGGCCGTGGCGCCCCCGAACGACAGCCGCGCGAACGCGAAGCCGTGCACGGGCCGCAGCCCCTCGAAGCCCCTGGCCACGACGCCTTCGTGCAGACGTTGCGTCAGCCCGCTCGCGGCTGCGAGCAGGGCGGCGGTCAGGGCGAGGGCTTCGGATTTCTGCACACGTGCATTGAAACACCCTTGACGAGATGGTCAAGCAGCCTGACTATATAGACAAGCAGCTTGACCAAATCTCTTGAGAAGCCCGAGGAGAAGGAATGCCCGTAGTCCACGCGTCCGAGGCCGTCGTCCACGAAATGCACGGCGTCCGCTTCGTCTCGTACGCCACGCCCCGCACCGGCAGCGAACAGCTGGCGGCCTGGCGGGGCGAGATCCCGGCCGGCACCAAGGCACCGGCCCACACGGTGACCCACGAGGAGATCCTGCATCTGCTCACGGGCTCGCTCCGGCTGACCCTGGACGGCGAGACCCACACGCTCACGGCCGGCGACACGGCGATCGTGAACGCGGGCACGACGCTCGCGGTGGAGAACCCCGCCGACACGACGGCCACGATGTGGGTGACGACGTCGGTGGGCCTGGAGGCGGAACTGGCGGACGGGACCCGGGTCACGCCGCCGTGGGCGCGCTAGGGCGCGCATCGGAAGTCCCTCCCCCAGCCTCCGGCCGGGGAACCCCCTGAGAGCACGCACCGGGCGCCGGGCGGACGGGCGGTTCGCGGTCTACGCCGCCAGGGCCGCCGGCACGATCGCGCCGGGGCCGAACTTCGCACGGGCCCGGTCCGCCACCGCCTCCAGGGCGCGGACGCGTTCGTCCGCCGGGTCGAAGGTCAGCTGGTGGGTGGCGCGCTCCGCCGGGCCGAGGTCCTCCGCGCGCAGGGCGAGGCCGCGGACCCGGGCCCGTTGCAGCCCGAGCGCCTCGTACATCCGGTACGCGGCCGAGGTGAGCGCCGCGGAGTGCGCGGTCGGCTCGGCGAGCCGGCGGGTGCGGACGGTCGTGGTGCGGTCGGCGTAGCGGACGGTGAGGGTCAGGGCGCGGCAGATCTGCCCCTCGTCGCGCATCCGGGCGCCCAGCTCGTCGGCGGCGGCGAGCAGCGCGCGGCGGTGCCGGTACGGGTCCAACTCATCGCGCGCGAAGGTGCGTTCGGCCGCGAGGGAGCGGGCGGCGGCGTTCGGCACGACCCGGGTGCGGTCGATGCCGCGCGCCTTCTCGTGGAGCTCGCGGCCGGTGCGGGCCGTGGTGAGCCGCTGGAGCGTGGAGAGCGGGGCGGCGGCCACCCGGTCGACGGTGTCGAGCCCGTACTCGCACAGGGTGCGGGCGGTCGCCGCGCCCACGCCGGGCAGTGCGGCGACCGGCTGTCCGGCGAGGAAGGCCGCGAGGTCGGTGACGATCCGGGTGGTGCCGGGTCCGGCCTCGCGGGCCGCCATCCGCGCGGCCATCGGTCCCGGGCCCGCGCCGATGACGCACTCGACCCCGTACAGGGCGACGGCCCGTACCCGGATGACGGAGGCGATCTGCCGGGTGTCCCAGCCGAAGTACCGGGTGGCGCCGCGCAGTTCGACCAGCGCGGTGTCGGGCGGCAGCGCCTCGACGGCCGGGCTGAACTCACCGAGCAGCTCCAGGAGCCGGGGCAGCTCGGCCTCCTTCTCCGGCGACAGCCGAAAACGTACGCACAGCACATCAGTCACTGATTCCACCTCGCCTCACCCCGCGCTTCCCGGACTCCGGTGCCAGAACGTGCGTCCGCCGGGCGGTCCCGGCGGACCCGAGGAGCCCGCGGGGCGCAGATCCGCCCACGGGTTCATCTCGTAGCCGGTGGACATGCGGATCCGGCGGCCGTCGTCCGTGCTCCCGCCCGCGCCCTCACCCTCTCCTTCAGGGGGTTCCGCCATCAGCCGGGCCACCTCGTCGAGCCCCTTCTCCCGGTACACCTCCACCAGCTCGGCCATGTTCCAGGCCCGCCCGCCCACCACGCTCAGGCTGCGCGGTCCGCGTCGCTGCACCTCTCCCCGTACGAGCAGCAGCCACGAGTGGAAGACGGTGTGCGCGCACGCGGCGTGCGCCTCGTCGAAGAACGCGAGGTCCACCAGGCCCGTGCCGTCGTCGAGGGTCGTGAAGACGACCCGTTTCCCGGAACGGATCGGCGGCGTCTGGGTGGCCGCCTTCGCCCCGGCCACCAGCACGGTCCGCCCGTGCTCGGCCTCCCGGAGGCGGCGCGCCGACACCACTCCCAACTCCCGCAGGAATTCGGCGTGGTCGCCCATGAGATGGCGCGAGGCGTCCATGCCGAGAACGCCGAGCTCGGCGCTGAGCCGTTCGGCTTCGCCGAGGTCGGGCAGCCCCGCCGACGCGGTGCGCCGCCCGCCGGTCAGCGGCAGCTGGCCGCCGCCCGAGCCTCTCCCCGAGCGCTGAAGCTCCGTCAGATGCAGTTGCAGATCACGCCGGTTGGCGCCGAACGCGTCGAGCGCGCCGACCTGGGCGAGCCGGGTCGCGAGCGGACGGCTCGGCCGGGCCCGTTCCCAGAAGTCGAGCAGGGAGGCGTACGGCTGCCCCTTCTCGATCCGCGCGGCCTCCGCCTCGCTGATCCCGTAGACGTCGGAGAGCGCGAGCCGCACACCCCACTTCTCCGGCGCCGGATCGGACACCAGTTCGATACGGTGGGCGACCGCGGACCGGTTCACGTCCAACGGCAGCACCGGCACCCCGCGCCGCCGCGCGTCCGCGAGCAGCAGCCGCTTCGGGTACATGCCGGGGTCGTGCGTGAGCAGTCCCGCGTAGAACGCCGCCGGGTGGTGGGCCTTGAGCCACGCCGACTGATAGGTGGGCACGGCGAAGGCCACGGCGTGCGCCTTGCAGAACCCGTAACTGCCGAACGCCTCGACGATCCCCCAGGTGCGGGCGATGGTGTCGGCGTCGTAGCCGCGCGAGGCCGCGTGCTGCGCGAACCAGAACCGGATCCGGCCCTGCGACTCGGGGTCGGAGAGCCCTCTGCGCACCCGGTCGGCCTCGTCGCGACCGCAGCCCGTCATGATGTCGACGATCTTGATGATCTGCTCGTGGAAGACGACGACGCCGTACGTCTCCTCCAGCGCCTGCGCGAGGTCGGGGTGCGGGTAGCGGATCGGCGCCCGCCCGTGCCGCGCCTCGATGAACGGGCGCACCATGTCGGCGGCGACCGGTCCCGGCCGGAACAGGGAGATGTCCACGACGAGATCGTGGAAGGTGGCCGGCTGCAGCCGTCCGACCAGGTCCCGCTGGCCCGGCGACTCGATCTGGAAGCAGCCCAGCGTCTCGGCGGACTTGATGAGTCGATACGTCCTCGGGTCGCCCTGCGGCACCTGCGCCGGGTCGTCCAGGTCGAGCCGCTCCCCCGTCGCCCGCTCGATCTCGCCCACCGCGTGCGCCATCGCCGACTGCATCCGCACGCCGAGCACGTCGAGCTTGAGCAGCCCGAGGTCCTCCACGTCCTCCTTGTCGAACTGGGACATGGGGAAGCCCTCGCCGCTGGTCGGCACGACAGGGGTGCGCCCGAGGAGGGACGCGTCCGAGAGCAGCACGCCGCACGGGTGCATGGCGACGCCGCGCGGCAGCGCGTCGATCGCCTCGACCAGCTCCCACATGCGCTTGCGGTCGCCGAACTCGCCCGCGATCTCCTTGAGTTCGGGCAGTTCCGCCATGGCCGAGCGGGCGTCGCGGGCCCGGACGTGCGGGAACGCCTTGGCGATCCGGTCGATGTCGGCGGGGTCCATGGACAGGGCCGCGCCCACGTCACGGATCGCGTGCCGCACCCGGTACGTCTCCGGCATGGCGACGGTCGCCACGCGCTCGGCGCCGAAGCGGTCGAGGATCGCCCGGTAGACCTCCAGGCGGCGCGCGGACTCCACGTCGATGTCGATGTCGGGCAGCACGGAGCGGCGCTTGGACAGGAACCGCTCCATGAGCAGGCCGTGCTCGACGGGGTCGGCGTTCGCGATGCCCAGCAGGTGGTTGACGAGCGATCCGGCGCCCGAGCCGCGGGCGGCGACCCGGATCCCCATCCCCTTCACGTCGTCGACGACCTGGGCGACCGTCAGGAAGTAGGAGGCGAAGTCGTAGTGGGCGATGATGTCCAGCTCGCGGTGCATCCGCTCCCAGTACTCCCGCTTGCCCGCGTGCCCGAGGCGGACCATGCCGGCGGTGGCGCGCGAGGCGAGGACGCGCTGCGCGGTGCGTCGCCCGGCGCCCACGAGCCGCGCCTCGGGGAAGCGGACGGAGCCGAGGCCGAGATCGTCCTCGGGGTCGACCAGGCACGCGGCGGCGGTCGCCTGAGTCTGCTCGATCAGCCGGTACGCGGTGTCGCGGTGGAACCCCGCGGCCTCCACCACCCGCTCGGCCTCGCGCAGCATGGCGTCGGCGTCCTTCAGCCAGCGCTCCCCGCCGTCCAGCTCCTTGGTCGGGTCGACGGGCACGAGCCGGCGTGCGGCGTCCAGGACGTCGGCGACGGGGCCCGCGCCCTGATCCGCGTACCGGACGTCGTTGCTGAGGACGGGCCGTACGCCCTGCTCGGCGGCGAAGCCGACGGTGCGCGCGGCGAGCCGCAGCGATCCGGGCCCGGTGCCCTTCCTGCCGTGGTGCACGGCTTCGAGGCGCAGGTCGTCGCCGTACACCTCGCGCCAGGGCACGAGCAGCCCGGCGGCCTTGTCGGGGCGTCCGGCGGCGAGCGCGCGCCCGACGTCCGATGCGGGTCCGAGCAGCACGGTCAGGCCCGCGCCGTGGTTCTCCTCCCACGGCAGCCGGACGTCCTGCGCGCCGCCCGCGTGCGCGGCGGTGATCATGCGGCACAGCTCGGCCCAGCCGCGGGCGCCGTCCCGGGCGAGAAAGGTGACTCTGGGTGTCGACTCGTCGATGAAGGCACCGCCGCGCACGGGCGGCCGGCGCCGGTCGCCCCGTACGGGCGTGCCGACCGCCAGCTCGGTCCCGAACAGCGGCCGCACCCCGTGCTTCGCGCACGCCTTGGCGAACCGCACCGCCCCCGCGATCGTGTCCCGGTCGGTGAGGGCGAGGGCGTCCATGCCCCGCTCGGCGGCGCGCTCGGCCAGCCGCTCCGGGTGGGTGGCGCCGTAGCGCACGGAGAACCCGGACACGGTGTGCAGATGCGTGAAGCCCGGCACACGCACCTCCAGCACACCTCGAACCAATCGGATCTCACCTCCCCCACCTCCACCATAGACCAAGTTTCGAACGACTGTGCGATATCGAATGCGGACACCCATTCGGGCCACCCCACCTGCACGAACAGGGGCCTCGCCGGACCGTGGGGGCATGAGATTCGCCGATGGGTTCACCCGTGAGTTCAAGGACGCCGTCACCCCCCGGGCCGCGCTGCTCGTCATCGGCGTCCTCGCCCTGCAGCTGCTGTTCATCGCCTCGTACGTGGGAGCGCTGCACAATCCGAAGCCCAAGGACGTGCCCTTCGGAGTCGTCGGACCGACGGCCGCCGTCGCGCAGCAGACCGAGCAGCAGCTGACGAAGCTGCCGGGCTCACCGCTGGACCCGCGCGTGGTCGCCGACGAGGCGGCGGCGAAGCGGCAGATCATGAACCGGGACATCGACGGCGCCCTGGTCCTGAACCCGCGGGGCACCACGGACACCCTGCTCGTCGCGTCCGGCGGCGGCACCGTCCTCGCGTCCGCCCTGCAGACCCTGGCCACCGAGGTCGACGGCCTCCAGCAGCGCACGGTGAAGACGGTCGACGTGGCACCGGCGTCCGGTCAGGACTTCGACGGGCTCTCGGCGTTCTACCTCGTCGTCGGCTGGTGCGTCGGCGGCTATCTGTGCGCGTCGATCATGTCGATCAGCGCCGGTTCCAAGCCCGCCAGCCCGCAGCGCGCGCTGATCAGGCTCGGCGCGATGGCGCTGGTCGCGATCGCGGGCGGCATCGGCGGCTCGCTCATCATCGGCGACTCGATCCTGGGCGCGCTGCCCGGCTCCTTCTGGGGCCTCGCAGGGCTCGGCGCGCTGATCACCTTCGCGGTCGGCGCGATCACCCTGGCCCTGGAGGAGCTCACCGGCATCGTCGGCATCGGCCTGGCCGTGCTCATCATCGTCGTCGCGGGCAACCCGAGCGCGGGCGGCGCCTTCCCGCTGCCGATGCTGCCGCCGTTCTGGAAGGCGATCGGCCCCTGGCTGCCGCCGGGCGCAGGCACCTGGGCGGCCCGCTCCATCGCCTACTTCCAGGGCAACGACATCACCCGGTCCCTGCTGGTCCTGGCGGCGTGGGCGGTGGTCGGGGTGGCGGTGACGCTGCTCGTGTCGAGCATGCGCGAGAAGAAGCGGAAGCACGGAGCGCACCGGGCCTCGCAGGGCGGCTCGCACGTCGGGGCCGCCTCGTGAACTTCCCGCACCGCTCGGGCCCTGCCGCCCAGGCCGTCTCCGTCAAGCGCATGGAGCCCACGGCCCAGGCCCAGCTCGGGCCACTGGGCCTCACCGGCTTCATCGTCGTCACGATGATCGCCACCGGTATCGACGCGGGCGTCTTCCCCGAGCGGCTGGCGGCGGCCGACGTGCCCACGGTCGGCTTCTTCATCGGCGGCCTCGCCCAGCTGCTCGCCGGTCTCTTCCAAGCCCAGCGCGGTGACACCTGGCACGCCACGGTGTTCGGCGGCTTCGGGCTGTTCTGGATGGCCAAGGCGCTGATGCTGCAGTGGATCGTGCCCGGCCTCGACCCGTCGCTGCGGGGCGACGCGATGGGCCTGTTCACGCTGCCCTGGGTGTTCGTGGTCTTCGTCCTGTGGCTGGCGAGCTGGCGGATCCATCTGGTGCTGCTGCTCACCTTCAGCTGCGTCCTCGTCGTCTTCGTCGCGATGACCTGCAACGGGTTCACGGGCCTGGTCGGCTGGAACCGGGTCGCGGGCTGGTTCGGCCTCGGCGCGACGGCCGGCGCCCTGTATCTGCTCGCCGGTCAGGTGATGGCGTCGACCTGGGGCCGCGCGGTCCTGCCGATGGGCCGCTTCCTCGCCCCGCCGGAGCCCTCCGAGACGTGATCACCACCCTCGCCGTCGAGAACTACCGCTCCCTGCGCCGCCTGATCGTCCCCCTCGGCCGGCTGAACGTGATCACCGGCGCGAACGGCACCGGCAAGTCCAGCCTCTACCGCTCCCTGCGGCTGCTCGCCGCGTCGGCCCGCGGCGGCGCCGTCGCCGCGCTCGCGCAGGAGGGCGGTCTGCCGTCGGTGCTGTGGGCGGGCGACCGCGACGCGGGGCCGGTCGGTCTCAGACTGGGCTTCGCGGGCGACGAGTTCGGGTACGCGGTCGACTTCGGCCTTCCCCCGTACGATCCGGGCTCGCCCTCGATGTTCCAGCTCGACCCCGAGATCAAGCGCGAGTCCACCTGGGCGGGCCCCGTCCTGCGGCCCGCCGCCCTGCTCTGCGACCGGGCGGGCCCCGCCGTGCGCACCCGCACCGCCGACGGCGGCTGGCACCGCAGCCGGAACATCAAGCCGTACGACAGCATGCTCAGCGAGTTCGCCGACCCCCAACTGGCCCCGGATCTGCTGCGGTTGCGCGATCTGATCCGCTCCTGGCGGTTCTACGACCATGTACGCACCGACGCCGAGGCGCCCGCCCGCGCCGCCCGCATCGGCACCCGTACACCCGTGCTCGCCCCCGACGGCGCCGACCTGGCCGCCGCCCTCCAGACGATCCGGGAGACCGGTGACGACGAGGCGCTCGACACGGCCGTCGCGGACGCGTTCCCCGGCAGCCGGGTCCGGATCGTCGACAGCGGCGGCCGGTTCGAACTCCAGCTGACGCAGCGCGGGCTGAAGCGGCCACTCGGCCCCGCCGAGCTCTCCGACGGCACCCTGCGCTATCTGCTGTGGACGGCCGCGCTGCTCACCCCGCGCCCGCCGTCCCTGATGGTCCTCAACGAGCCCGAGACCAGCCTGCACCCCGAACTCCTCGCCCCGCTCGCCCACTTGATCCTCGCCGCGACCAGGGACTCCCAGGTCGTCGTGGTCACCCACGCCCGCCCGCTCGCGGAGGTCCTGGCACACGAGGCGCCCCGCCACCGCGTCGACCTCAACTCCGTCGAACTGCTCAAGGAGTCGGGGCGGACGACGGTGGCGGGGCGCGGGGGCCTGCTCGACGAGCCGCTCTGGTACTGGCCCGAGCGGTGACTACGCCGCGGGCTGCCCGTAGTACGCCTGGCGCATCAGCCGCTTCATGTCGTCGATCATCGGCATCCGCGGGTTGGCGGGCGCGCACTGGTCGGCGTAGGCGTTCATGGCCTGCTGCGGCAGGGCCTCCAGGAAGGCGGCCTCGTCGACGCCCTCCTCCTTGAAGGAGGCCGGGATGCCGCAGCGCTCACGCAGCTCCTCGACGGCCCTGGCGTACGACTCCACGCCCTCTTCCGGGGTCGCGGCCGGCAGGCCCAGCATCTTCGCGATCTCCTGGAGCCGCTCGGGCGCCCGGTAGGTCTCGGCCTTCGGCCACGGGGTCGCCTTGTACGAGACGGTGCCGTTGTGCCGGATGACGTGCGGCAGGAGCAGCGCGTTGGTGCGGCCGTGGGCGACGTGGAAGGTGTTGCCCAGGGTGTGCGCCATCGCGTGGACCAGGCCGAGGAAGGCGTTGGCGAAGGCCATGCCCGCGATCGTGGAGGCGTTGTGCATCTTCTCGCGCGCCTCGGGGGCCTTCGCGCCGTCCTTCACGCAGGCTTCCAGGTTCTCGAAGATGAGCTTGATGGCCTGGAGGCACTGACCGTCGGTGAAGTCGTTCGCGTAGACCGAGACGTACGCCTCGGTGGCGTGGGTCAGCGCGTCGAAGCCGGAGTCGGCGGTGACCGTCGGCGGCAGGTTCATCGGCAGCATCGGGTCGATGATCGCCACGTTCGGGGTGAGCGCGTAGTCCGCGAGGGGGTACTTCTGGGCCGCCGCCGGGTCCGAGATCACCGCGAAGGGGGTGACCTCCGAGCCCGTACCGGATGTCGTCGGGATGGCGACGAGCTTCGCCTTCTCGCCCAGCTGCGGGAACGTGTAGGCCCGCTTGCGGATGTCGAAGAACTTCTCCTTGGTGTCCGCGAACTCGATCTCGGGGTGCTCGTACATCAGCCACATGATCTTCGCGGCGTCCATCGGCGAGCCGCCGCCGAGCGCGACGATCGTGTCGGGCCCGAAGTCCCGCATCGCCGCCGCGCCCGCCTGCACGGTGGCCAGCTCCGGGTTCGGCTCGACGTTGTCGATGACCTGCACCGTGACCGGCTGCGGACGGGAGCCCAGGATGTCGGTGACCTTCTGCACGAAGCCGATGGCGCCCATCGTCTTGTCGGTCACGAGCGTGACCCGGCTGACGCCGTCCATCTCGCCGAGGTACTTGACGGCGTTGCGCTCGAAGTAGATCTTCGGCGGGATCTTGTACCACTGCATGTTGGTGTTGCGCCGCCCGATCCGCTTGATGTTGACGAGGTTGACGGCCGAGACGTTGTTGGAGACCGAGTTGTGGCCGTACGAGCCGCAGCCCAGGGTCAGCGACGGGAGGAAGGCGTTGTAGACGTCGCCGATGCCGCCGAAGGTGGAGGGCGAGTTGACGATGACGCGGATCGCCTTGACCCGGCGGCCGAACTCCTCGGCGAGCTCCTCGCTCTCGGTGTGGATGGCGGCGGAGTGCCCGAGACCGTTGAACTCGACCATTTCCGCGGCCAGTCGGAGCCCGTGCTCGGTGTCGCGGGCCTTCAGGGCGGCCAGGATCGGGGAGAGCTTCTCGCGGGTGAGGGGCTCGCCGGGGCCGACCTCGGCGCACTCGGCGACGAGGATCGAGGTGTCGTCGGGCACCTCGAAACCGGCCTGCTCGGCGATCCAGACCGGCGACCTGCCGACGACGGCGGCGTTCAGCTTGGCGCCCGCGCAGTCCGTGCCGTAGGCGGTCGTCCCGAAGACGAACTCCTCCAGCTTGGTCTTCTCGGCGGCGGTCAGGACGTGGGCGTGCAGCCGCTTCAGCTCGGCGATGCCGTCCTCGTAGATCTCCTGGTCGAAGATGACGGCCTGCTCGGAGGCGCAGATCATGCCGTTGTCGAAGGCCTTGGACAACACGATGTCGTGGACGGCGCGGCCCAGCTTGGCGTCCTTCGCCACGTACGCGGGGACGTTCCCGGCGCCGACGCCGAGGGCCGGCTTGCCGCACGAGTAGGCGGCCTTGACCATGGCGTTGCCGCCGGTGGCGAGGATGGTGGAGACGCCCTCGTGGTTCATGAGGAACCCGGTGGCCTCCATGGAGGGCTCCTCGATCCACTGCACGCAGTGCTCGGGGGCTCCGGCCTCGATCGCGGCGTCGCGCACGATCCGGGCGGCCTCGGCCGAGCACTTCTGGGCGCTGGGGTGGAAGGCGAAGACGATCGGGTTACGGGTCTTCAGCGCGATCAGCGCCTTGAAGATCGTGGTGGAGGTGGGGTTGGTGACGGGGGTCATCGCGCAGACGACGCCGACCGGTTCGGCGATCTCGGTGATGCCGTTGATCTCGTCGCGGGAGACGACGCCCGCGGTCTTCAGGCCGCGCATCGAGTTCACGACGTGCTCGCAGGCGAAGAGGTTCTTGACCGCCTTGTCCTCGAACAGACCGCGCCCGGTCTCCTCGACGGCGGCCTTCGCCAGATCACCGTGGTGGCTGAGCGCCGCGAGGGACGCCTTCTTGACGATGTGGTCGACCTGCTCCTGGTCGTACGTCTCGAACTGTGCGAGCGCCTCCAGCGCCCCGGCGACCAGTTCGTCCACCATGCCCTTGGCTTCCACGGCAGGCTCCTCTTTTCACGCCCTTTTCGCTGATGCCTCAATTCCACACCTTTACGCCCCGCCCCGGGGGCGGTGAACGGCCCCAGCCGATGGGCCGAAGGTCCCTGCGAGTCGCGGAGACACCCGCACAAACCACCCCTCACCTGCGTGAACGTCAAAGGTCCTTGGACCCTTGCGCGCTTGTGAAAGTTTTCACAAGAATTTCGCGAAAAGGTCCCGCCCCCGCTTTCCGGGGGCGGGACATAAACGTGCGGGTCAGCCGATTTCCGCGCCGAACGTCGAGAGCGCCTCCGTCACCGGCTGGAAGAACGTCTCACCGCCCGAGGTGCAGTCGCCGCTGCCGCCGGAGGTGAGGCCGATCGCCTTGTCCCCGGAGAAGAGCGAGCCGCCGCTGTCGCCCGGCTCGGCGCAGACGTCGGTCTGGATGAGACCGTTGACGATGTCGCCGTTGCCGTAGTTCACGGTGGCGTCGAGGCCGGTCACCGTGCCGTCGTGGACCTGGGTGGTGGAGCCGGAGCGGGTGACCTGCATGCCGACGGTCGCGTCGGCGGCCCCGGTGATCTGCTGCGCGGAGCCGTTGTAGAGGTTCACCTCGCTGGGGTGGGAGACGTCCGCGGTGTACTTCACGAGCCCGAAGTCGTTGTCCGGGAAGCTGGACTGCTCGTTGGTGCCGATCACCTGGCCGCTGGAGTCGGACCAGGTGGAGATCGCCTCGGTGCAGTGGCCCGCGGTGATGAAGTACGGCTGGCCGTCCTTGACCACGTTGAAGCCGAGGGAGCAGCGGCCGCCGCTGCCGGTGATGGCGTCACCGCCCGCGATGAAGGGCTTGAACTCACCCTGGCTGCGCCGGAGTTCGGCCTTGGCGCCGAGCCCGTCGACGACCTTGTTCAGCTGCTGCCAGTCGGCGCCCTTGACCGTGCGGTCGGCGGTGACGACGACCTTGTTGGTGGCGGGGTCGGTGGCCCAGGACGTGCCGGGGATCGTCGCGTCGTCCTTCAGGGTGGTGCGGGCGCTCTTCAGCGCGGCCAGCGAGTTCTGGACGACTCTGGCCTTCGCGCCGGCCGCCTCGACGGCCTGCGCGGCGTCCTCGCTCAGCACGTTGACGACGAGGTGCTTCGCCTTGGCGTCGTAGTAACTGCCGGCCGCGTCCGCGCCGAGGTCCTTGTGCAGGGCCGAGGCGAGATTTCCGGCCTTGGCGACGGAGAGGTTCTTCAGCGCCACGTCCGGTGTGTCGGTGCTGGCGTTCGCAGTCTGGAAGGTGATGCCCGCGGCGACCAGAGCGGCGATTCCCGCTCCGGCCAGCGCGGCACGGCGCTTGGGTATGCGTCGGTGCTTCAACTCACGTCCTCCTGTGGGGGGTCGGGAACCGGACGTCGTGGGGGACGTATCGGCTCCTTGAGGGTGACGGGCCCACTATCCCGACGGTCACAGGGGGCACACAAGGTCGACTTCAGGACGCGCGTACGGTAACTCCTGTGCGCCCTTCACCACTTGAGCGCCTCCGTCGGCTCCCACGTCGATCCCCTTTGCAAACACCGTCTGCATACGGTTTTCGGCGGAGGGTAAGGCCTAGTCCTGTCTCAATAACGCCCCTCAGAGGGTGGGGTGGTCCCGGACCCGGTCCTGGAGTTCTCGATGGCGGGACCGATGGGCGGAACCGATGGGCGGAGCCGGACACCCGCAGGACCCCCGCCACGGTGGCCCGGTCCAGGAATCTGCGCAGCCGCAGCGGGGTCCCTGACCGGGCGCGCGAGCAGACGACGACCGTGCGCGAGCAGACGACGGCCGCCAGGTGACGGCTGCCTGGACCGGTCCGGTCCAGGCCGATCCCCTCGCCGAGGCAGACGCCGACCACCGGAGCGGCGAACCGCCCCTGCCGCGGCGTCGGAGGTCAGCGCGAAGGTGACACCGGCCGTGACGCCGAAGAGCAGCCCGGCGGACAGGGACCACAGCGTGTCGGCCCGGAGGAGGTCGCCGGGCCGGGCCAGGCGCGACGGCGGTCCGGAGGCGGTGCGGCACAGGCCCATGCCGAGCCCCGCGACCGCGCCGTACCCGACGGTCGGGGCAAGCCGCCCCGTGAGCCCGGCGGCCGGTCCGCCCGGGACGGCGAGCCGACCGGCCGGCTCATGGTCCGCGCACGGCTGTCCCGCAGCGGTGGGTCGGGGCACGGGATCGGAGGCGGTCACGGCAGAGACGGAAGAGGGTGACTCCCTTCTCTCACCATGGGCCGAACGGTCCAACTCCGGTGCGCACGGAGCGCATTGCCCGTCAGCCTCCACCGGCCGGCGACCGGCCTAGGCGCCCTCCGCCGTGCTCTCCTCACCCTCCCGAGCCGGGGTCCGCGGCTCGGGTTCCGGTTCCGGGGTGCGCTTCGACAGCTCCGTCAGCTGGTGGACGGCGGACCGGGCCGCGGGGGCCGCGTCACCGGGTGTGGCCCGCTCCAGGAACCGGAGCAGTTCCACCGGGAACGGCAGCACGAGCGTCGAGTTCTTCTCGGCGGCCACGGCCACCACGGTCTGCAGCAGGCGGAGTTGGAGCGCGGCCGGGGTGTCCTCCATCTGCTGGGCGGCCTCGGCCAGCTTGCGGGAGGCCTGGAGTTCGGCGTCCGCGTTGATGACCCGGGCGCGGCGCTCCCGGTCCGCCTCGGCCTGCCGGGCCATCGACCGCTTCATGGTCTCGGGCAGCGACACGTCCTTGATCTCGACCCGGTCGATCTGCACGCCCCAGCCGATGGCCGGGCTGTCGATCATCAGCTCCAGGCCCTGGTTGAGCTTCTCGCGGTTGGAGAGCAGATCGTCGAGGTCGCTCTTGCCGATGATGGAGCGCAGCGAGGTCTGTGCCATCTGCGAGACCGCGAACCGGTAGTCCTCGACCTGCACCACGGCGTCGGACGCGTCGACCACCTTGAAGTAGACGACGGCGTCGACCCGCACCGTGACGTTGTCCCGCGTGATGCCCTCCTGCGCGGGCACCGGCATCGTCACGATCTGCATGTTGACCTTACGGAGCTTGTCCACGAACGGCACGATCATCGTGAACCCGGGCCCGCGCACCGACGACGTCAGCTTCCCGAGCCGGAACACCACCCCGCGCTCGTACTGTTTGACGACGCGGGCCGCCGCCATCCCGTAGACCGCTCCGGCGCAGACGACGGTGACTCCCGCCGCCACCAGTTCCTCGACCATCTCACGGCCCCCCAGGGTCCGAAGCGGGCGCAACAGGCGCGCGGTTCAAGCGCGTACTTCGACCGTAACTCTGTAAGGGGCACAAAGGGAGAGCCCCCGCCCGGTGCGATACCGGACAGGGGCTCCCGCTGCTGGCTGCGGTTCAGGACGTACAGGGAACGGTACGGTGCCGAGCTCAGTACACGTGCACGCCGTACTTGCTGAGCGCCTCGGTCACCGGCTGGAAGAACGTGGTGCCGCCGGAGGTGCAGTTGCCGCTGCCGCCCGAGGTGAGACCGTAGGCCACGCCGCCGGTCGAGTACAGCGAACCGCCGGAGTCGCCGCCCTCGGCGCAGACCGTGGTCTGGATCAGGCCGGAGACGATGTCACCGCCGCCGTAGTTGACGGTGGCGTTCAGCGCCGTGACCTTGCCGCTGTGGATGCCGGTGGTGGAGCCGTCACGGTAGACGGTGGCGCCCACGCTGGGCGTGCCCGAGCTCGTGATGTCCGTGTTTCCCGCGGTGCCGGACTTCGTGATCGAGCTGTTGGTGTACTTCACCAGGGCGTAGTCGTTGCCCGGGAAGCTGTACCCCACGTTCGTGCCGAGCGTGGTGGTGTGCCCGGAGTTGGAGTACCAGGTGGAGGCGACCTCACCGCAGTGGCCCGCGGTCAGGAAGTAGTAATTGCCGCTGCTGTCCTGGACGTTGAAGCCGAGGGAGCAACGGTACTGGCCGCCGTAGATGGCGTCGCCGCCGGCGATCAGCTTCTTGAAGGTGCCGGCCGTGCGCTCGATCCGCAACGCTCCCGCGTCGGCACCGGCCTCTTGCTTGATCTGGTTGATCTCCGTCTGCGAGACCGTGCTGTCGACGGTGACGAGCACCTTGCCGGTCTTCGC
This sequence comes from Streptomyces sp. VRA16 Mangrove soil, assembly GCF_017377775.1. GTDB lineage: Bacteria > Actinomycetota > Actinomycetes > Streptomycetales > Streptomycetaceae > Streptomyces. The sequence goes on from NZ_JAFVLN010000003.1 coordinate 565,841, forward strand.
GTCGACGGCCCAGGCGGTACCGCCGATGTCGGCGGACTTCACCGCGGCGCCGGCCCGGGTGAGCTGTGTCGCGCTGAAGGTCTGGGACTCCGCGGCGTGCGCGGAGGGAACGGTGAACGCTGCCGCGGCGAGCAGTCCGGAGCCCGCGGCGATCAGCCCGGTCCGTCTCGCTATGCCACTGCGGGGGGTGGTGCGCTTGATCCTCACTGGTCGTTCCTCCCGAGGGAAGTCGGGGGCCCGCGTGGGGTCGGGGCCCGTGAGGCGCGGTCAGGCACGGCGGCGGTCCGGATTCCGGACACGCCGTGACCCTGACAAGCGCTGTTCGGGAGTATTCGTGTCCTCAACTGTCCGGCACAAGAGCGCCTTTCGGACTTCCGCCAGATCTCCGCACACACGACGGATTGCCCCGACGGCTTCACTCGTACGTCGCGTACGCCGCCGCCGGGGCTGGGCTTCCTCCGTCAGACGGTCGGGGCGGCCGTCAGGTTCCGCTCCCCCGCCGCGATGTCCACGGGGAGGGTGTTGCCCGGGGGCGGGAAGGGGCAGACGAAGTGATCCGCGAAGGCGCACGGCGGCAGCGTCGCCCGGTTGAGGTCGACCGTCGTCCGGCCGTCGGCGTCGGGCGCGGCCGCGTACAGGAACCGGAACCGGTAACTGCCGTGCCCGCTGGTGGCGTCGGCGAAGACGGCCCACAGCCGGCCGTCGCCCTGCCGCGCGACCTGCAGGGTGTGCCGCTGCCCGGCGAGCGTGAAGGCGAGCTCGCCCGCGAGGCCGAGCGCGCGGTGCCGGCCGTCGGCGTTCTCGACGCGGACGGCCGTGGGCCCGTCCTCGTACGGGGTGAAGCGGCCGTCGGCCGACCAGCGCGGGTCGTACGGTGTGGCGTCGATGCCGCCGGACTCCAGGAAGGCCGTGCGGGCGGGCGCGGCCGGGTCGAAGTCCCGTACGCCCCACAGGCCTTCGCGGACGATGACGACGAGCCGGCGCTCGCCGAGCGGCACGGTGGCGTCGGCCCCGTACCGGGTCCGTACCCCGTCCACGGTCCGTACGACGGCGTCCCCGTCGACCCGCCACTGCCCCGGGATGGCCGGAAGTCGGCCGTCCGGATGGTCGTCGAGCCAGTGGGTGCCGGTGAGCGAGAGGGGCCCGTACGGCGCGGAGACGGACGCCGTCCGCTCCTCGTGCCACTGCTTCCAGGCGTCGGTCGCGGTACCGGTGTCGATGGCGTCGGTCATGCGGTGAGGGTCCTTTCGGAGGTGCGCGGTCCCAGGTGGGAGCGCAGGGTGGAGCCGTCGTATTCCATGCGGAGGTGGGGAGTCCGGGCAGGTCACAGGACCTTGGAGAGGAACGCCCTGGTGCGTTCCTCGCGCGGCGCGTCCAGTACGCCCGCGGGGGCGCCCCGCTCGACGATGCGGCCGTCGTCCATGAACACGACGGTGTCGGCGACCTCGCGGGCGAAGCCGATCTCGTGCGTGACGACGATCATCGTGGTGCCCCGGTGCGCCAGGTCGCGGATGACGTCGAGCACGTCGCCGACGAGTTCGGGGTCGAGCGCGGAGGTCGGCTCGTCGAACAGGAGCAGCTTGGGTTCCAGGGCCAGGGCCCGTGCGATGGCGACCCGCTGCTGCTGTCCGCCGGAGAGGCGGTGCGGATAGGCGTCCGCCTTGTCGGCGAGCCCGACGCGGTCGAGCAACGCCCGCGCGGTCTCCTCGGCCCGGGCGCGCGGACGGCCGAGGGCGAAGACGGGCGCCTCGACGATGTTCTCCAGGACCGTGAGGTGCGGGAAGAGGTGGAAGTTCTGGAAGACGAAGCCGATGCGGGTGCGCTGCCTGAGGATCTCGCGCTCGCGCAGCTCGTACAGCTTGTCGCCCGAGCGGCGGTGGCCGACGACCTCGCCGTCGACACTGACCCAGCCGCTGTCGGCCTTCTCCAGGTGGTTGATGGTGCGCAGCAGCGTGGACTTGCCGGAGCCGGAGGGGCCGAGGACGACGGTGACCTCGCCCGCGCGGACGTCGAGGTCGATGCCGCGCAGTACTTCGGTGGCCCCGAAGCTCTTGTGCAGGGCCCTCACCTCGACCATGGGCGTGGTGGTGTTCATCGGGTCGTACGTACCTTTCACGAGAAGGGGTGCTGCGGGCGGGCCCGCCGCTCGGGCTCAGGCGGCGGTGGCGCGGCGGGAGAGGTCGCGCAGGAGCGTGAGGACGGCGCGGGCCGTGGCGTCGTTCTGGCGGAACGACGGGCTGTTCGTCCGCGGCCGGGTGAAGGCGCCGGCGCCGCGCGCGTCGGTGTGCGGGCCGAGGGCGAAACGGCGCGGGTGGGCGGTGCCGTCCCGGTCGAGGATCCGCCCGTCGGCCTGGTCGACGGCGAGGAGCCCGGCGGGTGTCGCGCGGGCCCCGTCCTCGTGCAGGGCGCGCAGCAGCCGGTCCCGGGTGCGGGCGAGGGTGGGCTGCGGCAGCCGTGCCTCGACGAGCGCGCGGGTCTCGATGCGGGCGCCCGGCACGGTGGCGCTGGTGGCGCGGAAGACCCCGTCCTCGGCGGTGACGCGCAGGTCGGCGCCGACGAACTTCACGACGCCCGCGCGGGACAGCGCGAGGAGCTGGCGCAGGCGCGGTCCCGGCGGCCCGGAGGCCAGATAGCTGAAGAAGCCGTGCCACCACGGGCCGATGTCGCCGAGCCGCACGATCTGCCCGTACACGGAGAGCAGCCCGAGGAAGACGGCCAGGTCGGGGCTGTGGCCGGGGTCGTGGCGGCGTTCCAGGTCGTCCGTGATGTAGCCGCGCAGCCCTTCCTGCAGTTCCTCGTGCGTCGCGTACCGCACCCCGTCGAGCGGCCGGTCGAGGGCGGTGAGGTCGAGCCGGTCGGCCGGGTCGGGCACCGCGGCGCCCACGAGGGCGTCGAGGTCGGCGCCGAGCGGCGCCGCGGCCGCGTACTTCTCCTCGAAGACGTCCCAGGCGACGGCCGTGCGCTCGGGGTGGGCGCTGAACAGCCGGTGGTAGTGCGCGTATCCGAGCTCCTTGGCGATGAGCGGCCACAGATCCCGCCGGAAGTCGAACTCCCCCTTCAGGGCGAGGAGTTCATCGACCTGCGCGGGCCCGAGAAACCGCGGCAGATCGGGCCGCGGCGCCACGTCGACCCATCCGCCCCGCTCAGCCCCCGTCTCCGGCTGCGGCCCGGCACCGGGTTCCGGCCCCGCAGGATCGGGCGCGGCACCCCACTCGTAACCGATCTTCGAGTGATACGGCACCCCACGCCGCGACCCCACGTACAACACCGGCTCCCGCCCGGAGGGCACATACGTACCGTCCGCCTCGTACCGCCCGCCCCGCCCCTCGGTGAGCAGCACCATCAGATCGACGAAGGCGAGCCCGAAGCCGCGTACGAGCACGTCCTGTCCGGGTGCGAGCACGCTCAGATCGGCGTCGGCGGTGAAGTCGGGCGGCAGATGCACCAGCCCGTGCCGCTCCGCGTACGCGCTCAACTCGCGCTGCTCGTCGTCGAGTTCGGCATCGAGGTGCCCCTGCGTGAGGAGCACGGCATCGGCGAGCAGCGGGCGCGCTCGCCCTTCGAGCCACACCTGCTGGCGCTCGTGCCGCGGCCCGGACAGCCGCACGGCGCGGCACGCGTGGTGATGGACGACGACACCGGCGGGCAGCGCGGCGACGGCCTTCTCGTACACCCACCGCAGATAGCCGCCCTGCCGGCGCCGGTCGGCGAACTCCCGCCCGTCGATCCCGGCCCACTCGTGCAGCACGGGCCCCGGCACCACGGGCCCGGCCACCTCCACCGTCTCGTCGGTGAACATGGTGACGTCCCGGGCCTGCGAGTTCATCCACAGCAGCGGCGACTGCTCCTGCCGCCAGATGCGCCCGCCACCGGGCGGGAACGGGTCGACGAGATGTACGTCGAGAGCCAACTCTCCTTCGTCGGCACGGGCGTTGGCGGCGATGCGTTCGAGGACGCCGGTGCCGCGCGGACCGGCTCCGACGATGACGAGGGACTGCCGTACGGCGCTCATCGGCGGGTCCCGCGCGCGTAGTGCCGCTCGACGTAGTACTGGCCGGCGCTGAGCAGCGAGGTCACCACGACGTACCAGAGGGTGGCGACGAGCAGCAGCGGGATGACCTGGTAGGTGCGGTGGTAGACGAGCTGCGTCGCGTACAGCAGGTCCTGGACGGCGATGACGCTGACGATGGAGGTGCCCTTGAGGGTGCCGATCAGCATGTTCCCGGCCGGCGGCACGATGGAGCGCATGGCCTGCGGCAGCACGATCCGGCGCCACCGCCGGTAGCGGCTCAGGCCGAGCGCCTGCGCGGCCTCGATCTGTCCGCGGTCCACGGAGAGGATGCCGCCGCGCACCACCTCGGCGGCGTACGCGGCCTCGTGCAGGGTGAGCCCGACGATGGCGACGGTGACGGGACCGAAGAGGTCGACGGTCTTCACGCCGAGGACGCGCGGATAGAGGGCGCCGATGTTGAACCAGAACAGCAGCTGCACCAGGATCGGCACCGACCTGAACAGCCACACATAGCCCCAACTCACGGCGCGCAGCACGGGGTTGGCGGAGAGCCGGAAAACGGCGAGCAGGGTGCCGAGCGCGAAGCCGAGCGTCATGACGAGCGCGGTCAGCCACAGGGTGAGGCCGAGGCCGCGCAGCACCGAGTCGGTGGTGAAGTACTCGGCGACGACGTCCCACTGGAACGCCTCGTTGCGCAGGACGGAGTTGACGGCGAGGCCGAGCAGGACGAGGACGACGACCGCGGCGGCCCACTGGCCGGTGCGGCGGCGCGGGACGATGCGCGGAACGGCGGGGGCTGTCGCGGCAGGCCCGGTGGGCGGTGCCTTGGCAAGGGTTTCCGAGGACATGGGGCGGCTCCGTGGGCTGGAATCCCGGCCCGTACGGTCCTGCCTTCACACCTGTCGGGCCGAGCCCCTCAGCAGCGGTCCCGCACCGAGAGTACGGGGCTCTTCACGCCGTCTGTCAAGGGTGTCCAGAGTATGAGCCGGGCGTCTCGGGCGAGTTGACGCGGAACCGGATGCCTGTTCCACTAATGCCCATGCATCCGCAGCAGTGGCTGGTCACGCGCTCCCACATCGACTTCGGTCGAGTGTGGTCCGCGTCTTGTTGATGCCCTTCCGACGCCTCTGAGCGCGTCGTCTCTCTTCCCTTTTCCTCTCCGGCGTCCCGCACGCCTTACTTCTTCCTCTCCGGCGTCCCGCACGCCGTACTTCGACACACCCTCGCGTCCCCGTACGCGTCTTCACCCTGCTGCACCCTCCCCTCGTTCAGCGATTCCCCCTGCGCTGCGCTCCGCAGTGCTCTGTGTTGTCACCGAAGGGCAGAACTCCTCGCCATGCGCTCCTCCACCCAGCCTTACGCCCTCGCGCTGATCACCGTCGCCGCCCTGGGCCTGACCGCCTGCGGCTCCGGTGACGCGACGAACGACGCGGCGCCCGCGGCGGCCGCGAACGACAAGATCCCCACGAAGGACGTGGTGTCGTCCCTCACGAAGGACCCGGCGTCGGCGAAGCTGCTCCCGGCGTCCGTCCGCGAGAGCGGCAGCCTCAAGATCGCCGTGAGCGTGGGCGGCAACCCGCCGAACTCCACCTACCTGCCGGACGGAAAGACCCTCGCCGGCCAGGACATCGACTTCGCGGACGCGGTCGCCAAGGTGCTCGGCATCAAGCTCGACCGCGAGGTCGCGAGCTTCGAGGCGATCCTGCCCGCGCTCGACAGCGGCAAGTACGACCTCGGCACCGGCAACTTCGGCGTCACCGACGAACGCCGGAAGACCATCGACTTCGTCACGTACATCAACGACGGCCAGGGCTTCGCCGTCCGCAAGGACAGCGACCTGAAGAAGGTCACCGACCTCACGCAGCTGTGCGGCCTGAACGTCGCGACGGGCGCCGGCACCACCTTCGAGACGACCCTGGAGGAGAACAAGGGCCTGTGCAAGGCGGCCGGCAAGAAGCCGTACGACGTGAAGACGTACGCGGAGCCGAGCGCGATCTGGTCGTCCCTCCAGCAGGGCAGGACCGACGTGGTGATGAGCACCATCAACGGCCTGCGCTACGCCGTCGCCCACCAGCAGGGCCTGCGCTTCCTCAACGAGTTCCACCGCCTGGACGTCGGCTTCGCCTTCAAGAAGGGCACCCCGCTGGCGCCGGCGTTCCGCTCCGCGGTGAACCGGCTCATCGAGGACGGCACCTACCGGAAGATCCTGGCCAAGTGGGGTACGCAGCCGTCGGCGATCACCAAGTCCCAGATCTCCCCGCCGGAGATCAAGGACTAGCCGGTTCTCCGGCTGCGGGGGAAGGCTGCGCGCAGCGCATGCCTTCAGGGGCGCGGGGGACCACGCGACCGGCCCCCACGCCCGCACCCGCCGAACCGAGCGCACCCGGCGGACGAAAAGGCGCCCCCGTCCCCCCGCCGGAGGAGAGCGGGGAGAAGGGGGCGCCCCGGGTCAGCGGGAAAGCGCCGGCGTACGTCTCCCCCGAGTACGCACCCCGATGACCTGGTCCATCAGCGCCCCGAGCACATCGCGCACAGAGGCCCGCGCCCGCGCATCGCACTCGACGACCGGCACCCCCTCCCCGACCCCCAACGCCTCGCGGATCTCGCCGAGTTCGAACCGTTCCGACCCGTCGAACCGGTTCACGGCGAGCACGAACGGCGCCCCGTGCGCCTCGAAGTAGTCGAGCGCGGGGAAGCAGTCCTCGATACGCCGGGTGTCGACGAGGACCACGGTCCCGAGCGCGCCCTCCACGAGATCGTCCCAGAGGAACGAGAACCGGTCCTGCCCCGGCGTGCCGAACAGATAGAGCGCGAGCGCCGGATCGAGCGTGATCCGCCCGAAGTCGAGAGCGACCGTCGTGGTCGTCTTGCCCTCGACGCCGTCCAGCGAGTCGACCCCGACGGAGACCTGGGTGATCGCGGCCTCGGTGTCCAGCGGTTCGATCTCGGAGACGGCCCCGATGAAGGTCGTCTTGCCGACCCCGAGCCCACCGCTGACCACGATCTTCACGGCCAGCGGGGCGATGCGTTCAGAGCGCCCTGACATGGTCCCTGATCCTTTCGAGGGTGTGGAGCGGCAGCTCCGCGGGTTGCGAACACGACAGCCTGCCGCCGACGACGAGGTCGGCGATGAGCACCTTGGCGACACCGAGCGGCACCCCGACGGCCTCGGCGATCTGGGCCACCGTGGTGGGCTCCTGACAGATCGTCACGATGCGCCGGTGCTCGAAGGCGAGCGGCGCGCCGTCACCGTCCGGCACGTCCACCGCGACCACGAGCGTCTCGAGGCGCAGATCGGCCTGGGCGGGCAGCGCGCGCCCCCCGGTGATGATGAAGGGGCGCACGAACGCTTCCGCGGACTCGGTGGAGTCACTGAACTCGCTGGACTCGCTCATCGCGGCAGCGTCTCCCGCAGATCGGCGATCAGGGCCGGCGTCAGCAGATCCCCGGCACGCTCGGCGAGCACCGCCATCTCGTAGCCCACGAGCCCGAGTTCACCGCTGCTGTCGGCGAGCACCCCGAGGCAGCTGCCGTCCCGGATCGCCGAGACGAGCAGGAAGCCGCGCCCCATCTCGATCATGATCAGCTTCACGCCGTCGAAGCTGTACCGCTTGGACGCGCTGCGCGCGAGGCTGGAGAGCCCGGAGACGATGGCGGCCAGATGGTCGGCCTCGGTCCTGCCGAGCCCTTCGGAGACGGCGATGAGCAGCCCGTCCGACGAGACGGCCACGGCGTCCCGCACCCCGTCCGTGTTGCGGACGAAGTTGGCGAGCAGCCAGTTGAACGTCTGCGAGTCGCCCCGCGTGTCGACGGTGGTCACTTGTCGCCCTGCCCTTCGGTGTTCTCCTTGCCGGCCCCCTGCTTGGCGGCCCGTTCCTTCTCGGCGCTGATGGCGCCTCGCATGTGGGCGCTGCGCAGTCCGGAGAGCATCCCGGAGACGTCCTCGGGGCTGCGCTCGACGGCCGGCCCCTCGGGCGCGGGCCGCGTGGACGCGCCCGGCTCGTTCACGGCCTTCGCGATGGCGCTGCGCTGCGGGCGCTTGACGAGCCCGTTGCGGGTGCGGGCGGCCGACGAGGTGGACGTCGCGGGGGCCGCGGCCTTGCCTGCGGGCGCGGCGGCGACGGTCAACTCGCGCCTGGGCGCTGGCAGTTCGACGGACTCCTTGGTGTCCGCGCCCTGCTCGACGACGGTCTCCTTGGCGATCGGGGCCGGCTCCGCCCGCCCGGCGGCGACCGCGGGGGTCTCGGCCTCGGTGAGCAGTCCGGAGGGGATGAGCACCCGGGCCACCACACCGGCGGCGGGCGCCTCGCCGAGCCGCACCTCGATGCCGCACTTGCGGGCGAGCGCGCCGACCACGAAGTGGCCGAGGAACTTGGTGGGTTCGGCCATGAAGCTGGCGGTGCCGGAGAGTCGTACGTTGGCCTCGGCGAGGGCCTGGGTGTCCATGCCGAAACCGTGGTCGACGATGGCGATGAGATACCCGGCGCTGGTGCGCCGCCCCTCGATCTCCACGTCGGAGTCCGGCGGCGAGAAGCTCAGCGCGTTCTCCACCAACTCGGCCAGCAGATGAGCGAGTTCGGCGACGACGGAACCGGCGACGCCCGCGGCCTCGACCCGGCGCAGATTGACGCGCCGGTACTCCTCCACCTCGGAGAGAGAGGCGCGCAGCACGTCGGTGACGGACAGCGGCGTCGCCCAGGTGCGGGGGCTCGACTCACCGGCGAGCACGAGCAGGGATTCGGCGTTGCGGCGCATACGGGTGGCCAGGTGGTCGAGTTCGAAGAGGTTGGCAAGGGTGCCCGGGTCGGCGTCCTCGTGCTCCAGCTTGTTGATGAAGCCGATCTGCCGGCGCACCAGGTTCTGGTTCCGGCGGCCGAGGCTGACCAGCGACTCCGTGGCGTTCCTGCGCAGCACGGCCTGCTCGGTGGCGAGGTCGAACGCGGCGCGCTGCACCTTGTCGAACGCGTCGGCCACCTCGCGCACCTCGGCCCCGGCGCGGGCGTCGAGCCCGAGCGGCGCGGGCGGGACGGGCGCCTCGCCGCCGGCGGCGGCCTGCACATCGGCGACGGCCCGCGGCAGCCGCACCCCGGCGACCTCGCGGGCCTCCTGGGCGAGTCCGCTGAGCGGCGCGGAGACGGAGCGCACACAGTCGTACGCGAGGGCGCCGAGGGCGCCGATCACGGCGAGCGCGAGCAGGAGGAAGAGCAGCAGGTCGCGCTGGGCCGCGCTCTCCAGTTCGGCGGAGCGTGCCTCGACGTCGGCGCCGATCGAGACCTGTACGTCCCGCAGCCCGTTGATGGTCGACGTCATCGAGTCCCACCAGGCCATGGGCGGCACGTCGGTGGCGGCGAGCCGGCCGCCACCGCGCACGGCGGTGGCCTCGTAGGCCAGGGCGCGGTCGGCGTCGGGCGTCGCGAAGGCCGTGTCGAGCCGTCGCCGCTGCTCAGCGGTCGCGGTGCGCGGGAAGGCGTTCAGGGCGGCCAGCCGGCCGGACCTGATCTCCATGAACCGGCTGTAGTCGGTGGAGCGGAAGCGCCCGCCGGCCCGTACCGAGCCGAGCACGATGGCGCGCTCCTGGCCCATGAACTCCTTGGCGGTGCCCAGGACCTGGAGCGACTGGTAGGCGTCGCGCAGCCGCGCGTCGTCGACGTCGCCGAGGCCGGGGTCGACCTTGGTGAACGCGGCGATGGTGTTGGTGAAGTAGTCGAAGGTGGTCTTCACCTGGCCCGAGCCGTCGTCCGCGTTCGCACGGATCCTGGCGAGCGCGTCGAGCCGTCCGAGGGCCTCCCGCGCCGCGCCGGACCCGCCGCGGCGGCCGAGGGCGTCCGACAGGGCCGTGCGGGCGGTGTCGGTGGCCTTGCGCTGGACGGGCAGTTTGGCGGCGAACTGCCGTACGCCGCCGACGTACCCGGTGGTGAGGCCGCGTTCCTTCTGCAGCTCGTGGACGAGGCCCTGGAGGGTGACCTCCAGGCGTGCGTTCTCGGCGGTGGCGGCCGCGCCCCGGTACCCGGAGATCTGCTCGGCGGCGAACACCCCGAGGAGACCGAGGAGCACGGCGAGGGCGAGTCCGAGGATGCGCAGCAGCCGCGTGCGGATGGTGGTGGTGCCGGCTCTACGTTTGGAAGGGGATGCCTTCTTGAACAGAACGGTCGATTGGAGATCCACTGAAGTGCCTTATGGAGAGGGCGAGTTGACTGGGCAGAAACGCTGCTTCTGCGCCCGGCCAACGACCCCTCTCCGGCACCGGTCACCGGATCATGTTTTTGTTTTACCTTTCGGAAACAGTTTTACCGAAGGTACGCAGGTGACCCCGTCCCTGCCGTTCGGGCCGCCGTATCTCCGTATACAGGGCCTGCGCTTCACGGACCGCAGTCGCCACGGCCGTCACAGACCGCAGTCGCAGCACGAGCAGCATTCACAGCACTCGCAGCACTGGCACGCCTCGCAGCACGAGCCGTCGCAGTCGCAGTTGCTGCAGCACCCTTCCCGCTTCTTGCGCGACCACGGCCCCTCGAACTCGTCGGCGCAGCACACCTTGCAGGTGCAGCAGAGCCCGATCGCCACGGCGCACCCGGCGAAGAACCCGCGCCTGCCCGGCTTGGGCGGCTGGAACGACGGCCCGCCACCGAACCCACCGGGACCACCCGGGCCGCCCGGGCCACCCGGCCCGCCGCCCCCGTAGGGGTTGTTGGAGTCGTACGGATTCCCCGGCTGGTACGCCCCCGTACCCGTCGGCGCGTACGGGCTCCCCGGCGCCCCGGTCGGCACCCAGCCGCCCTGCCCCTGACCGTGGCCCTGGCCGCCGTCCCCGTGCCCCTGCGCAGGCCCGTGCCCCTGACCGCCGCCGTGCGCGCACGCCGCCCCGCCGAACGCCCGGTCCACGGACCGTCCCACCTCGTGCGCGAGCAGCAGATGCGCCAGCTTCCCGTCCACGAAGTCGACCTCGCGCAGGGCGAGCCGGATGCCGTGCACGGCGTCGTCGGCGAGCCGCCGCGCCTCGGCGAGCGGGGTGCCGGTCGCGGCCAGCGGGTTCCACGCCCCGCAGGCGGCGTCGTCCTCCAGGTCCTCCACGGCGTCGAGGAGGTGCGCGAGCCGCCCGAAGAGCCGGCCCGCCTCGGCGAGGGCCTCGGCGTTGTGCGGCCGTCCGGCGAGTCGCGCCGTGTGCGCGAACGCCGCCGCCGTCGCGGTCTCGGTCGGCTCGGTGACGGTGAGCAGGGACGTGCCGGGCCCGGCGAGCGCCTCGATGCCGCCCTGCCGTTCGACGGCGTCCAGGAGTACGGCGGTGTCGAAGCCGAGGTCCGATCCCGTCCGCGTCCCGGCCCTTCCCCAGCTCGCCGCGACCTTCCGCGCGGCCAGCGCGACCGGCCTGCGCGCGAAGAGCCCGTCGCGGTCGTCGACGTGGTCGCGGACCTTCGCCGAGGCGAGCACCAGCGAGACGGCGGCCGCGAGCCGTGCTCCCTCGCCCTGCGCCACGGACGCGGTGCGCATCCCGCGCAGCGGACAGGGCCCCGCCTGCCGCCGCCAGGACCCGGCGTCCCCGACCCGCTCGACCTGAGCCTCCGTCAGAACGGATATCAGCAAACCGTCATAGTTCGTGACGACCCGGGCGAACTGCCCGTGATCTCCGCGCAGCGCGAGGCACAGGCCGCACAGATGGGCCATCCACTGGGTCTTGAGCTGGTCCCCGAGCCGATGACTGCAGGGCCGGACGATTCCGAACAAGGCGACTCCCCCGCGCGCCGGACGGCAGGGCGTCCCGGCACAGCTTCCCGACAAAGCGTGGTGACGAAGCGTCAACTGAGCCCGTCAACAGGGCGCACGCACCCCGCCGGCACCCAAGTGACCATGAACGACGGCATCGTATCGACCCTTCGTCCGGCTGCTCGTTCACCCGTACGCACCGGTGGTCACCCAAACGCCGCGAAGAATCATATTTCACTCACCGTCAGCAGCTCGAGCCCGTACAGCCCTTGGGAACTCCGGGGCAACACCGTGTTGACTCTGCACCAGTACCGTCACGAAAACCCCGCGCGGCGGCTATCCACTTGGCGCCGCATCCGCATCATGGATGAACATGGGGATGCAGGACATGCGGAACGCAGAGGAACCGCTGTGAGAGGAGGCGTCCATGGGATCGGTGCGCAAGGCGAGTGCCTGGCTTGGCCTCGTCGACGACAACGATGACGAGCGTTACTACGACGACGACTACGACGAGGGGCCCGAGCCCGCCGCAGGGCCCGCCGCCTGGACGACGGACCCGCGGGTGAAGGTCGCCGAGGACCAGGCCGAGGAGGCGGGCCGGCGCATCGGCACCGTGACCCCGGACAGCTTCCGCGACGCACGCCGGATCGGGGAGATGTTCCGGGACGGGGTCCCGGTCATCATGAACCTCACGGCCATGGAGCCGTCCGACGCCAAGCGCGTCGTCGACTTCGCGGCGGGGCTCATCTTCGGTCTGCGCGGTTCGATCGACCGCGTCGCCAACCGGGTCTTCCTGCTGACCCCCGCGGACACGCAGATCGTGTCGGGCCGGGACGCCAAGGTCCAGCAGGACGGTTTCTTCAACCAGAGCTGACCGTCGGGTGGGCGGTGTGCGCCGTCCCGCCCACCCGCGGTCGGACGACCGACGACTCGGACGACCGACGACTCCGGGTCGGACCGGCGACGGCTCGGGGCTATACGACCGACGACTCGGCGCGTGACGGCCTGCGCGGCGCGGCGACCTCGGCCGCCGGGGTCTCGCACTCCATGCGGCGCGGCAGGCGCAGCGCGGCGACGGCGCCGAGGAACAGCAGAATCGCGCTGACGATCAGCGTCACGTGCAGTCCGTGCACGAAGGCGGCCCGCGCGGCGGCCCGCAGCGTGTGTCCCGCGGTGCCCCCGAGGTTCGCGGCGATCTGGTACGCCTCCCCCAGCGAGTGACCCGCGGCCCCGCTCGTCGCCGCCGGCACCCCGTTCACATGCCCGAGGCCGGGCGCGTACGCGGCGTTCATGACCGAGCCGAGCAGCGCGATGCCCATGCCCGCGCCCAGCTGGTACGAGGTCTCGCCGATGGCGGCGGCGCCCCCGGCGTCGTCGGCCGGTGCCTCGGTGAGCATCGACTCGTAGGCGCCGAACAGCGTGGTCTGGAAGCCGAAGCCGAGCAGTATGAAGCCGGCGCCGAGCAGCCACGGCCGGTCCTGCTCGCCCATGAGACAGAGCAGCAGCACCGCGCAGGCAGTGAGCGCGAAGCCGGTCGACACCATGCCGCGCGGCCCGAACCGGCGCAGATTCGCGGAGCCGAGGACGCCCGCGACCATCGCGGCGAACGTCAGCGGCAGCATCCGGACGCCGGTCTCCAGCGGGCTGAGCCCGAGCACCAGCTGCAGATACTGCACGGCGATCAGTTCCAGGCCGACCAGCGCCAGCATGGCGATGACGATGCAGCCGACGGACGTGGAGAAGGCGGCCCGGGAGAACAGCCGCATGTCGATCAGCGGGTGCTCGCGCCGCCGCTGCCGGCGCACGAACAGCACGAGCAGCGCCACACCGGCCAGGAACGGAAGGACCGCGCCCGCGGCGAGCAGGTCGCGCTTGATGCCGAGTTCCTTGATCCCGTACACGACACCGAGCACGCCGAGCGCGGCGAGCAGCGCGCCGAAGAGGTCCCACGGGCCGTCCGAGCGCCCCTTGGACTCGGGCACGAGGACCCGGCACAGCGGCAGCATGACCGCCATCAGCGGGATGTTGATGAGGAAGACCGAGCCCCACCAGTAGTGCTCGACGAGGAAGCCGCCGAGCACCGGACCGGTGGCCGCGCCGATCGCGGCGACCGCGGTCCACACGCCGATGGCGACCGCGCGCTCCTTCCGGTCGGGGAAGACGTCCCGCAGGATCGACAGCGTCGCGGGCATGATCATCGCGCCGCCGATGCCGAGCAGGGCGCGCGCCGCGATCAGGACCTGGGCCGTGTCGGAGAAGACCGCGAGGGCGGAGGCGGCGCCGAACAGGGAGTACCCCATCAGCAGGATCCGCCGCCGCCCGACTCTGTCGCCGAGCGTGCCGAAGAGGATCAGCAGGGAGGCACAGACCAGGGGGTACGCGTCGCCGATCCACAGCAGTTCGACCGAGGTCGGCTTGAGGTCCTCGGTGACCGAGGGCAGGGCGACGTAGAGGATGGTCGAGTCGAGCGCGACCAGCAGCAGGCTCGTGCACAGGACGACGAGGACGACCCAGCGATTGGTGCGGGCGCCGATGGCAGCGATGCGCCCGCGGGCCGTGTTCGTCCCGGACATGTGCGTACCTCCCAGTGGTCCTCGCGTTCGGCGGATCCGGGGGCTGGGGACGGCCCGCGGTCTTCGGTCGGGAGGAGCGGTCTCCCGGCCCCGCTGCGAAAGGCGAGTGAGCCGTCAGAGTACGCGAGTTCGGGCCGGTGACACGTGGCCGAGCTCTCATGGAGCGTTCCGAGGGGTGTGGCGTACGCCACTCGCAGGGAGCGGGCGGCGCACGGAAGCCGAGGGGCGAGCGCCGATAATCGGGGCCGTGACGGACGTGGATCAAGTGGAGCGACAGAACCGGCTCGCGCTGCGGCGCGCGGCGCCGGCCCTGCTCGGATACGCGGGCGTGCGCGCCCTCGGTGTACTGGTGCTCGCGCTGTGGAGCGCCGCGACGGGCAAGAGCTGGCTGACGCTGCTCACGGCGCGCTGGGACTCGCTCTGGTACACCCGCGTCGCCGAGCACGGCTACGGCTGGTCGGTGACGCTGCCCGACGGCGGCGTCCACTCGAACCTCGCCTTCTTCCCGCTGCTGCCCTGGCTGGAGCGTCTGGTGTCGGCGCTCACCCCGCTCTCGTACGGGCAGGCGGGCATGGTGGTGAGCTGGCTGGCCTCGCTGGCGGCGGCCTGGGGGATCTTCGCGGTCGGCGATCATGTGTCGGGCCGCAGGACGGGCATCTGCCTGGCGGTCCTGTGGGGCGCGCTGCCCATCGGGGTCGTGGCGTCGATGGCGTACAGCGAGGCCCTGTTCACGGCGCTCGCGGCGTGGGGACTGTACGCGGTCCTGCGACGCCACTGGGTGACGGCGGGCCTGCTCGCCGCGCTCGCCGGGCTGACCCGGCCGGTCGGCGCGGCCGTCGTGGCGGCGGTCTGGGTGGCGGCCGCGCTGTGGGTGCGGCGCGAGCGAAGGGTCACCTGGCGTGTGGTGGCGGGGGCGCTGCTCGCCCCCGCGGGCGCGGCCGCGTACGTGCTGTGGGTCGGGCACCGCACCGGCGACTGGCTCTTCGGCTATCTCGACGTCCAGGGACAGTGGGGCAACGGCTTCGACGGCGGTCTGGCCTTCGCCCGGTTCATCGGCGACAAGTTCACGTCGGTTCCGGGGGCGCTCGCCGGGACCGGTCTGATCGTCGGGGTCGCCCTGGTCCTCTGGCTGTACGTGACCGGGGTACGACAGCGCCAGCCGGTGCCGTTGCTCGTGTACACGGGCATCGTTCTCGCGCTTGCCCTGTGTTCCTCGGGGTACTTCGGTTCCAAGCCGCGGCTGATGCTGCCCGCGTTCCCGCTGCTGCTGCCGCTCGCGGTGGCACTGGCCCGGCGACGAACCACCGGACCGGTGTGGGTCCTCGGGGGACTCGCGCTGGTCTCGGCGGTCTACGGGGCGTTCTGGCTGAACGGCTCGGGGCCCCCGTGATCGATCATCCCGGCCCCCTGACCGGACGGAGAATTCCGTGCCAGCACGCGGCGAACGCATTGATAAGCGGCCCATAACGAGCCCGCGGAAACGATCACGGAATTCAACGGAACAGCGTTCCCCGGTTATCGGAACCCCGGGAATAAACGGAACGCTGAGATCAATCCCACATCACATCGTCATCACAAAGCCCCTGTTTCGGGCCGGGCCGCCGCGTGCCCGCTGTAGCGTCGATTGGGTGCGTACCGAACGAAACCTGACCCGGCGCCTCGAGCGGGTCTTCGCCCGGCTCGACCGCGAGCCCGAACGGCCGACTCATGTGGTCATGCCCACCATGAGCCGGCACCGCATCGTGCTCTTCGGGCTGACCCTGTCCTTCTACCTGACCATCGTGGTGGCCGTGCTGGCCACGTCGTGGCTGGTCGCGCTCGACTGGCAGGTCATGTTCTTCCGGCCGTACCAGCAGTGGCCGGAGATCCACGCCTTCCTGGACTACTGGGTCGTGCTCGGCCAGCGCGGGCCGACCGCCGTGATGGTGACGGCGTGGCTGGGCTGGCGCTCGTGGCGGCAGCACACGCTGCGCCCACTGCTGATGTTCGGTACGGCACTGCTGCTGCTCAATGTGACGGTCGGCGCCGCCAAGTACGGCATGGGCCGCGCGGGCCCGCACTACGCCACCATGATCGGCTCGAACGAGATGTGGCAGGGCGGCGATATATTTCCCTCCGGCCACACCGCGAACGCGGTGGTGACCTGGGGCATCCTCGCCTACCTGGCCTCCACCCCGCGGGCCCGCCGCTGGCTCTCCGCAGTCTCCGCGGTGATCTCCCTCAGCGTCGGCCTGACCACCGTCTACCTCGGTACGCACTGGCTGAGCGACGTGCTGTTGGGCTGGGCCGCGGGCCTGCTGATCCTGCTGGCGCTGCCCTGGCTGGAGCGGCCGGTCGCCCGGGTCGAGGCCGTCGTCCTGGCGCTGCGCGACCGCTGGCGGGCCCGCCGCTCCGGCGCCGGATCCCCCGCCGCGCCGGTACCGGCGCCGGTGCCCCAGCGCCCCCGGGAGCCGGTCGGCGCGACCCGCTCGTCCACCCGCCCCTCGGCCCTGCTGCCGCAGGGCCCGCACACCCCACGGGGCGAGCGCACCCCGGCGACCCCGGCGGTCAGCAGACGCCCCGCGGGCGCCCGTGGATCGGCGCGAGCGACGGCGGGCGACCCGCAGCGCGCCTAGCACCACGGCCCGTTCGACGGGTCGCCACGAACAGCGGGGCCGGTACGCACAACCTCCCCGCACGACGAAGGCCCCCGGAGCCCGACGGCTCCGGGGGCCTTCGTGCCTGCTCAGCCCTTCCAGCAGCGCCGCACGACGCCGTCGCTGACCTCGAAGTTCAGCCGGCCCACGCGGTACTCCATGGTGATGATCGCCCCCGGCGGCAGCTGCCGCACGGTCGACCAACCCCGGCCACGGGCCTGCCGCTCGGCGCTCTGCGCGTCGAGGCCGACGTAGGTGTCGGGGGTGTCCTGGGGCTCTGCGGGTGGGGGTTGTGATCCCTGCATGGGTGCCATACGGCCACCGTAGGCTCCGTGCGCGGGCGACGCCAGGCCCGCCCGCGCACCCGCACCGAACCGTCCTACTGTCACGCTTCCGTCACAAGATCACGACGAAACGCGACGCGGAGTTTCCTCCGGACTTCCTCACACGTTCGAGGGGTTCCGCACTTCTTACCCTGTTCTTATGCGCCCCCTGTCGCGCTTCCCCCTGCACCCCGGCGGACGGAATTCCGGATGCTCCCGCAATAGCCGCCGCGCAGGCCCGCACCAATTACTGTCGCTGCCCCCGGCCAATTCTTCCGGCATTCCGAATCCCGCGCCGCCACCGGCGAGTTGGACCCGTCCGGGAATTGACTGTCCATGCCAGAAAGCGGGGTACGCCCCCTGTCGCCGCGGGGGTGGGGGCGAGCATCATGGCGTGAGTTCGGAGCAGGCCCGAGGCGCGTACGCGAGGGGGCAAGCGATGGGAACGACCGGGGTCGAGGCCGGGCCGCACCGGGCCGGGCAGGTCCGGGAGCGGCAACCCGGCCGCATCATCGTGGACTGGCTGACCACCACCGATCACAAGAAGATCGGCCATCTCTATCTGATCACCGCGTTCGGCTTCTTCCTGGTGGGCGGCGTCATGGCGCTGCTGATGCGGGCCGAGCTGGCCCGCCCCGGGCTGCAGGTCCTGTCCAACGAGGAGTACAACCAGCTCTTCACGATGCACGGCACGATCATGCTGCTGCTCTTCGCGACCCCGACGTTCGCCGGGTTCGCCAACGAGATCATGCCGCTGCAGATCGGCTCGCCCGACGTGGCGTTCCCGCGCCTGAACATGCTCTCGTACTGGCTGTTCCTCTTCGGCGGGCTGATCGTGCTCGGCTCGCTGGTCGTGCCGGGCGGGGCGGCGGACTTCGGCTGGTTCGCGTACGCGCCGCTCAACAGCCTGACCCGCTCCCCCGGCGTCGGCGCCGACATGTGGATCATGGGGCTCGCGCTCTCCGGGTTCGGCACGATCCTCGGCTCGGTGAACTTCCTGACGACGATCATCGGGATGCGGGCGCCCGGCATGACGATGTTCCGGATGCCGATCTTCACGTGGAACACGCTGTTCACGTCGATCCTCGTGCTGCTGGCGTTCCCGGTGCTCGCGGCCGCGCTGCTCGTCCTGGAGGCGGACCGGCGGTTCGGCTCGGTGGTCTTCGAGTCGGAGTACGGGGGCGCGCTGCTGTGGCAGCACCTCTTCTGGTTCTTCGGCCATCCCGAGGTCTACATCATCGCCCTGCCGTTCTTCGGCATCATCAGCGAGATCATCCCGGTCTTCAGCCGCAAGCCGATCTGGGGCTACACGATGCTGGTCGGCGCGACGATGGCGATCACGGGCCTGTCGGTGGTGGTGTGGGCCCACCACATGTTCGTGACGGGAGGTGTGCTCCTGCCCTTCTTCTCGTTCATGTCGTTCCTGATCGCGGTCCCGACCGGCGTGAAGTTCTTCAACTGGACCGGCACGATGCTCAAGGGCTCGCTCTCCTTCGAGACACCGATGCTGTGGTCGGTCGGCTTCCTGGTGACGTTCCTGTTCGGCGGTCTGACCGGCGTCATCCTGGCCTCGCCGCCGATGGACTTCCACGTCTCGGACACGTACTTCGTCGTCGCGCACTTCCACTACGTGGTCTTCGGCACGGTCGCCTTCGCGACGTTCGGCGGCTTCTACTTCTGGTGGCCGAAGCTGACGGGCAAGCTGCTCGACGAACGGCTCGGCAAGATCCACTTCTGGACGCTGTTCGTCGGCTTCCACACCACGTTCCTGGTGCAGCACTGGCTGGGCGCGGAGGGCATGCCGCGCCGGTACGCGGACTACCTCGCGGCCGACGGCTTCACGGCCCTCAACACGCTCTCCTCCATCGGCGCGTTCCTGCTCGGCCTGTCCACGCTGCCGTTCTTCTACAACATCTGGAAGACGGCCAAGTACGGCAAGAAGGTCGAGGTGGACGACCCCTGGGGCTACGGCCGTTCCCTGGAGTGGGCGACCTCCTGCCCGCCGCCCCGGCACAACTTCGTCACGCTGCCCCGGATCCGCTCGGAGTCCCCCGCGTTCGATCTGCACCATCCGGAGTTCGCGGCGTTCGAGGCGCACCCGCCGTCGAAGACCGCCGCAGTGCACGGTCCAGACGTGCCCGAACAGCCCTGAGGGAGTCGGTGAGCGCGTCCGGCTCCAGCACCTCGAACTCGAAGCCGGTCGACGCGATGTGCCACACCATCACATCGAGGCTCACCGCCCCGGCGCGCAGCAGACAGGTCTGCTCGCCGTCCGCCTCCAGCATCCCGGCGGTGGGCGAGATGCGCTGCCGCGCCTCCGCCACCGGCACCAGGAGCCGCACCACCGCCTCGGTCGCGTAGGCGCGCCGCGAGACGCCCCGGGACACGTACGCGGCGAGGTCGTCGGCGGGCGGGGTACGCGGCCGGAAGCGCGGTCCGTGCGGCGGCTTCAGGGTGATGCGGTCGACGCGGAAGGTCCGCCAGTCGTCCCGGTCCGTGTCCCATGCGACGAGGTACCAGCGCCGCTCGCTGCACACCAAACGCAGCGGCTCCACGGTCCGCCGGCTCGGCTCGCCCCCGTGTCCCACGTACGCGAACCGCACCCGCTCCGCGTCCCGGCAGGCGGCGGCGAGTTCGGTGAGCACGGCGGGGTCGACCGCGTCGGCCCCGGCGGTGCGCAGCATCGACACGGTGGACGAGTTCAACGCCCCGACCCGGCGCCGCAGCCGGTGCGGCAGCACCTGCTCCAGCTTGGCGAGGGCCTGTACGGAGGCGTCGCCGATGCCGGCGATGCCCTGCCCCGCGGCGGTGCGCAGACCGACCGCCACGGCGACGGCCTCGTCGTCGTCGAGCAGCAGCGGCGGCAGCTCGGCGCCCACGCCCAGCCGGTATCCGCCCCCTGTTCCGGGGCTCGCGTGCACGGGATAGCCGAGCTCGCGCAGCCGGTCGACGTCGCGCCGCACGGTTCGCGCGCTGACCCCGAGCCGTCCGGACAGCTCGGGCCCGCTCCACTCGCGGTGGGCCTGGAGGAGGGAGAGCAGCTTGAGCAGCCGCGCGGAGGTTTCCAGCATGCGCGCAGTGTGCCTGGATCCTTTCCGGACCTCTTCGCCTCTTGTCCGTGTACCGGCCGGACGGGCCGGTGGAACCAGGAGGAAACAGCTGATGATGGTCGCTGGTCTCGTTGTGATCGGAGTGCTGTCGGTGAGTGCGTGCGGTTGGCATCTGACGCGGCGTCGCAAGGGCAGGGGCTGAGCCGTGACCCCTCGCTTCGCCTGGCCGGACGAACGGCTGATCAGGGCTGCTCAGAATGGCGATGTCACGTCCCTCACCAGTGTCGTCGTGCAGTCGCAGCCCCACGTACGGAGATTCGCCCTGTCGCTGTGCGCCTCGCCGCAGGACGCGGAGGACGCGGCGCAGGAGGCTCTGATCATCCTCTACCGGAAGATCGGGACGCTGCGGGCCACGGGCGCGCTGGCCGGGTGGATGTTCCGGATCGTGCGCAACGAGTGCCTGCGGCAGGTGCGGCTGCTCGCCTCGCGCGGCGGCGCGGCGCCGGCCGCGCCGGAGGGGTCCGCGGAGCCGTCGGCAGAAGAGGCGGTGCTGCACCGCCTGGAGGCGGAGCGGATCGCGGCCGCGCTCTGCGCCCTGCCCCCGGACCAGCGCCGGGTCCTGATCCTGCGGGACGTGCAGGGCCTGCCCGGCAGGGCCGTCGCCCACGCGCTCGGGCTGAGCAACGCCGCGATGAAGTCACGGCTGCACCGGGCCCGGACGGCCCTGCGTCACTCACTGGCGGCGGCCGAGCCGGCCGACGCCCCCTCGGCAGGAGCGGACTCATGACCCCGGACACCGAGAAGCCCGCGCGGGACCACTCCAGCAGGTCCGTGCCGCGTCATCTGGCGCGCGGCGCCCTCGGCTTCGGGCTGCTCCTCGGCGCCGTCGCCCTGGTGCCCCGCGTGGGACCGGCCGCGCTGCTGGTGGCCCCGCTCGCCCTGATCGCCTTCCGCGGCTGCCCCACCTGCTGGCTGGTCGGCCTGGCGCAGACGGTGTCCCGCGGCCGCCTGGAGCGCCGGTGCACGGACGGCATCTGCACGCTGGAGAGCGCTAGGAGGTGACCGCTCGCACCACGACCGCGAGATCGTTGTCCCCGGTGTAGTACGGCTCGGCCTCGGTCTCCTGGCCCTCGACGGTCACCCGGGTCACCGGGTAGGTGAAGATCGGCTTCTTGTCGGCGATGTCGTCGAGCAGCCGGGCCATCCGCACCTCGGTGCCGTCCTCGCCCTCGGGCCGCACCCACAGGTCCCAGCGCCCCGCGCCGAGTTCGCCGTACCCGATCCGGACCGTGAACTCGGCGCCGTCCACGTCCAGTTCGGCCCGGACCACCGCGCCGGACTCGGACCTGGCCCGCAGCTCCGCGTACGCCTTCGCGCTGAACGCGACGCCGTAGAGCCGCCCGCGCACGCTCAACTCGCCTGCGGTTATGCGCAGTTCACCGGCCTCGGCGTGCGGCGCCCGGTGCCAGCTGCGCACCGTCAGATTGCCGTGCTTGGTGGCGTACGGGATGCGGACGGCGACGTAGCCGCGCGAGCCGCCCGGCGCCCGGTCCACCAGCGACCGCAGATCGTTCATCCCCGGCATCAGGCGCACCGGCT
Source organism: Streptomyces sp. VRA16 Mangrove soil (assembly GCF_017377775.1). Lineage (GTDB taxonomy): Bacteria > Actinomycetota > Actinomycetes > Streptomycetales > Streptomycetaceae > Streptomyces. The sequence goes on from NZ_JAFVLN010000003.1 coordinate 587,735, forward strand.
CGCCGCCTGCGACCTGGGCGAACGCGTCCCAGCGGCCCTCGGGCAGGTCGACCCCTATCGGCAGCGAGGCGCGCAGCCGTCCGTCGCCGACCGGGGCGAGCGGCAGCCGCACCTCCCGGCCGCTCGCGCGCTCGGCCAGCACGAGATGTGCGAAGTCGGGCGACCCGTGGTCGGTGACGTCGAAGGTGAGGCCGCCGGCGGAGTCGGCGATGCAGTCGGCGCGGGGTGCCATGGGGACGGTCCTGTCGTCAGACCCGAATGTCGGTGCGGGCGTGGCCAGCGGAGTCATGCGGTGCGCCCCTTCCCCCGGGAACCGAACAGGGCGCGGCGCGCGTCGCGCATCGCGTAGGCGCCGCCGAGCAGGGAGCCGCGGGCCCGGTGCAGCAGGCTCACCGAGCCGCCGCGCCCGGTGAGCGAGCCGAACAGCGTCTCGTAGCGCTCGGCGATCCGGGCCGGGTCGAACCGCTCGGAGCTGGTGAGCGCGCGGGCCGCCATCTCCTGGCGCCGCCGGTCGTCGTTGATGAGTTCGAGGAGGCCGCCGGCGATCGCGTCGACGTTGCCGACCTCGACGAGGCGTCCGTCGACGCCGTCGTCGATGATCTCGCCCGGTCCGTGCGGGCAGTCGGTGGCGACGACGGGCAGACCGCACCGCATCGCCTCGACGATCGTCATGCCGAACGACTCGAAGGTCGAGGTCACGGCGGCGACGGAACCTTTCGCCCATTCCGGCTCGATGGGGTGCGCGGGGCCCATGAGGTACACGTGGTTGTAGAGGCCGAGACTGTCGATGAGGGCGCGCAGCTTGTCCTTCTGCTTGCCCGAGCCGTAGATGCGCAGCCGCCAGTCGGGGCGCTCGGCACGGACCTTGTCGAAGGCCCTGATCAGCAGGTCGTAGCGCTTGACGGGGGCGAGGCGGCCCGCGGCCACGACCCACTTCGCGTCACCGTCGGCCGGGGTGACGGGCGGCGCGGGAACCGGGTTGGACATGGCCTCGACGCGAACGCCGGGCAGCCGCATCCCCTCGCGGTAGGCGCGGGCGTCCGCCTCGGTGGTCGTGGTGAGGGCGTCCAGGCGCGGGTAGACACCGCGCAGCTCGCGCCGCAGGCCCGGCGTGTGGGTGTCCAGCGTCAGGTGCTCCTGGCCGACACGCAGCGGTCCGCGCCGGGTCTCCTTCGCGAGGTGCACGTTCAGCCCCGGGCGGGTGCCGACGACGACGTCCGCCTCGACGCTCGCGAGGTGCTCGGCGATGCGCCGGTCGGTCAGCGCGCTGTACTGGTCGTAGCGCCCCTCGTGCCGGGGGAAGACCGAGGCGGGCCGCTTGAACTGCGGGTCCTCGCCCTCGTAGGTCGCCGCGTCCTTGCGGATGTCGACCAGGTGACGCAGCCGGACACGCCGGTCGGGCGCGAACACCGGCTCGTCACGGTGGCGGAACACGGACACGACCTCCACGTCGTGCTGCTCGGCCAGGGTGTTGGCGAGGTTGTACGTGGTGCGGATCGTCCCTCCGATCCCATACGCATTGTGAATCAGGAAAGAAATCTGCATGCGTCCCCGTATCCCACCATTCCTCGCGGACCGTCCGGACTGCCGCTTTCGGTCCGTCTCCTCCGCCTACCGCACAGTTAGACAGAGTTGCCCGGTCGAGGGTTGTTCCTCATCATCATCTTGTTCCAGAACAGTTGCCTTATTGGTAGGCAATATGGGGAACCATTTGGCCATTCCGTCCATCAGGGGGGCGTTATGGCTGGTAGGACAGTTGCGGAACGTCAAAGCACGTGTCGTTCATGTCACCGTTCTGAGTGACCCAGCCCTGGCCGTCCGTCCACTTCGCGACCGACAGACAGGTCCTGCGGGTCCTCGGCGGTTCGGCGAGGGCGCGGTACGTCACGGGCAGCAGCAGCCCGTCGGCCGTATACGGAGTGCGCCGGCTCATGAAGCGGTCGACGCACGCGCGCGAGACGTTCGCCCGGCATGAGCGCGCGGCGTCCGTGAACCACAGCGCGGCGGCCCAGCCCTCCAGCTGCCACTGGGAGTGCGTGGGGAGCTTCTTCGTCGCCTCCCGGAAGGCGCGCACCGCCGGGTGGCCGGTGTCCTCGTAGTTGCGGCTCGCGCCGGTGGCCCACAGGGAGGCGCGGCAGTGCGGGGCGTCCTTGTAGTCGGCCGCCACGGCCGACGACCAGTTCTGTACGTTCGTGACCTTCGCGGTGACGCGGGCGCCGACCTGGTCCATCGCCTTGCACAGTTGGGCGTTGCCGTGCGCGTCGACGGCGTCGAAGACGAGATCGGCGCCCTGGTCCTTCAGGTCGGCCGCGGCGGCACGGAAATTGGGCAGGGCGAAGTCGACCTGCTCGTTGATCACCTTGTAGCCCTCGGCCTTCAGGCCGCGGGTCACCAGCCGCGCGTAGGCGGCGGACGCGGCCTGGTTGTAGGAGACGACGGCGGCGGTGCGGGCGCCCTTCTCCTTCTTGAAGTAGCGGTAGACCTCGGTGCCGCCGTACAGCTTCCCGTCCCAGCCGGGGGTGCCGTTCCGGGGCGCGAGGCTGCCGTAGATCCCGTACAGATGCGGATACGTGTCGTAGGCGGCGCCGATCGGCTGGCCGCCGATGTCGGGCACGCGCGCGCGGGAGACCCGTTCCGCTCCCGCGTACACGAGGGAGGTGGTCGCCACCAGGGCGACGACCTTCGCCTCGTCGACGAGCCTGTGCACGCACGTGTTGTTGCCGACGCCGCTGCCGCCGTCGTCGCACAGGTGCACCTCGATCTGCCGCCCCTGGATGCCGCCCTTCGCGTTCAGGTTCCGGAAGTACGCCTGTGCGCCGTCGCGGGTGTCGGTGAAGGTGGCGCCGCCGACGGGGCTGGTGGCGCTGGTGATGATGCCGACCCGGATCGGCCCGGCCGACGCCGCCGTCGGCGCGGCCGAGCGGTCCCCGAAGTCGCTCTCCGGCAGCCGCGAACCGCAGCCCGTGACCGCGAGCAGCGCCAGGCCGGCCAGCCCGGCGACGAGCCCGTCAGCAGCCCGGACCGGGCGACGCATTGCCGCTCAGCTGCACCAGCGCGCACAGGGTGGTGACGGAGACCTTCCAGATGCCGTCCTGCTCCACCGAGGTGCCCGTGGCGTCGGGCAGCACCGTGGCGCCCTTGAGGGCCAGCGAGTACGTCACGTCGGCCTCGGTCGGCGAGGTGAAGGTGATCTTGGTGACCTCGGCCTGCACCTGTCCGCCGCGCTTGTCGCCGTTGAAGCTCTCCAGGACCTTGCTCATCTTCGCGCCGTCCTGGAGGACGTCCGCCTTCTCCTTGAGCGGCACGGCCGGGTCGAAGAACTTCTTCCAGTTGGACTTGATCTGCTTCTCGGCGGCCGCCCGGTCCGCGGGGGCGGTCGCGGTCGGCTGCTGCGAGGACGGCGACGGCCGCTGCGACGTCGGGGTCGGCGGGCTGCTGTCCGCTCCCCCGCTGTCGTCACCGCAGGCCGCGAGGGCCGGTCCGAGGACCAGGGCCGCGGCGAGGGCGAGCGGCGTGCCCCGACCGCGACGGCCCGCCGCTGTCCCGGTCCCGTACCTGCGCCTGCGCCTGTGCCCGTGCCTGGTCCCGCGCCTGTTCCCGAGCATCAACTGGCTCACCACCGGACGTCGGTCCGGACCTCAACTGCGCCCGGAGCTTTCAGGGTTGGCCTCCAGAAGGCATAGTGCAAGCGATCGGTCGACAAAGCCATACGCGGCCGGGGACACGGCCGAGTCAGCGACGGCGTGGGGAGTCATCCATGGGGACCGCCCGACCACGGACAGGTACCGTGCACCCCGTCCTGTGGGCGGGCCTGACCGTGCTCGCCGCCGGAGCGGTGCTGTGCGTCGTCGGCTGGTACGGGATGTCGGGCGAGCGCTACGCCGAGCGCCAGCTCCCTTATCTCGCGTCGTGCACGGTGCCGGGTTCGGCCCTGATCATCGCGGGCGCGGTGCTGCTCACGTACGGCAGGAGCACCCTGGCGAGCTCCCGGGTGGAGGAGCTGTACGAGCTGCTCGTCGCCCTGGAGCCCGCCGAACCAGCCGGGGCCGCGGCCCCGCTCGCCGCGAGCGGGGTACTCCTCACGGTCCCCGGCGGCACACTGTGGCACCGCGCGGACTGTCCGCTCGTCGAGGGCAAGCCCGAGGCGGTGCCCGCGGACCCCACCTCGATCGCCGTCGGCGACCTCGGGCCCTGCCCCATCTGCGAGCCGCCGCACGGGAGTTGAGGCGTGGCCTCGCTGACGTACGACCTCACGCTCGCCGGGCTCTCCGTGGGCGCCGCGGCCGCGCTCACCGGTATCGGGCTGATCGTCACGCACCGCACGACGGGCGTGCTGAACTTCGCGCACGGGGCGATCGCGATGGTCTGCGCCTATCTGCTGCGGCAGCTGGCGGTCGGCTGGGGCTGGCCGCTGTGGGCGTCCGCGGCCCTGGTGCTGCTGGTGGTGGCACCCGCGATCGGACTCGCCCTGGAACGCGGGGTGTTCAGGTCCCTGGCCACCTCCGGCAACGATCCGGCGCAAACGCTGGTGGCGTCGATCTGTGTCTTCGTCCTGCTGGTCGGGGCGGCGGCGCTGCTGTGGGGCACGGGCGCGCGCGAGGACGCGCCCGTGCTCGTCTCCGCCGATCCGTGGGGGCAGCTGGGGGTGGCGGGCGCGCTGGCGGTGGCGGTGTGGGCGGTGACCCGCTGGACGCGGTTCGGCGGTGAGCTGCGGGCCGTCGTCGACAACCGGCCGCTCGCGGTGCTCGGTGGCATCGACGCGGACCGGGTCGCGGCGGCGGGCTGGGCGTTCGGCGCGTTCACGGCGGGCCTGACCGGGGTGCTGCTGGCGCCGTACGTGCGGCTCGACCCGTACGGTCTTCCGCTGCTCGTCATGGAGGTGATGGCGGTCGCGGTGGCGGCGCGCCTGCGGCTGCTCTCGGTGGCGGTCGTGACGGCGCTCGGCATCGGGGTCGCGCAGAGCCAGCTGACGCGGGTGCATCCGACGGGCTGGGCGCAGCCGCTGCTCCAGGCGGTCGGCGCGAACCTGTTCGTGGTGGCGCTGCTGGTGGCGGCGCTCGCGCTGCCCGCGATCGGCGGGCGGGCCGAGCTCCCGCGGGCGGTGACGCGCCGGGCACTGCCCGCGCCGCCGGGGGCGTGGCTGGTGGCGGCGGTGCTGCTTCTGCTGCCGCTGGGGTTCGCCGGGTCGGATCTGGAGACGTCGGTCAAGGTGCCGGCGCTCGCGGTGGTGCTGCTCTCGCTGGTGGTGGTGACGGGGCGGGCGGGTCAACTGGCGCTCGGGCAGGCCGCGTTCGCAGGATTCGGCGCGCTGTTCGCTTCCCTGCTTGCGATGGGCCGCTTCCCGGGCCTGCCCCAACTCCCGCCCGGGGATGCGCTGTTGGTTTCCGTCTTCCTGGTGGCCCCGCTGGGGCTGCTCACCGCCGTGCCCGCGATCGGGCGGCACGGACTCGCCCTGGCGCTGGCCACGTTCGCGGTGGGGGTGGGGGCGAGCCGGTTCGTCTTCGCCCAGCCGTACGCGGCGTCGGTGCCGGCCCCGGGACGGCCCGCGGGGTTCGGTTCCGACCGGGCGTACTACGTCCTCGAACTCCTGTTGCTCGTCGTGGTGCTGGGGGTCGTGGCGCTGGTGCGCCGGGGGCGGGCCGGGCGGGCGCTCGCCGCGCTGCGGGACCACGAGGCGGGGGCGGCGGCCGCCGGGGTGCCGGTGCCCGCGCTGAAGGTGACGGCGTTCGTGGTCGGGGCCGGGATCGCGGCGCTCGGCGGGGCGCTGCTGGCCCTCGGGGTGCGCTCGTTCGACCCGGCGGCGTACGACCCGGTGCGCGGGTTGCTGTGGTTCGCGGTGATGGTGGTCCTCGGCGCCGACGCTCCGCTCGGGGCCGTGCTGGGAGCGGCGCTGCTCGTGGGGCTCGACTCGGGGACGCGGGGCGGGGTGGCCGCGGTGGTGGTCGGGGTGTCGGCGCTCCTGGTGGGACGGATCCCCCTACGCGCCCGACACCGCCGTCACCTCACGGCACAGGGAACCAGGGCGCGGGCCCGCCTGCCCCGGCCCGCGAGCGCCACGGGGCACGGCCGCCTCGCCCACCCCGCGGCCCCGGGCGGCAGAGGGCCCGAGGCGAGCTGGGGCGGCACCGGGTCGGCGGCGGAAGTGGGTGGCGTGCCCCAGGGGGCGGAGGCGGGCCAGGGGCCGCAGGCGGCCGGGGCCGATGGCGGATCGCCCGAGGCGGCGGCAGCGGGTGAAGGGGCGGGGGCGGTGCGGGTGGGCCGGGGGTCTGAGGCGTCGGGGGCGGGCGCCCCGTCCGAGCCGGTACGGGCGAATGGGGCGCCCGAGAGCACGGAGACGGGCGGGAGGCCCGAGACGGCGCGGGCGAATAGGGCGCCCGAGACCACGGGGACGAGCGGGATACCCGAGACGGCGCAGGCGAATAGGGCGCCCGAGACCACCGGGACGGACGGGAGGCCCGAGACGGCGCGGGCGAATAGGGCGCCCGAGACCACGGGGACGGACGGGATACCCGAGACGGCGCAGGCCGGCGCATCGCCCGGGATCGCGAGGGCCGGGGACGCGAGGGCCGGGGACGCGTCGAAGACACCGGCGGGCGGGACGCCCGGGGCCGTGGGAACGAGTGGCGGGGCGGGGGAGGCGGCGGGGGCCGCGGAGGCCGCGAGGGCCACGAGGGCCACGAGGGCCACGGAAGCCGCGAAGACCGCGAGGGCGGCGGAGACCGCGAAGGCCACGGAGACCACGAGGGCCACGAAGGCGGCGGAGACCACGGAGACCGCGAAGGCCACGGAAGCCGCGAAGACCGCGAGGGCGGCGGAGGCCACGGAGACCGCGAAGCCCGCGAAGGCGAGTGGGTTGTTCGGTGGGGTGCGGAGACGGTGGGCAGGGGGCGTTCGGGGGGTTCCTGTGTCGCGGGGGTGTGGGATCACGGTCGGGTTCGAGGAGCATCCCGTGCTGCGGGGGTGTGGGATCACGGTCGGGTTCGAGGGGCATCCCGTGCTGCGGGGTGTGGACATCACCGTGGCCGGTGGGCAGGTCACCGCGGTCGTCGGGCCCAACGGGGCCGGAAAGAGCACCCTGTTCCACTGTCTGGCCGGAACACTGCGGCCGAGTGCGGGGCAGGTGCTGTTCGGGAAGCGGGACATCACCCGGCTGCCCGCGCACGCCCGTACCCGGCTCGGCATCGCCCGCACCTTCCAGGAACTCGCGGTCTTCCCCTCGCTGACCGTCGCCGAGAACCTGCGCGTCGGCGCCGAGCAGGGCCGCGTACGCGATCCCGACGCGGCCCGGCGGATGCTGCGGCTCTTCGGGCTCCGCGGCGACCAGGGCACGGACGGCCTGCCCACCGGGACCCTGCGCCGCGTCGAACTGGGCCGCGCCCTCGCGGGCCGCCCGCACGTACTGCTGTTGGACGAACCGGCGGCGGGCCTCGACGAGGCCGAAGTGGCCGCGCTGGCAACACTGTTGAGAGCGCTGGCGGACGACGGCATGGCACTGCTCGTCGTGGAGCACGACCTGGACCTGGTGGCGTCGATCGCCGACACGGTCCATGAGCTCACGGCCCCTGCCCCGGCACCGGCCCCCGATGCGGGGTGAGTGTCCCGGTCGCTCCCCCACCGTCCCGGCCACCCAGACCGCTCCCGGAGGACCCTTTGCACCCCGGTATCCAACTCCGCGCCGCCCGCGTCCACTACGGCCCCCTGGAAGCCCTGCACGGCGTCACCGTCGCCGCCCCCGCGGGCACCGTCACCATCCTGCTCGGCCGCAACGGCTCCGGCCGCACCACCGTCCTGCGTGCCCTCGCCGGCACCGTCCCCCTCACCTCGGGCCACGTCGTCAGGGACGGCGTCGACATCACCCGGCACACGGCGCACGCCCGCGCCGCCGCGGGCCTGTGCTTCATCCCCGACCGCCGGGCCGTCTTCGCCGGGCTCACCGTCGCCGAGAACCTCCGGCTCGCCGCGCCCGACGGCGACTGCGCCCCGGCCCTCACCGCGTACCCGGAGCTGCGCCCGCTGCTACCCCGCCGCGCCGGCACCCTCTCGGGCGGCGAGCAGCGCATGCTTGCCCTCGCCAGGGCGCCGCTCTCCCGCGCCCGTGTCGTCCTCGCCGACGAACCCACCCAGGGCATGTCGCCCCGGATCGCCGCCCGCACCTACGCCCTGCTGCGCGGCCTCGACGCCTGTGTGGTCATCGCCGAACAGCGGCTGCCGCCCGGCCTGGGCCCGGACGCGGCGGGCGGGACCGCGCCCCTGGTGCACGAACTCCGGCGCGGGGCCGTGGTGTTCAGCGGCGAGGCAGGCGAAGCGTCCGCTTCGGCTCCTCGGGGATGAGCAGCATCGTCCCCGCGTTGAGCCGGTCCGGATGCGGGCCGATCATGTCCCGGTTCGCCGCATGGAGCGCCTTCCAGCCGCCCTTGACCTTGAGCCGCCGCGCGATCGACGCCAGCGTCTCGCCGGGCTGCACCACGTGGATCCGCCCGTCGAGCCGGTACCGCTTCGAGCAGGTGGGCCACGCCCGCCAGCCCTGGCTGCGCAGCACCTCCTCGGCGACCTTGATCTGCTCGGCGCGGGTGGCGAGGTCGGCGCGCGGCGCATAGGCGAGGCCACCGTGCTCCTCCCATGTCGGCTGCCAGAACTGGAGCCCGCCGTAGTAGGTGTTGCCGGTGTTCGCGTTCCAGCGGCCGCCGCTCTCGCACTGGGCGAGACAGTCCCACGGCCACCCGGTGCGGCCGCAGTCGTACGACGCGGGGCCGGGGTGCGGGCGATCGCCGGGGGCGGGTGGCGGCGGGGCGGCGTACGCGGCGGCCGGCGCGAGGGCCACGGCGAGCAGCCCGGCCGCGCAGGCCGCCGCCACCCTCACCGCCGGCTTCGGGAACCTGGCGATCAGTGTGCGCAGCGGAGCGGGGATGGGAACGGCGGACGGAACGCGGAGCACGGGCATCGCGTCACGCTAGGCAGCCCGCCCGGCCCACCTCTCCGTGCCGCGCCGCACCAGCCGCGGCCCCACCCGATCAGCAGCATCCGGCGGGCGGGACCGCGCGGCACCCCTGGCTAGGGGATCAACAGGCGCTGTCCCGGCACGATCAGATCCGGATCGCCGCCGACGACCGCCTTGTTGACGGCGTACAGGCGCTGCCAGGTGGTGCCGTGGGCCGCCGCGATGCGGCCGAGGGTGTCGCCGCCGCGCACGACATAGCCGCCGCGGCGGGCCGCGCCGCGGCCGGCCCGGTCCGAAGTGCGCTTCGGCGCGGTGGACTTGGGGGGCGCCTTCTTCGCGGCCGGGGCCGAGGCCACCGACGGCGCGCTGCCGTACGCCCCGGCCCGCGCCGAGCAGACCGGCCAGGCGCCCCAGCCCTGGGAGCGCTGCACCTTGGTCGCGATGGCGATCTGTTGCGACTTCGTCGCCCGGTCGGCCGTCGACGCATAGGCCCCTCCGCCGTGTGCGCGCCAGGTTCCGGCGGAGAACTGGAGCCCGCCGTAGTAGCCGTTGCCGGTGTTGATGTGCCAGTTGCCGCCGCTCTCGCAGCGGGCGATGCGGTCCCAGACCCCGGAGTCCGCCGCGTGGGCGGAGCCGGCCGTCACCAGGAGACCGAGCGGGGCAAGCAGCGCTGCCCCGGCGAGAACCGCTGTCGTTCGAGCCGTACGAATCGGCACGGACATGAGTAATCCCTCTCGTGGACTGCTCGTTGCAGACGGCGCTGGAATCTAGGCAGCCCACGCCGGTGGCATCAACCAACTCCTTGTCACTCCAGGCCAGTTGTCGGTTACCCGTAGTAGCGACGAATTCAAGCCACCCACTACATTCACTGATTTCAGGATTTGTCGACCTGGCGACCTGACGATCTGTGACCCACCTCACCGGTTGAACTTCCTTGGAACACCTACAAGTTGTCGTGGAGTGACAGATTCCGGGAGTTCTCTCACCGTGTGCGTCGGATGGGTGAATTCCGTTCGGTTCCGGGCGTGACTCCGGCCACAGATCGTCCGTTGAACCGAACACCCAGCATCGAACGATCCTTAGGAGTCACCCGTGCCGCGCTTGCTCGACGTCAGTGACGACGTACGCGCCGAGATCGGCGACGAAGAGGCCGACCGGCTGCTCGCCGGGGACAGCACCCCGGGCAGTTACGACTGCACCTCCTGCCGCACCCCGGGCGACTCGGAGCAGGAGCGCACGAGCACCGTCCTGTTCGTCGGCGACGAGACCGCCGTGCTCGCCTTCGCCCACGCCGGCTGCCTGCCCTCCCAGGTGGTGCAGGTCGCCGAGGACCAGCTGCAGGGCGCCGTCCGCTCCATCGCCGGCTCCGGCGGCGAGAGCGCCTCCGAGGCCCCCGACGCCGCCGCGGCCCAGGCCGTGCTCGGCGTGACCAGCGGACTCGTCCTGATCGCGGGCGAGCTGCACCCCGCGCTCGTCGTCGAACCGACCGGCCCCATCTCCCGGCCCGGCGCCGAGTCCGGCGGCGACGACTTCCTGCCGCTCCTGATCGAGCAGGGCTACATGCCGGTGACCCAGCTGACCGAGGCGCCCCGCACCCTCGACGGCTGGTCGGTCCTGCTCGCCATGGGCCAGCTGCACGCCGTGCTGCAGCCGGGCACCGGCGGCGCCCCGTCGCAGGTCGCCTGGTGGCAGGCGCACCAGCCGCTGCTCGTCACCGAGGGCTGGCGGGCCGCCGCCAACAAGACACACACCGTGCTGGTGTTCGCCGCCCCCGCCGGAGCGATCGGCCGCCAGCCCCGCGAGGACCTGCTGCGCGACGCCCTCGACAAGGCCGCGGCGAACGGCCGTCTGGTCGCCGCCGCGATGCCGCTGGCCGGTACCTGATCCGACCCGCACCCGACGGCCCGGTCCCCCACGGAGCCCCTGACGCCACGCAAAAGCCGAGGCCAAGGGCGCATCCGTCGGGGAGCCGGGTCGTTGGCACATACGTGCACCCATACGATCCCACCCTGTCCGGACGGCGTCAGCCGTACCCGAACCCCATCCCCTCGATGCGCCCCGCGGAGGACCACTCGGGCAGCCACTCCGGCAGCCACTCGGCCACCCCGATCTACGACGCCCTGTACGCCGAGTACCGCAGGTCCTTCCGGGCCCTGCCCGGCGATCGCAGCGGCGAGGAGGACCTCGGCTTCACCGCCTTCGGCACGGGCCCCTACGGTGCACACCATCACTCCCCCCACACCTCGCACGTCTCCCACTTCCCGCAGCACGTTCCGCAGCCCCACTGGCAGACGGCACACCGTCAGCACAGCCACACCGGGCACTTCCCCGCCGCGCTGCCGCCGGGACCGCGACGCGAGCACTGAGCCCCGGCCACGCAGCCGCGAGGCCACGTACGGGCAGGTGAACGAGGCACAGCAGGGCCGGGACGTCGAGTTCGACGTCCCGGCCCTGCTGCCTGACAACCGCGCGACCGGCGATGCGCGGCCTGCGGTTACTTCTTCCTGCCGCGCTTCTCCCGCACCCGCACGGAGATGTGGATCGGCGTCCCCTCGAAGCCGAACTCCTCGCGCAGGCGGCGCTCCACGAAGCGGCGGTAGCCGGCCTCGATGAAGCCGGAGGCGAAGAGCACGAACCGCGGCGGCTTCGTGCCGGCCTGCGTACCGAAGAGGATGCGGGGCTGCTTGCCGCCGCGCACCGGGTGCGGGTGCGAGGCGACGAGCTCGCCGAGGAAGGCGTTCAGGCGGCCCGTCGGGACGCGCGTCTCCCAGCCCTCGAGGGCCGTCTCGATCGCGGGGACGAGCTTCTCCATGTGCCGGCCGGTGCGCGCCGACACGTTCACCCGCGGCGCCCACGCGATCTGCGCGAGCTCGGTCTCGATCTCGCGCTCCAGGTAGTAGCGGCGCTCCTCGTCGAGGGTGTCCCACTTGTTGAACGCGACGACGATCGCGCGGCCGGCCTCGACCGCCATCGTCACGATCCGCTGGTCCTGGATGGAGATGGACTCGGAGGAGTCGATCAGGATGACCGCGACCTCCGCCTTCTCGACGGCGGCGGCGGTGCGCAGCGAGGCGTAGTAGTCGGCGCCCTGCTGGAGGTGGACGCGCTTGCGGATGCCCGCCGTGTCGACGAACTTCCAGGTGACGCCGCCCAGCTCGATCAGCTCGTCGACCGGGTCGCGGGTGGTGCCCGCCAGCTCGTTGACGACGACGCGGTCCTCGTTGGCCACCTTGTTCAGGAGCGAGGACTTGCCGACGTTCGGACGGCCGATCAGGGCGATACGGCGCGGGCCGCCGACCCCGGCGGCGCCGAAGGTCTGCTGCGGCGCCTCGGGCAGCGCCTCCAGGACGGCGTCCAGCATGTCGCCGGTGCCGCGGCCGTGCAGCGAGGAGACCGGGTGCGGCTCGCCGATGCCGAGCGACCACAGGGCGGTGGCGTCGGCCTCGCCGGACGGGCCGTCGACCTTGTTGGCGCAGAGCACGACGGGCTTCTTGGCCTTGCGCAGCAGGCGCACGACGGCCTCGTCGGTGTCAGTGACGCCGACCGTGGAGTCGACGACGAAGACCACGGCGTCGGCGGTCTCGATGGCGTACTCCGCCTGCGCGGCGACGGACGCGTCGATGCCGAGGACGTCCTGCTCCCAGCCGCCGGTGTCGACGACCTTGAAGCGGCGGCCCGCCCACTCGGCCTCGTAGGTGACGCGGTCGCGGGTGACGCCGGGCTTGTCCTCGACGACGGCCTCGCGGCGGCCGATGATGCGGTTCACGAGCGTCGACTTGCCGACGTTCGGGCGGCCGACGACGGCGAGCACGGGCAGCGGGCCGTGGCCCGCCTCCTCGATCGCGCCCTCGACGTCCTCGATGTCGAAGCCCTCTTCGGCGGCGAGCTCCATGAACTCCGCGTACTCCGCGTCGCCGAGCGCCCCGTGCTCGTGGTCCGGGGAGCCCTCGGGCTGGATCTGGTCGTTCATGAAGTCCGTACCTCGTCGTTCATTCGTGGTGATCGGTGGAGCGCGGCGGACCGCGGTCCACTACTGAAAGTCTCGCTCAGCGCCCGGTCAGGCGCCTGGCGTTGTCCAGGTGGCCGCTGAGCCGCTCCTGGATGCGCACGGTCGCCTCGTCGAGGGCCTTGCGCGTACGCCGTCCGCTGCCGTCGCCCGCGTCGAAGGGGTCGCCGAACACGACGTCGACCCGGCTCCTGAGCGGGGGCAGCCCCTTTATCAACCGTCCGCGGCGCTCCGTGCTTCCCAGCACGGCGACCGGCACGATCGGCGCGCCGGAGCGCACCGCGAAGTACGCGAGCCCGGCCCGCAGCGACGCGAAGTCGCCGTCGCCCCGGGTGCCCTCGGGGAAGATCCCGAGGACGCCGCCCTCGGTCAGCACGTCGAGGGCGCGGGTGATCGCCGTACGGTCGGCCGTCGTCCGGTCGACCTTGAGCTGCCCGATGCCTTCGAGGAAGGAGCCGAGCGGCCCGATGAACGCCTCCTGCTTGATCAGGAAGTGCGCCGGGCGCGGGGCGACGCCCATGACCATGGGCCCGTCGATGTTGTGGGAGTGGTTGACGGCGAGGATCACCGGGCCGCCGGCGGGCACCCGCCACGACCCGAGCACGCGCGGCTTCCAGAGCCCGTACATCAGGCCGACGCCGATGCGCCGGCCGACCTCGGCGCCCTTCACGGACGGAGCTGTCACTTGGACGCCCGCTTCTCCTCGACCAGCGTCACGACGCACTCGATGACCTGCTGGAGCGTGAGCTCGGTGGTGTCCACCTCGACGGCGTCGCCGGCCTTGGCCAGCGGCGACGTCTTGCGGCTGGAGTCCGCCTTGTCCCGGGCGACGAGGGCGTCCTGCGTCGCCTTGACGTCGGCGCCCTTCAGCTCGCCGGAGCGGCGGGCGGCGCGGGCCTCGGGCGAGGCGGTGAGGAAGATCTTGAGGTCGGCGTCGGGCAGCACGGTCGTACCGATGTCACGTCCCTCGACGACGATGCCCTTCTCCGCCGCGGCGGCGATGGTGCGCTGCAGCTCGGTGATCCGGGCCCGCACCTCGGGGACGGCGCTGACGGCGCTGACCTTGGAGGTGACCTCGGTGGTGCGGATGGGACCGGCGACATCCGTGCCGTCCACCGTGATGGTGGGCCCGGCCGGGTCGGTGCCGGAGACGATCTCGGCCTTGCCGGCGACCGCGGCGACGGCCGTGGGGTCGGTCAGGTCGATGCCGTGGTGCACCATCCACCAGGTGATCGCCCGGTACTGGGCGCCGGTGTCCAGGTAGCTCAGGCCGAGCTGCGCGGCGACGGCCTTCGAGGTGCTCGACTTGCCGGTGCCGGAGGGTCCGTCGATGGCGACGATCACAGCTGCCGGGTTGGTCGCAGCGGTTTCCATGGGTGACGGACACCTTTCTCAGTGCACGGGGGCATGGGTGCGGGGCGCAGACACGCCCCGCACAAGGTTACTGGCTCCGGCAGGGACGTTTTACTGCCGCATGGCCCAGCCCCGCTCGCGCAGGGCGGCGGCCAGCTTGGGGGCGGCCGCGGGCTGCACCATCAGCTGCACGAAACCGGCCTGCTGCCCCGTCGCGTGCTCGATCCGTACGTCCTCGATGTTGACCCCGGCCGCGCCCGCGTCGGCGAAGATCCGGGCCAGCTCGCCGGCCTGGTCGGAGATGAGCACGGCGACGGTCTCGTACGCCGCGGGGGCGGCCCCGTGCTTGCCGGGGACCCGGGCCTGCCCGGCGTTCCCGCGCCGCAGCATGGCCTCGACGCCGTCGACGCCCTTGCGGCGCTCGGCGTCGTCGGCGGACTGGAGGGAGCGCAGCGCCCGCACCGTCTCCTCCAGGTCACCGGCGACCGCGGAGAGCAGGTCGGCGACGGGACCGGGGTTGGCGGAGAGGATGTCGATCCACATCTGCGGGTCGGAGGCCGCGATCCGCGTCACGTCGCGGATGCCCTGCCCACAGAGACGTACGGCGCTCTCCTCCGCGTTCTCCAGCCGGGCCGCGACCATGCCGGAGACCAGGTGCGGCATGTGGGAGACGAGGGCGACGGCTCGGTCGTGGGCGTCGGCGTCCATGACGACCGGGACCGCGCGGCAGAGCGCGACCAGCTCCAGGGCGAGGTTGAGGACCTCGGTGTCGGTGTCCCGGGTCGGGGTGAGGACCCAGGGCCGCCCCTCGAAGAGGTCGGCGGTCGCGGCGAGCGGGCCGCTGCGCTCCCGGCCGCTCATCGGGTGGGTGCCGATGTAGGGGGTGAGATCGAGGCCGAGGGCCTCCAGCTCGCGCCGCGGGCCACCCTTCACGCTCGCCACGTCGAGGTAGGCGCGGGCCACGCCCCGGCGCATCGCGTCGGCGAGCTGGGCGGCGACGTGTGCGGGCGGCACGGCGACGACGCACAGGTCGACGACTCCCTCGGGCGCCTCGTCGGTGCCCGCGCCGAGCGCGGCGGCGGTGCGGGCCTGGGCCTGGTCGTGATCGGCGAGGTGCACGGCGACTCCGCGCGAGGCCAGGGCGAGCGCGGCGGAGGTGCCGATCAGGCCGGTACCGATGACGAGTGCGGTTCTCACTGGGTCTCCTCCAACAGGCGCCCTGGGTTCAGGCCGGGGTGGAACCTGTTGCTCGACGAGCAAGACGGGTTTGCCGATTCGTCCCCGCGCGAATCAGTGCGCTGGTAGCTTCACCACTGGACGATACGTTGCGAGAACCGAGCGCGTTGAGTCTCCTCCGTGTTGCACGGCCTTGCGGCTGGATCGCTGCCTGCGCTGGTTTCGACCCGGCCGGCGCTGATCACGGAAGCCCCTCGGTGAGGCCGTTGGCCCCACGGGCAGCGTGAGCCACGAATCTCCACCCTGTTGGCGGGGTGGAGAGGATTCACTGGGCGACGCTCTTGCACCCCATGACCATGAGGCCGAGACGCGCGTACGCAGTCTCGGCCTCATCACATTCGTCGCGCGGCGCCCGTCTGCCGGGACGGGGGCGCGTACCGGTCGACCCGGGGTTCCGCCGGGGTTACAGCTTCTGCTGCTGGATCAGCTGGTCCAGGGAGAGGCCCGGGACCTCTCCGTCGGGGGTGAGCTTGTCGACGGCCTGCGGGAGGGCGCTGGCGATGTCGTCGGCGGCCTGCTCGGGGGTGACGCCGGACTCGGCGGCGACCTTCTGCAGGGTCACGTCGGGCAGCGCCTCCTTGACCTGCTCGGGCGTGAGCGTCTTGTTGTCTCCCTTGCCGACCCACGAGTCGATCTGGTCCTGGCTGACCAGGCCCGACTTGGTGATCTGCTCCAGCAGGCCACCGAGCGGATTGCCGCCGGCCGACCCGCTCTGCCCCTTGGTGAAGGCCGCGAGCAGCGACGTGAGGACGCTGCCCGCCGAGCCACCGCCTCCCTTGTCGCCGCCGAGGAGCCCGCCGAGGAGACTGCCGAGGTCGAGTCCGCCGTTGTTGCTCGCCATGGGTCACGCCTTTCGAGACGTACGGAGTGTCATCACGGCCGGGGCGTGCGCCTCCTCACCGCAGACCCTGCCAATGTCACCCGAACCGCCCTCTATCGCCACTCGGCCGGAGCTGCTTGCATAGAGGCGGCACCGCTGCCGCCTCGGGGGAGGCCCGCCCATGAAGCGCTCAGGACCCCTCTACACGCTCTTCGCCGGTCTGGCGCTGGCCGTGTTCATGCTGTCGCTGAACGCGACGACGGGTGAGGCCGGTTCCCCCTACAGCGGCGCTCCCGCCGCCTCCCCCGGCAGCGCGAGCCCGTCACCGTCGGCAAAACCCTCCCCGACCCGGACACCAACCCCCAGTCGGACGGCTCGCGGGAAGTCGAGTTATGCGGGTCGCACGGACGACGGCTCGGCCGCCGTCTCGGTCTCCGTGCGCGGCGACAAGGCCGTGGCGTACTACTGCGACGGCCGCACCAAGGAGTCCTGGCTGAAGGGGAACGTCGAGGACGACGGCTCCATGCGGCTCAGCGGCAGCCACGGCGCGAAGCTGAGCGGCACGCTCGCCGGTGACCGGATCCGCGGCACCGTCACGGTCGCCGACCGGCCCTCCGCGTTCACCGCGCAGCACGCCGTGAAGCCGTCCGGCCTGTACCGGGCCACCACCGAGGTGCGCGGCGCGAAGCTCGACGGCGGCTGGATCGTGCTGCCCGACGGCCGCCAGGTCGGCATCGTCACGCGCGACGGCGCCCCCGGGGCCGCACCCCGTATCGATCCGGAGACCGGCGCCGTCACCGTCGACGGCGAGCAACTGACCGCGCGCCCCGTCGTCCCCTGACGCCTCCCGAAGGGGTGAGCCATGCCCGTCGATCCGACCGCCGCCACGCAGAGCTTCCCGGCCCCCGACCACCGACGTCCGAGCCCGGCACGTTTTCTGGCCCCGGCCCTGGTGGCGGCCGCGGTGGCCGTGGCGCTCGGCGTGTACGGCAGAGTGCACGATCCGGCGGGCACGGCGTTCAACCTGGCCGGGTTCTCCAGCACCAGCGCGGTGAAGTCATGGCTCGCGACGGTGGCGTTCGCCTTCGCGCTCGTCCAGGTCGTCTCGGCGTTCATGGTGTACGGGAAGCTGCGCGGCCCCTCCTGGGCGCCGGCCCTGCACCGCTGGTCGGGCCGGATCGCGTTCCTGGTGGCCGTCCCCGTGGCGGTGCACTGCCTCTACGCGCTCGGCTACCAGACGTACTCGACCCGGGTGATGTGGCACTCGTTCCTGGGCTGCTTCTTCTTCGGGGCGTTCAGCGCCAAGATGCTGCTGCTGCGGGCGGAGCGGCTGCCGGGCTGGCTGCTGCCGGTGATCGGCGGCCTGGCCTTCGCGGTCCTCACGCTGCTGTGGCTGACGTCGGCGCTGTGGTTCTTCCGCACGGTGGGAGTGACGACATGAGCCGACGGCCGGCCGCTCGCAGGAGCGTCCTGATCGCGGGCGCGGCGGCGCTCGCGGCGGGGTGCAGCAAGTACGGGGACGGGGGTGGCGGGGGCGGCTCCGCCCGGCAGTCGCCGGCCCCGGCGGGGTCCCGGCCGGCCGGGACCGCGAAGGAACTGGCGAAGACCTCCGACATCCCGGTCGGCGGCGGCAGGATCTTCGCAGCCGAGAAGGTCGTGGTCACCCAGCCGACGCAGGGCGACTTCAAGGCGTTCTCGGCGATCTGCACCCACCAGGGCTGCACGGTCAGCAGCGTGTCGGGCGGCACGATCAACTGCCCCTGCCACGGCTCGAAGTACCGGGTCGCGGACGCGTCGGTGGCGGCGGGCCCGGCGCCCCGCCCGCTGCCGCCGGAGCAGATCGAGGTCACCGGAAATTCGATCACGCTGGCCTGACCAGGCGCCTACGCTCACCGCATGAACCCGCATGACCTGGTGCGCGACCACACGATCTACGCCTGCGTGATGGGCTCGCGCGCCTTCGGCCTGGCCACGGAGTCGAGCGACACCGACCTGCGTGGTGTGTACCTCGCGCCGACCCCGCTGTTCTGGCGCTTCGAGAAGCCGCCGACGCACGTCGACGGGCCGGCCGACGAGCAGTTCTCCTGGGAGCTGGAGCGCTTCTGCGAACTGGCGCTGCGTGCCAATCCCAACGTCCTGGAGTGTCTGCACTCCCCGCTGGTGGAGCGGCTGACCCCGGTCGGCGAGGAGCTGCTCGCCCTGCGCGGCGCGTTCCTCTCCCGACAGGCCCACGACACGTTCGCCCGCTACGCGCTGGGCCAGCGCAAGAAGCTGGAGGCCGACGTCCGCACGCACGGCGCGCCCCGCTGGAAGCACGCCATGCACCTGCTGCGCCTGCTGATGTCCTGCCGCGACCTGCTGCGCACCGGCGAGCTGACGATCGACGTCTCCGAGCACCGCGCGGCCCTGTTGGAGGTCAAGCACGGCGAGGTCCCGTGGCAGGAGGTCGAGCGTCGGATGACACTCCTCGCGGAGGAGGCCCGGAAGGCGGCCGACACCACCGCGCTGCCACCCGAACCCGACCGGTCCCGGGTGGAGGACTTCCTCATCCGCACGCGCCGCACCTCAGCCCTCAAGCCGGGCCCTGACCACTAGGTCGTGCAGCGCGTCGTACGCCGTCGGCGCGTCCGGCAGCCGCGACGCGTCCTGTGCCTCGTCCAGCAGCACGTGCAACGCGTCGAGGTCGGCGGCGACCTGCGTCCGCCGGACCGGAGCGGGGCCGTGCTCGGCCGCGGCCTTGGCCGCGATCAGGTCGGGCAGGTACCCCAGCTCCGGCGCCACCTCCCGGTGCAGCGTGGGCAGATCGGCCTGCACCTCGCCGGTGCGCATCAGGTGGATACCGGTGAGCAACACCCGGAAGGCATACAGCAGCGGCTTGAGCTCCCCCGTCTTCTCGTGCAGCCGCCACTGCGTACCGGCGAACCCCCGGTAGTGGTGGGCGTGGTGCCGGGTGATGACACCCGGCGCCAGGGCGACCAGCTCCGCGTGCGCCTGCGAGGTGTGCACGACGAAGGGCGAGAGCAATTGCTCCAGCACATAGCCGTTGCGCCGCAGCATCAGCCGGACGAACTTGCGCAGGTCATGCGTGACGAGGTCCATCTCGACACCGTTCGCGTCCCACATCCGCGACCGGGTCTGTGTCGGCTCCCGCAGTCCGACCAGCGCCTCCGCGGGCAGCAGATGCACACCGCGCAGGTCCACGTCGGAGTCCTGCGAGGGGAACCCGTACAGGTGCGCGCCCGAGACGGTGGCGAACAGCAGGGGGTCGGGCTCGGCGGCGACCACGGAGGTCAGGTCCACGGCGGTGGGCAGCTGGGCGTCGGCGATCATCCGCCCATGCTCCCCGACCCGGCCGCCGAGCCCCACCGAATTACCGGCCCGCCGCGTCCCACTCCGCCCCGAACGCAAGCAGCTCGTCCCGGTGCTCGATGCGTTCGACCCAGTCGTCGGGCCAGGCGTCCGCGCCCAGGTGGGCTCCGGCGAACGCTCCGGCCAGCGCGGCGATCGAGTCCGAGTCGCCCGAGGTGCAGGCGGCCCGGCGCAGCGCGAGCACCGGCTCGTCGACGAACATCAGGAAGCAGAGCAGCCCGGTCGCGAACGCCTCCTCCGCGATCCACCCCGGGCCCGTGGCCAGGCACGGATCGACCTCGGGGTTGGCGTCGCGCAGCGCCGCTTCGAGCTGTTCCAGCACGCCGAGGCACTCGTCCCAGCCGCGCGCGATGAAGTGCTCGGGGTGCGGATCCTGCGAGCGCCGCCACAGGTCGCCGAGCCAGCGCTCGTGGTACCGGGTGCGGTTCTCCAGCGCGTACGACCGCAGCCGCCCGACGAGCCCGGTCGGGTCGGCGCCCTGCGCGAGCAGGTGCACGGCCCGCGCGGTGAGGTCGGAGGCGGCGAGCCCGGTCGGATGGCCATGGGTGAGCGCGGCCTGCAACTGGGCGGCCCCTGCGCGCTGTTCGTCGTCGAGCCCCGGGGCGAGCCCGACCGGCGCGACCCGCATGTTGGCGCCGCAGCCCTTGGAGTGGATCTGGCTGGCGTCCTGCCACTCCCGGTCGCCGTCGAGCCGCTCGCAGGCCACCAGACAGGTGTGGCCGGGCGCGCGGTTGTTCTCCGGCGAGTGGTACCAGTCCACGAACTCCTCGCGCAGCGGCCGCGCGAACCGCTTCGGCCCCAGCAGCCCCCGCCCCATGGCGGTCCGCAGCCCGCGCGCGACGGCCAGCGTCATCTGGGTGTCGTCCGTGATGTGCGCGACGCGCCGCCCGCCGGGCAGCTCCATCTCCCGCCACGGCCCGCACTTCGCCAGGATCGCCGGTACGTCGTTGAACTCGGTCGGGAACCCGAGCGCGTCCCCGAGCGCGAGCCCGACGAGCGATCCGGTGGCAGGGCGCTTGCTCATGACGGGGACCCCTTCGTCGGGCTCTTGGCCGTGTTCTTGGTGGCGTTCCGCGCACCGGGCACCGGCTCCGGCGCGGGCCGCAGCAGCGGCGGGTGCAGCGATCCGGCGCCGCCGGCCCGGTACAGCGCGGCGGGCTTGCCGCGGCCGCCGGTCAGCCGCGAGGCGCCGGGGATCTGCTCGACGAACCCGGGGGTGGCGAGCACCTTGCGGCGGAAGTTCGCGGGGTCGAGCTCGGTCCCCCACACCACCTCGTAGACCTGCCGCAGCTCGCCGAGCGTGAACTCGGGCGGGCAGAACGCGGTGGCCAGACAGGTGTACTCCAGCTTGCCGCCGATCCGCTCGTGGGCGTCGGCGAGGATCCGGTCGTGGTCGAAGGCGAGCGGCCCGTAGGCGCCGCCGGCCCCCAGCTCGTACGGCAGCCAGGCGGCCCGTGCCGCGTCGCCGCCGCCGCGGGCCTGCGGCGCGTCCGGCACCAGCGCGGCGAAGGCGACCGAGACGACCCGCATCCGGGGGTCGCGGTCCGGCTCGCTGTACGTGCGCAGCTGCTCCAGGTGGAGCCCCGCGACATCGTGCAGCCCGGTCTCCTCGGCGAGCTCGCGCCGCGCGGCGACCTCCGCGGACTCGTCCGGCTCCAGGAAGCCGCCGGGCAGCGCCCAGCGGCCCGCGTACGGCTCGTGGGCGCGCTCGACCAGCAGGATGTGCAGCCGTCCGGACCTGAGCGTGAAGACAGCCAGGTCGACGGTGACGGCGAACGGTTCGTAGGCGTATTTGTCGTAGCCCCCTACGGACATGCGGCAACCCCCTCCCTTATTGGTCTCACAGACTTTAAAGGAGGGGGTTGCCCACGACAAGGCCCCGGACGGGACCGGAAGCCGATCCGGAGATCGACCCGGAAGCCGACCTAGAGGTCGACCTCCTTCATCAGCATGCCGACCTCGGTGTTCGACAGGCGGCGCAGCCAGCCGGACTTCTGGTCGCCCAGCGTGATCGGCCCGAAGGCGACGCGCACGAGCTTGTCGACCGGGAAGCCCGCCTCGGCGAGCATCCGCCGCACGATGTGCTTGCGGCCCTCGTGCAGGGTGACCTCGACCAGGTAGTTCTTGCCGGTCTGCTCGACGACACGGAAGTGGTCCGCCTTCGCGTACCCGTCCTCCAGCTGGACGCCGTCCTTGAGCAGCTTGCCCAGGTCGCGCGGGATCGGCCCGACGATGTGCGCGAGGTAGGTCTTCTTCACGCCGTACTTCGGGTGCGTCAGCCGGTGCGCCAGCTCACCGTGGTTGGTGAGCAGGATGACGCCCTCGGTCTCGGTGTCGAGACGGCCCACGTGGAAGAGGCGCGTCTCACGGTTCTGCACGTAGTCGCCCAGGCACTGCCGCCCGTCCGGGTCCTCCATCGTGGACACGACGCCGGCCGGCTTGTTCAGCGAGAAGAACTGGTACGACTGGGTGGCGACGGTCAGCCCGTCGACCTTGATCTCGTCCTTCTCCGGGTCGACGCGCAGCCCCTGCTCCAGCACGATCTCGCCGTTGACCTCGACGCGAGCCTGCTCGACCAGTTCCTCGCAGGCGCGCCGCGAGCCGTAACCGGCACGGGCCAGCACCTTCTGCAGCCGCTCGCCCTCCTGCTCGGCGCCCGGGAAGGTCTTGGGCAGGTTCACCTTCGGCTTGCCCGCGTACCGCTCGCGGTTGCGCTCCTCGGCCCGCGCCTCGTACTCGCGCGAGGTCGCCGGGGCCCAGCGCCCACGGCCGGTCGAGGACTGCTGTCCGCGCTTGGGGCCGCCCTTGGCGCCGCCGCGCGCCGACGCGCCACGGCCCGACTTCGGACCGTCCTGGGTGGCGCCGGGGCCCACGTCGTAGCGCCGCTCCTCGGGACGCGGCTTCTTCGGACGGCCGCTGCCGCCCTGCTTGTCGTCACGGTTGTTGCCGGCGCCGCGGAAGTTACCGCGGCCCCCGCTGCCCTGCCCGCGGCCGCCGCTGTTGCCACCACGGCTCCCGCCGTTGTTTCCGCTGCTGTTCCTGCCGCTGCTGCTTCGCATCAAATTTCCGTCTAGTCGGAGGTGTGCTCGATGGACTCGTCACCCGGTGCATCGGGTGCGTCCGGGTCGAACGACGGGACCCCTTCCAGCGTGTCCGCCTCGATCGCGTCCGCCTCGGGGAGGAAGGGCGCGAGCTCCGGGAGCTCGTCCAGGCCGCGCAGGCCCATCCGCTCCAGAAAGTAGTTCGTCGTCCTGTACAGGATCGCACCTGTTTCGGGTTCCGCGCCCGCCTCTTCCACCAGACCCCGCTGCAACAGGGTCCGCATGACCCCGTCACAGTTCACTCCGCGCACGGCGGAGACCCGGGAACGGCTGACCGGCTGGCGGTACGCGACCACGGCCAGCGTCTCCAGAGCGGCCTGCGTCAGCCGGGCGACCTGCCCGTCGAGCACGAAGCCCTCGACGGCGGCGGCGTACTCGGGCCGGGTGTAGAACCGCCACCCGCCCGCGACGAGCCGCAGCTCGAAGCCGCGCCCCTGCACGGTGTACTCGTCGGCCAGCTCGCGCAGGGCGTCGGCGACGGCCCGCGCCGGCCGCTCCAGGATCTTGGCGAGATGCTGCTCGGTGGCCGGTTCGTCGACGACCATCAGGACGGCTTCAAGGGCGGGCTTGAGCGCGAGCCCCGCGACCTGGCTCCCGCTCTGACTCTCGACACTCATCCCGCACTCTCCTTGTCGTCGCTCACCGGCTCGGGGGCCCGGTCGAACTCATCGGTCACCGCGGGCTGGACCGCGTTCTCCCCGCCGGTCCAGCGGACGATCAGCTCCCCGAGCGCGTTCTCCTGCTCAAGCCCGACGGCCTTCTCCCGGTAGAGCTCGAGCAGGGCGAGGAACCTGGCGACGACGGTGAGCGTGTCGTCCGTGTCGGCCACCAGCTCCCGGAAACTGGCCTCGCCCAGCTCCCGCAGCCGGGCCACGACCACGCCCGCCTGCTCCTGCACGCTCACCAGCGGCGCGTGGATGTGCTCGACGTACACCTGCGGCTTCGGCTTGGGCTGCATCGCCTTCACGGCGAGCCTGGCGAATCCCTCGGCGCCGATGCTGATGACAACGTCGGGCAGCAGGTCGGCGTGGTGCGGCTCCAGACCCACGGTCCGCGGATACCGCCGCGCCTCGTCCTCGATCCGCCCGGTGAAGATGTCGGCGATCTGCTTGTACGCGCGGTACTGCAGCAGCCGCGCGAACAGCAGGTCCCGCGCTTCGAGCAGCGCGAGATCGGCCTCGTCCTCCACCTCGGCGGCGGGCAGCAGCCGGGCCGCCTTGAGATCGAGAAGCGTGGCGGCGACGACGAGGAACTCGGTGGTCTGGTCGAGATCCCAGTCGGGTCCCATGGCGCGGATGTGCGCCATGAACTCGTCGGTGACCTTGGACAGCGCGACCTCGGTGACATCGAGCTTGTGCTTCGAGATCAGCTGCAGCAGCAGATCGAACGGCCCCTCAAAATTGGCCAGCCGAACCTTGAAGGTCCCGTCATCGGGGCCCGCGTCCTGCTCAGGCCCCTCGGCCGTCTCGGCGGGCTCAGGGGCCGGCTCGGGCTCGGGCTCGGGTGTCGCGGAGGCCGGTTCCTCCGGCGCGGCCAGCGCGCCCCGGCCCAGGGTACGGCGACGCGCACCCCGGTCAGGCACAACGGAGGAGGAATCGTTCACAGGCACACTGCCGGAGGCTACCGCCCGCGCAGCCGACGTACGAGAATGCTCGCGTCCCCGCGCGACTCCAGGTCGGCCAGGACCACGGCGACGGCCTCGCGCACGATCCGCCCCCGGTCCACGGCGAGCCCGTGCTCACCGCGGAGCACCAGACGCGCGTGCTCAAGATCCATCAGTTCCTCGGCGGAGACGTACACGGTGATCTTCTCGTCGTGCCGCTCACGCCCGCTGGGCCGCCGGTTCGCGGCCCGCGCCCGCCGCCGCGCGGGAGCCGTGTTCCGGCCGCCACCGGCAGAACCTTCCTGCGCCGCACCGGAAGAGCGCCGTACCGACTTCTCCGCGGCCTCCGCCGCGGCTGCCCGCCCGCGCGAGCCGGAGTCCGACTCCGCCTCGGTGGCGGCGTGTTCGGCGGACGGCGCGGCGTCGCCGTCGCCCTCCTCCGCCACGGAGGCCCCGGACGTCGCCGCAGCCGCGGAAGAAGCGGTGGACGCCGCGGACGACGCCGCTGCAGCCGCCTCGTCGCTCTCCCCCGCGGGCCCCGGCACCCGAGCCTCACCGTTCGCCGCGCGTCTCGGCGACGACGCCTGAAGTGCCATTCCCCCGGTCGTGCGGAACAGTTCGTCGGCCCCCGGCAGACTCACTCGGCGTGACACCGGGCGAGCACCTCCCTGGCGAGCTGGCGATAGGCGGCGGCACCGACGGAGTTGGACGCGTAGGTGGTGATCGGCTCACCGGCGACCGTGGTCTCCGGGAAGCGGACGGTCCGGCCGATGACCGTGTGGTAGACGTGGTCGTCGAAGGCCTCGACGACGCGCGCGAGCACCTCACGGCTGTGCACGGTCCGCGAGTCGTACATCGTGGCGAGGATGCCGTCGAGTTCGAGCTCGGGGTTGAGCCGCTCCTGGACCTTCTCGATGGTCTCGGTCAGCAGCGCGACACCGCGCAGCGCGAAGAACTCGCACTCCAGGGGCACGATGACCTTGTGAGCGGCCGTCAGCGCGTTCACGGTCAGCAGGCCGAGCGAGGGCTGACAGTCGATCACGATGTAGTCGTAGTCGTCCATCAGCGGCTTCAGCGCCCGCTGCAGCGTGGACTCGCGCGCGACCTCGCTCACCAGCTGCACCTCGGCAGCGGAGAGGTCGATGTTGCTGGGGAGCAGGTCCATGTTGGGGACCGCGGTCTTCAGCAGGACCTCGTCGGCGGACATCCCCCGCTCCATGAGCAGGTTGTAGACCGTGAGGTCGAGCTCCATCGGGTTCACGCCGAGCCCGACCGACAGGGCACCCTGCGGGTCGAAGTCGACGAGCAGGACCCGGCGGCCGTACTCGGCGAGCGCGGCACCCAGGTTGATGGTCGACGTGGTCTTGCCCACGCCGCCCTTCTGGTTGCACATCGCGATGATCTTCGCGGGACCGTGGTCGGTCAGCGGTCCTGGAATCGGGAAGTACGGGAGCGGACGCCCGGTCGGGCCGACGCGCTCGCGGCGCTGCCGGGCAGCGTCGGGCGCGAGCGTGGCCGCGTACTCGGGATCGGGCTCGTACTCGGCGTCGGGGTCGTAGAAGTGCCCCTCGGGCAGTTCGTCGTAGTCGGCGAAGTGGCTGTGTGTGTCGCCGCTTCGGTCGCCGGCCATGGCGTTCACGTGATGGCCATCCATGCTGTGGTGTGCTGTCTGCGTCGGCGTCTGCTGGGGGCTCCGGGACGATGCGCCCTGGTAGCCGCTCTGGTGGGCCGCGAAGGTACGTACAGCGACGGAGCCGACAGCCTGAAGCCCCGCGGGTCCCTGTCCGCCTGGCTGGCCACCTCCGGGAGTAAATGTCGACTCATTCACAAGTCGTCTTACCTCCTTGGACGTGACCAGGAACATTTATCGATAGGTCAGCGTGGCACCATGCCGACGGTTGGCGACTCTATGGCGTGTCACCACTCCGCAGCAACACAATCCACCGGACCCGGCAGGTTGTGTCGGCACTTCAGCGACAACGGAACACCCTCATGTCAAGGGCGTACGGCGGTTCTTCGGCGGGTTTCGCGGGGGCGCGAATCGGTTAAAGGGTTACGTTCAAGGCGAGTTGACCGCCTTCGCACCCCCGGAGCGCTCATAAACGTACGGCCGGACCCCTCGCAAGGTCCGGCCGCAGGCGTGAGATTGACGACTCTCGTTGACGTCGTCGCCGAGGAGGCTCAGCCGAGCAGGGTCTCCAGCTCGACGTGGTCGAGGCCGTGCGCCTCGGCGACCTCCTTGTAAACGACCTTGCCGTCATGGGTGTTGAGACCCAGGGCGAGCGCCGGGTCGCGGCGCAGGGCCTCGACCCAGCCGCGGTTGGCCAGCTCGACGATGTACGGCAGCGTCGCGTTGGTGAGCGCGTACGTCGACGTGTTCGACACGGCGCCCGGCATGTTGGCGACACAGTAGAAGATCGAGTTGTGGACCTTGAAGGTCGGCTCGGCGTGCGTCGTCGGGTGCGAGTCCTCGAAGCAGCCGCCCTGGTCGATCGCGATGTCGACAAGGACACTTCCGGGCTTCATCCGCGACACGAGCTCGTTGCTGACCAGCTTCGGGGCCTTGGCGCCGGGGATCAGGACGGCACCGATGACGAGGTCGGCGTCGAGGCAGGCCTTCTCCAGCTCGAAGGCGTTGGAGACGACGGTCTGGATCTTCGTACCGAAGATCTTGTCGGCCTCCTTGAGCTTGCCCAGGTCCCGGTCGAGCAGGGTCACGTGGAAGCCCATGCCGATGGCGATCGTCGCGGCGTTCCAGCCGGAGACGCCACCGCCGATGACGACGGCCTTGCCGGCGTGCACGCCGGGGACACCGCCGGGCAGCACACCGCGGCCGCCGTGGGCGGCCATCAGGTGGTAGGCGCCGACCTGGGGGGCCAGGCGGCCCGCGACCTCGGACATCGGGGCGAGCAGCGGCAGCTGGCGGTTGGCGGTCTCGACCGTCTCGTACGCGATCGCGGTCGTGCCCGACTCCAGGAGCGCGTCCGTGCACTCCTTGGACGCGGCCAGGTGCAGGTAGGTGAAGAGCGTCTGGTCCTTGCGGAGACGGTGGTACTCCTCCGCGATCGGCTCCTTGACCTTCAGCAGCAGGTCGGCGGTGGCCCACACCTCGTCGGCGGTGGTGAGGATCTGAGCGCCGGCGGCGACGTACTCGGCGTCCGTGATCGAGGAACCCACACCGGCGTTCTGCTCGACGAAGACCTGGTGGCCGTGGCGCACGAGCTCGTGCACGCCGGCGGGGGTGATGGCCACCCGGAACTCGTTGTTCTTGACCTCGCGGGGGATGCCGACCTTCATCGTCGATCACGGTCCTTGGCTCAGGGGATGTTACGGGCAATGCACTACATACCAGTGCACCGAAGGGCACACCGGGAGGCACCGCGAATCACCGCGGCGGAGCCAGTCTAATGAAGGTTTTCGAGCTGTCTAGCCTTTCGATACATCAATCTTCTGCGGTCGAACTACGGATTTCGCAGGTGTTAGCGGCTTGTTGCAGACGTTCTCAGGGGTGTGCTCCCGCCGCGCCTCCCGGCAGCTCCTCTCCCAGCATGCGCTCGGCCGCACCGCGGTGCAGCTTGGCCGCGGCGGGGTCGCCGAGCCGTTCGAGGGTGTCCGCGAGCCGCAGCTGGAGCGCCGCCTGCAGCCGTACGTCCTTGGCCTGGCGGGCCCACTCGACGGCCTCCTGGCAGGTGTGGAGCGATTCCTCGGGCCGCCCGGCGTACTCCTGCACCCGCGCCAGTTCGCTCAACGCGCGCGCCTGCGCCGCGACATCGCCCTCCTTGCGGTACCCGGCGACGGCCGAGCGCCAGCTGCGCAGCGCGTCCCCATAACGGCCCGCGTACGTGTGCACCGCGGCGATCCGGCCGTGCAGCCGCGCCGCGTCGGCCCGCTCGCCCCGCGTCAGCCGCTGGGCCAGCGCGCGCCCGTACCAGTCGGCGGCCCGCTGCCAGTCCCCCAGCTCCTGGTACGCGCCGCCTACGGATTCCATCGCGCGGCCGGTGGCGTACGGGTCGCCCGCGGCCCGTCCGGCGTCGAGGGCGGCCCGGTACCGGGCCAGCGCCTCCTGCGTGCGGCCGGTGCAGGCGTCCAGGTCGGCCAGGTTCAGCAGGGCCGCGGCCTTCTCGCGCGGCAGGTCGCGCCGCTCGGCGACATCGAGCACGAGCCGGTGGATCCCGTACAGCTCGGCGGCGGCGTCCTCGGGCCCGCGGTGCGCGACCAGCGCCCGCACCAGCGCGGCCATCAGCCGGCGCGCGAGGGTGTCCAACTCGCCGTCCGCGACGGCAAGTCGAGCCGACGCGAGCAGCGCGGGCTGCCGGACGCGCAGCCACTCGGCGGCCGCCTCGGGGTCCGCGAACCGCAGGGCGCTGGGCAGCCCGGCGAGCTTCTTGCGGGCCGGGGAGCCGTCGGGCTCGGTGATCGCGCGGCAGGAGGTGAGCAGCCGTACCGTCCGCTCCAGCATCCGGGCGCGGGCCAGCTGCACCTCACCGGGCCGGTCCAGGGTCTCGGTGAGCCCGCGCAGCAGCGGCAGCAGGCAGCCGGGCACCTCGTACTGCGGCAGCTCGGAGTCGACGCCCCGCACCAGGCCCAGCGTCACGAAGTCGTCGAGGGTGGTGCGGGCGGCGGAGACCGAGCAGCCAGCGAGCGCGGACGCGGTGTGCGGGTCGACGTACCCCTCGGGCGCGAGCGACAGGTAGCGCAGTATCCGGGCGGCGGGCCCGGCCAGGGCCGCGTACGCGTGCGGGAAGACCCGGGTGAGGGCGGGCCCGTCCCCCTCCAGCGCATGCAGCTGTTTGGCCAGGTCGGCGACGGATTCCTTGGGGCGTACGGCGAGCCAGCCCCCAGCGATCTCCAGGACGGCGGGTTCGGCCCCGCACACCTCGACCAGGGACTCGGCGGAGCGCGGGTCGCAGGTGATGCGGACCGATCCGGTGTGCCGGGTCAGCAGTTCGACCGCGGACTTGGTGTCGAGCCCGCCGATGGTGCAGGGCCGCACGTCCGCGATCCCGGTCAGCGGGCCCTCGGAGACGGCCACGACCAGGCAGTCCGGGTTCTCCGGCAGCAGTTCGTCGACCTGCTCGGCGTTCGCGGCGTCGTCGAGCAGCAGGACGACCCGGCGCACGGAGAGCCCCTCGCGCAGCCGCTCGGTGAGGTCGTCGGCCGCCTCGCCGGGCGGCGCGGGCAGTTTCAGGGCGTTCAGCAGGTCGCGGGCGACGCGCTCGGCCGGCACCGGGGTTCCGTCGGGCGCGGTGAGCCGGGCCCGCAGCGCCCCGTCCGGGTACTCCTGCGCGACCTGGCGCAGCAGTTCCTCGGCGAGGGCGGTGCGCCCGGTGCCGGGCCGCCCGGCGATGAGCAGTACCCGGGCCCTGGGCGCCTTGCGGCCCGACAGGGTGTCGAGCCCGGCGCGCTCGATGTCGGCGCGCAGCTCCTTCAACTCACGGCTGCGCCCCAGGAACTGAGGCTCCGTCACTTCCTGGCCCCGTCGGGTGCGGCGCCGCTTGCGGGTCCGCCCCGAGGACTCCTCGACCGCCTGATTCGTCACGGGCCACGCTCCGTCTCAGCCATCCCCTCCGGGGATCGGCAGGGGCGAGGCCGAGCCTAGTTCAGGGGGTGCGAGTGCCCTGGGCGGGCGGGGCGGCAGTGTCCCCCGATCGGATCAGCGGATGGTCCGACCGGTTCCCCGCATCCCTGGGGGAGCCGCGCGCAGCACATGCTTCAGGGGCGCGGGGAACTGCGCGAGAAGCCCCACCGAACCGGCAGCCGCCCCACGCACCCACCCCCCTGAACGGCGCCTAGGCCTCGAACGGCCGCGCCGGCCACTGCGCCTCGGCCGGGCGCAGAGCGTCGACCCCGTCGCCCGCCAGGGCCGCCGCAAGCGAAAGCACACCCACCACAAGGCAGTTGTTGTGCAGCTCACCGGCGAGCACCCCGCGCACCAGGTCCTGCAGCGGCACCCGCGCGAACTCCATGTCCGCCTCTTCGTCCTCGACCACGAACCGCTCGCCGTCGGCCTCGGACAGATCACGGGCGAGGAAGATGCGCACGGCCTCGGAGCAGCCGCCCGGTGTCGTGTACACATCTGTGAGTACGCGCCAGTCCTCGGCCTTGACGTGCACCTCCTCGTAGAGCTCGCGCTGCGCCGCGTGCAGCGGGTTCTCACCGGGGATGTCCAGCAGGCCGGCCGGGATCTCCCAGAGCTTCATGCCGACGGGGTGGCGGTACTGCTTCAGGAGCAGCACCCGGCCCTCGGCGTCGAGGGGGACCACCGCGACCGAACCGGGGTGGACCTGGAAGTCGCGGCGCGCGACCGACCCGTCCGGCATGACCACGTCGTCCGTGCGCACCGAGGTCTTGTTCCCGACGAACGGGGTCTCGGTGGCCCGGACCTCCCACTGCTCGGCGCTGTCCTTGATCGTCGTCATGCCGGAACGTCCTCCCAGGTACGCAAAAGAAGCCGGGCGCAAAAAAGAAACCGGGGCACGTGCCGCAAAAGGCACGCACCCCGGTAACCGTACATCGCTTGTGTTACAAGCCTTACTTGGCCTTCTTGGCCCCCGCTGCGGCGGCGACCTTGCGCTCCACGGCGGCCTTCACCAGACCGGCGAAGAGCGGGTGCGGACGCGTCGGGCGCGAGCGCAGCTCCGGGTGCGCCTGGGTGGCGACCAGGTACGGGTGGATCTCGCGCGGGTACTCGACGTACTCGACGAGCTTGCCGTCCGGGGAGACGCCGGAGAACTGCAGACCGGCCTTCTTCTCCAGCTCGGCACGGTAGGCGTTGTTCACCTCGTAGCGGTGACGGTGACGCTCCTCGACGTACTCCTTGCCGTCGTACACCTCGCGCACGATGGAGCCCTCGGCGAGCTTGGCCGGGTACATGCCGAGCCGCATGGTGCCGCCCATGTCGCCCTCACCGGCGACGATGTCGAGCTGCTCGGCCATCGTGGAGATGACCGGGTGGGCGGTGGCGGCGTCGAACTCGGTGGAGTTGGCGTCCGGGATGCCGGCCAGGTTGCGCGCGGCCTCGATGACCGTGCACTGCAGGCCGAGGCAGAGGCCGAGCAGCGGGATCTTGTTCTCGCGGGCGAACTGGATCGCGCCGACCTTGCCGGACACGCCGCGGTCGCCGAAGCCGCCGGGGATGCAGATCGCGTCGACGTCGCCGAGCTGCTTCTTGGCGCCGGCCGGGGTCTTGCAGTCGTCCGAGGTGACCCACTTGATCTTGACGCGGGCCTTGTTGGCGAAGCCGCCGGCGCGCAGCGCCTCGGTCACCGACAGGTAGGCGTCGGGCAGGTCGATGTACTTGCCGACCAGGGCCATGACGATCTCGTGGTCGGGGTTGTGGACGCGGTCGAGCAGGTCGTCCCAGGTCGTCCAGTCCACGTCGCGGAACGGCAGGTCCAGCTTGCGGACGACGTACGCGTCCAGGCCCTCGCCGTGCACGGTCTTCGGGATGTCGTAGATCGAGCGGGCGTCGGGGCAGGCCACCACGGCGTCCTCGTCCACGTCGCACATCAGGCTGATCTTGCGCTTGATGGCGGTCGGGACCTCGCGGTCGCAGCGCAGCACGATGGCGTCGGGCTGGATGCCGATGTTGCGCAGGGCGGCCACCGAGTGCTGGGTGGGCTTGGTCTTCAGCTCGCCGGAGGGGCCGATGTAGGGCAGCAGCGAGATGTGCACGACGAAGACGTTGTCGCGGCCGACCTCGTGGCGGACCTGGCGGACGGTCTCCAGGAACGGCAGCGACTCGATGTCGCCGACCGTGCCGCCGACCTCGGTGATCACGACGTCGACCTCGTCCGTCGCCATGCGGCGGATGCGGTGCTTGATCTCGTTCGTGATGTGCGGGATGACCTGGACCGTGTCGCCGAGGTACTCGCCGCGCCGCTCCTTGGCGATGACCTGGGAGTAGACCTGGCCGGTGGTGACGTTGGCCGAGCCGTCGAGGTCGCGGTCGAGGAAGCGCTCGTAGTGGCCGATGTCCAGGTCGGTCTCGGCGCCGTCGTTCGTGACGAACACCTCACCGTGCTGGAAGGGGTTCATCGTGCCGGGGTCGACGTTCAGGTACGGGTCGAGCTTCTGCATGACGACCCGGAGGCCACGCGCCTTGAGCAGCATGCCGAGGCTGGAGGCGGTGAGCCCCTTGCCGAGGGAGGAGGCGACACCCCCGGTGACGAAGATGTGCTTGGTCGTCGAAGATTTCGGCTGCATGGCCAAGAGGGGGCTCCCGTGGTCGCGGTCTGGGGTGCGTACCGGCGTGCCGTCCCGGGTTTCACGGGGAGGTGCCGTCGCTGCGGTTCGGGGGTTCTATGACCACCGGCTCACGGGCTACCAGGGTATCAGCGGTCGGGCGAGGCTGCTTCCGGCCACGCTCCGCACACGCGCCGCCACAGGAGCGGACGGGGGCGCTCCGCCGTCACCCCGCGCTCACCCGTTCGGCCCAGACGCGTTGCCCTGAGCGGCACGCAGATCACTTGAGCGCGTCGTATCCTGCTCGGACACTCGGCTGGCGAGTCACGCAGGAAAACGGCACCACAACGGCAACACCCCCGCCCGTTCCCGCCCGTTCACCGGAACACCACGTCCGAGCGCCGGTGCCTCCACCGGAACAACCGGCTCGTCAGTTCGTTTGACAACGACCTATCAGGACGACGTATCAAAACGATTCGTTGACCGTTATTTGACGTTGACATGTTTGACGACCGTTAGTTGACCGTGAAGACCGCAGAGCGCATGCCCCTCGCAGCAGTGCAGCAGCGCAGGGGTGTACGTGGCCGTTCGACTGGAGATGCACGTGGCCGGGCGCATCGAGGATTACGCACTCATCGGGGACATGCAGACCGCAGCACTGGTCTGCCGGGACGGGACAGTGGACTGGCTGTGCCTGCCCCGCTTCGACTCGCATGCCATTTTCGCCGGGCTGCTCGGCACCGAGGACCACGGCTTCTGGCGCCTGGGCCCGGCCCATGCGGCGGACGCCGAGCCACCGGCGGCGACCCGGCGCACGTACCGGGGCGACTCGCTGATCCTGGAGTCGGAGTGGGAGACGCCACGCGGCACGGTCCGGGTCACGGACTTCATGCCGCCGCGTGACGGCGCGCCGCAGCTGACCCGGATCGTGGAGGGGGTCAGCGGCCGGGTGCCGATGCGTTCGGCGCTGCGGATGCGGTTCTCGTACGGCCGGATCACGCCGTGGGTGCACAAGGTGGACGGGCGTACGGTCGCGGTGGCCGGGCCCGACTCCGTGTGGCTGGATTCCGACGCCGAGACGTACGGCAAGAACCTGACGACGTACTCGGACTTCACGGTGGCGCCCGGTGACCGGATCGCGTTCACCATCCAGTGGCAGCCCTCGCACCGCGAGCAGCCGCCGCTGCCGGACCCCGAAGGGGCCCTCACGGCGACGGAGGACTTCTGGCGGGAGTGGGTGGAGCACTGTACGTACCACGGCCCCTACCGCGAGTCCGTGGTCCGCTCCCTCATCACGCTGAAGGCGCTGACGTACGCGCCGACCGGCGGCATCGTCGCCGCGCCCACCACGTCCCTGCCGGAGGAGATCGGCGGCGTCCGCAACTGGGACTACCGCTACACCTGGCTGCGGGACGCGGCCATCACCCTCTCCTCGCTGCTGCGCACCGGGTACCGGGAGGAGGCGCGGGCGTGGCGCGAGTGGCTGCTGCGGGCCGTCGCGGGTGACCCGGAGAACCTGCAGATCATGTACGGCATCGCGGGCGAGCGGGAGCTCGGCGAGGCGGAGCTGGACTGGCTGCCCGGGTACGAGAACTCGGCGCCCGTGCGGGTCGGCAACGGGGCGGCGCACCAGCTCCAGCTCGACGTCTACGGCGAGGTCACCGAGGCCCTGCACCTGGCCCACATGACGGGCCTGGCCCGCAACGACTACGCCTCCCTGCTCCAGCTCAAGCTCATCAGCTACCTGGAGAACCACTGGGACGAGCCGGACGAGGGCATCTGGGAGGTGCGCGGCCCGCGCCGCCACTTCGTGCACTCGAAGGTCATGGCCTGGGTCGCGGTCGACCGCACCATCAAGCTCATCGAGTCCGGCGACGCGGACGGCCCGCTGGAGAAGTGGCGCGAGCTGCGCGACGACATCCACCGGGACGTGTGCGAGAAGGGCTACGACAAGGAACGGAACACGTTCACGCAGTCGTACGGCTCCAAGGAGCTGGACGCGTCGCTGCTGCTGATCCCGCAGATGGGCTTCCTGCCGCCCGACGACAAG
Source organism: Streptomyces sp. VRA16 Mangrove soil (assembly GCF_017377775.1). GTDB lineage: Bacteria > Actinomycetota > Actinomycetes > Streptomycetales > Streptomycetaceae > Streptomyces. The sequence continues at coordinate 622,395 of NZ_JAFVLN010000003.1, forward strand.
CGCGTCATCGGCACGATCGAGGCGATCCAGCGGGAGCTGTCGACGCCGGACGGCTTCATCCTGCGCTACCCGACGGACGGCGACAACGAGGGCGTCGACGGGCTGCCCGGCGACGAGGGCGCGTTCCTCGCCTGCTCGTTCTGGATGGCGGACGACCTCGCGATGATCGGCCGGGTCGACGAGGCCCGCCGCCTCTTCGAGAAGCTGCTGGCCCTGCGCAACGACCTCGGTCTGCTCGCCGAGGAGTGGGACCCGCGCCTACAGCGCCAGGTCGGCAACTTCCCGCAGGCCTTCAGCCACGTGCCCCTGATCGACACGGCCCTGCGCCTGACGGCCTCCGGGGCATATGGCGGCTGACCGCCGCGCCGAGGTTCTGCGGCTCCTGCTCGACCGCGCCGACACCGACGGCGCGGTCACCGGAGCCGCCCTCACGGGATCGCAGGCATCCGGCGCGGACGACCGCTGGTCGGACATCGACCTGGACCCGGACGGTGGCGCCCAGGTCCCCGTGGTGCAGGGCGCCCGACTCCCCGACGGTGCGCCCCTACGGGCCGCTCGGCCCGAACTCCGCTTCCGGGGTGAAGGTGACACTGGATCGGTGCCCTGCGCGAGCACCTGATCACCCTGGCCTGTCTGCGGCTCGGGCTGCCCACCGCCTACACCAAGGGCGCGCATCTGCTGCCGGACGACATCACCGGCCCGCTGGAGGGCACGCTCGTCCGGTCGCTGGACGCGGACGAGCTGCGGCGGGCCCTCACCGTCGTCTCCGGGCTGTTCGTGGCGGAGCTGGACCGCTGGGACGCGGGGCTCGCGGCCCGGCTCCGCCCGCTGCTCACTTCAGCAGCGCGATGACCTCCTGGGCCGCGCGCTCGCCTTCCGTCGCGCCGCCTTCCATGTAGCCCTGGAAGTCGTAGCTGCAGTGCTCGCCGCCGATGTGGACGTTGCCCTGGGCGACGCCCTCGTAGCCGGCGTACTGGTGCAGGTAGCCGACGGGCCAGTACGAGTAGGCGCCGAGGGAGTACGGGTTCTCGTGCCAGGCGGAGAGCTGGGCCCTGCCCGTCCAGGCCGCCTTGGTGCCGGGGAAGACCGAGTCGATCTGGGTGAGGTAGCGGCCGGCGAGGTCACGCACGTACGGGTCGCTCTCATAGGCGAACGGGCCCGACGGGGTGAGGGACTGGGCGAGCGAGCCGCCGCCGTACTGGATGAGGATGCCGCCCGTCCCGGACTGCACCTTCGTGGTGTCCCAGGTCTGCTGGAAGGCGGCGTCCGTGAAGCAGTCGCCGGACGAGACACCCGGCCAGGGGCCCGTGCCGCGCCAGGGCCGGCTGCTGAACTGCAGGTTGAGCTTGGTGCAGTGGCCCATGCGGGCGGCGCGCAGCAGGTTCCTCATGCGGGTGTCGAACCCGGCCTTGGAAAGGTCGAGTCGTTGCAGGATCGGCAGGGGGACGCAGAGGATCGTGTGGTCGGCGGTGACGGTGCGGGGGGTGCCGGAGTCCGAGAAGGTGAGGGTCTGGGTGCCGTCGCTGTTCGCCTTCACCGCCTGGAGGGACATGCCGTGGCGGATCGTGCCGTCCGGGAGGAAGTCCGCTATGGCGTGCGGGAGTTGGTCGTTGCCCCCGATGACGTGGTAGCGCTCGTTGGACAGGCCCCAGACGTTGAAGTTGCCGGGATTGGTCTGATAGCCCATCAGGAGAACGAGGGCCAGGGCGGACTGGTCGGTCGTGTCCGCGCCGTACTCGACGTTGTAGGCGACGTCGAGGAAGCGGCCGAGCGGGGAGTCGTGACCGCCGGGGACGCGTGAGTCGATCCAGTCGTACAGGGACATGGTGTCGAGGGCGGTGCCCGCGGCGGTGGTCTGGTTCCAGAAGACCTCACCCGCGTTCTGCAGATCTGTGTGGAGGGCCTGATAGACGTCCTTGAAGTCCTGGTCGGCCTGGTCGCGCGGGTAGTACGCGCCGTCGAACCAGAGGATCTCCTCGGCGCCGTTCGGACCGCCGCCGAGGAAGTCCTCCAGCGGCAGTCCGAAGCGGCGGCACAGCTCCTGCATCTTCTTGTGGCTGGTGTCGATCAGCTCGCCGCCGATCTCGGAGGTCTGGCCGTACGCCCAGTGGTCGCGCTGCGAGTACACGCGGCCGCCGACCCGGTCGGGGTTCGCCTCGTAGAGGGTGCAGGCGTACCCCGCGTCGTGCAGGGTGAGCGCGGCGGTCAGCCCGGCCATGCCCGCGCCGACGACGGCGATCCGCGGGGCGTCGGCGCGCGCCTTCGGAGCGGGCAGGGCGGCCGCGGCGACGCCGGTGGCCGCGGCCGCCTTCAGGACGGTACGACGGGAGGCGCGACGCTCGCGGAACTCCCCGACGGGGAGGCCGAGTCGGGCGGCGGCGCGGTGTTCCGCGGTCAGGTGTCTCAGGGCGTGCATCAGGTTCGTACGAGCCATGACGTTCTCCTTGATGACAGCGATCGGACAGGGGTCGGACGGACGGGGATCAGACGGACAGGGGTCAGACGGAGGCCGCGGGTGCGGGGGCGTCGTCGGCGCGCTCCGCCGCGTCCTCCAGGACGATGCGGCCGATGACGTCGTAGCGGTGCGGATGGCGGGCCTTGACGTACAGGCCGAGCCCCAGACCGCCGAAGAAGACCAGGCCCACGATCCACGGGATGGCCTTGAAGAAGAGGGAGCCGGCGGCCGTGCCGGCGGCCGTGTCCATGTTCAGGACGAGCAGGATGACGACCGCGATCATGCCGATGCCGCCGAGCAGCGGCGCCACCAGCGTTTTGAACCAGTGCCGGTCCTCGGGGTGGTGGTGGCGGAAGTAGCCGATGACGGCGAACGAGCAGAGGGTCTGCACGATGAGGATCGCCATCGTGCCGAGGATGGCGAGCAGCGTGTACAGGTGGATGTACGGGTCCTGCCCGGTGAGCCAGAACGCGCCGACGAGGACGACCGCGATCACCGACTGCACGAACGACGCGACGTACGGGGAGCCGTGGCTGCGGTGCGTACGGCCCAGGGCCGGGTGCAGGAAGCCCTCGCGCCCGATCGCGTAGAGATAGCGGGAGGCGCACTGGTGGAAGGCCATGCCGCAGGCGAACGACCCGGTGATCAGCAGCCACTGGAAGGCGTCGACGGCCCAGGCGCCGATGAAGGTGTGGGCCGGGTCGAAGAAGAGGTCGAGGGGGCTGGTGCCGGAGGAGATCTTCACGGAGCCGGACAGACCGTTCCCGGCGATCGTCATCCAGGAGACGTAGATGTAGAAGAGGCCGACGCCGACGACGGAGATCAGGGTCGCCTTGGGGATCACGCGCTTGGGGTCGCGGGACTCCTCGCCGTACATGGCCGTCGACTCGAAGCCGACCCACGACCAGAACGCGAAGAACAGGCCGAGACCGGCGGAGGTCCCGGTGAAGGCGTTCTTCGGGTTGACCGGCTCGAAGGGGATGCCGTCCGGGCCGCCGCCGTGGATCAGGACCGCCGTCGCCACCGCGAAGAGCACCGCGATCTCGGCGATCAGCATGACGCCGAGGGCCTTCGCGGTGAGGTTGATGTCGAAGTAGGACAGCACCGCGGTGACCGTGAGCATGACGGCCGCGTAGACGATCCAGGGGATGTCCCAGCCGAGCTGGTCGTGGACCGTGGTCTGCGCGAAGTACGAGAAGACGCCGACGATGGACGCCTCGAAGACGATGTACGCGAGGACGGCGAGCATCCCGGAGGCCATGCCGGCGATCCGGCCGAGGCCGTGCGAGATGTACCCGTAGAAGGCGCCGGCCGCCGTGATGCGCTTGGCCATGGCGACGTAGCCGACGGAGAAGACCGTCAGGACGAGCGTGGCGAAGAGATAGCCGGCGGGCGCTCCCGTGCCGTTGCCGAAGCCGACCGCGATGGGCAGATTGCCGGTCATCGCGGTGATCGGGGCGGCCGTGGCGACGGCCATGAAGACCACGCCGACGAGTCCGACCGAGTTCGCCTTGAGGCGCTGCACCGGGGGTGTCCCCGGGGTGCCGCCGGGTGCGCCGTTCTCCACTGTCTCTGGCATTTCCGTCCCTCTCTGGGGGCTGCCGCTACGAAATCCGTAGATCAGTCGGGGTGGTGCATGCGAATGCGTCAGTGTGGCCATGCAGTGACGTACGCCACAACAGACACGCGGTCGCGCAATTCCGGCCACGGCGCGACGAGTTGTCGCGGAATCGGGCGGAATGATCTCTTCCGTAACAGGCCGGAGATGTTCCCGGAACGCGCACGCCGGTACCGTCCGCGTCATGGACAGCACCTCCTCCCCCGTATCGGCCCCGGCCGACGCCTCCGCCGGCTCCCCCGGCGGTATCACCGTGCAGCGCGCCCTCGAGCTGCCGGGGCTGCGCAGCGGGCTGCCCGAGGTCGTGGCGGGCGGGGACCGGCTGCAGCGGACGGTGCGCTGGGTGCACGCGGGCGAGGTACCGAACATCGCGTCGCTGCTCAAGGGCGGTGAGCTGCTGCTGACGACCGGGTTCGGGCTCGGCACGCGCCCGGCCGAGCAGCGGGCCTTCGTGCGCAAGCTGGCCGAGCGGGGCATCGCGGCGCTGGTGATCGAGCTGGGGCAGCGGTTCGCGCGGCTGCCCGCGGCGCTGGTGGAGACGGCGCGGGCGGCGGGCCTGCCGCTGGTGCAGCTGCACCGCGAGGTGCCGTTCGTGACGGTGACCGAGGAGATCCACACCGAGATCGTCAACGGCCACTACGCCCTGCTCCAGCGCGCCGAGGAGGTCCACAGGCACTGCACGAACGCCCTCCTTGGCGGTGGCGGGGTCCCCCAAGTCCTGCGCATCCTGGCCGAGTTCAGCGGGAACCCGGTGTTCCTGGAGACCGCCGACGGACAGCTGCTGTACGCGGCCGGGGCCGACGGCGACATCACGGATCCGCTCCAGGTCTGGGAGGGCATGCGGGCCACGCACAAGGACGAGCCGCCGGGCGGGGCGGTCCTGGTGGACGTGCCGGGCGGCGGTCCCGGGGCGGGCTCGGTGCGGGCCCGCCTGGTGCTGCTTCCGGTCTCGTCGGCCCTCGCGCCGGTGCACCGGATCGCGGCCGAGCGGGCGGCGGGGTCGCTCGCCGTCGTGCTGATGCAGGCGCGGCAGGAGGAGGAGCTGGCGGCGCGCGGGCGCGGCGACTTCCTCACCGATCTCGCGGAGGGCCGGATCACCCCGGAGGACGCTCCGGCGCAGGCCCGCGTCCTGGGCTTCAAACCCGCAGGGCAGGGCCCGCTGCTCCCCGTGGTGATGCGGCTTCCCGAGACCTCCATGAGCCTGGCGCCGGGCGGCGGCTGGGCGGTTCTCGCGCGGGCCGTGTCGGAGGAGCTGGCGTCGGTCGGCGTGCCCGTACTCCTCGGCGTACGGCCCGTCGAAGGGCGGGTGCCGCTGTTGCTCGGGCTGCGTACGGACTCGGAGCGCACCGCGGTGGCCGACCGGGTCGCGGCGGCGCTGCGGGCGGGAGTGGAGCGGGCCGGGATGCAGCGGGCGGGCGCGCAGCCGCCGGTGGTCGTGGTGGGCGGCGCGGGCGGCTGGCCGGCGGCGGCCGCGGGGCTGCGGCACGCGGCGGAGACAGCGACGGCGGCGCAGGGCCTGGACGACCGGCCGTGGTTCGACGCGCGCCGCCTCGACATCGACCTGCTGCTGTGGCGGCTGCGCGACCATCCGGATCTCGCGTCGTTCGTGGAGCGGGCGATCGGCCCCCTCCAGGCCCACGACAAGCGGTCCAAGCCGCCGCTGCTGCCCACGCTCCAGACGTATCTGGCGCACGCCGGCCGCAAGGCGGAGACGGCCCGCGAGCTGCATCTGAACCGGCAGACGCTGTACAACCGCCTCGCGCGCATAGGGGAGTTGCTGGGCACGGACCTGGACGACCCGCAGACGGTGCTGGCACTGAGCCTGGCGCTGCGGGCGCGGAGGCATGTGGCGTAGCGGTGACGCGGAACGGCGGCGGGGAACGGGGCGGACCGAAACCGGCCTTAGAACCTCCCCGTCAACTCGTCGCACACGGCTTCCCGTCAACTCGTCGTACACAGCGGTGACGCGGAACGGCGGCGGGGAACGGGGCGGACCGAAACCGGTCTCAGAACGTCCCCGTCAACTCGTCGTACACACTGAGCACTTGGGCGATCGTCGCGTCCTCGCTCGGCCACGACGCCGCCTGCATGCTGCCTGCCTCGCGCAGTTGCGCGCAGCGCTCCGGGTCGGTGAGCAGCCTTTCGACCGCGCGGGCCAGTGCGGGGGCGTCGCCGTACGGGACCAACTCGGCCGCTTCGCCGACGAGTTCGGGGATTCCGCCGACGTCCGTCGCCACGAGCGGGACCCGCGCGTGCAGCGCCTCCTGCGCGAGGAGCGAGCGGGACTCCCAGCTGCTGGGCAGGACCGCGATGTCCGCGGCGTGCAGCAGGTCGGCGACGTCGTCGCGGCGGCCCGCGAGCCGGGCCGGCAGGCCCTCGGCCTCGATACGCCGCTGGAGCGCGCCGCGCTGCGGCCCCTCCCCCGCGATGACGAGCAGCGGCGCCGGGTCGAGGTCGAGCCAGGCGTGCGCGGCGTCGAGCAGGACGTCGTAGCCGCGGTGCCGCTCCAGGGTGCCGACCGCCATCAGCAACGGGCGGTCCACGGCGCCGAGTTCGGCCCGCGTCTTGTTCCGGGCGCGCTCGGCGTCGTCGCCGTCCGTGACGGGGCGGCGCGGCGGCGGGAAGGAGACGGCGGCCAGGCGTGCGTCCCGGGCGCCGCGGGTGCGGGCCCGGTCGACGAGGTCGGACGAGGTGCCGAGGACGACGGACGCGGCCCTGGCCACGCGCCGCTCCAGCATCCGCAGCAGATGGGCGCGGGCCCCTTCCGCGTACGACCGGGTGTGCCAGGTGACCACGAGCGGGACGCGGCGGCCGCTCAGCGCGAGAGAGGCACGCAGCGCGGCGTGCAGCCCGTGCGCGTGCACCAGATCGGCGTCGGCACAGGCCACGCGGAGCGCGGCGACGGACGCCGGGTCGCTGCTGCGCGGCACCGGCAGATGGTGCGCGCCGACGTCGCTGAACCCGTAGGCCCGCTCGGCCTCGGACGGCGCGCACACCGTGACCCGCACCCCGCGGGCCACCAGCCCTGCCGTCAGGGAGCGGACGTGCGCGCTGCTGCCCGCACTGCCACCGCCCAGCACTTGCACGGTGCGCAGCGGCGACTGTCCGTGTGCTGCGTGGCTGCTCACGTGGCTCACGTGGCCGGGCTCCTGGTCGTCGAGGCAGTGGTTGCTGTACGGGCGCCGTAGGTCAGGTACCAGGTATCAGGTATCAGGTATACGGAGGGTACGGGTTTGGGGATACCTACGCCGCAGGGGCCAAGGATGCCAGCCCGCACGGACGTTCCGGCACCGTTCACGGTCTCCCACCGCGCGGGCACGGGCAACACGGCACACCGGACCACTCACATGGGTGAGTTGACCGGCTTCCGTGCTGACGCGGCGAGGGCGCTGACCCGGTCCCCGTACACGGTCGCGGCGACGAGTCCGGCGGCGTGCGCGACCAGGCCCGCGCGCCCGTTGCCCGCGACGATCGCCACTCCGAGGGCCGCGCCGAGCGCGTGCGCGCCGCTGTCGCCGAGCATCCCGCGTTCGCCGAGGTCCTCGGGGAGGACGGCGGCCGCGGCGGCCATCGGCGCGGCGGCGAGCGGGCCGCGCAGCAGCCCGGGGGCGCCCAGGGCGAGAGCGACCTGGGCGGCGCGTCCCGGCCGTACGTCGACCAGGTTGAGCAGATGGGCCGTCCCCGCGACGACGACACCCGCGAGCGCCTTGTCGACGGGCCGCTCCTTGAGCAGCGCGCCCGCGACGAGCCCGGCCGCCGAGATCCCGAACAACTTCACTGCGCCACTGGTGAGTTCGCCGTGCCGCAGCGCGCCGAGGTGCGCCCGGAAGCCGCGCCGCGGGTCCCCCGTCCCCGCCACGTCGTCGTACGCGCCGCAGGCACCGGCGGCGAGCGTGGCGACGAGGGCCGCGGCGCGGGTGCCGGGTCCGGCGGCGAGCGCCCCGGCCGCGGCGCCGAGCGCGACGGCGGGCCCCGGACACAGGTCCACCTCGCGGCCCGCGTAGTTCCTCCGCTCCCAGACCTCCGCACCCCCCGGCTTCACACGCCGGAGCACGGCACGGGCGGCGTGGGTGACGCCGCCGGCGAGGACGGCGGAACGGAGGCTGCACATCGGATCGATCATGGAGTCACCCTGCCGTGGGTAGTCGGCCGCCCGCCACCACGCCTTGGGCACTCTGCCCCGCCCGCCACCCCGCCTTGGGCACTCTGCCAGCGCCCGCCACCCCGCCTTGGGCAATCTGCCGCCATGGGCGGCAGGGTGGGCAAGGCGGCACCCCAGCGCCGGGCCGGCTCCTCCGCAGGCCCCGGCCCCCGGCGCAGAGCGGCGAGCACAGCGCCGGGCACCTCGCATCCGGCCCCGGCCTACGCGTCCGCCCGAGCCGCCTCGAGCAACTCCTCCGCATGCGCCCGCGCGGTCTCCGAGTCCTCCTGCCCGGCCAGCATCCGCGACAACTCCCGCACGCGGTCCTCCCCTTCGAGCACGGTCACCCCGGACCGCGTCACGGACCCGTCGTTCGTCTTCTCCACCAGCAACTGCCGGTCGGCGAACGCCGCGACCTGCGGCAGATGCGTGACGACCACGACCTGCGCCGACTTGGCGAGCTTGGCGAGACGCCGGCCGATCTCGACGGCCGCCTTGCCGCCGACACCCGCGTCGACCTCGTCGAAGAGATACGTCGGCACCGGGTCGGTACCGGCGAAGACGACCTCCACAGCCAGCATCACGCGCGACAGCTCACCGCCGGACGCGCCCTTGGCGATGGGCCGCGGCGGCGCCCCGGGATGCGGGGCGAGCAGCAGCTCGACCTCGTCGACACCGCTCGGCCCGGCGACGACGGCCCGCCCGTCGACCTCCACACCGTCACCCGCATCGGTCTCGGTCTGCCGGATGTCGAAGGAGATCCGCGCGTGCGGCATCGCGAGCGAGGCCAGCTCCTCGGTGACGGCGGCGGCGAACCGGGCCGCGGCATCCACCCGAGCGTTCGTCAACTCCTGAGCGAGCAGCCCGAGTTCACCGCGCAGCGCTTCGCGCTCCTCGGTCAGCTCACCGATCCGCTCGTCGTCCCCGTCGAGTTCGAGCAGCCGCGCCGAGCTCGCCTCGGCCCAGGCGAGCACACCCGCGACGTCCTCGCCGTACTTGCGGGTGAGCGCGGTCAGCGCGGCCCGGCGCTCCTCGACCGCCGCGAGCCGCAGCGGGTCGGCGTCCAGATCGTCGGCGTACCCGGCGAGTTCGGCGGCCACGTCGGTGAGCAGGATCTGCACCTCGCCGATCCGCTCGGCGAGCGTACCGAGAGCGGCGTCGTGCGAACGCACCGCTTCAAGGGCCCGATGGGCGGCGCCGACCAGCGTCTGCGCGTCGACCCCCTCCGGGTCCTCGGGGTTTCCGGCGAGCGCGCCGTGCGCGGCGGCCGCGGCGGACGCGAGCGCCTCCGCGTGCCCGAGCCGCGACGCCTCCTCGGCCAGCTCCACGTCCTCACCCGCGCGCGGCTCCACCGCGGCGATCTCGTCGAGCCCGAACCGCAGCAGATCCGCCTCCTGCGCACGCTCGCGCGCCCGCGTGGTGATCTCCTCCAGCTCGTTGCTGACGGCCTTCAACCGCTTGTAGACGGCCGCGTACTTGGTGAGCGGCTTGGCGACGGTGTCACCGGCGTACCGGTCGAGCGCCTGCCGCTGCCGGCCGAGCTTCAGCAGTCCCTGCTGGTCGGTCTGGCCGTGCACGGCGACGAGTTCGTCCGCGAGTTCGGCGAGCACCCCGACGGGCACGGACCGCCCGCCCAGGTGCGCCCGCGAGCGCCCCTCGGCGGAAACGGTACGGCTGACGAGCAGCACACCGTCCTCCAGCTCGGCCCCGGCCTCCTCGGCGCGCGCGGCCGCGGCCGAGTCCGCGGGCACGCTGACGCGCCCCTCGACCACCGCGTTCTTCGCACCGATCCGCACGAGGGCGGGATCGGCGCGCCCGCCGAGCAGCAGCCCGAGGCTCGTGACGACCATGGTCTTGCCCGCGCCGGTCTCACCGGTCACCGCCGTGAAACCGGGCGACAGCTCGACCACCGCGTCGTCGATGACTCCGAGCGACCGTATCCGCATCTCCTCCAACACGGACACGACCTTACGAGGTCGGGGGCCATCTGTGCGACGGGCCCCGGCTCTCGGACCCGAAGCAGCAGGTGGCACGGGAAGCGGATCACCCGGGCGAGTGGGGGGTGGGGTTGTCCCCAGGACGGACCGGCGGGCCCGCGCCATGGTCCGGCCCGCACCGGGCCGCGCACGCTGGACCCATGAGTACGGCACTGGCCCACGCGGCGCTGAAGGCCCACCGCCCGGCCTTCGTCGGGACGGCGGTCGCGGCGCTCTTCGCGGCGACGGTGGTGAGCGCCTCGACGACGGTCCTCACGGCGACGAGCACCCATGCCATCCCTCCATCGGCCCGTCACGAGATCACGACAAACGGAGTCGGCGACATAGCGGCCGTGCTCCTCATCGGTTCGATCTACATGTCGATATTCGTGGTGGTCGCGACCATGGGTACGGCCGTGGCCCAGCAGCACCGCGAACTGGCCCTGGTCCGCGCGATCGGCGCCCGCCCGCGCCAGGTCCGCCGTGCCGTGGTTCTCCAGGCGCTCACGGCGGCCGTGCCCGCGTCGGTGCTCGGCTTCGTGCTGGGCGGCACGGTCCTGGCCCCGCTCTGGTTCCACGGGATGGTCGACCACGGCCTGATCCCGCGCGGCGTCCCCTTCACGTTCTCCTGGCTGGCTCTCCCGGTCTGTCTGGCCGTGGCGACGGTGACGTCCACGCTCGCCGCGCTCCTCGCCTCGCTCCGCTTCTCCCTCCTGCGCCCGGCCCACGCCCTGGCCGAGGCCGCGGCGGGCCGCCGCCGTCTGGGCCTGCTCAGGGCCCCGCTGGGCGTGCTGGCGATCGCGGCCGCCGCCTTCCTGTCCGTCCTGCTGTCGAAGCAGCCGCCGGACGAAGCGAACTCGGGCGCCTTCCTCGTCCTGATCCTGTTCTGCGTGGGCGTGGGCCTGCTCGGGCCGCGCCTCATCGGCCCGGCGGCCTGGCTCGTCTCGTCCCTGCTGGGCCGCTGCGGTCCGAGCGCCCGCCTGGCGATGCGCACCGTCCGCTCGCAGCCCCGCAGGTTCGGCGCGGCGGTGATCCCGCTCGTCCTCGTCGTCGGCTTCGGTCTCACGAAGATCGCCCTGCGGACGACGGCCGCGCACGTCACGGGTTCGGCGGGCAGCCCCGGCGACGTCTGGCTCGACTACATGGGCACGGCCCTGTACGCGGGCTTCGCCGCCATCGCCTCCGCCAACACCCTGGCGATGATCTCCCTGGAGCGCCGCCGCGACCTGGCCCTGCTCCGCGTGGTCGGCTCGCAGCGCCGTCAGATCCGCGCGATGGCGTTCTGGGAGTCCCTGGTGGTGGCCGGCACGGCCCTGCTCCTGGGCACGGTGATCGCCCTCGCGACGATGGCCCCGATCCTCACGACGACGTTCGGCACCCCGCTCCCCTACGTCCCCTGGGCGGTGGCGGCAGCGATCGCACTCGGCACGGTGACCCTGACGGTCACATCGACGGGACTACCGATCCAGGCAGGCATGCGAACCCACCCGATCAGGGCCATACAAACCTGACCCCACCCAGACCGACTACCACCCCGCCCCGCCGGCCCACCCCCACCCGCCTTGGGCAATCTGCCGCCCAGCCCGGCCGCCTTGGGCAATCTGCCGCCAAGGGCGGCAGGGTGGGCAAGGCGGCACCCCAGCGCCGGGCAGGCGCCTCCGAAGGCCCCAACCCACGGCCCACCCCCGCACGGCCACGGCCCACCCCCACCCGGCCACGGCACGCACAAGCCACACACCCACCCGCTCCCGCCCCCGGCACAGCCACAGCCACAGCCACAGCCACAGCCACAGCCACAGCCCGACCTCAACCCACCAACCGCCGCCTCCAATCAAGCGGCGTCACATGAACCGCCCGGCTCGGATCCCCGTCCCACACCACCGAAAGCCCGACCCCTTCCAGCGCGGCAACCACCTCACCGCCAACCCCCGCCGTGGTCCCGACCGCCCCGTCGAACCCCCCGTACAGCAACATCAACCCCGCCCCCACCGCCGCGGACCCGGTGCACTGCGAGTGGAAGTAGACATAGCCACGGGCCCCGGGCCCCGCCTCGGCCCCGATCTCCGTGTCCCCACAGGACCGGCAGCATGTGAAGTTCTCCCGAGCGACGATCCCGTCAGCCTCCAGCGCGGCGAACGCCCGAGTGAGCCGCTCCGGATCGGTCTCGCCCCGCCACCCCTCCTGCTCGGCGACACGCTCCAGCCACATCCGGTCGGCCAGCGCCCACGCCTGCGCCCGCGACACGGGCCGCCGCCCCTCGGTGACCAGGTACTCCTCGGCGACCTCGGCCAGCACCGCCCGCGTCGCGTACCCCCCGTGCAGCACGCTGCGGACCTCGTCCTCCAACTCGGCACGATCGGCCGCGCCGAGGTCGAGCGGCGGAACCTCCGGCGCCGGCCCCATGTCGAGGAGCGACCAGTCGTGCCCCGCGTCCCAGCCGGGCTCACGACGGGCCCAGCCGATGAGCGCCGCGGCCACGGCGTCCGGCCCCGCGGCCGTCGTCCCGAAGTGCCGGTCGGCAGCCCCTGCGCGGTGCTCCAGCGTGAAGTCGCCGCCGCTCTTGTGCCAGACCTGCGCGAACTCGTCCGGCAGATCCGGTATCCGCTGGAGGACGAGGAACCGGTCGCCCTCGCCCCCGATACGGCGCACGAGCGCGCCCAACTCCTCGGCGGACACGGCGACATGCCGCTCCCCGCCCTCCGTCTGCACCACGATCTCCAGCATGTCCCGACTCTGGCACACGCCACTGACAACGCGGCCGGGAGCCGTTCCGGACCCCGGAAGCTAGTGCGGCGCCCCGCGCCACCCCGCCACCGGCAGCGCGAACTTGGCGACGAGCCGGTCCGTGAACACCGCGTGGTGCAGCCGCGCGAGCCGCACCGGCACCGCACCCCGCCGCACCTCGACCCGGGCCCCCGCCGGCAGCTCCACGGTCCGCCGCCCGTCGCACCAGAGCACCCCGTGCGGCGTGTGCTGCTGCACCTCGACGGCGAGCACCGAGTCCGGCGACGTGACCAGCGGCTTGGCGAACAGCGCGTGGGCGCTGATCGGCACCATCAGGAGCGCCTCGACCTCGGGCCACACCACGGGCCCGCCCGCCGAGAAGGCATAAGCGGTGGACCCCGTGGGCGTCGCGCACACGATGCCGTCGCACCCGAAGCCCGTGACGGGACGCCCGTCGATCTCCAGGACGACCTCCAGCATCCGCTCGGGCTCGACCTTCTGCACGGCGGCCTCGTTGAGCGCCCAGTCCTCGTGCACGATGTCGCCGTTGCGGTGCACGACGACGTCGATCGTCATGCGCTCCTCGACCTCGTACTCCTTGGTGACGACCCGGTCGACGACCTTGTCCAGGTCGTCCCGCTCGGCCTCCGCGAGGAAGCCGACGCGGCCCAGGTTCACGCCGAGCATCGGCACCCCGGAGGCGCGGGCGAACTCGGCGCCGCGCAGCAGCGTCCCGTCCCCGCCCAGCACGATCAGCAGCTCGCACCCGTCGAGGCAGGCGGGCGTCGCCTCCTTGACCAGCTCCACCTCGGGCGACAGCGGCAGATCGGCCGCCTCCGCCTCCAGCACGCGCACCCCGAGACCGCTCTTCAGCAGCCCCTGGACGACAAGTTCGGCACTGCGGACGGCCGCGGGCCGCCCGGTGTGCGCGAGCAGGAAAACAGTACGAGCTCGGGTCTGTGTCAACGCGGCCCCTCCGCCACTGCACGGTCAACGTCGGCCGGGTCCAGTTCGGGCGCCCCGGCACGCAGCCACAGAAAGTACTCGACATTTCCGGAAGGGCCGGGCAGCGGGCTCGCGGTCACGCCACGCACGCCGAGCCCGAGCTTCCAGGCCTGCGCGGCGACCCCGCGCACGGCCTCGGCCCGCAGTTCGGGGCTGCGTACGACCCCGCCGCTGCCGAGCCGCTCCTTGCCGACCTCGAACTGCGGCTTCACCATCAGCACGAGGTCCGCGTCGGGCGCCGCGCACCGCACGAGGGCAGGCAGCACAAGGCCGAGCGGGATGAAGGACAGGTCTCCGACCACCACATCCACAGGCACCTCATCGATCGCCTCCAGCGTCAACTCGCGTACGTTCGTACGGTCCTTGACGGTGACGCGTTCATCGCTCTGCAGCGACCAGGCGAGTTGCCCGTACCCGACGTCCACGGCGACGACGTGCGCCACCCCGGCCCGCAGCAGTACGTCCGTGAAGCCGCCGGTCGACGCCCCGGCGTCCAGGGCCCTGCGGCCCTCCACCACGAGCCCCTGCGGGACGAACGCCGCCAGCGCGCCCGCGAGCTTGTGCCCGCCGCGCGAGACGTACTCGGGGTCGTTGTCGTCCTGCTGGACGACGATGGCCGCGGCCGTCTCCACCTGGGTCGCGGGCTTGGTCGCGACGGCCTTGCCGACCGTGACCCGCCCCGCGGCGATCAGCTGACTGGCGTGCTCGCGCGAGCGGGCCAGCTTGCGGCGGACGAGTTCGGCGTCGAGGCGGCGACGTGCCACACCTGCCACGTTCGGTTCAGCTCCTGTGCTCATACGGGGACGAAGGCCGGGGCCGCGCATCCAGTGCGGTCAGCGCGCCGCGCAACCCCTGATGTACATCCTCGTACACCTCGACGTGTCCGTCCGCCGCGAGGTGGTCCACATCGCCCAACCGCTCCAGCTGCGCGTCCACCTCGGCGTTGCCGGTGAGGGTGCGCGCGATGCCGAGCGGGGCCGGGGCGGCGGGGTCGTACGAGGGTTCCTCGGGAACCCCGGCCGACGGAACCTCGGCCTCCACCACCTCGGCCTCCGGTTCCGCCTCCGGGAAAGAGTCGCTCATGCCCAGACGCTACCTCGAAGCGCCGGTGTACCGTCGATCACGATGGCGACGATTGAGGAGTGCCGGGCGGCACTCGACAAACTCTCGGACAACATGGCGGGCGCCGGCGGCGACGTCCGCGCCGCCGTGGCGCTCGACCGCTCGCTGAGCTGCCACATCAGAGACCTGGACACGACGTTTTCCGGCCGTCTGGAGGACGGCCGGATCACCGTGCTCGACACCCGCCCCGGACCACCCGCCGAGAAGGCGCAGATCCGTCTCGCCATGACCGGGGACGACCTGGTGGCGATGGTGAACGGGCAGCTGAACTTCGCGAAGGCGTGGGCCGCCGGCCGGGTCAGGCTGGAGGCGTCGTTCCGCGACCTGCTGCGCCTCAGGACGCTGCTTTAGCCACGGCCTTCCGCCTGGCCTGGCGCGCCGCCGGCACCACCAGCGGGGTCCCGGTCTCCGGATCGTCGATGACCTGGCACTTCATCCCGAAGAGCTGCTCGACGAGCTCGGCGGTGACGATGTCCTTCGGCGCCCCCTCGGCGATCACCTCGCCGCCGCGCAGGGCGATGAGATGGGTCGCGTACCGGGCGGCGTGATTGAGGTCGTGGAGGACGGCGACGAGCGTGCGCCCCTGCTCCTCGTGCAGCTCCGCGCACAGGTCGAGTACGTCGATCTGGTGCTGGATATCGAGGTACGTCGTCGGCTCGTCGAGCAGCAGCAGCGGCGTCTGCTGGGCGAGCGCCATGGCGATCCACACGCGCTGGCGCTGACCGCCGGAGAGCTCGTCCACGTACCGGTCGGCGAGCTCGGCGACCCCGGTGGACTCCATCGACTCCCGTACGACCTTCTCGTCCTGCGGCGACCACTGGCGCAGCAGGCCCTGGTGCGGGTAGCGGCCACGCGCGACGAGGTCGGCGACGGTGATGCCGTCGGGCGCGACGGACGACTGCGGCAGCAGGCCGAGCGTCTTGGCGACCTTCTTCGCGGGCATCGACTGGATCACGCTGCCGTCGAGCAGCACCCGCCCGGCGCTCGGCTTGAGCATCCGGGACAGGGCCCGCAGGAGCGTGGACTTGCCACAGGCGTTGGGGCCGACGATCACCGTGAAGGAGTGGTCGGGGATCTCGACGGACAGCTTCTCGGCGATGACGCGCTGGTCGTATCCGAGGGTCACCTCGTCGGCGGTCAGCCTGGTCACGGCGGTGCTCCTTTGGTTCGTACGAGGGCTGATGTCGCGGATGTCGGCGGCGGGACGGCTCATATCCGGCCCGCCCTGCGCTCGGTGACGAGCAGCCACAGCAGATAGACGCCGCCGACGACGCCGGTGACCACGCCCACGGGCAGCTGGTCGGCGCCGAAGGCCCGCTGCGAGACCAGGTCCGCGACGATCAGCAGGGTGGCGCCGAGAACGGTGGAGGCCGGCAGGTTCGGTCCCGGCGACCTGGTCAGCCGGCGGGCGATCTGCGGGGCGGTCAGCGCCACGAAGGTGACGGGCCCGGCCGCGGCGGTGGCGGCTGCGATCAGCACCACGGAGGTGGCGAGCAGCAGCATCCGCGTCCGCTCGACGGGGACGCCGAGCGCGCCGGCCGCGTCGTCGCCCATCTCCAGCATGCGCAGCCCCCGCCCGCACCAGGCGACGACCGGCACGAGGACGGCGAACATGATCAGCAGCGGCCAGACCTGCGCCCAGTCCCGGCCGTTGAGCGATCCGGTCATCCACACGGTCGCGCGGGCGGCGTCGACGAAGTCGGCCTTGGTGAGCAGATAGCCGTTGACGGCGGTCACGAAGGCGGAGACACCGATGCCGACCAGCACGAGCCGGTAGCCGTGCACGCCCCGTTTCCAGGCCAGTACGTAGAGGGCGAGGCCGGTGACGAGCCCGCCGACGAGCGCGCCGAGGGCGACCTGCGTCGCGCCGCCGCCGACGATCACGATCATGACGAGCGCACCGGCGGTCGAGCCCTGCCCGAGCCCGAGCACGTCGGGGCTGCCCAGCGGGTTGCGGGAGATGGCCTGGAACAGCGCGCCGGAGAGTCCGAGCGCACCGCCCACGAGGAGCCCGACGAGCACGCGCGGCAGCCGCAGGTCGTTGATGATGAACTCCTGCCCCGCGTTCCCGTGGCCCGCGAGCGTGCGCAGCACGTCCATGGCGGGGATCGGGAAGTCACCGGTGCCGATGAGCACGACGCTCGCGGCGAGCACGGCGACGAGCAGGACCGCGATGACAACGGCGGCCCGCAGATCGATCCGGACCGAGAGTCCGCCCGGGGTGCGGACGGCCTTGGTGGTCTTCACAGCTGGGCCATCCTCCGGCGTCGTACGAGCACGATGAAGACCGGCGCACCGATGACGGCGGTGACGATGCCGACCTGGAGTTCGGAGGGCCGTGCGACGACCCGGCCGACGACGTCGGCGCCGAGCAGCAGCACCGGCGACAGGACCGCCGAGTACGGCAGGATCCAGCGCTGGTCGGGTCCGGTGAAGGAGCGCACCATGTGCGGCACCATCAGGCCGACGAAGGCGATGGGCCCGCAGGCGGCGGTGGCGGCGCCGCACAGCAGCGTCGCGGCGAGCATGCCGAGCGCGCGGGTCCGCCCGAGGTGGGCGCCGAGCGCCCGCGCGGTGTCGTCACCCATCGCCATGGCGTTGAGCGGCCGGGCGAGCCCCAGCGCGAGCACGGCACCGACCGCGATGAACGGCCACACCTGCTGGATCGTGTGCGTGGTGGCGGTGGCCAGCGAGCCGACCTGCCAGAACCGCATCCGGTTGAGCGCTACGTCATCGGTGATCATCACGGCGTAGATGTAGCCGGAGAGCGCGGCGGCGACCGCCGTACCGGCGAGCGCGAGCCGCACCGGTGTGGCGTTCCGGGTCCCTCCGAGCACGTAGACGAGGACGCCCACGGCGGCGGCCCCGGCGAAGGCGAACCACACGTACCCGCTGAGCGTGGTCACCCCGAAGAAGCTGATGCCGGTCACGACGGCGGCGGACGCCCCCATGTTGATGCCGAGGATCCCGGGGTCGGCCAGCGGATTGCGGGTCAGCGCCTGGAGCACGGCTCCGGCGAGCCCGAGCGCGAGCCCGGCCAGAAGTCCGAGCACGGTACGGGATATCCGCTCCCCGACCACGACATCGGCGTAGGTGTTGGTGTCGTGGAAGAGCCCGTGCCAGACCTGGTCGAGCGAGAGCGATTTCGCTCCCACGGCGATGCTGGCCACGACGACGGCCAACAGCACGAGCACCGACACGAGCAGCCCGGCGGAACGTATCGCCGTACGACGGCCGGGGGGCGCGGGAGAGGTCTCCGCGCCGGCTTCTGGGGGACTCTCGACCAACACGAGGTTAGGTTAGCCTATCCTCCTGTGCGTGCCTCCGTCAGGGGCGCAGCCCCCGGGCCGGGACGGGAAGGGGCCGCGGGGGGGGGCGACTCGTACGCGGGGGGGGCGACTCGTACAACGCGAGCCATCCACCACTGAACCGCTACCCCGTCACTACAGCCCCAACCGGTCCAGCGCCTTGGCCGACTCCAACGAGCAGCTCCCGTCTCCGGCGTGCCCCCAGGCGGCCCCGCACAGCGCCCGCAAGCCGTCGATCTCGTCCCCGTCCCCCTCAAGTTCGAGTTGTCCGTCCCCCACGGACGCGGTCCAGCCCCCGCACCGCACCCCGCCGTCGACCTCGACGACCTCGGGCTGCCCCTGCAGCATCCCCCGAAGGTCCCGGTCCACGTACGTCGGCCGATGCTGCGGCACCGCGGCCAGCAACTGCGCCCCGTCGGTCACCCCGGTCAGCACGAGCAGCGAGTCCACTCCCCCGTTGAACGCACCCTCGATGTCCGTGTCGAGCCGGTCCCCGACGACGAGCGGCGTCTTCGCCCCGGTCCGCAGAATCGTCTCCCGGTGCATCGGCGGCAACGGCTTCCCCGCGACCTGCGGCTCGGCGCCCGTCGCGATCCGGACGACCTCCACCGCCGCCCCGTTCCCCGGCGCGATGCCGCGGCCGCTCGGGATGGTCAGGTCGGTGTTGGACGCGAACCACGGCACGCCCCGCGCGACCGCGTAGCTGGCCTCCGCGAACCGTCCCCACGGCAGATCGGGCCCGCCGAATCCCTGCACCACGGCGGCCGGATCGTCGTCGGCGGACTCCACGGGGTCGAGCCCCCGCTCACGCAGGGCGACCCGCAGGCCCTCCCCGCCGATCACCAACACCCGTGCCCCGCTGGGCACTTGCTCACTGATCAGCCGGGCGACGGCCTGGGCCGACGTGATGACGTCCTCGGCACCGGTCGGAATCCCGAGCTCGCTCAGGTGCTCGGCGACGGTGTCCGGGGTCCGCAGCGCGTTGTTCGTGACGTACGCGAGCCCCATCCCCGCGTCGCGCGCGACCGCCAGCGACTCCACGGCGTGCTCGATGGCCTTCCCACCGGCATAAACGACCCCGTCGAGATCGAGCAGCGCGGTGTCATAGGCCTCGCTCAACGCCCGCGTACTGCCCGCCGGCCGCACCCTCGGCAGCCCGCTGTCCGACGCCCCGCGCTCACTCTGGCTCATTACGTATCGCTCCTCGTTCGATCCCACTCCCCCGATCATCCCCCAAGCCACTGACACTCGTACGATGCACTAATGAACACTGCAGGTCGCACGGCACAGACGGGGAACCACGGCCTGGACCTGATCCCGTTCAGGGGTGTGCGTTACGTCCCCGAGCGGGTCGGCAGTCTCGCCGCCGTGACGTCTCCCCCGTACGACGTCGTGGTACGTCCCGACGGCCTGCACCATCTGGAGAACGCGGACCCGTTCAACATCGTCCGTCTGATCCTGCCGCAGGCGACGGACCCCGGTACGCGCAACGCCCTGGCGGCGGCGACCCTGCGCGGCTGGCTGGCCGAGGGCGTCCTCGCCCCCGACCCCACGCCTGCCCTCTACATCTACGAGCAGCGCAACGGCGACATGCTCCAGCGCGGCATCATCGGCGCCCTGCGCCTGTCCGAGGCGGCCGAGGGAGTCGTCCTGCCGCACGAGGGCGTCATGCCGCATGTCGTCGAGGACCGCGCCGGCGTCATGCGCGCCACGGAGGCGAATCTCGAACCGCTCCTGCTCACGTACCGCGGCAACGGCAACGCGACGGGGGCGACGGCGGTCATCGAGCGCACCGTGCAGACCCCGCCGCTCCTCTCCACGACCACCGAGGACGGCTACAGCCATCGGCTGTGGGCGATCACGGACCCGGCGGATCTCGGCCATGTCCACGCCGACCTGGCGAGCCACCAGGCCCTGATCGCCGACGGCCACCACCGCTGGGCGACGTATCTGCGCCTGCGCACGGAACACCCGACGCCGACCCCGTCGCCCTGGGACTACGGCCTGGTCCTCCTGGTCGACACGGCCCGCTATCCCCTCCGCGTCCGCGCCATCCACCGGCTCCTCAACCGTCTCCCGCTGACCGAGGCCCTGGCGATGGTGGACGGTTCCTTCCGCGTACGAGAGATCGATGGCCCGCTCCAGAAGGCGCTGGAATCGCTCGCCCGGGCAGCGGCACAGGGCAACGCGTTCCTCCTTGCAGGCGGCTCCACCGACACGTACCACCTCCTGGACCGCCCCGATCCTGCCCTCCTCGCCCGCACGATCCCCACGGACCGCCCGGAGGCGTGGCGCACCCTGGACGCGACGGTCCTGCACGCGACGCTCCTCGGCCACGTCTGGCGCATCCCCGAGGACTCCCCGGCCGACATCGCGTACATCCACGACGCCCAGGCCACGGTCGACAAGGCGCGCCGCGACGGCGGCACGGCGGTTCTGATGCACCCGGTACGCGAGGAGGTCGTCCGCGAGCTGGCACGCCAGGGCGTGACGATGCCCCGCAAGTCGACGTCCTTCGGCCCGAAGCCGGCGACGGGCCTGGTCCTGCGCACCCTCACCACGGACTGACACGACGGGCTGAAACGACGAGCGGGCGGGTCCCGAGGGAACCCGCCCGCCACACGCCTGACAAGCCTTACTGCTGCTCGTCCTCGTCGTCACTCTTGTCCTCGACGTCATCGTCGGCGTCGACGTCGACCTCGGCGTCGACGAACTCGACCCCGTCCAGCTCAGCGAGCCGGTCCGACGCGTCGGTGCTGCCGTCCTTGTCGGACTCGACGGCCTTGGCGAACCACTCGCGCGCCTCGTCCTCACGCCCGGCGGCAAGCAGCGCGTCGGCGTACGCGTAGCGCAGACGCGCAGTCCACGGCTGTACGGAGTTCGAGGCGAGCTCGGGGCTCTGCAGCGTGACGATGGCGGCGTCGAGCTGCCCCATGTCCCGGCGGGCACCGGCCGCGACGAGCCGCATCTCGACCTGCCCGGCCTTGTCCAGCTTGCTGACCTCGGGCGCCCCGGCCATGTCGAGCGCCTTCTCCGGCCGCCCGAGCCCACGCTCGCAGTCGGCCATGACGGGCCACAGTTCGACGCTGCCGGTCATCCGACGCGCGGCACGGAATTCGGCCAGCGCCTCGCTGAACTTCTGGTTCGCGTACGCGGCGAAGCCGGCGGCCTCGCGCACGGCAGCAACCCTGGACGCCAGTCGCAGGGCGACCTTCGAGTACCCGTAGGCACCCGCGGGGTCTTCGTCGATCAGCCGGGCCACCATCACCAGGTTCTTGGCGACATCCTCAGCGAGCCCCTTGGGCAGGGACTGCAGCTCCTGCTGTACGTCCTTGTCGATCTCGTGACCGGTGACGTCCTCGGGGATCGGCAGCCGCTTGATCGGCTCGCGGTCCCGGTCCCGCTCGTCACGGAACCGGCCACCACCGCGCCGGTCGTCACCCCGCCGGTCATCGCGCCGATCGTCACGCCCACGGAACCCACCACCGGGCCGGCCGCCACGATCGTCACGCCCGCGGTAGCCACCGCCACCACGGTTGTCGTCACGCCGGAAGCCACCGCCACGGTTGTCATCACGACGGTCATCACGCCGGAAGCCGCCACCACGGTTGTCATCACGGCGATCGTCCCGACGATCGTCACGCCGGAAGCCGCCACCACGGTTATCGTCACGACGGTCGTCACGACGGTCGTCCCGGCGGTCGTCACGGCGGAAGGGGGGACGGTCGCCATCGCGACGCGGCCCACGATCCCGGTCGCGGTCACCGTACGACGGACGGTCATCACGCCCGCGGTAGCCACCGCCACCACGGTTGTCGTCACGACGGAAGCCGCCACCACGGTTGTCATCCCGACGGTCGTCCCGGCGGTCGTCACGGCGGAAGGGGGGACGGTCGCCATCGCGACGCGGCCCACGATCCCGGTCGCGGTCACCGTACGACGGACGATCATCACGCCCGCGGTAGCCACCGCCACCACGGTTGTCATCACGACGGAAGCCACCGCCACGGTTGTCATCACGACGGTCATCACGCCGGAAGCCGCCACCACGGTTGTCGTCCCGACGGTCATCACGACGGTCATCCCGGCGGTCGTCGCGACGGAAGGGGGGACGGTCGCCATCGCGACGCGGCCCACGATCCCGGTCACGGTCACCGTACGACGGACGATCATCACGCCCGCGGTAGCCACCGCCACCACGGTTGTCATCACGACGGAAGCCACCGCCACGGTTGTCATCACGACGGTCATCACGCCGGAAGCCGCCACCACGGTTATCGTCCCGACGGTCATCACGACGGTCATCACGGCGGTCGTCGCGACGGTAGGGGGGACGGTCGCCATCGCGACGCGGCCCACGATCCCGGTCCCGGTCACGGTCACCGTACGACGGACGATCATCACGTCGATCCCGGCGAGGACCACCGCTGTTGCCGCGGTACCCTCCCCGGTCACCACTGTCCCGGCGGCGCTGATCGCGCTCGGGTCGCTCGTCGGGAGAGTTGGTGGACATCGGTGACTCCTGTCTTCGGTACCGCAGTCATTCTCGCGCAGCCGGGGTGCCGGCGCGCTCCGAGAAGAGCTCTGGAAATACAAAAAGGACCTTTGGTCCCAGCACGTGTGCCGGGACCAAAGGTCCTCTCAAAAATAGTTCGGCGGCGTCCTACTCTCCCACAGGGTCCCCCCTGCAGTACCATCGGCGCTGTGAGGCTTAGCTTCCGGGTTCGGAATGTAACCGGGCGTTTCCCTCACGCTATGACCACCGA
>NZ_JAFVLN010000041.1 GCF_017377775.1 Streptomyces sp. VRA16 Mangrove soil
CTTGTTCCTTAACATCGCTGGTCACGTTCGGTGAGGGTGGCGGGGCGTTTCAGGGTCTTGCCGACGTCGTAGCGGGTTGTGGGGTGCCGGTTCTTGGAGCCGGGCGGGCGTCCGGGGCCGGGTCGGCTGGGTTTCGGTGCACGGGCCGGACAGGCGAGATGTGGGCGGATGTGCCGGAACCCGCGCCGGACACGAGTCGGTGTGAGTGTCTCGCCGGGCCGTGTGGTCTTCTCCCAGGGCTTGCGCCGGTCCGTGGTGAGCGGTGCGGCGAGGCGGAGTTGGGTGTGCGCGGCGATGACGAGCCAGGTCCAGCGGTCCGCCGCCTGCGGGTCCCGAACCCGTGGACGGGTCCAGCCGAGCGACTGCTTGAACAGCCGGAATGTATGTTCAAGATCGAATCTGCGCAGGTAACAGGACCAGACGAAGTCGACGTCATCCGGGGTGGCGCCGGTGGCGGAGGACCACAGCCATACCGGTGGCGCCTCGCGGTCGCCGGGCAGGTGATCGACATTGAGGCGGATCAGCGTTCCCTCGATGACGGGGAGTTCGCCGTCGTGGTCGATCCACGCGGATCGCTGCTGCAGCTTGGGGTGGAGCCGGTCCCAGGCGCGGGCTTTGGCCTTGCCGTAGCGGGGGGTGTCGTTCACCGTGACCACGGACGGCTCGGGCCAGGAGGCGGGCCTGGCCAGGCTGAACTCCTTGCCGTGCCTGGGCGGGCGCCCGCCCTGGGGGTAGGACTGGGCGTACTCCTTGAGCGAGGGCGCCGGCCGTCGAAGGACGCGGTCCGAGCGCAGCCGTCCGACCAGTTCGACGGGCAGGTCGCGCAGCACCCAGGCCAGCCGCATCACGTCGTAGCCCGCGTCCATCACCACCAGGACGTCCTGGTCCCCGTGCTGCCACTGACCTGCCGTGATCAGCCGCTCGACCGTGGCCCGGAGCTGGCCGGCGGTGACGGCCGCGGCATCGTCGACAGGCCCGAGTCGGACCGCGTCCAGGACTTGTGTCCACGACGTGCGGTCCGCGCTCAGCGCGGCCACGATCGAATACGGCCAGCCCGGGATGATCTGCGCGGCCTCACGGGAGCGGCCGTGGACGTGGCAGAACAGTCGCTCCGGCGAGCAGGCCGCGTCCGAGCGTAGCCACGGTGAGACGTCCACGGTGAGCACGATCCGCCCCTCGAAGCGCGGCATCGGCAGCGATATCAGCAGGTCGCGCAGGGCTTCGGTGTTGAGACGGCCGTGGTTCAGAGCTCCGTACAGCGAGCCGTAGCCGCGTTGGTGCTCGGCGAGCAGGGACAGCTCGACCGGCGTCCGGGTTGGGCCGTCCGCACACAACAGCGCGTCGGTCAGCTCGAAGAACGCATCCGCCCGCGCGGACAGACACCCGTAGAAGGCCGTCCGAAAGCGTGAGAGTTCCGCAAACACGTCCTGTCTACCGGCCGACGCCAGCACACTCATCCGCACGGCCTTCCTGGTGAACTCCGGTATCTCGTCGCAGAGTTCAGGATCACGAGGAAGGCCACTTCATACCCTGCGATCACTCCAAAGAGTGACGATATGGCCGGGCCGGAGGTTAAGGAACAAG
>NZ_JAFVLN010000042.1 GCF_017377775.1 Streptomyces sp. VRA16 Mangrove soil
CCCGCTGCTGAACACATAGGCAGTGTGGAGGGAACGCGGGGAAGTGAAACATCTCAGTACCCGCAGGAAGAGAAAACAACCGTGATTCCGGGAGTAGTGGCGAGCGAAACCGGATGAGGCCAAACCTCAAGCGTGTGAGACCCGGCAGGGGTTGCGCTTGGGGGGTTGTGGGATCTCTCTTTCACAGTCTGCCGGCTGTGAGACGAGTCAGAAACCGTTGATGTAGACGAAGGACATGCGAAAGGTCCGGCGTAGAGGGTAAGACCCCCGTAGTCGAAACGTCAGCGGCTCGTTTGAGAGACACCCAAGTAGCACGGGGCCCGAGAAATCCCGTGTGAATCTGGCGGGACCACCCGTTAAGCCTAAATATTCCCTGGTGACCGATAGCGGATAGTACCGTGAGGGAATGGTGAAAAGTACCGCGGGAGCGGAGTGAAATAGTACCTGAAACCGTGTGCCTACAAGCCGTGGGAGCGTCGGATATGTGCTTGCACATATCTCGTGACTGCGTGCCTTTTGAAGAATGAGCCTGCGAGTTTGCGGTGTGTTGCGAGGTTAACCCGTGTGGGGAAGCCGTAGCGAAAGCGAGTCCGAATAGGGCGATTCAGTAGCGCGCTCAAGACCCGAAGCGGAGTGATCTAGCCATGGGCAGGTTGAAGCGGAGGTAAGACTTCGTGGAGGACCGAACCCACCAGGGTTGAAAACCTGGGGGATGACCTGTGGTTAGGGGTGAAAGGCCAATCAAACTCCGTGATAGCTGGTTCTCCCCGAAATGCATTTAGGTGCAGCGTCGTGTGTTTCTTGCCGGAGGTAGAGCACTGGATAGGCGATGGGCCCTACCGGGTTACTGACCTTAGCCAAACTCCGAATGCCGGTAAGTGAGAGCACGGCAGTGAGACTGTGGGGGATAAGCTCCATGGTCGAGAGGGAAACAGCCCAGAGCATCGACTAAGGCCCCTAAGCGTACGCTAAGTGGGAAAGGATGTGGAGTCGCAGAGACAACCAGGAGGTTGGCTTAGAAGCAGCCACCCTTGAAAGAGTGCGTAATAGCTCACTGGTCTAGTGATTCCGCGCCGACAATGTAGCGGGGCTCAAGCGTACCGCCGAAGTCGTGTCATT
>NZ_JAFVLN010000004.1 GCF_017377775.1 Streptomyces sp. VRA16 Mangrove soil
CACCCGCACCCAGCGCCCCTCCCCCACCCCGGTGCCCGTGCACTACCCGGCGTACCGCCCCACGGCGCACCGCGCGCCACCGCGCGGCGGGCCGTCCCTGGTCACTCTCACCCTGCTCATCACCGCGCCCGCGGTGCTCGCGGTCGCCGCACTGCGCCCCCGCTGATCCTTCGTGGAGGTAATCGATGTCGGAATGGCTTGTTCTCGCTCTCGCCATGGTCGCCGTGTGCGCCATCGTGCTCATCGTCCAGGTGCTGCAACAGCGCAGAATCGGCGACGACGACGATCCGACGGAGACCCCGGACGTGATCGAGTACATGACGATGATGATCGGCGTGGTGTACGCGATCGTCCTGGGTCTGGCCATCGCCGGTGTCTGGGAGGCCCGCAGCGCCGCCCAGGACCACGTCAGGAACGAGGCGCAGGCGCTGCACGAGATCCATGAGCGCGTCCGCGTCTACCCGGACGCCGTCCGCACCCGGATCCGGGCGGATGTCGACACCTATGTCAGCCACGTCGTGACCACCGAGTGGCATTCGATGCGGACCAAGGGCGAGCTGACGACCAAGGGGGACGAGCTCTTCGGGAAGATCCGCCGGGACGTCACCGACTACGAGCCGAAGAACGACTTCGAGGCGCAGGCCTATCAGCCGCTGCTCGACCAGGTCTCGGCCGCCGACGCGGCCCGGGGCGCCCGCGCCGACTCCACCGGCGCGACGATGCCCGGCGTCGTCTGGTTCGGTCTGATCGCCGGCGCCCTGGTCACCATCGGCATGATCTTCGCCCTGCAGATCCGCCGGACGCCCCGCGAGCTGGTCCTCGCCGGGCTCTTCTCCGCGCTGATCGCTTTCCTGCTCTTCCTGATCTGGGACTTCGACGCGCCCTACAGCCGTGGGATCGCGGCGACGGCCGAGCCGTTCCTGATGCTCTTCCCGGGAGCCGCCTGAGACCGCCAAAGGAAAGCCGACAGGCCGTCGTGTCCCCTGTCCGGCCCACAGCTGTGCCCCGTTCGCACGACACCGATCGCGCCCGTCAGGAGGTGTCCCTAGCGTTTCGGGCAGCGAGGTGCCTGTCCCTAGCCAGCGGAACCGGTCCGCAGCTGCTCCTCGTGGACCCGGAGGAACTCCAACATGATCGCGATACGCACCGCTTCCGCCGCCGCGCTCGGTCTCACTCTGCTCTCGCTCGCCGCCGCGCCGTCCGCGACGGCCGCGGTGGCCGGGGACTCGAACGACTCGTTCCAGGTGAGCGTCTCTCCCACGACGATCGCCGCGGGCGGCCAGGTGACGCTGTACGCGAGCGGCTGCAGCGGCGAGACCACGGTGTCGGCCGGCATCTTCGACTCGGTCACGATCGGCGGCGGCAGCGGCCAGCGGAGCGCCATGGTCGACTGGGACGCCAAGCAAGGCGCCATGTACACCGTGAAGTTCTCCTGCGCGGGCGGACCGTCCCGCAGCGTCGACCTGACCATCGCCTCGGGCAGAACCGATCCGACGCCCCCGCCGCCGGTGCCGCACGGTGTGAAGGCCGGTGTCGGCGGCAGTCTCGGCGGGTTCGACCTCCAGGAGATCGCCCTCGGCGGGGCGCTGATCGCGGGTGCGCTGGGCGGCGCGTACTACTTCTCGCGGCGCCGCACCGGCGAGAACGACGCCTGACCGACACCCGACCGGGCCGGTGCCCCGAAGACAGCGTCGTCTTCGGGGCACCGGCCCGTTCACGTGCGGCGCGGGCCCCGCGAAGGGGTCGGGGCCCGCCGTGCGCCGACCCGGACTAGGCCCGGTTCTCCGCGCGCCGGCGCATCCAGAACACGCCGCCGCCGATCAGCGCCGAGGCGACGAGCGCCCCGCCGATCGCCATGTCGGTGGGGGTGGCGCCGGTCTCGGTGGACCCGCCGAGACCACCGCGGACACCGCCGTGGATCACGGTGAAGGCGGCCGGTCTCGTCAGCGGCACGCCCTGGCAGTTGACGCTGACGTCGTGCGCGCCGACGGAGGCGTCGTCGTGGACGGTGGCCGTCCCGGTCGCCTGGCTGCCGCCCGGAACCGCGGTCAGGTTGACGGTGCCGAAGGCGTCGGACGACGCCGTGCTGCCCGACTGGCACTTCGTCCCGTCGACCGACACGGTCACCTGGCCGCCGCGCGGGATGACGCTCGGCGAGACGGAGAGGCTGGTCGGGTTGTCCCAGGCCGACGCTGCGGGGGCGGCGAGTCCGACGGCGGCGAACGCGGCGGCGGACACCGCGAGGGCACGGGTGGTACGCATGGAAATCCTCCGCGGAAGGCGTCCCCGGGGAACGGTCCCCGGGAATTTCGGCGAGAACGCCTCCCAGACGAACCCTCAGATGCCGTGCGCACACCCGCATTTCGGGAATCGGCCGTCCTGGTGAGCCGACACACCGGAAGAAGTCTGCGAGAGCGGATATCACCGCAGGTCACGGACCGTCAGAAAATTCCTGAGGGTGGCGACTCGGATGGCTCACCGGCATTCCGGACCGCCCTTTCGGAGCCACCCGTTCGCCCTTGCCCCGTCGCTGGGTGTGCGCGGCCGACTTAGCGTGCTGGTACGCGCAAACGGATTCGGTCTCGCCGCCGTTTCCAGAGGGGATGAGCGAATGTCCGACGCAATGCTGGAAGAGGAGGAGCAGCCGAGAAAACGCGCCCCGTGGGGCGTGATGGCGCTGGTCCTGCTCACCGGTCTCGCCCTGATCCGCAATGGTTCGGGGGAATTCGACATCGGTCCGCCACAGCCCGCCTCGGCCGCCGCCGCGGACAGTCGTACGCCGGTGTGGGCGACGTCGAAAGCGCCTGATCCGCTGCCGTTCTCGCTGGTGGACCGAGTGCGGATCCCGGCGATCCAGGTGGACGCGCCGGTGATGCCGGTCGGCCTCGACGCGGAGGGCTGGGTGGACGCCCCGCCGCCGCAGGACCCGAATCTGGCGGGCTGGTTCTCGGGCGCGGTGTCGCCCGGCGAGAAGGGCACGGCCGTCATCGTGGGGCACGTCGACAACATGCAGGGCCCCGCGGTCTTCTACGGCCTGGGGTCCCTGAAGAAGGGAAATCATGTCGAGGTGATGCGGAAGGACGGAAAGACGGCCGTATTCCGGATCTACGGGATCGATGTCTTCGAGAAGTCCAGTTTCCCCGGCAAGAAGGTCTACGGTTCCACCGGCGTCCCGGAGTTGCGGGTCATCACCTGCGGCGGCGGATTCTCGAAGCAGCACGGCTACGACGGAAATGTCGTGGTCTTCGCCCGCCTGGTGTCCGTGCGCTGAGCACGGCCCGGGGCGGGCGCCCTGCCGGGACGGGTCAGACGAGACGCCGGCGCGGAACCGTGATGCGGTAGCCGTCGTCGAGCAGCGCGGGCAGATATTCGCGCAGCGCGGCGACGCTCTGCGAGCGGTTGCCGCCGGCGTCGTGGTTGAGGACGATCACGCCGGGCGCCGCGCCGCCCAGCACCCGGGAGACGATGGTGCCGGTGCCCGGGGTGTTCCAGTCGAGGGTGTCGACGGTCCAGGCGAGCGGTTCCATGCCGAGGTCGGCGCCGAGCCGGAACGCGGCACGGTTCCACGCCCCGTAGGGCGCCCGGAACCAGGCGGGCGCCTCGCCGACCGTGTCCTGCACGACCTGCGAGGTGCGCTCGATCTCGGGCCGCATGCCCGCGCGCGTCATCCGGGTCAGCAGCGGGTGCGTCCAGGTGTGGTTGCCGATGATGTGCCCGTCGTCGGCCATCTCGCGCAGCAGGTCCTTGTTGTCCACGGCCATCTCGCCGCAGACGAAGAACATCGCCCGTACGTCGTGCCTGCGCAGGGTGCGCAGGATGTCGGGGGTGTAGCGGGGGTCGGGGCCGTCGTCGAAGGTGAGCACCATGGCGCGCTCCCCGCGCGCGAAGTCCCAGCTGAGGATGGGCCGGTGACGGGCCTTCAGGGGGACCGGGGCGGCGCGCTGCGCACCGTATCCGGCGATCGGACTGAGCCGGTACGCGGAGGGTTTCAGGGGCCTGGCCGCGGGCGGTCCACCGGCGGCGGGCGCGGCGCTCGGGTCCGCCGTCTCAGGGGTGCCCGGACTGTCGGTGGCGGCGCAGCCGGTGAGCGCGGCGAGGCCGACGGCGGTGAATCCGCGCAGCAACGACCGTCGTCCGGGCAGGGTCTGATGGTTGGTCATGGTTCATGCGTCACACGGCGCCGGCGCCGGCCCGCACACCACCACCGGATGGGACGCGCGAAAGCACCCGTTCAGCCGCGGTCCTGGGCCACCGGTGGGCCGCCCCGCCGCTGCTCCTACCAGCGCTTTCCGTTAGCCTCTGGCCGTGACCGAACAGCAGCCCCATCAGTTCGAGCGCGGCACGGACGGCCCGAAGGTGATCGTCGTCGGTGTCGACGGTTCCGACTCGTCGTTCCGGGCCGCGGCCTACGCGGGCGGCCTCGCCCGGCGTCAGCGCGCCCTGCTCGCCGTGGTCTACGTGCAGCCCGTGATGGCGGCCGGTGCCGCTCTCGGTGTGCCCGTGGCGGAGACGACCGACGAGATCGCGGAGAGCCTGGTCCAGTACATCCGTGAGGCCACCGAGCGGGTCAAGGACATATACGACGTGCGCTGGGAGTTCCACACCTTCCGCGGCGACCCCTACAACGGCCTGGTCACCGCCGCCGACGAACTCAAGGCGGACGCGGTGGTCGTGGGCGCGTCCGAGCAGGCCGGGCACCGGATCATCGGCTCGGTGGCCGTCCGTCTGGTGAAGGCGGGCCGCTGGCCGGTCACCGTCGTGCCCTGACACCCCTCCGGCGGCGCGAGGTGGCGTGCGGCTGCGAACGGTGCGCCCGCGCAGGCGTGTCGGGCCTCTTCCCGATACTCCGTTGACCCGCGTCCCGGCGCGCGAGAGTGTCTCCCCTGACCGGTGCGCACGGGACACATGGGGATGATGAGCAGTGAACGACTCGGACATGGTCCATGACCTGCAGGTCAAGGAGGGCCCGTCGGACTCGTCGCTGTGGACGGCGGACTTCCGGCTGTTCTTCGCCGCCCGCACCACCTCCTTGCTGGGCGACGCGATGCTGCCCGTCGCCATCACGGCCGCCGTGATCCGTGCGGGCTACGGGCCGAGCGGCGTGGGCTATGCGCTCGCCGCGCTCATCGCCCCGTTCGCGGCGCTGATCATCTTCGGCGGGGTGCTGTCCGACCGCTACGGCGCCCGGCGGCTGATGGTCGTCTCGGACACCGCCCGGCTGTGCTTCCAGACGGTGCTGGCACTGCTCTTCCTGCTGAGTACGCCGAAGCTGTGGCAGCTCCTGGTGCTGCTGGCCCTGGTCGGGGCGGGCAGCGCGGTCTTCCAGCCCGGAGTCGCCAGCATCACCCCGCGCATCGCCCGGGACGTGCTGAAAGCGAACGCCACCCTGCGCATCTCGGAGTCCATCACGACCGTGATCGGCCCGTCGCTCGCCGGTCTGCTGCTGGCGGTCGCCTCCCCCGCGGCGGTGATCGCTCTCGATGCCTTGACCTACGCGGTCAGCGGTATCTGCCTGTTCCTCCTGCGCTCGATCCCGATGGGACCGTTCGGGCGGGACGGGGTCTCGTCGTTCCGGGCCGATCTCGTCGAGGGGTGGCGGGAGTTCCGGGCCAGGACCTGGCTGTGGAGCGTCATCGTCGTCTACATGCTGTGGCAGCTGGCCGGGGCCGGTCCCGCCCAGACCCTCGGATACAGCAAGCTCGTCACGGACCACGGGGCGTCGACGTTCGGCCTTGTCATGTCGGCCCTCGGGGCGGGGAGCGTGCTGGGCGGCATCATCGCGATCCGGCTCCGCCCCCGGTACCCGCTCCGGGCCGGCGCCCTGGCCATGATCCTCTGGACGCTCATGCCGCTGAGCGTCGCTCTGGGTCTTCCCGCGCCGCTCATCGCGTGCTGCTACGCGGTGAGCGGGGTGGGCATGGCGTTCTGGATCGTCATGTTCCACACCAGCGTGCAGACGCACGTTCCGCAGGACGTGCTCGGCCGGGTGCACGCGTACGACGCGGCCGGCTCACTGGTGATGAAGCCGGTCGGGCAGGCGCTGGCCGGGCCGCTCGCGATCGTCCTGGGCACGGTACCGCTGTTGGGGGTGTCCGCGGGGATGGCGCTCGTCACCTGCGCCCTGTTGCTGGCGATTCCCGCCGTACGGGGTTTGCGGCGCGTGGAGGCCTGAGCCGCCCGATCGGATACGGTCCGGCTCGCCGCACAGGGCGCCCGCAGCCCGGTCACCCCTGGTCGACCAAAGCGGCAGGCCGGCCGGCCGCGCGCAGCAGGCGCACGGGGCCGGGTCAGCGCATGACGAGGCCGTCCTGGGCCGCGCCGCGGCTCAGGACGACGCGGCGGATCCGGTCGCGGACGGCCTCCAGGTCGGCGCCGTGGGCGATGGCCCGGTCGACGTCGACGACCCGGCCCGAGCCGAGGTCGAAGAACTGCGGCAGGAACTCGGCCTTCGTCACCCGCCACCGCTGCCCCGCGCGGGCGGGCGGGGCGAACGTGAAGCGGCCGATGCTGCTCATGTTGCCGCGGTCGTCCTGGTCGCCCTCGGGGTTGAACATCTCGCCCGCGATCTGGTCGCCCATGCCATAGACGATCCAGGTCCCGTTGACCTTCTCGTACGCCTGCGGGACGTGCGCGTGGGTGCCGAGGATCAGGTCGATGTCGGGTCGGCCCTTGGTGCGGGACGCCGTCAATCGGCGGCCCAGGAGCAACTGTTGGGCGTCGGGCTCGTCCTGCCACTCCGTGCCCCAGTGCAGCGAGACCACGACCACGTCGGCCCCCGCCCGGCGGGCGGCGCGGGCGTCCCTGACGATGCGCCGACGGTCGATCAGGTTGACCGCCCAGGGCCTGTCCCGCGGCAGCCGGTAGCCGTTCGTGCCGTAGGTGTAGGCGAGCTGGGCCACCTTCGCGCCGCCCGCGCGCAGCCACGCCGGGCTGCGGCCCTCCTTCGCGGTGCGCGCCGAGCCGGCGTGCTTCACGCCCGCGCGGTCGAGGGCGCCGAGGGTGCGGGCGATCCCGTCCGTGCCGTCGTCGAGGGTGTGGTTCGAGGCGGTCGAGCAGGAGTCGTAGCCGGTGGCCCGGAGCGCGGCGGCCACCTGGGGCGGGGACTTGAAGTCCGGGTAGCCGCTGTAGTCCCCCTGCGCGCCGTACACCGTCTCCATGTGGCAGATCGCGAGATCGGCCCGGGAGACGACCGTCCTGACGCCCGCGAGCATGGGCCGGAAGTCGTAGCCGTCGCCGTCCGCGTCCTCGTTGGCGCGGGCGATGATCGAGGTGTGCGGCAGGACGTCGCCGGACGCGACGAGCGTGAAGCCGCGCGGCGCCGCGCCCGCGCCGGACGCCGCGGAGGGCGACACGGGCGCCGCCGGGGCGCGCTCGGGCGGGCCGCCGGGTCCGGTGCAGGACACCGCCCCCAGGGCGACGAGAGCGGCCGCGAGAGCCGTGGCTCCCTGCCGGGTCCTGCGGCGCGGGCTTCGGGTCATCGGCGGGGCTCCCTTGGGTTAAGGCTCAGCGGCGGGGCGGCTGCCTCGGGTACGGCACGATCCGCGCATTATCGGGGTGATTTTCGCGATACGTATCCATGTGCGATGACAAGGGAGAGTCAAGTCCCCATACCGGGCGCGTCCCTGAGATGGCGTCACCTCGCTGCGCCGCTCGGCCCGTTCACCGCACCGCTCGTCGACGGCTTCGACCGTCCGCCGCACAACCGCGCGTGTCCCCTGGGCGGACGACGGGGCGTGCGTTGCCATACGCGCATGACGACGGCGCTCACACCACCCACCACCACGGAGGACGACCTCGCCCAGGTTCAGCGGGAGCACGGCGGGCCGCTCTTCTCGTTCCTGCTGCGGTTGTGCGACGGGGACCGGCAGCGGGCGGAGGACCTGGTCCAGGAGACGTACGTGCGGGCGTGGCAGCACCCGGAGGCGCTCGACGCGGAGTACGAGTCGGTGCGGCCGTGGCTGTTCACGGTCGGCCGCCGGCTCGCCATCGACGCCCGGCGGGCCCGGCTCGCCCGCCCGGCGGAGGTCGGTGACGCGGTTCTCGAGAACGCCCGTGTGTGCGCCGACCACGCCGAGCGGTCCGCCGCCGCGCTCGACGTGCGCGAAGCGGTGGCGACGCTCACCCCCGAACACCGGGCCGTGCTCCTGGAGGTCTACTTCAAGGGTGCGAGTGTGGCGGAGGCCGCACGAGCGCTCGGCATTCCCCCGGGTACCGTTAAGTCCCGTGCGTACTACGCGTTGCGGGCGTTGCGCAGAGCGTTGCCGGGATACACCTCTGACCTGCGCTGAAACCGGACACTGGGTCAAGCATTGGCAAAGCGCCTTGCTCGCGACGCCCTTTCCTCGGTTGAGTAATCCGCTGTCCTCCCCGGCGAGTTGGACGGGTGGGACCCGGGGGCCGGCGAAGCACGGACCGGAGGAAGGCAGGAAGGGATGTTGCACGGTAACGAGGGCGGCCTGTCAGGCGCCGCCGACGGTGAACTCGCCGTCCCCATGGCGTGGTTGTACGCCGAGTACATCGCGGACGAGCTGCTGCGGACCGGGGATCTGATGCCGCCCACGTCCTTCGAGTTCCGGGCGGGGCGCGACGCACTCGCCCTGACGATCTTCCTGTCCGACTCGGGTGACGAACTGTCCGGGATCCGGGTGGTGTCGCAGCTGGAGACCTGGTCGTCGTTGACCGCCTACGACCAGCCGTGGCAGTCGTGGGTGCGGGCCCGGCTCGCGGAGCGGGAGGCGCGGGCGCGCGGCGCGGGGCGGCGTTCGCCGGATCTGGAGCTCGCGACGGCGGCCTGGAGATGGCTGGAGGAGACCGAGCTGCTCGCTCCGGACCTCGACGCCGTGCCGGTGCCGGACGAGGAGGACGGGCCGCAGGTGTGGACGCCGGCCTGGCAACTCGGGCTTCCGCTCGGGCACTTGGCGATCCATCTGTTCTGATCGTCCGTACCGGCCCGCGCCCGCTCAGGGGGCGTAGACGCCGGCCCGGTACTTGGGGATACGGATCGTGATCCTGGTGCCGGCGCCCGGCCCCGTCTCGATGACCAGGCCGTACGCGTCCCCGAAGACCTGGCGCAGGCGTTCGTCCACGTTCGACAGGCCGATGCCGGTCGAGCGGTCGCCCTCGCCGCGCAGGATGGCGCGCAGCTTCTCCGGGTCCATGCCGACGCCGTCGTCCTCGATGACGACCTCCGCCTCGGCGCCCGCATCCGTCGCGCCGATGGAGATGCGACTGCGGGTGACGGTGCCCTCCAGGCCGTGTTTGACGGCGTTCTCGACGAGCGGTTGCAGGCACAGGAACGGAAGCGTGACCGGGAGGACCTCGGGGGCGATCTGCAGGGTGACGGTGAGGCGGTCGCCGAATCGGGCCCGCACCAGGGCCAAGTACTGGTCGATGGAGTGGAGTTCGTCGGCCAGGGTGGTGAACTCGCCGTGCTGGCGGAACGAGTATCGGGTGAAGTCGGCGAATTCCAGAAGGAGTTCGCGGGCGCGCTCGGGGTCGGTGCGGACGAACGACGCGATCGCCGCGAGGGAGTTGAAGATGAAGTGGGGTGAGATCTGGGCGCGCAGGGCCCGGATCTCGGCCTCGATGAGGCGGGTGCGGGAGCTGTCGAGTTCGGCCAGTTCGAGCTGGACCGAGACCCAGCGGGCGACTTCGTCGGTGGCGCGGGCCAGGACGGCGGACTCGCGGGGCGCGTAGGCGACGACGGCGCCGCGGACCCGGCCGTCGGCCACGACGGGGGCGGCGACCGCCCAGCGCAGCGGGCAGTCGACCGTGTCGCAGCCGCAGGCGAAGGCGACGGTGCGGGCGGTTTTCAGCAGGGGGTCGAGCTGGGCCATGACGTGATCGGTGTGCGGGTGTTCGGCCGTGCCGTCCCAGGCCAGGACCGTGGAGCGGTTGGTCAGGGCGAGGGCTTCGGTGCCGAGGAGGCTGCGCAGGCGGCGGGCCGATTTGCGGGCGGAGTCCTCGGTGAGGCCGGCGCGCAGCGCCGGGGCGGCGAGCGAGGCCGTGTGGAGGGTCTCGAAGGTGGCGCGCTCCACCGGGGTGCCCACGTCGCTGCGGCCCGTGGGGTGGGCCGTGCGGCGTCCCAGGAGGAATCCTGCGCCGAGGAGGAGGGGGCAGAGGGCGAGGAGGACGGCCGTGACGGTGCCGGTGGCTGTCACTCGTGGTCGCCTCTCGCCGTGGGGGGTGAGGGTGTCGTGCTGCGGGTACCGGTGGCCGGTGGTTGCTCGCGCCGTTCCCCGCGCCCCTGAGGCCCACGCGCCGTCGGGGTGCGCGTCGACTCGCGGGCATCCGCCGTGGTGGGTTGCTCACGCTGTCCCCCGCACCCCTCACGCCCACGCGCCATAGGGGTGCGCGTCGACTCGCGGCCATCCGTCGTGGTGGGTTGCTCGCGCCGTTCCCCGCGCCCCTCACGCCCACGCGCCATAGGGGTGCGCGTCGACTCGCGGCCATCCGTCGTGGTGGGTTGCTCGCGCCGTTCCCCGCGCCCCTCACGCCCACGCGCCATAGGGGCGCGTGTCGACTCGCGGGCATCCGCCGTGGTGGGTTGCTCGCGCCGTTGTCCGCGCCCCTTTGGGGTACTCGGCCGGGTCAGGGATTTGAGGGTTTCCGGGAGGTGGAGGCGGGTCATGGTTGCTGTGGTGTGCGGGGGAATCGCGTGCGGTGTGGCCAGGGAGACCAGGATCATCGCCAGGAAGCCGACCGGGACCGACCACACCGCCGGCCAGGCCAGCAGGGTGTGGAGCCAGCCGGAGGTCGCCGCGCCCGCGACCGTCAGGGTCACTGCCAGCAGGGCCGAGCCGCCGCCCAGGAAGAGGCCCGCGAGGGCGCCGGGCGGGGTGAGGCGGCGCCACCAGATGCCGAGGACCAGGAGCGGGCAGAAGGAGGAGGCCGACACCGCGAAGGCCATGCCCACCGCGTCCGCGACCGGGACGCCGTCGACGAGGAGGGCCCCGCCGAGGGCCACCGCCATGGCCACCACCACGCCCAGGCGGAAGTGGCGCACGCCGCGGGTCGGCAGCACGTCCTGGCTGACGACCCCGGCGACGGCCATCGTCAGGCCCGACGCCGTGGACAGGAACGCCGCGAACGCGCCGCCCGCCACCAGCGCGCCCAACAGGTCGCCCGCGACACCGCCCACGACCCGTCCGGGCAGCAGGAGCACGGTGGCGTCCGCGTCGTGGGCGCCGGTGAGTTCGGGGACGTAGAGGCGGCCGAGCCAGCCGTACAGGGGAGGGAGGAGGTAGAAGGTGCCGATCAGGGCCAGAACCACCACCGTCGTGCGGCGGGCCGCGCCGCCGTGCGGGCTCGTGTAGAAGCGGACGACGACGTGCGGCAGGCCCATGGTGCCGAGGAACGTCGCGACGATCAGTCCGTACGTGGCGTAGAGCGGGTGGTCGGCGCGGCTGGTGGCGAGGGGCTGACCGGAGCCCGCGCCGGCCGTCGGCAGGTCCGTCGCGAAGACGCTCGGCGGCGTGGCGCCCTGGCCGCGCCAGGCCAGGAGGAGGAAGAAGGCGGGGATCAGGAGCGCCGTCAGCTTCAGCCAGTACTGGAAGGCCTGCACGAAGGTGATGGAGCGCATGCCGCCCGCCGCGACCGCCACCACCACGACGGCCGCCACCAGCGCCGCGCCGAACCATCGGGGCGCCCCGGTGAGGATCTGCAACGTCAGCCCGGCGCCCTGGAGTTGGGGCACCAGATAGAGCCAGCCCGCGCCGACCACGAACATGCTGACCACGCGCCGCACCTGGCGCGACTCCAGGCGGCCCTCGGCGAAGTCCGGAAGCGTGTACGCGCCCGAGCGGCGCAGCGGGGCCGCGACGAAGACGAGCAGGACCAGATAGCCCGCCGTGTAGCCGACGGGGTACCAGAGCATGTCGGGGCCGTGCACGAGGAGCAGCCCGGCGACGCCGAGGAAGGACGCCGCCGACAGGTATTCGCCGCTGATCGCGGCCGCGTTGAGGCGGGGCCCCACGGTGCGCGAGGCCACGTAGAAGTCGGACGTGGTGCGGGAGATGCGCAGGCCGAAGCCGCCGATGAGGACGGTGGCGAGGACGACGACGGCCACCGCGGGGATCGCGTACGCCTCGTTCACGGCGCCCCTGCGCCGTCGGGGTCGTGCGGGTCGCGGCCGCGGACGAGGGCGGCGAAGTCGCGTTCGTTGCGCTCGGCCCTGCGCACGTACCACCAGGCGATGAGGACGAGGAACGGGTAGCAGCCGAAGCCGAGGACGAGCCATTCCACCGCGGCGTTGCGCAGGGCGCCGAAGAAGAGCGGCAGGATCGCGACGGGGGCGGCGAGGACGACGAACGCGGCGATCCCGGCGCGCAGTTGGCTGCGCATGAGGGAGCGGACGTACGCGGCGCCGAGCGTCGTCTGTTCGTCGATCTCCGACTGGGTGCGCAGGCCGGGCGGACCCGCGGCGCCGTGCACGGTGCGCGGCTCGCCGGTCACCACCTGTCGCCTGGGTTCGGACACGGGCGGAGTGTAGGCGGCTGCCACGGTCGTACGGAAGGGGCTGGTCAGCCGCCGCCCCGACGCATCAGCAGCTCGCGCACCCGGCCGGTGTGGCGGCGGCTGACGGGGATCCGGGCGCTGCCGACGCGCACGGTCATGCCGCCGCCGTCGAGGCGGAGTTCGTCGATGCGGTGCAGGGCGACGAGGTGACTGCGGTGGACGCGGACGAAGCCGAGGGCCTGCCAGCGCTCCTCCAGGGTGGCGAGCGGGATGCGGACGAGGTGGCTGGTGCCGTCGGTGGTGTGCAGCCGGGCGTAGTCGCCCTGCGCCTCGGCGTACGTGATGTCGGAGACCGCCAGCATCCGGGTGACGCCGCCGAGTTCGACGGGTATGCGGTCGGCGACGGTGGCCGGGGGCGGAGCGAGCGAGACGCGTTCGGCGACGCGCCGCACGGCCTCGGCGAGGCGTTCGCGGCGGACCGGCTTGAGGAGGTAGTCGACGGCCTTGAGCTCGAAGGCCTGCACGGCGAAGTCCTCGT
Source organism: Streptomyces sp. VRA16 Mangrove soil (assembly GCF_017377775.1). Classification (GTDB taxonomy): domain Bacteria; phylum Actinomycetota; class Actinomycetes; order Streptomycetales; family Streptomycetaceae; genus Streptomyces. Next base: position 12,995 of record NZ_JAFVLN010000004.1, read on the forward strand.
GGGCGGTGACGAAGACGACCAGCGGCGGCCGGGCGAACCCGGCGAGCAGGCGTGCCACGTCCAGGCCGGTCAGGCCCGCCATCTGGATGTCGAGGAAGAGCACGTCGACCGCGCCGTCGCCGCCGGGGCCCTCCTCCAGGGCGCGGCCGATGCGGCGCAGCGCCTCGGTGGCGTCCGTCGCGCCCTCCGCGCTGCGCACGCGGGGGTCGGAGCGCAGGAGGTACAGGAGTTCGGCGAGGGCGGGTTCCTCGTCGTCGACGGCCAGTACGCGCAACATGCGGCGGAGTGTAATCGCGCGGTCGCTTGAATGAATCGGCTGCCCCGTGCGTACCGGTGGTCGAGAGCAGGAGGAACGCATGAGGTCCCTGGAACGGCATCGCGACGCCGGCGCCTACGCCCTGGGGGTCCTCGACCCGGCGGATCGGTTCCGCTTCGAGGACCACCTGGTGGAGTGCGTCGCGTGCGCGGCGTACGTGGGTGAGATGCGGCCCACGACGGGCCTGTTGGCGATGTACGCGCGGGCGACGCCGCCGTGTGTGGAGTGGTGTGTGCGGCCGGCGCCGACGCTGGTGGAGCGGGCCGTGGACCGGCTCGGCCGGCTGCACCGCAGGGCGCGCAGGCGGCTGTGGTCGGTGGTCGCCGTCCTCGCGCTGCTGGTGACGGCGGCCGGTGCGGGGACCTCGCTGCTGCGGCCGTCCACGGAGCCGGCCGGGCTCGCGCTGCACGGGCGGGACCCGGGATCGGGGGTGGCGGCCACGCTCACGGCCGACGAGCGCGGCTGGGGCAGCCAGATCGCCCTGGACGTACGGGATCCGGGCGGGCCCCGGCAGTGCGAGCTGGTCGCGGTGGGGCGGGACGGCAAGGAGCAGACGGTGGCGAGCTGGGCCGTGGACGGCGACGGTCCGGACCGTGCGGAGGTGGCGGGCGGGACCGCTCAACAGCCGGACGACATCGCGCGGTTCGAGGTGCGGGCCATCGGTGGCGGCCGGCTGCTGTCGCTGCCGGTGCCGCCGCCCTCCTGATGGGCCGTCATTTCAGCAGCCGTGACATCCTGCGGTCGGCGAGCGGTCTGCCGCCGGTCTGACAGGTCGGGCAGTACTGCAACGAGCTGTCGCTGAAGCTGACTTCGCGGATCGTGTCGCCGCACACCGGGCACGGCTCACCGGCGCGCCCGTGCACGCGCAGACCGCTCTTCTTCTCGGCCTTGAGCCGTCCGGCGGCGAGACCGCGCGAGCGCTCGACGGCTTCGGTGAAGGTGGTGCGCATCGCCTCGTAGAGGGTGTGCACGTCGTCGGGGGTGAGGGTCGACGCGAGTTTGAACGGGGACATGCGCGCGGCGTGGAGCACTTCGTCGCTGTAGGCGTTCCCGATCCCGGCGATCAGCTTCTGGTCCCTCAACGCCCCCTTGATCCGGCGGCGTTCGCCGTCGAGGAGGGCGGCGAACGCCTTCTCGTCGAAGGTGTCGGCGAGCGGGTCGGGGCCGAGGCGGGCGATACCCGGTACGGCGGACGGGTCCTGGACCACGTACACGGCGAGCTTCTTGGTGGTGCCCGCCTCGGTGAGGTCGAAGCCCTCGCCCGTTTCGAGGGCGACGCGCAGGGCGAGCGGGCCCTTGCCGGGCTTGGGCGGTCCCGAGGGCAGCGGGTCCTTCCACCGGAGCCAGCCCGCCCGGGCCAGGTGGGTGACGAGGTGCAGTCCGTCGGCGTCGATGTCGAGGAACTTCCCGTGCCGGGCCACGCCGGTGACGGTGCGCCCTTCGAGGGCGGTGACCTGGGGGTCGTACGTCTTCAGGACGCTGATCGCGACGGGCAGGACGCGCACGATCTCGTGGCCGAGCAGGTGCTCGGCGAGGAAGTCCTTGAGGGCTTCGACCTCGGGCAGTTCCGGCATGCGGGGGCTCCTCCGCTCAGTCGCGGTCAGGCACGATGAACTCGCACCACACGCACTTTCCTCCGCCGCGTGCCTCCACACCCCACACGTCGGCGAGTTGGTCGACGAGGAGGAGGCCGCGCCCCGAGACGCCGTCGTCGCCGGCCTCGCGGCGGCGCGGCAGGGCGCTGGAGGTGTCCTCCACGTCGACCCTGAGTCTTCGGCCGGGGCCGGTCAGGACGCGCAGGGTGACGATGGCCGGTCCGTCGGTGTGCATCAGGGCGTTGGTGACGAGTTCGTCGGCGACGAGCTCGATCTCGTCGGCGCGGTCCCCTGCGCCCCAGGCGCGCACGGCGGCGCGGATCATGTGCCGGGCGTCGGCGAGGGCGTCGGGGTCGCCGGGCGGCACGTGCTCGGTGAGCCGGCCGCCGCTCTGGGCGGGGCCCGCGCCGCGGCGGCGCAGCAGCAGGAGCGCGACGTCGTCCTCGCCGCCGCGCGCGCCGACGCTGGCGGTGAGCCGGTCGGCGAGTTCGTCGATGTCGTCGGGGCCGTTCCCGACCAGGGTGGCGAGGGCCTGCAGGCCGTCGTCGAGGTCGGTGCCGGGCTGTTCGACGAGGCCGTCGGTGCACAGCAACAGGGTCTCCCCCGGGTCGAGTTCGACGGTGGTGACCGGGTATTCGAGGCGGCCGAACTCGGCGGAGAGGCCGAGCGGCAGGCCGCCCTGGACGGGCAGGCGGCGGCACATGCCGTCGATGCGGCGCAGGAAGGGGTCCAGGTGTCCGGCGCGGACGAGCTGCACGACGCCGGTGGACAGGTCGGCCTCCGCGTACAGGCAGGTCGCGAAGCGTTCGGTGTCGAGTTCGTGGAGGAAGACGGAGGCGCGGGCCATGACGGTCGCCGGGGTGTGGCCCTCGGCGGCGTAGGCGCGCAGCACGATGCGCAGCTGTCCCATGACGGCGGCGGCGTGCGTGTCGTGGCCCTGGACGTCGCCGATGACGGCGCCGACACGGCCGCCGGGCAGGGGTATCACGTCGTACCAGTCGCCGCCGATGTCCCGGCCGAGGGACTGACCGGTGGCAGCGCGGTAGCGGACGGCGATGTCGGCGCCGGGCACGCTCGGGATGGACCGCGGCAGCATCGCCTGCTGCAGCCCTTGCGCGAGGTCCTTCTCCTGCTCGTAGAACATGGCGCGCTGCAGGCTCTGCGCGATGCTGCTGCCGAGGGCGACGAGGACGTTGCGCTCGGACTGGGTGAAGCCCTTGCGGTCGTGGTAGAGCAGGCCGACGGCGCCGATCGGCCGGGCCTGGGCGATGAGCGGCAGATAGGCGGCGGAGCGGATCCCGAGGTGGGTGATGTGCGGCCACAGCTCGGGGTACGAGGTCGCGAAGTCCTCCGGCGACTCGATGAAGCGGGGCTTGAGGGTGCGCACGACCTCGCCCATCGGGTACGGGTCGTCGACGCGGGTGACGTGGGTGCCCGGCACGAAGCTGCCGCTGGGGCCCTCGGCGACGAGATGGATCCGGCCCGCCCTGACCAGACCCATGACGAAGCTGGTCGCGCCCAGGTGCTCCACGCCGTGGGTCTCGCGCAGCACGTCGATGACCTCGCTGACGGTGCGGGCGTGCGCGAGGGCGGCGGTGGTGCTCTGCACGACGCTCGTCTCGCGCCGCCGGACGGCCTCGCGGGCGGCGCGCTCGTGCTGCACGGTGGCGTCGTTGAGTTCGTCGGTGGCGTCGCGGACGATGCCGACGATGCGGCGCGGGCGGCCGTCCGCGTCGCGCCGGATGTAGCCGCGGGTGTGGGTCCAGCGCAGCTCGCCGTCGCGGGTGCGGATGCGGAAGTACGCGCCGTAGTTCTCGTCGCCGTTCTTCAGGGCCTGCGAGACGAGGGCGTCGAGGCGGCCGCCCTCGCCGGGCGGGACGCGCATGCCGAGGGTCTCGGGGTTCTCGTCGTACTCCTCGGGCCGGATGTCGAACACGTCGTGGGCGTTGCGGTCCATGTGCATGAGCCCGCTGTCGAGGTCCCAGTCGAAGCTGCCCATGCGCAGCCCGCGCCCGTACGCCTCCAGGAATCCGCGCGGCGAGTCGTCCTCCGGGCGCTCCCCGCCCGGGGAGCTCCCGGGCTCCTCGCCGCCCCCGCTGCCCGCGTCCATACGGCCACGCTATGCGCAGGTCCGGGAGGCCGCATGTCTGCGCCCGGTCACGGCGTGGTGCCGTCGGTGCTGTCGGTGGCGTCCGGGATCAGGCCGCCGCTGTCCGGCTGGTCGGGGGTGTCGGGGACCGCGTCGGGCCCGGTGTCCTGGTCCGTGGCACCGGTGTCGCCGCTGCCGAACGTGTCCCCGGTGTCCGAGGGGGTGTCGGAGGGCTGGTCGGTGCCGGGGGTGTCGCTGGTCGCCGCGTCACTGCCGGGCACGTCCGTGGAGGTGGTCGTGTCGGGGGTGGAGGGCTGTGTCGACGCCGGGGTCGGTGAGGGGCAGCCGGACGGCCAGGGGGACGGGGACGGGGACGGGCTGCCGGTGCCGTCGGTCGCCGTGGCGGTGACGGTGGGGCAGGCGGAGCTGGAGGTGCTGGGGCTCGTCGCGTCACCGGAGCTCGGTGAGGTGGTGCTCGGCGAGGGGGTCGGTGTCGTCGGGCTCGGGGTGGGGGTCGGCGTGGGCGGCGGGACCACGCGGTCGTGGTCGCCGTCGTCGCCGATCTTCCGCTCGATCCAGGTGTTGTTGACGATGTTGATGATGGTGATGCTCTGGATGATCTTCGGCGCCGGGGTCACGACGACGACCCGCGTCGGCTCGTAGCCGCTCCAGGCCTGGCCCTGCCGGTTCGGCGTGCCCTGGAGGGCGACGGGCGACTTGAGCGGGTTGCCGCAGGCGCAGCGGACGCGCGGCACGCCGTGTCCGTCGACGAGGACGGCGGTGCCCGCCTGAAGGACCGACTGGAACGTGGTGGCGCTGCCGTCGCGGTAGCCGTGGTTGGTCACGCGGGTGTCGGCGCGCAGCACGACGGGGGTGAGCCCGCGCAGGAAGCTCGGGATGTCGGCGCTGGAGATCCCGGAGGCGCCGGCGAACGCGCCGGCCTTGGCCCGGTCGGCGGTGAGGAAGCGGATCTGCTGTTCGACGTCGCAGCTGCCCAGGGCGTGGGTGCCGCCGTACAGGCCCGGGGTGGCGCCGGATATCTCCCGCACGCCCTGCTGGGTGGCGGAGGGGCTGCCGGTCGGTGACGGTTGCGGCGTTCGGGTGACGGGCGGGGGGCTCGCGTCGGACGTGGCGGTGGAGTCGGTGAACGGGTCGGGGCCCTGTGCGGCGACGGGCTGCATGAACAGCTCGCCCTTGCCGTCGGCCGCGCTCTTGTCCCCGTCCCCGGAGCATCCGGCGAGCAGCAGGGCCGCGGATGCCCCGAGGGCCGTGACGAAGGTTCTGGTCCTGTTCCGTGCGCGCACGCGACTCTCCCACCTGTGCACCAGCGATATATCCTTATTGTCTGGACCGGGTGCGCATGGCCTGCAAGTCGTGACCTTGCCGGGAAAGGGGGCACACACTGGAGGTGTGGACTGGTTCTCTGCGTCCGACCACTGGCTGAGCCGCCTGGTGTTCCAGCGGGGTCTCGCGACGGTGTACCTCGTCGCGTTCACCGGGGCGGCGCTCCAGTTCCGGGCGTTGATCGGGGAGCGCGGGATGCTGCCGGTGCCGGCCTTCCTGGCGCGGGTGCCGTGGCGGCGGGCGCCGACGCTCTTCCGGCTGCGCTACTCGGACCGGATCTTCGCCGGGTGCGCCTGGACCGGTGCGGCGGTCGCGGCGGCGCTGCTCGCCGGCGCCGACGGGCTGCTGCCGCTGTGGGGCGCGATGGCTCTGTGGCTGGTGCCCTGGGTGCTGTACCTGTCGATCGTGAACGTCGGCCAGACCTGGTACGGCTTCGGCTGGGAGTCGCTGCTCCTGGAGGTCGGCTTCCTGGCCGTGTTCCTGGGGAACGACGAGGTGGCGCCGCCGGTCGTGGTCCTGTTCCTGCTGCGCTGGGTGCTGTTCCGCCTGGAGTTCGGGGCGGGGCTGATCAAGATGCGCGGGGACGCCTGCTGGCGCCGGCTGACCTGTCTCTCCTTCCACCACGAGACACAGCCGATGCCGGGCCCGCTGAGCTGGTTCTTCCACCATCTGCCGGGCCCCCTGCACCGGGTGGAGGCGGCGGCGAACCACGTCACCCAGCTCGTGGTCCCCTTCCTCCTGTTCACGCCGCAGCCGTACGCGAGCGTCGCGGCTGCCGTCATGACCGTCACGCAGCTGTGGCTGATCCTGTCCGGGAACTTCGCCTGGCTGAACTGGCTGACGGTCGTCCTCGCGACCTCGGTCCTGGATCTCTCCGCCCTGCGCACTCCACCGGATCTGCCGTCGCCCCCGCTCTGGTACGCGGTCCTCGTCCTGGCCCTGCTCGGGGTCGTCGCGGTGCTGAGTCTGCGCCCGGTGCGCAATCTGCTCTCCCGGCGCCAGTCCATGAACCGGTCGTACGACGCGCTGCACCTGGTGAACACGTACGGGGCGTTCGGCACGGTCGGCCGCGTCCGGCAGGAGATCGTGATCGAGGGCACGGCGGATCCGGTGCCACGGCACGGATCCGACTGGCGGGCCTACGAGTTCCGGGGCAAGCCGGGTGATCCGCGCCGGATGCCGCGGCAGTTCGCCCCGTACCATCTGCGGCTCGACTGGATGATGTGGTTCGCCGCGCTGTCGCCCGCGTACGCCCGCTCCTGGTTCGAGCCGTTCGTGGAGCGCTTGCTCGAAGGCGACCGGGACACGCTGCGGCTGCTGCGGCACTGCCCGTTCCCCGACGCGCCGCCCGTGTACGTACGGGCCCGGGTGTTCCGCTACCGGTACACGACGTGGGGCGAGCGGCGGGCGTCGGGGGCGTGGTGGGAGCGGACCTATGTGCGGGAGTTCCTGCCGCCGACCCGGCTGAGGTAGGTCCGGCGGGCCGTGCCGGAGAAGACGTCCTCGTCCCTGCCGCCGACCAGCTCCATTGCGGCGTCGACGACTTGGGCGTAGGTCGCCGCGAGGGTGCACACCGGCCAGTCCGAGCCGAACATCACGCGCTCGGTGCCGAACGCGCCAAGGGCCGTGTCGGCGTAGGGGCGGAGGGCGTCGACGGTCCAGGTGGACCAGTCGGCCTCGGTCACCATCCCGGAGAGTTTGCAGACGGTGTTGGGCAGCGCGGCGAGGGCGCGGAGCTCGGCGCGCCACGGGTCGAGCCGCCCGGCCGCGATCTCCGGCTTCCCCAAGTGGTCAAGGACGAAGGTGAGTTCGGGGTGGGCGGCGGCGACCTTGACGCAGGCGGGCATCTGGTGGGCCTGGACCAGGAGGTCATAGACCAGCCCGGCGTCGGCGACCGCGGCGAGGCCGCGCCGTACGTCGGGGCGGAGCAGCCAGTCAGGGTCGGACTCCCCCTGCACCGGGTGGCGGACGGCCACCAGGTGGTGTCCGCCCGGGAGTTCGCGCAGCCGGGCCAGTTCGTCGGCGACGTCGGGGCGGGCCAGGTCCACCCAGCCGACGACGGCGGCGACGAGGTCGCTGCGGTCGGCGAGCGCCAGGAACTCGGGGGTCTCCTCGGCGACCGGCACCGTCTGCACGAGCACGGTGCCGGTCACGCCGGCGGCGCGCGCCTGCGGGAGCAGGTCGTCGAGCGCGAAGTCCCGCCGGATGGGCGCGAGTTCGGGTCCGGTGATCCAGTCCTGGTCGCGCACCGCGAGGTCCCACACGTGGTGGTGGGCGTCGATGACGCCCGTCACGGCAGCTCCCAGACCACGGGGAGGCCGGCGTCCGCGCCCTCGGCGGTGTAGTCGTGGACGACGTCGAGGAGTTCGGCCATCCGGGCCTGCCAGGCGATGTTGACGGGCAGCCGGTCGAGTTCGGCGAGCAGGCGTGCGTAGTCCTCGCAGTCCAGGACGTGGAACAGGTCGGTGCCGCTGCGCCAGATCGTCCACTCTTTGGCGCCCGCCGCCCGGATGGCGGCGACGAGTTCGCCGGGGACCTCGCGGTGGGCGGCCTCGTACTCCTCTATGCGGTCGGCGCGGACCTTGGTGTGCAGGGCGACTCTCACGCGGACGGCTCCTCTTCACGGGTTCCGGGGGTCGGGACGTCGGCGGCCAGGAGGTTCTTGTCGCGGGCCTCCTGCCACAACGCGGCGGGCACCTCGGCGGTGAACTGCGCGACGGTGTCGCTGACTTCGGCCGCGCTGCGGGTGCCGACGAGGACGCCGGTGACGGCCGGGTGCCCGCCGGGGAAGGCGAGGGCGGCAGCCCGCAGCGTGGTGCCGTGGCGCTCGGCCAGCGCCTGCCACTTCAGGGCGCGCTCGACGAGGGCGGGCGCGGCGCGACCGTAGTCGAAGGTGGCGCCCTGCTTCGGGTCGGCCAGCAGGCCCGAGTTGAAGACACCGCCGACGATCACGGAGACACCGCGTTCGGTGGCGGCGGGCAGCAGCCGGGACAGCGCCCGCTGGTCGAGGAGGCTGTAGCGGCCGGCGCAGAGCACGACGTCGACGTCGGTGTCGCGCACGAAGCGGGTCAGCATCCCGGCCTGGTTCATGCCCGCGCCGATCGCGCCGACCACGCCTTCGGCGCGCAGCCGCTCCAGCTCCGGGTACGCCTCGCCGAAGGCCTGCTCGGCGTGGTCGTCGGGATCGTGCAGGTAGACCACGTCGATCCGGTCCAGGCCGAGCCGTCCGAGGCTGTCCTCGATCGAGCGGCGCACGCCCGCCGCGCTGAAGTCCCAGACGCGGCGGTGCGTGGCGGGCGTCGCGAAGCCGTGGGCGCTGTCGTCTCCCCCGGCGCCGCCGGCGCCCCCGTCGTCGGCCGGTTCCAGGAGCCGGCCGACCTTGGTGGACAGGGTGTACGAGCCCGTGGGCCGGGTCCGCAGGAACTCGCCGACGCGGCGCTCGGACACGCCGACGCCGTAGTGCGGGGCGGTGTCGAAGTACCGGATCCCGGCGTCCCAGGCGGTGTCGAGCGCGGCGTACGCCTCGTCGTCGCGGACCGGGGTGAACAGATTGCCTATGACGGCGGCGCCGAAGCCCAGTGCGGTGACGGGGACGTCGGTGCGGCCCAGGGTGCGGGTGCGCATCGGGGTCACTGTCCCGCGGGGCGCAGGCGCAGGCCCTGCATGCCGCCGTCGACGGCGAGGGAGGTGCCGGTGGTGGCGCCGGAGAGCGGGCTCGCCAGGTAGGCGACGGCGCCCGCGACCTCGTCGGCGCTGACGAGGCGTCCGGTGGGCTGGCGGGCTTCGAGGGCGGCGCGCTCGGCGGCCGGGTCGTCGGCGTTGTCGAGGAGCCGGCCGATCCAGGGGGTGTCCGCGGTGCCGGGGTTCACGCAGTTGACGCGGATGCCCTCGCGTATGTGGTCGGCGGCCATGGCGAGCGTGAGGGAGTACACGGCGCCCTTGGACGCGGAGTACAGCGCGCGCTGCGGCAGGCCCGCGGTGGCGGCGATGGAGCAGGTGTTGACGATCGCGGCGTGCGCCGAGTCCCGGAGCGCGGGCAGGGCGGCGCGGGAGACGCGCACCATGCCGAGGACGTTGACGTCGAGGACGCGGTGCCATTCGGCGTCGTCGTTGTCGGCGACGGTGCCCTGGGCGCCGATCCCCGCGTTGTTGACGAGGATGTCGAGGCCGCCGAGGTCGGCGACGGCCGCGGTGACGGCGGCCCGTACGGTCTCGTCGTCGGTGACGTCGGCGGCGTAACCGCGCAGCGGCTTCTCCACGGCGCTGATGTCCCGGTCCAGGACGGCGACGTCGGCGCCGCGGGCGGCGAGGAGGTCGGCGGTGGCGCGGCCGAGGCCGGAGGCGCCGCCGGTGACGAGGGCCTTGAGTCCCTGGAAGTCGGTCATGCCGCTGCTCCGTTCGTGTGCGGGGTGTGCTGCTGCCCTGCCCGGTCCTTCACCCAGAACTCGCCGTCGGGGAAGGTGAATTCGGCGATGGACTCCGGCCGCATGGTGGCGGAGAAGCCGGGGGCGGTGGGCGCGGCGTAATGGCCGTCGCGCAGGACGACCGGGTCGGTGAAGTGGCCGTGGAGATGGTCGACGTACTCGATGACGCGGTTCTCGGTGGTCCCGGTGACGGCGACGTAGTCGAACATCGAGAGGTGCTGGACGAGTTCGCACAGGCCGACGCCGCCCGCGTGCGGGCAGACGGGGACGCCGAACTCGGCGGCGAGCAGCAGGATGGCGAGGTTCTCGTTGACGCCGCCGACGCGGGCGGCGTCGATCTGCAGGATGTCGATGGCGCCGGCCTGGAGGAGCTGCTTGAACACGATGCGGTTCTGGACGTGTTCGCCGGTGGCGACCTTGACGGGGCCGACGGCCTCGCGGATCGCGGCGTGCCCGAGGACGTCGTCGGGGCTGGTCGGCTCCTCCACCCAGTACGGGTCGAAGTCGGCGAGGGCGCGGGTCCAGCGGATCGCCTCGTCGACGTTCCAGCGCTGGTTGGCGTCGATGGCCATCCGGATGTCGGGGCCGATGACCTCGCGGGCGGTGCGGCAGCGGCGGATGTCGTCGTCGAGGTCGGCGCCGACCTTCAGCTTGATCTGGGTGAAGCCGTCGGCGACGGCCTCCCGGGCGAGCCGGCTGAGCTTCTCGTCGCTGTAGCCGAGCCAGCCGGGCGAGGTGGTGTAGCCCGGGTAGCCGCGGTCGAGGAGGGTCGCGGTGCGCTCGGCGGCGCCCTGCCTGCCCGACCGCAGGAGTTCCAGGGCGCGTTCGGGGGTGAGGGCGTCCGCGATGTAACGGAAGTCGATCTGGGAGACGAGCCACTCGGGGTCCGCCTCGGCGAGCAGCCGCCACAGCGGCTTCTCGGCCCGCTTGGCCGCCAGGTCCCACACCGCGTTGACGACCGCGCCGATCGCCATGTGCATCACGCCCTTCTCGGGCCCCAGCCAGCGCAGTTGGCTGTCCCCGATGAGGTCGCGGTTGATGCTGCCCGGGTCGGCGCACAGCTCCTCCACCGGGCGGCCGACGACATGGTGGCGCAGGGCGTTGATCGCAGCGACCTGGACGTCGTTGCCGCGGCCGATGGTGAACGTGAAGCCGTGCCCCTCGTGCCCGTCACCGGCGTCGGTGCGCAGCACGACGTAGGCGGCGGAGTAGTCGGGGTCGGGGTTCATGGCGTCGGAGCCGTCCAGTTCCCTGGAGGTCGGGAACCGGATGTCGTAGGTGTCGACCGCGGTGACGCGGGGGGTGGTGGTTGGGGGCACGGGATGCCTTTCGGGCAGGGGGCCGCCGGGGCGGCCGGGACGGTGCCGTCAGTCCTGGGCGCGGCCGGTGGTGACGCGGGCGATCATCAGCGCGAGCAGGATGATTCCGCCGTAGATGGCCTGGATCCAGAAGGACGGCACCTGGGCGAGGGTGAGGAGGTTCTGTACGACGCCGAGGAGCAGGACTCCGGTGAGCGCGCCGAACATGGTGCCCTTGCCGCCGTCGAGGCTGATGCCGCCGATGACGGCGGCGGCGAACACCGTGAAGATCATGTTGTTGCCCTGGTTGGCGCTGATGGCGCCGACGTAGCCGGTCTGCATGATGCCGCCGACGGAGGCGAGCACACCGGCGACGACGAACACGCCGAGCATGACGCGCTCGACACGGATGCCGGCGGCGCGCGCCGCGTCCGCGTTGCCGCCGATCGCGTACAGGGCGCGGCCGACGCGGTGGTACTTGAGGACGAGGCCGGCCACGCCGAAGCAGACGGCGGACAGCCAGACGGACAGGGGGACGCGCAGGAACGTCGTCGTGGCCAGCGAGAAGAACGAGTCCGGCATGCCGAACAGGGTCTTGCCCTTGGTGGCGCCGACGAGCAGGCCGCGCAGCACGATCAGCATCGCCAGGGTGACGATGAACGCGTTGAGCTTGAACCTCACGACGAGGATGCCGTTGAAGGCGCCGATGACCCCGCCGACGACGAGGACGGCGAGCAGCGCGAGCGCGGCCGGGAACTCGGTGCCCCAGCCGGACTGGGACGCGGGCAGCACGAGCAGCGCGCCCACGGCGGGCGCGATGCCGACGACGGATTCCAGGGACAGGTCGAACTTGCCGGTGATCAGGACCAGGGACTCGGCGAGCACGACCATGGCGAGGGCCGCGGACGCGCCGAGGATGGAGATCAGGTTGCGCTCGGTGAGGAAGGAGTCGTTGACGATCGCCCCGAGGATCATCAGCAGCAACAGGGCCGGGACGAGCGCGAGTTCACGGGCCCGGCGCAGCAGGACGTTCTTGCCGGTGCCGCCGCCGGGGCGGGCCGGGGCGCTCGTCGCCGGGGCCGACGCGGCCTTGATGTCAGCCATGGTGGTCTCCTTGGACTCCCTCGATGGAGGCGATCAGCTCGTGGTCGTGCCAGCCCGCCGCGTGCTCGGCGACGACCCGGCCGTGGAACAGCACGAGCACCCGGTCGCAGCGCCGCAGGTCGTCGAGTTCGTCGGAGACCACGAGGACGGCGGTGCCGTCGTCGCGGGCGCTGTCGACGCGGCGCAGCAGGGACTCCTTGGACTTCACGTCGACGCCGGCGGTGGGGTTGATGAGGACGAGCAGCCGCGGGTCGGAGGCGAGGGCGCGGGCCATCACGACCTTCTGCGCGTTGCCCCCGGACAGGTCGGAGACCGGCTGGTCCGGGCCCTCGGCGTGGATGTCGAGACGCTCGATGAGATCGCGGGCGAAGGCCCGCTTGCGGTCGGTGCCGACGAATCCGTACCGGCCGAGCCGGCCGAGGACGGACATCGTCGCGTTGTCGCCGATGGACATGCCGGTGACGAGGCCCTGATCGTGCCGGTCGCGCGGCACACAGCCGACCCCCGCCGCGAGCGCCGCCGACACGTCACCGAACGGCAGTGGTTCGCCGTCGAGTCGAGCGGTGCCGGAGGTCGGGGTGTGCAGTCCGGCCAGCGACTCGGCCAGGTTGATCTTGCCGCTGCCGCTGGATCCGGCGAGGCCGACGACCTCACCGCGGCGCACGGTCAGATCGACGTCGGCGTACGTGTCCGAGGTCAGGCCCCGTACGTCGAGGACGACCGGGGCGCCGGCCCGCTGAGCCCCGTCCTGCTCCACGACGGCTTCGGCCGCGGCGGCGGCCTGCTCGGCGACCACCTCGCCCGCCATGGCCTCGACCAGGGCGGGGCGCGGAAGTTCGGCGACCGGCGCGGTGGTGATCCAGCGGGCGTCGCGCAGCACGGTGACCGTCTGGCAGACCTCGTACACCTCCTGGAGGTGGTGCGAGATGAACAGGAACGTGACGCCAGAGTCCTGCAGCGAGCGCATCCGCGCGAAGAGCCGCTCGATCTCCTTGTTGTCGAGCTGCGCGGTCGGCTCGTCGAGGACGATGAAGCGGGCGCCCTGGCTCAACGCGCGGGCGATCTCGACCATTTGGCGGTCCTCGACCTTGAGGTCGGCGGTGCGCGCGTCGGGGTCGACGTGGATGTCCCAGGTGTGCAGCAGCCGTTCGGCCTCGGCCCGCAGCTTCTTCCAGCTGAAGAAGCCGCGGCGGGACTCGGGCTGCCGGTTGATGAACAGGTTCTCGGCGACGGTCAGTTCGGGGACGACGGTGGGCTTCTGGTAGACGCAGGCCACCTTCGCCCGCCATGCCGCGCGGTCGCCGAGCGGCGGCGCGGGCTCGCCGTCGAACAACAGCGTGCCCGCGTCCGGCGCCTGAAGGCCCGTCAGGACGGTGACGAGGGTGGACTTGCCCGCGCCGTTGCGGCCGACCAGCGCGTGGGACTCGCCCGCACGCACGGTGAGCCGGCCGTCGGCGAGGGCGACCGTGGGCCCGTACCGTTTGGCGATGCCCGTCGCTTCCACCAACGGGGCTGCGGGAGACGTCATTTGACCGTGTTTCCCCACAGCTTCGGGTCGTCGACGTTGTCCTTGGTGACCAGCGGGGCGGGCAGCTGGTCCTCCAGGATGCCGTTCGGCAGCTTGACGATCGTGGAGTCGTGGTCGGTCGGGCCCGGCTTGAACGTCTTCCCCTCCATCGCCGCCTTGATGTAGTACATGCCGTACTTGGCGTACGAGTCGGCGGGCTGCGAGACGGTGGCGTCGATCTGGCCCTTGCGGATGGCGTCGAACTCCTGCGGGATGCCGTCGTTCGACACGATGGTGATGTGGCCCGCGGCGCCCGCCTTCTTCAGCATCCCCTTGGACTTGAGGGTCTGCAGGGTCGGCGCCAGGTAGACACCGCCCGCCTGCATGTAGATGCCCTTGATGTCGGGGTTGGCGTTGAGCAGGGTGTCCAGCTTGGAGGCGGCGGTGTCCGACTCCCACTTGGCGGGAATCTCCAGGACCTTCAGCTTGGGGTACTTCTGCTTCACGCAGTCCCGGAACGCCTTGGAGCGGTCGCGGCCGTTGACCGACGCGAGGTCGCCCATGATCTGCACGACCTTGCCGGACTTGACCTGCCGGCCGAGGTACTCGCAGGCCTTCTGGCCGTACGCGACGTTGTTCGCGCGCACCACCATGGCGACCTTGCCCTTCTCGGGCGCGACGTCCACGGCGACGACCGGGACGCCCTTGCGTTCGGCCTGGTCGAGGCCGGCGGCGATGGCGGCGCTGTCGAGCGGGGCGACGACGAGGCCCTTCACGCCCTGGTTGAGCTGGTTGTTGATGTCGGTGATCTGCTGCGAGGGATCGCTGTTGGAGTTGACGGTCTTCAGCGCGTCGACCCCTTCGGACTTCGCCATCTTCGGCACGTAGTCGTTGTACGACTGCCAGAACGGCGAGGTCAGCAGCGGCAGGATGACGCCGACCTTGCCCTTGCCGTCACCGCCACCGCCGCCCGCGGAACCCGCGTTGTCGTCCTTCGTGCTGCCGCACGCGCTGAGGGCGAGGGCGACACACCCCGCAAGGGCCGCCGCGCGCAGCGCCCTCCCTCTCGAAACCTTCGAGGCTTTCGACTTCGTGCCCTTCGTGGTGCCAGTCATCGGACCGCTCCTCGGCTCCGGAGAACATGGGGAAGGACCGGATACTGCCCGTCCAGGCACCGGCCGCGCCCAGAGATTTATCAGACCACTTCGGCTCCTCAACACCCTTCGTCGCCAATTTTTCTCGGTATTTACGCCTCCGAGACCTCCTGAGACCCCAGAGAGGTCCGACCACCTCGGTAGTGGTCGGACCACCTTGCTGGTTAGACTGCGCCGCATCCGGCAGCGGACCCTGTGTGGGAGGACGTCATCGTGGAACAGACCGCACCTCAGCGGGGCACCGTCACGGCACGGGCGATCGAGCAGATCAAGGCGATGATCGGCGGCGGCAGTCTGGAGCCGGGGCAACGGCTGCCCACGGAAAGGGACCTGGCGGCGCAGCTCGGCATCTCGCGCTCGTCGATGCGGGAGGCGATCCGGGCACTCACGGTGCTCGGCGTCCTGGAGGCGCGGCACGGTTCCGGCATCTACGTCACGCAGTTGGAGGCCGGCGACCTTCTGGAGACGTTCGGGGTGGTCGCCGACCTCTCGCGCGGCCCGCGTCTGGTGGAGCTCCTGGAGGTGCGCCGGATCCTGGAGTCGACGGCGACGGCGCTCGCCGCGGCCCGCATTTCACGCGCTCAACTCGCCGAGGTGGAGGAGCACTTGGCGGCGATGGAGGCGACGGACGACCCGGAGGAGATCCTCTCCCACGATCTGGCGTTCCACCGGGCGATCGTGGCGGCGGCCGGGAACGAGGCGATGGCGGCGATCCTGGAGGGGCTGTCGTCGCGGACGTTCCGGGCCCGGGTGTGGCGCGGCTACCAGGAGGAGGGCGCGTTCGAGCGCACCCGCCGCGAGCACGCCCGGATCCATCGGGCGCTGGTGGCCCACGACCCGGAGGCGGCGCGGGCCGCCGCGGCGGCGCACGTCGGCGAGGTGGAGGAGTGGCTGCGGGGGCAGTTGGAGTGAGCCCCGGAGGCGGGGGCCAGGGCCCGAACCCCGAGCCTTGAGCCGCCCGGGCCGAGGGCGCTGACGGTGGTGTCGCCGATGGCGCGGTGGCGGATGGGATCCGTTCTGTGCGAGGTGGTCGCCACGGGGACGGGCCCACGGGGTTCAGAGCGCGGACGTCAGGGAGCGGGCCTCAGGACGCGGACCTCAGGACGCGGGCCTCAGGACGCGGACCTCAGGACGCGAGCCTCAGGACGCGGACCTCAGGACGCGAGCCTCAGGACGCGGACCTCAGGACGCGAGCCTCAGGACGCGGACCTCAGGACGCGAGCCTCAGGACGCCGACCTCAGGACGCCGACCTCAGTGCTTCCTGGACCACGCCGGGCAGCCAGTCCCTCGTGTGCGAGAACACGAACCCCAGCTGCTTCGCGCGGGCGTTGCTCATCGCGCAGTGCCGGTCGAAGGAGAACGGCGACGCCTCCTCGCCCGCCGCCACCGTGCGCCACACGGGCTCCCGGCCCAGCTGCGCGGCGACGGCCGCGGCGAACTCGCGGACGTCGAGCGGCCCGTCGGAGCAGGCGTTCACCGGGCCGGTGAAGTCGGCGGCCGCCGCCCACACCAGCAGATCGGCGAGTTCCTCGTGGTGCACGAAGACCGTCGGCACCGCGTCCTCGTGCACCACGACCTCCTCGCCCCGGCCGATCCGCTCGACGTAGTGCGCGAGCCGGCCGGTGAACTCCTGCCTCCCACCGCCGAGGACGTGGGCGCTGCGCACGGAGACGAAGCCGAACCCGGCGGCGCGGGCCAGGACGGCCTCGGCCTGCCGCTTGCCCTCGGCGTAGTGCGCCTCCCGGTACGCGGCGTCGTGCCAGGGCAGGTCCAGGGCCACCGTCCAGCCCGCCAGGTCCACCGCCGCCTCCGGTACCGGCTCCGGTTCCGTTCCGGGGGCCGCGGCGCCCGGGAGCGCGGCGGTCGCCGGGTCGTACACCTCGATCGTCGAGGTCATGACGTAACGCCGGGTGCGGCCGGTGAAGACGCGGGCGGCGACGGCGGCCTGCACGGGTGTGTAGCAGACCTGGTCGACGACGACGTCGAAGGTGCGGGTGCCGAGCGCGGCCGCCAGCGCGGTCTCGTCGTCGCGGTCGGCGACGAGGTGCTCCACCCCGGCGGGCGGCCGGACCGAACCGCGGTTGACCACCGTGACGTGGTAACCCGCCGCGTGCAGCCGTGCCACCAAGAGCTTCCCGAAGTACCGGCTTCCGCCGATGACGCAGATCCTTTGCATGCCCTCATCCTGGGGACTTATCGTCACCAGCAGAAGTGACCACTCGCTGAACCCGTATGAAGGAAAACTGTTGATCGATGTGCAGCGGCTGCGGGTCCTGCGGGCCGTCGCGGAACACGGCAGCTTCAACCGGGCGGCGGCCGCCCTGCGTCTGACGCCCTCCGCCGTCTCCCAGCACATGGCGGCCCTGGAGCGGAGCGTGGGCGCCGGGATCGTGACCCGCAGCACCCGCGGCGTCACCCTCACCCAGGCGGGACGGATCATGCTCGGCGCCGCCGAGTCGGTGGCCGCGGAGCTGGCGCACGCACAGCACCAGGTCGCTCAACTCCGCACGAGCACGGCGCAGTTGACGGTCGCCACGTTCACCAGCGGGGGCCGGCTGCTCCTGCCCGGCGCCCTGCCGCGGCTGACGGCGGCGCACCCCGGGACCGTGCTGCACGTCCGCGAGGGCGAGCCGGAGGACACGCTGCCGCTGGTGCGCCAGGGCGCCGTGGACCTGGCGCTCGCCTACCGCTTCGACGGACCACTGCCCGCCGGCCCCGGGGTCGGAGCCGGCTCCGACCCCGACCCCATTTCCCGACCCGCTCCCGGCGGTCGCGACGCGAGCCCCGGATCGACCCCCGCATGGGTTCCGCTCATGGACGACCCGCTGCGCGCCGTGCTACCGCGCGGGCATCGCCTCGCCGGCCGCGCGTCCCTCGACCTCGCCGAGCTGGCGGGCGAGCCGTGGGTGCTCGGCTGTCTGAAGACCGAGGCGTATCTGCGGCGGCACGCGGAGCGCGCCGGGTTCGAGCCGGACGTGCGCGGCACCACCACCGACTACTTCTTCGCCCGCTCCCTGGTCGCGGCGGGCGTCGGCGTCTCGCTCATCCCGTCGATCGCCCTCACCCCGAAGATCCCGGGGCTCGTCGCCGTCCCCGTCGAGGAGCCGTGCCCGGTGCGGCACATCGGGGTCGCCCTGCTGCGCCGCGCGGGCCGCCCGCACGTCACCACGTTCGTCGAGGCGCTGCGCGAGCAGGCGGCGCGGCAGCGCGGGGTCTGACCGCTACTCCCCCGGCGCCGCCGCGGCCAGCGCCGCGACGACCAGCTCC
This sequence comes from Streptomyces sp. VRA16 Mangrove soil, assembly GCF_017377775.1. Taxonomy (GTDB): domain Bacteria; phylum Actinomycetota; class Actinomycetes; order Streptomycetales; family Streptomycetaceae; genus Streptomyces. The sequence goes on from NZ_JAFVLN010000004.1 coordinate 31,094, forward strand.
AGCGCCGCCTCGAACGAGCTGCCCGCCATCAACGGCAAGTACCCCCGTACAGCGGCCAGTTGGGGGTGCGTGTCCGCCGCGATCTCCGCGTACGTCCCGGCCCACGCCTCGTCGTCGGCCCGCCTGCGCTCCACCGGCAGCGCGAGATGGGCCGCGTCCAGGGCCGCGTGGCCGAGCACGGTGTCCACGAACGCCGAGTAGTGCCGCACCGCGTCCTCGGGCCCGAACCCGGCGCGCCGCATCAGCCCGATGCCGGCCTCCACGGAGCGGAACTCGTGCTCGCGGCGCGTCACGCGGTAGGCGGCGAGCGCCGCGACGCGCGGGTGCTCCCGGTAGCCGCGGTGGATGCGGTGGGCCATCTCCCGCAGCCCGTCCTGCCACGGCATCGTCTCCGGCGCGAACCCGGCCATCGAGATCCCGATGATCCGGTCCGCGACGGCGAGCAGCAGGTCGTCGGTGTTGTGGAAGTAGCGGTACAGGGCGCTGGGGTCGCAGCCGAGCGCGGCGCCGAGGCGGCGCACGCTCAGCGCGTCGGGCCCGTGCTGGCCGACGAGCCGCAGCGCACAGTCGACGATCACGTCCTCGGACAGCAGCACCCCCGACTTCGTCGGCTTGCGCCGTCGCCGCTCGGCCGGAATCCGCCCCTCTGTCATGGCTCGAACCCCTCTGTCGTCGCTCGATGACGCCTTATGACAACACCATTGACGCAACGTTGACAAGGCCGGTTTGATCGCAGCCTCCTCACCGCACCACCACCCCCCCGCCCCCGCCCTCATCCGGCCCCAGGAGTCCGCCCATGAGAAGCCAGTCCCCCGGCCTGCGCCGCTCCCTCGGTGTGGTCGACGGCATCGCCGTCGCCGCCTCCAGCACCGCCGCCACCACGAGCATCGGCATCGGGATGGGGTCCCTCGCCGCGACGGTGGGCCTCCAGGCGCCGGCCATCCTGCTCGTCGCGTTCGTGCCGATCCTGGGCATCGCGACGGCGTACGCCAGGCTGAACCGGCACGAGCAGAACATGGGCAGCGGCTACGTCTGGGTGGGCCGTTCGCTCGGCCCCTGGCTGGGCTTCCTCACCGGCTGGGTCACCCTCGTCGGCACCCTGGTCTTCATGGCGTACACGAGCGCGGTGACCGGCTCGGTCTTCCTCCAGTTCGCCAACAAGGCCCACCTGCACAGCCTGCTCGGCCTGGACCTGGACCCGAACTCGACGGCCCTGTCGACGGCCGTCGGCCTCGTCGTGCTGACCGCCGTGACGGTCACCGCCGTCACCGGCATCCGCAAGGCGACCCGGCTGCAGACCTGGCTGCTGGTCTTCGAGTACGTGGTGCTCATCGGCTTCTGCGGCTGGTCCCTGGTCACCGGTGACCATGCCTTCCAGTGGTCGTGGCTGAACCCGTTCGCCATTCACGACAGCACCGGCTTCGCGCAGGGGCTCGTCCTCGCGGTGTTCTTCTTCTGGGGCTGGGACGCCGCGTTCAGCGTCACCGAGGAGACCAAAGACGTACGGGACGCGGGACGCGGCGGCTTCATCGCCCTGTTCACCATGCTCGCGCTGTTCCTGTACGGGTCCGTGGCCTTCCAGCGCGAGATGTCACTCTCCGAGCTGATGGAGCAGGGCCCGCAGGCGCTCACCTACCTCGGTGCCAAGCTCGCCGACGAGCCGCTGGCGAGTCTGCCGCTGCTCGCCCTGCTGTTCTCCGCGGTCGCCTCGGTGCAGGCCAGCGTGATCCCGACGGCGCGCGGGCTGCTCGCGATGGGCCGGGACCGCACGATGGGCCAGGTGTGGACGCGGATCAGCCCGCGCTACGGCTCCCCGGCCATCGGCACGGTCCTCGTCATGGCGATCGCCGCCGTGATCTCGGTCCTCGCCCTCGCCATCCCGAAGCTGAACGAGATGATCCTCGCCGCCGTGAACTCCATCGGCCTGATCGTCGCTCTCTACTACGGTCTGACGGCGCTCGCCTGCGCGGTCCGCTTCCGGTCCCTGCTGCGCACCGACTTCCGCGAGGCGACGCGAGCGGTGCTCGCGCCGGGCCTCAGCGCGCTGGCGCTGCTCGGCATCGGCGCGTATCTCGCCCGGGACTACGCGACGATGTCGGACCACTTCGAACTCAGCCCGGACAACGGCTGGTTCATGCTTGCGGTACCCATCGCGATCGTCGTCTCCGGACTGGCGATGGCGGCCGTCGCGAAGTACGGCCGCCGCTCCCCCTACTTCACCTCGGGACGCGGAACGGACGCCGACGCGCTGCCCCTGACCGCCACCGAGCTCCCGTAACACCCCCGCACCAAAAGGAGTTGCCTCGATGCACGACACCACCCCCGCCGATCTCGTGTTCACCGGCGGCCCGGTCCACACCGGTTCGCCCGCCCGGTCCCGTGCCACGTCGGTGGCGGTGCGCGGCGAGCGCGTCGTCGCCGTCGGCCACGACGAGGTGCGCGAGCTGATCGGCCCGCGCACCGAAGTCGTCGACCTGGCGGGGAAGTTGTTGATCCCCGGCTTCCAGGACGCGCACGCGCATCCCGTCGGCGGCGGCATGGAGATGGGCCAGTGCGATCTGAGCGGGGCGACGACGCTCGCCGCGTACCGGGAGACGATCGCCGCGTACGCCCGTGAGCACGCGGACGCCGAGTGGCTCACCGGGGGCGGCTGGTCGATGGAGGCGTTCCCCGGCGGACTGCCGACGGCCGCCGAGCTGGACGCACTCGTCCCCGACCGCCCGGTGTACCTGGTCAACCGCGACCACCACGGTGCCTGGGTCAACTCGCTCGCCCTGGAGCGGGCCGGCATCGACGCCCGTACGCCGGACCCGGCCGACGGCCGCATCGAGCGAGCCATCGACGGTTCCGGCAACCCGACCGGCATGCTGCAGGAGGGCGCCGCGAACCTGGTCGGCCGGCTGCTCCCGCCGGTCACCCGCGAGGAGCGCGTCGCGGGCCTGCTGCGCGCCCAGGAGCTGCTGCACTCCCTCGGCATCACCGCCTGGCAGGACGCACTGCTCGGGGAGCACGCCAACCTCACCGACCCGACGGACGCGTACCTCGCCTGCGCGGCCGACGGAAGCCTGACGGCGCGGGTCGTGGGCGCGCTGTGGTGGGACCGCACGCGCGGCACCGAGCAGATCGAGGAACTGGTCGCGCGGCGGGCCGCGGGCACCCGGGGCCGGTTCCGCTCGACGACCGTGAAGATCATGCAGGACGGAGTCGCCGAGAACGGCACGGCGGCACTGCTCGGCCCGTACCTCGACGGCTGCGGCTGTGTCTCCGACAACAGCGGGATCAGCTTCGTACCGCCGGAGGACCTCAAGAAGTACGTCACCGAGCTGGACGCCCACGGTTTCCAGGTGCACTTCCACGCGCTCGGCGACCGGGCCGTGCGGGAGGCCCTGGACGCGGTGGAGGCGGCGCGGCGCGCCAACGGCCGGTCGGACACCCGGCCGCACCTCGCCCATCTCCAGGTCGTGCACCCGCACGACATCGGCCGGTTCCGCCGGCTCGGTGCGACGGCGAACATGCAGCCGCTGTGGGCCGCGCACGAACCGCAGATGGACGAGCTGACCATTCCGTTCCTGGGCGCGGAGCGGGCGTCGTGGCAGTACCCGTTCGGGGCGCTGCTGCGTTCCGGCGCGACGCTGGCGGCGGGCAGCGACTGGCCGGTGAGCAGCCCTGACCCGCTGCAGGGGATCCATGTCGCGGTGAACCGGGTGGAGCCGGGCGCGCCCGACGGCACCCCGGTCTTCCTGCCCGAGCAGCGGATCGGTCTGCACGACGCGCTGACCGCGTACACGGCGGGCAGCGCGTACGTGAACCACCTCGACGGGGAGACGGGCACGATCGCGCCGGGGTACCTGGCCGACCTGGTGGTCCTGGACCGGGACACGTTCGCGGGCCCGGCCGAGGAGATCGGGACGACGCGGGTGGCGCAGACGTTCGTCGGCGGTCAGCGCGTGTTCGGCTGACCCGGGTCCTGGCGGTCCGGCTCGTCGGGGTGGTCGAAGCGGAACGGCACGGCGAGCCGGGCGGCAAGGCCGGTGCCGATCCGCTCGGCGACGACGGCGGCCGGACGCCGTGTCCCGGTCTCCTCGCCGTCCAGGTACCGGCGGGCAGCGCTCCACGTCACCGTGGTCAGCGGATGGGTGCCCGCCGGATCGGCGGTGACGGCGACGAGGTCCACGAACCAGTCGTGGACCGTGTCCCCGTCCCACTCGGCGGCGATCTCCACGACCCGGCCGGGCGCCTCGGCCGCCCGGTCGGCCAACGCGGGCAGACCGAGGGGCGGTTCGGGGCGCCGTGCGACCCGGTCACCGTGATGGCGATACCGGTCGCCGACGATCTCCTGCGCCTCGTTCAACCGCACACCGCGCTTGAACAGGACGTGCACCGCCTGCATGAAGGCGTCCCGCAGCACCTGCGCGTCCACGGCCTCGCGCACGTCGGCGGGCAGCACGTGCCAGACGTCCTCAGACATCGGCGGCACACCGGAATCCGCAGTTGCCGCTGCTGGAGTCGGGGGTGTTGGAGGTTCGGGCGGCGACCCGGTACCGGTTGCAGTACGAGTCGTGGCACATGTACGAGCCACCGCGCATGACCCGGTTGTCGCCCTCCTCCGGCCCGCGCGGGTCGACGGCCGGGGCCGCGCAGTGGGTGGCGGTGAAGCGGTCGGCGACCCACTCCCAGACATTGCCCACGACGTTGTGGAGGCCGTGGGCGTTGGGCCGGTAGGCGTCCACGGGGGCGGTGCCGACGTGCCCGTCCTCACCGGTGTTCACCGTGGGGAAGTCGCCCTGCCAGATGTTGCAGCGCCAGCGGCCGCGCGGGGTCAGCTCGTCGCCCCACGGATAGCGGGCCCGGTCGAGGCCGCCGCGGGCCGCGTACTCCCACTCGGCCTCGGTGGGCAGCCGCTTGCCCGCCCATTGCGCGTAGGCGTGCGCGTCGGCCCAGCTGACGTGGACGACGGGGTGCCGGGCCCGGTCGCCGATCCCGGTGCCGGGGCCCTCGGGCGCCCGCCAGGTCGCGCCCTCGACGCCGCGCCACCACGGGGTGGCGGCCGGGGCCTGCGTGGCGCGCACCCGCTGCGGGCCGAGGAAGCCCGCGAACACGTACGACCAGCCGAACCGCTCGGCGTCCGTGACGTAGCCGGTCTCCTTGACGAAGACCGCGAACCGGGCGTTGGTGACGGCGTGTTCGTCGATGCGGAACGGGGAGACGGTGACCTCGCGGACCGGGCCCTCCCCGTCGCCGGGGTTGGCGAGCGCGTCCTCGTTGCCCATCCAGAAGGTGCCGCCGGCCAGCGTGACCATGCCGCGGCCCGAGGCCTTGGGGCGCGCGGTGATCGTCATCGGCGCCGGTCCTGCGGCCGGGGCTGCGTCACCGCGCGGCGCGGCACAACACGCGGGAACGCCGACCGGGTCGCCGCCACGGATCACGGAAAGGTCGTGCGGGCTCAAAGCTCTCTCCCAGGAAAAGCACAGCGGTCCGGACTCACCCGGCGTCGATCCTCGCACGCGGCGCCACGGCGGTGAACAGGAACGCTTCGATCACCTGCCGCAGCGCATCGCCGCGCTCCAGGTGGACGTCGTGCCCGGTACCGGGCACGCTCACGGCCAGGAGGTCGGGGCGCGCACGGAACATGGCGTCGACCTCCTCGGTGCCGATGATGCCGTTCTGGCCGAGCACCAGAAGCGTCGGGCAGGTGATCGCCGTCCACTCGTCCCACACGTCGCGGCCGGTGTTCTCCTCCAGTGAAGCGACCATCACGTCACGGTCGAAGCGTGGCCACAGTCCGCCGTCGCGCTCCTCCAGGCCGTCCGCCCAGCCCTCGCCCGCGGCGCCCCCGCCGAAGAAGTCGACGGCGGCCCGCCGGGACGGGAACGGGGCCGGCCAGGTGTCGAGCCAACCGCCGATCTCCTTCGGCAGCGCGGGGTCCGCTCTGCCGGGGCCCGCCTCGACGAGGACGGCCGCCCGGCAGAGGCCCGTGGCCGCGGCCAGCAGCGCGGTGTGAGCGCCGAGCGACTGGCCGATCAACACGGGCCGGTCCAGTCCGAGTCGACCCGTCACGGCACCGACGTCGGCCACGTACGCGGCCCGGGACACGTCACCGGGAAGGCGTTCGCTGGCACCGTGGCCGCGCTGGTCGACGGCGACGACCCGGTGCCGGTGCCGCAGGGACGCGGCGAGGCCGTCCCACTCCCCCGCGTGTCCGGCGAGCCCGTGCAGCAGGACGACAGGAGGCCCCTCGCCGCCCCAGTCGCGGCAGGCGAGGCGCACTCCGTCGCGCACGACGACGCGTTCCGTCCAGGTCATGTCCGTCGTCCCCCACATCAGTTGACGTCGACGTCGTCGAGCAGGCCCAGCATCTCCGTCAGCACCCGTACGCAGGCCTCGACGTCGGCGGCGTCGACCCGGCCGTGCAGCCGGGCCAGTTCCGCGTGCTCCCGGTCGACGACGGCGGCGATCGCGGCCCGCCCCTCCTCGGTCAGCCGGATCAGCGAGGACCTTTTGTGCGCCGGGTTCGGGACCGCTTCCACGTAGCCGAGGGCGGCGGCCTCGTTCGTCATGCGCTGCACGAACTGCCGGCTGAGCGACTGCGCCCGGCCCATCTGAGGCACCGTCAAAGGCCCCTGCTTGCGCAGCATGTCGAGCACGGCACGGACACCGGCCGAGACCCCCGCCCCGGCCCCGTCCAGTTCCACCTTGCGCAGCACGCGCCGGTACAGCGGACCCACGAGGTCGTAGACCTGGGCGAGCCGCTCGGCCGTCTCCCGCTCTTCGCTCACGCCCCCATCATGCCAGTCATGACAACCCAGTTGTCATCCCAGAGAGAAAATGACACCTTGGTTGTCATGATGGATGTGCTCAAGGAACTCCACTGGATCGACACCGCCACGTCCGGCCGCCCGCTGGTGCTCCTGCACGGCGGCTTCCTCGACCACCGCATGTGGGACGACCAGATCCCGGTTCTCGCCGAGCGGTACCGGGTGATCGCCCCCGACGCCCGCGGCCACGGCCGGTCCGCCAACGCCACGGCGCCCTTCCGTCACACCGACGACCTCGCCGCGCTCCTGCGCCGGCTCGGCACCGGGCCTGCGCTGCTCGTCGGGGTCTCGATGGGCGGCGCCGTCGCCGTCGACACCGCCCTGGAGCACCCGGACCTCGTCGCCGCCGCCGTGGTGGTCGGGGCGGGGACCAGCGAGCCCGTCTTCGACGATCCCTGGGTGCACGCGGTGTGGGCCGATCTGGGATCCGCGCTGGCGGCTGGGGACCTGGCCGCGGCGGTGGAGGCGTTCACCCGGTTCGGGCCTGGACCGCACCGCGGCGTCGACGATCTGGCGCCCGGCGTCGTCGACCGGCTGCGCCGCATGACGCACGCCACCCTTTCGAAACACACCGCCGACGAGCCCGACCACCGGATCCCGGTGCCGGAGACCTGGAAGCGGGCCGCCGACATCACGGTCCCCGTGCTCACGGTCACCGGCACCCTGGACGCGCCGGACCACAACGCCATGGCCGAACGGCTCGCCCGCACGGTCGGGAACGGCCGGACGGTGCCGGTCGACGGCACCGCCCACTACCCGAACATGGAGCGCCCGGACGTCTTCGACCGCCTCGTCGAGGACTTCCTGCGCACGGTGTGAGACACGGTGCGCGGCGCGGGGTCAGCCCTGCCACGCCACCTTGAACACCCACACGTGCTCGCCGGCCCGGCGGGCGGCGGCCGGCACGTCGACGACGAACGCCCCGTTCCTGACCCGCCAGTTGAGGGGCCGGTCGTGGCCGAGCAGGGTCACCTTGTCGCCGGGCCGCACCGGCACGGGCGCCTCGACGGTGAGCGTGGCACCCGGTTCGGCGAGCGAGTGGATGTAGAACGCCTCGTTCTGCTTGACCGTGAACCGCAGGTCCTCGCCGAGCTGCGCCATCCGCGACCAGTACGTGGTGCCGTAGATCGCCTCGCCGTTGGTCCTCAGCCAGTGCCCGGTCTCCCGGAGCCGGGTCTGCATGATCTCGGGGATGGTGCCGTCGGCGCGCGGCCCGATGTCGAGGAGGAAGTTGCCGTTCTTCGACACGATGTCGACGAGGCTGTGCACGACCTCCTCGGTCGTCATGTAACGGTCGTCGGGCGTCTGGGCGTTGTAGCCGTAGCTGAACGGGTCCAGGCCCCGGCTCGACTCCCACTTGGCGACGACGGTGTTGTCGTACGTCGTGTACTCGGGCGTCGTGAAGTCGTGGAAGCCGATCCCCGCGCGGTTGTTGACGGCGACCTCAAGGGGGCGCGGCCGGTTCTTGCCGTGGTTGAAGTACTCGGCGAGGACGTGCAGCGAGTCGTTGGCGCCGCCGATGTCGCACCACATCAGCTGCAGGTCGTAGTTGTGGATCAGCTCCAGCATCTGCCGGGCCTGGAAGTCCTTCACGTAGTCCTTGCCGGCGGTGTAGCCGGTGTACGGGACGGGTTCCAGGGTGTACGGGTTGCGCGGGGCGTGTCCCATCCACGGGTTGTCCGGGTTGAACCACTCGGGCATCGAGAAGTACAGGCCGCGGTGGAGTTCGGGCGCGTACCGCTTCGACGCCTCGAAGAGTTCCTTGACGAGGTCCTTCTTGGGGCCCATCTTCACGGCGTTGCGGTCGGACAGCCGCGTGTCCCACAGCGCGAAGCCCTCGTGGTGCTTGGACGTCAGGACGTGGTACTGGGCGCCCGCGTCGCGGAAGAGCTCCACCCACGCGCGCGGGTCGAACTTCTCGGCGGTGAAGCGCGGGATGAAGTCGTCGTAGGCGAAGTCCTCGCCGTAGACCTCCTTGTGGTGCGCGTAGGTCGGGTTGTTCGGGTCCTGCATCTGGTTCCAGTACCACTCGGCGTACTGCTGTCCGACCGGTGCCCACGCGGGCACGGAGTAGACGCCCCAGTGGATGAAGATCCCGAACTTGGCGGAGTGGAACCAGTACGGCGCCTGGTGCCCGGACAGCGAGGCCTCCGTCGGCGCGTAGTCGGGCACGCCGAGCGTCAGCTTCCGCGCCGCCGTGGCCGCCTGCTGTCCGCGTCCGGTGGCGACGACCGAGCCGCTGCGCACGGTGCCGGGCGCGATGCCGCCGCGGTTGCGGATGCCGACGCGAACGCGGGCCTGTTCGCCGGGGGCGAGCCACGTCACGCGCGCGGGTGCGACGGTGCGGGCGCCGGGGACGTCGACGCCCACGGTCAGCGCGTCGGCGGCGAGGACGGCGACGGTGCCCGCGTTGAGCACGGTGGCCTCGACGCTCTGGGCGCCGGTCTCCTCCAGGAGCGAGAAGGTGGAGCGGGCGTCGCGCAGCAGCAGGGCCCGGCCCTCGGCGGCCGGCTGGAGCGTGAGCGCGAAGACGTGCAGGGCGGTCTTGTTCGCCTCGGCGGGATTCAGCTTCGGCAGGGTGATCGCGACGGCCTCGCGCTGCGGGTCGAGGGCGATCTCGCTGACGCCCATGCCGACGGAGTGGGCGTCCTTGGTGCCGTCGGGCTTGTAGCGGAACGACGCCGCCACGGAGCCGCCGCCCGCGTACCAGTCGGGGGCGCTCAGCCCGGCCGTCGCCGTGGAGCCGTCGGCGTAGTGCACGGTGGCCTGTCCCGAGGCGTTGCCGTAGCTGCCCGCGGCGAGGAACAGCGCGGACAGATAGCGGCCCGCGGGCAGGTCGAGGCGCTGGCCGAGGGCGACGACGTTGTTCTTCTCGCCTGCCGCCGCCGAGGGGAACCGGTAGGTGACGCCGTCGACTTCGAGCCGTCCCGCGGGCAGTTCCTCGCCGGGGAACGTGTAGCCGCTGCCGTCGAAACTGCCGCCGTGGGCGTCGGCGGTGTCGATGCCGTCGTTGTCGAAGTGGCTCTCCAGCGGCACCGGGACCGGTGCGGGGACGGTGCCCCAGTCACCCCCTTCCCCTGCCGCGCCGTCCGCCGCGGCGGGGCCCGCCGCCGTCCACGGCAGCGCGGTCGCCGCGGCCACGACGGCTGCGGCGGACAGGACCTGACGTCTTGGGTACGCACTCATGCACAGCACTCCCTGAAGGGCGACTCGGCTTGCATTCGTCGGAGGTCTGATGGTGCATGTGCCAACAGACGCCGTCAATGGGTCGCACAGGGAGGCGAGTTGAGGGAGTGATCGAGTGAGTGATCGGATGATCGTGGTCGGGGTGGCGGCACGGGACAGTGCCGGAGAAACACGTGCGCCCGCACCCCTCACCGAGGAGGGATGCGGGCGAACGGTCGGGGCGGCGCGACCCCGGGATCAGTCGACGCTGGGCAGGATGTGCGGCTCGGCGAGATCGTCCTCGTACCCGGCGAGGCGGATGGGGGCCGAGCGGGCCCACACGTCCAGGCTGCCGAGCTTCTCCGGCCTGCGGCCGGCGTGCTCCGTGCGTTCCTTCGGGCGTTGCTCGCGATTCGTCTTCTCTGGTGTCACCGCGCACTCCTTGTGTGTCGGGTAACCCGCTCCGGCGTGACCGGCCCAGCGTCGTACAGGACACCGGACGCCCGATCGGGTGTGGGTAGAGGGCCAGTTCGGGCGCGGTGGCGCCGGTTGCGCTGGAGGGATCGGCCGTGGTGACCGGCCTCTCCCCGGACGGAACCATGGGAACGGGTGGAACCCACTTGCGGTAACCGTCCGGCTACAGAGTAACCAAATGAGCGGGGGTCCGCTCGATAGGGCTGGAACCTGTCGTCCCTACGGAGGACGCCAGGTGTTCATTCAGCCACGCCCCTCACTCCGGCGCGACCGGTTTTGGCCTCACCCGGCCTCCCGGGGACGTGCCGGACGGGTCGGGAGGTGCGGCCGGGGCGTGCGGGCCCGGCCCCCTCGGCGTGGACGGCGAGGCCGCGCACATCAAGCGTCGCGGACCTGCCCGCAGAGCGCGCTCGCCCCGCCGTGCCCGGCGCGCGGCAGATTGGCGGACTTCCGCTCATGGTCCCTGTCGCCGCCCGCCGTCGGACGCGCCGCCCGGGGCCGCGGCCTCGCGGGGTTCGTCGTCCTTCGCCGCCGTGCGCGGACGGCCGTGCCCCCAGGCCCGTACGACCAGGACGATGCCCGCCACGGCGACGACCACGGCGAGCAGCACCCCGTCGGGGACGTGGTCGCCGACGCCGCGCGCCCACTGCTCGGCGGCGAACGAGCCGTCCACGTCGAGCAGTCCGGGCAGCGCGGTGGTGCCGTCGAAGACCAGGAACAGCGTCCCGAGCGCGATGAAGAACAGGCCGGACGCCAGCGACGTGGTGTGCACCTCGAACCGCCCGACGCGGACGGGCCGCCCGCGCAGCCAGCGCCGCCCGCCCAGGTCCCAGCGCTCCCACAGCAGCGCGAGCAGGAACAGCGGGACGGCCATGCCGAGCGCGTAGATCGCGAGCAGCAGTCCGCCGTAGACCGGGTGCCCGCCGAGCGCGGCGACGGTCAGGACGCTGCCGAGGATCGGTCCCGCGCAGAAGCCGGCGAGGCCGTAGACGGCGCCGAGCATGTACACGGACAGGGCGTTGGTGGGGCGGATCCGGCCGGAGAGTTCGGCCATCCGCCGGGAGGCGAAGCCGCGGCCCGCGATCTGCAGCACCCCGAGCGCGATGATCAGCCAGCCGCCGACGGCGACCAGCAGGTCCCGGTTTCCGTAGAAGAACCGTCCGGCGTACGAGCCCGCGGCGCCCAGCGGTACGAGGGTGGTGGCGAGTCCGAGGTAGAAGATGCCGGTACGGGCGACGAGGCGGGTGGGGCTGTCGACGGAGTACGCGAAGAAGGCGGGCAGCAGCAGCGCGCTGCACGGGCTGAGCAGCGCGAGCAGTCCGCCGAGAAACGCCGCGAGGTAGCCGATGTCGTTCACCGTGCGGCCTTCGCCGTCCGGGCGGCTTCCTCGACGGCCTGCTCGAAGGTGGCCGTGGGCTGGGCCCCCGCGAGGGGCTGTCCGTTGACGAGGAAGGACGGGGTGGAGGTCGCGCCGAGCCGGTACGCCTCGTCCTGGTCCTTCTTGACGGCGGCGCGGGCCGCGTCGCTGTCGCGGTCGGCGCGGAACCGGGCGAGGTCCTCGACGCCGGCCTCGCGGGCGAGCGCGTCGAGCCGGTCGGCCCCGAAGCCCTTCTCCTTGGCGCCCTCCTGGTAGGCGGCCGCGTGGAACTGCCAGAAGCGGCCCTGCTGTCCTGCGGCCCAGGAGGCGCGGGCGGCGGCCTCGGACTCGGCGCCGAAGATCGGGAAGTTGCGCCACTCGATGCGCAGGGTGCCCTCGTCGACGTACTTCTTCACGAGGGCGGGTTCGGTGTCGCGGGCGAACTTGCCGCAGTAGCCGCACGCGAAGTCGGCGTACTCGATGAGGACGACGGGCGCGTCGGCGCGGCCCTGCGCGAGGGCGTCGTCGGCGTCGCGCCGGGCGAGTTTCGTCAACTGGGCGGTGGCGTCGTCGAGCTGCTGCCCGGACGCGGCTTCCTGCTGGGAGGTGTCGGCGCGCGGCTCGGGCCTCGTCGCGGTGTACGAGACGGTGCCGAGCAGAGCGGCGGCCACCGCCACCGCGGCGACGAGGGCGAGCGGGCGGGCCTTGGAGCTGGTGGTGTTTTTCGGCATGCCGAAGTCGTCCTTGCGTGAAGGGAGTCGGGACAGGACACGGGTGGGTACCGCGTCGTCTACACGCGCAGGACGGAGAGCTGGACCGGGGTGGGCGGGTCGTGCGGGGGCGGGCCGCGGCCCTCGGGGGCGGCGGGTGCGATGCCGTCGAGGACGGCCGTCGCACCGGACCCGTGGTCGTGGGCGAGCGGGGCGAGCAGTTCGTGCGCGGACGTGCCGCGCGAGGGCACGCCCTGCCGGCTGTCGGGCGCGTGGCGCTGCTCGGGGTCGCAGCCGGGGGTGACGGGCGCGGCCTGGGAGGCCGCCGTGGTCACCGGCGCCGGGTACGGCGTACCGGCGTCGGCGCCCGCCTGCGCGCAGCCCAGCACGGTGACCAGCAGGGTCACCAGGAGGGCGTGGACGGCGAGACGGGGCATGCGGCAATTCTGCACCACCCGTCCGGCCGCGCCCGAATCGCCCCGCAACTCCCGCGGCACCACGCCGATGTGACGGACGGACCGCGTACGGGCGCGTCTCCTGGAGCGTTAACGTGCCGTTGACCGGTCCGTCAGCTCGCCATGGTGTCCTTCCGGACAAACCTCGGAAGATCTTCGGGAGGAGTCACCATGGACACGGTCGACGAACTGATGGCCGCACTGCACGCCTGCCGGGGTGCCTGGGACACCCCCGACCGCAGCGGCGACCCCGTCGACCTGCACGACCACGCGCTGCAGACGGCGGCGCTGCTCCGCCGCTCCCACCCCAGCGACAAGGAGTTGCAGGCCGCGGGCCTGGTGCACGATCTGGGCCATCTGCTGCGGCCGGGCGACGACGCCCACCACGCGGACGTCGCGGCGGACGCGGTGCGCGGCCTGCTCGGCGACCGGGTCGCCGCCCTCGTCCGGCTGCACGTCCCGGCCAAGCGCTATCTGGCCGCGCTCGAACCGGCCCGCGGCCTGTCGCCCCAGAGCGCGTTGACGCTCGCCGTGCAGGGCGGCCCGATGACGCGGGCGGAGATGGCGGCGTTCGAGGCGGACCCGCACGCGCAGGACGCGGTGGAACTGCGGCAGGCGGACGACGCGGGGAAGGTGGTGGGCCTGAACGCCGGGGAACTGGAGGACTGGCGCCCGGTGCTGGAGCGGTTGGCGACGCCCGCGGCCGACAACGCGCGCCAGGGGCTGTGAGGCGCCCACCCACACAACCGCCCCACCAATCGTCCACGACCACCCCACCCCTGACGCATCGTCATGCGCACTGCGGTCGTGAGACCGTACGCGCATGACGTCGTCGCACCGGCCCCTCAGCGGCAGGGCCGCCATCGTGACCGGCGCCTCGCGCGGCATCGGCCGGGCGATCGCCGACGAACTGGCCCGCGCGGGCGCCCGGTTGTGCGTGACGGCGCGCACCGAGCAGGACGTACGGGACACGGTCACCGCGCTCCGCGCCCGGGGTGCGGACGCCGTCGGCGTCACCGGCTGCGTCTCCGATCCCGCGCATCTGTGGGAGGTCACGGAGCGGACGACGGCGGCGTTCGGCCGCGTCGACATCGTGGTGAACAACGCGGCGACGAACCAGCCCTACGGTCCCCTGATGGACGCCGACCCGGACGCCTGGCGCACCGCCTTCACGATCAACGTGGAGGCACCCCTGCGCCTGGTCCAGTGCGTGTGGCGGGCCTGGATGAGCGAGCACGGCGGCGCCGTCGTCAACGTGTGCACCGAGGGCGCGGGGCACGTCGGCCCGAATGTGGGGGCGTACGGCACGAGCAAGGCGGCGCTGCTGCACCTGACCGCTCAACTCGCGGGCGAACTGGGCCCGTCGGTGCGGGTCAACTCGGTCTCCCCCGGGCTCGTCCGCACCGAGATGGCGCGCTTCGTGTGGGAGCGCGCGGAGGAGTCGGTGGCCGCGGGCCTGCCCGCCGGACGGATCGGCGAACCCGAGGACGTGGCGCGCGCGGTGCGCTGGCTGGTGTCCGACGAGGCGGAGTGGACCACCGGCGCGGATCTGCTGGTGGACGGCGGTACGCGCGTGCGGGCGGCGTCACCGGCGGCGGCGACGGGCGCCGTCCACCAGCAGCTGCGTCACCACTTTCCGGGCGCGTAGTCCTTGAGGAAGACGCCGTACACGTCTTCGCCGGACTCGCCGAGGACGACCGGGTCGTAGACGCGGGCGGCGCCGTCGACCAGGTCGAGCGGGGCGTGGAAGCCCTCCTCGGCCAGGCGCAGCTTGTCGTAGTGCGGGCGCTCGTCGGTGATCCAGCCGGTGTCGACGGATGTCATGAGGATGCCGTCGGTCTGGAACATCTCCTGGGCGCTGGTGCGCGTCACCATGTTCATCGCGGCCTTGGCGGCGTTGGTGTTCGGGTGGCCCGCGCCCTTGTAGCCGCGGCCGAAGACGCCCTCCATCGCCGAGACGTTGACGACGTAGGAGCGGCCGCTCTTCGCGTTCTTCGCGGCCACGGCCATCGAGGGGCGCAGCTTGCTGATGAGGATGAACGGGGCGGTGTAGTTGCAGAGCTGGGTCTCCAGCAGCTCCACCGGGGAGATCTGCTCGATGCTCTGTACCCACGTGTTGGTGTCGACGACGTCCGGCACGAGGCCGCCGGCGTCGATGGCGGTGCCGTCGAGATGGCGCTCCACGCTCGCGTTGCCCGCGACCAGCGCGAGGTCGGCGACCTTCTGCGCCTCGATGCCGCTGGTGCCCAGGGGCAGGGCGGCGATGCCGTCGACGGCGCCGGAGTTGAACGCGCCGATCACGGAGTACGGGGGCAGCTCACCGGCGGGCAGCGGCGCGCTCTCGCCGTCGACGAGAGCCGCGTACGCGGAGGGAAGGCGGCGCACGGTCTGCGTCGCGTTGTTGATGAGGATGTCGAGCGGGCCCGCCTCGGCGACCTGGTCGGCGAGGGAGACGGCCTGCCCCGGGTCGCGCAGGTCGATGCCGATGACCTCCAGGCGGTGGATCCAGTCCGCGGAGTCGTCCATCGCCTTGAAGCGGCGGATGGCGTCCTTGGGGAAGCGCGTGGTGATCGTGGTGTGCGCGCCGTCGCGCAGCAGGCGCAGCGCGATGTACATGCCGATCTTGGCGCGGCCGCCGGTGAGCAGGGCGCGCTTGCCGGTCAGGTCGGCGCGGGCGTCGCGCTTGTCCCGGTTCAGGCGGGCGCAGTCCGGACAGAGCTGGTGGTAGAAGTAGTCGACTTCCACGTACCGCGTCTTGCAGGTGTAGCAGGAGCGCGGGCGCTGGAGTATCCCGGCGATCCGGCCGGCCTCGGTGACGGACGACGGCAGGATGCCCTCGGTCTCGTCGTCGATGCGCTGCGCGGAGCCGGTGGCGGTGGCCTCGGTGACGGCCTTGTCGTGCGCGGTCTTGGCGGCGCGGCGCTCCTGGCGGCGGCGCTGCTTCACGGTCCGGTAGATGCCGGCCGTGGCGCGGCGGACGGTGATCGCGTCGGGGTGGTCGACGTCGATCCGGTCGAGCTCCTCCAGCACGCTGAGGCAGATGGCGAGACGCTCGGGGTCGATGCCGGGGCCGTGCTCGATCTCCGTGGCCTCGTCGGCCGCGACGGTCTGGTTGTCCTCTGTCACGGTCATCGCCGCTGCTGTTCCTCGTGTCACTCGTGCCGCGGCGATACCGGTGGGCCGCGCAGCTGCCAAAAGGCGGCACCTTACAGGTCAGAGAGTCGATCCCGCCAGATCGCGAGGATACTGGCGGGACCTGGGGCGGCCAAATGACGAGCCTCACACCACGGGCGGCAGGACGCTCTCAGCGGCGCCCGCACGGCCGCAGACCGAGCAGCGCCACGGCACCGAGGAGCACGATCAGGACGCCCGTGTACCAGGTCAGCGCGGTGGTGGGCGGTACCGCCAGGGTGGCGACGCCGACGCTGACGGACGGCACGCTCAGGCCGAGGTAGGCGATGAGGAAGAGCCCGGCGAGGGCCTCGCCCCGGCGGGCCGGGGCCGCCATGGCGACGACGCTGCCGACGGCGGCCTTGAACAGCAGGCCCGCGCCGACGCCGGCGACCACGGCCCCGGTGACGAACACCACCAGGTTCAGGGTGTGCATGCCGGCGGCGAGCAGCAGGAACCCGGCGCCCTCGGCGAGCAGGCCCAGCGTCAGCTTCGCGCGGGCCGGGATGCCGTCGGTGAGCGACTGGGCGAGGGCCGCGGCGCCGTAGACGGCGAAGACGAGGACGCCGGCCAGCGCGTGCGAGGGGTGGTGCAGGGTGCGGCCGACGAATCCGGTGGCCACGGAGGTGATCACGCCGAGGCCGGCGAACGAGGCGAACGCGGCGGCGGCCGCCGCGATGTATCCGGCCCGGTCGCCGTGGTCGGCGCTGACCCGCTGGGGACGGTAGCGCGGCCGGACCGGCTGCGCCGCGACCGTTTCCGGGACCAGGGCGACCACGCCCATGACGACGAGGAGGAGGACCGCGAAGACGGCGTAGGGCGTGCGGAGCGGACCGTGCACGTACTGGGCGAGCAGTCCGGAGACCAGCGTGCCGACGCCGAGGCCGCCGATGTTGGCCGCCGTGGAGACCCGCTCGAAGCGGCGGCCGGACGCGCCGGGGCGGTGG
The DNA here is from genome assembly GCF_017377775.1 of Streptomyces sp. VRA16 Mangrove soil. Classification (GTDB taxonomy): domain Bacteria; phylum Actinomycetota; class Actinomycetes; order Streptomycetales; family Streptomycetaceae; genus Streptomyces. Next base: position 48,188 of record NZ_JAFVLN010000004.1, read on the forward strand.
GCGCTGTGCAGTTCGTGCAGGTGGGCGGTTGCCGTGGCGCTGAGCATGCCCACCCCGAGTCCGGTGAGGAATCGGGCGACGAGCAGCACCGGCAGGTCGGGGCTCGACAGGAAGAGCAGCGCGGCGGCCAGTTCCAGGCCGAGCGCGGGCAGCAGGATCTTCTTGCGGCCCAGCCAGTCGGAGACGTGCCCGGCGAGCAGCAGGCTGATGACGACACCGACGGCGTACACGGCGAAGACGACCGTGACCATGAAGGTGGAGAAGCCGTCCCGGGTCTCGTAGAGCGGGTAGAGCGGGGTCGGCACGGTCGAGAAGGCCATGGCGACGACGAAGACCAGGGCGACCGCCCAGAAGCCGACGCCGTGGCGCCGGGAGCCGACGGCCCGCCCGGCCGTGACGACGCGACCGGGGACCGTGGTGGGACGCGCCCGCAGGGGCGCCGACACGTTGCTCATGGACGTACTCCGATCAAGGCCCGACAACACCGGCCGGGAGACCCCGCCGTGGACATGCCTACTGTCCGCCCGGACCGATCATCACGTCCAACGAATCCTGGCGCTCGTGATGATCTGGATCTGCGATAGTTCAGGCGTGGAACTCCGTCATCTCGAGTACTTCGTCGCCGTCGCGGAGGAGCAGAACTTCACGCGCGCCGCGGCCCGGCTGCACATCGTCCAGTCCGCGGTCTCCGCGGCCGTCAAGGCGCTGGAGCGCGAGCTGAACGCGCGGCTCCTGGACCGGAACTCCAAGCGGGTGCAGCTCACCGACGCGGGGCAGGCGCTGCTGCCGCGCGCCCGGATCACCCTGGACGCGGCGCGGGACGCGGCCGACGCGGTGGCGCAGGTGCGCGGCGGGCTGCGCGGGACGCTGCGGCTCGGCACGCTCACCTCGATCCGGCTGATGGACCTGCCGGGGCTGCTCGGCGAGTTCCACCGGCACCATCCCGAGGTGCAGGTGCAGATCAGCGTCGCGCCGACCGGGTCGCAGGGGCTGCTCACCGGGCTCGCCGAACGCCGCCTCGACCTGGCCTTCGTCTCGCACACCGGGCCGTGCCCGGCCGGAGTGACGCTGCTGCCGCTGGCGAGCTCCACGATGGACCTCGTGGTCCCCCCGGACCATCCGCTGGCCGGGCGGGACACGGTGTCGATCGCCGAGCTCGCGCAGCTGCGGTTCATCGACTGTCCGGTGGGCTACGGCAACCGGACGATCGCGGACCGCGCGTTCACGGCGGCCGGGGTGCCGCGTCACGTCACGATCGAGATCACCGACATCGCGACGAGCGCCGCGTTCGTCCGGGCGGGCCTCGGCGTGACGCTGCTGCCGCGCTTCCTCGCCGACACCGCGCACGGCCTGCGGGTGATCGAGGTGACGGACGCGGATCTGCACTGGCCGCTCTATCTGGCGTCGCCGTCCGACCGCCCCGTGAGCGCCGCGGCGCGGGCACTGACGGAACTGCTGCGCCAGGGCGCCTCGGCCTGAGTCACGCCCTGCGCGACTCGCACTCCGCGCCGAGCAGCTCCAGCTCGGTGCGGATCGCGCGGGCGAGGACGTCGAGGTCGGGCACGGCGGCGGCGTCCGCGACGAGCCCGTAGTGCACGCTCCCCCGGTACGTGGAGACGGCGACGGCGAGGGACTGGCCCTGGGCGAGCGGGGCCAGCGGGAAGACCTCGGTGAGCGGGCAGCCGCCGAGCTTCAGGCCGAGGCTGGGCAGCGGCACGCTGGTGACGAGGAGATCGAAGAGCAGCCGCGCGTTCTGCCCGACGAGCGAGCCGCCCAGCCGGTGGCCGAGCGGCGGCACGTGGTCGGCGAGCAGGGCGACGGCTCCGGCGCCGCGCTGCGGACCGCGGTCCTTGCGCCGGTCCATCGCGGCGCGCACCGTGCGCAGCCGCTCGACGGGGTCGCGCTCGCCGACGGGCAGCCGCACCAGATAGCCGGAGAGCCGGTTGCCCTGCGGGTGGGCGGTGCGCGGGCGGCGGCGCGAGACGGGGATCAGGGCGCGCGGCTCGACGCCGTCGCTGCCGTCACCGCGCTCGTCGAGCCAGCGCCGCACGGCTCCGGCGACCACCGCGATCAGGACGTCGTTGACGGTGCCGCCTGCCGTCTTGCGGATCCGGTGGACGTCGTCGAGGTCGAGGACGACGCCTGCGGTGCGCCGGGTGCCGCTCGCCTCGGAGGTGAGCGCCTTCGAGGTGCGCACGCCCCAGGTGGCTTTTGCCACGGAGGCGCCGATGGAGACGGCCTGGGTGGTGGCGCCCGCGAGGGCGCGCACGTGCCCCGGGTAGCGGCGCGGGTCGAGGTCGCCGAGGGTGATGTCGCGCAGGCCGGGGAACGGCAGGCGCAGACCGCGGCGCACGGCGGGTTCCGGCTGGGGCGCCCGCGCGGCCGGCAACTCCACCGGGTCCATGACGGCGGCGGCCAGCGTCAGGGCGCGCAGCCCGTCAGCGAGGGCGTGGTGGAACTTGAACAGCACGGCGAACGAGGAGCCGTCGGCGGACGGCAGGACGTGGGCCTCCCACGGCGGCCTGCGCCGGTCCAGCTGACGCTCCATCAATGCACCCGCCGCGGCGTGGAAGTCGGCGACCGGCTCGGTGATCCGCACGTGGTCCAGCGGATCGAAGTCGGTGACCGGCACCCGGGCCGCGCCGCCCACCGGGACGAGCACCCCGGCGATCCGCATCCGCAGGCCGGGCACACCGGCCGCGCGGGAGGCGAGCAGTTCGTAGGCGTGCCGGGCGGCACCCGGCGCATCGGCCTCGAAGACCCCCAGCGCGCCGAGGTGCATGGGGTGTTCGGCAGTCTCGATGTTCCAGAACGCCAGGTCGAGTGGGGCGAGCAGGTCCGAGCTCTTCGCAGTCATGGAGGGCTCTCGCGTCGACGACGGGATCCGCAGTCAACAACCCCCGGGCGATTACGGTCAAGTACGATCTAGGCACGGACAGTTAACAACAGATTAAGACCCGCCACTGCGTGAGTGGCGGGTCTCAAGTGACTCAAGTGCCGTGTCTGCTACGTCACTTCAGCGCGGGCGGCGCCGCGTCGGCACCGGTCCCCCACCGCGAGGGCTGCGCGCCGACGGTGAACGAGAGATCGCTCGTGCCGCGCAGGTCCTCGGTCGTCAGATAGGTCTTGCCGTAGGCGGCGCCGTCGACCCGAGCCGACTGGATGTACCGGTCGGTGTCGGACGTGCCCTTCGCCCGCACGGTCAGCTTCCCCTTCGGGTAGTAGCGCCGGTCGAGGGTGACGTCGACACGCTCGAAGACGGGCGTCGACAGGCCCCAGGTGTCCGTGCCCGGCTGCACCGGGAAGATCCCGATGGAGGAGAGCACGTTCCAGGCGGACATGGTGCCGAGGTCGTCGTTGCCGGTCATGCCGGTCGGGGCGTCGGTGAACAGGGTGAGCGCCGCGTGCACGACGTCCGTGGTCTTCCACGGCTGACCGGTCGACAGATACGTGTACGGCGCGATCAGGTCGGGCTCGTTCTGGGGGTTGTACTTGTCGGCGTTGTAGTAGGCGTACGGTCCGTTGACCCACACCTCGCGGGCCGTCTTCGCCGGGTCGGCGAGCAGCTTGTCGTAGGCGAAGAACGAGTCGAGCCGCTGGTTCGCCGCGCCCTCGCCGCCGATCAGCGAGACCATGCCGGGCAGGTCCTGCGGGACGAGCCACTGGTACTGCCAGGACGTGCCCTCGTGGAAGCCCTCGCTCTGCGCCGGGTCGGCCGGTCCCGTGAAGGCGCCGGAGGCGTCGCGCGCACGGAAGAATCCGGTCGAACTGTCGAAGATCCTGCGGTAGTTCTGGGCGCGCTCGGTGTACCGCATCGCGTCGTCCGCGTGGCCGAGTTCCTTCGCCATCTGGCCGAGCATGGCGTCCGACAGCGCGTACTCCAGGGTGGCGGAGGCGCCGTGGTCGTAGTCGGAGTCGCCGGGCTTCACATGGGCGCGGTCCTTGATGTAGGGCGCGAACCCGTTCGCGAGGTACTCCCTGTTGGCCTCGCGGCCCACCGGCGCGGAGTCGGCCGGCGGCACGCCGTCGGCGTTCTTCTTGAGCGCGCGGTACGCGTCCTCCTCGTGCCCCTTCAGCAGGCCCTGCTGGTAGGCGTTGGTGAGGAACGGGGTGACCGGGTCACCGGTCATGATGTTCGTCTCGACCGTGCCGTAGCCCCACTTGGGGAGCCAGCCGCTGTCCTTGTCGATCTGGATGACCGAGAGCGCCATGTCGCGGGTCTCGCGCGGCGCGAGCAGCGACAGGAGCTGCGTCTGGGTGCGGTAGGTGTCCCACAGGGACCAGTTCTGGTAGTACGTGGACCCCCCGTACGCAGCAGTGCGGTGGATCTTCTGGTCCCAGCCGGTGTAGCGGCCGTCGACGTCGCTGCCGATGTTCGGCGCGAGGAAGGACCGGTAGAGGGACGAGTAGAAGGTGCGCCGCAGCGTGTCGCTGCCGCCCTGGGTGCGGACGTCGTCGAGGCGGTCCTCCCACGCGGCCTGCGCGGCGTCGCGCACCTTGTCGAAGGAACGGCCGCCCTCCGTACGGAGGTTGAGCGCGGCTCCGTGCGCGTCGACGTAGGAGATCGCGGTGGTCGCCTCCACGGTGCGGTCCTTGCCGGTGTCGAAACGGACGTAGGCGCCGTTGCGTTCGGCGTCGGCCGTCGACGTCTTCGACCCGGCGGTGACCGTGTCGCCCTTCCAGGTGCCGGACGCCGTGAACGGCCGGTCGAACGTGGTGATCGTGTAGACCGTGTACGGCTTGGTGTCCTGGCAGAAGCCGCTGCCGGTGATGGCGGTGCGCACGGTGTGGTCGTCGAGGATCTCGACCTTGGTGTGCAGCGTCCTGTGCAGCGACTGCCCGGCGTTGATGAGGACGTTGGCCTTGTCGGTGTCCGGGAAGGTGTAGCGCTGCACGCCGGTGCGCTTGGTGGCGCTGAGCTCCGCCTCGATGCCGGTCTTCAGGCCCACCTTGTAGTAGCCGGGCGACGCCTTCTCGTCGTCGTGGCTGAACTCGGCGGCGTACGTGGAGTAGTCGGTCGACGTGATGTCGCCGGTGGTGGGCAGGACCGGCAGGTCGCCGCCCAACCCGCAGCCCACGCCCGAGAGATGGACGGTGGAGAAGCCGCGGATGTGGTTCTCGGAGTAGTCGTATCCGGTGTTGTGCCCGGTGTCCGGCGAGAACTGCACCATGCCGAACGGCACGGCGGCGCCCGGATAGGTGTTGCCCTCGTTCTCCGTGCCGATGAACGGGTTCACCAGATCGGTCAGTCGTCCCGCGTCGGTGGCCACGGCGGGCGCCGCGAGTCCGGTGCCGAGCAGGGCCGCGGCGGCGACCGCGCCCCACATGCGCGTGCCGGAACGGCGGTTGGGTCTCTTCATCATGCGCCTTTCGACAACGTTGTCAGCAGGGTGCGGAGATCATTCTTCGTGCGGTGCCGACGGCCCGTCAAGACTCCAGCCGCCAGAGGTGGTCGTCCGTCCCGTTGTCGGCGAACTGCACCACTTGCGCACTGTTGTCGCCGGACATCCCGTCCACGCCGAGCACCTTGCCGCTGTGCTCGTTGCGCAGCAGGAACCAGCCGTCGCCCTGGTCGATCCGGCGCCACAGCAGGTCGGGGCGGCCGTTGTCCTCGTACTGGACGGCCCAGGCACTGTCGGCCGTCGAACTGTCCTTGACGGCGAGGAACTTGCCGCTCTGCCCGTTACGGATCCGGAGCCGGCCGTCCCCCGCGTCCAGCAGTTGCCAGGCGTGGTCACCCGTGCCCGAGTTGTCGAACTGGACGACGCGCGCGTCGTTCGCGGTGGACATGGAGTCGACGGCGAGGACCTTGCCGCTGTGTTTGTTCCCGACGCGGTGGTACGGCGGTTCGGGTGTCCAGGGGTGTCCGTCGGGGGCGGCCGTCGGGAAGGACGTGATGCGCAGCCGGGCCGCGCCCATGGGGACGAGGGTGACGGTCTCGACGCTCGCGCGGCTGCGCGCGGGACTGGGCTGCAGGGGCGCCACCACGTGCTCGTCGTCGGCGATCCACTCGGGCAGCCGGCGGGCCTTGGCGGCGAGGGTGAGCGGGGTCCCGTCGAGGGTGAACGGGTTGGCGGGCAGCGGGCCCGGCCGACGGGCGAGCGTCGGAGAACTCCCCAGCACGAGAGCGTAGTTCCAGGCGGACGCGGCGTGCACGTCGTACTCGGGGAAGGTGTCGCTGCCGCCGGTGCGCACATACTTCTCGGCGATCTTCAGCGAGTAGGTGAGCGGCCCGTGGTCGACGCTCACACTGTCGTGGTTGCGGCTCCAGGTGCGCAGGGTGGTGTGCTGCGGCAGCCGCAGGGTGACGCGGTCGCCGTCCCGCCAGGTACGCCGGATCTCGGCGAACGACGGTCCCGAACCCACGCTCACCGCCTGCCCGTTGACGGAGAGGCGGGGTTTCTCGCACCAGCCGGGGATGCGCAGCCGCAGCGGGAGGTCGGCGGGCCGGTCCACGCCCACGGTCAGGGTGACGGTCTCGTCGAAGGGGTAGTCCGTCTCCTCCCGTACGGTGACGCGGACGCCCCCGACCGTGGTCTCGACGGAGCACGGCGCGTACAGCGCGGCGGCGAGCCCGCCGTCCGGCGTGGCGAGCCAGAGTTCCTCGGTGAAGTAGGGCCAGCCCATGCCGTAGTTGTGCGGGCAGCAGCGGTACTGGTCGACGCCCGGCTGGAACGACTGCATGGCGAAGCCGTTCTGGAACTGCCCTTCTGTCTTGCGGGCGTTGTCGAGGTCGACGCCGTTGGCGCTGGTGACGTAGTGGATGCCCTTGCCCTGCGGGTCGAGGGCGGCTGGCAGCATGTTGAAGGCCAGGTCCTCGCAGCGGTCGGCCCACACCGGGTCGCCGGTGATGCGGGTGAGCAGTTCGTGGCTGGCCATGAACTCGACGATGCCGCAGGTCTCGAAGCCCTGCCGTGGATCACCGAAGCCGGGCCGGTAGTTCTCGTCACCGGCGAATCCGCCGCCCGCGAACTGACCGTATTCACCGAGGACCTGGTCGTACGTGCGATAGCTGGCCCGCACCAGGTCCTCGGCGCCGCCGCCCGCCCACTGGGCGTACTGGGCGGGTTCGCGGAAGCCCTGGGCGATGTTCACGTTGTGCGGGGTGGGCGGCTCACCCGTCCAGTCGGCGCCGTAGTGGTGCATCTTGTCGACGAGGCGCGGCAGGAAGGCGTCGCCGGTCCGCTCGTACAGCCAGCGCGCGGTGTCGATGCCGTCGCCCCAGCGCACGGAGACCCAGCTGGAGTCGAAGGCGCCCTTGCCCTGCGCCTCCATGTACGTGAGGAACCGGGTCAGGAACGGCACGATCCGCTCGTCGCCCGTGTACTCCTCGTACGTGCGCAGCGCCATCAGGAGCGGCAGGAAGGGCCAGAAGTCGGGGCCGCCGTTCAACGATGTACGCAGGGCACGCGGGCCGAAGAAGCCGTCGTCCTGCTGGGTGGCGAGGATCGCGTCGATCCAGCGCTTGCAGGTGGCGAGCGCGTCGGCGTCGCGGGTGGCGACGGCGAGCGGTACGAATCCCCGCAGCCAGTAAGGGAGTTCTTCCCAGCCGCCGAGCTCGGGGTGGACCCAGCCGCAGGTGTCCATGACGAGGAAGTGGGACTTCTCGTCGTATCGACCACACAACCCGGCCAGTTGCAGCCGGAGTTGATGGTCGAGCCAGCCGTGTGCGGTGATGCTGCCGACGGGCAGCCGGGTGAAGGCGTCGGCGGCGGGTCCTGCCGCGTCGGCCCGGGCCGTCAGGGCCGGCGCGGCGCCGAACGCGGTGGCCGCGCAGGCCACGGTCGCGGCCTGCAGCACGCCGCGTCTGGTCACTGTCATGAGGGTGCTCCCGGGGGAAGGAGAGGGGCGGGCCCGGGCGTGCGGGCCCGCCCCCGGGGACGAACGGGTCAGGAGCAGTTCGCCACGGTCGCCTGCGAAGCGTCCTTGATCAGCGCCTGCTGTGCGTCGTGCAGTCGCTTCACGTCCGGCTTGACGACCCTGCGGTCATAGGTGAGCAGGCCGTTCAGCTCGCCCTCCACGTCGGAGATCTGCGTGTAGACGGCGCCGTTGCCGCCCTTGCAGGCCAGCTTGTGCACCTCGCCGAGCTTCTCCAGGTAGTCGTCCGTGTACGTCGCCGGGTCCACGTCCACGTAGCTCTGCTGGACCGACCAGGCGTGTCCGGGCACGGCGAGGCCGAGGCCGCCGTACTCGCCGCTGACCAGGGCCCGCTTGCCGTCCGGGTTCGGTGGCAGGGCGGGGCTCGGGTAGCCGTGCTCGTCGATGATGTCGCCGGTGCCGCCGTCGACGCCGAGGTTGATGCCGGACATCGAGTTGATCAGCCGGGTCGGGTCCCAGGCCTTGGCCTGGTCGGCGATGCGGGCCTCGTCGTACTGGCCCCAGCCCTCGTTGAAGGTGACCCACATGACGACCGACGGGTGGTTGTAGTGCTGGTCGATCATCGTCTTCATCTCGCGCTCGTACTCGGCGCGCGCCGCTGTCGACGGGTTGACGCCGGCCGCCATCGCGGGCATGTCCTGCCAGACCAGCAGGCCCAGCCTGTCCGCCCAGTAGAACCAGCGGTCGGGTTCGACCTTGATGTGCTTGCGGACCGAGTTGAAGCCCATCTGCTTGTGCATCTTCAGGTCGTACGCGAGCGCCTCGTCACTGGGGGCGGTGTGCAGGCCGTCGGGCCAGAAGCCCTGGTCGAGGGTGGCCATCATGAAGACCGGCTTGCCGTTGAGGACGGTGCGCGGGGTGCCGTCGACGTTCTCGACCTTGATGGAGCGCATCCCGAAGTAGCTGCCGACCCGGTCCCCGCCGACGCTCACCCTGAGGTCGTAGAGGTAGGGGTCGTCGGGGGTCCACAGGTGCGGGTCGGCGATCTTCAGGGTCAGCGGCTGCCCGGAGGTGCCGGTGGCGGTGGCCACCTTCGTCCTGCCCGCGTACGCGGTCGCGGTGACGGGCAGACCGTCGCGAACTCCCGTTGTCTGCACGGCGAGTTGCTTCTTGTCGACGTCCGGCGTCAGCTTGAGGTCGCTGACGTGGTCGGTGGCGACCGGTTCCATCCACACCGTCTGCCAGATGCCGGACGACGGGGTGTACCAGATGCCGGACGGGTCGAGGCGCTGCTTGCCCATGGGCGGGTTCTCGCCGTCCTTGGCGTCGGTCGGGTCGTAGACGCCGACGATCAGCTCCTGGGTACGGCCGGGCTTCAGCGCGTCGGTGATGTCGGCGCTGAACTTGTCGTAACCGCCCTTGTGGTCCGCGACCTTCGTGCCGTTGACGTAGACCTCGGCCTTCCAGTCGACGGCGCCGAAGTTCAGCTGGAGGCGCTTGCCGCTGCCGACCTTCCAGTCGGCGGGGACGGTGAAGGTGCGCCGGTACCACATGCGGTCCTCGTGGCGCTCGATGCCGGAGAGCTGGGACTCGACCGGGTAGGGCACGAGGATCTTCTCGCCGAGCTTCTTGCCGACCGGGACCGGGTCGCCCTCGTTGGCGGCGGCGAACTCCCAACTCCCGTTCAGGTTGCGCCAGTCGGTGCGGGTGAGCTGGGGGCGCGGGTACTCGCGGTGCGCGTTGGCGGGAGTGACGTCGTCGCCCCACTTGGTCCTGAGTTCGTACGTCGAGTGGTTCGGGCCGCTCGACCAGAACGCGCCGACGGCGGTGCCGTCACTGCCGGCCAGGCCGCCCTTGCCGTCGTAGGTGACGTCGGCGAGTCCGGCCGCGTCGCCGTCCTTGTTCCCGACGACCGGCTCCTTGAGGCCGACGACGAGGGCGCGAGCGTCGTCGGGGTCTGGCTTGACGCTGCTCAGCGGCCACTTCGCACCCCCGATCACGGCGTTGAGGTGGTCGCCGACGTCCGCGGGGACCGTGCCCAGTTTCTGCGCGAAGTCGAGCTTGAGGGTGCGGCCGTCACCGAGGACCGTGGTGCCGATGGCACCGTCGTACTTCCAGTCGTCGGGGATGCGGAACGCGGAGGACGGGATGGCCTCCTTCTGCTCCCCCGGCTCGGTCCAGCGCAGGTGGAGATTGGAGCCGCCGTAGTGCTCGAAGTACTCGACCTTGATGTCGACCGCCTTGCCGGCGGTCAGGTCGACGGGCGCGGAGGTCTGCTCCTTGTCCCAGTCGTCGACCCAGTGGTCGATGACGAGCTTGCCGTCGACCCAGAGCCGGAATCCGTTGTCCCCTATGAGGGAAAACGTTGTCGAGCCGGTCTTCTCGGGGACCAGCTTCCCGGTCCAGCGCACGCTCGCGTCGTCGGCGCTGCCGGTGGCGGACTGGAGGCGGGACTCCAGGCTGCCGAAGTCGATCTGCGGGTCGAAGCCGGTCGCCTTCAGGGCGGCGAAGTCGAAGGCGCCGGGGGCGGACTGGCTGTAGTACTCGCCCTTGAGTCCGTGGGGGACGACGGGCTCGTCCGCCGAGGTGGCGGCCCTGCTCCCGGCATCATTCTCACCGGCCGCGGCGTTCGGGGCCACGGAGAGCGCGGTGAGGCCGAGTGCCGCGGTGAGCAGCAGGGCCAGATGTCGGCCGCGGTGTCTGAGGGTGGTTCTGGTGCGCACGGATCCTCCAGTGCTTGGGGCTTTGAGGAAGGGTGGCGGCTCGCCGCTCAAGTCGGTACAACTCGTGTGTACTTCGCTTGTACATCGTTGGAAATGAACGGCAGTTGGCATGACAGCACGCACCCCCGCGCGCTGTCCAGGGTCATGACAAGCGCGTCCGAAGAGCGGGCGCGCCCAGCCGAAGGAGATTCCGTGCGGGTGAGCCTCAAGGATGTCGCGGAGCGCGCGGGCGTCTCGATCAAGACCGTGTCGAACGTCGTGAACAACTATCAGCACGTCACGCCCGCGATGCGGGCCCGGGTCCAGGAGGCCATCGACGAGCTGGGCTACCGGCCGAACTTGACGGCCCGCCATCTGCGCAAAGGGCGTACGGGGATCATCGCGCTGGCCCTGCCGGAGCTGGGCAACCCGTACTTCGCGGAGCTGGCGGGCGCGGTCATCGACGCCGCCGGCGAGCACGACATCACCGTGCTGCTGGATCACACCCGCGGCGAGCGCGAGCAGGAACTCCTGGTCAGCCAGGGGTTCCGGGCCCGGGTGATCGACGGGCTCATTCTCAGCCCGCTGGAGCTGGAGGCCGAGGACCTGCGCGGGCGCGACGGGGACGAGGTGCCGCTGGTGCTGCTCGGGGAGCGCGCGTACGACCTGCCGCACGACCACATCGCCATCGACAACGTGGCGGCGGCCCGCACCGCGGTGCGCCATCTCGTCGGCCGGGGCCGCACCCGCATCGCCTACCTGGGCGAACGCACCGACTCGGCGAACCAGCCGGCCCGGCTCCGACTCGACGGCTGGCGGCGGGAGTTGACCGAGGCGGGCCTCGCCGCGCCGGACTCGCTGGTCGGGGCGACGGGCGGCTGGGACCGGGGCGACGGGGCGGAGGCCATGGCACGGATGCTGGACTCCGGGGTGCGGCCCGACGCCGTGTTCGCGTACAACGACCTGGTCGCGATCGGGGCGATGCGGGTGCTGCACGAGCGGGGCCTGCGGGTGCCGTGGGACGTGGCGGTGGTCGGGTTCGACGACATCGCGGAGGGGCAGTTCGGCGCGGTCACGCTGACCACGATCTCGCCGGACAAGCAGGCCATCGCACGACTCGCGGTGCAGTCGCTGCTGCGCAGTCTGGAGCACCCCGAGGAGCGCGCCGGACGTGAACTGACGGCGGAATTCCGGCTGGTGGAGCGGGAGAGCACGCTCGGCCGACGCTGAGCCGGCGGCGGCCGCCGCGTCGAACGGCTCCTTGCGCGACCTCTTTACAGCCTTCTTCCAACGATGTAAAAACCTCCCCTGTACCGCCGATCCGACCGGTCGAACATGCGCCGTCGCTCCCGCGCCGACGCACGCCATCGCCCTGGCCACCGCTCAAGCCATCGCACCAGCCGACCCATCCCGTCTGCGCGTATCCGCGCCGGGCCGTGCCGTTTTGGGGACCTGATCATGACGCAGACCGCGTTCCACCGTCGCCGCCGTACCTCCTCGCGGGCGCTGCTCGCCGCCGGCCTCGTCGCGGGCCTCGCGCTCGCCACCGGGTGCGCCAAGTCCGAGGACGACAACTCCTCTTCGGGCAAGGCGAGTTCCAGTGCGGCGGGCGAGAACGCCGGGCAGGAGGTCGCCTCGCCCGGCACCGGCGCAACCTGTGACATCTCGACGTACGGCGGCAAGAAGCTCGACCTCAAGGGCGCCACCGTGGGCTTCTCGCAGTCGGAGAAGGAGGCCAACCCGTTCCGTATCGCGGAGACCGCCTCCATCAAGGCCGAGGCCCACAAGCGCGGCATCAAGCTGCTCACCGCCAACGCCCAGTCGCAGTTCTCCAAGCAGATCAGCGACGTCCAGGACCTGATCGCCAAGGGCGCGGACCTGCTGGTCATCGCGCCGCTGAACTCCGACGGCTGGGAGCCGGTGCTGCGCGCCGCGGCCGCCAAGCACATCCCGATCGTCACCGTCGACCGCAAGATCAACGCGACGGCCTGCAAGGACTATGTCTCGTTCATCGGCTCGGACTTCGTCGAGCAGGGCAAGCGGGCCGCCGACCAGATGATCGAGGCGACCGGCGGCAAGGGCACGATCGCCATCCTGCTGGGCGCCGCGGGCAACAACGTCACCACCGAGCGCACCAAGGGCTTCGAGGACCGGATCAAGGCGAAGGCCCCGAACCTGAAGGTCGTCTTCAAGCAGACCGGCGACTTCGCTCGTGAGAAGGGCCAGCAGGTCACCGAGCAGCTCATCCAGTCCAAGCCGGACATCACCGGGATCTACGCCGAGAACGACGAGATGGGCCTCGGCGCCGTCAACGCCCTCAAGGGCGCGGGCAAGAAGGCCGGCGACGTGAAGATCGTGACGGTGGACGGCACCCGGAACGCGGTGCAGGGCATCGTCGACGGCTGGATCTCCGGCGTCATCGAGTCGAACCCGCGGTTCGGTCCGCTCGCCTTCCAGACCCTGGACTCGTTCACCAAGGGTGACAAGGTCGGCCAGGACATCGTCATCAAGGACAGCGCGTACACCAAGAACAACGCCAAGTCGGACCTGAACAAGGCTTTCTGACATGTTGTCGGTGACCAACCTGAGCAAGACGTTCCCCGGCGTGCGCGCCCTCGACGGTGTCGACTTCACCGCGCGCGCCGGGGAGGTGCACGCGCTCATCGGGGAGAACGGGGCGGGCAAGTCCACCCTGATCAAGGTGCTCACGGGGGTGTACCAGCCGGACGCCGACGGCGCGGGGCAGCTCGCGTACGACGGCCGGCCGGTGAGCTTCGGCACGCCGCTCGAAGCACAGCACGCGGGCATCTCGACCATCTACCAGGAGGTCAATCTCGTCCCGCTGATGAGCGTGGCCCGCAATCTGTTCCTGGGGCGCGAGCCGCGCGGCCGCCTCGGCCTGATCGACTTCCGGCGGATGCACCGGGAGGCGGACGGGGCGCTGCGCGAGCTCGGGGTACGGGTCGACGTCCAGCGTCCGCTGCGCGAACTCGGCGTCGGGGCGCAGCAGATGGTGGCCCTGGCCCGCGCGGTCGCGGTGGACGCGAAGGTCGTCATCATGGACGAGCCGACGTCGTCCCTCGAACCCCGCGAGGTGCAGACCCTGTTCGGCGTGATCCGGATGCTGCGGGAGCGCGGCATCGCCGTCGTCTACGTCAGTCACCGGCTCGACGAGCTCTACGCGGTGTGCGACGCGGTGACGGTGCTGCGGGACGGCAAGGTGGTGCACACGGGCCGGCTCGCGGCGTTGGAGCGGCTCGATCTCGTCTCGTTGATGCTGGGCCGCGCCGTCGGTGACGTACAGGACGAGGGGCTCACCAAGTTCTCCGGCGAGCACGACGCGGCGTCCGAACCGATCCTGCGCGCACAGGAGTTGACGGTCCGGCACCAGTTGCACGGGGTGTCGCTGGAGGTGCGGCCCGGGGAGGTCGTCGGACTCGGCGGGCTGCTCGGCTCCGGACGCAGCGAGACGGCGAAGGCGATCGCGGGCGCGCTGCCCGTGGACGGCGGCCGGGTCCTGGTGGCCGGGACCGCGGTCCGCACCGGTTCGACACCGGCGGCGATCCGCGCGGGGATCAGTCTCCTGCCCGAGGACCGGAAGGCGGAGGGGATCGTGCCGGGCCTGTCCGTGCGGGAGAACATCGCGCTGGCGGCGCTGCCGGGCCTGTCCCGGTTCGGCCTGGTCGACGAGGCCCGGATCGACAGGATCGTGGACACGTTCGTGCAGCGGCTGCACATCAAGTCGGCGGGTCCGCACCAGAAGGTGGGCGAGCTGTCGGGCGGCAACCAGCAGAAGGTGCTGCTCGCCCGCTGGCTCGCGATGAACCCGAAGGTGCTGCTGCTCGACGAGCCGACGCGCGGCATCGACGTGGGCGCCAAGGCCGAGGTCCAAAAGCTCATCGACGAGCTGGCGGACGACGGGCTCGGTGTGCTCCTGATCTCCTCCGACATGGAGGAGCTGATCGAGGGCTCGGACCGGGTCGTCGTCCTCAAGGACGGCGCGGTGGTCGCCGAGCTCACCGCAGACGCGGTCACGGAGGACCGACTGATGCGCGCGATCGCCGCAACTCCCGCCGGAGGGCCGCCCGTTGAGTGAACTGACCCTGGGCAGGACCGGGCTCGACCGGGCCCGCCTTCTGCGCCTCCTCCAGGACTACGGCGTGTACGCGGGCGTCGTGGTCCTGCTCCTGGCGAACATCGCCTTCACCCCGCACTTCCTGTCCGCGGAGAACTTCCGCACCCAGGCCGTGCAGGTCGCCCCCGTGCTGATCGTGGCGCTCGGCATGGCGCTCGCCATCGGCACCGAGGGCGTGGACCTGTCGGTCGGCTCGGTGATGGCGCTCGCCACCTCCCTGATCTCCCTCTATCTGGGCTACGGGGCGTGGATCGCGGTGGTCGCCGCGCTCGTCGGCGGCGCCCTGGTGGGTGTCGCGAACGGCGCGCTCGTCGCCTTCGTCGGGGTGCAGCCCATCGTCGCCACCCTGGCGCTGATGGTGGCCGGACGCGGGCTCGCGCTGGTCCTGCTCCCGCAGCTCAAGGACGTACGGGATCCGGGGCTGCGCTCGCTCGGCACCGGTGATGTGCTCGGCGTCCCCTATCTGGTGCTGATCGCCGCGGTGCTGGCGCTGCTCGTCGCGTTCGTCGTGCGGCGCACGACGTTCGGCCGTCAGCTGCTCGCCGTCGGCGACAGCCGTCCGGCGGCGCGGCTCGCGGGGCTGCCCGTGCGCCGGGTGCTGATCGTCGTGTACGTCCTGTCGGGCGTCCTGGCCGCCGTGGCCGGGGTGCTGGCGACCGCACGGCTGACCGCGAGCGACCCGACGTCGCTCGGCAATCTGATGGAACTGTCCGCGATCACGGCCGTCGTGGTCGGCGGGACGCCGCTCACCGGCGGCCGGGTGCGGATCGGCGGCACCGTCGCGGGCGCCGTCCTCATCCAGCTGCTCACGGCCACCCTCATCAAGCACGATCTGCCGCCGTCGTGGACGCAGATCGCGCAGGCCGTGGTGATCGTGCTCGCCGTCTACGCGGCCAGGGAGCGGGGGAAGCGATGACCATGACCGACGTGGAGACGGCGCCGCCGGCCAGGACGGGCGAGGAGGAACCGCTGGGCGCGACGCGCGCGGAGCGGCTCAGTGCGCTGGCCCAGCAGCACGGCGCCCTGGTCACCCTGGTGATCGCCGTGATCGTGGCGTCGCTCTCCTTCGACACGTTCCTGACCGGGGACAACCTGGAGAACATGGCGCTGTCGTCCGCGTTTCTCGCGGTGGTGGCGCTCGGTATGACGTTCGTGATCGTGACGGGCGGCATCGATCTGTCGGTGGGCTCGCTGTTCGCTCTCGGCGGGGTCCTCGCGGCATGGGGCTCGCAGTACGGGACGGTGGTGGCGCTGCTGCTGCCGCTCGCCGTGTGCGGACTGATCGGCCTGGTCAACGGAGTGCTGATCGCCCGCTCCCGGCTGGCCCCCTTCATCGTGACGCTGGCCGCGATGCTGGGCGCGCGCGGGCTGTTGCTCGCGATCACGGACGAGGGTGCGACCACGTACCTCGTCGACAAGTCCACGTTCTTCGCGACGCTCGGTCAGGGCAGGCTGCTCGGCATCGGGGTCCCGGTGTGGATCACGCTGGCGCTGTTCGTGGGCGGGGCGGTCGTCCTGCGCCGTACGCGCTTCGGGCAGTACGTGTACGCCGTGGGCGGCAACGAGGACGCGGCGGCGCTGATGGGCGCCCCGGTGGCCCGTACGAAGATCGGCGTCTACACGGTGTCCGGTCTGTGCGCGGGGCTCGCGGGCGCGCTCAACGCGGCGTGGCTGGTGTCGGGGGTGACGATCCTCGGCTCCGGCATGGAGCTGGAGGCGATCTCCGCGGTCGTCATCGGCGGCACGCTGCTGACGGGCGGGTTCGGGTTCATCAGCGGATCGCTGGTCGGGGTGCTGCTCCTGAAGGTGATCCAGAACGTGATCAACCAGATCGGGTCGCTCGACTCCGCGTACCAGCAGGTCGTCAGCGGGGCGTTCCTGGCCGTGGTCGTGATCGCGCAGACCTGGCTGGGGCGGCGGCGCCGGGTGCTGTGACCCGGCGCCGGTGGGCTGCGGGGCGGCGGCCGCGATCCGGCCGTCGCCCCGCGGCGTCAGTGGACGTCCTCCGTGAGCGGCGCCGCGGACACGGCGGGGCCTGAACTCCTTTCCCGCAGGACGAGCTGGGCCAGGATCGCCAGCGCGCAGGCCACGCCGCTGCCCGCCCAGATCGTCAGGTACGCGGTCAGCGCGGGGGTGTCCGTCGTGCCGATGACGAGGGTGCCGAGCGCGCCCGCGAAGGCGGCGCCGCCGACGCTGCCGCCGAGGGTCTTGAGGTTGTTGTAGACGGCGGTGGCGCTGGCGGTGCGGTCGGCGGCGCTGCCCTCGACGATCACGGTGGGCAGTCCGCCGAGCGCGAGCCCGCAGCCGACGCCGATCAGGGCGCTCGCGGCGGCGAACGGCGCGAGCGCGGAGTGCAGTGCGAGCTGGCCCACGCAGCCGGCGGTGAGGAGCATGAAGGCGAGCAGCAGGAGTCTGCGGTAGCCGATCCGGACGGCGAGCGCCGCGCACAGGGCGGAGCCCACGAACGCCATGATGTTCGGCAGCACGCCGTAGAGGCTGATCTGCCAGGCGGCGAGGTCGAATCCGTACCCCTCGTCGGCCGGTGAGGCGGCCATGAAGCTGACGCCGACGGTCTGCCCGCCGAACATCACGGCGCCGAGCACGAACCCGGAGGCGTAGGCGGGGGCGCTCTTGCGCCGGGCGAGGGAGCGGACGTCCACCAGGGGGTTCGGCCGGTCCAGTTGGAGGCGGGCCCAGCCGTACAGCAGGGCGGCGGAGAGCAGGAGTCCGCCGAGGGTGGGCGCGGAGAACCAGCCCCAGGACGCGCCGCGGGCGACGGTGCCGAGGAGGGTGACCAGGGCGAGCGCGAGCAGGGCGGCGCCGGGCCAGTCCATCCGGCCGCGTGCCCGGGTGCGGGACTCGGGGATCGCGGTGAAGGACAGCGCGGTGCAGCCGACGGCGAGGACGGCGAGCGCGGCCAGGGTGAGGCGGAGATCGCCGAGGAGGCTGAGCAGGGGGCCGACCAGGGCGTGGCCGAGGACCGTGCCGAGGGTGAGCATGCCGACCAGCAGGCCGACGGCCTTGCGTCCGTCGTCGACGCTGAGCCGGTCGCGCACGAGGCCGATCTCCAGGGGCAGGAGCGCCGCCAGCGGGCCCATCAGGGCGCGGCCCAGGAGCAGCACGCCCAGGTTCGGGGCGCAGGCGACGAGGACCGTGCCGACGGCGATGGTGCCGAGCGCGACACGGATCATCCGCCGGTGTCCGTACAGGTCGCCGAGGCGGCCGAAGGCCGGGACGCAGATCGCGGCGGCCAGGTGCTGGATGCTGGTGAACCACTGGGCCTGCCCGGTGGTGATCCCCTGCCAGTCCTGGACCTCCGGCACGATCGGCACGGCGGCGCCCTGCAGCAGCCCGCTGACCAGCTCGAAGGCGACGAGCAGCCCGACGACGGCGCGAACCTTGCCCGCCGTTCCCCCGGCGGCGCTCACGCCGTCGTCCCCTGGGCGAGGCGCCGCTCGGCGAGGCCGCTGAGCAGGACGGCCTGGCGGGCGAGGACGGCGTCGTCGAAGACGGCCAGCGGCGAGTGGTTCATGGGGCCCTGCACGAGGTCGGCGCCCTCGGGGGCGGCGCCGACCATGAGCATCGCGCCGGGCACCCGCTGCAGCACGAACGCGAAGTCCTCCGAGCCGTTGGCCGGGTTGGGGGCCTGCCAGACGACGTCGTGGCCGAGCAGGTCGCGGGCGGTGTCGATCGCGAAGGCGGTCTCGTCCGGCGCGTTGACGGTCACCGGGTACTCGACGGAGTACGCCACCTCGGCCTGTACGCCGTGCGCCTCGGCGATGCCGCGCACCAGCTTCGGCAGCCCCTCGACGAGCCGCTCGTGCACGGTCTCGGAGTAGCTGCGGATCGTGGCCTCGAAGGTGGCGGTCTCCGGGATGACATTGGCCTGGGTGCCGGCGTGGAAGGTGCCGACGGTGACGACGGCCGGGTCGAAGAGGTCGAAGCGGCGGGTCACCCACGTCTGGACGGCGGTGACGATCTCGCAGGCGACCGGGACGGGGTCCTTGGCGCTGAACGGGGTCGAGCCGTGGCCGCCCTTGCCGCGCACGGTGACGGTCATCCGGTCGGAGGCGGAGGTGACGGTGCCGGGGCGGGTGGCGACCCAGCCGCCGGGCAGCGTGTTCGCGGCGACATGCAGCGCGTACGCGGCGTCGAGCGGCTTGCCGGCCGCGTCGAGGACCCCTTCCTCGATCATGGCGCCCGCGCCGTTGTGGCCCTCCTCCCCCGGCTGGAACATGAAGACGACGTCGCCCTGGAGGTGTTCGCGGCGCTCGGCGAGCAGCGTCGCCGCGCCCACTAGACCGGCCGTGTGCAGGTCGTGGCCGCAGGCGTGCATGGCGCCGGGGACCCGGGAGGCGTACTCCACGCCGCTCTGCTCGGTGACGGGCAGGGCGTCCATGTCGCCGCGCAGCAGGACGGCGCCGCCGGGCTTCCCGCCGCGCAGCACCGCGGTGACGGAGCTGAGGCCCTTGCCGAGGGTGATCTCCAGGGGCAGCCCGTCGAGGGCGGCGAGGACCTTCTCCTGGGTGCGGGGCAGGTCGAGGCCGAGCTCGGGTTCGCGGTGCAGGGCGCGCCGCAGCCGGACGAGTTCGGGCTGGAGTTCCTGGGCGCGTTCGGTGAGCGACATGCGGGGGTGAACCTCCTGGTACGGTCCGGCGGGCGGCGGGGGTGGCGCCAGAGTGCGGTCCTGGCGCAGGAACGGAAGATGAATCGCAGGGAAAACGCAGGAGTGGAGCGGTGATGCAGGAATCCGGTGCGGCGACGCTCGACGACCTGGATCAGGCCCTGGTGCACGCGCTGCAGATCGCGCCGCGGGCCGGATGGGCCCGGATCGGCGCGGCGATCGGAGTGGATCCGGTGACGGCGGCCCGCCGCTGGACGCGGCTGACCCGGGCCGGGGCCGCGTGGATCGGCTGTCATCCGGGGCCGCCGGCCGCCGAGTCGGGTCAGGGGTGTCTGGCGTTCGTCGAGGTCGACTGCGCGAACGGGCGGCTGACGGAGGTCGCCCGCGCCCTGGCGGCGGAGCCGCACGTGATCACCGTCGAGCACGTCAGCGGCGGCCGCGATCTGCTGCTCACGGTGCTCGCGCCCCATCTCGCGGCGCTCACCCGCTGGGTGACGCACCGACTCGGGGCGCTCGACGGCATCGTCACCACCCGCACCCATCTGGCGAGCACGGTGTACACGGAGGGCAGCCGCTGGCGGCTGCGCGCGCTGAGCAGCGAGCAGATCGCCCGGCTCGCGGACGCGGCGCCCCGGGTGGAGGCCGCCGCCTTTCCGCTCACGGAGCTGGACCACGCGCTGTTCGCCGAGCTGTCGGTCGACGGCCGGGCGAGCCACCGATTGCTCGCGGAGCGGTGCGGGACCAGCCCCGACACCGTGCGCCGCCGGGTCAACCGCCTGCTCTCCTCCGGCATGGCCCAGATGCGCTGCGAGGTGGCGCGCCCCCTGTCGGAGTGGCCGGTCTCGCTGATCCTGTGGGGGCGGGCCGCGCCCGACGCGCTGCGGTCGGTGGCCGAGCAGGTCACGGGCGCGCGTGAGGTGCGGCTCTGCGCGGGGGTGATCGGCCGCCACAACCTCAAGGTGATCGCCTGGGTCCGCTCGCTCGACGACGCGCAGCGCTTCGAGGTCCGGCTCGCCGAGCGGGTGCCCGCGCTCACCGTCGTCGACCGGGCGGTGGCGCTGTGGCCGATGAAGCTGAACGGGCATCTGCTGGACGAGCGCGGGTACCGCACCGGTGCGGTACCGATCGACATCAGGGCCGTGGCGCCCGCCGGCTGAGCAACCCGCTCGGACGTCCTTCGGGACCGGCGGGTTCAGTACACCGGCTGCCCCTTGCCCAGGGCGATCACGCCGCCCTTGGAGACGGTGTACAGCTCCGTGTCCCGGGTCGGGTTGACGCCGATGGTGGCGCCCGCCGGGACCTCCACGTTCTTGTCGAGGACGGCGCCGCGCACCACGGCGCCGCGCCCGACACGGACGTTGTGGTGCAGCACCGAACCCTGCACGACCGCGCCGTCCTCGACGGCCACACCGGGCGAGAGGACGGAGCGGGTGACCTGGCCGCGGATGACGCAGCCGGGGCTGACGATCGACTCGCTCGCGATGCCCGCGGCGCAGAACCTGGCGGGCGGCAGCTGGCCGGAGTGCGTGTAGATCGGCCAGCGCCGGTTGTCCAGGTTGAAGGCGGGCCGGTCGGAGATCAGGTCCATGTGCGCGTCGTAGTACGTGTCGAGGGTGCCGACGTCCCGCCAGTAGCCGTGGTCGCGCTCCGTCTCGCCCGGCACGTGGTTGCCGTCGAAGTCGTAGACCTGGGCGACGCCGCGCTCGGTGAGCAGCGGCAGGATCGAACCGCCCATGTCGTGCGCCGAGTCGTCGTCCTCGGCGTCCTCCTTGAGGGCGTCGACGAGGGTCTTGGTGGTGAAGAGGTAGTTGCCCATGGAGGCGAAGACCTGGTTCGGGGAGCCGGGCAGCGGCGGCGGGTCGGTGGGCTTCTCCAGGAACGCCTCGACGCGTGTGCCGTCGCGGGCCGGCGTGATGATCCCGAACGCGGACGCCTCCGCGCGCGGCACGCGGATGCCCGCCACCGTCACGCCCGCGCCCGACTCGATGTGCTGGGCCAGCATCTGGCGCGGGTCCATGCGGTAGACGTGGTCGGCGCCGAACACCGCGATGAAGTCGGGCTGTTCGTCGTGGACCAGGTTGAGGGACTGGAGGATGGCGTCGGCGCTGCCCAAGTACCAGCGGGGGCCGAGGCGTTGCTGCGCCGGGACCGGGGTGACGTAGTTGCCGAGCAGGCTCGACATCCGCCAGGTCGTCGTCACGTGCCGGTCGAGCGAGTGCGACTTGTACTGCGTCAAGACGCAGATGCGCAGGATGTCGGCGTTGACGAGGTTGGAGAGCACGAAGTCGACGAGACGGTAGGTGCCGCCGAACGTCACCGCAGGTTTCGCCCGGTCCGCGGTGAGCGGCATCAGCCGTTTGCCTTCTCCTCCCGCCAGTACGATCCCGAGCACCGAAGGTCCACCGCGCATGCCAACCCCCTGTGTTTTAGGAGCCCTTGAGGATCTCCTGGTACACGTCCACCGTGCGCCGGGCCACCGCGGCCCAGTCGAACTCCGCCGCCGCCCGCTCGCGTCCGGCCGCGCCCATGCTCCGGGCCGTCGCGGGGTCGGCCACCACCGTGTTCAGGGCTTCGGCGAGGCCCGCCTCGAAGCCTTCCGGGTCCTGCTCGGCGTACGGGACGAGCAGACCGGTCTCACCGTGCGCCACCACCTCGGGGATGCCGCCGACCGCGGAGGCGACGACCGCGGTGCCGCACGCCATCGCCTCCAGGTTGACGATGCCGAGCGGCTCGTACACCGACGGGCAGACGAACACCGCGGCGTGGCCGAGCAGTTGGACGACCTCGGAGCGCGGCAGCATCGACGGGATCCAGCACACCCCGTCCCGTGTCCGCTTCAGCTCCTCCACCAGCTCGCGGAACTCCCGCCCGATCTCGGGGGTGTCCGGCGCCCCCGCGCACAGCACCAGCTGCGCGTCCTTGGTCAACTGCCGTGCCGCGCGCAGCAGATGGGGTACGCCCTTCTGGCGGGTGATGCGGCCGACGAACAGGACGTAGGGGCGGGACGGGTCGACGCCGTAGCGGCGCAGCACGTCGGTGCCGGGCTCGGCGTGGTAGAGCGAGACGTCGATGCCGTTGTGCACGACGCGGACCTTCTTCGGCTCCAGGGCCGGGTAGCAGGCGAGGATGTCGTCGCGCATCGCGCGGGACACGGCGATCACACCGTCCGCGGCCTCGACCGCGGTGCGCTCGGCCCACGCCGAGAGCGCGTAGCCACCGCCGAGCTGCTCGGCCTTCCAGGGGCGCAGCGGTTCCAGGGAGTGGGCGGTCAGCACGTGCGGGATGCCGAGGTGGAGCGCCGCGAGGTGGCCCGCGAGGTTCGTGTACCAGGTGTGGGAGTGGACGAGGTCGCGGCCTTCGAGCGCGGCGGCCATGGAGAGGTCCACGGAGAGCGTGCGCAGGGCGTCGTTCGCCCCGTCGAGGGCCGGCCAGGCGCGGTGCCTGCGCACTCCGTCGCCCGCGCCCTCGCCCCAGGTGTGGACCTCCAGGTCGACGAGGGGGCGCAGCTCCCGCGCCAGGAACTCGACGTGCACCCCCGCACCGCCGTATACATCCGGGGGGTACTCCCGGCTGAGCAGTCCCACTCGCACGCGCGGCCCCCGTCGTCGGTCGGCAACACTGCTGAAGGTCACACTCGCACTGTCGTTCCCGTGCTTCTTGTTCGCGAGCTGCGTCTCATGGTCACCCATGAACGGTCCGCGCGGAAGAGTGCCGACACGGTCAGTAGTCCCACGGGCACCCACCCTGGGGATGACTCAGGAGGCGACGTACTCCATCGGCAGTAGGACCCAATGACTGCTCTGGTCGGACGACAGAAAACGCGCGCGCGAGAGATCGTGGAGGTATGACAACCGACCGCTCGCCGCGCCGTCCCGCCAGGAGCGCCTCATGAGTGCCCTCGCGCTGTCCGTGCTGCTCTCCCTCGTCTCCGCGGTGGCCTACGCGGGCGGGGCGATCGTGCAGGAGCGGGTGGCCGAGACCTCCCCCGCGGCGGCCTACGCGCCGCTGCGGCGGCCCGCCTGGTGGGGCGCCGGCTGCCTGAACGGCCTGGGCGCGCTGCTGCACGTCGTCGCGCTCGCCCTCGGCCCGCTCAGCCTGGTGCAGCCGCTGGGCGCGCTCACCATCGTGCTCGCGCTGCCGATGTCGGCGCTGCTGGTGGGCCGCAGGGCCGGGTCCACGGCCTGGCGCGGGGCGATCATGGCGACCGCCGGGCTCGCGGGTCTGCTGGCGCTGACCGGCGCCTCCTCCGAGCAGTCCCTGGACGGCACGGAGCGGCTGCTCGTCGGGCTGATCACGGTCGGTGGCGTGCTCGTGCTGATGACGTCGGCGCGAGCCGCGCACCGGCACCCGGCGGTCCGTGCGGTGCTGCTGGCCGTCGCGGCGGGCGGGGCGTTCGGCATGGCCTCGGTGTTCACGAAGTCCGTGGCCGTGGACTGGTCCGGCGAGCCGCTGGAGCAGCTGACGACGCTGCTCGCGATCGCGGGGCTCGCCGTCACCGGCATGCTCCTGTCGCAGGCCTCCTACCGGGGCGCGGGCCTGGCCGCGCCGCTGGCCACGGCCACGGTCGTGAACCCGGTGGTCGCCGCGGCCGTCGGCATCACCCTGTTCGGCGAGACGTTCCGGCACGGCACGATCGGCACGGTCCTGGCGCTCGGCTGCGGCGTCGTGGCGGCCGGCGGCCTGATCCTGCTCACCACCGAGCGGATCGGCCGGGAGCACGCCACGCAGGCGGCCGCGGTGGTCGCGCAGGGCGCGGCGCAGGCCCCGGCCGGGCCGCAGGACGCGGCCGGGGACGACAGCCCGGAGGTGCCGGACAGCCCGGCCGCCCTCGACGGTCTGCCGCGCCAGCCGAAGACCCAGCGCGACGGTCACCGCACGGGATCCGGCTCGGACCCCGGTTCCGGCTCCTACGGGGGCTGTGCGGACTACGAGGACATCAGATCCTGACCCCGTGGGCCCGCAGATACGCGAGCGGGTCCACGTCACTGCCGAAGCCGGGCCCGGTCCGCACCTCGAAGTGCAGATGCGGGCCCGTGCTGTTGCCCGTGGACCCGGAGCGGGCGATGCGCTGCCCGGCCACCACCCGCTGCCCGCCCTTCACGGTCAGCGCCGACAGATGTCCGTACTGGGTGTACTTGCCGTCGGCGTGCCGGATCACGACCTCGTAGCCGTACGAGCCGCCCCAGCCCGCCGAGACGACCGTGCCCGCCTCGACGGCCTTCACGGAGGTTCCGGTGGGCACCTCGAAGTCGACGCCCGTGTGGTAGCCCTGCGACCAGGAGGAACCGGTCGCATGGTACGGGGTGCCGATGGAGGCCGCGACCGGGGCGACGACGGCGCCGGAGGTCGATCTCGGCGCCTCGGCCTTCTTCGGCTCGGTCTTCTTCGGCTCGGACTTCTTCGGCTCGGACTTCTTCGGTTCGGATGCCGTGCGCCTGGCCGTGGCGGCGCCCGGCAGCGTCAGCCGCTGGCCCGGGACGATCAGATCGGGGTCGCCCCCGACGACGTCACGGTTGGCGGCGTACAGGCGGGCCCAGCCGCCGCTCACCTTCCGGGCGTCGGCGATACCGGAGAGGGTGTCGCCGCCGACCACGGTGTACATCTCCGGGCGGCCCTTGCTCGCCGTCGACTGCGGGATCGTCTCCGGCTTGACGTCCGTGACCGTACGGACGGGGGCGGCCGGGGTGCGGGTCAGGCCCGCCCGCTGCGAGCAGACCGGCCAGGCACCAGGTCCCTGGCCCGCGAGGACCTTCTCGGCGACGGCGATCTGCTGGTCCTTCGTCGCGAGGTCGGCGCGCGGGGCGTAGGCCCTGCCGCCGTACGCGGCCCAGGTGGAGGACGTGAACTGGAGTCCGCCGTAGTAGCCGTTGCCGGTGTTGATGCTCCAGTTGTCGCTGGACTCGCAGGCCGCGACCTTGTTCCAGCTGCCGACGTCCGCGGCCTGCGCGGTGCCCGCGCCGATCAGCGGGATCGCCATGCCCGCGCCGCCCACGGTCACCGTGAGCGAAGCCCGGTTGACCCGGCTCGGCTGGTACCGGCGGTGCCGTCCCCGTAACGCCATCAACGCCCCCTCAGCTCCCCGGGATGCCCCCAGGCACGCGTAGGAGCGGCAAATTAGCCGCTCCTACGCACAGGTGACAAGGGTGCCGTGAGCCACCTTGGCCACTTTTCGCCCTTCGGGTGGCTAGTCCCTCAAATACCCGGGGATCCACTGCAGTTGGACGGCCTGCTGGACCGCACCGCCGCCCTCGTGGTCGTTGAAGGCGTACACCTCCATCGAACGCTCGCTGCCCGCCCAGTGGTTGTACGCGGCGAACACGGTCGACGGCGGGCAGGTCAGGTCCTCGAGAGCGGCCGAGAACAGACCGGGCGCGCCGGCGCGGGCCGCGAAGTTCATGCCGTCGAAGTAGGACAGCGTGCGGAAGACGCGCTCGTCCTCGCCGATGTGCGTCTTGAGGTAGAGGGCGATCTCCCGGTACGGGTGGCGCTCGGTCAGGGTGGCCGCGCGCCCGAAGTGGCACAGGAACGGCACGTCGGGCGCCGCCGCCTTCAGGTCGGGGACCAGGCCCGCGACGGCGATGGTGATGCCGCCGCCCTGGCTGCCGCCGGTCACGGCCACGCGCGAGGCGTCCACGAGCGGGTGCGAGCGGGCCGCCTCCACCGCGCGCACGGCGTCGGTGTAGACGCGACGGTAGAAGTAGTCGTGCGGGTCCTGGATGCCCTGGGTCATGAAGCCCGAGACCGCGGGAGCGCTGCCGACCGGGTCGGGGGTGTGGCCGACGGAGCCGCCGCTGCCCTGGCCGCGGGTGTCCATCACGAAGTGCGCGAACCCGGCGGCGGCCCACTGCAGATGGGTGTGCGGCAGGCCGCGGCCGCCGTTGTAGCCGATGTACTGGACGACGGCGGGTATCGGCTCCGCGGTGTTCGCGGGCAGGATCAGCCAGCCCTTCACGGGATGCCCGCCGAAGCCGGCGAACGTAACGTCGAAGACGTCCACCGCGGTGTAGGGGACCTCGACGGGCTCGAAGCGCGCGTCGAGGTCGTGTTCCCTCGCCTCGGCCAGCGTCTTCTCCCAGAAGGCGTCGAAGTCGTCCGGGGCGGTCAGTGACGGCTTGAAAGCACGCAGTTCGTCGAGCGACAGGTCGAAATGAGGCACGCACGGCTCCAGATTCGTAGAGAGTCCTCGGGGGGACGGACGTAAACCTAACTCCTCACCCCTGCCCAACTGAACAAGATCTTTCATTTTCCCAATCCAGGAGCGACAGGCATGAGCACTACAGCCCAGATCGGTGTCACGGGCCTCGCGGTGATGGGCCGCAACCTCGCCCGGAACTTCGCCCGGAACGGATACACGGTCGCCCTCCACAACCGCACCGCGTCCCGTACGCACGCGCTGGTGAAGGAGTTCGGCGAGGAGGGCATCTTCGTCCCGACCGAGACGGCCGAGGAGTTCGTGGCCGCCCTGGAACGCCCGCGGCGGCTCGTCATCATGGTGAAGGCCGGCGAGGCGACGGACGCCGTGATCCAGGAGTTCGCCCCGCTCCTCGAACCCGGCGACATGATCATCGACGGCGGCAACGCGCACTTCGCGGACACCCGCCGCCGCGAGAAGGACCTGCGCGAGCAGGGCATCCACTTCGTCGGCACCGGGATCTCCGGCGGCGAGGAGGGCGCGCTGCACGGGCCGAGCATCATGCCCGGCGGCAGCGTCGAGTCGTACGCCTCGCTGGGTCCGATGCTGGAGCGGATCTCGGCCAAGGCGGGCAACTGCGAACCGTGCGTCACCCACGTCGGCCCGGACGGCGCGGGGCACTTCGTGAAGATGGTGCACAACGGCATCGAGTACGCGGACATGCAACTCATCGGCGAGGCCTACCAGTTGCTGCGTGACGTCGCCGGGTGCTCCCCCGAGCGGATCGCCGAGATCTTCCGCACCTGGAACGAGGGGCGCCTCGACTCCTACCTGATCGACATCACGGCGGACGTGCTGGCGCACACCGACGCGGCCACGGACCGGCCGTTCGTCGACATCGTCCAGGACCAGGCCGAGCAGAAGGGCACCGGCCGCTGGACGGTGCAGATCGCGCTCGACCTGGGCGTGCCGGTGTCCGGCATCGCGGAGGCGGTGTTCGCGCGCTCGCTGTCCGGGCACGCCGAACTGCGGGACGCGTCGCGGCACTTGGCGGGCCCGAAGCCGGACGCGCTGAGCGAACCGGAGGCCGCGGCCTTCGCCGACAAGGTCGAACAGGCGCTGTACGCCTCGAAGATCGTCTCCTACACGCAGGGCTTCCACGAGATCGCCGCGGGCAGCGAGACGTACGACTGGGACATCGACCTGGGCGCGGTGGCCCGCATCTGGCGCGGCGGCTGCATCATCCGGGCCGCCTTCCTGGACCGGATCACGGCGGCGTACGAGGCCGAGCCGGGCCTCGTCAGCCTGCTCTCCGACAAGGGGTTCGCCGACGAGATCGCGGCGGCGCAGGACGACTGGCGGGCCGTCCTGGTCGCCGCGACCACGCAGGGGGTGCCCACGCCGGGCTTCGCCGCGGCGCTCGCGTACTACGACGCGCTGCGCGCCGAGCGCCTGCCGGCCGCGCTCACGCAGGGCCAGCGGGACTTCTTCGGCGCGCACACGTACCGGCGCACCGACCGGGAGGGCTCGTTCCACACGCTGTGGGGCGGTGACCGCTCCGAGGTCGAGGCGTAGTCACCGCTAGACCGGCGACGGCTCGGGCTCCGGTGGTGTCGGGTCGGGGTCCGGGGTCGGTCCGGGCGGGACCGGGGACGGCGAGGGTTCCGGCACGGGCCGGGGCTTCGGCGTCGGGAACGGATCCGGGAGCGGCCCCGGGTCCGGCCGGTCGGGTCCCGGGCCCGGACTCGGCCCGGGGCCGGGCACGGGTCCCGGCGGGACGGGGTCGGGGAACGGGTGGGTCATGGCGGTGCCTCCAACGGTTCGGAGGGGGTACGCCGGACGCGCCACTGGGCGGCCGGTGCACTTCCACTGTCTCCCGGGGCGCGTGCCCACGCCCGCCGGGTCCACGCGTCCTTTCAGCCGTCCGTACGTACGAGTCGCACGACTGGAATGTCCCGGCTTGTCTTCTTCTGGTACTCCGCGTAGCGCGGGAACAGCTCGACGAGGGAGTCCCAGACCCGGGCCTTCTCCTCGGCCGGCAGGGTCTCGGCGCGCGCCGTGAACCGCTCGGTGCCGACCCGCAGCCGTACGTCCGGGTTGGCCTGCAGGTTCACGTACCACAGGGGGTGCTTGTCGGAGCCGCCGTACGAGGCCACGATCAGCAGGTCGTCGCCGTCGCGCCCGTAGATGAGCACGGTGCGACGCCACTGCCCCGACTTGCGGCCCTGGTAGTCGAGGAGCAGGCAGGGCACGCCCTGGATGGTGGTGCCCTTGGTCCCGCCGGACTCCTCGTACGTACGGGCCTGGTCGGCGACCCACCCGGTGGGGCTGATGACGACGTCGGTCATGACGGCTCCTCGTCCCTCGACTGCGCTGCGGTCAGCTCCTCAGGCTAGACGGACATCACCCGCGCGCACTCCGCGGCCGCGGCGGCGAGTCCCGGGCCGGGGCTGGAGAGGACGGGGACGGTGGTGCGGGTGCGGTCGGCGGCGTCGGTCAGGGACGCCTGGGCGAGGACGACCGCGTCGGCATCGGTGACGGTGTCGAGGACGGCAGCGACCTGGTCGAGGTAGGTCTCGCGCTCCCCGGCGAGGAACAGCTCCCAGACGTCCTCCACCAGCAGGGTGCGCACCTCGACGGGGCGGCCCGCGCGGGCCGCCTCCTCCTCCACCAGGGCTACGGTCGGGCCGAGCGTGCTGTGGGTGGTGGCGACCACGACGACGCGCGGCCCCTCGGCGACGGCGAGCGCGGCCATCGGCCGGTCGACGCGGAGCACCGGCACTCCGGCCTCGGCGGCCAGGGCCTGGGCGACGGCGCCGATGCTGGAGCAGGTGCACAGCACGACGGCGGCGCCGTCGTCGGCCGCCGCCTTCAGGAGCGTACGGATGTCGCCGGTGACGGAGTCGGGCCCGTGCTCCCTGGCCCGCTCCAGCAGTTCCTCGCGGACGATGTGGCGCAGGGCGAGGCCGGGGTGAGCGGCGTCGCGCAGGGCGTCGAAGACGGGGACGTGGACGGGCGAGGTGTGCAGGAGCGCCAGATGCATGTCCGGCACCCTACTCACCCGCCGTTCACCGGTTTCCGCAGGTCACCACTTGTTCGGATCGGCCTCCACGGCGGCCTTCGCGGCGGCGAGCAGCTCATCGGGGACGGCCGGGGCCTCGCCGGGGTGACGGGCTGCCCACTTCACGACGAACGGGCACAGCGGCGCCACCACGATCGACTCCCGGGCGGCGATCGCGTACAGCTCACGGGCGAGCGAGCCGCCGATGCCCTTCCCCTCGTGCGCGGGCTCCACGATGGTGTGCACCGGCACGAGGGCACGCTGCGGCTCGTCGAGGACGAAGTACTGGATGTATCCGGCGACTTCGCCGTCGGCACCGCCCACGCGGGCCCTCAGCAGGCCCGCGTCGCGGTCGTCGTGGATCTCGATGTCGCTCATGGTCACTCCCGGGTGTGCGGGTGACCGGCCTCAGCGTGCGGCGGGCACCGCCTGAGGGCTGCGCCGCTGGTCGCCGCCGGGGACCGGCTCGGACGGATCCGCGCCGAGCGCCACGATCCTGTTGTCCCGGTCCACGTGCACGACCTTGGGCCGCAGCATTCGCGCCTCGGCGTCGTCGACCTGAGCGTAACTGATGATGATCACCAGGTCGCCGGGGTGGACGAGATGGGCCGCCGCCCCGTTGATCCCGATCACGCCGGACCCCCGCTCCCCTTCGATGACGTACGTCTCGAGCCGGGCCCCGTTGTCGATGTCGACGATGTGCACGAGCTCGCCGGGCAGCAGGTCAGCGGCGTCGAGAAGATCGGCGTCGATGGTGACCGAGCCGACGTAGTGCAGGTCGGCCTGGGTGACGGTGGCACGGTGAATCTTGGACTTGAACATGGTGCGCAACATCGCGGTACTCCTACAGGTAGGCTCCCTGCCTGCGTTTTTGCAGGTCAAGTGCTTCTCGTCCACGGTACAACCAGTCCCGGGTCCGGGCAGCTTCCCCCAGGTTTTTGCAGCACTCATGCTGACGGAACGCCGACTTTCCTGATGAGGCGTCAGCTTTCGGGTCGCCCCCTTGGTGGAAGCCAGCACCGGCCACTCCGAGTACCTCGGTCACGCGACCAGACCACAGGTGGAACGGCCCGGCGGAACGTAGCACCCATTCCCCGGCTACCGAAACCGGGGATTCTCGCGACCATGGTCCTGGTCCCGAGTTGACACTGTGGCGGTGGCATCCGGAGACCTCGGATGCCTACCCCACGCGACGCACCAGGAGCATCTGCATTGAAGCCGTCGAACACATCGGACATTCCGGCGGCGGCCGACCCCGACTCCCCCGTCCCGGAACACGTCACCGACGAGGCGGTCGCCGTCGTGTTCGGGCGGCGAAGCGGCGGATGAGTGCTCGGGTGGCGGGCGCGCTGGGCAGTACTCGTGCTGAAAGGCCCGTTCTGCTGCGGTCGAGACAGGCACGGTGCTCGGCGCGTCGCCGGGGGTCCCCGTTCCACCGCCCGCCCCGCACACCCGTAGAAGTCGAGGGGCCCGGTCACCTGACGGCGACACGGGCCCCTGGGCTGCCTGCGTGGCTCGTTCCCGAACTACGCTCCGGAATCGGGGGAGTTCGGGAGGGACTTGTTGCACACGTACCACCAGTCGGCGGCCCAGTCCTGCATGGCTGTGCCCGTGGCCCTTCCACTGCCCGCAGCAGCCACAACGGCGAGCAGTGCGCCGGCACCCGCGCCAGCGATGCTCTTCATCAGCAATGCTCCCTCTCGAAGGTCTCCTCGAACATGGGCCGGAGTGCATGCGGCCGCACGCGTCGGAACGCAGCGGCTCGTGCGCCGGATGCGTCAAAGACGCTCGCACTTCGCGCCGTTGGGGTACCGGTACCAGCGCCATTCCACGACGTTGCGGGTGTTGGGGCCGTAGATCCCGTCGGCCGTCTGTCCGGTCGCGCTCTGCAGCGACCGCACGGCGGCCTCGGTCTTGGCGCCGTAGATTCCGTCGGTGCCCCCGGTGTCCATCCCATAGCAGATGGTCAGGGCGAACTGCAGTTCCTCGACCCCGTCGCCGGTGGAGCCCCGGCTCATGACACAAGAGGTCGACCCCCAACTGGTCGTGGGGACATGGGTCCCGTAGTCGCCCCGGACGACGCCCGTGGACGTGGAACAGTAGCCATCGGCCGCCGCCGCGGTGGGGGCTGTGACCAGGACGCCTCCCACGACTGCGGCAAGGGTGGCCAGGGCCGCCAAGGTACGTTTCACGTAAGTGTTCTCCCAGGTGCAGAGGAACGGCAGGAGCGGAGAACGGGGCTGCCGGGGCGACGGCCGGCGTGAGCCATCAGCCCCGGAGCCCCCTCTGCGCTCCGACGACACCGACAACCTAGAGCGGCAACGATCACCGCACTGAACGATCCGTGCGCAGATCGTAGACATTCAGCGCACGGTACCCGCTCGGACTGAGCCCGTACACCTCACGGAAGGAACGACTGGAGAGCACCGGGCCGCTGAAACGCCGGGCAATTCGACGGCACCCACGGCCTGAGCGGCGCCGCTCGCTTCGCTCCTCCCAGGAGCCCCGCAAGGCTGGCCCGCTCTCTGGCCCGCTCTTCCTTGCCGGCGATGCCCGGGGCGTGCGCCCCGGCGGTGATGGTGACGGCAATGTCGAGCGCACACCCTCCCGGTGTGTGTCGAGCGAGACGACGCGCGCGAGTTGCTGCGCCGAGTCGTCCATAGCCATGGGGCGCAAGAACTCGACGCCCGCGTCCCCCGTCTGCTCGACGCCGTGCTGGACGAGGTCGACCGGCACGCCGACATCGCGTGACCCCCGCAGGTCAGGAACGCAGCCACAGGGGGATCCTGCTCCGTGACGACGAAGCTCGACGTCCCGCTCGCGGGAACGTGTTAGAAAGCCGGGATGCGATCTCAGCGCACTCTGCTTCCCCGTTCGGCGCCGGTCGCCTCGGGGATATCGTCGCGTTCGATCCTCACCCTGCTGGACAGGCTCGAAGCGCGATCAGGCGAAAGCCACTCCCTTATGGTCGTCCACGGCGGTCACGTGGTGGCCGAAGGCTGGTGGGCGCCGTACTCGGCCGACCGACCGCACCTTCTCTACTCCCTGACCAAGTCGTTCACATCTGTTGCCGTGGGGCTCGCGATCGGGGACGGGCTGCTCTCGCTGGACGACCGTGTGGTGGACGTGCTGCCCGACCGCGTTCCGGCCCACATCTCGGAGCAGGGGCGCCGCATCACCGTTCATCACTTGCTGTCCATGACGTGCGGGCACCCCACCGACAGCCTCGCCGAGGCGTGGCAGCGGGAACCCGACGACTTGGTGAAGGGCTTCTTGAGCCTGCCGTTCGACACGGCCCAGGGAACACGCCACGTCTACGACAACTCGACCACCCACATTCTGGCCCGGATGGTGGAACGGGTCACGGGCCGCGGTCTTGCGGAGTTCCTCGACGCGCGCCTGTTCGCGCCAATGGGCATCGACCACGCCGAGTGGGATCGGGTGGCCAACGGCGACGTCTTCGGGTTCCACGGACTGCACCTGACGACCGAGGCCGTCGCCGCCTTCGGTGAACTGCTGCGGCGCGGAGGCACGTGGGGCGAGCGACAACTCGTCCCGCGCAGTTGGGTGGAGCTGGCGACCAGTCGGCACATCGACAGTGAGTGGATTCTGGACGGGGTGGATCAGGCGGACTTCTCCTACGGTTACGGCTACCAGTTCTGGATGTCGCGTCACGGCTACCACGGCCATGGCTCCTATGGGCAGCAGTGCGTGGTGGTCCCGTCCCACGACCTCGTCGTCGCCGTGACCGCCCAGGGAGAGGCCCAGGATGTGCTCGACGCGGTGTGGGAGTGCCTGCTGCCCGGCGTCGGTCAGGCGGGAAGCGCCCAGGACGACGCGATCCTCGCCGACCGGCTGCAGCACCTGTCGCTGCACCCGGTGCCGGGTTCGGCCGCGCCGGGGCGTGGGGTCAGCGCGAAACTCGACGCCTCGGCGGAGGGGTCGGCCCTGCCCGACGGAACGACGGTCACCGTCGATCCCACCGACGGTGGATGGCTCGTACGATTCGAGTCGCTCTTCGATGTCGAGGTCGGCCACTGCGACTGGCGGGAGAGTGCCCCGCTCGGCAGACCTGTTGTGGCAGCCGGTGCCTGGCAGGGCAGCACCTACGTCGCCGACCTCTACGTCATCACCACCCCGCACCGTGTTCGGCTGACCGTCGACGCCGACACGGCAACCGCGACGGCTACCTGGAGCACCCCGCCCCTGACCGGCCCCAGCCTGGAACTGCACGTTCGGTCACCGCTGATGACACGACCTGACGTTGCCTGACAGGACTCGGGTGCGGATCCTCTCTGAGGTGAAGGTCGGACGCGAGCGATGAGGCGGTCGTCCTCCCGGTTGGCCAAGCCACTCGTCGACAGCGGGCTGCTCGTGGGGGTGGACGGCAAGGGCGACTCCGACTCCGGGACGGTACGCAGGACCCGGCCGCTCGACATAAACCCCACCGCCCGCCACTTCATCGGCGCCAAGGTGACGGGCGCCGACGTCCACGCCGTCCTGACCACCATGCGCGCCGAAGTGACGGCCTCCAGCCGCAGGCCGCTGACCGGCCGGGACCCCGCCTCCGTCGTGGCGACCCTCCGCGAGTTGGCTGACGAGCTCAGCCCCGATCACGTACAGGTCAGCGGATGGGGGTGAGCCTCGGCGGGCGGGTCGTCGACCGTACGACGGTGACCGATGCGCCGTTTCTGGGGTGGACCACGGCCGTGCCCCTCGGCCGCCTCCTCCAGGACACGTTCGCCGGCTCGGTCACGGTCGACAACGACCTGCTGGCGCTCACCCGGGCGGAGCACTGGTTCGGCGGCGCCTCCGTGGGGCTGTGCCGTCCGGTGACCTATGACGAGTGCCTCGACCTGGCGGCCGAGGGCGAACCGGTGGCCGCGGCCGTGGTCACCCGGTCCGGTCGAGCACTCGGCCGCCTGTTGGCCGCGGTCGCCAACTTCACATGGGTGCCGAAGATCGTTGTCACCGGTGAGGGCGTACGTCTGGCGGAAGTCGCCCGCACAGCCGTGGACGAGGGTCTCCGGGCAGACCGCACACCTCGGGCCGCCCCTCTCGACGTGGACATCCGTCACAGCGACTTCGCCCACTGGGCCCGCGGCGCGGCGGCCACCGTCATCCAGAGCCACGTCCTGGGCCGCTGACTCCCCCAACGCCCCGCGCGGGCGCGGGTGTGGTCAGATTCCAGATTTTTTCGAAGCGCTTCGATTAGGGCCAAGCCCGAACCGGAGCGCCCTTTCTGG
Organism: Streptomyces sp. VRA16 Mangrove soil; assembly: GCF_017377775.1. Lineage (GTDB taxonomy): Bacteria > Actinomycetota > Actinomycetes > Streptomycetales > Streptomycetaceae > Streptomyces. The sequence continues at coordinate 82,906 of NZ_JAFVLN010000004.1, forward strand.
TGCCCCTGAAATGCATTCATGGCCAGAACTTTCCCGTTCCCGGTCCGCCCCCAGGACGCGATCCGAATCCGCCGACAAGCGCGGCCCCGGCCGACAGGCGACTGCCCGATCGGCCCCGTTCGTGGCCCGCGGCCTTCACCTCCACCACCTCGGTGTCCTCGGATGTCAAGAAATCGAAGCGCTTCACGGAACAGTGAAGCTAACCGAGTCACTCCTGCTCGACAAGGAGAAATGCACGCCAACACCCAAAGAAAATCCTTCTGTTCGAACCATTGACAGTCAACGCGGGGAATGTCAGCGTCGATGCGCTTCGACACGTACACCACCCCTGCTCGACTCCCGCCTGCCGAGGGATCCCTCACGTGACTTCCGCGTCCCCAGCCGCAGCCACACCCGCCTTCCGCGATCCGGCGCTGTCGCTGCACGACCGCGTCGACGACCTGCTGGAACGGCTCACGCTCGACGAGCGGCTCGCCATGCTGCACCAGTACGTACCGGCTGTCCCCCGCCTGGGCATCGTCGCGTTCCGCACCGGGACGGAGGCTTTGCACGGTGTCGCCGGCCTGGGGAAGGCAACGGTCTTCCCCCAGGCCGTGGGGCTGGGGGCCACCTGGGACGAATCGCTGGTGCGCACCGTGGCAGAGGCCGTTTCGACAGAGCTGCGCGCGTTGCACCGGCACCGGACCGCCCCGGCCGGGTCCGGCCCCAACGGGCTCCAGGTCTGGTCACCCGTGGTGAACCTGCTGCGCGATCCGCGGTGGGGCCGCAACGAGGAGGGGTACTCGGAGGACTCGCTGCACACCGCGCGGACCGCCACGGCGTACTGTCGGGGGCTGGCCGGCGATCACCCCGTCTACCTGCGGACCGCTCCCGTGCTCAAGCACTTCCTGGCCAACAACAACGAGCAGGACCGCAGCACCACTTCCTCCGGCCTTCGCCCCCGCGTGCTGCACGAGTACGACCTGGCCGCCTTCCGCCCGGCCATCGCCTCCGGTGCGGCCACCGGCGCCATGGCCGCATACAACCTGGTCAACGGCCGTCCCTGCCACGTCAGTCCGCTGATCGAACGGGAGCTGCGGGCCTGGGCCCGGCCCACCGGCCACGAACTGTTCGTCGTCAGCGACGAGGGCGCGCCGACCAACCTCGTCACACCGGAGCACTACTTCGAAAGCCACGCGGAAGGCCACGCCGCCGCTCTGAAAGCGGGCATCGACAACTTCACCGACCTCCGTGAGGACAGCGCGACCGTGGTCGGCCGACTGCGCGAGGCGCTGGAGCGCGGCCTCATCGACGAGGAGGACGTGAACCGCGCGGTCCGCCGCCAGTTGCAACTCCGATTCCGCCTGGGCGAGTTCGACCCGGACCTGGACCCGTACGCGGGGATCGGGCCCGAGGTGGTCGACTGTCCCGAGCACCGCGCCCTCGCCCGGCGTGCGGCGGTCGAGTCGGTCGTGCTGCTCAAGAACGACGGCCTGCTGCCGCTCGACCCGGCCCGCTCCCGGCGGATCGCGGTCATCGGCCCGCACGCGGACACCCTGTACGAGGACTGGTACAGCGGCGCCCTGCCGTACCAGGTCGGCATCGCCACCGGTCTGCGGGCAGCGCTCGCGCCCTTGGGCGGCGAGGTGGTGTGCGTGCCGGGCGCCGACCGGATCGCGCTGCGTTCCCGTACGACGGGCGAGCCCCTGGGCAAGGGCGCCTTCGACGTTCAGGAGTGGGGCGACGGCGTTCTCACTCTGTGCGAAGCCGGTACCGGCCGCTACCTCGGCCGTGCCGACGACGGCTCACTCGTCGCCGAACGGACCGTGGTCAAGAACTGGTTCGTCGACGAGACGTTCCGTCTGGAGCCCGTACCCGACGACGAGGGCGACGCGGGCGACACTGTCGCGCTCCGGCACGTCCGCACCGGCTGCTACGCCGCCGTCGATCCTGCCGACGGCAGTGTGCGCGTCACCTCCGACGACGTCATGGCGGCCGAACGCTGGCAGCGGGAGCTGTTGCACGACGGGACGGCGGCGGCCCGGGCCGCCGCCGCGTCGGCCGACGCGGCCATCGTGGTCCTCGGCAACCACCCCATGATCAACGGCCGGGAGACCGAGGACCGTTCGGACATCGCCCTGCCCGAGACCCAGGAGGCGTTGCTGCGCACGGTCGCCGCGGTCCGCCCCGAGACCGCGCTCGTCGTCATGAGCAGCTACCCCTACGCCGTCGACTGGGCCGACGCGCATCTCCCGGCGGTGCTGTGGACCTCCCACGGCGGCCAGGAGACCGGCCATGCGCTGGCCTCCGTACTGCTCGGCACGTCCGATCCCGCCGGACGGCTGCCGCAGACCTGGTACCGCGGCGACGACGAACTGCCGCACCCGCTCGACTACGACGTCATCAAGGCCGGCTGGACCTACCAGTACCACCACGCCACGCCGCTCTACCCGTTCGGGCACGGCCTCTCGTACGCCGATACCACCTATCGTGACCTGCGGCTCTCCGCGGACACCATGGCCCAGGACGGCACCGTGGACGTCTCGGTGACGGTGACCTGCTCCGGATCCCGCCCCGGCAGCGAGGTCGTCCAGCTCTACGTCCGTGCCCCTCACGCCCGCTACCAGGCGCCCCGGCTGCGCCTCGCGGACTTCCAGAAGGTCCGGCTCGAACCGGGGGAGACGAGGCGGCTCGACTTCCGGCTCCCGGCCGAACGGTTCGCCCACTGGGACGTGGTGACCGGAACCTTCACCGTCGACCCCGGTGACTACGACGTACTGGCGGCACGCTCCGCAGGGAACATCGTGGACACCGCGCGCCTCCGGGTGACCGGGCCACCGCCTGTCCCCCGGACGGTCGTCCACCGCCGCACCCGTGCCTGCGACTTCGACGACCACACGGGCGCCGTCCTGGTCGACGCCACCCGGGCCGCGGGCGATGCGGTGACCTCCGCCGATCCGTCCCGCCCCACGACACTGGTGTTCCGGTCGACCGATCTGGCCGGTGCGGACCGCTTCGAGGCCGAGGTCGCCGGCGAGGGGGAGGCCGGGGGCGGGGCGAGCGTGGAAGTGCGGGCGGGCGAGCGGAGTCTGGGCCGGATCGCGGTGCCGGTCACCGGCGACCGGCACGCGTGGACCACGGTCACGGCCGAGTTGTCCGGCGTCGAACCCGGCCCGCACGACCTGGCCCTGATCCTGCGCGGCTCCTTCCGACTGGCCGCGTTCCGCTTCCACTCGTCGTCGGAGAACAGCTGAGTTCACCTCGCCCACCAGCTCAAAGCAACCTCTGCGGCGTCTGTGGCCACTAGGAGCCGGACCCGTTCACAGCAGTGCCCGGGTCCGTCGACTTCCAGTGAACGGCAAGCGAGGAGAACACCCCCCATGAACACCCAAGCGAAGAGCACCGCGCACGGCGGGCGCCGCGGACGTCACCGTCGCCGTTGGACCGCCACCGGCCTGTTGCTCGGCGCGCCCGCCGCCGTCGTTCCGTACCTGTTGTTCGCTCAGGACGACTCGCAGGCCGCGACGGTCGACACCGGCACCGCCTACCGTTTGGTCTCGCTGCGCAGTGGCAAGGCCCTCGACGTCGACGGCTCCACCGCCGCCGGCACGCAGGTCCGGCAGCGGGCCGCACGGAACACGGCCGGCCAGCAGTGGAGGCTGCGGGCCGTCGGGGACGGCTACTACGAGCTGGTCAACCGCGCGAGCCTCAAAGTCCTTGGCACAGCGCGGAGTTCGACCGCCAAGGGGGCCGCCGCGGAGCAGCAGACCAACAGCTCCTCCCCCGCCCAGGAGTGGAAGATCAAGAAGGTGGGCGACTCCGGCGCCGTCACCTTCACCTCCCGCAGAAGCGGCCAGGTCCTGGCCGTCTCCAAGGGTTCCACGGCCGACGGGGCGGCGGCCGTCCAGTCCCCTGGCGACAGCAGTGGCACCAGCGGACAGTGGAAGCTGGTGAAGGTGGCTCGGACGGCGACCACGACGGCTGCCGCAGGACCGTACGCGTGGCGCAACGCCCAGGTGGTGGGCGGCGGTTACGTCACCGGGCTGGTGTTCAACCCGCGCGAGCAGGGCCTGTTGTACGCCCGCACCGACATGGGCGGCGCGTACCGCTGGGACGCCGGCGCCGAGCAGTGGATCCCGCTGACCGACTGGATCGGTGAGAAGGACTGGAACCTGCTGGGCATCGACGCGCTGGCCACCGATCCGGTCGACCCCGACCGGCTCTACCTCTCGGCGGGCACCTACACCAACGACTGGGCGGGCAACGGCGCGATCCTGCGCTCCACCGACCGGGGCCGCACCTTCCGGCGCACCGACCTGCCCTTCAAGGTGGGCGGCAACGAGGACGGCCGCGGCGCGGGCGAACGCCTCGTGGTCGACCCGTCGAACCACGCGCATCTGCTGCTCGGCTCCCGCAAGAACGGGCTGTGGCGGTCCACCGACTACGGCGCGACCTGGCACCAGGTCTCCTCCTTCCCCGTCAAGGACGGGGCGGGCAGCGGCTCCGGCATCTCCTTCGTGACGTACGGGCCCGCCGGCCGTGACACCGTGTACGTCGGCGTCGCCGACAAGTCCGCCCCGCTGTACCGATCCACCGACGGCGGCAGCACCTGGCAGGCCGTCGCGGGTCAGCCCACCGGCCAACTGCCGCAGCACGGCGTCGTGTCCGGCGACGGGTCGCTGTACCTGACCTACACCGACAACCCGGGGCCCAACGGCGTGACCGGGGGCTCGGTGTGGAAGTACACGCCGACCGGCGGCAAGTGGAAGGACGTGTCCCCCTCCCAGGGCTCGTACGGGTTCTCCGGCCTGGCCGTCGATCCGCGCAAGCCGTCCACGGTCATGGTGACGACGCTGGACCGCTGGTACCCCGAGGACGCGATCTACCGCTCCACCGACGGCGGCTCGACCTGGAAGTCCCTCGGGGACACCGCCGTGCGCGACGCCTCCGGCGCCCCCTACGTCGGCGCGCACACCGGTCACTGGATGACCGCCCTGTCCATCGACCCCTTCGACTCGGGGCACGTGCTGTACGGCACCGGCAACGGCATCTGGCGCAGCAAGGACGCCGACGCCGGCACCAGCCACTGGACCGTGGGGGCCAAGGGGCTCGAGGAGACGTCGCTCCTCGACGCCGCCGCTCCGCCCGGCGGCGCGGCCGTCCTGACCGCCATGGGGGACCAGGGCGGCTTCCGGCACGACGACCTGACCAAGGTGCCGTCCGGGCGGATGAAGGACCCGCTGATGAGCAACAGCACCGACATCGACTACGCCGAGTCCGAGCCGGAGGTGATGGCCCGCGTCGGTACGGGCGGCGACCAGGACGGTGCCTACTCCACCGACGGCGGCGCCAGTTGGCACGGCTTCGCGGCGGAACCGGTGGCCAGTGCGCACAGCGGTCGCATCGCGGTCGCCGCGGACGGCTCCACCCTGGTGTGGACCGAGGCCGGGCAGAAGCCGCACCGCTCGACCGACAAGGGGGCGCACTGGATCGCGGTCCAGGGGCTCGGGGCCGACGCCGAAGTCGTCGCCGACCGCTCCTCGGCCCGCACGTTCTACTCCCTGTCCGGCGGCACCCTGTACGCCAGCACCGACGGCGGCGCGAGCTTCACCGCCCGCGCCACCGCCCTGCCTGCCGACGGCCGCCTCAAGGCCGTCCCGGGCCGGGCCGGGGACCTGTGGATCACGGGCGGCGGCAAGGGGCTGCTGCACTCCACCGACGGCGGCGGCACCTTCACCACGCTGACCACGGCGTCGTCCGCCTCCGCCGTCGGTTTCGGCAAGGCCGCGCCGGGCGCCTCCTACCAGGCCCTCTACCTGATCGGCACGGTCAAGGACGTCACCGGCGTCTTCCGCTCCACCGACAAGGGCGCCACCTGGGTCCGCGTCAACGACGACGCGCACCAGTGGGGCGCCATCGGCAGCACCGGCGTCATCACCGGTGACCCCGACACCTTCGGCCGCGTCTACATCGGCACCAACGGACGCGGCCTCCAGTACGGCGACCCCTCCTGATCCCGGGGCCGGGGCCGGGGCCGTCGCCATGACGACCCCGGCCCCGGCCGAGAGATCCCGCAGGCGTGGGTCCCGTCCAAGATCCCGTCCAAGACGAAGAACGAAGGAGACACCCCGTGTCCTACCGCATCCGCGCAGGCGGCTTGGAGCTCCTCACCGCCGCGGAGGTGCTCCGCGTCGAGCCCTGGGGGCCGAACGCCGTCCGCGTACGCGCCTCGGCCGGGACCCTGGACCCCACCGCCCCCGGAGCCCTGGAAAGTCCGGCGCCCGCCGCTCCTGTCACGCTGTCCGCATCGGAGGACGGCTCGGCGCGCCTGGTCAACGGCCGTCTGGCCGTGGAAGCCTCGCGGGACGGCCGGCTGACGTTCCGGCATGCCGCCTCGGGCCGTCTCCTCCTCGCCGAGCGCGACCCGCGCTCCCATCACGCCGGCCCCCGCGTCCTCGCGGCGGGCGGCCGTGCACAGCAGTCCTTCGACGCCTACGACGGTGAACGGCTGCACGGCCTCGGTCAGCATCTGCACGGACGCCTCGACCAGAAGGGCTGTGTGGTCGATCTCGTCCAGAGCAACACCGTGGCGGCCGTACCCTTCCTGCACTCCTCGCGGGGCTACGGACTGCTGTGGAACAACCCCGCCACGGGCCGGGTCGAGCTGGGCGCGGACGCCACCCGGTGGACCGCGGACGCCGGCGGACGCATCGACTACTGGATCACCGCGGGCGACACCCCGGCCCAGATCCTCGACGCCTACACCGAGGCCACCGGTCGGCCGCCCCTGCTGCCGGAGTGGGCGTCGGGCTTCTGGCAGTCGAAGCTGCGCTACCGCATGCAGGACGAACTCCTCACCGTGGCACGGCAGTACAAGGATCGCGGCCTGCCGCTGTCCGTCATCGTCTGTGACTTCTTCCACTGGCAGCGCATGGGCGACTGGCGCTTCGAGCCCGCCGAATGGCCCGACCCCCAGGCCATGACGCGGGAGTTGGCACGGCTCGGGGTGCGGCTCGCCGTCTCGGTCTGGCCGACGGTCGAGCCCGGCAGCGACACGTACGACGAACTGCGTGCCGCCGGACACCTCGTCGAGGATGCCGACAGCGGTCTGCTCACCCTGCCGTGGCCCTCGCGCCACGGCGGCGACGCGACGACTCGACCGATGGCCTACTACGACGCCACGCACCCCGGCGCCCGCGCGGCTCTGTGGCAGCGCCTGAACACCAACTACTACTCTGCGGGCGTCAGTTGCTTCTGGCTGGACGCCTGCGAACCCGATCTGCCCCCGGCCGTCGCCGAGCGCGCGGTGTACGCGGCCGGGCCGGCCGCGGCCGTCGCCAACCTCTACCCGCTGGAGCACGCGCGCGCGGTGGCCGACGGTCTGCGCGCGGCGGGCGAGGACCGCCCCCTGTCGTTGATCCGCTCGGCGTGGGCGGGCAGCCAGCGGCACGGTGCCCTGCTGTGGTCCGGCGACATCCCCACCACGTTCGACTCCCTCGCCCGCCAGATCAGGGCCGGCCTGAACGTCGCGATGAGCGGTATCCCCTGGTGGAACACCGACATCGGCGGCTTCGCCGGCGGCGACCCGGACGACCCCGACTACCGTGAACTGCTCGTCCGCTGGTTCCAGTACGGCACGTTCAGTCCGGTCATGCGACTGCACGGGGACCGGGAGCCCAACTACCCCGCCTTCTCCACGGACATGACCGGTGGGCCGAACGAGGTCTGGTCGTACGGCGACGAGGCGTACGGGATCCTGCGGGAGCATCTGCTGCTGCGCGAACGTCTACGCCCGTACCTGCACCGCCTCTCCGACGACGCGCACCGTACGGGCGCCCCACCGATGCGCCCGCTGTTCTTCGACTTCCCCGAGGACCCGGATGCCTGGGACGTGGACGACCAGTTCCTGCTGGGCCCCGATGTGCTGGTGGCGCCCGTGTACGAGGCGGGCGCCCGGACCCGCCGGGTGTATCTGCCGTCCGGGACCGACTGGCTCGACCCCGCCACCAAAGCCGTACGGACGGGCGGAACGACGCTCGACGCCGAAGCCCCCCTGGAACGCATCCCGGTCTTCGTACGGGAGGGGTCCGAGGCGGCGTCGCTGCTCTCCTGACGCACGGCCCGCACCGACCTGCACCACCCCTGAGACCCACCACACCTCACAGGAAAGGCAGGATCGTCCATGTCCCCGACCCCGCATCTCTCCCGCCGCGGGCTGCTGGCCGCCGGCGCGGCCGCGGCCGCGCTCCCGGTGCTCTCCCCCTACGCCGCGTCCGCCGCCGGTTCCGGACAGGCCAGGGCCCCGTACCGCTTCCGCAACGCGGAGATCGTCGGCGGCGGTTTCGTCCACGGCATCGTCTTCAACCAGCGCGAGCCCGGCCTCGTGTACGCCCGCACCGACATCGGTGGCGCCTACCGCCTGGACACGGCGACCCGGCGGTGGATTCCCCTCACCGACTGGATCGGCTGGGACGAGTACGGGCACACCGGCATCATCAGCATCGCCACCGACGAGGTCGATCCCGACCGGGTCTACCTGGCGGCGGGCACCTACACCCTGCCCGACTGGGATCCGACCATGGCGGCGATCCTGCGCTCGACCGACCGCGGCCGTACCTGGAAGACCACTCCCCTGCCGTTCCGCCTGGGCGGCAACATGCCCGGCCGGGGCATCGGCGAACGTCTCGTGATCGACCCGAACCGCAACAGCATCCTGTACCTCGGCGTGCGCGGCGGCCACGGCCTGTGGCGCAGCACCGACCACGGCAAGACCTTCGCGCAGGTGACCGCCTTCCCGAACGTCGGCAACTTCGTCCCTGACCCCTCCGACCCCGACGGCTACAACGGCGACAACCTGGGAGTGCTGCAGGTCGTCTTCGACCAGCGCACCGGAAGACCGGGCAGAGCCACCCGGACCCTGTACGTCACCGTCGCCGACAAGGACAACATCCTCTACCGGTCCACCGACGCGGGAGCCACCTGGCAGCGCGTCCCCGGCCAGCCCACCGGATACCTGCCGCACCACGCCGTGTTCGACCACGAAGGCGGCTACCTGTACCTCGCCACCAGCGACACCGCCGGCCCCTACGACGGCTCCAAGGGCGACGTGTGGAAACTCGACACCGCCACGGACACCTGGACCCGGATCAGCCCCGTCCCCTCCACCAGCGACGAGAACGCCTACGGCTACAGCGGCCTGACCATCGACCGGCAGAACCCGCGGACCCTGATGGTGTCCACCCAGGTCAAGTGGTACCCGGACTGTCTGCTCTTCCGGTCCACCGACGGCGGCGCCACCTGGAGCCGGATCTGGGACCTGGACGCGAACGGGCAGCGCACCTTCCGCTACGACATCGACATCTCGGACGCCCCCTGGCTGACCTGGAACGCCTCCCCCGAGCCGCCCGAGAAGGCACCGAAGCTGGGCTGGATGATGGAGTCCGTCCAGATCGACCCGTTCGACTCCGACCGCTTCCTGTACGGGACCGGTGCGACGATCTACGGCGCCGACAACCTGACGGACTGGGACGACGACGGCACGGTCCATCTGTCCGTGCGGGCCCAGGGGTTGGAGGAGACGGCGGTCCTGTGCCTGATCAGCCCACCGGCCGGGCGCGCTCATCTCTTCTCCGGCATCGGCGACGTCGGCGGTTTCCGACACACGGACCTGAACAAGGCACCGAAGATGTACGACACCCCGACGTTCGGCAACACTCCGGCCCTGGACTTCGCGGAGCTGGCGCCGCACACCATCGCCCGGGTCGGCTACCCCACCAGCGGCTGGACCCAGCACTTCGCCGTGTCCACCGACGGCGGCGACACCTGGAAGCCGTCCGGCGACGAACCGTCCGGCCTCACCGGTCCAGGTGTCGAGGACCAGGCCGTGGCCGTCGGCGCCGACGGCCGGCGGATCGTCTGGTCACCGGCCGGGGCACCGGTCAGCTGGTCCGACGACCACGGCGCGACCTGGACCGCCGCGAAGGGGCTGCCGGCGGGGGCGCCGGTGCGCTCCGACCGGGTGAACCCGGCGACGTTCTACGCGTACTCCTCCGGCGGGTTCTACATCAGCACCGACGGCGGTGAGAACTTCCGGCGTACGGCTGCCACCGGCCTGCCCACCGATGGAAACGTCCGGTTCAAGGCGGTGCCGGGCCACGAGGGCGACATCTGGCTGGCCGGCGGCACCGCCAAGGAGGGCACCTCCACGCCGTACGGCATGTGGCGCTCGACCGACTCCGGAACGGCCTTCACCCGGATCGAAGCGGTCGACCAGGGCGACGTGGTCGGCTTCGGCAAGGCCGCACCGGGCGCCACGTACCCCACGGTGTTCACGAGCTCCAAGATCCACGGAGTGCGCGGCATCTTCCGGTCCGACGACGCGGGCCGCACCTGGGTCCGCGTCAACGACGACCGGCACCAGTACGCCTGGACGGGCGGCACCCTCACCGGAGACCCCCGCATCCACGGCCGTGTGTACTTCGGCACCAATGGACGGGGGGCCGTCTACGGCGACCCGGTCTGACCTTCGCTGAGCGCGGACAGTGTGACGGCTGGGTGGCCCGGACGAGACACGGGCCACCCAGCCGTGCGTCGAACCCCCGGCGCCTGCCGTCAGGTCCTTGCGCCAGAACCGCTGGAGACCGACGAAGGCGAGGACGGACGGCAAGGAGAGTTCTACTTCGACAAGACGAAGCAGTGACATGCGCTGATCGGGCGCCCGGCGGCGAGGTGGGGACCGCGCCGCCAGACGCCCTGGGGGTGGGGTTGATCAGCGCCGCAGGCTCAGGACGCCCGGCCGGTACGGCAGAGCGTCGTACGGGGCGTCCGAGTTCGGGTCCTTGCCCTGGTAGAGCAGCTGGAGGTTGCACGGGTCGACGGTCATCGTCTGATCCGGGTTGGAGCGGATCAGGTCGCCGTGACTGATGTCGTTGGTCCAGGTGGCGCCGCTGTTGGCCTTGCCCGCGAAGGGGTTGGACTCGGTGGCGGCCTGCGGGGTCCACGACCCGCCGAGGCTGGTCGCCGTGAAGGAGCGGAAGTAGCGGTTCTCGTTCGCGCCCCGCGCCTCGACGATCATCAGGTACTGATCCTGCCCCTGGACCTTGTAGACCTGCGGCGCCTCGAAGAGGTTCTTCACGGTGTCCGTCATGACCGTGGTGTACGTCGAGCCGAAGTTGCCGGGGAAGTTCCCGATCGGCATCGACGCCCGGTAGATCTTGCCGTTGTCACCGGCGAAGAAGAGGTACATGTTCTGGTCGTCGCCGATCAGCGTCTGGTCGATCGGACCGGTCCCGGCGTCGGGCAGCTTGCCGGTGAACAGGGCCTGCGGCGCGGACCAGCCGTTGGGGTCGGTCGGGTCGCTCGACGTGCGGTAGCTGAAGGGCGAGGCGCCCCACTGGTAGGTGAGGACCCAGATCTTCTTCGGCGCGAAGTAGAAGAGGGTGGGCGCGACCGCGTTCTGGCCCATCTTGGTCTGCGTGGCCTTGCCCATGTCCGACCAGTCGGTGAACGGGGCGAACGCCATCGACCCGTACGAGGTGCCCGTGGACATCGACCCGTAGACGAGGTGCTTGCCGTTGTAGGTGACGTGCGTGAAGTCCTTCAGCGAGGCCCAGCCGTTCGCCGGCTGCGCGAGGGCACCGGTCGAGCTCCACTTGTACGAGGACGGAAGGGCGCACGTGCCGCCGGCCGTCCCGGACGGGGCGGACCACTTCTGGTTGTCGGCGTTCGCGCAGGTGTAGAGCTGGATCTTGGTGCCGTTGGACGTGCTCGCGCCGATCGCGTCGAGGCACTTGCCGGACTGCACTCCGCTGATCGAGCCGTTGGAGTTGATGTTCCACTGCTGGTTGGCGCCGCCGTTGCAGTCGTAGATGACGACCTCGGTGCCGTTCGCCGTGCCCTTCGCCTTCGCGTCCAGGCACTTGTTGCCGAACACCTTCAGCTGCTTGGCCGCGGTGTACGTCCAGCTCTGGTTGGGCTGCCCGGAGCAGTCGTAGAGCTGCACCTGGGTGTTGTTGGTGGTCGAGGAGCCCGGGACGTCGAGGCAGCGACCCGAGGCCACGCCCTTGATCGGTCCCGTACCGGCACCCGGGTCGGCCGGCTTGGTGCCCGAGGCGGCGTTGAACGCGTCCTTGACGGCGGTGTACGCGGGCTTGGGGTTGCCGCTGCCGTCGAAGAGCAGCGGCTTCTCGTCCGCCCTCCACGAGTCGCTGTCCCGTACGCCCCACACCGTGATGCCGGTGCAACGCGCCACCGCCAGGCAGGCGTTGACCGCGGCCGCGTAGTTCGTGGCGGAGGCCTGCGCGATGTCCAGCTCGGTGATCTGCACGTCGACACCGAGGGCGGCGAAGTTCGCGAGGGTGGTCCTGAAGCTCGCCGGCGGACCGCCCGCCGAGAAGTGGCTCTGGAAGCCGACGCAGTCGATCGGGACGCCGCGCGCCTTGAAGTCCTTCGCCAGGCGGTAGACGCCCTGGGTCTTGGCGGCCGACCAGTCCTCGATGTTGTAGTCGTTGTAGCAGAGCTTGGCGGCCGGGTCGGCGGCGCGGGCGGTGCGGAACGCCTCCTCGATGAAGCCGCTGCCGAGCACGTTCTTGAACACCGAATCGCGCAGCGCGCCGCCGGCGCCGTCCTGGAATGCCTCGTTGACGACGTCCCAGGCGTAGATCTTGCCCTTGTAGCGGCCCATCGTCGTCTTGATGTGGTTGTTCATGACGCTGCGCAGCGTGGTCGGGTCGTTGATCGCCTTCACCCAGTCCGGCAGCTGCGAGTGCCACACCAGGGTGTGTCCGCGCAGCCGCTGGCCGTGCTCCAGGGCCCGGTCGGCGATCTTGTCGGCGGCCGCGAACCGGAAGTTCCCGCGGGACGGCTCGACGGCGTCCCACTTCATCTCGTTCTCGGGAGTGATCATGTTGAACTCCCGGTCGGCGATCGACGTGTACGACGAGTCGCTCAGCCGTCCGGCGGCTATCGCGGTGCCGAAGTACCGGCCCGAGGGGGAGGCGTCGGTACCCAGCCCCGCGGCTCCGGCGGAGTTGGGCAGGAGCGTCACGGCACCGGCCACCAGCGCCGAGGCGGCCGTACCGATCATCAGGGTCCGGCGAGGCCGGCGGCGGAGCCGGTGCAGACCCTTGCGGGGTTCGTCCGTGTGTCTGGTCATGGGGGGGACTTTCTTCAGGGGACAGAACAGCGGGGTACGCCGTGGTGGGCGCCCTGAAGAGGAGGCTGTGGCGGGTGGGACCGCGTAACGAAAAACATCCGTGCGTACGCGGTGACGAATCTCGCGGCCGAAAAACGTTATGCCGCGCTCATGTCGCGGGTCCGCGCACGAGGAACGACGCCTGCCCGGTGAAGGTCCGGGTGCCGTTGAAGCCGTCGAGGCGGATGCCGCCGTCGCGTGGACGCAGGGCGGACCCCGGGTAGTTGTGCGCGCGCAGGGTCACGGACCCGTCGACCGCCCCGGGCCGCGGGCAGAAGGTGGCGTCCTCCCGGAACAGTCGGCTGCCGTCGTCGGTGCTCAGCCGTAGCCGCAGGTAGTTGTGGCGCAGATACCGGCCGTCGGCGGCCCGGAAGGTGACGCACCGGCTGTCGGCGAGCCCCTTGACGACGGTGAAGGTCCCCCGCCGCCGCGCCTGCTCACCGCTGCCGAGTACGGCGAAGTCCCCTGCGTACGTCACGAACCGGCCGGGCTGGTCCACGGATTCCAGCGATCGCGCGCCCAGCGGGACGACGGCCGGCAGCGCGGACGGACCGGACGCAGGCGGCGCGGTGGCGGACGGACCGGACGTGGACGGACCGGACGTGGGCGAGGCGGTGACACCGGGCACCCGGTGCTCCGGCTCGGGCCAGGCCACGTACGTGGCGGTCCCGGCGACGAGAACCCCACCGGTGGCGAGCGCCGCCACCGGATGGGCGGTGAGCGCGTGGAACTTGCCGAGCAGGCCCCCGCCTCCCGCCGCCGTCATGCCGGCCGCCGTGGCCGTGCCCGAGAGCAGGCCCTTCGCGGTCAGCGCGGCCAGGAGCGTGGCGGGAACGGCGAGCGGCGCGACGCTGAGCAGCAACAGCTCGGCCGGGACCCGGTCGGTCGCCGTCGCCGCGCAGGTCGGACAGCCGCGGGTGTGCCGCGCGATCCGCTTGCGCCACACCGAGGCGGGAACCCCGTCCCAGCCGGCGACGGTCCCGTTCAGCCCCGGACACCGCGGGTCGGCCGCCAGCGCGGCGACGATCGTCCGGCTCAGTTCGAGCTGCTCGCGCATGCGTTGCAGGCGTACGCCGGTGTGGGCGACGCTCAGTCCCGTCGCGTCGGCGATGTCCTGCCGGGTCAGTAGCCCGGCGCACTCCTGCCACCACAGCGAAAGGAGCACCCGGTGCTCCGCGTCCAGCCAGCGCCCGGCCTCGACGGCCTGGCCGCGTTCGTCGGACAGGCGCAGCCGCAGGATCGTCGCGTCCTCCAGCGGGGCACCGGCGTCGGGCACCGCAAGCGCCTCGTCGATGAGCGTCGTCCGGTCCTCACGGGCGCGCTGCCGCTGCCAGTAGGTGGTGATCTGCCGCAGTGTGATCGACACCAACCAGGACCGGAGACTCTCCGGGGTCCGCAGGGCGGGCAGGTCGCGCATCGCGCGCAGCAGGGTCTCCTGCACGACGTCGTCGACGTCGACGTGACCACTCAGCGCGCGCCCCACAATGTTGTACAACAACGGCAGATACGCGGAGACCAGTTCCTCGCGCGCCCGCCGGTCACCGTCTTGTGCTGCGACGACCAGCCGCGCGTGATCCGCGTCCATGAGCACCGTGCCCGCCTCTTCAAGGGAGAGATCCGCCGAGTAAGGCGGAATACCTTAGCGGCGGCGACGGGCTCGTCCGCCACCGCCCCTCGGCTCCATGGGGTGCGCGGATCGGCGCCGCGCGCCGGCCGTTCGGCCCCGGCCAGACCATCCCCGCCGGACCGACCCCGGCCGTGCGGCACTCGACGCCGCCGCCCTCGGCATCGGCCTAGGAATGGTTGAACGCGCCCCGTGCCCGAGTCCGCTGCTTCAGCTCGATGAGGGTGGCCACCGCGCGCAGCCAGGTGGCCGCGGTGTCGTCGACGGGGACCCCACCGTCGAGGTCGCTGCCGGTCCGCAGCCACTCCCGTACGAGGCCGGCCGCCTCGGGGCGGGGCAGTGGCTCGGGCAGCTGGGTGGCGTGGGCGAGGCCGCCCGCGCGCACGGTGTCGGCGAGGAAGGCAACCGAGCGCGGCTCGGTGCCCAGGCGGTCGAGGACGACGGCCGCGGCGACGGCGCCGTCGCCGAACAGGGCGGTGCGCCGGGGGCCGGCTTCGGCGGTGAGCCCGTCGCTCAGCAGGGCGGAGATGTCGAGCCGGGCCAGCTCGTCGTCCGTGCGGTCCGGCGGGTGCGGGGCGTGGTTCATGGCGGGGCCTCGGGGTCTCGGCTCAGTCGACGGTGACGGTGTACGTGATGCGCCGGGGCGCCAGGGTGGGGGTGGCCGTCGGCGTGCTGGGGGTGGCGGAGGGACTGGTGGTCCCGGGGGGCCGGTCGGCGGTGTTGCCCTGGCAGGTGGTGAAGGTGCAGTGCAGCAGCGTGAACCGGGTGGTGCCCTTGCCCTTGGCCTCGAAGGTGAAGGTGAGCCTGCCGCTGGAACCGGGCGCCGAGTCCTTCGCCGCGGCGTACTTCTGGCCACGGCTGACCAGCACCGCGCTGTCGGGCCGGGGGTCGACGAGGTACCAGTAGTCGCGGGTGGACGCGTTCTGGCCGACGGTGAGCGTGAAGCGCTCGCCCGGCGCGGCCGTGATGCGGGTGTCCTTCACCGGACGGCTCGTCGTCCCGTCGCCGGTGCCCGAGGAGTGCCGTGCGGTGGCCGCGGGGGTGTCGGACGGCTCGTTTGCACCGGAGCCGCAGCCCGTCGCCAGGGCGAGCACCGCGACGGCCGCGACCGCGGCACCGCCGCCCCGGCTACTGCTGCGGAAGATAGACGCTGTACGCATTGGGGAGATCACTGTCGGAAGCCTTGCCCATGTGGCCGTTGATGAAGTCGTCCTCGCTGACCCAGGTGGTCTCGCCCCAGGGGTTGTAGACCTGAAGCATGTCACCTTCCTGGGCGATGATGGTCATGGCGTGGGCGCCCTTGTCGCCCGAGACGTCGACCGGCACGGGGTGCCCCTGGGCCACCGAGTTCTCGACGTCCGTGAGGACCGCCCTGCGGTCGGCGGCACTGTTCAGGTCCTGCCGCTGGTAGTCGCTGCCGGTCGCGCGGCCGACCTCGTTGTCGTTGATCCGTTCCTGTCCCTCGGGGCCCATGCCGCCCCAGTTCTTGCCGCCGTCGCCCTCGGTGTGCAGCCGGTGCTGTTCGGCCACCAGGCGCTGTTTGAAGGCCTCGGGGTCGTCCTGCTGTCCGTCGGGGCCGCCCGTGAGTTCGAGCGCGTAGACGGGATCGACCATGGCACGGGAGGTGACGGTGGACGACGCCACACAGGTGCCCTCGGAGCCGTCGCCGCCCTGGATCCAGCGCTGGCCGTCGAAGGAGACCTCGTCCTTGTTGTTGTTCGAGCCGTCCGGCGCCAGGCCCTCGTCGTCCATGCTGTCCGAGGCGGTGACCACCGGCGTGAGGTGCCGGCTCATCCAGGCGGGGTCCTTGCCGTGGATCTTGTTCTGGAACGTCTGGATCTCGTCGACACTGTGCCCCGCGGCCAGCGCCTTCATCAGATAGGCCCGCTCCTGCGGGCTGTCCGACGTCGCCAGCATCCGCTCCATGGCCATCTCGTCGTCGAGGCTGAGCAGGTCCATCCGCGTCGAGGCGCGCTCCAGGTCGCTCGCCGTGAGGATCTCGTTCAGCTCGGCGTCGGCGCCCGCGACCCCCGTGTCGGCGAGCATCAGCTTGTCCGCGGGGGTGAGTTCGCTGGTCTGCATCTTTCCGGCGCGCGCCTCGGAGGCCCACTTGTTGAGGTCGCGGGCCGCGACGCGGGTGGCCTCCTGGGCGTCGGAGACGGCGCCGTGCATCAGGTCGACCGCGTAGGAGCCGAAGTGGGCGGCGTTCTTGCGGTCCCACTCCTCCTCGTCGTTCTCGTGCAGGTCGTCGAAGAAGCCGTCCCGGCCGCCGAGCATCTTCTTCTGCTCCAGCAGTTGTCCGCGGCCCTGTTCGTCCTTGCGCTGGGCCGCGCCGATCGCGTCGGACAGCGTCAGCAGCACCGAGGCGCATCCCTGGAACGCCTCGCGCATCTGGTCCACGGACCGCGCGGCGGCGCTCACCACGTCGGAGGCCAGCACGCTCGTGTCGCCGACCCAGACTTCGGACAGGCTCTTGCGTCCCACCCGGTCCACCTGGTCGTGGACGCCGCTGACCGCGTCGATCTGGCCGCGGTAGAGCATGGCCAGGCTCTCCAGCTCGCCCGGGTCCCCACCGGGTCGCGGCACGGACAGGGCGTCGTCGATGAGGTCCAGGACCTCGTTCTTGCTGCCCGCGGCGAGCAGCTTCTTGGAGAGTCCGGCCAGCCAGTCGAGGCGGACGGAGGGCGAGTCGACGGGGTTGAAGAAGAACGACATCGTCCCGCCTCTCAGTAGCTCGAAAGCGACGAGGCGCGGCCGCTCTGCGGTGAGGTGTCGGTCAGGCCGCTCTCGCCGCCGGAGGGCACGGTGTGCACATCGGCCCGTACCCGGCTGTCACTGCCGTGGTAGGACGCCTTGGCCAGCTGCACCTTGCCGCCGAGTTCGTGCAGCGCCGACGCCACGGTCTTGGTCTGTGCCTCCCACGCGGTCACGAACGCGTTCAGCGCCGACGCGGCGTCGTTGCCTCCGGTGTCGGCGTAGGAGTAGTGCGTGCGGGACTTCACGGCCGAGCTGACGCCGTCCATGTCGGTTCCCGCGTCGTCGAGTTGCCGGGCCTGCCCGGTCATTCCCGCCTTGACCTGGTAGCCGTCCGAGCCCACCGCGTCTCCCCCGCATTACCCGCGACCGGGTGTGTTCGATCCTGATCGCGCGCAGGCTAACACGCACTCCATATGAGCAGTTCATCATCCGGGTGCCGTACACGGCTCCTCCACATCGTGCGCATCCGCACGCTCGATCCGGCCTCCCATGAGCGCGGGTCCGTCAGCCGTGGAGGGTGACGCGGGGCGAGCAGCCGTACTCGGCGCGGTAGACGGCGGAGAAGCGGCTCGGGTGGAGGAAGCCCCACCGGGCGGCTATCCGGGTGACGGTGTCGCCGCGCAGCGGGTCGGCCGCCTTGAGCTCCGCATGGACGGACGCGAGGCGGACGCGTCGCAGATGGGACAGCGGGGTGGTGTCCAGGTGCCGGCGAAAGGCGTACTGGAGGGCGCGGGGCGTGACGCGGGCGGCGGCGGCGATGTCGGCGAGACCTATGTCGGTGTGGGCGTGTGCATCGATGTAGGCCAGAGCGCGGGCCGTCACCGACGTGCCGGTGTCCCGTGTGTCGACGCGGGACGGCTCCTGGCCGACGTGGGTGTTGGGGAAGACCTGAAGG
Organism: Streptomyces sp. VRA16 Mangrove soil; assembly: GCF_017377775.1. Classification (GTDB taxonomy): domain Bacteria; phylum Actinomycetota; class Actinomycetes; order Streptomycetales; family Streptomycetaceae; genus Streptomyces. The sequence goes on from NZ_JAFVLN010000004.1 coordinate 101,353, forward strand.
GCCGTACCCGCCAGCAGCCGGGCCAGCGGACCGATGAGCAACGGACCCGCCTCGTCGCCCAGTTCGGCGACGCCCGCGGCGTGGCCGCGCAGACGTTCCCAGTGAGCGGCGCGTTGTCGGTCGACCGGGGTGAGGCTCGTGAAACGCAGCGGGCGGCCGCGGCGCGGGTCGACGATGGCAGCGGCCCGTGCGAGCAGGTCCGCGCCGAGCGTGACGGCGGCCGCGTACACGTCCGTCGTGAACCCGGAGCACGGCCGTCCCGGCACATGGCCGACGAAGACGTCCCCCGCCGCGAAGCGGCCGTGCTCACCCTCCGAACTGCGCTGGGCCCGACCGGCGTCGACGCTGACCACGACGAGGCTGTCGTGCGGCTCCTTGGTGAATTCGAGGTGCGCGGGCAGCGCCATTTCGTTGTACGCGAAGGAGTCGGCGTCGAAGCGCCGCATGCGGTATTTCCCGCCCCCGGGCCGGTCCACGGCGCGGAACCGCTGACCGTACGCGGCGTGCAGCAGACGCTGGGCCTCGTCCCCGGACTCCGTCCGCCTCTCGGTCAGTCGCGCCGGTACGTCGCTCACGGTTCCGACTCCGATTCAGACGCTCGGCGCGCACGTACCGCCGGACGGGCAGGGGACGTGGCACGTTACCCGAAGCGCCGGGAACGGCGCCGGAGTTCGGCCGCCCCGCCCTGGGCCGGGCGGCCGGTTCAGGACACGCCCGCACGTCCTTGACCGGATCGCCTCCGGTTCACGGCGAGGGAAGCGGTGACCTGTTCTCGGTGATCTCTTGGGCGATCTCCGTGATCTTGCGCCGGTGCGAGCGGGCGTGGTTGCGCAGCAGTGCGAAGGCGTCGTCGAGGGGGATGCCGTGCAGGACCGAGAGCATCCCTTTGGCCTGCTCGATGACGACACGGCTGTCCAGTGCGTGTTCCAACTGCGCGATCACGGCGAGGTTCCGGAGTACCTGTCGCTGGAGGAACAGCACACTGGCAGTCATCTGCGTGAGCGTGCGCGCCAGGTCCAGGGTCCGCGCGTCCAGAGGCAGTCCCGTGCCGTTGACCAGCACGAGCGAGCCGACCGGGCCATCGGGGACGGCCAGCGGCAAGGCGGTGACACGGCCGATTCCGAGGGCCCTGGCGCGCGGTACCCAGCGGGGCCAGCGCACCAGGGCCGGGCGGGGCGTCACGTCCAGATCGACGATCGCCCGTCCGGTGGTGCACGCGGCGTGTCCGGGGCCTTCGGCCCAGGCCGCCTCCTCGGCCGTCAGCGCACGCAGCTCCCGGCTCGTCGCCTCCGTCCGTGCGGCCGCACCACCGCACGACACACAGTGCACAGCCGCTCCGTCGACGTCGGCCAGATACCGGACGCTCTCCACGAACACGGCCAGAACCCGCTCCACGCCCGCGGGTTCACGGCTCGCCTCCCCTGTCAGTCGTGCCGCCGCCGAAGCCAGTTCGACGTCTCGCAACACCACGGCCTCCTCGGGCACACCGAGCCGCAGATCGGCTCCCCGTCCCCATCATCACGAGCGGCCCCTCGTGGCGCTGCCCGAAAAACGAACGGACTCCTTCCCCCACCGGGGGATTGTCCGCAAAACGCGGTGGGGATCGGGAGCAGGCGGCGACGCCACCGGTCGACGGGGCCCGGCGTCGCCCGTGCCGGGTGGCGCGGGTCCGACCGGGACGGCGCAGGGTGCCCGGCAGGAGTGCGCTTCGCCGTCCTGCCAGGGGAGGACACCGTCATGGCGATCGTCGACGCCGCCCGGTCGTTCGCGGCCCGTGTCGCGCGGCAGTTGGTCCGGGTCACCGTTCTGGACATGGCGACCCGGCTAGCCGCCCAGGCGTTCCTCGCCGCGCTGCCGATGCTCATCGCCGTCGCCTCGTTCTGCCCGACGCCGGTGCGCCACGAGATGCGGCGCTCGCTGCACACCCTGGTGGGCGCCGACGGAGCCGTGGTGGCGCAGCTCGACACCCTGACCGACGGCGGCGACGCGGCCCTGCACAGCTGGGGCGCGGTCGGAGTGCTCGTGGCCCTGGTGTCGGCGACCTCGTTCACCCGCGCCCTCCAGCGGATGTGCGAACGCTCCTGGGAACTGCCGCGCTCCGGCGTGCGGTACGTGGCCTGGCGCTGGGCAGTGTGGCTGATGGTGTGGATCGTGATGCTGGTGCTCCAGGGCTCGCTGCACCGGGCGTTCGGCGCGGGAGCCGCCCTCGGGGTGGTGCTGCAGCTGGCCGACACGGTGCTGATGTGGTGGTGGACGCAGCATCTGCTGCTCGCGGGCCGGGTACCGTGGCCGCCGCTGCTGCCGGGGGCGCTGCTGACCGGCGCCGGGGTGGTCGCGTACTGCTCGGCCTCCGCCCTGTGGCTGCCCCGCGCCCTGCGGATGAGCGAACAGCGCTACGGCGCGCTCGGCTCGGTGTTCACGCTGCTGTCGTGGCTGATCGTGTTCTTCACCGTGGTCGTGGGCGGGGTGGCGATCGGCCGGGTCCTGGCGCAGGAGGAGCTCGTCCGGCGGTGGCTCGGCGCAGGGCCCGGACCCGGCGACGCGTCACCCTGACTCGGCGCGCACCCGCCCCTCCTCGACCGCCTTGCCGAGCGCCGCGCAGTCCCGCTCGTTCTGGTCCGCGTACGCCTCCGCGAACCGGGCGATCGCCCGGTCGAAGGCGTCGGAGCGGCCGAGGTACGCGGCGATCGCGATGCGGTCGCCGGAGCGGGCGTGGGCACGGGCCAGACTGACGCCGCAGGTGCGGCCGAACAGGCGCATCACCTGGGGGCTCATCAGGTCGGCCTGTGGGATGGCCTTCCAGTCCCGCAACTGCCGTATGTAGAAGTCGCGTTCGCTGCCGTCGATGCCCTCGACCCGCTCCCAGCCGAGGAACATGTCACCGGCGGCCTGCATCAGCCGCTGGCCCGCGACGACCCGCTCGCCCTGGTTGGCCTGGGCGGCGGCGCCCGCGAACGGGGCGAGAACCGAGGTCTGGGCCTCCTTGGCCTGAAGCAGCAGCGGATCGTCGGCGTCGCGGCCGAGCAGCAGGATCACCCAGCAGCGGGTGCCGACGCTGCCCACGCCGACGACCTTGCGGGCCATGTCGACGACCCGGTACTGGGCGAGCAGCGCCCTGCGGTCGGCGGGCAGCGACTGGGCGTACCGGTCGACCAGTTGACGCAGCTGGTCCTCCAGGTGCTTGCGCTCGACGCCGGGCAGCAGGGTGTCGAGCGGCGCGATGAGGGGCGGGTCGGGGGTGATGCGCAGCTCGCCGTCGACGACCGCGGCCAGTTTGTCGAGGGCCTGGAGGTGGTCGCGGGTGCGGGCCTTGGTGAGCGCGGCGGACATCCGGCGGCGCGAGCGGGCGTCGATGCGGGCGGAGAGCGTCGCGTACAGCTCGTCGGCGTCGATGCGCGCGTACCAGACGTCCAGGGTGCGCATCCCGGCGAACTCCTCCATCGCCCTGCGGTACGCGGCCACGGTCGCCCGCACCACGCGGGTGCGTTGCGCCGTGCCGAAGCCGTTGCCGCGGCCCGCGATGGCGAGGCTGGCCGCGAGGCGTTTGACGTCCCACTCCCAGGGGCCCGGCAGGGTCTCGTCGAAGTCGTTGATGTCGAACATCAGGCGCCGCTCCGGGGAGGCGAGCAGCCGGAAGTTCAACAGGTGCGCGTCGCCGCAGAGTTGGGCCCGCAGGCCGGTGGCGGGCGTGGTCGCGAGGTCGGCCGCCATCAGGGCGGCGGCGCCCCGGAAGAAGCGGAACGGGGACTCCGTCATGCGGCCGTAGCGCAGGGGCACCAGCTCGGGCAGCCGGCTCCCCGACTGGTCCTCCAGGATCTCCACCGGGTCGGGCCGGTCCGCGGCGGGCGCGAACACGCCGTGGGCGGAGCGCGGGACGCGGGAGCGGGCGGCCCTGCCCCGGCTCGCCCGCTCCCGCGGGGTGGCGTGCTCGTACGTGGTCGTGGTGGTGTCGGTGCCGTTCATGGCGTACTCCCCTCGCGGCTCCCGGTCCGGCGCGCGCCGGTGCCGCGGACACTGGACCGGGCCGGCTCCCCGGGCGTCACCCCGGCCGTGTGAAGTCGCGCCGCGACTCGCCTGTCAGGGGTGAGGAGCGGCGGGTGCGCAGGCCGCAGACTGCCCGTCATGGAACCGAAGATCGCTGGACTGCGGAGGCGACGACGGCTGGCGCGCGCTTGTCTGCTCTGCGCGCTGGCCGCGCTGGTGGTGCTCGGCGTGTTCGCCGGGCTGCGGACGTTCGCGCTGCTCGGGGTGGGGCTCGCCGGAGTCGCGGTCACGCTCGCGGGTGTGTGGTGGGTCCTCAGCCGGCGCGGTGTGCCGCGGTATCTCGCGGTGCTGCTCGCGGTCGGCGCCCCGGTGTGGGTGCTGGTGGCGTACGCGCGGGCCGACCTGCTCTGGGTGGTGCTGGTGTCGGGGGCGCTGTGGCTGCTCGCGGCGTACACCGGGCGGGCGGCGCTCACCCCGGGCGTCGCCCCGGCCGCGATGGCGGAGCGTCCGGCGCCGGAGTTCCGGCGCGCGGTGCTGATCATGAACCCGCGGTCCGGTGGCGGGAAGGTGGAACGGTTCGGGCTGCGCGAGAAGGCCACCCGGCTCGGCGCCGAGGTGGTGCTGCTGGACACCGAGGGGCCCGGCGGGACGGACGTCTCCGCGCTCGCCCGGGACTGTGCCGCGCGGGGCGCCGACCTCCTCGGCGTGGCGGGCGGCGACGGCACCCAGGCCCTGGTCGCCGAGGTCGCCGCCGAGCTCGGCCTGCCGTTCCTCGTCATCCCCGCGGGCACCCGCAACCACTTCGCCCTCGACCTCGGCCTGGACCGCGACGACCCGGCGCTCGCCCTGGACGCGCTGCGCGACGGGGTGGAGCTGCGGGTGGACCTGGGGCGCGCGGGCGGCAGGCCGTTCGTCAACAACGTCTCCTTCGGCGCGTACGCGGAGGTGGTGCAGAGTCCGGCGTACCGCGACGGCAAGACCCGTACGACCCTGGAACTGCTGCCCGAACTGCTGGTGGGGCACCGGGGCGCGCGGCTGACCGCGCGTGCCGGGGAGCACACCTTCGACGATCCGCAGGCGCTGCTCGTGAGCAACAACCCGTACGGCGAGCACGACGTGGCGGGGCTCGGCCGGCGCACCCGGATCGACGGCGGCGTCCTCGGCTGCGCCGGCGTGCGTGTGACGAGCGCCGCGCAGGCGGCCGGGCTGCTGCGCGGCAGCCGGGCCACGGGGCTCGACCGGGCCCAGGCGACCGAGGTGACCGTCGACGCGGACCGGACGGAGCTGCCGGTCGGCATCGACGGCGAGGCGGTGCGGCTGCCGGTGCCGGTGCGCTGCGAGGTCAGGGCGGGCGTGCTGCGCGTGGCGGTGCCCCGGCACCGGCCCGGCGTCTACCGGGAGCGGCCCGCCCTCGACTGGCGCACGATCGCCGAACTCGGCCTGACGAACCGGAGCTGACGCCGTCGGCCGCCCGGCTACATCGGCGCCCCGTACACCTTGTGCGCCTCGCGGCGCCCGTACGTCGCCAGCGACCAGATCACCAGGACGTCGAGGATGATGATGATCGCCGACCACACCGGGTGGTAGGGCGTGAAGAAGAAGTTCTGCAACGCGCTCAGGGCGGCGACGGCCATTCCGACGATCCGGGCCCAGGTGCGGCCGCTGAACAGGCAGAGGGCCGCCCCGAACATCACCACGCCGGTGATCATCTCGATCCAGCCGCGCACATTGGTGTCGAAGTCGTACGCGTAGTCGTTCTGGGCCTGGTAGTAGTTGTCGTTCAGGATCTCGGAGAGCCCCGCGATGGCGTGGAACCCGCCGATGACGCCCAGGACGCACGCCGCGAAGACGACGCCGCCGAGCCCCATCACACTGACGTGGGGCTCCTGTTCGGGTGCCCCGGAGCCCGGGGGGTGGTCCGGTGAGATCTGCCCGGCCATGTCCGTCGCCTCCTCGTCACGGGTGTGTGTCCCGTCGACTCCGGAGCATCCCGCCGGATGCCCCGCGCACCGTCACCCGTGTCAGGTGATGGCACAGGCCGCGCCGCCACGAGAAGTTGGCCGAGGACCGGGGGCCGAGCCGTCTCAGGGAGGTGCCGGCATGGGCGACTTCGAGATCCACGTCCGCGGCAGGATCGGCGAAGCCTTCCGATCGGCGTTCGGGGAGCTGACGGTGGTGCCGCACCCCTCCGAGACGGTCCTGGTGGGGACGGGACTCGACCAGGCCGCCCTGTACGGGATCCTCGACCGCGTGCAGGCCCTGGGCCTGGAACTGGTCGAGGTGCGCCGGTTGCCGGAGGTGCCCTCCTGACCCCTCCGCGTCCCGGCATACGACCGTGGCACGAGGCATCGGGAGGCAAAGCGTCCCCGGGCGATCGGGCCGACAGGCCCCTTACGCGACGGCGGTGACGCCCCTCACCGTGGAGGGGATGCCCTCCACATGGGGAGGTGAGGGGCATGCCCGCAGTGCTGTACGACCGACCGTCGAGACCCGGCCCTGTCCCCGCCCAGGACTCGACCGTGACGGCCTGCCTGATGTGGGTCGCGCAGACGCTGGTCAGAGTGGCCGGCACCGTGGCCGATCCGCGCAGCGCCGGGGTGCTCGTGGAGGAGGCGGCCGCCGTGCTCGCCTCGGTCCCGCGGCCCCGGCCGGAGCAGTTGCCCGTCCAGCCGCTCACCGGCCGCGAGTTGGCCGTACTCAGCCGGCTTCAGGAGGAGGTGCCCCTGCGGCAGATCGCCGACGGGATGTACGTGTCGCACAACACCGTGAAGAGCCATGTCCGGTCCCTGTACCGCAAGTTGGGTGCCTCGTCCCGGGCCCAGGCCGTGGCGCGCGGACGCGCGCTCGGCCTGCTCACAGAAGCTGGAGTTCGCGTGCCCGGCGGACCGCGGCAGAACGCCGGGTCACGTCGAGCTTGCGGTAGACGCTCTTGAGGTGGGTCTTCACCGTGTTCACCGAGAGATACAGCTCCGCCGCGATCTCCTCGGTGGTCATCATCTGGGCGAGACGGCTGAGCACGTCGCGTTCGCGCGGGCTCAACCGCTCGGTACGGGCGGGCCGTCCGCCCAGGCGCTCCGGCACGGCCGAGCCGTTCGCGGCGCCGTGCCGGACCGCGCCGAGCACGAAGGCGCAGGCCGGGCTCACCGTCCGCACCACGCTCTCCGGCAGCCGGGCACCGCGCAGCAGCTCCCCGAGGACCTGCGGGGCGGGCGTGCCGCGCTCCACCGCGCCGGCCAGCCCCCCGGCGAGCATGCGCAGCTCGGCGAGGAACGCGTCCGGCGCCGTACGCAGCACACCGTCGACACGGGCGAGTTCGTGCCGGGCCCGGCCGGGCTCGCCGCGGGCCAGTTCCACCCAGGCGCGCACCAGGTGCAGGGCGGCGCGTGAGCGTTCGGCGGCGCTCCAGCTGGGCAGCGGCGGCTGGGTGGCGTGGGCGGCGAGTTCGTCGGCGGCGCGGAAGCGGCCGCGGACCGCTTCGAGCAACGCGAGTTCGACGAGGCTGTCGCGGCGCAGCGCGCCGTTGCCCGCGGCGCCCGCCGCCTTGAGCGCTCCGGTCAGGGACGTCTCGGCGGCCTTGAGATGTCCGGCCCTGATCTCCCAGCTGCCACGCACCGCGAGGGCCAGCGCCGGGATCTCGGGGTGCTGCGCCAGCGCGCCCTGCGGCAGCAGCGGCCCGACGGCCTCCACCTCGAGGGCGGCGGTGTAGGCCAGGTGCGGATCGCGGGCGCGCAGCCTGGACATCCGGATCACGGCGAGGGCGAGCCGGCAGCGGGTGACGCGGTCGGCCTGTTCGAGGCTGTCCTGCGGCAGTTCGGCCAGTTGCCTTGCGGCCCGCTCCAGATGGCGCAGGCACGTCGCGTCGTCGTCGCGGGCCCGGGCGACGGCGGCGGCGAGCAGCACCGGCTCGGGACGGTCGCTCTCGGGTTCGGCGGGGGCCCGGCGGGTGAGGTCGGCGGGCAGCCGGGTCCTGGACAGGCCGAGGACCTGGCCGACGGCGAGGCGTCGCACGATCAGCTCTCCGGCCCGATCCCAGTCGTCGGCGGCCAGCAAGTGACCGACCGCGTCGGCGAGTTGGCCGTGGGCGCCGAGCCAGGCGGCCGCGCTGCGGTGCAGAGCGACGACGAGCCCCGGGGTCTCGTGGCGCAGGCACATCCGCAGGACGTCGGCGAACATCTGGTGGCAGCGGTACCAGCCGTGCCCGAGGGGGTTGAGGAAGGAGTTCTCGCGGACGAGGTCGGCGAAGTGGCTGCCGACGTCCTCGCCGCAGAGCGCCGCGGCGAGTTCGGCGTTGACCCGGTCCAGGACGCTGGTGGTGAGCAGCAGCCGGCGCATGGCGGGCGGCTGGAGGTCGAGGACCTCCTCGACGAGATAGCTGGCGACCGCCTCGTCGTCCCCGGCGAACTTGTCGACGAACCGCTCGGCCTCGCCCTGCTGCTCCAGCTTCTCCATGGACATCGCGGCGAGCCGGATGCCCGCGGCCCAGCCGTCGGTGCGCCGGCGCAGGGTGCTCACGGTCTGCCGGGGCACGTCGATACGGTGCTGGGTGAGCAGGGCGGCGGTCTCCCGGTCGTCGAACGCGAGGTCGGCGGTGCGCAGTTCGGTCACTCCGCTGGCGAGCCGGCCGCGGCGCAGATGCAGCGGCGGGTCGCGGCGGGCGAGGACGACCAGGCGCAGCACGCCGGGCGCGTGCCGCAGCAGGCTGCTGACGCCGTCCGCGATCGGGGAGCCAGGGGCGGGCTGGAAGTCGTCGAGAAGCAGCACCACCGGTTCGGTGCGCCGGTTGAGTTCGGCGGCGAGCGCCGCGACGAGCAGCGGCCCCTCACCGGTGGCGACGGAGTCGGGGACGCGCACGCCCGCGTCGCGCAGCGCCGAGGTGACCCGCGGCCAGAAGACGGCAGGCTGTTCGGCGCGGCCGTCGCAGGTGACCCAGGCGACCGGTCCCGGCGGGCGCCGGGTGTGCGCCCACTCCAGGGCGAGGGCCGTCTTGCCCGCGCCCACGGGTCCCACGATGACGGTCAACTCGCTTCGTACGGCCCGGGCCAGACGGTCCGTCAGGCGCGGCCGCGGCACGATCCAGGCGGGCAGGGCCGGCGCCGTGCAGGGCGCCTCGCACTCGGGACCGGTATCCACGTCGGCCATGGACGGCTCCTCGCTCTCGGTCGGCCCGACCCGCTCGGCCAGTGTGGACCCGTCGGGACAGCCGGGCGGCCCGGCGGACGCCATCTCACCCGGGTGAAGTTCCGGGGTGCGACGGCGTTTCGGCCGGGCCGCCCGAGGAGCCTGCGGTCATACCCCCTGAAGGGCGCTGACCAGCTCTTCCTCCCTTTCCTTGGTGAGCGAGGTACGGATCACGCTGGGGTTGAAGGGGCGCAGCGCGTCGCGGACCCGGTCGGGGGTGGAGCGGCGGACGAGGGCGAACACGGCGGCGCGGCCGGGTTCGAGGGTGCCCGCGATCTCCTTGACGAACGCGTCGTTGATGCCGATGTCGGTGAGTTTTCCGGCGACGGCTCCGGTGGCGGCGCCCACCGCGGCGCCGAACACGGGCATCAGGAAGAGCAGTCCGAACAGCGAGCCCCACAGGGCGCCGCCGGCGGCGCCGGTCGCCGTGGTGCTGTACGTCTGCTTCACGTGGATCTTGCCGTCCATGGTGCGCCAGGCGAGGGCGGCGTCCTCCAGGTCGAGCAGTTCCTGGCGGGACAGTTCCTTGGACAGGCGCAGCACGGCCTCCGCCTTCTCCCTGTCCGCGAATCCGAGCACGACGAGATCGGCCATCAGGGCCTCCTGGGGTGGTGGCGTGCCTTCCGTTTCTCCCCGCCGTTGGGGTCGACCGGGTCGCCGAGCCGCTCCGCGGCGGCGGCGACCTGCTCGGCGACGGGTGCGAGCGCCTCCTCGGTGAGGAAGCCTTCCGCGACGGGCACGCCGCCCGCGTCACGGATCGCAGTGCGCAGATACTTCGCCCAGACGTGTTCGAGGAGCACGAACGCGGCGGCGGTGCCCGGGTCGAGGGCGTCCGCCGTCTCCCTGATCTCTTCCAGGCTGAGACCGAAGGCGTTGCCCTCGACGAGGCTGGGGAACTCCTTCTGGGCCGCCTTCACCTGCTCGCCGGAGATGCCGAGCAGCCCGGCGACGGTCTCCCCCATGCCTTCGGCCTGGTAGTCCATGCTGAACAGGTCGCCGCTGGACTCCTTGCTGACGAAGAGGACGTCGAGGACACGGATCTGACCGTTCGCCTCGAGGATCGACAGCTCTTCCATGATCCGGCCCTCGAACTTGGCGTCCGGCCCGAACTCGACCGTCAAAAGCTGCACCGGCCCGATCCCGGTCATCTGGCCTCCCTTCCACGAATCCGCCCCCGTCACGTCGTCATCACAGCGCTCGCCGCCCCGCCGCCGCGTCACCCGCCGCAGGTGAGGGACGGGACGCGGGGCGCGACGACGGTGGGGGGCCACCGACGACGGGAGGTGTCACCCATGTCCCAGGACCGGGCCCCGGACGGGGCCGAGCCGGCCGAGACGACCGAGGCGGCCGAGACGGAACTCGTGCGGCTGCGCGCCGAGGTCGCCGAGCTGCGCGACCGCGCCGGCGGCGAGCGGCGCCGCGCGGCGCGGCTGCTGGTGGTGCGGCGGATGCTGGCGGCGGTGCTGATCGCGCTGGTCGCCGTGGTGGGGGTGACGTCGGTGGTGGGCGTGTGGGGGGCGCGGACGACGTTGAACACGGATCGCTGGGTGGCGACCGTGGGCCCGCTGCCGCAGGAACCGGACGTGAACAAGGCCGTGTCCACGTATCTCACCGACCAGATCTTCGACCAGCTGGACGTGCAGGCGCGGCTGACGCAGGCGCTGCCGCCGCGGGCCACGTTCCTCGCGGGCCCGGTCAGCGGCTCGGTCCACGACTTCATGCAGAAGTCCGTGTCCCAACTGCTCGCCACGGATCAGTTCGAGGCGATCTGGCGGGCGACCAACCGGCTGGCGCACGAGCGGATCGTCGCCCTCCTGGAGAAGAAGAACAAGAACGTGCAGGTGAGCGGCGACACGGTCACTCTGAACCTGCTCCCGATGGTCAACAACATGCTCAACTCCCTTGAGCAGCAGCTGCCTTCACTGTTCGGCAAGAAGCTCGACCTGCCGACGCTGAAGTCCGGTGAGATCCCGCCCGGCCTGCACGACCGTATCGAGAAGGCCCTGGGCGTCCAGCTCCCGGACGACTTCGGGCAGATACGTCTCTACAACCGGCACACCCTCGGCCAGCTCCAGCAGTCGGTCCTGGTGTTCAAGCGCGCTCTGGTGGGGTTGTTGATCGCCGTGCCGGTGCTGCTCGCGCTGGCGCTGTGGGCCGCGCCCGACCGGCGGCGCACCCTGCTCCAGCTCGGCGTGTGGCTGGTGGTGACGGTGACGGTGCTGACGACGGTGCTGCGGGCGGTGCGCCGGCAGTTGCTCGGCCAGGTCCCCGAGGGCGTCTACCGCGACGGACTGCAGGCGGCGCTGTGGACGGTGTTCACGACGCTGCGCGACCGCGGCGACCAGCTGCTCTGGTTCGGCGTCGGTCTCGCGGCCTTGATGTATCTGATCGGGCCCGGCCGGCTGCCGAGGGCGCTGCGCCGCTGGACCGTTCAAGGGGCCCGCGCCAGTGCGCAGTTCGCGGCCCGCGCCAGTGCGCGGATCACCAAGGACAAGGCCGCACGGCCGTGGCTGGCCCGGCACGCCGACGTGCTGCGGGTGGGCGGCGCGCTCGTCGCCGTACTGATCGCGCTGCTGCTGTCGTCGTGGACGGCGCTCTTCGTGGTGGGCGCGCTGCTCGCCGCGTACGAGATCGCCCTCACGCTGCTGGCCCGCCCGGGGAGCTCACCCCCGGCAGGTGAGGCGGGCCCCGCGGGCCCCGCGAAGACTGGCGCATCCGGCTGACCTAGGCAGGGAGTACGCGCATGAAGAAGCAGGAGCAGACCGCGGGCGTGGGGCCGACGGCGGCCGGCAACGCGCGGGCGCGCCTGTGGGGCCCGTACCTGAGCGAGCGGCAGTGGGGCACGGTCCGGGAGGACTACAGCCCCGGCGGCGACGCGTGGTCGTACTTTCCGCACGACCACGCGCGTTCGCGCGCCTATCGGTGGGGCGAGGACGGTCTCGGCGGCATCTGCGACGAGAAGCAGCGGCTCTGTCTGGCGGTCGCCCTGTGGAACGGCCACGACCCGATCCTCAAGGAGCGCGCCTTCGGCCTGACCAACGGTGAGGGCAATCACGGCGAGGACGTCAAGGAGTACTACTTCTACCTCGACAGCACGCCCAGCCACTCGTACCTGAAGTACCTCTACAAGTACCCGCAGGCCGCCTATCCGTACGAGGACCTGCTGGCGGTGAACCGCTCGCGCGGCCGCCAGGAGTTCGAGTACGAGCTGATGGACACCGGAGTCTTCGACGAGAACCGGTACTTCGACGTGACGGTGGAGTACGCCAAGGCGGACCACGACGACATCCTGATGCGGATCACCGTGGAGAACCGGGGCCCCGACGAGGCGGCGCTGCACGTGCTGCCCACGCTGTGGCTGCGCAACACCTGGTCCTGGCACGACGGCCGCGCGCCGGAACCGGCGCCGCGGCTGCGGGCCGTGGAAGCGCCGCGCCAGGTGTCGGCGGTCCGCGCCGACCATCCCGAGCTCGGCTCCTACGACCTGCGGTGCGCGGGCGCGCCGCGGCTGCTGTTCACGGAGAACGAGACGAACAACGAGCGGCTGTTCGGCAGCGCGAACAGCTCGCCCTACGTGAAGGACGGCATCGGCCGGTACATCGTCGAGGGCGAGGGTACGGCCGTGAATCCGGAACGGGAGGGCACCAAAGCGGCGGCTCACTACTCGATGGTGGTCGCCCCTGGCGGGTCCGAGACGTTGCGGCTGCGTCTCGGACCCGCGGGCGGATCACTCTCGCTGGCCCGCGGATTCGACTCCGTCTTCAAGGAGCGCATCGCCGAAGCCGACGCTTTCTACCGGGAGTTGACACCCGATCGGGCGAGCGAGGACGAGGCGCGGGTGCTGCGCCAGGCGCTCGCCGGGATGCTCTGGTCGAAGCAGTACTACGCCTACGACCTGGAGACGTGGCTGGCGGAGCACGACGTGTCGCCGTGGAGTGCGCCGCGGGACGGGGTGCGCAACCGCGAGTGGTTCCACATGGTCACCGACGACGTCATCTCGATGCCGGACAAGTGGGAGTACCCGTGGTTCGCCGCGTGGGACCTGGCGTTCCACACGGTGGCGCTGTCCGTCGTGGACGTCGAGTTCGCCAAGCAGCAACTCGAACTCCTGCTGCGTGACAGCTACTTGCACCCCAACGGGCAGATCCCGGCCTACGAGTGGAACTTCGGTGACGTGAACCCGCCGGTGCACGCCTGGGCCGCGTACTTCGTCTACATGCTGGAGGAGCGCACGACGGGCGAGGCCGATCACGCCTTCCTGGAGCGCACCTTCCAGAAGCTGCTGACGAACTTCACGTGGTGGGTCAACCGCAAGGACCCGGCGGGCCGCAACGTGTTCCAGGGCGGCTTCCTCGGCCTCGACAACATCGGCGTCTTCGACCGCAGCGCACCGCTGCCCACCGGCGGCACCCTGGAACAGGCCGACGGCACCGCGTGGATGGCGCTGTACTGCCAGTCGATGCTGCAGATCGCCCTCGAACTGGCCCAGCACAACCACGCGTACGACGAGCTGGTGATCAAGTTCGTCGAGCACTATCTGTGGATCGCCGCCTCCATGGACCGGATCGGCGACCTCGGCGACGAGCTGTGGGACGAGGAGGACGGCTTCTTCTACGACGTGCTGCGTCTTCCCGACGGGCAGGCGGTGCGGCTGAAGGTGCGTTCCATGGTGGGGCTGCTGCCGCTGTGCGCGTCGACCGTGTTCCGACCCGACCAACTGGCGCAGGTCGGCGACCTGTTGGAGCGGTTGCAGCGGTTCGCGGCGCGGCACCCCTCGCTGTCGGTGACGCTGAGCGCGGCGCAGGCCGGTTCGGCGGGCGGTCCGCGGCTGCTCTCGGTCCTGGACGAGAAGAAGCTCGTCCGGGTCCTCGGGCATCTGCTCTCCGAGGACGAGTTCCTGAGCCCGTACGGGATCCGGGCGCTGTCGCGGCATCACGGGGAGCACCCGTACACGTTCTGGGCGGGCGGCCAGGAGTTCCGGGTCGGGTATCTGCCGGCCGAGTCGGACACGGGGATGTTCGGCGGGAACTCGAACTGGCGGGGCCCGGTGTGGCTGCCGATGAACGCGCTGGTGGTGCGCGCCCTGCTCAATCTGTACGGCTTCTACGGCGACGACCTGACCGTGGAGTGCCCGACGGGCTCGGGCGTGCACAAGAACCTCTTCGAGGTCGCCGAGGAGATCTCGGCGCGGCTGACCCGGATCTTCCTGCGCGACGAGGACGGACACCGGCCGGTCTACGGCGGGCAGCCGAAGTTCCGCGACGATCCGCACTGGCGTGATCTGGTGTCGTTCTACGAGTACTTCCACGGGGACAACGGCGCCGGGATCGGCGCCTCCCACCAGACCGGGTGGACCGGTCTGATCGCGCCGCTGATGAAGATCTTCGGCACGCTGGGACCCGAGGCGTTCCGCACCGACTCCGCGAGGAGGCGCACCCGATGACCGCGATACCCGCGCAGCCCGTCATCCATGAGGTCAACACCCGTGTCTGGCTGCGCGAGTTGGGCCCGAGCACCGGCCTCGGCGACGTACCGAAGGGCGCCTGGGACGAGCTGACGCCCGCCGGGGTCGACGCCGTGTGGCTGATGGGGGTGTGGGAGCGCAGCCCGCTGGGGCGTTCCATCGCCCTGAAGAACGCGACGCTGCGGGCCGCGTTCGAGTCGGCGGTGCCGGGCATCGGGGACCAGGACATCGCCGGATCGCCGTACTGCATCCGCCGCTACGTGGTGGACGAGGCGCTCGGCGGGCCCGCGGGGCTCGCCGCCGCCCGCGCCGAACTCGCCCGCAGGGGCGTCGGGTTGCTCCTCGACTATGTACCGAACCACGTGGCGCCGGACAGTCCCTGGGTCGCGGAACACCCGGAGTACTTCGTGCGCGGGGACGCCGAGGACCTGCGCCGGGACCCGGCGGCGTTCCTCGACACGGGGCGGGCCGTGCTCGCGCGCGGCCGCGACCCGTTCTTCCCTCCCTGGCCGGACGTCGTCCAACTCAACGCGTTCTCACCGCAGTTGCGCCGGGCGACCGCCAAGGTGCTGACCGACATCGGCGAGGCCTGCGACGGAGTGCGCTGCGACATGGCGATGCTCCTGATGAACGACGTGTTCGCGCGGACCTGGGGCGAGCGTGCGGGCACGCCGCCCGAGCGGAACTTCTGGACGGAGGTGGTGGCCGCGGTCCGCGAGCGTCACCCGCACATGGTCTTCGCGGCCGAGGCGTACTGGGACCTCGAATGGGCCCTGCAGCGCCAGGGGTTCGACTTCTGCTACGACAAGCGCCTCTACGACCGGATCCTGCACGAGAGCGCCACGTCCGTCCGCGACCACCTGCGGGCCGACGAGGGCTATCAGCGCGGTCTCGTGCGCTTCCTGGAGAACCACGACGAGCCGCGGGCCGCGCACACCCTGCCCGCGGACAAGGAGTGCGCGGCGGCGGTGCTGATCGCGACGCTGCCCGGCGCGACGCTGTGGCACGAGGGCCAGTTCACGGGGCGCCGCATCCATCTGCCGGTGTTCCTCGACCGGCGCGCCGCCGAGACGCCCGACCCGGGCCTGCGCGCGTTCCACGAGCGGCTGCTGGCCCGCGTCCACCGCAGCGGCATGCGCACCGGGCGCTGGCGGCTGCTGGAGTGCGAGGTCTGGCCGGACAACGATTCGGGGCGCGACCTGATCGCCTCCTGCTGGACCGGCGACGCGGGCCGCTTCCTGACGGTGGTCAATCTGTCCGGCCGTCCGGCGCAGGCCCGCATCCCGCTGCCGTGGCCCGAACTCGGACCGGACACCTGGGAGTTGACGGAGCTCGTCTTCTCCGACGACCGCTACGGGCGCTCCGGCGCGGAACTGCTCGGGAGCGGCCTGTACGTGGACCTGCCGGGCTGGGGCACGCATGTGCTGGCGGTACGGGCGAGCCGTCACTGAGCCCCGTCGTCGTGGGCCGCGGCCCAGTGCGCCCCGCTCTCGGCCCGGAACACGGCCACCGCACCCTCCACGGTGGGGTGGAAGCGTTCCGGGTCGAACGTGCGGGTCAGCCCGTACCGCTCGATCTTGCGCCGCACGGGGTCCTTCAGCTCGGCGAAGACGAGACGCACCCCCCGCTCCTGGAGCGCGGCGTCGAGTTCCTCCAGGATGTCGGCGGCCGTGGTGTCGACGTCGGTCATCGGCTCGGCCGCGAGCAGCACCTCGCGCGGCGGCGGGGTGGTGGTGCGCACCGTCCGCAGCACCTCGTCGCGGAACGACTTGGCGTTGGCGAAGAACAGCGGGGCGTCGAAGCGCAGGATGACCAGGCCCGGCAGGTGTTCGGCGGTCGGGTGGGAGCGTACGTCGTGGTAGCCCTCCAGGCCCGGCACCCGGCCGAGCACCGTGCTGTACGGCCACCAGGCGCGCCGGAACACGTTCAGGATCGACAGGCCCACCGCGATGCCGATCCCGGGCAGCACGCCGAACAGCGCGACCCCGAGGAACGCGGCGATGGTCAGCCAGAACTCCGCCTTGCGCTGCCGCCACAGCCGGCGGGTGGCGGGCAGGTCGGCGAGGGAGAGCGACGCGGTGATGACGACCGCGGCGAGCGCGGGCTGCGGCAGGTTGCGGAAGAGGCCGGGCAGCAGGACGAGCATGAGCAGGATCAGCGCGGCGCCGACGACCCCGGCCAACTGGGTTTTGGCACCGGCCCGTTCGGCGACGGCGGTGCGTGAGCCGCTGGTGCTGAGCGGGAAGCCCTGGAAGAGTCCGACGGCGATGTTCGCGCCGCCGATGGCGATCATCTCGTCGTTGCCGCGGACCTCCTGCCCGCTGCGGGACGCGAAGGCGGTGGCGTTGGAGATGGCGTCGGCGAGCGAGACCAGGGCGATGCCGAGCGCGCCGGCGAACAGCGGCCCGAGATCGTCCCGTCCCACGTGCGGGAGCGTGAACGGCGGCAGCCCTTCGGGGAGCCGTCCGACCATCCGCACGCCGTGCCCGGCGAGGTCGAGGACGACGCTGGCGGTGATGGCGAGCACAACCATCACGAGGACGGCCGGCACCTTCGGCAGGAAGCGCTGGAGGAGCAGGATCAGCGCGACGCAGCACAGCCCGACGGTGACGGCGGCCGGCACGGTCTTCCCGTCGGCCACCGCCCGTACGAACGCGTCGGCCTCGGCGACGATGCCGTCCGCGTCCGTGGAGAACCCGAACAGTTTCGGCAGCTGCCCGACGAGGATCGTCAGGGCGAGGCCGTTCATGTATCCGATCATCGTCGGCTTGGAGATGAGGTCGGCGATGAACCCGAGCCGTGCCACCCCGGCCAGCAGGATGATCCCGCCGACCATCAGGGCGAGTACGGAGGCGAGCGCGACCGCCCGCTCCGGGTCGCCGTCCGACGCGACCAGCGGCAGCACCGTCCCGGCGATCATCGGCCCGAGCGACGAGTCGGGCCCGAGCACGAGGATGCGGGACGGGCCGAGGACCGCGTACGCGAGCAGGCAGAGCACGGACGTGTACAGGCCGGTGATGGGCGGCAGCCCGGCGAGTTCCGCGTAGGCCATGCCCTGCGGTACCAGCAGGGTCGTCAGCACGATGCCGGCGACCACGTCCTTGAGCAGCCACGCGCGTCGGTACCCGCGCAGCGTCTGCGTTCCGGGCGGCACCCAGCCCATGGGCGCTCACCCCCGTGACCGGCGGCGGGCCAGGAGTTTGCCCAGCTCCCACAGGCCGAGCAGGGCGAGGGCGGGCAGCAGGGCCCAGCCGAACTGGCCGATGTGCAGCGGTGTCGTGTCGAGCAGCCGGTTGAAGACGTCGGCCTGGGTGACGAGCACGGCGAGCAGGAACTCGCCGAACACGGTCCAGTTGAGCTGCTTGCTGTCGAAGGTCTCGACGGTCAGGGCGGTGCCGGTCTGGTCGCGGCACTCCAGCGCGGCCACGATCAGGCAGAACGTGAACGCGGTGAAGGCGATGGAGTTGCCGACGGCCGTGCTGTCGTAGCGCACCTGACCGATCTTGATCATGCCGAGGAGCGCGGCGGCGACGCCGGTGCCGACGAGCCCGACGGTGAGCATCAGGCCGCCGGTCATCACGGGTTCGCCGCGCGGGCGCGGTCGGCGGCTCATCAGCCCGGGGCGGACCCGGTCGAAGCCGAGCGAGAAGCCGAAGGCGGCGTTGACGAAGAAGTGGATCCACAGCACCTGGGCGGGCGTGAAGGGTTCCCCGTCGGCGATGTCGAAGAGAGTCGCGCCGAGGAAGGTGAGGACGAAGACGACCAGGAGCACCAGGACGAACCGGATGTACTTGGTGAGGTTGTCGTAGATCTTCCGGCCCTGCTCGACGGCGTGCACGATCGTCGCGAAGTTGTCGTCGGAGAGGATCATCCGTCCGGCGTTCTTGGCGACCTCGGTGCCCGAGCCCATGGCGATGCCGATGTCGGCGGCCTTGATGGCGGGGGCGTCGTTGACGCCGTCGCCGGTCATGGCGACCACGTCCCCGCGCTTCTTCAGGGTGTCGGCGAGCAGCACCTTGTGCTCGGGGGCCACCCGGCCGACGACGCCGATCCGTTCGATGCGGCGCAGGCGTTCGGCCTCCGTCAGCGCGGCGAAGTCGGTGCCGAGGATGGCCTCGCCGTCGATGCCGACCTGCCGGGCGACGGCCGCGCCGGTGATCACGTCGTCGCCGGTCACCATCCGTACGCGGATGTGGGCGGCCTGCGCCGCGGCCACGGCGGCCTTCGACTCGTCGCGCGGCGGGTCGACCATGCCGACGAGGCTCGTGATGCTCAACTCCCTGACGAGGGAGAGGAGGTCGCCGCTCGGCGAGAACGCGGCGGGGTCGAGGTCGCGGACGGCGGCGGCCATGACCCGGCGCCCCTCCCGCTCCATGCGCTCGACCGCGCCCTGGGCCCGTTCGCGCAGCGCGGCGTCGAACGGGATCGGCGTCCCCTCCGAGAGGGCCGTGGTGGCACGGGCGAGGACGGCGGGCGCCGCCCCTTTGACGAAGCAGCGCACGACGGTGTGCCCCTGCGCGTCCCGGGCCTCGTGGAAGGTCGCCATGAGCTTGTGGGCCGGGTCGAACGGCAGCGTGGCGAGGCGGGGCAGCCGCTCGCGCGTGGCGTCGATGTCGAGCCCGGCCTTGTGGCCGAGGACGAGCAGCGCGCCCTCCGTCGGGTCGCCGACCACCTGCCCGTCGACGAGTGCGGCGTCGCTGGCGAGCAGGTAGGGCAGGATCGCGTCCTCGATGCTCGCGGTGGACCCGGCCGCGTGATGGATGCGGCCCTCCAGGCCGTAGCCGGTGCCGGAGACGGTGTACCGGTCGAAGGCGTCGACGACCTCGACGACCGTCATCTGGTTCATCGTCAGCGTGCCGGTCTTGTCGGAGTTGACGGCGGAGGTGAAGCCGAGGGTCTCCACCGACGGCAGGTCCTTGACGATGGCGCCCCGGTGGGCGAGTTCGAGGCCGCCCATGGACAGGATCGTCTGGGTGACGGTGGGCAGGGCCTCGGGGATCGCGGCGATGGCGAGCGAGACGGCGCTGACGAAGAGGGCGTCCCAGGACTCGCCGCGGCCGCGTCCGAGGCCGAACATCACGACCATGGTGATCCCGGCGGCGCCGACGATCCACAGCGTGAGCCGGTTCAACTCCCGTGTCAGGGGCGAGGGTTCGGGCTTGGTCGCGGTCAGCATGCCGGCGATCCGGCCGAGTTCGGTGCCGGAGCCGGTGGCGGTGACGAGCAGGACGCCGCTGCCGTGGGTGACCGGGGTGTTCATGAACGCCATGTCGGTCTGGTCGGCGGGACCGAGGCCGCTCCCCGGCACCGGCGCCGGATCCTTCGCCGCGGGGACGCTCTCGCCGGTCAGCGCGGACTCGTCGATCTGCAGCGAGCTCGCCGCCAACAGGCGTCCGTCGGCCGGGACTTCGTCCCCCGCGGAGATCAGCACGACGTCGCCGACGACCACGTCCTCGGCGGGGATCTGGGCCACGTTCCCGTCGCGGCGCACCCGGGCGGTGGCCTTCGACATCTCCTTCAGCGCGTTCATGGCGCTCTCCGCCTTGCCCTCCTGGCGGATCCCGATGACCGCGTTGAGGACGGTCAGGGCGGCGAGGACCACGGCGGTGCCCCACTCCTGGACGGCGAGGGACACCACGGCGGACGCGACGAGGATCAGCTGCATGTACGAGGTGTACTGGCCGAGGAACCGGGCGAGGGGGCCGCGCGTGCGTTCCTGCGGGAGCGCGTTGGGCCCGTCGTCGGCGAGCCGGGCGGCGGCCCGCGCCGCGCTGAGGCCGAGCGTCGGGTCGACACCGAGCTGCCCGGCCACCGCCTCGGCGGGCCGGGTGTACCAGAGTTCCGGCTCCGTGTGCGCCGTCACCGCTTCCGCCTCCGTTCCTTCCGGTGGCCGTGCCCGGCGGCGTACGGGTCGGGCGCCGCCCCGGCCGGCGCCTCACGCTCCAGCTTCCGCTTCTCGCGCTCCAGTTCGTGCCGGCTCTTGTCGTCGATCTCGGGCGGGCGCGGGTCGATGTCGATGAGGGTGTGGACGAGGACGGCGGCCGCGCAGATCCGGGCGAACCACTTGCGGTCGGCGGGGATCACGTACCAGGGCGCCCAGGAGGTGCTGGTCGCGGAGAGCATCTCGGAGAACGCGTGCTGGTAGGAGTCCCAGCAGGCGCGTTCGCGGACGTCGGCCGCGGAGAACTTCCAGTTGTGGTCGGGCAGGTCGATCCGCTTCAGGAAACGGGTGCGCTGTTCCTCCTTGGACAGGTTGAGGAACAGCTTCACGACACGGAACCCGTTCTCGGTGAGGTACCGCTCCCAGTCGTTGATCTCCCGGTAGCGGCGCCGCCACAGCTTTCCGCCGGTCGGTCCTTCCGGCAGCCCCTGGCGGGTGAGGAGTTCGGGATGCACCCGCACCACGAGCACCTCCTCGTAGTGCGACCGGTTGAAGATGCCGATCTCGCCGCGGCGCGGCAGACCGCGCGAGTAGCGCCACAGGAAGTCGTGGCTCAGCTCGTCGGCGGACGGCACCCGGAAGCCCGCGACGTGGACGCCCTGCGGGTTCACGCCGCTCATCACATGGCGGATGGTGCCGTCCTTGCCCCCGGCGTCGAGCGCCTGCAGACACATCAGCACGCCGGTCGATCCGTCGGCGGCCAGGCGCTGCTGGTACTCGGCGAGGAGCGCGACGCCGGTGCGCAGCAGCTCCTCGCCGGCCTTCTTGTTCTTCACGCCCGCCTTGTAGGCCGGGTCGAAGTCATCGGCCAGGTGCACCTTCGCGCCGGGCCGCACCTTCAGCGGAGCGATGAACTCGGCGATCCGCTCGGCCTGTTCGTCCGTCGTCCGTGCAGGTCCTTCGCGCATACGTCACCTCGGCCGCTCGGTTTCAGTAGAGGGTGTCGCGCTGCACGACGCACAGCGCCCAGATGATGAACCCGTCCATGGCGATGAGGGTCAGGGACCACAGCGGGTGATAGGGGATGGAGAGGAAGTTGGCGATGATCAGCAGTCCGGCCAGGATCACGCCGAGGATCCGGGCCCACTTCATGGCGACGAAGAGCCCGAAGCTGACGATGACCGCGATCGCGCCGAGGACGATGTGGATCCAGCCCCAGCTCGTCAGGTCGAACTCGAAGACGTAGTTGGGCGTGGACAGGAAGACCTTGTCCTCCAGTACGGCCATCAGGCCGCGGCAGAAGTCCAGGGATCCGGAGATGAACAGCATCACGGCGGCGAAGATGGTCAGCCCGCCGGCCGCGGCCATTTTGACGTCGGAACGTGGGTGCGAACCCGCCGAGGTGGCCATGACACAACCTCCGTGTTGGGTGCCGGTGCCCGGTGCACCGCTGTGTCCCGAGTGTTGCTCCCGGTCCCGGGTGCCGGTCGTCACCCTCCGGGGGTGACGACCGGGCGGGGGCCGCCCGGGACGCTGGCCGTCGTTGCGCCCCGCCCGCGATCGGAGACGAGCCGATGACCGTGCAGCCGGCCCCGAACAAGTCGGCCCCCTGGCCGCGTGAGGTGCTCGCGCCGCTCGCCCTGGCCCAGTTCGTGTGCAGCTTCGCCGGGTCGAACATGACGGTGATGATCCAGGACATCAGCAAGGACCTGCACACGACCGTGCAGGGCGTGCAGACCGCGATCACGGTCTTCCTGCTGGTCATGGCGGCCCTGATGATCCCGGGCGGCATCCTCACCGACCGCTACGGCCGCAAGCGCTGTCTCGTCGTGGGTCTCGCGATCTACGGGGTGGGTGCGCTGCTCAGTGCGGCGGCGCCCGGTCT
This sequence comes from Streptomyces sp. VRA16 Mangrove soil, assembly GCF_017377775.1. Taxonomy (GTDB): domain Bacteria; phylum Actinomycetota; class Actinomycetes; order Streptomycetales; family Streptomycetaceae; genus Streptomyces. Next base: position 123,745 of record NZ_JAFVLN010000004.1, read on the forward strand.
CGGGGTGCTGATCCTCGGCAACTCGATCCTGGAGGGCGTCGGGACGGCGCTGCTGATCCCGCCGGTGTACATCCTCATCACGCTGCTGTTCACCCAGGTCACGGACCGGGCTAGGGCGTTCGGGGCGATCATGGCGATGGCCGGGATCGGCGCGGCGGCGGGTCCGCTGATCGGCGGGCTCATCACGACGGCGATCAGCTGGCGGGCGGCGTTCGTCTTCCAGGCGCTGGTCGTCGTAGTGATCATCGTGCTGAGCCGCCGGCTCCACGATCCGCTGCCGCCGGACCCGGAGCGCGACTTCGACACCGGGGGCGCGGTGCTGTCCGCGTCGGGCCTGGTCCTGGTCGTTCTCGGCATCCTCGCGGCCGACGACAACGGCTGGCTCATGCTGGGGCTGTTGCTGGCCGGGGCACTGGTCCTGACGGGGTTCTTCCGCTGGGTGCGGGCCAAGGAACGCCGGGGCGCGCAACCGCTTCTCCCCACGGTGCTCTTCTCCAACCACACCTCGAACCTCGGCCTGATCACGCAGCACATCCAGTGGCTGCTGCTGATGGGCATCTCGTTCGTGGTGGCCACGTATCTCCAGGTCGTACGCGGCTACGACGCGATCGGCACCGGCGTCATCTTCACGGCGTCCACCGTGGGGCTGCTGGTGTCGTCCCTGGGCGCCGAGCGGTTCGCCCGGCGCCGCGAGCAGCGCACGCTCGTGATGGCCGGGTTCGCGACGACGGTGTGCGGGATCGGCGTACTCATCGGCCTGGCCCACGGCTCACCGCACGCCTGGACGTTCACGCCCGGGCTGCTGCTGATCGGGCTCGGGCTCGGGCTGATGCTCACCCCGTCGGTGAACGTGGTGCAGTCGAGCTTCCCGGAGGAACTCCAGGGCGAGATCTCCGGCCTCTCCCGCAGCATCTCCAACCTCGGCTCGTCGGTGGGCACCGCGATCGCGGGCACGATCCTGGTCGCGGATCCGGCGGTGGGGCCGTACGCGGTGGCGCTCATCGTGCTCGCGGTCATCGGGCTCGGCGGTCTGGTGACGGCGGCGCTGCTGCCGCGGGGGCGGGAACGGCAGGCGTGACGACTTCGGCCGCGGCCCGGGGCGCCGGTGCTCACCGTCCGTCGTAGCGCACGCAGGAGCCGACCAGGAGGTCCTGCAGGGCGGCCCGGCGCCGGCTGAACAGGATCCAGAGCAGCCCCAGCGGGAACGTCACGCCGAGGGCCGCCCGGAGCAGCGCACGCGCCGGTCCGAGCCGCCGCCCCGCCCGGTCGCCGACCCGTACGCCCATCAGCCGTCCGCCGACGCTCTGCCCCGTCATGATCCAGGCCCCGCCGAGATAGCACACGGCGAACACCCAGCTCACCACGGCGGAGACCCACCCGTCCCATTCGGGCACCCGGAACGGCGGCCCGCTCACCAGCAACCGGGCACCCCCAGCCCCGAGTCGCACGGCGACCCCCGTCAGCGCCACCAGCGACACGTCGACGAGCCCGGCGATCCCCCGCGTGACGATCCCGGCCGCGTCCTCCCCCGCGTCTCTGCCCTCCGGCCCGCTCATCGCCCCAGCACCCGATCGGCGAACCGGCTCACCCCGAGGTCCCCCCGCCGCCCGATCTCCCGCACGGCGGCCCCGGTCTCGGCGGCCATCCCGCCCCCGGTCTCCCGCACGATCCGCCCGAGGTCGATCTCCCGCAGGACGTCGCGGGTGAGACCGACGAGGTCGATACGGGCGATGATCCTGTCGATGTCGATCCGGTCGGCGATGGCGTCGACGTCGACCCGTTCCACGATCGCGTCGATGTCGACCCGGGCAGCCACGGCGTCCACGTCGACGCCGGAGGCGATGGCGTTCACATCGACACGGGCGGCGATCTCGTTCACGTCGACGCGGGACGCAATGGAGTTGACGTCGATGCGGGCGGCTATGGCGTTGGCGTCGACACGGGCTGCGATGGCGTTCACGTCGACACGGGCGGCAATCGCATTCACATCGATACGGGCGGCTATCGCGTTCACGTCCACCTGAGAGGCGATGGCGTCGATGTCCACCCGCTGGACGATCGCGTCGACGTCGACCCGGTCCACGATCGCATCCACATCCACCCGGTCCACGATCGCGTCCACGTCCACACCGGCCGCGACGGCGTTCACGTCGACGCGGGACACGATGCCTGCCACGTCGACCCGGGAGGCGACGAGGTCGACGTCCACGCGGTCCACGATCGCTCCGACGTCGACACGGGAGGCGATCTCGTCCACGTCCACCCGCTCGACGATGCGCGCCACATCCACACGAGACGCGACCGCATCCACGTCCACCCGGTCCACGATCCGCGCCACATCAACACGGGCGGCCACGGCGTCCACATCGACCTGGTCGACGATCCGACCGACATCGACGCGCGCCGCGATCTCATCCACATCCACCCGGTCCACGATCGCCCCCACATCCACGCGGGACGCGACCGCATCCACATCCACCCGGTCCACGATCCGCGCCACATCAACACGGGCGGCCACGGCGTCCACATCGACCTGGTCAACGATCCGACCAACATCGACGCGCGCCGCAATCTCGTCCACATCCACCCGCTCGACGATGCGCGCCACATCCACACGAGACGCGACCGCATCCACGTCCACCCGGTCCACGATCGCCCCCACATCCACGCGGGACGCGACCGCATCCAGGTCCACCCGGTCCAGGACGAACCCCACCGCGGCGCGCACCACCGCCCCCGTCACCGACTCCATCGCCTCACGCGCACCCCGTACACGTCGTGTGACGAAGTGGGTGAGGGCGTTCGTGTATTCATGCGTCATCCGGAGACCGCAGCAGGGGCCGCGGCCGTGGGCATCATCCGCCGCGGGTGAGTCGGCGGCGGGGGCGGCCGGTGTCGGGGGCGGCGGCGGATTCGGGGCGGTGACGCGTCGTCATCCTGCCCCAGCGGCGGCGCCGGACAGTAATCTGGTCGTCCCGGCCGCCCCTGATCCCGGCGGTCGATCCCCGTCGTCCCGCTTCCCGGGTTTCCTGCGGAAGCCGATCCGTGCAGGGGAAGTCGCCATGCATGATGGAAGCGCATGGCTCGGCGGGTACGTCCGGGTTCACGAGATCCGCGGACTGACCGTGATCGAGTTCCATGGTGAGATCGACATCGCCACCGCACTGCACGTCCTGCCGACGCTCGACGCCGCCACGGTCACCGCAGGCCGGACCGTGGTGCTCGATCTCGGGCCGGTCGGGTTCTTCGACATCTACGCCCTGCGGCTGCTGTGCCGGGTGCAGGACCGCGTCGTCGCGCTCGGCGGCCGGCTCATCCTCGTCTGCGACCACGGCAACATCCTCAAACTGCTCCGCGCGGGCGGTCTGATGGAGCGGTTCGCCCCGGTGCCGTCCGTTCAGGACGCCTTGGACCGGGGCGGCCAGGAGGCCGCGGGGTGAGGCGTCCGGCGGGGTCGACTCGGCGCAGGACGCGGTGAGTTCACCGGCGGGACCGAGCAGGCCGAACGGCAGACCGTTGCGGTCCGCGAGCGTGCGGGCGAGCCAGAGCACGCTGACGCCGGTGGCGCCGAGCCGCACGGCACCGCGCAGGTCGACGAGAACGCCCGTACCGCCGGGCCGGATCGCCCCGTGCAGCAGCCTGCCGACCGGCGCCTCGGCGGCCGGTCCGAGCTCGCCGCACACCTCGATCACCAGACAGCCGGCGACGCAGCGCACCACCACCGGCGGCGGTACCACCCTCGCACGCCCCCACCTGCGCGTCCGGCGGCGCAGCCGCGCCACGGGAGTCCATGTCATGGGCGTCCCACCCCCCTGAGCCCGGCGGACGGACACCGTCGTGCGGCCGGGAACCCCGCGCGAGGGGCCGTTCGGCCCTCACCCGCGGGGCCGGTCGGCCCCGCACCGGGCCGCATCCCGACTACACCAGGCGCCGTACCCCCCTGGGCCGCGATCCCAGGGTTTTCACCGTGGCCGCGGCGGCGCCCCGGGTCCATCGTGGAGAGCACGGAAGTTCACGGGGCTTTCGCACACGGCGGATCGAACCGGGGGAACACGGGGGACGGGGGTGCCCACTGCGGGCACCCCCGCTGTCGTGCCCGCCATCGGCTCCGCCCCTGCCCGTACGGCGTCACGGCTCGGCGAACTGGCTGATCAGCCGGACGAGTTGCGCCCTGCGGTGCACCCCGTCGAGCTTGCGGTAGATGTTGCCGAGATGGAACTCCACCGTCTTGACGCTGAGGAAGAGCTGCTCGGCGGCCTCATGGTTGGTGACTCCGCGTCCGACGGCGAGCGCGACGCGCAGTTCCTGCGGGGTGAGACCGTCGAGCGGGGTGCGGCCCGCGCTGCCGAGGGGCTCACCGCCGCCACCCGCGGCCTGGAGTTCATCGGCGGCGCGGGCCGCCCAGCCGCTCGCGCCGAGCCGCTCGAAGGTGCCGAGGGCGCGCTGCAGCGAACGCCTGGCCTCACCGCGCCGCCCCTGCCTGCGCAGCATCTCGCCGCGCGCGAACTCGGTGCGACCGCGCTCGAACGGGGCGCCGACGTCGGCCAGTTGAGCCAGCGCGTGCTCCATGTGGACGTCGGCGCCCGCCGGATGGAGCATGCCGCGCACCCGGGCGGCCGCCGCCGCGGTGACGGGCCGGTGGCCGCGCCCGGCCTCGTGGTCCAGGACGCGCAGCACCTCGAACGCCTCGTCGGTGCGGTGGAGATGGACGTAGGCGTCGGCGAGGTCCGCGGCCCAGGAGAGATAGAGGCCGTCGCCACGGCCGTTGGCGACCGAGAACGCCCGGACCTTCTCCAGCTGCCGGGCGGCCTCCTCGAAGCGGCCGAGGCCGAGTTCGAGCAGGCCGATGGCGCCGTGGGCGCGCGCCGCGTCCATGGGGAGTTCGACGGCCGCGGCGAGCGACCAGGCCTGCGCCGCGTGCCGCCGGCAGTCCGCCTCCTTGCCGCGGGCCGCCTCGGTCCTGGCCTGGGCGGCGAGCGCGCGGCACACCTCGATGACGCGGCCGGTGTCCTCGCCGAGCCGCACGGACTCGTCGGCGTGGGCGAGCGACGCGTTCCACCGCCCGCTCCAGAACTCGATCACGGAGAACGTGCCGAGCAGATGGGCGAGGAGCCCCACGGTGCTGGAGGCGCGCGCGGCGTGCACGGCGCGGTCGAGCAGGGCGTGTCCCGCGTCGAGTTCCTCCGCGGCCAGGTAGCACAGGCCGCCGACACCGGAGACGGGGTAGGGGAACGCCAGATCCGGTATCGCGAGCGGCTTTTCGAGGTCGTGGAGGAGGGCGCCGCCGGCCACCGCGTCGCCGCCGAGGAGTTCGACGAGCGCGTGCAGGAGGCGTACGGGCAGTGCGGCGGCCGGGTCGCCGAACGCCTCGGCGATCTGCATGGACTCGGCGGAGGTGGCACGCGCCGCGGTGAGGTCGCCGATGGCGAGTTCGGTGAGGGTGATGCCGCCGAGCATGACGGCGGCGAGCGCGGGATCGACGCGCCGGGCCTCGTCGACGGCGGAGCGCAGCTGCTCGCGGGCGACCGCGGGCCGGCCGCGCTGGATGTCGAGGTAGCAGCGGAGTTGGCGGATGTCGAGGCGGGTGCGTTCCTGCGCGGCGTGCCCGAGGGCGCGGTCGAGCAGCTCCGCGGCCTCGTCGAGGGAGCCTGCGGCCTGGGCGGCGCGGGCGGCGGCGAGCAGGCGGCGCGCCTTGTCCTCGTCCTCGGGGGTGAAGCGGGCGGCGTGGGCGTACAGGCGGGCGGCGAGCGGAAAGGTGAGGCTGCCGGGCCCGCCGGACGCGGCGTGTTCCAGTGCGGCGGCGATCTGTTCGTCGGGGTCGGCGCCGGACTCGGCCAGATGCCAGGCGTACCGTTCGAGCGCGGTGGGCGCCTTGGCGTCCCGCAGGGCGTGGGCCACCGTGCGGTGGGCCCGCCAGCGGCGCACCGCGCTCGCCCCGTGATAGACGCTGGAGCGCACCAGCGGATGCCGGAAGACGTACGCGCCTTCCTCCACGGTCATCAGCCCGGCCCGCTCGGCCGGTTCGAGGGCGGAGTAGTTCAACTCGTGGGCGCGCAGTACCCGTTCGGTTCCGGCGAGGGGGCGCGGGCCGAGGACGGCGAGCAGCAGCATGGCGTCCTGGGTGTCGTCCGGGAGGCGGGCGACGGCGCTGTGGAAGGTGCGGGAGAGCATCTCGCCGATGGGCAGCGGGGCGCCGGTGTCGAAGTGGTGACCGCCGCGGGCGAGCAGCGCCGGGAGTTCGACGAGGGCCAGGGGGTTGCCGCGGGCCTCGGCCAGCAGCCAGTTGACGTCGTGCGAGGAGAGCGGTTCACCGGCGACGAGCCGGCGCGCGGAGTCGGTGTCGAGCCCGCTCAGGGTGAGGGTCTCGACGGGGGCGAGCCGGGAGACCGCCTCGTCGCTGTCACGGACGGCGAAGAGGGCCGCGACGCCTTCCCTGCTGAGCCTGCGGGTGGCGAACGCGAGGGCGTCCAGGGAGTACCGGTCGAGCCACTGCGCGTCGTCGACGACCATCAGGACGGGCCCGGCCTCGCTGACCGCGCCGAGCAGGCTGAGCGTCCCCGCGGCGACGGCGAACCGGTCCTGGGCGACGGCGGGGCCGAGGGCGAGGGCGCCGGTGAGGGCGGCGGCCTGCCGTCCCGGGATCCGCTCCAGGTGGTCGGTGACCGGCCGGAACAGGTCCGCGAGTCCGACGTAGGGCAGTCCGGTCTCGGACTCGATGCCATGGGTGCGCAACAGGGTCAGGTCCCCGGCGACGGACTCGGCGAACGCGAGCAGACTCGACTTGCCGATTCCCGCCTCGCCGCGCACGACGAGGGCCCCGCTGCGTCCCGCGCGCGCCTCGTCGACGAGGTCTTCGAGGCGTGCGCACTCCGCTGTCCGACCCAGCAGCATGCGGCCAGGGTAACCGGCGGTCACGGACGGCGGCAGCCCGTCAACTTGTGCTTTGTCACACGAAGTTGGGGCGGTCCCGTGGCGACGGTGAAGGCATCGCCACGGAACCGGCCTGCACGCGCGGCGCCGTGACCGGGGTCAGGCGACCTCGGCCACCGCCGCGCTCTCCCCCTGCGCGAACTGGGTCCGGTACAGCTCCGCGTACCGTCCGCCGGCGTCCACCAGTTCCTCGTGCGTGCCGCGCTCCACGATCCGGCCCTCCTCGACCACCAGGATCTGGTCGGCGGAGCGGACCGTCGACAGCCGGTGCGCGATGACGACGGCGGTGCGGCCTTCCAGGGCCTCCGCGAGGGCCTCCTGGACGGCGGCCTCCGAGGTGTTGTCGAGATGGGCTGTGGCCTCGTCGAGGATGACGACGCGCTGGCGGGCGAGGAGGAGGCGGGCGATGGTCATCCGCTGGCGCTCGCCGCCGGAGAGGCGGTAGCCGCGTTCGCCGACGACCGTGTCGAGCCCGTCGGGCAGCTCGCGCACCAGGGTCTCCAGGCGGGCCCGGCGCAGCACGTCCCACAGCTCGTCCTCGCTCGCGCCGGGCCGGGCGAGCAGCAGGTTGGCGCGGACGCTGTCGTGGAAGAGGTGCCCGTCCTGGGTGACCATGCCGAGGGTGGCCCGCATCGACGGGGCGCTCAGGTCGCGTACGTCGACGCCGCCGATGCGCACGGCGCCCGCCTCGGTGTCGTACAGGCGGGGCAGCAGTTGCGCGATGGTCGACTTGCCCGCCCCCGAGGAGCCGACGAGAGCGACGGTCTGGCCGGGTTCGGCGCGGAACGAGACGCCGTGCAGGACCTCGGCGCCGCCGCGGGTGTCGAGCGAGGCGACCTCCTCCAGCGAGGCCAGGGAGACCTTGTCGGCCGACGGGTAGCCGAAGCGGACGTCGTCGAACTCGACGGCGACCGGGCCGTCCGGGACGGCCTTCGCGTCCGGCTTCTCCTCGATCAGCGGCTTCAGGTCGAGCACCTCGAAGACCCGCTCGAAGCTGACCAGGGCGCTCATGACCTCGACGCGGGCGCCGGCCAGCGAGGTCAGCGGCGCGTACAGCCGGGTGAGGAGCAGGGCGAGGGAGACCACGGCTCCGGCCTTCAGGCTGCCGTCGAGCGCGAGGTAGCCGCCGAGGCCGTAGACGAGAGCGAGGGCGAGCGCAGAGACGAGGGTGAGCGCGGTGATGAACGTCGACTGCGCCATCGCCGTGCGCACCCCGATGTCGCGCACCCGGCGGGCGCGGGCGGCGAACTCCTCGGACTCCTCCTCGGGGCGTCCGAAGAGCTTGACGAGGGTGGCGCCGGGGGCGGAGAACCGCTCGGTCATCCGGGTGCCCATCGCCGCGTTGTGCGCGGCGGCCTCCCGCTGGAGCCGGGCCATCCGGGAGCCGGTACGCCGTGCGGGGATGACGAAGACCGGCAGCAGGAGCAGGGCCAGCAGGGTGATCTGCCAGGACAGGGTGAGCATGACGGCCAGGGTGAGGATCAGGGTCACCACGTTGCCGACGACGCCCGACAGGGTGTTGCTGAAGGCGCGCTGCGCGCCGATCACGTCGTTGTTGAGCCGGCTGACGAGCGCCCCGGTGCGGGTGCGGGTGAAGAACGCGACGGGCATTTTCTGGACATGGTCGAAGACGGCGGTGCGCAGATCCAGGATCAGGCCCTCGCCGAGGTTCGCGGAGAGCCAGCGGGCCAGCAGCCCGAGGCCCGCCTCGGCGAACGCGATGACCGCGATGAGGACGGCGAGCCGGACGACGACGTCCTGGTCGTCGCCGCCGACGATGGCGTTGACGACGCTCCCCGCCAGGACCGGGGTGGCGACGGCGAGCAGCGCCGTCACGATGCTCAGCAGCACGAACTGGACGATGCGCCGCCGGTGCGGCCGTGCGAAAGCGGCGATACGGCGCAGGGTCGCGCGGGCGAAGGGGCGGTTGTCGGGCCCCCCGTTCTGGGCGTTCATGACGCTGTGCAGCTGCGTCCAGGCTGTGGTCTCCATGCTCATGTCGAAGACGGTAGGACCTCAAGCAAACTTGAGGTCAACACTTCGGCCAAGTCCGCCCCGAACGGGTCGACACCCCTGCCGCATCCCTTGACCCGTCTGTCACAGGAACGTAGCTTCGCTTCAATTCTTGTGCCCACCACACAAGTTGTGGGTCTCGGACTATCGGGAAGCGAAGACATGCCGGAGCTACGAAGGCGTACTCTGCTGTCCGCGATCGGCGTCACCGCCGCCGCGGGATCCGTCGCGACCAGCCAGGCGACGGTCGCACACGCGGCGGACGGCGGCCGTGAGGCACCGTACGAGAGCGAGGTGCGCTCCCTGCTCTCGCGTATGACTCTCGAAGAGAAGCTGGGGCAGCTTCAGCAGCTCCCCTGGGCGTACGACCTCAATCCGGGTTCGGGTTCGACGAAGGAGGTCGAGGACGCGGCGCGCTCGGGCCGGCTCGGCTCGGTGCTCAGCATCTTCGGCGCGAGGACCACAAATGCGCTGCAGAAGCTGGCCGTCGAGGAGTCCCGCCTGGGTATTCCGCTGCTGTTCGGCCTGGACGTGATCCACGGCTTCTGGACGAACTTCCCGATCCCGCTCGCGCAGGCCGCCGCCTTCGACCCGGACGTGGCCCGCTCGGACGCCGAGGTGTCGGCGAAGGAGGCCCGCTCCAACGGGGTGCACTGGACGTTCGCGCCGATGATGGACGTCACGCACGAGCCGCGCTGGGGCCGGATCGCCGAGGGCAACGGCGAGGACCCCTGTCTGACCTCGCGGCTCGCGGCGGCGAAGGTCGAGGGCTACCAGGGCTCGGGGTACCGCACGAAGGACCGGCTCGCCGCGTGCGCCAAGCACTTCGTCGCGTACGGCGGCGCCGAGGGCGGCCGGGACTACAACACGGTCGACGTGTCGGAGTCCCGGCTGCGCAATCTCTACCTCCCGCCGTTCAAGGCCGCGCTGGACGCGGGCGTGGCCACCGTCATGGCTTCGTTCAACACGATCTCCGGCGTCCCCGCGCACGGCAACGCGCACACTCTCACCGGCATCCTCAAGAAGGAGTGGGGTTTCGAGGGGATGGTGGTCAGCGACTGGACGGGGGTCCAGGAGCTGATCGCGCACGGTTTCGCCGAGGACGGCGCGGACGCGGCGCGCCTCGCGCTGAACGCGGGCGTCGACATGGAGATGACCAGCACCAACCTGCTCACCAACGGCAGGAAGCTGCTGCGCTCCGGGAAGATCACCGAGAAGCGGATCGACGACGCGGTGGCGCGCGTGCTGGGCCTCAAGTACGCGCTCGGGCTCTTCGACGATCCGTACGTGGACGAGTCCGCGGCGATCACGGAACCGTCGGCGAACGCGCGGAAGGCGGCGCGCGCGGCGGCCGCGCGCTCGATGGTGCTCCTGAAGAACGACGCCGGCGTGCTGCCCCTGAGCAGGTCGGTGGGCTCGCTCGCGGTGGTGGGCCCGTTCGCCGACTCGGCCGATCTGCTCGGTACGTGGGTGGTGCCGGCGTCGGCGGAGAAGTTCCCCGCGGTAAAGATCCTGGACGCGGTGAAGCGGGCCGCACCGGACGCGAAGGTGACGTACGCGCGCGGGGTCGACCCGGAGGGCGCGGACACCGGCGGGATCGACGAGGCGGTGGCCGCGGCGAAGGCGGCGGACGTGACGGTCGTGGTCGTGGGCGAGCCGACGGCGATGAGCGGCGAGGCGTCGGCGCGCAGCGACATCTCGCTGCCGGGTGCACAGGAGAAGCTCGTCACGGCGATCGCCGCGACCGGCAAACCGTTCGTGGTCGTCCTGGTCAACGGCCGCCCGCTGACGATCGGCGACTGGCTGGAGCGGGCGCCGGCCGTCCTGGAGGCGTGGCACCCGGGCACCGAGGCGGGCAACGCGGTGGCGGACGTGCTGTTCGGCGCGGTGAACCCGGGCGGGAAGCTGCCGGTGTCGTTCCCGCGGACGGTCGGCCAGATCCCGATCCACTACAACCACGAGTCGACGGGCCGCCCCTACGACGCGAACAACAAGTACACGTCGAAGTATCTGGACCTGCCGCCGACCCCGCAGTTCCCGTTCGGCTTCGGCCTGAGCTACACGACGTTCGACCTCGGGACGCCGAAGCTGAGCCGCGCGAACGTCCCGGCGGGCGCGCTGCGCAAGGGCGACACGGTCGAGGTGTCGGTGTCCGTGCGGAACACGGGCGACCACACCGGTGACGAGGTCGTGCAGCTGTATGTGCGGGACGTGGCGGCGAGCATCACGCAACCCGTGCGCAGGCTGCGGGGGTTCAAGCGGGTGACGCTCGACGCGGGGAGGTCGGCGACGGTGCGCTTCCCGCTGGGGGCGGAGGACCTCGGGTTCTGGACGAACGATCCGAACGGCGAGTTCCGTCTGGAGGAGGGGACCTTCAAGCTGTACGTCGGGACGAGTTCGACGGCCGACGCCGAGCTCACCCTGACGGTCACCTGACCGTCGCCCGCCCGTCGCCCGGCCCCAAGAGGAGCATCCGTATGTCTGCCGTCCGTGTCGAGCGCTCCGGTCCCGTCAGCACCGTGATCCTGTCCCGCCCCGCGGCCCGCAACGCGGTCGACGGCGCCACGGCGGCCCAACTGGCGGACGCGTTCCGGGCGTTCGAGGCGGACGACACGGCGCGGGTGGCGGTGCTGTGGGGCGAGGGCGGCACGTTCTGTTCGGGCGCGGATCTCAAGGCGGTCGGCACGGAGCGCGGCAACCGGGTGGCGGAGGACGGGGACGGGCCGATGGGCCCGACCCGGCTCCACCTGTCCAAGCCGGTGATCGCGGCGGTCAGCGGGCACGCGGTGGCGGGCGGTCTGGAGCTGGCGCTCTGGTGCGATCTGAGGGTCGCGGAGGAGGACGCCGTGTTCGGGGTGTTCTGCCGCCGCTGGGGGGTGCCGCTGATCGACGGCGGCACGGTGCGGCTGCCGCGCCTGATCGGCGAGAGCCGCGCCATGGACCTGATCCTGACCGGCCGCCCGGTCCCGGCCCCCGAGGCGCATGCGATGGGTCTCGCCAACCGTCTGGTCCCGCCGGGACGGGCGCGCGCCGAGGCCGAGGCACTGGCGGCGCGGCTCGCGGATCTCCCCCAGGCGTGTCTGCGCAGCGACCGGGCGTCGGTGCGGGAGCAGCACGGCGCGGACGAGGAGACCGCGATGCGCGCCGAACTCCGGTACGGAATCGGCGTGTTGAAGGAAGGCCTGGAGGGCGCCGGCCGGTTCGCCGCCGGGGCGGGCCGGCACGGGTCGTTCGGCGACGGTCGCTGACCCGCCCTTACCTCGGGGGTCATCGCGGCGCCCGGCGGCCGTGGCTACGTTCGAGAACAGCCGGACCGCCGGACAGCCGGACGCCGGACAGCCCGTCGACGAGGGAGCCCGCCATGCCCGCCTACGGATTCGCGCATCTGCGCGGCCGCCGCCACCACCCGGACGTCCTGGAGTACCTGGAGCGCATCCAGGCCACGCTGGATCCCTTCCACGGCCGCTTCGTCGTCCATGGTCCGCCCGCCGAGGTCATGGAGGGCGAGTGGCCCGGCAGCATGGTGCTGATCGAGTTCCCCGATCTGGCCACGGCCCGCGCCTGGTACGCGTCGCCCGCGTACCAGGAGATCCTGCCGCTGCGGGCCGATCACATCGACGGGGACCTGGTGCTCGTCGAGGGCGTGGGCGCGGACTACGACCCGCGCGAGCGGGCCGCGAAACTCCGCGCCGCGCACGGCGGTTCAGAGCGCCCCTGAACCGGCGGCCCCGAGATCCCGCAGCACGGCCGCGGCCGCCCGGCGGCCTTCCGCAGCGGCGGCGCGCGCCGTCCCGGTCAGCCGGACGAGGTTGCCGAGCGCGTACACGCCGGGACGGGAGCTGCGCCACGCTCCGTCGACCGCCGGGGCCCGTGTGTCCGGGTCGAGCAACAGGCCGCCCCTGCGCGCCAGTTCGTGCTCCGGGACGAAGTCGCCGGTGAGGACGAGCGTGTCGCAGGGCAGGACCGTCGCCCGCCCGTCCGCGTGCCGGACCCGGACGCCGGTGACGCGCGGGCGGCCGAGGATCTCGGTGAGGGTGGTGCGGGTGAGGACCGGGACGCGGTGCCGCAACCGGGCGTCGGCGTCGCGCGGGGTCGCGGCCCGTCCGGTGACGACGGCGGTGACGGTGACGCCCGCGCGGCGCAGGGTGGCCAGGGCGGCCTGCCCGAACGGTTCCCCGCCGACGACGACCGCGCGTGTCCCCACGTGCTGGCCGTGCAGGTGGACGGAGTGCTGGAGTTCACCGGTGGTGAGAATGCCGGTGGGCCGGGTGCCGGGGATCAGCCGGGCCGCCCGGGGGCGTTCGCGCGCGCCCGTCGCGAGCAGCACGGCGCGGGCCTCGATCCGCTCGTGGCCGTGGGCGCCGACCGTGTCGAGGGCGGGCGTCATGGCGTCGGCCCAGCCGAGCGCGGTGACGCCGGGGCGGACCTCGGCGCCCGCGTCCTCGGCGGCGCGCACCGCGCGGCTCGCGTACGCGGGCCCGTTCAGCGGCCGCAGTCGCGGGCCGAATCCGCCGTGCGGGCAGTACCGCGGGGTGCCGCCGGCGGCCTGCTCCCGTTCCAGGACCTCGACGGTCCCGGCCCCGGCGGCGGCGAGCCACGCGGCGGCGCCGAGCCCGGCCGGTCCGCCACCGACGACCAGTACATCGACCGTCCGTGTCATCCGCGCATCCCGCCCCCGCGCCCGAACAGTTCCCGGACCGCGGCCCCGCACGCCGCGCCCTGGCAGCGGCCGGCGCCCGCGCGGGTCCTGCGGCGCAGGCCGGCGAGCGAGGCCGGGGGGATCGTGGTGGTGAGGGCGGCACGGATCTCGGCACGGGTGACGCGCTCGCAGTGGCAGAGCAGCACACCGAACTCCGGGTCACGGGCGATCAGTTCGGGCCGCTGGTAGGGGCGGGGGAACGCCTCGCCCAGGTTCGGCATCGTCACGGGCGGCAGATCGCGCGGCGCGCCCAGCGCGCCGCAGCCGCTGTCGGCGAGCAGGTCGGCGACGTGCACGGCGATGCCCATCGACGCGGTGAGCCCCGTGGAGCGGATGCCGCCGACGGTGACGTAGTGCTGCCGGGGGCGGGCGGTGATGCGGTAGTCGTCCTGTCCGGTGGCGGCGCGCAGTCCCGCGTAGGCGGCGACGGGTTCCTCGTCGGTCAGCCGCGGCAGGATCCGCCGGCCCTGGGCGCGCAGCCGGTCGAGGGCGTCGGCCGTGGTGTGCGTGGCATCTTTCGCGTCGTCACCGTGCAGGTCCTCCGCCGTCGGGCCGAGCAGGACGTGCCCGTGGACCGTCGGGGTGACCAGGACGCCCTTGCCGAGCGCGGTGGGCACGGGCAGCAGGATGTGCTGGACGAGGTCGCGGGCGAAGGTGTCGTAGACGATGAGCTGGCCGCGCCGCGGGGTGACGGTGAAGGTGTCGTGGCCGAGCATCCGGTCGACGGTGTCGGCGTGCAGTCCGGCCGCGTTGACCAGCCACCGGGTGGTGAGCGTGCCGCGTCCGGTGACGGTGAGGCGGTGGGTCCCGGTGCCCGATCTGACGCGCCGCACCGGGGAGTTGAGGTGCAGGTCGACGCCTGCCCTGACGGCCTGTTCGGCGTACGCGAGCGTGGTCGTCCAGGGGCAGATGATGCTCTCCCCGGGGACGTCCAGCGCGCCGAGGGCGCCGGGGCCCAAGTGGGGTTCGCGGGCGCGGAGTTCGTCCGGCGGGAGCGGGCGGGTGGCGTGGTGGCCGTTGCGTGCGGCCTTGGCGGCGAGGCCGGGCAGCGCGGCCAGCTGGTCGGCGTCCCAGGCGATCAGCAGGGCGCCGAGAGGTTCGAGCGGGATGCCGGACTGCGCCGCGTAGTCGGCGAGCATCCTGCCGCCCTCGCGGACCAGCCGCGCCTCCAGGGAGCCGGGCACGGCGTCGAAGCCGGTGTGCAGGATCGCCGTGTTGGCCTTGGAGGTGCCCTCGCCGATGTCGTCCGCCGCGTCGAGCAGCGCGATCCGCGCGCCCGGCGCCCTGCGCACCAGTTCCCGGGCGAGTGCGCAGCCGACGACTCCCGCGCCGACGACCGCGATGTCGTACGTGAGCGTGGGCAGCGGCCCGGTGCGGGTGACCGTCACGACGCCCGGTCCACGGCGGCCCGGAACACGGCGAGCCGCTCGGCCGCCTGCGCCGCGCCGATGCGCGGTTCGTGCACGCGGGCCGGGGGCCGCTCCCCCACCGCGTCCCGGACGGACAGGGACGGGTCCAGGCCGATGCGGGCAGCGGCGGCGGCTCCGAGCGCCGTTGTGTCGGGCAACGCCGATACCTCGACGGGGAGTTGGAGCAGATCCGCCTGTGTCTGCATGAGGAGTGCGGAGCGGGTCAGGCCGCCGTCGACACGCAGCGGGGCGAGCGGTGCGCCGAGGTCGTCGGCCGCCGCTTCGGCGAGCGCGACGACCTGTGCGGCGATCCCTTCGCACAGGGCGCGCACGAGGTGGCCGGGTCCGGTCTCCAGGCCGAGTCCGCCGAGGGTGCCGCGGGCGTCGCCGCGCCACCAGGGCGCGGCGAGCCCGGACAGTGCGGGCACGAAGGTGACGCCGCCGCTGTCGGGCACGGCCGCGCCGACGGTGTCCAGGGCGTCCGGGCCCGCGATGACGCCGAGGTCGGTGAGCCAGCGGACGGCGGACGCGGCGGCGTACACCTGCCCGTCGAGGCAGTAGTCGGTGGGCTGTCCCGGCAGCCGCCGGGCCACGCACGACACGAGCCCCGAGGAGCCGCGGCGCGGCCGGTCGCCGGTGTGCGCGAGGAGGAACGCGCCGGTGCCGTAGGTGCACTTGGCGGCGCCCGCCGCGGTGACGCCGTGCGCGAGCAGCGACGCCTGCTGGTCGACGAGCAGCCCGGTCAGCGGGATCGGCGGCCCGCCGAAGGCCCGCACGAGCCCGAACCGCCCCGCCACGTCGACGACTTCGGGCATCCGCTCGTCGTCGAGGCCGTACAGCTCCAGGGCGCGCGGCGACCAGTCGGCGGTGTCGAGGTCGAGCAGCTGGGTACGGCTCGCGGTGGCCGCGTCGGTGACGAACGCGCCGGTGAGGCGGTGCACGAGCCAGGCGTCGCTGGTCGTCACGACGCCGTCGCGGGTCAGGTGGCGGCGGATCCATGCCATCTTCGGCGCGGCGAAGTACGGGTCGAGCGGCAGCCCGGTCGTGGCCTGCAACTCGGCCGCGTACGGGGCGAGTTCGGCGCACACGCTCTGCGCGCGGCGGTCCTGCCAGACGAGCGCGTCGGTGAGCGGGATGCCGGTGGCGGGGTCCCAGGCCAGGACGGTCTCGCCCTGGTTGGCGAGGCCGAGCGCGACGACCGGTTCGCCCGCCTCGGCCAGGGCGCGCCCGCCCGCGTCGAGCACGGAGCCGAGCAGTTCGCCGGGGTCGACCTCGACGCGGCCACCGGGCAGATACCGGGGCCGCACGGGGGCGGTCGCCGCGGCGAGCACGCCGCGCTCCGGGCAGACGACCAGCGCCTTGGTGCCGGAGGTGCCCTGGTCGACCGCGAGCACGGGCCCGCTCACCATGCCGCCGTCACCTCTCCCCCGGTCCGGTCCGCGATCTCCGCGGCCAGCCTGCGCCACCCGGCCGACCGGCGTCAAGAACGGCATCCCCGACAACAACACCCCGCCATTTCAGCCGAGTTCGAGCGTCGTCACCCCGAACACCCGCTCCGTCGCGTACTCCCGTACGGGCCCGGTGTACATCCGCGCCGTGTCGAACCCGGGGGTGAGCCCGCGGGCCTCGACGAGGGCGACGGCCTCCGGGTTGGTGAGCGGTACGTCGATGCACACCGGCCCGTCGGCGGGCGCGAGGGCGTCGAACAGGGCGCGGGCGTCGCCCGCCGTGTCCGCGAACAGCGGGCCGATGCGGGGCATGTCGTGGCCCGGCCGCAGCACGGCGTACCCGGTCAGGCGTCCGCCGGTGATCCGGGCCACGGCCGTGTGCCCGTCCGTGGTGAGCCAGGTCTCCAGGAAGCGGGGCCGGTCGGCCGGACAACAGGCGCGGTCGTAGGCGAGCACGGGTGCGAGGTCACCGCCGACCGGCACGACGGTGGCGTCGGGCCGCGGGTCCGCGCCGGTCGCCGTGCCGGTGTAGCGGGCGGTGCGGTGGGCCGGCCGGAAGCCCGACTTCCGGTAGTTGTCCTGCTGGGCGACGACTCCGTCGAGGCCGACGGTGCGTTCGCCCGCGTGCGCGAGGCCCGTCCGCCAGGTGGCGATGCCGAGTCCCCGGCCGCGCAGATCGGGGCGGACCAGATAGAAGCCGAGGAAGGCGTAGTCGGCGCCGTAGTTGACGACCGAGACCGCCGACACCGGTTCGCCGTCGATCCGGCCGAGGAAGAAGCCGTCGGGGTCCTGCGCGAAGAAGCCGGCCGTGTCCGCGCGGCCGGGATTCCAGCCCTCCCGGGCCGCCCAGTCGCACACCACCGACCAGTCGTCTGGTGTGGCGCGGGAGATGTCGAGACGCTGGGGGACGTCGCTCATGCCTGTTCCTCCGGTTCACCGTGCTCGGGTCGCCGGAGATCCTCGCATCTCCCGAGCGCGTCAAGGGAGTTGCCGAGGCGGCTGTGGCCGGGTGCGACGGCGGAGGCCGGAATCGTACGGGCGGGGTTGACGACCATGGCGAACATCACACATGGCGATACCCACGTCACCGAACGGAGCGAAAAGTAGTACCGATCCCCTAGGCTCGTTCACATGTCCTCCACCCCCGCTCCGCGCTCCGCACGATCGGCCGACGTGGTCAACGAACAGATTCGTGACCTGTGGGCGCGCACCGGTGGGCAGTTGACCGCCGAGGACCGCGCGGAGTACGAGGCGCTGGTGACGGAGTGGGCGGTAGCGGTGGGTGAAGGAGTCGTGCAGGAGGTCTGAGCCCGCGGGCTCCCTCCGGTCGCACCCCACCTCGCTCCGCCCCACCCCGCCGTCAGGACTGGGGACGGCTTCCGTGGTTCGCCGCGTGCTTGCGGCGGGCCTTCTTCTTGCGGCGACGCTTCGAGGACATGGGCGGCCTCCTCTTGGGATAGCGGTCATTAAGGGCATTCAGCCCATTTTTCCCCACCCTTCCACAGGGCCCACGCGCCCGCGATCCGGCCGGCCGGCACCCCCGGCACACCCTCAAAGGGAAAATTAAGGCAAGAGGCCCGTTTTCCAAGGATTCGCCCAGGTCGCAGCGGCAGCATTCCCCATCGCAGGAGCCATGGATCAGGAAGGCTGGGGTGTGGGCGACTCTCGGGATCGGACAACGGACGAGGCGGACCGGACGCGGCAGGCGCGATCGGACCGCTGGTCACGGAGGGGAGTGCTGACTGCCTTCGGCGTGGCCTCGCTGGCCACCGTGGCGGGCTGCGCGGGCACCGCCGGGGCGAGGACCGGCTCGGGCGGGGCCGGTGCGAGCGCAGCGGCGAGCAAGGCCGAGGTGACCGTGACCCCGGCGAGCGGCGCGACCGCCGCCGACTTCACCAGCCCCGTCACCGTACGGGTGTCCGGCGCCACCCTGGCGAGCGTGACGGTCACCGCCGGTGACGGCGGCGACGGGCTCAAGGGCGCCTTCAACGACGCCCGCACCACGTGGACGTCCAGCGGGAACCCCCTGTCGGACACGGACTACACCGTCACCGCCCGGGTCGAAGGGGCCGAATCGGCGCACACCTCCCGCTTCACGACCAAGAAGCCGGACGCGACCTTCGTCGGGTACTTCACCCCCGAGGACGGCTCCACGTCGGGCGTCGGCATGCCCGTCTCGATCAACTTCACGCACGCCGTCAGCGACCGGGCCGCCGTCCAGAAGGCGATCACCGTGACCGCCGATCCGGGCGTGGAGATCGCCGGGCACTGGTTCGGCGACACCCGCCTCGACTTCCGGCCCGCCTCGTACTGGGCCGCCGGCACGAAGATCACCCTGAAGCTGCGGCTGAAGGACGTCCAGGGCGCGGACGGGGTGTACGGCACCCAGGACAAGGACGTCACCTTCCACATCGGACGCGAGCAGATCAGCGTCGTCGACCTGAGCAAGAAGTCGATGACCGTCTCGCGGGACGGCAAGGAGATCGCCACGTACGACGTCACGGGCGGCGGCTCCGGGTACGAGACCTGGGCCGGGAAGATGGTGATCTCCGAGCGCTTCAAGGAGACCCGGATGGACTCGACGACCGTGGGGCTCGGCGACGAGTACGACATCGACGACGTGCCGCACGCGCAGCGGCTCACCACGTCCGGCACGTTCATCCACGGCAACTACTGGGCGGCCTCGTCGATCTTCGGCACCAGCAACACCAGTCACGGCTGTATCGGCCTGCGCGACGCCCAGGGCGCGGACGATCCTTCGACGCCGGGAGCGAAGTTCTACAAGAGCTCGATGGTCGGCGACGTGGTGGAGGTGCGCCGCTCCGGCGAGGACACCGTCGATCCGTCCAACGGCCTCAATGGCTGGAACCTGTCTTGGTCGGACTGGAAGGCGGGCAGCGCCGTCTGAGGCGCGCGGTGCCGAGGGGTGGCGCGGGGCGTGCCGCATGTTCTGCGCCAGATGTTCACAGCTTCTCCGGAAGCCGTTGACGGCGCGGGAAATGACCTGACAAGGTCACGGGGCCGTACCGCCACCCCCCGGTGACGGACCGAGGAGTTCCAGACCCGATGAACGTCAGCCCCGTACCCGCCCCCGACCCGTCCGGCCCCGCACCACGCCAGGACTGGCAGCACTTCGCGCGGGAGCACTGGGCCAGGGAACCGGTTGTGATCCCCGGGGTCTGCCCGCTCGGTCTCGGCCGGGACCGGGCGCACACGCTGCTGCGGGCCGCGGTCGCTGCGGCGGCGCCCGGCCGGGTGCGGCTCGCCACGACCGACGGCTGGCTGCGACATCCGGGGCCGCTGCTGCCGGGTCCCGGCGACCGGGACCCCGCCGCCTACGCCGACCGCCTCGCCGCGGACCCCGCCCTGGCCGGTGACGGCTGGCTGCTGACGGTCGCCGATCCGCTGAGCCACGACTTCCGGCTGTGGTCGCGGGTGCGGGACTGCCTCGCGGAGCTGTGGCGCCACGTCGGCCGGGCCCCGCTGCCGATCACCGCGGAGCTGACCGTCGGCGACCGGCACCACACCGTGGAGGAGACGGCCGCCCGTCCGGACTCCGCGGCGCTGACCTGGGTGCTGCACGGCGAGCTGACCGTACGGGTACGGCCCGAGCACACCGGCACCGAGTACGAGCTGCGGGCCCGGGCCGGCGACCTGGTCCACTGGCCGGCCGGAAGCAGCCATCTCGAACACCGGCCGGGGCCCTGCACCACGCTGCGGCTCAGCGTCCCCGCGCGGACCACTGCCGCGCTGCCGTTCGTGGCGGACGTCGTCGCGGACCTGATGCGGCGCAGCCCCGCGTACGTGAGCGAGCAGATCACCTACCGGCATCCCGTCCCGGCCGCCCCCGACGGGCGGCTCGATCCGCCGGGTCAACTCGCCGACGCCGCAGCCGTGTTCACGGACACGATGGCGGGCCCGGAGCCCGAGCGGGCGCTGCTGCTGCGCTGGGCGGGGCTGCGCTCGGCGGCCGGGCTCGACCCGGTGCCGCCCCGGCGCCCCGGCGTCCGGCTCACCCCGGGGCACCGATTAAGGCGCACCGCTGAGATCGTCCGCCTGCCCGGCGACGGATCCAGCGCGATCTGGGCGGCGAACGGACACGCCTGGCCGGTGCCGCGGGCCACCGCCGACCTGATCCTGCCCCGGCTGCGCACGGCGCCCGGGGAGCTCACCGTGGCGGACCTCGCGGACACGGCCGCGACAGGCGCCGACGATCCCGCCCTCCTCGACCTGCTCGGCGAGCTGTACCGTGCGCGCGCCCTGACCGCGACGGGCCCGGAGCGGCGGGCATGAGCGCCGGTGGCACGGCCCGGGCCGAAGAGTCCCGGCACCGCGGCGCCCCGCACATCGACATCGCGGAGACGCTCGACTGGCGGCGCTTCGCCGCCGAGCACTGGGACCGGCGCCCTGTGCTGATCCGCGGGTCCGGTGTCCCGCACGCGCCCTTCGACCTCAACGAGGTGTTCGAGACGGCGGTCGTCGCCGCCCACCGCGCCCACACCCCGGACCGGATCCGCTTCACCGCGGGGCAGCGCCGTCTCGTCGACCCCGGGGATCTGCTGCCGCGCCCCGAGGACGGCTCCTTCGACGCCTATGACCGGCGGCTGGCGGGCCAACTGACCGGAGAATCGTTCTCCCTGGAGGTCCGCGGGCTGCACTCCGTGCACCATCCGCTCTGGGCGCGCGAACGCGCGTTCCTCTCCGGTCTGTGGCGCCGGGTGGGCCAGCCGGGCCCGTGCGCGACCACGACGCTCTGCCACGGCGCGGGCGAGCCCACCGCGTCCCGCACCCACCAAGGCGCGACGTTCCTCTACCTGGTGGCGGGCCCGCGGCGGCTGTGGATCGGCCGCGACGGGCGCTGGTCGGTGGCCGACGCGACCCCCGGCGACCTGGTCTACTGGCCGGCCGGTCACCGGCACACGACGGAGCCGGGCCCCGAACCGGCGACGCAGGTCCGCATCGGCGTCCCGCGCGCCCCGGCCCGCCCCGGCAGCGGCCTCCGGACGATCCTCGCGCCGGGCCCCAACCCCCTCTCTCCGCAGGGCGGTTGGGGCGGCGACGGCATCCACGTACCGGACGGCGAACCGCCCGACGACCTGCCGGCCGGGCTGCCGCCGGTGTTCGCGGCGGCGCTCGACCACTTCCGGCAGGCGGCCCGGCCCGCGGCGGCGCACGGCTGGGTGGCGCGCGAGGCGCTGCGCCAGGCCACGAACGGCGGTCTGGGGCCCGTGCCGCCGCCGGCCCGGCCCGGCTATTTCACGGACGACGACGCGGTACGGGCGACCGAGCGTGTGCTGTGGTCCGCGGTCGGCGGGCGGCGGCTGGTCGCGGCGTGCGGGCACGTGCTGGAGACGGACCTGTCCGCGCCCGAACTCTCCGCCGTCCTCGGCCTGTTGAATTCCGGCGAGCCGGTACAGGTGGGTGAACTCACCCCACCCGCACGGTCGTTGATGTCCCGGCTCTCCGGCTTCCGGGCGGTCGAACGCCTGTGACGCCCGGCGTCCCCGCCTCCCTCAGTTCACCGGGATCGCCAGGTACTTGTACTCCAGGAACTCCTCGATGCCGACCCGCCCTCCCTCGCGGCCGAGCCCGGACTGTTTGACGCCGCCGAAGGGCGCGGCCGGGTTGGAGACCAGACCCGTGTTGAGCCCGACCATGCCGGTCTCCAGCCGTTCGCCGACGCGCAGCGCCCGGTCGAGGTCCCGGGTGAAGACGTACGAGACGAGGCCCCACTCGGTGTCGTTGGCGACGCGCACGACGTCGTCCTCGTCCTCGAAGGTGAAGAGCGCGGCGACCGGGCCGAAGATCTCCGTCGTGGCGAGGTCGGCCTCGCGCGGCACCTGGGCGAGCACGGTCGGCGGGTAGAAGTTCCCCTCCCCGGCCGCCGGTTCACCCCCGGTGAGCACCTTCGCCCCGCGCTCCACGGCGTCCCGCACGAGCCGGACGACCTTGTCGCGTCCGGCGCCGTCGATGAGCGGTCCGACGTCCGTGCCCGGTGCGGTGCCGTCGCCGACGGTCAGCGCCGCCATCCGGGCCGTGAGGCGGGTGGCGAACTCCTCGGCGACGGAGGCGTGCACATAGATCCGGTTGGCGGCGGTGCACGCCTCGCCCATGTTGCGCATCTTGGCGACCATGGCGCCGTTCACGGCCGCGTCGAGGTCGGCGTCCTCGAACACGATCAGCGGGGCGTTGCCGCCGAGTTCGAGCGAGGTGCGGACGACGGTGTCGGCGCACTGGGCGAGCAGGATGCGGCCGACCTGCGTGGACCCGGTGAAGGAGAGCTTGCGGATGCCGCCGCCGCGCAGCAGGGGCTCGACCACGCCCGCCGCGTCCGACGTGGTCAGCACGTTCAGGACGCCCGGCGGCAGGCCCGCCTCGGTGAGAATGCCGGTCAGCGCGAGCGTGGACAGCGGGGTCTGCGGCGCCGGTTTGAGGATCATGGTGCAGCCCGCCGCGACGGCCGGGCCGATCTTGCGGGTGCCCATGGCGAGCGGGAAGTTCCAGGGCGTGATCAGCAGACAGGGGCCGACGGGTTGGCGCAGCACCAGGTGGCGGTTGCGGCCGTCGGGGCTGAGCGCGTAGCCGCCGTCGACGCGGACCGCCTCCTCGGAGAACCAGCGGAAGAACTCCGCCGCGTAGGCGACCTCGCCACGGGCCTCCGCCAGCGGTTTGCCCATCTCCAGGGTCATCAGAAGGGCGAGTTCCTCGGTGCGGGCGAGGATGATCTCGTAGGCGCGGCGCAGGATCTCCGAGCGTTCCCTGGGCGCGGTGGCGGCCCAGGCGCGTTGCGCCTGCGACGCCGCGGCGAGGGCGAGGGCGCCGTCCTCGGGGCCCGCGTCGGCGACGTGGCAGAGGGTGGCGCCGGTGGCGGGGTTCTCCACGGGCATGGTGCGGTGCGCCGTCGCGGGTTGCCAGGCGCCGTTGACGTGGAGGTTCTTCTGTACGGCTGCGACGACTTCGGTGGTGGTCATGGTGGGCTCCGTCTTCGTCGGGGGGATGTTCGGGCAGGGGTGGGCGAGTGCGCGTCGTCGTGGGCTGCTCGCGCCGTTCCCCGCGCCCCTGGAGATGCGCGCAGCGCATGCCTTCAGGGGCGCGGGGCCGTAACCGTCCGCGGCTCCGCCGCGCGGCGCGACCAGCCCCCACCGGACCGCACCCGCCCACCGGACCGGCTAACCGACGGGTGCCGTCGCCGCCGAAACGGCCGCTCCCCACATCCCCAGGGCCTCGTCCACCTGCGTCTCCGACACGACGAGCGCCGGAATCATCCGCACCACGTTGCCCCAAGGGCCGCAGGTCAGCAGCAACAGCCCCGCGTCCGCGGCGGCCTGCTGCGCCCGGAGGGCCGTCGCCGCGTCGGGCTCGCCGTCCGGCGTCGTGAACTCGCTCGCCAGCATCAGGCCGAGACCGCGTACGTCACCGATGGCCGGGGTCTTCGCGGCGACGTCCTCCAGGCCGGTCCGCAGCCGTGCGCCCATCGCCGCCGCGTTGGCGACGAGCCCCTCCTCCTCGATCACGTCGAGCGTCGCGCAGGCCGCGGCGCAGGCGACCGCGTTGCCGCCGTAGGTGCCGCCCTGGGAACCGGGCCTGACCTTGTGCATCAGCTCGGCCGACGCCGCGATCCCGGACAGCGGGAACCCGGACGCGAGCCCCTTCGCCGTGATCAGCACGTCGGGGCGGACGCCGAAGTGGTCGTGGCCCCAGAAGCGGCCGGTGCGGCCGACGCCGGTCTGGATCTCGTCGAGGATCAGCAGGATCCCGTGCCGGTCGGCGCGCTCCCGAAGCCCGTGCAGAAAGGCCGAGTTGGCCGGCACGTAGCCGCCCTCGCCGAGGACCGGTTCGACGAGGATCGCCGCCGTGTCGTCCGGGTCCGACACCGTGGCGAGCAGATGGTCGAGCTCCCGCAGCGCGAACCGGGTCGCCGTCTCCTCGTCCCACCCGTAGTGATACGCGTTCGGGAACGGCGTGATCGCCACACCTGCCATCAGGGGCCCGAACCCGGTGCGGATCTTCGTCCCCGAGGTGGTCAGGGAGGCGGCCGCCACGGTCCTGCCGTGGAAGCCGCCGTGCGCGACGACGATGTTCGGCCGGCCGGTCGCCTGCCGGGCCAGGCGCAGCGCCGCCTCCACCGCCTCGCTGCCCGAGTTCACGAAGAACAGACTGTCCAGGCCCTCGGGCAGCACGTCGCCCAGCTTCTCCACCAGGCGTTGCAGCGGCTGGTGCAGCACGGTCGTGTACTGGCCGTGGATGAGCGTGGCCACCTGCTCCTGCGCGGCCGCCACCACCCGTGGATGGCAGTGCCCGGTGCTCGTCACCCCGATCCCCGCTGTGAAGTCCAGATACCGGCGGCCGTCGATGCCGTAGAGATGGACGCCCTCCCCGCGCTGCGCGACGACGGGGGTGGCCTGACGCAAGTGCTCGGACAGTTGGGTCATGGTCCCAGCGTCAACGCCGGGCCGAACGGGCGTCAATGGGTCATGTGTGACGATTCGCCGCCCGCCTCGCGCTGACAACGCCCCGCGGATTCGCAGGAGTTCTGCGTAATTTCCGCGCCGGTGGGGTTCCCAAGCCCGGACGGTTCTGCAACAGTCCTGCGCAATCGAACGCGCGTGGCCGCTCGGCCGGAGGGAGATTCCGTGACGGTGCACGACAGGGCGCGCGGGCACGACCTCGCGGCGCTGCGCGGCCTCAACACCGCTGTGGTGCTGCGGGCGTTGCGCCAGGAGAGCCCGCAGACGGTGAGCGGGCTCGCCGGTGCGACGGGGCTCTCCCGGCCGACGGTGGAGGCGCTCGTCGAGGAGCTGACCGGGCAGGGCTGGATCGCCGAGGCGGACATCCCGGCGACGGGGCGGGCGCCGGGCCGGCCCGCGCGGCGCTACCGGTTCCGGGCCGAGGCCGGGCACGTCGTCGGCGTCGACATCGGGCTGAAGAAGATCGTGCTGCTGCTGGCCCGGCTCGACGGCGAGATCGTGGCCCGGCAACGGGAGGACTTCGCACCGCAGTTGTCGGGCGCCGAGCGCATCGCGCTGCTGCGCGCCCGGCTGCGCCGCTTCCTCGCCGGGCAGGGGCTCGGCCCGCACGACGTGTGGTCGCTGGGCATCGGCGTGCCCGGCATGGTCGACGAGACCGGGCGGATCCGGTCCGTGATCGTGCCGGACTGGACCGATCTGGATCTGGCACGACGGCTCGCCGACGACTTCCCCGGCACCGGCCGCGTGCTCGTCGAGAACGATGTGAACCTCGCGGTGCTCGCCGAGCACTGGCGCGGCGCGGCACGGCTCGCGGACGACGTGGCGTGCGTGCTGCTGGGACCGCGGATCTCCTGCGGCGTGCTGATCGACGGACGGCTGCACCGGGGACGGCGCGGCGGCGCGGGCGAGCTCGGCATCCTGCCCCAGCTCGGTGTGGACGAGGCGGAGAAGGGCTTCGCCTGGACCGGCGCACGGCTGCCCGGCGAGTCGGAGACGGACGCACTCGCCCGCGCCGTGCGGGCCGGGGACCCGGCGGCGCTCGCCGTCCTCGACCGCTTCCTGACCGGCGTCGCCCCGGCCGTCGCCGCGCTCGTGCTCGCCCTCGATCCCGAACTCGTCGTACTGGCAGGCGCGTTGGCACCGATCGGCGATCCGCTGGGCCCGCTGCTGGCCGAGCGGCTCGCGCCGCTCACCCTGCACGTGCCGCGCGTCACCGTCAGCACGCTCGGCCGCGAGGGCGTGGCCCTGGGCGCCGTGCGCCGCGCACTGGACGCGGTGGAGGTCCGGCTCCCCCAGCGGCACCCCCCGTCGAGCCCGTCCCCGCCCGCACGCTGAGCCACCCGCACGCACCACACCTCAGCCCCGCACACCCCTTCTCCCCCCTCTCCCCCTCTCCCCACCCACCGGAGACGCGTATGCGCAGGAGAACACTGCTCGCCGGTGCGCTCGCGGCGAGCCCGCTCGCCGCGGCGTGCAGCAACGGCGGCGACGCTTCGGACACCGCCTCGTCGCGCGGCCGCACCACGGTCTCGTACGGCATCTGGGACGTCGCCCAGGAACCCGGGATGCAACAGATCATCAAGGCGTTCGAGCGGGAGAACCCGGACATCTCCGTGGAGATCCAGCTGACGCCGTGGAGCTCGTACTGGACGACGCTGCGCACGTCGATGCGGGGCGGCACCGCCCCTGACGTGTTCTGGATGAACGCCGTGAACATCCAGCTGTACGCGTCGAACGGGGTCCTGGAACCGCTCGACGCGCACATCGCCCGCGACCGCACGCCGGTCGGCAAGCACCCGAAGGCGCTGGCCGACATCTACGCGTACGACGGCCGGCAGTACGGCCTGCCGAAGGACTTCGACACCGTCGGCCTCTGGTACAACAAGCGGCTCTTCGACAAGGCGGGCGTCCCGTACCCCGACGCCGACTGGACCTGGGACGACCTGCGGAACGCGGCGCGCGAGCTGACCGACCGCGGGAACCGGGTCTACGGGATCGCCGCCGAGATGGACCGGCAGGCCAAGTTCTATCCGACGGTCTTCGGCGCGGGCGGCTACGTGCTGCGCGACGGGAAGTCGGGCTTCGCCGATCCGCGCTCGATCGAGGGGCTGCGGCTGTGGACGGACCTCGTCGACCGGGGCTGGTCGCCGCCGCAGAGCGCGATGGCGGAGGTGCGGTCGCGGAATCTGTTCCTGTCGGAGCAGGTGGCGATGAACTACGACCTCTCCGCGATGGCATCGTTCATGTACGGCACCCCCGCCATCAAGGACCACGGCGGGGTGACGGTACTGCCGAAGGGCCGGGAGCGGGCCACCGTCATCCACGGCCTCGCCAATGTGATCAGCGCCAAGTCCCGTAACAAACAGGCGGCTTGGAAGTTCGTCGACTTCATGGCGCGCCGCCCGGCCGCCGAGATCCAGGCGAAGGGTGGCGTCACCATCTCTTCGTACGAGGGCACGCAGGACGCCTGGATGAAGTCGATGCCCGAGTTCGACCTGAAGCACTTCATCGACATGCTCGACTATGCGGTGCCGTACCCGAGTTCACGGAACACAGCCGTGTGGGAGGACCAGGAGTACCTGCTGCTCGGGGCCCCGTTCAGCGGCAAGGGCGGCATCGAGCAGGCGGCCAGGACGCTGGCGAGGCAGATGGACCGGGCGCTCGACGAGGAGGGCAAGTGATGGCCGTGTTCCCGTCGACGGCCGCCGCGGAGGCGGAGGGCCGGATCAGGAGGCCGCGGTCACGGCCGGGGGCGCCCGGCGCCACGAGCCGAGGCCCCAACTCCGCCACGCAGAAGGCCGCCTATCTCTTCATCGCGCCGATCGGCATCGGCTTCCTGGTGTTCTACATCTGGCCGATGCTGCAGACGTTCGGGTACAGCTTCACCGCGTTCGGCCCGTTCGGCGGCAACACCTGGGTGGGCGGCGACAACTACGCCCGTGTGGTGCAGGACGTCACGGTGTGGCGGGCCGTCGGCAACACGCTGCTGTACGGGGCGATCGGCCTGGTGACGCTGCCGCTGTCGATCGTGGTGGCGGCGCTGCTCAACCGGCGCGGGCTGCGCGGGGTCACCGTCTACCGCGCCCTGTACTTCATCCCGTTCGTGACCCTGCCGGTCGCCGTGGGCCTGGTCTGGAACTGGCTGTACAACGGCAACTTCGGCCTGCTCAACGAGGTGTTGTCATGGTTCGGGATGTCCCGGCACTTCTGGGCCTCCGACCCCTCGTCGGCGCTGTGGGCGATCGGTGTCGTCGCCGTCTGGCAGAGCGTCGGCTACTACCTCGTCATCTTCATCGCGGGGATCAAGGGGATCCCCCAGGACTACTACGAGGCCGCGGAGCTGGACGGCGCGGGCCCGGTGCGCCGCTTCTTCCGGATCACCCTGCCGCTGCTGTCGCCCAGCATCTTCTTCGCCGCGGTCATCTGCGTGATCAACTCGCTCCAGATGTTCGACCTGATCTACGTGATGATGAGCCCGACCAACCCGGCGCTCGGCTCCACCCAGTCCGTGGTGAGCCTCTTCTACCAGTGGGCGTTCCAGCAGAACAACCAGGGCGCGGCGGCCGCGCTCGCCTTCGTCCTGATGCTGCTCACCGCGTCCCTGACGTACCTTCAGTTCCGGCTCCAGAAGAGGTGGGTGCACTATGCGTGACCGGCTGCGCCGCGTGGACGGCGGTACCGTCGCCACGCACATCCTGCTCTCGCTCGGCGCGCTCGTGATGGTCTTCCCGTTCCTGTGGCAGCTGCTCACGGCGCTGAAGACCCTGCCGGAGGCCGTGCACGTCCCGACGACGTTCCTGCCGCAGGAGTGGAACTGGTCCGCGTTCAAGGAGGTCTTCACCGCACTGCCGTACGGGAGGATGCTCGGCAACAGCGTCATCAACACGGTGGGCAGGACGGCGGGTCAGCTCGTGTTCTGCTCGCTCGCCGCGTACGCCTTCGCGCGGATGCGGTTCCGCGGCAAGAACGTGCTGTTCGCCCTCTTCCTGTCGGTGCTCCTGGTCCCCTCGTCCCTGCTGATCCTGCCGCAGTACGACATCATCCAGCGGCTCGGTCTGCTCAACACACCGCCGGCGCTGTTCCTTCCGGGCATGTTCAGCGCGTTCGGCACGTTCATGCTGCGGCAGTTCTTCCTCGCGCTGCCGCGGGACCTGGAGGAGGCGGCGCGCATCGACGGCGCGGGGCCGTTCCGGATCTTCTGGTCGATCATGCTGCCGCTGATCCGGCCCGCGCTCGCCGCGCTCGCCGTCATCACGGCGATGTGGTCGTGGAACGACCTGCTGTGGCCGCTGGTCGTGAACACCGACCCGGCGAAGATGCCGATCAGCGCCGGGCTGACCTCGCTGGAGGGCCAGTTCGAGACCAACTACCCGGTGATGATGGCCGGTTCGCTGATCGCGAGCCTGCCGATGATCCTGCTCTATCTCTTCCTCCAGCGGCACTTCGTGCAGGGCATCGCCCAGAGCGGCACGAAGGGCTGAACCGAGCCACGCAACCGGGACCACGCACAGCGAAAGGACGTTCATGGCACGCCTCGACGTGGGCCTGATCGGCGCGGGCGGCATCGCCCGCGCGCATCTGCCCGCCTGGACCGCGCTCGGCGCACGCGTCACGATCCTGTCGACCGACGGCAACGCGGAGCGACTCGCCGCGGAGCACCGCGACTTCGGTGTCACCGCGACGGACTCGCTCCCCGAACTCCTCGACCGCTGCACCGTCGCCGACGTGTGCACCCCGACCTTCACCCACCGGGAACTGACGCTCGACGCGATCGCCGCGGGCAAGCACGTGGTGTGCGAGAAGCCGCTCGCGCTGAGCGTCGCCGAGGCGCGCGAGATGGCGGACGCCGCCGAAACCGCCGGGGTACTGCTCTTCCCGGCGCACGTCGTCCGCTATTTCCCGGCGTACGCGGCGCTCGCCGACGACGTGGCGGCCGGCCGGGTCGGCACCCCCGCGGTGCTGCGCTTCTCCCGCTCGGGCCGCTTCCCGGTGTGGGCGCCCTGGTTCGCCGATCCGGCCCTGTCGGGCGGCATTCTGGTGGACCAGATGATCCACGACCTGGACTTCGCCCGGTTGCTCGCCGGGGAGGTGGTCCGGGTGCACGCGCGGGTCCGCGGTCACCAGGGCCCCGGCGCCCAGAACGGCGACGTGACGACCGGCACGGCCGTCCTCACCCACGCGTCCGGCGCGATCAGTCATGTGCTCGGCGTGTGGGGGCCGCCCGACCTCCCGTTCCGTACGACGTTCCGGGTCGCCGGGCCCGGCGGCATCCTGGAGCACGACTCGACGGCCCAGACCGGCTTCCGGGTGCTCGCCCAGGGGCGGCGGCCGCTCGGCGAGGGCATCCCCGGCAGCCCGATGACGGAGAGCCCGTACCTGACCGAACTGCGCGAGTTCGCCGCCGCGGTGGCCGGTGGGCCCGCGCCCCGGGTGTCGGCGCGCGACGGTGTCGAGGCGGTCCGGATCGCGGTGGCCGCGGCCGAGTCGGCCCGCACCGGCGAACCCGTCGAACTGAAGCCGACCGAGGAGGCGGGCCTGTGAAGACCATCAAGGTGGGAGTGCTGTCGTTCGCGCACGTCCACGCGGGCGGGTTCGCGCGCGGGCTCGCCGGCCTGGACGGCGTGGAGGTGCTGACCGCCGACCCGGACACCGGTCCCGGGGTGCCGGGCGAGCTGCGCGGCAAGGAGTTCGCGGCCCGGATCGGCGTCAACTACGTCGACACGTACGAGGAGTTGTTCGCGTGGGGCCCCGACAAGGTCGTGGTCTGCGCGGAGAACGTGCGCCACCGCCCGCTGGTCGAGCTCGCCGCGTCGCACGGCGTCGACGTGCTGTGCGAGAAGCCGCTCGCCACGACGCCCGAGGACGGCGCGGCCATGGTCGAGGCGTGCCGGGCGGCGGGGGTGCGCCTCGCGGTGGCGCATCCGGTGCGGTTCAGCCCCGCCTATCTGGCGGTGCGCGAGGCGGTGCGGGCCGGGACGGCGGGCGAGGTGCTCACGGTGTCCGCGGCCAACAACGGCTACATGCCGGGCGCGCGCCGCCGCTGGTTCGTGGACCCGGCGCTCGCGGGCGGCGGCGCCCTGACGGACCACACCGTGCACGTCGTGGACCTGCTCGACGACCTCTTCGAGGCGAGCCCGGTGACGTCGGTGTACGCGCAGACGAACAACCTCCTGTACGAGGCCGCGGGCGACGTCCCCGTCGAGACGGCGGGCCTGCTCACCCTCACGTACGCGAACGGGGCGGTGCTCACCCTGGACTGCAGCTGGAGCCAGCCGCGGCACCACCCGGCGTGGGGCGGCCTGTCGATGCAGGTCGTCGGGGAGCGGGCGATCCTGGAGATGGACGCCTTCGACCAGAAGGTGTTCGGCTTCGACGAGACGGCGCGCCGCCCCGTGGAACTCCCGTACGGCGTCGACCTGGACGGTCTGATGCTGCGCGCGTTCCTGTTCGGACCGGGCGAGGGCCCCGTGGACGTCACCGACGGCGCGGCGGGCCTGCGCGCGCTGCGGATCGTGGCGGCGGCCTACGAGTCGGCGCGGACGGGGCGGGCCGTGCCCGTCGGATAGCGTCGGCGGATGCGCAGATCCGAACTGACCGGTGGGGACGGGGCCTGGGCGGGCCTGGAGCTGGAGGTGACGGGCCGTCCGCGCCCCCGCCTGTGCCCGTACGTCGCCGAGGGCGGGCGGCTTGTGGTGCGGCGGGGCGACGGGGCTCCGGTGCTGCTGGCGCGCGTCGAGGACGACGAGTGCGGAGTCGATGTGCTGCGCACCGGCCGGCACCGGTCCCCGCTGCCGCCGCCGCGCGCCGACGAGGCCCGGCAGCGGGGAGGCGACGCCGCCCGCTGGGCGCACCGGTGCGCCGACGCGCTGGCCGCTGCGCCCGACAGCCCGCTGCACGACGGCCGTTGGGCGCTGCGGAGCAGTACCCGCTTCCAGCGCTGGGGACCCGAACTCGCGCCGGTGCTCGACCGGTGGCGCGAGCGTCTGGTCACCGGGGATCCGGACGGTTACCTGGACTGGTTCCGCTTCAACGGCGCGGGCGAGATCCTGCCGCTACGGGCCTGGCCCGAGGCGGCGGACGCCCGCGTGAAGGCGTACCGCAAGCAGGCCCGTGACGGCACGCTGCCGCCCGTCCTGCTCTGGTGGTTCAGCGGCCTCGACGCCCATCTCGTGCTCGACGGGCACGCCCGCCTGGTCGCGGCCCTGGCCGAGGAGCGGGAGCCCGCCGTGCTCGAACTCACCCGGCTGGCACCGCCGGACGAGGCGGCGCGGGACTCGGCCGCGGCCGTGACGTCGTACACCGCGGAGATGGCCCGTTTCCGGACACTGCGGGCCGCGCACGGCGACCGGGTCCCGGACGGCGCCGCGCTGATGGGCCCGGTGCTGGCCCGCGCCCTGCACACCGCGCGCACCGGCCACCGGCCCACCTGGGCCTGGCCGTTGCCGGGCGGCGCGGCGACCTGGGACCGGTGGGCGCGGGAGGTGCTTGCGGGGTGGGAGGGACTGCCGGGGTGACCTGATCGCGGGCCCGCCCGACACGGCGTTCGGGTCGGTGCGGCAGGATGGCCCGGCGCGCGGATCGCCACGTCGTCGGCACGCGCCCTTCACATCCCCGAACGAGCAGGTACCACGTGACGAAACATCACATAACAGTCTCCGCAGCCGTGTTCCGCCCGTGCGGAGGTGTCCGATGACCCGCGCCGTCGATCTCCACGACCTGATCTTCGCCGGTGTCGCGCTGTTCGGCGGGCTCCTGGCGGGCCTGCTGCTGCGGATGCTGCTGCGCTGGCTCGGCGTCCGCGCGAGCCGGACCCGCTGGGGCGGGGACGATGTGATCGTCGACGCGCTGCGCACCCTCGTCCCGTGGGCGGCGGTCGCCGCGGGCGCGGCGGTGGCGGCCGAGGTGCTGCCGCTGACGGCGCGCACCGGACGCAATGTGAACATGTCGCTGACCGCGTTCGTGATCGTCGCGGCGACGCTGACGGCGGCCCGTGTCATCACCGGCCTGGTCCGCACGGTGGCGCAGTCCCGTGCGGCGGTGGCGGGGTCGGCGACGATCTTCGTGAACATCACCCGGGTCGTCGTCCTCGCGATGGGCTTCCTGGTCGTCCTGCAGACGCTCGGTATCTCCATCGCTCCTCTGCTGACCGCCCTCGGCGTCGGCGGCCTGGCGGTGGCGCTCGCCCTCCAGGACACCCTCGCCAACCTCTTCGCCGGTGTGCACATCCTCGCCTCGAAGACGGTGCAGCCCGGCGACTACATCCGTCTGAGCAGTGGCGAGGAGGGCTATGTCGTCGACATCAACTGGCGCAACACGGTGGTGCGGCAGCTCTCCAACAATCTGGTGATCATCCCGAACACCCAGCTGTCGGGCACGAACATGACCAACTTCAGCCGCCCGGAACAGCAGATGACCCTGACCGTGCTCGCGGGCGTCGGCTACGACAGCGACCTGGAGCACGTCGAGCGCGTGACCGTCGAGGTCGTCACCGAGGTCATGAAGGACGTCGAGGGCGCGGTCCCCGACCACGAGCCGCTGGTGCGCTTCCACACGTTCGGCGACTCACGGATCAGCTTCAACGTGATCCTGGGCGTCGGTGAGTTCAGCGACCAGTACCGGATCAAGCACGAGTTCATCAAGCGGCTGCACCAGCGCTTCCGTGCCGAGGGCATCCGGATCCCCTCGCCGGTGCGGCAGGTGGCGATCGCGCCGGGCAGCCAGCAGATCGTGATCCCGCAGCAGCGGGACGGCGCGGAGCACACCGCCCCGCAGGCCGGCTGAGGCCGGTCAGCCGAGCAGCCGCCCCACGACGCGGGCGGCTGTCTCGTACATGAAGGCGTTGCGGTCGCGGTAGTAGTCGAGTTCGTGCACGGCGATGGTGAGCGCCCAGCCGCGGCCGCGCGTCCAGGTCGCCTCGTCGCAGCCGACGGCCTCGCGGAAGGTGTCGCGCAGCCGGTCGTCGAGGACGTACCAGGCGACGATCAGGTCCACCGCGGGGTCGCCGACGCCCATGCAGGCGAAGTCGAGGACGGCGGCCAGGCGGCCGGTGTCCGGGTCGACGAGGAGATTGCCCGGCTCCAGGTCGCCGTGCACCCAGACGTCGGGGCCGGCCCAGCCGGGCGCGGCCAGGGCGGCCTCCCACAGGGCGATCGCCGCTTTCGGGTCGAGGACGTCGCCGAGCCGTGCCACGGCGTTGCGGGTCGAGGCGTCGCGCGGTGCGAGCGGCTTGCCGCGGTCGGCCGCCGGGGCGCCGGTGGTGTCGACGCGGCGCAGGGCCCGTACGAACCCTGCCACGTCCCGCGCGAAGGCCTCGGGCTGGCTCTCGGCACCGACGGCGGGGAGGGTGCCGGGGATCCACCGGTAGACCGCCCACGGCCAGGGATAACCGTGCCCGGGCGCGCCCTCGCCGACCGGCGTCGGGACGGGGACGGGCAGCTCCGGGCCGAGCCGCCGCATCCAGTGCTGCTCCCCCGCCACATCGGCGGCGGCGCCCGGGGTGCGCGGCATCCGGACGACCAGGTCGTCGCCGAGCCGGAAGAGCATGTTCGAGGTGCCGTCGGAGGCGACGTGGCGCACGGGCAGCCCGGCCCGGTCGGGGAAACGGTCGGCGAGCAGCGCCTCGACGAGCGCCTGGTCGATGTCGGGTTCGTCGTCGTGCAGCTTGCGCGGGGACGTCATCGTCGCCTTCCGGGAGGCCGGTGATCCGGCGGGCGACGATACCGAGCGGCCCCGCGCCGGGCACGCGGTTTTCCCGTGGGGCGCCGCGCCGGTGTGCGCCCGGCCACCGCGCGGGGTCCACTGGAGGGACGAGCCCCACGGACTCCCGAAGGATCCCGCCATGGCCCACGCGGCCCCCGAGCCACCGCAGGCGCCCGACCCGCCGGAGCTCACCGCGATCGACGCCCTTCTGGCCCGGCAGGCCGGGCAGGCGCTGCGGCACTCCTTCCAGCTCCTGGGCGGCGACGCGGCGCGCGCGGCCGCCGTGAGCGCGCCCGAGCTGCCGGTGGACCCACCGGACTGGGCGCAGGCGGTGGCGGACGCGGCGGCCGAGCCGACGGTGGTGTTCGGCCCGCTCACGGACCCGGCGGGGCGGATCGTGGACTTCGTGGACGTGGCGGCGAACACCGCGGCCCGGGTGCTGGCCCCGCGCTCGGCGCCGGGGCTCGGCCAGCGCCTGACCGTGACCCAGCCGACGGCGGTGGCGTCCGGTCTTTTCCCCGCGATGCGGCAGGTCCTGGTCAGCGGCGAGCCGCTGACCGGCCGGGACTGGGACGCCACGCTGATGGCCGACGGCGCGCCCCTGCACCGGCGGCTGCGGATCACGGCGACGCGCTACCGCGGCCATGTCGTGGTGACCTTCGACGACACGGCCCGCCGCCACGAGCTGATCAGCGACCGCGTCCAGGAGCAGGGCCTCATCGGCTGGGGCGAGTGGGAACTGGCCTCCGGGCACTGCGACTGGTCACCCGGCCTGTACGTGATCTTCGACCGGGGCCCCGGTTCCGCGCCGCTCACCCTCGGTGAGCTGTCCCGCTGTCTGGTGCCGCAGGACCGCACCGCGTTCCGGGTGGCCCTGGAGCACGTGATGTCCGGGCTGCCCGTCGAACAGGACCTCCGGCTGCGCCTCACCGGTCACGTGCGTCACCTGCGCTTCGCCCTGGAGCCGCAACGGGGGGTGCGCGGCCCGGTGTGGGGCGTCCAGGCCCTCGTACGGGACGTGTCGAAGTCGTATCTGCGCCGGGTGCAGCTGAACGCGGCGGTGGACGCCGCCGAGCGGAGCGGGCAGCAGGCGGACGCGGAGGCCCGGGTCGCGGCCCGGCTGCGGGAGGCGGTGCTGCCCTCGCACCCGCCGGAGATCACGGTTCAGGGCGTGACGTCGGCGGTCGCGTACCGGCCCGCCGAGACCCGTCCGTCGATCGGCGGCGACTGGTACAACGTGCAACCGCTGCCCGACGGCCGGGTCCTGTACGCGCTCGGCGACGCGGCGGGCCACGGCCTCGACGCGGTGGCCCGGATGGCGTCCCTGCGCGGCGGCCTCGCCGGGCTCGCCCACACGGGCCGGCCCGTCGAGGAGCTGACCGCCTGGCTGAACCTGATCACCTGCGACGAGGGCATGGACGGCACCGCCACCGCGATCGTCAGCCGGTACCACCCGGACCGCGAGCTGCTGCGCTGGGTGCGCGCGGGGCACCTCCCGCCGGTCCTGCTGCGCGACGGCAGGGCCCACCTGCTGGACGAGCACAGGGGGCTGATGCTCGGGGTGCTGCCCGACGTGACGTACACGGCATCCGAGCTGGCGCTGCGCGAGGGCGACACGGTCCTGATGTGCACGGACGGCCTGGTGGAGCGGCGCGACCAGGACATATCCGAGGGCCTCGCGGCGCTGCTGAGCGCGGCCGAGCGATACGCGGAACTCTCGCCGCAGCAGCTGGTGGACCGGGTCAGCGCGGAGCTGCTGCCCGTGCCGCACGAGGACGACTCGTGCCTGCTGGCGCTGCGGCGCGGCCATGCCGCGGTGACCGGCCACGCGGGGGGAGACTGACCCGCATGTGCCACTACTGCGGTTGCCGCGACATCCCCCTCATCAAGGAGTTCATCGCCGAGCACGAGCGGGTCACGGACACGGCGGGCGACGCGCTGCGCGCCCTGGACCGCGGCGATCCGGCGGCGGCGCGCGCCCTCGTGGACCGGATGGCCGTGGACCTCGCGGCGCACTGGAAGGGCGAGGAGGACGGCCTGTTCCGGGTGATGAGCGAGGACCCGGAGTACGCGGACTACATCGCGGCCCTGGAGTCCGAGCACCGCGGACTCGCCGCGCTGCTACCGGCGTTGGACCTCACGTCCCGCACCGACGTCGCCACGTTCACCGAGGCGGTCCACGAGCTGCACCGGCACATCGCCAAGGAGGAGGACGGCCTGTTCCCCGCGTCGCTGACCGCGCTCTCGGGCGACGAGTGGGACGCGTCGATGGCGGCGTGGCGCGGGGCGCATCCCTGAACTCCCGCGCGCCGGAGCCCGGGAGACGACCGGGACGCCCCCGTGCCGTCACGCCCGCGGCGGCGGGGATCGGCAGGGCCGGGGGTGCAGTAACGGGCGCAGGCTTGGACGCCGCAGGCGATAGCTGTCCTCCGTCCGCTGCCCTCCGACTGCTGTCCTCCGTCCGCTGCCCTCCGACTGCTGTCCTCCGTCCGCTGCCCTCCGACTGCAGGGCGACCTCGGGCGGCGTCCAGGCGTCATGCAGCGTACGAGAGTACGCCTGGCTCGGGTCCACTTGTCGTGGGATGGGGTGACATCGACGGTGCCAGGCCGCGAGACCGGTCCGACAGGACCGTGGTCAGTTCCGCCGCAGGTGCACGGGCAGGCTGAGCAGTCCCCGGTGGCGGGGGTTCGGCTGCCAGCGGGCCTCGTGCTGCTCGTGCGGGCGGAGGCCGGGGAAGCGCTCCACGATCCGGGCGAGCGCGATCTCCGCCTGGAGGCGGGCCAGCGAGGCGCCGAGGCAGTGATGGATGCCGTGGCCGAACGCGAGGTGCCGCGACACGTCGGCGCGCCGGATGTCGAACCGGTCCGGGTCGGGGAACACCGCGGGGTCGCGGTCCGCGCCGAGCAGCGATATGTGTACGAACTCACCCTCCTGCACGGTCACTTCACCGATCCTGACCGGCTCGGTGGCGTACCGGAGCGACGCCAGTCCGGACGGCGATTCGTAACGCAGCGCCTCTTCGACCGCGCCGCGCACCAGCGACGGGTCGGCGCGCAGTGCGGCGAGTTCGGCGGGGTGGGTGAGGAGGGAGTGGAGGGCGTTGGCGATCAGGTTGACGGTGGTCTGGTGGCCGGCGATCACCAGCAGGAACGCCATCGAGGTGATCTCGTCCTCGGTCAGCCGGTCGTCCTCCCGGGCCGTGAGCAGCGCCGACAGCAGGCCGTCGTCGGGCTGTTCGCGTTTGAGGGCCATCAGTGCGCGCAGGTAGGCGTGCATGCTCTCGGCGGTGAGGACGGAGACCTCCCCGTCGCCCGGCCCGCCGTCGAAGGTGTTGCCCCGTACCCGCAACTTCTCGTGGTCCGCGTCCGAGGCCCCGAAGAGATCGAAGACGACCGCGACCGGCAGCGGCAGCGGCAGCGCGAAGTCGGCGATCAGTTCCGCCTCGGTCCCTGCGTCGAGGGCGTCGAGGAGCCGGTCGACATGCCGCTCGATCGAGGGGCGCAGGACCGCGGTGCGGCGCGCGGTGAACGCCTGCTGGACGAGCCGCCGCAGCCGGGTGTGGTCCGGTGGATCCGCGTTGAGCATGTGCGAGAACAGGCCGCTGCCCGGCCCCTGGTCGGCCCCGGTCCGCCGCCCGAGCCGCTGCACCGCCTGATTCTTCGACAGCCGCGGGTCGGCGAGCAGCGCCTTCGCCTCGGCGTAGCCGGTCACCACCCAGCCCTCGACCGGTGCGCCGCCCGGATAGCGGACGTGACGGATCCCGCCGTCCTCGCGCACCTCGCGGTAGAGGTCGTGCACCCGGTCCTGCCAGCCCTCACCGAGGACGGTGCCGCCGTCAGCGGGCATGGCGTACGCGGTCGCGGTGCCCGACATGGACGGTCCGCACTCCCAGGAGCCCGACGAGCGGCACCTCGGCGGTCCGCTGCCCGGGTGCCACGACGAGGCCGTCCCGCCGGACGCGGTCCAGGAGCAGCTCCGCCAGTGGCAGCACCATGTGGCGTCCCCAGCAGCGCTCACTGACGTGCCCGAACGGCATGTACCCGGGCGTGCTGTCCGGGTCGAGGGTGTCCCACCGCTCGGGGCGGAACTCGTCCGGGGCCTCCCACAGGGCGGGGTCGCGGTGGGTGAGCAGCGGCAGCATGAGGATGTCGTCGCCGGGCCCGATCCGGGGATCGATCGCCGGATACTCGGGGCTGCGGTTGCGCAGCAGGTTCCAGGACGGCGGGAGCAGCCGCATCGCCTCATACAGGATGTTCCGGTTCGAGGTCTCCTCGTCGAAGGGCGAGCCGAGCCAGAGGGCGTTGGCGACGAGCGTGGAGACGGTGAAGCAGACGGGCGCGGCCGCGCGCCGGTACATGCCCATCGCGTAGCGGCGGTCGTGGTAGCCGCGTGCTTCGGCGAACAGGTTGCCGATGTGTGTCAGATGCGGGCCGGGCTCGGGACGGAACGGCAGGGCGGCGCCCGCGACGATCGTCGACCACGTCAGCCGGGGGTCGATCTCCAGCTTGCGGGACATCAGGATGCGCAGCCGGTACGGATCGTCACGCAGGACGAGGTCGCGCAGGAAGAGGTGCCCGGTGAGAGGCCACGGCCCCGAGAGATCCGCACCCCGTGCACCCGTCGGCAGCGGCTGCTCCAGCGCCTGGCGCACGTCCTTGCCGATGGTCCGGATCACGGACGACGCCTCGGCCTTGGCGATGGACCGCCCGTGCAGCGGTTTGAATGTCGGCCGCTCGGTCTCGGTGGCTTTCCGGGCGGCGAGAATGCGGTCGGAGAGTTCCGCGCCCGCGACACCTATCGTGTCGGGTTCCAGCCTGACGAGGTCCTTCCCGAGATGGTCGTCGATGAGTGCCTGGAGGCGCGGGGCGAATACGGTCGTACGTCGCGCGCGATAAATCGAGCGGGAAATGACGGGCACAGAATTTCTCCGGAGAATGGCAGAGGGCCCGAACTCGGCGGGGCCAGTCGGTCATGAGGCTCGGCCGGGTTCGGGCCCGGTGCTGGCACTACCGGTTTAGTACCAGAAATACCAGGCGCTCTTCTTGAGACTCGGCTGGTTCTTTTTGGCGGACCGCAGAGCGGTGAGGAACTTCGACATGAATATTCCCCCCTCCTTCGTGTTCGGATGATGGTGAACAGGGCCGGCACGCATGCCCTTTCCGAAGTGAAGCCGTAGACGACGCCCGTTGTCAATGGGGCCCATGTCGCCTTGGTCAGTCTTTTCCATTGCGGTATTTCCTATGGCCGGGGTGAAGGATTCCGGAAATCCAATACCTGGGCCACCTGGCAATCGCCAGTGGGAATTCAGTCATGATCGACTGGAAAGATCTGGCCATCCGGGCCGCCCGCGCCGTCGTGGGCGTCGCCCGCGAAGCACGGCACGTCGCCACGCCACCAGGCCACGAGGCCACGAGGCCACCAGGCCACCAGGCCACCAGGGGAACGGAATCCAGCCGCAACCCGTACGAAACCCCGCGCCGCACTGTGCTTCATACACTCGGCCTACGCATCCCGGACCACGGGATCCCGGACGCGCCTGCGGGCAACCGCTCACGAGGAGAACGGAGTTGGCGCACATCGTTCCGATCCGCACCCCGGCCGCATGGGCGCCGCAAGGGGGCAGCACGCTCACCTTTTCCACCGTCCACGGCTACCGCCGCGCCTACCGGATCGCCGGCGAAGGACCCGCCGTACTGCTCATCCACGGCGTCGGGGCCACCTCCGCGCACTGGGAGGACTGCATCGCGGCTCTCGCGCGCCGGCACACCGTCCTCGCACCTGACCTGCTCGGGCACGGCGATTCCGCGAAGCCCCGCGCCGACTACTCGGTCGCCGCTTACGCGAACGGGCTCCGCGACCTCCTCGGTGTACTCGACATCGAACGCGTCACGCTCGTCGGGCACTCGCTCGGTGGCGGGGTCGCCATGCAGTTCGCGTACCAGTTCCCCGAGCGCGTGGACCGGCTCGTCCTCGTCTCGACCGGCGGGGTCGGACGCCAGGTCACCCCCGTCCTGCGGGCCGCGACGCTGCCCGGCGCAGGGCTCGCGCTCGGTCTGCTGAAGGTGCCCGGCGCGCACTGGCAGATCCGCGCGTTCATCCGCGCCCTCCAGCTCCTGGACACCGGGCTCGGCGTGGACGCGGCCGACCTCGTCGACGTGGTCGACGCCCTGCCGGACCAGAGCTCCCGCGCCGCCTTCACGCGGACGCTGCGGGCCGTCGTGGACTGGCGCGGACAAGTGGTCACCATGCTGGACCGCTGCTATCTGACCCAGGGCATACCCACGCTCCTCGTGTGGGGCGACCGCGACAGCGTGCTGCCGGTGGCGCACGCCCACATCGCCCACCGGGCGATGCCCGGCAGCCGGCTGGAGATCTTCTCCGGCGCCGGGCACTTCCCGCACCACGCCGATCCCGCACGGTTCATCCGGGTCCTGGAGGACTTCATCGCCACCACCACGCCCGGCGACTGGAGCATCGAGCAGTGGCGTGAACTGCTGCGCGCAGGAGGCCCGCAGGAGAAGCGTGACATGGCACGCGAGTACCACGAGGCCAGCGAACGCAGCGCGACGTGAGAAGGGTCAGGGTGTCGGTGACGGCTGCCGTTCCGGGTGGGACGTCGGCGTCAGTGGCGCGCACACCGTGACGTCGCGGGCGCAGGTGCACCATCGCCTGACGTGTCGACCGTCGTCACGCCCCGAACGTCCGCCTGCGCGCGTGGTTCCGCGCCTGCCGGGCGGCGGCGCGGCGCGCGGCGGTCACATGGTGCGGTGAGCCCCAGGCTGCGGCGACCCGCTCGGCCAGCGCGTACGTGTCGGCCGCGGCCCGGTCCTCGCCGACGAGCCGGTACGCGTCCGCGAGGGCGTGCGCGAGGGGGCGGGTGGCGTACGCACCACCCGCCGTGCCCGCGAACTGCTCGCGCAGCGGGCGCAGATGGCCGATCAGCGCGGCCGCGGTGTCCGTGTCGCCGAAGCGGACGGCGAGTTCGCAGCGGTAGTCGAGTTCGATGCCGTAGAGGTGGTCCGTGACCGGCCGGGGCGGGAAGGACACCGCTCGGGCCTGGTCGAGGCGGCCCAGCCGGGCCAGGACCAGGGCGTGGGCCACGGCGACGGGGGCGCCGACCGCCGCGTGCACCTCGCGGACCGTCCGCTCGATCTCCGCCTCCCGGCCCTGGGTGAACCGGATGGTCCACAGGCCGAGCGTGCGCGGGCCCGTGGCGTGGTGCGCGCCGACCCGCTGGAACAGCCCGTCCGCCGCCGCGTACCGTTCCTCCGCCTCCTCGAAGCGCCCGGCGACCGCGGCCAGCATGGCGTACGTGGCGGTGTTGATGCCCCTCGCCCAGCGCATCCGGTAGCGGTGGGCGAGGGCGAGGCCCGCGTCGGTGTGCCGGCGGACCGCCTCCGGGTCGTTCTCGGTCGCCGCGGTCAGGCCGTCGAGGTGCTCGCACACCCAGCGGTGGGCCGGCATGTCGTGGGCCAGGGCCAGTTCGCGCAGTTCGGCGACCAGCCCGGTACGGGCCGTGCCCTGCGCCTCGTGCGGCAGCAGCCGGGCCGAGGTCATCAAGGCCGAGGCCAGCAGGCGCGGTTCGCCGTCGGCGCGGGCGAGTGCCAGCTGGTCCCGCGCCGCCGCACGCGCGCGTGGGGCGTCCTCGCCCGCCACCGCGTCCGCCAGTACCTGCAGCACCCGTGCCCGCGTCGGACCG
Source organism: Streptomyces sp. VRA16 Mangrove soil (assembly GCF_017377775.1). Taxonomy (GTDB): domain Bacteria; phylum Actinomycetota; class Actinomycetes; order Streptomycetales; family Streptomycetaceae; genus Streptomyces. The sequence continues at coordinate 166,111 of NZ_JAFVLN010000004.1, forward strand.
CCCAGCGTGTCGTCGTCCGCGAGCCGCTCCAGGTGGGCCAGTGCGCCGCGGTCGACGAAGCCCTCCAGGCGGCTGCGCCAGGGTGAGGGCTCGGTCCAGGCGCCGTAGACCCGGGCGGCCAGGTCGTCGCGGCCCGCCCGCACGGCGAGCGCTACGGCACGCTGCCGGGTGCGCCGGGCCGCGTCCGTGGCACCGGCCCGCATCTGCGCGCCGAGCAGCCGTACCAGCAGCGCGACCGTGGCGTCGGGGTGCGCCTCGGGGTCGTCGGTCGCCGTGACGTGCGCGTCCAGAGCCTGTTCGATGAGACCGACGGCGACGTCATGGGCGTAGCGGCGTTCGGCCCGTTCGGCGGCGCGCAGCCCGTAGTCGACGGCCTGCGCGGCGTTCGCGGTGCGGCCCGAGCGGGCGAAGTGGTGGGCGAGCGCGGCCAGGCCGTCGGGGCGGTGGCGGCGCAGTTCTTGCGCGATCCGGTCGTGCAGGCGGGCCCTGCGGATGCCTGACAGGTCCGTGTACACGGTGTCGCGGACGAGCGCGTGCACGAAGCGGACGCGTCCGGGGCCGGGCTCGGTCAGCAGGTCCGCGGCGACGGCGGCGTCCAGGCCCGCGAGCACGCTCTCCTCGTCCGTGTCGGCGGCGTCCACCAGAAGCGCGACATCGCTCTCCACGCCCGCGACCGCCGCGAGCCGCAGCGCCACGCGCGCGGGCTCGGTCAGCAGCGCGAGGCGTCTGCGCAGCACGTCCCGCACCCCTTGCGGGACCTCCGAGACAGCCACCAGCGCGCCCTCCTTGGCGAGCAGGCGGGCGCTCTCCCACACGTAGAACGGATTGCCGCCGGTGCGCTCGGCGAGCGCGGCCACCGTGTCCTCGTCCACCGGCGCGCCGCAGACGGTGTCGGCCACGGCGGCGACGTCCTGCCGCGACAGGCCGCCGAGGACGACCCGGTGCGGCAGCCTCGCGGCGAGCCGGGCGAGCGTGGTGGCGAGCGGTTCGCCCGCTTCGGCCGGGCGGTAACCGGCGAGGGTCAGCAGCGGTACGCCGGTGATCGCGGCCGCCGCCTCCAGCAGCGCCAGGGTCGGTCCGTCGGCCCGGTGCAGATCGTCGACGAGGACGGCGACCGGGCGTCCGGCGGCCGCGTCCCGGAGCCAGTCGGCGAAGGCGCGGTGCAGCCGGAAGCGGCCCGCGGTCGCCTCGTCGCGCGTCGTCGCGACGGGGGCGCTCTCCGGTTCGTGCAGCAGGGCGGCCAGCTCCTGCGGGCGGGCCGGCGGCACCTCACGGGCCAGGGCGCCGAGCGCCTCCACCCAGGCCCAGGCCGAAGGGGCGCCCTCGTCCTGCGGGCAGCGGCCGACGACCACCGTCCAGCCCTGGCCGCGCAGCCGGTCGGCGAACCGGCGCAGCAGCGCGCTCTTGCCCGCGCCCGGCTCCCCGGCCACCAGGGCCGTGCCGCCCGTGCGACGTGCCGCCCGCGCGACGGCGTCCAGGGCCGCGAGTTCCTCGCCCCTGCCGACGAACAGGTCACGCTCGTCACCGGGCGGCCCGACCGGCGCGGTCGCGGTGATCGGCGGCTGCGGTACGGCGGTGCGCAGCACGGCGAGGCGCTGGGCGCGGACGGCTCGTTCGAGCTCGGCCAGTGCGGGACCCGGATCGCCGTCCAGTTCGTCGCGGAACACGGACCGGGCGCGGCCCAGCGCGTCCAGGGCGTCCCCGCGCCGGCCCGCGGCCCAGTGGGCGAGCGCGAGCAGCCGCCAGCCCTCCTCCCGCAGCGGGGCGTCGCGCACCATGGCCTCGGCCGCCGACGCGGCGTCCGCGACATGTCCGGTACGCAGATCAGCGGCGACGGCGAGTTCGCGGGCCTCGGCGCGCAGTGCGTCGAGCCGGGCCGCTTCGGGCTCCGCCCAGGTCTCGTCCGCGTACTCCTGGAACGCGGGCCCCTGCCACCAGCCCAGCGCCTCGTCCAGCGTGCGGCGCGCCTGCGCGGCGGGCAGGTGCCGGGCGCGCCGTACCCGGGTCTCGAACCGCCAGGCGTCCACGGCGTCCTCGGGCAGCCGCAGGGCGTACCCGGGCGGCGCGGAGACCAGGAGGGACGCGGGGGCGCGGGGCGGGCGCCGCGGTTCGAGCAGACGGCGCAGGTTCGACACGTACGCCTGGAGGGAGACGGTGGCCTTGGACGGCGGCGTCCCGCGCCACAGCTCGTCCGCGAGCCGGTCCACGGACACCGTCGCGCCCCGGGCCGCGAGCAGCAGCGCGAGCACCGCCCGCTGCCGCGGCGTACCGAGGCGCAGCGGCGTCCCCGACACGTCGGCGCCCAAGGGCCCCAGCACTCTGATGCGCAGCACGCCATCGGAATGTAGCCGAAGGATCTACGCATCTGCTCAACAGCCGCTAAACGCCCGGCCCTTCGTGCTCGCCGCGACGCAACGAGGGGCGCCGAGAGGGACGCCAAGCCGACGCCAAGTGGCAGACCGCAGCCTGGGCGTTCCTGACCGACCGAGTCTTGTGAGGACACGAGCGTGACCCCCAACAGCACAGCGTCCGGTCCGCCCGCCGACGACCGTCCCTACACCCACGAGATGGTCGTGGTGCACCGCGTCTTCCGGCGCGAGTCGGCGCTGCTGCCGCGCCTGGTCCGTGCCGTGCCGCACGGCGGCACGCGGCGGGCCGGCGAGGTCGTGGCGTATCTGACCGACTACGTGGGCGGACTCCATCACCACCACACCCTTGAGGACGAGTTGATCTGGCCGCGCCTGCGGGAGCGTTCCGCCGACAGCGCCGACAAGGAACTGACGGCTCGCATGGAGGAGCAGCACGAGCGCATCGACCGCACCCTGGCCACTGTCGGTGAACGGGCTCCGCGCTGGCAGCGCTCGGCCGACAGCGCCACTGGGGAGGCACTCGCCGAGGCACTCGACGAGCACCGGGCCGCGCTGGAGGAGCACCTCGACGACGAGGAGCGCCTGATCCTGCCGCTGGTCGCCGAGCATCTGACCGTCGCCGAGTGGGACGAGATCGGCCGCCGGGGCCTGGACCCGCTGCCGAAGGACAAGGTGATGCTGGCCCTCGGCGCCATCCTGGAGGAGGCCACACCACAGGAGCGCGCCTACTTCCTGGGCCGGGCCCCGCTGTTGGGGCGCCTGGTGTGGCAGCTCGTGGGGCGTCGGCAGTACGCGGCGTTCCGGCGCTCCCTGCTCGTGGGCGTCGGGGAGGCGGCCCGATGACCGCTCTCCGCGCCGCCCCGCTGGAGGTCCTCGACGCCTACCGCACCTGCGAGTTCGTCACACTGGGCCGGGACGGCACACCGCTGGCCTGGCCGACGGCGGCGCAGCGGCGCACGGACGGGACGCTGGTGCTGACGACGTCCCTCGCGTTCGCGCAGAAGGCCCTGAACGTGCGCCGCGACGGCCGGGTCGCGCTCCTCTTCTCCGACCCCACCGGCAGCGGGCTCGCCGACGGCCCGCAGATCTTCGTCCGCGGCCGGGCCACGTGCCCCGACGAGATCAGGACGGGCCCGCAGGGCCTGGAGTCGTACTGGCGGATGCTCTTCGAGCGGCAGCCGCACAGCAGGTCCTACCTCGCGCGCCCCATGAGGCGGCTGATGGACTGGTACTACCTGCGGCTCGTCATCACCGTCGCGCCCGAACAGGTGCTCGTGCGCCCCGCCGAGACGCCGCCGCTACCGCCGCTGCCGCCGCGGAGCACGTCCGTCCCACAGCCCCTCGGGGCCGAGCGGCTCGCCGCCCACGCCACCGCGGTCCTCGCCGCGCGCGACGCGTCCGGGGCGCCGGTCCTGGCCCGGACCGGGACGGCGCCCGCGGACGGCGGTTTCACGGTGTGCCCGCCGGCGGACCACGCGGTGGTGCCGGGGCCTGCCTCGCTGCTGGTGCACCGTCACGACGACCGGCTCAACCGCATGCGCAACACGCTCGTCCGCGGCGTCCTCGACCGCTCCGACGACGGCTGGCTGCTCGTCCCGGACAGGGTCCTGGAACCGATGGGCGCCGGACGGCCGAGCGACGCGCTGCGGGTCCTGCGCAGCACACGGCGGGCCACCGACCGCTACCTGCGCCGCCGGGAGCTGCCGCGCCCCCGGGTGCAGTGGGACCGCTTCCGCGAGGTCGCAGCGTCCGCGGGCCGACCGGAACGGAACTGACCAGGGAAGGGGGCAGGTGCTGTGCTGAGTGACCTGACCGTCGTCGCGGTCGTGGCAGTCATCGGAATCGTCGCGGTGTCGGCCGCGGTCCTGGCGGACCGGTGGGCGTGCCGCCGCTCCGGCTGGGCGCGCCCGGGACGGGAGCGGACCCGCTCGGTGCTGCGTTCCCCGCACCACTGAGCCGGCCCGGGCAGGTGCGGCGGGACGAGTCCCAGCTGTCGCACGCTGAACGTATGGCCGCAGGCCTTCCGGGTCTGGTGTTCCGGCAGGGAAAGGAAGTTGGCCTTGATCAAGTCGCCGCTCATGATCGCCAGTCGGACTCGGACACGGACGCCATCGCCCGCGAGGCCGACATCCGTACCCCAGATCGTGCCGTCCGGGACCCTGAGCGCGTTCGTCCACGGCCACCAGGACGGCGCCGCCGGGAGCGACACCCCCGGAATCCGCGCGTATCTGCGACGCGCCACGAACGAGCCCGTCGCCGGGAGCAGAAGCGGGCTCCATGCTGACGCGACGTCCGCTGGATCCCCAGCCCCCCGACAGGGGAGCAACGCCGCCCCCAGCCACCCCCGAACACAAAAAAGGGACCGTTCAAGAACGGTCCCTCATCTGCGACGTTCGATAGTTCGAACAGTCGGGACGACAGGATTTGAACCTGCGACCCCTTGACCCCCAGTCAAGTGCGCTACCAAGCTGCGCCACGTCCCGATGTCGACTGCCTTCCGGCCCTTTTTCGCTGGGCTCTTCCGGCGGCGACAGGAAGAACAATACCCCAAGCTCACGGGTGGTTTGAAACAGGTTCGGCGACCGCACCGCGCGCCGGGCGAGAATCGGGAGCATGAGTACCGAGCGCAGCACCGGAAGGGACCGCGACGAGCAGGGACGGGCGCGCAACGCCCGCCCCCGCGACGGCCTGGGGCGACCGCTGCCCTACGGCTCCCCGGGGGTCGCCCGGCAGCCGGAGGGCGTCGTGCGCACCCCGCAGGAGAGCGTCGCGCAGGCCCAGGCCCTGCTCGACGCGGGGCGGCCGTTCCACGCCCACGAGGTGTTCGAGGACGCCTGGAAGTCGGGCCCGGACGAGGAGCGGGAGTTGTGGCGCGGCCTGGCCCAGCTGGCGGTGGGCCTCACCCACGCGGCGCGCGGCAACGCGACGGGCGGGGCGCGGCTGCTGCGCCGGGGCGCGGACGCGCTGGCCGGCTGGACGGGCCCGGCCCCGGCGGGCCTGGACGGCGCGGGCATCGTGGCGTGGGCCAGGGGCCTGGCGGACCGGGTGGAGGCGGAGCCGTCGCCGGTGGACGCCGCGTCCTGCGCGCCCAGGCTGCGCTAGGGACGGTCTTCCCTCTCCCTCCGTCCGCCCGGAGGGCGGGCCGCGCGGCGTCCGGTGCGTGCTCTCAGGGGTTCCCCCGGCCGGAGGCCGGGGGGTGCCGGGTGCGAGGCAGTGTCGATGGCCGGGATGTACTCGGCCTGACGCCCGGTGCGGCGAAGGGGGTGCCTCCCGCCCGAGCCCGGCGAAGCCTGATGCGAGGGTGACGGAGCCTGCCAGGCGTCGCGCGGCGGGAGGGAGCGGGAAGACAGGCCCCGGCGTCACCGGTCCGGACCCCACCCGCATGCGCGTTCCCATGCCTGGTGTGACCCTGCGAGGGTGACCACCACCACGGCTGAAGCCGTCGCCCCGGCCCCACCGGTACTCGACAAGCGCCGCCGGAACGTCGTCTTCGGGACGATCATGCTCGGCATGCTGCTCGCGGCCCTGGACCAGACGATCGTGGGCACGGCGCTGCCGACGATCGTGTCGGACCTGGGCGGCGCGGCGCACATGTCGTGGGTGGTCACCTCATATCTGCTGGCGGAGACGGTCGCCACGGCGCTGGTCGGCAAGTTCGGTGACCTGTTCGGCCGGAAGGTCGTCTTCCAGCTGTCGGCGATCATCTTCATCACGGGGTCGTTCCTGTGCGGGCTCGCCACGAACATGTCGCTGCTCATCGCCTGGCGGGCGATGCAGGGCATCGGCGCGGGCGGTCTGATGGTCACGGCGATGGCGCTCATCGCCGACGTCATCCCACTGCGCGAACGCGGCAAGTACCAGGGGGCGATCGGCGCGGTCTTCGGCGTCTCGACGGTCATCGGCCCGCTGCTCGGCGGCCTGTTCACGGACCATCTGACGTGGCGCTGGGCGTTCTACGTCAATGTGCCGATCGCGATCCTGGTGGTCATCGCCGCCGCCCGCACCATCCCGGTGGTGAAGTCGGCGACGAAGCCGATCATCGACTATCTCGGCATCGGGCTGGTCGCGGTCGGCGCCTCCGCCCTGATCCTGGCGACGAGTTGGGGCGGCAACGAGTACGCGTGGGGCTCCGGTGTCATCATCGGCCTGTTCGCGGGCGGCATCATCGCGCTCGCCCTGTTCTGCTGGGTGGAGACCCGGGCGGCCGAGCCGATGCTGCCGATGCGGCTCTTCTCGAACCCGGTCTTCACGGTGTGCTCGATCCTCAGCTTCATCGTGGGCTTCGCGATGCTGGGCGCGATGACGTTCCTGCCGACGTTCCTGCAGTACGTGGACGGGGACTCGGCCACGATCTCCGGTGTCCGCACGCTGCCGATGGTGATCGGTCTGCTGATCGCGTCGATCTTCTCCGGCAACGTGGTCAGCAAGACGGGCAAGTACCGGATCTTTCCGATCGTCGGCTCGCTGGTGATGGGCGTCGGGCTGTATCTGCTGTCCCTGATGGGGACGGATTCCGGGGCCTGGCTGGAGTCGCTGTACATGTTCGTGCTCGGCCTCGGTATCGGCCTGTGCATGCAGGTGCTCACCATCGCGGTGCAGAACACCGTCGAGTACGCGGACCTGGGCACCGCCACCTCCGGTGTGACGTTCTTCCGTACCCTCGGCAGTTCCTTCGGGACCGCCGTGTTCGGCACGATCTACGCCAACTCCCTGAAGCCGAACCTGACGCAGGGCGTCGAGGAGGCGGCGCGGGCCGGCACCGGGATCGATCCGGCGACGCTCGCCAAGGCCGCGCAGAGCCCGGAGGGGCTGCACTCGCTGCCGGCGGCGGCGCGCGAGCCCATCGCGCAGGCGTACGCGGACTCGCTGCACACGGTGTTCCTGTGGACGGTGCCGGTGGCGCTGATCGGCTTCGTGGTGGCGCTCTTCCTCAAGCAGGTGCAGTTGCGCGACACCGCGCGCGCGGGTTCGACGGACATGGGTGAGGGTTTCGCGCAGCCGTCGGGCGGTGACTCGGCGCTGCTCCTGGAGCGGGCGGTGGGCAATCTCGTGAAGAAGTCGAACCTGGAGACCGCTCGGATGATCCTGAACTCCTCCGACAGCCGTCTGGACATGGCCGGTTCCTGGGCCGTGATGCAGGTGGAGTTCTTCACGCGGATGGTCGGGCACGCCTCGCTCGGCATGATCGCTGCGCGGCGCAGGGTGCCGCCGGAGGTGCTGGTGCCGGTGTTCCAGCGGATGGTCGACGAGGGCTATCTGACGCGTACGGGCTCGTACTTCTCGCACACGGCGGCGGGCCGGCGCGAGGCGGACGTCCTCAACCGGGCCTGGGGCGACTGGCTGAGCAAGCAGGTCGAGGCGGATCTCGGCCGGCCGCCCGGGAACGAACTGCGGGCCGCGGTCGACTCGATCGCGAAGCGGCTGCTGGTCGAGGACCTCGCGCAGGGGCTGCCGCACCAGCCCTCCCCCGAGCCGGCGTCCGCGGCTTCCTGACCTGTCGTTCAGCGCAGCAGCAGCTGCAGGCCGCCGACGACCGTTGCGGCGATGACCAGTTGCTCGAAGAGTTTCTGGTTGATCCGGTTCACGGCCGCCTTGCCGATGAACGCGCCCGGCACGACGAACACGGCGAGCGCGGCGTCCAGCAGGAGCGAGCGGCCGTCGATGAGGCCGAGGCCCGCGCTGAAGGGCAGCTTCGCGGAGTTCACGATGAGGAAGAACCAAGCGGAGGTGCCGAGGAAGCCCAGCTTCTTGAACCCGGCGGAGAGCAGATACATCGACATCACGGGGCCGCCCGCGTTGGCGACCATCGTGGTGAATCCGCCGAGCACCCCGTACGAACCGGCCTTGACCCGGGCCGTGCGGGTGGCCGTCTCCTCGGCCTCGGGCGCCTCGGTCCTCCTGCGCCGCCAGATCGTGACGCCCGCCATCAGGAGCAGGATGGCGCCGAGGGACGTACGGACGACGGCGTCGTCGGCGAAGGCCAGAAAGACGGTGCCGATCACCACTCCCCCGGCGACGGCCGGGAACAGCCGCCACAGGGTCGGCCAGTGGGCGTGGCGCCGGTAGGTGAGCACGGCGAGGATGTCGCCGCAGATCAGGATGGGCAGCAGCACCCCGGTGGAGGCGCGGGCAGGCAGGATCGCGGCGAAGATGGCGAGGCTGACGGTGTTGGCCCCGCTGACGGCGGTCTTGGAGAAGCCCACCAGCAGGGCCGCGGCGGCCAGCGCGGTGAAGCCCCACGGGGTGACGCCGAATATCTCGTGCATGTGGTCCATCTCCGCGTGTATCGGGGTGCGTCGGGGCGCAGGAGGGTGCCGCGGTTGCCGCGCGCCGCGCCTGCGCGGACACTTTCGCACTACATCTGTCTCCCGAAGAACCACGCCCCGCACCGGAAGGCTCCCCGGACATGTCCGCCGCCCCCGATCCCACCGCGAGCGTCCTCGCGGTCTTCGCCCACCCCGACGACGAGTCGCTGTCGGCGGGCGGGCTGCTGGCCCGGCATGCGGCGGCGGGGGCGCGCACGGCGGTCGTGACGGCGACCTGGGCGCGGGACAGCGCGCGGGCCGGGGAGCTGGCCGAGGCGCTGGGGATCCTGGGCGCGGGCGAGCCGCGGATGCTCGGCTACGCCGACGGCGGGGCGCCGCACTCGGCGCCGGGTCAACTCCCCTTCCAGCACGCCCCGTTGGACGAGGCGGTGGGCCGACTCGTCGCGCACATCAGGGAGTTCCGGCCGGACGTCGTCGTCACGCACGACGCGTACGGCGGGCTGACCGGCCACCCCGACCACGTCCACACCCACCGGGTGACGCTGCTCGCGGCGGAGGCCGCCGGGCTCGCGCCGCTCCACCCCGGGGCCGGTGATCCGTGGCGTCCGGGCGCCCTCTGCCTGGCGACGCACCCCGACTCGGCGGCGCGCGAGCTGGGCCGGTCCCTGATGCGGCCCGGCCGGACGATGTACAGCGTCCCGGACGAATGGGTCGGCGCGGCCGTCGACGTCACCCCGTGGCTGGACCGGAAGACCGCCGCGATCATGGCCCACAGGACCGAGGTGCGCCGCGGCGCCCTGCCGGGCCGGGTGGCGGCGCTCCCGCCCCGGGAGCGGGCACGGCTGCTGTCGACGGAGTGGTACGTCCGTCGCGATCTCGCTCCGCCAGGGCCCCTTCGCGGAAGCTTTCCTTCAGGACTTCCAGGGGCTTTGCATAACCATGAGAGGTGATGCATAATCTTCCTATGTCCAAGGTCCTCACTTCCCTTCCCGCCGGCGAGCGCGTCGGCATCGCCTTCTCGGGCGGCCTCGACACGTCCGTCGCGGTCGCGTGGATGCGCGACAAGGGCGCTGTCCCGTGCACCTACACCGCGAACATCGGCCAGTACGACGAGCCCGACATCGACTCGGTGCCCGGCCGCGCCCAGGCCTACGGCGCCGAGATCGCCCGTCTGGTCGACTGCCGCGCGGCGCTGGTCGAGGAGGGCCTGGCCGCGCTGACCTGCGGCGCGTTCCACATCCGCTCGGGCGGCCGCGCGTACTTCAACACGACGCCGCTGGGCCGCGCCGTCACCGGCACCATGCTGGTCAAGGCGATGCTCGAGGACAACGTCCAGATCTGGGGCGACGGCTCGACGTACAAGGGCAACGACATCGAGCGGTTCTACCGCTACGGCCTGCTCGCGAACCCGAACCTGCGGATCTACAAGCCGTGGCTCGACGCCGACTTCGTCACCGAGCTGGGCGGCCGGCAGGAGATGTCCGAGTGGCTGGTCGCGCACGGCCTGCCCTACCGGGACTCCGCCGAGAAGGCGTACTCCACGGACGCCAACATCTGGGGTGCCACGCACGAGGCGAAGACCCTGGAGCACCTGAACGTCTCGCTGGAGACGGTCGAGCCGATCATGGGCGTGAAGTTCTGGGACCCGTCGGTGGAGATCCCCACCGAGGACGTCACCATCGGCTTCGAGCAGGGCCGCCCGGTCACCATCAACGGCAAGGAGTTCGGCTCCGCCGTCGACCTGGTGATGGAGGCCAACGCGATCGGTGGCCGCCACGGGCTCGGCATGTCCGACCAGATCGAGAACCGGATCATCGAGGCCAAGAGCCGTGGCATCTACGAGGCCCCGGGCATGGCGCTGCTGCACGCGGCGTACGAGCGCCTCGTGAACGCGATCCACAACGAGGACACCCTCGCCCAGTACCACAACGAGGGCCGTCGGCTCGGCCGGCTCATGTACGAGGGCCGCTGGCTGGACCCGCAGGCGCTGATGGTGCGTGAGTCGCTGCAGCGCTGGGTCGGCGCGGCGATCACCGGTGAGGTCACGCTGCGGCTGCGGCGCGGGGAGGACTACTCGGTCCTCGACACCACGGGCCCGTCGTTCTCGTACCACCCGGACAAGCTCTCCATGGAGCGCACCGAGGACTCGGCGTTCGGCCCGGTCGACCGGATCGGTCAGCTGACCATGCGGAACCTGGACATCGCCGACTCCCGCGCGAAGCTGGAGCAGTACGCGGGCCTCGGCCTGCTGGGCGGCTCGCAGGCCACGGCCGCCGGGCTGATCGGGGCCATGCCGGAGGGCGGCGCCCAGGCGATCGCGTCCCGCGGCGAGGTCGACGAGGACGAGGCGCTGGACCGGGCCGCGATGGAGTTCGGAACGGACTGACGTCGGTTTCGCGAAGAGGACCGGGGCCGGCACTGGGAGGTGCCGGCCCCGGTCCTCTGTGCGGCTATGGGCCGGGGGACTTCTGCGGGCTTCGCGACTGCGGGTCGTTCGTGATCGCGCGCGGTTCCCCGCGCCCCTCAACGCGCGTACGTCGCGCGGAGTTCTCGCTTGAGGATCTTCATGCTCGGGCCCAGGGGGAGCTGGTCCGTGAGTTCGATGCGGCGGGGGTACTTGTGCTTGCCGAGGTGGTTCTTGGACCACTCGGTGATCTCGGCCGCGTCGAGAGCGGTGTCCGGCTTGGGGATGATCACGGCGCAGACCTCCTCGCCGTGGATGTCGTCCGGGAGGCCGATGACAGCGACCTGGCCGATGCCGGGGTGGCGCATGAGGACCTCTTCGACCTCGCGCGGGTACACGTTGTAGCCGCCGCGGATGATGATGTCCTTCTTGCGGTCGACGATGCGCAGATAGCCGTCCTCGTCCTTGGTGCCGAGGTCGCCGGTGCGGAACCAGCCGTCGACGAGGGCCTCGGCCGTGGCCTCGGGGCGGCCCAGGTAGCCGGTGAAGACGCAGTGGCCGCGGACGACAACCTCGCCGAGTTCGCCCTCGGGGAGCAGTTCGACACGGTCCTCGATCTCGGGGCGCGCGATCTCCACGTCCACGCCCCACAGGGGCTGGCCGATGGTGCCGGGGCGGGCGCCGAAGACCGGCTGGTTGGCGGCGGCGGCCGGGGACGTCTCGGAGAGGCCGTAGCCCTCGTAGATCGTGGCGCCGAAGGCCTTCTCGAAGCCTTCCAGGACGACGACGGGCAGCGAGGCACCGCCGGAGATGCAGATCGTCAGGTCCGGGAGCTTCGCGGCGTCCGGGGCGGCGGCGAGCAGGTTCACGTACATCGTCGGGACGCCGTGGAACGTGTTCACGTTCTCCGCGACCATCAGCTCGATCGCGCGGGACGCGTCGAAGCGCGGGAGGAGGACCAGCGTGGCGCCCGCGCGCCAGGTCGCGTTCATCGACACGGTCTGGCCGAACGCGTGGAAGAGCGGCAGCGCGCCGAGCGCGATGTCGTCCTGGTGGACGTCGTGTGCGTCGAAGGCGGAGACGGTGGCGTTCATGACGAGGTTGAAGTGGCTGAGCTCGGCGCCCTTGGGGACGCCGGTCGTGCCGCTCGTGTAGAAGATGACGGCCGGGTCGTCGGCCTCGCGGGTGACGTAGGACGCCAACGGCTCGGCGGCGGCGGTGAGTTGCTCCAGTTCGCCGCCCGCGCCGAGGAGGACCATGCGGACGCCGGTCGCCGCCGCGGCGGCCGCGCCGACCGCGGCCTGCGCGGGGTGGCACAGCAGCAGCGTCGCGCCGCTGTCCTTGAGGACGTGCTGGACCTCTTCGGCCGACAGGAGCAGGTGGACGGGGACGACGGCCGCGCCGGCCGCGAGCGCCGCGTAGTAGGCGCGCGGGAACTCGGCGGTGTTCGGCGCCATCAGGGCGACCCTGTCCCCCGGGCGGACGCCGAGGCCGGTGAGGGCCGCGGCCTGCTGGCGGGCCTGGAGCCACAACTCCTCGAAGGTGAGCCGGAGTTCACCCTCGACGAGACCGGTCTTGGTCGGCCGTCGGCGGGCGTTCTCGGCGAGGATCGCGGCGAGGGACAGGGTTGCCATGGCGGGTGGTGCTCCGTTCCGTGCTGACTGCTGGTACTGCGGTGGACCAGGTCGAAGACCGTGAACCGGGTGGGTGAACGTCCTCAGCGGGCGCCTCCGTTGACGTACAGCGTCTGGCCGCTGACGTAGGAGGCGTCGTCGCTGGCGAGGAAGGCGACGACCGACGCGATGTCCTCGGGCCGGCCGACGCGGCCGAGCGGGGTGCGCTCGGCCGCCAGCTTCTGGTGCTCGTCGGCGGTGGAGCCGACGCGTTCGGCGGTGGCGGCGGTCATCGCGGTGGCGATGTAGCCGGGGGCGACCGCGTTGACGTTGATGTCGAAGCGGCCGAGCTCGATGGCGAGGGTCGCGGTGAAGCCCTGGATGCCGGCCTTGGCGGCGGCGTAGTTCGCCTGGCCGCGGTTGCCGAGCGCGGAGCGCGAGGAGAGCGAGACGATCTTGCCGTACCTCTGCCGCGACATGTACTTCTGCGCGGCCTGCGAACAGGTGTAGACGCTGTTCAGGTTGACGTTGATGACCGCGTCCCAGTCGGACCTGGGCATCTTGAAGAACATGCCGTCGCGGGTGATGCCCGCGTTGTTGACCAGGATGTGCAGTCCGCCGAGGTCGTCGTTGATCTGTGCGAACGTCGTCTCGACGGCGTCCTGGTCGGTGACGTCGCAGCCGTAGGCGCGGGCGGTGCCGCCCGTGGCCTCGATGGCGTCGACGGTGGCCTGCGCGCGCTCGGCGGTGAGGTCGACGACGGCGACGGCCGCGCCCTCGTCGGCGAGCCGCTGGGCGGTGGCGGCGCCGATGCCCTGGGCGGCTCCGGTGACGACGGCGACGCGGCCGGTGAATCTGCTGCTCATGGTGGACTCGATCTCCGGTTTCCGTACGGGGTTCAGGCGCGCTCGACGAGGACGGCGCTGCCCTGGCCGACGCCGACGCACAGGGTGGCGAGGCCGCGGGCCGCGCCGGTGCGGCGCAGCCGGTGCAGGAGCGTGGTGAGGATGCGGGCGCCGGAGCAGCCCAGCGGGTGGCCGAGGGCGATGGCGCCGCCAGTCGGGTTGACGCGGTCGGGGTCGATGCCGAGGCCGTCGACGCAGGCGAGCGCCTGGGCGGCGAACGCCTCGTTGAACTCGGCCTCCTCGATGTCGGTGATCGACCAGCCGACGCGGTTCAGGGCCTTCTGCGTGGCGGGGACCGGGCCGATGCCCATGATGTCGGGGTGGACGCCCGCCGAGGCGCCGGCGACGTAACGGCCGAGGGAGACGAGGCCGAACTCCTCCAGGGCCTCCTCGCTGACCAGGAGCAGGCCCGCGGCGCCGTCGTTCATCGGCGAGGCATTGCCCGCCGTCACCGAACCGCCCTTGCGGAACACGGGCTTGAGGCCGCCGAGCTGCTCCAGGGAGGTGTCGGGGCGGATGCACTCGTCGGCGTCGACGATCACGCCGTCGCGGCGGGTGACGGGCAGGATCTCGGCGTCGAAGAGGCCGTCCTTGCGAGCGGCGGCGGCCTTCTGGTGGCTGCGGAGCGCGAACGCGTCCTGGCGCTCGCGCGAGATCGCGTACCGGTCGGCGACCTCCTCGGCGGTCTCGCCCATCGCGAGGACGCCGTGCAGCTCCTTCATCCTCGGGTTGGTCAGCCGCCAGCCGAGCCGGGTGTCGTACGTCTGCATCTGGTGCGGCAGCGCCTCGTCGGGGCGGGGCAGCACGAACGGGGCGCGGCTCATCGACTCGGAGCCGCCGGCGAGCACGACGTCGGCCTCGCCGGAGGCGATGGCGCGGGCCGCGGTGGTGACGGCCTCCAGACCGGAGGCGCACAGCCGGTTCACGGTGGCGCCGGGCACGGTCTCGGGCAGGCCCGCGAGCAGGGCGGCCATCCGTGCGACGTTGCGGTTGTCCTCGCCGGCCTGGTTGGCGGCGCCCCAGTAGATGTCGTCGACGCGGGCCGGGTCGAGGGCGGGCGCGTCGGCGATCAGGCCCTTGACGACGGTCGCCGCGAGGTCGTCGGGGCGTACGGAGGACAGCGCGCCGCGCAGCTTTCCGATCGGGGTGCGGCGGGCGGCGGCGAAGTGAACGGGGCGCACGGTCAACTCCAGTGAACAGCCGGAACACGATTAATTAGCACTGCTAGTTTTGGACTATAGACCTGTGCCGCGGCAGCTGGGAAGAGCCCCTCGGTGATCAAAAGGGGGCATGACGTGATCAAAGCGGTGAGTGGGGTTCCACATCTCAGGGCTGGCCCTGATGTCCCGCGCTTCCGGCCCGCCTACTGTGGAGGTCCGGCACCGCTCCGCGGACGACGCACGGGGGACCACGGGGGAACGGGGGAACGGGCGTCGTCTCCGGAGCGGACAGCCGGAACCTCTTGATCCGCGCGGGCGAGACTCAGCCGCGCAGATACGTGAGCACGGCCATGACGCGACGGTGTTCGAGCAGGTCGGGTTCGAGGCGCAGCTTGGTGAAGATGTTCCTGACGTGCGTCTCGACCGTCTTGCCGCCGATGACCAGCTTCTGTGCGATGGCCTCGTTCGAGCGGCCCTCGGCCATCAGCGCCAGCACATCGCGTTCGCGTCCGGTGAGTTCGTCGAGCGGTCCCGGCAGCCGCGGCGCGTCGATGAGCCGGGCCACCACCAGCGGGTCGAGGACCGTCTCCCCCGCCGCGACCCGCTTGAGGGCGCCGCTCAGCTCGTCGGCGTCGGCGACCCGTTCCTTGAGCAGATAGCCGAAGCCCTCGGGGTGCTCGACCAGGGCCTGCACGGTCGAGGTCGTCTCCACGTACTGGGACAGCAGCAGCACGCCCGTGCCGGGGTGGGCGCGGCGGATCCCGGCCGCGGCGAGCAGGCCCTCGTCGGTGTGCGTGGGCGGCATCCGGATGTCGAGGAGCACGGCGTCGGGCCTGTGCTCGGCGACGAGCGCGAGCAGCGGCACGGTGTCGCCGCACTCGGCGGCCACGTCGATGCCCTCGTCGGTGAGGAGCCGTACGATCCCCTGCCGCAGGAGTGCCGAGTCCTCGGCCACGATCACACGCACGGGAGCTCCGCCCTGATCCTGGTCCCGCCGCCCGCGGGACTGACGATGTGCAGTACGCCGTCGACGGCGGCGAGCCGGTCGGCGAGGCCGCGCAGGCCGGTGCCGCGCGCGGTGTCGACGCCGCCGACGCCGTCGTCGACGGTCTCGACGACGAGGCGGCCGCCCTCGTGCCGGGCCGAGACGCTGACGGCGCGGGCCTTGGCGTGCTTGGCCGCGTTGGTGAGGGCCTCGCAGACGGTGAAGTAGGCGGTGGACTCGACGAGCGGGTCGTAGCGGCGCGGTTCGGCGGCGACGACGACCGGCATGGCGGCCTCCTTCGCGAGGGCGGCCAGGGCCGGCGCGAGCCCTTCGCGGGTGAGGACGGCCGGGTGGATGCCCTGGGCGATGCCGCGCAGTTCCTCGATGGCCAGGCGCAGGCTCGACTCGGCCTCGTCGGCGGCCTCGCGCAGCGTCTCATCGGGGTGGTCGGCGAGGCCGCGCTGCACGCGCCGTACCGACATCAGGGCGAAGACGAGGCGGGCCTGCGCCCCGTCGTGCAGGTCACGCTCCAGGCGGCCGCGTTCGGCGTCGGCGGCCTGGACGATGCGGGTGGCGACGTCCTTGGCGCGGGTGCGCAGCCAGACGTTCTCCAGGGCGAGGCGGAGCGCTGCGGCGACGGATTCGAGGAGTTCCGGGTCGTCGGAGAGGGCCGGGTCGTGGTGGAGCAGGGCGAGCGGCCGGCCGTCGGAGGCGCGCACCGGGGTGCGTCCGGGTCCGTCGACCGCGACCTCGCGGCCCGACCCGTCGACGTAGGCCGCCTTCTCCTCGCGCCACAGACCGAGCCGGAGCGTCGCGTCGCCGAGGACCCGGACGAGGGCCTCGCGCACCCGGCCCGGGTCGGGGTCGGTGCCGACGTCGATGACCAGGCCGCTGACCTCCGCGCGCTGCAGGTGCATGCGGAGCAGTCCGCCGAGAAAGGCGAAGGGGACGGCGACCTGGGCGAGGTCCGACATCAGATAGACGGCCTGCTCGGCGAGCGAGCCGGCCTCGCCGAACCACGGCACGACGTAGAACAGCATGTCCCACATCAGGAAGGCGACGGCGACGCCGATGCCGAACCAGGCGGGGAGCAGCGCGCGGCGCCGGGCGGCGGAGGCGTGCCGCCAGCGCTGCACGATCGCGTACGCGGCGAAGGCGGAGAGCACCCATCCCGCCGCGTGGTAGACGACGTCGAAGGTCTCGAAGTAACGGTGCCAGCCGGGGACGGAGAAGAGGTTCGGCCCGCAGTCGCGGCAGTCCAGATAGGTAGCGCCGGTGTCGGACGCGGGGTCGAACATCAGGGTGCGTACGAGTCCGCCGACGGCGACGAGCCCGTATCCGCACTGCACGAGCCGCCGGGTGAGAACGGTGGTGAGGCGTCCTTCGGGGAACGAGAGCACGAGGTGCAGCAGCACCGCCATGTTCAGCGCTTCCCACCAGGCGCCGAAGGTGAACAGGGCCGGCACGGACGTGCCCTGCAGGTTGCCGAAGAACCAGGTGATGCCCTCGGCCGTCATCAGCCGGCCGGTGTTGTTGGCGGGCCTGCGCCGCCAGGCCATGATGCCCGCGACGACGTAACCGCCGCCGACGGCGAGATCGCGGACCAGGTCGGACGCGGACGCACCGGTGCGGGCGTACGCCCATGACCCCGCTGCCGCCGATACGACGGCGAGGGCCGCGGCCCCGGTCAGGCGCAGCCGTAGCGTGCGCTCACCCTGACTGTCCACGCGCCACACCGTAAGCCATGCGAGGGTACGGAGCGTAAACCGGTCGCCCACGCTTTGCGTTCTGGTACGTGCGCGCACGGGTGGGTCGGGGGTCGCCTGGGGGGTCTTCGGGTACGTGGTGAGGATCGTGCGGACGGCGGCGGGGTGCGCGCTCGCGTACTTCAGGGATGCGACCGCGCGATCGTCGGGGACGTGGGGAGTTGTCGCTGACGCACGCTCGCGGGGGGCCGTACGTCGCGTCCGCCGACCGCCTCACGTTCCGCCACCGGTTCGGCCTCCGTCTCACGCGGCCCGTACCGGTCGGGACGACGGCTGGGGGTGAGGCCGGGACCGATCTCCAGGGCCGCGGGTGAGGGGCACGATCGGGCCCGGCCGTCGGCCGAGGCAGGGCCCTAAGTCGGGGAGGGTGGCGACGGCTCGCAGGATCTCCGGTGGGGGGCCGGGCCGGTCACGCCAGGTGGCGCATGTCGCCGAGGCGCACCACCTGCCGGTTGTGGAAGAAGTCGTCCTCGTGGAGGACGGTGATACTGCCGGACGGCGCCCGGAAGCTCACCGGGCCCAGGGCGCCGTACGGCATGCCGATCCAGGCCGCCACGACGAAGGTGAGGGCGAACCCGTGGGTGACGATCACCTGGTGGACGGCCGGGCGGGCGAGGATGTCGTCCATGGCGGAGTAGATCCGCGCGGCGAGCTGCCCGCGGGTCTCGGCGCCGGGGACGCCCTCGTGGTGGTTCATCCGGTCGCCGTCGGCGGGCGGCGGGACGAAGCGCCGGTCGAGCCACTCCTGCGGGCGGCCCTCCGCCTCGCCGTACGACTTCTCACGCAGCCGGGGATCCGACTCGGGCCACACGCCCAGCCGTTCGGCGATCGCGTCGGCCGTCTGCGCGGCGCGCTTCAGGTCCGACGTGATCACCTCCGCGCGCGCGTCCGCCGGGACCTCGGCGCGCAGCGCGTCGGCTGCGGCCGACGCGGCCCGCAGCCCGGCCGCCGTGAGCACCGAGTCGTACCAGCCGCCGACCACGCCCTCGACGTGGTGCGTGGCCTCGGGGTGGGTGACGACGTGGACGGTGCGCACGATGGACGGGCCTCCCTGCCGGCGGGGTGAGGGGGTGACCCTACCGGGAGAACACCCCACCGAGCCGCGCCCCGGCCGCCGTGCCGAGCAGTGTGCGGCCGTTGTACGTCGTCGAACTCAGGCCGAGACCCGTGCTGTTGGCCGGGACGTACAGGAACGTGCCGTCGCCCGCGTCCTCGCCCGCCGCGCCGAGGACCAGGTCGGTGCGGCCGTAGCCGGACAGGTCGGTGAGGGCGACGGCGGAGCCGAGGGTGTCGTTCGTCTCCGTGGCGCCGGGGACACCGGCGGTGTCCTCGGAGATCGCCACCGCACCCGAACCCGTCAGACCGGTCGAACCGCCCTTGAGGAGCAAGGTCGTTCCGGCGTTGGAGCGGTTGGTGCCGTCGCGGGTGATGTCCTCGTTCGGGGCTCCGGCGAGGACGTCGGCGTACCCGTCGGAGTCGACGTCGCCGACCGCCACCGAGGCGCCCATCGCGTCGCCGGACTCGGCGGCGCCCGGCACCCCGGAGGTCGCCTGGCTGATCGCCTTCGCGCCGGTCGCGGTCAGGCCGGTGCCGGCCGCCCCGTACACGGCGGTGACCTGGCCGCCCGCGGCCGCGCCGGACTCGGCGGTGTAGGGCTGCCCGATCGCGAGGTCGTCGGCGCCGTCGCCGTCGAGGTCACCGGCGGCGACGGAACGCCCACCCTTCACCGACAGCACGCCGACCTTGGTGAGGCCGCTCGCACCGCCCTTGAACCAGACGGCCCGCCCGGTGCCGCCGCTGTCGCGGTAGCTGAGGGCGACGTCCGCGTACCCGTCGGCGTCGAAGTCGCCGGTGGTGGCGTCCTCGTAGGCGAGGGTGCCGGAGGTGGTGAGCGTGCCGTACCGGGTGGAACCGCCGGTGAGCCGGACGTTCCAGGAGCCGCCGTTGCCGGTGCCCGCGGCGAAGACGTCCGCCTTGCCGTCGGCGTCGAAGTCGCCGACGGCGAGCGCGGAGCCGAGCCGGGCCCCGGACGCCGTGACGCCCGAAGTGGTGTACGTGGAGCCGGAGTCGAGGCCGGGACCGTCGAGGACGGTGACGGCGCCGCGGTCGGCGTGACCGGTCGTGTCGTCCTCGCCGGGCTGGCCGACGACGACGTCCGCGTATCCGTCGCCGTTGACGTCACCGGTCGCGGTGGCCGCGCCGAACTCGTCACCCGGCTCCCCCGCGCCCGGAACACCCGAACTCGACTGCGAGAGCAGGTTCTTGGCGCCCGTCACGGGGCCGTTCGTCCCGCCGGGCACGACGGCGATCTGGCCGCCGCTCGTTCCCTTGGGCATGCCGGTGACGAGGTCGTCGACGCCGTCCCGGTTGGTGTCGGCCCCGGGCCTGGCCGCGGACGCCGTGGGGCCGCCGGCCAGGGCGCGCACGTCGGCGAGGCGGTCGTGCAGGTTCGCGCCGGGGCAGGCGGTGGCCATCAGGTCCTGGTGGCTGGTGACGCGCGGCACCGTCGCCTGCTGGCCCGCGGTGTAGCGCCCGTTGTCGAACTCGGCGGTGAGCGTGGCCGTCTCCGTCGGCTTCTCGCCGTACAGACCGAGCTTCCAGCCCGCGATCCGGGAGATGGCGGCGAGCGCGGCCTTCGTCGGCTTGGCCGTCTCCATGTTGCCGAGCAGTGAGACGCCGACGGTGTCGGGGTTGAAGCCGAGCGTGTGGCGCGCCTTGACCGGCAGGCCGGCGCCGCCCTTGCTGCCCTCGAAGATCTGCCCGCACTTGTCGACGACGAAGTTGTAGCCGATGTCGCCCCAGCCCTGCGTCTTGACGTGGTACGCCTGGATGGAGCGGACCAGCGCGGCGGACTGCGCGCAGCTGTAGGAGTTGCTGCCCGCCTCGTGGTGCACGACGACGGCCTTGACGCTGGGGCTGTACACGGTCGGGCACTGCACGATCGACTCGTCGGCGCCCCACTGCGCACGGGAGATGATCGCTGGCTTGGGCACCGGGCCCGACGCGGGGGTGCTGGGCGGGGTGCTCAGGCCGTCGAGACAGCGCGGCCCGGTCACGGAGGTCGGGGACGGGGAGGGCGACGTGCTGTCTGCCGCGTACGCCACCGGTCCGATGCCGCCGTGCGGCTGCCGCACGCCGGGGTCGACCAGGTCGAGGCGGAGCGAGGCGGGCAGCTTGCGCTTGCCGTCGACGCGCGCCTCGACGGCGTCGGACGGGCCGACCCACAGCGGCTCGGTGGCGCCGCGCAGCCCGGTGCCCGAGCCGTCGCGGCCCAGGTCCGGTGGGGTGTCCGGGAGTTCGAGGGTGCGCCAGTCGCTCCACCGTCCGTCGGCGGCGCCGCGGGTGCGGACCTCGACGGTGCCGGTCAGGCGCTGCGCCGCGGCGGGCCAGCTGACGCCGACCATCGAGAACGGGCCGGTGTCGGTGCGCCCGCGGGACCGCTGTGCGCCGGACGCGCCGTCGATGGCGAGGGTGTGCACGGCGGCGGCCCTGGCCTGCCCCGCCGCTCCCCCGGGTTCGTGGTCGGTGACGCCGATCGCCAGGGCCGCGAGGACCCCGGAACCGATGACCGCGGTGGCGAGCGACGGCACCGCGATCGTCCGCCATCGTCGGGGCCGCAGCCGCCGTCTGCCCGTTCCACCGCTCCGCTGGGTCGCCCCCCGGCTCGCGCTCATACCCGTACGTCCTGTTCGTGTGCGTGACTCGTGCCGAGGTGATCTCGACAATGGGCCAGCGCACCAGGGGCCTCATGTGTCACACATGAGGCCCCTGGTCACGGGCGGAAAGCGTTCCCCTGTCAGGCGACGGGCGCCGGGAACGTCGGGTATTCCACGCCGGAGACGTGCTGCACGACCCGGATCACCTGGCACGAGTAGCCGAACTCGTTGTCGTACCAGAGGTAGAGGATCGCGTTGTCGCCGTCGACCTTGGTGGCGCCGGCGTCGACGATCGAGGCGTGCCGCGAGCCGATGAAGTCGCTGGAGACCGCGTCGGGCGAGTCGGTGAAGTCGATCTGGCGGCGCAGCGGCGAGGTCAGCGAGACGTCGCGCAGGTACTCCAGGACCTCGTCGCGGTCGGTCTCGCGGCCCAGGCGCAGGCTGAGGATGGCGATCGAGACGTCCGGGACGGGGACACGGATCGAGGAGCCGGTGATGGGCGCCTTGAGGTCCGGCAGCGCCTTGGCGACGGCGGAGGCGGCACCGGTCTCGGTGATCACCATGTTGAGCGGCGCGGAACGGCCGCGGCGGTCGGCCTTGTGGTAGTTGTCCAGCAGGTTCTGGTCGTTGGTGAACGAGTGGACGGTCTCCACGTGGCCGCGCAGCACCCCGTACTCGTCGGCCATCGCCTTGAGCGGCGGCACGATCGCGTTGGTGGTGCAGGAGGCGCAGGACAGGATCTGCTCGTCCGGCTTGATCGTGTCGTGGTTGACGCCGTGCACGATGTTCGGGACGTCGCCCTTGCCGGGCGCGGTGAGGACGACCTTGTCGATGCCGGGGCGCAGGTGCGTCGAGAGGCCCTCGCGGTCGCGCCACTTGCCGGTGTTGTCGATGAGGATCGCGTTGTCGATGCCGTACGCGGTGTAGTCGACCTCGGACGGGTCGTTCGCGTAGATCACCTTGATCGCGTTGCCGTTGGCGACGATGGTGCTGTTCGCCTCGTCGACGGTGATCGTGCCCTGGAACGGGCCGTGGATCGAGTCGCGGCGCAGCAGCGAGGCGCGCTTCACGAGGTCGGCCTCGCCGCCGCCGCGCACGACGATGGCGCGCAGCCGCAGCCCGTTGCCGGAGCCGGCCTTCTCGATGAGGAGGCGGGCGACGAGGCGGCCGATGCGGCCGAAGCCGTACAGGACGACGTCGCGGCCCGCGCCCGCCTCGATGTTGCCGGTGCCGACGGCGCCCGCGACGGCCTCGGCGGTGAACTCCTCGACGCTCAGGCCGCGCTCGTCGCTCTTGTACGTCGCGGCGAGCATCCCGAGATCGATCTGCGAGGGACCGAGGTCGAGGGCGGCGAGCGCCCGCAGGAACGGCATCGTCTCGGTGACCGAGAGCTCTTCACCGGCTATCTGCCGGGCGAATCGGTGGGTCTTGAGAATGCTCACCACCGACTTGTTCACCAAGGAGCGGCTGTGCAGCAGGACGTTCACGTCCCGCTCGCGGTGCAGCTTCCCGATGATCGGGATCATCGCCTCCGCGGTCTCCTCGCGGTGCTTCCAATTGGTGAACGAGTCGTCGTTGACAGTCACGATCATCTCTTTCGAGCTAGTTGGCGCTCATATGCTAACCCGCCCGCTCACAGGCTTGATCCCCAGGTCGGAGAAGCGCCCGGCGCCGTGCTCGTGACGTGCTCGGCGAACCGCTCGCCGATGCGCCGGTGGGTGGCCGCGTCGGGGTGCACCTCGTCGGGCAGCGGCAGCTCCGCGTAGTCGCTCTCGCCGTAGAGGTCGCGGCCGTCCAGGTAGTACAGGTGCGGGTCGTCGGCGGCGCGCCGCTCCACGATGCGGGCCAGTTCGGCACGGATGGTGCGCAGGGTGAGCCGGCCCTGGGCGACGTCCGCCGGGTCGCCCGTCGCCTTGAACCGGATGCGCCCGTCGGCGGCGTCCCGGAAGTCGGCGGCGCCCGGGCCCGGGGTGTCCTCGTGGATCGGGCACAGGATCGGCGAGACGACGAGCAGCGGAGCGGTGGGGTGCCCCTCGCGGATCGTGTCGAGGAAGCCGTGCACGGCCGGAGTGAAGGCGCGCATCCGCATCAGGTCGTAGTTGACGACGTTGATGCCGATCTTGACGCTGATCAGGTCGGCGGGGGTGTCACGCATCGCGCGGGCGGTGAACGGGTCGAGGAGAGCCCCGCCGCCGAAGCCGAGATTGATCAGGTCGGTGCCCATGCGGGACGCGGCGAGCGCGGGCCAGGTGGTGGACGGGCTCGCGGCGTCCGAGCCGTGGCTGATGGAGCTGCCGTGGTGCAGCCAGACGGGGCGGCCCGAGTCGCCTGCGGCTTCGACGGGGGCGTCGGTGCGCAGGGCGACGAGCTCGGTGGTCTCGGTGTGCGGCAGCCAGATCTCCACGTCCTTGAGGGAGCCGGACAGGCCGTCGAAGCGGAGGGTGCCGGGGGCGCCCGGGGTGTGCTCGAAGGTGCCCGCCGCCATGTCGATGGTGAGCGTGTGCCCGCCCTGCACGCTGCCCTGCCCGGCGGGGCGGCCGTCGACGACGAGGTCGTACAGGCCCTCGGGGCGCGGCGGCGCGCCCACGTAGACGCGCTTGGTCGGCACGGTGTCCAGCTCGATCACGGTGGCGCGGGTGCGCAGCACGACGCGGACGCCCGAGGGCTGGGACTCGGCCATCGCGAGTTGCCCGTCGGTGTTCTGGGCGCGGGCGCTCGCGGGCAGCCGGTGCGGCAGCAGGCTTCCGCTCGCGGTGCGCTCCAGGTCGAGGGCGCCGCGGATCAGGTCGGCGGTGAGCGGGGTGGCGGTCAGTGCGGTGGTCACTTCGGGTTCTCCTCAGGCCAGCTGCGCAGCAGGGCGTCGAGTGCGTCGAGGGTGCGGGCCCAGCTCACGTCGGAGTCGGGTGCGCTGTGGCTGAAGCCACCGGCCGCCTCCAGGCTCACGTAGCCGTGGAAGACGCTGCCGAGCAGCCGGACCGCATGGGTCTGGTCGGGTTCTGCCAGGTCGTAGCCGCGCAGCAGGGCGCGGGTCATCTGCGAGTGGCGCGGTCCGGCGCTGGCGGCCGCGGTCTCGGGGTCGAGGCGGAACTGCGCGGCGGTGTAGCGGCCCGGGTGTTCACGGGCGTAGTCCCGGTACACGTTCGCGAGCGCGGTCAGGGCGTCCTTGCCGGACCGGCCGGCGAGCGCGTCGGCGGCCCGGTCGGCGAGTTCCTGGAGGGCGATGAGCGCGATCCGGGTCTTCAGGTCGTGCGAGTTCCTGACGTGCGAGTACAGGCTCGCGACCTTCACGTCGAAGCGGCGGGCGAGCGCCGAGACGGTCACCTGCTCGAAGCCGACCTCGTCGGCCAGCTCGGCCCCGGCCTGCGCCAGCCGTTCCGTGTTGAGCCCCACACGTGCCATAACCATCCTCCCGTTCGACCATGATGATTATGCATTTGCCTAAACCCTTTAGGCAACTTAGCCTCATGCTTATGAAGCCATTGACCGAGACAGACATCCGCGGCGCCTTCGTGAACTGCAGCAAGGGCGAGGCGAAGCGCCTGTCCGTGCCGCGCGATCTGGCCGAGCAGCCATGGGAGGACCTCGACTTCTTCGGCTGGCGCGACCCGCAGGCACCGGACCGCGCCTACCTGGTCGCGGAGCTCGACGGACGCCTCCAGGGCGTCGCGCTGCGCGGCGCGCAGTCGGCGACGTCCTGGCAGACGCGGCGCAGCATGTGCTCGATGTGCGTCACCACGCACACCGGGGGCGTCGCGCTGCTGGTCGCCCCGAAGGCGGGCAAGGCCGGGAAGCAGGGCGACTCGGTCGGCGCGTACATCTGCAGCGACCTGGCCTGCTCCCTCTATGTGCGCGGACTGAAGGACGCCGGTTCCGGGTCGCGGATGCACGAGACGCTCACGCTGGAGGAGAAGATCGAGCGCACCCTGGCGAACGTCGCGGCGTTCGTCGCGAAGGTCACCGCCTGAACCGCCCGAGCCCCCGCTCCCCGCAGATCCCTCTGATCACTCCCGGCCCGAGCAGCAGCCCTGGGCGGCCTCGGTCGCCCCGCGGCAGAAGCACGACGCCTCGACCGGTACGTCCGCCAGGGCGGCGGCGATCTTCAACTGCTGGGCCACGATGCGCGCTTCGCCGTCGCGGCCGAGCCGCACCAGGCATTCGTGGAACCCGTGCAGCGCCCAGACGTTGCCCGGGTGCTGCTGGGCGCGCGGCAGCGTGTCGTCGAGGCCCAGATCGGCGCGGTAGACGGCCTCGGCCTCCGCGACCCTGTCCTGTTCGAGCAGGAGCGCGCCGAGGGCGTGCCGAGTGGGCTGCATCCAGCCCCAGGGTTCGTCGTAGGGCAGGGTGTCGTCCAGTTCGACGGAGCGCCGCAGCGCCACGAACGCCGCGTCGAACTCACCCTTGCGGTAGGCGAGTTCACCGTCGAGCATCTCGGCGGCGATGGCCAGGATGTCGGGGCAGGTGTTGTTGAACAGCATCCGCGAGTCCGGGACCGCGGCGGCCGCCGCACGGAAGCGGTCGCGCTCGGCCTCGGCCTGCTCGACGCGGCCGGTGGCGGCGTAGGCGACGCCGCGCGCATAGTGCAGCATCGCCGTGGTCACGCAGTACAGCTCCGGGTCGGCGGGCAGCGGCAGTCCGATGAGCTCGTCCCATCGTCCGAACCGGACGAGGGCGTGCACGCGCATCGCGACGAAGCCCTCGAGCCAGTCCGCCATCGGCGGGCTCTGCACGCGCAACAGCTTCTCGGGGACGGCCCGTTCGAGCGCGCGCACCGCGTCCATCGCGTCCCGGAAGCGGCCGAGGAACATCGCTCCGTAGATCTTGAAGTGCAGGTTGTGGCAGCGGTACAGGGTGTAGAAGTTCAACTCCCCTTCCCTGGAACGGTACTTCTCGTCGGCCACGACCGCCGCGGTGTTGTCGTCGAGCACTCGGCGATAGTCGCCGCACAGCACTTCCAGGTGGGACGGCATGTGCCGCAGATGCCCCGCGTCGGGCACGAGGCCGCGCAGCGTCTCCCCTGCCGCCAGGGCCTGTTCGGGCGTCGGGGACATCTCCATCAGGTGGACGTAGGAGTGCAGCAGCCCCGGATGGCGGGCTCCCGCCTCGGTCGCGAGGGCCCGCTCGATGACGTCCTTGGCGTCGGTGGTGCGCGCGCCGGGTGCCGGCCGCCCGGTGCGGATGTCCCACAGCTGCCAGGGCGTGAGGTTCATCAGGGCGTCGGCGTACAGGGCGGCCACGTCGGCGTCGTCCGGGGCGAGGCGGTGGACGGCGCGCATACGCTCGGCGTAATCCTCGTTCCAGACCGCGCAGGACTCGGCGGACGGGGCGGTGGCCTGCGGATAGCGGTCCCGCAGTGCACCGATCAACTCCCGCTCCACCGGCGTCACTTCACGTTCCCCGGCCTTCACGAGGGCACGTTGCACGGCGGCGTACGTGCGTTCCACGGTCTCGGCCAGCTCCTGCTCGTCGAAGAACTCCCAGGGCTTGTTGTAGTGGGGGCCCAGGGCGTAGGCGATCCCCCACTCGGCCATGGCGCAGCGCGGATCGGCCGCGGCGGCGGCCTCGAAGCACCGGACGGCTTCTTCGTGGTTGAAGGCGTACGTCCAGTTCAGCCCGCGGTCGAACCAGGTCTGCGCGGGTGCCGACGACGTGGTCACGGGGCGCGTGTGGCCGCCGAGGTCGTAGTAGTCCGTGCCGTCCATGTGCGCGCTCCTTCAGGGTGCCGGGCCCGTTCCTGCATCTGTCCTACCGGCGCCCCACGATGCCGGG
Source organism: Streptomyces sp. VRA16 Mangrove soil (assembly GCF_017377775.1). Classification (GTDB taxonomy): domain Bacteria; phylum Actinomycetota; class Actinomycetes; order Streptomycetales; family Streptomycetaceae; genus Streptomyces. Next base: position 193,001 of record NZ_JAFVLN010000004.1, read on the forward strand.
CCAGCCCGGAGCGCGCGGCCGGGGTGCGTCCGGTTGACGGGTTCGGCCCGGCGGGCTCCCCTTCCGGGCGTACGCGGTACAGGGCCTCGACGCGGCGCCCGGCTCCGTGCCCGGCTCCGGCAGCGCCCGCACCACCTGACGCCAGGGTGACCTGCCGGGAGAGGCCGGGCCGCGCCCCGGGCCCTGGGTGACCTGCCGGGAGGGGCCGGGCCGCGCTCCGGGCCTGGGTGCCCCGAACGGCTGCTCGGCGAGGTCGCCCAGGTCGAGGTCGGGCCCGGCGGCGAGCACGTGGGCCTCGGGGAGGGCCACGGCGAGACGTTCGCGGGGCGCGGCGCGGCGCCGCGTGGAGCCGACCGTGGCGCACGCCGCCTCCCGCGTGCAGTTCGGGCGGCCCCTGAACCGATTCCAGGCGGCCGAGCAGGAGGTGGCGCTCAGGGCCGAGGAGGCCGCGCTGGTCCTTGCGGCCGTGGAGGCGGCGGGCGCCTCGCTCGCCGAGCCGGACCGTGCCGCGTTCGCCGCGTGGGCCGCCGCCGCGCAGACCGCCGCCTCGGTCGGCGCGATCACCCGGATCGCCCACCGGTGGCACGGCGCGATCGGCTTCACCGAGCTGAGTCCGCAGCCCCTCGCCACGCCCCGGCCGCGGTCCTGGCGCGACGAGGACGGCTCCGAGCAGGAGTGGCAGCGCGCGATCGGCCGGTACGTGGTCGAGGGCGCCGCCGACGGACCGTGGCCGCAGGTGGCCGGCGCCCGAACCCGCGCGCCGCACGGCCGCCTACGCGGACCGGTCGAAGACCCCGCCCCGCGCCGCCGCCTCCGCTGCCGCCGCCGCCCGCCGCGGCAGCCCGGGATCGGGGTCCGAGCGCAGGAGCAGCAGTTCGTGGTAGACGGGCGCGGTGGCGGCGACCAGCAGCGCCCGGGCGTCGACGTGTTCGGTGAGTTCGCCGCGGGCCGTCGCCCGTTCGACGATGTCCGCGCAGCGTGCGTAGCGGTGCTCCCAGAGGCGACGCTGCGCGCGGGCGGCCGCTCCCGAGCGGAACGAGGCGGCGACGAGCGCCTCCATGAGGGAGGGCCGCACCGTCAGCGCGTCCTGGATCTCGCCGTTCAGGGCCGTCAGATCACCGAGCAGCGAACCGGTGTCGGGGGCCCGCCAGTCGTCCTCGCCCGCCGCGTCCAGGACGTCCGCGAGCAGGCCCCCGATGTCGTGCCAGCGCCGGTGGACGGTGGTGCGGTGGACTCCGGCGCGGGTCGCGACGCTCTCCACCGTGAGCCCGTCGTAGCCGCGCTCGGCGAGTTCGGCGCGGACCGCCGCGAGGACCTGGGCGCGGACGCGGGCGGTGCGGCCGCCCGGCCGGCGGGCCGGTTCCGCGGCGGACGGTTGATCGGCGGCCGATGACATGCGAGCATCTTAATGCATCACCTGTAGCAATAAGAGCGGTGACAGGACCGCCCGGACCGGAAGAAGGCCCTCGTCGATGCCCCTCACCCCCGCCGACCCGACCGTGCTGCACCCGATGCCGGGCCAGCCCCGGGTGGTGCAGCTCAAGCCGCTGGTCACCTCGCCGTTGATCGAGGTCGGCGACTTCTCGTACTACGACGACCCGGACGACGCGACCGCGTTCGAGACCCGCAACGTGCTGTACCACTACGGCCCCGAGAAGCTGGTCATCGGCCGGTTCTGTGCGCTCGGCACCGGGGTGCGGTTCCTGATGAACGGGGCCAATCACCGGATGGACGGGCCCTCGACGTTCCCGTTCCCGACCCTGGGCGGTTCCTGGGCCGACCACTTCGACCTGCTCACGGGGTTGCCGGTGCGCGGAGACACGGTGGTCGGCAACGACGTGTGGTTCGGTCACGGGGCGACGGTCATGCCGGGGGTCACCATCGGGCACGGCGCGATCATCGGCGCGGGCTCCGTCGTCACCTCGGACGTGCCGGACTACGGGATCGTGGGCGGCAACCCGGCCCGGCTGATCCGCACCCGCTACGCCGCGGACGACGTGGCCCGGCTGCTCGCGGTGGCCTGGTGGGACTGGCCGGTGGAGCACATCACGGCGCACGTCCGCACGATCATGTCGGGGACGGTGGCCGAACTGGAGGCCGTGGCGCCGTAGTCGGCGCCTCGCGTCACCAGGGGCGGATGGGCCGTACGCCGGTCCTTCTGCCGTCCGCGTCCAGCAGATGCCCCATGCGCTTGACGGTGTGCAGGCCCACGATCCGGTCGGTCACCGTGAGCGTCGGCAGCCGCGCGCACAGCGCGGCCTCCCTGCGCTGGACGTCCCCCAGGTCGTGCACCCACAGCGTGGTGAAGATGTTCGCGGTGCCGGTGACGGCGGCGACCAGGCGGCACTCGGGCAGCGCGGCGAGCGTGCGGTGGACGGTGGGGATGTCACGGGCGGGCGCCCGGCCGAGCAGGGACACGGGGAGCGGTCGGCCGGCCAGTTCCGTGGCCATGTCGCAGCGGAAGGTGAGGACGCCGGAGTCGGTGAGGCGGCGCAGTCTGCGGCGGACGGTCGCCGGGCTGCTGGCGGACCGCTCCGCGAGCGCGGCGAGGCCGAGGCGGCCGTCGCGCACGAGGGCGTCGAGCAACGCCCGGTCCACGGCGTCGAGTTCGAGGGTCGGTGTCGGTTCGGGCGCGCCCGCGCCCGCGGTGCCGAGCGCGGTCAGCTGCGTCGGCGCGAGCGATCTGAGGCGCCATCGACTGCCCTCGACGAACAGGGACGTCGCGAAGAGGCAGTCGACCGAGACGAGGCCCGGCAGCGGTTCGAGCCGCGCGGTCAGGAAGCGGGTCAGCGCGGGCAGGTCGGACGCGAGGACGTCCAGGAGCAGATCGGCGCTGCCCGGCCCGGTCAGTTCGACGGTGACGACCTCGTCGAAGGCGCAGAGCCGGTCCGCGAGGTCGGCCCTGCTGCCGGGGCGGCAGCGCAGCAGCACGAACGCGGTGCAGCGGGTCCGGGAGAACTCGCGGCCGGGTGCCGCGTAGACCCAGGCCAGGCCCAGTTCGGTGAGGCGCTCCCAGCGGCGGGCCAGCGTGCTCGCGGTGACGCCGAGCGGCGATGCCAGCTCGGTCCAGGAGGCGCGCGGGCGCAGCTGGAGGGCGTTGACGAGCGCGAGGTCCAGCTCGCTGACGGTGACCGTTTCTGACATTGCTGGCCCACTTCACGAACGTTTCCGATGATTTTCCGGCCCGGTTCGGCCGCCGCCCGCACAGTAGCCACCACTTTCGGTTCCGGCCACCAGAGCACCAGAAGGGATCTGCTGTGGGCACAAAGGGATCTGCCGCGGGCACCAGGGAATCCACCGGGGGCGCCGCCCTGCCCGTCGGACGTCTCGGCACCGGGCGCGCCATGCTCGCCGCGATGGCGACGGTCGTGGTGTTCAGCGGTGTCGTCCAGGGCTGTCTGACGCCGCTGCTCCCCGAGCTGGGCGACCGGCTCGGCATCAGCGGTGTCGGCCAGAACAACCTGTATCTGCTGTCGCAGTGCGCGTTCGCGGTGCTCACACCGCTGCTGTCCCGCCTCGGCGACCTGTACGGGCATCGCAGGCTGCTGCGGGTGGCGCTGACGATGGCGGCCGCCGGTTCGCTGCTGATGGCGGTGCGGCCGACGGTGGCGACGCTCGCCGTCGGCATGGTGCTGCAGGGCGCCGTGGTCGGGTTCTTCCCCCTGCTCGCGGGGATCCTGCGCTCGCGCGCCCCGGAGCGCGGCCGGACCGGGATGTCACTCCTGGTCGGCGCGCTGCTCATCGCCATCGGCGTCGGCGGTCTGGTCGCGGGCGCGCTCAGCGAACGGCACGCGGCGGCCGGGCTGTGGGCGGCGGTCCCGGTGGCGGTCCTCGCGCTCGTCGCGGGCCTGCTGCTGCCGGACAGCGACACCGCGCGCGGCGGCCGCTTCCACTTCGGAGCGGCGGCCCTGCTGACGGTCGGCCTGGTGGCGCTCGTCCTGGTGCTCGCGCAGGGCGCGGCCTGGGGCTGGGCGTCGGCGCGCTCCGTGGGCACCGGGGCACTCGCGGTCGTCGTGCTCGCGGTGTGGGTGACGGTGGAGCGGCGGACCGCGCATCCGCTGGTGAGCGTACGGATGCTGAGCGACCGGCGACTGGCGGCGGTGAGCGCCCACACGTTCTGCGCGGCGTTCGGCGCGATCGGCTTCCTCGGCGCCAACGCGCTGTTCCTGGGCGCCGACCCGGAGCGCACCGGCTACGGCATGGGGCTCGGCCCGCAGTCCATCGCGACGGTGTCGCTCGCGATGGTCGTCGCGGGGTTCGCGGGGTCCACGGCGACACCGAGCCTGGCCCGCAGGATCGGTGACCGCGCGGAGCTCGCGACCGGTGGCGCGCTGATCGCGCTCGGCTTCCTCGGCATGGTCCTGGCCCATGCCACGCTCCCCCAGTACCTGGCGTCGGCGCTGGTCGTGGGGCTGGCCACCGGCCTCTTCGAGTCGATCACGCGGACGCTCTCGGCCGAGATCGTGCCCGAGCGGCAGACCGCGCTCGCGGTGGGCCTCAACGAACTGGCCCTGTCGCTCGGCGCGGCGATCGGCGCCGCGGTGATCGGCGGTCTGTTCGCCGCCCACCAGCGCTCGGCCGGTGTGATCGCGCTGTCCGGCTACATGTGGAGCTGGGGCGTCTGCGCGGCCGTCGCCCTCGTCGGCTCGGCCCTCGCCCTGGCCTACCGCGGCGGCGCCCCGGCCGCACCGCGCACCGCACCACCCGTCACCGTCGAGAAGGGCCTCGCATGACCACCCCCCGCACCGCGCCGCGTACCGAAGCGGCCTGCGCCGTCCGCCGTCACGCCGACCGTCTGATCGCGCTCAGCCACAGCCTGCACGCCGAACCCGAGACCGCCCTCGACGAGCACCGCTCGGCGGCGAAGATCGCCGGGTTGCTCGACGCGGCCGGGTTCACGGTGACCCGCCCGCTCGACGCGCTGCCGACCGCGCTCGACGCGACGTACGGGACGGGCGAGCTGGTGATCGCGTTCTGCGCCGAGTACGACGCGCTGCCCGGCATCGGGCACGCCTGCGGGCACAACGTGAACGGCGCCGCCGCGGTCGGCGCCGCGCTGGGCCTCGCCGCGGTCGCCGACGACCTGGGCGTCACCGTGCGCCTGATCGGCACCCCCGCGGAGGAGGACATCGGCGGCAAGGCGCTGCTGATCGAGGCCGGGGTCTTCGACGACGTGGCTGCGGCGCTGATGGTGCACGCGGCCGCCGAGGACAGCGTCGGCGCCTCCTCCCTGGCGATCGGCGCCTGGGACATCAGCTACCGGGGCCGGCCCGCGCACGCGGCGCTCGCCCCGTGGGAGGGGATCAACGCGCTCGACGCCCTGACGGTGGCGCAGACCGCGCTCGGCCTGCTGCGCCAGCACCTGCCGCAGGGTTCGCTCGTGCACGGCATCGTCACCGACGGCGGCAGCGCGCCCAATGTCGTACCCGACCTCACCCGGGCCAGGTACGAGGTGCGGGCCCCCACGCTGGAGCAGCTGCGGTCGGTGCAGGGCCGGGTCAGGGCCTGCTTCGAGGCGGGCGCGCTCGCCACGGGCGCGGAGCTCCGTCTGGAGCCCCATGGGCGGGACTTCGCGGATCTGGTGCAGGACCCCTACCTCACGGCGGCCTACACGGAAGCGGCCAGGGGCCTTGGCCGGACCCCGCGCTCGCGGCACGGCGACACGATGGCGTCCACGGACATGGGCAACGTCTCGCGGCTGCTGCCCGCCATCCATCCGACCATCGGCTACGACACCGGGGGCGCCCTTCAGCACACGGCCGCGTTCGCCGCGTACGGCACGTCGCCGGGCGCCGACCGGGCGGTGCTCGACGGTGCGACGGCGCTGGCCCTGACTGCCGTAGCGGCGGCGGATGGCCCGCGGCGGTCGCCTCTCCTGAGCGGAGTTTCCGCACGTCAGAGGGGGTCCGACCGGACCGCGGGAATCATCCCGGCACACTCCGTGACGACCATGTCCGAATAACGAACACCCCCCATGGCCTTCGGACAGTGCCCGCATACTGAGCCGACTTCGTCTCACATCACGGACCATCCGCCAGGGAAATAGGTCCGGGAACAGCAGAACGGGCACGATCTTGACCAGCACCCCCACCCCCGTCGCCGAACGGCGGCAGGAGACCGCGCAGGCCCCGGACCCCGGGACCGGCAACGGCCTCACCCACGGCCTCAAGCAGCGCCACCTCTCGATGATCGCCCTCGGCGGCGTGATCGGTGCCGGTCTCTTCGTAGGGTCCGGCGCCGGCATCGCGGCGGCGGGTCCGGCCATCGTGCTGCTCTTCGCCGCGGCCGGCGCGGTCGTCATGCTGATCATGCGGATGCTCGGCGAGATGTCGGCCGCCCGCCCGGCCACCGGCTCGTTCTCGGTCCACGCCGAGAAGGAGCTGGGCGCCTGGGCCGGGGCCACCTCGGGCTGGACGTACTGGACGATGCTCTGCTGCGGTGTCGCCGCGGAGGCCACCGCGGCCGGGCAGATCATGCACCACTGGGTGCCGTTCCTGCCCGCGTACGGCTGGGTCGCCGTCTTCATGGTGTTCTTCTGCGCCAGCAACCTGCTGGCCGTGCGGAACTTCGGCGAGTTCGAGTTCGTGTTCTCCGCACTGAAGGTCGCCGCGATCTGCGCGTTCCTCGTGCTGTGCGTGCTCGGCATCCTCGGTGTCTTCGGCGACGCGCCCGGCACCGCGAACCTCACTGGAGACGGCGGCTTCTTCCCGACCGGCACCACAGGTCTGATCGCCGGTCTGCTGACGGCCGTGTTCGCGTACGGCGGTCTGGAGACCGTCACCATCGCCGCCGCCGAGTCGGACAAGCCCCGGGAGAACGTGGCGCGTGCCGTGCGCACCGCCGTGTGGCGCATCGCCCTCTTCTACGTCGGCTCGATGGCCCTGGTCGTCGTCCTCGTCCCGTGGAACGACCCGTCCGTCGCCGCCGACGGCCCGTACGTCACCGTCCTGGACCGCCTGGGCATCCCGGCGGCCGGCACGATCATGCAGGTCGTCATCCTGGTCGCCCTGCTGTCCGCGATGAACGCCAACATCTACGGCTCATCGCGCATGGCGTACTCCCTGGTGAGCCGGGGCCTCGGCCCGCGCTTCATCGGCAAGGTGACCAACGGCGTCCCGATGGCCGCGGTCCTCGCCTCCTGCGCCTTCGGCTTCTTCGCGGTCTTCGCCGGGATCTGGTGGCCGGACACCGTCTTCACCTGGCTGATGAACACCACCGGTGTCGCGGTCCTGGTCGGCTGGGTCTTCATCTGCCTCACGCAGCTGAGGATGCGCCGCCGCCTGGAGCGCGAGGCGCCCGAGCTGCTGACCGTGCGGATGTGGGGCTTCCCGTATCTGACGTGGCTGGCGCTCGCCGCGATCGTCTGTGTGTTCGTCGCGATGGCCACCACGTCCTCCGGCCGCGACCAGCTGTTCGTCTCGGCGATCCTGGTGGGCGCGCTGGCCCTGGCCGGGTACGTGAAGCAGCGCAAGGACCTCGACGCGGCGGCCTGAGCGGCTCGTTCTTCGTGCGGCGGCCGCTCCGTTCCGCTCTACACCCGCGGCATGCTGCCCCGCCACGACGATCTCGTCCTGTGCCGGATCCCGTTCCCCATCGAGGAGACGGAGGCGGACGACGGTTCGTACGCCGGGGTGTACGTGAACCCGGGCAGCCCGTGCTCGGTCCATGTCCCGTTCGACGCCGCGCGGTTCCGCGCCTGGCGGGCGCTCATGCACCGGGCCGAGCGGCGCGGCCATGACGACGACGAGCTGGTCACGATGTTCACCGGCCCGCAGGCAGGGCCCCTGGCGCACGGGCTCGCCTGCGGCACGCATCTCGCCGTGCACAACCGGGTTCCGTGGAACGAGGTCGGCCCCGTCTACCACGACTACGAGCAGGACGTGGAGGTGTTGCGGGAGTCGTGGGACGTCACGGACCGGCGCGGCTGGCTGGAACAGCTCACGTATCTGCTGCGCGGCGAGAACAGCCCGCGGCACCCCGAACTCGCCCTGCGCGTACGCCGAGCCCTGCCCGGCGGCCGGGTCGATCCCGAGCGGTGGCGCGAGCTCGCCGTCGCCGAGGTGCGCCGGATCAGCGACGACGCGCGCGACGCGGCCGCGGTCCGGGACGTCGTCGGGCGCATCCTGCGCTACGAGTCCCGGTTCCGCGCCGACGGACTGCTCGCCGCCGACGGCCCCGGTTCGGTCGTCGTCTCCGCCCTCGCCTACGACTACGGGCGCGCCGTCAACTTCGCCCGCTGGGGCCTGGGCGCGCGGTTCGCGGGGCAGCGGGAGACGGAGGACGCGGTGGTGCGGGCCGGGGAGCTGGCGCGGGAGGTGTACGGGTCCTGGGCGGAGTTCTCCGCGGGCTATGTCCTCGGCCGCGTACTCCGCTTCGACGACGAGTCGTTCGGCCACATGTACGGCTCGGCGGTGCGGCCGCACGAGATTCTGACGACGCATCCGGAGAGCCCGTGGCGGAGCATGCCGTTCCGCACGTGATCCCGGCGGGCGGTGCCTCCCTCAGGATCCCGACGCCAGGAACAGGTCCACGACGTAGCACTCCTCGACCGTCTCCTCGCCGCCCGGGGCCCTCCGCCGCAGCCGCTCCCGCTCCTCCGCGAGGAAGGCGTTCACCCGCTCCTCGCCGAGGACGAGGAGAGCCGAGCGGCTGCCGAGGTTGGCGAGGTGGGTGTCGAGGGGGACGGTCCGGGTCCAGGGCAGCCGGTGCCGCCGGGTCCGCAGCCCGGTGAGTCCGGCGGCCGCCACCGCCTCGGCGTCGTCGAGGGGCGGCGCGGTGCGGGCCTCGACGCCGCAGTACGCCGCGATACGGGCGTGCTGCGCGGCGATCCACGGCACGTCGAGGGCCGTGGTGTTCCACCAGATCGCGAGCGCGCCGCCGGGCCGCAGCACGCGCAGCGCCTCCGGTACGGAGCGGGCGGTGTCGGTCCACTGCCAGGCCTGCGCATAGGTGACGAGGTCCATGCGATCCCCTCGCAGGGGAAGGGCGTTGCCGTCCCCGCGCACGACGGGCAGCCCGGGGTGGTCGCGCCGGAACTGCGCCGCCATGCCCTCGCCCGGCTCCACGGCGACCACCTGGGCGCCGCGCTCGCGCAGCAGGGCGGCGGCGATCCCGGTCCCCGCCCCGACATCGGCGACCCGCGCACCGGCCAGCGACCGCCCGAGGAACTCCTCGGCCGCGTCGAGGACGGCGGGCGGATAGGAGGGCCGGTGTGCCGCGTACCGTGCGGCGGCCCGGTCGAAGGCGCGGGCCCGCGATGCGTCGGTCATCCCCGCATCGTCGCACGTCGGAGCCGACGCGCCGCGAGGACGACGACGACCGCGGGGGCGACGGCGACGGCCCGGCAGATGTCGGCCACGTACCACGGGGTATGCAGCGGGCCCGGGGGAACCGGCCCACGCCCTGACGATGAGCGCCCCGAAACCCGCCCATGATCACCGCTCACCCGGTTGACTGGGCCCATGAACACGGTGCCCCACCAACCCCCCGCTTCTCAACCGCCCCCACCCCAGGGACACATGATCGTCTGTGGTGGGGACGCGCTCGCCGAGCGGCTGGCCGCCGAGTTGCGGAGTCTGTACGGGGAGCAGGTCACCGTCGTCGTTCCCACCGCGCCGCCCGACCCCAGCGGGCGCACCGCCCCCGCGGCCCGCGTCCGTGCCACCGCGCTGCTGGCGCGCATGCAGTCCGTGATCAACCGCAGCACGCCCGAGAACGGTCACCCGGTGGCGCCGCCGCAGGTGCAGCAGGCCACCGTGCTCGACGAGCAGGCCCTCTCGGACGCGGGCGTGACCGGGGCGACGGCGCTCGCGCTGGTGCATGACGACGACGAGACGAACATCCGTGCCGCGCTGGCCGCCCGCCGGCTCAACCCTCAACTGCGCCTGGTCATCCGCCTGTACAACCGCAGCCTCGGCCGGCATCTGGCCGATCTGCTCGACCAGGCGGCCGCGCTGTCCACGCCAGGACTCGATCCGGAGGCCCTGGACACGTCCACGACGGTCCTGTCGGACGCCGACACCGCGGCCCCGGCGCTCGCGGCCAGCGCGGTCGCGGGGACCAGCAAGGTCGTCCAGGCCGACGGGCTGCTGCTGCGCGCCGTCGAGCGGAACCCGCCGGGGCGCGGCGAGGTGCCGGACCCGGGGCTCGCGACGCTCGCGCTGCTCTCGGCGACCACCAACGACCCGGCGGGAGCGGAGGGTTCGGACGCGGACGACGGGCGTGAGGGGCCGCTGCTGCTGCCCGACGACCTCACCGTCGCCGCCGCCACCGGCCGCGGCACCGTGGTCCTGGAGGCGGTCACGCCCGCTGAACGGGCCACCCCCGCCTGGTCGTCGGCCACCCGCGGCATGCCGCTCGGCTCCCTGTTCTCGCGTCGCCTGCGCTGGTCCCTGTTCGGTCTGGCCGCCAGCGTCCTCGGCCTCGCGATCGCCACCTGGGCCACCAGCGGCGTGCCCCCGCTGCACGCCGGGTACCTCACCCTGCTCGACCTGTTCGCCATCGACGACCCGGCGATCGGCGAGCCGGCCTCCCGCAAGGTGCTTCAACTCCTCACCGGGTTCGCCGGGTTGCTGCTGCTCCCGGTGCTGCTGGCCGCGGTCCTGGAGGCGCTGGGCACGTTCCGCGGCACGGGTGCGCTGCGCCGCCCGCCGCGCGGCCTGTCCGGGCACATCGTGCTGCTCGGCCTCGGCAAGGTGGGCACCCGCGTCCTGTCCCGGCTCGGTGAACTCGGCATCCCGGTGGTGTGCGTGGAGGAGGACCCGGAGGCGCGCGGCATCCCGCTGGCCCGCGGCCTGCGCGTGCCCACGGTGATCGGTGACGCCACGTCGGACGCGGTCCTGGAGGCCGCGAAGATCCACCGCGCACACGCCCTGCTCGCCCTGACCAGCGCCGACACCACCAATCTGGAGGCGGCCCTGTCGGCCCGCGCACTCAACCCGGACCTGCGGGTGGTGCTCCGCCTGTACGACGACGCGTTCGCCGCCGCCGTGTACCGCACCCTGCGCGCCGCCCACCCCCGCGCGCTCACCCGCAGCCGCAGTGTGTCGACGCTGGCCGCGCCGGCCTTCGCCGGGGCGATGATGGGCCGGCAGATCCTGGGCGCCATCCCGGTCGAGCGCGGTGTGCTGCTCTTCGCGGCGCTGGAGGTGGCCGGTCATCCGCAGCTGGAGGGCCGCACGATCGCGGAGTCGTTCCGTGCGGGGCACTGGCGGGTCCTCGCCCTGGACGCGACCGCCCCGGCGGAGCGCCGCCCGGACCTCGCCGCCTCCCCGGCCGAGGGCACCAGTACGCACCGGCCGACCGGGCTGGTCTGGAACCTGCACGACGGCTATGTCCTGCGCCCGCAGGACCGGGTCGTGCTCGCCGCGACCCGGCAGGGCCTGGCCGAACTCCTCGGACGCGGTCACACTTCCCGTCGGGCCGCGCACCGCACGTAGCCCGGGACCGGGACGGAAGGGGCGTTGTGAAGGACACGGCGAAGGACCGGCAGGAGCAGGGCTCGAAGGCACCGGCCGAGCCGCGGAGCCTGTGGCGGCACCGGGACTTCCTGCTGCTGTGGAGCGGGCAGACGGTGAGCGAGATGGGCTCGGCGGTCACCCAGCTCGCCCTGCCGCTGGTCGCGGTCGCCGTCCTGGACGCGAGCACGTTCGAGGTGGGGCTGCTCACGGCGGCGGCCACGGTGGCATTCGCGTTGATCGCGCTGCCCGCAGGAGCGGTGGTCGACGGCCGCTCCAAGCGGTCCGTGATGACCGTCTGCAACGTGCTGCGGCTGCTGATCATCGGTTCCGTACCGGTGGCGGCCGCCCTCGGCGCGCTGACGATGACGCAGCTGTACGTCGTCGCGGTCACGGCCGGGGTGTGCACGGTGTTCTTCGACGTCTCGTACCAGAGTTACGTGCCGACGCTGGTCGGCGCCGGCCAGCGAATGGACGCCAACAGCAAGCTGGGCACGACCCAGGCGTTCGCGCTGCTCGGCGGTCCTGGCGTGGGCGGCGGGCTCGTCGCCGCGTTCGGGGCGGCCGGGGCCATGACGGCCGACGCGCTCTCGTACGCGGTGTCGATCGTGACCCTCTCCGGGATCAGGACCCGCGAGGAGCCGCCGCCCGCCCGGCGCGAGGACGAGACGCTGCGCGGCCGCATCGCGGAGGGGCTGCGGTTCGTGCTGCACCACGAGGTGCTGCGCAAGGTCGTGGCGTGCACCGGTACGGCGAACTTCTTCGGCGGCATGGCCACGGCGCTCGAAGTGGTCTTCCTCGTCCGGGAGTTGGACGTCAGCCCCGCGCTGACCGGTCTGGTCATGGCGGCGTCGGCGGTCGGCGGCGTCCTGGGCGGCGTGTTCGCGGGGCGGCTCGCCGCGCGGATCGGTTCGGCGCGGATCATGTGGGTGTCGACGTTGGTGTTCTGCGCTCCGCACATCGCCACGGCGTTCGCGTCGCGCGGCTGGGGCGTGCTGCTGTTCGTGCTGGGCTACGGCATGACGTACTTCTCGGGCATGGTCTACAACGTGGCGCAGCTCAGCTACCGGCAGTCGGTGACGCCGCCGGAGCTGATGGGCCGGATGAACGCGGCGGTGCGCTGGGTGGTGTGGGGCACCCTGCCGCTCGGCGGCGTCCTCGGCGGACTGCTCGGCTCGCTGATCGGGGTGCGCCCCACCCTGGTGATCTCGCTGATCGGGTCCTGGGCGGCGGGCTGGTTCGTGTTCTTCTCACCGCTGCGCAGGATGCGCGACGTCACCGACTGACATGGCCTCAGGCCCGGGTGTTCGGTGGCCAGTTGCGGATCTCCTTGGGCCGGGGCGGCGCGTACGTGCGCACCTTCGACGTGGTCAGGCCCATCCGTACCAGGGACTCGGCGATGGTCACGGCGGCGGCCACCCCGTCGACGACGGGCACGCCGGTGCGCGCGACGACCTGTTCCGTCAGCCCGGCCATACCGCCGCAGCCCAGGCAGATGACCTCGGCGCGGTCCGACTCGACGGCGGCGACGGCCTGTTCGACGATCGCGGCGACGGCGGCGTCCGGGTCCTCCTCCAGGGCGAGCACGGGCAGCCCGCTGGCCCGCACCGAGGCGAGCCGGTCGGTGAGACCCGCGAGTTTGAGGCGGTCCTCGATGAGCGGCACGGCCCGGTCGAGGGTGGTGACGACGGAGTACTTGTGGCCGAGGAACTGGGCGGTGCTCGCCGCGGCCTCGGTGATGTCGACGACCGGCACGTCGAGGAGTTCCTGGAGCCCCTCGCGGCCGTGCTCGCCGTAACCGGCCTGGATGACGGCGTCGTACGGCTCCTTGTAGGCGCGCACCTTCTCCATGACGGCGATGGCGGCGAGATAGCTCTCGTAGTTGCCCTCGCAGGACTCGGGGCCGAAGTCCGGGGTGAGCGGGACGATCTCGGTGCCGGGTGCGGCGACGGCCTCGGCCTGCTGGGCGATGCTCTTCGTCATCGTCTCGGTGGTGTTGACGTTCGCGACGAGGATGCGCATGAGGGGTCTCCTGAACAGCGGGAACTGCGGGGGTGTCACTCGGCGGCGACGGCAATGGGTTCGCCGTCGACGTGCTCGTAGGTCTGGGTGCGGTCGCTCACGAGCCAGTACAGCGCGGCGGCGAGCAGCGCGCCGATGAACCACGAGAAGCCCGAGATGCCGGAGAAGGCGGGCACGAGCGCGACGACCACGGCGCAGCCGGCGGCGGGGACGAAGGCGCCGACCGCCTTCGGATTGACGCCGCTGCGGTAGTGGTAGGCGCCGGCCGGGTCCTCGGTGTACAGGTGCGGGACGTTGATCTGCGCCTTGCGCAGCAGCCAGTAGTCGGCCATGACGACACCGAAGACGGGGCCGAGCAGCGCGCCGAGTCCGCCGAGGAAGTAGGTGACGGCGACCGGGCTGTCGTACAGGTTCCAGGGCAGGATCACGAGTCCGACGACGGCGCTGACGACGCCCGCGCTGCGGAAGGTGAGCCGCTGCGGGAAGAGGTTGACCAGCATGTAGACGGGGGCGACGAAGTTCGCGAGGAGGTTCACCGCGACCGTCAGCATCAGCAGGGCGAGACAGGCGAGGGCCAGCAGCGCCGTGCTGGGGATGGTCCGCACGATGTCGGTGGGGCTGGTGATGACCTCGCCGTCGATCCGGAACTGGGCGCCGCTGAGCACCGCGGCGATGGCCGCGAAGAACAGCATGTTCACTGGGATGCCGATGAGGTTGCCGCGGACGATGGCCCGGTTTGAGGTCGCGGAGCGCGTGAAGTCACAGAAGTTGAGGACGAACGTGCCGTAGACGACGACCCACAGCGCGGCGGCCTCGAAGATGTGCAGCCACTGGGCGCCGCCGGTGAAGTGGGTGGCGCCGCTGAGCGCGATCGCCCCGTCGGCCTTGACGAACATCCACACCGCGAGCGCCAGCATGGTGACCAGGACGGTGGGCGCGGCGATCGCCATGTAGCGGCGGATGACCTGCATGCCGAAGCTGACGATGAGGACCTGCACCAGCCACAGGAACAGGAAGGTGACCCAGCCGAGCGTGGACAGCCCGAGGAAGGAGTTCGTGTCGTACGCGGCCGAGCCCGGCCAGATCGCCTTGAGCAGGGTGCGCAGCACCTGGGAGGCGAGATAGGTCTGGATGCCGAACCAGGCGATGGCCACCGATCCCCGGACCACGGCGGGGAGTTGGGAGCCGCGCACCCCGAAGGCGATCCGGCTCATCACCGGGAACGGGACACCCGTGCGGTGTCCCATCCGTCCGGAGAGGGTGAGCAGCCCGAACAGCAGCGCCGAGGCGATGGCGAACGCGATGAGGATGTCCCACACGCTCATGCCGAGGGCGAAGAGCCCGATGGCGAAGGCGTAGTTGCCGAGGCTGTGCACGTCGTTGCCCCAGAGGGTGAAGACGTTGTACGCGCCCCAGCTGCGGCCCTGGATCTTGGTCGGGGCCAGATCACGGTGGTACAGGCGCGGACTGATGTCCATGCCCGCCACGGTGGGCGGCTCCGGCGCCGGGGACGGGGTCCGTTGCTGAGCAGTGGCCATCGAGGACCCCTCCCGTTGCACTACGTTCCACTATGCGAAATCGCACTTCCGGTATTGCGGAGTGGACGTTACGGGCGGGACTTTCCGCAGGTCAACAGATTCCCGGCGGTGATCACTTGGTGAGAAACGCCATACTGCACGGGTCTTGCGTGTGTGATCACCCCACACGTAGGGCGCTGACGAGCTTCAGGACGTCCTCGGTGGTGCCGGTCTCGCCGAGGCGCGGGAAGATCCGCTCGACGCTGCCGCGGTGGGCCTGCGCGTCGAGGTCCGTCATGGCGTCCGTGGCGAGGGTGACGTGGTAGCCGTGCTCGTGGGCGGCCCGGGCCGTGGACTCCACACCGATGCTGGTCGCGACACCGGTCAGCACGATCTGGGTGATGCCGCGGCGGCGCAGTTGCAGATCGAGGTCGGTGCCGAAGAACGCGGACCAGTTGCGCTTGGTCACGACGACGTCCTCCGGGTGCCCGGCGAGCGCGTCGACGATCCGGTCCCAGCCGGCCGGCGGGGTCGCGGTGCGCGCCGCCCGCTCGGTGCGGCCGGGGACCATGTCGCCGCCGTCCGCGGCGAAGGAGACGCGGACCAGGACGACCGGGAGACCGGCGGCACGGAAGGCGTCGGCGAGGGCGACATTGCGCTCCACGACGTCGGCCGTGGCGTGCGGGGCGCCCGGAACCTCGGCGGTGCCGTTCTGCAGGTCGATCACGACGAGCGCGGTACGGGGGTCGAGAGTGGTGACAGGCATGCTGAACTCGCTTTCCACACAAAGGGTTTGGGGAATTGAGGGGCAGGTTGGGGGGTGGTCTCAGGTGTCGCGGCCGACGCGGCCCAGTGAGCGGTCGACGACGCTCATCACGAGGAACAGCGCGGCCACGCCGATCAGCAGCCAGGCCATCCCGTGCAGTCCGGCGCTGGTGGCCCCGTCGCGGAAGAACGCCGCGTTGGCGGCGGAGGCGAGCAGGGCGCCGAGGTAGGTGAAGGTGCGCAGCAGACCGGAGGAGGAGCCCATCCGGGCCGGGTCGGCCTGTGCGTACAGGGCGTTCTGGTTGGCGAGTCCGATGAGGCCCTGCGGAATGCCGAAGCCGATGCCGATCAGGACCAGGACCCAGATCGGGGTGTCCGCGCCGAGCAGCAGCATGGCCGCGCACCCCAGGAGCTGGACGACCGAGCCGACCGCGAGCTTGGCGCGGATCTCGGGGCGGCGTCCGGTGAGGACGGTGACGAGGATGCCCATGGCGGACATCGGCAGCAGGAGCAGTCCGGCCTGCGATGCGCTCAGGCCGCGCCCTTCCTGCAGCCACTGTCCGTAGCCGTACAGGAAGGCGTACGAGGTGGTGTACGCGAGGAGTTGACGGCCGTAGGTGGCCAGGAGCGGGGCGTTGCCGCGCAGCACGCGCAGGTCGATGAAGGGTTCGGCGACGTCGTGCTCGCGCCGTACGAACCAGGCGCCGGCGGCGAGGCCGAGCACGGGCAGGTACCACTGGGCGAGGCCCGGCTCCATCAGGAACAACATGAACGCGGTGAGCGAGGCCGCGAAGAGCAGCATGCCCGGCACGTCGGTGCGGCCCGGCGCACCCTTGGGGGCGCCCTTGGGCAGTCGGCGCACGCCGAGGAAGAGGCAGATCACCGACAGCGGGACGTTCACGGCGAAGATCAGGTGCCAGCCGCCCAGGCCGATCAGGACGCCGCCGAGCGTCGGTCCGACGACGGCGATGACCTGTGCGGAGGCGGTCAGTGCGGCGAGGATGCCGCTGGGACTCTTCAGGCCGGTGCGCTCGGCCTCGGTGCGCAGCAGGGACATCGACGCCGGGTACGCGGCGGAGGTACCGAAGCCGAGCAGCACCCGGGACAGGACGAGCACCCACAGGCTGGGCGCGAGCACGCCGAGGAGTCCGGCGACACCGACGAGCGCGGTGCCTGTCAGATAGAGCAGCCGCGGCCCGTACGAGTCGACGAGCCGGCCGATGACCGGCTGGCCGACGGCCGTGGCGAGGTAGAGCCCGGACACCAGCCAGGCGGTCTGGGACGGCGGTGCCCCGAAGGCCCGGCCGATCGGGATCAGCGCCACCGCGAGCATGGAGGAGTTGATCGGGTTCAGGACCGAACCCAGGATCATCGGCGCGACGAGGCGCCGGTCGAACCCACCGGGTTCGGCCGAGCGCGCACGGCGCAGCCGCTCGGCAAGGCTGATCACGCCTGCGCCACCTCGTCGAGGAGGGCCATGGCGGTGATCACCGCTTGGATCTGTTCCTCGGTGCCGTGCTCGTCCAGGGCGCGGGCGAGCCAGGCGCGGCGGGCCTCTCGGTCGCCCTTGCGCCGCGCGAGGCCGCTCTCGGTGAGCGTGACGAGCTGGCGCCGCCGGTCGCCGGGGTCGGGGGTGCGCACGACGAACCCGACCTCTTCGAGGGCGATCACGACCTTGGCCATGGACTGCGGGCGGACACCCTCGATCGTGGCGAGGTCGCTCGCGGACGCGGGTCCTGTCTTGTCGAGGCGGGCGAGGACGGAGGCCTGCGCCGGGGAGAGCTCGATCTCCCCGTCCGTGCCGCCGAGCTGGGCGCGGAGCTTGCGCCGGAGCCTGCCGACCACCACCCACACGTCGGCGGCCGCCTGCACGGCGGCCTCGGAGGCGGGTTCTTGCTTCTCGGTCATACCCCTACCGTAAATCGACAGCCCAGACTGCACAACTAAGGCTGCACAGTCTGGGCTGTCGAGTGAGCGGCGGCTGGTCCCGTCCTGCCAGGCCGGCTAGGCCAGCGGCTCCTGCAGTTCGGTCACCCAGGCCTCGCGGTCCTCGGGGCACTCCAGGCTGATCTCCCTGGGGTACCCGGCGGAGCGGTGGCCGTGGGCGTCGATCCACGTGGCGAGGGCCTGCTCCGACGGCAGCACGGCGTCCATCGACCCGCGGTGCACGATCGTCGCCGCGCGTTCGACGGGCGGCAGGTCGAGGACGCTCAGCCCGTCGCGGCCGCCGTCGCGGGGTGCGGCGGACACCTCGATGCCCGCGTGGACGAGGATGCCGCCGCCGGGCGCGTCCTCGTACCGGGCGACACCGGGTCCCGTCGGCCGGATGCCGGCCTCGTCGAGCCGCCGGAACAGCTCCTCGTACAGGGGCTGGATGACGGCGCTGATGCTGGACGGCTCGAAGTCCGGTGCGACAGCGGTGAGTTCGGCCACGCGCACGCGCGGCAGGTTCTTGACGACGACGTCTTCGGTGGGCATGTGTCCCTCGTTCTCGATGGACCGGAGCCGCGCCTCCACCTGGGTCAGCCGGGCCCTGGCCGCCGCCATCTCCGCCTCCAGGTCGGCGCGGCGCAGGCGCAGCATGGCGCGCAGTTGCTCGGCGTCCACCTTCTCGTCGAGGATCTCCCCGACCTGCTGGAGGGTGAGGCCGAGGTCCTTGAGCGCGATGATGCGGTTGAGCCGGGCGAGCTGGGCGGCGGTGTAGTGGCGGTAGCCGGTGGCAGGGTCGACGTGGGCCGGGCGCAGCAGTCCGAGCGCGTCGTAGTGACGCAGCATGCGGACCGACACGCGGCCGTGGCGGGCGAAGTCTCCGATGGTGAACATGACGTCTCCCACTCCACGGGCTCACACGGTGTCAGGGTCAAGGCGCGGCCCGGCTCCATCATCGCCTTCCTGCCTCGCCGCCTCCTTGGCCCCATTGACGTGCCGCTTTCCCGCCCGTACGGTCCTCGCGCCGCCCCGCCTCCGCCCCAGACAGAAGGAACGCCTCCCATGCGCCACGGACGTCCGCCCGCGCCCCTCCTGGCCGTGCCCCTGGTGGGACTGCTCGCCGCGACCGCCCTGCCCGCGCCCGGCACGCCGTCGACCGCCTGGACCGGCACGTGGGCGACCGCGCCGACCGGTGTCCCCGCCACGGACTCGACGGCGTACGAGGACCAGACGTTGCGGCAGATCGTGCACACCAGCGTCGCCGGGCGCACCCTGCGCGTCTGCTTCACCAACGAGTTCGGCACGGCCCCGCTCACGATCGGCGAGGCGCGGGTCGCGCTCCGCGCTGCCGGAGGACCGGCGACGGCCGTCGATCCGGCCTCCGACCGGCTGCTGCGCTTCGACGGCGACACGTCGACGTCGCTCGCCCCTGGTACCCGACGCTGGAGCGACCCGGTGGCCCTGTCGACGACGGCGGGCGGCGATCTCGTGATCAGCGTCCACCTGCCGGTCCGCACACCCGCCGACACCGTTCACCCCTCCGCTTTCCGGCACAACTATGTGGCCGCGGGCAATGTGACGGGCAAGCCTGACATCACGCCGACCGCGACGTTCACCAGTTGGCACTTCCTGTCCGGTGTCGCCGTCGACCGGCGGCCGGGCACGGCGGGCGCGGCGCTCGTCGCGTTCGGGGACTCCATCACCGACGGCTCCAGCACGCAGATCGACGCGGATCACCGCTGGCCCGACCTGCTCGCCGAACGGCTGCGCGCCGACGGCCGGTGGGCGGACACCGGGGTCCTCAACGCCGGGATCGGCGGCAACCGGCTGCTGCGCGGCCCGAACCCGCCGACGGGCTCCGAAGCCGAGGCATACGCCACGTGCTTCGGCGAGAGCGGCCTGAAGCGGTTCGACCGTGACGTCGTGAGCCGGCCTGGGGTGCGGGCGGCCGTGGTGCTGCTGGGCGTCAACGACCTGGGCCACCCGGGCACCACGGCGCCCGCCGACGAGGAGGTCTCGGCCGCCGAACTCATCGCCGGGCACGAGCAGTTGATTCGTCGCGGGCACGACCGTGGGCTGCGCATGCTGGGCGCGACGATCCTCCCGTTCGGGAGCGACACGCTCGGCTTCCGCACCCCCGAGCGGGAGGCCGCCCGGCGGGCCGTGAACGAGTGGATCCGCACGAGCGGCGCCTACGACGGGGTCGTGGACTTCGACGCGGCCTTGCGCGATCCCGCGTGCCCCGAGCGGCTGTTGTCCGCGTACGACAGCGGCGACGGCCTGCACCCGAACGACGCGGGGATGGCGGCGATGGCGGCGGCGTTCCCGCTCGAACTGCTGCGATAGGAATCAGACGGTCTCCCACCAGACCGTGCAGTCGGCGGGCAGTTCGACCTCGCCGTCCTCGACGGTGACCGGGCTCGACGCGAGCAGCACGGTGCCCGGCGCCGCGATCCGCACCGGGACGCCGGTGGTGTTGACGGTGCAGGCGAATCCGGGGCGCTCGAAGTGCAGCAGCCCGGCCGGAGCGTCGTCGTGCCAGGTGACGCTGTCCCCGGCGCCGAGTCCGGCCTGCGTGCGCCGCACGGCCAGCGCGGAGCGGTACATCTCCAGCGTCGAGCCGTCCTGCCCGGTCTGCGCCTCGACGCTCAGTTCGCCCCAGCCCTCCGGCTGCGGCAGCCAGCTGCCGCCGTCACCGAAGCCGTACGAGGATCCGGCGCGGGTCCACGGGATCGGCACCCGGCACCCGTCACGGAACCCGTCCTGGCCCTGCGCCCGGAAGAACGAGGGGTCCTGGCGCACCTCGTCCGGCAGATCCGTGACGTCCGGCAGGCCGAGCTCCTCGCCCTGGTAGACATACGCGGATCCGGGCAGCGCCAGCATCAGCAGCGCCGCCGCACGGGCCCGGCGCAGCCCCAGTTCCCGGTCGCCCGGCGTGCGGATCTGCGTACCGAGACCGGGCGGGTTGGCGTAGCGCGTCGCGTGCCGGGTGACGTCGTGGTTGGACAGCACCCACGTCGCCGGCGCGCCCACCGGACGCATGGCTTCGAGGGAGCGATCGATGACCGTACGCAGTTCGCCGCTGTCCCAACAGGTCGTCAGGTACTGGAAGTTGAAGGCCTGGTGCAGTTCGTCGGGGCGGACGTAGTTCGCGGTCCGCTCGACCGTCGGCGTCCACGCCTCGGCGACGAAGATGCGCTCGCCGTCATACTCGTCGAGGATCTTCCGCCACGAACGGTAGATGTCGTGCACGCCGTCCTGGTCGAAGAACGGCATCACGTCTCCGTGGAGGAGTCGCGACTGCTCCGCGCCGCCGAGGTCCGGCAGGCCCCCGGCCTTGACCAGGCCGTGCGCGACGTCGATACGGAAGCCGTCGACACCCATGTCCAGCCAGAACCGCAGGATGGAACGGAACTCGTCGGCGACCGCCGGGTGCTCCCAGTTCAGGTCCGGCTGCTCCGGCGCGAACAGATGCAGATACCAGTCCCCGTCCGGCAGCCGCGTCCACGCCGGACCGCCGAAGATCGACTCCCAGTCGTTGGGCGGCAATTCACCGTTCTCGCCCTTACCGGGACGGAAGTGGTAGCGGTCGCGCAGCGGCGAACCCGGACCCTCCGCGACCGCGCGCCTGAACCACTCGTGCTGGTCCGAGGAATGGTTCGGCACCAGGTCCACGATGATCCGCAGACCCAGCGCGTGCGCGTCACGGATCACCGCGTCCGCGTCCAGCAGCGTGCCGTACATCGGGTCGACCGCACGGTAGTCCGCGACGTCGTAACCGCCGTCCGCCTGCGGCGACGCGTAGAACGGCGACAGCCAGACCGCGTCCACCCCGAGCTCCTTCAGATACGGCAGACGGCGGCGGACGCCTTCCAGATCGCCGGTGCCGTCGCCGTCGCTGTCGGCGAAACTGCGCGGGTAGACCTGGTAGATGACGGCGTCCCGCCACCAGTCGGAGGCTTCGCGGGTCGCGGTGGCGGACAGGCATGACGGTTCCACGGAGTGCGGGCTCATCCGGACAAGGTAGAAGAAGCCGGACGCCGGTGGGCCTTGAACGCGCGGGCGCGGCAATCCGTATGCTGCTGTGAGTCCGTACTCCTCACGACGGCGTCTTCAGGACGCGCGTCGTACGGGGCGGACGACGACGGGGGCCGTGCGGGAGGTACGGATGGTGCGCAGAACGCACCGCTGAGGCGGGCGGTTCGGCCGTGGTGTGCCGACCGTTGATCACGCATCGCATTTCTCTGGATATCAATCCATTCCTTTTACTGCGCTCGGAGTTGCGCTCACGCCTGCCCGAAAACAGGCCGAAAAGCGGCTCGGAGAATTATTTCCGGATGTTTTCGTTCCTCGTTGACAGGGCCGTTCCGGGGCGCCAATGCTGGGCACGTCACCAGCGATTCCGGGAATTCGCAGAACTCCAATCGGTTCGAGAGGAGGAACGCCATGAAGAAGATTTCCGTCCGCAAGGCCGGTCCGATCCGTCTGACCACGTCCTGCTACTACCTCTGCGGCGACGCCGCGTAGGTCCTGCCCACGGATCGGAGCCGGGCCACCTCCGGGACCGGCTCCGATCTCCCCTTCCGAGAGAGCGCAGGGAGGTACGCCGGATGGGCGCAACCGTTCGTCTGCACCGGCTCACGATGGTCGCCGAGGACGACGGAGTGATGATCGGCCGGCCCGACATCGGTTCGTACGCCGTGTTCCCCGAGGAGGGGGCACAGGTGCTGCGGATGTTCGCCGAAGGGGCGCGCGTCGAGGACGTCACCGACTGGTACGAGCGGGCCTGCGGCGCGCCGCTGGACCTGGAAGACTTGATGGAAACCCTTGCGGAGCTGGGGTTTCTGCGCACCGGCGAGGCGGCCGTGGAGGAGACCCGGGTGCGCTGGCAGCGGCTCGGGCAGCTGGCGTTCTCGTGGCCGGCCTGGATCGCGTACGGCGTTGTGGCGGTGGCCGCGGCGGCCGTGATGGTGCGCGACCCGGGGCTTCGGCCCTCGTACCACCAGATGTTCTTCACGCACTACGTGTCGCTGATCCCGCTCACCGTCTTCGCGCTCGCCATCCCGTGCATCGTGATCCACGAGGGCGCGCACGCGCTCGCGGGACGGCGGCTCGGTCTTCCGTCGACGCTCGGGATCGGCCGCAGGCTCTACTACCTGGTCGCCGAGACCCGGCTCGATTCACTGCTGAGCGTGGCGCGCCGGAAACGCTATCTGCCGTTCTGCGCGGGCATGGTGGCCGATGTCGTACTGCTGAGTTCGCTGACATTGCTGTCGCTCGCCCTCGAAGCACTCGGATTTCCCGCATGGGTGCACAAACTGTGTCTCGCTGTCGCATTCACCTGTGTGCTCCGGCTCATCTGGCAATTCCTGTTCTATTTGGAGACCGATCTCTATTACGTGGTGACGACCGCGGCCCGCTGTACGGATCTGCAGAACGCGACGCGGTTCCGGATCCGTGGCGGGGTACGGCGGTTGCTGCGCCGCCCGGCGCCCGTCGCCGACTTCGAGTGGACCGAGCGCGACCGTGCGGTGGCCCGCTGGTACGCGCCGCTGCTCGTCGCCGGATACGGGTTCTCGCTGGCCTCGCTGGCCTGGGCGGGACTGCCCACGGCGGTGCACTTCTGGTCGACGGTCGCGGGGCGGCTCGGCGGCACCGACGTGCCGTTCTGGGACCTGTTCGACGCGGCCGTGTTCATCGCGCTGTCCGGGCTGCAGCTCGGGCTGCTCGTCCACGTGACGCTGCGGGACCGGCGCGGCCGCCGCACCGCGCGCGCCACCACGCCCGAACCTCAACCTCAAGGAGACCCGGCATGACCTCCACGACACACCCGGCACGGCACTGGTGGCTCGACGCCGCCGCACGGACCACCGACGGTGAGCCCCCGCCCGCCGCCACCCTGACCGTCCGCTGTCACCGGCGGTTGCGCGGCCCGTTCACCGGCGCGCACTTCCTGCTCCATCAGGCGGTACCCCAACTGGTCGAGCGGGACAGTGAGTTGGTCGCGGCGGCGCGCGCCCTGGAGGTGGAGTCGATCGCACCCGAACTGATGGGTCTGGTGCCGACGCCGCCGCAGACGCTCACCAATCTCGCCGTCGCGAAGGAGCGCACCCGCTTCTATCCGGCGACCCGCGCCCTGCGCATCGCCCACGGAGTCGCCGAACTCCTCATGGACTGGGCACGGTCCGCGCACCCCAAGGGCGTGACCCTCGCCTTCCGCGGCCTCGACGACGCCGACCCCACGGACCGTGATCTGGTGGCCGCGCTGCTGCGCCGCTGCGATCCCGCCGCCTTGACCGTGGTCGTGGACGGCGCGGGGGCCGCCGACGATCTGCTCGGCAAGGCATTGTCCGCGCACGCCCACCGCGCGCCCCGACTCCCCTTCTCGGACGGTGAGTTGCTGCCCGACGGCGACCCGGCGCAGCAGTACGTCGACGCCGACGGCACCAGTGACGCCCCCCGGCTGCGCCGCGCCTACGACGCACTGCCGGCCGACGAGCGGGCCCGCCGGCACTCCGCACGGGCCGCACTGCTCGCCGGCCGGAACGAGCCGACGCTGCGGCTCGGCGCGATCCCGTACCACCTGGAGCGCGGCACCGATCCGCGCGGCGCGGGCGTCGCGGCACTGGTCGAGGCGGTCACCGCCTGCTTCGACAAGGGGTTCTACGAGGCGGTGATCGACCTCGCCGAGCGCGGGCGCGCGCTGCTCGGCCCCGGCGACACGTCACGCACGTACTGGAATCTCACGCACAAGATCGGGGCGTGCCTGTGCTATCTGGGGCGCGGGCACGACGCGTTCGCGTACTTCGAGGAGATGCGGCGCGGGTCGACGTCGCCGGACGTCCACATGGGCACGGCGTATCTGATGGCGATGCTGTACACGCGGTTCCTGCCCAAGGACGACCACGACGAGGATCTCGCGCTGGCCTGGGTGAACACGGCGATCTCGATCGCGGACGTGCACCCCGAGCCGCGCAAGCGGATCCTGGTCCGGGCGTTCATGCGCAACGCGCGCGCCCTCGTCGAACTGCACCGCGGCGACGTCGACAGGTCGCTCGCGCTCGTCGACGAGGCGATGGCCATCACCGACGAGGAGTTCGGGCCCGACGAGCAACTCCTGCACCGCAGCGTCCTGTTGTACAACCGGGCGCAGGTGCGCGGGGCCCGGCACGACCACGTGGACTCGTTGCGCGACTACGACGAGGTGATCGGCCGCGACCCCGACTACGGCGACTACTACTTCGAGCGGGCCGCACAGCACCGGGCGCTGGGCCGGCACCGGGAGGCGCTCACCGACTACGCGTCGGCGATCCGGCTCTCGCCGCCGTTCTACGAGGCGCACTTCAACCGGGCCGACCTGCTGCGGGAGCTCGGCGACGAGGCGGGCGCGCTGCGCGACCTGGACCACGCCCTCGACCTGGAACCCGAGCATGTCGATTCACTGGTCCACCGGGCGGACCTGTATCTGGGGCGCGGTGACCTCGACCGGGCGGCGGCCGACATCGACCGCGGTCTCGTACTCGCCCCGGACCATCCACAACTCCTGGCCGCCCGGGGCGCGTTGGCGGCCGATCGGGGCGACACGGAGACCGCGTACGACAGTTACTCGGCGGCGCTGCGGGCCGACCCGGCGTGCGTGGCGGCCTGGGCCAACCGTGCCGTCCTCGCTTTCGAGGCCGGGCAGCCGGGGCAGGCGGTCGACGACCTGGACGCGGCGCTCGCGCTGGCCGACGACACGGAGCTGCGGGTCAACCGGGCCGTGGCGCTGCAGGCGCTCGGCGAGCACCGGCGGGCCGCCGACGACCTGGACCGGGCGGTGCACTCCGCGTCCGGTGCCCCCGACCCCGAACTCCTCTTTCTGCGCGGCCTCAGCCGCCACGCCCTCGGCGAGGAGACCGCGGCGCTGACGGACTGGCGCGCCCATCTGGCCGCGTACGCGTCCGTCGACGCCTCCCCGCACGCCGCGGAGATCCACGAGCGTGCCGGGGCCGCGCTGCGGGAGGGGGCGGCGTGAGCACGACCGACGAGCCGGACACGGCGACGGCGCGGACCGCCGCCCCCGCCGTGCGGCTGCTCGAACCGGCCCGCGCCGACCTCGTCCGGTCCGTGCTGCGGCGGCACGCCAAGGGTGTCGCCGTGGTCACGGTCGGCGGGGAGCGCCCCGTCGGGTTCTGTGTGACGTCGCTGGCCTCGCTCTCCCTCGAACCGCCGCTGATGTCGTTCACGGTCGGGCTGCGCTCCGCGTCGTGG
This sequence comes from Streptomyces sp. VRA16 Mangrove soil, assembly GCF_017377775.1. GTDB lineage: Bacteria > Actinomycetota > Actinomycetes > Streptomycetales > Streptomycetaceae > Streptomyces. The sequence continues at coordinate 218,940 of NZ_JAFVLN010000004.1, forward strand.
GGCGCGGTGCGGGACGCGACCTGGGTGATGGTGCAGCTGCTCGCCGAGGGGCAGGCGGAGGTGGCGCGGGTCTTCGCGGGGCCGGGAGCGTCCCGGTTCGGCCCCGCGACGCGCTGGCACCCGGACCCGCTGGGCCTTCCCGCCCTTGAGGGGGTCCTCGCCCGGTTCGTGCTGACGCCGGTCAGCTTCCGGCCGGTCGGCGACCACGCGCTGGTGATCGGGCTCGTGGTGCGGGCGGCCCGGGTCACGGACGCGGGGCCGCTGGTCCACCATGACGGGGAATTCATCGGTCTGCCGGTCACCATGAGCGGGCCGCACTGACCCATTGGTACAGTCGGCGAAGATCGTCCCGCCCTTCCCGAAGGAGCCCGTCGCCGATGGCCGTGGACCACCTCGACACCCGCATCCTGCGGCTCCTGCTCGAGCAGCCGCGCACGAGTGTCCGCGAGTACGCCCGGATCCTCGGCGTGGCCCGCGGCACGCTGCAGGCCCGCCTGGACCGGCTCGAACGGGACGGGGTGATCACCGGCTCGGCCCCCACCCTCTCCCCCGCCGCGCTCGGCCACCCGGTGCTCGCCTTCGTGCACATCGAGGTCACACAGGGCCACCTGGCCGACGTCGCCGACGAACTGGCCGGGGTCCCCGAGATCGTCGAGGCGCACTCGATCACCGGCGGCGGCGATCTCCTCGCCCGGGTCGCGGCCCGCGACGCGGAGCACCTGGAGGACGTCGTGCAGCAGCTCAACCGGCTCCCGGGAGTGGTCCGCACCCGCACCGAGGTGGCACTGCGCGAGCGGGTCCCGCACCGGCTGCTGCCGCTCGTGGAGTCGATCGGCAGGGCCGCCGCCGCGGACCGCAAGTGATCGTCCGGGGCGGGTTTCCTGCATGCTGGGAGGCATGAACGACCCCCGCCGCCCCTTCCGTGAGACCGCTGTCGTCTTCGACCTCGACGGCACCCTCGTCGACAGCGAGCCCAACTACTTCCAGGCGACCCTGGGCACCCTCGGCCGCTACGGCGTCACCGGGTTCACCTGGGAGGACAACGAGTCGTACGTCGGCATCTCCACCGCGGAGACGATCGGCCTGTGGAAGCGGCGGTTCGGGATCACCGCGCCCGCCGGGGAGCTCCTCGACGACCTCAACTCCCGCTATCTCGACATCGCCCGCACGCAGACCCGGGTCTTCCCGCAGATGCGGCTGTTCGTCGAGCGGCTGCACGCGGCCGGGGTACCGATGATCGTGGCGTCGGGTTCGTCGCCCGAGGCGATCGAGGCGATCCTCACCGGCACGCGCCTGATCGAGCAGTTGCCGCGGTACGTCTCCGCTGACGAGGTCGCGCGCGGCAAGCCGGAGCCCGACGTGTTCCTGGAGGCGGCCCGCCGGCTGGGCGTCGTCCCGGCGCGGTGCGTGGTCCTGGAGGACGCGGCGCCGGGTGCCCGTGCGGCGCACGCGGCGGGCATGCGCTGTATCGCGGTGCCGTATGTGGCGGCGCAGTCGGACGACCCGGCGTTCACCGCGGCGGATCTGCTGTTCAAGGGCGGTCAGGAGGAGTTCACGGCGCGGGCCGCGTGCGAGTGGCTCGAACGGTCAGCTCCGTCTTCCTGATCTTCCCGGTGGGGGTGAGCGGGAGCGCGTCGACGATCTCGACGACGGCCGGGACCTTGTACGTGGCCATGGCCGCGGCCGCCCATTCCCGCAGCCCCTCCCCCGTCGCTCGCGCGCCGGGGACGGTGCGGACGAACGCGTAGGGCCGCTCCCCGCTGTCGGTGTCCGGCACGGCGACGACCGCGGCGGCGACGACGTCCGGGTGTTGCGCGAGCAGGGTCTCCACCTCGGTGGGGAAGACGCTCATCCCCTTGACCTTGATCATGTCCTTGTCCCGGCCGAGGTAGTGCAGACAGCCCTCCTCGTCGAGGGTGCCGATGTCGCCGGTGTGCAGCCAGCCGTCGCGCAGCGCGCTCGCGGTGGCCTCGGGGGCGCGCCAGTAGCGGGTGAGGACGGAGGGGCCGCGCACCACGATCTCGCCGCGCTCGCCGAGCGGCAGCGGGGCGCCGGTGACGAAGTCGACGACCATGAAGTCCGTGCCGGGGACGGGCAGTCCGCAGAAGACGGGGTCGGTCGTGAGGTCCTGGTCGGCGTCCTGGAAGCCGAGGGTGTTGGTGTCGCTGGTGTGGGTCTCCGTCATCCCGTACGAGGCTTCGCGCAGCACGCTGTGCGCGCCGACGGCCGCCTTCCAGCGGGCGCGCAGCGCGGGGGTGAGCTTGCGGACGAAGGAGACGGTGAGCGGGGCGGTCAGCGACGACAGGTCGCGGCGTGCGAGCTCGGGGTGGTCGAGGAGTTCGAGGTAGTTCTCCACGGTGCCCGCCATGGTGGTCGCGCCGTGGGTGTCGACGGCGTCGAGGACGGCGGCCGCGTCCCAGCGGGCGAGCAGCACGCTGGTGCCGCCGGAGACGAGCGGGGCGAGAATGCCGAGGTTCTCGCCGGCTATCCAGAAGACCGGCAGGTAGCAGACCGAGACGATGCCGCGGGCCTGTTCGCGGGCGTCCGGCATGCGGCCGTTGTCGATGGCGGTGGCCGTGTAGACCATGTGCCGCTGGGTGTGTTCGCACCCCTTGGGCAGTCCGGTGGTGCCGCCGGTGTAGTTGAGGGCGGCGAGCGCGTCGAGGTCGTCGGCGATCGGCTCGTGGCGGGCGTGGGCGACGGCGTCGGGCCAGTCGCGGTCGGCGAGCACGGTGCGTACGGGCGTCGCCTCGCGCACCTCGTCCAGTACGGGCAGCAGGGCGTCCTGGGTGACGACCACCTCGGGTGCCGCGTCGGTGAGTTCGTGCCGCAGTTCGGCGGCGCGGAACATCGGGTTGACCGGGACGTGCACGGCGCCGAGCCGCAACACCGCGAGCATCGTGACCACGAACCGGGCACCGTTGGGCAGGTGGACGCCGACGCGGTCGCCCGCCCGTACGCCGTGCCCGGCGAGCCATCCCGCCAACCGGGCCGCCTGATCGTCGAGTTGCCGGTACGAGAGGGTCTCGTCCGCGGTGACGAGCGCGGGCTGGTCGGGCTTCAGCCCGGCCCAGCGCTCGACGTGTCCGGGGAGCGTCAACTCCCCTGCGGGATGGGCTGTTTCGGACGGCTGGCGTCCTTGCCGCGCTTTCGTCCGGCGGGCGCGGAGGTCACTCAGGTACGCGTCGATGGCTGTGCCGTGGGACAAGGTGCGGCTCCCTGCTGTGTGTCACTGCTGCCGGGGTGGTGCTCCGATGCCGAGAAGGTGCCGGTACATGGTGGTGACGTCGCGTACCGCCGACTCGTACGCGGCCGGGTCCGCGGCCACGATGCGCGCGAACTCCACGCTCATGCCGCCGACGGCCCGCGAGAGGGTGAGCGGGTCGACGACGGGGCGGGCCCGCCCCTCCTCGGCGACGCGGCGCACGTAGCGGGCCGCGCGGCGCACCGGGCGCTCGCGGATCTCCTCCCACAGGGCGCGCACCTCCGCATCGCCGCGCGCCTGCTGTTCGAGCAGTCCGAGCAGCGGCAGATGGCGGGCGTACGCGGCGATGAACGCTCCCGTGGACGCCTCCGCGACCGCCGCCACGTCGTCGGTGTCCACGCCCGGCACGTCCTGCGCGGCGAGGAACGCGTCCCGCACCCGCGCCGCCAGCACCCGGAACACCTCGTCCTTCGAGGCGAAGTACACGTAGAAGCCGGCCCGCGAGACATCGGCCTCCGCGGTGATGTCGGCGATGGTCGCGGGCCCGTACCCGAGCCGTGCGAACACCGTCTCCGCCGCGTCGAGGAGCCGGGCGCGCGCCGGTGCGTCCGTGCGGTCGCGGGCGGTGCGGGTCGCCCATTCCTGTGTCGTCTGCCGTCTGCGTGCTGCCACAGCGCCAGAGTATTGACGTTGACGTCAGTGTCAATGAGCATGACGGAACCCGTCCGCACCACCTCACCTCCCGGAGGGTTCCATGGGGTCTGCCGCTGTCCTCGTCGCCAATCGGGGCGAGATCGCCGTACGGGTGCTGCGCGCCGCCACCGATCTGGGGATGCGGGCGGTCGCGGTGCACGAGCCGGGGGACGACGCGCACGTCCGGTGCGCCGACGAGGCCGTGCCGCTGGCAGCGGGCGGCTACCTGGACGCGGCGGCGCTGGTGGCCGCGGCCCGCCGCTCGGGCTGCGGATATCTGCATCCGGGGTACGGGTTCCTCAGCGAGTCGGCCGCCCTGGCGCGGGCGTGCGCCGAGGCGGGCGTCGTGTTCGTGGGGCCGTCGCCGCAGGCGCTGGAGCTCTTCGGCGACAAGGCGCGGGCCCGCGCGCTCGCCGTCGAGGCAGGGGTGCCGGTGCTCGCGGGCACGGACGGCGCGACGGACCTGGTACGGGCGCGGGAGTTCCTCGCAGGCGGGCCGGTGATGGTGAAGGCCGTGGGCGGGGGCGGCGGCCGCGGCATGCGGGTCGCGCGCACGGACGCCGAACTGACGGAGGCATGGGAGCGGTGCAGTTCGGACGCCCAACAGGCTTTCGGGCGGGGAGAGTTGTACGTGGAGCGGCTGTGGGAGCGGGCGCGCCACATCGAGGTGCAGGTCGTCGCCGACTCCGCCGGGGCGGTCGGGCATCTGTGGGAGCGGGACTGCAGTGCGCAGCGCCGCCACCAGAAGCTGGTCGAGGTCGCCCCGGCGCCCGCCCTGGACCCGGCGGTACGCGACCGGCTCCTCGACGCGGCGCTGCGGCTGGCCGCAGCCGCCCGCTGCCAAGGGCTCGGCACGGTCGAATTCCTCGTCAGGGGCGAGGAGTTCGTGTTCATCGAGGCCAATCCGCGGCTGCAGGTGGAGCACACGGTGACGGAGGAGGTGACCGGTGTCGACCTCGTCGCCGCGCAGTTGCGGCTGGCGGCGGGTGACTCGCTGGCCGATCTGGGACTCGACGTGCCGTCCCCGGTGCGGGGGGTCGCGGTGCAGGTGCGGGTGAACGCGGAGGTGACGGCGCCGGACGGGGCGGTGCGTCCGTCGGCGGGCCGGATCACCCGCTACGACGTGCCGACGGGCCCGGGGATCCGGGTCGACACGGCCGCCCGGACCGGAACGGAGATCGGGGCGCGCTACGACTCGCTGCTCGCCAAGGTCGTCGCGCACGCCCCGCGGGGCGGATTCGCGGCGGCGTGCGCACGGGCGGGCCGGGCGCTCGACGAGTTCGCGGTGGAGGGGGTGCGGACCGGAATCCCCCTGCTGAGGCGGCTCCTTGAGCATCCCGGATTCACCGAGGGCGGCTTCGACACCGGGTTCGTGCAGCGGCATCTCGCCGATCTGGCACCGGCGGCGGTGGCAGAGGCCCCGCAGGCGGCGCCGGGGACGGTCGTGGCCCCGATGAGCGGGGCGGTGACGGCCGTCGAGGCCGTCCCGGGTCAACTCGTGGCGTCCGGTGCCCCGTTGCTGATCCTGGAAGCGATGAAGATGGAGCACGTGGTGCGCGCCGAGTGCTCCGGTGTCGTACGGGCCGTGCACGCGGAGGTCGGGGAGACGGTCGCGGAGGGCGCCGCACTGGTGCTCCTCGACGTGACGGAGGAGGGGCCGGCGCGGCACGAGTCGGCGGAGGCCGTCGACCCCGACGCCATCAGGCCCGATCTCGCCGCGGCGCTGGAGCGGCACGCGTTCGGCCTGGACGCGAACCGGCCCGAGGCCGTCGCCAAGCGGCACGCGGCCGGGCGGCGCACCGCCCGCGAGAACATCGAGGAGCTGTGCGACCCGGGCACGTTCACCGAGTTCGGGGCGCTCGCGGTGGCGGCGCAGCGGCAGCGCAGGCCGCTGGACGAGCTGATCAGGACGACGCCCGCGGACGGCATGGTCACCGGCACCGGGCGGGTCGGGGGCGCGCCCGCCGTCGTGATGTCGTACGACTACACGGTCCTCGCCGGGACGCAGGGTCACAACAATCACCGCAAGACCGACCGGATGCTGCACGTCGCGCAGGAGCGCGGGCTGCCCGTCGTGCTGTTCGCGGAGGGCGGCGGCGGCCGGCCGGGCGACACGGACACGGCCGTGATCGCGGGGCTGAACGTGCCGACGTTCCAGCGGATGGCGCGGCTCAGCGGCCGGGTGCCGCTGGTCGGCATCGCGTCGGGCCGCTGCTTCGCGGGCAACGCGGCGCTGCTCGGCTGCTGCGACGTGATCATCGCGACGCCGGAGGCGAACATCGGCATGGGCGGCCCCGCGATGATCGAGGGCGGCGGGCTCGGCGTGTACCGGCCGGAGGAGGTCGGCCCGATGTCGGTGCAGGTGCCGAACGGGGTGGTGGATCTGCCGGTCGCCGACGAGGCGGAGGCGGTGCGCGCGGCCCGCGCCTATCTCTCGTACTTCCAGGGCCCGCGGGCGAGCTGGGAGGCGCCGGACCAGCGGCTGCTGCGGCACGCCGTCCCCGAGAACCGGCGACGGGCCTACGACATGCGCGCCGCGATCGAGGGGCTGGCCGACACCGGCTCGGTCCTCGAACTGCGCCGCGGCTTCGGCGTCGGCGTCATCACGGCGCTGGTGCGCGTCGAGGGCAGGCCGCTGGGCCTGATCGCGAACGACCCGGCGCACCTGGGGGGCGCGATCGACCGGGACGCCGCGGACAAGGCGGCCCGCTTCCTGCGGCGGTGCGAGGCGTCCGGACTCCCGGTCGTCTCCCTCTGCGACACCCCCGGGTTCATGGTCGGCCCGGACGCCGAACGGACGGCGACGGTACGGCAGTTCGCGGAGCTGTTCATCGCGGGCGCGGGGCTGAGCGTGCCGCTGGTGTGCCTCGTGCTGCGCAAGGCGTACGGGCTCGGGGCGATGGCCATGATGGGCGGTTCGACGCAGGCGCCGCTCGCGACGGCGGCCTGGCCGAGCGGGGAGTTCGGCGGGATGGGGCTGGAGGGCGCGGTCCGCCTCGGCTACCGGCGCGAGCTGGCGGCCATCGCCGACCCGGCCGAACGGGAGCGGGCCTTCCGAACCCGGGTCGCCGAGCTGTACGAGCACGGCAGGGCGGTGAACGCGGCGGCGGCCCTGGAGATCGACGCGGTCATCGATCCGGCGCAGTCGCGCGGGTGGCTGCTCGCGGCACTCGGCACGGCCGCGACGCCCCGCGAGCGCTGACAGAGGCGCGTCCGCGCAGAGCCACGACCGGCGGTCGGCCGCGGCGGGCCGCCGCGCTCATGCCCCGGCTTGGAGGCGCAGGCCCGCCAGGGTGAGGTCCAGCGCGGCGAGGAACTGGTCCCGGTCGTCGTGGCCCGCGAACTCGTCGGCGATCTGGCGCACGAACGGGAAGTCGTCGGCGTCCAGCGAGCGCCACGTGTCGGCGAAACGGTCGAGGAACGCGTCGCGGTCCACGCTGCCGTCGAGCAGGTCCTGCGGGATCTCCACGCCCAGGTCGGCGGCGGTGCCGACGACGACGCCCGTGATCGCCGAGACGGCGTGGAACCGCTGACGGGGTGTGAGGTCGAGGCGGAGCGTCTGCTCGCCGAGCTTCTCGTACAACCGCAGCGAGTTGCCCTGGACGTCGGTGTTGCGCATGAAGTACCCGACCAGCCAGGGCCGGACCACGATCCCGTCGAAGAGCGTGACGGCCATCGCGCGGAGGTCGTCGATCGGGTCGTCGCTGGTGGGCTGCTCGTCGACGGCGTCCAGGATGGCGCCGACCGCGTGATCGGTGGCGCGGTCGAGCAGTTCGTCCTTGTTCGAGACGTACCAGTAGATGGTGCCGACGCCCGTGCCGAGCCGGGCGGCCAGGGCCCGGAAGGTCAGTGCCGAGCCTCCGGCCTCGTCGAGCAGGGCGACGGCCGCGCCGAGCACGGCCTCCATGGAGTGCGAAGCACGCCTGCGTCCGCGGGCGGGTGCTTCGGCGGGGCGGGTTCGCGGGGGCGTCATGTCACTCATCCAATCACAGTTTGCGCAACATCGAACGTTGTTCTACTCTCGAACCACGTTCCATCATCGAACAACGTTCGTTCATCGAATCGTGTTCCACGTAGAGCGTCGTTCGATGTCAGGCGGCGTTCAGAGAGGAGGCGGCCATGAGCACGACCACCACCACCGAGCCCGCCATATCCCGTACCTATCCGTCGCTGCGCGCGGCGTGGATCCCGCTGGCCGCGCTCTGCCTGGCCTTCTTCGTCGAGATGGTCGACAACACGCTGCTGTCGATCGCGCTGCCCACGATCGGCCGCGACCTGGGCAGCGGCACGACCGCCCTGCAGTGGGTCACCGGCGCCTATTCGCTGACCTTCGGCGGTCTCCTGCTGACCGCCGGCTCGATGGCCGACCGCTTCGGGCGGCGGCGTGTGCTGCTGATCGGCCTCGCCGCGTTCGGCCTGCTGAGCCTGTGTGTCATCGGCGTCGAATCGGCCGGCCAGCTCATCGCCCTGAGGGCCGGGCTCGGCATCGCCGCCGCGGCCATGGCCCCGATCACCAATTCGCTCGTCTTCCGGCTCTTCGACGACCAGGCGCTGCGGATGCGCGCCATGACGCTGATGATCGTCGTCGGCATGTCCGGGTTCGTCCTCGGCCCGCTGCTGGGCGGCACCGCGCTCGCCCACGTGAGCTGGCAGTGGCTGCTGCTCGTCAACGCGCCGATCGCGGTGATCGCGGCCGTCGGCGTGCGGCTCGGCGTCGCGGCGGACCGGCCCGAGGACCTCACCAAGGACCGGCTCGACCTGCCGGGCGCGGCCCTGAGCGTGCTCACCATCGGCCTGGCCTGCTACGCGCTGACCAGCGGCGTCGAGCACGGCTGGCTCTCCGCGGCCACGATCGGCTCGGTCCTCGGCGCCCTGGCCGCCGGTCTCGCGTTCGTGTGGCACGAGCACCGCAGCAAGGCCCCCATGCTGGACCTCAAGATCTTCTCCGGCGGGACCGTCCGCGGCGCGGCCATCGCCCAGATCGGCACGTCCATCGCGATGGCCGGCGTGATGTTCGGGCTCATCCTCCACTTCCAGTACGCCTACGGGTGGAGCCCCGTGCGGGCCGGGCTTGCGAACCTGCCGATCATCGTGACCATGATCTTCGCGACTCCGCTGTCGGAGTGGCTCGCGAAGCGGTTCGGCCACCGGGTCGCCTGTCTGGTCGGCGCGGCCTGCCTGGCCGGCGCGCTGGCCGGTCTCGCGTGGGGCGTGGAGCACGGGTACGCAGCCATCGCCGTCTGCATGGTCGTGATGACCATCGGGCTGCGCACCGTCATGACGATCTGCGCCATCGCCCTCGTCGAGGCGATGCCGGAGAACCGCACCTCGATCGGCACGGCGCTCAACGACACCGCCCAGGAGGTCGGGACCAGCATCGGCACCGCCGTCGTCGGCACCATGATCGCCGCGCTGGTCACCACGCAGCTGCCCGCGGGGGTCTGGAGCAGCGACCTCGTGCAGTCGTTCTTCCACGGCGAGCGGATCACCTACGCCGTGCTGGCGGTGATCGTCGGTCTGATCGCGGCCGGCGGCGCCGTCACCCTCACCGACTCGCACTCGGTCGAGGAGCACGCCTGAGTCCCGACGAGGACGATCGAGCACCCGCCGCGGCTTGACCGGAGCACGCGGGGGGTACTCGCATGATCATGCGAATCAGTGTGGTGGACGTCGGCTCGAACACGGTGCGGCTCGCGATCGCGGACGCACGCGACGGAGCGCCGCTGCCGGTGCACACGTCCAAACGCCGGCTACGGCTGTCGGAAGAGGTCGACGGGGACCGAAGACTGGGCCCGCGGGCGATCCGGCGGATCGCCGACGCGGTCGCGGACGCCTGCGCGGAGGCCGAACGGTGGGGAAGCGACGAGCCGTTCGTCTTTGCCACCGCCATCGTGCGCGACGCGCCCAACCGGGACGAGGTGCTCGCCGCGGTCACGGACGGCACGGGGGTGCGGATGCGGGTGCTGCCGGGGGAGGTGGAGGCCGAGCTGACGTTCCTGGCCGCGCGCCGCTGGATGGGCTGGCGGGCCGGGCCGCTCGGGGTCCTCGACATCGGGGGCGGTTCCCTCGAAGTCGCTTTCGGGCGGGGCCGGTTGCCGGACTTCGCGGTGTCGCTGCCGCTCGGGGCGCGGCGGCTGACCCGCGAGCACCTCGGTGACGCCGAGCAGCCCGACGACGCGTCGTTGCGTGCGCTGCGCCGTCATGTGCGGCACCAGCTCCGGGACGTGGCGGCCCGGATCCGCTGGGAGGGGCCGCTGACGGCGGCGGCCACGTCCCGTACGTTCACGCAGCTGGCCCGGTTGTGCGGGGCCCCGCCGGGGCGCCACGGGCCCTTCGTCCGGCGGGAGTTGCACCGGGCCGACCTGCGCTGCGCGGTGTCGTCGCTGGCCGAGCTGCCGGTGTCCCGCCGCGCCGAGCTGCCGGGCATCTCGGCCCCGCGCGCGGCGCAGTCCCTGGCCGGGGCGCTGGTCGGGCACACCGCGATGAAGCTCATGGGCATCCGCCGGCTGACGATCTCCCCGTGGGCGATCCGGGAGGGCATCCTGCTGCGCCGCATCGAGGGCGACACCGAGTGGTGGACCGAGCCCGCGGCGCCCCGGGTCCCGGGCGGGCAGCGGGCCTTGCGGGTGGCGGGGCGCCGGTAACCGCGGCGGGTGCCGGCCCTCTATCGCCGGGCACCCGCCCTTTCGCCTGCCACGGCCTGCTGTCGGGCGAGTGCGCGTCCGTCGTGGCCGGTCACGCCGTTCCCCCGCGCCCCTGGGCGCGGGACCGGTAGTTGGGCCACCTGGACTCGGGCCGCGCCCACTCAACTGCCTCAGCTGCGATTCGGGCGAGTGCGCGTGCATCGCGGCCGGTCACGCAGTTCCCCGCGCCCCTGAGCGCGGGACCGGTAGTTGGGCCACCTGGACTCGGGCCGCGCCCACTCGACTGCCTCAGCTGCGATTCGGGCGAGTGCGCGTGCATCGTGGCCGGTCGCGCAGTTCCCCGCGCCCCTGGCGGAGACCCAGCCGCCGCGCCACCTGGACACAGGCCGCGCCCACTCGACTGCCTCGGCTGCAAGGCAGGCAAGTGCGCGTGCATCGCGGCCGGGTGCGCCGGGCCCCGTGCCCCCTGGGCGCGGGGACCGTAGTTGGGCCCTCTGGCGGGGGCCTCGCGCTACTCCTCCTCGATGTCGCGCACCAGGTCGATCGCCCTGCCCAGCGTCGTCAGCCGGGCCTCCAACGTGTCGCCCGACGGGTAGAAGCGGACCGTGTTCACGCCGGCGTCCTGCCAGACCTTGAGGCGGGCCCTGACCATGTCCTCCGTGCCGATGAGGGTCGTGGCCAGGACCATGTCGTCGGTGATCAAGGAAGCCGCTCCGTCTCGGTCGCCCGACTGCCAGCGGTCGCGGACGGCCGCGGCGCCCTCGGCCCAGCCCTGCCTGCTGTAGGCCTGGTTGTAGAAGTTGGTGGCGGCGGAGCCCATGCCGCCGAGGCTGAAGGCCAGTTCCTTCTTGCGGCCGGCCAGCAACGAGCGCAGCGTCTCCTCGTCGTCGGCGAAGTTCACCTCGGCGCCCTGGCAGATGTCCAGGTCCGCGCGGGAGCGCCCGGCCCCGGCGAGGCCGGCGTCGAGGTGGTCGAAGTAGGCCTCCTTCGCGCCCTCGGGGACGAAACTCGTGCCGAGCCAGCCGTCCGCCACCTCACCCGTCAGGCGCAGCATCTTCGGCGACAACGTGGCCAGATAGACCGGGAGTTCGTGCTCCGCGCGCATCGAGAGGCGCATCGGGCGCGCTTCACCTCCGGGGAGGGGCAGCGTGAACTCGAGGCCCTCGTAGGTGAGTTTCTCGCCCGTGGCCGCCATCCGGATGATCTCCACCGTCTCCCTCATCCGGGTCAGCGGGCGGGCGAACGGGACGCCGTGCAGGCCCTCGATCACCTGCGGGCCCGACGGGCCGAGGCCCAGCAGGAAGCGGCCCTCGGAGATGTTGGAGAGGGTGATGGCGGCGCGGGCGATGGCCGCCGGGGTGCGGGTGGCGAGCTGGATGATGCCCGAGCCGAGCAGCATCCGTTCGGTACGGGCCGCCAAGTAGCCCAGCGGGGACGGCGCTTCGGAGCCCCACGCCTCCGCGACCCAGCAGATGTCCATACCGAGCTTCTCGGCCTCGGTGACGAAGTCGACCGTCTCGCGCCAGTTCCCGCCGGACGCCTCGATCGTCGTGGAGGTACGCATCACAGCTCACCCTCCGCGAGCGCCTTCAGCGCGTCGAGCGTCGCGCCCATGTTCCGCTCGAACTCGCCCAGTCGTACGTGCACGATCTTCTGTTCCTTCTCCGGCATCCGGTCGATGGCGTGCGAGAGCCCGGAGCGCCCGGGGCCCAGCCGGGCCCACTGTGTGAGTTCCGTCGAGCCGTCGGGCTGCTCGTCGAGCGTGAACCGCCAGGTGGCACTGGGCAGTTCGGGGTCCGCGACGGCCCAGGCGAAGGTCTTCAGCGGAACGCATTCGACCACGTACGACGTCGTCTCCCACTCGCCGAACGCCTCGTGCCTGTTGCGGCCGACGAACCGCGCCCCGACCTCGGGCCCGCCCGGCTCCCCCACCCACGCGGCGGCCTGCAGTTCGTCACTGAGGCGGGGCATCAGGGAGACGTCCGTGACCAGCTCCCACACCCGCCGCGCCGGCGCCCCGATCCTGCGCCGCACCTCGACGGTCGGCGTGTCCGCGTAGCGCGCGCCCGTCCACTCCATGGTGGCCCACCTCTCTGTGTACCGTACCGGCTCTGACCACGAGAGTTTCGTAGATGGACTCACTCCGTCAAGGGGGGACCCACCAGGTGACCCGGTTGCGGTCAGCGCGTGAAGCGGGCCGCCACGTCGGGGCGCCGCGCGAGCCGCTCCGGGTAGCCGGGGCCCATCCGCGGGCGGGTGTCCGCCGCCGTCATCGGCTCGCCGCAGTCCGCGCAAACCACCGCCGCCTCGGCGACGTGCCCGCAGCGGTCGTGCTCGAAGACGACGGGCGGTCCGTCCTCCCCGGAGAGCCAGCGGTTGCCCCACGCGTTCATCGCGGCGAGCACGCCGAAGAAGTCGCGGCCCTTCTCGGTGAGCACGTAGTCGTGGCGGACCGGCGCCGTGTCGTAGACGCGCTTCTCCATCAGGCCCTCGTCGACGAGGCGCCGCAGCCGCTCCGCGAGCGTGGTGCGGGCGATCCCGAGCTCCTGCTGGAAGACGTCGAAGCGGGTGATGCCGTAGAACGCCTCGCGCAGCACGAGCGGCGTCCACCAGTCACCCAGGAGGTCCATGGTGCGGGCGATGGAGCAGGGCCAGTCGGCAAAGGATGTGCGCCTCATGGGGCCAGGATACGGAGCGCGCCTCAGTAGGTCCCTGTACGAGACCCAGCACGTGATGTGCGCCATGAAACCTCCGGACCCGCTTGTCGGCCGCCCCGTGAACTGATCAGCTGGCAGTCCGCGACGCACCGCTTGGGAGGCCCTGTTGTTCACGTCCGTGGACGATGTCACCGCACGTCTGGCCGAGACCGGCTATCTGGCCTCACCGGCCGTCGCGACCACCGTCTTCCTGGCCGCCAGGCTCGGCAAGCCGCTCCTCGTGGAGGGACCCGCGGGCGTCGGCAAGACCGAGCTCGCCAAGGCCGTCGCCGCGATCAGCGACGCCCGGCTCATCCGGCTGCAGTGCTACGAGGGCGTGGACGAGTCCCGGGCGCTCTACGAGTGGAACCACGCCAAGCAGTTGCTGCGGATCACCGCGGGGCGCGACGAGACGTGGGACCAGACGCGCACGGACATCTTCAGCGAGGAGTTCCTGCTGTCGCGTCCGCTGCTCAGCGCGATCCGCGGCGACGACGCGAAGGTCCTGCTGATCGACGAGATGGACAAGGCCGACGTCGAGGTGGAGGGGCTGCTGCTCGAGGTGCTCTCCGACTTCCAGGTGACGGTGCCGGAGCTGGGCACGATCGAGGCGACCCGTCGGCCGTTCGTCGTCCTGACCTCGAACGCGTCGCGCGAGCTGTCCGAGGCGCTGCGCCGCCGCTGCCTCTTCCTCCACATCGGCTTCCCCGAGGAGGAGTTGGAGCGGCGGATCGTCGCGCTGAAGGTGCCCGAGCTCGACGAGGTGCTCGCGCAGTCCCTCGTCCGGGTCGTGGGCGCGCTGCGCGCCATGGACCTGCGCAAGGTGCCGTCGGTCGCGGAGACCGTCGACTGGGCGCGCACGCTGCTCGCGCTCGGCGCGGACCGGCTCGACGAGGAGGTCGTGCGGGCCTCGCTCGGCGTCGTCCTCAAGCACCAGGAGGACGTGCGGACCGCCGCGGCCAAGCTCGATCTGGACGCCGTGTGAACGCCACCGCGGACCGGGTGACGTCCCTCGTACGGGCGTTGCGCGCGCACGGCGTGCGGATCGGCACCGGCGAGAGCGTGGACGCCGCCCGCGCGGTGGCGGCGCTCGGCCTCGACAACCGGGAGCACATGCGCGAGGGGCTCGCCGCCGCGCTCCTGCACGACCAGGGGCAGCGGGCCGTCTTCGACCCGGTCTTCGATCTGTACTTCCCGCGCGGCATCGGGGCGCCCGGCCGCGACACCGGTCCCGTCGACCGTGACGAGCTGCGCGAGCGGCTCGCTGAGGCGCTGGCCGCCAACGACCGCGCCGCGATGCGCCAGTTGGCCGCCGAGGCGGTGGACGCCTTCGGCGGCTACGACGGCGGCTCCGGCTGGTCCTCGCAGCAGACCCTCGACCGTCTGCGGCCGCAGACGCTGCTGGCGCGGATCATGTCCGGGATCCGGGCGGGCGGCGGCCGGGCGGGTGCGTTCACCGACCGGATCGAGGCCGACGAGATCCGCCGCCGCATCGAGGAGTTCCGTGCGCAGGTGCGCGGGGAGGCCCGGCGCCGGGTCGCCGAGGCGCGCGACCGCGACGAGATCGCCCGCCGGATGCCCGTACAGACCCCGGACCGGACCCTGTTCCTCTACGCGGGCAAGGACCAACTGGCCGAGCTGAGAAGGACCGTTCACCCGCTGGCCCGGATACTCGCCACGCGGCTCGCGGCCCGGCGGCGGCGTGCGGCGCGCGGGCACATCGACCTGCGGCGCACACTGCGCGGCTCGCTGTCGACCGGCGGCGTGCCGATGCGCCCCGTGCTGCGCAAGCGGCGCCCGTCGCGCCCCGAACTGGTGCTGCTCTGCGACGTGTCGGGGTCGGTGGCGGGGTTCGCGAACTTCACGATGCTGCTGGTGCAGGCGCTGCACGACCAGTTCAGCAAGATCCGCGTCTTCGCCTTCGTCAACCGGATCGACGAGGTCACCGGCCTCATCGCGCAGGGCGCCGCCGACCCGGAGGGCCTGAGCGCACGGATCACGGCCGAGGCGGCGCTGACCGGCTGGCACGGCAGCAGCGACTACGGGACGTCGCTCGGCGAGTTCGTGGAGCGCTACGAGGCGGCGATCACCCCGCGCACCTCCGTGTTCGTCCTCGGCGACGCCCGCAACAACCAGCAGGACCCGAACCTGCCCGCGCTGCGCCGCATCACGCGCGCCGCCCGCCGCACGTACTGGCTGAACCCGGAGTCGCGCGCCCAGTGGGACACCGGTGACTCGGCGGCCGGGGTGTACGGCGAGGTCGTGGAGATGTACGAGTGCCGCAACGCACGGCAGTTGAGCGCTCTGGTGGGACGCCTGTTGCCGGTATGACGGACGGCTACAGGGGGCGGTTCGGCCAGTCCAGGAGTCGGGCGCCGATCACCGCGGTCTGCAGGGTGTAGCGGGAGACCGGGTCGGCCGGGTCGGCGCCGGTCAGTTTGTGGATGCGGTCCAGGCGGTAGGTGAGCGCGCGCACGCTCAGCGCGAGCCGCCGGGCCGCCTCGGCGGCGACGCACCCCGAGTCGAAGTACGCGGTGAGCGTGTCGATGAGGGGCTGGGCGCCGCCGCGGGCCCGCTGCAGCGGGCCGAGCGCGGTGCTCACCAGGTCCGCCATCGCCTGCCGGTCCCGCGTGAGCACCGGGTAGACGAGGAGGTCGGCAGCGCGCAGCACCGGGTCGTCGAACTCCAGGCGTTCGGCGAGTTCGAGGGTGCTGAGGGCTTCCTCGTAGGACTGCACGACACCGCCGGGCCCGTGCTGGGGCCGGCCGATCGCGACGTGTCCGCCGTCGGTGGCGGCGTAGGCCTGCTTGGCGAAGAAGGCGAGGATCTCGTCCTGGTCGCCGGGGGCCACGCAGACGAGCCGGCCGTCCTTGGTGGTGAGCAGGATGTCGCGGTCGCCGAACCGGCTGATCATGGCCTGCTCCACGGCGCGGGCCACGCTGTCGCCCTCGTCGTACGCGAACTCGCCCTCGGCGACCGCGACGGCGTGCTCGTGGGAGAGCCGCAGGCCGAACCGTTCGGCGCGCTCGGCGAGCTGGCCGACGTCGCTGCGGCCGTAGAGCAGGTCGTCGATGAACTCGCGGCGGGCCGCCTCCTCCTGCCGCATGGCCTGGCGCTGGGCGCGCTCATAGCCTTCGACGAAGGCGTCCAGGGCCTGTTCGACGGCGGCCATCACCCCGGCCGGGGCGACGGCGCCCGACGGCCAGTTCGTCCGGGCGTCGGCGAGGTGCGCGGCGACCAGGGTGCGCAGCGCACAGCCGGCGTCGGCGGCCTGCTCGCCGAGCGCGCGGCGTCCGGCGAGCTCGTCGCGGGTGAGGCGGCGGCCGGTGGCGGAGGCGTCGGCGAGCAGGGCGGCGTACCCGTCCAGGAAGCGGTCGGGTATGTCGTTCTCGGCCATGAGCGCCCTCGCTGTCGTGCTGTGTCGGCCCCGTCTTTTTAACGCACCGTTGACGGGGACGATCGTGCGGGGGCCCTCGGTTCGCCTGTTCACGGGCGTTGTGCGTGGCGTGCCACGGAGTTGGCGAGGGTGTGGCGGGGGTCGGTGGCGCGGCTGATGGCGGACTCGACGGCGGCGACCCGGTCGGCGAGCAGCCCGAGGGCGGCGACGGCGCGCACCACGGGGTCGCCGTCGGCGCCGCCGAGGGTGTGGGTGCGGACGTACCCGGCCTTCACCTCGCGCCACCGCTCGGCCTGCGCCGCGCCGAGCCGGCCGCGGAGCTCGGCGAGCTTGAGGAGGTTGGCCTCGGCGCCGGTGGTGAGCGTCTGGGCCTCGCCCGCGTAGTGGTCGTCGAGGACGGCGGCCAGCTCCGCGGCGTTCAGTGCGGGGTCGATCCGGGCGGCGATCTTGTTCATGTTGCGGTACGAGCCCTGGAGCAGGAACGGCGGCTCGGTACGGGCGTCGTCGGACTGCGCGGCCGAGGCGATGTAGGCGGCGTTGACGGCGAGGACCGTGTCCCGGGCGGCGAGTAGGTGGCGCAGCACGGCGACGATACGTTCGGTCTCGGCGGGCTCGTAGGGGTGGGCGAGGCGGTCGGCGCGGGCGTCCGGGTCGTCCTGGGCGAGCCGCAGGAGGATCTCCAGATCGGCGCGGTCCCGGCCGGCGAGCGGGGCGAGGTGCGGGTTGGCGGTGAGCGCGTTCTCGACGAAGCTCAGCGCGAAGACGTCCTCCTTGCCGGTGAGCACGTCGCCGAGGTTCCACACGTCGGCGCGGTTGGCGAGCATGTCGGGGATGCGGAAGCGCTGCCCGGACTCGGTGTACGGGTTGCCGGCCATGCACACCGCGAACCGCTTCCCGCGCAGGTCGTGGCTGCGCGGCTCGCCCTGCCACACGCCGTCCATGCGGCGCTGTCCGTCGCACAGGGCGATGAACTTCTGGAGCAGTTCGGGCGAGGTGTGCTGGATGTCGTCGAGGTACAGCAGGACGTTGTTGCCGGCCTCCAGGGCGAAGTTGACCTTCTCGATCTCCTGGCGGGCGGTGACGTTCGGGGCCTGCGCGGGGTCGAGCGAGGTGACGTCGTGGCCCAGGGCGGGGCCGTCGACCTTCACGAGGAGCATGCCGAGCCGGTCGGCGACGTACTCGACGAGGGTCGTCTTGCCGTAGCCGGGCGGCGAGATCAGCAGCAACAGGCCGCCGGCGGTGCCGAGCTGCTTGGCGAGGCTGTCGCCGATCAGCGGGAGGTACACCTCGTCGACGAGGCGGCTGCGCACGAAGGTGGGCAGCACGTGCGGCCGGTGCTCGGCGAGCCGCAGCCGCTCGTGCTCGGCGGCGACGAGCGAGGTGCGCAGCCGCTGGTAGGCGCGGAAGCCGGGGACGATCCGCTCCCGGAAGTCCCGGGTGCGGGCGAGGAGTTCGTCGAGGCGGAAGGTGAGGCGGCGGCCCTCGACGCGGGCGTGGGTGCCGAGGAGTCCTTCGACGGTGGCGGTGAGCGGGGCGTCGGCGTCGTGCCGGGGGAGGTCGGGGCAGAGTTCGAGCGCCACGGCCTCCGGGAGGTCCCCCGCGTCGTCCCCCGCGGCGGCCGCGTACGCGCTCAGCCATGCCTCGACGAGGGAGCGGCGGGTTGCGAGGTCGGGGACGGCGGCGAGATCGTCCTCGTAGGCCGAACTGTCCACGGCGCGGCGGAACTTGTCGAGGAAGGTGCGGGCGCCGGCGGAGGTGACGAATCCGGCGGGTCCTGTGGTGAGCTCCTCGAAGAGGTAGGTGGCGATGTCGCGGGAGTCCGGGGCGGCGTGTGCCGCGCCGCAGCGGACGGAACGGGCCCCGGCCGCCGCGTCGTCGGCGCCCGGGCCGGGCCCGCGCCGCTCCCCCGGCGCCGTGTCGTCGAGGGATCCGATCCGCACCGCGAGCTCCGCGCACCAGTCGTCGATGGCGGGCGCGAGCCCGAACGTGTCGCGGGCGCGGGCCAGGGAGACGGCGCGCCTGGCCCAGGCTTCACGCTCGTCCGCGGTCGTCCCGTGCGCCCAGAAGAGCTGGGCGGCGGCGCGCACGGCCGGGGCGTGGCGGAGCAGTCCCGCGCCGGCGTGCAGGCGCAGCAGCGCGGTGAGGATCGTGGTGGCGTCGTGGTCGTGGACGCCGCGTTCGTAGCCCTCGTCGTACGCGTCCTCGGCGGCGGCGCGCACCAGGGCGGCGAGGTCGTCGCGGGCGAGCAGGTCCTCGGCGCCGTGCTCGGCGAGCAGCCGGGCGGCGAGGTGTTCGGCGCGGTAGACGTCGCTGTTCTCGGAGGGCAGCGACTGGCCCCAGTAGGCGCGGAGCCCGGCGAACTCCGGGTCGTCGACGGGGGCGCGGTAGTCGGTGCCGGTGAGCGCGTACGCCATGCCGTCGGCGCCGTGCGGGACGAGGGCGAGTTCGGGCTGCCGGGTGTTGACCGCGATGCGGTGGCGGCCGAGGCGCAGCGTGGTGCCGCCGTCGGCGTACAGCTCGGTGCGGTCGCGCAGGGCGCGCAGGGCGTCCTGGCGGGCGACGGCGAGCCGGCCGTCGAGTTCGTCGGCGCGGACCTGGTCGTCACGGTCGCGCAGGGCGTCGATCGTACGGCGTACCTTGGCGACCATCGGGTCGGAGGCCAGGAACGTGCTGATCTCCTCGAACGAGCCGAGGTCGGCGAGGCGCCGGGCGACCGTCTCCAGGATGCGGTACGCGGACGTGGCGAGGCGTTCGGTGTGCCGGGCGCGGGCGTCGGCGAGGGTCTGCTTGCGGGCGGCGAACGCCTCGCGGATCTCGACGCGCTTGGCGTCGAGGTCGGCGAGGAAGTCGTCGCTCTCGGCGAAGCGGCCATCCAGGTTCTCCAACTGAAGCAGCACGCGCGCCAGTTGGTCGTCGCACGCCTCGGGGGTGGTGGCCGCGGCGAGGGCTCCGGTGACGGCCTGGCCGAGCAGCGAGAACTCGGCGGCGAACTCGGCGCGCCCTTCGTGGACGGCGAGTTCGCGGCGGCGGGCGTCGAGGGTGGCGCGGGCCCGGTTGACGCCGGCGAGGGCTTCGGCGATGCGTTCCAGGACGTCGGCGCGGACGGTGGCGTCGTCGACGTCGAGGCCGCCGACGACGTCGGTGACGGTCCGCAGCTGCTCGGCGAGTTCGGTGACGCGCTCGGCGAGCGGCGCGGCCTGTGCGGTGGTGGCGAGCTGCTCCGCCTGCCCGGTGAGTCCGTCGAGCTCCGCGTGGTGGTCGGCGAGGGCGTCGGGCCTGGCCAGGAAGGCGACGGCGCGGGCGCCCGCGGACGCGAGATCGCCGGTGAGCTGCTCGTCGAGGGCGTCGATGCGCTCGACGTCGGCGTACCGCAGCTCCTTGAGAGTGAGCAACTGCCCCTGGGCGCGGCGCAGTTCGGTGAGCCGTTCGACCCATTCGTGCGCGCTGCGCGGCGCCTCGCCGCGGATCCGGCGGACGAGCGCGGTGACGCGTGCGGCGGCCTCGTCGAGGGCGTCGGCGGCCTTGCGGGTGAGGGCGCGCACGGTCGCGTACTCGGTGACGATCTGGGCGGCGGTCGTCCGCAACTCCGTGACCGGGCCGCGCAGTTCGTCCAGCCACGGGTAGGTGTCGGTGACGCGCTCGCAGGCCGCGGCGAGGGCTTCGTAGGCGGTGGTGGTGGGGGTTGCGGCGGCTTCCTGGACCGTGCGGACGAGGGAGAGGCAGTCGGCGATACCGCGCACCAGCTCGGCGTTGCCGATGCGGGCCAGCTCCGGGTCCCCCTCGCCCGCTCGGGTCTCGTACGTGTCGGCGGTGAACGGTGTCGCCCAGGTCTGCACCGCGTGGGTGCGGGTGGGTTCGCCGGACGGGTCCGTGCGCAGCAGGACGAGGGTGCCGTCGTCGAAGAGGGCGTGGCCGCGGCCGGTGAGCGGGGTGGCGATCTCCTTGCGGATGAGGTGGTAGGGCAGCAGCAGGGTGCGGCCCGCGGCGCGGGCCCGGAAGACGTAGAGGACGTCCTCGCCGCCGGGGGCGCGGACGGTGCGCTCGTAGACGAGGTCCGTGGTGTCGACGGCGTCGAACGTCTTGTGGGCGCCGGCGGCCAGGCAGTAGCCGCCGGGGAAGACGACGCCCTGTGCGTCGGGCAGCACCCGGCACGCCTGCCCGATGCCGTCGAGGCGG
Organism: Streptomyces sp. VRA16 Mangrove soil; assembly: GCF_017377775.1. GTDB lineage: Bacteria > Actinomycetota > Actinomycetes > Streptomycetales > Streptomycetaceae > Streptomyces. The sequence goes on from NZ_JAFVLN010000004.1 coordinate 239,751, forward strand.
ACGACGGACTTGGTGAGGGTGTTGAAGACCAGGTGCCGGTCGGCGCTCTCCTTGTAGGGGCGCACCCGCAGCAGGATCAGCGGGCCAACGCGGGCGTACGCGACGGCGGCGTCGGCGAGCGACTGGAGCGGTTCGTCGACGGGCTCGGAGTGGATGCCGCCGGCCGTCTCGGTGTCGTCCTCGGTCTTGACGGTGAGGCTGCCGCCGACGGTGGCGACGAAGATCTCGCCCTCGACGCGGACGTGCGGGTGGCGGCCGAGGACGTGGTCCTCACGGGTGGTCTCCCGCCAGGTGACGTCGTGGGCGGGCGGCCGTACGTCGTCGCGGTCGCCGCGCGCGTCGAGAAACCGGGCGCCGTCGCGCGCGTCGAGCTCCCAGCGCAGCACGCGGATGTCGTCGGCCTTGTCGCCGGTCTGGAAGACGGCGAGCAACTTGCCGTCGATCAGCCGGAGTTCGAGGAGGCGGCTGTCGCGGTAGTAGCGGAAGAGGGTGGCGAACTCGGAGCGGAAGGACGGGTCGTCGAGGAGCCCGGGGACGGCGTCGTCGGGCAGCCGCTCCAGGTCCCGGTCCGGGTCCGGGGTGTGCAGGGTGAAGATGTCGCCGACCTCGGGCGTGCCGGTGCCGAGCACGTCGCGCTGGCCGACGAGCAGGGCGCCGCCGACGGCGACGACGTCGCGGGCCAGGCGGGGCGCGTCGGTGCGGACGGCGCCGGTGGCGGTGAGCGTCAGCCCGGTGGAGCCGAACGCGGCGCTGCGCCGGTCGTTCAACTCGCCCGCGCGGGCCGCCAGTTCGCGGGACTGCGCGGCGAGCCGGTCGCGCAGCACCTCGTACGTGCCCTCGTCCACGCCCGTGTCCATGTGCGGGATCCCTCTCGTGCTGATGGTGGTACGACGATGTGGCCGGGGCCGCCGACCCCCGTACGGCAACCCCGGCCGGTCTGTGCGGTCAGCTGCGGACTGCGCCGTTCAGCTGGCCGAGCGGCAGGTCGGCGACGCCCAACTGACCTGCCTTGTCGAGGAGTTCACGCAGCTGTCCGGCCTGGTCGGCCGCGCCGTTGTTCATCATCTTCATCAGCAGCGCGGAGACGGTGAGGTGCTGCACGTCGGCCGTGGAGACCGAGCCGAGGATCTTGCCGATGTCCTCGGTGAAGCTCGCCGAGCCGTCCAGCCACGGCCCGGCGAGGGTCTGGGCGGTCTGCGAGTTCTGCACGAAGCTGTCGACGCCCTTGCCGAGCGCGATGGAGGACACGAGCCGGTCGAAGAAGACGGTCTCGCCGCCGACGATGTTGATGTCGGCGTTCTCCAGGCCGGTCGCGATGACGGTGGCCTGTGCCTCGGCGACCTGCCGCTGCACGTCGATGCCCGCGAGCCGGATCTCCTTCTCGGCCTGGAGCCGCAGCCGGTACTCCTCGTGGCCGCGGGACGCCTCGTCGAGGGCGGCCATGGCGACGGCCTTCTGGCTGATGCCCTCGGCCTCCGCCTTGAGCTTCTCGCCGATCGCGGTGGCCTCGGCCAGCGCCTTGGCGCGGGCGCCCTCGGCCTCGGCGCGCAGCCGTGCCTCGGTGTTCTCGGCCTCGATCTTCCCGGCCTTCTGGGCGACGTCGGCCTGCCGGTCGCGCACCTTCACCTCGGCCAGGCCCACAGCCGCCGCCTCCGCCTGGATTCCGGGGGCCAGCTTCAACTTGGCCTGCGCCGTCAGGTCGGCCGCCTTCAACTCGGCCTCGGCAAGAGTGAGTTGCTCGGCCGCGCGGTGGGTGGCGGCCTGCTCGGCGGCCTCCGCGGCCTTGATGTCCTTGACCAGCTTCTCCTGCGCCTCGGCCTCCGCCGCGATGACGATGGCCTGCCGGTCGCGCTCGGCCGCCTCGACCGCGCGCAGCTTCTTGATGGACTCCTCCTGCTCGGCGACCGTCCGGTCGACGGCGACGCGCTCGCGGACGACCTCGGCGATCTCCCGCTTCTCCGCCTCGACCTCCTTGTCGGCGGCGATCTTCGTCAGCTGGGTCTCCCGCTCGCGGGCGATGACTTCGAGGAGGCGGTCCTTCTCGATGCGCTCGTTCTCGACGGCGATGACGCGCTCGCGGTTCTTCTGGGCGACGGCGACCTCGCGGGCCTGGTTCTCGCGCTGCACCCCGAGCTTCTCCTCGGTGGCGAGGAACGCGCCCTGAGACCGCAGCCGCTCCTCCTCCACGACGCGCGCCGTCTCGGCCTCCTCGCGGGCCCGCACGGTGTCGATCTCGCGCTTCTGCTTGATCTCGGCGTCGGCCTGGCGGCGCTCCAGTTCGAGGATGGTCTCCCGGGCGTCGACGTTCTGCCGGGTGATCTCCTTCTCCTCGGTGCGCTGGAACTCGTTGGTCTTCACGTGCTCGATCGCCGTCAGCTCGGTGATCTTGCGGATGCCCTGGGCGTCGAGGACGTTGTGCGGGTCGAGCTGGGAGAGCGGCGTCTGCTCCAGGTAGTCGATCGCCGCGTCCTCCAGGTGGTAGCCGCTCAGGTCGACCCCGATGACCTCGATGATCTTGAAGCGGAGTTCCTCGCGCTTGGTGTAGAGGTCGGTGAAGTCCATCTGCTTGCCGACGGTCTTCAGCGCCTCGGAGAACTTCGCGTGGAACAGTTCCTGGAGCGTCTTCTGGTCACTGGCGCGTGCGGTGCCGACCGACTGGGCGACCCGGATCACGTCGTCGACGGTCTTGTTGACCTTCACGAAGAACGAGATGCGGATGTCGGCCCGGATGTTGTCCCGGCAGATCAGGCCGTCGCGGCCGGTGCGGGTGATCTCGATGGCCTTCACCGAGATGTCCATGACCTCGGCCTTGTGCAGCACCGGGAGGACGACCTGACCGGTGAAGGTGACGTCCACCTTGCGCATCTTCGAGACGATCAGCGCCTTGCCCTGCTCCACCTTGCGGAACAGCCTGGTGAACACGAGCAACATGACGGCGAGAGCGAGCAGGACAACGACGGCGGACACGCCGATGCCCACGGTGGTGGCATCCATGCTGAAATCCTTTGGATACGGGGGCAGTTGGCACCCCGAGAAGAAGATGAGAGAACGGGCTCGGGACGGAGGCGGCCGCGCCGCACACGCCTACCGGTGCCCGGGACCGCCTGCTGTGCGGACCGTGGAAGAGGTGCCGGTGCCGTGCGACGACGGCCCGGGTTCGTCGGGAGCGCGCAGGTCCGAGGGGCACGCCGCCGGATACGAGCCGTACCTCCTGATGCCCCTGGTGTTCCTGGTGTTCCTGCTGCCCGTGGCGTCGATGGCATCCTCGACCGGGCCGTTGTCGACGGCGTCCTCGACCGCGCCGTTCGCGGGGAACTCCCCCATTCCTCCGCCCCCCCTCACCGCTGCGCCCGGCTCCACCCCGGCACCGGCCCTCGCTTCCGAAGACCGGCACCGGGGCTTGGCCCCCGTTTCTGCCGCGCTCATCGTGACGCGGCGCCGCTGTCCGGCGCATTGCCGTGTTCCGGCAATCTTTACGCGGCCTTGATGCCGGTGAGCCACACCTGCCCCGGCCGGCCGCGCGGCTCACCCGAGCGTCATGGGGATCCGCTCCGCCACCTTCCCCAGTGCCGCCCGCTCCGCCGCGTCGGGTGCGCGCCGCCCCGTTCCGACGAGCAGCGCGTCCGTGTCGGAGAACGCGGCGGGGAACGGCGCGCCCGCGATCGCCTCCAGCAACTCCCGTGCCCTGCCAAGACCTTCGGCCGAAGGACGGGCCGCGGCCGGGAGTCCGGCGACGAGGTCGAGGTGGTGCAGGGTCCATTCGAGGACGTACGCGTCGAGGTAGTCGCCCGCCGTCAGCACCTCGCCCTGCGTACCGACCCGCAGTGCCGGATCCGCGAGCCGCGCCGCGCGCCCCGCGGCGGAGCCGACGTCGTCGAGGTGGAACTTGAGCAGTGCCGGGTCCTGGTAGGCAGCGGCGAGCCGCACCGTGAGCGCGGCGAGCGGGTCCTCGTCGCCGGGCCGGTGCTCGTCGATGGTCCAGTACGTCACCGCGTCCCGGGTCGGCTCGGTGTCCGCGGGCGTGACGAGGGTGATCAGCACGTCCTGCGCGTCGATGACGAGGTGGCACACCAGGTCCCGGACGAGCCATCCGGCGCACCCGGACGGCCGCGCGAAGTCCGCGTCCGCCAGGTTCTCCACGGTGGCCAGCAGTTCGCTCCATGTACGTGAGAAGAGATCCACGCGAGCACGCTACGCGGACGGGCGCGCGGCGGCCGGTCCCTCATGCTCCCCGCGCGTCCAGGGCGTCCGGGGCGTCCGCCAGGCAGGCCGGATGGAGCGCGATCGCCGTTCGCGGATCCCGTACGTCGTGGGCCGAGAGCGCGGCGGTCCTGCCCAGGCGGTGCGGCAGCGTGTTCCGGTGGATGCGCAGCCGCTCGGCGGTGCGCACCAGGTGGCAGCCGCACTCCGCCCAGGCGATCAGCCTCGCCCGGGTGTCGCTCCAGTCGGGCGCTCGCGCGGCCCGCCGAGGAGAGCGGGCGGCGGCGTGCCGGGCGCGCTCGCACCGGGTGGCCGCGGCCACCCGGTGCGGGAACCGCAGCTCGCGCACGGTGTGCACGCGGGCCGCGGGGTCGAGCACCGGGCCGATGCCGAGCGCCGCGAGCGCGCCCCGGTACGCGTCGTGCAGTCCGGCGACACCGGCGCCCGGTTCGCCCAGTGCCACCCGGGACACGGCCCCGTGGCGCCCGGCGATCAGGTCGGTCAACAGGGCGCCGCGCTCGGCGGGTTCGCCGTCCGCGCCGCGGGCCACGTGCAGCACCCCGTACCGACCCGCGGCGATCTCGCCCGCCACGTCCTCGCCGCCCGGGAACACCTCGCCACCGGGCACAACATGCTCGGCCTGCTGCCGGCCCGGCCACGGCCACGGCCACGGGGCGGCTGATCGCGCACCTGGTGACCGGCGCGGCGGAGCCGAAGCTCGTACGGCGTGTCGACCCGGCGCGATCGGCCCGGCGGGCACGGGTCGCGGCCCGACGTGTCCCTCACGGTTTTCGCGATCGCAACGGATCGACGTAGGGTCCGCAGGCAGCACCCTTCGTGAAAGGCGGTGCCGTCCCCCATGCCCACCAGCGCTTCACCGGCCGTCGGCCGCGCCCTGGACATCCTGCTCCACCTGTCCAGCCGCCCCGGCCCGGTGCGCGCCCCCGCGCTCGCCGCCGACCTGGGGATTCCGCGGTCCAGCATCTATCACATCCTCACCGTTCTGGTGGACCGCGGATTCGTCACGTACATCCCGGAGGGGCAGCTGTACGGGCTCGGGGTCTCCGCCTTCGAGGTCGGCTCGGCCTATCTGCGGCACGAGCCGCTCGAACGGCTCGCCCGGCCGCTGGTGCGCGCGCTCGCCCAGCAGCTGGGGCAGCCCGTGCACCTGGGCGTGCTGCACGGGACGGAGAGCGTCTATCTGCTGAAGGAACTGCCGTCCGCCTCGCACGCGCCGGAACCCGCGCCCGAGCTCGTCACCGACGTCGGGGTGCGGCTGCCCGCCCATCTCACCGCGAACGGCCGCGCCCTCCTGGCCCACTCGTCGCCCGCTCAGGTGCGCGCGCTGTTCCCCGCGGGGCCGCTGCTCACCAGGACGGGGCGCGGGCCGCGCACCCCGGCCGAGCTGCGCCGCGGGCTCGCCGTGGAGCGGGAGCGCGGCTGGTCGGAGGAGGTCGAGCTGGTGTCGGAGGGGATGCGGTCGCTGGCCGCGCCCGCCTTCGACCACCTCGGGCAGCCGGTCGCGGCCCTGTCCACGACGTGGCGGCGGTCCGCCGGACGGCACGGCGTGGAGGAGATCGCGGAGCGGCTGCAGCGCGCCGCCGCCCGCCTGACCGCCGCGATGCTCGGGCACTCCCCGTCCTGACGTGCCGACCTTCTCCGCCGGAAGCCTTTCGTTCCTGCGCACGCCGACCACAATCCGTCTCGGATCCGAGACATGTTCACCGCTGTACTGGTCCGGGTCTGTCTCGTCTTCTGTGATGTCGGAGCACGAGCCGTCCCGCGCCGGGACGGTGATCCACCCCGCTCTGCGTCATCTGGAGGTCTCATGACCAGCTCCGCTCCCCGCCCCGTCCGCGCCCCGCGCGGCACCGAGCTCAACACCCTGGGGTGGCAGCAGGAGGGCGCCCTGCGGATGCTCATGAACAACCTCGACGCCGAGGTCGCCGAGCACCCGGACAAGCTGGTCGTGTACGGCGGCACCGGCAAGGCGGCCCGGTCCTGGGAGGCGTACGACGCGATCGTGCGCACGCTGAAGACGCTCAAGGACGACGAGACGCTGCTCGTCCAGTCCGGCAAGCCGGTCGGCGTGCTGCGCACCAACGAGTGGGCGCCGCGCGTGCTGCTCGCCAACTCCAACCTCGTCGGTGACTGGGCGAACTGGGAGGAGTTCCGCAAGCTGGAGGCCGAGGGTCTGACGATGTACGGCCAGATGACGGCCGGTTCGTGGATCTACATCGGTTCGCAGGGCATCGTCCAGGGCACGTACGAGACCTTCGGCGCCGTCGCCCGCAAGAAGTTCGACGGGACGCTCGCCGGGACCATCACCCTGACCGCCGGTCTCGGCGGCATGGGTGGTGCCCAGCCGCTGGCCGTGACCATGAACGAGGGCGTCGCGATCTGTGTCGACGTCGACGAGACGCGCGTCGACCGCCGCATCGGCACCCGCTACCTCGACGTCAAGGCCGACAACCTGGACCACGCCCTGGAGCTGGCGGTCAAGGCCCGTGACGAGCGCCGCGGCCTGTCCATCGGTGTCGTCGGCAACGCCGCCGAGATCTTCCCGGAGCTGCTGCGCCGCGGTGCCCCGATCGACATCGTGACCGACCAGACCTCGGCCCACGACCCGCTGGCCTACCTGCCGGTCGGCATCTCGGTCGAGGACTGGGACAAGGAGCGCGAGGCGGACCCGGCCGGCTTCACCGAGAAGGCCCGCCACTCGATGCGCCTGCACGTCGAGGCCATGGTCGGCTTCCTCGACCAGGGCAAGGAGGTCTTCGACTACGGCAACTCGATCCGTGACGAGGCCCGCAAGGCCGGCTACGACCGCGCCTTCGACTTCCCCGGCTTCGTCCCGGCGCACATCCGGCCGCTGTTCGAGGAGGGCCTCGGCCCGTTCCGCTGGGCCGCCCTCTCCGGCGACCCGGAGGACATCGCCAAGACGGACAAGGCGATCAAGGAGCTGTTCCCGGAGAACAAGCACCTGCACCGCTGGCTGGACATGGCCGCCGAGCGCATCTCCTTCGAGGGTCTGCCGGCCCGTATCTGCTGGCTGGGCTACGGCGAGCGCCACCTCGCGGGTCTCAAGTTCAACGAGATGGTCGCCAGCGGCGAGCTCTCCGCCCCGGTCGCCATCGGCCGCGACCACCTCGACTCGGGCTCGGTCGCGTCCCCGTACCGCGAGACCGAGGCCATGAAGGACGGCTCGGACGCGATCGCCGACTGGCCGCTGCTGAACGCCCTGGTCAACACCTCCTCGGGCGCCACGTGGGTCTCCCTGCACCACGGTGGCGGCGTCGGCATGGGCCGCTCCATCCACGCCGGTCAGGTCTGTGTCGCCGACGGCACCGAGCTCGCCGCCCGCAAGATCGAGCGCGTGCTCACCAACGACCCGGCGATGGGTGTCATCCGCCACGTCGACGCCGGGTACGAGCACGCGGCCGACGTCGCCGCCGAGCGCGGTGTGCGGGTGCCGATGCGCGAGGGCGACGACGCGTGACGGTTCCCGACCGTGCGGCCGCTCCGTGGACGGGCCGCGACGACGGCCCCGACGCGGAGCTGCGCCGCTGGCACCACGTCGTCCGTACGACTCCCGCGGAGAGCTGGTCGGACGTCGTGTTCGCGGGGTTCGCCTCCGACGAGGGGGTGCGCCGCAACAAGGGCCGCGTCGGCGCCGCCCAGGGACCGGCCGCGCTGCGGGCCGCCCTCGGCGGGCTCGCCCTGCCCGGTGACGCGCCGACCGCCGTCGACGCCGGTGACGTGGTCGTCGCCGACGGCGATCTCGCCGCGGGGCAGGAGCGGCTCGCCGCGCTGATCGCCCCGCAACTGGCCGCGGGCCGCCGCACGTTCGTGCTCGGCGGCGGCCACGCCGTGGGGTACGCGAGCTACCGGGCGCTCGTGCGCAGCGGGCTGCTCGACGGTGGTCGGCGGCTCGGCATTCTCAATCTGGACGCCCACTTCGATCTGCGCGACGACGCGGTGCCGAGCTCCGGCACGCCGTTCCTGCAGATCGCGCGGGACGAACAGGCGGCCGGGCGGCCGTTCCACTACGCGGTGCTCGGCATCAGCCAGCCCGCCAACACGGAACGCCTTTTCGCCACCGCGCGCGACCTCGGGGTGCGGCATCTGCCGGACTCCGCGTGCGGGGTCGACAACCTTGCGGGCGTGGACGGTTTCGTCGACGCCTTCCTCGACGGCTGTGACCTCGTGCATCTCACGGTCGACCTGGACGTGCTGCCGGCCGCCGAGGCGCCCGGGGTGTCCGCCCCGGCCGCGTACGGCGTCCCGACACCGGTGATCGAGCGGGTCTGCACCCGCGTCGCCGCCTCCGGGAAGCTCGCGCTCACCGATGTGGCCGAGCTCAACCCGGCGTACGACGTGGACGCGCGCACCGCCCGCGCGGCCGCCCGTCTCGTGCACCGCACGGCACTGCTGTGGGAGCCGCTCAAGCCCTGAGTCCGGCTCCCGTTCCGGGGCGGCGGCCGCCCTCACGGCCGCCGCCCCACCCTTCCCAGCCTTTCCCCCTGTCCCCCCGTCCTTCCGCTCCACCTGGAGGTGCATGCATGGCACTCTCGCAGCAGCTCGACACCGACGGCACGACCCGAGAACCGGCGTCGGGCGGCTCCCCCAGAGCCTCCGCCTCCAGCTCCCACGACGAACCCGTCACGAAGTTCCACTGGCGCGTCACCGCGACGACGTTCGGCGCGAACTTCTCCGACGGCTACGCGCTCGGCATCATCGGCGCGGCGCTGCCCGTCCTGACCGACACGATGCATCTGTCGGGCGTCTGGCAGGGCCTGCTCGGGGCGTCCGCGCTGATCGGTCTCTTCTTCGGCTCGATCCTGCTGGGCGGGCTCGCCGACCGGATCGGCCGGCAGAAGCTCTACGTCGCGAACTTCATCCTCATCACGATCGCGTCGGCGGCGCAGCTGTGGGCCCACGACCCGACGACGCTGTTCGTGCTTCGGCTGCTGATCGGCTTCGGGCTCGGGGCCGACTACGCGGTCGGCCCCACCCTGCTCTCGGAGTTCGCGCCGCACCGGCTGCGCGGGCTGCTGCTCGGCTCGCTGACCGTGCTGTGGACCGTCGGCTACGTCGTCGCGAACGTGCTGGGCACCTTCATTCCGCTGTCCGACTCGGCGGCCCATTGGCTGCTCGCCTCGGGGGCGATTCCCTCCGCGCTGGTCCTGCTGATGCGCATCGGCACGCCGGAGTCGCCGTCCTGGCTGGACAGCGTCGGCCGCCACGAGGAGGCCGCCCGGATCCGCCGCGACTACCTGGGCCAGACCGACGCGCAGCCCGCGACGGCGGTCGCGGCCGAGCCGCCCAAGGCGCGGTACCGGGAGCTGTTCGCCCGCGGTCAGGCCCGTAACACCTGGTTCGGCGTGCTCTTCTACAGCGCCCAGGTACTGCCCTACTTCGCGATCTACACGTTCGTGCCCGCGATCCTCGACGCGCTTCAGATAGGCAACGAGGACGTCGGCTATCTGCTGCTCAACCTGTTCCTGCTGGCCGGCGGTGTACTCGGCCTCTGGCCGGTCTACCGGATGGGACGGCGCCCGTTCACCACCTGGACCTTCCTCGTGATGACCGTGTGCCTCGGTCTGATGGCGGTGCTGTCCGGCGCCTCCGGCTGGTGGCTGATGGTGCCGTTCCTGCTCTACACCTTCATCATGGCGGCGGCCTCCAACATCACCCAGGTCTATCCGGCCGAGCTGTTCCCAACGCCCCTGCGTGGTTCGGGCGTCGGCTTCCTCAACGGCACCAGCCGCATCGCCTCCGCCGTCGGCACCTTCGTGCTGCCGGTCAGCCTGAGCGCCTGGGGAATGGGCTGGTCGATGGCGTGGATGACCGGCGTCCTGGCCATCGGCACCGTCGGCAGCCTCCTGTGGGCCCCGGAGACGAAGGACACCGTCACGGCGGAAGAAATGATCCACTGACCCACACCGCCGCTTCCCGACGCCCCGCGTCGTGATGGGCCCCGCCGTCCTGGGACGGCGGGGCCCCCGGTGCTCACGGGCCGTCCGCCGGCCGCCCCGCCACGACGAAGTCCCGGTACTCGTCACCGGCCATGCCCTGGTTCGCCCACCGACGGGGCACGGCGGCGGTCCGGCCGGCCGCCGCGCCGAGCGCCCCGGCCGGGTCGTCCGCCACGGCCACCGGAAGCCCGAAGTCCTCTTCGTCCGTGTCGTGCAGCGGCGGCAGCGCGTCCAGGTCCCAGGTCACGGGATCCGAGTCGAGCAACTCGTGCAGGTACACCTCTACACCTCGAAGCGGCCCTCGGCGGGCCGGATCTCGACGTACGCGACTTTGGGGCGGTCCGGTCCGCCGCACGGCCCGAGGAACTGTTCCACCGTCCGTCCCCGGTGGAGGGCTCCGAGGAGGAACTGTTCGGTGAGATGACGCACGTCACAAGCCTGTGCGGCTCCGGGTGGCACAGTGGAGCCGATGACGATGTCCCCTACACGCACCTCGGAGGCTTCCCGTATGCGTCTGATCCTCATCCGGCACGGACAGACCCCGTCCAACGTCAAGCACCTGCTGGACACCGGGGAACCGGGGCCCGGTCTGACGCCGCTCGGGCTGGAGCAGGCCGCCGCGCTGCCGGAGGCGCTGGGGCGGGAGGCGATCGACGCGCTGTACGTCTCGACGCTGCTGCGCACCCAGCTGACCGCCGCGCCGCTGGCCGCCGCCACCGGGCTCGACGTCCGGGTCCGTGACGGCATCCGGGAGCTGATCGCCGGGGATCTGGAGATGCGGGGCGACAGCGAGGCAGCCGCGCTCTACATGGAGACCGCGTTCGCCTGGGCGGCGGGCGACACCGCGCGCCGGATGCCGGGCGGGGAGAACGGGGTGGAGGCGCTCGGCCGGTACGACGCCGTCGTCGCCGAGGCCGCCGCGTCGGGGGCGACGGTGGCGCTGGTCAGCCATGGCGCCGCGATCCGCACCTGGGTCGCCGCGCGGGCCACGAACGTCGATGTGCCGTTCGCGGCGTCCCACCCGCTCAGCAACACGGGCGTGGTCGTCCTGGACGGGTCGCCCGAGGAGGGCTGGCGGGTGCTGCTGTGGGAGGGCGAGCCGCTGGGCCCCGCGGACACCGACCCCGGCACCGACGGACCCGCGGGCGACACCTACCCCGCACCGGCGGCCTGACGGCTCAGGCCCGTTCGCGCACGGCCGCGTGCGCGTCCCGGTCCGCCTGCGCGAGCAGCCGGGCCATGGCCGCGCCGGCGCGCTCGGCGGCGCCGTCCCTGATCGCGTCCAACACCGCCCGGTGGCTGGGCACCGGGTCGTCGGCGCTGCCGTGCGGGCCGTGCACGATGCTGTCGCGGGCCCGCAGGGCCGGGGCCGTCAGGGCGTGCAGCATGGCCAGCATCTCGTTGCCGGAGGCCGCGAGAAGCGCACGGTGGAAATCGGAGTCCGCGGCCACCGCCTCGGCCGCGTCGTCCCCGGCCCGCGCCATACGCTCCAGCGCCGCTTCGAGATCCGCGAGGTGCCGCCCGGTGCGCCACTCGGCGGCCCGGCGCACCGCCGCGGGTTCCACGATGGCGCGCATCTCGGCGAGGTCGCGCAGCACGGCCCGTGCCTCGCCGCCCTCGACGCGCCAGCGGATGACGTCCGCGTCGAGGACGTTCCAGTCGGCGCGCGGGCGCACGAAGGTGCCCCGCTTCTGGCGGGAAGCGACGAGCCCCTTGCCCGCGAGGACCTTCAGCGCCTCGCGGATGACGGTGAGGCTGACGTCGAACTCCGCGCCGAGGTCGCGCGGATCGAGGGTGGCGCCGACCGGCGCCGCGCCCCCGACGACCCGGGAGCCGAGCGCCTCCACGACATCCCCGTGCACTCCGCGCCCGGCGTAGGACACCATGACCGACTCCTCTCCACGCTCCGAGCCGGTGACTTTATTTCGGGCTTGCCGCAGGCTCAACGCCAGGGCCGGTGCACGACGGTGCCAGGCAGCGTTCCACCGACCCGGTCGGCGTCGTGACGGGCGCCGCGGCCGGGATCGGCGCGGCCACCGTGTTGGTCCGGGCGGACGTGGCGGAGGCCGGGGACCGGGAGCGCGTCCTCGACGCCGCCCCTGCCCACGGCCGGGTGCGGGTGCTGATCTCGAACGCGTACACAGTGGAGGGGGCCCCGGCCGCCGAGATGACACGGACGTTGGACATCCTGAGACCGCCGGCTCGCCGTCAGTCCCACCGGCGGGTTCCTCGCCTTCCAGGCGGTGCCGTGAAGTACGGTCCGCCGATCCGCGTCGACGCCGTTGAGAGGACCTCCCTCAGCCCTGGAACAGCCCCTTCACATTGTCCCCGAAGGTCCACCCCTTCGACCCGTCCCAGTTGACCGACCAGGTCATCAGGCCCTTGAGCGCCCCGCCGTACGTGTGCCACGCCTCCGCGACCTGATCCGTCGTCATATAGCCGCCACCGGCCCCCGGTTGGGCGGGAAGCCCCGGCACCTGCCGGTCATAGGGCACCTTGATCGTGGCGCCCTGGACGACGAGCCCCTTGTTCAGACAGTCCGTCTGCGCGGTGAAGCCCTTGACGGTGCCGGCGGAGTAGGAGTCGCCCGAGCATCCGTACATGCTGCCGTTGTAGTACTGCATGTTGAGCCACCACAGGCGGCCGTTGTCGGCGTACTTCTTGATGATCGGGAGGTACGCGCCCCAGATCGAGCCGTACGTGACGCTGCCGCCGGTGACGTACGCCGTCTCGGGCGCCATCGTCAGGCCGAACCCGGCCGGCATCTGCGCCAGGATTCCGTCGATGATGCGGATCAAGTTGGCTTGTGAGGTGGAGAGTTGGGAGATGTTCCCGCTGCCGGTCAGGCCCGTCTCGATGTCGATGTCGATGCCGTCGAAGTTGTACCGCTTCAGGATCGGCACGATCGTCTCGACGAACCGGTCGGCGACGGCCGTGGAGTTGAGGTCGATGCCGGCCGCGGCGCCGCCGATGGACATCAGGAGGGTCGCGCCCGCGTCCTTGGCCTGGCACATCTCGGCCGGGGTGGCGACCTTCACGCCGGTGTCCATACCGTCCTCCCACAGGGCCGTGCCGTCGGAGCGGATCACGGGGAAGGCGGCGTTGATGACGTTGTAGCCGTGCTGGGCGATCTCGGGGTTGGTGATCGGGGTCCAGCCGAAGGGCGGGTGGACCCCGTTGGCAGCGCCGTCCCAGTTCTCCCAGTAGCCCTGCAGGACCTTGTCCGACGGCCGCGGCTTCGTCGCGCAGGTGTCGGCGGCGGGCGCGGAAGGGGCCGTGACCAGGAGCGTGGTGACGGTGGCGGCCGCCGTGAGGGCGGCGGCGAGGAGGCGGGGGGTGCGGCTGCGGCGAGACATGGGGGCTCCCGTGGGGTGGAGGACCTGAGTTGTCGCGAGCATGTCGCACGGTAGGGAGGCCCAGACCTTTCGTCAATGGGTCTGGACCAATGCGGCACCGAGGGCCGCGGACGGGTTCCGCCGCGGTTTCCTGACGGCAACGCGCCCGAAACACCCGCTGCCTACGGTCACCCGCACACCGGTCATGGCTGCAACGGCCGGTGGGCGCGGGGCCGCATGCCGCCCCGGCGCGAACCAGCCGTCTTCCACCGAGCTTTCAGGGAGGAACGATGGCTGTCGCCGCGCACCCCGATGCGGATGCCGTCGCACCCGCACAGGACCCGCACCCCGTCGACGTACGGCCGCCGCTGCGCCGGCTCGTGCCGCTGAGCCTGCAGCATCTGCTCGTCGCGTACGCGGGCATGGCCACGATGCCGCTGCTCGTGGGCACCGCGCTGCATCTGCCCGAGGAGCGGATACGGATCCTCATCAGCGCCAATCTGCTGGTGAGCGGGCTCGCCACGCTGCTGCAGACGCTGGGCGTGAAGGGGTTCGTGGGGGCGCGGCTGCCCCTGGTGATGGGCTCGACGTTCACCGCGATCACCCCGGCGATCCTCATCGGACAGGAGCACGGCCTCGCCGCCGTGTTCGGGGCCACGATCGTGTCGGGCCTCGTCACGGTGGCGGTCGCGCCGTGGTTCGGCCGGTGTCTGCATCTGTTCCCGCCGCTGGTGACGGGGACGGTGATCGCCGTCATCGGATTCTCGCTCGTGCCGTCCGCGGCCGGGCTCGTGAGCGGCGGGAAGGGCGGCGGACGCGGGCTCGCGCTCGCCGCCGTCACGGTCGCCCTCGTCGTGCTGGTCGAGCGGCTCGCCCCGCCCGCCGTCGCCCGCTTCTCGGTGCTCGTCGCGATGGCCGCGGGAACCGTACTGGCCGTGCCGATGGGCCTGTTCGACGGGTCGGGAGTGACCGAGGCGGACGCCGCGACCGTGCCGGACCCGACCGCGTTCGGGGCGCCCACGTTCGTCGTGCCCGCGATCGTCGCCATGCTCGTCGTGCAGCTCGTGAACATGGTCGAGTCGGTCGGCGACACCCTGGCCGTCGGGCAGATCGTGGAGCGCGGCGACGACGCTCCGACGGTCGTGCGGGCGCTGCGCGCCGACGGCGCCGCCACCGTGGTCTCCGGCGCCCTGGCCTCCTTCCCCATCGTGACGTTCGGGCAGTCGGTGGGCCTGGTGAGCGTGACCCGGGTGCGCAGCCGTCATGTCGTCGCCCTGTCGGGGGCGTTGATGGTGGTCCTCGCCTTCGTGCCGGTGCTCGGGGCCGCCGTCGCCGCCGTGCCGGGGCCGGTGCTCGGCGGGGTGTCGCTCGTCATGTTCGGCACGGTCGGCGCGGTCGGACTGCGCATTCTGGCCCGCGCCGATCTGAGCGACTCCCGCAATCTGCTGACCGTGGCGCTCGCCTTCGGACTCGGCATGATCCCGGTCGGGGCCCCGGACTTCTACGCGCCGCTGCCCTCGTACGCGCGCACAGTCCTGGACAGCGGCATCGCCGTCACCGGCATCGTCGCCTTCCTCCTCAACCTGCTGTTCCACCACACCCCGTCCGTCTCCCTCCCCCTCCGCCTCCGCGTCCGGAAGGAAGCCGCCCGATGACCCGCCCGATGACCCGCCCGCTGCCCCACCTCGTCGACACGATCACCGATGTCACCGTGTACAGCGGCGGTTCCTGGCGGACGGGGACGGACGTCCACCTCGTCGACGGCCGGGTGCAGGCCCTCGTACCGAAGGGTCAACTGCCGCACGGGGCGCGGGTGCTGGACGGTTCCGGGGCGCATCTCACCCCCGGTCTCGTGAACACGCACACGCATCTCTTCCAGGCCGGTCTGCGCGGGATCGGCGAGGGGTTGCCGCTGCTGTCGTGGCTGAGCGCCGTCGGCGAGGAGGCGGTGGCGCTCACCCCCGAGCGGGCGTACTGGACCGCCGCCGCCGCGGCGGCCGAGGCGCTGCGCAGCGGTACGACGACCCTCGTCGAGCACATGTGGCCGCATCCCTCCCCCGAGGTGCACGACGCGGTGCTGCGGGCGCTGCGCGACAGCGGGGTGCGGGCCGTGCTAGGCCGCGGGGTCGCCGACCGGGCCGACCGCAGCCGCAAGTGGGGCTTCGATCCGCGGCTGATGCAGCCGCTGAAGGAGGCGCTCGCGCACACCGACGAACTGATCGGGGCCGCGCGCGGCAGCCGGGTCGGCGTCGGGCTGGCCGTGCCCAACCCGCGGTGCCTGACGCCGGAGGGCATGGAGGCGGTGCGCGCGTACGCCGACGAGCGTCAACTGCCGGTCTCGCTGCATCTGTTGGAGACGACGACCGACGAGACGATGTGCCGGCAGCACGCCAGTGTCGGCGCCGTGGCCTATCTGGAGCGGGCCGGGTTCCTGTGGGAGCGACTGCTGGCCGTGCACTGTGTGGAGCTGGACGCGGCGGGCCGTGCGACGCTGGCCCGGCACGGGGTCGGCGTCTCCTACAACCCGCTCAGCAACATGCGTCTGGGCAGCGGCATCGCCCCCGTACCCGAGATGCTGGCGGCCGGCCTGCGGGTCGGGCTCGGCGTGGACGGGGCCGCGAGCAACGACACCCAGGACATGCTGGAGGCGCTGCGCATCGGCGCGTATCTGCAGCGGGCCGCCCGCCGCGAGGCCGATCTCCTCGGTTTCCCCGAGATGTTCGCGCTGGCCTCGAACGGCGCCAACCGCGTCCTCGGCCTGGAGGAGCGCCCCGACGGTGTGCAGCCGGGCGTCCAGGCGGACCTGGTGCTGCACCGGTTCGACCAGGACTACGCCTGCCTTCCCGTACGCGATCCGGGGGCGACCCTGCTGACGTGCGCGGGCAGCAGGACCGTGGCGGCGGTCCTGGTCGGCGGCGAGCTGCTGGTCCAGGGCGGGGAGCATGTCCGGCTGCCCGGAGCGGAGTTGGCGGACGGGCTGCGTTCCACCGCATCCGTTACCCCCGCTTAACGCCGTGATCCCGGGACGAAACACACGCCGGGCAGGGTGAGGTCATCGCGTACGGCCCCGGGCGACCGGGGTCCGTGCCAGCCCACGGCGCCGGGCCCGGACGGGGTCCGCCGTGACCGTGCCCGCGGACCTCTGTGCGTCCGCGGTGGGGATCGCAGGGGCGGTGACTGCATCCCGTAGACCTCACTCCTCCCTCACCACAGGAGCGAAAGCCGCGATGACGAACACCGCGTACCAACTGGCCGAGCTGGACAAGGAGACCCGGATGGGCGGGGCCGGGACGGAGACCTCCGCCCGGGAGATCCGCCGGATCGACCTCACCGACTTCGACACCCGCCGGGCCGAGATCACCGAGGAGCTGTGGGCGGCCGCGACCGACATCGGCTTCTTCCAGCTCGTGAACCACGGCATCGAACAGCCCCTCGTCGACGGGGCGTTCGCGGACGCCGCCCGGTTCTTCGCGCTGCCGGACGAGACCAAGGCGCGGCACGCGCTGAAGAAGGGACTCAACTCCGGCTGGGAGTCGATGACCCAGGTGCGGCCGTCCGTCGGCACGCCGGACCAGAAGGAGTCGTACCAGGTCACCCGGCCGCACATGGACGGGCTGTGGCCCGACGACGCGCTGCCCGGGTTCCGGGCGCGCACGCTCGCCTTCGAGGCGCGCTGCCGGGACCTCGCGATGCGCGTCCTGGGCTGCTTCGCCGACAGGCTGGGGATGCCGGAAGGGTTCTTCGCGCGGGCCCACGACCCGGAGAGCGCGCAGTACCAGTCGACGCTGCGGATGCTGCACTACTTCGCCGTGCCGCAGGAGGCGGAGATCCCCGCGGACGTGTGGCGGGCCGGGGCGCACACCGACTTCGACTGTCTGACGCTGCTGTTCCAGCGCGACGGGCAGGGCGGGCTCCAGGTCTGCCCCGGCAAGGAGGCCGAGGCGCAGGAGTGGACGCCGGTCGAGCCGGCCGACGACGCCATCACCTGCAACATCGGCGACATGCTGATGCGGTGGAGCGACGACCGGCTGCCGTCGAACTTCCACCGGGTGAAGTCGCCGGGCCCGGACGACGACCGGTCGGCGCGGCACAGCATCGCGTTCTTCGCGCAGGCCGACCGTGACGTGGTGATCGAGGGCCCTGAGCGGCGCTACCCGCCGATCACCGCGGCCGACTACATCCAGCAGCGCATCGCTGCCAACTTCGCTCGCTAGAAAGGGTGTTGACGTGACGATGCCCGCGAAGGCGACGGCCGCGCGGTCCGGTTTCGGACGGCTCGCCGTGCTCGGACTGCAGCATGTGCTCGTGATGTACACGGGGTGTGTGACCGTGCCGCTGGTGTTCGGTGCGGCGGCCGGGCTCGACGCGGCCACGATCGGGGTGCTGATCAACGCCGATCTGCTCGTCGCGGGCGTCGTCACGATGATCCAGGGAGCCGGGGTCGGCCGGATCCTCGGGGTACGGATGCCGGTGATGGCGGGGGCCGCGTTCACCGCGGTGACGCCGATGATCCTGATCGCCGGGGAGTACGGCATCCAGGCGGTGTACGGGTCGATGCTGGCGGCCGGGGTCTTCGGACTGCTCGTCGCCTACCCGTTCGCGAAGGCGGTGCGGTTCTTCCCGCCGCTGGTCAGCGGGGTGGTGATCACGGTCGTCGGGCTCGCGCTGATCGGTGTCGGCGTGAACCTGGTCGTCGGCAACGATCCGAAGGCCGCCGACCACGCCGCCCCGTCGCGGCTCGCGCTCGCCGCGTTCGTGGTCGTGGTGATCCTGCTCGTGGCCCGGTTCGGGCGCGGGTTCCTCGCGCAGACCGGGGTGCTGCTCGGGCTGCTTGCGGGGACGGCGGTGGCGGTGCCGTTCGGGCTCGTCGACCTCTCGGCCGTACGGACCGCGGACTGGTTCGGGGTGAGCGCGCCGTTCCACTTCGGGGCGCCGCAGTTCCCGGCGGTGGCCGTGCTGTCCATGTGCGTGGTGATGCTGGTCCTGTTCGCCGAGTCGACGGCGGACCTCATCGCCGTCGCGGAGCTGACCGGGAAGAAGCTGACGACCGCGGACATGGCGCGCGGCCTCGCCGCCGACGGGCTCTCCGGGGTGCTGGGCGGCGTCATGAACGCCTTCCTGGACACGGTCTTCGCGCAGAACGTGGGCCTGGTGACCATGACGAAGGTGCGCAGCCGGCATGTCGCGACGGTCGCGGGCGGCCTGCTCGTCGTCCTCGGCCTGATCCCGAAGCTGGGCGCGCTGGTCGCCGGGCTGCCGCAGCCGGTGGTCGGCGCGGCAGGCCTGGTGATGTTCGCGACCGTCGCCACGGTGGGGATCAACACGCTGCGCAAGGTCGACTTCGACGGTACGCACAACCTGCTGATCGTGGCGGTGTCGATCGGGGTGGGGATGGCGCCCGAGGTGGCGCCCGATCTGTACTCACGGTTCCCGGAGGGCGTGGGGATCGTGCTCGGGTCGCCGGTGACGAGCGCGACCCTGCTGGCGTTCGGGCTGAATCTGGCGTTCAACGGCGTCGGGACGGGGCGCCCGGGGACGGCGCGCGGACCGGAGCGGGTGGAGCCGGTCGAGGCCGCGGTCCACGGCGTGCGATGAGTTCGCACCGCGGGGCGAGTCTGCCCTCGTATGACACGGATCATCGCTGACGTCTCGGTCTCGCTCGACGGCTTCGTCACCGGACCCGACCCCGGCCCGGACAGCGGTCCGGGCACCGGCGGCGAGGCTCTGCACTCCTGGGCGTTCTCCGACGATCCCGACGACCGCGGGATCCTGCGCGAGGGGACCGAGCGCTCCGGCGCCGTGGTCCTGGGCCGCCGGCTCTTCGACCTGGTCGACGGGGCGAAGGGCTGGAACGGGACGACCGGGTACGGGGCCGGTGAGGTCGGCGAACCCGCGTTCGTCGTCGTGACGGGCACGCCGCCTCAGTCGCTGCGGCTCACCGGCCTCGACCGGACGTTCGTCACCACCGGCCTCGACCGGACGTTCGTCACCACCGGCCTGTCCGACGCGGTCACGACCGCGCGCAGGCGCGCCGAGGCCGCGTCGTCCGCCGCCGGGAAGGACCTGGACGTCGTCCTCATGGGCGGCGGCGCCACGGTCGGCTCGGCGCTCGCCGCCGGGCTGGTCGACGTACTGTCGCTGCACTTAGGGCCTGTCTCGCCGTTCCCTCCTGCCCCACGACGCCTGGCACGCGCCCCCACCCTCGAACCAGGCTTCGCCAGGCTCGGGCGGGAGGGACCCCCTTCGCCGCACCAAGCGTAAGGCCAAGTACATCCGGGCCATCGGCGCAGCCTTGCACCTGGCACTCCCCCAGCCTCCGGCCGGGGGACCCCCTGGGAGCACGCACCGGACGCCGCGGGGCCGCCCTCCGGGCGACGGAGGGATCTGGGAGACAGGCCCTGGCCCCCGTCCTGTTCGGGTCCGGAACGCCCCTGTTCACGGGCGGGCCGCCGCGCACACTGGTGCGGCGGAGCCTCGTCGCGACCTCGACCGCCACCCATCTGACCTACGACATCACCAGGTGAGCCGATGACCACAGTGCACGCCCACGGCACCGACCTGGGCATCGAATCGTTCGGGGCCGACGACGCGCCCCTCGTCCTGCTCGTCGGCGGGACGACGATGCTGTCCTGGCCGGACGCGCTGTGCGAGCGGCTCGCCGCCGGCGGGCGCCGCGTCGTCCGCTACGACCTGCGCGACAGCGGGGAGTCGACGACGGCGGACCCGCAGGCGCCCGGCTACACGCTGCGCGACCTCGCCGCCGACGCGGCGGCCCTCGCCGATGTGCTGGGCGGGCGCCCGGCGCACCTCGCGGGGATCGGCGTCGGCGGGATGGTCGCCCAGGTCGCCGTGCTCGACCATCCGGACGCGTTCTCGGCGCTCACCCTGGTCGGCACCCGAGCGGTCGCGCCCGGTCCGCCCGACGACGATCTCCCCGACCACGACCAGGAGACGATGCTGCGGCTGTTCTCGCGTCCGATGCCCGACTGGGCGGACCGGGCGGCGGTCGCGGAGTTCGCCGCGGCCGCCGCCGAGATCCGCGGGGACGACCCGGCCGCCGCGCGTGCCACCGCCGCCCGCGTCTGGGACCGCACACCCGGCACCACGCCGCCGGTGCAGCTGGCGAACCAGCTGGGCCTGGTGTTCTCCCGGCTCGACTGCGCGCCCCGCTGGCGGGAGCGGCTGCCCGCGATCAAGGTGCCCACGCTCGTCGTGCACGGCCGCCGCGACAGGTTCTTCCCCGTCGGCAACGGCGAGGCGCTCGCGCGCGAGATCCCCGGCGCCCGGCTGCTGGTCCTGGAGGAGGCCGCCACCGCGCTGCCGCGCACGGCGGCCGACGAGGTCGCGGGGGCGATGCTCGCGCTCGGGTAGCGGCCGCCGCGGCGCGGGTCACCACCCTGTACGGTCACGGGGTCCGCCTCCCCCGAAAGGCTGCTCATGACCACTGACCCGCGCACGGGCCCGCCGCTCGTCGGCCAGGAACGCGAGACGCTGCGGGCGTTTCTCGACTACCACCGGGCGACGCTCGCCATGAAGTGCGAGGGGCTGACGGACGAGGAGCTGCGGCAGCGCTCCATGCCGCCGTCGACGCTGTCGCTTCTCGGCCTGGTCCGGCACATGGCGGAAGTCGAACGCACCTGGTTCCGCCGCTGTTTCGAGGATCAGGAGATCCCCCTGGTCTGGTCGGACGCGATGGACTTCCAGGTGGCGTACGACGCGAGCGCCTCGACCCGCGCCGAGGCCTTCGCCGCGTGGGAGGCGGAGGTGGAGATCGCGCGGCGCATCGAGCGGGAGGCCGAATCCCTGGATGTGCTGGGCCATCAGCCGCGGTGGGGCGAGGACGTGTCGCTGCGCATGGTGATGGTGCACGTGCTGCTGGAGTACGGGCGGCACAACGGCCACGCGGACTTCCTGCGCGAGGGCGTCGACGGGACCGTGGGCGCCTGAGAGCCGGTGTCAGTCGGTCCCGCGCACGAAGTGCAGGCTGCCGTACGGGCGCGGCCGGTCGCCGTGCGCGTGGGCCGCCGCCGAGCGGTCGGCGGGAGCCGAGCGTCCCGCCAGGGTGTGCAGCTCCGCCAGGCCCTTGAGGACGGCGGGGCGGTGGGCCGCCGACTTCACCCAGGCGGGCAGCCGGGGGAACATCGCCCGGGTCGACGAGTACGGGGCGCCGTGTTCACGCAGGCGGGCGGCCACGTACTCCTCCAGCGCGGTCACGTGCCGGTCGTTGTACGCCCACAGCACCCGGCCCGCACAGGGCACTTGCAGCCACAGCGGGCGACCGAAGAAGGGTTCCTCGGTACCGCCGAGGACCACACCCACCGCGCCCGAGCCGCGGCGTCCGGCCCGCCAGTCGTCGGTGCGCCCGCACCCGGCGCACACCAGTCGCCGCGACCACACCAACAGGTCGGTGGCGTAACGGAGTTCGGGCAGCCCTGGGCGCTGCACGACCGACGCGCGGCCGCCGCAGCGCGGGCACACCACGAGGATCGTGTCGGCGAACCGGGCGAGCGGGACACCGTCGTCGGCGTGCCGCTCCCCGGATTCCGTGGGTCCCATGGTGTTCTCCCGCTCCCTCGTCGGACACAGGCGCTCAGGGGTCGAGCCGCTCGGTCCGGCTTCGGCGGCGAGCGTGCACCGCCCCGTCCCCGTCCCGCAACGGCACGCCGCTCCCGCCGCGCAGCACGGCCACGATCTCAGCCCCGATCGACACGGCGGTCTCCTCGGGTGTCCGGCCGCCCAGGTCGAGGCCGATCGGCGAGCGGAGGCGGGACAGTTCCCGCTCCCCGAGGCCCGCCTCGCGCAGCCGGTTCATCCGGTCGTCGTGGGTGCGCCGCGAGCCCATCGCCCCGACGTACGCCGCCGGAAGCCGCAGTGCGACCTCCAGCAGCGGCACGTCGAACTTGGCGTCGTGCGTCAGGACGCACAGGACCGTGCGGGCGTCCGTCTCCGTGGCCCGCAGATACCGGTCGGGCCACTCCACGACGACCTCGTCGGCCTCCGGGAAACGGGCCGGGGTCGCGAACACCGCGCGCGCGTCGCACAGCGTGACGTGGAACCCGAGCAGCTTGCCGACGCGGACCAGCGCCCCGGCGAAGTCGACCGCGCCGAACACGATCATCCGGGCGGGCGGCACGCTCGACTCGACGAAGAGCGTGACGTCGGCGCCGCAGCGGGCCGAGCCCTCCGGCACCGCGCAGACCCCGGTGTGCCCGAGGTCGAGCAGGGCGCCGGCCTGCGCGGCGAGCCCGGCGTCGTCGGCGGAGCCGAGCGCGCCGTCGTGCGTCCCGTCCGGGCGGACCAGCAACAGCCCGCCCGCACCGGCGAGTTCACCCGGTCCGTCGAGCACCCGGGCCAGGGCCACCGCCTCGCCGCGCGCCGCCAGCGCGAGGGCCGTCTCCACCGTCGTACGGGACGGGGAGTCGGCCCGCACGGGCACGACGTGGACCTCGACGACGCCGCCGCACGACAGGCCCACCGCGAACGCGTCGTCGTCGCTGTAGCCGAAGCTCTCGCGGACCGGCGTCCCGTCGGCGAGGGCCTGCTCGCACAGCTCGTAGACCGCACCTTCGACACAGCCGCCGGAGACCGAGCCGATGACCTCGCCCGCGGTGTCGACGGCCAGGGCCGCGCCGGGCGGCCGGGGCGCGCTGCCGCTCACCGAGACGACGGTGGCGACGGCGAACTCCCTGCCCTGCGCGGCCCATCGGGCCAGTTCGGCGGCCAGATCAAGCATGCCGCTCCGTCTCTTGCTCGGCCAGGATCACCCGGTCGGGCCTGATCGGCAGATCGCGGTGGCGGACGCCGGTCGCGTGCCACACCGCGTTGGCGATCGCGGCGGCCGTGCCGACGATGCCGATCTCGCCGATGCCCTTGATGCCGACGGGGTCGTCCGGGTCGGGGTCCGCGACCCAGTCGGCCTCGACGGCGGGGATGTCGGCGTTGGCCGAGAAGTGGTAGCCCGCGAAGTCCGCGCCGACGTGCCCGCCGGACGCCTCGTCGCGCACCGCCTCCTCGTGCAGCGCCATGGAGATGCCCCACGTCATGCCGCCGGTCAACTGGCCGCGCGCGGTGAGGGGGTTGACGATGCGGCCCGCCGCGAAGATCCCGAGGAGGCGGCGTACCCGCACCTCTCCGGTGGCGACGTCGACGGCGACCTCGGCGAACTGCGCACCGAACGAGTGCCGTTCCTTCTGGGCGAGTTCGGCCACGAGCCCGGCGGTGTCCGTGCGGGCCGTGATGCCGCCCTCCGGGATCTCGCCCGGCGCCAGCGGCAGCTTCTCGCGCAGTTCGCGGGCGGCCGCCATGACGGCCCAGCCCCAGGAGCGGGTGCCCATGGAGCCACCGGAGACCCAGGCGGGCCCGAAGTCGCTGTCGGCGATGCGGACATGGACCCGGTCGACGGTGACGTCCAGCGCGTCGGCGGCGATCGACGACAGGGCGGTGCGGGCCCCCGTGCCGACGTCGGACGCGGTGATCCGGACCGTGAACGTGCCGTCCTGCTCGGCGGTGACCGAGGCCGTGGACGGCGCGACTCCGGACGGGAACGTGGACGCGGCCACCCCGGTGCCGATGAGCCAGCGGCCCTCGCGGCGCGTCCGGGGCCGCGGGTCACGGTCGTCCCAGCCGAACCTGCGGGCACCCTCCTCGAAGCAGGCCACCAGGTTGCGGCTGCTGAACGGCAGCCCCGAGACCGGGCCCACCGTCGGTTCGTTGCGCACGCGCAGCGCGATCGGGTCCAGGCCGAGCCGCTCGGCGAGTTCGTCGAGCGCACACTCCACGGCGAAGGAGCCGGGTGCCTCGCCCGGCGCCCGCATGAACGTCGGCGTCGGCACGTCCACCGGCACCACGCGGTGCGCGGTGTGGTGCGCGTCGGCCGCGTACATGGCGCGCCCGTAACCGGCGCTGGACTCGACGAACTCCTTCAGGTTCGAGGTGGCGGAGCTCGCCTCGTGGCCGAAGGCCCGCAGCCTGCCGTCGGGCTCGGCGCCGAGCCGGACGCGCTGCTCGGTGGGGCTGCGGTAGCCGGTCGCCGCGAAGACCTGACGGCGCGTCATGGAGATCCGGACCGGGCGCTGGAGCTGGGTCGCGGCCATCACGGCGGCGACGTGGTGGGGCCGTACTCCCTTGGAGCCGAAGGCGCCGCCGACGTGCTCGGAGCGGACGCGGACGGCCGACAGGTCGAGCGAGAACAGCTTGGCCAGCTCGTCGGCGACCCACATGCTGCCCTGGTTGGAGTCGACGACCTCCAGGCGGCCGTCCTCCCAGCGCGCGGTGCAGGCGTGCGGCTCCATGGCGCTGTGGTGCTGCTCCGGCGTCGTGTACGTCGCGTCAAGCACCACGGCGGACGCCGCGAGTTCGGCCTCCAGGTCGCCCTTGGTCTGGGTGAGTCCCTCGGGTGCGTACGCGGCGGGGTGGTCGGCGCGGAAGACGCTGTCGTGCGGCTCGGTGTCGTACTCGACGACGAGCGCCTCCGCCGCCTCCCTGGCCTGCTCGGACGTCTCGGCGACGACGAGCGCGACGGGCCAGCCCGCGTGCGGCACCCGGTCGCCCTGGAAGACGCCGAGGATCGGGTCGGGCGCGCCGAGCTGGCCGATGTAGTCGATGGTCACCCGGGGTGCGTTGCCATGGTGCAGCACGGCGAGGACGCCGGGCATCCCGCGCACCGCGGCGTCGCCGACCGACCGGACGCGACCGCGCGCCACGGTCGACAACACCAGCCAGCCGTGGGCGAGTTCGGTGAACGGCAGCTCGCTCGCGTAGCGCGCCGCACCGGTGACCTTCTCGACGCCCTCGATGCGGGTGCGCGCGACACCCACCGCGTCGTGCCTGACAGTGGTGGTCATCGACCGGTCTCCTCGCTCAGTTCGGTGAGCACGGCCACCACGAGGTTGCGCAGCAGCGGCACCTTGTACGCGTTCTGCGGCAGCGGGGCCGCCGCCGCGAGTTCGGCGTCGGCCGCGGCGGCGAACGCCTCGCCGCTCGCGGGCCCGCCGATCAGCGCCCGTTCGGCGGCGTGGGCCCGCCAGGGCCGGGACGCGACCGCCCCGAGGGCCAGCCGCGCGTCCACGACGACACCGTCCCGCACCTGAAGCGCGGCGGCCACCGAGCCGATGGCGAAGGCGTACGAGGCGCGCTCGCGCACCTTGCGGTAGCGGGAGTGCGCGGCGACGGGCGCGGGCGGCAGCACGACACCGGTGATGAGCGCGCCGGCGGGCAGCGCGGTCTCCAGGTGCGGGGTGTCACCGACCGGCAGATAGAAGTCGGCGAGCGCCAACTCCCCCGGCCCGTCGGCGGTTTCGTAGGTGACGACGGCGTCGAAAGCGGCCAGCGCCACACCCATGTCGGAGGGGTGCACGGCCACACAGTGCGCGCTCGCGCCGAGCACGGCGTGGTTGCGGTGCTCGCCGTCGACGGCGGGGCAGCCGCTGCCCGGCTCGCGCTTGTTGCACGGCTTGCTGATGTCGGTGAAGTAGCCGCAGCGGGTGCGCTGCAGCAGATTGCCGCCGACGGTCGCCATGTTCCGCAGCTGCCCGGAGGCGCCCGCGAGCACGGCCTGGCTCAACGCCGGGTAGCGCAGGCGTACTTCGGGGTGGGCGGCGAGGTCGCTGTTGGTGACGGTGGCCCCGATCCGCAGGCCGCCCTCGGGGGTCGCCTCGATGCGGTCCAGCGGCAGTTCCCGTACGTCGACCAGGCGTGCGGGGCGCTCGATGCCCGCCTTCATCAGGTCGACGAGGTTGGTGCCGCCGCCGAGGTAGCGCGCCTCGGGGTCGGCGCCGAGGACCGCCACGGCACCGGAGACGTCGAGCGCCCGCTCGTATCCGAACTCCCTCATGCCACAACCTCCTTCGACCCGTCGGCCGACTGCGCGGCGGCCTGCGTCACGGCACGCACGATCGAACCGTACGCGCCGCAGCGGCACAGGTTGCCGCTCATCCGCTCCCTGATCTCCTCCGGGGTCAGCGGTGGCGGTCCGGCGTCCGGGCGCACGTCCTCGGTCGCGGCGCTGGGCCAGCCCGCCGCGTGCTCGTCGAGCACGGCGAGCGCCGAACAGATCTGGCCGGGCGTGCAGTAGCCGCACTGGAATCCGTCGAGATCGAGGAACGCCTGCTGCACCGGGTGGAGCCGGTCGCCCTCGGCGATCCCCTCGATGGTGGTGATCTCGCGGCCCTCGGAGGCGACGGCGAGAGTCAGGCAGGACACGGCGCGGCGGCCGTCCACGAGCACCGTGCAGGCACCGCACTGCCCCTGGTCGCAGCCTTTCTTCGTGCCGGTCAGATCGAGCCGCTCGCGCAGGGCGTCGAGCAGTGTGGTGCGATGGTCGACGGGGAGGGTGTGCTTCTCCCCGTTCACGTGCAGAGTGACAGTGCTGGACGCCGAGGTGGCGAGGTGGTCGGCCGAAGCCATGAACAGCCTTCTTTCGCAGATGCGTTGCTCTGGTGCGAGGAGAATCGGCGTTGTACGCAGGAAGGTGGGGCGGTCGGCGTACGTTCCGGTTCGGGTACGCCGCGTGCCCACTAGGGTGGGGCCGAAGCGGACACCTGTCCGTTCTACGGTCCTCGACCGTAGTGGACAACTGTCCGCCCATCAAGGACGTTTCCGAGCCACGGCCGGAGGAGGACGTGTGCGGCACCCGGACAAGCAGGCCCCGCTCCGCTCGGACGCCCAGCGCAACCGCGAGCGGATCCTGGAGGTGGCCCTGGCCGAGCTGACCCGGTCCGCCGACGCGCCGCTGAGCGCGATCGCGAAGAAGGCCGGGGTCGGCCAGGGCACGTTCTACCGCAACTTCCCCAGCCGCGAGGCGCTCGTCCTGGAGGTGTACCGGTACGAGGTGCGGCAAGTCGCCGACACGGCGGCCCAGTTGCTGCGCAGCCGCCCGCCGGAGGTGGCACTGCGCGAGTGGATGGACCGGCTCGCCCAGTACGCGATGGCGAAGGCAGGGCTGGCGAACGCACTGCGCGAGGCGACGACGGCGCCCGGCACGTTCAAGAGCATCGCCCACGATCTCCTCGTGGGCGCGGTCACGCAGCTGCTCGAAGCGAACGAGAGAGCGGGCACGATCCGCCCCGGTGTGACCCCCGACGACTTCATGCTGGCGATCGCGGGCCTGTGGCAGATCGACCCGCGCAGCGACTGGCAGTCCCGCGCGGGCCGGCTTTTGGACCTGGTGACGGCGGGCCTGCGCGCGGGCGCGCCCCGCTGACCGGGGTCCGCCGCAGGACCGCTACGACCGCTACGACCGCTACGACCGCTTCCGGGGTTTGCCCCGCTTACCGCCCTGCTGCTTGCCGCCCTGCTGCTTGGCACCCTGCGGCTTGCCGCCCTGCTTGCGCGCTCCGGCCCCGCCGGTCTTCGGCCGACCCGATCCGCCCTTGCCGCCCTGCCCCGCGGCCTTCTTGGTGGGGGCCCGCTTGCCGGCCTTCTCGTCGGCGGGCTTGGTGCGGCCCCGCGAGCTGTTGACGGTGCGGCCGCGCACGATGCCGATGAAGTCCTCGACCGCGTCGGTGGTGCGCTCCTCGGGCCAGGCGAGCGCGACACTCGACTCCGGCCCGTCGGTCACCGTCCGGTAGGTGAGATCACGCCGGTGGTGCAGCCGGGCGAGCGACTGCGGCACGATCAGCAGCCCCACTCCGGCCGCGACCAGCTCGACGGCGTCGGCGGTGGTGGCGGGCCGTTCGAAGGCGGCCTGCCCGGGCGGCTGCCCCTCGGGCCACTCCAGCACGTCGTCCAGCGGGTGCTGCACGATCTCCTCGGCCAGATCGGCGAGGGTGACCTGCTCGACCGCGGCGACGACATGGTCCTTGGGGACCACGACGACGGTGGTCTCCGTGTACAGCGGGATCGCGCTGAAGAACGTACGGTCCACGGGCAGCCGGACCAGGCCCGCGTCGGCGTCCGTGCGCCGCAGGACGTCGGACACCTCGTCGGCGGGCACGGGGACGAGGGTCAGCGGGACGTCGGGCAGCCGCTCGTGCCAGATCCGCACCCACTTGGCGGGGGTCGCTCCGGGAACGTAGGCGAGCCTGAACCCGGGGGCCGCGGGCGTCGGTGCGGGGGTTTCTTCCGTGCCTGTCACGCCGCCAGGCTACCCGGCGTGGTCGGACCTCTCCGTTCGGCTGGATACCCTTGACCTCATGAGTTCGCACCAGAGCGCCCAGACCATGAAGCCCGCCACCGCGGCGAAGAAGCTGGGTGTGTACCTCGATGCCACGCCCGCCGAGTTCCGGGACGGCGTCGTCTCGCGCGCCGAGCTGGCCGCGCTGCAGGCCGACCCGCCGCAGTGGCTCGTCGCCCTGCGCACCGACGGCCCGCACCCGCGCCCGGTCGTCGCGCAGAAGCTGGGCGTCTCCATCGCGGGCCTGGCCCGCGGCGGCGTCACGGAGGCGCTGACCACCGAGCAGATCGAGGCGCTCAAGGCCGAGAACCCCGAGTGGCTGCGGCAGGAGCGCGCCACGCAGGCCGACGTCCGCAAGGAGAACGTCCGCGTGAAGAAGCTCCACGCCGAGCAGGCGGAGAAGCGGGCCCGCCGGGACCAGGACTGATCCGTCGCCGGGTGCCGGTCCAGGACCGCTGAGATGCCGCGCCGGAGGTGCGCGTCTCAGCGCCTGCGTGAGAACCCCGAGCGTGCGTGCCGGACGCCGGGGCGCGGACGGGGGTTCGGACCCAGGCCCTCAGGGGCGCGGGGCCCTCTCACCGTGCGGTTGCGCCGCGCGGGCACAGCAGGCCACGAGCCACCCGCGCCCGGCCACGCGTCCGCGGCCCGGCAGCAGCCCCGCGCCCCCGGCCGTCAGCAGCGCCCCCAGCACCACAGCGGAAGCGGCCCCCCACCCGCCGCCGGCGACGAGCGGCGCGGCCACGCCGGCGCCCACGGCACCGGCGACGAAGTACAGCAGCAGGTAGACCCCGCTGAGGCTCCCGGCCCGCAGCGGGTCGATCCCGAGGATGCGCGCCTGGTTCGCGGCCTGCGCCGTGAAGCACCCCGCGTCGACGAGAGCCAGCCCCACCGCGGTGATCACGGGCCGTGACAACCCCGTGCAGAGCAGCGCCGCGCCCACTGCCGCGACGACCATGCTGACGCGGATCACGGCCCGCGGCGAGTACCGGTCCCCCAGCCGCCCGGCCACCGGCAGCGCGGCGAAGCCGAGCGCCCCGGCCAGGCTGTAGAGGCCGATGGCGGCGGCGTCGAGGCCGTACGGGGGCTGCGCGAGCCGCACGGTGAGCGCGACCCAGACGAGGCTGAAGGCGAAGTACCACAGGCTGCCCTGTGCCACGGCCCGGCGCAGGGTGCGATGGCGGCGCAGCAAACCGGGCAGCGCCGCGAGCGTGCCGAGGTAGCCGCCCTGCGGCGCGGGCCGCTCCCGGGGCAGCCGCCACCACGCCCCGGCCGCGCAGACCAGCACCGCGGCGGCGAAGACAAGCAGCATGCCGCGCCAGCCCAGCGCCCCGGCCAGCGCGCCGCCGACGAGCCGGCTGAGCAGGATCCCCGCCGACATGCCCGCGGCCACCAGCGAGACGGCGGCGCCGCGGCGCTCCCCCGGGACGCCGCGGCCCGCGATCGCCGAGGCCATCGCGCTGACGCTCGCTCCGGCGCCGACGACGACGTACGCGACGAGCAGCTGCCCGAGGCCGTGCGCGCTCGCGGCCAGCAGGAGCCCGCCGGCCAACAGCGCGAGCTGGCCGGTGACGAGCCTGCGCGGCGCCGCGCGGTCGACGAGCGGCAGCAGGAAGGCGAAGCCGGCTATGCATCCGGCGAGCGCGGCGGTCGTGACGAGGCCGATGGCGGCGGCCGAGGTCCCGGTGTCGCGGGCGAGGTCGCCGAGGGCGGGCTGCACGGCGTAGTTGTTGGCCAGGGCGATCCCCGCCGTGCAGGCGAGCAGCGGGACGCCGCCGCGGGCCGGGCTCACGGCGCCTCCCCGCGCACGAGGACGACCGCGTAACGGCATTCCCGTTCGGTGGAGTTGACGAAGACGCACGGTGCTGGGGCGCCCAGCTCGACGGTGTCCCCGGCCTCCAGCTCGTGCACCGTGGCGCCCTCGTGGAAGGTGAGCTGCCCGTCGAGCACCCAGATGATCTGCCGGTGGAACGCGAACGCGGCGGCGGGGTACGGCACTCGGGCCCCTGCGGGCAGCCGGATCTCGGCCACCTCCGCCGGGAATCCCGGCGTGGAGACCTGCCGGCGCGTGTACCCGGTCTCCGGGTCGAGCCAGCGCGGCGCCTCCTCGGCGCGCCGGACGCGCTCCGCCTCCGCCCGCCCCGTCCCGTCCGGGTCGAGGAGCGTGGCGACGCTGAGCCGGAACGCCGCCGAGAGCTTGCCCAGCACCACCGCGGTCGGATTGCTCTCGCCCCGCTCGATCCGGTGGATCATGGCGCGCGAGACGCCCGACTCCTCGGCCAGCTCCGCGAGCGTCCAGCGGCGCCGGTCCCGCTCGGCGCGGATCCGGGCGCCGATCCGCGCCACCAGCGGGTCTACGATATTGGACATGGATCTACGATATGAGACGCCGCCGGGGTCCGTGAAGGTCCGCGCGGCGCACGAGGGCGACCTGGACACGATTCTCGCCATCCGCAACCACGCCATCGAGCACGGCACGGCGCTGTGGACGGACACCCCGCAGACCCGTGACGAGGGCGCGGCGTGGCTCGGCGCGCACCTCGGGCGCGGCTCGGCGTACGTGGCCGAGGACACGGGGGACGGAACGGTCGTCGGGTTCGGCGTCTACGGCCCCTGGAAGGACTACTCGGGGTTCCGGCACACGGTCGAGAACTCGGTCTACGTCGCCGAGGGCCACCACGGCCGCGGTATCGGCTCCGCGCTGCTCGGCACGCTCGTCGCCTCGGCGTCGGCGACGGGCCTGCACGTGATGATCGCCGGGATCGAGGCGGGCAACGGGGCGTCGGTCCGGCTGCACGAGCGGCACGGGTTCGAGCACGCGGGGACGGTGCGCGAGGTGGGCACGAAGTTCGGGCGGTGGCTCGATCTCACCCTGATGCGGCGGCAGTTGGACTGAGCCGCGCCCCGGGGAGCGCATTCCACCCCTTGGCGCACCCGTGCGCCCGCGCGCAGAGGTGACGCCCCGCGCCGGTCCCGCCCCGCGGGAACCGTCCACGCCCCCTGACTCGCAAGGCGCTTGTGCGCGGGCTCGCCGCCGCCGGGTCCGCGCCCCTGCTGCCGGGCCTGTTCCCGGGGACGGCGGCGGGCGTCGAGCGGGTCGGCGGGGTCCGCGGCACGCATCGGCGTCGCCCCGGCCCGCGGCCCACCTCTCACTGTGCTCCGCCCCCGGCCGCCGCCACGACACGGCAGACGAACACCGCGAGCCGCGGCTGTCCGCACGACGAATCCGCTGACGGGCTCAGGGACTTGTTCCGTGGCGGCGCGGGGGCCGTCAGCCTTACTCTGCCTGCGGAGACACTGCGGTGAACGCACAAGGCGAGGCGACATGGACACCCTGCTCTTCGACAGCAGCGATCTCGAGGTGACGGAGGACTTCCTCTCCCGCTCCTACGCCCGGATGCGCATCGGCAACGGGACGCCGGGCAGCAGCCGGGCCCGGATCAGGCGTGACGCGCTGCCGGGCGTGACGGTCGACGAGCTCGACCTCGACATGAGCTACTCGGTGACACCGCTGGGCAAGATCTGTCTGTGCCTGGTTCACGAAGGCACCATCAGGGACCACACGTTCTCAGATGTCGAGGACGCCTTCGGGCCCGGCGACATGGTCTCGTTCGCCCCGCCCGAACTGCCGTACCAGGGGCGGATCTGCGGTGCCCGCTACAACATCACGATGCTGGATCCGGAGCTGCTGACCCGGGTCGCCGCCACCGATCCGCGGGCCGAGCCGGGACCGGTCCGGCTTCTCGGGCACCGGCCGACATCGGCCGCCGCGGCCGGCCATCTGCAGCGGACCATCATCCACGTACGCGATCACGTGCTGGCCGATCCGGCCGTGGCCGCCGAGCCGTTGATCGTGTCGACCGCCGCGCAGCACCTGGCCGCGAGCGTGCTGGCCGCCTTCCCGAACACGGCGTTCACCGAACCCACCGGCACCGACCGCCACGACTCCCACTCGGGCACCCTGCGCCGCGCCGTCGACCACATCGAGGACCACGCGCACGAGCCGCTCACCGTGGCGGAGATCGCCGCGGCGGCGCATGTCACCGTACGAGCCCTGCAGTACGCGTTCCGCCGGCACATGGACACCACGCCGCTCGCGCATCTGCGGCGGGTCCGCCTCGCACGGGCCCACGCCGAGCTGCGGGACGCCGATCCGGGCACGGGAGTGACGGTGACCTCGGTGGCCGCACGCTGGGGTTTCTACCATCCCGGCCGGTTCGCGACGCTCTACCGTGACACCTACGGCCGGCCGCCGCACCACACCCTGACCGGCCGCTGACGCGCGTCGCACGGCCCGGGCTCCGGTGCTCCGGTGCTCCGGTGCATGAAACGGCCGTGCAGCGAGCATCAGAGCACCGGACAGTTCCCTGACACCGTCTCGACGCCCACCCCCCCTGGTCCCCGGAGGTAGCGCAGTGCAGCCCGACGCCCGTGATCCCGAACCCGGATCCGACGCTCCGCACTCACCCGCGCGGCAGCTGGCGGAGCTGGAGGCCGAGGTTGCCCGGCTGCGCGCCGCACTGCACGCCCGCGCCGTGATCGACCAGGCCGTGGGGGTGATCCTCGCGCTGGGCCGGATGACGCCCGCCGAGGCCTGGGACGTGCTGCGGGAGGTCTCCATGCGCACCGACATCCCGGTGCAGCAGGTGGCCCGGATGCTCGTCGACCATCCGCGCACCGGCCCGATCCCTCAGCCGGTCCGCGGCGAGCTGGAGCGTCAGCTGATCGCGCGCCGCGAGGAGGCCGCGCCGCAGCCGGCTCCGGCGCGGCCGCCCGCGGAGTAGCCGGGAAGGCACCGAACCCCTCGTTCACGCGGTCCGCGCCACCCCATCGCTTGTCCATGTCTATGAACAACGATCACATACGTAGTCATTGACGTGAACATGGCAGCCGCTCTACCGTCCGAAGAAAGGGCTTTCCCCCGAGATTATGGCGGCCTCGTGCCGCCTTGTTCATGGATCCGAACCAGCCATGTTCACGCATCTGGAGATGAACGATGACGTTACGCCTCCTTCCCGCCCTCGCCTCCGCGAGCCTCGTCGCCGGTGCGCTGGTCGCCGTCTTGGGCACCGCCGCCCAGGCGGCGACCACCCGCTACGAGACCGAGACCTCCCCCGCGGTCTGCACCGGCGTGGTCGAGACCGAGTGGTCCGGCTACTCGGGCAGCGGGTACTGCAACACCACCAACGCCGTCGGCGCGTACGCCCAGGTCACCGTGTCCGCACCCGCATCGGGCACGGCGACCCTGACCGTGCGCTTCGCCAACGGCACCACCACGGCGCGCCCGGCGAACGTCGTGGTCAACGGCACGACCGTCACGACCGCCTCGTTCGGGGGCACCGGCGCCTGGACCACCTGGGCCACCAAGACGCTGACCGTGCCGGTGCGCGCGGGCAGCAACACGATCCGCCTCGACCCCACCACCGCCGACGGGCTGCCCAACGTGGACGCCGTCGACGTGGAGACGTCCGGCGACTCCACCACCCCGCCCGCGAGCGGTGCGATCTATGTCGCGCCGAGCGGCACGGACGGCGCGGCCGGCACCGTCGACGCGCCGACCACGCTGGCCTCCGCGATCAGCCGGGTCACCGCGGGCGGCACGATCTACCTGCGCGGCGGCACCTACGCCTTCTCCTCGACCGTCACCGTCCCCGACGGCAAGGACGGGACGTCCGGTGCCCGCACCACGCTCTCCGCCTACCAGGGCGAGAAGCCGGTGCTCAACTTCTCGGCGCAGAGCGAGAGCTCGTCCAACCGCGGGCTCCAGCTGTTCGGCGACTACTGGCACGTCTACGGGATCACCGTCGAGCACGCCGGGGACAACGGCATCTACGTCGGCGGCAGCCACAACGTCATCGAGCGCACCGAGACCCGCTTCAACCGCGACACCGGCCTGCAACTCGGCAGAACCGCGTCGTCCACGCCCGCGTCCGACTGGCCGTCGGACAACCTGATCCTGAGCGCCGAGTCCCACGACAACGCCGACTCCGACGGCGAGGACGCGGACGGGTTCGCCGCGAAGCTCACCACCGGCACCGGGAACGTGTTCCGCTACGCCGTCTCGCACAACAACATCGACGACGGCTGGGACCTGTACACGAAGTCGGACACCGGGGCGATCGGCCCGGTGACCATCGAGGACTCGCTGTCGTACGACAACGGCACGCTCAGCGACGGTTCGCAGGCCGGCAACGGCGACCGCAACGGCTTCAAGCTGGGCGGTGAGGACATCGCGGTCGATCACATCGTGCGGCGCAGCTTCGCGGTGAAGAACGGCAAGCACGGCTTCACCTGGAACAGCAACCCGGGCACGCTGGCGGTCTCGAACAACGTCGCCGTCGACAACACGGAGCGCAACTTCAGCTTCGACGGCGGCACCTCGGTGTTCCGCGACAACACCTCCTGCCGCACCACCGCCAGCGGCACCAACGACCGGATCATCGGTGACTCCGACAGCTCGAACCAGTTCTGGTCCGGGACGAACGGTTCCCGCTGCTCCTCGTACACGGGCGCCCTGGGCTGGTCGTTCGCGTCCGACGGCACGCTGGCCGTGACCTTCGGCGGAGTCCGCGCCACCCCGTGACGCACGCCCCCTCCCCCATCGGTCCGTCCGCTTGCGCGAGACGGGCCGATGGCACGATCCGTGGGATGCGTGTCGTTGACGCCATCCGCGCCCCGGACGGATGGTTGAGGGGTGACACAGCGCCGCATCGCTTTCGTGATCTTCGACGGGTTCCAGTCGCTCGACCTCGTCGGCCCGTACGAGGTGTTCCAGTACGCGTCGCGGCTCGGCGGCGGTTACGCCTGCGAGGTCGTCGCCCCCGCGGCCGGCAGGGTCCGCTCGCGCAGCGGGCTGCACCTCGTCGCCGATCACGCGGTGGCCGGGCGGGACCCGGCGGGCGTGGACACGCTCGTCGTGGCAGGCGGCCGGGGCGTGGACCAGGCCCGCGAGGACCCCGAGCTGGTCGGCTGGGTCCGCGAGGCGGCGGCCGGGGCCCGGCGCGTCGCCTCGGTGTGCAGCGGGGTCTTCCTGCTCGCGGCGGCCGGGCTGCTCGAAGGGCGGCGGGTCACCACGCACTGGGCCCGCGAGCGGCAGCTCGTCGCCGAGCATCCGGAGATCGAGGCGGACTGCGGGCCCATCTTCATCCGCGACGGGCACATCTGGACGTCGGCCGGGGTGACGGCCGGAATGGATCTGGCGCTCGCCCTCGTCGAGGACGACCTGGGCCGGGACGTCGCCCATGCCGTCGCCCGCGAGCTGGTGCTCTTTCTGCGCCGGCCGGGCAATCAGGCGCAGTTCAGCGTGGCCCTGGCGACGCGCGCGCCGGACACCGATCCGGTGCGGGCGGCGGTCGCCGCGATCCACGCGGACCCGGGCGCGCCGCACACGGTCTCCGACCTCGCCACCCATGCCGCGCTCAGTCCGCGCCATCTCCAGCGCCGCTTCACCGCCGAGGTGGGCGTGACGCCGGCCGCGTACGTGGAGCGGGTGCGGGTGGAGGCGGCGCAGCGGTCGCTCGCCGAGGGGGACGAGCCGGTGGAGGCGATCGCGCGGCGGCACGGCTTCGGCACGGCGGAGACGCTGCGGCGCACGTTCCACCGGCGGCTCGCGGTGGCGCCGTCCGAGTACCGGGCCCGGTTCCGCTCCACCTCGGCGTCCGCCGAGGGATTCGACCGACCTTCTGCACAAGGGAGTTCATCATGACCGTGTACGGGCTTCTGGTCTTCGACGACGCCGAGGACCTGGACGTCGTGGGACCGTGGCAGGTGTTCGCGACCTCCGCGCAGCTGCGGGACGGCGTGGACAGCGCGGTGCTCGTCGCCGAGCGGCCGGGCCCCGTGCGGTGCGCGAAGGGGCTGCGGCTGCTGCCCGACCACACGCTCGACGACCATCCGCCGCTGGACGTGGTGCTGGTGCCCGGCGGCGTCGGCGCCCGCACCGTGCAGCGGGACAACGCCGCGGTCACCGGCTGGATCGCGAAGAACGCGGCGACCGCGCGGTGGACGCACAGCGTGTGCACCGGCGCCTTCCTGCTGCACGCGGCCGGGGTCGCCCGGGGCCGCCGGGTCGCCACGCACCGGCAGCACGAGGACCGGCTCGCGGCGCTGGGCGATGTCACCGTCGTGCGCGACGCGCGATACGTCGTCGACGGCGACCTGCTGACGAGTCAGGGCGTTTCGGCCGGGATCGACAGTGCGCTGTGGCTCGTCGGACGGCTGCACGGCCGCGACCACGCCCGTACCGTGCGCCGCGCCCTCCAGTACGACCCGGCGCCGCCGTACCTGGCGGACGAGCCGGTCGCCTGATCCGACACGTACGGCCAGATCCTTTCGCACCGTGGCCATCCGGCCACTGACGCCGGCGGGGCCCGGTAGCCGACGATCGAGGGCATGAACGTCCTCTGGATCTTCGCCCACCCCGAACAGCGTTCCCTCAACGGATCCTTGATGACAGACGCGCTGCACGCCTTGGACGAGTCCGGGCACGCGTATCGGGTGTCCGATCTGTACCTGATGAAGTGGAAGGCGGTGCTCGACGCCGACGACTTCGGCCGCCCGCCGGCCGGGCGGGAGCGGCTGCTCGTCGGGGCCGCGCAGGAACGCGCGTACACGGAGCGCGAGTTGAGCGCCGACATCCGCGCCGAGATCGACAAGCTGGTGTGGGCCGATGTCGTGGTGTTCCACTTCCCGCTGTGGTGGTTCGGGCCGCCGGCGATCCTCAAGGGCTGGCTCGACCGGGTCCTGGTGCAGGGCTTCGGGTTCGGGGTGAAGGCGCCGGACGGGCACACCCGCCGCTACGGCGACGGCGGCCTCGCGGGCAAGCGCGCGCTGGTCGTCACGTCGGTGGGGGCCCGGCCTTCCGGGTTCGGGCCGCGCGGGATCCATGGACGGATGGACGAGGTGCTGTTCCCGCTGCTGCACGGGACGGCCTGGTACACGGGGATGGCCCCGCTCGCGCCGTTCGTGGTGTACGGCGCGGACCGGCACGACGCGACGGAGTACGCCCGGACGTCGGCGGCGCTGGTGGAGCGGCTGCGCACGCTGCCGGACGCCGAGCCGCTGGCGTACCGCGCCGAGGCGGGCGACGCGTACGACGAGGAGCTCGTGCTGCGGCCCGCGCTCGCGCCGGGCCGCGACGGCCTCGGCATCCACCTGGGGGAGCCTGGGGATCAGGACGCGGCCTGATCGCCGCCCACCGCTCGGACCATGAAGACGTCGACCGGGTCCTCGGACTCGACGGTGAACCCGTGCCGTGCGTAGAGGCGTTGGGCCTGGCTGCCCTGCAGCACGTTCAGGCGGACCACGACGCCGTCCCGGTCGGACCGGTCGAGGAGGTGCCGCAGGACGGCGGTGCCGATGCCGCTGCCCTGAAGGTCCGGCGAGAGGAAGAAGTGCTCCAGCCAGCGGCAGTCGCCGTCCGGGCGCAGCGCCACGCTGCCCGCGAACACGCCGCCGACCTCGATCACCCACGCGTAGGCGGGCACGAAGGAGTCCCGGAACCGCTGCCGCACCCGGTGCGGGTCGAACCGTCCGAGCCGTTCCAGATCGGGCCGCATCACCACGGCCCGCAGCTCGACGATCGGCTCGACGTCGGCCGCTTGAGCAGGTCGTATCTCCCAGTCCGCCATGGCGGGCAGCCTATCCGGAGGCCCGCGCCGGGCTCTGACGGGATCTCCCGTACCGCCCCTTGTCCGCGGACCGCGCGAACCCCGCGTACGCGCGCAGGGCGACCGACACGGTGCGCTCGCGCCGCCGCGGGCGGCAGCCGTCCTTGTCGCGGGCGGTCCGGCGGGCCTCCAGGACCGCGTCCGGGACGTCGAGGCGCAGGGTGAGCGCGGCGATGTCGAGGTGACCGGGGCGCCGTCCTCGACGAGCGCGAGCGGTCCGCCGGCCGCCGCCTCGGGCGAGACGTGAGTTCCGCGCGGAGGCCGGGCCCCGGCGGGACGACATCGCCGACTCTCCTGTGGTGAAGCACCTGTTGGAGGTGAGTGCGCCGTTCCGTGACGGGTGGCTCGGCCACGACATCGAGGGGTGCAGCTCGCGCGAGCGGGTCGTCCACCACCCGGCGGACGGGGTGCTCCGGTTCGGGCACCACCGTCTCGCACCGGCCGGCCATCCGGATCCGCATCCGGTCGTCCAGGCGTCGGTGTGACGCGCACGGGCTGCGTGAACAGTGCTTTCGCGGGAACTCGACGGTCCGTACGAGCCTGTCCCCGAGCAGCCGAGGAGGCGTCATGGACCGCGACACCGCAGCGGCGGAGCCGGCCCCCGAGCCGCGGGATCCGACCGAACTGCCCGCGCGTTCCTGGGCGGCCGTGGTGCGCCGCACCGCCAAGGAGTTCCTCGACGACGACCTCCCCGACAAGGCGGCCGCCCTCACCTACTACGGGGTGCTGTCCTTGTTCCCCGCGCTGCTGGTGCTGGTGTCGATGCTCGGGGTGATCGGTGAGACGGCGACGCGGACCGTGCTCGACAATCTGCGGCATCTGGCGCCGGGCCCCGTACGTGATCTGCTGGGCGACGCCGTACGGGAGTTGCAGGGCACCGGCGGCGCCAGCGGGGTCGTCGCCGGGGTCAGCCTGGCGGCGGCGGTGTGGTCGGCGTCGGGCTACGTCGCGGCGTTCATCCGCACCGCGAACGCCGTGTACGACCTGCCCGAGGGCCGTCCGGTGTGGAAACTCACCCCGCTGCGCCTGGCGTTGACGCTCGGGCTGATGGCGCTGCTGGCCGCGAGCGCGACGATCGTGGTCTTCACGGGGCCGCTGGCGCGGCGCGCGGGTGACGCGATCGGCGTCGGCGACGCCGCGGTCACCACCTGGAACATCGCGAAGTGGCCGGTGCTGCTCGTGCTGGTGGTGCTGATGGTGGCCCTGCTGTTCTGGCGGGCGCCCAACGTCCGCGGTCCGGGCTTTCGGTGGCTGAGCCCCGGCAGCGTGGTCGCGGTGCTGCTGTGGCTGGTGGCCTCGGGCGGGTTCGCCCTGTACGTGGCCGGGTTCGGCTCGTACAACAAGACGTACGGCGCGCTGGCGGGCGTCGTCATCTTTCTGATCTGGCTGTGGCTGTCGAACCTGGCGATCCTGCTGGGCCTGGAGCTCGACGCCGAACTGGCCCGCCAGCGCGCCATCTCAGGCGGTCTCCCCGAGGGCCAGGAACCGTATGTGGAGCCCCGCGACACCAGGAAGTGGCCGCCCAGGCTGCGGCGCCGGGCCCGGTTCGGCGGCAAGGCGTAGCACCCTCCGCCGCCGCGCACCCCACCCCGAATCTTCACCGGTCCACGATCAACGCCACCGGCCCGGATGGCATGCTGCCCGAGCACAGCTGTGAGACAGGGCGGGCGAGCGGGGCGGGTGGGCAGGGCGTTGGTGACGAGTGATGGGCGACGTACGGGCGTCGTGGGACGTCGGCGGTTCCTCGGCTACGTGGTGGCGGCGCCGACGCTGGTGACCGCCGCGGAGATCGGTACGGCGGAGTCGGCCGCGGCGGACGGTGTCCCGACGCTGGACGTCACCGACATCGTCGACCTCAACGACGTGCTGACGCTGGCCGCGAAGCCGACGGCGAACCTGGTGAAGGTCGAGGTCCACGGCGACGGCACGGTGTCGTTCGCGTTGCCGCGCGCCGAGGTCGGGCAGGGCATCACGACCTCCACGGCGATGCTGATCGCGGAGGAGCTGGACGTCCCGCTGGACCAGGTGCGGGTCGAACTGGCCGACGCGCGACCCGAGTTGCTGTTCAACCAGCTCACCGGCGCCTCCAACACGACGATCTCTACGTACGTCCCGGTGCGGGTCGCCGCCGCCGTCGCGCGCGGGCGGCTGCTCGACGCGGCGGCGATCGAACTCGGCGCGCTGGTCGAGAACCTCACGATCAGGGCCGGGGTCGTCACGGACCTGGTCGGCAACGCCATCGGCATCGGCGAGCTCGCGCGAAAGGCGGCGAGCGGCGCGTCGCAGCAGGTGTCGGTGGAGCTCAAGGAGCGCTCGGAGTTCTCCGTCATCGGCACGCCGCGCAACCGGATCGACGCGCTCGCCGCCGTCACCGGACGCAAGAAGTTCGCGATGGACCTCGACGTGCCGGGCGCCCGCCCGACGATGGTGTGCCGGCCGCCGACGCTCAACGGGAAGGTCGGCTCGGTCGCCAACCTCGACGAGGTGCGTGCCATGCCGGGCGTCACCGATGTCGCCGTCGTCTCCACCGGGGTGGCGGTGCGGGCGCGGACGTTCGGGCGGTGCATCGACGCGGTGCGCGCGCTGAAGGTGGCGTGGCGGGCGGGGACCGCGGAGGGGAAGTCCGACGACAGCGTGCGCGAGGAGCTGCGCAAGGCCGAACTGCCCATGGGGCTGCTGCCGCCGCTGACGCCGTCGGTCGAGGAGACGTTCACCTTCCACTTCCGCGGGAACAGCGCCCTGGAGACCAACTGCGCCGTCGCCGACGTGCGCGCGGACCGGGCCGAGGTCTGGTCGGGGCTGAAGTCGCCGATCGTCGCGCAGGGCGCCATCGCGGCACGGCTCGGGCTGCCGCAGAGTGCGGTGACCGTCCATGTCACCGAGGGCGGCGGCTCGTTCGGGCGGAAACTGTTCTTCGACGCGGCGCTGGAGGCCGCCGAGATCTCGCAGAAGATGGGCAAGCCGGTCAAGCTGATGTGGCACCGCGCGGACGACGCCCGGCAGGGCCGCGCCCACCCCATGGCGACGTCCCGGGTGCGCGCCACGCATCTCGGCGGCTCGGTGCTCTCCTACAAGCAGCGGCACACGAGCGTGGCCACCGACCTGGGGCACGGGCTCGGCGAGGTGCTGACCGCGCTCGCGGCGCAGCTGCCGGTCGGCGACATCGGGTTCGCGGAGACGTTCTTCCAGCTGTCCCAGTCGATGCCGTACGACTTCGGCGCGTACAGCCGGCTGCTGAACGAGACCGACAAGGGCTTCAACACCGGCAGCATGCGGGGCGTCTACTCCCCCGACGTGACCTGCGCCCGGGAACTGATCGTCGACCGGCTCGCGCGGAAGATGAGCAAGGACCCGTATGCGTTCCGGCGTTCCTTCCTGCGCGACAAGCGGGCCGTCGCCGTGCTCGACACGGTCGCCGAGAAGGGGAACTGGGGCCGGGAGATGCCCTCCGGCACGGCCCAGGGCATCGCCTTCCACGGCGAGTACCACGCGGCGAGCGCGGTCCTGGTGGAGATCGACTGCCGCCCCGAGACGGTGAACCGGCCGGTGCGCGACGGGATCACCGGGCCGCGCGTCACCAAGGCGGTGCTCGCCGTCGACGTCGGCCTCGCGGTGAACCCGCGCGGTCTGGAGGCCCAGATGATGGGCTGTGTGATGGACGGCATCGCCCAGACGCTCACCGCCGGCCTGCACCTGCGCGACGGCGCGTTCCTGGAAGCGAGCTGGGACAACTACTTCTACACGCGGCAGTGGAACACCCCGCCCGACCTGGACATCGTCGTGATGCCGACGACGACGGGCGAGCCCGGCGGGGCGGGCGAGCTGGGGGTGGCCGCCTCCATGGCGGCGGTGGCCTGTGCCTACGGGCGGGCCACCGGGACGACGCCGACCAGCTTCCCGATCCATCACGGCACGCTCTCCTTCGAGCCCAAGCCGACCGTACCGCCCGTCCCCGCGTCGCCCACCGACGGCCTCGACCACCTGCGCTGACTTCTGGAGTCTTCTCTTGCCTCACCACACCTTCCGCGTCAACGGCGAGCAGGTCACCGTCGAAGCCGACGACGACGAGCGTCTGCTGTGGGTGCTGCGCGACATCCTGGGGATCACCGGGCCCAAGTACGGCTGCGGCATCAACGTCTGCAAGGCGTGCACCAGCCATGTCAACGGCAAGGCCGCCAACCCGTGCTCCATCCCCGTGGGTGCCCTGAAGGAGACCGACGAGGTCACCACCATCGAGGGGCTGCCCGCGACGGTGGGCGCCGAGCTGCACCCCATGCAGGAGGCGTGGCTGGAGCGGGACGTCGCGCAGTGCGGCTACTGCCAGCCCGGCCAGATCATGGCCGCCGTCGCCCTGGTCCGCCGGGTGAAGGAGGAGGGCCGCACGATCACGGACGACGACCTGGACGGCATCCGCAACGTCTGCCGCTGCGGCACCTACGTCCGGATCCGCGAGGCCATCAGGGCGGGCGCCGAACGCATGTGACGCGGCGACGGTCCGCCGCGTGCCATCGGATGCCCTATCGCCGACATGTCCGCGCCTATTGGATTCCGCGTGCCCACCGGTTCTACGGTCGGGATCACTGCACCCAGCACCCCATCGCGGAACACGGAGCCCTCATGTCGAAGATTCTTTTCGTCGTCACCGGAGCCGACCACTGGACGCTCGCCGACGGCACCCGGCACCCCTCCGGCTTCTGGGCCGAGGAGGCCGTCGTCCCGTACGAGGCGTTCCGGGCCGCGGGCCACGAGATCGCCGTCGCCACGCCCGGCGGCGTCGTCCCCACCCCCGACCGGGGCAGCCTCGCGCCCGAGTTCAACGGCGGGCAGGAGGGCGCCGACCGGGTCGCGGCCGCGCTCGCGGCGATGACGGAGCTCCGGTCCCCGCTGAAGCTGGAGGAGGTGGATCTCGGCGACTACGCCGCCGTGTTCTACCCGGGCGGCCACGGCCCCATGGAGGACCTCGCCGTCGACGCCGAGTCCGGCGCGCTGCTGACCCGCGCCCTCGCCTCCGGCAAGCCGCTGGGTGTGGTGTGCCACGGCCCGGCCGCGCTGCTCGCCGCGACCGGTGAGGACGGCGCGAACACCTTCCGGGGCTACGACGTCGCCGCGTTCACCAACGAGGAGGAGACGCAGGGCGGCCTCGCCGACAAGGCGAAGTGGCTGCTCCAGGACCGGCTGACCGAGGCCGGGGTGAACGTCGTCGTGGGTGAGCCGTGGGCGCCGCACGTCGTCGTCGACCGGAACCTGGTCACCGGCCAGAACCCGGCCTCCTCGGGCCCGCTCGCGGCCGAGCTCCTCAAGAAGCTCGGCTGAGCGGACCCGCGCCGTCGCAGCCGCTGTGGCGGGACCGCGCCGTCAGGACCGGTCGTCCCCTGCGGGGCGGGGTCCGGCGGCGCGGCCGAGGCGGTTGGCGATCGCCACGCCCAGGCCCTCCTCCTGCGGAAGCGACGCGATGATGAGGTCGCAGCCCTGCTCGTCGAGCTCCCGGAGGAATCCGTAGAGCCCGCGCGCGTGGGCGGCGGCCGAGGCGGGGACCTCCACCACGGCGTGCGCCTTGACCGGAGTGCCGGAGAGGGCGGCGGGCAGGAAGACGCCGACCCGCAGACCCTGGTCCTGGGCGCGCTCCGCCTCGGCGACGACCTCGCCGGGCTCGACGAGGACGACCCGCGCGCGCGGCGCGTAGTGCGAGGGGTGCTGGCCGGGCACCCGGATCGGGCTGGCCCCGGGCACCGCGAGCGGGCGCCCGAGCGCCGCCTCGAGCTCCTCACGGGTCACGCCGCCCGGCCGCAGGATGCTCGGGGTGTCGCCGGTGACGTCGACGATGGTCGACTCGACGCCGACGTCGCACGAGCCGCCGTCGAGCACGTGGTCGACGGCGTCGCCCAGCTCGGTGCGGACGTGGTCGGCCGTCGTGGGGCTGACCGAGCCGAACCGGTTGGCGGACGGGGCCGTCACCCCGCCGCCGAAGGCGGTGAGGAGCGCCCGGGCCACCGGGTGCGCGGGCACGCGCACGGCCACCGTCTCCAGGCCGCCGGTCGCCTCCAGGGGAACGCGCGGGCCGCGCGGCAGCACCAGCGTCAGCGGTCCCGGCCAGAACCGCTCGGCCAGCAGGCGCGCGGTGTCGGAGACCTCGGCGACCCAGTCGTCCAGCAGCTCGGCACTGCCGATGTGGACGATCAGCGGATGGTTGGAGGGCCGCCCCTTGACCTGGAAGATGCGGCCGACCGCGGCCGGGTTCTCGGCGTCGGCGCCCAGGCCGTAGACGGTTTCGGTCGGCAGGGCCACCAGACCGCCGGCCCGCAGCACATCGGCTGCCTTTTCGATATCACTGTTGCTTGCCGTCACTCGGGTGATTCTCTCACCCCGCGGGATCCGTCCTGCCGTGAGGTGGTCACGGCAGGACGGATCCCGCGGGAGACCGGGCGCGGCCCGGTCAGCTCTTGGGCATCAGCACGGTGTCGATGATGTAGACGTTCGCGTTGGCCGTCTTCACGTTGCCGCAGACCACGTTCGCGCTGTCGTTCACCTTGTACGACTCGCCCGAGCCCGACGTGGTGAGCTTGGACTTCTCCAAGGTGTCGAAGGAGCCGTTCTCCAGGTCCTTCGGGGCCAGCTTCTGGCCCACCACGTGGTACGTGAGGATCTTGGTGAGCTGGGCCT
Source organism: Streptomyces sp. VRA16 Mangrove soil (assembly GCF_017377775.1). Taxonomy (GTDB): domain Bacteria; phylum Actinomycetota; class Actinomycetes; order Streptomycetales; family Streptomycetaceae; genus Streptomyces. The sequence continues at coordinate 284,701 of NZ_JAFVLN010000004.1, forward strand.
TGTCGTTGAGGACCTTGTCCAGGTCGGCCTTCGGGATCTTGGCGAAGGCGTCGTTGGTCGGGGCGAACACGGTGATGTCCTGGGCGTTGTTGAGCGTGTCGACCAGGCCGGCCTTCTTCACCGCGGTCACCAGGGTGGACAGGGCCGGATTGTTCGAGGCGGCCGTGGCGACCGGGTCCTTGGCCATGCCGTCGAACGACCCCGCGCCCTCCTTGGGCACCGAGGAGCAGGCCGGCCCGAACGGCTCGCTCGCCGTCGACGCGTCCTGCGCGGGGCTGGACTTGTCCGTGTCCTTCGACGCGGAGGCGCTGCCGGACGCGGTGTCCTTGGTGTCGCTGTCGGAGCAGGCGGTCAGGGCCAGGGGCAGCAGGGCGGCGGCTACGACGGCCACGGCGGCACGACGGACTCGAGTCTGCATGTCGATCCCTCAACGTTCGGTTCGTGAAGGCGTTCTGCCCTCATCGCCGGTAATCCGGGCCCGTTCTCCTGATGGATTGGTCCGTCCTTCGAACGAGTGACAACTTCTCCGTCCCCGCGGTCCTGGCCGCCCTCCGGCATGGCCGGGCCACCGAGGGGCACGGTGTACCGGCTGCGGCCGCAGGGACGGCGCCGGACACTTTTTTCGTCGGTGATCGACCAATCCGTCGACGGGTCGGAAACGGATTACCTCCGAGATCACCGACCGCGGAGGCCGCGTTGTGAAAGAAGCCGTGCACATCGGCACGAAGCCCTCGTCCGGACCGAGCCTGCAAGAGCTCGTGGACCGCGTGGCGCTGGGCGACGAAGAGGCGTTCGGGGCGGTCTACGACGCCGTGGCGGGCTCCGTCCTCGGCGTCGTACGGGCCGTTCTGCGCGACCACGCGCAGTCCGAGGAGGTCGCCCAGGAAGTTCTGGTGGAGGTGTGGCGCACCGCTCCCCGCTATCGCCCCGAACGCGGGACGGCCATCAACTGGATCCTCACCCTGGCCCACCGTCGTGCCGTCGACCGGGTCCGCTCCGCCGAGGCGGCGGCCGCCCGCGACCACAAGGCGGCCCTGCTGGACCGGACACCCGAGTTCGACGAGGTGACCGAACAGGTCGAGGCCCGTCTGGAGCGCGAACAGGTACGCCGCTGTCTGCGCACTCTCACCGAGATCCAGCGCCAGGCCGTCACCCTCGCCTACTACCGCGGGCTCACCCACCGCCAGGTGGCGGAGGCGCTGACGCTTCCGCTGGGCACGGTGAAGACCCGCCTGCGGGACGGCCTGATCCGGCTGCGCGACTGCCTGGGGGTGACCGCGTGACGACCACCGATCTGCACCTGATGACCGGGGCCTACGCCCTGCACGCGCTGTCCGACGAGGAGCGCGTCGCCGTCGAGCGCCACCTGGCGGGCTGCGGCCCGTGCGCCCGGGAGGTCGCCGAGCTGTCCGCGACCGCCGCCCGGCTGGGGCTCGCCGCCACCGTGACACCGCCCGCGCCCATGCGCGACCAGGTACTGCGCCGTGTGACCGCGGTGCGCCAGGAGCCCCCGGGCCCGGCGCGAGCGTCGCACCACGGCCGGGCCCGGCTGCGCACCCGCCTCCTGTCCCGGTGGACGCTGGCCGCCTGCCTCGCCGGGGCCGCCGTACTGGGCGGCGCCGCCGTGCAGCAGCACCAGGAGGCCCGGGACGCGGCGCGCGAGGCGCGGCGCGCACAGGCCACGGCGGACGGCATCGCCGCGGTGCTGGCCTCGCCGGACGCCACCACGCGGGCCGCCTCGCTGGGGGACGGCGCCACGGGCACGGTCGTCGTGTCCCGCACCAGGGACAGGGCCGTCTTCGTCGTCTCCGGGATGGCGCGCCCCGCCCGGGGCCGGGTCTACCAGCTGTGGTTCGACGACGCCGGGACGATGCGCCCGGCAGGTCTGATGGACCCCGGCAGGTCCGACCAGGCCGTACTGCTGAAGGGCCGCGTCGACGGCGCTTCGGGCATGGGGGTCACGGTCGAACCGGCCGGTGGGTCCGCCCACCCCACGTCGGCGCCGGTCGCCCTGATGCCCTTCCCGGCCTGAGACGGCCCGCACCCCTCACAGCACCGGAACGCCCGCTGCCGTCGAACTCTCCGGCGGCAGCGGGTCCCCGTGTTCCTCGGGGTCGACCAGATGGGCGACGACGGCCGCGGCCGTGCGGTGCCACACATGGGCGCGCCGGAGCATCGCGTGATCACCGTCGCGGATCAGGGCCATCGCCGCGCCGGCGGCGGTGCCGCGTGCGCGTCGTACGCAGACGGCGGCCTCCGGGGCCGAGGTGACGCGGTCCGACGTGCCGTGCAGGACCACGACGTGACGGCCCGTCAACTGGCGGGTCGGCTCGGTGCGGGGCCACCAGGGGGCCAGCGCGAGCAGGCCGTACACCTGCGGATGCCCGGCGGCGTGCAGGGCGGCCCTGGCCCCCATGGAGTGGCCGACCAGCACCGTGGGCAACGGCCCGGCCAGAGCGGTGAGTTCGTCGAGCGCCGCGAGGGTGTCGCGGACCGGGTCGGCCCGCTCCCCGTTCCAGCCGCGCACCCGGTACCGCACCCGGGCCAGCAGGACGTCCTCCCGTGGGAGCTCGGCGGTGATGGCCCGCTCGAAGGGGCGCAGGCGCAGGGCGGCGAGGTGCCAGGGGCGGGACGGACCGAGGTCGGCCTCGCGTCCGCCGTGCAGCATCAGCACGGCGGCCCGGGGCCGCTCCGGGGCCCGTACGGACAACAGTGGGGCGCTCATCCGTTCATCCTCGCCCCGGCGGGCGCGGGAAGAAGCCGCTGGTGCGTGCCGCGTACGCGGCGTAGCCGGGCCGGTCACGCATGTGCTGTTCCAGCAGGCGCTTTCCGCTGCCTCTGGTCAGAAGCAGGGTCATCACCACCGGGGAGACGACGGACACGGCGGCGGCCGCGGGAGCGTCGCAGGTGAACAGGAACAGGCCCCACCAGACGCAGAAGTCGCCGAAGTAGTTGGGGTGCCGGGTCCACGACCACAGGCCGCGGTCCATGATCCGGCCGCGGTTCGCCGGATCGCCCTTGAACCGGGCGAGCTGCGCGTCACCGACGGCCTCGAAGGCGAGGCCGACCGCCCACAGCGCCGTCCCGGCGACCGCGAACGGCCCCATGGCGCCGGGCACGTACTGCGCCGCCTGGACGGGCAGGGACACGAGCCACACCAGGGCCCCCTGGAGCAGGTAGACCATTCGCAGGGCGTACGCGTTCCGGTTCCCGGGGGCCCTGGCCAGCATCTTCTCGTAGCGCGGGTCCTCGCCGTGGCCGCGGCCCCGGCGCGCGATGTGCACGGCGAGCCGCAGCCCCCAGAGCGCCGTCAGCGCCGTGACCAGGGCGCGGCGGGCGGGGTCCCCGTGTCCGGCGGAGGCCACCGACGTGGTGGCGGCGACGGCGGTGAAGGCGACGCCCCACGCGATGTCCACGATCCGGTGCACTCCGCGGCGCACGGCGAGCGCGAACGTGCCGAGCACGACGGCGAGCGCCGCGCATGCGGCCCAGCCGAGGTTGAGGGCGAACGCGCCCCACGGGAACCCGTTCACCGCCGGTCCAAACCCTCGTACCAGGGCGCGGTGGTCAGCGGCATCGCGGCGTCGCCCCGCGGCCCCGGCCGGACGCTCAGGATCTGGTCGACGCCCATGCGGCCCTCCTCGAACGCCAGCGCACCGCCGACGAGGTACAGCCGCCACACCCGTACCGTCTCCTCCCCCACCAGCCGGACGAACGCGTCCCTGCGCTCCTCCAGGGTGCGGTGCCAGGCCCCGATCGTGCGGGCGTAGTGCTCGCGCAGCGACTCCGTGTGCCGCACCTCCAGGCCGGCCCCCTCCAGCAGGGCCGTCGTCTCGCCGAGCGGGCGCATGTGCATGTCGGGGGCGATGTACGCCTCGATGAAGGGGCCGCCGCCGGGTGCGTCGCGGCCGCGCGACATCTGTTGCACCAGCACCCTCCCGCGCGGCCGCACGAGCCGGTGCAGGGCCGCGGCGAACGCGGGGTACTCGGCGTCGCCGACGTGCTCGCCCATCTCGACGGTGGCGACGGCGTCGTACATGCCGCCCTCGATGTCGCGGTAGTCCCGGCACAGCACCTCCACCCGCTGCTCCAGGCCGTACTCGCGGACCCGTGCACGGACGTACGCGGCCTGTTCGCTCGCCAGCGTCACGGCTGTGACCCGTACGTCGTGGTGGCGCGCCGCGTACAGGGTGAGCGAGCCCCAGCCGCAGCCGATGTCGAGGAGCCGGGAACCGGGCCGCAGACCGAGCTTGCGGCAGATCAGTTCCAGCTTGGCCCGCTGGGCGTCGGCCGGCGCGACGTCCGGTCTCCCGCTCGCCCAGTAGCCGCACGAGTAGGCCATGGTCTCGTCGAGGAGCAGGGCGTAGAAGTCGTTGGACAGGTCGTAGTGGTGGCTGATGGCGGCCCGGTCGCGGGCCCTGGTGTGCAGGCCGCCGCGGAGTCGCGCCTGGGCCGCGGGCGCGGCGGGCGGTGGCCCGAGGACGCCGAGCCGTACGGCGGTGGCGAGGGCGCGGGCCCGGTCGGCCGGGGTGAGCCGGGGCGCGTGCAGTCCCCGTTCGCGCGCGGCGGCCCACATGCCCCGCAGCCCGTCCCGCAGGTCGCCCTCGACGTCGAGTTCACCGGTGACGTACGCCTGGGCCAGGCCCAGTTCGCCGGGGTTCCACAGCAGGCGGCGCAGGGCGCGCCGGGACCGGACGACGACCACCGGGGTGCCGGCGGGGCCCGACTCGCTGCCGTCCCAGGCGCGCAGCCGGACGGGCAGCGGGCCGCCGAGGGCGCGCTCGGCGAGGGCGGCGAGGCGGTGGGCGGCGCCGGGCGGTGCCACGGTCTGCGGGGCGCTCATCGGGGGGTCTCCTTCGGCGGGGCCGCGGTGGCCTTGGTGAACAGGTACTGCTGGACGTCGAGGTAGCCGGAGCGGAATCCGGCTTCCGAGTAGGCGAGGTAGAAGGTCCACAGGCGCCGGAAGGTCTCGTCGAAGCCGAGCGCGTCCACGTCGGCGGCGCGTTCGGTGAACCGCTCGCGCCACAGCCGCAGCGTCTCGGCGTAGTGCGCGCCGTAGGCGTCCCGGCGGGTGACGGTGAGCCCGGTGTGGTCGCGTACGTTCGCCTCGACGGCCCGCACGGACGGGATGAGGCCGCCGGGGAAGACGTACTTGCTGATCCAGGTGAAGGTGGCGCGGGTGGCGAGCATCCGCTCGTGCGGCATGGTGATGGCCTGCAGCGCCACCCGTCCGCCGGGAGCGAGGCGCTGGTCGAGGGTGCGGAAGTACACCGGCCAGAACTCGTCGCCGACCGCCTCGATCATCTCCACGCTGACGACGGCGTCGTACGTGCCGCGCGCGTCGCGGTAGTCGCACAGTTCGATCGAGACCCGGTCGTCGAGGCCCGCGGCCCGCACCCGGGCGCGCGCCAGGTCCTGTTGCTCCCGCGACAGGGTGAGGGAGGTGACGTGGGCGCCGCGGGCGGCGGCCCGCAGCGCCAACTCGCCCCATCCGGTGCCGATTTCGAGGAGCCGGGTGCCGTCGCGGACCTCCGCCAGGTCGAGCAGCCGGTCGATCTTGCGGTGCTGGGCGGCGGCCAGCAGGCTCTGGTCGGCCGGAAAGCCCCGGAAGAGCGCGGCGGAGTAGGTGAGGGTGTCGTCGAGGAAGACGGCGAACAGGTCGTTGGACAGGTCGTAGTGGCGGCTGATGTTGGTACGGGACCCGTCGGGTGTGTTGCGTTCGTTCCGGGGCCGGCGCAGCGCCCACAGGCGGCGCAGCCGCTGCAGCGGGACCGGGACCAGTTCGCCGGCGTGCGCGGCGAGCACCGTCAACGCGCCCACCAGGTCGGGGGCGTCCCACTCGCGGGCCATGTAGGACTCGCCGAAGCCGACCAGGCCGTGCCGGCCGATCCGGGCGTGGAAGGCCCGCGGGTCGTGCACCTCGATCAGTGGTCCGCCCAGGCCGAGCGTGCGCCCGTCGGCGAGGCGGACCCGCAGCGGCAGTTCGCGCAGGGCGCGCCCGACGACGGCCTCGGTCACGGCGGTGCGGGCCCACGAGGCGTGCGGCACCGCGGCGACGTCGGGCCAGCGCGCGGGGTCGGCGGCGCCGCCCGACGGCCGGGGCGGCGCGGTGGGGATCCGTGCGGTCGTCATGTCACGTTCTCCGGGGTGCGGTGGTCGTGGGGACGGGGCTGGACGGGCAGCCCGCGCAGGTAGAGGCGGACGCCGTGGAAACGGATCGCGGCCGAGGCGGCCAGCGGGGCCACGGGATGGCGCAGCGCGGCCCGCAGCAGGGCCGGCCAGGTCGCCGCGCGGCGCGTGCCGCGAACGGTCGCGGTCAGGGCCCGGCCGCCCTCGCGGTCGAGGTGCACGGTCAGGTCGAGCCGCTGTCCCGGCCGGGGCAGCCGCATGCGGTAGCCGCCGTCGACGGGGAAGAACGGCGAGACGTAGAACCGCTTGTCGGTGCGGGCGGTGCCGGTCCCGTCGGGGCGCAACAGGTAGGCGTGGCGTCCGCCGTAGGTGTTGTGCACCTCGGCGACGACGCATCGCAGGTCGCCGCTCTCGGTGTGGCACCAGTACAGGGAGAGCGGGTTGAAGACGTGGCCGAGCACGCGCGCGTGGGTGAGCATCAGGACGCGTCCGCCGTCGGGCCTGACGCCGTGCGCGGTGAGGAAGGCGTCGAGTCCGGCGCGGATCGTGGGCCGGTCGCCGCTGAAGTGGTCGCGGGCGTCGAACCGGGCCAACGGCCGCAGCGGCCACGGCAGTCGGGGCAGGGCGTCGACGTCGACGAGCCAGTAGTAGGTGCGGTGCCGCAGCGCGTACCGCTCGGGCGCGGTCCGCACGTGCGTGACCGTGGACTCGTACAGGGCGGGTGCGGTGCTCACCAGATCGCTCCCAGCGCGGCGGCGGCCTCGACGCCGGAGCGGCAGCCGTCCTCGTGGAATCCCCAGCCGTGGTAGGCGCCCGCGAACGCGCAGACCGGGCCGGTGAGTTCGGGCAGGCGGCGTTGGGCGGCGACGGACGCGGGGGTGTAGACGGGGTGTTCGTACTCCATGCGGGCGAGCACCCGTGCGGGGTCGACGCGGTCGTCGCCGCCAAGGGTGACCACGTACGTCTCGGGGGCGTCGAGGCGCTGGAGGCGGTTCATGTCGTAGCTGACCCGGACCCGGTCGGCGCCCGCCGCGCACGACGGCATCAGATAGTTCCAGGAGGCGCGTGCCCCGCGGGCGCGCGGCAGCAGGGCGGTGTCGGTGTGCAGGAGCGTGGAGTTGCGGGAGTACGGGAACGCGCCGAGGACTTCCTTCTCCAGCGGGGTGGCGTCGGGGAGCAGGCGCAGCGCCTGGTCGGGGTGGACCGCGATCACCACGGAGTCGTACGAGGCGGTGGTGCCGTCCCCGGTGGTGATCTCGGCGCCGTCGGCGTGCCGTCGCACGGCGCGGACGGGGGTGCCGGTGCGGACGTCGTGGACGCGGTCGACGATCCGGTCCACGTACGTGCGTGAACCGCCGCGCACCGTGCGCCACACCGGTGAGCCGCCGACGGACAGCAGTCCGTGGTGCTCCAGGAACCGGAAGAGGTAGGCGGCCGGGTACTGCTCGGCGGTGGCGGCGTCACAGGACCAGACGGCCGACACGACCGGTGTCGTGAAGTGGGCGCGGAAGTAGCGGGAGAAGCCTCCCCGGTCGAGGAACGCGCCGAGGGTGAGCGTGTCGTCGGTGCCCGCCGCCAGCAGTCGGCGGGCCGCCCGGTGGAAGGCGGGAACCTCCGTCAGGAGCCGCAGATAGGGTCCGCGCAGCAGGTTGCTCGGCTGCGCGAACAGCCCTGCGGGGCCGCGTGCGCCCGCGTACTCCAGGCCGCAGCCCTCGCACCGCACCGACATGCTCATCTCCGACTCCTGCGTGGCGACGCCGAGTTCGTCGAAGAGGCGCAGCAGGTGCGGGTACGTACGGCGGTTGTGCACGATGAAACCGGAGTCGACGTGGCGGGTGCGGCCGTCGTGCGCCGAGGTCAGTGTGTGCGTGTGCGCGTGTCCCCCCGGCCTGTCGTCGGCCTCGTAGAGGGTGACGCCGCGGGTGCGGGCGAGGATGTGGGCGGCGGTCAGTCCCGCCACCCCGCTCCCCACCACAGCGGTGCGTTTGGCCCGTTGCGACGCCGCCGGGGACGTGCGCGTCATGGTCTCCTCCGCGAAGCTGGATCAGGGCTGTCACCTCTGATCCGGAGCCGTTCGCGCGAAGGATTGGTCGGTTGTCGGGGAAACCCGATCATGTGGTCCGGGCCGGCCGTACGGGAGTCCGCCGCTGCGCGCGGGGCGGCGGACTCCCGCCGCTCAGGTGCGCGCCGCCACCGCCGCGGCCAGCCGGGGCGCGGCGAACCGTGTCCCGCAGGTGAACCGCATCAGCGGCCCGAAGGTGGCCGCGGCCTGGATGCCCGTGAAGTACAGGCCGGGCACCGAGGAGCGGAACCCTGCGTCGAGCGCGGGGTAGCCGGCGGTGCGGCCGAGGGCGGCGATCAGCTCGGGGGCGAGGAAGTCCAGCGCGTCCAGGCGCACCCGGTAGCCGGTGGCGGCCAGCACGTGTCCGGTGTCGAGGGTCGCGGTGCGTCCCGCGGCGTCGCGGGTGGTGAGCAGCAGCCGGTCGCCGGCGCGCCGGGCGTCGGTCAGGTGCTGCCCGGCACGGACCGGTACGCCTTCGAGGCGGGGTGCGAGCCACCAGGAGCCGAACGGTCCGAGCACCCGCTTGACCAGGCGCAGCCTGGCGCGTTCCGGCAGACGCGGGAAGGCCGCCGCGTGGTGCACGACCGCGTACAGGCCCCAGGAGCGGCCCAGCGGGGTGTCGGGCCGCCAGTGCGGCGGCCGGCCGGGCGCCGCGCCGAACACCAGGCCCTTGGCACGGACGAGGAGTTGGACCCGGGCCCCGGCCTCGGCGAGCAGGGCCGCGCTCTCCTGCGCCGACTGGCCCGCGCCGATCACCGTCACGTCGCGTCCGGCGAAGCGGGACAGGTCGGCGTGGTGCGAGCTGTGCGAGACCAGTCCCTCGCCGCCCTCGTCCACGAACGGGACCAGCGGCCGGGGGACGTGCGCGAAGCCGTCCATGCCGCTGGCGACGACCACGCTGCCCGCGGTCAGCTCCTCGCCGCTGGCCAGCTTGACCCGGAAGCCCTCGGCCTCGCGTACGACGCCCAGGACACGGACGTTCTCGACCTCGGGCACCAGTTGCTCGGCGAACCAGCGCCCGTAGCGGACGAACATCTCGACGGGCACGGGGTCGTGGCCGCGCGGCGGTGTCTCCCCCAGGCCGCGGACGTGGTCGGCGAGCGTGAATCCGGGACGCGGCGCACAGAGCACCGAGGCGTCCGGCGGCGACTTCAGCAGCATGCCCGCGGGCATGTGCTCGGCCCAACTGGCCATCGGTGAGCCGAAGATCCTGACGTGCAGGCCGCGCGCCTTGAGGTGCGCGGCGGTGGACAGGCCGTAGGGGCCCGCCCCGATGACGGCGACCGTCCTGGTGACGGTCGTGGCGGACGTGGCGGACGTGGACATGTTTTCCCCCCTGACGACAGCCGGATCCGGCGACGACGCGCGGGACGGGGCTGTCTGCGAGACGGACGGTGACGTGCGGCGCGCGGGCCGCTCGGGCCACCACCCGGTCAGGTCGGACGTCAGGCGGCGGCGAGCGGCACGCCGAGCGGGGGACCCCGGCGTACGACACAGTCCACGAGCAGGAGCCGGCGCGGTGAGGCCCGTGCGGGGGCGCCGGACCTGACCATCGGGAGCGGGGTGACACGGGTCCGCTCCTCGGGCACGCGCGGGCCGAGCAGCCGGCACCACCAGGCCCACACGCGGCGCAGTTCGGTGAGGGCGGCGTCCCAGAGCGCGGGGGTGCGGCCGGGCCGGCGCAGCGCGTGCAGCAGGAGGACGAGCAGGGCGGCGGCCACGGCGTGCGCCGCGCCCCGCATCCACTGCCCGGACGATCCGGGCAGGCCGGCGGCAAGCGCGGAGCCGGACACCGTCTGCGCGCCGAACCAGAAGGCGCCCGCCGCCTGGACGGCCACCAGCCGGGTCGACACCGTTGATTCCGCGCCCTCTCGGGTGTCGCGGGGCACGGCCGGGACCAGGAGGACGAGGGCGAGGACGCCGCGCAGACACCATTGCGGCGACGCACCGAAGGCGGCATGCCGGCCAACGATCGCGAGCACCGTGTTGACCAGGGCCCACAGAGCCGCCTGCCCAGCGACGAACCGCGCCGCGCCCGGCACACTGCCGGAGCGGCGCAGGCGGGGCACGGGGGCCGAAGTCGCCATGGCCGCACCATCATCGCCGCCCCGGCACGGCGTTGTCACCACCGCCCGTGAGCACGGTGGCGCCTGGGACTCCTGAGGCCGGGAGTGGCCGCGTCGCCGTCCGCTACCCCGCCGGTTGCGCGCCGTGGGCGACCACGGCCACCGGGACCGTGGAGTGGTGCAGCACCGCGTGGACGACGGAGCCGATGTGGGTGCCGAAGGGGCGCCGGTGGACGCGGCGGCCCACGACCAGGAGCGAGCCCTCGCGCGCGATGTCCACCAGGTGGTGCACCGGGCGGCCGTAGCGGGAGTCCTCGATGACCGGGACGTGGGGATACTTGCGGCGCCACGGCTCCAGGGCCGTGGCGAGCCCCGCTGCCTGCTGTGCGCCCAGCTTCCTGCGCAGGGCCGGGTCGGCGGGCAGCCCGTAGACGTAGTACGGGGAGAGGTCCCAGCAGTGGACGACGCGGAGCGCGGTGTCGCGGTGCGCGGCCTCGTCGAAGGCGAAGTCGAGCAGCCGGTCGTCGGCGCGTTCGGGGTCGAGGCCGAGGATCACGGGCAGGTGCGGCGCGCCGGCGCCGCCGACGGGGTGCTGGGCGTCCGCGGGGACGGGCTGTTGCGCGGTGCGGACGAGGACGACAGGGACGCGGGTGTGGGCGATGACCGACAGGCTCACCGAACCGACGGCGTACCCGGCGACGCGGCCGAGACCGCGGGAGCCGAGGACCAGCAGACCGGCGTCGTGCGCGGCCGCGGTCAGCTCCTGGGCCGGCACGCCCGTGCGCTGCTCGGTGGTGACCGGCGTCCGAGGGTGGTGCGCCGCGAGGCGCTGCGCGCCTTCGCCGAGGATGCGTCCGGTCCAGTGCGCGTATGCCTCGGGGCCGACCAGGGGTGCCTGGGCGAGGGGCTCGGGAACGGGCTGCCGGACGTGCACCAGGTGCAGCGGCTGATCGCGCAACTCGGCTTCGTGAGCGGCCCATTCGGCTGCGGCGCGGCTCTCGGGAGAGCCGTCGAGGCCCACGGTGATCGTGCGGGACATGGTGTCGCCTCCGGGAGGGTCGGGGTGGCGTGCGGGAGGTGGCGGACGGACGGTCCGCACCTGACCCGGCCGGGGACGACCGCCCGTCCCCGCATCCTCGACTCTGGCGGCCGTGCGCCGGGGGCGCGTGTGCCGCGTGGGCCGCGCCCGGAGGGTTGAACAGCCCCTGCGGGAGGGGCTGTTGGGCCCCATGTGCCCTGGGCCGCTCGGACGCCCAAGGCCCCGCTCCCGGGTGCGGAGTCCTCAACTGCCGCTGCCGTACGGGGCGTACAGGTCGAGCAGCCGGGTGCGGGCCGCGTGCAGCCGGTGGGCGAGGACCCGGCCGACCCAGAGGGCCACCGCCTCCCCCAGGTCGCGCTCGTCCCGGCACATCCGTCGGACGGCCTCGGCGTCGAACTCCCAGGCGGTCACCCGGCTCGACGTGCGCGCGGTCATGTGCCACACGTGCGGCGGGAACAGCCAGGACCAGCCGACGAGGTCACCGGAGCCGAGCGTCTCGATGACGGCGGGCCGCCGTCCGGGGATCTTCATGTCGAGGGTGACCGAGCCGCTGCGGATGATCCAGAAACGGTCCGCGCGGCCGCCTTCGCCGAACAGGCGGACCCCCGGTTCCAGGCTGACCGGGCGGGCCGCGCTCATGAGTCGGTCCCGCTGGTCCGCGGGCAGGGTTCTCGACGTACAGGACGTCGTGGTGGTGGTCATGACCGCGCCTCCTCGTGCGTGGGCGGACGATGCCTGCTTTCAGACTCGGCCGCTCGGTCGTGCCGGGCATGGGCCGGTCGGCCCTGTTCGGGGTTCCGGCAGGCCCTGATCAGGAGGGGCGCCGCGCGGATCGGGGACGAGTGGCCCGGCGGCCGGGGCCGTGGGGCACTGCACCGCGCCCGCGCCCCGGGCGGAGGCTGTGACCGGGCCCGCCGGCACGGCACGGAACAGAACGGAACGGAACGGAACGAGGAGAGGAGCCGCCGTGGAATCCCGCATCGTCGGTGAGGTGATGACGTCCCCGGTCGTCGCGGCGCACCGGGACACGTCGCTGAAGAAGGTCGCCGTGCTGCTGGACCGGCACGGGATCGGCGGTCTGCCGGTGGTCGACCTGGACGACAAGGTCGAGGGGGTGATCTCCGGCAGCGATCTGATACGCCATCAGGCGGCGTGCTCACGGCGGGGTTCCGGGCACCGCGGGCGGAGGCACGCGACGCGTCGGCGTCCGGCCGGGACGGAGCCCGGCACGGCGGGCCTGCTGATGACGAGCCCGGCCGTCACCGTGCATCCCGAGGCCCGGGTCGCGGACGCGGCGCGGGTCATGGAGCGGCACCGTATCGAGCGGCTGCCGGTGGTGGACGAGGAGGACCGTCTGATCGGCATCGCCACCCGCCGCGACCTGTTGCGGGTCTTTCTCCGCGGCGACGAGGAGATCCGGCGGGACGTGACCGACGAGGTGGTGCGCGGGACGCTCGGCCTGACTCCCGCGTCGGTGGCGGTGGGTGTCGACAACGGTGTGGTCACCCTGCGGGGGCAGGTGGCGCGCCGGACCGACATTCCGCTGGCGATCCGGCTGGCGTGGCGGTGCGACGGAGTACTGGGGGTGGTCAGCCGGCTGACCGCACGGGCGGCGGACCGGGACTGACCCGGTCCGTGCGGGTCTCCGTCAGCTTCCCTGCCGTCCGCGGGACTCGGTGGCGATCACGGCGGCCTGGATGCGCCGCTCGACGCCCAGCTTGTTCAGGAGCCGGGAGATGTGGTTCTTGACCGTCTTCTCCGCGAGGTAGAGACGCGCGCCGATCTGCCGGTTGGTGAGCCCCTCCCCGATGAGATCGAGGATCTGCCGCTCCCGCTCGGTCAGGCCGGCCAGCGCGTCCGGCTCCACCTCCTCGGCCCCCTCGCCGCGCAGCCGGGCCATCAGCTTCGCCGTGGCGCTCGGGTCGAGCAGGGACTGCCCGGAGGCGACCGTGCGCACGGCTGTGACCAGGTTCGATCCCTCGATCTGCTTCAGTACGTACCCGGACGCGCCGGCCATGATCGAGTCCAGCAGGGCCTCCTCGTCGTCGAACGAGGTCAGCATGAGACAGGCCAGGTCCGGCAGGGTCGAGCGCAGCTCGCGGCAGACCGTCACCCCGTCGCCGTCGGGCAGCCGCACGTCGAGGACGGCGACGTCGGGGCGGAGCGCAGGTACGCGGACCAGCGCCTGCGCCACGTTGGCGGCCTCGCCGACGACCGTGATGTCCGGCTGGTCCTCCAGCAGATCGTGCACCCCCCGGCGGACGACCTCGTGGTCGTCGAGCAGGAAGACCCTGATCGGGGTCCCGGATGCGCGCCGATCACTGTCCGCCATCACACGGCTCCTCTTCCTGTGTCGTCGGTGTGGCGCACCGGGCCACCGGGCGCCCGCCGGGCCGGTCGGATGTTCGACCCACTCCCGATCTTTCGCCATTCCGGGACCAAGGTCCAGGGCCGGTCGGCCCTACCTGTACAGACCGTCGGGGGCCGTACGGAGGCTTCCCGTCGCGGGTGGATCTCCGGGGCGGGGGTTTGGTGGCGCGCGATGGGCCATAAGGCCCTACATCCTTCGGGACCGTCGGGGAACGATGGATGTATGTTCCAGAGCAACAGAGTCCGCGCCCTCGACCGCGAGGAGTGCCTGCGGCTGCTGGCCAAGGTGCCGGTGGGCCGGGTGGTGTACACCCGGCAGGCGCTGCCCGCCGTCCTCCCGGTCAATTTCGCGCTCGACACGGACCACGCCGTCCTGATCCGCACGTCGGCCGACTCGGAACTCGCCGAGGTCGTCGACGGTGTCGTGGTCGCCTTCGAGGTGGACGAGTTCGACGCCGAGCGGGAGTCGGGCTGGAGCGTGGTCGTCACCGGTCACGCCACGGTGGTGACCGACCCCGCCGAGGCCGGGCGGCTGTCCGAGGCCGGGCCCCGGTCCTGGGCCGTCGGGGACGACTGCGTCCTCGTACGGATCGAGCCGGCGATGCTGACCGGCCGCGAACTCGGCCACCGGCCCGCCTGAACCCGCGCACCGCGCCCGCCCCACCGCGCGGGCCGCCCCGCCCACCCGTCACGCGGCCGCCCCAGCCGCCGCACCCGCCTCTCACCTGCACACGCTCTCGACGGCTGCCCCGGCCCATCGGGCATCATGGGCCCCTGAGCCGACGACCGAGGGAGAGGCATGGCGCAGCACGCGCACGGTCCGGACAAGAATGCGGGCTTCGCCTCGTCGGCACCCCAGCTGCGTCTGGACACCCTCATGGAGGAGCTCCAGGAGCAGGTGCAACGGGTCAGGGTGACCCAGAGCCGTGTGCACACGCTCCTCGACGCGGTGCTCGCCATCGGCAGCGATCTCGACCTCGACGTGGTGCTCAACAAGATCGTGGAGTCGGCGATCCATCTGGTCGACTGCCGCTACGGGGCGCTCGGCGTGGTCGGTGAGGAAGGCGGCATCAAGCAGTTCATCACCGTCGGGATCGACGCCGAGACCATCGAGCGGATCGGCCACTACCCGCACGGCGAGGGCATCCTCGGGCTGCTCATCCGCGATCCGCGCGCGCTGCGCCTCGCGGACCTGAGCGAGCACCCGGACTCCGTGGGCTTCCCCTCGGGCCACCCGCCGATGACCACGTTCCTCGGCACGCCCGTGCAGGTGCGCGACGAGGTCTTCGGCAATCTGTACCTCACGGAGAAGCACGGCGGCCGCCCGTTCGACGCCGACGACGAGGCGGTCCTGCGCACGCTGGGCACCGCGGCCGGCGTGGCGATCGCCAACGCCCGTCTCTACGACGACGCGAGGCGCCGCGAACGCTGGCTGGCGGCGAGCAGCGAACTCACCCGGACCCTGCTGTCGGGGGCGGACCCGGGCGCGGTGCTGCACTCGTTCACGGCGACCGTCCGCGAGCTGTCCGACGCGGACCTCGTCACGCTGGCGGTCCCGGTGGGCGACGCGGGCGATCTCGTCGTGGAGGCCGCCGCCGGGGTCGACGCCGAGCACCAGCTGGGCCTGGCCCTGCCCGGGGGCACGAGCCTGGCCGCCAAGGTGTACAGCTCGGGCGAGACGATCGTCAGCCCCGCCCTGGACGACCGGATCCGGGACGAGCCGGCGCCCGCCTCGGCGCCGCGCCTCGGCTCCGCGTTCCTCGTGCCGCTGGGCACCCGCGACCGGGTGCGCGGCGTCCTCCAGGTCGCCAACCTCCAAGGCCGGCCGACGTTCCCCGACGCGACCGTCGCCATGATCACCGGCTTCGCCGACCATGCCGCGCTCGCCCTGGAGATCGCCGAACACCGCCGCGAGGCCGAGCAGTTGCTGGTCCTCAACGACCGGGACCGGATCGCCCGCGACCTGCACGACCTGGCCATCCAGCGGCTGTTCGCCAGCGGGCTGAGCCTGCAGTCCGTGCTCAACCGCCTCTCCGACCAGCCCGAGACCGCGCAGCGGGTACGCCGCGTGGTGGAGGACCTGGACGACACGATCAAGGTCGTCCGCTCCACGATCTACGCGCTGCGCGAGTCGGACCACGCGGACTCCGCGGGCCTGCGCGCCCGCCTGGTCACCCAGATCAACCGGGCGGCGGAGACCCTCGGCTTCACTCCGGCGCTGCGGATGAGCGGCCTGCTGGACACGTCCGTGCCCGACCAGCACGCCGAGCACCTGCTCGCCGTGGTCCGCGAGGCGCTGTCGAACGTCGCCCGGCACGCGGGGGCCACCGCCGTGGAGGTCTCGGCCGAGGCGACCCGGGACCGGCTGCGGCTGCGCGTCGCGGACAACGGCCGCGGTCTCGCACCCGGGACCACCCGCCGCAGCGGTCTGGCCAACATGGCCACCCGGGCCGAGAGCCTCGGCGGGACGTTCGCCGTCTGCGACGGGAGCCCGTCGGGGACGGTGCTGGACTGGAGCGTGCCGTTGGGTCCAGCACCGGCCCCGCCTTCGTGACCCTTCGGCATCCGGTCGTCACCCCGCTCCGCCGTAGGGCACGATCGACGGACGGACCTCAGGAGGGGAAACGTGACCGAGACCACCGAGACCAGCGAAGACCGGCCCGTCGCCGGTGAGACACCACGAGCGCCACGGAGCCGCCTGCAGCGCCTGATGCGCTACATCCCTCTGATCGCGCCCGTCCTGCTGTGGACCGTGCCGTGCTGGCTGCTGCTGTACGCGGGCCAGCACTGGCCGCTCCCCGTCACGCTGGTCTGCACCGGTCTGTTCGTCCTGGGCCTGTGCGGCATGCCGCTCGCGATGGTGCGCGGGCACGGCCGCAGGCAGCAGGACCGCGCGGCCATCATCGGCGACAGCCTGCTCGGCACCATCTGGGTGCTGTTCACCTGGTCCGTCATCCTGGGCGTCCTGCTGCGCCTCGCCCTGACCGTGGCGGGCGTCGGCGACGGCCAGGACCGGGCCCGGATCGTCACCTGGGCGATCCTCGGCACGGCCGCCGTGCTGCTCGGCTGGGGGTACGCCGAGGCCCGCCGGGTGCCACGGGTTCGGCGGCTCGACGTCGAACTCCCGCGCCTGGGCGCCGGGTTGGACGGCGTCCGCGTCGCCCTCATCACCGACACCCACTACGGTCCGCTCGACCGCGCCCGCTGGTCGGAGCGGGTCTGCGAGCAGGTGAACGCCCTGGAGGCCGATCTGGTCTGCCACACCGGCGACATCGCGGACGGCACGGCAGAGCGCCGTCGCGCGCAGGCCGCGCCGCTCGGTACCGTGCGCGCCACCCGGGCCCGGGTCTACGTCACGGGCAACCACGAGTACTACAGCGAGGCCCAGGGCTGGGTCGACCTGATGGACGAACTCGGCTGGGAGCCGCTGCGCAACCGCCATCTGCTGCTCGAACGCGGCGGCGACACCCTCGTGGTGGCCGGCGTGGACGACGTCACGGCCGAGTCCTCCGGGCTCGCGGGCCACGGCGCCCACCTCGCCGGGGCCCTCGACGGCGCCGACCCGAACCTGCCCGTCCTGCTCCTCGCCCACCAGCCCAAGTTCGTCGACCGCGCGGCGGCCCACGGCATCGACCTCCAGTTGTCCGGGCACACCCACGGCGGCCAGATCTGGCCCTTCCACCACCTCGTCGGCATCGACCAGCCGGCCCTCGCCGGCCTCAGCCGCCACGGCGCCCGCACCCTCCTCTACACCAGCCGCGGCACCGGCTTCTGGGGCCCGCCCTTCCGCGTCTTCGCCCCGAGCGAGATCACCCTGCTCGTACTCCGCTCGCCCCGGGGCGCGGCCTCGGTCTAGACGTTGCGCCGGGGTACGCCGACGGCCGCCGCTCTCAACTCCCCTCGGGAGCACGCAGTCTCACGGACTTGCAGGAGGACCACTGGCCTCCGGGCCCGAGAGGTGGCGTCGGAGACCCTGATGAGGGGTCCCGTGCCGTCCGGTCCGGCTCCGTGGCGGGCAGTTCGCGGACGGCGGGTCCGCACGACGTGGATGCTGGAGAACCGCACCTGACCATGACGACCGGGCACCGGTCGGATCGGATCCGATGGAGCAGGTCGCCCACAGCCTCGGCGTAGACCGCAGGACCGTCCACCGCCAACTGGCCGAGCACGGCGCGACGTTCACGACCGTGCTCAACGACACCAGGGCCGAGCTCGCGGTCCGGCTGCTGGAGAGCCGGCGATACTCGCAGACCGAGATCGCCGAGCTCCTCTCCTTCTCGGCACCGAGCAACTTCTCCCGCTGGTTCCGCGCCCGTTTCGGCTGCGCCCCCAGCCGCTGGCCGGCGCCGTAGGGCCGGTGCCTCCTGGTCGGCGCCTGCCGCCGGGTCAGCCCGCGTGCCGGTCCATCCACGCCTCGACCTCGTCCGCCGAGCGCGGCAGGCCCGCCGACAGGTTCTCGTGGCCTTCGGCAGTGACGAGCAGGTCGTCCTCGATCCGCACGCCGATGCCGCGCCACTGCTCGGGCACGCTCAGGTCGTCGGCCTGGAAGTACAGGCCGGGCTCGACGGTGAGCACCATGCCCGGTTCGAGGACTCCGTCGACGTACTCCTCGGTGTGGGCCTGCGCGCAGTCGTGGACGTCGAGGCCCAGCATGTGGCCGGTGCCCGCCATGGTGAAGCGCCGCTGGAGACCGAGTTCGTAGGCGCGCTCGGCCGGTCCCTCGATGAAGCCCCACTCGACGAGCCGGGCCGCGAGACAGCGCTGCGCCGCCTCGTGGAAGTCCCGGTAGGCGGCGCCGGGCTTCACCGCCGCGAAGCCCGCCTCCTGGGCCTCGTACACCGCGTCGTACACCTGACGCTGGACGGGCGTGAAGCGGCCGCTGATCGGCAGCGTGCGGGTGACGTCGGCGGTGTAGAGGGTCCGTGACTCCACGCCGGCGTCGAGGAGCAGCAGGTCGCCGGGGCGCACCGGGCCGTCGTTGTCGGTCCAGTGCATGATCGTGGCGTGTTCGCCGGCGGCGCAGATGCTGCCGTAGCCGACGGCGTTGCCCTCGAGGCGGGCGCGGCGGAAGAAGGTTCCCTCGATCCACCGCTCGGACGTCTGGACCGCCTTCGACAACTCCCCGACCACATCGGTGAATCCCCGCACGGTCGAGTCGACCGCGCCACGGATCTCGGCGATCTCCCACGCGTCCTTGACGAGGCGCAGGTCGTCGAGCGCCGTCACCAGTTCGGCGTCACGGGCGGCGTCCGTGGTGACGGCGGCCTCCAACGCCGGATCCACTCCGCGGACGATGCGGGTGGGTGCACCGCCGGCAGCCAGGTCGGCAGCGGCCGTACGGACGTCCCGGCACTCGATGCCGAGTACGCTCCGGGCCTCCGCGAGGGAACGGCGGCGGCCCATCCAGAGCTCCGCGGTGGCACCCGTCCAGAACCCGTCGTCGTCGCGGCTGTCGCGCGGAAGCTGGTAGCAGTACGCGTCGTGGCCGCCGTCCGCGCGCGGTTCCAGCACCAGCGCGCCGTCACGGGCCTGGTCCCCGGTCAGATGCACGTAGGCCGAGTACGGACGAAACGGGTAGGTGTCGTCGTTCGACCGTACCTTGAGGTTCCCCGAGGGGATGACGAGGCGCTCTCCGGGGAAGCGCGCGGAGAGCGCGGTGCGCCGGGCGGCCGCGTACGGGGCCTGCTCGTCGAGCGTCAGGTCGCGCCGCTCGGTGTCCGCCCAGCGCGTACGCATCAGGGTGGACAGTTCCTCGGAGATCCCGGAGTAGAGCCCGTTCCTGCGGCCTTCCGCCATGACGTACGCCTTCCAATCCTGTGGGTGCTCGGGGTGTTCCGCTGTCGGCAGCGGTCGTCGCGCACCGTAGTCCGCTCGGCATCCCCGTGGTGCCCAGCAGTGCCACTGGCACGGATCAGCCACGCACGAGCTCCGGAAGGCGCCGATAATGCGCTTCATGACGAACGCGAAACTCGGTGCGGCCCTCCGGCTGCTCGGCCTCGACGACGCGGCGGCCCGGCTCTATCCGGCGCTGCTCGACCTGGCTCCCGCTCCGCTGGGCGAGATCGCCGCGGCGGCGGGCCTGGGCGGGGCCGACGACGCGGACGCGGCGTACGGCGCGCTCGTCGACCTGGGTCTTGCCATGGCCACAGGGCCGGACGGGGATCCGGTGGCGCCGGTGCCGCCGGCCGCCGCGCTGGAGGTGCTCGCCCGGCACCGGACGGCGGAGGTCGAGGAGTCGCGGGTCGCCGTCGGCGGTGCCTTCGAGTCGTTCCGGCGCCGACGGCTCGCCACGCACCGGGACACGCTCGTCGAGGTCGTCACCGGCGATGCCGTCGGCCCCCGGACGCGACAGGCCTGGGCGAGTGCCCGCGAGCAGATCCGCCAGCTGGAGTCCCCGCCGTACACCCCCATGCCCGAGTCCACCGACGACGCGCTGGCCACGCTCGCCCGCGGCGTCACCCAGCGGGTCGTCTATTCACGCGAGTCGCTGGAGCATCCAGGCCGCCTGAGGGATTCCATCGAACCGTGCATCAACGCCGGCGAGCAGGCCCGAGTACTCCCCTCGGTACCGGTGAAGCTCGTGATCATCGACGACGCGTACGCCTTGGTGTCGTTGGCCATCGAAGAGGCCGACGTGAACCACACGACGCTGGTCGTGCAGCCGTGCGGGCTGCTGTCCGCGCTGGTGGCCCTGTTCGAGCAGTGCTGGCGCCAGGCTCTGCCGTTCCACGGCCGCACCACGACCCCGGGCGGCCCACCGCCCGCCGACCGCCGTCTGCTGTGGCTCCTCGCGGGCGGCGCGAGCGACGAGACCATCGCCCGCGAACTGGGCATCAGCCGACGCACCCTCTTCCGCCGCCTGCAGATCCTCATGGCCCGGCTCGGCGCCGCGAACCGCTTCCAGCTGGCGTTGCACGCGCAGCGCAACGGCTGGCTGTGAAGGATCCGCCTCGCCGGACACCGTCCACCTGGGCGGGAGGGAGACCCCCTGGCGCAGCCAGAGCGACTTGCCCGCCGAAGAAACCCAACCGACGTGGCGGTCGGCGTTGCCGACGTTGGTGTCCGCGCAACTCCGTTAGGTCGGGACGGTTCGCCTGACAGCGGCTTGCTCGCCCCAGTGGCTCCTGGGAAGTGAGATGCGCGTAGGGCGGTGGGCTGACCGACGCGGGGAGGGCCGCGCGGGAGCGGATCCGGTTGCAGGCTGCTGGTACCGAAGGCGACGACAAGGCAGGACCCGTAAAGAGATTGCTCTCACCCTGCGAGTACCGAAACGCCGGGAACCGGGCCGGTGCACACGGGGGAGGCGGGGCTGCATGGGATCCTGCGTCCATGTCACCGACTTCTCCGCCCGCATCCGTTCCTCTACCATCGTCTCTTCCTCGTACCATGCGAGCCGTCGTCATCACCGGCCACGGAGACCTCGATGTGATCGAGGAGCGCGAGGTGCCGGTACCGCGTCCGGGGCCGGGCGAGGTACTGGTCCGGGTCCATGCGGCAGGGTGCAACAACACCGATCTGTGGACCCGCGAAGGCTCCTACGGTGCGGCTGAGGACCCGGATGTCAGGACGGGATGGCTCGGTCCGCTCGACTTCCCGCGCATCCAGGGAGCCGACGTGGCCGGCACGGTGGTGGCCTGCGGCGATGAGGAAGCCACCGCACTGGTCGGGAAGCGGGTGCTGGTGGACCCGGCCGAGTACGACGGCCCGGGACCGGACGCGCGCCCGGCCGACGTGCTGGGCAGCGAGCGGGACGGGGGGTTCGCCGAGTACGTCGTGGTGCCGAGTGCCCGAGCCCATTCCGTCGAGGGGTCGCCCCTCACGGACGTGGAACTGGCTGCCCTTCCCATCGCCTATGGCACCGCGCTGGGCATGCTCGATCGCGGGTCCGTGTTGAAGGGCCACACCGTGCTCGTCACGGGCGCCTCGGGCGGTGTCGGTCTTGCCGCGGTCCAGTTGGCCCACTCCCGTGGGGCCCGGGTCGTCGCTGTGTGCAGCGGCGACAAGGCAGACGCCGTCCGCAGCGCCGGCGCCGACGCTGTGGTGGACCGGCGACGGGGCGAGGTGCTCGCCGACGCGGTCGCGGCAGCACCGGAGGGATACGACGCGGTCATCGACGTCGTCGCCGGCGCAGTCCTCGGCCCCGGACTGGGGTTGCTGCGGTCCGGGGGACGCTGGGTGGTTGCCGGTGCCCTCGACGGCTGGGCCGTCACCATCGACGTGCGGCGGCTCTACCTCGCCAATCTCTCGCTGGTGGGCTCCACCATGCACACACCGCGGATCTTCGACCACCTGGTGGAGATCGCCCGACGCGGCGACATCAGCCCCGTCGTCGCCGCGACCTTCCCACTCGGACAGGTACGCGAGGCCCAGGCACAACTCGCCCGGCGCAGCCACGTCGGAAAACTGATCGTCGTCCCCTGACCCGAATCCCCCTATGGATCGTGACAGCCGCGCGCACCCACCACAGGCTGCGGTCGAGGAATCCGACTCGGAAGAAGGCGTCGGCAAGCAGGACCGGCTAGGACACCCATGCTTCGGTCAGGTTCTGCACTGCTGAGCCGTCAAGGTCCTTGATCTTCGTGCCGGCGAATGCGCGCGCGCTGTCCGAGGTCAGCACACGGAAGGCGGGCTGCTCGACGGCAAGCAGGTCGACCAGAGTCTGAGCAACATCCATCGGCGTCTGCGCGTTGGCGAAAGCGTTGCGGGTGCGTTCGAGGTAGGCGGACAGGGCCGGGGCGTACGGTCCCATGTCCGGCATGTTGTCGTCGAGACCCACATTGCTGACGAACTCGCTGGCCACAGCGCCCGGTTCGACGACGCTCACGGATACACCGGTGGTCGCCGCAACCGGTGCCAGAGATTCCATGAACCCCTCGACCGCGAACTTGGCCGCGCAGTATGCCTCGTTGAAGGGCTGTCCGACCACGCCGCCGACACTGGTCACCGTGAGCACGCGCCCCTTGCTCTCACGCAGGAGCGGCAGGGCTGCCCGGGTGACGTGCAGCACGCCGAAGAAGTTGACCTCCATCACCGCACGTACGTCCTCGACGCTCTCCTGCTCCAGAGTGCCCACGTGCCCGGCACCGGCGTTGTTGACCAGAGCGTCCAACCGGTCGAGGCCGGCCAGGCACGCCTCGACGGAGACGGGGTCGGTCACGTCCAGCGCCCGGACATCCACGGAGACACCGGCATCCTGGGCCGCCGCTCGAAGGGGGCCGGACTTCCCGGTGTCGCGCATGGTGGCGACCACGTGCCAGCCACTGCGGGCTGCGGCGACAGCGGTGGCAAGACCGATTCCCGAGGACGTTCCCGTGATCAGGACCGTTTTGATGCTCATCGCGATGACACCCGTTCGCAAAGTGCTGGATCTTGGATCCTCAGTATCGCGCCGCTTCACCGCACCCGCACAGCGCCCGCACAGCGCCCCAGAATCCACGTAGCGGCATGCCCCAAGATCTTCCGCCGGCAAACGATCGTCTGACAACGGGTCGCCGACGCGTCCGATGAACCCGCGCAGATCGGGAGTCCACGGCGCCCATCATCAGGACCCTCTGCTTCGTCCGGGACGGATTAACCAGGCCGGCCGGGCGCATCCGGTCCCCGCCGTCGACGGCGGTCGAGGTCACTGGACAATCGAACCGTGTGCCCGAACCTGCCGCCCGAGTATCGTCTAGCAGGCTCGGCTCACCCACCGGCGAAACTCAACTGAACGTGACGGTTGTCCGGCTCCCAGCGCCCGATCTCGATCTCGATCGGCTGATCTTCGTGACGGCGGACGCGTCGGTGGACGTGGTGAGCACACCGACGAGTGCCTGAGCGGGGGCATGACGCCGGGGTGCGGGTGGAGCGGTAGGTGAGGTGACGAGCGGGCTCGGGGGCCTCCACGCTGCGCTCGCCGGTCACAGGGTGCGGCCGTTGAAGTGGATCGCTCCGGCTGACGACCGCTCGTCGCTTCGGTCCAGGCCCGTCCGAGGCGCTCTCATCGGCTGATCCGCACGGTCACGGCGGCGTACGGCGCCAGCGGCCACACGCTCGGCTCGGCCGTCGCCCGGACGGCGGGTTCACCGGTCGGGCTCTCGTCCAGGCGGGCCGGGACGAGCAGAGCGCCGGGCGGGGCGTGGACGCGGGCCCGCGCCGGGGAGGCGGTGGGGTTGGTGAGGCGCAGGATCAACGCGCCGCCGTCCACGCCCGCGCCGCCGGGTTCGGCCGGCTTGAGGGCGGTCAGGAGCGCGCCTTCGACGCGGACCGCCGCGTCGGCGTCGGCAGGGACTGTGCCCGGTCGGGCTTGCCAGGCACGCAGCGGCGTCCGGTACGCAGCGGCGAGGCGGGCGAGATCGGTGTCGTCGGCAACCGCGTGCCCGAACGCGGCGGCCAGCCGGAATCGGTGCACGCCGGGCAGTTGGGCGTCCGGTGTCGCCAGCATGGGTCCGGCGCCGGTGGTCCGCGAGCGCAGGTCGAAGCGGGAGAGCCAGCCCACGCAGCGCAGCAGCGTCACCACGATCTCCTGGTCGGCGCCGGTGGCCGTCTCCGCGCCGCCGAGCGCCCGCATCTCGGGCAGGCCAGGAGCGAACAGGGCACTGCGATGGACCCCGCGGCCCACGGCGCCCAGACTCTGCACCGGGGCGGAGCCGCAGACCGCCTCGTGCCCGCGTGCGTCCGGGAGGGGGCCGAGGTCGGCGGCCACCGGCCGTTCCAGCAGGGACCAGTGACCGTCGCCCGTCCAGGTGTCGGCGCCGTGCGCGGTCGGCAGGTGCAGGCGCAGGCGGTGGTCGCGGGCCCGGTTGTCGATCTCGACGTCCCAGCGCAGCAGCGGGTCGCCGGGACGCGTCGAGACGGTGACACGGACCGGTACGGCGACGGTGTCGCGCGTGCGGCGGGTGCGGTCCGGGGTCAGGCCGGCCGGCAGGTCGAGGACCGCGTCGATCTCCAGTACCTCGCGCACGGATGACCTGCGGGCTCGGACCCGGACGAGCCGGGGCCGTACGGTCATGTCACCGACGGGCGGGTCGTAGTTGTAGGTGTCCCCCGCGTCGCCGCCGTCGGTGAGCAGGCCGAGGCCCAGCAGTGTCGTGCCGTCGGCGCGATGCCAGGTGAGGGAGGCGTCGGCGGCCGCGGTGAGACGGCCTCCGTCGGGGGCGGTGATGCCGACGGATGCGGAGGTCTGGACGGGTGCGGGCAGACCGTCGAGGGCAGCGGTGTCGCCGGAACCCGGCAGCGCGACAGTGCCCGCGGCACCGCCAGGAACCGGTCGGCTCCCCGCATGCGGCAGCCCGCCGGGGGCCGACCGGGCGTCCGAACCCGGCAGGGCGTCGGCAGCGGGTGGGCCACCGTGCTGCGTGACGCCGTCGCGCGCGGCGGTGAGGTGGGTGTCCGTGTCCTGGTTCGCGAGGGCTTCGAGACGGACCGTCAGGACACGGCGGCCCAGGCCCGGAACCGGCGGTGCGGCCACGCGCAGGCGGTGCCGCAGGGAAGGGCGGGAGTCGGGCAGCAGGTCGATGTCCGCCTCGAACGCCGTCTCCTCGCCCAGCGTCTCGGCCTCGAAGGCGACCGGGGTGCCGTCGGCGGTGCTGATCTCGACAGGGTGGCGGCCGGGTGCGGTGAGAAGGTCCACTTCGACGAGGTCGGTGGCCGTGTCACCGTGCGGGTTGACGACGACCAGGTGCGTGATGTCCTCGCAACGATCCCCATAGGCGCGTACGTCGAGGCCGGCGGCGGCCAGCGCGCGGGTCACGACGTGGTCGCCGAGTTGGGTGACGCGTTCGTAGCGGACGGCGTTCTCGCGGTGGACCTCGTCGACGCTGCACCCGCAGATGCTGTCGTGGGGCGCGTTGCGCAGCAGCAGCTCCCAGGCGTGGTCGAGGTCGGCGCGCAGCGTCGCGTCGTCGGGGGCGTGCAGGGCGAGGAGCGGTTCGGCCCAGCGTTCGAGCAGGTTCTGTGCGGCGATGTTGGCCTGCTTGAGGTCGGTGCGGGCGGACAGCGTGCCGGGCAGAATGAACGTCAAGTAGCCCGCTGGATCTCTGAGTTCACCCTCGCGCAGGGGGAGGTCCGCGGGGTCGGCGGCCGCGCGGGCGTGGGTGAAGAACTCTTCCAGCGTGCTGTGGCGCACGGTGGTGGCACGGACGACGTCGGTTGCGGCGATCTCAGCGAGGCGGCGGGCGGGGTCGGTGGGGGCGAGGTGGTCGCCGCCGTTCATCAGCAGCCAGGGGCCGCCGGGCAGGCGGTCGCGTTCGGTGGCCAGGAAGCCCGCCAGGCGCTCGGCGGCGGCCTCGGCGTCGTCGCCCCAGAGGACTTCGGCGCCGTGGTACCCCTGGTTGACGGCGAACACCTCGCTGCCGTCGGGCGAGCGCCAGCGGAAGCGGGCCACTCCCTCCGGGGCGCCGCGCCACACGAGCGCGGTGTCCATGCCGAATCCGTTCAGCAGCCGGGGCAGGTCGGCGGGGTGGCCGAACGCGTCCGGGGAGTACCCGACGCCGGCCGGCGTGCCGGGGGCATGACGGCGGGCGGCGAGGAGGTTGCGGATCAGGTTCTCGCCGGAGACGAGCTGGTTGTCGGCGAGCACGTGCCAGGGCCCCACGGTGAGCCGCCCGGCCGCGGCGTGCGCGCGCAGGCGGTCGGCGAGGTCGGGGCGCAGCGCGGCGACGTCAGCCAGGACGATGGTCTGACCGTCGAGGTGGAAGGTGTCCATCCGGCCGTCGTCGAGCTCGTCGCAGACCCGGGCGGCGAGTTCGACGAGCCGGGCGCGGAACGCCTCGAAGGGCCGGTACCACTCGCGGTCCCAGTGGACGTGCGTGACGACGTGGCAGACGGCGGCGTCCACGGCGGTGGTTCCCACGGCGCGCATGGCACGGTCGTCCGGGGCGGCGGACGTCTCCGGGGCGGCGGACGTCTGCGGGGCGGATGTCGCGGAGGTGGTCATGCGGGGAACTCCTCGCGGGCGGTGCGGTGGGCGGAGGGCGACGACGGCAGGGCCGCCACGAAGCGTTCGGTGATGCTGGCCGGGCGGGTGATGGCGCCGCCGACGACGACCGTGTGCGCCCCGAGGGCCAGGGCGTGCGCGGCCTGTTCGGGCGTGGAGATGCGGCCCTCGGCCACGACCGGCACGTCGAGTCTCGCGACGAGGGCGGCCAGGAGCGCGAAGTCGGGTCCCGGGCCGGGAGCGCCGCAGGCGCCGTCACCGGGGACGTCGTCGGTGTAGCCGGACAGTGTCGTGGCCACGGCGGCGGCTCCCGCGCGTGCGGCGGCGATCCCTTGCTCCACGGTGGCGACGTCCGCGAGGACGACGATGCCCTCGGCGCGCAGCGCGCGGATCGTGTCAGCGAGACTGCGGCCGTCGGGGCGCGGCCGGTCGGTGGCGTCGAGGGCCACGATGTCCGCGCCGCTCGCGGCGATGCGGCGGGCGTGGTCGAGCGTGGGCGTGATGTAGACGCCGCGCTCGCCGTCTTTCCACAGCCCGATCACGGGCACGCCGACCGCGGCGCGTACGGCCGCCACGTCGACGGGCGTGTTGACCCGCACGCCGACCGCGCCACCGTCCACGGCGGCGCGGGCCATGCGGGCCATGATGTCGGCGCCGTGCAGCGCTTCGCCGTGCAGGGCCTGGCAGGAGACGACGAGACCGCCGCCGAGCCGGGTCAGGGCGTCGGCGGTGGCGTCGGGGGCGACCGGAACGGGTGCGGGCTGCACGGCGGGCCTTTCTTCGGTCATGCGTTCACCGCCGGAGCGGCTGCGGAGGGCGCGGCGCACGGGGCACCGGGCAGGGTGCGGGCGACGTGGTGCCACAGCGCCGTGGCGGACTGCGCCCAGGTCAGACGCGCGGGCAGGGCGGGCAGCGGGCCGCCCGCGAGATGCTCGGCGGCGGCGCGCAGCGGGCGTACGGACTCCTCGGTGGCCTGTTCGTCGGGGCGGACGTCGAGGTCGTGCGCACGGTCGCCGTCGAGCGCGCCTGCCGCGCCGAGCAACTGGACGCCGACGAAGTCGGCGTGGTCGTCGGGCACGTCGAGGGCCCAGGCGAGCGGGACACCGTGGTGCGCCAACCGGGCCTGGAGCAGGGTCAGTTCGGCCCGCTCGGCCACGACGGCGGCAGGAGCGATGTTCCGTTCGCAGGATTGCGCGGCAAGCGCTCCGGCGGCCTCGCCGACGGCCCACTCGCCGTGGTGGACGCGGTACGCGGCCGCGGCAACCTGGGTGGCGCCGAGGTTCTTGGCGGCGGCCAGCAGATTGCCGGGCCGGGGCGCGACCAGTGCGGACAGCGGCACCTGGAACGGGGCGGTCGGCGCGTACGCGCTGCGTGGATGACCGACCCTGCTGTGCAGGTCCATGTGGTAGAGGGCGATCCCGCCCGAGTCGGTGAAGGCGCGGGCGCGGGCGTGCCCGGGTACGGGTTCGAGGTCCTGTTGGCGTACCGGTTGCGGGGTCCGCAGGCGGCGCGACTCACGCAGGTAGGGCTCCTCCGCGTAGCCGTCGGCGGTGCCCGCGATCTGTGGGGCGAGGACGAATTCGGGGTAGCCGGTGCCGCCGTCGTCGCGCGGGCACTCGGTGCGCAGCCAGTGCAGGAACGCCGCGGACAACCGTTTCGCCTCGGCGTAGGCATGCTCGGGGTCGGCCAGGGCGGAGCGGTCGGCGTAGTCGTTGCCCGCCCAGTTGATGAGTGCGACGTCGGTTCCGCCGACGGCTGCGGCGTCACGGAGTCGGCGGTAGGTCCAGAACGGCAGGTGACCGTCGGGGCCGTTCTCGAACATCCGGTACCGGTGGGCGCGATCGTCCCAGCCGGCGATGTCCAGGGTGAACGGCTGGGCGTCCCGCCACCGTTCGTAGCCCTCGGGGGCGGCGCCCGGGGCGGGCGGTGGTACGTCGTCGGGCAGGCGTTGGACGAGGAAGCCGACGGTGCAGGACTGCACGGCGTCCGGCTGTTCCGGTCCGGGCAGTGCGAGGGATTCACCGAAGGCGTCCTGCCCCTCCGATCCGCACACCCAGGGCACGTCGGCCAGCGGGAGGAGGTCACCGGCCTCGGTGGCATCGCAGAAGACGCGGCCGGTGACGACGATCGCGCGGACGCGTGCGGTCAGGTCGTCGGGGTTGTCGGACCGGCGCCGCGGGACGACGTCGGCGGCCGTCTCCCGTGAGCCCGTAGGGACGAAGGTGATGGCGTCGACGCGTTCATCGCTCAGGTGGACGGCGGTGGGTGACAGCCCGCGCAGGACGGTGAGCCGGCCCTCGGCCACGTGCGCGGCGAGCATGTCCTCCAGCGCCTCCTCCGCCGCGTAGGGCTCGAAGCACAGGCGGCTGACCCAGCCGCCCCCCGGGTTCGCGAGACCCCCGTAGCGCGCGCGGACCAGGGCGCGGAAGGTGCGGTAGGAGCGGGAGACGCCGCCGGTCTCGACGTACGGGTGCTCGTCGAGCGCGGGCACCAGCTGCGTCGTGGCCTGCCCTCCGAGGCGGCCGCGGCCTGCGACGAGGGCGACGCGGCGGCCGGCGCGGGCGGCCGCGAGCGTGGCGGCGACGGCGCCGAGCCCTGAGCCGACGACCACCACATCGGCGTCGATACGGTCGCGGGGCGTGGTCATGCGTTCTCCGTGGATCGTCGGGCGGCTGACGGCCGATGGGTGTCGGGGGCGGGTTCGAGTCGGAAGTCCGCCTCGAACGTGCGGTGCCACGGCAGCCGGACGCTGTCCGGTGCCACCGTGAGACCGAACTCCGGCAGGGCGGCGAGGTGTTCGGCGAGCCCTTCGGCGATCTCGGTGAGCACGGGGTGCCCCTCGGGTACGTGGTCGTGGCGGCCGGGCACCGTGGCGAGGGCGGCGCGGGCGCGCCGGCGGACCTGCGTCATGTAGCCCCAGTCCTCGGTGAACCGGTGCGCGAGCAGCTCGCGGTGGGCGGCGGCGTCGAACGTACCGACGCCCTGGGCGAGTCGGGCGGCGACCGCATGGGCGATGACGGTGCCCAGCGTGTTGCCCGCCGTGTTCCATCCGGCGTACGCGATGAGCCGGTGGGCGATACCGCGTTCGAGCAAGGCGCGGACGAGCAGCGGGTCGGCGCCGTTGGGCTGTGCGCAGTCGGCGACGGCCACGGCATGTCCGGTGTCGAGGAGCCGGGCGGCTCGTTCCGCGAGGGCGGCCGCGGTCGGCGCGGCGTCCGGGGCGCGGTGCGCCGGGGGCGCGATGGCCCAGTCGCCGGCACCGTCCGGGGTGTGCACGAGCAGCACCACGTCGGCGTCGGGCCGCTCGGTGCGACGGGCGCCGCAGGCCGCGATCTGTCCGGAGGCGGTGTCGTCGACCGGCATGTTCTCGTACGGGGCGACGCGGGCGAGGCCGTCCGCGACGACGGCCTCCACACGGACGGTGACCGGCGCCGTACCGTGGCGGGCCCCGTACAGGCCGGTCAGGGTGCGGGCGACGAGGGTCGTGGTCGCCTCGTCGGCTCCGGGCCGCACGGCGACGCTCTCGCCGCACTCCAACCGGTCGGCCCAGCGCCGCAGTTCGGTCAGCTCGGCGGTGGCGAGGCCCCAGGGCGCGGTGTCGTCGGCGCCCACGACGAGGGTGTCGAGGACGCCTTCGGCACAGAGGGCGAGGGCGGCGAGGTTCGCGCTGTGGTTGCGCAGCCGGCGCCGCAGGAAATCGCCGCGTACGGCGGTGGGCAGGGCGGTGCGGGCGGCGGCGAGTGCACCGGGGTCCGGTTCCGCGCCGCTCTGGGTGCGGTGCAGGGCGGCGGACAGGCGGTGCAGGGCGGGCCCGTGCGGATCCCAGTAGACGGGCTCCTCCATGGCGTCGGCGGAGTCCGGGGTGCGGGTGACGAGGGTGACGGCGTGCAAGGGGACGCCCTGGACGGCGACGCGGCGCAGGACATCCAGACGGGCGGTGATCCGCGCGAGGTCGGTGCTCGTCGTGTCGCTCGTACGGGAGGCGATGAGGCCGCCGTGGCCGAGGGTTTCGAGGCTGACGACGGCCGCGTCGACGCCCTTGGTGCCCTGCTCCAGCCAGGCGCCGAGAGCATCGGCGTCGCCCGGGGTACGCAGCCGCGGCATGAGGGACGCGGGCGGGGTACGGACCGTGACACCGGCGACGGCGGCGACCTGGGCGGGCAGCACGGCGCAGGCGGGACGCTCGTCGAGGGGCAGGAGGGCGATGACGGTCGCATCGCCGCGAGGAACGCCGCTCCCCGAGCCGGACGCGGAGGTCTCCGCTGCGGGGAGCGCGCGCTGCGGCAGCGGGCCCGCGTCCACGGCCGCGACCGACTCGCGGCGAGCGGCGGTCGCAGGTTCACGCTGAGTGCTCACGGCATGGGTCCTCTGAATGGTGCGGATGGAACGGGTGGGACGGGCAGGACAGGTGGGACGAGTGGGACGGACAGGTCGGGTGGGACGGACAGGACGGGCGGTCCGGGAACAAGGAGGCGGCAGCGGCAGCAGCGCGGTGCGGCAGGCGCGACCGGTCACACCGGCCCGGGCGCCGCCGCACACCGCCCGGCGTGCACGGCGGCGCCCAGGGCGACGGCATCGGCGCCGAGCGTGGCGGCACGCACCGGTATGCGGCGCAGGGCGGGCAGGGTGCGGGCGGCGAGCTCTGCGCGCAGGGCGTCGAGGTACCAGGGCCCGGAGTCCAGGACGCCGCCCGCCACGACGACGACATCGGGGTCGAGTGTGGCGACCACCCCCGCGAGCGCTTCGCCGAGGGCCGCGCCGCCGGCCGCCAGCACGGCCCGGGCGGCTTCGTGCCCCTCGTGCGCCGCGGCGGCGACGGTGCGCAGGTCAGAGGCTCCGAACCGGGCCGCCATCGCGGGCCCGCCCGCCACTGCCTCGACGTGTCCGCGCGCCCCGCACGGGCATCGCCGGCCGAGGGCGGCGGCGACGGGTATGTGTCCGAGGCTGCCCGCGGCACCGTTGGCGCCGAGCAGCGTGTGCCCGCCGACGGCGACGGCGCCGCCGATCCCGGTGCCCGCCATCACCGCGACGGCGGTGGCCGCCCCGGCCGCCGCGCCGGACGCCGACTCGCCGACGAGGAAGGCCTGTACGTCGCCCAGCGCCCGCACCGGAAGACCCAGGCGCCGTTCGGCGATGTCGGCAAGCGGGGTGCCGGCCCAGCCGGGGAGGGCATCGGTGGCGGCGAGGATGCGGCGGCCGTCGGGGGCCACGATCCCCGCCGTGCCGATGCCGAGGCAGGGGACGGTCAGGTCACGTTCACGGGCCTGGGCCAGCAACTGCCCGGCGAGACGCAGCGCGCCACCGAGGACCGCGTCGGGACCGTCGACCGCCGGTGTGGGGGCGGTGAGCCGTGCCAGTGCCGTGTGATCGGGGCCGAAGAGCACGGCGGCGGCCTTGGTGCCGCCGATGTCGACGCCGAGCAGCGCGGTCCCGCGCGGCAGGGTGCCGCTGCCGACGCCCGGTGCAGTGCCGTACGGTGCGGTGCGCGGCGCCGAAGGATCGCTCGGGGCCGGGTCACGCCGGTCGGTTCCGTGTGCCGGGTTCACGGTCGTGGCTCCCTGTGGATGGTCAGCCGGTAGTCGTAGCGGTCGGCGCGGTAGAGACTGACGGCGCGCTCGACGGCGCGGCCGCGTACGTCGCGGGTGACGCGCTCGACGTGCAGTGCCGGGAAGTGCGGCGGCACGCCGAGGAGTTCGGCCTGGCGGCTGTCGACGACGGTGGCCCTGATGGTCTGGTCGGCGCGGTCGGGGGCGGCTCCGGCCCGGTCCAGCCAGTCGTACAGGGAGTGTGGTTCGCCGCTGTCGGCGAGTCCGGGGACGAGGTGCTCGGGCAGCCACACGTTCTCCAGGCACATGGGTTCATCGTCGGCCAGGCGCAACCGCTCCAGGTGGACGACGGGTGTGCCGGGCGCCACGAAGAGGTCGCGGGCGCAGGCCAGGTCGGCCTGGGTCCGCTCCAGGAGGAGCAGCCTGCTGCCGGGCGCCATGCGGCGGCCGCGGATGTCTTCGGAGAACGAGGTCAGGCGCAGCGACTTGCTGATGGTGGAGGGTTCGGCGACGAAGGTGCCCGAGCCCTGGACCCGGTAGACGTGCCCCTCCTGCACCAGGCGTTCCATGGCCCTGCGCACGGTCATCCGGCTGACGTTGTGGTGCTGCATCAGTTCTCGTTCGCTGGGCAGCGCTTCGTGCGGGGTGAGCCCTTCGATGAGGGTGAGCAGCTCGGCGCGGAGTGTCTCGTGCTTGGGCTCCTGTGCGCTCGTGGCGTCCTCGCCGCCGCGCCCCGGCGGCGGCGCGTCAGCCGTCTGCGGCAGCGCGTCAGCCGTCTGCCCCGCCGTGCTCTCGTCGCTCTGCATCGCCGTCATCCCTTGACCGCCCCTTCGCCCACGCCCCGGAAGAAGAACCGCTGGAGGCTGAAGAAGAGGGCCATCAGCGGTATCACGGCAATCATGGTGCCCGCCGCGATCACCCGCTGGTCGTTGGTGAAGGTGCCGGACAGGTACTGGATACCGACGGTGAGCGTGTAGTGGCCGGGGTCGGACAGGACGATCAGCGGCCACAGGAAGTCGTCCCAGGAGAAGACGAAACTGAAGATGGCGACGACGGACAGGGTGCCGCGCACCGCGGGAAGGGCGATGCGGGTGAACCGCTGCCACTCCCCCGCCC
This sequence comes from Streptomyces sp. VRA16 Mangrove soil, assembly GCF_017377775.1. GTDB lineage: Bacteria > Actinomycetota > Actinomycetes > Streptomycetales > Streptomycetaceae > Streptomyces. The sequence goes on from NZ_JAFVLN010000004.1 coordinate 317,945, forward strand.
CGTCCAGGACGGCGGCTTCCTCGATCTCGCGCGGCAGGCCGCGGAACGCGTTGCGGAACAGCAGGACGGACAGGCCGGTGACGGCGGTGGGCAGCGCGACGCCGAGGAGGGTGTTGTTCAGGTGCAGGGAGCGCATCATCAAGAACTCCGAGACCATGATGGACTCGAACGGGATGATCATCGTGGCGAGGAAGACCGCCACGGCGACGCCACGGAAGCGGAACCGCATCCGGGCGAGGGCGTATCCGGCCAGTGAGCCGAGCAGGCAGTTGGACACGGCGCTGCCGGTGGCGACCAGCAGGGAGTTGAGGCCGTAGCGGAAGACCGGGACGGTGCGCACCACGTCGGCGTAGTGGGACAGCGTCGGGTGGTGGGGCAGCAGTTGGGGCGGGTAGCCGAAGACCTTCTCGCCGGTTCCCTTCAGCGAGGTGGACAGCTGCCACAGGAACGGGCCGACGGTCAGCGCGAGGACGGCGAGCAGCAGCAGGTAGCGCACGACGAGTCCGGCGACGGCACGGCGTGAGCGTCCCGGTGGTGCGGCGGCAGGCGGTGCAGGAAGCGGCGCCGGGAAGCCGGGCGCGAGGTCGGGGGTGGCGGTGGCGGTCTTCATGCCTGCTCCTCGCGGGAGTTGAGCCGGGTGACGAGGACGGACAGGCCGAGGGTTCCGACGAACAGGGCGATGCTCATGGCGGAGGCGTAGCCGGCCTCGCCGCCCAGGCCCAGGCCGGTCTCGCGGATCGTGTAGACGAGGGTGCGGGCCTCGCCGCCGGGCCCCGCGCTGCCGTTGCTGAGCGTGAAGACTTCCGCGAACACCTTGGCGGAGGCGATCGCGGCGAGCGTCGCCACGAGGATCATCGTGGGCCGCAGGGTCGGTACGGTGACGTGCCAGAAGCGGCGCACGGCGCCTGCGCCGTCGACTTCGGCGGCCTCCAGGAGCGACTTCGGCACGTTGGCGAGGGCCGCGAGGTAGACCACCATGTAGTAGCCGAGTCCTTTCCACACGGTCATCGCCATGGCGCCGGCGAGCAACCAGTGGGCGTCGGTGAGGAACGGCAGTGGTGAGCTGATCAAGTGCAGGCCGCGCAGCGCCGAGTTGACGAGACCGTCGCTGGACAGCAGCCAGGACCAGATGAGGCCGGCGACGACCATGGAGGCGACGACGGGCGAGTAGTAGACGGCCCGGAAGAAGCCGACACCCGCGACGCGACGCTGCACGAGCATCGCCACCAGCAGCGGCAGCGTCACCATCAGCGGGACGACGACCACGAGGTAGAGGGCGGTGTTGCGCACCGAGAGCCAGAACTGGCCGTCGTGGACGAGGCGTTGGTAGTTGGCGAATCCGGTGAAGTGGCCGCCGCCCAGGGTGCTCGCGTCCGTGAGCGAGAGCACGGCGGTGTTGCCGAAGGGCACGATGAAGAAGGTGATCGCGACGGCGAGCGCCGGGGCCAGGAACAGCCAGGGAACGTACCAGCGTCGGCCGGTCACGCGTCCTCCTCTGGGACGTCGGTGGATGGGGAAGGAAGGGGAGGGGAGGCGGGCCCGGGATCCGGGGAGGAGGAGCCCGGGCCGCAGGGATCAGCTGTTCGTGATCGCGTTCGCGGCTTCGACCGCCTGGTCGAGCGCCTTCTGCGGGCTGAGCCTGCCCTGGAGGGCGAGCTGGATCTTGGCGAGGACCGCCTGCTTGACCCGGTCGTCGAACTGCACGGGGACGAGGTTCTGCGCCTTGGCGATCTGTTCGGCCGAGATCTTGCGCGCCTGTGCGTCGACCGATCCGTCACCGTCGGCGGTGAAGTAGGGGTCCTTGAGCGCCTCGGTGACGCTGGGCAGCACGGTGACGATCTTGCTGAAGGCGAGCTGGTTGTCGCTGTTGGCCATGTAGCTCGCGAACGCGAGGCCGGCGCGCTGGTTCTTGCTCGACTTGGGCACCAGCAGCCCCATGACGGACATGTTGGTGACGCCGTCCGAGCCGGTGATCTGCGGTCCCACACCGGTGGCCTTGGCGACCTTCGGCGCGTTCTGCTTGATGATCGTCAGGAAGTTGGGGCCGGAGGGCAGCAGGCCGACGGTTCCGGCCTGGTAGGCCTCGGTCTCCTTGCTGTGGTCCTGGGTCAGCGAGTCCTTCGGGTAGACACCTCCCTTGTACGCCTTGACGAGCTTGCCCAAGTAGGCCGCTGCGTCCGGGGTGTTGAAGATCCACTTCTTCCCGCTGTCGTCGAGCAGCGGGACGCCCTGCTTGGCAAGGTCGGTGATGAAGCGGTTCTCCAGGGCGGGGTGGATCCCGTAGAAGGAACCCTTGCCGGCGGTGGAGAGCTTCTTGCCGTCCGCCAGCAGCTCGTCGAACGTGGCCGGCGGCTTCCGGGGGTCGAGCCCGGCCTTCTTGAAGAGGTTCTTGTTGTACATGGTGACCTCGGAGGTGAGGTACCACGGGATGCCGTACGAGCCGGACTTGCCGGGCACCGTGAAGGCCTGCCATGCGCCGGGTATGTAGTCGCCCTTGATCTTCGCGGCGGCGCTGTCCATGTCGACGAACAGCCCCTTCTGCTCCAGCGGCTGCGCGAACTGCGGGTTGAGGTTCACCACGTCGGGCAGCGTGCCCGCGGTGGCGTCGGTGGTCAGCTTCTCCTGGGCTCCCTGGAAGGGGATGTCGATCCACTTGACCTTGACGCCGGGGTTCTTCTTCTCGAAGCCGTCGATGACGCCGTTGACGTACTTGGTGAAGGTCGGCTTCAGCTGCAGCGTCTCGAAGGTGATGGTGCCCTTGAGGGGCCCCTTGCCGGCGGCGGACGACGAGCCGTCCGCGCTGTCCGACGAACCGCCGAGACCGCAGGCGGCGGTGAGCGAGCCGACCACGGCGACGGCCGCGGCGAGGCGCAGACCTCTGAAGGAGGGCATGAGGCTCCTAGGGAAGATCCGGGCATGCGTGGTGCCCGATGAAATCCGGCTGGTACGGCGGAAGTTGAGCAAGTGGTCCGTACCACTTGATGGCATGAGTGTCCCGACGAACCCCCGGGGCGTCAACCCTTGAAGGTCTCGATTCCGCATCGAGGCCCCCTTCGACGAGCGGCACAACGAGCCCACTTGTCTCGTCCAACCCTCTTGCCCTCGGCCCGACTTCGTGTCTTCATGGCCGTCATGACCGAAACTGAGGCCATAACAGGCAGCGTTCGCCCTCTCCCCCGCCGCACCCTGCTCGCAGCCGCACCGCTCGCGGCGGCGGGTCTGGCGATCGGCGGCTCGGCAGGCCGCGCCTCCGCGCAGGCGTCACGATCCCCCGAAAGAGCTACGGACCACTCGGTGATATCAGAAGGAGTGGACCGGACCACAGGTGTGTTCGGCGAGGACGTCTGGACGGCCGGGGAGCCCACCGCTCCCGGCCCCACCGTCGTGCGCGAACTGCTGCACCCGCTGCCCGGCGCGTACGCCGGACCGGAGATCGTCGTCTCGAACAATCCGGAGACCGTCACGGGCCCCGGCTGGCTCATGCAGCACGCACGGACGACCGTCACCCGCGGCGGCACGGCCCGCGCCCTGTCCGGCCGCTTCCCGCTGTACCTGTACCACCAGAACAGCACGGGCCAGACCGCCTACCTCCACATCCTGATCGCCAACCCCGGCGCCGAGCGCACCCGCGTGTCGCTGCGCGGCACGGCGTGGACCAACAAGGACAAACCCCTGATCCAGGACCCGGCGCAGCGCGCGGGGACCGGCCCCTGCTACGCCACCTCCGAGGACTGGCTCACCGGAAACCTGCGCCAGTGGCTCCCCTCGACCGCCGTCGAACCCGGCGCGCTGATCGAGGCGGCACGGATCCCGATGACCGGCTCCATCACGGACGGCCTGTTCGAGGTGACCGCCGCCTCCGGCGTGCACACGTACACCGTGGTCACCCTCGACGGCAGCACGGACTCCGCCCGGCGGTACGCCCTCGACGACACGGCCACCGCACCGGGCAACGTCATCTCGCAGACGCCCACCACGTACGGCCGCATGTCGGGCGTCTACGCCCACTCGTTCTGGGACGCGGGACGCAGCCGCGTCGACGTACCGGCCGCCGGCCACCACCTGGGTCTGGCGGTGAACGTGACGGGCCGCCAGGTGCCCTCCCTCGACCAGACGGCGCCCGCGACCGCCGCTCTCACGGACTCCTCGCAACGCAGCTGGGGCAACTACGGCTCCTGGTACGACATCGGGCTCCGCCTGCGCAACACCTCCTGCGAGCCCCGCACGGTGCGGGTCACGTTCGGCTCCAACATCACCGCCGCCACCGACGTTCCCGGTGACACCTGGAACGGAGCCCTCGGCCTGACGGTCGACGACGGGCCGGAAGAGATCGTGACCGGCTACGTACGGCCGACGGAGCCCCGCGACACCCTGGCCACCCTGTCCGTCCCGCCGCGGGGCAGCCGCGACGTCCGGCTGCGGTTCATCGTGCCGGGTCTGATCAGTGCCGGCTCGCAGCTTCTGCTGGAGAGCGTGTAGGGATCGGCGCCCGCCTGTGCGCCACGCACGGGTGGCCGGTCGTGGCGCACGGGTTCGGCCGCATGGCCCGGCCGCGCGCCACGGCTGGTCCGTGCGAGGCCGCCCGCCGTCACCCCGCGTTGACGGTGGCCTTGGGGATCGCGATTCCCGGGACGTGGTAGTGCTTGAGGATCTTGAGGTAGGTGCCGTCGTCCATGAGGGACTGCAGGGCTCGCTGGATCGACCGCGAGAGCCGGGGGTCGTTCTTGGCGACCGCGATGCCCATGGGTGAGGGGCTGTGGGGGCCGACCGCGGCGTCGCCCGTGACGGTCGAGAAGGTCTTCCCGTGGTCGGTGGTCGAGGCGACCCATGCCGCGGTCACCTCGTCGAGGAAGTCGGCGACGACTTTGCCGCTGCGCAGCGCGAGTTGGGCCTCGGAGTCCTTGGCGAAGGCCAGCACCTTGATGGGCGGCAGACCTGCCTCTTCGCACGTGGCCTGACGGTCCTTCAGGAGTTGTTGATGGTGGGTACCGCTCTGGACCCCTACTGTCCGCCCGCACACATCAGTGATCTTGCTCAGTCCGATGGGGTTTCCCTTCTTGACCAGCCAGCCGGGCCCGGCGTTGAGGTAGTCGACGAAGTCGACCGCCTGCTGCCGTTCCTTCTTGTCGGTCATGGCGGACATCACGACGTCGAACTTTCCGGCCTGGACGGCGGGGAGCAGTCCGTCGAACTTCTGCGGGGTGAAGGTGAACGTGACGCCGAGCCGAGCGCCGATGGCCCGCCCGAGGTCGTGGTCGATGCCCGTGATGTCGTGGCTTCCCACGCTCGTGAACATCTCGAACGGCGGGTACGGGACATCCGTCGCCACCCGCACCACCTTGCGTGAGCGGATTTTCTCGCTCAGGCCCGCGTGCAGCGCGGGGTCGGCCTTGACGGTCACCCCTGACGCGATCTTCTGGGCCTTGGCCGGGGCCTTCCCGGGCCCGGGGTCCGCACTGCCGCCGCACGCGGTCATCGCGAGCGAGCAGAGCGCGGCCAGAGGCAGCGTGACGGCGTACCGGAGCACGGCGGGTCTCAGCATGGGCTTCCTTCTGGGCAGTGGGGTCGGTGTGACGCGCCTGGGGAGCGGGCCCCGCGACGGGAGCCCGCTCCTCGATGGGCCGGGCTCAGCAGGCGGACGGTGTTCCGTCGTAGAGGCCGGTGTCCGGTCGGCCGTCGGTGACGCTGCGCTGGTAGTAGCCGCAGGTGGGGCGCTGGGCGAAGTCGAAGGTGGCGCCGGGCTTCAGATGCCAGATCTTGAAGCCCTTGTAGGTGAGGGGCTGTCCTGCCACGGCCTTCTCGGGCTGGTGGTCGGCGAGGACGACATAGGCGTCGGCTCCGTAGAGGGTGGCCTTGCCCTGGGCGTCGAGGTAGAGGGATCCGCCGCCCTCGTCCACGCCGACGCCCCACGCCTTGCCCCCTGCCGTCAGGCCGTCCTTGACGGCCCGCGCGGCGAAGGACATCAGGCGGCCCATCCGGTCGCGGGCGACGAAGTGGGAGTCGTTGATCGTGTCGCCGTAGTGGGGCCAGGAGAACATGCCGGTGGTGAAGGTGGCGTACGAGTCGTAGGGGTCGGCGAGCGCCTCGCTGCTGGTGATGCTGCCCTTGCAGGCGTCGTAGACGACAGAGCTGTTGATGTGGGTGCCGGCGCTGCCGCCGCCGGCTCCGCCGCCCTTGGCGACGACGGACTGCACCGACGCCTGGAGGGCGGTGCCCTTCCAGGCCACGTAACGGCACTGGTTGCCGCCGGCGAAGTAGACGAACTCGGCGTTGCGGATGTCCTGGTTGACCTGGGTGTTGTTGCCGTCGGACGCGGCGGTGAGGGTCCAGGTCGTACAGGAGTTGACGCCCGCGAGCCGCATCACGGTGTCGCACTCGGGCGTGGCGCTGCCGGACGAGGGGGCCGAGCCCGCCAGGACCACGACGTCGAGGCTGCCGCTCGCGCCGCGGATGGTGTCGATCGCCCGCCCCATCGACGCGGCCACGACACCGCCGTCGCCGTTCATGGTGAAGGCCGGGCCCGACCAGGCACTGCGGCTGACGTCGCTGGAACTGCCCAGACGGATCCGGTCGGCCCGCGCCGCGGCGGGCGGGGCGGCCAGCCCGGCGACCGTCAGGGCGAGAACCGTGGCGAGCAGCGCCGAGCGCAGCCCACCACGGGTGAGGGAGAGGGGTTTCACGAAGTCTCCTTCCGCTCAGGCCTCTTGGCCCGGCGTCGTTACGCCGGCCACACCTTGAGGCGGATTCGGAACATACAAGTAGCTCATCGGTAGCGCTATATGTAATCCGAGGTTCCCCTGGAGCCTGCCCCAGAGCAGCCCGCAATGCCCTGAAAGTTATGGATTTTCGCCGTTCGCACGCGCCGTCGCCTCGCGTTACCTGAACGTAACGAGCGATACATCTATGCACAGAGACGCTCTGGATGTAATTTCCCTGCTCGAACACTCCATCAGCTCCGCCGCAAGCGTGAGGAACCCTCCCGTGACTCCCAGATCCGCATCACGCCACCTTGTCGTGGCCGCCGCGAGTACCGCGCTCGTCTGCCTCCTCGGCGCCTGCGACAGCGCCTCGGACACCGCCGACGCCAAGACCCCCGCATCCCTGAAGATCGCCGGGGTCACGGTGAAGAAGAGCGCCGAGCTGCACGCGGCGCTTCCGGACGCCATCAAGAAGTCCGGCACGGTCCGCGTGGCGACCGACGTCCCGTACGCGCCGTTCGAGATGTTCGTGAAGGAGGGCGAGAGCGAACTGACCGGCCTGGACTACGACTTGGGCCAGGCGCTGGGGGCCCGGCTCGGGGTGAAGTTCGCCTTCACGCCGCAGAAGTTCGACGGCATCGTGCCGGCGATCCAGGCCGGCAAGTTCGACGCGGCGATGTCGGCCATCACCGACAACAAGGAGCGTCAGCAGGTCGTCGACTTCGTCGACTACTCGCAGTCGGGCTCCGGCATCCTCGTGGCGAAGGGCAACCCGAAGAAGATCACGAACCTTGACGGTCTGTGCGGCCGCAAGGTCGCCGTGCAGGCCGCGACCAACCAGCTGAAGCTGCTCAAGGCGCACCAGAAGGAGTGCGGCGGCAAGAACATCGACATCCAGACGTTCCCGAAGGACTCCGACGCCCAACTGGCGCTGCGTTCCGGCAAGGTGGACGCCGAGGTCCTGACGAAGCCGGCCGCCGGCTGGACCGCGAAGACCGCCGACGCGGGCAAGACCTTCGACCTGGTCGAGGACGCCCAGGCGCCCGGCGGTTACAACGCCTCCCCCAACGGCATCGCGATCTCCAAGAAGCTGCCGCAGCTGACCGACGCCGTGCAGAAGGCACTGCAGTCGCTGATCGACGACGGCACCGTCAAGAAGATCTTCGCCAAGTACGGGGTCGCCTCCATCGCCGTGGAGAGCGCCACGAAGAACGCGGCGGTGGACTGAGCATGACCACCGCATCCGTCACCGCGGGCACGTCCCGCGCCGACGCCCCGCCCCCCGACGAGCCGCGCATCGTGCCGGTCCGGCACTGGGGCCGCTGGATCGCGGCGCTCGCCGCCCTGCTGGCCGTCGGCGGCCTCATCGGTTCGCTGGCCCGCAACGCCAACCTGCACTGGGACATCGTCGGCGACTACCTCTTCGAGGGGCTCATCTTCGACGGCCTGGTCACCACGCTGTGGCTCACCGCCGCGGCGATGGCGCTCGGTCTGGCCCTCGGCACCCTGCTCGCCGTGATGCGCCTGTCGCACAACCCGGTGCTCTACGGCCTTTCGACCCTGTTCGTCTGGGTCTTCCGCGGCACCCCGCTGCTCGTCCAGATCATCTTCTGGGGATACGCGGCCGCCCTCTACAAGAAGGTGCTCATCGGGATCCCGTTCACCCACATCACCTTCCTGAGTGGGGACACCAACTCCCTGCTGACCCCCTCGGTCGCCGCGCTGCTGGCCCTGGGCCTGAACGAGGCCGCGTACGCGAGCGAGATCGTGCGCGCCGGCATCCAGTCCGTCGACACGGGGCAGACCGAGGCCGCCCACTCGCTCGGGATGCGTCCCGCCCTGACCATGCGGCGGATCGTGCTGCCGCAGGCGATGCGCGTCATCATCCCGCCGATGGGCAACGAGACCATCAACATGCTCAAGATGACCGCGCTGGTCTCGGTGATCGCGGCCCACGACCTGATGTCGAACATCCAGGACGTGTACGCGCAGAACTACCAGGTCATCCCCATGCTCATGGTGGCCAGCATCTGGTACCTGGCCCTGGTCAGCCTGTTGAGCCTGCCGCAGGCCTGGCTGGAGCGCCGCTACGGCCGCGGCTCGTCCGGCGGACGTCCCTCGCCCCTGGCCCGTCTGTTCTCCGCCGGCGCCCTCATCCGCAAGCCGGCGACCGTCCAGGCCGACCCGTCCAAGACCGTGAAGGACCCGGCATGACCACTGCTCCACAGACCGCCCCCGACACCGCGTCCACGACGGCGGAGCCGATGGTGCGCGCGGAGGCGGTCCGCAAGAACTTCGGCCGTCTGGAGGTGCTCAAGGGCATCGACCTGACCGTCCAGGCCGGTCAGGTGTGCTGTCTGCTCGGCCCCTCGGGGTCGGGGAAGTCGACCTTCCTGCGCTGCATCAACCACCTCGAGAAGATCGACGGCGGACGGCTGACCGTCGACGGCGTTCCGGTCGGCTACCGCGAACGCGACGGCCGCCTGTACGAGTTGCGCGAACGCGAGGTCGCCGAGCACCGGCGCTCCATCGGCATGGTGTTCCAGCGCTTCAACCTCTTCCCGCACCTGACCGCTCTGGAGAACGTCACCGAGGCACCGGTGCGGGTGGCGCGGCGGCAGCGGGCCCAGGTGCGCGAGGAGGCCATGGAGCTGCTCGACCGGGTCGGTCTCGCCGACCGGGCCCATCACCACCCCGCGCAGTTGTCCGGCGGCCAGCAGCAGCGCGTCGCGATCGCCCGTGCGCTGGCCATGAAGCCGCGCCTCATGCTGTTCGACGAGCCGACCTCCGCCCTCGACCCCGAGCTGGTGGGCGATGTCCTGGACGTCATGCGTGCGCTCGCCGAGGACGGGATGACCATGGTCGTGGTCACCCACGAGATCGGCTTCGCGCGCGAGGTCGCCGACACCGCGGTGTTCATGGACGACGGCGTCGTGGTGGAGGCGGGCAGCCCCCGCGACGTCCTGACCCGGCCTCAGCAGGAGCGCACCCGCGCCTTCCTGTCGAAGGTCCTGTGAGCGCCCCGGTGGCAGGCCGTCCCGCGACGGACGGTCTGCTGGCACACACCCGCGCGGCACTGCCCCGCTACCTCGACGAGCTGGAACAGCTCGTCTCCGTGGACTCGGGCTCATACAGTCCCGACGGAATCAACCGGGTCGCGGACTGGGTCGAGGGCCGGATGCACCGGCTCGGATTCACCGTCGAGCGGATCTCCGGAGGAACGCTGCCGACCGGACAGCGCTCCGGCGACATCCTCGTGGCCCGCCGCACGGGCGCTCTGGCCGCCGCGGACGGTGCCCGCCGGATCCTGCTGGCCGGCCACATGGACACCGTCTTCGACGACGGGACCGCGCGCCTGCGGCCCTTCACCATGGAGGGCGACCGCGCCCACGGTCCCGGGGTCAGCGACGACAAGGGCGGGCTCCTCGCCGGGATCCACGCGATCGAGGCACTCGACGCGCTCGGCTGGGACCAGTACGCCGAGCTCGTCCTGCTGGCCACGCCGGACGAGGAGATCGGCTCCCCCGTCAGCAGGCCGGTGACCGAGGCCACCGCAGCCGCGGCCGACTGCGCGCTCGCGCTGGAGTGCGCCCGGGAGAACGGCGACCTGGTCATCGCGCGCAAGGGCGTGGCCGATCTGCGGGTGACCGTCACCGGGCGCGCCGCGCACGCCGGGATCGAGCCCGAGCGGGGCTCCCACGCCGCCCTGGCCGCGGCGCATCTCGTCATCGCCCTGCAAAACCTGAACGGCCGGTTCCCGGACGTGAGCGTCAACGTCGGTGTGGTCAGGGCCGGTTCGCGGCCCAACATCGTGCCCGCGGAGGCGGAGCTGCACGTCGAGATCCGGTCCTCGAAGGCGCGCTCCCTGGACGACTGCCGCCGGGCCGTCGAGGACCTGGCCCGCACCCCCTGGGTCGCCGGTACACGTGCCGTGGTCGAGGTGACGGACGTGTGCCCGCCGATGGAGGAGACCGAACGGGTCCGGCAGCTCGCCGCGACCGCGCTGCGCCTGGGCGCCGGGCTGGGCCTGTCCGTGGGCGCGGCCGCGACCGGCGGCGTCGGCGACGCGAACATCATCGCCGGGGCCGGGATTCCGGTCCTGGACGGGCTCGGTCCCGTCGGAGGGGGCGATCACAGCCCGGCCGAGTGGCTGGACGTGTCCTCCGTGCCGGGGCGGATCGCCCTGCTGGCCGCCCTCATCGCGGAGTCGGGCGACACCCACGGCCCCTCGGCCGCGTGATCCCTGCCCTCGTCGTGGCGCGGCCGCGCCACGACGAGGCGTACCCCTCGCACCACCGGATGGTCTCCGGCCGCCACGCGCGGCACGAGGTCGACACCCCTTCAGGAGTCCCGCAATGAACGCTCACGCACACTCCCCTCGCCCCTCGCGCGGCATGCGGCGCGGCGCCGGCGCGGCGGGCATCGCCGTGTGTCTCGCCGTGCTCGGCGCCGCCCCGGCGCCCGCCTCCGTCACCCCCTCAGGCGTCGGCCATGGGTCACTGGTGCTGGTCGGCGGCGGCCTCAAGGACGACAACACGCAGGTCTACGGCGAGATCATCCGCCGCGCGGGCGGCCCCGGACAGGCCCGCATCGGCGTCCTCACCGCGGCCTCCGTCCCGGCGAGCCAGGACCCGAACGCGGACGACCCCGACACGTGCAGCAACTCCGCGTGCAACGGGGCCTATTACGCCGACCTGTTCAAGCGGCACGGCGCCGCCGACGCCCAGTGGATCCCGGTGGACCTGGACCACATCGCCAACGCCGACTCCGACGCGGTGGTCGCGCAGATCAACTCGATGACCGGGTTCTTCTTCGGCGGCGGCGACCAGTACCGGTACGTCACCAGCCTGCTGCACGGCGAGCAGCACACCGACTCCAAGGTGCTCGCCGCGATCCGCGCCAAGCTGAAGGCGGGGGCCGTCGTCGCCGGCTCCAGCGCGGGCGCGCAGATCGCCTCCGGCCCCGACATGCTCACCGGCGGCGACTCCTACCCGGGCCTTCGCGACGGCAGCAGACCCGGCTACTTCGACGATCCGACCGTTCTCGGCTATCTCCCCCGGGGCGGTTTCGGCTTCCTGCGCTCGGGGCTGCTCGACACCCACACCGGCACCAACGGACGTGAAGGCCGCTCCCTGCGCCTGGCCGCCGACACCGGTCACGACCTCGTCTACGCCCTCGACGAGGACACGGCCCTCGTGGTCGACGACGCGGGCAGCGCACGTGAGCGGGTCAAGGTCATCGGAAGCCAGGGCGTCAGCGTGCTGGACCTGTCCGGCGCCCACGCGGGCGACGGGCCCACGGGCTGGCACCTGCACAACGCCCGCTACACGTACCTGACTTCGGGCGACAGCTACGACCCGCGCACCGGCAGAGCGGCCACCCCGGACAAGCACCGCCTGGCCCCGACGTCCCACGCTCCGGTGCCGCCCAACACCGACGTCTTCTACTCCCCCGCCAACGTCGAGGGCACGCCGTACAGTCTGCGCGGCACAGCCCGCGCGCTGGCCGCGTCCACCCGGCGCACCGCCACAGCGACGACGTACGAGAACGACCCCCGGTTCACCGTCACCCTGACCGAACCGCGCGGCTTTCGTCCGCTGAGCGCGGACGGCCGCACGCCGCAGACGCTGCTGGACCTGCGGCTGGACATCGACGCCGACCGACCGGACTCCGCCGCACAGCGCTAAGGTCGACAAACCGCTCGTCCCGCAAAGGAACCGTCTCATGGCCATGGGCACCCTCGCCGACCGCATCCGCCAGCAGCTGGGCGAACTCAGCCCCGCGGAGCGCCGGGTCGGCAGGGTGCTCCTGGCCGACTACCCCGCCGCCGGCTTCGAGACCGTGGCCGTCGTCGCGGAACGTGCCCGCGTCAGCGCCCCCACGGTGCTCCGGTTCGTGGGCCGCTTCGGCTTCCGCGGCTTTCCCGACTTCCAGGCCGGTCTGCGCGCGGAGCTCGACGAACGCAGCGCCTCTCCCCTTTCTCTCTACGAGGCCTCGGACCGCGGCGCGAGCGAGCAGGAGGGCGACGAGAGCCTCCTCGACCAGGGCCGTCGGGTCTTCACGGCAGCACTGGCGCAGACCTACGACGAGCTGCCCCCGCACGACCTGGAGCGCGCGATCGAGCTGCTCGGCGACCCCAAGCGCCGGATCACCCTGACGGGCGGCCGCTTCACGCACCACCTCGCCCAGTATCTGGCGCTCCATCTGATGCAGCTGCGCGACGGCGTCTCGGTGCTGTCCGAGCGCACCGTCGAGCGGACCGCCGCCCTGACCGGCTGGGGCCGCCGTGACGTCCTGGTCGTCTTCGACTACCGGCGCTACGAGCCGGACAAGGCGGCGTTCGCCGAGCTGCTCGGCGAACGCGGCGGGCGGGTCGTCCTCTTCACCGACACGTGGCTGTCGCCCGCCGCCGCCCACTCCGAAGTGGTGCTGGCGACCCAGGTGACCGCGCCTTCCCCGTACGACAGCCTGGTGCCGACGATGGCCGTGATCGAGACGGTGGTGGCGGGGCTGGTGCGGGCCCTCGGCGAGGAGGCGCATGCCCGCCTCAAGGAGGGTGAACGCCTCGCTCGGGCCACGGGCATGGTGTAGCCGCGGCTGACGGGGCCAACGAGCGCAGCGGTTCCGGCACGGGCTGTGCCCTCAACGGCATCGCCCGCTCCGGGCGGAAGCTGGACCACCACTGGCGGTCTCACGCGCGAAGAGACCGCCCCTCGACGACGTCAGGCCACGGATTCCCCCGGGGGCTGCCGTCTCCTTCCGCCGCAGCCCCAGTAATTTGAGGGCCTCAGGCAGAAGGAGGCCCTGTGGGTGCACGGATCTTGGTCGCCGAGGACGACGAGATGCAGGCCAGGTTGATACGCATCTACCTGGAACGGGAGGGGAACGAGGTCCAGGTCGTCCCCGACGGTCGCAGCGCGATCGACCGGGCCAGGGTCGCGCGGCCCGACCTCATCGTGCTCGACGTGATGATGCCGCACGTCGACGGGCTCGATGTCTGCCGCATCCTGCGTGCCGAGTCACAGGTACCGATCCTGCTGCTCACCGCACGAACGACCGAGGAGGACATGCTGCTCGGACTCGACCTCGGCGCGGACGACTACATGACCAAGCCCTACAGCCCACGGGAGTTGACCACCCGGGTCAGGGCCCTGCTGCGACGGGCCAAGGCGGCGAGCGGGCGGGAGGAGACCACCGTCCTCAGGATCGACGGCCTGGAGATCGATCTCGCCCGCTATGTGGTGCGGGTTGCGGGCGGCGAAGTCGCGCTCACGGCGAAGGAGTTCGCCATCCTCGGCCTGCTCGCGGGCGAGCCGGGGAGGGTGTTCACGCGCAGCCAGATCATCGACCGGGTCTTCGGCTTCGACCAGAACGTCATGGAACGCACCGTCGACGCCCATGTGATGAATCTGCGGCGGAAACTGGCCAGGACCGATGACACGGTGCCGTACGTCGAGACCGTGTACGGGCGGGGTTATCGCCTCACCGAGCGGACCGGTGAGGCACGGTGAGTTTCCGGTTGCGGGCGCTCGGACTGCTCCTGCTGGTCGCCGTCGCCGCCACGGTCGCCACCGCGTGGCTGACGTGGCGGCAAGCGACGGGCCAGGTGAGGGAGTCGGTGAGCGCGGGCAGGGCGGAGACGTCCCGGATCACCGGCGAGTTGTACACGTACGGGTATACGCACGGGACGTGGGACGGAGTTTCCGCTCTGGTCGGCGAGCTGGCACGGCAGACCGGCCAGCGGATTCGTGTGCTCACCGACGCGGACGTCCTGCTCGCCGACTCCGACGCGCTGGCCGGACGTTCCGTGCGCCCGGTGAGCGACCAGCCTCCCGTTCTGGTCGACCCCCGCCCCCGCCTGCGGTTTCCGGACGGCAAGGTGCCGCTGGCCTCGGTCAAGGCGACGGTGACCGCCCTGGGCGAGTACCGCGGCGCGGTCTCCTATGCCACCTGTCTGACCCATGCGGATGCCGAAGTGACCACGGAGCCGAACCGCTTCGGCGTCCCCCGGATCACCGCTGGTCGCAAGGTGGGGCAGTGCGAGAAGCTCAAGGCCGCGGCAGACGCGGGTGAGCAGATCTCGCAGGACAGCGAGGCAGTCTCGAAGTGCGGCACGGAACGGGAGTTGCGGACCTGCCTGCGTCGCGCCTTCGCCGAACGGGCCGCCGCCTTCGCTCCGTCACGGCTGCAGGTCCGGATCGGTGTGCTCCACGAGTCCCCGCCTTCCTTGGCCGCCGCCCCCACGGTGCTCGTCGCCGGTGGAGTCGCCGTCGCGGTCGTCCTCGGCGGCTTCCTGCTGAGCCGCACGGTCCTGCGCCCGATCCGGGCACTGACCTCGGCCGCGCGCGGGCTCGGGCAGGGCGATCTCACCTACCGGGTACCGGAGTTCGGGCGGGACGAGATCGCCGAACTGGGGCGGGTGTTCAACGGCATGGCCACCTCCCTGCAGCGGGCCGAAGCGCGACAGCGCCGCCTGACCAGCGACATCGCCCATGAACTGCGCACTCCACTGGCCAATCTGCGCGGATACCTGGAGGCGCTGCGCGACGGGGTCGTGGAGCCGACACCCGAACTGCTCGACTCCCTCCACCGTGAGGCGATGCTGCAGCAGCGCATCGTGGACGACCTCCAGGATCTGGCGCTCGCGGAAGCCGGTTCGCTCACCTACCACCGGGCCCCCGTCGATCTTCGCGAGCTGCTCCGCACGTGCCGCACCGCGCATCTGCCCCGGGCCGAAGAAGGCGGTGTACGACTGGAGTTGGCCATCGAACAGCCCTCGTACGTCGACGGTGACGCGGACCGGTTGCGGCAGGTCGTCGGAAACCTGGTACGCAACGCGCTGCGGGCCACCGCCCCCGGGGGAACCGTCACCCTCGCCCTGGGCGCGCGTCGTGACCGTGCCGTCGTCGAGGTCCGGGACACCGGTACGGGCATCCGGGCCGAGGATCTGCCGCACCTCTTCGACCGGTTCTGGCGGGCCGATGCCGCGCGCGGGCGGGCCACCGGCGGCAGCGGGCTCGGGCTCGCCATCGCCCGGCAGATCGTCGCCGACCACGACGGAACGATCGAGGTGGAGAGCACCGTCGAAGTGGGCACCACCTTCACCATCGCCCTCCCCGCGCGGGGCGCTACGTGCCCGCCAGCGCCTGCGTCGGGGCCAGCCGGCCTGCCCGTACCGCGGGATAGAGACCGGCCAGCATCCCGATGACGAGGGTCACCGCGATGCCGGCAGCGGCCGCCCACACCGGCACCTCGGTCGGCCAGCCCCTGGTGTACGCGTACCCGGCGGTGATCACCGTCCCGAGGACGGTGCCGCCGAGTCCGCCGAGGGCCGAGAGCAGCAGCGCCTCGGAGACGAACTGGCCGCGGATCTGACCGCTGGTGGCACCCAGGGCCCGGCGCAGGCCGATCTCGGGGCGGCGTTCGAGGACCGAGATGACCATGGTGTTGCCGACGCCGACGCCACCGACCAGGAGCGCGACACCACCCAGGCCGAGCAGCAGCCCGGAGAGCGCGGACTCGGTGACCTCACGGGCGGCCAGGGCGTCGGAGGGGCGGGAGACCAGGACACCGCTCGGTTTCTCGGGGTTGGCGGTGGCGGCCAGCACGTCTCGTACGGCGGTGACACGGTCGTCGCGTGCCCGGATGTACACGGTCGAGGGGTGGCCGTCGAAGTGCAGGTACGTCTCGGCGGCCCGTCGGCCCACGAGTGCCATGCTGTCGATCTCCGGGGTGAGCAAAACCGGGTCCAGGACACCCACCAGGGAGAACCACTGGCCGCCCAGCCACAGCCGGGTGCCGGGGGTGTACACGTCGAGGCGGCGGGCCGCCTGGGCGCCGAGCACCACGGCCGGGTACTCCTCGGTGGCCTCCTCCAGCCATCGGCCGCTGCGCACCGTGCCGCCGACAGCGGGCAGCAACTCCCGCCCCGCGGCCGCGACTTCGACGCTACTGGTGCGGCCGACCGGGATGTGTTCGTTGCGGTAGACCGCCGCGCCCTGCACCGTTCCGACTTCCGCCACTAGGTCCACCGGGCCGATCCGCCCGATCATCGCCAAAGCCTCCTTGGGCAGGCGCGTCTTCTTGCCGTCGGGAGTCTGCCCCGGCGCGACACGCAGGAGGTTGGTTCCCAGGCTGTCTAGGCGGCGGTCCACCTCGGCGCGGCTGGAACTGGAGATGCCGACGACCGCGACCATCGCGGCGACACCGATCGCGATGCCGAGCGCGGAGAGGAAGACTCGAAGCGGTCGGGTACGCAGTCCCGTGCCGCCCAGGCGCACGATGTCGGCGAGACCCAGACGGGCCGGGCGCAGTCCGCGTCCGGCGTCCCGTCCACGACGCGCTCCACGGTGCCGGGTGCGGCTCACCGACGGGCCTCCGTTCTCGCTCCGGCGACACCGGCAGGGGCCGGGCCGCTGTCGGCGACGATCCGGCCGTCGTGCATCTCCACCCTCCGGTCGAGCACCGCGGCCATCTCGCGATCGTGGGTGATGACCACGACCGTCGTGCCCGAAGCGTGCAGTTCCCTCAGCAGGTCGAGCACCGCGGCGCCGGACGTCGAGTCGAGGTTTCCGGTCGGCTCGTCGGCCAGCAGCAGCGGCGGTTCGCCGACCACGGCCCGTGCCACGGCGACACGCTGCCGCTCACCGCCGGACAACTGGTGCGGCAGGTGGTGGATGCGTGGCCCCAGTCCTACGCGCCGCAGTGCGCGGGCCGCCCTACGGCGCCGCTCCCGCATCGGCACTCCGGCGTACAGCAGCCCGTCCGCCACCGCGTCCAACACCGGGACGCCGACAGCCAGATGGAACTGCTGGAACACGAAACCGATGCGCTGCGCGCGCAACGCCGACAGCTCCCGGTCGGACAGCTCCGCGACATCGTGGCCCGCCACCGCGATCCGGCCGCTGGAAGGGCGGTCGAGCGTGCCCATCAGGTGCAGCATGGTGGACTTGCCGGAGCCGGAGTGGCCCACGATGGCCACCAACTCGCCGTAGCGGATGGTCAGATCGACATGGTTCACCGCGGTGACGCGCCCCGGGTACGCCTTGCTCACCTCAGTGAACTCGACGACAGGGGAGGGCATGTGGCCCAACTGGCGCCCTCGGGCTGTGTGGGTCACTGGGGGATCCTCACCTTCAGGCCCTCACGGACACCGGGCCCGCTCACCTCGACCTGCCCGTTCGCGAAGAGTCCGGTCCTGACCGTGATGAAGCGGCCGTCGTCAGAGGCGCGGTCACCTTCACCGTCCGACACTTCAAGGCCGTATCCGCCCTCCGCCAGGGCCACGAGCGCGGCGACCGGCACATGGAGTACGTCCTTGCGCCGCTTCTCGACGTACCGGACGCTCACCGGGCCACTCTGCAGTGTGCCGAGCGCGCCCTGATCGTCGAAGGTGACGACGACAGCCACCGTGGCCGCCTTGCCCTCGCCTCCGGCACCGCCGCCATCCGTGCCCCCGTCACCGCCGCCATCCGTGCCCCCGCCCTCTCCCGCACCGTCTCCCGGGGCTCCGCCGCCGGAGGCGTCCTTGCCGACGCCTGCGACCTCGCCCTTGACGGAGCGGCCGTCGGGCAGATCGACCGTGACACCACTACCGGTTGCGGCCCAACTCATGTCGTCGGCAGGTGCGTTGATGGTTACCATGCGCGCCGTACTCGTATAGGTGAGCGAATTTCCCGACGCCCCCGCGCCGACCCGCACGCTGGTTCCGGCGATGCGTACGGCGCCGGGCGCATACACGATGTCACCTGCGGCGACCCGCCCCGTCTGTGGCAGGCCCAGGTCCTTCTGCCACCGCTTGACCGCGTTCGCGGTGAGCCGGGTGTACGACTCGTCGACGGTGAAGCCCGTGTAGCCGAGTGCGCTGAGGTTGCTCTCGAACTGCTTGACATCCATACCGTGCAGCGGAGTTGGCGCCTGAGTGCCGGTGCTCGGCCGCGCGGTCGGCGAGCTGTCCGCTCCGGCATCGTCCGTACTCTTGGCGTCGGACTCCTGACCCGCGCCCGTCGTGGACGAGGGGTCCGTCTCGGGCCGGCGCACCCCCAGTTCCCGGTACATCGGCAGGCTGCCGTACAGCAGCACCACCGGCCGGTCGTCGACGCGGAGTACCGTCTCACCACGCCGCACCGTCGTGCCGGTCTGCGGCAGCCAGGTGACCGTCCCCTCCGCTTTGACGGGGAACGGCACTTCCTGGCCGTGCCCGAGCCGGCCGTCGATCTCCGTCTGCCGGGTCAATGTGCCCCTCTGGACCGCCACCGTCTGGTCGCTGCGGCTCCGCGCCGCACCGTCGTCGCGGTCCGTTCCGCCCCCACCGCCGAGACCGAGCGCACCGACCGCGCTGACCGCAGCGACCAGGACGAATCCTCCGGCGATCAGGAGCGGTCCTCGCCCGCGCCGCCGCGCCCCCGAGCCGTCGGCGTACACCCCTTCCTCGATGTCACCGTCCGCCATCTGCACCCCACCCACGTTTTCGTCCCTCCTCCGGCCGACTCCGTACGCTCAGCCCTTGGGCGACGGCGCGTCCGCGGGGATCCCGATGACGGAGGCGCACTCCCGGGTGGCCCGCTTGCCGCCGGCCGAGGTGGAATCCCACGTGACATCGCGGAAGTGCCCGGTCTCGTCGGTGTCCGGGAAGTCCGGGGCGCCGTGCTCCTGCATGCACTTCGCGTACGTCTGGTTCTTGGCGATCTCGGCCTTGGACAGCTCGGGCTGCTGCCCCTTCTCCACGCTCTCCGGCAGCGGCGGCACCTGGTCCGCGCACTTCTCCTGCGCCTTCAGAGCCGTCGGATCCTTCTTCCACTTGGACGCGTCACCGAGGTCGACCTTGCCCTTCGCGTCCGGATCCGGGGCGTCGAACCCCGCATCGCGAAGGCACTTGACCCACTTACGCTGCCCCTCCACGTATGCGGACAACTCACTCGACGCCTGCTTCGACGTGTCGGCGCTCGTCCTGCCACCCCCGGCAGAGGCGACCTCGTCACTCTTGTCGCCGCCACCGCCGCATCCGGTCGCGGTCATCGCCACCACGGCCACCACTCCGAGCAGAACCCGGCCCCCGAACCTCTGGCGTGCACCCATCCCCAAGAGCTCCTCACGTAGCCGTCGTCGCGGCCCGGACCCGGTGTGCCCGAACCGCGACGACCGTACGAGCACCCCTTTGAAGAACCTATGAAGAAGCCGTCAAGAACCTGTCCGGGCCCGGCGGACGACCTACGCACGCGCATTTCCGCTCCGCAACAGGTCAGAGGGACGGCACTCCATCGGGTACCCGCCCTTTGGCTGTGTGGGTGACGCCGGAGTCGGCGGGGTGCCGAAGATCCCGTCCACGACGGTCGCACCGGTCCGGATCACCGGGCGGATCAGCTTCCGGTAGACCTCCTCGACCGCCTCCGACAGAGAAACGCCCGAGCAGGGCTGCTGCAGGCGTGGGTGGCAGGTTCGGGCACGCGGCTCGATGACCCGGTCGGTGCGGCCGGGCGCTCCAACTGTCCCGCAGCCGGCTCGGCTCACCCGCCGAAGAAACTCAGCCGAACGTGACGGTTGTTGTTGTCAACGTTGGTGTCGACCAGACACACCGACTGCCACGTCCCCAGTTCGAGCCCGCCGCCGACCACGGGCAACGTGGCGTGCGGCGGGACGAACGCCGGGAGGACGTGGTCGCGGCCGTGGCCGGGGCTGCCGTGGCGGTGCTGCCAGCGGTCGTCGGCCGGCAGGAGGGTGTGCAGGGCCGCCAGGAGGTCGTCGTCGCTGCCGGCGCCCGTCTCGATGACGGCGATGCCCGCGGTGGCGTGCGGGACGAAGATATTGAGGAGGCCGTCCCGGTCGCGGGCCACCTCGCGCAGGAAGGACTCGCAGTCGCGGGTGAGGTCGACGACCCGCTCGGAGGAGCCGGTGGTGACGTTCAGGACTCGGGTCGTGAAGGCATCGGACATACGGGCCATTGTCGCCCACCGGAGGCGGCGCACGGCGGACGCCCGACCGGCCCGTTCCCGACCTTCGGGACACAGAGTCCACCCACCGAGACGCGATTGACCGTGCGTCGACAACTGGCTACGTTCTGGCGCATGTTGCGTTCAGCCCTGCTCACCACGCGCGGTCACATCGACCTGCTGCGGGTGGCCTCCGCCGCGTGTCGCCGCGGCTGCTGACGCCCTTCTTCGCCTCTCCTCGACGATTTCTCGTCTTCGTTCCTCCTTTCCGCTTCGGTCCGCGCACGCGCCGACGCGTCGCTGACGCACGCCCGCCGCCACCGGAGCGCCTCCTCCCCTGCCGTGGAGTGCCATGAGCATCAGTCATGCCCCGCCCCAGCCACCTTCGAGCGATATTTCCGGTAAGTCAGGCACTCAGGACAGCGCTGCCGATGCGGAATCGTCCGGGCCCGTACTCGAAGAGCTCGTCCCGTCCTCCAACCGTCGCACGCACGTCCCCCGGTGGGTGCGCCGCGCCTCCGGCCCCCTCCTGCTCCTCGCCCTGTGGCAACTCCTCAGCGTCACACGGTTGTTGACGCCCGACGTGCTGGCACCGCCCGCGACGATCGCCCGCGTCGCCGGGGACCTGTTCGCCGACGGCTCGCTGCCCACGGCCATGGGAGTCTCGCTGCAACGCGTCGCCCTGGGGCTGCTCTTCGGTGTGGTCACCGGCGTCGGTCTGGCCCTGCTGTCGGGGCTGTTCCGGATCGGCGAGGATCTCGTCGACGCGAGCGTGCAGATGCTGCGGACCGTGCCGTTCGTGGGGCTCATCCCGCTGTTCATCATCTGGTTCGGGATCGGTGAGGCACCGAAGATCGCCATCATCGCGCTGGGCGTCTCGTTCCCGCTGTATCTGAACGTCTACGCCGGCATCCGCGGTGTCGACTCCCAACTCGTCGAGGCAGGAGAGTCGTTGGGGCTGAGCCGCTGGGGACTCGTCCGCCATGTCGTGCTGCCGGGGGCGCTGCCCGGTGCCATGACCGGCCTGCGCTACTCGCTCGGCATCGCCTGGCTGGCCCTGGTCTTCGCCGAGCAGATCAACGCCGACGCCGGCATCGGATTCCTCATGGTGCAGGCCCGTGACTTCCTGCGCACCGACGTCATCGTCGTCTGCCTGATCGTCTACGCCTTCCTCGGCCTCCTCGCCGATTTCGTCGTCCGCACCCTCGAAAGGTTGTTGCTGCAATGGCGACCGACGTTCACCGGCCGGTGACCCCGCCCGCACCCACCGCCCGTTCCGCCGTACGCGTCTCAGGGCTCACCCGGGCCTTCGACGGGCGGGACGTCATCGACGACCTGCAACTCGACGTGCGCGAGGGCGAGTTCGTCGCCCTGCTCGGGCGCAGCGGCTGCGGCAAGTCGACGCTTCTGCGGATACTCGCCGGGCTCGACCGTGACGTCCGCGGCACCGTCCTGGTGCCGCGCCGCAAGGCCGTCGCGTTCCAGGCGCCCCGGCTGATGCCGTGGAAGCGGGTGTGGCGCAACGTCCTGCTCGGGCTGCCCGGCAAGCCCCGCCGCGAGGTCGCCGAGCGGGCGTTGGACGAGGTCGGTCTCACGCACCGTGCGAACGCCTGGCCCAAGACGCTCTCCGGCGGCGAGGCCCAGCGCGCGTCCCTCGCCCGCGCACTGGTCCGCGAGCCCGAACTGCTGCTCCTCGACGAGCCGTTCGGGGCGCTCGACGCGCTCACCCGGATCAAGGCGCAGCGACTGGTCGGCCGCCTGTGGCAGCAGCGGGGCTGCGCCGTGCTGCTGGTCACGCACGACGTCGAGGAAGCGGTCCTGCTCGCCGACCGGGTTCTCGTGATGGACGACGGTGTCATCGCGCACGAGACCCGGATCGACCTGGACCGGCCCCGGGACATCAGCGACCCCCGCTTCGCCGAACTCCGCGCGGAGCTGCTCCACCGCCTCGGCGTCGACGACAGCGACAGCGACAGCGACAGCGACAGCCAACGGGGCGACGGCTGATCCCTTACGTCATCCCCCTCTCGATCCCATTCCCGCCCCCTCCCGTCTCCCGTCTCCCGTCTCCCATCTCCCGTCCCCCGCCTCCCGCCTCCCACGAACGGACACCCACCCATGCGACGCCTCCCCCTCCCCGCCCTGCTCACCCCGCTCGCCCTGCTTCTCGCCGCCTGCTCCGGTGCCTCGTCCGCCAGTACGTCCACCGCGGGCTCAGGCGGGTCCGGGACCGACGGCAAGGGATCGATCACCCTCAACGTCGGTGACCAGAAGGGCGGTTCGGAAGCCGTGCTGCGTGCCGCCGGCGAGCTCGACGACCTGCCCTACAAGATCCGCTGGTCCACCTTCACCTCGGGACCGCCCCTGCTCGAAGCCGTCAACGCCAAGGCCGTCGACATCGGCGGCGTCGGCAACACCCCG
This sequence comes from Streptomyces sp. VRA16 Mangrove soil, assembly GCF_017377775.1. Taxonomy (GTDB): domain Bacteria; phylum Actinomycetota; class Actinomycetes; order Streptomycetales; family Streptomycetaceae; genus Streptomyces. The sequence goes on from NZ_JAFVLN010000004.1 coordinate 340,992, forward strand.
CCCGTCTTCGCGGCCGGCGCCGATTCGAAGATCAAGGTCGTGTCGGCCAGTCACGGTACGGCGAAGGGCGACGCCCTCCTCGTACCGAACGACTCCACGCTCCGTACCCCGGACCAGCTGAAGGGAAAGTCCGTCGCGGTCGCGCAGGGCTCGTCCGCCCACTACCAGCTGGTCGCCTCCCTGAAAAAGGCCGGGCTCGGACTCGGGGACGTGAAGGTGAAGTACCTCCAGCCGGCCGACGCACTGGCCGCGTTCACCAGCGGCAAGGTCGACGCGTGGGCGGTCTGGGACCCGTACACCTCGCAGGTGCTGCGTGCGAAGCAGGGGCGGGTGCTCACCGACGGGGACGGGGTGACCAACGGGCTCGCGTTCCAGGTCGCCTCCCCCACCGCGCTCTCCGACAAGAAGAAGTCCGCGGCCATCAAGGACTACCTGGACCGGCTGCGGCGCGCCCAGAACTGGGTGTACCGGCACCCCGAGTCCTGGGCGAAGGTCTGGGCGAAGGACACCGGACTGCCCTACGACGTCGCACTCGACGCGGTGAGGCGGACGAACGGCACGCGCGTCAGCGTCGCCGTGGACCAGGGCGTGATCGCCTCGGAGCAGCAGATCGCCGACACCTTCAGCACGTTGAAGCTGATTCCCCGCAAGGTCGACTTCGCCGACTTCGTCGACACCCGGTTCAACGGCGACCTGCCCGCATCGACCACCGCCCCGCGCACCTACGCCAAGGAGTCCTGACCCCATGACCGTATCTCTGCACTGGTTCCTGCCGACCGGTGGCGACGGCCGTACCCTGGTCGACCGGCACGCCTTCAGCGCCGGCGCGCTCGGCCGCACTCCGGGCGGGGCGATCGCCGGGGTACGCGCTCCTGATCTCGGCTACCTCGTCCAGATAGCCATGGCAGCCGAGCAGTTGGGCTTCGAGGCCGTGCTGACGCCCACCGGCACCTGGTGCGAGGACGCCTGGCTGACGACCGTCGCGCTGGCCCAGCACACCCGGCGCCTGAAGTTCCTCGTCGCGTTCCGGCCCGGCGTGATCTCGCCGGTGCTCGCCGCCCAGATGGCGTCGACGTATCAACGCCTCACCCAGGGACGGCTCTTGCTCAATGTCGTCACCGGCGGCGATTCGACGGAGCAGCGCCGTTACGGAGATCACCTCGACCACGATCAGCGGTACGCCCGCACCGACGAGTTCCTCTCCGTCGTCCGCGGTGTGTGGGGCGCCGACGCACAGCGTCCGTACGACTTCGAGGGCGCGCACTACCGTGTCGACGGCGGATTCTCGGCGCTGCCGCCCGAGCCGGTGCCGGAGATCTTCTTCGGGGGTTCGTCGGCCGCGGCCGGCCCGGTCGCCGCACGGCACACGGACGTCTATCTGACGTGGGGCGAGCCGCCGCAGCAGGTGAAGGAGAAGATCGACTGGATCCGGGCGCTCGCCGCCGAGGAGGGGCGGACGGTGCGGTTCGGGATCCGGCTGCACACGATCTCACGCGACTCGGCGCGCGACGCCTGGACCACCGCCGACCGCCTGCTCGACGACCTCTCCCCCGAGACGGTCGCGGCGGCGCAGGCCGCGCTCGGCCGCAGCGAGTCGGTGGGGCAGCAGCGGATGCTCGCCCTGCACGGCGGCGAGCGGCAGGGCCTGGAGATCTCGCCGAACCTGTGGGCCGGCATCGGTCTGGTGCGTGGTGGGGCGGGCACGGCGCTGGTCGGCAGCCACGCCGAGGTCGCCGACCGGATCGAGGAGTACCACGCGCTCGGCATCGAGCACTTCGTGCTCTCCGGCTATCCGCATCTGGAGGAGGCGTACTGGTTCGGCGAGGGCGTCATCCCGGAGCTCGCCGCCCGTGGCCTCGTGGCGCCCGTCCCGGCCGGGGGCGGTGCGCCGCTGCTGGTCGCGGGCGGTCGCTGAATCCTCGCGAGGCGGGAAGATCCCGGGCCCCGGTCGAGTTGGTAGAAACGTGAACGAGATCGGGGTACGAGACGCGGACCACCACGTCGATGTCGACGTGGTGGTCATCGGTGCGGGACAGGCCGGGCTGTCCGCCGCCTTTCATCTGCGCCGGGTGGGCTTCGAGCCGGAGCGGGACTTCGTCGTGCTCGACCACGCGCCCCGGCCGGGCGGTGCCTGGCAGTTCCGGTGGCCCTCGCTCACGTACGGCAAGGTGCACGGGATGCACGCGCTGCCGGGCATGGAGCTGACCGGCGCCGATCCCGCGCGGCCTTCGTCGCAGGTCATCGGCGAGTACTTCGAGACGTACGAGAAGACCTTCGAGCTGCGGGTGCGGCGGCCCGTGGACGTACGGCGGGTCACGGAGGGGCCGGAGGGGCGGCTGCTCGTCGAGACCTCCGACGGGGTGTGGGCGACGCGGGCCCTGATCAACGCGACGGGGACGTGGGACCGGCCGTTCTGGCCGCGCTACCCGGGGCAGGAGTTGTTCGAGGGGCGGCAGTTGCACACCGCGCAGTACCCGGGGCCCGAGGCGTTCGCCGGGCAGCGGGTCGTGGTGGTCGGCGGGGGCGCGTCGGGGACGCAGCATCTGATGGAGATCGCGCCGTACGCCGCCGCCACGACCTGGGTGACCCGGCGGCCACCCGTCTTCCGGGAGGGCCCCTTCGACGAAGAGCGCGGCCGGGCCGCGGTCGCCCTGGTCGAGGAGCGGGTGCGGCAGGGGCTCACGCCGATGAGTGTGGTGTCGGTGACCGGGCTGCCGCTGAACGACGCGATCCGCGAGGCCCGTGCGAACGGTGTCCTGGACCGGCTGCCGATGTTCGACCGGATCACGCCGACGGGTGTGGCCTGGGACGACGGGCGGGAGGTGGCGGCCGACGTGATTCTGTGGGCCACCGGGTTCCGGGCGGCGATCGACCATCTGGCGCCGCTGAAGCTGCGCGAGCCGGGCGGCGGGATCCGGATGGAGGGCACCCGGGCGGCACTGGACGAGCGGGTCCATCTCGTGGGGTACGGACCGTCGGCGAGCACGATCGGCGCGAACCGTGCGGGGCGGGCCGCGGTCCGGGACATCCAGCGACTGCTCAGCCGGGACGCGGGCGTCGCGGCCTGAACGCCCTGTGAGGGCGCGGCGGGGTGAGCCGCGCCCGCCGTGTCGCGGGGAACGGGGACGTACCGGGCTCAGCCGTCCCTCTTGGCGGCGGCCTGGCTCTTGTTGAACTCCGCGACGTTCTTCTGCTGCTCGGCGTAGTCCGCGGTGAAGCGGGTGTCGCCCGGCTTGACCGTGACGAAGTACAGCCACTCGCCCGGCGTCGGGTTGGCCGCCGCCTTCATCGCCTGCTCGCCGGGGTTGCCGATCGGTGACGGGGGCAGGCCCATGCGCGCGTACGTGTTGTACGGGCTGTCGCTCTTCAGGTCCTGCTTGCTGGTGGTCAGGGTGGAGCGGCCGAGCCCGTAGTTGAGAGTGGAGTCCATCTGCAGCGGCATGCCGTGGTCGAGCCGGTTGTAGATGACGCGGGCGACCTTGCCCATGTCCTCCTTGTTGTCGGCCTCGGCCTCGACGATGCTCGCGATGGTGACGGTCTGGTACTGGCTCGTCGCGTTCTGAGGTGCGCCGGCCGTGGTCTTCGGCCCGTTGAACTTCTGGTTGGCCGTGGCGACCATGTACGCCAGGACGGACTGCGGTGTCGACTTGTCGTCGAGGGGATACGTCGCCGGGAAGAGGTAGCCCTCCGGGTTGCCGCTCGCGTCGCTCGGCAGCTTGAGGTTCGCCTTGGCCGCGGCCTTCCTCGTGGTACCGGCCGGGACCTCCAGTGCCTGGTCGACGGCGTCGTAGACCTGACCTGCGCGCCAGCCCTCGGGGATGGTCAGCGCCTCGGGGCGGCCTTCGTCGCCGGAGAGGGTCAGCGGCACCGCGACGGCGGCGGCCGCCACGACGGCCCCGGTCGCGAGCAGGACGATGCGCCCTCTGCGGGTGAGTCGGATCGTGCTCCGTCGCGGAGTCTCGTTCAGCATGCGGGAACGGTAACCCGCATCTTTGGGCATTTACGGCATATCTTCACGCCGGGGCCCGCACCGGCCCCGGGTGGGCCAGTGCCTGCGGGCGGCGCCGCTCACGCCGCCGTCTCCTCCATCTCGGCGTCGCGCCGCACCAGGGCCGCGTACCGTCCGTCGCGCTCCAGCAGTTCCTCGTGGGTGCCGCGCTCGACCGTCCGGCCGCCGTCCAGGACCACGATCTGATCGGCACCGCGGACCGTGGAGAGGCGGTGCGCGATGGTGAGCGTGGTGCGGTCGGCCGAGAGGGCGTCGATGGCTTCCTGCACCGCGTGCTCGGTGCGGGTGTCCAGGGCGCTGGTCGCCTCGTCCAGGATGAGGATCGGCGGGTCGCGCAGGATGGTGCGGGCGATGGCCAGGCGCTGCTTCTCGCCTCCGGAGAACCGGTGACCGCGCTCGCCGACCACCGTGTCGTACCCGTCGGGCAGCGACGCTATGTGGTCGTGGATCTGCGCGGCGCGCGCGGCGGCGTGCATCTCCTCGTCGGTGGCGTCGGGCTTGGCGAACCGCAGGTTGTCCGCGACCGAGGCGTGGAAGAGGTACGTCTCCTGGGAGACGACGCCGACGGCCCGCGCGAGGGTGTCGAAGTCCAGGTCGCGCACATCGACCCCGTCGACCGTGACCCGGCCGCCCGTGACGTCGTAGAGCCGCGGCACCAGGTAACTGAGCGTGGACTTGCCGGAGCCGGTGGGTCCGACGACGGCGAGGCTGCCGCCGGCGGGGACGGTGAGGTCGATGCCGTCGAGGATCGGGCCGTGCCGGTCGTCGGTGACGTCGTAGCGGAACTCGACGTCCTCGAACCGGACCTCGCCCTTGACGGTGTCGAGGTGGACGGCGTCCGGCCGCTCGGTGATGTCGACCGGCAGGTCGAGGTACTCGAAGATGCGCTGGAACAGGGCGAGCGAGGTCTGCATCTGCACACCGGTCTGCAGCAGGCTCACGGTGGGCCGGAACAGACCCTGCTGGAGCGAGACGAACGCGACGAGCGTGCCGATGGAGACCGTGGGGCCGCCGAGCTGCAGAGCGATGCCGGCCGTCCAGTAGATGACCGCGGGCATCGCGGCCATGACGATCGAGATGACGGCCATCCGCCAGCGGCCCGCCATGTTCGAACGGACCTCCAGGTCGACCAGCTCGTCCGACTCGTCGGAGAAGGACTTCGTCAGCGAGTCGGCGCGGCCCATGGTGCGGCCGAGCAGGATGCCGCTCACGGAGAGCGACTCGGTGACCGTGGCGGCCATGGCGGCCATCTGCTTCTGGCGCTGCGTCGCGATCTTCTTGCGCTCACGGCCGACGCGGCGGCTGATCCACACGAAGACCGGCAGCAGAAGCAGGGAGACGACCGTGAGGCGCCAGTCGAGGGCGACCATCGCGACGATGGTGGCGACGACACTCGTCAGGTTCGAGACGAGGGAGGTCGCGGTGGAGGTCACGGTCGCCTGCATGCCGCCGATGTCGTTGGCTATGCGGGACTGGACCTCGCCGGTGCGGGTCTTGGTGAAGAAGGCGAGGGACATGCTCTGCAGCCGTCCGTAGACGGCCGTGCGCAGGTCGTGCATGACGCGCTGGCCGACGGTGGTGCTGATCAGGGTCTGCAGCACGCCGAAGACGCTGGTGACGACGGAGCTGACGATCATGCCGAGCGCGAGCAGGCTGAGCAGCCCGGTGCGGCCCTCGGGGATGGCGACGTCGAGGATCTCCCTGAGCAGGAACGGCGTGACAACGCCGACCAGGGAGGACGCGGCGACCAGCAGCCCGACGAGGGCGAGGCGGCCGCGGTAGGGGCGGAAGAGGGACAGGATGCGGCGGATCTGCCGCGGCTGGCCCGATGTCTTGGCATCGGGGGGCGGCGTCCAGTTGATTTCGTCGCGGCGCATGGGCCTCCTAGGTTTCTGGATTCTGAGCTTCCCGAGGAGCGTAGCTCATTGTTACCTATACTCACAATGCACAAAGTCCTGCTAATGTTCCCGGCATGAACACCCCGGACGCCGACGGCTTCCTCGCCGAGCAGCTGCTGCGGCTCACGCGCCGCCTGCACCGCATCCAGAAGCGCCAGCTGGAGCCGGTCGGGATCACCCCCGCCCAGTCGCGGTTGCTGCGCGCGCTGGTCCACTACGACACTCCACCCAGGATGGCCGATCTGGCGCAGCGCCTGGAGGTCGTCCCGCGGGCGGTCACCACGGTCGTGGACGGCCTGGAGTCGGCCGGTCTGGTCCGTCGCGCACCCGATCCGACCAACCGCCGCGTCATCCGGATCGAGCTCACGGAGAAGGGCCGCGCCGCCCTTCGGGAGCTGCGCAGCGCGCGCCGCGCCGCGGCAGAGGAGATCCTGGCCCCATTGGACACGGAGCAGCGCGCGCAGCTGACGGTGTTGCTGAACGCTCTGTTCGAGGCCCCGCGAGAGCGGGACTGCTGACCGCCCCCTGCCTGGCGAGGAGAGCCCATGCCGCTGCTGGAGCCGAAGCCGGAAGCCCTGCGTCCCGGATCCCGCCCGTCGCAGCCCGCGCCCGACCGGGTGCCGGGTGACCGGGCCGACGGCACGCCCGAGCCGCTGCGCACGGAGCTGACCGAGCTGCTCGGCCCGGACAAGGTGCTCACGAAGATCTCGGACCTGGTGCGCTACGCGTCGGACGCGAGCCCGTACCGCTTCGTGCCGCGGGTCGTGGTGGTCGCCGAGGACATCGACGACGTGTCGGCGGTCCTTTCGTACGCGCACGGAAAAGGCCGCGAGGTGGTCTTCCGCGCGGCGGGCACCTCGCTGAACGGGCAGGCGCAGGGGGAGGACATCCTGGTCGACGTCCGGAAGTTCTGGGCGGGGGTGGAGGTGCTCGGCGACGGCAAGCGGGCCCGCATCGGTCCGGGCACCACGATCGTGCGGGCCAACGCGACGCTGGCCCGGCACGGCCGGGTGCTCGGCCCCGACCCGGCGAGCGCCATCGCCTGCACGGTCGGCGGCGTGGTGGCGAACAACGCCTCGGGGATGACGGCGGGCACGACCAGGAACTCGTACAAGACGGTCGCCTCGCTCACCTTCGTGCTGCCGTCGGGGACGGTCGTCGACACCGGTGACCCGCAGGCCGACGAGGATCTCGCGCACGCCGAACCGGCGCTGTGCGAGGGCCTGTTGGAGATCAAGCGCGAGATCGAGGCGGACGCGGTGCTGACCCGCCGGATCCGCGCCAAGTACGAGATCAAGAACACGAACGGGTACCGGCTCGACGCGTTCCTGGACGGTTCGACGCCGGTGGAGATCCTGCGCGGTCTGATGGTGGGTTCGGAGGGCACCTTCGGGTTCATCTCCGAAGTCGTCTTCGACACGCTGCCGCTGGACCGGAAGGTGTCGACGGCGCTGCTGTTCTTCCCCTCGCTGCCGGCCGCAGCCGCGGCGGTGCCCGTGTTCAACGAGGCGGGGGCGCTGGCCGTGGAGCTGATGGACGGCAACACGCTGCGCGCGTCGGTGAGCGTGCAGGGAGTGCCGCAGGACTGGGCGCGGTTGCCGAAGGAGACCACGGCGCTTCTGGTGGAGTTCCGGGCGCCCGACGAGGAGCAGCAGGCGGCGTACGAGGAGAAGGCCGCGGCGGTGCTCACCGGGCTCGACCTGGTCACGCCGGTCCCCTCGGTGACCAACGCGTTCACGCGGGACGCGAAGACGATCGCGGGCTACTGGAAGGCGCGCAAGGCGTTCGTGACGGCGGTCGGCGGCTCGCGCCCCTCGGGGACGACGCTGATCACGGAGGACTTCGCGGTGCCGCCGTCGCGCCTGGCGGAGGCGTGCGAGGCGCTGCTCGAACTGCAGACGCGGCACGGGTTCGACGCCGCGGTGGCCGGCCATGCGGCGCACGGCAATCTGCACTTCCTGCTCGCCTTCGACGCGGGCAGAGCGGCGGACGTGGACCGGTACGCGGCCTTCATGGACGACTTCTGCCGCCTGACGGTGGACCGGTTCGACGGGTCCCTGAAGGCCGAGCATGCGACGGGCCGCAACATCGCGCCCTTCCTGGAGCTCGAATGGGGGCCCACGGCCACGGAGTTGATGTGGCGCACGAAGCAGATCATCGATCCGGACGGCGTGCTGGCGCCGCGGATCGTCCTGGACCGGGACCCGAAGGCGCATCTGCGCGGCCTCAAGACCATCCCGAAGGTGGAGCTGATCGCCGACCCCTGCATCGAGTGCGGTTTCTGCGAACCGACCTGCCCCAGCGAGGACCTGACGACGACACCGCGCCAGCGGATCGTGCTGCGCCGCGAGATGATGCGCCAGCCGTCCGGCTCCCCGGTCGAGGAGGAGCTGATCGAGGCGTACGGGTACGACGCGGTGGACACCTGCGCGGGCGACTCGACGTGCAAGCTGGCGTGCCCGGTCGGCATCGACACCGGCGCGTTCATGAAGGGTTTCCGGCACGCGCGGCACTCGCCCCGCGAGGAGCAGGTGGCGGCGCTCGCCGCGAAGAACTTCAAGGCGGTCGAGGCATCGGCCCGGCTCGCGGTGGCGGCCGCCGGCAAGATCGGGGACCGTCTGCTGACGTCCGTGACGACCGCCGCCCGTAAGGCGATCCGGCCCGACCTGGTCCCCGAGTGGCTGCCGGAGATCCCGGGCGCGGCCGCGCGCAGGCTGCCCCGCACCCCGCGCGCGGGGGCCACGGCCGTGTACTACCCGGCGTGTGTGAACCGGATCTTCGGCACCCCCGGCGACATGCCGCTCCCCCAGGCCGTCGTCGCGGTCTCCGCGCGCGCGGGCAGGCCGGTGTGGATCCCGGACGACGTCGCGGGCACGTGCTGCGCCACGATCTGGCACTCCAAGGGCTACGACGAGGGCAACACGGTGATGGCGAACAGGATCGTGGAAGCGGCCTGGGGCTGGACGGCGGGTGGCCGCCTCCCGCTGGTCGTGGACGCGTCGTCGTGCACGCTCGGCATCGCGCACGAGGTCGTGCCGTATCTCACCGACGACAACCGGGAGTTGCACGCGGAGCTGAAGATCGTCGACTCGCTGGTGTGGGCGGCCGAGGAGCTGCTGCCGCGTCTGACGATCGAGCGCACGGTCGGCTCGGCCGTCCTGCACCCCACCTGCTCGATGGAGCACCTCGGTGACGTGGCGCAGCTGCGGGCGGTCGCCGAGGCGTGCGCCGACGAGGTGGTGATCCCGGACGACGCGGGGTGCTGCGCCTTCGCGGGCGACCGCGGCATGCTCCACAAGGAGCTGACCGAGTCCGCGACGGCGAAGGAGGCCGCGGAGGTCACGTCCCGCGCCTACGACGCGCACCTGTCGGCGAACCGGATGTGCGAGGTCGGCATGGATCATGCGACGGGCCGCAGCTACTACTCGGTCCTCGTGGAACTGGAGCGGGCCACGCGGCCTTCCACGGGCACCAGTTGACCCGCTTTCCCCTTGCGTCACCCCAAGAGTCCAAAGGCTCGGCAAAGGAAGTCCAACTCCTCGTCCCCTTAGGGCTCTTGCGTCCCGCTCTCACCCCCTCCAGGGTGGCTTGCGTTTGCCACGCACCGCACCCACCACCCTGGAGGTCCGATGCACGACGACAGCCTGTCCTTCGACACCCCTGAGAGCGAAGGCCGTTCACGCCGCGACGTGCTGCGCACCGCGGGGGTGGCGGGCGCCGGACTCGGGCTCACCGCGTTCGGAGCCGGGGCGGCGCAGGCCGCACCGCAGGCACCCGAGGGCGAGCAGGACACGGCGGCGGCGCCCGCGCGGCAGGGCGCGACGATGATCGGGGTCCCGTTCGAGCGGCGTTCCACCGTGCGCATCGGCATCATCGGCCTCGGCAACCGCGGTGGCAGCATGATCGACCTGTTCCTCGCGATGCCGGGGGTCCAGGTCGTCGCGCTGTGCGACCCGGTGAAGGAGAAGACCGAGCGGGCCGCGGCCAAGGTCACCGCCGCGGGCCAGCCCGCCCCGGCGACGTACACCAAGGGCGATCACGACTTCGAGAACCTCTGCAAGCGCCAGGACATCGACTTCGTGTACGCGGCGACGCCGTGGGACTGGCACTTCGAGATGGCGAAGACGGCGATGCTGAACGGCAAGCACGTCGGCGTGGAGTGTCCGATCGCCCTGCAGCTGGACCAGTTGTGGGAGCTGGTGAACCTCTCGGAGCGCACCCGCAGACACTGCATGCAGCTGGAGAACTGCTGTTACGGCCGCAACGAGATGCGGGTGCTGCGGATGGCCCACGCGGGCAAGTTCGGCCAACTCCTGCACGGCGCGGGCGCATACAACCACGATCTGCGGGGCCTGATGTTCGACCCCGACTACTACGAGGGTCCGTGGCGGCGCCTGTGGCACACCCGGCTGCGCGGCGACCTCTACCCGAACCACGGTTTCGGCCCGGTCGCCAACTACATGGACGTCAACCGCGGCGACCGCGTCACCCACATCTCCAGCTTCGGTACCCCATCGCTCGGCCTCGCCGAGTACCGCGCGGCCAACATGCCCAAGGGCGACCCGAGTTGGAAGGAGTCGTACATCGAGTCGGACCGCACGATCAGCCTCGTACAGACCGCGAAGGGCCGTGTGATCCGCCTGGAGCACGACGTCAGCACCCCGCACCCGTACTCGCGGATCAACCAACTCGGCGGCACGAAGGGCGTGTTCGAGGACTACCCGGCGCGCATCTACATCGAGCCTGACCACACGAACGACGCGTGGGGCGACTTCGCGAAGTACGCCGACTGGGACCACTGGCTGTGGAAGGAGCACGCCAACCCGCCCGGTGGGCACGGCGGCATGGACTACATCATGGTGTACCGCCTGATGCAGACGATGCGGCTGGGCCTCGTCCCCGACTTCGACGTGTACGACGCCGCGACCTGGACCTCTCCGGTACCGCTCAGCCATCTCTCCATCAAGGCGCACGGTGCGCCGCAGCAGATCCCGGACTTCACGCGTGGCGAGTGGCGCAAGGAGCGCGGCGGCGTCGACTCGCAGAAGCCGTCCGAGGCGTGAGCCGAGCCGGGGCCGGGCGAGGCGGATCGCGACCGTCCCTCTCGACCGGCCCCGGCCGCGCCAGTACGCTCCCGGCGCACCGGTTCACGGGCGACGGGGGGCGTCATGAGCGAGGACGAACAGCGCGCCGTGGGCACCCTCGCCCCGGTTCCCCGGCGCCCCCTGCTGATGGGACTGGCCCTGCACGCCGGGGTGTTGGGCCTGCTGTCGGCTCGCTACGGCTACCACCGCGACGAGTTGTACTTCCGCGAGGCCGGCCACCACCTCGACTGGGGCTACGTCGATCAGCCACCGCTCACGCCCCTGCTCGCCCGCGCCTCCACGGCCGTCTTCGGCGACAGCCTCGTCGGACTGCGCGTGGGCGCGACGCTTGCCGCCACGGCCACCGTGCTCGTAGTGGCCCTGATCGCGCGGGAGTTGGGCGGCGGCCGCGGCCCTCAGCTGCTGGCCGCCGCCCTCGCGGCGCTCGGCGCGCAGGGGCTCGCGGTCGGGCACATGGTGTCCACGGCCACGTTCGACCTCCTGGTGTGGGTGACGGTGAGCCTCTTGGTGCTGCGCGTCCTGCGCGGCGGCGACCGGCGCTGGTGGCTCGCGGTCGGCGCGGTGGTGGGGCTCGGCGTGCAGAACAAGTATCTGGTGGTGCTGCTGGTCGCCGTGCTGCTCGCGGCGATCGCCTGGGTGGGGCCGCGTGAGGTGCTGCGCAGCCGGTGGCTCGCGGGCGGCGCCGTGCTGGCGCTCGCGCTCGCCGCGCCGAACGTGGTGTGGCAGGCGACGCACGGCTGGCCGCAGTTCACGGTGGCGCGGGGCATCAGCGAGGACGACGGCGCGGAGAACCGTGTGCTGCTCGTGCCGCAGCAACTCATCTATCTGTCCCCGCTGTTCGTGCCCGTGTGGGTCGCCGGGTGGCGTCGGCTGTGGCGCGCGGACGAGGTGCGGTGGGCGCGGGCGTTCGCGGTGGCGTACCCGCTGCTGTGCGTGATCGTGCTCGTCGCCGGGGGCAAGGGGTACTACACGGTGCCGCTGCTCGTGGTGCTGCTGGCGGCCGGGTGCGGGCCGACGCTGCGCTGGGCGCGGGCCGGTCGCGCCCGGGTGCGCCGGGCCCTGCTGGCCGGTGTGCTGGTGCTGTCGGCCGCGATCAACTCCGTGATCGTGCTGCCGGTGCTGCCGCCGGACGCGCTCACGGTGCCGATGGCGCTCGACCCGGAACAGGGCGAGCAGCTCGGCTGGCCCGAACTCGCCGACGCCACGCGCCAGGGCTGGACCCGGATCCCGGTGCGCGACCGGTCGCGGGCGGTGCTGTTCACCGTCAACTACGGCGAGGCGGGCGCCCTGGACCGGTACGGCCCCGCCCGCGGGCTGCCGCGCCCCTACTCGGGCCACATGAGCTACGCCGACTGGGGTCCGCCGCCGGACGCCGCGGACGGGCCCGTACTGCTCGTCCGGCAGACCGGCGACTCCGGCATCGAGGGGCATTTCTCCGGCTGCCGCACGGTGGCCCGCGTCGACAACGGGCACGACGTCGACAACGAGGAGCAGAACGGCTCCGTCGTCCTGTGCAGCGGCCCGCACCGGAAGTGGTCCGCGCTGTGGCCGTCCCTGCGGCACGCGTACTGACCCCGGGGCGGGTCCGGGTCAGGACGCCTTGAGGTCGGCCTTGTCCCCCATGACGACGACCGGGTGCTGCTTCGGGTCGAGCGTCTTGAGCAGGTACTCCATGTCCGTCTTCGACTGGCTGACGCAGGCCGAGGTGCCGCTGCCGTGGTCCATGTGCAGCCAGATGCTGCCGCCCTTGGACTGGCCCTGCGGGCGCGTCGGATCGTTCGGGGCGGTGCCCTTGACGCGGTTGTAGTCGATCGCGATCACGTAGTCGAAGTCGTGCCAGTGCGACTTGGCCCAGTAGTGCGGGGCCTGGATCGACGCGGTCTGCGTGTAGGGCAGCTTCGCCCCGGGGTCGGCCAGCACACCGCCGGCGTCGCTGAGCGTGAACACGCCGACGGGGCTGCGCTTGTCGCCCTCGTGGTGGTCCGTCGTCCAGCCCTTCTTCCCGTTGTGCCCGGACCAGCTGCGCTCCTTCTTCCAGGTGGCGTCCGAGCCCGTGCCCGACCGGGTGTAGAGCGCGATCGTCGAGTCCGCGGAGTCCTTCCCGTCCCCGTAGACCGCCACGACCTGCCGTGCGTTCGCCGGGATCTGCTGCTGGTAGCGGTCCCCCACGTCCGGAATGGTCTTCAGGTCGACCGAACGTGCCTCGTCGCTGCGCGCGTCGTCCGCCGCACCGTGCGACGCCGAGGTGGGCTTCCCGCCGTCACCGCCGTCCGCACCGCACGCCGCCACCGTCGTCAGCAACACCCCGCAGGCCGCCGCTGTGACGCCCGCTCGAACCGCACCCGCAATACGCATGCGCTCCATGCTCGCACCTCGCCGCCCGAACCCCGGAGCGGGGCCCCGCCACCAGGGGTGATCCGGTCGAATCCCGGCCGCTGTCTGCCGCCCTGAGCCGGGCGCCGTAAAACCGGTTGCCACCGGTCACTGAAAGACGCGAACCTTTCACGGTTTGTTCCGCCCGCCCCTTGCCCGCCTCTTGCCCGCCCGTCCGCAGCCCGGCTCCGGCCTCCCCTTTCCCGCGTCTCCCTTCCTCCCCTTCCCCCCTCCCTCCCCTTCTCTCCGTCTCCCCTCCTCTCTTTCCCTTCTTATCGACTTGTCGAGTCCTGGGACGTCATGCAGATCTCCGACCTTCCGTATCCCGATCCGGGCGTGCCCGACGCGCGCTCCGGCCCCCGGTTCCTGCTCTGGCTCGGCCGGAACCAGATCGGCGGCCAGCTCAAGTCCCTCGCCTGGGGACTGCTGCACTTCGGCGCCGTCGCCTGTCTCCCGTACGCGATCGGCTTCGGTGTGCAGGCCGTCGTCGACCACGACGGTCAGCGGCTCGCCGCGGCCGGCGCGCTCCTGGTGGGACTCGGTCTCGCCGTGGCGGTCGGCGGCTTCATGCTGCACCGCTCCGCCGTCACCAACTGGATCACCTGCGCCGCACGCGTCCAGCAGCTGCTGGCGCGCCGCGCCGCCGACCTCGGATCGGGGCTGACCCGACGGGTCGCGGCCGGTGAAGTGGTCGCGGTCTCCACCGGTGACGTGGAACGCATCGGCTGGTTCGTCGAGGCGCTGTCCCGGTTCAGCGCCGCCGCCGTCACCGTCGCCCTCACCTGTGTGGGACTGCTCTTCTTCGCGCCCACGCTCGGCGTGGTCGTCGCCGCCGCCGTCCCGTTCCTGGCCTGCGCGGTGCTGCCGCTGCTCCCGGCCGCGACCCGGCGCGCCGACCAGCAGCGCGCCAAGGCCGGTCGCGCCACCGAGCTCGCCGCCGACACCGTCGCCGGACTGCGGGTGCTCCGGGGCATCGGTGGGGAGGACCTCTTCCTGAGCCGCTACCGCACCGCGTCCCAGGAGGTCCGCAAGGCCGCCGTGCACAGCGCCCGCATGTGGTCGCTGATCTCCGGTCTGCAGGTGCTGATGCCGGGTCTCCTGCTCATCGGCCTGGTGCTGTACGGCGTCCATCTCGCCCGCGAGGGCCGGATCACCGTCGGAGAGCTGGTCACCACGTACAGCGCCGTGACGGTCCTCATGTACCCGCTGCGGCATTTCGAGGAGATCGCGATGGCCTACGCGTTCTCCCGCCCGTCCGCGCGCCGCGCCGCGCGGGTCCTCTCGCTGGAGCGCGAGACCACGGCCGACGGGACGACGGAGCCGGCCGAGGACCCCTCGGGCGACCTGTACGACCCGGCGACCGGGCTGCTCGCCCCGGCCGGTCGGCTCACCGCCGTGGTCTGCGGCGACCCGGACGCGGCGGGCCGGCTCGCCGAACGGCTCGGCGGTCACCCGGCGGAGCGCACGGACCTCTCGTCCGTACGCCTCGGCGGGACCGAACTCGACCGGCTGCCGCTCGCCACCGCGCGCCGGGCCGTCCTGGTCCAGGACAAGGACCCGGTGCTGCTCTCCGGCACGCTGACCGACCTGTTCGACGTGCCCTCCTCCGGCGAGGTGGCGGCCGCCGAGGCGCTCGCCGCCGCCCAGTGCGGCGACGTGCTGGACGCGCTCGGTCAGGCGGCGCTCGACGGGGAGCCGATGCACGCGCACATCACCGAGCGGGGCCGTTCGCTCTCCGGTGGTCAGCGTCAACGGCTCGCGCTGGCCCGCTCGCTGGCGACCGACCCGCAGGTGCTGGTCCTCGACGAGCCGACCTCCGCGGTCGACTCCCACACCGAGGCACGCATCGCCGAGGGCGTCGCGGCGCTGCGGCGCGGGCGCACCACCGTGGTGCTCACGTCGTCCCCGCTGCTCCTCGACCGGGCCGAGCGCGTGGTCTTCGTGCACGAGGGCGAGGTCGCCGCGGTCGGCGTGCACCGTCAACTGCTCGCGTCCGACCCGGGCTACCGGGCGGTCGTCACCCGTGAGACCGACGACGAACGGGCCGACGAGGCCCGCACCACCCCCTGTATCGAGGAAGTCGAGGAATCCGCATGACCGCCGTCCGGTCGCTCACCGTGCGACCGCCCGAACTCGACCCCGCGGCCCCCACGACCGCCGAGACCCTGCCCGTGGGCTCGGGGGCCACCGTCCGCGCGTACGTCGGGGAACTGGTGCGCCGCCACCGCCGCGCGTTCGCCCTGCTGATCGGGGCCAACACGCTCGCCGTGGTCGCCTCCATGACGGGGCCGTGGCTGCTCGGCGGCCTGGTGCAGGACCTCGCCGACGGCGTCGACGACATCCCGATGGCGCGCATCACGGCGCTGTTCGTCGTCGCGCTGCTCGTCCAGGCGTACTTCGTGCGCGCGGTGCGGCTGCGCGGCGCGGTGCTCGGCGAGCGGATGCTCGCCGACCTGCGCGAGGACTTCCTGGTGCGGTCCGTGGGCCTGCCGCCGGGTGTCCTGGAGCGGGCCGGCACGGGTGACCTGCTGTCCCGGATCACCACCGACATCGACCGGCTCGCCAACGCGATGCGGGAGGCGGTGCCGCAGCTGACCATCGCCGCGGTGTGGCTGACGCTGCTGATCGGCGGCCTGACGGTGACCGCGCCGACGCTCGCGCCGGTGATCCTCCTCGCCGTTCCGGTGCTGTTCCTCGGGTGCCGCTGGTACTTCAAGCGGGCCCCTTCGGCGTACCGCTCCGAGGCCGCCGGGTACGCGTCGGTGGCGGCGGCGCTCGCCGAGACCGTCGACGCGGGCCGCACCGTGGAGGCCCACCGTCTCGGGGAGAGCCGGGTCGCGCAGTCGGACGAGCGGATCCGGGTCTGGACGTCGTGGGAGCGGTACACCCTGTACCTCCGCACCATCCTGTTCCCGACGTTCGACGCCTCCCAGACGGTCATCCAGCTGTCGGTACTGACGATCGGCGGCGTGTACGTCTTCCAGGGCTGGATCGACGTCGGGCAGCTCACCACCAGTGCGCTGATCTCGCAGATGCTGGTGGACCCGATCGGACAGATCCTGCGGTGGTACGACGAGCTCCAGGTGGCCCAGGTGTCGCTGGCCCGGCTGGTCGGCGTCCGGGACATCGAGCCGGACGCGGGCGACGCCTCCGTGCGCCCCGACGGGCGTGACGTGCACGCGGACGAGGTGCACTTCGGGTACCGCGAGGGCGTCGACGTGCTGCGCAAGGTCTCCCTGGAGGTCCGACCGGGGACCCGGCTCGCCCTGGTCGGGCCGTCCGGCGCGGGCAAGTCCACGCTGGGCCGGCTGCTCGCCGGGATCTACGCGCCCCGGGCCGGTCAGATCACGCTCGGCGGCGCGGAGCTCTCCCGGATGCAGGCCGAGCGGGTCCGCTCGCACGTGGCCCTGGTCAACCAGGAGCACCACGTCTTCGTCGGCTCGCTCCGCGACAACCTGCGCCTCGCCCGCACCGGCGCCGAGGACGCCGAGCTGTGGGCGGCACTCGGCGCGGTCGACGCCGACGGGTGGGCCCGCGCCCTGGACGACGGCCTCGACACCGAGGTCGGCTCGGGCGGGACCGCGCTCACCCCGGCGCAGGCCCAGCAGATCGCGCTGGCCCGTCTGGTCCTCGCGGACCCGCACACGCTGGTCCTGGACGAGGCGACGTCGCTGCTCGACCCGCGCGCGGCCCGGAACCTGGAGCGCTCGCTCGCCCGGGTCCTGGACGGCCGCACGGTCGTGGCCATCGCGCACCGGCTGCACACCGCGCACGACGCGGACGTGATCGCCGTGGTCGAGGACGGCCGGATCCGCGAGCTGGGCAGTCACGACGAGCTGGTCTCGGCCGACGGGGCGTACGCGGCGCTGTGGCGGTCCTGGCACGGCTGACCGTGCCAGGGGCGGTGCGCGGCCGCGCTCAGATGAAGTTGAGCGCGGCCGCGCACCCCACGCCGCCGAGCAGCATGAACACCGGCATGAGCACCTTCAGCTCCACCCAGCTGCCGGCCCGGAAACGCATGGGCTTCGGCGGGCCGATCGGGTACCAGCGCCTGCGGCCGACGGGGATGGGCCACAGGATCGGGCAGCCCGAGACGGTGAGCGCGTCCCCGATGTCGTGCACCAGCGCCCCGAGGACGATCGGCAGACCCAGCCACAGGTACTCCTGGCCGGGATCGGTGAACAGCCAGTCCGCGCCGTTGCCCGGCTTGTCCAGGACCCCGGCGAGGATCCAGGCGCTGGTCGCCGCGAGCAGCCACACCAGGATGTCGCTGCTGGAGCCGCGCGCCGCCCGCCACAGCAGCCCCTCGATGGCGAGCACCATGTGCACGAAGAGGATCACGAGTACGGCCCAGCGGCCACCGGTGATCGCCGCGACCGACGCGCCTGCCCCGATGAGGACCGCCCACAGCCACGTATGGGTGAGCGTGCGGTGTCCGCCGGAGCGGCGCGGGTCGCCCTGCTTCCTGGTCGCCTTGTAGACGGCGTACGAGAGTTTGTCGACGATCTCGCACAGGCCCCGGGAGAGGGGCCCGAAGGCGCGTGAGATGGTCGCGGCCTTGTGGTCGAGGTCGGGGGCGAGCGCCGCGCCCGCGCAGATCAGCGCGCCGACGAGGACGACCGGCCAGGGCATCGGGTGTCCCGCGGCGGCCGCGGCCGCGCCCACCCCCAGCCAGGCCGCCGCTCCTGACAGCGAGTGTGCCGGTCCCATCATGGCTGTGATCCGCCCCTGTCCCTCGTGTGTCCCACGTGTGCCGACCGCCCGCACAGCGCGGAGAAGTCCCACATGTCCCTTGTGCCGACGCCTTGTTGACCGGGTACGGGATCCGCGCCCTGACGCCGTGTCGGCGGTCCACCCTAGCCTTCGTGATCTTCGTACGGGCATCCGATTGCCGGATCGGGTGCAAAGCCAGGCAAGATGGTGACGTGACCCTTATCGATCAGCTCCCGCAGACCGCCGACCCGGACGCCCTCTACGACGCCTTCGAGTCGTGGGCCGAGGAGCGTGGGCTCACCCTCTATCCCCACCAGGAGGAGGCCCTGATCGAGGCGGTCTCGGGTGCGAACGTGATCGTGTCGACGCCCACCGGCTCCGGCAAGAGCATGATCGCCGCCGGTGCGCACTTCGCGGCGCTCGCCCGGGACGAGGTCACGTTCTACACGGCGCCCATCAAGGCACTCGTCTCCGAGAAGTTCTTCGAGCTGTGCAAGCTCTTCGGCACCGAGAACGTCGGCATGCTCACGGGCGACGCCTCCGTGAACTCGGACGCACCCGTGATCTGCTGCACCGCCGAGGTCCTCGCCTCCATCGCGCTGCGCGACGGCGCCCAGGCCGACATCGGCCAGGTCGTCATGGACGAGTTCCACTTCTACGCGGAGGGCGACCGCGGCTGGGCCTGGCAGATCCCGCTGCTCGAACTGCCGCAGGCGCAGTTCATCCTGATGTCGGCCACGCTCGGCGACGTCGCGATGTTCGAGAAGGACCTGACGCGCCGCACCGGTCGCCCCACCTCCGTGGTCCGCTCGGCCACCCGCCCGGTCCCGCTCTCCTACGAGTACCGGCTCACCCCGCTGACGGAGACGCTGACGGAGCTCCTGGAGACCAAGCAGGCTCCCGTCTACATCGTGCACTTCACGCAGGCGCAGGCCGTCGAGCGCGCCCAGGCGCTGATGAGCATCAACATGTGCACGCGCGAGGAGAAGGACAAGATCGCCGAGCTGATCGGCAACTTCCGCTTCACCACCAAGTTCGGCCGCAACCTGTCGCGTTACGTGCGTCATGGCATCGGCGTGCACCACGCCGGCATGCTGCCGAAGTACCGGCGTCTCGTCGAGAAGCTCGCCCAGGCGGGCCTGTTGAAGGTCATCTGTGGCACCGACACCCTCGGCGTCGGCGTCAACGTGCCCATCCGCACAGTGCTGTTCACCGCGCTCACCAAGTACGACGGCAACCGGGTCCGTACGCTGCGCGCCCGCGAGTTCCACCAGATCGCGGGCCGCGCCGGACGGGCCGGGTTCGACACGGCGGGCTTCGTGGTGGCCCAGGCCCCCGAGCACGTCATCGAGAACGAGAAGGCGCTCGCGAAGGCCGGTGACGACCCGAAGAAGCGCCGCAAGGTCGTCCGCAAGAAGGCCCCGGAGGGCTTCGTCGGCTGGACGGAGAGCACCTTCGAGAAGCTGATCACCTCCGAGCCGGAGCCGCTGACCTCCCGCTTCCGGGTCACGCACACGATGCTGCTCTCGGTGATCGCGCGCCCGGGCAACGCCTTCGAGGCCATGCGCAAGCTCCTGGAGGACAATCACGAGCCACGCAAGGCACAGCTGCGGCACATCCGCCGGGCCATCGCGATCTACCGCTCGCTGCTCGACGGCGGCATCGTCGAGAAGCTCGACGAGCCGGACGCGACGGGCCGCATCGTGCGCCTGACGGTCGATCTGCAGCAGGACTTCGCCCTCAACCAGCCGCTGTCCACCTTCGCGCTCGCCGCCTTCGACCTCCTCGACAAGGAGTCGCCGTCGTACGCGCTCGACATGGTGTCGGTGGTGGAGTCCACGCTCGACGATCCGCGCCAGATCCTGCACGCCCAGCAGAACAAGGCGCGCGGCGAGGCCGTCGCCCTGATGAAGGCGGACGGCGTCGAGTACGAGGAGCGCATGGAGCGCCTCCAGGACATCAGCTACCCCAAGCCGCTGGAGGAGCTGCTCTTCCACGCGTACAACACGTACCGCACGAGCCACCCGTGGGTCGGCGACCACCCGCTCTCGCCGAAGTCCGTGATCCGCGACATGTACGAACGGGCGCTGACGTTCACGGAGTTCACCTCCTACTACGAGCTGGCGCGCACCGAGGGCATCGTCCTGCGCTACCTGGCGAGCGCCTACAAGACGCTCGACCACACCGTGCCCGACGACCTGAAGTCGGAGGACCTGGAGGACCTGATCGCCTGGCTCGGCGAGATGGTGCGCCAGGTCGACTCCAGCCTCCTGGACGAGTGGGAGCAGCTGGCCAACCCGGAGGAGATGACCGCCGAGGAGGCCCAGGAGAAGGCCGACCAGGTCAAGCCGGTCACCGCGAACGCGCGCGCGTTCCGTGTCCTCGTGCGCAATGCCATGTTCCGCCGTGTGGAGCTGGCCGCCCTCGACAACGTCGAGGAGCTCGGCGAGATGGACGGCGACGCGGGCTGGGACGCGGACGCCTGGGGCGAGGCCATGGACAAGTACTGGGACGAGTACGAGGACCTCGGCACCGGGCCCGACGCGCGCGGCCCCAAGCTGCTCATGATCGAGGAGGACCCGGAGCACGGCCTGTGGAAGGTGCGCCAGACCTTCGCCGACCCGAACGGCGACCACGACTGGGGCATCAGCGCCGAGGTCGATCTCGCGGCCTCCGACACCGAGGGCCGTGCCGTCGTCCGGGTCACGGACGTCGGCCAGTTGTAGAACCCGGACCGGCCGGACGGTAGGGTCCGGCCGCGCCCCTGGCCGGAGCCCTCCGGCCGCACACACGAGAGAGAAACGACGCATGACGAATCCTGCGGAGCGGCTCGTCGACCTGCTCGACCTGGAGCAGATCGAGGTCAACATCTTCCGTGGGCGCAGCCCGCAGGAGTCCTTGCAGCGCGTCTTCGGCGGGCAGGTCGCGGGGCAGGCCCTGGTGGCCGCGGGCCGCACGACCGAGGGCGACCGCCCCGTGCACTCGCTGCACGCGTACTTCCTGCGTCCGGGCCGCCCGGGTGTGCCCATCGTGTACCAGGTCGAACGGGTCCGCGACGGCCGCTCGTTCACCACGCGCCGCGTCACCGCCGTGCAGCAGGGCCGCACGATCTTCAATCTCACCGCCTCCTTCCACAAGCCCGAAGAGGGAGCCTTCGAGCACCAGTTGCCGCCGGCCCGGGAGGTCCCGGACCCGGAGGCGCTGCCGACGATCGCCGAGGAGATCAAGGGCCATCTGGGCGCGCTGCCCGAGGCGCTGGAGCGCATGGCCCGGCGCCAGCCCTTCGACATCCGCTACGTCGACCGGTTGCGCTGGACCCCCGAGGAGGTCGAGGCCGCCGAGCCGCGCAGCGCCGTGTGGATGCGCGCCGTCGGCCCGCTCGGCGACGACCCGCTGGTCCACACGTGCGCGCTCACGTACGCCAGCGACATGACGCTGCTCGACGCGGTGCGACTGCCCGTCGAGCCGCTGTGGGGCCCGCGCGGTTTCGACATGGCCTCGCTCGACCACGCCATGTGGTTCCACCGTCCTTTCCGTGCCGATGAGTGGTTCCTGTACGACCAGGAGTCGCCGATTGCCGTCGGCGGCCGCGGTCTGGCCCGGGGCCGCATCTACGACGTCGAGGGGCGGCTGCTGGTGTCCGTGGTGCAGGAAGGCCTGTTCAGGAAGTTGGAAGCATGAGCACCCCGCCCTCCGGCGCTCCGACCCCGGACGCCGGGCTGTCGAACGTCACGCCGTCGGACGAGCTCGACGCGCTGCTGGCCCGTGCCGTGCGGCTGCGCGAGTCCGGTCACCGCGAGCAGGCCCGCGAACAGCTCCTCGGCCTGCGCTCACGCTTCCCCGGTGACGCGCGGGTCGCCTACCAGACCGCCTGGGTCCACGACACGCTCGGCCTTGAGGCGGAAGCGGTCCCGCACTATGTCGACGCGGTCGGGGGCGCGGGTCTCTCCGCGCAGGAGCGGCGTGGTGCGCTGCTCGGTCTCGGCAGCACCTATCGCACGCTGGGCCGTCACGACGACGCCGTGGCCACGCTGAGCGCGGCGACCGTCGAGTTCCCCGAGGACAACGCGCTCAAGACGTTCCTGTCGATGGCGCTCTACAACGTGGGACGCGCTCACGACGGCATGCGGCTGCTGCTCACGGTCCTGGCCGAGACCAGCTCCGACCCGGACATCGTGGGGTACCGGCCCGCGATCGAGTACTACGCCGAGGACCTGGACGCCGTCGAGGGCGGCGCCGGCACCGCCACCGGCGCATAGGCCGACTGCGCGCGGCAGCTCATCCCCGTCTGCCGAGCAGGCGCGCCCACAGACCGCGGGCCGGCTCGGCGGGCGTCGGCGGTGCGAGCAACCGCGCCGCGGACGCGTCCCCCTCAGCGCCGTCCATCCCCTCGGGCTCCTCGGTGCCGGGTGTCTCCTCTACCGGTGTCCGCTCCGTGGCGGGACGTGGGGCCGGGCGGAGCCGACGTGCCTCCTCCAGGCTCAGCAGCAGATTCCCCCGCATCCAGCTGATCTCGTCCGGATCGTCGGCGATCAGGATCCGCTCGACCACCCGTGCCGTCGGCGAGTCGGGCGCCCCGTACCAGCTCTCGTCGGGGCGCAGCCGGTGCAGCTGGGCTCGCTCGTAGGGGCTCTCGACCAGTTCACCGAGCTGGGCCGGGTCGAGGAACGCGGTGATCGCGGCGGCCCGCTCCCAGGGATCGGCGCACTGTCCGAGCAGATGCCGGGCGTGCCGCGCCCGCCAGCTCCTCGGCCTGAGGTCCTGCCCCGCCGCGAGTCGGGCGCGCACCTGCTCGGGTGCCGGCCGGGTCAGCAGCGGGGCATGCGTCTCGGAGCGGGCGAACTCGCTCAGTTCCTGCGCCAGATACAGCCAGACCACGGTCCGGTAGCGGTTGACGTAGAACGTCACCGGCGTCAGCAGTCCGGCACGCGCGAGCCGGGTGAACCGGGTCGGCGGGATACCCATCAGCTCCGCTCCTTGCGCGGTGCCCACCACCCGGACCTGCTCGCGCAGGACGTCGGGAAAGCCCTCGGCCTCACGGATCCGGTCGATCTCCTCGCACGGCACCCGGCGGCGGCCGCCCTCCGGGGCCGCGACGGTACGGATCCGGCCGAGCCGTACGGCGAGATCGAACTCGCCGCGTTTCAGCCCCAGCTCGCGGGCCGCGCTGCCCTGGGGCCTGGTCATGGCATTGCCTTGCACGATGGTTCTCCCCCGTCGGTCGATCCTAAGCAGTCACTCTCCGTGACCACCCGGAAGAACCGTAGCGTGGATCACCGACCCTCGTGCGAGCCTGTGGAAAACTTCGCCGCACGCCTGGAACCCGCAGGTCAGAGCTCTCTGGACGAGGCCTTCTCCGGCTGCCGCGCATCGACGTCGAGGTGCTCGCCTACCCGGTTGACGAGCAGGGTCATCTCGTACGCGACCTGCCCGATGTCGGACTCGCCGTCACTGAGCACGCACAAGCAGCTGCCGTCCCCCGCCGCGGTGACGAACAGCACGGCGTCGTCGAACTCGATCATCGTCTGGCGCACGCCGCCCGCACCGAAGTGCCGCCCCGACCCCTTGGCGAGGCTGTGCAGTCCGGACGAGACGGCCGCGAGGTGCTCGGCGTCCTCACGGCCCAGATCCGAACTGGCACTGGTGACGAGGCCGTCGTTGGACAGGACCAGGGCGTGCCGTACGTGTTCGACACGCTGTGTGAGGTCGTCCAACAGCCAACCGAGTCCCGTGTTCTCCGCCATGTTCCGCTCTCCCCGCTCCCCAGTGACACTCCGTCCGGGCCCGGTCGCTCGCCTGCCCGGAGGATCCGCCTCGCAAGCCTTGCTCACCGTCGCCGTCCGGGCAAGCAAGATGGACCCATGGCACACAAGATGACCGATGAGGAATGGCGGGCCTTCGTCTCCGAGGGCACCCGCACGGCCAAGTTGTCCACGGTGCGGGCGGACGGGAGTCCGCACATCGCGCCCGTCTGGTTCGTCGTGGACGGCGACGACATCGTCTTCAACACCGGCAAGGACACCGTCAAAGGCCGCAATCTGGCCCGCGACGGCCGGGTGGCGCTGTGCGTGGACGACGAGCGTCCGCCGTTCTCGTTCGTGACGATCCAGGGGCGCGCCGAACTCAGCGAGGACCCGGCGGCGTTGCTGGATTCGGCCACCAGGATCGGCGGCCGGTACATGGGCGCGGACCGCGCCGAGGAGTTCGGCCGACGCAACGGCGTACCCGGCGAACTCGTCGTCCGGGTACGCGTCGAGAAGGTCGTGGCCCTCGGCGGCGTATCGAGCTGAGACCCCGAGGGCCGACCTCAGCCGACCGAGTCGAGCAGCCGGGCGGTGTACATCCGCCCGGCGTACTCGACCAGCCTGATCAGCACCTCCTTCCCCGAGTCCTTGTCGCGTGCGTCGCACAGCACCACGGGTGTCCCGCGGTCGAGGTCGAGGGCTCGGGCCACTTCGTGCGCCCCGAACGCCCTTGCGCCCGTGAAGCAGTTCACCGCCACCACGAACGGGATGCGGCGGTGCTCGAAGTAGTCCACGGCGGGGAAGCAGTCCTCGAGTCTGCGGGTGTCCGCGAGGACGACGGCACCCAGCGACCCTTGCGACAGTTCGTCCCACAGGAACCAGAACCGGTCCTGTCCCGGTGTGCCGAACAGGTAGAGCGACAGGCCCGACCTGATGGTGATGCGTCCGAAGTCCATGGCGACGGTCGTGGTGGTCTTGCGGGCCACCCCCGCGGTGTCGTCCACGGAGTGGCCCAGCTCGCTGAGTTGTTCCTCGGTGCGCAGCGGGCGGATCTCGCTGACCGCGCCGACCAGGGTGGTCTTGCCCACCCCGAATCCGCCCGCGACCAGGATCTTCAGGGCGAGGGCGGCAGAGGCGCCGGCGGCGGTGTCGTCAGAGTGCTCGGAGTCCATCGATGACTTCTCTCAGGATCGTTTCGTCCGGTAGCTGTGCGGGGGGAACCGGCCTGCTGACCTTGACGCAGCCCAGTTCCAGCAGATCGCCGAGGAGCACCCGGACGACGCCCACGGGCACGTCGGTGCCCGCGGCCAGTTCGGCGACCGTCTGGGTCTCGGCCCGGCACAGCCCGATGATCGACCGGTGCTCGGGGCCGAGTGCGCCGTCGTCGTGGAAGCCTGGCGCGGCCGGATCGAGCGACACCAGGGCGATCAGGTCGAACTGCGCTCCTTGGGGGCCCGCCGAGGTGCGGCCTCCGGTCACCGCGTAGGGACGGACCAGTGGTCCGGCCTCGTGGTCGAACCACTGGCTGCCCTGTTCCTCGGGGCTGCCCCGCTTCTGGTGGCCGCCCGGGGCGAGCGCGCCCCGGTACGGTGCGTCGGCCATGTCGTCGTCCATGAGGTCGGCCGTCCCCGTCAGCCCGCGGAGGCCGACGGGCCGGCGAACCGGGCCGGTGTGTAGAGGTGTTCGCCCACCCGCTTCACCAGGCGGGCCATCTCGTAGGCGACGAGCCCGATGTCGGCGGTGACGGTGCTCAGGACGGCGAGGCACGAGCCGTCTCCCGCGGCGGCCACGAACAGGAAGCCGTCGTCCATCTCGACCATCGTCTGGCGCACTCCTCCGGTGCCGAAGTGCCGGCCGGTGCCCTTGGCGAGGCTGTTGAACCCGGAGGCGACGGCGGCGAGATGCTCGGCGTCCTCGCGTCCCAGACCGTTGGACGCGCCGACGGCCAGACCGTCGTTGGAGAGCACGACGGCGTGCCGCAGTTCGGTGACCCGCGTCACCAGGTCGTCGAGGAGCCAGTCGAGTTCACCGGAGCCGTGGGCCGTGCCCGTGGTCGGTTCCTTGATCATGTGAGGTCTCCTCCGCTGCTGTCTCTGCCTGGTGGACGTCCGCCGCCGCGGGCCCAGCCGTCCCGGAAGGACGCCATGCGCGCCCTGGCTTGTTCGGGGGTGCGCTCGCCCGGCTCCGGGACGCGCCGTGCGGGTGTGGTCTGTTCCTCCGGGCGCGTGCGCAGTTGGGGCGCGAGGCTGGCCTGGCGCACCCGGCGGGGAAGGCCGCCCGTGTCCAGGCCGCCGGTGTCCGCGCCCTCGTCCCCGTCCGTGCTCGGGGGCTTGCGCAGGCGCAGCGTTGTGACGCCCGGTGGGTGGGGCGTCTCCTCGGGCGGGGGTGCCGCCGAGGCCGCGAGAGCCGGGCGGGGAGCGGGGGCGGGGACCGGATTTCCGTTCATGGGCGCTGCTTCGGGCTCTGGCACGCGCGCGTAGCGCCGCTCTTCGTCGGACGGAGGATGGGGGGTCTCGCCGGTCTCCACGCCGTCCTTGTGCAGCAAGGAGGTGGGCAGGAGGACCACGGCGGTGGTACCCCCGTAGGGGGAGGTGCGCAGGTGCACCTGGATGTCGTGGCGGTGGGCGAGGCGGCTCACCACGAAGAGGCCGAGCCGGTCGCTGTCGAACAGGTCGAGCGCCTCGGACTGCTGGATGCGGTCGTTGGCCTCGTCGAGGGTCTCCTTGCCCATGCCGAGGCCGCGGTCCTCGATCTCGATGGCGTAACCGTTGCCGACCGGCTCTCCGCTGATGCGCACCTTGGTGTGCGGCGGCGAGAACTGGGCGGCGTTCTCGACGAGTTCGGCGAGCAGGTGGGTGAGGTCGGCGACGGCCGCGCCCGCCACGTTGGCCGCCGCGAGGTTGCGCACCTCCACGCGCGCGTAGTCCTCGATCTCGGAGATGGCGGCCCGTACGACGTTCGTCAGCGGTACGGGCATCCGCCAGGCCCGCCCGGGGGCGGCGCCGGAGAGGATGATGAGGCTCTCCGCGTGGCGCCGCATCCGGGTGGTGAGGTGGTCGAGGCGGAAGAGGTCGCCGAGTTCGCTCGGGTCGTCGGCGCGTCGCTCCATGCTGTCCAGGAGGCCGAGTTGGCGGTGGACGAGGACCTGGCTGCGGCGGGCCAGGTTGACGAAGACCCCGGAGATGCCGCTGGCGAGTTCGGCGCGCTCCACCGCGGCGTGCAGGGCCGCGCGGTGCACCGTGGTGAGCGCCTCGGAGACCTGTCCCGTCTCGTCCTCCGCGGGCGGCCCCTGGGGTGCCTCCGCACGGATGTCGATCTCTTCGCCGGCCCGCAACTTCCTCATGGCGTGCGGAAGTTTGCGCCGCGCGATCTCCAGGGCGCTGTTGCGCAGGCTGATCAGCTCGACGACGAGCCCGCGGCCGATCCGTACGGAGATCACCAGCGACGCGGCCACGGCGACGAGGCCGAACAGCACGGCCGCGCCCGCGGGGGTGAGCAGCACCCGGGTGAACGGGTCGGCCCGGTCGGCGGCGCTGCGCGCGGCGTCCGACTCGATGCCGCGCATGCCGTCCTGCACGGCCGCGTGCGCGCTGTCCCAGGTGGCCGCGGGCGCGGCGGCGAGTGCCTTGCGCCCGGGGGGTGCGATGAGCGTCCGGTCCTCGACGGCGCGTACGTCGCCGTACGCACTCCCCTCCGCGAGGTGGTTCCAGGCAGCTCGTTCGGGACCGCGCAGGTCGGTGGCGGCCGACTCGATCAACGCCCTCCGGGTGTCGACGGCACCGACGAACAGCCGTAGCCGCTCGCCGTCCAAGGACCCGGCGGGGCGCGCGGCGGTCAACAGCGCGTCCTCGCGGGCCAGCATCTCGGCCGAGCGGCCGAATTCGAGCAGCACGCGCGCGTCGGACACGCGGGCCGGGTCCTGTACGCCGGCCAGCGCGCCCTGGGCCGTGAACGCGGCGCCGATGGCCTTCGTGTACTGCCCGTACGCGGTGTCCCAGCCGGCCCGGCGCTCCAGGACCGCGGTGCGGACGGCGCGCAGTTGCTCGGCGCCGCGCACGAACGTCTCCAGACGGGCGGCCACGCCGTGCGGCAGGTCGGCGCCGTCGGCGACGGTGTTGCCGCGTCCCAGGCGCAGTGCGGCGACGGCCCGGTCGGTGGTGGCGCCGAGCCGCTTGAGTTCGTCGGCGCCGTCGGCCGCGGGCTCACCGGTGTAGCCGACCGCCGCCACGCGCTCGGCCTGCAGTGCCGCGACGGCCTGCGTCAGGGGATCGCGCACCGTGGAGTCGGCCTGTTGCGCCTGGCGCAGGCGCGCGACGTCCTGGGCCGTGGTGACGGTCGCGTAGGCCCACAGGGCGAGCAGGGAGACGACGGGCACCATCAGGAGGCAGACGATCTTCGCGCGGACCGTGCGGGGGCGCAGGCGGCTGCGTCCCGCGCGCGTGGGTGGTGCCTCGGGGGCGGGCCCGCTGTCGGTCGCGGCTTCGTCGGCGGCGGGCGGCCCCGCGTGGGCACGCCGTCCGCGCGCCATGGGTGCGGGTATGGGGGGCGGGCCTGAGCCGGGAGTGCTGCGGGGCGGGCGCATGGTCTCCTCGTTCGGGGTGTGGGCGGACGCGTCGCGGGCGGGAGGGCGGGTTCAGCCGACGGGGCTCTCCAGGGGCTGCTGTGCCGACGCGGAGGCCTCCCGCTCGTCGGCGGTCGGGGACAGCGCGACGAACGCCGAGGTCAGGAAGAGGTAGGAGCCGAGGCCCACGGCGAGGGGGAAGATGAACTGCATCGCCGAGGCCCCGGGCAGGGACGCCGTGGAGGGCGTCACGTGCACCCGCACCGCGATCATGCCGGTGTAGTGCATGCTGCTGACCGCGCCGCCCATCACCAGGGAGGCGACGGCCACCGCCGCGGGCGACTTGATGTTGAGGCCCGCCCACAGTGCGGCGGTCGCGGCGACGACGGCGATCACCACGGAGAGCGCGACCCGTACGGAGTCGTAGCCGATGCTGCCGTGCAGCCGCAGTGCCGCCATGCCGAGGTAGTGCATGCTCGCGACGCCGAGCCCGGTCGTGAGCCCGCCCAGGGCGAGGGCCCGGCCGCGGTCCCGGCTGTAGCCCACGGCGAAGACGCCGGCGCCGACGACGGCAACCGCGACGACGAGGCTCAGGATGGTCAGCGGCACGTTGTAGCGGATCTCGGTGCCGGTGACGCCGAAGCCGAGCATCGCCACGAAGTGCATCGTCCAGATGCCGGTGCCGATGGCGGAGGCCGCCGTGAGGAGCCAGTTGCGGCGGGTCCGCCCGGTGGCGTTGAGGGCGCGCACGGTGCAGCGCAGCCCGAGCGCGGCGCCGATGCAGGCCATCACGTACGACAGCACGGGGGTCAGCCAGCCGAAGGTGGCGTGGTCCAGGTGTCCCATGGCCCAGGGACGCTAGCCCCGCCGGGGGCGCACAACTGGGGCGCATTTCGAAAGCTGTTGAAAGATGACAGAGATGCGGCCTTGAACGATCGCATCAGGGTCGAACGTGTGCACCGCACGCGCTTGCGACCCTTTCGGTTCGGATGGGGACCTTTCGACTCGGGGTCCCCCGCTCGTGTCGCACTCGTTGTCGGTGGGCTGCGCAATCATGGAGCGCATGAGCGATGACCCCACACGTGTGCAGGAGTTCTTCGCGGCCCGAGCCGCCGACTGGGACTCCCGCTTCCCCGACGACGGTCCGGCGTACACGGCCGCGGTCGCCGCCCTCGGCCTGTGTCCGGGCGGCAGAGTGCTGGACGCCGGCTGCGGGACCGGTCGCGCGCTCCCGCCGCTGCGCGCGGCCGTCGGGCCTTCGGGGACGGTCCTGGGCGCCGATCTGACGCCCGCGATGCTGGAGGCGGCGGTGCGGGCGGGACGGGACGCCGAGGGGCAACTGCTGCTCACGGACGTGTCCCGACTGCCGCTGCGGACCGGCGCGTTGGACGCGGTCTTCGGCGCGGGCCTGATCTCCCACCTGCCGCACCCGGAGGAGAACCTGCGCGAACTCGCGCGCGTGGTGCGCCCCGACGGGGTCCTCGCCCTCTTCCACCCGATCGGCCGGGCGGCTCTCGCCGCGCGCCATGGCAGACAGATCACTCCCGACGACCTGCGGGCGGAGCCCCGTCTGCGTCCCCTGCTGGCCCGTTCCGGCTGGCGGCTGACGTCGTACGTCGACGAGGACGCGCGCTTCCTCGCGCTGGCGGTACGCGAGAGCTGAGCCCGGACGCGGCCGCCCGTCAGCCCCGCACTGCGGCCGCGAAGGCGTCGGGGGCGTCGAACATGACATTGTGCCCGGCGTCCGGTACCTCGACGACCCGTACCCCCGAGGCCACCAGGCCTTCCTTGCCGGGCAGTGCACCGCTGCGCTCGCCCTGGAGGTAGACCCGGTCGGTCTTCAGCCCCTCCAGCATGGTGCGCATGGTCGGCTCGGTGCCGCGCACGAGGCCGGTCGCGCTGCGGTGGAGGGCGAGCGGGTCGGCGAGGCGCATGGTGGCGGCCCACAGGGGGCCGACCCTTTCGAGCACGCGCGCGTGGCCGCCACCGTTCACGTACGCATCCTCCTCGTAGGCCATGATCCCGCTGCTGCCCGCCGTCACGGGCGGATGCGGGTCGAGGTTGCCCTCGGTGACCACGAGCCGGGACACCAGGTCGGCCCTTCGGTGCGCGAGGACGATCGCCACGGCGCCCCCCATGCTGTGCCCGACGATCTCCGCCCCGGCGACCCCGGCGGCGTCGAGCACGGCCGCCAGCGCGTCGGCGTGGTCCTCCAGGGTGTAGCCGAAATCGGCGGGCCGGTCGCTGATGCCGTGGCCGGGCAGATCCACGAACAGGGAGCGGCGTCCGGCCAGTTCGGGGCGGGCGGCGATGTGCGCGTGGTACACGGTGGAGGCCGAGCCGAGGCCATGGACGTACACCCGCGCGGCCGCCGCCCCCGCCACCTCGGTCCAGCGGACACAGCTTCCCTGCGCATCGAACGGCGCCTGCCGCATGGCGGCCTCCTTCTTCCTGGATCGCTCGTCGATCCCTCCGGTCACATCACCGTGAGAATACATCGGTGCCGTAGTACTGCGTCAACGATGTACTTCGAGGGCGGCCGAGGTGCGCCACAATGTGGGCATGCTGGAGCTCGCCATCCTCGGTTTCCTCTACGACACCCCGCTGCACGGCTATGAGCTGCGCAAACACATCACCGCGCTCACGGGCCACGTGCGGCCGGTCGCCGAGAGCACCCTGTATCCGGCGATCAAGCGCCTGGAGAAGGCGGGGCTGCTCACCCGGGAGACGCAGCCCGGCGCGGTCGCGGCGCCGCGGCACATGCTGAGCCTCACCGAGGCGGGGCGCGCGGAACTGCGCCACCGGCTGCGCGAGCCGGCCCGCACGGACATCACGGACGAGAACCGCTGGTTCACCGTGCTCGCGTTCCTGCGCCATCTCGACGACGCACGCGAGCAGGCGGGCGTACTACGCCGTCGGCTCGGCTTCCTGGAGGAGCCCGCGAGCTTCTTCTACGCGGGGGAGCGGCCGCTGCGGGCCGAGGAGTTGGACGATCCGTTCCGCCAGGGGATCCTCACCATCGCCCGCGCCACCAGTCGCACCGAGCTCGCCTGGTTGCGCGAGACGCTCAAGTCCCTTGATCCAGAAGGGAGTTGACGTCCGACATGAAGGGTCGGCCGCCGCCTTCTTCTGTCACCATGGCTGCAACTGGGGGAGGCATAAATGCAGTTCCCGGGCGGGAGTCGATCAGCAGGGGGACGGTGGGACGCATGCTCGACAGAGTCCACAAGGCGTGGAGCACCTGGCGCAAGAAGGCCACCCGGCACGAGGAGCGAACACACGGCGAGGGTGCGCAGGACGGGCACGGGGCCCGGCGGGCCGCGGGCGGACCGCGGCGTACGCCCAACCTGTTCGAGGCGGCCGCCGCCTACGTGACGGCCTGCGTCGAGGACGACCAGGAACGCGTCGACGAGGCCGCGGGCTGGGTGGAGCCCAACGCCCTGGCCTTCGGGGTCAACGAGCTGGCGTGCAGGGCGCTCATCGCGCTCGCGCGAGAACGCGACGAATCGCCGCGGGTCGTGGCGCGAAGCCTCCTCGGCCTGCCCGTCGCCTGACGTCCGTGCGCGCCGGATCGGGACACTTGAGTGCGGCAGGTACGGCGCTGCCCGTCTCGGCCACGCGGGCCGGCCGCTCGCGGAACTCGCGCACGGTGCGCGGCCGGTGGCCGGGGCCGCAGCAGTGCTGACGCAAGCGCGGTTCTGCCCGCGGCACCGCGGTGAGGGCCCGCCGCGCCGCCCGTGGCCGCCGGTCGCCTTGAAAGCGACCCGGCAAGGGAGTCACACAAAGCGCACACGCTTCATCGACATGACCTCCACCGAAGGGGCGCACGCTGCGGCGGAGCGACTGATTTTCCTGGTCATCGCCCCTGTACGACATCGTCCGCGACTGACTAAGGTCACGCCGACGGAACGTAGCTAAGGGGAGGCTGGCATGGCCGGGACGGACGACGCAGTCGCCGCCGAGGACGACGCGCTGTACGTACTGACCGCGGTGTTGTTGACGCCCGCAAAGTTCCCCAGCGTGCTCGGCGACGACTATCCGGAGGCGTGCGCCGCGCTGGGGCTCGCGCCGCTGGCGGACGGGTACGGCCTGGTGCTCGGCCAGGACGGGGACGGCGCGCGCTGGACGGTCGTCGTCGACGACGTGTCCCTGGTCGCCGTCGCCATCGCCTCCTGGGACTGCGGCATGGAGTACGAGCTCTCGCCCGACGAGAACAGCATGGTCGCGGCGTTGCCCGGCTGGCCGCTGGCGCTCGCGGTGTCGGCGCCCGGCGTCCCGGCGCCGCACGATCCGGAGCCCGGCCCCGAGGCGGGCGACCAGGAACCGCTCTCGCCGCCCGACACGCAGACGTGGGGGCCCGCGCAGCGACGCCTGGGGGCGGACGAGATCGCCCTGCAGTGGGCGACCTGGCGGGACCAGATCGACGACTCCCAGTTCGCCACGGACACGGCCGGGACGCCGTCCGAGCCTGCGGACGGAGGGCCCGAGGCCGACGCGGGTGGCCCGGACGCCGCGGACGATGCCGCACAAGCTCCACAGGGCCCCCGCACGGGTATCCGCCGCGTCCTGGCCGAGGCCCGCGCCTACGTGGACTCGCCGCCGCCGCTGGGCCGCGTGCGCTCGGCGTTCGCGTCGGGCGACGCCCGGACACTGCGGGCCGACGGGCCGGGCTGGTCGATGGTGGCGCGCACCGACGACATCGCCTTCGTACTGCTCGACGACGAGCCCGGCGAGGTGCTCCCGGTCGGCAGGGGCGCCGAGTTGCCCGGACTGCTGGAAGCGCTCGACAGGATGGCGGTCCGCCCGGCCTGAACCGCCTTTGCCACACAGGGCATGGGCGCTCCATGTGGCCCCACACCATAGGTGCGGGCGGTCCGTGCCCCGACGATGAGGCCTCTTCCCACCCTCACGAGGAGGCCTTTCCATGCGTACGCCCAGAACCGTGACCTTGCTGGCCACCGCCTTCGTGGCCCTGACCGTCTCGGGGCCGCACCTGGCGAGTGCGGCCACCGAAGACGTCGCGCGGTGCGCAGGGCAGGTCCACGCGCGCGTGCCGGGCGCGGCCTTTCAGCAGACAGCCTGTCTGGACGACCTGACGACGAAGGGCCTGGCCGGCACCGCGTACACCGACATGACCGACCAGGCGGGTCTGACGGCCAAGGCCACGCAGAACCCCTCCGGTGTCCCCGGCATCCAGATCGACGGGTACTTCCGGGACGGCTCGCACACGAACACCACGCATGGCTGGAACCACGACTCCCAGTTCGTGATCCGGATGCCCGAGCACTGGAACGGCGGCCTGGTGGTGACGGCCTCGCCGGGCAACCGCAAGCAGTACTCGACCGACACGGCCATCTCCGACCGCGCGCTCGCCCAGGGATACGCGTACGCGGCCACGGACAAGGGCAACACGGGCCCGGACTTCTATCGCGACGGCAAGCGTGCCGGTGACGCGGTCGCCGAGTGGAACGAACGCACCACGCAGCTCACGCGCGCCGCCAAGAAGGCCGTCGCCCTGCGCTACGGACACTCGCCCCGGCGCACGTACATGACCGGCATCTCCAACGCGGGCTATCTGACGCGCTGGCAGCTGGAGAACCACCCCGAGCTGTACGACGGCGGCGTCGACTGGGAAGGCGTGCTGTGGACCACGGACGGCCCGAATCTCTTCACCACGCTGCCGACAGCCGTGGCGTACGGGCAGGGGAAAGCCGATGCGGACGACATGTACGCGGCCGGTTTCGCCCGCGGCTCCGAGTTCCTGTGGCCGTATCACCAGAAGGCGTACTGGGGCCTGACGCAGAAGGTGTACCGCGCCGAGTTCGACCCGTCCTACGACCCGGACTGCCCCGGCGACTCGGCCGGTTCGACACTGGACGAGATGCTCGCGCCCTGCGCGTCGGACGGCTCGTACCGCTACGCCGACCGTCCGGAGCCGGTGCGCCGGGCCGTCTCGCGCGTGGCGCTGACCGGGCGCGTCGGCAAGCCGCTGCTGACACTCCAGGGCGACCTGGACACGCTGCTGCCGATCGCCACGGACGCCGACGTGTACGCACGGATGGCCGACGACCAGGGACGCGGGCGGCTGCACCGCACGTACCGGATCCAGGACGGCACGCACACCGACGGCCTGTACGACACCTATCCGGACCGGCTGCGGCCGATCCTGCCGTGCTACCGGGACGCCTTCGACACCCTCACCCGGTGGGTGGAGCACGGCACGAAGCCGCCCGCGGACCACACGGTGCGGCGGCCCGCGAGCGGTGACGTCGTCAACTCGTGCTCCGTCAGCGCCCCCTAGCGACCCAGCTCCTTGCGTGTCACGCGGCGCAGCCTGCGCCGCTGTGACGGATCGAGCGTCAGGTACGCCGCGGCGGGTACGCCCAGCACGATGAGCAGGGCCGCCCACCAGGGCAGCCAGATCAGCAGGATGATCCCGGCCGCCACGCCTCCCGCGGCGATCTTCGCGTTCTTCGACATGTGTGTGGCCTCCTTCGGGGCGGCCCGCCCTCGGATGGGTGGAGCGGGCCCGCCTCTGCTGTGAGAAACGGGCCCGCGGCGTCCACGGTTCCGTCGCGCGACCCTGATACGTCCCTGATCCCGCGCCCCCGGGACGTCCCCGGGGCGCGTCAGATGTCGGCCCGCAGCGGCTCCCCCACTTCATACATGTGCCGCAGTGCCTGGCGGTAGGAGTCGACGAGCCCCGTCTCCACGAAGGGGATGCCGAGGCGTCGGCAGTGGGCCTTCACCATGGGCTGGGCGAGGCGCAGGTGGGGGCGCGGCATGCTGGGGAACAGGTGGTGCTCGATCTGGTAGTTGAGGCCGCCGAGGAACCAGTCGGTCAGCGCTCCGCCCTTGATGTTGCGCGAGGTGAGGACCTGGCGCCGCAGGTGCCCCCACTTGTCGCCGTCGGGGTCGGGCATCTCCATGCCCTTGTGGTTGGGCGCGAAGGCCATGCCCAGGTGCAGCCCGAACAGCGCCTGGTGCAGCGCGGCGAAGACGAGGGCGTGGCCGAGCGGCATGAGGGACAGCAGCAGGGTCACGTAGCCGACGACGTGGGCGACGAGGAGCGCGCCCTCCACCAGGCGCTCGCGGCCGCTCTGGCGGCGCAGGTCCTGGAACCCGTACACCTTCAGGGCGAGGCCCTCCAGGAGCGTGAGCGGGAAGAACAGCCAGGCCTGGTGGCGGGTGAGCCAGCCGCGGAAGCCGGTACGGGTTGCGGCCTGTCCGCTGGTGAAGACGAGGACGTCGGCGGCGACGTCGGGGTCCTTGTCGATGTGGTTGGGGTTCGCGTGGTGGCGGTTGTGCTTCTGGTTCCACCACGCATAGCTCATGCCGAGCAGCAGGTTTCCATGGATCAGCCCGATGACTCGGCTCACAGACCGGTTGGCTGTGATCTGGGCGTGGCCGGCGTCGTGGCCGATGAAGGCGGTACGCGCGCTGAGGACGGCGAGGACGGGCGCGAGGGCGAGCACCCACCAGGTGCCGCCGATGAGCGCCATGCCGGTGACGACGGCGGCGAGCGCGAGGGCGTTGGTCACGATGGTGCGCACGTACCAGCCGGTGCGCCGGTCGAGCAGCCCCTGCCCCTTGACGTCCTTCAGCAGGGGCGTGAACTCGCTTCCCGTGTCGGTCGGTGACGGCGGTGCGGCGACGGCCAGGGACATGGCTGTTCTCCGGTCTGTGATGGGCGTGGGCGAAGCGGCGGGCTACGCGTCGGCCCGACCCGACGAACGTATGGATCAGGGCCCTTGGGCGGCCATGGCGCCACCACCCGACTGCGACAGGGGGTCACCACACGGCGAGCGGGGGGTTACCCCCACCCTTAAGGGTCAGGTGATCCACATCACGACAAAAAGGTTCCCGTCCGGCTTGCGCGGGGGTGTACTGTCGGCGCCTCCAGAGCGGGTAGTCAAATTTGAAGACTTCGAGACGGAAGAACGAGGAAGCAGCTATCTCCGAGCACACGCATCCCGTGCCCACTCCTGCCGAGACGACCGAACTCGTACGGTGTCGTGTCCTGTTCCTGCCGGCGGACCCGGCGCGCACCTCGACCGTGGCCTTCTGGCGCCCCGACGGCGACGAGCCGCCCCTGCCGCAGGCGGGCACTCCCGTCGAGGTGCCGCTGGCGCTGCCCGAAGGAGTGGTGACGGTCTCCGCGGTGGCTCTGCCGGTGCGGGCCGCGCTGCCGGTCCTCACGCGCGCGCGGGCGGCCGCCGACGCCGATCCGACGGCGGCCTTCTGGGGCGCCGCGACCCTTCTGGCGCTGCAACTCGCCGCGCAGGGGCTGTTGTTGCCGGGAGTGAGCGCGGACGACCACGACGCGTGGCGGTCGGGTCCGCTGCGCGCCGAGGACCTGGAGCGGGTGCGCGAGCTGGCGGCCGCGATGCCTCCGCAGGCGCACGCCGTCCCGCTGGACGGGCACGCGCCGCCCCGGCTGCACGCTCCGGAGCGGCTCGTGAGGTCCTTCCTGGACGCGGTGGCCGACACGCTGCCGCGCTCCCCCGCCGCGCAGGCGGCCGCCGGTTCCGCCGCGTTCGCGGCGCGTCGCCCGCAGCGGGTGCCGGAGCTGCGGCCATGGGCGGCGGACGTCGCGTCCGGGCACGACGCCGGGGTGCGGCTCTCCCTGCGGGTGGAGGTGCCCGGCCTCGCGCTGTCCGCCGGTGAGGAGACCCAGACCCGGCTGCCGTTCCGGATCGTGCTGCAGATGCACAGCGTCGCCGATCCCGCGCTGGTGGCGGACGCCGCGGAGGTGTGGGCGGGGACCAGCGCGGCCGCCAGGGCCTTCGGTGCGCGCGCCCGCATGGACGCCCTTCTGGCACTGCGGCGCGCCACGCGCGCGTGGGCGCCACTGGCCCCGCTGCTGTCGGCCGCCGTCCCGGATGCGCTGGAGCCGGCCGACGAGGAGGTCGTCGACCTGCTGGGAAGCGGGGCGCGCGCCCTGGCCGCGGCCGGTGTCGAGGTGCACTGGCCCAAGGAACTGGCCCGCAAACTCACGGCCCGCGCCGTGGTCGGCCCGCCGGACGACGAGGGCGGGGACCGGCTCGCATCGGACACCCCGTCGTTCCTGTCCGCGGACGCGCTGCTGGCGTTCGACTGGCGGTTCGCCCTCGGCGACCAGGAGTTGAGCCGCGCGGAGCTGGACGTGCTCGCCGAGGCGAACCGGCCGGTGGTGCGGCTGCGCGACCAGTGGGTGCTCATCGACCCGGACGAGGCCCGGCGGGCCCGCGCCCACCAGGACCGCAAGGTCACCCCTGTCGACGCGCTGAGCGCCGTTCTGACGGGCTCCACGGAGGTGGAGGGGCGCCGGATCGAGGTCCGCCCGACGGGCTGGCTGGCGGAGCTGCGGGACCGGCTCGCGGACCCCGAGGGGATGGACCCCGTCGGGCAGCCGGCCGCGCTCGCGGCCGAACTGCGGGACTACCAGCTGCGCGGACTGAACTGGCTGGCCCGGATGACCTCGCTCGGCCTGGGCGCCTGCCTCGCCGACG
The DNA here is from genome assembly GCF_017377775.1 of Streptomyces sp. VRA16 Mangrove soil. Taxonomy (GTDB): domain Bacteria; phylum Actinomycetota; class Actinomycetes; order Streptomycetales; family Streptomycetaceae; genus Streptomyces. The sequence goes on from NZ_JAFVLN010000004.1 coordinate 378,886, forward strand.
ACATGGGGCTCGGCAAGACGATCACCCTGATCGCGCTGCACCTGCACCGGCAGACGGCACCCGAGACCTCCGGCGCCACCTTGGTGGTGTGCCCGACCTCGCTCATGGGCAACTGGCAGCGCGAGATCGAGAAGTTCGCCCCGGGCACCCCGGTCCGCCGCTTCCACGGCGGGCGCCGGTCCCTGGACGACCTGGCGGACGGCGAGTTCGTCCTGACCACGTACGGGACGATGCGCCTGGACGCGGCGCAACTGGCCGCCGTCCCCTGGGGCATGGTCGTCACCGACGAGGCCCAGCACGTGAAGAACCCGTTCTCCGCGACGGCGAAGGAACTGCGCACCATCGGCGCCCGCGCGCGCGTGGCGCTCACCGGCACCCCGGTGGAGAACAACCTGTCCGAGCTGTGGGCGATCCTCGACTGGACCACCCCGGGCCTCCTCGGCCGGCTCGGCACCTTCCGCACCCGCTACGCCCGGGCCGTCGAGGGCGGCAAGGACCCGGCCGCCGCCGAGCGGCTGGCCAAGCTGGTGCGGCCCTTCCTGCTGCGCCGCCGCAAGTCGGACCCCGGTATCGCGCCCGAGCTGCCGCCCAAGACCGAGACCGACCGCGCCGTGTCGCTGACCACGGAGCAGGCGGGCCTGTACGAGGCCGTGGTGCGCGAGACGCTGGCGGAGATCGCCGGCGCCGAGGGGATCGAGCGGCGCGGTCTGATCGTGAAGCTCCTGACGGCGCTCAAGCAGATCTGCAACCACCCGGCGCAGTACCTGAAGGAGAGCAGGCCGCGCGTCGCGGGCCGTTCCGGAAAGCTGGAGCTCCTGGACGAGCTCGTGGACACGATCCTGGCCGAGGACGCGAGCGTGCTGGTCTTCACGCAGTACGTCCAGATGGCCCGCCTCCTGGAGAAGCACCTGGAGGGCAGGGGCGTGGCGACCCAGTTCCTGCACGGCGGCGTCCCGGTCGCGGAGCGCGAGGCCATGGTGGGGCGTTTCCAGGACGGGGAGGTTCCTGTCTTCCTGCTCTCCTTGAAGGCGGCCGGTACGGGGCTCAATCTCACGCGCGCGGAGCACGTCGTGCACTACGACCGCTGGTGGAACCCGGCCGTGGAGGCGCAGGCCACCGACCGCGCGTACCGGATCGGGCAGACCCGGCCCGTGCAGGTGCACCGGCTGATCGCGGAGGGCACGATCGAGGACCGCATCGCCGAGATGCTCGTGCGCAAGCAGGATCTGGCGGATGCCGTCCTGGGGGCCGGTGAGGCGGCCCTGACCGAACTCACCGATGCCGAACTGGCCGATCTGGTCGAGCTGCGAGGGGGCGCCCGATGAGTGATCTGTACGACGAGCATCAGGAGTTCGAGGATGGTGCGGCCGGCGCCGACGACGCGCAGGAGCGCACCTTCGCCGCGCTGCCGTCCATCCAGGGCAAGGGCTTTGCCGCCACCTGGTGGGGTCAGGCGTGGCTGAAGGCCCTGGAGGACACGGCGCTCGACCTTCAGCAGCTCAAGGCGGGCCGGAGGCTGGCGCGGGCCGGGGCGGTCGGCGCGGTGACGGTGCGGCCCGGGCGCATCACCGCGCTCGTGGCGGACCGGCGCGGCGTCCAGCACCGCTCCGACGTGCTGCTGCAGCAGCTCGGCGGCGACGACTGGGACCGCTTCCTGGACATGGCCGTCGAGCGGTCGGCGCACATCGCTGCGCTCCTCGACCGTGAGATGCCGCCGCATCTGGTGGAGGACGCGGCGGCGGCCGGTGTCGAGCTGCTGCCGGGGATCGGCGACCTGGAGCCGCGGTGCGACTGCGACGCGTGGGACCACTGCGCGCACACGGCCGCCCTGAGCTACCAGGTGGCGCGGCTGCTCGACCAGGACCCGTTCGTGCTGCTCCTGCTGCGCGGCCGCGGCGAGCAGGCCCTGCTGGACGAGCTCCAGGTGCGGAGCGCCGCGGCGGCGGAACCCGTGGCGCCCGCGGCGGAGCCGGAGGGCGTGGACGCCGCGGAGGCCTACGCGTCCGCGGTCGTGCTGCCGCCGCTGCCCGAGCCGCCGCCCCTGCCGGCCGAGCCCGGCCTGCCGCCCGCCCTGGACACGGAGACACCGCCGCCGGCGGACACGGACGTCGCCGCGCTGGAGTTCCTGGCTGCGCGGGCCGCCGCCGAGGCGCACCGGCTGCTGGCCGAGGCGCTGGGCCCGGGGCACGAACAGCGCGCCGCGGAGCCGGGGTTGACCGTGGCGCAGGATGCCGCGCGGCTGGCGGCGGCGGGTCCCGGGCCGCACGTCGCGGCCCGCCTCGCCCACGCCTCGGGCCGGGACCGCGAGGGGCTCGCGTCGGCCGCCCGTGCCTGGGAGCACGGGGGCGTCGCAGCGCTGGCCGCCCTGGAGGACGACTGGACGCCCGACGCGAAGAGCGCCGCACGCGCGCGTGCGGCGCTCGAAGCGGCCTGGGAGGAGGACGAGCGGCCCGCCCTCAAGGGCTCGCGCGGCCGCTGGACGGTCTCCGGCGGCGACGCCCAGCTGCGCCTGGGCCGGGACGGGCGCTGGTGGCCGTACCGCAAGGAACGCGGCCGCTGGACGCCTGCGGGTCCCTCGGCGTCCGATCCGGCGTCCGCGCTGGTCACGGCCCTCGGCGCCGGCGACTCCCGGAAGGGTTCGGGAACCGGCATGGAGTAGTCCGACGGGACGAACGGCACGCGGCGGGTGATCGTGGGTGGACCTCCTTCCTCCGAGGGAGGCCACCGATCAGCCGGGGGGCTACCAGAAGGCGCAGGCTCATGGCGACTTTGTGCAGACCCGCTGTCTCCGTACCGGAACATGTGATCACCATGGAGGAGACACTCGCTCTGGCACGCTCCCACCACGCCGACCACCCTCAACTGCCGCTCGCGCTGCGCCTGATCGAGAACACCGGCGTACGCACCCGGCACATCGTGCAGCCGATCGAGGAGACGCTGAAGCATCCCGGCTTCAAGGAGCGCAACGCCCTCTACGAGGCCGAGGCGAAAGCCCGGGTGCCGGCCGTGGTGCGGCGCGCGCTCGACGACGCGCAGCTGCTCACCACCGACATCGACGTGATCATCTACGTGTCGTGCACGGGCTTCATGATGCCGTCGCTGACCGCGTGGCTGATCAACGAGATGGACTTCTCCAGCGACACCCGCCAGATACCGATAGCCCAGCTGGGCTGTGCGGCGGGCGGTGCGGCGGTGAACCGGGCGCACGACTTCTGCACGGCCTATCCGGACGCGAACGCGCTGATCGTGGCCTGCGAGTTCTGCTCGCTGTGCTACCAGCCCACGGACCTGGGCGTGGGCTCCCTGTTGTCGAACGGGCTCTTCGGCGACGGAGTGGCGGCCGCCGTGGTGCGCGGCCGCGGCGGGACCGGCATCTCCCTGGAGCGCAACGGCTCGTACCTGATCCCGAAGACCGAGGACTGGATCGCGTACGACGTCCGCGCCACCGGCTTCCACTTCATGCTCGACAAGCGGGTGCCGACGACGATGGAGCCGCTGGCCCCGGCGCTCAAGCAGTTGGCGGGCGAGCACGGCTGGGACGCCTCCGACCTGGACTTCTACATCATCCACGCGGGCGGCCCGCGCATCCTCGACGACTTGAGCAAGTTCCTCCAAGTGCCGCCGGACGCCTTCCGGTTCAGCCGGGCCACGCTCACCGAGTACGGCAACATCGCCAGCGCCGTGGTCCTGGACGCGCTGCGCCGGCTCTTCGACGAGGGCGGCGCCCACGACACCGCGCGCGGCATGCTCGCCGGGTTCGGGCCCGGGATCACCGCGGAGATGTCCCTGGGCCGCTGGAACCGTCAGGACGGCCGCTCCGCGCCCGCGGAGGCCGCCGTATGACCGAGGACACCACCCTGCGGCCGCCGGTCCGCCAGTGGCCCGCTCTGGACCTGCACGGCGTCGACTTCGACCCGGTTCTCACCCGGCTGATGCGGGAGGGCCCGGTGACACGGATCCAGCTGCCCAACGGCGAGGGCTGGGCGTGGCTGGTGACGCGCTACGAGGACGTGCGGACCGTCACGAACGACTCGCGCTTCAGCCGCGAGGCCGTCGTGGGGCGTCAAGTGACGCGCCTGGCACCGCACTTCATCCCGCAGGCGGGCGCCGTGGGGTTCGCGGACCCGCCCGACCACACACGGCTGCGGCGCTCGGTCGCGGCGGCGTTCACCGCGCGCGGCGTCGAGCGGCTGCGCACGCGCGCGCAGGAGCTGCTCGACGAGCTGGTGACGGGCATGCTCCGTGACGGGCCGCCGGCCGACCTCACCGAGCGGCTGCTGGTCCCGTTCCCGATCGCCGTGATCTGTGAGCTGATGGGCGTGCCCGGCGAGGACCGGCACCTGATGCACACCTGGACGCAGCTGATCCTGTCGTCGGCGCACGGGGCCGAGGTCAGTGAGCGCGCCAAGAACGAGATGTCGGCCTACTTCGCCCGGCTGATCCGCTCGCACGACGACGGCACGGGCGAGGACGTCGCCTCCTTGCTGGGCACGGCGGTCGGCGCGGGCGATCTGACGGAGGACGAGGCGGTCGGCCTCGCGGTCCTGGTGCAGATCGGCGGCGAGGCCGTCACGAACAACAGCGGCAACATGGCCTACATCCTCCTCACCCGCCCCGATCTCGCCGAACGGCTGCGCGCCGAGCCCGCGCTGCGTCCGCAGGCCATCGACGAGCTGCTGCGCTACATCCCGCACCGCAGCGCGGTCGGTCTGTCGCGCATCGCCCTGGAGGACGTCGACGTCGCGGGGGTGCGGATCTGCGAAGGGGATCCGATCTACGTCTCGTACCTGGCGGCCAATCGCGATCCGGACGTCTTCCCCGACCCCGATCGCATCGACTTCGACCGTGCGCCGAATCCGCACGTCTCGTTCGGTTTCGGCCCGCACTACTGCGTGGGCGGCATGCTGGCGAGGCTGGAGTCGGAGCTTCTGGTGGGCGCCCTGCTGGACCGCTTCCGCGAGCTGCGCCTCGCGGTGCCCGCGGAGCGGGTCCCCTTCCGCAAGGGGGCCCTGATCCGCGGGCCCGAGGCGGTTCCGGTGACCTGGTCGGCGGACGGATGACGGCGCTGACACCGCCGGAGGGACTGCTGGTGCCGCCGGGACACGGTCGTACCGTGCACACGGCGGCCCAGCAGGTCACCTTCAAGGTCACCGGAAACCATTCGCGCAGCGCCTCCAGCTTCGAGGTCGTGGTCCCTCCCGGCTTCGACGTGGGCGCCCATGTCCACACCCGCAGCGAGGAGTTGTTCTACGTCCTCGAAGGCGAGCTGGACGTCCTCGCCTTCGAGCCGCGGGTGCGCACCCCGGACAGCTGGCAGCGCTGGCAGTCCCCTTCGGGGAACAAGGTGGTGCGGGCGACCCCCGGCACGGTCATCGTGGTGCCGCCGGGCTGCCCGCACGCGTTCGCCAACCCGACGGACACGCCCGCGAAGATGTTCTTCCAGGCCTCTCCCCCGCCCGACCACGAGCACTACTTCGAGGAACTCCTGGAGATCCTCTCCGCGGACGGGCCGCCGGATCACGCGGCGATCGCCGATCTCCGCTCCCGGTACGACATCGAGCAGTTGACGCCGCTGCGGCACGGCACCGTGAAGACCGGCTAGCGGATCGGCATCCCCGAGAGGGTGCGGGCGATGACCAGGCGCTGGATCTCGCTCGTACCCTCGAAGATCGTGTAGATCGCCGCGTCGCGGTGCATGCGCTCCACGGGGTACTCGCGCGTGAAGCCGTTGCCGCCGAGAATCTGGATCGCCTGGGCGGTGACCTTCTTGGCGGTCTCGCTCGCGAACAGCTTGGACATGGAGCCCTCGGCGTTCTCGAACTTCTTGCCGGTGGTCGCCATCCAGGAGGCGCGCCACACCAGAAGGCGGGCGGCGTCGATCTGCGTACGCATGTCCGCGAGCTGGAAGGCCACGCCCTGGTTGTCGATGATCGGGCGGCCGAACTGCTCACGCGTCTTGGCGTACTCCAGGGCCTCTTCGTACGCGGCGCGGGCCGTGCCCACCGCCATCGCGCCGACGGCCGGACGGGACGCCTCGAAGGTCGCCATGGCGGCGTTCTTCACGCGCTCGCCGCCCTTGGCGGCCTTCTCCCGCGCGCGGGCCAGGCGCTCGTCGAGCTTGTCCTTGCCGCCGAGCAGGCAGGAGCCGGGGACGCGCACGTTCTCCAGGACGACCTCGGCGGTGTGCGAGGCGCGGATGCCGTGCTTCTTGAACTTCTGGCCCTGGGACAGGCCCGGGGTGTTCGGCGGCACGATGAAGGAGGCGTGCCCCTTGGAGCCGAGCGCGGGGTCGATGGAGGCCACGACCACGTGGACGTTGGCGATGCCGCCGTTCGTCGCCCACGTCTTGGTGCCGTTCAGGACCCACTCGTCCTTGGCCTCGTCGTAGACGGCACGCGTACGCATGGAAGCGACGTCCGAGCCGGCGTCCGGCTCCGAGGAACAAAAAGCGGCCACCTTCACGTCGTTCACGTCGCCGTACATCTGCGGGATCCAGGTGCCGATCTGCTCCTCGGTGCCGTTGGCGAGGACGCCGACCGCCGCGAGACCGGTGCCGACGATCGACAGGGCGATGCCCGCGTCGCCCCAGAACAGCTCCTCCATGGCCATCGGGATGCCCAGACCGCTCGGGTCGAAGAACTGCTGCGCATAGAAGTCGAGAGAGTAGATTCCGATCTTGGCCGCTTCCTGGATGACCGGCCAGGGAGTCTCCTCGCGCTCGTCCCACTCGGCGGCCGCGGGGCGGATCACATCGGCGGCGAAGCCGTGCAGCCAGTCACGGACTTCCTTCTGCTCGTCGTTGAGATCCATTGTGAACTCGGCCATGACCCCTCCAGGGCTGCGTACACTGCATATGTTACTTGCGGTAACGAGAGTCTGTTACTCGCCAGTAGCCCATGTCAACCTCCGAGTGCGCGTTCGATCCCGCACGGGCCGTGAGTGTTACCTTTCGCGTGCGTCAAGCAATCGCACGGGCGGGGAGATCGTCATGGAGACCACACAGCGGACCGATCAGCGCGCGGAACAGCAGTCCGCCGCCGAGCGCCGGCGGCGTGAGCTGCTGGAGGCCGCGGACCGCGTGGTGCTCAGGGACGGACCCGGCGCGTCGATGAACGCGATCGCCGCCGAGGCCGGGATCACCAAGCCGATCCTGTACCGGCACTTCGGCGACAAGGGCGGCCTGTACGCGGCCCTGGCCAAGCGGCACACGGACGCCCTTCTGGCCTCCCTGCGCGCGGCCCTGGACGCCCCGGCGGAGCGCCGCGAGCGCGTCGAGGCGACCCTCGACACCTACCTCGCGGCGATCGAGGCCAGGCCCCAGGTCTACCGGTTCCTGATGCATCCGGCGGAGGGCGCCCCCGTCGAGGCGGGTTTCGACGTCGGCCGCCACTCCGCGCCGCTGCTGCGCCGCATGGGCGAGGAACTGGCCGAGGTCATCGAGGAGCGCGTCGATCTCGGCCCCGGCAGCGCGCAGCTCGCGCGCGTGTGGGGGCACGGGATCGTCGGCATGATGCACGCCGCCGGCGACTGGTGGCTCGGTGAACGGCCGTGCACCCGGGCCGAGTTGGTGCGCGGGCTCGCCGACCTGCTGTGGGGGCGGCTCGCCGCGGCGGGCGACAAGGTGGGCGGTCCCGGGTTCTGACCGGTTCCGCCCCCGGCCCCGTCACGTGCGCGCACGTCGTGGGGGGTCGCGTCCACGCGGCGGAGCCGCACCTCGACGCAGCCCCGCGCCGCTATCGGGACGTCTTGCCCCAGGGCGCCTTCGCTGCCTGCCGCAGGACCCGACTGCGCCTCCACCCCGTCACCCGGTCCGTGTAGACCGTGCCCGCCAGGTGGTCGCACTCGTGCTGCAGACAGCGGGCGAACCACCCCGTGCCGTGAAGGACGACGGGGTCGCCGTGCAGGTCCTGGCCCTCCACGCGCGCGTGGTCGAAGCGCGGGGTGCCGGCCTCCAGGCCCGGCAGCGAGAGGCAGCCCTCGGGGCCGCGGATCACGACGCCGTCCGCCTCGACGAGCCGCGGATTCACCACGTACCCGACGTGCCGCACATCGTCGTCGTCCTCGCAGTCGTACACGAAGACGCGCAGCGCTTCACCGATCTGGTTGGCGGCGAGGCCGACGCCCTGGGCGGCGTACATCGTCGCGAACATGTCCTCGACGAGCCGGGTGAGCGAGGGCCCGAAGTCCGTGACGTCGGCGCACGGGCGGTGCAGCACGGGGTCACCGAGCAGGGTCAGGGGTCGTACGTGTCCGGAAGAGCCCGGGATAGAGCCGTGTCGCATGGCCGTAAGGGTACGGTCGAGCGGTACCCCGAGCCGCAGTTCGGGCTTGTCAGAGGATCTCGATAGGCTGAGGCCGGAAAGCGATGCCGGGGGCAGGCGCGGCGCCGTACGCAAGGAGGACCCAAGAAGATGGCAGGCAACTCGGAGTCGATGACTCCGCGGGCCAAGCTCGCCGTGACGGCGGGCAAGGCCGCGGCCGCGGTGTCGCGCGCGGCGGGCCGCGGCAGCGGTTCGGTGATCGGCGGCAAGGTCGCGCTCAAGCTCGACCCCGAGCTGCTCGGACGGCTCGCCCAGCACCTGGACGTGGTGCTCGTCTCGGCCACGAACGGCAAGACGACCACCACCCGCCTCATCGCCGAGGCGCTGCGCGCCAGCGGCGAGGTCGTGTCGAACGCGCTGGGCGCGAACATGCCTGCCGGTATCACCTCCGCGCTGGCCGGCGGCTCCGACGCCAAGTTCGGCGTCATCGAGGTCGACGAGAAGTACCTCGCCGGCGTCGCCCGTGACGTGGACCCGAAGGCGATCGCGCTGCTCAATCTCTCGCGCGACCAGCTGGACCGCGCCGCCGAGACCCGCATGCTCGCCGAGAAGTGGCGCGAAGGGCTCGCCGGTTCGAAGGCGATCGTCATCGCGAACTCCGACGACCCGCTGGTCGTGTGGGCCGCGTCCTCCTCGCCGAACGTGGTGTGGGTCGCCGCGGGCCAGGAGTGGAAGGACGACGCCTGGTCCTGCCCGGCCTGCGGCGGCGTGATGCAGCGCCCCGGCGACGACTGGTTCTGCGGCGAGTGCGGTTTCCGCCGGCCGACCGCGAGCTGGGCGCTGCAGGGCGACTACGTCCTCGACCCGCACGGCTCCGCCTGGCCGATCCACCTCCAGCTGCCGGGCCGTGCCAACAAGGCGAACGCGGCCACCTCCGCCGCCGTGGCCGCCTGCTTCGGCGTGCCGCCGCAGGTCGCCCTGGAGCGCATGTACCAGGTGCAGGCCGTGGCCGGCCGCTACGACGTCGTGCAGTTCCTCAACCGCGACCTGCGGCTGCTGCTCGCGAAGAACCCGGCGGGCTGGCTCGAAACGTTCACTCTGATCGACCCGCCGCCGACCCCGGTGATCCTTTCGGTCAACGCACGCGGTGCGGACGGCACCGACACCTCCTGGCTGTGGGACGTCGACTACACGCGTCTGGCCGGGCACCCGATCGCCGTCATCGGCGACCGCAAGCTCGACCTCGCGGTGCGTCTTGAGGTGGCGGGCCTGCAGTTCCAGGTCTGCGACACCCTCGACCAGGCCGTGCAGGCGTCCCCGCCCGGCCGGATCGAACTGATCGCCAACTACACCGCGTTCCAGGACGTCCGCCGCCGCGTCGGCAACTGACCCGCGCACGAGAGCCAGCGAAGGATCATGAGCATGAGTGAAAGCAGCCTGCGTCTCGTGTGGGTCTACCCGGACCTGCTCAGCACGTACGGAGACCAGGGCAACGCCCTCGTGGTGGAGCGCCGCGCGCGGCAGCGCCGCCTCCAGGTCGAGCGGCACGACGTCCGCAGCGACCAGGCCGTGCCCACCTCCGGTGACATCTACCTGATCGGCGGCGGCGAGGACCGTCCGCAGCGGCTCGCCGCGGAGCGGCTGCGCCGTGACGGCGGCCTGCAGCGCGCGGTGGCCAACGGTGCCATCGTGTTCTCCGTGTGCGCCGGGTACCAGATCCTCGGCCACGAGTTCATCAACGACCTCGGTGAGCGCGAGCCGGGCCTCGGCCTGCTCGACGTCGTCTCCACCCGCGGCGAGGGCGAGCGGTGCGTCGGTGACGTGCTGGCCGACATCGACCCGCAGCTGGGCCTGCCGCCGCTGACCGGGTTCGAGAACCACCAGGGCATCACGCACCTCGGCCCGTCGGCCCGCCCGTTCGCCCGCACCCGCATCGGCAAGGGCAACGGCACGGGGGACGGCACCGAGGGCGCCTTCAACGACACGGTGTTCGGTACGTACATGCACGGGCCCGTGCTCGCCCGTAACCCGCACATCGGCGACCTGCTGCTGAAGCTGGCGCTCGATGTGAACGCGCTGCCTCCGGTGGACGACCGGTGGTACGAGGCGCTCCGCAACGAGCGGATCGCTGCCGCAACGGCGCAGCCGGCCTAGGCGTCCGCCGCCTGCCCGCGCCCACGTGACGGAGCCGCGGATCGGCACCGCCCCGCGCCCCTTCGGGGCGCTGCCGCGCCCATATGAGCGGGGCTGTCCAGCACCCGGACGGGGCGTGCAGGAGGCCCCCCTCGCGCCGATAAGGTACGGGGGATCCAGCCGGACGACGTGGTCCGGTCATCGGCCCACGTTTGCAAAGGTATTCCGGGCTTATGCGTATTGGTGTCCTCACTTCCGGCGGCGACTGCCCCGGCCTGAACGCCGTGATCCGTTCGGTCGTGCACCGGGCCGTCGTCGACCACGGCGACGAGGTCATCGGCTTCCACGACGGGTGGAAGGGGCTGCTCGAATGTGACTACCGCAAACTGGACCTCGACGCGGTGGGCGGCATCCTCGCCCGCGGCGGCACCATCCTCGGCTCCTCGCGGGTCCAGCCGGCCCATCTGCGCGACGGTGTGGAGCGGGCCAAGGGGCACGTCGCCGATCTCGGGCTCGACGCGATCATCCCGATCGGCGGCGAGGGCACCCTCAAGGCGGCCCGGCTGCTCTCCGACAGCGGACTGCCGATCGTCGGCGTACCGAAGACGATCGACAACGACATCGCCGTCACGGACGTGACCTTCGGTTTCGACACCGCCGTAGGCGTCGCCACCGAGGCCCTCGACCGGCTGAAGACCACCGCCGAGTCGCACCAGCGGGTGCTGATCGTCGAGGTCATGGGGCGCCACACCGGCTGGATCGCGCTGCACTCCGGCATGGCCGCCGGCGCCCACGCCATCGTCGTCCCCGAGCGCCCCTTCGACATCGACGAGCTCGCGGCGAAGGTCGGCGAGCGGTTCGAGGCCGGCAAGAAGTTCGCCATCGTCGTCGCCGCCGAGGGCGCCAAGCCCCGCGTCGGCTCGATGGAGTTCGACGAGGGCGGCAAGGACGTCTACGGCCACGAGCGCTTCGCCGGTATCGCCCGTCAGCTCTCCGTCGAGCTGGAGCAGCGGCTCGGCAAGGAGGCGCGTCCGGTGATCCTGGGCCATGTGCAGCGCGGCGGGACCCCGACCGCGTACGACCGGGTCCTCGCGACCCGCTTCGGCTGGCACGCCGTGGAGGCCGTGCACCGCGGCGAGTTCGGGCACATGACCGCGCTGCGCGGCACGGACATCGTGATGGTGTCGCTCGCCGAGGCCGTCGAGACGCTGAAGACGGTGCCCGAGGAGCGCTACGCCGAGGCGGAGTGCGTCCTCTGAGCCCAGCCGTCGAAGAGCGCGGCACTTTTTAGTCCGCCTTTAAAGAGAACTGCCCCCGGCCGAAGTCATGGCCGGGGGCAGTTCTACTCTGGTGGCGCACAATCCGTACGAAACGAGCAACAGGAGCCGGCTCATGGATCACAGCGGGCACGGCATGGACGGCATGGACGGCATGAACATGGACTTGCCGCCGTTCACGCTGGGCAACGGTCTGCAATGGTCGGCCGACACCTTCTTCCTCGTCGGCTGTGTGCTGGCGCTCGCCCTGTACGGGTGGGGCGTCGTGCGCCTCACCCGGCGCGGTGACTCCTGGCCGGTGTCCCGCACCCTCTCGTTCGTCGTCGGTGTGCTCACCATCGGTCTGGTGATGTGCACCAAGCTGAACGACTACGGCATGGTCATGTTCAGCGTGCACATGGTGCAGCACATGGTGATCAGCATGCTGTCGCCGATCCTGCTGCTGATGGGCGCGCCGATCACGCTCGCCCTGCGCGCGCTGCCGGTGGCGGCGAAGCGCGGCGACAAGGGGCCGCGCGAGCTGCTGCTCATGCTGCTGCACAGCCGGTACATGCGGATCATCACGCATCCGGCGTTCACCATCCCGCTGTTCATCGCGAGCCTGTACGCGCTCTACTTCACGCCGCTGTTCGACTTCCTGATGGGGTCGAAGGTCGGGCACATCGCGATGATGGTGCACTTCCTCGCGGTGGGCCTGGTGTTCTTCTGGCCGATCATGGGCGTGGACCCGGGGCCGCACCGGCCCGGCTACATCATGCGGATGCTGGAGCTGTTCGCGGGCATGCCGTTCCACGCGTTCTTCGGGATCGCGCTGATGATGGCGAGCACCACGATGGTCGGCACGTTCGACAACCCGCCGGCCTCGCTCGGCATCGATCCGCTCGCCGATCAGACCGCCGCGGGCGGGATCGCGTGGGCGTTCAGTGAGGTGCCGTCGGTCCTCGTGCTGCTCGCCCTGCTCTTCCAGTGGAAGAAGTCGGACGACCGGCAGGCACGGCGCAAGGACCGCGCCGCGGACCGGGACGGCGACAAGGAGCTGGAGGCGTACAACGCCTACCTGGCCTCGCTGCAGGCGCGCGGGCAGTAGCGCAGCCGCCCGGTCCCGGGTGAGGATGGCCTCCTGGCCGCGGCACGGGCGCCGCACAACACCGCCGTACGGCGTCCCGGCTGCCGGGAGGAGGGTGTGTGCGATGCCCGGATCCACGAAGACGATGGGCGTGTTCACCGTCGGCGGCCTGGTCGCGGTGACCGCCTACACGGTGGCGCTCGGCAGCAACGGCTGGCTCTGGTTCGGCTGGGTCGTCCTCGGCCTGCTCACCGTGGCGATGGCGGCCTCGCGGGGCGCGTGACGCCCCGGCACCGGGCGCGGGGGCGGTCAGAACCGGAACACGGAGCCGGTCGCCGCGTCCAGGGCGCAGGTGTTCGGGAACGTCCTGCTCCAGGTGATCGTGCGGCCGCGGTGGACGCCGGTGGCGCTTGCCGTGACCGGGTCGTCCTCCTCGGTGCAGGCGTGCGGCTCCGCCCGCACCGCGTCGAGATCACCGCCCGCAGCGTCGAGTGCGGCGCAGGCCTCGGCTGCGTACGGGTGGTGTCCGGACGGCTCGGGCTCGCAGCTCAGCAGCACGCCGCGGATCCAGGTGTGCTCGGTACCGGAGACGGTGAGGAGCAGGTCGGGGCGGTCCGTCGGCCCGTCGGCGGCGTGGGCGGTGGGTACGGCCGCCGCGAGGGACAGCAGCGCGGCTGCGGCGAGGTGTCTCGGGTGCATGCGGGGGCCTCCGGTGCGGGACGTGGCGCGGGTCGGCCCCAGCGGACCTGGCGTCTTTGCCGTCGCCAAGCGGACGCGCCGGTCGGCATGCGGACAGGGCCCGATCGGGCCCTCGCGCAGGGGCGACGGATTGGCTACTGTGCGTTCGCACCCGCGTATCTGATCAGGGTTCGTGCTCCATGGGGGAAGGCGACGGCCATGTTCTACAGACTGCTCAAGTACGTGATTCTCGGACCGCTTCTGCGGCTGATGTTCCGGCCTCGGATCGAGGGCCTGGAGCACGTTCCGGACGACGGCGCGGCGATCGTCGCGGGCAATCATCTGTCGTTCTCCGACCACTTCCTGATGCCGGCGATCCTCAAGCGGCGGATCACGTTCCTGGCGAAGGCGGAGTACTTCACCGGGCCCGGCGTCAAGGGCCGGCTGACCGCCGCGTTCTTCCGCAGCGCGGGCCAGATCCCGGTGGACCGCTCCGGCAAGGAGGCGGGCCAGGCCGCGATCCGGGAAGGGCTCGGGGTGCTGCGCCGCGGTGAGCTGCTCGGCATCTACCCGGAGGGCACGCGCTCGCACGACGGCCGCCTCTACAAGGGCAAGGTCGGGGTGGCCGCGATGGCGCTGAAGGCGCAGGTCCCGGTGATCCCGTGCGCCATGATCGGCACGTTCGAGGCGCAACCGCCTGGACAGGCGATCCCGAACATGCGCCGGGTCACGATCCGCTTCGGCGAGCCGCTCGACTTCGCCCGGTACGCGGGGATGGACGGCGAGAAGGCGATCCTGCGGGCGGTCACCGACGAGATCATGTACGCGATCCTGGAGCTGTCCGGGCAGGAGTACGTCGACAAGTACGCGGCCCAGGTGAAGGCGGAGGCCGAGGAGGCCAAGGCGCGCAGGTTCCCGCGGATGCCGCTGAGCTGAGCCGCTCTGCGCTGAGCAGAAAAGCCTGGGCCGGACACTGATGATCGTCGTACGGTCCCGGCATGAAGAAGGCTTTGGTGATCGGTGCGGCGGGACAGATCGGGCGGCCGGCGGTGCGGGCGCTCGCGGAGGACGGCTGGGAGGTGACGGCGGCCTCGCTCGGGGGCGGGCGGGACGCGCACTGGCCCGACGCGGTACGGACGGTGCGGCTCGACCGGGAGGACGGTGACGCCGTCGCGGCGCTCGTCGGGGACGGGGTCGATCTCGTCGTGGACCTGGTCGCCTTCACTCCGGAGCACGGGCAGCAGCTCGCGGGCCTCACCGACCGGATCGGTTCGGCGGTCGTGGTGTCGAGCGGCGCCGTGTACGTGGACGAGCGGGGGCGCGGCTTCCACACGCAGGAGGAGCCGGACGGCTGGCCGCAGTACCCGGTGCCGGTCCCGGAGAGCTGGCACACGATCGCCCCGGGCGACGGGTACGGGGCGCGGAAGGTGCGGATCGAGCAGGATCTGCTGGCGCTGGGTGAGCGGATGCCGACCACCGTGCTGCGGGCGACCGCGGTGCACGGGCCGTACTGCCGCACCCCGCGCGAGTTGTACTTCGTGAAGCGGAACCTCGACGGGCGCCGTACGCGCGTGCTCGCGTACAACGGGGCGAGCGTCTTCCATCCGGCGAGCGTGCACAACCTCGCGGAGCTGGTGCGGCTCGCCGCGGCCCGGCCGGGCTCGCGGGTGCTGAACGGCGCGGACCCGGACCGGCCCTCGGTCGGCGAGATCGGCGCGATGATCGACGAGCTGATGGGCGTGGAGACGGAGTCGGTGCTCGTCGACGGTCCTCCCCCGGCGCCGAACGTCGGCGATTCGCCGTGGGCGGTGCCTCATTCGCTGATCGTCGACATGTCGGCCGCCGAGCGCGAGCTCGGGTACAAGCCGGTGACGAGCTATGCCGAGGCGCTCCCGGAGACCGTGGAGTGGCTGACCGCGCGGCTGCGCGAGCGGGACTGGCAGGACGGCTTCCCGAAGATGGTGGCGTCGTACACGACGGGCATCTTCGACTACGCGGCCGAGGACGCCTGGCTGGCGTCGCGCGGCTAGGGCGTGCGAACGGCCCGGCCCCACGAGGAGGCCGGGCCGTTCGCCGGGTGAGGGTTACGGCTTAGGGGTGGCGTGCGGGGCGCACGTCACGTCCTTGCCGTCGACCTTGCCGGTGAGCAGGTACGTGTCGACCCGGTTGTTGATGCAGGGGTTGGTCAGACCGGTGACACCGTGCGAGCCCGCGTCCTTCTCGGTGATCAGGCGGGAGCCCTTGAAGCGCTTGTGCAGTTCGACGGCGCCCTCGTACGGAGTGGCGGCGTCACGCTCGGACTGGACGATGAGGACGGTGGGCAGGCCCTTGCCCGTCTTCACGTCGACCGGCGTCTGCTGCTTGGTCTTCCAGGTGGCGCAGGGCAGGTTCATCCAGGCGTTGGCCCACGTCATGAACGGGTACTTCTCGTTCAGCGCCGTGTTGTCCTTGTCCCACTTCGACCAGCTGGTGGGCCACTTGGCGTCGGCGCACTCGACGGCGGTGTAGACCGCGTTGCCGTTCTCCGACGAGGCGTTGCCCGCGGTGTCCGACATGTCGGGGGCGGCGGCATCGATCATCGCCTGGGTGTCGCCGGCGACGTACTTGCTCCAGGCCTGGGCGACCGGCACCCACATGGAGTCGTAGTACGGCGCGTTCTGGAAGAAGCCGATGAGCTCGGCCGGGCCGACGACCCCGCCGATCGGGTTCTTCTTCGCCGCGGCGCGCAGCGTCTCCCACTGCTTCTGCACCGCGGCGCGCGTGGTGCCGAGGTGGAAGGACGCGTCGTTCTTGGCGACCCAGTCCTGCCAGTCGTTCCAGCGGCCCTGGAACGCGATGTCCTGGTTCAGGTTCGCCTGGTACCAGATGTTGGACTTGGCCGGGTTGACGACACTGTCCACGATCATGCGGCGGACGTGGCCCGGGAAGAGCGTGCCGTAGACGGCGCCCAGGTAGGTGCCGTAGGAGACGCCCAGGTAGTTGAGCTTCTTCTCGCCGAGCGCGGCCCGGATGACGTCGAGGTCGCGCGCGGTGTTCGGCGTCGTCATGAACGGCAGCATCTCGCCGCTGCGCTCGTAGCAGCCGTCCGCGTACTCCTTGGCGAGCTTGCGCTGGGCGAGCTTGTCCGCCTCGGTGTCCGGGACCGGGTCCGCCTTGGGCGCCTTGACGTACTCCTGCGGGTCCATGCAGGAGATCGGCGCGGAGTGGCCGACGCCGCGCGGGTCGAAGCCGACGAAGTCGTACGCCTTCGCCATGTTCGCGTAGATCGGGTTCTTGTTGGTCACGCGGGTCGGGAACCGCATGCCCGAACCGCCGGGACCACCCGGGTTGTAGACGAGGGAGCCCTGGCGCTCGTCCTTGGTGCCGGTGCTGCCGACACGGTCGACGGCGAGCTTGATCTGCTTGCCGTACGGCTTCGTGTAGTCCAGCGGCACGGAGACGTAACCGCACTGGATCGGCTTGGCGAAGCCCCAGTCCGCGGGGCAGTCCTTCCAGTCGATGCCCGTCTTCGCGGCCTTGGCGGCCGCGATCACGGCTCCCTTGGCCTCGCGGTTCTGGGTGCTGGTACCGGACGACGTGTGCGGGGTCGAAGCGTTGGCGACCGGGGCGATGACCGCACCCGCTATCAGCGCCGCCGCCGCGACGGCACCGGCGGAGCCGATCGCCGCCTTCCGGCCGCCACGACTCGTCTGTCGAGTCCGTCTCAAGTGAGCCCTCCCGTACATGGATTCGATCGTTACGTCGATCGTGTTGCGATCGGTACGGGGATCCTGTCGGCTGTGGGCATCCCGAGGACAGTGAAGACAGGCGATCTTTACCAATCCGATAAACGGGATAACTCGTCCCGGTGAGCGGTCAGTCCGCCAATCGGCCCCCTACGGCGTCGAGCGTGCGGCGCAGCCGCAGGGCGTCCGGAGCGACGACGGTGACGAGTACGGCGGGCCCCGCGAGCGGAGTGAGGGCGGCCGTGCCCTGCTCGTCCAGGATCGCGGCGGCCGGTCGGTCCTTCTCGAACTCGGGCCGTACGATGACGAGTTGACCCAGGGCGCGGTGCCCGGCGAGGACGGCGGGCCCGTCCCAGCCGCCGGGCGCGCCGGGGCCGCACGCCAGCTCCTGGTCGAGGAGCGGCCGGCCGCCGCGGTACACGGTCAGGCGGCTGGTGAGCCGGCCCGGCTCCTCCCCCACCCGGCCGAGCACCTGCTCCTCGCGGAGCACCAGCCGGGCACCCGGGGCGAGTTCGGCGCGCGTGGTGACGCGCAGGTCGCTGCCGCCCGCCGAGATCAGCTGCTCGGGCAGCCAGTCGAGCCGGGCCCCGTCGGCGACGGTGAGCCGGACGTCGTAGCGGGCCTCGCCCTTGGCCTGCCCGGGCAGCGCGAGCGTGGCGGCGACGGAGCCGACATGCAGCCGGGCGCCCTCGTCCGCGCGGGCCTCGACGGTGAAGCGGTCACCACCGAGGGGGCCGCTCATCGCGCCGACGAGCATGACGCGCGCCTCGCCCTCGGCCGCCGCCCGGGTGCGGCGCAGCGCGAGCGAGCCCTCGCTCTCCAGGACCGGCAACGCGGTGCCGCTCCGGCCGTCGCCGCGGGCGTGGATCCGGGCGGCGGAGCGGACCCCTGCCGTCATCGCGCCGTCCACGCGGCGAGCTGTGCGCGCGCCCAGGCCGCGACGTCGGCGACCCCGGCCTCCGAGCGCAACGACTGCAGCACGACGGGGAGTTCACCGCGCGCCTGCTTGGCGTCGGCGGCCATCCGGGCCAGGTCGGAGCCGACGTACGGGGCGAGGTCGGTCTTGTTGACGACGAGCAGATCGGCGGTGGTGACGCCGGGACCGCCCTTGCGCGGGATGTCGTCGCCGCCCGCGACGTCGATCACGAAGATCTGGGCGTCGACGAGGCCCTTGGAGAAGGTGGCGGTGAGGTTGTCGCCACCGGACTCGACGAGGATCAGATCGAGCGGGCCGACCTCGTTCTCCAGGTCCTCCACCGCTTCGAGGTTGGCGGAGATGTCGTCGCGGATCGCGGTGTGCGGGCAGGCGCCGGTCTCCACGGCGGTGATCCGCTCGGGCGGCAGTACGGCCTCGCGCAGCAGGAACTCGGCGTCCTCGCGGGTGTAGATGTCGTTGGTGACGACGGCGAGGGACAGCTCGTCGCGCAGGGCGCGGCACAGGGCGGCGACGGTCGCGGTTTTGCCGGACCCGACGGGCCCGCCGAGCCCGATGCGCAGAGCGCGCCGGGTGCCGTCGGCCCTGCGCGCGTCGGCGGAGACGGCGGAGGCCTCGTCGTGGGAGTGGTCGAGGTGCATGTGCATGGTGATCACGGCTCCAGAGAGGTTCTTCTCGGCCCGTCCGGCGCTTGAGGTCGAGGCGGTTCGGGCCGAAAAGGGGGGGCCGGGGGCGAAGCCCCCGGGTCGGGAACGGGAAGGGGTGGCGGGGCGGGCTCCATGGCCCGGGCTACGACGCGAACAACCGCACGGGCCAGGCGGCATGCGCCTCCGCACCGATCTCCAGGAGCGGCGCGGACCCGGCCGGCAGCGCGTCGACCCCCTCGGAGACGGCGCGCCGGGCCGCGTCGACGGCGTCGGCGACGACCCGGTCCAGCTCGGGCGCGAGGCGCGCGAGCACTCTCGTCGCGTCGAACGGGTCGAGGCTCAGCAGCCGGACGACCGCGGTCGCGGGCCCGCTGACGCCTTCGTACGCGGAGCAGTACGCGGCGTCCTCGGCCCCGAGCCCGGCGGCCCGTGCGGTGAGCCCGAGCACGACCGGCTGATGGGCGCCCTTGGGGAACTGCCGGGCGAGGGCGTCCAGTTCGGGGTGGGGCCAGGTGGCACGGGCGGCCCGCATCAGCTGCCGGCCGAGTTTGCGGGCGGCGACCCGCAGGGCCGCGGACGGGGTTCTCGCGTCGGCGGCCGCGTCGAGCACGACCGGGTCGACGCCGAGCGCCGCCGCCGCGGCGAGGGCCGCCGAGACGGCCCCGCCGGTGTGCAGGCGCCCCCGGCAGAACTCCTCCAGGGTCGCGGCGCCGGTGATACGGCCCGCCTTGACCGCGGCCTCCGCCCCGCCGGAGTGGGCGTGCCCACCGGCGGGGAAGCGGCCGTCGGCCAGGACGAGCAGGGTTGCGCGCGTCATGACGTACTCACCCGGGGCTCAGAACAGGAAGTACCGCTGTGCGAGCGGCAGTTCGGCGGCGGGTGCGGGCTCGACGAGCTCGCCGTCGATGAGGACGGCGAACGAGTCGGGCGCGACCTCGACCCGCGGCAGGGCGTCGTTGTTGACCATGTCCGCCTTGCTGCGGCCGCGCGTCGAGCGGATCGGCACGAAGGACCGGTCGAGGCCGAGCCGCTCCACGATCCCGTCCTCGATCGCCGTCTCCGTGACGAAGTTCAGGGAGTTGGCGGCGGGCGCCTTGCCGTACGCGCCGAACATCGGGCGCGGCATGACCGGCTGCGGGGTCGGGATGGAGGCGTTGGCGTCGCCCATCTGCGCGTACGCGATCTGTCCGCCCTTGAGCACCACCTGCGGCTTCACCCCGAAGAACTTGGGGTCCCACAGCACGAGGTCGGCGAGCTTGCCGGTCTCGACGGAGCCGATCTCGCCCTCGATGCCCTGTGCGATCGCCGCGTTGATCGTGTACTTGGCGACATAGCGACGGGCGCGGGCGTTGTCGGCGCGGAGGTCGCCGGGCAGGAAGCCGCGGCGGCGCTTCATCACGTGCGCGGTCTGCCAGGTGCGCATGATGACCTCGCCGACGCGGCCCATGGCCTGCGAGTCCGACGACATGATCGAGATGGCGCCCATGTCGTGCAGGATGTCCTCGGCCGCGATGGTGGTGGGCCGGATGCGGGACTCGGCGAACGCGAGGTCCTCGGGGACCGCCGGGTTCAGGTGATGACAGACCATCAGCATGTCGAGGTGCTCCTCGACGGTGTTGATGGTGTGCGGCCGGGTCGGGTTGGTCGACGACGGCAGCATGTTCTCCAGCTGCACCGCGGTGATCATGTCGGGGGCGTGGCCGCCGCCCGCGCCCTCGACGTGGAAGGCGTGCAGGGTGCGCCCGCCGACGGCGTCGAAGGTGTCCTGGACGAAGCCGGCCTCGTTCAACGTGTCGGAGTGGACGGCGAGTTGGGCCCCGGACTCCTCGCACACGTCGAGGCAGGCGGAGATCACGGCCGGGGTCGCGCCCCAGTCCTCGTGGATCTTGAAGCCGCAGACACCGGCGCGCAGCTGGTCGCGCATCGACGCCTTCGACATGGTGTTGCCCTTGCCGAGGAAGCCGATGTTGACCGGGCTGTTCTCCATCGCCGCGAACATCCGGGTCAGATGCCAGGAGCCGGGCGTGACGGTGGTCGCCTTCGAGCCCTCGGCGGGGCCCGTGCCACCGCCGACGAGCGTGGTGACACCGGAGGCGAGCGCCTCGTCGACGATGGTCGGCGAGATGAAGTGGATGTGGGTGTCGATGCCGCCCGCGGTGACGATCTTCCCGTTGCCCGCGAGGACTTCGGTCTCCGGGCCGATGACGAGATCGGGATGGACGCCGTCCATGGTGTCCGGGTTGCCGGACTTGCCGATGGCGGTGATCCGGCCGTCGCGGATGCCGATGTCGGCCTTGACAATGCCCCAGTGGTCGATGATCACGGCGCCGGTGATGACGGTGTCCGGGGTGCCTTCTGCACGCGTAGCACGCGACTGGCCCATGGACTCGCGGATCACCTTGCCGCCGCCGAACACGGACTCGTCGCCGGAGCGGCCGGGGCCGCCGCAGCGGTCCTCCTCGATCTCGACGAGGAGATCGGTATCGGCGAGGCGGATGCGGTCACCGGTGGTGGGGCCGAACAGGTCGGCGTAGGCGGCGCGGGACAGTTCAGGCATCGAGGGCACCTCCGGTCTCGCCGCGCAGGCCGGTGACGATCCGGTTTCCCGCGAGGGGTACGAGTTCGACGTCGACGGGGATGCCGGGTTCGAAGCGCACGGCGGTGCCCGCGGCGATGTTGAGCCGCTTGCCGCGGGCGGCGGCGCGGTCGAAGTCGAGGCCGGGGTTGGCCTCGTAGAAGTGGTAGTGGGAGCCGACCTGGATGGGGCGGTCGGCGGCGTTGAGCACCGTCATGCGCACGACGTCACGGCCCTCGTTGTATACGACGGGCTCGTCGGCGAAGAGGATCTCTCCGGGAATCATGGCTGCCGCTCCCCCGTCAGACGATCGGCTCATGGACGGTGACGAGCTTGGTGCCGTCCGGGAAGGTGGCCTCGACCTGGACGTCGTGGATCATCTCGGGGATGCCCTCCATGACGTCGTCGCGGGTGAGCACCTTGCGCCCCGACGCCATGAGTTCGGCGACCGTGCGGCCGTCGCGGGCGCCTTCGAGGATGTGCGAGGTGATCAGGGCGATCGCCTCGGGGTGATTGAGCTTCAGACCCCGGGCGCGGCGCTTCTCGGCCACGTCCGCGGCCACATGAATGAGCAGTCTCTCCTGCTCGTGCGGGGTCAGTTGCACGGTCGCACCTCATCGTCCTTCGCTCCGGGCCGTGCGGGGCCCGGCTGCCGCGGCCACCACGACGGATATAGATGTAACACACAAGAAATGCGCGCGATCTTGCGCACCCCGGCTACGAAAACCCCTGGTGGCGTGGGTCGCAGGCTAGTTGGACGGAGTTTCAACGACGTTAACCGTTGATTGACCGCGCCATGGTCAACCGCTGACTTCCCCCATACCCGTCAGGTCGCGCACCCCCCGCTCCAGAGCGTCGAGCGGCACCGATCCGAAGATGGCCTGCTGGGCGATGAACCCCTGGGCGGCGGCGATCAGCGTGGTCGCGACGGCGGCCGGATCGGCATCGGCGCGGATCATGCCCGCCTCCCGGTACGCCTCGACGATCCGCACCCAGGCCGCGTGCACCTTTCCGAAGCCCTCCTGGATCACCTGCGCGAGCCGGGGGTCGCGCAGCGTCTCTGTCCAGACCTGGACCATCAGGCGCGCGAAGACCGGCGCCCCGTCCGCCACGAGGCCGGGGCGCAGGCCGTGCACATCGCCGAGCACCTTCCCGAGCAGCTCGTGCGGCGGCGGGGGCGGAGTCTGCCCGGCGGCGTCCTCGTAGACGGTCCGCACCTCGTCGAGGACCTCGGTGACGATGGCGTGGATCAGCTCCTCCTTGCCGCCGAAGTAACGGTAGACGGCACCGGCGGAGAGTCCCACCTCCTTGAGCACGTCCTGCATGGAGGTGGCGTGGAAGCCGTTGCGTGCGAAGCAGAGCGCGGCGCCGTCCATGATCTGGCGGCGGCGGGCGTCGAGGTGTTCCTGGGATACGCGGGCCATGCCCGTCAAGTTAAAACGAACGTTCCTTCTTGACAAGGCGCCACCCGGCCGGGACAGTGAGGGCGCCGCGTAAAACGAACGATCATTCTCTATAACTCCACGGCTCTCCCGGGAGGACCCGATGCCCGCTCTGCACCGCAAGTCGGCCGCCGCCGTCCTGCTCGTCCCGCTTCTCGCGGCCCTCGCCCTGTGGGCCTTCGCCTGGCCGGCGACGCGGACAGCTCCGCGCGACCTGCCGCTGGGTGTGGCGGGCGCGCCCGCCGCCGCGGCCCCGGTCGAGCGACGACTCGCCGCCCGGGACGGCGCGTTCGAGGTGCACCGTTACGCGGACGAGGCGGCCGCCCGTGCGGCGATCGAGGACCGGAAGGTCTACGGGGCGGTGGTGGCCACGCCGGACGGGCCGAAGCTGCTGACGGCCTCCGCGGCGAGCCCCGTCGTGGCGCAGCTGCTCCAGCAGGCGCTGACGGCGCAGGCCCCGGCGGGCACGAAGGTGACCACGGTCGACGTGGTGCCCGCGCCGGCCGCCGATCCCCGGGGCGCCGCGCTGAGTTCGAGCATTCTGCCGCTGGTCATCGCCGGGGTCGCCGCAGGCGCCGCGGTCACGCTGATGCGGCTGCGCGGGGTACGGGCGGTCTGCACTCTGCTGGGCATCGCGGCCGTGGTCGGGATCGTGGGGGCGGCGCTCGCGGACAGCTGGCTGGGGGCGCTGACCGGTGACTGGTGGACCGAGGCCGGGGTGCTGGGGCTCACCTCGCTGGCGATCTCCGGGTCCGTCGCCGGACTCGCCGCCCTGCTCGGCCCCGCGGGCATCGGCCTCGGCGCGGTCACGATGGTGCTGCTGGGCAACGCGTTCTCCGGGGTCGCTTCGGCGCCGCAACTGCTGCCCGAACCGGTGGGCGCCATCGGCCAGTTGCTGCCGCCGGGCGCCGGGGGCTCGCTGCTCCGCTCGGTCGCGTACTTCGACGGAGCGGCCGCCACGACGCCGGTGATCACGCTCGCCGCGTGGGCCGGACCGGGCCTGACCGCCGTCCTCCTCGGGAGCCTGCGCGGACGGCGCGCGGCCGGGACCGCGGGACGGACGGCGGCTCCCGCTCCGGTCCCGGAGCCGGTGGGCTGAGCCCACGGGTCCGCGACGGACCGACCGCGCATCCCCGCCGTAGCGGACGGGGATGCGCGGTCTTTCTCTGTCGCTTCGCGTTTCCGTCTCTTCGCGCGCACGGGCAGCGCGCACGGGCAGCGCGCACGGACGACGCGCACCGACAAACGGCGTGTGCGCGGCCGGAGTTCGGCTACCTGACCTCGGGGCCGCGGTGCTCGGCCGCGATACCGAAGCGCTGTCGTTCGCCCGCAGCGGACGGCAGGGAGCCGATCCGGGACACGGAACTGATCACGGGCTCCTCGGCCCGATCGGCCGCCCGCTCTCCCATCGCTTCGAGTCGTTCCAGGTCAGCCGCCGATACCAGGGCGACGAGCGGCTTGCCGTGCCGGGTGACGACGACACGTTCGTCGCCGTACACCACGCGGTTGATGAGGTCGGCGAGCTCAGCCCTGGCTTGCGTCACCGGAATCTCGTAGGCCATGCTCGCCATCGTACGTCATGTACGTCCTGTACATTTTTTACAGAGACAGCGACGCCAGAGACAGCAGCGCCCGAGGAGGAACCATGAACCGCCCGTCCGGCCGTTACGTCCTGCCCGAGTTCACCGAACGCACGGCGTCGGGGCAGCGCACGCTCGATCCGTACTCCAAGCTCCTGGAGGAGCGCATCGTCTTCCTCGGCACCCCGGTCGACGCCACGTCGGCCAACGACGTGATGGCGCAGTTCATGCACCTGGAGTACCTGGCGCCCGATCAGGACATCTCGCTCTACATCAACTCCCCCGGCGGCGACTTCAGCGCCATGACCGCGATCTACGACACGATGCAGTACGTCAATTGCGACGTGGAGACGACGTGCCTGGGGCAGGCCGCGTCCGTCGCCGCCGTGCTGCTCGCCGCCGGGACGCCGGGCAAGCGGACGATGCTGCCCGGGGCGCGCGTGGTGCTCGACCAGCCCGCGCTGCCCGAACCGGCCCAGGGCCAGCCGACCGATCTGGAGATCCAGGCCCGCGAGATGGTGCGCATGCGCGAGCAGTTGGAGGAGTTGCTCGCACGCCACACGGGCCGGCCGAAGGACCGGATCAGCGCGGACATCGAGCGGGACACCGTGCTCACGGCGGAGCGGTGCCGCGACTACGGCCTCGTGGACGGCGTCATCAGGAACCGCGTGGCGACGCTGCGCGCACCGGGCGCGAGGTGAGGCGCCGGTGTTTCCCCAGGAGCTGCCGCCGCTGCCCGCGCTGACCCGTGCCGAGTGCGAGTTCGTGGACAGCTATCTGGAGGTGGTCGACCTGCTCGCGCGCATCAATCCGGCGCGCGGCGACGACACCTACCGGGGGCTGCGCGCGGCCCAGGCGCTCGTGAGCCGGGCGACGGCGCTGCGGGACGCTCTCACGCTGATGCACCAGCGGGGCGAGAGCGAGGTGCACGCCGCAACCCTGACCCGTGCTCTGCGCGTCCTGGACGGAGAGAGGCGGACACAGAGGGTCACTTTGCCGCCAGAACCGGTCGGATGACACACCGTTGAGGTCGTCCGACGGCACCTCGGTGCCCAAGTCGTCCGCTGCGACGGCGAAACGGCCCAGATGGTGTACCCCCGGATGGCGTAGACGTTCGTAGTCTCAGAAGCCCGGAAGACTTGCGCAGCGAGCGTACGCGCACACCGGAATTTGCGGTTCCGCCGCTGGTACGGGCGTGGTCGGGGATGGCCGCCCGGGTCCGAAAGCCGCACTGTCCACCTGAACGGGTCAAGCGTGAGGAGCCTCACTTACCGCCGGTTCAGCTCGGATTTCGTGTCGGTCGTGCGTGAAGATCCCTTCCGACGACAAGCCCCCGCCACCACGGCGGGGCGGTCCGTGCGGACGCCGAGTCCTGCCGCCGCCCGGATGCCAGGTCGACAGGAGTGGATCGGCAGGAGTGGAGGACCCAGGTACGACGGGTCGCCGCAGCACCCGCTGCGAGCAGCCCTTGGGGTGAAGCCGCGTCATGCGGCCGGGCGTCTTCGCCGGTCCGAACCCGACAGGTCATCCTTCGCAGGCGGCTGACGAAGGGTTGCGCATGACTGCGCTCAATCGTGTCCCCTCTCTGCTGACCCGGGCCGGCACCGCCTCGGTCCTGACCCTCGCCGTCGCCGGAGCCGGACTCATGGTTCCCGGTGCGGCGGCCGAGGCGTCGGCGGCAACCGTCTCGACCAAGGCACTGCAGGTCGCGGCCTCGAAGAAGGGATCGCCGTACAAGTGGGGCGCCACCGGGCCACATCGGTTCGACTGCTCGGGCCTGACGCTCTACTCATTCAAGCGGGCGGGCAAGAAGCTGCCCCGCACCGCCGCGCAGCAGTACAACAAGACCCGTCACATCTCCGCATCGCACCGCCAACGCGGTGACCTTGTGTTCTTCTACTCGGGCCGGAGCGTCTACCACGTCGGGATCTACGCCGGTAAGGGGCGGATCTGGCACTCCCCGAAGACCGGGGACGTGGTGCGACTGCAGAAGATCTGGACCAGGAGCGTCTGGTACGGCCGGGTGCGCTGACGCCCGTGCACACGTCCTGCGGACGGGCCGGGCGCCAGGCCCGTCCGCAGGACTGAGCCTCCGATTCATGGTTACTTGTCACACGTGGAAGAGCGGAACGAGACACCCCTGGAGCGGGCCGACCGGAACTTCGGTGAGCTGTTGCAGGAACTCCGTGTCGTCCAGACCGGGGTGCAGTTTCTGTTCGCTTTTCTCCTCACGCTGGCTTTCACCCCGCGCTTTCCCTCGCTCGACACGGTCCAGCGCGCCACCTACGTGACGACGCTGCTGCTCGCGGTCGTGGCGGCGGCGCTGCTCATGGCTCCCGCCGCGGTGCACCGCGTGCTGTTCCAGCTGGGGGCCAAGGCGCGGATCGTGGGGATCTCGTCCCGGCTCGCCGCGTACGGGATGACAGTGCTCGTCCTCGCGCTCACCGGCTCCGTGCTGCTCGTCGTCGACGTGACGCTCGGCAGGGCCGCCGGCATCGCCGCGGGCGCCGGTACGTTCCTGGTGTGCGCGGGGCTGTGGGCCCTGCTGCCCGGGCTGCTGCGCCGCGCCCTGCTCAGGCGAACAGCGGCTCCAGCAGGAGCACCAGGGCCAACGCCACCAGAGCGCCGCCCGTGACCGCCTCCAGCCGTCGCGCCATGCGCGGCCTGCGCAGCCAGCGGCCCAGGCGGTCCACCAGCAGGGCCACCGCCGGGAACCACAGCAGCGCGAAGGCGACCACGATCGCCGAGAGGACCGCGGTGCGCGGCAGCGCGGGGCTGCCTGCGGGCACGAACTGCGGCAGCACGCTCAGGAAGGTGATCGGCGCCTTCGGGTTGAGGGTGTTGGTCAGGAACCCCTGGCGCAGCGCGCCGCCCGTCGGGACACCCGTCTCGTCCGGGGCGCCCCGCTCGCTCAGCGGCCGCAGCGCCGACTGCAGTGTCCGCGCCCCCAGGTGGAGCACGTAGACCCCGCCCGCGATCTGGAACGCCCGGAACAGGGCGGGCACGGCGGTCAGGACGGCCGCGACCCCGGCGACGGCGAGCGCGGTGTGCACCAGGAGGCCGCCCGCGACACCCAGCGCACAGGCGACCCCGGCGCGGCGCGAGACCAGGGAGTTGCGTACGACGACGGTGAAGTCGGCGCCGGGCAGCGCGACCATGCCTGCGGCGACGCCGGTGAAGGCGATCAGTTGAGCGTCCATGCCCGCAGCCTGCCCGAGCCGGGCCTCAAGCAGGTATGTGCAATATTCTGAGTCTGCCTAAAGCGTTGCTTAACCCCCAGTGCCGCTGGCACTCCCCTTGTGTCCCCTCGGCTGCGGAGGCCGTTCATGTACGACCCGACGCGGCTCGCCGCGCTGGTGGCGGTCGCCGAGTCCGGATCGATCACCCGGGCCGCCCGGCGGCTCGGGTACACGGTCCCCGCGCTGTCCCAGCAGCTCGCCAAACTGGAGCGGGAGGCGGGCACCGCGCTGCTCGTGCGGCACCACAAGGGGGCCAGGCTGACCGGGGCGGGCGAGCTGCTCGTGGTGACCGCGCGGCGGGTGCTCGACGAGATGGAGCGGGCACGGCACGAGCTGGCACGGCTCGCGGGCCTGTCGGGCGGGCGGCTGCGGCTCGGTACGTTCACGACGGCGGGGACGCATCTGCTGCCGCCCGCGCTGACCGCGTTCCGCCGGGCGCATCCCGATGTGGAGCTGACGGTGGCGGGGTACGAGCCGCCGCACGGGATCGCGGCGGTCGCGGCGGGCGAGGTGGACGTGGCGCTCACGCACGCCTACGAGCCCGCGGAGCCGGTCGTGGTGCCGTCGTCGGTGGTCCAGGAGCCGCTGCTCGTCGAGGAGCTGGTGCTGGTGACCGCGCCGGGACATGCGCTGACGGCGGGCACGGCGGGGACGGCCCGGCTACCGCTGGCGGAGCTCTCCAGGCAGCCGTTGATCAGCATGGCGCCGACGCATCCGCCGCGCCAGGGCGTGGAGTCGGCCCTCTCGCGGGCCGGGGCCACACCGTCGGTGCGCGTCGAGACGCCGGGCTACGCGCTGGTGTGCGCGTTGGTGAGCGCCGGTCTGGGGGTCGCGGTGGTGCCGGAGATGGTGGCACGGATGTCCGCGACGCCGCTCGGGGTGCGGCGGTTGGACCCGGGGGATCTGCGGCGCACGATCTCCGTGGTGTGCCGGGCGGACGAGACGAACCCGGCCGTGGACGGGTTCCGGGCGCTGCTGCGCGGGGCTTTCGGCAGGACGTCCGGCTGACGCGGAATCAGATGCCGTTCTTCGGGCGGCCGTTGCCCCCGACGACCGGAGTGTTCCAGGGCAGCGCGATCCACACGGTCTTGCCGCCCTCGGCTGTCGGGCTGACCGAGAGTCTGCCGCCGCACTCCGCGGTGAGACAGCGGATGATCACCATGCCCCGCCCGTTGTCCTGCTGCACGGCGGCGGGCAGTCGCTTGGGATAGCGGGGGTGGCTGTCGGTGACGCCGATGCGCAGCCGCTCGTCCCGTTCGAGCTCCACGTCCACGGTGAACGTGGGCGACTGGCCGAGGGTGTGCTGCACCGCGTTGGTCGCGAGTTCGGAGACGATCAGCCGGACGGTGTCGGCGGTGTCCGTGTCGCCCGGCATGCCCCACTCCGCCAGTACGTTGCTCACGTACCTGCGGGCCGCGGAGACCGAGGCGGGATCGCTCGGCAGTGTCACGGATGCTTCCTTGTGGTCTGCCATGGCGACGTCGTCCCTTTCCCGTCGGGGCCGCTTGACCGCCCGCCGCGGATCCCTCACGCACCGGCCCCGGCTGCTGCTTCGCGCCAGAGTGCCACTTGGACGCGCTCTCGTGGTGGCGATCCCCCAAGATATGCATATATCTGTCGCTCGAAGCGGTGAACTCTGCGACGGTAGACCGTATTTGGGCGAGCGCACGCCGGTTCCTCTACCGTCTGCTCAGGAGCCGTCCTCGCAGGGGCCGGGAAGGAGAACGGCCACGCGACCTGAGGACCAGAGGAGTCGGTATGAAGTACGGTCCCGCGGTACGTCGACGCAAGCTGGGTGCCGAATTGCGCGCGCTGCGGGTACGGGCCGGGCTCACCAGTGGTGAGGCTGCGCGGCTCGTCGGATGGCACCAGTCGAAGGTGAGCCGGATCGAGACGGGGCGCAGCGGCGTGAAGGCGTCGGACGTACTCCTTCTCCTCGACGCGTTCGACGCGAAGGACCCGCAACTCCGCGAGCTCGTCGTGGCGTTGGCCGGATCGGAGGACGCGGGCGGGCACCACTGGTGGCACCCGTACCGCGGGCTGCTCCCGCCGGCCTACCGCGACTTCATCAGCCTGGAGTCGCAGGCCTGCCGGATCCGGACGCTGGAGACCAGCGTGATGCCCGGCCTGCTGCAGACCCCCGAGTACGCGTACGCCGTGACGCGATCGGTGCTGGCGGGCACATCCGAGCGGCATATCGAGGCATTGGTCGAAGTACGCCTGGCCCGGCAGGAAGTACTGCGCGCGCAGACACCGCTGCAGTTGACCGCTGTACTGGACGAGGCGGTGCTCCGGCGCGAGGTGGGCGGGAAGGGCATTCTGCAAAGGCAGTTGGCACATTTGGCCGAGGCGGCCCAGTTGCCGCATGTCCGAATCCAGGTGCTTCCGTTCTCCGCAGGTGGGCACATCGGTATCACGGGCTCTTTCGTTGTGTTTTCATTTCCGAACACAACTGATCTGGATGTGGTTGTTCTCGACCATTTGACGAGTAGCCTCTACCTCGAGCGGAAAGAAGACCTCAAGGCGTACACGGATGCCTATGAGGCGCTTCAGCTCCAAGCCCTTTCGCCCGAGGACTCGTTGGAGTTCATCGCACAGATCGCCGGTCAGCCGGGTGGGACGGGGTCGCCGACGCCTCGTCGTGGTCCGGCACTGCGTAAGGAGGCACCATGAATGCACTGCCTCGGTACGTTTCGGACAGCACATCACTGAGTGGCGCGCACTGGCGGCGCAGCAGCCGCAGCGGCGGCGCCAACAACTGCGTCGAGGTGGCCCCCTTGCCCACGGGGTCCGCGGCCGGTCTGACGGCCGTCCGTGATTCGAAGCGCACGGCGGGACCCGCCGTGCTCTTCACCCCCTCCGCCTGGGAGGGCTTCGTCAACTCCCTGCGCTGACAGCGCCCTGGGGAGCGGCGCGGCTGATCACCCGTACGGCCTCGGCGATCTGCTCGTCGGTGAGGTCGGCGCGGGCGGTCAGCCGCAGCCGTGAGACACCGTCCGGGACCGACGGCGGACGGAAACAGCCCACCACCAGGCCCGCCGCCCGGCAGTCCGCCGCCCAGCGCACCGCGTCGTCCGGCGAAGGGGCTCGCACGGAGACCACGGCAGCGTCCGGGCGGACGGCCGAAAGACCCTCGGACGTGAGGAGTTGATGCAGCGTCGCCGCGACCTCGCGGGCCCGTGCCGCCCGCCGGGGTTCGCGGCGCAGCAGCCGCAGGGCGCCGAGCGCGGCGCCCGCGGCGGCCGGTGCGAGGCCGGTGTCGAAGATGAACGTACGGGCCGCGTTGACGAGATGCTCGATGACCGGCGCCGGGCCGAGGACCGCGCCGCCCTGGCTGCCGAGGGACTTCGAGAGGGTCACCGTGGCGACGGTGTCGGGGGTGCCCGCCAGGCCCGCCGCGTGCGGGGCGCCGCGACCGCCCGCACCGAGCACGCCGAGTCCGTGCGCGTCGTCGAGGACCAGTCCGGCCCCGAACTCCCTTGCGCTCTCCGCGAGTTGACCCAGCGGCGCCTGGTCGCCGTCGACGGAGAAGACGGTGTCCGAGACCACCACGGCCGGCCCCGCATGGGTGCCGAGCGCCTTGCGGACGGCCTCCGGGTCGGCGTGCGGCACGACCTGGGTGGCGGCGCGGGCGAGCCGGCAGCCGTCGATGAGGGAGGCGTGGTTGCCCGCGTCGGAGACGATCAGCGAACCGTGCGGGGCGAGCGCGGTGACGGCCGCGAGGTTCGCCGCGTAGCCGGAGGACAGCACGAGCGCGGCCTCGAACCCGCAGAACTCGGCGAGTTCCCGCTCCAGTCGGGTGTGGAGTTCGGTGGTGCCGGTGACCAGCCGCGAGCCGGTGGCGCCGCCGCCCCAGCGGTGTGCCGCCTGTACGGCGCCGTCGACGGTCTCGGGGTGCCGGGCCAGCCCCAGATAGTCGTTGCTGGCGAGATCGAGCAGCGGGGAGTCGGCGGGGCGCGGGCGCAGGGTGCGCACGAGTCCGGCCGCCGCACGGGCGCGGTGCTGCTCTCCTAGCCAGCCGAAGGCGGGGGTGCGGTGCGCTGGGGCCATGACTCCCTCTGGGTACGGGTCGGTGCAGGGCACGGGTCTTTGTAGGTAATGCACAGACCCTAGCCGCCCCGCCACTCGCCCAGGATGTGGCAATACCCACACGCCGAGCGCCGTCCTTTGTCCGAAGCCTCCTTTCCCTCGGCCGCTTCGATAAGCCAGGATCAGGCTCCATGGACCTGCTGAACACGCTGGTGGACAAGGGGCTTCGGCGCGAGATGCCGAGCCGTGAAGAGGCGCTCGCCGTACTGGCGACGTCGGACGACGAACTGCTCGATGTGGTGGCCGCGGCCGGCAAGGTGCGCCGTGAGTGGTTCGGGCGCCGGGTGAAGCTCAACTATCTCGTCAACCTCAAGTCGGGCCTGTGCCCGGAGGACTGCTCGTACTGCTCCCAGCGGCTCGGCTCGAAGGCGGAGATCCTCAAGTACACCTGGCTGAAGCCGGACGAGGCGTCGAAGGCGGCCGCGGCCGGGGTCGCGGGCGGCGCCAAGCGGGTCTGTCTGGTGGCGAGCGGGCGCGGGCCCACGGACAAGGACGTCGACCGGGTCGCGCAGACCATCGACGCGATCAAGGAGCAGAACGAGGGCGTCGAGGTGTGCGCCTGTCTCGGTCTGCTCTCCGACGGCCAGGCCGAGCGGCTGCGTGACGCGGGCGCGGACGCGTACAACCACAACCTGAACACGTCCGAGGCGACGTACGGGGACATCACGACCACGCACACCTACGCGGACCGGGTCGACACCGTGCAGAAGGCGCACGCGGCGGGGCTCTCCGCCTGCTCCGGGCTGATCGCGGGGATGGGCGAGAGCGACGAGGACCTGGTCGACGTGGTCTTCGGGCTGCGTGAACTCGACCCGGACTCGGTACCGGTCAACTTCCTGATCCCCTTCGAGGGGACGCCGCTGGCCAAGGAGTGGAACCTGACGCCGCAGCGCTGCCTGCGGATTCTGGCCATGGTCCGGTTCGTCTGCCCCGACGTGGAGGTGCGGATCGCGGGCGGCCGCGAGGTGCATCTGCGCTCGATGCAGCCGCTGGCGCTGCACATCGCCAACTCGATCTTCCTGGGCGACTACCTGACCAGTGAGGGCCAGGCCGGCCAGGCGGACCTGGACATGATCGCGGACGCCGGGTTCGAGGTGGAGGGCACCGACCAGGTGACGCTGCCCGAGCACCGTACGGCCGACGGCTGCGGTTCCGTGTGCGGCTCGAAGGAGTCGGCGTGCGGGAGTGCGCCGGAGACCGCCGACGTGCCGGAGGCGCGGACCGATCTGGTCGCAGTGCGCCGCCGGGGCGCGGGGACGGATCTCGCCCCCAATGCCTGAACCGCGCGTCGCAGACATCCCCGACGTCACGGAACTGCTCGACCTGGACCGCCGGCACGTCTGGCACCCGTACGGCCCGATGCCCGGCAGGCAGCAGCCCCTGGTCGTCGAGTCGGCGGCCGGGGTGCGGCTGCGGATCGCCGGGCACGGCGAGCTCGTGGACGGGATGTCGTCGTGGTGGTCGGCGATCCACGGCTACAACCACCCGGCCCTGAACGAGGCGGCCCACGGCCAGCTGGAACGCATGAGCCATGTCATGTTCGGCGGTCTCACGCACGAGCCCGCGGTACGCCTCGCGCAGCGCCTTGTCGACATGTCGCCCGACGGTCTCGAGCATGTCTTCCTGGCCGACTCGGGGTCCGTGTCGGTCGAGGTCGCGCTGAAGATGTGCCTGCAGTACTGGCGCTCGCTCGGCCGGCCCGGGAAGAGCCGGATGCTGACCTGGCGCGGCGGCTACCACGGGGACACCTGGCAGCCGATGTCGGTGTGCGACCCCGAGGGCGGGATGCACGGGCTGTGGGCCGGGGTGCTGCCCCGGCAGGTGTTCGCGGACGCGCCGCCGAGCACGTACGAGGAGTCGTACGCGGATCATCTGCGCGAGACGATCGCGCGGCACGCGCACGAGCTGGCCGCCGTGATCGTGGAGCCCGTGGTGCAGGGGGCGGGCGGGATGCGGTTCCACTCCCCCGCGTATCTGCGGGTGCTGCGGGAGGCGTGCGACGCGCACGACGTGCTCCTCGTGTTCGACGAGATCGCCACGGGGTTCGGCCGCACGGGCGCGCTGTTCGCGGCGGAGCACGCCGCGGTGACGCCCGACGTGATGTGCGTGGGGAAGGCGCTGACCGGCGGCTATCTGACGCTGGCCGCGACGCTGTGCACGGCGCGGGTGGCCGAGGGGATCTCGCGGGGCGAGGTGCCGGTGCTGGCGCACGGGCCGACGTTCATGGGGAACCCGCTGGCCGCCGCGGTGGCGTGCGCCTCGATCGACCTGCTGCTCGGGCAGGACTGGCGGGCCGAGGTGAAGCGGATCGAGGCGGGCCTGCGTGACGGCCTGTCAGCCGCCCTGGAGGTACCGGGAGTTCGTGACGTACGGGTCCTCGGCGCGATCGGGGTCGTCCAGCTCGACCACGAGGTGGACGTGGCGGCGGCGACGCGCGCGGCGGTCGCGGAAGGGGTGTGGGTGCGGCCCTTCCGGGACCTCGTCTACACCATGCCGCCGTACATCACGGGGGACGAGGATCTGGCACGGATCGGCCGCGCCGTGTGCGCGGCCGCGCGGGAAGGATGAGACGGGCATGACCGTGTGGGTGGTGACCGGGACCGGCACCGAGGTCGGCAAGACCGTGACGACCGCAGCGCTGGCGGCGGTCGCCGTGCGGGCCGGGCGTTCGGTGGCGGTGCTCAAGCCGGCGCAGACCGGGGTGGCCCCGGGTGAGCCCGGTGATGTCGACGACGTGGTGCGGCTCGCCGGGGACGGGGTGACGGGGATGGAGCTCGGGCGGTTCCCCGAGCCGCTGGCTCCCGGGACGGCCGCCGCGCGGGCGGGTCTTCCGCCCGTGCGGCCCGCCCAGGTCGCCGAAGCGGCGGAGAAGCTGGCGGCGTCGCACGATCTGGTGCTGGTGGAGGGGGCGGGCGGGCTGCTCGTGCACTTCGACGAGAACGGGGGGACGCTGGCGGACGCCGCGCGGTTGCTCGGGGCGCCGGTGCTCGTGGTGGCGCGGGCCGGGCTCGGGACGCTGAACTCCGTGCAGTTGACGGCCGAGGCGTTGCGGGCGCGGGGGCTGACGCAGACCGGGGTGGTCATCGGGAGTTGGCCCGGGGAGCCGGGGCTGGCGGAGCGGTGCAATGTCGCGGATCTGCCGGTGGTCGCCGGGGGCGGGCTGCTCGGGGCGGTGCCGGCGGGGGCCGGGGCGCTGGGGGCCGCCGAGTTCCGGGAGGCTGCGGGGGGCTGGGTCGGGGCTGAGCTGGGTGGGGTGTGGGACGCCGCGGAATTCGCCCGGAGGTGGAGGGTGCCTGCGCCTTAGGGGGCGCGGGCTGTGTCCATCAGCGGCTCCGCCGCGGGGGCGCGACCAGCCCCCACCGGAGCCGCACCCGGCGAGGGCGCGACCGGGACCGAGCTGGAGGCCGCCCGGGAGCGCTCACCCCGCGCCGGGGTGCCGCCTTGCCCACCCTGCCGCCCATGGCGGCAGATTGCCCAAGGCGGGTGGGCGCGACCGGCGGCGGATTGCCCAAGGCTTCGGGCTCGGGAGATTGCCCGACACGGGGTGGGACGAGGTGGGTCGTTCGGGGAAGACTCGGGGGAAGAGTCGGCGGTGTGGAGGAGGACGCCATGGTGGGTCGGCCTCGGAAAGTGGTGGGGGACGCCGTGCACCATCCGGTGTTCGCGCGGTACTACGCCCGGTTCAGCGAACGCGCGGAACCGTTCATGGCCCCGGTGCGGCGCGAGCTGGTCAGAGGGCTTTCGGGACGGGTCCTGGAGGTGGGCGCCGGGAACGGGCTGAACTTCCGGTACTACCCGGGGGCCGTCTCCGAGGTCGTCGCCATCGAGCCCGAGCGCGGCCTGCGGCAGGCGGCGGTCGAGGCGGCGCAGCGCGCGGAGGTGCCGGTGGACGTGGCGCCGGGTGCGGCGGAGGCGCTGCCGGTGAAGAGCGAGGCGTTCGACGCCGTCGTGCTCTGCATCGTGCTGTGCAGCGTGCGGGACGTGGCGCGGGCGCTGGGCGAGGTGCGGCGCGTGGTGCGGCCCGGCGGCGAGGTGCGGTTCTTCGAGCACGGACGCGCCCCCGGGCGCGGGATGCGCAGCGTGCAGACGGGACTCGACCGGACCGTGTGGCCGCTGCTCTTCGGCGGGTGCCACACCGGCCGGGACACGCTCGGCGCGCTGAACACGGCGGGGTTCGAACTCGACGAGTACCGGGATCTGTTGATGCCCGAACGCGGGCCGCGGCTGCCGACCTCGTACTGCGTGCTCGGCACCGCACGACGGCCGGCGCCGAGGGACTGAAGCGGGCGTGTGCGGCGTCCGGCTGCCCACGTGCGGCAGCTGCGGCGGAGCGGCCCGCCGGACGGCCTCCCGGGCGGCCCCGACCCCTGCGGCGGCGCTCTCCTGCGACCGGTCCACTCCGACGTCCGGCCGGCGTCTCACTGGCTCCAGCCGTGCAGTTCCTTCTCGATGTCGTGGATGCTCGCGCCGCCCCGCTTGACCAGGCGGGCAAGCTCCCTGACCTGTTCCGGTGACGTCGTCACGGGAACGCCGCTCGCGACCAGGTAGGCATAGGCGACGGCGGTCGCGTACATCGCGTTCGAGCGCTCCAGCGCCGGTACGTGGATGAGGAGTTGGAGCAAGGAGGCGGCGCGGGCCTGCGGGGTTTCGTAGACCTGGACGTCGAGTATCCGCGCGGAGTGCCGGGCGACCGCGGCCACGAGGGCGCCCCAGTCCGTGACCTGCGGGTCGCCAGGGGTCTTCTGCTCGGCGACCATCAGCAGCCAGGCGAGGTCGACCGTGAAGTGCGGGGGACCGCTCGCGTCACTCAACGGGCCGGCGCCGGCCTTCCGCGTCCGTACCGAACTCCTCGGCGAACACGGTCTCGTACCGCTTCATGAAGTCCGCGGCGGCGTCGACGAACGCACGGCCCTGCTCCCCCGCGTCCCGCCGCACCAGTTCCTCGATGTAGCGGTTGACGCTCATGCCGCGGGCCAGGGCCCGCTCCCGGGCGGCGCGGGCGGTGTCCGCGTCCACCCGAACGTTCAGCTGGGTCTTCGGCATGACCCCACGCTAGCGCCGGGCCGCTAGCGCCCGCAAGACGGGTCGCTCCGGGGTGCACCGGACTATCCTCGTAGCCGACCCGGTGAACAACTGGCCTGCGATGCAAGGGAGTTGGGGTGAGGGATGCGGATGTGGTCACGGATGTGGTCGCCGCGCGGGCCAGGGGCCTGACGAAGGCGTACGGATCCGGGGAGACCCAGGTGCTGGCGCTCGATTCCGTGGACGTGGACATCGCGCGCGGGCGGTTCACGGCGGTGATGGGCCCCTCGGGCTCGGGCAAGTCCACGCTCATGCACTGCCTGGCGGGACTCGACACGGTCTCGGCGGGACAGGTGTGGCTGGGGAAGACCGAGATCACGGGGCTCAAGGAGCGGGAGCTGACGCGGCTGCGGCGCGACCGGGTGGGCTTCATGTTCCAGTCCTTCAACCTGATCCCCACGCTGAACGCGGCCGAGAACATCACGCTGCCGATGGACATCGCGGGCAAGCAGCCGGACCGCGCGTGGCTGGACCAGGTCATCGAGACGCTCGGGCTGCGGGACCGGCTGAAGCACCGGCCCGCCCAGTTGTCGGGCGGGCAGCAGCAACGCGTGGCGTGCGCGCGGGCGTTGGCGGCCCGCCCCGAGCTGATCTTCGCGGACGAGCCGACCGGCAACCTGGACTCGCGGGCGGGCCTGGAGGTGCTCGGCTTCCTGCGCGAGGCCGTGGACGACCTGGGGCAGACCGTGGTGATGGTGACCCACGACCCGGGCGCCGCCGCCCACGCCGACCTGGTCCTCTTCCTCGGCGACGGCCGTCTCGTCGACGAGATGCGGGAGCCGACGGCCGACGCCGTCCTGGAGCGGATGAAGCAGTTCGACGTCGTACGCGGTCTGCCCGCGCCGCACACCACCGATCAGCCGAAGCCGCGGACGTAGGACGGGGTCATGCTGAAGGCGACGTTACGGAGTTTCCTCGCGCACAAGGGGCGCCTCGTCCTGTCCGCGCTCGCCGTGGTGCTCTCGGTGGCGTTCGTCGCGGGCAGCCTGATCTTCTCCGACACGGTGGCCCGCACCTTCGACCGGCTGTTCGCCTCGACGTCCGCGGACGTCCAGGTCGGCCCCGAGGAGGACGACCTCAAGGAAGCGGTCCCGTCGGGCGAGGTACGCACGCTGTCCACGTCGGTCGTCCCGCGGATCAGGGCCGTCGACGGGGTCGCGGCCACGCACATCGACGCCGAGGTCGAGAACATCACGGTCGTCGACCGGCACAACGACTCGGTCGGACCGACCACGGGCGCCCCCACCATCGCCACCAACTGGGACCCCACCGACCGCAGTCCGGTCCGGCTGACCTCGGGACACGCGCCGCACGGCGCCGGTCAGGCGCTGCTCGACGCGGACACCGCCGACAAGAAGCACGTACGGATCGGCGACACGCTCACGGTCCTGGCCAGGCCCGGATCGTTCAAGGTGCGGATCGTCGGCATCGCGACGTTCCGCACCACGAACCCGGGCGCCGCCCTCGTCTTCCTCGACACCCCGACGGCGCAACGCAAACTGCTCGGTGGTCTCGGCCGGGCGACGAGCGTCTCCGTGGACGCGAGCCCCGGTGTCAGCGACGCCGTACTGAAGCAGCGAATCGCGCGACAGCTGGGCAGCGGCTACGAGTTGAAGACGGCGAAGGAGGAGGCGAAGTCGGCCGCCGAGGACCTGGGCGGATTCCTGGATGTGATCAAGTTTGTGATGTTGGGCTTTGCCGGGATCGCCGTTCTCGTCGGGGTCTTCCTGATCGTCAACACGTTCTCGATGCTGATCGCCCAGCGGACGCGGGAGTTGGGGCTGCTGCGGGCGCTCGGCGCCGACCGGCGGCAGGTCCGGCGCTCGGTGCTGACCGAGGCCGTGCTGCTGGGGATCGTCAGCTCGGCCGTCGGGTTCGGGCTCGGGGTGGGGCTGGCGGCCGGGCTCATCAAGCTGATGGGCGTCTTCGGGATGAACCTCAAGTCGACAGAGATGGTGGTCAGTTGGGGCACGCCGGTCGCCGCCTTCGTGGTCGGTGTCGGGGTGACGTTCGTGGCCGCGTACCTGCCGTCGCGGCGGGCGGCCCGGGTCTCCCCCATGGCGGCGCTCGCCGACGCCGAGATCGCGGGCGTGGGACGTCCGCTGCGGACGCGGGCCGTCGTGGGCGTCCTGGTGGCCGCGGCCGGGGCGGCCGCGCTCGTCGGGTGCGCGGTGGCGACGAAGACGAAGCCGGCGAGTTCGCTGCTCGGGCTCGGCATCGTGCTGACCCTGATCGCCACGGTGATCGCGGGCCCGCTGCTGGTCCGTCCGGTGATCCGGGTGCTCGGCGCCGCGTTCCCCGTCGTGTTCGGCTCGGTCGGGCGGATGAGCCGGCGCAACGCGCTGCGCAACCCGCGCCGCACCGGCGCCACCGCCGCCGCCCTGATGGTCGGGCTCGCGCTGGTCGCGGGCATGTCCGTGGCCAGCGCCTCCATGAGCAAGTCCTTCGACCAGCAGATCGACAAGACGCTCGGCGCCGACTTCACGGTGCAGAACGCCAACTTCGTGCCGTTCCCGCAGGAGGTCACCGACAGGATCAGGAACACGGAGGGCGTCGGCCTCGTCGTACGGCAGCGGTTCACCGCCCTCGCCGTGCACATGCCGGACGGCAAGCGGGTCAGGACGACGGCGGCCGGCTGGGACCCGCAGGTCGACTCCGTCGGCCATGTCACGTATGCGCGGGGCGACACCGCGCAGGCGCTCGCGCCCGGCCGCATCGCGCTGGACAAGAGCTTCGCCGACGACCATCACGCGCGCGTGGGCAGTGTGCTGCCGGTCGAGTTCCCCGGCGGGCAGCGCGCCCGGCTGACCGTGGGCGCCCTGACCGACCAGGGAGGCAGCAACTTCGGTCTGCAGGGCGGCTTCTACCTGGGGATGTCCACGCTGCTGAAGTACGTGCCCGGCGGTCAGGACTCCGCGGTGTACCTCAACGCCGCGCCCGGCACCTCGGACAGCACCCTCCGCGCCCGCCTCGACAAGGCCCTCGACCCGTATCCGCAGGTGCAGGTGCGTGACCAGTCGGACTACAAGAAGCTGATCCACGACCAGATCGCGGTGCTCCTGTACCTGGTGTACGCGCTGCTCGGGCTCGCGATCGTGATCGCGGTGCTCGGTGTGGTCAACACCCTCGCCCTGTCGGTCGTGGAGCGCACCCGGGAGATCGGGCTGCTGCGGGCGATCGGCCTCGCGCGCCGGCAGCTGCGGCGGATGATCCGTCTGGAGTCGGTGGTGATCGCCGTGTTCGGGGCGGTGCTCGGGCTCACGCTCGGCCTGATCTGGGGGGTGGCCGCCCACCAGGTGCTCGCCCTGGCCGGGATGACGGCGCTGGCGATCCCGTGGTCGACGATCGTCGCCGTGGTCATCGGTTCGGTGCTCGTGGGGCTCGCCGCCGCGCTGCTGCCGGCGCTGCGGGCGTCGCGGATGAACGTACTGGCGGCGATCGCGCACGAGTGAGGGGATGGCGCGGCAGGAGTGCACGTACCGGACCAGGTAGGAGAGTTCATGCCGCGCCCGTTCCGCTTCGGTGTCAACATGGTCAGCCCTGCCCCCGACGACGCCTGGCGCGCCAAGTGCCGCAGGGCGGAGGAGCTGGGCTACGACGTGATCCTGGTTCCCGATCACCTGGGGGCGCCGGCCCCGTTCCCCGCGCTCGTCGCGGCGGCCGGGGCGACGACCCGCCCGCAGGTCG
This sequence comes from Streptomyces sp. VRA16 Mangrove soil, assembly GCF_017377775.1. Lineage (GTDB taxonomy): Bacteria > Actinomycetota > Actinomycetes > Streptomycetales > Streptomycetaceae > Streptomyces. The sequence continues at coordinate 419,301 of NZ_JAFVLN010000004.1, forward strand.
GCACGTTCGTCCTCAACTGTGCTTTCTGGAACCCGGTGTTGCTGGCCCGCGAGGTGACGACGGTCAACGCGCTGACCGGGGGCCGTCTGGAGCTGGGGCTCGGCACGGGGTACGTGCGCGAGGAGTTCGAGCAGGCCGGTGTCGAGTGGGGCACGCCGGGCGGCCGCGTCGATCATCTGCTGCGTACGGTCGAGGAGTTGGACCGGCAGCTCGGCTCGCCGGAGCAGGGCCCCCGGCCACCGCTGCTGATCGGGGGCAACGGCGACCGGATGCTGCGGATCGCCGCGGAGCACGCGGACATCGCCGCGTTCACCGGGGCCCGCCCGGCGCCGGGCAATGCGGGTGGGCTCCTCCCGCTGCCCGCGCGCGGGATCGGGGAACGCGTCGCCGCGTACCGGAAGTTCGCCGCCCACCGCGCGGAGCCGGCCGAGCTGAATCTGCTGGTGCAGATGGTGATCGTCACCCAGGACCGGGGCGCCGCGGTCCGGCCGTGGCTGCGGCACATGCCCGACCTCACGGAACAGGACCTCCTCGACTCGCCGCTCCTGCTGGTCGGGACGGTCGAGGAGATCACGGCGCAGGTCCTCGCCGTACGGGAGCGGTACGGGGTCTCGTACCTCACGGTCCTGGAGCCGCACTTCGAGGCGCTGGGACCGGTGATCGAGGCCGTGCGCGCGCACGAGGGCCGGGAGCGGGCCGCGCAGGTGTGACCCGCTAGTCGGCGGTCGGGGCCAGGGTGCGCAGGACGCAGAACTCGTTGCCCTCCGGGTCGGCCATGACCACCCAGGTGCTCCCGGGGTCCTGGCCCACGTCCACCGGGGTCGCGCCGAGTTCGCGGAGCCTCGCTACTTCGTCGTCGGTGCTGCGGTCGATGGGGCTGACGTCGAGGTGCAGCCGGTTCTTCACCGTGCGCCCCTCGGGCACCTGGATGAAGACCACGGTGGGCGGCATCTGCCGGGCCCTGACCTCCTCGACGGTCGGCTCCCAGGAACCGATCTCGACCTTGTCCTTGCCGCGGTCGATCACCTCGAAGTCGAGAACCGCGCACCAGAACGCCGCGAGGCGCTCCGGGTCGTGGCAGTCGACGACCACCTCGGTGAATCTGCTGGCCATTCACTCCCCCTGATCCGTCTGTCGCATGGCGGCCGCCGCCTGGGCGACGGCCGGAAGTGCCAGGTAGCACAGGTCCCGGTACTGCATGTCGGCCCACGCGTCGCCGTGCGGCCACGCCGAGGTCTTGACGACGACCACCCGACGGTCGCGGTCGGCGTACACGAACTGCCCGCGCATCCCGTCGGCGGTGACCCGCCGCCCCGCCGTGTCCAGCGGCCACCAGTGGTGGCCGAACCCGGCGTGCGTGGTGATCGTAGTCGGCAGCCGCCCGGGGCGCAGGAAAAGTTCGCCGGGCCTGCTGGACTCGTCGGCCCAGCCTGCGGGGACGAGCGGGTTCCCGTGCCAGCGGCCGTCGATCTGCAGCCATCCGAGGCGGGCCCAGTCGCGGGCCGTGGCCGCGAGGGAGCCGCCGGCCATGGCGACGCCGTGCGGGTCGTGCCCGACGACGGCCGGGTGTTCGGCGCCGACGGCGTTCCACAGACGCGCGAGGTCGGTGGTGAAGTCGCGCCCCGTGGCGCGTTCGCGGACCCAGTCGAGGACGAGCGAGTCGGCCGTGCAGTACGTGAAGGAGGTGCCCGGCGTCCGCCCCGGCGGGATCCGCACGAGCTGCTCGCGCAGGCTGCCCGTGCCCTCGCGGACCGGGGCGACCAGACGGGCGGCGGGCGAGTCCGGGTCGCGGTGGTCCTCCGCCCAGTGGACGCCCGTGGTCATGGCAAGGAGATGACGGATCGTCACATCCCGGTAGCCACACGCCTTGTCGTCGAGCTCGGGGACGTAGGAGCGTGCGGGCGCGTCGAGGTCGAGGCCGGGGATGCCACCCACCAGCAGGGCGAGCGCCGACTTGGTCGCCGAGTTGCCGAGCAGCCGGTCCTCGGGGGTGACCCCGTGGAAGTAGCGCTCGTGCACGAGGGTGCCGTCCACGATCACCAGGAGCGCGGTGGTGTACGTGATGTCGAGGAACTCGTCGAGGTCCATGGTGCGTCCGGCGCCAAAGACCCGCACGGAGAGCGGGCGTTCGGCGCGCGGCCAGGGCGCGGGGGCCGTGGCCGCGGGGATCTCGGTGGTGCGGGGGAACCAGCGCTGAGGTTCGCGCAGCGACTCGACGTCCAAGGCCGCGGCGGTCATCAGGCTTCTTCTCCTACGAGTTCGGGGGCGCCGTCGCCCTCGCGGCCCGGGGTGTCCGACAGCAGCTGCCGGGTGTAGGCGTGCGCGGGGCGGTCGAGCACGTCGGCGGTCGCGCCCTCCTCGACGATGCGGCCCTCGGAGAGGACGGCCACCCGGGTCGCAAGGGAGCGGACGAGGGCGAGGTTGTGGGTGACGAACAGCATCGACAGGCCGCGGCTCGTGCGCAGGTCGTCGAGGAGGGTCACGATCGACGCCTGTACGGAGACGTCGAGGGCGGAGGTCACCTCGTCGCAGATGAGCAGTTCGGGTTCGCAGGCGAGGGCGCGGGCGATGGCGACGCGCTGGCGTTCGCCGCCGGAGAGCCGGTCGGGGCGCAGGTCGTGGACGCCGGGCGAGAGCATGACCTGAGCGAGGAGTTCGTGGACGCGCTCGGTGGCGGCGGCGCCCTTGGCCAGGCCGAACAGTTCCAGCGGCCGTCGGACGATCTTGCCGACGGTCATCCGGGGGTTCAGGGCGAGATACGGGTTCTGGAAGACGTACTGGACGGACTTGCGCAGTTCGCGGGTGCGCCGCCGGGCGCCGGCGGGTACGGACTCGCCCTGGAAGGAGACGCTTCCCGTCCACTCCTCGTGCAGTCCGCCGACAGCCCGCGAGAGGGTCGACTTGCCGCTGCCGGACTGACCGACGACGGCCACGCACTCGTTGCGGCCGACGTCCAGGTCGATGCCGTGCAGGATCTGCCGGGAGCCGTAGTGGGCCGTCAACTCGCGCACGGTGAGCACGGGTTCGGGGCGCGGGGCGTCGTCCGGTGCGGCGACGGTGAAGGCGAGGGGCCGGGCGCGGACGTGGTCGACACGGCGGCAGCGGGCGAGCACGGCGGTGTCGGACACGGGCGCGAGGTCCGGCTCGCCCTCGGCGCACGCGGCCTCGGCGAAGTCGCAGCGGTCACGGAACCGGCAGCCCGTGGGGCGGCGGCCCGGCGAGGGGGTGCTGCCGGGGATGCCGGTGAGGACGCGGGCCTCGTTGACGCTCGGTACGGCGGCGAGCAGGGCGCGGGTGTACGGGTGCGAGGGCGTCGCGAAGACGGTCTCGCGGGGGCCGGTCTCGACGATGCGGCCCGCGTACATCACGGCGACGCGGTGCGCGAACTCCCCGACGACGGCGAGGTCGTGGGTGACGTAGACGGCGGCGACGTCGTGCCGGGCGCACAACTCCCGCACGGTGGCGAGGACATGGGCCTGGGTGGTGACGTCGAGGCCGGTCGTCGGCTCGTCCAGGACGAGGACGCGCGGGCGCAGCGCGAACGCCATGGCGATGCCGACGCGCTGCAGCTGTCCGCCGGAGAGCTGGTGCGGGTAGCGGCGCAGGAACGCGTCGTCGGCGGGGAGCGCGACCTCGGCGAGCACCTCGCGGACGCGGGCGTCGCGTTCGGCGGGGGTGCCCGCGCGGTGGACGTCGAGGACCTCACGGATCTGGCTGCCCACGCGCATCACGGGGTTGAGGGAGGCGGCCGGGTCCTGAGGGACGTACGCGACCTCGCTGCCGCGCCGTTTGCGGGCTTCGCCTTCCGGGGCGCCGAGCAGTTCGCGGCCGTCGAGGACGACCTCGCCCGCGTCGACGCGGGCGCCCCTGCGGGTGTGCGCGAGCAGGGCCGTGGCGATGGTCGTCTTGCCGCTGCCGGACTCGCCGACCAGGGCGAGGATCTCGCCCGCGGCGACGTCGAAGGTGATGTCGTCGACGACGTCGGGGCCGCTGCGGCCGAGCGCTACGCGCAGACCGGTGACGGTGATCGCGGGGTTCATGAGGTGGCTCCCTTCGTGGCGGGGGCCGACCCCGTCTGCCGGGTGGGTGTGCGGTGCGGGCTTCGGGTGCGTCGTGGCTGGTCTCGCAGAAGCCCCACCGGGCGGCACCCGGCGACGAACCCCCTCATGCCCCGGCCCCCGTATCGGACCCGGCCGCCGCGCGGGCGATCCCGTCCGCGATCAGGTTCGTGCCCAGGGCGAGAACGGCGATGGCGAGGACGGGGCCGAGGATCGCCCAGGGCTGGACGGCGAGGGCCAGCCGGTTCTCGTTGATCATCAGGCCCCAGTCGGCCGCGCTGGGGTCGGAGGCGAAGCCGAGGAAGCCGATGGAGGCGACGAGGCCGACGGAGTAGGTCAGCCGCAGGCCGAGTTCGGCGAGGAGCGGGGCCGACATGTTCGGCAGCAGCTCGCGGAAGAGGATGCGGGTGCGCTTCTCGCCGAGCGCCTCCGCGGACTGGACGAACTCGCGGGTGGCGAGCCCGGTCGTCATGCCGCGGGTGAGCCGGGCGACGCGCGGGGCGTGCGAGACGCCGACGACCACGACGACCAGCCAGCGCTTCGGCCCGGCCACCGAGAGCAGGACCAGCACGAGAACGATCTGCGGGAAGGCGAGGATCACGTCGCAGACCCGCATGACGATCTCGTCGACCCAGCCGCGCGCGTACCCGGCGACGAGCCCGGCCGCGACGCCGAGCACCATGCCGAGCACGGTGGCCGACACGGCGGTGACCACGACCCAGTCGCCGCCGGCGAGCAGCCGGCTCCACACGTCCTGGCCGAGGTAGTCGGTGCCGAGGAGCGCGCCCGGCGCGGAGTCCGAGTAGGGGGCGCCGACGATGTCGTTCTCGCCGTGCGGGGAGAACAGCGGGCCGAGGAAGGCGATGCCCACGATGACGACGGTGAGGACGATGCCGACCCAGGTGCGGGCGGAGGCGAGCGCCCCGCGCAGCCGGGGCCTGCGGGCCGTCGGGTCCGCCCCGGTCGTGCCGGTGTTCGTGTCGAGCACTGCGGTGGCCATCACCGCACCCCCGTCCGGAGCTTGGGCGTCACCAGGATGGTCAGGACGTCGGCGATCAGGTTCACGGCGACGTAGACGGCGGCGATCAGCAGGGCGAGCGCCTGGATCACCGGGACGTCACGGTTGCGTACGGCGTCGACCAGGGCGGTGCCGATGCCGGGGTACAGGAACAGGCTCTCCACGACCACGACTCCACCCGCGAGCCAGGCGAGTTGGAGCGCCATGACCTGGATGGCGGGGACGACGGCGTTGCCGAGCGCGTGCCGGGCGACGGCCCTGCGCTCGGGGACGCCCTTGAGCCGGGCCATCTCCACGTAGTCGCTCTCCAGGACCTCGATGAGGGAGGCGCGCAGGATCCGGGCGACGTACGGGACGACGGCCAGGGTGAGCGTCGCCACCGGCAGGATCATCACGACCGGGTCGGACCAGGGGCTGCCGGTCCAGGAGACCGCGACCGACGGCAGCCAGGTGAAGACGACGGTGGAGAAGAGGGTGACCAGGAGGATGCCGATGACGAACTCGGGGAGCGCGGCGGTGCCGAGCAGCGCGACCTGGATGACGTGGTCGGCGGCGCGGTCGCGGCGGCGGGCCGAGTAGAGGGCGACGAGCGCGGAGAGCGGCGCGATGACGACGGCCGAGATGCCCACCAGGACAGCGCTGTTGACGATCCTCCCGCCGATGAGGGCGGAGACCGGGCCCTTGGTGGCGAGCGAGGTGCCGAAGTCGCCGGTGAGGACGCCGCCGAGCCAGGAGAAGTACTGGTGGACGGGCGACTCGTCGAGGCCCAGCTGGCTCCGCAGCGCGGCCAGCCGCTCCGGGGTGGCCGAGCGGCCGAGGATGGCCTGGGCGGGGTCGCCGAGCAGATGGGTGGCGGTGAAGACGAGCAGCGAGATCAGCCACAGGGTGAGCACCGCCATGCCGACGCGGCGCAGTGCCCACAGGGTCCAGGTGCGTGCGGGGGCGGGGGCGTCGTCGCGGCGGAGGGACCCGTCCGCCGCGGGAACCGCCGCCGCCTCAGCCGCTGACCGAGACATTGCGGAACTCGTAGTTGGACAGCGGCAGATTGGAGTTCGGGGTGAACCCGGTGACGTTGGCCGCGTAGGCGTCGACCTGGTTCTTGAAGCCCCAGATGATGTGGCCGCCGCGCTCGTACTCGATCTTCTGCGCGGCTTGCAGGAGGTCCTTGCGCTTGTCTGCGTCGAATTCGCTGCGGGCCCTGGCCATGAGGCGGGTGAACTCCGGGTCGTTCCAGTGGGTTTCGTTGTACGGGGACGTCTTGAGGGATCCGGAGTCCACCTGGGGGACGTAGTTCCGGGTGATCCAGTAGTCCTGGGCGAACGGCCAGCTGAGATAGCGGTCGCCGTAGAAGGTCGCGGAGTCGGTGATGCGGACGTCGACCTTGACCCCGGCGCCCTTGGCCTGTTGGGCGAAGAGCTGGGCGGCCTCGATGGAGCCCGCGCCGATTCCGGAGGACGTGACCAGTTCGACGCTCAGCCCCTCGTGCCCGGCGGCCTTGAGCAGCGACCTGGCCTTGCCCAGGTCCTGGTGGCGTTGCGGGAGTTGCCTCGCGTAGGCGGGGTCGAACGGCGCGTACATGTCGTTGCCGACGCGGCCCTGGCCGCCGAGCACCTGGTCGACCATCTGCGGCCGGTCGACGATCAGCCGGAACGCCTGGCGGACTCGGACGTCGTCGAACGGGGCGGTGTCGACGCGCATCGTGATCGGGTTCCAGGAGCCGGTCTTCGAGATCAGCACCTGCCCGCCCTGGTTCCTGATCATCTCGATGTAGGCGGGCGGCAGGTTGTCGATGGCGTCGAGCTGGCGGCTCAGCAGTGCGTTGATCTTCGCGGTGTCGTCGGGGAAGTCGAGGATGTGCACCTCGTCGACGTACGCGGGCCGCCGCCAGTAGTCGGCGAAGCGGCGGAAGGTGGACCGGTCGCCGGGCGCGAACGACCGGTAGCGGAACGGGCCCGTGCCGACGGGCCGCTTCAGGTCGAAGTCCGCCGGGATGATCCCGAGGGTGTACTGCGCGAGCAGATCCTCGAAGAGCGCGTACGGCGTCTTCAGCGGGATCCGCACCGTGGTGGCGTTCTCCCGCTTGAGCGCCTTCGCGTCGAGCATGGCGAGGCTGCCGGCGCCCGCCGTGGGCGCCTTGGGGTCGACGATGCGGCGCAGGGTCGCGATGACGTCGTCGGCGTCGAGCGTCTTGCCGTGGTGGAACTCGATGCCCGGACGCAGCTTCACCACCCATGTCTTCCCGTCCTTGGACGGTTCGACGGACTCGGCGAGCAGCGGCTTGATCCGGTACGAGGCGTCGTGGGTGAAGAGCGGCTCGAAGAGGTTCACCACGCGCGACTGGTCGGGGTAGGTGAGCGGGCTGTGCGGGTCGAGGCTGTCCTTGGCGCTGCCGCCGCTGACGCCGACCCGCAGCACGCCGCCGCGGTGCGGCTTCCCGTCCGACGCGGCGACGCTCGGCCGGGAGCAGGCGGACAGCAGGCCCGCGGCCGGAACCGCGCCGGCGAGCAGGGCCCCGCCGCGGAGCACGTCCCTGCGCGTCAGACCGCGGGACAGCCCTCCAAGGCCCACGCCGGGCGGAGATGGTCGGTCGGGCATGTCAGGGGTCGCCTCCAGATCCCGGAATTCGGTACGTTCACATGACGCGATGGCCGCTCGAATGCTGAGAACATAGGGACGGCCGGGAGGGAGGTCAAGAGGCGGAAGAACAGGGGAAGTTCGAGGTCACAAGCCCTGCGCCTACCCGCCTGCCCAGACTGAACGTTTGTATTCCCCCATCACTTGAGAGCCTTTGAGAACCTTTGAGAGCCGAGGAACGGATACGTATGGCGAACGCACGGCACACCGCTGAGGACGAAGGACCGGCCAGGGCCGGTGAGGCCGGCGGCACGTCGGGCAAGGTCCAGTCCCTGGAGCGCGCGATCACCCTGCTGCAGGCGACGGCGGACAGTGCGCCGGACGGCGACACGGCCACGAATCTGGCCGCCCGCTGCGAGCTGAACCGCGCGACGGCCTGGCGGCTGCTGTCGACGATGGAGCGGTTCGGGCTCGTGCAGCGCAGTCCGGTCACCAACCGGTACACGGTCGGGTTCGCGGTGGCCCGGATGGCGTCGGTCGCCGGGTTCGACGGGCTGATCAGGCGCGCCCACGGCACCCTGCTGCGGGTCAGCGAGCAGACCGGTGAGACGGCCAACCTCGCGGTGGTGCAGCAGCTCGGGCTCACCTACATCGACGAGGTCACGCCGCCTGTGGTGCTCAGCGCGAAATGGCTCGGCCGGCAGGTCCCGCTGCACGCCACCTCGACCGGCAAGGCGCTGCTCGCCTGGCTGCCGGAGGAGGAGCAGGAGGCGCTGCTCGGCGGGCCGGCGCAGACGTACGAGGCGTTCACGGACACCACGCTCACCGACCGCAAGCGGCTGCGGGACGAGCTGGAGCGGACGCGCGAGCGCGGGTACAGCGTCTGCGTGGGCGAGATGGAGCGCAGCCTGTACGGGGTCTCGGCGCCGGTGCTCGGCAGCCGGGGCCGGCCGTTCGCGGTGGTCAGCATCTGGGGGCCGCAGGACCGGGTGCCCGAGGCGCGGTTCGGCACGCTCGGCCCGCTCGCGCAGGCCGCGGCGGAGGAGATCGCGCGGGCGGCGCGGGCGCTCTGAACACCCCGGTTCCTGTGTTCATTTGGTGCGGTGCTGGCTCGCATCATGAAACGAGGTCTTGAGCGGACGAGCGTCGCGTGGTTACGGTCGTGAGGTCTTCGTCGCCGCCCGACACACGCTCCGAGCCGTTGCCTTGCTCCGACCCGTTGCCTTGCTCCGTCCCTTGCCGTGCTCCGTCCCTCGCCGTGCTCCGTCCCGAGAGGAACCGTCGCGACCATGAACCAGGACGTCATCATCACCTGCGCCCTGACCGGCGCGGGTGACACCGTGCGCAAGAGCCCGCACGTCCCCGTCACCCCCGAGCAGATCGCCGCGTCGGCGGTGCAGGCCGCCGAGGCCGGTGCCGCCGCGGTCCACATCCACGTACGTGATCCGGAGACCGGTGCGCCGTCACGCGATCCGCGGCTGTACCGCGAGGTCGTCGAGCGCATCAAGGAGACCGGCACCGACGTCGTCATCAACCTCACCGCGGGGATGGGCGGCGACCTGGTCGTCGACCCCGACGAGCCGCTGCGCCACCTGCCGGGCACCGATCTCGTCGGCGGCCTGGAGCGCCTCCCGCACGTCGAGCAACTCCTTCCCGACATCTGCACGTTGGACTGCGGATCCCTGAACTTCGGCGACGGCTCGAACCTCTACGTCTCCACGCCCGACATGCTGCGTGCCGGCGCTCGCCGCATCCAGGAGCTGGGCGTACGGCCCGAGTTGGAGATCTTCGACACCGGGCACCTCTGGTTCGCCCAGCAGTTGCTCGCCGAGGGGCTGCTCGACGAGCCGACCGTGTTCCAGCTGTGCATGGGCGTCCCGTGGGGCGCGCCCGCCGATCCGGGCGTACTCCAGTCGATGGTGAACATGCTGCCGCGGGGCGCCCGGTGGGCGAGTTTCGCGCTGGGCCGGATGCAGATGCCCTGGGTGGCCCAGTCGGTGCTGCTCGGCGGCCATGTCCGGGTCGGCCTGGAGGACAACCTGTACCTCGGCAAGGGCGTGAAGGCGACCAACGCGCAGCTCGTGGAGCGCGCCGTCACGATCGTCGAGGCGATGGGCGCGCGCGTCGCCTCTCCGGCCGAGGCCCGGCTCACGTGGGGGCTCAAGTGACCGACGACGTACGGGATGTGCGGCCCGCCCCCGAACACGTGCGCCGCGTCGCCTGTGTCGGCGCCGGAGTGATCGGCGGCGGCTGGGCCGCCCATTTCCTCGCCCGCGGTTACGACGTCACCGCATGGGACCCGGCGCCCGACGCGGCCGAGCGGCTGCGGCGCCTCGTCGACGCGGCCTGGCCCGCCCTGGAACAGCTAGGGCTCGCCGAGGGCGCCTCGCCGGAGGGTCTGACGGTGGCCGCCACGCTCGAAGAGGCCGTCGCGGACGCGGAGTTCGTGCAGGAGAGCGCCCCGGAGAAGCTGGATCTCAAGCGCGGTCTGCTCGCCCGCCTCGACGCGGCGACGCCCGCCGAGGTCGTGATCGCCTCCTCCACGTCCGGCTACCCGATGACCGACCTGCAGACGGAGGCGGCCACGCCCGGCCGGCTCCTCGTCGGGCACCCCTTCAACCCGCCGTACCTGATCCCGCTGGTGGAGGTGGTGGGCGGGGAGCGGACCGCGCCCGACGCCGTGCGCTGGGCGGCGCGCTTCTACGAGATCGCGGGCAAATCCGTGATCACCATGGACCGCGAGGTCCCCGGCTTCATCGCCAACCGGCTCCAGGAAGCGCTGTGGCGCGAGGCGCTGCACATGGTGGCGAACGGCGAGGCGACGGTCGCCGACATCGACCGGTCCATCACCGAGGGCCCCGGCCTGCGCTGGGCCCTGATGGGTCCGATGCTCACCTTCGCACTGGCCGGCGGTGAGGGCGGGATGGCGCACATGCTCGACCACTTCGGCCCGTCCCTGAAGTCTCCGTGGACCCGGCTCCAAGCCCCGGAACTGGACAAGGAGTTGTACGACGCGGTGGTCTCCGGGTGCGACGACGCGGCCGCGGGACGTACCGTCGCGGACCTGGTCGCCGAGCGCGACCGCGGTGTCATCGCCGTCCTGCGCGCCACGGGCCGGCTGCCCGGAGGCGGTGACGGATCATGAGCCTGCCGCTGCTGCACGCGACGGTGCGCCCCGAGTGGATCGACTACAACGGCCACATGAGCGAGGCGTTCTACGTCCTGGTCTTCGGGTACGCCACCGACGCGCTGATGGACCGTACGGGACTCGACGCCGCCTACCGGGCGAGCACCGGCTGCTCGCTGTACACGGTCGAGTCCCATGTCCGGTACCTCAAGGACGTACCGGAGGGCGCCCCGCTCACGGTGCGTACGCGCATGCTCGGCGCGGCCGGGAAGAAGGCGCGGTTCACACACGAGATGTACGACGGCCGGGCGGCGGACACCCCGGTCGCCACCATCGAGCTGCTCGCCCTGCACGTCGACCAGCAGGCGGGCCGTGCCGTGCCCTTCCCCGACGCCGTACGCGCACGGCTCGCCGCCCTCGCGGAGGCGCCGCCGGAGTGGGCGGGGAGGGCGGTGTCCGGTCCCTGAACCCGGTGTCCGGTTCTTCCTTGATCCCGGTGCCGAGTCCTGTGCCGAACCCGGTGTCCGGTCCGTGAAATGGATTGCCGGGCACGACCGCCGCCTGGTTGCCTCGGACCATGAATGATCTTCGTATCCGGTCCGCCGCCCCCACCGATCTCGACGCCGTGCTCGCCTTCTGGAAGGTGGCCGCGGAGGGCACGAGCATCAGCGACGACCGCGCGGGGGTGGAGCGCCTGGTCGCCCGCGACCCCGAGGCGCTGTTGCTCGCCGAGCGCGACGGGGAGCTGGTGGGGACGGTGATCGCGGGATGGGACGGTTGGCGCGCCTCGCTCTACCGCCTCGCGGTGCATCCGGACGCGCGGCGGCAGGGCGTCGGCTCGGCGCTGCTCACCGCCGCCGAGGAGCGGTTCGTCGCGCTCGGCGGACGGCGCGGCGACGCGATGGTCCTGGACGAGAACGAGCTGGCGCACCACGCCTGGAAGGCCGCCGGTTACGCCCCGCAGCCCGAGTGGAGCCGCTGGGTGAAGCCCTTCACCGGCCGGTAGCGGATCACCCCACCCGGGGTTTTGCCGATCCTTTACCATGGATGGGTCGCTCGCCGTGCCTCCGCGCACGGCGGGCCCTTCTCGACCTCGACCACGCCCTTCACGTCCACGTCCACCACGTCCACCACGTCCTTTAAGTCCTCCACGTCCACGAAAGGTGTGAGCGTCCGCCCATGGGCGAGCCTCCCAGTACCCGGCCCGTCACCCGGTCCGTCCCCCTGCCCGGTCCACGAGACCGCGCGCCCCTCCGGCCCCTGTCCGATCATGGGACGGAGGTGACGTCCCGATGATGACCGAAGTGCTCCTGCTCGCCGTCGCAGTACTGCTCTCGCTGGCCTGCGGCGCCTTCGTCGCGGCGGAGTTCTCCCTCACGACCGTGGAGCGCCGCGACCTCGAGGACGCCGTCGAGCGCGGGGAGCGCGGCGCGGCCGGCGCCCTCAAGGCCGTACGGCAGCTGACCTTCCAGCTCTCCGGCGCGCAGCTCGGCATCACCGTCACCAACCTGGTCGTCGGCATGCTCGCCGAGCCGTCCATCGCCAAGCTGATCGCGGGCCCGCTGGAGGCCGTCGGCATCCCGAAGTCGGCCTCGTCGTCGGTCGCGCTCGTGCTCGGCACCGCCCTGTCGACCGTGTTCCTGATGGTCGTCGGTGAACTGGTACCGAAGAACTGGGCGATCTCGTCGCCGCTGGCCGTCGCCAAGCGGGTGGCCACGCCGCAGCGCTGGTTCAGCGCGGTGTTCCGGCCGTTCATCTCGCATCTGAACAACACGGCGAACCGGCTCGTGCGCCGCTTCGGCATCGAGCCGACCGAGGAGCTCGCCTCCGCGCGCGGCCCGCAGGAGCTGATGGCGCTGGCCCGGCACTCCGCGAAGGAGGGCGCGCTGGAGGCGGACACCGCCGAGCTGTTCGTGCGCACCCTGAACCTGGCCGACCTGACCGCGGAGAACGTGATGACGCCGCGCGTCCAGGTCATCGCCCTCGACGTCCTGGCCACCTGCGAGGACGTGGCGAACGCGACCCGGGCGACCGGCCTGTCCCGCTTCCCCGTCTACCGCGGGAACCTCGACACCGTCGTCGGCATCGTGCACATCAAGGACGTGCTCGCCGTGCCCGACGAGCAGCGCGCCCGCAAGGGCGTCACCGAGCTGCTGCGCGAGCCGCTGCTCGTCCCGGAGACGCTCTCCGTGGACCAGCTGCTCGACCGGCTGTCCCGCAAACGGACGATGGCCGTGGTGATCGACGAGTACGGCGGCACGGCCGGCGTCGCCACCCTGGAGGACATCGTCGAGGAGGTCGTCGGCGAGGTGCGTGACGAGCACGACCCGCACGAGACGCCCGACATCGCGGCTGCCGGCACCGACGAGGACGGCCGCACCCTGTACTCGGCGGACGGCGCCGCCCGCACCGACCAGCTCGCGCGGGTCGGACTGCGGGTGCCCGAAGGCCCGTACGAGACCCTGGCCGGTCTCGTCGCCACCGAGCTGGGCCGTATCCCCGACAACGGGGACCGCGTCGAGGTCGCCGGGTGGCGGCTCGACGTCGTGGACGCGCACGGCCACCGCGCCGCCCGTGTCCTGCTGCACGCGCCCGCCGACGGTACGCCGGTCCAGGAGGAGGCCCGATGACCGCGATCCAGCTTCTGATCGGCCTGGCGACCCTTGTCGTCAACGCCTTCTTCGTGGGCGGCGAGTTCGCCCTCATCTCCGTACGCCGCAGCCAGATCGAGCCGTTCGCGGAGGAGGGCGACCGGCGGGCGCGCAGCGTGCTGTGGGGCCTGCAGCACGTGTCGGCGCTGCTGGCCGCGGCGCAGCTCGGCATCACGCTGTGCACCCTGGTGCTCGGCATCGTCGCCGAGCCCGCCATCGCGCATCTCCTGGAGCCGGTCTTCGACGCGGTCGGCGTGCCGCACGGTCTCGTGCACCCGATCTCGTTCGTGATCGCGCTGACGGTGGCGACGTATCTGCACATGCTGCTCGGCGAGATGGTGCCGAAGAACATCGCGCTCGCCGAGCCGGTGCGCTCCGCGCTGCTGCTCGGTCCGCCGCTGGTGGCCCTGGCGCGCGCCCTGCGTCCGGTGATCTTCACGGTGAACGCCTTCGCGAACACGCTGCTGAAGCTGTTGCGCGTGGAGACCAAGGACGAGGTCTCGGCGACGTTCTCGGACGACGAACTGGCCCGCATGGTCAAGGACTCCTCCGACGCGGGCCTGATCGACGACCGCGCGCAGGAACGGCTGCACGACGCGCTGGAACTGGGCCGCCGCCCGGTCAAGGACGTCGTCATGCCGCTGGAGAAGGTTGTCTACGCGCGCGTGGGCGTCACTCCCGAGCAGTTGGAGCGGCTGTCCGCCGAGTCCGGGTTCTCCCGTTTCCCGGTCGTGGACGAGGGCCGGCGCATCGTCGGCTATCTCCATGTGAAGGACGCGCTGGACGCGACTCCGCGCGACCTGCCGTTCCGGGTGCCGGACATGCGGCCCATCGCACGCGTGCGCGAGGCGACGCCGCTGGACGACGTGCTGACGGCGATGCGGGGCAGCCGTACGCATGTCGCGGCGGTGCTCGGGGCCGACGGCCGGCTCGCGGGGCTGGTCACCATGGAGGACGTACTGCGGGAGCTGTTCGGCCAGACCGCCTGACCCTGGGGAGGGGCGTATGAGTCAGCTTGTCCTGAAGGACGTGACGTACGGGTATCCGGACCGGCCGGTGCTCGACCGGGTCGCGCTGACCGTGCGCCCCGGCGAACGGGTCTGCGTCATCGGTGAGAACGGCTCGGGCAAGTCGACGCTGCTGCGGCTCGTCGCGGGCGAGCTGCGGCCGGCCGACGGCTCGGTCGTCGTGGTCGCGGACGGCGGGGCCGGGTATCTCGCGCAGACGCCGCCGCTGCCGCCCGACGCGACCGTGCAGGACGCGGTCGACGGCGCGCTCGCCGAGCTGCGCGACCTGGAACGGCGGATCAGGGCGGCGGAGGCGGAGCTCGGCACGGCGGACCGGGCCGGACTCGCCGCGTACGCCGACCTGGTGGCGGCGTTCGAGGCGCGCGACGGCTACCGCGCCGACGCCCGCGTGGAGGCCGCCCTGCACGGCCTCGGCGCCGCGCACCTGGCGCGCACCCGGACCCTCGGCTCGCTCTCGGGCGGCGAGGCGGCCCGCCTGGCGCTGGCCTGCGTCCTCGCCCCGCAGCCCGAGCTGCTGCTCCTGGACGAGCCGACGAACCACCTCGACGACCAGGCGCTGAGCTGGCTGGAGGACCGGCTGCGCGGGCATCGCGGCACCGTCGTCGCGGTCACCCACGACCGGGTCTTCCTCGACCGGGTGGCGACCTCGATCGTCGAGGTGGACGGCGACCGGAAGACCGTGTCCCGCTTCGGCAACGGCTGGCACGGCTACCTGGAACAGCGCACCGCCCTGCGCCGCCGCTGGGAGGAGCGCCACCGCGCGTGGTCCGACGAGGTGGCGCGGCAGGAGGAGATCGCCGGGCGGAACGCCGACCGGCTCGGCAGCGGCTGGCGGATGCGGGACAGCAGCACGTTCGCCAAGTTCTCCCCACACCAGCGGTCGGTCGAGGGCCAGATCTCCGGTGTCGTGCGCAACGCGCGCGAGCGGCTGCGACGGCTGCGCGCCGACCCGGTGCCGCGGCCGCCGGACCCGCTGCGCTTCACGGCGGGCGACGGCACTCTGGACGGCGGCGGCCATCCCTTCGTGCGTCCCGTCGAGGTGACGGACGCCGTCGTCGAGGGCCGGCTGACCGTGGACCGGCTGGTCCTCGCGCCGGGGTCACGGACGCTGGTGACGGGGCCGAACGGCGCGGGCAAGTCGACGCTGCTCGCCCTCCTCGCCGGACGGCTCACCCCGGACACGGGCAGCGTCGGGCTGCCGCCGCGCATCGGGTACCTGGCGCAGGAGGTCACCCACGAGGGCGCGGACCGGGCGCTGCTCGACGTGTTCGCGGCCGGGCTCGGCGGGCCGCCCGAGGAGCACGCCGAGGCCCTCCTCGTGCTCGGTCTGTTCCGCGAGGAGGATCTGGCCGTGCCGGTGCGCGGCCTGTCGGTGGGCCAGCGCCGCCGTCTCGACCTGGCCCTCCTGGTGTCCCGCCCCGCCGACCTGCTGCTCCTGGACGAGCCGACGAACCATGTGGCGCCCGCGCTCGTCGAGGACCTGGACGCGGCGCTCGCCGGGTACGCGGGCACCCTCGTCGTGGTCTCGCACGACCGCAGGCTGCGCGAGCGGTTCACCGGTGACCGGGTGCGGGTGGCCGACGGGGTGCTGGTGACCGCGGCCGGCTGAGCGCGCGGCCGCCGGGTCAGGCCGCCGGCCGGGTCAGGCCGCCGGCCGGGTCAGGCCGCCGGCCGCTCCGGGGCCGCCTTCGGCGCCGGGGTCTCCAGGATCCCCGGGCCGTGCGGTCCCACGCCGGCCGTGCCGACGGCGGTGAGCACCGCCAGCAGCGTGGCCAGGCCCGCCGTGCCGAACGCCGCCGCCCAGTCGACGTCCAGCAGATTGGTCGCCCCCGCGACCAGGACGGCGGCCAGTGACTGTGCGAAGGTCCTGATCGCGCGCTCGGCGGTGGCCTTCCAGAAGCTCACCGTCCACATGGTGCCGATGCCCATGACGTACTCCCCCGTGTTCCCCGTGCGCTGTCGCGTCCTGCTTGTTCCCGGCATACCGCCGTCCGCGGCCGCTGCCCAGACCTGCGGCCCGCACGGCCCCGGCGTCCGGGATACGATCACTGACGCCATGCAGATGAATGCCAACTACACCAGTCTCGTCGCGGTCGGCGACTCCTTCACCGAGGGCATGTCGGACCTGCTGCCCGACGGCTCTTACCGCGGCTGGGCCGACCTGCTGGCCGGCCGGATGGCGGCGCGCACCCCGGGGTTCCGCTACGCGAACCTGGCCGTGCGCGGCAAGCTCATCGGCCAGATCGTCGAGGAGCAGATCGACGTCGCCGCCGCGATGAAGGCGGATGTCGTGACGCTGGTCGGCGGGCTGAACGACACGCTGCGCCCCAAGTGCGACATGGTGCGCGTGCGCGATCTGCTGACCGAGGCCGTCGAGAAGCTCGCCCCGTCCTGCGAGCAGTTGGTCCTGATGCGCAGCCCGGGCCGCAACGGCCCGGTCATGGAGCGTTTCCGCCCGCGCATGGAGGAGCTGTTCTCCTGCATCGACGACCTCGCGGCCCGGCACGGCGCCGTCGTGGTCGACCTGTACGGGGCCGATGTCCTGGGCGACCAGCGGCTGTGGGACGTCGACCGGCTGCATCTGACGGCGGAGGGCCACCGCCGGGTCGCGGAGGCGGTCTGGCAGGCGCTCGGCCTGGAGCCGGAGGACGACTGGCGCGCCGCGCTGCCGCCCGCGGTGCCGCCGAACTGGATGACGCGCCGGGTCGCCGACGCCCGCTTCGCCAAGCAGCACCTGGTGCCATGGATCGGCCGGCGGCTGACCGGCAGGTCCTCCGGCGACGGACGGCCCCCGAAGCGCGCCGAGCTCACGCCGTACGACGGCTGAGCGGCGATCGGACGGCGCCCCGACCTCGCGTAGGTTCGAACGAACGGCGAGCCGGTGCGGTCATGCCGGTTTCGCATTCGACACGGTTTCGCATTCGACACGGTTTCGCATTCGACACGGTTTCGCAGTCGACGGGGGTCAGCCGGCCGAGCGCGGTCTGTCGGCGGCGTCGGCGTTAGGGCGTGTCGATCCAGGTCACGATCGCGATCCGCCGTTCCAGGCGGGTGGCCCACGTGCGGCGGCCTGCGAACCGGACGGCCACGTCACCGAAGTCGGCCTCTGCCTCCATGCCGGATTCTCTGCGCGCGGATTCCGCCACCCGGCCGGCTCCGCAGCGGCTGATCAGCCACGAAGCAGCCGTGCCAGTGGCTCTCGGATGTCCGCAGGATGCAGATTCAGTTCGTCGAACGCGTCGGCCGTCACCCACATGAGTTCGTAACTGTCGTTCGGGCCATGCGCTTTGGCTTCGTCGCCGGACAGGACAGCGCTGCCCCGGACGTCCCTCACGAGGTAGTAGCTGGCTGGCCGACCGTTGTGTCGGCCAGTCCACACCTGCCGCTCGATCCGAGCAACGAGCGTCGTCTCCTCACGAAGCTCCCGCAATGCCGCGTCCGCGGCGCTCTCGCCGTCCTCAACATGCCCGCCCGGCAGGACCGCGTAGTGATGTCCGGGGCAGTTCGGCCCGCTCCAGCCCCTGTCTTGGCACATCACGCAGTCCCCCGACGCCTCTTTCCTGAGGAATCGCTTGATGACCAACGCTCGCTGTCCGTCAACGACAACAGCAACTGCCCTGGGAATCAGCACCCCCCGATGATGGCAGTTCACAGTGCCATCCATGCTGTCGACGACGCAGCGACACCCGACCTCAGTCAGGCAGGGCGGCCGCGAGTGCCTCGACCAGGGTCACGGGCGGGCGGCCGATCAGGCGGCGCAAGTCGCCGGAGTCGGTGTACATCTCGCCGCGGTTCATACCGCGGTCAGCGTCAGCGAGGACCTCCGCCAGCTCGGCGGGGAGTCCCGCGGAGGCCAGTACCTGGGCGAAGTCAGCCACCGGGAGGTCGGCGTAGGCAACCTGCTTTCCGGCCGCAGCGGAGATCGCGGCGGCGAGCTCGGTCAGGGTGAAGGACTCGTCGCCGCCGAGCTCGTACACGGCGCCGGTGTGGCCTTCAGCGGTGAGGACGACCGCTGCGGCCTCGGCGTAGTCGGCGCGGGACGCGGCGCTGATCCGCCCCTCGCCTGCGGCGCCGACGACCGCGCCGTTCTGCAGGATCTGCGGCAGTTGGCTCGTGTAATTCTCCAGGTACCAGCTGTTGCGCAGCAGCACGCTGGGGATTCCGCGCTCCCGCAGATACGCCTCGGTCTCGCCGTGCGTGGCACCGATGACGGTGGTGGCCGTGTCCGCGTGCGTCGTGCTCGTGTACGCCACCAGCGACACACCTGCGGACGCCGCGGCGTCGATCACGCGGCGGTGGTTGGCGACCCGCTCGCTCACGGGGACCGAGGCCGAGATCAGCAGCAGCCTGTCCGCCCCCGCGAACGCCTCGGCCAGGCCGTCGGTGTCCGCGAAGTCGGCGCGGCGTACCGTGATGCCCCGGTCGGCCAGATCCTTGATCCCGGCGATGTCCCGGCCGGTCGCGATGATGTCCGCGGCCGGGATCCCGCGCCGCAGCAGTGCCTCGACGGTGAGCCTGCCCAGCTGGCCGGTGGCTCCGGTGACGACGATCGACATGATGGTCATTCCTTCCTTCCGCGCGTGCCCTGCACGCCTGCCGCGGTCCGTCCGCCGCGGGATGGAACACAGATTGACCTGGATACTCTCTGTTGGGTAGTAGCCACTTTTCGGTAGGGTACTTACCACAGCGAAAGCATTGAGGTGAGCCGCATGACTGCTGTCGAGAAGGTGACCGGGCCCATGCCGTCATTCGATCCGTACGAGCGCGGCTGCCCGTCGCGGGACCTGCTCGACCAGATCGGCAGCAAGTGGGCGGTCCTCGTGCTCGGCGAACTCGGCCGGAACGGGACCTCCCGGTTCAGCCGGCTCCGGCAGGCGCTGGCGGGCGTGAGCGAGAAGATGCTCACCCAGACGCTGCGCACCCTCGAACGCGACGGGCTGATCAGCCGGACCGTCTACCCAGAGGTCCCGCCGCACGTGGAGTACGAGCTGACCGCGCTCGGCCAGACGCTACGGGAACCGCTGAAGGCGCTCACGGAGTGGTCCGTGCTGCACATCGAGGATGTCCTCACCGCCCGCGAAAGGTACGACGACCGCACCGAGCGCAGCAGATAGTCAGCGGCGGCCGGCGGTCTGGTCATGGACGGCCGCCTCGCCGAGACCGGCCCGGCAATCAGCCCCACCTGAGCCACCCGACGACGTCACGAGTTCCGCCTCAGTAACCCACCTGCGTCCACCGCCCTGCCGGCCTCGCCCCCGACGGCCGTGCTCGTCCTCGGGCAGCAAGCCGGCTTCCACGAGAGCGTCGAGTGCTTCACCGAGCAGCTCGAAGGGGGTCTTGCCGGTGGTGCCCGCGGCGGTGCCGTCGGCGGCGTGGGTCATGTCGCCAGGGATGTGGAAAGCCGTTGCGGAACAGGCCGGGCTCCTCCTGCGCGTAGCGGAGGTAGCCGGTGCCGACGGCACGGAAGCGGGCCGGTGGTGGCGGGTCAGCAGGTTGATGGCGGTGGAGTCGGTGAACGGCACCTGGGCGAGGCCGAGTTCGCAGTGCCGGGCATGCAGCGTTGTCAGGGCGCTGTCCAGGTCAGGTGCAGTGTGCAGGTCGAGTTCCCCACTCACGCGGACGAGTACCGGGTCCCCGGTGTCCACCGCGTGGATGGCGAACGGCGGTGGTGCGCTCATGCCCACTTCTCCCCAGTTTTGCCGCAATCTCTGTGGTGGTTGTCCATCGAAGCACCGGCCCGGTGGGCCGTCATCCGCACATGGGCGGTTCGCGCGGAACGGCCCGCCGCATGTGCCAGTGACATCAGACAGTTCCGGCCGGCGCGGCATTCGGCGGTCTTGAGGTAGTTCTGGCATGTGCCATAGCGTTTGCGTTCCGCACGAGGGGAACCTCGTTCCTCTCCGTCTTCCCCCTGACCCCGGGCAGGACGGACCTCAGACGGCCGGTGCCGCATCGCCGACAACAGCGGCCCGGTCATCCGTTCGCGGTGCCCGCGGGTGCCTCCCGCCCCCCGCGGCGCCACGGACGGAACTGTGGGGCAGCACATCATGGGGCCATGGTGGCGCCTCACCCGCGGCCCCCGCCGACGTTCCCTGGCGATTCCCGGCGGGGGCCGTACCTGTACCTGCGCGGTCCTTCGTTTACCCGGGGCACAACAGGAGGAGTCTCGCGTGTGTGCACCATGTACGACGTCTTGACGTCGGCGCCGACAATGCGCGTCAGCGCGCAGCACGCGCGAGGCCGGCCGTCGTTGCGCGCGGGAAGGTCCGAGACTCCCGCGCGGGCGTCCAGGATGTCGGGCGCCTCTGGCTCTTCCCGATCCGCGCAGTGAAGGCGTGGTGAAGCCGGGCAGGAGAGTTGCCGCAGGCCGTCAATCCGGTTTTGGCGCCGGAACGCGCCCTGCGGCGGGTCGTTGGACCTGCGAGAGCGGCTGCAGTCCCAGGCGTGTGGGCGCGCGCGGGTGCGATGGACACCACCTCGGCCGCCCTCTCCTGAGAGCCCGGCACTGCCCCCCTCGAACCGCAGGGTCCGGCTTCCCGGCCGCCGACGACCGGGAAGCACCAAGTCATTCCGCGCATGGAAGGCCATGATCGTCACACGCAGGGCGAGTCTCGTCCCCTCCAGAGCCGCCCCGCAGGGCGGCGTAACGCCCGATGGCCCGGTTCAGTTCGACGCGCTCCGCCTCCGGCAAGGGCCTGCCCTGAGCGAACATCAGAACGTGCTCGGCGACAACACGGATCTTGACATTCGTGCGCTGTGAAACGTCCCGCAGAACCCGCCAGCCTTCCTCAGGGGCGATGCTGCCGATCGCCACCACCGCGCCGATTGCCTGATCCACTACGGCGTGCGACGACACCGCCTGTTCCAGCTGATGGTTGGCAAGTCCGAGCCGCTCGTTGTCGCGCACCAGATCACTGTTGGACAGAAGCACGAGGGGGTTCGTCGAGGAGATCGCGAAGAAGGCCATACCTGCCAATCCTGTGCGTGTGGGGGGCACCGTCCGCAGTCCCACGGTGCTGGAAATCGAGCTGACCCAATACCCAAAATGGCAGGTCGACAGGCCAACCGCCATGGAACGCCATGTGTGCGAACGGTGAAGACAGGTCAGCCGAGCAGGCCGAGTGCCGTGTCCGGCCGACAGTACGGGCACGCATCCACCGACGCGGCGAGCGCCTGCCGCACCTGGTCCCGGCCTGCGCCGCGCAAGCTTTTCCCGCAACGTGGCATCCGCCGACGTGGACGCACACGACCCGGTACCCCTGGAGGCCGCGCGCGGTGAGCGACTCCGGTTCCGGGGGCCCAGGTGCGGGTGCGGGTTCCGGGAACGAGCTGTCGACGTTCTGCTTGCCCTCGCTCGCACTTCTGAGTGCGCGGGGCTGCCCGATGACGAGCCTCGGCCGGACTGCCTGCTCAGGGGAGGTGACAACGAGGTCTGAATCGAACGAATCACACCGCACACATACTGACAGCACCGTCAGGAACATGCCGTACGATGCTGACACGAGCGTCGGCAAATTCTGTCGGCCCTGTCCTTGATGCATGGGGTGATGTACGAGATGTTCACGGTGATGAACCGGATTCCTGTTCCGGCGGCGGCTGCCGACGGGTTCGAGGAGCAGTTCGGGGCGAGCATGGGCCAGCACCTGGCCGACGTGGCGGGTCTTCTGTCGGCCCGTCTGCTGCGTCCGCAGAACGAGAGCGGCGTGTACGTGGCGGTGATGGATTTCGCCTCCAAGGAGGCGTTCAGCGCCTGGATGCAGTCGCTGTCCTTCCGCGCGGCGCACCAGTCCTCGCCAGGCATGGCGGGCGAGATCGAGTCCTTTGAGACCGTCGTCGCCGTCGGCGCCTGAGCAGAGCGGTCATCCACGTGTTCCTCGCCCTGCGCGATCTGCGGTTCGCCCGCGGTCGCTTCGCTCTCATCGGTGCCGTGGTCGCGATGATCGCCGTCCTCGGTGTCATCCTGTCCGGGCTGGCATCCGGGCTGGCGGACTCCGGCGTCTCCGCCCTGCGCGGACTTCCGGCGACGCATCTGGCCTTCGACAAATCCGCCTCTGGCGAGCTGTTCTCCCGCTCCACCGTCACCAAGGACATCTGGCAGAAATGGGCCAGGCAGCCAGGCGTGCGGAAGGCCGAGCCCCTGGGAGAACAGCTGGTGCATGCCCGGCTGGCCGGCTCCGATTCCAAGCAGCTGGACCTGGCGGTCTTCGGGGTGCGGCCCAACGGCTTCCTCGCTCCGTCGCCGACCTCGGGCAAGCCGCTGTCCCAGGCGGGTTCCGACGGTGTCCTGGTCAGTCAGGACACCGTCAAGGAGGGCGTGCACGTCGGCGACCGGCTTACCGTCGGCCAGGCCGGCACCCCGGTGACCGTCGTCGGCACCATCGGCCATGCCTCCTTCGGGCATGTCGGGGCCGTCTACGCGCCGCTGCCGCTGTGGCAGAAGCTGCACTACGGCCTGCCCGGCAAGGTCCCGGCTGCCGCGGCCGGACAGGCCACTGCCGTGGCTCTGCAGCTGTCCTCCTCGGCCGACACTTCCGCGATCGACAAGCGGCTGGGCACGCAGACCGTCGACCAGGCCGGCGCGTTCGCCGCCTCGCCCGGATACACCGCCGAGTCCAGCACCATGACGCTGATCCGCGGGTTCCTGTACGCCATCTCGGCCCTGGTCGTCGGCGCGTTCTTCACGGTGTGGACCATCCAGCGCCGCCAGGAGATCGCCCTGCTCAAGGCCATGGGCGCGAGCACCGGATACATCCTGCGCGACGCCCTCACCCAGGTCACCGTCGTCCTGCTCGCCGCCACCGCCGCCGGCACCGCCGTCGGTCTGGCCCTGGGCGGGGCCATGAACGGCTCCGCGCCGTTCTCCCTCCAGACGAGCCAGATCACCCTGGCCGCCGTCCTGCTGATCGTCCTCGGCCTGGCCGGCGCCATCGTCGCGGTCCGCCGCATCACCAAGGTCCAGGCCCTCACCGCGCTCGGAGCAAGCCGATGACCCACCCCACCCACGCTCCCGCCTCGTCGGCCAGAACGGCCGCACCGGCCGCACTGCGGCTGACCAACGTCACACTCCGCCTGGGCTCGGACGAACAGCAGGTCACTGCGCTGGACCAGGTAACCCTGGACGTCCGCCCGGGAGAGTTCCTGGCGGTGACCGGCCCGTCCGGATCGGGCAAGTCGAGCCTGCTGGCGGTCGCAGGCGGCCTCCAGACCTCCACCGAGGGCACCGTCCATGTCGCCGGCGCCGACCTGACCACCCTGACCGAACGGCAGCGCACCGCCCACCGGCGGCTGCACATCGGGTACGTCTTCCAGAACGCCAACCTGCTGGCTTCCCTCACCGCCCTCGAACAGATCCTGCTCGCTGCACATCTCGCTGGGCGGCTCGACGCCGCCGCGCGCACCCGGGCCGGGGAACTGCTGGAAGCCGTCGGCATGAGCCATCGCGCCAACCGGCGCCCCCACCAGCTGTCGGGCGGCGAACGCCAACGCGTCGGCCTGGCCCGCGCACTCGTCCTGTCCCCCGAGGTCCTCCTGGTCGACGAGCCCACCTCGGCCCTCGACCGGGCCCGCGCCCGCGACGTCGCGGATCTCCTGGCCGAGCAGACCCGCCAGAACAACACCGCGACGGTCATGGTCACCCACGACATGGAGATACTGGACGCAGCCGACCGCGTCCTGGCCCTCAGGGACGGCCGGCTCACCTGACCACCTGAGTCGAAAGGCCCGACCGCACCATGCCCAAGATCAGCGCCGCCACCGTTCCTGAGCACCGAGCCCAGCAGCGGGCGGCGCTGATCCGCGCAGCCGTCGACATCCTCGCCGAGCACGGCGCCGCCGCCGTCACCCCGGCAGCGGTCGCCGCCCGCGCAGGACTAGCCCGCCCCAGCTTCTACCAGTACTTCCCCTCCAGCGCCGCCCTGCTCGCAGCCATCGTGGAGGACACCTTCACCACCGCCGACGCTGCCATGGCCGAGGCCCTGGACACGGCGAGCGAACCCCATGCCCGCATCGACGCCTTTGTCCACGCCGAACTGCACCTCGCGGCCCAGGGCCTGCACCGCCCCGCCGCCGCCCTCATGCGCGCAGACCTGCCCGCCGAGTGCCGTGACCGCGTCCACGAACTCCACCACCTCCACTACACCCCCCTGATCAACGCGATCGACGACCTGAATCCCGCCGACCCTCGCCTTACCGCGCAGTTGATCGGCGGCCTCCTCCAAGCCGCCATGGCCGCCGTCGACAACGGCACCGACCCCAACCATGTAGCCACCCGCACTCTGGCCCTCATCCAGCAGGGCTTGGGGAAGGAACCGAGCCCAGGTTCATCCGCTGCGTAAGACGCAGAGGCATCTCCTCCCGCACCCGTTCCGAACCGGACGCCGTCTCCCTCGACAACCTGTTCCGCCAGGCTCAGACGGCAGACCGCGGGCTGTGGTCCGCCGGATACGAGGGGCTGGACATCGACTCCTTCGTCGCTTCCCTCCTCTCTGCCCAGATCAGCACGGTCGCCGACGTCCGCCTGACCCCATCGGCCGCAAGCCCGGATTCAGCAAGACCCGCCTCACACACGCCCTCAGACAGAAGGGTCTGCTGCAGCTCTAGGTGACAGGTGTTAGGTATGGTCACGCGGCTTGGGTGGCCGGTGTGGTCATGACGGTTTCGAATTCGACGGGGGTCAGTCGGCCGAGTGAGGCTTGTCGGCGGCGCCGGTGGTAGGTCTTCTCGATCCAGGTCACGATCGCGATCCGCAGTTCCAGGCGGGTGGCCCACGTGCGGCGGTCGAGGACGTTCTTCTGCAGCAGGCTGAAGAACGACTCCATGGCCGCATTGTCGCCGGCCGCCCCGACCCGCCCTATCGAGCCGACCATCCGGTGGCCGTCGAGCGCCCGGACGAACTTCCGTGACCGGAATTGCGACCCTCGGTCGGTATGCAGGATGCATCCGGCGACCCCGTCACGCCGGGCAGCAGCGTTGTCCAGGGCTGCGACGGCCAGGCGGGACTTCATCCTCGCGTCGATCGAGTAGCCCACGATCCGGCGGCTGAAGACGTCCTTGATCGCGCAGAGATACAACTTGCCTTCCGCGGTGGGGTGTTCGGTGATGTCGGCGAGCCACAGTCGGTTCGGGCCGGCTGCGGTGAAGTCTCGCCGGACGAGGTCGTCGTGCACCGGCGAGCCGGCCTTCTTCGTCTGGCCACGCCTCTTGCCGAACACGCTCCACCAGCGGTTGTCCCGGCAGATCCGCCACGCGGTCCGGTCCGCCATGACCGATCCCGCGGCGCGGGCCTCGTCGGCCAGGAACCGGTAGCCGAACTCAGGATCGTCGCGATGGGCGTCGAACAACGCGTTCGCGCGGACGGCCTCCTCGAACTCGGCATCGGTCACCGGTCGTTCCAGCCAGCGGTAGTAGGGCTGGCGGGCGAGCTTCAGAACCCGGCACGCAACCGTGACGGGCACCCCGTCCACGGCCAGCTCCTTCACGAGCGGGTTGATCCTTTTCCCGGCAGATGCGCCTGCGACAGATAGGCCGCTGCCCGGCGCAGGACCTCGTTCTCCTGCTCCAGCAGCTTGATCCGCCGCCGCGCTTCCCGCAGTTCCGCACTCTCCTGGCTGGTCACTCCGGGCCTGGATCCGTCATCGATGTCCGTCCGCCGCATCCACTTCCACAGCGTCATCGCGTGGACACCGAAGTCGGCGGCCACCTGCTCGACCGTCACACCCGGACCACGGTTCCTCGCGACCCGCACAACGTCCTCACGGAACTCTTTCGGATAAGGCTTGGGCACAGCGACATCCTTCCCACCCGCCCCACAGGGCAAGCCAGTTCAGATGTCACCCGATCGTGCGGCAGACTCCCTGCGGCGAACATCGCGGCCGCTTGCAGGCGGACTCCCTCCCGAAAGGCCCGCCGCTCGGCCGTCAGGCCACCACCTTGCGGATATCGCGTGGTTCCGGCCTACCGCGACTGACTTCCTCTGTCAGCCCTTCCGACATCACGCCCACAAACTCAGTAACAGCCGGTCAGTCAGCGCGCCTGGTCCGTCGGGCGGACGAGGATCTCGTTGACGGCGACATGGTGAGGCTGGGTGACCGCGTACAGCACGGCAGCCGCGATGTCGTCGGCCCGAAGGGTGCGCATGGACTCGGCCAGCTTCTTGGCCATGGCCCTGCTGTCGGGGTTGGTGGAGTGGCTGATCAACTCGGTGGAAACGAAGCCGGGCTCGATCACGACGACGCGCACGCCCTGCTCCGTGACCTCCTGACGCAGCGCTTCCGAGAACGCGGTGATGCCGAACTTGGTCGCCGAGTAGGCACCGGTACCGGCCGACGACGTGCGCCCGGACGTGGAGGATATCTGCACGACAGTGCCCTTCGACTCCAGCAGGTGGGGCAGTGAGGCATGGACTGTGTACATCGAGCCGAGCAGGTTGGTCTCGATCATGCGGGTCCACTGCGTCGTGTCCGCGCCCAGGACCAGGCCGTTCAGCATGAGGCCCGCGTTGTTCACCACGACGTCCAGGGCGCCGAAACGGTCCACGGTCGCCTCGACGGCGTCTCGTACGGATTGGGGGTCGGTGACGTCCATGTCGAGGGCCAGCATCTCGCCGGGCGCTTCCTCAACCAGGCCGGCGATGCGGCCGACCCGGCGGCCGCCGACGGCAACCTTGGCTCCGGCCTCGGACAGGGCGAGCGCGGTCGCGCGGCCGATGCCGGAGGAAGCGCCTGTGACGAGGGCGACCTTGGTGTCGAGGCTGGTACGCATATCTTCTCCGAAAGGGGTGTGCCATGTGGCGACAGGCCACGTGCTTGATGATGAGCCGCCCGCCGTGTGACATCGCTGTCCCTGCGGGCTGCAGGCGTTCACGAGTCGTCCCCGCTCTCCTGGGCGCCCGTCCGGCACGCACGGCAGTGATGACAGAGGGGGCCGTAACACCGGCCCGCCAGTCCGAGGGAACGCTTCACGCTCTTATTCAGTGAGACCGGAGACTGTTCGGCCGTGTGACCGGACGTGAGATCTTTTAACCCACAATTACCCGCGGAGGAGGAGCCTGAAGGCGGGCACGGGCCGGGCCAGTCGTCGACGGCTGGTCCCGCCGCAACGGTACGTTCGCACAGTCCACGGCATCGAGCGTGCTGCTCGCGCAGGCGTGGTCGTCGCCGGCGAAGTGGACGTGGTCGAAGCCCATGCCACTGCGCGGTGACGTGGTCGCAGGCGGCGCCTGGGCGGCGATCATGATCCAGGCGTTCCGCTCGCACTCGGTGTACCGATATTCAACGCCGAGACCGGGCACCCGGTGGAAGCGCCCGGCCGGCATTCACCAGGTGACGTTCGAGAACCGCATGTTCGAGGGGGTAGCTGGGGCGCGGAGTTCCAGCCGAACCTCTCTCCCGCCCAGGGCGAGATTGTCATCGGGCCGCACAAGAACATCGACGTCCTGGCCGCGACCGACCTCGACGTGCAGCTTCGTCAGCAGGGAGTGGAATCCATCGCCATCGCCATCGCCATCGCCATCGCCATCGCCATCGCCGGGATGATCGGCACCATGTGCCTCGAGTCCACCGCCCGCAGCTGCATAGAACGCGGTTAACGCGTGACCGTGTTCACCGACGCCACCGCCTCGGACTCGGGACCCGAGGCATACGACGCGATGATCAAACGCTATCCGGCCGTCTCGCACGCCGTGTACGACGTCGATACGTACCTCAAGGCGATCCGCGCGGCTCTCACCTGAGCCGCCGGCGCCCTCGCGGCCGGATCGGTTCCGGGGCGTATCTCGACCTGCGTGAGGGGCGTGGCCCGACGAGACGACAGATCGCCGAGCCGGAGCTGCTGCAACGGCAGGTCGGCCCTTATCCGCGAGGTCGGACGGCGGCGGCCGGTCCCGTATCTCGCCCGAAGGCCGCAGCGGTGTCTGACATCCCGCTCATGACACGTACGTGATCATGTTGTGGGGTCGCTGCGGCGAGTTTCACACGAACGTGTGAGTCATGTGATGGGCCGTCACAAGCGTTGGTCGTGGCTTGTCATGGCGAGAGTAGGACGGAGTGACCTCGTCACTTCGTCGATGACTTCTGTCGACGCTCTCCAGAGGACGACCACATGAACCAGATCAACGTCGCGCACTCCGACGCACCGATGAGGGACGAGGCAGTTCCCTCGCGCTACGCGCTGAAGGTCGGCGACATCGCTGTCACAGTGATCAGCGACGGAGTGCTGGCAATCGACCCCGCGACGCTGGCCACCAACGCCGACAGGGCCGAGCTGTCGGCTTGGCTCCGTGACAACTTCCTGCCGCCGGAGGTGATCGACTACCCGCTGAACGTGTCCGTGGTAAGCAGTGGGGACCGGACCATCCTCATCGACTCCGGGCTGGGTACGGAGTTCCCGGGCTTCCCCCGGGCCGGGCAGTTGGCCATGAGGCTGGACGCCGCCGGGATCGATCCCGCGTCCGTGACCGACGTGGTGCTCACCCACTTGCACATGGATCACATCGGGGGGCTGCTCGTCGAAGGCCTGCGCGGCCGACTGCGCAAGGACCTCCGGGTTCACCTGGCCACCGCCGAAGCCGAGTTCTGGCAGGCGCCCGACTTCTCCCGGACCGCCATGCCGGCGCCGGTGCCCGAGACGCTCATCACGACCGCCGCGCGGTTCCTGGATGTCTACCGCGGTCAGTTGCGCACCTTCGAGACCGAGTTCGAGGTGGCGCCCGGCGTACTCATCGAGCGCACCGGGGGGCACACTCCCGGTCACTGCATCGTCCGTCTGGAGTCGGGTGGAGAGCGGCTGACGTTCGCAGGTGACGCTGTGTTCCAGTGCGGGTTCGACCAGCCCGGCTGGTACAACGGGTTCGAACACGACCCCGAGGAATCGGCTCGGGTGCGGATTCGGCTGCTGAAGGAGATGGCGGCGAGCGGTGAGCACCTGATGGCCAGCCACCTGCCGTTCCCATCCGTCTGCCACGTGGCCACGGCCGGCAACGCCTTCCGTTTCGTGCCGACGGTCTGGGACTTCTGAGTCCCGGCATCGCTGCCGGTTCAGCCTGAGGGGCCTGGGCGTGGCGGATGCGGGCAGGCTGCGGTGCTCGCCGCAGCCTGCCCGCGCAGCTCGGACCACGTTCCGATCATCGAGGCGCGTCGGCCGGTCGGACGTCGATGATCCGGTGCGGGTGAACACAGAACGGTGACCGACCCGGCAATCCGGCACCGCCCACTCCGGGAGGGTAAGTCGGGTACCGCGTCGCCGCAGGTGTTCGCGGCAGGGCCGTTGCTGTACGCGCTTGCCGCCGTGACACTGTCTGGCTGCGTGCGCGGCCGGCCCCGGCCGGACTCCACAACGCGGCACTCCCCACACCGGCTTGAACCAGGTGATTTCGGTTGCCGCTCCGCCATGACTGAATCGAGAGCCTATGCCCCATCACGCCCGACTGCTCTGAACTCTGTGTATTCCGAAGGAATATCTTCCGACATGGGGCAACATTTCCCATAGGAGCGCAGCCGGGCACTTCATTCCTGACGTTCAGGTGCTACTGCCCCCGTTCACCCGCGTATTCAGGCGGTGGGGACTCCTGTAATCGGGTACCGCACAGTGCCTGCCCGGTACGCGCCGCGCGGAACCATGGCATCGGGTACCCCTTCCAGATCCACAGTCACAACCTCGAACGCCACGTCGAGTGCTTCGCGCTGGGAGGGCGGAGAGGTGATCGGCGTCGTCGAGCTAGGGGCCGCAGAGCTGGTGAAGTCCGAACGGCAGCTCCATCTCGGCGTCGCTACCCGGGCACGAACCGTGCGGCAGCCCTGCGCGTGGGCCGCCAGGTGGTCGAGGCCTGCAGTCTTGCCGATGCCGATCTCTCCCCGCACCACAAGGGCGGCACTGCGGCGGTCCCTCACGTGCGCCGTGCGGATGCGGGATAGGGGGCAAACGGTCGAGCGAGGTCTCCGAACGCCCGGTGGTGGTCGCGGCGGCGAAAGCGCGTCTCCTCTGCGGAGGGATCGGAGCAGAAGCCCTACGACGACCGTCGTCTCCGACGGCGTCCGCGACGTGCTTCGTCATCATGCTGGCCACAACCGTGATCGTCGGAGTACCAGGGCTCGATGGCCCTCCCCCTTCCTGGCGCCGTCCCCCTGTCACACTTCCGACGGGTATGCGGTCTGTGATCCGTAACCTCGCCGTTCCCGAGAACTGTGCGGCGAGGTTTCCACCCTGTCCCCCTGACGCGGAGCACAGAGGATCACCATGCAAGAACACCAGCCACTGACCCCCCTCCGGCGCGTGCGGACGGACGTCCTGGACGTCGCCTACCACGAGGCGGGCCCCGAGGGCGGTGACACCGTGCTGCTCCTGCACGGCTTCCCCTACGACATCCACAGCTACGTGGACGTGGCCCCGCTGCTGGCGGGACACGGTTTCCACGTCGTGGTTCCCTACCTGCGGGGCCACGGCCCCACGGCCTTCCTGTCGCCGTCGGCTCCCCGCTCCGGACAACAGGCAGCGCTCGGTGCCGACGTCCTCGCGCTCATGGACGCATTGGGCGTCGAACGGGCCTACCTCGCGGGCTACGACTGGGGAGGGCGTGCCGCGTGCGTCACCGCGGCCCTGTGGCCCGAGCGCGTCCTCGGCCTGGTCTCGGTGAACGGCTATCTCATTCAGGACATCGGCGCCGCGAAGCGGCCCCTCCCGCCCGAACGCGAGGCGGGCTTCTGGTACTTCTACTACTTCCTCACCGAACGGGGCCGTGCTGGTCTGGCCGCCGACCCCCGGGAGGTCGCTCGGGTAATCTGGGAACGCAACTCCCCCGAGTGGGCCTTCCGTGAGCGCGACCTGGATCGGACCGCGAGAGCCTTCGCCAACCCCGACTACACCGACGTCGTGGTCCACTCCTACCGGCACCGACTGGGCTTCGCCCCCGGCGCCGACGCGTACGCGAAGCTCGAAGCACGTCTCGCCGGTCTCCCGCCGGTTCCCGTGCCGACGGTCACGCTCGACGGCTTGGCCGACGGCAACTTCCCGGCTACGGACAGCTCCGCGATGGCCCGGCACTTCACCGGGCCCCGCCTGCACCGCAAGGTGGCCGGCGCCGGTCACAACCTCCCACAGGAACGTCCCGAGGCGTTCGCGACGGCCGTCTGCGACGTGCGCGTACTGCGGCAGGAGAGCACCGGTCCGGACCGGACCGGTGGGTGAGGCCAGCACCCGCATACCCAGCGAGTGTCGCCCCCGGTGGCAAGGGTCTTCGAGATCGTCGGATCACTCCCAGACGGGCGATCAGGGGGTGCAGGGTGGCGCGGCCGAAGCCGTGGGAGGTCGACGACAAGCTGTGGACTGTGTTCGAACCGCTGCTTCCCAGGGTCGATCGCCGGATCCGGCATCCCGGGCGCAAGCGCCATCCTGACCTGCTGGTGTTCCAGGGCATCCTGTTCGTGCTGTACACCGGGATCTCCTGCGAACACCTGCCGCAGGAACTCGGCTTCGGTTTTGGCATGACTTGCTGGCGCCGCCTAGCCGAGTGGACCGAGGCCGGGCTGTGGCCCCGGCTGCACGAGACCCTCCTCGCCGGACTTCGCAGCCCGGCCGCCCTGGACTTCTCCGGGGCCGGCCGTCGACGCTCGCACACATCGAGCAAAGCGCGTTCGATCAGCAGTTCGCCGCTGACGTCCCCGCAGATACCACCGCGGTCATGGCGGCCATCCAGCGTCCCGTGACCGATGCCGCGCTCGGGGAGGGCGCCTGGGCCGCGGCGTGGAAGGACAATCCCCTCGTGGGCTCTCGTGGCCACCGAGGGCCGCAACATCCCGGCGCAGACCCAGGTCTTCATGGCCGAACGTGCCAAAGCCGCGGTCATAAGCCTTACCTGCTCGCACGCCGTCAGCGTCTCGCATCCCGGCGACGTCGCGCGCCTCATCAACAAGGCGGCACAGGCCACCGCCTGAATGTTCGACACCCACGCAGAGCACCTTCGGCCGGTCGGCCGGGAGAGCCCCCGGCCGCCCGACGGGCGAAACGGCGAGCGAGGCGGCTACTCGGCGACGTTCACCCCTCCGCTCGTCTGAGGCGCCGCTTGCGGACCGAAAGGCGCCCGATACGGCATACCTCGTCGCGTTCCTCGACGGCCGACCGCTGACACGCGGCTGGCCGTCCCGCGTTCCCGGAGTCGACAGGACCGGCTGTCCACCGAGTCCCACCCGCCACCTCCGCATCCTGTCGCCGCCGTCGGCATGTCCCCAGCCCGGATCACCAACGCCGGCTACCACATGTACAGGAGGGCCGGGGCAGACGTCACGGCGACTGCCCCGGCCCTCCGGTACAACGCACCGTTCCCCGTCTCTGGCTCGTACGACCGACGCCTCGCCGGCACCGGCGTCACTTCGACCGGCCACGGCGCGCCGTCCACGGGCCGCCCGCCAACTACCGCTCAGGGAGCGGGCGGTGGTGTGGGAACGCCGCGCGGTGGGGCGATCTTCGCATACGTCGTCGTCCCCGCAGCCTGTGCGGGAACGACGACGGCCGCGTCCGCGGGGGCCGCGGTGATGCCACCGCCCGGGATCCAACCACGGTCGACGACCTTCGTCTGCATGATCCAGGCACCGGCCAGGATGAGCAGACCGAAGGTCAGCATGCCGATCAGCCCCACGGTTCCGTCGAGCTTGCCGATACTACCGAGCACGGCACCGAACCAGCCGAAGTCGGCGTCGCCGAAGGTCGTGTTCGCCTCTCCGAACGAGCCGAGCGCCTTGAGCAGAGTCGCTGGCAGGAACGTGATCAGCAGACCGTTGACGAAGGAGCCCACCGCGGCGCCGCGGCGTCCGCCGGTGGCGTTGCCGTAGACACCGGCCGCACCGCCAGTGAAGAAGTGCGGAACGAGCCCGGGCAGCACCAGGGCCAGTCCGAAGGCGGGGTTGAACACCCAGATGAGAGCCGCCAGGCCTGTCAGGCCGCCCAGGAAGCTGAAGATGAACCCGATCAGTACGGCGTTCTGCGCGTACGGGAAGACGATCGGGGCGTCCAGGGCCGGCTTGGCACCGGGCACCACACGCCTGGCGATGCCCTGGAAGGCGGGCACCAGTTCACCGAGGATGGTGCGGACGCCGAAGAGGATGACCGCGACGCCGATACCGAACTGGAGGCCCTGCATCACCGACTGCATGATGTAGTTGCCCACGTTGGCCGCTGGGTCACCGCCGCTGCCGGAGAACGCTTTGAACGCCGCGTCCTGGCCGACCTTGGCCAGGAACAGCAGGGACATCACCAGGTAGATGAGGACCATGGACAGAGCGGTGGCGACCATGGAGTCACGCAGGAAGCGCAGCCCCTCGGGCAGCTTCATCTCCTCCGTGCTGCGGCTGTTCTTGCCCACGAGTTGCCCCGTGGCGCCGGACACGATGTAGCCGGCGGTGCCGAAGTGGCCGATGGCCAACGTGTCGTTGCCGGTGACCTTCTTCGTCCAGGGGTGCGCGAAGGCAGGGAGGGCGACCAGCAGGATGCCCAGAAGCGCGCCGCCGCCGAGCACCACCGCGACCGAGCCCTGCCCGGCGGTGGCCATGACGATGGTCAGCAGGGTCGCCATGAACAGCATGTGGTGGCCGGTGAGAAACACGTAGCGCAGCGGCGTGAACCGGGCCAGGGCCAGACTCACCAGGAACCCGAGGATCATCAGCCAGGCGACGCGGGCACCGAACTCGCTCTGCGCGATGCCGACGATGGCCTCGTTGGTCGGAATCACGCCGTGGGTGCCGGTGGTGCCCTGGATCATCCGGCCCAGCGGATCCAGGGACGAGCTGACGAGGCTCGCGCCCGCCCCGACCAGCAGCAGGCCCAGGGTGGCCTTGATGGCGCCGCCGACCGTCTGCCCGACTGACCTCTTCAGGGCTGCCAGGCCCACCGCGGTGATGATGCCGATCAGGTAGGCGGGCTGGCTGAGTATCTCGTTGACGAGAAACTTCGCAATGTCTATGACCCAGTCCATGACAGGTTCTCTCTCGTCACACGTCGTAGGTGTCGCGCAGGACCGCGTCGACCTCGGTGGTGCTGCTGAAGTCCCGGACGACCTTCACGGGGATGCCGACGTCACCCAGCGTTCTGGCTATCTCCTGAGAGGTGAGGATGGCGACGGCTTCCGACGCCTTCCCCTTGGCGGAGATGGTGTCGGTGGCCTCCACCGACACCTGACGGGACCAGCCCCAGCGGTCGAGGACCTGCTCCAGGGTGTTCTTCAGGAACAGACTGGTCCCCACACCGTTGCCGCAGACGGTGAGGATCTTCTGCTCCGACAAAGCCGGAGCAGCGTCCTTGGCCGAGACGGCCGATGAGCCGCCCTGGCCGTCGGCGCCGGTTGGCTCGCCCTCGAGCACCCGCAGAACTTGCTGGGGGCTCGTCGCCTGCTGCAGGGCGCGGACGTTGTCGCCGTCGGCGAGTACCTTCGCCAGCTCCGCCAGCGCCGCCGTGTGTGCCTTCGAGTCGACGGCGGCGAGCGCCACGACGAGGTGCACCGGATCATTGGTCTCGTGACCGAAGGCGACGGGAGCGGCCAGCCTCAACCAGGACATGCCGGTCTTCAACACCGCCTCGGAGGGGCGGGTGTGGGCCAGGGCGAACCCCGGGGCGATGACGATGTACGGGCCGTTCTCCTCAACGTTGTGCACCATCGCCTCGGTGTATTCGGCCGTACTGATGCCCTCGTCGACCAGTACCTGCCCGGACGCGCGAACGGCGGACCTCCAGTCCTCCGCTTCTACGTCGAGCCGGATGCCGTCAACCGACAGAAGGCCGGTGAGTGCGCTCATGACAGTGGAACCTCCTTCGTGGGGCGTAAGTCGGCCGGTTCCGTCTCACGACTGTTCCGCCGTTACACCCCTACTTGACCGTCCGTGCCCTGATACGTGACGCCGGTGCACTGTGAGGTGCGTCTCGCCATCAGGAACAGGGAAACGGTCGCCGAGCAGAAGTGGACGCACCGTCGAGATATCCAATGATCTCGACGGTGATTCGATCAGGCAGCCATCGCTCCCGCGATGGTCAAGCGTGGGTCGAAGGACCGGCTCAGATAGACGATCAGAAGCAGGCAGCCCAGCAGGAGCAGGCGAGCAGGCTGAGGACCGCCTCGGCGACGCCTCTCCCACCGTGTCGGCCAGAAACTCGCCGACGCCGTTCACCGCCCTGCGGACCCCTACGTGAACCTCCGCCGCCGGAGTGGCCCGGATCGGCGGCCTCATCCTGACCAGAACGCCGGAGCCAGGTGGCGGGGCGGTGAGACTGCTCCGCTCATCCGTCGTACGACGCGACGCCCTTGATGAGTGCGGCTGCTGCGGCCACCCGCTCGGGTGTGGCCCGGGACTTGAGCAGGGACGAGCTGGCGGCGAAGGGCCTACCGTCCGCCGGCAGGCCCGGCACGGCGGCCGCGACACAGACGATGCCCTCGGCGGTCTCCTGGTCGTTGACGGCGTGCCCGGCCGAGCGCGTTTCGCGCACGTCGGCGAGCAGCGTGTCGAGGCTCGTGATCGACCAGGATGTGCGGACCTGGAACGGCTGGCGGTGCGCCAGCCGTTCACGTATGGCGGCGTCGTCCAGGTCGGCCAGCATGGCCTTGCCAACTCCGTGCAGGTGACCGGAAGCCTCGCGCCCGCCCTGCTGGTGAGGCGAATCAGGACGGTGCACTCATGGACGGCCGGGTAGACGACGTCCGTGCCGTCCAAGGTGGCCAGTTGGAGCGTCTCCT
The DNA here is from genome assembly GCF_017377775.1 of Streptomyces sp. VRA16 Mangrove soil. GTDB lineage: Bacteria > Actinomycetota > Actinomycetes > Streptomycetales > Streptomycetaceae > Streptomyces. The sequence goes on from NZ_JAFVLN010000004.1 coordinate 455,463, forward strand.
CCCGGTCGCCCGGGCGGCTCGCCTGCTCCAGGAAGACTTGTATCGGGTCGAGGCGTCCAAATAAGACGGTGCGAGCCGCAGCAGGCCCGGGCCCAAGGCGAAGCCGTTGTCCACGGGCCGGTCCAGTCCGCGTTCGTGCAGGGCCGCGCAGACGTTGGCGGTCTTCACGAGCGCCGGCTGCTTGCCCGTGGCGATGTCACCCTGGAAGACGTCGGCACAGAGCCGGCGAGAGGCACGACGTCACGGACGGTCGGCGGGCGTCGGCCCGGTCAGACGGCCTCGTAATCCTCGGCACCGTCGTCCTCACGCGTCTCATCGGCAGTGTCGTCGCGGCCTTGCCGGACTGTGACGCCGTCCGCCACGCGGCCCGTGGCGAGGTGCCGTCGCGCTCGGTGCACCAGGTGCCGGGCTCGGGCCCCGTCGATGCCGAGCACGGCGGCGACCTCGGAATAGGGGGAGGCCAGCGTCTCCCGCAGCACGAAGGCCGCCCGTTCCGCGATGTCCAGCTGCTCGAGCATGAGGAGCACGTCGAACTCGACCGGCTCCGTGCTCGCGGTGGCGGTCCCGTCGTTGTCCGTGTCCAGGGGCTCGGGAAGCCAGGGGCCGATGTAGGACGCGCGCCGCAGCCTGGCGGAGTGCGCGGCACGGATCGACAATCGAGTCGCGGCCGTGGTCAGGTACACCTGTGGATCAGCCACCACCGCGCGCTCGGTCGTCTGCCAGTGCCGCCGGACGTCCCGCACGACGTCTTCTGCCTGCGTGGCGCTGCCGAGCATGCCGTACGCGATCCTGAACAGCCGTGGCCCTTGCCGGGCGAAGACGTCGTCCGCCCGACCGGGTGGTCCGGTGGGTGGTTCACGGTCCGACAGCGAGGGTTGCGCACGTCCCCGTCCGTCCCGACTGTCGTGTTTCCCAACCCTCTTGGCGCCCATCACTCCACGTTTCCTTCCCGAGACGAGTAGCCGTACAAGGGCCTCGTTCAGACGTCGTGGTGCTTCATGGTCCGAACCTACGCCGCCACCGAAGGCGATCAGGACCACTGAGCGGATCGGCAGTCATTCCACAGTCATTCTCTGGTGAAGTACCCGGGAATGGATGGACCTCGGCTCCGTCGCCCTGTCACAGGCGGCGCTCCTGCCCGGTCATTGGTTACGAAAAGACAGCTCGGTCGCGGCGCCGGGGAACCTAATGTTCGGCATTGCGCTCACCTACGGGCACGGCCCCCGGAACGTTGCTCCCGGGGGCCGTGCATGTGATGGATGCGTTCGAGGGGCGATCAGCGGTTCCAGTAGCCAAAGACCCGGGATGCGGCATCACCGGTGTAGTCCGCCTCCATCTTCAAGTAGTCGCCACCGGCACTGAAGGTCGGGTTGAAGATCAGTTCCCTCCGCTCAGCCTGCACCGGAGCCTCGGTGGCGAAGCGGGCGGCGAGCGGATGGAGGTGGGCGGGGAACTCCCCCTCCCTCGACGGAACTGCGAAGCAGAGCCTGCGGGCCCGCGACGAGTTCCAGTCGAACGTGTAGTAGACGTTGATCGCTCCCCGGCAGCGCTCGATCTCCTCGTTGTCCGGCAGGAGGGAGCCCATGTCCCGGATCATCCCGGCCAATTCTTCCTGGTCGAAATAGCCGGGACTGACCATCTCGGAGTAGAGGTTCGTCGTGTTGTTGCGGAAATCGAACCCCATGATCGCGAATCTGTCGATACGAGCCCCGTCGAAACGTTCACGATGGCCACGTAGGGAAGGTGGCACGTTCTGCAGCGAAGCGATGTCGTTGAATTTCAGGGGCTGCTCGAAGAACGCCCAGACCTTCTGTACGCCGTTTCCCACGGACGCGTCCAGGCCCCACCACAGGGGGATCCTGTCGGTGACCTCCGCGAGCAGCGACATGACGGCAGGATCGGCGTCGGGAAGAAGTCCGTGTGCCCGGGCGATCCCGACCGGATCATGGGGCGAATCCGGGTACATGTAACGGAAGTTCACACTACGGATGGCGGCTTCGTGTGTCGTCGTGCGGACCGTGATGGTTCCCGTAGCGAACTGCTCCGCGAAAACGTCAACCACCTGCTCGACGACTCGGTTGTCGAAGTTGACCTCGGCAAGCTCCGCGTACGTCTCGAGGTCGGAAAGGAACCGAGCCAGATCCGTCGTTTTACCAGTAGGCATTGCTCTCCTGCTTCTTCCGGATCACATAGGGGTGCTCGTGCACATGACTCGCCCGTGGTCCGTAAACGCAAGGGTCACGCGTCCGGGGCGCCTTGCTATCCACCAGTCCGACACTGTGTGACTTCAACCTCATCCGGGCCACTCGGCCACCACACCGTACTGGACTTCATCACACTGTCTGAGCCGGCCGTCGAGCTCAAGACGAGAAGAACGTCATGCGACGCTCTGTACCGTCCGTGGCCGGTCTCCCCCGGTGGGAGCAGTCACATCGCTGATGCAGGGACACGCCCACCGGAATGACAGTGAAGAGTGCGGCCGACTGACCCGTCGACCGCACCGACAGCGGCAACCCATCATCCAGGGAGAATCATGACCGGCTCCGAAGCCGCCGCCGAGGGACTGATCCTCGGTCGCATCAACGAAATGATCCGTCAGGAGGAGGACCTGCGAGAACAGCTTGCCGAGCGCGTGATCGACGAGTCGACCGAGCACGCCCGTCTGGCCCGTCTGGAGGTCGAACTGGACCGGTGCTGGGACCTGCTCCGGCAACGAAAGGCACGCGTCGCCGCAGGTCAGAATCCCGACACGGCGCATATTCGGACCGCCTCCGAGGTTGAGGACTACCTCTCCTGAGGCGGAGCCGACTGTCGCGCGGCTGTCAGGGGGGAGGTGCTCAACGGTGTCCTGCGGTCGGTGAGCAGTGAAAGGCTCCGTGTGACAGAGGGCGGAACTTCGGACGGCGGCCCGCCACGATCGCGCGACATTCGGGTGACAGTGTCGAGCCGGTCCGAGGAGTGGGCCGCCGCTCTTCACACGGTGTACAGGGTGACCGTATGCTCACCGCGCTTCAGAGAAGCAGACCGTTTGTTCGGTCATCTTCGAAGTGCCAGGGGATGATCGTCCCCGTTCGGCGCGACCGCAGGAGATACAGACACTTGAAGCGACATCCAAGATGCTGGAGCACGGCCGCTGTTGCCGCCGCCTCGGTGCTCGTGTTCACGGGCCCGTTCAGCGTGCGAGCCATGGCAGGGCCCGGCTCCCCACCCACGCTTGCCGCGCACGAGACGCCGTCTTCCACCGCCGTTCCCACCGGCGAACACACTGTGACACTGATCACCGGGGACGTGGTGACCACCCGTCGGCAGGGCTCGGGCGGAGGCGGTGGGACGGTCACCGTGCGGGACGCGGACGGGAAGCCCACGCGGTCGCGTCTCGCCGAGGCGGACGGTGACCTGTTCGTGTACCCGGAGTCCGCGCTGCCCTTCGTCGCCAAGGGCAGCCTCGATCGCGAACTGTTCAACGTCACCGACCTGATCGCGGACGGGTACGACGATGCCTCCCGTGAGCGGCTCCCACTGATCGTGTCGTACCGGAACGCGGCGGCGCGCCGTACGGCCGCTGTCCCGGACGGTGCCCTAAAGGTGCGCGACCTCGCCAGTGTCCAGGGCGCCGCACTCAGCGCCGACCGGGCGCGGGCCGCGGAGTTCTGGCATTCCGTCACCGGGGAGAACTCGGTCGACGGCGGCATCGGGGATGCACGTACCGACGCAGCCTTCCGCGACGGCGTCGCACACATCTGGCTCGACGCCCCGGTCGAGGCCGACCTCGCCGACAGCACCGCACAGATCGGCGCCCCGAAGGCCTGGTCCGGCGGCAACACCGGGCAGGGTGTGGAGGTCGCCGTGCTCGATACCGGCGTCGACGCCGGGCACCCGGACCTCGCCGACCGGATAGCGGCGCGGCAGAGCTTCGTACCGGACGAGAACACCGACGACCACGACGGGCACGGCACCCACGTGGCGTCCACCATCGCCGGCACCGGCGCGGCCTCCGACGGCAAGGAGAAGGGAGTGGCGCCCGGGGCACGGCTGAGTATCGGCAAGGTGCTGGACAACTCGGGGCGCGGGCAAATCTCCTGGACGCTGGCCGCCATGGAGTGGGCCACTGTCGAACGCCACGCGAAGATCGTGAACATGAGCCTGGGCTCCAGTGAGCAGTCCGACGGCAGCGATCCGATGAGCCAGGCCGTGGACCGGCTCAGCGCCCAGACCGGCGCGCTGTTCGTCGTCGCCGCGGGCAACGGGGGCGGGGCCGGCACCGTAGGCGCCCCTGGTGTGGCCACCTCCGCACTGACCGTGGGCGCCGTGGACGGCACCGACACCCTGGCCCCGTTCTCCAGCCAGGGTCCCCGGGTGGACGGCGCGCTGAAGCCGGAGATCACCGCCCCCGGGGTCGGCATCCTCGCCGCCAACTCCTCCTTCGCCGCAGGCGGCAACGGTGCGTACCGGAGCCTGAGCGGCACTTCGATGGCCACGCCGCACGTCGCCGGTGCCGCCGCTCTGCTCGCCGCCGCACGTCCCGAGCTCACCGGCAGCGCTCTGAAGGACGTTCTCGTCAGCAGATCGCACCGCACTCCGCAGTACGACGCCTTCCAGGCCGGCAGTGGCCGGGTGGACGTCGACGCCGCGGTGCGCGCCGGGGTGTACGCCTCGGCGACCGCCTACGCGCCGGGCAGCTCACCGGGCCCCGTGCGGCGCCCGGTGACGTACACGAACACCACCGGCACCGCGGTCACCCTGGATCTGTCGGTCGCGGCGACGCACGCGCCCGAGGGGATGTTCCGGCTGTCCGCCTCCCGGGTCACCATGCCGGCGCACGGCACCGCCGATGTCGCGCTGACGATCGACGGGTCGGGCTCGGCCGGTGGCCGCACCTACAGCGGCCAGATCCTCGCGACGGACGCCGACGCGCGGACCGTGGCGCACACCGCGGTGTCCGTGGGTCCGGTCCAGCACAAGCTGACGGTGCACTTCAAGGACGCGGACGGCAATCCTGTGCCGGGCGTGTTCGACCTGCTGAAGTCGGGGGACTCCGAGTCCCTCCCCGTCCTGGTCGGCGACAGCGGCACGACCGAGCTGTACCTGTCTGAGGACACCTACTCGGCCCTCGCCTACAAGACCGTCCCCGGTGTCCATGGCCCCCATTCGTGGGGCATGGCGCTGCTCGGGGACCCCGAGGTCCAACTGACGAAGGACACCACCGTCACCTTCGACGCGAGCCGGATCGAGCGCATCGAGACGACGGTGCCCCAGCGGACCGAGGCGACCTACCAGCGCCTGGACTACCAGCGCTCCATGGGAGGGATGACGTACCGGACGGGCTTGGAGACCCAGACCGCTTACGACAGCCTGTGGGCGCAGCCGACCACCCACAAGGTGACCCACGGCGACTTCCGCGTCAGCGCCCGCTGGCGCAAGGAGCAGCCCGCGCTGACGGTGTCCACCCGGACCACGGACTTCACGGACGTCCTGCGCCAGGAGGGCGTCAGCGCGCTGCCGAAGGGCACGCGCAAACTGCCGTTGGTCTTCGCGGGCAACGGCGCCGACGCCGATTACGCCCGGATCGATGCCCGTGGCAAGGCCGTGGTGGTACGCCGCAACGACGACGTCGCCGACGGTGTCCAAGCGGCCAACGCCGTGGCCGCGGGGGCCGAACTGCTTCTGGTGGTCAACAACGAGGACGGCCGTGCCCTGCGCGGCTACGGCGAGCCCTTCGGGCCGCCCGTCGCCCTCGACGTCGCGCTGCTGAGCACCGACGAGGGCGAAAGGCTCGCCGCCCAGGCGAAGGTCCGCGGTGCGCAGGTCACCGTGACCTCCCAGCCGGTCAGCCCCTACGTGTACGACCTCGTGGCGAGCTGGCACAACGAGATCCCGACCCGGATGACCACCCGGGCCGACTCCCGCTCCCTGGCCCGGGTCGACGTGGCCTTCGACAGCCCGCTGCCCGACAGGTCGGGCGGGGAGTTCCGCTACGACTGGGTACCGGGCAGCGGCTGGACCTTCGGCGGCCCCCAACCGGAGCCCGTCAGAGGCACCCGTACCGACTGGGTCTCCACCGGGGACTACCGCTGGAACCAGGAGGCGTACGCGTCAGGCGTGGTCTACGAGATCGGCGCCAAGACGGCCTACCGGCCCGGCAGCCGCCAGTCTGAGGAGTGGTTCGGGCCCGTCGAACGACCTCACCTCAACGACGCGTACCGGTCGCCCCTGCGCATCGGTGACTCGATGGCCATCGACGTCCCCGCCTGGGGCAGCCGGGACCACATCGGCCTCAGCCAGGACGACACCGGTGCGACCACGCAGCGCATGACCCTGTCCCAGGGCGGCACGACCCTCGGCGAGGGCGTCTTCTCGCTCGTCGAGGGCAAGGCTCCGGGCCCCGGGAAGCTGCCCTACCGGCTCGTCGTCACCGGTGAGCGCAAGGCGCCGTCCACGCCGTACTCCTCGGCGACCCGCACCCGGTGGGACTTCGTCTCCGCTGCCGCCGCCGACCCGGCGGCCAAAGCGGTGCTGCCGCTCATACAGCTCGACTACCGCGTCGAGCTCGACGGCGCCGGTCGCGCCAAGCGGCACGCCCCGCTGACCGTGACGGCCGCGCACCTGCCCGACGCCGCACACGTCGGCCGCCTCGGCGCACCCGCCCTGGAGCTGTCCTACGACGACGGCCGCACCTGGCACCGCGCCGACCGCACCGGAGACGGCGGGTTCCGCCTCGACGCTCCGAGCAGGGCTGAGTTCGTCACGGTGCGCGCCAGCGCACGGGACACCGTCGGCAACACCATCCACCAGACGGTCACCCGGGCCTTCGGCCTCCGCTGACCCGACGTCACTCAGGCAGGACACCGGGCTACGGCTCCGGGCAGCGCTGCCGGAGCCGTAGCCCGCCGTGCCGTTCCCTATCGGGTGAATATCTCGGTGGCACGGTGGGTCTCGGTTCTCGCGTCAGCACTCTTCCGCTGATGGCACACGCGGTGCGCGAGGCTGTAGGGGGACACGACATAGCGAGCCGGCGTCCGGTTTCTTGACGCCACCGAGCGCGTTACGTCTTCGACCGGACACTGGACCGAAGCACTAGGGCATTGCTCGGCCGGCTGGCCGCCTGCTGTCTGGCGATCGTCGTTCCCGTCAGCACGCTCCTGGTGTGGACCGACCCGCGGGCACCCCGCTCTCTCTTCGATCGGCTGGTCGCGGTGTGGCGTACGAGCGCCGAGGCCCTCCGCCTCGGCGGGGTGACCGGAGCGCCGCTCCGGATGCTCCTGTCGGTGTTCCTGGGATTGATTGCTCTGCTGTGCGTATCCACCCTGGTGGGTGTGACCACGACCGGGCTGGGTGACCGCTTGGAAGAACTGCGGCGGGGTCGGTCCAGGGTGCTGGAGAAAGGGCACGCGGTGGTGCTCGGCTGGTCCGACCAGGTGTTCACCGTTGTCGGTGAGATGGTCCTCAGCCAGGCCGGCCTGTTCGGCTACGACAGCGTGATCGCGCTCGGACCGAACGCGGCTCCGCACCGGGCCCGGTCCGACGACCAGCTCCTGCTCAGGCTGCTGAACCTGAGGACCGTCGAGGAGGAGACGGGACAGGCCCTGCCCGTCGTCGCCGAACTGACCGACCACCGCAGCCTGGCACTGGCCCCGCTGGGACCTGAGTGGGACGCCGTTGTGTACGGCGAGCTGACGGCCCTGGTCATGACCAGGATCGCGTAGAACACCGGCATGGCCGTTGTGTTCGAGGAACTCCTCGCCGCTCGGGGTGGCGCCCTGGCCCTGCGCCCGGCCTCGCACTACGTGTTTCCCGGACGGGTGGCGTCCGCCCTCAGGCGTGGGGAGTGCGCGATCGGGTAGCGAGCGCACGATGCGCGCACCCCGCGCCGGGAGATCGACGTACGCCTCGTTCCCGGCAAGACGGAACGACGTGTCTGGGCTTCCCCGGACGAGATCATGATCGTTGCCCCGCCGGACGCGGGTGACCGTTGCCCAGGTACCGCGTCCGACGGGCGACCGGAGCGTCCGGACGTGCTCCCGGAAGCCCGGCGGGGCGCGGAGGACAGACCTGCGCGCGGCCCCGCCCCTGAATGAGGTCATGACGTGGCCGTGGGCCGGACAGCGGTCAGGCCGCTGCCCGGCGGGTGAGGGCCGGCAGTGTCCTGGTCCTGATCCGACGGTACGTCGCGAAGCCGTTCACGGTCTCCGCTGCTCAGATGACGGTACTGAGCAACGGCCACCACAGCTCGCGTCCCTGCGCACCCTCGACCAGCTTGACGACCGAGTTCAGCGCCCAGCCGACGGCGAGGAAGAGAGCCGCCCACCTGGCCCACCGCCAGATCGCCATGGCCCCTCGCCTACGGGATTCCTGCCGAGTCCGTTCCCCGTGCCGAAGTCGTGTGTCCACCATGACTCTTCGTCTACCCGTCATCCGGCGTCGCCTCCTCGCCCTCGCAAGGAAGGCCACGAGTGGCCCTCAGTCGCCCGTCAGTTCGCCAGATGCCAGTCGCCGCCACGTACCACGAGTACGCCGAGCGACTCGGGCCGGAGACCGGAGTGCTCCTTTGCCGAGTTCCGGATCGGGCCGGACACTCCGTCGAATCCGATGGTCTCGATCGTGTCGCGCAGCTCGGGACCGTCCGTGCCGCCCGACTTGGCGATGGCGTTGCGCAGCATCAGGGCAGCGTCCGCCCCGAAGGAGGCGAACCCGGAGTAGTCCTGGTACGCGTCGGTGTAGCGCGCCACCCACTCCTTCTGGTTCCGGACGCTCTCACTGCCCGAGGTGACGTCACCTATCGCCAGGACGCGGGGGAAGACCATGTGCACGCCCTCCGCGGCTCCTTGAGCGCCCTTGACGAAGAGTTCCGCACCGGCACCGGCATCCAGATAGACACCACCGTCGAAGTCCGCGTCCCGCAGGTTCTTGGCGATGATCCCGGCAGCCGGCATGACCGCCCAGACGACCACGGCCTCCGGACGATCCTCGACCAGGCGTTTCGCCTGGACGCTCATGTCCTTGTCCTCCTGGCCGAACTGCTGTGTGCCGGTGACCTTGATGCCGGCCTTCCTCGCCTGGGCCAGGACCGCGGTGCGGCCCTCCTGTCCGTAGGGGTTGTCGACATTGAGCAGGCCGACACTCTTCACCCCCTTCTTCTTCAGATCGGCCAGCAGCACTTCGGCGTCCTGAGCGGGGTTGGGAGAGATCTTGAAGGTGTACTGACGTTCCGACACCGGGTTGGTGATCGCCGTTGCCGACGCCAGTGAGATCAGTGGCACCTCGCGCTTCTCCACGATGCTGGTCACCGGGACGGTGCACGCCGAACAACCACCTGTGATCACTGCCACGACGTGATCATTGTTGATCAGGTCGTTGACGTTGGTGATGTTCTGCGCGGGCTTGGTCTGGTTGTCCTTGACGATCAGCCTGAGCTTGCGTCCGCCCAGCACTCCGCCCTGCGCGTTGATCGAGTCCACTTGCAGTTCGAGGGCCTTCTTGTACGCCGTGCCAATGCTCTGTGTGGGCCCCGACAATTCCAGGCTGGCGCCGATCGCGATGTCACCCCCCTTCGACCGCCCGCCGGTCCCGTCGTCCTTCGCGGACGCGGCGCAGCCGGTGAGCCCCAAGGCGCTGACGAGGATCGCGCCGGTCAGCGCCAACGAAGAACCTGTCCGGATCACTGTGTCTCTCTTTCCTGTGTACGAGCCGTCGTCGCGGGGGCAGGACCGTCCTGCCGCTTCCGAACCGACCGCTCCCTGCGGACCGCCGTTACCCCACCCACCCCTCTGGGCAGGAACAGCAGCACGGCTATCAATGCGATCCCGTAGACGATGACGTCGAAGTTCCCGGTGGCGGACGGGAACACCTTCGGGATCAAGTCCTTGGACGCCTCGGAGAACGAGATGATCACCAGCGCACCGAGCGGCGCGCCCCACGGGGTGCGCAGTCCACCGACCGAGGCGATGACGAGCAGTTGCACGGAGCTGAGGAGTCCTGCCTGACCGGAGTCCATGAAGGACGACCAATGGGCGTACAGACTGCCCGCGATCGAGGCAAGCCCGGCCGCGAGCGCCAACGCGCTCCGGCGCAGCGCGGCGGCCGACACCCCGGCAGCCTCCGTCGCCACGGGGCTGTCACCCAGCGCGCTCAACGCGTCCCCTACGGGGGACCGCAGCAGCGCGTCCACGGACAGCACGGCGACCAGCAGCACGCCGGCCACGAGGTAGTAGACCGACAGGTCGGTGTCCAGTTCCACCCCGAAGGGCGCCAGCGACGGAATGTCCGCGAGGCCGTTCGAGGCGCCGGTCAGCGGCAGTTGATTGGCCAGAGAGCTGACCACCAGACCGAACGACAGGGTCGCCAGTGCCAGGTACTGGCCCTGCGCCCGGAAGATGAACAGCCCCACGACGTAGGCCACGGCCATGGCCAGCGCGGCCCCGGCGGTCAGCGCGAGCAGGGCGTTGATGTGCCATCTGCCGGTGAGGATCGCGGAGGTGTATCCGCCGACGGCGAAGAAGGCGGCCTGCCCGAGGGAGATCTGTCCGGCACGGCCGACGAGCGGAACGAGGCCCAGGGCCGCCGTGGCCTGCAGACACACCAGCACCGCGACCGACATCGTGTAGAAGGGCACCCTCGTGAAGACGGCGGGCACCCCCAGCAGCAGTACGACGAAGACGACGTACCCGGCGGCACGAGAGCCGACCAGGGTGCGTACTCGGCGCGACGCGTTCATACCCGCACCACCGAAGCCCGGCGCAGCAGCCCCGTGGGCCGGAGCAACAGCACCACGAGCAGCAGCCCGTAGGTGAGCGTGTCCTTGTACTCGCTGCTGAGATATCCGGTGGCGTACGCCTCCACCAGTCCGACCAGCAGCCCGCCGGCCACGGCGCCCACCGGGGAGACGAGTCCGCCGATGACCGCCGCGGTGAAGCCCTTGAGGCCGAAGGGGATGCCCACTGACGCGTCCGGCGGCTGGAGCGGAGCCAGGAACACTCCGGCCAGCGCGCCCAGCGCCGCGGCCAAGGTGAACGCCAGCAGACTCATCCGGGCCGGCGAGACACCCACGAGGCGGACCGTCTCGGGTTCCATGGCCGTGGCGCGCATCGCGGTACCCCACAAGGTTCTGGTGAGGAACAGCCACATCAACAGGACGGCCAGCCCGGTGGCCACCCCGCACCACACGTACTGCCGAACCACGTGGGCGCCGAACACATCGAACGCGTGGCCCTCGGAGAAAGACGGGACGAAATGGGAGTCCGGGCCGAACAGGAGGAGCGCCGCGCCCTCAAGGGTCACCGACGCGCCGATCGTCAAGATGATCAACCGTTCGCTGTCGGCGTCGCGTGCTCGCCGGACGACGACGAGGTCCAGCAGGGCACCGACGCCGGAGGTGGCCGCGGTCGCGGTCAGGGCCGCCGCCCACAGGGGTGTGCCCGCTTCGTGCAACACCGCGGCTCCCAGCCCGCCGAGCATGACGAAGTCACCCTGGGCGAAGTTGATGACGCCGGTGACTTGATACACCAGGGCGACGCCCAGCCCGACCAGTGCGTAGGTGGTGCCAGCCCCAAGTCCGGAGAGTGTGAAGTCGAAGAACTGCGACATGCGTGGCTACCGGATTCCGATCCTGAGTGACTGCGGTACGGGAACGTTCATCCGACGGGCCCTCCCAAATAGGCCCGAACAACCCGGGGGTCTTCGCGCAGTTGGCCAACGGGCCCCGAGGCCACGAGTTCTCCCCGCTCCATGAGGTGTCCGCGCTGTGCCACCCGGAAGGCGACACCTGCGCTCTGTTCGACCAGGACCAGCGTCGTGCCGCGGCCGGCCAGTTCCACGAGCGCGTCGGTCACCACGCGGACGGCCTGCGGGGCGAGCCCCAGCGAAGGCTCGTCCAGCAGCAGCAGTTTCGGACGGCTCATCAAGCCTCGGCCGACGGCCACCATCTGCTGTTCGCCACCCGACAGAGTGCCCGCGGGCTGCTGTCGGCGGGCGACGAGCGCGGGAAAGAGGTCGTAGACCGCGTCCAGCCCGGTTGCGGCCCGGTCAGCCACATAGCCACCCAGCCGCAGGTTCTCCTCGACCGTGAGCCCGGTGAACACATGACGACCCTCGGGAACGAGCACCAGCCCCGCTCGCGTCCGCTGCTCCGCCGGCCAACGGGTGACGTCCGTGCCGTCGAACTCGATGGTTCCCCGCCATGGACGAGACAGGCCCGCCAAGGTTCGTAGCAGCGTGGACTTTCCGGCGCCGTTGGGTCCGATGACGGTCACGGCCTGTCCGGCACCCACCGAGACGTCCACCCCGTGCAGGGCCTCGATCCGGCCGTACCCGGACACCAGCCCAGTAGCCCGCAGCAGTTCGCTCACGTCTCCTCGCCCAGGTATGCGGCGCGCACCAGGGGGTCGGCCGCGATCCGCTCGGATGTGCCGTCCGCCAGCAGCCGGCCATGGTCCAGGACCAACACTCGGTCCGACACCGCGAAGACGCCGGCGACATCGTGCTCGACCATCAGTACGGTCACGCCTTTCGCCGCGATGTCCTTGAACAGTGCCGTCAGATCGGCGCTTTCCGCGCGCGCGAGCCCCGCGAGAGGCTCGTCCAGAAGCAGCAGCGCGGGGTCTCCCGCCAGCGCCCTCGCAATCTCCACCCGGCGCTGGAGTCCGTATGCCAAGTCCCCCGCGGGGAAGTGTGCGTAGGGCCCGAGTCCTATCCGTTCCAGCAGCTCACGGGCCGATCGGCGCTCGGCCTCGAACCGCCTCCTGGAAGTGGCCAGACCCAGGACATGGCCGAGAGAGAGGTGCACACTGCGAGCGGTGCGCGGCAGCATCACGTTCTGCAGCACGGTCAGCGAACTGAAGATCTGGAGGTTCTGGAAGGTCCTGGTAACCCCCAGGCGGGCAGTGCTCACGGGGCCGACCCCGGTCAGGTCGTGGCCGTTCACGCGTATGGTTCCGGATGTCGGAGGTGTCACCCCGGAGAGAGCGTTCAACAACGTTGTCTTCCCGGCACCGTTGGGGCCGATCAGTCCGATCACGCCACCGCTGGAGTGGAAGAGGGTGAAGTCTTCCACGGCCTTCACCCCGCCGTAGCGCACCGTGAGTGCGGACACCTCTACCGACGCGGTCACCGGCCGCCTCGGGCGGCACATAAGACTGGCACTGTTCTCCTACATGTCTGTCCGACCAACTGGGTCAGACCTCAACTTGCGCCTACGGCGGCGCTATTGGTCACCACGTAGACCGTTGACACGCAGTAGTTGTGACACTGCGGCCGGATAATCCGCTGTTGAGGAGGTTTCGACCACTCGTCACAAGGGCGAGCCGTCGCTTGTCGAATGGGCATGACCGACTCACTGAAATCGAAGACGCACACCGCCGACCCGGTCGTCCTCATCAAGACCTACACCGTGCCATCGGAGGAGGCCGACTACTTCACCGAGGCGTACCAGGAGAACGCGCGGATCATGTCGAGGCAGCCCGGATTCATCCGCTCCCGGCTGCATCGGCCCCTGGCCGACGCCCCGGAGACGCGGTTCGTCCATATCGCCGAGTGGTCCTCGGGCAGCGAACTCGACAGGGCCACGGGCAATCAGGAGTGGCACGCCGCGCTCAAGCGCCTGTTCGACGACCCCAAACTCCACATCACGTCCGAGCCCGCCAGCTACCGCGTCGTCGTCGAGTTCCGTCCCTCCTGAGGAGGTCCGACCGTCATGTCACTGCTCGGCGGGGCAGGCAGGACCGCCGACGGGTCTGCGTCGCCGGACCTTGCGGTCAGGCAGGGACTCACCGCCCCGACGACGCCGAACGGCGCCGCTGGTGACTGGGTCCCACCACACCGTGTTGGCACCACACCGTGTTGAACCATGCGAATTCTCGTGGCACTACAACCAGCTTCGCCCTACAGTCATCCCCGCATCGAGTTGCCTTGCCCCGACGGCCTGCCACGGCCGCTGGTCGGCGCGCCTCGATGCCCGTTACTTCTTGATAAGGAGCATCACCTTGCACAAGCCACGAAGGGCAGCCTTGCTGCCCGTCGGTGTCACGGTGGGCGCACTCGTCGCCGGTGGTCTGTTGGCCATGTCGGGCGCGGCGCAGGCCGACACGGCGACTGACGCCTCGGGGAAGCGCCAGGAGGCCCTGCTCGCCGCGGCGGACGAATACCACGTACCGCCCGCCGTCCTGCTCGCCCTGTCCCACCAGGAATCAGCGTGGGACGGACACGGTGGCCTGCCGAGCACCGACGGCGGTTACGGGCCGATGAATCTCACCGACGTCACCCCCGCCATGCTGGCCGGCGGCGGTGCGGGTGCCGCGGGCCGTGCCGACCTCGATGCCCTCGCCGCCGACCCCGCTCTCCACACACTGCACCGGGCCGCGGAACTGTCCGGCCTGTCGCCGCGGGACCTGCGCGAGGACGACGCCGCGAACATCCGGGGCGGGGCCGCGCTGCTGGCCACGTACGAGCGGGAACTGGTCGGCACAACGCCCACGGACCCCGCCGAGTGGTACGGGGCCGTGGCCCGCTACAGCCAGGCCAAGCAGGAGAAGGCAGCCGCTAGCTTCGCCGACCGCGTCTTCCGCACGATACGCGCCGGCGCCTCCGCCACGACCCAGGACGGTCAGCGTCTGCGCCTGGCTGCCAGCCCTTCGGTCGCCCCCGACCGGCGGCAGATCGACGCACTGCACCTGGAGAAGGCGTCCACGACGGCCGCCACCGAATGCCCCACCACGGTCGACTGCACCTTCGTCGCCGGCTCTCCGGTCGGCGGCCAAGTGGCCAATCGCCCCGCGAACGGCATCCGCATCGACACCATCGTCATTCACGACCTGGAGTCCACGTACGACGCCGGTGTCGCGGGCCTGGCCAACCCCACCAATCCCGCCTCGACTCACTACGTCATGTCGTCGTCCGGCGCGGTCACCCAGATGGTCCCGACCAAAGACATCGCCTTCCACGCCGGGAACTACTCGACCAACCTGCACTCCATCGGGATCGAGCACGAAGGCTACGCCGCTCACGGCGCCGCCTGGTACACGGAGTCGCAGTACCAGGCCACGGCCGACCTGGTGAAGTATCTGGCCGCGCGCTTCGGCGTACCCCTGGACCGGCAGCATCTCATCGGTCATGACAACGTTGCTGGACCGAACTCCGCGCTGGTCGCCGGCATGCACTGGGACCCCGGCTACGCGTGGGACTGGAACCACTTCATGAACCTGGTCGGGGCTCCGGTCAGTGGGCTGCCCGAGGTGCCCCAGCCGGGTGAGGTCGTGGCGGTCACGCCCTCGTTCACGGACAACGTGCAGACCTTCCAGGTGTGCCCCTCCGACGACCCCACCGGGCAGACGCCCACCTGCACCGAACGGCAGCAGCGGACCAACTTCGTCTACCTGCGCACCGCCCCCAGCGAGACCGCCCCGCTCTTCGGCGACCAGGCGATCCACGGCACCGCTGCGGGCACCAACCGGGTGAACGACTGGGGCAGCACGGCCCAGGCCGGTCAGCAGTTCGTGGTGGCGGAGGTGCGGGAGGACTGGACCGCCGTCTGGTTCAGCGGGGCGAAGGTCTGGTTCCACAACCCGGGCGGCGCCAACACCCGTCTCCGCTACGGAGTGAAGATCATCAAGCCCGCCGGGAGCGCTCCGGTGGCACTCTACGGCTCCAGCTATCCCGACAAGGCCGAATATCCGGCCGGTCTCGGCGCCTCCACGCAGGGCCCGCTCAGCATGTACTCCATCCCGGCCGGACAGGCGTACGTGGCCACCCAGGACGCCTCGGCCACCGACGACTACTTCCCGTCCAGCGGAGCGGTCGTCATCGGCGGAAGGAAGATGTACACGGTGCAGTACAACCATCGCGTCGCACTCGTCTACGCGGACGCCGTCACTGCGACCACGGCGACCCACCACTGGGAGAACGACGGCGTCTGACCGGCGGATCCGTCCCGTGACGTCAATTCGAGAAGGGCCGACGCGTCGCCGTCGTCGGCGGTGACGCGCCCTCCCTTCCGGCGTCGTCCCGGCCCCCGCTTCGGCAGGGGTCGTTGACTGTCTGCGCTCCCGTCCAGTCGACGCTCCCGCCAGCGGTGGGTGACCTTCGAGGAAGGCCACCCACCGCTGGGATTTCACTGCCCGCGGGACCAGCTCCTCGCGTCGGAACGACGCCTGATCATGATGCCTTTCACCCGAGGTCGGTCGCCCGTATCGCCATCCGGGTTACCGCGCCGCCCTGTGTGTCCGCCGCACGGACCCGCAGTGGCGGGAACGCGGCGCGCCGGGTGCCTCCATTCGGACTCCTCGTCGTAGGACAGCACGGCCTTCTGGACGGGGCAGCGGCTCAAGGAAGCGCTGGTCGGCACCACCGCCGGCACCCAGCGATTCAGCCCGTTCGACGCGGGCAGCGGGCGGGTGGACGTCGCTGCCGCAGTGCGCTCGACGCTGCTGGTGTCCGGTGACGCGTTCGCTCAGACGCACTACCCCTACGCCCCGGGTCAGACCGTCCGCCGGGACGTCACCTACACGAACTCCGGCCCCGCCCCGGTCACGCTCGATCTCACGCTGAGCCCCGCCGAGCTGCCCGAGGGCCTGTTCACCCTGTCGGACGCACAGGTGACCGTGCCCGCGCACGGCACCGCTTCCGTCGGCGTGATCACACATCTCGACGCGGCCGAGGACAACGGCGCGTACGCCACCCGCTTGGTCGCCACCGGCGCCGACGGAGCCGTGCTGGCCCGCACCCCGGTCGGGGTGAACAAGGAGGGCCGTCGGGCGACTCTGGCGCTCAGGGCGAAGGACCGCCACGACAAACCGTTGTCCGGAACCGTCATCCTCAAGGACGTCGAGCGCAACACCGCGCCGAAGGTCTACTCCGTGGGCGCCTCGGGCCGCCTGGACCTCCGGCTGTCCCCGAGCACCTACTCGGTGTGGCTGAACTCCGCCGTCCCCGGCGTCGACGGCACGCACACGCTGGGCTTTGCGATGTTCACCGCTCCCGAGATCGACCTCGACGGGGACCGCACGGTCGCCTTCGACGCCGACGACCTGCGCAAGGCGGCCGCCCTCACACCACGGGCCACTGCCAACCAGTTCCTGCGGATCGACCAGTACCGCGGCAACACCGGGCTGTTCCCCTTCATGGACAGCTACGTGGCCGAGTACTGGCGCTACGACAGCCTGTGGGTCACACCCACGCCCGAGGTGCGGACGGGTTCGTACAACTTCGCGACTCGCTGGCGGCAGATCCAGCCTCCGCTGACGTTCTCCGCGGGCTCACAGGTCTTCGACGACGTCACGGTCCAAAGCCTGTCGTCCCAGCTCCCCGAGGGAACGCGTGCCTACCGGGCCGCCTGGGCGGGTGACGGCTCCGTGGCCGAGTTCCGCGGGGTGGAGGTCCGCAACCGCGTCGCGGTCGTCCGCCGCAGCGACACCGTCACCCCGAGGGACCAGGCCGCCGCGGCGGCGAGGGCGGGGGCCCGTCAGCTCCTGATCCTGAACAACGGGTACGGGAAGTTCGACCCCTGGGCCGATTTGCCGGAGGCCGCCCCGCTGCCGGTGGCATCGCTCGGCACCGACGACAGCACGCGGCTGCTGGCCCGGTTCCGCGCGACCGGCACCATCACCCTTCAGGTCGTCTCCCACCCCACCCCCCGCTACGCCTACGACCTCGTCCGCCGCCACGAGGGCGCGGTTCCCCGGGACCCGTCCTACCGTCCCGCCGCCGCCGAGCTGGCACGCGTTGACGACACGTTCCGCGACACGTCGCAGGGCCAGGCGGTCGAGTACCGCCAGGACATCTCCCTCCTCGGCCGTCCGCTGGGCATCGTGCCCACCCAGGTCCGGGCCCAGGGTGAACTCACCTCGTGGGTCACCGCGGACGACGACGTCCAGTGGGTCTCCTTCGCCTCCAGGTCCGACCTGGGCCAGCGGGGCGTGGCGCGCTCGTACACGCCGCGCAGCACCACACGGGAGACCTGGTTCGCCCCGATCCAGCATCCACGTCTGCTCAGTGACAACGGCACCAGTGTGCAGGGCCCCTTCCGGGCCGGTGACCACATCAGCACCTCCGTCATGACCGCGTGGGGCGACTCCGGCGGGCACGCGGGCGTCGTCTGGGCCGACAGCGACACGTCCCGGATCTCGCTCTACCAGGGCGGCGAACTGCTCGGTGAGGACGTCAACGAACGGATCGTCGTGGCCGGGGGCCTGTCGCCTGATCCCAAGCCCTACCGGCTGGTGCTGGAGGGCAGCCGGAACCTCCCGGACCGCCCGTACTCGACCCGTAGCCGCACCGTCTGGGACTTCACCTCGGCCACCACAGATCCCACCCGTCTCACACCGTTGCCGCTGGTACAGCTCGACTACGCGGTGGACGCCGATCTGTCGGGCCGCGTCCACCGGCGCACGGACCTGACCGTCACGGCCTCGCACCTCAAGGGCGCGGCGGGAGCCGGCGCGATCCGCACGGCGACCGTGGAGGTGTCGTACGACGACGGCGCCACCTGGCGCCGGCCGGCGCTACGGCCGTCGGCGGACGGCTGGACGGCACGGCTCGACGCACCGGGGAAGGCGCGCTACGCGAGCCTGCGGACGACGGCGAAGGACATCGAGGGCAATGGCGTCAGCCAGACCCTGATCCGCGCCTTCGGCCTGCGATGAGTGCCGGGGGGGGGTGAACATCCCCGGCCGAGTGTCCCGAGGTCATCGAGCCGAGGCCTCGGGTTCGTCGAACAGCTTCGAGAGGAAAGCGTCGGTGCCGAGCCGCGACGACTCCGTACCGGCCGGGACGTGCAGGTACGTGCGGTCGAGCCACTCCCCCAGTTCCGGGACGGGCAGGCTGAAGATGGCGAAGCCACCATGTGCGTTGATCTGGAGCCACGCGGCCTCCCGGTCCGCGGGGGCGTCGGCCCACACCTGCACGTCCCCCAGGCCGCTCGTGGTGCGCAGACCCTCGTAAAGCAGGTCACGGCCGACATGCCAGGTGACCGGCGGGGCACCCTCGGGAGCGAACCGGATCGTCACGAGGAGAGGGTGGTCGGGATCGTAACGGAACTCTGTCGGCACGTCCTCCCATTCGAGAGCACCCGTCATCTGGCTGAGGCACAAGGTGAGAGGGAGGAGAGCATGCGCGGCCGAGTGTTGTGCCTGCACACTGTGTTGGTCACCACTCATGACGGCGATTCCTTCCGGTTGGACGATAGGGGATCACAGTCACTGTGGTCCGGATCAGCCAGAAGGTCATCAGTCGGTTGACGGTATGACTCACACGGAGACCCGCGAGAGACGAAGGGCGCGGCACGCCAGGCTGTGGCGCGGACAGATCACCGCGGGCAAGCACCACAACAGTACGTCTCAGGGTGGCAAGACAGTGGCACCCACGGCTGGTGTGACGGCCGTGAGGCACGCGCCGATCGTGCCCGATGTGGACGCTCGAAGCATGTGACGCTCGCTCGCGATGTTCCGCGACCGGTTCCAGCGGATAGCAGTGAATCGACGCACGTCCATGGCCTCGGCCGCCGCGACGGCGGGGCGGCAGGCGCGTTACCGGTCATGTCCGGTCAGGCCCACACGAGCGCTGACCAGCTTTCGACTTCCTGCGATGAGGGACTGCGCGCAGGCACAGAGGGTGGCGACGGTGCTGCTCAAGCAACACCGTGTTCTCACGGTCGCGCGCACGGATATCGCACAGGGCAGCGCCGTCCGGACGACCCCCACGCTGTACAGCACGTGTGAGGAACTCGACCGTCCGGTGGTGGCGCTCCGCCAGGAAGCGGCGCCTTCGTGTGATGCCGGCCCGGCCGGGCGAGTCCGAAGGAGCGTCGGCTCTCCGGGCTCCGCCCGTCCGGGCGGAGCCCGCTCAGCCCGAGGTCGGCTGGTCGTCTCCGAGCGCGGCCAGCGCTGCGGAGAGCCTGCCGCGGCTGGTGATGCCCAGGCGTGGGTAGATCCGGTACAGGTGGGCTCCGACCGTGCGGTGCGAGATGAACAGGCGCTGGCCGATTTCCCGGTTGCTCAGCCCCTGCGCGGCCAACTCGGCGATCTGCCGTTCCTGGACTGTCAGGCTCTCGCCCTTGCTCGGGCGCCGACGTCCGTCCGACTCCCCCGCAGCACGCAATTGCTCACGAGCCATGTCAGCCCAGGGTTGTGCACCGACTCGGTCGAACTCGTCACGTGCGAGCCGCAGCGGCTTGCGCGCATCCACGTTCCGACGCTGTCGGCGCAGTCGCCGGCCGTGCTGGAGGTGAAGTCGGGCACGCGACAGGGGCCATGTGTCCGGCAGTGCGGACAGCGCGGAGTCGTAGCGTTCCTCGGCGGTATCGTCCGGAGCGAGGACTGCCGCACTGTAGGTGCGGGCGACGATCATCATTTCCGAGGGCAGCCGGTCCGCCAGCTCCGGCAGCTCGGCCAGCAACTCTCGCGCCTGTTCGGTCCGGCCCGCGGCCGCGGCCGCGTCCACCAGGTCCGGGACGAGCAGCCAGCGACTGGTCGAGTGGTAGTGCGGGTCGGACTTGTCGAACGTACGCGCGAGAATGTCGTACGCCTCCACGGCGCTGCCGTCGAACAGGGCGAGGAGGCCGTCGACCTGCTGTGTCATGACGCTCGCGAAGGGCATGACGGGGAAGAGGCTGTGCGCTCTCAGCTCCCGGACCGTCCGAGCTGCGGCTTCGTGTTCTCCCCGCAGCACCGCCGCGAGCGCCGACGTGGCCTTGAGGCCGAGCCAGACGATCCACTCCCCCGTCTCCTCGGCGAGGGCGATCCCTTCCGCGGCCTCTTCCCGTGCCTGGGCCAGCTGCCCGAGGTACAGACGTGGCCACGATCCCGCCAGGGATCGCGCGAGCAGCCCGAGGCGGCCCTGCGACCGCCACACGGCAGCCGCCTGAGCCAGATGACGCGTGGCACGGCCAATGTCACCGATGACCATCGAACCGCTGCCGAGGTAGTGCAGCAGCCGACCGTCCTCACGGTCCGGCTCCAGCTTTTCGAGCCGTGCGATCAGGTCGGTCCCATGGCGGTACGGTTCCGTGTAGGCCCGTACCGTCAGGACGTGGGGGGCGTCCGGGTCGGGCTTCCACCGGTCCAGTTCGGCGGCGGCCTGGGCACGCACGCGTGCGTCACCGTCCTGGAAGAAGCATCGGGCGGCCGCACGCCACAGCAGGTTCTCCGCGACGTTCGTACTGCCGACGTCGAACGCCCCCGCTGCCGCGTCGATCATGTCCTGAATGCGGCGTTGCGGCTCATCGGGCTCGAACGCGGCCTTGTCGGAGACCAGCATGAGGCGAGCCCGCTCCGTGGGGCCCAACTCCGCCAGGTCAGCTCTGTCGAGCAGGATCTGGGCCTGGACACGGTCGTTGATCTCGCTGGCCAGCTCGGCCGCACGGACCAGGAGGCCGGTCTGGCGGCGTGCATCGCGCACCAGCTCTCCGGCCTGGCGCAGGGCCGGTACGGCCGCGGCCAGTTGCCCCCGCTTCTGGGCGTCGTCGGCGAACCGCTCCAGCTGGCAGGCCAGTTCGTCGTCCGGACCGAGCGTGGCAGCGGCAAGGTGGACGAGCCGCCGCCCAGGTGATCCCTCCAGCGTCTCGGCCAGGGCCTGGTGGGTGGACAACCGGTCGGCGACGGATGCCCGGGTGTAGATCGCGGAGCGCATCAAGGGGTGCCGGAACTCCGGTGTGCGACCGGTCAGAACCACCAGTCCCGCGTCGACGGCCTCCTGCAGGGCGTACACGGAGACTTCCGAGCCCGCGAGACGACTTGCCACGTCGAGGAGCTGGTTCAGTGGTGCGGTGGGCTCCGCCGCCAGGACCAGGAGGAACGTCCTGCACTCGCGGGTGAGCGAGTCGGTGCGGGAGGCGAACGCGGTCTCCAGTCGCTGGGTCAGGGGCAGATCGTCGAGCCGGGGTGACATGCCCTGCGCCGCCCTCGGCAGTTCGACGAGCGCGAGAGGATTGCCGGCGGCGCGCTCCAGGATGCGGGCCCGCACCGCGTCCGCCAGGCCCGGGGCGTCGGCGTCGAGCAGTTCGGCCGCTGCGGCCGGGGAGAGGGGCTCCAGAACGAGTTCGGCGTGAGTCCCCAGGGTGTACGTGCCCGGTGACGAGGTTCGTGCCGCGCCGATCATGAGGATGGGGAGGTCCCGGGTACGCCGGGCCACGAATCCGAGCACGTCACGGCTCGAGGAGTCGACCCACTGGAGATCATCGACGAGCAGCAGGAGGGGCTGGCGGTCGGCGGCGTCGGCGAGCAGCTCGAGCACCGCCATCCCGACTCGATAGATTTCGGGTTCCCCGTCACTGGCCCCGAAGGCGCCACCGAGTGCCTTCTGGTACGGGGCCGGCAAGGCGTCGGCTCCGCCGAGAACCGGTTGGAGCAGCAGGTGCAGCGCGGCGAACGGCAGCCACTGCTCAGTCTCGACGCCGGAGGTGCGAAGGACTCTGACCCCCTGGTCAGAAGCATGGGAACCGAACGTGCGCAGCAGAGAGGATTTGCCGACACCGGGGTCTCCGCGGACCAGTAGCGCGTCGCCCTTGCCTGCCACCGTGCTCGAGAGCAGGCCGTGCAGGACCTTCAGCTCCTCGTCCCGACCGATCATGCCGTGAGCACTGATTCCGGTCCGGACGAAGCGCCCCTCAGGCACATGGTGGTGGTCGGCCGCTCAGCCGCCGTTTTTCTTCGTATCAGGCTCAGCGTCGGCGGCACACCTCTGACATCGGTCACGGGCACGGATTTTACCTGCCCCTGACCTCTTCCCTTGAGACGGGTCCGGCTCGGTCAACAGTCGAATGACTACGTGATGACTCTCTGTCCACGACCACGACTCCTGCGCTCGGGGTCGTGTGCGAAGGAAGCCGTCGGCCCACCGACCGGGGCGGTGGGCCGACATGCGTCACGGTATGGACCGAAGTACCTACCGCTTCCAGAGGTACCAGACGCCGGCCTCGTGGTCGTTGTCGCAGTAGTAGCTGCCGCCCGGGTCGTTGCTCTGGTAGACGACCTTGACCGCGAGGCACTGAGCCTGCGTGTCGTAGAGCCCGATCACGGTGTCGGCGTGCGCGGCTGCGGCTCCCCCGAACGTGACGCCCGTCGCACCCAGCGCGACGAGGCTCGCGGAGACAAGTTTCTTCTTCCAGCCCAGAAATGACATGTGTGACTTTTCCTCTCCTCGACAGTGCGGCGCCAGCGGTGCGCGACGACGCACAGGAACAACGTGTGACACCGTGTCACGTTGATCAACAGGTCGGCAAGCCTCATCTCTTGCGCTGTACGGGTTACCAGCCATGATTGGCCGAATCGGAACCTCGCCCCCACAGGACGCTTCCACCACCGGTTCGCCTGCCGCAGGTTCGGGGCGGTATCCTGCGACACCGTGTGATGGTGGCCGATGGAGGCCACACACTCGAAGGCGCGGGCTGTGCCGCCTGATCCGATGACACCGTTGCACGGTGAACCGTAAGAGAGTGACGACAAGTGGATCTCAAACTGGAAGTCCTGGTGCTGCCCGTCTCCGACGTCGACCGGGCGAAGGCCTTCTACCAGGCGGTCGGTTTCCGTCTGGACGCCGACCACGTCACGGACGAGACCTACCGGGTCGTCCACATGACACCCCCGGGTTCGCCCTGCTCGGTGCTCTTCGGCACCGGCGTCACCCTGGCCGCCCCCGGGTCGTCCAAAGGCCTCCACCTCATTGTCTCGGACATCTTCGAGGCACGGGACGAGCTGGTCGGCCGGGGTGTGGAGGTGGGCGAGGTCTATCACGACACCAGCGACATCTTCCACCGTTGTACGGACGAGAGGTGGATCAGCGGACCTGACCCTCAGCGCCGCAACTACCGCACGTACGCGGACTTCACCGACCCGGACGGCAATGGCTGGGTCCTTCAGGAGGTGCCGAACCCGTAGGGCTTCGCCGTGCGACTCGACCGACGGTGCGTGGAACCGTCAGCGCCCTACCGGGAGATCACCTTCTCCACCGAGAAGTGTTGGGTGCCGCAGGCGCGGCCGGTGGTGGTGTTCGTGGCCGGGCAGCCCTGCTCGGGCAAGACGACGCTCGCCGACCTGGTGCACATGCAGCGGCGCGGTGGCGCCGTGCGGGTGAGCCGGGACCTGTACAAGAGCGCGCACGAGGCCTACCCACATCTGGTGGCCGCCAACGTTCGGTAGCAGCCCGGGCGCTCTCCAGGTCCCAGACGCGCGACCGGAGGAGGTGAGCCAGGCCCCCCACCGTCCGTGCGCCCATGCGAAGGCCCCCGGAATCCGGTGATTCCGGGGGCCTTCGGCAGTGCTGCGGGAGGAAATACCTCTCGTCGGTGGAGTAGTTCGTCCGACGGCGGCGGGCTACTGCGAGGGCGCCTCCGCCGGCGGCGATCAGGAGGCCGGCGCCGGCGTGCGCGAGCGCCCCCTCGGGGGCGGGCGCCGCGGTGCTCGACGCGGTCTCGTCAGAGGTGGTGGTGGTCGAGTCGGACAAGGCCGGGGTCTCCTCGCCCTGGGAGGGTTTGTCGCTCGGCTTGTCGGTCGGCTTCTCCGTCGGTGGCGGAGTGGTCGCCGTCTTCGCGTTGGTCGTGGCGACCGTCACCGGATCGCCTGGCGTGGCCTTGAAGTCCTTCGAGGGCTTGTAGAGGTCGTAGCCGGCGGGTGCCTTGACTTGCTTGACCCAAAAGTCTTTACCCGTACGGGAGTTGACGGGCAGCTTGCCGGTGGCCGTACCGTCGGAGCCGGTGATCAGGGTGAGGAGGGTCTTGTCACCGCTGCCGACCTTGACGGTGGATCCAGCCAGCAGCTTGCCGGGCTTGTCATCCTTGGCCTTCAACAGGACCGAGGCGTCCTTGAACGGGTCGACGATCGTGTCTCACCCCGGCCTGCGGCCCGGTCCCGGCGACGTGAGCATCGCCCCGCACAAGAGCCTCGACCTGTTCGCTACCACCGGCCTCGATATCCAGCGCAAGCGCCACGGCATCGAACACGTCGTCGTGGCGGGGATGATCGGAACGATGTGCGTGGAGTCGACCGCTCGCAGCGCGATGGAACACGGCCACCGGGACACGTTGGTGAAGGACGCCACCGCTCCCGATGGCGGCCCTGACTCCTATCCGCCGATGCTGGCGCGCTACGCGATGATCGTGCACGACGTACTCTCTCACTTGGCAGAGCAGGGCGAAGTAGCTGTAGATGTTGGAATCCGGTCATCCCACCGTCCTGCGGCGAAGATGGACCGGCAGCGTCCGGTGACCGTTGCCGATCAGAGTGGGCAGAGGCTTCAACTCGGCGGCGGGAACGGCAAGTTCGATGTCGGGGAAGCGGGCGAAGAGCAGGCGCAGCGCCGTGGCCACTTCCAGACGGGCCAGCGGGGCGCCCAGGCAGAAGTGGACGCCATGGCCGAACGAGAGGTGGTCCTTTGTCGGCCGGGTGACATCGAAGCGGTCGGCGGTGGGACCGTGCCAGTCGGGGTGGCGGTTGGCGGCGGCGTAGGAGGCAAGGATCGCGTCGCCGCGGGGGATCGTCCCGCCGCCGGGCAGGGGGATGTCGGTGAGCGCGTAGCGCAGGGGCAGGTGTTTGAGGGCCGGTTCGTGGCGCAAGGTCTCCTCCACGACGTCGTCCCAACTCGCGCGGCCCGCGCGGAGATGGCCGAGCTGTCCGGGGTCGGTCAGCAGGGCGGTGGCCGCCTGGTCGATGACGTTCACCGTGGTCTCGTAACCGGCGCTGATCATCAGCAGGAGCGTGTCGCGCAGCTCGCGGTCGGTGAAACCGTCGCCGTCGCCCTCCTCGTCGCGGGCGGCGATGAGGAGAGTGGTCATGTCGTCGGCGGGTTCGGCGCGTTTGGCGGCGATCAGGTCGTCGAGGGCTTTGTAGAGGGATGTCGTGTTCTCGGCAGCCTGCTCGGCGGTGGCGGTGGTGTCGAAGACTCCGTCCACCACGGAGCGGAATCCCTGCAGTTGGGTGTCGGGGATGCCCATGAGGCGGCCGAGCACCGCGATGGGCAGGGGGTAGGCGAAGTGTTCGCGCAGGTCCACGCTCTGGTTGGAAGGCCGTGCGTCGAGGTCGTCGAGGAGGGCGGTGACGATCGACTCCACTGTCGGCCGCAGTGCCTGGATGCGGCGGGCGCTGAGCGCCGGCGCGACCATCCGGCGCAGCCTGCGGTGGTCGCCGCCGTACGCCGTGAACATGCTCTCGACCGCGATCCACAGAGCGAGCGGCCACGTGGACACGGTGTCGGCGTAGGCGGGCCAGTGGGCGCGGCCGTCCTTGGAGACCTGCGCGCTGGTGAGCAGCTGCTTGAGCAGGGCGGGGTCCGTGACCGACCAGACGGTCAGGCCCAGGACGTCCACACGGGTGGCCGGGCCGCGGGCGCGTAACGCCTGGTGCTCGGCGTGGTGGTCGGAGGCTTCAGGGTCCAGGACGAGGAGCGACGGCTGGGGGAGCTGTTCGGGCATGGAGGTTCCTCCAGGGCGGGCGGCCGGGGTGACGGCAGTTCGTGTCGTTGGTGTCGTTCGTGCCGCGGGCCGACACCTTCCGTGCCGGCCTCGCACCACTGACAGTGCAATCGGGCTACTTGTGACAGGCCGGTCGCTGGACGGCCCGCCCTGCGACCTCTCCGGGGCGCGTGTCACACATCGCCGTCGGGCCCGGTCGTATCCGACGACCTCGGCCGACGGTCGCCGACGTGAACCGAAGGCGTCATCGAAGGCCGTTCCGCCCAGGGATCAGGACGTCATGAGTCAGTCCACGAACATGTTCACCGCTTGGTACCGGCCGATGCTGGCTCGTCACTCCGGTGAGGAGCATCGTGCCGCCAGTGCGCTGGAGTTGTTTTTCGATCTGTGTTTCGTGGTGGCTGTCGCGCAGGCGTCGTCCGCGTTCGAGCACGAGTTGGTCTCGGGTCGTCCGGGGCACGGTCTGCTCGGTTATGCGCTCGTGTTCTTCGCGATCTGGTGGGCCTGGATGAATTTCACCTGGTTCGCGTCGGCCTACGACACGGACGATGTCCCCTACCGGCTCCTGACGTTGGTTCAGATCATCGGCGCTCTGGTGATGGCCGCGGGGGCCTCCGCCGCCCTGGAGCGCGGAGACTTCGCTGTCATCACCTGGGGCTATGTGGTGATGCGGCTTGCCATGGTCAGCCAGTGGGTGCGTGCCGCCTGTACGGATCGGGAACGGCGGCGGTCCGCGGTGCGGTACGCCGTGGGCATTTTGGTGCTACAGGCTGCATGGCTGGTGCGGCTGGCGGTGCCGGTGGACGGCGGGACCGTGACGTTCGCCGCCTTGGCCGGGCTGGAACTGGCGGTGCCGGTCTGGGCCGAGCGGGCTGAGGGCACGACCTGGCACCCTCAGCACATAGCCGAGCGCTACGGCCTGTTCACGTTGATCGTGCTCGGCGAGTCCGTGATGGCCGCAGGGCTTGCCGTCGGTGACGCGCTGGAGACTCACCGGCGGCTCGGGGCCGTGCTGCCGGTCGCCCTGGGCGGGCTGCTGACCGTGTTCGCGCTGTGGTGGCTGTACTTCGCCCAGGAAGCGCATCGGCGGCTGCGGACTCAGCGGACGGCGATGTTGTGGGGCTACGGGCACTACGTGGTGTTCGCGGCGGCGGCTGCCGTCGGTGCGGCGCTCGCGGTCAATGTCGCTCATGTCACCGGCGATCGCGCGCTGACCGATGTCCAGGCCGCGGCCGTGTACACGGTGCCGGTCGCCCTCTTCGTCACCTGTGTGTGGCTGCTGCACCGGCGGGCCGCCCAGGTGTCCGCGGCAGGCAATGTCCTTCCGCCTGCCGCGGCCGTGGTCGTCCTGTCCTTGACGTTCGCACCGTTTCCCGTGCTCGGTACCGGGGTCGTCGCCTCGCTCCTCATCGCGGGTTCTGTCGTTCTCGCGCGGCGTGAAGAGAAGAAGTCCGGTTCCTGACGGGTCTGTCGCGGGGCGGGTGCCGTGCGTCGGCTAGGCCCGGTCTTCGGGGGCGATGTACTCGAAGGTCGGGCCGGCCGCCAGGCCGTCGTCGTCCTGCATCGCCATCAGGCTCTGCGCCTGACCCTTGGCCGCGTACATGGTGCCCACGGACATGCCCAGCATCGCCGGGTTGCCGTTGAAGGCCTGCTCCAGCATCTGGAGCATCTTGCAGTACGTCTGGTTGAACGCCTCCTGCGCGGTGCGGATCGCGTGGCCTTCGGGGTGGTCGGCCAGCTGCTGGTTGGGGCGCACCGGCCGGATTCCGGCCGGGTCCACGGTCACGGTCTCCCCGGTGGGGCCGGACTGCGGGGTGTCACCGAGCTGGTAGCGGCGTCCTACGGCGAGTTCCTGGAAGCGGTAGTAGTGGGAGACGGCCTTGGTCTCGGGGTGGACCACGTCCTTGTCACCGTCCCAGACCTCGGCGCGCGCGGCGCCCTCGCCCTGTTCGACGATCTCCTCCAGCGCCGCGAGAGCGGTGCGCAGGTCGGTGACGGGGGCGAGGTGGCCCGCGGTGTGGACGAACGGGCCGCCGGCGACCTGGCGGGCGGGGTCCCCGGTGAAGACCTGGTCCTCGCCCAGTTCGGCGCACAGGTCGCGCAGGCCCTTCTCGATCGCGTCGTAGAACTGTCCGATCGTCTCATAGTGGTCGCCTTCCGCCGCGTCTCCCGGGTGCGCGGGCTGTTCCAGGCGGAGGAACATGCCGAGGGCTTCCTTGCCGAACGGCAGGAGCGCCAGCTCGATGGAGGGATCGGCGTGCGGCATGGTCCGCGGGTGCGGCGGCAGCATGTGCGGCGTGTCCAGGCGGGGTTCGCCGCCGACGGCGTTGAGCAGGTTCGCGACGAGGGCGAGGTGGATCATTTCCTCGACGAACACTCCGCCGATCAACTGGACGGCGTCCGCGTTGCGTTCGGGGTCGAGGGAGTAGAGGGCGGTCAGGTAGGGCGGGAGGGTGGAGTGCTCGACCTCGATCGCCCACTGGAGGTGGGTGCGCAGGTCTTCCAGGGTCGTGATGCCGGTCGTCGCGGTGGCGCCGGCCGTGATGGACTGGTCCTGGGGCATGTCAAAGCTCTTTCGGCTCGTCGGCGTGGATATCAGTCCACTGACCGGCGAGCCGGGGCATCTGTGACACTGTCCGGCAGAGGTGACATGCGGTCGGCGCACAGTGTGCGTGAGATAGTGTCATTGTTGTGATGACGGGTCCGGTGTGCGTGGCACCCGGGCGCCGGTGGCGGGGAGGCAACTGCTGCCGCTACCGGCTCTACTCGCCTGTTTCTTCCTGTTCCTTCTCCTGCGCAGGCCGTGCTCTGTCGGCCTGGTCTCGGCCGGTGGGCCGACGGGGAGCTGTCCTAGAAAGGTGTGTTCCATGGCTGAGCTGTTCTACGACGCGGACGCCGATCTCTCCCTCATCCAGAACCGCAGAGTCGCGGTCATCGGCTACGGCAGCCAGGGCCATGCCCACGCGTTGTCCCTGCGGGATTCCGGCGTCGATGTGCGCGTGGGCCTGCACGAGGGCTCCGCGTCCAGGGCCGTGGCGAAGGAGCAGGGCCTGCGGGTGGTGTCGGTGGCCGAGGCCGCCGCCGAGGCGGACGTCATCATGATCCTCGTACCGGACCCCTTGCAGGGCGAGATCTACGAGCAGCACATCGCTCCGCATCTGCGGGACGGCGACGCGCTGTTCTTCGGCCACGGGTTCAACATTCGCTACGGCTTCGTGAAACCGCCGGCCGGTGTGGACGTGTGCATGGTCGCGCCGAAGGGGCCGGGGCATCTGGTGCGCCGTCAGTACGAGGAGGGCCGCGGGGTGCCGTGCCTGGTGGCCGTGGAACAGGATGCGACGGGTGGGGCTCTGGCGCTGGCACTGTCCTACGCCAAGGGCATCGGCGGCACCCGTGCCGGCGTCATCAGGACGACCTTCACCGAGGAGACCGAGACCGATCTCTTCGGTGAGCAGGCCGTGCTCGCCGGCGGTGTCTCCGCTCTGGTCAAGGCCGGTTTCGAGACGCTGACCGAGGCCGGCTACCAGCCGGAGATCGCGTACTTCGAGTGCCTGCACGAGCTGAAGCTCATCGTCGACCTCATGTACGAGGGCGGCCTGGAGAAGATGCGCTGGTCGATCTCCGAGACCGCCGAGTGGGGCGACTACGTCACCGGCCCGCGGATCATCACGGACGCCACCAAGGCCGAGATGAAGAAGGTCCTCGCCGAGATCCAGGACGGCACCTTCGCCCGTGAGTGGATGGCCGAGTACCACGGCGGCCTGAAGAGGTACCACGCGTATCGCGAGCAGGACTCCGAACTGCTGCTGGAGACCACCGGCCGCGAGCTGCGCAAGCTGATGAGCTGGGTCGACGAGGAGGCGT
The DNA here is from genome assembly GCF_017377775.1 of Streptomyces sp. VRA16 Mangrove soil. Taxonomy (GTDB): domain Bacteria; phylum Actinomycetota; class Actinomycetes; order Streptomycetales; family Streptomycetaceae; genus Streptomyces. Next base: position 485,710 of record NZ_JAFVLN010000004.1, read on the forward strand.
AGGCCGTCGGCCGCGGGCGGGGCGCACGTCCCCGTCCGCGGCCGCCCGGTGCGGGACGGCCGCCTCTCCCCCGGTTTTCGAGGCAGTCAGCCCATGTCCTCGAGTGTCCTGCCCTTGGTCTCCTGGACGAACTTGAGGACGAAGGGGATGGAGAGCGCCGCGAAGAGCGCGTAGACGACGTACGTACCCGAGAGGTTCCAGTCGGACAGCGACGGGAAACTCGCGGTGATCGCCCAGTTGGCGATCCACTGCGCGGACGCGGCCACGCCGAGGGCGGCGGCACGGATCCGGTTGGGGAACATCTCGCCGAGCATGACCCAGACGACGACGCCCCAGGAAAGGGCGAAGAAGAGGACGAAGGCGTGGGCGGCGATCAGCGCGATCCAGCCCTGTGCGGCCGGGAGTTCACCCGAGGCCGAGCGGGCGGAGAACGCCCATGCCTCCAGTGCCAGGGCCGCGGCCATACCGGCCGAGCCCACCACGGCCAGCGGCCGGCGCCCGATCCGGTCGACGAGGAGCATCGCGATCACCGTGCCGACGATGTTGATGATCGACGTCGTGAACGAGTAGAAGAACGAGTCCGTCGGGTCGACACCGACCGACTGCCACAGCGTCGAGGAGTAGTAGAACGCGACGTTGATGCCGACGAACTGCTGGAAGACGGAGAGGCCGATACCGATCCAGACGATCCGCTTGAAGAAGAAGGCGCTGCCCAGCAGGTCCTTGAAGGTCGACCTCTCCTCCCCTCGCGCGGCCGTCTCGATCTCGGTGACGCGCGCCTGGAGATCCGTTCCCCTGCCCTCGATCTCGCCGAGGACACGGCGGGCCTCCTCGTGCCGACCGATGGCGATCAGGTAACGCGGGGACTCCGGTATCGCGAAGGAAAGCAGCCCGTACAGGACGGCCGGAACGACCATCACGCCGAGCATGACCTGCCAGGCCTCCAGGCCCATCAGCCGGCCGCGCTGGTCACCGCCCGCGGCGTTCAGCAGACCCCAGTTGACGAGCTGCGAGATCGCGATGCCGACGACGATCGCCGCCTGCTGGAAGGAGCCGAGCCGCCCGCGGTAGGCGGGCGGAGAGACTTCCGCGATGTAGGCCGGGCCGATCACGGAGGCCATGCCGATGGCGATCCCGCCGATGACCCGCCACAGGGCCAGGTCCCACAGCGCGAAGGGCAGCGCGGAACCGACGGCGCTGACGGTGAACAGGGCCGCCGCGATCTGCATGCAGCGAATCCGGCCGATGCGGTCGGCGATACGGCCCGCGGTGGCCGCACCGATGGCACAGCCGATCAGGGCGATGGCGATGACCTGGGCCAGTACGGCGGAGCCGACGTCATAGCGGTGCCGGATGGCCTCGACGGCGCCGTTGATCACGGCACTGTCGTAGCCGAACAGGAAACCGCCCATCGCGGCGGCGGCCGCGATGGAGGCGACGTGGGCGAGGGGGGCGGGGTCGGCCGCCCCGGCCGACGACGGGGGTATCTCGGCGGTGCTGGTCATGTGAACTCCTTGTGGCACGGGCCGTGCGGCCGGGCCGGCGCGCCCTTCGGCCGTCGGGCGAAAGACATCGGTGCACGGGTGCGGGGCATGCGTGAGGGTGGAGGCAGGGGTGAGGGGCGGCCCTACGGGCGCCCGGGCAGGCCGGTGTCCGGCACTGGCGGCGGGGGCGGGTCTTCCAGGAAGTCCGTGGTCGGGGTGAAGAACAGGGTGCCCGTGACCGCGGTGGAGAAGTCCAGAATTCGGTCGTGCGTCGCCTCGTCCGTGCCCAGGAACATGCGTTCCAGCATCGTCTCGGTGACCTCGGGGCTGCGCGCGTAGCCGATGAAGTACGTGCCGAACTCCTGGGTGCCCACTGTCCCGAACGGCATGTTGTCGCGGAGGATCTTCCGCTCGGTGCCGTCCACGTCCGTCACGGTGGCAAGGGCGGTGTGGGAGTTCGGCGGTTTGACGTCGTCCGCCAGCTCGACGTCGGAGAGTTTCCGCCGGCCGATCACCCGCTCCTGGGCCTCGACCGGCAGGGCCCGCCAGGCGTCGAGGTCGTGGAGGTATTTCTGCACCACCACGTAACTGCCGCCGGTGAAGCCGGGATCCTCCTCTCCCACGAGCACGGCGGCCTGCGCCCGGGCGCCGGTGGGGTTCTCCGTGCCGTCGACGAAGCCGAGCAGGTCGCGTTCGTCGAAGTACTGGAATCCGTGCACCTCGTCCTGCACCGTGACCGCTCCGCGCAGCCGGCTCATGATCTCGGTGGCGAGGGCGAAGCACAGGTCCTGTCGTGTGGCACGGATGTGGAACAGCAGGTCGCCGGGGGTGGCGACGGCCCGGTGCCGGGCGCCGCGCAGTTCTTTGAAGGGGTGCAGACCGGCCGGGCGTTCGCCGGCGAACAGGCGGTCCCAGGCGTGCGACCCGATGCCTGCCACGCAGCTCAGCAGGCCATCGGGGTGGGCGCGGAAGCCCACGGCCCGCTCCAGTGAGCCGAGGTCCGCCAGGAGGTCACGGACGGTCGGCTCGCCTGCGTCGTCGACCGTGACGACCAGGAAGATCGCCGCACTGGTCAGCGGAGACAGAATCATCTGCGGAACGGGTTCCTCGGCTCCTGCGGGCATGGATCATCGCTTTCTGCTGGGGTGGTGCGCGGCGGGCGCGTTCAGCGCCAGTAGTCGCTCAGTCGGTCGGTGCGGGTCAGTTCGCGCGTTTCCTCGCGCGTCGGTGGACGGGGCGTCGCGGCCGCCTCGATGGCGCGCAGGCGGGGTTCGTCCAGCACTCCGCGCGCGTGCAGCTCCTGGAGCAGGTCCGCCAGCGCGCGGGAGGTGGCCATGGTTCTTTCCGCGGTGCGCGCGAGGAGCGGCTGGCCGGCCAGGTCGCGGGCGCGGTGGCCTGCTTCCTGCCCGCCCTTGCCGGCTATCAGTTCCAGGTGGTGGCGCCGCGTTCCGTCCTGGGCCCGCTGCCACACACACCGCCCGAACCGCATGCGCAGGGGCGTGTCGCTGATGCCCCGGCGGACGACGTCGTGGAAGGCGTCCGGGTGCGCGAGCGATTCCTCCAGGCGCTGCGCGTCGTCCTCGTCACGGACGTCCGCTACGAGGGTCACCGTGAGGGTGCCGGCTTCAACGTGTTCGCGGTAGCCGCGCGGGCGCAGGGGCAGCCCGTCGATCTCGACGGCCGAGGGGTCCAGAACCTCGACCTCCTCGACCTGAATCCGGTAGATGCGGATCTCACGGCGGTGTCCTGTCGAGACCGTGCTCCAGCCGTCGAGGACACGCCAGTTCCCCTGGCTGCCGGGCAGGTGCGGTCCCTCAGGGGTCGCCGCCGCGTGGAGTTCGGCCTCCAGTTCCTCGTGGCGCTCGTCGGGGACGTGGAGTTCCAGGGCGAAGCGGCGCAAGGCCCGTCCGGTGTGCGGTGAGGTGTCAGGGCGCAATGGTGCGGCCGCCAGTGCGCGGGGCGCACCGAGGAGTTGGATGTCCAGTGTCTTCATCTGTCGGCCTTCTTGTGGCATCGGGGTGGTGTGGCGGGCGGGGCCGTCAGCCCGGTCAGGAGCTGACCTCGGGCGCGGGGCGACCGGCGAGCCACGCGCGGTAGCTGGTCCGCGCGATGAAGGCGCCGGTGCGCGGAAGAAGGTCCGCGGCGCGCGGGCGGGCCCCGAAGAAGAGGCTGTGGAGGTGTGTGCGCACGGGGCGGTAGGCCGCGTCGGTCGCGAGCGCGATCCGCACGAAGCGGTCGAGAGCGAACTCTTCGGGGCCGGCGATCTCGCGCACCGTGCCCAGCGGCCGGGACACCGCGAGGTGCGCGAGGAACATCGCCACGTCGGTCAAGGACACCGGTTGCACCCGCAGCGGCGGCACGCGGACGATGCCGTCCTCGGTGGCCGTGTCGGCGATCCCTTCGGCGGCCTCGAACAGCTGCGTGGTGCGGAGAATGGAGTAGGCGGTGCCCGAGCGCTCGATCATGGTTTCCCGGTTCCGCAGCGCCCGGAAGGTGCCGTCACCGCTCACCCGGTCCACGCCGACTGCGGAGAGGCACACGTGGTGTCGCACCCCGGCGGCGACAGCGGCGTCCAGGAGTCTGCCGGTGGAGGAGAGCCACGGGCCGAGGGGATCCGCCCCGTCCTCGGGAGGGTCCTTGCGGGCGGGGAACGTGCCGGTGGCCGGGGACGGTTGGTGAAGGAGATCGACGACCACCGCGCAACCGCGCAGGGCGTCGGTGACCTCCTGCGGTGGCAGCGCGTCGAGGCCTTCGGGCGCCGAGACCACGGCCACCTCGTGCCCGTGGTCGCGGACCCACAGAGCTGTCTCGACGCCCATGAGTGAGCCGTCGTCGAACACCACGACCTTCATGCAGCACCCCTCCTCTTGCGGCCGGCCTCGCGGTGTTCACGGGCCGTGCCGGTGCGCGAACGCCCCAATCGGCTGAGGGGTTTGACCGGGCCGACGCCCGATGTGTGACATCGGAGCGTGAACACCTTGTTCCGGGCCGCCTTGAGGTCGGGGGACAGTGTGATAGAACATGTCATTCCCACGTCTCCCCGGTCGCCACGACGGCGGCCTTCCTGCTACGCATCCGGTGTCCGGTTCCTTCTGGCGTGATGGGGTGCGGGCGCTCGGGCAGCAGCGCTCCTGGCGGTCGATGACGGACCGGGAACGCCGAACGCAACGATAACGGACACAGTGTGGAGGGAAGCGCAAGGTGAGAGAGATGTTGTCAAGGGCGCAGCCCGCTCGAATGGCCCCGGTGTTCGCCAACTTCCGTCAGTACCTGCTCGGCTGGGAGACCGGCGGCCGGCCGGGACATGGTGTCGACCGGTTCCGCAGCGGACTTGCCGCGCCGCAGTTCAACGGCGTGGTGCGGCTCGTCCAGCCGTCCGAGGCCGGGGCGGCGGTGGCGGTGGCCCGCCGGGAACTGGCAGGAGTGCCCTGGTGGTGGTGGGTCGGTCCGGACAGCCCGGCGGACACGGCCGGCCTCCTGCGGCGCCACGGCGGACGGGAGGTCGCGAGCCTTCCGGTGATGGTCCGTTCGCTCGCCCGACCGGCCGGGCCGCCGTCGGCGCACCCTGGGCTGCGGGTGGAAGAGGTCCGGGACGCACGACGGCTGGCGGAACTGGTCTCCACTTACCGGACGTCGATGGGCATCGGGTCCGCGCTGCAGGACGCGATGGTGCACATCGAGTCGCGGCGCGCGGACAACGGGGACATCGTCCGGCTGGCCGCCCTGCGGGAGGGCAGGGTGGTCGGGACCACCACGGTGATCGCCGCCCACGGCGTCGCCGGGATCTTCCTCGTGCACGTCGCCGAGGAGCACCGGAGGCAGGGGGTCGGTGTCGCGTTGACGGCCGCCGCGCTCCGGGTCGGGCGGGAGCGCGGCATGGATGTGGCGGCGCTGGTGGCCAGTCCCGCAGGTGAGGCGCTGTACCGGCGGTTCGACTTCACGCCGGTGTGGGGCTATCGCCTGTTCGACTTCCCCGCCTGAGGCACCCTCAGCACACGGCGGTGTCAGACGAGTTCGAGTCCGCCGTCGACGGTGATCACCTGGCCGGTCGCGTGCCGCCCGGCGGGATCGGCCATCCGCAGCACCCAGTGGGCGATCTCGTCGGCGCTCGCGATGTGGTGGGTGGGGATGCGCTCGCGTTCGTAGGCGTACATGTCGTTGGCGGCCTCGGGTGTGAGACCGGCGTGCAGCATGACGTCGGTGCGGGTGGGGCCGGGGGCGACGGAGTTGACGCGGACCCCCTCCCCCGCCAGTTCCAGCGCCCAGCTGCGCGTCAGTTGTTCGACGGCGGCCTTGGTGGCCGCGTAGTGGGCACCTCCCGGCATGGGCCGGTGCCCGTAGGTGCTGGAAAGGTTGACGATCGTGCCGGAGGTCTCGCGCAGATGCGGCAGGGCCGCATGGGCGAGCAGGCTGGGTGCGACGACGTTCAGGGCGAGCAGGTCGGTGATCGTGCGCTCGTCGGTGTCGGCCAGCGGCATCACCGCTGTGGCGCCTGCGTTGTTGACCAGGTGGTCGAGGCGCCCCCAGCGCTCCACGGCGGTCCTGATCACTTCGGCGGGTGCGCCCGCGCGGCAGATGTCGAGCGCCAGGACCTCGATGCCGGGGTGCAGCGCCGCGGTCTGCTTCAGCGGTTCTTCGCGCCGCCCCACCCCGAGGACGTGGGCGCCGGCCGCGGCGAAGGCGACGGCGGTGGCCCGGCCGATGCCGGTGCCGGCTCCGGTCACGACGGCCACGTGGCCCGCGAAGGTCTGGTCGGGAGATTCTGCGGACATCGCATGTTCCTTACTGTCTTCACTGGTACACACACAGCATGGTGTGTTTTCACACTGTCGTCAAACGTTGAACAGTGTGACATGTGTCGGCCCCGGCCGGCGGGTCACGCTGCCTGCGCGACGGGTCGGCAGGCGGGTCCCGACGTCGACGGCAGGCGGCGCACCTGGCCCTGGGAGGTGAGCAGCTCCAGCAGGGCGTCCAGGTCGCCGGTGCGGGCGGCCGTGCGGAACGCGGCGGCAAGACGCCGGTGCGACTCGGCAGGGACCGGGTGCTCCTTGCCGGACTCCAGGCGGGCCTGCGCCCGGTGGACCACCACCCGCGCGTTCGGGGCGCTGATGCGCAGCAGCGCCGCCAGTTCGGCGTAGGCGTAGCCGAAGCCCTTGCGCAGGACGTAGGCCGCCAGGCGGTCGGGGGTGAGGCGCGCCATGAGCAGGGCCAGGGCCCCCTCGACCGCCACGCTCTGCTCCACGCTGTGCTCGACGCTCGGCACGGGGTCCGAGGCGACCCGGTCGCCGAGGCTGGCCAGCTGGGGCTCGACCGGGACCTCGCGGCGGTGGCGTGCGGAGCGGACCACGTTGATGGCCAGCCGGGTCGTGGCGGTCACCAGGAACGCGGCCGGATTGTCGACGGCCGCACGCTCGGTGAGCTGCCAGCGCAGCCACACCTCCTGGACCACGTCCTCGGCCCCCGTGACGTCGCCGAGGATGCGGTAGGCGATGCGGAAGAGCCGTGTCCGCTCGGCCAGGAAGGTGCCGAGGGCGGTGTCCATGTCGTCGTGGCCCGCGAGCCGGGCGGGCGCGGGGTCGGTCGTCTTCTGCAGGCTGGTCGCGGGCATGGGGAACTCCTCGGGGTGGAAGGGGACGCCCGTCCAGGGCGTGGTTCCACCCTCGCCCCGGGACACCGCCCCCCGCGCCCCTGCTTCCCCGTGGTGGAGTCCGTGGGACCCCGTGGTGGGGTCCGTGGCCCCCGGGGGTTGGGGGCCCATGGACCCGGGGGGGCTCCCCCGCGGGCCCCGCGACCCACCCATGGCCGAGCCCGTCGGGTCCGTGCCGGGCGTCAGGCGCTGCGCGCCGCGTCCTGGTCGTGGAGGTCGTCGGCCGGGGCGTCGCCCAGGGCGCCGGGCAGCGCGCGGCGTGAATTGATGCCGAGCTTCATGTACACCTTCCGCAGGTGCCACTCCACGGTGTGCGGGCTGATGAACAGCTCCGCGCCGATCTTGGCGTTCGTCATGCCGTCGGCGGCGAGCGCGGCCACCTGGAACTCCTGCGGCGTCAGGGTGCTGGCCGGCCGGTCCTCCCGCACGCTGACGTGCTCACCGGTGGCGAGCAGCTCGCGGCGGGCCCGCTCGGCGAAGGCGTGCGCGCGCATGCCGTCGAACATCTCGTGCGCCGTGCGCAGTTGCTCCCGGGCCGAGGAGCGGCGCTGGGCGCGGCGCAGCCACTCGCCGTACAGCAGATGGGTGCGCGCCACTTCGACGGCCACACCGCCGCGCCCGAACTCCTCGATCGCGGTCCGGTACAGCCCGTCGGCCTCCTCGCCATCGGCCAGCAGCGCCCGGCAGCGGGCGGCGGCGCCGTGCGCCCAACCGGACTCGGCGGCCCCGGTGAGCTGGACGAGCCGGGCCAGTGAGGCCCGGGCCTGGTCGGGTTCGCCGCAGCGGGTGGCGGCCTCGACGTGTTCCACCAGCGACAGGCCGGTGAAGTTGAATCCGTCGTGCTCGATGCCCTCGCGCGCTGCCTCCAGCGCCTCCTCGTAGCGGCCCAGGCCGTTGAAGAGCACCCCCTGGATGTAGCCGGTGGCTCCCAGCAGGGAGACCTCGCCGCTCTGTTCGGCCTGCTGTCGGGCCTCGTCGATGATGCCGGTGGCGACGTCCGCCTCGCCGCGCCACGCGGCCAGGACCAGGGTCGCGTACTGATGCGGGGCGTGGCCCGTGGCGGCGGCGAGCGCGTCGGCCTCGTCGATCATCCGGTCGGCCTCGGGGAAGTTGCCGTAGTGGATGTGCACGCCGCCGGCGTAGATGAGGGCCGGCGGCAGGGCGCCGAGCGCTCCGATGTCGCGGGCCAGTCGCACGGCCCGGCCGGACAGGGCGTCCCAGGCGTGCAGGTCCCAGGCGTAATGGATGAACGCCTCCAGGGCGACCGGGAGCAGCAGCAGCCAGCGCATGACCGCCTCCCGGGTGTCGAGCTCCTCGTGCACCAGCAGGTCGAGAGCGCCCCGTAGCGCCGGGACGCCGCTGTCGGGGTCGTCCGCGAGCAGCGCGGCGACCCCGTCCAGGAGGCGGTCGGCGGCCTCCGAACCGGAAGGGGGAGCCCCCGAGTTGCGGGCGGCGATCGCCGCCGCGCGGGCACCGGTCGGGCCGTGGACGCGGCCCGCGAAGATGGTCGCGCTGATCGCTTCCAAGTACGTCTCGCGCGCCATCGGCGACGCGGCGGCGGTGAACTGCGCGGCAGCTTCGAGCAGCAGCGGGGCCGCCTCGTCGCTGCGGCTGCGCGCGAACAGGATGCGGGCCCGCAGGCGCGCGAGGCGGGCCCGGTCCAGGGTGCTCAGGGGACACAGTTCGGCCACCGTCGCCAGTTCGGTGGCGCGGTCGGGCGCCGCCGCTGAGAAGTGCGCCTCGGCGGCCGCGAGGGCCCGGCGGCCGCGCGCCCACGCGTCAGGTGTCGCCTCGGCCGCACGCTCCAGCAGCACCGCCTCGGCCGCAATGCCGCCGCGTTGACGCGCGCGGTCGGCGGACTGTTCGAGCCCGGCGGCGACGTCCTCGTCCGGCCCGTCGGTGGCCTGGGCGGCGTGCCAGGCGCGCCGGTCGGGGTCGAGAACCGGGTCCGTGACGTCGGCCAGCGCCCGGTGCACCGTCCGGCGTTCCTCGGGAGTGGCCCCCTGGTACACGGCGGAACGGACCAGCGGGTGCCGGAACCTGACGGACTCGCCGAACTCGATCAGTCCGGCCGCCTTGGCGGGTGCCGCGTAGGGCACGATCTCGAGTCGGGCGGCCGCTCGCACCAGCAGGCGCGCGTCGCCGACCGGTTCGGCCGCGGCGATCAGCAGCAGGGTGCGGGTCGCCTCCGGCAGGGAGGCGATGCGGCCCGCGAAGTCGCGTTCGACGCGGCCGGCGACCGGTCCGTAGGCGCCCGGCCGGATGGACGAGTCGAGACCGTAGGCCAGCTCGGCGGCGCTGCGTCCGCGGGAGAACTCCAGCAGCGCCAGCGGGTTGCCGTCCATCTCCGTCACGAACCGGTCCCGGACCCGCTTCTCGAGCCGGCCGCCGACGACGGATTCCAGGAGCCGGCCGGCCGCGGCGGTGTCCAGTCCCTGGAGGCGCAGGGTCGGCAGTCCGCTGAGGGCGGCTCCGCCCTCGGGGTCCCGTACCGCGAAGGCCATGGCGACCGGCTCGGCGAGCAGGCGGCGCGCCACGAACTCCAGTGTCTGCAGGGACACTTGGTCCAGCCACTGGGCGTCGTCGACCAGGACGAGCACCGGCCGGGTCTCGGAGGCCCGGGTGAGCAGGGTCAGCACGGCCAGGCCGACCAGGAAGCGGTCGGGGGGATCTCCGGCGGCCATGCCGAACGCCACCCGCAGGGCGTCGCGCTGGGGTTCGGGCAGTTCGTCGAGTTCGCCGAGGAAGGGGGTGCACACCTGGTGCAGGCTGGCGTAGGGCAGCTCCATGTCCGCCTCGATGCCGTGCGCCCAGGTCACCTTCACCCGCGACGCCTGCGCGGCCACGTACTCCAGGAGCACCGACTTGCCGATGCCGGCCTCGCCGCGGACCACCAGGACGCCCGATTCGCCGTCGCTCAGCCCGGACAGCAGGTCGTCGAGTGCCGCGCACTCGTGTTGCCGGCCGACCAGATCGGGAAGCGGACTGGCGATCATGCGACGCGGCTCCTCGGGACATCTGGGGATAAAAGGGACCCCACATCATGGTCGGAACAAGCCTTGAAACGATACCTGGAACGGTGCACCCCCGTGTGCCCGTCGCCTGTGACGGTCTCCACGTCGATAAGCCTCCGGCAGTTGTCACAAAAGAGCCCGCTGTCCGGTCGACCAGTGCCGATGTTCACACCCGTCGCAGGAGGTCCCCCCATGTCGTCGCTCGGTCACCAGCTCGCCACATCCGTTCTCGTGGTGGGAGCCGGCGGGTCAGGCCTCCGTGCCGCCATCGAGGTCGCGGAGGCCGGAGTCTCAGTCATCGCCGTGGCCAAGAACACGGTCGAGAACACGCCCGCGCCCCTCGGGTCCGCGGCCCCCCTGTGGCCCACGGCCGGCTCCACGCCCGACGACGCCTGGCAGCGGCATGCGGCCGAAACGCTGCGTGAGGGGCGCCTGTTGGCCGACCCCCGCACCGCCCGGGCCGTCGCCCGCTACGCGGAGCAGAGCAGCCAGGACATGGGACGCCACGGCCCGCGCCCCGAGCACCGCGGGCAGGTCCGGCGCCGGTCCGGCCACGCGCACGACAGCACGGCGTGCGCCGGCGAGCAGGCCGGACCGGGGGTGCACCGGGCGCTGCAGATCCGCGCGGCGGAGCTCGGCATCCCCGTCCTCACCGGCGTGTACGTCACCCGGCTGCTGGTCGACGACGGAACGGTCTTCGGCGCCTACGGATTCGACCTCGTCGACGGTTCGCGCTACCTGATGCACGCCGATGCCGTGATCCTCGCGACCGGAGGACACACCCGCATCTGGCGGCGCACGTCCTCGCGCCGCGACGAGAGCGGCGGCGACGCCTTGCGTCTCGCCACCGAGGCCGGCGCCCGGCTGCGCGACCCCGAGCTGGTGCAGTTCCATCCCCTCGGGCTGGTCGGGCCGGAGCACGCGGCCGGCCTGCTCCTCGACGAGGCGGCCCGCGGCGAGGGCGGCGTGCTGCTCAACAACCTCGGCGAACGGTTCATGACGCGCTACGAACCCGAGCACCTGGAGCGCTGCAGCCAGGACCGGGTCGCGGCGGCCGCCTGCACGGAGATCAGGGCGGGGCGCGGCACCCAGTCGGGCGGGGTGTGGCTCGACCTGTCCCATCTCCCGCGCGAGACCGTCCTGACGCGACTGTCCGAGGTGCACCAGACCCTGCTGGACGTGCAGACGCTCGACATCACCCGTGACCCGGTCGAGGTCACGCCGACGGCCCAGTACTCCCTGGGCGGTGTCCGGGTGCGGCCCGAGGACCACAGCACCGAGGTCACCGGGCTCTACGTGATCGGGGAGGCGGCCGGCGCACCGCACGAAGCGAGGCGGCTGCAGGAGAACGCGCTGCTCGAACTCCTCGTCCACGGCCGGATCGCGGGCCGGGCGGCGGCGGAGTACTCGGCCCGGCTCACCGTGCAACAGCGCTCCCCCGCGGCGGTGCGCGCCGCGGAGACGGACATGACCCGCCTGCTGGCGGCCGACGGCGACCAGAACGTCCGCGCCCTGCTGCGCTCGGTGCGGCATGTGATGGCCGAGCACGCGGGCGTCGTGCGCGACGAGGCCGGGATCGCCGCCGGGCTCGACGGACTCGGCGAGATCGAGGCCCGCACGGCGCACGCCGGGATCCACATCGACATCGGCGGTCTGCAGGACCTCGCGTACGCCTACGACCTCCGGTCGGCGCTGCTCGCGGCGCGCGCGACGCTGGAGTGCGCGCGGGAACGCCGGGAGACCCGCGGCGGTCACCACCGGTCCGACCACCCCGGTGCCGACCCCGGGCCGGCGGTCGCTCTGGTGTGGTCCCCGGCCGGCGGGGCACGGCGCGAGCCCGGGGCCGATGCCGGGTCACCGCGGCAGCCCCGGTGACCCGGGGCCGGCGCGGCCGGCTCAGCTCTTGCCGCGCCGCGCGGTGGCCGACGTCTCCGGCAGGTGGCGGGAGGCCCAGCCGGCCAGCTCACCGAGGATGGGCATCAGTGCCGTCCCGTCGGGCGTGAGGCGGTAGCGGACCGTGACCGGCGGACCGGGCTCCACCTCACGCACGGTGAGGCCCGCACCCGACAGTTCGGACAGGCGCTCCGAGAGGACCGAGTCGCTGATGCCGTCCACCGCACGCCGCAACTCGGCGTAGCCCAGGGGTCCGTGCTGCAGCGTGGCCAGGATGACACCGTTCCATCGCTTGCCCAGGAAGCCGAACGCCCTCGTCAGGGCGCCGTCGCAGGCCGCCGGATGGTGCTGTCCGGCGGGAGCGTCGCCGGCGCCGGGCGATCGGGGGTCGGCTGCTTCCTTCATGTGCCCAGGATAGCCAGGGTGCTACGCTCGCCCATGTCGCTCTGTTTTTCGAAGTAGCATTGCAGAGCAGAGCAGCTTCATATTTGCGAGCAAGGAGAGTTCGACGTGACCACTTCGGTTCCCCTTTCCCGGGTCGGCGACGAAGCCAGAGCAGCGCTCTTCACGGACGCGCGCACCACCTACGCGTTCGCCGACACGCCGGTCGACGACGCGACGCTGACCGACATCTGGGAGCTGGCCCGCTGGGCCCCGACCGCCGCCAACCTGCAGCCGCTGCGCGTGCTGTACATCCGCACCCCCGAAGGCAAGGCACGCCTGCTGCCCCACCTCGACGAGGGGAACCGGCCCAAGTCGGCCTCGGCGCCGGCGGTCGCGGTTCTGGCCGTGGACCACCGCTTCCACGAGCACATCCCGCACATCCTTCCGATCAAGCCCGAGCTGAAGGAGCACTTCGCCGCCGACGCCACCCAGCGGGACGGCATCACGTCCTTCAACGGCCCGCTCCAGGCCGGCTACTTCATCCTCGCCGTACGCGCCTGCGGTCTCGCCGCCGGACCGATGGCCGGCTTCGACGCGGCAGGCATCGACAAGGAGTTCTTCCAGGACGGCGACTGGCACTCCGTCCTCGTCGTGAACATCGGCCACCCGGCCGGTCCCCCGGAGTTCGACCGCATGCCGCGGCTCGCGCACGAGGACGCTGTCGCCTGGGCCTGAGCCCTCCGCACTAGTGACCCCGTACGACCCCGTCCTGTGACAGGCTGTCGGGCAGCAGGGACAACAGGCGCACATTCGTGTCGCTCGCGGTTCCCGGGGTGGCGGTGTAGACGACGAGACGTTGGGCCTGGGCAGGGTCGACCAGTGTCTGACAGTGCAACTCCAGCATGCCGAGCTGGGGGTGGAGGAAACGCTGGGGAGCGCAGGAGGGCCCGAGGACGGGCCGCTGCTGCCAGAGACCGGCGAACTCGGGGCTCTTGTCGATGAGCGCGTCCACCAGCTCGGCGACCCGCGAGTCCCCGCCGTCGCGGGTGTACGCCTCGTGGAGATCGGCCACCATCAGGCGGCTCTGCTCCGCGTGCTCGCTGCGCGGACGGATCAGACGGGAGGCGGGGTCGGTGAACCAGCGGTAGTGGGCGCTGCGGGCCGGGCCGGTGTACACCGTCGTGTCGCCCAGCAGTGCCACGGCCGGACGCGTCTGCCGCAGCGTCCGGCCGAGATGGTCCATCACCAGGGCGGGGGTGTCCTCCAGCCGGTCCAGGATGCGCATCATTCCCGGATCGACGTGGTCCTCCCCGCGCACCCGGCGCGGCACCGCGTGGCCGCCGAGGCGGAAGAGGTGATCCCGCTCCTCCAGGGACAGACGCAGACCGCGGGCGAGCGCGGCGAGCATCTGCTCGGAGGGGCGGGGGCCCCGCGGCTGTTCAAGGCGGCGGTAGTAGTCCACCGACATGTCGCACAGGGACGCGACCTCTTCGCGACGCAGCCCCGCCGTTCGCCTGCGGCGCCCGCGGGGGAGGCCGACCTCCTCCGGCTGGAGCGCCTCGCGCCTGGTCCGGAGAAAGGCCGCCAGAGCTGATCGGTCCGTCATCGCTGTCCTCTCGTGGTCCCACCTTCCTTCACGGTCAACGATGCGAATGGAACAGCGCATTCCCGAAACACGGTGTGTCACACCATCGCGGACCGCGCTACCGGGTGATCGCCTTGGTCTCCAGGAACTCCTCGAGTCCCGCACGGCCCATCTCCCGGCCGTTGCCGGACTGCTTGTACCCGCCGAAGGGCGCCTGGAAGTTGTGCGGACCGCCGTTGACATCGACCTGGCCGACGCGCAGGCGCCTGGCGATCGCCAGGGCGTGCTCCTGATCGCCGGACACCGCGCCGTTGAGCCCGTAGATCGTGCCGTTGGCCAGCTCGACGGCGTGGTCGTCATCGACGTACGGGATGACGACGAGTACGGGGCCGAAGATCTCCTCCTGGGCGATGACCGACGCGGGGTCGACGTCGGAGAAGATGGTCGGCCGGACGTAGGCGCCGGCCTCCAGGCCCTCAGGACGGCCGGGGCCGCCGACCACGAGCGTGGCGCCGTCGGCGACGCCGCGGCGGATGTAGCCCTCGACGCGCCGGCGCTGGGTCTCCGAGGCGAGCGGGCCGATGCGAGTGGCCTCGTCGGCCGGGTCGCCGACGACGTACTCCTCGGCCGCCGCCCGCAGCTTCTCGACCACCGTCTCCTGGAGTGCTTCCGGGACGAGCATGCGCACGTAGGCGCCGCATGCCTGGCCGGCATTGGCCCAGGCGAAGGCCAGACCCCGGGGGACGGCGGTGTCCAGGTCCGCCTCGGGAAGGATGATGTGGGCCGCCTTGCCGCCCAGTTCCAGTGCGACCCGCTTGACGGTCCCCGAGGCGGCGACGGACACGGCACGGCCGGCCCGGGTGGAGCCGGTGAAGGAGATCATGTCGACCTTCGGGTGCCGTGCGAGTGCCTCGCCGACGACGGGTCCGCTGCCCTGCACCACATTGAACACACCGTCGGGTAGGCCGGCTTCGGCGGCCAGCTCGGCGAACATCCGCGCGCTGAGCGGGGAGAGCTCCGACGGCTTGAGCACGACGGTGTTGCCCGCGAGCATCGCGGGGACGACCTTGGTCACGAGCTGCTGGAGCGGGAAGTTCCACGGAGTGATCGCCCCTACGACGCCGATGGGCTCGCGGACGACGAGCGAGTTCTCCACCTCGTACGTCCATTCGAACCGCTCGGCCGCCGCGACCGCGGCCAGCACCGAGGCGGCCGGGAAGCCCACCTGCGCCTGCCGGGAGAAGCTGATCGGCGCGCCCATCTCCAGGGTGATGACGGCCGCCAGCTCCTCACTGTGCTTCTCCAGGCCCGCGGCCAGGCGCCGCATGACGGCGGCCCGGTGCTCCACCGACGTCGCCGCCCATCCGTCGAACGCGGCGCGCGCGGCGCTCACCGCCAGATCCAACTCCGCGTCCGTCCCCTCATGCAGGGTGGCGACGACCGACTCGTCGGCGGGATTCACCACGTCGAGCAGTGGCCCGGAGCCTCGGACGGCGCGGCCGTCGATCCAGTGGGACGGTGCCGGGAAAGAAACCGTGTGTGTTGTGTTCATGTGCCCAGGAGACCTCGCCCGGCGCACGGCATCCATGCCCTCCCAGGCCCATGATCCACGTCACTGCACCGGCGCGTCCGTACTTCCCCAACGCGTCCGTCGCGCTCCGGCGGCCTGGCGAACGGACTCTCGCCAGGGCGGCCCGCAAGCGCTTCTCCTCAGCGGTCCCGGCCCTGGAGCACTTGTTATGCTCTCCTGGGGATGGGGGCAGGATGAGCGGTGACGAGGGTTCGAAGCAGTTGCGCGGCCGACGCCGTGAGCGGGAGGCGCTCGACGCCTTGGCCGCCGAGGTGGAAGCCGGTCACAGCGCCGTACTGGTCCTGCGCGGTGACGCCGGGATCGGCAAGTCTGCTCTGCTGCACCATCTGGAGACCCGCGTCGCACACCACCGTGTCGCCCGTGGGGCCGGGGTCGAGTCCGAGATGGAGCTGCCGTTCGCGGGGCTGCACCAGCTGTGCGCCCCGTTCCTCGACCGCCTCGATCGCCTGCCCGCTCCGCAACGGGACGCCCTGGCCACGGCGTTCGGCCTGAGCGAAGGACCGCCGCCTGACCGGTTCCTCGTCGGCCTCGCCGTCCTCGGACTGCTGACCGACGTCGCCGCGGAGCAGCCCTTGTTCTGCCTCGTGGACGACACACAGTGGCTCGACCAGGTCTCCGCGCAGACCCTGGCGCTCGTGGCACGCCGAATGCTCGCCGAACCCATGGCTCTGGTGTTCGCCTCCCGGGAGCAGCGCGGAAACGACGAGTTTGCGGGCCTGCCCGAGCTGATGGTCGGCGGCCTCGACGACACGGACGCCCGGAACCTGCTGAACGCGTCGGCGGTGGGCCCCATGGACGCGCAGATCCGCGACCGCATTCTCGCCGAAGCCCGCGGCAACCCGCTGGCCCTGCTGGAACTGCCGCACGACCGGCCCGACATGGGATCGGAGCACGCGCTCCACACCCCCGGCCTGGGTTCGGTCTCGTGCCGCATCGAACGCAGCTACGTCGCCCGGGTGTACACCCTTCCCCCCGCGACCCGGCGCCTGCTGCTCGTCGCCGCCGCCGAACCGGTCGGTGACGTCGCCCTGCTGCGGCGGGCCGCCGAGCGGCTGGACATCAGCCCGAGCGCGATCGACCCGGCAGTGGCGGAAGGCCTGCTGGCCGTAGGCGCCCTCATCCGCTTCCGACACCCGCTGCTGCGCTCCGCCGTCCTGCGCGCGGCCGACCTCGCCGAACTGCGCGAGACCCACCGGGTGCTTGCGGAGGTGACCGACTCCGACCTCGACCCGGACCGCCGCGCCTGGCACCTGTCGCGGGCGACCGTGCGGCCTGACGAGGAGATCGCGGCCGAACTGGAGGCATCGGCCGCAAGGGCAGCGGCGCGGGGCGCGACCCCGGCGGCGGCCGCCTTCCTGGCTCGGGCAGCCGCCCTGACGTCCCACCCGCAGCGCAAGGCGACCCGCGCTCTTGCCGCGGCCCAGGCTCAACTGCGCACCGGCGCGACCGCCGCGGCCCGCGAACTCCTGGCGCTGGCCCGCGCCGAAGCCCTCGACGACGCGCAACGGGCCCGCGCGGAGCTGGTCCACGCCCAGCTCACCTTCGCCTCGGGACGTCCGGGTGAGGCGATCCCGCTGCTGCTCGCCACCGCGCGCCGCCTGCTTCCGCTCGACACCGACCTGGCCCATGAGACGTTCCTGGACGCTCTGTCGGCCGCGCTGTTCGCCGGCCGTCTCACCACGGGCGTGGACGCACGCGAGGTGGCGGTGGCCGGCCTCGCCGCACCCGCGCCCGCCGAGGGCCCGACGCGGGCCGCCGATGCGCTCCTGGTCGCCCTGGCCACCCGGTTCACCGACGCGTACGACGACGTGGTGCCGTGCGCGCGCAGGGCACTGGACCTGTTCCGCCGGGAGACCGACCCGGACCAGATCCTGCGCTGGTCGTGGCTGGCCTCGACGCTGGCGGCCGAGGTGTGGGACGACGAGAGCTGGGCGACACTGGCGGCACGCCACGTGCAGACCGCCCGCGCGGTCGGCGCACTGGCGGAACTGCCGCTCGCCCTCAACTCCCGCGTGGTCGTGCACACCTGCGCCGGGGAACTGGACGAGGCGGCCCTCCTCATCGCGGAGATCACCCGTCTCCAGGAGGCGGTCGGCCACGGCTTCACCCCGTTCGGCGCCATGACGCTGGCCGCCTGGCAGGGCCGGGCGGACGAAGCGCTCCCACTGATCAAGGAGGGCGTGGAGAACGCCGTGCGGGGCGGTGAGGGCATCGGCGTGGCCATCGCACGGCGGGCCGAGGCCGTACTCCTCAACGGCCTCGGCCGGTTCGAGGAGGCGTTCGACGCGGCCCGTTCGGCGAGCACCCACCCGAACGACCTGGTCGCGGCCAACGCCGGACTGATCGAGCTGGTGGAGGCCGGCGTGCGCAGCGGCCGCACGGACGCGGCCCGTACCGCGCTGGAACGGCTCGTACGGACCACCGCGGCCGCCGGCACGGACTGGGCGCTGGGCGTCCAGGCACGCTCCCGGGCGCTCCTCGGCCAGGGAGCCACGGCCGAGGAGGACTACCGCCAGGCGATCGAACGGCTCGGACGCACCCGCGTTGCGACGGACCTGGCCCGCGCCCACCTGCTGTACGGGGAGTGGCTGCGGCGGGAGGGCCGCCGCGGCGACGCCCGGGAGCAACTGCACTCGGCACACGCCCTGTTCACTCGGTTCGGCGCGGAGGCCTTCGCCGACCGCGCCGTCCGTGAGCTGCGGGCCTCGGGTGAGTCGGTGGCCCGGCGCGACGGTGGCGCCACGGCGACCCTGACCGCCCAGGAGGCGCAGATCGCGCAGCTGGCCCGGGACGGGCTGACCAACTCCGAGATCGGGGCCCAGTTGTTCCTGAGCCCGCACACGGTGGAGTGGCATCTGCGCAAGGTGTACGCCAAGCTCGGCATCACCTCCCGGCGTTCCCTGCACACGGAGCTGTGACAGGCATCTGTCACAGCTGCGCGGCAGGTTCGGTCTGTAGGGCGGGGCCACGTTTCGCCACGGCCCCGGATCCCTGCCGAGAGGAAGACCCATGATCACGCGCCTCGTCACCGTCGCCGAGGGCGAGCGGCTCACGCGCTCCGTCGCGATCGGCACCCACACGCTGACCGCCGACGAACCCGAGCCCGCCGGCGCCGATGCCGGACCTACTCCGGGAGAGCTGGTGCTGGCCGCGCTGGGCTCGTGCACCTCCATGGCCGTGCGGGCTCTGGCGGACCGGCACGGCTGGCCGCTCGACCGGGTGGACGTGGCCGTCCGGTTCAGCGGTCAGGGGCGCATCGTCAAGAACCTGGGGCTGACCGGCGACCTGGAGCCGGCCCAACGGGAGCAGTTGCTGACGGCGGCCGGGCGTTGTCCCGTACACCGTCTGCTGACGCACGAGATGGAGATCGTCACCGTGCCCGCGTTGCTGGCGGAGCCCGAGGCCGTCTCCCCCGACGGGCCCCTGGTGCCCTGAGCCCAGGGCCGCCGGGTCAGGACGTGGTCGCCACGGCGTCCAGCTCCACCGAGCCGATCTCCTTGCGGGAGGAGATCCCCAGCTTCGCGAACACCTTGCGCAGATGCCACTCCACGGTGTGCGGGCTGAGCAGCAGCCGGGCGGCGATCTCCGGATTCGTGAACCCGTCCCGGGCCAGCCGCGCGATCTCGGCCTCCTTCACCGTGAAAGTGACCGACGTCGCGGCGGCCCGGCGGCGCATCTTCACTCCGGCGGCTCGCAGTTCCCGCCGCGCACGCTCCGCGAACGCCTCGGCGCCCGCTTCGCCGAGCATCTCGTACGCCTCGCCCAGCCGGGCCCGCGCCTGTGCTCCCCGCCCTTGGCGGCGCAGCCACTCGCCGTGCCGGAGCCGCGCCCTGGCGCTGTCCATGCGGGTCTGGGCCTGGTCCAGTTGTTCGACGGCCTCGTGGTGCAGGGGCTCGGCGTCCGCTCCCCGCGCCACCAGGGCGCGGACGGCGGCCGAGGTGCCGAGCGCCCAGGGCGTCGCGCTGACCCGGGCCATCTCCTCGATCGCGCGCACCGACTCGGCCGCACGCTCGGGCCGGCCCAGCCCGGCCGCCGCCTCCACCAGCTCGACCCTGGACTGCAGGGACAGGCCGAGCTCCTGCGGGTTCGCGCAGCCGAGCTCGGCTGCGGCGCATGCCTCCTCGTAACGACCGAGGCCGTTGTACAGCACCGCCTCGGCCCACTGGGTGGCGGTGACGACCTTGCCCTCGTTCTGCAGCAGCCGGTCCTGCTCGACGGCTGCGATCGCCTGCCTGGTGGGGGCCTCCCGGCCCTTGAAAGGCTCCACGACGAGGGCTCCGTAATGGGCGAAGAAGGTGCTGCCCGTGGCCTCGCCGATCGCGTCGGCCTCCGCCCTGAGGGAGTCGGCGGCCCGCAGATCGCCCGCGAAGACCCGGTTCGACAGGCGCAGCAGGAGGGCGGAGGGCAGCACGGCGAGCGCACCGTTCTCCCGGGCGAACTCGACCAGGCGGGCGGAGAGTTCGGACCAGGCGGCGAAGTCCCACACACTGTGCGCCATGCGGCACACGAGCGGGAGCCAGCCCAGTGCGTGCTGCGGTGTGCCGCGTTGTGTCCTGAAGGCGTGCACGGCGTCGAGGACGAGCGGAGCACCCGCGGCGTACCCCTCGGTGACCATCAGCGAGATGCCGGTCAGCAGGAAGTCCTCGCGGTCGGCCGGGCGGCCGAGGTCCGGCAGGCTCAGCACGGCCTCGGCGACGTCGCGGACCCCGCCCGTGGTGAGCCGGCCCGCGGTGAGCGCCGCGTGGATGGCGTCCCGGTAGGTCTGGCGGGCCAGTTCGACGTCGTACGGCTGTAGTTGCCGGGCCGCTTCGAGCAGCAGGGGCAGCCCGGCACTGGCGCTCCGGGCCGCCGAGGTGATCTGTCCCCGCAGCAGACCGGCCCGGCCGGCCCCCACGTCGCCGAGCGCATCCGGATCCGCCACGTCGACCAGTTCCCGCGCGGTGTCGTAGGCGCCGGCCTGGAACTTGGCCTGCGCGGCGGCCAAGGTCCTGGCCGCGCGCCGTTCGGGGTCGGGGGTCAGCTCGCCGGCCCGGTGCAGGAAGGCGGCCGCGGCCGCGAGGCCGCCGCGGCGGTGGGCGCGGTCGGCCGACCTCTCCAGTTCGGCGGCCACGGCCTCGTCGGGCTCGGTGGCCGCGCTCGCCAGGTGCCACACCCGGCGTTCCGGGTCGAGGCTCACGTCGATCGAGTCGGCCAGCGCGCGGTGCACGCGGCGCCGTTCCTCGGCGTCGGCGGAGCGGTGCGCCGCCGAGCGCACCAGGGGGTGGCGGAACCGGACCCAGGTGCGAAGCGTCAGCAGACCCGATGCCTCGACCTCGGTGACGGCGGTGTCCACCGGGACGTCCAGGCGTTCGGCGGCCCGCCGCAGCAGGGCGACGTCGCCGACCGGTTCGAGGGCGGCGACGAGCAGCAGGCACTGCGCCTCGGCGGGGAGGGCCCTGATACGGCGGAGGTAGTCCGCCTCGATCTGGCCGGTCACGGGCCGGGCCGTGGAGCCCTCGACGCCGCCGGCCATCTCCACGGCGGTCAGACTGCGCGGCAGTTCGAGCAGGGCGAGCGGGTTTCCCCGGGTCTCGGCGACGATCCGGTCCCGTACCTGCGGGTCGAGGGGGCCGGTGACCACCGAGTCGAGAAGGTGGTGCGCGTCCTGGTCCTTCAGCCCGTGCAGCTCCAGGTCGGGCAGGTCCGGGAGGACGTAGCGGGGGCCGGACTCACGGACGGCCAGGACGAGCAGCACCGATTCGGCGAGCAGCCGGCGTACGACGAACTCCAGCGTCTGGGACGACACGTGGTCCAGCCACTGTGCGTCGTCGACCAGGCACAGCAACGGCTGGTCGGTGGCGGCCCCGGCCAGCAGGCCCAAGGTGGCAAGCCCGACCAGGAACCGGTCGGGTCGGGGCCCCGTCTGCATGCCGAACGCCGTGCGCAGGGCGGTGCGCTGCGGCCCGGGGAGCTGGTCGAGCTGGGACAGCAGTGGGGCGCAGAGCTGGTGCAGTGCGGCGTAGGACAGTTCCATCTCGGACTGCACGCCGGCCGCGCGCACGACGCGGAATCCGTCGGCCCGGTCGATCAGGTGGTGGAGCAGTGCGCTCTTCCCGATCCCGGCCTCGCCGCGGACCAGGACGACGCCGCTGCGGCCGCCTCTGGCCTGCGCGAGCAAGTCGTCGAGGATCCGGCACTCGTCCTGTCGGCCGATCAGCCCGGCCCGTGCCCCGCCCCTCACCATGGAAGCCTCCCGCAGCCACGATACCTCCGGTGATCACCGTGTCCGCAGCCGACGAGAGCGATGCTCGGGGCCTGATCAGGCGAGCAGGCAGACCAGGAGCACCGTGCCGGCGGAGGTCAGCAGGGTCAGGACGGCCACAGCAGTAAGGAGTTGGTGCAGCCTGCGCAGGAAACGCCGGTGGTGGTCCGCGTCGGCCTCGGCGATGCTGTCGGCAATGTGCTGCGTCACCATCCCCGCGACGTACTTCTGCTCGTCGAGGTACCACTCCTCGATGTCTCTCTTCTGCCGGTGGGTCAGCCCCTCCGACTGCGCGATGAAGGCGGCCACGCGCAGCCGGGCGGCGCTGAGGTGAGCCTCCCGGTACAGGTATGCCTCTATGTCGACCAGGCCGCGAGCGGCCTGCTCCTCCGTGCTCATGGATGTGCTCCAGACGTCGGCGGCCCGGCGTCCGGAGCGGAGCCGGGCCGCGAGGACGGCGCGGTGGTTCAGGCACCACGCCCCGGTACCGGTGCGGCTCAAACGGCGGCCTGCACCGCCTCGTTGATCAGGCGGGCGACGTCACCGGGCCGGGAGACGGCGACCGCGTGGGAGGCGTCGACGGTCACGACCGTGGCCTTCGCGCGCTCGGCCATGAAGATCTGCACCTGGGCCGGGATATTGCGGTCCTCGGTCGCGACGAGGACCCAGGACGGGATGTCCCGCCAGGCCGGGGCGGAAGCTCCCTCGGCGAGCGCGGCGTCGGCGACGGGCCGCTGGGTGGCGGCCATGACCGCCGTCGTCTTCTCAGGGACGTCGGCGGCGAACTGCTGGTGGAAGGCGCTCTTGTCGATGTAGAGATCCGCCGCCCGGCTGCCGTCGGGGAGGGTGACCGGCACGGGGCGGAGCGTCTCGCCGAGAGTGCTGCCCGGGAACTTCTCGGACAGCGTGACCGCGCTCTCGCCCTCGTCGGGCAGGAACGCCGCGACGAAGACGAGCGCCTTGACGTGGTCGAGCCCGCGTGCGGCGTTGCTGATCACGGAGCCGCCGTAGGAGTGCCCGACGAGGACCACGGGCCCCGCTATGGACTCCACGAGCTGTCGGACGTAGCCGCTGTCCTTGCTCAGCCCGCGCAGCGGGTTGCTCGCGCAGACCACGGAGTGACCGTGGGACTGGAGCTTTTCGACGACGCCGTTCCAGCTGGAGGAGTCCGCGAACGCTCCGTGGACGAGGACGACGGTGGGTTTCTGTTCACTCATGGGAGGGGCCTTTCACTGAGGGGTGCGGTGCGGGATCACAGGGTGCCCAGGGCCTTGCGCAGCACGTGGACGGCCTGCTCGATCGCCGCGGTGGATGCCTGGGTGCCGCGGACCGGGTTCAGCATCATGAAGTCGTGCAGGGTGGCGTTGTAGCGGACGCTCGTGGTGGGCACACCGGCCTGGATCAGCTTGCGCGCGTACGCTTCGCCCTCGTCGCGCAGTACGTCGTTCTCGTCGACGGCGACGAACGCCGGCGGCAGGCCCTGGAGTTCCTCCAGGGTCGCGCGGAGCGGGGACGCGGTGACCTGGTTCCGCTCGGCGGGGTCGGTGGTGTAGGCGTCCCAGAACCACTCCATGGCCTTGGCGGTCAGGTGCGGCCCGTGGGCGAAGGTGCGGTAGCTCTCGGTGTCCTGGCCCGCGTCGGTGACGGGGTAGTACAGCGACTGGTGCAGGAAGGTCACGTCCCCCCGCTGCTTGGCCAGGTGGGTGAGGGCGGCGCTCATGTTGCCGCCGACGGAGTCCCCGGCGACGACCATGCGGGAGCCGTCCAGCCCTTCGTCGCCGCCCTTGGCGGTGATCCAGCGGGCGGTGGCGTAGGCCTGCTCGATGGCGACCGGGTACTTCGCCTCCGGGGAACGGTCGTACTCGACGAAGGCCAGGGCGGCCCGCGCGCCCACGGCGAGTTCGCGCACCAGGCGGTCGTGGGTGCCGGCGTTGCCGAGGATCCAGCCGCCGCCGTGCACGTAGAGGATCACGGGCAGGACACCCGTGCTGCCGACCGGCTTGATGATGCGCACCCGCACCTCGCCGACCTCCGCGGGAACGGTGATCCACTTCTCGTCCACGTCGGGCTTCTCGATCGGCCCCGACTGGACCTCGTCGAGCAGTTGGCGGGCGCCCTCGACGCCCCGTTCGTACAGCAGCGGCGGCTTGGCGGTGGCGTCGGCGAAGTCCTGCGCGGCGGGCTCGAGAACGATGTCATTCATGGCGCGGTCCTTTACGGGCAGTGGGCTCGGGAGTTCTTTCCCTCCCCTGAGACCGGACCGGGAGCCATTGTGTGACGCGCAGGGCCGACAGCGACCGAAAGTGCCTGCCTAGTCGGCGGAAGTCGCGCCGGACTGACCGGGCTTGGGCAGCAGGAAGCCGTCCACGTACAGGTCGACGTGCTCGTTGTAGAACGCGGTCAGGCCCGCGATGCGGTGGACGTGGGTGGTCGGGAAGTCGTAGGTCCAGGCGATGTCCTCGTGGGAGGCGGTGTCGCTGTCGAAGGACCAGTAGCTGCTGGTCGTCCCCTTGTACGGGCAGCGGGTGACGGTGTCCGAATGGCGCAGCCGGGTCCAGTCGATGGTCGCGGGGTCGAGGTAGTAGCGGGTCGGCAGGCCGGTCTCGAAGAGCTTGACGCAGTTGCCGGCCTCCGCGAGCACGACGCCGTCCAGCTCGACCCGGACCCGGCTGTTCGATCGCAAGGCGTCGACCCGGGAGTAGGGGCTACGGGGGTGCACGAAGACCGGCTCGTCCTCCTCCAGCCAGGAGTCCAGTGCCTCCCATTCGAAACGCACCGTGTCACGCAGTGGGCCCGGCGCCCCGTCGCCCCAGACCCACGCCGCGCCTTCGCGGACCTCAGGACCGACCTGAAGAGTGTGACGGTGGGCCGGTCCGGCGCCGAGCTGCTCCATGTGTCCGTCGTCGCGCAGCACTCCGTCGGCCAAGTCCACGACGGGAATGCTGAATTGAGGGTAGGCCTGCCATTCCCACACGTAGAGGGCTCGACGGGTGTCGAAGACGACCCGGCCGGCGACCATGCCCCGGATGCGGCGCGGGACGGGCTCGACGTGCCCGATCGGGACGATGAGGCTCGGGTGGAGAACACTTTCGGTTGCCATGGTGATCACCTTGCAGTCGCTGATGGTGTGCGCCAATGCTAGCGGTCTCACACCGTGTTTATCGCAGCTCCGATGTGTCCACGGCCGCACTGTCACAGAACCGGCGGGTGCCCGGTCAGTGGACCGTAACCGTTCAGCACCTGAGGAGATCCCCCGTGGAAGCTCGCATCAACTACTTCGGCAACGCGCTCGCCGGCAAGGTCATGAAGCACCTGAACTCGGCCGGGGCGGCGGTGCACTCGGCCCTGCCGGTCGCCACCCAGGAGCTGGTGAAGATCCGCGCCAGCCAGATCAATGGCTGCGGCTTCTGCACCGACATGCACACCAAGGACGCCACCGCCGCCGGCGAGGAGCAGCAGCGGCTGAACCTGGTGGCCGTGTGGCGCGAGGCGACGGTCTTCACCGACGCCGAGCGTGCGGCCCTGGAACTGACCGAGCAGGGCACGCGCGTCGCGGACGGCTCGGCCGGGGTCTCGGACGAGGCCTGGGCGAACGCCACGAAGCACTACGACGAGGACCAGCTCGCCGCGCTCATCTCGCTGATCGCGGTCATCAACGCGTACAACCGCATCAACATCATCAACCGTCAGCCGGCCGGCGGCTACAAGCCCGGCATGTTCGGCTGAGCCGACCGCTCCGGCTCGTCCGGACGCGCGGGCCCGTCGCCCTGCCTCCCCGGCCACCGGCCGGGCGACGGGCCCCGGTCACCCTTCATCCGTTCGCCCCACCGCACCGGACGACGCCAGGACTCGACATGAAGCACTCTCCCACCAGGGACGACAACGACCCCCCTTCCGTCCTCCGGATCGCCAGTGCCCGCGGCCGGTGGACCCTGCTGGCGACGGTGCTGGGGTCGAGCGTCGTCCTGCTCGGCTCGACCGTCACCAATGTCGCGCTGCCGCGCATCGGCCGGGACTTCGGCGCCGATCTCGCGGTGCTCCAGTGGACGGTGAACGCCTACATGCTGACCCTGGCGGGCCTGATCCTGCTGGGCGGATCCCTGGGCGACCGTCTCGGGCGAAGGCGGGTGTTCGTCGTCGGCGTCGTGTGGTTCGCGGCGTCCTCTCTGCTGTGCGGCCTCGCCCCCAACGCCGGCACACTGATCGCCGCCCGGGCCCTGCAGGGCGTCGGCGGAGCCCTGCTCACTCCTGGCTCGCTCGCGATCATCGAGGCGTCCTTCCACCCGGACGACCGGCCGCGCGCGATCGGTCTGTGGTCGGGGTTCGGTGGGATCGCGGCGGCCCTCGGGCCGTTCCTCGGCGGGTGGCTGGTCGACGGCCCCGGATGGCGGTGGACGTTTCTGCTGAGCATCGTCCCGGCGCTGCTGTGCGTGCCCGTCGCGCTGAAACACGTCCCGGAATCGGTGGGCAGGCCCCACCGGGCCGCACCGCCGGGACAGCCGGCCTTCGACGTGCCCGGCGCCGTCCTGGGCGCCCTGGCACTCGCCCTGACCACCTACGCGCTCACTGCGGCGCGGGCCGGCGGTGCCGTGGCCGTCGTCGCGGCCGTCGGCGGCGTCGTCTGCAGCGTCGCCTTCCTCCACGTGGAGCGGCGCACCCCCGACCCGATGATGCCGCCGGCCCTCTTCGCCTCCCGGCCGTTCACCGCCATCAACCTGATCACCCTGTGCGTCTACGCGGGAACGGGCGGGTTCTTCTTCCTGACCGCGCTGGACCTGCAGATCGTGATCGGGTACTCGGCTCTGGGGGCCGGCGCCGCGATGCTGCCCACGACCGTGCTGATGCTGCTGTTCTCCTCGGGGTCGGGAGTACTCGCTCAGCGGCTGGGGCCCCGGATCCCGCTGACCGTCGGACCGCTGGTGTGCGGTGCGGGGATGCTGATGATGCTGCGGGTCGGGCCGGACTCGTCCTACGTGATCGACGTGCTGCCCGCGCTGCTGGTGATGGGTGCGGGCATGGTCGTTCTGGTCGCTCCGCTGACCGTGACCCTGTTGTCCTCGGTGGACGCCGCGAACGCCGGGGTGGCCAGTGGCATCAACAACGCCGCGGCGCGGGCGGCCGGTCTGGTGGCTGTGGCGGCCCTGCCGCTCCTGGTCGGGATGGGACCGGAGGCATACCGGTCGCCTGCCGCCTTCGACACGTCGTTCCACCGGGCCATGCCGCTGTGCGCGGGGCTGCTGTTCGCCGGCGCGGTGCTGGCCTTCGCCCTGCTGAGGCGGACCGCCCCGGACGCGCACCGGCCGCACGGGCGGACACACGGGTGGGCGCACGGCTGGTCACTGGAACCACCGCTGGTGTCCCGCTTCTCGCATCACCGGGCCATCGGCCGAACCGCCGACTGAGCCACAACCCCAACCGTCGACCGCACCATCGGCCGGACCCAGAGAAACCGAGAGACGAGGAACCCGCCATGTCGTATCCGTATCCGGAACAGAAGTACTGGGGCGAGGACGGGGAGGTCAGTGCCGTCTTCCGGCCGGCCGCCACACCGCCGGACCTCGGGCAGCGCGGTCCGGGCAAGGACGCCACCCACTACCTGGCGACGACCGCCACCACCCGCGGCGAGTTCGGCCTGTACCGGGTGGAGATGCGGCCCCGGGCCGGCGGCCCCAAGACGCATTTCCACAAGCGGATCTCGGAGTCGTTCTACATCCTGGACGGCACCGTGCGCCTCTTCGACGGAGCGCAGTGGGTCGACGCCCGCAAGGGCGACTTCCTGCACGTGCCGCAGGGCGGGCTGCACGCCTTCCGCAACGACTCCGACGCCCCGGCCGACATGCTGCTGCTGTTCACACCGGGCGCTCCGCGTGAGGAGTACTTCGAGCAGGTGTCGAAGCTGGCGCACGCCTCGGAGGAGGAGCGGGCCGCGTTCTTCGACCGGCACGACTCGTACTTCGTGGAGTGACGACACATCGGACGGGGCCCCGCGCTGTGTGTCAGGCGGTCGGCCGCGGTGCGCGCAGGTGGGCGCGCTCCTTCAGTTCCGCCTCGTCGACCAGTTCCAGCATGGGCTTGCCGGGGGCGCACATCATCGTGACGACGAACTCGGTGCGCTCGTCGTCCAGTGCGTTGCCGTCCTGGTAGTGGATGGCGTCGCCGCCGGGCTCCCAGAAGGTGCCGCCGGCCTCGACGACGCGCTCCGGCTCCCCTTCCAGTTCGAAGCGGACGGCGCCCTTGATGACGTACCCGAACGCCGGGCCGGAGTGGCGGTGCGGCGGGGTGCCGGGGTCGCCGGGCTCCCACTGGACGTGGATGGTCATCGCCGAGGCGCCCTCGGGCACGACGACCGGCGAGGCGTCCTGGAGCATCTTCGCCGCCCGGGTCCAGCTGGGGCCGTCCTCGCCGCCCGTGCCGTGCCCGTGGTGGCCGTGGTGGGTGTGCTGTGAGTTCTCCGACACTGGGTCGCACCTTCCGTGGTTGCACCGTGTCCGCGCGGTACGTCGTCCGCGCCATCACGTGATCGTCGCGGCCGTGGCGGCCGCTCGGTTCTCCTGACCGGGCGCCCCGGGAATCTGTGACACACGACGGCGCGGGCCGTGGCCGACACGGTGTCACAAGAACCGGCCGCGGCCTGTCTAGGTGAGGTGAGCACGGTGGCAGGCGGACGCCCGCGCCGCCGTCGCCTCGGACACCCGGCAGGGCCCTCGGCCCCCGACGAAAGAGATCCGGATGAGAGTCGTCGTCATAGGTGCCACCGGTCTGATCGGTTCCCGGACGGTCGCCAGGCTCCGCGACCACGGGGTGGAGGTCGTGCCGGTCTCCCGCGCGGACGCGGTCGACGTGAGCACCGGACAGGGCCTGGCGCAGGCCGTGCGCGGCGCCGAAGTGGTCGTGGACGTCACCGACGCCCCCTCGCGCGAACAGAGCGTCAGCACGAAGTTCTTCACCGCCTCGACGGGCCACCTCCTCAAGGCCGCCGCCGCGGCCGGCGCGGAGCACTTCGTGGCGCTGTCCGTGGTGGGTGCCGACCGCGTCAACTCCGGCTATTTCCGGGCCAAGGCGGCACAGGAGGATCTCGCGCGGCACGCCACCGTGCCCTACACCCTGGTGCGCGCCACTCCGTTCCACGAGTCCGTCGAGGCGATCGCAACGGCGGGGGCCCGGCCCGACGGAGTGCACGTGCCACCGCTGCTGGTGCGCCCGGTCGCGACGGACGACGTCGCCGCGGCACTCGCCCATGCCGCGGTGGGACTGCCACGTTTCGGAGTGCTGGAGGTCGCGGGGCCGCAGGAGCTTCGGCTCGACGAGGCCGCCGGTGAACTCCTGGCCCTCCTGGGCCGTACCGGTCCTGTGGTCCCCGACGCCCGCGCGCCCTTCTTCGGCGCGGTGCTCGGGGAGCGGACCCTGCTGCCCGGCCCCGGCGCCCACCTGGGCCACCACACGTTCACCGAGTGGCTCAAGAACCGCTGAGCCCCGCGGGCGGCGCCGCGCCGCCGCCCGCGCTCCACGCCGTCCGCCGGCCCCCTGGGTCCGCGGCCGGCCCCACCCGCCCCACGCCGTGACAGGAAGGCTGCCATGAACGATCCGTCCCGGCCCACCGAGACGCCCGCGTCCAGTGAGCTCGACCAGCTACCCGACCGCGACCGGGAGGAGACCGCCGAGTGGCGGGCCTCGCTCGACGCCGTCGTGCGCAACGCCGGGCCGGAACGCGCGGCGTACCTGATGCGTCGCGTGCACGAGTTCGCCGAGGCGTCCGGGGCCCCGCTGCCGCCGCTGCTGTCCTCGGACTACATCAACACCGTCCCGGCCGCCAAGCAGCCCGCGTTCGACGGGGACCTGGAGATGGAGTCCAGGATCACCGCGCTCAACCGGTGGAACGCCGCCGCGATGGTCACCCGGGCGTCCCGCCTCGGGCTCGGCGGCCACATCTCCACCTACGCGTCGGCGGCCTGGCTCTACGAGATCGGGTTCAACCACTTCTTCCGGGGCAAGGACGCGGGTGGCTCCGGCGACCAGCTCTTCCTCCAGGGGCACGCCTCGCCGGGCATCTACGCACGCGTGTTCCTCGAAGGCCGGCTGAGTGCCGAGCAGTTGGACGGCTTCCGGCGGGAGGCGGGCGGGCACGGGCTGCCGTCCTACCCGCACCCCCGGCGGCTGCCGTGGCTGTGGGAGTTCCCGACGGTCTCCATGGGTCTCGGTCCGCTCAGCGCCGTCTACCAGGCCCGCTTCAACCGCTATCTGCACGCGCGCGGCATCAAGGACACCTCCGCCTCCCGGGTGTGGGCGTTCCTGGGCGACGGGGAGACGGACGAGCCGGAGTCGCTGGCCGCCCTGACCCTCGCCTCCCGGGAGGGCCTGGACAACCTCACGTTCGTCGTCAACTGCAATCTCCAGCGCCTCGACGGACCGGTCCGCTCCAACTCGAAGATCGTGCAGGAGCTGGAGGCACGGTTCCGCGGCGCGGGCTGGAACGTGGTCAAGACGCTGTGGGGCGAGGCGTGGGACCCGCTGCTGGCGCGGGACACCACGGGCGACCTGGTGCGGCGCCTGGGCCACGTGCCCGACGCCCAGTTGCAGACCCTGGCCGCACGCGATGCCCCGTACATACGCGAGAACTTCTTCACCGGCGACGCCCTGACCGCCCTGTCCGCGTCCCTGAGCGACGCGCAGGTGGTGGAGTTGTTCGAGAACTCCCGCGGCGGACACGAGCCGTTGAAGGTGTACG
The DNA here is from genome assembly GCF_017377775.1 of Streptomyces sp. VRA16 Mangrove soil. Classification (GTDB taxonomy): domain Bacteria; phylum Actinomycetota; class Actinomycetes; order Streptomycetales; family Streptomycetaceae; genus Streptomyces. Next base: position 516,274 of record NZ_JAFVLN010000004.1, read on the forward strand.
CCGCCTACCGGGCCGCGGTGGAGCACCGGGGCGCGCCGACGGTGGTCCTGGCCCAGACGGTCAAGGGCCACACGCTGGGTTCGGCGTTCGAGTCGCGCAACGCCAACCACCAGATGAAGAAGCTGACGATGGCTCAGTTCCGCGAGCTGCGCGACGTACTGGACCTGCCGATCCCCGACAGCGAGCTCGCCGGGGATCAGGTCCCGTTCTGGCACCCCGGGCAGGACGCGCCGGAAGTGCGCTATCTGCGCGAGCGCCGGGCCGAGTTGGGCGGTCCCCTGCCGCTGCGCCGGGTGACGGCCACGCCGCTGCCGGAGCCGCCCGCCAAGCCCTTCGAGTCCCTGGAGAAGGGGTCCGGGCACCAGGAGATCGCGACCACGATGGCGCTGGTCCGGCTGGTCAAGGATCTGATGCGGGACGAGCGGACAGGGGCGCGCTGGGTGCCGATCGTCCCCGACGAGGCCCGCACGTTCGGCATGGAGTCGATGTTTCCCACGGCCGGCATCTACTCGCCGCAGGGTCAGACCTACGACCCCGTCGATGCGGACCAGCTCCTGCATTACAGGGAGAGCACCAGCGGGCAACTCCTCATCGAGGGCATCACCGAGGCCGGTTCCGTGGCCGAGTTCACCGCCGCGGCGACCTCGTACGCCACGCACGGCGAGCCGATGATCCCGTTCTACATCTTCTACGCGATGTTCGGTTTCCAGCGCACCGGCGATCAGTTCTGGGCGCTCGGCGACCAGATGGGCCGTGGCTTCGTGGTCGGTGGCACCGCAGGGCGTACGACCATGACCGGTGAGGGGCTGCAGCACGGGGACGGTCATTCGCATCTGCTGGCCGCCACCAATCCGGCGGCGGTCAGTTACGATCCGGCCTTCGCGTACGAAATCGCAGTGATCGTCCGGGACGGACTGCGCCGGATGTACGGCGAGCGGCCCGAGAACGTCTTCTACTACCTGACCGTCTACAACGAGCCGAAGCATCAGCCGGCCATGCCCGCGGTACCGGGTATCGAGGAGGGAATCGTCCGGGGCATCTACCGGTTCCGGCCCGCCGAACCCGATGCCGACGGGCCGCGTCTGCAGCTCCTGTCCTCCGGTACGGCCGTCCACTGGGCGCTGCGGGCACAGGAACTCCTCGCCGATGACTGGGGTGTGCACGCCGATGTGTGGTCGGTGACGTCCTGGACGGAGCTGCGCCGGGACGCGATGCGCGCCGACGACGCCCGGACGCGCGGCGAGGAGCGCACACCGTTCGTCACCGAGGCGCTCGCGGGCGCACCCGGCCCCGTGCTGGCGGTCAGCGACTGGATGCGGCAGGTACCGGACCAGATCAGCCAGTGGATCGAGCAGGACTACTACTCCCTGGGCACCGACGGTTTCGGTCTTTCCGACACGCGTGAGGCCGTTCGCCGGTACTTCCGGGTGGACGCCGAGTCGATCGTCGTGAGCGCCCTCGACCGGCTGGCGCGGGCCGGGCAGATCCTCCCCTCGACGGTCGGACAGGCCCGCGCACGCTACGGCCTCGACCTCTGAGACACCCCGGGCGCGACCGGCTCCATACGACACAGACCATGAACGACAGATCCGGCGGGACGTCGCGTCGCGCCCGCCGGCCATGAGGAGTTGAGGACATCATGACGGTTTCCGTCACCCTGCCCGCGCTCGGTGAATCCGTCACCGAAGGCACCGTGACCCGTTGGCTGAAGCAGGTGGGCGAGCGCGTCGAGGCCGACGAACCGCTACTGGAGGTCTCCACCGACAAGGTCGACACGGAGATCCCTGCCCCGGCCGGCGGTGTCCTGCTGGAGATCGTCGCAGCGGAGGACGAGACGGTCGAGGTCGGCGCCGCGCTCGGCGTCATCGGCGCATCGGACGAGGCACCGACGGCCCCGGCTCCCGCACCTGCCGCACCACCCACACCACCCACACCACCGGCTCCCGCCGCGGCCGTACCGCCCACGCCCACCGCGGGGCCCAGCACGCCGACACCTGCCCCGGCACCGACACCTGCCCCGACTCCGGCTCCGGCTCCGGCTCCGACTCCGGCTCCGGCTCCGGCTCCGGCTCCGGCTCCGGCTCCGGCCCTAGCCGCAGCACCGACCCCTGCTCCAACTGCCGTTCCGGCACATCCAGTTGAGCCCTCTCCCCCCGCCGTTCCTCAAGCCACCGCCACCCTGCGCGGCCGTACGGTGCCGATCACCCGCATACGCCGTGCCATCGGCAACAACCTGAAGCAGGCGCTCCAGGAGCAAGCGCAGCTGACCACCACGGTGGAGGTCGACGTCACGCGGCTCATGCGGCTGCGCAGCCGGGCGAAGGACGGTTTCCTCGCCCGCGAGGGACTCAAGCTGTCGCCGCTGCCGTTCTTCATCAAGGCCGCCGCCCAGGCGTTGCGGGCGCACCCCGTCGTCAACGCGCGGATCGACGAGGCCGCGGGGACCATCACGTACTTCGACACCGAGAACATCGGCATCGCGGTCGACACGGAGGACGGCCTGATGACCCCGGTCGTCAAGGCGGCCGGTGACCTGACGGTCACTGGGCTCGCCCGAGCCGTCCACGACCTGGCCGAGCGGGCCCGCGGCAGACACCTCACCCCCGACGACGTGACGGGCGCAACCTTCACGATCTCCAACACCGGTTCGCGCGGCGCCCTGTTCGACACCGTCATCGTGCCGCCGAAGGAGGCCGCGATCCTGGGGGTGGGAGCCACGGTCCGGCGTCCGGCGGTCGTGCGCGACGGCGACGACGAGGTCATCGCCATCCGGGACCTGGTGCACCTGTCGCTGTCGTACGACCACCGGCTGGTGGACGGGGCGGACGCGGCCCGCTACCTGACCTCGGTGAAGGCGATCCTGGAGGCAGCGGTGTTCGAGGACGATCTGTACGCCGACACCGTGGCGTAGGCCGAGGAGCCCAACAGCGCGGCCCGCGTCCTCTTCCTGCGGGAAGGGGACGCGGGCCAGTCGTGTCCATGTCCCGCCCCGGCGTGCTTTAGGGCACGTCGTTCACGGTGATCGCAACGCCGGGAACCCCGCCCTCCCGCATCGCGTTTCCGGCCTCCATTCCTGAACCATCGGCCTTGGGTCGCACCAGAGTGTCGTAGGGCTCGTCCGGCCCCGCGATGGCCGTATAGGTGTCCCTCTTGTCCCACGAGAATCCCACGGGAACCGTCACCCAGGTGTCGGTGGAGTCCACCGTCACGTTGACGTCGAGCCCGAACGTGCAGTCCTTGTTCGAGGCGAAGTAGACATCGAATGTGCGGGCGTCGTTCTGCTCCATCACGATGGGCTTCTTGTAGAAGCTTCTTCCAAGAGCGATCTCTGTATCGGTGCCCTTGCCCGGCGCCCCGATTTTGGGGTAGCCGCGCTCCATTCGATAGGCGTGCAGGGCGTCGTACTGGCCGACGTCGAAGCCCAGTACGTCCCGCTCCACGTCCTCCCCCGGTCCACCCATGACCGGCGGGAGAACGAGCGTTCCATGCATGTCCCGTCGGTTCAGGTCATCGCGCCCCGTTCTTCGTGAGCCAGGCGTTGAACTCGTGGTCCCAGACAGTGCTGTTGGCGACGTCCGGAAAGTCGTAGGTGGCCTTCTCGAACGCGAACCGGTAGTTCAAGATCGGAGACTCGCCGGCGGTGATTTTGATGGGTGCACCGTTGGCGATGGCCTCCTCCCTTTCCTTGGCCTCCTTCTCGCGCTCATTGGTTTCCTTGTCCGCCGTTGCGCTGGTTTCGCTGCTCTTGTTTGCGTTCACGGCGAGGTAGGTGGCCAGTCCTCCGAACACTACGGTGGGGATGAGTGCCGCCATGATGACCGAGTTGCGATACCAGGGCTTCTCGGGCGGGAGCGCGGGGGCAGCCGGCGTCGGCTGGGGAACCGGCCCGTACGGCGGTGGTTGAGAGGGTGGGGTTGTCGCACCATCAGGGGTGGGCGGCCGGCCTCCGGGGCCAGGTTGCGACGGCGGAGGTGGCTGCGAAGACATGAGTACCCCGGTGTGTGATCTGAACGTGAGGCACGACGTTGTAGCAGAACGGTGTTGAGGCCTCAACGACCCGATGAGCAGGACGTCCGGTTTCGGACAGCCGCCGGCACCGTCCATGGCCGGTCGTCACTGAGGTCCAGGACCGGATCCGGGTCAACGACACCAAGGCTTCCGCTCACGTCGCGATCGCAGGCAGCGGAAAGCGGCAGGTCCACCGGGTTCGGTTGCGACTGTGCCCGGCGACGCGTCGAGGCCTCACCGGCCGCCGATCGCCTCATGAACTCCGGCGCGGCCTCCCTCGTTACGACGGGGCGCTGCCGGTCGTGTCGCGATCTGAAAGGCCTTCACGACGGCGTCGGCGTCGAGGCCCCGGTCGTCGCCGGGCCTGCGCCCCGGTCCGCGAGGTCGCGGGTCCAGGCCCACGCGGTGACGGAGTCGCCTTCCTGCGTACGGTGCACGGGAACATCCGCGTGGCGCAGGATCGCGTCGATCCGTTCGTCGCCGGGCAGGAACAGCCCGTAGAGGGTCTCCCAGCCGCCGCCGAGCGCGTACCCCGCAAGACGCCGCAGCAGCCGGGTCCCGAGTCCGCGACCCTGCCAGGCATCCTCGACCAGCAGCGCGGCCTCCACCGCGGAGTGATCCGGCATCAGGTGGCCCACGGCGATGTGGCGACCCGTAGCGTCCCGCACCGCCAGGTGGACCGAGCCGGGGCGGTTCAGCAAGCCGGGCAGGTAGATGGCGGGGTCGGGCATCGCCCGGTGGTAGCGACTCCACAGAGTCTGCGGCGAGCAGCGGCGGTGCAGTGCCACGGTGCGGGCGAGGTCGGCGGGGCCTGTCGGTGTGATCCGCGGTTCGCGGCGCATGAGTTCGTCCTTGCACATCCGGTACCGGTGCGGGAGGTGGCCCGCCGGGCCGTCGGCCGGTGGGGCGGGTCGCCCACACCTGACCGGCCGCACCGGCCGGCTGTGACACACGAAGAGCCGTGTCGGGGTCAGCGCACCGAGTGGGCGGCGTCCTCGATGACCTCGGTGACCTTCCCGGGCTTCGAGACGCTCACCGCGTGCGAGGCTCGTACCTTCGAGGTGTGGGCGTGGGCCCGCTCGGCCATGAACTCCTGTGTCGCGGCCGGGATGTTGCGGTCCTGCGTGGCGACCAGGACCCAGGACGGGATGGTCTTCCAGGCCGGTTCGGCCGCGCCCTCGGCCAGGGCGGCGTCGGTGATCGGCCGCTGCGTGACGGCCATCAGGTCCGTCTTGGCGCGGGGCACGTCCGCCGCGAACTGGTGATGGAACGCTTCGTCCCGGATGTACAGGTCGTTGACCGGGGAGCCGTCGGCGTTGGTGGTCGGCACCGGGCGCAGCGCGTCGCCGAGGGTGCTGCCGGGGAACTTGGCCGCCAGGTCGGCGGCGCTCTCGCCCTTCTCCGGGAGGAAGGCCGCAAGGTAGACGAGCGCCTTGACGTTCGCGTTGCCGGTGGCGGCGTTGCTCATCACCGAGCCGCCATAGGAGTGTCCGGCCAGGACGATGGGACCGTCGATGCCGGCCAGGACGTCCCTGAGATAGGCGGAGTCGCCGCTCAGGGAGCGCAGCGGGTTGGCGACGGCGACCACCGGGTAGTGGTCGTGCCGCAGCCTGCGGATGACGTCGTTCCAGCTGGTGGCGTCGGCGAACGCGCCGTGGACGAGCACGACGGTGGGCTTGGGCGCCTCGGTGGCGGCGCCCTTGTCGGCGGCGGCCGACCCGGTGGTGGTGACGAGCAGCCCGGCGAAGACGCTCGCGGTGGCGAGGGCTGTGAGAGCGGTACGGGTCCGGCCGGTACGGGTGGTTCGGCCGGTACGAGTGGTTCGGTTCATGGCGATGTCCTTTCGGACGGAGTTGAGGATGGGTGATCGGGATTCGGTGATCGGTGCCCGCGTCTCCCGGACGGGGGGCGGGCGAGGGTCCCGGCGGACGGTCCGTCGGCCGACGGACCGTCCGCCGGGATGCCGGTGCGGCCGCTTCGGCTCAGGGCCGGTGCCGGCCGGTGAGTTCCTTGTGCTCGGTCGGCGAGGGCTTGGGGATCTGGGTGCCCGGTCCGTAGAAGGCGCGGCTGAGCGCGACGCGCAGGCGACGGGTGCGGGCGGGCACGGAGCCGGCGGGGCCCGGCTCGGGCCCGGCCTCCAGCGGCCGGTACTGCTGGTGGGCGGTGAGGGTGTGCAGTTGCGCCTGGTCGAGGGGCTCGTGGACCTCGACGTACTCGCCGTGCGGCAGACGCTTGATGACGCCGGTCTCGCGCCCGTGCAGCACCTTGTCGCGGTCGCGCCGTTGCAGGGCGAGCGCGAGGCGCTTGGTGAGGACGAAGGCCAGTACCGGGGCGACGAACAGGCCGACGCGCACGGTCCAGGTCACGGAGTTGACGGAGACGTGCAGGCGGGTGGCGATCACGTCGTTGGCGGCGCCGATGAGTGCCACCGCGTAGACGCTGAGCCAGGCCACCCCCAGGGCGGTCCGCACCGGGCGGTTGCGGGGGCGGTCCAGCAGATGGTGGTCCCGGTCGTCGTCGGTGACCCACGCTTCCAGGAAGGGATAGGCGCCCATCGCCAGGAAGAGCAGCATCCCGGCCAGCAGGGGAAGGAAGTTGTCCAGGGCCAGCGTGTGACCCCACAGGTCGATCTCCCAGCCGGGCATGACGCGCAGCAGGCCGTCCGCGACGCCCATGTACCAGTCCGGCTGGGATCCGGCGGAGACCTGGTCGGGGCGGAAGGGGCCGTAGTCCCACACGGGGTTGATCTGGGCCACGGCGGCCATGATGAAGATCACGCCGGAGACGAGGCAGAAGTAGCCGGCGGACTTGACGGCATGCACCGCGAACGGAAGGCCGACGACGTTCTTCTCGGTGCGGCCCGGCCCCGGGTACTGCGTGTGCCGGTGGCGCACGGCCAGTGCCACGTGGCCGGCCAGGAGCAGGACCAACAGCGCGGGGATGACCAGCGTGTGCAGGGTGTTGAAACGGGCGATCAGGTCCTCGCCGGGGAACTCGCCGCCGAAGAGGAAGAACGACAAGTAGGTTCCGACGATCGGGACCGACAGCAGTGTGCCGTTGACGACCTGAAGGCCGGTTCCGGACAGTAGGTCGTCGGGCAGGTCGTAGCCGGTCAGGCCCGCGAACATGGCCAGGACAAGCAGCAGGAACCCGAGCACCCAGTTCAGCTCGCGCGGCTTGCGGAACGCGCCGGTGAAGAAGACCCGCATCAGGTGCGCGAACACCGCGGCCACGAAGACCAGCGCCGCCCAGTGGTGCGCCTGGCGGACGAGGAGACCGCCGCGGACGTCGAAGGAGAGGTGCAGGGTCGAGTCGAAGGCCCGGGACACCAACTGACCCCGCAACGGCGCGTACCGGCCGTCGTAGACCACGAGGTCGGCGGAGGGGTGGAAGTAGAGGCTGAGGTAGACACCCGTGATCAGCAGGATGACGAGACTGTAGAGCGCGATCTCGCCGAGCAGGAACGACCAGTGGTCCGGGAAGACCAGCCGCCGTGCGGAGCGCAGCGGTGCGCGCAGGCCCGTCCTGCTGTCCGCCCACGAGGCGAGTCGCTCTCCCCCGCGCCGCTGTTCCGGCTCGGTAGGCCGACTGTCGTTGCCCATCTCGTCACCATTCGTTTCGCGAAGCCGATTCGTCCCAGTCAAGACCGGGACGACCGCAAAGGTGTGACACCTTCGGGCGGGCCGACGTCAGCGTGTGACGATGTTCTCCAGCTCCTCACCCGCGGCGAACCGGACCAACTGGCGTCGGACGAGCGCTTCGAGACGAGGCCACAGGTCGGGGGTGAACGCGCCGACGTGCGGGGTGATCAGGACGCCGGGCGCGGTCCAGAGCGGGTGCCCCGGCGGGAGCGGCTCGGGGTCGGTCACGTCGAGGGCGGCCCGTAGCCGGCCCCCGTGCACCTCCTTCACCAAGGCGTCGGTGTCGACGACCGCGCCCCGGGACACGTTGACGAGCAGAGCGCCGTCCTTCATGCGGGACAGCAGACCGGCGTCGAAGAGCCCACGGGTCGCCGTGGTCAGCGGGGTGGACAGCACGATCACATCCGCGTCCGCGGCGAGTTCGGGCAGCATCCGTACCGAGCGCACCGGCCCCCGGGGCGTTTCCCGGTCCTCCCGCCCGACGCGGGTGACGGCGCAGCCGAAGGGTGTCAGGAGTTCCTCCAGGGCGGAGCCGACGGCCCCGTACCCGACGATGAGCACGGATCGCCGGTACAGGGACGAGAAGGTCTGTGGGGACCAGTCCTCCCGGTTCTGGGCGCGGAGCGACTCCGGTATGCCCCGCAGGCCGGCGAGGATCAACGCCAGGGCCAGCTCCGCCGTGCCGGCGGCCGGAACTCCCTTCGCGCTGCACAAGGTCACCTCGCGGGGCAGCCGGGCCAGCGCCGCCCGCAGTTCGTCGGTCCCGGCGCTGAGCGCCTGCACCGCCCGCAGCCGGGCCATCCGGGCGAGCGGCCCTGCGATGACGGCGATGTCCTTGGTCAGCGGAGGGACGTAGAACTCGACCTCCGCCGGGTCCGTGGGATAGCCCGAACGGCCGTCCCAACGGGCGTAGTCGAGGCCCGGGGGCAGATCGGCGAGCCGGCCGAACTGCGCGGGCAGCCATACTTTCGGGGAACGCGCGGTCATGACGACGTACTCCGCTCTCACGACGGTTTCACGACGGTTTCGGGGCCACCGGTCCGCTCATGGAAGGGCGCGGACGGAGCCGGATCATTGACTGCGCACCGTGTGCTTCTGTGACAGCGGCCCGTGATGCGATCGCTCACCCTCGCTGTCACACACACTGCCCATACGTTGTCATGCCGGGCATGCACACTGTCATCAGCGGACCGTCGGACATCCGACGGGAATCCGATTCCTACGCGGTCACCGCGGAGTTCTACGACATCCTCCAGGCCGACGCGGACGAGGCGCGGGTCCGTCGCCTCTACGGCCGCGAGGTCGCGACGGCGCGCCGCGGCGTGCTGGACATCGGGGCCGGCACCGGGCGGGTGACGATGCTGGCCCTGGCCGACTCCTGGGCCGACGTGCACGCGGTCGAGCCGGCCCGCGCCATGCGCACGTCTCTGCTGACCCGGCTCGCCGCCCTTCCTTCCGAGCAGCGGAGCCGGGTCACCGTGCACCCGCGCTCCCTGGACGAGGCGGCGCTGCACGCGGTCGCGGACGTGGCCGTCTGTCACAACGTGGTGGGCTGCCTTGCGCCCGCCGTACGCGAGAGGCTGTGGCCCGCCATCGGCGCGGCCCTCACCCCTGGCGGTTCGCTGTTCGTGCAGTTGCCGCCGGCCCGGCTCCCCGTCCGCACCGTCGTGCGCCTGTTGACGGACCAGCGCGTCGGCGCGCACACCTACGGCGGGCGCATGACGATGTCGGCCGTCGGCTACCGCATCCGCGCCCGGGCCGATTACTGGGTCAGAGGCGGTGAGGACGTGCTGCGGCGGCACACCGAGACGTTCTGGATGTGGCCCGCGACCCGCTCCCGGCTCATCGGCGAGCTGGCTCCGCACGGATTCGTCCCGCTGCCCGGATACGAGGACTCGGAACTGCTCGCCGTCAGCCTCCGGCACCGCTCATGAGCCGTGGGACACCGGGTGTCCCGCCTCCGTCCACCTGTCACAACTGGCTTCGCCACCCGGTCTGTTGGACGACCGCACCACACCTTCTGGGACTGGAATCAACATGTCACGTGTGAAGACGTTCGTGATCGTCGGGGGCGGCCTGGCCGCCGGCAAGGCCGCGGAGGAACTGCGCGCGCACGGTCACGACGGACCCCTCGTCGTCATCGGCGACGAACAGGAACGGCCGTACATCCGGCCACCGCTGTCCAAGGGCTATCTGCTGGGCAAGGAGGACCGTGAGTCGGTCCATGTGCACCCCGAGGACTGGTACGGGACGAACGAGGTCGACCTGCTGCTCGGCCGGACCGTGACGTCCGTCGACCGGCCGGGCGGCACGGTGCGCCTCGACGACGGCAGCCGCGTCCGCTACGACCGGCTGCTCCTGGCGACCGGTTCCACGCCCCGGCACCTGTCCGTCCCCGGCGCGGACCTGGACAACGTGCTGTACCTGCGGCGCCTGGGCGACAGCGACCGGCTCAGGGCCGCCTTCACCGAGGGCTCTCGGATCGTGGTGGTCGGCGGCGGCTGGATCGGCCTGGAGACGGCGGCGGCCGCCCGGACGGCCGGGGCGCACGTGACCGTGCTCGAACATGGCGAACTGCCTCTCCTCAAGGTCCTGGGGCGCGAGGCCGCCGAGGTCTTCGCCGGCCTGCACCGCGACCACGGTGTCGATCTGCGTGCCCGGGCCGAGATCGAGCGCATCACCGGAACGGGCGGACGCGTGAACGGCGTCGTGCTCGCCGACGGCACCCGACTGCCCGCGGACGCCGTGGTGGTCGGAGTGGGCATCACACCCAACGTACGGCTGGCCGAGGAGGCGGGCCTGGACGTGCGCAACGGCATCGTCACGGACGCGCGTCTGCGGACCTCCGCCGAGGGCATCTGGGCCGCCGGCGACGTCGCCAACGCCTACCACCCGCGGCTCGGCCGCCATGTGCGCGTGGAGCACTGGGCCAACGCACTGCACCAGCCGCGCACCGCCGCGCTGAGCATGCTGGACATGAAGGCCGAGTACGACCGGCTGCCGTACTTCTACACCGATCAGTACGACCTCGGTATGGAGTACACCGGGTATGTGGAGCCGGGCGGCTACGACCGGGTCGTCTTCCGCGGAGCGCGGGACGAGCGGCGCTTCATCGCCTTCTGGATGTCCGGCAAGCGGGTCCTGGCCGGCATGAGCGTCAACGTGTGGGACGTCATCGACACGGTCCGGTCCCTCGTCGAGTCCGGCACGGAGACCGACGACGACGCGCTCGCCGACCCCGGGGTCCCCCTGGAGAGCCTCGTTCCGTGAGGCGCCACCTGACACGCCCCTCGCGCACCCTCCTTCGACGATCCGCCTGGAGAGGACCAGTCATGGCCCCCGAACCCCTTGCCGTCCTGGACGCCGGGCCGTTCGACGACGTCGACCCGGACGCGTACGTACGAGCCGCCATGCGCTGGCACTTCGACCCCGCGACCGGCTCGCGCTTCTGGCTGGACCGGGCCGGCCGCCTCGCCTTCGACCCCCGGCACGACGTCAAGGGCGTCGCCGATCTGTCCCTCTTCCCCGATCTGACCGACGAACTGCGCGTGGTCCCCGTGGCGGACCTGGTCCCCCGTGGCTACGGCAGCGGCGTCCGTCTCGTCAACGTCTTCGACAGCGGCGGGACGACCGGGGCTCCGAAGCGGGTCATCCAGCTCGACGACTGGGTGTGGCACAGCACGGCGCACATCGACCGACGGCTGCGCGCCCACGGCCTGCCCGTCGGCGCGCAGTGGCTGACCGTGGCGCCGACCGGCCCGCACCTGGTGGGGGACGTCCTGCAACGGGCGGCGCGCTCGCTGGGCGGCCCGGCGCTGAGCGTCGACATGGATCCGCGGTGGGTGAAGAAGCTGATCGCCGCAGGTCGTGAGGACGAGGTCGAGTCCTACACGGACCACCTCGTCGACCAGTGCCGACGGATCCTGTCGACGCAGACCGTCGGCGTACTCGCCGCCACCACTCCGCTGTTGGAGCGCTTCGCCCGCGAGGACGACCTTTTGGAGCGCATCAACGGCTCGGTCCGGGCCATCGTCTGGGGCGGGACGCACATGGACCCGGACACCCGCCACCTGCTGGCCACGGACGTCTTCCCAGACAGCGCCCTGATCGGCATGTACGGCAACACCATGATGCTCACCGCGCTCTTGGAACGCGTCGGGCTCGGCCCCGACGAGCCCTGTGTGTTCGACCCGGTGTCGCCGTACGTGTTCCTGTCGGTCGTGACGCCGGGCACCCGGGAACCGGTCGGGTTCGGCGAACGTGGCCAGGTGATCGTCAGTCATGTCAGCAGGTCCATGCTCATCCCGAACAACGCGGAACGCGACACGGCCGTCCGAGTGCGGCCGGCGGAGGGGCAGGCGGGGGACGCCGTCGCCGATGTCGCGCCGGTCTCCGTGGTCGAGGGCGACCGGGTGATCGAGGACGTGTACTGATGCCGACTCCCCCGCATCCGCAGCCGGTTCAGCTGGACGCGCTGGGTCCCCGCGGCCCCTACCGGACACGGGTGCCGAGCACGGTGCACGACGTGACCGGCGCAGAGGTGGCGCGGTTGAGCCTGGTGCCGCCGGTGTACGTGACCCGGGCGCTGTCCGCGCTGCGCGGGGCCGAGCCCGTACCGGCGGCCCAGGTCGACACGCTCCTTGCGGCGGCCGCCGAGGAGTTCGCCTCGGGCACCGTCGGCGGCCTGGACGTACCCGCATACGAGGACCTCGTCAGCCGTACGGCCGGGACGCCGCTCCCGGTGGTGCGCGCCGCGACCCGGGGCACGGCGCGCTTCGTCGCCCTGGCGCGTTCGTCCGCGGAACAGGGCAGGCCGCGCGGGACGTTCGCGGGCCTTGCACACATGGACGCCGGGCACGCCGTCTGGGCACGGCGCGGCGATGTGTTCGCCGTCAACGCCTCCGGCAACCACCCCGGCGTCCACCGGCTGTGGCTGGAAGCCCTGGCTCTCGGCTACCGCGTGGCCGTACGCCCGTCGCGGCGCGAGCCGTTCACCCCGCACCGGCTGGTCGCGGCGCTGCATCGGGTGGGTGTCCGACAGGACCAACTGGTGCTGCTGCCCACGGACCACCGGGCCGCCGACATGCTGATCCGCGGCGCCGACCGCACGGTGGTGTACGGCGGCGACGACGTCGTCGCCCGGTACGCGGGCGATCCCCGCGTGCTGCCCCAGGGGCCGGGCCGGAGCAAGATCCTCGTCACGGCGGACACCGACTGGCGCGCGCACCTCGACACGATCGTCGCGTCGGTCGCCGACGAAGGCGGCACCGCGTGCGTCAACGCCACCGCCGTGCTCGTCGAGGGCGATCCGGCACCGCTCGCCGAGGCCCTCGCTGCCAGTCTGTCCTCACTGCCCTCCCTGCCACCCCAGGACCAGCGGGCGGTACTTCCGGTGTGCGGCCTGGAGCGGGCCCGGGCCCTCGACTCCTATCTGCGGTTGGTGGCGGCCGGGACCCGGCCCTGGCTCGGCGGCGACGGCATAGTGGAGGATCTGGGCGACGGAAGTGCCGTGCTGCGCCCGGCAGTTCACCAGGCCGCCAGTGCCGGCGCCGAGCAGCTGCGGACCGAACTGCCCTTTCCCTGCGTATGGGTGGCCCCCTGGAACCGGACGGACGGCACCGCTCCGCTGCGAGACACCCTCGTGCTCACGGCCCTCACCCGCGACCGGAGCCTGCTCGACAGGCTGGTGGCGGAACCCACCGTCGCCAATGTGCACGTCGGCGACCACCCGACCTACTGGATGGCGCCCGGCATACCCCACGACAGCTATCTGTCGGACTTCCTGATGCGCGGCAAGGCGGTTGTCGGCACGCTGTGACGGGAGGTTCGCGATCACGCTCTCAGCTTGTTCTCCAACCTCCGTCCCCACTCTGCCGCTCGCTCCTTGCTCAATGGGGTGATCATGTGGTCTGGCCCGACCGGTTCTCGCCGATGGAACCCGCTCGACAACTGGCTCGCGGGGCGCGGCTGATCCAAAACTTCCACGACGCCGTGCAGGACTTCACGCCACCGTCCGGCGCGTGGTGGCGGACGCTGAGCCCGGCCGAGGACAGTGACATCATCGCCCCACAACGACCTGGCCCCCTGAAACCTCGTGGTCGCGGACGAGCCACGGTGGGCCTTCATCGACAGGGACGGTGGACCGCGGCGGACCGACTGCGCGTCTTCGCCGACGCCTACGCTCTCGATGATTCCGGACGTCGTCGGTCGGTCGCGCTACTGGGGCGCCGTACGCGTTCCCTGCACGACTTCCTGCGCGACCGGGCAGCCCGAGGAGCCCAGCCCTGGGCAGGACCGTGGGCCGAAGGCCACGGCGACGCCTGGCACAACGACGCTGCATACATCGAGCAACGCGAAGACCAGTGGATGCGGGCCCTGCTCGCCGGCTGAGGCATCTGCGCCATGGCGGTCGACGTCAGTATCCGGCTCCGCCGCGTGGCCGACCTGCCGGTCGGGTGCGGGGACGGATGCGCTCCGACCACGTCATGGGGCGGCGGAAGCCCACGCTCAAGGAGCACGCCCTGACCCGTCCCCGGGGCGACGCGGACCATGACGGACAAGCTCAGTGGGGCATCAGCAGCATCAGCGCGGTCCCCAACGCCATCGCCCCATGGCGCGTCCGGGCATACGGATCCGCCCCCTCGGTGCGGTGCGCGTTCCAGGTGGCGGACCGCAGCGAGGGCATGGGTCGGGTCAACGACCAGAGCGCACACGCCAGGAGATAGACCGTCAGCACGGCTGTGACCACAGGATCCCGGTCGTGGGACGGGCGCAGCATCCAGGCCATCGCGGCCATGCCCACCGCCGACGGCAGACGTGCGCTGATCGCCGCGACGGTGTGCGCGGCCCGGCGGTCGAGGCCGGTCAGGAGGAACCACAGCGCGGCGGCCGTGAACAGGAGCTCCGCTGTCCGGCCGGACAGCCGATGGCCGGGGCTCCAGGGCATCACCGCCATGGTCGCGGCCATGACACCGTGCAGGAGGTGATCCACCCGGCCGCTGCGTCCGACGCCCCGGGTCCGCATGCCTTGCCACAGCGCGTGCGCCGCGACGAGGGCGAAGAGCACCGTGAGCAGGCCGTGTTCGACGTCGACGGGTGTGCGCACGGACGACATTTCCCCCACTGGGTGCACCTTCCTGATCCGCTGCCGTACGCAGTCATGACCGCGTACGCGATCGATCCGTGACACGGTGTGCTGCTGGAAGTACATCGAGCGCTCGCATGTGGTCGGCCGCGAAAGGTCACACGGTGGCCGCTTGTAGCATGGTGCGCACAAGGCCAGAAGGGATCCCTTATGCACGCCGGCAGCCGCCCCGACACACTTGACGGAGCGACGAAGGAATTCCTCGCGGTACGTCCTCAGCTCTTCGGTATCGCCTATCGCGTTCTGGGCAGCGCGGTGGAGGCCGAGGACGTCGTGCAGGACACCTGGGTGCGGTGGCAGAACACGGACCGCACGAAGGTGAAGGAACCGGCCGCCTTCCTGACCACGATCGTCACACGGCTGGCGATCAACCTGGCGCAGTCCGCGCGCGTGCGCCGGGAGTCCTACGTCGGGCCGTGGCTTCCCGATCCCGTCGACACGACGGAGGATCCGCAGCTGGGCGCGGAGCGTGCCGAGGCCCTGGAACTGGCGGTGCTGCTGCTTCTGGAGAAGCTGAATCCCGTGGAGCGCACCGCCTACGTGCTGAGGGAGGCGTTCGACTACCCCTACGGCCGGATCGCCGAGATCCTGGAGACGACCGAGGCCAACGCACGTCAACTGGTGAGCAGGGGCCGCAAACACCTGGCCGCCGAGCGCACGGCGCGCGTCACGCGCGTCGCCCACCGGCGTCTGCTCGAGGTGTTCCTCTCCGCGGCCCGGACGGGCGATCTCTCGGTCCTGGAGGACATCCTGACCGCTGACGTCGTCAGTTACTCGGACGGCGGCGGGATCCGCGGTGCCTCCAGGATCCCGGTGCTCGGACGGACTCACGTGTCGCGCTACCTCGTGGCCTTCGCCCCGCGCTTCTGGGCGCGCACGGAGATCCGATGGGTCGAGGCGAACGGTCTGCCGGCCGTGCTGATCTCCTCCGAGGGGGAACCGGTCGGCCTGCTGTCGCTCGACGTCTCGGAGGCGGGCATCGACCGGATCATGTGGATGCTGAACCCGGCCAAACTGGCGCCCTACGTGGACTCATTGCGGGACTGAGCCGCCCACGGCGGCTCCTGGCCCTGCGACGCGGCGCCAGCCGGCGTCACAGGAACAACCGTTCGCCGGTCATGCAGCACGGAAACCTCACCATGACGACCGGGAGTCCTGCCATGACCGATCCGATCCGGCTGCCCGACCTGTCCACCAAGAAGGACTTCGCCGGGGACGAGTTCGCTCCCCTCTACACGACGACGGTGACCGTCGACGGCGGTGCGGCCGCGCACGGACGGGCGTCCGGCCGTGCGCGTTCCTCGGACGGCGCCCTGGACCTGGAGCTGCGGATGCCCGCCGAGCTGGGCGGCACCGGGGAGGGGACCAATCCCGAGCAGTTGTTCGCGGCCGGAATCGCGGCCTGTTTCCACGGCGTGCTGAGCCTTCTCGCGCGGCAGGAGTCACTCGATCCCACGGCCGTCACCGTCCTGGCGACCGTCGCGTTCGGACGTGATCCCGGGGACGGCGGCTATCTGCTCCACGTCGACCTGGTGGTCCGATGGCCCGGGGTCCCGCGCGAGACGGCCACGAGCCTGATGGAGCGGGCCGACGCGCTGTGCCCGTACGCCCGCATGGCCTGGCGGGGCACCCCGATCACCATCACGCTCGCGCCCTGACCCGTCAGAGCGGGAACCACGGATCCGCGTCGGCGGCTTCCTCCTTGCGGACGGCGAACCCGGAGATCTCCTTCTTGCGCACGTGCTGCGGCGGCAGAGCCTCGACCACCGGATGGTCACGCCGTTGCGGCCGGCCGTCGCCGAAGAACTCCTCGTTGACGGCCCGGTAGTGCGCCCAGTGCCGGGGCAGCTCTTCCTCCGCGAAGATCGCCTCCACCGGGCACACCGGCTCGCAGGCATGGCAGTCGACGCATTCGCCGGGGTCGATGTACAGGGTGCGTTCACCCTCGTAGATGCAGTCCACCGGGCATTCGGCCAGGCACGCCCGGTCCTTGATGTCGACACAGGGCTGCGCGATGACGTAGGTCATTCCCTTGCTCCTCTCCGGGCTTCGAGCTCATCCATGTGACCGAAGACACCGCAAAGGTGTGACACCTGGACACGGCTGGTGTTCACCGTCACGACACCGGTCCCCGTGTCACAAACCGCAGACCGGGCCTGTCACTTGTCCGTGACCCACCCAGAGCGACGGGAGTGATCGTGGCCCTTACCGAACAACGTCTTGCCACCACGGTGCTGGTGATCGGCACCGGCGGAGCCGGCCTGCGGGCGTCGATCGAGCTGGCCGAGGCCGGTGTCGACGTACTCGCCGTCGGCAAACGTCCCAAGGAGGACACCCACACCTCACTGGCCGCCGGTGGCATCAACGCGGCCCTGGCCACGATGGACCCCGAGGACAGCTGGCAGCAGCACGCCGCCGACACGCTCAAGGAGAGCTATCTGCTCGGTGACCCCCGTACGGCCGAGATCGTCACCCGGGGCGCCGCCCTGGGCATCGACGACCTGGAGCGGTACGGGATGGCCTTCGCGCGTGAGGAGGACGGCCGTATCTCCCAGCGCTTCTTCGGCGCCCACACGTTCCGGCGGACCGCCTTCGCCGGCGACTACACGGGCCTGGAGATCCAGCGGGCGCTGATCCGGCGGGCGAGCCAGCTGAACATCCCGATGCTCGACACCGTCTACATCACCCGTCTGCTGGTCCACGACGGCGCGGTGTTCGGGGCCTACGGCTTCGACCTGAACAACGGCACCCGTTACCTCATCCACGCGGACGCCGTCGTCCTCGCGGCCGGCGGCCACACCCGCATCTGGCGCCGTACGTCCTCGCGACGCGACGAGAACACCGGCGACTCCTTCCGCCTCGCGGTCGAGGCCGGGGCCCGGCTGCGCGACCCCGAACTGGTGCAGTTCCACCCCTCCGGCATCATCGAGCCGGAGAACGCCGCCGGAACGCTGGTCAGCGAAGCGGCCCGGGGTGAGGGCGGCGTCCTGCGCAACGCCCTCGGCGAGCGGTACATGAGCCGCTACGACCCCGACCGCATGGAGCTGTCCACACGCGACCGCGTGGCGCTCGCGTCGTACACCGAGATCAAGGAGGGCCGGGGGACACCCAACGGCGGCGTCTGGCTCGATGTCTCGCACCTGCCCCGCCAGACGATCATGGCGCGGCTTCCGCGGGTCTACCAGACCCTCCTGGAACTCCAGATGCTCGACATCACCCGGGAGCCCATCGAGGTCGCACCCACGGCCCACTACTCGATGGGCGGTGTCTGGGTCCGCCCCGAGGACCACAGCACCGACGTCCGCGGCCTGTACGCGATCGGCGAGGCGTCGAGTGGACTGCACGGCGCCAATCGCCTGGGCGGCAACAGCCTCATCGAGCTTCTGGTCTACGGCCGGATCACCGGCCGGGCGGCCGCCGCCTACTCGGACGCGCTCACCGCTCAGCCCCGCAGCGCCGCCGCCGTGGCCGAGGCCCGCGCCGAGGTCGACGAACTCCTCGCCGCCGACGGGCCCGAGAACGTCCGCGCCCTGCAACGCGCCATCCGCAACACCATGACCGAGCACGCGGGCGTCGTCCGCGACGATGAGGGTCTGCGCGCCGGTCTGGCGGAGCTGGACCTCATCGAGAAACGCATGGAGAACGTAGGGGTCCACCCGGACATCGCCGGATTCCAGGACCTCGCCCACGCCTTCGACCTGAAGTCGGCAGCCCTGGCCGCACGGGCCACGCTCGAAGCCGCGCTGGAGCGCCGGGAGACGCGCGGCTGCCACAACCGCAGCGACTTCCCCGCGACGGATCCGGCCTTCCGCGTCAACCTCGTCTGGTCCCCGAGCACCGGCGTCACCCACGAGAGCATTCCCGCCATTCCGGAGGAGATCGCCGCGCTCATGGCGGAGGTCTCCAGCGAAGGAAAGCTCGTCGAGTAGCCGGGAACGGGGCCGACCACCTCCGCACGGTGTCACACGCACCAGGTGAACCCGGTCTTTCCTTGTGAACCGAAAGTTCTGCCCTCGCGGCACCCACGCACCACCGAAAGGATTCCCCCATGAAGGTCGTCGTCATCGGCGGTACCGGCCTGATCGGCTCGAAGCTGGTCGCCCGGCTCAAGGAGCACGGACACGAGGCCGTGCCGGCCGCCCCCAACACCGGTGTCAACACGCTCACCGGCGAGGGCCTCGCCGAGGTCCTGACGGGCGCCTCGGTCGTGATCGACGTCTCCAACTCGCCCTCCTTCGCGGACGACGCGGTGATGGAGTTCTTCCGCACCTCGACCACCAACCTCCTCAAGGCGGAGGCGGACGCCGGTGTCACCCACCACGTGGCCCTGTCCGTCGTCGGTACGGAGCGGCTCCAGGAGAGCGGCTACTTCCGTGCCAAGCAGGCGCAGGAGGAGCTGATCAAGGACTCGGGCATCCCGTACTCCATCGTGCACGCCACGCAGTTCTTCGAGTTCATGAAGGGCATCGCCGAGTCCGCGACCGACGGTGACACCGTGCGTCTGGCTCCGGTCAAGATCCGTCCCGTCGTCTCCGACGACGTGGCCGCGACCGTGGGCCGCACCGCTGTCGGCACGCCCGTCAACGGCGTGGTGGAGATCGCGGGGCCCGACGTGTTCCAGCTGGACGAGCTGATCCGCAAGGGTCTGGCCGCCAAGAACGACCCGCGTACGGTCGTGTCCGACGTGCACGCGCCGTACTTCGGCGCCGAGTTGCAGGAGAACACCCTGCTGCCCGGTCCTGACGCACACATCGGGCAGACCCGCTTCGCCGACTGGCTGGCGCAGCAGCAGGGCTGAGCCGTTGCAGGGCAGCAGGCGTCGAGGCGTGCCCGCTGCCCACCGCACGCACTTCAGGGTGGCCCCGGTGCCGGGGCCACCCTGAAGTGCGTGCGGCCGCCCTCACGCGGCCTCTTGTGCCGCCGGCCCGCGCATCGCCCGTAGCCGCAGCGCGCGACGCTCTCCTTCCGTCGTACCGCCCCAGATGCCCTCGACCGGGCCTGCGTCGATGGCCCACGACAGACACTTCTCCACCACCGGGCACCGGCGGCAGACGGCCTTCGCCTCGTCGATCTGAAGGGCCGTCTGACCGCTCCTGATATTGCCCACCGGAAAGAAGAGATCAGGGTCCTCTCGTAGGCACAGGCTCACATCGCGCCAATCCATGGAACACCTCCTGCTCGGGAACGAACACTGTTTAGGACCGACGGATCAACACATGTGTGACACCGGGCCCCAAACGGCGGCCGGTCGGGAATGTGTGGCATAAAGTGCGTCGCGCGTCTGTAACGAAGTGCCGGTGTGTCCGGTCTGTTGGGGCGGAGGTTTCCCGCGCCTCCGACAAAAACCGGCAACTGAAACGGAGACCGAGCACATGCACTCAGAGGCGATCACCGTGGAAGGCGACCTGCATGAGGCCGTGTCCGTCTTCGTGAAGCTCCGGCCGCGGCTCTTCGGCATCGCCTATCGCGTGCTGGGCAGCGCGGTGGAGGCCGAGGACGTCGTTCAGGAGGTGTGGCTGCGGTGGCAGCACACCGACAGGACCGTCGTGGTCAGCCCCGCGGCCTTCCTGTCGAGCGCCACGACCCGACTGGCCATCAACGTGGCCCAGTCGGCCCGGGTCCGCCGGGAGACCTACATCGGTCCGTGGCTGCCCGAACCCATCGACACCAGCGACGACCCGCAGGCGGGCGCCGAACGCGCGGAGGCGCTGGAACTCGCCCTGCTGCTGGTGCTTGAGAAGCTCCCGCCGACCGAGCGCGCCGCCTACGTCCTACGGGAGGCGTTCGACTACTCCTACCCGGAGATCGCGCAGATCCTGGGGCTCAGCCCCGTCAACGTGCGCAAGATCGTGAGCCGGGCCCGCAAGCACCTCACCGAGGAGCAGCGGGGCAGCGTCGACACGGCCGAACACCGCAGGCTCCTCGACGCGTTCGTCACCGCGGCCCGGCACGGGGACGTCGCCTCGCTGGAAGCCCTGCTCACCCCCGACGCGGTCAGCCTGTCGGACGGGAACGGCATGCGCGGGGCGGCCCGCGTCCCGGTGCTCGGCCGGGCCCGTGTGGCGAACCTGTCGACCGCCTATCCACGGTTCTGGCCGACGGTCGAGGTGCGGCGGGTCGAAGCCAACGGCCGCGCCGGAGTCCTTCTGTACCGCGACGGCCGCGCCTCGACCTTCATGACCGTGGCGGCCACGCACCGGGGCATCCATCAGGTGATGTGGGTCTTCAATCCGGGCAAGATCGCAGCTCTTCTGCGCTCCCGCGCGGACACCCGTGAGGCGACCCCCATTTCGGTCTGACGGTTCATCACATGTAGTGCGGAGCCACGCTGTTCCACGACCGCAGTTTGTCAGGGTTGAGGACAGCCCAGATCCGGGCGACACGGGAGTCGATCAGGTCGAGGGTGAGCACCGCGACGACCCGCTCGTGCCGGCGGACGACCAGCCCGGTGCGTCCGTTGACCGGCCAGGTGGCCACGGTGAGGTCCTGCCGGCCGGAGAGCAGGGTGAGCAGGTTCCGCGCGACGTGCTCGCCGCCGGTGACGGGCGTGGTCAGTGCGCGTATCTTGCCCCCGCCGTCGAAACACGCGATGCCGTCGTCGGCCAGCACTGCTCGCAGTCCCTCGTGGTCCCCGTCGACGCAGGCCTGGCGCACGGCGCGAGCGACCTCGTCCTGCCGGGGCGCCGAGGATGACGGCCGGCCGTTCCGGGCGAGCAGACCGGCACGGGCCGCGACCACCGGGTCCACCGGGTCGGCCGGGCCCGTGCGCTCCCGCACCGGTCGCGCCCCACCGCCCGGTGCCGCGCCGAAGATGCCGTCGAGCACGAACGCGGCTCTCTGCGCGGGGGACAGCGCGCCCACCGCCCGCAGCAGCACCTCCCCGGCCTCGCGCTCAGGACCGTCGTCACAGGGCTCGCGGCGGAGCGCACGAGCCCGCGCGTCCCCGTCCGGCCCGGAGGGGGACAGCCGCGCCAGCGCGAGACCGCCCACGACGTGGGTCAGCCAGCTCCCGGGCGCGCCGATACGCGCCCGCTGACCGTCGGAGAGTCCGTACCACTCCCGATACGCCTCGTCGGTGACCCGCTCGGCCGCGACCGTGCCGCCCAGCATCCACCGCGCGACCTCCACCAAATGCCGCCGCTCGTCGAGCAGTTCCGTCAGCGGCAAAGTGTCACCGATGTGCTCCATACCGACTCTCCCTTCCGCTCGGAACGGTACCCGCCGGTCCCCGCTCACCCACCCGTGATCCCGCAGCACGCGGAAGTGGGAGGGATGCTGACATCTCCGCAACGAAACCCACGGTGGTACGAGCACCGGCCCCTCCGTCCCACTTAGTGGCAATACAGTGTGTTGTGTGAGCAGGCCGCCCACCAGGGTGCCCCCGGGCCGCCCCTCACTCTCACGTTCCGAAGGGAAACATCATGCGCAATGCAGCACGTACAGCTGTCGTCGGAGCCTCCCTCGCAGGGCTCTCGCTCGTTCCGTGGACCGCCCAGGCCACCCCTGGCGGCCCCGGCGTCAGCGGCCGAGTCCTTGCCCAGCGGACCATCGGTGACACGGACTACATCCTCCGCGAGATCACCATTCCGCCCGGCCAGGCGACCGGGTGGCACTACCACGACGGCACCCTGTACGCCTACGTCAAGCAGGGCACACTGAGCCACTTCGACTCCTCCTGCGCGTCCGACGGCGTCTACAAGAAGGGCAGTTACCTGAAGGAGCCGTCGGGTGCGGATCATGTGCACATCGGCGAGAACCGGGGGGCGACGAACGTGGTCCTGGAGGTGCTCTACGTCCTGCCGCACGGCGCCCCCTTCTCCGAGGACGCCCCGGCCCCCGGCTGCGAACTGCCGTAACGCGCGGGCTGTCACAGCTCCCACCGCTACCCGGTCAATGCGGTACCGACGGCTCGCGGTGGACCGCCCGGGCCCCGCGGCGACGAAGGAGGAGCATGGCAGGGACAGACACCAGTCGCGTCCGGGCGACCGCTGGTCCCCCGAAGCCCGTCCACCGCAGTTCCGGCGCGGGCCGAGGAGGGACACGAGGATGACGCAAAGCGCTGACCGCCCGACCGATCCCGCCGCCGTCACCGTCTCCCTGGCCGCTGAGGCTGCCGTGCTCGAGGGGCGACTCGGGGTGCTCCGGGAAGCGATCGACGCGGTGGACGCCCAGATCTCCGCAGTCTCCGAGCGGATCCGACGGCTGCCGGGGTCCGTACCCACAGGCGGCGAGGGCGCGGCGGCGTCGGACGAAGGGAGCGGCACGGGGCTCACCCCGTCACCGACGGGGCGTCTCTGACGGCCCGTACGAGGTGTCGGCCCGGCCACACGGGCCGACACCTCGTCCCCCTGACAACGGTGTGTTCTGCGCGGGTCCACCCACTCTGTTCTCGGCCGGGCGGGGCCACTGCTTATGATGTTCGGCACCATCCCCCGGTGCCGTGCCGGGTGGCGGACCCGGACATCGAGCGGTCCCGCCAGGACACAGGGTTGAGGACGAGAGGGAATCCATGGGCTCCGTGACCCAGACGGCTCGCAACATCGAGACCACCGCCGAGAGTCTCCAGGAGGATCTGGCCCGGCTGGAGATCCAGAAGCAGGCGTTGGAGAGAGAACTGGCCGCGGTCACCGCCCACCTCGGTTCGGTGCAGCGGGCGCTCGACGCCCTTCAGGCCCTGATGCCCGGCGCCGTCCCGGCCCCCGTCCCGCCCGCCCCCGTGGACGTCCCGGCTGCGCCGAAGCCGAAGAGCGCGCGCGCCGCGTCGTCCGCCGGCAAGGCCGAACGACGCCCGGCCGCCAAGCCCGTCCCCAGCGATGACGGCGCCGACAGCGAGAAGACGTACGGAAAACTGACCGAGCAGATCCTGGCGTACTTCGCGAAGGCGCCGGACGCGGAGGTCCGCGCCCGCGACGTCGCGTCCGCGCTGGGACGCGACGTCGACAGCGGCAGCATCAACGCCGTCCGCAGCACTCTCGACCGGCTGGTCGGCGCCTCGCGCGTCCAGCGGGCCGGTCGCGGGCTCTACCGCGCCGTCAAGCCCTGACCCGGTCCTCGGGCTCCGCGGGCGACCCGCTCGGGCGTGGTTCACCGCGGGAGACGAAGGCATCCCGCGGGTGCTGCACGGAGAGCAGCGAGACGATGTCGCGGCCGTAGAGAAGGGCCGTGGCCCACACGGCGAACACCCGCGTCTTACGTTCCCAGCTCGGTATGGCCAGGACGTGGTAACCACGGTGCATCAGCCAGGCCGGGAAGCCCTTGATGACCAGGCGCCGGTACTGGAAGATGCCGCGGCCGAGGCCGAGGGTGGCCACGACGCCCAGGCTGTGGTGGACGTAGTCCTTCGCCGGTCGGCCGCGCAGGGTCGCCAGGATGTTCTTCGCCAGCCGCTTGCCCTGCCGGACTGCGTGCTGGGCGTTCGGGACGGTACGGGCGCCCGGCCGACCGGCCGCGAGATCGGGCACCGAGGCGTCGTCACCCGCCGCCCAGACGTCGGGCACCACCTCGGTGTCCGTGGTGACCCGCAGATCCGCCCGTACGGTCAGCAGGCCGCGCTCGTCGACGGGCAGGTCGGTGTGGTTGTGCACGATGGGGTTGGCGGCGTTGCCTGCCGTCCACACCAGCAGGCCCGAGTCATACTCGGTGCCGTCCGACAGTCGGACCCGTCCGTCCTCTGCGGAGACCAGCTGGGTGTTCAGGTGCACCCGGGCCCCCCGCTCCTCCAGTGAACGCACCACCCAGGCGCCCGGCCCGTCGGTGACCTCAGGCAGGATCCGGTCCCGCGCCTCGACCAGGTGGAAGGACGGCTCGTCCGCTTCGATCTCCGGGTACTGCTCAAGCAGCGCCGTCGCCAGTGCCAGCAGTTCACCGAACCCCTCCACCCCGGAGAATCCGCCACCGACGACGGTGACCGTGAGCAGCTTGCTGCGTTCGGGCCCGCGCGGCAGGCCGGCCGCGCGGTCGAACGAGGTGAGCAGGTGGTCGCGGATCGCCACCGCCTCCTCGACGTGCTTCAGTCCGTACGCCTGGTCGCTCAGCCCCGGGATCGGGAAGGTCCGGGTGACCGCCCCCGCCGTCACCACCAGCACGTCGTAGTGCAGGTCGAAGGACGGCCCGGACTCCGGGCGGACCGTGACGGTGCGCGCACCGTGGCTGATCTCCGTCACCGAGCCCGCGACCAGCCGCGTACGGTGCAGGTGGCGCCGGAGCGAGACCGCCGCGTGGCGGGCCTCGACCGAACCGGCCACGACCTCGGGCAGGAACGGCTGGTACGTCATGTACGGACGGGGATCGACGACGGTGACGCGCGCCTCACCCCTCCGCAGCTTCTTCTCCAGGCCCCACGCGGTGTAGAAACCCGCGTAACCGCCACCCACGATCAAGATCTCACGCACGGTGTCCTCTGTTCCTCTCGGTCTTCACCCTGTAGACCGATCGCCGGCACTCGATGTGACACCGTGGCCCCACCCTGACCGGGGTCTCAACGCGCCCCGTGCGGGCGCCTCTTCACCCTCATGTCGACCTCGTAGACCAGGGATGTGCGGTGGCCGTACTGAATGGTGTACATCCTCTTGCCGCCGTGGACGACCTTGGCGGCCGCCGGGAAGTAGTCGGTGGTCGACCGTGGCGTCACCGTCGTGACGTAGGCCTGGCCCGACGGCACGGTGTACATGCTCAGCGGCGCCTGCGTCGACGGCGACAGTCCCGCCGGGATCTCGGCGGGGTCCGGGTAGCTGGTGCCGTAGACCTTGACCGCTTCGACGCCCACGGGGGCGACGACGGTCGCATCGGGCGCCGGCACGGTGTTCCGGCCGTGCGGGTTGTGGAACCAGACCTTGCTGCCACTGAACCAGATGGCGGTCCAGTCGCCCTGCTTGTCCGCGACGACGAACTGCTGCCCGGCCTGGGCGGTGCTGCCCCAGTCGTTGATCCGGGTGGTGCCGGGTCCGTCCGGGTGCAGGGCCTGGTCGCCGAAGAGCGGTGCGGACAGGCGGGGTTCGGTGCGCAGCTGCACGAAGTTCGTCGGCCGCCGCACGTCGGCGCACTCGGGCGTGGCACCGCTCGGGTCGTCGTCGGGACAGATGTGCACGGTGTTCTGGTTGCGGGCGAATCCGGGTGCGATGGTCACGGCGGTCCCGATCTCACCGACACCGTGCCTGCCGTGGACGGGTACACCCAGCAGGTCCATGAAGTGCTCCCAGTCCCAGAACGGTCCCGGGTCCCAGTGCACCCCCGAGGCGAGCGCGGAATTGGGGCCCACGACGTTGTCGTGCCCGATGACGTGCTGCCGGTCGAGCGGCACGTCGAAGCGTTCGGCCAGGTACTTCACCAGCTCGGCCGAGGCCTGGTACTGGCTCTCGGTGTACCAGGTGGCGCCCCGGGCGGCGAAGCCCTCGTGCTCGATGCCGACCGAGTGCATGTTGGTGACGTAGTTGCCTGCGTGGTAGGCGAGATTCTGGGTGGGGACCATCTGCACGACCGCCCCGTCCGAGGAGCGGATCACATAGTGTGCCGAGGCCGTGCCCGGGAGTTGGGCGTTGGCGACGGCGGACGCGTAGGAGCCCTCTGTGTCGTGGAGGACGATCTGGTCGATGTCGATGCCGTTGGCGGGCCGGTCGGCAACCTGTCCGTTGGACGGATGGGCCGCAACGAACGTGCAGGCCAGGGTCGATGGGCACTCGGTCGCCGTGGCCGGCGCGGCCGGCAGCCCGAGCTCGCCGCGCTGCGTGGGCGCCGGGGCGACCGCGGGGTCGGCGGCGAGCCGGACACGCTGACCGTCGGCCGTTCTGCGTGCGGCGCCCTTCTTCATCGTGGCGAAGACGCGGTCGGCGTAGGCGGCGGCGCCCTGCCGGTCGCGTGCCTGGCCGTAGCGGGCGACCGCTGCCCACCAGTCGTCCGGGTCGCCGGACAGCCTGCCGTGGAGTTTCTTCTCGTAGGAGGCGAGCAGCGCCGCACCGCCGCGGATGTTCGCCGCCGCGTCCTCGCGCAGGGCACGGGCCGACAGGCCGGTCAGCTCGGCAGCGGCGCGCAGGGTGTGCAGGGCGTCGTCGTCCGCCAGCTTCTTGGCATCCTTGCGGCCGGCGGTTCCCGCGGCGCCGCCCGCCATCATGGACGCCGTGACGTCCGTCAGGTGCATCGGGCCGTAGCCGCCGGAGGTGCTGTGTTGGCCCGGGTGCGTCTCCCAGGCCGACTGTTCGTAGGCCACGGCCAGCAGCACGTGCCGCGGGACGTGGTAGTCCTCGGCCGCCTGCGCGAACTCCTGTTGCAGCGTGGCGGTGCGGACCGGGCCGTCCTGCGTCGCGCGGGCCACCGCGGGAAGGGCGATGGCGCCCGCCACCACCACGGCCGCGGCGCCGAGCGCGACCGGCCGCCTTCGCAGTGCGGGGCGGCGGCGAGAAGGCCGGGCGGGTGAAGTCTCTGTCATCTCACATCTCACTGTTGAATGAGCCGAACTGTTGTGAATGAGCCGAACGATGGCTTCGTCATGCGCGCGGCATCGCTCCGCGAGGCGTCCCTGCCGGTGAGCGGGCAGGGACACGCCTACGCGGGGCCTGCGCCATGGGAGTTGTGCTCTGCCGAACATGGCTGGTGTACGCGCGACGGGCGCGGGGTGGGAACCGCGCCCGTCGCAGCGGTCGTCAGTCCCCAGCGTGCGCGCTCCAGTGGCCTTCCAGGATCTCTGCGACCTCGGCAGGCCGCTGCAGCGGCGGCCAGTGGTTGCAGTCCATTTCGACCACGGCGGAGGCATGCAGCGAGGCACCGAGCTTGCGCCCGAACTCGATCTGGCACGCGGGGTCGAGTGCTCCCCAGAACACCAGACAGGGCGCCGACACGGCCGCAAGTCCCGGTTCCCACTCCGCCCCCATGGTGACGGCGGAGCGATACAGCTTCAGGACGGAGTCCTTCATCGGCTCGTCCACGCGGCTCACCATGTCGTCGGCCAGCCGGCGGGGTACGTCGAAGCCGGCCGCCAGGTCCGCTGCGAACGGCTCCGCACGCAGGTCGCGCATGAACCGGTCGCCCTCGACCTGGTCCTGCCAGGTCTTGGCCAACGGGTGCCAGACATAACCGGAGTTGACCGGCCCGTTGCCGCCGGCCCAGGTACGCACCAGATCGGGGCGCAGGTAGGCGACGCGCAGGGTGAGGATGCAGCCCCAGTCGTGGCCGACCAGGTCCACCGGCTCACCGACCCGCTCCAGGCGTCGGATCAGCCAGTCGACGTACTCCTCCTTCGAGGAGCCGAATCCGTTGGGACGCGGGGCACCGAACCCGGGCAGGTCCCAGGCCTCCACATCGGTGCGGGTCAGGTGCCGGCGCACGCCGTCCCACACGTGGTGGGTGTCGGGCACGCCGTGGATCAGGATGGCAGGCATGAGTGATTCCTTCGTCAGGAGACGACTGCGCCTCAGGGCGGGAGAGAATCACATCTTGTCACACCGTGTGTTAATGGTGCGGCCCTCCGGCCGACCGCGGGGCCGCCCGGCCTCGCCGACGTGCTCAGCCGCCCCTCCCTGTGCTCGCCGGCCCCTGTCACAGGATTCCCGCTCGCCCGGTCTGCTGTGCAACGAACGCCCCGCCGCGGCTGTGGCGGGGCCCAGGAGGAGAGGACCCCCATGGGTGACATTGGTGAGGCAGCGTCGCTCACCGAGCTGCTCGACGAGCGACGGCATCTGCTGGACGTCGCCTCCTGGATGCTCGGCCTCGGCCCCGAGGCCGAGGACGTCGTCGCCCATGCCTACCGGCGGTGGTACGCCCTGAGCGACGCCCAGCGCAGGAGGATCACCGAGCCGCGCAGCTGGCTGGCCAGAACCACGGGCACCATCTGCCTGGCCCGGCTGCCCCTGCAGAAGGGCGCGCCCGCGGCCGCCGGTGAAGCCGCCACAGTGCCCGGCCGGGCACTGGCCGAAGAGGTCGGAGACATCCTGCGCAAGGCGCTGAACACACTGTCCCCGGCCGAACAGGCCGCGTTCTTTCTCGACGCCGTCCCCGTCGCGCCGCCCCGGCCGGTCACGGAGACCATGGGGCCACGGTCCGGCCCCTGGCCCGAACCGGCCCGCCGTGCCCGCCCCGGCCCGGGTGAGCCCCGGGCAGGTGCCACGCCTCCCTACCGGCACGACCAGGTCGTCCACGCCGTGCGCGGGGCATGTGCCGCACTGGATGCGGCGGGTCTTGAGTCCCTGCTGGCACCGGACGTCAGCGCGTATTTCGACGGTGGCGGCAAGGTCCGCGCACTGTCCCGCCCGGTGCACGGCCGTCGGGCGGTGGGCCACGCACTGCTGACCCTGCTCGCCCCGCAGCCCCACACCGTCCTCCAGCTGCGTCCTGCCAACGGCCGCACCGCCCTCGTCGTGGGCCACCACGACAAGGTCGCCGCGGTCATCAGCTTCGCCGTCACCCGGGATCTGGTCACCCGCGTGTGGGCCGTCCTCAACCCGGACAAGTTGCGCGCCTGGAACCGTGGTCCCACCGACGCCGTCGAACGCGGCGTACAAGAAGGTGAACGGTCGACGCTCCGATAGCGCACGCACCGTTGCGGTTTGCCATGACAGTGGCAACAATCGGTGGACAAGTCCTGTGCACACGCCCTTCACCATCCACACTGCATCGTCATCCCAGCGCATGCCGGGGTTCCGAACGCATCGTTGCGGCGCATCGCGGCTGGACGGGGCGTGGCACGCGAGTCGGGGGCGAGAGGGAGAAATGGTTTCGGCATCACGAATGGCACGTACGGCACGCACGGCACGCACGGCACGCACCATCGAGAACACCGCTGAGAGCCTCCAAGGAGAGCTGGACCGCCTGGAGTTGCAGAAACGGTCGTTGGAGCGGGAACTCGCCGCCGTAGCCGACCATCTCGACACTGTACGCCGGGCCGTGCACGCTCTGGAAAGTGTGATGACGGGCCAGGCGGACCCACCGCCCGCGGCGCAACCCACCGCCACGCCCCGGCCCGCCCCCACAGCATCCACGCAGCAGCCGCCCCCGCGCGAGAAGACCCCCCGCGGGACCACGGGGAAAGCGGCGGTCGAGGGGCCCGAACGGCGAGTGTCCGGGGCACGAGCCCCTTCGCGTGCGGCCCACCGCGAGGACCGCACCTACGGCAGGCTGACGGAGCAGATCCTCGCCCACCTCGCACAGGCAGGTGACACCGATGTCCGCGCCCGCGACGTGGCGGCAGCGCTGGGCCGCGCCACCGACAGCGGGAGCATCAATGCGATCCGCAGCACGCTCGACCGACTCGTCGGCGCGTCCCGCATCCGGCGCACGGGCCGGGGCCTCTACCGCTCTCTGCCGTCCTAGGCCCTCCGCCGTGGCCCAACCGCACACACCACGGGCCCCCGGACGCCGGTTCGCGGGGGATCGAGAAGGCGTCCGGGAGCCACGGCCACCCGCCACGTGCTGCGCAGCGGATGCGGCAGTGTCCCGGCGTCCTCGTGCGGGGTAGCTCGGCGCCGGAAACACTGCATTCAGCCTACCGCATCGTGCCACGCCAAATGACACTGTCGGGCTCCGGGAAGTGACACTACCGATAACAGTGTCATCAACGGTGTCGTTTCCTCTTGAAGTACCGCCTTCGCGCACGGATCATCGGACAGCGTGAACCACTCGTACCAGTCATCACCGCTGTCTCCCGGCACTCATGTCCTCACTGTCCGGCACGGCCCTGCCCGCATCGAACAGCGCTACCACGTCGCCGGATCGGGCCCCGTGTGCGTCGCTCATTCCGGCGGACCGGGCATAGGTTGGGACTACCTGAGGATCCCCGAACTCGAAGAGCACCTGACCATGGTGTACATCGAGCCGGTCGGCACCGGGAACTCCGGGCGCCTGCCCGACGCCCGCGACTACACCGTGCCCACGTACGCGCAGTTCCTGCACCAGGTCGTCGACCACCTCGCACAGCCACGGATCCATCTGCTGGGCCACTCCCACGGCGGTTTCGTCGCCCAGCGCTACGCTCTTGAGCACCCGGACCGCCTGGCCTGCCTCGTTCTGTACGACACCTCTCCCGTGGCGGACGAAACGTTCTGGTCGGCGGCTGTCGCCGCCATGGACCTGTTCGTGGAACGCAACGTCGGCGCCCATCCCGAGGTGGCCGGTTACACCGACGCCCTCACCACCCCGCTGGGCGCGCTCAACGACGACGGCGCCACGGCCGTCTTGCGGCAGATCATGCCGGCCTATCTCTTCGACTACTGGGGCAGGGAAGGGGAGTTCGGACCCGCCCGCCGGTTGCTGCGGATGTACGCGGAGCCCAACCGGGGGCAGGGCGCCCCCTTCGACGTCCGTGCGGAACTGTCCCGGATCACCGCCGCAACCCTGGTCCTGGCCGGAAGCGACGACTTCATCTGCGGCCCGCGCTGGGCTCGGCTCCTGCACCAGGGGCTGCCCGACGCCGAGCCGGCGATCCTGAAGGACACCGGGCACCTCGCCCACCTCGAACGGCCCGCCCTGTTCGCCGCCACCGTGCTGGAGTTCCTGAAGAACCGCGGCGGCCTCTCCTCCTGACCGTCACAGGGTGCTCCGCATCTGTCACAAGGTGAGTCACTGCCCGGTCAATCATGCGAGTACGGATGAGAGACCGGCGGTGACCCACGCCGGAAAATACGCATCTCATTTACCATTTTGGAGTCGGCATGCTGTCCCAGCGATCCACACAGATCGTGCGTACCACCCTGCCTGCCGTAGGGGCATCCCTCGGCACCATCACCGAACTCTTCTACCGCCGCATGTTCGAGGAACGGCCCGAACTGTTGCGCGACTTGTTCAACCGGGCGAACCAGGCGAACGGCGCCCAGCGTGAGGCGCTCGCCGGCGCCGTCGCCGCCTTCGCGACCGCGCTGGTGGACCACCCGGACGAGCGCCCGGACGCCGTCCTGGGCCGCATCGCGAACAAGCACGCCTCGCTCGGCATCACCTCCGACCAGTACACGCTGGTCGCCCGCCACCTTCTGGGAGCCGTCGCCCAGGTCCTCGGTGACGCCGTGACCCCTGAGGTGGCGGCCGCCTGGGACGAGGTCTACTGGCTCATGGCCAACGCCCTCATCGCCATGGAGGCGCGCCTGTACGCGCAGGCGCAGGTCGAGGACGGCGCCGTCTGGCAGACCATGGAGGTCAGCGACCGCCACGAGGAGACCCCCGACGCGGTCTCCCTCGTCCTACGACGCGCCGACGGGGCGCCGACCGGCCCCTTCGTCCCCGGCCAGTACGTCAGCGTGCGGGTCGAACTGCCCGACGGGGCCCACCAGATACGGCAGTACAGCCTCTCCTCGGCCCCTGGCCTCAAGACCTGGCGCATCACCGTCAAGCGGGAGCACTCCCCCGGCGGCAGCGTTCCCGAGGGTGAGGTCTCCTCCTGGCTGCACGCCCACGCCCGCCCCGGCGACACGCTCCAGGTCTCCCTCCCCTTCGGCGACCTCCTGCTCGACCAGGGTGACGGCCCGTTGCTGCTCGCCTCGGCGGGCATCGGCATCACCCCCATGCTGGCGATGCTGGAGCACCTGGCCACTGCCTCACCCGACCGGCCCGTCACCGTCGTCCACGCGGACCGCTCCCCCGCCGATCACGCCCACCGGCTCGAACTCGTCGAACTGACCGAGCGGCTCCCGCACGCCTCACTACACGTGTGGTACGAGGACATCGACCACCCGGACGCCGTCGCGGTCCATGTGAACGAGGGCCTGACCGACATCGCCCGCCTTTCCCCCGCGCCCGACACCACGGCATTCCTGTGCGGCCCCCTGGCCTTCATGAAGGCAGTCCGCACCGACCTGCTCGACCACGGCCTGAGCCCCAGATCCATCCACTACGAGGTGTTCGGCCCCGACCTGTGGCTCAGCAAACCGTGACCACCGACCTGCCGCCGGGCCCGAAACCCGCGGAGGCACTGCGCGCCGACGCCGAGCGCAACCGCGAGCGCATCCTGGCGGCGGCCCACCGCCTCTTCTCCCGCGAAGGTCTCGGTGTCTCGATGACAGCTGTCGCACGCGAGGCCGACGTCGGCAACGCCACCCTGTTCCGTCGTTTCGCCACCAAGGAACTCCTCATCGAAGCCGTGTTCAAGGACCGCGTCGACGTCTACAACAACCTCGTGACCACCTGCTCGAAAAACCCGGACCCCTGGCAGGGCTTCACCGACTACGTCCAGTGCGTCTGCACCTTGCAAGCCTCGGATCCGGCCTTCCTCGAGGTCCTGACCCTCACATTCCCCGATGGCACCGTGGAGACCCGACGTGCCGAAGCGGAACGCCGTGTCCTCGACCTCATCTCCCGGGCCAAGGAGATCGGCCATCTGCGCCAGGACTTCAGCGAACGCGACCTCACCATCCTGCTGATGGCCAACTCCGGTGTCCTGCGCGCGGCAGGCCCGACCTCCGACGCCTCGCGCCGGCTCACCGCACAACTGCTGCGGGCCTACGCCACCAAGGACGCGCCCCCCGTCGCCCTGCCCAAGGCACCACCGCGCGCGGAGCTCTACCACGCCATGATCCGTCTCCTACGGGGACACTCCACCTGACCCGTCCCACCCATGCTGTGGCCCCGGACCCCTGTCCGGGGCCACAGCATGGCGGCCGCCGCTCGTTCACCGCTGCGGGACCTCGACACGGCCGATACTGGCTCACTCCCAGGCCAAAGCCCACGGATGCCGAGGCGGGGCGGGCGCGGGCGCGACCACCCGCAGGCAATCGACGCGATCGCCTGGACGCTCCAGAGAGGCTCTCGATGGTGCGCCTCCCGGCGGAGTACGGCTCGTGGCACGGCCGGCCCGCCACCAGCGATCGCGGACCCGTCGTCGATCATCAGGTCCAGCACGAGTACGTCCGGATCACGTCACTCGGCGCCCAGGCTCCACCACCCTCACTGGAAACGAAACCGTTCGACCGGCGCCCGTAGTGCCGTACAGAGCCGAAAGCTGCCAGTCGGCCCTGGGATTCCCTGGGACTTTTCTGGGACTTCCAGCCTTATTAAGCGGCATGAGCGTGAAACAGCCGCAAGGCCATTCGCACTGGTCAGCGACCTCAAGCCAGGCATCGCGGCAGGTCACCGTGTCCATCGGTCTCTTCCGGGACATCTGATCAGCACGACTCAGTAGGTCCAACGCTCAGCGTCGCCTGCCCTCGGCGCCCCCTCGATGCTCGCCACCTTGTCAGGGTCTGACCTGCCCGACAAGGCCCCTGACACTCCATCAGAACGAGCGTCAAATGAGCGTCTCGAGCGTCATTTCAGCGTCAATATATCGCCCGTAACGCCCACACCGCACATCATGCGCACGCATAAAACCGCAGCTCAGGAGCCCATTGCGGTCGGTTCGAGGATGGCGACACACTCCACATGATGGGTCATCGGGAACAGGTCGAGCCGCCTCCACCCTGCGAGCCCAACTGGCACCAACGTAGGGGCCCGGTCGTTGCGTGGAGTGACCGGCCAACGGGCCTTCGAGCCCATCCGGCACGGCCCACCAGACAAGCTCGCTGGGGAGAATCTGGGGAGAATCGAGCTTCCTGGGGAGCCCGTGGGGAGAACCGGCCGCATAGAGCTGACCGAGCGTGAAAGACCCAGAAAGAGGCATCACACCAGGTCAAGGCACCCCGGTAGTGCAAATGCCCTGGTCAGCGGGGCGAGGTAGACGACTTCAAGAAGATCTCATCATGGGCGGACGGTCTCTGCACCCATGATGAAGCGGTACTCCCCCACATGGCCCCGAGGTATGGACGCTGCTTCACAACGCGCTGGCGGTACCTCCTTCGGGGCGGCATCCAGACTCTGTTCGATCGCAGCGAGCGCCGGGCCAGCCGAACGTGCGCTCCTCAGTGAGCGCGGCATCGTAGCGGGCAAATCCCGGTTACCGAAACCGGCCTTTCCGCGGATCATTGATCCTGCCCCCGAACACCTGCCAGCGCATCTCCGACCTGTCGTTCAATCGGAGAGCGTCGACCCGCAGGACGCAAAATCAGCACTCGCTTCCTCGCCTCTGCCTGAGGACCTACTTGAAAGGCGCGAACAGACAGGAATGAGCAGCCAGAACAGCGAAATGCAGCACGACACGTTCAGCCCCGACCGCATCCGCGCCACCTGGAGCGGAACCGCAAGCGTCGAGGCCGCGGCCCGAGCGTTCGGAATGTCGCGGTCAAAGGGATACGACCTCGTCCGGAGAGGCGAGTTCCCGTGCCGCGTGCTGCTGATCGGCCGAGCATCTCGCGTCGTCACCGCGTCCCTCCTGCGCGTTCTAGAAACCGGTGAGCCCGAGTACAACCGAGGCCCCGATGCAGTCACAACAGCCTCGTGACCCACTGCATGACGAAGCCCCGCCGGCATCACCCGGCGGGGCTTCGATGCTCCCCAGCAGTCACATGCGATTCACCAACACCGCCGACGAACCGGGATCACGACGTCCAGACAGAGGGAGCAAACGCCATCGTTTCGGACCGTGAACGGTCCAGGTCCTCGCCTGGACGCCCCGGGCTGAGCGCTCCCAGTTCGCTGTCGTTCGCCCCAGGAAGCGTCTGCATCTCACATATCTCTCACACCCCTCTCACGCACGTCGTGTGACGCAAACACCCAAAGAGCCTCTGACCTGTACGTTCCTACATTCGATGGACGGTTCGGAGCCTGTAGGGACGCCCGGTAAACTCCGTACACGTGACTGCGCCTGCAAAGCCCCGTATCCCGAACGTTCTCGCCGGACGCTATGCCTCCGCCGAACTCGCCACCCTCTGGTCCCCCGAGGAGAAGGTGAAGCTGGAGCGTCGGCTCTGGCTCGCCGTGCTGAAGGCTCAGAAGGACCTCGGGATCGAGGTGCCTGACGCCGCGATCGCCGACTACGAGCGAGTGCTGGACCAGGTCGACCTGGCCTCGATCGCCGAGCGCGAGAAGGTCACGCGGCACGACGTGAAGGCCCGCATCGAGGAGTTCAACGCGCTCGCCGGGCACGAGCAGGTCCACAAGGGCATGACCTCGCGCGACCTGACCGAGAACGTCGAGCAGCTGCAGATCCGACTCTCTCTGGAGCTGATCCGCGACCGCTCCGTGGCCGTCCTCGCGCGCCTGGGCAAGCTGTCCGGCGAGTACGCGGAGCTGGTCATGGCGGGCCGCTCGCACAACGTCGCCGCGCAGGCCACCACCCTCGGCAAGCGCTTCGCGACCGCCGCCGACGAGCTGCTCGTCGCGTACGGCCGGGTCGAGGAGCTGCTCACCCGCTACCCGCTGCGCGGTATCAAGGGCCCGGTCGGCACCGCGCAGGACATGCTCGACCTGCTCGGCGGCGACACCGACAAGCTCGCGGACCTGGAGGACCGGATCGCCGGTCACCTGGGCTTCGCGCAGGCGTTCACCTCCGTCGGCCAGGTCTACCCGCGCTCGCTCGACTACGAGGTCGTCACCTCGCTGGTGCAGCTCGCCGCGGCCCCCTCCTCGCTGGCCAAGACGATCCGTCTGATGGCCGGGCACGAGCTGGTCACCGAGGGCTTCAAGCCGGGCCAGGTCGGCTCGTCCGCGATGCCGCACAAGATGAACACCCGCTCCTGCGAGCGCGTCAACGGCCTCATGGTCATCCTGCGCGGCTACGCGTCGATGACCGGCGAACTGGCAGGCGACCAGTGGAACGAGGGCGACGTCTCGTGCTCGGTCGTACGGCGTGTGGCGCTGCCGGACGCGTTCTTCGCGCTCGACGGGCTGCTGGAGACGTTCCTGACGGTCCTCGACGAGTTCGGCGCGTTCCCCGCCGTCGTCGCCCGTGAGCTGGACCGCTACCTGCCGTTCCTCGCCACCACCAAGGTGCTCATGGCCTCGGTGCGCGCGGGCGTGGGCCGCGAGGAGGCCCACGAGGCCATCAAGGAGAACGCCGTCGCCTCCGCCCTCGCCATGCGCGAGCAGGGCGCCGAGCGCAACGAGCTCCTCGACAAGCTGGCCGCCGACGCCCGGATCCCGCTGGACCGTGCGCAGCTCGACGGGCTGATGGCCGACAAGCTCTCCTTCACGGGCGCCGCGGCCGGTCAGGTCGGCCAGGTCGTCGGCCGGATCGAGGAGATCGTCAAGCAGCACCCGGAGGCCGCCGGGTACACGCCTGGGGCGATCCTCTGACGCGGCTCACCGCAGCGGACCTGGAGGCCGCTCGCGACCGTCCGGTTCCGGACGTCGTCGCGGGCGGCCTCCGCGTTCTGTTCTGCGGCATCAACCCCGGCCTGATGACGGCGGCCACCGGCCATCACTTCGCGCGGCCCGGCAACCGCTTCTGGCCCGTGCTGCACCTGTCCGGCTTCACGCCCCGGCTGCTCAAGCCGTCCGAGCAGGAGGAACTGCTCACGTACGGGCTCGGCATCACGAACGTCGTCGCGCGGGCCACGGCGCGTGCGGACGAGCTGAGCGCCGAGGAGTACCGGGAGGGCGGCCGTCTCCTGGAGGAGAAGGTCGCACGGCTGAAGCCGGAGTGGCTCGCGGTGGTGGGCGTGACCGCGTACCGGTCGGCGTTCGGCGAGCCCCGGGCGAAGATCGGACCGCAGGAGCGGACGATCGGCGGCGCCCGGGTGTGGGCGCTGCCGAACCCCAGTGGTCTCAACGCCCACTGGACGGCGCAGACCATGGCGGAGGAGTTCGCTCGGCTGCGGGAGGCCGCCGCCGGGTGAACTCCCCCGGTCCGGCTACGGCTTGCGGGCCACGACCCCGAACTGGGCGACCAGCGGGCCCTCTTCGGTGCCCTCGGTGCGCCAGCGGGCGCAGGAGACGAGGCCCGGTTCCAGGATCTCCAAGCCGTCGAGGAACGCCTTCACCTCGGCTCCGGTGCGGGCGGTGATCGGCGGCGTCGCGTTCTCGTTCCAGAACTTCATCGCCTCCTCGTTGCCCTCCCCGCCCAGCTCCAGGGTGGGGTGGGTGAGGACCACGTAGCTCCCGGAGGGGATGGCCTCGACGAGCTCCCGCACGATCGCGGTGGCCTTGTCGGTGTCGAGGACGAAGTTCAGGATGCCGAGCAGCATGATCGCCACAGGCCGGTCGAAGTCGAGGGTCTCGGACGCGGCCGCGACGATCGCGCGCGGGTCGTGCGCGTCCGCGTCGACGTAGCTGGTGGCGCCCTGCGTGGAGCTGGTGAGCAGCGCGCGGGCGTGGGTCAGCACGATCGGGTCGTTGTCCACGTAGACGACGCGGGAGTCGGGGGCGATGCGCTGGGCGACCTCGTGCGTGTTCTCCACGGTCGGCAGGCCCGTGCCGATGTCGAGGTACTGGCGGATGCCCGCCTCCCCGGCGAGGTACGTGACGGCGCGGCCGAGGAAGGCGCGGTCGGCGCGGGCCACCTCGCCGATGCTCGGGTACATGGACGTGACCATGTCGCCGACCTGCTCGTCCACCTCGTAGTGGTCCTTGCCGCCCAGCCAGTAGTTCCACACGCGGGCGTTGTGCGCGATGTGCGCGGAGATCCGCCCCTCGGCCCCCTGCTGCTGCGCGCTGTCGTCGCTCATGTGCTCTCCATTCGTGTGCTGCGGGGTGCCGACGGTGCTCAAGATCCCATAGTTGCACGGGAGTTCCTCCAACGCGTCCCCGAGCACCCCTCCCTAGGGCGGCGCCACGTCGGTGACCACGGCGAGGAGCTGGTACGGCGAGTCGTCTCCTTGGTGGGCGACGGCGAGGGCGACCCAGCGCTCGCCGACGCTCCACAGGTGCAGGTCCTGGGCGCAGGCGCTGAGCCAGTCCCAGGGCTCGGGTATCTCCTCGCCGTGCTCCAGCGCGCGTGTGTGCACGCTCCAGAGGCTGAACCGGTACGGCTCTCCCCAGCGCCCGTCCAGCAGGGCCGTCAGGCCGTCGCGGTCCGCCTCCGCCTGGTCCTCGGCCTCCTCGCGCGCGCCGTGCCGCCGCGTCAGCTCCGCCACCACGTACCCGGGCCCGCCCCATCCCGCGGCCGACCTGCCGTGGTCGGCCGGGAAGGGCCGGGACCACAGCCCGTCGATCGTCGCGAGTTGCTCCGCGGTGTTCATGGATCCAGTAAAGCGTCCGCCACTGACAACGGGCCGACGGTCCGTCAGGCGTCCCTGCGGCGCACGCTCCACCAGCCGGCGGCGACGGCGGCCGCGGCCCACAGCGCGGTCACAGCGAGTCCTGTCCAGGGGCCCAGGGAACCCACGGCGTCCTGGCGCAGCACCTGTTGGCCGGCCCGGTCGGGCAGGTAGTCGGCGGCCGAGCCCGCCAGGTCGCCGATCACGAACGACACGATCAGCAGGAACGGCACGAGGATGCTCAGCACGGCAACGGCGCTGCGCAAGCCGGCGGTCAGGCCCGCCGCGAACAGCGCCATGAGCGCGAGATACAGACCGCCGCCGACGCAGGCCCGCACCGCACCCGGGTCGCCGAGCTGCAGCGCGTCGTCGCCCATGAACGCCTGCCCGGCGACGAACGCCGTGAAGGTGGTGAGTGTGCCGACGGCGAAGGCACAGCCACCGATGACGGCCGTCTTCGCCGCGTAGAAGAGACCGCGGCGGGGGACGGCCGCCAAGGAGACGCGCAGCGCCCCGTTCAGGAACTCGCCGGAGACCGCGGTGGCCCCGAAGGCCAGGGCGGCGATCTGGCCGAAGTTCAAGGCGTAGAAGGCGCCGAAAAGCAGGTCGTCGCCGCTCTCCGCCTCGGACTGCCCGACGGTGGCGAAGACCAGGACGGTGACGGCGACGGTGGCCGCGAAGACGGCGATCAGCGAGCCGAGACTGCCGCGCAGCGACCGGATCTTGATCCACTCGGAGTGCAGCACCGCGCTGGCGGACGTGGCGGTCGACATGGTTCAGGCCTCCTGGAGGGGTGCGGCGGCGAACTCGGCGGCGCCTGCGGTCAGGGCGAGGTAGGCCTCCTCCAAGGAGGCCCGTTCGTCGGCGAGTTCGAGGACCGGGATGCCGTCGGCCGCGGCCAGGGTCCCGACGTCCGCGGCCGTGACGCCGTCGACCGTGCAGTGGCCGTCGTCGTCGCGCACGACGGTGTGCCCCGCGCGCGCGAGTGCGGCGCGCAGCCGGACGGGTTCGGTGGTGCGCACCCGGACCCTGCGGGCACTGTGGGCGGCGATGAAGTCGGTCATGGGGGTGTCGGCGAGCAGGCGTCCGCGGCCGAGGATCACGAGGTGGTCGGCGAAGGTCGCGGTCTCGTTCATGAGGTGGCTGGAGACCAGCACCGTGCGTCCCGCGCGCGCGAGGTCGCGCATCAACTCCCGGATCCAGATGATGCCTTCGGGGTCGAGCCCGTTGGACGGCTCGTCGAGGATCACCACTTCGGGGTCGCCCAGCAGCGTCGCCGCGATGCCGAGCCGTTGTCGCATGCCGAGCGAGAACGTCTTGACGCGGCGCTTCGCCACGGCGGCGATGCCCGCCTGTTCGAGGACCTCCCCGACCCGCCGCGCGGGGATGCGGTTGCTGACGGCGAGGGCGAGCAGGTGGTCGTGCGCCGTGCGGGCACCGTGGGCGGCCTGCGGGTCGAGCAGCGCGCCCACGGTGCGCAGCGGTTCGTCGTACGTGACATAGGGGCGGCCGCCGATGAGCGCGGTCCCGGAGGTGGGACGGTCGAGGCCGAGGGCGAGCCGCAGGGTGGTGGACTTGCCGGCGCCGTTCGGGCCGAGGAAGCCGGTGACACGGCCGGGCGCGACCCGGAAGGTCAGCCGGTCCACGGCGCGCGTCGTGCCGTACTCCTTGGTGAGGTCCTGGACGTCGATGCTGGTCATGGCCTCAGCCTCGCGGGCGGGACGGGGTGCGGTCCTCCCCCGTCGGTGGAGATCGTCTCCCCCGCCCGGGGGAGCCTCCCGGGACCTGTCGTTTGGCACGATGCCCGTATGCCCCGCTTCCTGGTACCGCTCGTCCGCGCGGTCACGTACACCCGCTGGCTCCATCTGCTGTGCGCGGCGGCGTTCGCGTTCGTGTGCGGCGCCGTCTTTCCGGGTCTTTCGTCGCCGACGGCTCGTGACTGGCTGCTCGTGTACGTGGTGCCCGTGCCGTTCGTGGTGGCGTTCGCGCTGCTTCCTGTGGCCCGGCGGGCGGAGGGCTTGCAGGCGCGGCTGATGCTCTTTCCGGGCGGGCACGCGCGCGTGGCGGGCAGCGGCGAGGAGAGCCGGGTCTCGGTCGCCCCGTCGGCGTCCTGGGCGGACCGGGGAAGGACCGCCGCGTGGCTGGTGCTGCGCCTCGTCCTCGGCCTGTCGGTCGCCCTCGCCACCAGCCAACTGATGGCGCTGGTGCTGGAGTTGACGGGCGCCGCGGCGGGCCGTGCGACGGACGGGCTGTCCGTGGTGCCGCGGCCGGACTGGGGCCGGGCGTCCGTGCTGCTCGTCCCTGTCGTGCTGCTCGTCCTGCTGTACGCGGTCGTGGGCGCCGGACGGCTGACGGCGCGGGCCGCTCTGACGCTGCTCGGGCCGTCGGCCACGGAGCGGCTCGCGGCCCTGGAGGAGCGTACCGAGCAGCTTCTGGAGCGCAATCGCATCGCGCGGGAACTGCACGACTCGATCGGGCACGCGCTGACGGTGGCGGTGGTGCAGGCGGGGGCGGCGCGGGCCGCGGGCGATCCGGCGTTCACGGACCGGGCGCTCGACGCCATCGAGGAGACGGGCCGGGCCGCGCTGGAGGATCTGGAGCGGGTCCTGGTGGTGCTGCGGGAGGCCGAGCGGCCGGCGAGCAGCCGCCCGACGCTCCAGGAGGCGGACCGGTTGCTCGACTCGGCGCGGGCCTCGGGGACGAAGGTGGAGGTGACGGTGTCGGGACCGCTGGAGACCGTGCCGGGCCCGGTGTCGCGGGAGGGCTACCGCATCCTTCAGGAAGCGCTGACGAACGTACTGCGGCACTGCGGAACCGTTCCGGTCACGGTCCTCCTCCAAGTCGCCGACCGGCAGCTCACCTTGGAGGTGCGCAATCCGCTGCCTTCAGGTCGCGTGTCCGCCACGGGGGGCACGGGGAGCGGTCTGCGGGGCGTCCGGGAACGGGCGGCCCTGCTCGGCGGGGAAGCGCGGACCGGCCCCCACGGGGATGCATGGCAGGTGCACGTCGAACTGCCGGTGGGGTGATCTAGGCTGGCGGCGTGCCCCTCACTGTCCTCCTGGTCGACGACGAACCCCTGGTCCGCGCGGGCCTGCGGGCCGTCCTCGAAGCGCAGCCCGACATCACGGTGGTGGGCGAGGCGGCGGACGGCGCGGCCGTGGTGCCGTTGGTGCGCGAGCTGCGTCCCGACGTGGTCGCCATGGACGTCCGTATGCCGCTGCTCGACGGGATCGAGGCCACGCGCGCGGTGCTGCGCACCGTGTCCGAGCCGCCGAAGGTCCTCGTGATCACGACCTTCGAGAACGACGAGTACGTCTACGGGGCGCTGCGCGCGGGTGCCGACGGGTTTCTGCTGAAGCGGGCGCGGCCGGCCGAGATCGTGCACGCGGTGCGGCTCGTCGCGGCGGGCGAGTCCCTCCTCTTCCCGGCCTCGTTGCGCAAACTCGCCGCCGAGCACGGCAACCCCACCGCGCGGGCCGCGATGGAGCGCGCGGCGCTGACCGAGCGGGAGTCGGCGGTGCTGCGGCTGATGGCGCGGGGGCTGTCGAACGCGGAGATCGCCGCGGATCTCGTCGTCGGCACCGAGACGGTCAAGTCGCACGTGAGCGCCGTGCTGGCCAAGCTGGGGGCGCGGGATCGCACCCAGGCGGTGATCGCCGCGTACGAATCCGGTTTCGTCGCGCCGGGCTGAGGTCCTACTCGTCCGTTTCGCCCCCTGCCCGGCTGAGCGGACGGCGCCACAGAAGTGCACCCGGGCCTCGCCGCTGTCGGCTCCGGCGAGTACGATCCGGCGGACACGGGCACTAGCTGGGAGGACTGACGTTGGGGCGGCTGACCGGCGGGGATCCCTCTCTGCTCAGGCGGATCAATTCCGCGGTGGTGCTGCACGCGCTGCGTGCCACGGATTTCGCGACGCTGACCGAGATCACGCGCGTCACGGGGCTTTCGCGGCCGACCGTCGAGGGCGTGGTCGAAGGGCTCATCGAGGCCGGACTCGTCGTGGAGACGTCGGTCGAGGAGCCGGGTGCGCGGCGCCAGGGACGGCCCGCGCGGAAGTTCCGCTTCCGGGCCGAGGCCGGGCATCTGCTGGGCCTGGAGATCGGGCCGCACCGGGTGGCCGCGGTGCTCTCCGCGCTCGACGGCAGGATCCTCGGCTCGGCCTCCAAGGACGTCGACGAGGCCGCTCCCGCGGACGAGCGCATCGACCGGTTGCGTGGGGTCGTCGCCGATCTGCTGCGCCGCGCGGGCGTGCCGCGCGACTCGCTGCGCGCGGTCGGCGTGGGCAGCCCCGGGATCGTCGAGGCGGACGGCACGGTACGGCTCGGCACGGCGCTGCCCGGGTGGACGGGACTGCCGCTGGGCGAGCGGCTGCGACGGTCCTTCAAGTGCCCGGTGATCGTGGAGAACGACGCCAACACGGCGGCCGTCGCCGAGCACTGGAAGGGCGCCGGTGTCGACACGGACGACATGGTGTTCGTGATGGCCGGGCTCAGCCCTGGTGCCGGTTCGCTGATCGGCGGACGGCTGCACCGGGGGTACGGGGGCGCCGCGGGCGAGATCGGGGCGCTGCACCTGCTGGGCCGCGAGGTGCGGCCCGAGACGCTGCTGTCGACCACGGACGAGCCGCTGCACCCGCTGGACGAGCAGGCCGTGGCGAAGGTGTTCGCGCTGGCACGGCAGGGCGACGAGCAGGCCGGGGCCGCGATGGAGCGGTTCATCCAGCGGCTCGTGCACGATGTCGCGGCGCTGGTGCTCGCGCTCGACCCGGAACTGGTGGTCGTCGGCGGGTGGGCCGCGGGGCTGGACGGAGTGCTGGACCCGCTCCGGAGCGAGCTGGAGCGCTACTGCTTGCGGCCGCCCCGGGTGGCCCTGTCGCTGCTCGGGGAGGCGGCCGTCGCCACGGGGGCGCTGCGCCTGGCTCTCGACCACGTGGAGGAGCAGCTGTTCGCCACGGAGGGGACGGTCACGGCCCGCCGGTGAGGTCGGCGCCCTGCGGGGCGCCTCTCGTCGGCGGACCCGGTGCCGGGCCCGCCTGATCCGCACACGGACCCGCGGTGTGTGAACCTGTTCCCCATGTCGATCATCGCAACGGTCGTGGTGCTGCTCATTGCCGCGCTGCACGCCTACATCCTGGTCCTGGAAATGTTCCTGTGGACCGGCGCGCGGGCCCGGGCCGCCTTCGGAACCAGCCTCGACTTCGCCTCCGAGACGAAGGCGCTCGCCGCCAATCAGGGGCTGTACAACGGCTTTCTCGCCGCCGGTCTCGTGTGGGGCGCGGTGGCGTCCGATCCCGTGGGCTTCCAGGTGCGGGTGTTCTTCCTGGTGTGCGTGGCCGTGGCCGGCGTGTACGGAGCCGCCACGGCCAGCCGGAAGATCCTCTTCGTGCAGACCGTACCGGCGCTCGTGGGGCTCGCCCTGGTGCTGGCGTCCCACTGAGCGTCGGTCGCCCCGCACGTCCCGGGCGCGCCCGGGACGTGCGTCACAAGCCTCGGTGACCCGCCTCAGGAAGCCTGGGTCTGCGGGCCGTGGTGGATCTCCACGCCGGGCGAGTCGCCGAAGGTGAGGCGGCAGGTGTCGGCGCGGTACGTGGCCATGGAGACCGCCGCCGTGATGCCTTCGCTGAAGTAGCGCGTCGTCACGACCAGGACGGGGGCGCCGGGGAGGCGGTCCAGTTCCTTGGCGTCGTCGGCGCGGGCCGAACCGAGCTCGACCGCGCGGTCCTGGCCGTCGAGGCCGAGGCGCTGGAGCTCGCGCAGGACGGCACGCGCGCGTGCGGCGCCGGACGGGGTGTCTATGGCGGTGACGTCGGGCACCGAGGCGGCCGGGACGTAGAGCAGCTCGGCGGCGACGGGCT
This sequence comes from Streptomyces sp. VRA16 Mangrove soil, assembly GCF_017377775.1. Classification (GTDB taxonomy): domain Bacteria; phylum Actinomycetota; class Actinomycetes; order Streptomycetales; family Streptomycetaceae; genus Streptomyces. The sequence continues at coordinate 560,899 of NZ_JAFVLN010000004.1, forward strand.
GCCCGTGCGAGACGCGCGTACGGCGCAGCACGTGCACGCGCTCGCCGGGGGCCGTCGCCAGCGCGTCGGCCACGGCGGTGGGCGGCACGTCGAGGGCGCAGTCCACTGCCTGCCACGCGTCCCCGCTGCCGCCCGGCCAGTCGTGGCCGGTGGCGGAGACGTCCACGCCCATGCGGGGCGGTGCGACCGTGGTGCCGACGCCGCGGCGGCGCTGCAGCCGGCCCTCCAGCTCCAGCTGCTCCAGTGCCTGGCGGAGTGTGGCGCGGGCGACGCCGAAGCGGGCCGCGAGATCACGCTCGTTCGGCAGGATCTCCCCGACGGCGAACTCGGAGTCGAGCGCCTCGCTGAGCACGGTCCTGAGGTGCCAGTACTTCGGCTCCGGTGCCGCTTCCAACTGCGTGGTCCCCACCCTGTCCTCCGCAATCGCCGTGTCCCGGCGGCGTTTTAGCGCCCTTGTTTATTAAAGGTTCCTGCACTATCTCTGCGAGGGTAGGGCCGCCCCCGGACTTGGTCAAGACCAATCATCGATCGCCCGCGACGCGCGCAGGCGTCGGCAGCAGGGCGTTCACACACTGTTGGTGAGACGGCCATGAAGGAAGCGCCGGTGTACGGCGTTTGAGGTGCGAGGTGCGCGGGCCGACTACAGCAGCGACTGCAGCTTGTCCGGGTTCCGCACGATATAGATCTCCTGAATCCTGCCCTCGAACACGGCGAGTTGGAACACCGCGTCGGGCTTGCCGCCCAGGAAGGCGACCAGACCGGGCGCACCGTTGATCTCCATGAACCGGAACTCGAACCCGAGCTGCGCGTCCTTCGCCGCGGCGCCGTGCAGGAAGCGGCCGACCTTGTCGGCGGTCTCGATGACGCGCAGCGGCGCCTTGGACTTGCCGCCGCTGTCGCCGACCAGCCGCACGTCCGGTGCGAGCAGTGCCAGCAGGCCGTCCAGGTCGCCCTCGCCGGCCGCGGCGAGGAACCGCTGGGTGAGGTCGCGCTGCTGGACGGGGTCGACGTCGTACCGGGGCCGGCGCTCCTCGACGTGCTTGCGGGCACGTCGCGCGAGTTGGCGCACCGTGCTCTCGGCGCGCTCCAGGGTGGCGGCGATCTCCGCGAAGGGCAGCCCGAACGCCTCGCGCAGCACGAACACCGCGCGCTCCAGCGGGGAGAGCGACTCCAGGACGACCAGGACGGCGAACGAGACCGATTCGGCGAGGACGGCCTGCTCCGCGGTGTCGGGCACCGTGGGACCGAAGTCCGTGACCAGGGGTTCGGGCAGCCAGGGGCCCACGTAGGACTCACGCCGCGCCTGCACCTGGCGCAACCGGTCGAGGGCGAGTCGGGTGGTGATGCGCACCAGATAGGCGCGCGGTTCACGGACATCGCTCCGGTCGGTCTGGGACCAGCGGAGCCACGCGTCCTGTACGACGTCCTCGGCGTCGGCGACCCGGCCCAGCATGCGGTAGGCCACGCCCATCAGGACGGGGCGGTGCTCATCGAACGCGTCGGTCGGTGTCTCGGCGGCCACCTCCCCATCCCATCCGACGGATCCGGCCGTGTCCAGGCGGAACCGGGACGTCCGCCCACACAATGGGCGCACGTCCACCGAGAGGCGGTGGGCGCACCAGGAGGAAACTGTTGTGAGGTACGCGGTTCTGGGCACGGGCATCGTCGGACGGACCCTCGCGAGCAGGCTGGTCGAGCTGGGGCACGACGTACGGATGGGGGCGCGCAGCAAGGACAACCCCGCGGCCATGGAGTGGGCGCAGGGCGCGGGCCCGCGCGCGAGTGTCGGCACGTTCGCGGACGCGGCCGAGTTCGGGGAGCGCGTCGTCGAGGCGGTCGGCGGACATGTCGCCCTCGAAGCGCTGCGGGCGGCCGGTGCGGAGCACCTGGACGGCAAGGTAGTCGTCGACACGTCGAACAAGCTGGAGCAGTTCGAGGGTGGGATGCGGCTGGCGTCGCTCGACGACATCGGCAGTGTGGGCGAGCAGTTGCAGAAGGCGTTCCCGCGCGCGCGGGTGGTGAAGACGCTGAACACGCTCACGAGTTCACTGATGGTGGACCCGGCGGCGCTGCCGGGCGCGCACCAGCTCTTCCTCAGCGGTGACGACGCCGGCGCGAAGGAGGAGGTGCGCGGCATGCTCGGCGAGTTCGGCTGGGCGCCGGAGCGGATCATCGACCTGGGTGGCATCGAGACGGCTCGCGGTGTGGAGTTCCTGATGCCGCTGTGGCTGAACCTGTACGGCAACAAGGGGCACGCGCACTTCAACTGGCACATCCAGACGGGAGATTGACCGACCGCTCCCCTCCGTCCTTTCGCGCCACCCCCTTGAACTGGACGCTACTCGGCGGTAATTGTTGCTGACAAGGAGTCTAAGGAACCGTCGAGGCGTGGCGGGGACAGGGAGCGAGCGACATGGCGGAACAGGTGTCCTTCACCATCGAGAGCCCCGGCGGACCGCGCGAGGTGACGCTCACGTACGAGCGCGCGGGCGCCGGGGAGCCGCTGCTCCTGCTGCACGGGATCGGCCACCACTGGCAGGCGTGGGAGCCGGTCATCCCGATCCTGGCCACCGAGCGCGACGTCATCGCCGTGGACCTGCCGGGGTTCGGCGCGTCGCCTGCGCTGCCGGACGGGCTCGCGTACGACCTGACGAGCGTGGTGCCGGTCCTGGACGCGTTCTGCCGCCATCTGGGGATCGACCGGCCGCATGTGGCGGGGAACTCGCTGGGCGGTCTGCTCGCCCTGGAGCTGGGCCGCGAGAAACGCGTACGGTCGGTCACGGCGTTGTCGCCGGCCGGGTTCTGGACGCAGGCCGAGCGCCGGTACGCGTTCGGCACGCTGCTGGCGATGCGGCAGGGCGCGCGGGCGCTGCCGGTGCCGGTGATCGAGCGTCTTTCGCGGTCGGCGGCCGGGCGGACCGCGCTCACCAGCACCATCTACGCGCACCCCGGCCGCCGTTCACCGGAGGCCGTGGTCGCCGAGACGCTGGCGCTGCGCCACGCGAGCGGGTTCCGCCAGACCCTGGAGGCGGGCCGGGACGTGCTCTTCCGTGACGACGTCCCCGAGGTCCCCGTGACGGTCGCCTGGGGCACCCGCGACCGGCTGCTCGTGCGCCGTCAGGGGATCCGCGCCAAGCAGGTCCTGCCGGGCGCGCGGCTCGTGCGGCTGCCCGGCTGCGGCCACGTTCCGATGAGCGACGACCCCGCGCTCGTCGCCCGCGTCGTGCTGGACACGAGCCGCTGACCGGCGCAGGCCCAGCGCCCCGGAGCCCAGGGCGACCCCGGCGCCGACGAGCGCGCTGCCGACGCCCTGGGCTACGCCGTACGTCCCCGATCCGACCAGCGGCGCCGTGCAGGCGGCGGCGACCGGGATGAGGCCGGAGAACAACGTGGCGCGCTCGGCCCCGATCCGCTGCATGCCCTTGTACCAGCAGACGAAGCCGATCACGGTGACGACGGCCGCCTGCCACGCCAGGGCGGCGGCCTCCGCACCGTCGGGGACGCGCAGCCAGGAGGCGCCGTCGACGGCCAGGCCCACTGCGGCGGACTCGACGGCCGCGATGCCGCACACGGTGCAGGACAACAGGCGCGGGCCGAGCGGCCGCAGCACGGGTACGGCCAGTACCGCGAAGCCCACCTCCCCGGCGAGTGCGCCCACCGAGAAGGCGATCCCCGCCGCGTCCGTGTGCCCCCAGCCCTGCACCGTGAAGGCTCCGACGGCGACGAGCGACGCGCCATGGAGCACGGCCCGCCGGGGCCGCCGTCCGGACAGCAGCGGCACCAGGACGGCCACCACGACCGGTGCGCAGCCCACGAGGACGCCGGGCACCGCGGGTTCCGCCGAGCGTTCGGCGGCGAGCACCGCGAGGTTGAAACCGACCATGCCCACGGCGGCGAGGAGGGCGAGCCGCGCCCACTGGCGCGGGACGAGCCGACGCAGCGGGGCGAGCCGCAGTCCGGGCAGGAGCAGCAGGCAGGCGGCGCCGTAGCGCAGGAACTGGCCGCCCGCGTACGGGTAGTCGCCCAGGACGCTGTTGGCGGTGAAGGAGCCGCCCACCAGGACGCAGGCGAGGGCGGCGAACAGGGAGCCTCGAAGAGTCGCGACGTTCATGGCAACGACGCTAGGAGCGGAAGTGGTCCGGAATGAGGGCCACTTCACGGGCTCTGTCCTGGACCAATCGGCGCACGACGGTCACGCCGCATTAGGGTCCACGGTCATGACGACCGAGTTCTCTCCGCCGTCCGCGGCCTGGGAGTTGTTGCTGCCCGCGGCGGCCGCCCCGGCACGCGCGCGTGGCCGTTCGCTGCAGTCCGCGCTGCGGGACGCGGTGCGCTCGGGCCGCCTCGTGCCGGGCACCCGGCTGCCGTCGAGCCGGGATCTGGCGCGGGACCTCGGGGTGTCCCGGGGGCTGATCACCGAGGCGTACGAGCAGTTGACCGCGGAGGGGTATCTGCGCAGCGGCCGGGGCGCCGGGACCTGGGTCGGCGACGCGGTGCGGGGCGCGCCGCCCGGCACCCGTGATCTCGCCCCGCGCCCGTCCCCCGGGGTGCGGGCCGACTTCGTGCCGGGCACCCCCGATCTGTCGCTGTTCCCCCGGGCCGCCTGGGCGGCGGCCCAGCGCGACGTGCTGTCCGCCCTGCCGCACCAGGGGCTCGGCTACCCGGACCCGCGCGGGCTCCCCCGGCTCCGCACCGCCCTCGCCGAACTGCTCGCCCGGCGCCGGGGCGTGGTGACCGACCCCGAGCGGATCATCGTCTGCTCCGGGGTGACGCAGGCGGTGACGCTGCTCGGCTTCGTACTGCACGCGCGCGGGGAGCAGGGCGTCGGCGTGGAGGATCCCGGGAGCCCGCAGTACGAGGACCTGTTCGCGGCGGCGGGACCCGAGGCGGTACGTGTCGCCATGGATGCCGAGGGGCTCGAAATGAAGTCGCTGCGGGCCTCGGGCGTGCGGTCCGTGGTCACGACGCCGTCGCACCACTTCCCGTCCGGCATCGCATACTCGGCGGCGCGCAGGACCGACCTCCTGGACTGGGTGCGGGACGTGCGCGGTCTGATCGTCGAGGACGACTACGACGGCGACTTCCGCTACGACCGTGCCCCCGTGGGCGCGCTCCAGGGTCTCGATCCCGAACACGTCGCCTACACGGGCTCGGTGAGCAAGTCGCTGGCGCCCGGTCTCCGGCTCGGCTGGATGGTGGTGCCCGACGCCCTGGCCGACGAGGTGGTGGAGCGCAAGCGCTACATGGACCTGGGCAATCCGGCGCTCGACCAGGCGACGCTCGCCCGGTTCGTCGAACGCGGCGACTACGACCGGCAGTTGCGCCGCTGCCAGCGCGCCTACAAGGAGCGGCGGGACGCCCTGGTCGCCGCGCTGCACAGGTACCTGCCCGGCACCGAGGTCTCGGGCATCGCGGCGGGCCTGCACGCCATCGCCACGCTTCCGGACACCTACGACCCCGCGAGCGGCCTCGTGGAGCGGTGTGCCGCCGCAGGTGTCGCGGTCCGCCCACTGGGCCACTACGGGCGCGCGCACGAGCGTGGTCACGGGGTGTCCCTGGTCCTCGGCTACGCCCATCTCTCCCCCGCCCGGATCACCGAGGGGGTACGGCTGCTCGCGGGCGCCGCTCAGGAGTTGGACCACGCGCGCGTGCAGAGCACGAGCCGGTAGCCGTCGGGGTCCTCGACCGTGGCGCCCCACTCGTTCCAGTAGGGGTTGGGCGAGGTCACGCGCTTGCCGCCGTGCGCTTCGAGGCGCGCGAGCAGCTCGTCCGGGACGGGCCCGTCCAGATAGACGACGAGCAGGTCCTCCTCGGTGGGCCGGGGTGTCACCGGGGCCGCCTGCTCATGGACGAGTTCGAGGTGCCACGAGGCCTCCGGCCAGCCGAGCATCAGCAGATCGTGCTCCCCGGGCGCGTGCCCGCCCTCGGCCCGGTACACGACGCTCAGGCCGAGCCCGCGCGCCCAGAACTCCTCGGCGGCGGCCAGGTCGCGGGACGGGCGGGCGATGCGGAGGTGGGCGGTGGGCTGCGGCACTGCGGTCATCGGAGTTCCCTTCGTCGGTCAGGTGATGCCGACGGTAGGGCCCCTGCGATCTTGCCGGCATCGGCCGGTGGCCCGGTCCTGGACCGTCTCGCGACCTAGGTCGCGGGACGCGGCCGCGCGCGCCCGGTTCCCCTGACGGTGGGGGCAGTTGTTCACTTGGGGTTCGTGTGCGCGTCGTGGCGTCCCCGTAGGTGTGGCCATGGCACCGCACCGCTGTCCCGACTGTCACTGGAGGCGCCCATGTCGCACCGTCCGTCACGTCCCCTGCCCGGCCGTCGAGGAGTGCTGCGCGGCGCGCTCGCCGCGTCGGCGGGGCTCGCCCTGCCTGCGGTCGGCGGCGCGGCGGCGCCCGCGTTCGCCCTGTCGGGCCGGCCCGAGGCGGGCTGGGGAGTGCAGGCCGGCGATGTGACCGCGCACTCGGGCCTGATCTGGGTGCGTTCGGACCGGCCGGCCCGGATGATCGTGGAGACGTCGGCCACCGAGTCGTTCCGCAACCCGACCAGATGGCGCGGGCCGCTGGTCGGTCCCGACACCGACTTCACCGGCACAACGCGGCTGCACGGGCTACCGCCCGGCGAACAGGTCCACTACCGCGTCCTGCTCGCCGACCCGGACGACCCGCGGCGCACCGGCGCTCCGGTGCCGGGCACCTTTCGCACCGCGCCCGTCCGGCGGCGCGACGGGGTGCGGTTCCTGTGGTCCGGTGACATCGCGGGCCAGGGCTGGGGCATCAACCCCGACCGCGGCGGCTACCGGGTCTACCAGGACATGCTCGCCCTGGACCCGGACTTCTTCGTGTGCAGCGGCGACAACATCTACGCGGACGGCCCGATCCTGCCGAGCGTGACGCTGCCCGACGGGCGGGTGTGGCGCAATGTGACCACCGAGGAGAAGTCGAAGGTCGCCGAGACGCTGGCCGAGTTCCGCGGCGCGTTCCGCTACAACCTGCTCGACGAGAACCTGCGTCGCTTCAACGCCCAGGTCCCCACCATCACCCAGTGGGACGACCACGAGGTGCACAACAACTGGTACCCGGGCCAGATCCTCAGCGACGCCCGCTACACGGAGAAGAACGTGGACGTGCTGTCGGCGCGCTCCCTGCGCGCGTTCAGCGAGTACTTCCCCGTGTCGACGCTGCCGCCGGGTGACGCGGAGGGCCGCGTGTACCGGGTGCTGCGGCACGGCCCGCTGCTCGACGTGTTCGTCCTCGACATGCGCACGTACCGCAACGCCAACTCGCCGGACCGGCAGCCCGACGACACCACGGGCATCCTCGGCGCCGAGCAACTCGCCTGGCTCAAGAGGGAGTTGTCGCGTTCGCGAGCCACCTGGAAGGTGATCGCCTCCGACATGCCGCTGGGTCTGGTCGTGACGGACGGGGCGACGAACTTCGAGGCCGTCGCGCAGAACGACCCGGGTGCGCCGCTCGGCCGCGAGCTGCAGATCGCCGAGCTGCTGCGGCACATCAAGCACCAGCGGATCACGGGCACGCTGTGGCTGACGGCGGACGTGCACTACACGTCGGCGCAGCACTACGAGCCGTCGAAGGCCGCGTTCCAGGACTTCGAGCCGTTCTGGGAGTTCGTGTCGGGCCCGCTGGCCGCGGGCGGTTTCCAGGCGACGAAGCTGGACGGCACGTTCGGCCCGCGGCAGGCGTTCATCAAGGCACCGGACCGGGCGAACACCTCCCCGATGGAGACATCGCCGTACTTCGGCGAGGTCGACATCGACGGCGACAGCGGCGAGCTGACGGTGCGCTTGCGCCAGGAGGGCGGGGACGTTCTCTTCGCGCAGACGCTGCAGCCGGGGCGGGTCGGGCAGTGACGGGGTGGGCGGGCGCGGAGAACGGCCGACCGGGCCGGGCGCGGAGGACAGCCGCCCGGACCGGGCGCGGAGAGTGACCGTTCCCGACCCGCCCACGCCGTCCGCCAACTCCCACTGAAACGGCCGTAGTCGCAGGTCAGGGCCGATTGTCAGTGGTCGCCTCTACGGTTTTCCCATGACGCGATCAACACAGGCCGTGACCTATCGTCGACCCTCCGCGCTGGAGTCCGCCGCGGGCGCCCGGCAGTTGGGACTGGAGACCTCGCGGGGTGCCACCCCCGCCGGCCCCCGGGACCATCCGCAGTTCTTCGCCGGGTTCCTGACGGCGCCCCAGGTGGCGTCGGCGGGACTGCTCGCGGTGGCGGACGTGGCGGCGGCCCGCTACTACCAGCCGCAACTGCGGGCCTCGCTCGACCCGGTCGTGACGGGCAGCGACGATCGGCTGCGGTTCGAGTCGTTCTCCGGCTGCGGGGGTGTGTATGCGCGCCTGGACGTCCTGGCGGAAGGTCTCGACGGCGACGACATACGGCACGGCACGACGAATGTCGACGTCAACAACCCGCTGCGGCAGGCCCTTTCACGGATCGGATCCGACGACCCGCTGCATCTTCGGGTGGGCCCCGACGCCCTGGCCGTGACGACGCTCGACGGTCCTGTGGTGGAGAAGAAGGTGCCCCTGCCGGACCGCTGGCTGCGCGGCTTCGCCGAGGCACAGGTGATCGCGGCCGGTTTCGAGCTGCGCGCCGAGCTGACGGCGGCGGAGGCGGTGCGGTTCCTGCGGTCGCTGCCGCGCTCGGCGGGGCGCGGGGCGCGTTGGGTGGTGCCCGCGGGCCGCTCCCTGCGGCCGACGACGCGCGCGGTGCCCGGCGCCGTGTGTCTGCCGGGTCCCGAGCGGCTCGTCGCTCTGCAGCGGGTGTTGCGGCACGCGACGGCGCTGCGGGTGTACGGCCCGTCCGTCGGCTCGGGTGCGGCGGTGGCCGGCGCGTGGGAGGCGGTGCTGCCCGGGATGCGGCTCACGCTGACCCTCTCTCCGGACGCCGCGCGCGGATTCTCCGGCGAGGGCGGCGTACTGGAGGCACTGGCCACGGACCAGGCCGCCGAGGACGCCGAGTTGATCTCCGTGCTGCTCGCGTGGGAGCCGCGCATCGATCTCGCCGATCTGGCCGCGTCGTCGGGGCTGCCGGTGGACCGGGTGCGGGCTGCCCTGGTCCGGCTCGGCACGTCGGGGCGGGTCGGGTACGACACGGCGGAAGCGGCGTACTTCCACCGTGAACTGCCCTACGACGCGAGCCGGGTGGAGCGGCACAATCCACGGCTGCGGGACGCCCGGGCCCTCGTCGCGGCGGGAGCGGTGGCGCTGGACGGGGAGCTGAGCACGGTCACGGCGGAGGACGGTCATGTGCACCGGGTCCGTGAGGACGGGGGGAAGTCGAGTTGTACGTGCGTGTGGTGGGCCAGGTATCGAGGTGGGCGCGGGCCCTGCAAGCACGCGCTCGCGGTGCGGATGGCGCGCCGCGGCCAGGCCGTTCCGGGCGCGGGGAGCACCGTGGCGGCGACGGTCGTGGAGGGCGCGCGATGAGCGACGGGACGACGCTGGTGCAGTGGGTGCGCAAGGGTGATCCGGACCAGGTGGCACAGCTGCTCGGCGGGATGACGGACGCGGAGCGCCGTGCCTGCGTTCCGGCGCTGAAGGACCTGCGCAAGGAACTGCGCGTGGAGCCGTGGGGCCGTCCGGCGCGGGCCGCCTATCCGGCCCTGCGCGTGGCCGGGGCGGCCTGCCACACCGGTGCGGCGGCGGCAGCGGCGTGGATCGGGGCGGCCGACTGGAGGTGGTCGGGGCAGGCCGTGCCGGAGTTGCTGCGCGTGCTCGGCGACCGCGAGAAGGAGTGGCAGGCCGATGTGGCGCACCGCCTCGCCGCGCTGCCGCTGTCGCGTGGTGTGTCGTTCGAGGTGGTCTCGGGCCTGGTCGCGCTGTCCGGCTGCCCGGTGCCGACGACGGAGGCGTACGTCGTCGGCTGGGTGGATCACGTCAACGGGGAGGTCAGGGGCCGCCGTTCGCTGGCCGACCGGTTGCGCGCCGAGCCTCATCTGGCGGCGCTGACGGCGGCGCTGTTCGAGACGGATGACATCGGTGGTCGTCTGGACTGGTTCGAGGCGGACAGCCCGGTGAGCTGGTCGCACGGTCTGGCCACGTTGACGGCCGAAGGCGTGCTGGAGCGCAAGGTCGTCGTCGACGGCTGTGTCGCCCGGCTGGTGCGCGGCGGGCGACCGTCGGACCTGCGGTTGTTCCTGAAGGTGCTGGATCGGTTGGCGCTGAGCCGCGACGAGGAGCGGGAGCGGCTCGCCGACTGGGCTGCGCTGTGCGCGGACGGGGCGGGGCCGGTCGCCGGGTACGCGCAGAAGGTGCTCGGCGCCCTGGCGCTGGACGGCGACGTGCCGGTCCGCTCGCTCGCCGAAGTGTCGGTGGCGGTGCTGTTCCGGCCGGAGAAGAAGCTGGTGCGGGCGCAGTTGGTGCTGCTCGACAAGGTCCTCAGGAAGGGCACCCCGCAGGGAGCGGCACCGGTGGCCGACGAGGTGCTGCCGGCCGTGGGCGAGGCGTTCGGGCACGCGGACACGGAGGTGCAGGAGCGGGCCCTGAAGGTGGTGGCCCGGCACCTCGCGGGGGCCGGCTCGGCGGCCAGGGAGCAACTGGTGCTCGCGGCGCAGCAGTTGAGTGCCGGCCCACGGTCGCGGGCCGAGGAGGTGCTCGGGGTGCGTCTCGCCGTGGACGGGCCGTACCAGGAGGTGCTGCCACCCGCCGCGGAGCCGTTCCGTCTCTGCCCGGCGCCCGACTCGGCCGCGGAGGTGGCCGAGGAGGTGGGCGCACTGCTCTCCTCCGGCGGGGACACGGCGGCGCTGGAGCGGACGCTGGACGGTCTGATGCGCCATGCGTACCGGGACCGGGCGGCGTTGAAGGAGGCGTTGCAGCCGGTGGTGGCGCGCCGCTGGTGGTACGGCACGGACCGGCCGGACCACACCCAGACGTATTTCCGTGACGCCACGCACGGCCTGGAGGTCGTCGCGGCGACGGTGGTGGAGAGCGTGCGGACGGACGTGCTGCACAGGGCCGTCACTCATGGCGCCCACGAGAGCCGGAGCCCGGCGGACGGCACGCTGCGCCGGTGCCACGACGCCCGGTTGTGGGAGGCGGCGTATCGCATCCGCACCGAGCCGGTGCCGTTCCTGCTGGCCACGCCGACGTGGAGCACGGGGTTCATCGAGCCGGCCGAGCTGGTGGCGCGGCTCGCGGCCTACCGCGCGGCGAAGGTACGAGCGGGCGAAGCCGACTTCGCCCAGGCGCTGCTGCGGGTGGACCGCGGCGACGGGCTGACAGCGCGAGCGGCGCGGGACGCGGCGGCGCTCGGGACGCCGGAGGGCGAGCGGCTCGCCGAGTGGCTCCGTTCACCGGCGCCCGCGCAGCCGGTGGTGACGTTGGGCGACGAGAGCGGTCATCTGCTCGTCGGCATGGGGGAACAGGCCGATCTGCAGAGCGCGTTGCCCGACCCGTTCCGGCGGCTGGGCAGACCGTTGTCGCTCCCGGATGCGTGGGGGCCGTACTGGTACTTCGAGGCGGACACCGTGCAGCAGCGGTCCCATTACCTCTCGATGCTCCCCGGACGGCGCGAGAGCGTGGCGGCGCGGCTGCTGCGGGAGCTGTCGCACTGCGCGGTGCACGACGTTCGGGGCGCGGCCGGTTATCTGCCGCTGCTCGCGGAGGCGGAGGGGCCGGCGGGGCAGGCCGTGCATCTCTCGGTGGCGTACGGACTCGCGGCACGCCATCCGGAGGACCGGCTCGCGGCGGTGGACGCGTTGCTGATCCTCGCCGGCCGCCGGCAGCTCGACGCTCCTCTGCTGGGCTCGCTGCTGGCGCGGGGCTGGGAAGCGGCCGACGTCAAGGCCACGCGACTGGCCGATGCGTTCGGGACGGCCGCGGGGACCGGGGCGTTCACCACGGTGTCGGCGGTGCTCCGCGGGCTGCTGCCGACGCTCCTCGCGAGCAAGGAGAGTCCGGTCGCGCTGCGGGGACTGGCCGATCTGCTCGCCCTGGCGGCGGACTGCGCGGAGCGGACCGGCGAGCGCGGGACGATACCCGGCCTCGCCGAGGTCGCCGCGCGAAAGGGCTCGTCCCGGCTGGTGGCGCAGGCGAGACGACTGCACACGGCGATCGGCTGAGGCGTCCGGCGGCCGCCGGACGCGGACCGGGGAAGGCCGCGGGATGCACGTGCCGCGCAAAACAGCCATAAGCGCTCTTTACCCATCGGTCACAAACCGTTCGTGATCACGCAACACCGTTCCTTCACAGTGGCTGCATGAGTCCAGACATGTCTGATGTGACGCGAGTGAAGAACGACCGATCCGCTCTCGGCCGGTGCCGTGCGCTGCTGGCACGGGCCGCCGCGCCCGCGGCGTGGTGGACACGCCGCCACGAGCACGCTCCACCGACGCCGGATACCGGCGCCCGGCCCACGGCGGCCGGGCGCCGGGACACGGAGGCCCGCGATCCGGCGCGGAGCACCCTGTGGCGGATGCGGACCACGGTGCGCGACGAGCCGGGTTCGCTCGCCGCGCTGTGCATGGCCCTGGCCCATCTGCGGGTGGACATCCTGAGCCTGCAGACGCACCCGCTGGCCGAGGGCACGGTCGACGAGTTCCTGCTGCGTGCCCCGCAGGAGATGGCGGCGGCCGACCTGACCGTGGCGGTCGCGCAGGCGGGCGGCGCCGACACCTGGATCGAGCGCGCCGACGCCCACGACCTGGTCGACGCCCCCACCCGGATCCTCGGGCTGGCCACGCGCACCGCGCAGGACGCGGCGGAACTCCCGCTCGCGCTGCGCCAGTTGCTCGGCCGGTGCACCATCAGGTCGTTGCCCGCCACGTCCACGGGCGCCGCGTCCGCCGAGGGCGGGTTCGACGCCACGGAGCTGCGCCTGCGCACCCCGGAGGGCGGCCTGATCACGGTGGAGCGGCCGTATCTGCCGTTCACGCCCACCGAGTTCGCGCGCGCCCGCGCCCTGGTGGAGCTCGACACCCGGCTCGGCCCGCGGGTCCCGCGCGGCAAAGACGTGCTGACGCTGCCCGAGGGCAACGAGATCACGGTGCGCCGCGCCGACCCTTCGGACGTGGCGGCGGCCAAGGAGATGCACGAGCGCTGCTCGCAGCGGACCCTGAGCATGCGCTACCACGGCCCGGTCGGCGACGCGGACCGCTACCTCAACCACCTGCTGAGCCCCCGCTTCGGTCGCACGCTCGCGGCGCAGACGGCCTCGGGCCGGATCGCCGCCCTCGGCCACCTCCTGTGGGACGGCGACGAGACCGAGATCGCCCTCCTCGTCGAGGACGACTGGCAGCGCCGCGGCGTCGGCTCCGAACTGCTCGGCCGCCTGGTGACGATGGCGGTCGAAGCGGGCTGCGAGAGCGTGTACGCCGTGACGCAGGCGTCCAACACGGGGATGGTCGCGGCGATGCGCGGCCTCGGTCTGCCGCTCGACTACCAGATCGAGGAGGGCACCCTCGTGATCACGGCGCGCCTGGACGCGACGCCGGTGCCCTCCCGACTGCCCTACGAGCAGGAGGCCCAGCGGTAGGACGCCGGCTACTCCTTGACGGGGTCGGCGCCGGGTCGCTTCACGATCCGGTCGCCGGCCTCCACCTCTTTCCAGAGCCGACGGCCGACGCGGAACCGCTCCGTCCCGCCGCCGGTGAGCCTGACCTCGACGAAGTGGTACATGTTCGCCCCGTCGAGCATGCCGCGGGACTTGTCGACGACCTCGCCCTCCCAGGCGTCGTCCCGTCCCGGTTTGTGTGAAATGGCCATACGGCGAGTCTACGAGTCCTGGGTGCCGCCGGCCCGGACCGCTCGCAGCCCCTCGACCGGGCCCCCGCCCCGGCCCGCCCCGTCGAGGGCCCGGTCGAGGTCGGCCCACAGGTCCTCCACGTCCTCCAGGCCGACGGACAGACGCAGCAGCCGGTCGCCGACCCCGGCCGCGCGGCGGTCGTCGGCGGCCACCACGCGGTGGCTGATGGAGGCCGGGTGCTGGATGAGGGTGTCGACGCTGCCGAGGGAGACGGCGGGGGTGATCAGGTCGACCGCGGCGGTCACCGCGTGCGGGTCCCCGGCCACTTCGAACGCCACCATCGCGCCGCCGATGCGCGGATAGTGGACGCGGGTGACGCGCGGGTCGCCGGTCAGCCGCCGGGCCAGTTCCGCCGCGGTCGCGGACGCCGCCCGTACCCGTACCGGAAGCGTCGCGAGACCGCGCAGCAGCAGATAGCCGGCGAGCGGATGGAGCACGCCGCCCGTCGCGAAGCGGATCTTGCGCAGCTGCCGCGCGAACTCCGCGTCGCACGCCACCACTCCGCCGAGCACGTCGCCGTGTCCGCCCAGGTACTTGGTCGCGCTGTGCAGCACGAGCCGGGCGCCGCTCTCGACGGGGCGCTGGAGGACCGGCGTCGCGAACGTGTTGTCGACGAGCAGCGGCACCGCGGCGCAGGCGTGCGCGACGGCCCGTACGTCGACCTCGGCGAGGGTCGGATTGGCGGGCGACTCCACGAGGACGAGCCCGGTGTCGGGGCGGATCGCGTCGGCGATGCCGGCCGGGTCGACCCAGGTCACCTCGGTGCCGAGCACGCCCGCGTCGAGGAGGTGGTCGCTGCACCCGTACAGCGGGCGGACCGCGACGACATGGCCCAGGCCCGCTGAACGGCGTACGAGAAGGACCGCCGTCAGGGCCGCCATGCCGCTCGCGAACGCGACGGCATCGTCCGTGCCCTCGAGGCGGGCGAGGGCCGTCTCGAAGCGGGTGACCGTCGGGTTGCCGAGGCGGCCGTAGACCGGCGGCCCGTCGTCGAGGACACCGTCGGCGGCGAACGCGTCGATGCGGGCGGCCTCGGTGCGGGTGTCGGCGGACGGGTAGGTCGTCGACAGGTCGATGGGCGGGGCGTGCAGACCGAGGGCGGCGAGGTCGTCGCGGCCGGCGTGCACTGCTTCGGTGGCGAGGGCCCGGGTGCGGGGGCGTGCCACGTCCTCGTTGTGGTCCATGGTGTGGTCCATGGCGAGAAGACTGAACACCGGACCGTCGTAGCGCGAGAACTCCCGTGTTACGTTCGGCAGATGACCGATTCTGTCGTACTCGATCCGGTCGATCTGGAGATCTTGCGGCTGCTGCAGAACGACGCCCGTACGACGTACCGGGATCTCGCCGCGCAGGTCGGTGTCGCGCCGTCGACCTGTCTGGACCGGGTGAGCAGGCTGCGCCGGTGCGGGGTGATCCTCGGGCATGTGCTGCGGGTCGATCCGGCGCGGCTCGGCCGCGGGCTTCAAGCCCTGCTCTCCGTTCAGGTGCGGCCGCACCGGCGGGAGTTGGTGGGCCCGTTCGTGGAGCGGATCCGCGCGCTGCCGGAGGCGCGCACGGTCTTCCATCTCACCGGGCCCGACGACTACCTGGTGCATGTCGCCGTCCGCGACATGACGGACCTGCAGCGCCTGGTCCTCGACGAGTTCACGGCACGGCGCGAGGTGGCGCGGGTGGAGACCCGGCTGATCTTCCAGCAGTGGGAGTGCGGGCCGCTGCTGCCGCCCGCCGCCCCGCACGGCACGCTCACAGCGAATCATGGTGACGCGGCCCCCTGACCCGTACGAGGATGTCCGCATGTCAGACATTGCGCACACTCCCCGTCAGGTCGCGGACGCCTACGTGGACGCCCTCGCCGCCCTCGACCCCGTCACCGGCACATACCTCGGCGTACGGACCTCTCTCAGCAAGCTGCCCGACCTCTCGCCCGCGGGCCTGGAGGCGGTCGCCGACCTGGAGCGCCGGACGCTGGCACAGCTCGACGAGGCGGAGCGCGGGCCCGGCGCCGACAGCGACGTCGAGCGCCGCTGCGCCCGGCTGCTCCGGGAGCGGCTGACGGCCCAGCTCGCCGTGCACGACGCCGACGAGCATCTGCGCGAGGTCTCGAACCTCGGCTCGCCGGTGCACAGCGTCCGGGACGTCTTCACCATCGCCCCGACCGAGACGGACGAGGACTGGGCGGCGATCGCCGAGCGGCTGCGCGCGGTCCCCGACGCGTTCGCCGGGTACCGCGAGACGCTGGCGCTCGGCCTTGAGCGCAAGCTGCACGGCGGGCCGCGGCCCACGCGGACGTTCGTCGAGCAACTCACCGAGTGGGAAGGCTGGTTCGAGCAGTTCGCGGCGGGCGGGCCCGAGGCGCTGCGCGAGGAACTCGTGGCGGGCGCGCGGATCGCCGACGCCGCGACGGTGGAGCTGCGCGACTGGATGCGGGACGTGTACGCCCCGGCCGTCGAGGGCTCCCCCGACGTGGTGGGCCGCGAGCGCTACGCCCGCTGGTCGCGCTACTACAACGGCACCGACCTCGACCTGGACGAGGCGTACGCGTACGGGTGGAGCGAGTTCCACCGGCTGCTCGCCGAGATGAAGCAGGAGGCCGAGAAGATCCTGCCCGGCGCCGAGACGCCGTGGGTGGCCCTGGCCCACCTCGACGAGCACGGCCGCCACATCGAGGGCGTCGAGGAGGTCCGGCAGTGGCTGCAGAACCTCATGGACGAGGCGATCGACGCGCTCGACGGCACCCACTTCGAACTCGCCGAGCGGGTGCGGAAGGTGGAGTCCTGCATCGCGCCTCCCGGCAGCGCCGCGGCGCCGTACTACACGGAGCCGTCCGTCGACTTCTCACGGCCAGGACGGACCTGGCTGCCGACGATGGGGCAGACCCGGTTCCCGGTCTACGACCTCGTGTCGACCTGGTACCACGAGGGCGTTCCCGGCCACCACCTGCAGCTCGCGCAGTGGGCGCACGTCTCCGAGGACCTGTCGCGTTACCAGGCGACGGTCGGCATCGTCTCCGCGAACGCGGAGGGCTGGGCGCTGTACGCGGAGCGCCTGATGGACGAGCTGGGGTATCTGACGGACGCCGAGACGCGGATCGGTTACCTGGACGCGCAGATGATGCGGGCGTGCCGGGTCATCGTCGACATCGGCATGCACCTGGAGTTGGAGATCCCGGCCGACTCGCCGTTCCACCCGGGCGAGCGCTGGACGCCCGACCTCGCGCAGGAGTTCTTCGGCGCGCACAGCAGCCGTCCCGCGGACTTCGTGGAGAGCGAGCTGACCCGGTATCTGTCGATCCCCGGCCAGGCGATCGGCTACAAGCTGGGCGAGCGGGCATGGCTGCTCGGCCGGGCCAACGCGCAGGCGGCGCACGGTGACGCCTTCGACGCGAAGGACTGGCACATGGCGGCGCTCTCGCAGGGGTCGCTGGGGCTCGACGACCTGGTGGACGAGCTGTCCAAGCTGTAGGTCCTACACGGGGGTTCGGCGCAAGCCGCCTTCGGAGCCGATGACCCGCCCGGTGATCCAGCACGCCTCGTCGGCCGCCGGCCGGGCGATCGGCCGGGCCGGGTCGTCGGGCCTCCCCCACCCCTTCCCGGAGAACAGCTCGACGACCGCCTCGTAGGCCGCGCCGTCCGGACAGCCGGTGCCCAAGGGCCCGGACAGCCAGTGCCCAAGGGTCCGGGTTGACGGTGGGGGTCATCATCACGACGCGCCCGCCGGGGGCGTCGATCCCGGCGTGGTCCGGGCGAAGGCCCGCACGAGGAGGATCACCGAGCGGGCGTCCACGGCCCGGCGGGCGTCGAGCATCGCGGCGTCGATCGTGTCGAGGGTGCCGTCGCTGCCGCTGAGGGCGTGGTCGGCGACGACGACGTCCAGGCGGCCGCCCAGCGCGCGTGCGTCGCGTCGGCGATCAGGCGGGCCGGGGCGCCGGGACCGGTGAGATCGGCGGGCCCGTGCACGACGCGCGCCTCGGGGTCGGCGCACGCCTCACGGACCGCCGCGACGACCTCGGCGGGCCGGTCGGCGCCCCACGGCATGGCCGCGTCGGGCGGCACGTGGTGGTGCGGACAGACGCTCGTCCCGTACGCCGCGAGCCGCCGGGCCACGGCGAACCCGATCCCGGCGCGCCGGCCGGCCCCGGTGACCAGGGCCGTGCGACCGCGCAACGGGCAAGGGGCGCGGCGCAGTTGATCGACGGTGGGGTGCGGGATTTCCGGCAGGGGGGCGATGATGCCGGGCGGCGCCGACGTGCCGCATGCTCATTTCGCCTCCCCCGCGGATCAGCGGACACCAGGTGGCCGCGTGGATATCAGGTGGCCGCGTGGATATCAGGTGGCCACGGTGACGGCACGACCCGCATCCTTCTCCCCATGCACGCCGCACACCCCACCCGAACCCTGTTCCTGTCCCCGCGCGTCACCGCGACCGGTCTGGCCCTGGCCGACGCGGCGCGGCGGCGCGGCCTCGGCGTGCGGACGTACGCCGACCGGCGCACCCCCGCCGAGTGGCTCGGGCATCCGGGCGGCGCCCTCTATGCGGGGCCGCTGTTCGCGGACGCGGTGGCCAAGGAGCTCGGGGTCGGTCTGCTGGAGGCGGCACCGGGCTGGCTGGCGGATCTGCCGCGCGAACTGACGCGCAGGGAGGTCCGGTTGACGTCGATCGCCGCGGCGCGGAGCCTGCGCAGGCCCGCGTTCATGAAGCCGCCGAACGACAAGAGTTTCCCCGCGCGAATCTATCCGGACGGCAGCGGGCTGCCCGGCCCGGACGCGACGGACGACGACACACCGGTGCTGGTCAGCGACATCGTCACGTTCGATGCGGAGTACCGGCTGTTCCTGCTCGACGGGGAGGTGCGCACCGGGAGCCGGTACGCGCGGCGCGGACAGCTGGACGTGGCACCGCTCGACACGGACGAACTGCACGACGAGGTGCGGGACTTCGCGCGGCGCCTGCCGTCCTCGACGCTGCCGAGCGCGATCGTCGTGGATGTCGGACGGCTCGCGGACGACGGGGGCTGGGCCGTCGTGGAGGCCAACGCGGCCTGGGCGAGCGGGCATTACGCCTGCGACGCGGACGCGGCGCTGGACGTGGTGCTGCGTGCGGCGCGGCCGGTGGACGCCGTCGGCCACCGGGACGCGCGCTTTCTGCGCTGATCGGGTCCGGGGCTCAGCAGCCGCAGTCGTCGGAGTCGACGGGCGCGGTCAGCGGGTCGGCGGCCTGCTGCGCGGGGCCCTCCCACGTCTCGTACGCGAAGCCCTCGCGGACCCAGTACTCGAACCCGCCGAGCATCTCCTTGACCTGGAAGCCGAGCTCGGCGAGGGCGAGGGCGGCCCGGGTGGCGCCGTTGCAGCCGGGGCCCCAGCAGTAGGTGACGACCGGCACGGACTTGTCGAGGAGCTCCTCGGCCTGCTCGGCGATGAGGGCGGTGGGCAGGTGGACCGCGCCCGGGACGTGACCCTGGTCCCAGGAGGCGGTGGAGCGCGAGTCGATGACGACGAAGCCCGGGTCGCCGTCGGCGGCGAGCGCGGCGGCGACGTCGGACACGTCGGCGTGGAAGGCGAGGCTCGCGCCGAAGTAGGCGGCAGCGGCGGCGGGCGAGGCGGGGGCGACGCGCAGGACCGGGTTGGTGGTGGTCGCGGCGGCGGTCTGGGTCGTCGTCATGGTGGTGTGGTTCCTTTCCTGGTGCGGGCGGGCTACTGGCCCTGACCAGAAATCTACGGTCAGTGATCGACTCCGGGAAGGTCCGTTCCCCGGGATACCGGTTGATCCTCCGAGGATTTCCCGGTTATCTGTTCTGCATGACCGTCGATTCCCCTGCCGCATCTCCGCCGTACGCTCCCGACGCCACGGACTGGCGCATTCTGCAGGTCCTCCAGCGCGAGGGCCGCGCCAGTTACGCGGAGCTGGCCCGCGCCGTGTCGATGTCCGCGAGCGCCGTGACCGAGCGGGTGCGCAGGCTGGAGGAGGCCGGGGTGATCGCGGGGTACGCCGCCGTGGTCGTCCCGGAACGGCTCGGTCTGCCGATCCTGGCCTTCGTGCGGCTCCGGTACCCGAACGGCAACTACAAGCCGTTCCACGACCTGGTCGAGGCGACCCCGGAGATCCTGGAGGCCCATCACGTCACGGGCGACGACTGCTTCGTCATCAAGGTGGCGGCCCGCTCGATGAGCCACCTGGAGGAGATCTCCGGGAAGATCGGGACGCTGGGGTCGGTGACGACGAGCGTGGTGTATTCGTCGCCGCTGCCTCGCCGCCCCATCGGCCACTGACCGGCGCTCCGGTCCTGCGGAGCCGGGCTCACCCCGTCTCCGCCCCGCGCTGCCGCACCACCGACCCGTCCCGCCCCTTCACGACCTCCAGCTGGGCGTGGACGCGGCGGCGCAGGTCGCCGACGTGGCTGACGATGCCGACGCTGCGGTCGCGTTCGCGCAGGGAGTCGAGGACGTCGAGGACGTCGTCGAGGGTCTGGTCGTCGAGGCTGCCGAAGCCCTCGTCGATGAAGAGGGTGTCGAGGCGGACCCCGCCCGCCTCGTCGGTGACGACGTCGGCGAGGCCGAGCGCCAGCGCGAGGGACGCGAAGAACGTCTCGCCGCCGGAGAGCGTCGCCGTGTCCCGCTCGCGCCCGGTCCACGCGTCGACGACGTGCAGGCCGAGGCCCGAACGGCCGCGCCCTGCGGTGGAGTCGGAGTGCACCAGCGTGTACCGGCCGGCCGACATGCGGCTGAGGCGCGCCGTCGCCGCCGCCGCCACCTGTTCGAGGCGGGCCGCGAGCACGTACGACTCCAGGCGCATCTTGCGCTCGTTGTCCGCCGAGGTGCCGGCCGCGAGGGCGGCGAGCCGGGCGACGCGGTTGTACGTGGCGCGCAGCGGGCCGAGGCGCCGGGCCTCGGTGGCGGCGCGCCGGGAGAGCCGGTCGAGTTCGGTGCAGCGGCGCTGCGCCGCGTCCCGCCCGGAACCCGCGGCACGCACCCGCGCGTCCGCGGCCTCGGCCGTGGCGTGCGCGGCGGCGACGTCCGCCGCGGGCCTGCGGGCGGCGGCAGCGGTGTCCTCCTCGGCGAGGACCGCGCGGACCGCCGCCGTCTCCGACTGCCAGGCGTCCAGGCGGTGCTGCAGTTCACGGTGGTGTACGTCGTCGAGCCGGGCGGCCGCCGCTTCCTGCGGCGTGTCGAAGCCCGCCTTGAAGGCCGCGTCGGCGAGTCGCGCGTCCGCGTCCTTGAGGCGCTGCGCGGTGTCCTCGACGGCTCGGGCCGCCTCCGCCGCCGTGCCGAGCAGCTCCACCAGCCGCTCCAGCTGGGCCGCGCGCGCCTCCACGCTCGCCGCGGCGCCGCGCGCCTGCGTCAACTCCCGCTCCAGACCTGCCTGTTCGCGGTCCAGGGCGTCACGCAGTGAGGACCTCGCCGCGGTGCGGGTGGCGGCGTCCTGGCGGGCGATGAGCCGGCGGCCGTGCTCGCTCTCGGCGCGGGCCAGCGCCTCGCGGGCGGCGTGCAGCCCGGAGGCCAGGTCGCGCGCCTCGGCGTGTCGGTCTTGCAACGCGCGGGCCGCTTCGGCGAGTTGCTCCGCCGGGGCGTCCCCGGCGGCGGCCTTCGCGGCGGCCAGTGCCTCGCGCACGGCGGCGGCGCGGCGCTCGGCGTCGGCGACCCGGTCCTCGGCGGCTCGGTAGGCGGCGAGCGCGGCCTCCTCCGCGGCGCGGTCGACGTGCCCCGCCGACCTCCGCTGAGGCGCGGGGTGTTCGGTGGCGCCGCACACGGCGCAGGGTGCGCCGTCCGTCAGCTCCTCGGCGAGTTCGGCGGCGATGCCGAGCAGCCGCTGCTCCTTGAGCGCGAGCCAGTGCTCGCGGGCGTGCGCCGACTTCTCGCGGGCGGCGAGGGCGTCGTCCCGCGCGGTGTCCGCCTGTGCGGTGAGCCGGTCGCGCTCGCGTGCGGCGCGGGCCTGCTGCAGTGCGGGCTCCAGCTGTCCCCCGAGGTGCTCGGCCCGCGTCGCGGCCTCCTGGGCGGCGTCGACCTCGGCCTGCAGTGCGCCGCGCCGGGTGTCCCAGCGGGCGAGCCACTGCTCGGCCTCGTCGAGAAGCTCGGTGTCGGCGCGCTCCTCCCGGTCGAGGTCCGCGCGCTCGCGGGCGACCCCGCCGAGACGTCGCTCGGCCCGGCGCGCCGCGTCGAGCCCGCCGAGCTCCTGGGCGACACGCCGTGCGGCCTCGGCGAGCGCGCCGGGTCCCGCCTCGGCGAGGCCGCTGTCCACGGCGCCCTCGCCGGTGTCCGGCGCCTCGCGCAACTCCCGTCTGGTGTGCGCCTCTTCGCGCAGCGCCGCCGCGTGCTCGGCCTCCGCGGCGTCCCGCAGGGACAGCGCGGGCGCGACGGTCTCCGCCTTGCGGCCGCGCTCCATCCGCTCCCGTACCGCCCGCTGCTCTTCCTCCTGGGCGGCGAGCGCGGCCGCCCGCGCCTCGGCCTGGGCGAACCTGCGCTGCAGCCGGTCCGTCTCCTGCGCCTCGGCGAGGTCGCGCTGCGCGGCGACGCGGGCCGTCTCGGCGGCGCCCAGCGCCAGGTGCGCGTGCGTGAAGTGCTCCCGGGCCGTGGAGCGGGCAACGGCCGCCCATCCGAGGACGGCCTCCGCGACCCCGGGGTCTCCCGGCACCGCGTCGACCGGTGCCGTCTCCACCACGTCGCCCGCGGCCTGCTGCATCCGGTGCGCTTCGGCGAGCAGCTCGGCGTCCCCGGCGGTGACCTGCTTCTCGGCGGCGCGCCGGTCCTCGGCGAGCCGCTGCTCCACGGCGGCGAACCGGCGCGTGTCGAAGAGCCGGCCGAGCAGCTTGCCGCGCGCCTCGGCGTCGGCGCGCAGGAAGCGGGCGAAGTCGCCCTGGGGCAGGAGCACGACCTGGCAGAACTGGTCCTTGCTCATACCGAGCAGCTGGGTGACCTCCTCGCCGATCTCCTGGTGGGAGCGGCTGAGGTCCTTCCACTCCCCCGCCACGGCGTCGTACTCGCGCAGCCAGCTCTGCGCCTTCTCCGTCGTGAATCCGGTGCCGCGCTTCTTGGGGCGGGCGAACGGCGGCTGCCGGGTGAGCTCCAGGCGCCGTCCCGCGACGGTCAGCTCGAGGCGGACCTCGGTGCGCGTGCCGGGCTCGGCGTGGTCGCTGCGCAGGCTCTGCCCCTGCCCGGCCGCGCTCTGGCGGGCGCCGGGCACCGCCCCGTACAGCGCGTAGCAGACCGCGTCGAGGACGGAGGTCTTGCCGGCGCCGGTCGGGCCGTGCAGCAGGAAAAGGCCGGCCGACGAGAGCGCGTCGAAGTCGATCTCCTGGGTGCCGCCGAAGGGGCCGAACGCCGTGATGTGCAGGGTGTGCAGCCTCACCGGGCGACCTCGCGCGCCTCGTTCACGAAGGCGTCCGTCCGCACCGCGTCGAACGCGGCGCGCAGCACCGTCCGCTCGTCCTCGTCGGGTCCCGCGCCTCTGACGTGGGTCACGAAATCCTCCGCGATCTCGTGGTCGTCGCGCCCCTTGAGGCGCTGTGCGTAGCTGGCGTCCGGCTCGGTCTCGGTCCTGCGCGGGTCGAAGAGGAGGCTGAGGGTGTGCGGGAAGCGCTCGGTGAGCCGGGCCATCGGGTCGTCGGGGCGGACCGCGTCGGTCAGCGTGGCCTCGACCCAGGACTCCTCGTGGATCTCCAGCGCGGCATCGGCGAGCAGCTCCACCAGGTCGCCGCGGATCCGGGCGAGTGGCCGCGGCACGGGGCAGTCGACGCGCTCGGCCGTCACGGCCCCTTCCGCGTCCAGGTCGATCAGCCACATGCTCTTGCGGTGGTCGGCCTCGGAGAACGAGTACGGCAGCGGCGAGCCGGAGTAGCGGACCCGCTCGGAGATCCGCTGGCTGCCGTGCAGATGCCCGAGCGCCACGTAGTCGACCCCGTCGAAGACCCCGGCGGGGACGGCGGCGACGCCGCCCACCGTGATGTCGCGCTCGCTGTCGCTGGGCGCGCCGCCGGTGACGAAGGCGTGCGCGAGGACGACGGACCTCGTCCCGTCCCGACGCTCCGCGAGATCGGCCCGTACCCGCTCCATGGCGGCGGCGAGCACCTGCTCGTGGCCCGCCTTCGCGACCCCGAACTCGTCCTTCACCAGCGCCGGTTCGAGATACGGCAGTCCGTAGAACGCCACGTCCCCGTGCGCGTCGCCCAGCACCACCGGCTCGCCGCACCGGCCCGGCTCCGTGCGCAGGTGGATGCCGGCCCGCCCGATGAGCCCGGCGCCGACCCCGAGGCGCCGCGCGGAGTCGTGGTTCCCGGAGATCATCACCGTGGGCACGCCGAGGTCGGCCAGGCGGTGCAGCGCGGCGTCGTACAGCTCGACGGCTGCGAGCGGCGGCACCGCCCGGTCGTACACGTCACCGGACACGACCACCGCGTCCACGTCGCGCTCGCGCACGGTGTCGACGAGGTGGCCGATGAACGCGGCCTGGGCGTCGAGCATGTTCACGCGGTGGAACGCTCGGCCCAGATGCCAGTCGGACGTGTGCAGCAGCCTCATGACACACGAGGCTAACGGCTGGGTCGGACATCACGGGAGGAACTCCGGGAACGACGGGAACTGCCGGACCAGCCGAAACGCTGCGCTCCCTGCGCCGCGGCCTATGCCGGGCGCCGCCACAGCCCTCGCGCGGCGAGCACCGGCAGCACGCCCTCGCCGAACCAGTACGCCTCCTCGACGTGCGGGTAGCCGGAGAGCACGAACTCGTCGATGCCGAGTGCGTGGTACTCGGCGATGCGGTCGGCGACCTCGGTGTGCGAGCCCACGAGCGCGGTCCCGGCGCCGCCTCGTACGAGACCGACGCCGGCCCACAGGTTCGGGTGGATCTCCAGTGCGTCGAGGCTGCCGCCGTGCAGCGCGCGCATCCGCCGCTGGCCCTCGGACCCCGAGCGGGCGAGCCCCTCCTGCACGTCGGCGACGGTCTTCGCGTCGACCCCTTCGAGGAGCCGCCGGGCCTGTGCCCACGCCTCGTCGGACGTGTCGCGGGCGATGACGTGCAGCCGTATCCCGAACCGGATGTCACGCCCCTCGGCCCTCGCGAGCGTGCGGATCCAGCCGATCTTCTCGGCGACCTGGGCGGGCGGCTCGCCCCAGGTGAGGTACACATCACTGTGCCGGGCGGCGACCGGGCCCGCCGCCTTCGACGAGCCGCCGAAGTAGACGGGGGGCACGGGGTCGGGCAGCCGGGTCAGGCGCGCCCCGTCGACCCGCTCGTGGTCGCCGTCGAAGTCGACGGTCTCGCCGCGCCACAACGCGCGCGTGATGTGCAGGAACTCGTCGGTCCGCGCATAGCGCCCGTCCTTGTCGAGGAAGTCGCCGTAGGCGCGCTGCTCGCGATCCTCGCCGCCGGTGACCACGTTGAGGAGCAGTCGCCCGCCGGAGTGCCGCTGGTAGGTGGCCGCCATCTGTGCGGCGAGCGCGGGGGCGACGAGTCCGGGGCGGAACGCGACGAGGAACTTCAGCCGCTCGGTCCGCTCGACGAGCATCGCGGTGGTCAGCCAGGCGTCCTCGCACCAGGCGCCGGTCGGGGTGAGGGCGCCCTCGAAACCCAGCTGTTCGGCGGTACGGGCGACTTGGCCGAGGTAGGCCAGGGAGGCGGGCCGGTCGCCGCCGGCCGCGTGGGTGGGGACGCCGTGGCCGCCGCCGACGATGCGGCGGCTGTCTCCGTTGGTGGGCAGGAACCAGTGGAAGGTCAGGGGCATGGCTGTGCCGTCCTTTGCGCAGGGGAGAACGTGCGGAACGGGCCTCGACCGCCGGACGGCGGGAGGCGGGAATCCGTGCGAGCCCCGCGACGGGGCTCAGTGGCAAAGGCGACAGACGGCGCTGCACACGCGCGCGAGGTCGACATGACGTCGCCGCGTGAGGTCCCGCTGTCCTGCGTCCATGATCCGATTCAAGCAGCCGCGCCGAACCCGGATCAACCCCCTGTCGGCCCCCGGTTACCCGTAGGCCTCCCCGCCCAGTTCGAACGCGGCGGTGCCCGCGCTGACGTCCGCGAGCCAGGCCGTGAACCGCTCCACGTCGGCCTCGGGCAGCCCGATCTCGATCTCGACGGCGGCGCCGTAGCGGACCTCGCGCACCGCGCGTCCGGTCGAGCGCAGGTCGTTCTCCATCTTGCCCGCGCGCGCGTGGTCGACGGTGACGGTGGCGAGCCGGAACCGGCGCCGGGTGACCGTGCCGAGGGCGTCGAGCGCCTCGCCGACCGCGCCGCCGTAGGCGCGGATCAGCCCGCCGGCGCCCAGTTTCACCCCGCCGTAGTAGCGGGTGACGACAGCGACGACGTACCGCATCTCGCGGCGCGTGAGCATCTGGAGCATCGGCACTCCGGCGGTGCCGCCCGGCTCGCCGTCGTCGCTGGCCTTCTGCACGGAGGCGTCGGCGCCGATGACGTACGCGTAGCAGTTGTGGGTGGCGGTGGGGTGTTCCTTGCGGACGCGCGCGACGAAGGCCTGGGCCTCCTCCTCGGTCGCGGCGGGCGCGAGCGCGCACAGGAACCGGGAGCGGTTGATCTCTGTCTCGTGCACGCCCTCGTGGGCCACCGTGCGGTACTCGTCCTGCATCCGGCCAGCGTATGCGCAGCTCGTGGGACCGGGGACACGGAGGGGACCGCGAGGTCGCCCCCGCGCGATGCACAGGTGACGATGTGATGGATACTCGCACGTCGTCGCGCTCGCGTTCGGCCGTCGGCAGTCCTGTCGACGGTGGTCCGTGCCGCGCGGCGTCGCCGAGCCGTCCGACAGAAAGCACCGACATGACCGGCACCCAGGCCGAGACCCCGGCCGCCGCCGCGCCCGCCCGCAGTTCACGCTGGCGGTCCTGGCTGCTGGAGGGCCTGAGCGAGCAGACGGCCCGGCATCAGGGCCCGCACGGGCATGTTCCGGAGGAGCACCACGGCCACAAGTGGTGGCGCGTGATGTGTCTGACGGGCGTCGACTACTTCTCCACGCTCGGCTACCAGCCGGGCATCGCGGCGCTGGCCGCCGGACTGCTCTCGCCGCTCGCCACGCTGGTCCTGATCGCCCTGACGCTGCTCGGCGCGCTGCCGGTGTACCGGCGGGTGGCCAAGGAGTCCCCGCACGGCGAGGGCTCGATCGCGATGCTGGAGCGGCTGCTGCCCTGGTGGGCGGGGAAGCTGTTCGTCCTGGTCCTGCTCGGGTTCGCGGCGACCGACTTCATGATCACGATGACTCTGTCGGCGGCGGACGCGGCGGCGCACGTCGTGGAGAACCCGTTCGCCCCGCACTGGCTGCACAACGCCAACATGTGGATCACGCTGGCGCTGCTCGCGGCGCTCGGCGCGGTCTTCCTGAAGGGCTTCCAGGAGGCGATCCGGGTCGCCGTCGTCCTGGTGGGCGCCTATCTCGCGCTGAACGTGGTCGTGCTGATCACGGCCGTCGGCCATGTCTTCACCCAGCCGGTCAAGATCACCAACTGGTGGGACGCGATGACGGCCGAGCACTCCTCGCCGTTCATGATGGTCGGCGTCGCCCTGCTCGTCTTCCCGAAGCTGGCGCTCGGCATGTCCGGGTTCGAGACCGGTGTCGCGGTGATGCCGCAGGTCAAGGGCGACTCCTCGGACACGTACCAGAAGCCCGCCGGCCGGATCCGCGACACCCGCAAGCTGCTCACGACCGCGGCGCTGATCATGAGCTGTTTCCTGCTGTTCTCCAGCCTGGCGACGACGATCCTGATCCCGCAGGACGAGTTCAAGGCGGGCGGCTCGGCGAACGGCCGCGCCCTGGCGTATCTCGCGCACCAGTACCTCGGTGAGGCCTTCGGCACGGTCTACGACGTCTCGACCATCGCCATCCTGTGGTTCGCGGGCGCCTCCGCGATGGCGGGCCTGCTCAACCTGGTCCCCCGCTACCTCCCGCGCTACGGCATGGCCCCGGAGTGGACCCGGGCCGTGCGGCCGCTGGTCCTGACGTTCATGGCGGCGGCGGTCGCCATCACGCTCTGGTTCAACGCGAACGTCGACGACCAGTCCGGCGCGTACGCGACCGGCGTCCTGGTCCTGATGCTGTCCGCGTCCTTCGCCTCCACGGTCGCCGTGCACCGGCGCGGCCACCGCAAGTCGACGATCGGGTTCGGCGCGATCACGGCGGTCTTCGCCTACACGCTCGTCACGAACGTCGTCGAGCGCCCCGACGGCATCAAGATCGCCCTGATCTTCATCTTCGCGATCCTGATCTCCTCCTTCGCCTCCCGGGTGCACCGCGCCTTCGAACTGCGCGCGGGCGCGGTGGCGTACGACGAGACGGCCGCCCGGCTGATCGACGAGGCGGCGGCGCAGGGCCCGCTGCGCATCGTCGCCAACGAGCCGCAGGAGCACACCAGCGCCGAGTACCGCGCCAAGGAGGCCTGCCAGCGCGAGGACACGCACATCCCGGACGACGGGGCGCTCCTGTTCCTGGAGGTCTTCATCCAGGACTCCTCCGACTTCACCGAGGACCTGACCGTCCACGGCGACGAGAAGCACGGCGTGCGCCGCCTGCGGGTGCACGGGCCGGGCGTCCCGAACACGGTCGCCGCCGTCCTGATGAACCTGCGCGACCGCACGGGCGAGGTCCCGCACGCCTACTTCAACTGGACCGAGGGACACCCGGTCAGCCACCTGCTGCGCTTCCTCGTGTTCGGCGACGGCGAGGTCGCCCCGGTCACCCGCGAGGTGCTGCGCCGCGCGGAGCCGGACCCGGAGCGCCGGCCGCGCGTCCACGTGGGCTGACGCCGGGCCCGGCCATCCGCGTGGCACGGCCCTCGGTGCCCGGCGTGGCGCGGGGTCCGGCCGGCCCCGGTTCCTGGGGTCCGGCCCATGACCGAGCACCCCGGTGACCTAGGCCGCCGCAGCGTCCTCAGGTTCTGGCACTGCGACGCCTGGGGCCACCACTCCGGCCGCGGCCCCCCCCACCCCCGCGGGGGGGCGCCGCGGAGAGGGTGGACCCCCTGAGAGTAACCCAGCGCGCCGTCCCAAAGT
>NZ_JAFVLN010000005.1 GCF_017377775.1 Streptomyces sp. VRA16 Mangrove soil
GCTCCGCAGACACGACGCGCCGCCGCTACGCGGCGGGCACCCGGCGCTCCGCGCCGGGGCAACTCCCTTGCTTCGCAAGGGAGTTGGCGTCACTCCGTGACGCTGTGTCAGAAACGCTCCGCGTTCCTGACGGCTCGGATCGCTCCGCGATCCGGCCTGGGCAGCGACAGGGACGGGGCTGCTTCCGTCCGCGAAAAAGTATGGGATATCCGAGAAATGCGCTCCCTCCATTCCGGCGTGAGGCCGGTGGCGGAGCGCAGCGGAGCCGCCTGCCGGAACTCGCGTCCTTGACATTTCGTCAGCTCCCTTGCTGTGTTCGGTAGCTCCGCTGAGGTCGAATATACCCCGTGGGTGGGGCGGGAATTCCTTCCCGCCCCACCCCTTTTAAAGGGGATTAGTAGACGCGGAATCCTCCGCGCTTGGAGTTGTATCGCAGGAATTCCAGCCACTCATCCCACCAGGGGAATTCGCAGCGTACCTGCTTCTGGTCGGCCGGATCGGTCTTGTCCCAGGCGTCCAGCGCGGTCTTGATCTCGCGTTCGCTGACGAGCCAGCCGTCATTGCTGGTGAGCTTGTAGGCGGGGATTCCTGGCGTCTGAGGGTCGTGGTCGCGGGTGGCGCGCTCCGTGTCCAGGAAGGCGCGTTCCTGGTCGGTCAGGCGGGTGTGCGCGGCGTCGCGTTCGGGGCCCGTGGGGTGGTGCTCGGGGGCGTCGGGGTACTCGGTGAGGTCGTAGGTCTCCAGGGCGGGCCAGGGCGGCATGGGGGCGTCGGTCATCATGTCGAGTGCGCCCATGAGTTGGCGGGCGGTGCCCATGCCCCAGATGTTGAGGCGGAAGTACAGGCCGGTGCGGGCCTTGTCGTACGCGTTCCAGGCGGCGTTGAGCTGGTCTTCCAGGGCGGTCGCGGCGGGGCCGCTGGCGGTGTTCATGTACTGGCAGCGCAGTTCTTCGACGTGTTCGGCTGCTTCCTGGATGGCGGCGGCCTGCTGGGGGTCGGGTTCGGTCGCGCTGTACATGTCGTAGCCCATGGGTCTGTCTCCTTTGGGTTGGTTCTGTGGTGGCCGGGGCGGGGGTGCCACTCCCCCGCCCCGGTGGTGGGGGTTACTGCCCGCAGAACGGGGGCTGTTCTTCGGGTTTGTGGATCTCGGAGTTGGTTGTGCGGATGATGTCGTAGGCGTGGAGGTCGACGAGGGACGCGGTCACGTCTCCGTAGAATTCCGCGATTCGCACGACGCCGTTGTCGGTGTTCCACAGCGATTTCGGGGTGGCGTATTCCGCGACGTTCGGAAAGAAGTCGAGGACGGCTTTGGCGGCATTTTCGACGGCCTGTTGGTAGGTTTCTCCGTGGGTAACGACGGCGAATTTGCAGTCGGTGAGCTGGGTCATGTAGTTGAGCCAGTCGCAGACGAACGTGTACGTGTCGGCGGCGGTTTCCACGGTGGTCAGCCCTCCTCGGGGAGCATGATCGTGATGACCGGTTCGCCTCGGTCACCGGGCCCGATCTCCGCCACGAGACGGGCGAGTTGGGGGGCGCGGGAGCGGCCGTCGCGCTTGATGCGGTGCAGGGTGACGTGGGCGTGGGTGCCCTTGCTGCGGCCGATGGCGAGGCGGGACATGATCAGGACGTCCCACAGGCGGCCGGTCTGGTCCTGCACGGTGTTCTGCTGCTGGTTGTCGGCGTCGGTCCAGGCCACGCAGTCTTCCCAGGCGGCCTGGGTGAGGGCGACCGGGACGCGGAACCCGGCCTCGTGGGCAAGGGCGCGGGGAGCTTCGACGAACAGGCCGTGATCGATGGCCTGGGCGCGGGTCATGCCCTGGACGACGTAGAAGCCGTCCCGGTGGGCCTGTTCGGGGGTGTAGTCGTGGTCGGTCACGGTGGGTGCCCTTCGGACGTGGGTTGGGTCTTTGGTGACCCGGGGGCGGCGCTGCCACGGCGCCGCGCCCGGGCGGTGGGGGTGGTTCAGTGGCGGGTGCGCTGGGCGGGGATGCGTCCGGCGGTCAGGTGCATCTCTACGAGGTGGGCGGCTTCGTCGGTGGTGAGGCCGAGGGTGTTGCCCTCGGCGTCAGCGCCGCCGGTGAACAGGGCGTGCCCGTAGTAGGTCTGGTGGGCCGGGCGATGGAGGGCGTAGAGGCGGGTGGCGCAGGGGTTCGCGGGTGAGTCGTTGAGCATGCCTTCGTCGTCGACCCAGAGGGTGAGGCGCTCGGTGATCTGGGCGGCGTCGATGTGGTCGCAGTCGAGTGCGGCGTAGAGGAGCTTGAGGCGGTCGTTCTCGGTGGCGGGCCAGTCGAGGAGACGGAAGCGGCCGTCGGTGCGGATGAGGAGCGCGAAGCTGGTGGTGGTACTGATGGGCATGGTTCTCCCCTGAAATCGGGTGTGGTTCTTTGGTGTTGGGGGCTTTGCCACAAGCCCCGCGAACAAGACAAATATATCGCACTTCAAAGAATATGGAGGGGTTTTCGGGATCTTTCCCGGCGTGTCTTGCCAGCTCAGGGGCCGGATTCTCGGGCGGGTGGGGCGCAGGGCGGGGTGTGCCGGGGCCCCTCGGCGCGTCGCGCCGTGGGCAAGGAGTCCGGCAGCGCGGAGCGAGTGAGCGGGGCGCGGAGCGGCCCGGGAACGTCTGCCGGTCTCCGCAGCGCGTGAGAGCGCGGAGCGCTCGGTGCGGCGGGCGCGGAGCGGCCGTCGCACACGCGGCCAGGCCGGTGCAGCGCGGAGCGGCTGCGCCGGCCGTCCGGCACACGCCGGGCTGCGCCCCACCCGCCCGAGAAAGAAGTCGTGGTGCGCCCTGTACGGCCCGCAGGGAGCCAACGGCGCGCGCCCCGTGCTGCGCCCTGCTTCCCCTGGGCCTTGGGCGTGCGTCGGCCCGCTGGGTACGGGGGGATCCAGCGGGCCGACGGGCCTCATGCTCGCACGCCGCATTCGACGTGGACGGCGGTTCGGGACACCGGGGTGGTCTCAGGTGGCCGGCCACTTCGGCCGGACAATCGCGGCGAGGTGGGCTACGAGGTCGAGAGCGGCCTCACCCCAGTCGGCGGGGCAGCGGTAGGCGTCGATCGCGGTCTAGTAGTCACCCAAACCTGCATCACACCCGTTCGACACGAAGCGTCCCCCTGTCCGACCGAAGCCAGCCGATAGGCCCAGTCCCTCGTGTCTGGGTCAGTGCCCTCCGCTCCAGGGGACTCGGGCGAGAACGAGCCCCCGGACGTCGGCGGCTCCGGTCGCCCGGAGTCGGAGCGCGACGTGCTGCAGCTGGGAGCCGCTGGTGAAGACGTCGTCGACCAAGAGGACGGTGGCCCCCTTGATATCGCTGGTGTCTCCGGTCCAGGTCAGCGCGGCGGCATGCGCGGCAGCGGCCGCCCGCTTCTCGTCCACAGTCCGGTTCGCGGACCGGGGTGTTTCCACATGCTTCACCAGCCGGTGCGCGCCCGGCGGGCTGAGCGGGTAGGCCCGTGTCACGTCCTCCGTGTAGGCGGCGTCCATGATCGCCTCAATGTGCTGGATGGGCCGGCGGCCGATGTGGGTGGGGTTGCCGACGATGTGGTCGACGCCCCGCATCTGCTCAGGGTGGCTGTCCATCCAGCCGACGAGGAGCCGGCCAAATATGAGCGCCCAGCCGGTCCTCCCCTCGTATTTCAGCGAGTGGATTTTGTCGCGCAGGGCTCCGGAGTACATGGCCACCGCGTCGACGCGGGAGAACCCCCGCTCGGCTTCCGAGAGCGCACACAGTCGGTTGCCGCACTGCCTGCCGGGCGCGATGGCCTGGGAACAGACCGGGCAGTGGGGCTCGGCGACGGGCTGGAGGGTGCGGCCGGCGCAGTCGGAGCACAGGCGGGCGGTGCCGGTGATGCGGTAGGCACATACCGGGCAGTCGGGGAAGCCTGCCGGGTCGGGGAGACTGGCCGTCACAGGCCGGCCAGGGCAAGCTGCTGTCGTTGCTGGCCGGCGGCCTGGATGTCGGCGGCCTGGCCGAGGCGGTCGGTGATGTCGCTGGAGGCGGTGACCAGGATCGCCCTCCCTTCGTTCAGCATCTTCTTGGCCCAGGGCTGTGCGTCGGCAAGGGAGCGGATCAGGAAGACGAGCTTGCCGTGCTCGGCGGCCAGGCGGGCCTGCATCTTCGCGCCTGACGTGCTGGAGGCCTCGATGACGACGCTTCCCAGCGTGGTGCCGGAGGTGACGACGTTGCGGCGGGGGAACGTGTACTTCGCCGGGGGGCTCGTGGGCCAGAACTGGCTCAGCAGCGCTCCCCCAGCACTGAGGATCGCCTTCGCGAGCGGGCGGTTCTCGGCCGGGTAGATCGGGGCTGCGATGCCGGTGCCCATGACAGCGAAGGTCCGGCCGGCCGCGGTGAGCGTTGCCTGGTGGGCGGCTGCGTCGATGCCCTTGGCGAGACCGCTGGCGATCACGACGTCGTGTTCGACGAGCTCGCGGGCCATCCGTGTCGCCCGGCGCAACCCAGCCTCGGATGCCTGGCGGGTGCCGACGATGGCGATGGAGCGGGCGTCACGCTGATCGAGCTCGCCGCGGTAGAAGAGGAACGGCGGCAGGTTGCCGATCACGCGCAGATTCGCCGGGTAGTCCTTGTCCAGGACGGTGACCAGGTGCGCGCCGGCCTTGTCGGCGGCGGCCAACTCGTCGTCGACGCGGGCACGGGCATCGTCCAGGCCTGCTGCCAGGGCCTGCTGCAGCAGGGGGCGGTTCTTGGTCGCGGCGCGCGAGTCCTCGTGCAGTTGTCCGCCCATGAGCGCGGCCAGGCCCTCGGGACTCTGGGCGCCGCGGGCGATCAGGCTCCAGTCGAGGGTGGCCTCGCCGGCGCGCAACGCGCACAGGGTCAGCAGATCGTGCTGGTCAGCGGTGATATCGAGGTCCATCAGGGTGTCCTTCTACTCGTGGCCCCAGGATGTTCGAAGGATGAAGCGCGGTTCTCGGGCCACTTCCATCATGGCGTACGGAGCCCCCGTACGGACAGGAAGGGGGGCCGTCGAGCCGGTTCCTCAGCCCTGCCGCCGCTGTTCCATACGGGCGAGGGCTTCGGCGAGCTGGGTGGCCCCGCCGGGCGCGGCGACCGGTTCCCAGATGATCCCTACCGCGAGACAGATGCCGCTGACCAGGCGCTCAGCCTCGCTGGTGTCGTACCACTGCTCGACCTGCCCTGGCAGGGCAATCCACCACAACGCGGTGGTCGTCGTCTTCCCGGTAGGCACGAGGTACTCGCCGCGCCAGACGAGGGGGTACGCGTGCTGCTGGAGGTGGGTGAGCATGTCCGCGAGGTGCCGCTGCCGGGCGATCTTGTAGGCGGTCATGGGAGAGCGGATACCCGCAGGAATCGGGCGGGGTGCCGGATGATCCATCCGGGCAGGGGCCGCCTCAGGGGCCTGGGGTTCGACGGCGGCCTCCCCGGCGGCGGCAAAGTGCTCCATAGCCGTCGTCAGGACCGTCGACGGCCCTTCCTCCGCTCCTCCAGGGCCCGTGGTCGTCTGGAAGTGCGCCAGGGTGACGTCGTTGGTGGTGAAGGGATCGATCGTGACGCCGGGGCGCAGCTGGTAGACGGTGTGGCGCGAGGGGTACTTTCCGATGGTCAGTGCGATGACCCGTGCCGCTCCGGCCTCGCTGAGGATGGTGCGGGCCCATTCGAGGGACTTGCCCTCGGTCGTGAAGTCGTCGAAGACGATCACCGTCTTGCCGGCGATCTTCTTTCTATAGGCCGGGTTGACTCGTACGGTGCGGGCCTGGGCGGCGATGGAGATGTCCCGGCCCGTCAACTGGCCGACGCTCCTCTTGTACCGTTCCAAGCTGGTATCCGGGGCCTGGGCAACGCGTTCGAGAAGGTCCTCCTTGTAGGAGGAGCCGGTCATGACCTTGGCGCGGTCCAGGAAGCCGGCGAGCTGCGGGTTGCCCTTGGCGGGTGTGCTGCTGGGGTACACGCAGAAGAAGCTCTGACCAGGCAGCGCGCCGTCGAGGTAGGCCGCACACAGAAGTTGCAGCATCAGGACGTCGCGGGCGTCCTGATCACCGACCTTGACGGTGTTCTCGTAGGTGAAGATGTCCTTGATCGTGAAGGTCCGGCCGCCGCCGCGGGGGAACCGCGCGTTGAAGGGCAGCATCGAACGGATCGCGAAGGCGCGGTCCTCGTCCTCGAGATGGAACGCCCAGCGGGGCTCGTGCAGCAGGAAGTACTCCAGAAGCTCGATGACGTCGGCCGGCTCGTCGGACATCAACGAGGTGATCTTCGCTCCCAGGCGGCTGGCCCAGCGGGCATGGATGTGGACGACGCCGGCATGGATGCCTGTGTACCAGTCGAACTGCGAGGTCCCGATGAGAATGAGCTGGTTCATACGAAGGCCGAGTCGGTCCGCGACCGCCTCCAGCCAGGCCTTGTTGCCGCGCTTCGCCTTGTCCGGGATGTCGTCGCGGCACAGATGCAGGGCCGGTTCGGGAAGGCCGGCCGCAGCAAGGGCCGACTTGGCGTCCATCGGGTCGTTGGTCAGCAGCACCCACGCCACATCGCGTTGATCGAGCCACCGCAGCAGTTCAGCGATCCCATGGTGCGCGCGTCCGGGCCCGTGCAGGACTGCCTTGTAATCGATCGCAACCGCGCGCACAACGCACTTCTCGTCCAACGCCGCCCCCACTGCTGTGCCCTGATCATGAGCTGACCTTCCTCCCATAATCTAAGCCGGTCTGACCCCGTACCCTCAGTTTGCACTGGACGCTCGTGAGCGCCGTCACGTCGCCGTCGCGGGCCAACCAGGGACTCCTCCGATTCACACCGCAACAACGTCCCTTGGGCCAGAGCCTGCTACGGGCCCGCCTGTCAAGGCGCTGGCACCCATCGGGCCGACTCCTACGGTTCCCGCACGCTGTCGCTCCCTCCAGTGCTCCACTGAGGACGAACGCCGGTATCACCGAGGAGCCGCCGTGCCCGCCTTCACCGAGCTGCCCGCCACCGTGGCCACCGAACTGGGTGACCGCCTCAAGAACGCCACCGAGGACCAGGAGATGATGACGGTCACCGCCGACTCGGCGCAGCTGGCCGAACACGCGGTCCGGTCCCTCCTGGCCGACGGCGCCGCGGACCTGATCCATGTCACCGTGCGGGCACCCGCGAACCGCACAGCAGTCATCGGCGCCCTGCACGCGGCGCTCCTGCCCAGCCCCGGGCGCCGGCCCCGCCCCCGAATCCTGTCCGAGGCCGAAGGCGCCATCGACGCCGCGCTCGACCGCCGCACCCGCCCCGTCCTGATGGTCGGCGACGCGCAACAGCTGCGCAGCGACGGCCTGCAGTGCCTGTACGGCACCTGGCGCGCCGCCACCGACCGCCACCGCCCCTTTCCTCTCATCCTCACCGGCACCGCACGGCTGTCGGCCGTCCTGAAGCGCCCCGTGCTCGACAGCGTCAACAGCCGCATCTGCTACCGCTACCAGATCCGTGAGCTAGGAGACTGAGGCACCCCGCAACGTTCTGGGCATAGCGGATGAGGTCATCGTCCATGGCGTCCTCAGGGAGCAGCGGGTCGTGGGCTCGGTCGGTGCCGAACCTGTGGGCACTCCAGGCGTGGAAGACGATGTCGTTCATATCGCGCCCCTCGGATGAGGCGCGGATGGTGTCGTGGGCGTGGCGGTCGATGAGGGAGCGTCAGCGGGTAGGGCCGGTGGTGGATGGTGAGGCTCCACGTCGCCAGTCCGAGGGCTTTTGGCTGCGGAACGTCTCACCGCTCGCGATCCGTGCCTTGTTGCGGGCGAACTCCCGCTCGGCTGTGGACAGTTGCCGCGGCGCACAGCCAGGATGGCCCCAGCGTTCGGCGACCTTCGTGATGACCTCGCCCCTGGCGTAGTCCTTGAAGCAGGCCGGGCAGGTGCCGGGATACGCGGCGCGCACCGCACCGCACCACGCGGCAGCGGCACCGTTTTCTTGGCCGCCGTCTTCTTGGCCGTGCTGCTCTTTGCGGCCGGCTTCTTACCAGCCGCCTTCTTCCGTGCGGTCTGCGCCCGCTGGATCGCGTCGCGCTGCGCCTTACCGGTCCGCTTCTTCGGCTTCTTCGGCTGCTGCCCGCGTGCCGCCTTCGCGGCCTGGTGTGCCGGGGTCTGGTTCACCCGCGGATCGTAGAGCGGGTCTGGTGGCAACGCCGCCGCCCGCCACGCACGGGGCCCTCGGGACGGCAGCGCAGGGAAGTCCACCACGGCGCCCGCAGCTACCGTGCGCTGTGTACAGCGCGTCACGCGCCCACATGGGGGGGTACATGGTTCCGGCTGCAGGGGGCGCCGTTGGACGCCCTTCGCGGGGCGGATAGGGGTGAGTCCGGCCCCGACGGGAGGTGCAGCGCATGAAAGTTGGCCGGCGCCCAATCCCGCCGGAGCGGGGTGGCAAGGGCGCCGGCCTCACCAAAGAACCAGCCCTCCAAGGGCGAACCCGCGGGAACTGACGGGTTCGAGTGTAGCGGGGGGCGCCCGCGCAGGAACGCGTTCTGCACCCCTGAATCTCGAAAGTCCGATAGTTTTGTTTTGCTGGCCGATGGTCCGGCTCTGCTTCCTGCGCCCGCCTTGAGGAGTTCGTCTGTGTCCGACATCCAGGAGACCGTGGTGCGTGCGCGTGCGGATCGTCTCCTTCAGGCGGCCGAGCCGCTGTATGCCATGTTCACCGCGCACCGCCACAACCAGGCACTGTCCCGTGACGTGGTCGAGGTCCTGGCGCAGACCATCGACGATGACGTCGCCTACCCGGCAGTCCTCGCCGGTTTCGTCGAGCGCTACCGCGAGCGGCTGGAGCTGGCCTACGCCGACTACGGCCCCACCAGTACGCATTTCCTGAAGCATGGCCGCTGTCTGCTGGCCAGCCAGCCCGAGAGCCTGATCATCTTCGAGCGGCTGTCCGGCATCGGCTCCCGGTTCCGGCTGAGGAGCGCGTGGGAGGGCCGGCTGCCGGGGACGATGCTCGAGGACATGGGGCAGATTTGGGGAGTGGCGCTGTGATCCGGGCCGGCCGGGCGCAGTTCGTGCAGACGCGGGACGAACTCGCCGAGGCGGCAGCCCCGTTCACCGGGATGAAGCCGTCCACGTTCGCCAAGCACAAGCCCTATACCGCCGAGGGTTTTCCCGCGCCGATCAGTTCGGCGGGCGCGCGGGTGCTGTTGTGGGACCGTGAGCAGACCGCGGCCTACTACACCGGCGAGGCGATCCCCACCCTGCCCGAGGGCGGCGGCGAGGAGGACCTCCTGGACCGCAACGAGGCCGCCGCCCTGCTCGGGGTGTCGCCCAAGTCGTGGGACACCTACAAGACGCACCCCGAGATCCAGCCCCACCTGGTGAAGATCAAGGGGGTGGAGCACTGCCCGCGCCGGATCGTGACCCGCTTCGAGGATGCCCGCAAGGCGGCACCGGGCAGAGCCGGCAACAAGGGCCGCCCCAGGGGCAGCGGCGACATGGTGCCCCGCGACGAAATCGACGCCCGAGTCGGTGAACTCCTCGACGCGGATGCCGCCGTCACCTCCAAGACGGTCATCGAGGAACTCGGGCTGTCGTACGTGACCGCAACCCGCGCCTTGACCCGCCTGCGCGGCGCTCGCATCGCCGACCTCCTCGAGGCCCAGCCCGCACTCACGGGCGAAAAGGCCGCGGCCCACCTCAACTACCCGACCGCCGTGCACCGCACCGCGATCGCGTACGCGCGCACCGAACTCAAGGCCAGAACCTGGCAGCCGTATGTGCAGCAGATCGCCGACCAGCTCGCCGCCGAGCACCTGGCCGAGCCCCAGGACGTCGCGATGGTGCAGGTAGCCGACGACGTGGTGGCCGCGGCCGTGGTGCTCGCCGACGGCGCGCCCGCGCCGGCGCTCGTGTGGGACGAACGGTGGGGCTGGCGCACCGCGACCAGCCGCCGGCACCCGATCGGCAAGGAAACGGGCCAGCCGCCCCAAGGCGACGGCATCCGGTACATCAGCCCGGCACCGCAACCACGGGCCGAGGACATCCTCAACGTCCTGACCGAGAGCCGTCGCGAGTCACGCACACCCACCACCGACACGCGGTGACAGCCGCTGGCAGGAAGAACGCCCGCACCGATGACGAAGAC
The DNA here is from genome assembly GCF_017377775.1 of Streptomyces sp. VRA16 Mangrove soil. GTDB lineage: Bacteria > Actinomycetota > Actinomycetes > Streptomycetales > Streptomycetaceae > Streptomyces. The sequence continues at coordinate 10,064 of NZ_JAFVLN010000005.1, forward strand.
GAGTACGCCCACGCCCGACATCGGAACGGATCAGGCAGACCACCCCGGCCGTCCGCAAGATCGAGCACACCATCGAATACCTCGACCTGGTCGGCTCCTGCCACGGCTTCGTGGCCACCCTCGGCCGTCGGGTCCCCCAGCTGCGCGGGCAGGAGTTCACCGAGGATGAGCGAGAGACCGTCCGGCGGCAGATCGGCCGGGTCCGCGCGGCGGCGGACTGGCTCGAAGGCGCGCTCGACAACGGCGAGTTCACCCTCGATGAGCAGCTGACCCAGCTACTCAAGGGCGAGTAGGCGATGCTCCGTCGCACAGGCCAGCCGCTGAACGAGCACTACGGCGACCTGGTCCGCGTCGCGCTGATGGAGGCCAGACCGGCCGGCCTGCACACCGTCCAGCTCGTCGCCGCCACCCGGCTGAAGAAGTCCCAGGTCCAGCGCGGTGTCCGCCACCTGCGCGACGTCGGCGCCGCGGAGAACCTCACCCCTGTCATCTGGCGGCGCAAGGACGGATACATGTTCTCCGACGACCCCGCGGACTGGATCGAGTATGAGAAGAAGCAGCTCTCCCAGGTCCTCGGCCGCCTCACCCGGATGATCACGGGCACGCTCGCCCCGCACCTGGTCCGCTGCCCCGAAGACGAATGGGCCCAGCTGGTGGCCGCCCAGCTCACCGGGGTATCCGCGACCCTCGCCCAGCTCTCGAAATAGCCCTGTCCCGCTCCCTCCGCCATCGACGAGTCCGCCATGCCGAGCCCGGTCCGCCGTCGTCGCTACCCGTCCGACACCACAGTCGCCGAGTGGGCCCTTCTCGAACCGCTCCTGCCCGTTCCGGCCTGCGAGACCAAGACCGGCGGGCACCCGGAGAAGTGGCCCCGCCGGCAGATCGTCGATGCCATCCGCTCCACCACATCGCGCACATCTGACCGCCGCTCGACTCCCTGGAACTGGCCTGATTCCGGGAGCGTCGCCGTCCACACCACTTCCATCGATCCCCCAAGGCCACTGCCGGCGTCGCAAACCTTGGCCACGGTACGACCCTCAGCACCGACTCCCGATGCGTGGAAGCGGCGAGGCATGGAACGCAGGGGCTCGGAAGCCCCTCACCGAACAGACTGAGCGCCCTCCGCTCAGCCAGCGAGCAACCCGGCCTGGGCCTCGATCTCCGCCAGCCAGAGGCTCCCCACCTCCCAGGCTTCAGGGTCGATTCCCTCCAAACGCTCTGCCAGCGCTGCGAGGGCCACCGCAGGAGACGACTCCTGGTTGCGGAGATCGACGAAGTCCCGAAAGGCCAGCAGGGAGGAGAGGAACCGCGGAATACTGGTATTGAAGACATGGATCCCGGTGCCTCGCTCACGGTCGATGAGCAGCACAAACCCGGGTCGGGTCCGATCCAGCACCACCGGATTGCCCGACCCATCAGACCCGATCACCACAAACCGGTCGACGTCCTCGACGAACACATCGGACAAGGCCCAGGTTTCCAGCGGACACGGCAGCTGCGGATCGTCGAAGGCCAGGAACGGGGCTGCCTCTTCGGGAATCCCAACGTCTGTCAGTACGGCCACATGCCGCTCGGGCATGCCCAAGGACTCCACCTCGCCCGGGGTGTATTGCCTGAGTCTGAAGAAGTCACCCATCGGCCACGCGCGGCGAAAGTGCTCCTGATCGAACTGATCACGCGACTGCATGGAGAAGATTCTTGCCGCCCACGTCACAGGTGACAACGCTTGCTGGCCGCACGTGACGCGGAGGTTCAGAAACACTCACTGAGGCTCAGGTGAGGAGCTTCTGCCGCCCCTCGTTGTGATGAACCGCGGCGCGTTGTCCTGGGTCGCGCGTGGCAGTGGGCCTTAGATGTCTGTGGGCCGTGAGCGCCCGGCCGCGCGAGGTCAGCCCCCATTCGCATCCTCGTCGTGCAACGGCCAGAAGCTCATCTCACCAACCGCAAGCGTCGCGTCCTCACGACCGCGGCCGACTCCAGGGGGCAGGAGTCGGCGTGGGAGTTGAACGAGATGACGACACCGCAGCACACCCTGCTCCATCTCACTGCAGACCGTCGCCGCAGCACCGGTGAGTCCCATCAGTCGCTTCTCCCGCTGCTGCCCGAGGACGGCAGCGCGCTGTCCATCCCCGATGCCCGCCGCCTGGAGCAGGCCGAGCTGGAAGCCGACTTGTTCCTGACGCTGGGAAGCATGGGCGGCTTTTCCGTGCATCCGATGGGGATCGTCCGACTGCGCCCGCGACCGGACCAGTTGACCATCCAGCTGCTCCACGAACCGTATGTCGTCTGGTACTGGGCCGACCTGCTCCTGCCGCGCATCAATGACGAGGCCGGGCATCCGCGCGACCGGGTGAGCGGGATCCCGGGGCTGCGATGGCGCGTTGTCGGCAAGACCGTGCAGTTGTACCGGCCGGACATGCCCACGCGGATCGTCCTGACCGGCTCCAACGTGCGCTGGTGGCGCCATGTGACCCGGCGCATGGAGGCCGACTACCCCACCCTTGTGCGGCATCCCGGCTGGACACCGCACGAACGCGCCGCCTACGAGGCCCCCGGCCCCCACCCCTACCCGCCGGCCAGACTCTTCTCCCCGCTCCTTCGGCGCCTGCGCGCGACCGCCGGCACGCAGCCACTCAACTCCACTGACGCCTGGAGCTCAGGCGACGCCTGGCGCCTCGAAGCCACCGACGGGCCGTCCTGCCCCGACCTCGTACGCCTCCTCGGCCACGGCCCCACCGCAATGGGCTGGACCGTGAGCCACAAATCGTGCACCTGCCCGTGCGATCACGAACACGGCTCCTGCACCATCGACTTCCACGACCCGCGAACGGGCGCCTCCATCTACTACACCAACGGCCGCTGGCGCCGCACCCTCACCCTCAGACATCTCCAGCGCACGAGAGAACTCAACACCGCAGCACTCACCTGAGAGCACACACTCCTTGCCGCACAATGTCGAAGAGCGTGGCTGACGACGGTGGGAGCGCGGGCCGGAGGAGTTGCACCTCGCACCGGCCAGTACGGGGCAGGTCACGTTATGGCGCCGGCCAAGGGGTTTGCTCGCGGGCAATGCCACACCGCGGCGTCCACAGGGAAGACCGGCGGCCACCTGGCCGACGGTGATTGGTCCGTGGCTTGGTGTTCGGTCACCACCTGCGCCGATGGCTCCGCAAGCGAGGCATCCGCCACCGCATCGCCCGCAAAGGCATCGAGTCCTCCAAGCGGCTGGGCCGCCACCGCTGGGTCGTCGAGAGGACGGTGTCCTGGCTCGCCGGCTGCCGACGCCTGCACCGCCGCTACGAGCGCAAGGCCGAACACGTCCTGGCCTTCATCGGCGTCGCCGCAGCCCTCATCAGCTACCGCCGATTCGCCACGGTTCTCAGGGCCTGAGCCGGTTCTGCTGCACGTCCAAGCAGACCAGCCTCATCGAATCGGCCAGGTCTGCTGCGTAGGCCGAGGCTTCCTCAGCAGCGCTGGCCGGTAGCGTCTGCCAGGTGACCGACGACGCCGTCATCTGGAACCGGCTCGCTGCCTTGCTGCCTAAGTCCGAAGCCCAGGAAGTCAAAGACTGCTGGGACATCGGAGAGCAGGAGGCAGGACTTGGCCTGCTCGTCTCCGGCATCCTCGGCCACAAGGTGCTGATCAGTGAGACGGTCAGGGCCCAGATCTCCGTACTCGCAGAGACCTGGGGCGAGCGGGAGGCCCTCACACCCCAGATCCTTCAGTGCCGTGTTGAAGCCACACCGGGCCCCATGAAATTGATCGAAGGCGACGGAAGCACCGTCCCCGAGGCAATAGATATGGCCGAGGACCTGGACGGTCTCGTCCTTGTCCCCTGGATCACCTGCACGAGGTGCGGCCAGGTCCTCATACGCGCCCATGCCCGAGAAAGCTGGGGAGATCTCTCCTACCTGGCGCGGCACTACGTCATCACGACGCCGAACCGGGACACCATCCTGCGTCTGTTCGCTGCCGACTACGCCAGTACGGCCTTCGGTGCCCTCCAACGGGCATGTTCAAACGCACCATAAGGCTAAGAACGGCTAACACAATGAGCTACATCAGCCTGGTTATGTATCTCAGTGCGGGAGTCGTTTCGAGGTGATTCCGGGAGCCACCTTCTGACCGAGTTTGCGATGTCGGTTTGTTTTGAAGTCACTGCGGGGCTTGCGGTGGGACGGTGGGGTGTGCTTCTGCCGCTGGGGGCCTCATGGGGACGCGAATCCTACCGGCTCGCCCACACCAGGGCTCTGGCCGAACAGGCAGCCACTGGCTGAACCGACCTTCGCTCCTTCAATCACTCATTGCGAGAGACCAGCGTTCTTGGATGACAGCCTGCTTCCGCTCAAGCTCCGCATCCCGCATCCGATTCGTGGAGGTCCCCGGAATCGTGAGCGAACGCCTGCCACCTCTGACGATCCGCAGGTCCGACCAGATTCCGCTCCGCAACACCCGTTGCCGCCTCTCGATCCCAGCTACCTCGCTCCACGGGATCGATCGCCTGCTGAAAAGGGTGCGGAACTCCAACCCCGCCGCGGTGAGGAGCACCCGGCCATAGATCGAGCTCATCTCGCTCAAAAGCACTGCCACCGAGAAGACCCCTAAGGCTCCGAACAGCCACCATTCAACCGGCCCACGCACGGTCAAGCTCATCGCCACCATCACAGCGGCCAGTGCAAGCGTCACGACGCCGTTCCGCCACCAATACCTTCGGCGATCATCAGAGTTGAAGCCGATCCAGACATCGGGCATAACCACAATGCTACCGACACGCAGACGAGTTACACGCCTGAGGTGTGTCACCCCTCGCGCTGCGGCAGCTCTGACGGACAGCCGCAGCGGCGAAGTGACATCAAGAATCGGTTCTGGCACAGATCTTGGGGAGTCGTCGCGGACCGTGATGGCGCTGTTCGATTGAGAGGGGCCGCAACCCTGGTGGCCGTCAGTGAGGGCTCACCTCGTACCCTCCGCACATGACTGATGATCCGTTCCAGTGCCGCTGTGTTCTCTGCCATGACTACGGTGACCGGGATGAGGCGGGCCGTATGGAACTGACGGTCATCGAGCATGTTCAGCAGCACGGTTGGCACGTTGCGATGGTTCCTGAAGACGAGATCGGTCCTGGGTTCGCTTACACGATCGGCCTCGCGCACACGTACGGCAGAGCTGAGCTCGCCATGTTCGGGCTCGACGTCCATGCCATGCACCGCATGCTCAACACTCTTGGAGAGAAGACCGCCGCGGACGAAGCTCTGGCGGACGGCCAGAGCCATTCTGGCGTTGTCGCCGGTTATCGAGTCGGGCTCAGGCAGGTTGATCGAGGCTGGTACCGGACCTTCTTCGGGCAGGCCCTCGGGTTCTACCGGCGGCCGCCTCTCCCCGTGCTGCAAGTCGCGTGGCCCGATGTCGAAGGCCGTTTCCACTGGGACGAGCAGGCTGACGAGCGGCATCGGCAGTCACAGCCTCAGCTGTGGCTGCCTCCGGGCGACCATCCTGTAGGAGTCTGGACGGCCGAACTCTGATCTGAGACGCGGCGATTGGCGGATCCTGCACCGGCGGTGCGCTACTGAAGCAAGATCACCTTTCGCAAGAGTTCGAATCCGGCTCGGCCGTAGAGCTGCCGCTTGATCTTCTTGATGCGGTTCACGGCGCCTTCAATACTGCCCGAGCTCCAGTCGAGCGTGAGGCCGGCGGTCACGGCGTCGAGGTCTCGGAGCATGTGGAGGGCGAATCCGGTGAGCCCGGGCAGCTGGCTGGCGCCCACGGCGTCGATCCAGGCAGGAAGCGTGAGGCCGAGGCGTTCGGTGAGGATCTCGCCGAAATCGCGGACGTGCCCGGCAGCTGCATCCAGTTCGGGACAGCGGGCCAGGACGTCCTTCAGTCCGGCCCGGTCCTCCTCGGTGAGAGTCATGGGATGTCGGGTGAGCCAGCCGGTCACCTGCCGCACCGTCGGCGCCCGCGGTGGTGCAGTGGGTATGGTCGCACGCAAGGTGGCGATGTGGGCGCGGACCATGCCGTAGGTGACGGGAGCCTGCTCGGTGACCAGCTCGCGGTGGAGTTGGGTGACGCTGGTACATCCTCTGAGAGTCTCTGTTCGAGGTAGGGCTTGTAGGGGTCGAGCCTGCTGGGCCGAGGCCGGTTTCCGCGGAGAGTGTCCTGCCAGCGTGCGGCGCTCGCGTACCGAAGGACAGTGTTGAGGCCCCAGCCCAGGTGCCGGGCGATAGCCCGGCGCGAGTGGCCCTGGGCGAGCATCTCGTGGACCAGGGCGTGGGCTGCCTTCTTGCGCTCCGCCCGTCGGCCAACGGGGTCTGCGTCGTTCCGCGGCGGCTCGGCAGCCGGTGGGGTGTTCGGAGTCAACAGGCTGTAAGGGGGCGAGGCGCGCAGGCAGTCGCGGTGGGCGGCGACACAGGCTTCCACAGCGCGGCCAAGGCCCTGCCACAGGTGAAAGCGGTCGGCGACTTGCTGAGCGTCGGGGGCACCGCGTCGGGCGCCCTCGGCGTAGGCGCCCGCCCGGTCCCGGCAGATGATCTCCACGCCGGGGTGGCGGATTAGCCAGGCGGCCAGTGGCTCGGCTTCACGGGTCGGGAGCACATCGACCACGCGATGGTCTTCGACGCTGGTCAAGACGGTGGCGTAGGTCTGGCCGCGGCGGATCGCGAAGTCGTCCACGCCCAGCACGCGCGGTGTGCTGAACTGCGGATCAGGCAGTGCCATGACCCTGCGTAACAAGGTCATCCGTCCCGCGCCGAAGCCCAGCTGGGCAGCCAGCCGAGCTCCGGCGCGCCCGGCCAGCGCGAGCCCCACTCGCGCCAAGGCGTGGTTGAGCCGCATGGTGAACCGTGCGTGCGGGGCAGCCAGCCGGGAGAACGGCTCGGCGAACGTCCGACGAGGGCAGTCCACCGACCCACAGATGAAGCGCCGGACCGTCAGCCGGATCATTAAGCCCTGCTCAGCGAGCGGAAGGTCTTTCAGTCTGCGCTGGTAACGGTCGTGGACCCGGTCCGCGAAGCGGCCGCAATCTGGACACACAGAACCGGTAGCGCGGCCTCTCGCCACCACCTCGATCGTGCCGAACGCGGCCGTAACCGCCTCGACATCCACATCGTCGACTCCCTCGAACACCAGCGAGTCCCAGAACGCAGCATCGCTCTCCATGACCAGCACCATCACCGGCCACAACCGCCCGCAGCTGCGGGCGGCAGGGACCTGAGGGAGCGTCAATTCTGACCGCTGGGCGACAAGGCGTACGCGGTCTCGTGCGAACCCGTCTCCTCGCAATCGAACAACGGGGTAGCGCTCCGCGACGACTCCCCAAGATCTGTGCCAGAACCCAAGAATCACTGACACTGATCATGAAGATCCGGCGTCACTGACTCCCGGAATCACCTCGAAACGACATCCCCGGAAAGTGACACAGCCATCAGCCCCGGTGGCCGTGCCTCGTAGGCGAGTTGGGCGTTGTCCGGACCGTGGCGACTTCACCGTGGATCGTGCCGGATGACCTGTGGGAGCGGATCGAACCGCTGCTGCCCAAGAAGGAACGGCGGTTCCGCTACCCCGGCCGACGTCCGGTCCCGGACCGCCAGGTCCTGTGCGGGATTCTGTACGTCCTGCACACCGACATCCAGTGGGAACACCTCCCCAAGGAGCTCGGCTTCGGCTCCGGGATGACGTGCTGGCGCCGACTGCGGGACTGAAACCAGGCCGGCGTCTGGCAGCGGCTCCACGAGACGTTGTTGGCCGAGCTCAACGCGGCCGCCCGGCTCGACTGGTCCCGCTGCGTGGTCGACTCCTCGCACGTCAGGGCGCTAAAAGGGGGCTCCACACGGGCCCGTCGCCGGTCGACCGGGGCCGGGCAGGCTCCAAGCACCACGTGATCACGGATGGCCACGGGACCCCGCTGGCGGTCCTCCTCACCGGCGGCAACCGCAACGACGTCACCCAGCTCATGCCGCTGCTGGACGCCATCCCGCCCGTCCGCGGCCGGGTCGGGCATCCTCGACGCAAGCCGGACTCTCTCTTCGCAGACCGCGGCTACGACCACGACATCTACCGCGACCAAGTCCGAGCCCGCGGCATCGTCCCCGTAATCGCACGCCGAAACACCCGCCACGGCACCGGACTTGGCGTTTACCGCTGGGTGGTAGAGCGGACCTTCGCCTGGCTCCACGGCTTCCGACGACTCCGCGTTCGCTGGGAACGTCGAGCCGACATTCACGAAGCCTTCCTCAAACTGGCCTGCTGCCTCATCACCCACCGGCAAATCAGGTCACTGTGTGAGCCGCCACTAAGGCTTGTCCCGTAACTGATCTTGGACCTGGTGAGGGCAAGGCCGGTGGTGGTGCCGCCCGTTGACCTATCCGGCGAGGGCAAGGTTGTGCAGGCGCGCGATGCCGAGGATGGCGTGGTGGACGCCGTCGCCTTTGAGGCGGCAATCGCGCAGGATCTTCCAGCTCTTCATTCGGGCGAAGGTGTGCTCGACGCGGGCCCTGACCTGTTTGTGTGAGCGATTGTGCTCCTCCTTCCAACCTGGGAGTTCTTCGCCTTTGCGGCGGCGGTGCGGGATGACCAGCCCGGTGCCCTGATAGCCGCCGTCGGCGATGGTCATCGTCTTGCCGACGGCTTCCTTGGCGCCGGATTCCTCCCAGCCGCGGGAGTCGTGCCGGTTGCCCGGCAGGGGCCGGCCGACCACGACGACCAGGCGGGTGTCGGCGTCGATGACCACCTGATGGGCCGTGGAATAGCGGTAGTTCTTCGATTGCTTGGCGATCGTATGGTCGCGGGTGGGCACCAGGGTTCCGTCGACGATGAGCACAGTGTCCTTGCGGAACCGCTTCCTTGGCTGGAGCGCGAGCAGCGGCCCGAGATGGTCGATGATCCGGTCCGCTGCCGACTTCGAGATGCCGAACAGCGGGGCGATCTGGCGCATCGTCAAGTTCGTCCGCCAGTCGGCCGCGACCAGCAGAATGCGGTCCTCGAGCGGGAGTCCCCAGGGGCGTCCACGCTGGAGTTCGGCCGAGGTCTCGCGCCGTACGGCGGTCACCAACTTGCCGAAGCAGCGCGGGCTCAGCCCGGTGAAGGGGCCTATCCAGGACGGCTCCGATGCCGTGATCACACCAGCCACAGCAAGATCATCCCAGTTGCCGATGCTGGCTCATGTACTCGATCCTGTGTGCTCGGCAAGCGAGGGAGGGCACATGGGGCTAGTTCTATTTCCGGGCGACGGAGACAACAACAGTCCGGATATCTCCTGGTCCTACAGTGGCTTTGCCGCGTTCCGGCGGCACCTGGCCGAGGCCGAGGGCTTCACCCTCTCCGACATGTGGGGCTTCGGAGGCGAGCGTCCGTGGACCGAGGTGTCCACCACTTTGCAGCCCCTCCTCGATCATCCGGACGACGGCGGTGACGACCTCTCGCCTGCCGAGTGCGCGTCGATCCTGGTCCGGCTGGAGGCGATCGCTGACCAGTGGGCACGAGAAGGCAGCGGGCAGATCCTCCAGCGGCACATCGAGGACGCCCGGCAACTGGCTGGCGTCCTGCGCCTCTGCATCGAGAAGGACGTTCCGCTTCTCTTCCTCTGAACCTCACGGACCACGGGACCCACTTACGGGACAGCCTTTAAAGAGGAGCATGTATGGGCGTGCATCCTTCTCCCTCCTGCGAGCGCGGATTCTGACGCATTACGGATAAAAACGACGTCACGTTACAGGCAAACTGCGACCAGCACGTCGCAGCGGCGGTCCCAAGACGTCTTCGACCTCGGCGGCCACCGTATCCAGCAACTCCTGGCCGAACAGACACACCGACGACTCCCAGGGGTGCCCGAAGCTGCCCAGCCGGAAGTCCCCCGAGAGGTAGATGTAGTAATCGCCGTCGGGGTAGGGGCTCAGCGGCCATGGTTCCTGTCCATGCCCGCCGACGCGATGCGGAGCAAAGGAGTAAGAGATGTGCTGCCAGTCGAGCGCGAACAGCCTGGCCTCCGGCTCGACGCACGCAGTCAGCCCGTGCTCGACAACCGCGACAAAGCGGTCTAGACGCGTATAGCTTGGATCCTCGTCCAGTGACGTCAGACTCCATGTGACGGAGTCAGCTGGCTCCTTGATGGCAGGCCACTTGGCCGGGTTCACGCTCGGACTGAATGCGAACTCCCTGTAGAAGCGGTCCCAAACGCTTCGGTACTCGGCTTCCGATAGTTCGGTTACAGGATCGCTCGTCATCCGCACAGACTATCGAGCCAGCCCAGTGTGCTCCCTTCGACGCGTACCCATCACGAGATCGCTGACAGAACCTTGAATTTCCCCACCCACTGCTCACGGGTTCCCCAGGCCTGCTCACTTGGTTCCCCACTCCGGGCGCACCGATCCGCGGATGGGCGCCACTCGGCAGGGCGACCTCAAGGGCTGACCGCAGGCCTAGGTAGGCGCCGCTGCTGAGAGGGCGAGCAGGCCGCTGCGTTCGGTGCCGACATAGACCACGCCGTCCGCGACGACGGGTGTGGAGGCGGTGCCGGTGTCGTGCAGCCGCCAGCGGACCGCACCGGTGCTGGCGTCGACCGCGCAGACCATGGTGTCCGAGGAGACCGCCAGTGCTCCGCCGCCCAGTTCCGACAGGTCGGGATGTTTACCCAAGTCCGCGCTCCAGCGTTTCCGCCCGGTGATCGCATCGAGCCCCTGGACTCTGTCGTCGGCGTAGATGCACAGGGTGCGGCCCGCGATGGCGATGTCGAAGACGTTGAAGTCGCTCCGCGCGATGGTCTTGCGCAGGGTTCCGTCGGCCGGGGACAGGAGGGACAGACCTCCGAAATGGCTTACATACAACGTGCCGTCTGACATGGCCAGGTCCCGGGGTGCCTCCACCTCGGTCCGCCACACCCGTTTCCCTGTCGCGGCGTCGACCCGGTCCACTCCCGTCCCGCTGTAGACGAAGAGCGCATCCCCGGACAACAAGCAGCTGACTATGTCGGGGTGGGGCAGGTCCAGCGCGTACGACCACCGTGCGGAGCCATCAGCCGGGTCGAGGGCATGCACTGGCTCACCCGGCAGATACACGAGGTCCGGTCCTGAGATCACCCCGGAGCCCGATTCCGTGGCCAGCGCGACGGACCAACGGGTGTCGCCGGAGCGGGAGTTCAGCGCCGTCAGTCGCTTGCCGCCGGCGTGGTACAGAGTGTCGTTCCCGAGCACCGGCCCGTACACCCCGCCGTTCAGGGAGCGGTGCCAACGCTGTGAACCGGTACGGATGTCGAGCGCCACGAGCCCGTCTTCCTTGCTGATCGCGTACACCGTGTCCCGGGTCACCAGCGGGGTGAAGGCAAGCCCTTTCATGGCATGCCGCCAAAGGATCTTGGGAGCGGGCCCTGACGGGCTGTTCTGGTTGATCAGCCAGGCCGCAGTGCCGGCGGCGGCCGCGGCGGCTCCCAGGCCGAGTACACCGCGCCGGATGAACTGCCGCTGCTGGCCGATTGGGGCGGGCGCGGTGCCGGGGGCGGCGGACGTGCGCTTGGTCCTGGGCGCGGGTTCGTCCGCCACGGTGGGCGCATGCGGCCCCGGCACACCGGCCCGGCGGGTGCGTGCCCGCGTGGTGACCTCATGGGTACGCCGGCCGATGACGTCGAGCAGGGTCGGCGGCATCCAGGACCCGCCGCTTGCTCTGCCGGGGGCGGCCAGGGCGGCGAACTCGGCCAAGGCGGGCCGGTGCGCCGGCTCCCGGGCCAAAGCGCGGCGGAGCAGGGCGGCGAGCGTCACGTCGGCGACGCCGGAAAGATCGGGATCGACCGCCACGGGCCTGGCCATCACAGCCGCGGCGGGCCCGGTCCCGTACGCATGGCGTCCCTGGGCTGCGAAGGCGAGCAGTGCGCCGAGGGCGAACACGTCGGCGGCGGGCCCCGCCGCGCCGCCCAGCAGCACCTCGGGCGCGATGTAGCCGGGGGTGCCAGGGGTCTGGCCGGTGCGGGTGATGGCGCTCTCGTCCGCGGCCAGAGCGATGCCGAAGTCGATCAGGCGGGCACCGTCGGCGCCGAGGATCACATTGGACGGTTTCAGATCGCGATGGATCAGGCCCGTCGCGTGGACGGCCGTCAGTGCCTGGGCCAGTTGCTCGGCGAGGGCCCGGCAGGCCTCGGCGGGCAGTTCGCCGTGCTGGGCTATCGCTTCGCTCAGCGTGGGCCCCGGAACGAACTCCGCGGCCAACCACGGTGTTTCGGCATCCGGGTCGGCACCGGTCACCGAGGCGACGCCGGGCCCGTGGACCCGCGCGGCAAGCCGGACCTCCCGGGCGAAGCGCCGCCGAAACTCAGGGTCGTGCGCGCGCTCGGGATGCACCACCTTCAGGGCTACTAGCGCGCCCCGCCGGTCCTCGGCCAGATAGACCCGGCCCATGCCGCCCTGCCCGAGCCGCGCCAACAGCCGGTAACCCCCCAACACCCGAGGATCCTGATCAGTAAGTGACCGCACGCCCAACCCCCCATAGCCATCCGCCCACGCTAGGCCCGGGAAAGTCTGCACTCCGCCCAGAACTCGGGAAAGACTGCGCGCCGTGCTGAGCCCGGGAAACGGTGGCGTGTGGCCCCGGCCATCGTTGCCCACGGCAACCGAGCGGGGAACGAAGAGCATCACTGGCCGATTTCACGGATCGTCATCAGGCCATGCGGCGTTCCTAAAACTCGCCGACATTTCTGCGGCTGAGCCCGTCAAGCGTTCCCGGAACTCACCATCACACGTTGCTGCTTCCCGGATCAGGCACACATTCCGTGAGGACGATCAAGGTGCGGGGTCGTCCCACTTCCACCCTGTCTGGGGGAACTCTTCGAGGAAGGCTGTCAGGGAGGACGCCTGGTGGATGGCGGATGACCAGTCTTGTGCGGATACGTCGAGCAGGACCAGAGGCGGCGGGTCATGTCGGAAGTCGTAGGTGAGCATCTCGCGACTTCCGTCGCCACCGATGACGAGGCTTCCAGGGAATCGCTCCTGGAACTCGCCGGCCTCGTTGACCTCGACGAGCTCCGCAGCCTCATTGATCATCAGGTAGTCGTCGGCCGGGAGGACGAACTGACTCATGCTGCCCTGTGTGGCCAGGAAGTGCCGGTAGTCCGGGGGAAACTGGATTCCGAAGTGCTGCTCAGCCTGCCTGATCGGGCTGATCGGGTCCTCGTTCGAGCTCATGACGCTGTTCTATCAAGGCAGCGTCCTGCCGAGCAGAACGCCCCTGAGCGGCGGTGAGGAGTACCCGCTTGCGGAGGAGGGGAAGTTTTGCCCGGCCGAACATTTGCCTCTTGATCATTTTGATGTGGTTGACGCGGCCTTCGACGGGGCCGGAGTTCCAGCGCGTGGTCAGGCCCTGGAGCACGGCGTCCCAGCCCTTCTCCAGGCCGTGCGCGAAGGCATGGAGTGAGGGGAGATCCTTGGCCTGGGCGGCGATGACCCAGTCCTTGAGATGCTGGCCAGAGCGGGTGGTGAGGATCTCGGTGAAGGACCGGACAAGCTGTTCAGCCGCGGCGAGCTCGGGGCAGCGGCCGAGAATGCCGGCTACTGAGCTTGAACTCGGGTTGTCGTAGCTGCTGACAGGGCTTGGTCGTGGCGGTACGCCGTTGTCATGAGGTACGCGCAGGGTGGAGGTCTGTCGGACGAGCGTCGGCAGTTCCGCGAGGGGATCCGGATGAAGGCGGCCGAGGGGTTCGCCAGGGGCGAGCCCAGCTTGGTGATCGCGAAGGAGTTGCGGGTCACCGTCCGGTCGGTGCAGCGGTGGCGCAGGTCCTGGGACAAGGGCGGCCCGCGCGCTCTGCGGTCGGCCGGGTCGGCGTCGCCGCCGAGGTTGAGCGAGGCCCAGTTCGTGAAGTCGGAGGCGGAGTTGGCCAGGGGGCCGGTCGCGCACGGCTGGCCGGATCAGCGATGGACGCTCTCCCGGGTCAAGACCGTGATCGGCCGTCGGTTCCACAAGAGCTACACCCTGCAAGGAGTGCGCAAGCTGCTGATCCGGCACGGCTTCTCCTGCCAGGTGCCGGCCAGACGCGCCGTCGAGCGCGACGAGGCGCAGATCACCGGCTGGGTGAAGGAGACCTGGCCGCAGGTGGAACCTCGTACAGGCCCGAAACCGGCTCGACTCAGTCATCGTCGGAGCCTCCGCCACCATGCACGCAGGCGCCCCCTGCCCGCGAGGCGCCGACGCATAGCCCTGCCCAACCCCCTGTTGGAAAAGGATCGAATGACGACAGGGGCAGCGGTCGTCCAACGAACCCAGCGATCCCGGGACCTGACGGCGGCTCCGATCCAACGAGATCCGATGACGGCTGACGACAGGGTTAGATGACACCCGAGGTCCGGTGCGGCGGCAAAAGCGGGGAGGACCTGGATACCTCCAGCTGTCTCCACCCGCTCCAGCGGCCGAAATTCCGCGAGCTGCTCACCTACGCGCGGCCCGGCGACACCGTGCACATCTCCGAGATGTTCCGCCTCGTACGCGGCGACCAGCACGTCCTCGAAATCCTGCACCGCGACCAGCTGGCCCTGCGCATTCACGACGGCGCGTTCTCCGCCATGGACCTCACCGCCCGCAGTCCGTCGTAGGTCAGCTCGCGCTGGAGTTCGCCGGCTGCGGCGAGGGCATGCACCATGAACTTCACGGTGGACAGCAGCCTCACTACGGAAGAGCTACACCCATCGTCGAACAGGGGCCCACCGGCCGCCTGCTGACCGGCCCGGCCGTGGAGTACACACGCCGGCTCCGGGCAGCGGTGCCCGGCCCCGGCTGGCGTCCGTCCCGGCGCGGCCTACTGGCATGACCCGGCTCGTCTTCGAAGACCACCAGGCCCCGGCGCCTGAGCTGGAGCTGCCCTCTCCCGGTGAGTCTTCCGCAACCAGGCCGAACCCCTCGGGGAAGCCTTCCAGGAACTCGCTTCGCCTGTCATTCAACAGGCGGGTACCAGAGCGCAGCCAGCTCACCACAGGCCACTGACATCACCACTGGTGAGCTCTCCACAACAAGCGGGGCCGGAGCCCTTGTTCCGGCCCCCCTTCGGGTCCGGGCGCATCCCAGGGATAGCGCTGTGTGCCACCGCGGCATTCGGGATGTTGTGAGACGCCCGGGACGACCGGGGGACCTCGCGTGCGCCCTATCGTGCGCAGGCCGTCCACTCGTCGGTCACGGCCCCGACCGAGTCGTCGTCCGGGCGAGATCTACCGCCTGACCTGGACCGACCTGGCCCGACGGCCCCTTCCCTGACCACACGTTGAAAGGCTCAGCCTCTTCATGCCCAAGAAGATCACCGCGCGCTTCGCTGGCGTGGCCGCCACGACCGCACCGGCCGCCCTCGGCCTGCCGGGGGCGGCCCTCGAAGGGATCAGGAGTTGACATGAGGGCACCTCTTGCCCGTCCGCCTCTGTGGTTCAGACGCAGAGGAAGATCCCTGTCCGTCGTGATACCGGCGCTGCTCGCGGTGCTGATATCCCTGGTCACGGTCCCCGAGGCACAGGCCGGGGGCCGCGGCCCGTTCCCGAAGGTGTGGACGCCGCCCAACACCCCGCTCCCGAAGACCAAGTCCGTCGAGGGGAAGACGGACCCGGGTGAGCTCGGCGCTGCCAAGACCGGTCGCAGGACCGGCCCCAAGACCGTCAGCGGGCCACGGAAGGCGACCCCGCCGGTGCCGACCGGCTCCGCCACCGTGACCCTGCCCGCCTCCGACGACGACACCGGCCAGGGTCCGTCCACGGGCAGTCCGCACCGCAAGGGGCAGGGCGCCCGGCCGCACGCGGTCAAGGCCGGCAAGCTCCCCGTCTCCGTGGCCGACCTCGGTGTTCCACGCCGAGGCTTGAAAGCCAAGGCCCCTCCAAAGGCGAAGGGTCCCGCCTCGGTACGCGTAAACGTGCACAGCGTCGAGAAGTCCCGGGCGGCGGGCGCCTTCGGCAACCTGATCACGGTGGCCGGCGCCTCCCCCGCGACCGACGCGGGGCGTTCCGTACGCGTCAAGCTCGATATGAAGACGCTCCAGGGCCGCGGTTCCTGGCGTGACCGCGCACGCCTGGTCTGGATGCCGGCCTGTGCACTGACCACTCCGGCCAAGGCCACGTGCCGCACCCGCGTTCCGGTCGCGTCGACGGTCGACCCGCGCACCGGTGTCCTGACCGCGGACGTGACGCTCGGTGCTGCCGCGGCCGACAGCGCGACCGGCGGAGCCCGTACGCAGTCCCGCGCGGACGCACCGGCGGCTGCCGACGCCGTGGTCCTCACGGCCGAACCCACCACCTCCGGATCCGGCGGTTCCTTCGCCGCCACCCCGCTGTCGCCGTCCATGGCATGGAGTTCCGGCTCGAACGCCGGAAACTTCACGTACAGCTACACCTTCACCATGCCGAGCTCGCTCGGCGGCGCCGCGCCCAGCGTCATGCTCGGCTACGACTCCTCGTCCGTCGACGGCATGACCGCCGCCTCCAACGCGCAGTCCTCCTGGATCGGCGACGGCTGGGGCTACAGCCCCGGCTCGATCTCGCGCAGCTACAAGCCGTGTCTCACCAGCGGCATCGCCATGTCCGGCGACCTGTGCTGGGCCGGGCAGTCGCTCGACCTCAACCTGGCGGGCCACTCCGGCCGGCTGATCCTGGAAAAGCCGGGCAAGTACCGCCTCCAGGGCGACGACGGCACCATCGTCACGCCGCTGACCGGGCTCAACAACGACTCCTGGAACGGCGAGGGCTTCAAGGTCACCACGACCGACGGAACCCAGTACTACTTCGGCCAGAACCGCCTGCCGGGAGGTGACGGCACCGACTGGACCACCAACTCGGTGAACACCGTCCCCGTGTACCACCCGAAGGCCGGCGACCCCTGCTACAGCGCCTCCGCCGGCACCGGTTCCTGGTGCCAGATGGCCTGGCAGTGGAACCTCGACTACATCGTCGACCTGCACGGCAACCTGATCAGCTACAAGTACACGCGTGAGAACAACTGGTACGCGCGCGGCGGCGGCCAGAACAACGGCGTCGGCACGAACACGCTGTACCACCGTTCCTCGTACCCGCTCTCCGTCTCCTACGGCCAGCTCCTGTCGGACCAGATCGCCGCGGGCGGCAACGGCAAGGCCGCGGTGAAGATGAGCTTCACGGCCCTGGAACGCTGCCTGGAGACGACCGGCTGCGAGACCACGGACCGTACCCTCGCCCACCAGGACCGGTGGAAGGACACGCCACTGGACCAGGCATGCGCCGCCAGCGGCCCCTGCACCGTGTACGGCCCCACGTTCTGGACGAGCAAGCGCCTGTCGACGGTGAAGACCGAGGCGCTGGTGGGCACGTCCTACCGGACCGTCGACACATGGAAGCTCACCCACAAGTGGTCCGATCCCAAGGACGCCACGGACAGCTCCACGCTCTGGCTCGACTCGATCCAGCGCACGGGCTCCAACGGGCAGACGGCGATGGCGCTGCCGCCCGTCTCGTTCACCGAGGAGCAGAAGCCCAACCGCGTCGCGGAAGCCGACGTCACGGCCCCGCGGTTCAACCGGCCCCGCATGAAGGAGATCATTCTCGAAACCGGCGGGCGCGTGAACATCGCCTACCGGGACGAGGAGTGCTCCCGGGCGGCGGGCGGAACCATGCCGGCGTCACCCGAGACCAACAAGATGGCGTGCATGCCCGTCAAGTGGGTGAAGCCGGGTGACACGACCGGCACCCCTCAACTCGACTGGTTCAACAAGTACCTCGTCAGCTCCGTGACCCAGGAGTCGATGGTCACCACGGGCGTCGCGCGCACCACCGCGTACACGTACGGCGGCGGGGCGGCCTGGCACCGCAACGAGTCCGAGTTCGCCGACGAGGCCACCCGCACCTGGGACCAGTTCCGCGGGTACGCGAAGGTGACCACGACCACCGGCAACGGCACCGACGGGGCGCGGAGCAAGACCGTCGCCACCTTCCTGCGCGGCATGGGCGGCCAGGTGGCCGACACCTGGGGCGGCAGCATCTCCGACGAGGAGGAGTACGCCGGATTCGTCCGCGAGACGCAGACCTTCGCCTCGGAAGCCTCGAGCACCGTCGTGAGCGGGGAGCTGAGCACCCCCTGGCGCTCAGCGGCCAACGCCACGTACACGCCGTCCGTGGCCGGACTTCCCCCCGTCACCGCGCGGTTCGTCAGCACCGCGCAGGTACGGGAGCGGGCCAGGCTCGCCGACGGCAGCTGGCGTGAGACGAAGCGTCAGGTGACCTACGAGGAGGACAAGGACCTCGCGGGCCGCGTGAAGGAGGTCGACGTCTTCGGAGACGTCACCAAGCCCGAACAGCGGCAATGCACGAAGACCTTCTACGCCTCCTCATCCAAGGTCCCGGCCCTGCTGGAGCTCCCCTCCCGCGTCCTGACCCTGGCCGGTCCGTGCGGCGCCACGCCGACGGACGCCAACACGATCGCGGACACCCGCACGCTCTACGACGGCCAGCCCGTCGGCACGATCGGCGACCGGGGGCTCCAGACCTCCACCGAGGTCCTCGCCTCGTACAAGACGGACGGGACTCCCGTCTACCGCACCACCGCGCAGGCCACCTTCGACGCGTACGGGCGCCAGCTGACCACGGTCGACCCGCAGACCAAGGACGCGACGCACCCCCTCGGCGCGCAGACCAGGACGGCGTACACCCCGGCCACCGGCGCTCTGCCGACCTCGGTGACCGTCACCAACCCGCTGGGCTGGCAGGCGACCACGACGATGGACCCGGGCCGGGGGCTGCCCACCAGGGCCGTCGACGAGAACGGGTACTCCACGGACGAGTCCTACGACGCGCTCGGACGGCTCGTGGCGGTGTGGAAGCCGGGACGTGACAAGGCGACCCAGTCGCCGAACACGAAGTTCTCGTACGCGCTCAAGGACACGCGCGACAAGCCGGCCGCCATCACCACGCAGAACCTGCGCGAGGACGGCGACTACACCACCAGCATCCAGATCCACGACGGTTTCGGCCGCGTCCGGCAGACCCAGTCGATGCCGTCCTACGGGACGGTGGGGCGGCTGATCTCCGACGCGATCTTCGACACCCAGGGCCGCCAGGTCCAGACGACCCCGTCGTACTTCAACAATGACTCGGGGCCGACAGCGGACGTGTTCGTCCCCCAGGACGCGCAGATACCCGCGCAGACCTGGAACGAGTACGACGGGCTGGGCCGGGTCACCGCCAGCAAGTTCGTGTCGTACGGCCAGGAGCAGTGGCGTACCACGACGAGGTACGCGGGCGCCGACCTGATCGAGATCACCCCGCCGGCCGGTGGTTTCGCGACCGCGACCGTCAGCGATGCCCTGGGCCGGACCACCGAGGTCCGCCAGTACAAGTCGAACACGCCGACCGGCGAGTACGACTCCACCGTCCACTCCTACGACACCGCCGGCCGCGTCGTCCGGCGCAAGGACTCCTCAGGGAACGAGTGGCGCTCCACGTACGACCTGCTCGGGCAGCAGACCAGCAGCACCGACCCGGACGCGGGCACTTCCCGCACCACGTACGACGCGGGCGGCCGAGTCGCCACGACCAGCGACGCGCGCGACCGCTCCACCAGCTACACCTACGACCTGCTCGGCCGGCGCACAGCCGCGTACGACGGGACGAGTACCAGCGACGCGACCAAGAAGACGCTGGAGTGGACGTACGACTCCCTGAAGAGAGGCAAGCCCACCTCGGCCAGCCGCTTCTACAAGAACCAGGAGTACAAGAACACCGTCACGGGCTATGACAGCGGCTACCGGCCGACGGGCGCGAGTGTCGTGATCCCCGGTGACAGCAAGCTGGCGGGTACGTACACGACGTCGGTGGAGTACACGCCGGTGCTCGGCCTGCCGGAGCGGACGTACTTGCCCGCTGTCGACGCCGCCGGCCTGACAGAGGAGAAGGTCACCAACTCCTACGACAACGACGGCAACTTCATCGGCTCCAGCGGCAAGGCCAGCCTGGTCACCGACGTCCAGTACGACGCCTTCGGCCGCCCCACGCGCACCACCGTCGGCCCGTCCGGCCTCCAGGTGGTGAGCACCCAGATATACGACCCCGCCACCGGCCGTGCCGTCGAATCGACGGTGGACAAGCAGACCTCCCTCACCTCGCACGTCGACTACACCACCTACACGTACAACAAGGCGGGCTCTCTCACGTCCGCGCGCACGGTGCAGGACAACACCGCGATCGACACACAGTGCTTCCGGTACGACTACCTGAGCCGTCTCACCGCGGCCTGGACCGACAAGGGCACCACCACGACGACCTCCGGGCCGTCCACGGTGCTGGGCATCGGCGGCTGCACCAACCCGGCGGAGCCGACGGCCGCCCAGGCCGCCACGCGGATCGGCGGTCCGGCACCGTACTGGCAGTCGTACAGCTATGACCTGACCGGCAACCGCACCGGGCTGGTCCGGCACGACGTCACAGGAGCGACGGCCAAGGACCAGACGGTCGGCCAGACCTTCGCGAAGACCGCCAACACCGAGACGACCGACCCGGCCACGGGCGGCGGTACGGGGGGCCCGCACGCCCTGCTGACCTCGTCCACCGTGGTCGGTGGCGAAGAGGTGGGCAAGGCGGCGTACCAGTACGACGCCGCGGGCAACACGACCGCCGTCACGAGCGGCGGCGGCACCAAGCAGCTCGCCTGGAACTCCGAAGGCAAGATCGAGAAGATCACGGACACCGCCGCGGCGGGGCCGACGGAGTACGTGTACGGGGCGGACGGCGCGCAGCTGCTCCGCATCGCGCCCGGGAAGACGACCCTGTTCGTCGGACCGGACGAGATCACCCTGGACACCGCGACCGACAAGGTGACCGACACCCGCACGTACGCGGCGCCCGGTGGTCTGTCCATCGCGCGGGTCACCACGACCGGTGTCGCGGGCAAGCTGTACTACCAGGCGTCCGATCCGCACGGCACCAGCGGTCTGCAGTTCGACGCCGCGACGCTGACCAGCGTCCGCCGTCCCACCGACCCCTTCGGCAACGCACGCGGCACCCAGCCGGGTGCGGGCGTCTGGGCGGGCGGACGCGGCTTCGTCGGCGGCACGATCGAGGGCACCGGCTTCACCACGCTGGGGGCGAGACAGTACGACCCGGCCACCGGCCGCTTCCTGTCGGTGGACCCGCTGTTCATGGAGGGCGACCCGCAGTCCTGGAACGGGTACGCGTACGCCAACAACAACCCGGTGGACGGCTCGGACCCGACCGGCACCTGCGCGGTGTTCGAGGACGGGTCCTGCCGCAATCCGTCCTACCGGCCGCCGACACCGCCCGGCGGTACCGGTTCCGGCAAGCCGACGGGCGCCGGAACCACTCCTGCCACCCAGGTGGCCGCCGACAACAGCGCCGCCGCCCAGGCGGCCGCGGCCGAGGCACTGCGTCAGAAGCAGGCGGCGGACGAGGCCCTGGCCCGGGCGAAGCAGCAACGCGAAGAGCTGATGAGCAAGATCGTCGACGTCGTCGGCGAGCTGATCGGCTTCAACGACGCGCGTGACTGCTTCACCAAGGGCGACGTCATGGGCTGCGTCAACACGGCCCTGAACTTCGTGCCGTGGGGGAAGGTCTTCAAGGCCGTGAAGGTCGGCATCAAGGCCTTCAAGCTCTGGAAGGAGGGCGAGAAGGCCTACGACGCCATTCGCAGCGCACGAAAAACAGCGCAGGCGGCCGAGGAAGCGGTGGTGTCCACGCGCCGAGCGGCGGACGAGGCGGCGGCTGCGGAATCGGCGGCCCTTGAGGCGGAACAACGCGCGGCGCAAGAGACAAGTGCGTCAGCCGATGCGTGCCTCATCGGAAGCGGGAGCCCCCACAGCTTCCCGGCGGGAACGCCGGTCAAGCTGGCAGACGGGACCACGAAGCCGATCGAGCAGGTCAAGGAAGGAGACCAGGTCCTCGCGACGGACCCGCAGACGGACGTCACCCGCGCCGAGACGGTCGAGCGGCTCATCACCACCCCGGACGACGAGGACTTCACCGACCTCGTGGTGACGGCGAAGAACGGCACGCCGAGCACCCTCACCACGACGTGGCACCACCCGTTCTGGGACGCCACGTCGAAACGCTGGACGGACGCAAGCGCCCTGAAGCGGGGCCACAAGCTCCGCTCCGCGGACGGCACCCTGATCACGGTCACGAAGGTCCGCAACTACCACCGGTCGATGGTCACGTACGACCTCACGGTCAGCCGGCTGCACACGTACTACGTGCTGGCGGGGGCCACGCCGGTCCTCGTCCACAACTGCAATACGCTGTATCGAGCCGATACGCGCGGGCCTGACGAGATATTCGCCAATGGATTCAAACCCAAGGGTGACAACCTGGACCTTATACAACACGTCCTTCAATATAGGCCGGACAGTGGTTTCGTCGCAACGTCAAGGTCGCTAGCGGCTGCCCAGAGGTTCGCCAAAGATGCTGGCATGGAGGCTCATATCTATAAGATCCGAGGTAGCGGTATCGACGTAAACGCTACCCTTGGTCCCACCTCGCCTCACCCCCACGAAAAGGAGATAGCAGTGCCTGGAATAATCCATCCGCACGATATCGAAGGCGTCTGGAACCCGCTTGGACAATGGATTCCGAATCCGATGTTTCGCCCATGATGTGGACTGAAGTCGAGATGCCGGTGGCTGACAGGGGCGAGGTCCAGCCCATCCAAGTGCGCTTTGCTACGGACGACACCTGCATCGTGGAGGTGGATTTCGGATCCGGAAAGATTATCTCCGGAGATGAATCCGACCTTCCGTCGTCTATGCCGCGTCAGGCGACAATGGGGCGTCGGGCGTATGTACTGGAGATTCCCCGGAGTGCAGATCGCCCATCGGTTGTCGATTCTTCGATCCGGCAAAGGAGAAGGGAGTCTGCACGGTTGATGAGCAGCTGGCCTGGCATTTGCAACGGCTGGAATCCGGTGGAGTTTAGGCTGATATCGTTCAGTTGAGACGCCTCGGAAATAGGTGAAGCCCCGCCAGAAACAGTTCTGGCGGGGCTTCTGTGAGTCTTGACGGCAGTCAGCCCTTTCCAGCCTCGGTTCGCCGTCGCCGGGTAGCTGGGCTCCGGCGCGAGGAACTGGACGCCGCGCCGCGGCCGCTGATCAACCGTGCAGCCACGCTGCCGGCGGCCAGGGCGGCTACGCCCTCGGCGGTGAAGCCGAGAGCGGTCTGCGATGCGGTCCATCCCAAGCGTGTCTGGCCATGGTGAGGGGCCCATGATGTGACGTAGGCCCATGGGTGTGCCCCCCGATGACATCGGGGGGCACACCTTTCTCGGATCGTCCTCGTCCACAACCCTCAGCGCATCGGGATCACCTCACCGGGACCGTGTGCCAGCGCTGGGGGCGGCTGCCGGTGCAGTCCCAGATCTGGGCTCGGGTTCCGTTGGCCGTGGCGCCGTTCGGGAGGTCCAGGCAGCGGCCCGAGGCCTTGTTCTGGATGGAGCCGTCCGCGCGGACGATCCACTTCTGGTTGTCTCCCGTGTTGCACGTGAAGAGCTGGAGCTGGTGGCCGTTGGGCCAGGGCCCGGTGCCGGGGGCGTCCAGGCAGCGGCCCCAGGCGCGGAGGGTTCCGTCGGGTGCGGACTTCCACGTCTGGGAGACGCCGGTACCACAGGTGTACGCCTGGACGTTCGCGCCGTCCGCGGAGGCGGATCCGGCGACGTCGAGGCAGACGCTCTGCGTCACGTCGGTGGCGATGTTGCCGGCGACGCTCGCCGGGTCGAGGGAACCCTCGTGGATGACGACGTCGGTGAGGGAGCCCTTGAAGTAGTTCTGCGTCACTCCCTGCCGCTTGTAGCGGCCGAGCACCAGCGTCCCCGTGGAGGACTTCTTCGTCGCGTGCGTGCCCGTGGCGGCGAGGGCGTCATTCACGTACAGCGCGAGCTGCCCGGTCGTCGCGTTGTAACTGACGCTCAGCTTGTACCAGGTGCCGAGCTGCACCCGGGCGCTGCTGTTCTCGACATTGGTGGTGTCGAAGGCCCAGGCGCCGCTGTCGGCGTTGGCCATGCCGAGTCGCCAGACCACGTTTCCGTTGGACTGGAGGGAGGGCCAGACCATGAAGCCGCTGTTCTGGGTTCCGTCCTGGCTGACGACCACACCGTCCACGGCGCTCGGCTTCGCCCAGACGGTGAGGGAGAAGGACTGCGTGGTGTCGATCTTCCGGCCCTCGGACTCGATGGCACCGTCGGAGCCGTTGAAGGTCGCGACCTTGGCCGGCGCGCCGTTGACGGTGTCATCGGTGAAGGTCACACCGCCCTTGACGACGCCGGCGAACTTCCCGTACGCGTCGGGGGTCTTGCCGCCGGTAGCGGCGGCCAGGCGCATCCGGTCGACGGGCGCGTCGGCGTCGCCGAGCGTGGCGGCGTCGGTCTCGAAGCCCGTGACGGTACCCGGCTTGGTGCCTGTGCCGCCGTTCTTGCCGCGCCAGAACTTCAGCGTCCCGTCACTCTTGTTCACGGCCCAAAGGTCGGCGAGGCCGTCCTTGTTGACGTCGCCGACGGAGCCGATCTTCGGGTACGCGTCCGTCGTGATGCCGGTCAGGATGGTCGTACCGCCCGTCGGGGTGGCCAGGGCCGAGAGGTTGAGGCGTCCGTCCGCCCCGGTCTTGATCGCGTACGAGCGGATCGTGCCGTCGGCACGGCTGCGGGTCCACAGCGTGGGCTGCGGCTCACCGCTGGCGGAACCGGGGTTGATCAGTTCGTAGTCGTCCCACGTGCCGGTGGCGGAGACCAGTACGGCCTCGGCCCTGAGGCTGTTGATGGCGTCGGACCGGTACAGCCACAGGTTGCCTCGCTCGACCGCGAGGAGCGAGGTCCGGTCCGTCTCGGACTCGCCGTCGGACCCGGAAAGGGGTGCCTTGGCGGCACCGAGCGCGAGTATCTGCGTGGCCTCGGACCAGTCGGACACCCAGCCGGCGGGGGCCGTCGTGAGACGTGCTCCGTCCAGGCCCGCCCAGGTGGTCGGCTTGCTCAGCGTCGTGTAGGTCGGCAGCCGGCCCTCGCCGTTGTTCACGTACAGGTACAGATTGCCCTTGAGCGCCGGATTGGTCAGCGAGTGCGCGAAGACGTCGTCCGACGGCATGGACCGGAGCGCACCGCGGTGGGTGATGTCGGCATCGGCCCACGAAGCCCACTGCGGGGCGAGGCCGATCGGCGCCGCCTCACCGGTCGTCGGGTCGGTGTCCGCGGACAGGCTCCGCAGGTTGCCTGCCTTGTCGGGGAGCAGGATGTCCCCTCGTCCGTCGCCGGTGAGGTCGCCGGGGTTGCTGGTGCCTGCGGACG
The DNA here is from genome assembly GCF_017377775.1 of Streptomyces sp. VRA16 Mangrove soil. Taxonomy (GTDB): domain Bacteria; phylum Actinomycetota; class Actinomycetes; order Streptomycetales; family Streptomycetaceae; genus Streptomyces. The sequence continues at coordinate 35,302 of NZ_JAFVLN010000005.1, forward strand.
GGTCCCAGGGTGCGTAGAAGGTGTAGGGGAACGGCTGACTGTAGTTGCCCGCGTTGTCCATGGCCTGGGCGAAGATGGTGTTGGTGCCCCAGCGGCGCGGGGTGTACTTGAACGTGCCGCCCGTGCCGGCTACGACGCCCGCGTCCGTGCACTTCCAGCCGGTGGTCGGGGTCGGGTCCGTGGTCCACCGGACGCAGGCGGCGCCGGAGGCGTGCAGACCGTTGCCGGGCGCCGGGTCGGTGACCGCGACCTTGAAGGTGCCTTCCTGGTTGACCTTCAGTTTGGGAACGACGTTGAGTGTGCCGCTCCGCGGGAAGTCGGTCGAGCTGAGGGTGACGGCCGGCGGGGTCTTGTCGACCCGGAAGTAACAGGACTGCGTGGCGGGCGAGTTGAGCCAGCCGTCGCTGACGGCGGCGGCCCAGCCGTACTGGTGGCCGTCGGTGAGGCTGCCGCTCCAGTACTCGACGTCGCCGTAGCTGCCCGTCGGGCCGACGTTGTTGTACTGGTTGAAGCCCGAGTCGTTGTCGTCCCACATGTGGAACGTCGTCGTCAGCGCGTTGTAGCCGATCGGCGACCACGTGGCGGCGCGCAGCTTGATGTACTGGTTGGCGCCTACCCAGCCCGGGTTGTACCAGGGGTTCGACCCGCCGGGGGTCTGACAGTCGTTGTAGTTTCCGGTGCCGGCGAAGCCGGGGGTGGGGCTGGTGCGTGGGTTCCAGACGGTCGGCGCGATGTCGTACTCGATGGATACGACAGGGTCGGCGTCGAGGTCGTGCCGGTAGTACTTCTCGTACTCGTTCTCGGGGGCGAAACCGACGGTCCAGTTGGACCACTTGCCGTCGGCCGCCTTCTGGATCCAGGACGTCACGTCGTAGCTGATGGTGCCGTCGCCGACGATCGACGCGCTGCCGACCTTGTTGCATCCGGCCATGGTCGAGCCGGTGCCGCACGGTTGCTTGGCCCAGCTGGCATCGTCGGCGAGCGACCCCACGTCCCACAGGCCGATCGGCTTGTCGGTCGCGGGAGCCCTGGAATTGAGCACCTTGGCGAGGAGCGTCGCCCGGGAGATCCGGGCGGTGGTGCGGGAACCGTCGGAGTACAGCACGGACGGGATGCCGAGCTGGAAGTAGGCGCGGTAGCGGCCGTAGCCGTCGCAGTCCGAGTAGCCGCAGTAGCCGACGGACAGCGCGCTCTGGCTGTTGACGTTCACCTGGTTCGGGAAGTTCTCCTGCACCTCGGCGTTCTTCTGCCGTTTGGCCTCGGTGCTCACGACGGGGTCGAGGAACCAGGGTCCCGTGCCCTTCCCCAAGGTCTTCTGGTCGGGGGTGAGGACGAGGGCGTCCTTGGTTGCCACGACCTTCATCGCGGAGACCTTCGCGCCGTGACCGGGGCCCTCGGCCGAGGAGCGGACGGCGGCGGGCGCGGTGGGGCCCTTTGAGGGCGCGGCGTTGTGCGTCTTCTTCAAGGCTTTGGCGGCGGGCGGCGCCTTGTACGTGGAATCCCACTGGTAGGGCTTCGGCGCCCGCATCCGGGCCTGGCCGCGTTTGTCCTTGAGGACGATGTTGCCGCTCGCGTCGGCGGAGAGGTCGAGGCCGGTGGTGCGTACCGGGAAGCGGAGTTGCTTCAGGCGCGGGTCGGCGGCGGCCTTCGCCGTGCGGACGACGACGATCTCGCGCCAGCCGCCGTCGGCGAGTGCGGTCATCTTGAGGTCCACGCCGGGCAGGACCGAGGCGTACGTGGCGGTGGCGCCGTCCAGGCTCGGCTCGGGCAGCGCCCAAGGGGCCGAGATGGCGAACCGCTTGCCGTCGGCGGTGGTGATGGTGGCGAGGGGGCCGGTGCCGCCCCCGGAGAGTTCGAGGGCGGAGCTGGTCGTCCTGGGGACGACGGTGTTCCCGGGGCCCGCGACGAGTGTCGGGTCGAGGGACCGCCACCGGCCGTCGCGCTTGGCACGGACGTTCTGGGTGTGGGTCCGGGTCGACAGGGTCCGGCCGTTGGGCAGCGCGACGGTTTCCGTTGACTGCGTCGTCAGGGCGTCGACGGCAACGGCCTTGCCGGTCCGCTTGGCCTTGCGCAGCGCGTTCTGGACGGCCCTGGCTGTGGCGTCGACGGTGCCGCTCGCGCTCTTACCGGACTTCCCGGCTTGCTTACCGGGGCTCCCGGCTTGCTTACCGGAGTTCCCGGCCTGGTGCGTGTCGCCGGAGGCGCCTGGACCGGGAGGCGTCGCAGACGATGCAGACGATGCAGGCGTCGCCCCCTCGGCGAACGGGACGGCAGTCGCTCCGAGGGCGAACGCGGTGACGACGGCCACCGTGCCTCGGCCCAGAAGGCCTTGGGCAGGGACGCGAGCCGGTACGCCAAAGCGGCGTCTGGCGAATATTTCTGACATATGGTTAGAGAGTCCTCTCACACGACCCGCACGTTCGAAGCGGGATCTCGACCTGACCGCAAAATGCCGCCCCTGCACCTCGGCCGGGCACACCGACCAGACGTCCCGGCTGCTGCCGGACCGTCTACCAGGCCAAACACAGGCGCCGACCGGCTCGTCCTACGGCTGATCGGTATCGGAATCCAACCAGGCCCGGCCCCGTCAACAGCCTTGCTCGCCCCTACCCGAGAAGTCCCGGGACGCGATCCTGACCCACAGGCTCCACGTCCACGTCCCCGTCCCCGTCCACGTCGCCGTCGCCGTCGCCGTCCAGTGGCAGTAGGCATCGGCGGGCGATTGGGCCACTCATGCTGCCGACATCCGCCGATGCTGCCGACATCGGCCGACGGGCCGTCAGCCCGGACCGTGAAGCGCATCCGCGACGCCTTCTCCGTGATCGAGAAAGGCTCAGCGGAGATGGTCGCCGCCACCATCCGCGCGATCTTCGCGCAGAGCACTGCCGAAGCCGCCCGCAGCCGACTCGATGTCGTGGCAGACATGCTCGGACGCCAGTTCCCGCAGGTCAAAACCATGCTGCTGGACACGGCCGGAGACATCACAGCGTTCGCGGACTTCCCGCCGGCGCACTGGAAGAAGATCTGGTCCACGAATTCACCGACCCCCACCAGGCCGACGACGAATCGACCTCGCCCGCCACCTGCTGCACGGCCGCACCCTGCGCGCCACCGCACTGACCGTGCAGATCGCCGCTCTCGTCCGCGACGCCGGCAGCGCCACCGACATCGACGAGCGCGGCCGGCTGCTGCGCACCGAACTGGCCAACGCCGGCCTCACCGCGCTGCGCCCGCTCCTCGAACTCGCCCTCGCCTTCCACCACACCGTCACCGGCGAGCACGACCAGGCCGACGCCGACCTCGCCCGCCTCGCCGAGCTCACCGCCGACGGAGACCACGCCTACTACGCGGACCTGGCACGCTTCATGAACCCGCGCCACCCCCACGATCCCGGCCCCGACGCGACCACCTGGCTCGATGATGCCGAACTGGTCCGCGGGCGGTGGCGCGCACTCGTCGCCGGCCGCCGCTACAACAGAGCATCGTGATCCCTCGCGGGCCGTGGGCCGTGGGCCGTGGAGGCAGGGGGACGTGGGCGAGCGCCCTCCGTAGGCACGAGAGTCGGTAAAACAGGGACTCCGCCCCCTCACGAACGCCAGAATGGCCTGTTATCCACCAGGCAGAAAGGCCACTTGTGCTCCAGTTCGGCAACACACAGCACGTTCAGGTCCGCATCGATCCGACTCGGGCCAACCTCCTGCGGGGCTTCGACGTGCACCGCCTCACCATCTCGGCCGAACTGCTGCCCTCCGGGTTCGACCACGACCCGCTGTGCGAATTGAACGCAGATATCCACGTTGCCCATCCAAACGAGCGTTGGCTCGCCACAGCCAAACCTATGCGGGTCAGCCTGGCCAACCACAGTTCCACCGGCCTCCGTTTCACCTTTCCACTCACCAATCGGCAGCTGCTGGACCTGGAGGAACACCGGGCCGGGCACGATCTCCTGCTGGAGCTAGAGATCAGCGGTTTCCGCCAGTTCGACCACTCCTCCGCCGAGAGCCGCGAACAAGTTCGGGTCCCGGCCAGCGTGTGGCAGAACGAACTTGAGCGGCTGGGCAGCGCCTTCGGTTTCGCGCTCGCCATCCCGTTGCCGGCCCCCAACGGGGCGCGGCGCGATGCCGCATCGTTCTTGCAGAACGCCCGTCGACTTCTGCACGACGGCGAGTTCGACAAGGCGATCGGCAGCGCCCGCCAGGCCATGGAACGCGTCCTCGCAGCGGCCGACTGGCCTCCCATCAGCAGGAACGACGACCTTCACCAACGCAGCCAGGCTCAGCGGTGGCGCGCCATCTACAAGGCAGCATTCGACCTAGCATCGGGCGCCGAGCACGCTGACGAGATAACCAAAGACTTCGCCTACAGCCGTGGAGAGGCAGAGGCTCTGATCGCTATCGCGGCGAGTCTTCTTCGAGCTGTTCCTGCTCCCAGCTTGTAGCGGTCTCACCGCGCTCACGCCGCTATACACGTCTGTTCTGTTGCGGCTCGGGCTGCGCCTCCTCTCGTGCGCCCACGCCCCGACGTCCCCATGGGGTGCCAGGTCCAGCAGCAGTACGATCCGCTGGTGCACAGCCTCTCCCCGCTTCAGCAGCGTCAGCTCGGCCGTGGTGTCGCCGCCCTCATTCCTCAGTCCGGTACCGAGGTCTCCGCCGCAGGGCAGGCGGCCGCCGCGCTCGCGGCTCTGCAGACCGTCCCCGTGCATCCGGGAGTTCTGCAGGCGGCCGCGCTCCTCCTCGACCACCTCGCCACCACCGAAGCCGATGAAGACACCCAGGCAACCGCCGACGAGACGGCCCGGCTCCTACGCGCGGCCATGAATCTCCCCGCGGTCTGATCTCGTTCCCCATCCGCTGGCCAGGAGCTGCTCCGGGACAACGCCCGGGATCTGCAGCGTTCCCTCGCCTGTGCGAAGCGTCACGGGCTGCACATCGTGGCGGGTTGGTTCAGGCGGCGAAGCCGATGTTCATGACGTACTCGTAGGCGCCGTAGTCGGAGCCGAGGTCGGCGGTGATGTCGCTGAACCACGCCTGGTCCATGGCGTCGTCGTCGCCGGCCGCCCAGGCTTCGACCATGCGGTCCCAGTGGCGCACGTTCAGCGTGCGGAAGGACACCTCGCGCACGTGGGGGCGGGGGACCTGGGACTGGTTGAGGGGGTGGAACTCCACCCGGGTGCCGCGGCCGTCCTTGTTGAGGCGCTGCAGGAGGTGGCGGGCGACGTTGTGGCGGCGGACTTGCCGGTAGGCGGCCTCGAGTTGGGCGAGGCTCTTCTTCGAGGGGGTGGTGTTGCGCTCGGCCCAGCGTTTGAGGGTGCGGTCGGAGACGGTCAGGCCGGCCGCGCGGGCGGCGGCTTTCGCATGCTCGGTGCGGGTGAGGTAGTTCAGGCGGGCGAGCATGCCGCGGCGCTGGGTGACGGGGGTGGCGATGAAGTCGACGAGGTTGTCGAGCTGGCGGGCGGCTGCCTCGTACCCCTTGATGCCCTGGGCGCCGAACTTGCCGAACTCGTGGTTTCTGTCCGGCACTTACGCCTCCTCGGGGTGGGGCACCGCCGCGTCCGGGGCGCCCGCCGTGTAGCTGTCTTTGATCTTGACTTCGGTAACGCCGCGGCCCTCGGGGAAGACACGGCGCCACTCGCCGATGACGTGGAGTTCGTCGGTGCCCATGGCCCGTACGACCGTCAGTCCCTCGTCGTGGGCCTTCAGCGCCTTCATCCACAGGTTGGCGAAGGCCTGGGAGCGGATCAGGTGCATCCAGTCGGGGCGGTACAACTCCCGGTTGTAGTTCGAGGTGCCCATGGTGGAGACGAACTTGGAGTACATCGCCTTCACATACTCCAGGGTCACCTCGTCGCCGTCGGCGATCGCCCGGTCGCGGGCGTCCTTGAGGGCGATGCGGAACTTCTCCAGCAGACCCTCGGTCGCACCCGAGGTGTAGGACTCGTGGATCTCGGGCGCCTCGCACAGCCCGTACTTGGGGCCGGACAGGCGTTGCAGCAGGCGCAGCGTCGGTTCGGTCACCCACAGCGGGCCGGGCTCGTCGCGCTGTCCGAGCGGGTTCGGGAGGACGTCGCCGTGGTCCCAGTGCGGCGGAGTGATCAGGTGGACGCCGGCCCGGCGGCGGTCGTGGCCGATCCCGCCCGCGGAGTGCTCCAGCTGCCCCAGCGGCAGATGGGTCTTCAACGCGGAGAGGTAGGCGCCGTTCATGTCGAGAGCGGTCACCTGATGCTCACCCGGGGGCAGCTCGGCCCGGGTCCACTTGGGGCGGGCCTCCCAGATCTGGTCGGCGCCGTGCGCGGACTGCTTCTTGAGGATGTCCGGCATCCACGGGTGGGCGATCACGTCGTAGCGGCCGCCGATCCGTGTCGCGTCCAGCAGCGCCATGGCGTCCGGGATGGCCTTCTTCACCAGTGCCGCGGTCGCTGTCTCCACGTCGCCCGCGCTCGCGGCCAGTGCCGCCTCGACGGCCTGGCCGATCAGATCGGCCGGCCCGGTGGAGGGCTGGAAGGCGCGGCCGCGCGGCGGCTTCGACTGCTGCTGGGGGCGGCGGGCCGGGGCGGCCTGCCGGTGGCCAGAGCGGGCGCCTGCGTCGGCGGGGCGGGCGGGCTGCTCCGGGGGCGGCGCGGCCGGCGCCGGTTTCTGCTCCCGGGTCTTGGGTGCGGGGGCGGCCGGCCGGCAGTCGGCGGGATCGAGGTGCTGCGCAAAGCCTGCCACCCGCTGTCCGGCCGGATGCGCGCACAGCACGCACGGCTCCGGCACGATGAGCACCTCGACCTCCTCGCCGTCCCCGTCGTCGTCGGGCGTCAGTGCAGCGCTCGCAGTGTCCGATGCGGCCGGTGCGGCCGGCGCGGCCGGCGCGGCCGGCGCCGGGAGCGCCGCCTCCTCGCTCTGCGATGCGGCGGACGCAGCGGGGGAAGCGGGTGGAGCGGGGGAAACGGGTGGAGCGGCCTTCGCGGCGAGGCCGTCCAGGAGGTAGGCGTACTTCGTACGGGCCTCGCCCGAAGGGTCCCGGCCCGCCTCCCAGCCGGCCAGCGTGGACGGACTGACGCCCAGGGCCCGCGCGACTTGCGCCTTGGACAGATGAGCCTGCTCACGCAGTTCCCGCCGCACAGACGCATCCGGCAGGCCGGCCTCGGGAGCGACGGAGGCGAGCAGGGAATCGATCGCGTCGAAGTCGCTCATCACCGGCTCTCCTTCGCGTCCCCGCGCTGGGCGCGGCGCCGCTCGGCGAGGGCCGGGGTGACGGTTTCCTTCACCCGCTGCTGGCCCCAGCCGGTGATCTCGGCGGCCCGGCCGATCCGGCCGTGTACCGGACGCCCGGTCACCGGGTCCCGGGCCAGGAAGGTGCGCAGCGCGGCAGCAACACGTTCCTCGGCGGCCTTCAGCACCGCGACCGCTTCAGCCAGTTCACGCTCATCCTCTTCCCTGCCTGACACACCACCATCATCGGCATTTCGGTGACAATTGTCAAAGTATTGATGGTCGCCATATTAGCGATGTGGGTGTGCTCGGCCCTGTGCGGTTCAGGTCTGCCAGGAGCGCAGGCGGCCGGCGATGCCGTAGACGGTCAGCCGCAGGGCCCGGACCCTCAAGGCAGCCTCGAGGGATCACTCGATGAGCCCACGAGCGTTCCCTCCATGCGCGGCACACCCTCACTCGAGCAGGCCCCCACAGGATGCGTTCCACACCCACACCGCACGCGGGGACCCCGCCCACGCGGGACCGGATCCCCGCCCGCCGGGAACTCCACCACACCGACACCCACAGCATCCACCTCATCGCCACCCCGGCACCGAGCAGCCCACCCGCGTCTGCACCCGCCGCGGAGGAATCACCGCCCAGCCCGCCACCGACCGCGCCTTGGCGCAGACGAGAGCGAGTTGCTCAAGAGATCCACGGCGCCACCAGGAAACCGGCCTCACACATACGGACGCTGCCGCATCCGTTGCACGAGACCCACAGCACGCCCCGTCGTCCAGCCACCCCCGCCAACACGACAGGAACCTTCCCCACCCGAACAGCCAGCACGTGTCCTGGACCCAGACGCATCCGACCGCCACACCGAGCACCGGGCCTCACGCAGCCGGGGCCCGGCCACCCACGTGGACATCCTCGGTCTCACCGTCTGGCCGGTCAGTGAACCCACTCTTCTGAAGCAACTACTCACAAGCCCGCAGGTCTCCAAGGACGGCCGCGCCCACTGGCCTGCTGATTTCACCGGGAGCCAGCGCGGTGGGCAGACTGGTCTCCAGTGCGGCTCCGCTGCCAAAGGGGGCACTGCCGTCGGGCAGGGTCCACTTGCAGGAGAGCACGCGGCTGCCCGCGGCCCGTGCGGTCGCGGTGGTGTCGGTGACGGCGACAGAGACGCCGCGGGTTTCGTCGGGCGCATCCGGGCCGGTGCGGACACCGCGTCCACACCGACGAGCGCGGCCTTTTGCTACCGCAGTGCGACAGCCTTGAGCCAGTCGTCGACGGCGAGGACATCCGCCCACTGCGGGAACAGCTTCTCGGTGAGCATCCGATGCACCTCGGGGTCGGTGTCGAGGCAGCCGTCTGCCAGGACGGTGAGGCCGAAGTCCAGGTCGACGGCGTGCCACAGCGTGGACAGCACGACCGCGCTGGTGGCGATGCCGGTGAGAACGAGACTGTCGATGTCGCGAGCCCTGAGCACCAGATCGAGGTCGCTTCCCGAGAACGCGCTCCCCCGCCGCTTGGTCACCACGATGTCCCCTTCGAGCGGCGCAACGTCCTGATGGATCTCAGTCCCAGGAGCTCCCTCGGTGAACAGGCCGGCGCGTATGACGTTCGCCATCACCCGGCTGCGCGGACTGACTTCCGGGTCGCCCGGCCGCAGCCCCATCACCACGTAGATGACGGGGATTCCGGCAGCACGGGCCCCCTCGATCGCCCTGCGCAGGCGCGGCAGATATCCGCAACCGTCGTCGGCGATCGCCACGACGTCTCGTTGGACATCCATGACCAGAAGTGCACTGTTCGCCATGCGAGCCGTCCGTCCCTTCGTCGTTGGAACGACAGCAATTCTGCTGGACCAGGCGGGCCCAGGCGGAGGATTCCCGGATCCTGAGCGATCCGTCGAGGACTCAACGTCATGACCCACCTCCCTCTCTGTTCACGCCCACACGTCCACACGTACGCGACCGCTCGACCCGCAGAGAACGCTCCGCGAACCGGCCGGCGCCACCGCAGATCCCAACTGCCCCTCGACGACGCCCGAGGAGTCCGAAGAGTCTCCTGCTCACCGCCAGCCTGACCGCCGACACACCCACGCAGCTGCTCGCCGGAGGCGCGGGAAGCATCCGAACCGCCGGGCTGGCCGCTGGCCGAAATCGCCTTGCCCGTATCGCAGTTGGCGCCGGGCGCTGCGGACACCGCACCTGTTCGGGTGCACCCGTTTCGACCGGCGCGAGCAACTGACGGCTGCCCGGTTCGCCCCAAGGCCCGTCCCTGGCGGCCTCCTTCGCGCGGGGCCCGCTCTGCCCAGGACTGTCAACCCGACGGCCCACACGGGCAGTCACGCGCTCCGCCCACACGGCCACGGACGGGCCGCGTTCCGGCCACGCTGCCGGTGGCTTTGTAGCTGAGGTGGGGCTCTGGTCCACTTCTTGTGGTGCGGTAACAGGCTGTTCTCTCTCGGGTCGTCTGCTGGGATGATCGCCTCATGTTTCAAGCTGGGGGGGCTGGGCCTGTCATGAGCGAGTGGTCGCCGGAGGTGCTTGAGGTTCTGGAGGCTTCAGGATGGACGGCAGGCAGGCGGGTCGACACGACCGGCTGGCGGTCCAGGTTCGAAGCGGTCGGCATCGTCATGCACGACGCTGCGGAGAGGTTTCTCCAGGAGTTCGGAGGGCTGACCGTGAGTATCGGCGGCCCGGGAGTCACCGTTGCCCGGGAACCATTCGAGCTGGACCCGGAGCTGGCATGGGGAGAGGATGACCGGTTCTCCGAGTGGAGTGATTCCTTGGGGAAACGTCTCTTCCCGCTCGGAGAGCTCGATCATGGCCGATTCTTTCTCGGTATCGATGAGGACAGTGAGATCTACCTTGTCGAAACCTGGGTCGCCAGCTTCGGGCCAATGCCGCACGCCCTCGAAAATCTGATCCTCGGCGTGATGCCCCGCAGGATCGATGACGATCACCGGCAGTCGGACCAGGCCCGCTGACATGGTCATTGGGTGAGCAGGACGCGCTTGCGGAGGAGCTCGAATCCTGCGCGACCGAACATCTGGCGCTTGAGCATCTTGATCCGGTTGACATGGCCCTCGACGACACCAGAGTTCCACGGCTGGAAAAGTCCGGCGACGACGGCGTCAAGGTCGCGTTCGAGGTGGTGAGCGAACCGGCTGAGACTGGGCAGGCCGGTAGCTGCCCTGGCTGATTCGATCCACTCTGGCAGTTGGTCGCCTTGCAGGTCGGTGACCATGTGGGCGAACGTCCGCACGTGCTTGGCGAGGACGTCCAGCTCTGGGCAGTTGGCCAGCACGGCCTTGAGCTGAATCCGGTGGCTCTCGACCAGGGCGTCCGGGTGGGTCAGGAGCCAGCGGGTCACGGTGCGGGCCGATGGCGGCCGGGGTCCGATCGGCTGAGGTTTGCCGCGCAGAGTCCTGCTCACGTAGTTGCGGACGTTGCCGTAGCCGTCCGGGTAGCCCTGCTCTCTGATCTCCTCCCACAGCTTCCAGGCGTTGGTGCAGCCTTCCTGCCAGCGCAGGTGGAGGTAGGGCTTGTATGCGTCGAGCTTGGTCGCGCGGCTTTGCCACTGGCCGGTGAACAGCTCCTCCGGGGTGGTGGCGCGGGAGAAGCGCAGGATCGTGTTGAGGGTCATGCCGAGCTGCCGGGCGACGGACCGCTTGCTGTGGCCGGCCTTCAAAAGCGCGTGGATGGTGGCGTGCTTGGCGCGGGTGCGTTCGGCGAACCGGTGGCCCGTCGGCCAGGGCGATGACGCGGCCGGCTCCGCCTCCTCCGGTGGTTGATCAAGCGGTGCTGGTGCGGGGCGCAGGCAACCGCGGTGTCGGTCGACGCACTTCTCGGCGGCTTCGCCCAGGTTGTGCCAGAGGTGCCACCGGTCCGCGATCTGTATGGCCTGTGGGGCACCACGGCTCGCGCCCTCGGCGAAGAAGGGGGCTCGGTCGCGGCAGACGATCTCGATGCCGGGCCGCTCGGCGAGCCAGGCCGCCAGCGTGTCCGCCTCCCGATCCGGCAGGAGATCGATCGGGCGACGTGTCTCGACGTCGACGAGCACAGTTCCGTAGATGCGTCCCTTCCGCTGGGCGTACTCGTCCACGCCGACCACGCGGGGCGCCGTGATCGGAGGATCCGGCAGCGAGGCGATCAGCCTCAGCAGGGTATTCCGGCTGACCGGTGCCCCGAAGACGTCCGTCATGCGAGCCCCGGCCCGGCCCGCGAGCGCGAGGCCGATCGAGGTGAGCGTCGATCGCAGCCGTTCCGTCCGTCGGCCGAACCGGCGGGTGAGCCCCGGCACCTGCTCGGCGAGAGTCTTGCGCGAACAGGAGCCCTCCGCGCAGACGAACCGGCGCACCCTCAATGTCACCACGACGGACTTGCCCGCCGTCGGTAGATCGTGAGGAAACCGCAGATAGGAGCCGTGTATTCGCCCCGACAAGTACCCGCAGCCAGGGCAGGTCGCCTGCCGAGCAGTGCTCAGGGCCTCGATCCGAACGACCTTGTCGGTTGCCTCGACCGACTCCACCAACACGTTCTCCTGCGAGGAGAACAGCAACTCATCGAGTTCCGGCCGTACTTGGTTCACGGCGTAGCACTGTCGGCCACACCGTGCACCGACCAGGCGCTTTTCGGGCCATCTCAGCCAGTCTCACGAGGCGATCGATAGTCACGCTGCGTACGCGACCACACGAAGTGGACCAGAGACCGCAACCACGGACATAACCACCGCCGGCTCAGGCCGCCACCGGCTCACGGTCGGCGGCCCACGCCGGTGATCTCGACGGTGACGCCTTCGGCGATCTCGCTGCCGGCGCCCCCGAAGGGACGACCGCGGGGTACACGAAGGCGGGCCACGTCTCGGTCGCGTACGGCACCACCCAGGGCGTGCGCACGTCCCGCCACAAGGGGATCACCCCGCGCACCTCGGGCATCCCGGGGACGCCGCAGGCGGGTGACCGGTTCGGAACGGCGATCGCCGTCGGCGACGTGGACAACGACCGGTACGCCGACCCGGTCATCGGCTCGGGCAGCGAGGCGATCGGCGCCGTACCGCGGCATCACCCGCCCCCCGCCACACACTAGGACCACGTCCGCCGCCAACCCGCGTCAGCCGAACCAGACCTCCCCGCACCCCGTCGACAATCGTCTCCGCCACCTTCTGGACGTCCCGATCACCAGCCGTAGAATCCGGAACCCGACGACGACAGCAGCTGAAAAGGGAGTGCGTGGAGCGCAGGCGAGGACCTGTGGCCGGCCGGCCCGCACCGCAGCCCCACACAGGTTCCGAGAAAGACTCGTGGACCGGGTCGCCCGAAACACGCGCAGGCGCGGACGCCGACGTGCACACGGTCGTGAGCGCGATACCGCGCGGGGTCAAGGACGAGTTCCGGTACGACGCCCTGCCCTGGCACCGGTTCGAGCACTTCTACGGGCCCGGTGAGGAAGTCCCCGCCCGCCTCGCGGCACTGGCCTCCGGCGATCCGCAGGCCGCCCCCCGGTCCCTGAGCGAGTTGTGGAAGCACCTCCAGCACCAGGGCAGCACCCATCGCGGTGGGAGCACCGGCCGTACCGTTCCTGATCCGCATCGCCACCACCGCCCATCCCCGACTCCGCGCCGGCATCCTGCGCCTGACCGGTGAAATCGCACGATGCCAGCACCTCGGGGGCGGACGGCGCGAAGGCCTTCTCCAGGTCACCGCAGACCCCTTCGGTGTGGGGGGGCACGGGCACCATCATGGGCCCCACGAACTGGACCATCCAGGCTGCCCGCCCGGCCATCACGGACGACCTCGACCTTCTCATCCCCCAACTCCCCGACACCGACCCCGCCGTACGCTCTACGACTGCAGTCGTCCTGGCGGCGGGCGACGCCTGGACGACTGCCGCGGCGACGTCGTCGACGTCTGTGTCGGGCCAGGCTTCCGGATCGCGGGCCGGCTCCCGGCGCGCGCGGGAGCGCGCCGAGTCTCCGACCATGCTTTTACGACGGGCGTGCTCTGCCCTGTTCGCCGTGCTCAAGGGTGAGTTGAGTGGCTTGGCAACTGCGGTGAGGGCTCTGGCAAAAAATCTTGGGGAGTCGTCGCGGCAGGTGACGGCGTCCTTCGGCAGAGGGCGCAAGTCCGGGGCCCGTCAACGTTCTCGCATTCTGGTCCACCACCAGCCGAACACCGCCAGCTCAACATGGTTGGGGTCGGGCAGGGTGCGGCGCTCGAATTCCTCATCGATGCGTGTGATCAGCCGGCCCAGGTCCCGTTGCGCTCCGGGAGGAAGGTGCCGCATCGCCCGCTCGAGGTCATCACGGGCGTCTCCCACCCCGGGCGACTCGAACTCGAAGGCGTCCAGGTAGCGTCCCGGCTGGTCAAAAGCTCGCTCGAAACACGAGAGCGCATTGGCGACCGCGTCGGGCCACATCTCCTGGTCTTCGACCCGGCGGATCGCTGCACGCGTCTGCGCAGAGACACCGCGAACTCTCTGGACCGAACACTGCCATCGTGGCCGCCACCGCTCTGCGCGGACGGCCTTGGGACGCCTACGCGGCATCGCCCTTTCGGATCAGCATGAGGCCATCCTGCCACGGGTGGGCGGCTGCTCGCGCAGTGTTACTGGAGCAGGATCATCTTCCGGAGCAGTTCGAATCCGGCTCGGCCGTAGAGCCGGCGCTTGATCTTCCTGATGCGGTCGACGGCGCCCTCGATGCTGCCGGCGTTCCAGGTGAGAGCGAGCCCAGCCAACACCACGTCAAGGTCCCGCAGAAGGTGGAGCGCGAAGCCGGTGAGACCGGGGAGCTGACGGGCGTCGACGGCATCGATCCAGGGTGGGAGCGTGGCGCCGCCGCGGTCGGTGAGGGTCTCGCCGAAGCCGCGGGCGTGCGCAGCGGCCGCGGTGTCCGTGAGCACGGCCCCGTCGCAACGAACCCCTGCACGCCCCTCCCCCGCTGCCAGCAGGTCGCCCGTTCGCTCATGAAGGTGGGGCCGAGGACCGGCCTGCCCCGGGCGGTGTCTGCTGTCCGGCCTTGGCTGCGGCCGCGGCGCGGCGGGCGACAGCGAGGTTGTCCCGGCTGAGCACCGTACTGGGGTGGTCCGCGCCCAGCGTGCGCTCGCGGTGGGCGAGATTGACCTCGTGCAGGTGGACGGCCCGCTGAGGATCACCTGCCTGACGACAGGTGACGGCGAGACTGTTGCGGGTGTGCATGGTCTTGCGGTGACTCTCGCCGAGCACACGCTCGCGCTGGACGAGAGTGGTCTCGTACAGGCGCACCGCCCGGTCCAGGTCGCCGGTCTTGCGGCAGACAGCGGCGAGATGACCGCGGGTGGCCATGGTGTCGGGATGGCTGTCGCCCATGATGTCCTCGAGCTGGGCGAGCGCCAGCTCGAACAGAAAGATCGCCCGGTCGTCGTCACCGCGTGCCGCGTAGGCGTGGGCGAGTTCGGCGCGGCTGTTCATCGTGTGCGGGTGCATGTGTCCCAGCACCTGTTCCCGCCGCTCCAGATTGCGTTCGAGCAGGGGGACGGCCCGGTCCAGGTCGCCGGTGTCCTTGTAGGCCAGCGCGAGCCAGTTGTAGCTGGTCAGTGTCTGGGGGTGTGTCTCGCCCAGTACCTGTCGGCGCTGGGCCAGGTTGCGTTCGAGCAGGGGCAGGGCCCGCTCCAGGTCGCCGGCGTCCTTGTAGGCGAGCGCGAGGTTGTGACGGCTGGTCATCACGCCGGGATGGGTGGGTCCCAGCACGTGCTCCCGCTGGGCCAGCGTGGCCTCGTGCAGGCGGACGGCCCGCTCGTGCTCTCCCGCCGACTCGTAGGCGAGGGCGAGGTTGTTGCGGCTTCTCAGCGTGGCGGGATCGCTGTCTCCCAGGAGCCGCGCACTCTGTTCGACGATCGTCTCGCCCAGGGAGATCGCCTTGCGGAAGTCACCGGCTTCCGCATAGGCGCTGGCCAGATTGTGGCGGGTGTTCATCGTGTCGCGGTGTTCCTCGCCCAGCTGGAGTCGCATCCGCGCAAGCACGTCCTCGTACAGTCTCAGCGCCCCGTCGACGAGCCCGACCGACAGGCAGACCCGCGCGAAGCCGCTGAGGGTGTTCAGCGTGTCCGGGTGCGTGTAGCCCAGTTCGCGCACCCGGTACTCGGCCACCGTCTCGTACAGCTCGACGGCCGACAGCCCGTCCCCGGAGTCCAGGAGCGCGTCGGCGAGCACGACCCGGGCGGTGAGCGTACGCGGGTGGGTGTCCCCCAGCGTCTCCTCGTACTGCGCCAGTGTGGCGGCGCGCAGGAGCACCGTGTGGGCGTTGCGGCCCAGGCGGGACAGATAGCGGGCCACGACGCGCCAGGCGCGGACGGCGTCGTCCGTGGCCACGTATCCGGACGGCGTCGACACGGCGAGCGCCACGACATCGGGGACGATCCGCCCCCAGCCCCCGAAGGCGTCGCTGTCGCCCGACAGCGCCGACCACACCAACCGCTCGGCGTCCCTGCGGCCCGGCCAGCCGGGACGCTCGCGCAGCACCGTCTGGACGAGCCGGTGCACGCTGACGCTCCTGCGGTCCTCGCTGAACGACACCATGTTGTACGCATGCAGCACTCCCAGCGCCTCCCCCAGGGCGAGGGCGTCGTCGGCCAACGGCGCGAGCAGCACGCGCGGAACCTCGTCGGGGGCCAGCCAGGCCATGGCGTCGAGGATGCGGATCGCGGAGGGGTTGCGGGCCCGGACCGCGTCGAGGGTGTGGTGCCAGATACGGGCGATGGTGCGTTGCGGGTCGATGCCTCCCGGGGCGCTGTCCATCACGCGTTCGAGCATGTCCAGGTAGTCGGGCATGCAAGCCCCGGTCTCGTACAGATACGCGCCGGCCTGTTCGAGCGCGAGAGGCAGATGGCCGAGGAACGCGGCCAGCTGCTCCGCCTCCGCGCGCTCCGGTCCGGTGAGCACACGTCCTCGCCCGAAGGCGAGCGTGCTCAGCAGGTCGGCCGACGCCTGCGGGCTCAGCAGCCCCAGCGCGACAGTGGGCGCGATGCTGTGCCAGCCGGTGGCGGTGCGGCTGGTGGCCAGATGGTGGCCGTCGGGGAGGGAGCCGAGGCAGTGGCGCAGGTCACGGGGATCCTCCACGTTGTCGTGGATGAGCAGCCATCCCGGATGCCACTGCAGCCACAGCATCGCCCAGGCCGCCCGTTCCTCCGTGCCCACACCTGCCCCCGCGGCCCACTGCGGACACAGCCGGACGGCCAACGCCGCGAGCCCGGCCAGGATCTGCTCAGCGCTCTCGGCGCCGATCCACCACACCAGGGTGTAGTCATGCCGGTAGGTGTGGGCGTAGTGCAGGGCGAGGGTGCTCTTGCCGATCCCGCCGAGGCCGTGGACGACCCGGGCGGCCTGGGTGACGGCGGCTTCACCGGCCTCCTTCAACTCGCGCCGCAGAGCCGCGAGTTCCTCCTCGCGCCCGACGAAGACGCCCGAGGCCGATCCCGGCAGGTTCCCGGCCCCGGGCGGCGCCTGGGCATCCCGCGCCCAGGCCACCGCCTCGGCCGGCAGTGTCACCACCCGCGCACCGTCCCCGGTGATCGCCACGCTGACGTTGCCCCCGACCGCGAGCGACCGCCGCCCGCAGGCACGCGGGCCACGGCCCTCGTCGGGCCCACGGCCCTCATCGGGCCCACGGCCCTCATCGGGCCCACGGCCCTCATCGGGCCCACGGCCCTCGTCGGGCCCGCGGGCCTGCGCGCCGCCCGTCACGGCCGCAGCGTCACGCCGTCGCCGGTCACGGCAGTTCCGATGGTGCGGGCGGCAATGGAACGCTCGCCCGACGCCGTCACGTGCACGGAGCGCTCGCCGGAACCAGACCCCGCCTCGGCGAGCAAAGCCGCCAGCTCCGCCCGGAGTCCGTCGTCGTCACGCAGCGCTCGCTTGATCTGCTGGCGCAGTGCGGCGCCCGCGTCGTCGTCCTTTGGGGCGGCGGCCACATCCTCCACCGCGGCCTCCAGCTCCCCCCGCCCCTGCTCGTCCCTGCGCCGCCACACCAACCCCAGGATCCGCCGCCCCAGATGGGCAGTGGCGCCCACCGCGGCGTCCTCGGCACGGGTCAACACCCCCGCGCCATACGCTCCGACGGCCGTCGACACGTACGGCGCGGCCTGCCCGACCAACTGCGCGATCTCCACATCCATCCAGTCCCCCGAGACCATCGACGCAACCCACAACCCGTAGTGCCACCAGCCTAGGACAACGCAGGACAAGGGGGGCGGCGCTCGGCCCGCTTCGTCAGCGACAGCCGGGGGCCGAAACGCCCCGCCCCGTCAGTTCTCCAGCAGGATCCGCCACACAGACACAGCGCGCACCAGCGGTCACCTCGCCCCTGTTCCCGTGAGCTTCCGCCGATCAGTGCGGCGAACCGCCATCTCCCGTCTCGCGGGGAATCCTCCGTCCACCTGCCTCCAACCGGCAGGCCCTGCCCCACCCTGAACATCACGGTCGAGATCAACAACGGACCCCCACTCCAAAACCCCTGCCCCCCCCATCGCAACCCGCCACCCCGCCAAGCCGGGTGAGCCGCCTTCCCGCACCACGAACCACGGTGATCGGGACCTGCAGCTGAAATGCCCGCCCTCAACCGCGGCGACCCGCATCGCCAGTCACCCGGCTGCTGGCTCGCCCGCACCACGACCAGATCCGGACTCCAGATATCGACGCAGTGCTTCCCGCCCTCCCGGAACGAAGCGCCATTGATCAACACTTTCGTGCAGTTCGGCCACTGTCACCCAGTCCTGCCAGTCGATCTCGTCCGGGTCTGGGACCAGGGCCTCGGGCACGATGGCCTCATGCACCCCGAGCCAGATGGGGCTGATCCCTTCCCGGCAAAGAAACTTGAACAGGAAACGCACCGGCACACGAACGCCCAGCTCTTCGGACAGTTCCCGGGCCGCGGCTTCCTCATACGGCTCGCCCACACCCGCGGCGCCACCGACCATCACGTCGTAGTAGCCCGGGAACCGGGGGTGCGTCTCGGACCGCCGCAGCACCAAGATCCGTCCTGCCCGATCACGGCAGATCGTCGTTGCAATGCGATGCGGCCAGCCTTCACGCTCCGCCTCACCTCGCTCGACGACGCCCACCACACGGTCGTACTCATCGACATGCTCAACCAGTTCGCTCACGCAGGCACGATCTCAGCCCCCACTGACAGCGCCACCGCACGAGCCCGGATATGAGTGATCCGCGTCACAGGGAGTTCCGTCGAATGCAACACACCCGACCATCAAGGTCGCGAAGGCAACCTCAGCAACACAGCCTGCTCAATCACCACACGCGGCCATCCGCACACGCCTCTGCGGACACAAGGCACTCTCAGTGGGTGTTCTTCGAGTCGTCGTGGCCTGCTCTCCGACGCAGCGGATCTTGGCGTGGGTGGTGTTGTGACGCCGCTGCCACCGCTTGAGCCGACGCCCCTTGAACGGGACCCGCACGTTGCGGGCCGCGCCCTGATACGCCTTATCCGCCCAGCATTTGAGGTCCGCCTCGACGAGGGCGTCGATGATGCCGTGTTCGCGGGCCGCCGTCAGGTCGTGCGTCGCACCGGGCAGCGCGTGCGAAGCCCACAGCAGCCGGCCGAACGGATCGGTCAGCACCTGTACGTTCATGCCGTGGTGCCGCTTCTTCCCGGAGTAGTAGGGCCGGTCGGCGGCGATCCGGTCGATCGGCAGCACCGTGCCGTCCAGGATCACGCACGCCTTCGAGCGGGCCGCCACCATCGCTTCGTCGAGCGTCGGCGCGAGCACGGCAAGAACGTCGATCGCCGCGCGGACGTAGCGGTACACGGTGGCGATCCCGATACCGAACCCGGCCGCGAGCTGGGCGTAGGTGTCACCGCACCGCAGATGCGCCAGTGCGAGCAGGGCCTGACGGCCCGCGGTCAGCCGCCTCCACCGCGTGCCGATCTCCTGCCTGCGGGAGGTGAGTTGCCCGGCCAGATGCCGCAGAGTACGGGTCGACAGATCGATCGCCGACGGATAGACAAGCAAGCGAAGCTCCTGGTGGGACACGGTGAATCTTGGTCGAGACACCGTCTACCAGGAGCTTCTTCATGTTGCGGGGCCGGTCAACTACCTGGCCTCACCGATAGGTTGGAAGAGGCTCACTGGACAGACCCCCTCCTGGAGGGTGAGCAGGGACCACAGGGCGTCTACCCCGGCGGGCCTGCCTCGGCCTGGCGAACACTCGAAGCCTTCGGGGCACCCCCAGAAGACCTGCCCGGACGAAGCAGTGCGCGTGCCGCCGAGAGGCCCCCTGGGCTCGCTCGTTGTGACGGCGGGCGCTCATCGTGCCACTCGTCGTCCGCGAGGGTTCGGTGAGCGGACCGACAGGCTGTGAGAGCAGTCCCGGGATGACGACAATTCGTGGGCTTCGCATCCCACATCGTGCCGGGAGGCCTGTTGTCACTCTTCATGCGAGGTTCCAGAAGACAGCGAACCATTGCCGCATCCCTCTACGCCTTGATGCTCGTGGCGGGCCTCGTCGCTTCGACGGCGCAGGCTTCGCCACGCTCACACCAGGTCCAGTCCGCCATGGCCGCGACACCTCCGGCGATGAACTGCGCGCAGGCAGCCCAACTGGATGTCACCGGCGTCCCGGGCGCACCGGCGAGCGTCATCTCGGCGACCGTCGTCGCCGCTACCGACAACTCTCTCGGCAAGTGGGAGGCCTGCCGGGTGAAGGGACTCGTCGCTCCCCAGATCCAGTTCGAACTGATGCTGCCGACCAAGACCTGGGCGGGACGATACCTGCAGACCGGCTGCGGCGGTTTCTGCGGCAACGTCAGTTACGACACCTCGGCGGCCTACGGCTGTGCCCCTCTCACCGACGGGACGTTCGCGGTGGCCGCCGACAACGAGGGGCACTACGGAGCGAGCGCCACCGACGGGCTCTTCGGCGCGGACCCGCAACTGCGGGTCGACTTCGGCTACCGCTCCCAGCACCTGACCTCCTTGGTGGCCAAGGAGATCGTCAAGCGGTTCTACGGGCAGTCCGCGTCGAAGTCGTACTTCGCGGGTTGCTCCGAGGGCGGCGACCAGGCCCTGACCGAGGTGCAGCGCTACCCTCAAGACTTCGACGGCGTCGTCGCCGGGGCTCCCGCGTCGAACATGACTGCGCTGGCCGTCTTCGACCAGGCGTGGAACGCCAAAGCCGTACTGGACCGTACCGGCAGTCCGATCCTCTCGGTGAACGATCTCGCCGGCCTGCATGCGGCCGTGATCGACGCCTGCGACACCCTGGACGGCACCAAGGACGGGCTGATCAGCGACTCGCAGAGCTGCTCCTTCGATCCGAAGAGCATCGCCTGTCCGGCGGCCGCCGACGCCCCGTCCGGTTTCTGCCTCACGCCGGTCCAGATCGAGGCGGTCCGCAAGGTCTACGGTGGGGTGCGGGACGAGAAGAACCAGCTGCTGTATCCGGGCGCCCAGCCCCGCGGTTCGGAACTCAACTGGGCGGGATGGCTCATTCCGCGGAGCCAGGGAACACTCTCCAACCAGGGCGGCTTCGCCGTGAATACGGTGCGCTGGCTCGCCTACCCGGGACCGAGGCCCTCTCTGAGCCTTGACGACATCCAGTTCACCGAGAAGAGCTTCCGGGAGATCACAGGCCGAGTCTCGGGAATCTATGACTCCACCAACCCTGACCTGAGCGCCTTCCGTCGACACGGCGGCAAGCTGATCATGTGGCACGGCGAGGCCGACCCGGCCATACCCCCGGCCGGCACCATCGCGTACTACCAAGCGGTCGCCAAGCAGATGGGCGGACTGGCCCGCACCCAGGAGTTCGCCCGGCTCTTCATGCTGCCGGGCGTCGCCCACTGCAACGGCGGTCAGGGACCCGACAAGTTCGACGCGCTCACCGCGGTGGTCGACTGGGTGGAGAGCGGTAAGGCACCGAAAAGCATGATGACCAGCAAGGTCAGCACCTCGGGAGCGGTCACCGCGACTCGCCCCGCCTACCCGTGGCCTCTGATGGCCGTGAACACCACGGGTGGGCCAGTCGATCAGGCGTCGAGCTACACGGCACAACCGCGCCGGTCGGCACACCAGACCACCGACTGGCTGGGCAGTTTCCGATCGGGCTACGAGAAGACCTGTGAATGGGTGAACGGGAAGTGGGTCTGCCACAAAGGCAAGGCCTGACACCGCACGGGGAAGGAGGGACTTCTGAATAGGGTGTGGCTCTTCTGAACGGATGGCCGCGACCACGCGGTGAGCCGCTTCCAAGGTGGCGCTGCTGACCGCGAGTTGGACGGCACTGCGCAACGACGAAGCTCCTGGTGAACGGGGTCTCGCCCAAGATCACCCGTGTCCGCCAGGAGCTTCGCGTGCTTCTTGGCCGGACAACTCAGCGCCAAGCGGCAGGAGATCGGGACGCGGTGGCGACGCCTTCCCGCCGGACGCCAGGCCCTGCCAGCCCTCGCCCACCTGCGGTGCGGTGACACGTACGCCCAGCTCGCCGCCGGGTTCGGCATCGGAAGCGCGGCCGTCTTCCGCTACATACGCGAGGCCATCGACGTCCTGGCCGCCTTCGCCCCGACCCTGGGCGAGGCAATGAAGACGATCCGCATGAAGACGTTCGTCATCCTGCTCCCGATCGAGCACCAACCGGATCACCGACGTGGTCAAGGCCGTAGTCGCCCTTCACCACACATCAGCATCAGGTTGGAAAGGGCTCATGGCGTCCCCGTGAACGGCCTGATCCTGCTCAAGTCGGCCTCCGGTAAAGCTGCGCCGACGGTTGGGGCGTCGGCCAGTGGGGCGAGGGCGACGGTATGAGCCACAGCGATCAGGGGGTATGCCGAAATGGCCCTCACCTCCTGGAGCAGCGCATTTGCTGTCGCCCATAGACGAGGATGCGAAGGGCTCTCTGCCGTCCGGTGCGGAGACAGGCCGGCACCGGGCTGCTATCGGCACCCGTCCGGCGCGCGTGTGGCGACGTATTACCAGTGACAGACATGCAGTCCTGGTGAGGCGAGTGCGATGACGCAGGAAGAGTTCAGGCGGCTCATGGAGCAGGCTCGCGCAGAAGTCCGGCGCACCACCCTGGCTCGACGGGACGTCAGCGCCAGGGATCTGTACGAAGCCCGCGCGCGGCACGAGGAGTTCGGCGCCTGCGCTCATTGAGGTTGAGGACGTTATGGTCGGCAGAATGCCGTGAGCGGGTGGGAGGGGTGGGCACGACCGCCGGGAAGGCACCGCAACCTCCCCGGCCCGACTGCGCCGGCCCGTGTGCACCCCGGATACCCATGCAATCACCGAGGCTGGCCTGTGTGCGGAGGCCGTCCGGCGCAGGCCGTCCCGCCGGCCGGCGTGCGCGGTCGTGTCAGCTCTTCGGCATGAGGACGGAGTCGATGATGTAGACGTTGGCGTTGGCGGTCTTGACGTTGCCGCAGACGACGTTGGCGCTGTCGTTGACCTTGTAGTTCTCGCCGGAGCCGGAGGTGGTGAGCTTCGACTTCTCCAGGGTGTCGAAGGAGCCGTTCTCCAGGTCCTTGGGCGCCAGCTTCTGGCCCACGACGTGGTAGGTCAGGATCTTGGTCAGCTGCGCCTTGTCGTTGAGGACCTTGTCCAGGTCCGCCTTCGGGATCTTCGCGAACGCCTCGTTCGTCGGCGCGAAGACCGTGATGTTCTTGGCGTTGTTCAGGGTGTCGACGAGACCGGCCTTCTTCACCGCCGTGACCAGCGTCGACAGGTCGGGGTTGTTCGAGGCGGCGGTGGCCACCGGGTCCTTGGCCATGCCCTCGAAGGAACCCGCGCCCTCCTTGGGGACAGCGGAACAGGCCGGGCCGAACGGCTCGTCGGCGGTGCTCATGTCGTCGGAGGGGCTGGCCATGTCCGACCCCTTCGATGCGGATGAGGCGCTGTCGGAGGCCTTGTCCTTGGAGTCGCTGTCGGAGCACGCGGTCAGGGCCAGCGGCAGCATGGCCGCGGCGGCGACGGCGACGGCGACACGACGAAGGCGAGTCTGCATGAAAATCCCTCAACGATCGGAACTGTGGAGGCCATCCGCCTCCATCGCCGGGAATCCGGTGCGGTCGCCGCCGCGGATTGGTCGGTTCCTCGAAAGCGTGAAATCCAAGGGGAGGAGAGCCCTCGTCCGCCTGGGTCAGCCCGAGTGCCGGGAGCGCCAGTACGGGTTGTCGTGAGGGAGCCCTCCGCTGACTCTTCCGTACATGCCGCCGGTCATCAGCAGCAGTCCGACGGCGAAGCTGAACAGCACGTTCTGCATCCGGAAGTTGAGAAAGTTGAAGCGGCTGTCCAGCGCGAACAGGAACGCGAATCCGGCCAGCAGGAAGCCGATGCCGAGCATCATGTTCACGGTGGACGCGGTGTTCCCGCCACGGACGGCGGCCGCCAGAAGGACGCCACCGACCAGCAAGGACAGGACGCTCAGAGCACCGTTGGTGTTGAGACCGAGGGCGGTGTTGGCGCCGGTGTCGAAGAAGCCGATACGGCGGATGAGCCCCAGGGCGCCGAACGCCAGCAGGAACACGCCCATGGATCCGGCGCTGAACCGGTAGACCCGGCTCAGGCGGTGGTCGACCGGCAAGTGATCGTCGAGTTTCACCCGCGGTCGGGCGTGGGGGCCGGCGTGCAGTGTGGTCATGGCGAGAACCTCCTTGCCCCTCCTGGCGGATACGGGCAGCTGTCAGCAACTGGGCGGCTGCCAGCCGGTGGGCCGGACATGGGCGGCGCTGATCCAGCCGTGGGCGTCGTTGTCGAAGTACCAGACCGACGTTCCGTCCGCGTGGCCGCCGTCGGTCTGGCAGAACAGCCGGAGGTGGGAGCCCGCGGGCAGCGTGGCGGTGGCCCTCGCGTGCGTGGTCGGCGCGTCACGGACGTAGACCTCGGTCCGTGCCGTGACGATGGCCGGAGCGGCATGGTCGTCATGCCCGTTCCCGGACCAGGTCCCGGCCCCGGACTCCGTCCAGGACCCCGACCAGGTCCAGGTCTCAGACCAGGAGCCGCCGGGCCCCCAGTCGTCCGGATCCCAGCCGGAGGCGTGGGCGCTGCCGCCGACGGCGAGGCCGGTCAGGGCGAAGGCCCCTGTCAGGGCGACGGCGCAGGCCCGGGTGCGGATCTTCGAGTGGTTCATGGCCGACTCCTCCTCAGAGACGCCCCTCCTGTCCCGTGCGCCCGCGGGTCCCGCTGCGAATGGCGCCGCACCACCGGGTGTGCCCTCCACGGGTAATCCGGCGCCGGTATCCGCCGCGGATTGCCGAAAGTGTCGAAATTCTCAAAACGAGGCAATCCGGATCTCGTGTGGCGTCGAATTACTGGTGTGAGGGCGCGAATGACGCGCCGGCCCCGGTAGCCCGCGCTCTCACCGGTCCCGGGCCGCTCGGGGGCCCGGCGGGTCCGCAGCCCGCCGCAAAGGAGTGTTGATCATGACTGCTCATCGAGTAAGCACCCGGATCCTGGTCGGAACGGCGGCGCTCGCGCTCCCGTTCTCGCTGGCGGCGCTGACCCCGGCCGCCTCGGCCGACGGCATGACGGGCCCGTTCGGCTCCGCCTGCTCCTCCGTCCCCAAGGACGGTGCGGGCAGCTTCGAGGGCATGGCCAAGGACCCGGTGGCCACCGCCGCCTCGCACAACCCCGACCTGTCGACGCTGGTCACGGCGGTGAAGAAGGCCGGTCTCGTCGACACCCTGAACAACGCCAAGGACATCACGGTCTTCGCGCCGACGAACGAGGCGTTCGCGAAGATCCCGAAGGCGGACCTGGACAAGGTCCTGAACGACAAGGCGCAGCTGACCAAGATCCTCACGTACCACGTGGTGGGTCAGAAGGTCACGCAGGACAAGCTGGCTGACGGCAGCTTCAGGACGCTGGAGGGCGGCAAGCTGACGACCTCGGGCTCCGGCGAGAAGTTCAAGGTCAACGACAGCGCGAACATTGTCTGTGGCGATGTGCAGACCTCGAACGCCACTGTCCACATCATCGACAGTGTCCTGATGCCCAAGAGCTGACTGTACGACCGAACGGCGCGCAGTCGGAGGGAAAAGGGGAGTCAAGGGGTGCACCGAAGGTGCACCCCTTGAACATGGCCCGGGAGGGTCCGGACCGATCAGGCGGGCAGCTGCAGCAGGACCACCGGCTGGGTGGTGGGCTGCTTGGAGCCGGCGTCCGGTTCGAGGGTGACGCCCACGCCGGACGCCTTGCCGACGGCGCCCGCCATCAGGACGCTCTGGCTCGTCCGGGAGGGGTCCATCAGGCCGGCCGGGCGCATCCGGTCCCCGTCGGCGAACCACAGTTGGTACACCTTGCCCTGTGGCGGCTTCGCCAGACCGGAGGCGACGAAGACGGCTTTGTCGCTGTCGTGCGAGACGACCACGGAGCCGCGCGCCGCGCCGCCGACGGCCGTTGAGGTCACCTTGGCGTCCGGAGCGGAGAGCACCTCGGTGATCTGGTCGGCCTGCCGCTGCGCGACCTGGGCCTGTTGACGGGCTTCGTCGGCCTGCTGGTGCTGCCACAGCGTCGTGCCGCCGAGCCCGGCAGCGGCCGCGACACAGGCGGCGAGCGCCCATCGCATGGCGCGCTCGCGACGTGCTGTGCGCGACAAGGCCGTCACCCCGGAATGGGAGTGCTCCTGCCGCACACCGGCGATCTGCTCCATCACCTGGGTCTTGAGGCGGGGCGGTGGCGGCATGGTGGCCGCGAGCGCCAGCCGTCCGGCGGTCGCCGTCAGTTCACGTACCTCCTGGGCGCAGTCCTCGCACTTGGCCAGGTGCTGCTCGAACGCGACGCGCTCGTCCTCATCGAGGGCGTCCAGCGCGTAGGCGCCGGTCAGCGTGTGGAGGTCGGTCGAGGCGGTCATACGGTCACCCCCAAGCAGTCGCGAAGCCGGATGAGACCGTCACGCAGCCGAGTCTTGATCGTGCCCAGCGGAGCGGACAGCGCCTCCGCCACCTCTTTGTAGGTGAGGCCCTGGTAGTACGCCAGCGTCACCGACTGACGCTGGATCTCACTGAGGGAACGCAGGCAGCGGCGCAGCTGTTCCCGCTCCAACTGTTCCTCCACCTGTTCACTCACCTCGTCGAACTCCGGGACCTGATCGAGCAGCGCGACCCGGTGGTCGCGCGCGGCAGCCGCCTCCACCGAGCGGATCCGGTCCACGGTGCGCCGGTGCGCCAAGGTGAGCACCCAGTTCAGGACCGTGCCCCGATCCGCGCGGTAGCGCGCCGCGGTACGCCAGACCTTGACGAACACTTCCTGAGCGACTTCCTCGGACTGGGCATGATCGCGCAGCAGCTTGCACACGACGCCGAACACGGGCGCAGCCACCGCCTCATAGATGACGGAGAACGCCTCGCGATCCCCCTGCGCGACGAGGGCAAGCTGCTCCTGCAGATCAGGTCCACGGGCTGGAACGGGCCCGACCGGCCCGGGGTGTGTCATGTGCCGCCCTCCGAACACCGCTGGGCTGGGGCTGAGCAGGTGAAAGACACCAGTAACGCACAGCGTTGCCCTCCACTCGAATCAGGCCCGAAGTGCGCTTCGGCCAGGAGTCAGTCGACGGTGACGACGACGGAGTGCCAGCCGGAGGCGCCGTCTGGGATGGTCGGGGTGCGCTTCTCGGTCTGGGTCTCGCCCGTCCGGTCCGTGGCCCGCACGGTCAGGGTGTGGCCGCCCTTGGTGGCGTCCCAGGGGTAGGACCACTGCCGCCAGGTGTCCCGGGTGTCCTCGGTGGCGAGCCGTGCTTCTTCCCAGGGCCCGTCGTCGACCCGGATCTCGACCTTGTCGATGCCGCGGTGCTGGGCCCAGGCGACACCGGCGACCATGACTGTGCCGGCCTTCGGGCGGGCGAACGGCTTGGGCGTATCGATGCGCGACTCGGTCTTGATCGGCGCCTTCTGCGCCCAGTCCCGCTTGACCCAGTACGAGTCGTAGGCGTCGAACGTGGTCAGCTCGATGTCCTGGATCCACTTGCAGGCCGACACGTAGCCGTACAGTCCCGGGACGACCATGCGGACCGGGAAGCCGTGCTCGAACGGCAGCGGCTGGCCGTTCATGCCGACGGCGAGCATCGCGTCGCGGCCGTCCATCACGTCCTCGACGGGGCTGCCGATGGTCATGCCGTCCACCGACCGCGCCACCAGTTGGTCGGCGGGCCCGCCCTTCGACGGCGGTTTCACCCCGCACTGCTTGAGCAGGTCGGTCAGGCGGACGCCGATCCAGCGAGCGTTGCCGACGTAGGGGCCGCCGACCTCGTTGGAGACGCAGGTCAGGGTGATGTTGCGTTCGATGAGCGGCATCTTCAGCAAGTCGTCGAAGGAGACGGTCAGTTCGCGCTCGACGCCCTTGCCGTGGATACGCAGCTTCCAACTGGTGGCGTCGACCTTGGGGACAACCAGGGCGGTGTCGACGCGGTAGAAGTCATCGTTGGGCGTCATGAACGGGCTGATGTCCTTGATCCGCAGGGCTGCCCCGCGCGGTACCGGGGCCGCCTTCGACGCCGGGGCGGGAATCACCACGTCCTTCCGGGAGGCGACGGCGTTCTGGCCCTGCGAGCCGTTCAGCGCCCGGCCCGCGAGCCCGGCACCGGTGGAAGCCGCTGCCGCGGCGGTCGCGGCCAGGATGAACCCGCGCCGGTCCCACCCCGACCCGCCTGAGCCGTCGGCGTCATGTGCGGGGGCTGTGTCATCCAGTGCCTGCGCCGCGCCGTCATCCGAGACCGAGCCTCGAGAGGCAGAGGTCTGGCCGGTGACGTCCCCGGCGCGTCCAAGGCGCCCGATCAAGTAGTAGAGCAGGCAGGCGCCGACGATGGCGCCGACGGCGGAGGGCAGCGCGTCCGTGACGCTGGTGGAGTCGGGCCTGCTGGTGGCGGCCAGAGCGCCGACGACGCCGAACGCGAGGACACCCAGTGAGCCGATCAGCCGCCACTGTGCGGCGAGGGCCCCGAGCACCAGGGCGAGCACGGTCAGCACGGCCAGAATGCCCAGCTGCAGCACCAGCTTGTCGTGCGTGCCGAACTGCCGGATCGCCCAGTCCTTGACCGCCGGAGGGGTGCGGTCGATGGCCGCCCCGCCCACCGCGATGACGGGGCCCGATTCGGGTCGCGCTGCCGCGGAGACCAGCTCGGCGACCGCGATGGCGGCGTATCCGGCGAGCAGGCCGCTGAGCGCGCCCAAAGAGAAGCGTTTGATGCCGCGCAGCGGCGTGGGGGTCGAGTCGTCGTCCATGTCAGGGAATCCGTCCTTGCGCTGCGCTTGGATTGGTCGTTCACGCCATCGAGGGATGCAGGGGCATGCGGCAGCAGTAGCAGGCAAAGCAGCCCGGTCCCTGGTGGCGGCGCCGCCGTGCTGCCGGTATTCCACGGTCTGGAAGGCAGCATGGGCGGCGAAAGAGTGACGGCTTGTGCGAAGACCAAGCCGCGGAGCACGGGCCGCCGGATGACCGGAGGGCACACGGACCCACACACGACAGAGCAATCGTCAAGGCTTGTGGATTGGGTCGTCTGGTTTGCGGTGCGTCACTTCGCTTCTGGCCATGAGGGGCAGCGCCAGGTGGAGCCGTCCCACTCGATGAGGAAGGGCTGCGCGTGAGGCAGGGGCGTGCCCCAGACCGCGGCTCCGAGGGTGCAGAGCCGGCCGAGCGCGACCGTGAGGCTGGCGACGTGGCCGATGACGGCGACGGTCTCGCCCTGGTGCTGCTCGGCGATCGCCTGGAACACCTTGCCCATGCGGGCCGTGACCGCGAAGCCGGTTTCACCGTCCGCGACCTGCTGTGTCAGGTCGTTGTCGACCACCCAGGAACGAAGCACGTCGGCGGTCTGCCGGCGAACGTCCGGATCGCTACTTCCCTCGTGCCTACCGATGCCGACCTCCACGAGGTCGGGCAGGGCCCGGACGTCAACGCGGGCTGCAGTGGCCAGCGGCTTAGCAGTCTGCCGTGCGCGCAAAGCCGAGCTGGAGTAGACCGCACCGATCCGCTCGCCGGCGAGAGTCCGGGCCGCGAGAGCGGCCTGCTCATGGCCCCGCTCGGTCAGTGGAGCGCTCGGCACGGCCCCGGCGACGTTGTCCGTGACGTTCTGCGACTCGCCGTGGCGAAAGCACCACACCCGGACCCGCACGCTCATGCCGCCAGTTCCTCTCGCTCGACCAGGACGCCGTTCTCACACTTCGCACCGGCCCGGACCAGGGGGACGAAATGGGCTCCGGTGGCACGCGCCCAGCTTGAACACCATCGCCAGGGCCGCAAAGGGGCTGCCCGCGCCCCGGGTGACGTTCGTCCGCAGCTTGACAGTGGAGAACGTGGACTCGATGGGGTCGGTGGTCCGCAGGTGGACCCAATGCTCGGCCGGGAAGTCGTAAAACGACGGCAACTCGTCCTGGTCATCGGTGATCTTCGCGACCGCCTTGGGCCACTTCGCACCGTAGAGGCGGGATAACTTTTCGACCGCCCGCTCGGCGCGGCTGCGGCTTTCGGCGTTGCAGATCTCCTGCAGCGCCTTCGCCGCGCCCGGCTGTGCGGATTCAAGCAGTGGCGCGGCCTGGCCATGCGAACCGACAAGCTCGCCCTCGCGTACCGGGCCGCATTCCATCTCGCGAGCATCCTCATCCGGGCACGAAGGCGATCAACAAGACATAGGACTCACTCCCACCAGTCGAGGTCTCCGCTGCTGTCGACCGTGGGGGCGGTCACCGCGCCGAACCAAGTTGACTGGCCGTGATGTTCCATGGCTTCCGCCACTTCGTGGAGCCATGAACCCAGGCTGGGCCACCCCAGATGATCTCCGACACCGAATACAGCCTTCGGCAGGGGAGCACACCCAGCAGGGACGTATCTCCGTCGTGGCACCGCAGCGACTCGCAGAGATCTACGGGAAGCGGGAACCCCAAGCGTTCCTCGGCTTCCTGAATGGACTGCCACGAAGCCGGGGGCCCGAGGTCTGCTAGAGCCTTCGACGCATGCCGGGACAACCAGGCGTCGATGCGGCGCCAGGACGTCGCGACCGGGGGCACGACAGGATCTATGCCTCGGCGAGGAGGTCGCATCATCATGCGGAACATCATCCATCGAGGCTCACTCGGTCAACCACGCGGAACCGCACACCCACCTCCGTCTCACCGAGCGCAGTCAAAGAGGCAGGCCCTAGCTGGTCGCTACGACATCAACTCGATGTGCGGGTGCTCGGGCTCCGCCGGGCAGACGAACAAGTGCTGCCGGTAACCACGACCTATCTGGACACCGGTCGCGTTGTAGCCGCGGTGGCCGGGGTACGGTCCAGCACCTGGGTGGGGGTGCGGAGACCAGCTGTTCCCGGCGTCGTCCCCTTCCTCGAACGTGGCGACGGTCATCAGGACCTGCATGCCGGTGCCGCACTCGGAGCAGGGCTGCGGGCTGGGGTCGGTGGAGTTCCAGGCGGGCCAGCCGCCCACCTTCCAGCCAGGTGCGTTGGACAGCACACAGTCGTAGTACGTGTCCGGGTCCATGTCTTCCTCTGCGGCCTGCGGCACACTCCACTGCTTGAGCTGCTCCCGCAGCTCTTCGCTCAACTCCAGATGGTCGGGGTACTCGGTGATCTGCTCCGGTTCGAGCGCACACGGATCCGGCAGATAGCCACCGAACTGCACCGCGGGCGGCTCGGGGGGCGTGTCGAGAATGTCGGTGACGGCGGCTGCCGACCGCCAGAAGAGCAGGGTCCTGGGCATGATCGGATGATCGAAGGGGCACCACAGAACCTGCAGCAGGTCCTTGCCCTCCGGCGGGCTCAGATCGGGCACATCCCTTACGTACAGCTGCGCGACGGGCAGCATCGCTAGGGGGCCGTCGTACGCCCGGACAGCCAGCCTCACCGGATACGTCCGAGGTGGCCGGATCCGCTCGAGAGTCTCCCGTTCCTCCGGAGTCAGGTCTCGGCCGTGCGAGGCGGCGAAGATACGTCGCTGCAGCCGCAGATCCGCCGGGGACTGGGCTGGGTTGATGCCATCCACCACATGCGGTTCCTCGCAGTGCGGCCACGGCTCCTCAGCGGGCCACAGCAGCGGCCCGCCGATCGAGCTGTCGTGCCACGTCGGCGCCCCAGGGCGGGGGTGCAGGCGGGTCGCCGTGCGGGCCAGCGGAGCCAGTTGGGGAAAGACGGCGGCAACGTCGATCGGCCGTGGCGGAGTGACAGGAGTGACATTCATGGCCGCAATCTTGCCAATCGCCCCTGACAACGGCCCTCGTGACCGCCCCACGAAGAGTTCCGGCACGGGCGCCACTCGGGAGAGCGCACCGCCGATCCGTTGCCATTCGCAGTCCTCGATCATTGGCTGCGGGCCCCCAAGGCTCCACACGGTGATCCACAGGAATTGACAATTGCTCCACCGCCGAGACACCGCCTGGGAAGGGCTACCGCACCGCCGGCCGCGTCCCCAACCTCTCGGATCAGTGCAGCTGGGGATCGCCGGCCTGAAGAGTCAGGTGCGCGCCTTGCCGAAGTACATGAGCTCCCACAGGGCCTCGTCGGTGTAGTCCTCCACGCGCTTCTCGCCCTGGTAGCGCTCGATGCGCACCTCTCCGGTGAAGCGCAGGTAGGCGCCGTCGAACCCGGCCAGCTTGGCCGCCACCTTCTTGGGGCCCTTGATGTCGTCCGCCATCCTCGTTGCGGCGATGTCGGTGTGGCGGGTCCAGGTGACGAGGTAGCGCTCATCGCCGTCGGTGTAGGTGTAGCGGGTGACGTTGCCGACGGGCTTGCCGGTGACGGAGTCGGTGTAGGAGCCCAGTTCCTCGAAGGTGATCTTGTTGCTGTCGTCCGCGACCAGCTTGCCGTCACGGGCCAGCATGAAAATGGGCATCTCGGCGTAGCCGTACGCCTTCTCTGCGGTGATGTACGAGGCGATCACGGAGTAGGGGCCGGCTGCGCCGCGCGCCCAGTACCAGTGGTGCATGAGCTTGAGCATCGGGGCGTTGCCCCAGTTGTGATCGTGATAGCCGACGCCCGTGGTCGTGCTGGTGCGACCGTTGGCGCTGTAGGTCGCCTCCACGTGCCCTTGCGGCACCGACGGCAGCCACGCGAAGTACTCCTCACCCTGCTCCCCGAACACGAAATGCCCAGTCTGCGGGCGCCAGGCGGGAACCTGGCCGGTCAGGGTGACGTCGAAGGAGATCCCTTCCGCGTCGCCGCGGATGGTGTAGGTGTGCAGGTCGCCCGTGAAGACGTTGTCTCCGATCCGCACATCGCAGCCTTCGGTCGAGGCTGTGAAGGTACGTGGGTCGAACTCGACGAGACGGTCTTCCTGGGAGCCGTCGGGCAGCGTCAGGTCGATCCGGATGGCCGGAGTCACGGGCCTGTTGATGTCGCTGAACTCTTTGGTGAAGAAGACCACGACGAGTTTGGCGCCGTCATCCAGGTGCGCATCGAAGTACCACCATTCGTAGGTGCCCGCTGAACCGTCGGTGCGCAGTCCGTCCTCCCACGGCTTGATCGCCTGCTCCTCGATTCCGAAGCGGGCATAGTCCTCGGGCGTGCCAGCCGTGCGGGCGCTGGTGGCGATTTGGTTGCGGGACATGGTTGTTTCTCCCTTTCGGTGTGGCACTGACCGGGGCGGCGGGAGGCCATGTGCCCGGGTGACCGGTCTCTTCGTCGGAGCCCTGACGCCGTGGGCTTTTATTTACCATTCGGACATTTTTTCACCTCTTCAGGTTGCCCCTTATGTCGTAATTGCGCAACTCGGGCGACCGGAAGGGCGGCAATCCCCCTGCCGGCGGGACTCAATAGGCCGACTCGACCGCACGCCCGGGCGGCGGAGCCGTGTGCTGAACGGGCTCTGCCACCCCTTGAATCACCATTGACAGATGGGAATATCAAGTTTGATGATCTCATCAACTTTAGTTGCGTTGCCCTCTCGCAACCAGGCCGAGCGTGCCCGCCGTCCGACGCCGCCCCGGAACGCATGAGGGGCCTTACAGGCAGGAGCCGTGATGAGTGCAGCTGTAGTGCGTACGGGAAAAGCCTGGTGGGTGCAGCGTCCCGATCAGCGGGTGCGCAGGATCGACACCGACGCGGGCACGACAGCCGAACTGCTGGCCGACCGGAAGTCGGTGGAGAAGGCCGCTGCGGCGTCTGGCGGCTGGCAGGAGCTGGATGAGCGCGAGCTGGTGTCGCCAGTGACCACCCCGTGCCGTGTGGTGGCCCAGATGGTGAACTACCGCTCGCACGCCCGCGATTCGGGCTTCGATCCTGACCTGGTGCCCACGACGTTCTTCCGTAAGGCGTCCGGATCGGTGACCGGCCCCTGTGCCGATGTGGAGCGCCCGGCGCACGTGCGGCTGCTCGACTACGAAGTCGAGCTCGGACTCGTCTTCGGCTCCGAGCTGGAGCTGGGCGCCGACGTCACCACGGAGAGGCTGCCGCACTACGTGGCCGCCCTGGTGGTGGCGAACGACTTCAGCGCCCGCGACGTACAGCTGCCCAAGACGCAGTTCTATGAGAGCAAGTCGTATCCGACCTTCACCCCGCTGGGGCCGCGGCTGGTGCTGGTGGACAGTGCCGACCTCGCCCGCCTTGAGCGGCTGCGGCTGGTGTGCGAGGTCAATGGGCAGGTACGGCAGGACAGTACGGCCGCTGACATGATCACGCGTCCGGACAAGGCGCTCACCGTGTTGGCCCGGTTCCAGACCATGCAGCCCGGGGATGTGCTGCTGACCGGCACCCCTGGGGGCACGGCCCTGCGCTCGCCGGGCAGGGTGACCGAGTTCCTCGGGTCACTGCTGCCCACCCGCCGCAAGTGGGAGATCTTCTTTGCCCGGCAGGCCAAGAACCCTGCCTATCTGCAACCCGGTGACGTGGTCACCTCGCGTATCGCCAGCCTGGATGGCGGCCTCGACCTGGGCCTCCAGCGGACCACGGTGCGCAACGCCCGGACGTCGTCATGACCGGCGTCACCAACACTGCGCTGTGGCCTGCCAGTTACGACAACCCCGCCGATCTTGCCGATGTCGAAGCGGTGCCGCTGGACGCACGGGCGTCGCCCGCGTCCACGTACGCGGTGCTCCGGAGGGCTGCCGAGTTGTGGCCGGAGCAGCCGGCGTTGACGGTGCTGCCCCGTGCCGCACAGTGGCGTGAGGGATCGACCCGGACGTTCGCGCAGTTGCGGGACGAGGTGCACCGCCTGGCACACCAGTTCCGCACCCAGGGTGCGGGCAAGGGCCGGGCCGTCGGGTTGCTGTCGCCCCATACCGCCGACCTTCCGGCGGCGGTCGGCCGGCGGCTGCCGTACCAGCAGGCCAAGAGCGTGCGCGTCGATGACGACGGCACCTGGCACGATCTGCCGCCCGGCGAGGTCGGAGACCTCGCTCTGCGCGGACCAACGGTGTTCGCCGGCTACGTCACCGGCCAGGGGTCGGCCGGGCCTGTCCTGGACGACCTGGGCGCGGTGCGCGACGGCTGGCTGGCTACCGGTGACCTCGCGCGCGTCGACGCCGACGGGTTCATCCATCTCACCGGGCGGGCCAAAGACCTCATCATCCGCGGCGGCCACAACATCGATCCAGCCGTCATCGAGGACGCCCTCCTGCAGCACCCCCAGGTCAGCGGCGCCAGTGCGGCCGGCCGGCCCGACCGGCACGCCGGTGAGGTGCCCGTCGCGTACGTCACCCTCGCCCCGGGCGCCTCCGTCTCCCCGGCTGAACTGATTGCCCATTGCCACCAGTTGATCCACGAGCCGGCCGCGGTGCCGAAGGACATCACCATCGTGGAGACGCTGCCGCTCACCGACGTCGTCAAGCCGACCAAGATTCCGCTGCGGCTCAGGGCGCTGCAGGACGTGGTGCTCGCCGAGCTCGCCACCGCCGAAGTGCCCGCGGACGTCGGTGAAGTGGACTGCGTCCTGGCGGACGACGGGCTCACCGTCCGTGTCCCGTATGCCGCCGATCCTTCCGCACGCGCCGGCATCGCGGCCGTCCTCGATCGCTACGCGTTCCACTGGGAGTTCACGCCGGCCGGTGCCCCGACCGCCTGACCTCCCCTCGCCTGCACGGATGGAGTCCTCCATGACCTCCTTGTCCCTCCCCCATGGGCACGATCCTCACCAAGGCCTGCACAGCGAGGACGGCGCCCTGCACGGCGAACATCCAGGCCGCGCCCCGCAGCCGATCATCAAGGTCACCGACCTGGCCTGGCTGGAGTTCGTCAAACCCGACCTGGGCCGCGCCGAGGCCTTCGCCCGTGACTTCGGCTTCCAGGTGGCCGCCCGCACCGCCAACGCCCTGTACCTGCGCGGCACCCACGCCGGCACGCACTGCCTCGTCGTACGCAAGGGGCGCGCCTCCCGATTTTTGGGGCCGGTCTTCCAAGCCGCCGCCCGCAACGACCTCAACCGTCTCGCCGACGCCACCGGCCGGAGGGTTCATCGGCTGGATGACGAGTACGGCGGCGGGTTCGCGGCCGACCTCCTGGACCCTGCCGGCCTGCCGGTGCGTGTGGTCCACTCGGTCACTGAACATCCGTCGCTGCACGGCCAGGAACCCCTGCTCCTCAACACCGGCACTACAGCTCCCCGTGTCAACCAGGCCCAGCGTCCCGCGGTGGAACCTGCCCGTATCGAACGCCTGGGGCATGTGGTGCTGTCCACGCGCACCTTCCGCCGCACGCTGGACTGGTACCTGCACCACTTCGGCATGATCGTCAGTGACTTCCTGTACCTCGACGGCCAGCGCGAGCGCGGCCCGACGATGGCCTTCATCCGCTGCGACCGCGGCAGCGAGGCGACCGATCACCACACCCTCGCCCTGCACCTGGGCCCGGAGACCGGCTACGTCCACTCCGCCTACCAGGTCGCCGACTTGGATGCGCTCGCCGCCGGCGGCACCTATCTCGCCCAGCGCGGCTACCGCCGGTCCTGGGGCATCGGCCGCCACATCCAGGGCAGCCAGATCTTCGACTACTGGCGTGATCCCGACCGTTTCCTGGTCGAGCACTTCACGGACGGCGACCTCTTCGATCACACCGTCGCCCCCGGCTGGGCTGCCATGTCCGCCTCCGGGCTCGCCCAGTGGGGGCCGCCCGCCACACGCGACTTCCTGGGCGCCGCCCCCTCACCGGCCCTGCTGCGCACGGTGGTTCAAGCATTGCGTGAGGACAACGAACTCGACCCCGCCCGGTTGAGGGCGCTGATGAAGGCGATGAACTCATGAGCACCACCACAGCCTCCGCGCCCGTGGCCGTCATCGGCGCCGGCCCGGTGGGCCTGACCGCGGCCATCCTGCTGGCCCGCCATGGCATCGACTGCGAGATCTACGAACGCCACCCGGCCCCCTACGCCCTTCCCCGCGCCGTCCACCTCGATGACGAGGTCCTGCGGATCCTCCAAGCCGCCAAAGTGGACACCGCGTTCCGTGCCATCAGCCGGCCCGCACTCGGCATGCAGCTGCTCGACGCCCGCCACCGGGTCCTGGCCCGCTTCCTGCGCGACGAGCCACTGGGCGTGCACGGCCACCCCCAGGCCAACATGTTCGACCAGCCCGAACTGGAACGGCTCCTACGCGACCGCGCCGCCCAGATCCCTGGTATCCGCCTGCACGGCTCTACCGAAGTCACCGCCCTCACCACGCCACCGCCTGGCACCTCGCAGCCCATCGAGGTCACGGTGCATGACCTCGACACCGGACAGGTCCGCGCCGTCACGGCTGCGGCCGTGCTCGGCTGCGACGGCGCCACCAGCCTCACCCGCACCGCCCTCGGCGCCCGCCCTCTTGTACTTGGCGCCCCGCAGCGTTGGCTCGTCGTCGACGTCCGCTGTCCTGTCGAACTGCCCGCATGGGACGGCGTTCATCAAGTCTGCGACCCGCAAGCTGCCGCCACGTACATGCGGATCGGTGCTGACCGCTACCGCTGGGAGTTCCGGCTCGACGACGCCGCCGCCGAGACCGCGACGACAAACCGCGCAGCCCTGTCGGCCCTGCTCGCCCCGTGGACGGGCACCGTCCCCACCGCCATGCTCACCGTCCTGCGCACCGCCACCTACACCTTCCGCGCCCAGGTCGCCGACCGCTGGCGGAGCGGCCGGGTCTTCCTCCTCGGTGACGCGGCTCATTTGACCCCGCCTTTCATCGGCCAGGGCCTGGGAGCCGGACTACGCGACGCACACAACCTCACCTGGAAACTCGCCCGCGTCCTGACCGGCCGCAGCCCCGAAGCGCTCCTCGACACCTACCAGGCGGAGAGACAGCCGCACGCGAAGCGCCTCATCCGCACCGCCGTGCTCATCGGCCGGGCGATGACGAGCCCGCACCCCGCCACCACGCTGGCCCGCACGGCCGCTCTCGCGGTGGGCCGGCACACAGGGGGGCTCTCCCCCACCGTCCTGGACAGCCTCAGCCCCGCCCTCAATGGCGGACGCCTGACCCACCACCGGTCCCGCATCGCCCGCGGCCCCCGCCCCGGTGACCTGTGCCCCCAGCCCCCCATCGTCTCCCCCGACCACCGGCCGGTACGTCTGGACGACGCCCTGGGCACCGGCTTTGCGCTGCTCACGACACAGCCCCCCACGCCGTACACGCTCCGGCTGTGCCGCGCCCTGCCCGCCCGCATCGTCACCGTCACCCGCCCATCGGCCGAGCCCACCGGCGCGCCCGAGGGCGCCCTGGTCGATGTGACCGGACAACTCCACGACTGGCTGCGCGGCAGCACCGTGCTCCTGCGTCCCGACCGCGTCGTGCTGGCCGCCCAGCGCGGCCGCGACACCATCCACGCCACGATCACCCGCTGGAGCCCCGCCCTGATCACGTGAAAGTTTCATCAGAATTGAAGCGGCTTAGAATCCCAGGCATGTACAAGACGTCCGAGCCCGCCAACCGCTTCGAGCGCCGTCGCGCCCGCACCCGCCAGGCGCTGATCGGCGCGGCCCGGCAGATCCTTGCCGAGACCGGCGAGAGCGCCGCAAGCATCCAGGACATCGCGGAGCGCGCGGACGTCGGATTCGGCTCCTTCTACAACCACTTCAGCACCAAGAACGACCTGTTCGATGCGGCCGTCGGCGACGCCCTGGAGGAATACGGGCAGCTCCTCGACAGCTACACCGCAGACCTCGACGACCCCGCCGACGTCTTCGCCACCAGCGTGCGCCTCACCCTGCGCCTTGCCGCGACACACCCCGAAATCACCCAGATCGTCCGCCTGCGAGGGTTGTCGCATGTACACGCCGACACCGGCCTGGGACCGCGAGCTCTGCGCGACCTCGAAGTCGGCAAGGTGTCCGGCCGTTTCCGCATCGACGACTCCACGATCGCTCTGAGCGCGATCGGCGGGGCCATCATCGGCCTGCTCCAACTCAACACCGACACCGAACTGCCCGGCAAGGCCGGAGACCAGATGGCAGAGCTGATGCTGCGCATGCTCGGCCTCCCGCTGGAGGAAGCCCGCACCATCGCCACCCGCCCGCTGCCGGAACTCACCTGAGCAGCGGGCGTTCGTCGGGCCCGCACGCGCACGGCCCCGCCGCTGCTGAACGCGACAGGCGGCCCCTGCCGTCTGAGAGGACATTCTGAACCGGTATGCCTGATTCCCGCAGTTGGCTTGGGCCAGGCACCTTCCTGGCGGTCACATGGCCCTTCGGCGGCTTCTACAGTGTCCCGAGGTAGAGGGCGCGGGCGGGGACGGTAGATCAGAAGGGCTGGCTCAAGAGCGTGGTGCAGATCGAGCGGTTGGTGGACCTGAAGCCCATCCACCAGCGTCAGGCTGCCGCCCTAGCCCTGTGGCGGTGGCGCGCGCCGATATTCGCGTTCGAATTGGATGCGGAATGGGGCGTCGACCAGTCCGTGCTGGAGTCGCTGTTCCGACTGGCAGCATCGCCCGCTGGTGAACAGTCGGATCGCGCATACCGGCGAGTAATCGCCGAGCTGTGCACGGCCCCGCTCTTCACGTCTGAAGTCGACCCGGACACGGTCCAGCTCTTCCAGTTGGAGACTATTGGCAACCTGCTGACCTTCGGCGAACTGCTGGACAAGGCTGGCGTGGACGACGTCGAGCGAGTGGTCGAAGCCTCGGCCGGCCTGGCGACCTACCTCGACGGTCTCGTCGAGGGCTCCTTTTACTCTCACCCCGCGGAGGAAGCCCACCGCCAGTACCTCGCCGACCTGGCGGACCAGGCGAGCGAGGGCTACTTCGCGTCGCGCCACTTCGCTGTCGAGGCCGCCTGCCACGGTGCTCTCGAAGTCCTCCCCGATTCCGCAGGGCTGCTCGACTCGTCCACGGGTCGCGAGTTGCTCGCGCTCTGCGAGGACTTCGGCGAAGAGCTCGTCACAACGATGCAGTGGCTCCGCACGACGGGTCACTAGCGATCGGGTCGCGAGCTGGATGGCAAGTGCGGCAGCCGTGACGGACGGGTGGCTCGAAACGGAGGACTGTTACGGGAGGCGCCGGATGAACAGGCCCGGTTCGGTCTCGGCGAGGACGCCCAGGCTGACCAGGCGCTTGAGCTTGTGCCGGGTGCTCTCGATGTTCTTCGGCTTGAGCGGGAGGTCCAGGGCCTGGCACAGGTCGCGGGCACGCATCGGTCCCACAGCGTCGGCGAAGACGTCGAGGATCTGCTGGTAAGCCGGGTGGGCCGACAGGACGGGCGGCTCCTCGGCTGGCTCCGGGAGAGGCGGGAGGGCAAGGAGCGTCTTACGGATCACCGCCAGGCTCTCGATCTCCTCGTCGAGTTCACGCAGGCGCGCGGTGAGCTCGTCCATCTGCGCACGGATCCGGGTTGCATCGCCGGCGAGCTCGCGTTCACGCGCGTCGATCCGTTCCAGAAGCGGCGTGACTTGGTCGTCCATGCGGTCACCCGCGCCAGCTGGGCGTGGTCTGGCCGGTGAGGCGGCGCGCTATCACGTCGATCATGGCCCAGCGCACCCTGGACTCCGAGGACTTCGGCCTGCTCTCGTAGTCCCGCACGAGCCGCCGAAACAGCATGAGGATGCCGAGCGTCTGCTCTACGATCCACCTCTTGACCTGCGGGACGAAGCCGACGCCCGTGTCGGTCGGGTTGCGTTCAACGATCTCGACATCGATGCCGACCATGGTGCCGTACTCGACGACGGTCTTCTTGAAGCCCTGGTCCACCAGCGCCTTCTTGATGGTGCCGATGGGAGCGACTCGGCCGAGGAGCGCGATGCCGAAAGCGTTGTCGTGGGCGCTGGCGGCCGGCACGGTCACGGCGATGACCAGGCCGAGGACGTCCACCGCCAGCCCGCGCTTGCGACCCGGTACCTTCTTGGCCGCGTCGTTCCCGGTCGTGGTAGCGGGCACGTTCACCGCCGCGCGGACGCTCTGTGTGTCGATCACGACCAAGCTCGGGTCCTCCGCCCGCCCGGCCTTCTCGCGGACCTGCCAGCGCAGCAAGTCGTTGATCTTCACGTCCGTGCCGTCGTCACGCCAGGCCGCGAAGTAGTAGTAGACGGCCGACTTCGGCGGCAGGTCGTGCGGGAGGTAGTCCCACTGGCAGCCGGTTCTGCCCTGGTACAGGATCGCGTTGACGATCTCCCGCATCTCGTATCGCCTGATGCCCGGTCGGGGATAGGTGGTCGGCCTTCCATGCCGAGATCACCGGCTCGATCAGCGCCCACCGCTCATCGGACAGATCGCTCTTGTAGGGCTTGCGGTCACTCACCCGAATAGCCCAGCAGTACCAAGCCGCGCGACCGGCCCGGATCGCCCAAACCCACACGAACAGGCGACCACAAGACGGTCGTACCGGCTCAGAACGTCCTCTGACAGGGTTCGTGGCCCGGCCTCCAGCGCCCGTGCCCCGCGTACATGGGTCCGGGCCAGGCCCTGCCAGGAGCGACGGATACCAGCTGCTTACGAGGCGTCGGCGAGGAGATGCCGCAGCGCGGGCATGAGCGCGAGGGCGATGGCCTCGCCGCCTTCAGGGTTCGGGTGGAGCCGGTCGCCGATGTGGAAGGCGTCGCGCTGTGCCGGTGTGGCTGCGTCGTCGGCGGCCAGAGCCTGGTCCAGGTCGACGGCCGCGTCGAAGGATGTCTCGGTCGCCAGTCTGGTGTTGACCTCCTGTCGTACTGCCTCGGCCTGCGACGTCCACGCCTCGTTCCCGAAGAAGGGCGGGATGGTGCAGGCGACGGCCCGCGCACCGTGCTGGCGGGCGGACGCCGCGAACGCACCGATGCCTGCCAGAAGTGCGTCGGCGCCGACCACTTCGTCCGCTGCCTCGGGCAAGGACGCCGGGTGCACCAGGTCGTTGACACCGATGAGCACGACGACCAGGCCGACCGGCTCGCCGCCGAACACCTGAGGAATGAAACG
Organism: Streptomyces sp. VRA16 Mangrove soil; assembly: GCF_017377775.1. GTDB lineage: Bacteria > Actinomycetota > Actinomycetes > Streptomycetales > Streptomycetaceae > Streptomyces. The sequence goes on from NZ_JAFVLN010000005.1 coordinate 76,730, forward strand.
CCCGCTGGCGGCGGGCCCGAAGGTGGGCTGCGACTTCGGCGCATCGTGCAGCACCCTGTTGCCTGCGATGCCCAGGTTCCGTACAGCGGTGCGTCCAGGGAACTCCGCGCGCAGGTGGCGCTCGAGAGCGGCCGGCCAAAACCCCATCTGCGTGATGGAGTCACCGAACAGGGCCAGGCCGGTGACCGGCCCGTGGGTCTCGACCTCGATCGCGGTCACCGCGTTGAGCAGTCCCAGGCCGGGCAAGGAAAGCATGGCGCTCAGCATTTCGGCGGCAGGGCCGGTGGGGGCCATGTCGCCCTGTGCCTCGAGCCGGGCTTGACCGTGGGCCAGCACGGGAGACAGCGCCGCCGCAGACTGGCGTTCCGTGGCCTGGCAGGAGATTTCGATCGTGGCGCCCGGCCGCAGGGCCAACGGCGCCGGATCGCACAGCACTTCCTGCCCGTGCTCCAGCACGATCCGGGGGGAACCGTGCAGGAGGAGCGGCGTGGCTCTCCCCCCGTCCACGGCCACGCTCAGTGCGTCGATCACCGAGGGGCCTTCCGTCCCGGAGGCCCGCAACCGCACACGTAGCCGCCCTCCGTGCACATTGCTCGTCACAAGAAGCTGCTGTTGCAGCGTCGCGACCTTGGCTGTCGCGCCTTCCAGGGGAGTGCAGTTCCACACGGTGTGCCACACCATGGCGGGTTCCTTTCGGTTGTCGAGTGCCGCGGAGGAGAGCGCGGACGGCCGGTCCGGACCGCCACGCGCCGCCCAAGGCGGCGGATGGCGGCGGATCCTGTGGTGGTGCACAGGAGGTTGTATCGGGGCCCGGAACGAAAATCCGGGCCCCACGCGGTCAGCCAGCCGACTGGGTCAAAGGAAAGGTCAGCACCTTCAGGGATGCGGGGTCGGCTCCCGTCACCTGGATGACGATCTCGTCGCCGTCACGCAGGTCGAACGCGTTGTCGGACAGACGCATGCCGATGACCGGCTGCTCGATCCGGACCATGTACGCATAGCCGGTGGCGCGGATCCGCAAGGCGTTCGGCTCCGCCTTGACGTCGAGTGAACTCGGCCCGAAGTGCAGGTCCTTGATCTCCGCGAAGTGCTTGCGGACGGACGGTGCCCGGCCGTCGGGCGCCGAGACCCATGCGTAGTGGTGTGCGTCGGCCGTGAATTCACCGACGGCTGCCGACCACACACGGGCCGACTCGCCGGGGGCGGCGGCAGCGGTGATGCGGCGGGAGGTCCGGTCGCTGCCGTCGAAGGCGCCGAGCTCGACGTCCACGTCCAGGCGGGCCGCGGTGCGGGTGTTGTTGGCCAGCCAGAGCTCCAGGTCACCGGCTGGTGTTGTACGGAAGCTGAGGGCCAGCGGGGCCGACGCCCGGCGTGCGGTGTAGTAGGCGGCCTTCGGGATGCCGTCATGGTCGACGACGGACCACGTGAAGCCGGGCCACACATCGTTGTACTGCCACATGAGGGCGCCGGCCGTGTGCGGTTGGCGCCGCCGGTAGTGCTCGATGCCGAAGGCCATGCCCTCGGCCTGGACGGCCTGGGTGAAGGCAATGTACTGGTCGAGGCCTTCGGGCAGGCCGGTGGTGACGGACAGCAGTTCGTCGCCCTTGTTCTTGGGATGGTCCTTGTTGTGCTGGTCGAAGACCGGCGAGTGGACGGTCAGGTCCTCCTCGGCGATCCAGCGACGCAGTGTGGCGGCTTCCGGAGCGGCGTGGATGCCGAACTCGCTGACGAACTTGGCGGTGTCGTCGGCGTAGCGCCGGTAGTGGCGGGCGTCGCCGACGGAGGGGAAGGTGCTGGGGCCGACTGACACACCGGGCATGATGAGGCCGTGCCAGACCTCCCAGGTGTGGCGGTCGCCGTCGTCCGTGCCGATGACGGACAGCACGCCGTTCTCCTCGCCGTAGGGGCTGCCGGGCCAGTACGGGGTGATGCCGTCGTGGGTGGCGACGGCGCCGGGGAGGATGTCGGTGTAGAACTGACGTCCCCAGCCGGACGTGCCGTCCGCTCCCTCGTCCAGATGTCCCCACACCAAGGCGCGCATCATCAGTGCCTCGTTGTTACCGCACCACAAGGCCAGGCAGGCCCGGTTACGCAGCCGGCGGACCTGGTACTCGGCCTCCAGTTCCACTTCGCGGCGCAGACCCGCTTCACGGTCGGGGTAGTCGACGTTCGCGAACATGAAGTCCTGCCACACCAGCACGCCGAGTTCGTCGCACGCCCGGTAGAACGCATCGTGTTCGTAGATGCCGCCGCCCCACACCCGCAGCATCGTCAGGTTGCCTTCGGTGGCACGTAGCACCAGATCCCGATGGGTGGACTCCCCCACCGAGCCGACCAAGGAGCTGGCCGGCAGCCAGTTGGCCCCGCGGGCGAAAAGCGGCACGCCGTTGAGGACGAAGCCGAAGTAGCGGCCGCCCTCCTCCTCATCGGGTGCGCGGTTCAGTTCGAGGGTGCGCAGCCCGACGCGGTCGGTCAGCGTGTCCACCACAGCGTCACCGTCCCACAGTTCGATGACGACCTGATGGAGTGCAGGTGTCCCCAGGTCGTGCGTCCACCACAACTCCGGGTCATCGACAAGGATCTCGCTCTGGGACGGCGAGCTCCCCAGGTGCATCTCGGCACGGAACTCGCGGCCCGACGGAGAGCGCAGCAGCACGTGCGCGGTCAGCTCCGCGCCGGGCTTCGAGGTCTCGACGGTGACCCGCACGCGTGCCGTGCTGTGATCGTCGTCCAGCTGGGTGAGGGCGACATGGTGGCCCGTCAGGGTGGCCGCCGGCGCCACCTCCAGGCGGGCCTGGCGCCAGATTCCGATCGAGGGGACGTGCGGGCCGAAGTCCCAGCCCCAGGAGAATGCCGCCTTGCGGACACGCGCGGCGACGGGCATGGTCACCGCCCAGTGCGCGTCTTCGACCGACACCTCGCCGGGTGCGTCGGCGGAGTGCTCCGTGTGGGCCGTGTCGTCTTCGTCGCCCGGGTTCATGAGCGCGAGCATCCGTTCGATGGTCTGGGCAGCGGACGCAACGGGCTCGCGGCCCAGCAGGGGCGGGAGAAAGCGGACCAGGACTGTGTTGTCCTCGCCCACGGCGTCGGTGACGTCGAAGGCCGCGGGACGGAACTGGTTCTCGTGGCGCCCCAGATGACGGCCGTTCAGCCATACATCGGCGACCGTGTCCAGCCCGTCGAAGACCAGCCGGGCCGCGCCCGGGCCAGGGTGGGCAAAGCGTGTGCGGTACCACCACTCACGTTCCTGGACCCAGTCCACGCCATGCTCATTGGCGCCGATGAACGGATGTTCCACCAACCCCGCAGCCATCAGCGACTCGTGCACCCCGCCCGGCACCACGGCCGGAATCCAGGCCCCCGTCTCACTATCGTTGACAACGTTGTCTACGTGCCCTTCGCCGACGAGGTACGAGCGGACCTCGAAGTCGTCGAGGGCGATTGCTCTACGCGCCATATGCCGAACCCTTCTGCGCATGTCTACCTGATACGGAAACAGTGCCACCAAATTTGATGTGATCCTCAAACTTGATGACTCCATGTGTCAATGGGTGCGAGGCGAGGCCGAGATGCGCCGCAGGCCGCGGGCCTGCCAGGCCGGCCGTGCTGTCAGCGGGGTCCCGTGCCGTCGTGGGCGACCGCGATGATCTCTGCGGCAATGGCCACGGCGGTCTCCTGCGGGGTGCCTCCCCCAAGCTGGAGGTCGATCGGGGCGCGCAGCCGGGAGAGTTCCGCCTCGTTCAGGCCGGCGGCGCGAAGGCGTTCGAGCCGGTCCTGGGTGGCGTTGGCGGAGCCTGGGCGAGGGGGCCGGCGAAGTACTCGGCTGCGTCCGCTACGTCCTCGGCCCGTCCGAACCGTCCCCGATCGGGCGCATGCCCTTGGCCAGTTCGCGCAGCGGCTGTCTTGCGGCACGTCCGTGAAGACACCGGCACCCTCGATCGCGGTGGGGATGATGGAGTTGACCGTGATCCCGCGGTTGCCGACTTCTTGGGCCAGTACCTGGTCGAACTGTCCTTCCGTGACGTCGGCAATGGCTTGGTCGACGATTTCCACGCCGGCATCGGCGACGACGATGTCGATCTTCCCGAACTCCTTGAGGGCCTGCTGGAAGAGGTCTTCGAGGGCGGTGAGGTCGGAGACATCCGCCTGCACGGCGATGGCCTGGGACCCGAGGTTGCGGATGTCCTGGACGTGTCCTGCGCCGCATCCTTGTTGCCGGCGTAGTTGACCACGACGTGTGCGCCGAGGGCGGCGTAGCGAAGGGCGATGGCTCGGCAGATGCCGCGGGCCGAACCGGTGACGCGAGCGGCTTTGCCGCTCGGATCAGTCATGGCGATCACCAGATGTTCTTCTAGGTGGGCGGGTGCGGGTACGTCGATACGGCCCGGCGCGCGTGCACGCGTCAGGGTCGGGGGGGGGCGGGTGTGGCTCAGCGCATTGCCTGCGTTCCGATGACGGACAGCAGCTGCAGCTTGTCGTAGCTCTCGGTGCCGGGTATGGCGGTGTAGACGAGCAGCAGATGCGATTGCTGGGGGTCGAGCAGCGTCTGGCAGGTCAACTCCATGGCGCCGAGCTCGGGGTGGATGAATTGCTTGACCTCGTGGGGGCGGATTCCGACCTCATGGTCGTCCCACACCTGGCGGAACTCTTCGTTCTGCGCCAGGAGCAGGTCCGCCAGGTGTGCCGCCCGGGAGCCGGGACCTCGCTGAGTGACGACTGCGCGCAGGCCCGAGGCGAACAGGCGGCTGAGGAAGGGGTGTTCGTCGGGTGCGTAGAGTCGGCGGGTGGCGGGGTCGGTGAACCAGCGATAGCCGAGGCTGCGGGCCGGTCCGCTGTAGCCGGTCAGATCACCAGTGAGCGCCACGCCCAGCGGGGTCTGCCGCAGCGTCTCGCCGAGCTCGGTGACGATCTCCGCGGGGGTGTCGTGCAGCCGGTCGAAGATGCGCAGCAGGCCGGGGCTGATGTGTTCGCTGGCCGTGCCGCGTGGGGGTGGGTTGTGGCCGGCGAGCCTGAAGAGGTGGTCGCGCTCGTCGAGGGAAAGGTAGAGCCCTTGTGCGATGGAGGCGATCATCTGCTCGGATGGGCGGGGTCCGCGCTCCCGCTCGAGCCGCGCGTAGTAGTCGGTCGACATGTTGCACAGGGCGGCGACTTCTTCTCGCCGCAGCCCGCTTGTTCTGCGCCGCTGGCCGCGTGGCAGACCGACGTCTTCGGGTTGCAGCGCCTCTCGGCGGCGTCGGAGGAACTCTGCCAGCCCTCTTCGGTCGATCACCATGCTCGCCTCCTTCAGTACTGCTTCACTTCTATCGCCGGTGCTGGTGCGTATCCACGGCCTGTTGATCCCCCTTTACGACGCGCGTCGTGGCGTCAGGGCACGATCGACCGCCTTCCCGCGCGGGGCGGAGTCGCGGTGTCGCCGCGCCCTTGCGGGCCGCTGGGCCGTGTCAGCTGTCGGGGAAGCGAACCTTGGTCAGCTCCTCTGAGACCTGCCACATGCGTTCGGCGTCGTCGGTGCTGCGCAGTGGACGGAACAGTGTCTGCTGTGCCGGGGCTCCGCCGACGTTGCCGGGCCCCTTCGGCCCGTAGAACAGCTCGCCCCGGGCGTTGGGCGAAGTGGCGGCGTACAGGGCGGGAAGCATCGCGGTCTGCGGGGTGCCGAAGAGGATGCCGCGCCGGGAGAACGCTCTGATCACGCGGTAGCCCAGGGTGTCGCTGCTGCGGCCGACCTCCGGGCGGGCGGCGAGCAGGCTCGTCGGCGCCACGCCGGGGTGCGAGATGTTGCTGGTGATGCCCCAGCCGAAGGCGTTGCTGCGCCGGTTCAGTTCGAGACCGAACAGCCCACAGGTGATCTTCGACTGCCGGTAGGCCTTCATCCCGTCGTAGGAGCGTTCCCAGTTCAGGTCGTCCCAGTTGATGGTGCCGCTGCGCGCGGCGATGCTGCTCTGCGAGGTCACCCGCGCGCCGCCGGCCCGCAGCAGCGGCAGCAGGTGTGCGACGAGGGCGAAGTGGCCCAGGTGGTTGGTGCCGAACTGCAGCTCGAACCCGTCGGCGGTCGTCTGCCGGTCGGGCGGAGTCATGACACCGGCGTTGTTGATGAGGAAGTGGATCGGCAGTCCTTCGCCCGTCAGGGTCTTGCCGAGCGCGGCGACAGAACTCAGCGACGAGAGGTCGAGTTCGCGCAGCGACACGTTCGCGGTGGGTGTCACCGTGCGGATCCTCGCGATGGCCGCCTCGCCCTTGCGCTGGTTGCGGACGGGCATGACAACTTCGGCGCCGGCGGCAGCCAGTCGTGACGCCATCTCGACGCCCATGCCGTCACTTGCGCCGGTGACGACGGCGCGCCGTCCGGACAGGTCGGGGACGGTGATGTCGATGGGCTTGCGTGGCATGTTCACTCCTGGAAGCTGTGTCGTTGGCTCCACCGTCGCAAAGGACGGCGGTCGTATTCAGGGCCGCCCGATCCACTGATCGGCAGGCCCAGGATCCGACCGGCGGGACAGGACTGACGGCAGGAGGACCTTCTGCGCGTGCAGAACTCCAGTGACGGCTCAAAGGCGCGGCAGTACCCGCTCGCGGCCCAGGCCGCCGAGCCAGTGGGCCGCAGGCTCCGGGGGGCGTACGAACGTCTCGCGGTCCCAGCCGATGAGCCCGAAGGTCGCCTTGTAGGTGCCCCACTCGTAGTACTCGTAGTACTCGTAGTTGTCGAGCGCGCTCCAGGCGAGGTATCCGCGCACGTCGATGCCGTCCTTGAGGCAGGCGGCGACGGCGTCGAGGGCTCCGGCGCAGTAGTCGATGCGGCACTGTTCGTCGCCGGTGGCGATGCCGTTCTCGGTGACGATCAACGGGGTGGAGGGGCCGGTGAGCTCGGCGGTGTGCCGGATCGCGCGACTGACCGCCTCGGGGTAGTACTCCCAGCCGGTCAGCGTCCGCTCGGCGTCGGCCGGGACGGGTACCGGACCGTCGGCGCCGATCTTCGTACGGGTGTAGGACTGCACGCCGATCCAGTCGTCGCCGCGCGCCGCCTTGATGAAGACGTCCTCGCGCGGGGCGCGGTAGGCGGCGGTGACCTCCTCGGCGCCGGGCAGGGCCTGGTAGACCTGGTTGGATATCGTCCAGCCGACGTGGATGTCGGGGTTGATGGCGCGTACGGCTCTGTTTGTGGTGTGGTGCGCGGCGATGAGGGCGTGCATGGTCTCTTCGTCCGGGAAGGGCAGACCGGCGGGCGGGAAGCCCTGTTCGCCGCGGTTGGCGAGACCCGCCATCGCCGCGATCACGCTGGGCTCGTTGATGGTGCCCACATGCGTGACGCCCTCGCCGATGATCGGCGCGCACTCCTCCACGTACCGCGCGAACAGCGCCACCGCGCCGTCGGCCGTGAAGCCACCCAGGTCCGCGAACCACTGCGGGATCGTGAAGTGGTACAGCGTCACCATCGGCCGCAGACCGCGGACGATCGCGCCCTCCACCATCCGCCGGTAATGCGCGATCTCGGCCCGCGAGAAGTAGCCGCGGGCGGGCTCGATCCGGGCCCATTCAACGCTGAACCGGTAGTCGGTGAAGCCCAGTTCCGCCAGCAGGTCCATGTCCTGCTCCCAGCGGTGATAGCTGTCGCAGGCGTCCAGGCTGGGCTCGGCGATCTTCGCGGGCGGGTCGTGCTCCTTGCGCCACCAGTCGCTGTTGACGTTGCTGCCCTCGATCTGGTGGGCAGTGGTGGAGGCGCCCCACAGGAAGCCGTCGGGGAAGGGCGTGGCGGCCGTGCGGGCAGGGGTGAGCGTCATGATGGTGCCTGTCTCTCTGCGTACGAGGGGAATGGGCCGGGACACAGCGCTCAACTCGTGTTGCCGTTCATCAGCCGCAGCTGCCGTACTGTGCGAGCCGATCCGGTGCTGGACGAACAGGTACCTGGGGTTCCCGAGCCGGCGACCAGCGCCTAAATGACCGATCGTGTATTTTCTTCCTTGACCAGATTGCGCTTTTTGATCCTTTTACGCAAATGGGTGCGATCAGCGTCTTCACGGGAGGGAGAACGCTCCGCATGGCGGCGACATCAGGGCCACGGAAGCGGGGCAGGCCGCGCGTCGGCGAGGGACTCGACGACGCGCGGTTGCTGAAGGGCGCACTCGACGCCTTCGCGGAGAAGGGCTACGACGGCATGTCCCTGCGCGAGCTGGGCCGCCGCCTGGACGTCAGCCATGCCCTGCTCACCGCCCGCTACGGCTCCAAGGAAGGCCTGTGGTTCGCCGCACTGGAGTATGCGCTCACCCACGCCGAACAGGCCTGGCGGCAGACCGCCGAGGACACCGCCCTGGACGATCTCCAGGCACTTCGCCTCGGGATCGTCGACCAGATCATGTTCGCGGCCGCCTTCCCGCAAGTGGTGCGCATCCTGAACCACGAAGGCGGCGTCGACAGTGCTCGGATTCGCTTCGTCATGGATCGGTTCGTCAACCCGCTGCGTCCGCTGGTGGAAGGCCGCCTGAACAGGCTGCAGGCCGCCGGCCGGATCCGCCCCCTGCCCTACGCGGCCCTGCACTTCATGGTGGTGCACGGCCCAGGCGCCCTGTTCGCCAACACCGTGGAAACCGGCCTGCTCGGGGCCGACCCACCCATCGGGGACGAGGCCATCCGGCGGCACGCGGAAGCCATTGCCGATGCCATCATCTTCGGCCTCGCCGCCCCGCCCGCAGCGGGGTCCGACTCCCCGCAAGAGATTTGAATGCTGCCGTCGTGAGGGGGCGGCGGGGCCGGGGGGGACAGGCGTGCCCATGGCCGAACCGAGCGCCCGGCTGCCCCTGTGCACGGTGGCGCTATTCGGCGAATGACTCGGTGCGAAGCGTCCGGAGCAGGACCAGTCGTGCACCGGCGTCCGTGCCGGGCTGGGGCTGGAACAGCACCATGGCCCCACAGGTTTCTGAACAAAATGCGCTGGCAACTCGCCCTCGATGCGCCGAGAAGACAGCGGTCAGCGTCGACGTCAAGAAACTCGGCCTGATCCCCGATGGGTCGGCTACAAGGTCCTGGGCCGCCAGGCCGGACGCGCCACCCGCACCAACATCGGCTTCGACTACGTCCACTCCGCCGTCGACGACACACCCGCCTGGCCTCGTGCTGCTGCGTGTCCCTCGCACAACAGATGCCCCAAGGCGTGCCGCTGCTTAGTACTCCAGCTGTAGATCGTGATCTTCATGTCCGGCATGCGGCTTGTCGCCGGTAATGACTGGTGCGGGATCGGGCTTGATGGCGGCGTCGCCAATCGGACCAGCCGAGCCGGTGGGCCACATCGTGCAGCGGCTGGACGACAACTGTGATGAATAGGCGCTGGATCTCGTTGCAGGACAGCGGGACCAGCGCGTCCGGGGCGGGGTGACGGGCGTGTTCGTCAGCGCGGACGACCGCGAGGAAGGCGTGGGCGAGCATCGCGAGGGTGACCCAGCGGGTCCAGGAGGCGTAGCGGCGGACTTGGTGCTCATCGAGTCCGGCCAGCCCTTTCTCGGTCTGGAAGGTCTCTTCCACTCGCCATCTGGAGCCGGCGACCTTGACCAGGGCGGTCAGGGGAATTGGCTCGGTGGAATGGCAGCGGTAGTAGGCGAGTTCGCCGGTGGTGCGGTTGCGGCGGATCAAGAGCTGACGCTTGCCCGGCGCTGAGACGGCGAGGTCGATGACGGCCCAGTCGTAGAACCGCTGCCCCTTCGCGCCACGTCCGGCTGAGAGCTTCTGCCAGGCACGCTTCGGAACCTTCTTCGCCAGCGCGTCGGTGCGGAAGGTGCCCGCGCTGGTGGACACTTCGGCCGAACAGGCCACCGCGAGGACGTAGCCGATGCCGCGTTCCTCCAGAGCCGTGCGCAGTTTCGGGTTGCCGCCGTAGACCTCGTCCCCGGTGACCCAGCCCACGTGGTGTCCGGCGTCCAGGAAGCGTTCGATCATTGTGCGGGCCAGTTCGGGCTTGGTCGCGAAGACGGTGTCCTCGCCGAGCCCCGCTGCCCGGCAGCGGTCCGCGTCGCACGTCCAGGAGCGCGGGATGTACAGCTCGCGGTCCACCGCCGCGTGTCCCCGGGCGCCGGCGTAGACGAGGTAGACGGCGACCTGGGAGTTCTCGATGCGTCCGGCGGTGCCGGTGTACTGGCGCTGGACCCCGACGGTGTGGGTGCCCTTCTTCAGGTCGCCGGTCTCGTCGACGACCAGCACCGCTTCCTCGTCGTGGAGGTGTTCGACGACGTATTCGCGGACATCGTCGCGGACGGCGTCGGCATCCCAGGAGGCCCGACACAGCAGGTGCTGCATGCCGTGCGGGGTCCTCTCCCCGGCCCACTCCGCGATCGTCCAGCAGTTTTTGCGCGGCAGGTCCGACAACAGGCCCAGCACCAACCGCCCGGCCCGCAGGCGGGGTTCGACCCGGGCGAACCGGTCCGCAATCCGGCTCACAGCCACCTCGAACGCCTCCCGCCAACGGGCGGGATCTATGCTGTGACCTGCGGCTACCGTCTCCTCGTCTGTCCACACAACTCACGATGATCAACGGTGGCCGCACCCGTTTCCGCACCGGCCCCACTGTGGCTGAGGGCCCCACTTGGCTCGTTTGACCAACCGCAACGCTCAACAGCACAAACCGACGGGCCTACGGAGCCGACATGGCTGTGCGCTCGGCTTTCTCCAGCCAGTCGGTGTACCAGCGGGCGAATGTCACCGGCGTACCGTCGTCGTCGAGCAGCGGGGCGAGGTCTACGTCGTCCACCCTGCAGTCGGACCAGATCGTGCCGCGGTGGCTGCCGCTGATGATCAGCCATTCTCTCTGGGCGCAGCCCAGGTGAGAGATCACGACGGCGCCGGCGGTGCGCTCCGGGGCGAACATGACGACCTCCCACCGCTCATCCCATGCCTCGATGGCGTCGTCGAAGTCCTCGATGTCGTCGAAGTCCTCCTCCTCGGGGCGTTGGGCAAGAAGGTCATCGAGCAGCTTCGGGTCCGGGCCCTGGTCGGGGAATGGCTCGGCAAGCCTCGACAGGTCGGCCAGGTCCGCGCCGTCGCCTTCCCAACGCCAGCGGCCTTGCACCCGCCGGACCGGGAACAGGCCATACGCGGGGCCGGCGCCGCCCGCGCCGACGTGGAGCAGGAAGGACCGGTACTCCTCTGGCAGCCGCACGCCCATCTGAGCCTCGAGTTCGGCAAGCTCGCCCTGGGTAAGCGGGTCCTCCACTATCCACCTGTGCCCCAATGCCCCGAACACCTTGCTGCCGGAAGGCCCTGCACCCGCCGCCTCGACCCGCCGACGCACGCCCACCCACCACTGATCAGTCATGCGCAGACCGTACGTGCAGCCACCGATAGCTGGGGCGCGGGGCCCACTGCTGCCGTCCCGACGGGCTCAGAAACGCCCCGACGCCCCAGACCCCTCGGCGCAACACGCACATCGGCCAGCTGAGACCCTCGGTAGCCAACCAGCGCCCTCAGCCACGCCCACCAGCAAGATCACGAACTACAGCTGGAGTATTAGTTGCCGTTACCGATACACGACGAGGTACGAGTAGAGCCAGCTCACGGGGAAGCAGCGGTAGCCGCGTGCGTAGCCGTAGGCCACGTACAGCTGGCCGTAGACCGGGCACTGCCAGGAGTACATGCCCCCGATGTTGATGGTCTCGGTGGTTCGGTACTGCCGCGCACCTTGCATCGTTGCGGTGGTCGCGTGCGAAACGCGAGTCGATGCCTGCAAAGACGAGGATGTCGGAGCGGCTTCGGCCACGCCGCCGAAGCCGAGCACCATGGCAGTCATGAGCGCCGAAACGCCGGCCGCCCTACCGAATCTCCGTTTCATCGGATCTCCTCTGATCTCGAAACGTGTGGTGCGATGAGCGGAACTTTCGCAATGACCTACCAGGTGGGCCCGGAGTGCGGGCGCTCCTCCGCACGGCGGCGGGCCTCCTCCGCGATCCGTGCCTGGCGGTCGGCCTCCTGCTTGGCCTGGAATTCCGCGTGCTCCTGCTCGGAGCGCTTGCGTACTTCCTCGAGGATGCGCAGTTCGTCGTCGCTCAGCGGCATGATGTCGCCCTCTCTGTCGTGGTGACCTGTCGCCCCCGTTGCCTTGAGGTTTCGCTGATGGGAGGTTGTTGCGCAGCCCGGTTCCGGCGACGAAACAATCCTGGCCCGACCGCAACGCCCGACGCGAAACCCTCTTGTCGGCTGAGCATCGCAACTGGTTGGGTGCGTGATCAGCAGGTCCGGGCCGGATGGTCGCTACGCGAGACGGGGCGGGGCATGGGGCGTCACGAGAAACCGCTCGATCCGAGGCAGAGCCCAGTGGCGCGGCTGGCCGCTGACCTGCGGCGGCTGCGCCGGGAGGCGGGCGGGCCCACGTACGCTTCTATGGTTCACCGTGCCGGGTACTCGGTGGCGACACTGTCACGGGCGGCTGCGGGCGAGCAGTTTCCTTCTCTGCCCGTGGTGCGGGCCTACGCGACGGCATGCGGCGCCGCCCCCGGGGAGTGGGAGGAACGCTGGTATGCCGTATCCCAGGAACTGACTGCTCGTGAGCAGGGCGACAATGCGCCGTCCCCGTATCGGGGTCTGGCAAGGTTCGAACCCGGTGATGAAGACCTCTTCTTCGGCAGGGATGCGCTGGGCGCCGAGCTGTTGGACCTGACAAGGGCGCACCGTGTGGTCGCCCTCCTCGGCCCTTCGGGCAGTGGCAAGTCCTCTCTGCTGCGGGCGGGTCTAATTCCCCGACTGCAGCGGGCGGTCCGGTCAGGTGAGCACGGTGCGGCGGCCCGTCCGGCGGCCATTCGAGTCCTGGCCCCCGGGGCGCACCCGCTCGACCGTTACCGGTCCGCGCTTGTCCCCGCGACGGGTGACGGGGAGACCTGGGTCGTCGTCGACCAGTTCGAGGAACTCTTCACGCTGTGTCCCCGGCCGGCCGAGCGGGAAGAATTCATCGCGGCGCTTCTCGCGGCTCGAGACCCGGGCAGCTGCCTTCGTGTCGTCCTGGGGATTCGCACAGACTTCGCCAGGCGCTGCCACCAGTACTCCGGGCTCGCCGAGGTGATGCGAGGCGCAAGCCTGACTGTGACCCGCATGAGCACGGCCGAACTCCGCGAGACCGTCGTCGGACCGGCGCGCGCACACAACCTGATCGTCGAGCGCGCGCTGACAGCCCGGCTCATCGCCGACGTCACGGAGAGCGGGTCCGCGTTGCCCCTCCTGTCCCATGCCCTCCTGGAGACCTGGAAGCGCCGGAGCGGGCGGACGCTCACCCTTGATTCCTACGAACGGGCCGGAGGTCTCCAAGGAGCCATCGCGCAGAGCGCCGAGGGCGTGTACGCCCGGTTCGACGCCACCCGGGCGGACACCGCACGACGGATCCTGCTGCGGCTGATCACCCCAGGAACCGACGACACGCCCGACACACGCCGTTCCGCGACACGGGCGGAGCTCGAAGCTCTCTCCGGCGTCCCGGGAGCGGACGGTGTCTTGGAGGCACTGACCCGAGCCGGGCTGATCACACTCGATGGGGCCGGCGTCTACCTGACACACGAGGCACTCATCAGCGCCTGGCCACGGCTGGGCCACTGGATCGAAGAGAACCGCGAGAAGCTCCACTTCCAGCGTTGGCTGACAGAAGCCGCCGAGGCGTGGGAGGCGATCGGACGGGAACGGGGCGTGCGGATATCCCCGATCCGCCTGGCGCATCTCGCCGCACACGTTTCAGATGCCGAGCAGGATGACATCACCCCTCTCGAAGCGGACTTCCTCGCCGCCGGCATGGCCACACACCGCCGTACGCGCCGGAACCGCCTCGCGACCCGGGCCATGGGATCCCTGCTGGTGGCCACAACCCTGCTGACCGCCGCCATGGCGCGAAAACAGCGGAGACTGCTCCGCGGACTCTACTGACTTCGGCTCGTCGAGGTGAACTTCAGTGAAGTTCCTGAGAAGCCATCTCAATTGGCTGTCTCGGTAGGCTGTCGGGTGTGGTGGGGATCGTGAGCGGCTGGTGCCGGACGAGTTGTGGGAGCTGTTCCAGCGGGTGGCGCCGGAGGCGCCCACGCGGCCTCAGGGCGGTGGTCGGCGAAGGCACGGTGACCGTGAAGTGCTGGCCGCGATCGTGTGCGTGGCGACGTCGGACTGCACCTGGCAGCAACTGCCCGCGGCCTCTTCGGGCCGTCCGGGGCAACCGCCCACCGCCGGTTCACCGAATGGACGAAGGCGCGGGTGTGGGCCAAGCTGCACCGCCTCGTACTCGACGAACTGGGCTTGGCTGCGTAGGTGAGAACCAAGAACGGATGTCGGCGGTTTCCAGGATCATCCGCTGCTGGGCCGGGTCCCGAATGTTGCCGAGTTCTAGGAACACCTCGGTGGCCCGTGTCGGGCATCGGGTTCAGGGCGGTGCAGCATCAGAACGTGCAATCGATAGCATCCCGTCGCGACGTTGTGGTGGCCTGACGAGGTGGGGAAGCTATGAGCGAGGACGTCCTGTCGATCATTCCGAGTGATCCGCAGTGGCAGCCGGATCGCGATGCGGTTGATCACGTCATCGCGCTCGTCGAGGAGCTGAGTCCCGGAGTTGCCGACGGCGTGGACGTGGAGATCGACGTGACGTGGCACGACGTGGTGACCGCTGTTGACTGCGGGGGCAACCTGGAAAAGATCGGTTGCCCCTTGTGTCAGGCAGCCATCGACAAGGAGTGGTGGGGCGACCTCCTTGAGGCCCACTGCGACGACGGGTTCACCACGCTCGAGGTCGAGGTCCCGTGTTGTGGCGGATCAACCACTCTGGATGTGCTGGATTACGACTGGCCGTGCGGATTCGCCCGCTTCGAGATCGCCATCTGGAACCCCGAACGTCTCTGGTTCAGCGAGGACGAGCTGACCGTGCTGGCGGACCGCCTGGGCCATCCGGTGAAGCAAATCCGGGCCCACATCTGAACCTCGGCAGCTCAGGTGGTTGCCTGTTGCTCGGCTCGCGCTCGGGTCGTGGCCAGGCGGTAGGAGTCGGTGCCGGTCTCGATGATGTTGCCGCCGAAGGTGAGGCGGTCGACGGTGGCCGCGCGGAGGCGGGGGTCGGTGAAGGTCTTGGTCCAGCCGGAGGACGACTCGTTGGAGGCGATGGCGACGCTGTTCTTCTCCTCGCGCTCGGTCAGGACCTGGAAGAGGAGTTCGGCGCCGCGGCGGTCGAGTTCCATGTGGCCCAGCTCGTCGATGCGGAGGAGATCGACGCGGCCGTATCGGGCGATGGTCTTGGTCAGCTGCTGCTCATCGGCGGCTTCAACGAGCTCGTTGACCAGCTTCGTCGCCAGGACGTACTTCACCCTGAAGCCGGCCATCGCCGCCTCGGTGCCGAGGGCGATCAGTAGGGGACTTGCCGGTGCCGGAGTCTCCGATGAGGCAGAGGGGCAGCCCCTTCTTAGACGTTGTCCTATGTGGTGAGGCGGAGTAGTACCTCACCATGGGCCAGGGGACGTGGAGTTGGATCGTTCCGGACGGGCTGTGGGAGATCGCGAAGCCGTTGCTCCCGCCGTCGAGAGTGCGTCCGCAGGGCGGCGGGACGCCGGACACACCTGATGAGACGCTGTTCGCCGCGATCATCTATGTGCTGGTCAGCGGATGCGCTTGGCGGCAGCTGCCGCCCTGCTTCGGGATCTCGAAGTCGACCGCTCACCGGCGGTTCCTGATCTGGTCCAGAGCCGGTGTCTGGGGCCGCCGGCACGAGGCCGTGCTCCACCAACTCGACGACGCCGGCCTCATCGACGTCACCCGCGTCGTGCTCGACACCGCCCATGTCCGCGCTAAAAAAAGGGGGGCGAACACACAGGCCCGAGCCCCGTGGACCGGCGCAAGCCGGGTACCGAGATGCACATCCTGTCGGACGCGAACGGACTGCCCCTGGTCGTCGGGATCTCCGCAGCGAACGTCCACGACAGCGAAGGACTGAAGCCGATGGTGGCGGGACTCCAAACGCAACACGACCCTTACCGCGGCCGCTGCTTCAAACCCCAACGCCTCCACGCGGACAAGGCCTACGACGTCCCCCACCTGCGGCGATGACTCTGGGGCAAACATATCGGCGTCCGGATCGCCCGCAAGGGAATCGAATCCAGCGAACGATTAGGGCGTCGCAGGCGGGTGATTGAACGGACCTTGTCCTCGCTGACCGGCTACCACCGCCTCAGCCCCCGCTACGAACGCCAACCCGCCAACTACCTGGCCATTCCTCGGCCTGGCAGCCGCTCTGTGCTGCTACAAGCGCCTACTCCGCCTCACCACATAGGACAACGTCTAAGTACCCAACCGCGTACTGCTGATCCTGCTCACCTGTCAGCTTCGACAGGATCCCTCTCATCGAGTGGTGGCCCGGCGGTGAGTGGCGCGGATCAGTACGGTGAGCAGAGCTGCCAGGTCGAGGGCGCCGTCCGGGTCGTCCGCGTAGCGGGTGGTCTGCAGTGGTCCCACTTCGTCCAGGCGTACTCCTTCCGCCTCCAGGACGTGGGTGAGAACCAGCAGTGCCAGGCGGGCGTTGCCGTCCGGGTAGGGGTGGAAGAAGGCGATGTCGAGGTACGCCCTGGCCGCGCGGGCGGGCAGGGGGACCGACGGGTCGGTGGCCTGGTGCAGGCAGGCCGCGAAGTCCTTCCAGGTGTGAGGCGTCAGCCCGTATCGTTCCCGGCCGCCCTTGGCGAAGGCGTCGCTCTGGCGCAGGTCCACCTCATTCACGCCGAGGACCAGCTTCTGCCAGCCGGCGAGAAGAGCCGGGGTGAGCGGCTCGCCCCGGGAGGCCGCGGCGCGGGATTCGGCCATCGCCGCGAGCAGTCGGTCGGCCCGGTCAGAGTCGCGGAGGCGGACCGGGCCGTCGAACCACGCGGCGAGTCCGTCCACGGCCGGCCGCGCCGTGGTCGGGCCCACCCCGGCCACCGAGGACCAGTCGACCTGCTGCCTGACGTGGCACCAGGTGGCCAGCGCGTCATCGTTCACGGTAGAACCCGCGGCCGGTCAGGTTTGTCGCCAGGTCCTCTCCTACCATGTCGACCAGGGTCGTGGCGGGGGCGACGTGGCTCTTGAAGCGGCCGCCGATGGCGGCTTCCACCGCCTTCCGGGCCTCGTCCGGTGCCAGGCCGGTGGAGGTGAGGAACCAGGTCAGCGTCGTCTCGCAGAGCCGAAACCATCCCCCGTCGGCGTGAGTGCTGTTGACGACCGCGGTGACCAGCCGGGTCAGCGCGCGTTCCAGGTGCCAACTGCGGTCCTCGGCGTCCGCGTCGGGACGCGGTGCCAGCTGCTCGAACCGCTCGGCTATGTCCTCCAGCCAGCCACGCCACTCGAGCAGGCAGGTCACGACGCGCTCGGCGGTCTCCTCCGCCCCTCCGACCGAGTCCGAGACGCAGCACCAGGTCTCGACGGGACCCCCGAAGTGGTTCGAATAGTCCCAGCCGCAAGCCCACCGGCCGTACCGGGACACCAACAGCGCGGTGACCCGGTCGGCGAAGCGCCAACCCGTCATCCCGTCCGGATCGGCCGCCCGATCGGCCTCGGAGGGCACCATCGGGACGATCAGGACTGTCAGCCTCGCCGCCTCGCCGTCATCCCAGTCGAAGGCGTTCCGGCGGGGGTCTGCGGCGGGCCACGGCAGGTCCCGAGCAAGCTGAATGGTCGTGGCGTGCCTCTCTGGTCGGACGTGACGGAACAACCGCCCGATCATGCCCACCGGACGAGGACCTGTCACCCCAATTTTGTTGGCCCCGCCGCTGGCTGCCCACGGCCGCCCGGGCACGTTCGCGTGCACCCGCCTGAGCACAGCCCCGTGTACGCCGACAGGTAGAAGCCCTCGTCCTCCTCACTCAGCTCCAAAGGCGCGAACTGCCGCAGTTCACTGCCGCGAATCATCCACATACGGGAGAACCCTTCCTCCTGATCCATTGCCAGGAGTTGGACCAGGTTCGGCTCACTCAGGGCGCCTCGAAGACTCGCTGCTTCAGAGCGTCAAGGTCGCCATGGCTCAAGGCACCGGCCCAGACTTCGCACTCGGGCTGCTTCCAGCCGCCCCGCTGGTTCGATCCCACGGTGGTCAACGGCTATGCCCAGGCCGGTTCCTTCAGCTAGGTCGCGACTTCGCCCGTGTCCTGACGCGTTCACTCGCGGACCGTTCCCGGTTCTGCGACCTCCTCAGCGCCCAGGCCGGAGTCCTGGAGCACAACGTCTCGTCCGAGGTGGCCGCCAGGTACAAGCGCGCCGCCCTCGCCAATGTCGACGTCCTCGCCGAGCTGGCCCGGATGCACCTGCCGGAACTCCACGACAGGGAAGAGCAGTTGAGCGCACAGATCATTCTGGTGATCGGAGCAGTGTGGATCCACTCCCAGCCATCCCCTGCCATGCTCGCCGCCTACGAAGCCGACCCCTCGCTGGCTGCTCAGCGCATGGAGTTCGCCCCGGCACTCGAGAACCTGGTGACCACGCTCGTGGCTGGAACCCTCGCTCGCACGATCACCTCTTGACCCGCTCGGGGAGGGGACCGCGCACAACAGCCGGGCAGTAGTCCCGACAGGGGCCGCATGATCGGCCCACGTGTCAGCGGACGATCCTTTCCTCCGTCGTGGTGAGCGTGGGCACGCATACCTGCGCCTGAGGTGGCTGTCATGGCTGTTCCTTACGTGGTGTCAGCGTGTGTACGGGGGAACGCGAGCCGCCCCAGGATGCTGCGGATCTCGTTGGAGACGGCCAGGTCGGGGGTTCTCGCCCGGGCCGCGAAGCACGGTGCGGATCGCTTTAAGGACGGAAACCCGGGCCTGCGCCGAAGGGCAACAGGGCGGGCTGTCGGTGCAGGGAGCGCGCCCCGGTAGATGAGCGCATGCCCAGTCTTGGCGGGGCGCATCACACCCACATCCGTCGAATGACTGGAGCGCAAAGTCGGGGTGTGCGGGATCTCTCGGTCGGACGACTGACCGTGCCCACGGGCTGTGTCTCGGGCCCGAATACGCGCGCTCCTACAATGGCTGGGCGCCGTCGCACGGACAACGGCGCCCGCAGGGCCGGCCTCGCGGCTGACGGTTCCATCGAGGGCTCTTCTTCGGGAGTGATTCGTTCGGTTGGCACCTTCGAATCTACGAAGAAGCGCCCCTTGGTTACCGCGAGTTGGCACGTTCCCGGCCCGGTCCTTGACGGGCGAGGGTGAACTGTCCCGGCGTGTCCTCGTCGAGCCAGCCCCGTTCGACCAGTCGCTTCAGTTTTCCCCGGGTCCCCTCGATCTTCCCGGTCGTCGTCGGCAGCCCGATCCGTGGGACGATCTGCTTGGCCTGCACCGGTCCCGGTGCATCCGCGATGATCTCGACGATGTCCCGGTAGACATCTGGCAGCACCGCCACGACCAGACCCTCCCGCCACGGCGGCACCATCATGACGCCGACGCCATGCGGCGCCGCTGTCTCACCCGCCTGCCGCCCATTGATCTCCACAGAGTCCGGCTCGGCCGCGGCCTCCGCGGCTGACAGGTCCGCCAGGGCCTGCGCGACGGTCTCCCGAGTGATCTCCAGCCGAGACAGATCCTCTCTGGCCTCCGCCAACCGGACGGCCAACCCCGCTGCCTCCGACTGAAGTTCTTCCACCTTCTGCCGGGCCGCAGCTTCTCTGGCCTTCAGTTCTTCCGGCAAAGACACCATGGCGCCCCACCTCTACTCCACCACGGTAGAAGCCAGCCACTGCCCTCGGCATGGCGAATGACCGACTTCCGGGGCCCGCCCGATCGATCCCTCTCGCGAGGTAACCGGGACAATGGACGAGCTGGAACCGGTGACTCCTCAAAATCGAAGCAGGGCGCTGCACTCATGACCGACACACCGTCGACGACGCAGATGATCTCCTTCGCTGCCTGGCGGGACAGTGCCCCGCATGTCGGGCACGCGACCGGCCAGCACTACGTCACCCTGGCCGAGCTTCTGGTCCGCCTGGGGAGTTACGGTCTCGGCCTCACATGGCGAATCCAGGTCTTCGATGATCACCCGCACCCCGGCTTCGCCGAGCTGGCCAGGGCTTCAGCCCATGGAATCCCCTCCCTTGAGCTGCTGGCCATGGACGCGCCTCACCTGCAGGCGGTCGACGGAGATTTCAAAGGGTATGCGGGGAGTGACCTCGTACTGACCCGGCGGGAGTGCGACAGTTCAAGCTGGGACGTCCGTACAGCAGACGAGTGGGTACTCAGCGAGATCCGACGGCACTACCCAGACGCCAGGCCAATGACTGCTGCCGAATGGGACGCCACGAACTGAACTCACGCAATGAACCCTTCACTTCAGAGGATCCGCACCCAGTCCATTAGCCATCCCGCACCGCTGCCGAAAAGGCGAGGAACTCCCGGATTGGAAGGACAAGCACAACCGCTCGCACAAACAGGTTCGTACCCGAGTCGAGCACACCTTCGCCCGAATGAAGGTCTGGAAGATCCTGCGCGACCGCCGACTCAAAGGTGACAGCGTCCACCGTGCGATCGTCGGCATCGCCCGCCTGCACAACCTCGCACTCACCGGATAGGCCAACGGACGGCACTGCAGCCGACCCTGCCCTCACCAAATCCAAGATCAGTTACGGGACAAGCCTCACCCGTCCGCAGAGCTGCGAAAACGCTGATCAAGTTCGAGCCGCGTTCGACGTCGGGCGTTACAAGGCAAGCTCAAGGGCGCTCTCATGCTGGCTAATCTGCCAGCTCGCGTGCGGTGCGGAACTGGTGGGCGGGCAGGGGGAAGTTCTCCCACAGGATCTCCGAGCGCGCCTCGCCGCCGAGGAGCACGGCAAGGAGTCCGGTCACTGTCAGGTCGTAGCGCTCCCAGCGTTCGCCCGATTCATCGTTGATCAGGAGGGGACGCTTGTCGGGATTGTCGCCTGGCTTGACGACCCAGTAGAGGTACTCGCCGTTGTCGGTGGTAGCCCAGCAGATCAGCCGACTGTCCTCGGTGTCCAGCTCGGCCGGTTTGGGCTCGAAGAGCCACAGCGATGTCTCGTTGGCCTCCTCGCGCTCCGCGGTGTGCTTGAGGAGGTCGAAGACAGGGTTGGTGCAGTCAGGTTCCAGCAGCAGGAGGTAGTTGTCGATCCCTCCAGCGCCGTAGGTGTTGATGAGTTCTTTGTAGTCGTCCGGCAGTGACGTCTGCAGGGTCGCTTCCGCGGACGACCAGTCGGGGGGCGTCCGCGGGGCGGCGGGCTGAGGGAGGATCTCGGCGAACCGTACGAGTTCTGGGTTCATCGTGCTGTGCCTTTCTTCACCGTGCCCGGTTCCAGATCGTGGTGGTATTGGTCAGGACACAGGGTTTGCCGTATTCGCCGAACTGGAAGCCCTTGTTTCCGTACGCCTCGATATTCACCCCCAGCGGGAGCTTGGCGTTGTCGTCCACGTAGAAGGGCGTCACCCTGTACTGAATGATCTCGTCGTCCCGTGCTGCCTTGCGTACCTGGTACTCCACGTGTCGCATGACAGGAGAGTTGGCGTAACTGTGCATGGTGACGAAGTTGCGCCGATCCTTGTTGGGTGCGGTTCCTTTGAAGGGATGATCGGTTCGATCTCGCGAGCCGCCGAGCTCAGTGGCTGTTATGAGGCGTCGGCGTAGGCGAGGTGGGTGCCGCAGACGGTGCAGCGGAAGAGCATCGCAGTGGCCCCTTC
This sequence comes from Streptomyces sp. VRA16 Mangrove soil, assembly GCF_017377775.1. Classification (GTDB taxonomy): domain Bacteria; phylum Actinomycetota; class Actinomycetes; order Streptomycetales; family Streptomycetaceae; genus Streptomyces. The sequence continues at coordinate 98,343 of NZ_JAFVLN010000005.1, forward strand.
GCCGAGGTGGGTGACGAACTGCTCGAGTTGGGCTGCGTCGTGCCAGCCGCCGAGGCGCAGGTCTTGCCTCAGCTGGTCGAGGGCCTCGGGGTGGGCTGCCAGTTCGCTGTGGCCGACCTCGCCGATGAAGGCGGCCGCGTCGTGGCAGTGGACGAGCCAGTGCGGATCCTGCCAGGCGTGGAAGCCAGGGGTACGGAGGGTGACCTCGTGCAGGATCTCCTCGCTGACGCCGTCGAGTCCGTAGGAGTCCGTGAACTCGCCGGTGAACCGTTCGGCCGCGCTGCCGTCTGCGATGCACCAGGGGCAGAAGCGTCCGCTGACCTCTTGGGCGGTGTAGAAGGTCGCGGTGTAGATCCACCCTGTGGCGCGGTTGCAGCATGCGCAGGTGTCGGCGCTTTCACGGATGGATCCGCTGGCGAGCGGATCGGGGTGATAGCGGAAGGCGGGAGGTTCTGAGCTCACCGGTGCACTCTGTACGCAAGACAGTCCCGCGATCAAGTGGTGAGGGTGAATCGGCGCTGGTCGGGCGCCGGATAGAGGCGCTGGCGCTCACACACGGTGTGGTGACGCTGGTTCATGGCCTCAGTCTGCCGTAGCGGCCGGTCCAGTTGAGGCCGAACGCGGCATCCGCCACAGGGAAGACAAACTGTCCTGGGTGCGGATCCTCTGAAGGGGAATGGAGCGTCGGTGCCTGGGATGTGATGCGTGCCGCCTGGTGTGCTTGTTGTCAGTGGCGGCCCGTAGTTTTCGCACATGGCGAGGTACGGGGATCCTGGTGCGGTGCAGTGGGTGGGGTCTGGCGGTGGGCCGTTGATCGCGGTGCCCGCGGTGGCGTTGTCTTCGTGGTCCGGTGCGGACGGTGCCGGGCTGGAGACGGACTACGACAGGGCCTGCGGTGTTGACGCGTACGCGGGCCTGGTCCCGGTGGGGCAGTCGCTCGCGCTGGTACTCGGTGACGAGCCTGCCTCGACGTCCTTTCTTCCCGAGCGCGGGGTGTTCGTGCGGTGGTGTGCTGCGGAGTCGGAAGCAGAACTCCTCGCCGGCATTGATGCCGCGCTCGCCGAGGCCGTCTGGGAACCTGAGCAGTGGTGGGACGTGCCAGGGGCCGTCGTCTTGTTCGATGCGGCGTGGCCGGGCGGCGAGCTGGAGCCGGAGAATCATCTGCGTGTGGAACTGGAGCAGGGGCGATATGGAGTTCGTGGCGCGTACGTTGAGCCGGATCCGCAGACGTCGTTCATCCTGGTGCAGCTTCGATGCCTCGTCTGACCTGTTGGGGAACCGTTCGCCGAGCGCAGGGTAATCGGGTCGGAGCGCCTGTACCGTTGCCAGGCGGAGGTGGGGCGCCATGGTGTCTTTGCCGGAAGAGCTTCAGGCGCGGGAGGCCGCAGCTCGGCGGCGCGTGGACGAACTCCAGGCTGACGTCGCGGAGTTGACTCGGCGCTTGGAGGAGGCGCGGGAGGATCTGCCGCGGCTGGAGATCACGATCCAGCCGACGAACGGTTCGTGCCTGCGCCACCTCGTCGAGAAGCACTGACGGCCCCGCCCCGCGCAGGTTGGGGGCCGTCCCCACTCGGATCATCAGATCCCCGGCTGTTGCATCGGGGACGAATCGGACCGGCCGCGGAAAGTCGCCGGCACTCCAGCGGAACGGGCGGCACGCCCAGGCTCTGCGGGTGCAGGGGCATGCGCGTGATCGCGGTGCGCGTCGATGAACCCGCCGTGCTCGTCGCGCCCGTACACCCCGCGCACGAAGTACTCGGCCGCCCGCTCCCGCAGAGCCGACGGACTGCCCGGGACGTTCTCCGGGAACGGGAATCCGCCTGGGCACTGCTGCAGCCACACGTGGCACAGCGCTGTCGTGATGTCCGCGCACGTCCCGGTGACCTCCCCGTGCACGACCGCGTACAAGGAGGCGATGAAGTGGACCGGCTCACGTTCAGCGGAGCGATCATCCAGACCGGCTGACTCCTACCGCCTCGCCCGCACCAAGGCCCAGGCAGGCCACGCAGCAAGCTGAAGCACCAGATCAGGAGGCTTCGTTCAGGCGGCGTCGAGCGTCGCAGCCGACGTGAGACCCTCGATGAAGGTCCTAAAGTCCGCAGCCAGGTTGAGCTCGGTGTCCCAGTCCGTGTCGCACCACGTCACCGACGGCTCGCCCTGCCTGTCGCAGGATCGGTAGTCGAGAGCAATCCAGCAGTGACCATCGCCAGGGAGCGGGACGAGGGGGGACGGCAGACCCCACTCCTCGACCGGACAAGGCGTGTCCAGCAACGACAACTGGCCTTTGCGGCGGCCCATACCCATCAGCCCGTCCAACGGCACGTGGCTGTCACTCCACGAAGTCCGCACCGCTGTCGGGAAGGCGTCCCAGTCGGACGTCACCGGGCCATCGTTCTGCAGCCGCAAGATCTCCAGCAACGAGGACGGCAGACCCACTCGGCTTCTGTGAGTACCTGCGCGGGGGACAGCACTGCGCCGTATCGATCGGTGATCATGACGGTGTCGCGGTGTGGGTTCCGCGTCCGGCCGACGCCGCCATAGGAGCACTCCCCTGTCGAGCAGAACGCCCGGCCCACAACCAGCGGCGCGCAAGGGGTAGCCCGTCGCCATCGATCTTCGCGGCGCGCGCCCAGTTCGAGGGGATGGGTGGCAGCATCGGCATCCGCAACGAGGCGAGGGAGCGGTCATGGGGTTGCTGACGGAGCAGACCGTCGCAGCCGAAGTGCTGTACTACGGCCTGTGGATGCAGGACATCGGTGCGTCTTTCGACGACGAGCCCGCGCCGGACGCGGCGTTCGGGTCCGGAGGCGGCAGCCGCGTGGTCATCCACAGCGGCGGGCACACCCACACAGCGCGCCTTCACGCGCAGGTCTGGGACGCGGAGCCGCCCGCGGCCCCGGGGCGGTGGGAAGAATCGCAGCAGACGCAGATCGATGCGCCCGCGGGTGAGTTGCGGCTGCGGACGTACGGGGCGATGACTCCAGAGCTCATCGCTCTGGGTGAAGCCGGCCGGACGTGGAACGTGCGCATTCAGGTGAGCGGCCGGGCAGAGGTGAAGAAGCTCGCCGCGCTCGACGTGCCTGACGGAATCGAGCAGTATCTCCTGCAGTTCTGGCCGGTGTGAGGCGGTGATCATTCAGTGACGGTCACCGTCTCGCCTCGGCAGCTCGGCTGACCGTCACCAGGAACCTGTCGTCCGAGCCGTCGATGATGCGGCTGTACAGGTAGAACAGCGACATGAGCGAGCGCTTCGAGCGCCTCCACCCGGGCCAGGGCCCGCCACCCCCCGCGCCTCCAACCCCCGATCAACGCCCCCCCTCAGCGTCGCCTCCTGCACCCACCCGGTAAAGGCCCGACCACACCGCCGCCCCTCATGCGCAGTCGTACGTCAGCCCACCCGCTCGTAGGTCAGAACGGTCTTCGGGTGGTTGCCGATCGTGCGTAGGCGCAGCGGGCCGTCCGCGGACTTCACGTCGAAGGAGTACTTGAGCTCCTCCGGCGGGCAGTAGACGGTCCTGGCGCCCTGATCGAGCTTGAAGTTGCTCATGGACAGGTCGTACTGGTTGATGCCGGAGACAATGGCGCTGCCCTTGCACCGCGGGCCGGTGCGGGACTCGATGACCACGCGTGCCCATCTGCCTGGCCCGACCTGGTGGATGGTCAGTTGCTGGCTGCCGTCGGTGGCTCGCCACCGGCCCACGAACCAGGGGTGGATGGGCTTGTACTCCGTGGCCACCTTGGCGAATCCGGAGCCTTTGCGCCAGGTCAGCGTGGTGGTGAACAGCGTGCTGGGATGGACGAAGTCCACTCTGGCGCCACCGTCGCGGATGCGGGCCTTCGGCCAGGGGATGTAGTTCTTGGTCGGGTCGGTGGTCCAGGAGGAGAGGTCCCCGGTGGCGACGGCCGCGATCACCTCCTGCGGTTCTTCGCCGTCCCTGCAGTACGCGCCGAAGCCGGCCGCGAGCCACACGGTGTCCCGGTACGCCTTTGCCCTGATGCCGCCGCACGGTTTGATGCCGGTCTCATAGACCGTCCTCCGGGCGGACCAGGCGCCGTCAGAGGCGTCGCGATGCTGGGCCTCCAGGCCGCGGCGAGTGAAGCGGAGGGACACCTGCCGGCCGTCGGACAGTTCGAGGACGGTGTGGTCGTCGTCGTCCTCGACGACCCGTGAATCAGGCTTGTTCTCGGGTCCGCGGTGGGACTTCGTGTGCTTCGCGCTGCTGCCGGACGGTCCCTTGTCCGATGGCTCGGCGCAGCCGCCGACGGCTGCGCCGAGCATCAGCACCACTACCGCCCACGCCGCTGCCCTCTTCGTTCTCATGCCGTGTCAGCTCCCCTGTACGCCACGCCGCGATGCCCGGGCCGGTGGGTGGCACGAACGCGGCGATGATAATCGGCTGAGCGGCCCGCCCCACTCGCCCCCGACGCGGCGCGGCCCCGTCGGTCCCCTCACTCGTCGAGGACGGCGGCAACCCCACGGCCCGGGCCCCCGCCTCCCGCGCCGCCCCCGCCCCCAACTCCCGATCAACGACCCCTCAGCGTCGCCTTCTCCACCCCCACGGCCGGGTCCCCGTCCGACGACCACGACGCACCGGCGGCCCCCGTCGAGGGGGTGCTGCACTTCGCCCGGGAGGCGACATAGGCCCACGAACCGGCCACCATGCGTGGGGCGTTGCCGCTGGGGCAGCCGGCGACGGAGCCCGACCTCAGGGCGTTCGTCTCGGTGGACAAGCTGACGCGGGACGTGCGCGCCGCCGGGTGACGGGACCCGCGCGAGCCGGAATCCAGCGCAGTGCGGTGCAATGGACGCATGGTGACGATGATCAATCAACTGACCGTGACCGGCGACGAGAAGGCGCTCTTCGCGGTGCTCGACGAGATCTGCGCCCACATGAAGAGCCGCCCGGGCTTCCGGTCCCTGCGGCTGCACCGGTCGCTGCGCTCGCCCGAGCGGCTGGTGATGGTGGCCCACTGGCAGGACGCCGCGGCGCACGCGGCGGCGTCCCGCGGGCCCGAGGTGCAGCGGTTGTTCCAGCGGCTGCGGGCCGAGGCGCGCACGGAGCCCGACGTGTACGAGACGCTGCTCGAGGGATGAGGGGAACCCGGCGCTGTAGTGCGTGTCGAGCCCGGCTCCAGCACGTGGGGTCATCCTCCGGGCGGAGGTGGCAGACACCATGTCGGAGCACAGCAATGCGGCGCTGGGTGCACGAGCGTCACACGTCGCCGAGGTCGCGGCCCGCGGCGCCCGGGCGGCCGAGACCGCGCGACGGCTCTCGCCGGAGGTGGTGGGCGCCCTTGTGGACGCGGGGTTCGCCCGCCACTTCGTGCCGCGGGCCCATGGCGGGGCGGACGGCGGGTTCGTCGAACTGAGCGAGGCCGTCGCACGGGTGGGTGAGGGATGCGCGGCGGCGGCGTGGACCGCGTCACTCGCGGCGTATGCCGCACGGTACGCGGCGTTCCTTCCCGAGGCCGGACAGGCGGACGTGTGGGCGGACGGCCCGGACACCCTCATCGCCGGGGCGCTCATCCCCTCGGGCAAGGCGGAACCCACCGCCGGCGGCTGGCGGCTGACCGGCGCGTGGTCGTACATCAGCGGGGTGCACGTGGCCGCCTGGGTCCTTGCGTGCGCCTCGGTGCCCGGCCCCGATCCGGACGGTCCGGCGCAGGTCCGGTTCTTCGCAGTACCACGCCACGACCTCGCCGTGGAGGAGACGTGGTTCCCGGTCGGGATGCGGGGCACGGGCAGCGACACGATGGTGCTGACCGACGTCTTCGTGCCCGAGCAGCGTTCCTTCCCGCGCGCGGCCGTCCTGGCCGGCGAGGCTCCGGCGTCCCGCGCGCGCTGCCACACGGTGCCGATGCAGGCGGTGGGCGCGCTGCCGTTCGCCGCCCCGCTGCTGGGTGCCGTACGGGGCGCCCTGCGTACATGGACGGCACGGATGTCGCTGCGCACCGACGTCCGGGGCCGGGCGGTCAGAGAGCTGCGGCCGGTACAGACCACGCTCGCGCGCGCGGCGGGTGAGGCGGACGCGGCGGAGCTGCTCCTGCTGCGGACCGCGCGGGTCGCCGACGGCAGCGAGAGCGCACCCGAGGGAGCCACCGCGGTGCGCGGGGCCCGGGACACGGCACTCGCCACCGAACTCCTCGTCACCGCGGTGGACCGGGTGTTCCGCGCCGGCGGTACCTCGGGGCAGGCGGAGACGGATCCACTCCAGCGGTTCTGGCGGGATGTGAACACCGCCGCCACACATGTGGCCCTCGACTTCGAGTCCAGCGGCGCCGCGTACGGGGCCTGGGCGCTGTCCGGCCGCGAGGGGGCCCTCACGCAGGAAGGCGGAGCACGATGACCACCGTTTTGGTGACCGGGGCGACGGGGGCGGTCGGCCGCCACCTGGTACGTGAACTCCTCGATTCCGGCGCCGAGGTGCGGGCGCTGACCCGCGACGCCGAACGGGCCCGGTCGGTCCTGCCGGACGGCGCGGAACCGGTCGTCGGCGATCTGGCGGACGCCGACACGCTGGCGCGCGCGCTGAAGGGCGCCGACCGGGCCTACGTGATGCTCGACGCGGACGCGGGCGCGGCGTTCGCCGACGCGGCGAGCCGGGCGGCCGGTCTGCGGCACGTGGTGCTCCTGTCGGCGTCGGCGGCCGCCGACCCCGGCTACGACAACCCCATGTTCCGCAAGCATGTACGGGGCGAACAGCATCTGCGGGCCAGCGGTGTGCCGACGACGTTCCTCCGGCCGGGAGCGTTCCACACACTCGCCCTGCACTGGGTCCCGGCCGTGCGCGGGGACGGCGTGGTCCGGGTCGTCTTCCCGCACCTGTCGGTGGCGCTGATCGACCCGCGGGACATCGCCGACGTCGCCGCGGTGGCGCTGCGTGGCGACGTCGAGCGGTGGGCGGGGCGCGAACTGCTGCTGTCAGGGCCGCAGTTGCTCGACATGCGCGACCGGGCGCGGATCATCGCGGAGACGGTCGGCCGTCCCTTGCGCGTGGAGCAGGTGCCGGAGGAGGCGTGGGTGCGGGCGGCGTCGGCGCACCTTCCGGAGCCGTATGCGCGGGCCCTGGTGGGGGTGGAGCGGTACTTCACCGAGCGGCCACCGGGGGTCGTCGGCACGGTGGCCGAGGTCACCGGGCACCCCGCGCGGTCCTTCCGCAGCTGGGTGGAGGACCATCGGCACGCATTCCTGGGCTGACCGCGTTCGGCCGCCGACACGGAGTCGGCGGCCGAACGCGGCTCGGTCCTCTCAGGCGTAACAGGCAGGCAGCCGGCCACCGTTGTACGTCACCAGTTCACCGAAGACGGACACGACGTCGAGGGGTTCACCGTCGGGTCCTCCGGCGAGTTCCGCGTAGGCCCGGTGCAGATTGCCGACCAGCCGTTCCGCGTCCAACCAGTGCGCATACGGTCCCGGGCCCGCCTCGCGAGCCGTCTGCAGCGGGGTGAGTCCGGCCTTCGCCCCGTCGGCGGCGAGCTGCTGGATGCGGCGCAGATATGCGGCTGTCTCGTCGAGTACCTCCGGCCCGCAGACCGGGCCGTGGCCGCCGACGACGAGGAGCGGGTCGAGGGCACGCAACCGTTCGACGGCGCGCAGGGAACCCCGCACCGAGCCCATGAGCACGAACGGCGTGCACCCGGACATCAGGACGTCGCCGGCGAAGAGGACCCGCTCGTGCGGCAGCCAGACGACGGTGTCGTTGGTGGTGTGGGCGGGGCCGACGTGGAGCAACTCGGCCCGGCGGTCGTCGAGATGGAGGACCAGGCGGTCCTCGTAGGTGAGGTGGGGAAGGGTGACGGAGATCCCACCCCACTCGACGTCGGGCCAGAGTCCGGCGAGTCCGAGACCGGCCGCCGCCATCTCCGTACGGGCCTTCTCGTGGGCGACGATCACGGCGTCGGAGCCGCCGACGAACGCGTTGCCGAACGTGTGGTCGCCGTGGAAGTGGGTGTTGACGAGGACGCGCGGCGGACTGGTGGTGAGGTCGCCGATGGCCTGGCGCAGGGCTCGGGCCCGGGTCTCGGTGGCCGCCGTGTCGATGACGGTGACGCGGTCGGAGCCGACCAGGACGCCGGCGTTGTTGACGCACCAGCCGCCCTCCGGCTGGACGTACGCGAAGACGCGGTCGGCCACCTCGCGCATCGTCTGTGGGGCGGCGGAGCCGAGGCCGTGGCCGTGCGGGGCGAGCGTCTCGGTCATCGGCGGCCGCTCTCGACGTGGGCGCGCGCCGCGGCGAGGGTGCGGCGGCTGTTGCCGCCCAGCGCGTCGCGCACCTTCGTGCGCGCGTCGGCGAGGTTCGTACCCGTGCCGAAGTACGTCGTGATGTCGTCCGGGTCGAGCGCAACGCTGTGGCGGGCGGTGACCCGGGTACGGCCGTCCTCGGTGGCGGTGACGGTCCATTCGCCGCTGTGGCCGAGCAGCGGGCGGGGCACGGTCGTCTGCTTGTAGACGATCCGCGCGGGGGACCCGGCAGAGGAGGGGAAGCAGAGGCGTACCGAGCGGGTGGTGTGCGCCGTGCCGTCGGCCGCCGCCGTGTCCATCTCCAGCGTCTGGACCTCTGCTCCGCCGGTGGCCTCGTCCGCGGCGGTCGTGTCCAGGTCCAGGCGGGCGACGTGCGGAAGCCGGTCGGGCCAGAGGTCGGCCCGGTACAGGAAGGCGTACGCCTCGCTCGGCGGGCCGTCGATCGTGGTCTCGTCGGTGAAGGAGAACATCAACTCGCCTGCTGTCTCGGTGCGTTCGGCCCAGGAGACGACCGCGGCGACCTCGGCGGTGCTGTTGCGGTCGAGGGCTTCGGCGACCCAGCGGGCGGCGGCGGGGGCGTCGTCGGTGAGGGTCCAGTCGTGGGCGAGGACGAGTGTGCTCGTACCCTCGGCCGGCTCGGCCGTGAACGCCCAATGGCCGCCCATCGAGGCGAGCGGCGCGCGGCTGTTCTCCTGCCGGAATCCGATGCGCAGACCGGCGGGGTCGAAGGTGCGCCGGGAAGTCCAGCTGCGCACCTCGTCGCCGACGAGAGCCCACAGGCGGATGCGTTCGCCGTCGGGCGCGCTGTCCAAGACCTGGGCGTGCAGGCAGGGGGTGAAGTAGAGCGGCCAGTCGAGGACGTCGGCGACGACGGCGTACGCGCGGGTCGCGAGTGCCTTGAGGACCGCGGTGTGGGTGGCGGTGTGAGGGGTTACGGGGGCAGCCATCAGTAGTTCCCCAGTCCGCCGCACACGTTCCAGGCCTGCGCGGTGACGGCGGCTGCCGCGTCGGACGCGAGGTAGCCCACGAGGGCGGCTACTTCGTCGGGGCGGGTGTAGCGGCCGAGCGGGATCTTCGCCTCGAAGCGGCTGAGCACCTCCTCCTCCGGTACGTCCCACAGGTCCGCGTAGTGCCGGCGGACCTGACCCGCCATCGGCGTCTCGACGTACCCGGGGCAGACGGCGTTCACGGTGATGCCGGTTTGGGCGAGTTCCAGGCCGAGTGCTTTGGTGAAGCCGATCACTCCGTGCTTGGAGGCCGAGTACGGCGCGCCGAACACGACGCCCTGCTTTCCGCCGGTGGAGGCGATGTTGATGATGCGGCCGCGGTCGCGTTCGCGCATGCCGCCCGTGGTCAGCGCCTCCTTCGTCACCAGGAAGACACTGTTGAGATTCGTGTCGATCACGTCGTACCAGAGCTCGTCGGACAGCTCTGCGGTGACGCCGCCGCCGCTGCGGCCGGCGTTGTTGACGAGGATCTCGACCGGGCCGAACCGGTCGACGGCGGCGCGCACGAACTCCCGTACCGCCGGGGCGGAAGTCACGTCGCAGACCGCGCCGTCCGCCTCGTGTCCGAGTTCGACGAGTTCCTTGACGGTCTTCGTCAGCGCTTCCTCGTCGCGGGCGCAGACGAAGACCGGGTGGCCCGCGCCCGCGAGGACGCCGGCCACGGCGTGGCCGATGCCCCGGGTGGCGCCGGTGACCAGGGCGGTGCCGCGCTGCGGTGCCCCGGCCCTGTGCTCCTCGGCTGTCTGCGTTGTCGTTGCGGTCACGGCCGCGCTCCCCTCAGTGGTCCGATGGCGTCAATCTGTCCGACCGCCCTTGAGGCGGGCTCGAGGGGGCGTCGAGCCCGCTCGGCGACGCTGGTCCGGTTCGGCCGACCGGCCGGGACACCGTGCGACGAGGAGTGTCCGTGACCACCAGCGCACCGGCGGCGACCGCCGCCCTCACCGGCCTCTACGCGGAGGTCCAGCAGTTCTACGCCCGTCAGGCGCATCGTCTCGATGCGGTGCGGGCCGAGGAGTTCGCCGCGACCTTCGCCCCGGACGGGGAGTTCGAGCACTCCCCCGACTCGCCCCCCGCGCGGGGCCGCCAGGCGATCGCCCAGGAGGTGCGCCGCTTCAACGAGCGCCGCTTCGCCGACGATCCCGTGCAACGGCGCCACTGGTTCAACATGCTGGATGTGCGCCCGCAGGACGACGGCAGCATCCATACGGAGTTCTACGCCCTGGTGGTGATCACCCGGCCGGGCCAGGCCGTCCCGGTGATCGCACCGAGCTGCGTGGTGCGGGACGTGCTCATCCGTGAGGACGGTCAACTGCGCACGCTGAAGCGGAAGGTGACGCAGGATCACCTGTCGTTCTGACGGCACGTACGACGACGGGGCCGACCGCAGTCGCGGTCGGCCCCGTCGTGCTGTCGCGTCAGGCGGCGGCGCGGGCGAGGACCTCGTTGACGCCGTCGAGGAACTGGCGCGGGGTGCGCAGGTCGGACACTTCGGCGTCGTCGATCTCCACGCCGTAGCGCTGGCTGACGTGGGCCGTCGTCTCCAGCATGGCGAGCGAGTCGTAGCCGAGGTCGGTGAAGGGGGTGTCGAGGGCGGATGCGTCGAGGCCGCTGTCGTCGTCCTCGCCGGCGCAGATCGCGAGGATCTGCCGGAGATCGTTCAGGGTGATGGCGCTCATGTGGGGGTCCTCACTGCGTCGGGGCGGGGGTCTGCCGGGTACGGGTTTCGGGGGCGCGGACGACCACGGCGGCGTTGAACCCGCCCTGTCCGCGGGCCAGTACGAGGGCGGTGCGCACCGTGAGGGCGCGCGGTTCACCGCGTACGAGATCGATGCGGTGGTCGGGTGCCGGGTCGCCGACGTTGATCGTCGGGGGCACCACCGCGTCGCGTACGGACAGCAGGGCGGCGGCGACATCGAGCGCGGGGCCTCCCGCGGCCAGCCGTCCTGTCATCGTGCGGGGCGCGGTCACCGGTACTCCGTAAGGTCCGAAGAGGGCGGTGAGGGCGGCGGTCTCCGCCTGGTCGAGGGCCGGGTCGCCGGCCGCGTCGGCGAACACCACGTCCACGTCGGAGGGTTCGGCGCCCGCGTCGGCGAGGGCGGTGCGGGCGGCCCGCTCCAGGCCGAGCGGGCGGCCGGAACCGGGGGCGGGGTCGAACGTGGCGGCGTACCCGGCGATCTCCCCGTAGATCTGCCGGGCTCCGCGCCGGTGCGCGGCCTCGGCGTCCTCCAGGATGAGGATCGCGCCGCCCTCCCCGGGCACATGGCCGCTCGCCCGGGGGTCGAAGGGCACGTACGCGCGTGCCGGGTCGGGTTCGCGGGACAGTCGGCCGCTCGCCGTGTGGGCGGCCAGGCCCCACGGGTCGAGTGCGGACTCGACGCCGCCGGTGACCGTGAAGGTGCTGCCCTTGCGCAGGGTGCGCCGGGCGTGGCCGATCGCGTCGAGGCCGCCGGCCTGTTCGGAGACGAGCACGCCGCCGGCTCCGCGCATGCCGTGCCGGATGGAGATCTGGCCGGTGTTCACGGCGTAGAACCAGGCGAACGACTCGTAGACGCTGACGTGTTGGGGTCCTTGCGTCCACAGTTTGCGGATCTCCCGGTGGGTGAACTCGAAGCCGCCGGTGGCGTTCGAGGTGATCACGCTCTTGTCGTACTCGGGGATCGTGTCGGGCTGCGCCGCCGCGTCCCGCAGGGCCCAGTCGGTGGCGGCGAGGGCGAGCCGGGTGACCCGGTCGGTCTGCGGCAGCAGCCGCCCCGGCACGTGCGCGGCGGCGTCGAAGCCGTCGATGCGGCCGACGAGCCGGGTCGGGTAGCGGGAGGCGTCGTAGCCGTCCACGGGCCGGATACCGCTGATGCCCTTGAGGGTGGCGGCCCACCAGTCCTCGACGCCGAGCCCGTTGGGGGCGACGGCGCCGATGCCGGTCACGACGGCCGTGCGGGTCCGGGTGGGGGTCGGGACCGCCGCGCCGGTCATGCCGCGCTCTCCTGACGGGGTGCGCGGGCGAGGACCATCGCGCTCTGGAAGCCGCCGAACCCGCTGCCGACGCTGAGCACGGTGTCGACGGCCGCCTCGCGTGCCTCGTTGGGTACGTAGTCCAGGTCGCACTCGGGATCGGGTTCGTGCAGGTTGGCGGTGGGCGGTACGGCGCCGTACTCCATCGCCAGGGCGCAGGCCGCGATCTCGATGGAGCCGATCGCTCCGAGCGAGTGTCCGATCATGGACTTGATGGAGCTGATGGGCACGTGGCGGGCGTGCTCGCCGAGAGCGGTCTTGAAGGCGGCCGTCTCGTGCCGGTCGTTCTGCTTGGTGCCCGAACCGTGCGCGTTGACGTAGCCGACGGACGTGGGGTCGGTGCGGCCCTCGTCCAGGGCGGAGCGGATGGCTTCGGCCATCTCGCGGCCGTCCGGTTTGAGTCCGGTCATGTGGTAGGCGTTGCAGCGTGTGGCGTAGCCGGAGATCAGCCCGTACACGTGTGCGCCGCGGGCGCGTGCGTGGCCCAGTTCCTCCAGGACGAACATGGCCGCTCCCTCCGCGAGGACGAAGCCGTTGCGGGTGCGGTCGAAGGGCCTCGAGGCATGCTCGGGCTCGTCGTTGCGCGGTGAGGTCGCCTTGATGGCGTCGAAGCAGGCCACGGCGATGGGCGAGATGGGGGTGTCGGCGGCGCCGGCCAGCATGACGTCGGCGCTGCCTTCCGCGATCAGGTCGCGGGCGTAGCCGACGGAGTCCAGGCCCGAGGTGCAGCCGGTGGAGACGACGGCGGCGGGGCCCTCGGCGCCGGCGACCCGGGCCACTTCGGCCGCGAGGGAGCTGGGCACGAACGCGTCGAACAGGTGCGGGGAGATGTATCGGGGGTCGAGTTCCCAGCTGCGGCCGCTGTCGCTGAGCGCGAGGTACTCGGCTTCGAGGGTGGTGGTACCGCCGACGGCGCTGCCGACGCTGACCCCGGTCCGCTCCGGCCGCAGCTCGGCGAACTCCAGGCCGCTGTCGGCCAGGCACTCGCGGGCGCTGACGACGGCGAACTGCGCGGCCCTGTCCATCCGGCGGATCTCCCGGGGGGTCAGTCCGTGACGGTCGGGCACGAAGTCGACCTCGGCGGCGATCTGGGAGCGGAACGGGGCGGGGTCGAAGAAGGAGAGGGTGCGGGTGGCGGTGCGGCCCGAGACCAGCAGGTCCCAGAAGGCCTTCTTGCCGACTCCGCCCGGTGCCACCACGCCGATCCCGGTGATGGCGACTTGTCGGTTCACTGCGGATGTCCCCCTTGGGCGAGCGGTACGACGCACTGGGTGGCGCCGGCTTTCGTCGGGAAGTCTGCGGGGCCGGGCTCGAAGTCGGCTCGAGGAACGGTGGCGTTCGCCGGCGGCCGTACGGGGATCGCGTCACCCGCGCGGACCGCCCGGTACAGGCGGCGGATCACCGGACCCGGTGCCACGCCGAGTTCGGTGGCCATGGCGGTGCGCAGCCGGGCGAAGGCGGCGAGGGCGTCGTAGCGGCGGCCGCAGTGGTGCAGGGCGGTCATCAGGAGCACGCACAGTTCCTCGTCGCAGGGGCGGGCGACGGCGAGGGCGGCGAGTTCACCGACCGCGTCACGGTGCCGCCCGAGAGCCATCTCCCCTGCCAGGCAGCGGAGTTGGACGATGTGGCGGCGCGCGTCGAACTGCTCCGCCGCGGCGCGCAGCAGCCTGCCCTGTTCGACATCGCCGAAGAGCGGCCCTTCGCACAGGGCCAGCGCGGCGCGGCCGGTGCGGACCGCCAGGGCGTGGTCTGCGGCCTGCTCGGCGCTGTGGGCCAGACGTTCGAGGCGGGTGAAGCCGTCAAGGTCGCAGGAACCCTCGCCGGTCTCGAAGCGGTAGCCGCCGTACTCGGTGACCAGCACGCGCCGGGCGATCTGCCGCGGCGGCCGGCCGCAGGCGCGGGCGAGGGCCTTGCGCAGCTGGAGCACGTACGTCTGGAGGGTCGCGGCGGCGCTGCGCGGCGGGTGGCCGTCCCACAGTTCCGCCAGCAGGGCGGCGGGGCTGACCGGGTGGCCGGCGCCGAGCACCAGGAGGGCGAGGACCTGGCGGGGTTTGCGGGCCGCGGGCACACCGTCGCCGTGGGCGCCGAGGACGTGGAAGCGTCCGAGCACGTGGACGTCCATCAGCGGACGGCCCGTGCTCGGAGCGGTTCCAGGCAGATTCGACCCGTGGTCGAGGCGGGCTCGCGAGGGTCGCGGGGTTCTTGTCGAGCGCGAGGGCCCGGGAGGCCGCCATGGACGAACGAAGGACCGTACTGCTGCTGCCCGGTCAGGGCGCACAGCGCGAGCGGATGGCGGCCGGACTGTACGGGCGGGAGCCGGTGTTCACCGGCGCGATGGACGACTTCTTCCGCGCTCTCGGCGCTCACGGGGAGGCGTTGCGCGCCGCGTGGCTGCACCCGGCCCCGGGCTCGCCGATCGGCGCGGCGCGCCAGGCCCAGCCGCTGCTGTTCGCGGTGGGGCACGCGCTGGGGCGCACCGTCGACGGCTGGGGCCGCGGTGTGGACGTCCTGCTGGGGCACAGTGCGGGGGAACTTGCGGCGGCCTGCCTGGCCGGGGTGTTCACGCCCGGGGAGGCTGCCGCCCTGTGGTCCGCGCGGGCGCGGGTTCCCGCACCGGCCGGCGGGATGCTCGCGGTCGCCGCCGCGGCCGACGCTCTCGCTGCCCACGTGCGCGACGGTGTGGTGGTGGGCGCGGTCAACGGGCCGCGGCAGACGGTCCTTTCGGGGCCCTCGGGGCCGCTGGCCGCGGCCGAGCGGCGGCTGCGGGCGCTCGGGGTGACCGTCCGGCCGCTGCGCTCGGACCACGGGTTCCACAGCCCGTCGATGGAGCCGGTCGCGGACGCGTTCACCGCCGCGTTCGGCGGACTGGGGCTGCGGGCGCCGGTGCGTGAGCTGATCTCGTGCCGCACGGCCCGCCCGGTCATGCCGGACGAGGCATGCGACCCCGCCTTCTGGGGCGGTCAGTTGAGCCGTCCGGTG
This sequence comes from Streptomyces sp. VRA16 Mangrove soil, assembly GCF_017377775.1. Lineage (GTDB taxonomy): Bacteria > Actinomycetota > Actinomycetes > Streptomycetales > Streptomycetaceae > Streptomyces. The sequence continues at coordinate 113,580 of NZ_JAFVLN010000005.1, forward strand.
TGGTTCTGGCCCGCGCTGCGGGCGCTGCTCGATGCGCACGTGGAGGGGCCCGGGCTCGTCCTGCTCGACGCGAGCTGCGACCACAGCCTCTCGGCGGCCGCCCGGCGTCATCCGGCGGTGCGCTCGGGCGCGGTGGTGGTGGCCGCACTGCTGCCGTCGCGGGGTGCGGGGACACACGCCGACGCGGTCGCCCTGGAGGCGGCCCGCGCGGTTCACGCCCGTGCCTCGGTGAGCCGTGCGGCCACGTAGGCGATAAGCGCCGCGGGGGTCTTCAACTCGTCGAGCTGCTCGTCGGAGATGGTGACCGGGAAGTCGTCCTGGATGCGGGTGACGAGTTCGAAGACGGTCAGCGAGTCGTATCCGAGGTCGGTGAACGTGGTGTCCAGGGACGTCTCGTCGAGGGCGGCGGCGGCCTCGCTGTCGAGGGTGTCGTCCACGAGGGTGCGGAACTCGTCGAGGGTGAAGGCGCTCACGTGGGGTCCTTTGAAGGTCGGGGCCCGAGCGCGGGGCCCGGGGGTGACCTGACCACCGTCGCCGGGGCGGCTTGAGCCCGGATCGAGCCGGGATCGAGACGCGGCGCCCAGGCTGGTGCGTGCTCGGTCCCCAAGCCCGCTGCTCTCATCGGGAGTTGACGATGTCTCAGCAGATCAGGACCGCCACCGGCGGCCACAGCAGAATCCTCGGCATCGGCGGCTACCGGCCACGCAGGGTGGTGTCGAACGACGAAATGTGCGCGCGGGTCGACTCGTCCCCGGAGTGGATCGAGAGCCGCAGCGGCATCCGCGAGCGGCGGTTCGCGCAGCCGGACGAGACGCTGGCGGTGATGGCGGTGGCCGCGGCGGGCAAAGCGCTGGCGCACGCCGGAGCCCTGCCGGACCAGGTCGATCTCGTTCTGGTGGCGAGCATGTCGAACCTGGTGCAGACCCCGCCCCTGTCGGTCCGGGTGGCCGAGGCGCTCGGTGCGCACCACGCCGCGGGGGTGGACGTCTCGGCCGCCTGCGCGGGGTTCTGCCATGCGCTGGCCCTCGCCTCGGACGCGGTGTCGGCCGGCAGCGCCAGGCACGTACTGGTGATCGGTACGGAGCGGATGACGGACATCGTCGACCCCCTGGACCGGAGCGTGTCGGTGCTGTTCGCCGACGGTGCGGGCGCGGCGGTCGTCGGCCCGTCCTCGACGCCCGGGATCGGACCGGTGGTGCGCGGTGCGGCGGGCCGCTACGAGCGGGCGCTGAGCATGAGCGCGAGCTGGGGCGAGTTCGCCGCCGACCCGGCACCGGGGCGGCGTCCGTGGATGCGCATGGACGGACGCCGGGTGTTCCGCTGGGCCATGGAGGAGGTGGCGCCGCAGGCCCGCCACGCGCTGACGGCGGCGGGCGTGGAACCGGCCGCGCTCGACGTCTTCGTTCCGCACCAGGCGAACCTGCGGATGATCGAGCTGATGGCCGAGCGGCTGGGTCTGGGGGCCGGGACCGCGGTCGCCCGGGACGTGGTGCGCTCGGGCAACACCTCGGCGGCTTCCGTGCCGTTGGCGCTGGAGACGCTGTTGACGGACGGCTCCGCGGGCAGCGGTGACACGGCTCTGCTGCTCGGCTTCGGCGCGGGGCTCAACTTCGCCGGACAGGTGGTGGAGCTGCCGTGAGCGAGCGTACGGAGACGATGCGGGCGCCGGCCGCCGAGGCGTTCCGGTCCGCGATGGCCCGCTTCCCGGCCGGTGTCGTGGTCGTCACGACCCGGGGCGCGCGCGGGGAGCCGCGCGGATTCACGGCGAGTTCGTTCTGTTCGGTGTCGCTGGATCCGCCGTTGGTGCTGGTCTGCCTGGCGAACACGGCGGACTCCTATGCGGCGTTCGCGGACTGCGGTCATTTCGCGGTGAGCATGCTGGGGCCCGAACACCGGCCGCTGGCGCAGCGGTTCGCGACGAAGGGCGCCGACAAGTTCGCGCCCGACGGCCTGTCGCACACGCCGAGCGGGCTGCCGGTGGTGGCGGGCGCGTTGGTGGAGCTGGACTGCGCGGTGGACGCGCGGCACCCGGCCGGGGATCACACGATCCTGGTCGGCCGGGTGTCGGGGGTGCGGCTGGGGGACGGTTCTCCCCTGGTCTATTACGAGCGGAATTTCCGGTCTCTGGCCTGAGAGCAGGTCAGGCGAGGGCGCCGACCGCTGCGGGCCTCGGTGCGACGCTGTCGTCGTCGAGGTCCGTGTCCCCGCTGAGCACGGCGAGTTGCAGCCGCTGCAGGCGCGCACCGGGCTCCAGGCCGAGGCCGTCCACCATGCGTTCCCGCAGTCGCTGAAAGGCGGCCAGGGCGTCCTGCCGGCGCCCGCAGCGGTAGAGCGCGATCATCAACTGGGCGTGCAGATCCTCGTGGTACGGGTACTGCGAGACCAGCGCCGACAGTTCGCTGACCGCCTCACGGTGCCGACCGAGCCGCAGGTCGCCCTCGACGCAGCGCTCGATCATGCCGAGGCGGCACTCCTCCATGCGGACCGCCTCTGAGCGCAGTAGCGGGCCGTGCTCGATGTCGGCGAGCAGGGGGCCGCGCCAGAGTTTCAGCGCCGTACGGAAGTGGCCGACCGCGCCGCTGATATCGCCCTTGAGTTCCGCGGCACGTCCGGCGGAGGCAAGGCTGCGGAATTCCCACAGATCCACCCTGCTGTTCTCCTCGACGTTGAATACATAACCGCACGGCCAGGTCATGAGCAGGTTCTGTGAGACATGCGTGACGGTGCACCCGCCCATCGACGCCAGGGACTTACGCAGTTGCAACACGTACGTCTGCAGCGTGGTGAGGGCGCTGCGCGGAGGTTCGTCACCCCACAATTCCGTGAGCAGCGAATTGACCGTCACCAGCTTGCTTTCGTTGAGCAGCAGGAGTGCCAGGACTTTACGTGGTTTACGCGCCGAGGGGATATCGCTCCGGCCATTCCAGCTGACCGACAGCGGGCCCATGAGTCGCATTTCCATAGCTTTCCTCCGTAAACGGCGTTCGCAAGCGTTCAAGCCACGGGAAACCTCTCGCTTTCAACCAGTCGCAGAGTAGGCGGCACTTCATTGAGGGAATGTTAAATGTGACCCAAGTCACGAGAAGTGGGGGTGACTGTTTCTGGACCACTAAATGCGGCCCGCCAGTGTTTCGGCGGGCCGCATCGAGGGAAGGTGGATTTTTCAGTTTCGGGGTTTTCCGGGTGCCGCGAAGGCGGCAACGACGCCGACCGCCGCGATCCCCGCGCCGACGGCGAAGGCCAGCGCGTATCCCGAGGCATATGCGTGACGCACGGCGTCGGCCGTCGGTTTCACGCCGTCGAGGAGTCCGCCGACCCGGGTCGTGGCCACGGCGGCCAGAATCGCGAGGCCGAGCGCGCCGCCCAACTGCCGGGTGGCGTTGAGGAGTCCGGAGGCCAGGCCCGCCTGGTGCGGCGGGACACCGGCGACACCCGCGATGGCGGACGCCGACATCGAGATGCCCTGCCCGGCGCCGAGCACGATCGTGGGGCCGAGGAGCGCGGCGGCGAAGGTGGCGTGCTCGTCGATCCCGGCGAGCCAGAGCAGCCCGCCTGCGGTCAGTGCCATTCCGGCCACGAGCGTGGTCCGCGCACCGACCCTGCGGACGAGCGGGGCGGAGAACTGCGCCGCGACCATGATCGAGACGGCCAGCGGCAGGTACGCGAAACCGGTGCGCAGCGGGCTGTAGTCGCGCACTTGGTGCAGGAAGAGCGTGAGGAAGTAGAACATGCTGAACAGCGCGGCGCCGCTGGTGGCCGCCACCACGTTGGCTGCGGTGACGGAGCGGGAGCGGAAGATGCCGAGCGGCATCAGGGGCTCCGCCGCGAACCGTGCCTCGATCACCACGAAGGCGCCGAGGAGCAGCAGTCCGACGACGAGCGGGACCAGTGTGCGGGCGGAGTCCCAGCCGTGCGGCCCGCTCTGCACGATGCCGAAGACGAGGACGACGAGTCCCGCGGTGACCGCGAGGGCGCCGGGCACGTCGAGCCGCTTGCCCGAGCCCTCGTGCCGCAGCTCGGTGATGACCCAGGCGACCCCGGCGAACAGCACGACCCCGATGGGGATGTTGACGAACAGGATCCAGCGCCAGGACAGCCAGTCGGTGAGGACGCCGCCGGCCAGCGCCCCGAAGGCGCCGCCCGCGCCGGACACCGCGCCCCACGCCCCGAACGCCTTGTGGCGCTGGTGGGGGTCGGTGAACGTGGTGCCCAGGACGGCGAGGGTGGTGGGAGCGATGACGGCGGCGGCCAGGCCCTGGACGGCACGGGCGGTGACCAGCGTGCCGGCGTTCTGGCTGATGCCGCCGACCAGGCTGGCGAGGGTGAACAGCACGATCCCGGTCAGGAACACGCGCCGACGCCCGAAGAGGTCGGCGATCCGACCGCCCAGCAGCAGGAATCCGGCGAAGGTGATGGTGTAGGCGTTGACGACCCACTGGAGGCTGCTGGCGCTGAAGCCCAGGCTGCTCTGGATGGCCGGCAGGGCGACGTTGACGACGGCGACGCTGAGCGTGACCAGGAACTGGGCGAGGCAGCAGACGGCGAGGACGAGCCCGAGCCGGGGTGACGCCGCGGGGCGGGCGGTCTCGGTGGTTTCCGTGACGTGAGCGGTCATCGGGGAACAGTGCTCCTTCGCAGGAGGTCGGTGAGGGTCTCGACGGGCTGGGCGCCCGACGTCACGTAGGTCTCGGCGAAGACGAAGGACGGCACGGCCGACACCCCGAGGCGTGCCGCGCGGTCCTCGTCCTCGCGCACGGCGTCCGCGTAGTCGTCGCCGTCCAGCGTCTTGCCCACCTCCGCGGCGTCGAGGCCCGATTCCGTGCCGAGCCGGACGAGGGTGTCGCGGTCGGCGAGCGAGGCGCCTTCGGCGGTGTAGGCGCGCATCAGCCGTTCCTGGAACGGCTCGGCCAGGTCCCGGTCGGCGGCGAGGTGCACGACGCGGTGCGCGTCGAAGGTGTTCACGGGGCGCGCCTTGTCCAGGTGGTACTCCAACCCCTCGGCGGCGGCGGTCGCGGTGACGCCCGCGAGGAGTTGCGCCGCGTGCTCGGGGGGAATGCCCTGGCGGCGCAGCATGCGCTCGGCGATGGTCTCGTCGATGTCCTTCGGAGTGGTCGGATCGAGTTCGAAACTCCGCCACCGCACACGCACCGAGTCACGGTGCTCGAAGTCCGCGAGGGCGGCTTCGAACTTCCGCTTCCCGATGAAGCACCAGGGGCAGATGACGTCGGACCAGATCTCCACTGTGATCTCGTTCACACGGCTAACTCTAGGTTGTCGGCTTTCTCTGAGTAAGGGCATACCTCGGGGTAAGCTCAGGTCATGGACGTAGGAGTGCAGGCAGCGCGCAAGGGGCCCGACCCGGCGAGTGACGTATTCAACAGCGACTGCCCGGGTCGCACGGTGCTCGACCACGTCACCAGCCGCTGGGGGGTGTTGATCCTGGCCTCGCTGCGCGAGGGCCCGTTGCGCTTCTACGAGCTGCGGGACCGCATCGGCGGCATCAGCGAGAAGATGCTCTCCCAGAACCTGCGGGTGCTCGGCCGCGACGGTCTGGTGGCCCGCGAGGTCGAGCCCGCGGTGCCGCCGAAGGTGTCCTACCGGCTGACGCCCCTGGGCAGCGGCCTCGCCGGGCCGCTGCAGGGTCTCCTCGACTGGGTCTCCGGCCACACGCACGACATCGTGGCGGCGCAGCGCAATCACGACGCCCAGGGCTGACTTTCGCTCAACACCGGTGCCGCGTCGACGAGTTCACGCGTGTACGGATGCTCGGGCGTGACCAGTACCTGCCGGGCCGGGCCCTGCTCGACCAGTCTCCCCGCGCGCATCACCGCGACACGGTCGCACAACTCCCGCACCACGCCCAGGTCGTGCGAGATGAGCAGCACGGCAAGACCGAGGTCGGCGCGCAGCGCGGCGAGCAGTTCCAGGATCCGGGCCTGGGCGGACACGTCGAGCGCCGAGACCGGTTCGTCGCAGACGAGCAGGCTCGGTGCGGGGGCGAGGGCGCGGGCGATGGCGACCCGCTGGCGCTGGCCGCCGGAGAGTTCGGCGGGCCGACGGTCCAGGAGCGTGCGGCTCAGCGCCACCTGGTCAAGGAGTTCGGCCACCCGGAGCCGCCGTGTGCGGCGGTCGCCGATCCCCTGCGCGCGCAGCGGCTCCTCCACGCTTCTGCGCACGCTCCAGCGCGGGTCCAGTGCGGCGTACGGGCTCTGCTGCACCAGTTGGGCGCGGTCGCCGGACCGCTCCACCGCCAGGTGGACCGAGCCCGAGGTGGGCCGGTCGAGGCCGGTCACCAGCCGGGCGGTGGTGGACTTCCCGCTGCCCGACTCCCCTACGAGACCGAAGACTTCGCCGTGCCCGACGACGAACGACACCCCGTCGACGGCCCGGTGCCCGCCCGCGTACTCCTTGGTCAGCGCCTCGACGACGAGCAGCGGCGTGGTGCGTCGGGCGGCCGGGCGGTGCGGCGGGCCCGACGCTCGGCGTGCGGCGGCGACGAGGCTTTGCGTGTAGGCGTGCCGGGGCCGCTCCAGGACGTCCGCTGCGGGGCCGCACTCGACGACGCGTCCGCCGGACATCACCGCGATCCGGTCGGCCCGCCCCGCGGCGACGGCCAGGTCGTGGGTGATGAACAGGACCGCGGTGCCCCGCTCGGCCACCAGAGCGCCGAGCCGGTCCAGGATGCGGCGCTGCACGGTGACGTCGAGGGCGCTCGTGGGCTCGTCGGCGATCAGCAGCCGGGGCCGGCACGCCAGGGCGGCGGCGATCAGGGCGCGCTGGCGCTGTCCGCCGGAGAGTTCGTGCGGGTGGGCGCGGGCGCAGCGTTCGGGATCGCCCAGGCCCGCCTCGGCCAGCAGGTCCACTGCCTGCCGCCGGGCCGCCGACCGCCCGGCGCGCCCGTGGACGCGCAGCGCCTCCGCGACCTGGTCACCGACCCGCTGCACCGGGTCGAGGGAAGCCGCCGGGTCCTGCGGCACGAACCCGACGGCGGCGCCCCGCAGGCTGCGCAGGGCGCGCTCCGGCAGGGCCACCGTGTCCTGCCCGGCCACCAGCGCCCGCCCCGCGTCGATGCGACCGCCGGGCGGGAGCAGGCCGATCACGGCGTGCGCGAGGGTGCTCTTGCCGGAGCCGGACTCGCCGACGACCGCGACGACTTCGCCCGCCCCGACCGTCAGATCCACGTCCTTCAGTGCGCGTTCGGGTCCGTACGAGACGGTGAGCCCCTGGACGTCGAGTGCCGGTTCACCGGTCCCCGTGGTCATCCCTGTCCTCCCGTTCAAGAGCCCGGCCCGCCCGGTTGGCGGCGAGGATCACGCCGGCGAGTACCAGGCCCGGCAGTGTGGTCAGCCACCACGCGGTGGCGAGGTAGTCGCGGCCGGCCGCGATCAGCGCACCCCACTCGGGTTGCGGGGGCGGGGCACCGAAGCCCAGGAAGTCGAGGGCGGCGACGTTGAGCACGGACGTGCCGAACTCGAGCGCCGCCAGCACCAGGACGGGAGCCGCCGAGTTGGGCAGGATGTGCCGCAGCAGGACGGCGCCGGGACGCACCCCGGCCAGGCGTGCCGCCGCCACGTAGTCGGCGGAACGCACCCGCAGCACCTCGGCCCGCGACACTCGGGCGATGCCCGCCACGCCGCTGACCCCGACGGCCACGGCCACCTGCACGGTGCCGAAGCCGAGGGCCGAGACGACAGCGAGGGACAGAAGCAGTCCCGGCAGCGCGAGCAGGACGTCGACACACCGCATCACCGCGCCGTCGAGCCATCCGCCGACCGTCCCCGCGACGGCGCCCAGGACCGTCCCGGCCAGCAGGCCGACCGCGACGGCCAGCAGCGCGGCGCGCAGCGAGGCGCTGGTCCCGTACACCACACGGGCGAAGACGTCCCGGCCGAGGTGGTCGGTGCCGAACCAGTGGTCGCCACCGGGTGGCAGCAGGCGGTGTACCGGGTCGGCCTCGAACGGGCCGTGCCCGGCGAACCACGCCGGGCGCACCGCCCACAGCAGGACGAGAAGCAGCACGAACAGCGACAGGGCGAGGCCGGGTTGGCGCAGGACCGCCGGCCCACGGCGTGTCCTGCGTGCGGCCGCGCCGGCCACGGCCTTCTCGTCCACGACAGCCGTCACCGGCCCTCACCCGTCCCGACCGTGGCCGCCCGCGGATCGAGCAGCGGTATCACCAGATCCACCAGGAGGCTCGCCGCCGCGGTGGCGGCGGCCGTCAGGACGACGACGCCCTGCACCAGCGGCAGGTCCTGATCGGTGACGGCCTCCACCGCCACCCGCCCCAGGCCGTCGCGGGCGAACACCGTCTCGACGAGTACCGCGCCCGACAACAGCTGTCCGGTGATCACGCCGAGCAGCGCGACCACCGGGACCGCCGCGTTGCGCAGGGCGTGCGCCAGGTGCAGCCGGGCCCTGCCCACTCCGCGGGCGCGTGCCGCGTCGGCGTACGGCTGCGCCAGCGCGTGCCGCATGCCGCGGCCGAGGACCTGGGCGAGGACGCAGCCGACGGGCAGCGCCAGGGTCACCGCCGGCTGGAGCGCGCCTTCGAGCCCCTGGCCTCCGGTCGCCGGGAGCAGCCCCCAGCGGAAGGAGATCCACTGCATGAGCAGCAGTCCGATCCAGAAGCTCGGCAGCCCCGCCCCGAGGGCGGGCAGCGAACCGGCGAGTCGGCGCAGCGGCGCCGAGCGCGGCCAACTCCCCGCCACCGCGAGGACGATGGCGACCGCGGCGGCGAGCGGCAGCGCCAGTGCGGCGACGGCCAGCGTCGGCGGCAGCGCCTCCAGAAGAGTCCGGCCCACCGACGCGCCGCTTCGCACCGAGAGCCCCAGGTCGCCGTGGAGCGCCCGGCCGAGCGATGACACGTACTGTTCGGCGGCCGACCGGTCGAACCCCAACCGGTGGCGCAGCGCGGCGAGTTGCGCCGGGTCCACCGCCGCCGCGTCCGCGCCGGACTCCCCCGCGAGCATGGTCTCCACGGGGTCGCTCGGCAGCAGGTACAGGACGGCGAACGAGAGCGTGTAGGCAGCCCAGACGACGAGAACCACCCGGGCGAGGCGCCGCACGAGATAGCGGACGAACACCGCACGGCCCATGACTCAGGCCAGCCACGTGTCGTACAGCGAGAGCCGGTTGGAGGCGTCGAGCCCGAGCCCTCGTACGCGCGTCGCGTACGCCACGGACGTCCGGGTCTCGCTGACCGGCAGCACGTAGCCGTCGCGTACGAGATCGTCCTGGACGGCGTTGAAGTCGGCGGTGCGGGCCTTCTCGTCGGCGGACGCCGACGCCGCGTGGAGCCGGTCCCTGAGGTCCGCATCGGCGACCGGGCTCTGGTCGGCGAAGACGGTGGTGAGGACATCGGGGTCGGCGCGGCTGGCGTTCTGCAGCGTGAGGTCGTAGTCCTTGGACTTCAGGGTCTGCGGGAACTGGTTGACGGTCAGCTGGCGCAGTCTCAGTTCCACGCCGATCTCCTTGTACTGCTGCTGCACCAGCTCCAGGCTCTGCTGCCGCACGAAGATGGCGTCGACGACCAGGCGTTTCCCGTTCCGGGTGCGGATTCCGTCGCTGCCCTTGCGCCACCCCGCGGCGCTCAGGAGCCGCTCGGCGCCGGCCTTGTCGTACGCCAGGTCCGAGGCGAGAGCGCGGCGGCCGGGGGTGGTGGAGGCGAGGACGCCGGTGGCGGCCGCGTCCGCGGAGCCGAGGAAGGCGGTGGCGACGGCGGTGCGGTCGATGCCCTTCTGGAGCGCGCGCCGCACGCGGACGTCGCGCAGTGCACCCCGCTCCGCGTTCACGTACAGGCTCAGCACGACCCCGGGGTCGGTGCGGGTCAGGAGCCGGAATCCGCCCTGGGTGAAGCGTTCGGCGTCCTGCGGGGCGACGGGGGTCACCGCGTCGAGGCGTCCTGCGGAGAGGCTGCCGGAGCGGGTCGTGCTCTCCGGCACGATCTGGTAGTCGACCCGCTTCACATAGGCATCGCCCTCGTGCTTCCAGCGGGTCGAGCCCCAGTGGTAGCCGCTTCTGCGGGTGAGGGAGACCGAGCTGTTGGGCCGGTAGGAGTCGAGCGTGAAGGGACCGGATCCGGCGATCTCGCCCCGGCAGCGCTCCTGCGGTGTGCGCTTGAGGGTCTTCGGCGACAGCAGGCCCAGCGACGTGGTCGACGTCGCCCTGAGGAACTGGGCGTTGGGCTTGGCGAAGACGACCGTCGCCGTGTGCGCGTCCTCGACGACGGTCTTGCGGTATCCGTCCAGGTAGACGGCTCCGCGCGAGGACGCGGCGCCGAGGCCGTGGAGGGCGTCGAGGTTGGTCTTGACCGCGGCCGCGTCGACGGCTCCGCCGTCGCTGAAGGTGGCACCCTCGCGCAGCCGGAAGGTGAACCGTGTGGCCTGGGCGTCGGTGGTCCACGATGTCGCCAGCCAGGGCACGAGTCGGCCGGTCCTCGGGTCCTGATCGGTGAGCGAATCCACCACCTGGCGGCCGATGTTGAGGCTCTGGCCGAGCGCGGACTGCTGCGGGTCCAGGCAGACGGGGTCGAAGTCCAGGGCGAGTCGCAGGGTGCCGCCGGAGCGCGGCGGCCCGGTGTACGCGGCGTCGCTCGCGGATCCCGAACAGGCGCTCGCGCCGACGGCGAGGACGAGGGCGAGAGCCACTGCGGTGGGACGGGGGTGCGGGTGCATCGCTGGTGGTACTCCTTCGGCTCCTACGGGGGAACGCCGTGTCCTCAGCGGTACGGGGCGAGCTCCCCCGCCTCGACGGCGATCGGCAGGGTGTTGCCCGTGGGCGGCAGGGCGCAGGTGGCGAACGGGGTGAACGCACAGGGCGGATTGATGGCGCGATTGAAGTCGAGGACGACGCTCCGTCCGTCGAGCACATCTCCCGCAGGCCGACAGGCGTAGAGCACGCGCGCCGCGCCGTACGAGGTCGCTCCGCTGGTCAGGTCACGGAAGGGGATGTTCAGCACACCGTCCCTGCCGCCGTAGGGCTCCAGGGTCAGTTCGCGTCCGGCGAGGGTGAAGCGCAGCCGCCCCGAGAGGGTGAACTCCCGCCGCACGGTGTCCAGTGCGGTGTCGAGGACGATGCGGCGCGGGTGCTTGTACGGCTCGTACACCGCGCGGGTCACCCACTCCGGGCGCGGCGGGTGGACGGGAACGTCGGTGAATCGGAGCAGGGTGGGTGCCCGGGGCGAGCGGACCCTGATCGCCCAGCGCAGCCGGCGGGGCCGGTCCGCGTCCTCGAAGCCGAGCACATCGATGCGCAGGTCACCGCCGGCGACCTGGACCGCGCCACCGTGGGGCGGGACGACGCCGCCCTGCCGGACGGTCCGGTCGCCGTCGACCAGAGCGCCGTCGATCCGCAGCCCCTCGCCTCGTGCAGCCCGCACCCGTACGCCGGAGTCGTCGGCCTGCCAGCTGCCGGGCACGTCGTCGAAGCGCTGGGCCTTGACGTCCAGCCAGTGCAGGGCGACCGGCGAGAGGATTCCGTACGGCTCGCGCAGTTGGGCGAGCCGGGCGGCGCGCCACTCCTGCCAGGAGGCCAGGAATGCGTCCGCCTCCGGTCCGGTCCCGGTGGTCATGACGGCTCCGTGAGCGCGGCGATGACGGCGTTCTGTCCCCGGTCGCGCCGTGCGGCGAGTACGTCGTAGGGCTCCTGCCCGAAAGAGGCGTCGGCCTGCGCCAGGAGCAGGGCGACGGTGGTCTCGTCGACGGGCGGCCGGCCGAGCCCCTCCCAGCTGCGTTCGAGGCCGTCTCCCAGGTGCGCGAACCAGTGCCGCAACCCACCGGCGCCGCCGCCCAGATGGAACGCCTGGAAGGGTCCGACCACGGCCCAGCGCGAGCCGATCGAGGCGGTGACCACGGCGTCGAGCTCGTCGACGGTGACCACGCCCTCGCGCACCAGGTGGATACTCTCGCGCAGCAGCGCGGACTGCAGCCGGTTGGCCACGAACCCGGGGACGGCGCGGCGCAGCACGACCGGTGTCTTGCCGAGGGACCGGTAGAAGCCGACGGCCCGGTCGACGAGGCCGGTCTCGGCCTGCGCCGACGCGACGACCTCGACCAGGGGCACGATGTGCGGCGGGTTGAACGGATGCCCGACGACGGCCCGGCCGGGCGTGGGGAGTTCGGCGCCGAGGTCGTCGGGCAACAACGTCGAGGTGGAGGAGAGCAGCAACGCGTCCTTCGGGGCGGCGGCCGCGATCCGGGCGAACAGCTTCTGCTTGAGCGCGAGGTCCTCCGGAGCATTCTCCTGGACGACATCGGCGCCGTCGACGGCCGCCTCGACGCTCGCCGCGAACGTGATCCGGCCGGACAGCTCCTCCGGTGCCACGGCGCCGTCGGGCAGGGTGGCCGCGTACCGCACCAGTTCCCCGCGCACATGGGACTCGGCGTCCTGCCGGGTACTGCTCACGCGGACTTCCAGGCCCCGCGCCGCGAACAGGGCGATCCATCCCAGGGCGATGGTGCCCGTCCCGATCACCGCCGCGGTCCGCTGCCGTTCAACGCTCACCGGTGCTCCTCTCGTCGGGAGCCCAGGCTGGGCGCCACGCCTCAAGGGCGGCTCGAGAGGCGATGGAGGCAGGCTCGGGACGCCTGGTTCGAGACGGACTCGAGGCCGTCTGGAGGCGCGCGGCGGACCGTGACACCCGTCATCGCCCTCTGCCCGAACACGACGAAAGGCCACCCCATGCCTGCCGAGCAACGGCAACAGCACTCCGGCCACGGTGAGTTGGGCCTACGCGCCGTGCACGCCCTGATGGCCGGGATGGACATCGGCACGATCGGGTACTTGCTCGGCCTGGACGCGACTGCTCCGGCCGAGCCCGGCGCCCGATGGTCCGATCACCCCGGGCAGGGCACCACGACCGCGGTGACCACGATCCCGCTCCCCTGGGCCCACCGCCCTTCGAAGACGCTCACTTCCCGTCCGCCGACGACCGGCCCCGCGCCTCGCACCCGCGCCTGGAACGTCCGCCATTCCGGGTCGAAAACCACCGACGCGGAGCCGAATCCCAGCGGGCCGCTCGCCAGCGGGGACCACGCCTTGTAGAGCGACTCCTTCACGCTGAACAGCAGCCGGTCCCAGCTCACACCGCCCCGCGCCCCGAGCCCCAACCGCCGTATGTGCTCGCGCTCTTCAGGCAGCGCCACCGCGTCGAGCGTCCCCGCGGGCAACGGGGCATCGGGTTCCGCGTCGATCCCGATGCCCGCGGCGTCGCTACGCCGACACACGGCTGCGGCGCGATACCCCGCGCAGTGGGTCATGCTGCCCACGACAGCATCGGGCCAGCGGGGCGCACCCCGCTCGCCGGGGATCAAGGGCCGGTAGGCGACGCCGAGTTGAGTCATCGCGGACCGGGCACAGTGCCGCACGGTCGCGTACTCCCTGCGCCGGGCGGCCACCGCGCGGGCGATGGCCGACTCCTCGTCCGGATGCAGGCGGGCATCGCGCACATCGCCGTAGGACTCCACGGCACGAACCCACGAGGGCAGCAACTCCCCGATCACGCACACCTCTTCCGGAATTCGGATCCATCTTGCGTACCGAAGCGGGCCGCAACCCTCACGACAAGAGCCTGCACGACCTCGTCGGCGAGTTGTCCACCCACAGCGACGGCTTCCGCATCCGCTGAGGTACCCACAGCGTCCGCCACCACGGCGCCGACACCAAGCGCTTCCACCACACAGTGGGCGGCCTCACCCTGGCTCAACTTCTGCGGTGAGCCGGGCGACTTGGGGCGAGCGCGTCGGCCAGTCGTGCGTGAGGGTCGCCGATGTGGTGGCGTGATCGCCCGGTGGGCCATGTGGACAGCCCGTCGTCTGCCCACCGTGGGACGATGTGAAAATGCAGGTGGGGCACGGACTGTTCAGATCCTGGCCCGCTGGCGTTCAAAATGTTGACCCCTGTGGCATCCAGCACCGCTCTCATCGCCACTGCCACTTGCTGAACCAGGGCCATCGACGCAGTGAGCGCCTCGGGCGAAACGTCGAACACGCCCTCGCAATGGTCGACGGGAACCACCAGCGTGTGTCCGGGCGCGAGTGGGTTGAGCGGTGCGATGGCGCATGCTGTGGTGCCGCGGGCGACCCACTGCGCGGTGCCTTCACTGATGAGGTGACAAAAGACGCAGTCCATGGCCCGACTCTCCTCTCTCCCCTGGCTCGGACCGCAACGGGTCGTCCGTGCCCTGGGGGCAACTCGGCGAACCTATGACTTCTTCGCGATGCTGGCGGGGGGTTCGCGCGGGTGGAGCAGCGTCGGATGGCGATGGCGCGTGCGAAGGCGCTGATCGCGCCGGTCGAGCGGAAGAATGGCTGGCAGATCGCCGAGCATGTCGGGCATGCGACGCCGGATCGGGTGCAGTGGTGCTTGATAACGCAGGTTTGAGAAGCAGGACGAAAGCCCTGCCGAAGGTATCAAGGGGGCGGGCGTCCGCTGCGCTTGCGATCGGCCGGGCCCGGCAAGCCCAGCTCGGCGAAGCGGCTCCGCCAGGTGCGCGCGGTGTCCACGTGCACGCCGACCCGCTCGGCGATCCGCTCGTTCGGTAGCCCGTGGGCCGCGTGCAGCACGATCTGCGCGCGCACTCGAAGCCGATACTCGGTCTGGTGGCCCCAGGCTGGTCGGGGATATCGGTCGGGCAGCGGCAACGGGCATGGCAGGCAAGCTGACTTCCGGAGCTGACCCGTCATCCTCGCAGTTCAAATAGGTCATCGTCGCTGAGACTGAGATCGTTCGCCGCGAGGTTCTCCTCCAGGTGTTCGAGAGAGCCGGTACCCGGAATCGCCAGGACCGTCGGCGAAGTCGCCAGCAGCGAGGCGATCGCGACCTGCGCTGTGGTCGCGCCCAGGCGTGCCGCGACCTTGCCGATCCGTTCGGCGTCGAGCGGGCCGCTGCCGACTCCGCCGCCGAGCGGGAAGTACGGCACGTACGCGATACCCGCTTCCTCGCACTCGGGCAGCAGCCCCATGTCACCGGTGTGCCGATTCTGCACCGCCGCGACGGGCGCGATCGCCCGGGCCTCGGCGAACTGGGCGGCATTGACGTTACTGAGGCCCAGGTGCTGGATCAGCCCCTCCGCGCGGAGCTTGGCCAGTACCGCGAATCGTTCGGCGATCAACTCGTCACCCGGCCCGGTCATCCCGCCGACCCGCAGATAGACCAGGTCGAGCCGGTCCAGCCCGAGCGAGCGCAGATCCGCCTCGACCAGGCCACGCAACTGATCAGCCGTCGCCTGCCCGCTCGGCACACCGTTCGGTCCGGGCAATGGCCCCACCTTCGTTGCGATCACCAGGTCGTCACGGTATGGGGTCAATGCCGTACGGATCAGCTCGTTGGCCCACACCGCGTCCCTGCCGTAGAAGCCGGCCGTGTCGATGTGGTTCACGCCCAGCTCCATGGCTCGGCGGAGCACCGCGATGCCCGTCTCGGGATCTCGCGCCGGACCGGCGAAGGTGCCCATCGCCAGGCGCATCGCGCCGAAACCGAGCCGGTTGATCGTCTGCTTCCCGCCGAGGGAGAAAGTCTTGATCGTCATGACGCTCATGGTGTCCGCCGACACGACGCCCAGCGAGCTCGTGGCAGCTTGCTGCCAGACTTGCGGGATGCGGAACGAAAAGGTGTTTTCAGTGCGAGGAGACGCAGAGTTGATCGCGCGCGCAGGTCATCTCTTCGAGTCCGCGCGGACCGAGTTCCTGTGTGCCGCCCGGGATCTCAAGACCTGGTCGCAACCGGGGGCCAGGGCTGCGGTCCGGAATCGGATGCGCGCGGCGGTTCCCGCAGACTTCATCCCTCGAAAGCTGTTCAGCCCGGTGGCACTCGCCGACGAGGAGGCCCGCGCGCACCTGCGGCGGGTGCGGAGTAAGGGCGCTCTCGTTCGGATCAGCCGTTCGCCGCTGCCGTACGAGACCATCCTCGTCGACCGGCGGGTGATGATCCTTGCCGGCCAGGAGACGCCCACCGGCCGCGAGTACACCGTGACGACGTCGCAGATCCTGGTCGACGGCGTTCACTCACTGTTCCAGGCGATCTGGGACGCCGCCGTCGATCTCGAAACCTATCTGCTCAGCGACGTCCCGCACCTCGATGCTGACGGCCGCATGATCCTCAAAGCCCTCGGTTCGGGCCTCACCGACGAATCGGCGGCCAAACGGCTCGGCGTCTCACTGCGCACCTACCGGCGGCGTGTGGCCGAGCTGATGGCCAAACTCGAGGCCGACTCCCGCTTCCAGGCCGGGCTGCGTGCAGGCGAGCTGGGGCTACCCCGCTAAAACCATAGTGATCGCAGGTCTGCCTGCCTGAGCACCCCAGACCACGGCTGTGCGTGGTGGTTGGCCCGTCCCAGCGGCAGGTGTTCGTTCTCACTGAAGGTGTCTCGTTCTCACCGAAGTTGTCGCGGTGGTGCTGCAGGTGGGACGGCTGCCGAGTCGGCGCGGAATCCGGTGGCGAGGACATGCCCGAAGCTTCGTGGCGCGGCCTGCCAATCAGGCGGCCGGTCACCGGATCGAGATGACCAAGAGTCCGGAAGGTGCCCTTCCGCGACGCTGAACTGCGAGGATGGCGCGATGGTGAGGCTGAGAAGGCACGTGTGCACAGTCGCCGCGGCGGTCGTGAGCGTCATGTCCCTGGCGTTGACCGCATGTGCGCAGAGCGACTCCGGGGTCGGCAGCGGCGACCGCGAGGCGGCGTACCAGCGCGTCATCAAGGACCCGCACCCGAGTCCTGACGCCGTCATCGAGGCGGCCGGCGCACCGGCCGGGGTGGCGCGGGCGGGCGACGGCTCCCTGCTGCTGTCGTACAACGCGCGCTACATCGGGGACGACGAGGGCCCGGCGGCGGCCGCCTGGCGGATCGTCTCGCCGGCCGGCCGCACGGTCGCGAAGCAGGCGTGGCACGCGAACGTGGAGGATCAGCCGGACCAGTACATCGGCGTGCGCGACGGCTTCGTCCGCTGGCACCGCAGCAGCCGGGGCGCGGAGAGCGCCTACGTACTCGACGTACGCGGCAAGCGGCACAAGGTCACCGCGTCGGACCGCGCGCTGAGCACCCGCCCCGACGACATCGTCCTCCGCGAGGGGAGGCCGGCTCGCTTCTACCGCCCCGCCAACCGCACCATGGCGGCCCCGGCCGGCGCACCGGAATACGTAGACTTCGCGCTGGACGAGCGCGGCTCGGTCTGGTTCGTGGACCAGTCGCGGATGCCCAACCGCGTCGTGCAGCAACGTGACGGCCGCACCCTCACCTCCTTGCCGATGCCCAAGCCGTACACCAGCGGCGGCGCCGTCACCGCGGCGGGCGGCACGACGGCGTTGGCCTTGCTCCGCGGCGGCCCCAACGGCACGGTCCAAGGCCTGATGGTGACCGCGGACGACGGCGCGCACTGGCGCAGTCTCACCGGGAACGGCATCCCCTGGCAGGACCTCAAGCTCGGATCGGTGTCCCTGGTGCTGCGGGCGCTGCCGGACGGGCGGCTGCTCGTCGGCGAGAAGGGGGGCCGCTGCTGGCTCGCCGACGACCGCTCGAACCGAGCCTTCCACCAGCTCAAGACCCCGGTGCCGTTCACCTCGTTGACCGCCCAGGGCAAGACGCTGTACGGCATCGCGGACGCGACGAAGCCGACGTACGACCTGGTGAAGGGCGAGGGGCTGTACGCCTCGGACGACGGCGGGCGCACGTGGCGGCGGCAGGGGAAGCGCGACTGACTTGTCGGGGGGCGTTGTTACGTTGGCCCGATGATGGCCGACATCCGTCCTCCATAAAGGTTGACGGTTCTCGCTGAGGCCGTCCTCGGCGCCGCCGGGCGCGGCCATCTCGACCAGCGCCCAGTCGTAGGAGCGCAGGCCCTTGGCTCCGGCCCCGCACGAGTAGCGCTCGAACGCCAGCGGGATCTGGGCGGTGAACGCGTCCACCCCCCGGATCATCAACCGCAACAACCTGTCGCGGCTGGAGATCACGCGGGAGGCTAGGTCGGAGCACCTGGATGACGAGGCTCCGGCCCCTCAGCAGGACGGCGGGGCCTGGTTGTCGTCGGATGATGTGGACCTGTTCCCCCTCACGCGCAGGCTGCGCCGCGAGGCGGCCGAGCGCCCAGGACACGAGCGCGCCAAGCCTCCTCGCCGAGATCGCCGATGCCCTGCACGAAGCCGTGCTCTCGCACTTGCAGGACCAGTTGGACTTCTACGCTCTCGAGACCGGGGCGGTCTACCGCGCCGCTGCCCGGCGGCCGGCTGCCGATCCCGGTACACGACGCGCGCGGACACGCTACGGGGGGGGCGGCCACTTGATGGCCGCGTCGAACGATTCACGAGACAGGGAGGCGTCCCAACTTTGCGGTACAGAAGGTAAGTTGTTCAGACCTTTCAACACGCGACGGGAAGGGCCCGAGGTGCGGCCCCGGGAGACCGCACTACGGTCACGCAGGAGGCAACGGATTCCGATGCGGCCGCATATCAGCAGAACATGGTGGACAGAACTGGCCGCCTATCTCGCCTTTGGATGCCTGGGCGCCGCGGCACTGTGCACGGCCCTGTCAGCTGTCTTGGCGGGAATGCCTCACGGCTGGCATGCGGCGACGACGTGGCATCACATCCTGCCCCGCTACGTGTGGCTGGTCGAACGGACAGTTCCCGTGGCGGTCGTCGTCTACGTCATGGTCCGCCTGCGTCGCGGCCGTGCGGCGCGCCGGGGCCGTCTCAGCACGGATCAACAGCTCGGGTACAGCCCGACGAACACGCCGTCGCGTTACCGCGGCCAGCACCGCTGACGGCCACACTCAGACGGACAACCGAGCCGTGAGGCTCAAGATGCTGCTCAGCCGAGGACGGTCTCATCGGCGCCGAAGCGGCTACTGCGCGGCCTCCGGAGCGGCGACGTCCCACACCATGAAGTGGAAACGTGCGCCCTCCTTTTCGACGTCGCCCATCCACTCCACAGCAGCAAGGTGGCCCGCGCTGGTCGGCAAGCAGAACCACTTCCCTTCCAAACCCCTATCCATGAAGGCTCCGCTTCGAGGGTGGCGAACAAGGGCGTCCGCCCATGTCTTGGGCGTGGCTCCGCCTGAAGGCTCGGCCACGCGTCCGCTCATGGGCGAGAAATCGTCCACACCGTCGGTCACCGCGAAGTCCGGGCTCTTCGCCGCTTTCCCGACGGTGCCGTGTTCCAGATCGGCGTAATCGCCCTCGTGCAGGGAGAAGTTGCCCGTCCTGGGAATCTTCGGCGCCGCCGTCGAGGGCGAAGGCGAGGGGGACGACGTGCGGACAGAGTCGTCGGCCGCCTCCTCAACGTCCGGATCGGTCGTCGCCGACGGCTGCGTGGTCGGCGACGATGCTGCTGTCTCCTGGGCCGCGCGACTGACCTGCTCGCGCGAGGAGGTTCCTCCAAGGCGGGCGGCCGGGGCGGCGGCAGTCCGTGTCCGTCGTGCGGTGAGCCAACGCCCTCTGGCGTGGTCTCGTGCAACTGAGAGTGCAGTCGAGCGACCGGTGACGCAGCGGCCGCTCGAGTGGCCGGTCCTGCGCCCGCTCGGCAGTTGCCGAACCCGTGCCCTTGCCTCGCTCCGTGGCTTGACGATCGGGTTCAGCAAGTGCCCGGTGGGAGCAGGAATGCCTATTCCTGGACCTGCTTGGGATCGATCGGAATCTCGCGTGCCGTGTTCTCGGCGCGCTGCTCGGCGCTCAACTGCCGTGCCGCGGTCCCGCAGCAGCGGTCGTACTGGCTCTGCCAGTCCGTCAGGAACGCGTCGTAGCTGGCCTGGCCGACCAGCTTCAGGTCCGACTCGTCGTTGTGCCAGATTCCGTTGCTCGTCCAGTTCGAGGAGCCGACGAAAACGATTCTGGAGTTGGTCGCGCCCGCGTATCCGCCGCTGACCATCATGTACTTGTCGTGCGTGTAATGCAGAGCGTTGCCGTTCGCGTCGGTACCGCGGGTGGTGTCGTGCACGTCGATATTCGGCCGGTCCTTCAGGTAACTCTGCACGCTGCTATCGACCTGGCCGGCGGTGAAAAGTATGTGTATCTTGACGCCGGTCTGTGCCAGGCTCACCAGCTTCTTCGGCAGCTCCAGATAGTTCCGGTCTCCCGGCTTACCGTGCGAGGTCCACTGATACATGGCGATATTGATCGTGGCCGGCGCCTTGATGTTGTTCAGGAAGTCGACCCAGGTGTCGCTCTTGGTGCGCGCCTTGGGCCACTGGTAGGAGGGCGGGGACAGCGTCCTGGCGGCCTGACCGCTGGTGGAGTTGTAGTAGTCGGGCACCAGGGGGCCCGGGCCGTTGAGCGCGCCCTTGGCCATGGCGGTGAAGTAGCGGACGTAGGAGTTGTACAGGTCGACGTTGCCCTTGACGGTGGCGCCGCTGTTCCACGCGGTGCTGGCCTGGGCGGAGGTGGGGTTGGCGCTGCTGACGGTCACCGTTCTGTTCGCGTCGCTCCCGCCGCTGAGCATGTAGTACTTCGCGTGCAAGGCGGAGCCGGAGTAGTGGGTCAGGCAGCCGCCCGGGCACAGCGCGGCGAAGCTGGAGGCTCGCGGGTCGTTGCCCAACTCGGTGACCATCGACTGCCAGGTCGCGTTGTCGCTGTGGGAGTCCATCAGCGCCTTGACGATGACGCCGCGCTGGTGCGCGGCTATCAGGGCGTTGGCGAAGTCCGGGCCCGGCCGCGTGCTGCCGATCGAGTACATGGCGACGCGTATGGTCTGCCCGCAGCTGGCGCTGTTGATCGATTCGATGATCGGGCCCATGACGTTCATCTGGGCGTCTGGGTCCTCCGGGTCGTTGAAGCTCGGGCCCGGTCTCGAGGTGAACGTCCGGGACTCGCAACTGAGCGGTGACTTGGCCTTCTTGACCGCCGCTTGCGCTGCTGTCGGTGACAGTGCGGTGACGGCCAGCGCGGTGATCAACGTGAGTGTCCGCTTCATGGACGGGCCTTTCGCTGGGTTGTTGACGATGACAAGTCGGGTGTTGTTGTGCTGATCGATCGATGAGTGGTCACCGGGGCGAGCCAGGCAGACGCCGTCGCGGTGCCGGCCTGTCCGGCGGTTCGGTGTGACGGGCTCGCCCGTCACCGGCCGGGTGAGCTGCCTGGGCTACGCGCTCGGTCGGCGGTGCTCGCCCCGAACATCGGGTAGCCGTCGATGTCGGCGCGGTGAGGGCGGTGTCCCAGCGGCCGCGCAAGGAGGACGCGGGGGCGGCGAGGGTCGTGCCACCGGGCAGGCCGCAGGCCGAGACGTGGAGGATCACGAGGGAACCGCTGTCGACACCGGTGCAGGCCTTCTCTTGTTCGGCGCCGACCGCCAGGTCGTCGAAGCCATCGTGGTTGACGTCGCCTCAGGCCCTGACCCGGCCGAAGCCGTCACCCGCCTCGCAGGAGCACAGCGCGCTGGTGGCGCTCCGGCCGATGGTGGTGGGCTTGGCCGACGTGATGCCGTTCACCGATCCGTACAGGGCGACGAAGTCCCCGGCGTTCTCCTGCCCGGACGCCGTGGCAGGGCCGGCGCAGAACGCGACATCGCCATCGCCATCGCCATCCGCGTAACCCTCTCCGTCGAAATCCTCCTTGCGGTGGGTCACAGAGTCGGCCGCGCCAGCCGTTCCCGCCGACGCGGCGAGGAGGCCGCCGGTCAGGGGCTCCGTCGCGGCGTTCGCTGTGGCGACGCGGATGCGTGTCGGAGGCGGGACGGGAAAGGACCTGTGCTTGGCCATGCGTTGAGCTCCTGCGGGGGACAGGGACATCCGGTGGACATCCCGCGTCGATGAGGCGCCGTTCCGTTGGCGTTTGCCCGAAGTTGTTCCAGGCGTGACCCACGGTTCGGCAAAACAGGAGACTCGCAATGGCGTCCAAGGGTTGCACGAGAAACGAGAGGCATGAATCGTTCCGGATTCGGAGGAGGCCTCAGATGCCGGGTTTGAACAGGGGTTTCGTGGTGCTGAGGTAGTGGATTGCTTCGTACTCGACGGGCAGGATGTGCCCCAATTCACCGTGGAGCCGACTGTGGTTGTACCGATCGACCCACTCGGCGGTGGCCGGCTCGACCTGGGACAGGGTTCGCCAGGGCCGCTGCGGTTTGACCAGTTCGGTCTTGTAGAGACCGATCGTCGACTCCATCAGGGCGTTGTCCGGGGCGTCCCCGACCGAGCCGATGCTCGCTGCGATGCCGGCGACGTCGAGATGTTCGGCCCGTATGAACGAGCTGTACCGGGACCCGGCCTCCGAGTGACGGATCATGTCGCCGCGGACATAGGGGTGTCGGTCACGATCGCGCTGCCACAGGGCCCTCTCCGGCGCGTCCAGGACGAGCCGGGTCTCCTTCGTGGTGGCCGCCGACCAGCCGACGATGCAGCGGGAGAAGGTGTCCACGACGAAGGCGGCGTGGACGACGCCGGTCCAGGTCGCCACGTCGGTGAAGTCCTCGAACCAGCAGCGGTTCGGCGCGTCGGCGACGAAGTCGCGGTCGACGGGGTCCGGCGCCCTGGGGTCGGCGGGGGCCCGGGATCGTGGCGATGCCCCTCTTGCCGCGGACGGCACCAGCGATGCCGAGCTCGCGCGTGAGGCGTTCGACGGTACAGCGGGCCACGGGATGACCGACCCTGCCGGTTCAGGCGCCGCCAGATCGTTCTGGCACCGTAGTCGCGGTAGTTGGTGTCGTACGCCTCCTTGACCAGGGGCTTGAGCTCGGCGTCGCGGACGGTGCGGGCCGCGGGTACGGCCTCGCATTCGTGGTGGGCGTAGTGGGTGGACGGGGCGATCTTGCAGGCGTGGTCGGTGAGGACCCGGCAGATCGGCTCGACGCCGCCGGAACGGTCCTTGTGCTCGTCGATGAACGCTACGAGCGTGTGTGTGGCCGGTCGAGTCGGCCGCGAAGAAGGACGCCTCGGCCTTGCGGATGTCGTTGGCCCGTTTCAGCTCGGCGTTCTCCTTCTTCAGCCGCTTCGGCTCGGCCGACTCCTCCATCGTGGTTCCCGGCCGGGCGCGCCGGCATCGACCTGGTCCTGGTGGACCCACTTGCGCAGCGTCTCGGTCCTGCCGATCCCGAGTTTGGACGCGACGGCCTTCCTCGCGGACCACTCGAGTTCGTCGAGGACGACCCGGCACAGCCAGGCCCTACCCGCTCGCAAGCCCACCGCGAACGAAGTGCCGTCGCCCTCTGTTCCGGCATCGCTCACGCCCTGCCCCTGAACTTCGCCGGCCCGGGACGGAGGCGTGCATCCGCGGCACGGCGACGAACCGAAGTCATCTGGCAAGGGGGGTGGGCATGGACGACCACACACCCCGGATCGGGGACGTGATGCACGACAAGAAGACGAGAAAGGTCGACGCGCCGACCGTCCGGGCGGACGATGGGGGCTCGAATCGCTCGCAGGTCGAGCGGGACGCCCGCAGCCCACTCCCGCCCGGCAACCACCAGGGAACAGAACCCCGGCTGCCGGTCCTCAACACGGTGAGCCGAGGCCGACTGCTGTGACAACAACGAAGATCGCACGCGGGATCACGCTGTCGCCCGAATGCACCGTCGCTCACCACAGCGGCTACCACGACATGCACCACTGGTGCCGTCAAACCCAGGACGTCCCGCTCCCCCACACACAGGGCATCCTTCTGACCCACCGCTGCGGATGCACCTGCCATCAGCAGGCAACCAGCAAGAACGGAACACGGTGACACCTAAGATCTGCAGGCACTGCGACGAAGAAGTCGACGACAGTCAGGCAGTCCTCGCCGGCTATCACCCGGGCAACTCCGGTCCCGCCCACCCGATCTGGGCCCACCCGCAGCACGTGCAAGCCCTCCAGGAGGACGAAGGGGCCCACACGACCCTCCTCGCCGTCCTGATCGCCCAGACCCGCACCAGCACCAGCACCTGACCAGAAAGCCCCGTGCCTCCTGCGCCGTCTCCCCTCAGTGCGGCCAGGAGGCGCGGCCCCACTCCCCTCCTTGCCTCAACGCCCCTCAGTCTGCCGTCTGTTGGGAACCGGTCCCACCGTCCGTCCCAGGGAGGACGGTTCCGGCGCTTCAGCGCGACGCCGGCCCGACGCCGCGCCCCAGAGCACCTGCGCAAGGCCCCACCCGCGAGACGACTTCCAGGGTGGTCTTCCCTCGAATCATCCGGCTTTCAGGGACTCAGTCGGCCATGCAAGAGGCATCGAGCGTGGCGGTGACGGTCTTGCCGCGAGCATCGGGCTCGGCCGTCACGCTGTCACTGAGCCGCTCGATGATCATCCAGCCGTGGCCACCCGGCACCGACGCAACCGCGCTGCGCGGCGTCGGTGGTGTGGAACTGTGGTCGCCGACACGGACAGTCAGTACCTGGCCCTCGAGACAGACCTGGAAGTCACGGACACCGCCGGCGTGCAGCAGCGCGTTGGTGACGAGTTCGCTGACGATCAGGCAGGCATCCTGCTGCAGCCGAGTGGCCCGCGAGGCAGGCAGCGTCCGCAGCAGGGGCTCGAGCACCAGGCGGACACGGCTGCGGGCGTCGGCGCAGGACAGATCAACGGTTCCAGGTGGGGGCGAGTTCGCCATCTCCAGCGTCCTTCCTGCCATGCTTGTCTGCGCGTTCTGCTTGGTCTGCGGATGCTTGCTCCGTCTGCCCGGCTTTTGCAGCGGCACACGAAATGCGTGGGGCGACAGCGGCCGGTGCGTCCCTCCAGCAATCCCTCGCGTACAGCTCGCTCCTGGCCGTGATCAAGCCGGCAGGGATGTGAAGGACGTCGTCGGTCGACGGGGTCGCGAGCAGGCGGCTGACACCGGTATGCCGTGGTCCGGCCATCCACTGCGGCCTGTTCCGGGCTGCACGGTCGGCGCGTGGTCTCAGGAGCCGGTCGAGCAGCACTCTGTCGGCGGACGTGAGGCCCGGCCGGCCCATCAGGGCTGCCAGGGGGCACAAGGCGTACCGAGTGTGTGCGGAAGCATCGATCGGTTCCGCGCGGCGCGCAGGTCGGCTGAGGCTTGTCCCGTAACTGATCTTGGCCCTGGTGAGGGCAGGGTCGGCTGCGGTGCCGTCCGTTGACCTATCCGGTGAGTACGAGGTTGTGCAGGCGGGCGCTGCCGAGGATCGCATGGTGGACGACGCCGTCGCCTTGAGTCGTCAGTCGCGCAGGATCTTCCAGCCCTTCATACGGGCGAAGGTGTGCTCGACTCGGGCACGAACCTGTTTGTGCGAGCGGTTGTGCTCCTCCTTTCAATGCGGGAGTTCCTCGGTCTCCGGCCGCAGCCAAGGACGGCTCTCGGTGGCCGGGCTGCTGTGCTTCCGGCCGGGCGTGCCCGCCCGTTTGTGTTACCGGCTGCGCCGGCATACCGGCCGCAAGGGGGAGCGTCGCTCACTGGGCGAGACGGACTATATCCGCCTGCTCGACGGCGCCCACAAATTGCTGAAGGCCCCGCTGATCGTGGTCTGGGACCGGCTGAGCGCCCACATCTCCCAGACGATGCAGGCACTCGTTGCCGAGCGGGACTGGCTGACAGCGGTCCTGCTGCCCTGGTACGCACCCGACCTCAACCCGGTCGGGGGCCTGTGGGCGCACATCAAGCGGAGCCTCGCCAACCTGGCCGCCCACACCCTCAGCGAGCTGGAGACTCCGCTCCACAGCCGGCTTAGGCGTCGTCTCATTTGGCGCTGGAGAGGGTCCTCGATACGAGTAGGGCGAGCTGACGCAGGCGCTCGTAGTACTGGGTTCCTGCGGGTTCGGTGATCTGAGGGATGACCCGGTTCAGGTCCTCGATGCACCTCTGCAGGATGCGGATGCGCTTCGGGTCGAGAGCGCCGCCGCTGTTCAGCCATGTGAGGACGCAGCCGGCGGTGTCTGCGTCGAGCAACACCATGTCTGCATCCCCGAACTCGGCACCTCGCAGGCCGGCGGGGAAAGGCGCATGGAGGTGTTCGTGCCAGAGACGGGCTGCTTTCTGCACCTGCTCAGATGATTCGCTCACTTGCACCATGCTGCCGCAGCCCCTGGTGCGATGGTCACGCCTTCAGGCGGCGGTAGCAGATGAGGGTGCAGGCGATGGCGGTGAAGGCCAGGAACGGCTCGGCCTTGCGCTCGTAGCGGCGGTGCAGGCGGCGGCAGCCACCCAGCCAGGACATCGTGCGCTCGATCGTCCAGCGATGCCGGCCCAGCCGCGTGGAGGACTCGACACCTCTGCGGGCGATGCGGTGGCGGATGCCGCGCGAGCGGAGCCATCGGCGCAGGTGGTCGTAGTCGTATCCCTTGTCCGCGTGGAGCTTGGCGGGCCGTCGCCGGCGCGGACGGCGGCGGGACCGGATCGGCGGAATGCCGCGTACCAGCGGCTCGAGCGCCTGGCTGTCGTGGAGGTTCGCGCCAGAGATCCCGACGGAGATGGGCAGACCGGTCCGCTCCATGATCAAGTGGATCTTCGAGCCTTTCTTGCCCCGGTCCACAGGATTCGGACCTGTCAGCTCCCCCCTTTCAAGGCCCGCATGTTCACCGAGTCGATCGCGCAGCGCGACCAGTCGAGGCCGCCACGCGAGCCCAGTTCGTCGAGGATGACGCGGTGCAGCTTGGCCCAGACCCGGGCGGCACTCCACTCGGTGAAACGCCGGTGCGCGGTCGGTCCCGACGGACCGAAGACTGGCGGCAGCTGCCGCCAGGTGCAGCCCGTCGTGGCCACGAAGACAATCGCGGCCAGCACCTCGCGGTCCCCGTACCGCCGCCGGCCGCCGCCCTGCGGTCGTGCCGGAGCGGGCGGGACCACCCGCTGGAAAAGTTCGCACAACTCGTCCGGCACCAAGCGCTCGACCATCACCACACAGGGCAAACTACTCAACCCACCAAATGAGACGACATCTTAGACCTCATCTCATTTGGTGAGTCTGTGCGACGATTCGTTGGCCAGTGGGAAGCCGTGAGCGGGGGCGAAGGTCGATGGAGTACGTCAATCTCGATGCGCAGGTCGGCGACCTGTCGGGCGTCTTGGACCCGGCTCGCTACCTGCGCCGCCTACCGTCGATCTCCGGTGACCTTCCGCCAGGTGCCCGGGCTTTCGCCACCGACACGGACCACTACGACTTCCGCAGCAAGCGATGTGTGAAGGACTTGACGCTCCAGGCCGTCAGGGGTGCCGGCGGTGAGGAGATGGAGGTCGAGTTCCGGCACAACTGCTGGAAGCACGACCAAGACTTGCTGATCCGCTACGCGGGAGTGTCAGGCTTCCTTATCGATCCCGTCGATGAGGACCGAGGGACAGACTTCGGGGCTGTGATTCTCGACGAGATCCTGCCGCACAGGGACGGCTGCAGCCACGAGATCGCCTGCTGGGACGGCACACTCACCATTGTCTGCCGTGACCTCCAGGCGACCTGGACTGAGACCATCTGCTCAAGCAAGGCGTAGGCGCGATAGGTCGTGGAGATCGTTGAGCGGCTGGTGCCGGGTGAGCTGTTCCAGCGGGTGGTGCCTGAAGCGCCGTCCCGACCCCAGGGCGGTGGTCGGCGTCGGCATGGCGACCGGGAGGTGTTGGCGGCGATCGTGTTCGTGGCCACGTCGGGCTGCACGTGGCAGCAGCTTCCGGCGGCCTCGTTCGGGCCGTCGGGTGCGACTGCCCACCGGCGCTTCGCGGAGTGGACGAAGGCCCGGGTCTGGGCCAAGCTGCACCGCCTGGTCCTCGATGAGCTCGGCTCCCGCGGCGAGTTGGACTGGTCGCGGTGCGCGATCGACTCGGTGAACATGCGGGCCATGAAAAGGGGGACCTGACCGGCCCGAATCCTGTGGATCGAGGCAAGTACGGGTCGAAGATCCATTTGATAACGGAGCGAACCGGGCTGCCCCTGTCCATCGGTATCTCCGGAGCCAACCTCCACGACAGCCAGGCACTCGAGCCCCTCGTGCGCGGCATCCCGCCCATCCGGTCCCGCCGCGGTCCCCGGCGCCGCCGCCCGGCCAAATTGCACGCCGACAAGGCGTACGACAACCGGCCTCTGCGCCGCTGGCTCCGCAGCAGGAACATCACGCCCCGCATCGCCCGCAAGGGCATCGAGACCTCCCAGCGACTCGGACGTCACCGGTGGACCATCGAGCGCAGCATGTCCTGGCTCGCCGGATGCAGGCGACTCCACCGCCGCTACGAACGCAAGGCCGACCACTTCCTCGCCTTCACCAGCATCGCCTGCACCCTTATCTGCTACCGGAGACTCACCAAATGAGATGACGTCTTAGAAGCCGTTGTCGTACCGATCTTGGTGAGCAAGGGTTCGAATGCGGCGGCTCGGTCGGGCGATCTTCGGTCTGTCTGTTCATGAAGACATGGCCTCTGGTGCAGCTCGGGGTTGTCGAGACTGAGCACACCAGGAGGCCCTCCCGACGGCATCCCGGCGCCTCCACCGCAGAGACGACACAACGCCTCTTCTCTGCCGCCGAAACACCGCCGCTATGCGCTGACCAGCGCAAACGCACCCGTCACTCTCGGAAGGACAGCGGCTTCTAACCGGCCCGCACGGGAATCGCGCCAGAAGTCTGGTCTAGGTTTGGCCTGTGAACCACAGCAGCTCCAAGGCCGGGGCGCCCCGCGAGCCTGACTTGCCGCATTACCAAGTGGTCCTGGCGGAGACCGACTGGGCTTCGCTCGAGACGCCTTTTGGGAACGGTGAGGACCTTCCCGGGGTACTGGCACGGTTGCTGGAGCCCGATCCCAAGGTGCAGGTCACCGCTTTGTCGGAACTGAGTGAGCTGGTCGGCCACCAGAACACCATCTACGAAGCCACCGCCCCCGTTGCCATGTATGTCGCTGGCATCCTCACCCACCCGGCGGCCATGACCCTCCGGCCGTATCGCAGCGTCCCCATCCGCGCGACATTGTTGAACTGGTTGGCTTCCACGGCCTACGACGCCTCCGACGACTTCGTAGACCGCGTTGGGCAGTACTTCCCTGGATTCCTCACCCCCGGCACCCTCGTGGCCGGCTTCCGGGACCTGCGCCCGATGCTTTACCGAGCCGTCGCGCCCTTCCTGCAGGACAGTCACGAGGACGTGCGCGCAGCCGCCGGCCTCGCCGCGCTCATCCTCGCCGAGCACCCCGCGCTCGCCCAGCACCGCGATCACCTCGCCGTGCACGCGCGCCGCATCCTGGACACCGGCAGCGACGAGCCTAACCGGCGCGTTGCCTGGAAGGCCCTGGAAGCATGGGGCCACGACGTCACCGACATTGAACCCTTCCAGGAGGAGCCCTGGAACTGCGGGCCACATAGCGATGGCCGCGGCGATCTCGAACCTCCCTTCTGACTGGTAGGCGCACGGCCCGCAGGTTCGAACGGGGGCCGGATCGGGTGAGTTCGCGGTTGGCAGAGCACGGAGGAAGGACCTCCTGAACAGCTCGTGGTTGTCGAAGCCCGAGCGCCAGGAGGCCCTGTTGTCGCAGTTGTACGTGGTCGTTCCGGTGGAGTCCAGCCTGTTCACCCCGGGCTGTGACTGTCTTGCTCACAGATTCGGGAACGCGGCCGACAGACCGGGCCGCCGGCCTTGTTACACGTCGGACATGACGGACGCGGAGTGGGCCGTGGTGCGGACGATGCTGCCGGTCCCGGCATGGATGGACGGCCGGGGAGGCAGGCCGGAGAGCTACTGCCACCGGCAGATGGTCGACGCGGTGCGGTATCTGGTCGACAACGGGATCAAGTGGCGGGCGATGCCGGCGGACCTCCCGCCCTGGGACCGGGTCTACGCGTTCTTCCGACGCTGGCGCGACAACGCTCTGATCAGGGAGTTCCACGACCGACTGAGGGAACGCGCCCGCGAGGCGGAAGGCCGGGACGCGGAGCCGACCGCGGGGATCGTGGACTCGCAGTCGGTGAAAGGGGACGCCGTGGTCGGCGCGGCCTCCCGCGGCTTCGCGGCGGCAAGTTGGTCAACGGACGCAAGCGGCACCTGGTCGTGGACTGCCTCGGGCTCGTCCTGGCGGTGCTGGTCACCCCCGCGTCAGTGACGGACCGCAACGCCGCCTGCGGGATGCTGCCCGCGCTGCGGGAATGCTTCCGCCAGCTCCGGCTGATCTGGGCGGACGGCGCCTACACCAGCGACGTCCTCACCGAAGCCGCCCACCGGCTCGGCCTGCGTCTGGACATCGTCCGACGCAGCGACGACAGCCGCGGGTTCACCGTCCTGCCCCGCAGATGGGTCGTCGAGCGGACCTTCGCCTGGCTCATGCGCAGCCGGCGGCTCGCCCGCGACTACGAACGGCGCTCCGACACCAGCGAGGCGTTCGTCCTGTGGTCGATGACCATGGTCATGAGCCGCCGCCTCGCCCGCCACGCCACCGCCGCCAGCAGCAACGGCGGAATCTCGCTCCGGCAGCGTGAACATTCCTGGCCGGCTCTCCGCCAGCCAGCCCCGCTCGACCAGCCGCTTCAGCCTGCCCCGCGCACCCTCCACCCGGGCCGGAACCGAAACGTCCCAGCCCAGGCTCACCGCCACTTGCCGCGCCGACAATCCGTCGCCGCCCGGCTTTTCGGACACGGCCATGATCCGTCGGTAGTCCGGGCCGAGAATGTCGACCTCGACCCCGTCCTTCCTGCGGACCACCACCCGCCGAGCCCTGGCCGTCGACGGGGCCGCCGCGTCGTCCACCGCCGGCTCACGAACAGGCTCAGGCTCGGACGGCCCTGAAGCCTCGGCGGGCTCGGGGCCTCCCAGCTGGGCCAGCGTCTCGAGATACTCCTCCAGGCCGATCACCCGGCGGTTCAGCACCTCTTCCGCGTCGGCGAGAGCCGCCCGCACCCGCTCGAATTCGGCACGCAGTTCCTCCACTCGCGCCAGCGTCGCCCTCTCACGGCTCTCCATCACAGCCCACATCGACGGCATCCGCCACCTCACGTCATCCACGACGAATCAGACGGCCCCAGCGTGCCCCGACAACGCGCACGTAACACCTGACCTGCGGAAACACACACATCAGATCCGGAAAAGCAACGGCCGCTTAAGGCGCTGCAATACCGGCACAGCCTCCTCGGCGGCTTCCTCACTCAGACCGGCCTCACCCTCGACAGACCTGACTGGCCCCGAAACACCTCCCGTAATGGAAGTGCACGAGACGCGTTGGGCAGGATGTACTGCAGCCCATGGCGGAATACCTTCAACGGCACAGTGATGACTGGCTGGCGTACTTTGCCGCGCGGGGCCACCGCGCCCCGCAACCGCTGGCCGCAGGTGTCGAAGGCGCGGTCTATCGACTTGACGAGGGCTTGGTGGCCAAGGTGTGGAGCGGGCGGCCGCCAACTGATTTCCGGCTGTTCCGTGAGGTTTACGAGGACATCGCCGCACACCCGCTGCCTTTTGCCACTCCGCAGATCCTCGCCTCCGAGGAGCGTGGCGGCGTGCTTGTCACCTACGAGCGCGAGCTGCCTGGGGCGCCGCTGCGCCGCGAGGCCGGGAACACGCCCCCGGCCCGGGACCTGCCAGCGCACGAGACCGACGCCCTGCTCACTGTGCTGCGCGGCCTGGCGTCCGTCCCGGGATCACCCGCAATGCGGCGGCTGACCGTCCAAGGCGACGACCGCCCGCTGTGGCACGGTCACACCCGCTTCCCCGACGCCCTCGCCGCTCTGGTCGAGCGTGCCACCCGCCGGCATGGGGACGTCCTCGCCGCGGCGGTACCCGGGTGGGCCGTGGCAGCCGAGCGGGTCACCGAGCTGTTGCGAGCCCTGCCGGACACGCGCGTCACCGCCGTCCACGGCGATTTGGTTCCGCCCAACGTCCACGTCGACGACGCCGCAGTCCCAGTGGCGGTCCTGGACTTCGGATTCTTCACCACGGCCGGCGACCCGGCGTTCGATGCGGCGGTGACGGCGGCGATCTGGGACATGTACGGACCAGACGCGGAGCACCACACAGCGGAGCTGACCAGCCTGTTCGCAACGGCACTTGGGTACGACGCAAAGGTGCTCGCGCTGTACCAGGCGGCCTATGCCCTGACCACCTACGACCTGTTCAGCCCGGACGGCAGCGACGGCCACTTCCACTGGTGCGCGGCTCTGCTGAACCGCCACACGGTTATCGACTGGACCACCTGACTGATTGATCACGACGGGTTCCACGCCTCAAGAGAGCGGACTGCCCCCGAAACGCAGAAGTCAGTACTCACCCCGGAGCAGCTGGGCGAGGCCCTCGGCCAGATCCGTCTGCCCGGTCGTCACAGCCGTCTCCATCCAGTCGGCCGTCGCCCGCAATTTCTCCAAAGTATTGCCCACCTGCGTGTGCCGGCGTTCGGAGAACTCGTGCCCTCGCAGCTTCGGCACCAGCCTCGCGGCGCCCGGGATGAAGGCCTGGCAGACCCCCATGAGATCGGCGAACTCCATATGGCGGTGCCAGTGACGTACGACCGCCACCGGATCGTTGAATGGTTCTTCTCCGTCCCCGCCACCGTGCTCCTCGGCCGCCACGACGTACAGGTCGGTCAGGGCCGTCCCGTGAAGTGGTGGCGGGTCGCGATTCGGAACGCGCGGGTATGGCCCGGAGCTTGTGCTCGCTTGCCAGGCATGCCCGGCTGCACAAGGCAGGGCCAACGTTTGAGTCCCCAAGTTGAACCGGCAGTTCGACTGGGAGCACGTGATGACTCCCACGCATGTCGGCGTGCCACCCACGGCACGGGAACCTTGGCCGGCCAGTGCGTTTCGCGCGCCGTTCCGGTCGGCCGGCCGCTCAGCTGCCGGCCAACCTCGCCGCACGGGTGGCCTCACAGGAATGAGACCACCCCCGCCCGACGAGGCGTGACCGCTCTACCGCGTCTGCCGCCTCACGATCAGCGCAGTGACCGGAGCGCCGCCAACAGTTGTGTCAGCACTCTTCACGCATTTCGGCAGCACCGCGGTCAGCGCTGCGTGTCGGCGTCATCGTCCGGAGCCAGAAGCACCGCGACGCGGCTGCTGTGCGCGACCGCGTCGCTGACCCGCGGGTTGAGGAACGCCTCGAGCGAACCGCGGTGATGCGGGCCGACGATGATGAGGTCGGCCTGCCATTCCTGCGCGGCCGAGGAGATCGTGCCGGCTATCTGCTGGGTCAGGGCATTGACGACGGTGCCCTCCGCTTCGACGCCGGTGTCGCGCAGTGCGGTGACCGCCTCGTCGAGTAGGGCCTTGGCTTCCACGTCGTCCTCCAACGTGACAACGGCCCCGAGGGTGGCGGCGGAGGCGGCGACATGCAGGACATGGACCTTCGCCCCGGTGAGCCGGGCCATGTCTCCGGCGAGGCGTACGACGGAGTGACGGGCGGGGCTGGGGTCCGCTGCGACAAGAATGCGCTGGAACATGTCGTTCTCTCTTTCGGTAAGTGCGCACCGGGGTGCGTCGGGCCGGGACGTCCAGAGACACCAGCCGGTGACGAGGTGTCCGCTGAGGCGCGGGGCCGCGCCGCCCAGGTGCCGCGATCGATCACCCACCTGAACAAACTCTCCCCACCGTCTGTTCCGCCCAGGAGCCGCCGCGGCTTTCAGGCGACGGTCCGGCATCAGCCTCCGGTGCCCTTCGAGTTCAGTAAATCCGGAGCGCCGGGCGCGGCAGAACACGGCGCGGCACCTTGTGCTCCCCCAGGCAAACGTCCGTGCGTTCCGCGGCAAAACACCGTCCCGGGCCGACCTTACGGTGAGCGAAAGAACCGCTCTTCTCAGCATTTCGGAGACCATCGTGCAACAGCGCTCCGACACCGTCACGTTCACGGCGCATGTCAGATCCCTCGACAGACCACCGATTCCCGTGCTCACGGAATTGCAGTACCGCATATCCGATCCGTACGCCGTCCGCATGTCCCTCGGTCCGCCGAGCGGACCGCGCGTTCCCTGGGTGTTCGCCCGCGAGCTCCTGTCCAACGGGTTGCAGCACGCAACGGGCAGCGGGGATGTCCTGGTGATGCCCGCGCAAGGCCACCACCCGGACGCCCTCCACGTCATCCTCAAGAACGGGCCTCGTACGGCCGTCATCGAGCTGGGGGCGACAGAGGTATCGGACTTTCTCCGGCGGACTTTCTCGCTGGTTCCCGCCGGAACGGAAAGCGCGCACTTGAACTGGGACGGCATCACTTCTCTCTTCGGGCCGATCCCCCGCCCCTGATTCTCTTCCCCCCACCGTGCACGAACAAAGCTTGCTTCCGCGTGCGCGAACTCCAAGTGTTCAACGAAAGGACTCAGTCATGCAGTTCGGGATCTTCACCGTCGGTGATGTCACGGTCGACCCGACGACCGGTCGTGCCCCCAGTGAGCACGAGCGGATCAAGGCGATGCTCGCCATCGCGCAGAAGGCGGAGGAGGTCGGTCTGGACGTCTTCGCGACCGGTGAGCACCACAACCCGCCGTTCGTGCCGTCCTCGCCGACGACGATGCTCGGCTACATCGCCGCCCGCACCGAGAACCTGATCCTGTCCACGTCCACGACGCTGATCACGACCAATGACCCGGTGAAGATCGCCGAGGACTTCGCGATGCTGCAGCACGTCGCGGACGGCCGGGTCGACGTGATGATGGGCCGCGGCAACACCGGGCCGGTCTATCCGTGGTTCGGCAAGGACGTCCGCGACGGCATCGACCTGGCCATCGAGAACTACGCGCTGCTGCGCCGGCTGTGGGACGAGGACGTGGTGACCTGGAAGGGCAAGTTCCGCACCCCGCTGCAGTCCTTCACCTCCACGCCACGGCCGCTGGACGGGGTGGCGCCGTTCGTCTGGCACGGCTCCATCCGGTCCCCGGAGATCGCCGAGCAGGCCGCGTACTACGGCGACGGCTTCTTCCACAACAACATCTTCTGGCCCGCCAGCCACACCCAGCAGATGGTGAACCTGTACCGCCAGCGCTACGCCCACTACGGGCACGGCACCCCCGAGCAGGCCATCGTCGGCCTGGGCGGGCAGGTGTTCATGCGCAAGAACTCGCAGGACGCGGTGCGCGAGTTCCGCCCCTACTTCGACAACGCGCCGGTCTACGGCCACGGCCCCTCGCTGGAGGAGTTCACCCGCGAGACCCCGCTGACCGTCGGCTCCCCGCAACAGGTCATCGAGCGGACCCTGTCCTTCCGTGACGTCGTGGGCGACTACCAGCGCCAGCTGTTCCTGATGGACCACGCGGGCCTGCCGCTCAAGACCGTCCTGGAACAGCTCGACCTGCTGGGCGAACAGGTCGTGCCGGTGCTGCGCAAGGAGTTCGCCAACCTCAAGCCGGCCACCGTGCCGGACGCCCCGACCCACGCCGCCCGGGTCGCGGCCGCCCAGGAGGCGAAGTAGAGATGAAGCTCGTCGTCGTGTCCGCGGGGCTGAGCTCCCCGTCGTCGACCCGGCTGCTCGCCGACCGGCTCGCCGCGGCGACCGTGGCGCGGGTGGACGCCGAGGTGCAGGTGATCGAGCTGCGCGACCACGCCACCGAGATCGCCCAGCACTTCGTCACCGGGTTCCCGCCCGCCCGGCTCGCCGCCGCGCTCGACGCGGTGGCGGCCGCGGACGGCCTGATCGCCGTCTCGCCGGTGTTCTCGGCCTCGTACAGCGGACTGTTCAAGTCGTTCTTCGACCTGATCGACAAGGACGCCCTGACCGGCAAGCCGGTGCTGCTCGGCGCGACCGGCGGCACCGCCCGCCACTCCCTGGTCACCGAACACGCTCTGCGTCCCCTGTTCACCTACCTGCGCGCCCTCGCCCTGCCCACCGCCGTCTACGCGGCGTCCGAGGACTGGGGCGAGGACGGCCTCGCCCACCGCATCACCCGCGCCGGCGACGAACTGGCCCGCTTCGTAAAGCCCTCCGAGGCACCCGATGTGGACACCACGGCCGCGATCGCGCCGCCCCGCTCATCGACCGGTGCCATCACCTCGGTCGACCCCAAGGACGGCTTCGGCGCGAACCTCGTCCCCTTCGAGCAGCGGCTCGCGGCGCTACGGCCCGACGAGTAGCCGCACCCCAGAGGGCACCGGCGCAGCCGCCTGCCCCTCTG
The DNA here is from genome assembly GCF_017377775.1 of Streptomyces sp. VRA16 Mangrove soil. Taxonomy (GTDB): domain Bacteria; phylum Actinomycetota; class Actinomycetes; order Streptomycetales; family Streptomycetaceae; genus Streptomyces. The sequence continues at coordinate 149,465 of NZ_JAFVLN010000005.1, forward strand.
CGGCCCGCCCGCCGCGGCAGCCATGACGACGACTACAAGGAGCGACAGTACGTATGAACGAGCAAGTGGATGTGGTGGTCCTCGGTCTGGGGCCGGGCGGCGAGTACGTCGCAGGCACCCTGGCCGAGGCCGGTCTGGACGTCGTCGGCGTGGAGGCCGGCCTGGTCGGTGGCGAGTGCCCGTACTGGGCGTGTGTGCCCACCAAGATGATGGTCAGGGCTGGCAACCTCCTCGCCGAGGCCGGCCGGATACCGGAGTTGGCCGGCGAGGCGACCGTGAGCGCCGACTGGGGCAAGGTCTCCAGGCGTATCCGTGACGAGGCGACCGCCGGCTGGACCGACCGCGCGGCCGTGGAGCGGCTGACGGCAAAGGGCTGCCGGCTCGTACGCGGCACGGGGCGCCTGGCCGGGCCACGTCGCGTGGCCGTGGGCGAGAGGGTCTACGAGGCCCGGCGGGGTGTCGTGCTGGCCTGCGGCACCCGTCCGGTCATACCGCCGGTGCCGGGGCTCGCGCAGACGCCGTACTGGACGAACCGGGAGGCCACGGCGGCCGAGGAACTTCCGGCGTCCATGATCGTGCTCGGCGGCGGCGCCGTCGGGGTGGAACTGGCTCAGGTCTTCGCCCGGTTCCGCTGCCACGTCACGGTGATCGAGGGGCAGGAGCGGCTGCTGGCGCATGAGGAGCCGGAGGCCGGCGAGCTGGCGGCGCAGGCCCTGCGGGCGGACGGCGTTCGGGTGCTCACCGGTGTCCGGGCCCGCGAGGTGACCCATGACGGCACCGTGTTCGCCGTCCGGACCGACGACGACAGCGCGCCGCTTCTGGCCGAGCGGCTGCTCGTCGCGACCGGGCGCCGTGCCGACCTGGCCGCAGTGGGGGTGAACACCGTGGGGGTCGACGCCACGGCTCCGGCGGTTCCCACGGACGGACGGTTGCGTGTGGCGGACGGGCTGTGGGCCGTGGGCGACATCACGGGGCGGGGTGCGTTCACCCATGTGTCGATGTATCAGGCCGAGATCGCGGTCCGGGACATCCTGGGACAGGACGGGCCTGACGCCGACTACCGGGCGCTGCCCCGGGTGACGTTCACCGATCCCGAGATCGGAGCCGTGGGTCTGACGGAGAGACAGGCGCGGGACGCGGGACTGCGGGTACGCACCGGCCTGTTGCCGCTCTCCGCCTCCACGCGCGGCTGGATCCACGGCCCGGGCAATGAGGGCTTCATCAAGCTCGTCGAGGACGCCGACCGCGGCGTGCTGGTGGGGGCCACGTCGGCGGGCCCGGCCGGTGGTGAGGTCTTGTACGGGCTGAACGTCGCCGTCCACGCCGAGGTGCCGGTGGAACGGCTGCGGGGAATGATCTACACCTATCCCACCTTCCACCGCACGGTCGGGGCGGCGCTGGGAGAACTCCACTGAGCCGAACGGGCCGTCGCCGCGCGGGGCCACGGAGCTCGGCGCCCATGCTCTGCTCACCGTCTCGTTCCAGTACGCCATTTTGTCCGGGTCCGGCACGGAGGCGGTTGTCAACACCAGGCTCAAGTTGCTCTCCGCTCAAGGAACAGGGCACAGGGGGGTGCGGCGGCCCGTGGCCGGCAGGGCCGGCCTCCTCGTCGCTCGGGCCCTGAACTCACCGTGGCTGTCTGCCGTTTCAGCGGGGGGACGGAGCCCAGGCGGACGTCGGGAGGAACTGCCCCGTGCGAATGGCCGGTCCGGGGACACGGGTGGAGGGCGTGGGTGGAGGGCGTGGGGGCGCGGGACGGAGTTCGCAGACGGGACGCGGAGCGCAGCGGGCACACGGACCTCTTCGTCCCGGGCCGGGCCGCGCTCGAGGCCCGGCCGGAACGGGAGCTAGTATGCGACCTGCGGTTATCGAACATTCTTCGCGCATCCGCTCATATTCTTGACCTTTGCGGCGAACGTCCTTCCCGCCTGGAAACGGCGGCGCTGCTGTCGGCCGACGGCCACGCCGTTGTCCCGGAACGGGGCGATCGCGGGCCGGTCGGCCGACGCCGTTGTGATGGGCGAGGGGCCGTGTGGGATCACGGTCCGGGCAGGGGGCATGGTGTCGGAACAGGTGCCGTTCGGTTCTGTTCTTCGTGAGATGCGGCAGCGGAGCCGACTTTCGATCGAGAAGCTGGCCGAGGCGTCCGGGGTGAGTGTCCGGGCGATCGGCGACATGGAGCGGGGACGGAGCCGGGTTCCGCAGCGGCGTACCGTGGCGGCGCTGACAACCGCGCTGGGACTGACGGTCACGGAGCAGGAGGCGCTGCTCGCGGCCGCGAGAGCCGGCCGGGCCGTGCCGACGGACGCCATGACCGCACCGGCGCGCCGGCTCGAGGACTTCACGGGGCGCGGTTCGGAACTCGCCCGGTTGAAAGCGGCTGCCGAGCAGGCGCGTTCGGGGGCGGGTTCGTCGGTGACGGTCGTGTCGGGACCGCCGGGGTGCGGAAAGACCACGCTGGTGGGCAAGGCGGCGGCGGACCTGGCCGACGCGTTCCCCGACGGATGCTTCACGGTGGACCTCCACGGGGTGGACGCCCCCATGGATACGGCCGAGGCCCTGCTCAAGCTGCTGAAGGCCCTGGGGGTACCGGATCGCCAACTGGCGCAGGAGGACACGCAGGGCCGGGCGGGCCTGCTGCGGGCGCTCCTTGCCGAGCGTCGGTGTCTGGTGGTCCTGGACAACGCGCGGGACGAGGCGCAGGTGCGTGAGCTGCTGCCCGGCGTCTGCCGCACTCTCGTACTGATCACCAGTCGGCGCCCGCTGACGGGCCTTGAGGACGTCGACCGTCTGCCGCTGTCGGAGATGACGGAGGGTGAGGCGGTCGCACTGCTGCGGCGGATCATCGGCCCCGAGCGAGCGGACAGGGACGCCGAAGCCGTCACGCGGGTGGCGGAGCTGTGCGGATACCTTCCCCTGGCGCTGCGGGTCGCGGGCAACTGGCTGGCCACTCGGTCCGGATGGGACGTGGACGTACTGGTCCAGCGCCTGGCCGACGAAGAGCGCCGGCTGCGCAGGCTCGCCGACGGGGACGTGCGGGTGGAGGCGGCGTTCGAGCTGTCCTACCGGCAGTTGACCGACCAGGCGGCCCGGATGCTGCGGCTGCTCGGCCTGGTTCCCGTCGCGGACATGACCGCCGCCTACGGTGCCGCTCTGACCGACACCGACGTCTTCGACGCCGAGGACGTCATGGAGGAGCTGATCGAGGCCGGGCTGCTTCAGGCCGCCTTCACCGGCCGCTACCAACTCCACGACCTTCTGCGGCTCTTCGCGCGGGACCGCCTCTCCCGTGAAGAGACACCCGACGCACGGCAGGCAGCGGAGGACCGGCTGCGTACCTGGCTGCTCGACACCGCCACCGTCGCCGGTCAACGGCTCTCGCCCGAACACGCCGTGCCACCGTCCCTGGCGCGGAACGGCAACGCCCTGGTCCGCCTGGACAGCCCCGAAGACGCCCGCGCGTGGCTGGACTCCGAGGCCACCGCCTGGCTCGCGGCACTGCGCGACGCGGCTGCCCTTGGTGACCACATCCGGATCGTGGAGACCGTCCGGGCCATGACTCGGTTCGCCGACCTGTGCGCGTTCTGGGGCCACTGGACCGAGGTCTACCGCCTGTCCAGCGAGGCCGCGGCCGCACTCGGCGACCCGGGTCCGCATGCCTTCCACCTCAACCAGCACTCCTGGGCACTGAGCTTCGAGGGGCGCTACCGCGAGGCCGTCGAACGGGCCGACGAGGCGTGGGAGTGCGCCCGTCGCGCCCAGGACCTCTCCCAGCAGGCCCGGGCGCTGTTCCATGCGTCATGGCCGCACGGACGACTCGGCGAGACCCAGGAGCGTTTCGACAAGCTCCGCGCCGCCGCGGACCTGTACGAAGCCGCCGGTGATCACGACGGCTGGGTCGCGGCCATGACGGGATACCGGTCATGTCTGCGGGAACTCGGCCGGGCCGAGGAGTCCATGGCTCTGCATGAGCGCATCCTCGCCTTCCTGGACGCACCGGACTGCCGCATCAACGGGTACGTGATCAAGATCCACCGTGCCCGCGCGATCGGCGGACTCGGCCGCGACCACGCAGCTCTGGGGCAGTGGCAGGAGGCCGTCGACCACATACGCACGGGCCTGCTGCAGCTGCAGCAGATCGGCATCCCCGGCATGGAGGCCGAGACCTTGGTGGAACTGGGCAAGGCCCTGACCGAACGGAAGGACATCGAGGCGGCTCGCGACTGCTACCGCCAGGTCCTGGCCCTCGGTGACGCGGCGGGCAGCCACGAACTGAAGGCCGCGCAGGCCCTGCTGGGCTCGCTCCCCGCAGCTGATCCGGCTGCCCCACGGCCTGGGGTGGAGGCCGGGCGTACGGCATGATGGGTCGGTGGACTTCGAGGAATTCGCGTCGTACCGGGGTGAGTTGCTCGCGTTCTGCTACCGGATGCTGGGCTCGTTCCACGAGGCCGAGGATGTGGTCCAGGAGACGCTGTTGCGTGCTTGGAAGGCCCGGGACCGGTACGACCCGGCGCGTGCGGCCGTGCGGACGTGGTTGTACCGGATCGCGACGAACGCGTGCCTGACCGCGCTGGAGGGCCGCGGGCGGCGTCCGCTGCCGTCCGGGCTGGGTGCACCGAGCGACGATCCCGCGGCCGCGCTGACACCGCTGCTGGATGTGCCGTGGCTGGAGCCGTTCCCCGATGCCCGGTCGGACGTCCAGGCTCGGGTCGATCTGGGCCTGGCGTGGGTGGCGGCGGTGCAGGTGCTGCCGGCGCGGCAGCGCGCCGTTCTGGTGCTTCGGGAGGTGCTGGGGTTCACCGCGGCCGAGGTCGCCGGGCAGCTGGCGATGTCGGTGGCGGCGGTCAACAGCGCGTTGCAGCGTGCGCGTGCCGCTGTCGCGGGGGTGGGCGGCCCTGACGCGGTGCGGGAGCCGGACGATCCCGAGGTGCGGGCCGTGGTGCGACGGTACGCGCGGGCGTTCGAGGCTGCCGACGTGCCCGCATTGGTGCGGCTGCTGACGGAGGACGCGGTCCTGGAGATGCCGCCGGTCCCGCTGTGGTTCCGGGGCAGCGCCGACTACGGCCGGTTCATGGAGCGCGTCTTCCGGATGCGCGGCACCGGCTGGGCCGTGCGGGAGGTCACGGCGAACGGGCAGCCCGCGCTGGCGGCGTACGCGCCACAGGCCGGCGGAGGGCACTGGCTGCACACCCTTCAGGTGCTGACCGTCACCGGCGGCCTGGTCGCGCACAACGTGGTCTTCGCCGATCCCGGCGTCTTCGACGCCTTCGACCTGCCGCGACAGTTGCCCTAGGGGAATCCTCAAGAAAACTTCGCGCCCAGCGATGAGTCGGGCGGGGGCCGCCGGTATGTACCGGTGAGCACTCGACCTGAACGAGAGGAACATCGCTGTGAGCATCATCGTGATCGGGTTCGTCACCCTGGACGGGATCGTGTCCGACCCCACCGGTTCGGAGGGAACCCCACGGGGCGGCTGGGCACTGCGGCACGGCCGTGAAGTCATCGACGGGGACAAGTTCCGGCTCGGCCGCACGCTGGACGAGGGCGTGCTGCTGTTCGGGCGCGAGACCTGGCAGATCTTCTCCCGCCTGTGGCCCGGACGTGAGGGGCAGTTCGCCGCGCGCATGAACGCCGCCCCGAAACTGGTCGCCTCGCGCACACTGAACGCCACGGACACCGCGGCGTGGGCGAACTCCGAGCTCCTGGACAGCGACGTCGTCGACACCGTCAAGCAGGAATCCCGCGATGTGATCGTCATCGGCAGCCTCAGCATCGTGCACCAGCTCATGGCCGAGGACCTGATCGACGAGTACCGGCTGCTGACCTTCCCCACCGTCCTGGGCACCGGCGACCGGCTCTTCCCCGACGGCGCGCTGCACGGGGAGCTGGAATGCCTGTCGGCAGAGCAAGCCGGACCCGTCGTTCTCAGCCGCTATCGCAGGGCCACCGCATGACCGCGCAGGTCGTCCTGAGCAGCCGCGGCCAAGGGCCGGACGAGCAACCCGGGAACCCGACCGGCAGACCGCCGACCACCTAATGTCCGAGCCGGTCCACGTTCCACTCCCTCGGCAGGGCCTCGTCACAGAAGACGCAGACGAAGTCCTGTTCGCGCACGATGCTGAGCTGCCGGCAGGAGGGGCAGCGCCGGAACAGCACCTCGTGCGTGAAGCCGGGCCGGCGAGCGATCCCGGCCCGGTCCAATGCCTCGGCGACGGCGGGCCACGAGCCGGCGTCCGGGCAGTAGCCGGTCGAGTGATTACTCACCTCGTCGATCGCCCACTGCCCGGACTCCTTGCGGAAGCTGATCTCGCCGACGCCCAGGACCGCTTGTCCACCGGCACACACCACGTGCTCGCGGCGGCGCGGCGAGAGACGCAGGATCCCGGTGCGATCGACGACGAAGGTGAAGGGCTCGGCCAGCTCCTCCGCCGTGCGAGCCGAGATCCGCTCGTCGAAGTCCGCCGCCGAACGTATGCCCTGTCCCTCGCGGTCGGGCCGGACGAGTTCCCTCAACTCGGCCGGCCCGACGTAGCGGTAGCTCCACCCGCGGGGCATGGTCATGCCCGTCAGCCTAGGCCCGCCCACGGTGAACAGCATCGGCTATATCCAGTGCCGCATCAGGCGTCGTTCGCCTCGTCGATGGCTACCCTGAGGACGTGGCCGATGAGCAGGACAGTGGGAGCGACTCGATCCAACACCCCTCGTGGGAACGCCCGGTGGTGGCCACCATCGCGCTGGAACTGGCCGGCCTCGCTGTCTGCGGGCTGATCGCTCTGGCGGGGTGGCCGTTCGGGTGGCGGCCCGACACCGATCTCGTCGGCTTCGTGACGGTCCTGATCGCCATCGGGCCTGCGGCCGAGTTGTACAGCGGGGCGCCCCCGCCGCGTCGGCTTGCCGTTGCCGCCGGCCTCGTTGCGCTGGCAACGGTGACACTGCTCGTGACCGCAGCAGTGAACTGGGCCTTCCCCACGCCGGCTGATCCGGGCGTCGGTATCCTCGCCGGCTACCTGGTTGCGCTGCCTGTCGGCGTGGCTGTGTTGGCTTGGTTCCTCACCAGGGCGAACGCCGCCTGATACGGCACTGGTTCCGCGCCGAAGCCGCAGTGCGCCGCGGCCGGCAGTACCCGATGCCCCACACCGACAGCCCGGACCGTGCCAGATAGGTTGTCGATCCATGGACCGACGCGCATTCAAGCTCGTTGCCGACGTACTGCTCATGCTGGTCGGATCCCTCTTGGGCATCGCCACCAACTACGCCACCGGGCAGGCGGACCATGTCCCCTTGCCGCTGCGGCTGTTGAGGGACTGGTCGGTGCCCTTGATCGGTGTCGCACTGGTGCTGCTCGTCGCGGTCCAGACGGCGTCGCACTTCCTCGACCGGCCGGCTCCGATACGTCGCGCATGGGACCGGGAGCAACCTCCGTATCCGGGGCTCGAAGCCTTCACGGAGGACGATGCGGCCGTCTTCTTCGGGCGGGATCGTGACATCGTCGACCTGGTCAGGCGGTTGCACCCGGCGGTGCCGGGACGGGCCCAGCGGTTCGTGACGGTCGTCGGGCCCTCCGGCAGCGGAAAGTCGTCACTGGTGCGCGCAGGTCTGCTGCCGACGCTGGCCCGGCGTCGGGGCCGATGGACGGTGGCGGCGCCCTTCACACCGGGCGCGGATCCGGTCGGTTCCCTGCGCCGGTGTCGGCCCCAACCGGGTGGCGTGCGACCGGCCTTGATCGTGATCGATCAGTTGGAGGAACTGCTCACGAGGTGCGGCCGCGAGGAACGGGAGGAGTTCCTGACCGCCGTACGCGAGGCGTTGCACCGTGATCCACGGTTGTGGGTCGTGGCCACCTTGCGCTCGGACTTCCTCACCGGGTTCCTGGAGTCCGGCTTCGCCGATCTGGTGCGCGAGCCGACCCTCATCGGCTCGCTCGACCGGAACGCACTGCACGAGGTCATCGAAAAACCCGCCGAGCAGGCGGGGTTGACCTTCGCGCCGGGTCTCGTGGCCCGCATGGTCGACGAATGCGGGGGCGGCGACGCGCTGCCGTTGCTCGCCTACACCCTTCAAGAGCTGTACCGGCGCGCCGGAGGATCGGGGGGGTCCGTGAGCGAGGAGGCTTACCGCGCGCTCGGCGGCGTCGCCGGGGCCCTGGCCGAGCAGGCCGACCGGATCAGGGCCGAACTCGGCGACCTGCCCGTGATGGAGACGCTCCTTCGATTCGTCACCGTGGACGGCGGTGAGGCCGCCCGCCGCCGGGTCCTGCGTGCCGACCTCAACGCACAGGAGCTCGAGATCGCCGACGCGTTCGTCGCAGGACGTCTGCTGACCAGCGACGAAGGCGTACTGGACGTGGCCCACGAGGCGCTCTTCCGCCAGTGGGCGCCGCTGCGCCGGGCGGTCGCCGCACACACCGAAGAGCTGCGCCGGCGCACCGAGCTGGAGCGGTGGGGCCAGGACTGGGACCGTAGCGGACGCCAGGACGGTTACCTGCTGACCGGGGAGCGGCTGTCGCTCGCCCGGCGTTGGATGACGCGGTCCGCGCCGGCGCTCGGCACGACGCCCCTGCTCGAGGAGTTCGTGGACCGGTCGCTGCGGGCGGACCGGTCCACGCGAGAACGCGCCGCGGACGCGGTCGCCGTCCGCGTGCTCCAGCGCCTCGACAGGGAACCGGAAGCCGCGGTGCTCGCGGCTCTGGCGGCGGTCGAGGAATGCGCGGCCACCCCCGGTGCGGTGCAGGCCCTGCACACCGCCCAGAGCGCGGCGCGGCTGCGTGCGGTGTTGCGCGGCTTCGACGCCGGCGCCTCCGGCGTGGCCTGGTCACCGGACGGACTCCAGCTGGCCGTGTCCAGCGACGACGGCACGGTCCGGGTGTGGGAGCCCGGCCGGGACGCCGGGCCGGTGGTACTCGCGGGAGACGGCGCCTGGATGCAAGGAGTCGCGTGGTCCCCCGACGGACGCGCGCTCGCGGCCGCCTGCCGGGACCGCACGGTCCGCGTCTGGTCGACCGACACCTGGACCGAGTCGGCCGTCCTGCGCCACGCCCCGACGACCGGCGAGCGCGAGGAAGGAGTCGGCGGTGTGGCCTGGTCGCCCGACGGCCGTCATCTGGCGTCCGTCGGCAGCGACTCCACCGTGCGGATCTGGGACGCCGGGACCTACACCGCGTCCACGGTGTTGCGCGGGCACCGGCGCATGGTCTGGAGCGTGACCTGGTCCCCCGACGGGGCGCAGGTAGCCAGCGGCGGCGAGGACGGCAGTGTCCGGGTCTGGGACGTGCTCAGCGGCGCCGCCGTCACCGCCATCGCCGGCCGGGGCAGCATCGAGTCGGTCCGGTGGTCGCCCGACGGTCAGCAGCTCGCCTCGGCCGACGGGGACCGTAGCGTTCGCGTCTGGGACACCCGCACCTGGGAAGCAGTGCGGGTGCTGGATTCGGACGTCATCAATTCCTTGGCCTGGTCCCCCGACGGCACGCGCCTGGCCGGTGGCGATGCGGACCGCTCAGCCTATGTGTGGAACCTCATCGGGGACCGAAGTGCCCCTGCCGGAGCGGAAGTCGAGATCCGGCTCACCGGGCACGCCGACACCCTTTACGGCATCGCCTGGTCCCCCGACGGAACGCAGGTGGCGACGGCGTCCCGCGACCGTACGGCCGCCGTCTGGGACGTCTCCCGACCCGTCAGTGTTCTCGCCGACCACGACGATGCCGTCCTCCGCGTCGCCTGGTCTCCGGACGGCACCCGCATAGCGGCCACGACTCAGGACGGCTCCGTGCGGATCCGGGACGTCACCACCGGCCGTACGGAGAGGAGTTGGCCCGCCGACGGGGCGACCGACATGGCCTGGTCCCCCGATGGCGAGCGCCTGGTGATCGCCCTGCGTGAAGGGGCCGCTCTGGTGCGTCGGACGGACGGCAGCTCCGAGCGCCTCGAACTGGACGGGCACATCGAGGAGTTGTCCCACGTCACGTGGTCGGACGACGGCACCCGCATAGCCACCGGTTCCCGCGACGGGACGGCCCGCATCTGGAACGCCGCCACCGGTGCGCCCCTCCACATCCTGCGCGGCCACCAGGACTGGGTCGCCGGTACGGCCTGGTCGCCGGACGGCCGCTACCTCGCCACGTCCAGCACCGACCGCACCGCCATCGTCTGGGACAGCGCCGACGGCACCGCCGTCGCCACCCTGCACGGCCATCTGGACTACGTCTGGAAGGTCGACTGGTCCCCCGACGGCCGACGCCTCGCCACCTGCTCCCGCGACCGCACCGTCCGCCTGTGGAACCCCGTAGACGGCACGGAACTCGCCGTCCTGAACGGGCACGAGGACCGCGTCCTGAATCTTGCCTGGTCACCCGACGGAACGCGTCTCGCGTCCGTGTCCCGGGACCACACGGTCCGGCTCTGGAACCCGGACACCGCGACGCAAACCGCTGTCCTGGGCGTCCACGCGGACTGGGTGAACGGCCTCACCTGGCACCCTGACGGCACTCGACTGGCGACCGCCTCCCACGACCGGACCGTACGCCTGTGGACGCTTGCCGATCATGACGTCGACGGCCTCCTCAGACGCGCCCGAAACGGAGTCTTCCGGGAACTCACCGCCCAAGAGCGCCGCGCCTTTCTCCTCCCGGACATCCCCTGAAAAGACGGCCTGTCCGGCACCACCGCCCCGCCCGGCAGGTCGCCGAGGCCTGCTGCATCGCACGGGGGGTGCGGCGCCGGTCAGCCCGTGGGAGTACCGATCCGGTTGCCTTCGAGTGCTGCGCGCAGCTTCCTGAAGACGTGAGCCGCGGTCGAGAGCGAGGCGCTGTCGAGCGTGCCGCCCATGAGTTCGGCCAGTTCCGCGGCGACCGTCTCCTCCGCCGCCACGACAAGTCGCGTGCCCTCGGCGGTCAAGGCCAACAGTGAGGAGCGCCGGTCGGCCGGGTTAGGCAGGCGGACGACCCACCCCTGCTTCTCCAGGCGGTCCACGCTCTTGCTGGTCGCTCCGACGCCGATGGCGAACTCGGCCGCGAGGTCCGCCACGCGCGCCCTGGGACGGTCCCGCAGGAAGCGCAGACCCTCGAACTGCGAGGTCACGATCCCGTGCCGCGCGCGGAGGCTGTCGTTCAGCGCGTTGTAGAGACGTGTCTCGCAGCGGACGAGATCAGCGAAGAAGGCCGGCAGCTCGACGGTCTCATCACTCGATTTATATTCCACGGCATATAGTGTACTGGAATGCACTCTCTCCTCCACCGTCGGACAGGAGCACAGTCATGACCAGGGCACAGCGCGACAAGGTCGATGCGATGCTGCGGCAGCCTCACCCCGCTGGACCACGACCGGTCGAGGAGATACGGGCGGGTTTCAGTGCACTGATGGATCTGATGGTCGTCCCTGACGGCATCCGAACCACACGGACGTCGCTCGGCGACCGTCCTGCCCTGCATGTCGAGCCGGAGCACGCGTCACGCGCCGGGACGATCCTCTACTTCCACGGCGGCGGCTGGGTGTCCGGCTCCCCCGAGACGGCCCTGTCACTGACGGGACATCTGGTGACCAGGACCGGATTCGCGGCGCACTCGCTGGACTACCGGCTCGCCCCCGAGCACCCGTTCCCGGCCGCCGTCGAAGACACGCTGAGCGCCTACCTCGCCCTCCTCGACCGGGGCGAATCCCCTTCCGCCATCGCGTTCGCCGGAGACTCGGCCGGCGGGGGCCTCGCCGTGACCACCTGCCTCGCCGCACGTGACGCGGGCCTCCCTCTGCCCGCCGCCGTCGTCGCGTTCTCCCCCGGTCTCGACGCCACCCGCACCGGGGACAGCATGGACACCAAAGAAGGCATCGACCCGATCTTCACGCGCAGGGCGCTCGATCACACCGGGGCCATGTACCTCGCCGGGGCCGACCCGCACCAGCCGCTGCTCAGCCCGGCCGTCCTCGCGGATCTGACGGGCTTCCCCCCGATGCTGATCCAGGTGGGCACCAACGAGATGCTGCTGGACGACTCCACGCGCCTCGCCGCACGCGCGGCGTCGGCCGGGGTGGACGTCGTCCTGGACATCACGGCCGACGTCCCGCATGTGTTCCAGGTATTCGCAGGCGTGCTGGACGAGGCGGACGAGGCCCTCGACCGCGCAGCCCTCTTCCTCAGTCAGCGCCTTCGCGCCGAGAACACGACGCGAGCATGAAGAACAGGCGCCTCACTCCCCCCTTGCCGCTCCGCCCCCTCCACACCGCGGCCCCGATCCAGAGTGGGAACCAGACCACCGGCTCCGGCAGTGCACATGCGAGCAAGAGCCACACGCGAAACAGCGCCTCGCCCACCAAGTAGCCGCCACGCTTGGCTCCCGACCGGGCTGCCCGCATCGATTCCCTGGCCATCCCTGCGACGCTACGCGGTACCTCCCCACCGCGCCTGAGTACCCCTACTCAAAGGGTCTGCCCGCTCCGCTGCACATGCGCTTCGGCCAGGAGCAGATAGCTGCTGGCCGTCCATGTGTAGGCACGGTCGCGCAGCCCGGTGCCCAGCAGGGCGTCAAAGTTCTCGGCGAAGCCGTTGGTCTCGCACAGGGAGCGGAAACGGGTGCTGATGTCGTCCGCGAGACGCACATGCCCGGCCCTGCGCAGGCCGTCCTCGACGAGAACGGTGGCGGGGGCCCAGATGGGGCCGCGCCAGTAGCCGTCGGCGAGGTAGTGCGGTGACGCGGGAAGTTCGGTGGCCAGGCCGTACGGTGTCAGGTGGGCCTTGATGCGGTCCGCCAGTGCGCTGGACACCGCTGCGGGGAGATGTTCCCCGAGCACCATGGGCATCAGGTCGAGAAGGCTGTCGCTGCTCCAGGTGTCTCCGGAGCCGACTCCTCGGGCGACGAACCTGTCCCCGTCCCAGAGCTCGTCGAGCAGTGCCGCCTGGATGTCGTCCGCGAGGGCGGACCATCGTTCCGGCTCGCCGGCCACATCCAACTCGCTGGCCAGGGACGCGAGTTCATGCAGCTGCAGGATCAGGAAGGCGGACAGGTCGGCGGAGACGATCACACGCTCCGGGTCGAAGGTGGTCGCGTTGTCCCAGCCGCTGTCGTTGCCGTGCTGATAGTGGGGCAGCGCGTCGCCCGGTGCGCGTCGTGCGGTCAGCCAGAAGTTCGTCCACCGCTCCAACCGCCCGTAGGTCTCGGCGAGTTCGGCCCGGCTCACTGCGGTGGGCAGGCGCCGGCGCAGAAGGCGGTGGGCCCAGCCGTGGATGGGCGGCTTGACGAAGTTGTACAGGATCTCGGAGTGGGTGACGGAGTCCGGGAGCGCCCCCGCCGGGTCCTGGTGGTCGAAGGGCAGGAGGAACTGGTCGCGTGCGAGGGCGGGTCGGCCGGGCGCCAGGGCGAGCGCGTTGAAGCAGTGGTCCCAGCTCCACACCTTGTCCATCCAGTGTTTGGACATGAGGACTCCGGGCCGGGTGACCAGGCCCGTGGGGCGTACGGTCGCCGACCACAGGACGTACGCGGCGAGTTCCGCGGCCGGGGTGGCGTCGGTGCGCCAGGGAGCGACCGCGTCCACGAACGCCGTGAAGTCGTCCTGCGCCCGCGCGAGCACCTCGTCGAAGGTCGCGTCGCGGCGGTAGGGCGGTCGGGCCGTCTCGTGCTCCTCCAGTGCCAGTTCCCAGCCGTCCTCGCCGGTGACGACGATGCCGCGGTCACTCCCGGCCAGCGCCTGGGTTCCCGTGGTGAGGGCGACGGTTCCGTCGAGCACCGTGATGCGGTACCGGCGTCCGGTCTCGTACGAGGTGAACACGTGCGCGTCGGCGGCCGGGTCGCGGAAGAAGTAGGTGCCGCTGAACGGGGTCAACTGTCGTGCGGCCGCGAAGAGTCCGAGGTCCAGAGCGCCACGTCCACGGATCCGTACGACGTCGGGGGTCTCGTACGCGAGGTCGACACGCCCGTGGCCGCCGATCCAGCTGAGCAGGCCGGGCCACGCCTCGACGCGGGTCTCGGCGCGGTCGGTGGTCCCTCGGTGCAGGGGGGTCAGTCGCACGACGCCGTGCATGCCGTTCTGGTGTGAGACCAGGTGGAGGTCGTCGGCACGCGTCTTCTCGGCCACGACCGGCGAGAAGCAGAACCAGGAGCCGTGGGTGCTGAACGGAATGTCGTGGACGGAGAAGGCCGGGCCGGTCGGGGCGGCAGTCATGCAGCGGGACTCGATTCTCGGGCAGGGGGCGTCCGCGTCGCGGGCAACCAACGGCGGACGACCGTACGGTGAGGTGAAGAGGTGGGCGAGGGCCTCGCCTCAGTCCTTGACGGCGCCTGCGGTGACGCCTGCGGCCACATAGCGCTGGGCGAGGACGAGGATGACCGTGGCCGGGAGCGAGGCCACGACGGCGGTGGCCATGATGGCGTTCCACTCCTGGTTGTTGTTGCCTATGTAGTGGTAGATGCCGAGGGTGATCGGTTCGTGGGCGCCGCCGTTGACGAGGGTGCTGGCGAAGATGAAGTCGGACCACGACCACAGGAACGCGAACAGGGACACCGTGACGACCGCGTTGCGGCTCATCGGCAGCACGATCGACCAGAAGGTGCGCAGCGCCCCGGCGCCGTCGGTCCTCGCCGCCTGGAGGAGTTCGCCGGGGATGCCCGACATGAAGGCGGTGAAGATGAGGACCGCGAAGGGGACGGCGAGCGTGGAGTCGGCGACGATGAGTCCGGGGACCGTTTTGAGCAGACCGAGTTGCAGGTAGACGGCGTAGAAGCCCATCGCCATGATGATGCCGGGGATCATCTGCGCGGCGAGCAGCACGAAGCTGAGGATGCCACCGCCCCGGGGGCGGAGTTTGGCGAGGGCGAATCCTGCCGGTGCGGCCAGGACGACGGTGAGGGCGACGGTGCCCAGGCCGATGACCAGGCTGGTGCCGAGGTAGGGCAGTTGTTCGTCGAGGACGGTGCGGTAGCCGGCGAGGGTGCCGTGCAGCGGGAGCAGGTCGGGTGGGCTCTTGCGCATGTCCTGGTCACGCGTGAAGGAGACGTTGACCATCCAGTAGACGGGGAAGAGCATGAGCGCGGTCAGCAGGAGGCCGACGGCCGTCTTCCATGCGGTGCGGCGGTGTGCGCGGTGGGTGACGTCGCTCATGACAGTGCCTGCTTCCGCTGGGCCCGTACGTAGACCAGGCCGAAGAGGAGGGCCGCCACCACGAGCAGGTTTCCGACGGCCGCGCCGGGGCCGAAGGCGGGCAGGAGATTGCCGAACCCGAGCTGGTAGGACCAGGTGGCGAAGGTGGTCGACGACTCCGCCGGGCCGCCCTTCGTCATGATCCAGATGATGTCGAAGACCTTGAGCGTGTAGACGAGGCCGAGGAGCAGGGTGATCGCCGAGACCGGACGCAGCAGCGGGAAGGTGATGCTCCAGAACCGGCGCCAGGGTCCCGCCCCGTCGAGCGCCGCCGCCTCGTACAGGCCGGCCGGGATGGACTGCAGTCCGCTGTAGAGGACGACCAGGTTGAACGGGACACCGATCCAGATGTTCGCGATGATCACCGAGGTGAGCGACCAGGACGGTGAGGTCAGCCAGTTGACCTGGCCGATGCCGATGGCGTGCAGGGCCGCGTTGACGATGCCCGAGTCGCTGTTGAGCATCCACGACCAGGTGGAGGCGGACACGATGAGCGGGAGCAGCCACGGTACGAGGAACAGGGCGCGCAGGGTTGCGGAGAGCCGGAAGTTCTGGTGGAAGAAGACCGCGAGCGCCAGGCCGATGGCGTACTGGAAGGCCAGGCAGACGGCGGTGAAGACGACGGTGTGCAGGAGGGCCGGGGCGAAGGTCGGGTCGTCGAGGACGGTCCGGTAGTTCTGCAGGCCGGTGAAGGGTGCGTCGCCCTGGACGAAGGAGCGGACGGTGTAGTTGCGCAGGCTGAGGTCGATGTTGCGGTAGAGCGGATAGGCGTAGAAGAGGACGAGGTAGGCGGTCACCGGGGCGAGAAAGCCCCAGGCGGCCCACTGGGTGGAGGTGGGGCGGCGCGGTTTCCCGGTCCCGGCCGGAGCGGTTGTCCCTGCTTGGGTGGCGAGCCGGCGCCGGTCCGGCAGTTGCTGTGTCATCTGGGTCATCTGCGATCCGTGGGCCGGGGCCGCTACTTCGCCGCGGCCTGGGCCGTGGACAGGGCGTTCTTCGGCGACGTCGATCCGCTGAGCGCGGACTGGACGGCCTTCCACAACTGCTCTGAGATCTTCGGGTACTTGGTTCCCAGGTCGTCGCTCGTGCGCCCCTTGGCCGACTTGACGGCATCGACCCAGGGCTTCAGCTCGGCGTTCGCCGCCACCTGCTTGTCCTGGACCTCGGCCGTGGGGGCCACGTAGGAGAGGGTGGTGTCGGTGTCGTACAGGTTCTTGGTGCTGGTCAGGCAGGTGACCAGTTTCCTGGTCGTGGCGTAGCGGCCGGTGTCCTGCTGGACGGGGACGGTGACGAACTCGCCGCCGGTCGGTGCCGCGGCCGCGCCCTGTGCGCGGGCCGGGATGGGCAGGACGCCGTAGTCGAACCCTGCCTTCTTCGCGTTGGCGAGTTGCCAGGTGCCGTTCTCCGCGAAGGCGTAGTCGCCGCTGGCGAACTCCTGCCAGCTGGTCGTCTGGGTGTTGTTGAGCACCGAGTTGGGCGCGTATCCACTCTTGAGCCAGTCCCGCCAGAGCGTGAGCGCCGACTCTCCCTGCGCGGAATCGAGCCGGGTGAGTTCGGCGCCCGCTCCCCAGAACCACGGCAGGAACTGGAAACTGCCTTCCTCCGTGCCGATCGCGGAGAAAGTGATGCCCTTCTTGCCCGCCTTCTTCACCTTGGCGAGCGCGGCCGTCAGCGACGTCCAGTCCTTGACCGTGGCGATGTCCACGCCGGCCTTCTTCAGCACGGCCTTGTTGTAGTAGAGAGCGAGGGTGTTCGCGCCGATGGGGGTGCCGTACGTCTTCCCGCCCGACTGGCCGGCGGCCAGCAGGTTCGGGTCGACCTTCGAGGTGTCCAGCTTGTTGTCGCCGGTCGTGGTGAGCACGCCGGCGTCGGCGAGGGTCGACACGACCGGGTTGTCGACGATGAGGACGTCCGGCGAGTTGCCCTGCTGCGCCGCGAGGAGGGTCTTGTTGGCGAGGTCACTGGTGTCGAAGCCGGTGCGCTTGACCGTCACACCCGCCTTGCTCCCGCACGTGTCGAGCAGCTCGGTCCAGTCCGAGCCCTTGGCGAACTGCGGGTACGGATCCCAGATCGTGTACGTGCCACTGCTCGCCCCCTGGCTGCCGGAGCTGTCCGAGCCGGAGGAGCAGGCGGTGGCGGCCAGGCAGACGGCGGTCGACAGAGCCGCGGCGGCGAGGCGGTGCCGGAAGGTGCTGTGCATGGCGGGTCCTTCGTCGTAGGGGCACGGGCGCGCCTCGGACCTGCGGGCGTGCGGGCATGCCGAAGGGAGGCGGGCATACGGAATACGCGCCTGCGGATGTGTGC
Source organism: Streptomyces sp. VRA16 Mangrove soil (assembly GCF_017377775.1). GTDB lineage: Bacteria > Actinomycetota > Actinomycetes > Streptomycetales > Streptomycetaceae > Streptomyces. Next base: position 166,885 of record NZ_JAFVLN010000005.1, read on the forward strand.
GTGACGTCAGGCGTGGGGCGGTGCGGTCGCGGGCCCGGTGCTGGCCCGCAGGGAGATCGGCGGTGTGAGCAGGTGGTGCCGGGCGGGTGCCTCGGGGTCGCCCAGGCGTTCCATGAGCAGGTCGACCGCGCGGCGGCCCAGCTCCGCCGCCGGCACGTCGGCGGCGGTGAGCTGCGGTGTGACGGTCTCCGCCCAGTGGGCGGCGACGACCCCGGTGACGGAGAAGTCGCGCGGCACGTGGCGGTCCGCCCGGGCGAGCCCCCGGTAGAGGCCGCCGAGGGCGGCCTCGTTCAGCGTGACCAGGGCCGTCGTGGCCGGTTCCTCGTCCAGGATCCGCTCGACGCAGACCTGTCCTGACGCGGCGTCGTCGCCGCAGCAGTACGCACGAACGGTCAGTCCGCGCTCGGCCGCGGCTTTGGTGAAGCCGTCGAGGCCGCGGTGCGCCGACTCGTAGCCGGAGCGCAGGAGTTGCTCGGGCCGGTTCACGAAGGCGACCCGTTGATGGCCGAGGTCGGCCAGGTGGTGGACGCACGCCGCCGCGAGCGCGGTGTGGTCGAGCCCGACCCACCACCTGTCCTGCCAGCGGGCGGTGCGGCCGATGGAAACGGCCGGAAAGCCGAGGGCGGCCAGGTGGTCGGCCCGGTCGTCCTCCAGCCTGATCTCCATCAGGATCGCGCCGTCCACGCGCCGCTCCCCGAGGAGACGCTGGAAGGACCGGTCGCTGTCCACGCCGCTGGGCGAGAGCAGCACGTCGTAGTCGTAGGCCGCGGCCGCTTCGACCACACTGCCGATGAAATCCAGCTGCATGCCCGTGTAGTGGTCGCCGGCCGGCGGAAAGACCAGACCGATCGTGCTCGTCCTGCCGTTGGCCAGCGCGCGAGCACTGGCGTTGGGCCGGTAGCCGAGCTCGTCGATGACCTGCTGGATCTTGCGGCGGGTCTCCTCGGACACCGGTCGCTTGCCGGACAGCGCGTACGACACGGTGCTGCGCGAGACACCGGCCCGTCGGGCGATCTCACCGATGTTCACGACAACTCCTGGTTCAGGGACAGTGGATCGAACCGGTTCGACGGATCGTCCGTCGAACCGGTTCGCGTGAAGTGAAGGTAGGAAGGCCCTCGGGGTCTGTCAACACTCCGCACAAACACCGCAGTTGACCACGGACTATCCGACTTCTTCCCCGTGAGGGATTGCTGGCTCCGCACGCCACTGCTAGCTTCGCCGAACCGGTTCGACACGGGAACCACAGGGAAACCGCACGGGAATCACGCGGGTATCACCGAGCCGACTGCCGCTTCGCCACCATCCCGGCGCGCGTCATGGGTGCCCGCACCAGCACGTCAGCACGTTGCTGCTCTCCGACGTTCAAGCGACGTTCAAGCGACGAACACGCGACGAACACGCGACGAAGCAGTTCGGTCACGCGACTTGCGATGGCCCACCACGACTCGCCTCGCCCCACCGCCCCCGGGAACCACCGCAACTCCCCGGGGACCACCGCGATTCGCCTCGGCTCACCGCAACTCGCTTCAGCTCACTCCAAGGATTGAGGACGCGATCCATGCCATCCGCTGACAGACCCGCTCGGCGCCGCCGAGCCCCTGCCGCCGTGGCCGTTGCCCTCGGCGCGGGACTGCTGACCGCACCGGCCGCCGCCACCGCCCATGCGGCGGATCCACCGCAGCCGGCCGCACGGTACTCCTTCGACCAGGACGATCTCGCCTCGGGAAAGATCACCGACAGTTCGGGCAACGGGCGCACGGCCCAACTGGTGAATGCCGCCACCGCCGGCACGGCCGCGGGAACCGGCGGCGGCAAGGCCCTCACCCTTCCCGGAGGGGCGTCCGACTCCGACGGCGCGTACGTCCGCCTACCGCGCGAAGTCCTCGCGGGTGCGGCCGACTTGACCGTCTCCGCCCGCGTGAAGTGGAGCGGTGACGCCGCCTCCTGGCAGCGCATCTTCGATCTGGGCAGCAACACGTCGAAGTACCTCTTCACGACGCCGTCCAACAACAGCGGCGTACTCCGCACCGCCGTCACCACCGGAGGAGGCGGCGCGGAGGCCCAGGTGAGCGGCTATGCGGCGCTCCCCTCCGACCAATGGCGCACCGTCACGGTCACCCTGGACACCTCCGCCCAGCGCCTCACCACCTACCTGGACGGTGTCGCGGTCTCCTCGGCGGCCACCCGTGTCAAGGCCGGTGATCTGCTGGAGAGTTCGGCCACGGCGGCCGGGTTCATCGGCAAGTCCCTGTACCCGGACCCGCTCTTCAAGGGTGCGATCGACGATTTCACCGTCTGGCACGCCGCGCTCTCCGCGGACCAGGTGGCCAGCATGTCCGGTCGACTGCCCACGCTGCAGGACCTGTCGAAGACGTCCTTCGCCGTGCGGACGACGACCGGCACCGCCCCGACCCTGCCCCAGGCGGTCCGCGCCACCTTCTCCGACGGCTACGACCGCGACACGCCGGTCGTGTGGGACGCCGTACCGGACGAAAAGTACGCCACTCCCGGCACCTTCGAGGTCGCCGGAACGGCCGCGGGACGCGCGGTCGAGGCGACCGTCACCGTCGTCCGCGAGGGCGCGCTGACCGTCGACCTCGGTTCGGAGACCGGCGCGTTCCACGGCGGCGCGTCCGGCACCCTGTACGGCGTGTACGGCCCGGACGTCCCCACGAACAACCTCCTCGAAGGCATGGGCCTGCGCACCGTGTCCACCAAGGCACAGGACGGGCCGCAGCACCCCGGCGCCGACGCCCTCGACGTGGTGCGGCCGCTCGCGGACTCCACCGACGGCGACGTGTACATCTACATGACCGACATCCACCGCGGTTTCCCCTACGAGTGGCCGGGCGACTCCCCCAAGGAGAAGCTCGACCTGTACAAGGAGAAGATCGCCAAGCAGGTGGACCAGGTCCTGAAGCTGCCCGCGCAGTACCAGGACAACATCGTCTTCGTGCCGTTCAACGAGCCCGAGGGGAACATGTTCGGCACCGGTACCTGGAGCTACGACAAGGTCAGCTGGCTCTCCGACCCGGACGACTACTTCGCCGCGTGGGACGACGTCCACCGGCTCATCAAGGGCAAGATGCCCGCCGCCCGCATCGCAGGGCCGAACACCAGCGTCCTGTACGACCAGGTGAAGGGCTTCCTCGCGCACACCCTGGCCGCGGACACGCTCCCCGACGTGATCACCTGGCACGAGCTGAGCCACCCCGAGGCCGTGCGCGAGAGCGTCGCGAAGTACCGGACGTGGGAGAAGGACCTCTTCAAGGGCACGAAGCACGAGGGCACCCAACTCCCCGTCAACATCAACGAGTACGCCTTCAATTACCACACCTCGGTCCCCGGCCAGATGATCCAGTGGGTGTCCGCCATCGAGGAGTCGAAGGTCGACGCCGACATCGCGTACTGGAACATCGACGGCAACCTCTCCGACTCCGCCGTCCAGTCCAACCGCGGCAACGGCCAGTGGTGGCTGTTCCACTCCTACGCCTCGATGAGCGGGAACACCGTGCAGGTGACCCCTCCCGCCCCGGGCCAGAACTACACGATGCAGGGCGTCGCCACACTCGACACGAAGAAGAAGCAGGCCCGCCTCCTCTTCGGCGGTTCGCACGGCAAGGGCCACATCACGTTCGACCACATCCCGCGGGCGGTCTTCGGCAACCGCGTGCACGCCTGGGTGCGCGAGATCGGCTGGAGCGGCCAGATCGGTGACTCCCCCGGACCACGGCTCCTCACCGAGACCGACCTGAAGGTCGGTGACGACGGCGAGGTCGTCGTCGACTTCGGCGACGGCACCCTGCCGAAACTGGACGAGTCGTCCGCGTACGAGATCGTCCTGAGCCCGGCCGGGAAGGCGAACGGCACCCAGACGACGCCGGTGCGCTGGAAGGGTTCGTACGAGGCCGAGGACGCCGCCCACACCGGGTCGGGGTACTCGAAGAACGGGCCCGAGGGCTCGACCTCCGAGGTCTCGAAGTTCTACACGTCCGGCGGCTACGACGTGGGCGGGCTGCGCACCGGCTCCGACGTCACGCTCGACTTCGCCGTGGACGTGCCCGAGGACGGCACCTACGACCTGAGCGTGTTCGCCAACTCCCTCAACACCTACGCCAGGATCAAGGACGAGGGCCCCACCAACGTCTTCCTGCGCGTGGACGGAAAGGCGGACGGGGAACAGGAGTTGGACCTCCCGCTCGGCTACAAGTGGGTGGTGTGGGACCACACCGACACGAAGGTCCATCTCACCCAGGGCCGGCACACCCTGACACTCGCCGCGAAGAGTCTCGACGGCGAACGCGCCACGAAGGGCGACGCCATCGTCGACCGCCTCACCCTTTCCCTGCCGAGCGACTCGGCCTCTACGCAGGTGTACGAGGGCGAGCTGGCCTGGCTGTCCGGTGCGGCCACACCCGTCTACGACCTGCCGAAGCAGGCGGGGACCGCCGCCACCGGTTCGGGCGCGGCCCGGATCGCGAAGGGCGGCTCGGCCACGTTCTGGGTCTACTCCCCCACCGACGCCGAGCACACCCTGACCGTCGACAGCCTGGACGGCTCGGGCGCCCGCCTGTCCGTCAACGGGCATGACGTACTGCGCCTGCACCAGGGCACCAGCAAGGTCGCGGTCTCCCTCTCCGGCGGCGTCAACAAGGTCACGGTGAAGGGGAGTTCGGCCACGACACTCATCGATCGCCTCACGGTCACGGTCTCCGACAAGGCGCTGCCTTCCCACACCTACGAGGCACAGGACGCGAAGCTCGCGGGCACGGCGGCACTGACGTCGCTCTCCCGGGCCACCGACGGGACCGCGATCACGGGGATCGGCGGCGATCCCGGCAACGGCAACACGGCGACCTTCACCGTCACCGCCGGCCGGCCCGGCCTGTACGCGCTGCGCATCCGCTACTCCAACCCCGAGCAGTCGGAGGCCACCCACTACAACCCGGACCCGCTCGCCCGGCACGCCGACATCAGTGTCAACGGCGGCAAGCCGCACCGGGTCGGCTTCCCGCACAGCTTCCACCAGAACAACTTCTGGGAGCTGACCGTCACCCTCGACCTCAAGAAGGGCGAGAACACCATCAGGTTCGGCTCCGAGGAACTGCCCAACTTCGACGGCACCACGTACGCCTCCGACACCTTCCCCGGCGTACTGCTCCGCTCCCGGTACGCGCCGCTGATCGACCGCGTCACCGTGGCACCGTACGCGCGCGCTGTGCGGTGACATGAGGTCGGTGAGGTGATCCGGTGGGGGGGTTCCCGGGCCCGTGTGCACGGGGACGGGGACCCCTGCCCCATCTTCGGACGCCCGGTCGGCGATCACCGCGACCGGGCGCTTGCGGCGGGGCCGGTGAGAGGGACACCCGGGCCGCTCTGCCGGAGGCAGAACGGCGGCCGGAGCGGGCTCGACGATCACTACAGTCCAGCGTCATGACGACGATGACGACATGTGCGGTCGAGTACCGGGCCGACGGTCTGACGATGACCGGGCACCTCGCGCTCCCGGCCGGTGTCGGCCGCCGGCCCGCAGTGCTGCTCGGACCGGAGGGCACGGGGCTCAGCGACGTCGAACGCCGCCGGGCCGATGCTCTCGCCGAGCTGGGATACGTAGCGCTGGCCTTCGACCTTCACGGCGGGCGCTATCTGAGCGACCCCGAGGAGATGCTGGCCCGCTGCATGCCGCTGCTCGCCGACCCCGACCGGATGCGGGACATCGGCCATGCGGCGCTCGACGTACTGCGCGCCGAACCGCGGACCGACCCCGGCCGGATCGCCGCTGTCGGCTACGGCACCGGCGGTGCCATCGGGCTGGAACTCGGGCGCGACGGCGTCGACCTGCGCGCGATCGGCACCGTCAACGCACTGACCACGGGCCGGCCGGGCGAGGCGGCACGCATCAGCTGCCCGGTCTGGGCCGGGGTCGGTTCGGAAGACCCGATCATGCCGCCCGCGCAACGCAACGCCTTCACCGCCGAGATGCAGGCCGCGGGCGTCGACTGGCGCCTCACGGTCTACGGTGGAGCCCTGCACGCCTTCCACCACCCCTCGGTCGACCACAGCGTTCGCCCCGGCGTCGGCTACCACCCACAACACGCACGGCGAGCCTGGCGCGACGTCGTCAGCCTGCTCACCGAGTGCCTGCCCCTGTCGGAGGACCTGGGGGCATGACCGCAGGCCTCAGGTTTAAGGTCCCGCTATGGAGATCATCGAGGGCGCCGGCGTGTGGACGCACCCCACCGAGGCCGGCCATGACTGGATCGAACAACTACGGACCCCGGATCTGTCGGTGGGTACGTACTGCATCCCGGTCGGCGGGCGAGACGCCCAGAGTCCGCACACGGAGGACGAGATCTATGTGGTCACCGCCGGGCGGGCCAAGATCGAGACGCCGGGCGGGACACACGAGGTGGGTCCCGGGACGGCGATCTTCGTTCCGGCGGGTGAAGAGCACCGATTCATCGAAGTGACGGAAGACCTGACACTGCTCGTCGTGTTCGGACCCGCGTACGGCTCGCGCTCACCCACGTCTTGAGGCGTACCGCCTGGTATCGGAGAGTTCGCCCACCCGTCGGCGCCGGAGTTTCGCCCTTCAGGCAGTCCGGCGATAGATCGCCTCCCACTGGGACCACTGCCCCAGGTCCTTCGACGCACGCTGAGTCCGGTGGATACGAGGGGCGAGAACGGGGGCGAACTCGTCCGGCAGCAGCGCCATGAGCTCGGGCAGGCTGAAGAAGTGGATATCCAGGCCGGCCTTGGACCCTTGCAGATACCTGACGGTCAGCCCTCCGTCTGATGCCTCCTCAAAGACATCATGTTCGGGGTGAATGTCCGTGCCAACGGCATTGACGCGGACACAGAACAGGCCGCCCACCCTGACTCGGCCGAGGGCAGCACGCAGGTGAGCATGTGCTGTGGCGCGGTCGCCGTGCTGGAAGACCTGAATACCGATGACCAGGTCGAACATACGGTCACCGGGGAGGTCCGTGACGCCCCCGTGGAAGAGGCGCGGCGCGTCAGCCGGTGAGCGTCCGGCCAGTGAAGCCAGAGCCACCTCGGAAATGTCCAGGCCCATGAGGTTCAGTCCTGCGGCGCGCAGGGGAAGAAAGTTGCGGCCGTTGCCGCATCCCACATACAGCCCCTCTGCCTCAGGTGGAAGGCTCTGTGCCGCCTGCACGATGTCGTCGACGAATCCGACCGGCGGATCGTCCTCGTAGCGGCCCGATCGGTACTCCGCGCCCCAAGACGCCCTCTCCCTCGTATCCATCCGCGGATGCTGTCACGGCCGCCACCACGCCTCAACCACCCGACGCCGACAACCGAGGCGGAGCGCGTCGCCCGTCTCGGGCGCATCAGGGCGGAGGTTCCGAGGGGGGGTTGCAAAGCTCTTGATCCAGACGCCTAGGGCGGGCGATTAAGCTTTCGGACCGTGGTGAACACTCAGTACGAAGACCTGTTGAAGCACGTCCTCACGTCCGGAACGGCCAAGGCCGACCGCACGGGCACCGGCACCCGAAGCATCTTCGGGCACCAGCTGCGCTACGACCTCTCCCAGGGCTTCCCCCTGATCACCACCAAGAAGGTCCACCTCAAATCGATCGTCTACGAACTGCTCTGGTTCCTGCGCGGCGACTCCAACGTCGGCTGGCTCCAGCAGCACGGCGTCAGCATCTGGGACGAATGGGCCGACACCAACGGCGAACTCGGCCCCGTCTACGGCGTCCAATGGCGCTCCTGGCCCACCCCCGACGGCCGGCACATCGACCAGATCAGCCAGGTCCTCGACACCCTGCGCGACGACCCGGACTCCCGCCGCATGATCGTCTCGGCCTGGAACGTCGCCGAACTCGACAAAATGGCCCTCGCCCCCTGCCACGCCTTCTTCCAGTTCTACGTCGCCGACGGCCGCCTCTCCTGCCAGCTCTACCAGCGCAGCGCCGACCTCTTCCTCGGTGTCCCCTTCAACATCGCCAGCTACGCCCTGCTCACCCATATGATCGCCCAGCAGACCGGCCTCGAACCCGGCGACTTCATCTGGACCGGCGGCGACTGCCACATCTACGACAACCACCTCGACCAGGTCACCACCCAACTCACCCGCACCCCCTACGCGTTCCCCGAGCTCAAGCTCCACAAAGCCGACTCGATCTTCGTCTACACCTACACCGACGTCGAGATCCACGGCTATCAGCACCACCCCGCGATCAAGGCCCCGGTCGCCGTATGAGCACCAGGCTGACCTGTGGCTGATCCGGGCCCAGACACCATGCGATGCTGCCGGAATGAGTGATCACCGGGAACCTGTCATCGTCCGCTGGCCAGGTAAGGTGCCCTCCGTTCAGAGCGGGCTGTCCGCACTGCTGGCGGACTACCATCTGCGGACGCAGGCCGAGAAGGGCGAGGCCGTCGCTGATGTGGACCGGCTGCCGGATCGCTGCCGCGCAGAGGTCCTGGATCCGCGAGACGCCTTCGCCGACGATGTCGTGCTGGTGGCGTCGAGCGGGGACGACGTCGTCGGGTGCCTGGTGGTGACCGCTCCCGACGCGGGGCGCTGCGAGGTCAAGAGGCTCTGGACGGATCCCGCCTTCCGGAGCCAGGGCATCGCGTCCCGCCTGGTCAGCGCCGCGCTGGCGCATGCGGCGGACAACGGCGTCGACACCGTACGGCTGTCTGTGTGGCAGTGGCGGACCGGTGCCATCGCCCTGTACGAGCGGCTCGGTTTCACCGTCACCGCATCGTGGGACGCGCGGGATCAGCTGGTGTGCATGGAACGCGCCGTGTGAGTGACCGCAGGCCTACTGCTCTCGGCGCTCCTGCGACGTGTGCGGGTCGGGCCCGGGCTGCCTCACATTCGGGATCTCAGCACGTCGACCTCGCAGCCCGGCGCGAACGGGTCGAAACCATGCTCGACCAGCCAACGAACCGCCAGCAGGCTGCGCAACGACCACCACGCGTGGATCACATCGAGGTTGAGGTCGAGGTCGGTGCCGTAGCCGGCGATGACGTCATCGAGGTGCTCCTCGTGTCCGAGCGTGAAGGTGGCGAGGTCGTAGAGGGCGTCCCCCTGGCCCGCCTCGGACCAGTCGATGATGCCTGTGACCTCGTCGCCGTCGACGAAGACATGCTCCAGATGCAGGTCGCCGTGGGTGAACGCCGGAGTCCACGGCCGGAGCGCGGCCTCGGCGACCTGGCGGTTGCGGGTGACCAGGTCCGCGGGCAGGACGCCGTTCGTCACGAGGCGTTCGCACTCGTCGTCGAGTTCTGCCGCCAGCGTGGCAATGCTTCGGCCGGCCCGGCCGGTTCGGGGTGGCAGCGGCGCGTCGTGCAGTTTCCGGATGGCGGCGCCCGCCGCGGCCCAGGCCGCCGGCGACCCGGTCGACGGCCCGCCGAGGCGTCCCAGCGTCGTTCCTGGCAGCGCGGCGATCGCGAGCACGGGCGGCTTGCGCCACAGCACCTCCGGGGTCGGGACGGGCGCGAGAGACATCGCCTCGACCTCGGCGTCGCCACGTGCCTGATCGGGGTCCACTTTCAGAAACACATCGCCGACGCGCAGGATCGCGCGCTCGGAATGGGCGAAGACGACTTTTACCTCATCCATGGGCGCCCAGTATTCCGGGGACGATCGTCGCCGTCGCCGGGTTTCTCACCTGCGACGGCGCGGCTGACCCGTCCTGCCTGCCTCGCGGCCCATTCGCCCTTCGGGAAGGTCAGCAGGTGAAGGAGAAGTGCGCTGCGGCCTGGGTCGGCGTGGCGCCTTCGTCGTTTCCGGGGACGTCATGGACGGCGTGTGCGCCCTCGGAGCGCAGTCGGTCGGCCCCGGCGTACCGAGCCATCGCCGCGGCCGAGGCCCGGATGTCTGCCGGGGTGACGTCAGGACGGTCTCGTCCGGCCTGCTGTCGGAGGAGAGCGTCGAGGTCCGGGGTGAACCGCAGCATGGTCACCGGGGCGTCGAAGCGTCTCGCCAGGGCGATGAGGCGGGTGCGTGCCTGTGGCGTGACGTTGGTGGACTCGGCGACTGCTGTCTGTCCGGTGGCGAGCCGGGCGACGATCCTTCGGTCGCGTTCCTCGAAGACGCGGGCGTCTGCCGCGTCGGAGTCCCCCTCGGTGGGTGAGGTGCCGAAGAACTCCGCGCGGATGTCGTCGCTGGACACCACGGCGTCCTCGTCGATCTCTCGGCGCGCGATCAGAGCTCGTACGAAGCTGGTCTTGCCCGAAGCCGGCGGGCCGACCAGCACCACGAGTCCCGTCGGCACTCGGGTCGTCCGGCCGCCGCATGGGTCCCGAGCCTCGAGGTGGTGATCGCCGGCGCGGTCCAGGGCCTCTTCGCACTGCGTACGGGCATGGTGGTTCAGGCTCCGGCGCAGACGCTGCTGCTGCATCGATTCCGGTGGGTTCTTCGGCATGACCCCATCGTGCCCAACGGCACGAGCGTGCTGCGGGCCCATACCTGCTGCGGCCCCGCGCGGGGCGCCCGGCGCCACAGGGATGGCGTCCTGGTCGCCGCGCGTACGGTCTTCGCGGAGCACGGGATCTACGCCCCGATGGCGACCGTGGCCCGTCGGGCCGGGGCCGGTGTGGCGACGCTGTACCGGCATGTCCCGACCCGGGACGCTCTGTGCGGGGCGCGTTCGCGCAGCAGATGGAGACCTGCGCGCAGGCGCTCACCGACGCGCTGGCCGCCCCTGACCCGTGGCAGGGCTTCCAGCAGCTGGTCGCGACGGTCTGCGCTCCGCAACGGGCGGAACACGAGTTCCCAGCCGCGTTCGTCGCAGCCTTCCCGGACAGCACCTCGGAACACGCACAGTCCCGGCAACGGGCCGAGCGGGACTTCACCACCCTGGTCCGCGGGGCCCAGGCACCGGGCGCGCTGCACCCCGACTTTCACCCGTCCGACCTCGCCGTGGTCGCGTCGGCACACTGCGGTCTGTTGAGCGCCCTGCCCGATGACGACGCGGCGTCCCGGCGGCTGGTGGCCTATCTGCTCCCGTCGCTCCGTCTTACCGACACGGCCAACCAACCGCTGCCACCACCGAGTTCGCCGACCTTGCGCAGCCTCCCGCTGGCAAGCGACAGCCCTCAAAGGCAGCGCCCACTCAAGAACCGAGATGACCCGGTACGTACTTTCGCACCGAGATCAAGGCCGAGAAGTCGGCCGACAAAGTCACCGGCAACGGCCGTGCCGCAGCAGCGCGTGAACCAGACCGTCAGCGCGCCCGGAGCCAAAGAACCATGAGGCGCAACGGCATCACGAGCCATCAGGGGACCTTCCACAGCTGGACGTCGGTGGAAGTCCTGTCGCTCTTCGGTGCGCGTACCTCCGAGGTGGCGAGAGTTCTGCCGTCGGGGCTGAGCGCCAGCCAGTAGCGCGTGCCGTCGTCAAGTTCGGTGGCACGGCCCGATGCCACGTCCCACACCTTGAGTCCGTCCTCGCCGGTACTGACAAGAGACGTGCCGTCAGGGCTGAACTGCACGGTGGTCACGCCTTTGTCCGTGAGAGTGGTGGCGCGGCCGGTGGCGGCGTCGCGCAGCCAGATGCCACCGCTGTTCTTGCCGTAGACGCCGTCGCTACTGGCCAGCGTCCTGCCATCGGGGCTGAACGCCACCGAGGCGCTGGTGGTGGACTGGCGGGAGGCGACGACACGTCGCTTCGAGCGGTCCCACAGCCGGATTCCGGACTCGCCGGCGGCGGCGATGGATCGTCCGTCGGGGCTGAACACCGCCTCGTAGAACGACCCTTCGTGATCACCCTCCAGCGTCGTCGCGACGGGACGGCTCCGGGACAGGTCCCACAGTCGCAATTGCCCCTGCCCCGCGGTGTTCCAGTCCGAGCCGGCGACCGCCAGCGTCTTGCCGTCGGGGCTGCACCGGCCCGGGTCACGAGTCCCGACAGCCCCGTTCACTCAGCACGGGCTCAGGCGGACGACGCGACCGACGCCCGTAGGCCGAGCCACTGCTCGGCGTCCCAGCCGTGGAACCGCTCCACCTCGGTGAAGCCCAGCTTCGCTGCGACGCGCATCGAGCCGACGTTGGCCGTCTGGGTGTGGAGCACCACCGGCTCGCCGGGAAGGGCGCCGTCGAACCAGGCGAGTGCCGCCGCGCACGCCTCGGCGGCATAACCGAATCCCCATGCCCGCGGCAGAAACAGATACCCGAGATCGACCTTCCCCGCGGCAGCCGGGCGGCTGTGCCCCGGCGCTCTCCTGAGCAGGATCTCACCGATCATCGCCCCGTCGAGCTCGACGACGAAACACCCGGGCCATTGCCCAGGCACGTCCGGCACCTCGCGCTCAAGCTCATCAAGCGGGCGCGGGCCGCCAAGGTAGGTGTGCACCTCCGGCGACGCCAGCAGCTCGATGAACGCCGCGCGGTCCCGGGCCTCAGACTCACGGAGCACGAGCCGCTCCGTCCTGATCGGGGCAGGCGGCCAGGCGACGGGCCCTAACTCAGTCATGACGGGCAACCTATCGGACATCCGCGCACAGGCTTTCACCATGGTGGAAGCCAGTGGAAGCCCGCAGGGTCATGTCCGGGGTGCGGATGCGTACCAGTCCTGGAGAACACGATCGAGTGCCGCCCGGCCCACAGGTCCCCAGTTCGGCTTGCCGCCGGGGAGGCCCCGGTCCCCCGGCCAACTCGTCCCTGAGGCGCCACATCTGGTGGCCCCAGCAGCCCGCCACCTGGATCTTGTGGTGGGCCATGCCGGCCAGCGGCTGTCCGTCCGGTACCTGCATGCGCAGCAGGAACTCCGTCTCCCAGCGGGCCTCGTCGAGCACGTCGGGTACCCCGTTGTCGTTCTCCGGGATGCTCAGCAGCCCGTCGCGTAGGCCCGCGGTGTCGCCCTGGGCTCGTGAACGCTCGTAGGAATCCATCAACTGCCACGCCGCGAGCGCCCCGTTGACGACGTACTTGCCCTGGTCCCCGGCGTCGTACCAGCCGCCGCGCACATCGAGCGAGTAGGAGCAGTCGCCGGGCAGACAAGGGACGTCGGTGTCGCCCTTGTTGGGGGCGACGCCCAGATGCCCGGCCGGACGGGCGTAGGCGGCACCGGCGTAGGCCGCCTCGACCGGGGTGCCGCTGCGCGCCGGATAGAAGTAGCCGAGGGCGTCCTTGCGGAGCGCGGCGTAGGGGTTGTCGGCGATGTCGAAGGGCTGGCTGCTGTACGGGCCGACCACCAGTTTGTAACCGCTCCCAATTTTGCGGAACCCACTGAAGCCGGCGATGTGGACGTGGTCGCCGGACTCCGTGGTGGTCAGGGACTCCACTCCCGCGCCGCGCGGCTGAGCCCCGTGGAGGCGCCCACGCCACCACTGGTACACGCCTCCCTCATGCGCGGCGTGTACCTGTGATGGCGTGGGCGCGCGTCTGCGGATCCTCCCGGCCGAGCATCTCGGCGAGAGGAGTTCCGAATCGTGCGGCTGCGATGCGACGAGCCCGGACCTGGGCCCGGGTACGGGGGCGGAACTTGGCTTCCTTGCCGCAGCCGCAGGGCTCGAGACCCTCGTAACGCAGTCCGGCGTTCAGCACCACGGCCACGACGGTCCACGCCTTGGTGTCTCGGCGCCGTGGCGCCGCGAAGTCATGACCGGCGCAGAGCATGGGCTCGGCGCACCGCGGGCACGGGTTCGTGCCGGGCCCGGAATGCCGCTTGAACGCGACACGGCAGGACACGCACACGTAATGCAGCTTGTAGGGCTTCTCGGCGTAGTGACACACGAGACGACCGTACCCGCCGTGAAGGCCGCGGACGAGGCGGTTTCCATGGCGCGGCCAGGAACGGCTCGCTTCCGCCGCGCGGTTCGCCGCCTGCGCGGGATCGTGCCGAAGGCCGTCTGGGCGCCCGGTCCCACGAACCGGAACGACGCGAGGCGGAACGCGCCGTCGAGGGTGAGGCGCAGACCACGGACGCCCTCGTACGGGGTCCACGCCTCATGGGTCACCGTCGTCCGGGCGTACCGGCCCCTGGTGAACGGAACGTCGGTCCGAGACAACAGCTCTTCACCCGCCGGCTTCGACGATCGTCTCGCCCGGTCCGTCCGCTGCCCGTGCGGCCTCCGCCTCGCAGCGGACGGCGCCGGTCAGGTCGGTGGAGTGGTGGCGAGCCGGGCCCTGGCCGCCGACCACAACAGGTGGTCGGCGGGCAGTCCGCGTCCGCCGCAGCAGCCGGCGAAGGGTGACGACGACCGGCAGCGGTCCTTCGCCACCTCGCGGTCTCGGCAGATACCGGTCGGTGCCCCGCTCGGTCCTCACCGCTCCGCCCCGGTTGCGGGCCTCGGTCAGCGTCCCCGCTTCCAGAAGGCGTCAAAGCCGTCAGGAACGAGAGAGGTCACGCGCGTGTCTCCGCGATGTCCGCCATGTCTACGAGCCGCTCGAAGAAGAACTCGTGCTTGAGGAAGGACACGTCGTACTCGTGGCCGGGGGCCGGCGGGATGAGCTGCGAGGCCTGGATCAGCCGCCAGCCGTCGAGGAGGGCGGCGACGCCGGTCTCGTAGGGCGGCTCGTCGCTGTCGCCCGAGGTGGGGGTGGTGCGGCCGGTGCCGTCGTACCGGGCCCAGCCGACGACCCAGGAGTCGAGGGCGGACGTCGACAGGTAGAGGACCAGCACCTGCTGACGCAGCGTCGTGGCCGAGGTGGTGGTCGTCCTGGCGGTGCTCATGCGGCGGGCTCCTGATGCGGGCGGTTGGCGACCCTGGTCACCCAGTGGTCGAGGTCGAAGGTGTCGTCACCGGTGAGCTCGCGCCACAGCATGACGCGGTTGTAGCGCTCCAGGCGGCCGGTGGCCTGCTCGTACCACGGGAAGTGAGCGTCGAGTTCCCTGCGCACCTGCGGATCGTCGAGGTCCGAGGTGTCCCACAGGCGCCGCTGGCGTACCTGCGGGTTGAAGCGGACCTTGAACATGTAGCGAGCGACGTCGCTGTCGTTGCGGCGGCCGCCGTGCCACAGGCCGTGGTGCAGAAACACCACGGTGCCGGCCGGGCAGACGAGGCGGTCCTGGCCGCGGAGGTTCTGGTAGCGGCCGGTGTCGGACTCGTTGGTGTGCCGAAGATGGCTGCCGGGCACGCTGAGCGTGCCGCCCATCTCCAGGGTGACCTCCTGCGGGTAGTACATGAGCTGGACGTCGAACGCGTCGGGGCGTACGTCGATGATGGCGTCGGCGTGCAGCGGCTGGGCCTCGCCGCCGTGGGGCTCGCGGATGTGCACGGCGTGGTGGTCGATGGTCGGCTCCGGGCCGACCAGGCTGTGCACGGCGCCTGCCACCTGCGGGAGTTCGAGGAGCCGGGCCACGAACGAGCCCTGGTCGTACGCCTTGGAGAGTGGGGTTCCGTACGGCACGTCCGGTACGCCGGCCGCCAGGACGCCCCGCGCCTCCGCGTTCATCTCGGGCGGCACCACCGCGTCCAGACGCAGGGCGCCGCGGGCCACGAAACGGGCCATCTTCACCGAACTCAGCAGGTGCTTACCCGCCCCCGAGGTGTTCTTCGCTGTTTCTTCCATGACCGTCACGCTAGGAGCGGCGCCGGAGGAACGCGTGGGCCCTGCTCACCCTCTACTGGTCAATTTCCACTATCAGGCGATGTCGGCGGCCCGGACCGCGCGCGGGGACGCCCCCAGCTCACGGCGGCACGCCTTGTTGAACGCCTGGAGGTCCGGGATGCCCACGCTCGCGGCGACGGCGGGGATGGAGAGCGTGCTGGCCCGCAGCAGGTGCCGGGCCTGCGTCATCCTGCGCATCCGGATGTAGCCGATCACGGTCTCCCCCATGGCCGCACGGAAGAGCCGGGTCAGATGGTTGTGCGAGACACCGGCAGCCCGCGCGATCTCCGGCACGGTGAGGGGCTGCGCGAGGTGTTCCTCGACGAACGCGACCGCGGCCGCCACCGCCGCGTGCGTGGCCGGTGCCGCTCCGCCCTGCGCCGGAGCCAGTTCGGCCACCCGCCACAACGCGGCCCACACCTCGGCCACCGCCCGCGCCCGGGTGCTCGGCCAGGCGGCCAGGGCCTGCCTCAACTGGCCTTCCAACAGGGCGGCTTGGCGTCCGGCGTGCTGTACGGACGGCACGTCCCGGGACTCCCCCGCCGACCCGAGGCGCAGGTGGACGTAGAGGTGCTCGGAGCGGCCCCGGTAGCGGTAGCGGACCGGTGTGCCCGGCGGCACGAGGCTGACGCTGCCGGGGCGGATCTCGTGCGCGACACCGTCGACGGTGAGCTCGGCCTCGTAGTCGTACAGGTGGAACTGCCACAGGTCCGGCAACTGGAAGTCGTCGACGTGCCCCGCCGGGCCGTGGATGCCGACACCGATCGCGACGGGGACGGGCGGCTCGTCGAGTGGGACGAGCACGGTGGAGGAGTGCGGCGTGGACGAGGGCGGCGTGGACGAGTGCGGCGTGGACGAGTGCGGCGAGCTCATCCGGCAATGATCGCTGCTGCCTCCCGGCTCCCGCGCAGCACCGTGTACGAGCAGGGCGGGAGCGCGACGACCGGGCCGGTGACGCGGTCGTCGACGGGATCGGCGGGGGCCGGGCCGTAGCGGCCCGTGGCATGCGGCCGCGCCGCGAACGCGCTCCGGGTGAACTCGGTGTCGTCGTCCGCCCCGGCCAGGCGCAGCCGCCGCTCCGCTCCTGGTCGGGCTTCCCGCCTTGTCCGCGAACGTGACCAACCTCGTTGCGGGTATCGCCTGTTGGCCCGGTTCGACTCTCACTTCTCGACCCGATCCGGCGGGCCTGGGACCTTGGCCGCGTCGCTGGATCCCGCTGCCGGCCGCAGGCGGCGCAGCGGGGGCGGTTCTGCTGATCTCCAACCCGAGCGGGGTGTTCACCCACGTCGTGCCGTTCCTCGTCCTCATCGGCTCGCTGACGCTGCTGATGCAGCCTTGGCTTGCCGCCCTGCGTCAACGGCGCGCGGACGAGCGTCCCGCGGGGTCCCAGGGCGGGGTTCTCCCGATCGGGCTGATCACCATGTCGGTGTACGGCGGCTCCTTGGGAGCCTGTTCGAGCGGCTACGCCGACTGGTCGCCCCGGTCGGGATCGGCCTGGCCATTCCACTGCGGATCACTTCTGCGGGCTGATCGGTGCCGTCCGGCGGTGGCGTCCTCAGCGGCCGATCCTGCGGCAGGAGTCGGTCAGGGCCGAGTCGGCTCCGGTCTGTTGCGACCAGTCGCACACGAGCCCCATGTCGTAGGTGCTGCGCGGCCGCGGCTGCGGGGCGGGGTGCCGACGTTTCATCCGCTGCGGGCCGTGGTGGCGCAGGGTGTGATGACGCTGCGCTGCGCTCGTCCGCGGCGCCGCAGGTCCGGCAGCCGGACGACGCGGCACCCCCTCGTGCCGACGAACAGGAGCTCGGTGTGGCGGTCGCGCGTCAGCGTGAGCCGCCGCCCCTGGCGTCCTGCGCCTCGACGGCGCGGCTTGGTGACGCTGCTGGCGCTGGCCCGGCTTCTTCTTCGTCCGCCGCACCGTGGTGTCGAGCAGCGCCTCGCGCGCGGAGCCCGGAGTGACCTCCGACGCCTCCGGGCCCCGTCCGCCCTCCGGCACCAACTCCCGTTGCACAGCCGGTCTGTGCGGCACGGGACGACCATCGACGGTGGCGCAGCCCGTGGCACACACCAGCACAGCCAGGACAGCGGACAGGAGACGCAGACGCATCCGCCCAGCCTCCCCGATACGTGACGGCGATCACGCGCGCCGCGCCCTCGGTCACCTGGCTTTTGTGGTGTCGGGCGGCATCCGCAGGACAAGCCGCCCGATATTTCGCCGGACCCGTCACCCGACTTGAGCCTTCTCCATGACGATCTCCGCGACGCGCGAGGGCACGACATCAGTGGTGTCGATCACCTGGGCTTCCCGACGGAGCCAGGGCAGGGCACGCTGATACTCACTCAAGTGATCGAGGCGCCACTGACGAGCAGCGATGCTCTCAGGCTTGCTGTCGGTCTCGATCCGCGTGACCAGGGTGTCCTGGTCCGTGTCCAGCAGGAAGTGGTGGACGGGGACGCCGGCTTCGGTCAGACCTCCATGAATCTCCTGCCAGTACTGCTCGACCAGCACGGTCTGGGTGACCACCAAAGTGCCACCCACGTAGTCGAGAATCTGCCGCGCGGATTCCACCACGAGTCCTCGCCATGGCGGGAAATCCTGAAAGTCACGTTCCGGAACCCCAAGCACGTGCCAGAGCATCTCCCCGACCTTCTCTGCATCGAAGAGCCTTGAGTCCGGTATGCGAGAGGTCAGCTCCTTCGCGGTCGTGGTCTTGCCCGCCCCGAAGGTGCCGTTCAGCCAGATGATCACGGAGTCACCCTACGTCGATCGCCTCGACCAGCCCAGCGCCCAGAACCATGCCGCCGGCACACCCCGGTCACCGGCCGTCGCGACCTGCGGGACGCCACGTGCGGTGGATGCGGCACCAAGGCCCAGCCGAGCCAGCTTCGGACATCGCTGGGAATTTTCGGTGTGGCTGTTCGGACAGGCGCTTCTGGAGTCGGGGGCCTTCGAGGTCGAAGGCGTCCTGGGATCGCCGCTCCGCCGTGAGCCGGCATCGGGGGCGCTACGCTGCTGCGTCGTGCAGAGGACGCGTCTCGACACTGCCCGGATCCGGGCGGCTCGCCAGGTCGTCAGCAGGTCGGGCCGCGCGGGCCAGGGCGACCGAGAGCGCTTTGCGCTGCGGCGGCCGGAGTCGGAACCAGCACCCCGCGCCCCGGCACGCGTCCCTTGTCGTGAACACGGGCCGGGCCGCAGGTCGTGGCGTGCCTGGTCAGCAACCGCAGCTGTAGAAGGTCACGTCCCAGTGGTTGCCTTCGTTCGCATAGATGTTGCCCGAAGCGGCCTTGTACTGCGGAGCGCCGTCGCCGCGGAGCCCTATGTAGGTGAAGCTGTTCTTGATGTAGGACGTCACGCAGGTGTTCATGCCGAAGTCGAGTTTGTAGCCGTTCCAGTGCGAGTACGTGCCACTCGCGTGCCCGGTCTCGGTGCCCCCTGTGATGTTCAGTGCACAGCCGCTGGCCCGCTTGAGGGTCTGCGCACCCTGGGCGCTGGCCAGGTTGAGCTGCTCGAACGACGTACACGTGGAGTTGTAGCGGTCGGAGCAGCCGCCGGACGACGACCATGTGATGCCGACGGAGCTGAACATCGACGTCGCCGTGGAGTGGCTGATCTTCGTGACGGCGAACGCGTCGGTCGCGGTGGTCAGCACGCCGAAGCCGGGAGCCACGAGGGCGCCCCCGACGAGAGCGAGAGTGGTGAGCGTGGAACGCAGACGCATGAGCGAGGTCCTTCCTGCCAGTGCCTGAGTGTGGGGTGGGACAGCTGTGGTGCAGGTGGATCAGCGGGATCAGTGTCCACGGTTCACACACCCCACGGGAAGCCCGCAGCCCCAACTCCTTTACAGGCGTGGGCCCTTGACGCAGGACAAGGAATGAAAGGCCCCAGCCTCCTCCCTCGTGGGCTCCACGGCCTCCACGGCCTCCACGGCGCATGCGCCGCTGCGCGGCGCGGCGAGATCCGGAGCGAGCGCACGCAGTTCTGTCAGGTCGCTAGGCCTTCGAAGTCTCCTGACCGGAGGGCCGGCCCGGCCGCAGCCGGCGTGACCGGCACGACCGAAGGGGCGGTCACCCAAAGCCGGGTGACCGCCCCTCGCATCGGTTCGCGTACGGCTCAGCCCTTGGCGGCTTCCTTGAGCTTGGAACCCGCGCTCACCTTCACGCTGTAACCGGCGGGGATCGTCATCGCCTCACCCGTCGCCGGGTTACGGCCCTCCCGCGCGGCGCGGTGCGTGCGCTCGAAGGACAGGAACCCGGGGATGGTGATCTTCTCGTCGCCCTTGGCGACAACCTCGCCGACCGTCTCGGCGAACGCCGCCAGGATCGCGTCGGCATCCTTCTTGGTCACCTCGGCCCGCTCGGCCAGCGCGGCCACCAACTCACTGCGGATCATTCTCGTACTCCGAATCACACTTGGCACATCCCACGCCCCTGAGGAGGCGCGGAACCAGATCAAGTAGCCCATGCTGCCACCTGCCACTGACAACGCAGGACTGGCCACGCCTTGCAGTGCTCCCGACCCACCTCGTCGGGCGGCATGAAAGAGGGCCCCGCGCGGCGTGCGAAGCGGTGCGCGGGGCCCTTGAAGGATGGACGCGGTCCTGTCGCTCATCCCGCGACCGACGCTAAGGGACATCGGCGCACCCCGCATCCGCGAAGCGGACCGGGCCCACCCGTGCACGAGACGAACCCGCGCTGCACAGCGGATTCCGCCGCCGCACCGCTTCGTTTCGTTTCCTGTCCTGAGCGGCCGGTAGATGTTCGCTCAGCGGCTCGCGCCGGTCCGGCGATCTTGGCAACAGTGGGCGCAGACAGCGACAGGAGAGGTGGCACGTGCGCCACAGGAGGTGGCAGACGTGTCCCAACCGGACGGGCGGTGCGAACGGATCGGCGCTCTGCAGGACGAGATCCGGCAGTTGCAGCAGGCCATCGCCTCCCACGCCATCGTCGATCAGGCGATCGGCGTGATGATCGCGCTCGGCGGCTTGACACCGAACCAGGGGTGGCACGTCCTCAAGACGGTGTCCCAGCAGACCAACATCAAGCTCCGTCACATCGCCGAACGGATCGTGGCCTGGACGACCGGCCATCCGCTCGACACGAACCTGAGGCACGCACTGGATCTGGCCCTGACCAAGGCGGCGAATGACGAGGCGTGAGGCCGCCGTCCGCACGGCGCATCATGCCGGCGGCTCGGGCCGATCGGCTTCCGTCCGCGGTTGCAGAACCGCCGAGGAGTCCTGACACAGCCCGCTCGACAACTGACAGGCAGCGACGCGCGCCGGCAACTCCCGAGACGCCGCGTACGGGGACAACCGAGCCAACGAAGTCCGACGGAGCCACTCGCGCAGTCAAGGGCGTGCAACGCTGCAGACGGACGTGAGGAAGCGGGCGGGCTCCCGCCAGCAGGCCCGCCCCGCGCGGAGGCACGGCCGCTGCCTCCGTACACCGTCCGCAGCGCGCGATCTCGCCCATGGCGCCGGTGCGGTCAGGTCTGGCACTGGGAGGTCGCGGCGCTGGTCCAGTTGCTCCAGGCGCCTCCTGCGGGCCTGACGTGGACGCGGATCTCGACCTTGGCGTTGACGACGAAGCAGGCCCGAGTGGTGCTGCCGATCTCGATGGGGCCGGTGGTGGTACGGCGGGGAACGAGGGTGCGTCCGTTGCCGATCTTGACCCAGTGGCCGTCGGACGCCGCGCTGAAGAACGCTTCGTACTCGACGTTGGCGGCGTGGGGCCGGGTGTTGTTCAGGACGACGTGGGCTTTGATGTCGCGGATGTGGACGCGACCCTCCTTGCCCCTTTCGGCGCTGATGCAGCCGTTGGCGGCGATCCCCTGGGTGGAGACGGAGCCGCCGCAGGCGACGGCGGCGGCGTGGGCGTCGGTGGTGGGAAGCAGCAGGGAGAGCGCGGTGGCCGTGGCCAGGGCTGCGGTGCGCATCAGGCGCATGGGAAGGGAGGTCCTTTCGGTGGAGGAAGGTCGCACCTTCGGTGCCGGCACCGGGCCGTACCCGGGTGAACGCGCGCACACGACAGGTCGGCCGGTCCAGGATTTGCAACAGTTGCTCGGCCGCGTGGTGCAGCGGCTCGATCGCGCACGGATGATCAGCATGGTTCCCCTCGGCGGTACGCATGCCTTTCCTTGCGCAACTCCTATATGCACGTCCCTCACTGGCCGACGGGCCCTGCCCTCAGCGGTGTCGAAGACAATCGCCCGAATTGATGACACGCGGCGTTGCAGGGTTGTCTGCCGGTGCAGGCGTGGTCGTCCCCGTCACTCCGCCGTCTCCAGGCCGGCGTCCGCCGCCCAGGACCGCGCGACGGAACGAGCCGCCTGCGCCCAGCGGCCGGCCGGGGAGTCCGCGTCGTCGAGCAGGTCACGGTCGCGTGTGCACTCCCACTCCACCTCGCCCGCGATCGCCACCAGTTCCAGGGCCTTGTCCACGGGCAGCCCGCCGACCTGGTCCCGTACGATCCGGTCCGCGTCGTCGCACCGCTCGGGCGCCACGTGACGGACCGCGGCAAGGAAGTCCTCCGGGATCCGGCGGTTCACGCGTACGGCAGGGGTGTAGAGCACGGTGCCGGTGGCGTCGTCGGTCACGGTCAACCCGCCCAGCGGGTGCAGCACGATGGTGCGCCCGTCGTAGCGGGTCAGGGTCAACGCGACCTTCCCGGCCTCCTCGTGCACGTCGGTCACGACGCCCTGGTGGACCACGTCCCGCTCGCGCCGCCCGCCCCTTTCCTGCGCCCAGTGGTCATCGAGGACGACCCGGCGGCCCTTGAGCGACTGCCACTCGACGACAGGGTTCGGTTGTGATGCTGCGGTGCTGGTCACGGCTCCCCACGGGTGATCGTCACGGCCGGCATGGTGCGTGCTCCTACAACTACCGCGCCCGGTCCGCCGAGCCAGGACTCGGCGCTGTCCGGGGCGTGTTGCGCCGCGTCCGCCGCCCAGCGACGGTCAGGCCACGGCCTTCGGACCCGGAACGCGAGTGCTGCGCCCCGCCCCGGAGAACCGGTCCCGCCGCGGTAGGGGACGGCCCCTCTCCTCCGCCTCGCAGTCCCCTCCCCTGCGGGTCGCCGCCGGTGGCGGGTAACTGCCGTGGCACGGTTCCGCCAGGCAGAAGTCGACTCTGTGCAGGGTGCGTTGGTCGAAACTCTTGGCAGCCGTCGGGGCACTTCCTGGCATCCGACGGCTCCAGGAGGAGAGGCAACGATGACAAGAGGTACCGCGCGGCGCGGTGCGGCTCTGGTGTCGGCCGGGCTGGCGTTCGCGCTGCTGCCCGCGGCCGGCGCGCACGCCACGCCGGACAACGTGAGACCCCAGGCGGCCCCGTCGACGAAGGCCGCCCGCGCCGCTCACACGGTGACGCTGGTGACCGGTGACAAGGTGACGGTGACGGACATCGGCGGCGGTCAGCAGACCGTCGACGTCAAGCGGCCCGAGGGCGCCACCGGCCTGGTCCGCACGCAGGTCACCGACGGAGAGATACGCGTCGTCCCGGACGAGGCGGCCCCCTACCTCGCCTCCGGGAAGCTCGACGCCCGGCTGTTCGACGTGAGCGAGCTGATCCGGCAGGGTCTCGCGGACGCCAAGGCCGACGCGACCCCGCTGATCGTCACCTACTCGGGCAAGAGCGCGCGGACGGCGGCCGCCACGCCCAAGGGCGGCGAACGGACCCGCAGGCTGGGGAGCATCGCGGGCGCGGCTCTCCACGCCGACAAGGGGCGTACCTTCTGGAACGACCTGACCACCAAGGGCGGCTTCAGCGCCGGCATCGGCAAGGTGTGGCTGGACGGCCGCGTCGAGGCCGACATGGAGCAGTCCAACGCCCAGATCGGCACCCCGAAGGCGTGGGAGGCCGGTCTCACCGGCAAGGGCGTCAAGGTCGCGGTCCTGGACACCGGTTACGACGCCACGCACCCCGACCTCGCCTCCCGGGTGACCGAGTCGAAGTCCTTCATCGAGGGGCAGGAGGTCGCCGACCGGGCCGGCCACGGCACGCACGTCACCTCGACGGTCGGTGGCTCCGGCGCCGCGTCCGACGGCAAGGAGAAGGGTGTCGCCCCCGATGCCACGCTCGCCGTCGGCAAGGTCCTGTCCAACGAGGGCTCCGGCACCGAGTCGCAGATCATCGCCGGTATGGAGTGGGCCGCCAAGGACGTCAAGGCCAAGATCATCTCCATGAGCCTCGGCTCCAGCGAGGGCAGCGACGGCACCGACCCGATGGCCCGGGCCGTCAACTCCCTGTCCGCCGACACCGGCGCCCTGTTCGTCATCGCCGCGGGCAACGCCTACGGCCCCGGCACGATCGGGTCGCCCGGCGCCGCCGATTCGGCGCTCACCGTCGGCGCCGTCGACTCGTCCGACCGGCGGGCCGGGTTCTCCAGCCAGGGTCCGCGCCTGGGCGACGACGGCCTCAAGCCCGACGTCTCCGCCCCCGGCGTGGACATCCTCGCCGCCCGCTCCTCGCTGACGGAAGGTTCCGGCAGCTACACCACCATGAGCGGTACGTCGATGGCGACGCCGCACGTCGCCGGTGTCGCCGCGCTCCTCGCCCAGGCCCACCCGGACTGGACGGGCGCCCAGCTCAAGGACGCCCTGATGTCGTCCTCGAAGCAGCTGTCCGCATCGGCGTACGCGATCGGCTCGGGACGGGTCTCCGTTCCGGACGCCATCGCCGCGAAGGTGACCGCGACCGGCAGCGCCGACCTCGGTTCGTACCGCTGGCCGTACGAGAGCAACCAGCCGGTCACCCAGAAGATCACCTACTCCAACTCCTCCGACAGTGCTGTCGAGTTGGATCTCGCGGTACAGGGGGCGGCCGACGGTGTCGCGACGCTCGCCGACCCGCGTCTGACCGTTCCCGCGCACGGGAGCGCCTCCACCACCGTGACCGGCGACGGCGCGAAGGCCGTCGTCGGCACCAACAGCGGTCAGATCGTGGCCAGTTCGGGCGGCACGGCCGTCGCGCACACCGCCTTCGGTCTGGTCAAGGAGGACGAGCGGTACACGCTGACCGTCCACGTGAAGGACCGGGACGGCAACCCGACCGCGGCCAATCTCATGTACCAGCAGCTCGTCAAGGGCGCGCAGCCGCAGCCGGCGACGGTCGACGACTCCGGCACGCTCAAGCTGCGTCTGAAGCCCGGCACGTACTTCCTGGACTCGTTCCTGGACGTGCGCGGCGCCCACGGCAAGGACTCGCTCGGCAAGGCCTTCCTCTCCGACCCCGAGGTGAAGGTCGACGGGGACCGCGAGATCACGCTGGACGGCACCAAGCTGCGTGAGGTCGCCACCCGGGTCGCCAAGGACACCGACCCGCACCAGACCATCGTGCAGTACGACCGTAAGGCGGGCGGCGCCGATGTGTTCGGCATGGTGCTGCTGCCCATCAAGTACGACACGCTGTACGCCCTGCCCACCCGCCCGGTGAGCGACGGCAGTTACGCGTACCGCACCACGTGGCGCAAGGCCCAGCCGCGCATCACCGTCGACGGCGTCGACGAGGTGTGGGAGCAGCCCGGCTCCACCCTCCTGACGGGGCGCAGCACGCTCGCCCTGGTGAACGCGGGCGCCGGCGCTCCCGCCGACTACGCGGGCAAGAACGCCTCCGGCAAGGGCGTCCTCGTCCACGCCGACGGCACGCTCACCCCAGCGCAGATCGCGCAGGCCGCCCAGGACGCGGGCGCCAAGGCGCTGTTCCTCACGGACGACGCCCCCGGCCGCCTCAACACCCTCTTCTACAACGACGACCACACGGACCGGCCGCTGCAGATCGCGAGTGTCACCCACGCCGACTTCGCCCGGCTGATCGCCAAGCAGAAGCGCGGCGAGCGGATCGCGATGAACGGCGTCGAGAACGCCACGTACTCCTACGACCTGTCGAAGGGCTACCAGGGCGTGATCCCCGACCGGAGCCTGCTCTTCGCCCCGAACGCGGACGATCTCGCCACCGTCGACACCACCTTCTACGGCAGGAAGAAGACCACGGGCGACGAGTTCCGCTACTCGGTCGACCCGTCCTTCGCGGTCGCGGGCGGGTTCCAGGAGCAGTACGCCTTCCCCGGACACCGCACCGACTACGTCTCCGTCGAGCCGGGCCAGACGTGGCACGAGTCCGTCAACGTCGGCTCCCTGGAGGAGCGCAGTGGCCGGGTCGCGTACCGGGCGGGCAAGCGCACCGAGCTGAACTGGTTCAAGCCGGTCTGGCACCCCTACGGCGGCAGCGGTCTGGGCTGGGGCCAGCAACGGCGCGGCGACGCGCTGCGGTTCAACATCCCCGGCTGGGGCGACTCGGGTCCCGACCACACCGGCTTCGGCAACCCGTACAGCTCGGAGTCGGGTATGGAGCAGTACACCGAGGCCTTCGTGGACGGGCAGAGCGCGGGCCGACGGGTGGGCAGCACCGCCCAGTTCAGCGTCAGTGACGGCGCCGAGCTGCCGTTCAAGATCGTCACGGACACGGCGCTCGACCCGGCGGTGTGGGGCACCGACAGCACCTCGCACAGCGAGTGGACGTTCCGGTCGGGCACGACACCGACCGACTCGTACACCTTCCTGCCGCTGATCAACCTGAACTACGACCTCGACACGGACCTCGCCGGAGCGGTCAAGGCGGGCTCGCGCCTGCCGGTCGGCCTGTCCGCCGAGTACGTCAAGGGCGCGGCCGGCACCGGCACCCTCGGCGGCGGCACGCTGGAGGTCTCGTACGACGGCGGCAAGACCTGGAAGTCCGTGTCGCTCACCGGCACCGGCACCTCCTGGACGGGCACGCTGAGCGTGCCGCGGGACGCCGCGTCGGTCTCGCTGCGGGCGACCGCGAAGGACGACAAGGGCGGCTCGATCTCCCAGGAGATCATCCGGGCCGCGGCCGTGAAGTAGCCCGCCGGACACGGCAGTGGGCGGCCCGGGGCTCGGCGCGAGGTAGTTCCGCGCCGAGCCCCGGTGCGTTGCGCCGCGACGACGAGAACCGGTGGTGTCAGTGACGGCTCGTAGGCTGCGTCGAACTTCGACGAGGAGGTTCCATGGGCTTCTCCGGGCATCTGGTCTTCGCGCGCAGCGAGCGCCCGCTGCTGGAAGCACCCCTGTTCGGCAGTGCCGATGCAGGGCTGAGGGACAGCGTACGTGAGCGGCGGGCGCGGCCGGGCGGCTGGCAGACCTTGGCGTTGGATCACGGCGTCTGGCAGGACGAGGACCTGTGCACCTTGGTCGCTCGGACCGGCGCGCCGGCCTGCGTCGCCGATGTCTCCGAAAGCAGCATCGCCCTCGTGACCGGACTGACCACCGTCGGGCACTGCTGGCAGACCTGGCTCAACCGGGACAGTCCACGAACGTTTCCCGTGCACGGAGCAGTTCCTCGATCCGGGACTGCCGCACCGTGGTCCGAACACCAGCCGCTGAAGCCCACAGGAGAGCGGCTCCAGCGTCAGGAACTGTTCGACAAGCTGCTCGATGAACTGGGCTTCCCCGAAGTCGCCCCGCCCTCATCGCGGCCATAGGAAACGATGTCCTCTTGCCTGCTGCCGTCGGCCGCTGGGACGGGAGCCGGCCCGAGGCTCCTCCCTATGAGGGTCAGTTCGCGGACGTGGTGCCCCGTCCGACCGTCGCGGACGGCCCGGACGACGCGGTTCTGAATGAGGTCGAGGCTGATCCGGTCGGCAGGCTCCCCCTCACGGCGCGGTCTCGTCGGTCGAACTCATCCTGTACGACGGCGTGAAGGGGCGGGGACGGGCGTCGTTCGCCCTCCTTGGACGAGCGGGATGTCGGAGAGACTCACGGCGGGGCGGCCGAGCACCTTCGTCAGCACGCGCTGTTGATGATCGGTCAATGCGGCTACGAAGACCGCCGCGTCAGCGCTGGTCCGGTCGCAGGCCTCGGCCACCTCCTGGACCTTTCCAGCGCTCAGCAGCGTCCGCGAGGAGTAGGGCAGGCTCATCTTCCGGACCCCGCCGGCCGAGACACCGCGCCGCTGCACCAGCTGCACGGCGACCCGGGCACCCCGCGCCGCCAGGTCGGCAGCTGCCGATGCCATGAGCGCCTCGAAGTCCTTCTGCTTCGCCGAGAAGTAGCCAACCAGAACCACCTCGGCACCGGCGGGCGTGAACTCCGAAGCCCGGCGCCGGGCCCGCTCCGGTGGAACACGGCGGGCCGGGCGCCGGTGGCGTCGTCCGCGTTGATGCATGGACTCAGGCTAGAAGCCCGGACACCTGCGGCGACACCGTGTTTCCTCCTGCCCGGGGTGAGCCGAGGCGCGCAGAGTTGTTCGTGAAGTCACCGGTCGGCACGTCCGATTCGGGCCGTGATATCGCGTGCGACGCGGGTGGCGGCGTACTCGGTGCCCGCGACGAAACGCAGCATCGGGCCGAACGTCAACGCGGCCATGGACCCGACGACGTAGACGCCCGGGACGGTCGCCTCGAAGGTCTCGGTCAGCCAGGGGGCCTGTGAGCCCGCGACGCGGACGATGTCGCCGCGCACGTCGGGGTCCAGATAGGCGAGGGCGTCGACGTCCAGCTTGTAGCCGGTGGCGGCCAGGACGTGATCGACCTCCAGGGTGCGGGACTTGCCGCCGGGGCCCGTGATGTCCAGTCGGGCACCGTTCTCGTTGCTCCGGGCAGCCACGACCCTGCTGGCCGTACGGACCGGGAGCACGCCTTCCACCCGCTCGCGCAGCCACCAGCCGCCGGAGGGGCCGAGCGCCTTGCGGAACACGAACGCCCGCGCCGGGGCCGGTGCGCGGCGCAGTCCGCCCGGTGCGCGGCACAGCCCGGCCAGGGCCCATCCGGTGCCCAGCGGGGAGTCGGGCCGGGCCCAGCGTCGTACGGCCGCACGATGCGGGCGTGGTACGGATCCCCAGCGCACGCGGCGTTCCCGGACCAGGACCTCGACCTGGGCGCCCGACTCGTGCAGCAACGCGGCGCTCTCCAGGGCGGACTGGCCGCCCCCGACCACGAGGACGCGCTGCCCGGCATACCGGGACAGGTCCCGGTGCTGACTGGTGTGGGACACCAACTCCTGGGGTCCTGGCTCCGCTTGAGCGAGGGAGCGCAGCGGCTGCGGCACATGGGCGAGCCCGCCGAGCCCGGTCGCGATCACCACGGCGGCGGCCACGAACTGCTCCCGCTTCTCCGTCGTCACGAGGAAGTGCGGGCCGCCCTCCTCACGTGCGACATGGACGACCCGGGTGGACTCCACCTCGCCGACGTGACGCTCCTGGAACCACTGCCCGTAGTCGACGAAGACGTCGTTCGGGATCGGGGTCAGCTCGGTCAGTGGCGGCTCGCCCTGGGCGCGCCGGAAGTCCGCCAGGCGTGCGCCCGGTACGGGTGCCGACAGGTCGACCGCGTCCGGCGTCGATTTCAGGAACATGCCGGTGGCCATGCTGTGCCGCCAACTGCCCATCACCTCACCGAAGATGCGCACCGGCACCGCCGCGGCGCGCAGGTGCGCGGCCACCGAGAGCCCGTAGGGTCCCGCGCCGATCACCACCACCGGTGCGTCGTTCGATCCGTCGTGCCTGCGTGCACGCGCAAAGCGCGCACCCGGTAGCGACGTGGTCATTCGCCCCCCGACCGTTCGGCCGTGGCCTCCCCAGGCAGCACGGCATCACGGAACGCGCGCCCTCGCTTTCACTGGCGGCGCGGTTCCCCCTCCACACCCGAGTGTGCTGCCGATCCACCCCACCTCGCCACATACTGGCCAGAGCTTGACCAAAAGCTGGCGAATGCGTCCCGCCCCGTAGGGCCCGCGGGTGTGGGCCACATCTGGCTGAATGCCGGTGCGCACCCGATCGGGTGTGTGACCGATCCGGCCCGGTGAGAGCGACGGATTCCAGCCGTGCGCCCGGAATGGAAGAGGCCACGGGGCGAGCCGACGGCCGGGGGCGTTCGGCGGCAGCGACAGGTGGATGGCCCGCCGGGTATACGGCGGTCTGCGTGGCCGAGTCGATCTCGGAACGTGTCGGGCGCTGGTCGCAGCGGACGTCGCCTGTGGGTACGGAACGGCTGCTCACCGCCCGAGTGCCGCTCAAGCAGCCTCGTAGTGATGCGCCCGCCCGCCCCGCCACTTCACCCAGGCCGGGTCGTCGAGCAGCGCTTCCGCGTCGTCGAGTCCGGCTCTGCGCAGGAATTCGACGACGTCCGCGTCGCAGTGGGCGAGGCCGAGGATCTGATCGCGCGCCGTGACCCGTCGGCCGCCCGTGCCGAGGGGCGGGTGAACGACTATCGGTGCGCCGGGCATGTCTCCAGAGTGCACCGGGCCGCACACGGCCGCACCCGCGCACCGGGGCGTCAATCGAGACCGGGCAGGAGCAGCAGCGCGAGCACCGCAATCGGCGAGAGCAACATCGTCGCCACGTGCGCGAGCAGAGCTCTCGGCATCCGCAGCACGGCGAACGAGGCGACCCCCACCACCAGGCAGCCGACGTACATCTTTCCGGCAGAGTGCCACGCAGCCGTCTCCTGCGCCCGCGTGGTCGGCTCACTGCCGACGGCCCCGATGGACATGAGGAGCAGCACGACACACACCAGCAGGTCTCCGAGGACCACGATCACGGCGACGGATCTGTCCGTCCGCCCGGTCTGCCCTGAAGGACGTATGACGCTCATGGGACCGGGAGCTTATCCACTCCCGGGGCGGCCCGAGGTCACAGGCCGACGATCAACTGGATGCAGACGATCTTCACCAGGATGGCGAGGGCGAAGAGGGTGGAGTACCCGGCGTTGACGCGGCTGTCGGTGACGCGGCCGTTGGCGTAGGCGAGGATCGCCGGGTTGCCGACATAGCCGGAGAGCAGGCCCATGGTGCGTTCCCGGCTCTGCCCGAGGAGACGGGCGAACAGGACCATCAGCGCGTAGCTGACCACGGCTCCGACGGCGAGCACCGCGAGGAGCTTCAGCCCGAAGAGGGAGAACGCGTTCTCGCGGAACGAGTAGCCGGAGGTGAGGCCGACGACCGCGAGGAAGAGCAGCAGTCCGATCTGGCGCAGGGTGAGGTTGGCGCGGGTCGGCAGAGTCCACACGAGGGGGCCGGTGCGGCGCCGCCAGCCGAGGATCATGCCCATCACGAGAGGCCCTGCGCCGGTGCCGAGAGCCAGGGTGGTACTGCCGATGGTCAGTGACGGGATGCCGATGAGGAAGCCGAGCGCGAGCCCCAGTCCGAGACTGACCGCGCTGACCTCGCTGACCTTGGTCTCGGTGTCGCCGAGGTAGGTGCTGATGGCGTTGGCCTGCTCGCGGGGCATCACAACCCTGAGCCGGTCGTCGAGCTGGAGGACGAGATCGTCGTGGGCGAGCATGTCGAAGTCGCCGCGGCGCACCCGGCTGACCAGGGCACCGAAGCGTTCCTCCAGGCCCAGTTCGGCGATCGTGTGTCCGGCGAGGGCCGGGTCCGTGAGCAGGATGCGCCGGTAGTCGACCGTGTGCCGGTCCTCCAGGAGGTCGTGGTCGGCGGGCACGCCGAGGTGGCTGGTCGCGGCCCGCAGGTCGTCGTCGCCGCCGACCAGGACGACCTCGTCGCCCGGGGCCAGAAGGTCGAGGGTGCGGGCCACGACGGTGCCGCCGTCCGCGGGCCGGTGCTCGGTCGCCAGGACACGCCGCGCGGCGACTCCCGGCACCTCGGCCCAGCGGGCCTCGCGGGTCACCCGGACCGTCTGGGAGACGAGGCGCGACGGGAGACCGGAGTCGGGGTCACGGCGGGCCCGCCAGGTGCGACGGGCGGCGATCACCGCGACGAACACGATGGTGATGACCACGGCCAAGGGGTAGCCGATGGCGTACCCGACGGCCGGCTGGGTGGGATCGTCGGAGGCGGCCTGTGCCGCGGCGAGGCCGGGTGTGGTCGTGCCGATGCCGGCGTACCCGCCGGCGAGGAAGGGGCCGCTGATCCCGAAGACCTGGTGGCCGACGAGCCCGACGACGACCGCCGTGAGCGCGAGGGCCACGACGGCACCGGCCATCACCGCGAGCTGGCCGCGCAGTTCACGGAAGAACGCGGGACCCGACTCCAGGCCGACGGTGTACACGTACAGGGCGAGTCCGAGAGCCGAGATGCCCGCGGGGACCGCCGAGGCGATGTCCGGGTCGAGCGCCCCGACGAAGAGGCCCACGAACAGCACACCTGCCGCGCCCAGTTTCACCGGGCCGAACCTGACCATGCCGAGCAGCGCGCCCACCGTGATCACGGCGAAGACGGTCACCCACGGATTGTCCGCAAAGAATTGCCACACCGCCGTGCCCTTCCCCTGCTGCGAAGCACATGTCCCTGATCCGGCCATGATCTTTCACATCGGGGAGGGCCGCCATTCGGTCCGCGGGACCGAGCTTGCGGTGAAAACGGCAGTGGCCGCCTGCGCCCGGGCGAAATACAGCACCCCTGCACAAGCGGCCACCCCTGCGCACTGCACGAACGGCGATAAAAGTACGGCTTTCCCGGTCACGCGTCCGGGACGATGCCGGACTCTAGAAATAATGCTTTCGGCCGCCGACAGCCCGACCGGTGGCTCCCAGGATCCACAGAATGGCGCCGACCAGGATCAGGATCCCACCTATCGTGGTCAGAAGGCCCATCCCCACGAGCAGCCCGATGATCAGCAGAATCAAGCCAATAACAATCATCACGAATCCATTCGCCGGAACTCTACGAGTTGATTTCTACGTGCCGTTCAGCGTCAGCACACTCCGATTACCCCGACCCTCACCACGCATGCACACGAAAAAAAGAACACCGTCCGAAGACGCCCGGTGCAGATCGTGGCGCGGGATTCGTGGGGGCGCGAGCGAGGCGTGCGGGGCGGCGCGGCTGCCGGCCGTCAGGAGGCGGTCAGGAGCCCGGGGGCCAGCCGTGCTCGGTCACGTGGGCGCGCAGCAGGCCGAGGAACGCCGCGGCGGCCGCCGACACGTACCCGCCCTCTCTCCTGAGCAGCGCCGCCGTCCGCGCCGGTGGCGGCGGCACCAGCTGGACGGACGCGAGTTCCGGGCGCCGATGGGTCACGACGTCCGGCAGCAGTGTCGCCAGTCCGCCCGCACGCACCATCTCGATCAGCGCCAGCGCGGAGTCCGCCTCCACCGCGATGCGCGCGGCGACTCCGTGTGCCGCGAAGTAGTCGTCGATCCAGGACCGGGTCGCGAAGTCGTCGCTGAGCAGCGCCAGTTCCCGCTCCGCCAATTGGTCCACCGCCAGCCGTTCCTCGTGCGCGCCCGCCCGGACCACCAGGCCCAGCCGCTCGGTGTACAGCGGTTCCACCGCGATACCGGAAGCCACCGGGCCGCCGGTGAAGCCGATGCCCGCATCGAGGTCGTCGGAGAGCAGCGCGGCCTCGATGTGTTGTTGCGCCGTTTCGGTGACCGTGAGAGCCAGGCCCGGGTGCCGGTCGTGCAGCGTGGCCAGCACAGGGCCGACGAGGTAGGCGGTGAACGTCGGGGTCACGCCCAGCCGCAGCCGCCCCCGCGACAGATCGTGCACGTCCGCGAGGGCGCGCTCGGCCGCGGCCAGCTCGCGCAGGGCCCGCCGGGCGTGCTCGACATACACCGCGCCCGCGTCGGTGGGACGGACGGTGCGTCCACTGCGGTCCAGCAACTGCGCCCCAGCCATCCGCTCCAGCTGCCGCAACTGCTGCGACAGCGTGGGCTGCGAGATGTGCAGGTGCTCGGCGGCGCGGGTGAAGCTGCCGTGCTCGGTCACCGCCAGCAGATACCGCAGGTGACGCAGCTCGGGAGTAGCCATAGACACAGTCTATAGGTGTCAATCGCAGTAGGTATTGGGCTCTATAGATCCAGATCACGCACGCTGAATGTGCCGGTTCAAGAAGACTGGACGCGTCGCGGCGCAGGTGTCGCAGCGAATGCGTCGCAGCACCGGCAGAGGAGGCTTCCCATGGACTTCGCCCAGCGCACCATCGACCTGGCCCGCCGCAACGTCGAAGACGGCGGACGGCCCTTCGCCACCGTCATCGTCAAGGACGGCGAGGTCATCGCGGAGAGCGGCAACCAGGTGGCACAGACCCACGATCCGACCGCGCACGCCGAGGTGCTCGCCATCCGGGCCGCCTGCACCGCCCTGGGCACGGAGCACCTGACCGGCACCACCGTCTACGTCCTGGCCCAGCCCTGTCCGATGTGCCTCGGGGCGCTCTACTACTGCTCGCCGGACGAGGTCGTCTTCCTCACCACCCGCGACGCGTACGAGCCGCACTACGTCGACGACCGCAAGTACTTCGAACTGGACACGTTCTACGACGAGTTCGCGAAGCCCTGGCAGGAGCGACGGCTGCCGATGCGCCACGAGCACCGGGACGACGCCGTGGACGTCTACAAGCTGTGGCAGCAGGAGAACGGCGGCGAGCGCCACGTGCCGGGCGCGCCCACCTCGGCACCCCCGTCTCCCTCGTCTCCCTCGTCTCCCTGAGGTGAACGCAAGGATCGTCACGTTCCGCAAGAATCAAACAGGTTCTTGCAAATCCACATCTTAGATGCGGAAAACTCGCACGAGTCTCTTGTGGGACTGTGCCGGATCGCTCTACTGTCTCCGCACTTGAGCGCCGCTCCGCGCACCTCATCTCCCGCACGACACAAGAGAATCGAGCACCGGATGCCGTGGTACTCCGCACGCCGAAGATCCGCCCGGCTCGCCGCCTCCCTGGCGGCGGCCGCGGCCGGGCTCATGTTCACCGCCGTCCAGCCGGCCACGGCATCCGGGAACGTCGCGGGCGACGCCACACCCGTGACCCGGGCGGCGCTCGACCCGTCGCTCGTCGCGGGCCGCGGCGCCGACGTCTCGTTCGCCGAGCAGGAGGCCGAGAACGGGCGCACCAACGGGAAGGTCATCGGCCCGGACCGAACGGCGTACACGCTGCCGTCCGAGGCGTCGGGGCGCTCCGCCGTGCGGCTGAAGCCGGGCCAGTACGTCGAGTTCACGCTGCCGCGCGCGGCCAACGCGCTCACGGTGCGGTACAGCATTCCGGACGCACCCTCGGGCGGCGGCATCACGGCGCCGCTGGATCTCACCGTCGGCGGCAAGCGGCAGTCCCCGATCACGCTGACCTCGCGGTACTCGTGGCTGTACAACCAGTACCCGTTCAGCAACGACCCGCAGGCCGATCTCCTGCACCCGGACTGGTGGATCACGGAGTGCGGGTGCGTGCCGAACGCCACCACCCCGACGCCGGTCGTCGACAAGCCGTTCCGGCCCAGTCACTTCTACGACGAGCAGCGCGTCAGGCTGTCCAGGACGTACCGGGCGGGCGAGACCGTCCGCCTGACCGCCCCGGCCGGGACCAAGGCCGCCTGGACCGTCGTCGACCTGCTCGACTCGGAACTCGTAGGCGCACCCCACGTGGACCTGCGGGCCGTGAACCCGCTGCTCTACGGCGCCGACCCGACCGGCCGACGCGACTCGGCCGACGCCATCGACAAGGCGATCGCCGCCGCGAAGCGCCGGCACCTGAAGGTCTATCTGTCCCCCGGCACGTACCAGGTGAACCGGCACATCGTCGTCGACGACGTGACGATCGAGGGTGCGGGCAACTGGTACACGATCATCAAGGGGCACCAGGTCACCCTGGACAAGCCCGCTCCTGACGGGTCCGTCCACACCGGGGTCGGCTTCTACGGCAGGGACGCGGCCGACGGCGGGAGCAGGAACGTCCACCTGTCCGGGTTCGCGATCGAGGGCGACGTGCGGGAGCGCATCGACACCGATCAGGTGAACGCGATCGGCGGCGCGATGAGCGACTCCACGATCGACGGCCTGTACCTGCACCACACCAAGGTCGGCCTCTGGTTCGACGGCCCGATGGAGAACGTCCGCGTGACGCGGAACATCGTCGCCGACCAGATCGCCGACGGCCTCAACTTCCATACCGGCGTGACCGATTCACTCGTCTCGCAGAACTTCCTGCGCAACACGGGCGACGACGCGCTCGCCATGTGGTCGCAGAAGCAGCAGGACGCCCGCAACACCTTCTCCCGCAACACGGTCCAGACCCCGGTCCTCGCCAACGGCATCGCCCTGTATGGCGGTACCGACAACACGGTCACCGGGAACCTGATCGCCGATCCCGTCCGCGAGGGCAGTGCCCTCCAGATCGGCTCCCGCTTCGGCGCCGAGCCGTTCACCGGCCAGGTCCGGATCACCGACAACACGACCGTGCGGGCCGGCACGTTCGAGCTGAACTGGAAGATCGGGCTCGGCGCGATCTGGTTCTACGCCCTGGAGAAGGACATCGCCGCCGACATCCAGGTCACCGGCGACCACTTCCTCGACAACACCTACAACGCGATCATGTTCGTCTCCGACTTCCCGGTGAAGGACCGGTACAGGATCACGGGCGTGCACTTCAAGGACATCCGGGTGGACGGCACCGGCACCTCGGTGCTCAGCGCCCGGTCGGCAGGCTCGGCGTCGTTCGAGAACGTGGACGCCCGCAACGTCGGCGCGGTCGGCATCAACAACTGCGGATCGTTCAACTTCCCCGCGACGGGTTCGGAGTTCACGGTCGAGGACCGGGGCGGCAACGACGGCGGCGGCACGACCGGCCCCTGGCTGGCCGCCTGGGAGCTGCCGAACACGATCACCTGCGACGACCGCCCGCCGGTCGTCTCACCGCCCGCACCCGGCGGCTGGTGAGATCGCCTCGCACGGCAGGGAACGTCCCGTGACCAGGCACGAATCCTGACGAACGGACAGGCCGACAGCCCCGCCTCGCGTCCAGCTGTTCGCGAGGCGGGGCTGTCGGCCTTGTGCTCCGCCTCGCGTTCAGCCGTTCGCGGGGCGGGTGAGGACGAGCAGGGTCCGGGGGTCGAGCCGGAGCGTGGCGTCGGCCTTGTGCTCCGTCTCGTCCGGCATCTCGTCGGGGTTCGCGGTGTCGATCCGGGTGGTCCACGACTGTCCGTACGACGCGTCGGGCAACCGGAACTCCACCGGCTGCCAGCCGAAGTTGAGGAGCAGGAGGAACGAGTCGTCCACGACGCGGTCCCCGTCGCCGTCGGGTTCGAGGATCGCGCAGCCGTTGAGGAAGACGGTCAGCGCGTGTGCGTTCGGGTCGTTCCAGTCGTCCTCGGTCATGGTGGCGGCATCGGGGCGCAGCCAGCCCACGTCCGGCAGGCCCGGTCCGCTGTCGGGTGCCGCCTGCCCTCGGAAGAACCGGCGCCGGCGCAGCACGGGATGGTCCGCGCGCAGGGCGCCGAGGGTGCGGGTGAAGTCGAGCAGTGCCGAGCGTGTGTCGTCGAGGTCCCAGTCGACCCAGGTCAGCTCGCTGTCCTGGCAGTAGGCGTTGTTGTTGCCCCGCTGGGTGCGGCCGAGCTCGTCGCCGTGGGCGAGCATGGGGATGCCCTGGGACAGCAGTAGCGTGGCCAGCAGGTTGCGTTGTTGCCTGGCGCGCAGCGCGAGGACGTCCGGATCGTCCGTCGGCCCCTCGACGCCGCAGTTCCAGGACCGGTTCGTGCTCTCGCCGTCCCGGTTGTCCTCGCCGTTGTCCTCGTTGTGCTTGTCGTTGTACGAGACGAGGTCGCGCAGCGTGAAGCCGTCATGGGCCGTGATGAAGTTGACGCTCGCCCGGGGGCGGCGCCGGTCGCGCTGGTAGAGGTCGGCCGATCCGGTGAGCCGGGCCGCGAACTCGCCCAGGGTGCCCGTACGGGCCCGCCACACGTCCCTGACGCAGTCGCGGTACTTGCCGTTCCACTCGGACCACTGCGGCGGGAAGTTGCCCACCTGATAGCCGCCGTCGCCGAGGTCCCAGGGTTCGGCGATCAGCTTGACGCGGCTGACCACGGGGTCCTGCTGGATGAGGTCGAAGAAGGCCGACAGCCGGTCCACCTCGTGGAACTGGCGGGCCAGCGTGGCCGCGAGGTCGAAGCGGAAGCCGTCCACATGACATTCGGTGACCCAGTACCGCAGCGAGTCCATGAGCAGTTGCAGGACGTTGGGGTGGCGCATCAGCAGACTGTTGCCGGTGCCCGTCGTGTCGTAGTAGCGGCTGAAGTCGTCGTCGGCGAGCCGGTAGTACGAGGCGTTGTCGATGCCGCGGAACGACAGCGTGGGGCCGTTCTCGTTGCCCTCGGCCGTGTGGTTGTAGACCACGTCGAGAATGACTTCGAGCCCCGCCGCGTGCAGCGCGCGCACCATGTCCTTGAACTCGGTGACCTGTTCGCCGAGGGTGCCGTGGGCGGCGTAGGCGTGATGGGGCGCGAAGAAGCCGATGGTGTTGTAGCCCCAGTAGTTGGACAGTCCGCGGTCGCGCAGGAAGCCGTCCTGGACGAACTGGTGCACCGGGAGCAGTTCGACCGCGGTCACCTTCAGCGAGGTGAGGTGGTCGAGCACGGCCGGGGTGGCGAGACCGGCGTAGGTGCCGCGCAGCGCCTGCGGGACCTCCGGGTGCCGCGCGGTCAGACCACGTACGTGTGTCTCGTAGATGACGGTGTCGGCGTAGGCGTGGCAGGGCGGGGTGTCGTCGGCCCAGTCGTAGGCCGGGTCGACGACCACGCCGCACAGCCCCTGCCCGTCGGCGCCGGCGCTGCCGGTACGGTCGTGGACGGCCTTGGCGTAGGGGTCGAGCAGCAGGATGTCGGGGTCGCAGCGGTGCCCCGAGGCCGGTTCCCACGGCCCGTGGACCCGGTACGCGTACTGCTGGGGCGGTGCGATGCCGGGGACGTAGCCGTGCCACACGGTTCCGTCGACCTCGGGCAGCGCGATCGTGTGCTCGGTGCCGTCGGGGTCGAGCAGGATCAGGTCCACGCGCTCGGCCACGGCGCTGAACAGGGCGAAGTTCGTGCCGTGGCCGTCGTAGGTCGCCCCGAGGGGATAGGGGCGGCCGCCGCGGGCGCGTACCGGTGTCCCGGACGACGCTCGTCGTGCGGTCACGAAGCCCGGCCCGCGCCGAGGCCGGCCGGCACGGGGACGGCGGCCGGCAGCAGCCGTGCTTCGCTCGCCGTGGGCATCGGCCGCTTGGGCACGAGGACCTCACGGTCCCCGGTGCGGCTGCGCAGCGAGAACCAGACGATCCGCTGGGCGTTCTGCACGCAGCTGCCCCAGCCGTCGCTCATGGCCGCGATCTGCGACGAGCACCGCAGCGGGAGTCCGTGGGCGGGCGCGGTGGCCGTGCCCTCGTAGGACACCGCGCTGATGAGATGCTGCCCGGTCCACCACGCCTCGATCTCGACGCGGGTCTCGGCAGAGCCCTCGACGGCGAGTTCCAGAAGCAGGCCGAGGCCACGGGTGGCGGAACCGGCCAGTCGTTGAAGGCCCCAGTAGCGCAGGTGCGCGGCCATGATCCGCTGGACCTGTCCGACCCGTTCGGGGGCCGGCTCCACCGTGACGTGGTAGTAGCGGGGCGTTTCGTGAAGCATGATTCTCGCTCCTCACCGCGGGCCCACGATCCGTCGCCTCGGACGTCCCGTTCGCACGGAGGGTGAGCAGGGACCGCTTGAGAGTCACTGGCCAGCGTGAGCGCATTACTCCATTCGTGCAACCGGAGCGTGGTCGACCGGCGACGTTCGGTTCAACAGGACGAATCGGCAAGGGCGCCGCACCATGGGTGAGGGAGCGCCGGATGGTGACGGCGCGATTCCGCTCCGTGAACGGTGGACGGGCCGACAGGTCCGGCGTCGCGGAGCTCCGGAGGTCCGAAGGCCGATGACGCCGAACACGTCGCGTGCCGCCGGTGAACTCGACCGGTGCCTGGCGCGGTACCGCCTGTGGGAACGCCGCTTCCTGGCGCGTCCGGCCGACCCTCCGACCCACAGCGCTTTCGTACGGGCCGTCGCGGATCTGTGCCGGGCCACCGGTGAACGGTGCGGCAGGGAAGCCGCGCAGGCCGCCGAGGCGGCCGCACGTCCGCGGCCCCCGGTGCTCGACTCGCGAGGTGACACGTCATGACCGCCGTGTACGAGCGTGGTGTCCCGCTGTCCGTCGAGGACGTGCGCCCCGCCGTCGACGGTGGCAGGCGTGCGGCCAAGTCCGTGGTGGGAGAGGTGTTCCCGGTCTCCGCCCTGGTCTTCGTCGAGGGCCATTCCGTCCTCGGTGCCGAGGTCGTGCTGTGCGATCCCGAGGGGCGCGAGACGGGTCCGTGGCCGATGACGGAGTCCGCTCCGGGAACGGACCGGTGGAGCGCCGAGGTCGGCGCCGACGCGCCGGGCCGTTGGACGTACCGCGTTCGCGCGTGGAGCGACCCCGTGGCCACATGGAGGCGGGACGCCGCCGTGAAGGTGTCCGCCGGGGTGGACTGCGAGCACACCCTCGAAGAGGGCGCCGTGCACCTGGAGGGCGCACGGGCGCGCCTCACCGACCCGCGGGCGCGTGCCGCCGTGCAGGAGGCGCTGACCGCTCTGGGGGATGCGACCCTCAGCCCGCACGAACGCATGAACGCCGTGTGTTCGGCGGCAGTTCGGGCCGCTCTGGAGGCCGTCCCCGTACGCGAGAGGCTCACCGAGAGCCGGGAGCTGCCGTTGCTGGTGGAGCGGGAGCGGGCGCTGTACGGCTCCTGGTACGAGTTCTTCCCGCGCTCGGAGGGCGCCCTCGTCGAACCCGGCAGACGGCCCGTCAGCGGCACCTTCGCCACCGCGGCCCGGCGCCTGCCGGCCATCGCGGAGATGGGCTTCGACGTCGTCTACCTGCCGCCGATCCACCCCATCGGGACGACCTTCCGCAAGGGCCCGGACAACGCGCTGTCCGCAGGCCCGCACGACGTGGGTGTCCCGTGGGCGGTGGGTTCACCGGAGGGCGGTCACGACGCGATCCATCCGGATCTGGGCACGCTCGACGACTTCGACGCGTTCGTGGCGCGAGCCACGGAGCTGGGCCTGGAAGTGGCCCTGGACTTCGCGCTGCAGTGCTCGCCCGACCATCCGTGGGTGGACAAGCACCCGGACTGGTTCCATCACCGCCCCGACGGCACGATCGCGTACGCCGAGAACCCGCCGAAGAAGTACCAGGACATCTATCCGATCGCCTTCGACCAGGACATGCCGGGCCTGATCGCCGAGACGACCCGGATCCTGCGGCACTGGATGGCGCACGGCGTCCGCATCTTCCGCGTCGACAACCCGCACACGAAACCGGTCGTGTTCTGGGAGCAGGTCATCGCGGACATCAACCGCGCCGACCCCGATGTCATCTTCCTGGCGGAGGCGTTCACCCGCCCGGCGATGATGCGCACCCTCGCCGAGATCGGATTCCAGCAGTCGTACACGTACTTCACCTGGCGCAATTCGAAGCAGGAACTCACGTACTACGTCAAGGAGTTGACGCAGGAGACGGCTGCTGTTCTCCGACCGAACTTCTTCGCGAACACCCCTGACATCCTGCCCGAGTTCCTGCAGCACGGCGGCCGTCCCGCCTTCGAACTCCGCGCGGTCCTCGCCGCGACCCTCTCCCCCTCCTGGGGCGTCTACAGCGGATACGAACTCTGCGAGAACATTCCGCTCCGTCCGGGCGGCGAGGACTACCTCCGTTCCGAGAAGTACGAACTCCGGCCGCGGGACTGGGAGTCGGCGGCGCGCGAGGGACGGACGATCGCCCCTCTGCTCGCGGCGCTCAACGACGTCAGGCGACGCAGCCCCGCGCTGCGGCAACTGCGTGACGTGCACTTCCATCACGCCGACAACGACGCGGTGATCGCGTACTCGAAGCGCAGTGGTTCGAACACGGTTCTGGTGGTCGTGAACCTCGACCCGCACCACACCCAGGAGGCGACGGTCCGACTCGATCTCGAAGCCCTGGGGCTCGCACCCGGCGCGGTCTTCCGCGTGCGCGACGAACTGTCGGGCGACATCTATCACTGGAATGACACGAACTTTGTGCGGCTGACGCCGGGCACGGCGCCCGCGCACCTTCTGACCATCGGTTGAGTCAGGAAAAGAGCTCTTCCGGAACGGCATGATCCGAACGAGGGAGAACCCTCATGACGACGAACGAATTCATGCTGCCCGCCTGTCCGGACGCCGCGAGAGCGGTCGTCCGGGATCCGGAGTGGTTCAAGCGTGCTGTCTTCTACGAGGTCCTGGTCCGTTCGTTCTACGACAGTAACGGCGACGGCGTCGGCGACCTCAAGGGCATCACGGCGAAGCTGGACTATCTCCAGTGGCTGGGCGTGGACTGCCTCTGGCTGCCGCCCTTCTTCAAGTCGCCGCTGCGCGACGGCGGTTACGACGTGGCCAACTACATCGCGGCGCTGCCGGAGTTCGGTGATCTGGCCGACTTCGTGGAGTTCGTCGACGCCGCGCACCAGCGCGGCATGCGGGTGATCATCGACTTCGTCATGAACCACACGAGCGATCAGCACGAGTGGTTCCAGCAGTCCCGCTCGGACCCCGAGGGACCCTACGGCGACTACTACGTCTGGGCCGACGACGACAAGCAGTACCAGGACGCCCGGATCATCTTCGTCGACACCGAAGCCTCCAACTGGACCTTCGACCCGGTCCGCAAGCAGTACTTCTGGCACCGCTTCTTCTCCCACCAGCCCGACCTCAACTACGAGAACCCGGCCGTCCAGGAAGAGATCCTGGCCGCCCTGCGCTTCTGGCTCGACCTGGGCATCGACGGCTTCCGCCTCGACGCCGTCCCCTACCTCTACGCCGAGGAGGGCACCAACTGCGAAAACCTCCCCGCCACCCACCACTTCCTCAAACGGGTCCGCAAGGAGATCGACGCCCAGTACCCCGACGTCGTCATCCTCGCCGAGGCCAACCAGTGGCCCGAGGACGTCGTCGACTACTTCGGCGACTACGCCTCCGGCGGCGACGAATGCCACATGGCCTTCCACTTCCCCGTCATGCCCCGCATCTTCATGGCCGTACGCCGCGAATCGCGCTACCCGGTCTCCGAGATCCTCGCCAAGACCCCCGCGATCCCCTCCTCCTGCCAGTGGGGCATCTTCCTGCGCAACCACGACGAACTCACCCTCGAAATGGTCACCGACGAGGAACGCGACTACATGTACGCGGAGTACGCCAAGGACCCGCGCATGCGCGCCAACATCGGCATCCGCCGGCGCCTGGCCCCGCTCCTGGACAACGACCGCAACCAGATCGAACTGTTCACCGCCCTGCTGCTGTCCCTGCCCGGCAGCCCGATCCTCTACTACGGCGACGAGATCGGCATGGGCGACAACATCTGGCTCGGCGACCGCGACGCGGTCCGCACCCCCATGCAATGGACCCCCGACCGCAACGCCGGCTTCTCCTCCTGCGACCCCGGCCGCCTCTACCTCCCCACGATCATGGACCCGGTCTACGGCTACCAGGTCACCAACGTCGAAGCCTCCATGTCCTCGCCGTCCTCACTGCTGCACTGGACGCGCCGCATGATCGAGATCCGCAAACAGAACCCGGCCTTCGGCCTGGGCTCCTACACCGAACTCCCCTCGTCCAACCCGGCCGTGATCGCGTTCCTGCGCGAGTACAAGGACGACCTCGTCCT
Organism: Streptomyces sp. VRA16 Mangrove soil; assembly: GCF_017377775.1. Taxonomy (GTDB): domain Bacteria; phylum Actinomycetota; class Actinomycetes; order Streptomycetales; family Streptomycetaceae; genus Streptomyces. Next base: position 209,825 of record NZ_JAFVLN010000005.1, read on the forward strand.
GTGCGTCCACAACTTCTCCCGCTTCGCCCAGCCCACCGAACTCGACCTCCAGTCCTTCAACGGACGCCACCCCGTCGAACTCATCGGCGGCGTCCGCTTCCCCGCCATCGGCGAACTGCCCTACCTGCTGACGTTGGCGGGGCACGGCTTCTACTGGTTCAGGCTGCTGCCCGCCGGTCGGCTCACCCCCCGCGTCGCTCGTCACGATTGGACCTGACGCCATGAACTCGACTCTGGCCGAAATGGACGGCGTGCGGTCGCTGGTGCTCGGCTCCTCCCTCACCGAGCTGCTGCGGCGCTGGCTGCCCGGACAGCGCTGGTACAGCGGCTCCGGGCACCGCATCACCGATGTGTCGGTGGCGGCCGCGACCGAACTGGCTCCGGACTGCTTCCATCTGCTGATCCGCGTGCAGGAGAGCACCGAAAGGGACGCCGCTCACTACCAGTTGGTGCTGGGCGCGACCCGCACTCCCCCGCCGCGGCTGCGACACTGCGTCGTGGGTCGCGTCGACGGACCCGACGGACATGAACTGGTGGTCTACGACGCGGTCCACGACCACCGGGTGGCGGTCCTGCTGCTGGACCGGATCCGGCGCGGCGGGACGACAGGACATCTCCACTTCGAGTCCTTCCCCCGCTCAGCGGTCCCCGCGGGCCTCACGCCGCGGGTCGTGAGCACCGAGCAGTCCAACACCTCGATCGTGTACGGCGATCAGCTCATCCTCAAGCTGTTCCGCCGCGTACAACGGGGCACCAACCCGGACCTGGAGGTGCCGACCGCCCTGTCGCGCTCCGGTTATCCGTGGGTGCCCGCGCCGTCGGCCTGGTTCTGCACGACGGTCCCGTTCTGGGCGACGCTCGGCATGGTCCAGCCCTTCATCTCCGGGGCCGTGGACGGCTGGACGCTGGCCCTGAACCCGGCGACCGCGCGGGACGGCTTCGTCGAGCAGGCCCACCACCTGGGCCGTACGACCGGTGAGCTGCACATGGCCCTCGCCTCGGCGTTCCCCACCCGTCCGCCCACTCCCCACCATCTGCCGCGGCTGGCGGAGGAGATGACGCGGCGCCTCGTCCACGCTGCCGCGGCGGTCCCGGCCCTGAGCCGGCACAGCCCTGCCCTGCGGGACATCTTCGCGGTCGCGTCCGAAGCGGGTGACGACCTGCCGTTGCAGCGCATCCACGGCGATCTGCACCTCGGGCAGGTCCTGTGGGCGCGCGGCCGATGGCACGTCGTGGACTTCGAGGGCGAACCCTCGCAGCCGATGGCCGAGCGGTGCGCGGACCGTTCACCGATGCGGGACATCGTCGGCATGCTGCGGTCGTTCGACTACGCCGGCCACATGGGTCGCGGCGCACATCCGGACTGGGCCGACCGATGCAGGACCGCGTTCTGCGCGGGCTACGGCGAGGCGGGTGGCTTCGATCCCCTCGCGGCAGAACCTCTGTTGCGTGCGTACGAGGCGGACCGTGCCGTCTACGAAGTGCTGTACGAGGCGTCCCACCGGCCGGACTGGACCGCTGTGCCCCTGCGGGCGGTCGCCCGTCTGACGTCGGCGCGCTGACCCCGGCTGCCCGGCCCGCTTCGATCCCCCGCAAGGAGCACCATGAGTGTCCATGTCGCCCCGGCCCCCGCCCCGCTCGCGCGCCGCTCCGCTCACGCCGCAGCGGACATCGACCCGGCCGTCCGGGTCCGCCTGGTGGACGGGGCGTTCCACGACCCGCACGCGGTGCTGGGCAGTCATCCTGTGCCGGGCGGGGTCGTCGTGCGCTGTCTGCGGCCGGGCGCGGACAGCGTGGAGGTGCGGACCGACGACGCGGTGTGGGTCCTGCCCCACACGGGGGACGGCCTGTTCGCGGGCCGGATTCCCATGGCGCCCGGCGCACCCTACCGGCTCCGGACCGGATACCCGGAGGCTGCCGTGGAGCAGGACGACCCGTACCGATTCCTGCCCGCCCTGGGCGAGTTGGATCTGCATCTGATCGGTGAGGGCCGCCACGAGGAGCTGTGGACGGCGCTCGGCGCCCACGTCATGGAGCACCAAGGGGTGCTCGGGACACGGTTCACGGTGTGGGCGCCGCGCGCACTCGGTGTCCGCGTGGTCGGCACCTTCACGTGCTGGGACGGTGCGGCCACGCCCATGCGTTCCCTCGGGCGTTCCGGTGTCTGGGAGTTGTTCGTGCCCGGCATCGGCGAGGGCGAGCTGTACAAGTACGAGATCATCGGGCCCGACGGCACACGCCGCCAGCATGCGGATCCCCTGGCACGCGGCACCGAGAAGCCGCCGGCGACCGCGTCCGTCGTACACGTCTCGCACCACTCCTGGCAGGACACGCAGTGGATGGAGCGGCGCGGTGAACGCCCCGTCCACCAGGCCCCGTTCTCGGTCTACGAGGTCCATCTGCCGTCCTGGCGCCCCGGTCTCACCTACCGCCAGCTCGCCGAGCAACTCCCCGCCTACCTCACCGACTTGAACTTCACCCACGTGGAACTGCTACCGGTGGCCGAGCACCCCTTCGGCGGCTCCTGGGGCTACCAGGTCACCGGCTTCTACGCCCCCACCGCCCGCCTGGGCACCCCCGACGACTTCAAACACCTCATCGACACACTCCACCAGGCCGGCATCGGCGTCCTGATGGACTGGGTCCCCGCCCACTTCCCGCGCGACGACTGGGCCCTGGCCGAGTTCGACGGCCGCCCCCTGTACGAACACGAGGACCCACTGCGCTCCGCCCACCCCGACTGGGGCACCCTCGAATTCGACTACGGACGCCGCGAAGTCCGCAACTTCCTCGTCGCCAACGCCCTGTACTGGTGCGAGGAGTTCCACATCGACGGCCTGCGCGTCGACGCCGTCGCCTCCATGCTCTACCTCGACTACTCACGCGAGGAGGGCCAATGGACCCCCAACCAGTTCGGCGGCCGGGAGAACCTCGACGCCGTCGACTTCCTCCAGGAGATGAACGCCACCCTCTACCGCCGGGTACCCGGCGTCGTCACCGTCGCCGAGGAATCCACCGCCTGGGACGGCGTCACCCGCCCCACCCACCACACCGGCCCCGCCGGCTTCGGCGGCCTCGGCTTCGGCCTCAAATGGAACATGGGCTGGATGCACGACTCCCTCGACTACATCAGCCACGAACCCGTACACCGCAAGTACCACCACAACGAGATGACCTTCTCCATGGTGTACGCCTACAGCGAGAACTACGTCCTGCCCATCTCCCACGACGAAGTCGTCCACGGCAAACGCTCCCTCGTCTCCAAAATGCCCGGCGACTGGTGGCAACAACGCGCCAACCACCGCGCCTACCTCGGCTTCATGTGGGCCCACCCCGGCAAACAACTCCTCTTCATGGGCCAGGAATTCGCCCAGGGCGCCGAATGGTCCGAAGCCCACGGCCCCGACTGGTGGCTCCTCGACCCCGCCTACGGAGCCGAGGCCGACCACCGCGGAGTACGCGACCTCGTCCGCGACCTGAACCACGTCTACCGCGACGCACCCGCCCTGTGGGAACGCGACACCGACCCCGCCGGATTCTCCTGGGTCATCGGCGACGCCGCCGAGGACAACGTCTTCGCCTTCCTGCGCCACGCCGCCGACGGCACCCCCCTGCTCGCCGTCTCCAACTTCTCCCCCGTCATCCGCCACGAGTACCGGCTCGGCGTCCCCGACGACATCCCCGCCTGGCACGAAGTCCTCAACACCGACCAGGCCCGCTACGGCGGCGGCGACGTCACCAACCCCGGCGCACTCCCCCGCACACCGGTCCCCTGCCACGGTCGCCGTGCGTCGATCGCCCTGTCCCTGCCGCCCCTGGCCACGGTCTGGCTGGTGCCCACAGCACTGGCTCACCCGAGAGGTGCCGAGTTCACCGTCGCCGCGCACCTCCCTTGAACCGGACAAGCGCACGGCAGACGGACTCCTCGGCCCTGCCGTCCCGGCGACATGGTCAGCCGTCGCATCCCAGGTCGGCCAGTTGCCGCGCGTACTCCTGGGCGATCGCCTTGTTCGGAGCGATCGCCTCCGCCGCCCGGTAGGCCTGTGCGGCCTCGCGGGGGCGTCCGAGCCGGCGCAGTGCGTCCGCGCGTACGGCCGGCACCGCGTGGTGTCCGGCCAGCTGCCGGTGCGTGTCGAGGCGGTCGACGGCATCCAGCTGGGCCTGTGGCCCGTCGCGCATCCCCACAGCAACAGCCCGGTTGAGCGCGACCACCGGGTTGGCCCGCAGGTCGAGGAGGCGGTCGTAGAGCTCCACGATGGCGCTCCAGTCGGTCCTGGCGGCCGTAGGAGCGAGCGCGTGTTGCGCGGCGATGGACGCCTGAAGGGCGAAAGGGCCGCCGGCCGGAGCCGCCTCGCGGGCCAGGGCCACACCCTCGGCGGCGAGTGTGTGGTCCCATCGCGTCCGGTCCTGGCGTTCCAAGGTGATGAGCCCGCCGTCGGCGTCGACTCTCGCCGCACGCCGGGAGTGCTGGAGCAACAGCAGCGCGAGCAGCCCCCGTGCCTCCGAATCGCCGGGCGCTTCGGCGGTGACGAGCCGCGCGAGCCGGATGGCCTCCTCGGCAAGCTCGTCACGTGTCGTGCTGCCGTCACTGGGTGCGTAGCCCTCGGTGAAGATGAGACAGATGACGGCGAGGACCCCGCCCAGCCGGTCGGCGCGTGCCCCGGGCAACGGTTCGCGGTAGCCGATCGCGGCCGCCGCGATCTTCCGTTTCGCCCGCAGGATTCGCTGTGACACGGTGTCCTCGCCGATCAGGAAGGCCCGGGCGATCTCGCGCGTGGTGAGACCGCCGACGGCGCGGAGCGTCAGGGCGACCCGCGATTCGAGCGGAAGCGCGGGATGGCAGCAGGTGAACAACAGCCGCAGCTTCTCGTCCCCGGGAGGCGGGGGTTCATGGCCCGCCTGCAGCGCGGCGACCTCCACGAGCTTGGCGCTCTCGGTGCTCCGGCGCCGCAGGACGTCCACGGCGCGGTGCCGGGCCGCGGTCACCAGCCACGCCCCCGGCTTGCGCGGCACCCCATCCTTCTCCCAGGCCGTCAGAGCACGGGTGAACGCGTCCTGCGCGCAGTCCTCCGCCAGTTCCCAGTCGCCGGTCAGGCGCACGATCGTGCCGAAGACGGCGCCCCACTCGGCACGGTGTGCCTCCGCGAGCGCCGCCCGCACCTGCGCCCGCGCTGTGCTCACGAGAAGTCCCGCCAGAATGCGCGCAGTTCGACGCTCCCTGACCGCGCCATGGGGCAGCGCGACAGATAGTCGAGCGCTTCCTCCCGTTCCCCGTCGATGAAGACGATGCCGGACACCGACTCGGGTACGTCCGTGTACGCGCCGTCGGTGATCAGCAACTCCCCTCCCCTGCGGCGCACCAGAGTGGCGTCCTCCACGGAACGCAGATGCTCACCGCCCAGGTACAGGCCGGCGGCGCGGCCCTCGCGGACCCATGCGGCCACCGAGGCGCGCGACGGCGTGAACGGCGGCGCGGCCGGGTCCGTCCGGACGATGCCGAGGAACCGGGAGGCCGGCTCGTCGCCCGAGTGCGGGACGTTGTCCGTGTCCGGCCCCAGTTCCAGTGGTTCGACCGGCCGGATCTCCATGCGGCCCGCGGTGGCCATGGGGTGCGACGCGGCGACCTCGATCGCCTCGTCGAGATCGACGGCCTCGATGAGGTCGTACCCGGCGATCCACTCGTTCGTCTCCGCGAACGGCCCGTCGGTGACGAGCACTTGGTTCTCGCGGACGCGGACCGTGGTCGCCTCCGCGGGAGGCGTGAGCGGCATCCCCTCGATCCGCACGCCTTGGTCACCCCACTTCTCCACCCATGCGTCGGGGGTCTCGTCGACCGGCTCCCCTGCCGGGTCGGTGGCGACGAACAGTACGTACTTCATGGCGTTCTCCTTTCGACCGTTTCACCAGGACGACGAAGAGCCTTCGCCGAATCCGACAACGGGCCGGAACTTGGCACGGTACAGATGCGAGGGGACAGGGCTCGGCTCCCGTGGTGCAGCCTTGAGCGGCCCGCAGAGCTCCCGTACCGAGTGTGACGGGCACCCGGCCGGAATCCGCGGGGCTCGTCACGATAGCTACGCGCGTTCACTGGCAAGAAACATGGAGTGGCCCCGCCGGAAATCGGAATGCGAACATCGGCGAGGCTCCCCGGAGGAAGCACGGCTCCCCTTCACGTGCTCCCCCTCAATCCGTTCGCGGCACTGCCGGGGTGCGGGAGGCAGCCCGGCCGTATGCCGTGAACGGAAGGCCGGAGCCGCGTAGTCGGCGATGCGACTCCGGCCGCCCGAGGGCAACTTGCCGAGGAACGACGGGCGTTGGGTGTACCCCCACGGCGTATATGAAACGCTACGACATATGCCAGTGCGACCTCAAGGCCGCCTTGTGGACACACGACTTCCTTCTGACAACTGCCAACGGCACGGGCAGGGACAGGTCTTTCGACTCAGGGATGCTCGACCGGCTCGTTGTCCGGGTCTCCAGGAGTCCGACGACGGTCGGGCGAGACGAATGCGGAGTGATGACGGTTCAGCAAGGGAATGGGAGTTGCATTGGATTCTGCCGGGGTGAAAGCTGGCATGCCAGGCATGCCGGAGGCGTCGAAGATGATGAGCAGCGTTGAGTTGAAGCTGACCGTGCGGGATCTGACGCACGCGGATCTGCCGGCGTGCGGCTGGGCCGGGTCCGCCCTCCATCTCACCAACGTCGAAAGGCAGTTGGAGCGCGCGCGGCGCGGCGAAGTCGACTACCTGGCAGTCTGCGCACGCGCTGATGTTCCGATCGCCAAGTGCGGGATCGACTACTGGGTCACGGACGGCGTCGGCACGCTGTGGCAGCTGGCCGTCCACCCCGCGCTGCAGTCCTGCGGCATCGGCACCGTTCTCGTCTCGGCCGCGGAAGGACGCATCAAGAAGCGCGGGCTGCGGCACGCGGAATTGAGCGTCGAGGAGAACAACCCGCGTGCCCGCGTGCTCTACGAGCGTCTCGGCTACCGCGCCTTCGACCGTCGGCCGGACGCCTGGGACGAACAGACCCTCGACGGCACACTGCGTCGCCACGAAACCATGTGCACCGTGATGCGCAAGGAACTGCCGTAGCTGCAGCGGCCCGGACGTCGCCGGCAAGCCCGTCCGGAGCCGAACCCCGCCTCTGTCCGTTCTGGAGTGCACGCCGTACTCCTCCCATCTCTGGCGGGACATCACACCCGCGCTCGCCCACACCCGCACCCGCACCCGCACGGTCGACTTCCTCGACCACCTCGGCTTCGGTCGGTCGGACCAGCGCGCGGAGCCGACGGGCGCCGCCCTGGTCCCCGCCGACTCGCCCGTACACCACACAGTCGGGCCGAGTGCGCCTGCCGCCTCACGCGCTACACCCAGCTGCCCCGCGGCGGGCGCTTCGCGGCACACGAGGAAGGTGACGGCGTCGGCGTGCTTCCACGGGTCCTTGCACGCACGCGTCCGCGTCCTTCGCTGAATGATCCGTCTCCGACCCTAGGCTGGGGTTCGTGGACAGATTCGACGGTGCGATCGCGGGAGTCGGCACCCGCTCCGGAGTGCGGCTCGTCGTCGGCATGTGGTCGGCCTCGCCGTTCGGGACGGTGACCGATGTGATGGTCGAGCGGTCCGACGGGCACCGCATTCTGATCGCGCCGACGCGGACCGTCGCCGACTACATCGCGGCCACCTACACGTTCGACGAGGTGCGGGTGGAAACCGTGGCGCTGGACCGGATCGCCCCTTCGCGCCTCGACGTCCGGGCCGAATCCCTGAACCTCTCGATCACCGTCGGCCGACGGACCGGCCTGGGACGGGTACTGGGCCTCGTCCCCCGAAGGATGGCCCGCACGGTGGCCTGGTGCCGGGTGACCGACCCCGCTGCCCGTCTGGTCCGACACGGCGTGCGGACCGTCGGCAGCGCGGGCGGCGGACGGCGCGAGTACTACTGCGCCCTCGACGAGCACCAGGTGATCGCAGCGTCGGCACGCCTGGACAACCGTGACCTCGGCCCTCTCGCACCGCTCGCCCCGCCCGTCAGGTTCGGCTTCTCGTCGGCGCCGGCCCGGCCATCGCTGGTGGACGTCACCACGCTCATCGCCGACGGCCCTCAGGGACCTGAGAACGTGTGAACCCATGCCGGGGCACCGGCCGCTGCACGATCCGGTGAAAGCGTTGGAACCGGTTGGACCGACGGAAGCGGCGGAAGCGGCGGAAGCGGCATGCAACCGTCACCGACCGGTCCCTGGCCTTTGAGACCGTTCCCGTTCAGTCGGCTTCGGGGGCGGGAGCGCCCGCGCCGAGTGCGGCAACGGCGGCTTCGGCCGCATCGGCCAGCAACCGGTCGTCGGCCCGGGTGTCCTTGGGGCCGTCTCGGCAGGTGAGGATCGCCAGCACCAGCGGACCGATCAAGCGGCGTGACGGCCGATACATGCGTCTCGGAGTCCCCGCAGGATTCGTGTCCCGAGCGAGTGTCGCCGATCCGCTCGGGAGCGGACACCGCACTACAGCGCTTGCTATCGCATACGCGTCCACTTCTTCACCCCACCCCAAAGAGTGAACTTGATCTGCGGCGGAACACGTCACACGTGACAGTGGACCGGCAACTCCTTCAGGGGACACACACGCTCCTGACCGGCTCATTGCTTCTGGAGTGCTTCGCTCCGGCTCCATCGCGCCCGCTCCCACGCGCCGCCGCACACCTCGGATCGATCACGCACTCCCGCCCTGTGTTTTCACAGAACCCGCACGCGGCGTCCCGCTGAGCATCACTATGTGACGCGTCAGAGCGGCACGGCCACGAACTGCGACCGGGTCGGTGCCGCTGGGGGGCGAACGCAGGGCAGCGGGGGCTGCCTGCGTTCGGTCAGAAGGGGACCACAACCACATGAATCGCTCCACGGGAGCGGCGGCCGTCGGTGCCGGCGCTCTGTTTCTCGCGCTCTCGCTGCCCACGGCACCCGCTTCGGCCGCCGACACCGCACCGCGCATCGACCTGCGTGTCCTGGTGGTGACCGACGGAGGCCCGGCCACCGCGGCCATCGCCGCCGAACTCGACAGCGAGGGAACGCCCTACACCACCGTCGATCTCACGCAGTCCAACCGGCCGGTGATCGACGCCGCGTTCCTCGCCGACACGGTCGGCGGCCGGGCGCGGGCCAAGTTCCAGGCGGTCGTCCTGCCCAACGACAATCCGTTCGGCGCCGGCTCGGCGGAGTCGACCGCGCTCGCCGACTTCGAGAAGAAGTTCGCGATCCCGCAAGTGGACGCGTACACGTATGCCAAGGCCGATGTCGGCGAGCAGCCACCGCAGTTCGCGGGGATTCTCGACGGCACCGAGGCTCAGGTGACGGACGCGGGCAAGAGCGCCGCGTTCGGCTATCTGTCCGGCTCGGTGCCGTTCGAGAACAACTCGCCCGACGTGGCCGAGAGCTACGGCTATCTCGCGCAGCCGGCCGCCGGCGCCGACTTCACTCCCTACGTGGAGGCGGAGATCCCCGGCACCGGCCAGAAGGGCTCGCTGGTGGGCGAGTACAAGCACGACGGGCGCCGCGAACTGGTGGTGAACTTCGTCTACAACCAGTATCAGCAGCAGTTCCGGCTGCTGGCCCGCGGCATCGTCGACTGGATGACGCAGGGCATGCACCTGGGCGCCTCGAGGAACTACTTCGCGGTCCACGTCGACGACGTGTTCCTCGCCGACGACCGGTGGAACTCCGACCTCAACTGCACACCGGGCGACGTCGACTGTCCCGGGGGCGGCGGCACACCCGACGAGATCCGGATGACCGCTGCCGACGCCCAGTACGCCGCACAGTGGTCCAAGCAGCGTGGCTTCACCCTCGACATGGTGTTCAACGGTGGCGGCAGCGAGATGTTCAAGCAGGACAACGGCGGATCCGACGCCCTGGCCGCCCAGTTGATCGCCGACAAGGCGACGTACCGGTGGGTGAACCACACCTACGACCATCCCTTCCTCGGCTGTGTGCAGGACGTCAGCACGGTGCCGTGGAAGTGCGCCACGAACGCGAACGGGACGACGCAGTGGGTGACGCAGGCGAAGATCTCGCAGGAGATCTCCGACAACCGGGGCTGGGCCCAGCGCGCCGGACTTCCGCTGAACAGAGCCGAGTTGGTCACCGGTGAGCACTCGGGTCTGAAGGTGCTGCCCCAGCAGCCCGAGGACAACCCGAACCTGTCCGGCGCCCTCAGCCTGAACGGGGTCACATCGCTGGCATCGGACGCCTCCCGCGAGAGCGAACAGCGCAAGGTCGGGCCCGCGCTCACCGTGCCGCGCCACCCGATGAACGTCTTCTACAACGCGGGCAAGGCCGCCGAGATGGTCGACGAGTACAACTGGATCTACACCTCGAAGGCGGACGGCGGCAGCGGCATCTGCGAGGGTTCGGCCACCACCACCTGCCTGTCCCAGCCGCTTTCGGCCGACGGGTACACGTCGTACATCGTGCCGCTGGAGGCACGCACCGCGTTCGGGCACGTGCTCGGCAACGACCCGGACCCGCACTACATCCACCAGTCCAACCTCGCCGAGGACCGGATCGCCTATCCGGTGCTGGACAGCGTCCTCGACAAGTACGCCTCGCTCTTCACGTCGTCCACGCCGATCGAGAACCTGCCGATGGCGCAGATCGCCACGGAGATGAAGCAGCGAGCGGCCTGGCGCGCGGCCGTGGCCGCCAACAAGGTGACGGCCTACCGGATCGGTACGACGGTGACGGTCCAGGCCCCTTCGGGTGTGGCGGTCACCGCGACGGCGCCGACCGGAACCGTGCAGCAACTCGCCCTCGGGACAAAGACGTTCGGCTCCGCCTATGCCGGGAGGCAGTCAGGCTGGGTGACACCCGCCCTCCTGCAGACCCAGGTGACACTGCGGCTGCCCAACTAGCCCCGCACCCACGAGCGAGTGAACCGGAATACACCACTGTGATGGACGCGCTCAACTCTCCCATCTCTCCCGTCCCCCCTGTGTCCCCCATCTCTCCTGCTGCTCATCTGCGCTCCGTGCCGCAGGTCACCCTGCTGACCGAAGGCACCTATCCGCACAGCCACGGCGGCGTCAGCGTCTGGTGCGACCAACTCGTACGCGGCATGCCGGAGGTTCGCTTCGACGTCATCGCGGTCACCGGCACCGGGCGCGAGGCGCTGGCCTGGAAACTGCCGCCCCACGTGTCGCCTCCGACGGTGCTGCCCATGTGGGGGCCGGCCCCGTCCGGCCCCGCGCCCCGCGGCCGCACCGCGCGCCGGATCCTGGCCGCCTACGAGCAGTTCGTCACGTCCCTGCTCGACCCGGCGGCCGAGGAGGGCTTCGGCCCCGCACTGTACGAACTCGCACGCTACGCCCACGGCGGCGCCCTCTCGCAGGTGTTGCGCGGAGACGGAGCGGTACGCGTACTCACCTCGGTGTGGCGGCGTCCCGATCTGGAGACCGCCGCGGCCCGGCCCACCCTGCACGACGCGGTCACCGCGTCGAGTCTGCTGGAACACGCCCTGCGCCCCCTGGCCGCACGCCCGCCAGAACGTGGAGTGGTGCATGCGGTGAGCGGCGGCATCGCCGCCCTCCCCGGCCTCATAGCCCGTCAACTCCACGGTGTACCCCTGCTCTTGACCGAGCACGGGGTGTATCTGCGCGAGCGCTATCTGGGCTACCGGACGGGCCCGTACGCCTGGCCGGTCAAGGCGCTGCTGCTGGGCTTCTTCCGGCTGCTCGCCGAGGAGACGTACCGCAGGGCCGCGCTGATCACTCCCGGCAATCGCTACAACCGGCTGTGGGAGGAGCGGGGCGGCGCCGATCCGGCGCTGATCCGCACGGTCTACAACGGCGTGGACCCGGCGGCGTTCCCGCCGGCCGGCCCCGAACCGGAGCGTCCCACGCTCAGCTGGGCCGGCCGGGTCGACCCGATCAAGGACCTGGAGACGCTGATCCGCGCGTTCGCCGTGGTCCAACAGAAGGTCTCCGACGCGCAGTTGAGGCTGTTCGGCGGCACTCCACGGGGCGGCGAGGGGTACCGGGAACGCTGCGAGGCACTGGCGGCCTCCCTCGGCGTCGGCGACGCGGTGCGTTTCGAGGGCCGCGTGGAACACATCAAGGACGCCTACGCGGCGGGCAACGTCGTGATGCTCTCCAGCATCAGCGAGGGCTTTCCGTTCACGCTCATCGAGGCGATGTCGTGCGGCCGCGCCACCGTCTCCACGGACGTCGGCGGGGTCCGGGAGGCGGTCGGCCCGACCGGCCTGGTCGTCCCGCCCCGCGACCCGCAGGCGATGGCGCGGGCGGCCCTGGAGCTCCTCTCCGACGGCCCGCGCAGGGCGGCGATGGGCGAGGCGGCCCGCCTGCGGGTGATCGAACAGTTCACACTGCGGCAGACCGTGGAAGCGTTCTGCGCCATCTACCGCGAGCTGGGCCAACACACGGCCGTCGGACGCGAGCCGGTCGGGGTGGCCGTATGAGCGGTCCGATCGCCGTTCCGCCGCACGGCCCCCTGGGGGACACGCTCACCGCTCGACGCGAACGCCTGGTGCGAGCGCGGAAGGGACCGGGCGGCCGGGCGTTCACCTTGCACCCGGTCCACGCCGACGACCCGGTCGACGCGCTGGCCGCCGAACTCGCCGACGACGTGGGATCCGCCGTGCACCCCTACGAGGTCGCGGCGCTCCTCGAGGCGCAAGGGCTCAGTGTCGGGCGCATTCAGCGGACGTATCGGCACTCCGATCTGTTCTCGCTGGCCGAGGACGTGTACCGGCGCGTGCCCCGTGTCCACGCGGCTCCGCCGGTGCCGGCCGACCCGTGGCGGCCCGATCACGTGCGGTGCCTGCTGCGCGGGATTCTGTTCGCGCTCCCCGGCACGGCCTATCTGCTCGCGGGCGGGCTCTGGGGCGGCGCGGCCGGGCTCCGCGGCCTGGCCGTGGCGGCGCTGGTGTCCTGGGCGTGGACACAAGGACTCAGCCACCGCGCCTACGTACGGCTCGCCGTCGGGCGGCGGGAAGCAGCACGCACACTGGCCGTGGGGGCGCCACTGGGCGCCGTCGCGGCGGCCGCCACCGGGTGGGTGGTGGCCGGGCAGGGCCCGGGTGCGGCGTTCGCCGTCGGGCAGTCCTCCTATCTCGCCGCGGGCGGCGTGCTGTTGGTCCTCGGCCACGAACGGCTACTGGCCGCGGCCCTGTTGCCCGTGACGGCCGGCGCTCTGTCCTTGCTGTGGTGGCAGCCGCCGACCGTCGTACGCACAGGCATGCTCCTGACCGGACTCGAACTCTCGGTGGCCATCGCCGCGCTCGTGCTGGTGCGGGCGCTGCGGGGCGCGCCCGAGCCGGGTCCGAGGACGCCTCTGCTGCACTCGGCGCCGTACGCGCTCTTCGGTTTCGCCGCGGGCGCGATGACGCTGTCCTTGGGTGAGGCACATCCGTACGCGGTCGTGGTGCTGACCTTGAGCATGGGCCCGGCCGAGTGGCTTCTGTATCGCTTCCGCGGCCTCGCCGTGTCCGCCCTGCGCGCCTCCGCGACCCCCGCCGGTTTCCTGCTGCGCGCCGCCGGTGCCCTGTTGCTGTGCGTCGGGGTGTACTCGACCCTGCTGGTCCTCGGCGCGCTCGCCGCCTCCGTCCCGGCCGCCGAACTGCTCACCGTGGGCGCGGTGCTGTGGACGGCCCTCCTCCTGCAGGCTTTCGGTACCGCCTGGTTGCCGGCCGCGATCACTCTGTCGGCCGCCACCACGGCGCTCGTCCTGCCCGCCGCGCTCTGCGACGCAGCCGCTGCCGGTCTCCTGCTGGTCCTCGCCCTCGTCCGGCTGGGCAGCCCGACGGCGCACGCCTGAATCCGCGGCCCGCACCTCGTCACCCGCATTCCACGCCACACTCCTGGAGTACCCATGACCACGGCACCCCTTGTCGCCGTCACCGGAGCCGAGGGCTTCATCGGCTCCCACCTCACCGAAGCCCTCGTCGCCACCGGACACCGCGTCCGCGCGATGGCCCAGTACAACTCCTTCTCCAGCTACGGCTGGCTGGAGACCCTCCCACCCGAAACCCTCGCGGAAGTCGACATCGTCCTCGGCGACGTCCGCGACCCCGGCTCCGTACACGACCTCCTCCAAGACGCCGAAACCGCCTACCACCTCGCCGCCCTCATCGCCATCCCCTACTCCTACCGCGCCCCCCACAGCTACGTCGACACCAACATCACCGGCACCCTCAACGTCCTCGAAGCCGTCCGCCAACTCGGCACCCCCCGCCTCGTCCACACCTCCACCAGCGAGACCTACGGCACCGCACAGACCGTCCCCATCACCGAGGACCACCCCATCAACACCCAGTCCCCCTACGCCGCCTCCAAAGCCGGCGGCGACCGCCTCGCCGACAGCTACCACGCCTCCTTCGACACCCCCGTCATCACCCTGCGCCCCTTCAACACCTACGGCCCCCGCCAGTCCATGCGCGCCGTCATCCCCACCGTGATCGGCCAGATCGCCGCGGGATCACGCCGCATCACCCTCGGCGACCTGCGCCCCACCCGCGACTTCACCTACGTCGAGGACACCGCCCGCGCCTTCCTCGCCGTCGGCACCGCACCCCTGGACCAGGTCGCCGGCCGCACCTTCAACGCCGGCACCGGCACCGAGATCTCCATCGGCGACCTGGTCCGCCTCATCGGCAAAGTCATGAACACCGACCTGGACATCCACGAGGACGACCAACGCGTCCGCCCCACCGGCTCCGAAGTCATGCGCCTGATCGCCGACGCCACCCGCCTGCACCACGCCACCGGCTGGGAACCCGCCCACACCCTCGAAGAAGGCCTCACCCACACCGCCACCTTCTTCAGCGACCCCGCCAACCTCGCCCGCTACAAGACCGACATCTACAACATCTGACCCCCGCTTCGGACGCCGGGTCGCACCCGCCCCACCAGACCGGCACACGACCCGCACCACACCCCGGCCCACCGACCAAGGGAGCCCGAACCCATGCACGCCGTCATCCTCGCCGGAGGCAAAGGCGTCCGCCTGCGCCCCTACACCACCGCCCTGCCCAAACCCCTCGTCCCCATCGGCGACCAGCACGCCATCCTCGAAATCGTGCTCCGCCAACTCGCCGCCGCCGGCTTCACCACCGTCACCATCGCCATCGGCCACCTCGGCCACATCATCCGCGCCTACGTCGGCAACGGCGCCCGCTGGGGCCTGCGCGTCGGCTACGCCACCGAAGACAGCCCCCTGGGCACCATGGGCCCCCTGCTCACCATGATGGACCGCCTCCCCGAACACTTCCTCGTCATGAACGGCGACATCCTCACCGACCTCGACTTCGCCTCCGTCCTCCACGGCCACCAGCAATCCGACGCACCCCTCACCATCGCCACCTACGCCCGCCAAGTCCACATCGACTTCGGAGTCCTCACCACCGACAACTCCCGCGTCGTCGCCTTCACCGAAAAACCCAAGATCGACTACCGGGTCTCGATGGGTGTCTACGGGGTGTCCCGGGCAACCCTCAGCGACTACACACCCGGACTCCCCCTCGGCTTCGACGAACTCGTCATCGACCTGCTCAAGTCCGAAACCCCGCCCCGCGCCCACAACTTCGACGGATACTGGCTCGACATCGGCCGCCCCGACGACTACGACCGGGCCAACGCCGAGTTCACCACGCACCGTTCCCTCCTGCTGAAGGGAGCGTGACGGATCCCGTGCGCATCCTCGTCCTGGGCTCCACCGGATACCTGGGCGGGCACATCGCCGAGCGGCTGCGCGCCCTGCCGGGCGTGCGGCTGCTCACCGGCGGACGCTCTCCCGACGACGACATCCGGGTCGACCTCGCCACCACCTCGCCGCGCGTGCTCGCAGCCGTACTGGAACAAGCCGCACCCGACGCGGTGGTCAACTGCGCGGGCGCCGTCGGTGGCAGCGTCCTCTCCCTGACGGAGATCAACGCGCGCGGCCCGGCGATGCTGTGCGAGGCGCTCAAGGCCGCGGCGCCGACAGTCCGGCTCATCCATCTCGGCTCCGCCGCCGAGTACGGCCCGACGATCCTCGGCGAGAGCACACCCGAGGACGCCCCGGCCGGCCCGGTCTCCCTGTACGGCGCCACCAAACTGACAGGCACCCTCGCCGTCACCGGCTCCGGCCTCGACGCAGTAGTCCTCCGCGTGACCAACCCGGTCGGCCCGGGCGCCCCCACCGCCGGACTGCCCGGCCGACTCACCGCCGAACTACGCACCGCCCTGCACCACGACCCACACGGCACCATCCACGTCGGCAACCTCTCCGCACACCGCGACTTCATCGACGTACGCGACGTGGCCACAGCCACCGCCCTCGCCCTGACCAACCCCGGACCCCTGCCACCCCTGCTCAACATCGGCAGCGGCCACGCCGTCCCCGTCCGCGACCTCGCCCACGGCCTCATCCGCGCCTCCGGATTCCGAGGCCGCATCGAGGAGACTCTGGGCGCGGTCGGCCGCTCCGTCGCGGTGCCCTGGCAACGCGCCGACACATCCCTCGCCGCACAGGAGTTGGGCTGGCGGACGGAGCACACCCTGGATGCCTCCGTGGCCGCATTGTGGGCCGCGAACGGTGTCGTACGAGCACAGCGGTGAGGGCAGTCGTCCCTCCTCGACTCCGCGCGGCGCCCACGGGCCGGCTGCACCCACGTCGCGCGACGGTCGAGGTTGAGGCGCGAGGCCATGGGGCAACCTTGTCGCGTCACTTCCCCCACTCACGACCTTAGGACACAGACAACGTGATGCGTCGCTCTGCTCTCACGCTCTTCACCGCGGCCGGCCTGGCCCTGTCCGTGCCCCTGACCGCACCGGCCGTCGCGGCGCCCGAGGCAACGGCTGCCGCTCTCCCGCCCACTGCGGTCTACGTATCCGACGGCGCCGGGAGCTCCATCAAAGGCACTCTCACCTGGTACAACCGATCAGCCGTCTTCACCGGGACACTGAAATCCGTCGGCTGCCGCCGAGTCTGGTACAGCGTGTTCGACGGCTACGCGAACCCCCTCGGCGCACGGAGCAGCAGCACTCACTGCAACACCGTGACGTCCGTGCCGGCCACCCTCCCCGCCGATGTCGTCGGTGGCGGCTCCTACGCCGGCGTGTGTCTCGACGACGCGAACGGCAAGCCGATCACGTCCTGTGGCGTGTACCCGCGCCCCCACTGACGCCCGGACCGGGGCGCGGGCCGCACATCAACCGGCGAGTTCGCCGGTGAGCTTGCCGTGGAGATCGGCACTCGGGGCGTTCAGACCGGTGATCTCGACGGTCTTGCCTCGTTGCGCGTACTTCGTCTCGATCGCGTCCAGTGCGGCCACCGATGAGGCGTCCCAGACATGGGCGGCGGACAGGTCGACGACGACCCTGTCGGGGTCATCGGCATAGTCGAACCGGCCCGTCAGATCGTTGGCGGAGGCGAAGAACAGCTCCCCGGTGACCCGGTACACGACCGTCCTGCCATCGGGGTCGAGCACGGCGCTGACCTCGGCGAAGTGGGCGACCCGCTTGGCGAAGACGACCATGGCGGTGATCGAGCCGACGACGACGCCGATGGCGAGGTTGTGGGTGGCGACCACGCAGGCAACCGTGATCACCATGACCGCGATCTCACCGGCGGGCATCCGCTTGAGGGTCTTGGGGGCGATGGAGTGCCAGTCGAAGGTCGCGAACGACACCATGACCATGACGGCGACCAGCGCGGCCATCGGGATGTCGGAGACGAGCGGACCGAAGACGATGCAGAGCACCATGAGGAAGGCCCCGGCGAGGAAGGTGGAAAGACGGGTGCGGGCACCGGACACCTTCACGTTGATCATGGTCTGACCGATCATGGCGCACCCGCCCATGCCGCCGAAGAAGCCCGTGACGATGTTCGCGATGCCCTGACCGACCGACTCGCGAGTCTTGTCGGAGTGGGTGTCGGTGATGTCGTCGACGAGCTTCGCGGTCATCAGCGACTCCATCAGGCCGACCAGTGCCATGGCGAAGGCGTACGGGGCGATGGTCGTCAGGGTGTCGAGGGTGAACGGCACATCGGGCAGGCCCGGAACCGGGAGGGACGACGGCAGGGCCCCCTTGTCGCCGACGGTCGGCACGGCGACGGCTGCGCCGATGGTGACGGCGGTGAGGACGACGATCGAGACGAGGGGCGCCGGGACCACGGTGGTGATCTTCGGGAAGAGGACCATCAGGCCCAGGCCGGCAGCGATCAGCGGGTAGACGGCCCACGGTACGTCGGTCATCTCCGGGACCTGCGCCATGAAGATCAGGACGGCGAGGGAGTTGACGAACCCGACCATCACCGAGCGGGGTACGAACCTCATCAGTTTCGCCACCCCGAGTGCTCCCAGGGCGACTTGGAAGACGCCGGCCAGGATGACCGCGGCGACCAGGTAGCCGAAGCCGTGCTCCCGGTTGAGCGGGGCGATGACCAGGGCGACGGCGCCGGTGGCCGCGGAGATCATGGCCCGGCGGCCGCCCACGACCGAGATGACCACGGCCATCGTGAACGAGGCGAACAGACCGATCGCCGGGTCGACACCGGCGATGACCGAGAACGAGATCGCCTCGGGGATCAGCGCGAGCCCGACGACGAGGCCCGCGAGGATCTCGGTGCGCCAGACCTTCGGATCGGAGATCCAGTCGGGCTTCCATCCGCGCAGGCGCGCGGCCGGGGACACAGCAGTGGCAGCGGAGGACAAGGGAAACGGAACCTGTCGTGCTCGGGCACACCCCTACAGCGGGCCGAGGTGTGCGGGAGGACGCGGAAGGGCCGGGCCGGCACCCCGCGGACGGCCCCGTGGACACGGAGCCGGAAGTCGAGGACGGACGGGACCGGGCCGCGTGGAGTCACGGCCCGCCTCACGTCCAGGGGTGAAGCCTCACGGCGGACAGGCGGCGGCGCCGGGCACCGTGGGCTCGCGCACGCTTCTCTCCTGCAACAATCGGGACTTCATCGGGGCACCATCGGCCCCGGCACAGCAAGGGCAGCGGCAGCCGCCCTCATCAGCAGCAGCAACTCTACCCTAACGTTAGGGTAGAGATCGGCGGTGCCCCTCCGGGCGGAGACCGCTGACGACGAGAAGGGCCAGAGGATCACGGGCGTGGAAGACAAGCACATGCAGATCGGCGAGGTCGCCGCGCGCACGGAGCTGTCCCTGCGCACCATCCGGCACTACGAGGAGACTGGCCTCGTCGTCCCGTCCGCCCGCTCGCAGGGCGGTTTCCGTCTCTACACCGAAGCCGACGTCGCCCGCCTCATGGTCATCCGTCGCATGAAGCCGCTCGGTTTCACCCTGGACCAGATGCGCGACCTGCTGGAGGCAACCGACCGCCTGGACGCCGGTGACGGCCTCGATCCCGACGAACGCGAAGTCCTCCTGGCACGCGTACGGACCTACGAGCAAGCCGCCACCGAACAGGTGGAGAAGCTTCGGGTCCAACTGGCCCGCGCCGAGGACTTCGCCGCCACCCTGGGCGCCCGCCTGGAGGAGAACGCATCCTCCACCGGCGCCTGAAGCGTCGACCTCATCTCGGGTCACCCCTGCGACCGGAGACCTGTCTGTGTCTCCCGTGGCTGCGGCAACCGCACCGGTAGAGGTACGCGTCCCCATGATCAGTCCCACTACGGGCGGACGTGCGACGCAGCACTTGAGCGTCGGGGACCAGCTGTAAGGCTCCGTGGGCACATGGTTTCCGGGCAGCGTGGCGGCTGCCCGGAAACCATGTGCCCACGGACCGTCAGACCCGCGCGGCCCGGCGCTCGAGCATGACCAGGGCACCGCCCGCCGCCGCCCCGACCGCTCCCGCAGCCAGGAAGCCGCGCGAAGAGCGCCAGGAGAGCACCGACCACCGGGACTGCGCCGAGAAGAGGGACCCCGTACTCAGCCACGACCCCGTCGAAATCAACGACAGCGCCGAACCGACCGAGCCGACGGACAGTGCGCTCCCGATCGAACCGAACGACAGAGCCGATCCGACGGAGCCGATGGACAGCACCGAACCCACCGAGCCGATCGACAACACAGAGTCCTGCGACCACAGAGACAGCACTGCACCCGAAAAGGAACCGCGACCCGACCGTGCCGGCAGCTTTGACATGAGGTCATTCTGCGGGACGGATACCGAACCGGCCTTGCGATTGCCCCGAGAGCCCCCGCCGGCGCGACTCCGCCGGGCGGACGGACGGTCACGCGTCCCGCAGCCCTTGAGGCGCTTCGCCGCCGTTTGCCCCTCCGCGGCTCGTCGACGACGAGCCGAGGGCGCCAAGTCTCCACGCTCCCCACACGAACCTTTCGGAGGGGTAGACCGGACTACGGCTATCGGGGAACGTGACGTCGCCCTACCCTCGCAGCCATGGGCCATTTTCGGGCACGTCCTCCCGGGCCTGTTCTCCACCGGGGTCGTACTCCCGCTACGCCCCGCTGAGGCCCGAGCGGACGTGCCGGCGGCCGTCGCCCATCGCCGACAACACCGGCGGCGGCCGCCCCCACTCGCGCAGCGGGGTCATGGCCGACGTAGTGGAGCAATGACAAGGATTTACTCCCCCTTGTGTGCCTGCTTCAAGGGACCAGGCAGGCCATCTCCACTGCGTCGAAAGAGAGTCGAATGCCCATGCTCCTGCGGGAGTCGAAGTCATGGCCCGCGTAGACGCCACAGGTCAACCGGCCGCATGCACGCTGCTACGTGGTCAAGGCTCGGACTACCGCCGGGTCGGGCCGTGGCCCGAATACGTACCGAAGCGCGGAACGGGACACTCCCCTGCTGGGCCGAGCAGGCGCACCCAGCCCGTCCGGCCGCCCGGGTTCGGAACCTGGGCGGCAGGACGGAGCGTGCGGTGCTCACAGACGGGTGCGGTGCGCCCGGCGAGCCAGGGCCACCACGAAGGCGCGCAGTGCGAGCAGTGCGGCTGCGGCGGGGCCGCCGATCAGGAGCTGCGCGTCCCCTCGGTCAGGAACCGAGAATGCGCGCCTTCTCCCGGGCGAACTCTTCATCGGTGAGCAGTCCCTGGGCACGAAGGTCTGCCAGTGCGGTGAGCTGGCTGACCCGGTCCTGGCCGCCCGCGGCCGGAGCGGGCGCCGGAGCCGGGGCCGGGGCCGGGGCGGGGGCCTGAGGTTGCTCGTACTGCTGTGTCTGGTAGGCCTGTGCCTGCCGTTGTGCGTCCCGGTCTGCGAGGCGGCGGTTGACGCGGCCCGAAACGGCGCTGGCCGTTCCGGTGATCACCGCGGTGCGGGCCATGGTGCCCAACAGGCCTGGCCGTCCGAATCGTTGAGGCATCTGGGTCGTCCCCTCGTGGTGGTGGTGCGGCCGGTGGCGTGGGTCAGTCCGCGTCGAGAGCGGCGACGGCCGTCTCGACGACTTCCCTGGGGATGCGTTCGAGCATCATGACCTCGCCGTGGGAGTCACGAATCGCCGCGCCCAGGCGAGCGGCCCAGCTGTTCTCCCAGACGACGACCGCGGCGGAGGACCCGGCCGGCAGTCCGTCGGCGATGGTCCGCAGGTCCTCGTCGCTGAGCAGGTCGAACTGGGCGCCGGTCATCTGGCCGAACGCCTCGGCGACGTCGGGATCGGTGAGTTCGGCCACCGCCGTCGCGCCGTCCTCGTCCTTGCGGACGAAGGTGATGTCCAGGACGCGCACCGTGCCCTTCTCCTGGATCTCCTTCAGGGCCGGGACGATCTCGCCGTTGAATCGGCTGCCTTCGAAGCCGATCACGGCCACGTCCACCGGACCGATGGCGTCAAGTTCTTGCGTCACAAACATCCCCTTCTGACAGGCCGGCCGAGCGCCCGCACGCCGCGCGTACGAAGCGACACACTGGGCTCTCGGCCGGCAAAGGACCGGTTCCCCGCCTCAGGCGAGGAGTTGGCTCTTGGCACGCTCGAACTCCTCGTCCGTGAGCGCGCCCGAGGCATGCAGATCGGCAAGGCGCGTCAGCTCGTCCACGGACGACGCGGCACGGTC
Organism: Streptomyces sp. VRA16 Mangrove soil; assembly: GCF_017377775.1. GTDB lineage: Bacteria > Actinomycetota > Actinomycetes > Streptomycetales > Streptomycetaceae > Streptomyces. Next base: position 231,783 of record NZ_JAFVLN010000005.1, read on the forward strand.
TTGGGGTGCGGCGGCTTCGCGGACGTAGTCCTTGAACGCCGCCTGCGCCTGGCGCGCCTGTGCGGCATCGCGCTCGCTCATGCCCTTGCCACGGACGATGACGTAGACGAGGACGCCGAGGAACGGCAGGAGGATGCAGAAGATCATCCACCCTGCTTTGGCCCATCCGCTCAGGTCACGGTCGCGGAAGACGTCCGTGATGATGCGGAAGAGCAGGAAGAACCACATCACCCACAGGAAGAGGAACAACGTGGTCAGGAAGATGCCGAGAAGCGGGTAGTCATCCACCGTTTGCCTCCAGTGCGGCCGAGAGTCCGAGTCCGTCCTCTGAGCTTGGACGGCCCGCCCGGTATCGGCATCGGAGGATGGGCCGTTCGGGCACGGGGCCTGCGTTCTGCCTGTCCGTCGCGATCTTCAGGACTGCGGCGCCGGGCTCGATGCGTCCGGGAAATCGATCACCGCCCCGCCCCCGGACGATGACGACGCACGGCGGGTCAAGCCGGCGCTCCACCACTGCGTGCTCAGCCTACTGCGGGACAGGCCGCGCGACACCGTGCTCTCGGCGAGGGCTGCCCCCTCCGAGAGCCGCTGTCGGTGCGGTGACGCCGTGATGGCTGGACCGGGTGCGGACCGAGGCCCGTCGGCGCATGGTGGACGACCCGCCGCACCGTCCCGCGTCGGCTGTGGGCCGTACTGCTGCCACCCGTGGCCGGACTCACGGACCGCCGAGGAAGTGCGCGCACCGGGGACATCGGCTGGTGGCCCGCAGGGAGGTGTTTCCCGCCGTGGCAGGCAGCGGCGTCTCTTCTCCGAGCCGGGCCCAGGCCGCCAGATCGGCGCCGGGCGACCACCCCCAGCCTGCCGCCTCGGGATCGTCGGCGTAGGAGACGCAGCCACCTGGAATGTGGGCCGTGCCCGCGGTCGAGACGAGGATCCTGTCGAACGTGAAGTTCGGGCCCGCCGTCGCCCCGGCCCGAGCCGGGTCCGCCGGCCTTGAAGACTGCCCCTCATCGGGGCCGTGACAGCCCGATCCCGGGCTCGTGCCGCAGCGTGCGCACCGTTCTCCATTCCTGTCGCTCATCCTCCAGGAGTTCCCCGAACACAGTTCCGTACGACTTCTTCTTGTCGTCGGTCCGTGCCGTGGGGTGGTGCCAACACCACCCCACGATCCGGGTCTTGGCCCGACTGTCCCTCGCACGCCTGCGGAGGAGAGTTGCTTCCGGCCCCGAGCGGCCCACGCGAGCGACCTCGGGCAGCGGAAGCGACACGGAAGCGACAAACGAGCGGAGAAGCACGATGACCAGCCACTCACGACGGAACCTTCTCAAGGGTGCGGCGGCCGCGGCAGCGGGCGGGATGGTCGGCAGCGGCCTCGGGCCCGGCCTGCTCGCGCCCCCGGCGCAGGCGGACGCCGGCGCCGCGACGAACGGTGGGAGCGGGGCGACGCCCTTCCTGGAGGGGGCCTTCGCGCCGGTCACGGAGGAGTTGACCGCTTTCGACCTCAAGGTCACCGGCCGCATCCCTCGTGACCTGGACGGCCGCTACCTGCGCAACGGCCCGAACGCCCTCGGCCTGGAGGATGTCCGCGCCCACCACTGGATGCTCGGCGCCGGGATGGTGCACGGGGTGCGCCTGCGCGGCGGACACGCCGAGTGGTACCGCAACCGCTGGGTGCGCTCCTCGCAGGTCGCCGCTGAGCTGGACGAGACGTACCCGGGCCAGGTGCCCCCGGACGACTTCGCCTGCAACACACACGTGATCCCGTACAAGGGCCGCATCCTGGCGATGCAGGAGAGCGGTCCCCTTCCGTACGAGCTGGACGGCGAGCTCGGCACGGTGCGCCCGTACGACTTCCGTGGCAGCCTCCACGGCGCGTTCACCGCGCACACCAAGTACGACGCGGCGGTCGACGAGCTGCACGCGATCTCGTACTACCCCACCTGGGACCACGTGCGGCACATCATGATCGACCGGACCGGCCGGGTGGCGCGGACCGCGCGGATCCCCGTCGCCGACGCGCCGATGATGCACGACTTCGCGCTGACCGAGCGGTACGTGGTGATCGTGGACGTACCGATCACCTTCGACGCCGCCGCGGCGCAGGCGGGCGCGATCGTGCCGTACGTGTGGAACGACCACCACCCCATGCGCATCGGCCTGTTGCCGCGGTCCGGTGGCACCACGCGCTGGTTCGAGATCGACCCGGTGTACTACTCGCACACGCTCAACGCCTACGACCTGGGCGACACCGTCGTGCTGGAGTACATCGGGTTTCCCGCCCCGTTCTACGCCGCCGGCCGGGGCTCGGACGGCCCCTCGGCGACCGGGTCTCCGACGCTCGACCGCTGGACGATCGACACGCGCGCGGGGCGGGTCCGCAGTCACCGGCTGGACGACCGTCCGCAGGAGTTCCCGCGTATCAACGAGGCTCTGGTCTCCCATCAGCACCGTTATGCCTACACGGCGAGCGCGGCCGAGATGTGGCGTGCGTACGAGACCGTCGACGGGGTGCCGCCGGACGAGAAGTTCAGCAACTACCTGATGAAGCACGACATGATGCGCGGCAGCAGGCAGGTCCACCGCCTGCCCCGGGGCGCGGCGGCCGGCGAGGCCGTGTTCGTCCCGCGGCGCGGGGCGCGGGACGAGGACGACGGCTATGTACTGGCGTACGTGAACGACCCCGACCGCGGCGCCACCGATCTGCTGATCCTCGCGTCCGAGGACTTCGACGGTGCCCCGCTGGCCCGGGTCCACCTGCCCGGCCGGGTACCGCTGGGGTTCCACGGGAGTTGGATCGCGGACGCATGAGTGCGGCGGAGCCTACGACCTGTCGTCGTCCTGTGGCTCCTCCCACGAGTCCGCGCGAGGTTGCGGCGTCTGCGGCGGGTTCGGGCGCTCGGCGAGCCGACGGCGGCTCGTCCACAGCAGAAGGAGCAGCGCGACCACGATCAGCACGCCGATGATCGTGAAGATCCAACTGGTGGCCGCTCCGGCAGCCATGACGATCGAAGAGCTCATGGCCCCCGTGTACCTCGCCTGGCTTCGGGCACACCCCGCCTCCGCAGGGATCACTCGAATGCACGGCGCACCGGGAATCGGCCGGCCTCCGTGGCCGAGCCCGGCACGGTGCACCGGAGCGTGTCCCGACGCCGCGATCGCCTCGGCCGGGGCAAGATCGTCTCGCCCGGTCGAGGCCCACGGACCGACGTGTGCGCACTGGTGATTTAGCCGATGGCACCCGAGCCCGTTCCCGCCACCCTGATCCGGACCAGGTATCCCGCACACCCCCGTCAGGAGGGCTCCATGGGCTCCACCCGTCCCCCGCGCCGGCTGATCGGCGTCCTCGCGGCCACGGTCGCCGCGTTCGCGCTGTTCTCCTCGGCCACGACAGCGGCAGGCGCCGTCGACGCTCGGGCCACCACGGCGTCCGCCGCGCAGCCCGCCGCCCGGACGTCGGCGACCAGCACCCCGGTCGTCTTCGTCCACGGCTACACCGGCAGCGCCTCCAACTGGGTCACCGCGATGAGCGTCTTCCGCGCCAACGGCTGGTCCAGTTCCGATCTCTTCGCCTACGAGTACGACTCGTACGGCGACAACATCACCAACGCCAAGGGGCTCGCCTCCTTCGTCGACTCCGTGAAGGCACAGACCGGCGCGAGCAAGGTCGCCATCGTCAACCACTCGATGGGCGGGCTGGTCAGCCAGTACTACCTGAAGGTGCTGGGCGGCAACACCAGCGTCAGCCACCTCGCCTCGATCGCGGGCGCCAATCACGGCACCACCTTCGCCGGCGCCTGCCTGGTCTACACGACGTGTCAGCAGATGTACCCGGGCTCCTCGTTCATCTCCCAGATCTCCTCCGGTGACGAGACACCCGGCTCGACCAAGTACGCCACGTGGTACTCGGCGTGCGACGGCGTCATCATCCCGTACACCAGCACCAAGCTCGACGGTGCGACCAACAACAACGTGGCCTGCCAGACCCACATCGGGTATCTGACGGACGTCGTCGTCCTCGGGCAGATCGCCCGCTTCGTCGCGTCCTGATCGCTGCTTCCTGAACAGGGGCGGGCCCGGCCGGCGCGGCCGGGCCCGCACTGCGGTGCGCGGCACGGGGTTGCGGGGTCACGGAGGGACTATCGGCCGCGCCGGCGCCGGATGGGGCCGGGGCGGGTGCGCAGGCCGTCGATGATGAGGGCGTGGAGCCGGGCGGTGCGGGCTGGCGCACCGTCGTCGGGCGGAACGCGCCACAGGACGCCGATCCGGAGCGGGACGTCTGCGGGGCCAGGTCGGCCTTCAGCTCCCCTGGGGCGGCTCCGGCGCCGAGGAGGGCGTCGATGGCGCCAGGGAACGGTCCGTGGTGCGGGTCGTCGCGGCCACCGTCGGTCGCGGCCTGGATGACGTCGGACAAGCCTCCTCTTCTCCAGCCGGATGCTCCCGGCCGCCTTCGCCCTGTTCACCGCCGCGCTGCCGGCACGCCGGCTCGCCGACTTCCGAAAGCTCCACCATGCCTGACACCGGCTGCACGATCGCCGCCGTCCTCGTCGCCGCGGCCGTCACCCGGGCCGTTCGCACTCTGCCCTTCGCCGCGCCGACTCCCCTGCGGGAAATCCCCACTGTTCAGTACGTGAGCGCCCGAATGCCCGCCGGTGTCATGGTGATCCTGGTCGTCTACTCCCCGAGGGCCATGGCATGGCCCCGCGCAGGCCGGTCGGGCTGTCACGCCGCCAGGCTCAGCGCTGCCCGGCGCTCCACCCGGCTGCGCAGGGCGACGGTGACCACCGCCGCCGCGGTCCCCCCGATCAGGGCGGACCACCACAGGACGGCCGGGCCGAGTGTGGAGTAGAGGGCGACGCCCGCCGTCAGCGCGGCGAACCTGGCCGTTCCCCAGGTCCACTGAAAGGCGCCCTGGTAACGGCCGCGGGCGTCCGCCGGGGCCAGGTTGGCGACCAGGGCGGCGGCGATACCCGCCACCGTCACCTCGCCGAGCGACCAGATCACGACGGACACGGTGTAGCCGGTGACGGTGTCGGCGATCCCGGTCAGCGCCACGCCCACGGCGATCAGTACGCTGCCCGCCGCCTGGACCGGGAGCTGCGGCAGCCGCGCGAGCCGGGACGTGGCCAGCGGCTGGAGCAGCACGACGAGGGCCGCGTTGACGGCTGCCATGGCCCCGTAGACGGCGGGCGACAGGCCCGAGTCGTGGACTGCCAGCGGCAGGGCGACCTCGGTGAGGGAGTAGACGAACAGCTGGATGCCGAAGAGCGGGAGCAGCGCCAGCAGCAGCCGGTCCCGCAGGACCACGCCGTACCCGGTGCCGGACGCCTGGGCCGCGGCGGTCCCGGGAGCGGCGGGCCGGGTCTCGGGGAGCCGGACGGCGACGATCGCCGCGAAGGCGAGCATGGTGGTGGCGTCGACCGCGAACAGCAGCCAGTAGCCGTGTGCGGCGAGCACGCCGCCGAGGACGCCCGCCGCAGCGGTGCCGACGTTGACGCCCCAGCCGAACAGGGCGTACGCACGCTGCCGCCGGGCCGCGTCGACGGAGTCGGCAAGCAGCGCGTACGTGGCCGGGGAGACGGCCGCGCCCGCGGCGCTCAGCAGCAGTGCGGCGGCGGCCATCGTGGCCACGCCCGGGGCGATGAAGAGCGCGCCCTGCGCGAGGGCCGCTCCGGTCAGCCCGGTCAGCATGGTGGCGCGGCGGCCGACCCGGTCGGCGAGCAGGCCGCCGAGCGCGGGGCCGATGAGGTTGCCCGCGCCCAGGGCGCCGAGCACGTAGGTGGTCTCCGTGCCGGTCACGCCGCGGTCGGCGAGGAAGAACACGAGGAACGGTGAGATCAGGTAGCCGAGCCGGTTGATGACCGTCCCGGCGAAGAGGGTCCAGACGACGGAGGGCAGATCGCGGAAGCTGGTGAACATGCGGTCAGCCTGCGCCCGGGCCCCACTCCCCCACCATTGATTAAGATCAGCCTTAATCCAACGCGCACCACTCGGGTGCGCGACCGATGCGGGGGCACCTCTTGAAGTCCGAACTCAGCTTCTCCGCCGCCGACATGGCCCAGACCCGGTTCGCCGTGTCGCCGATGTGGGAGGTGGTCACCAGCTACCGGCTGCTGCGCGCCGACCGGGAGCGGCCGCTGCATCACCGCTGGACCGCGCAGGTCCGGCCGCGCCTGATCGAGGCTGGTCTGGACCGCGGCTGGCTGGCCACGCTCGTTCCGGCGGACGGCTATCTGGCCGACTTCCTGAACCCCACCCCCGCCTCCCCTTTTCCCACCCTTGCCGAGGAGTTGGCCGCGATCCGGCGCACCCCCGAGGAGCGGGTACACGTCGAACTGGACATGCTCGCCGTCGAGCGGGACCTTTCCCACTCCGTACGGATCCGCAGGCTGCGGCAGGATCCACAGGCCGCTCTGGAGAAGATCACCAAAGAGATCGGGCTCTACTGGGACCTCGCTCTCGCCCCCTATTGGGACCGCATCCGACGGCTCCTTGAGGCCGACCTGTTCCACCGCGCCCGGCAGGTGGCCGAGGCCGGCGCCGGGCAGGTCCTGGGTGATCTGCACGAATCGGTCACCTGGGACGCGGGGACCCTGCGCCTGGTGCGCCGCCACTGCTCGCTGACCCGCGACGAGACGGGGTCCGGCCTGCTTCTCGTCCCCTCGGCGTTCGCCTGGCCCCGGGTGCTCACCCGCTCCGTGCCGCCGGACCCGCCCCAGCTCGCCTATCCGGCCCGCGGCATCGGCACGCTCTGGGAACACCGCACGACGGGTTCCACCGAGGCCGTCGCCGCCGTCCTCGGCCGCGCCCGGACCCTGCTCCTGGCCGAACTGGACACGCCCGCCTCCACCACCGACCTCGCTCAGCGCTGCGGGCTGTCCGCCCCGGGTGCCTCCCAGCACCTCACGGCCCTGCGTGACGCCGGTCTGGTCAGCGCCCACCGCGCGGGCCGCTCGGTGCTCTACGCCCGCACCACCGTGGCGGACGCCCTCCTGTCCCGGTCCGTCGCCCCCGGGCCGTGACCCGCGCCGATCCCGGCTAGGAGCGCGCCGCCTTGCGCACCGACCGCGGGCGGTACTCCACCACGGTCAGGGCCAGCGACACGTACCGCTCGACGAGTTCGTCGGGGGTGACCTCGCCATCGGCGCGGTACCACTGGGCGATGGCGTTGCACATGGCGATGACGGTGCGCCGCGCGTCGTCCGGATAGGGCGTCAGGAACACGCCGTCGGCCAGCCCCTGCTCGATCACCTCACGGAACTGCCGGGTGCCGCGCTCCTCGTTCCTGCGGTAACGGGCGAGGTGCTCGGGCTCCAGGCTGCGCCCCTCGGTGAGCACGATGCTGCTCTTGACGGGGTGCTCGATCCGGAACCGGACCGTGGCCGTGACCAGTGCCTCCAGCCGCTCGGCCGGATCGTCACCCGCGGCCCGCAAAGCGGCATCGCAGGCGCCGAAGTAGGCGTCGAGCCCGTCGTCGAGGATGGCGACGAGCAGTTCCTGCTTGCCCTTGTAGTAGTAGTACAGCGCGGAGAGGCTGACCCCGGCCCGCTTGGCGATGTTCCGGATCGACGTCGCGCCGTAGCCCTGCTCGGAGAACTCCTCCCGAGCTGCCTCGATGATGGCTTTGTGACCTGCGGGCCGTGTGGACACGACGCTCCGATCCCCTGAGCAGCCCAGCCCGCAGCGCGACTGAACATTCGTACAACTGGCGACGCGCCGCATCGTACCGTCGCGCCCCGAGCACCATCGCGTCCCGGCGCCACACCAGGCCCCTGACCAGCGATCAAGCACGGAACCCGGCGATCATCCCGCGTCGTACTCGTGCGCGCGGCCCCCTCGCCACACGATGTGCGGCGAGTCCGACAGGACTATGTCCTCCGCGTTCTCCAAGCCGGCCCGACGCAGGAATTCGATCAGGTCGGCGTCCGTGCGCGCGAGGCCCAGGGTCGCGGGACCGACGGTGACACGGCGCCCGCCGCCCCGAGACGGACGGTGCACGACTATCACCGGGCCCATGCGTCCACCCCGCACCCGGCTGCCACCACCGACGAGGCGGGCATCACCTCCGCCCCGCGGCCCTGCGCCGCAGCTCCGCTTTGGCCGCCGGGCTCAGCCGCTCCCCGGCCAGCACCCTGGACAGATACAGGAGGCGCCGCCGCAGCGCCGTACGGCCCGGCTGCCCCGCCAGCTGCTCATAGGTCGCGGTCCACTCCTGCTGTGTCCGTACGAGGTCTTCGGTGATGGTGTTCCGCATGAGACCCAATAGAGCATGTGTTCGATTTCCTGAGCAAGTCGAAGCGCGCCTCGCGCGTGACGAACCACCTGGACACCCTCACCACAGCCCCCTGTGCGAGCGCCGACACGCCGCGGTCCGATGACTGCGGTATGCCCAACCGGTATGGCCACATCGGCGGTTTGCCCGGCGAGGCTGCTGCCCGGACGCGAGGAAGTCCGCTGTGCTAAGTTCACCGCGCCGTGCATCGCTGCGAACCGAGGAGGTGAGACCGATCAACGCTGTGACAGGTCGGGGCTCCCTCACTCGCATGGTCTGAGGAGTGCCCGCAGAGGCATCCTGAAAGGCTTGCAACGCTATGCGCTTCACCTCACGAACGTCGTCCGACGGCGTATCGGAACAGCTCTTCATCCTCGGTGAGATTCCCGGCGTGCTGTGGACGCCGGACGGCGCCACCGGCCCGCGTCCCCTGATCCTGCTGGGACACGGCGGCGGCCAGCACAAGAAGGCACCCGACATCGTGGTCCGCGCCCGCCGCTTCGTTTCCGAGTGCGGTTTCGCGGTGGTGGCGGTCGACGTGCCCGGCCATGGCGACCGGCCGATGGAGGAGACGTACCACCGGATCGCGACGGAGAACCAGGCTCGTGTGGAGGCCGGAGAGGATCTGGCTCCGCTGATCGCCGCCTTCCAGGGGCTCGTGGCGCGCCAGACCGTCCCGGAGTGGCGGGCCGTCCTGGACGCGATCCAGGACGTCGCGTACGTCGGCGCCGGTCCGGTGGGCTACTGGGGAGTGTCGTTGGGGTGCGGACTCGGCGTTCCGTTCATCGCCGAGGAGCCCCGGGTGCGCGCCGCGGTGCTGGGGCTGGGAGGAGCGGCGGCCTCGGCCGAGGCGGCCGCGCGGATCACGATCCCGGTGGAGTTCCTGGTCCAGTGGGACGATGAGCGGGTCCCGCGGGCCCAGAGCTTGGCGCTGTTCGACGCCTTGGCCTCGGCCGAGAAGACCCTGCACGCCAACCCCGGCAAGCACGGGGATGTCCCGGCCTTCGAGCTGGACAGCACGCTTCGGTTCTTCGGGCGACACCTCGGCTGATCCGGCTGATACGGCCGCTTGACGTCCGGGCGCACCGATGGGGATCCGTTCCCGATCGGTGCGCCCCGGTCCGAACCCGGCACAACCGATGGCTGATGATCACCAACTCCCTCATCAAGGGACGGCGTTGCAGGACTCCGCTACGCCGGGCGCGCCGTTCCGAGCTCACCGAGCTTGCGGTAGAAGTCGCGCGGCGGGTGCCCCTGCGCCTCCCACTCGCAGTACTGGTCTGTGGTCATCTGCTCGACACCGGGCCGGATGCGCCTCCGCGACGGAAACCCGTCTCGAACGATCGTTAAGTCAGGCCGGTACGGGGACCGCGTCCGGGCCGCGAAAGGAGCCCCTGCTGAAGATCCGGCGAGGGCTCCTTCGCACGGGTCGCGCGTTCAGCCCGTTCCGCGTACGTGCAACAGGGCTTCCTGGGTCACGGAGGCCACCAGTTCCCCCGCACGGTTCCAGAACTCGCCGTGCGCGAGGGTGCGTCCGTCGCCGCAGACGCGGCTGCGGCACTCGTACAGCAGCCACTCGTCGAGGCGGGCCGGCCGGTGGAACCACATGGCGTGGTCCAGGGAGGCGAGGGTGACACCACGGGGCCGGGGTTCGCCGTAGGGCACGAGCGCCGTGGGGGCGAGGGGCGCGTCGGAGACGTAGGCCAGGACGCAGGCGTGCAGCGCCGGGTCGTCGGGGAGCGCGCCGATGGTCCGCACCCAGGCGAGCCGGGTGATCTCCCCGGTCACCGGGCCTGCCGGTCGCGGGACCTCCCGGTACTCCAGAGCCGTGCGCAGCGGGTGGTCCGTGGGGCGGAACGCCCACGCGTTGTCGAGCCCCTCGGGTCCGGGCACGTCGGGCCGGTCCGGCTGCCGCCAGCCTCCGCCGCCCTGGGGGAGTTTGAAGGAGGCGCTCATCATGAGCGACTCCTTGCCGTCCTGCACGGCGGTGATGTGGCGCATGGAGTAGCTGCGCCCGTCCCGGACCGTGTCCACGGTGTAGCGCACGGGCCTCTGCGGGGAGAGCGCGCGCAGGAAGTAGGCGTGCAGGGAGTGCACCACACGGCCGTCGTCGCCGACGCCGCGGTGAGCGGCGGCGAGGGCCTGGGCGAGTGCGGCGCCGCCGTAGCTGCGGACGGCGGCGCGACCGGAGTGGCAGTGCCCCTCGAACACACCGGCCTCGCGCGTCTCCTGGACACTGATGTGCTCGCCCTTGCCGAGGGGGCCGAGAGCGACCGGCGGCCGCGCGTCCCCCGCTCCTGACGGCTCGCACTCGTCCACCGGTGCCGGTTCGCCGACCATGATGCCGCTCATCCGCCCATCTCTCCAGGGGGTCGAAGAGCCCACATGCAGACGGGCCTGTCCACCATCGTCCCCGCCCCCGCCAGGACCTTCACCACCACCCATGTTGAACATTCGTTAAGTTACGAGAGGGCGGTCCGGCGTGTCTACCCACCCCCCGGGCCACCACACGCACCCCCTTCCCCGCGGGCCCTATTGACGCGCGTAGCCCCGGTCGGACACTGTCGATGACCCACTGGCTCTTTCCGTCGCTCCTCCCGTCGCTCTTTCCGTCAGGAGACACCGTGCTCAGACGTCACATACGCGCCATGCTCACGCTTGTCATGCTCGCCTCACTCACGACGCTCGGCTCCGCGGTGACCACCGGCACCGCCCACGCCGACGCCTGCTACACCTGGAACCGGACCCTCGGTCAGGGCACCAGCGGTGAGGACGTGCGGCAGTTGCAGATCCGGGTCGCCGGATACCCGGGGTACGGCGGCGTCCTCGCGGTCGACGGGGAGTACGGCCCGGCGACCAAGGCCGCGGTCACCCGCTTCCAGCAGGCGTACGGACTGTCCGCGGACGGCATCGCGGGCACCCAGACCTTCAGCAAGATCTACGCATTGCAGGACAGCGACTGCACGCCGATCCACTTCACCTACGGCGAGATGAACCGCTGCAACTCCGACTGGTCGGGCGGCGCCGTGTCCGCCACGGCGGCGAAGGCCAACGCCCTGCAGCAGATGTGGAAGCTGGAGGCGCTGCGGCACGCCCTGGGCGACCGCGCCCTGACCACCAGCAGTGGCTTCCGCTCCTACTCCTGCAACAGCGCCGTCGGGGGCGCGTCCGGCAGCAACCACCTCTACGGGCGCGCGATCGACCTCGTGGGCACGCCGTCGTTCTGCGAGATCGTCAAGCAGGCCCGCAACCACGGGTTCAACGAGATCCTCGGCCCGGGGTACCCCGGCCACAGCGATCACGCCCACCTCGGCAGCCAGAGCTCGCGCTACTGGTCGGCCTCCTCCTGCGGCATCTGACGACAGCCCCCGGACTCGTACGGACGCACCGGGCACCGCCACCCGCCGCGCCGCCGGACCGCCGCGCTCTCAGAAGGCGTACCGCACACGCAGCCAGGGCGTGTGCGCGGCCAGCAGCGCCCGCAGTTCGGCGAGTGCCCGCTGCTTGATCTCGACGGCGTAGCGGACGTTCACCGCACCGTTCTGGGAACGCTTCGGCTCCTGCAGCCGCGGCTGCCAGAGCACGTCCTCGGCCTTCGGGTGCCAGCCCAGATTGACCTCGTGCAGTGCCTGATTGTGCGTCAGCATGATGACCTCTGCGGCCGCCTGCCGTTTCACCCGCGACGGCAGGACGTCGTCGAGGTGCGCGAGCAGCCCGGCCCAGTCCCGCTGCCAGTCCGGGCGCAGCACGACGGGCGAGAGGTTGAAGTGCACTTCGTAGCCCGCGTCGAGGAAGTCGGCGGCCGCGGCGATCCGGTCCGCGACCGGGCTCGTACGGATGTCCAGCAGCCGGGAGTCGTCGGGCGGCATCAGTGAGAAGCGGATGCGGGTGCGTCCCCGCGGATCGAGATCCAGCAGGTCGGGGTTGACGAACTTCGTGGCGAAGGACGCCTTGGCAGTGGGCAGCGCGCGGAACGCCGCGACGAGATCGGCCGTGTTGTCGCAGACCAGGGCGTCGACCGAGCAGTCCCCGTTCTCACCGATGTCGTACACCCACGCCTCGGCGTCGCACTGGTTGGGCTCGGGCTTGGGGCCCTGGGCCCGTACATGGCGCCGGACGTGGGCCACGATGGCTTCGATGTTGGTGAACAGCGTGATCGGGTTCGCGTACCCCTTGCGGCGCGGGACGTAGCAGTACGCGCAGGCCATCGCGCAGCCGTTGGAGGGGCCGGGGGCGATCCAGTCGGCGGACCTGCCGTTGGGGCGGGTCTCCAGGGTGCGCTTCGTGCCGAGGACGAGCGTCTCCGTCTTGATCCGGGCCCAGCGGGTCACGTTGCCGTCGTTGCCGTGCAGGGACGGGATCCGCCAGTGACTGGGCACTTCGGTCACGCGCACGCCGGGCAGGTTGGCCATGATCTGGCGGCCGCGCGGCGAGGCGAGGGCGGCGGGTTCGGCGTAGACCTCGCGCACGTCGAGCATGCGCCGGGCCGCCTCGCTCCCCCGGAATCCGCCGCGCGACGGGGCGGCAGGCAACGCGTCAGCCCAGTCGAACAGGGCTGTCTGCTCGGGCTCGTCGCCCCTCGGATCCGTCCGGGCCCCGTCCACGGTCTCCCCTTTCCCTGGCCTCGCACCGGTCGGAGTGCGAGGCAGCGTGCCGCGCCGGTGCGCGGGTGGCCAGTATCGACGGTTCACGGGCACGGGGCCGCGTCGGCACGCGTACGGCTCCCTGACGGGCCCGGTCGCCCTCGGGACGATCTCAGGGACACCCGCCACCGGGCAGCGGACCGGTGGCGTCGGGTGCGGGGGCGTGGCACCCTGACCGGCCATTCGGACGCCGTACGCGCGCCGCGCCGTCCCGGGCCGTAGTGCTCGATTCGCACAGGGGAACACCTGCGGATGCCCGTGGAACCGAACACCAGGGACAACTGGCCGACGGTCGTACCACAAGCACCACCAGGAACAACTGACCGACGGGAGAAGACTGCCCGGCATCATCGCGGGCATCGACCTCGACCGCGTGGGCGTCACCGCAGGAGGAGGGCCGGGGCGCGCCCGGTATCCGGGCTCCGGCCGGCGACGGCTGCGCCGGGCCGAACTCGCCCGGATGACCGGCGACCCGGCCGTGCCCGAGGGGCCGATGCTCTCCTACCGTTGCTTTCCTCCCGCGAAGAAGGAGGGCAGCCGGCCGCGGGGCATCATCCCGTCACCGAGGGGGGCATGGACCGCAAGACCAGGAACCGGCTGAACACCGCCCTCACCCGGTTCAGCCCCCGCAGGCCCGGACACTCGCCGCCTGGCCTACTGCAACCCGCTGATGCTCGGCGCCGTCGACTTCGAGCACCTCCGCGTCCGTGCGGGGCGGCTCGGCGACGCCGCCCTGCTGTGCGGCCGGTCCGAAGCGGACTTCAGCCCGTCCGGCGTCCGGGCCGATGACCGCTCCTGGGTCCCGTGCATCGACCACGACCTGTGCGCCACCAAGATCGCCGGTTCCTCGGCCCTCATCGACGCGCTGCTGAAGGACTCGGAGATCGAGGAGGTCCGTCCGCCCTGGGCGCACCGATGGCGAACTCCTCGGGAGACCGTCCGCCCAACCCATTGACGACCTGGAAGGCAGGGACGAAGAATGAGCGCCGCTGATCTTGACAACGTTGTCTTGTGAAAGAGGTTCCACCGATGCCGTACCCGTCCCCGCAGGTCGACCGCCGCAGATTCCTGCAACTCCTGGGCCTTTCGGGCGCATTGGCAGCCTTGCCCTCCGTCGTCGGAACCGGATCCGCCCAAGCGCTGGGCACGTCCACCGGCCCGGCCACTCCCCCGGACGACATAGCGGGCACGTACCACCGGGTCCTGCTGCAGCACACCCACTGGTCGGAGACGCAGTGGGACGAGGCGCGCGGCTATTACACGGACAAGGACTTCGGCTTCGCCGTCGTCCTCGGCCACGCGGTCCTGCTCACGCAGGGCACGTACGACGCCGATCTGGCCGGGGTGGACCGGGACACCCTCAAGGCGCGCACTCTTGCCACGATCCGGCACTTCGCGGCGTCGAACCGGCTCACGGGCGGCACCCAGTGGGGCCGCAAGCTGTTCTTCGACACCACGTTCCAGTCGTACTTCGTGCTCGCCGCGCGGCTGCTCTGGGACGACCTCGACACCGCGACGCGCACGAACGTCGACACGATCGTGCGGGAACAGGCCGCCTACACCACGCAGTTGGGCACGGCGGACGACCCCGCCTCGGGCGACTGGACACCGAACGGGCTGCAGGGCGGCTTCGTCGGCGACACGAAACTGGAGGAGATGGGCCTGTACGCGCAGACGCTGGCGCCCGCTCTGGCCTGGGCGCCGGACGATCCGCGCCGCCCCGACTGGGAGGCCGGCTTCGGGACGTGGTCGCGCAACGAGGCGGGTCTGCCCCCGGCCGACCTCGCCAACCCGGCGCTGGTCGACGGGGTCGCGGTCTCCCGGAACACGGCCCGGAACCTGTACGACACGTTCATCGTCGAGAACCACGGCTCGTTCGGCCCGCACTATCAGGAGGAGTTGTGGCGCACCTCGGGCCGCAACGCCGCGCACTTCCTGGCCGCGGGGCGCCCGCTGCCGCAGGTCCTCACCGCGCAGCCCAACGCCCAGCCGCTGTGGCGCACCCTGCTCGGAGTGATGAGCGACGCCGGTGAGCCGCTGATGCCGATGGTGAACGATCGCGAGCACCTGTACGGCCGGGACGTCATCCCGCTCGCCTTCCTGGCACAGGTCGCGGGCGACCGGGCCGCCGCCCGCGCCGAACAGGCCCTGGCCGAGCGTCTCGAGGCCTACCAGAAGTACCCGCCGCAGTACCGGCTCGCGAAGTTCTCCGGGGAGCCCAAGTACGAGCCCGAGGCCCGCGCCGAGGTCGCCATCAGCTACCTGCTGCACGTGTGGGCGGCCGCTCAGGACAACCGGGTGCGGCCGCTGTCCGAGAGCGAGTTCTTCGACCGGGCCGCCGGGGTCACGGACTTCGGCACGGGTCCGGGGCTGGTCTCGCATCAGTCGCGGGCCGCGTGGGCGGGCGCCGTCAGCAAGGCCGGTTTCGTGAAGTTCGCCTGGCAACCGGCCCACGACGACTGGCTGTTCCGGCTCAGCGGCGGTACGCCGATGTTCCTGCCGGCGACCACGGGCAAGGTGGCGCAGCGCTCGGCGCGGGTGTACACCGCCCTGCGCGACGGCTTCGACGGCAGCGCCACCCTGCTGCGCCTGGACACCGGCTACGCGGGCTTCACCACGCTGCCCTCCGGCGCCGTGGTGTACGCGACGTCCGGAACGTCGGCCGGGGAAGGGCACCTTGAGGTGCACAACCTCACCATGCCGGGGATGGCCGGGCTCGACGGCGTACGCACGTACCGCTTCGAGGAGGGCGAGGTCTCCGTGCGCGCCCAGGACGCCACCGCCTCCCCCTCGGCGGCGGCGGCACGCGTCGACGACGTCGTCTTCTCCAGAACGACGGTGCGGCACCTGCGCATGCTCGGCGTACGCCCCGACCCGACGTACGGCTACTCGCTGTACGCCTTCGAAGCACGCGACGGCGCGGACGGCACCGATCTGGCGCGCGGCGGGAAGGCCACCGCGTCCTCGTACGACCCGGGCAAGGGACCCGAGCTGACCGTGGACGCCGACCAGACGACCCGTTGGGCGGTCGCGAAGGCCGAACGCCCGCGCACCGACAGCTGGTTGGCCGTCGATCTGGGCGCCGGGCACGACGTCGACCGGGTGACGCTGCGCTGGGAGGCGGCCGCCGGGCGCGCCTACCGGGTGCAGGGGTCGGCCGACGGGGAGCGCTGGGAGGACCTCGCCGTCTGGCCCACTCCCGACGTGAGCAGCCGGGGCGGCTGGCTCGACATCGACGGCCGGGCCGGGCTCGTCGTCCGCGGCTCGGAGCATCCGCTCGCGGTGTACGGCGACACGGTCCTGGCGGCCGACGGGCCGGCCGCGCCCGTGGTCGTCGAGGGCCACCCGCAGGCGTCGGCGACGGAACTGCGCGCGCTCGCCCGTCAGGCCGGCCCCACCACGGAGAACACCGCGGTGCGGGCGGCGTTCACCGAGGACCATCTGAGCCTGTTCAACCTCTCCGGCGACGCGGTCACCACGACCGTGGCCGTGCCGCAGTCCGGCGCCCGGCGTGTGGTGTTCCAGGGAGAGCAGACGCTGACCGGCGACGGCACGTTCTTCAAGGCCGAACTCGGCGCCGGTGAGGCGCAGTTGCTGGCTCCGCGGTGCACTGTGGCACCGGCCTCCGGTGCGGGGCGGCTGCCGGACGGGCTGCGCGTGACGGTGGTGGACGGAGCCACCGTGCGCCTGTCCGGGGCCGGTTGCCGGGTGCGTGTCGAGGGACAGCAGCACCGCGGCACGACCGCTGTGGTCGTGCCCGGCCGCGAGACGACGGTCCGGCTGCCCGGCGCGACCGCGTACCCCCTTGACGATCTCGCGCTCGGCCGCCGCGTGTTCCCCACGAGCCCGCTGCCGTCCGGCATGTCCGACCCCTCGGCCGCGGTGGACGGGGATCCGGCGACCGCGTGGCGGCCCGGCCCCGACGGGCGCATGGTGGTCGACCTGGGCGCCGGCGTGCCGGTGCGCACGGTCGAGGCGACGTGGACGGTGGGCGGCGCACCGGCCCTCGTCGTCGAGGTCAGCGACGACGGCGTGCAGTACCGACGCGCGGGCCGGACCGGTGGGCGCGGTCGCGTCCGCTCCCTGGACCTCAGCTCCGGCACCTCGGCGCGGTACGTCGCGGTGCAGGTCGACGGGAAGCTCCCTGCGCAGGCCAGGATCAGCGGGCTGACCGTTCGCTGATCCCCGCGGAAGGACGTGAGGGACCCGGCCGCGCGGCGGTCCGGGTCCCTCACGTCCTTCGGCGACGGCATCCCCGCGGCCGTGCCCCTTGCCTCCGGGCTCGGCCGACGCGGGCGCCGCGCCACTTCACCTCCGGTCCGGGATCGCTTCACTTCCGGTCGGGGCCGGCTCGTGTGCCGCCTCGCCGCCCTGCCGACGCGTCACCAGGAGGACTTCGTCACGCCCGGCAGATGTCCTGCATGGGCGTGAGCCCGCACGTTCACGCGGGACAGGCCGAACCGGCGCAGATGCCCGCGGGGACGGCCGTCGACGCTGTCGCGGTTGCGCACGCGGGTCGCGCTGGCGTCCCTGGGCTGTCGGTTCAACTCCGCCTGCGCGGTGGCCTTCTCCTTGTCGGACGTCCGCGACGAGGACAGGACGGCCTTGAGTTCGGCGCGCCTGCGGGCGTGCCGGGCCACGACCTGGCGGCGCTTCTCGTTCTTGACGATCTTGCTGGTCTTCGCCATCAGACGCGCTCCCCACGAGCCCGGATCCGGGCGACGGCGGCCTCGACGCCCATCACGTCCACCGCCTTGATCGCTCGGGCGCTCAGCCGCAGCCGGACGTACCGGCCTTCACCGGGCAGCCAGTAGCGCTTGCTCTGGATGTTGGGGTCGAAGCGGCGCGAGGTGCGCCGGTGGGAGTGCGAGATCTTCTTGCCGAAGCCCGGCCGTGCGCCGGTCAGTTGGCAGTGAGCGGACATGTGTGGTGCTGCCTTTCTCTCCATCGCCCTAACGATAATGACAATCGTTGTCGTATAGTACCTGCCACGGCCCGCGAGGACGTCCCGCGGCCGGAACACCGAACCGCTCCCCCGTCCCCTCCCGCACTCCCTCAAGGAGCACCCGTGAAGCCCGGAATCCACCCCGACTACCGCCCGGTCGTCTTCCGCGACAAGGCCGGTGACTTCGCCTTCCTCACCCGCTCGACCATGACCAGTGACCAGAGCGTCGAGTGGGAGGACGGCCGCACCTACCCGGTCGTCGACGTCGAGATCTCCTCGGCGAGCCACCCCTTCTACACCGGTACGCAGCGCGTCCTGGACACGGCCGGCCGCGTCGAGCGGTTCGAACGCCGCTACGGGCGCGGGAGGGGCCGGCGATGAGCGCCCCTGAGCCGATGCCCGTGGTGGTGGTCGGCGGCCTGCACGCCGACGCCCGCCGTGCCACGGTGGAGCGCCTGCTGCATGAGGTGCCCGACAGCGTGGCCCTCCTGCACGACCTGTCGGCGGGCCCGGCAGGAGAGGTACGCCGCAGCGTCCGCGACGCGACGGGGGAGCTCTCCCGGGGCGAGACCCCGTTGGTCAACGACTGCGCCTGCTGCGCCTTGCGCGAGGATCTCGTCCCCGAGCTGGAACGGCTGGCCGAGAGCGGACTCACCCGTCTCGCCGTCGTGGAACTGTGGGACTCCGTCGAACCCCGCGGCATGGCCGAGGTCGTCGCCGCGGACGGCGCAGGTCTCTTCCGGCTGACCAACGTGGTGACGGCCGTGGACCCGTCTCTCGTACTGGCCTGCCTGTCCAACAGCGACGACCTCTCCGACACCGGGCTCGCCGCGGCCCCCACGGACCGGCGCACCGTCGCCGACACCTTCGCCCGGCAACTGGAGTACGCCCCTGTTCTCGCGGTCGCCGACAGCCCCGGCACCGGACTCGACGACCTCGCGCTCCTGCGTCAGTTGCACCCCACCGCCGTGCAGATCCCCATCGGGTCGGGGACATGGGCGGCGGCCGCTGTCGCCGGGTTCGACGTGAACGCGGCGGCGACAGCCCAGCATCCGGCCTGCGCACGGCTCCCCCACGACTGCCACGAGCACGGCGTCAGCACCCTCGTCTGGCAGCGCCGGCGCCCCTTCCATTCCGGACGCCTCTACGAGGCGCTGGAGGACCTGTGCTGCGCGGCGGCCCGCAGCCGCGGCCGGTTCTGGCTCGCGGACCGGCCCGACAGCCTGCTCGCGTGGGACGCCGCGGGCGGCGCCCTGTGCGTGGAGAGCGCGGGTCCCTGGATGGCCGCGCTGCCGGACGCGGCCTGGGAGTTGATGCCGGCCGAACGCCGCACCGCCGCCGCCCTCGACTGGCACCCCGAGCACGGTGACCGCTGCCAGCACCTCGTCTTCACCTCCCCCGGCCTTGACCGGGACGGGCTGGTGTCCCTGCTCGAATCCTGCCTGCTCACCGATGCCGAACTCGCCGCCGGACCACAGGACCTTCCCCGCCCCACCGGCTTCGACGAACTCCTCGACTTTGCCGCCTGACCCGCACGGCCCACCCGCCTTCCCCACAGCCCGCATCTCCCGACAGGAAGACCCCATGCCCCTTAGCTTCAGGTCCGCACCCGTCCGCAGGAACAGGCCCAACCCGCTCGACGCGGCGGGCATCACCTCCATCGACTACAAGGACACGGACCTGCTGCGGAAGTTCCTCTCCGACCGCGGCAAGATCCGCAGCCGCCGCATCACCCGAGTCGGCCGCCGACAGCAGCGCCAGATCGCCGCGGCCGTCGAGAACGCCCGCGAGATGGCCCTGCTCCCCTACGCCGGCCGCTGACCCGCTCTCCACCACGTCCCCGAGAAGAAGGGCCTCTCCTCATGGCCGTACCCAAGCGCAAGATGTCACGCAGCAACACCCGCCACCGCCGCGCCCGGTGGAAGGCGAGCACGCCCGCTCTCGCCCCCGTCACCGTCGACGGAGACTCCTACCTGGTGCCGCAGCGCCTGCGGAAGGCGTACGAGCGTGGCCTCCTCCGCCCGGACGGCTGACCCGCGAACGGCAGTCGGCCGCGGCCGGCGCCGACGGGGCCCGGCTCATCCCGACGTGGCCCCCGGGCGTGCCGGGACCGCCGGCCGATGTGCCCGCCCGGATCGCGGCGACCGCTCCCGCACCGAGGACAGCGCCCGTCGGCCCCGGCACGCCCCATCGACGCAGCCGCCCGGGGCCGACGGCGGGCGGCTGCGGGGCAGGGGGCGGCCCGGCCGGCATCGGAGGAACGGGCGGCGGAGGCATGCTCCCGATGGCGTCCTTGGCCTCTCACCGGACCTCGCGCCGACGGCGGGTACCGCGGTTCGTGACCAGCCAGACCACTCCGTGGATGACGGCACCGGCCGCCCAGAAGAACACGATGGTTCCGGTGCCCGGCAGGGTGCCCACGTCATGGCCCGTCGCGCAGGCGTCGGTGGTGCGGGCATCGCCTTCGCTGCTCGCGGCATTGATGCCGACGATGAGCCACACCAGCATGACCACGTTGGAGAGCAGTCGGCAGTTTCCTCCACGGTTCCGGTACCGAAGGGGGTGCCGGTACCAAAGGGGGTGCCACCGTGGGGCATCCGGTCAGACTTCACGCTGAGTCCCCTCCCCGGGAGCGATCAAGGGAGTTCACCGAAATAAATCCAGGCAATGTGCTCCTTTCCGTCCCGGTGACCCCGCCCACCTCCGAGAGCGTGTCACTCTCCGCTACCTTCGGAGCCTGCACATTGAGCAACGGGGGATCACATGACCGGCCGAGCGATGTCCAGGAACGAGACGTGGACCAGCGGGCGCGAGACTTCGGAAACAAGCCCCTTGTCGAACGACAGGATTCCGCTGCGATCGGGAGTCGAGCCGCGCAGCCGCACAACACCGTCACCGGCCGCACGCCAGAGCGCGACCAGCGGCAAGGATCGGCGAGATACGCGGTCACCCTCGTCGCAGCGGGAGCCGGGGCGCCAGGAGTCGGCTCGGCGCAGCACCGCCTCCGCCGCCTCCGATACGACGCGGTCCCGCGGCCGCACTCTGCAGCCGTCGGCGACCGCGACAAGCGCTCCGCGCGACGTGGCCGCCCCTTCCTCCCCTGCGCGGTCCGGATCCGCCGCTTCGGAGGTGCGCGTGTACTTCTTCGGTGCCATCAAGGACAGCCAGGTGGCGATCGGCAACGGCGCGGTGACGCAGACCTGGGTCCGCAGCTTCTCCGAGGCCTGTCCGAGCGCTGCGGCGGCACCGGATTCCCCGTCGCCGAAGGGCGCTGCCTCGCCCGGACAGACCGTCCGTCCGGACTCGTCCGCACATCGTCTGACGATCGATTCCGAGGCGACGACGGAGCCGGCGCCGTCCACCGCCGAGGGGTTCTGCCGCGGTTACCTGCTCCCCATGCTCGACGAACTGCAAGGCCGCATGGCGGAGTTGGAGCTGACCGCGGAGGACCAGAACGCCTTGGCCCGCATGGTCCGCGCGCTGCGCCGCACCTTGCGCACCAGCCCGATCGACATGGCCGCGGTCACCGCGGGTCTGACCGGCATCCGTGCTGTGCTGGAGCCACGACGGGAAGGCGTCGCGTCTGTCGCAACCGGCCTGCGCGACGACGTCCAGCGGGGAGTGGCTCGGTGACCGGTCCTGCGAGTCCTCAGTTCCACGGTGATGTCAGCGGAAGCCAGATCGCCATCGGCAACCACGACGTGTCGCAGTGGCAGCACGTGACGCATGCGGGTTCTCCCGCCGTCGCTCCGTCGGAGGCGGTCCGCGCCTTCCTGGCGGCCCTTGAGCAGCTCGGCCTGCGTGAGCAGGAAGAAGAGGCGGCGCGCCGCGACGCGGAGGCCGCTCTTGACGAGGCTTCCCGACAGGAGCCCGACGCAGGCCGGTTGCGCCGCCTGCTGGGGCGGATGCAGGCCGTTCTGGTGCCGATCGCGGCGGGGGCGGCCGCGGGCGCCGCCACCGGCGTGAGCACCGGGACGGCACAGCTGGCGCAGACCGTCCTCACCGATCTCCAGCAGGCCCTGCCCTGAGACCGCGCCTGACCGTCACGGCGTCGACGCCCTGGACCTGTGGACGGGAATCCCGGCGGCCGGGCCCAGAACGCGAGCGTCCCGTCCGTGCCGACGGGCCAGGGGTTCGACGAACTGTCCCCCCGCTCGGCCGCGGCGCCCAGGCGGTCAGGCCCGCCTCCCCCGCCACCACTTTGCGCCGGGCGGACAGCGGCCGTTGATCCCTCCGCCGCCCGTCAAGACGCGACAGCGGGCGATGCGGAGAGCCGGTCCGTCGTGCTGTCCGGTGCCAAGGCAGGCCCGGCGGGCGATGGCGACAGCGGCGGCCACACGGCGCGCCACGGCGCCGCCTCCTCGAACGCGGCGCACACGTCCAGGAGTTGGCCGTCACCGAGGTGGCGGCCGATCAGTTGCGCGCCGACCGGCAGACCGTCACGGGTGTGGCCCGCGGGCAGTGAGGCGGCGGGCTGACCGGTGAGGTTGGCGAGCGGGGTGAACGAGGTCCAGTGGTCGGTGCGCACCATCCGGCCGTCGATCAGCTCGGGCCCCTGGATGCCGACGGGGAAGGCGGGAACGGCCGCTGTCGGCGTGAGGATCAGGTCGTACGTCGACATGATCCGGGCCGTGCGGTTGGCGACGGCCTTGCGGACGAGGCCCGCGTCGGTGAACTGTTCCGCCGTCCACGGGGCGCGCAGCAGCGCCGTCAGGTGGGGTGACATCGCCGGGCCGAGCCGGTCGGCCAGCGCGCGCATGCCCGTCAGGTCGGTCTCGGCCGCGACGATCGCCCCGAACGCCTCGCTGAAGTCGGGGAGTTCGAGGTCGACGAGGTCGACGGCCGCCCCGAGGTCCCGCTCGAAGACGTGCGCCGCCGCGTCGACCACCCGGCGCACCTCCGGGTCGACGGCGACCCGGCCCAGATCGGGGCTGTACGCGATGCGCAGCCGCCCCGCCGGACGGCGCCGCGTCCACTCCACGTCCGTACAGGGGATGGAGTGCCGGTCACGCGGATCGGGGCCCGCGAGCACCGACAGCATCAGGGCCGCGTCGGCGACGGTGCGGGTGAGGGGCCCGATGTGCTCGACGGACTCCCAGCCGGACACGCCCGGATACCGTTCGTCGCGGCAGCCGGGGTACACGGGCACCCGCCCCATCGACGCCTTGAACCCGAAGATCCCGCACAGTGCCGCGGGCACCCGTACCGACCCTCCGCCGTCGCTGCCGAGGGCGACGGGTCCGAGCCCCGCCGCGACGGCCGCCGCCGAGCCCGCGCTGGAGCCGCCCGGTGTGCGGGCCGTGTCCCACGGGTTGCGGGTGGGCGGGAAGAGCGGGTTGTGTCCGGTGGCGCTGTAGCCGAACTCGGTGGCGTTGGTCTTGCCGAGCACGATCGCTCCGGCGCCGACCACCCGTTCCACGACGATGTCGTCCTCGTCGGGCACGAAGTCGGCGTAGGCGTGCGAGCCGGAGGTGGTGCGGATGCCCTTGGTGGCGATCAGGTCCTTCACACCGAGCGGCACTCCGGCGAGCGGGCCGGTCTCCCGGCCGGCCGCGACGTCGTCGGCCACCCGCAGCGCGGCGGCGCGGGCGAGGTCGGGCGTCGGCGTGCAGAAGGCGCCCAACGCGTCGTCCACCGCGGCGGTTCGGGCGAGTACGGCGTCGGTGACCTCGACCGGTGACAGCGCTCGCGCCCGGACCAGGCCGACGATCTCGGTGGCGGACAGGCGGCAGATCTCGTCGGCGTCGGCGGAGTGCATACGGTGGCCTTTCGACGGCGGGGTGAGGTGCGTGGGTGCGGTGGCTCAGGGGGTGCGGGCCGGGACCGCGGGCTCGGGGAGCGGCTGGGTGCTCGGTCGGCGTCCGGCCGCCGCGTACACCGCTGCCGCGACGACGATCCCGAACAGCGGGTCCACGGAACCCGGCAGCAGGTAGTGGGCGAGGCCCGCGACGAGGGCCCCGGCGGCCCAGGCGCCGAGTGCGCTCCAGCGGACGTCGCGTGCCTCGCCGGTGCGGCCGCGGCGGCGCAGGTACTGGTCCGTGATGAGGACGGCGCCGATCGGCGGTACGAAGACGCCGAGCAGGTTCAGCCAGTCCACGAAGTGCCCCCACACGCCGGTGAGCGCGAACAGCAGCCCGAGAACACCGAGTCCGAGCGCGAGCGGGCGCATCCGCGCCGGGGTGAGCGCCGACCAGCCGACGGCGCCGTTGTAGAGGCAGTGCGAGGCGACCGAGCCGAGGTTGACGAAGACGAACACCACGGCGACGGCGGTGAGCAGCGGCCCGTGCCCGGTCAGCAGCGACAGGAACCCGCCGCCGTCGGTCGCCGGGTCGGCCGAGCCGCCGATGGCGACGACGACGCCCCCGACGGCGTACGCGAGGAAGTTGGCGAGCGGGAACGCGAAGAACGTGGCGGCGACCGCGCTGCGCCCGTCGCGCGACCAGCGGGTGAAGTCGGCGGTCATGGTGCCGGAGTCGGCGAACCCGGCGATCACGATGGCGACGGCGCCGCCGAATCCCAGGCCGCTGCTTGTCCCCTGGTAGGAGAAGGCGTCGCCGAACGAGGCGTGCGCGGTGCCGTATCCGACGGCGACCACGGCCAGGATCACGAACAGCGGTGTGGCGATGGCCCCGACGAGCGCGAGGGCCCGGATGCCCGCCACCGTCAGCAGGGTGTACAGCGCGCAGCCGAGTACCGCGCCCCACACCGGGCTCCAGCCGAGCGTGTCGTGCAGCGTCGATCCGGTCAGTCCGATCTGGAAGCTGAACCAGCCGATGACGACCGTGGCGAGCAGCCCGGCCGCGGCGATCCGCCCACGCCGGCCGAACGTGTCGGCGGCCTGCAGCGCGAAGTTCTTGCCGGTGCGGCCCGCGTAGTGGCTGAGCGCGCCGACGTAGCCGAACAGGACGAGGTTGCCGACGAGGATCGCGAGGAGGCCCGCGACCAGGCCCAGGTCGTAGACGATGACGCCGCCGAAGACGGCGTTGCCCAGGTTCATCGGGAAGCCGAACCAGACGGCGGCCACCGATGGCAGGCTCTTGCGTGCGGACTGCGGGACGGGTGCGTGCTCGTACTCTTCTGCGCCGGCCATCTGCCCCTCCACAAGGGCTCCTTGAGCCCGTTGGTATACCGTAACGACGGTGAACCTAGGAGGCGTTTGTTACGCGGGAGGGCGCCTCATGTTTCTTCCAGGACGCCCTTGGACGTGGCCGCGTTAACGTCGGCGGCCACGTCGGCCGTCCGCCCGCACGGAGTGGGACCGCGGGCACCGCGCCTGCCTCGGCTGCGCGAGGACGCCCACGTCATCAGGGGATGTCCGGCCGGCCGCCGGAACCGGGCGGCGGCGGACCGCTCCGCACTGAGCCCCCGCCACAACGGTGGCCTGCGGGCGGAGTTGCGGGCGGGCGTCGCGTCGCCGGCGATACCGCTCATTCGGACTGGTCCCGTCCTCTGCCCGGACGCTGCGGGCGGCCTCATCATGGGGCCGTGCAGATCGCCGGACTCATTGCCACGTTCGTGGCGACCATCTACGCCGTCCTCGCCTATCACCGCCCGCCGAGGCGGAACGGCGACGACGACAGAACGCCTGGGCCTCAAAACCCTGCTCCCCCGCCACGTCCGACACCTTCGCGTCGCACCACCGGACAACTGTGGCGCCCTCGCACGCGTTCTCAGCGCGTGGGGTGCCTCTTCCTCGTGTTCGCGGCACTGTCCCTGATCTTCACGCCGACATGGATCGCGGCAGCCTGCCTGCTCGTCGCCGTGATCGCCTTCGGCACCCACCTGCGGGCTCGCGGGCGTGGACCGCACGGTTGAGCCCGCTCACGTCTTCCCGAAGCGATGAGCCCCGGGCCCGAATCCGTCCCTCGCTGAAGCAGGAGAGAAGCCCTACGTGGCCGATTCCGGCCCGCTCCGCGATCTCCCGAAGCGCAGACCGGCGGGAAGCGACCGTGCAACGTGCCGTCCGTCGCTGTCCGTCAGCGTGATCCTGCGGCCACGAGTGTCGCGGTCAGGGGTTCGAGTTCGGCGGTCAGCTCGTCGAGCTCGGCCGGGGACAAGGCGTTGTACGGCGCGGCGGCGAGCTCGTCGGTCAGGTCTTCGATGCGCTGCTTGGTCTCGCGGCCGGCGTCGGTGAACCGGCCGTCGGTGTCGACGAGCCCGCGTTCGCGCAGGCCGTCCATCACCTCGGCCAGCCGTTTCCCGGGCAGGTGGTGGATGCGGCCGAACGACTCCGGCGGGTGGATGCCCATGTCCAGCGCGGAGAGCACGTGGGCCTCGGTGCCGCCGATCCGCGCGCCGACGAGGGCGGCGACATGCCCGTCGCAGCGGTGCTCGCGCAGCATGGTGGCGGAGTGCCACAGCCGCGCGACCGGGTCGTCCGGCACGGCAAGGGAGCGCATCCCCGCGTACATCACCCGGCCTTCGGTGGGCGCACTCGTCGCGGCCTTGGTGGTCAGGTCCGCGGCGCGCACCAGGCCCGCGGATCCGGCGAGTTCGTCGCCGAGGATCCGGCGCAGGGAGGCGGCGCTGCCCCGTACCCGGGCGGCCACGGACGCCTCGGGTGCGATCGTCTCCCATGCGCTCGGGATGTGCCGTGCGACTTCCCCTTCGGCGAAGCTGTAGAAGGCCGCGTGCACGACCTGGGCCGGTACTCGCCCCAGGGGCGCGGCGCGGCTGGCGAAGTAGCCGTCCCAATAGGTGCGGTGGCCGAGCGCCGCCAGTTCCTCGTTGCACTCGTCGGCGAAGAACGTGACCAGGCAGATCGGTTCCAGGAGCTGGAACATACGTCGGGCGACAGGTGTCATGACGCCCCATCATGCCCGCCGCCACGCCTGTGGAGGAGCCAACGCCGGAACACTCGATCGGGTGACTTCCCGGGCTTCCCCGTCCTGACCGTGCGGTTTCCCGACAGCGAGCGGGACGGAATGCCCGGTCATTCCTCCGGGGAGGCGTTCGACGCGGTGCACCGGGAGCGGTACCCGCGGCTGCTCGCCCGAGCCGCGATGGTGTGTGGCGCCCGGCCCGCACTGGCCTAGGACGCCGCACAGGAAGCATGCGTGCAGTACCGGCGCCGGACGAACAACCCCGTGCATCCCGGTGCGCAACCGCGGTTCCCGGCCGGCCGCTCAGGACCGTCGGCGCGCCCCCGCTCCCAGCTGGGCGGTGACGTCGCGCGGGGCGAGGGAGGTGTGGTCCGCGGAGCACTGGACGGCGACGCGGACCGGGGCGCCGCAGTCGGTGTGCCGTATCTCCAGGACGGGGCCTTCGGGGTCGGGGGCGTGCGTCTCGCCCCACTGTCCGAGCGCCAGCAGGACGGGCCACAGGTCCCAGCCCTTGCCCGTCAGCTGGTACTCGTTGCGGGCGCGACGGCCCGGCTCGCGGTAGACGACCGTCTCCAGGACGCCCGCGGCGGTGAGGCTGCGCAGCCGGTTACTGAGGACGGCCTCCGACAGGCCGATGTGGCGGTGGAAGTCGTCGAACCGGCGCACCCCGTTGACGGCGTCGCGCAGGATCTGGAGCGTCCACTTCTCCCCGACCACGTCGAGTGCGCGCTGGACGGGGCAGTTCTCGGTGCTCGTCTCCAGCCACTCCATCGCGTCATCGTAGCCCGCTGGCTTCGCCATTGACAGTCAGCTGAGCGTTCGCTTAGCTTCTTCCGGCTTCATCTAACTTCACCAACAAAAGTCAGAGAGAAGGCGCCGGACCATGGGCCGCACACGTACGTACAGCTGGGACGATCCCGCCATCCCGGCGCAGGCCGCCGGCACCATGACCGGCCTCGACTTCCTGCGCGAGGTGCAGGCGGGACGGATCGCCGCGGCGCCGGTCGGCCGCACCCTCGATTTCACGCTCGACGAGGTGGAGCACGGCCGGGCGGTCTTCTCGCTGGTGCCCGGGGAGGAGCACTACAACCCGATCGGGAGCATGCACGGCGGGGTGTTCGCCACGCTCCTGGACTCGGCTGCCGGATGCGCCGTCCAGTCCACCCTCCCCCAGGGCATGGCGTACACCTCGCTGGATCTGACCGTGAAGTTCCTGAGGCCGGTCACCGTGGACACCGGCCGGGTGAGGGCCGTCGGCACGGTGCTCAACGGTGGCCGCAGGACCGCGCTCGCGCAGGCGCAGCTGATCGACGCGCAGGACCGCCTGCTCGCCCATGCCACCAGCAGCTGCATGCTCTTCCCGGTGTCGGCCTGAGAGCCGGATCAGAGATTGATCATGTGTCCGGTGAGGCCGTGGAACGCCTCCTGGAGCGCCTCGCCGAGGGTGGGGTGGGTGTGGACGTTGCGGGCCAGTTCGGCAGCGGTGAGGTCCCATTTCTGCGCGAGGGTCAGCTCGGGGAGGAGTTCGGCGACGTCGGCGCCGATCATGTGTCCGCCGAGGAGTTCCCCGTGCGCCGCGTCGGCGACGAGCTTCACGAAGCCGGCCGGTTCACCGAGCCCGTGGGCCTTGCCGTTGGCGGTGAACGGGAACTTGGTGACCAGCACCTCGTGGCCCTCGTCGCGGGCCTGCTGCTCGGTCAGACCGAACGAGGCCACCTGAGGCTGGCAGAACGTGGCGCGCGGCATCATCCGGTAGTCGCCGAGTTCCATGGTCTCGACCCCCGCGATGGTCTCCGCGGCGACGACCCCCTGCGCCTCGGCCACGTGGGCGAGCTGGAGCTTGGCGGTGACGTCGCCGATCGCGTACAGGTGCGGCACGGAGGTGCGCATGAAGGCGTCGATGTCGACGGCACCGCGCTCGGTGAGGGCGACGCCGGTGTTCTCCAGGCCGTATCCGGTGGTGCGGGGTGCGAAGCCGACGGACATGAGGACCTTGTCGGCGCGGATGCTCGCCCGCTCCCCCCTGGCCGGGGTGTAGGTGACGGTGACGGACTTGCCGTCGTCCTCGACCGTCTCCACCTTGGTGGAGGTCAGGATGGTGATGCCCAGCTTCTTGTACTGGCGGGCGATCTCCTTGGACACCTCGACATCCTCGTTCGGCAGGGCGCGGTCGAGGAACTCGATGACCGTGACCTCGACGCCGTAGTTGCGCAGGACGTAGGCGAACTCCATGCCGATCGCCCCGGCGCCGACGACGACGATGGACGCGGGCAGTGCGCGGCTGAGGATCTGGGACTCGTACGTGACGACGTTCTCGCTGAGCGAGACCCCCGGCAGCAGTTTCACGGTGGAGCCGGTGGCGATGATCGCGTCGTCGAAGGTGACGGTCTGCGTGCCGCCTGCGGTGAGGGCGACCTCGATGGTGCGGGCGTCGGTGAAGGTGCCGTGGCCGTCGATCTCGGTGATGCCGTTCTTCTTCATCAGGAAGTGCACGCCCTTGACCCGGCCGTCGGCGACCGTACGGCTGCGGTCGTACGCCGCGCCGTAGTCGAACGTCACCTCGCCCGAGATCCCGAACTGGTCGGCCTGGCGGTGGAAGATGTGCGCGAGTTCGGCGTTGCGCAGCAGCGCCTTGGACGGGATGCAGCCGACGTTCAGGCAGACACCTCCCCAGTACTGCTTCTCGATGACGGCGACGGACTTGCCGAGCTGGGCGGCCCGGATGGCGGCGACGTAGCCACCGGGGCCCGCACCGAGGACGACGACGTCGAAATGCGTGCTGCTCATGGGGACCTCCGGGTCCGAGATGCTGCGGGTCTGGGCCTGTGCATTCAAGTGGATCAGCGGCGCCGCTCGCCCGCTTCCTCGTTCAACGCGGCGCGCGCTGTGGCGAGGATCTCCTCGGAGAGCGGGTCGCCCTGGGTGGCGCGGGCCAGGACGAGTGCGCCGAGGAGGGTGCACAGAGAGGCGACGCCGTCCTGGTCGTCGGTGGCGAGCCGGTCGGCGAACGCGCGTACGCCGTCGGTGTAGACACGGCGGGCCTCGCTCCCCCCGGCCTCGCGGGCGATGTCGGCGGCGAGCCCGGCGACGGGACAGCCCGCACCCGCGTCGTCCCGGTGCTCGACGGAGAGGTAGGCATCGACGAACGCGCGCCGGGCGGGGTTGCGCCCGCCCGTCCCCTGCTCCGCCGCGGCCTCGTAGCGCCGGGCGAGTTCACCGAACGCGTGGGCGGTGGCCTCGTCGACGAGGGCCTCCTTGGAGGCGAACTGCTTGTAGAAGCCACCGTGCGTCAGACCCGCCGCCTTCATGAGTTCGGCGACGCTGACATGGGTGCCCTGTTCCCGGAAGAGCCGGGAGGCGGTCTCCACGACCCGTCGACGGTTCTCCTCGGCCTGCTCCCGCGATACCCGGCCCATGAGCCACCTCCCATTTGGATGTCGAGCGGAATCTATTCTAGGGTGAGCTTTAGATGTCGAGCGTAATCTAAATACGCTCGGAGAGTCGCGAGGAGCCGACATGGAACTGAAGAACGCGGTCGCTGTGGTCACCGGCGCCAACCGGGGGCTGGGCCGCCACCTCGCCGCCCGGCTCGTGGACAGCGGAGCCACGGTGTACGCGGCGGCCCGCCGCCCCGAGACGGTGGATCTGCCGGGCGTGCGTCCGCTGCGCCTCGACGTGACGGACGCGGATTCGGTGCGGGCCGCGGCACTGGCCGCCTCCGACGCGACGCTGCTCGTCAACAACGCGGGCCTGTCCACGGGTGCCCGGCTGCTCACGGACGATTTGGACGCGGTGCGCCGGGAGATGGAGACCAACTTCTTCGGCCCGCTCGCCGTGACCCGGGCCTTCGCCCCGGTCATCGAACGCAACGGCGGCGGCGCCGTACTCAACGTCCTGTCCGTCCTGTCCTGGCTGCACCCGGCAGGGCTCGGCTCCTACGCGGCCTCGAAGGCAGCGGCCTGGGCCCAGACCGATGCCGTACGGGAGGAACTCGCGCCCCGCGGCATCGCGGTCTCGGCGCTGCACGTCGGTTACATGGCCACCGACATGGCCGCGGGCGTCCCCGACGACCAGAAGTCCGACCCCGCCGACGTCGCCGCCCAGGCCCTGCGCGGCATCGAGGCGGGTCTGCCCGAGATCCTCGCCGACGACCTCTCCCGGCAGGTCAAGCAGCAGCTGTCCACCGTGCCGCGGCCGGTCTGAGACCGGGTGGGGCACGGGCGGGCCCGATGATGTCGATGCCCGCTTACTCCTCGTCCGGCCAGATCTGGTGGCAGTGCAGCACGACGTGGTCGCCCTCGGCCAGGGCCCGTTTGAACGTGACGCTCTCGCCCTGATAGTGCGCCGCCATGCGTTCGAAGTAGTCGACGAAGGCCTGCTTGCCGTCACCGACGTGCGGGTTGTGCTGGATGTAGGAGCTGCTCCCCACGTACAGGTCGAGGGCCTCGGCAGGACGACACTGGTTGAACCTGAGGTCGTAGAACGCCTTGGCCGTGGCCTTGTTCTTCCCGGGGTCGCTCATGAGCGCAGCCGTACGGGCGCTCGCCGTGGGCCGCGCGGCGTCGCGATGGCCGCGCTGGCTGGCCTGACGCCTGACGGCCCTGTGCCGTGTACGCGTTGCTGCCGCCGGGTCGTTCATGCGATAGCTGCCCCTCAGGCGAAGACGCGCAGCACCCCGCCTGGATGTGGCTATCGCTATCGCGGTCAGCACGTTGGTCACGGCCCCGAGGGTGCTGAACGCGCTCACAAAGAGCGCAATTCGTGGGGGGGGGTGGTCATGACACCAGGTTGTCCCAGAGCGTCTGCGCCGTAACGGGATCGGGGGAAGGCCGACGGCGTACGACCGGTTGTCCCCGGACCGTGCCGGATGGCAGGCGCCGAGGCCCGATTCGGCCTCTGAGCCGACCATGACCGCCGACCAGCCAGCCGGCCTACCCGTCCACGTCCCCGGATTCCGTCAACGACTCGGGCTCAACGCTCGGGATGCTGCCCGGCTCCCAGCCAAGAGCCTCTTCGAATCGACGCGCCACGAACGCAGTCGGCGTCCGCCCTCGCCCAGCCTCGTGGGACCTGATGGTCGCTTCACTCAACTCGGTGCGACGAGCCAACTCCCGTGGAGAGATGCCCTCGCTTTCCCTGAACTCGATCAGAGCCTTCGCCAGTCGCTCAGATTCTTCACTCATGGACAGAGCTTTCCGCACCTCGCTTGGCGAAGCCAGGGCTCCGCGCTCCTGCTCGTCCGGTGGGCGTGGGAGGGCGCCCTCTACCGGTCCGCCCGCCTACGACGGCGCCGAATCCGCTCCCCCAGCTCCCCACCGATCAGGAGGCAACCCGCCATGACCCCGAGCCCCGATGGGTCGCCCGCATCGAACACCCACCGCGCAACTGCCCACACCAGCACGCCCCACACCGTCGACAGTGCGAGCACCATTGCCAACCGCCGAATCCACCCCATGACCACCAAACTCTCCCGTGGCTCGCCACGCACGTCCTGTACGGCGGGCCGAGACCGAGCGCGACGCCTCGTACCGCGAGCGCGCACACCTCGTCGCCCTCCGCTCCGCCATGACCACCGGCGCCGTCATCGCCCCGGCCAACGACCCGGAATCGCCCCTCTCAGCGCCGCCGGTCCTCTGGCCACGCAAAGAGACGGTGACGACGGCCGAACTCCACCGCCCGCTCGTTGAACCGTCGACGCAGCCACGTCATCCACATCACCAACGGGGTCGCGACCACCCCTGCCCCCAGCGCCAGCCACCAACCGATGCCGCTGAAGCGCCAGACCAGGACCAGGACGACGTAGATCGCTACCGCGCTCAGGACGTACCGCGTTCTCCTCGAAAGATTCATTCGGACCGAATACCCCCGCTCTTGCGAACACAACGAAGGGGCGCGCCCAGTTGGGCTCCTTCTGCCGCCGACTCCGCGGCTACCTCGCCCACCTCGAAAGCGCCGAGCAGCGGGTGGGCTTCCTTCATATTGATCTTCGCCGGTAGATCGTCTGGCGTGGCCGATGTCTGTTTGCACCGGCCGGAATATGCACTCACGGTCGTCGGTTGCAGCGGAACGTGCACCATCCTCACGAGCCGCCCAGCGGCATACACCCGCTGCTTGCCAGGCGCTTCAGTCCCTACCTGTTCGATCCGTCGGCGGTGGTCGACGACCAAGCCCTCGGACTGCTGCTGGAAGCCGCGCGGTGGGCGCCATCGGCGGGGAACTCCCAGCCGTGGGGCTTCTTCATTGGCAGGCCTGGTGAGCCGGAGCATGACCGGCTGATCCCTCACCTTGCACCGAGCTCGGCCCGCTGGGCTACGGATGCGAGCCTGCTCGTCGTCACGCTGACGCGCCGACACGTAGATGGAACCCAGCTGTTGTACTCCGAGTTCGCGGCCTACGACCTCGGCC
The DNA here is from genome assembly GCF_017377775.1 of Streptomyces sp. VRA16 Mangrove soil. Lineage (GTDB taxonomy): Bacteria > Actinomycetota > Actinomycetes > Streptomycetales > Streptomycetaceae > Streptomyces. Next base: position 264,867 of record NZ_JAFVLN010000005.1, read on the forward strand.
AGGCCGTCGCCCACATGACTGTTCAGGCTCAGGCCATGGGACTCGCCGCGCACCAATTCCGAGCCTTCGACCTGGAAGGGCTCACCAAGGAGCTGGCTCCGAATCCGGGCTGGGTGATCGTCTCCATGATCGCGCTGGGCAAGGCAGCTGACAGCCCCTCAGAGCTCCGTGACCGGCGTAGCGCCGCGCACTTGCGCTCTGCTCCCTGGTCGCCGACGGAGTAGGCGACGGGTCGGAACCGGGTCGCGATGTCAGTGGGCTGGGTTAGGTTCGCTGGTCGCCGCCCTGACGACTGAGTGTGATCCGCTGGCGGAGGACCTGGTCTTCGCGCTTGTTCACGCCCTGTTTCCGGTTCCGTGACGGGGCCGACCTGGTGCCGCCGGCTGGGGTCTGACCGCGGATCAGGCGGCTCGTACTCGTGCCGGAGAGTCGGGCGAGCACCGGCTGACGGTGCGGCGCCGCGCTCACCGGGCAGACAGCGGCTGCGGTTCCGGCACGGCCAGCTCCGTCAGCAGATGCGCGTACTTCTCGGGCCGGGTCTCGAAGTCGACCCGAGCGACGATCCCGGCCGGATCCGCGTCGGGACCGCGCAGCAGGTCGATCGACGTCTGAGCGAACTTGTCGACGGAGCCGCGCTGTTCGACCGTGGCGAGCAGTCGACGCAGCTCGCCCACCGCGTACTTGGCCGCTTCGCGTTCCTTCGCGTCCGCTCGTAGCATCTGCCGCTGGTCGGCCGCGGGCTCGGCCCTCTCCAGCAGGGGGCCGAGCAGGGCCGCCAACTCGGTCGCGCTCTGTACGGTGGCCCGGCCCTCGGGACCGACCCGGACCAGCACGCTCAGCGCGTTGAGCAGGTCGGCGACGCGCGGGTCGGACCGCTCCAGGAGTTCCCGGCCCGCGCCGGCCCGCACCGCACCCTCGGCCAGCACCTGCGCCGCGGCGGTCAGCCGCTCTGCCGCGCCCGGCTCCACACCGGGCATCCGCGACAGCACCGACGTCCCGGCATCGAGCACGTCCCGCGCGGTCCGTGTGCCGCACCGCCGCAGTTCCGCAGCGTCGAACCCACCGTCCGTCGCGTGCCGCAACTCCTCGATGGACACTCGGCCGAGGGCCTCGTCCACCAAGGACTGCCGCAACGGCTCCCATGCCGCACGCACCGCGTCCACGGCCCGCGCGTGATCCTGCGCGAGTCGACTCGCGACCTGCTCCAGGCACCGTGCCGTACGGACGACCGCGGGACTGGCACCGCTGAGCCGGTACAGCGAGCGGATACTGCCGCCGGTGACCCCCACGATGAGCACCACGAGCGACAGCCCGACCAGGTCGTCCGAGAGGTCCATCGCGTTGCCGCGCTCCGCGTCTCCTTGGCCGAGGACGAAGAGGTCGCCCTTGCGGAAGCCTTCGGTCACCATCCATCCGGTGTCCCAGCCGTGGCCGGTGTCGGGATCGTAGGCCCGGCCCTTGAGCAGAGAGTCCCGGTCGGGGTCGCACTGGTAGTGGCCCTTGCGCCGCTCCTTGGCGTAGGGGTCGGCCCAGGAGACGGTGCAGCTCCCGTCGGCCTTCTCGCTCAGCACGGTCAGGTCGACCTGCTTCGTCTCGGGATCTTCCGGAGCCGTCGCATAGACCACGAACGAGACCCCGAAGACGACCAGCCCCAGCGCGACCACCCATCGGAAGAACGGCACATGTGTCACTCGACCCCACCCCCGATCCGCACGTTGTTGCGTGCGCAACTATTTCAGGGTGCAGAAGATCAGGACAAGTCCGCGAAGTCGAGATCGCGCTGCCCGGACGGCGCCGAGGTCACATGCTCCGCCGGGCGGCCTGGGCACGTGCGGGCAGCGCCTGCGCGAGCGCGTCCACGGTCACGCCCACCACGGCTCGCAGCTGCGCCGGGCTCGCTCCGGATCGGCTCATGACGGCGAGCGACTGGTTCACGGCCGCCGCGTGCACGGCGAAGGCGTCGGCGTCCCCGTCGCTCATCCCGCCGGCCTTCAGCGCGGTACGCAGTCGCTGACACTGGGCGCCGAGTGCCCGCTCGGTGTGCGCGGCGACGGCCGGGCTGAGGACGGGAATGCCCATGGCCGACTGGGCGACCAGGCATCCGTCGGGCAGGTCGGGATCGGCGATGCGGTCGAGCGTGACGTCGAAGAACGCGCGGACGGCCGCGACGGCGTCGCAGGCCGCGTCCGCCAGGGCGGCGTCGTACTTCCCGCCGTAGCGCGCGGCGTAGCGATCCAGGCAGCGCAGGAACAGCGTGTCCTTGTCGCCGAGCGAGGAGTAGATCGAGCTGCGGTTCAGGCCGGTGGCCCGCGACAGGTCGTCGAGCGAGGTGTCGGCGTACCCCGCGTGCCAGAACTGGATCATCGCGGCGTCGAGCGCCGTATCCATGTCGAACTGCTTCTTGCCTGCCACGTGGCACGTCCCGCCGGTGTCGGTGTCGGTGTTCCGGATGCTGTCCCAGATCTTATCTTGAACTAGTCAGTTCAAGATGTGTTAGCTTGCGGGCCAGGCCGTGACCGGGGCTCACAACGAACCGGGACACCGCGGCGGACATCCCCGCCATCGCCGCCTCCCCCTGCTCCGCCGCGTTCCGCCCCCGGGCGAACCGCCGGACCAGCACGTTCCGACCCCTTGGAAGATCACATGAGCGTCTCCGCAGACCACCCCGTCCACGGCCTGCCCCTGCACGGCCTCACCGGCTTCACCCACCACTGGGTCGACGCGGGCGGCATCCGCCTTCACGCCGTCGAAGGCGGCCGGCCGACCGGTCCGGCCGTCGTCCTGCTCGCCGGGTTCCCGCAGACCTGGCGGGCCTGGCGCAAGGTCATGCCGCATCTCGCCGACCGGTTCCGTGTCATCGCGATCGACCTGCCGGGCCAGGGCCACTCCGAACGCCCGGCGCGCGGCTACGACACTCACACGGTCGCCGCCCACGTCCACGCCGCCGCGACAGCACTCGGGGCGCCCACCTACTGGCTGGCCGCGCACGACATCGGCGCCTGGGTCGCCTTCTCCCTCGCCCTCAACCACGAGAGCGATCTGCACGGACTGGCCCTGCTGGACGCCGGGATCCCCGGCGTCACCCTCCCGGACTCGATTCCCACCGACCCGGCCCGCGCCTGGAAGACCTGGCACTTCGCGTTCCACCTCGTGCCCGACCTGCCGGAGACCCTGCTCGCCGACCGCGAACGGGAGTACGTCAGCTGGTTCCTGAGGGCGAAGGCCCTGGACCCCGGCGCCTTCGACGACGCCGACCTCGACCACTACGCGGCGGCCCTCGCCGCCGACGGCGGCCTGAGCGCCTCCCTCGCCTACTACCGGGACGCGGCCGAGTCGGCACGCAGGAACCACGAGGCGCTCGGCCGACGGCACTTGACCCTGCCCGTCCTCGGCATGTCCAGCAGCCACGGCTCCATCCCGGACATGGCGGCCTCCCTCGGCCCGTGGGCCGACAACACCACCTCCGTGGTCGTGCCCGACGCCGGGCACTTCATCCCCGACGAACAGCCCGAAGCCGTCGCTGCCGCGCTGACCGGGTTCATCGCCGGCGGTGATCCGTCCGGCCCGTCTCACGGGGTGACGCCGTCGCGCTCGCGGTCCACCCGGCCGGTGTCCTGACGCGGGAGACCCGCTGACGGCGGACGCTTTCCGCCGCGGCGGCCGGGCCGCGCGGGCCGGCCGAGGACGACTCCGGCCAGGACCAGGACCAGCCCGCACAGTTGCTGCCCGGCCAACGGCTCCGCGGCGAGGGCCGTACCGAGCAGCACGCCCGTGACCGGGTTGAGCAGGCCGATCAGCCCCACGGTCCCGGCGGGCAGATGCCGAAGGCCGGTGAACCACGCCACGAAGGCCAACGCGGTCGCGATCAGCGCGACGTAGGCGAACGCGAGCAGCGCCGACGGGGAGAGCGCGGGAGGACGGCCCTCCGCGACCGCGGCGACGGGCAGCAGGAACAGACCGCCCGCCGTCAACTGCCAGGCGGTCGAGGCGAGTACGTCCACGCCGGCGCTCCACCGCTTGGTGAGGAGGTGACCGAAGGACGAGACCAGCAGCGCGGCAGCCGAGGCGAGGATGCCGGGCACGCTGGTCCCGTCCGTGCCCGTGAACAGCATGAGACACACCCCGGTGAGCCCGATCACGGCGCCGCCGAGGTGGGCGGCGCGGGGCCGCTCGGACACCACAGGCCAGGCGATGAGCATCATCGCCAGCGGGGACACCGCCATCACGGTCGAGGCGATGCTCGTCGCGAGCAGTTGCGAGGCGACGTAGACGAGCACGAAGAACACGCTCACGTTGAGCAGCCCCAGCACGGCGGACCGCCACCACCACGTGCCGCGCGGGCGCTGCCTGCGGACCGCCAGCAGGACCAGGCCGGCGGGCAGCGCCCGGAACGCGGCTCCGTACAGCGGGCTTCCCGCCGGGAGGAACTCGTGCGTGACGTAGTAGTTGGCCCCCCATGCCACCGGCGCGACCGCGGTCAGCGCCACCCAGCGTGCATTAGCTTCCATGGAAGACAATATAACTTCCCGGGAAGCTATGCTGGTGGCATGGAAGAACGGCACTCCCTGGACCGCGTGGCCCGCATCCAGGCCGACTGGCGCCGCGAGCGGCCCGACCTCGACACCTCCCCACAGGCGGTGATCGGCCGGCTGCACCGCCTGGCGGACCGGCTCACCGAGGAACTCCGCCTCGTCTACGGCCGGTACGGACTCAGCGAGGGCGAGTTCGACGTGCTGTGCGCGCTGCGCCGCGCCGGCGAGCCGTTCGAGCGGGCACCGGGCGAGCTCGCCGCCCACACCATGGTCACCACCGGGGCGATGACCAAGCGCATCGACCGCCTGGAGCGGGCCGGCCTCGTCACCCGCCGCCGTTCCGCCGACGATCAGCGCGGCCGCATCGTCGCCCTCACCGGCCCCGGTCGCGAACTGATCGACGAGGCGTTCACCGACCACATGCGCAACGAGCGGCGCCTGCTGAATCTCCTGACCCCCACCGAGGCCGCGGCGCTCGAACCACTGCTCACGACGTGGCTCTCCCGCATCGACCGGCCCGAACCGGCCGCGCCCCACTGACCGGACCCCGCGCCCTGCGAAGAGTTGCGACGAGCGTCCAGCAAGTTTGTGACGCATATGCCAAACTGCTCCAGGCGTCGGCACGTTCCCCCGTGGCGGCGTCGGCCACCCCAACAGAGCGTTCGCCCTTGCCGACGCGGATCGATGGAGCCTCGTTCGTGTGACAGCCTCCCTGATATCCCCCGGGGCTCAGTGGCTGGCCCACTGCCACTCCAGGCCAGGGCACATCCAGGAGCAGTGGGAACTCACCCTGACCGCCCGGATACCGGTGGGGATCCGCTTCGATGTGCTGAGCATGCTGCAGCCGCTGGCCCTGACCCTGCTCTGGGAGCTGGCCGCCGAGGCCGAGGGGATCCCCGTCCTGGAGGAACACGCCCAACGCCCCGCCTTCCACTTCCTCGTACGCCCCGGCGGCATGGACGGCTGGCCGCACTCCCCCGACACGACGATCCTCACCCGCGGCGCGATGTTCACCGTGCCCTCCCCCGCGGACGATGCCGTCGTCGGTGCCCAGCAGCACGGACTGCTGTGGCGCACGGCCCCCGACGGCACCGGACGGGTGGCCGACCCCGACGTCCTGCGCGCCGCGCTCGCCCGGGCCCGCGACCCCGAACGCCAGGCCGCCCGGGTCCGCGCCGCACGCTCCGACTTCTGGGGCTCCCGGCACACGAGGTGAGAGCCCCGGGCCCCTACTTGGTCGTGTGGGTGGGGTAGACCTCGACATCGGTGTAGGCGCCCTTGATGTCCCCGGCGCCCTCGGGCCACGCCAGGCTCACGGTGTGGGTCTCGTTCGGAGGCGTCACCAGGATGTCGGTCGGGGACGCGAGGCTGCTGCCGCTGCTGTCGATGGCGTAGGCGAGGTCGAAGACGGCGGCGTCGCCGGGCTTCAGGGTGGTGATGCGCGGCTGGGCGTTGCCGCGCGCGATGGGGTTCGAGGTGTGGTCGACGTCCTTGATGTCGACGCCCGGGAAGCCCGTGGCGGAGCAGGTGGTCGAACCCCGGTTGATCATCGTGATGTCGATCCGGCCGGTCTCCTTGTCGGGAGCGGCGTCCTGGGCGTCGATGGCCAGGTCCTGCGTCTTGCAGAACGTGACCTTGGCGCCGGCATTGGTGGCGCCGCCCGCGGCATCGTTCGTCCCGCCGGAACTCGGCTTCGCGTCACCGGCCTGTGCACCGCCGGAGCCCGAACCGCTGTCCGACGTCGAGCCGCCGTTCGCGGCGGGGGACGAGGACGACGAGGCCGACGGCGCGGACGAGGAACCCTGGGAGGACGCGTCGCCGCCCGAGCCGTCGTTGTTGTCGCAGGCGGTGAGCGACAGGGCGGCGACGACGGAGATGGCGGCCAGGGCGGTGAGGCGCGTGGACTTCATGCTGTTCCCCCGGAAACGGTGCGGTGCGGTGCGGTGCGTGCGGTCGGAAGTATTTGTATCCCGCAGCGAGTCACAGGCGGTTCCTCGCTTTGTCCTCGTTCTGTCACCGGCGCCGGGGCCTCACCGGCCGCGCCGCAAAGGCGCGTCGAGAGTCAGCAGCCCGTCACCGGTCGACCGGCGACACGCGATCGAACCCGGTCACGCGCAGGATCCGCCGCACCGACCCCTCCAGGCTGCCGGCCAGGTCGATCACGGTCTCCATGGAGTCGGGCGGCAGGTCCAACTCCCGTTACCAGGAATGCAGATGACGCTCGGTGCGGCCCACCACGTCCGCGCACGTTACGGACAGCCGTAGGGACTGCCCCCGAAGCCGTCCATGCCAGGGGCCGTCGTGAGCAGCACTGTCCCGTGCGACGTCGCCTGCGTCTCGGGCGAGGTGAAGCGGGGTGCAATTCTTGGTCATGAGTTTCTGTGCGACCGCTGTTCGAGCCGGGTGTGCCGCCTAGCATGTGCCCGTCACACACGGAACGACCCGGGAGGCCCGGATGTCGAGGTCCGGCCCCGGGCGGCGCAGGGCGCTGTGGTCGGCCGGTGCGGTCGCCGTGCTGGGCTGTCTGGTCGGCGGTCTGGTCGCCGTGCTCCCGGGTTCGCACACGCACGACGGGGCGGCGAGCGCTGTGCGGCGTACGGGCGTGGAGGTGTCCGCGGGGCACTGCGGCCGCGGCTGGGACGCGCCGGCGTCCGGGCTTCAGGTGTTCGCGCTGCACAACACCACCGGTGCGGCGGCCGAGGTGTTCCTGGAGGACCCCCACAGCCACGCCGTGTTCGGTGAGGTGGAGGACATCGGTCCCGGCACCACGCGGGAGCTGACCGTGCGCCTGGGCAAGGGGGCGTACGCGTTCACGTGCGTGCCCGAGGACACCGACGCGGTCACCGGACCCACGGTCCGGATCCGCACCGGACGTTCCGGCCCGGCCGCGGCGCCGGTCACCGAGCACGACCTGATCCCGCCCGCCCTCGCCTACCAGAAGTGGGTCGCCGCCGGGCTCGACAAAGTCGTCCGGCTGACCGGAACCCTCCGCGGCGCCGTCGACCGGGGAGATCTGGGCGCCGCCCGCGCGGCCTGGCTGCCCGCGCATCTTCAGTACGAGCGCATGGGCGCGGCCTACGACGCGTTCGGAGACGCCGACGGGGCGATCAACGGCATCGACGCCGGGCTGCCCGACGGCGTGCACGACAAGGACTTCACCGGCTTCCACCGTGTCGAGTACGGGCTGTGGCACCACCAGTCGGCCCGCCGACTGCGGTCCCCCGCCGGGGCGTTGCTCAAAGCGGTGACCGCACTGCGCGACAGCTGGGCGCAGGCGCGGATGGATCCGGCGCAGCTCGGGTTGCGGGCGCACGAGATCCTGGAGAACACCGTGCAGTTCGAACTGACCGGCCGGACCGACTACGGCAGCGGCTCGAACCTGGCCACAGCGCGCGCCAACATCGACGGCACCCGCGAAGTGCTGTCCCGGCTGCGCCCCCTGCTCACCAGCCGCTACCCCGAACTCACGGACCTGGAGCAGGCGTTGGGCAGCGCCGGACAGTTGCTCGACGGGCTGCGACACCACGGCCGCTGGACCCCGGTCGGTTCACTGGGCCGCGCCCGGCGCGAACACGTCGACGCCGCGTTCGGCGATCTGGTGGAGCGGCTCGCTTCGGTGGCGGCCCTGTGCGATCCGCGCAGGACGGTATGAGCGGCGCGCACGTGCCGGTCACGCCGCGCAGGAGACGGGCCGGCCCGTCTCCTGGGGGCCGCGGCCGTCCCCGCCTGTCCGCCTCTCCCCCAGCACCTCGGAGCACCGTATGAATCCGTCCGACACAGCGACCGGTGGCGTCGGGCGGCGACGGCTGCTGCGCGGGGCCGCCCTCGTCGGCGCGGGCCTGGCCACCGGCGGCGCCGCCGAACCCGCGCAGCGGGACGGGGCGGCGAAGGTCGCCTCCGTCGCCCCGTTCCACGGGGCGCGGCAGGCGTCCGTCGTCGCGGCGCCCCGCCGGGCCACCGCGCTCGTCTCGTTCGACGTCACCGCCGAGAACCGCGCCGAACTGGGCGACGTACTGCGGACGTTGACGCACCGGGCCCGGTTCCTCGCCACCGGCGGGCTGCCCGATCCCGCCGGGGTGACGGCTGCGCCCGCCGACTCCGGGATCCTCGGCGAGCGGGTGCCGGGCGGTGCGCTCGCGGTCACCGTGGGCGTGGGGGCGTCGCTCTTCGACGAACGCTACGGCCTTGCGCGGGACAAGCCGACGCGGCTCACCGCGATGCCGGTGTTCCCCGACGACGACCTCAAGTCCGCGTGGTGCCACGGCGATGTGAGCCTGCAGCTGCACGCCGACGACCGCGACACCGTGCTGCACGCGCTGCGCGACATCGCCCGGCACACCCGTGGCGGCCTGCAGGTGCGCTGGCGCATCGACGGGTTCAGCTCGCCGCCCCGCCCCTCGGGGACGCCCCGCAACCTGATGGGGTTCAAGGACGGCACCGCCAATCCCGACTCCGCCGACCGCCGCGCGATGGAGCGCCTCGTCTGGGTCGGCAAGGGCGGCGGTGAGCCCGCGTGGGCGGTCGGCGGCAGCTATCAAGTCGTGCGCCTGATACGGATGCTGGTGGAGTTCTGGGACCGGGTCTCGCTCAGTGAGCAGGAGCGGATGTTCGGCCGGGCGCGGGAGACCGGGGCGCCGCTCGACGGGAACGCCGAGCACGACACACCGCGCTTCACCGACGACCCCAAGGGCGACGTGATCCCGCTCGACGCACACATCCGGCTCGCCAACCCCCGCACCCCGGGCACCGCGCAGCAGCGGATCCTGCGCCGCGCGTACAACTACGACCTGGGCACCGACGCCAACGGCAACCTCGACATGGGGCTGCTGTTCTGCTGCTACCAGCAGGACGTACGGCGGCAGTTCGAGACCGTGCAGAAGCGGCTGGCGGGCGAGCCGCTGACCGACTACATCTCCCCCTTCGGCGGCGGCTACTTCTTCGCGCTGCCCGGGGTGCGCGACAAGGACGACTGGTACGGGCGCGCCCTGCTGGCGTGACGGCGGCCTGCTCCGCCACGAAAAGGTTCCGCGTACAACTAGTCAATTGCTGGTCAAGATTCAACCTGCTTCATCCGAACCGGTGTTCACTCAATCGCCACCGCTACTGCGCCGGCACGCCGTTCGAACCGCGAAGGATCCGGGAGCGGACCGCTCTGGGAAGACATCGGCCGGAGGATGAACACGCATGGCCAGCAAGGGAAGCAGAGCAGCGATACGGAGCGTGGGGGCACTGGCGGGTGCCGCCGCGCTCACGGTCCTCGGTGGCGCCGCGCCCTCTTGGGCCGCGGCCCCCGGGGGCCAACCCCACCAGCACGGCGCCGGGACGGCGACCCCGATCAAGCATGTGGTCGTGCTGTTCGACGAGAACATCTCCTTCGACCACTACTTCGGTACGTATCCGCAGGCCGCCAACACCGACGGCACGAAGTTCAGGGCGTCCAGGCGGACCCCGAAGGACATCGACACGCTGGCGCACGCGGGGCTGCTCAAGGAGAACCCCAACCAGTACGCGCCCAAGCGGCTCGCCTCCTCGCAGGCGATGACCTGCGACCAGAACCACTCCTACGGGCCGGAGCAGTACGCGTACGACGGCGGCAAGGCCGATCAGTTCGTGCAGAACACCGAGGTCGACAAGTGCAGCGGCGGCCTGTTCGGCGAGCCGGGCCTGGTCATGGACTACTACGACGGCAACACCGTCACCGGCCTGTGGAACTACGCCCAGAACTATGCGATGAGCGACCGCTCCTACAGCTCCAACTACGGTCCCTCCTCGCCCGGCGCGATCAACCTGATCTCCGGCAACACGCACGGCATCGTCTCCACCGACCCGACGTCCGGCACGGAGAACCCCCGGCAGACCGCCACCCCGGACAAGTACGTGGTCCAGTCGCCGGACGCCGAGGGCGTCGGCACGATGATCAACGACCCGGACCCGGCGTACGACGACTGCTCGGGCAAGGACCACACCTCCACCAGCGCGCTCGGCGCGATGCAGGGCAGGAACATCGGTGACCTACTCAACTCCCGTGACGTGTCGTGGGGTTGGTTCCAGGGCGGCTTCCGGCCGTCGAGCGCGTGGAACGGCGAGTCCGGCTCGTACGCGAAGTGCGACACCGCGCACGCCAATGTCGGCGGCGCCTCGGTGACCGACTACAGCCCGCACCACAATCCGTTCGCGTACTACAAGTCGACGGCGAACCCGCACCACCTGGCGCCCAAGAGCGTCTCGGAGATCGGGCACGACGGGCAGGCCAACCACAACTACGACCTCACCGACTTCTCGGCCGCACTCACATCCGGGAACCTGCCGGCCGTCAGCTTCCTGAAGGCCGGTTCGTACCAGGACGGGCACGCCGGTTACTCCGACCCGATCGACGAGCAGCACTTCCTGGTGAGCCAGATCAACGCGATCCAGAGCTCGCCGCAGTGGAAGTCGACCGCGGTCGTCGTCGCCTACGACGACTCCGACGGCTGGTACGACCACGCGTACGTGACACCGCGCAACGGCTCGAACGACACCGCGGCCGGTTCCAACGGCAAGTCGTTCGACGCCCCCGCCTGTCAGAGCGCGCCCGCGGCCGAGGGTGGCTACCAGGACCGCTGCGGCCCCGGCACGCGTCAGCCGCTGCTGGTGATCTCCCCGTACAGCAAGGTCAACAAGGTCGATCACCGGCTGACCAACCAGGCGTCGATCACCCGCTTCATCGAGGACAACTGGCGCACGGACCGCATCGGCGACCACTCCTTCGACGCCTCCGCGGGCTCGCTGTCCGGTCTGTTCGACTTCAGGCACCCCAACGACAAGCAGGTGCTGCTCAACCAGGACGGTTCGGTGCGGTCGGTCGGCGCGATCCACGAGGTCGCCCCGGTCGCCGCGCACATCACTCCGGGCCCGGCGATGGAGAACACGGCCGCCACGACCGACTCCGGCCTTCCGGCCCTGTCGGTCGGTCTCGGTGTGGGCGCTTTGCTCGCCACCGGTGCCACCGGGACGTACCTCACCCTGCGGCGCAGGCAGCGCACCACCGCCTGATCCGCACCCCGAACTGCTCGGCACGGCCCCGCGCTCCCGGGGCCGTGCCGAGCGGCATTGCGCGCGTCCGCCCCCCCTACACGGAGTACGTTCCGCGGCTGACGACGCGTATCAGTTGCGCCTCCGCGAGGTGGGACAAGTCGGTCCTCGCGGCCCTGCGGTCGGCGGGACTTCCGTTGTCCGCCTTCAGGCCGAACGCCTTGTAGGCGGCGCCGGCCCGCTTGTCGTCCCACTTGCCACCGGCGTAATGCATCAGCGCCAGCAGATGCAGCGCCCTCGGAGCGTCGGCCGCCAGGACCGACGGGGCCGGTGCCACGGGCGGCGGCGCCGAAGCAGCCTCCGGCGCCGGCGCCGCCAGCGCGAGCACCGCATGGGTCAGCGCTTCCAGCAGACGCTCGGTACGCTCGGCGCCTTCCGCCTTCTCTCCGTTCTGCAACGCCTCGATCGCGGCCTGCTCCTGAACTGAACGTTCGGACACGACGCCCCCTTCACATCGTCGGATTCGGCGACGGCATCCTTCCCAACGGGCTTGCGCGGGAAGCCGGTTGGCTCAGGGACGTCGACGTAGGGGGCCAGGGCGCGCCCGGCGCGTGCGCGTCGTGCCCAGGAGGGCGAGGACGCCTTGGTCAGGGCCGTGCGCAGCTCACTCGTCGAGTCCGGCAGGGCGAGACGTTCTCATACCGCGCGGCGGCGGAGCGGACCGGGTTCATGGCCGCCTGTTCGTGCGGCCATGACCCGTTTCGCGTGGTGGGGAGCTACGGAATCACGGTGGTGGGGCCGTTGTCCCCGCTGATGTCCTCGCCGTACAGCGCCTTCGACGAGGGGGCGCCGATGTCCGTCGGGTTCAGGGCCACAGAGTTCGAGGCCGTCAGACCGCCGGTGGCGCCGCGCAGCTGCCACACCGCGCCGCCGTTCACGACGGAGCCGAGGTTCTCGCCGGGGGCGCCGGCGATCAGGTCCGCCTTGTTGTCGCCCGTGACGTCGACGAGGCGCAGTGCCGCACCGAACACGTCGCCGGATTCGGCGACGCCCGGTACTCCCGTCGTGTCCTGGTGGAACGCCTGGGCGCCCGTACCGGTGAGTCCGCCCTTGCCGCCCTTGAGCAGCACCACGGCGCCGGCCTTCGCCTTCGAGCCGATGGCCTCGCCGGGGACGCCGACGGCCAGGTCGGGGTATCCGTCGCCGTTCGCGTCACCGGTGCCGAGGCGGCCGCCGAACTGGTCGCCCTTCTCGCTGGCGCCGGGCACGCCGGACGTGCTCTGCGTGATCGTCTTCGTACGGGTCTTGCTCGGGCCGGTCGGCGAGCCGTAGTAGATCTTGACGGTGCCGGGGTCGGTGTCGGTGCCCTCGGTGAGTTCGCCCGGCCAGACCCGGGTGGCGAGGTCGGCGTAGCCGTCCTTGTCGAAGTCGGCGACGGCGGTCGTGGCGGCGGAGGGCAGTGCGGTCGGGGTGGTCGACAGGCCGCTCTTGGTGCCGGGCCAGAGCTTGCCGCCCTCGGCGTGGTTCTCGTAGACGTAGAACGTCGCGAGGTCCTCGATGCCGTCGCCGTTGAAGTCGCCCGCCGCGGTCTCGTTGATGAAGTTGTCGGTGCTGAACACCTTCACCTGCTGCTCGCGGGCGGGAGTGCCGTCGCGGTGCAGGGGACCGTAGAGCACGTCGTGGTAGTCGTAGTCACCTCCGTTCTTCATGAACAGGTCGGTGTGCCCGTCGCCGTCGAAGTCACCGGCGGTCAGGTCGTCACCGACCTCGCCGCCCGTCGGGGTGGCGATGCGGACGGCGCCCTGCCCGGAGATACCGGCCTTGCTGCCCCACAGGACGATCACCGATCCGTAGGCGTCGGCCTGAGGTGCGCTGCCCAGAGCGGTCACCGCCAGATCGGTCAGACCGTCGCCGTCCAGGTCGCGGGCGATGAGCGCGTAGCCGAACTGGTGGTCGTCGCCGGAGGCGCCGGGCACGCCGGCGGTGTCCTCGGAGATGACGGTGGTGTGCGTGGCGTCGATGCCGTGCGCCGAGCCGTAGTTGATCGTGATGTAACCGGCCCAGGTGTGGCCGCCGACCTTCCCTCCGGGCGCGGCGACGGCGACGTCCTGGTATCCGTCTCCGTTGAAGTCCTCGCGCACGGTGGTGGCGGGGGTGGCCGCGGACGAGACGCCCGCGGCGAGCGGTACGCCGGCCGACCCGATCAGGGCGGCGGCCACGGCGGTCGAAATGGCGGGGCGGCGGATGCCCACGGTTCCTCCTTAGGGGCGCGTGCGGCAGGTGGGCCGCGTGCGCTGATGCGAATACATCTGCGAGACGCGTGGAAACGCTCGATGGTTGCGCGGCGAACGGGACTTGAACGCGAGTGCTCCCCTCCCCCGCTCCCGGTCCGGGGGCGGCGGGGAGGTCGTCGTACGAACTCCGAGTCCCGCCGCGTCAGGTGGTGCGCCCGAGCGGGAACAGGTTGTCCGGTCGTCACTGTTGCACCGTCGAGGGGCCGGTCCCGTACCGGTGGGGCCGCGCGCGTCGCGTGTCGTCCGCCCCGGCACGAACCGACCCCGGGGGCATGCGCCCCACGATGTACGTACTGAATTGCTCTTCGCAGGAGGATGTTTCCGTGACCGACCGTCCCTTGACGCTCATGGCAGTGCACGCCCACCCCGACGACGAGGCGACCGGAACCGGAGGTGTCCTCGCCCGGTACGCGGCGGAGGGGATCCGCACGGTTCTGGTGACCTGTACCGACGGCGCTTGCGGTGACGGACCGGGAGGCGTCAAGCCCGGTGATCCCGGGCATGATCCGTCGGCCGTCGCCGCGATGCGCCGGCAGGAGCTGGAGGCGAGCTGCGGCGTCCTCAAGGTCAGTGATCTGGAGATGCTCGACTACGGCGACTCCGGAATGATGGGCTGGCCCAGCAACGACGCCCCCGGCGCGTTCTGGCAGACCCCCGTGGAGGAAGGCGCCGCGCGCCTCGCGGAGCTGATGCGGCACTACCGTCCCGATGTGGTCGTCACCTATGACGAGAACGGCTTCTACGGGCACCCGGACCACATCCAGGCGCACCGCATCACGATGGCGGCGGTGGAGATGTCCGGGCTGACGCCGAAGGTGTACTGGACGACGATGCCCCGCTCCGGCATGCAGCGATTCGGCGAGATCATGCGCGAGTTCATGCCGGACATGCCCGAGCCCGACCCGGCCGAGGCCGAGGCGATGGCGAAGATCGGGCTGCCCGACGACGAGATCAGCACGTGGGTGGACACGACGGGGTTCAGCGGCCAGAAGTTCGACGCGCTGGCCGCGCACGCCAGTCAGGGGGAGAACATCTTCTTCCTCAAGATGGGCAAGGAGCGGTTCGGCGAGCTGATGGGCATGGAGGCGTTCGTGCGGGTGCAGGACCCGACCGGCGCCCCTCTCCCCGAGAACGATCTCTTCGCCGGGCTGCGCTGACCCGTCCGTCGGTGAACCGGGTCCGGTTCAGGCCAGGCCCAGTTCCCGCTCGCCCAGTGACCTGAAGCTGCGTTCGACGTCGGCGGCCGTCACCTCCGTGAGGACGGCCGGGTGCCAGGCGGGTGCGCGGTCCTTGTCGATGATCTGGGCGCGGATGCCCTCGGGCAGATCGTGCGTGTCCAGGGCGGCGCACGTCACCCGGAACTCCTGGTCCAGGGCCTGTTCCAGGCGGTCCATGTCCGCCGCGCGGCGCAGGGAGGCCAGGGTGGTCTTCACGGCGGTGGGGGATTTCGACAGGATCGTCTCGGCGGCCTCCTTGGCCGCCGTCTCTCCGGAGGCGAGGAGCCGGTCGACGATCTCCTCGACGGTGTCGGCGGCGTAGCAGGCGTCGATCCAGGGCCGCTGCTCGGCGAGCCGCCCCTCGGGGGCCGCGACGGCGTGGCGGGCGACGGCCTCGGGTGCGGGCAGCCGCGCGAGGTCGGTCCGCAGGTCGTTCAGCGAGGCCGACGGTACGTGGTGGTCGGCCAGTCCGCACAGGATCGCGTCGGCGGCGCCCGCCGCCTCGCCGGTCAGCGCCAGATGGGTGCCGAGCTGCCCCGGTGCGCGGGCCAGGAGGTAGGTGCCGCCGACGTCCGGGACCAGGCCGATGGTGACCTCCGGCATGGCGACGCGGGAGCGCTCGGTGACCACGCGGATGCCGCCGTGCGCGGACAGGCCGACGCCGCCGCCCATGACGATGCCGTCCATGAGTGCGACGTACGGCTTCGGGTAGTGCGCGATCCGGGCGTTGAGGCGGTACTCGGCGCGCAGGAACGCCTCGGACGCAAAGTGGTCGCCGCTGCGGGCGTCGTCGTGGAAGAGCCGGATGTCGGCGCCGGCGCACAGGCCGCGCTCGCCCGCCCCCTCGATCACGACCGTCGCCACGCCCGGATCGTGCGCGAAGTCGTCGAGGGCCGCCGCGATGCGGCGCAGCATGGGGGGCGTCAGGGCGTTGAGCGCCCGGGGGCGGTTGAGCAGGACACGGCCCGCGTGGCCGTCGACGCTGGTCAGCACGTCACCGGCGGAGTTCTCTGCGGAGTCGGGGGAGGGCATGACGATCCTTCCGGGCAAGATCACGACCCTGCCATCCCTATCATTCCGGGCGGTCCCGGCCGACTCCGCCTGCGGCCGGGCGCCGCGACGTCACCCGTCGGTCCACGGGACGTCGGCCCGCTCGGGCGCGCCCAGCATGTCCGTCAACACGTCGACGACCTCGTCCACTTCGGCGTCGGCCAGGTCGTCGAACGCCCCGGAGTGGCGGGCCAGCAGGACGCCGGAGACCGCCGCGACCAGGATGTCGGCGCGCAGGCCCGGTCGGTCGCGGCCCTCCTGTTCGAACCGGATGCGCAGCGGTGTCACGAGGCGATCGTGCAGGGCCGCGCGCGTGGCCTGCTGGGCGGCCGCGTCCCGCAGCGGCTCGACGGCGACCCGCAGCAGGGGGACCGGGCCGCGGCGCTCCGCGCGCCGGGCCACGTCGCGCAGCCGGGTGGCGGTCAGCAGGTCGTCGGGCGCGTCGTCGCCGTGTTCGGCTCGCAGTACCTCCACGTACAGCAGCGGCTTGCTGCCGAAGTAGCGGGCGATCAACGACGCGTCCACACCGGCCCGTTCACCGATCTCGCGGATGGTGGTGCGGTCGTAGCCGCGCTCCGAGAACAGGGCCGTCGCCGCGGCCAGCAGTGCCTCCCTGCTGCGGGCGGAGTCGCGGCGCGGCTGCGGGCCCGCCGCGCTCACAGTCCGCTCCGGGTGGCCGGTGAGGGCGCCGGGTCCACCGCGCCCGCGGGGGTGGCCCGCACCGCTGCCACCACGGACGGCCGCGGCCGCAGCCCGCCCCGGGTGAGGGCCACGGCGAGGACGCCGGTGACGGCGAAGGCGGCGCAGCCGACGAGGCCCGCCGTGCGGTAGCCGTCGTTGCCCGGCAGGCTCGCCCCGGGGGCGGTCGCGGCCTGGAGCACTACCGCGCTGAGCGCGCTTCCTGTCGAATAGCCGATGTACTTCACGACCTGATTGAAACTCATCGCGCTGCCCGTCTCCGCCGCCGGCACCCCGGCGACGATCAGACCGGGGGTCACCGCGAAGGTGACGCCCACGCCCAGACCGGCGAGCGCCATCATCGTGCCGATGCCCCACAGGCTGGAGCGGGCGAGCAGGAAGCAGACCAGGGAGCCGAGGGAGAGCAGGCAGCCGAGCGGCAGCATCCGGCCGGGCGTCGCGGCCCCGCCCAGCAGGCCCACGAGGCGGCCGGTGACGAGGCTGGCCGCGGAGAACGGCACCAGAAGCAGTCCCGTGACCACGATCGAGGCGCCGAAACCGTATCCGGCGGAGTCCGGGGTCTGGACGTAGCGGGTCACGAGGGCGATGAGGAGGTACGTGCCCACGCCGCCGACCATCGTGGTCAGGTTGGCGACGAGGACGCCGCGGTCCTTGACCTGCCGCACCTGGACCAGCGGGTGGCTGCTGCGCAGCGAGTGCCCCACCCAGCCGGCGAGCAGCAGCACCGCGGCGGCGGCCAGGGCGATCAGCGGGAGGGAGCCCCAGCCCCAGCGCTCCCCCTCGGCCAGCGCCATCAGCAGTGCGGCCATGCCGCAGGCGAGGAGCAGGGCGCCGGGCAGGTCCATGCGCACGCCGGGGCGCAGCGGTGCGCGGGGCACCACGAGCACGGCGGCGGTGAGGGCGGCCGCGGCGGTGGCCGCCGCGAACCAGAAGCCCGCGTACATGCCCAGGTACTCGGCGAACATGCCGGTGATCGGATACCCGAGGCCGATCCCGGCCGCGGTGGTCAGCGACAGCGTCGCCACCGCCGAGCGGGCCCGTGCGGCGGGCAGCGCGTCACGCGCCGTGGCGATGGCGAGCGGGACCAGGCCCATGCCGACGCCCTGGAGGGCGCGGCCCACCAGCAGACAGGCGAAGCCCAGCGGCAGCGCCGCGAGGAGACTGCCGACGAGCACGAAGGTGAGGCCGCCCAGGATGACCCTCTTGCGGTGCGGTCCGTCGCCGAGCCGCCCCATCACCGGTGTCGCGACCGCGCCGACGAGCATCGTCACCGTCAGTGCCCACTGCGCCGTCGAGACCGCCACGTGGTCCTCGGCGGCGATGGTGGGGATGAGCGGCGCGCCCAGGCTGCTCACCACGGCGACCAGCATGCCGAGCGAGACGAGGACGGGGACCAGGGCCCGGGGGTGGCGGAGCACCGGAGCCACGGGATCGGTGGTCGTGGGCGCCGGTATGGAGGGCTGCACGGAGGGCTTTCCCCTTCTTGTCATCAGTCGATGTCATCACATGATGACATGGCCGATGCGGCGCTCCTGCCGCGCTCGGGTGCTACGTCCGGTCCAGCTGGGCCGCGGCGCTCGCCAGCAGGGTGTCCAGGACGAGCGGGTAGGCGCTCCGGTTCATGCGGTCCGCCAGCAGGTGTGCGGTCGCGGCGATGTGGGGGTGGGTGGCGGCCGGCAGCCTTGCGTAGGTGGAGTTCCACATCTCCTCGTCCGTCTCGCGGGCCCGGTCGGTGAGGGTCAGCGCTCCGGCGTCCAGGGCCGCGAAGGCCAGGGTGAGGTCGATGAACGCGTGGTACGTGCGCACCGCCACCGGGTCGGGGAACCCCGCCGCGCGCAGGATGCCGAGGATCGTCTCGTCCGCGGCGATCTCGCGGGGGCGGCCGGTGACGCGGCTGGCGGTGAGGACGGCGGCCTGGGGGTGCGCCAGGTAGGAGGCGTGGACGGCGCGGCCCAGGGCGCGCAGGTCGGCCTGCCAGTCGCCGGTGGCCCGCCAGGCGTCGAGCGCCCGCCCCATCAGCTCCTCTCCGATGGCGCGCGTGAGGTCGTCGAGCCCGGCGAAGTAGCGGTACAGGGTGCTGGGGTCGGCGCCGAGCGCGACGCCGAGCCTGCGGACGGTCAGTCCGTCGCTGCCGTGTTCGCGGAGCATCCGCAGCGCCGTGTCCACGATCAGCTTCTCGGACAGGACCGTGCCGTTGCGGGTCGGCCTGCGCCTGCGGCGCGCCTCCTCCGGAACCACCTTCTTCGCCATGCCGGGCCCTCCCGTCGCACCGCTCTTATGCCAACGGCGTTGACCTTAACGCGCGTCGTCGCGTTCCCTCAGGTCACCCCGCGGACTCCGCCGTCGGGGCCCTGGTGATCGAAAGGTGTGTGGCATGCGCGTACTTCTCGTGGGTGCGGGCGGCGTGGGAACCGCCGTGACCCGGATCGCGGCCCGCCGCGACTTCCTGACCCACATGATCGTGGCCGACTACGACGTGGCGCGCGCCGAGGCCGCCGTCGCCGCGCTCAAGGAGCACGAGGGCCGATTCAGCGCCCTGCGCCTGGACGCGTCCGACGAGGACGCGGTGCGCCGCGTCCTCGTCGAGGAACACTGCGACGTCCTGCTGAACGCGACGGATCCCCGCTTCGTGATGCCGCTGTTCGACGCCGCGCTCGCGGCGGGCACCCACTATCTCGACATGGCGATGTCACTGTCCGCCCCGCACGCCACGGCCCCGTACGAGCAGTGCGGCGTCAAGCTCGGCGACGCCCAGTTCGAGCGGACCGCGGCGTGGGAGAGGGCGGGGCGTCTGGCGCTCGTCGGCATGGGCGTGGAACCGGGACTCTCGGACGTGTTCGCCCGGTACGCGGCCGACGAGCTCTTCGACCGGATCGAGGAGATCGGCGTGCGCGACGGCGCGAACCTCACCGTCGCCGGCTACGACTTCGCGCCGTCCTTCAGCATCTGGACCACCATCGAGGAGTGCCTCAACCCGCCGGTGGTCTACGAGAAGGACCGCGGCTGGTTCACCACCGCCCCGTTCAGCGAGCCGGAGGTCTTCGACTTCCCCGCGGGCATCGGCCCGGTGGAGTGCGTGAACGTGGAGCACGAGGAGGTGCTGCTGATCCCCCGCTGGGTCGACGCCCGGCGCGTCACCTTCAAGTACGGCCTGGGCGACGACTTCATCGGCAAGCTGAAGACCCTGCACGAGCTGGGTCTCGACGCGACGGCGAAGGTGACGGTGCCGGGCCCGGACGGCCCGGTGCAGGTGTCCCCGCGCGACGTGGTCGCCGCCTGCCTCCCCGACCCGGCCGGCCTCGGCGACCGGATGACGGGCAAGACCTGCGCGGGCACCTGGGTCAAGGGCACCAAGGACGGGGCGCCGCGCGAGGTGTACCTCTACCACGTCGTCGACAACGCGTGGTCGATGCGCGAGTACGGCTCCCAGGCCGTGGTCTGGCAGACCGCCCTCAACCCGGTCGTCGCCCTCGAACTCCTCGCCAGCGGCGCCTGGTCGGGCAGCGGCGTGCTCGGTCCCGAGGCGCTGCCGCCCCGCCCGTTCCTCGCGCTGCTGGAGGAGTACGGCTCGCCGTGGGGGCTGCGCGAGGAGCGCTGAGGCGGCCGGCCGTCAGCGGGCCGACCAGCCGCCGTCGATGACGAGGTCGGTGCCGGTCATCGCGGCCGCCTGCGGGCCGCACAGGAAGGCCACCGCCTCGGCGACCTCGTCGGGTTCCACCAGGCGCTTGAGCGCGGCGGACTCCAGCAGCACCGAGTCGACGACCTCGGCCTCGCTGATGCCGTGGGCGCGCGCCTGGTCGGCGATCTGGCGGTCGACCAGCGGGGTGCGTACGTAGCCGGGGTTGACGCAGTTCGAGGTGACGCCGTGCGGGCCGCCCTCCAGGGCCACGACCTTCGACAGTCCTTCGAGGCCGTGCTTGGCGGCCACGTACGCGCCCTTGAACCGGGAGGCGCGCAGCCCGTGGACGGACGAGACGTTGACGACGCGGCCCCACCGCTGCGCGTACATGTGCGGCAGCGACGTACGGATGATGCGGAACGGGGCCTCCAGCATGATGCGCAGCATCAGGGAGAAGCGTTCCGGGTCGAACTCGTGCAGCGGCGCGACCTGTTGGATGCCGGCGCAGTTCACGACGATGTCGGCCGGCGGGACGACATCGTCGAGGGCGTCGAGGTCGGACAGATCGGCGGCGATCGCCTCTCCCCCGGTCGCGTCGGCGACGGCGCGTACGGCCCGCTCGTCGCGGTCGAGCCCGATCACGTGTGCGCCGGAGCGGGCCAGCCGCAGGGCGGTGGCACGACCGATGCCGCTGCCCGCTCCGGTGACCAGCGCGCGGCGGCCGGCCAGGTCGGGGAGTACGGGCGCGGGCAGGGACGTGGACACGGGGGATGCTTCGAGGTGAGAGCTCACCTGACTGCCTTTCCAGGAGGGACGGGTCGGACGACGGGAACGGTGGGGTGCGCTACGCCAGGTAGTCGTGGACCGGTTCGGCGCGCGGCAGCGTGAGGTCGGTGAGGACGTGCGTCGCGCCGACGATCTCCAGGACCGGCAGGTCGGCCAGCGGCGCCAGCGCGTGCTCGAACAGCTGGAGGCGGGCCGGGCCCGTCCAGGCACCGCGGATCGTCAGGTCGGTGATCTGCGAGCGGACCAGTTCGCAGATGCGGGGCCTGCCGTCGTAGCCCGGGATCGTCTTGAGCATGTACGTGGGCGCGGCGATCTCGGCGCGCGCCTCCCGCTCGCCGATCGGGGTGTGCTTGAAGCCCATGGTCGCCGTCGCCACCCGCAGCGATCCGTAGTCGAGGGTGCCGACCAGGGTGTCGGAGTCGGTGTACAGGCGCGGCGCGCCCGCCTTCTTCGGGTAGGCACTCGCCTCGCGCCCCAGGGCGATCGCCGGGGCGTTGTCGAGGTACATGGAGTGGATGTAGTCGGCCGGTTCGCCCTGATGGCGCACGCGCAGCACTTGCCCGGACTCGGTGTAGTCGCCCAGGCCGCTGCTGTCCGGCATGCGGATGACCTCGAAGCGGACCAGTGGTTCGTCGACGTCGAGGGGTTCGGGGACGACCGCGCGGAAGGCGTCGGGGTCGGTGCGGTACGTGATGTTGAGGTACTCCGGGCCGACGAACCGGTACGGGCCGTGCGGGTAGGCCGGGCCGTTCACCGGGGTGGAGGAGGTGCCGAGGATGGTGCCGATGTCCATGGTTCGCCTGTTCGTGCGGCGCGCGGAGGGTGCGGCCGGGCGGTCTCGCGCCGCAGGCCGCCCGATGTGCTCGCCTTCGACGCTAGGCAGCCCGGCGTGGCGACGGAAATACGCGGCGGCCTGCTTTTATACAGTTGACGCATGAATGCGGAACTGCGGGATCTGCGCTGGTTCCTGGTGCTGGCCGAGGAGGAGCACTTCTCCCACGCGGCCGACCGCTGCCGGGTTACCCAGCCCACACTGACCCGGTCGCTGGCGCGTCTGGAGGCGGCGCTGGGGGTGCGCCTCGTGGACCGCACGACCCGCAGCGTGCGCCTGACCGAGCCCGGCCGGCGGCTCCGTTCCGAACTGGCCGTGCTGCTGCCGCGGCTGGACTCCGCGCTGCGCTCCGTCAGCGCTCACCCCAACCTGCGGCTCGGGTTCACGTGGCTGTTGCCGAGCGGGCTCGCGCGTCGGCTGATCACCGAGTTCGAGCAGGACTCCGGCGGGCGTCTGGAGCTCATCCGGCGTGACGAGCGCACGGCCGGTGTCACCACGGGGCACACGGATGCCGCCGTGATCCACGGCAGGCCGCCGGCCGAGGACGGCCTGCGGGTCGTGGAGCTGGGGGTCGAGACGCGGGTGGCCGCGGTCGGCGCCCACCATCCCCTCGCCCGCCGCCGACGGCTGCGCTGGGCCGAGCTCGCCGAGCATCCCCTCGTCGTCAACAAGCTGAGCGGCACGGTCGGCCCCTCCCTGTGGCCGTCCGGCGCGCGGCCCGAGGTGGCGGTCACCTGTCGCACGTACGACGAGTGGATCGAGATGGTGGCCGCGGACCGTGGTGTCGGCGTCCTCCCCCGGTCCGCGCGCTCCCACCCGCACCCGGGCGTCCGCTACATCTCGATCGCCGACGCGCCCACGGTCCCCCTGGTCCTCGTCACCCCGGTACGCGCGCCGCACCCGCTCACCGATCACCTCGAACGCATCGCGCTCGCGGCGGCCCGCGAGTCCGCCCTCAGCAGGTCGCACGACTGAGGTATTGAACGCGTTCAATTTTGATGTCAGGATCCCCTCTGCGTACCTGTGAGGGGGAAAGATGGAGTTCATGGACATGCGCCGGCGGCTCTCGGGCACCGGACGGCCGGCCAGGACGTTCGCGGCCGTCCTGGCGTGGGTGTGCGTGGTGGCCGTCGGCCCGTGGGTTCCGGCACGCGCGGGCGTCGCCGACCTGACGGGCGTCACCGTTCTGTTGGGCATGCTGCTGGGCGGCGCGGTTCCCTCCCTGCTCCTGGGCCTGTTTCTCGGGCGGGCCCGTGCCTGGGAGACGCTCGGGGCGTGCGTCGCCGCAGGGGTCTTCCTCTGGGCTGTCGACTTCACGGTCTTCGGTGACCCCGACGTGCACGCGGCGCCGGGAGCGGCCGTGGCTCTCACGGTGCCCCCGGCCCTGGTTCTCGTGGTCGCTCCCCTGGCGGCCGGCGCCCTCGTTTCAGGGCGGTACTGCCCTCATTCGCTTCCGTCGCGCCGCTGACCACCGCGTTCGGTCACCTGTGGGCGGTGACGGTGCCGGTGCGGGGAGCGAGGTGATAGGTCCAGCCGTGGGTGTGTGCGCTCTGGTGGGCGTTGTCCAGAGCGGCGACGCGGACGCCCTTCAGGGTGACCCACGCCTGCCACTGGGTGGGCGAGAGCCGGGTGACGTGGGCGACGGCGCCGCTGGGCAGTGGCACGCTGCGGGTGGCGCCGATGGCCTGCCGCGCGGCGGCGTGCCCCTTCTTCTCGTGGCCCTTCTTTGCGTGGCCTTGCTTTGCGTGGCCCTTCTTTGCGTGGTGCTGCATTTCGTGGTGCTTGTTCTCGTGGTGCTTGTCGGTGCCGGGCCTGGCCACGTCGGACTCGCTGTGCCAGCCGGACGCCTCGATCACGCCGACGAAACCGTTGGCCTGGTTCAGCTCATAGGTGTTGCCGTGCACGCGAGCGGAGGCGTGGGACGGGTCGAGGGCGGCGATGCGGGTCCCGTCGTGCGTGATCCAGGCCTGGTAGTGACCGTCTCCGAGACCCGTGACGTGGGCGACGCTTCCGTCGCTGAGCTGCATGTCCTGCGTACTGGACGGACCGGGGCCAGTGGCCGCGCCGGCGGAGGTGGCGAGGGCGGTGGCGGCACCGAGGCCCAGGACGGCGGAGGTGAGCGTCATACGGATACGGCGAGCGTTCGACATGTCTCTGCGACCTTCCGAAAAAGCGAAGCTGTCGAGTAATGGACACCACGAAGCTAAAGCCGCTTTCCATACGGAATACCTCTGAAAGGTAACAGCGGTACCGCATTTCCTGAGGAAGGGACTTCATTCCCGCGCATCGCTCAATGCGCCGGGACATCGGGCCGTGCCGTTGGTCCCTCGATCCCCCTGGGATGCCTAATCTCCTTGGATCGGTGGTTCCAGCGTCTTCTCCCCGGCCGCCAGGTGTTCCAGGACCTCTCCGAGTTCCTCGCAGGCCTGCTGCACCGCGCGGCGGGTGGCGCGCTGTTCCGTGACCAGGGAGGACAGCAGCAAAGCCGTCAGTGCCGCGGCTCCGTTGAACGCCTGCAGTTTGACCATGACCTCGACGTCGGTCAGGTTTCTGAATGCACCGCGCTGCATGTTCGCCGCGAAGGTGGTCAGCACGGACGCCGACAGGGCGCACAGCATGCTTCCGGCCAGCTGGAAGCGGAGTGCCGCCCAGATCAGCAGGGGGAAGACGAGGAAGAGCATGCTCGCGTCGCTGAGCACGGCCACCGGTATGAGGGCGAGCGCCGCGAGGCCCAGGCACAGGGCTTCTTTCCAGCGTCTGAACGAGAACCGGCCGGTGACGCCCAGGAAGAGGACGAGCAGCAGCGGGGTGACGAGCAGGACGCCCATGGCGTCGCCGACCCACCAGGCAAGCCACACGGACCAGAACTCACCCGTGTCGAGGTCGCCGCTCCACAGTTGCGGTGCGACACCGAGGGTGGCGCTGATCAGCATGGCGCCGAATCCGCCGATGAAGACCAGGCCGAGCCCGTCGCGCAGGCGTGAGATGTCGAGCCGGAAACCCACCCGGCGCAGCAGCAGACAGGCGCACAGCGGTGCCACGGTGCTGCCCGCGACGGTGATCAGCGCGCTGGAACCAGGAGTGGTGAGCGAGGCGATCACGAGGAGCGAGCCGAGGGCGACGCCGGGCCAGACGCCCACGCCGAACAGCAGCATCGCGGCGAGGGCGACCCCGGTCGGCGGCCACATGGGGGTGACGACCACGCCCTGGACCACCAGCTGACCCAGCAGACCGAGACGGCCGGCCACGAAGTAGCAGACGGCCACGGCCAGTGCCTTCAGGGCCACTTTCATGGGCCGCCGGAAGCGTCTCCACCGAGTAACCGACACATCAGCCATGAGACACCGGCCGCCGCTCGTCGGCCATGCGAGCGCATCCGCTCAGACGGATCCGCCGTCGTGCCCGACGACGAGGACGGCGGCATCGTCCTCGTGACCGACCAGGTCCGCCAGTTTCATCACGCCGCTCGCGAGAGTGTCGACGCCCAGGCTCGCCGCGGCGGTGATCTCGGCGAGCCGCCGCACCTGCCGCAGGCCGTCGTCGAGGCTGAGCGACGGGCCCTCGACCACGCCGTCGGTCGGCAGCACGAACACGCCGCCGACGGTCAGCCGCTGGCACGCGACGGGGTAGGTGGCGCCGTGCAGCACGCCGAGCGGGGGTCCGCCGTCCTCGTCGGCGATGCCGGAGCGGCCGTCCGCCGTGGCCCACACATGGGGAATGTGCCCGGCGCGTGCGCACTCCAGGACGCGGGTGGCCGGATCGAGCCGCAAGAACGTGCAGGTGGCGAAGAGGTCGGAGTCCAGGGAGACCAGGAGGTCGTTGGTGCGGGCCAGCAGTTCTCCCGGGTCCCCGGTGACGGAGGCCAGTGCGCGCAGGGCCACCCGCACCTGCCCCATGAACGCGGCCGCCTTGATGTTGTGTCCCTGCACGTCTCCGACGGACAGGCCGATGCGGCCGTCGGCCATGGTGAAGGCGTCGTACCAGTCACCGCCCACGTTGAGGCCGTGGTTAGCCGGCATGTAGCCCACGGCCAGCCGGACGCCGGGCGGGCGCGGCAGATCCCGGGGCAGCATGCCGCGCTGCAGCGCCACCGCCAGCTCGACGCGGGAACGCTGCGTCTCCGCGAGTTCCCGCGCTCGGGCGGTCAGCGCGCCGAGTTCGGCCAGCAGATCCTCACCGTCCTCGGGGGACGTGCTGCGAAGCATCGATCGCCCCCGTTCCACGCGGGCTCCTCCCCCTACCCTGCCCGGAGGTGGCCGCTGCCGCATCTCGTCGGCCCTCCGGCGTTCCGACAGGAGCCCGCCGAACCGGCCTCAGAACCAGCGCACTCTCTCTTCCGGTCTTCCCCGGAGCTGGTTGGCCCCCCACCGTCCGACGACGTGCGGTGCGCCGCGGTCAGGCGCGGGCCGGGGCTTCCTCGGCCGAGGCGGCGTCGGCGGTCTCGGCGTCGTCGGCCTTGCGCAGCGCCGGGATCAGTGTCGCGACCGCGGCCGAGGCCAGGGCCACGCCGCAGCCGATGACCAGGCCGGTGCGGAACCCGCCCTCGGAGGCGAAGGTGTAACCGCCCATGGAGACGGTCATCTGCGACAGGACGACACCGATGACGGCGGAGCCGATGGTGGTGCCGAGCGAGCGCATCAGCGTGTTGAAGCCGTTCGCGGCGGCCGTCTCGGCGACCGGCACCGAGCTCATGATCAGCGCGGGCATGGAACCGTACGCGAGGGCCACACCGCTGTTGATCACGATTCCGGCGATCATGATGCCCCAGGCCGTGCCCATCAGCGGGATCGCGACCGCGTAACCGGTGGCTATGACGAGCGCGCCGGAGATCAGCGCGAACTTCGGACCGCGGGCATTGATCAGCTTTCCGCCGAGCGGCGAGATCAGCATCATCATGATGCCGCCGGGCGCGATCCACAGACCGGCCGCGAGCATCGACTGACCGAGGCCGTAGCCGGTTGCCTCGGGGAACTGCAGGATCTGCGGAGCGATCAGCATGAACGCATACATGCCGACGCCGATGAGGATCGAGGAGGCGTTGGTGAACAGGACGCGCGGGCGGGCCGTGGTGCGCAGGTCGACCAGCGGGTCACGGGTGCGCAGCTCGTAGAAGCCCCAGACCGCGAGGGCCACGACGGCGACCGCGAACAGGCCGAGCGTGATGCCCGAGCCCCAGCCCCAGTCGGCGCCCTTGGAGATGGCGAGGAGCAGCGAGACGAGTCCGATGGCCAGGCCGACGGCGCCGGGGGCGTCGAAGCGCTGCCCCTTGGCGGCGGCCGGCACGTCGGGCACGATGCTGAAGATCATCACACCGATGATCAGGGCGAGCACGGCTGAGCCCCAGAACAGCACCCGCCAGTTCGCGTACTGGGCGACGGCCGCGGCGAGCGGCAGGCCGATCGCTCCGCCGATGCCCATCGAGGCGCTCACCAGGGCGATGGATCCGCTCAGCTTCTCAGTGGGCACCACGTCGCGCAGCAGGGCGATGCCCAGCGGCACCATGCCCATGCCCATGCCCTGCAGACCGCGGCCGACGATCATCGGCACGACGGACGAGGCCAGCGCGCACACCACCGAGCCGATGATCAGCGGGACGACGCAGACCAGCATCATGCGGCGCTTGCCCATCAGGTCGCCGAGGCGCCCGGAGACCGGTACGCACACACCGGCGACGAGCAGCGTGACCGTGATCACCCACGCGGCGTTCGACGACGACGTGTTCAGGATCTGCGGCAGTTCCGCGATGAGCGGGGTCACCAGCGTCTGCATGATCGCGGCGACGGTGCCGGCGAGCGCGAGGGTGGCGACGACTGCGCCCGCCCGACTGCTCGACTGGGGGGCATCCATAGCAGGACTCCTCAAGTTCTCTGTCTCTTCCATCTGTCCGGCCCGAACTTCTTTATGCATCATACACATCCAATGCATCGTGCATATTTCATGCATGAGGCACATGGTTGACGCGGATCCGGCCATGGACACGGAGCGCCGGGGCTGCAGCACCCTGCGGTACGGTCGACCTGGGAGGACGCACATTCATGGACAAGCCATCGCACCTGGTCGAGTTCGAGCACATGGTGCTCGGGCGGCATCAGTTCGGCAGCGACAAGCGCCGCCGGCAGCTCGACCGGCTCGAGCGCAGCACGTACATCATCCTGAGCCGGATCCAGGTGCAGGGCCCGATGTCGATCGGCCAGATCAGCGAGGCCTTCCAGCTCGACACCTCCACCGTCAACCGGCAGACCGCCCATGCGATGCGGGCCGGGCTCCTCGAGCGGATCGCCGACCCCGAGGGCGGGATGGCCCGTAAGTTCCGGCTGACCGAGGAGGGCGAGCGGCGCCTCGACGCGGAGCGCGCACAGCACGTCACCGAGCTCGACAGGGTCTTCGAGGACTGGTCGGCCGAGGACGTCGAGCACTTCGCGCACTACCTGCAGCGGTTCAACACGAGCATCGAGCGGCTCAGCGGACAGCCCTGGCCGCGCGACTGAGGCGGCTCGCGCGTCTTCATTTCTCCGGCGGTTGCGGCTACACACGGACCTGACCACAGGGCCGCTTCCACCAGGGAGTTGACGGTGCATGGCCGAGCACGACGCGGATTTCTCGGGACGCGAGGGGGTCGCGCTGGTTGCGGGCGGAACGGGCGGCATCGGCGCAGCGGTCGTCCGGACGCTGGCCCTGCGGGGCAGCACGGTGCTGTTCACGTACCGCTCCAACGGCGCCGGGGCGGTCGCCCTCACCGAGGAGCTGTCCGCGAGAGGGGCCGACGTGCATGGCGTACCCGCCGACCTCGCCGACGAGACACAGGCCGCGGCGGCCGTACAGGCGGCGCTCGACCGTTTCGGCGCGCTGCACACCCTCGTCCACGCGGCCGGTCCGCACGTGCCGATGGTGCATCTGAGCCGGGTGCCCCCGTCCCTGCTGCGCGAGCAGCTGCACTCCGACGCACTCGCGTTCTACCAGCTGGTGCATCCGGCGCTCGCCGCGCTGCGGGACAGCGCGGGCAGCGTGGTCGCCGTGACGACCGCCGCCACCCACCGCTATCCGGTGCGCGACGGCCTGTCGTCAGGACCCAAGGGCGCGGTGGAGGCGCTGGTGCGGGCGCTCGCCGCCGAGGAAGGTCGTTACGGGGTCCGGTTCAACTGCGTCGGGCCCGGCATGCTCACCGACGGCATCGCGGCCCGGCTCATCGCCGACGGGGATCTGGACGAGGACGCTCTCCAGGTCACCCGCCGCAACATTCCGCTGCGCCGGTTCGGCAGCGCCCAGGACATCGCCGAGGCGGTCGCGTTCCTGGCGTCGGACCGGGCCGGATTCATCACCGGACAACATGTCGCGGTCGACGGCGGCTACACCGTCTGATCCGCGCCGCCGCGTGCCTCCCACCCCAAGCCGCGCCTTCCCGGCCGTCAGGATCCGTCGGCCGCTCCCGACACGACCGTGGTCACGGGTGTCCCTGCCTCGATCGTGCGGCTGACCGTGCACAGCCGGTCGTGCGAGGTCTTCACGGCACGGGGCAGGATCGCACGGGCACGGTCGCCTGACGGACCCTCCGGGAAAGCGACGGCGAAGACGACCTCCAGGTCCGTCAGGCGGTTGCCGCTCCCGTCCTCGATCTTGTTGCCGTTCACCGTGATCGAGAAGGTCGTCGGTTCGGTGTGTCGCGTGGTGGCGACCTCGACGTCAGCGGCGGAGCAGCCGCCGATCGCGGCGAGGAGGAGCTCGACGGGGGTGAAGTCGCTGTCGCCGCCGGTGCCGAAGGTGACGGTTCCGCCGCGGGCGTTGGTGGCGGTGAACCGGCCGGCTCCGGCCCGCTCGACGGTGACGGTGCGCAGCGAGGCGTTGCTTTCGTTGTCAGTCATGACCCCGACATTAATCTCGCCGATCACGAATGCCGTGCAGGCCCCGCTCGGTCCGGAGCGACCGGACACCGGCAGTGCGCCTCACGGTGGTGACAGAAGGCGCCACGGCGTCGCGCGCTTCGTTCACGATCACCGCACGGACGCGTGATTCACGCGAGATGACACTTGATTCAATCGCCGGGAACCGGCAGTCTGCTCGCATCAGCAATCCGGATCATGGTTCCGGTCGGCGAGAGGTGCTTCATGGACGAGATCGACCGGGCCATCCTGCGGGAGCTGCAGGTGGACGGCCGGATCCCCTACGCCGATCTGGGGCCCAAGGTGGGCCTGTCGCCCTCGGCCGCACGGCTCCGGCTGCAGCGCCTGATCGACGCCAAGGCCGTACAGGTCGTGGGGGTGACCGACCCGATG
Organism: Streptomyces sp. VRA16 Mangrove soil; assembly: GCF_017377775.1. Classification (GTDB taxonomy): domain Bacteria; phylum Actinomycetota; class Actinomycetes; order Streptomycetales; family Streptomycetaceae; genus Streptomyces. The sequence goes on from NZ_JAFVLN010000005.1 coordinate 295,177, forward strand.
ACCATGGGCCGTCAGACGATGGCCCTGCTCGGTCTGCACATCGACGGTGACCCCCGCGCGGTCGCCGACGAGCTCTCGCGGCACGACGAGGTGGTGTACGCGGTCCTGACCGCCGGGACGTTCGATCTGTTCGTCGAGGTCGTCTGCGCACGGCCCCACGACCTGCTGGACTTCGTCAACGACGTCGTGCGGGAGGTCGAGGGCGTCACGTCCGTGGAGAACTTCCCCTACTTCGGGATCCACACCCACCGCTTCCTGTGGCACGTGGACTGAGCGCCCGCGCGCTCCGACCCGCTCCCGCCGCCCCGCACCGCGCACCTGCCGAGGACCCCGCCATGCCGCACACCGAGCACCGCACGATCGACTTCTTCGCCGAGGACGCCCTCCCCGCCCCGCGGACCACACCGGCCGAGGCCGCGGACATGGCCCGTCAGAGCCTCGGGATCGACGCGACCGCGCAGGCGCTGGGAAGCCAGCAGGACGCCAATTTCCTCTTGCAGGGAGAGGGCGGGGCCGCCCTGGCGGTCCTGAAGATAGCCAACCCGGCTTTCGGCCCCGTGGAGATCGAGGCGCAGGACACCGCTGCCGACCTCATCGCCGCGGCCCACCCCGGTCTGCGGGTCGCCACCGTCCTGCGCCACCCCGACGGCACGCCCCGCCGCACCATGGTGGACAGCGACGGCAAGCCCGCCGTCGCCCGGCTGCTGCGGCATCTGCCCGGCGGGGCGCTGTCCGGGCCGCGGCACCTGTCCCCCGGCACGGTGGCCGCGATGGGCACCGTCGTCGCCCAGGTCAGCACCGCCCTGCGCGACTTCCGCCACCCGGGCCTCGACCGGGTCCTCCAGTGGGACCTGCGGCACGCCGACCGGGTCGTCGCCGCGCTCGCCGGGCACGTCACGGAACCCGAACGCCGGGCCGCCGTCGAGGAGGCCACCGCCGAGGCGTGGGAGCGGGTCCAGAAGGTCGCCGCCGCGCTGCCTCGGCAGGCCGTGCACCTGGACCTCACCGACGACAATCTGATCCGGCGCCCCGACAGCCACGTGCCCGAGCCCGACGGGGTCATCGACTTCGGCGACCTCACCACGAGTTGGGCGGTGAGCGAGCTCGCCGTGTCGCTCTCCTCGATGCTCCATCACGACGGCATGGAACCGCGCCACGTGCTGCCCGCCGTCCGCGCCTTCCATGCGCTGCGACCGCTGTCCCCCGCCGAGGCCGACGCACTGTGGCCGCTGCTCGTCCTGCGCGCCGCGGGCCTCGTCGTGAGCGGACGGCAGCAGGCCGCCGTGGACGCGGACAACGTCTACGCCACGTCCGCACTCGACCGCGAGTGGCGCATCTTCGAGCAGGCCGTCCGTGTGCCGCTGCCGGTGATGACCCGGCTCGTCAGGGACGCGATCGGTCTCACCGAAGCCCCTGTCACGATCGGCGCCCCGGAACTCCCCCTCCTGCGCGACCTCCCGACCGACAGCATCGCCGTACTCGATCTGTCCACCGACTCCGACGCGATGGACGACGGGGCGTGGCTCGACGCCGATACGGAGGAGGTCCGCTCGGCGGCCGCGCTTGCGGACGGCGCGTCCGCGACCGTCACCCGGTACGGGCAGCCGCGACTGAACCTGGCGCCCGCCCTGACCGCGCGCTCGGCGGCGACGGTGCCCACCGGCATCGCCGTGCGACTCGGGGCGGCGACGGTGCTCCAGGCCCCTGCCGGGGCGGAGGTCCTCTCCGCGGGCCCCGGGCTCCTGGAGCTCACCCACGGCGGGCTCGTCCTGACCGTCTCGTTCTCCGCGGCCTCGCCCCTGGTCACCGCGGGTGCGACGGTCCGGGCGGGCGACGACCTCGTCCGCCTTCCCGCCGGCTGCCGGGTCGACGTCACGCTGCGCACCTCGGACAGCCCGGCCGTTCCCGCCCTGGTGCGTCCCGAGTACGCCGCCGGCTGGCTTCCGCTCACCGCCGATCCCGCCCCGCTGCTCGGCCTGCCCGCCACCGACCGGACGGAGCGCACCGATCTGCTGGAGCGGCGCGGCGCCGTGTTCGCGACGGTGCAGGAGCACTACTACGCCGACCCGCCCCGGATCGAGCGGGGCTGGCGCCACCACCTGCTGTCCACCGACGGCCGCGCCTACCTCGACATCGTCAACAACGTCACGCCGCTCGGCCACGCCCACCCCCGCGTCGAGCAGGCGGTCACCCGGCAGTTGAGGCGGCTGAACACCAACTCGCGGTTCCACTACGCCTCCGTGGTGGAGTTCACCGAGCGGCTCGCCGCACTGCTGCCCGACCCGCTGGACACGGTGTTCCTGGTCAACTCCGGTTCCGAGGCGGTGGATCTGGGGCTGCGCCTCGCCATCGGCACCTCGGGGCGGCCCGACGTGGTGGCCGTGCGCGAGGCGTATCACGGCTGGACCTACGCGTCGGACGCCGTCTCCACCTCGCTCCAGGACAATCCCAACGCCCTGTCCACCCGGCCGAGTTGGGTGCACACCGTGGACTCGCCGAACTCCTACCGGGGCCGGCACCGTGGCGCCGACGCGACGCGCTACGCGCCGGAGGCCGTCGCGGTGATCGACGCCATGGCCGCCGCCGGGAAGCCCGCCGGGGCGTTCATCGCCGAGACCTTCTACGGCAACGCCGGCGGGGTGGCCCTGCCCGAGGGGTATCTCGCCGAGGTGTACGCGGCGGTCCGGCGCCACGGCGGCCTGGCCGTCGCCGACGAGGTCCAGGCCGGCTACGGGCGGCTCGGGCACTGGTTCTGGGGGTTCGAGCAGCAGCGGGTGGTCCCCGACATCGTCTGCGTCGCCAAGGCCATGGGCAACGGGCATCCGCTCGGTGCCGTCATCACCTCCCGGGCGGTCGCCGACCGCTACCGCGAGCAGGGCTACTTCTTCTCGTCCACCGGAGGCAGCCCCGTCTCCAGCGTCGTCGGCCTCACCGTCCTGGACGCCCTGCGCGACGAGGACCTCCAGGGCAACGCGGTCCGGGTCGGCGGACACCTGAAGCGGCGGCTGGAGGAGCTGGCGGACCGCCACCCCGTCGTCGGTACCGTCCACGGCTCGGGCCTCTACCTCGGCCTCGAACTCGTCCGGGACCGGGCCACGTTGGAGCCCGCCACCGAGGAGACCGCCGAGCTGTGCGAGCGGATGCTCGACCTCGGAGTCGTCGTGCAGCCCACCGGCGACCACCTCAACATCCTGAAGATCAAGCCGCCGCTGTGCCTCGACACGGCCGCCGCGGACTTCTTCGCCGACACGCTCGATCTGGCGCTGACCCAGCTCGGTCACGCCGGCTGACCCGTCGATGTTCCCGGACAGCCGGCCAGCGGGCCCGCCCGTCGAGCGTCGCGCGGGGCCGCCGGAAGACGGGCTCCGAACCCCACGCCCAGGGGTACAACGGGGCCGTGTACTGGACGACTTCGAGCTCCGCAGGCTCCGGCCGGGGCGTCACGCGGCGCCCTTCGTCACGGACAGAGTTCCGTCCTCGACGGGCAGCGGTGCAGCGAGTGTCACGCCGCCGAGCACCGCCGCCATGTCGGCCTCGACGCGACACCACACCCCGGGCAGGCTCGTCGCGGCGCCGGGGTACCGCAGACCGGCCACGGATTCGCCGCACAGGGTGAGCAGTTCGCCGTCGACCGCGCGGCTGACAGCCTCTTCAATGTCGCTCCCCACATGGTTGCGGGAACATCGTCGCAGGTGAGAGGCGATGGACACCTCTTGACATCCTTTTCGGGAGCGGCCTAGCGTCCGGGCATGAGCGACTCGCTGACCACTCCTGGCGAAGGTTTCCATCCCCATCTCCACGACGCCCCGGCGGCCGCCTCCGCGCCGCTTCGTGCGCGACTGCACCACATCCGCGCCGACGCCCTCGACGGCGACACCGCGCAGTCCGGGGGCATGCGCCGCTTCGCCGCCGTGAGCGGACGCACCGTGGGCTCCGAGAAGCTGTGGATGGGTCAGACCCATGTCGCCCCGGCGACCGCGTCCTCAGATCACCACCACGGCGAGTCCGAGACCGCCATCTACGTGGTCGGCGGACACCCTGAGTTCGTCTTCATCGACGACTCCGGTGACGGCGAGGAGGAGATCCGGCTCCGTACCTCCCCCGGCGACTACATCTTCGTCCCGCCCTTCGTCCCGCACCGCGAGGAGAACCCCGATCCCGCCGAGGAGGCTGTGGTCGTCATCGCCCGCAGCACGCAGGAAGCCATCGTGGTGAACCTGCCCAAGCTGTACGCGCTCGGGGGCGAGCAGGGCTGAGGCCGCCGCACGGCGTCCGGCGGCGTGGAGACGTACCGGGCTCAGGCGCCTTCGGGCCCGTCGGGCGACGGTTCGACGAACCACCAGGCAGCCGAGTCACCGGGCCTTTCGTCGCCGGTGAAGTCGCCGTCCGAGGAGCCTCGATGGGAACGGGGCCAGGGGTCGGACGATGCGGGACGTCACTCCTTGAGCGCGGAAGGCGAAGAAGACGATCGCGACCGGAACGGTCGCCAGGAGCGCGGCGGTGAGCTTCAGCGGGTACTGGGTACCGACGCCGAGGCCGCCGGAGACGAACTGCGCGAGCCCCGTCGTCAGGGTGGCGTGGTCGGCGGACTGCGTGGTGACGACGAAGTGGGTGAACTCGTTCCAGGAGCCCTGGAAGGAGAGGATCGTCAGGGTGATCAGGGCCGGGCGTGCGATCGGGAGGACCACGGACCAGTAGGTGCGCAGGACGCCGGCGCCGTCGGCGCGGGCCGCCTCCTCGATCTCGCGCGAAGAACTGCGGACGCCGTGCAGGGACCGGCTCGCCCGCCGCACCGCACACGCTGCGTGGCGGGCGAGCACCCCACCCGGGCGACGGTGGCCCTGGCACACCACGGGCTCCGGGGCGCACCTTTCGGCACGGCCGCCGCACCCTCCAGCCACGGGCTCCCCAGCCGCGTCCCGTGAGCGGCCGTCCAACCATGGGGCGTCGGCACACTGAATATCGGGCGCGCATGGCCGCCCTACCCATGTCGGGCCCGGCACCGGCACATCGATGATGCACGTCACACCCCGTATCGAACCTTCCCCGGAGTCGATCACCGTGACAGAGCCGCATTCCCCGTTCCGCACCACGACAGCCCGCCGCCTCACCAGAGGCCTCCGCCACTGGGCCACCGCGGCCGTGGGGGCCCTCGCCCTCACCACCGGGCTGGTGGCCACCGCTCCCCAGGCGTCCGCCGCGGACCTGACCCAGGTCACCTCGTTCGGGTCCAACCCCGGAAACCTCTCCATGTACACCTACGCGCCGGACGGCCTGCCGGCCGACGCGCCGCTCGTCGTCGCCCTGCACGGCTGTACGCAGAGCGCGAGCGACTACTACTCCCACTCCGGCTGGCCGAAGTTCGCCGACAGCTACAAGTTCGCGCTGGTCCTCCCGCAGACCAGCAGCGCGAACAACGCCAACTCGTGCTTCAACTGGTTCCAGTCCGGCGACAGTTCACGCGGCCAGGGCGAGGCCCTCTCCATCAAGCAGATGGTCGACAAGGCCGTCGCGCAGTACGGCAGTGACACCAGGCGCGTGTACATCACCGGCCTGTCCGCCGGTGCCGGCATGACCGCGAACATGCTCGCCGCCTATCCGGACGTCTTCGCGGGCGGCTCGATCGACTCCGGTCTGCCCGCCTCGTGCGCGACCAGTACGTCCGCCGCGTACACCTGCATGTACAGCCCGCCGGACAAGACGCCCGCCCAGTGGGGCGACCTGGTGCGGGCGGCCGCCCCCGCCGGGACCACTTCCTGGCCCCGGGTCGCGATCTGGCAGGGCACCTCGGACACCACCGTCGCCCCGGCGAACGCCACCGAGCTGCGCGACCAGTGGACCGATGTGTGGGGCATCGGCCAGACGCCGTCCAGCACCGAGAGCCTCACCGGGGGCACCACGCTCAGCGTCTACGACGACACCGCGGGCAAGCCGGCCGTCGAGGTCTACTCGATCTCCGGTATGCAGCACGGCCTCGCCGTCGACCCCGGCAGCGGCGCCGAGCAGTGCGGCACCACCGGCACCTACTACCTGGACACCATCTGCTCCAGCTACCAGACGGCCCGCTTCTGGGGCCTCGACGGGACCGGGGGCGGCGGCGAGACCCCGGGATCCCTGCCCGCGCCCACGGGACTGACCGTCTCCGGCACCACCGACACCACCGCCTCCCTGAAGTGGAACGCGGTGGACGGCGCCGCCTCCTACGCCGTCTACCGGGGCGGATCGAAGGTGGGCACCACGACGTCGGCCTCCTACACCGACACCGGGCTCGCCACCGGCACGACGTACGGGTACACGGTGGCCGCCGTCGACTCCGCGGGCGCCGTCGGCACCGCCTCCGCATCGGTGTCCGCGACCACCACCGGCTACACACCCACCTGCCACACCGCGAGCAACTACCAGCAGACGGTGGACGGCCGCGCCCATCAGAGCGGCGGCTACACCTACGCGAACGGCTCCAACGAGGCCATGGGCCTGTGGAACACCCTCACCACCCACACCCTCAAGGAGACCGCCCCCGACTACTACGTCGTCGCGGACTCCGGCTGCTGAACCACGGGCATCCGCACGCGGCCCCGGGGGGATGCCCTCCGGGGCCGTACCCAGGGCGCCGCGGCCGGACGGGAAACCCGGCGGCGCTACTGCGCCCACAGATCCCTGATGTGCCCGATGTGCCGGGTCATCACCTCGCGGACGGTCTCCTCGTCGCGGGCCAGCAACGCGTCGAAAATCTCCAGGTGTTCCTCGGCCGAAGCGGGCAGCTTCCCGTCGTCGAAGAGGGCCGTCAGACCGTACAGCCGGGACCGTCGGCGCGGATCGAACCGGGCGGCCAGGGCGGGCTCCGAGTAGATCTCGCCGGGCCGCAGTTCACCGGCGATGAGCGCGGCGCGCAGGGCGTCGACGACACGCTCGCGGTAGCTGCTCCGGGTTCCGCCGAGGGGCGGGTCAGTCCTGCTCCGTCGCCTCCTCGGCGTTCCGCCAGACGGTGAGGTCGAGGGTGATGTAGGTGCTGGGGCTGTTGGCGCCGGAGCGGCCGCGGTAGGTCACGACGCCGATGTGTCCCGCGTCGCTGCGCACACAGATCTGGGACCCGTTGGAGAGCTGATCGAGGTTGATCTTGTCCGTGAAGCGGGTCTCGTCGCGGCAGGTCTTCAACGAGCCCTTCTCCGCGTTGTTCAGCAGGACCAGCTTGCCGTTGTCGGTGCCGACCTTCGGGTCGCTGATGCCGGTCGAGTCGAACGAGAAGTAGAAGTCGCCGCCCGCGTACATGGCGCCGGTGTCGCCGCCGTCGATCGGCTTGGGCGGGTTGTCAGCGAGCTGGAGGTAGTAGTCGCCGGTCAGGTTGATGTTCTTGTACGAGGCGGGCTTCGGGTCGGGCCGCTTCTGGCCGCCGCCCTTGGCGGACCCGGCCGAGCCGCTCGTACCGCTCGACGTGGACGACGAGGAGTCGCCCGAGCCGCCGTCGGGGAGCAGCGCGCCGATGACCCCCAGCACGAAGAGGCCGCCGATGACGGAGAGGGCGACGATCAACCCCGTGCGCTTCTTCGGGGGCGGCGGCACGGCACCCCACGGACGCGGGCCGACCCCCGGGTGCGGGGCGCCCATCGGCCCGTGGTGGCCGACCACGGGCGTCCGGTACTGCGGGTGCTGCGCGTGCTGGGGGTGCATCCCGTGCGGGACCGGCGGCGGGGTCTGGCTGAAGGCCGTGGGCGCGTACGGGGACGGGCCGGTGTGCGGCGCGGCGGTGGTGGGCGGATGCGGCACCGCGCCGGCCACGGGCGGCGGTGTGGCGGACGCCTGGGTCGGGGCGTGCGAGACGTGCCCCGCCCCCGGCGGGGGCGTGCCGGCCGCCTGGGTCGGCGGGTACGGCACGGCGCCGGCCACCGGTGGCGGGGTCGCGGCGCCGGAGGTGGGCGGCGGGGTCTGCACCGGGGCGGGCATCTCGGACCGGTCCACGAGCGCGGTCGCGAACGACTGCGGCAGCCAGTCCTCGCCCTGTCGCAGCGGGCTGGACGCCACCTCGTGGCACCGCTCGATGACCTCGGCCGAGGACGGACGGTCGGCCGGGTCGCGGCTCAGGCAGGCGGACACCAGCGGGCGCAGCGTGTCCGGGAGCCGGCTCAGATCGGGGTCCTCGTGGACGATTCGGTAGAGGACCGCGTGCGAGGGCCCGTCGCCGTACGCGGGCGCCCCGATGGCGGCGAACGCCATGATCTGGCCGAGTGCGAAGATGTCCGTCGCCGGGCTCACGACGCCCGACATCGCCTGCTCCGGCGCCATGAAGGCGGGCGTGCCGACGGTCACCCCGCTGCTGGTCAGCGAGGTGGCGTCGGCGGCGCGGGCGATACCGAAGTCGATGACCCGCGGGCCGTCGGACGCCAGCAGCACGTTGCCGGGCTTCAGGTCCCGGTGCACGATGCCCGCGCCGTGGATGACCTGGAGCGCCTCCGCGACCCCCACGGCGAGCAGCAGGGTGCTGCGCACCGGCAGGGCGCCGTGCTGGGCGACCGCGTGCGCGAGCGACGGGCCGGGCACGTAGGCCGTGGCCAGCCAGGGCGGGTTGGCCTGGGTGTCGCAGTCGATCACCGGTGCGGTGTAGAGGCCCTGTACGCGCTGGGCGGCGTGCACTTCCTGCTCGAAGCGCCTGCGGAAGTCGGGGTCCTCACTGAACTCCGGCCGGATCACCTTCAGGGCGAGCGGACGGCCGCCCGGCGTGTACGAGAGATACACCTTGCCCATGCCGCCCGCGCCGAGCACGGCCGCCAGCCGATAACCGCCGACGACAGGCGGGTCCTCCGCCTTGAGAGGCTGGAAAGGACTCTGCGCAGGTGTCGTCATGACGACACATCCCCCTAGTCATTGGCGACGGCACCGAGTACCGGGACTCCGAAAATCGACAAGAGCGTACCGCGCCTTCCGGAATCACAGCGTCGACTCTCGCGTCCCGGCGCACCGCGGGAACGCGTAAGAGATGACGTTCCGTCAATAACCTTTGCAGACAGGGACGTTGAGCTCTATCAGCGTGAAGGCGCGGTCAACTGCTGGACGGACTTGAGGACCTGCTCCGCTCCGCTCCCGGTCGCCATGTGCCGGGCGCATAGAGCGGCGGCCCGTGCGTAGGTCTGCTGCCGCACGACGTGGTCGGGTGCCGCGGCGAGGCGTTCGGCGGTGAGCGAGCGGAAGGGGATGGGGGCAGCGGCATGCCGAGGGCGGCGACCCACCGGGCCCAGAACGACTGGTCCGCGGTGACCGGCCCTGCGATCCAGGCGGCGCAGGCGGCTGGCGTCAGGGAGCAGCAGGGGCCGGCGCCTGCTCCAGCCAGGCGCCGTTCCGCATGACGACGCGGCCGCTCAGCCCGGGCACTCCACGCCGGCGCGGACCGCCTTCGGCGCGATGCGCGGACACATGTGGGGACGGTCCTCCGTGCGCGGATCCCACCCGAACTTCGCGGCGAACGTGTCCGCCGCGGCCTCCGGCGCGTCCTGGTCCGTGAGGCACCTCGCCGTCCCCCGGACCAGGACGACGTCGAAGGTGTCCGGCAGCGACAGGCGCACGCGGGGGCCCACCCGGACGTTCCGTACCGTCGCGGACGCCGCCCCCCGTGCACACCCAGACCGCCTCTCGTCCCACACGAACCACAAAGGGACCTGTTGCGGGCCGTGTTCGGGGTGAGCGGTCGCCTCGCGGACGTCCCGCTCCGCGGCGAGACGATCAGCTGTCTCACGTATGCGCTCGGCCGTGGAACGGCGAACGGCTGCTGTGCTCTGCGCGGTCACCGACGCTGACCGGCAGGATCGCCGAGCGCATCGGGCCGCGGCCCTACGCCTCCCGGCCGAGCAGGTCAAGGCGTTCGGCGTCGACCGAGCCCTCGTCGGCGTAGTAGAGGACCAGCAGCTCGCGGGCCTGCGGGCGGACCAACTTCTCGTAGTGCAGGTCGAGTTCACCGACGGCCGGATGGTGGAATCGGGTGCGGCCGGTGTCGCGGCGGCGGACCTCGCGGCGGGTCCACAGGGTGCTGAACCGCTCGCTGGCGACGGTGAGTTCGCCGATCGTCGCGAGCAGCTCCGCGTCGGCCTCGTCGACGTCGATCATGGCGCGCAGACCGGAGACCGCCTTGGCCGTCATGTCGTCCCACTGCGGATAGAGGCTGCGCATCTCCGGTTCGAGGAAGGCGGCTCGCAGAGGGTTGCTGCCGACGGCGAAGAAGGGGCACAGGAGCACAGCGAGCCGGTTCGCGGCGACGACGCGTCCGCCGGCTCCCTGGACATAGGCGGCGGTCCGCGGCCAGCTGTCCAGCAGGGGTTGCAGACCGGCCCGGTCCGTACCGGCCCGGCCGCGCGGCCGACGAACGGGCGGCGCGGGATGGGCCAGGCGGTGCAGGTAGGCGACGGCGTCCTCGTCGAGCTGGAGAGCCGTGGCCAGGGCGGTGAGGATCTGGTCCGAGGGGTTGAGGTTGCGGCCCTGTTCCAGACGCAGGTAGTACTCGGGGCTGATGCCGGCGAGCTGGGCGACCTCTTCGCGCCGCAGTCCGGGAACCCGGCGGCGCGGCCCGGCGGGCAGCCCGGCCTGCTCCGGGCCGATCTGTCCGCGCCGGGCCCGCAGGAACTCGCCCAGGGTGTCGGCCGTCTCACGTGGCATGCGGGTGACGCTAACCGGTCAGCAGTCCGAGGCGCAGCAGGCTCTCCGCCGTGGCCACGACGGCGTCCTCGTTGGAACGCGGCGACCAGTCCAGCTCCTTGCGGGCCTTGGCGTTGGAGGCGTGGCGCACCACGCCCAGCTGCGGCACCGTCTCCCGCAGCGCCGGTCTCACCGTGGCGAGCAGGCGCAGCAGCCAGGCCGGGGCGGTGCCGGCGGGAGCCTGGGCGGCGGCCTCGCCGAGGCGTGCGCGCAGCGCCAGGGCGATACCGTGGAAGGAGATCGGCTCGCCCGCGAGCGCCAGGTAGCGCTGTCCGGCCGCCTCGGGCGCCGTCATGGCGCGCAGATGCAGGTCGGCCGCGTCGCGGACGTCCACCGTGTTGGTCCAGATCGGCGGTGCGGACCGCATCCCTCCGGTCAGCATCGCGTGGACGATGCGGATGGACGCGGAGTAGTCCGGTCCGAGGACCGGCCCGAAGATCCCCACCGGGTTGACGACCGTCAGCTCCAGGCCGTCTCCCTCGCGCTCGGCGAAGTCCCAGGCGGCCCGTTCGGCCACCGCCTTGGACTTGATGTAGGCGGAGACGCCGGGCCCGTCGGTCCGGGTCCAGTCGTTCTCGTCGAACGTCCGCCCGGTCCTGCCGTGGCCGTAGCCCACCGCCGCGAAGGAGGAGGTCAGCACCGTGCGCCGGACGCCCGCGTCCCGGGCGGCGCGCAGCACCCGCAGGGCGCCGTCCCGGGCCGGCACCACCACCTCGTCCTCGCTCCCGGGCCGCGCCCCGGGGAACGGGGAGGCCACGTGCAGGACGTATTCGGCTCCCGCCACGGCCCGGTCCCAGCCCCGGTCGGCGGTCAGATCCGCCTCCACGTAGGAGACGCCGTCCACGTGCGGGGCACCGGCCACGGTGAGCATCCGCTCGACGTCGGGCCGCCGCTCCAGCGAGCGCACCGTCGTCGTGACCGTGTGCCCCGCGGTCAGCAGCCGCGCGATGGTGTGGGATCCCAGGAATCCGGTTCCGCCTGTGACGAGTACATGTGCCATGCGTTCATGGTCGGCGGCCCGGCCGGCGTGTTCCAGACTCCGCCGACACCAGTACTCCCAGGGACAGGCTCGGCGTGATGTGCGCCGCCCCGGTCCGGCTCCGGCCCCGCGCCGCCGAAACACGGTATCTGTGGTGCCGTGTCAGGCATCCACGCCGAAGAGGCATCGCTGGGACCAGGACCGGCCCGGGCTCTGCTCAAGGGGGCTCTGGCCGATCCCCTGCACCTGCCCGAGCTGCTCGCCTCGTTCGCCGGACGCCGGCTCGGCCCCCGGGCCGCCGCGTCCCTGCAGCGGGCCTACCGGGGTCATCCCGACGCGAGCCGGGCGGAGTTGGGCGCCGTGGTCGTCTCCCGGGGCGGCCGCGCGGTCATCAGCGAAGGGGCGTTCGTCGGAGGCCCCTTCCTGCTGCTCATCCCCTTCGCCTTCTGCGCCGCGCTGCTCGCCCAGGCCCGGCTGGTCATGGAAGTCGCCGGACTCGACGGCCGTGACCCCCGTGATCCGGAGCGGGCCGTCGAACTCCTCGTGCTCCTCGGCGTCCACCCGGACGAGGAACACGCCCGCACGGCGCTGGCCCGTGCCACGTCGGCACGCGCGGCAGGCGACCGGGGGCGCGTCGCCGCGCTGGCGGACATCACCGTGCGCATGGCCCGCCTGCTCGGCCTGCTCACCCCGGCCGACGCGCAGGGGTCCGCGGGAAGGCTGCGCCGCGTCGCCGCGCGCGTCGGCAGCTGGCTGCTGGCCGTGTCGGTGTTCCTGACCGGGCTGGTCGTGCCGCTGGTCTGGCTGCCGTACATGGCCTTCTCGTACCGCCGGTCCACGCACCGGCTCATGCGCCGGGCCACCGGCTACTACGGCGTCGAGATCGAGTGGCGCGCCGCCCACTCCGCACGACCGCTGGTGGCGGGCGCGGCCCACGCCCTCGTCTCGGTCCTGGTACCCGTCGCGCTGACGACGGTGGTGCTCCTGGCCGACATCCGGATCGCGGGGAGTCACACGCTCGCCTTGGTCGTCCTTCTGCTCGTGGGCACCGTGGCGGTGGGGGCCGTGTGGCATCTGTGGCGACGCCGCCGACGGCCGGTCGGCGTCTAGCATTCGGCGCCGGCACGAGCACCCGGCACCGCGGCTCAGCCCGAGGCCGTCGCCGCCACACCCCCGAACCCGATCAGCGCGACGCCCGTGGTCCGCCCGAGCGCACGGCCGGCACGCGGCCTGGTCAGGACGTGGCCGGCGCGGGACAGCAGGAACGCGCAGCCGCCCAACCAGGCGACCGTCAGGGCGACATGGAGGAGGACGAGGAGTGCCATCCCCCACGCCTCGGGCAGGTGGGGCGGGGCCGCCGCGGGCAGCAGGCCGGTGGAGAAGACGGCGATCTTCGGGTTGAGGATGTTGGTGAGCAAGCCCGTCCGCCACGGACCCCCGGCGGCCGGACGAGCGGCGGCGCCGGCCGGTGGCGGGGCCGCCCGGCGGTTCTGCCACAGCGCCTGCGCCCCCAGGAACACCAGGTACGCGGCGCCGAGGAGGCGCACGGTGAGCGAGGCCGCGGGCGAGGCGGCGAGCACGGCCGCCAGGCCCGCCACGGTGAGCACGCCCCGGAACAGCAGCCCGCTCGCGATCCCGCCCACCGTTCGCAGGGCGCTGCGCGGACCGGCCACCAGGGCCCTGCGGGTCACGATCGCCAGGTCGGGTCCGGGCACGACGGTCAGCAGACCGAGGACACAGACCGCGGTCAGAAGAGGAGTCAGCACGTCCCGGCCCGCTCGACGGTGGTGGCGTGCGGGTTCGCGGCCGGGCCCTCGGTGCTCAGCAGGACGACCACCGAGGTCGGACCGAGGCCCAGTGCCGTACGTCGTTCAGCGGCGCCGTCCCCGCGGAGCGCGGCCCGCGACCCGGCCAGCGCGGCGGCCCCGCAGGGTCCCGAGGCGACCCCGAGGGCGGCGAGGTCCACGGCGGCCCGGGCGCTGTCGGTGTCGCCGACGGCGGTCGCGGCGTCCAGGCCGGCCCGCAGGTGGGGCCAGGCGATGCTGGAGGGGGTGCCGCAGTTGAGGCCGGCCATGGTGGTCTCGCCGGGGGCGACGGTGACGGGTTCGTCGCGGGTGAGGCTTTCCAGGATGCAGGCCGCGGCCCGGGGCTCCACGGAGAGCAGCGCCGGGGCGTGCCCCGAGGGACGGCTGCGGTAGTGGGTGACGACGGCCTGGGCCAGTGAGCCAACGCCCACGGGAACGGCGACGAGGTCGGGGCCGCCCGCGACCGCGGCGGCCGACAGCTGTTCGTCGATCTCGGCGCAGAGGGTGGAGTAGCCCTCGACGATCCAGCCAGGGACGCGTTCGTAACCTGCCCAGGCGGTGTCCTGCACCAGCACGGCACCCGGCGCTTCGGCCTCCCGCGCCGCCCGGCGCACCGCCTCGTCGTAGGGTCCCGCGACCTCGGTGACCTTGGCGCCCTCGTCGGCGATGGCGGCCGCGGCCCGCGGATGCACGCCCTGCGGCACGAACACGTGCGCGTCCTGCCCGAGCAGCCGGGCCGTGCGGGCGACGGCGCGGCCGTGGTTGCCGTCGGTGGCGGTGACGAGGGTGACCGGGGTCGCGTCGCCGCCGTTCGCGGTGCGTTCCGCGAGGGTGCGGTGCACCGCCCAGGACGCGCCGAGCGCCTTGAAGGCCGGCAGGCCGAGCCGGCTCGACTCGTCCTTGACGAAGACTCGCCCCACCCCCAACTCGGTTGCCATCGAAGGGAGTTCGGTGAGGGGGGTCGGCGTGTGGCCGGGCAGCGCGGTGTGGAAGTCCCGCACCTCGGCGGGCGCGGGCTCGCACCGCCAGCGGCGGGCGCCGGGGCGCACGAACCACGGGAGCGTCGGCGGCGTACGGAAGGACACAGGGTTCTCAGACACCCCTTCACCCTGCGACAGCCGCCACTCATCGGTCCAGCGAATGTTTCCGACGTATACCATTCGGCTGAGCCGACCATTACCTGATGCCGCTCCGGTGGCGAGGAGAGCGCGCCGCCATGTTCGACCTGCACCGACTGCGTCTGCTGCGCGAGCTCAAGCACCGCGACACGCTGGCGGCCGTCGCCGCGGCCCTGAACTACGCGCCCTCCTCCGTCTCGCAGCAGCTCTCGCAGTTGGAGGCCGAGGTCGGCGTGCCCCTGCTGGAGCCGGTCGGGCGACGGGTACGGCTGACCGAGCAGGCGGAGATCCTGGTCGCCCACACCGAGGCGGTGCTCGAACGCCTCGAACGCGCGGAGGCGGACATCGCCGCCTCCGCGACCGATCTGACCGGGACGCTGCGCATCGCCTCGTTCCAGACGGCGGCCCTGGCCCTCGTCCCCACCGCGCTCGGCTCGCTCCGCGACGCCCACCCCCGTCTGCGGGTCCACGTCACCCACAGAGAGCCGGAGAAGGCCCTGCCCGCCCTCCAGGCCCGCGACTTCGACCTCGTCCTGGCCGAGGAGTACCCGGGGAACCCCAACCCCCGCCCCGCCGAGCTCGAACAGGAGGATCTGCTCGACGACCCCCTGCTGCTGGCCGTGCCGCCCCATGTGCGGGTACCGGACACGGACAGTCCCACGAAGACGCTGCGCTCACTGGCGGACCACCCCTGGGTGATGGAACCCGCGGGCACGGCCGCGCGGCACTGGGCCATGACCCTGTGCCGCAACGCCGGCTTCGAGCCCGACGTGCGGTTCGAGACCACCGATCTCCTGCTCCACCTGCGGCTCGTCGAGGAGAACCACGCCGCCGCGTTCCTCCCCGACCTGGTGTGGAACGGCCGGCCGGCGACCGTCACCCTCCGCCCGCTCCCCCGCGGCCAGCGCGGCCGTCGTATCTTCACCGTCGTACGCCGTGGCGCGAGCCGGCATCCGGCGGTGCGGGCGTGCCGGGCGGCGCTGCGACGGGCCGCGACGGACGGCGCCCAGCCCTGAACGGGCAACGTCACGTCCTGCGTGGCCGCCCGTGCCCCCCGACAGCCGCAGACCCTCGTCGGACGGCGAACCGGTCCTGCTTGCGTCCTGCGGGGACGGGGTACCAGGGCTTCATGATCACCGACACCTCCACGTCCTCGGGCGGCTTCGTTCCGCCCGACGTCGACGTTCCGGCCCTGACCAAGGTGCTCGACGGCGAGTACGCCGAGATCCGCGACCTCGTGCGGACGAACCTCACGCGGCACGCCTCCGTCCTGGAGGAGGCCGAGGAACTCGGCATCGACGCGTTCCGGGAGCGGGTGCGCGAGCTCGCCGTCGAGCTGGCGGCCACCGGCCAGACCGGCATGGGTTTCCCGAAGGAGTACGGAGGCGGCGGTGACATCGGCGCCTCGATCGCCGCGTTCGAGACGCTCGCGTTCGGCGATCTGTCGCTGCTCGTGAAGGTCGGCGTGCAGTTCGGTCTCTTCGGGGGCGCGATCCTGCAGCTCGGCACCGAGCGGCACCACAAGGCCCACCTTCCGGATCTGATCACCGGGAAGCTGATGGGCTGCTTCGCGATGACCGAGACCGGGCACGGCTCCAACGTCCAGGCGCTGGGGACCGTGGCGACGTACGACGCCGGCACCCAGGAGTTCGTCATCACGACGCCGGACGACGGCGCACGCAAGGACTACATCGGCAACGCCGCCCGGCACGCACAACTGGCCGTCGTCTTCGCCCAGTTGAAGGTGGGCGAGCGGTCCGAGGGCGTGCACGCGTTCGTCGTGCCGATCCGGATCGGCGGCGCGGTGGCGCCGGGCGTCTCGATCGAGGACGACGGCCGCAAGATGGGCCTCAACGGCGTCGACAACGGACGGATCCGGTTCGACGGCGTACGGGTGCCGCGCGAGGCGCTGCTCAACCGGTTCGCCGACGTCACGCCCGAAGGCGTCTACGAGAGCCCGATCGAGAACCCCGGGCGCCGCTTCTTCACCATGCTCGGCACCCTCGTGCAGGGCCGGGTCAGTGTCGGCGGCGGCGCGATCAACGCCTCCAAGGTCGCACTGGCGATCGCCGTCAAGTACGCGGCGCGGCGGCGGCAGTTCGAGGCGACGCCCGACCACGGGGAGCAGTTGCTCCTCGACTACGGCATGCATCAGCGCCGGCTGCTGCCACTCCTCGCCCGCACCTACGCCCTGCACTTCGCCCAGGACGTGGTCCGCACCCACCTGCACGAGGTGTTCTCGGGCGAGCGGGGCGACGAACAGGCGCGGCGCGAGCTGGAGTCGCGTGCCGCCGGGACCAAGGCGCTCGGCACCTGGCACGCGACCCGCACGATCCAGGAGTGCCGCGAGGCGTGCGGCGGCGCCGGGTATCTCGCCGTCAACCGGTTCGCCGCGCTCAAGGCCGACAGCGACGTCTTCACGACGTTCGAGGGCGACAACCACGTCCTCCTGCAGCTCGTGGCCAAGGGCCTCCTGACCAACTACGCCCATGAGTTCGAGGACATGGACCAGCTCGGAATGGTCCGGTTCGTCACCGGGCAGGCCGTGGAGACGGTCATCGAGAGGACGTCGGTCCACAAACTTCTCGAACGGGTACGCGATCTGCTGCCCGGCGGCGACGAGTGGGACCAGGAGGCCGGTCTGCTCGACTCGGAGTACCAGCTCGCCATGGTCCGCCACCGCGAGGAGCACATGCTCGCCGGACTCGCCCGCCGGCTCAAGCGCGGCGTCGACCGCGAGCAGGATCCCGGTGTCGTCTTCTCGCGCGTGCAGGACCATGTCATCGCGGTGGCCCGCGCGCACGTCGAGCGGCTGGTCCTGGAGGCGTTCGTCGAGCGGGTGCGCACGCTGCCCGAGAGCGGGAACAAGGTGGCGCTGAAGGTGTTGTGCGACCTGTTCGCGCTGTCCACCATCGAGGCCGACCGCGCCTGGTTCATGGAGCACGGCCGGCTGACCGTGCAGCGCTCCAAGGCGATCAGCGGCGAGGTCGACGGTCTGTGCCGCAGGATCAGGCCGCTCGCCGTCGACCTCGTCGACGCGTGGGGCATCCCGCCGCGGATGCTGCGCTCCCCCGGTCTGGTGGGACCGCCGTCGTAGACTCCCGCGCATGTCCGACATCGAGGCGATCCGCCGCGCCAAGTACATCAGCCTGACCACCTACCGGAAGGACGGCACCGCCGTGGCCACGCCCGTGTGGCAGGTGGGCGGGGCCGACGGCACGCTGCTCGTCGTGACGCCGGCGCACGCGTGGAAGGTCAAGCGGATCCGGAACAACGGCGCGGTGACGGTGGCCGTGTGCACCGTCCGCGGTCATGTCGCCCCCGGCGCCGCCGTGTTGTCCGGCAACGCGCGGCTGCTGGACGAGGCGGGGACCGCGGACGCGCAGCGGCTGCTCGCGAAGAAGTACCTGTCGTCGCGGATCGGCAACGGGTTCCTGAAGCTGTTCCGGGTACGCAGGAAGCCGATGGCCGGCATCGCGATCACCCTCTGATCAGCACGGGTGCCACAGGGGGGCAGGAACGTTCGAGAGTGTTCCGAATCAGTCTCCGGCCACCGTTTTCGGCATATGCCATACCGGGGGCCGGGAAAGCCCCTAGGGTTCCCGCGAGGGCCAAAGGACCCGCCCTCGTCTCTCGTTGAGGAGAACCCGTGACCAATGTGGAAGTGTCCCTCAAGACCCTGCTGACCGAGGTCGAGGGTGCACTGGGGGCCGCCGTCGTGGATTACACGAGCGGCATGGCCCTCGGCACCCTGGGCGGCGGAAAGGAGCTGGACCTGACCGTCGCCGCGGCAGGCAACACCGATGTGATCCGGGCCAAGATGCGCACCATGGAGCTGCTCGGCATCAAGGAGAACATCGAGGACATACTCATCACGCTCGGCGGCCAGTACCACCTGATCCGCCCCGTCGCCGGACGCACGGGGAACGGCCTGTTCCTGTATCTCGTCATCGACAAGGGCCGGTCCAACCTCGCCATGGCGCGGCATCACCTCAAGCGCACCGAGGAGCAGTTGGAGGTCTGAGCCCTCAGCTCTTTTTATTTGCCCGGCACTTGAAGAATTCTTCAAGTCTCCATCTCTGCATCCGTCGAACTCTCGGATCCAGAGGCCCCGGCCGGGAAGGATGAGACGGCACAGCGAGCGCGGCGGCGGGCGAGGCCGCCGCGCCCCGTCTCCGCACCCCGCACCCCGAGTCAGGGAAGTGAGCCATCCCGTGCAGGCGCCCCTCTACCAGGTCAAAGCAGAGTTCTTCCGCATGCTCGGGCACCCGGTCCGGATACGCGTTCTGGAGCTGCTCCAGAACGGTCCGGTCTCCGTACGCGATCTGCTGATCGACATCGACATCGAACCGTCGAACCTCTCCCAGCAGCTCGCCGTCCTGCGCCGTTCCGGCATCGTCGTCTCCACCCGCGAGGGCTCGACCGTGACCTACGCCCTGGCGGGCGGGGACGTCGCGGAACTCCTGCGCGCCGCACGCCGGATCCTCACCGAGCTGCTCGCGGGGCAGAGCGCGCTGCTGGCCGAGCTCCAGGACACCGATCAGCCCGAGCAGCCCGCACCGCACTGACCGGGGCCATGTGCCCCTCAGAGCCTGTCTTTGAACCCCCGCCTGCGCCCCGACGCCCGGCGCAGCAGCCGGCCGATCTCCGGGTGGAAGACGTCGTGGTGACCGCCCAGCGGCAGGTCGGGGGAGCTCACGACCTCGGAGACGTCGATGTTCAGGTAGGGCGTGGCATGGTGCAGGTCCAGCTCCGGCAGACCCTTGAGCGTCGCGGGCGCGGGCCCTTCGACGCCTTGCAGCCCGTCGAAGCCGAGGGCGCCCCACTTGCGTCCGAGGGACACCAACTCGGCCGAGTCGCCGATCATCTGGGCGGACAGCGGGTACATGACGCCGAGGTGGGAGTCGAGATGCGAGAACGTGCAGAGCAGCGGTCCCGCCACCAGGCGTTGCAGGCTCCACAGTGCGCCGTGGCCGGAGACCTGCTGCGGCAGGCTGTCGGCGAACGCGAAGTGTGACATCTCGGCCTGCAGCAGGGTGAGCGAGGACAGCAGCACCGGTTCCGCGTCGCCGTTCTCCAGGCCGCGCAGCGCGAATCCGGCGAGCCGCCCGCCCAGTCCGTGCCCGACGAGGTGCAGGCGGACCCCGTTGCCCTCCGCCAGCTGGGGCAGGCAGCGGCCGAGACCGTACTGTCCGACGAACCCGGCGCGGCGGCGCAGCACATGCCGTACCACCTGCCGGAAGAGTTCATGGGCGCCGTTCCACAGGTCGCCGAAGTCGGCGGCGCGGGCCTGTTCGCCCAGCGGGCCGCCCGCCGCGACCGTGCCGGCCCGGCCCACGCGGTCGCTGAGCGGCCGGGCGGGGCGCGGCCCCGCGATGCGGGCCTCGGGGAGGGTTCCCCCCTCGGACGCTTCGGGCCCTTCGGTGCCGGAGGCGTGTCGCGCCGGCCGGCCGTGGTGTGTGCCCCGGGCCCGGCGCAGGTCGTCGAGCGCGCCCGCGAACTCGGCGCACACGGTGCGGGTGTCCTCGAACAGCATGAGCGGGTCCGACTGCGGAAGGATCTCGCCCATCGTGTCCGCGGCGAAGGCGGCGACCGGGTCCTGCAGGGGCAGTTCCGCGAGTCGGCGCAGGGCCGTGCCCAGGTCGTCGAGGGCCGGTTCGTAGTCGGGCCGGTCGTGCAGCAGCCCGATGATCTCGTGCAACGCGTCCGCGCGGTCGGGCAGCCGGCGCAGCAGGTCGTCGGCCGTGTCGGCGCCGACTCCGTGGGACTCGTCGGGTTGATCGGCGCCGGGCAGGCCCTCGTCGCGGAAGCACAGCGACGGCCAGTGCACGCCGAGCACTCCGGCCTCGCCCGGGGCGTCGCTCCACGCATCGGCGAGCAGCTCGCGGTACGCGCCGTCCACCGTGCGGCTCATCGCGTCGTCGTTGTGGGCCCCATGGGCCAGGACGTACAGCTCGCGGACGCCGCTGTCCCGCACGGCCTCCCGGATCCGGTCGACCGCACCCGCCTCGAAGGCGGCCGCACCGTCGAAGCCCAGGGCACCAAAATCGTGGAACGCGACCGATCGCGGCATGGCTCACTCCTGTGGGGCGCCGCGGCGCGCGGCGGTGTGCGGAAAAGACGGACCGACCGCCCGTCTCGCGAGGAGGTTCACGTGCCCGGCGCGCCGTGGGGCACGCTCGGGCGAGGCGGATGTACGGCGTTTCTACGCCACCGCGACGCGCACGCGCAGACGCCTTGCGCGCCCCGGCACAACCCTGTTGCGCGCCGTCCACGCGCCCCGTGCACGGTGATCTTCCTCGCACGGCGGCGGATGTGTGAATCCCTCATGGCGGGTAGTGGGGCAGGACAGCACATCCGGTACGAAGGGAGACACACCCCCATGGCTCAGCAGAGCACTCCGAAGTACACCGTCCCCGGCCTCACCGTGGACCAGGCCGGAGAGCTGATCGAGATTCTGCAGATGCGGTTGCACGCACTCAACGACCTGCATCTGACGCTGAAGCACATTCACTGGAACGTCGTCGGTCCGCACTTCATCGCCGTGCACGAGATGATCGACCCGCAGGTCGACCGGGTGCGGGCGATGGCGGACGACGTCGCGGAGCGGGCCGCCGCCCTCGGCGGGATCAGCCAGGGCACGCCCGGCGCGCTCGTGGCCGCCCGCACCTGGCAGGACTACAGCGTGGGCCGGGCCGACGCCATCGCCCACCTCGGGGCGCTCGACGTCGTCTACACCGGCGTCATCGAGGACCTGCGCAAGGCGATCGAGCTGGCCAACCGGATCGACACCGCCACGGAGGATCTGCTCATCGGTCAGCTGCGCGAACTGGAGCAGTTCCAGTGGTTCGTCCGCGCCCATCTGGAGACGGCGGGCGGTTCGCTGCGCACCGGCTCCGCCACCACCGAGGAGGAAGCGGCACGCCGCGCCGTCAACTAGCGTCCCTCCAGGCCCTGTTCGCGAGTGAAACCGGTCACGCAGTGCCTCGGCCGTACATAATCCGCGGCACAGAGGGCATGTGGACGTCCCGTTCCCCAGCGAGAGCAGGTGCCTCCATGCTGATGCCCGATGCCGCGTTCGTCCGTACGCTGCTGAGCCGCTACGCCGACCTCCAGATGCGCCACGTCGAACGCCCCTCGCGGGAGACGCGCGCCCAGCTGGACGACGTGACCTACACGCTGTGCGTGTGCACCGGGACCCGGACGATCCGGGACGCCCTGGCCGCCGCCGACCAGGTCCTCGCGCAGGCGGCGGCCAGGACGGACGGCGCCTCGCACGCCGCCTGAACCGGCACGGGGGCACAGATGTTTGCACGAGCGGGGCCGGGGCACTCGTGGTGCGACCCTGTCGTTCTCCGACACGGGGTCCAGTGGTGCAGGGGGCGCGTCCTGGGACGAGGGCGCGCCCCCGCTCTCATGCCGTGCGGAGTTCCCGGACACCACGGCACACGTGCTGCGGACGAACGGAAGGGCCCCTCGACTCCAGCTTTCCGAAGCGGAGTCGAGGGGCCCTGTCCGTGCGGTCAGACGCGTCCGCCGGTCAGCCGGGTGAGCGGTCCGTGACTGCCGCGCTCGGCGCGGCGGCCCGCCATGTAGGAGGTGGCCGCCAGGGCCGTGGCACCCGCCGTGACGCCGGCCGCGACGATCTTGCGGTGCTTGAGGACGGCCCAGGCCGTCGTCGCCGCGGAGACCGCCTGGCCCGCGGCCGATGTCACGGTGGAGCGGGCGGTGTCCAGTGCGGCGCCGGCCGTGGCGGCCGCGCGAGCTCCCTGGTCACCCGCCGTCCGGGCCGCTCGGGCCCCTTCGTCACCCGCCGTCCGGGCGGCGCGGGCCGTCTGGGTACCCGCCTCCTCCGCGGCGCCTGCCGCCTTGTCCGCGGTCTTCTTCGCTGCCTTCGCCGCGGCCGGTCGCCCCGTCCTCGTGGTGCGCCCGGCCCCTTCTGCGTTGTCGTGTGTGTTCGCCATGGTGTGCGAATAGCCGGATCCGGCCGGAGCAAACAGACTCACCATTCCACGGCCGTCGAGCGGCCGAGGTACCAGACCGGAGCGGGGTCGTCGACCGCCAACTCCCAAAACCCCAGCCGGTCGTAGAACGCCCTGGCCGGGGTGTTCGCCTGCACCATGCACAGGTGGACGGCCGGCACGCCGTGCCTCTCCAGAGCTTGGAGGAGGGTGCGCATCAGGGTGCGGCCGTGCCCCTGACCCTGCCAGGGCGGGAGGAGGTCGATGTGCAAGTGGGCGGGGAATGCGGCCAGTTCGTCTCTGACCATGCGCTCGGGGGTGTGCAGCAGCCCGATCATCTCGTCGCTCGGCGTGCGGGCCGGGCCGTCCGGGGCCGGGTACCGGTCCGCGACCTCGGGCAGCCACTCTTTGCGGTAGCGGCCGGCGAACGCGGGGGTGTCCGGGACCCCCAGGACGTATCCGACGGCGTTCCCGGTCCCGTCGTCGAGGACGAAGGCGAAGTCCGGCTCCAGATGGGCGTAGGGGTGGGCGAAGATCGACGGCATCAGGGCGGGATCGGGGTACAGGGCAGAGGAGTCCTGGCCCTGATGAGCCGTCATGACGCATATGTGGGCCAGGGCTTCACGGTCCGAGGCCCGGTACGGGCGGACGAAGGGTGCGGTCTTCATACGCCGCACGATGCCAGCATGGGAGCGCTCCCGCAGCGAAATCGCCCCACCGGTCCCGGCGGCGCCGGGACCCTGCGCCGATCGTGGTTCAGTCGGCGACCTTGCTGCGGTTCTGGTAGAGCAGATCGGCGTACTCGGGGTGGCGGGCGATCCATCCGCTGTAGAACGGGCAGACGGCGAGGACGCGCAGCCCGGCCTCCCGGGCGTCGTCGAGCGACCGGCGCACCAGAGCGCCGCCGATGCCCTGCCCCTCGTACGCGGGCTCCACCTCGGTGTGCACGAAGGCGATGAGTTCGGGTGTCCTCAGATAGTCGGCGAAGCCCGCGAGGCTGTCGCCCACGCGGGCCTCGTAGCGGTTCGCCCCCGTCGCGTCTGTCACCTCTGCGGTCATGCGGCCAGGGTACGAGCGCCGCGCGGGACCCGCATGTCGCGCAGGGCGCCGTCACCGGTGCAGGCGTCGACCGTGGCGCCGTGGACGGGGCGACGGTGGTGCGGCGGAACGTTCCGCCGCACCACCGTCGATGTGCCGCTCAGTCGAGGAAATCGGCGACCATCTCGGCGAACTCGTCCGGGCCGGCCAGCCGGACGCCGAGGCTCTCGGCCTTGGCCCGCTTGGAGCCCGCGCCCTCGCCCGCGACCACGAGGCTGGTGTTCTTGGAGACGCTGCCCGAGGACTTGCCGCCGGCCCGCTCGATCAGCTCGTTCATCTGGTTGCGCGACAGCTTCGCCAAGGGGCCCGTCATCGCTCCGGTGACCACGACCTTCAGGCCCGCGAGCGGTCCCCCGTCGGCCTGCGGGGCGTCCGGATCGTCCGGGGCGTCCTCGGCGGCGGGCGGTGTGGCGCCCGGTTCGGTCATGGACAGGCCGGCCGCGGCGAGCCGGTCGATCTGCTCGGCCAGCTCCGCCAGTTCGGCGACGATCACCGGGGCCTTCTCCGCGCCGATGCCGTCGACGCGCTGCATCGCCTCCGCGTCGGCGGCCCGGATGCCGTCCATGGTGGCGAAGTACCGGGCGATACGGCGGGACATGGACCGGCCCGTGGCGCGCACACCCAGGGCGCACAGCACCCGCGACAGCGGCTGGGCCTTGGCCGCTGCCAGCGCCGCCATCAGGTTGTCGGTGCTGGTCTCCCCCATCCGCTCCAGGGAGAGGAGCTGGTCGCGGGTGAGCCGGTCGAAGAGGTCGGGCAGGCTGCCGACCAGGCCCGCCTCGACGAGCTGGACGACGCGGGTGTGGCCCAGGCCCTCGATGTCGAGCTGGTCACGCCCGGCCGCGTACGTGATCGAGGCGACGACGTGGCAGTTGCGGCCGCGCTCGCAGCGCCAGCGCTGCTCGCTGGTGTCGATGCCCGAGCCGCACTGCGGGCACTCGGTGGGGAAGACGATCTCCCGCTCGTCGCCGGTGCGCAGGTGCGCGACGGGTGCCTCGATGCGGGGGATGATGTCGCCCGCCTTGTAGACCATCACCTGGTCGCCGATGAGCAGGCCGCGGCGGGTGATGTCGGCGGGGTTGTGCAGGGTGGCGTACGTGACGGTGGAGCCGTCGATCTCGACCGGTTCGAGGACGGCGCGCGGCGCGATGATGCCCGTACGGCCGACGTTCCACTCGACGTCGAGCAGCTTGGTGATCTTCTCGACGGCGGGGAGCTTGAAGGCGACCGCCCAGCGGGGCGCCCGGGAGCCGGAGCCCGCGGCGACCTGGTCCGCGGCGAGGTCGGCCTTGACCACGATGCCGTCGATGCCGAACGGAAGGTCGGCGCGGAGGGCTGCGATCTCCTCGACGCGCTCGACCACCGCGGCGACGGTGGTGACGACGACGCCGGGCACCTGGGTGCTCGCCGGGGTGTTGACGCCCCAGGCGGCGGCACGGTCCAGGAGGGCGCCGTGGGCCAGCTCCGGCAGCTCGGCGGCGAGGTCGGGAGCGGTGCCGGGCAGCGGCAGCACTCCGTAGCCGAAGAAGGTCATCGGGACCGTGTAGGCCCGGTCCTTGGCGCGCAGGGTGCCCGCCGCCGCGTTGCGCGGGTTCGCGAAGGGGTCGCCGCCGTGTTCGGTGCGCACAGCGTTGGCGTACTCGAACTGGGCGGTGGTCATGAGGACTTCGCCGCGCACCTCGATCGTGACCGGCTCGGTGAGCCGGTCGGGCAGGCCCTCGACGGTGCCGATGGCGTGCGAGACGTCCTCGCCCGCGGTGCCGTCGCCGCGCGTGACGAGCCGGGTGAGGCGACCGTCCTGGTAGCGGGCGGCGATCGCGAGGCCGTCCAGCTTCGGCTGCACGTTCCACTGCGCCACCTCGCGGCCGATCCGGCGCTCCAGGGACGCGGCCCAGGTGGTGAACTCCTCGCCGGAGAAGACGTTGTCCAGACTCAGCATGGGCACGGTGTGCGGGACGTCGCCCTCGACCGCGCCGCCCGCGACCTTGCCCGAGGGTGAGTCCGGCAGGACCTGCTCGGGGCGCTCGGTCTCGTACGCGGTGATCGCCCGGACGAGACGGTCGTAGGCGTCGTCGTCCAGGGCGGAGGTGCCGCCGTCGTAGTACGCGGCGGCGGCGCTGCGCGCGTCCCGCACGGCCTGGGCGTAGGCGGCGGCGTCGGGCAGGCCGGAGGGAACGGCAGAAGTCGTCGTCATGGCGTTCATCCTGCCTGGTGCCACTGACAATGACGGGTCGTCAGACCGGGGACAGATCTGCGTCCCGGCCGCGCGGCACGGTCGCCGTCTCCCGGGTGAGGGCCAGGACGGCGATGTCGTCGGCGAGGTGGTGGGTCCAGTCGTGGACGTCCCGGTCGAGGTGGCTGACCAGGGCGCCGGGTTCGGCTCCTGCGGCTCCTTCGAGGCGCTGGGCGAGGGGGTAGAACTCGCCGGAGGAGTTGCGGGCCTCGCTGAGCCCGTCGGTGTGCAGCAGCAGTGTCTCGTCGGGCGCCAGACGGACGGTGTCCGGGCGGGGCCGGTCGTCGCCGAGGACGCCGAAACCGAGCGGCAGCAGGGCGGGGACGGCGATCTCGCGGACGCTGCGCGCGGAGACGGCCAGCGGGGCGAGGTGCCCGCAGTTGACCAGGTCGACGGTGTCGCCGTCCGGGCCGTGCTGGAACAGCAGGGCGGTGGCGAACAGTTCCTCGTCGCCGCGGGCGGCCGCGGCGCGGACGAGCTGGCGGTCGAGCCGGGCCGCGAGCTCGCCGAGGTCGGCGACCTCGTGGGCCTGGCTGCGGAACGCGCCGAGCACGTCGGTGACGGTCTGGACGGCCTGCATGCCCTTGCCACGGACGTCGCCGACGAGAATGCGGGTGCCGTAGGGGGTGTCGACGGCTTCGAGGAAGTCGCCGCCGATGCCGGTGCCCGCGGTGGCGGGCCGGTAGAGACCGGCCAGGCGCAGCCGGCCGAGGCGGGCCGGTATCGGGTGCAGCACCGCGTGCTGGAGCGCGCCCGCGGCCTGCTGGGTGCGGGTGTGCCGTTCGGTCTGCTGCCGGCGCAGGAAGGTGAGCACTCCGGCGAGGGTGCCCAGGGCGAGGACGGTGACGACGGTCCCCGGCCGCTGTGCCACCTGGGGGCCGGCGAAGCCGCGGATCAGCAGGTACTCCAGAGCCGCGACACCGGCGACCGCGGCGGCGACGGCGGGCCGCCCGACAGCGAGGGCGGCGACGGCCACGACGGCGACGGCCACCCACAGCAGTTCCCCCGTGTCGAGGGGCAGGGTCCCGGCGTGCAGGACGGAGGTGGCGGGCATGGCCTGGGCCGCCGCGGTCCCGAGGATGACGGCGGTGGGGTGGAGCGCGGAGAAGGCGCCGAGGCGGGAGTGCGGCAGCGCGGCGAGGAACCCTGCCATCTGCGGGGCCTGGGCGAGCATGACGCCGAAGCCGATGAGGGCGGACATCGCGCAGCACATGAGCGTGGCGGCGCCCGCGCCCATCGGGACGCCGTGCAGCAGGGCGAGGCCCACCGCCGCCAGCGGAAGTCCGAGGGAGCAGCCGGTGAGCGGCGTGAAGAGGGTGCGCCGGGCAAGCAGGCAGGCGGCGGCGCCGCCGAGGCCGAACGCGGACACGGCGAGGACGCCCTGGGTGGGGGTGCCGCCGCCCGCGATGACCAGAGCGGGCAGGGTGAGGGCGACGACGATCTGGGTGAAGCCGACGACGACGCCCGCGGCGAGCGCGGTGCCGGGCTGGCGCAGAGAGCCGGCCGTGGCGATGCGGCGGCGCCTGCGGGAGCAGAGCAGTCCGAGGGCGGCCGCGGCGGCGGTGGCGCCCAGCAGGGCGAGCACCAAGGGGTCGGTCCACCCGCGCGCGGGGGCGAGATGCAGTCCGGCGGTCAGCAGCGCCGCGGCGCCCAGGCAGCCGGAGAAGACGACGTCCAGGCAGGTCGAGGCGCCCGCGACGGGCGTCTCGGGCACGATCCGCCGGACCGCGAGAACGCCCGCGACAGCGAAGGCCGCGAAGAGCAGGGAGACGGTCCGCCACCCCAGGGCGGACACGATCGAGGCCGCCGCGTTGACGGCGGCGAAGAAGGTCAGCGACATCACGGCGAGCCAGGTGCCGATGATGCGGCGCAGCCTGCCGGGCAGCGAGAGGGAGGGGAGGTAGGCGAGGCAGGTCACGAAGACGGCGGAGGCGGCCATGGTGACCAGGACGCGTCCGGCGACGTACACGGCGGGCTGGGCGACGCAGGCCACGAACAGGGATCCGGCGCCGAACGCGGCCAGGGACCAGATCAGGACCCGGCGCCTGCCGAGCCGGTCGCCCGCACGGCCCGTGACGAAGAGGGCGACGATGCCGCCGACGGCGCCGAGCACCTCGGACGCGGCCAGGGACTCCCGGCCGATGCCGAGGTCGCTGACGAGGGTGGGCCGTGCGGCGGCGCGGAGCACCGGTCCGACGACGTACACCGCCGCCAGCGCGGCGAGGACCGCGTAGACCGGGCCGGGCGCGCGGTCGGCGGCGACGGCCCGGCGTGCGCCGTCCGGCCCGCGTTGTTCTGCTCGTTCGACGACCATGCCACTCGCCACGGAACCGCCTCTTCCTTCCCTCGTGCCCTCCCCTGCCTCTCGTCCTTCCGGTGGTGCGGGCTCGACCACGCACCCCTCAGGAATTGCCCACTTTCGAGGCGATATATTCGTTTCGCTAAGTTTCAAGGTCTAAAGTCCCGAGGCGCCCCGCCGAACGGCCCCTCGGTGCCTCCGTATCCTGCTTGCGTGCCCTCCCCGCTCCAGGACGCCACGTTGCGCCAGCTCCTCGCCCACGACGAGGACGGTGTGCTGGAACTCGTCGTCGCCCCGTCCGGCTCCGACGTACCGGTGCGCGGGGTGGTGATCGGCGACGAGGACACCGGCCGGTCGCACGCGGGGCGGATCGTGCTCGCCACGGAGCCGGTGCGGGACATCACGGCCTCGGTCGAGCGGGTGCACGAGGTGGCCCGGCGCGGTGCCTGCGCCCTCGTGTTGCGGGACGCGGGCGCGGCGGCGGTGCCCGGCGAGATCGTCGAGGCGGCACGCGCGAGCGGGCTCGCGCTGCTGGTGCGGGCCTCGTGGGCGGACTGGGCGGACACCGTCGAACTCATCCGTTCCGCCCGCGCGTTCGCCGCGCTGGGCACCGGTGACCGCCTCGTCGGGGACATCGCGGGCGGCGGACTGGCGGTGCTGGCAGCCGAGGTCGCGCGGTACTGCGGCGCCTCCCTCACGGTCGAGGACACCCAGTTCCGGGTCCTCGCCCACTCCGCGACCGGCCCCGACGCCGATCCCGTGCGCCGGTCGACGATCCTCGGCGGCAAGGTCCCCGACTGGCGGGTCGCCGAGCTGCGGCGGGCCGGTCTGCTGCGGGCCCTGTGGAGTTCCCGGGACGTCATCCACCGGGCGGCGGACGACAGCGGTCCCGAGCGCCTGATCGTCGCCATCCGCAGCGGCGGCGAGATGCTCGGCTCGATCTGGGCGGCGGCCGACGGCGACGGGTTCACGCCCGAGGCTCCGGAGGCCCTGCGCCGGGCCGCCGAGGTCGCCGCGCCGTACCTGCTCCAGCACCGGCTGCGAGTCGACGCAAAGCGGCGCCGCGAGGAGCACGCCGTGCGCGGCCTGCTCGCGGGGGACGGCGACGGCCACACCCATCTGTGGACTCTGGGGCTGACCCCCGACATCCCGTGTGCGGTGCTGGTGGCCGAACAGGACGAGCCCACCGCGCCCCTGCCCGAGCGGACGTTCCAGGCCCTCGCGCTCCAGGCGCAGGCCCATCGGCCCACCGCGCGGTACGTGCGGGAGAGCCGCCGGCTCACCGTGCTGCTGCCCGTCCCGGACGGCCGCGACCGGGACGCGGCCACGCTCGCCCGCGACCTGGCCTCCCTGGCCGCCGCGCTGCCCGACGCCCCCGTCGTCCGGGTCGGCGTGGGGCCCGTCGTGGGCTCGGCGCTGGACGCCGCCGCCTCGGCCGACGAGGCGCTGCTGATCGTGCGCGCGCTGCGCGAGCGCGAGGCCCGCGCCCTGGCCGCGCCCGGCGCCGAGCCCCCGCCCCGGTACGCCGGCCCGGCGGACGTCCGGCAGAGCGTGGCGGTGCTCCGCGTCCTGGACGCGGTACGTCCGCTGTGGGAGCGGCACGACGGCCCGGTGCACGACATGATCGCCGCGGACCTCGCCGCCGGGGGCGAGCTGGTCCGCTCGCTCACCGCCTATCTCGACGCGGCGGGCGACGTCCCGCGCGCCGCACAGCGCCTGGTCCTGCACCCCAACACCCTTCGTTACCGGCTCAAGCGGGTGCGGGACCGGTTCGGCCTCGATCTCGACGACCCGGACACCCGGCTGATCATCACCCTCGCCGTCCGGCTCGCCACCGCGGACGACCACCTCGGCGGCCAGGCGGTCCGTCCCGGTTGATGGTGATGTTCGGCGGCACGGACAAAGATCCGCCGTCGCTTTGGCCCCGGGGACGAAGACGGGCCCGGACGTCTGCGGCGAGGCTCGTCGCGTCCCCGTTCCCCCGACGAAGGCCGCCCCCGTGACGTTGCACCACGACATCCTCCCGGATCCGCACCTCACCGACAGGCGCGTGACGGCCGTGCTGCGCCGGGCGATCGGCCTCGGCCTGGTCGGGGACGAACAGCCCGTGGCCGGGTTCCTCGACATCGACGGCATCCGTACGTCCGTCGCCGCCCTGCACACCGCGTTCTCCTCCGTCCCCGACACGCTGCACACCTTCGCCGTGAAGGCCTGCTCCCTGGTCCCCGTGCTGCGGCTGCTGTGCGAGCTGGGCCTGGGGTGCGAGGTGGCCAGCCCCGGCGAACTGCGGCTCGCCCTGGACGCCGGATGCAGGCCGGAGCGCATCGTCCTCGACTCGCCCGCGAAGACCCGCGCGGAGATCGCCGAAGCGCTCGCCCTGGGAGTCGCGCTCAACGCCGACAACCTCGACGAACTGAGCCGCATCGACGCGCTGCGGCCGATGGACAGCGCCTCCGTGATCGGGCTGCGCGTCAATCCGCAGGTCGGCTCCGGCTCCATCGGCGCGATGAGCACGGCGACGGCCACCTCCAAGTTCGGGGTGGCGCTGCGCGACGCGGGCGGGCGCCGACGCGTCGTCCGAGCGTTCACGGAGCGTCCCTGGCTGACCCGGCTGCACGCCCACGTCGGCTCCCAGGGCTGCCCGCTGGAGCTGATCGCCGAAGGTGTCGCCGAGGCGTACCGGCTCGCCGAGGAGATCAACGAGGCGGTCGGGCGACAGCAGGTCACCAGTCTCGACATCGGCGGCGGCCTGCCCGTGAACTTCGCCGACGACGCGACACGTCCCACGTACGAGGACTACACGCGGGCGCTCGGCGCCGCCCAGCCGGACCTGCTCGGCGGACGGTACGCGCTGGTGACCGAGTTCGGCCGGTCGCTGCTCGCCAAGAACGGCTTCATCGCGGCCCGCGTGGAGTACGCCAAGGAGGCGGGCGGGCGGCGGATCGCGGTGACCCACGCGGGCGCGCAGACCGCGACGCGCACGGTGCTCATGCCGGGCGCCTGGCCGCTGCGGATCGAGGCGTTCGACGCGCAGGGCGACCCCAAGCAGGGCGCTGACGTGCCACAGGACATCGCGGGACCGTGCTGCTTCGCGGGCGACGTCGTCGCCGACGGGCGGTCGCTGCCCCCACTCGTCGAGGGCGACTTCGTCGTCCTGCGCGACACCGGCGCCTACTACTTCTCGACCCCCTGGGCCTACAACTCGCTGCCCCGGCCCGGTGTGCACGGGTACACGGCGGACGGCGCGGGACAGGTGCGGTTCGCGCCGGTCAGGGACGCCCAGACCCTCGACGAGATCGCGGCCGAGAGCGGCGCCGGGCACGCCGACCGGCTCACCTCGCTCATCGCGACCGCCCCGCGCTGACCGTCCGGACATCCCGCCCCGCCCTTCGACGTGCCGAGGATCCGCCATGCCCCCGTCCCCCGCGGCCGCCGCCGCTGCCCTCCGCTCCCGTCCCCTGCGCCGCACCCTGGCACCGGGCGCCGTCGCGCTCGCGCTTCTGCTCAGCGCGGCGGTCGGCACGACCACCCGGGCCCCCTCCGTCTGGGGCCTGCTGCCGATCGCGCTCTACGCCGTGCTCGCGCTCACGGGGCTCGATCTCGTGCTCGTCACCGGCGTGGCGCTGCTCAGCGCCGTCCTGGTCGCCCTGCCGTCCCCGGGCCGGGCCGGTGACGTACTCGCCGGGTCCGTGACCGACCCCGTCACGGTCATCGGCCTGATCATCGTGCTCGGGGCCGCTGCGGGCGAGGTGCTGCTGCGCACCGGTGTCGCCGACACGCTGGTGCGCGCCGTCCTGCGCGTCGCCGAGGGCCGCGGCACCACGGTCCTGATGTACGGGATGATGGCGGCCTGCATGATCCTGGTGGCCGGGCTCGGCACGCTCGCCGGAGCGCTCGCCATCGCGGCGCCGCTGCTGGTGCCGGTCGCCGCGCGGGCCGGGTTCACCCGGTCGGCGACGGCGGCCACGATGTTCCTCGGTGGCTGCGCGGGGCTCGCCCTCGCCCCGTTCGCCGGCTCCAACATCGCCATCATGAACACGGCCGACGCCGGCTACCTCACGTATCTGGCCGTCGGCGCCGGCCCGCTCGCCGTGCTGTCCCTGCTCCTCGCCGCCGTGGTGGTGCCCTGGGTGCAGCGCCGCAGTGCCGCCCGCGGCGACCACTACCGGCCCGAGGAGGTCGGCGAGGAGCGGCGGTCCGACGTCCCACCGCGCGAGGCCGCCCGGACCCGGCGCGCCACGTGGGTGTTCGTCGCCGCGCTCGCCGCCACCGTCTGCTGCGCCGCGGTCACCAAGGCGGGCACGACGTTCCCGCTGCTCGCCCTGCCCCTGCTGATCGTGGTGACGGCGGCGGCCGCCGGGCTGACGCCGCGCCGCGCGGTGGGCGCGGCGCTGACCGGCGCGCGCCGCATGCTGCCGATGCTGCTGCTGTTCTGGATGCTGGCGGCGCTGTTCGGCTTCATCGATCTGCTGCACCCCTACGACGTGGTCCTGGACCGGTTCGGTCCCGGCCTGCGCCATATGGCTCCCCTGCCGTTCGCGCTGGCGGTGGCGGCGCTCGGCTGGGTGGGGGTGCCGGGTGCGACGGCGGCCCAGGTGATCCTCATCGGCGAGGTGTTCGGGCCGCTCGGCGACCAGTTGGGCCTCACTCCCGCGGCCTGGACCGTGATCCTGCTGTGGGCCTCCAAGGCGGACACCTACGGCCCGCTGCCCAACGCCAACATGGTCGGCGCCATGGGCATGGCCCGGGCCGACCGGCTCCCCTACCTCCTCGGCACCGGATGGGCGCTGCTCGTCCCGGCGTGCGCGCTGTACACGGCCCTGCTCGCTCTGATCCTGTGATCCCCCAGCCGCACCCGCCCGCACCGCCCGCGTCCTCCAGGAAGTGAACCGCCATGCCCGATCCCACCGCCCCGTACGACGTCCTGATCACCGGCGGTGCCGTACTCGACGGCACCGGCTCCGCCCCGCGCCGTGCCGACGTCGGCGTGCTCGACGGCCGGATCGTCCACGTCGGCGCCCTGGACCCCGCGCGCACGGCCGTGACGGTCCTCGACGCGACCGGGCTGATCATCACTCCCGGCTTCATCGACCTGCACTCCCACGCCGACTTCTCCGTCCTCGCGATGCCGGACGCCGAGGCGTGTCTGCGGCAGGGGGTGACGACGGTGGTCACCGGCAACTGCGGTCTGTCGCCGTTCCCCACGGCGGCCGGTGAGGCGGCGGACGGGAGCGGTCCCGGGACCCTGGCCGGCGCCCAGTGGACGGATCTGGACGCGTTCGCCGCGGCCGTGGACGCCGCCCGGCCGGCCGTGAACGTCGCCCCGCTCGTCGGTCACGGCGCCCTGCGCACCGCGGTGACCGGCGCCGCCCGCACCCCGGCCGGGCCCGCCGAACTGGACGCCATGCGTGCCCTGCTGGCGCGCGCCGCCGACCAGGGCGTCTTCGGCCTGTCCACCGGGCTGATCTACGCGCCCGGTTCGTTCGCGACGACGGACGAGATCGTCGCGCTGGCCACCGAGGCGGCCGGGCGCGGGCTGCTCTACGCGACGCACATGCGCGACGAGGGCGACCGTCTCGTCGAGGCCGTCGAGGAGGCCGTCGCCGTCGCCGAGGCGTCCGGGGTGCGGCTGCAGATCTCGCACCTGAAGGCCATGGGGCCCGCGAACCACGGCAAGGTCGTCACCGCCCTCGGGCTGATCGACGCGGCCGCGGCCCGCGGCCTGGACGTGGCCTGCGACGTCTACCCGTACACCGCGTCGTCGACCCGGCTGACCTCGCGGCTGCCGGACTGGGCGATGGACGGCGGCCCGAGCGCGCTCGTCGAGCGGCTCGCCGATCCGGCGGCCCGGGAGCGGATCCTCGACGATCTGCGGCCCGCCGTGGGGCGGACGTTCCTGCCCGAGGGCGTCGTCCTGGCCATGCTGGGACCGGGCCGCTACAGCGACCGGATCGGCGCCAGCATCGCCGACATCGCCCGCGACGAGGGCACCGAGCCGGCCGCCGCGGTCCTCGACGTCCTCGCCGCCCACCAGGGCGAGGTCATGATCGTCAACCATGCCATGGCGGAGGCGGACGTCGAGACCGTGCTGCGCCACCCCGACGCGGCCGTGGCCAGCGACGGCTGGGTGCTGCACGCACCGGGCGACGGCCACCCGCACCCCCGCAACTTCGGGACGTTCGCCCGCGTCCTCGGCCGGTACGTGCGCGAGCGGGAGACCCTCGGACTCGCCGACGCGGTACGGAAGATGACGCAGCTCCCGGCGTCCCGGCTGCCCCTGCCGGACCGGGGCACGCTGGCGCCCGGCCGGATCGCCGATCTCGTCGTCCTCGACCCGGAGCGGGTCGCGGACACGGCGACGTTCGCCGACCCCTGGCAGTACGCGACCGGCGTCCGGGACGTCCTGGTGCGTGGCGAGTTCGTACTCCGGGACGGTGCCGCGACGGGCGCCCGACCGGGCCGCACGCTGCGCCGCTGAGGCGGCACGGCGCCCGCGGTCAGGCGTCCGGCACGACGAAGTCGCACCACACCGCCTTGCCCTCGCCGCGCGGCTCGACGCCCCAGCGCGACGCCAGGGCCTCCACCAGGAGCATGCCGCGCCCGGAGGTCGCCGTCTCCCCCGGTGTGCGGCGGTGCGGGCGGGCGCTGGAGCGGTCCTTGACCCACAGGCGGACCGCGCGCGGCGGCCCGGTGAGCACTTCCAGGGTGAGCACGGCGCCGCCCTCGGTGTGCATGAGGGCGTTGACCAGCAGCTCCCCGGCAGCGACCTCGACGTCGTCGGCCATGCCGCCCAGGCCCCAGGCGGTGAGGTGCTCGCGCAGCGCGGCCCGTGCGTCGGAGAGCCCGTCGGGGTCGGCCTGATGGACGTAGCGGTGGATGCGCGGCGCCTGTTCGGTGCCCGAGTCGGGGACACGGCGCAGGACGAGCAGGGCGACGTCGTCTCCGCTGCCCCACTTCTCCCACAGGGACCGGGAGAGGTGGTCGGCGACCTCCTCGGCCGTGTGCGGCCCCTCGCTCAGCGCGGTGGCCAGGGCGCGCATGCCGGCGTCGACGTCGCTGCCCGGCTCCTCCACGAGGCCGTCGGTGCACAGCACCAGGGTCTCGCCGGGGACGAGATCGAGCCGGGTCTCGGGGAACTCGTCCTGCTCGAACTCGGTGGCCAGACCCAGCGGCAGTCCGCCGCGCAGCCGGGGGATGCCGACCCGGCCGTCGGTGTGCCGCACGAGCGGGGGCAGATGTCCGGCCCGCACGGCGCGGACGATCCCGGTCGCCGGGTCGAACTGCGCGTACGTACAGGTCGCGAACCGTTCCGTGTCCAGTTCGGCCAGAAAGCGGGAGGCCCGTGACAGCACGGCGGAGGGCGGGTGCCCCTCGCCGGCGAACGCCCGCAGCGCGATGCGGAGCTGGCCCATGATCGCGGCCGCGTGGGTGTCGTGTCCCTGGACGTCGCCGACGACCACGCCGACACGGCCCCGCGGCAGCACGATGACGTCGTAGAAGTCGCCGCCGACCTGCCGGCCGCCCCAGGCGGCGTGGTAGCGCACCGCGAGCTCGGTGTCGCGGACCTGGGGGATGTCCTTGGGCAGCATCGTGGCCTGGAGGCTGCGGGCCAGATCGCGTTCCTCGTCGAAGAGGATGGCCCGCTGGAGGGACTGGGCGACGATGCCGGACAGGCCGATGCACAGGTTGCGGTCGGCGTCGGAGAACTCGCGGCGGCCGCGGTAGAAGAGGCCGAGGCCGCCGATGGCACGGTCCTGCGCGACCAGCGGCAGGAACGCCGCGGAGTCCAGTTTGAGCCGGTCGATGTAGGGACCGAGCCGCTGGAACCGGTCGGCGAGGTGGGGCAGGTCCACGACGAACCGGGGCCTGCGGTGCATGACCACCTCGGCGAGCGGCAGCGAGTCGTCGATCTGGTGCAGTTTGAGCTCGTCGAGCAGCTGCATCGACTGCCCCACCAGGGCGATCAGCTTGAGCTCGTCGCCCTCGACCAGGCCGAGGACCAGTCCGTCGGCGGCGAACCGGTCGAGGCCGCTGGCGCCGGACAGGACGGCCACGACGTCGTCGACGGTGACGGCCCGGGAGAGCGCCTCGGTGGTGCCCTGGACCATGAGGGCGACGCGGCGGCGCTTCGCGTCGACCCCGTCGAGCCCGGCCAGCTCGGCCGGTTCGTGCGGGGCGGCGCGCAGGATGCCGACGACGCGGACGGCACGGCCCTCGGCGTCCCGCAGGACGTGCCCCGAGGCGTGCGTGAGGCGGGAGGTGCCGTCGCCCAGGCTGACCTGGAAGTACACGCCGTAGCTGTCGCTGCCGGTCTCGACCGCCTCGTTGACGACGGACGTGACCCGCACCGCCTCCTCGGGAGGGATCCGGCGCCGCAGCGACTCCGCCGTGCCCCGGAACTCCTCCGCGGGCAGGTCGAGAACGGTCAGGCAGTTGTCGTCGAGGTGGAGCGCGCCGCTTTCGAGGTCCCACTCGAAGCTGCCCATCCCGGTCAGGCGCAGGCGCTCTTCCAGTCCGATGTCCGGCTCGTGTGCAGGGCCCATGTGACTCTCCGGTTAACTGCTCCGCCACCATATCGGCCGGGTGCCGACCGCGCTCGGCGGCGACCGCGCTCCCGAGCTGCGCATCCGGGCGCGTCGTACGCCGGGTCCGGGGCATCCGGAGTGCATGGGTATCGACGCGACAGCACAGCGCGCGACGTACGAGGTACGTCGCATCACCGGCGGGCGCATCGCCCGTGGCACGGCTCGGGCCGGGTTCGTGGCGCGGGGCCTCGTGTATCTGCTGATCGGGTTGCTCGCTCTGCGGATCGCCTTCTCCGACGGCGCCTCGCAGCAGGCGGACCGGGGCGGCGCCCTCGCCGAGGTGGCGCGGCAGCCGTTCGGCCTGGGCCTGGTATGGGCGATCGGGGTGGGATTCGCGGGGCTGGCCGTGTGGCGGCTCTCGCAGGCCCTGACGCGGGGCGAGTCGGTGGGGCACCGGCTGCTGGCGGCGGGCCGGTTCGTCTTCTACGGCGTGGTCGGCTGGTCGGTGATCGCGTTCGCGGCGGGCAACCGGTCGAGCGGCAGCGGTGACACCGACCGGCAGTCGAAGGACCTCACGGCGACGGCCCTGGACCATACGGGCGGCGTGTGGCTGGTGGGGACCGTGGGCGCCGGGTTCGTGATCGCGGGCGGCTGGCTGGCGGTGCGGGCGGTGCGCCGCGCGCATCTGCGCCGGCTGCGGACGTCGGAGATGTCCCGCAGGGTGCGGCGCGTCGTCGACGTCCTCGGGACGGTGGGCGGCACGGCGCGCGGTGTCGTGTGCGCCGCGGCCGGTGTCTTCGTGATCGTGGCGGCGGTGCGGCGCGAGCCCGGCAGGGCCAAGGGCATGGACGACACGCTGCGTTCCTTCGCCCACACTCCGGCGGGTCCGTGGCTGCTGGTCGCGGTGGCGGTGGGGCTCGCGGTCTTCGGGGTGTTCTCGTGCGCGGAGGCACGGTGGCGACGGCTGTGACCGGGTGGTGCGTACGGGCGTGTCGCGCGGGTCAGTAGTGATCCGCGGTGCCGAGGTACTGCTCGGCGAACGCGGCGGCGGCGAGCGGTGAGGTGAACAGGCGGCGCAGCCGGGCCAGGCTGGTGCCGGTGCGGAACGGGTCCCCGGTCGCCGCCCCGTGGTACACCTCCGACAGCCACTGGGAGAACTCCTGGTAGTCCCAGACCCGGCGCAGGCAGACCTGCGAGTAGCCGGCGAGCGCCGCCCCGTCGGGGTCCGCGCCGGTGAGGCGGGCGGTGAGGGCGTCGGCGAGCAGGAAAGCGTCGTACAGGGCCAGGTTGAGGCCCTTGGCGGCGATCGGGGCGACTAGGTGGGCGGCGTCCCCGGCGAGGTACAGCCGCCCGGCGGCCATGGGTTCGACCACGTAGTCGTGCATGTCCAGGACGCGCTTCTCGATGATCGGCCCCTCGCTGAGGGGTGCGGCGCCGTCCGCGGCCAGGCGGCTGCGCAGCTGGGCCCAGATCCGGTCGTCCGGCCAGTTCTCCGGGTCGTCGCCGGGCGGGCACTGGAGGTAGAAGCGGGTGAGCTCGGGGCTGCGCGGCATCTGTCCCGCGAAGCCGTCCGGGTGCACGCCGAACAGGACGGTGTCCGCGGAGGGTGGGGTCTCGGCGAGCAGGGCCAGCCAGCCGATGCCGTAGTCGTGGCGGGCGACGCGGAAGCGGCCTTCGGGCAGCGCGGCCCTGCTGACGCCGCGCGCCCCGTCGCAGCCCGCCACGTAGGCGCAGTGGATGCGGCGCCGCCGGCCGGTGCCGGGGCAGGTGTAGGAGACGGCGGGCCGGTCGGAGTCCAGGTCGTGCAGTTGTACGTCGCGCACGCCGAAGCGGATGTCGCCGCCGCGGACGTCTGCGTACGCGCGCACCAGATCGGTGACGAGGAGCGGCTGCGGATAGACGAAGTGGTGACTGCCCGTCACCTTCTGGTAGTCGAAGCGATGTTGCTCGCCCTCGAAGCGGAAGGTGCAGGCGGTGTGCCGCTCGGCTCCGGTGAGGAGGGTGGTGACGAGGCCGCGCCGGTGGAGGGCGCGCACCGCCCACTCCTCGATGACGCCCGCGCGCGGCCGGTGCTCGATGAAGTCCCGGGTCTCGCACTCCAGGACCACGCAGTCGACGCCGGCCGCGCGCAGGACGCCGCCGAGGGCGAGTCCGGCGGGGCCCGCGCCGACGACGACCACCGAACTGCGTTCCGTGGCAGGGGTGTCGGGCTCGTCGGGTGCGGTCACCCGGCCAGTATGGCGGTGCGGGCGGCCGTCACGTGGCGAGATCGACGCGGGTGCCGAGGCCGCGTTCCCCGGCGAGGTCGATGAGCAGCCGGGCCACGGCGAGATCCTGGAGGCCGACGCCCACGGAGTCGAACAGGGTGAGGTCGGTGTCGGCGGTGCGGCCCGGTGCGGTGCCCGCGAGGACGTCGCCGAGCTCGGTACGGAAGTCGTCCTCGGCCAGGGCTCCTTCGGCGAGCGGGATGAGCACCTCGCCGGATTTCGTCCGGGCGGTGTCGTAGGCGTCGACGACGACGCGGCAGCGCCGGACCGCTTCCGTGTCGAGTTCACGGTGGTCGGGGCGGGGCGGGGCGCCGACCGCGTTGAGGTGCTGACCGGGTGCCAGCCAGGCGCCCTCGACGAGCGGTTCGCGGGACGGGGTGAGGGTGCACAGCACGTCGGACGCCTCGGTGACGGCGCGCGGGTGGTCCATCACCTGTGCGGGGAGCCCGAGTTCGGCGCCGATCCAGGCGGCCAGGTCGTGGGCGCGGTCCTGGGTGCGGCCCCACAGCACGATCTGTTCGTAGGGGCGGCCGGGCAGCAGGGCGCGCACGTGGGCGCGGGCCAGCGGCCCTGTGCCGATGAGGCCGAGGGTGGCGGCGTCGGCGCGGGCCAGCGCGTCGGTGGCGACCGCGGTGGCGGCGGCGGTACGGACACGGGTGAGTTCCGCGCCGTCGAGCAGGGCGAGGCAGGCCCCGGTGTCCGCGTCGGCGACGAGGACGGTGGACCGTTGCACGGGCAGCCCGCGGTCCCGGTTGCCGGGCAGGTCGGCGAGGAGTTTGACGCCGGCGAGGCCGTCACTCGCCGACGCCGCGGCCATGGCGACGAACGTGCCGTCCGTGTCGGGAAGTTGCAGCGCCGGCGGTGCGGGCAGGACGGCCCGGCCGAGGGCCAGGTCACGGTGTGCGGTGGCGACGGCGGCCGCCACCGCCTCGGTCCGGTCGGCGAGCAGGTCGCGGATGGTGGAGCGCGTGAGAATCAGAGTCATGGTGCCGATACTCCTGACATGCGGGTGCTGTTGTCCGGCGGGGAGGGGCGGGTCAACTGCCGCGCACGAAGGGGACGGTGAGCCCCGAGGGCGCGCGGCTGCGCCCCACCAGGCCGCTGACGGCGAGGAGCGCGAACACGTACGGAAGGGTGACGAG
Organism: Streptomyces sp. VRA16 Mangrove soil; assembly: GCF_017377775.1. Lineage (GTDB taxonomy): Bacteria > Actinomycetota > Actinomycetes > Streptomycetales > Streptomycetaceae > Streptomyces. The sequence goes on from NZ_JAFVLN010000005.1 coordinate 335,281, forward strand.
CAGGGGCGCGGACAGGTGCAGGCCGAGGGCGGGGGCCGCGAACTGCAGGGACTGGGCGAGGCCGAAGACGAGGCACGCCAGCAGCGTCGGCCAGGCCCGCCAGCGGCCCGCGATGACGGCGACGACCGCGAGGTAGCCGATGCCGCCGGTGATGTTGTCGCTGAAGGCGTGCACCTCGGACAGGGCGAGGTGGGCGCCCGCGAGGGCGGAGGTGACGCCGGTGAGCAGGACCACGGCGTACCGGATCGGCCGCACGGGCAGTCCGCACCGGTCGGCGGTGAGGGCGTCCTCGCCGACCGCGTCGACGGCGAGACCCCAGGTCGTACGGCGGCTCAGGGTGACGGCGAGCAGCGCGGTGACGGCGAACGCCGCGTAACCGAGGACGGTCTGTTCGAAGAGCGCGGGCCCTAGTACGGGGATCGAGTGCAGGCCGGGCACGGGCAGCGGGGCGAAGCCGGGCAGCGCCTTGTCCTGCGCCCCGTCGCCGAACAGCAGCCGGGAGCCGTAGGTGGTCGCGCCGAGCGCCAGGGCGTTCGCGGTGATGCCGGTGACGATCTGGTCGGCGCGCAGGCTGACGCTCAGCAGCGCCTGGAGCGCGGCGAAGAGGAGACCGGCCGCGAGTGCGGTGAGCACCCCGACACCCGCGCTGCCCGAGGCATGGGCTCCCGCGGCGCCCGCGAAGGCGCCGGTGAGCATCATGCCTTCGACGGAGAGGTTCAGAACTCCCGCGCGTTCGCTGAGGAGTTCACCCGAGGAGGCGAGCAGGAGGGGCAGCGCCATGCGGACGCCGCCGGAGGCGAGTTCGTCGACGACGGCGCTCATGCGGTGCTCCTCGTGCGGCGGTGGGTGATGAGCATGGCCGCGGCGATGAACAGGACGAGCAGGCTCTGCACGATCTGCACGGTCTGGGCCGGTACCTGTGCGGCGAGTTGGAGGTTGATGCCGCCGCTGGTGAGGAAGCCGAACAGCAGGCTCGCGGCGGCGACGGCGGTCAGCGAACCCCGGGCGAGGAGTCCGACGACCAGGCCGGAGAACCCGTAGCCGGAGGAGAAGTTCTCCGCGAGCACGTACGGCGCGGTGGCGACCAGCGCGGCGCCCGCGAGGCCCGCCAGTCCCCCGGCGAAGACGAGCGAGCCGCCCTTCAGGCGGGCGACGGGCAGTCCGAGCCGGGCGGAGGCGGCGGGCGAGTGGCCGACCGCGCCGAGCCGCACCCCGGTCCCGGTGTGCCGCAGCACCAGACCCACGCCCACGGCGAGGACGGCGGCGATGACGACGACGACGGTGGCGGGTGACTCGGGGCCGCCGATCAGAGGCAGTTGGGCGCCGGCCGGCAGCGGCGCGGACTGCGGCAGCGTCTCCGACGAGGTCACGGGCTGCCGCAGCAGCCCCTCCTCGTGGACGCACACGGCGACCAGGCCGACGCCGACGAAGTTCAGCAGCAAGGTGGTGATCACTTCGCTGGTGCCGCGCCGCACCGTGAGCCAGGCGGCGACACCGGCCCACGCGGCGCCGCCGAGGAACCCGGCGACGAGGACGAGCGGCACACCCACCGCGCCGGGCACGGAGCCGGGCAGGGCGAGGCCGACGGCGGCCGCGGCGGTGCCGCCCGCGCAGAGCTGCCCCTCTCCGCCGACGTTCACCAGGCCGGCCCGGTGGGCGACGGTGAACCCGGTGGCGATCAGGGCGAGCACGGCGGCGGAGTTCAGCGAACTCCCCACGGCGTACGCCGATCCGAACATCCCCTCGTCCAGCGCGGCCCAGGCGGTGGCGGGGTCGGCCCCCGCCGCGACGACGAGCAGCACGCCGACGCCGAAGGCGCCCAGGGCGGCGAGCACGGCGACGGTCACGGGGTGCCGGGCGAGGTCGGAAAGAGACGGGGGGAGGAGCCAGGGGCGGGCTCCTGCGGACGGGGGCGAGGGCGGGGACGGGGGTGGGGGCGAGGTGGGGGTGGTGGCGGTCATGGGGTCCTCGGTGGTCTGGGCGAGCGGACAGCGCGGCGCGGGAGGGCGGCTTGTCGCGGGCTTGCGCCGGGCGAAAGGGGCCGGGGCGGTGCGGCGCGGCCGTGCGGGAGCCGGGTGACAGGGTCGGCACCGCGGCGTCACGGCGCAGGGTGGTCACGCAACGGCAGGGGGCGATGCCGGCCCGGTCGCCGGCCGACCGGTTCGGCGTGGGGCGGCGCGCCCGACGACGACGCGGAGCGTCCGGAGCCCCGCCCTTCCCCCCGGCCGCCTCACGACGCGACCTCCACCCGTGGCCCCGCCCCCACCATCAGCTCCCCTATCCGCTCGCGCGCAGCGGCATCGCGCGGGTTCACGGGGCCGAGCAGGTGTCCTCGGTAGGCAACGAGGATGCGGTCGCTCAGGGTGAGGAGTTCGTCGAGTTCGGCGGAGACGAGCAGGACCGCCGCGCCGCGTGCCGCCGCTTCCCTGATGCGGGCGTGGACGGCGGCGACGGCTCCGATGTCGAGGCCGCGGGTCGGCTGGGCGGCGGCCAGGGCGATCAGCGGATCGAGCGCCAGCTCCCGCGCCAGGACGACCTTTTGCTGGTTCCCGCCGGAGAGGGAGGTCATCGGCGCCTGCGGTCCCTGCGCCCGGATGCCGTGTGCGGCGATGACCTGTTCCGTCGCCCGTGCGAGCGCGGCGCGGTCGAGGACGACGCCCCACTTGCGGAACCGGCCGAGCCGCCCGAGGTGAAGGTTCTCGGCGATCGACAACTCCGGTACGCAGCCCTCGTGATGGCGGTCCTCGGGGACCACGCCGAGCCCGGCCCGGGTGCGGGCGGCGGGTCCCGCGCCGGTCACGTCCTGTCCGTCGAGCACGATGCGGCCGCTGTCCGGAGCCGACGATCCGCCGAGCACGGACATGAGCTCGCTCTGCCCGTTGCCCTCGACGCCGGCGATGCCGACGATCTCGCCCGGGCCGATGGCGACGTCGACACCGTCGAGGGCGTGGGTGCCGTCGGGACGGCGGACCACGACTGCGGCCAACTCCAGCGCGGGTGGGCCCACTTGGACTTGCGTGCGCTCGGGCCGGGCGGACGGTTCGGCCGGGCCCACCGCCCCGAGGAGCCCCGCGTCGAGCGAGTCCGCCGCGCGCCCGATCATCAGCGGCACCAGCTCGCTCGGGCCGAGCCGTGTCAGGGGGCCGCCGCCGGCCACGCGTCCGCCGCGCAGCACGGTGGCCTCGTCCCCCGCGCGTACGGCCTCGCCGAGCTTGTGCGTGACGAGGACGACGGCGCCGCCCGCCGCGGCGATACGGCGGCAGGTGGCGAGGAGGGCGTCGGTCTCGGCGGGGCCGAGGACGCCGGTCGGCTCGTCGAGGAGGAGCAGACGCGGTGCGCGCAACAACGCCTTGACGATCTCGACCTGTTGGCGTGCGGCGACGGGGAGGTCCGCCACGACGGCGTCGCGCCGGACGTCGAGGCCGTACTCGTCGCGGACCCGGGCGAGTCCGCCCTCCAGGTCGGGCAGGCGCAGCAGCCGCAGGTTCTGCTCGACGGTCAGGGTCGCGACGAGGCTGAAGTGCTGGTGCACGAGGGCGATTCCGGCGGCGAGCGCGTCGGCGGGGCGGCGCGGCGCGTACTCCTGGCCGTAGAGGTGCAGGGTGCCCGCGTCCGGGACGAGCGAGCCGCCGATCGCGTGGCACAGGGTCGATTTGCCCGCGCCGTTCTCGCCGAGGACGCAGTGCACGGTGCCGGGCCGCACGTCGAGGTCGATGCCGTCCAACGCCCGTACGCTGCCGTAGGACTTGGTCAGCCCGGTGATCCGCAGTGCGGGTGCCTGGTCGGTCATCGGGTGGTGATCTCCCCGGACGCGATCTTCGCCTTGACGGCGTCGAGCTTCTTGGTGACGGCGGCGTCCGCGTCGCACAGCACGATGTCGTTGTGCGGGGTGGCGAAGGTGAGACCGAAGTGGACGGCCTCCGCCTTCCAACTCCCCTTCACCAGGTGGCCGGTGGCGTACTCGATCTCGGCGCCGATGTCGGTCTCGACGTATCCGGCGTAGGTCTGGTCGGTGCCGCAGTCGTGGGCGATGGGTCCGCCGAGGAGGTGTCCACCGCGGCCCGCGGCGGCCTGGGCGATGCCCTTGTGGCCGAGGTTGAGGACCTGGCCGAGGACGTCGGCGCCCGCGCCGTAGTCGGCGAGCGCGGACTGCTTGGCCTTGGCGGCGTCGTTGAAGTCGCCGACGTACTGCGGCGCGAGGACCTTCACCTTCGGGTCGGCGGCCTTGGCGCCGCGCGCGAACTCCTCGGCGGCGTTGACGATGGCGGGCAGTTCGGCGCCGCCGACGAAGCCCACGGTGTTCTTCTTCGACAGGAGTGCGGCCGCGGCGCCGGACAGGTAGGCGGCCTGCGCCTGCTGCGGGTCGTAGAGGGCGAGGTTCGCGGTGGGCTTCGCGTCGGCCGGGCCGCCGATCTCCGCGAACTTCACCTTCGGGAAGCGGGCGGCGACCTTGCGCACCGCCGCGTCGGTCTGCCCGCCGAGCGAGATCACCAGGTCCGACGAGGTGGCGAAGCGGACGAGTGCCTGCTCGTAGTCGGCGGCCTGCACCTGCTCGACCTTGCTGAACGCCACCTTGCCCGCGTGTGTCCTCGCGGCCCGCTGGTAGCCCCGGTAGGCGGACTCCATGAACCCGTCGTCGGAGAGCGAGCCGGGGAAGAGGACCCCGACCTTGAGGTCGCCACCCGCGTCCGCCGAGTCGTCCTGCGCGGAGGACGCGCCACCGCATCCGGTGAGCAGGAAGAGACAGGCGCCGGCGGCGAACGCGCCCGGGTGAAGGAGAGGGGTGAGTGCCACTGAGGTGCCTCCAGAGGGAGGGGCCCGCGAGCCCGCTAGCGGTATACCGTTACGCGCCCTCAGTCTGGGAGCCGCATGTTGCCCGTGTGTTAGCTGCCGGTTAGCACTGCGCGCACTCCCCCGCGGTCCGCTTACTGTGAGAGCAGGATCTGAGCGGAGGAAACCCTTGGTGACAGCGGCACAGGCGGCGGGCGCGGGACGCGGTTCGCTGCGCGACCGTGCGTACGACACGCTGCGACGACGCATCGTGGACGCCGAACTCCAGCCCGGGGAAAGGCTGGTGGAGCGGGACATCGCCGCGGAGCTGGAGGTGTCCCGGATCCCGCTGCGCGAAGCCCTGCGCCGGCTGGAGGCGGAAGGGCTCGTGGTCCTGGTGCCGCATCGCGGGGCGCTCGTCTCCCCGTTCACGCCCTCCGACGTCCGCGACCTGTTCGACGTACGGGAATCGCTGGAGTCGCTCGCGGCGCGGCTGGCCGCGGAGCGGGCGGACGCGGAGGGTCTGGCCCGTCTGGCGAGCCGGCTCGACGCGGCGCGCAGGGCGACCCGGCGCCGGGACCGGGCCGCGATCGCCGCCGCCAACGCCGGATTCCACACGGACATCGTGGAGCTCGCCGCGAATCCGCTGCTGACGTCGATGATGCGGCCGCTGGAGGCGCGCACCCTCTGGCTGTTCCGGCTCACCGCGCAGCGCGATCCGGCCCGGCAGTGCGCCGAGCACGAGGAGTTGTACGAGGCGATCGCCTCCGGTGACGCGGACCGTGCGGCGGCGCTCGCGCTCGGCCACGTGGCCGACGGGCGCGCCGAGTCGCTCGCGCTGGCCGAGGCGTGGTCGCATCCGGCGATCGACCCGGAGGAGGTCGCGGCCCGCAGGCGCAGGCGCGCCCCTTAGGCCCTGTCGCGACACTCCCGTCGTTAGCCTGTCGTCACACTCCTGTCGTCGCCTGTCGTCACACTCCCGTCGTCGCCCGGAGGGCGGCCTCGCGGCGTCCGGTGCGTGCGATCGCAAGGCGCCGGAAGGTCCTGGTAGCGGAGCTGCTCGGGCCTTCGGCAACGCCGCGAGCTCGCGTGCCGGACGCCGCGAGGCGGACAGGCATGTGACGACAGGCCCCAGCGGCGTCGGCGCTATCCGGCGTCCGGGCGGTCCACGGTCTCCGCGCCCTCCAGCGGCGCCCGCTCCAGGAACGCCACCGCCTCCGGCACCCGGGCCCGCAGCCGCATCAGTCCTGACGCGGTGAGGGTGCGGCAGACGCTGTCGCGTTCGGCCAGGACCCGGCGGGTGATGCGGGCCGGGAAGTCGGCGGGCGTGAGCGCGGCGCCGGGCCCCGCCGACCAGGTGCGCAGGGCGGGGACGGGCTTCGCGGTGTCGGCGCAGACGGCGAGTCGGCCCGATTCGACGTACCAGAGCACGATGCGCTCGCGCAGCTGCCGTGCCGGGGGCTCCACCGTCTCCCCCTCCGCGAGACGCAGGGTGTCGAAGGCGTCGGTGAGCGCGTCGCGCAGGTGCGGGTCGGCGCGGCCGAACAGATCGCACTCGGCGAGCGGCACCGGCGCGTCCGGGTCCAGACCGAGGTCGACGAGGAGGGCGTCCTCGCAGGTCTCCAAGGCGCGGCCGAGGTCGGGGAACTCGTCGGCGGTGCGGGCCATCGCCTGGCGCTGATCGGGGTCGGCCAGCACCATGCGGACCCCGCGCCCGCGCAGGTTCTCGCCGAGCGCGCGCAGCAGATCGGCGGCGACGGGTTCGATGCGCCCGACGCGCGTGAGGTCGAGGGCGAACCAGCCCACGGACGGGGCGAGTTCACGGGCGGCGCGCAGGGTCTGCTCGGCGGTGGCGAAGTCGAGGTCACCCTGGAGCACATGGACGCGGATGCGGTCGGGGTGGGCGTCGAGCGCGGCGCGCTGGTCGCGGGGGCGGTGGCGCAGGGAGCGCAGCGGCGCGGGGTGCAGGGAGCGGGGCGGCAGCGGCCGCCGCTCGGGCACGCTGGCGCGCATCAGGTGCAGCCCGAACTGGTCGGAGAGCAGATGGCAGGCGGCGATCCCGCGCACGCTGTTGCCCTTCTCCTCCAGCGGCGGGCTGAACACCCCGATGCCGAACTGTCCCGGCAGCGCCACCCCGATCGCCCCGGAGACACCGCTCTTGGCGGGCATGCCGACCTGGAGCATCCACTGGCCCGACGCGTCGTACATGCCGCAGGTCGCCATGACCGCGAGGACGTGCTGGGCGTGGCGCGGGGCGACGACGCGGGTCCCGGTGACGGGGTTGACGCCGCCGGCGGCGAGGGTGGCGTGCATGACGGCCAGGTCGTCGCAGGTGACGAGGACGGAACACTGCCGGAAGTAGACGCCGAGCTGCTCCTCGACGTCGCCGGTGAGGGAGCCCGCGTTGTGCATGAGGTAGGCGAGAGCGCGGTTGCGGTCCCCGGTGGCGCGCTCGGAGGCGTAGACGGCCTCGTCGACGGTGAGGGAGCGGCCGGCGAAGGCGCCGAGCCCGTCGAGGATGCGGTCGAAGCGCGCCTCGGGGGTGTCGCCGGTGACCAGCGAGGTGGTCACGATGGCGCCGGCGTTGACCATCGGGTTCGGCGGCCGTCCGGTGCCCGGTTCGAGGCGGATGGAGTTGAACGCCTCGCCGCTCGGTTCGGCGCCCACCCGGGTGAGGACCTCCTCCAGGCCCCGGTCGGCGAGGGCGAGCGCGAACACGAACGGCTTGGACACGGACTGCACGGTGAACGGCGCGGTGGTGTCGCCGCTGCCGTAGACCTGGCCGTCGAGCGCGCACAGGCTGATCCCGAACAGATCGGGGTCGACGCGGCTCAGCTCGGGGATGTAGGAGGCGGGCATACCGTCGTCCAGGTCGCGCAGGCTGCGCCGCACCTGGTCGAGGAGGCCGGTCAGAGGGTCGCCGGTCCGGTCCTGCTGGTCGTGTCGCACGCGTCCATCGAAACGCATCGGGCGCCCGGCCGCGCCCCGGCAGACTGCTCGCATGACCGAAACGGATCACAAGAACGACCTGCTGCGCTATCTGCGTGAGGCCCGCGAGGCGCTGCTGTGGAAGCTCGACGGGCTGAGCGAGTACGACGTACGGCGCCCGCTCACCGGGACCGGAACCAATCTGCTGGGCCTGCTCAAGCACCTGGCCGCCGTGGAACTCGGCTATCTCTGCGACACGTTCGACCGCCCGCACGGCGAGCCGCTGCCGGACTTCAAGGACGGGGCGGATCCCAACGCGGACATGTTCGCCACCGAGGACGAGTCGCGCGAGCAGATCGTGGAGCGCTACCGCAGGGCCTGGGCCTTCGCGGACGCCACGGTCGAGGCCCTTCCCCTCGACACGGTGGGCACGGTGCCGTGGTGGCCGAAGGAGCGTGCCGAGGCGACGCTGCACCATCTCCTGGTGCGGGTGCTGTCGGACACCCAGCGGCACGCGGGCCAGGCCGACATCCTGCGCGAGAGCCTGGACGGAGCGGCGGGCCACCGGCCGGCCGACGACAATCTGCCGTCGCCCGATCCCGGCTGGTGGGAGGAGTACCGGGCCCGCCTGGAGCGCATCGCGCAGCGGGGTCAGCCTTCCTGACCGCAGGGCCCCGAGTGGTCGCAGTACGGCTGACGGGCGCTGGCCGCGCAGCCGCAGAGCAGCGCGCGGGTCTCCCGGCGCGGACCGTCGGCCGTCTCGACCGCGAGGTCGCCGCGGACGGCGAGCTGGCCGGAGGCGGTCCGGGCGACGCTCGTCGGCTGCTGCGGCGTCTCGGCCGTGCCGTCGGTGAACCGGTAGGTCAGGGCGCCCGAGGGGCAGCGGCGCACGACCTCCGCGACCTGGTCGGCGTCGGCCGCCTCCGGGGTGATCCAGGGACGGCGGGCGGTGTCGAAGACGGCGGGCAGCCCGCCCACGCACTCGGCGGCGTGCAGACAGCGGCGCGCTTCGAAGGTGACCTCGATGTCCCGTCCTGGGTAGGTCTTCCGCACGGGGCGGGCGGTCTCGCGATCGGCGGCCATCGGCTGCACTCCAGTCCTGGCGGGGGGAACAGTGGATGAAGCGGCCATTGTCAGCGCGCGGACGGCCCGCCGCCCCGCCACGGCGGCGGCGCGTCCGCGGACATCACTCGGCCGGTCGCGGCGCCTGGCCCGTTCAAGGACAGGCTCTCAGTCCTCGCGGTGACGCAGCAGCAGCATCGCGGCGTCGTCGTGCAGGGGTCCTGCCGCGTGGTCCACGAGGTCGGTGCGCAGCCGCTCAAGGGCCGCCTCGGGGTCGGTGTCCTTGAGGAAGAGCACCCGGTCCTCCAGCGGGTAGAAGGTGCCCGTCTCGTCGCGGGCCTCGCTGACGCCGTCGGTGTACAGCAGCAGCTGGTCGCCGGGCTGGAACGGCACCGCGTACGGCACGGGCGCGTCGCCGCCGTGCACGCCGAGGCCGAGCGGCAGCGCGTAGTGCGGCGGTTCCGGGAACTCGGTGGTGCCGTCGGCGCGGGTGAGCAGGGGTGCCGGGTGCCCGAAGTTGAGGAACGTCGCCTCGCTGCGGCCCTCCGCGACCTCGACCAGGAGTGCGCTGACGAACCGCTCGCCCAGCAGCTCCCGCTCCAGGGCGCGCTCCAACCGGCCGCCGAGACCGGCCAGTTCGGGCTCGTCGTGGGCCGCCTCGCGGAACGCGCCGAGCACCCGCGCAGCCGTCTCGACCGCCTCCAGGCCCTTGCCCTGGACGTCGCCGATGATGGCCCGGGTGCTGCCCGGGGCGACCACGACCTCGTACAGGTCGCCGCCGATGCGCGCCTGGGCGACGGCGGAGGTGTAGGAGACGGCGACGCGCAGCTTGCCCGCGACGCGCGGCACCGGACGCAGCAGGACGCGCTGGGCGACCTCGGCGATGGAGCGGACGCTGGCCAGTTCGGCGTCGCGGCGCTCACGCATCGCGACCGCGCCGAGGGCGGCGGCGGTGACTCCGGCGACGCTGATGGAGGCGATGTAGACGCGCCGGTGGCTCAGCGTGCCGTCGGACGCGGCGAGCACGACGCACAGCAGCAGGGCGACGGCGCCGATCCGGGCGGTGCGCCGCTTGCCGCCGCTCAGCCCCGCGAACGCCGGGCCGAGCGACATCAGGGACAGCAGCCCGAAGCCGGTGGGCGTCACCAGTTCGGCGATGACGACGAGCCCCATCACCCCGTAGGGCAGGGCGGCGAGGGCCCGGCCGGCCCGGAACTTCGCCTGCGTCATCGCTCTCCCCGTCAGGACGGCACGTCCGCGTTTGGTTCTGTCGCGCCTTGAGCGTATGCGGGGTTTCTTGACAATGGATGAGAACGCGGCAATTCCGCGCCCTCAGGTGACTCTCCGTCAGCCGGACGTGCCGCCCGTCCCGTGCTGGGCGGCGAGGCGCACCGGCGTGTTCTGCGCGCCGTAGCCACGGTAGCCGCCATCGCGCTGGACGAGTTCGAAGAAGACCCGCCCGACGGTCTGGGTGTAACAGTGCCGGAAGGTGCCGTGGCCGTCCTCGTCGTAGAGGATGCCGAGTTCCCGGTACGTGTCCAGCTCGCCCGGGGCGAACGCGTGCCGGGCCGCGAGGTCGTCGTAGTAGTTGGCGGGCATGGCGAGCAGTTGTCCGCCGGCCGCGCGGAAGCGGCGTGCGGCGGTGACGACGTCGTCGGTGACGAGGGCGATGTGCTGGGCGCGGTCGCGGTCGTCGCCGGGCCCGGGGCCGACCCCGAGGGCGATGCGGACGGCGCCGTCGGGGGTGGAGAAGGCGCGGCTGCGCAGCAGTCCGTACGGGTCGGCGACGTCGACACTGCCCTGCGCGTCGAGGCCGAGCACGGAGCGGTGGAAGAGCGAGGCCTCGTCGAACTGGTGCCAGGGCTGGGTCAGCGCGAGGTGGTCGATGCGGTGGACGGTGCCGGGCACGGGCCGCTCCGGCCCGGTCGGCTCGAAGTCCCTCTTCCAGTTGGGGAGTTCGGGCCTGTCGGTGGCGCAGAAGAAGAGTTCGGTGCCGTCGGGTGCGGCGACGGCGTCGAGGAGGACGTCGCCGGTGGCGCGGCGGCGCGGCAGGACGGGGGCGAGCAGGGCCTCGGCGCGTCGGGCCGCGTCGGCCGGGTCCGGGCTCTCCAGGCCGACGGCGGCGAGAACGGTGCCGTCGCGGCGCGCGGCGGGCCCGGTGTTGAGCAGGACGCGGGCCTCGCCCTGCTCCCACAGGTCGACCGGCTTGCCGCGGTGGCGGCCGGTGCGGGTGAAGCCGAGGGCGGTGAGCAGGGCGGTGGCGGGGGCGATGTCGGGCGTGACGAGTTCGGCGAAGGCGACGCCCGTGGGGACGACGGGTGCGGGCAGCTCCCCCTCCCCCACGGCTTCCTGGAGCACCAGGAGCGAGCGCAGGGCGTCGACGGCGGCGGGCCCGGCCTCCGCCTGCCGGAACACGTCGTTGAAGACCTCCAGGGACAGCGGGCCGCGGTAGCCCGCGCGCAGCACGTGCCGGAGCAGCCCGGCGACGTCGAGGTCGCCCTGGCCGGGGAAGCAGCGGTAGTGGCGGCTCCACTGCAGGACGTCCATGGCGAGCTGCGGCGCGTCGGCGAGCTGCAGGAAGAAGATCTTCTCGCCGGGGATGTCCTCGATGCCCTTCGGGTCGCAGCCGCGGGCGAGGATGTGGAAGCTGTCGAGGCAGGTACCGAGCGCCGGGTGGTCGGCGGCCTCGACGATCCGCCAGGCGTGGTCGTACGTGTTCACGTGGCGGCCCCAGGCCAGCGCCTCGTAGGCGACCTTGATGCCGGAACCGGCCGCGCGGTCGGCGAGCAGGCGCAGCTGGTGGGCGGCGAGCGCGTCGTCGTCCTCGGCGTGCGGCGAGACACTGGAGCAGACCAGCACGGTGTCGGCGCCGAGCCGCTCCATCACGCGGAACTTGTGCTCGGCGCGGCGCAGATTGCGCGCGAACACGTCGCCGGGCACGGCCTCGATGTCGCGCAGCGGCTGGTACAGGTCGATGCTCAGGCCGAGGTCCGCACAGAGCGCGCGCACGTCCTCGGGGGTGAGCGGGCTCGCGAGCAGGTCGTTCTCGAAGATCTCGACGCCGTCGAACCCGGCGCGGGCGGCGGCGGTGAGCTTCTCGGTGAGCGATCCGCTGAGCGAGACGGTGGCGATGGAGGTACGCACGGCGGACTCCTGCTCCTTCGGCACGGCATGTGATGCGCGAAACTTAATGTACGAACTGGTTCGTTACTCATATCAGGCCCGCCACCTCCTGTGAAGGACCGCGGCACTTCTACAATCACCCCAGCAGCACGGCCCAGCAGCACAGGCCGGCGTCCGCCCGTCCGTCCGCGCGAAGGATCGATCCTCATGACCACTGTCGAAGAGCCGGCCCGACGCGAGGTCCGCACCCGGGACGCGGCGCGCACGAAGGCCGAGATCCTTGCCGTGGCAACCGAGGAGTTCGCCCGCGCCGGGTACACGGGCGCCCGGGTCGACGAGATCGCCGCCCGCACCCGGACCACGAAACGGATGATCTATTACTACTTCGGCGGCAAGGAGCAGCTGTTCACCGCGGTCCTGGAGCGCAGCTACACGGTGATCCGGGAGGCCGAGCAGGACGTCGACGTCGAGCATCTCGACCCGGTCGCCGCGATCCGGCGGCTCGCCGAGCTGACCTTCGACCACCACGAGGCGCACCCGGACTTCATCCGGCTCGTGTCGATCGAGAACATCCACGACGCCGAGCACATCGCGGCGTCCGAGACGCTGAGCTCCCTCAACTCGCCCGCGATCGACGTGATCCGGCGCATCCTGGAGGCGGGCCGGGCCGAGGGCGTGTTCACGGCGGAGGTGGACGCGGTCGACCTGCACGCGACGATCAGTTCGTTCTGCTTCTTCCGGGTCTCCAACCGGCACACCTTCGGCGCCCTGTTCGGCCGCGACCTGACCGCGGCCGACCGCCGTGAGCACTACCGCACGATGCTCGGGGACATGGTGATCGCGTACCTGACGGGCGCGCGGGCGGACGCGTAGCGGCCCGACGGGGCGCGGCCCACCCCTTGACAGGTCGTTAACACCGGCGCAACATCCCTAGCCATCCACTACTAACTATCCAGTGGGTTAATTAGCAACCGGATGCCGAGCCGAGTGCTTCCCGTCCCCCGAAGGAGCCCGTGTGTCCGTCCCCGCTCCCCCGCCGTCGCAGGGCCAGCCGCGCAAGGCGGCGCTGGCCGCCTGGATCGGCAGCGCCCTGGAGTACTACGACTTCTTCATCTACGGCAGCGCCGCCGCGCTCGTCTTCCCCAAGGTCTTCTTCGACGAGTCGGACCCCGCCGACGCGGCGCTGCTGTCCCTGGCCACGTTCGGTGTCGCCTACGCCGCCCGCCCGGTCGGCGCCCTTTTCCTCGGGCACATCGGTGACCGGCTGGGCCGCCGCAAGATCATGGTCTTCACGCTGGTACTGATGGGCCTGTCGACGTTCCTCATCGGCTGTCTGCCGACGCGCGCCCAGGTCGGCGGCCTCGCGCCGCTGTTCCTCGTGCTGTGCCGGGTGCTGCAGGGCATCTCGGCGGCGGGCGAGCAGGCCAGTGCCGGTTCGATGTCGCTGGAACACGCACCGGCCCGGCAGCGCGCCTACTTCACCAGCTTCACGCTCAGCGGCACCCAGGCCGGTCAGCTCCTGGCGACGCTGGTCTTCCTGCCGATCGCCGCGCTGCCGGAGGACCAGCTCCTGTCGTGGGGCTGGCGGATCCCGTTCTGGCTGAGCGTGGCCGTCGCGGTCGTCGGCTATGTCATCCGGCGCACGCTGGAGGAGCCGCCGGAGTTCGCCCGGCAGGCGGCGAAGAGCGGACGGGCCGAGCGGCTGCCGCTGGCGGTGCTGCTCACGGAGCACTGGTCGAGCCTGCTGCGGGTGATCGGAGGCGCGCTCGTCGCCTCGGTCAGCACGATCTTCACCGTGTGGGCGCTGTCGTACGCGACGAGCGACGCGGTCGGCATGGACCGCTCCGGCATGCTGTGGGTGGGTGCCGTGGCGAATCTGGTCGCGCTCGGCGCGATTCCGCTGTGGGCGCGCCTCGCCGACCGGATCGGGCGCCGCCCGGTGTACCTCATCGGCGCCGCGGGCAGCGCGCTGCTGATGTTCGGCTACCTGTGGGCGATCTCCACGGGCTCCTACCCGCTCACCTTCGTCCTCGGCGTCCTCGCGTTCGGCGTCGTGTACAGCGCGGCCAACGCGGTGTGGCCGGCCTTCTACGGCGAGATGTTCCCGACCCGGGTCCGGCTGTCGGGCATGGCGATCGGCACCCAGATCGGGTTCGCGGTGGCCGGGTTCGCGGTGACGTTCGCGGCGCAGATCGCGGGTGACGGCGGTGACGACTGGTTCGCGGTGGCCGTGTTCACGGCGGCCCTGTGCGTCCCGCCGGTGATCGCGGCGCTGACGGCTCGCGAGACGTTCCGGGTGCCGACCGAGCGGCTCGGTGAGCGGGACGCGGCGCCGGTCGCGGTGGAGGGTGCGCAGCGGGCGACGATCTGACGGCGCGGCACCGGGGAGGGCGGAGCGTAGGCTCGGGCCCGTGACGGCCCTTCTCCCCTACCTCGCCCTCCTGGCCTTCCTCGCCCTGGCCGTGGCCTGCCTCGCCCGGCTCGCCGCGCGGGTGCGCCGCCGGGGCACGGCGGGCGGCGCGGTGACGGCGGCGCTCGCCGCCTACGAGGAGGCGTACCGCGTGACGTCGCACGAGGCGTACACCGAGATGCGGGCCCGGGCCGACCGGCTGTCGCCGCTGGAGTCGCCCGACGGCCACTGGCGGTCGGGGCGGACCCGCCGGTCGCGTCGACGTTTCTCACGTGCGCGACGGGTCCGCTGACCGCTCGCGACCCACGGGCAGGTGCCCCGGCCGTCCGACGACGACCGGGGCACCTGCCCGTCCGTCAGCCGCAGTTGTGCGCCGCCGCCGTGCTGGAGGCGACCACGATGTCGACGGCTCCCGCGAGGGCCGTCAGATGCACCGCGTCGACCGTCAGTCCGTCACCGGACCTGGTCTGCTCGTTGACGACGAGCCTGGCACCCGCGCCCAGGTCGACCACCGCGTTCGGCTCGTCCCCGACGTCGACGGGGAAGCCGCCGACCCTGAGCGTGAGACCCGTGCCGCCGGTCGTGGCCGAACAGGTGCTGTGGACCTCGGACCTGACGCCGGACAGTTCGACGACGGGGAGTCCGGTGAGGCCGATGCGCACCTTGTCGACGGTCGCGCCGGCGCTCGCGCCGCTCGGTCCCGTCGTCGTCGTGACGTCGGCGCAGAGCGCCGAGGCGGACAGGACGACGGCGTTGACGCTCGCCGTGCAGGGCGGGATCTTCTTCGTCGCACCCGCCGTGCGCACCGTGCCGGTGTCCGGGGCCGGGCCGATGCTGACGGGCAGGCCGAGGGCGGACACCTTGGCGTTCAGGCCGTAGGCGCGCCCGGTGACGTACTGGAGTTTCAGCAGGGCCTCGGCCTGCGACGCCTTGTAGGCGTCGTCGCCCGCGAAGGACGCGGTGAGCGGGACCGTCGCGTCCGCGGTGAGCGGCTGGTCGACCGAGGCGACGGTGCACCTCGCCGCGCCCTGGGCGTCGGTCTTCGCCGTGCAGGTCTGCGCCGTGTCGCCGCCGAGCGCGAAGGCGACCTCCCGGTCGGCGACGGGAGCGCCGCCGTCCTTCTCGGTGAGGGTGGCGGAGAGTTCGGCGGGCGACCCGTCGGAGAGGGACGTCGGGCCGGTGTAGGTGAGCGCGGTGTCCTTCTGCTGCGGGGGCTGGACGACGCCCTGGCCCACGTCGAGCAGGTCCGCGTCGATCGCCATCGTGACGCCGCCGTAGGTCTCGGTGACATCGCCCGAGTACTGGCGGATGCGCTGGTGGTCGGCCCACATGTGGTCCGGGATCTGCGGGTCGCCGGTGTCGGCCGGCGGTTCGCCCGCCTCGCCCCCGGGAGCCACCCAGCGCGCGAAGTCGATGACGTCGGGCTGCACGTAGCCCGTGCCGTCCTGCGCCACCAGGTCGGTGATGAGGGACGAGACGCTGCCGTACACGCCGGAGACGTACCCGAGTTCGTGGAGCGTGGTGGTCCAGGACTGGATGAACGCCAGCACCCGGTCGCTGACCGCGCCGCCGCGCGTGTACTGCTCCATGTTGAAGTAGAGGACCGAGCCCTTGGCGAAGCCGAGGCTCTCGGCCTGGGCCGCCGCGTCCCGCGCCGAGGCCGCGCCCTGCGGCACCGGGTCGGTGATGACCTCGCAGTCACCGGTGCAGCTGCCCGCGCCGCGCTCGGCCTGCGGTCCCACGTAGATCGGGAAGAACCGCCAGCCGTTGTCGTACTGGGTCTGCACCCAGGCCGCGTCGAAGGAGGGCGGGCAGCCCGCGTTGACGCCGCCGATGTAGACGCCGACGGCGCTGTACGGGGAGGCGTCGTGCCAGGCGTTCAGCTGGGCGGTGGAGGGCGCGTCACACTTGTCGAAGCCCTTGCCCTGGAAGGACGTGGCGTCCGTCGGGACCGCCTTGACGGCCGGGGCGGCGCCCGCGGCGGGAGCCTCGGTGGCGTCGTCGACCGGCAGGTCGGCGCTGCGCAGCACGTTCTGCACGGTCTTCTTGTCGCTGCCGTAGGCGGCGGTGACGGTGAGGCCGTCGGCGTCGGCGCGGTAGGTCTTCGCCGTACGGTTCTCGGTGACCTGGCCGGCGGCGGAGCTCCTGCCCCGCTCCGGCTGGATCAGGACGGCTTCGGTGCGCCCCAACTCCTTGGCGGGACAGTCCTGTTGCGCGGACGGTGTACCCAGGTACACGGCGTGCCGGTCGAAGCGGACGCAGGTGTCGGGCGCCTTCGCGAGGTCGACGACGGACCAGGAGGCGGGCACGGTGAACGTGCGTCCCTGGTACGTCACTTGAGTGGTGCGAGTCTGCTCGGCCGGGGCCGCCTGGGCGGTTCCCGGGACGGCGGCCGCGGTGAGCGCGGCGGCCCCGGCGAGGGCGAGAAGGGTGGCGCGCAACGAGGTGCGCGCGCCGCGAAGTGGTCTGAGCCGAATGATGGTTCCCCCTGAGACCGGCGCCGACGGCGCGGGCCGGCGCAACTCCATCATGACGTCGGCGACAGTGCGGCACCGGCGTGGCCGCGTCAATCGAACGGGACACGTGGGGCACCCGAACCGGCCGTGGAAACAGGGGAGTTACTGCCGCGCCACCTGGGGCGGTGCGCGCAACGTGTTCGGAATGTGGTGTGAGGGCCCGGTGAAGCGGCGGGTCAGCGGACGGCCCGCCGGGCGCCCTGCGCGCGCCGCACACAGGGCTCCCACGGCGTCTTCACGCCGCCGGTTGTCCGGATCGCGGCGGCGGTCGGAGCCGTTCCGCCTCCACGAGCGCCGCGGCGGCCAGTTGCTCCCGGACCGTGCGCCGCGGGTCGCGTGTGTCGTGCTCCTGGGCAAAGCAGCCGAGACGCAGTCCGTGGCGATGACGCTCCGAAAAAGCAGAGGGACACACTTCCGGCGTGGAAGCGGGTCCTCGGCCAGGAGATTCGGGGCGTAGACATGCGTCCGCCGTGGCGGGAGCGGCTACGGCGCTGTCCAAGGGTTTTCGGCGAGCAGGCATGGCCGAAGGTCGCGGGGCCCGCGACTTTCGGCCGAGGCGGTGGGCGGGGCGGCGTCCGTAGCGTGGTCGGCATGGACATCGACGTACGACACAACCCCTCCTTCGCGGTGGCCCGCGTGCACCTGGCGCCGGGCGAGTCGGTTCGGGCCGAGTCGGGGGCCATGATGGCGACCTCGGGCGGGATCGCCGTCGAGGCGAAGGCGGACGGCGGCCTGATGCGGGGCCTGAAGCGGAGCGTGCTCGGCGGCGAGTCGCTGTTCGTCACACGGTTCACGGCGGGGTCCGAGAGCGGCTGGGTGGATGTCGCGGCCCAGTTGCCGGGCGATGTGACCGCGGTCGACGTCGACGGCGGGCTGAATCTGGCGCGCGGGGCGTGGCTGTGCTCGTCCGACGGCGTCGACCTGCAGACGAAGTGGGGCGGGTTCAAGAACCTGGCGGGCGGCGAGGGCGGGTTCCTGGTCCGCGCCGAGGGTCGGGGCCAGGTGCTGGCCGCCTGTTACGGCGCGCTCGACGAGGTCGAGCTGAAGGCCGGTGAGCAGCTGGTCCTGGACTCCGGGCACCTGGTCGCCTTCGACGACGGCGTGTCGTACACGACCCGCAAAGTGACGCGCGGGCTGATGCAGACGCTGAAGTCGGGCGAGGGGCTCGTCTTCGACTTCACCGGCCCCGGCCGGCTGTGGACCCAGAGCCGCAACCCGGGCGCGCTGGTCACCTGGCTGACCCAGAAGCTGCCGTTCAGTCGCGGTTAGCCCGTTCCAGGCCCGCCTTCTGCGCGGCGGAGTGCAGGGCCTTGAGGGCGACGAGCAGCACCCCGATGTCGTCCAGGTAGATCGGGTCGGGCAGCAGGTCGACGGGCGAGATCGTGTAGACCACCGCCGTCCAGAACAGGGCCTTGTTGCGCAGCGGGATCCCGGCGTCCATCAGCAGCCGCCGGGCCTTGAACACGCGTACGAGCAGAACCGCGGCGGCCACCAGCATCACCGCCGCGGCGATCGTCGCCAGCACCAGCCAGGTCTGTCCGTCCATACGTCTCCTTCGTGGCCGTGCCCGCCGCCCGGGTGCGCCGTGCCGTCCGCCACGCGAGGATGGAGGCCGGCCCGGGTTCCGGCCCGCACCAAGGAGGACGGTTCGTGCTCATCTACGTGGCGATGTTCCTGGGAGCGGTCAGCGTGGTCTGCATAGGTATCACGGCCCGCCAGTTCGTGGCGGACCGTGTCGCTCTCGGAGCGCCGATCGCGGCGCTGTCCACCGGATTCGTGTCGGCGGCTCTGATGCTGGCCGCGGCCGCCCTGGGGCAGTGATCACACGGCCGCACCGCGGCCCCCGCCCTCTCCCGCCGCGCCGGCCTCGAACCTCTCGAGAACGGCGACGACCACGACGACCGCGACGAACTCAATGATCCCGATGACCTAGGCGTCCTTGTCATACGCGTCGACCTCATACGCGTCGTCCTCGTACACGTCGTCCTCGTCGACCAGGTGCACAGCGGCCTCCTCCGCCGAGGCGGCGCCGCCGCCGAAGCCCACGTCCGCGGCGAGCATGTCCTTCTCGGCGTCCTCGTGGGCGCCCTCGTCGGGTGCGACCAGGCGTCCCGCCCGGCGTCCGCCCACCTCGAGGTCGACCGGCTCCCCCTCGCCGCCGCGCAGATCGCCGATCCCGTCCGCGTCGTCGTCGCCCGACTCCAGCGCCTCGTACGCGTCGATCACCGGATCCGGGCGCTCCTCCGCGAGACGTTCGTCCAGGCTCTCGCCGTGCAGCCGCTCGGCCGCCGTGACGCCCGTGTGCTCGACGCCCAGGGGCCGCTCGGGCGGTGACCAGCCCTCGTCGTACGGGTCGACGCCGCGGTCGTTGAGGGTGTCCTCCACATCGAGGATGCCCTCGTCCTCGTGGGCGTCAGGATCGCCGGGCTGGTACACCTCGTCGCCCATGCCGTCGCTGCGCTCGGTCATCCGGTCCCACCTCGTTTCCGGTCCCCCGTCGTCCTCCGTGCCTGGTTTCGGCCGGAGCTCGCGTCTGTGTCGCGTTTCCAGTCTGCGCCCGATCACGCTTGTCGGCCGTACGGAACGACCGAATCGCGGGCGCGCGGGCGCGAGGATGCGCGCGTGTCCGGGTGCTGTCCTGTCGATTCCGCCGGTTCGGGGACAGTGCCGTCCCCCATGGGGTGGGGCTGTGCGACGGCCCCTTTCGTGATCTTGTCCGGGTGGCAGACCTCTGATGTCCGTCCTCCGCTCCGCACCCGACCGTCACGGGGCGGAGGATCCGCCGTCCTGTCGTCTCCCGCGTCATGAGGTCGTCGTATGCGCCGCACCGGAATTCTGTCCCTGGCCGCCGTCCCCCTGCTCCTTCTCGCGTCCGCGGGCGCGGCCGTTCCCGACGCGGCACTCACCGTCACCGCGCCGGCCGCGGGCTCCGTCCATCAGGCGGGCGGCAGCGTCTTCGTCACGTGGCGCAACGCCACCGGGCAGGAGCTCGACATGTGGCTCGTGCACGGGGACGAGGGACGGGTGGCGCAGCTCGCGGCGAAGCTGGGGGCCGCGCCCGAGGGCGAGACGGCCACGGTGCTGCCGACCATCGTGAACGGCGAGGGGTACGCGATCGAGATGGCGGGACGCGACGGCGCCGCCAGCGCCTTCAGCGGCGAGTTCACCGTGACCCCGCAGGTGCGGGCGGCCCGCTGAGGCGCGGGCCGCCCGCCGTCCGCGTCAGCGCGCCGCCGCGATGTCGTGCCGTACGGTCCCGGACGCCGGGTCCACCGTGACCAGTTCGGCGCGCGGGGCGTGCCGGGCGGCCGAGACGACGAGTGTGTGGATGCCGGCCGGCAGGCCGTCCACCGTGTAACTGCCGTGGTGCGCCTGGGACTTGGCGAGGCGCTTGCCGCGGGCGCTGATCACGGTGATCCAGGCGGGGCAGCCCTCGGGGTGCGTGTCGCAGTGGACGGTACCGGTGAGCCGGGCCGTCGCCGTGGTACGGCCGCGGCCGTGCGGTTCCCCCCAGGCCGCCATCACCGCACGGGTGGTGCGCTGCATCGGCGAGGCCGCGGCCGGCGCCGCGCGCCCGGGGGCGGCGACCGGGAGGCCGACCTGTTCGGCGTAGGCAGCCATGGTCTCGTCCAGCGCGGCGAGTTCCCGCAGGGCGGTGCGCAGCCGGTCGGCGCGCGGTCCCGGCGCCGCGGGGGCGAGCTCGGTCTCCAGCTCGCGGACAAGCGGGCTGACGCGGCGCCAGGCGCCCTCGGGTTCGCCGGTCGCGTAGCACCGGTCGAGTTCCCTGAGGGACGCGACGAGGGTCTCGGTCACCAGGCGGGCGCGTTCGGCGAGGCGCGGCGGCAGGTCCACGTCGATGTCGGCGGCCGCCGCGAGGGTGCGGGCGTGCCCGGTGGCCGTGGCGAGCAGCGCCACCCGGTGCTCGGCGGCCGGGCCGCGCACCCCGACCGGCATCCGCACCAGGGGCCGGGCGATGCCCTGCACCTGGAGCAGCGCGGCGTCCACGGCGCGGGCCGCGCCGCGCAGCCGCACCGGGGCCTCGGGTCCGTCCCAGCGCTGCTCGACCTGGCGGATCACCTGGGCGAGTGCGTCGACGTAGCCGCGCTCGGCCTCCCTGACGACGGTGCGGCGCGAGAGCGGGAAGATCAGCGCGGCGCAGGCGGTGGCGACGAGGACACCGATGCCGTTGTCGAGGATCCGCTCCCCCAGCAGGTGGTCCATGCCGCTGTCGGGGGTGGTCATGCCGTAGAGCTGGGTGAGGGCGACGACGAGGCCGACGACCCAGCAGGCGTACGCGCGCTGCATGCCCCAGGCGCCGAAGGCGAGACCGGCGACGATGACGGCGAGCGTGGCGTAGACGTGGTCGCGGCCGACGAGGTGCAGCAGCGCGATGCCGAGGACGGC
This sequence comes from Streptomyces sp. VRA16 Mangrove soil, assembly GCF_017377775.1. GTDB lineage: Bacteria > Actinomycetota > Actinomycetes > Streptomycetales > Streptomycetaceae > Streptomyces. The sequence continues at coordinate 356,494 of NZ_JAFVLN010000005.1, forward strand.
GCCGAGCGCGGTGCCGATCATGCGGTGCGCGAACTTGCGCAGCCGTTCGTGGGTGGTGTTGGTGCCGAACAGCGTGATCATCACGCCGACCAGGCCCCAGTAGAAGCGGCGCGGGTCGATGGCGTCGGCGATGGGGCAGACGACGGCGGCGGCGATCGCGGCGTGCACGGGGACCCGGATGTACGGCACGGCGCGCCGCCAGCCGGATTCCGTGCCGGCCGCGAGGACCCGGCGGGCGGGGCCCGCGGAGCCGGGCAGCCGGTTGTTCTCCAGGGCGACGGTCGGCTGGAACGGCACGTCGGCGGCGCTCGCGCAGCTGCGCCGGCCGAGTTCGAGCCAGTTGCGCAGGGCGTCGGCGAGGGTGTCGAGGAGGTCGCCGACGCGGCGGGCGAGGACGGCGGCCTCGACGTCGTCGGCGGGGGCGGCCGGGTCGCGCAGGATCGCCTCGGCGCGCTCCTGGATGTGCGCGGCCGCTGGGCGCAGGCCCTCGGCGCGGCCGAGCGGGGTGTCGCGGGCCAGGGCCAGGCCGACGGCGAGGGCCTCGCGCAGCGGCGCGGGGACGGGCAGCCTGGTCAGGTCGGCGGCGGCCTGGCCGATGCCGCGCAGGGCGAGCTCGGCGTCGAAGAGGTGCCGGTGCAGGAGTTCGGCGACGACGGGGTCGGCGGCGACCTCGGGCTGGGCGAGGCGCCCGTCGATGGTGACGGTGGTGATGTTGAGGCGGCGCAGGGCGCGGGTCATCCGGCGTACGGCGCGCTGCTGGTCGGCGTCGGGGTCGAGGGCCTCGACGGCGGCGTCGGCGACGCGCCGGGCCTCCACGACGAAGGCCCGCTGGGTGCGCAGCAGGTCCTCACGGGGCATCGGGAAGCAGAGCAGCAGCCGGGTCAGCAGGACGGCGGCCGCGGCGACGAGGGCGACGGCGAAGGTCTTGCCGACGAGGGCGGCGGGGATCCCGGCGAGCATGCCGACCATCAGGCCGTTGAACAGCATCATGCCGGTGACCAGCGCGAAGGGGCCGAATCTGGCGAGCAGGAAGGTGAGGGCGAGCGCGGCGACCATGAGGACCATCTGCGCGGTGCGGTGCCCGTCGAGGGTCGCGCACACCCACAGCACGGCGCTGTAGGGGAACGGCATCCACAGGATGGCGCGGGCGAGCCGGTCCCAGGTGTTCTCGGCGACCGCGAACGCGCTCATCAGGCCCATCATCCCGGCGACCATCATGCCGATCATGTCGGGGATGGCCAGCGCCTCGGCCATCCAGTAGCCGACGGCGAGCGAGGTGACCATGGCGACCAACGCCCGCCAACCCGACTGGTGTTGACCGAGTCCGGGGTCGGCGGCGAGCACGCCGTCCCACCATCTGCGGGGTCCGGCGACACGGTGCGGGGCCAGGCCCGCACCGGCGGGTTCGTTCGAGGTGGACAGGTCCGGCAGGGTGCCCGGGGTGGTCAACTGGCCTCCGATTCAACGGTGTTCCTGTGCAGGGCATCCACCAGGGGCATGATCGCGGCCCGCGCGGCGGCCACCGCGCGCTCCGAATCCTCGACGCCGCCGTCGAGGGCGCCGAGCAGGGCGACGGCCATCCGCTGCCTGCCCCGCTCCATCAAGGCGTGTCCCGCGTCGGTGAGCGTCGTCTCCACGGCACGCCGGTCGTCCGCGCAGCGCCGCCGCTCGACGAGTCCCGCCTCCTGCAACTGCTGCAGGATGACGGTGACCCGGGGCTGCGCCATGCCGGTGCGCACGGCGAGCGCAGTCACCCGGCACGGCCCCGACTCCAGGGCGTCGAGCACCGAGACCTGGCTGCGGGTGTACCCGAACTCCCCTGCCCTGAACAGGGCTTGGGACAGTTGCGCGATCCCGCGCAGCAGACCTCGGGCCGCGCCTTCGATGCGCCCCGTCGCGGCGATGCCGGCCGCATCGCCGGACACCGACCGGGCCGCCGCCGGCTCGTCGGCCGCCGGATCTCCAGATAGATGCATATGGAAAGAATATACATGCCGCCTACATCGACCATGGGGCGGGGCGCGCCCCGATGTCGTCGCGGGCCTCGGGAACGTAGCGTGGCCGGCATGTGCTGGAGTGCGACGGCCGATCTGGTGGCGGGCGGCGCGATCACCGCCGTGGGCATCGGCTGCGTGTCGCGCGCGGCCCGGACGCGGCGCGCCGCGCTGCCACTGGCGACGCTGCCGCTGCTGCTCGGGGCGCACCAGATCATCGAGGCGGTGATCTGGAACGACGGCGGCGGCAGCGGGCCCGCGACCATCGCGTGGGCGGTGATCGCCCTGCCCCTGCTGCCGCTGTGGGTGCCGGTGGGCGTGCTGTGCGCGGCGCCGCGGCGGGCCCGCGGCCGTCTGTGGGTCCCGCTCGCCGTGGGCGTGGCCACATCGGCGGCCCTCGCGTACGTCCTGGCGACGCGTACCGTCACGGCCGAGGTGCGCGGCCACACGATGGGGTACGCGATCGGGCTCCCGCACCCCGCCTGGCTGCTCGCCGGCTATCTGCTGGCAACGATCGGCTCGCTGCTGCTGTCCGGCGAGGCGGGCCTGGTGCTGCTCGGGGTGCTCGCCGGGACCGGTGCGGCGGTGTGTGCGGCCCTGTGGCGCTGGGAGTTCATCTCGACGTGGTGCGCCTGCGCGGCGGTGTGCTCGGTGGTCCTCTACGGCTGGCTGGGGCGCGACACGACAACCCGGCGGCCGGCGGTCGGCTGAAGCTGCGCCGGTAGGCCTGCGGGCTGACCGCCCGCGGTCCGCTTTAAGCGGTCGCGGAACGCGGTCGGCGAGCCGAAGTGGTCCGCCTGAAGCGGTCGCGGAACACGCTCGGCGAGCCGAAATGGTCCGCCTGAAGCGGTCGCGGAACACGGTCAGCGAGCCGAAATGGTCCGCCTGAAGCGGTCGCGGAACACGGTCAGCGAGCCGAAATGGTCCGCCTGAAGCGGTCGCGGAACACGGTCAGCGAGCCGAAATGGTCCGCTTGAAGCGGTGGCGGAACACGCTCGGCGAGCCGAATCCGACCTGCTGCGCGATCCGCTCGACGGGATGCCCGGCGGGACGCCCGATGGGATGCCCGACAGTCTCCAGCAGATGCCGGGCCTGCCGCGCCCGCGCCCGGTGCAACCCTTGCAGCGAAGTGGTGCCGGCCTGTTCCCGGAAGCGCCGCATGAGCGTGCGGGCGCTGACGCCGGCGCGACCGGCGATGTCGGCGAGGGTCAGGTCGCGGCCGAGGTGGTCCTGCAGCCGGCCGAGCAGCGGCTCGAACGTGGCGCTCTGCGGGGCCGTCGTGTGCGCCGTCCGCTCCCCGCGCTGCGCTTCGCAGACCGAACCGGCCTCCCTCGTAGCCCTGATGGCCCATCCGTCCACGGCGCACCTGCCGCAGCTCCCGCCCCCGGCGGGTCCGGTGCACGGCTGCGCCTGTCCGTTCACCGTCACCGCGGCCTCGCGGCACCGGCGCGCGGACCCCACCGCCAAGGCCCTCGCCCTGCTCCCCGGGGTCGGCGGGCTGCCGGCCGGGCGTCGGATCACGGCCGCGGCCTCCTCTGCCCCAGAGCCGAGTTGAACGCCCGACGAACACTGGACGAAGGACGGTTCCGGACTCTCCTGGTCTCCCGGGAGAGTCCGTACGGTCGGGGCCATGGGGTGGCTCGACATCATCTTCACCGTCGCGGGCCTGGTCCTCGGCGTCGTCTCCATGGTCATTCCGTTCGCCGCCGACCTGTGGGCCCGGCGCAGCAGACGCATCGGCTTCCGCAAGCAGATGGACATCGCCATAGGGCACAACGGCCCGGCGGACGCGGAGGATCCGCGGCTCGGGCTCTTCAACGACCTGCCGGCGATGCGCGACGCCACCCTGGTGCTGCTGCGCATCGAGAACGACGGCACCCGCCACGTCGAGGAGTCGGACTACATCCATTCACCGCGGGAGTACGGCCTGACCGCCGAGTTCACCGGGCGCCGCATCCAGGCGCAGGACGTCACACTGCCCGAGGAACACGCCAATCTGATGGGCTACTTCGAGAACGAGCCCGGTCTGCACGTGGTGGGTCCCAGCACCCTGCTCATCCCCCGGGTCCCGCTGAAGCCCGGCGCGTTCTACAAGATCCTCGTGCTGCTCACCGGCGGCCAGGAGGGCGACAGGGTCACGGTCACCGGCGACGTCCGCGACGGCACGCTGCACGAGAACCACAGCCTCACCCCCGACGAGAAGCCGCCGGTGTTCAGCACGAAGGCCCGCTGGACCACCATGGTGCTCGGCCTCGCGCTGATCGCCGCGGTGAGCCTGCCGCTGCTGCTGCCGGCCCCGCTGCCCGCCGACTGCGAGACGGGCTCGCTGCGGCTCACCGGGTCCACGGCGTTCGAGCCGGTCATGAAGGAGCTCGCGCAGAAGTACCGGGACCACTGCCAGGGCCGGCCACGGATCACGGTCGCCGCCGACGGCAGCCGCACCGGGGTGCGTGAACTCGCCCTGTCCGAGGGGGAACCGCAGCAGGGAGCGAGTGTCGTCGCGTTCTCGGACGGGCCGCGTCCGGCGAGTTACACCCGGCTCAGCGAGAGCCGGATCGCGGTGTCGCTGTTCACCCTCGTCGTCCACGACGACGTACGGCTGACGAACCTGTCCTCCGCCGACGTGCGCCGCCTGTACCGCGGCGAGATCCGCGACTGGTCGCAGCTCGGCGGGCCCCGTCTGCCGGTCGTGCTCGTCAGCCGCACCTCCGGCTCCGGCACCCGGTCCGCGCTGACCAAGCGCGTGCTCGACGGCGCCGACGAGCCGCCCGCCACGTCGGACGACTGCGTCAACCGCACCTCGCGCACGTTGTCGGTGCTGCGCTGCGAACTCGATTCGACCGAGCAGGTCCTGGAGACCGTCGCCCGGACCCCCGGCGCGCTCGGCTACACGGAACTGCGGGCCGCGTCGCCGCCGGACGCCCCGCACGGTCTGCACCGGCTCGCCCTGGACGGCCGCACCCCGGATCCGGACCGGCTCGACGCGGGTGGCTACCCGTACCGGGAGATCGAGTACGCCTACACCTACGGCCGTCCGCCCGCCGACTCGCCGGCCTCCAGCTTCCTCGCGTACGCGGTCGACAACGGCACCGGCAAGGGTGTCGTGGCCGCGCACGGGCATCTGCCGTGCGGGACGCCGGTGGGGTTGCGGGTGTGCGGCAAGGACGACTGACGGGCGCCCTCGCACCGGGCCCACCGATGCGACACCGGCGAGGTGACGAACGTAGAATCTAAGGGCATTTCGGGCATCAGGGCGTGACGGTCCGGGACGGCGAGGTGACGTCATGACACCCCTACCCACAGCAGCCGGAGCAGGGCGGACGCGCAGAACACGCGGGGCACGGGGCACGGCGGCCGCCGCCTTCGTGTGCGCGAGCGTTCTCGCGCCGCTCCCGGCGTTCGCCGACGGCGGCGGCGCCTCGGACCTCAGCGCGCAGCAGCTGGCCGACGCGGCGAAGAAGGAGCTCCTCGACGCGCACTCCCTGCACATCACCGTGACGAACCGGTCGGACACCGAGCGGGACACGCGCGTCCCGGCCTCGTTCGATCTGCGGCTCGACGAGGACGGCAACTGCGCCGGTTCCCTGCGGATGGGCGTCGGCGGCGCCGACGGCGGCAGCGTCGCCCTCGTCAAACGCGGCGACGAGGTGTGGATGAAGCCGGACACGACGTTCTGGAAGACCCAGGTCGGCGGCGGTTCGGGCGCGCTCGCGGCACAGTTGTTCGGGGACCGCTACGTGCACGGCACCACCGACGACCCGATGCTCGACGGGCTCGCCCAGACCTGCGATCTCGACGCTTTCCGGGGCCAGTTGGAGGGCGGCTCGGCGAGCGCGGCGCAGGAGAACCTCACCAAGGGCGACGAGACGAAGATCGCCGGTACGGGCGTCGTGCCGCTCACGGGGCACGAGGGCAGCAGCACGGTCACGCTGTACGTGACGTCGGACGACCCGCACCGCCTGGTCCGCGCGACGGAGAAGGGCGGCGACAAGGACGTCACGATGACGCTCGGCGACTACGACAAGCCGGTGCCCGCCAAGACCCCGTCCGCCGACGAGTCGGTCGACATCTCGCAGCTCCAGGACGTGAACCCGAACCCGTCGCCGCCGCAGTCCTGACGTACGGCCGGCCGACCGGCCGGAACTAGCCCTTCGTATACCGCACGAAGAGGATCCCGTGGACCTCTCCGTGCGGTGCGCTGTACACGTGCGGCGCGTCGGCCGGCCAGTGCGCGTGGGCGCCGGGTCCCGCGGCCCGCAGCGCGTCGGGCGGGCCGACGACGGCGGTGCCGGAGAGCACCATCAGGCTCTCCGTGGTGCGGGCGACATGCGCGGCCGACTCCTGGACGGCGCCCTCGGCGATGGTGATCCGGAAGACGTCGGTGGCCGCGTCCGCGTCCTCGTACCGCTCGATCAGGACCGCGGTGACGGCGCTTCCGGAGACGCCCTCGGTGGCGCCGTGCGGCGGGTCGTCGAGGACCGCGCTGAGCGGGCGGCCGAGCACGGTGGTCAGGGCGTAGAGGGTCTCCAGGGTCGGATTGCGGCGGCCGCTCTCCAGTTCCGAGAGGGTGCCCTTGCCGACGCCCGAGCGGCGGGCCAGCTCGGACAGGGTGAGACCGGCGTCCTGACGCAGCCCCTTGAGCCTGCGTCCCACTTCGTCGTTCAGGCCCATCGCCGCGGCTCCCGCCCGTAGCTGAACAGCTGATCCCGTATCCGGTTGACGGGCCGTCGCCCGCGTCCCTAGTGTTCCACAAACAGAACGTTCCGTTTATGGAACACCTGCCGTACGCCCCTGAAGGTGATGCTCGTATGCCCCCGCCCCTCTCCCCGCTCGCCCGCATACGTGCCGTCGCCCCGCCCACGGCCGTCGCGGCGGGGCTCATCGCCGTGCTGGTCGGCGTGACGAGTTCGGCCGCGCTCGTGTTCACGGCGGCGCGGGCCGCCGGCGCGGACACCCGCGAGACGTCCTCGTGGATGCTGGCGATCGGCGTCGGCGTGGCCCTGCTCTCCGTCGGTCTGTCGGTGCGGTACCGGGCGCCGATCGTGACGGCCTGGTCGACGCCGGGTGCGGCGCTGCTGGCGACCAGCCTGGCCGGGGTGTCCATGGCGAAGGCCGTGGGCGCGTTCCTGTTCTGTGCGGTCCTGATGATCGTGAGCGGGGTGACGGGATGGTTCGCGAAGGCGATGGACCGTATCCCGGTACCCCTGGCGTCGGCGCTGCTCGCCGGTGTGCTGCTGCACTTCGGTACCGGCCTGTTCGCCGCCATGGACGGCAGTTTCGCCGTCGTCTTCCCCGTGTTCGCGCTCTATCTGCTGGCCCGGCGGCTGCTGCCCCGGTACGCGGTCCTCGTCGCGCTCGGCGCCGGCGTCGTCGCCTCGGTCCTGGCGGGCGGCTGGCATCTGGAGCGGATCCGGCTGTCGCTCGCGCAACCGGTGTTCACGACCCCGGCGTTCGACTGGAAGGTGTTGATCAGTGTCGGTGTGCCGCTGTTCGTCGTGACGATGGCGTCGCAGAACCTGCCCGGTGTCGCGGTGCTGCGCAACTCCGGCTACGACACTCCCGTCTCGCCGATGATGACGTGGATCGGCGTCGTGCAGGCGGTGCTCGCGCCGTTCGGGGCGTTCGGGCTGAATCTGGCGGCCATCACCGCCGCGATCTGCACCGGCGAGGAGGCGCACCCCGATCGCGGGCGGCGCTATCTCGCGGCCGTGTGGTCCGGCGTCTTCTATCTGTGCGTGGGACTGCTCGGCGCGACGGTGGTCTCGCTGCTGGCCGCGATGCCGCACGCGCTCGTCATGGCCGTCGCGGGCGTCGGTCTGCTCGCCACCATCGAGGCGTCCCTGGCCACGGCCCTGAGCGATCCGACGGCGCGCGAGGCGGCGGCGGTGACGTTCCTCGCCACCGCGTCCGGTGTGACGCTGCTCGGGATCGGCTCGACGTTCTGGGGCCTGCTCGCCGGGGCGCTGACCAGCTTCGTCGCATCGGCATGGCGGCCGGGTCGCAGGCCCGCACCGGTCCCGGCGCAGAGCGAGGCCGGCCCGGAGCGGCGCACCGGACACGGGCTGCGGCCCTCGCGGCGCGCAGCGAGCTGATCCCCTGCCGAGCGACGCCGTCGCAGGAGCGGGTCAGCCCCGACGCACCCCGGCGATCAGAGCCTGTCTTTGAACCCCCGTCGTCCGCCCGGAGGGCGGGCGCAGCGGCGGTCGGTGCGTGCGATCGTCGTGCGTCGTGCCGGGCGTCGGGGCGCAGGCGGGGGTTCAAAGACAGGCTCTCAGCCCCGGCACACCCCGGCGAACCGCTCCGTGAACACCGACCACGCCGCGACGGCCGCGTCCTCGTCGGCGGCGGCCCGCGCGTACAGGCGGTCGGGATCGACGCCCCGCGCCACCAGCCCGTCCCGGTCCCAGGCGGCGACCCTGTCGGCGCCCACCTCGGGATGGAACTGGACGCCCCACGCCCGCTCCCCCACCCGGAACGCCTGGTGGGGGCAGTCGGCACTGGACGCCAACCAGGCGGCGCCCGGCGGCAGTTCGGTGATGGCGTCGACATGCCGCTCGACGGCGGGCACCACCGGGCCGAGCCCGTGCAGCAGCGGATCACCGGCGGCCTCGGGACGCAGCCGGATGTCGGTGCTGCCGAACTCGGGCGTCCCGTGCTCGCCCTCGACGCTGCCGCCCGCGACCTGCGCGAGCATCTGCCCGCCGAGGCAGATCCCCAGCAGCGGGCTGCCGTCGTCGAGGGCCTGGGCGACGAGGCCCCGGGTGGCCGGGAGCCAGGGGGCGCGCGCGTCGTCGTCCGGGAGGTAGCCGCCCCCGAGCACCAGCAGCGGCCGCCCGTCGAGCGTCTCCGGCAGCGCCTGGCCCGCGTACGGGCGCACGACCTGTACGTCGAGTCCGGCGGCCCGCAGCCAGTCGCCGACCCGTCGGAGGCCGCCCGCGGGCGTGTGCTGCACCGCGAGCACGGCATCGCGTCCATTCGGCACTCTGCTCAACTCCCCAGGCTTACGGTCGCGTTGATCACCCTGCAGCAGATCAGGGCGCGGCCCGGCCCGTCAACGCCCCGGCCGTCCGCCGATCCCGGCGCCACCCCCTCTACGCTGAGCGGCATGTCCGACGCCTCGACCGTCGCGGAGCAGTTCACCCGGTTCCCCGCCACCGGCGAGCACCGGCTCTCCGCGCATCTCGCCGAAGTCACCCTCGCCGACGGGCGCACCGTGATCGCCAAGTCCGCCGACGATCCGGGCGCCGCGCGGGCGGAGGCGGCCGGGCTGCGCTGGCTCGCCGCGGCGGGCGCGGTGCGGGTGCCGCAGGTGCACGGGCACGACGGGCGCTGGCTGGTGACCGACCGGGTCGAGGCCGGGCGGGCGAGCGCCGAGGGCGCCGTGCGGTTCGGGCGGGCGCTCGCGCGGCTGCACGCCGCGGGCGCCCCCGCCTTCGGCGCGGCGCCGCCGGACGGGCCCGTCGACGCGTACATCGGGCTCGCGCCGATGCGCAACGAGCCGGGCGACACGTGGCCCGCCTGGTTCGCCGAGCATCGCGTGCTGCCCTATCTGCGGCGGGCCGTGGACGAGGGGACGCTGCGCCCCGCCGAGGCGAAGCCCGTCGAGCGGGTCTGCGAGGCGCTGCCCGAACTCGCCGGGCCCGCCGAGCCGCCCGCCCGGCTGCACGGCGACCTGTGGAACGGCAACGTCCTGTGGGACACCGACGGCGCCGCCTGGCTCATCGACCCGGCCGCGCACGGCGGGCACCGCGAGAGCGACCTGGCGATGCTGGACCTGTTCGGCGCGCCGCATCTCGGCGCGATCCTGGCCGGGTACCAGGAGGTCGCGCCGCTCGCCGACGGCTGGCGCGAGCGGATCCCGCTGCACCAGCTCTTCCCTCTGCTGGTGCACACGGTGCTGTTCGGGCGTGCATACGCGGAGCAGGCCGTCGCCGCCGCGCGCTCCCAACTGACGTGAAGACTCTATGAACTGACAGACCATCAGGTTACGCTCCGGCGCATGACTTCCACGGTGGTCTGGGGTACAGGCAACGTGGGCCGCGCGGCGATCCGGGCCGTCGCCGCCCACCCCGCGCTCGCCCTGTCCGGTGTGCTGGTGCACGACCCGGCGAAGGAGGGCCGCGACGCGGGCGCGCTCGCCGGGCTCGACGACGTCCTCGGGGTGGCGGCGACGACGGATGTCGAGGGGGTGCTCGCGGCACGGCCCGGTGCGGTCGTGTACGCGGCCTCCGGCGAACTGCGCCCCGACGAGGCGCTCACGGACATCTGCCGTGCGCTGCGCGCCGGGGCCGTCGTCGTCACGCCGTCCCTCTATCCGCTCTACGATCCGCCGAGCGCGCCGCCCGACTTCACGGACCCGGTGCGCGCGGCGATCGCCGAGGGCGGCGGTTCGCTGTTCGTGTCGGGGGTCGACCCGGGCTGGGCCAACGACGTGCTGCCGCTGCTCGTCAGCGGTCTCGGCACCCGCGTCGACGTCGTCCGCTGCCAGGAGATCTTCGACTACTCGACGTACGACCAGGAGGACTCGGTCCGGCATCTGGTCGGCATGGGGCATCCCATGGAGTACGAGCCGCTGATGCTCGCCGAGTCGGTGCCGACGATGGTGTGGGGCGGCCAGATCCGGCTGCTCGCCCGCGCTCTCGGGGTCCGGCTCGACGAGATCCGCGAGACGTCGGAGCGCCGCGCGCTGGAGAGCGACGTGACGACGGCGACGATGGGCGACTTCGCGGCGGGCACCCAGGGCGCGGTCCGGTTCGAGGTGCAGGGCGTCGTCGACGGGGACGTGCGCCTCGTCGTCGAGCACGTCACGCGCATCCACCCGTCCTGCGCGCCGGACTGGCCGTCGCCACCCGGCGGCGGGGCGGGTGCGCACCGCGTCGTCATCGAGGGCCGTCCGCACATCGAGGTGACCGTGCAGGCCACCGACGAGGGCGGCAACCACTCGGCAGGGGGCAACGCGACCGCGGTCGGCCGGCTGGTCGGCGCGATCGAGTGGCTGGCGGCGGCGCCGCCCGGACTCTACGACGCGCTCGACGTGCCCCTGCGTCCCGCGACCGGCCGGCTCGGAAGGAAGCAGCAGTCATGACCCTGCGCATCGACATACCGGACGACAACGAACCGATCCCGTACGTGTGGGGCGAGCTGGTGCCGGGGATCGGCCCCGCGGCCGCGCAGTTCTCGATGTCGGTCTACGACCACTCGACGCTCGGGCTGCGCGAGTTCGAGGCGGCGCGGCTACGGATCGCGCAGATCAACGGGTGTCTGTTCTGCCTGGACTGGCGGACCGAGCGGGACGGGGAGAAGGTCGAGGAGTCGTTCGCCGACGCGGTCACCGAGTGGCGCACCACGGTCGCCTTCGACGAGCGGACCCGGCTCGCCGCCGAGTACGCCGAGCGGTACGCGCTCGACCATCACGGTCTGGACGAGGAGTTCTGGCGGCGGATGACCGCCCGCTACAGCCAGCGCGAGATCGTGGAGCTGAGCATGGCCATCGGCTCGTGGCTGGCGTTCGGGCGGCTCAATCACGTGCTCGGTCTCGACGCGGTGTGCGTCCTGCCCAAGCCCTGACCCCCGTGCGGGCGGCGGTACCCGGGCAGGACGCGCCGGCTCACAGGTCAGTGGCGACGATGCGCGCGATGTTGCGCTCGGCGAGCGCCGTGATGGTCACGAACGGGTTCACGCTGGTGTTGCCCGGGATCAGCGCGCCGTCGATGACGTAGAGGCCCGAATAGCCTTGCAGGCGGCCGTAGTTGTCGGTCGCCTTGTTGAGGACGGCGCCACCCAGCGGGTGGTACGTGAGGTGGTCGCCCCAGATCTTGTACGTGCCGAAGAGGTCGGTGCGGTAGATGGTGCCCTCGGTCGCGTTGATCTTGTCGAAGATGGTTTTCGCGGCGTCGATCGACGTCTGTTTCCACGCCTTCTGCCAGTCGAGGTCGACACCGCCGGTCGTCGGGTTGTACGTGAACTGCGCGCGGTGCGGGGTCTTGGTGATCGACAGGTAGAACGACGCGTAGGTCTCGATGCCGGTCGGCAGCGGGGCGACCTCGGCGAAGGCGCCGCCCGCGGCCCAGTTGTCGATGCCGCCCGTGGGGATGGACGCCTGGAGCGCGCCGGTGGGGTCCCAGAGGTGGTTGGCGCGGCCGCACATGACGTTGCCGTTGTCGCCCCAGCCCTTGCCGATCTCGTCGTTGAGCGCGGGCAGGGCTCCGGTGGCCTTGAGCCGGGTGAGCAGTTTGCTGGTGCCGACGCTGCCCGCGGCGAAGAAGACCCGGTCCGCGGTGATCTCCTTGGTCGCGGTGGTGGCGCCGGTGGTGTCGAGCTGGTCGATGCGGACCGTGTACCCGCCGCCGGCCGCGGGGGTCACCGAAGTCACCTTGTGCAGCGCCGATATGACGACCCGTCCGGTTGCCTTCGCCCGCGCGAGATAGGTCTTCTGCAGCGTCTTCTTGCCGTAGTTGTTGCCGTAGAGGATCTCGCCGGCGAGCGCCGACTTCGGCACCGTCCCCGCGGCCTCCTGTTCCATGTAGTCCCAGTCGTACACGTCGGGCACGAACACGAACGGGAAGCCGGAGCGCTGCGCCTGCTTACGTCCGACGCGCGCGTACTGGTAGCAGTCGGTGGTGTCGAACCAGGCCGGGTCGATGGTGCCGGTGCCGAGGCCCGCGTTGGCGCGCGGGTAGTACGTGTCGTACATCTCGGCCGGGTCCACGGACGGCAGGATCGCCGCGAAGTTCTCCCGCTTGGGCGTGACCGCCATCCCGCCGTTGACCAGCGAGCCGCCGCCGACGCCGCGGCCCTGGTAGACGACGATCCCGGCGAACTCCTCGGCGTCGAGGATGCCGGTGTGGCGGGGGACGTCCTTGTCGATCGGGAAGCCGAGGAAGTTGCTGATCGGTTGTCTGGTTCTGGTCCGCAGCCAGAAGGATCTGTAGTCGGGCTGGGTGGTGTTGGCGAAGATCTTGCCGTCGCTTCCCGGGGTGTCCCAGGCCATGCCCATCTCCACCATCTGCACGTCGACTCCGGCCTCGGCGAGCCGCAGGGCGGCGACCGAGCCGCCGTAGCCGGTGCCGACGACGAGCGCGGGGACATGGGCGCCGTCGGCGACGGCGGCCGTGGCGGTACGGGGCTGGGCCGCCGCCGCACGCCCGGTCAGGGTCGCGGCACCGAGAAGAGAACTTGTTCCTACGAGGAATCCGCGGCGGGTCAGCCCGTTGCGGGCGACTTCAGGGCGGGTGGCATCGGTCATGTCCGGTTCCTCACTCTCGTTGGAGGGGGAACGAGTTCTACTGCCGAGCGCTTGTGAAGTCGATGAAAACCCACGGGTAATCACAGTCCGTTTCCAGCCTGATTCTCCCGATCTTGAGGGCCCGCGCCCCGGGGGTCAGGGAATCCGCGCGACGGCCCCGTAGACGCCGCTGGCGGTGTCCTCGGGGTCGGGCGCGTCCTCGCCCCGGTGCCACTCGGAGACCATGACCAGGCCCGGGCCGACGAGGTCGAGTCCCTCGAAGAAGCGGGCGACCTCCTCCCACGTGCGCAGGGCGAGCCGGATGCCCGCCTTCTCGTACGCCTCGTCGACCTGCCGGGACAGGTCGGGGGCCCAGTCGGAGGAGGCGTTGGTGAGGACGAGATGGCTGCCCGACGGCAGAGCCGAGACAAGCCCGCGCACGATGCCGTACGGGTCCTGGTCGTCGGTGACGAAATGCAGCAGCGCGATCAGGGACAGGGCGACGGGCCGGTCGAAGTCGAGCACCGTGCGTGCGTGCTCGAGGATGGCGTCGGGCTCGCGCACATCACCCATGATGTAGTCGGTGGCGCCCTCGGGGGTGCCGCCCAGGAGCGCCTGCGCGTGCCGCAGCACGAGGGGGTCGTTGTCGGTGTAGACGACCCGAGCTGACGGCAGGACGCTCTGCGCTATCTGGTGCACGTTCGGAGCGGTGGGGATGCCCGTGCCGATGTCGAGGAACTGGTCGACGCCCTGTCCCGCGAGCCAGGCGACGGCGCGCTGCATGAACTCCCGGTTCTGCCGGGCGGCGTCGCGGGCGAGCGCGGGCAGCTTGCGGCCGACGGCCTCGTCGACCGGATAGTTGTCCTTGCCGCCGAGCAGCCAGTCGTAGACACGGGCGGGGTGCGCCCTGCTGGTGTCGATGCGGGATGCGGATGACGTCATGGGCGGGCTCCTTCGTCGCGAGGCGGGGTTTTCCGGGGGTGATCCGCCGGCAGTCTGCCACGCCAACTCCCCGTCATGATCGCTGCGTTGGGAATGTCTCCGGACACGGACTTGGCAGCGGGCCGTGTCGTCTGTTTCCATGACGGCGGTGCCGCGTGGCCCCGGCCAAAGAGAAATGGGCCGGCCGGACGCCGGGCGAGCACCCTGTCACTCAGGGACGACCCCATGAGTTCTTTCACCGCGCGGCACCGACCGCGACGTGTGCGCGCCGTCTGATCTCCGCCTCGGCCTCACGCCCACCGCCTTCCTTCGGCATCGCCTTTTTGCCGCTTTCCTCGTTCCGTTCCGGCCGCGCGCCGTTCTGTCTGGAGATCCGACTCCGCATGCCCGAAACACCTTCTTCCGCCCTCCCCCACCGCACCTCAGGTCAACTGCTGCTCACCACGACGGGGGCCCGCTCGGGCCGCCCGCACACCGTTCCGCTCGGCTGCGTCCGGCACGCGGGCCGGCTGCTCGTCGTCGCCTCGAACCTCGGCTCCGACCGGCATCCGGACTGGTACCACAACCTGCTGGCCCGCCCCGTCGTGACCGTCGAGGCCGACGGCGAGACCTTCCAGGCCGTGGCGCTGCCCGCACAGGGCGCCCGCCGCGACGCCCTCTTCGCGGCCGTCGTCCGCGCCGCTCCCGGGTACGCCGTCCACCAGGCGGCCACCTCCCGCACCCTCCCGGTGGTGATCCTCGACCGCCCCGCGACGAAGGCGACCACGACGGTGACGACGCTCGCCGGGAAACTGCTCCAGGTGCACATCTGGCTGCGCGAGCAGCTGGAGCGCGTACGCGAGGAGACCGATGCGCACTTCGCCTCACCGGACGCCTCGGTGCCGGGCCTCGGGCTGCAGATCCGGCAGCACTGTCTGGCGTTCTGCCAGTCCCTGGAGTTCCACCACGACAGCGAGGACGGGCACCTGTTCCCCGGGATCGCCCGGTGGCACCCGCGGTTGGCGGACGTCTTCGAGCGGCTGCGCGCCGAGCACGTCGAGGTGGCCCGCATCCAGCGGTCCCTGGCGGCCCTCCTCGACGACGTGGCGAACGCCGACCCGCGTGCCTTCCGCACGGAACTCGACCGGATGACGAAGGAACTGACCGCGCACCTCGACTACGAGGAGGAACACCTGCTGCCCGTGCTCACCGACGTGCCGTGGCCCCCGCGGGGCGCCTAGGCTCGCGGTGACGACGATCCTTCGGGAGGAGCCCCCTTGCGTGACTGGCAGACCGAGCTCGGCCTCGAACCGCACGGCGAGGGCGGCCACTTCCGGCGGATCTACACGGCCCCCGGGCAGATCGCGACCCCGCACGGCCCGCGCGCGGCCGCCTCGTCGATCTACTACCTGCTCGACGAGCGGCAGCCGCGCGGGCTGCTGCACCGCAATCGCAGCGACATCCTGCACTTCCTGATCGACGGCGGCCCGCTGGAGTACGTCACCGTCGACCGGGAGGGCACGCTCTCGCGCACCCTGCTCGGGCCGGACGACGAGCGGTTCCTGCTGGTGCCGGGCGGCTGGTGGAAGGCGTCACGCCTGGTGGGGCCGGCCCGGCTCGGGCTGGTGGCCGAGGTGGTCACGCCCGGGTTCGACTACGCGGACCACGAGTTCGCGACGGCCGCGGTGCTCGACGCGTTCCCCGGCCTCAGTGACGTACTGGAAGAGTTCGTACGCCGCTGAGGCCGCGGGGACGACGGGCCTTCGCCGTCAGCCGAGGATGCGCACCGGGCTGCCCGCCACATACGCCTCGATGTCCTCGACGGCGCCACGGAAGTACCCCTCGTAGTTGCGGCGGGTGACATAGCCGAGGTGCGGCAGGCCGAGGAAGTTCGGCGCGGAGCGCAGCGGGTGGTCGAGCGGGAGGGGTTCGGCCTCGAAGACGTCGCTCCCCGCGCCCGCGATCCAGCCCTCGTTCAGGGCCTGGACCAGGGCGTCCTGGTCGACGATCGCGGCGCGCGAGGTGTTGACCAGGTAGGCGGTGCGGCGCATGCGCTTCAGCTCGGCGGCGCCGATCAGGCCGCGGGTGCGCTCGCTCAGCACGAGATGCACGGAGACGAAGTCGCTGGTCTCCAGGAGTTCCTCCTTGGAGGCGGCGAGGCTCGCCCCCGCCTCGGCGGCGCGCTCCTCGGTGAGGTTCCGGCTCCAGGCGGTCACGTCCATGCCGAAGGCCGCGCCGACCCGGGCGACCTTGGTGCCGATCTTCCCGAGCCCGAGGAGTCCGAGGCGGCGGCCGTGCAGATCGGCGCCGAGCGTGGACTGCCAGGGGCCGCCCGCGCGCAGGCTGTCGTTCTCGGTGACGACACCGCGGGCGAGGCCGAGCAGCAGGGCCCAGGTGAGTTCGGCCGGCGGCTCGGAGTTGCTGGGGGTGCCGCAGACCGTGACGCCGTGCGCGGCCGCGGCGGCCAGATCGATGGCGGCGTTGCGCAGGCCCGAGGTGATCAGCAGGCGCAGCCGGGGCAGCCGGGCGAACAACTCGGCCGGGAACGGGGTGCGTTCGCGCATCACGACGACGATCTCGCAGTCGGCGATCTCGGCCACGAGGCTGTCGTGGTCGGGGATGTACCGGTCGAGGAAGCGGACGTCGACCCGGCCCGCGAGGCTCTCCCAGTCGGCCAGCTCCCCGGCGACGTTCTGGTAGTCGTCCAGCACGGCGCAACGCAGCGTGGTCACCGGTACTCCCTGTTCACTCGGCTCATGTGATCGCCGAGCACCCTAGTACGGCGCTCGTGTGGCGGTCGTGCCGCACCCGGGGTACCCAGGAAGGAGCAGCTCATGACCCGACCCCCACGGGAGGTGGCGGCTGTGCCCCGAGCGCAGATCAAGGACGAGAAGACGTATCAGGCCCTGCGACGGGAGGGGGCGAGCAAGGAGAAGGCGGCCCGGATCGCCAATGACGCGGCCCGATCGTCACGCTCCGCTACCGGCCGCAAGGGCGGAAAGGCGGGCGCGTACGAGGACCGGACGAAGGACGACCTGTACCGCGAGGCCAGGAAGATCGGCATCGACGGACGCTCGCAGATGACCAAGGACGAGCTCATCAAGGCGCTGCGCGACCACTAGCGCGAACCTCTCCCGAGCCCCGGACGCCCCTGGCGTCCGGGGCTCTTCGTCGTGCCCGACGGAATGCCGTGGGGCGGAAGTCGGTACGGACGAATCCCTTGACGCCTCTTCCACGCACCCCTTAAATCAACCCTTGAACTCATCGCACCACGCGCACCTCCCTTGTCTTCACTTTCTGGCGTGTCAGAGACAGGCACGATCCCCCTACCCGAAGTGACGTGATGCCTCATGCGCAGTTCACACCGTTCCCGCAGCGCCCTGCGCCGCAGGATTCCCCTGGGCGCGGCCGCGCTCCTGTGTCTCGGCGCGGGGCTCGTCCCCGCCGCGAACGCCGCGAACGCCGATGCCGCGAAGGCGGCCGCGGTCACCTTCTCCGACGACTTCGACGGGCCCGCGGGCTCGGCGGTCGACGGCTCGAAGTGGCAGATCGAGACCGGCGACAACGTCAACAACCACGAACGGCAGTACTACACGGCGGGCAACGCGAACGCGGCGCTCGACGGCCAGGGCCATCTGGTCATCACGGCCCGCAAGGAGAACCCGTCCAACTACCAGTGCTGGTACGGGACGTGCCAGTACACGTCGGCGCGGCTCAACACGTCGGGGAAGTTCTCCACGACGCACGGGCACGTCGAGGCGCGGATGAAGATACCCCGCGGGCAGGGCATGTGGCCCGCGTTCTGGATGCTCGGCGACGACATCGGATCGGTCGGCTGGCCGAACTCGGGCGAGATCGACGTGATGGAGAACGTCGGCTTCGAGCCGTCCACGGTGCACGGCACGATCCACGGCCCCGGCTACTCGGGCTCGGGCGGGATCGGCGCGGCGTACTCGCTGCCGGGCGGCCAGGCGTTCGCCGACGACTTCCACACCTTCGCCGTGGACTGGTCACCGAACCAGATCAAGTGGTCGGTGGACGGCACCGTGTACCAGACGCGGACCCCGGCCGACGTGGGCGGCAACCAGTGGGTCTTCGAGAAGCCGTTCTTCGTGATCCTGAATCTGGCGGTGGGCGGCTACTGGCCGGGGGATCCGGATGGCAGCACCCAGTTCCCGCAGCAGCTGGTCGTCGACTACGTCCACGTCTCGAACGGCTGAGACGACGCACGCGTGAGGGCCCGCCGCACCGGCGGGCCCGCATCCGCGCTCAGGCCGACTCGCGGCACTCCGGGTGGCCCCAGCCGTCGGGGTTCTTGGCGATCTGCTCACCGGCGGCGTACGAGCGGCCGCAGCGGCAGCGGCCGGGGAACTTCGCCTTCAGGGTGCGCGAGGACGACGAGGAGGCCGAACCGCTCGCGCCACCGCTCGATCGCCGGGCCGTCTTCGGGCGGGCCGGCTTGGCCGACGAGGGCGCCGACGGCGGCGGCTCCGGGGAGCCAAGGGCGCTGCCCGCGTCCTGCTGGACGACCGCGGCCTGGCTGGCGGCGCGGTCCGCGAAGTCGTTGAGCGGGTCGCCGTCGACCTGGTGGGCGGGCACGTACGTGAACTCGACCTTGCGCCCCTGGAGCAGTTCGTCGATGCGGGCGACGAGCTCCTGGTTGGCGACCGGCTTGCCCGACGCGGTCTTCCAGCCCTTGCGCTTCCAGCCCGGCAGCCACGTCGTGACCGCCTTCATCGCGTACTGGGAGTCCATCCGGACCTCCAGCGGGACATCCACCGGGACCGTACGCAACAGCCGCTCCAGGGCGGTGAGTTCGGCGACGTTGTTCGTCGCGGTGCCCAGCGCACCGGCCTCCCACTGGACGACCTTCTCGTCGCCGTCGGCGATGACCCAGGCCCAGCCGGCGGGCCCGGGGTTTCCTTTGGACGCGCCGTCACACGCGGCGATCACACGTTCTGCCATGCCCCCGATCATGCCAGGGCCCGGAACCGATCCCGTACAGCTGTCGTGTCCACGCTCAGTTCGGGCGGTGTCGCGGTCAGTCCAAGTCGACACGGATGGTGAGAAGTTCGGTGCCCAGGGCGCGTACGGCGGCGCTGTTGAGGAAGGGCAGCGTCTTCAGGCGGGCCCGGGCGTCGTCGTCCGGCAGGAGGTGGGCGACACCGTGGTACCAGCGGCCGCGGATCCTGACCCGCACCTTCGGGTCGGCCTGGATGTTGCGCACGTACTGGGACTTGAGGCCGAACTCCGAGACGATCCAGAACGAGTCGCCGATGCGCCGCCCGCCGACCGGGGTGCGCCGGGGCTGCCCCGAGACCCGGCCGGTGGTCTCCACGATCATCTGCCCCGGCAGTCTCCTGGTCAGCGGATTGGCGATCCGGCGCTGGAACGTGGTGACGAGCCGGTGTTGCGTGTACTGATCACGGGCCATGCCCCCGCACTGTAGTCGCCCGCGGCCGGATCGGACATGGGTCGATCATCGTCCGGCGCGCGGCAGAAGGAAGCCCCGACCGTGACGGGGGACCACGGCCGGGGCGGCTCAGGGTGGGCACGGATGGCGGTCGCCTCTCGGCGGGGGGCTCCGCAGGGCTTCAGCCGAACGATCTTCCCTGCGGGCAATAGGTGAGGCCCGGGGACACTGTTCCATCCGTGTCCACGGTGGGTTCAACGGGCAAGGCCCGCACATTGTTCCCGGCGTTGCCGGAGCGGGGCGTGAGGTGGGTCACGGCCCGGCGGCTCATAGAGTGCCGGGGTGATCTGCGCCCCGCTCGCCCACCGGTCGTCCGTCGGGCTTCCCCTCGGTCTCCCCTTCTGCCTCCGCCTCGTTCTCGCCGCTGCGCTCCTCCTGTTGGCCGCGTGCTCCCCCGGCTCCTCCTCTGCCCCTTCCGCTTCCTCTTCGGACGGCGGCGCGCGGCACGTCGTCCGTCCGACGCCGAACGTCGGCTTCGACTACCAGATCGGCGGGGCGTACCGGCCGCCCGCCGGGGTGCGGGCCGTCTCCCGCGACCGGGGCGCGGCACCCGCGAAGGGCCTCTACAACGTCTGCTACGTCAACGCGTTCCAGGCCCAGCCGGACGCGCTGCGCCGATGGCAGCGCGACGATCCCGATCTGCTGCTGCGCGACGCGCACGGGAAGCTCGTGATCGACGAGGACTGGGACGAGGCCCTGTTCGACATCTCCACTCACGCCAAGCGGACCCGGCTCGCGACCATCGTCGGCCGCTGGGTCGACGGGTGCGCGGACGACGGTTTCCAGGCGGTCGAGCCGGACAACCTCGACTCGTACGCGCGCTCGCACGGCCTGCTCGACGCCGCGGACGCCGCCGCCTTCGCGCGGCTCGTGGCGGAGCGGGCCCACGCGGCGGGCCTCGCGGTCGGCCAGAAGAACACCACCGACCTCCTCCCGAAGCGCGCCGCCATCGGCTTCGACTTCGCCGTCGCCGAGGAGTGCGGGCGCTACGACGAGTGCGGCGCGTACGCGGCGGCGTACGGCGGCCGGGTCTTCGCCGTCGAGTACCGCAGCGCGGACTTCGCCCGGGCCTGCCGCGCCTGGGGCAAGCGTCTGTCGATCGTATTGCGGGACATGGACGTGCGGCCCGCGGAAGCGAAGGGGTATGTGCGCCGGGCGTGCTGAGACCCGTGCGCCATGGGCCTCGGAGCCTGTCTTCGAACCCCCGCCGTCCGCCCGGAGGGCGGGGGTTCGAAGACAGGCTCTCAGCGCGCTCTCCGCGCCGTCTCCCCTAACCCGCGGCGGATGCCGCTCCCAGTGCCTCCAGGCGGCGCCGGATCGCTTCGAGCGCGCCGGGGCGGCGGCCCTCGACCTGGCGGCGCAGGGCCGTGAGGGCGGCGGCGTGCGCACGGGCGGCGGCCGGGTCGGCGAGCTGTTCCCACTGGTGGTGGGCACGGTCGACGGCCGCCTCGACGTCCTCGTCGGTGGCCGACTCGCCGCGGGCGAGGCGGGCCCGGGCGACCTCGGTCCACAGCGTGCAGCTGCGGCTCGGGTCCTGCGCGAGACGGGCCAGGTCGGCGCGTACCTCCAGCCAGTGGATGGCCTGCGGGGATCCCGCCCCGTGGGCGCGCAGCGCGGTGCGCTCCCAGTGCTGCGCGATGGCGGCGGCCTCGTCGTGTCGTCCGGCCTGCGCGGCGGCCAGCATCGCGGGGTGGGGGTCCTCGACGGGCGCGGCGGCGGGCGGCGCGGCCGGGACGGGCGGGATGGGCGGGATGGACAGGGGCGGGCCGGCGGCCGGCGGCGCCGGGGCGGCGGGGCGGGCCGCCGGGACGGGGGCGGGCGTCGCGGTCCCGGTCCCGGCCCCGGCCCCGGCCCCGGCCCCGGCCCCGAACGTCGTGTCCATCGCCAGGTACAGGGCGTCCACCGGAGCCGAGTGCTTGACCGCCGTCTCGTGCAGGTGGGGCAACTCGGGGCGGGCCCCGGTGCGCCAGACGTCCGCGTACGTCTTGAGGTACGCGGAGGTCAGGACCGTACGGCGCGGGGGTGGCGGAGCGACACGGCCGAACAGACGGATTCCGTGGCCGAGGCCGACGCCGCCGGCGCGCACGTGCTGCCAGGCGCTCGGGTCGGCCACGAGGTCGAGGACGACGGTCGTGGTGTGCGGGCGGCGCAGAGCGAGCTCGCCGGTCAGCCAGTGCCAGGGAAGTGCCGTGTAGCGCAGGGTCGATGGGGTGGTGCGGGCCAGCGCCAGATGGAGCAGGCGCTGGCGCGGGTCGAGGTGGAGCTGCCCGGTGACGTACACGTACAGGGGGCCCGGCAGGGCGGCGGCGGTACGTATGCGGGTGAGCACGGCCTGCGGGTCGACCGGGTCGGCGAGTTCGACGACGGTGGCCGCCGCCGTGCCGGTGAGCGCGCTGGGCGGGACCGCGGCGAGCGCGGGCAGCACTGCGGGCGCGTCGATGAGACACCCCTTCCCGGCGGGGGCGGCCGCGAGCAGCAGCGCGGTCCCCGGCTCGGCGGGTTGTGCCTGGTTGTCGCCTTGCGCATTGATCACCACGAGAGCACGGTAACCGGAATCCGCACCCTCGGGTGACCGCACACCGGACCCCAACTGGTCCGGCTACGGGTGGTTTTCAGCCTCTTTCGCCCGCCGGGTGCGGACAGCGCAGCGTGTCCCCGGTGACGGGGGCGCCCTCCACCATGCTGCGGTCGTACGTCACGCGCGTCACACCGCGGTCCGCGCTGCCGACGACCACCCGGAACACGGGTCCGGTTCCGGCCACGGGGCGCAGCTCGGCACCCGGTAGCGCGGCCGCCAACGAGGGTGCGTACCGGGCGCGTTCGGGCTCGTAGGTGACGACGGTCGGGCCGCTCGGCCGGGCGCCCGGGGCCGCGGTCGGGGTCACGTCGAAGCCGCTGGCGCGCAGGGCGTCGGCGATGCGCGGGTCGTCGACGGCGACCCGGGTCTCGGACGGCGGCATGCCCACGGGCACGGCCCCGTCGGACGGGAACAGGCCGATGAGCGGCCGGTCGGCACGGAGCGCGGCGAACATCTGCTCCGCGCGCCGCTCGTCCCAGAGCAGCGAGGACCCCCACTGCGGCACGCGGTGGTCGAAGTCGGAGACGGGGACGGTCGCGAACTCGGCCTGTTCCGGGGCGAGTTCGCGCAGGGACCGGGCCAGCGAGACGAGGGTCCGTGCGTCGGTGTGGCCGTCGGTACGCACCTGGGCGAGCAGGGCGCGGGCGGTGCGGGCGGCGGCGACCGGGTTCCGGAAGAGTCCGGCGTCGGTCATCCGCGCCAGCATGCCGAGCAGCAGCTTCTGTTGGCGGCGTACGCGGCCCAGGTCGCCCGGCGGAAGGAGGTGGCGGGCGCGGACGTAGCGCAGGGCGTGCCGGCCGTCGAGGGTGTGGGTGCCCGCGGGCAGTTCCAGGCCGGAGTTCTCGTCGGTGAGCGGCACGTCGGTGCATACGTCGGCGCCGCCCAGATCGTCGACGGCCGCGGCGAACCGGCGGAAGTCGGTCTCCAGGTAGTGGTCGATGTGGAGTCCGGTGGCGCGTTCCACGGTGCGGACGGTGAGGTCGGCGCCGCCGTGCGCGTACGCGCCGTTGATCTTCCCGCTGTGGGCGGGGTGGTCGTGCGGGGCGAACGGCACGTAGGAGTCGCGGGGCAGCGAGACGATGCTGAGCCGGTGCCCGTCGGCGGCGAGGTGGACCAGCATCAGGACGTCGGTGCAGCCGCACTCCTGGCCGCCGACGTGCAGCCGGTCGATCTCCTCGCGGGTCAGGTCGCTGCGCCGGTCGAGGCCCGCGACGAGCAGGTTGGTGCCGGTGCCGAGTCCGGCCGCCGCGCCGTCGCCCGGGGCGGGTGCGGGGCCGGGGTCGGCACCGGCGAGCCCGCCCCAGGCGCACGCCGTGGTCAGAAGGGTGGCGGCCAGGACGTGGTGGCGACGGGGGCGGTGGGGACGCATGGATGTACCTCTGCGGGGAGCGGCCGGGGACGGGGGACGCGTGACGGCTGAGGACGTATGTGTCCCGTCGCGCCCCTCGCGTCCCGCCCGCCCGCGGTGATTCACCGATTCACCGGCGTGCCCGGGGCCCGTTCCTCACCCGGACGGCGTCAGCCGCCACAGCGAGGTGAACTCGGCGGCGCGTGCGGCCCGCAACAGGTCGACACCGGTCCCGGGCACGCGGATGCCCGGGACCGGTGTCGACCTGTCCCGCGACGCGCAGCCCCGCCGCGGCGAAGGCGTCGAGCAGGCCGGCGCGGCAGCGCAGGCCCAGGTGTGCGGCCAGGCCGGCGTGGATCAGCCGGCCCTCGCCGCCCGGCGCCAGGTGGTCCGCGAGCCCGTCGAGAAAGCCGCGCGGCATGCGGCTGCCCGGGTCGTATCGGGCGCGTGTGCGCCGCGCCGCGGTCGCGCCTGGATGAACGGGCCGATGCTCGTACGGCGGCGACATGCGGCGGCGCGCCGTCACGAGGAAGCTGGGCGCATGAACGCAGAAGAAGGCCTGGGCGGCCTGGGCGGATACCCCACCGTCGTCGTGCACGCGGCCCAGCCCGGCGGGCGCAGGGTCCACATCAACGGCGAGGACGCGGGTCTGGCGACCTCGCTGGCCGACGTCGTGGAGTTCCTGCGCCGCGCCGGCCTGGAGGACGCGCCGCTCGACGATCCGAACGTCGTGGAGTGGCGCGGCGGCGGCAGCGGCCTCTGGCCGGCGCGCGTCGTCGACCCGGACGACTATTAGGCCGTGCCCGCCGGGTCGTGTCCCACCCTGGTGACCAGCGGTACCCGGAGGTGTCGGCCGGCTTGCCCGCCGGGTCGGGTCCGCCCTGGTGACTAGCGGTACCCGGAGGCGTCGGCCGGCTTGTCCGCGTCCTGCACCTCCACCAGGTACCGCCAGCAGTCCGGCCGGCTGCCGTCGAGATCGGTGAAGCCGTAGACCCGGGCGAGGCCGCCGCTGGACTGGGAGGTCCCGTTGAACCGGGCCACGTCAGGGTCGGCGGCGAGCGCCGCGACGGCACGGCCCGTGTAGCGCGGTGTCTCGGAGATGGCGAAGTGCGGCTGCGCCGTGAGCGCGTCGCGCCAGGTCTCCTCGGTGACCTCGAACGCGTCGAGCATCATCTCCGAACGCATCCAGCCGGGCGTGAGCGCCACGGCCGTCGCGCCGCGCGGGCCGAGTTCGTGGCCGAGCGCGAACGCCATGCGCAGCACGGAGCTCTTGGCGAGGTCGTAGAAGAAGGAGTTGCGGTAGTTCACCGCGTTGTACTCGGCGGTGCCGTCCGTCATCTCGACGACCAGTCCGCCGGGCGTGCGCAGCAGCAGAGGCAGTGCGAAGTGGCTGGTGATGGCGTGCGTCTCGACGGCGAGGCGGAGCAGCCGCAGCCCCTTGTCGAGGTCGTGCTCCCAGACCGGGTCGTCCCAGCCGAAGAGGTGCTCGCCGCCCCAGATGTCGTTGACGAGGACGTCGAGGCGGCCCTGTTCGGCGTCGATGCGCTCGACGAGGGCGCGCACCCGCTCCGGTTCGAGGTGGTCGGTGGGGACGGCGATGCCCCGGCCGCCCGCCGCGCTCACCAGGTCGGCGGTCTCCTCGATGGTCTCGGGGCGGTCGTACTCGGAGCGCCGTTCGCGTGTGGTGCGTCCGGTGACGTACACGGTGGCGCCGGCCGCGCCCAGTTCCACGGCGATGCCGCGGCCCGCGCCGCGCGTGGCGCCCGCGACGAGGGCGACCCTGCCCCGCAGCGGCCGCTCCCCCGCCCCGCCCTGCTCCTGCTCCTGCTGTTCCCGCTGCTCCGACATGGGCTGCCCTTTCGTGTCGATCCACCCGGTTCACTCCGAGCATCCCCGCGAATCCCGACACCTTCTGTCTGCCTTCCCGTGCCCTGTCGTGCGATCACACCCGACATGCCCGATTTGATACCCCCACGGGTACAGCTGATACCCTCGGGGGTATTGATGCCGAGGTGGGACCCGGAGGTTCTCGTGAAGGTCGTGATCGTCGGTAGCGTGGCGGGCGGCATGTCCGCGGCGACACGGTTGCGTCGGCTGGACGAGCAGGCGGAGATCGTCGTGCTCGAGCGCGGCGCCCATGTCAGCTACGCGAACTGCGGCCTGCCCTATTTCCTGGGCGGTGTCATCGAGGACCGCGACGCCCTGCTCGTACAGACGCCCGAGGCGCTGCGCGTCCGGTTCCGGATCGACGTACGGGTGCGCAGCGAGGCCGTCGCCGTGGACACGGCGGCGCGGACGGTGACGGTGCGCGACCTCGACGGCGGGGCGGAGTACACCGAGGTCTACGACCGTCTGGTGCTCAGCCCCGGAGCCCGGCCGTTCGTGCCCCGACTGCCCGGCGTGGAGAGGGCGTTCACCCTGCGGGACGTGTCGGACACCGACCGGATCTCGGGCGAGCTGGCGGCGGGCGCGGGCTCGGCCGTGGTCGTCGGCGCCGGGTTCATCGGGGTGGAGGCGGCGGAGAACCTGCGCCACCGCGGTCTGGACGTGACGCTCGTGGAGCTCGCCGATCAGGTGCTGCCGCCGCTCGACCCGGAGATGGCCGCACCGCTCGCCGCCGAGCTGCGCGCGGGCGGCGTCGACCTGGCCCTCGGCACTCAGCTCAAGGAGGTGCGGGAGCACGACGTCCTCCTGGACGACGGCCGGACCGTCCCCGCCGACCTGGTCCTCATGGCGATCGGCGTCCGCCCCGACGTGGACCTGGCGCGCGCCGCGGGCATCGCGATCGGCCCGCGCGGCGGCATCGCCGTCGACGACAGCGGCCGCACCAGCGACGAGGCCGTCTACGCGGTGGGCGACGCCGCCGAGAAGCGCGACGCCCTCAGCGGCGAGAGCACCCTCGTCCCGCTGGCCAACCTCGCCAACCGGCACGGACGGCTCGTGGCCGACGCCATCGCCGGGCGCCCGGTGTCGGCGCGGCCCGCGACCGGCACCGCGGTCGTCCAGGTCTTCGGCCTGACCGCGGCGGCGACCGGGTGGAACGAGAAGCGGCTGCGCGCGGCGGGCCGCCCGTACCAGGCACTGCACCTGCACCCCGGTTCGCACGCGGGCTACTACCCGGGCGCCTCCCCCATCGCGCTCAAGGTCCTCTTCGACCCGCGGGACCTGTCCATCCTCGGCGCGCAGGCGGTCGGCGCGGACGGCGTCGACAAGCGCGTCGACGTGCTGGCCACCGCCATCGCGGGCGGACTCACCGCGCCCGAACTCGCCGATCTGGAGCTGGCGTACGCGCCGCCGTACGGCTCGGCGAAGGACCCGGTGAACATGGCGGGGATGATCGCCGAGAACCTGGTCACCCGTACCGACCGCACCGTCCAGTGGCACGAGCTGGAGGCCGTCCGGGAAGCGGGGGCCGCGCTCGTCGACGTCCGGACGGCGGCCGAGCACGCCCGGGGCGCCATCCCGGGCGCGGTGAACATCCCGTTGGACGAGCTGCGCGAGCGGGCGGCCGAACTGCCCGAGGGCGATCTCGTCGTGCACTGTCAGGTCGGTCTGCGCGGCCACACAGCGCTGCGACTGCTCGCCGGAATCGGCCGGGACGCCGCCAACCTCGACGGCGGGTACGCCACCTGGTCGGCGGGCCGGGCCGCCTGACCCGGCTCGCGCACGACGCTCGCGGCACACCGGTGCACACCAGTGCACGTCGGCTCCAGAACTCGACACCACACCCTCGTGGCTCACGCGCCCCGCTCGTGGACCACACTGACTCGTACACCACGCACCCAGGGAGAACCATGAGCACCACCCTTGCCCCGGCGGAGCTCCACGCCCGCCCCGTCGACAGCACCCTCGTCGTCGACGTGCGGGCACCCGGCGAGTTCGCGGCCGGCCATGTGCCGGGCGCGGTGAACGTGCCGGCCGACCACCTCGACGCACTCCTGCCCGACCTGCGCGCCGCGGCCGAGCGGCGCCGGATCGTCGTGGTGTGCGCGGCCGGTCAGCGCTCCGCCGCCGCCTGCGCCAAGCTCGCCGACGCCGGCGTGGAGGCCGTCGGCCTCGACGGCGGGACGCACGCCTGGACGGCCGAGGGTCTGCCGGTCGACACCGCGCCGCGCGAGGGCCGCTCCGTGTGGGCGATGGACCGCCAGGTCCGCTTCACCGCCGGTGCGCTCGTGCTGGCCGGGCTCGCGCTCGGCACCCGCGCGCCGAAGGGCCGGCTGCTCGCGGCGGGCGTCGCCTCGGGCCTGGTCTACTCGGGCCTGAGCAACACCTGCGGCATGGCGGCCGTGCTGGGCAAGCTGCCCTTCAACCGGCCCGCCCCCGACGCCCTCGACGCGGCCCGCGCCGCGCTGCGCGCATGAGCGGCGTCACCCCTGAGGCGACGGACGCCGTGCTCAAGCGGCTGCGCCGCGCGCAGGGCCAGCTCGCCGGCGTGATCGCGATGATCGAGGCGGGCCGCGACTGCAAGGACGTCGTGACCCAACTGGCCGCCGTGTCCCGGGCGTTGGACCGGGCCGGCTTCAAGATCATCGCGTCGGGCATGCGTGAGTGTATGAACGCGGCGGACGACGAGCAGCCGCCGCTGAGCGAGGACGAGCTGGAGCGGCTGTTCCTCTCCCTCGCCTGATCCCGGGCACACTGCACCGTCCCGGTGGGGCCGCTTCCGGTCGGCCCCACCGGGACGGCGTCTTTCAGGCGGCGCTGCGCACCCGCGCCCCGTGCCGACGCACGATGTCCGCGTAGCGGTGGCCGCTTCCCTTGATGGTCCGCACCTGCGTCTGGTAGTCGACGTGGACGAGGCCGAACCGCTTGTCGTAGCCGTAGGCCCACTCGAAGTTGTCGAGCAGCGACCACGCGAAGTACCCGGCGAGCGGGGCACCCTTGCGCACGGCGCGGGCGCACGCGGCGAGGTGGTCGACCAGGTACTGCTGGCGCTCGGGGTCGTCGACGGTCCCGTCGGGCCGCACGACGTCGGGGAACGCCGAGCCGTTCTCGGTGACGTACAGCTTCCGGGCGCCGTACTCGGAGGTCAGACGGAGCAGCAGCGACTCGATGCCCTCGGCGTCGACCTCCCAGTCCATGCCGGTGCGCGGCACACCGAGGCGGCGCACCGACGTGGCGTACGGGGCCGGGCCCGCCGGGTGGTCGGCGACGACGGACGGGAAGTAGTAGTTCAGGCCCAGCCAGTCGAGCGGCGCGGCGATCGTCTCCAGGTCGCCGGGCTGCTGCGGGAGTTCGACGCCGTAGACCTCGACCATGTCCTCGGGGAAGCCGCGGCCGTGCACCGGGTCGAGCCACCAGCGGTTGGCGTGGCCGTCCATGCGGCGGGCGGCGGCGACGTCCTCGGGGCGGTCGGTGGCGGGCAGCACGTGGGCGAGGTTGAGGACGATGCCGACCTCGGCGTCCGGCACCGCGGCGCGGATCGCCTGCGTGGCGAGGCCGTGCCCGAGCAGCAGGTGGTAGGAGGCGGGGACCGCGGCCTCGATGTCGCTGAGCCCCGGCGCCATCCGGCCCTCCAGGTGCCCGATCCACGCCGAGCACAGCGGCTCGTTGAGCGGCGTCCAGTGCTTGACGCGGTCGCCGAGCCGCTCCGCGACCACGGACGCGTACTCCCCGAAGGCGAGGGCGGTCTCGCGGGCCGGCCAGCCGCCGCGGTCCTGCAGCGCCTGCGGCAGGTCCCAGTGGTAGAGGGTGGCCATCGGGGTGATGCCGTCGGCGAGCAGGGCGTCGGTCAGCCGGTCGTAGAAGTCCAGGCCCTTGGCGTTGACCGGTCCGTCGCCGTCGGGCACGATGCGCGGCCAGGCGAGCGAGAAGCGGTAGGCGTTGGTGCCGAGGCGCTTCATGATGTCGAGGTCCTCGCGCCAGCGGTGGTAGTGGTCGCAGGCCACGTCGCCGGTGTCACCGTTGTCGACCATGCCGGGGGTGTGCGAGTACGTGTCCCAGATGGAGGGGGCCCGGCCGTCCTCGGCGACCGCTCCTTCGATCTGGTACGCGGCGGTGGCCGTGCCCCACAGGAAGTCGTTCGGGAAGGCGGCGAGGTCTAGGGGCTCGGACACAGGGTTCCTTTCACAAGTACGGGCGGTGGTACGGGAGTCGGTCACTTCACGGCACCGGCGGTCAGGCCCGTGACAAGGTAGCGCTGGAGCAGCAGGAAGCCGGCCACGACGGGCACGCTGACGACGAGCGAGGCGGCCATGATCTGGTTCCAGTACACGTCGTTGAGGTTGGCGTAGGCACCGAGGCCGACCGACAGCGTGCGGGTGTCGTCGTTCGTCATCACGGAGGCGAAGAGCACCTCGCCCCAGGCGGTCATGAACGCGTAGACGGCGACGGCCACTATGCCGGGGATGGCGGCCGGCACGATGATCCGGAACAGGGCTCCGAGCGGTCCGCAGCCGTCGACGAGGGCGGCCTCGTCGAGGTCGCGCGGCACCGACTCGAAGTACCCGATGAGCATCCAGATCGAGAACGGCAGGGTGAACGTCATGTACGTGAGGATCAGTCCGCCGCGCGAGCCGAACAGGGCGATGCCGGTGGCGTTGCCGATGTTCACGTAGATGAGGAAGAGGGGCAGCAGGAAGAGGATGCCCGGGAACATCTGCGTCGACAGGACCGTCACGGTGAAGACGCGCTTGCCGCGGAAGCGGTAGCGGCTGACCGCGTACGCCGCGAACACCGCGATGATCACCGAGCAGACCGTCGCCGCGCCCGCCACGATGAGCGAGTTCACGAAGTACTTCGCGAGCGGGACCGTCTTCCAGATGTCGATGTACGGACGGATCGTCAGCCCGCTGGGGATCCAGCGGAACTTGCCCTGGACGTCCGGGAGCGGCTTGAGCGAGCTGGAGACCATGACGAACACCGGCAGCAGCACGAAGCCGGTGAGCAGTGTCAGGAAGATCCGGCGGGTCCACAGGAAGGACTGCGGCGCCGCCATCGGCGACTTGACGTGCGGCCGGCTCACCGGGCGCACCGGGCGCACCTGCGTGTCAGACATCGGACGTCTTCCTTCCGCGCGAGGTCATCGCCAGGTACACACCCGTCACGACGAGCAGGAACAGCAGCAGGAGCACGGACATGGCGGAGCCGGTGCCGAAGTTCCAGGTGACGAACGAGGACTGGTAGATGTGGACGGAGATGATGTCCGCCGCTTCGGGCGCCGCCTTGCCGAACATCACGTACGGCGTGTTGAAGTCGTTGAACGTCCACAGGAACAGCACGAGGACGAGGACCTGGTTCACGGGGCGCAGGGACGGCAGGGTGATGCGGCGCAGCTGCTGCCACAGTCCGGCGCCGTCGAGGGCGGCGGCCTCGTACATCTCCTTGGGGATGTTCTGCAGTCCGGCCATCACGATGAGGAAGGCGAACGGCCAGCCCTTCCACACGGACACGGTGAGCAGCGCGACGAAGCTGTTGTCGCCGATCAGCCAGAAGGACGGCTTGTCGGTGAGGCCGAGCTGGTCGTGCAGGACGTGGTTCACCAGGCCGTTGTCGTGCTGGAACATGAACACCCAGGTGATCACGGCCGCGTAGACGGGCAGCGCGTACGGGATCAGGAACAGGGCGCGCAGGATGCCGCGGCCCTTGAACGTCTCCTGCATGAAGACCGCGGCCGCGGTCCCGATGGCCCAGCACAGGCCGACCGAGAGCAGGGTGAACATGCAGGTGACGAAGAACGAGTGGAGCAGCGCCTGGCCGACGGGGGCGTCGAAGTCGACGGCGATCTTGAAGTTGTCGAACCCGGCCCACGGGGCCGTGCTCCAGTCCCGGATGTAGAACTGGGTGAGCTCCTTGAAGCTCATCACGATGCCGATGACCATCGGGATGAGGTGGACGAGGAGTTCGAGGA
The DNA here is from genome assembly GCF_017377775.1 of Streptomyces sp. VRA16 Mangrove soil. GTDB lineage: Bacteria > Actinomycetota > Actinomycetes > Streptomycetales > Streptomycetaceae > Streptomyces. The sequence goes on from NZ_JAFVLN010000005.1 coordinate 387,881, forward strand.
CGAGCGCGGGCAGGAGCAGCAGGTACGGCAGGCCGATCCGGCGGATCCGCCCGGGGCGGCGGCCCTGACCGCCCACCGCCCCGGGGGAGCTCTTGCCGACGGCCCGCCCCTCCCCCGCGGCGGCGGGGGAGGTGGCGGTCGTGGAGGCAGTCATCAGAGGGGACTCCGTGCTCACTGGTTCGGCATCGACTGCTGCGCCTTGCTCAGCGCGGCCTTCACGGACTCGGTCGTGACCGACTTGCCGGCGGCGGCGTCGGCGAACAGCTCCTTGACGGCCGTACCGACGGCGGTCTCGAACTGGGACTCGTCGGGGACCTGCGGCAGCGGGGTCGCGCTGGTGGCGAGGGTCTGCTTGAGCACGGCGGTGGCCTGGGTGCTGAAGGCCGGGTCATCCTGCGCGGCCTTGACGGGCGGGATCGAGCCGTAGGTCTTGTTGAGCAGCTTCGACTCGGCGTCGCTCGTCATGAACTTCACGAACTTCGTGGCGCCGTCGAGGTTCTTGGTGTTCTTGAAGACGGCGATGTTGATACCGGCGACCATCGAGTTGGCCTGCTTGCCGGTGCCGGGGGTGCCGGACTGGACGGGCGCGGGGGCGATCCCCCACTCGTCCTCGGACATGCCCTGCGCCTTGAAGGTGGAGGCGGCGGCCTGCCACAGGACCATCGCGGTCTTGTTCTTGGAGAAGTCGCTCATGGACTGGTTCTGCGCGTACTCGGCGTTGCCGGGCGCGATGATCTTGTCCTTGGCCATGAAGTCGACGTACTGCTTCACGGCGGCGACCGCGCCGGCCGAGGTGAAGTCCGGCTTCCCGTCGGCGGTGAACCAGTCGGCGCCGCGCTGCTTGGCCAGGATGAAGATCTGGTGGATGTTGTTGGAGAGGTTCGAGCCCTCGGCCGCCAGGCCCCACTTGCCGTCCTTGGAGAGCTTCTTGCCGTCGGCGACGAGCTCGTCCCAGGTCGCCGGGGGCTTGCTGATGCCGGCCTCCTTGAACATCTTCTTGTTGTAGTAGAGGGCGTACGACATCGAGTACAGCGGCACCGCCGCCGGGTCCTTGCCCTGGGCGCCGGCCGCGCCGAGCGCGGAGTCGACGAACCGGTCCTTGCCGCCGATCTTGTCGAACTGCTTGGCGTCCCACGGCAGCAGCGCGCCGGTCGCCTGCAGCGAGGCGCTCCAGGTGTTGCCGATGTTGAGGACGTCGGGGCCCTGGCCCGAGGTGGTGGCCGCCATGATCCGGTTGAGCAGGTCCGACCAGGGGACGACCTCGAGCTTGACCTTGATGCCGGTCTGCTTCTCGAACTTGTCGAGCTCCGGCTGCAGGACCTTCTTGTCGACCTGGATGCTGGCACCCTGGTTCGACGCCCAGTACGTGAGGGTCTTCGGGGAGTCGTTGGACCCGCCGCCCGAGGAAGTGCCACCGCCACAGGCGGTCGCGGCGAGGGCGAGCGACACGGTGACGGCACCGACAGCGGCGGCTCGGATTCTGCTCATGGCTCCAGGTGTCCCTTTCCGGAGGAAGTCGTCGAGGGAGGACGTGAAGGTGACCGGGACCCGGCAGACGGACCGGATGCGGCCCTGCTGCGGCGAGCAGGTCGCCAACTTCACTTCTTGAACGCCCTCACGACTTAATTTAGGACGTGAGTTAAACCGCACGAGAAGGTAGCGTCAAGGGGGTCGGAGCTAACAACTTCGAGTCGGACGAGGCCGGGAGGAGACACATGGCCGGGCGGCGCGGTGGACGGACGGTGCACGACCTGCGAAGGGAGAACCGGGCGGCCCTATTGCAACAGTTGTATTTCAACGGCCCCATGAGCCGGAACGAGCTGGGGCCGGCCATAGGGCTGAGTTCAGGTTCCATCAGCAACGTGGTGGCGGAACTCGCCGCGGACGGGCTGGTGGAGGAGGCCGGCAGCGTGGAGTCCGAGGGCGGCAGACCCCGCACACTGCTGCGCATCGTGCCCGCTTACGGGCGGCTGATCGGCGTGGACGTCGGCGAGACCCGGATACGGGTGGAGCTGCTCGACCTCTCGCTCACCGAACTGGCGCGCGCGGAGCGGCCGTTGGACCTCAAGGGGCATCCGGTCGAGGGCGTCGCCGAGCTCGTCGCGTCGGCCGTGCACGAGGTGCTCGACGCCGGACGGTCCCATCCGGGCACGCTCCTCGGGGTCGGCATCGGCGTGCCCGGGATAGTCGCCCGCACCGCGGAGGGGGCCGTGGTGCACGGCCAGACGGTCGGCTGGGGCGCGGTGCCGCTGGAGTCGGTGCTGCGCCGCGCCTGCCAGTTGCCGCCCGAGGTCGGCTACTTCATCGACAACGGCGCCAAGACGCTCGGCCAGGCCGAGATGTGGTTCGGCGCGGGCCGCGGCACGCAGAACGCGGTCGTGGTGCTGTTCGGCTCGGGTGTCGGCGCGTGCGTGGTCCTCGGCGACGCGACGCAGGTGCGGGCCGTCGAGTGGGGCCATCTGACGGTACGGGTGCAGGGGCGCCGCTGCCGCTGCGGCGCCCTGGGCTGTCTGGAGGCGTACGCGGGCGCGGAGGCACTGCTCGACCGGTGGCGGGAGGCGGGCGGGCGGCCGCCGCACGGGGCCGACGAGGAGACGGCGCTGGCCGCGATGATGGACGCCGCGCATCCGCGCGAGCCGGGCCGGGAGCCCGATCCGACGGCGACCGCGATCATCGAGGAGACGGCCGAGTACCTCGGTGCGGGCCTGTCCGACCTGGTCAATCTCTTCCAGCCGGAGCGCATCCTGGTCGGCGGCTGGGCGGGGCTCCAACTGGGCGAGCGGTTCCTGGGCGCGGTGCGGCGCCATCTGCCGACGTACGCGCTGACCTATCCGGCGTCGCGGGTCTGCGTGGAACTGGGCAGGCTCGGGCCCGACGCCGTGACCGTGGGCGCGGCGACGCTGCCGCTGGCGGCGTTCTTCGCCCGCGGCGGGCGCCCGCCCGAGGCGCCGCGGGCAGCCGAACTGCCGGCGTGGCACGGCGCGTTGCAGGACCGCGCGCTGAACTGATGGAGGACACGGCCGTCAGGCGGACTCGCGGATCACCAGCTCCGGTTCGAAGATGCGCGAGGTGGGCTCGGTGCGCCCGCCCCGGACGAACTCGTGCAGCAGCTCCGCCATGGCCGCCGCCATCTCCTCGACGGGCTGGCGCACGGTGGTCAGCGGCGGGGTGCAGGTGATCGCCGCGCTGGAGTCGTCGAAGCCGACCACGGCCACGTCCTGCGGCACGCGCCGGCCGCGCTCGCGCAGGACCCGGCAGACGCCCTGCGCCATCAGGTCGTTGGCGGCGAACACCGCATCGATGTCGGGGTGTTCGTCCAGCAGCCGCTCCATCGCCGCGACACCACTCGCCAGAGTGAATCCCCCTTCCGCTATCGGGACGTACGGCACGCCGCCGCGCTCCATCCCGTCCCGGAACCCGGCGAGCCGCTCCTGCCCCGCGGGAACGTCGAGCGGCCCGGCGACGGTGGCGGGTCTGCGGCAGCCGCGGTCCAGCAGATGCCGGGCGGCGAGCAGTCCGCCGTCCCGGTGCGCCAGGTCGACGTAGCTGATGGGCGCGGGCACGGCGGGCCGCGCGAAGCACACGGCGGGCAGCCGCTCGGCGGCGAGCTGCGCCGGCAGCGGGTCCTCCGCGTGCGTGGAGACGACGAGCGCGCCGTCGGCGCTGCCCTGGCGCAGATAGTCGACGACCTGACGGCGTGCGCCGTCGGAGTCGGCGAACATCAGCACCGGGTGCATGGAGCGCGGGCGCAGGAATCCGACGACGCCGGTCACCACACGTCCGAAGAACGGGTCGGCGAACACCCGCGCCGTGAACGCGTGCTGCTCGTCGTCGCCCTCGTCACCGGCGCCGGACACCACGAGCGCGATGGTCTGCGCCCGCCGGGTGACCAGGGAGCGGGCGGCCTGGTTGGGCGTGTAGCCGGTCCGCTCGACGGCCTTGCGGACCACGTCCTGGATGCCCGGGTCCACGTTCCGTACGCCGTTGATGACCCGGGAGACCGTGGCCCGGGAGACGCCGGCCTCCCGCGCCACGTCCTCCAAGGTCGGCACGCTTCTGCTCATGGCCGACACCCTAACCGCCGGCCCACGCCCTCGTGGAGCGCTCTCCCGTACTCGGCGGCTAGCTCGTCGGCGCCACCTCCACCTCCGTCACCAGGGGGGTGTCCACCGCGGAGCGTCCGATGTGCAGCCGGTACGTCCCCGGTTCGGTGCGCCAGGCCCCCGCTGCGGGCGACCAGTGGCGCAACACCCGTGCGGGGACGGTGACTTCGACGGTGGCCCGGGTGCCGGGGCGGGCCGTCACGGCCGTGTACCCGGCGAACCAGCGCGCGGGGCGTTCGACGGCCGAGTCGGGCTTGGCGAGATAGACCTGGACGACGTCGCGGCCGGTCCTGGTGCCGGTGTTGCGGACGGTGACGCGGACCGTGAACCCGTCGGGTCCCGGCTCTCCGATGATCTCGGCCTTCTCGTGGCTCCAGGTGGTGTAGCCGAGCCCGTGGCCGAACCAGTAGGCGGGTTCCCGGCCCGCGCGCAGCCAGGCGCGATGGCCGATGTGCAGCCCTTCGGTGTACTCAAGCACCCCTTCCTGCGAGCGAGTTCGGGTGACGGGCGCGTCCGTGAGCCGGGCGGCCCAGGTGGTGGGGAGCCGGCCGCCGGGTTCGGCGCGGCCGAAGAGGACGTCGGCGAGGCCCGCGCCCGCTTCCTGTCCGGGGAACCAGGTGAGCAGCAGCGCGCCGACGTCGTCCCGCCAGGGCAGTTCGACCGGTCCTCCGGAGTTGACGACGGCCACGGTGCGGGGCTGCGCCGCGGCGACGGCGGCCACCAGGGCGTCCTGGTGGCCCGGCAGGGCGAGGGTCGTGCGGTCGTGGCCCTCGGACTCGCTGCCCTCGGTGGTACCGACCACGACGACGGCGACGTCCGCGGCCCGTGCGGCGTCGACGGCGCGGGCGAGCGCCGCCTGCGGGTCGGCCGACGGTGGTGCGGCGGTCAGGAGGGTGGCGCGGCCGGTGTCGGGGTCCAGGGTGCGGCGGGCCACCACCTCGACGGCCCGGCCCTGTTCCAGGTGGATGCGCCCGTGCCGGCAGGGCGGCCCGACGTGCACAACGGCCGGGTCGTCGGTGTGCCGGGGGTACTGTCCCGCCACCAGCACTCGTCCGTCCACCACGAGTTCAAGGTTCCCGAAGCCGCCGACACCGAAGGTCCACTCGCCGCCCTCCTCGGGTCTGAGAACCGCGCCGAGCTCCACCGTGTGCGCGCCGGGGACGAGCGTGGGCTCCAACAGGCGCCCGGTGAGGCGGTGTTCGGCGTACAGCTCGTGGCCGGCGCGGTCGAGGACGCGCAGCAGCAGTCCCGGCTCACCGGTGCGTGGGTCGGTGCAGCGGTCCGCGTCGAGGGGCCACGGCGGCTCGGCGAGGGCGGGTCCCGGGGCGTGCACGACCTCGGCGGTGCCGCGCAGCGCGTGCCGGATGCCGTCCAGCGGCGTGACCGTGTACAGCGGGAAGACGCCCGCGCTGCCACCGCCCTGCAGCCGGGGGCGCGCCGCGTGGCCGCCGATGACCGCGACGGTGCGCACGGTGTCGGCCGACAGCGGCAGCAGGTCCCGGTTGGCGAGCAGGACGGTGCTCGCGGCGACGGCCCGGCGCAGCAGGGCGCGGGTCCGGCGCGGGTGGTGCCGTCGGGGTCGCATCGGTTCGCACTCCCCGAGGGCGCCGACGCGTCGGGCGAGCCGCAGGATGCGGCACACCTTCTCGTCCAGCGCCGACTCCGGTACGTCGCCGTCGCGCACCGCCCGCAGCAGCGCCTCGCCCCACACGCTCTCCGGTCCCGGCATGGCGAGGTCCTGGGCGGCGAGCGCCGACGCCACCGTGGTGCGCACGGCCGCCCAGTCGGACACCACGACGCCGTCGAACCCCCACCGCTCCTTGAGCGGGTCGCAGAGGAGTGAACTGGCCGTCATCGTCGAGCCGTCGACGCCGTTGTAGCCCGACATGACGACCTGGACGCCGGCCGCGACGGCTGCTTCGAAGGGGGCCAGATAGACCTCGTGCAGGGCGCGTTCGGGGACGCGGACGTCGACGGTCAGGCGCTCCGTCTCCGAGTCGTTGGCGACGTAGTGCTTGGCGGTCGCCGCGACGCCGCCCGACCGGATGCCGCGGATGAGGGCGGCGCCGGTGCGGCCGGTCAGTTCGGGATCCTCGGAGAAGCACTCGAAGTGCCGCCCGCCCAGCGGTGAACGGTGCAGGTTCAGGGTCGGCCCGAGCACCACGTGCACCCCCTTGGCGCGGGCCTCCTCCGCGAGCAGCGCGCCGAGCTCCTGCGCCAGTTCCTCGTCCCACATCGCGGCGACGGCGGTGGCCGCGGGCAGCAGGGCGGAGGTGCGCCGCTCGTCCCATGCCTCACCGCGGACGCCGGCCGGGCCGTCCGACATCACCATCTCGCGCAGGCCGACCGCGGACTCCGCGGCGGTGCGCCAGGTGGTGGCGCCGGTCAGCAGCCGCACTTTCTGCGTGAGGCTCAACTTCTCGACGAGTCGTCCGAGTTCGTCGTCGTCCATACGGGTCCCCTCCCCGGAAACACGCCTGCGGCCCCCGCCGTGCGCAGCGCGCGGCGGGGGCCGGTCCGATCAGTTGTAGACGCCGAACTCGTAGAGCGAGTAGCCGTATCCGGTGCCGCGCGCGGTGCCGTTGATCCGGATGTAGCGGCCGGTGCCGGTGGCGTCGAAGTCGTCGATGCCGCCGTTGCCGTCGGTCACCTCGTGGACGGTCCGCCAGTTCTGGCCGTCGTCGGAGGTCTGGACGGTGTAGGCCTTCGCGTACGAGGTCTCCCAGTTGAGCTGGATGTGCCGGAAGGACTGGCTGGAGCCGAGGTCGACCTGGAGCCACTGCGGGTCGCTCCAGTCGCTGGCCCAGCGGGTGTCGTTCTTTCCGTCGACGGCGGCGGAGGCCAGGCACGGGCAGTCGCCGTAGTCGCTGGTCTGCTGCGAGGACGCGGTGGCGGTCCTGCCCTGCGCGAGGTTCGTACCGTTCACCGGCGGCGGCACCACGCGCACGGAGCGCGTCTCGACGCCGACGTTGCCCTTTCCGTCGGTGGCCTTGACGTAGATCTTCCACACGCCCGGCTTGTCCGGCGCGGTCACCTTCAGCCGTCCGGACCCCAGGTCGGTGGCCTTGAGCGGGGTCAGCTCCTTGCTCTTGTCGATGTACATGCTGTTGGCGAGGACCTCGTACGAGATCTGGTCGCCGTCGGGGTCGGTGGCCTGGGTGGCCAGGGTGAGGTCGCCGCCCGCGGGCACCTGCGACGCGTCGCCCTCCACCTTCATGGAGGAGATGACGGGCGGCGTGTCGTCCCCGGCCGTGCTCGCTCCGTACGCCTTCTTCACGGCGTAGTACGACAGCCGCTTCTGTCCGGCGGGCAGCAGGTTGAACCAGATGCCGCCGAAGTCGTACTCGGTGCCGTAGTGGAACATCGTGGCGCCCAGCGCGACGCCCTGATGCCCGGTGATGCACTGCCACGCCTTGGTGTAGCCGTCGGCCTTGGCCTGGTCGGTGGGCTCCTCGGGCACGCCGTTGGCGTCGTCGGGCACTTCCCACTCCCCCGCAGGACCGGTCTCCGTCACGATGTACGGCTTGGTGTAACCACCTTGCTCCCAGGCCGACTTGATGTCGCACATGGCGTTGTAGGAGTTCACCGCGTACAGGTCGAGGTCGGGCGCGTTCTTCTTGTAGTAGGGCCAGGCGCCGACCCAGGCGTCGGTGGAGGTGACGGGGTGGTTCGGGTCGACGGCGTGGATCTTCTTGGCGACGTCGTTGACGAACGTCGTGTACGCGTCGCGCTGCCGCTCCAACTCGTCGCCGCTGTAGCAGTTCTGCAGGCCGAGGACCGACTCGTTGCCGACGTTCCACATCAGGACGCCGGGGTTGTCCTTGTAGGTGTCCACCCATGCGGGGAACTCGGCGAGCATCTGGTCCTTGTACGCGGTGTCGGTCAGGTAGTTCACACAGCCGCCGCTGCCGGGGCCGCCGCCGGGCTGCAGCCAGAACCCGGCGATCACCTTGATGCCGTGGGCGGCGGCCGAGTCGAACAGGGGCTTGCTGGAGGCGTCGGTGCCCCAGGTGCGGATCGTGTTGACGCCCATCGACTGCAGGTCGGGCATGTATTTGTCGGCGTCGGCGACGGCGGGACCCCAGGTGAGGCCCTTGACCTGGTACGGGGATCCGTCGACCGTCAGCTGCCAGTCGCCCTGGGAACCGGTCACCTTCACCACGCTGCCCGCGGCGTGGGCCTGCTGGCCCGGCAGGGCGAGCACGCAGGCGGCGAGGACACCGGCGGTGACGGGGGCGGCGAGCCGGCGCCCGAGGGGGCGGCCTGCGGTGCGGGGTCTGCTCATGTCGGTTCTCCGTGGGGGGTGAGGGAGCGGCGGGACGGGGGCCCTTGCGTCATGAACGGCGCGCCGGGTCACGGCAGTTCGTAGTTCTCGTCGAGCACGGCGCCCGCCTCCGGGTGGCTCTGGTCGTAGCCGCGCGGGTCGCACTGCAGACCCCCGACGACGCAGTGGTCGACCATCGCCTTCAGCGTCCGGTCGTCCCAGGCGTTGAAGAAGTCGTAGTGGAAGGAGTAGCTGGGCCCGCTGGCCAGCCGGAGCCCGGAGAGGTCCCCGTTGACGGGGAAGGCCATCTTGAACTCGATCATCGGCAGGGCGACCGGGTGGTCCGTCGGGCACACGTTGTTGTTGGTGCCGGGCTTCACCACGGGGTACGCCATGTGGCTCTTGTGGTCGGGCGTGTCCAGGTACCTGCCGTCCCAGCAACTCGGCGCCTGGAAGCGGATGTTGACCTGGGTGTCGGGCGTCGTCGGGCAGTCCTTGGGGAAGTCCACGTTGAAGTAGCTGGTGCCGCACTCCCACCCCTCGACGAACCCGGGATGGTCGCGGAACTGCTCCGCCGTCTGCATGGGGCTGCCGACCACGAACCGCAGCCCCTTGGGGAAGGGCCGCACGCTGGTGTAGTCGGTGACCCCGGCCTTGTAGTAGATGGTCTGCTCGCCCACCGGGAGCACCGGCTGGTCCCCGTTGAACATGGTGGGCATCCAGTAACCGGACTTGTCGCCCGGCGCGAGACAGGATGTCGATCCGCTGTCGAGCGACGCTGTGGTGCTGTCGGCGTCGGTCGTGGTGTTGCCCATGAACGTGTGGTCGTGCGACTTGCCGGGCTGGCCGGGGTAGACGATCGGGTCGTCCGGCTTGGTGTGGGTGACCGAGCAGTGGGCCTGGAACTCGTGGAAGTAGCGGTGCGGCGGCTCCTTGTCGGACGGTTCGACGCCGGTGACGGGCGGATCGGCCGGGATGTACCCGTCGCCGTCCGGGTCGTCGCCGGACGCCTGGGTCGAGGCGGCCATGACGTGGCCCGCGTGGGAGACGGTGCCGGAATCGGTGGCGGCGTCGGCGGTCATGGCGGCCACGCCGCCGACCCCGAGCGAGGTCGTGAGCAACGCGCCGGATATCAGGGCTGCCGAGAGGGGTCGCGCTCTTCGGGCCATGGATGCCTCCTGCGGTGCAGGGTGGTTGGGGGGTGGGGGCGAGCCGAAGACGGGCCGGCCCTCGGGGTGGGAGGTACGTTGGAGAGCGCTCTCCCACGCCCCGCAGTGTTACGGCCATGACGCGAGCCCGTCAAGACTCGGTGAACCTCTCGTTGCACGGCGGACCAACCAGCATCTCAGGCAGCGGAGTTGACGCTGCAGGTCAGCGCGGAAGGGCGGGCCACGCGGCCACGAGACGGATGTTGGAGAGCGCTCTCCCCCTTACGTCGCCCGCTCGCCGAACCTGCGCGGAGAACGGGCGACGCGCGTGATCTCATGAACCGGTGAACGACTACGACTCGGGGCCGCTCCCCCAGGTGAGAACGCGCGTCGACCGCGACCTGCCCGCCTGCGTCACCGCGCTGCGCGCCGTGCATCTGGCGGACGGATATCCCACCAACTGGCCGCAGGATCCGCAGAAGTGGCTCACCGGTTCCGCGGACGCCGCGGCCTGGGTCGCCGAGTGGGAGGGCCGGATCGTCGGCCACGTGGCCCTGGTCCGTCCGGGGCCGGAGGACATCGCTCCCTCCCTGGTCGGCACGGGCAGCACGTCCGTGGCCGTCGTCAGCCGGCTCTTCGTGGACCCCGCCGCCCGAGGCCGGCGCGTCGGCGCCCTGCTGCTGGAGCGGGCAATCGAGCGGGCCCGGGCGCTCGGCGCCCGCGCCGTCCTGGACGTGGTCACCACCGACACCGCCGCCGTCGCCCTGTACGAGCGTCTCGGCTGGGAGTTCCTCGCCACGGGCCAACAGGAGTGGGGGCCCGACGAGTTGGTCACCGTACGCTGCTACGCGGCGCCCGCATCCGGCGCTCGATCCCAGAAGGAGACCCCATGACCGAGGCCGCGCCCGCCCGTTCGGCGAAGCAGCGCAAGCAGGACACCCTCGCCCGCCTGGAACAGGACGTCGACGTGTGGGTCGCCACGGCGGACCCGGAGAGCGGAGCGCCGTACATGATGCCGCTGTCGTTCCTGTGGCACGACGGCGCGCTGATCGTCTCCACCCGGGAGTCGAACCCCGTGGCCCGCAACCTCGTGGCGACGGGGAAGGCGCATCTGGCGATCGGGCAGACCCGCGACGTCGTGCACATCGAGGGCGCCGCGGAGCTGATCGCGGACGGCGACCTCACGCCCGAACTGGGCGACGCGTTCGCCGAGAGGACGGGCTTCGATCCCCGTGGGATCAAGGGCCCGTACGTGTACTTCCGCATCCGTCCGCTGCGCGTCCAGGCGTGGCGCGAGGCGAACGAGCTCGCCGGACGGGATCTGATGCGCGACGGGACCTGGCTGCTCGCCGACTGACACGCGTGTGCCCCTCGCCGCACGGGGCGGCGAGGGGCACGACGGCGCGCGGGAGGGGCCTCAGCCGACCGGCTCGGGCTCCTTGTCGGCCACGGGGTCCGGGCCTGCGTTCTGCGCGTGCCAGTCCGCGTTGTCGGCCAGCGGCTTCTCCTTCAGGACGAAGGCGAGGACGAGGCCGACCGCGAAGACGGGCAGCAGGTACAGGAAGATCGGGACGAGCGCTTCCTGGTACGCGTTGACGACGGTCTCCCGCAGGTCCGCCGGGAGCGCGCGGACCAGCGCCGGGGTCAGCGAGTCGCTGTTGCCGACCTTGGCGGCGGCCTCCGCCGGGATGGTGGCCGTCAGCTTGTCGGTGAGACGGCTGGCGAACACGGCGCCGACCACGGCGGTGCCGAGCGTCGCGCCGATCTCCCGGAAGAAGTTGTTCGCGGAGGTGGCGGTGCCGACCTCCGCGCCCGGGAAGTCGTTCTGCACGGCGAGGACCAGGGTCTGCATCATCAGACCGACACCGGCGCCCGCGAGACCGACGTACAGGCACACGAGCCAGACCGGGTCGGAGACGTCGAGCGTCGACATCAGGTAGGCGACGAGCATGATGATGACGGTGCCGACGATGGGGTAGATCTTGTACTTGCCGGTCTTGGACATGATGGCGCCGGACGGCAGGGCGGTGCCCATGATGCCGACGACCATCGGGATCAGCAGCAGGCCCGACTCGGTGGCCGACTTGCCGTAGACCATCTGCAGGTACGTGGGCATGTAGCCGACGATCGCGAACATGCCGAGGCCGATCACGATCATGCCGATGAGGGTCGCGACGTTGAAGATCGGCGAGCGGAACAGGTGGAGCGGGATGACCGGCTCCTTCGCGCGCTTCTCCGCGACGAAGAACAGCACCCAGGCGACGACCGCGCCGATGCCGAGCCCGATGACCAGCGGGTCGGACCACTCGTACTGCGTGCCGCCCCAGCTCGCGAAGAGCACGGTGCAGGTGACGGCCGCGGCCATCAGCGCGGTGCCGAGGTAGTCGAGCGTGACCTCGACGGCCTTGCGCGGCAGCTTGATCGCGACGACGGCGACGAAGAAGGCGAGGACTCCGAGGGGCAGGTTGACCCAGAACGCCCAGCGCCAGGAGTGCTCGTCGGTGAACCAGCCGCCGAGCAGCGGCCCGACGACGGAGGAGAGACCGAAGACGGCGCCCATGGGGGCCATGTACTTGGCGCGTTCGCGCGGCGGCACGAGGTCCGCGATGATCGCCTGCGAGGTGATCATGAGGCCACCGCCGCCGAGGCCCTGGAGGGCGCGTCCTGCGATCAACGTGCCCATGTTCTGGGCGAGTCCGCAGACCACCGAGCCCACCAGGAACAGGGCTATGCCGGTGAGGAAGATGTTCTTGCGGCCCATGAGGTCGCCGAGCTTGCCGTAGACCGGCATGCCGATGGTGGCGGCGAGGATGTACGCGGTGGTGATCCACGCCATGTGCTCGATGCCGTTGAGCTCACCGACGATGGTGGGCAGGGCGGTCGAGACGATGGTCTGGTCGAGCGCGCCGAGCAGCATGGTCAGCATCAGCGCGGCGAAGATCAGCCCGAAGTTGGCGGGCTTGGCCGTGCTCTCGGCGTTCGCTGCATTGTCTGCGGCCGCTTCGAGCGCGGGGCCGGGTCCGGTGTCCATGCCCTCGGATGCGGGGGCGTGCGTCATTGCGTGCTTCTCCGTTGCTGGTGTGCGGGTGTTCAGGTCGGACTGCGCCCGCGCGGCGGCGGGGAGAGCGGTTGCCGCGTTCGGGTCGTGGGGGTGCTGCGGGGTTCGGGGGGGGAGAGAGGGGGCGTGGGTGACCGTGGTGGGGGGCGGTCACGCGAGGGAGCGCCTACTGCACTGCGCCCTGCCCGGGGTGCGCCGCGTCCACCGAGAGGAGGGTGCGCAGCGTGGTGAAGGAGTCGCGGACGCAGGCGGCGGGGCCGTGCCGGTGGTCGGCGTGCTGCGACCACCGCTTGAGTCCGCTGCGTACGGTCGCCATGGCGATCCCGGCGAGGAGTTCGGCCTCCTCGCCGTCGGCGGGAGTGCCGGTGCGGCGCGCGATGGTCCCGGCGAGATCGCGCTCCACCGCTTCGCACTGGGCGAGGAAGGTGGCGAGCACCGACGGCACGCCCTCCGCGATGCGCAGGGTGTCCTCCAGGTCCTTGGGGCCCGGGGCCGCCTCCTGGAGGTGGTCGGCGAGGACGTCGCCGAGGTCGCGCAGCACGGCGTCCGTGTGCTGCCCGTCCCCCGCGGCGAAGCGCTCGGCGAGCGCCGGCGGCAGGGATCCGGGCAGCGCGAAGAGCGCGGCTTCCTTGCTCGGGAAGTAGTTGAAGAAGGTACGGGGCGAGACCCCGGCCTCCTTGCTGATCATCTCCACCGTGACCCGCGCGAAGCCGTGCTCGCGGGCGAGGCGCAGCGTCGTGGCGTGCAGTTCGGCGCGTGTCTCACGGCGCCTGCGCGCACGGAGGCCCTCGGCGGGGGCGCTCTGCTGCGGGTGGGAGATGGTCACGCTCCGGATTCTTGCACACCGTGCAAACTTGCGGTCACTGCACCCCGGCCTCTTCGCCGAACGCCCGGAGCAACGCCTGGAGTCCGGCGCTCAGCCCGGCCTTCCCGCCGCGCTCGGCCATCAGCGCGGCGCACTCCCTCAGCCGGGGCAGTTCGCGGGCCGGAAGCCGGTGCAGACCGAGCCGGAAGGCGGGGTCGGGTTCGTCGGGGTCGTCGACCACGGCACGCAGTTCGACCATGAGCCAGCCGAGCAGCCAGGCGGTGAACGCCCGATGCAGCCGCACCGCACGGTCCGCGGCCATGCCGGAGTCGAGCAGTAGCGCGAGGATCCGCTCGTCGGTGCGGAGCACCGCGGCGGGGCGGCGGGCGAGCGGCGTCGACAGCAGCCGCGTCGCCAGCAGCGGGACGACGTGCGGATGTTCCAGGGCCACCGCGTAGGTCGCGCCGGCGATGCGGTCCAGTTCCGCCACCCCGTCCCCGTCCGCCTCTGCCTCCGTCGCCCCGTCACCGTCCGCCTCCGCCGCGTCGAGGCGGGACTCCAGTTCGGCGAAGAAGGTCTCGACAAGCCCGTCCAGCAGGGCGTCCTTGCCGTCGGCGTAGCGGTACAACGCCATGGCCTCGACGCCGAGTTCGGCGCCGAGGCCGCGCATGCTCAGCGCGGACAGGCCGTCACGGTCGACGATCTCCAGGGCGGTGGCCAGCACGCGCTCCCGACTGAGCCGCCCGTAGCGGCCGCGGTCGGCGGCGCGGCGCGCGGGAGCGGCTGCCGCGGCCCGATCGGCGCTCCCCGCGCCCGACGGCTTCTTCGGCATGGCGCACTCCCTTCGTCACGGGCGTCTCCCGGTCCCCGGAAATCGCCTCTTGACTCAGCACCACCATAGGCGCAAAGTCGTACATATACGTCGTAAACATACGGCGTCAGCGTACAGCGCAGGAGCGTGCCGTCATGGACGTCTCGGACCTCGGCCAGGTGACCGCGCATCTCGCCCGCATCTCCGGCGGGAACGTGGTGCGGGTGGCCCCCGAGGGTCCGGTCTTCGGGCGGCCGTGCCGGGTGCGCCGGGTGCGGCCGGCGACGTTCGTGCCGATGCTCGCCCGCCCCGACCGGGCCGCGCTGCTGGCCGTCGCGGCCGGCTGGGCGGTGAGCCTGGTGTGGTTCTGGGCGTGGTGGCTGCGGCCCGAGCACCGGGCGAGCTGGGCGGGACTGCTCGTGAACAGCGCTCTGCTGCTGTACCTGACCTGCCTTCCGGCGTACTTCTTCGTCACGGCGCTGCGGCTGCGCCGGGTCGATCCGGCGCTGCCGGTCCCGTCCCTGCGGGTCGCCTTCGTGGTGACCCGCGCCCCTTCGGAGCCGTGGCCCGCCGTGTGCCGCACGCTGCAGGCGATGCTCACACAGGACTTCCCGCACCGTTACGACGTGTGGCTGTGCGACGAGGCGCCGACGCGGTACGTCGTCGACTGGTGCCGCGCGCACCGGGTGCGGCTGTCGTCACGCCAGGGCCTGGGTGCGTACCACCGTCCCGTCTGGCCGCGCCGCACCCGCTGCAAGGAAGGCAATCTCGCCTACTTCTACGACCACTGGGGCTACGCCGAGTACGCCGTGGTCGCCCAGCTCGACTGCGACCACGTCCCCGGGCCCGGCTATCTCGCCGAGATGGTCCGGCCGTTCGCGGACCCGGCCGTCGGCTACGTGGCGGCGCCCAGCGTCTGCGACGCGAACGGTACGTGGTCGTGGTCGGCGCGGGGCCGGCTGTACCGCGAGGCAGTGTGGCACGGCGCGGTACAGCTCGGGCACAGCGACGGGCTCGCCCCGATGTGCATCGGTTCCCACTACGCCGTGCGCACCCGCGCGCTGCGCGACATCGGCGGGCTCGGCCCCGAACTCGCCGAGGACTTCTCCACGACGTACCTGCTCAACTCGGCCGGCTGGCAGGGGGCGTTCGCGATCGACGCGGAGGCGCACGGCGACGGGCCGCTGACCTTCGCGGACATGGTGACGCAGGAGTACCAGTGGTCGCGGAGCCTGACGACGATGCTGCTCGGTCTCCTCCCCCGCCATCTGGGACGGCTGCCGATGGTGCTGCGGCTGCGGTTCGCCTACGCGCTCGCGTACTACCCGCTGCTCGCCCTGATGATCGTGGCGGGCCTGGTGCTGCCGCCGGTGGCCGTCGTCACCGGGCTCCCCTGGATGAACGTCGACTACGGTGCGTTCCTGCTGCACTTCTGGAGCCTGCCGGTGTGGCTGCTGATCACGTTGTGGCTGTTGCGCCACCGCGGGCTGCTGCGGCCGCGCAACGCGCCGCTGCTGAGCTGGGAGGTCTGGCTCTTCGCGCTGGCACGCTGGCCGTTCGTGCTCGCGGGTCTCGTCGGGGCGCTGCGCCAGCGGGTGCGCCCGCGCCAGGTCACGTTCAAGATCACCCCGAAGGACGCGGCGGGGCCGCGGCCGCTGCCCGCCCGGCTCACCGTGCCGTTCGCCCTGCTCGGCGGTGCGCTCGCGGCGGTCGCCGTGGCCGGCGAGCTCACCAGCCCCTCGGTGGGCTATGTCTTCCTGTGTCTGGTCTCGGGCGCGACGTACACGGTGGTGGCGTTCGCATTGCCGCTGCTGCATGTGCACGAGGCGGCCCGTTCGGCGGGGGTGCCGTTCGCGGCGGCGCTGCGCACGGCACGGGTGCCCCTGGTGGCGACCGTCCCCGCGGCCCTGGCCGTCGCCACGGGCGTCGTGCTGTATCCGGCCTACGCGGCCGCCGTTCTGGGCTGGTGAGTGCCGTGAGAGAACGCAGCGGCTCCCCCTCGACCGTTCTCGTCACGGGCGGTGCCGGTTTCATCGGCAGCCACGCCTGCGTCGAACTCCTCGACCATGGCTACGAGGTGATCGTGGTCGACGACTACTCCAACAGCTGCCCGCGGGTGCTTCCGCGGGTGGAGCGGATCGCCGGACGGTTCGTCGGCGCCGTGTACGAGCTGGACATCCGTGATCGACGCGCCCTCTCGGCCGTCTTCGACCGTCACCCAGTGGACGCCGTCGTGCACTTCGCCGCGCACAAGGCCGTGGGCGAGTCGACCCGGATGCCCGCCGCGTACTACGACACGAACGTCGGCGGGACGACCGCACTGCTCCAGGTGATGCACGAACACGGTGTGCGCAGGCTGGTGTTCTCCTCCTCCTGCTCGGTGTACGGCGACGCGGGTGCGGGCCCGCTCGACGAGGCGCGGCCGCACCGGCCGACCAATCCGTACGCCGCGTCGAAATCGCTGTGCGAGGCGGTCCTCGCCGACGTGTGCCGCACCGACCCGCGCTGGACCGTGCTGTGCCTGCGCTACTTCAACCCGGCGGGCGCGCACCCCAGCGGCCTGCTCGGCGAGGACCCGCACGGCACCCCCGACAACCTCTTCCCGTACGTGGCCCAGGTCGCCGTCGGACGGCGGCCCCGGCTGCGGGTGTTCGGCGCCGACTACCCGACGCCGGACGGCACCGCGATCCGCGACTACCTCCATGTGATGGACACGGTGGAGGCGCACCGGATCGCCCTCGACCGGCTCGCCGAAGGGCCCGGCATGAAGGTGTTCAACCTCGGCCGCGGACAGGGGAGTTCGGTGCTCGACGTGGTCGCCGCCTTCGAACGGGCGAGCGGCCTGAGCGTGCCGTACGAGCTCACCGGCCGTCGTGCGGGCGACGTGGCCGAACTCGTGGCGGACGCGGGCGCGGTGGCGCGCGCCTGGGGCTGGCGTCCCGTCCGGGACCTGGCCGACATGTGCCGGGACGCCTGGCGTTTCCAGCAGCTCAACCCGAACGGCTACCCGGGATCGCCCCGGCGGCCGGGCGCGAAGGACGAAGGAGCGGGACCATGCGGATGACAGTCATCGGCACGGGATACGTCGGCACGGTGCACGCGGCGTGCATGGCCGACATCGGGCACGAGGTGCTCGGCGTCGACATCGACGCGGAGCGGATCGCGACCCTGGCGGCGGGCCGGGCCCCGCTGCACGAGAAGGACCTCGACGCTCTTGTGGTGAGCGGCGTCTCGTCGGGGCGGCTGCGCTTCTCGACGTCGCTCGCCGAGGCGGCCGCCTTCGCGGACCTGCACTTCGTCTGCGTGGGGACACCGCAACGGCCAAACGGACCGGCCGCCGACCTGCGGTACGTGGACTCCGTCGTCGAGGGGCTCGGACCGCACCTGCGACCGGGCGCCCTGGTGGTCGGCAAGTCGACGGTGCCGGTGGGCACGGCCGAGCGGATCGCCGGGCGGCTCGCGCACCTGGCGCCGGATGCGGAGGTCGCCTGGAACCCGGAGTTCCTGCGGGAGGGTTCGGCGGTGCACGACACCATGCATCCGGAACGGCTGGTGCTCGGCGTGGCATCCGCCCGGGCGGACACGCTGCTGCGGACCGTGTACGAACCGATGCGGCGGGCCGGAGTTCCCCTCTTCACGACGGACCCGGCGACGGCCGAGCTGGTGAAGGTCGCCTCGAACGCGTTCCTCGCCACGAAGATCTCCTTCGTCAACGCGATGGCCGAGGTCTGTGAGGCGGCGGGCGCCGACGTGACGCTGCTGGCGCGGGCGGTGGGCGCGGACTCCCGGATCGGGCCGCACTTCCTCGATCCCGGGCTCGGCTTCGGCGGAAGCTGCTTCCCCAAGGACATCCGGGCGTTCGCGGCCCGCGCCGAGGAGCTGGGCGCGGGCGAAGCGGTCGCCTTCCTGCACGAGGTCGACCGGATCAACACCCGGCAGCGTCGGCGCACCGTCGAGCGGGCCCGCCGGCTGCTGGGCGGCACGTTCGCCGGCCGGCGCGTGGGCGTGCTCGGCGCCGCCTTCAAGCCCGGCAGCGACGACGTACGGGACTCGCCCGCGCTGGCCGTGGCGACCGCCGTGCGGGCCCAGGGCGCGGCCGTCCGCGTCCACGATCCGCAGGCCCTGGACAACGCCCGTGCCGTGTGCCCGGACCTCACGTACACCCTGGACATTCCGAAGGCGTGCGAGGACGCGGATCTGGTGCTGCATCTGACGCAGTGGCCCGAGTACCGCGCGATCGATCCCGCCGCCCTGGCCGGTGTCGTCCGCACCCCGCTGATCCTCGACGCCCGCAACGTGCTCGACGCGCGGGCGTGGGGTGCGGCCGGCTGGGCCTTCCGGGCGCTGGGCCGCCCGGTGAGCACGCTGGGAGGCGCGTCGTGAGAGTGGTGGTCACGGGAGGCGGCGGGTTCCTCGGCTCCCATCTGTGCGAGGCGCTGCTGTACCGCGGTGACACGGTCTGGTGCCTGGACAACTTCTGCACGGGCACCCCGGCGAACGTGACGCATCTGCTGTGCGAGCCGCGGTTCCGGCTCGTGTCGTGCGACGTGACCGAGCCGTTCAGGGTGCCGGGCCCGGTGCACGCGGTGGCCCATCTGGCGAGCCCCGCGTCACCGCCCGACTACGAACGGCTGCCGTTGGAGACCCTGGCGGCCGGCAGTCAGGGCACGCGGAACGCACTGCGCCTCGCGCTCGCCCACGACGCACGGTTCCTGCTGGCGTCCACGAGCGAGGCGTACGGCGACCCGGAGGTCCATCCGCAGCCGGAGAGCTACTGGGGCCATGTGAACCCGGTCGGCCCGCGCAGCGTGTACGACGAGGCGAAGCGGTACGCGGAGGCTCTGACCATGGCCCACCGCCGGTCACTCGGCGCGAACACCGGCATCGTGCGGATCTTCAACACGTACGGTCCCCGGATGCGCCCGTACGACGGGCGGGTCGTGTCGACGTTCCTGCGCCAGGCGCTGGCCGGTCTGCCGCTGACGATCTTCGGGGACGGACTGCAGACCCGCAGCTTCTGTTACGTCGACGATCTCGTCCGCGGACTGGTCGCCATGCTCGACGCCGAGGCCGAGGGGCCGGTGAATCTGGGCAATCCCGGCGAGTTCACCGTGCGTGAGCTGGCCGATCTCGTACTCAGGGTGACCGGTTCGGCGTCGGTGGTGGAGTACCGGCCGCTGCCGGTGGACGATCCCACGCGCCGCCGCCCCGCCGTCGACCTGGCCCGCTCGCTGCTCGGCTGGGACGCGTCGGTCCCGCTGGAGGAGGGGCTGCGGCGCACCGCCGTCTGGAGCCGCGCGCACGCCGGGACCCGGCAGGTGCGGACCCGTGAGCCCGTTCCGGTCAGGGTGTGAGGGCCGTGCGCGGCGCGGGTGTCGCGGTGGCCGTGGTGCTGGCGGCCGCGGCGGCCGGATGCGCCACGACACCGCACTATGTCCCGACCGGGCGCACCTACTACGTGGCACAGAACGGTGACGACCACGCCGACGGCACGTCCCCGGACACCGCCTGGCGGACCCTCGGCCGCGCGGACCGCGCGGGGCTCGCCCCCGGCGAGCGGCTGCTGCTGGAGGGCGGGACACGCTTCAGCGGCTCGTTGAGCCTGGGCCCCAAGGACGCCGGGGACCGCGGACGGCCGGTCCTGGTCGGTTCCTTCGGGACCGGCCGGGCCACGATCGCCCCGGCCCACGGACCCGCCGTCTCGGTGTACGACACAGCGGGCCTCCAGATCCAGGACCTGGTGCTGCGTGGCTCCGGCGGCAGCCGGACGGACGCCGCCGGGATCAACCTGTACAGCGACCGCGCCGCGGGCGACCGGCTGTCCGGCGTCACCGTCTCCGGGGTCGACGCCGCCGGTTTCCGGGTCGGCCTCGCCGTCGGCGCCGACGACCACGGCATCGGGTTCCGGGAGGTGACCGTGCGCGGGTCGGCGCTGCACGACAACAAGGACGTCGGCCTCCTCACCTACGGACCCGCCATCAGCCCCGCGCGGCCGGTCTACGCCCACGAGAACCTCACCGTCGAATCCGTCACGGCGTACGACAACCCGGGGGACCCGGACGCCCACGACCGGCACACCGGCGACGGCATCGTGATCGGCTCCGTGCGCGGGGCGCGGCTGTCCCACGTGGACGCCCATGACAACGGGGGCCGTTCGGCGACGGACGCGGTCGCGGGACCGGTCGGGGTGTGGGCCTACGACTCCACGCGGGTCGTCATCGAGCAGAGCGTCGCCTACCGCAACCACACCCGTTCGTCCGTGGACGGCGCGGGGTTCGGGTTCGACTCGAACGTGTCGTTCTCGGCGCTGCGCCGCAATCTGGCCTTCGACAACGACGGTCCGGGCTTCTACGCCTTCCAGCGCCGGGTCAACGGCCTGCACACCGGCAACACGATCAGCCACAACATCAGCGTGGACGACGGGCGCGGGCTGCCCAGGCACGGGGCGATCTCGCTGTACGGCAAGGATCTGCGGAACTTCGCCGTCGTACAGAACACGGTGTTCCTGACGCGCTCGCCCGCGGGCGAAGGGCCGGCGCTGCGCCTGGAGGCGGGTGAGCGCGGTGTGGTCGTGCGCGACAACGTCCTCGTGACCGACGGCGTACCGCTGGTGCACGCCGACGCGGGCCTGACCCGGTCCGACGTCGTGCTCCAGGGCAACGACTACCACGTGGTGCACGGCAGTTGGCAGGTGCGCTGGGGCGACACCCGCCACACGTCGCTCGCCGCGTGGCGGGACGCCACGGGCCAGGAGACGAGCGGCGGCCGGGCGACGGGCTTCGATCTGGCCCCCTGTCCCGCCGGGGGCCCGCTGCCCCGGATCCGTTCGGTCGACGACGTGCACCTGGCGGCCCCCGTCTGCGACGCGCTCACCGGCAAAGGCGTCGGCCTGCCGCTGCCGGACGGTGCTCCCGGGGCCGGCCCGACCGACTACTTCGGGCAGCCGGTGAGCGATCCGCCGCAGGTCGGAGCCGCTGTCCGGCGCTGAGATGCAGGCATCCGCGCGCGTGCCTACGATCAACGAAGGAGCGAGGCCGAGGCTCGACGCCCACCACGCCGCCCGGTGTCCCCGACGCAGGGAGGCGTGTGCCATTGCCGCGAGCACATCGGCTGATGGGTCTGTACGCCGTCCTCGTGGCGGCCGCCACCGCCGTCTATCTCACCGTCCCCGCGATGCACGCGCCCCTGTGGGCGGCGATCGGTGTCGCGGCCGTCGTCGCGGTGCTCTTCGGGGTGCACCGCTACCGGCCCGCGCAGCGATGGCCCTGGTACGTGCTCGCCGGCGCCCTGCTCGCCTTCTCGGCCGGTGACACGTACTACAACGTGCAGGAACAGTACTTCTCGGCGTCGAACCCGTTCCCCTCCCCCTCCGACGCGTTCTATCTCCTGACGTATCCGCTGTTCGCCATCGGGCTGTTCGGGTTCGTGCGCTACCGGTGGGCCGGACGCGACCTGCCCGCGGTGCTGGACGCGCTGATCCTCACCGCGGGCCTCGCCCTGCCGGTGTGGGTCTTCCTCGTCCAGCCGCTGAGTCTGGCCGCCGACATGACGTGGCAGCAGCGGGCCATCAGCATCGCCTATCCCCTGGGGGACGTCCTGGTCCTGGCGCTGCTCGTCCGGCTCCTCGCCTCGGGTCCCGGGCCGCGGGGCAACCGGTCCGTCCAACTGCTGATGGCGGGCACACTGACGCTGCTCGGCTTCGACATCGCGTACGGCATCCTCCAGTTGCACGGGACGTGGCAGGCGGGCACGGCCCTGGACACGGGCTGGGTCGTCTTCTACACCGCGTGGGGCCTGGCCGCCCTGCACCCGTCGATGGTCGAGCTGACGGCACAGCTGCCGCGTGAGCCGACGCAGCTGCCGCCGCGCCTGCGGGTGGTGCTGCTCGGCGCCGCCACGCTCATCGCCCCGGCGATCCTGCTGTACGAGGCACTGGCCGGCCGGGCGCACGACGGTGCGGCGATCGCCGCGTTCAGCGCGGTGCTCTTCCTGCTCGTGCTGCTGCGGTTCGGCGGAATGGTGGTCGCCTACCGCAAGGCGGTGGCGCGGGAGCAGGCGCTGCGCACCGCCACCGCGTCGCTGGTCTCGGCGATCCGGCCGCAGGACATCGCGCAGGCCTGCGACACGGCGGTCAGCGCCCTGTTCGGCCCGGACGACCCGCATGCCTCCGCCCTGCTCCCCGCAGTCGCGGACGCCGACCCGCAGGAGCCACGCGAGGCCACCCGGCTGGTGCCGGTGGCGGATCTCGGGCCCGAGGCGGCGGCCCGGCTGAAGGGCCTGGCCACCGCGCTCGCCTGCCCGATGGTGCCGTCCGACCGGCCGCCGGGCGGCGATCTGCCCGGGGTGCTCGTGGTGGCCGGGTCCTCGAAGGTGCTGAGCGAGATCCAGGGGCCGCTGGAGAGCCTCGCCGCCCACGCGGGACTCGCGATGGAACGCATCGCACTGCGCCAGGAGATCATCCGGCGCGAGAGCGAGGCGTACTTCCGCACGCTGGTGCGCAACACGTCGGACGTGATCCTCATCGTCGACGACGACAACACCGTCCGGTACGCGAGCCCGTCCGCGCAGGCCGTGTTCACGGGCGCGCAGCCGGTGGGGGCCGTGCTGCCGGATCTGGTGGGTCCGCGGGACCGGGAGCGGGCGACGCGGGCGCTGGCGGCGCTGCGCGCGGACGGGACCATGGAGACCCACGACCACTGGTGGGTGCCCCAGGACGGCGGGCGCACCGAGGTCGAGGTGCGCTGCAGCGATCTGCGCGACGACCCGACCGTCGCGGGGATCGTGGTGACGCTGCGGGACGTCACCGAACAGCGGCAGCTGGAGCAGGAGTTGACCCAGCGGGCGTTCCACGACGCGCTGACCGGGCTGCCCAACCGGACCCTGCTCCTGGAGCGGGTGGAGCGGGCGCTGCTGCGCAGCCGCCGCGAGGGCGCCCTGACCTGTCTCCTCTTCATCGACCTGGACGACTTCAAGCTGGTCAACGACACCCTGGGGCACCCGGCGGGCGACATGCTCCTGATGGCCGTCGGGGAGCGGCTGTCCGCATCGCTGCGCCGGTCGGACACGGCTGCGCGGCTCGGCGGCGACGAGTTCGCCGTGCTGATGGAGGGCGCCAGGGATCCGGCCGACGCGGAGCTGCTCGCGGCGCAGGTGCTGCAGACCCTCAGCCGGCCCATCCGGCTGCTGGAGGACTCGGTGAGCGTCTCCGCCAGCGTCGGCGTGGCCACGGCCCACGACAGCGCGAACGCCGACGAACTGCTGCAGCACGCGGACCTGGCGCTGTATGCGGCGAAGGCCGCGGGCAAACGCCAGTGGCGCCGCTTCAAACCGCCGCTGCACGAACGGGTCCTGCGCCGCCACGAGTTGCAGGCCCGTCTCGACGCGGTGGTCAGCAGCGGCGGGTTCGCCCTCCGGTACCAGCCGGTGGTGGATCTCGCGACGCACGACGTCGTCGGCTTCGAGGCACTCGTGCGCTGGCCGGACGACCCGCACGGCACGGTGCCGCCCGAGCAGTTCGTGGCGCTCGCCGAAGAGACCGGGCACATCGCCTCGCTCGGCGCGTGGGTGCTGCGCAACGCGGCGACGGGGGCGGCTCGGCTGCAGTGCGTCGCCCCGGGCACGCCGCCGTACGTGAGCGTGAACGTCTCGGCGCGCCAGTTCCGCGAGGCGGACTTCGTCGATCAGGTGCGCGCGGCGCTGGGCACGCCCGGCCTGATTCCGGGGTCGCTGCAACTGGAGCTCACGGAGACCGTGCTGATGCGGCGCGACAAGCAGATCGACACGGTCGTGCAGAGCGTGAAGGACCTCGGCGTGCGCATCGCCGTCGACGACTTCGGCACGGGCTTCTCGAGTCTGCGGTATCTGCGCGAGTTCCCCATCGACGTACTGAAGATCGACAAGTCGTTCATCGACGACATCGTGACCGACGCCCGTCAGGTGGCGCTGGTCGAGGGCATCGTCGGGATCGCCCGGACGCTCGGTCTCACGGTCATCGCCGAGGGGATCGAGGACCCGGCGCAGCACAGACTCCTGGCCGGCATGGGCTGCCGGTTCGGGCAGGGCTTTCTCTACGCCCGGCCCCTCACCCCCGAGCAGGCCGCGGCTCTGCTCGACGGTGCGGCACCGAAGGAGACGACAGCATGAACCTTCCGGCACCCGAACCCCCGGGAGTGCGGCGCGATCCGCGCTGGGGCGACCTGGAGCGGCTGCGCCGCACCAACCCGATGAGCGACGCGGTCCTGGACGAGGTGCGGGGCCGGCACATCCGCAGCGGCGACCACTGGCTGATCGACTTCGCGTCCTGCAACTACCTGGGCTTCGACTGGGACCCGGAGATCATGGACGCGATCGGTCCCGCGGTGAAGCAGTGGGGCACGCACCCGAGCTGGTCCCGCCTCCTCGGCAGTCCGCGCCTGTACCCGGACATCGAGGAGCGGCTCGCTCGGCTGCTCGGCGCGCCGGACACCCTGGTGCTGCCGACGGCGACCCTGATCCATGCCTCGGTGATCCCCGTCCTCGCGGGCCGGGGCCAGGTGTTCGTCGAGGCGACCGCGCACCGCACGGTGTACGACGGCTGTGTCGCCGCGCGTGGTCAGGGCGCGACGCTGCACCGCTTCCACGGGGAGCGCCCCGGCGAACTGGAGGCGCTGCTGCGGTCGGTGCCGCCGGGTGTCTCGCGCCTGGTCTGCCTGGACGGTGTCAACAGCATGAGCGGCAATCTGCCGGACCTCCCGCTGCTGGCGCGGCTGTGCCGTTCGTTCGACGCCACCCTCTACATCGACGACACGCACGGCTTCGGTGTGATCGGGGAGCGCGGGGCGACGGAGCCGTGCCCGTACGGTTCGCGGGGCAACGGGGTCGTGCGGCATCTCGGTGAGTCGTACGACGGGATCGTGCTGGTCGGCGGGTTCTCGAAGGCGTACTCGTCGCTGCTGGCGTTCCTCGCGCTGCCGACGTGGTTGAAGGACCACCTCAAGACCTCCGCGGCGCCCTATCTGTACTCGGGCCCCTCACCGACGGCGTCGCTGGCGACGGTGAGGGCGGGCCTGGACGTGAACGAGCGGCGTGGGGACTCCATCCGCGCGGATCTGCACGCCAAGACGAAGCGGGTCCTGGACCACGTACGGCACCTCGGTCTGGAGACACTCAACCGGGACGAACTCCCCATTGTGGAGATCCCGTTGGGACGGGCTCAGGACGTGGACGCCGTGGCCCGCTTCCTGTGGGACAGCGGCATCTATGTGACGGTGGCCGCGTATCCCCTGGTGCCGCGCGACCGGGTGGGCTTCCGGGTGCAGCTCACGGCGCTCAACTCCGACGAGGACATCGACCGGCTCAATGCGACGCTGACCCGCCTGAAGGAGCGCTTCCCGATGCGGACGAGGGACTGAACGGGCCGTGGCCGGGCGGACGTTCAACGACGACGTCGACTGGGACGGCTGGCCCGTCGAGTCCTATCTCGCCGAAAACTACCGGGAGCTGCATCCGTCGGACGCCGCCGTGATCGCCCATCACAGCTCCTGCTACCGGGAGTTGGCGGCGGGCGGGGTGGCGCGGGCGGTGGAGTTCGGCGCGGGGCCCAATCTCTATCCCCTGATGCTGGGCGCGGCGGTGTGCCGGAGCGTCGACGCCGTGGAGGCCGGCGCCGCGAACGTGGCTTATCTGCGGCGGCAGTTGGCGCACGGCCCGGATGCGAGCTGGGCTCCGTTCCACGCGCTCGCCCGGCGTCTCGATCCGCGTCTTCCCGCGTCCTGCGCCGCGGCGCTCGCCCATGTCCGGGTGGTCCACGGCGACGTACGGGCCGTACCGGAGGGCGGGTACGGGCTCGCGTCGATGAACTTCGTCGCCGAGGGCATCACGGAGGACTTCGCGGAGTTCTCGGAGCTGTGCGCGCGGTTCGCGCGGTGCGTCGAGCCCGGTGGGCGGCTGATCGCCGCGTTCATGGAGAACATGCCGACGTACCGCATCGGCGCGGCGACGGTCTGGCCGGGCTGCCCCGTGGACGTCACCGCCGTCACGTCGGTCTTCGCCCCCCTGACAAGGCAGTTGGCGGTCACGCGGATCGACGCCGACCCGACGCTGCCGGACTACGGGGACTCCGGCATGGTGCTCCTGTCGGCCGTCGCGCGCTGAGTCCTGCGGCGCCCAGCGCGTGCGCGGTCCCGGCGAGTGTCAGGTGTGCGCCCGCGCCCGGCGCGTTCCCGAGCCGCCGTCCGGTGGCCGGGTCCCAGCGTTCGGCGAGCAGGCCCACGTCGTTGCGGGCCGTGAGCACCCGCTCGAACACGGCCATGGCCTCGTCGTGACGGCCCGAGCGCGCCAGAACCTGCACACGTCGCAGTTCGTCGGCCGTCCTGGGCGCGGCGGGCCGTGGCGCGTCCAGGGCGGCGCGGACGTGTGGATGCCAGATGCCGTGGAAGCCCGCGCACACCGCCACCGTGCCTTCCTGAACGGCGACTCGGGCCACCGCCTCCACCTGGCGCCGGATCCCCGCGCGCAGCGCGCGCCGCTCGGAGGCGGCGCCGTCCCGGCCCAGCAGCCGGGCGATCCGCAGACCGCGGTCGACGGCGACCCAGGCCATCAGTGCCTCGTGCACGGACGCGCGCGGCGCCGCCCGCGGCCAGGCCCGTTCGACCGTGCGGGTCAGGTCCTCGGCGAACCGTGCGACGTCCGGGCCCGGGAGGGGCAGCCGGGCGCGGAGGGCGGTGTCGAGGGCGGCGAGGGCGTCCCCGTACGCCTCGAAACGGAATCGTCCCGCGTCCGCGTCGCCGAAGCGCACGGGACGGCTGTCGGGGCGGTCCGCGAACCAGGTGGCGTCGACCTGTCGCAGCCGCCGCTCCCCCGCGATCCCGTAGACGGCCTGCAGCCCCTCGGCCTCGCCCGCCGTGGTGCGCAGCAGCCAGGCGATCCGGTCCGCCGCCTCGGTGCGCAGTCCGCAGTGCAGCAGGGTGGCGAGATCGGCACCGAAGCCGTCCAGGCGGCACAAGCGGCCGTCTCCGTCGTGTGCGCCGTCCGGTCCGTACGGGATCGAGGTCGTGGGTGCGTTGATCACCGCCCCCGTCGGGGCGTGGGTGAGCGCTTTCCAGGTGATCAGTGACCGCAGGACGGTCTCCCGCCCCGGCCCTTCGAGCAGGCAGTGTCCGCTCCAGCTCCGCCAGAACGCGACGGTCTCCTTGAGCAGGGTCTGCGCCGGGACGGCCAGCTCGGCCGGGGGGTCGACCAGGTGCGAGGGCGCCCAGACCAGGGTGACGGCGCAGCGTTGCCCGGGGGCGAGGACGGTGTCGAGCGTCGCGGTGCCAGTGGCCGGGTCGAGGGTCTCGTGCGCGGCCCCGTCGACGCGCACCCAGAGGGCGTCGGGCCCGGCGACGGCGACGGTGCACGGGCCCGCGCCGTGCAGCCACGGCAGGATCCGCCCGTGGTGGAAGCGCGGTCGCAGCACTCCGTGGACCGGTACGGCGCCGCGGATCCCCTCCACCCGGCGCACCAGGCACGGCCGGGTGGCGCGGGGCGGCATGAAGTCGGTGATCCGCACGGCTCCGTCCGCCGTCTCCCAGACGGTGTCGAGGACCAGGGTGCCTGGCCGGTAGGCACGATGCGGACGGGCCCGCGCCACGCTCGGGGCCAGGCGCCAGAAGCCGTAGGCCGGGGTGCCGAGGAGAGCGGCGAAGGCGGCGGGTGAGTCGAAGCGGGGCAGGCACAGCCAGTCGACGGACCCGTCCCTGCCGATCAGCGCAGCAGTCTCGAGGTCCCCGAGAAGGGCGTGGTCCTCAAGGTGAAGATCCATGATCGAACCGACGCCGCCTGCACAAAGCCGCACATTCAGGATAGTCTCATTTGGCCGTATTGCGACATAGGTTCCTTTCGTCGCACCATGGGCCGCCGAAGGAAAAGACGCAGCCCACGGACCACTCGGACCATGACTGGGGACATCGGATGCGCGCTCGTCACCTCTCGGCCGTCGCCGCGGCCGCCCTGACCCTGACCGCCCTCACCGCACCGGCGGCCGTGTCGGCCGGCAGGCCCGCGGTCTGCTCGGAGAACGACCTGACGGTGCGCGCCGAGCCGTCCGACGACACCGAGGGCGTCGTGATGCTGAGCGTGCGCAACGACTCCGCGAAGGCGTGCGCCATCGCCGGGGCGCCCACCGTCACGTACGGGGATCTGGACGGTGCGGCGCAGCCGCGGCCCGTGCCGCACGGCGACCACCGGCTGGCCGCGCACGCCACCGCGTACGCGGCCGTCCGTTCCCTCGCCGCCACGGAGGACGCCGAGAACCAGGGGGCGGTCGTCACCTCCATCAAGGTGGCCGCGTCGCCCGACCAGGGCGGGCGCGGATTCCAGGCGATGACGCTGGGCGCCCCGGCCGGGCTGCGCGTATGGGAACCGGTGACGACGCCGTGGCTGTCGTCGACGGCCCACGCCGAGCAGGTGGTCAGGGACGAGACCGAGGGCTGGTTCGCCGCCTAGCCGCCGCTAACCCTTCTGTTCCACCCGCACCCAGTCCACCCGCGCCTGCACGCCGCCGCCCCTGATCGCGTCGACGGTGGACCGGGGCAGCCCCCAGTAGGGCGTGGTGACCTTGTTCCAGCCGGCCGGGTAGGCGCCGCCGAGGGCGAGGTCGAGGATCAGGTACTGGTTGTGCCCGAACACCCACTGGCCCCGCGTCGACTCCAGTTTCGTGCGGGACGTGTACTGCACCAGCCGGTCGTCGACCGTGAACCGCATGCCCGTGGGCGTCCACTCGACGGCGTAGGTGTGCCACTGGTCGGCGCGGCCGCCGTCGGGGTAGTGCTGGAGCGCGCCGATGTTGCCGTCGGCGGAGTAGCCGGGTCCGTGCAGGGACGAGCTGGTCCAGTCGCCGTAGCCGATGTTCTCCATGATGTCGGTCTCGCCCGAGGCGGGCCAGGACACCGAGGGGTCGTCGACATCGCTGCCGAGCAGCCAGAACGCGGGCCACAGCCCGTCGCCGACCGGCAGCTTCATCCGGGCGCTCACCTTGCCGTACGTGAAGTCGAGCTTGGTGTGGGTGTCGATGCGGCCGGAGGTGAAGTCGTACGTGCTGCCGCCGGCCCGGGTGCAGCCCTGGCAGTACGTGGCGGCGAGCACCAGATCGCCGTTCTCGGTGCGCACGGCGTCGGTGGAGTCGACGTACGCCTGGGACTCGCCGTTGACCGGGCCCATCTCCGTGCCGGTTCTGACCACGCGCCACTTGGAACGGTCGAGCGCGGCGTCGGTGAAGTCGTCGAAGAACGTGGTGCGGTACGTGCCCGACTGCTCGCCGGGCAGCGGCGGATACGCGGCGTCGGCGCTGCCGCCGGTGCCCCAGACCTGGAACTCGTAGAGGGAGTAGCCGAACTGGGCGGTCGCGGGGGCCGGGTTGTAGAACGAGCGACGTTCTTTGCCGAGCATCCGGACGTAGCGGCCGGTGGCCGGGGCCGGCAGTTGGACGGTGTCGTGGCGGCCGGTCGCGTCGCCCGGGGCCTTGACGTCGGCGCGGCGGGCCGCGATCTCGTCGGCGCTCGGCCGGTAGACGGTGCGCCAGGTCCTGTTGTCGTCGGAGACCTGGAGTTCGTAGTCGACGGCGTAGGCCGCCTCCCAGTACAGATCGACGCTGTCGATGACGGAGGGGGCACCCAGGTCGACGGAGACCCATCGGTCGGCGTTCCAGTCGCTGGACCAGCGGGTCTGATCGGCCTTGAGGTCGGCGGGCCAGCCGCCGTCGGTGACGAACGCCGGTGAGTTTCCCGCGTGTTGGTAGTAGTTGCTGTAGGCGGGATGGTGCAGGGCGAGGTTGGTGCGGGTGGTCGACGCGGGGGCCGGGGCGCCGCCGTAGACCTTGAACGAGTAGAGCGAGTAGCCGTAGGGGGTGGCGCGTTCGATGCCCCGCAGGCGGACGTAGCGGCCGGTCACCTCCTGCGGATAGGTGTGGGCGGTGACGCTGCCGCCGGCGCCGGCGTCCTCGGTGTAGAAGGGCTGCCAGTCGGTGCCGTTCCGGGAGACTTCGAGGACGTAGCGCTTGCCGTAGGCGGCTTCCCAGTCGAGGGTCACGCGGTCGATGCGCAGGGTCGACCCGAGGTCGACGCGGAACCACGCGGTGTCGGAGAAGTCGCTGGACCAGCGGGAGTTGGCGTCACCGTCGACCGCCGCGGCCGGGCCCGTGGCGGCGTTCTCGCTGCCGGACGCGGTGACGGACGCGGGATCGGTCGCGTAGGCGGCGGCCGCCAGATCGGTGTTCCAGTCGGCGGCCGCCGCGGCCGCGGTGGGGGGTGCGGCGATGGCTTGCGGTGCCAGGGTCAGGGCGGTCAGGGCCGCGGTGGCGCAGAGCAGCAGCAGGGGGCGGCGCATGGCTCTCCTTCACGGGTGCACGGGTTCGCACGGGTTCACGGAGCGAGCACACAGGGCCGGAAGGAGAGCGCTCCGGGCCGGAACGTAGGGGGTGGTTCCGCGGGTGTCAACGGGGGCCGCAGGGACGAGAGGGAAGAAAGCCCTTTCTGACACTTCCTGAAGTCCGGCACGACCCCAACTGCCGCTTCTGCGCGCTTTGTTGCCACTGCGCCTCGCCAATTCCGCGAAGTTCGGTCACAAGTCTTGACGTCCGATTCACACGCCTGAAGCATGCGTCGCCTGGAGAGCGCTCCCACACCCCCACTCGTTCACTTCCTGAACAAGGAGAGCCGCTGTGCGCCACCCCCTCACTTCCCCCACGCCGCCCTCTGCCCTGTCCGGCCCCTCCCGCCGCACCGTGCTCGGCGCCGTCGCCGCGTCCGCCGCGCTGCCCGCGCTCGGCACCGCCACGGCCTCCGCCGCCACGGACAAGAAGGCCAAGAAGATCAAGAAGCTGGCGGCCGGCGGCGACCTCGGGCCGAACGTGATCGTGTTCGACCCGTCCACGCCCGGCATCCAGGCCAAGCTGGACGAGATCTTCCGGCAGCAGGAGTCGGCCCAGTTCGGCACCGGGCGCTACGCGTTGCTGTTCAAGCCGGGCACGTACAACGGGCTCAATGCCCAAATAGGCTTCTACACCTCGATAGCGGGGCTCGGCCTCTCCCCCGACGACACCACGATCAACGGGGACGTGACGGTCGACGCGGGCTGGTTCAACGGCAACGCGACGCAGAACTTCTGGCGCAGCGCCGAGAATCTCGCGCTCGTCCCGGTCAACGGGACGAACCGGTGGGCGGTCGCGCAGGCAGCGCCGTTCCGCCGGATGCATGTGCGCGGCGGTCTGAACCTGGCGCCCGACGGCTACGGCTGGGCGAGCGGCGGCTACATCGCGGACAGCCGGATCGACGGCAGCGTCGGCCCGTACTCGCAGCAGCAGTGGTACACGCGTGACTCGTCGGTGGGCGGCTGGGTCAACGCCGTGTGGAACATGGTCTTCTCGGGCGTCGAGGGCGCGCCCGCGCAGAGCTTCCCGAACCCGCCGTACACGACGCTGGACACGACGCCGGTCTCCCGCGAGAAGCCGTTCCTGTACCTGGACGGCGCCGACTACAAGGTGTTCCTGCCGGAGATGCGGACGAGCGCCCGCGGCACGACCTGGGGCAACGGCACCCCGCGCGGCACCTCGCTGCCGCTCTCGCAGTTCTACGTCGCCCAGGCCGGTGACACTGCCGCGACGCTCAACGCCGCGCTCGCCCAGGGCCTCAACCTCCTGCTCACGCCCGGGATCTACCACCTGGACGCACCGGTCGACGTGACGCGGGCGGGCACCGTGGTGCTCGGCCTCGGGTACGCGACGCTCGTCCCGGACGGCGGCGCGACGGCCGTGAAGGTGGCCGACGTCGACGGGGTGAGGCTCGCCGGTTTCCTCGTGGACGCGGGGACCGTCAACTCGGCCACGCTGATCGAGATCGGCCCGGACGGCGCGTCCGCCGACCACTCCGCCGACCCGATCACCGTTCAGGACGTCTTCGTGCGGATCGGCGGCGCGGGCGCGGGCAAGGCGACCACCAGCATGGTGATCAACGCCCACCACACGATCGTCGACCACACCTGGGTGTGGCGCGCCGACCACGGCGACGGAGTGGGCTGGGACACCAACCGGGCCGACTACGGCGTCGTGGTCAACGGCGACGACGTGCTCGCGACCGGCCTGTTCGTGGAGCACTTCAACAAGTACGACGTGCAGTGGTTCGGCGAGCGCGGCCGGACGGTCTTCTTCCAGAACGAGAAGGCGTACGACGCCCCGAACCAGGCCGCCGTCCAGGACGGGGACGTCAAGGGCTTCGCCGCGTACAAGGTCGACAACTCCGTGACCACGCACGAGGGTTGGGGGCTCGGCTCGTACTGCTACTACAACGTGGATCCGTCCATCCGCCAGGACCACGGCTTCGCCGCGCCGAACACACCGGGCGTGAAGTTCCACGACCTGCTCGTCGTCTCGCTCGGCGGCAACGGCCAGTTCGAGCACGTCGTCAACGACATCGGGGCCGCCACCTCGGGCACCGACACCGTGCCGTCCACGGTGGTGTCCTACCCCTGAGGCTCAGGGCCGGGCGGCGCCGATCAGTGAATCGTCGTGGACCCGCGCTCCGGGCAGCCGGTGCCGGGCCGCGACGAGGGCGGCGTCGATGTCGCTGGTGCCGGTGGCGACGCAGAGCGAGTAGGCGACGTCGTCCACGCGGCGCCGGGCGTCGGTGCCGCCGTCCTCGGCGTCGAGAACGCGCAGGGTCTCGTACTCGGCGACCAGGTCGGACAGGAGGGCGGGGTGGGCCAGCAGCATCGGGGAGGGGTCCTTTCCGACGGGTCTCACAACGGGACACCGCCCCGCCTGCCCCTCGTGTCCCGGGGCAAACAGAGCGATGATCAGTAGCCGGCGGTGAAGCGCTCGCGGTGGTGTCGGGGCCGCTCGGCCTCGTCGAGCAGGACGACGGCGAGATCCTCCATGGACAGGGCACAGGTGCCGTCGGCGGCCACGATCAGTTCGTCGGCGCCGAGCCGGTACCGTCCGGTGCGCTCGCCCGCTTCCAGGACGGCCGGCGGGCTCGCGTAAGCCCAGTCGACGTCGTACGGCGTGGTGCGGCAGACGTCGAGCTGTGCGTTGCAGGCGCGGGCGATGGGCAGCAGCGCCGACGGGAAGTCGGGGGTGTCCACGAGCGGGGTGCCGTCGGGAACGGTCAGGCTCGCGGCGCCCCCGACGAGCAGGAGCCGGACGCCGGTGCCGTGCAGGCCGGTGAGCGACGCGTGGGCGAACAGGGCCAGTTCGGGTTCGTTGCCGGGTGCGGGGCGGGTCGCCGAGACGACGACGTCCTGCCCCTGTGCGAGTTCGGCGATCCGGCGCGGGTCCCCCGCGTCGCCGGTGCGGATCCGCGCCGCGGCGGGCAGGGCCGCCGCGCGGGCCGGGTCCCGGACGACGGCGGTGACCTGGTGCCCGCGGGTCACGGCTTCGGTGACGACGCGGCTGCCGACGCTGCCCGTGGCGCCGAGGACGGTGATGTTCATCGGGATGCTCCTCGACTGCGTAGAAGAATCGGGGGAGATACGAGCCTCGGCGGACTCGGGGGTGTCATCGGGAGGCGCGGGCGCGTTCCCACAGCCACACCGCGAGCACTCCGGCCGACAGCGTCACGCCGAGGGTGCTCACGCCCGTCCAGCCGGCGGCCGCCCAGACCACCGAGGCGAGCGCGGAGCCGGTGGCGCCGCCGAGGAAGAAGCTGGTCATGAACGCGGAGTTGATGCGGCTGCGGGCCTCGGGGCGCAGCGCGTAGATGACGGTCTGGCTGCTGTTGAGAACGGCCTGCTGGCCGATGTTGAGGGTGACGACGCCGATCGCGAGCCAGGCGAGCGACGACTGTCCCGCGAAGAGGATCAGCCAGCTGACGACCTGGAGGACGGCCGCGCCGCCCGTGACCTTCTGGATGTGACCGCCGTCGCTCAGGCGCGCCGCGAACGTCATCGCGAGCACACCGACCGCGCCGACGAGCCCGAACAGGCCGATGGCGGGTGCCGACCAGCGGTAGGGGGCGCCGGACAGAAGGAAGGTGAGCGAGGTGAGTTGGACGCTGTACGAGGCCAGGGACAGGGCGCCGAGCAGGGAGCGGCGGCGCAGTGCCGGTTCCTCGCGCAGCAGGGCGAGGGTGGAGCGGATCAGGGCCGGGTAGCGCAGTTCCGCGGTGACGGCGAGGGTCGGAAGCCGGCGGTGCAGGGTGACGGCGGCGGCCGCCATGAGGACGGCGAGGACCCAGTACGCGGTGCGCCAGCCGCCGAGTTCGGACAGGCCGCCCGCCGCGGTGCGGGCGAGCAGGCCGCCGAGCAGGATGCCCGACATGACGGTGGCGACGGCGCGGCCGCGGGTCGCCTCCGTGGCGAGGGCCGCGGTGTGCGCGACGACGACCTGGGCGCCGACCGAGGTGAGGGCGGTGAGGATCGTGCCGGCGAGCAGGACCGGGCCGCTCGGGGCGAGCGCGGAGACGGTCAGGAACAGGGCTGTCGCGGAGAACAGGGTGACGGCGAGCCGGCGGCGGTCGACGACGTCGCCGAGCGGGATGAGCAGCATCAGGCCGAGCGCGTATCCGGCCTGCGACGCGGTGACGATCAGGCCGGCGAGGACGCTGCCGAGGTGCAGGTCCTGGGCGATGAGGTCGAGGAGCGGCTGGGCGACGTAGTTGCCCGCGCAGGACAGGCCGGTGGCGACGGCCATGAGAAGGAGGAGTGCGCGGCGCGGGCCCGCGGGCAGGGCCGCGGTCTCCGCTGCGGTGTACCGGAGTTCCGTCTGGGTCATGGCACTGAGCTTGCGCCCCGCCGTATCGATGAGTCCAACACATCCTTGTCATCTCATCGATCGCGGATCACGATGGATCTCATGGAGCTTCAGCAGTTGCGCTACGTCGTCGCCGTCGCCGAGACGGGCGGGTTCACGCGGGCCGCCGAGCGGTGCCACGTGGTGCAGTCGGCGCTCAGTCATCAGATCGGGAAGCTGGAGAAGGAGCTGGGGGCGCGGCTGTTCGAGCGGACCAGCCGGCGGGTGGCGCTGACACCGGCGGGCGAGGCGTTCCTGCCGGCGGCGCGCCAGGCGCTGGAGGCGGCGGAGCGGGCGCGCGCCGAAGTCGCGGCGGCCACCGGGGAGATCAGGGGGAGCCTGTCGGTCGGGGCGATCGGGACGGTGACGGCGGTCGGGATCCCGGCGCTGATGCGCGCCTACCACGACCGTCATCCGCAGGTCACGATGCGGCTGATCCACCGCATGAGCGAGGAGTTGGTGCGCGAGGTGCGGGAGGGTGTGCTGGACCTGGCGTTCCTCGGTGTGCCGCCGTCGTTCGCGGCGGACGGCGCGCCGGGGCTCGCGGGACGCACGCTCGTGGTGGACCGGCATGTGGCGGTCACGGAGCCCGGCCACCCGCTGGCGAAGCGCTCGTCCGGTGACCCGGTACCGCTGGCCGAGCTCGTGGACGAGTCGTTCGTGGACTTTCCCTCGGGGCTCGCGGCGCGGGCCCAGGGCGACGAGGCGTTCGCCGCGGCCGGGCTGCGGCGCGAGGTCGCCTTCGAGGTCAACGACCTGACGTTCCTGGTGGACCTGGTGCGCTGCGGCCTCGGCATCACGATGCTGCCGTCGCGGCTCGTCTCCCGCCTTCCCGGGGTGGCCGTGGTACCACTGCGGGACGGGCCGGTGCGCGAGGAGCGGCTGGTGTGGAGCACGGCACGGCACTCCCCGGCCGCGGCCGCGTTCCTGGCGGCGGTGGCGGAGGTCAACGCGCCATGAACTCCCGCAGATCGGCGTTGAGCCGCTCGGCGTGGGTGAAGACGAGGCCGTGCGCCCCGTACTCGTAGATCCGCAGGTCGGCGCCGGGCAGCAGCGCGGCGGTCCGCCTGCCGGTCAGGTCGAGCGGGGCGGACTCGTCATGGGTGCCGTGCACCACGAGCGCCGGTACGTCGATGTCCTTCAGCTCGGCGGCGACGTCGAGTTCGCGCAGGAGGTCGACGACGCCGGTGGCGCCGCGGGCGGTGGCCACGGCGCAGCGGTCGGCGAGGTGGCGGGCCATCGGCCGGGAGATGTCGTTGCCCGGCAGTCCGATGCCGAAGAAGCCGTCGGTGCCGTCGGCGAAGAAGGTGTGGCGGTCCCGGTGGATCACGGCGGAGGCGGCGGCGACGGTCTCGGGGGCGAGCCCGTCGGGGTTGTCCGGGGTGCGCACCAGGCCCGGGGTGATGCCGGCGACGAGCGCGATCCGTGCGACGCGTCCGCTGCCGTGCCGGGTCAGACACCGGACGGCCTCCGCGCAGCCGAAGGAGTGGGCGACCAGGGTGACGTCGCGCAGGTCGAGGTGGTGCAGGAACGCGGCCAGGTCGTCGGCGAGGGTGTCGAGGTCGAAGCCGCCCCACACGTCGTCGCTGCGGCCGTGACCGCGCCGGTCGAAGCTGACGCAGCGGTAGCCCGCGACGGCCAGCGGGAGCATCTGCCGCTCCCACATCTCGGTGCCGAAGTAGGTGCTGTTGACGAAGACGAGGACGGGTCCGTCGGCGGGGCCGTAGTCGATGTGGTGCAGGCGGGTGCCGTCGGTGGTGGTGTCGAACCAGGGCATCGTGGTCCCCCTCAAAGGCGTGGGCCTGGTGGCCGGTGCGGTGTGCCTTCAGCTTGCCGGGGGGACTGCGGGGACGCGATTACGTCACAGGTCATGGAGGCGCGTGCTCGACGGCGAGCAGGGTGGCGTCGTCCTGGAGGCAGCCGCGTGCGTGGTGCACCAGGTCGGCGGCGAGCGCGGCGGTGAACGTGGTGAGGGGCCGCACGGCGAGTTCGGCGGCGCGCTCGCACAGCGGGTAGAAGTCGCCGTCGCCGTCGCGCGCCTCCGAGACGCCGTCGGTGTGCAGCAGCATCCGGTCCCAGGAACTCGCGGGCACCGGCTGCGTGGCGCACCAGCCCTGGCCGAGGTCGAGCAGGCCGAGCGGTGGCGCGGGTGCGGGCACCACGGCGGAGACCGCTCCCCCGGCGCGGATCAGCACGGGCGGCGGGTGGCCGCAGCACACCATCTCGGCGGAGCCGTCCGGGGCGAAGGTCAGGAGCGCGGCGGTGACGAAGCGATCGGGGTCGGCGGAGTGCGTCACGAGGGAGTGCAGCCGGACCGCGAGCACCTCCAACGAGCGCTCGTGCACCGCCAGTTGACGCCAGGCGTGCAGCACCGCGGCGGCGCTGCGGGCCCCCTCGGGGCCCTTGCCCATCGCGTCGCCGATCAGCAGGCGGGTGCCGAAGGCGGTGTCGAGGACGTCGTGCAGATCGCCGCCGGTGCCGCCCCGCTCGGCCCCCGCGATCAGCCGACGGGCGCTGACCCGCAGTGTGCCGACCTGGTCCGGGAGGGTGGTGCGCGACGTGGAGCGGGCGGTCATGGGGGCCTTCCAAGGGAGCGCCTGGTGCGAGGTGGGGGGCGCACGGCGGTGCTGGACCCCGGGTAGTGTAGTCATCCCTGCGCGCTGCGTGACGCATTCCGACTACCCTGCACACTCCTGAGCAGACCCTCTCGACCCCCGGCCTGCGCAAGCACTCGGCGGCGCTCACGACAGGCTCGCGCGCCCCTCCCGCCGCAGCAATGCGGACCCTGGAGCGGCTGCCGGGGACGGGCGGCCGGGTTTTCCCGCGAGGTGCGTCGAAGCAGGTCGTCGCGGCGCGTATAGCCGCTACGGTGAAAGTCAGCACCAGGGATCTGCGTCGGAGGTGGCATGGGCGTGGAGGAAGCACAGGGGCCCGGACCACTGCCCCGACTGCGACTCGATGAACTGCTCGAGGAACTCCAGGTCAGGATCGACGCCGTCCGGGGAACGCGGAATCGGCTGCAGGGGCTTCTCGAAGCCGTCCTCTCGGTGGGACAGGAGCTCAATCTCTCCCAGGTGCTGCGCCGCATCGTGGAGGCCGCCGTCGTGCTGGTCGACGCGGAGTACGGGGCGCTCGGGGTGATCGGCGAGGACCGGCGCAAGCTGTCCCAGTTCCTGCCGGTCGGCATCGACGACGAACTGCGCGCGCGGATCGGAGACTTACCCTCCGGGCACGGTCTGCTCGGCGAACTCATCCGGCACCCGGAGCCGCTGCGCCTGCACGAACTCGCCGAGCACCCGGCGTCGTCGGGGTTCCCGCCGCACCATCCGCCGATGCACACCTTCGTCGGGGTGCCGATCCGGGTGCGCGAGACCGTGTTCGGGAATCTGTACCTGACGCAGAAGCGCGGCGGCGGCGACTTCGACGACGAGGACGTGGCCGTGCTGCAGACCCTCGGTGCGGCGGCGGGCGTGGCCGTGGAGAACGCCCGGCTGTACGAGGAGGTCCGACTGCGGGAGCGCTGGCTGCAGTTGAGCGCCGAGTTCTCCGGGAGTCTGCTGTCCGGCACCACGGAGACCGAAGTGCTGCGCCTCATGGTCGAGCGGGCGCGGGAGATCACCGGCGCCGACCTCGGGGTGATCACGCTGGTCGTCCCCGGCAGCACCGAACTGCACGAGGTCCTGGCTCTTGGCCGGCGCTCCAAGGCGCACCACGACATCGTCCTGCCGCGCAAGGGCACGTTCGCCGGCGCCGCGCTGGCCGCGGGCGAACTGGTCACCTCGGACGACATCCGCAAGGATCCGCGAATCACGTACCAGCCCGCACGCTGGGACGGCCTGGGGCCCGCGGTGGCGATGCCGCTGGGCACGTCCGACCGGGAGCGCGGAGTACTGATGCTGGCCCGGAAGGCGGAGGAACAGCCCTTCTCCGCCGCCGAGTTGACGCCACTGGTGGGCTTCGCCGGGCAGGCCACGCTCGCCCTCGAACTCTCCGACCGCAGGCGCGACGCGGAGCAGATGAGTCTCCTGGAGGACCGCGACCGGATCGCCCGCGACCTGCACGACCTGGCCATCCAGCGGTTGTTCGCCACCGGCATGACGCTGCAGAGCGCGCAGCGGTTCGTGCAGCACCCGGAGGCGGCGGAGCGGCTGATGCGGGCCGTGGACGACCTGGACACCACCATCAAAATCATCCGGTCGACCATCTTCGGACTGCGGGAGCGGGACGCCCCACCGACGGGCGCGGGGCTGCGCATCCGTGTGGTGCGCGCGGTGGAGGAGGCGGCCCGGGTCCTGGGCTTCACTCCGGCGCTGCGCATGGAGGGTCTGGTCGACGTGGACGTGCCGGGACCGGTCGCCGACGACGTACTGGCCGTGCTCGGCGAGGCGTTGACGAACGTGGCCCGCCACGCGCAGGCGTCGGCGGCGGAGGTGGCCCTGGTCGTGCGGGGCGGCGCGGTCACGCTGAGCGTCCTCGACGACGGCGTCGGCATCTCCACGGAGCCGGACGCCCATCGCAGCGGGCTCGCCAATCTCGCGGTGCGCGCCGATCAGCGCGACGGCACGGTGACGACCGAGCCCCGCGAGGGCGGTGGCACGCGGCTGGTGTGGACCGTTCCCCTGGACACCAAGGGCTGACAAGGCGCCACCGTCCTTCAAGGTCAACGCAGGTGACGTGGTGTCAGGGGGTGACCGGGGGCGGCAGCCGGGTCGCGAGCACCGCGGCCTGGATGCGGCGCTCGACACCCAGCTTGGCGAGCAGCCGCGAGATGTTGTTCTTCACCGTCTTCTCGGACAGGAAGAGCCGCTGCCCGATCTGCCGGTTGGTCAGGCCCTCGCCGACCAGCGCGAGGATGTCCCGTTCCCGTTCGGTGAGGTCGGCGAGTTGCGCGTCGGCGTGGTCGCCGTTCGACGACGAATCCAGTTCGGGTCCGCGCAGACTGCGCATCAGCCGGGCCGTCGTCGCCGGGTCGAGCATGGACTCGCCGGAGGCGACGGTGCGGACGGCGGAGATCAGGTCCGAGCCCTTGATCTGCTTCAGGACGTAGCCCGCCGCGCCCGCCATGATGGCGTCCAGGAGCGCGTCGTCGTCGTCGAACGAGGTGAGCATCAGACAGCTCACCTCCGGCAGCAGGCTGCGCAGTTCGCGGCAGACGGTGATGCCGTCCCCGTCGGGCAGCCGGACGTCGAGCACGGCGACGTCGGGCCGCAGCGCGGGCCCCCGGGCGAGGGCCTGCGCCGCGCTGGCCGCCTCCCCGACGACCTCCATGTCCGGCTCCGCACCGAGGAGATCGCGCAGCCCGCGGCGGACCACTTCGTGGTCGTCGAGGAGCAGGATGCGGACAGGGCGGTCCGGGGTGTGGGTACGCGGCGGGTTCATGGCGGGCCCCCCTTGGATGGTCGTCCCCTAGATCCTGGGGCCACAGGGGGTGGATCGCCAGGGCCGAACGGCCCAGATCGACTGCCCTACCGGACCGCCGTCGGTGGCCGCCGTGCTCTCGTCAGCGCGGCATCGCGCCGGTGCCCCGGGATCCGTACGGGTCGAGCAGCCGCGTGCGGGTGCGCTGGAGCCGGTGGGCGAGGACCTGGCCGACCCACTGGGCGACGAACGAACCGAGTCCGGGGTCGGAGGAGCACATCAGGCGGACGGTGAAGGCGTCGAACTCGTCGGCGCGCACCGGGGTCTCGGTCCGGGCGCCCAACTGCCAGACGTGGGGCGGCAACAGCCAGGACCAGCCGAGGAGTTCACCCGGTCCCAGCGACTCGGCCACGGGTGCGCTGCGGCCCGGCACACGCATGTCGAGGACGACGCTTCCGCTGCGGACGATCCAGAAGCGGTCGGCGCGCGCTCCTTCCTCGAAGAGCCGGGTGCATTGCGGAAAGGCCACGTCTCGGGCGATGCGCATCAGTCGGCCTCGGTGGAGCTCGGGCAGGGTCTGGCTCATGCGCGGGGCCGTGGTGGTCGTCATGGGGCGGCCTCCTTCCGGGACATCGCACGACCGGCCGGGAACGCTTCCCTCTCCGGTGGCGCGTCGCAGGACCGGGCGATCGGCGGCGCCCGGTCCTGCCGGCGGCTGTCGCACATCGCGGAACGCCGTCGTGCGATGGGTCCACCCTGCGGGGCCGGATCCCGCCCGGCCAGGGGCCGAACGGCTCTGGCCAGGGGCCTGTCGGATCCGGGGTGCGCATGCGGGAACCCGTGGCGGCGCCACGGCGCACGCCGTCGGACCCGGCACCCGGCGGGGCGGCGGTCTTGCCCGGGGAGCCGACGGGGCCGGGCGGCTCCCTCCGGAGCGTCCGGTGGCCCCCCGGCGGGGGCCGAACGACCCGCCCGGCAGGGCCCGTTCGCCTCTCCTCACCGAGAAGGCCCCGGTGGGAGCGTCCATAAGGATCCGGTCCGCCTTCGCATCCGCGCCGGACATGGTTCGCCGTCCGCGCCCGTGCGCACGACTGACGGCACCCATCCGTGGAACCCGCGCCGGAGCACCCCGTCCGCGACACCCGCCATGAAGGGGCCCCACCATGACCAGCATCCGTGTTCTGAGCGTCGGGACGGACGGTTCGCGCGAGAGCATGGACGCCGCCGACTGGGCCGCCCGCGAGGCGCTGCGCCGTGGCCTGCCGCTGCGTCTGGTGCACGCGGACAGCGCGCGCCGCATCCCGCCCGCGCCGCTGGACGTCGACCTGCCGCGCCGCGCCGTCCTGGACCGGACCGCACTCCAACTCTCCTACAACCACCCGGCGTTGGAGATCCTCGCGCGCCGTCGCCCGCAGTCCCCGGTGTCCGCGCTGCTCGACGCCGCGACGGACTCCGAGACCCTGGTGCTCGGCTCACGGGGCTTCACGGGGTACAGCGGCTTCCTCGTCGGCTCGGTCGCGCTCGCCGTGACGGCGCGGGCCCTGCGGCCCGTCGTCCTCGTGCGGGCCGGCGCCCTCCCGCAGGACGAGCACACGGCGGACGGCCCGTTCCGGCCGGTGGTCGTCGGCCTCGACGTGACCGCACCCGTCGACGAGATCCTCAGCTACGCCTTCGAGGCGGCGGCCCTGCGCGACGCCCCGCTGCACGCGATGCACACCTGGGCGCTGCCCCCACTGCGCGGCGACATCGCCGGTGACGCGCTGCCGGGCGACGCGGCCCGCCGGGAGACCCTGCGCCGCCGGGCCCTCGCGGGCTCGTTGCAGGCGTGGCGGGCCAAGTACCCGGACGTTCCGGTCAAGGAACGCCTCCTGTACGGCCAGCCCGGCCACCATCTGCTCAAGGCGTCGACGGGCGCGAGCCTCACCGTGATCGGGCGCCGGGCCGAGTCGACCCGTCTGGGCTGCACCGCCCACTCCGTGGTGCACCACTCGACGAGCCCGGTGGCCGTGGTGCCGCACACGTGACGGGGTGACCCGCACGGCGCCGGGCGGGCCCGGCCACAGCGGGCGGCGCACGCCCGCCCCCGCCCGACGCCCCCCTGCGACCGCAAGGCCCCCTACCCGGGCCGGCCGCCGGTCTCGTAGGGTCGACTCCCCCGCACGGCAAGGGAGTTGGCGACCTCATGCCCGAAGCAGCACCGTTCCGTCCCGTTCCGGCCTGGCTCGACGAGGCCGTCTTCTACCAGATCTACCCGCAGTCGTTCGCGGACTCCGACGGGGACGGGATCGGTGACCTCGCGGGGATCGCCGACCGCCTCGACCATCTGGCGTGGCTCGGCGTGAACACCGTATGGATCAACCCGTGCTTCGCGTCGCCGTTCCGGGACGCGGGCTACGACGTCGCCGACTACTTCTCGATCGCGCCGCGCTACGGCTCCGCGGACGATCTGGCCAAGCTGGTCGATCTCGCGGGCCGGCGCGGGATCCGGGTGCTGCTCGATCTGGTCGCGGGGCACACATCGGACGCGCATCCCTGGTTCCGCGCCGCCATGGACGACCCCGACGACCACCGCTACATCTGGACGACCGCCGATCACCTCCCGGCGGGCTTCGTCGCCTCGCCCGGCACCCGCCCCGGCGGCTATCTGCCGAACTTCTTCGACTCGCAGCCCGCTCTCAACTTCGGTTACGCGCGGTCGAGTCCGGGCGAGCCGTGGCGCCGGTCCGTCGACGCGGAGGGGCCGCGCGCCAACCGGGCGGCGCTGCGCGAGATCATGGACCACTGGCTGCGGACGGGGGTGTCCGGGTT
This sequence comes from Streptomyces sp. VRA16 Mangrove soil, assembly GCF_017377775.1. Lineage (GTDB taxonomy): Bacteria > Actinomycetota > Actinomycetes > Streptomycetales > Streptomycetaceae > Streptomyces. The sequence goes on from NZ_JAFVLN010000005.1 coordinate 430,973, forward strand.
CCGGGTCGACATGGCTGCGTCGCTCGTGAAGGACGACCCCGGCAAGCGGGCCACGGCCGCGATCTGGACGGAGCTGCGGCACTGGCTGGACCGGGCCCATCCGGAGGCGGTCCTGCTCGCCGAGTGGGGCGACCCGGAGGTCTCGGTGCCCGCCGGGTTCCACACGGACTTCTTCCTCCAGTTCGGCGGCCCGGCGAACGGTCTGCCGATGCGCTCCTTGTGGAGCAACAACACGGGTACGGCGGACGAGAGTTGGGACCCCCTGGACTGCTTCTTCGACGCCTCGGGGCAGGGTTCGCCGCGCCCGTTCGTCGACGCCTGGCGGCAGGCGACGGCCGCGCTCGGCGACACCGGCCGCATCGCGCTGCCCACCTCCAACCATGACTTCTCGCGCCTCAACTGCGGCCCGCGCACGGCCGATCAGCTTCCGGCGGCGTTCGCCTTCCAGCTGACCTGGCCGACGCTCCCGGCCATCTACTACGGCGACGAGATCGGCATGCGCTATGTCCCGGGCCTGCCCGAGAAGGAGGGCAGCGTCCTCGGCCCGCGCTACAACCGGGCCGGTTCCCGCACCCCGATGCAGTGGCAGGACGGCCCCGGCGCCGGTTTCTCGACCGCGGCGGAGGACCGCTTCTACCTGCCCCTCGACCCGGCGCCCGACCGCCCGTCGGTGGCCGCCCAGCGCGCCGACGAGCACTCGCTGCTGCATCTCGTACGCCGCCTGGTCGCCCTGCGCGCCGGCCTTCCGGCACTCGCCCACCACTCCCCCGTCGAGGTCCTCGGCGCGGACTATCCGTTCGTGTACGTACGCGGTGACGCGCTGCTCGTCGTCGTCAACCCGGGCCGTGCACAGCGGAGTTGGCCGTCCCACGCGTGGGCGGAGCGGGCCGCGCGCGCCCGGCCGGTGGAGGTCGACGGGGTCCGGATCACGCTCGACGGCGCGACGGTGGAAGCGGACGGAATCGGTTACGGGATCTTCGAGTTGACGTAGCAGGACCATTGCGACGCACGTCCGCTCCGTTCACCGCTCCGCGCCGTCGCGGTGGAACTCTGAAACCCGCTGCGAGCGCCGGCGTCCGACGCCGATGAGTATGTCGGCCACCCGGAGTCGTATGAAGCGAGGACGAACCCGACCGGGACCGTGCACCCGCGAGGGAGGAACGCCCGCGACGATCCGGAACATCCCGCTCCAGGAGGCACCCCATGTGTTCCCACCGGCCCCCGTGCCCGACCGCCGACCGTCCCGACCGCGACGCGGCCCGCGTCGTCGCCGCCCATCCCGAGCAGGGCTGGAGTCTGCTGTGCAACGGCACGATCGTCTTCGACGACACCGGTGAACTGCTGCCGGGCGGCGTCGTGCGCGCTCCCGTACGACAGGCCGTGCTCGTCGGCTGACGTGGCCGGAATCGATCGTCCGGCCTCGACGACCACCCCCAAGATCAACTTGACTGCCGGTCATGCGATACGGCGTCAACCTCCTCAACTTCGGTTCCGGCACCACCCCCGAGAGCCTTGTCCGCCAGGCCACGGACGCCCGTGACCTCGGCTTCTCCTTCGCGATGATCTCCGACCACATCGCGGTCACCCCCGATGTGCACGCGGTCTATCCGGCCCCGTTCTACGACCAGTTCGTGCTCGCCGCCCATCTCGCGGGACGCGTCCCGGGGCTCACGCTCGGCACGACGATCACCGTCATCCCCTATCGGCATCCGCTGCAGACGGCCCGACTCGCCGCGAACATCGACCGGTTGAACGACGCGGGGTTCATTCTCGGCGCCGGGGTCGGCTGGTCGGCGGCCGAGTACCGGACACTGGGCGTGCCGTTCGAGCAGCGCGGGGCGATCACCGACGAGTACCTCGCCGCGATCCGCGCCGCCTGGACGCAGGACCCGTGCAGTTTCAAGGGCCGGTACGTGGAGTTCGAGGGGGTCCGCACCGCTCCCGCGCCCGCGACGGCTCCGCACGTCCCGGTCTGGGTCGGCGGCGACTCCCCGGCCGCGCTGCGCCGGGCGGCGCGGCTCGGCGAGGCCTGGCACCCGTTCATGCCGACGCGTGCGAGCCTGCGCGCACAGCTGCCCCGGCTCGCCGAGGAGGCGGAGCGGGCGGAGCGGCCCGTGCCGCAGTTCGCGCCGCGGATCCAGCTGGTGGTCGGCGAAGTGCCGGACACCGACGACCGTCCGCTGGGGCACGGCACCATGGAGCAGATCCGGGCGGATGTGGAGACGCTCGCCGGACTCGGCGCCACGCACATCCTGTTCGACACCTATCCCGGCGATCCCGCGCTGCGGGGTTCGGCCGAGGACGACCGGCGGGTCCTGGAGAGCGTGGCGCGGATCCTGCCCGCCGGCTGACGCCCGGGCCCGGGCTCACCAGGTGACGGGCAGCGCCTTCGGTCCCCGGATGAACCCCTTGCTCTGCCACTCCACCTCGTCAGGGCCGACCGCGAGCCGCAGCCCGGGGAACCGGGTCAGCAGGGCGCCGAGCATCACTTCGGACTCCATGCGGGCCAGCATCGCGCCGATGCAGTGGTGCGGCCCGTGCCCGAACGAGAGATGGGCCGTGCCGGTGCGATCGAGGTCGAGCGCACCGGGCTCGTCGAAGACGTCGGGGTCGCGGTTGGCCGCGAGATAGGAGGCGTAGACGGCCTCGCCCTCGCGGATCAGGACTCCGCCGACCTCGACGTCCTCGGTGGCGATCCGGGGCAGGCCGACACCGTTGCGGTGCGGGATGTGGCGCAGGAGTTCGTCGACGGCCTGGGGCAGCAGCTCGGGCTCGGCGCGCAGCCGCTCGGCCAGTTCCGGCCGCGTCAGCAGCGTGTAGACCATGTTGGCGCTGTTGTTGCGGACCGCGTGGGCACCGCTGACGAGGACGGCGGTGGCGAGCGAGACCGCTTCGGCGTCGGTGATCTCGCCCGCGGCGCAGGCCCGTCCCAGCACGGTGGCCAGGTCGTCGCCCGGGCTCTCCCGCCGCTCGGTGAGCAGATCGACGATGTACTGCCGCATCCGTTCCTTCGCGGCCTCGCTGGACTTGGGTCCGGGACCGGCCGAGAGGATCACGTCCGGCCAGTCCGCGAGCCGCGCCCGGTCCTCGGGCGGCACGCCCAGCAGATCGCTGACGACGGTGAGCGGGAACGGGCCGTGCAGGTGGGCCACCAGGTCGGCGGGGCGCCCCGCCTCCTCCATCGCGTCGAGGAGCGCGTCGGCGGTGCGCTCGGCCCGTGGCCGCAGGCCCTTCATGGTGCGGCCGGTGAACGCCTTCGTCATCACCTTGCGCAGCCGGGTGTGGTCGGGCGGATCGGCGTAGTTGAGGCCGACGGTGGCGGCGACGCGGTGCGCCATCATGCCGTTCACCTCGCGGCCGACGAGCGCGGAGCGGCTGAAGCGCGGGTCGGAGGTCACCAGGCGCACGTCCTGGTAGCGCGTGACGAGCCAGGCCTCGCGCTCCTGTCCGAAGGGCATCCGCACCCGGGCCACCTGCTCGTTGCTGAGCACGTCGGCGAGGAGCGGGTCGAAGGTGAGCGCGGGCAGGTCGGCCAGGGCCCACTCGCGGACGGGTCGGCTGCCGCCCACCGGTTCCGGGGCGGCCGGGTCGTCGCGTACGGTCGTGTCGTTCACGCGGGCAGTGTTCCCCTGCCCCGGGCCGTGGCACGCGCCTCGGCCGCCGCGCCCCCTGATCGGCGCAGGCGTGCTCGTGCAGCCGGGGCACAGATCAGTTGCCGCGATCACGCAAGCGGACCGCAAATGTTGCGCTAATCTTGCGTTCCATGACGCGCAGACTTGCTCAGGTGGCGAAGAAGGTCGGAGTCAGCGAGGCCACGGTCAGCCGGGTGCTCAACAACAAACCCGGTGTCTCGGAGGCGACACGGCAGTCGGTGCTCACCGCCCTGGACGTGCTCGGCTACGAACGCCCCACGCAACTGCGCGGCGAGCGCGCCCGTCTGGTCGGGCTCGTCCTGCCCGAGCTGCAGAACCCGATCTTCCCCGCGTTCGCCGAGGTCATCGGGGGCGCACTCGCCCAGCAGGGGCTGACCCCCGTGCTGTGCACGCAGACCAAGGGCGGCGTCTCCGAGGCCGACTATGTGGAGCTGCTGCTCCAACAGCAGGTCTCGGGCGTGGTGTTCGCGGGCGGACTGTTCGCACAGGCCGACGCGGAGCACGATCACTACCAGCGCCTCGCCGAGCGCAAGGTTCCGGTGGTGCTGGTGAACGCCGCGATCGAGCGGCTCGGCTTCCCGTGCGTGGCCTGTGACGACGCCGTCGCCGTCGAGCAGGCGTGGCGCCATCTCTCCTCCCTCGGGCACGAGCGGATCGGCCTGGTGCTCGGCCCCGACGACCACATGCCCTCGCAGCGCAAGCTCACCGCGGCCCGCGCCGCCGCCCGGGCCGCGGGCGGAGCGCTGCCCGACGACGCGGTGGAGCGGGCGATGTTCTCCCTGGAGGGCGGGCACGCCGCGGCGGCCCGGCTGATCGGGCGCGGCATCACCGGCATCATCTGCGCGAGCGACCCGCTGGCCCTGGGCGCGGTGCGCGCCGCACGCCGGGCCGGACTCGCGGTGCCCCGCGAGATCTCCGTGGTCGGGTACGACGACTCGGCGTTCATGAACTGCACCGAGCCGCCGCTGACGACCGTGCGCCAACCCATCGAGGCGATGGGCCGGGCCGCGGTCGAACTGCTCGTCGCGCAGATCCAGGGCGGCTCGGTGCCGCCCGGCGAGCTGCTCTTCGAGCCCGAGCTGGTGGTGCGCGGTTCGACGGCGCCGCCGCGCTCGGCGTCCTAGGGCAGGCCCTGCGGGGTGAGCTGCCCGGTCGAACCGCGGACGACGAGTTCCGGTTCGAAGAGCAGCTCGCCGAGGTGGGTGCGCGAGCCCTGGAGCTGTGCCATCAGCAGATCCACGGCCGCGCGTCCCATCGCCTCGATGGGCTGACGGACCGTCGACAGGGGCGGCTCCGTGCACGTCATGAACGCGGAGTCGTCGTAGCCGACCACCGACAGGTCCTCGGGCACGGAAAGGCCCCGCCGGCGGGCCGCCCTGATGGCACCCAGGGCAAGCGGGTCACTGGCGCACACGATGCCGGTGACCCCTCGGTCGAGCAGCCGGGCCGCGGCCGCCTGTCCGCCCTCCAGGGAGAACAGCGACCGCTCCACCAGCGTGTCGTCCACCGTCATGCCCATCGCCCGCGCGACGCCGCGCGCGGCCCGCAGCTTGCGGCGTGACGGCATGTGGTCGAGGGGCCCGAGCAGCAGTCCGATCCGCTCGTGGCCGAGCGAGGCGAGGTGCCGCCACGCCTGCTCGACCGCGACCGAGTCGTCGCACGCCACGCACGGGAAGTCGAGTCCCGTGATGGACGCGTTGATGAAGACGACCGGGATCTTGCGCTCCGCGAGCCGCCGGTAGTGCCCGTGGTCGGCGTCGGCCTGCGCGAAGTGACCGCCCGCGAACACCACGCCCGAGACCTGTTGCTGGAGCAGCAGCTCCATGTAGTCGGCCTCGGATATCCCGTTCTTCGTCTGCGTGCACAGCACGGGGGTCAGCCCCTGCTGGGCGAGCGCGCCCCCGATGACCTCGGCGAACGCGGGGAAGATCGGGTTCTGCAGCTCGGGCAGGACGAGCCCGACCAGACGGGCGCGCTCGCCGCGCAGTTGCGTGGGGCGTTCGTAGCCGAGCACGTCCAGCGCGGTGAGCACCGACTGCCGTGTCACCTCCGAGACGCCCGGCCTTTCGTTGAGGACACGGCTGACCGTCGCCTCGCTGACTCCTGCTTTCCGGGCAACTTGAGCAAGTCGTCGTGTCATATACGCAAGATTAGCTCGTGAAATTGCAAGGAACTTACTCCTCCTGGCTGTCGCGTTCGCGTGCGGCTACTGTTCCGTGGTCCGCAGCCACACCGCGGTGTCGCCTGGCAGCCGTCCCTGGCCGTCGAGCGGACCACTGGCGAGGATCACCCGGTCGTACGGCGGGAGTTCGGCCGGCTCCTCGCCCAGGTTGACCACGCAGACCAGGCCGTGCGTCCTGGCGAAGGCGAGCACCCCGTCCGGCGCGGGCAGCCAGGTCATCGGACCATCGCCGAAGCCCGCGCCCGAGCGGCGGGTGGCCAGGGCCGTGCGGTAGAGGGTGAGCATCGACGCGGGGTCCTCACTCTGCCGGTCCACCGCGTACCGCGCCCAGCCCTCGGGCTGCGGCAGCCAGGGCTCCCCCTGCGAACCGAAACCGCAGTACGGGGCGTCGGCCTCCCAGGGCAGCGGCACCCGGCAGCCGTCGCGGCCCGGGTCGGTGCCGCCGGAGCGGAAGTGCATCGGGTCCTCGATGCGGTCCAGCGGGATGTCCGCCTCGGGCAGACCGAGCTCCTCTCCCTGGTAGACGTAGACCGAACCGGGCAGAGCGAGCGTGAGCAGGGCCGCGGCGCGGGCCCGCCGGGTACCGAGTGCGAGGTCGGTGGGGGTGCCGAACGCCTTCTTCGCGAAGTCGAATCCGGTGTCCGCACGCCCGTAGCGGGTGGCGGTCCGGGTCACGTCGTGGTTGCACAGCACCCAGGTCGCCGGGGCATGGACGGGCGCGTGCTCGGCGAGGGTGTCGTCGATGGTGCGGCGCAGCCGGCCCGCGTCCCAGGGGCAGCTGAGGAAGTTGAAGTTGAAGGCGGTGTGCAGCTCGTCGGGGCGCAGATAGCGGGCGAACCGCTCGGCGTCGGGCAGCCAGACCTCCCCGACGAAGACGCCCCCGTACGCGTCCGCGATCGCGCGCCAGGAACGGTAGATGTCGTGCAGCTCGTCCTGGTCGATGTAGGGGTGCGGGTCGACGTCCTCCACGAAGTCGGGCAGGTCGGGATGCTTGGCGAGCAGCGCGGCGGAGTCGATACGGACACCGGCCACGCCGCGTTCGAACCAGAAACGCAGCACGTCCTCGTGCTCCTGGCGCACGGCCGGGTGGGCCCAGTTGAGGTCGGGCTGCTCGGGGGTGAACAGGTGCAGGTACCACTCGCCGTCGGGGACCCGGGTCCAGGTGGCGCCCGCGAACTGGGACGGCCAGTTGTTGGGCGGGAGCTCACCGTTCTCGCCGCGGCCGGGCCTGAAGTGGAAAAGCTCCCGCTCGGGGCTGCCCGGGCCTGCCTCCAACGCGGCCCGGAACCAGGCGTGTTGGTCGGAGACATGGTTCGGGACGATGTCGACGATCACACGGATGCCGAACTCCCGTGCCTCCGCGATGAGTTTCTCGGCCTCCTCCAGGGTGCCGAACGCGGGGTCGATGGTGCGGTAGTCGGCCACGTCGTAGCCGCCGTCGACCAGCGGGGAGAGATACCAGGGCGTGAACCAGACCGCGTCGACGCCCAGTTGGGCCAGGTACGGCAGACGGGCGCGGACACCCGCGAGGTCCCCGGCTCCGTCGCCGTCTCCGTCCGCGAAGCTCCGGGGGTACACCTGATAGATGACGGCGTCGCGCCACCAGTCGTCGGCGGTGCGGGACGTGGGAACAGCTGCCACGGGAGGTCCTTTCGGGCAGGTGGGACTCCGCCGCCGGCCGGTGCGGGGGCGTGAATGGGTCGGACCGGCGGCGGAGTGCTTGAGGGGTGACTCGATACGCGCGCTGCGGCGGGAGGGCTCAGCCCTTGAGGCTGCCGGCCGTCAAACCCGCCATGATGCTGCGCTGGAAGAAGAAGAACACGATGATCATCGGGACGCTCGCGATCACCAGACCGGCCATGATCTGGTTCTGCGTCACCGCTCCCGCGGTCTGCGACAGGCCCACGCTGATCGTCATCTTCTCGCTGTCGGGCAGCACGAGGAGCGGCCAGACGAAGTCCTTGAAGACGGCGACGACGGTGAAGATGGAGACGACGCCGAGGATGGGCCGCGAGATCGGCAGGATGATCGAGAGCAGCACCCGCCACGGCGGTACGCCGTCGATCTCGGCCGCCTCCAGGATCTCGTTCGGGATCGAGTCGAAGAAGCGCTTCAGCAGGAAGATGTTGAAGCCGTTGGCGGCGACCGGGAACCAGATGGCCCAGGGCGAGTTGAGCAGGTGCCAGCCGAAGATCGGCACGTTCGTCACCGTGATGTACGCCGGGATCATCACGACGATCGGCGGGATCATCAGGGTGGCCAGCATGCCGGCCAGGATCACGTTGCCGAACATCGGGCGGAGCTTGGACAGGGCGTACGCGGCGCACACGTCCACGGCGAGCGCGAACAGCCAGGCCCCGACGGCGTAGAGCAGCGTGTTCTTCAGCAGCGTCCCGATGTCGAAGAGCTGCCAGGCGTCGGCGAAGACCCCGAAGTCGGGGTGTTTCGGGAAGAGGGTGGGCGGCATCTGGGCGATCTCCTCGCCCGACTTCATCGCGCCGGTCACCATCCAGTAGAGCGGGAAGACGAAGACCAGGGTGAAGACGAGCAGGACGGTGACGAGCAGCGTCCAGTAGATCCTGCGGCCCCAGCGGGACTTCAGCTCCAGCGGCGAGACGATGGTCCTGGCATGGCCCTCGGCCCAGGCGCCACGGCGCCTGGCGCCCTTCCGGCCGCCGCGGTGGGCGGACGGTTTGCGTGCGCGGGTCTGCTCCGCCGCGTCCGGGCGGGCGGTGACGTTGACCATGGACCTACTTCTCCTCTCGGGTCAGCCGGAGCTGAACCGCGGCGACCGCCAGCAGCACGACCATGAGCATCAGGCCGAGCGCGCTGCCCGCCCCGTAATTGCCGCCGTAGACGAACGCGTACTGGTACATGAGGTAGACGACGGTGACCGTCGCGTTCTCCGGGCCGCCGCCCGTGAGCATGTACGGCTCGATGAACACCTGCATCGTGGCGACGATCTGCAGCATCAACATCAGCAGCAGGATCAGCCGGGTCTGCGGGATGGTGACGTGCCAGATCCGCTTGAAGATGCCGGCGCCGTCGAGCTCCGCGGCCTCGTACAGGTCACCGGGGATGTTCTGCAGCGCCGCCAGGTAGATGAGCACGCCCGAGCCCAGGTTCATCCACGTGGCCACGATGACCAGGGAGATGAGTGCCGTGCTCGTGGAGTCGAGCCAGGCCAGGGTCGGCAGTCCCACGAAGTCGAGGGCCTGGTTGAACAGGCCGGGTCCCGGATCGTAGAACCAGCGGAACAGCAGCACCGCGACGATCGGCGGCAGCATCACCGGCAGGTAGACCACGAAGCGCAAGTACGCCCGCGCGTGCCGCAGTTCGTTGAGCACGATGGCGACGGCGAACGGCACCACGTAGCCGCACAGCAGGGCCAGCAGCGTGAAGACCAGCGTGTTGCGCCAGGCCTGGCCGAACGCCGGGTCGTCCACCACCGTACGGAAGTTGTCCAGGCCCACCCAGGTCGGTTTGTCGACGAGGTTGGTCTGCTGGAAGCTCAGCAGGACTTCCTTGACGATCGGCCACCACGCGAACATGGCGAAGCAGAAGAGCGCCGCGCACAGGAACCCGTAGGCGCTGAGGTTTCTGCGGACGGACCGTCCTCGCTTCGACGGCGGGCGGCTGTGCGGCGCGGCCCGCCGCTTCGGCTCCATGGTGAGTGTTTCCATCGTGATCTCCCGTTCCCGGCTCCGGCTGATCGGCGGTGCCTGTGCGGGGTGCCGCGGTCGGGCGCGGCACCCCGGGACCTACTGCCGTCAGGGCTTGGCCAGAATCGAGTTGGCCTTGGACTCGGCGTCCGAGAGCAGCTTGTCGATGTCGGCGTTCTCGCGGGTCAGCACCGCGGACATGGCCACGTCGAGCACCGCGTACAGCTCCTGCGCCTTCTCCGGCTCCAGCTTCGGCTGGATGGACGTCGACCCCTGCACGTACGGCTCGTAGTACTCGACCGGCAGGCTCGCGTTGGCCTTGCGCTCCTCGGCGATCTTCTTGCCGGTGGGCGAGTCACCCATGTAGTCGTTGTTCGGCACGCCCACGGCCTCGCCGTTGGCCTTGCCGCGGGCGAAGTCGAAGCGGCCCTTGCCCGGGGTGTTGAACTGGAAGTCGATCCACTCCAGGCCCGCCTTGGTCTGCGCGGCGCTCGCCTTCGGGTTGATCATGTACGCCTCGCCGCCGGTGAGCGACGCCTTGCCGTCCGGTATCGAGGTGATGCCGTAGTCGTCGACCTTGCCCTGGAACTTCTGCACGACGTCGGTGACGACGTCCGGGGCGCCGAGCATCATGCCCGTCTTGCCGGCCGCCATCTGCTGCATCAGCGACTCCCAGCCGATGTTGACCTTGGAGCCGGTGCTGTTGTCCTTCCAGCGCATGTCGTGCAGGGTCTGCAGGACCGCCTTGCCCTCGGGGCTGTTGAAGGCGGCCTTGTGGTTGGTCACCATCTCGCCGCCGCGGCTGTAGATGGCCTGCGCGAAGTGCCAGCCGCCGGTGTTGCCGCCGCCGTACTCGCCGTATCCGACGTAGTCCTTGCCGAGCCCGGCGATCTTCTTGGCGGCGGCGCGGACCTCGTCCCACGTCTTGGGCGGGGTGTCGGGGTCGAGGCCCGCCTTCTTGAACACGGCCCGGTTGTAGACGAGCCCGACGCTGTAGCTGACGTTGGGGATGCCGTAGACCTTGCCGTCCTTGGTGACCATGTCGCGCACGTTCTGCTTGATGTCACCGAAGTTCTTCACGTACTTGGTGTCGCTCGTGATGTCCTTCGCCTGCCGCTTGGAGATCACGTCGGCGTAGTTGGTGACGGGCACCATGAACACCGTCTCCATCTGACCGCCGGCCAGCTTCGCCGCGAACGTCTTCGGGTCGAAGCACGGCTGCTGGTCGGTGCTCTTGACCTGCACGTCCGGGTGCGCCTTCTCGAACGTGGCGACGTCGTCGTTCCACGCCTTGCGCTGCTTCGGCGCGGTCTTCGCCGGCTGGCAGGCCACGGTGATGGTGACCTTTCCTCCCGCGTCGGAGTCCGACGCGTCGCCGCCGCAGGCTGTGGCAGTGAGTGCCAGACCTGTGGTCAGAAGGATCGCGAGATTACGGGGCTTCATGACGGCTCCTCCAGGGGTCACGCCCAAGCACTGCCCTTGATTCGGTGCGAAACGATAGGGCGGCGCACAGATGACCGCAAGATTCGAATCCAAGATTGCAAGATTACGACTGCATCACGACGCCTCATCGGTGACAGGCCGTCAAGGAGCGACCGCCCCAGGCCCGCCGCATTCGGCACGACCTCCTGGGCGGCCACCCCCTCGCACCCGTCGACAGGCACCGGCGGAACTTCCGGGCTCGGACACCCCGGACCCCACGCGACATGACCGGCGATCACCGATTACGTAATCCTGTCAATTATTTGCAACATACGGCCGACATCTTGTGCTCACATGGCCGCAATGCTTGAGTGAGCGCCCCGCACCCCCACAAGGAAGGCCCCCCACCCGATGCATCGCCATGTCATGTCCTCGTCACCCCATAGGACGCGGAGCCCATACGTCCTCGCCGTCGCCGTCGCCCTGGTCGGCAGCGTGGTCGCAGTCGCCGGACCGGCGGCCGCCCGCCCGGCGACGGAGCAGGCCGGAGCCACCGCCGCCGCGGGCGCCTCGCTCCCCTTCACCTCCGTCGAGGCCGAGTCCGCCACCACCACAGGACAGAAGATCGGCCCCGACCACACGCAGGGCACGCTCGCCTCCGAGGCCTCCGGCCGGCAGGCCGTCCGGCTCGACGCGGGCCAGAGCGTCGAGTTCACGCTCAGCGCGGCGGCCAACGCCGTGAACGTCGCCGCCAACGTGCCCGACGGGCAGTCCGGCTCACTCGCCGTGTACGTCAACGGCGCCAAGCTCGACCGCTCCCTCGCGGTCACCTCCAAGTACAGCTATGTCGACACGTCCTGGATCGCGGGCGCCAAGACCCATCACTTCTTCGACAACACCCGGCTGCTGCTCGGCCGCGACCTGAAGGCCGGCGACACGGTGCGGCTGGAGGCCACGAGCAGCCAGGTCACCGTCGACGTGGCCGACTTCGAGCAGGTCGCCGCCGTCGCGAGCGCGCCCTCGGGGGCCATCTCCGTCGTCGACAAGGGCGCCGACCCGACCGGTCAACAGGACTCCACGCAGGCGTTCAGGGACGCGATCGCCTCGGCCAGGAACAGCGGTGGCACCGTGTGGATCCCCGCGGGCGACTTCAAGGTCGGCTCCGCGCTCAGCGGCGTCGAGAACGTGACGATCCAGGGCGCGGGCAACTGGCACTCGGTGGTGCACTCCTCGCACTTCATCGACCAGACCGGCTCCGCGGGCAAGGTCCACCTCAAGGACTTCGCGGTCATCGGCGAGGTCACCGAGCGCGTCGACAGCAGTCCGGACAACTTCGTCAACGGCTCCCTCGGCCCCGACTCCTCGGTCTCCGGCATGTGGATCCAGCATCTGAAGTGCGGCTTCTGGCTGACCGGGAACAACGACAACCTCGTGGTGGAGAACAACCGTGTCCTCGACACCACCGCCGACGGACTCAACCTCAACGGCAACGCGCACGGCGTGCAGGTCCGCGGCAACTTCCTGCGCAACCAGGGCGACGACTCGCTCGCCATGTGGTCGCTGAACGGGGCGGACACCGACTCCGTCTTCTCGGGCAACACCATCTCGCAGCCCAACCTGGCCAACGGCATCGCGATCTACGGCGGCACCGACATCACCGTCAAGGACAACCTGGTCCAGGACACCAACGCCCTGGGCAGCGGCATCGCGATCTCCAACCAGAAGTTCCTCGACCCGTTCTCCCCGCTCGCCGGCACCATCACGGTCTCCGGGAACAAGCTGGTGCGCACCGGCGCGATCAACCCGAACTGGAACCACCCGATGGGGGCGCTGCGCGTCGACGCGTACGACAGCCCCGTCGAGGCGACGGTGAACATCACCGACACCACCATCGAGGACAGCCCGTACAGCGCGTACGAGTTCGTCTCGGGCAGCGGCACCGGCAAAGCCGTCAAGAATGTCACCGTCGACGGATCGACGGTCGACAAGGTCGGCACGGTCGTCGTGCAGGCGGAGACGCCCGGCGCGGTGAAGTTCAGCAACGTCACGGCGACGGGCGTCGGCGCGGCGGGTGTCTACAACTGCCCCTACCCGTCGGGCTCGGGCACCTTCACGCTCACCGACGGCGGCGGCAACTCCGGCTGGGACAGCACCTGGAGCGACTGCTCCGCCTGGCCGCAGCCGGGCGCCGGCAACCCGGACCCGGACCCGGACGGCAACCTCGCGCAGGGCCGTACGGCCACCGCGACCGGCTCCGCGGACGTGTACACGCCCGGCAAGGCGGTCGACGGCGACGCGAACACGTACTGGGAGTCGACCAACAACGCCTTCCCGCAGTCCCTCACGGTCGACCTCGGTTCGGCCCGGGCCGTACGGCGCCTGGTCCTGAAGCTGCCGCCGAGCTCCGCCTGGTCGGCCCGGACCGAGACCCTCACCGTGCAGGGCGGCACGGACGGCTCCGCGTTCAGCACCCTGGCCGCGTCGAAGGACTACCGCTTCGACCCGGCGACCGGGAACACGGTGACCGTCACGCTGCCCGACTCGACGCCCGCCACGCGCTATCTGCGGGTGCAGGTGACCGCCAACACGGGCTGGCCCGCCGCCCAGCTCAGCGAGGTGGAGGCGTACCTGAAGTGAGTCGCCCCGCCCTTCTTCCCCCTCACCACGAGAGGACCACCTCGTGAGACGCAGACCATGGAGCAGCCGGCTCACCGCCGTCTGGCTCGGCGCCGCACTCACCGCCCTCGGGCTGCTGCCCGTCACCGCGCACGCCGCCGCGGACCTCCCCGACCTCGCCCGCGACAAGCCGATCGAGGCGTCGTCGACGATCCAGAACTACGTCGCGAAGAACGCGAACGACGGCAGCGACAGCACCTACTGGGAGGCGAACGGCAGCCCCTCGACGCTGACCGTGCGACTCGGCGCGGACGCCGACCTCGACTCGCTCGTCCTCAAGCTCGACCCGAACCCGGCCTGGGCCACCCGCACGCAGAGCATCGCGGTGCTGGGGCGCGCACGGTCCGCGGACACGTTCAGCACCGTGAAGGCGCGCGCGGACTACACCTTCGATCCCGCCGCCAGCCACAACACGGTGACGATCCCGGTGTCAGGACGCTACGCCGACGTGCAGCTGAAGATCGACGCCAACAGCGCCGGATACGGCGGCCAGATCGCTTCGTTCGAGGTGCACGGCACCCCGGCGCCGGCCCCCGACCTGACCGTGTCGGGGCTGACCTGGGAGCCCGGACAGCCCAGTGAGGACGACGCCGTCACGGTGCGGGCGACGGTGCGCAACGCCGGGACGGCCGCCGCCCCCGCGACGACCGTGGACGTGAGCGTGGCCGGGACGGTCGCGGGCAGCGCGGCGGTACCCGCGCTCGCCGCGGGCGAGTCGGCCACGGTGCCGGTCGCCGTCGGCAAGCGCGCCGAGGGCAGCTACACCGTGTCGGCCATGACCGATCCGTCGGACACCGTGGCCGAGCAGGACGAGAGCAACAACAGCCGGGTCGCGGACGCCAAGTTGACGGTCAGTCAGAGTCCGGGGCCCGATCTGGAGGTCACCGGCATCGGCTCGGACCCGGCCAGTCCCGCCGTCGGCGCGCACGTCACGTTCTCGGCGAAGGTGCACAACCGCGGCACCAGCGCGGTCGCCGCCGGCTCGGTCACCCGTCTGACGGTGGGCGACACGACGCTCGACGGCACCACGCCCGCGATCGCCGCGGGCGAGAGCGCCGACGTCCCCCTCAGCGGCAGCTGGGTCGCGACGAGCGGCGGCGCCACCCTCACCGCGACCGCGGACGCCACCGGCACGGTCGCCGAGACGAACGAGGACAACAACGTCTTCGCGCGCTCCGTCGTGGTGGGCCGGGGCGCGGCCGTGCCCTACACCGAGTACGAGGCGGAGGACGGCAGCTACGACGGCACGCTCCTGGAGGCGGACGCCGTCCGCACGTTCGGGCACACCAACTTCGCGTCCGAGTCCTCGGGCCGCAAGTCGGTGCGGCTCGACTCCACAGGCCAGTACGTGCAGTTCACCGCCAAGAGCGCGACGAACTCGATCGTGGTCCGCAACTCCCTGCCCGACGCGCCGAACGGGGGCGGCCAGGAGAAGACGCTCAGCCTCTACGCGGACGGGACGTTCGTGCAGAAGCTGAACCTGTCCTCCAAGCACAGCTGGCTGTACGGCAGCACGGACGACCCCGAGGGCCTGACCAACACCCCGGGCGGCGCGGCCCGGCGCCTCTTCGACGAGGCGCACGCCCTGCTCTCCCGGACCTACCCGGAGGGCACGACGTTCCGCCTGCAGCGCGACTCCGGCGACGACGCCGCGTACTACGTCGTCGACCTGATCGACCTGGAGCAGGTGGCACCGCCCGCGAGCAAGCCCGCCGAGTGCACCTCGATCACCGCGTACGGCGCGGTGCCCGACGACGGGAACGACGACACCGCCGCGATCCAGAAGGCGGTGACCGCCGACCAGAACGGGGACATCGACTGCGTGTGGATCCCGGCCGGGCAGTGGCGCCAGGAGCAGAAGATCCTCACCGACGACCCGCTGGACCGCGGGCAGTACAACCAGGTCGGCATCCGCGACGTCACCATCAAGGGCGCCGGCATGTGGCACTCCCAGCTGTACACGCTGACGCCGCCGCAGGACGCGGGCGGCATCAACCATCCGCACGAGGGCAACTTCGGTTTCGACATCGACGACAACACGAAGATCTCCGACATCGCGATCTTCGGCTCGGGCACCATCCGCGGCGGCGACGGAAACGCGGAGGGCGGCGTCGGTCTCAACGGCCGCTTCGGCAAGAACACCGCCATCAGCAACGTCTGGATCGAGCACGCCAACGTCGGGGTCTGGGTCGGCCGGGACTACAGCAACATCCCGGAGCTGTGGGGTCCCGGCGACGGCCTCGAATTCAGCGGGATGCGGATCCGCGACACGTACGCCGACGGCATCAACTTCGCCAACGGCACCCGCAATTCGACCGTCTACAACTCCTCGTTCCGGACCACGGGCGACGACGCGCTGGCGGTCTGGGCGAGCAAGTACGTGAAGGATCCGTCGGTCGACATCGGGCACGACAACGTCTTCCGCAACAACACGGTGCAGCTGCCGTGGCGGGCCAACGGCATTGCCGTGTACGGGGGTTACGGCAACAGGATCGAGAACAACCTGGTCTACGACACCGCGAACTACCCGGGCATCATGCTCGCCACGGACCACGACCCGCTGCCCTTCTCCGGCCGGACGCTGATCGCGAACAACGGGCTCTACCGCACGGGCGGGGCGTTCTGGAACGAGGACCAGGAGTTCGGGGCCATCACCCTGTTCGCGCAGGGGCAGGACATCCCCGGGGTCACGATCCGGGACACGGACATCCACGACTCGACGTACGACGGGATCCAGTTCAAGACAGGTGGCGGCGCCATGCCGGACGTGAAGGTGAGCAATGTGCGGATCTCGAAGTCCGACAACGGCTCCGGCATCCTCGCCATGAGCGGTGCGCGCGGCAGCGCCACCCTCACCGACGTGACGATCAGCGACTCGCGCGACGGGGACGTCCTCGTCGAACCGGGCTCGCAGTTCGTTATCGACGCGGGCGCCGCACGCACCTACGCGTCGGCGCCGGGCACCCGGCTCGGCCTGTAGGGACCGGCCTCCCCAGCCCCTCGTGCCGCCCGGCTCCCCTCGACACAGGGGGCCGGGCGGCACGCTGTCGAACGTAGAACGTCTACGTGATTCTGCCCCTGTCAACCAGGACGCGTACGAGCCGGAGCTACGCCACAACCGGGCATCCGTTCGACCAAGTCCCTCGGAAAGTCCGTTCGTGAGGACAATGGCATATGCCAGAAGCACCACCGCATCGTGTATGGCCAAATCCCTTACGAGGCCAGGCGGCCTGTGCCAGAGTCTTTAGCGGTCCTTCCGTCCGACTCGGCCGTTCCCGTGCCTGCATCGGAGTTCTTCATGCCCCCCCATGTCTTCGCGGACCGCCCCGCCGGCCCACCGCCGGAGCGTGGCACCGTCGACGCGCTGATCGACCAGACGCGCCGACTCCTCGGCGACGTCGACGCGGTGCGTCGCGAGTCTGTGGACCCGGTGGGCGACGAGACCGACCCGGAGGCCCGCTGGCAGCGCGCCCTGTACGACCTCGCGGTGCATCAACTCAGCGATCTGGACCGGCACTTGGCGCAGTTACGCGAAGGTCCCGCGGTCCGTGACGGCGTGCCCTCCCCGCGCCCTGCCGCGGACCCGCGGCACGGCTCCCTGCTCAGCCGCGTCGGCAGCGCCGACTGGAACCTGCTGACGGACGAATCCACCTGGTCCGAGGAGCTCTACCAGATCCTCGGCCGGGACCCCGCCTCCCCCGCGCTCACCCTCGACGAGCTGCCGGCCATGGTCCACTGCGACGACCAGCCCAAGCTGACCGCGATGGTCACCGACTGCCTGATCGACGGCAAGCCGATCGACGGGGAGTTCCGCATCGTCCGCCCGGACGACACCGTGCGCACGGTGCACATGATGGGCGAGCCCGTGCTCGACGCGGACGGCTCGACCGCCTCCATGTGGGCGGTCGTGCGCGACGTCAGCGAACTGCGGCGCAGCCAACGCGCGGTGAGCGAGACCCGTGACTCGCTCCAGCGCCAGCGGCACATCACGCAGACCGAGCACCGGCTCGCGGTCGAGCTGCAGGAAGCCGTGCTACCGCCGTGGCGCGGCTCCCTACGGCTCCCGCACGGCGGCCCCCACGGCCTGGACGTGGCCGGCCACTACCTCCCTTCCGCGTCCGGCGCCCCCACGGGCGGTGACTGGTACGACGCGCTCGAACTGCCCGACGGACAGACCCTGCTGACCGTCGGCGATCTCACCGGACACGGTGTGGCCGTCGCCTCCGGTATGGCGATGCTGCTCGGCGCCGTCCGCGGCATGGCCGTGTGCGGCACCCCGCCGGCCGAACTGCTCGGCCGGCTCGGCCGGCTGCTCGACAACGCCGTACGGCCCTCGCTCGGGAGCGCCCTGTGCTGTCGGTACGACCCGACGGCCCGCACGCTGGCGTGGGCGCAGGCGGGACACCCCGCCCCACTGCTCTTCCGCGGCGGGACGGGGCGTGCGCTCACGCCTCCCCGAGGCGTGCTGCTCGGCGCCACCTCGGGTGCCGGGTACGAGCAGGCCGAGGAGCGACTGCGCAGCGGTGACGTACTGCTGCTGCACACCGACGGCCTGGTGCCGCGGCGCGGTGAGAAGGCCGCCGCGGGCCGGCTGCTCGCTCTGGCACCGCTCCTGGCCGAGGCCCGTGACGCGCAGGAGTGCGTACGCGTGGTGTCGGACGAGTTCGGCCCGGGCGAGCGCGAGGGCGACGCCTGTGTGCTCGTCGCCAGGATCGGATCCTGACGCCGTACCGGTGCACTGATTCGGTTGGGTGTTCCGTCGTGTGTTCCGTGCTGACGTGCGGCCGGGATCAGGCCTGCGCCCGCTTCCCCGGGACCCTCGGCAGCGCCAGCTTGATCTCCTGGCGCAGGTCCTCGATCTTCGGGTACCCCGAGTACTGGCCGGTGAGCCGGTACATCTCGCGCAGCCGGTCCCAGGTGCGGTGCGAGGAGTTCGCCCCCATGGAGGAGAGCGCCAGCCGCGCGTACCGGTCCGCCTGCTCGGGGTCGTCGGCGATGAAGCAGGCCGACGCCATCGAGATGTTGTCGAAGATCTTCGACCGGTCCCGGCCGCCCTCACGCAGGGCGAGGGCCTGCTTGGCGTGGTGCTGCGCCATGACGGCGGCGCCCGGCTCGTGCTCGGCGAGGGTGCGGTAGGCGAGGGCCTGCATGCCGTGCAGGTCCGCCTCGTCGAACATCTGCATCCAGCTCGGCGCCGGCACGTCACCCTTGTCCGAGACGAAGAGATCCTCCGCCTCGCCCAGGGTGCGGCGCATCGCCTGCCCCTTGCCCAGCGACGCCTGCGCCCAGGCCTCGATGGTGTAGAGCATCGCCTTGGTGCGGGGCAGCACGTCGTCCCCGGAGCCGGATTTGGCGAGCTTCATCAGATCGAGCGCCTCGTCGGGGGCGCCGAGATGGATCTTCTGGCGGGCGGCCCTGGACAGGGCCTCGCCGGCCCGGGGCCGGTCCCCGCCCTCGCGCGCGGCGTGCGCGGCGATGACGAAGTACTTCTGGGCCGTGGGTTCCAGGCCGACGTCGTGCGACATCCAGCCCGCCAGCACGGCGAGATTGGCGGCGACGCCCCACAGGCGCCGCTGGAGATGGTCGGGATGGCGGTAGGAGAGCATTCCGCCGACTTCGTTGAGCTGGCCCACGACCGCCTTGCGCTGCAACCCGCCGCCGCGGGAGGCGTCCCAGGCGCGGAACACCTCGACCGAACGCTCCAGTTCCTCGATCTCCTGCGACCCGATGGGGGCGGCCTCGTAGCGGTCGAACCCAGCGGGGTCGGCATGCAGGGGAGTGAGAGGGTCGGTGATTCTGGGAGCGTCGGCCGCGAGGGCCGGGTCGGTGTGCAGCCAGTCGTGCATGGCGCTGCTGAGTGCGGATCCTGCGGCGAGCGCGGCACCCGCGCCCACCAAGCCGCGTCGGTTGAGCATGAGGTCCATTCCCGTGAATTCGGTGAGGACCGCAGCTGTCCGCTCAGGCGCCCACGGCACTCCGTCGGGTCCCTGGTGCTCCAGACCCCCGCCGCCCTGCCGTTTCCCTGCGCGCCCGTGCCGGACAAGACCGAGATCCTCGATGGTCACGACACGGCCGAGTCGCTCGGTGAACAGTGCCGCCAGCACCCGCGGTACCGGATCGCGCGGGATCTCTCCCATGTCGATCCAACGCCGTACCCGCGAGGTGTCGGTCGCCAGCTGGGGGTGGCCCATGGCCGCCGCCTGCCGGTTGACGAGTCGCGCGAGTTCACCTTTGGACCAGCCGGCCAGGCCGAACAGGTCGTTCAGGCGGGTGTTGGGTTGTCCGCTCACTTCAAGCCCCCAGGTTCTCGGCTGAAGTTGACAGTAGCCCTCTGTCAGTTGCTGAGCGACTATTCGCCAGGGTTCGCCAGGGTGCGCCAGCTGTTGTGCTCCTGGCCCTCGGGTGTCAGGTAGGAATGCGCCACCCCGACCCGGTCGCCGCAGGGCATTCCCCAGGGTGTACCGAACTCGGCCGGGCCGGGCGGCGCATGCAACTCGTCGGCACACGAAGGGATCTGTATCGCCCATGTACGCAGCATCGTCCTCCGTGTCCGCCCCGCCCCGGCCGCTGCGTCCCGCCCGTCCGGTGGTCGGCGGCGGCCCGTACCTCGACCCCGCTCGGACGGGGTCCACGGCGCTCGGTGGCGTCGGCAGGACCCGGCGCGTCCCGGGGCTCGGCACGCAACCCGTCAGCGGGAGACTCGACTTGTCCGGCCCTCAGGGCGCCCAGCTGCGCACGGCGATCGCCTCGGTGCACCGGATCTGCCCGGAGTTCCATCCGGTGCAGGTGCTGCGCCGCAGCCCGCGGTCCGTGCTGCTCGTCGGTACGACAGGGCGCAGCACCGCCGTCGCGAAGTGTTTACTGGACCACTCCCCCGTGTGGGCGGAGCGGGTCAGGCACGAGATAGCCGCATACCGCTCGTTCGTCCGACACCGGCCGCCGGTGCGGGTGCCGCGTCTCATCGCGGCGGACCCGGACAACGGCACGCTGGTGATCGAGCGGATGCCCGGCCGGGTGGCGGCCCTGCAGCGCCACCCGGTCGAGGCACCGCCTCGGGCGGACATCCGCGCCGCGCTCGGCGCGATCTGCCGGCTCAACCAGTGGCGGCCTCCGGCGGGCACCTTCGACGCGCCGCTGGACTACGCTCAGCGGATCAACCGGTTCCACGATCTGGGCCTGCTGACCGACCGCGACATGGGTGACCTGCAGAAGCTGCTGCACGGCATCGCGCACGCCTCGGGCCGCGGCGCGATGGGGCAGTTCTGCCACGGTGACGCCCTGCTGTCGAACATCCTGCTCTCCCCCGCGGGCCCGGTGCTCGTGGACTGGGAGCACGCCGGCTGGTACCTGCCGGGCTACGACCTCGCGACACTGTGGGCGGTGCTCGGCGACGCCCCGGTGGCCCGCCGTCAGATCAGTCAGCTCGCCCAGTCCGGCGGTCCGGCCTCCCGTGACGCCTTCCTGGTCAATCTGATGCTCGTACTGACCCGGGAGATCCGGACGTACGAGACGGCACTGCAGCGTTCGATGCACGACCAGGCCCCGACGGCACCGGCTCAGGCCCACTCCGGTGCTGTGCCGACCGGCGAGGAGCAGCGGCTGTTGCTGCGCCGTCTGCACGACGACTGCAACATGGCGCGCAAGGCGGTGCGTGCGGCAGTCGGCACTCGCTGACGGGGACGGAGATCCGCGGTGCGCCGGGGTGGAGGATGGCGCACCGCGGATCTTCCCGTTGTCCGGCACCCGGACGGTCCGCAACTCGTCCGCGCCACGCACACATTGGTCCACACCACTGACGCGCCGCAGGCGGCCGCACCGCCGCGCCGGAAACCCTCGCACACGCCTGCTGACATGGGAAATCCCACGAATCTCCGTTGTCCGTCCGATCATTGACGGATCGTCGGGGAGCCGATACCACTGACGCACGATCGGCCCCCGCACGCACCGCGCACCATCCCGAGATTCGTTGGTCCCTGGAGGCACCGTTGCATCGTTCCCCGCGTACCGTCACTGGCAGAAACCCCGGCAGAAGCACGCGTGCCCGGGCGGTGGGCACGCTCGCGACCGGAGCCCTGCTCCTTCCTCTTCTCGGTGCGGCCCCTCCGCAGGATTCGGTGGCACCGTCGTCCCGGCTGCAGAGCGCGTTCGCGTCCGCCGCGGCCGAGTACCAGGTGCCGCAGAGCGTGCTGCTCGGCGTCTCGTATCTCCAGTCGCGCTGGGACACGCACGCCGGCGCGCCGAGCGTCACCGGCGGGTACGGCCCGATGCACCTGACGGACGCCCGCACCGCCATCGCGAACACCGTGGCGTTCGACCACGCGGAGGGCGACGCGCGCGGCGACGACTCCCGTGCCCCGCTCGACGCCACGGAGGCGTCCCAGTCGGTGCCGAAGGAGTCGCAGCTCCCGGCCCGCCTCAAGACCCTGGTGCGCGCCGCCGATCTCACCGGTATCCCCGCCGATCAGCTGCGCACCGACGCGGCGGCGAACGTGCGGGGCGGCGCGGCCCTGCTCGCCGCGGCGCAGAAGCAGCTCGGCAAGCCGCTGAGCGACGACCCGGCCGACTGGTACGGCGCGGTCGCGAAGTTCTCCGGCGCTGACGACACGGCGACCGCGGCCACGTACGCCAATGACGTCTTCGCGGTGATCCGCGACGGCGAGCGGCGCACGACGGACGCGGGGCAGAACGTGACGCTCGCCGCCGACGACGCGGCGCAGCCTGAGGCGGCGCAGCTCAGGGCGATGGGCCTGCGCACGACGAACGCCTCGGAGACGGAGTGCCCGAAGACCGTCTCGTGCGAGTGGATCCCGGCGCCGTACGAGGAGTTCGGCGACGGCGACTACGGCAACCACGACCTGGCGGATCGGCCGAACGACCAGAGCATCGACTACATCGTCATCCACGACACGGAGGCGACGTGGGAGGAGACGCTCAAGCTGGTCCAGGACAAGACCTATCTGGCCTGGCACTACTCGCTGCGCTCCACGGACGGGCACATCGTGCAGTCCGTCAAGGCCAAGGACGTCGGCTGGCACGCGGGCAACTGGTACGTCAACGCGAAGTCGATCGGCCTGGAGCACGAGGGTTTCCTCGCGCAGCCCGACGCCTGGTACACGGAGGAGATGTACCGGTCGTCGGCGCGCCTGGTGTCGTACCTGGCGAAGAAGTACGACATCCCGCTGAACCGGCAGCACATCCTCGGCCATGACACGGTGCCCGGCCCGACGGCGGGGACGATCCCGTCGATGCACACGGACCCGGGCCCGTACTGGGACTGGGCGCACTACTTCGCGCTGATGGGCAAGCCGTTCCACCGCACCGCGGGTCCGGCCGGCGGCCTCGTGACCATCGACCCGCAGTTCGCCGAGAACCAGCCGGAGTTCACGGGCTGCGAGAAGGCGGGGGTGGCGTGCGCGCCGCACGGGTCGAGCGCGGTGCGCCTGTACACGGCGCCGAGCGAGGACGCCCCGCTGGTCAAGGACATCGGTCTGCGGCCGAAGGGCGACGCCTCGACGATCGACGTGAACGACATGGCGTCGCGCGTCTCGACCGGCCAGCAGTACGCGGTCGCGGGACGCGACGGCGACTGGACGGCGATCTGGTACCTGGGCCAGAAGGCCTGGTTCAAGAACCCGAAGAAGCAGCCGACCGCGGTCGGCGCCAAGGGACTCGTGGTGGTGCCGAAGGCGGGCGCGGACTCGGTCCCGGTGTACGGACGCGCCTACCCGGAGGCCGCCGCCTACCCGGCCGGGATGACGCCGCAGGCGATCTCCCCGCTGCCGTACAAGCTGCTGGCGGGTCAGCGCTATGTGATCGGCGGGAAGACGAAGGGCGAGTACTTCTACTCCCCCACCTTCGACACGACGACGCACAAGGTGGTCAAGGGCAGCGACGAGTACTACGAGATCCAGTTCGGGCACCGCATCGCCTATGTGCGGGCGGCGGATGTGCAGGTGGTTCCCTCCACGGTGTCGTGACACCGCTTGAGGGGTGAGGCATCGGGCCCGGGTTCGCACGGATGCGAACCCGGGCCCGCGCTCTTGCGTCAGTCGAAGACGTAGCGGCGCCCGGCCACCGCCTTGAGGGTCTTCTCGCCGAACAGGGTGCTGCGCAGGGCGAGTCGGCAGGTGCGGTTCGCGGTGACGACGACCCGGGTGGCACGGCCCGCCGCCCACTCGATGTCCACGGTGGCGCCGCCGCGGGCCCGCAGTCCGCGCACCGATCCCTCGGGCCAGCTCGCGGGGAGTGCGGGCAGGATCTCGATGACGTCGAACTGGCTCTGCAGCAGCATCTCGACGACGCCCGATGTGGCCCCGAAGTTGCCATCGATCTGGAACGGCGGATGGGTGTCCCACAGGTTGGGCAGCGTGGACGCCTTGAGCTGTTCGGCGAGCATCTTGTGCGCGTGGTCGCCGTCGCGCAGCCGCGCCCAGAAGTTGATCTTCCACGCCTTGGACCAGCCGGTGCCGCCGTCGCCGCGGGCGGTGAGGGAGACCTTGGCCGCGTCGGCCCACGTGCTGCCCGGCTCGATCTGGCGCCCGGGGTGGAGGGCGTAGAGGTGCGAGACGTGCCGGTGGTCGTCGGTCGGGCTGTCGAGGTCGGTCTTCCACTCCTGGAGCTGCCCCCAGGATCCGATGCGCAGGCCGGGGTCCAACTTCTCCAGGGCGTCGGAGAGTTGCTTCCGGAAGGACGCGGTGTCGCCCAACGTGCCCGCGGCTTCGAGGGTGTTGGTGAGCAGGTCGTGCACGATCTGCTGCGACATGGCGGCGCCGGCGCTGAAGTCGCCGTGTTCGGGCGAGTAACTGGGCGTCACCACAAGGGTGTTGTCGCGCGGATCGGTACGCAGGTTGTCGAGCCAGAACTCGGCGGCGGACTTCATCAGCGGGTACGCCGTGGTGCGCAGGTAGTCGGTGGAGCCGCCGAAGCGGTAGTGCTCGTAGAGCTGGGCGGTGAGCCAGGCGGCGGCTTCGGGGAACCAGAAGGCGGTCGACCAGTCGTGCACGCCCGTGAAGCCGTACGGGTTGGTCTCGTTGTGCACCACCCAGCCGCGGCTGCCGAACATCTCCTTGGCCGTACGTTCCCCGGGGGCGCGCAGCGCCGCCACGAACCGGTCGTAGGGGGCGGTGGTCTCGGCCAGGTTGGCGGCCTCGGCGAGCCAGTAGTTCATCTGGAGGTTGATGTTGACGTGGTAGTCGGCGGACCAGGGCGGGCTCGTCGACTGGTTCCACACGCCCTGGAGGTTGGCGGGCAGCGAACCCGGGCGCGAGGAGGCGATGAGGAGGTAGCGGCCGTACTGGAAGAAGAGCGCTTCGAGGGCCCGGTCGGCGGCGGTGGCCCCGCCCGCGTACCGCTTGAGGAGTTGGTCGGTGGGGACGTCCGGGGGCGGGGTCTGCCGGATGTCGAGGGCGACCCGGTCGAAGAGCGCGCGGTGGTCGCGGAGGTGGCGGGCGCGCAGCGCGGCGTGGTCCCGGGCGGCGGCCCGGTCGACCGCGGCGGTGACGGCCGGGTGCGGGTCGCTGCCGCGGTAGTCGGGGTAGGTGTCCGCGTAGTCGGTCCCGGCGGCGAGGACGAACGAGGCGCTGTCCGCGCCGGTGACGGTGAGGCTGCCGTCGCTGTTCGCGGTGAGGGTGCCGCCGTCGTGCCGGACCCGGATCTGGGCCTCGAACGTCAGCCCGTTGTCGGCGAGTTGACCGCGGACGGTGATGCGGTCGCCGGTCGCGGTGGCCGTGAAGTCGGTGCGCGGCGAGGTGTAGCGCAGAGTGAAGGTGACGCTGCCGGGCCGCTCGGCCCACAGCCGTCCCGCGAGCACCGCGTCGGGGTACGAGGCGAGGAACTCGCGGTGGTGGACGGTGTCCCGGTGGGTGTACGTGACCGTGGCGAGCGCGGTGCGCAGGTCGAGGGCGCGCCGGTAGTCGGCGGGGGTGGTGGCGGGTGCGTCGGGCAGGTCGAGGTGGAGGTCGCCGAAGGTCTGGTGTGCGCCGTAACCGATACGTGGCTGGCCGAGTGCGGCGGCGACGGTGTCGGGGTCGAGCGTCGTCTCCTCGTCGAGCCGGCCCTGGATGTCGGCGAGGGCGGTGGGCCGGGGGCTGCGCCAGTTGCCGAAGTCGTACCCGCTCCGTGCGCCGGGGCCGCCGGTCCACAGCGTCTTCTCGTTGAGCTGGAGCCGTTCGGAGGCGAGGGTGCCGAAGACGCTCGCGCCGAGCGCGCCGCCGCCGATGGGTAGCGATTCGCGCTCCCAGTCGGTGGCGGGCGTTGTGTACCAGAGCCGCAATTCATCGGATGGCTCGGGGTTGGCTTCGTCGGCGGCTGCCGCCGTGCCGAGCGGGCCGAGCCCGGTGGTCAGCGCGGCAGCACCGGCAGCCGCGCCCTTCATGGTGGATCTTCGCGTGATTCCGTTGACCGTGGAGTGCTCAGGATTCGCGGAAGGCATGCCTCGTCACGCTAGAGGTCCGATGACTCCGCGACAAGAGGTGTGACACGAGTGGGCGGCTCAGCCCTGCTGGAACAGCTCCGCGGGCAGCGGCTTGAGCAGCGCGTACAGGTCGTCGGTGATCGGACGGTCCCAGGACGCGATGGTCACCAGCACATTGTCGCTGCGGTCGAACTGGACGCAGGAGATGCGTGTCTCGGAGAGCTTGAGGCGGCGCACGATGAGGAGGTTGTCGCCCTGCATCACCGGGACGTCCTCGACCTCGGTGACGGTGACCTCCTCGTCGTTCTCCAGCGCGATGAGCAGCTGGGCGACCTCGAAGGGGATCTCGCCCTCGGCGACCTCGCGGGCCGGGGAGCCCTCCGGCAGGTTGCCGATCACCATCGCGGGGCCGCGGCCGCCGAACAGGTCGTAGCGCAGGAAGACACCCTGGCAGCTTCCGTCGGGAGCGGGCAGCAGGCCCGCGCCGAGGTTGCCCGGCCAGTCGCCCGGGTCCATGGCCAGGACATCGAAGTCGGGGCCCGCGGGGGTCGCTGCGCGGCGGCGGAGGAAGGACATGCGGCCATGGTACGTCGCCTGCGCCCCTTCTCCCGCGTCGGGGTTCTCAGCGCTCCGGCCCGCCCAGCGCGGCGGCGAGCCCGGCCCGGTCCGTGCCGACCTTCCGGTACACCGCGGAGAGCAGCCGCACGACGGCCGTCTCCTCCAGGTGCAGCTCGGTGCCGATCTCCGCGGGGCACAGACCGCGTGCCGCGCAGGCCGCGGCGGCCCGCTCGCGGGTGGTCAGGGCGTCGGTGGCCGCCTCGTGCAGCGGGCGGGGCCGCAGGCCCGCCGCCGCGAGTTCGTCCCCGGCCCGCTCCACCAGACCGTCGGCCCCGCAGCCCGCGGCCGCTTCCAGGCCCCGGTACAGGTGGTCGGCGGCCTCCTTGGCGCGGCCGGTCCGCCGGCTCTCCGCGCCGAGGGCGACGAGCGAGCAGGCCAGTTCGTACCCGGCCGGTGAGCGCTCCAGGTGGGCGACGGACTCCTCCAGGAGTTTGCCGCGGACGGCGCCGTAGGAGACCTCGGCGGCGGCGCGCAGGGCCTGCCCGATCGCGGAGGGGGCGCCGAAGTGCCGGGCCCGTTCCACGGCGTCGTGCGCCAGGGCGACCGCGCGGTCGGGGGCGTCGTGCGCCTCGGCGCGGGCGAGGTGGAGCTGCCAGGGGCACCAGGCCGGGTTGCGCATGCCGCGGGGGTCGAGGCGGCGCCCCGCGGAGGCGAGCTCCGCCGCGGCCTCCTCGGTGCGGCCGAGGGCGAGCAGCAGCTCTCCGTACACGGTCTGCGCGTCGGGGAAGACGACGGCGGCGGGGAACGGCGGGCCGAAGCCGTGGGCCTGTGCGGCCTGCTGCGCCTCGGTGACGCGGCCGCGCGCGAGCAGTACCTCGACGAGGACGCCGACGGCGTACCAGTGCGCGGGGGTGCCGGGTCCCACGCGCTGGGCCAGGCGCAGTCCCGCGCGGACGAAGTCCTCGGCCTCGGCGAGGCGGCCGCGCCGGTAGCGGACGTAGGCGAGCAGTGTGTACGCGAAGGAGAGGTGGGCGCCGCGCCAGCCCGCGCGCTCGAAGTCGGCGATGCCCTCGATGAAGAGTTCCTCGGTGCGGCCCGGCCGGTCGGCGTACATGAACGCCATGGCGACCAGGACGGGCACCTCGAAGCCGCGGTCCTCGTCGGCCGCCCAGCACAGGCCGCCCGCGAGGGCGCGCTCGGCGTGCCGGAGCACGACGTCGGTGGGTTCGCCGCGCAGGGTGGCGTCCCAGGTGCGCAGGCCGATGATGTACCGCTCGGTGAGGTCGCGGCCGGTGAGCCGGTCGGCGAGTTTGGCGAGGCGCCGGGAGCGGGCCGGGGACTCGGGTTCGTCGGCGCGGAAGGCGTCCCACATGAACTGTTCGGCCTGCATGCGCAGGCGGACCCGGGCGTCGCCGGTGGTGCGGATCTCCCGGGCGAGGGTCTCGGACGCCTCGGCGAGGCGGTCGCTGTGGGCGAGCACCTGGGATAGGCGGTAGACGATGCCGTGGCGCAGCGCCGGGTCGGTGACGGGTTCGGCGAGCGCGGCGCGCAGGTGGTTGACCGTGGTGGCGGGCTCGGTGAGCAGGGAGGCGCTGCCGAGTTCGTAGAGGACGGCGGCGCGGTCGCCGTCGCGCGGGGGTTCGCGCAGGGCGCGGGCGAGATAGCGACGCGCGGCGTCGGGGGCGCCGGCGCGGACGGTCTCGCGGGCGGCGGCGCGCAGCTCCCTGACCACCCACGGGTCGCCGTCGGGGTGGGTCTCCAGGAGATGCCGGGCGGCGGCCGAGGAGCCGAGTCCCGCGTTGACGACGGTCCAGGCCGCCTGGCCGTGCAGGGCGACGCGGACGGGTCCCGGGATGGCGCGGTAGACGGCGGTGGCGATGAGCGGGTGGACGAATTCGAGGGTGTCCCCGCCGGTCAGGATGCGGGCGGCGCGCAGCCGGTCGGCGGCGTCGGCGGCCTCTTCGGCGCCCAACCCGGCGACGCCCGACGCGAGTTCGGGGGAGATCTCGGTGCCGAGGACGGCGCAGGCCCAGGCGAAGCGGACGGTGGAGGCGCTCAGCCGTTCCAGTCGGGCGATCAGACCGCTGCCCTTGACGGCGGCGGCGAGGTCGCGGAGCAGGTGGGCGTCGTTCTCGGTCGGGACGAGACCGCGGTCGTGCACCTTGGCGGTGAGTTCGACGGTCTCGAAGGGATTGCCCGCGGTGACGACCCAGCACTCGCGGCAGAACGCGTCGTCGGCGTGCGGGCCGAGGGACTCGCGCACGAGGCGGGCGACGGCGGGCGGGCTGAGCGGTTCGAGGCCGAGCGGGCGCTGCCCGCAGCGGCCGGGCAGTCCGCGCAGGGCCTCGCCGTACTCGGGCAGTTCCTCGGGCCGGTAGGCGACGACGAGGAGCAGCGGCAGTTCCTCGGCGCGGGGTGCGAACGCGGCGAGCCAGCTGAGCGACTCCGGGTCGGCCCAGTGGGCGTCGTCGAGGACGAGGACCATGGGCGCACGCTGCAGAGCGAGGTGGGTGAGCACCCAGTCGAGCCCGTCGCGCAGGCCCTGCGGGTCGGGCGGGGCGCCGCCGGTCGCCGCGCACAGGCCGAGGGCGGGGCCCACGATCGCGTACCAACTGCCGAGCCTGGCCCGGAGTTCGGGCTCGGGCATGGCGGCGAGCTGCGGCTGGATCAGCTGGCGTGCGACGTGGAAGGCGACACCCTGTTCCTGGTCTCCGCCGCGGGCGTACAGGACGGTGCAGCCGCGGGCGGCGGCGCGCCTGCGGACCTCGGCGAGCAGGGTCGTCTTGCCTAGTCCCGCGGGCGCGGCGACGGCGAGCAGGGCGCCGTGCGGCCGGTCGGGCGGGTCGATGCCGTGCCGCATCCCCGTGAGCTCGCCCAGCGCTCCGTCGACCGCGGCGAGTTCGCTCTCGCGCTCGAACAGCGTCCGCCGTCCCGTGCCGCCGCGGCCCTCGCGCTGCGTCATGGCGCACCCCCTCCCGCGACGGCGCCACCGGCGCGGGGAGCCGGTGCGTGCCACGGGTTCCAGGGGCTCAGCGTACGCCGACGCGACCGGAGCGGAGCTGCGCACGCGGGAGTCGGGGCGTGCGGTGCGGACGAGCCGGACGCCGGCGCCGGCGCCTCGGCTCGTAGGATCCCGGCACCACCGGCGTGAAGGGAGCGTCCTGCGTGGCCATGACGGACGGCGACACCACACTCGACTACTGGCGTGCGGATCTGGACGAGGTACCGGAGGAGGTGTGGCGGCACCCTTCCCTGGAAGTGCTGCTGCTGTGCGACAACCGGCTCGGCCGGGTGCCCGCCCGGATCGGGACGCTCACCGCTCTGCACACCCTCGACCTGGGCCACAACCACCTGGACGCGGTGCCACCGGAGATCGGTGACCTGACGGGCCTGACCCGGTACCTCTATCTGCACGACAACCGGCTCACGGAGCTGCCCGACACCCTCGGCGCACTGACCAGGCTCGGGTATCTCAACGTCGGCGAGAACCGGCTGACCGCTCTCCCCGCCACGCTCGGCGCACTGACCGCTCTGGTGGAGCTGCGGGCCCAGGACAACCGGCTCGCCGAACTGCCCGACACGCTCGGCGGCCTGACCGCGCTGCGTGAACTGTGGCTGCGCGGCAACCGGCTCACCGGCCTGCCCGACGGCGTCCGCGACCTCGGCGAGCTGCGCGAACTGGAGTTGCGGAACAACGCGCTGGAGGTGGTCCCCGAAGTCCTGCGCGGCCTGCCCCGGCTGCGCCGCCTCGACCTGCGCGGCAACCGGCTCACCGAACTCCCGCACTGGGTGGCCGAGCTGCCGTCCCTGGAGAAGCTCGACCTGCGCTGGAACGACGTACGCCCCGCGGTCGGCCTGCTGGACGCGCTGGCCGGGCGGGGCTGTGTCGTGCTGCTCTAGGCGGTCGCCCCGGTCTCCCCGGTCTCCTCGGCCTCCTCGGGCGTCGGCGGCACCACGGCGACCGGGCATTTCGCGTGCAGCAGGACGGCGTGCGTGACCGAGCCGAGCATCGGTGCGGGGCGGGTGACGCGGCGGCGGTGACGGCCGACGACGACCAGCGCCGCGCCCTCGGAGCTGTCGACGAGCCGGCCCGCCGCGTCTCCCGGCGCCGCATTGACCTCGACCTCGACCTCAGGGTGAGAGTCGAGGAAGGGCTGGACCGTCCGCCGGGCCAGATCGAGGGTCTCCCGTTCGATGATCTCCTGGTCCTGGACGGCCGGTGCGAAGTCGCCGTACGCGGACCAGGCGAGCACCGGCCACGGGTACGCGGCGACGACGCGCAGCGGCGCGCCCGCCCGTGCCGCGTGCTCGACGGCGAAGGCGAGGGTCGTCTCGTCGGGGTCGTCGGGCTGGAGTCCGACGACGATCCGCTCCGCCGACTCCTCGCGAGCGCGCACGACGACGACGGGGCAGGCGGCGTCGCGTGCGGCGGCCACCCCGTTCGAGCCGAGCAGCAGGCTGGCGAAGCCGCCCCGGCCGCGCGAGCCGAGCACCAGGAGCTGGGCCTCGGCGCCCATGGCGGGCAGCACCGCGGCGGGCGCGCCCTCCCTGGTGATGAACTCCAGCGGCGGCAGCGGTGAACGCCCTTCGAGTTCCTTGCGTACGTCCCCGATGACGGGATCGTCGACAGGTTCCTCCGGCCCGGCCGTGAGGACGGCGGGCTGGAGGAAGGGTGCGTACTGCCGCACGTGGACGACCCGCAGGTCGGCGCCGCGGCCCACCGCCTCGGCGAGGGCCCACTCCAGGGCCGCTCGGCTGTCGTCGGATCCGTCGACCGCGACGACGACGGGAAGGTTCTGCGGCTCGCGCGTGCTCATGGCTGATCGCCTCCGACACCGGGCACGCTGGCCGTGCCCTCGTTGACCGGCTGTTCCTGTGTTCTCGTGGCCAGGCTCGCGCACACAAGAGGCACAGGACAGGGCCAAAGGTCACGTGTCGGAGACCGGGCGGGAAATGTGCTGAATTCGGCTCAAGATCTCGGCTCGTCGAATCCGGCGGCGGCTCCTCGGCCCCTCCCGCCCGCAGGCCTGCGGCAGGACCTAGGTCAGATCGAACTCTCCCTCGCGGGCTCCGAGCACGAACGCTCCCCACTCGGCCGGAGTGAAGATCAGCGACGGGCTCTGCGGGCTGCCGCTGTTGCGCATCGCGATGAAACCCTCGACGAAGGCGATCTGGACATCGCCGAGGCCCCTGCTGCTGGAGTGCCAGTCCGCGTCGCTCAGGTCCAGGTCCGGCTTGTCCCAACCCGCGAGCGGGTGCTGGTCGATGGTGCTCTCGGCCACGTCCGTGCTCCTCCCGGTTCGTCGTCCGTGCGTCAGCCTAGCGATCGGTCGGTGCGCAGCACAGGCCGCGACGGAGGTCGAAGGTCACCGCGTGGGCGGTTCGGCGCCGACGAGCCACATCGAGAAGAACTGCGAGCCGCCGCCGTAGGCGTGCCCGAGCACCTTCCTGGCCCCTTCCACCTGGTGTTCTCCGGCCTGCCCGCGGACCTGGAGGGCGGCCTCGGCGAAGCGGATCATGCCGGAGGCGCCGATGGGATTGGTGGAGAGCACTCCGCCCGACATGTTGACGGGAAGGTCACCGTCGAGCTCCGTGACACCGGATTCGGTGAGTTTCCAGCCCTCGCCCTCGTCGGCGAAGCCGAGATTCTCCAGCCACATCGGCTCGTACCAGGAGAAGGGCACGTACATCTCGACGGCGTCGATCTCGCGGCGCGGGTCGGCGATCCCGGCCTGCCGGTAGACGTCGGCCGCGCAATCCTTGCCCGCCTGCGGGGAGACGAAGTCCTTCCCGGCGAAGAGGGTGGGCTCGCTGCGCATGGCGCCGCCCAGCATCCAGGCGGGCGGTTTCGGCGAACGGGCGGCGCCCGCCCGGTCGGTGAGGATCATGGCGCAGGCGCCGTCGGAGGACGGGCAGGTCTCGGAGTAGCGGATGGGGTCCCAGAGCATCGGGGACGCCTGGACCTTCTCCAGCGTGATGTCGTGCTCGTGCAGATGCGCGTACGGGTTCTTCAGCGCGTTGCGCCGGTCCTTGTACGCGACGAGCGAGCCGACCGCGTCGGGTGCTCCGGTGCGCCGCATGTAGGCACGCACGTGCGGGGCGAAGAAGCCGCCCGCGCCGGCGAGCAGCGGCTGCTGGAACGGGATGGGCAGCGAGAGCCCCCACATCGCGTTGGATTCCGACTGCTTTTCGAAGGCGAGGGTGAGGACCGTGCCGTGGACGCGGCTCGCGACGAGGTTGGCGGCGACGAGTGCGGTGGAGCCGCCGACGGAGCCCGCGGTGTGCACGCGGAGCATGGGCTTGCCGACGGCGCCGAGCGCGTCGGCAAGGTACAGCTCCGGCATCATGACGCCCTCGAAGAAGTCGGGCGCCTTCCCGATGACGACGGCGTCGATGTCGGCCCAGGTCAACTCCGCGTCCGCGAGGGCGCGTCGGGCGGCCTCGCGGACGAGTCCGGCGATCGACACGTCGCGCCGGGCGGCGACGTGCTTGGTCTGGCCGATGCCGACGACGGCAACGGGTTCCTTGGACGACGCGGCCATCAGTGGTCCTCCCCTGCTTCGAGTACGGCGACCAGGTTCTGCTGGAGGCAGGGCCCGGAGGTGGCGTGGCCGAGGGCGCGGTGGGACGCGCCGCGGTGGATGCGGGCGGCGGCCTCGCCGATGCGGATGAGGCCCGCGGCCATGACCGGGTTGGCGGCGAGCGCACCGCCCGACGGGTTCACGGCGACGTCGTCGCCGAGCCGCAGCGCCTTCCTGAGCACGACCTCCTGCGAGGTGAACGGGGCGTGCAACTCGGCGGTGTCCACGGGCCGTTCGAAGGCGCCGGCGTGCTCGGCGGCGAGCCGGGTGGATGGTGAGTCGGTGAGGTCGCGGACGCCGAGGCTGTGGGCCTCGATGCGATGGTCGATACCGCGGATCCAGGCGGGCCGCTCGCACAGCTCGCGGGCCCGGTCGCCCGCGGCGAGGATCACGGCGGCGGCGCCGTCGCCGATGGGCGGGCAGTCGCCGGTGCGCAGCGGATTTACGACGTAATCGCCGTGCGGGACGGTGCCGCGCAGCTGGGCGTGCGGGTGGGCCGCGGCGGCCTCGCGGCTGCGGGCGGCGACCCCGGCGAGGGCGGGCTCGTCGGTCTCGCCGGCGTCGATGAGGGCCTGCGCCTGGAGGGCGGCGAGAGCGACGGAGTCGGGCCACAGCGGGGCGACGTAGTACGGGTCGAGCTGGCGGGTGAGCACGTCGCGGACGCTGCCGGGCGACGACTTGCCGTACGCGTAGACGAGCGCGGTGTCGGCCTCGCCGGTGAGCAGTTTGGTCCACGCCTCGTACAGCGCCCACGCGCCGTCCATCTCGACGTGCGACTCGGATATCGGCGGCCAGGCGCCCACGCCGTCGAGCGCCATGGTGAAGGAGAAGGCGCGGCCCGCGAGGTAGTCGGAGGAGCCCGAGCAGGTGAAGCCGATGTCGGCGGTCCTGAGTCCGGTGGTGTCGAGCACCTCGTGCAGGACGGGCATGAGCATCTCCACCTCCGACATCTCGTCGGTGGTGCGCAGATGGTCGCTCTGCCCGAAGGCGACGACGGCGATGTCCCGGATCGGCGCCCGCATCTAGATCAGCTCCTTGTACGTGTCGTAGTCGGCGTCGGGTTCGCCGGTCGGCCGGTAGTGGTCCGGGTAACGGCCCCCCTCGCTCCACACGGGTTCGACGCGCAGCCCCATCCGCACCTGGTCGTAGGGGATGCCGGCGATGCGTCCGTGCAGGGCGAGGTCGGCGCCGTCGAGGGCGATGTGGGCGTAGACGTAGGGCAGATCGATGTCGAGGTTCTTGGCCTTGACATTGACGATGCAGTACGTGGTGACCGTGCCGGCCGGGCCGACCTCGACCTGCTCGGTGGTGGCGACGCCGCAGGTGGGGCAGGCGCCGCGGGGCGGAACGTAGACCTTGCGGCAGGAGGGGCAGCGTTCACCGACGGTGCGGTGGTCGGCAAGGGCGTTGATGTAGCGGCTCTGGGCGCCGCCGGGGCTGTACGTGTAGTCGAGGCGGGCCTCCGCGACGATGCCGGTGACGGGCTCGTCGCCGAACTCGCCGTCGTGCGCGGCTGGTTGGGTGTCCTGTACCGGTCCTTCGTGTGCCTCGAAGCAGGCGATGTCGGTGATGGCGCCCTTGCGTTCGGCGGCCCAGCGGACACGGACGCGCATGCCGGTGTGCACGGCGTCGGGGCCCGGCGCGTCGAGGGCGTGCAGGAGGGCGGTGTCGGCGCCGTCGAGCCGCACCAGGACCCAGGCGAACGGGGTGTCGAGGGGCTGGCCGCGGCGGGGTTCGGGGTTCCAGGCCCAGGTGGTGACGGTGCCGGTGGCGGCGACCTCGACCAGGTCGCGCAGTTCGTCGGCGGTGACCGGGTCGTACTCGACGGGCGGCACGAGGACCTTGCCGTCGGTGGTGCGCACGCCCAGCACGGTGCCGTGGCGCAGGCCGGTCAGGAAGGCGCTCTGAACGGGGCCCAGGGAGCGGGTGAAGGGGAACTCCACGACCAACGGTGCGCGGAGTACCTCCGGTTGGGGGGTGGTGGTCATCGGGCCTCCTGTGGGTGCGGGGTGGTGGTGGGCGGTTCGCGTCTGCCAGGTTGTTGTCGTATCGCCGGGTGCGGGTCGCGCGGTGGCCGGCCGCGCAGTTCCCCGCACCCCTGAAGGCATGCGCCGCGCGCAGCCTTTCCCCGGGCGAGCGGAGCTCGCTTCGGGGGCGCGGGGCCGTGTCCGATGTGCGACTCCGCAGCGGGGCGCCAGACGCCCCACCGGCCCGCGGGCGACGTCACGCACGGCGGAAGCGGGGATCCCGCTTCTCCGCGAAGGCCCGCGCCCCCTCCTTCGCGTCGGCGGTGTCGAAGATCGGCCACCCCCGCTTCAACTCGGCCGCGAGACCGTCCGATTCGGTCATCTCGGCGCTCTCGTAGACGGACGCCTTCACGGCCTCCACGGCGAGCGGCCCGCACGCGTTGATCCGTTCGGCGACCTCCAGGGCGGCCTCCAGCGCGGTGCCGTCGGGCACGACCCGTCCGATCAGGCCGATGGCTGCGGCCTCGGGGGCGGGATAGGGGCGGCCGGTGAGCAGCATCTCCAGGGCGTGGGTGCGCGGCACCTGGCGCGGCAGGCGGACGGTGGAGCCGCCGATGGGGAACAGGCCGCGCTTGACCTCGAAGAGGCCGAACGTCGCCGACTCCCCCGCGACACGGATGTCCGTGCCCTGGAGGATCTCGGTGCCGCCCGCGACGCAGTACCCCTCGACGGCGGCGATCACCGGCTTGCGCGGCCGGTGATGGCGCAGCATCGCCTTCCAGTGCAGATCGGGGTCGGCCTTGAGGCGGTCGCGGTACTGCTCTCCCTCCATGCCTTTGCCCGCGAGGGCCTTGAGGTCCATGCCCGCGCAGAAGGAGCCGCCCGCGCCGGTGAGCACGATCGAGCGGACGCCGTCGTCGGCGTCGGCCTCCAGCCAGCCGTCGTGAAGGCCGACCAGCATCGGCAGGGACAGCGCGTTCTTGGCCTCGGGCCGGTTGAGCGTGAGGACGAGCGTCGCGCCTTCGCGTCGCACGTCGAGATGTTCGGTCCCACCCATGGGTGTCCTCCAGTCGGCCGGAGCTCGGACCTGGAACAGGTTGCAGGAGGGGACCTGCCAGTTCAAGAGTTTTCTGACAGTCAGTCAGATTTCCTGTGCGCGGCCCCTTCCGCCTTCACTTCCCCTCTGCTCTGATGACGGCCACACGAGATGCGGCCTGGGTCAGGAGGAGCGGTGGAGTACAACCTTGCCGACCTGTTCGAGTCGGTCGTCGACGTGGTCCCGGACCGCGAGGCGCTCGTCTATGTCGACCACCCGGGCACGGGTGCGGAACGCCGGCTGACGTACGCGCAGCTGGACGCGGCGGCCAACCGCATCGCCCACCACCTCGTCGACAGCGGGATCCGCCCCAGGGAGCACCTCGGGCTGCACCTCTACAACGGTGTCGAGTATCTGCAGACCGTACTCGGCTGCCTGAAGGCGCGGGTCGTGCCGGTCAACGTGAACTACCGTTACGTCGAGGAGGAGTTGGTCTACCTCTACCGCGACGCGGACCTCGCCGCCCTGGTCTTCGACACGGAGTTCACCGAGCGCGTGGTGGCGGCGCTGCCGCGGACGGAGAAGCTGCGGCATCTGGTGCGGGTGGGGACCCCGGCACCAGACGCCCCGCCGCTCAAGGCGGTCGACTTCGCCGAGGCGGAGGCGACGGCGTCGCCCGAGCGGGGGTTCCCGGCGCGCTCGGCGGACGACCAGTTCATCATCTACACCGGCGGCACGACGGGCATGCCCAAGGGCGTGATGTGGCGTCAGGAGGACCTGTTCTTCGCCGGGTTGGGCGGCGGCGCACCCACCGGTGAGCCGGTGTCCCGGCCCGAGGAACTGGCCGAGCGGGTGGCGGCGGGCGGCGACGGCATCACGTTCTTCCCCACTCCCCCGCTGATGCACGGCACCTCCACGCTCACCGCCTTCATCGGCTTCAACTTCGGTCAGCGCATCGTGATCCACCGTAAGTTCGTGCCGGAGGAAGTGCTGCGCACGATCGAGAAGGAGAAGGTGACGAGCGTGTCGCTGGTGGGCGACGCGATGCTGCGCCCGCTGATCGACGCGCTCGAGGGACCGCTCAAGGGCACCGACTGCTCGGCTTTGTTCAGCGTCTCCTCGTCGGGCGCGATCATGTCGGACACGGTGCGCGCCCAGTTCCAGGCGCTGGTGCCGAACGCGATGCTGCTCAACAACTTCGGTTCGTCGGAGTCCGGCTTCAACGGCACCGCGACCGACGGCTCGGGCGCGGGCCAGGGTTTCCGGCTCCGGGTCAACGCCCGTACGCGGGTGGTGGATCCCGCGACCTACGAGCCGGTGGAGGCCGGTGAGATCGGGCGTCTGGCGCAGCGTGGGCACGTACCGCTCGGCTACTACAACGACCTCGAGAAGACGGCCGAGACGTTCTTCCAGGTGGGCGACGAACGGTGGGTGCTGCTCGGGGACATGGCGACCGTCGACGACGAGGGCATCGTGACGGTGCTCGGGCGCGGTTCGCAGTGCATCAACACGGGCGGCGAGAAGGTCTACCCGGAGGAGGTCGAGCAGGCCCTCAAGTCGCACCCGGACATCTACGACGCACTGGTCGCCGGGGTCCCGGACCCGAAATGGGGCAACCATGTGGCGGCCGTGGTCCAACTCCGAGACGGGGCGCAGCCGTTGGACCTGGAGTCCCTGCAGACGCACTGCCGCACCCATCTCGCCGGGTACAAGATCCCGCGGCAGCTGGTGGTGACCGACCGCATCCAGCGCTCGCCGAGCGGGAAGGCCGACTACCGGTGGGCGCGGTCCGTGGCGGCGGAGTCGGCGGGCGCGTGACGGACCCGGCCGGTGCGCCGACGCTCCCCTCCGTCGGCGCACCGGCGCTCGTTCCGGTCAGGGCCGTCGCAGCCGCACGGCCAGGAACGTCGGACGCCGATGGGTCTTCTCGTAACGCCGCTCGTCGACGCGGCGCGCCTCCTCCGTGGCCCGGGGTTCGACGAGTTCCTCCAGGACGAAGCCGGCGCCGAGAAGTTCCCCGATGAACTGCTCCAGGGTCATCCGCCAGTAGCTGACGGTGTGGTCGTCGCCGATGGGCAGCTCCATCCGGTCGTCGTCGAAGTACGAGCCACCGACGTACAGCCAGTCGC
This sequence comes from Streptomyces sp. VRA16 Mangrove soil, assembly GCF_017377775.1. Taxonomy (GTDB): domain Bacteria; phylum Actinomycetota; class Actinomycetes; order Streptomycetales; family Streptomycetaceae; genus Streptomyces. Next base: position 469,251 of record NZ_JAFVLN010000005.1, read on the forward strand.
CCGTCGGGTGCGTGGTGGAGACGAGCAGCGCACCGCCCGGCCGCAGCACGCGGCGGATCTCGGCGAGGAGTTGCTGCCGCGCGTCGACGTGGTGGTAGACGAGTGCCAGCAGCGCCAGGTCGAACGACGCGTCCGGCAGGAAGTCCAGGGGCTCCTCCAGGTCGTGCAGACGGAAGGTGGCGCGGTCGCCGAGCCGCGCGCGGGCGGCGGCCAGCATGCTCTCGCTGCCGTCGACCCCGACGAGCGGGCCCGCGCCGCGCTCGGCCAGCGCGGCGGCGTAGTGCCCGGCCCCGCACCCGAGGTCGAGGACCGCACGGCCGGTGACGTCCCCGGCCAGCCGCAGCATCGCCGGACGGTCGGTGTGGGCGTTGTAGACGTGGTCGGCGGAGACGGCGGCGAAGTGCTCGCCCATCTTCCCGTGGTACGCGGTGTCGGCGCTCATCCCCGCATGCTGCCCGCTCGGGCCACCGGCAGCGCGAGTTCGCCGCGTACCGGGTCCACGACGTGCTCGGCGATCCACGACGCGACGCCCAGCGGGTACGGTCGCGGCAGCCCGAGCACCACATGCGTGACACCGGCCGCGACGAGTTCCGCGACCAGGGCGCGGGTCGCCGCCGGGTCGTCGTAGGAGACCGTGAGCTGCACCGAGCGGACGATCTCCCCCGGGTCACGGCCGAGTTCGGCGCAGTGCGCGTCGAGGCGGGCGCTGCGCTCGGCCACGTAGGAGACCGGGTTGTGCGGCGGGCCGGGGATGTTCCAGATGTCGGCGTGCGCGGCGACCAGGCGCAGGACCCGGTCGCCCCAGCCGCCGACGAGCAGCGGCGGGCCGGGGCGCTGCACCGGCTTGGGTTCGTTGCGGGTGCCCCGGAGGGTGTAGTGGCGGCCCTCGAAGTCGAAGACGTCCTCGGTCCACATACGCCGCAGGATCGTCAGCGTCTCGGCGAGCCGCTCCACGCCCTCGCCGGGGGTGGCGAGGTCGAGGCCGTACGCGGCGTACTCCTCGACCGCCGGATTGGGCCCCGCGACGCCGCCCGCGCCGGGACGCTGCACCGTGCCGCCGACGCCGATGCCCATGACGAGGCGGCCACCGGAGATCACGTCGACCGTGGTGGCGGTCTTGCCGAGCACGGCCGGGTGGCGGGCCGGGTTGCCGGTGACCAGGACGCCGAGCCGTAGCCGGGTCGTGCGTGCCGCCAACGCGGCCAGCAGGGTCCAGCTCTCGTACGTGGCTCCGCTCTTGGGTCCGACGAGCGGCAGGAAGTGGTCCCACAGCCAGGCGTCGGTGATCTGCGGGACGGTGTCGGCCTCCTGCCACACCCGCAGGATGTCGTCGTGGGAGACGTGCATGGGCGGGGTCTTGATGCCGAAGGTGACGGGGTTCTGCGGTGCGGGATGCGGTGCTGAGTGCGCCATCGGGTCCTCCCCCGGGTGCCGGGCGGAGCCGTCGGTCGGGCCGCCGCGGGCAGTCAATATCGTCAGCGTAGCTGATGATTTATTGAGCTGACCATCAGTGCAGGTCATCGTCAGTCGCGGCTACAGTGACGGCATGGCCGGACAGCAGCGACAAGGTCCTGACGTGCTCACCGCGCGCCTCGGGTATCTCCTCAAGCACGCGCAGGCCCGTCTCACGCGGGAGGTGGCCGAGGCGCTGCGCCCGTTCGGGATCGACGGGCACACGCTGGCGGTGCTCGTGGTCATCGCCGCCGAAGACTCCTTGTCGCAGGCCGAGTTGGCGGGGCTGATCGGCGTGGACCGGACGACGATGGTGGCGCTCGTCGACCGGCTGGAGGAGGCCGGACTCGTCGAGCGACGGCGCAGCGCACAGGACCGGCGCAAGAACGTCGTCGCGCTCACGGCCTCGGGGCGCGACCGCCTGCGCCGGGCGGAGCGGGCTCGCGCGCGGGCGGAGCGGGCCTTCCTCGCGCCGCTCGGCGAGGGTGAGGCGCAGGCGCTGACGGCCGCGCTGCGGCGGCTGGTCAGCGACGAGCCGTGAGCACCGGCTGGTAGAAGCCCGTGGCGTGCGGCGGGTGCCAGGTGATGTCGTCGAGGCCGGCCGCCGTGGCCAGTTCGGTCAACTGCCGTGCGTTCAGGGCCCAGTAGGTGGTGCGGCGTTCGCGCACCCGCCAGTCGTCGCCGTCGGGGGCGAGCTGGAAGTGGCGCAGGTCGTAGCGTTCGCCGTCGTCGTGCCAGTGCCACAGCTGGAACGTGATCGTCGTGCCGCCGTCGGGGGCGGTCGAGACCTGGGGCGGGGTGGACTCGGGCCGGGTGCGGCGGATCTCGTCGTAGTCGCGGACGCTGAGCACGAGCAGGCCGCCCTCGCGCAGCACCCGCCGCATGCCGGTGAGGGCGTCGGTGACGTCGTCGGCCGTGAGGAGGTGCGGCAGGGAGTTGTCGGCGCACACCACGGCGTCGAAGGCGCCGGCGGCGAACGGGAGGCCGCGCATGTCCGCCGACACCGCGCCCAGGCCCACACCGCGCGCCGCCGCCTCGGTACGGGCGCGGGCCGCCGCGCGCGGGCTCAGGTCGGCGCCGGTGACGGCGTGACCGCGGCGGGCGAGGCCGATCGCCTGGGTGCCGATACCGCAGGCGCAGTCGAGGACACGGTGCGGGCCGGCTCCGAGACGGGCGCCGAGCAGCGCGTCCAGGGCCGCGGCCTGGCGGGTCATGCTCGCGTCCCAGTCGGCGAAGATGCGGTGGTAATCGGCGGCGAGCTCGTCGTAGAAACGGAGTCCGGCGGGTCCAGGGGCACGGGCCGCACGATAATCCGTTTGCCACCTCGGCGCACCGGTGCTGAAGTGGCCCGATGGATCATGAGAAAGTGCTCGCCCTGTTCGACCGCCAGATGCGTCTCGGGGCACAGCCCGACGAACCGGGCGCACGCATCGAGCGGGTGGGGGGCGTCGTACGCCACATCGGTCCGCCCGGCAGCTGGCACGGGGTGCTGTGGTCGGACCTCGACGAGGACACCGTGGACGCCGCCATCGCCGAACAGGTGCGGTTGTTCACCGAGCTGGGCGGCGAGGCGGAGTGGAAGACGTACTCCCACGACCGGCCCGCCGACCTCCCCGAGCGGCTGGCCGCCGCCGGTTTCGTGGCGGAGGAGCGCGAGACCCTGCTCGTCGCCGAGACGGCCGTGCTGCCCCTGGACACGGCCCCGCCCGAGGGCGTCCGGCTGCTCCCCGTCACCGACGAGGAGCACATCGCGCTGGTCGAGGCGGTGCACGCGCAGGCCTTCGAGAGCGAGCGCTCGGTGATCGGCCACCAGATCCGGCAGCAGCTGGCGAACGACCCGGGCACGGTGCCCGCCGTGCTCGCCATGGCCGGCGACGAACCGGTCAGCGCCGCCCGCCTGGAACTGCACCCGGGGACGGACTTCGCGAGCCTGTGGGGCGGCGGCACGGTGCCCGCGTGGCGCGGCCGCGGCATCTACCGCGCGCTGGTCGCCTACCGGGTGCGGATCGCGGCCGAGCGCGGATTCTCGTACGTCCAGGTCGACGCGTCCGAGTACAGCCGGCCGATCCTGGAGCGGCTCGGGTTCGAGGCGCTGGGCACGACCACCCCGTACGTGTGGGAGGCGTCGGGCACGGACGCCCACTGACGGACGGCGGCGTGCCCGGGCACTTCCTCCCGGGCACGCGGCGCGGCCGCCGGTGTGGACCTCCGTCGCGCGGCCGGCCGGTGTCAGCGCGCGGCCAGGAACTCCGCCACCCTGGCCGTGAAGAACCCGGCGTCGTCCAGCCACGGGAAGTGCGCCGCCCCGGGCTGCACGACCACCTGCCCCCGCGGGAAGAACCCGGCGGCGTGGTGGACCAGTTCGGGGCGTGGGCCACCGTCCAGCTCCCCCGCGAGCAGCAGGACCGGCGCCGTGAGCCGGGCCAGGGCCGCGCGGGTCGCGGGCGGGTCGAAGGCGCCCTCGGCGGCGTAGCGACCCGCGGCCTCCTCGTTGAACTGGCCCTCGGCGCCGGCGGCGTGGGCGCGGGCCCGCGCGTCCCAGCGCCCGTAGAAGAACGCCTCGTACAGGTACTCCGCGTCGTCCCGCCCAGCGAGCAGCTTCTCGAACTCGGCGTACGCGGGCCCGAACCACTCCTCATGGCGACGCAGCGCCGCGGCGGCGCGCCGGTCGTCCGGGGTCGCCTCCAGGCCGAGGGGCCGGGGCGTCGAGGTGATCAGGACGAGGCGGCCGATCCGCTCCGGATACCGCGCCGCGTACAGCGTGGCGAGGTTGCCGCCCGCCGAGTGCCCGAGCAGGTCCATCCGCTCCAGGCCGAGCCGGACCCGCAGCGCCTCCACGTCGTCGACCTGGCGGTCGCACCGGTACGTGGCCGGGTCGGCCGGGGCCGCGGACTTCCCGGTGCCGCGCAGGTCGAGGACGTGGAGGGTCCGGTGGTCGGTGAGGCCGCCGAGGTCCTCCAGATACTCGGAGGCCCGCATCGGCCCGCCCGGCAGACAGACCAGCGGCGGGCCGGAACCCCTGACGTGGCAGACGAGCCCGGTGCCGTCCGGGGCGCAGAACGTGATCATGGCCCGATCCTCGGATGCGGACCGGCGCACCCGCAAGGGGCCAGGCCGTCCGACCTTGTGGCGTCGTATCTCTTGACGTCGGGCGCCCTCGCTTGAATTACTGACGACCAGCAGGTCAACCGAATGATCGGTCGGGAGTTCGGGAGTGCGGTCGATGACGACAGGGACGTCCATGGCGGGCGACGGGCGGGACGCGGGCGAGCGCCTGGGCCTCGCGGAGGTGCGGGCGCTGCAGCTGGAACGGCTGCGGGCGACGCTGGCCCGGGTGTACGAGCGGGTGCCGTTCTACCACGAGGCGTTCGACAAGGCGGGGGTACGGCCCGAGGACTGCACGGACCTCGCGGATCTGGCCCGGTTCCCGTTCACGACCAAGGCGGACCTGCGCGACAACTACCCCTTCGGAATGTTCGCCGTCGACCGCACGGACGTGCGGCGGCTGCACGCGTCCAGCGGGACGACGGGGGCACCGACCGTCGTCGGGTACACCGAGGACGATCTGTCGATGTGGGCGGACATGGTGGCGCGGTCGATCCGCGCGGCCGGCGGCCGGCCCGGGGACACGATCCATGTGGCGTACGGGTACGGCCTGTTCACGGGCGGGCTCGGGGCGCACTACGGCGCGGAGCGGCTCGGCTGCACCGTCGTACCGGCGTCCGGCGGGATGACGGCCCGCCAGGTGCGGCTGATCCAGGACCTGAGGCCCGAGATCATCATGGTGACGCCGTCGTACATGCTGACGCTGCTCGACGAGTTCGAGCGCCAGGGCGTGGATCCGCGGACGACCTCCCTGAAGGTCGGCATCTTCGGGGCCGAGCCGTGGACCGAGGAGATGCGGCGGGAGATCGAGGAGCGGTGCGCGATCGACGCCGTCGACATCTACGGCCTGTCGGAGGTGATCGGCCCCGGGGTGGCCCAGGAGTGCGTGGAGACGAAGGACGGGCTGCACATCTGGGAGGACCACTTCTATCCCGAGGTGGTCGACCCGATCACGGGTGAGGTGCTGCCGGACGGCGAGCCCGGCGAACTGGTCTTCACGTCGCTCACGAAGCAGGCGATGCCCCTGGTCCGCTACCGCACCCGGGACCTGACCCGGCTGCTGCCGGGGACGGCCCGGCCGGGCTTCCGCCGCATGGAGAAGATCACAGGCCGCAGCGACGACATGGTGATCCTGCGCGGGGTGAACCTGTTTCCCACCCAGGTCGAGGAGATCGTGCTGCGCACGCCCGCCGTCGCCCCGCACTTCCAGCTGCGGCTGACCCGCGAGGGCCGGATGGACGCGCTGACGGTGCGGGCGGAGGCCCGGCCGGACGCGACGCCGGAGGAGCGGGCCGCGGCGGCCCGCTCCATCGCGGCGGGGATGAAGGACGGGGTGGGCGTGACGGTCGCGGTCGAGATCGTCGACCCCGAGACGCTGGAGCGTTCGGTGGGGAAGATCAAACGGATCATGGATCTGCGCGACCGCGCGTAGCCGCCGGGCGCTCATCCCACCGGCAGCGGGTGCTTCGTGAAGAAAGCCCAGATCAGCGGGGTCGCGTCGATGGTGGTGGGCGTCGCCGAGTCCTCGTTGGGCACGGTGGACGGCCAGACGTGCCCGCCATCGGTGATCCGGTAGTGCTCCAGGGCCGATCCGCTGTCGCAGTGCGTCCAGCGCTGTCGTACGACGTTGTCCTCGACCCGGGTCTCGCGCGGCCGGTCCGCACAGCCGTCGCGGTCGGCCCAGCCGGCCAGCCAGTCGGGCAGCGCGGGCAGCCCCTTCGCGGGGTTGCCCTCGTACGGGATCGTCGTGTCGGCCTGGCCGTGGAAGTCCAGGACCGGGACCGGGCGGGCGGGCTCGCAGGCGCCGCTCTGCGGATAGAAGGCGCCGGAGACGACGGCGCTCGCCGCGATCCGGTCGGCGAGCCGGCACGCCACGACGCCCGCGAAGCCACCGCCGTTGGACTTCCCCGAGACGTACACGCGCCGCGCGTTCACGCACAACTGGTCCTCCGCGCGGTCGATCAGCGCCTCGGTGAACGCGATGTCGTCGACGTCCGCCGAGTAGGGCGCCCCCTCCCAGGCGCTCTTGCCGTCCGTGCCGGTGACGCCCTGCGGGTAGACCACGACGGCGTCGAGCGCGTTCATGCCGGTGAGGCGTTCCTGGTAGTCGGAGGTGCGGCCGTGCCCGTGGAAGGAGAGCACGAGCGGGAGCGCGCGGTCCGGGTCGTAGGAGGCGGGCAGGTGCACGAGGTAGTCCCGCCGCACGCCGTCGACGGTGAGCGAACGGGCCGTGGAGGCGCCCGGCGTGAGGTCGGTCGGCGTGCCGCAGCCACGGGATCTGACGGATGCGGCCGGGGTGTCCGCCTGTGCGGCGGCCGGGCTCGCGGTCAGGGCGGCGGTCAGCAGGATCCCCGCGGTGGCGACGAGGCGTACGGTCCTGGACGGGCTCAATGGATTCCCCTTCGAACGGCGCGCACCGGCCGGTGGACCCGCGTACGGGCACACCTCACCGGTTCACGGACGGAAGCGTGGACGGGCCCCGCGGCGGCTGAGCCGCCGACGGCCGGGCCGACGGCCGGGACACTAACGCCCTTCGGCAGCCCGGCAACACGCTCCGGCCGGGGAACTCAATGAACGCAAACACGCATCCGCGTGACCGTCACTCCGTCGGCGACACGACGGACACCCGGATCTCCGTCACCTTCGACGCGCTGCCTGGAAGAGTCCGCATGCCCTGACCGACTGGACCGTTCGGCACATCGACACGGCACTGAGCGTGGCAGTAATTTCCCCCTCCTGGAAGCAAAGGGGGAGAAACGTGATCTTCGATTCGAACGATTGGACCCATGGTCCCTATTACGGGACACGCGGCACTTTCTTCGCCGTCCTGACGAGCAGTCGAAGGGCCGACGCGATCGTCGTCAACGACGGCACCGTCACCGTGCGGCGCAATACCGGATACGACTTCGGGCCCAGCCCGGCGGCGAACGAGGACTGGACGCACGGACCCTATTACGGGACGCGGGGGACCTTCTTCGCCGACGTCACCGGCGACGGCCGCGCGGACGCCATCGTCGTCAACAACGACACCATCGTGGTCCGGCGCAACACGGGACACGACTTCGGGGCGAACTCCGGCGCGAACGAGGACTGGACGCACGGGCCCTACTACGGGACGCGGGGGACCTTCTTCGCCGACGTCACCGGCGACGGCCGCGCGGACGCCATCGTCATCAACGACGACACCGTCACCGTCCGGCGGAGCACCGGACACGACTTCGGCCCCGGTCCGAAGGCCAATGAGGACTGGACGCACGGGCCCTTCTTCGGGACGCGGGGAACGTTCTTCGCCGACGTCACCGGCGACGGCCGCGCGGACGCCATCGTCGTCAACGACGACACCGTCACCGTCCGCCGCAACACCGGACACGACTTCGGCCCGAACGAGGACTGGACCCACGGCCCCTATTTCGGGAACCGGGGCATGTTCTTCGTCGACGTCACCGGTGACAAGCGAGGCGATGCCATCGCCGTGAGCGATCAGACGATCATGGTGCGTCGGTCCGTCTAGCGCAGAGTGGGGCACCCGACGGCGGACGGTGTCACTGCGCGAACCGGTCCCTCAGCTCCCGCTTGAGGATCTTGCCGCTCGCGTTGCGCGGCAGCGCGTCGACGAACACGATCCGTTTGGGGGCCTTGAAGTGGGCGAGGCGGCCGCGGGCGTGGGCGAGGAGTTCGTCCTCGGTGACGTCCGCGGCGCGCACCACGACCGCGGTGACCGCCTCGATCCAGCGCTCGTCCGGCAGGCCGATGACGGCGGTCTCGGCCACGGCCGGATGGGTGTACAGGGCGTCCTCGACCTGGCGTGAGGCGACCAGTACGCCGCCGGAGTTGATGACGTCCTTCACCCGGTCCACGACGGTGAAGTAGCCCTCGGCGTCGCGCACGGCGAGGTCGCCGGAGCGGAACCAGCCGTCGCGGAAGGCCAGTTCGCTCTCCTCGGGCTTGTCCCAATAGCCGTCGCACAGCTGCGGTGACCGGTAGACGACCTCACCCGGGGTGCCGTCGGGGACGTCCTTGCCCTCCTCGTCGACGACCTTCGCCTCGACGAACAGGACGGGCCGCCCGCACGAGTCCATGCGGCCCTCGTGCTCGTCGGGGCCGAGGACCGTGGCGAGCGGGCCGATCTCGCTCTGGCCGAAGCAGTTGTAGAAGGCGAGGCCGGGCAGCCGGGCGCGCAGCCGCTCCAGGACCGGCACCGGCATGATCGAGGCGCCGTAGTACGCCTTGCGCAGACCGCCGAGGTCACGGGTCGCGAAGTCGAGGTGCTGGGACAGGCCGATCCACACCGTCGGCGGCGCGAAGAGGCTGTCCGCGTCGCCGGCCTCGACGAGGTCGAAGACGCGGTCGGCGGCGGGCGCGTCCAGGATCGTGTTGGTGGCGCCGACCGCGAGGTACGGGACCAGGAAGACGTGCATCTGCGCCGAGTGGTACAGCGGCAGCGAGTGGACCGGACGGTCCGTCTCCTTCAGATCGAGCGCGTGGATGGCGCTCACGTACTCGTGGACGAGGGCGCGGTGCGACATCATCGCGCCCTTCGGCAGCGCCGTCGTCCCGGACGTGTAGAGGAGCTGGACGAGGTCGTCGGAGTCCGGCGCCGGTCCGTCGTAGGGCGCCGCGGCCGGCAGGCGGGCGAGGAGCGAGTCGTCCGCGTCGCGCAGCGGCAGCGTGCGGACGCCCTCGGGGAGCCGTCCGGTCAGGTCCGGGTCGGTGAGGACCACGGCGCTGCCCGACTGGCGCACGATGTAGGCCAGGTCGTCGCCGGTGAGGTTCTGGTTGACGGGGACGTGCACGAGGCCGGCCCGCGCGCAGGCCAGGAAGCCGATGAGGTACGCGTCGGAGTTGTGTCCGTAGGCGCCGACCCGGTCGCCGGGCGAGAGGCCCAGGCCGCGCAGCGCACCGGCCGCGCGCGAGACCGCGTCGTCCAGCTCCTCGTACGTCCATGAACGCGGCCCGTAGCGCAGCGCGACGCGCGCCGGGGTGCGGCGGGCGCTGCGCCGCAGCACTCCGTCGACGGTGCTGCCACCCGCCGCGCGTGCCCCTGCTCCTGCTGCCTGTGACGTCGTCATGGCGTGATCCTGTGCGGTGGCGGACGCCAGGTCAAGACACGTGCCACCACCCCTCGGCAGCGGACATACCGACTGGTACGCTCAACCGCCTTTGCCCTCACGACAGTTGGGAGCACGATGCACACCCGCCCGAGACAACGGCGCCTCGTGGTAGTCGGTACGGCCCTGTTGACCGTCCTCACGGCCTCGGCCGCGCTGCCGTCGGCCGCGGCCGACCACGCGGAGCACCATCACGGCGGCGGCCTGTCCGCCACCATCCGGTACACCGAGTACGGCATTCCGCACATCGTCGCGAAGGACTACGCGAACCTCGGCTTCGGCACCGGCTGGGCGCAGGCCGCCGACCAGGTCTGCACGCTCGCCGACGGGTTCGTCACGCTGCGCGGTGAGCGCTCGCGTTACTTCGGCGCGGACGCGGCGCCGGACGGCTCGCTCTCCTCGGCGACCAAGAACCTCTCCAGCGACCTGTACTTCAAGGGCGTACGCCGGTCGGGGACGGTGGAGAAGCTGCTCGCCACGCCCGCACCGGAGGGCCCGAGCAGGGACGTGAAGGACGCGATGCGCGGCTGGGCCGCCGGGTACAACGCATGGCTGCAGCAGAATCCGATCACCGACCCGGCCTGCAAGGGCGCGGACTGGGTGAGGCCGGTGAGCGAACTCGACGTCGCCGCGCGGGGTTTCGCGATATCGGTGCTCGGCGGTCAGGGCCGCGGCATCGACGGGATCACGGCCGGGCAGCCACCGGCCGCTCCCGGTGCGGGCAGCACCGAGAAGGCGCCGACCGACAAGCAACTCGCCACCGCAGCAAGCGAGTTGTTCAGCCAGGACGACTCCGACATGGGATCGAACGCGGTCGCGTTCAGCGGGGCCGCGACGGCGAACGGGCGGGGGCTGCTGCTCGGGAACCCGCACTATCCGTGGCAGGGCGGCCGTCGCTTCTGGCAGTCGCAGCAGACGATTCCCGGTGAACTGAACGTCATGGGCGGCTCGTTGCTGGGCACGACCGGTGTCTCCATCGGGCACAACGCGCACGTGGCGTGGAGTCACACGGTCGCCACCGGTGTCACGCTCAATCTGCATCAGCTCACGCTCGACCCGTCCGACCCGACGACGTACGTGGTCGACGGCAAGCCGGAGAGGATGACGAAGCGGACCGTGACCGTGCCGGTCAAGGGGGGCGCGGACGTGACGCGGACGCAGTGGTGGACGCGGTACGGGCCGGTCGTCACCTCGCTCGGCGCCCAGCTGCCGCTGCCCTGGACCGCGACGACGGCGTACGCGCTGGGCGACCCGAACGCGCTGAACATGCGGGCCTCGGACACCGCCCTCGGCTTCAGCAAGGCCCGCTCGACGGAGGACATCCTGAAGTCCCTGCGGCGCACCCAGGGCATTCCGTGGGTGAACACGATCGCGGCGGACTCCTCCGGGCACTCGCTGTTCACGCAGTCACAGGTGCTCCCCCGCATCACCGACGAGCTGGCGGCGCGCTGTTCGACGGCGCTCGGCAAGATCACGTACCCGGCGTCGGGCGTCGCGATCCTGGACGGTTCACGCGGCGACTGCGCGCTCGGCAGCGACAAGGACGCCGTACAGCCGGGCGTCTTCGGGCCGTCGAAGATGCCGGTGCTCAAGGACGCCCCGTACGCGGAGAACTCCAACGACAGTGCCTGGCTGGCCAATCTGGACCGGCCGCTCACCGGGTACGAGCGGGTCTTCGGCACGGTCGGCACGCCGCGTTCGATGCGGACGCGCGGCGCCGCCGAGGACGTCTCGGCGATGGCGGGCAAGGGCGGTCTGACGGTCGCGGACCTGCAGCGGCAGCAGTTCACGGACCGGGTTCCGGCCGGTGATCTCGCGGCGGCGGACACCGCGAAGGCGTGCGCGACGCTGCCCGGTGGCACGGCAACGGGAAGTGACGGCAAGGTGGTTGACGTGTCGGCGGCGTGCGGGGTCCTGAAGTCCTGGGACCGCACGATGAGCACCGACAGCAGGGGCGCGCTGCTCTTCGACCGGTTCTGGCGCAGGCTCGGCGCGGCGGTCCCGGCGGCGCAGCTGTGGAAGGTGCCGTTCTCCGCGGCTGATCCCGTGCGTACGCCGAACACGCTGAACACGGACGTCCCGGCGTTCGCCACCGCGCTGGCCGACACGGTGGCCGAACTGCGCACCGCGAACATCCCGTTGGACGCGAAGCTCGGCGACCATCAGTTCGTGGTGCGCGGCGGGGAGCGGATCCCGGTGCACGGCGGTACCGAGGCGCTCGGCGTCTGGAACAAGGTCGAGCCGAACTGGGACGCGGCGAACGGCGGCTACACGGAGGTCGTGCACGGCTCCAGTTACATCCAGGCCGTGGGCTGGAACGGCAGCCGCTGCCCGGACGCGCGCACGCTGCTCACGTACTCCCAGTCGTCGAACCCGAACTCGGCGCACTACAGCGACCAGACCCGGCTCTTCTCCCAGAAGAAGTGGGTCACGGAACGCTTCTGCGAGAAGGACATCCTGCGCTCGCCGGCGCTGAAGGTGGTGCGGGTGCGCGACTGATTCCGCACACGCGCCACGGGAGGGAGGGGCGGCACGGTCACACGACCCGTGTCCGCCCCTCCCGGTTCACACAGCCCGCGTCCGCCCCTCCCAGTACGGGTCGCGCAGCCGCCGCTTGTACAGCTTGCCGTTGGGGTCGCGCGGCATCGTCTCGATGAAGTCGACGCTCTTCGGCCGCTTGTAGCCCGCGAGTCGGGTCTCGCAGTGGGCGAGGATCTCGGCGGCAAGAGCCTGCCCGGCCTCGCGCCCCTCGGCGACCTCGACGACGGCCTTGACCTCCTCGCCCCAGTCGTCGTGCGGGATGCCGAAGGCGGCCGCGTCGGCGACGGCGGGGTGGGTGAGGAGCGCGGACTCGATCTCGGCGGGGTAGATGTTGACGCCGCCCGAGATGATCATGTCGATCTTGCGGTCGCGCAGGAAGAGATAGCCGTCCTCGTCGAGGACGCCGAGGTCGCCCACGGTGAAGAAGTCGCCGATGCGGTTCTTCTTCGTCTTCGCCTCGTCCTTGTGGTACGCGAATCCGCCGGTGTTCATCTTCAGGTAGACGGTGCCGAGTTCGCCGGGCGGCAGCCGGTTGCCGTCGTCGTCGAAGACCGCCAGCTCGCTGATGGGCCAGGCCTTTCCGACGGTTCCCGGCTTCTTCAGCCAGTCCTCGGCGGTGGCGAACGCGCCGCCGCCCTCGCTCGCCGCGTAGTACTCCTCGACGCACGTTCCCCACCAGTCGATCATCGCGCGCTTGACGTGGTCGGGGCAGGGCGCGGCGCCGTGGATCGCGTGCCGCATGGACGTGACGTCGTACCGGTCCCTGATCTCCTGCGGCAGGGCGAGCAGGCGGTGGAACTGGGTCGGCACCATGTGGGTGTGCGTGCACCGGTGGGTGTCGATGAGGCGGAGCATCTCCTCGGGCGTCCACTTGTCCATCAGGACCAGCCGGTGCCCAATGTGCAGGGACGCGCCCGCGAACTGGAGCACGGCCGTGTGGTACAGCGGTGAGCAGACCAGGTGGACGTTGTCGTCGAACGGCTTGATGCCGAAGATGCCGAGGAATCCGCCGAGGTAGGACTCCTCGGGGAGCTTGCCCGACAGCGGGCGGCGGATGCCGCGCGGGCGGCCCGTCGTGCCCGAGGTGTAGTTCATGACCCAGCCGAGGGTGCGGTCCGCCGGCGCCGACTCGGCCTGCCCGTCGAGGAGTTCGGCGTACGGGCGGAAGGTGTCGACCGCGCCGACGCTGTAGCGGTGCGTGGCCGGGAGCTTCGCCTCGTCGGCGGCGGCGCGGGCCTGGTCGGCGAAGCGCTCGTGGGCGATCAACACCTTCGCTCCGGAGTCGGAGACGATCCAGGCGATCTCCGGGCCGACCAGATGGTGGTTGACCGGGACCAGGTAGAAGCCGGCCTGGGAGGCGGCCAGGTAGGCGGTGAAGAACTCGACGCCGTTGGGGAGGACGACGGCGAAGGCGTCGCCGCGCCGGAGTCCGGCGGCGCGCAGGCCGTGCACCAGCTGATTGGCGGCGGCGTGCAGGCGGCCCGCCGTCCATTCCTCGCCGTCGGGGGCGATCAGGGCGGTACGGTCCGGCTCCGCCGTGGCTTGGGCCCAGAAGCCGTTCGGGTTGGACATGGTGGGGCGTCCCTTCTCGTCTGCCGGGTGCTGTGGAGGACGGGTGCGGGCGGCACGTGGCGGGTCCCCGGCACTCCGCGACGACTTCGCACCCCCTGCGGCGCCTATCGCCCCGCGATCCGGTTGATCCGGTCGATGGCCTTCTCGAAGCCCCGGGTCAGGTCGTCGAAGACGGCCTGGACGCCGCGCTCCTCGTTCATGCGGCCCACGATCTGCCCCACGGGCGTGCCGAGCAGCGGCTCGACCTCGTACTTCTGGATGCGTGACACGGCCTCGGCTACGAGCAGACCCTGCAACGGCATGGGCAGGGTGCCGGGCCCCGCCGGGTCGTCCCAGGCGTCGGTCCACTCGGTGCGCAGTTGGCGCGCGGGCTTGCCGGTCAGCGCGCGGGAGCGGACCGTGTCGCCGGATCCGGCGGCGAGCAGTTTGCGGGTGAGTGCCGCGGAGTGCATGTCCGCCTCGGTGGTCGTCAGCCATACCGAGCCGAGCCACACGCCCTGCGCGCCGAGCGCGAGCGCGGCGGCGATCTGCTGTCCGCTGCCGATGCCGCCGGCGGCGAGCACGGGCAGCGGGTCCACGGCGTCCACGACCTCGGGCGTGAGCACCATGGAGGCGATCTCGCCGGTGTGGCCGCCGGCCTCGTACCCCTGGGCGACGACGATGTCGATGCCCGCCTCCGCGTGCTTGCGGGCGTGCCGGGCGCTGCCCGCGAGCGCGGCGACGAGCACGTCGTGGTCGTGGGCGCGGGCGATGACGTCGGCCGGGGGTGAGCCGAGCGCGTTGGCGAGGAGCTTGATCGGGTAGTCGAAGGCGACGTCGAGCTGGCTGCGCGCGACCTGTTCCATCCAGCCGGTGATCCGCCAGCCGGACGCCTCCCCCTCGGCGAGCTCGGGCACGCCGTGCCGGGCGAGGGTGTCCCGGACGAACTGCCGGTGGCCCTCCGGGATCATGGCCTCGACGTCGGCCTCGGTCAGCGTGTGGTGTCCTTTGGCTTCGACCTTCTTGGCGGGCATGACGACGTCGAGGCCGTAGGGCTTTCCGTCGGCGTGCGCGTGCAGCCAGTCGAGGTCGCGTTTGAGTTCGTCGGGCGCCGTGTAGCGGACCGCGCCGAGCACGCCGAAGCCTCCTGCCCTGCTGATGGCCGCGGCCACCGCAGGGAACGGCGTGAAGCCGAAGACAGCGTGCTCGATCCCCAGTTTCTTGCTCAGCTCCGTCTGCATGGGCGCAGGATGCCGCAGCGAACGAGCCGACGGAAGGGGTTTTCTGATGCAGCGTCAGATTCTTCACCGGCCGGGCCCGAGGTCGAGGTGGTTGACACGGAGCAGCCTTGACATGAAAGTTTCACCCGTCGTGGTAGATCCCGAAAGATACTTTCAGGAGGGCCCGTTGATGACTGGCGCAGGCGGAGCAGCGGACAGATCCGGCCGGGAGCGCACCGGCCTCACCCGGCGCCGGCTCGGCGCCGCCACCCTCGCGCTGGGCGGTGCGCTCGCCCTCGCCCCGTTCCCCGCGGGACCCGCGACGGCCGCGTCCCCGAACCGGCGCCCGACGCTGCGCCACGGCTCGCCGGAGCGCGCGGGCCTGCTCGCCGGCCCGCTGCGCCAGCTGGTCGCCGATGCCGAGAAATACCTCGGCACCTTCCCCGGCGGCCCCAAGCACCCGTGGTACGCGGGCGCCGTCCTGCTCGCCGGGCGCGGCGGCACGGTGGCCCTGCACCAGCCGATCGGCAAGGCGGTGCGGTACGCGCACTACGACGACGCGACCGACACGGGCGTGGAGTTCCCCGCGGACCAGCAGATCGACATGGCCGAGGACACCGTCTTCGACCTGGCGTCGGTCTCCAAGCTCTTCACGTCGATCCTCGCCGTGCAGGAGATCGAGCGCGGCCATCTGGAGCTGGAGACGAAGGTCGCCTCGTACCTGCCGGACTTCGCCGGCGCGGGCAAGCAGGACGTGACCATCCGTCAACTGCTCACCCACACGTCGGGGTTCACGGCGTGGATCCCGCTGTACAAGGAGCCGAACCGCGAGGGCCAGGTGCGGCTGATCTGGAACCAGCCGCTGCTCAACCCGCCGGGCACGAAGTACCTCTACTCGGACCTCAACCTGATCTCGCTCCAGCTCGTCCTGGAGAAGCTCACCGGCAAGACGCTCGACGTGCTGTTGCGCGAGCGCATCACCGGGCCGCTCGGCATGACGCGCACCCGCTACAACCCGCCCGCCGACTGGAAGCCGAAGGTCGCCGCGACGGAGGACGCCCGCGCGCCCTGGTCGGGCCTGAACCGCGGCCTGGTGTGGGGCGAGGTGCACGACGAGAACGCGTACGGTCTGGGCGGGGTCGCGGGCCACGCGGGCGTCTTCTCCACGGCCTGGGACCTGGCGGTGCTCGGCCGTACCCTGCTCAACGGCGGTGTGTACGGTGACGCGCGCATCCTCTCCCAGGAGTCGGTGGACCTGATGTTCACCGACTTCAACCAGGCGTTCCCGGGCGACGAGCACGGGCTCGGTTTCGAGCTCTACCAGCACTGGTACATGGGCGCGATGGCGACGCCGCGCACGGCGGGCCACACGGGCTTCACCGGTACGTCGATCGTGCTCGACCCGACGACGGACTCGTTCCTGATCGTCCTCGGCAACTCCGTTCACCCCGTGCGCAACTGGCGGTCCGGCTCCGCACCCCGGGTCGCCGCGGGCACCGACATGGCGCGGGCCGTCGCGGTCCGCCCCGCGCACGGCCGCGCGGCCTGGTTCTCCGGGATGGCGAGCGCCACGTCGGCGACGCTGACCTTGCCGGATCTTCAACTGACCTCACCCAACGCCCGGTTGAGCTGCGCGCTGTGGTGGGACACCGAGCCGCACTCCGACTTCCTCTTCCTGGAGGCGTCGACGGACGGCGGTACGACATGGAAGGCACTGCCGTTCACCACTGACCGCACGGATGCGCACGACACCGGGTCCGTGGACGGCTGGTCGGGCCGCACCTGGCACCACCTCGCCGCGGATCTCGGCGGATTCGGCACGGGCGCCGTCCGGGTGCGGTGGCGGTACACGACGGACCAGCTCTACGTCGGCCGCGGCGTGTACGTGGACGGGATCCGGGTCACCGACGGCCGCCGGGTCGCCTTCGACGCGTCACGCCCCGCCGATTCCTCCCGCATCGAGGCGGCGGGCTGGACGGAGTCGCGGGACTGAGTCCGCCACCGCACGGAGTTCCAACCGCTCGGTCAGCCATCTGACCTGGCGGTTCGACCCGGCGTGCCGACGGTACGCACGAGGAGGAGCGGACGCATGGAACGGACGACGTGCTGCGTGGTGGGCGGCGGCCCGGCCTCGACCGGTTCCGGGCGCGGCTCGGGCAACGGCTCGCACGGGAGCGGGAGGTGACGGACGCGATCGCGTCCTGGGACGACGTGAAGCTCCTGGAGGTGACGATGGGCCGGCTCACCACCTGGTACCGCGAGGGGCTGCTGTGCATCGGCGACGCAGCGCACATCATGTCGCCGACCGGCGGCGTCGGGGCCGACCTGGCCGCAGGCCCTGCCGGCGGCGGGCCTGCTCGGTGAAGGCGAGGGCACCGTCCGTGCGCCGGGGACTCATCGTGGCACCACCGTGTCCTGGCTCGTGCGTCGCGGTCGACAGTCGACCGTACACCGGCCTCAGTGGGCGCCCGGGGCGGGCGCGGTCGACTCCCGAACCACCAGACGGGGTCTGATCAGCAACGAACGTCCCGCGCCCGAGGACGTCTCGATCCGGGTGCGCAGCTGCTGGAAGGTCTCGGCCGCCATCTCCGGGAGCGGCTGGCGCACGGTGGTCAGCGGGGGTTCGAAGAGTTCGGCGAGCAGGATGTCGTCGAAGCCGACCACGGAGACCTCCCGGCCCGCGCTGACGCCGGCGTCACGGGCCCCTCGGCACACGCCGATCGCGCACATGTCGTTGATCGCGACGAAGCCGGTGGGCGGCTCGGGCTGCGCGAGGAGTTCCCGGGCCGCGGCCCGCCCCAGTTCGGCGGACTCCTTGTCGCCGAACTCGCTGGTCGCCGCGCCCGGCCAGACCACGGCCGACGCCGGATCGACACCAGCCTCCTCCAGGGCCGCACGGAAGCCGCGCATGCGCTCGCGCCGGTTCACACTGCTGACGGATCCGGACACGAACGCCAGCCTGCGGTGGCCGAGTTCGAGCAGATGGCGGGTGGCGAGCTCGGCCCCCATCGCGTTGTCGACGCTGATGCTGGAGAGGGACGCCGGGTCGCCGGACTGGGCGGCGCGGTCGAACGCGACCATCTTCAGGCCGCGCTTGAGCAGCGGCGCCACATGGTCGAGGGTCGGCAGCGACGAGCACAGGACGACACCGCTCACCCCGTCGGCCAGCAGCTCCTCGCCGTACTTGAGCTCCCTGGCCGGGTCGCGCTCGCTGTTGCAGAGCAGGACGTGGTACCCCTCGGCCAGCGCCACGGCCTCCAACTCCCGCGCCAGGGCGCCCCAGAAGGGGTTGGCCACGGAGGGGACGATCAGGCCGATGACGCGGATGCGGCCGGTGCGCAGCATCCGCGCGGCGCGGTTCGGCCGGTAGCCCAGCGTCTCTATGACCTGCTCGACGCGGGCGAGGGTCGCGGGCTGCATCCGGTCGGTGCGCCCGTTGAGCACATTCGAGACCGTGCTCGCGGACACCCCTGCCGCCTGTGCGACCTGATGGATCGTTACCCCGTTCAACGCGGTGCCACCTCCGGCTCGTCACGTCACTGTACGCAGCAGTGTACCGATTTACTGAACGAGCAACACCGCCAAGGGACTTCTTGATCCTCGTAACAGGACCGAAAAATAGTTGCGTGTGGGCTGTTGACGCTCGGTTGAGGCCGTTCCTAGCATCAGTGCATCGATTTACCGAAGGCCGCGACCCCACCGCGGGCATCTACGTCGTGGCACGTAGCCGCATCGATCTGTGCATCGGTGCACCACTCACCATCTCGCTTCCTCGCCTCTTAAGGGGTGTCCCATGGAACTCACGAGACGATCGCTCCTGGCCGCGCTGGGCGCCGGCACGGCGGCGGCGCTCACCGGCTGCGGCGCCGGCACCGGCGCGAGCGGCAAGGCCGACGGACCGGCCCAGGGGGAGATCTCGCTGCTCACCCCGATCTACGAGGGGGCGGACGGCAAGCAGCTCCTGGAGGGGAAGATCCTCAAGGACTTCCGCGCGAAGTACCCGGACGTCAAGGTCAGCGTCGACTACACGACGTACACCCAGCTCAACGAGAAGATCACCACCGCGCTCGCGGGCGGCCTGCTGCCGGACGTGCTGATGATGGGAGTCGGCTGGATCCCGCCGTTCGCCGCGAAGAAGGTGCTCGCCGAACTGCCGGAGTCGCTCGCCGCCAAGTACGACTACGAGGACCGGGTTCTCGAACCTTCCCGCTACCAGGGCACGTTGTACGCCCTGCCGACCGTGATGGCGACGCGCCTGGTCGCCTACCGCAAGGACCACTTCGCGGCGGCCGGCATCAAGAAGCCCCCGGCGTCACTGGCCGAACTGCGCGCCATGGCCAAGGAGTTGACCAAGGGCGAGCGGATGGGCATGGACCCGTTCTCCATCGATCTGCGCCAGTGCTGGGAGACGTTCCTGTACGCCAACGGCGGTCAGCTGTTCAGCCCCGACGGGAAGAAGACCGCGTTCACCGACGCGCGAGGTGTCGAGGCGCTGCAGTTCTTCAAGGATCTGCAGAAGGACGGCTCGGCGGACTACGCGAAGAAGACGGAGGCGGACGCGGGCGCCGCGACCAATCTCCAGCTCGGCAAGGCGTCCATGATGATGACCGGCAGCGGCCTGTGGAAGCAGCTCCAGGAGCAGAGCCCGGAGCTCATCGAGAAGGATCTCGTCGGCGCGTTCGTGCTGCGCGGCCGCAGGCCCGCGATGCTCACCGGCGGCACCCTGGTCTGCCAGTCGGCGCGCAGCCAACACGCCGCCGCCGCACAGGCGTTGGTCGCGCACCTGGCGGCGCCCGGCAACGTGCTGGCGGCCGCGAAGCAGCGGGCGACGGTCCCCGGCATCACCTCGCTGCGCTCGTCGTCGTACGTGAAGGGCAACAAGCTGGTCGACTTCTCGGTCCGCAATCTGGGCGACGCCTGCGCCGAGGGCGGCACTCCGGCCTGGATGGAGATCCGCGAGAAGATCAAGCCGACGCTCGAACCGGCGATCGTGGGCGACACGTCGGCGGCGTCCGCCATAGCCGACCTCGGCGAGCTGGCCGACGCGGCCATCTCCCGGCTGTGAGGGGTCGCTGACCGTGGGAGCCGTCTCCGTACTCAAGACGCGGCCGCCGACCGCGCCCGCACCACCCGTCGCGCCGTCGACTCCCGCTCGCCGCAAGGGTCCTGGGGCCCGCAGGCGCCGGGCGGGTCTGCTGATGGTGGCGCCCGCGCTGCTGCACGCGGCGCTGTGGATCGGTGTGCCGGTCGTCGCCGCCGTGTGTCTGGCGTTCACGTCGTACGACGTACTGACCCCGCCGAGGTTCGTCGGCCTGGACAACTTCCGGGACATGCTGAACGACGCCGTGTTCCGCAAGGCGATCGTCAACACCGTCGTCTACACGTTCTTCACGGTGCCGTTCGGGATGGCGCTCGGGCTGCTGCTCGCCCTCGCGCTCAACACCGGGCTGCGGGCACGCGGAGTGTTCCGGACCGCGATCTTCCTGCCGCAGGTGACCGCGACCGTGGCGATCGCGCTGGTGTGGCTGTGGATCTACAACCCGCGCAACGGCCTGTTCAACACGCTGCTCGGCCTGTTCGGGATCGAGGGCCCGGCCTGGCTCGCCTCCACGTCGTGGGCGATGCCGTCGGTGATCCTCGTCGGCGTCTGGCAGGGCATCGGCATGAAGATGCTGATCTATCTGGCCGCGCTGCAGAACCTTCCGAAGGACCTGTACGAGGCGGCCTCCGTCGACGGGGCCTCGCCGGTGCGGCAGTTCTTCTCGATCACGCTGCCGCTGCTGAAGCCGGCCACCTTCTTCGTCCTCATCACCTCGATGATCGGCGCGTTCCAGTCCTTCGACCAGATCTACGTCCTCACCGACGGCGGCCCCGCGGGCTCGACGACGATGATGACGTACGAGATCTACAAGTCGGCGTTCCGCGAGTTCCGCGTGGGCTACGCCTGCGCCCAGTCGCTGGTCCTGTTCGTGCTGCTCATGGGGTTCACCCTCGTCAACCGGCGCATCATGGGAGGCACCCGTGGCCACGACTGAGACCGTGCGCCCCGCGGCGCGGCGGCCCGTTCCGCCCGGCCGGATCGTGCTGTACGTGACGCTGTCGGTGATCTCGCTGCTGATGGTGGTGCCCTTCCTGTGGATGATCGTCACCTCGCTGAAGACCCCGCAGGAGATCGCGTCCGAGCACACCGGGCTGCTGCCCGCGCACTGGGACTTCGGCAACTACGTCGACGCGTTCGACGCGGCGCCGTTCGCCACGTACGCCCGCAACAGCTTCGTCATCGCGCTCAGTCACACCGTGCTCAACGTGGTGTTCGCGTCGATGGCGGGGTACGCGCTGGCCCGGATCCGGTTCCGCGGCAGTGAGTTCCTGTTCTACTGCTTCGTCGCCGCGCTGATGATCCCGACGTACACCAAGGTCCTGCCCGAGTTCCTGATCGTGCGGTTCATGCCGCTCGCGGGCGGCAACGACCTGTTCGGGCAGGGCGGCAGCGGCTGGCTCGACACCTGGTGGGCGCTGATCGTGCCCGGCGCGGTGACACCGTTCGCGGTGTTCCTGTTCCGCCAGTTCTACCTGGATCTTCCGGTGGAGCTGGAGGAGGCGGCCCGCCTCGACGGGCTCGGCGAGTTCCGGATCTACGCCCGCATCATGACGCCGCAGGTCAAGCCGGCGCTCACCACGGTGGCGCTGCTGACCTTCGAGTCGTCGTGGAACAACTTCCTGTGGCCGCTGCTCGTGACGCGCACCGACAGTCTGCGCGTCATCCAGGTCGGCCTGTCGGTCTTCAAGACGGAGAACGGCACGCAGTGGCACTTCCTCATGGCCGGTACGACGCTCGCGACGCTGCCGATGGTGCTGCTGTTCCTGCTCGGCCAGCGCTACTTCGTGCAGGGGTTCGCCCACACCGGCCTCAAGTGACCCCTCGCAACTCCCCGCCCTTTTCGAAAGGTTCCGCATGTCCAGTGATCTTCAGGGTTCCCGTGCGCTCGTGACCGGCGCGGGGCACGGCATCGGCCGGGCCATCGCCGTCGCGCTCGCCGCGGCCGGCTGCGACGTCGCCGTGCACTACCGCGGCTCGGCCGAGGAGGCGGGCCGCACGGTCGCCGCGATCGAGGAGCTGGGACGGCGCGCCAAGGCGTTCCAGGCCGACGTCACCGTCACGGCCGAGGTGGACGGGCTCGTGGCCGACACCGTCGGGTTCCTCGGCGGGCTCGACGTCCTCGTGTGCAACGCGGGGCATCTGATCGGCCGGGCGACCGTCGCGGAGATGAGCGACGAGCACTTCGACCGGGTGATCGACGCGAATCTGACGTCGACGTTCCGTACCTGCCGGGCCGCCCTGCCACATCTGTCGGCGTCGCCCGCCGGGCGCATCGTGACCATGTCGTCGCTGGCCGCGCACAACGGCGGTGGCCCCGGCTCGGTGGCGTACGCCGCCGCGAAGGCCGGCATCCGCGGCTTCACGAAGGCGCTGGCCAAGGAGGTCGCGGGGGCGGGCGTGACGGTGAACGCGGTCGCGCCGGGCTTCATCAAGGGCACCGCGTTCCACGACACGTTCACGGCGCCCGAGGCGCAGGAGGCGATGGCGGCGGGCATCCCGGTCGGCCGTCCCGGCACGCCGGAGGACGTCGCCGCGTCCGTCGTCCACCTCGCCTCGCCCGCCGCCGGGTTCCTCACGGGGACGACGCTCGACATCGACGGTGGTGTGTGGCCCCGATGAGCCGGATGATCCCGCGCGAGCGGGGCGGCTGGTGGCACGCGTACGTGTGTCCCGCGCACGGTCTCGAACTGGACCACGGCGACGTGCTGTCCGGGGTGTTCCCCGAGGGCGGCGCGCGGTGTGCCCGCGGCTGCCGGGTGGACACCCCCGAGGTGCGCGGCGCGTGGACGGTCCTCGCGCACCAGGCGTGGGCGCGCCGGATCCGGGTGCTCGCGCTGCGCGGAGAGGACGCCGATGCGGTGCGGCTACTGGTCGAGTACGCCGATGTGTACCGGGAGTTGGCGGCCGACGGGCACGAGGGCGCGCAGGCGTGGATGCTGCGCGGGCGGCTCTTCCACCAGGCGCTGACCGACGCGATCTGGGCGGTGAACATCGGACACGCCGTCTGGACGCTCGCGGAGCACGGCGCGCCCGGTACCGACGCCGTGCTCCCGCTCCTGGACGAACTGGAACGGGCGGCCCTCGACGCCCGGCACGTCCTGGTCGACCGGGGCGATCTGGCGTCGAACTACACGACGTGGCTGACAGCGGCGGGGATCGCGACGGGCCGGGCGGCGGCGCTGGTGCGCGGCACTTCGTGGGACGGCGCCAAGCAGTGGCTGGACGGGCCGCACGGGCTGTACGCGCAGCTGCGGGCGTGCGTCGGCGGCGACGGCTGGGAGTGGGAGGGCAGCACGTACTACCACGGGTTCGTGCTGCGGGCCGCGCTGCTCGCGCTGCGCGGTCTCGCTCCCGCGGACGTTCCGGCGGACGTGGCGCAGCGGTTGTGCGGCATGGTCGACGTGCTCGCGGCGCTGGCCACGGACGGCGGGGTGCTGCCCGCCCTCAACGACGGGCCGTACGTGCGGGCTCCGCTCGCCCTGGAGTGGCTCGAACTGGTCGCGCTGGCGGAGGGTTTCGCGCCGTCGTCGCGTCTCGCCGCGGTGGCGGCGCAGGCCCGGGTGGAGGCCGGGGCGATGGACGACGGCATGGACCTGCTGCTCTCCGGCCAAGGCCCGTGGTTCGCGGGTCCCCCGCTGCCGGAGCGGCCGGCGCCCGCGCCGGTGACGGTCTTCGAGGACGCCGGGTACGCGGTGGTGCGTTCGGCCGGGGTGCAGGCGGTTCTGGCGTTCGGGCCGCACGGCGGTTCGCACGGGCACCGGGACAAGCTGGCCCTGTCGCTGTACGGCAGCGGCGCGTGCTGGCAGCCCGATCCGGGCCAAGTCCCCTACGCGCACGCCGAGTTCCGGGACCATTACGCCTCGACGGCGGCGCACCCGGCGTTCCGGGTCGACGGCGCCGAGCAGGCGGAGTGCGCGGGCCGACTCGTAGCGCGCGACGCGGTGTCGGTGACGGCCGAGGTGAGCGAGGCGTACGACGGGGTGCGGGCGGTGCGCCGGATCGAGGCGGCGGGCTCCCACCTCGTCGACGTCCTGACGGTGGAGGCCGGCGCCGGACGGCAGGTCACGGCCCAGTTGCGGCCCGGCGTCGCGCTCGACGTGCAGGTGCAGCCGGACGGGCCGGTGCGCACGACCTGGTACGGGCCCGGCGACGAGGTGCTGCACGGCTGGCACGCCTCGGACGGTGCCGTACGCCCGGTGACCCGGCCGGGACCAGGGACGGCTGACGATCCTCAACTCACGCACACCTGGGTCGACTTGACCGGGTACGGCGCGCGGATCGTGTACGCGTCCGTGTACCGGACGGCGGCGCAGGGCCCGGCCGTGACGGATGTGCGCGTGACCGGGGACGAGGTCGTGGTGGAGCGCGCCGACGGCTCGCGGAGCGTGCACGGGACGGGGGCCTGACATGCTGCTGTCCGCGACGCCACCGCCGGGCCCGCGCCCGCACCAGGAGCGCAGGCTGCTCGACGAGGCGGTCCGGCACCGGGCGCTGACGCCACCGTCCCGGCACCCGGAGGCGAGCATCACCTGGCTGGGCCCGGCCGCCGCCCACCCGGCGCTCGCCCACCGCCTGACCGGCGACCCGGCCCATCTCGCCGAGGCGGAGCGGTGGATCGCGGCGGCGGTCCGTCTCCCGCACTGGGGCCGGGCCCACATGCCCGACCACGACCTGGACGCGGGCTGGCTGCTGCACGGTCTGTCCCTGGCCCACCACTGGATCGGCGACGTGCTCTCCCCCGACCTCGTGGGCCTGCTGCGCTACAAACTCCTCGTCCAGGGGCGGCGGTTGTACGAGTTCGCGGTGGCGACCGAGGGCCGCTGGTGGTCGTCCTCGTACTGGCAGAACCACAACTGGATCTGCTACGCGGGCCTCGCGACCGCCGGGTACGTGCTCGGGCGCGAGGAGTGGACGGAGCGGGCCAAGGACAATCTGGGCCGGGTCCTGGACGCGCTGCCCGCCGACGGCTCGCACGCCGAGGGCGTCGTGTACTGGCGGTACGGGGTGCCGTGGCTGGCGATCCATCTCGATCTGCTCCAGGAGTGCGAGGGCCTGGACTGGTGGGACCGGGGCGGCTTCATGGAGCACACCTTCGGCTTCCGGCTGCATCAGTCGGCGCCCGGTTTCGCCGAGCAGACCGGACACGGCGACTGCCACGACCGGCGCAGTGGTCACAGCGTGGCCCTGTACCGGCGGCTCGCCGCACGCTTCGGGATCGGCGAGGCCCAGTGGCTCGCCGACCTCGTGGACCGCGAACTCTTCGACGACGAGGCCGTGTTGAGCGGCGTACGGCCGGGGATCCGGGCGGAGGCATATCTGGAGTACCTGTGGCACGACCCGTCGGTCGAGCCGGTCGCGCCCGCGCGGACGCATGCGTACTTCCCTGATCTCGGGCTGCTCACGGCGCGAACGGGGTGGGACGCGGCGGCGACGTTCGTGTCGTTCAAGGCGGCGCCGGGCGGCGGCCACCAGGCGTGGGAGACGTCGGCGAAGCACCGGGCCGACCTCGGCTGGGAGACGCTCGGCCAGGGGCATCACCACCCGGACGCCGGGTCGTTCGTCCTCACGTCGGGCGGTTCCTTCCTCGCCGTCGACGAGGGCTACAGCAACAACAAGCGAACCGCGCACCACAATCTGCTGCTCGTCGACGGACAGGGCTTCGCGGGCGAGGGCCGCTACCACGTGTACGAGGGCATGCCGTACGAGCACCGGGCGCGGCTGCGGGACGTGCTGGCCGACGGCGGGTGGGCGCACGGCACCGCGGAGATCGCCGCGATGTACCCGTCCGAACTGGGTGTGCGACGCCTTGACCGGACGCTGGTCTGCACCCCGTCGGGGCGCCTCGTGCTGCTCGACGAGGCGGCGGCCGACACCGCCCGCACCTGGACGTTCCTGCTGCAGACGGACGCGCCGACGACACCGCACGGCCCTGACGGTCACGACCGGCTGATCGAGGCCGGGGACGCGCGGGCCTGGCTGCGCCGGCACGCCCCCGACGACGGCGAGGTCGTCTCGCGGCCGGTCGAGGTCGAGGCCAACCCCACGTCCAGCACACCGGAGTTGAGCATCACGCGAACCCTGCACACACTGCGGGTGACGACGCCCGCACGCGCACAGGCTCGGTTCCTGACGACGATCGAGCCGGAGGCGCAGGCGCCGACGGCACGTTGGACCCCGTACGGCATCACCTTCGCGACGCCCGACGGCCCGGAGACCGTGCTCCTCTCCCCTGTCGAGCGGCGCATCGAGGCGCCCGGGGTGTCGGCGCACGCGGCGGCGGTGCTGCTCGCGCCCGGCCGTGCGCCCTATGTGGTCGCGGGCACGCGCCTCGCCCTGGACGGAAGGACCGTCCGCACCTGGACGGAGCCGCACACCGGATCGGCGGTATAGACGGCGATGACCATGTCTCTCCAGTTCGGCTCGCGCGGACGGCCGCTGCGGGTGCTCGACCGGGTGGCCCAACCGGCCGCAGCGGGCGCCGCGTTCACGGTCCTGGCCCTCGGCGTCGTGACCTGGCTGCCCGCGCTCGTCGCCCTCGCCCGCACGCTCCAGCGATGGCGCTCCGACGGGGACAACCGGTGCTTCACCGGGGTGTTCGCCGTGTTTCCGCGCTGCTGGCGCGTGCTGTGGCGGCAGAGCCTCATCGGGACCGCCGCCGTGGCCGTCCTCCTCGCCAACTGCCTCTTTCTGAGCGGGCGTTCCAGTCCGCACCCGTTCGTGCTGCTGGCCGCGCAGGCCGGGATCGTGGCGGCCCTCGCGGTCCACTGCACGGCGTTCGCGGCGCACGCGGCCCTCGCCCCGGACGCGCCGCCCGCCGACTGGCATCAGCGGGCGTTCGCCCTCGCCTTCGGCTCGCCCGCGCGCGGCACCGCTCTGCTCGGCGCGGCCGTCTCCGCCGTGATCCTCACGCTGCCCGTCCCGCTCGGCCCGCTGCTGTTCGGTCCGAGCGTGCCCGTCCTGCTCGCCCTGCACTTCGCCGCACCGCAACCAGAGAGGACCCCGTGATGTCCAGACGCACCCCGCACGTCCTGTCCGCCCTCGCGCTCGGCGCCTGCGCCGCGCTCGCCCTGCCCGCCGCACCGGCCACCGCGGCCACCGCGTACTACGTGAGCCCGAGCGGCAGCGACACCGCCGCCGGTACGTCGCCCGGCGCGCCGTTCGCCACGATCCAGCACGCCCTCGACGTGGCCCCGGAGGGCTCCGTCGTGCACCTGGCCTCGGGCACGTACCTCCAGGACGTGGTGACGCGCCGGGAGAACGTCACCCTCACCGGCCCGGCGAGCGCCGTCGTGAAGGGGGCGGGCAGCACCCGTATCGTGCAGGTGCAGCACGACGGCACCGTCCTCGACGGGTTCACCGTGGACGGCCTGTTCGGGTCGTCGAGCAGCGTCGCCGGCTACCGCTCCAAACTCGTCTACGTGATGAGCACAACGCCCGGCAACGGCGTCAACGCCCTGACGATCACGAACATGACGCTGAAGAACGCGGCCGACGAATGTCTGCGGCTGCGCTATCTCGTCACGGGTGCCGACGTGCACGACAACACGATCAGCGACTGCGGCGTCGCCGACTTCAAGTTCGGCGGGGGCGGCAAGAACGGCGAGGGTGTCTATCTCGGCACGGCCCCCGAGCAGCAGGGCGCGAACGGTGCGCCCGACGCGGCCCCCGACGTCAGCAAGAACAACCGGATCCACCACAACACGATCGCCACGCGCGGCAACGAGTGCGTCGACGTGAAGGAGAACTCCACCCACAACTACGTGGAGTACAACGACTGTTCGCAGCAGCGTGACCCGAGTTCGGGTGGGCTCGACGCGCGTGGGAACGGCAACATCTTCCGGTACAACACTCTGCACGACAACACGGGCGCGGGCGTCCGGCTCGGCGGCGACACCGCCACGGACGGTGTCGACACCCAGGTCTACGGCAACACGATCACCGACAACGCGGGCGGCGGCATCAAGGTGATGCGCACCCCGCAGGGGCCGGTGTGCAGCAACACGATGAGCGGGAACACCGGGGGGAACTCCGTGGGCACGTACGGCGCCGACTACGACCCGACGGCCCTCTGCTCCGCGAGCGCCGGGGCCGCGTCGTGACCACGACCCGCCGCACCGTCCTCGCCGGCACCGGCGCGGCCCTCGCCGCGCTCGCCCTCCCGACGCCCCTGCTGTCCGTCGCGCACGCCGACGACGACACGGCCTCCCTGCGCGCCCGTTGGCAGACCCTGCTGACCGGCGGGCCGGGGCTCGACACCACGGAGCCGCGGATCGCCGCCGCGGTCGCCCGGATCGACCGGGCGGCGGTGAGCGCCGCGAAGGGCCTCGACCCGTCCCGCACCGACGGCCTGTGGCCCGACCTGACCAGCACCTCCGTCTCGAACCACGTCACCACGTCCTTCAAGCGGCTCGCGACGATCGCCACCGCGTGGGCGGTGCCGGGCACGGGCCAGTACGGCGACGCGGCCCTCGCAGAGCTGCTGTGCCGGGGCGTCGACTGGATGCTCGACCACCGCTACGGCCCCGATCACGTGCGGTTCGACAACGACTGGGACTGGGAGATCGGCTGCGGGCTCGCCCTCAACGACACAGCGGTGCTGCTCTTCGACGTGCTCGGCGCGGACCGGCTGACCCGGGTCACCGACGCCGTACGCCACTACACGCCGGACCCGAACCTGTGGCGCGTGGACCGGCAGATCGCCACGGGCGCCAACCGGGTGTGGATCTGCACGGTCGTCGCCGTGAACGCCGTGCTGCGCGGTGCCGGCACCGATCTGGCGCGGGTGCGCGACGCCCTGTCGGACGTGGAGGGCGGCGGCGCGAACAGCGTGCTCGCCTTCCAGGACACCCTGGGCGACCAGGGCACCGGTGAGGGCTTCTACTCCGACGGCTCGTTCCTCCAGCACTACAAGCACCCCTACAACGGGGGCTACGGTAAAGAGCTGTTGGGCAATCTGTCCCGGCTGCTCAACCTGCTCACCGGCACCGACTGGGAGGTCACCGACCCGGACCTGCTGAACGTGCGGCGGTGGGTGACGGACGGCTTCGAGCCGCTGATCGCCCGTGGGGACGTGCAGGCCGGGGTGTGCGGCAGGGAGATCGCCCGGTCCAGCAAGCAGGGGCACGTGGCGGCGCAGACGGTGATCGAGGCCGTGCTGCGGCTGCTGCCGGGCCTCACCGGCGACGACGCCGACCGGTTCGCGGCGCTGGTCAAACAGTGGATCACCGAGGACACGTACCGCGACTTCCTCGACGTCACCGACCTGGCCTCGCTCGTCGCGGCCCAGCGGCTGCTGGCCTCCGCCACGAAACCGCGCGGCCCGCTAGTGACGCACCGTCAGTTCCCGCGCATGGACAAGGCGATGCACCACCGCCCGGCGTTCACGCTCGGCATCTCCGCCTACTCCACCCGTATCTACAACTACGAGTCCATCCAGAACGAGAACCTGCACGGCTGGCACCTCTCCGACGGCATGGTGCTCCTGTACGACGCCGACCTCGGCCACTACAGCGAGGACTACTGGCCGACCGTGGACCCGCTGCGGCTGCCCGGCACCACCGTCGTCGCCGAGCGCCCGGCGGACGCGGCGGGCCAGCGCACCACGAGCACCGCCGACTGGGCGGGCGGCGCGGCGCTGCCCGGGACGACGCTCGGCGCGTACGGCATGGCACTGCGCGCGTACGGGAGTTCGCTTCGGGCCCTCAAGAGCTGGTTCTGCCTGGACGACGTGATCGCGCACGTCGGCTCGGGGATCACGGCGGACGCGGGTCCCGTGGAGACGATCGTCGAGAACCGCAAACTCCGTGACGCAGCGGCCGGGTTGACGGTGGACGGAGTGCCGGCGCCGTCCGACGCCGGCTGGTCGGCCACGTACGAGAACGCGCGCAGTGTGCACCTGGCGGGGACGGGCGGCTATGTCTTCCCCCGGCCGGCCGCCGTACGCGCCCTGCGCGAACAGCGCACCGCGACCTGGCGGGACATCAACATCAAGTACGGCACCGACACACCGGTCACCCGGCCGTATCTCACGCTGTGGCAGGAGCACGGCACGGCGCCGACAGACGCGGGGTACTGCTGGCTCCAGTTGCCGGGGGCGTCGGCCGAGCGGACCGCGCAGGCTGTGCTCGCTCCTCCGGTGCACACCGTCGCCGAGTCGACGGCCGTGCACGCGGTGCGGCGCCCGGCCGACGGGCTGCTCGCCGCCAACTTCTGGGCGGCGGGCCGGGCCGGCGAGCTGGCCGCCGACGGGCCCGCGTCCGTCGTCGTGCGCCCGCTCGACGGGCGGATCGACGTGGCGGTGAGCGATCCGACGCAGCTGCGGGACCGGATCGTGCTCGACCTCGACCTGCCCGGCTGGAAGGTCGCCCGCGCCGACACCGGCGTCGCGGCCACCCGGCGCGGCGCCGCCACCCGGATCACCGTCGACACCGCGGGACTGCACGGCGCGACCGTCTCCCTCACCCTCTCCAGGAGCTGACCTTGCTGTTCGACATGCCACTCGACCGGCTGCGGGAGTACCGGCCCGAGCCGGAGGAGCCCGCCGACTTCGACGCGTTCTGGCGCAAGACGCTCGACGACACCGCCCGGCATCCGCTGGACGCCCGCTTCGTGCCGTACGAGACGGGGCTCGCGACGGTGGACGTCTTCGACGTGACGTTCCACGGGTGGGGCGGGCAGCCCGTGAAGGCGTGGCTGCTGCTGCCGCGCTCGCGCTCGGGGCCGCTGCCCGCCGTCGTCCAGTACATCGGCTACAACGGCGGCCGGGGCATCCCGTACTCCTGGCTGACCTGGAGCGCGCTCGGCTGCGCCCATCTCGTCATGGACAACCGTGGGCAGGGCGGCGGCGGCAAGAACACCGCCGACACCCCGGACCTCGCTCCGGAGGGGCACGGCTCGTCGTCGCCCGGCTTCCTGACGCGCGGCATCGAGGACCCGCACCGGCACTACTACCGGCGGCTGATCACCGACGCGGTGCGGGCCGTCGACGCGGTCCGCGCGCACGAGGCGGTCGACGCGGCGCGGGTCGCGGTGCTCGGCGGCAGCCAGGGCGGCGGGCTCGCCCTCGCCGTGTCGGGGCTGCGCGACGACGTCGCGGCGACCGTCGCCGACGTGCCGTTCCTGTGCCACTTCCGGCGGGCGTCGCAGATCACGGACAACGGTCCGTACGCGGAGATCGCCCGCTTCCTGTCGGGACACCGCTTCGGCGTGGAGGCGGCGATGGAGACCCTGTCCTACTTCGACGGGGTCAACTTCGCGGCGCGGGCGGCGAGTCCGGCGTGGTTCTCGGTCGGCCTGATGGACAAGGTGTGCCCCTCGTCCACCGTGTTCGCCGCCTACCACCGGTATGCCGGGCCCGCCGCCATCGAGGTGTTCCCCTACAACGGGCACGAGGGCGGCGCCGAGTACGACCTGCCGCGCAAGATCGGTGCGCTGCGGGGCGTCTTCGCCGGCTGAGCGAAGAGGGGCCGGGGGTCAGCGGCCGAGCACCGCCATGGCGGCGTTGTGCCCGGGAATGCCGCTGACCCCGCCTCCGCGCACCGCGCCCGCGCCGCACAGCAGCACGTTCGCGTGGGCGGTCTCCACACCCCAGCGGCCGGTGCCGTCCTGCTCGTACGGGAAGGCGAGGGCGCGGTGGAAGATGTTGCCGCCCGGCAGCCTCAGGTCCCGCTCCAGGTCGAGCGGGGTCTTCGCCTCGATGCACGGGCGGCCGTCGGCGTCCTCGGCCAGGCACTCCTCGATGGGCTCGTCCAAAGCGGTGTCGAGCTGGGCGAGGGTGGCTTTGAGCAGGTCGGCGCGGACCGTGTCGTGGTCGGCGGCGAAGAGGCGGGCCGGAGTGTGCAGTCCGAAGAGCGTGAGGGTCTGGTAGCCGCGCTCGACGAGCTCCGGGGCCAGGATGGTCGGATCGGTGAGGCTGTGACAGTAGATCTCGGACGGCGGGGCGCTCGGCAGTGAGCCCGCCGCCGCCTCGGTGTACGCGGTCGCCAACTGGCCGTATCCCTCGGCGACATGGAAGGTCCCGGCGAACGCCTCGCGCGGGTCGACGGCCGTGTCCTTCAGCCGGGGCAGCCGCTTCAGCAGCATGTTGACCTTGAGCTGGGCGCCTTCGGCCGGGGTCGGCGGGGTGTCGCCGATGAGCCGGGCGAGGGCCTCCGGCGAGGCATTGACGAGGACGTGCCCCGCGGCGACGGTCCCTTCGCCGTCCTCGCTCCGGTAGGCCACCTCGGCGCGCTGCCCGTCGGTCTCGATCCGGGTCACCTCGTGCCCGGTGACGAGATGCGCACCCGCGGCGCGGGCGGCGTTCGCGAGGGCGTCGGTCAGCGCGCCCATGCCGCCCACCGGGACGTCCCAGTCGCCCGTTCCGTTGCCGATCACGTGGTACAGGAAGCAGCGGTTCTGGGCCAGGCCCGGGTCGTGGGCGTCGGCGAACGTGCCGATCAGCGCGTCGGTGAGCACGACGCCGCGCACCAGGTCGTCGTCGAAGTGCCGCTCGATCCCGGCCCCGATGGGCTCCTCGAACAGCAGCCGCCACGCCTCCTCGTCACCGACGCGCTCGCGCAGGGCGGCGCGGGTCGGGAGGGGCTCGGTGAGGGTCGGGAAGACGCGCTCGGCGACCTGCCGGGTCATCTCGTAGAACCCGGTCCATGCCTCGTACGCGCGATCGTCACCGGTGAGCCGGGCGAAGGAGGCGCGGGTCCGGTCGTCACCGCCGCCGACGAGCAGCCCTGTGGGCCGGCCGTCGCGCACGTCGGGGGTGTACGAGGAGACGGTGCGCTGCCGCACCGCGAAGTCGAGCCCGAGGTCGGACACGATCTTCTTCGGCAGCAGGCTGACGAGATACGAGTACCGGGACAGGCGGGCGTCCACGCCGGGGAACGGACGGGTCGAGACGGCGGCGCCGCCGGTCGTCCCGAGCCGTTCCAGGACGGTGACGGTGCGCCCTGCACGGGCGAGGTAGGCGGCGGCGACCAGGCCGTTGTGGCCACCGCCGACGATGACGACGTCCGAGGTGGGGGCGGGGACGGTGCTGGGTGCGGGCATGGCTCTTCGTAACACGGGAGGGGGCGGGGCAGCCAGAGGTCGTCCGGGGAGGTCGCCCCTGTGGGGCTTCGCCCCGGAGCCTCGTCGCCGTTGCGGGATGTGCGCTGTCGGCGGGCGCGGGTCTCGTCGTGGTTGCTCGCGCAGTCCCCGCGCCCCCAGGTGGGGTTTCGCCCCGTCCCTGCGCGCCATCGCGGTACCCGCCGCCGTTCCTCAGGGACGTCGTCGCAACGCCGAGATCCTGCGGTGGAGGGCCACCGCCTCCGTGGCGCGGCCCAGTTGTTCCAGGCAGTGGGCCTCGTCGTTGCGGCTGGCCAGGGTGCCGGGGTGGGACTCGCCCAGCACCCGTTCGCGGGCCGCCGCCACTGTGCGGTACTCGACCAGGGCGTCCTGCCAACGGCCGAGCCAGCCCAGGGCGACGGCGACCTCGCGGTGGCTGATGAGGGTGTCGACGTGGTCGGGGCCGAGGACCCGCTCGCGGATCGCGCAGACGTCGCGGGCCTCGGCGAGGGCCTCCTCCCAGCGGGCCATGCGGCCGAGGTTGACACCGAGGCCGTGGCGGGCGCGCAGCGTCTCCGGGTCGCCAGGGCCGCTGACGCGGGTGCGGTCGTCGATGAGGTCGCGGTAGAGCGTGAGCGCCTCCGCGCTGCGGCCGAGGCGGCCCAGGCTGATGCCGACCTCGTAGCGCGCGGCGAGGGTGTCGGGGTGGTCGGGGCCGAGCGCCTGGGCGCGGGCCTGGGCGACCTCGCGGTACGCCTGGAGGGCCTCGCTCCAGCGGCCCAACTGTCCCAGGGTGTAGCCGACTTCGCAGCGCGTGACGAGTGTGTCGGGGTGATCGGGACCGAGGACGCGGGCGCGGGCCTCCGCCACGTCGCTCGCCATCCGGTACGAGTCCTCCAGGCGGCCCAGACGGCTGAGGTTGAAGGCGAGGTTGTGGCGGCAGCGCAGGGTGTCGGGGTGCTCGGGGCCCATCGCGCGCTCACGGACGGCGAGCACGGAGGTGTACTCCTGGTGGGCCTCGAAGTGGCGGCCCAGCTTGCCCAGGACGTACGCCACTTCCTGGCGGGCGCCGAGGGTGTCCGGGTGATCGGCGCCGAGGACGCGCTCGCGGCCGTCGACCACGCGCCGGTACTCGCGCAGCGCGTCGGCGGGGCGTCCCGTGCGGCTGAGGGTGAAGGCGACCTCGTAGCGGCTGGCGAGGGTGTCGGGGTGGTCGGGGCCGAGGGCGTGCTCGCGCTCCACCGCGACCGCGCGGTGCACCTCGCCTGCCTCCGCCCAGCGGCCGAGCCGGCCCAGGCTCAGTCCGGCGTTGTGCCGGGAGGCGAGCGTGGCGAGCAAGTCCGGTGCCGGGGTGGGGCGTCGGACGGCCTCCGGGGTGATGGCCGGCTCGCCGGACGGGACGGCGGGGCGCGGGATCCACTCGCCGGCGAGTCCGGACGTCCCGTCGGGCGGGGTGATGCGCAGCCCCGAGCCGCCGGTGGCCTTGTGCCCGGTGGTCATGCCGCGCGTCCACGACGGCAGGCGCGGCTCGCGGACGATCTCGGTGTCGGTCCTGACGGCGGGCAGGTCGGGCTGCGGGGTGCGCACCGTGGGCACGTACGCGCCGCGCCCGGTGCGCCCCGCGGTGATCCGCCGCCCCAACTCGCGCGCGTCGCGGGGTCGTTCGTCGGGTTCCTTGGCGAGCAGTTCGAGGATGATCCGGTCGACGTAGGCGGGCAGGTCGGGGCGGTGGCTGCGCGGCGGTTCGGGTGGGGTGTCGCGGTGGCCGACGAGCACGGCCCAGGCGTCGTCGAGGTCGAAGGGCGGCGCGCCGGTGGCGATCTCGTACAGGACGCACCCGAGCGAGTACAGGTCGCTGCGCTGATCGACATGGGTGCCGCCGATCTGCTCGGGCGACATGTAGTGCGGGGTGCCCATGGCGATGCCGGTGCCGGTGAGCCGGGCGGTGAACCCGATGTCGTGGCCGAGGCGTGCGATGCCGAAGTCGCAGATCTTGGCGGTGCCGTCGACGAGCCGCACGATGTTCGCGGGCTTCAGGTCGCGGTGGATGATGCCCTGCTCATGCGTGTAGGCAAGGGCGGACGAGACCTGCTCGGCGACGTCGACGACGTCGTCCACGGTCAGCGGGTGGTGCCGGTTCTCCTCCAGCAGCTGGCTCAGGTTCTTGCCCTCCAGGAGCTCCATCACCAGATAGAGGATGCCCTCGTACTCGCCGAAGTCGTGCACGACGGTGATGCCGCGGTGCTGGAGTCCCGCGGCGACCCGGGCCTCTCTGCGGAAGCGCTCGCGCAGGACACGCGTGAAGGACTGGTCGCGCTGCGGCCCCAGCGGCTTGAGGCACTTGACGGCGACATGCCGCCCCAGCGACTCGTCACGGGCCCGCCACACCTCGCCCATACCGCCGCGGCCGATCAGATCGAGCAGTCGGTACCGCCCGTGGATCAGCCTGACGTCCCGGGTCTCCCCCAACTCCGGCATCGCTCGCCATCGCCCCCGTCGCCTCGCTGCTGCGCCCTCCCCGGCTCGTCCAGTATGGCTACCCATCTCCCGACTTTGTACGGCGCGGGACGGGCGTCGGCACCGAGTCTCCCCATCGCCCGCAGGATGTGTTTCGGAGGCAGTTGCCAGCGCACACGGTCGGGGACGCAGCGCAGCGCGGTACCGGTGGCGCGCAGGTGGCGGGTGACGACGGCGGGTGCGGGGGCGCGTCTGCCGTACAGCGTGTGGGCGTACGGCGGCAGGGAGGCGTACGCCAGGTTGGCCACGCGCCGCCACAGCAGTTCGCGCGCCGGTTTCAGCAGCGGATGAGCGGGCGGGCGCTGGAGGAAGTCGTCGACGGCACGGGCCTCGGGTCCCGCCGCGAGTTCGGGCCGTACCTTCTCGAAGTACTCCCGCATCTCCCGCTGATCGCCCGGGACGCCGTCGGGGTCGAGGCCGACCAGGCGGGCGCTGGTGCGGTGCTCGTGGATGTACCGGTCGGCCTGGGCGTCGGTGAGCCGGAACCCGGAGCGCCGTGCGACGTGCAGGTAGGAGTCGATCTCGGCGCAGTGCACCCACAGCAGCAGTGCCGGTTCGTCGACGCCGTACCGCTCCCCCGTGTCCGGGTCGGTGGCCGACAGATGGCTGTGGATCCTGCGGACGCGGGCGCCGGCCTTCTCGGCCGCGTCCGTCGTCCCGTACGTGGTCGTGCCGACGAAGCTCGCGGTGCGCATCAGGCGGCCCCAGGCGTCGCGCCGGAAGTCCGAGTTCTGCATGACGCCGCGCACGGCGCGGGGGTGCAGCGCCTGGAGGTACAGGGCGCGCACGCCCGCGACCCACATCATGGGGTCGGAGTGCACCTGCCAGGTCACCGAGTCGGGTCCGAAGAGTCCCGGGTCCGCGTCGTCGCGCATGCCGCACCTCCTGGTCGCAGGGTACCCGCGACCACTGACGGAAGGTCAGCCCAGCAGAAGCAGCACCGCCAGGGCGCCGAGGAGCGAGTCGACACGGTCCAGGAGGCCGCCCGAGCCGGGGAGCCAGCTGCCCGCGTCCTTCACGTCGCTGCCGCGCTTGACCATGGACTCGAAGAGGTCTCCTGCGGGGCCGCCGAGGGCGACGGCCACCGCGGTGGGCCAGCTGGCGGCGCCGAGGACGGCGAGCGTGGCGACTCCGGTGACGGCCCCCGCGAGCGTGCCGCTCCAGCGTTTGGCCGGGGACAGCGGCGAGAGGAACGGACCGCCGAGCCGCCGTCCGGCGAAGTACGCGGTGATGTCCGCGACGGAGACGGCGACGAACAGGGCGAGCCCGGTGGCGCCGAGCGGGACGAGCGCGGCGAGGACGCCGAGCCACACCAGGCCGAGCAGTCCGGCGCCGACGCGGCGCAGGCCGTGCGCCGCGTCGCCCGCCAGCAGCGGGACCGCGGCCACGGCGAGCGCTCCCGCCCCGACGGCGCGCGGTGTCCCGTGGGGCGCGAGCCAGGTGGTGAGGACGACGCCCGTCACCGCGGCGGCGAGCACCGCCCGGTCGGGCCGGGGCAGTCGCATGAGCCCGCCGAACTCCAGGACCGCGATCAGCCCGGCCGCCGCGGCGAGGACGGCGGCGCCGGGCCGCCCGAGCCAGAACGCCCCGGTGATCAGCGGCACCCCGACCGCCCACGCGCACCAGCGGATCATCAGCTCGCGGCGCCGGGACGCCACCACGCCCGCCCCGGCGAGGGCCAGCGCCCCGCCGAGCCAGGGCGCCAGGGAACCGACGGTGGTCACCGGGCGGCCCCGACGGCCGGGCGCGGCACGGGCGGCAGGAGCACGTCCAGGGCGGCCTGGCACGCGGCCACGACCCGGGCGTTCTCCGCGGTGTCCTTCACGGCGATGCGTACGGTGCGGCCCTCGTAGAGCGCGGACAGCGGCGACAGGTCGCGCAGGTACACGTCGTGGCCGCGGCACGCGCGGACGAACTGCGCGGCGCTCGGACCGCTGCGCGGCAGCGTGATGTCGAGGAAGTTCGCCACGCCCTCCTCCACCTGGACCCCCTCGCCCAACTCCGCCAGTTCCAGGGCGAGTCGGTGTCTCAGTTCGTGGGTGCGCCGCCAGTGGGCGCGATAGTGCTCCGGGTCGCGCAGCGCCGCCACCGCGGCCCGTTGCGCGGGCAGGCTCACCGGCCAGGGCGGGGTCCAGCGCCGCAGGTGCGCCGCGGTGTGCGGCTCGGCGACCAGGTAGGCGGCGCGCAGCCCCGACAGGGCGTACATCTTGGACAGCGAGGTGCACACGACGACCCGGGGGTCGGTGGTGGCGAGCGGGGCGAGCGACTCGGCGGGGTCGACATAGCCCAGGTACGCCTCGTCGATCCACCAGCGGGTGCGGGCCGGTGCGCCCTCGACGACGGCGCTCAACTCGGCGGCGGGGAAGTGGACTCCGGTCGGGTTGTTCGGGTTGACGACGACCACGAGGTCGTAGTCGCCGCCGGCGACGGCCGCGGCGAGCCGCTCCGGGTCGATCCGCCAGCCGTCCGCTCGGCGCAGCCGGAACCGGTCGACGCGGCAGCCGATCACGCGCTCCGTGACATGCGCGTACTCGCCGTACCCCGGGTCCATCAGGAGCACGCGACTGTCGGGCGTGAGCCACTGCCCGAACGCGCGGAAGATGAGGTCGGAGGAGCCGGCGCCCACGCACAGGGTCTCCGCCGGTACGCCTCTGGCCTCGGCGATCTGCGCGACGAGCCCTTCCGCGCCGGTCGGCGGAGAGGTGCGTGACAGCCAGCCGGGGTCGTCGGTGAGGGCGGCGCGCACGCCGGGCGCGGGCGGGAACCAGGCGTCGAGCACATCGGCCGCGACGACCTCCCAACGCCGGTGCAGGGTGCGGAAGTCGGTGCCGACGGCGGCGAAGGAGGCGCCGCCGTGCTCGCAGCCGTCAGGACCCGGCGCGAACGACGCGTCGAGACGCCAGTCCACGACGGACCGCAGCCGCTCCACGACGGCCCGGTACCGGTGACCGGCGGACCGGGTCAACGCGCCGACGCCGCCGGTCAGCACCTCGAACGTCACGGCGCCGCTGTGCACGGTGCGTCCGACGCGGGTCAGGCCCACGCCGAGGTACAGGTCGAGCACCTCGGTGCGGCCCATCGCGACGACATGTCGGCCGCCGCGGGAGGCGATCCAGCGCAGGGCCGCGTACATCAGCAGCGGCGCGGCGGCGCCGGACCGCTCCTCCGGTTCGACGGTGAGGATGCGCACCTCGAACGTGTCGGGCTCGTTCAGGAGCGGCAGTTCGTCGCGGGTCAGGTACTTGTCGAGGCCGAACCGGCCCGCCCACGGTGGCGTGACGCTCACGAAGCCGACGCGGTCCGCGCCGCGCGCGACGACCAGCTGGACGTTGTCGCCGTCGAGCCCGTCGCTCAGCCGCCGCGCCGGGTTCGTCGCGTGCTGGCCCAGCTCCTGGGCGTACACGCGGTGGCGCAGCTCGTGGATCCAGTCGTGGTCCTCCGATGTGGCGGTGCGCAGCTGCAGTTGACGGCCCATGAGTACCTCTTTCCGAGCGGGGCGGGGCCGTCTCATCCTCGGCTCGCGGGCGGGGCCGCGTCAGCGTGCTGCGACGCAGGGCGTCTGAGTACGGGTACTCAGGCGCGGGGCGTGGTGCGGTGGGCGCCGCCGGTGAGGTCCGCGCTGCGCTCGGCGCGGATCACGGCCCGGGCCGCCGCGAGGATCCCGCTGTCCCGGTGCGCGCCGGTGCTTGTCAGGACGCGCAGCAGCCGCGTCCGCCAGACGTCGGGGTCCGTGAGGTACGCGTCCAGGACCCGTGGCCCGTAACCACCGCCTCCGTGCGCGCGGTTCGCCTCGGCGAGCCGTCCGCGGAGCGCGTCCCTCAAAGACGCCCAGAGATCGTGGACGGGGCCGTGCGCGGTGCCGGTGAGCGCGGCCTCGGCCTCTGTGGCCAGCGCGGTGGCCACCAGTTCGGCTCCGGTCACCCGGTCCGCCGCGGACGGGGCCGGTGTGCGGTGTACGAAGTCATGTCCGTCACGGTGGCAGGGCGTGCTGCAATGCTGATGAAATTCCGATGACGTACGGAGAAGGGAAGACCCGCGGTGGAGGGGAGCACGACCGGGCGGCTGCGGATCGAGGTGCTCGGGCCGTTACGGGCCTGGCGGGACGGGACGCCGCTGGACGTGGGGCCGTTGAAACGGCAGGCGGTGCTGGCCGCGCTGGTGCTGCGGCAGGGCGCCGTGGTCACGCACGACCAGCTCCTCGACGCGGTGTGGGGCGCCCGGCCGCCCGCCTCCGGCCACAAGGTGCTGCCGAGCCAAGTCAATCCGCTGCGCCGGGCGCTGGACGTCGAGGGCACCCGGCACACGGAGTCGCTGATCCGCAGCGGCAAGGGCTGGTACCGGTGCCCGGCCGACGGCGCCCGGCTCGATGTGACGGACCTGGGCGACCGGGGCGAGCAGGCCCTGCGCACCAAGGCGTCCGGCGACCTCGCCCGGGCCGTGGACCGGCTCACCGACGTGCTCGCACTGTTCAGGGGCGAACCGCTCGCCGGGGTGCCGGGGCCTTTCGCGCGGGCCGAGCGCGACCGCCTGCTGGAACGGCGGCGCACGCTGCGGCTCGCCCGGCTCGAATGCCTGGTGCTGCTCGGCCGGTTCGACGAGGCGCTCGACGATCTGGCCGGTCCCGCCGATGCCGACCGCTACGACGAATCGCTGCTGGCTCTGCGGATGCGCGCGCTGTACGGCCGCGACCGGCAGGTGGAGGCGCTCACCGCCTTCGCGGACATGCGGGCCAGGCTGCGCGACGAGCTCGGTGTCGATCCGGGCGAGGAGCTGGGCCGCGTGCACACGGCGCTGCTGCGTCAGGACACCGCGGCCCTCGTCGGCCCGGCCGCGCCCGCCGCCGCGGACGCGCCCAGGCGCGCCGTCAATCAACTGCCCGGTGGCAGCGGCCGGCTCGTGGGCCGTGCCGAGGAGTTGGCGCTGCTGACCGCTCCGGGAGCGCCGGACGCAGTGTCCGTGATGACGGTGGACGGCGCGGCGGGCGTCGGCAAGACCGCGCTCGTCGTGCGTGCGGCCCAGCGGATCCTGGACCGGCATCCGGACGGCTGTCTGTTCATGGATCTGCACGGCCACAGCACCGAGCGCCGGCGCCTCGCCCCGCAGCCGGTGCTGCGGCGGCTGCTGCGCTCGGTCGGCGCCGACGACAGCGAGATGCCGGACGACCTCGACGAACTGATGGGCCTGTGGCGATCGGTGACGAGTTCCCTGAAGCTGCTTCTCGTCCTCGACGACGCCCTGGACGTGCGGCAGATCCGGCCGCTGCTGCCGACGGGCCCCGGCAGCACGGTGATCGTGTCCGGCAGGCAGCGGCTGTCCGGACTCGACGCGGACCGGCGGATCACCCTGGAGACGCTGTCCGGCGAGGACGCGGCATCGCTGCTGCGGACCATCGTCGGCGAGCGTCGTACCGAGCAGGAGCCCGGCGCCGTGCGGGAGTTGGCCCGGCTGTGCGCGGGCCTGCCGCTCGCGCTGCGCATCGCCGGCACCCGGTTGCAGACCCGGCCCGCCTGGACGCTGGCGTACCTCGCGGAGCGGATGGCGGACGACGAGCACCGGCTCGGTGAGCTCAGTGCCGGGGACCGCAGTGTGGAGGCGGCGTTCCGGCTGTCGTACGACCAGCTCTCGACGGCGCAGCAGCGGAGTTTTCGCGCGGTGGGCCTCGCGCCGACGGTCGAGTTCGACGCGCGGACCCCCGCGGCCGTACTCGGCCGGTCGCGGCACGAGGCCGAGCGGGTCATGGAGGAGCTCGTCGACACCAGCCTCGTCCAGGAGTCGCGGCCGGGCCGCTACCGGCTGCACGACCTGGTCCGGGTCCATGCGCGGCGGCTCGCCGAGGAGGTGCCCGCCGAGGCCGCTGCCGCGCGCACGGCGGCGCTGCGGCTGTATCTCGACGCGGCACGCGCCGCCAGCGCATGGGGCCGCGGGGGTTTCCCCACGGGCCCGGAGCCGGCCGGATCCGCGTTCCCGAACTGGCGGGACGCGGTGCGCTGGCTCGACGCTGCGGGCCCCGAACTCGTGGACGTGGTGGAGCACGCCGCCACGTACGCGGAGCCCGAGCTCGCGTGCTGGATCGCGGAGGCGCTCACGGCCCACTTCCTCGGCCGGGGCCGGCACCAGGACTGCCAGAGCGCGATCGAGACGGCGCTCGCCCAGGCGGACCGGGCGAGCGACCGGCGCATGGCGCTCGCGCTGGGCAACGCGCTCGGCCTGACGCTCATGCACCGGGCGCGGTTCGTGGCGGCGTACGTCTGTCTGAGCGAGACGCTGGACCTCACGCGCGCGCACGCGAACCGGCACGAGGAGGCACGGGCGCTGATCGGTCTCGGCACGATGGCCGGTCTCGGCACGCCCGGGGCGCGGGCCGGTCACCGGGCGACGGGAACAGAGTGGCTCGCCGAGGGCCGGGACCTGGCCTGGGAGCACGCGGACCACTGGCTGGCCGCGATGGGCTCGTTCGCGCTCGGCGTCGTCCGCCACGACCAGGGGCAGGACGCGCAGGCGCTGGATCACTTCCGCGACGCGTGCGCGGACGGCGGCGCCCCGCGCGCGGTGGCCCGGGCCCTGACCTCCAACCTCGACCTGTATCTCTACCTGGGACGGCCGCGGACCGTGGACCTGTTGCGGCGGGTGGCCCCGGTCATGGCGGAGACCGGCGACGCCAGGCTGCACGCGCTCGCCCTGGCCCGGCTCGCGGCGGCCGAGCAGGCGGTGGGCGGTCTCGACGCCGCCGAGGCCGCGTGCCGCACGGCGCTGGCACGCCACCGCACGCTGGAGGAACGGGACGATCCGGACCACGGCCGGCACGAGATGGACCTGCACATCCGGCTGGGCCGCATCGCCCGCGCGAGGGGACGGCAGGACGTGGCGGTGGCCCGGTTCGGGGCGGCGCTCGCCGTGCCCGGCGCCGACCTGTTCCCGCTGGAGCACGCTCGGGCGACGGAGGGGCTCAGCGCCGCACCCGCGGCATCCCCAGTCCGATCCACGAGATGATCTCCCGCTGGATCTCGTTGTTGCCGCCGCCGAAGGTGAAGATCACCGCCGACCGGTAGCCGCGTTCCAGTTCGCCGTGGAGCACGGCACCGGCGCTCCCCTCCTTCAATGCGCCGGCCGCGCCCACGACTTCCATCAGCCACGCGTACGCGTCGCGGCGTGCCTCCGAGCCGTAGACCTTCACGGCGGAGGCGTCCTGCGGCATGAGCGTGCCCTCCTGGACGGCGTTCACCATCTGCCAGTTGAGGAGTTTCATCGCGTCGAGCCTGGTGTGCGTCTGCGCGAGGCGCTTGCGCACCCAGCCGAGGTCGATGACGCGGCGCCCGTCCGCGAGCTTGGTCTCCATGGCCCAGCGCTGCACGTCGTGCAGGGCGCGGATCGCCATGGTGCCGTGCGCGGCGAGGGTGACGCGTTCGTGGTTGAGCTGGTTCGTGATGAGCCGCCAGCCCTTGTTCTCGTCGCCGACGCGGCGCGCGAGGGGGACGCGGATGTTCTCGTAGTAGCTCGCCGTGGTGTCGTGCGAGGCAAGGGTGTTGATGACGGTGCAGGAGTAGCCGGGGTCGGACGTCGGCACGAGCAGCATCGTGATGCCCTTGTGCGGGGGCGCGTCCGGGTCGGTGCGGACGGCGAGCCAGACCCAGTCGGCGGTGTCGCCGTTGGTGGTCCAGATCTTCTGGCCGTCGACGACGTAGGTGTCGCCGTCGCGCACCGCCTTCGTCTTCAGGGCCGCGAGATCGGTGCCCGCGTCGGGCTCGCTGTAGCCGATCGCGAAGTCGATCTCGCCCGAGAGGATCCGGGGCAGGAAGTACTCCTTCTGTTCGTCCGTGCCGAACTGCATGATCGTCGGGCCGACGGTGTTCAGTGCCATCAGCGGCAGCGGGACACCGGCCTGCGCGGCCTCGTCGAAGAAGATGAACTGTTCCATCGGGGTCAGGCCGCGCCCGCCGTACTCCTTCGGCCAGCCCACACCGAGCCAGCCGTCGGTGCCGAGGCGGCGCACCGTCTCGCGGTAGAAGCGCTTCTGGGCGGCCGGGTCCTCGTACCGGGCGTAGGCGTTGTCGGGCACGAGCTCGGCGAAGTAGGCGCGCAGCTCGGTGCGCAACTGCTGCTGCTCGGGCGTGTATTCGAGGTGCACGGCCCCTCCTGGCGTTCCACTGGCGGCGTCTGACGGCGTCTCAGATTCGACTGACGGCGCACACGGTAGAACTCGTTCCAGAAATGGGGAAGAGCGATGACGGGACCGATCACGGGGCGGGCGGCGGGTTCCGCTCCAAGGTGGCCAGGAAGTCGGTGCAGGCCCGGGCGCACGCCCGGCAGCGTTCGGCGCAGTCGGCGGCTTCCGGGGCCGCATCGCAGGCGTGGGCGCACTCCAGGGCGACGGCGCGGCACCACTCGACCTGGAGCCGCAGCGCGTACTCGTCCTGGAGCGTCTCCTCCGACAGCAGCCGGCAGGTCGCGTCGCACACCTCCACGCCGAGCAGCAGGGCGCGCCGCAGTCCGGTCGGCGCCCCGGGCGCCGGGGCGGGTCCCGCGGGCGCGGGGCGGACCGGGCCGGATCCCGTCGGCGGGATCACGCCGAGGTCTGTCGAGCTGACCAGGACCGCGCAGGCGCGGGCGCACTCGGTGCAGGACTGCGCGCACGAGAAGCGGTCCTCCAGGAAGCGGACCCGGTCGTCCTCGGCCGGTCCCGCGGGGAGTTCGGCGGCCAGGGCCGGGTACGCGTCCGTGGCGTCCTCGGCGTAGGGGTGCGAGTGCTTCGCCTCGGATGTCACCGGTC
The DNA here is from genome assembly GCF_017377775.1 of Streptomyces sp. VRA16 Mangrove soil. GTDB lineage: Bacteria > Actinomycetota > Actinomycetes > Streptomycetales > Streptomycetaceae > Streptomyces. The sequence goes on from NZ_JAFVLN010000005.1 coordinate 513,648, forward strand.
CTGCTCCTTCGCAAGGGTCGTTCGTGTCCGGTGCGGGTAGCCCGATCGTCCGTCGCCAAACCGGGCGGGTGGGGCACGGGGGCGTGCCCCGCGCCCCACCCCTGCCGGCGCTCCGTCAGGTGCCCATCACCTTGCGGATGGCGTCCCTGGCGTGGTCCACGACGGTCGCCACGGGTGTCGTGACGAGGTTCTTGGTCGCGGTGTCGGTGCCGGGGTGCGGGCGGGTCGGCGCGACGGCCTCCGCCGCCCGCACCGCACGCGCCAGGTTCGCCAGCTTCCCCTGGTCCGCGACTTCCTTGAAGTGCGCGAACTCGTAGTGCTCCTCCTTCTCGGCATGCGCGAGGACGTCCTGGCGCAGCGCCGCGAACCGGTCGAGGAACTCGGCGGAGTCGGGGTCCATGTCGTCGAGTTGGGCCAGGACCTTCTTGGCGCTTTCCTCTTCCTCGAGACGGTCCTTGACGACGAGTTCACCGCCGTCGATGTTCTTGCGCGCGAAGGGGTGCACGACCTCTTCCTCGGCGGTCTCGTGGACCGCGAGGAGCCTCACGAGTTCATGGAAGTGCCGTCCGCGCTCCTCCCCCTTGGTATTGGCCACCTCCTCGAACAGGGTGCGTATCCGGACGTGCTGCTGCTCCAGCAGCTCCACCACGTCGTTGGATGTCATTCCGTCCGTCCTTCGTCTCGGGTGCGGAGCGGGCGGGTACCCGCCCGCCGCGGTCGTTACGCACCCCTGAATCCGGTCGGCGCCCGTCAGGCGACCCGGTACTCCTCGATCTCCTCGCCGCGCACTTCGAGTCCGTTGCCCGGACCGTTCTCGCCGGGGCGTATCACGCCGCCCGTGGGGTCGAGGACGCCGCCGAAGAACATCGACTCGATGCGGACATGGTCGTGGAACCACTCGACGTGCCGCAGGTTGGGCACGCACGCCGCCACGTCGGCGTGCGCGTGCGGGGCGCCGTGCGCGGAGACCTCCAGGCCGTGGGCCTGGGCGAGGGCGGCCGCGCGCAGGAACTCGGTGATGCCGCCGCACCGCGTGACGTCGATCTGGACGCAGTCGACGGCGCCCGCGCCGATCATGCGGGCGAAGCAGGGCAGGTCGTAGCCGTACTCCCCCGCCGTCACGTCGCACACGAGGGCGTCGCGCACGAGCCGCAGGCCGGTGAGGTCGTCCGCGGAGACGGGCTCCTCGAACCAGCCGACCATCTGCGCCACGAGGGCCTCGCCGACCCGGACCGCCTGCTTGCGGTTGTAGGCGCCGTTGGCGTCGACGTACAACTCGGCCTGCGGACCGATGACTTGGCGGGCGTGCCGGACCCGCTGCAGATCCCGGGGGACCGCCCTGCCCCACCCCTCCCCGACCTTGATCTTCACGCGGGGGATGTGCTGACCGTGCACCCAGCCGCTGAGCTGGGCCGCGAGATGGGTGTCGTGGTACGTGGTGAAGCCGCCGCTGCCGTAGACGGGCACGTCCGCGCGGGCCGCGCCGAGGAGCCGCACGAGCGGGAGGTCCATCAGCCGGGCCTTGAGGTCCCACAGGGCGAGATCGACGGCGGACAGGGCGCAGGACGCGACGCCGGGGCGGCCCGCGTTGCGCACGGCGCGGCACATCCGGCCGTGGGCCGCGGGGATGTCGAAGGCGTCATGCCCCCTGACGAGCGGGGCGAGTCGGTCGCACACGAGGTCGGCGGCGGCCGGGGGCGCGTAGGTCCAGCCGATGCCGGTGGTGCCGTCGGCGGCGCGGGCCTCGACGAGGACGGCCGTGGTGGTGTCCCAGGCGAGGGTGCCGTCGGCCTCGGGGGCGTCGGTGGGGACGGTGTAGGCGGACACGTCGAGGGTGAGGACGGGGAGGCAGGGGGACGGGACGGGCTTCTCGGTGTTCATCTGTGTACCGGGGTGTCAGGGGCCCGCGGGCCCGCTCGTGCGCCCCGGTTCGGACGGGCTGCCCGCGCGGTCGGCGAGGGCCATGATCTCCTCCAGGGACGGTGGCGCCGTGTCGCTGCCCGGCCGGGTAACCCGGATGCCGGGCGCGGAAACGTTTACGGGAACCCACGCCGGTTACTCAGCACCGGTACCGGTGCGACCTTGATCCGTTCGATGTCGTACCGCGCATCACGCATCCGAGCACGGCCATCACCTCCCGAGCACGCCGAGTTCCCGTAACTCCCCCACCTACACTGAGAGATGAAGTGACTGAGCAATCGACTGAAGGGGACCGCAAGACCCGGATCACGGTCCTGGTGGCGCTCGCCGCCAATCTGCTGATCGCCGTGGCGAAAGCGGTGGGCGGTCTGATCGCCGCGTCGCCCGCGCTGCTGTCGGAGGCCGCGCACTCGGTCGCCGACAGCCTCAACGAGGTGTTCCTGCTGGCGGCGCTGCGCCGCAGCCGCAAACCGGCGGACCCCAAGCACCCGTTCGGCTACGGCAAGGAGCGGTTCTTCTGGTCGCTGCTCGCGGCCGTCGGCATCTTCGTGATGGGTGGCTGCTTCTCGTTCTTCCAGTCCTTCGAGGCGTTCACGTCGGGCGGCGGCCAGGAGGAGTCGCGGACGGGGTACGTCGCCGGTCTCGTCGTCCTCGGCGTCGCGCTGGTCGCCGAGGGCACGTCACTGGTCCGGGCCGTCCTCCAGGTCCGTTCGCAGCCGGGCGACGGCATCGGCTCCGACCCGGCGCTGCGTACGGTCCTCGCCGAGGACAGTACGGCGGTGGCCGGTGTGCTGTTCGCCGCGGCCGGCATGACGCTGCACATGGTGACGGGCCGCATCGAGTGGGAGGCGGGCGCCTCCCTCGTCATCGGACTGCTGCTCGTGTACGTCGCGTACGGCCTGGGGCGCAGCGCCCGCGACCAGTTGATCGGCGAGGCCGACCCGAAGCTGCGCCACGACATCCAGCAACTTCTGGAGGCCCAGGACGAGATCGACTACGTGGCCGCCCTCCACACGATGCGGCTCGGCACGGACTCGACGCTGGTCGCGGCCCGCATCGATCTGACCCCGGGCATCGACAGCGAGCGTTTCGAGCTGGCGAGCGAGCGCATCAAGCGGGCGGTGCGGGAGCGGTGGCCCGAGGCGGACCAGGTGTTCCTGGATGTGGTGGAGGCGCCCCAGGGCGTCCGCGGCTGAGTCGCCTGCGGGGCCGCCCCACGCCGGCGGTTGGCAGCCGCGCGTTCGGGTACCCGGCGGGCAGCCGACGGAGGAGGAGCCATGGGCCTGGTGGAGGCGGGAGTGCTGATGCTCGACTGTGCGGAACCGGAGGAACTCGCCGAGTTCTACCGGACATTGCTGGACGGAGAGATTCACGCGGCCCCCGGCAGCGACCGCGTCGACGTGATCGGCGAGCGGGGTACGCACTTGGCCTTCCGCCGCGACCTGAACGCCACGCCGGCCTCCTGGCCGCGCCCCGACGACTCCCAGCAGGCCCATCTGGACTTCCTCGTGCCGCGGCAGGACATGGACGAGGTGGAGCGGCTCATCATCGGCCTCGGCGCCCGTCCCATCGAGACGCGCGGCGCCCGTGGTCCCCAGGAGACGCGGGTGTACTCGGATCCGGCCGGGCACCCGTTCGCGGTGCACTGCGCCGAGCGGCCCGCGCCCAAGGCGCATTGACGGCCGGTCCGGGGCGCGGAGGATCGGCGGGCGCCTCAACGAGCCCGCCCGCCCCGTAGGACCCGTGCGCCCCATACGACCCCATACGAGCACAACCGACCACTCAAATATGCCCTGTTGTTGTTTCAAGGGCGTCTACAGATCTGTCTACAAAACAAATCGATCAGAATCGACCGAGGAGAGGATCGATCATGAGGCCCGTCGCACGCGCCCCGCACCCCGCCGAAACCAAGCGCGAGGTCAAGGGCCGGATCCGGACCTGCCGCCCGGCCCGAGGCGATCTCCGCGAGCCGTCGGGGTCCGATCAGAAGCGCGATCCGGAGTGGAATCTGGTGCGCGGAGACGACTGACGGCCCCTTCCATCCCCCTCGTTCCGGCATATGCTGTCGGTGCCGACGAGGGGAGGCTCCTGGCGATGCCCACCGTTGCACGGCCCAAGATCCTCGTCGTCGACGACCGCGACGACACACTCTTCGCGATGGAAAGCGCACTCGCTCCGCTCGGCTACCCGATGGACCGCGCGAGCTCCGGCGACGAGGCCCTGAAGACGGTGTTGCGCGGCGGGGTCGCGCTGGTCCTGCTCGATGTGCTGATGCCCGACATCAGCGGTCTTGAGGTCGCCCAGTACATGACACGCGTGGAGCAGACCCAGGACATCCCGATCATGCTGATCACCGGCGCCGGCCAGGACCCCACCCTGGCCTCGAAGGCCTTCGAGCTGGGCGTCGCCGACTACGTCGTCAAGCCGATCGACCCGTGGGTGATGCGGACGAAGGTCCGCTATCTGTACGAGATGAGCCGCCGCCTGCACGCTCTGCGTGAGCGCCTGAGGGCGTACGAGCACCGGAGCGAGGAGTTCCGGGGCCCGGCATCACTACCCGTCGAGGACCGTCCGCTGCCGCGGCCCGCCTGACCCGGCAGCCTCCGCCTCCACCCCTCGTGGCCATGGTCACACCCCTCGCGGGCCGCCCGGTCCCCATATGGTTGTAGAGTACAACAGGGTAAGAGTTGTATAAGCCAACCCATGGAGGTCCCGCTCATGCCCGCGCGCAATCCCGCGCTGCGTCACGTGCTGACGCATCTGCTCACCCCGCTCCTGATGTGCGTGGGCATGGGCCTGGCGTATCTCGGCGCGTTCGCCCACCCCGAGCCCCATCACCTGCCGATCGCCGTCGTCGGCTCGGGCCCGGAGGCGAAGGTCTTCGCGCAGACGGTCAAGGACAAGGCGGGCGACGCGCTCGACGTGCGCACCCTCGGCGACCGGACCGCCGCGATCGACCAGCTCAAGACCCGCGACATCGACGGCGCGTACGTCCTGGCGGGCCGGACCGCCGAGGCTCCGGAGCTGATCGTGGCCTCCGCGGGCTCCGACACCACGGTCTCCGTCGTGGAGAAGATCTTCACGCCGGTCGCCGCGCAGCAGGGCGAGCCGCTGAAGGTCACGGACGTGGTGCCGACGGTCGAGGACGACCCGACGGGCCAGGGCCTGTTCTTCCTGCTCGTGGCGCTCAGCATCGGCTCGTACGCGTCGGTCGCGGTGCTCGGCGGCGCCGGTGCCGCGCTGAGGATGCGCACCCGGGCACTGCTCGTGGTCGGCGTCTCGGCGGTCGTCAGCCTGATCGGCGCGGCCTTCGCCGGTCCGCTCTTCCACCTCGCCCACACCAGCCTGTGGGGCCTGTGGGGCATGGCGTGGCTCTACTCGGCGGGCATCCTGTTCATCGGCGTCGGCCTGCACACGTTCCTGAAGCGGTGGACGACGCTCGGCGTGATGGTGCTGTTCGTGATGCTCAACTTCACCAGCTCCGGCGGGATCTTCCGGCCCGAGCTGCAGAACGGCTTCTTCGGCAGCCTGCACGCGTTCTGGAACGGTGCCGGGTTCGTCGAGGGCGCGCGCAGCCTGCTGTACTTCGGCCACCACGACCTGGCGCGCGACATCTGGACCCTGGTGGCCTGGCTGGCCGTGGGCCTCGTGGTCATCGGCGTGGCGGCGCTCGCCGAGCACCGTCAGGAGCGGGCGCTCGCGCGGGAGACCGCCGCTGCCGCGGACGACGAGCCCGCGGTCGAGGAGGAGCTGGAGGAGGCCGTCGGCGTCTGACCGCGCTCTCCGCAGGAGAGAAGCCCCTCGCACCCACCGGGCGCGAGGGGCTTCGTCCGCTCAGGCGCCCTGCGGAATGTTCTTCGCCTTCTTCCGCACGACGAACGCCGTGATGATCTCCACCACGCCGACCACCAGCAGCCACAGACCGCCGACCATGGTGAGGACCGCGACCGACTCGAAGGGCGAGTCGATCAGGACGATGCCGGCCAGCGCGGTGACCACACCGAGGAAGATCTGCCAGCCGCGTGCGGGCATCGTCGGATCGGAGGCCGCGGCGACGGTCTGTGTGATCCCGCGGAACAGCCAGCCGATACCGATCCAGAGGCCGAGCAGCAGGATCGACTGCATCGCCCCGCGGAAGCAGAACAGACCGAGCAGCACCGACAGGGCGCCGCTGATGAAGCCGATGATCCGCATCCCGGTGGTGATGTGGTTGCCGAAGGCGGCGATCAGCTGGAAGACGCCGCTGACGACGAGGTAGACGCCGAACAGGATGCCCGCCGCCCACAGCGAGGCGCCCGGCCACACCAGGACGAGGACGCCGAGGATGATCGAGGAGAGACCCATCAGCAGCACGGCCTGCCAGGCGTTCCGAGCGAGTCTGCCCAGGGGGCCCTGATCGGTGAGCCCGGAATGCGGGCCGCCGGCGTCGGGCGTCTGCTGCGGAGTCTGAGGGTCGTACGGTGCTTGGGTCATGTCCGACTGTTCGCACACCGCCCGGAGTTCGGCCATCGGAGTGGGCCGAACGGGCGACGTCACCGAGGACCGGACGCCCGCGCCGCACAATGGCCCCATGAGCAACCACGCGCAGCCGGACCCCTTCGCCGTACGCCGCGTCTACGACCCGCCCGCCCCGGCCGACGGCACCCGGGTGCTGGTCGACCGGCTGTGGCCGCGCGGCATCTCCAAGGAGCGGGCCGCCGTCGACGAGTGGCTCAAGGACATCGCGCCGTCCAAGGAGCTGCGCACCTGGTACCACGAGGACCGGGAGGGACGGTACGAGGCCTTCGCCGAGCGCTACGACGCCGAACTCACCGACCCGGTCCGCGCGGAACTGGTGGCGCACGTGCGGGAGCTGGGGCGGCACGGCCGGGTCACGCTGGTGACCTCCGTGAAGGAGGTCGGGCACAGCCACGTTCCCGTGCTCGTGCGCCACTTGCACGACGGCTGACGCGCCCGCGCGCGCCGCGCTGCTTCAGGCCGCGAGGCAGACCGTGCCCTGTCCGCGGACGGCGGCGCCGCGCCGGGCGCCGACGGCCGCGACCGAGGTGACGGAGGCGACCGTGGTGACCGGGGTGACCGGGACGGCCCTGCGCACCTGGGCGGCGCGCGCCAGTTCGCCTTGGGCGAGCGCCAGCACGTCGACCAGGCCGAGGCCGAGCGCCCCGGCCACGGCGGCGAGCATCTCGGAGGACGCCTCCTTGCGGCCGCGCTCCACCTCGGAGAGGTACGGCATGGAGATCCCCGCGACATCGGCCACGTCCTGCAGGGTCCGGCCCTGGGCGCGCCGACGGCGGCGCAACACGTCTCCGACGACGTGCCGCCACAGCGGCTCGGGGGCGGGGGCGACACGGGGGCTGCGGGTCTCGTGGGCGCTCATCGCGCCAGAGTAGGCGGGAACCCGGCGCGGGCGCAGCGGACTTCACCCAGAGCGATATCCCGGGCCGCCGTGGCTACTTGATGACGGCGTTGGCCACCACGACCAGGACGCCGAGCAGCGCGTCCCCCGCTCCGATGCGCCCCGCGGACAGCCAGGTCCTGCCGCCCGCCCGGGCGGCGAGCAGACCCCAGGCGAACAGCAGCACGACGTTGAAGGTGAACGCGACGTACTCGATGCCCTGCGAGTACCACCAGCCGAGACCGGAGCCGAGCAGGATCAGCATGGTCGGCGCGGTCGCCAGGAGCAGCGGCCACTCCTGGAGCAGGACGCGGATCGCGGCGACGACCCCGTGGTGGGTGTGGTCGCCGCGCCGGGCGATCAGGTGCGCGTACCCGTGGGCGAGCGCGGAGGCCAGGGCGGTGATCAGCAGCCAGGCCGCGTCGTAGAGCCGGTCCGCGCGTGCGGTCTGGCCGTAGCGGGTGAGCGCCGCGACCATCGAGCTGGCGAGCACGGCGCCGTAGACACCGCCGAACAGGACGTGCGGGCGCGCCGCGTAGTCGCCGAGTGCGCGGCACCCGGCCGCGACGCGCCGCCGTCTCACGTGCCGGTCCGTTCGTGGCGCAGCAGGACGACACCGTTGCCGAAGGTCCTCGACTCGACCAGACGCAGCGGCCGCGGGGCGAACGAGGTGGTCGGGAGGTGGCGCCGGCCCGCGCCGATCCTGACGGGGTGGATGTAGGTGCGGAACTCGTCGACGAGGTCGTGCTCCAGGAACGTGGCGGCGAGGTCGGCGCCGCCGAGCGCCAGGTCACCGCCGGGTTCCTCCTTGAGGGCGCGGATCGCGGCCGGGACGACCTCCGGCAGGACCGTGGTGTGCCAGTCGGCGGGCCCCGGCTTCAGCGTGCGGGAGAAGACGATCTTCGGCTTCGCCCGCCAGATCTCCGCGAACTCGGCCTCGACCGGCGCGGCGTCCGGGCGCGCGTCGGCGGTCGGCCAGTACGCGGCCATCAGTTCGTGGGTGACACGGCCGTCGAGGAAGCCGCCCATGGGGCGCAGCGTGTCGTTCATGTGCTGATGCAGCTCTTCGTCGACCTGGTGCCAGTCGATCTGCCGGTCGGGGCCCTCCATGTACCCGTCCAGGGACACGGACATCATCAGGACGATCTTGCGCATCTCGGCCTCGTCTCTCGTCTCGTCCGGCACCGCCGCGGACACAATGGCCCGCATGCACCAGACTGCACAGTGCGCCGCGAGGCCGCCATGGAAGTGACCCTGATCGCCGTCGTCGGTGTGGCGAGCATCGTGGCGGTGGCCGCCTTCTCGCAGCGCCTCGGACTGGCCGCTCCGCTGAGCCTCGTCGTGGTGGGCATCGCCCTGAGCTTCGTCCCGGGTGTGCCGGTGGTGGAGCTCGAACCCGAGTGGGTGCTCGCGGGCGTCCTGCCGCCGCTGCTGTACTCGTCGGCCGTGAACATGCCCGCGCAGGACTTCCGCCGCGACATCAAGGCCATCGGCGGGCTCGCCGTGCTGCTCGTCGCGGTGTCCACGCTGGGCGCGGGCTGGTTCGTGCATCTGCTGATGCCGGACATCGGGTGGCCCGCCGCGTTCGCGCTGGGCGCCGTGGTCAGCCCGACGGACGCGGTCGCGGCCACCTCCGTGGGCCGCAAACTGGGCCTGCCCTCCCGTCTGCTGACGCTCCTGGAGGGCGAGGGGCTGGTCAACGACGCCTCGGCCCTGGTGCTGCTGCGCTCCGCGGTCGCGGCGCTCGCGGGCGCGGTGTCGCTGTGGGGCGTGGCCTGGCAGTTCGTGTTCTCGGTGGTCGTCGCGGTGGCCGTCGGCGTCGTGGTCGGCCTGGTCAACGTACGCGTACGGGCGCTCCTCGACGACACGGTCCTGAACACGGCGATCTCGTTCGTCGTGCCGTTCGTCGCGTATGTGCCGGCCGAGGAGTTCGACGCGTCGGGGGTCCTCGCGGTCGTCGTGACCGGGCTGGTGACCGGGCATCTGAGTCCGCGGCTGCTGCGCGCGCAGGACCGGATCGGCGAGGCGATGAACTGGCGCACGCTCGCCTTCCTGCTGGAGAGCACGATCTTCCTGCTGATGGGGCTCGGTCTGAAGACGCTGCTCGACGAGGCGCACACCCATGACAACGGGCTCGGCGCGGGCCGTGTCGTCCTCTACGGCCTGGCGCTGACCGGGCTCGTGATCGTCGTCCGGATGGTGTTCGTGGTGCCGCTGGTGGCGATGGTGCGCCGCGACGAGCGCCGGGCCGCGGCCGCGAAGCCGCTGATCGAGCGGATGCAGGAGCGGCTCGAGGCCGCCTTCGACGGCGACGACCGGTTCACCCCGCGCAAGCGGGCCCACATCGAGCGCCGGGTGCACCGGGTGGGCGCCGACATCGACTTCCGGCTCACGGAGACGCTCGGCTGGCGGGGCGGTGTGGTGCTCGCCTGGTCGGGCATGCGCGGCGCGATCACGGTCGCCGCCGCCCAGACGCTGCCCGAGGACACCCCGTACCGCGCCCAGTTGGTCCTCATCGCGTTCGTCGTGGCCGTGACGACCCTGCTGTTGCAGGGGCTCTCCCTGCCGGCCGTGATCCGTACGGTCAAGATCCCCGGCGACGATCCGCAGCGGCTGCGCGACGAGTACGGGCGGCTGATCACCGAGATGTCCGAAGCGGCCTCCGACGCGCTCGACGAGGCCACGGCGGGCGGTGCCGTCGATCCCTCGATCGTGGACCGGGTACGGCGGGACAGCCTGATGCGGACGCGGGACGAGCAGAAGGACGGGGAAGGGGCGGACGCGGCGGACGGGGACGGTCCCGCGCCCGATCCCGCCGGTACCGACGAGATGCGGGCCTCCTACATGCGGCTGCGTCTCGCGGTCGTGGCGGCCGAGCGGGAGGCCCTGCTGGACGCACGGACGCACGGCGCCTACAGCTCCCGCGCGCTCAGCGGGGTCCAGAGCGTCCTGGACCTGGAGGAGGCGCGGCTGCAGCAGTTGGGCGACCGGCTCGACACGTAGCCACCCGGTTCCGCAGGTGCCGGGTCGGACACGGCCTACGACGCCTGCGGCCGTTCCCAGTCGCACGGCGGTGACGGGCATGCGTGGGCGTCGTGCTCCTTCAGCGCGACGCTCACCAGGCTGAGCAGCAAGTGGACGTCGGTGTCGCACTCCAGGAGCACGGTGATCCAGGAGGCGCCGGGCTGAACCCGGATCGCGCTGTTGTGCCGCAGCTGCGGAAGGAGGCGCTGCACCGCCGACGACGTCAGGTACAGATCGGCGCAGTCGTCGGAGTGGAAATGGACGAGTTCATGGCCCGCCGCGCCGAAGGCGTGCCCAACCGAGCACCGGGGCGGGCCACTTACCAGGTTCGGCCAGGTCCCGAGTTCGGACATGGCGCGCTGGGCCGCGGTCATGCCTCCATCCTCGCGCACCCTTCACCTGGAGGACCACCCCCATCAACCCCCGTGTTCCTCCGGCTACTTGCAGCGACCGGGCCGGGCCCCGGGGCGGGGTGGCGAAGATGTCCCGTCCGGCCTTGTGCCCGGCACCCGTCATCGACTTCACTCACTCGGACACGCCTACAAGCAGGGGGTTTCGCACATGCCCACACCTTCGCCGGTGGCCGAGTGGGAAGGCGTCGCGGTACGGGACGTCGCGACGAACGGCATCACGTTGCGGGTCTTCGAGCACGGCCCGGAGGGCCTCGGGACCCCGCAGACCACAGAGAACCCAGCGCATACGGACAAGCCTGTGGTGGTGCTCTGTCACGGCTTTCCCGAGCTGGCGTTCTCGTGGCGGCATCAGGTGTCGGCGCTGGCCGCGGCGGGCTACCGGGTGCTCGCCCCCGACATGCGCGGCTACGGCGGCAGTTCGCGCCCGGCCGACGTCGAGGCGTACGACACTCTGACCCTGTGCGCGGATCTCGCCGGGCTGCTGGACGCCGTCGGCGCGCGGGACGCGGTGTTCGTGGGGCACGACTGGGGTGCGATCGTCGTGTGGCAGATGGCGGCCGCGTACCCGGAGCGGGTGCGGGCCGTGGCGGGGATGAGCGTGCCCGCGACGCCCCGCTCCCCCGTCCCGCCGGTGCCGGTGCTGCGCAAGCGCAACGGTGACGACTTCTACATCGTGTGGTTCCAGGAGCCGGGCGTCGCCGACGAGGCGCTCGCGCGCAATGTGCGCAGGACGCTCGTCACGCGCGAGATCTACTCCGCCGACTGGGCGGCCCGGCCCGACGAGCAGCTGCCGCCGCCCCGCTGGCTGAGCGAGCCGGAACTGGCGTATTACGTGGACGAGTTCACCCGGACCGGATTCACCGGCGGGCTCAACTACTACCGCAATCTCGACCGCACCTGGACGCTGACGGAGCATCTGGCGGGCCGCACGATCGACTGCCCCTCGCTGTTCGTCACCGGATCCAAGGACCCGGTCGCCGGCTTCATGCCGGACGACAAACTGGAACGCGTGCTGACGGATCTGCGCGGCCGGGTCGTCGTCGACGGGGCGGGCCACTGGATCCAGCAGGAGCGTCCCGACGAGGTGAACGCGGCGCTGCTCGGCTTCCTCGCGGGGCTCGACTGATCCGCGCTATGCGGTGCGGGCAGCCCGCGCCAGGTGGTCGCGTACGAGCGTGACGTGCGGGTTGGCCGAGGATCCCGGCCGCTGGACGAGGAACGCGGTGTTGATCGGGGCGTCCTCCGGCGCGTGCAGGAGCCGCAGGTCGCCGCGGGCCAGTTCGGCGTCGCACAGATAGCGGGGCAGCACGCTGAAGCCCGCGCCGCCGGTGACGGCCGCGGTGACGGCCCGCAGGTCGGGCACCGTCACGGCGGGGGCGCGGGTGAGCCGTTCACCGAAGACGTGCCGCCAGTAGCGGCGGACGATCGGCAGGTCCTCGGCGTAGGTGACAAGAGGCACCTCGTTCAGGGCGTCCGGGCCCTCGGTGGTGAGCCGGTCGCCGATCCGGTCGGCCACGGCCGGGGCGGCGACCAGGACGAACTCCTCGTCGGCCAGCGGCACCGAGGGCAGGGTCCGGCCGCGCGGCCGGACGGTGGCGACGACCAGGTCGTGCCGCCCCGCGCGCAGCGCCGCCAGCAGTTCGTCGGTGAGTCCGAAGGTGATCCGCAGCTGGACGCCCCGGTCGATCAGCGGGGCGAGCGTGGGCAGCACGCAGTGCGAGAGGTACTCGGCCGGGCCGGCGAGGTGGACGGGATCCGTGGCGCGCTCGCGCAGCAGTCCGCCGAGCGCGTCCAGGGGTGCCACGATCCGCGCCGCGAGTTCGTCGGCGAACGGCGTCGGGGCGACCCCGCGCGGCAGCCGTTCGAACAGTTCGCGGCCCAGTTGAGTCTCCAGGGCCCGGATCTGGGTCGTCACCGTGGGCTGGGACAGGCCCAGCAGGCGCGCGCCCGCGGTGAAGGAGCCGCTGCGGTGCACGGCGAGAAAGGTGCGCAGCAGATTCAGATCGGGCAGCGGCCCGCCGTGGGGCGCCGCCGCGCCCGCCTCGTCCTCACCGGCTCCGTCTCTCATGATCTTGAGCCTAGAGGAGTCCGGGAGTCGTCAGCGGCGCAGCCCGTCGTCGTCCGTCGTGCGGTCGCACAGCTCGAAGAGGACCTCACCCGTCACGGAGTCGGCGTCGGCACCGCGTGCGGGGCGCACATCGGCCCCGACCCACACCAGGTGGGGCGGGGTGCCGACGATCCGGCACGGCACGACGAAGTCCTCGGGGAAGCGGACCAGCGACTCGTTGCGGGCCACGCCGGTGCCGCGGTGCACGACCCTGGACTGCACGACGATCCCGGGGCCCGCGCTGCGCTCGGTCTCCAGGTCGCTGGAGGCGCACACGGGGCACAGCAGCCGCCGGAACGACGGAGTGCCGCACCACTTGCACCGCTGGTAGGCGAACCCGGTGGGCTCCGGCTCCGGCGGGGTGATCACGCCGATCCCGAAACCGGTCCCCGTCGCGCTTGCGGACACCCCTGCCATCTCCGACATCGTCGGCCTCCCGCGTTCGTCCGGTGTGCGCCCGGCTGCGACCGCGGCGCCTCCGGCATCGTATGGCACTGAGTGCCGCACGGTAAAGACACCGAGTACCCTCAATCGTCGCCGCTCGGCCGTCATTCGTCCCGGAGCGCCGATTCGACCTGCTGGATGACGCGCCACATGGGGGCGCCCTTGGACGCGACCATCACGACGACCTCGTCGGCGGCGGTGGCGGGCGCCGCCCCGCCGCCGCCCTCGCCCCACACCTGCCGGACGAGCCCGAGCGCGTGGTCGACGGCCGCCGCCGCGTCCCCCTCGCCGCCCGAACGGAGCCAGGCCCGCAGCCCGTTGTTGTGCGCGGCCACCACGGACGCGGCGACGACCTCGGCCCGCAGGCCGCCGTCCACGGCACCGCTCCAGCGCTGCCGCAGATAGCCGGCGAGGGTGCGCTCGTACCGGCGCACGACGGAGAGTTCGTAGGTCCGCAGCCCGGGCACCTCGCGGGTCAACCGGTAACGCTGGACGGAGAATTCGGGGTTCGCGGCGTACATGCGCAGCACGAGGCGGGCGGCGTCGCACACCGCGCCGACCGCGTCACAGTCGTCGTCGGCGGCGTCGAGGAACGCCACCATGTCGGCGAGGCAGCTCTCGTGGTCGGGGAAGACCGCGTCCTCCTTGGACGGGAAGTACCGGAAGAAGGAACGCCGTCCGACCCCGGCGCGCGCCACGATGTCGTCCACGGTCGTGCGCTCGAAACCGCGCTCCAGGTACAGCTGGAACGCCGCCTGCGCCAGCGCCTCCCGCATGGGCGCCTTCTTCTGTGACCCGTTGACCTCGCGTGCCTCGCTCATGCCGGGAACGTAACACCGCGCGGCCTGCTTTGGCACTACGTACCTTTACAGAGGGAACTCAGTGCCATACGTTGGCGTCGAGAGAACGTTGCTGGGCAGTCTGAGGACGCTCTGATCGAGGAGAGCCGGCGTGAGCTTGAGGATCGTTGTCACCGTGAAGTACGTGCCGGACGCCACCGGCGACCGGCACTTCGCCGATGACCTGACCGTCGACCGTGACGACGTGGACGGCCTGCTGTCGGAGCTGGACGAGTACGCGGTGGAGCAGGCGCTGCAGATCTCGGAGAACTCCGATGACGACGTGGAGATCACCGTGTTGACGGTGGGTCCGGAGGACGCGAAGGACGCGCTGCGCAAGGCGTTGTCGATGGGTGCGGACCAGGCGATCCACGTCGAGGACGACGATCTGCACGGCACGGACGCGATCGGCACGTCGCTGGTGCTGGCGAAGGCGATCGAGAAGGCCGGTTTCGATCTGGTGGTCTCGGGGATGGCCTCGACCGACGGTACGGCGGGCATCGTGCCGGCGCTGGTCGCGGAGCGTCTGGGGGTGCCGCAGGTGACGCTGCTGTCGGAGGTCGCGGTCGCCGACGGCACGGTGACCGGCCGCCGGGACGGGGATGCGGCGAGCGAGCAGCTGGCGGCGTCGCTGCCGGCGGTGGTGTCGGTGACCGACCAGTCCGGTGAGGCGCGGTACCCCTCGTTCAAGGGGATCATGGCGGCGAAGAAGAAGCCGGTCACCTCGTGGGACCTCTCCGACCTGGACATCGAGGCCGATGAAGTGGGTCTGGAGGGCGCGTGGACGAAGGTCGAGGCGGCCGCGGAGCGTCCGGCGCGCACCGCGGGCACGATCGTGAAGGACGAGGGCGAGGGCGGCAAGCAGCTCGCCGCGTACCTCGCGGGCCAGAAGTTCATCTGAGCTTCAGTCACCCCACCCAACCGCCCCACTTCTTTGTGATTGCAGGAGATTGAAGTCCTATGGCTGAAGTTCTGGTCTACGTCGACCACGTGGACGGTGCCGTCCGCAAGCCCACCCTGGAGCTTTTGACGCTGGCCCGCCGGATCGGTGAGCCGGTCGCCGTCGCGCTGGGTGCCGGTGCCGCCGGCACGGCCGCGGTGCTGGCCGAGCACGGTGCGGTCAAGGTCCTCACGCACGAGGCCGCCGAGTACGCGGACTACCTGGTGGTGCCGAAGGTGGACGCGCTGCAGGCCGCGGTCGCCGCCGTCAGCCCGGCCGCCGTGCTGGTGCCCTCCTCCGCGGAGGGCAAGGAGATCGCCGCGCGTGTGGCGCTGCGCCTCAAGGCGGGCATCATCACCGACGCCGTCGATCTGGAGGCCGGCGAGAACGGTCCGGTGGCCACCCAGTCGGTGTTCGCCGCCTCCTTCACCACCCGCTCGGTGGTTTCGCAGGGCATCCCGGTCATCACCGTCAAGCCCAACAGTGCCGCGGTGGAGGCCGCCCCGGCCGCCGGTACCGTCGAGGCCCTGGAGGTGTCCTTCTCGGAGCAGGCGACCGGTACGAAGGTGACCGCGCGCACCCCGCGCGAGTCGACCGGGCGTCCGGAGCTGACCGAGGCCGCGATCGTGGTCTCCGGCGGCCGGGGCGTCAACGGCGCGGACAACTTCGCCCTCATCGAGGCCCTCGCCGACTCCCTGGGCGCGGCCGTGGGCGCCTCCCGGGCCGCGGTCGACGCGGGCTGGTACCCGCACTCCAACCAGGTCGGCCAGACCGGCAAGAGTGTGTCCCCGCAGCTGTACATCGCCAACGGCATCTCCGGCGCGATCCAGCACCGGGCCGGCATGCAGACCTCGAAGACCATCGTCGCGGTCAACAAGGACGCCGAAGCCCCCATCTTCGACCTCGTCGACTACGGCGTCGTCGGCGACCTCTTCGACGTCGTCCCCCAGCTCACCGAAGAGGTCAACTCCCGCAAGGGCTGAACCTGCTGAATCTCTCGCGGCCCTGAGGCGCCGCGCCCGGGAAGGTCACGACTCCTGGGCGCGGCGCCTCAGCACGTGGTAGCCGGCCGCGCCCAGCGCACCCGCGACGAGCGCGCCGCCCAGCCCCAACTGCACCGCGCTCCACCGTCCCAGCGAACCGCCGTCCCCCGCGTGCACCCCGTGCAGCTGGGTGCCGCCCTCTCCCGACACGGTGAGGGTCATCCGGGCCACCGCACCGCCGCGGCACGTCACGGAGACCGGATAGACGCCGGGACGGGCCCCGGACGGCACCTCGAAGGTGCCGCTGACCGTGCTCCCGTACGAGCCCGACCGGAGCGTGAACTCACCGGCGCCGACGGCGCTCGCGTCGCCGGTCGCGGTGGACTCGCCGCCGCACGCCGCGGTCCTGGCCGTGACGGTGGCACCGGGGCCCGCGTCGGCCGGATCGAGCTCCAGGCTTCCCGACGCGGTCCCGGCCCCGGTCGGCCTGGGAGTGGCGGGCCAGGAGTCGACGGTGTCCCACCCGTCGCCCTCGTCCCCGTCGGCCCTGGCCTCGGCGCACGCGGGTGCGGCGAGGGCCAGCAGGACGGCGACGACGGCGGTCGACAGGGTCGCGGTGCGACGCATGCGGTTCCTCTCGGGCGAGGCCGGTCAGCGGCCATGGCTGCGGGTCTGCGGCCGAGCCAACCGCGCGACCGCGGCTGCCGCCCGTCGAGGCGTCGAGTCGGGTGAGGGAAGGGGCACGGGCGGGTGACTCCGGCGTCCGCCCGGCGGCAGGCCCGTGCCCGGGTCGCGGCGTCGCGCGCCGCCCGCCCTACACGTGCCCCCGCATCCGGTGCGCCTCGACGAGGCTGACCCGGGCCGCCTCCAGGCGGTGGGCCATCACCTCGGCCACGCCGTGCAGCAGCGCGACGCCCAGCGCCGGTTCGATGTCGCACAGGGCGCGCACGGACGAGCCGTCGAATTCATAGGCGCGCACCGGGCTGAACGCCTCGGCGCCGAAGTCCCACGTGTAGGGCGGGAAGAGCCAGGACCAGCCGAGCAGATCGCCGGGTCCGAGCGGGTCGACGGGCAGCCGGGTCCGGTCGGAGACCCGCACGTCGAGCGTGACCGTCCCGGTCCTGATGATCCAGAAGCGGTCGGCGCGGTCCCCTTCCTCGAAGATCCGGGTGTCCTGGGGGAACGACACCTCTCTGGCGAGGGGCATCAGCCGCTCTCGATAGGCGCGCGGCAGTCGGTTCAGCAGTCGTGTCCGGTCCGTCATGGCGGAACACCTCCACCGTCGGGTCATTCCAGCGTACGTACGTTCCGCGCGTTACCCGATGGGCCGAGGCGGACAGCGGCCGGATGGCCGTAAGCGGATCGCGGCCGGACGATCACGCCCCTACGTTGCCCGCATGGCGACATTCATCCGTTTTCGCCCGCTGATCAGCAGGGCAGTCGTGACGTCAGGTGTCTGCGCGACGCTCGCGGCGGGGGCCACCGTCGGCCCCGCGCGGGCCGCGCAGGCCGTCCAGGACCCTCCCGCCGCGCCGTCCCTGTCCGCGCTGTCCTGGGAGGTCATGGACGCGCGCACCGGGACCGTCCTGGCCGCCAGGGCCCCGCATCTCCGGCTGCCTCCGGCGAGCACGCTCAAGACCTTGTTCGCGGTGACCCTGCTGCCCCGTCTGCGCCAGGACACGGTGCACCGGGCCACGGCGGCCGACCTGGCCGAGGTGGCCGAGGGCAGCAGTGAGGTCGGCGTCGAGGAGGGGCACCGGTACACCGTCGCGGACCTGTGGCGCGGGGTGTTCCTGAGCTCGGGCAACGACGCCGTGCACACGCTGGCGCAGATGAACGGCGGTCTGGCCCGCACTCTGGCGCAGATGCAGGCGACGGCCCGCCGGATCGGTGCGGTGGACACCCAGGTCCGCTCCCCCGACGGCTTCGACACCCCTGGCCAGTTCTCCTCGGCCCACGACCTGGCGCTGATCGCGCGCGAGGGGTTCAAGAACCCGGATTTCCGGCGCTACATGGGCACCAAGTGGGCGCGCTTCCCGGCGTCCGGGGGCCCGGGCGCGTACGAGATCCAGAACACCAACCGTCTCCTGGTCGGCTCGCACGGGGTGGAGCCCTACCCGGGGCTCATCGGGGTCAAGAACGGCTACACCTCACAGGCCGGCACCACGCTCGTCTCGGCGGCGACCCGGCACGGCCGGACGGTCCTGGTCACCGTGATGAACCCGCAGGACGAGGACTTCAACGCCGTGTACGAGGAGAGCCGCGCTCTGCTCGACTGGGGGTTCGCCGCTCCGATGCCGCGTCCGGCGCGTCAGCAGGCCGGTCCGCAGCGCTCCGCCCCGGCGGCGGCCCCGGCGCCCACGCGTCAACAGCCGGAGGCGTCGCCCGGTCTCGGCCGGCACCTGGGTGCGGCGACCGCCCTGCTGGTCCTGACGTGCGTGCCGTTCGTGGTGCGGCGGCGGATGCGGGCCCGGCGGGCGGGCCGCTAGTTAGTCGTGCGGCGCCTGGCCGGTCACCCGGTGATCGGCGTGGCTCAGGGCCTCGGTCACCAGGCGCCGCAGATGGCCGTCGGCCAGCCGGTAGTGCATGTGGCGGCCTTCGCGGCGGGCCTCGACGAGGCCGGCGAGCCGGAGTTTCGCCAGGTGCTGGCTGACCGCGGTACGGGACGCGGCCACCCGCTCGGCCAGCGAGCCCACGTCCGACTCCTCCTGGGCCAACAGCCACAGGACGTGCAGCCGGGTCGCGTCCGAGAGCAGCGCGAAGACGCGGGTCGCCTCGGCGAGACGGCTGGCGTCGGGATCGCGCAGATGCGCACCTGACGCAGGTGGGACGGGGTCGCTGTGCGGCATGGACCCCAGCCTAGGGCCGCGTGGGTCCGGCCGGTTGACCGGAGTGCGTCACCGGATCCATAGTCGTCACAGTCGTCATGTGCGCAGATGCGCACATGACGACTGTGAAGGCCGTCCGAGACCTCCGGGAGCCCGCGCCCCATGCCCGCCACCGTTCTGCGTGACGGCGTCTACCGCCGTCTGTTCACGGCCCAGGTCGTCGCCCTCGTCGGCACCGGCCTGGCGACCGTCGCGCTCGGTCTGCTCGCGTACGACATCGCGGGCGCCGACGCCGGGGCCGTCCTCGGTACCGCCCTCGCCCTCAAGATGACGGCGTACGTCGCGATCGCCCCGCTCGTGGGCGCGTTCGCGGACCGGCTGCCGCGCCGGGCCCTGCTGGTGGGCGCCGACGGGGCACGGGCCTGCGTCGCGGCCGCGCTGCCCTTCGTCGACCAGGTGTGGCAGGTGTACGTCCTGGTCTTCGTGCTGCAGTCCGCGTCGGCCGTGTTCACGCCCGCTTTCCAGGCCGTGATCCCCGACGTGCTGCCCGAAGAGCGCGACTACACCAGGGCGTTGTCCCTCGCCCGGCTCGCCTACGACCTGGAGAGCCTGTTCAGCCCCGCGCTGGCCGCGGCGCTGCTGTCCGTGATGTCGTACCACCGGCTGTTCACCGGCACCCTGGTCGGCTTCCTCGCCTCCGCCGTCCTGGTGGCCTCGACGCCGCTCCCCCGCGGGGCGCCCGCCGCCGTGCGCACAGGCGGTGTGTACGCGCAGGCCACCGCCGGGACGCGGCTCTTCCTGGCGGTGCCGCAACTGCGGGCGCTGCTCGCGCTCCACCTCGTCGTGGCGGCGGCGAGCGCGCTGGTGACGGTCCAGTCGGTCGTCTACGTACGGGACTTCCTCGGCATGCCGGCGGGTTCGGTGCCGCTGGCGCTCGGCGCGTACGGGGCCGGGTCGATGGCGGTGGCGCTCGCGCTGCCCCGGGTCCTGGAGCGCACCGGCGACCGCCCGGTGATGCTGCGCGGCGCGCTGCTGATCGGCGTCGTGTTCGGGGTGACGGGTCTCGTCACCGCGGCGGGGGGCGGGAGTTGGCGGCTGCCCGCGCTGCTCGCGGCCTGGTGCGCGTTCGGCGCGGGGTGCTCGATGGTGCTGACGCCCGCGGGCCGCCTGGTGCGCCGTGCGGCTCCGGAGAGGGAACGCACGGCGGCGTTCGCCGCGCAGTTCTCGCTGTCCCACTCCTGCTGGCTGCTCACCTATCCGCTGGCCGGCTGGGTGGGCGCGGCGGCCGGCCTGGAGGCTGCGGTGCTGGCGCTGGGGGCCGTGGCCGGGTGCGCGGCGATGGCGGCAGTGCGGCTGTGGCCCGAGCCCGCCGAGGAGCACGACCATGTCGGCCTCGCCCCCGGCCATCCGCACGTCAGTGGCGCGACGCGGATTCCCGGCGGCTGGCGGCACAGTCATCCCCGCCCGGCCGACGACCCGCACCCGGCCGCGTCAGCGTGACGCCGCCGCCCTCGGGGAGGGCGTGCCACTGCGCGGCGAAGGAGTCCAGGCGGGCCGGGATCCGAGCGACGAGTCGGCGAGTCGACGAGGTTGGGGCCGGCCCGCGCCATCCCGTCGGGCGGGGCCGTGCGCAGTCCCGCGCGGACGAGCCGGACCCGCGTGCCCACGGAGTCGAGCTCCGCGGACCTGGCCATGTCGGCGTGCTCGGCCGGGGTCGGCCGCCGCTTCGCCCTCAAGGCGGGCCTGCCGCTTGCGGACGGCGGCGCCGGCGGGCCGGAAGTCGGTGTTCCACCCGGCCGTGATCCGCTCGAGGGCGCCGACGGTCAGGCCGGCCTCCGCCTCGACGAGGAAGTGCACGGCGTCGCGCGGCAGCCAGTCGTCGTAGCCCGGCCCCTGACGGGGCGCCGGCTCGGGGCCGCGCTCCCGGACGGCGCCCGTCAGCTACCGGCGCCCCGGGCCCTTCGTGAACGTCACGTCCAGGCCGGTCACGCCAGGGCGTGCGCGGACGGCGCGAGCGGGATGCCGGTGGCCCGGACCGTCAGCCGACCTCCGCCGCACGATGGCCCGCCTTGAGCAGATAGCTCACCTTGACCCGCAGCACCCAGGGGTCGACGGGTTTGACCAGCAGGTCGGCGATGCCGAGGTCGATCGCGGTCTGGGCGAGGGCGCTGGTCCCGATGCCGGTCACCAGGATGATCGGGATGTCCCGGGTCTGGTCGAGGCGGAGCAGGTAGTCGGCCACTTCCAGGCCGCTGATGCCGGGCATCCGCACGTCCAAGAGGATCACGCCGATGCCGCCGCGCAGGGCCAGCTTCATGGCGTCGTCGCCGTTGCCTGCCGTCACGACCGGGACGTCGAGCGGGGCGAGGGCCGCCTCCAGCACTCGGAGATTGGACTCGCGGTCGTCCACCAGGAGGACCTTCGCGGATTCGGCCATCGATCCTCAACTGCCTCCGTGCCAGGGCCCCTTGGAGCCGTACCGTCCCGTACAGCACCCGCCGACACAGGGGCCGCGGTTCGAGATTACGGTGCGCGGGGCGCGGCGGGCGACCCGTCCGCGCAGAACGGGGTGCGACCAGCGTCGTACCGTGTCCTGATCGTCACCTCGCCGGACTCCGCAAAGATCGCCTCCACGAGGTACGTTGCCGGGCTGCGGCCCCCCACCCGCCACCCGTCCGTCCCTCGTCCGCGGAGAGCAGGAACATGCAGGAACTCGACGTGCCCCGGTTGACGGCCCCGCCTGTGTCGGGTGGGCTCTCCGACTCGGTGTTCACGACGGCGGAACAGGCCCCGGGGCGCGTCCAGTTCTCGCTGTCCACGCCCGGCCAGGAGTGGGAGCCCGTGACCGCGCACCGGTTCGCCGCCGAGGTGCTCGCGGTGGCCAGGGGGCTCGTCGCGCAGGGGGTCGGCTTCGGCGACCGGGTCGCCGTGATGTCCCGTACCCGGTACGAATGGACGCTGGCCGCCTACGCGTTGTGGTCCGTCGGCGCCGTGGTCGTGCCCATCTATCCGACGTCCTCGACGGAGCAGGTGCGCGGCATCCTCCGGGACACCGGCGCGATCGGCTGCTTCGTCGAGAACGAGAACCTCGCGATGACCGTGGCCGCGGCGCACGGCCCCCACAACCCGCTGACCCGGCTGTGGCAGATGGACCAGGGCGACCTCGACGTCCTGAAGACCGAGGGCGCCGAGGTCGACGCCTCGTACGTGCATCGACTGCGCGCCGGCGTACGGCCCGAGGACACCGCGCTCATCTGCTACACGTCCGGGACGACGGGCCGGCCCAAGGGCTGTGTCCTCACGCACGCCAACATGATCGCCGAGTGCGACACCCTCTCGATCGGCTGGGGCAGCCTGCTGGCCGCACCCGGCGAGGAGCCCTCGCTGGTGGCGTTCCTGCCGCTGGCGCACTGCTACGGCCTGGTCGTGGTGATCAGTTCGGTGCGGTTCGGGGTCAACGTCGCCTTCCAGCCCGACCCTTCGCCGCATGTGCTGCTGCCGACGCTGGCGGCGTTCCGGCCGACGTTCCTGTACGCGGTTCCGTACATCTTCGAACGGCTCTTCCGGGCCGCCCGGCTGAAGGCCCGTCAGGGCGGGCGCAGCGCCCTCTTCGAGCGGGCGGTGAAGTCCGCGGTGCGTTACGCGGAGGCCGAGCAGCGCAGGAAGGCGGGGCGGGGCAGCGGTCCCGGGCCGCGGCTGCGGCTGCGGCACGCCGTGTACGACCGGCTCGTGTACGCCCGGGTGCGGGCGGTGCTCGGCGGCCGGGTGCGCAACGCGGTCTCGGGCGGCTCTCCGCTCTCCCGCGAGCTGGGTCTGTTCCTCGCGGGCTGCGGGATCACCGTCTACGACGGGTACGGCCTCACCGAGACCGCGGCGGCCGTGACCGCGCAGCCGGTGGGCGCGGTGCGGCACGGGACGGTGGGCCGGCCGCTGCCCGGCAACGCGGTGCGCATCGCGGGCGACGGCGAGATCCAGGTCCGCGGCGACGTGATCTTCGCCGGGTACCACAACGATCCCGAGTCGACCGACGCGGTGCTGCGCGACGGCTGGTTCAGCACCGGCGACCTCGGCCATCTGGACCCGGACGGCTATCTCGTGATCACTGGCCGCAAGAAGGACATCATCATCACCAGCGGCGGCAAGAGCATCTCGCCGCTGACGCTGGAGGAGGAGCTGCGCGGCCATCCGCTGATCTCGGGCTGTCTGGTCGTCGGCGACAACCGTCCGTACGTGGCCGCGCTGATCACGCTCGACGAGGAGGCCGTGGCGGGCTGGCTCGCCCTCAAGGGGCGAGAGCCCGAGAAACCCGCGGCGCTGGTGACGGACGAGGAGCTGCTCGGTCATGTCCGGCGTGCGGTCACCCGGGCCAACTCCCGTGTCTCCCGGGCCGAGTCGATCCGCGCGTTCAAGGTGCTGCCGCACGAGTTCGGGGCGCACGAGGGCCTGTTGACCCCGTCGTTGAAGGTCCGCAGATCGGCGGCGATCCAGCGGTACGCGCGGGAGATCGACGAGTTGTACGGGACGCGGCCGCCGCGGCGCTCGCGCTGAGCCGCGGACGGCCCCCGTCAGCTGCGCGACGACTCCTCCACGGTGCACGTGTGCCGGTCGGCCGGGCACCAGTGCGTGCGGCCGCCCACCAGGTGGAGCTCCAGGTCCGCGTCGCCCATGCCGTTCTTGTCCAGGGCGGCGCGCAGCGTGGTGGGGGCCGGCTGGGGCGGCAGGCCGAGGACACCGATGACGACGATGCCGTTGCGGGCCTCGACGGAAGCGATCTGCCACTGGCCCGAGGCCGCCCATTCCTCGGCCACCGGCCGGGCGTCGGCGGCCAGGGACCGGTCGCGGGCCACTGAGACGGAACCGATGGTCAGTGGCACCGCGATCAGCAGCAGCACCGTGATCACGACGCCGAGCGTGCGCCCGTGGAAGGCGCCGGTGTGCAGGCCGCTCTGCCGCGCCGCCGCCCGGATGCCGTAGACGAGGAAGACGACGGTGCCGGTGGCCACGATCGCGGCCACGTTCGTCGCGAAGAGCAGCGCCGACTGCGAGGCGTCGTGGTAGCGGCCGACGGTGAGGAGCAGTCCGGTGACGGCCAGCGGCGGCACCAGCGAGATGGCGATGGCCACGCCGGGCAGCGTGTCGGAGATGTCGGTGCGCACCAGCGCGAAGGCGCCCACGGTGCCGGTGGCGAGGGCGGCGAGCAGGTCGATCAGGCGCGGGCTGATGCGCGACGCGACCTGACTGTTGGAGGCGAACTCGTCCGGAGGTGCGGCGATCCAGCCGAGCAGCATGCCGATCGCGACGACGGCGAGCGCCCCGAGGAGCACCAGGAGCACGCAGCGCACGACGTGCGGCCGGTCGGCGAGGACCAGGGCCAGGGCGGTGCCGAGGATCGGGGTCATCAGCGGAGCGACGATCATCGCGCCGATGACGGTGGCGGTGGAGTCCCCGACCACGCCGGCGCTCGCGATGACGGCGGCCATGACGAGCAGCCCCCAGAAGCGGGTGGAGCTCGGGCTGCGCAGTGAGCGTTCGATGAACAGCGTGTCGGTCATGCGTCGGACAGCGGCCGCGTCGACAGACGCCATGAGGGGTCCCTTCCCGTGTGCGGACTTCCCGTGTTCGGGCCGACGGCGGTACCGCTGCATGGAATGGAGCGGAGGCCTCTACGACGGAACGGGATCATATGCCGCGCAAGGGACATTTGTGGTGCGGCGCCGACACGACGGGTCGACGCCGCACCCGAACCCGACACCGATGCCGGTGCCGGCGTCACAGGATGTGGATGCGCTCCAGCTCGCCGTCCGGCGTACGGATCATCAGCTCGTTCCCCTTGTCGCGCTCACGCTCGACGAAGCCGAGCAGCAGCACCGCCCGGTTGATGACGTCGGCCTTGCTGACGCGCCCCGTCTCGGCCAGTTCGTTGACCGCGACGACGGCCGGGGGCGCGAGGGTCACCGACAGACGCTCGCTGGCCGGGTGGTCGGGATGTGTGGCTGCCATGGTGCTCACTCCTGTCGAAGGGATCTGCGCCGACCTTTCCAGTGAACCATAAACACACCAGATATGCACCAGATCTGCACCATACTCGCGGCCGGACACTCTCCCCACCCACAGGACGCAAGCCCTCGATCGGGTTGCCGTCCCCGCACGAGTGATTCGAAAACAAGATCACGGCGCCGAGGGCGCGTGGCGCCCGGCCGGCCGCCCGTCATCGAACTTTCGCGCGGCACATCGCACCCACGACACCGTTACGGGGTGTGGAGCGGCCCCGTTCTCCGAGCACCTGTCCGGATCTCCGAGCAAGGAGCCCCTGTGCAACATCGACCGAAGGTGACCGGAGTTCACCTTGTGTTCGAGCCGGTCCGTCCTCACCCTGGGCAGCCGCACCAGCGCCACGGGGTCCTCCCGGCCGCGTCCGTCGACCCCGAGGAGGACCGTTGACCTCGTCAGCCCATCGGTACCGGACGGTGGTGGACGTCCTGGCCGTGCTCCAACGCCCGGACGGGCGCGTCCTGTTGGTGCGCCGCTCACCCCGGCAGGCGTACGCGCCGAACCTGCTCACCGTGCCGGGCGGCCATCTGGAACACGGGGAGAGCGTCGCCGCGGGCACCTTGCGGGAGGTGCTGGAGGAGGTCGGTCTCAGCGTCGGCGAGAGCGACCTGGAATTTAGCGGGCTGATCCATTACCGCGGCACGTCCGACGCCCGGATCGGCGTCGTCTTCGCCGCCCGGCGCTGGCGGGGCGAGCCGTACAACGCCGAACCGGACAAGCACACGGGCCTCGTGTGGGCAGCGCCGACCCGACCGCCCGCCGACTGTCACCCGTACACCGCCGCGGCGCTCGCCGCCTTCTGCGCAGGGGCGCTCTACACCCCGGTGAACTGGGGCCCGGCGGGCCCGGAGGTGACCGCATGAGGCTGCTGCGGCGTCCCAAGCCCGCGGACCCGAAGGTCTCCGCCGCCGAGGAAGAGCTGTTCGGCGGTCCCCTGCGCTACGACACGGGATGGGCCGAACACGAGAACGCCTTCCTGGAGTTGTCCCTGCTCACGGCGTTACGGGCGATGCCACGACTGGTGTACGGCACGCTGCGCCGGGCCTGGCACGCCGACCGGAGCGCGCTCGTCGGCGTCGGTGTCAGTGAGATCGGCCAGGGCGTCGCGGCCGCGGTGAACCTGCTCGTCCTCAACTCCGTGATGCACACGCTGCTCTCCGGCGGCACCGCGGCCGCGCGGGTGCGGGACGCGCTGCCCGCCCTGCTGACCGGGGCCGCGGTCGCCATGGTCAACGCGCTCCTCGCCAGTTGGTCGACGTCCCACGCGGGGCGGCTCGAACCGCTGGTGGAGCGGGTGGCGACCACCGAGTATCTCGACGCCGCGCAGGCGGTGGAGCTGGAGGCCATCGAGGACCCGGCTTTCCGGCGCCTGCTCGACGTGGCGTTCTACGGCGCGGCGTCCGCGCGCCGGATGATCTCCGCCTGTGTGGCCGCGCTCAACGGGGTCATCTCGCTGATCGCCACCGCGTCCATCCTCAGCGTCCTGCACTGGGCGCTGCTGCCGATGCTGCTGCTGATCGTCGCACCGCGCGGCTGGGGCGCGATGCGGGTGGCGCAGGAGCGGTACGTGTCGGTCCTCAACTGGATCGAGCATGTACGGGCCAGCCGGCTGATCGGCAATCTCATCACCGAGCGCAGCGCGGCCCAGGAGGTGCGGCTGCACGCGGTGGGCCCGGCGCTCCTGGAGCGGTACCGCGACATGGCCGAGAGCGCGGAGAGCGAGCAGCGGCGGCTCGCGAACGGCAAGGCCGCGACCGAACTGGTGGCGACCGCCCTGTCGGGGGTCGCGCTGGCCGCCACGTACGGGGTGATGTTCTGGCTGATCACCACGGGCCGGATGAGTCTGGCGATCGCCGGGACCGCGGTCGTGGCGGTGCGCAGCGGCTCCGCGAACCTGGGCACTCTGGTGATGAACGTCAACCAGCTGCACGAGGAGTCGCTCTACGTCCAGGACCACGAGAAGTTCCTCGCGGAGGCGGCCCGGCGGACCATTCCCACCGGGGGCGACACGCTGCCCGAGCGGATCGACGCGATCGTCCTCGACCAGGTCACCTACCGTTATCCGGACCGGGCGGAACCGGCCCTGGACGAGGTGTCGTTGACGGTGCCGATGGGGTCGGTGATCGCGGTCGTCGGGGAGAACGGCAGCGGCAAGTCGACGCTGATGAAGGTCATCAGCGGGCTGCTGATCCCGCACTCCGGGGCGGTGCACTGGGGCGGCAGACCGCTGGCCGAGCTCGACCGGGCGCGGGTCTTCGAGCGGGTGAGCCAGCTGACGCAGGACTTCCAGCGCTGGCCGATGACCGCCGCGATGAACATCCGCATCGGGCGGCCCGGCAGGCCCGCGACGGCGGACGAGCTGGAGCCGTCGGCGCGGTACGCGGGCGCCACCTCGGTGATCGCGAAACTGCCGGACGGCATGCGCACGCTGCTGGCCCGGATGTTCCGCGGGGCGAGCGAGCTGTCCGGCGGCGAGTGGCAGAAGTTCGGTCTGGCGCGCACTCATTGGCGTACCGGGACGTGCGCGGCGGACGGTGTGCTGATCGTGGACGAGCCGACGTCGGCGCTCGACCCGGAGGCGGAGATCGAGGCGTTCGACCGGCTGCGCGGACTCGCCGGTCCGTCGCGTGCGGTGGTCCTGGTGACGCACCGCATGTCGGGGGTGCGCTGGGCCGACACGATCCATGTGCTGAGCCGCGGCCGCGTCGTCGAGTCCGGCAGCCACGCCGAACTCCTCGCGGCCGACGGCCGGTACGCCGCCATGTTCCGCACCCAGGCGGCCCAGTACGGCCACGACGGACAGGACGGCCACCGGGTCCCACGGCCCGCACAGCCTCCGGCGACCGCCTAGGTCCGTGCGGGCTGCGGAGTGAGACGGTGCAGGCCCTTGTGGTCGTAGTAGCGGGTCATCAGGAATCCGAAGACGAGCGCGAGGGCCGCACCGGTCGCGATCATGGTCCAGGCGCGGGTGAGGCCGGCGTCGCCACGTGCGTCGAAGAAGAGGATGGCGCGCACGCCGTCGCTGATCTGCCGCATGGGCTCGAAGTGAGAGAGGAACCGGTAGAAGCCGGGCACGGCCTGGAGGGGGACGGTGGCGCCGGACGACGGCAGGCCGAGGACGATGAAGACGAACATGGCGACGAGCTGCCCGAGGCCGCCGAAGGCGGCGTTGATGGCCTGGACGCCGAGGCCGACCGCGAGGATCGCGCAGTACGAGTAGATCCACAGCAGCGGCAGATGAGCGGCGTCCATGCCGAGCAGCGTGATGGTGCCGACCATCACCAGGGTCGTGGTCAGGGCGGTGACCGCGGCCGTCATGACGACCTTGAGGAGCAGGGTCTGGGTGCGGTCGACGGGAACGGTGGGGCGCCGGGTGTGCCAGGGGCCGATCTCGCTGTCCGCGTAGCCGAGGGCGGTGTCGAGGCCGACGCTGATCAAGTTGCCGCCCATGAATCCGGCGAGCACCAGCAGCAGCGTGTAGTAGAACGCGGTCAGGCCGAGACCGCTGTTCGCGCCGATGGGATGGCCGACACGGGTGATGATCCGCACCGGGTCGGCGAGCAGGGTGCGGGTGGTGCCGGGCGGGGCGGTGCGCACGAGCTGCCGGCCGATGGTCCTCGACGCCTGCTGGGCGGCGGCGGTGTCGAGCTGGGCGCCGAGTGACGAACCGAGGCTGCCCAGGCCGGGGTTGGTGAGCACCGTCAGCGTCGGGCGGGCGCGGGCGGCGTCCGTGGTGAGCGCGCGGACCGCGTCCGTGAAACCGGCGGGGACGACGAGTGCGCCGTAGACCTTGCCGGAGTCGAGCTGGTCCTGGGCGGCCGCTTCGGAGAGCAGCCGCCAGTGTGCCGCGTGCGGGGCGCCGCCGCCGGTGAGGTTCCGGGCGATCTGCGTGCCGAGGTTCTGGTCCTGTCCGGGCAGTGGCCTGCCGGTGTCGGAGTTGACGAGGGCGAGCGGCAGGGCGTGCAGTTCGCGGTGCGGGTTGACGATGCCGCCCATGTACAGCAGGGAGAGCAGCAGCGCGAACAGGCCGCTGAGCACGGTGGGCAGCAGCCACAGCCGTGGCCTGCGCAGCAGGGTGGCCGCGGTCTGTCGTACGGCGGTGACGTGGTCCGGGGAACGGGTGGCGTTGTCGTCGGCCATGGTTCTCCGTAGCGGGGACGGGGCGCGCGGCGTCGGCGGGCCGCGCCCGGGCGCCTCAGCATCCCCGAACGGGCCGCCGCGGACAGCGTGTTCGCGCGCCAACCCGGGACGCGGCTCCGCTCACACCGCCACGGACCAGGTGACGGCCACCGCCATCGGCGCAAGCGGGCAGGCCAGGACGCCGAGGAGCAGCCTGCGCCACGGCGCGGGCAGGCGCCGCACGGGCGGCAGCAGGGCGACGGCGGCGAGGACGGCCGCGCCGGTGACGAGCCACAGGCCGTAGCACCGCAGGACGCCGCCGACCGGGTCCCCGCCCATCGACATCAGCGTCGCCACGGCGCACACCAGGAACGTCCCTGCGTACAGCGTCAACGCCGTGACCGTCCACGCGGCAGCGGCGAGCCGGGCGACCCCGGTCCGCGGCGGCGGCGCGGCCGGTCGCCACGGGCTGTACAGACGGGCGTACGTGTGCGGATCCATGTCCTGATCCTCACCATCGGTGCGCGGCCGCCGCATGGGCGCTGATACTCACTTCGGACCCGGGGTACTCAGTGAGCGCCCGGCCAGGGCCACCCGGCCCCTGCCGTCGCCCCGTCCTCGTGCCCATGATGGTCATGCGTCCCGGCCGTGCCGGGCACGGCGCATCGAGCGGGCCGCGAGGAGGACAGCCTGGAGGTGACCGCTGTGAGTACGGACTTCTGGCGCGGATCACGGGGGCGGGGGCTACCGGTGCTCGAACTGCCCTGCGCCGACCGGACGGTGGGAGTGGCGGCGGCCCTTGAGCTGCCGAGCGTGATGATGCTCGTCGTGGAGGACGCCTGCACCCGCATCGCCTACGCGGACTGGCGGCATCGTGAACCGTCCCGTCTGCACGTCCGGGCGCGCCGCCGCTGGCAGGCGGAGGGGCATCAACTGCGCGCCAAGAGGCAGCGGTTGAGGGAGCTGGCCGTGGAGTGCCTGGACGCTCCCGACTGAACCGGCCGGTCGTCCCCGCCCACTGCCCGAACGGCCCGCTGCGCGGGGCCGCCGGGCGATCCACGATGCAGGTAGGGACGCGACCGCGGGGGACCACACAGGTGCCTGCCCGCACGTTCCCGGGCCGGGCACCGGGAGGCGGGCCGAACCATGAAGGAGACCCTGCCGCTGGGGCGGATCGGCGGAACCCGGATCGGTCTGCACTGGAGTGTGCTGGTCGTCGTCGCGCTGGTGACCGGCTCGCTGGCCACCGGCCGGCTGCCCGACGCCGAACCGGGCCGGCCCACCTGGCAGTACTGGGGTGTCGCGCTGCTGACGGCCGCGCTGTTCCTCGCGTCACTGCTGGTGCACGAGCTGGCCCATGCCGTCGTGGCCCGCCGCGACAAGGTCGGGGTCGACGGCATCACGCTGTGGATGCTCGGCGGTGTCGCCCGGCTGAGCGGCGAGCCGCCGACGCCCGGCGCACAGGCACGGATCGCCGCGGCGGGCCCCGCCACCAGCGCCGCCGTCGGGGCGCTCGGCACCGTTCTCGCCCTGTGCGTCGACGCGGTGCACGCGTCGGCGCTGCTGGTCGCGGCGGTCGCCTGGACCGCGGCGATCAACTTCGTCCTCGCCGTCTTCAACGCGCTGCCCGCCGCCCCGCTGGACGGCGGCCGCGTGCTGCACGCCGCGCTCTGGCACCACAGCGGCGACCGGCTGCGGGCCACCAGGGGCGCGGCCGGCGCCGGACGGCTGCTCGGCTGGGTTCTGATGACGACCGGGTTCGTGGTGGTGCTGTTCGTCGGCGACTTCGCCGGGATCTGGTCGGCGCTCGTCGGCTGGTTCCTGATCTCCGCCGCGAACGCCGAGGAGCGCAGGGCCACGCTGCACAGCGCGCTGGACGGGGTGCCCGTACGTCAGGTGATGACCCGTGACCTGGTCACCGTCCCGGCGACTGCGACGCTGACCGCCTTCCTGTCCGAGGCGCCCTTCGGCCGCTACCGGCACTCCGCCTTCCCGGTCGTCGCCGCCGACGGCACGGCGGCCGGGCTGCTCACCGTCCGGCTCGTCGACCGGGTCCCGGTGACCGCCCGCGGGTCCACCACCGCGGGCGAGATCGCGCACCGGGTGCCCGAGGTCCCCGCCACCACACCGGACGAGCCCGTCGTCGACCTGCTCCCCCGCATCGAGGCGGCCCGCGACCACCGTGCGCTCGTCCTCGACGAGGAGCGGCGCCCGGTCGGGATCGTCACCCTCACCGACGTCAGCCGCACCCTGGCCTGGCTCTCCCAGGCCACGCGGCTCCCGAGCCCCTGACCTCCGCACCCGCCGTGCGGTCCCTTCCAGGAGGTACGCCATGAACCCGATCCCGTCCGCCGTCGACCCCCTCGGCCGGGCCCGCGCCCGGTCCGTCGCCGAACCCCCGGGACGCGTCGAGGTCACCCACGTCGCGCACCAGGCCTACGCGGTGTTCGTCCGCGACCACGAGTTCACCGTCGACCAGCCGTCCGACGCGGGCGGCGACAACGAAGGACCCACTCCGGTGGAACTCTTCGTCGCCTCGCTCGCGTCCTGCGTCGCCTACTACGCCGGGCGGTTCCTGCAGCGCCACGATCTGCCGTACGAGCATCTGCGGGTCAGCGCGGACTTCACGATGGCCGACGACAGGCCGGCCCGGATCGCGGACGTGTGCATCACCGTGCGGCCGCCCTCGGGACTGAGCGCGGCACGGCTGGCGGGGCTGCTGGCGGTGGCCCGGCACTGCACGGTCCACAACACGCTGGAGGAGCCGCCGCGGATCACCCTCGACGCGGCCTGACCGGCCACCTCGACCGAATGCCCCGCCTCGCCAACTCCCTTTATCTGCAAGGGGGTTGATTCATCGGACACCTGGGGGTATGCCAGGGGCACCACCATGACACGGTGCCCCGGCGCTGCGAGGAGGCCATGCCCGCCCACCATGACACGGACGACACGGACGACACCGCCGACACCGCCGGCTTCACCGACAACGATGCCGACATCGATGCCACCTTCGGTCTGAGGGTGGTGCGCCACGACGATCCACGGATCGTCGAGCTGTGGGGTGAGCTCGACGTCCTGGCCGCGCACCAGCTGTCGGGCCGCCTTCCGTGCCTGCTCCCGGAGAAGGGCCGCAGGCTCGTCGCCGATCTGAGCGCGGTGACCTTTCTCGACTGCAGTGGACTGTCGATGCTGCTGCGCGTCCAACAGCGCCTGCACACGCAGGAGGCGACCCTCACCCTGGTCACCAACGATCCGTTCCTGCTGCGCATCATCCGGATCGTCGGGCTCGCCGACGTACTGCACATCGTCGCGGACCTCGACACGGCACTCGACGAACCGCCCCACGACGTACCCGCCTGACGCGCGACGCGCGTACCCTCCGGGGGCCACGGCCTCCGGAGGGTACGGTCCCGCAGCCCGGTCAGACGCGCGTACGGGTCATCAGCAGCCGGGCGCTGCCGGAGAGGGTGACGAGGTCCGGATAGTCGTCCTCGTCGAGGCGGCAGCCGGACTGTTCGGCGAGGGCTTCGACGAACTCCAGGAAGTCGAGGGAGTCGATCTCCAGCTGCTCACGGAACGTGTCGTCGGGGCCGACCGTCGCGAGGTCGGCGTCGGGAGCCACCCGGGCGAGGGCCTTGGTCACGAGGTCGAGGGCCTGTTCGTACGTCATAGCTCCTCCGGGTGCTGCAGCAGTCGGTTCAGGGTGGTGAGGAAGCGGGCACCCACCGCGCCGTCGGAGGCCCGGTGGTCGGCGCTGAGCGTGGCGGTCACCGTCGGGTGCACGCCGAGCAGCCCGTCCACGGCACAGGGCCGCTCGACGACGGCGCCGAATCCGACGAGGGCCACCTGGGGCGGATGGATGACGCCGTACACGCTCTCGACGCCCTGTTCGCCGAGATTGGTGACGGTGAGGGTGGCCCCGGTGAGCTCACTGGCCCGCAGCCGGCCGGTGCGGGCCCGCACGGCCGTGTCCTTCAACTCGGTCATCAAGTCGGGCAGTTCGCGTTGCGCCGCGTCGTGCAGGACCGGGGTGAGCAGTCCGCCGCCGCGCAGCGAGACCGCGAAGCCGAGGTGCACGGCGTCGCCCGGCACGAAGCGGTCGTCGGTCCAGAAGCCGTTGAGGTCGGGGACGGCGCGGGCCGCGAGCGCGGTGGCCTTCAGGAGCAGCGCGGCGGGCAACAGCCGCTGCGCCACAGGGCGTTCGCGGTTGGTGGCGCGCAGCCAGGCCAGGGCCGTGGACAGGTCGACGGTGGTGGACAGGTAGTAGTGCGGGATCTCGCGCTTGGAGCGGGTCATCAGATGGGCGATGGCCGCGCGCATGCCCGGGGTCGCCGCCCGCTGGGCCTGCGGCGGCGTGGGCCGTGTCGCGGGCTCGGAGGCGGTCTCGGGGCGAACCTCGCGCGGGGCCTCATGAACGGCCGACGGGACGGCGGCGCGGACATCGGCGGCGCGGACGGCTCCGCGCTCCCCCGTGCCCGTCACCGTCGACAGGGTGATGTGCAGCGCGTCGGCGAGCCGTCGGGCGTAGGGCGTGGCCCGCACGCGTTCCGTGCCCGCCGCGGCCCGCTCCACGTCGTGGCGGGTGACGCGTCCGCCGGGTCCGGTGCCCTCGACCCGCCCCAGATCGATCCGTTTCGCCTCGGCGAGATGGCGCACGAGGGGGCCGTTGACGCCGGTCCGGGGCGGCCGGGTGCGGGGAGCCCGCACGGGTCCGGGCTCAGGTTCGGGCACCGGGGCAGCGGCCGGCACCGGTTCGCGTACGGGCTCGGGTTCGGGCGCGGGTCCGGGCGCGGGTCCGGGCTCCCGGGCCCCTTCGGCAACGACAGACTCCACTGCCACCGCCGCATCCCCCACATCCCCCGCATCCCCCGCATCCCCCGCCCCGATCATCGCGAGCGGCGCCCCCACCGGCACCCGGGTCCCCGGCTCCACCAGCAGGCGCTGCACCGTGCCGGTCTCGAAACACTCCACCTCGATGGCCGACTTGTCCGTCTCGACGACGGCGACGACATCGCCCTTGGTCACGTGGGCGCCCGGCGCCACGAGCCACTCCTGCAGCACGCCCTCGTCCATGTCGGCGCCCAGCGAGGGCATCGTGAACTCGGCCATGTCAACCGTCCCGCCCCTCGACGGCCCCGCGCGCCGCCGAGACGATGTCGGCCACCTGGGGCAGCGCCGCCTGTTCGAGCTGGCGGGCGTACGGGATCGGCACCTCGGCGCTGCACACCCGCCGTACGGCGGCGTCGAGTTCGTAGAAGGCCTGCTCGGTGATGCGGGCGGAGACCTCGGCGGCCAGGCTGCCGCTGCGCCAGCCCTCGTCGACGACGACGGCGCGATGCGTCCGGCCGACGGACTCCATGATCGTGGCGTCGTCGAGCGGCCGCAGGCTGCGCAGGTCGACGACCTCGGCGGAGACCCCGGCCGCCCCCAACTCGTCGGCGGCGGCCATGCACTTGGGCAGCGAACCGCCGTAGGTGATCAGGGTGACGTCCGTCCCGGGCCTGCGGATCGCGGCCCGGTCCAGGCCCAAGGGCCGTGCGTGCGGGTCGAGTTCGCCGGACGCGTTGTACAGCGTGCCGTGCTCGAAGATCAGGACCGGGTCGGGGTCGGCGAGGGCGGGCGCCAGCATGTGGCGGGCGTCCTCCAGGGTGGCGGGGGCGAGGACGCGCAGTCCGGGGATGTGCGCGTACCAGCCCTCCAGGCTGTGCGAGTGCTGCGCCGCGAGCTGGCGTCCCGCGCCCGTCGTCATGCGGATGACGAGCGGCACCGGCAGCTGTCCGCCGGACATGTGCAGCAGCGTGGCGGCGTTGTTGAGGATCTGGTCGAGGGCGAGCAGGCTGAAGTTGACCGTCATGATCTCGACGATCGGCCGCATCCCGGCCAGCGCCGCCCCGATCCCGGCGCCGACGAACGCCGACTCGGACAGCGGGGTGTCGCGGATCCGCTCGGGTCCGAACTCCTCCAGGAGGCCGAGGCTGACGCCGAAGCAGCCGCCGTACGCGCCCACGTCCTCGCCCATCAGGAAGACCCGCTCGTCGGCGCGGAGCGCTTCGCGCAGGGCCTCGCGCAGGGCTTCCCGGTAGGTGGTCTTGTCGCCGCCGCCCCCGGCCGGCGCCGGTTCCGGCTGCGGTTTCGTCGGTGTCTTCGGCTGTGTCCTCATCCCGGGCTGCTTCATCGCCCCGTCGCCTCCTTCGCGGGCGTCCGAGGTTCGCTGGTGACGTGCAGCAGCAGATCCTCGACGGGTTCGGCCGGTGCCAGGTCCGCGGCCTCGACGGCGTGCTCGATCTCCTGCTCGGCCGCACGCTCGATCTCCCGCAGCCGGGCCGCGGGCAGGGCGTGCGCGCGCCGCAGCCGGTCGGCGTGGCGAACGATCGGGTCGCGCTTCTTCCACCGCTCGATCTCGGTCTTGTCGCGGTAGCGGTCCGGGTCGTACATGGAGTGGGCGCGGAAACGGTAGGTGCGCAGTTCGAGGAAGTGCGGTCCGCCGCCGGCCCGGATCGCCTCGGTGGCGCGCAGCGCGGCCGTCTCGACGGCCTCGACGTCCATGCCGTCGACGGCCCAGGCGACCATGCCGTACGAGGAGGCGCGCAGCGCCAGATCGGTCTGGGCCTGCGCGCGGTCGAGGGCTGTACCCATCGCGTACTGGTTGTTCTCGCAGACCAGCAGGAGCGGCAGGCCCCACAGCGCGGCCAGGTTAGCGCTCTCGTGGAACTCGCCCTCGGCGACCGCGCCGTCGCCGAAGAAGCAGCACGTGACCCGGGAGCGGCCGGTCATGCGGTCGGCGAGCGCGAGTCCGACGGCGAGCGGAAGTCCGCCGCCTACGATGGCGTTGCCGCCGTAGAAGCGGTGGTCCGCGTCGAACAGGTGCATGGAGCCGCCGCGGCCGTGGCTGCATCCGGTGGCCTTGCCGAACATCTCGGCCATGACGGCCTCGGCGCTGAGACCGCGGGCGAGGGCGTGACCGTGCTCGCGGTACGTGGAGACGACGGCGTCGTCGTCGGTGAGAGCCTCGTTGACGCCGACGGCGACGGCCTCCTCGCCGATGTAGAGGTGGACGAAGCCGCGGATGCGGGCCGCGCTGTACAGCTCGACGCAGCGTTCCTCGAAGCGCCGGATGCGGATCATCGACTCCAGGAGCGCACGGCGGTGGACGGCGTTCGCGGCCTTGCGGGGGCGGCTGGTGGCGTTCATGCGGGGGCCTCCGGTCCCATGGGTTCGTACGGCGCTTCGAGGGTGGAGGTGTCTCCCTCGGGCAGCCCGAGTTCGCGGGCGCGGAGCAGGCGGCGCATGACCTTGCCGCTGCGGGTGTGCGGCAGGTGCTGGTCGAAGGCGATCTCGCGCGGGGCGACGGCGGGGCCGAGGCGGCTGCGCGCGAAGGCGATCAACTCCCTTTCCAGCGCCGGTCCCTGTGCGTGGCCGGGCCGCAGCGACACGAACGCCTTCACGATGTCGCCCGCGACGGGGTCGGGCCGTCCGATGACGCCCGCCTCGGCGACCGCCGGGTGTTCCATCAGGGCGCTCTCCACCTCGAAGGGCCCGATGAGGTGTCCCGCGGACTTGATCACGTCGTCGGCACGTCCGACGAACCAGTACCAGCCGTCGGCGTCCCGGCGCACCAGGTCCCCGGTGAGGTACCAGCCGTCGGCGAAGGCCGCCTCGTAGCGTTCCTTGTCGTGGAGATAGCCGCGGAACATCGAGGGCCAGCCCGCGCGCAGCGCCAACTCGCCCTCCGTGTCCGGGGTTTCGACGGCGGCGACATGGCCGTCTCGGCTGACCTTCGCGCGCCCGTCCGCACCGCGTTCGAGGACGGCGGCGCTCACGCCGGGCAGCGGGCGGCCCATCGAGCCGGGCCTGATGTCGCAGGCCGCGAAGTTGCCGATCATGATGGCGCCGGTCTCGGTCTGCCACCAGTTGTCGTGCACCGGCAGTCCGAGCACCTCCTGCCCCCACACCACGGCCTCGGGGTTGAGGGGTTCACCGACGGAGGCGATGAAGCGCAGCGCCGACAGGTCGTAGGAGCGGGGCAGCGCGTGGTCGCCCCGGCGCGGTGTGGTGCGCATGAGCATGCGCAGCGCGGTGGGGGCGGTGTACCAGACGGTGACGTGCTGCTCGGCGAGGATGCGGTACCAGCGGCGGGCGTCGAAGTCGCCCTCGTCGACGACGACGGTCAGACCGTGGGTGAGCGGGGCGATGACCCCGTACGACATGCCGGTGACCCAGCCGGGGTCGGCGGTGCACCAGAAGACGTCGCCGCGGTGCAGGTCCAGGGCATAGGCGGCGCTCACGTGGTGGGCGACGACGGCCTCGTGGACGTGCACGGCACCCTTGGGCGCGGCGGTGGTGCCGCTGGTGAAGTGCAGCAGCGCCATGTCGCCCGAGGCCGTCGGCGGAATGTCGAAGACGGGCGGGGCCGCGGCCATCAGTTCCTCGAACGAGCGGGTGCGGGGCGGCAGTTCACCGGGGTCCGCCCCGACGATCAGAACGTGTTCCAGGGCGGGCAGCGCGTCCCGGATCCCGGCGACCTTGCGCCGGTAGTACGCGGCCGTGGTGACCAGCACCCGGACGTCGCCGAGGGCGAGCCGCCGGCGCACCGGTTCGGGGCCGAACGCCGAGAACAGCGGGCACAGCACGCTGACGTTCTTCAGTGTGCCGAGGACCACGGTGAACAGGTCGGGGCCGCGGCCGAGCAGGGTCGCCACGCGGTCGCCGCGTTCGACCCCGAGCAGACGCAGCACGCCCGCGAACCGGGAGGTGCGGTGGGCGAGTTCGGCGTAGGTGACGGTGGTGACGGTGTCGTCGCGGCCCACGCAGCGCAGCGCCACCGCGGCGCCGTGGCCCGCGTCGACCTGCCGGTCCACCGCCTCGTACGCGATGTTGAGACCCCGGCCACCGGGCAGCCCGCGCAGTTGTCCGTGCGCGTTGGACCAGGTGAACCAGCGCCGCTCCTGGTCGTAGTCGGCCAGGTTCGGCGGGACTCGGGGCGCAGCACCCTTGTGGATGGTCTGCCATGGCATGACGGGCCTCCCTCTGCCTCCGGCTCCTGCTTCGACCATCCGCCCGGACGGGCCGGCGGAGCAGGGGCCGAAGGACCCCGGATCGGGTCCTGGCGGCCCACGCGCCGTGCGTGGAAAGGGAGTTGACTGAAGGTGCATCGACGTACGCGAGCGAGGAGGCGGTCCCCATGCGTACGTTCCTCCCTGCCGAGTTCTGGTGGATGTTCGGCGAGCTGCTCGCCGTGTCCCTGGTGGTGGTGTGCGTGGCCGTGGTCGTCGCCGACGCGCTGCTGCTGCGGCTGCGTCGCCGTCGGTCCGTGCCGCGCGGCGGGACCCCGGTGGCGGCCCCCGGGCCGAAAGAGTTCCAGCACGCCGGCTCCCGTGGCTGAGGAGAACGGGTGATCGCGATGACGGTCAAGGAGTGGCACGTGCGGATCCGGCTCTCCGAGCGGGACGACGAGACGTACGCGGAGGCCGAGCTCACCGCTGCGGGGTCGTCCCTGTCGGTGACCGGCCGGGGCACGGCGCGGCGCAATCCGATCGACCGGCCGGTGCCCGAGATCGGCGACGAACTGGCCGTCAGCCGCGCGCTGGAGGACCTGGCGCTGCGGCTGCACGACGTGGCGGCGGACGACATCGTGGAGCTCACCGGGCCTGCGGAGCCGCCGCCCCGGTGCTCGTGAGCCGGGGCACGTCATGCCGGTCCTGGTGGCGTACGCGAGCGCGCACGGTTCGACCCGTGAGGTGGCGGAGCACATCGCCGCCCGGCTCGGGCGGCGCGGTCTCGACGCGGTGACGGCCCCCCTCGACACCGATCCGGACCCCTGCCCCTGGCAGGCGGTCGTGCTCGGCAGCGCCGTGCACGACGGGGCGTGGCTGCCCCCGGCCGAGGCGTACGTACGCCGCCGGGGCGCCGCGCTCCGCGGCCGGCCGGTGTGGATGTTCAGCGTCGGCATGAGCGCCGCACTGCCACGCCCGCTGCGCCGGCTCGCGAGCCGGGCCGAACAGCCGCCGATCGCCCGCCTGGTGACCGTGGTGCGCCCCCGGGAGCACCGTCGCTTCTCCGGCGTGATCCGCCGGGACCAGCTGGACCGGCGCGGCCGGGTCGTGTTCCGGCTGCTCGGCTGCCGCTACGGCGACCACCGGGACTGGCCCGGCATCGACGCGTGGGCGGACGCGGTCGCCGCGCACCTGACGGGAACGGACACGACCACCGGGAGGCGAACACCATGACCAAGCCGATCGTCGTCGGACTCGACGGCTCACGCGAGAGTCTCGCCGCAGCCGACTGGGGTGCCCGCGCGGCCCTGCTGCGCGGGGCTCCGCTGCGGCTCGTGCACGCCTGGGAGGGACCGCCGAGTGCGGACTTCGCCGACGCGCGCCGGCCCGATCTCACCGTGCCGCAGTTCTGGGCGCGGCGGGTGCTGCGCGGCGCCGTGGACCGGATCGGGGAACGTCATCCGCAGCTCTACATGAGCGCCGAGCAGGTCCGTCTGCCGCCGCGTCAGGCGCTGCTGGCCGAGGCGGATTCGGCGGAGCTGCTGGTGCTCGGCCACGACGGCGCCGGAGGACCCGGCGGCCTGCTGTCCGGGTCCGTCGCCCTTTCGGTGGTGGCCCGTGCGACCGTGCCGGTGGTGCTGGTGCGAGCCTCCTTCACCGCAGCCGACGAGCACCGGCAGCCCGACGACACGCCGGGCGGCCCGCTCCCGGGGCACGACCTGCCGTACCGCGACGTCGTCGTCGCGGTGGATCCGGCGCGGCCCTGCGAGGGGCACCTGCGGTTCGCCTTCGAGGAGGCCGCTCGGCGCAACGCCACGGTGGACGCCGTGCACATCTGGCATCTGCCGTACGAGACGGCGCCGGCCCCGCTGCCCGGCGCGCACGCCCGCGCCGCGCAGGCGGCCGAGCACGCGCTGGAGCGGCGGCTCGCCCCGTGGCGGGAGAAGTTCCCCACGGTGCGGGTGCGCTCCGCCGCCGTGCACGCGCGCACCGCGCACGAGATCGTGCACGCCGCACACGGCGCCGGACTGCTCGTCGTGGGGCGCAGGCCACGCCGGGCGGGCGTGGGTCCGCACACGGGTCCCGTCACGCACGCGGTGCTGCACCACGTGGCCTGCCCGGTCGTGGTGGTGCCGCACGAGTGAGGTCGCACGACACCCGGGGACACGACACCTGAAGCACACATGGAGTGGGGGGGGGCGCGCCGGGCGCGGGGGGG
>NZ_JAFVLN010000006.1 GCF_017377775.1 Streptomyces sp. VRA16 Mangrove soil
GCCCCCGCCCAGCCCCACACTCCCCAGGAGACCTCCACGTGAAGGCCACCGGAGCAAGACTCGCCGCCGTCGCCGTCGCCGCGGCCGCATTCCTCGCAGTCCTCCCCAACATGGCCCAGGCGGCCCAGAGTTACCCCGACCCGCAGCTCCTCACCGGCCAGCAGATCATCCACGACCCGAGCGTCATCAAGCTCAAGGACGGCCGCTACGTCGCCTACTCCACCGGCGGCGTGATCGGCGCCCGCCTCTCGACCGACCGCAAGAACTGGACGGACGAGGGCAACGCCTTCGCCGAGCCGCCGAGCTGGTGGTACGAGTACAACGCCACCGGCGACCCGTGGGCCCCCGACATCTCGTACCGCGACGGCACGTACTGGCTGTACTACGCCGTCTCGTCCTGGGGCACCAACCACTCGGCGATCGGCGTGGCCACCTCCGACTCGGGCCTGCCCGGCACCTGGACCGACCACGGCAAGGTGTTCTCGTCCGAGACCACGGACAGCTGGAACGCCATCGACCCGTCGGTCGTCCGCGCCGGCGGCAAGCTCTGGATGAGCTTCGGCTCGTACTGGACCGGCATCCGCATGGTCGAGCTCAACCCCCGTACGGGAAAGGCGATCCCGGGCGCCACGGTGGCGCACCTGGCCACCCGCCCGGACGCCCCGTACGCGGTCGAGGGCCCCTCCGTCGTCCGGCACGGCCGCTACTACTACCTCCTCGCCTCGTACGACGCCTGCTGCCAGGGCGTGAACTCGACGTACAAGATCCGCGTCGGCCGTTCGGCCTCGGTCACCGGCCCGTACGTCGACAAGGACGGCACGGCGATGCTCGACGGCGGCGGCACGCTGCTGCTCGCCGGGCACGGCCGGTTCATCGGCACCGGCGGCGAGTCCGTCTTCCAGGACCAGGGCCACGACGTCCTCGCCTACCACTACTACGACGCCGAGGACTCCGGCACCCCCAAGCTGGGCCTGAACGAGCTGGACTGGGGCAGGGACGGCTGGCCCGTCGTCCGGTAGCGACTGATTTCGGGGCGGGCGCACCCATTGACCTTTGGGAGGCGCCCGCCCTACCGTCTGTCCGACGTCTCGATCAATGTACGTAATACCGAACAGAGTTGACCGCGCCCTGAGTTTCTTGAGGGAGACATGACCCGCACCGCACGCTTCACCCTGGACCCCGCCTTCACCGTCGGCCCGGTCAACCCCCGCCTCTTCGGCTCCTTCGTGGAACACCTCGGGCGCTGCGTCTACACCGGCATCTTCGAGCCCGGCCACCCGACGGCCGACGAGGCGGGCCTGCGCCAGGACGTCCTCGACCTGGTCCGCGAACTGGGCGTCACCGCGATCCGCTACCCCGGCGGCAACTTCGTCTCCGGCTACAAGTGGGAGGACTCGGTCGGCCCGGTCGAGGAGCGTCCGCGCCGCCTCGACCTCGCCTGGCACTCCACGGAGAGCAACCGCTTCGGTCTCTCCGAGTACATCGCGTTCCTGAAGAAGGTCGGCCCGCAGGCCGAGCCGATGATGGCGGTGAACCTGGGCACGCGCGGCGTCGCCGAGGCCCTCGAACTCCAGGAGTACGCCAACATCGCCGAGGGCACCGCGCTGTCCGAGCTGCGCGCCGCGCACGGCGACAAGGACCCGTACGACATCAAGCTGTGGTGCCTGGGCAACGAGATGGACGGCCCCTGGCAGACCGGCCACAAGACGGCCGAGGAGTACGGCCGGCTCGCCGCCGAGACGGCCCGCGCCATGCGCCAGATGGACAAGGACGTCGAACTCGTCGCGTGCGGCTCCTCCAACCAGTCCATGCCGACGTTCGCGGACTGGGAGGCGAAGGTCCTCACCGAGACCTACGACCTCGTCGACTACATCTCCCTCCACGCCTACTACTGGCCGGAGGACGGCGACACCGGCTCCTTCCTCGCCTCCGCCGTCGACATGGAGTCCTTCATCGAGAACGTGGTCGCGACCGCCGACCACATCGGCGCCAAGCTCAAGTCGTCGAAGAAGATCAACCTCTCCTTCGACGAGTGGAACGTCTGGTACCTGCCCGAGTGGGAGGCCCGCGCCAAGGAGTTCGCCCGCGACGAGTGGCCCGAGGCCCCGCGCCTCCTGGAGGACAGCTACAGCGTCACGGACGCCGTCGTCTTCGGCTCGCTCCTCATCGCCCTGCTGCGCCACGCGGACCGCGTCACCGTCGCCTGCCTCGCCCAGCTCGTCAACGTCATCGCCCCGATCATGACCGAGCCCGGCGGCGCGGCCTGGCGCCAGACGACGTTCTTCCCGTTCGCCGCCGCCGCGCGGTACGGCCAGGGCGAGGTCCTCGATGTGCGTGTCGACTCGCCCACGTAC
This sequence comes from Streptomyces sp. VRA16 Mangrove soil, assembly GCF_017377775.1. Lineage (GTDB taxonomy): Bacteria > Actinomycetota > Actinomycetes > Streptomycetales > Streptomycetaceae > Streptomyces. The sequence goes on from NZ_JAFVLN010000006.1 coordinate 2,355, forward strand.
CAGACCAAGAAGTTCGGCGAGACGGACCTGCTGCACGCGACGGCCGTGCGCGCCGAGGACGGCACCGTCACGGTCTTCGCGGTCAACCGCAGCCAGACCGACGCCCTGCCCCTCGAAGTCGCCCTGGGCGCCCTCGGCCTGACGTCGGTGGCCGAGCACTCGGTGCTCGCCGACGCCGACCCCGAGGCCCGCAACACCCTCGCCGAGCCCGAGCGGGTGGCCCCGCACGCGGCGACCGGCACGGTCCTCGACGGCGGCGTCCTGAAGGCGACCCTGGAGCCCCTGTCCTGGAACGTCATCCGGCTGGCCTGAGCCAGGACCGCGCGGCGGCGTGCCCGAGAGCCACGCCGCCGCGCCCGGACCTGGCGGGAGTCCGGAATCCGGAACAGTCCTGTGACCGTGGTCATCTACCTCTCATCTACGGCTTGTCGGCCGGACCGGATTCGGTAAAGCGGAGGCCAGGACTCACCTTCTCCCCTTGTTGAAATGCACGCAACAAAGTGAAGATCGTCCGCGGCTGCCGGGGACACAGCACCGGCCGCCGTGAGGCATCCGCACTGCCCCTGTCCACCCTTCTCAGGAGGCACCACGTTGCGTGACACCAACCCCCACAGACGGCGCCGTACGGCCGCCGCGCTCGTCGGCACGGCCGGCCTCGTGCTCGCCGGACTCGCCTTCGCCGCGCCCGGCGCGTCGGCCTCGTCGGCGGCTTCGTCGGCCTCGACCGCGTCGCCGCACGTGACCTGGAAGAACGTCTGCGCCGAAGCCACGAAGGCCGGTGAAATGGCCTGCCACGCCCAGCGCGTGACCAGCGGCCTCACCGCCTACGGGGTGCAGCGCGCCAAGGCCGGGCACGCCGCCCCCGACGCGGCCGACGCGTCGACCCCGTCCGGCTACGGTCCCAGCGACCTCCAGGCCGCCTACGGTCTGGCCTCCGCCGCCGCCTCGAAGGGCGCGGGCGAGACGATCGCGATCGTCGACGCCTACGACGACCCGAACGCCGAGGCGGACCTCGCCAAGTACCGCTCGTACTACGGCCTTTCGGCCTGCACGACCGCCAACGGGTGCTTCAAGAAGGTGAGCCAGACCGGCGCCACCACCTCGCTGCCGAGGGCCGACACCGGCTGGGCCGAGGAGATATCCCTCGACCTCGACATGGCCAGCGCCACCTGCCCCAACTGCAACATCCTGCTCGTCGAGGCGAAGTCCGCGACGATGACCAACCTCGGCACCGCCGTCAACCGGGCCGTCACCCTGGGCGCCAAGTACGTCTCCAACAGCTACGGCGGCTCCGAGTCCTCCTCGGACTCCTCCTACGACTCGTCGTACTTCAACCACCCCGGCGTCGCCATCACCGTCAGCGCCGGCGACTCCGGCTACGGCGCCGAGTACCCGGCCGCCTCGCGGTACGTGACCTCCGTCGGCGGCACGGCCCTGTCCAGGTCCACCTCCACCAGCCGGGGCTGGACCGAGTCCGTGTGGAGCACCAGCAGCACGGAGGGCACCGGCTCCGGCTGCTCCGCCTACGACACCAAGCCGACCTGGCAGACCGACACCGGCTGCTCGAAGCGGACGGTCTCCGACGTCTCCGCGGTCGCCGACCCGGCCACCGGTGTCGCCGTCTACGACTCGTACGGCATCACCGCCGGCTGGTACACCTTCGGCGGCACCAGCGCCTCGTCGCCGATCATCGCGGGCGTGTACGCGCTCGGCGGCGTCCCGTCGTCCGGCTCGTACCCGGCCAAGTTCCCGTACAGCGCCGCCAGTTCGTCCCTGAACGACGTGACCGGCGGCTCCAACGGCAGCTGCTCCGGCAGCTACCTGTGCACCGCGGGCACCGGCTACGACGGCCCGACCGGCCTCGGTACCCCGCAGGGCGTGGGCGCCTTCACCGGCTGACGCACCTGTGATCCCGACGGGCCGTGGCGCACCGCGCCGCGGCCCGTTCGGCGTGCCGCGTCGACGCCGCCGCGTTCTTCGCAGGGGGGGGCGTCAGGGACGAGGGGGCGGCGCGCACGATCGGGTGATCAAGATCGGCAACACGGGTGACCAGGGACGATGACGTTCTGACGAGACGGTTTTCATGCTCCCATGAACGTCTCAGCCCCCGCCGGGGCACCGTCCCCCGGCGGCCCTCGGGGCCTGCCCCCGGCCCCGCCCGTCCACCGCGCCTTCGCCGCCGTCGCCGAGAGGTCTCCGGCCGCGACCGCCGTCGCCGAGGAGGCGGGCGGCACCTGGTCCTACCGTGAAATGTCGTGCTGGGCGGCTGAGTTGGCCGACGGGCTGCGCGCCCGCGGGGCCGGCCCCGGCGGGTCCGTCGCCCTGCGGCTGCCCCGCTCGGCGCGGCTGATCGCCGCGCTGCTCGCGGTCCTCGACACCGGGGCCGCCGCCGTCGTGCTCGATCCCCGGCTGCCCGCGGAGCGGCTCGCCGCCGTCGAGGCGGACGCGGGGTGCACGGTGGTGCTGACCCCGGACACGGTCCCGGACGGCGCGGGACGGGCGAGCGGGCTGTCCGCCACCGGCCCGGACGGCGAACCCGACCGCACCGCCTGCGTGTTCTACACCTCGGGCTCCACCGGGCGCCCCAAGGGCGTTCGCGTCACCCACCGCAACCTGGGCCGCTTCGCCGCCGACCCGCACTGGGAGGGCCCCGGGCACCGGGTCACCGCCCTCGTCTCCGCGCTCGGCTTCGACGCGGTCAGCCACGACCTGTGGCTGCCGCTCACCCGCGGCGGTACCGTCGTCGTGCCCGCCGACGACCGCCTGGACGCCCACCGGCTCGCCGCCCTGGTCGCCGCGCACGGCGTCACCGGCGTCTTCCTCACCACGGCCTGGTTCAACCAGATCGCCGCGGACGACCCGAAGGCGCTGCGCGGACTGCACACGGTCCTCACCGGAGGCGAGGCGTGCGACCCCCGCGCCTTCGCCCAAGTGCGCTCAGCCTGCCCACAGGTGACGCTCGGTCATGTCTACGGCCCGACCGAGTGCACCACGTTCACGACCCTGCACCCGCTGCCGCCCGGCGAGCCCGTCCCCGCCGACGCCGTCCCGATCGGCACCGGGCTGCCCGGAGTGACGGTGCGCCTGCTCGGCCCCGATCTCGCCGAGGTGGCCGACGGGGAACCGGGCGAGGTGTACGTCGCGGGCGAGCAGGTCGCCGACGGCTACCTCGGACTGCCGGGCCGGACGGCGGAACGGTTCGTCGCCGACCCGCACGGACCCGCGGGCACCCGCATGTACCGCACCGGCGACCTCGCCGTCCGCGGCCTGGGCGGCACCCTCACCTACCTCGCCCGCGACGACGACCAGGTGAAGATCCGCGGCCACCGCGTCGAACCCGGCGAGGCCCGCGCCGCCCTCGCCGCACTGCCCGGCGTCACCCAGGCCGTCGTGGTCGCCCGCGACGGCCGGCTCGTCGGGTACGCGGTCGGCGCGGCCCTCGACGGCACGGCCCTGCGCACCGCACTCGCCCGCGTCCTGCCCGAGTACCTCGTCCCGTCCGCCGTGGTCGTCCTCGACGCGCTGCCGCTCGGCGTCAACGGCAAGGTCGACCGTGCCGCGCTCCCCGCCCCGCGCACCACCCGCCCCGGACCCGGCCTGCCGCGCACCCCGGAGGAGAAGGCGCTGTGCGCCGCGTTCGCCGAGGTCCTCGGCGTGCCCGACGCGGGCACCGCGGACGACTTCTTCGCGCTCGGCGGCGACAGCATCACGGCGATGCGGCTGGTCAGCCGGGTCCGCAGGGAGCACGTCGCGATCACCTCGCAGGACGTCTTCACGCTGCGCACCCCGGCCGCCCTCGCGGCGGCAGCGGCCCGCGCGACGGCGCCGGAGGCCGACCTGTTCCACCAGACGGCGACCGGACCGCTCGCGCTGCCGCCCATCGCGCTCTGGCTGCGCGAACAGGGCCCTGGCACCGAGGAGTTCGTGCAGTCCGCGCTCGTCGAGACCCCGCGGGGAATGAGCCGCGGCGCCCTCGTCCGCGCCCTGCGCACGGTCCTGGACCGGCACGACGCCCTGCGCACCCGCCTGCCCGACCCGTCCGCCGACACCGTCTGGCAGCCGGAGATCCTGCCGCCCGGCGAGATCGACGCGGAGGAGCTGATCGACGTACGTGACGACGTGTCCGTACGCGATGGATCCGTCAGCCCCTCCGAGGTGCGGCAGGCCGTGGCCCGCGCCATGCGGCACCTCGACCTCCCCGCCGGCAAGGTGCTGCGTGCCGTGTGGTGGCCGCGGGCGCGGCGGCTGCTGATCGCCGTGCACCACCTCGTCGTCGACGGCGTGTCCTGGCAGGTGCTCCTGCCGGACCTGGCGCGGGCCGTCGACGACCCCGACGCGCTCACCGCCTGGGGCGCGACCACCCCGTACCGGCGCTGGACCGAGGCCCACAACGCCCGCGCCACGAGCCCCGAGGTGCTGGCCACCCTGCCGCACTGGCGGGCGACGACCGCGCCCGTCGGGCGGATGTGGCCCGCCGCTGCCCCGGTCGATCCGGAGCTCGACACCGTCGCCGCCTCGCGGACCCTGGAGACCGCGCTGCCCCCGGAGGTCGGACGCGCCCTGCTCACGACCGCCCCGGCCCGTTACGGCGCGACCACCCAGGAACTCCTGCTCACCGCGCTCACCCTGGCGGCCGCCCGGTGCGGCGCACCGCCCACCCTGGTCGTCGACACCGAGGGCCACGGCCGCGACGACCACGCCGCGGGACTCGACGTCTCGGCCACCGTGGGCTGGTTCACCTGCATGTACCCGGTGCGCCTCGACTGCCCCGCACCCGGCGCGGGACCCGCCGCGGCCGTGGAGGCCGTACGCGCACAGTGGCGGAAGCTGCCCGAGGACCGCTCCTCGTACGGGCTGCTGCGACAACTGCACCCGCAGGCCGCCGGGCTCCTCGCCCCCGCGCCCCCGCGCCCGCTGCTCTTCAACTACCTGGGCCGGTACGCCGTCCAGGGCCGCGACCCGTGGCCGTACGCGCCCGAGGCCCCCGTCCTCGGTATCCACCGCGCCGCCCGGCAGCCGCTGTCCCACCCGCTGGAGATCAACGCCGTCGTCGACGAACGTTCCGGAGAGCCCGTGCTCACCGCCGAATGGCGCTGGGCCGCCCGGCTCGTGGACGCGGGCGACGTCGCCGCGCTGGCCCGCGAATGGGCGGCCGCACTCGCGGAGTTGACCGCTCCCGGCGAGGCGCGGTGGCCCTGCTCCCCGCTCCAGGAAGGGCTGCTCTACCACGCCCACCGCGCCCCCGAGGGCGCCCCCGACCCCTACCACGTACAGACCGTCCTCGACCTCGCCGGAGACGTGGACGAGGACGCGCTGCGGGCCGCGCTCGCCGCGCTGACCGCACAGCACCCCGCGCTGCGGGCCGGATTCCGGTGGAGCTGCCGCGGACAGGCCGTGCAGAGCGTGTCCGACACGGTGCGGGTGCCGCTGCGCGTCGTCGACGTGGCGGACCCCGGGGCGGCCGAGGAGGAGGCACGCAGGGACCGGGACGAACCGTTCGACCTGGCCGAACCGCCGCTGCTGCGGGCCGTGTTGCTGCGTATCGGCGCCGGGCGCAGCCGACTGCTGCTGAGCTACCACCACATCCTCATGGACGGCTGGTCGATGCAGGTCGCGCTCGCCGACCTCGCCGACCTGTACGGGCAGGCCGCCGCGGGCCGCACCCCGGTACCCACCCCCCGCCCGTCCGCGCTCGCCTATCTGCGCCACGTCGCCGACCAGGGCACGGACGTGGCGACCAAGGCGTGGCAGATGCTGCTCGACGGGGTGGGCGAACCGACCCTGCTCACCGCGGGCGACGACGAGGACGCACGGCCGGACGTCGTCGTCCTCGACGTCCCCGCCGCACGCACCCGTGCCCTGCGCGCCCGCGCCCGCGAACGCGCCCTGTCCCTGAACACGCTGATCCTCGGCGCCTGGGGACTGGTCCTCGCCCAGCTGACCGGGCGCGACGACATCGTCTTCGGGACGGTCGTCGCGGACCGGCCGCCGCACCTGGACGGCGTCGAGTCCATGGTCGGGCTGATGAACAACGCGGTGCCGGTGCGCCTCGACCTCAAGGCCGTTGTCGACCGCGGCGCCCTGTTCGCCGGGCTCCAGGAACAGCGGGCCTCGATGATGCCGTACCAGCATCTGGGACTCGCCGAGATCACCCGGGCCGCCGGGTTGCGCGAACTCTTCGACACCGTCGCCGTCCTGGAGCCGTACACGGACGCGTTCGCCGCCGAGTGGGGGCCCGGGGTGCGCGTCACGTCGAGCGAGGTCCGCAACGGCACGCACTATCCGCTGTGCCTGCTGGTGTCGATCGGGGACGGCATCCGGGTCCGCGTGCAGTACCGGCCGGGACGGCTGACCGAGGGCGCGGCGCGGGAGATCGGGGAGCGGTTCGTCGAGGCGCTGGGCGCGCTCGCCGACGACCTCGGCGCCCCCGCGCACCGGCCGGTCGGCGCGGTGCCGTCCGCGGTCCGACGCCCGGTGCCGAGGACGGCGGCGCCGGTCCCGGTGCTCGACCGGTTCGCCGCGCAGGTGCGGGACGTGCCCGAGCGGGCGGCCGTCGTCGACGGCCGTGGCACCCTCGACTACCGGGGCCTGGACGCCGCGGCCGACCGCCTCGCCGCCGAGCTGACCGCGCGCGGCGTGGGCGCCGAGCAGGTGGTGGCGCTGTGCCTGCGGCGCGGCCGCGACGCGATCACCGCGATGCTGGCCGTCCTGAAGGCCGGGGCCGCCTACCTGTGGCTCGACCCGCGCCACCCGGCCCCGCGTGTGGCGGCCCTCGCCGCCGAGGGGCGCCCCCAACTCCTCGTTTACCAGGACGAGTTCGACGCCGCGCTGGCGGAGATCCCGGCCGGGGTGCCACGGCTGCTGCTCGGCCCGGAGCACGTACGCCCGGAGCCGGGACGTCCGGGCCCCGTCGCGGGGGCGCCGCGCCCGGCGCGGCATCCCGGGCACCCGGCGTACGTCGTGCACACCTCCGGGACGCAGGGCGTACCCAAGGCCGTGGTGATGCCGGGCGGCGCCCTGGACCGGCTCGTCGCCTGGCACGAGGAGCGGTTCCCCGCCGAACCCGGCGCCGTGACCGCCCAGTTCACGTCCATGGCGTTCGACGTCGCCACGCAGGAAGTGCTCACCGCGCTGTGCACCGGCCGCACGCTGGCCGTGCCCGACGCCGACACCCGCGCGGACGCCGCCGCCTGGACGCAGTGGCTGCGCGCGCACCGGGTCACCGAACTCCTCGCCCCCACGCCCGTCCTCGCCGCACTCTGCGAATTCGCCGACGGGGAACGGGAGTCGCTGCCCGACCTGCGCCACCTCGTCCAGGCGGGGGAGGCCTTGGTGGTCGGCCCGCAGCTGCGCGCCCTGTGCGCGCGGGACGGCAAGCGGCTGCACAACCACTACGGCCCCGCCGAGACGCACGTGGTGACGGCGGGCGAGGTCGCCGGGGAACCGGCCGCCTGGCCCGCCCGCCCCGGCATCGGCGCACCGGTGCCCGGCTCCCGGGTCATGCTCCTGGACGCCGGCCTGTGTCCGGTGCCCGAGGGGCTCGCCGGTGAGCTGTACCTCGGCGGCGACCAGGTGGCCCGCGGCTACCTCGGCCGCCCCGGGCTCACCGCGGCCCGCTTCGTCGCCGACCCGTGGGGCCCGCCCGGCGCCCGCATGTACCGCACCGGCGACCTGGCCCGCCAACGACCCGACGGCAGCCTGGAGTTCGTCGGCCGCAACGACGACCAGGTCAAGATCCGCGGCCACCGCATCGAGCCCGACGAGGTCCGCGCCGCCCTCGCCGCGCTCCCCGGTGTCGCCCAGGCGGCCGTGCTGGCCCGCCCCGACGGCCGCGGCGGCAAGGAACTCACCGGGTACGCGGTCGGCGCGGACCTCGACGGCGCGCTGCTCCGCGACCGGCTGGCCACCCGCCTCCCGGACTTCATGCTCCCCGCCCGCATCCTGGTCCTGGACCGCATGCCGCTCACCGTCAACGGCAAGGTCGACCGCCGCGCCCTGCCCGAGCCCACCCGCGAGGCCGCGCGGATCCGTGCGCCGCGCACCCCCGCCGAACGGGTCGTGACCGAGGCGTTCGCCGAGGTCCTCGGCCTCGACCGGGTCGGCGTCGACGACAACTTCTTCCACCTGGGCGGCCACTCGCTCCTCGCGGCCCGCCTCCTGCACCGGCTGCGCGAACGCCTCGCCCCCGAGGCGACGCTCACCCAGGTCATGGAGCGGGCCACCCCCGCGGCCCTGGCAGCGACCCTCGCCCCCCCCCCCTGACACCCCACCCCCGACGGAGCCCCGCATGAACCCCTTCGACGACCCCGACGGCACCTTCACCGTCCTCGCCAACGACGAGGACCAGTTCAGCCTCTGGCCCGCCCACCTGGCCGTCCCCGACGGCTGGCGCGAGGCCCACCCGAGCGCCGGCCGGGCCGCCTGCCTGGCCTGGATCGAGACGCACTGGACCGACCTGCGCCCCCGCTCGCTGCGCGCACAGGAGCCCGCCCGATGACCGGACCGCTGCGCGTCGCCGTCGTCGCCGCGCTCCCGCAGACCGCGCCGCCCCTGGTGGCGGCGGTCCGCGCCCTCGGCCACGAGGTCCCGGTCGTCATCGGCCTGCGCCGCCCGCACGACTGGCCGGGACACCTGCTCGGCGAACGGGACCTGCCGCCCGGCGTCGACCTGGCGCTGCCCGCCCGGGCCGACGCCGTCACCGGGCTGCTGCGCGCCTACGCCCCGGACGTGGCCGTCAGCTACGGCTACCCGCGCCGGCTCCCGGCGGCCGCGGTCGCCGCGCCCCGCCTGGGCACCGTGAACTGTCACCCGTCCGACCTGCCGTCCTACCGCGGCCCCAACCCGGTCGGCTGGGCGGTGCGCAACGGGGAGCGCGAGATCGGTGTCACCTGGCACCGCATGGACGCGGACCTGGACACCGGGCGCGTCCTCGCCCGTACGACCATCCCCCTCGACGACGAGATCTGGTCGTTCACCGGCGTCAACACCCGGGTCCTGGACGCGGCCTCCGCCCTGCTGCCCGGCGTCCTCGCCCGCCTCGTCGCCGGCGACCCCGGCGAGGAACAGCCCGCGCGGGAGGGCAGCTGGGCCGGCTTCTTCGACGAGGACTACGCGCACGTCGACTGGTCGGCACCAGCCGCGCACATCCACACCCAGGTACGGGCCTGGAACATCGCGGGCCATCACCCCCGGGTCCGCGGCCCGCTCGCCCTTCTGGACGGCACCCACTGGCAGCTCCGCAGAACCACCCTCCACCGCCCCCCGCCCCACACAGCCCGCCGCATCCCCTGCGGCACGGGCACCCTGTGGCTCCTCTCGGCGGACCCGGCCGACTAGCCCCGGACCGACAGCGGCGCCGCCTTGGGCATCCGCCCGCCGCCGTCCCACCCCGCCTTGGTCCCTCCGCCGCGTGCCCCACCGCCTTGGGCAATCTGCCGCCTTGGGCTTTCCCGCCCCGGTCGGTTGCCGTGCCGCCTTGGGCAGTCTGCCGCCTTGGGCTTTCCCGCCCTGGTCGGCTGCCGCGCCGCTTTGGGCAGTCTGCCGCCTGGGGTTTCCCGCCCCGGTCGGCTGCCGCGCCGCCGCAGGTCATTTGCCGCCCGCCACGGCCGCCTTGGGCAATCTGCCGCCTTGGGCGGCAGGGTGGGCAAGGCGGCACCCCGGCGCGGGGTGAGCGCTCCCGGGCGGCGTCCAGCTCGGTCCCGGGCGCGCCATCGCCGGGTGCAGCGCCGTCTCGGCTGGTCGCGCAGTTCCCCGCGCCCCTACGGGGCACGACCACCATCGGCGGAGCCGCTGATGGACACAGCCCCGCGCCCCTGGCGGGGCTCATCTCGCCGTCGGTCGGGCCCGCGCGGCGGAGCCGTCCCGCGCCCCCCGAGTCAGTGGCGCCCCGCGCCCGCCCGCTCGCGCTCCTCCGGGACCACAGCCGCCCCCTCACCCTCCGAAGAGCCCGCCACCACGACCGAACGGGCCCGCCCCTGCCGCCCCCGCAGCGTCACCACGGTCCCGAGCAGCGCGAACCCCGCACAGACCAGCACCAGCGGCGTCCCCGAAAGTCCCCACATGGCCAGTCCCGACCCGGCGAGCAGCGTCACCAGGGCCCAGCGCAGCGCGGGCCCCGAGATCCGGGTCGACAGCAGCGCGCCGCCCACCACACCCGGAATCGCCCCGATCAGCAGCGTCCCCGCCATACCGAAGGCGACGTCACCGAAGACCAGGTGCCCGAGAGCGGCCGACGCCACGACGGGGATGGCCTGCACCAGATCCGTGCCGACCAGATGGTTCGCCTTCAGACGCGGATGCGCCAGCATCAGCATCACGATGATCAGGGACCCGGAGCCCACCGAGGTCATGCCCACGATGAAGCCGCCGACCAGCCCGATGGCGAGGGTCGCGAGCGGGCGCACGGCGACCTTCGCGTCCTCCGCCTCGTCGGCCCCGGTCCCACGCCGCGCGTCCAGCCACATCCGGGCCAGCATCCCGACGACGGCCAGCACGAGCGCTCCGCCGATCACGTACTTCACGCGCTCCTGGAGCGTGTCCCCGTCCCCGAGCAGCTGCAGCGCGAGGGCGCCGAAGAACGCGGCGGGCATCGCCGTCGGCAGCAGCCAGCGCACGATGTCCCAGCGCACGGTCCCGGCCCGCTGGTGCACCGCGGCGCCGAACGGCTTCATGAGGACCGAGGTGGCCAGGTCGCTGCCGATCGCGGCCGTCGGGTTGACCCCGAACAGCATCACCATGATCGGCGTCATCAGGGCACCGCCGCCCATGCCGGTGAGTCCCACCGCCACACCGACGAAGGCGCCCGCGACGACTATCGCCCAAGAGAAGTCCATGGGAGAGACCGTACGCACTATTCCTATGGGAAAGGTATGGATGGAAGGAAGGTGCCGGAAGTTCTCGCTCTGTGGACAGTCGGGGGCCGTGGGCGTACGCCCGTCCATGACAATGGAGCCATGAGGATCTCCGCCCGCGCCGACTACGCCGTACGCGCCTGCCTGGAACTCGCCGCCCGGACCGAGCAGGGCTGCGACCCCGTGAAGGCCGAGGCGGTCGCCGCGGCACAGGACATTCCGCACAAGTTCCTGGAGGGCATCCTCAGCGACCTGCGCCGCGGCTCCATCGTGATCAGCAGGCGCGGCGGCAACGGCGGCTATCTGCTGGCCCGCCCCGCCGACACCATCACCGTCGCCGACGTGGTCCGCGCCGTCGAGGGGCCCATCGTCTCGGTGCGCGGCGAGCGCCCGAACGCGCTCACCTACACCGGCCCCGCCGAACCCCTCCTGCCGCTGTGGGTCGCCCTGCGCGCCAACGTCCGCAAGATCATGGAGGGCGTCACCCTCGCGGACATCGCCCACGACCGGCTCCCGGCCCCCGTCCGGGAGCTGGCCGACGACCCGGCGGCCTGGCACAACCCCTGACCGGTGGCTACCGGCCGGAAGGCAGTTCCGGCGACTCCACCGGCGCCACCCGCACACCACCCGCCGCGCTGCCCAGCAGCGTCAGCTCCACGGCGCCGGGCCCGGCCGGGGCCGTCCCGTCGCAGAGCACGGCGAGGGCCAGGGTGTTGCGGCCCCGGGTGCGCAGGATGCCGTTGGGCACGGCGAAGGTGTGCTGCGGGCCCACGTCGTTGATGTACTGGCCCATGTTCCAGCCGTTGACGAAGAGCTGGACGCGGTAGGCGCGGGTCGCGTCGTCGGTGAGCGTGATGCCGATCGACGCGTCCACGTCGTGGTCGACGGCGAGCCTGAACGAGGTCCGGTACCAGTCGACGCCCTGCCGCTGCGCGGACACCGGGAAGGAGACCGGCTCCCAGCCCTCCGCCCCGGACGCCTCGGCGCCGGGCAGGTGCCAGCCGTGCCGCTCCCCGTACAGACCGCCGCAGTTCAGCGGCCCGCGCACCGGGTCGCTGTCGGCTGTCCGCAGGCCCTGGATCCGCCAGGTGACGTCCGTCAGGGACGACGAGACCAGCCCGCGCGCCGCCTTGTGGGAGTCACGGGCGCCGCCGTCCTCGTCGTGCTGCATCCGCCGCACCAGCACGGACAGCACATGCCCGCCCGTCGTGCGCAGCTCGTCGGGCACGGCGAACGTGGCCGTCGCCGTCCAGGTGCCGGTCGTGGACTGCGCGCTGGTCGGCACCGGCATCCGGTGCGTGCCAAGCGGCTTCCCGTCGAGCCACGCCATCAGCAGACCCTGGGTGCCCGTGATGTAGGCGAGGCCGACGGAGTCGAGGCCGCTCGCGTCGTCGAACGAACCCCGGTACCAGACGTCCCCGTAGTGGAAGCCGTAGTCGTCGGCGAACAGCACCGGGCCGCCGGCGGGCACGGCCGTCGTCGAGTACGAGCTCGCCTTGTCGGCCACCGTCCAGTCCGCGTCGTCGAACCCCGGCTCGGACTCCGGGTTCTCCGCGCGGTGCCGCCAGCCGGTCAGCGCGGGCAGCCGCACCGGCGCCACCCCGGGCAGCGCCCGCGTGGCGGCCAGGCTCCCCGAGTCCGTCGTCCGTACGCGCACGGGCCGGCCGTTCCACATCACCTCGCGCACCCCGCGCGGCGCCCACACCTCAAGGTCGGCCTCCGTGACGGTGTCACCCTCCAGATGGGCAGTGGCGCCCTCCAGGCGGGCGGTACGCAGCAGCGCGGGCCCGCGTACGAGCACCGTGCCGGACGGGGTGTCGTGGCGCCACAGCCGGGCCGACGCGGCGTCGTCCGCGAACAGCACCAGCAGCGAGTCGTCCACCGACACCCGTACCAGACCTGCGAGTTCGGTGCTCACGGTCAGCAGCCCGTCCGCGCAGGAGGCCGTCGCCGCGCCGTCCAGCACGACGGCCTTCGGCTCGCCGTCGCAGGAGAACGCCGCCTGGGCCGCCTCCCCGGCCCGCCCGGCGAAGACCACGATGTCCCGGCGCCCGGCGGACACCCCCAGCATCGGCTGCACGGTCGAGTACGCCACCGTCGTCCGCCCGACCTTCAGCCCCGCGGCGATCAGCTTGGCGTCCTTGCCGCCCACGGTGACCGGTGCCGTCACGCCCGCCCCCTCCGCGAGCGTGAACGGCAGCGGCGAGGTGACCGGCGTGGACGTGTCGTTGCGGACGACGTAGACGTGCGCGCCGGTGTCGGGGTGGGTCAGGTGGTAAACCTTCAGGCCGCTCACCGTGACGTCCGCGGCCTTGTCGAGCTTCGCCAACTCGGGCGCCGACGCCAGCAGTTGGCCGATCTGGTGCATCGGCACCAGCTTCTCGGTGAGGCCGCGCCCCTCGTCCAGGGCCGCCCCGTAGTCGTACGACGTGTAGACGACCGGCGCGGGCAGCCAGCCCCAGCTCGTGCCGCCGTACGTCATGTAGACGTTGTGGATCTTGATGCCGTTGGCGAGGTGGGTGAGGTACTGGCGACGCTCGAACGCCGCGTCCCGGCTCGCCCGCACCGCCGCGTACCCCTTCCCGCCGAACGGCGCGCCGCCCCACGGGTCGAACCAGCCACCGCCCGACTCGGCGATGAACCCCGGCGTGTCCGGCGACGCCTGCGAGCCGACCGTGCCCCCGTAGTAGCCCCAGTCGTACGGCGTCGCGGACGGGGACGGATAGCCGTCGAAGGCGTACAGATAGCGCCCCGACTCGTCACCCGTGCTGAACGCCCCGGGCACCCAATAGCCGTTCCGCCCCTTGTCGTTGTGGAACAGCGGCACGTCGATGCCGTCCGCGCGCACCTTCGCGTACAGGTGCGCCATGTAGTCCTTGCCGGTGGCGGAGGTGACGTACGAGGCGTACTCGTTCTCCAGCTGGTAGAGGACCACCGTGCCGTCGCCCGACGTGTACTGGTGGCGGGAGATGATCTCGTTCACCGCCGTCAGGTACTCGTCCACGTGCGAGAGGTACGTGGCGTTCGAGGTGCGGGCCGTGCCCGGCGTCACCGTCAGCCAGCCGGGGAAGCCGCCCGCGTCGACCTCGGCGTTGATGTACGGACCCGGGCGCGCGATCACGTACAGACCGCACTCGGCGGCCGTGCGCAGGAACAGGTCGAGGTCGCGCACGCCGGTGAAGTCGTAGACGCCCGGGGCGGGGGAGTGGAAGTTCCAGGAGACGTAGATGCTGATCGCGTTGTAGCCGTGGGCGCGCAGCTTCTGCAGGACGTCCCGCCACAGCGAGGGGCTCGGCAGCCGGAACGGGTGCACCTCGCCCGACCACAGCACCACCCGCTCGCCGTCCACGAGCATCGAGTACTTGTCGAAGGTGACGGAGTGCGCGGCCCCGTCGGCCGTGGGCGGCGTCGCCGTCCCCGTCGCGGCCGACGCCGGCCGGGAGAAGCCCGCCGCCGCGGTGGCGGTGAGGACGGACAGCGTGGTGAAGGTGCGTCTGCTGAGCTCCAACGGGGGCCTCCGAGTGGCTCGTTACGCGGTACCGGAAGGAAGAACACAGGCGAGCGTTCGACATGGCGAACGGTGTTCGCAGATCCGGAGCCGAACCTATTCAGCCACCCCGGAAGCGGTCAACGGTCGTGCGCTCACCCCGCGAAACCTGTGATCAGCCTGTCCACCGCCGCCGTGCCCGAGCTGTAGGTGGTCCCTCCGCCCAGCTCGGGCACGGCGGCTCCCCTCCCGGCCCCGAGTACCCCCTCCAGACCGGACACCAGGCGCATGACGTCGGTCTGCGGGCGCACCACGAGGCGCAGGAAGCTGCTGGAGGAGCCGATCTTGTTGCCGCACTCGCGCACCAGCACCCCGTGCCGCTCCAGGAGGTGGTCGCGCAGCCGGGCCCCGTCGATGCCGTCCGGCAGCCGCACGTACAGGAAGTTGCCCTGCGACGGGTACACGGTCAGTCCCGGCAGCCGGGACAGGTGCCAGCGCATGTCCTGCCGGTCGCGGCACACCTGGCGGATGCTGTCGGCGTACTCCTGCCGGTGGTCGCGCAGCATGAACACCACGGTCTCGGCGAAGGAGTTGAGGTTCCACTTGGGCAGCGCGGCGCGGACGCGGCCGGCGAGGCCCGGGTTCGCGACCAGATAGCCGAACCGGATCCCGTGCAGCCCGAAGTTCTTGCCCAGACTGCGCAGGACGATCACGTTGGGCCTAAGTGCCGCCTCCCGTACGACACTTGGGCCATCGACGCCGACCGCGCCGGCCGCGCCGACCGCGCTGTCGGCGCCGTCGGCGAAGTCCAGGAACGACTCGTCGACGACCACCAGGTCCAGATGGCGCAACTCGTCGATCAGCGTGAGCAGCGAGCGGCGCGGCAGCAGCCCGCCGTCGGGGTTGTTGGGGTTGCAGACCACCGCGACCCGCGAACCCCGTGCATGGATGAACTCCGCGTAGTCCGCCGGGTCCAGGGCGAACCCGTCACGCTCCGGCAGCGGGAACATGTCGACCCGCTTGCCCGTCTCCATCGGCTGGTCCGTCCAGCGCCCGAACGTCGGCACGGGAACGGCCAGTGACTCCCGTACGAGCAAGTGGTCGATCCACGTGATGAGTTCGGTCGAGCCGTTGCCCATCGCGACCGTCTGCGGGTTCAGACCGAGGACCTGGCAGAGCTCGGCGGTGATCGTCGCCGCGTCGCTCGGGTAGTACGTCAGGATCTCGTGCAGCCGCCCGCGCAGCGCGTCCAGCATCGCCGGCGTCGGGAAGTACGGGTTGCAGGGGATGCAGAAGTCGGTGACGGCGCCGCTCGCCCCGCCCGCCCCGGCCCGCGTGAGCTGGCCGTAGGAGGGGGAGTGGGCCGTGCTGCTCTGGAAGAGCGAGACGACGTTGGTCGCAGGGGTGCTCATCGACTGCCTCCGCCCGTATCCGTGTGTCAGGAGGTACGGATACGGGCGGGGCGGCGTTCAACGCCTGTGGTGCGGGAGTGTTCAGGAGGCGCTGAACGAGTGCACCGTCGTCGTCCGGTACGTCTCACCGGGCCGCAGCACGGTGGACGGGAATGACGGCTGGTTCGGGGAGTCCGGGAAGTGCTGGGTCTCCAGGCACAGGCCGTCGCCCTGCCGGTAGGTGTGGCCCGACGGGCCGACCAGGGTGCCGTCGAGGAAGTTGCCCGAGTAGAACTGCAGGCCCGGCTGGTCGGTGGCGATCTTCAGGGTGCGGCCCGACTTCGGGTCGCGCAGCGTCGCGATGTGCTGCGGCTTGGCGGTGACGCCCTTGTCGAGGACGAAGTTGTGGTCGAAGCCCTTGGCGGTCACCAGCTGGGTGTGGCCGACCCGGATGTCCTTGCCGATGAGCTTGGACCGGGAGAAGTCGAAGGGGGTGCCCGCGACCTTCGCCAGTTCGCCGGTCGGGATGAGACCGGTGTCGGTGGGCGTGTAGCGGGAGGCGGCGATCGTCAGCTCGTGGTCGTAGATCGAGCCGCTGCCCTCGCCCGCGAGGTTGTAGTACGTGTGGTTGGTGAGGTTGACGACCGTCGCCTTGTCGGTCGTGGCCTCGTAGTCGATGCGCCAGTCGCCGGCCGACGTCAGCGTGAAGGTGACCTTGGTCTTCAGCGTGCCGGGGTAGCCCATCTCGCCGTCGACCGAGGTGTAGTACAGGTGCAGCCCGACGTCCGAGCCGGAGACGAAGCCCTCGATGTCGAAGACCTTCGTGTTGAAGCCCTTGGCGCCGCCGTGCAGCGAGTTCACCCCGTCGTTCACGGAGAGCTGGTAGCTCTTGCCGTCGAGGGTGAACTGGCCCTTGGCGATGCGGTTTCCGTAGCGGCCGATGGTGGCGCCGAAGAAGGTGGTGCCGGCGACGTACGCGGCGATGTTGTCGTAGCCGAGGGAGACGTTCGCGTACCGGCCGTGCCGGTCGGGTATCTCCAGGGACTGGATGATGCCGCCGTAGGACAGGACCTTCAGCCGGGTCCCGCCGTTCTCCAGGCTCCACCGGTAGATCTTCGTGCCGTCGGCGAGCTTGCCGAAGAGCTCCTTGGAAGGGGCCTTGCGTCCGTGGGCCGATGCGGTGCCCGCGGCTGTCATGGCGATCCCGGCGGCGGCGGCCCCGGCCAGAACTGCACGTCTGCTCGTACTCATGAAGCGGCTCTCCAGTCGACGAAGGTGCGGTGAGGGTGCCCGGTCCACGGGCGCGCCCGTGGACCGGTCGTGCAGGGGTGCGCCCCGTCGGGGCGCGGGGAACTGCGCGAGCAACCACGACGCGGCCGAGGCCGGGGGACGGCCCGACCGGGTTCCCGGACGAGCCGTCCGCCCGGGGTCCGGGCGGAGCGTCTAGCGCCCGCCCCTGCGCTTGTTCCAGACGTCGAAGCCGACCGCGGCGAGCAGGGCCAGGCCCTTGATCACCGACTGCCAGTCGGAGCCGACACCCAGCAGGTTCATGCCGTTGTTCAGCACGCCGAGGACCAGACCGCCGATGATCGCGCCGAGCACGGTGCCGACACCGCCGCTCATGGACGCGCCGCCGATGAACGACGCGGCGATGGCCTCCAGCTCGAAGTTGAGGCCGGCCTTCGGCGAGGCCGCGTTCAGCCGGGCGGCGACCACCAGACCGGCCAGGGCCGCGAGCACGCCCATGTTCAGGAAGACGTAGAAGGTGACCTTCTTGTCCTTCACGCCGGACAGCTTCGCCGCCGGCAGGTTGCCGCCGATGGCGTAGATGTGGCGGCCGAAGACCGAGTTGCGCATCAGGTAGCCGTAGCCGACGACCAGGGCGCCCAGGATGAGCAGCACGATCGGCACACCCTTGTAGCTGGCGAGCAGCAGGGTGACCACGGCGATGGCCGCGACGATCGCGATCAGCTTCAGGATGAACAGGTTGCGCGGCACCACGTCGAGCGAGAACTCGCTCTGCCGGCGCCGGTCGCGCACCTCCTGCCAGACCACCGAGGCGGCGAGCAGGATGCCGAACAGCAGGGTGAGGTTGTGGTAGTTGGTGTTCGGGCCGACCTCCGGCAGGAAGCCGTTGCCCAGGTCACCGATGCTGGACGGGAACGGGCCGAGGGTCTGCCCCTTGAGCAGGATCTCGGTGAGACCGCGCCACACCAGCATGCCGGCCAGCGTCACGATGAACGACGGTATGCCGCCGTACGCGATCAGATAGCCCTGCACCGCGCCGGCCGCGCCGCCCATCACCAGGCAGACGATCAGGGCGATCGGCCAGGAGACGTCGTTGTTGACCATCAGCACGGCGGCCGTCGAGCCGACGAACGCCGTCAGCGAACCGACCGACAGGTCGATGTGGCCCGCGATGATCACCAGCATCATGCCGATCGCGAGGATCAGCACGTACGAGTTCTGCAGCACCAGGTTGGAGACGTTGTGCGGGGTGATCAGGGTGCCGTCGGTCCACACGGCGAACACCGCGATGAGCAGGCCGAGCGCGATCAGCATGCCGTACTGGCGCATGTTGCGGCGCAGACCTTCGACAACCAGGCCGCCGAGCCCGAGCAGCCCGCCCTCCGCGCTCGCGCCCGAGCCCTTGCCCGGCGGGGCCGCCGCCGGGGTCTTCGTCACGTCCGTACTCATCGCGCTACCTCTTTGTCCTTCGTCATCAGGCGCATCAGCGATTCCTGCGTCGCCTCGCCGCGCGGCACCTCGCCGGTCAGGCGGCCCGCGGCCATCGTGTAGATGCGGTCGCACATGCCGAGCAGCTCGGGCAGCTCGGAGGAGATGAAGACCACCGCCTTGCCCTGGGCGGCGAGCTTGTCGATGACCGTGTAGATCTCGTACTTGGCACCGACGTCGATCCCGCGCGTCGGCTCGTCCAGGATCAGCACATCCGGACCCGCGAAGATCCACTTGCTGAGGACGACCTTCTGCTGGTTGCCGCCCGACAGCTTGCCCGCCGGTTCGAAGACCGTCGGAGCCTTGATGTTCATGGACTTGCGGTACTCCTCGGCGACCTGCCGCTCCTCGTGCTCGTCGACGATGCCGCGGTTCGCGACCTTGCCCAGCGCCGCCAGCGAGATGTTGCGGTTGATGGTGTCGATGAGGTTGAGGCCGTAGTGCTTGCGGTCCTCGGTCGCGTACGCGATCCCGTGCCCGACCGCCTCGGAGACCGTCTTGGTACGGATCTCCGTGCCGTCCTTGAGGACCGTGCCGCCCGCGTACCGGCCGTACGTGCGCCCGAAGACGCTCATCGCCAGCTCGGTGCGGCCCGCGCCCATCAGGCCCGCGATGCCCACGATCTCGCCCCGCCGCACGTGCAGCGAGACGTCGTCGACGACCTTGCGCTCCTGGTCGATGGGGTGGTGCACCGTCCAGCCGCGGATCTCCAGGGCGGGCGCCGCGCCGGCCTCGGCGTGGTGCGGGGTGCGGTCGGGGAAACGGTGGTCCAGGTCCCGGCCGACCATCCCCGAGATGATCCGGTCCTCGGTGGTCTCCGGCGCCTTCACATCCAGGGTCTCGACGGTGTGCCCGTCGCGGATGATCGTGACCGAGTCGGCGACCTTGCGGATCTCGTTGAGCTTGTGGGAGATGATGATCGAGGTGATGCCCTGGTTCTTCAACTCCAGGATGAGATCGAGGAGTTTGTCGGAGTCCTCGTCGTTGAGCGCCGCCGTCGGCTCGTCCAGGATGAGCAGCTTCACCTCCTTGGAGAGCGCCTTGGCGATCTCCACGAGCTGCTGCTTGCCCACACCGATGTCGGCGACCGCGGTGTTCGGGTTCTCGTCCAGACCCACGCGGCGCAGCTGGCGCGTCGCGTGGCCGAGGGTCTCGTGCCAGTTGATGAGCCCGCGCGAGGCGTGCTCGTTGCCGAGGAACATGTTCTCGGCGATCGAGAGGTACGGCACCAGGGCGAGCTCCTGGTGGATGATGACGATGCCGCGCTTCTCGCTGGCGTTGATGTCCTTGAACTGGCAGGGCTGACCCTCGAAGAGGATCTCGCCCTCGTAACTTCCGTGCGGGTGGACGCCGGAGAGCACCTTCATCAAGGTGGACTTTCCGGCGCCGTTCTCCCCGCAGATGGCGTGGACCTCGCCCGGGCGGACGCTCAGGGAGACGTCCGACAGCGCCTTGACGCCCGGGAAGGTCTTGACGATCGAGCGCATTTCCAGGACGGGTCCCGCCATGGTCGTGCCCTTCAACTAGTGTGCGGAGACGGTCGGTTGGCGTGCCGTCGACTTACTTCAGGCCGATCTCGGACTTGGTGTAGTAGCCGCTGTCGACGAGCTCCTTCTGGACGTTGTCCTTGGTGACCGCGACCGGCTGGAGCAGGTACGCCGGGACGACCTTGGCGCCGTTGTCGTACGTCTTGGTGTCGTTGGTCTCCGGCGTCTTCTTGTTCAGCACGTCGTCGACCATGGTCACGGCCTGCTTGGCGAGCTGGCGCGTGTCCTTGTAGACCGTCGAGTACTGCTCGCCCGCGAGGATCGACTTCACCGAGGCGACCTCGGCGTCCTGACCGGAGACGGCCGGCAGCGGCTTCGACTTGGAGCCGTAACCGTCGGACTTCAGGGCCGAGATGATGCCGATCGAGATGCCGTCGTACGGCGAGAGCACCGCGTCGACGCGGGCGCTGGAGTACGTCGAGGTCAGGATGTCGTCCATGCGCTTCTGCGCGGTGGCGCCGTCCCAGCGCAACGTGGTGACCTGGTTCATCTTGGTCTGGCCGGACTTCACGACGAGCTGCTTCTTGTCGATGTAGGGCTGGAGCACCTTCATCGCGCCGTTGAAGAAGTACTTGGTGTTGTTGTCGTCGTTGGAGCCGGCGAACAGCTCGATGTTGAACGGGCCCTTCTTGCCGTTCGACAGGCCCAGCTTGTCGACGAGGGAGGTGGCCTGGAGCTCGCCGACCTTCTCGTTGTCGAACGTCGCGTAGTAGTCGACGTTCTTGGAGTCCAGGATGAGGCGGTCGTAGGCGATGACCGGAATGCCCGCGTCGTGCGCCTCCTGGAGGACGTTCGTCAGCGACTTGTTGTCGATCGCCGCGATGACCAGCGCCGAGACGCCCTGCGTGATCATGTTCTCGATCTGCGAGACCTGCTGGTCGGGGTCGTCCTCACCGAAGACCAGCTTGGTCTTGTAGCCCTTCGCCTTCAGCGACTTGACGACGTTGTTGCCGTCCGCGATCCAGCGCTCCGAGGACTTGGTCGGCATCGCGATACCGACGGTGGACCCCTTGCTGCTGCCCTTGTTCTCGTTGCTGCCGCCCTTGCTGTCCTGGCCGCAGGCGGTCAGGGACAGGGCGAGGGTGGCGGTCGCGGCTATCGCGGTGAGGGCGGCTCGGCGGTTTCGCATGGTCATCATCCTTGATGTGTGTGTGCGAGCTCGGTCGGAGGTGCGAAGTCGCTGATGCGGGAAGGGAATTGACCGAGTGAAGGTGTGTCGGATTGTGCGCGGCTCTGTTGTGTGCTGTGAAGTTGTGTTTCCGGAACGTTATTCGCCCGTGTCGAACCGCTTGAGATCGCCGGGCAGCCGGGATCCGAGCGGGGACATCCCGCCGGCCGCTCCGTGCCGCTCCAGCAGGTCGAGCGCGAGCCGGCCCCGGCGCACCCGCTCGCGCGCGGTGTCGAGCGTGACGTCGCGCAGCTGGGCCCCGTACGGGTAGATCGAGGGCGCCTTGGCGAGCCCGAACTTGAGGTACAACGGGGCCCCGCGGCGCACGAGTTCGGCGATCTCGTACATCCGGACATAGCCGCCGAGGTCGTCAGGAGCCTCGACATACATGTCCATGGGGGCACCCGACACCCGCCGGATCTCCGTGAGATGAGCGAGCGTCAGATCGCTGGGCACATTGAGCGAATCGGCGCCGAGCATCTCGTACACGGCGTACGAGGCCGGGTTCACGGGCCCGATGAGCGCGGAGACCTTGAGGGTGGTGTCGGCGGGGATGATGCCCCGCACGCGCGCCCGGTGCAGCGTCCACAGCACGCCCTCGTCGGCGACGAGCAGGCACTTGACGCCCAACTCCGTTGCGCGGACGGCGTCTTCGACACATCCGGCGACGGCGTCGTGGCCGCGCGACCGCAGTCCGGCGCCGCCGGAGTCGGTGCGCACGGAGGCGCCGGTGTCCCAGGTGCCGCGCGGCCCGGTGAACAGGCACAGCTCGATGTCGCGTTCGGCGGTCGCCTCGACCATCTCCTGGATCTCGGCGTCCCGCAGCATCCAGATGCCGCTGCCCTGGCTGATCCGGTGGATGGGGACGTCGAGCCGAGAGGCTTCCTTGAGCACGACACCGACGGCCTCGGGCCCCTCGACGGACGGAATCTCGACACGCCAGGTGCCGCCGTCGGGGAAGGTGTGCGAGGAGGTGTCGGCCGGGTCCTGCGCCGGGGCGGAGAGCCCGAGGGCGGAGAGGGCGGGTTCGCCGGGGAGGCGGGGGGAGTCGGTCACGCGAGTTTCCTTTACGCTCATCACGGTTCGAGATTTCGAACGCAGGTCGGGCGAAGTCGCGGCCAGGAGCGCGGGGAACGGGGCGACCAGCCACGACGAAACCGGTGGCCGCTCACGCAGTCGCACTCCTGCGGCGAAGGGGAACGAGGGGCGAAGCCCCGAAAGCTAAGGCCGCAACAGAACCTTCCCCACCTTCGGATCCCCGGCCCCCACCCACTCGATGGCCTCGTCGAACCGTTCCAGCGGCACCTCGTGCGTCACGAGCGGCATCGGATCGAGCAACCCCGCCCCGAACATCCGCACCGCGTGCGCCCATGCGTCCGGCGCGGCCCCGAACACGGTCTGCACCTCCAGCTGCCGCACCACGAGATCCGTCGGGTCGAGCCCGTCGGCCCCGGCCGCCGGGATCCCGGTGAGCACGAGCCGCCCGCCGCGCCGCAGCAGCGCGGCCGCCGTGCGCGCGGCGGATGCGGACCCCGCGGTCTCGATCACGACGTCGAAGTCGTCCGGCAGTTCCTCGGTACGCAGCTTGAAATCACTCGCCCCGAACTGCCGTGCCATGGCGGCCCGTTCGTCCCGCGAGCCGACCACGAGCAGCTCGGCCGGTGAGGCCGCCGCCAGGAACTGCACCGCGAACATCCCGAGCGTCCCGGTGCCCACGACGGCGACCCGCTGACCCGGCAGGGCCTGGGCCTTCAGCGCGGCGGCGGCGATGCACGCGGCCGGCTCAAGGAGCGCCGCGGCCGTCAGATCGGCGTCGTCGGGCAGCACGTGGAGCAGCCGCGCCGGCAGTGTCAGCGTCGTGGCCATCGCGCCCGGCTGGGTGAACCCGGTCTCCTCGTACCCGGCGGTGCACAACGTGGTCTCACCGGCGTGGCACCGGTCGCAGACCTGGCAGTTGCGGAACCCCTCGCCGACGACCTTCCGTCCGACGAGCGAGGCCGGAACGTCGTCCCCGACCGCCTCCACGACCCCGGACCACTCGTGGCCCGGCGTCAGCGGATAACGGACGTACCCCTCGGGCCGGTTGCCCTGGTACACCTCGCGGTCGGATCCGCAGATCCCCACCGCGTGCACCTTCACCAGCGCCTGGCCCGCCCCGGGCGCCACCGGCTCGTGCGCGACGAGCCGGTGCTGCCCGGGGGAGTCGATCACGACGGCGCTGCTCACTTGGAGCCGCCCTTCGGGTCGCGCTTCTCCCAGCCCTCGGCCCACAGGTCGAACCGGGCCTGCTGCTGCGGGAACTCGGCGGCGGCGTCGATGTCGAGCTCGACCCCGAGGCCGGGCTCGTGCGACAGCTCGAAGTAGCCGTCCACGACCTGCGGCGCGCCCTTGATCACCTTCTTGATGTCGGCGTCCGCGAAGTCGTTGAAGTGCTCCAGGATCTTGAAGTTGGGCGAGGTGAAGCCCACCTGGAGCGAGGCCGCGGTGAGCACCGGGCCGCCGACGTTGTGCGGCGCGACCAGCATGTAGTGCGTCTCGGCCGTCGCGGCGAGCTTGCGGGTCTCCCAGATGCCGCCGATGTGGCCGACGTCGGGCTGGATGATGTCCACGGCCTGGCTCTCGAAGAGCTCGCGGAACTCGATCCGGTCGTGGATCCGCTCACCGGTCGCGACCGGCATGTCCACCTTCGCGGCGACCTTCTCCAGCGCCTTGAGGTTCTCCGGCGGCACCGGCTCCTCCAGCCACGCGGGCTTGAAAGGAGCGAGGTCCTTCGCGAGCCGGATCGCCGTGGCGGGGGAGAACCGCCCGTGCATCTCCAGCATCAGCTCCGCGTCCGGGCCGATCGCGTCGCGCACGGCCTCGATCAGCGAGACCGCGTACAGCGACTGCTCGTGGTCCAGCTCGAAGTGCCCGGTGCCGAACGGGTCGATCTTCAGCGCCTTGTACCCGCGCTCCATCACGCCGCGCGCGGCCTTGTGGTACGCCTCCGGCGTCCGCTCGGTGGTGTACCAGCCGTTCGCGTACGCCTTGACCTTGTCGGTCACCTTGCCGCCGAGCAGCTGCCAGACCGGAACGCCGAGCGCCTTGCCCTTGATGTCCCAGCAGGCCATCTCGATGACCGCGATGCCGGACATGACGATTTCGCCCGCCCGCCCGTAGTCGCCGTACTTCATTCGTTTGACCAGATCCTCGACGGCGAACGGGTCGGAGCCGAGAATGTGGTTGGCCTTCGCTTCGTTCAAGTACCCGATGAGCGCGTCGGTGTGGCCCAGCATCCGGGTCTCGCCGACGCCCGTGATCCCCTCGTCGGTGTGCACCTGGACGTAGGTGAGATTCCGCCACGGAGTACCGACAACGTGTGTGCTGATTCCCGTGATGCGCAAGGCAGTTGCCCCCTGTGCTGTTCGATATTTCGTCACTCGTTCGAAATGCTGGCGTGACAGTAAGGAGGCACCTGCGGGGGTGTCAATGGGTCTGCACAGACTGGGGTCCTACGGGGATCCGGGAAGAGAGGAACGGGAACCCATCCTTCCGCACAGAAGCTTCACAGCGCGAGCATCTTCCGTCACCGTTGCCCCTCTAGCCTCCCTACGTCATGGACTACTGCCACCCGTGCCGCAGGCACCTCAACGGCGCCCTGGCCTGCCCCGGCTGCGGCACCCCCGCGGAGGCCGTGCGCGCCTACGCCGAATCCGTCACCGCCCAGGAGGCGGTCGACGAGGACGCGGCGACGGACGAGGGCGAGTCGGTCCATGGCCCGCGGGTCCGCGGACGCGGTCGCGGCCGGGCACGCCGCGCCCGCAAGGCGCGCCGCCGCCGCGTCCTCATGGTCGCGGCGGGCCTCGCGCTCGCCGCCGGCGGCCTCGGGCTCGCCGAACTCGGCACGGAAGGTCCCGGTGACGGCGGCGCGGGCGCCCAGGCCGCCCCCGACCTCGCCGGCGACACGGACGACACCGGAACCGACGAGGCGACCTCCGCCGACGCGGACGCCGCCACCGCCCCGCAGGCCGAGCCCGCCTCCCGCTCCTCGGCCCGCGCCTCCGCGACCCCCTCCGCGTCACAGGCCACCGAGAGCGCCCGGAACTCCGGCTCCCCGTCCGACGGCACGACCCCGGCCGCCGCCACATCGGCCGCGCCCACCTCGCCCGCGGGCGCCCCGTCGTCGACCCCGGCGGCCCCGACCACCACCGCACACCCCACGACATCGGCCCCGACGGCGAACCCCAGCCCCTCGGAGACGTGCGACCGCTTCCTGTGGTGGTGCACCTGAAGCCTGTCCGGCTGGGGTGCCTCGGTCGGTTGGGGTGCCTCGCTCAGTCGACCCCGAGCATCCTGCGCAGCAGGTCCCTGAACGCCGTACGTTCCTCGCGCGACAGGCCCGCCAGCGGTTCGCGCGCGAAGTCGAGCGAGTCCCGCAGGCCGTGCGCCACCCTGATGCCCTCGTCCGTGGGCGCGGCCACCTTCACGCGCCGGTCCCCGGGGGACGGCTGCCGCTCCACGAGCCCGCGCCCCTCCAGCCGGTCCACGATCCCCGTGATGTTCGACGGTTCGCACTTGAGCCGCTGCGCGATCTGCCGCATGGGCAGCGGCTCCAGCGTGAGCAGGCTCAGCACCCGCGCCTGCGCCCCGGTGAGCCCGTGCCGCGAGGCGGCCTCCTCGTACTCCTGGTAGTAGCGCGAGACGACGGATCCGATCAGCTCGACGACTTCGAGCGTGAGCGGGTCCATGCGGGCGGAACGTCTGGCGGTCATGCTCTTCAGCGTACCCACTTACTTGACATCCTGAAATATTCAGCCGCATGGTTGTTTCAGGTACTGAAATAGTTTCCCCCTGCAATTCCCCTCTGTCGCGAAGGATCAGCGCATGGCTGCCGACACCCCCCAGATCCCCGCCACCGGCCGCGAGTGGGCCCTGATCAGCCGTCCCGTCGGCTGGCCGAAGCCCGAGGACTTCGAGCTGCGCGAGGCCCCGGTCACCGCGCCCGGCCCGGGTCAGGTCCTCGTCAAGAACCTCTACGTGTCCGTCGACCCGTACATGCGTGGCCGGATGAGCGCCGCGAAGTCGTACGTCGCCCCGTACGAGCTGGGCAAGGCCATGCAGGGCGGCGCGGTCGGCGTCGTCATCGCCTCGAACGACGAGGGCGTCGCGGTCGGCGACCACGTGCTGCACTTCTTCGGCTGGCGCGAGTACGCGACGGTCGACGCCAAGCAGGCCGTCAAGGTCGACCCGGAGGCCGCCCCGCTCTCCACGTACCTCGGCGTGCTCGGCATGACGGGCCTGACCGCGTACGCGGGCCTGCTGCGCACCCTCTCCTTCAAGGAGGGCGACAGCGTCTTCGTCTCCGGCGCCGCGGGCGCGGTCGGCGGCCAGGTCGGCCAGATCGCCAAGCTGAAGGGTGCCTCGCGGGTCATCGGCTCGGCCGGCTCGGACGAGAAGGTCAAGCTGCTCCTGGAGGAGTACGGCTTCGACGCCGCCTTCAACTACAAGACGGGCGACGTCCACACGCTGCTCAAGGAGGCCGCCCCCGACGGCATCGACGCCTACTTCGACAACGTCGGCGGTGACCACCTGGAGGCCGCCATCCAGTACCTCAACCGGGACGGCCGCATCGCCGTCTGCGGCGCCATCTCGGTCTACAACAACACCGAGCCGGCCCCCGGCCCGCGCAACCTCGCCCGCCTGATCCAGACCCGCGGCCGCATCGAGGGCTTCCTCGTCGGCGACCACTACGACCTGCAGCCGCAGTTCGTGCAGGAGGTCGGCGGGTGGGTGCGCTCCGGCGAGCTGAAGTACCGCGAGACGGTCGTCGAGGGCATCGAGAACAACCTGGAGGCCTTCATGGGCGTCCTGCGCGGCGACAACACCGGAAAGATGGTCGTGAAGCTCTGAGTTGTGACTCAGGTCACTTCGTCTAATTCCATGATTCGGTAACCTCGTTCCGCTTAACGAAAAAATACGTAGTGTGTCTTCACGTAACGCGCGAACGAGGGAGCCGGTCATGGCCATCACGCAGTCCGACGTCGTCTACACCGCCGTAGCCACCGCCGAGAACGGCCGTGACGGCCGTGTCGCCACCGACGACGGCAAGCTCGACGTCGTCGTCAACCCGCCCAAGGAGCAGGGCGGTTCGGGTGCGGGCACCAACCCGGAGCAGCTCTTCGCGGCCGGTTACAGCGCCTGCTTCCAGGGCGCCCTGGCCGTCGTCGCCCGCCAGGAGGGCGCCGACGTCTCCGGCTCGACCGTCACCGCGAAGGTCGGCATCGGCAAGAACGACGAGGGCTTCGGCCTGATCGTCGAGATCGCGGCGTCGATCCCGAACGTGGACGCGGCCACCGCCAAGTCCCTGATCGAGAAGGCCCACCAGGTCTGCCCGTACTCCAAGGCGACCCGCGGCAACATCACGGTCACGCTCTCGGTCTGACCGTCCGCGGCCCGCGGCCCGTCCCGTAAGGTTTGCGCCATGCGTGATCTCGGGGCGGGCTTCGGCTATCTGATGAAGGGGCAGCGCTGGGTTGCCCAGCACGGCAAGCAGTACGGATGGAGCCTGCTGCCCGGTCTGATCACCCTGGTCCTGTACGTGGCGGCCCTGGTCTGCCTGGCCGTCTGGGGCGATGACTTCATCTCCTGGGCCACCCCGTTCGCCGACGACTGGACGTCGCCCTGGCAGGGCCTGTTCCGCGGCTTCCTGACCGTGGTCCTGTTCGCCCTGGGTCTGCTGCTCGCGGTCCTCACCTTCACCGCCGTGACCCTGTTGATCGGGCAGCCCTTCTACGAGTCCCTCTCCGAGGAGGTCGACCGGACGGAGGGCGACGGGGACGTCCCCGAATCCGGCCTGCCGCTCTGGCGCGAACTGTGGATCTCGGCCCGCGACAGCCTCCGGATCCTGCTCCGCGCGGGCCTGTGGGGTGTGCTCCTCTTCGCCCTCGGCTTCATCCCGTTCGTCGGCCAGACGGTGATCCCCGTCCTCGGATTCTTCGTCACCGGCTTCTTCCTCACGGAGGAACTGACGGCGGTGGCCCTCCAGCGCCGCGAGGTCGAACTCCGGGACCGGCTCGCCCTGTTGAGGTCCCGCAAGGGCCTGGCCTGGGGCTTCGGCGCCCCCCTCGCGGTGGCCTTCCTGGTCCCGTTCGTGGCGGTGTTCCTGATGCCGGGGGCGGTGGCGGGCGCGACCTTGATGGTGCGGGACCTGGAGGAGACCCCCGGGACGCGGGCCACCGCGCGACCGGCCACGGATGATCAGCACCCGGCGTCGGACGACGACGGGGCAGCCGCGCCTCCCCATGGAGCGACCTGGTGAAGACAGCGAACCTCGGCGTCCTGTTCGCCATAGAACTCATCGCCCTCGGCGCGGTCGGCGCCTACGGCTTCACCCGCGACGTCGCCACCCCGCTCGCCTGGCTCCTGGGCCTGGCCGGCCTCGCGGTGATGATCACGGCCTGGGCCCTCTTCGGCTCCCAGAAGGCGCCCCACAAAACCCGCGGAGCGACCCGCGTCGCCTTCGAACTCGTCTGGTTCGGCGCCGGAGTCGCGGCCCTCGCGCTCAGCGGCGCCTACCTCTGGGCGATCGCCTTCGCCGCCCTCTGCGCGGTGAGCAAGGCGCTCGCCGTGCACTGGAAGCAGTAACTACCCCTCGACGCCCAGCAGTTCCAGGAAGTCCCGGAACGCCTGCGGCATGTCCACCGACTCCGGGTCCAGCAGCCACTGATACTGCAGCCCGTCCATCACGGCGACCAGCAGCGGCGCCGCCCGCTCCGGCGTGAGCCCGTTCGGCAGTGTCTCCCCGAACTCGGCGCGCAGCACCTGCGCCATCGACGCGCGGACGCCGACGTAGCGCTCGGTGAAGAACGCACGCGCCGGATGCCCCTCGGTCACCGACTCCCCGAGCAGCGCCGAGAAGGTCTGCACGATGCCGGGCCGCATCGCGTTGTACTCCACCAGCGACCCCAGCAGATCGAGCCGCCACTGGCTGTCCGGCACCGCGTCCCACTGGTCCCGCTCCTCCAGGACGGCGACGAGCAGCGCCTCCTTGGTCGGGAAGTGGTGCAGCAGCCCCTGCTGGGTGAGGCCCACGCGCTCGGCGACGGCGGCCAGGCTCGCGCCCCGGTACCCGCGCTCGGCGATCACTTCCAGTGCGGCGCGCAGGATCTCCGCCCGCCGCTCCCCGCTCCTGACGCTTCTGGTGCTGCTGCTCATGCGGTCACCGTACGACATGGCCGGGACACCCCGAGCCGTCATTTATAACGGCACGATAACGAAACCTACCGTTTACCAGGTAGCGCGTGCAGGATGGAGGCGCCCAGACTTGATGAACCTCGACGAGGAGGTGCCGGCATGGCGCAGAACATGGATGGCGACGAGAAGGCCCAGGCCCGCGAGACGGTCGTCGAGGCCGCACTCGGCAAGCTCGATCTCGACACCAAGGCCCGGCTGCTCGGCGGCCAGGACATGTGGAGCCTGCCCGAGATCCCCGAGATCGGCCTGAAGTCGCTGGTCATGTCCGACGGCCCGATCGGGGTGCGCGGCGTGCGCTGGACCGCCGACGACCCGTCGATCGCCCTGCCGTCCCCGACCGCCCTCGCCGCCACCTGGGACCCGTCCCTCGCCCGCCGCGCGGGTGCGCTGCTCGCCCAGGAGGCCCGCCGCAAGGGTGTCCACGTGCTGCTCGCCCCGACCGTGAACCTGCACCGCTCCCCGCTCGGCGGCCGCCACTTCGAGGCGTACAGCGAGGACCCGTACCTCACCGGCGCCATCGGCACCGGCTACGTCCAGGGCGTGCAGTCCGGCGGTGTCGGCACCACGGTCAAGCACTTCGTGGCGAACGACGCGGAGACCGACCGCTTCACCGTGAACAACGTGATCTCCGGGCGCGCCCTGCGCGAGCTCTACCTGGCCCCCTTCGAGGCCATCGTCGCGGGCGCCCACCCCTGGGGCATCATGACCGCCTACAACCAGGTCAACGGCGTGACGATGACCGAGCACCGCCACCTGGTGAACGAGGTGCTGCGCGGTGAGTGGGGCTTCGACGGCTTCAACGTCTCCGACTGGATGGCCGCCCGCTCCACCACCGGCGACATCAAGGGCGGCCTCGACGTCGCGATGCCGGGCCCGCAGACCGTCTACGGCCCGGCCCTCGCCGCCGCCGTCCGCGCCGGCGAGGTCGAGGAGTCCGAGGTCGACGACGCGGTGCGCAACGTGCTGCGCCTCGCCGCCCGCGTCGGCATCCTCGACGGCGCCGAGCCGGTCGTCACCACCGCCCCCGCCGAGATCGACGGCGAGGCCCTGGCCCGCGAGATCGCCCGCCGCGCCTTCGTCCTGGTCCGCAACAACGGCGTACTGCCCCTGCGGCCCGACGCGAAGGTCGCCCTCATCGGCGCCGCCGCCCGCGACGCCCGCGTCCTCGGCGGCGGCTCCGCCACCGTCTTCCCGGCCCGCATCGTCTCCCCGCTCGACGGCCTCTCCGGCGCCCTGACCTCCCTGACGTACGCGGTCGGAGCCGACCCGAGCGACGAACTCGCCCCCGCCGACAAGGGGTTCGAACTGCGCGCGATCTGCCGCGACGCCGAGGGCAACGTCATCGGCGAGGGCTCCCTGCCCAACGGCCAGGTCCAGTGGCTCGGCGACGACCTCCCCGCGGGCGCCACCCACGAAGCCCTGCACAGCATCGAGGTCAAGGGCACCTTCACCCCGCGCGAGAGCGGCGACCACGCCTTCGGCACCCGGGGTCTCGGCGCCTTCACGCTCACCGTCGACGGCACCGTCCTCTACGACGGCGTCCAGGCCATGGGCGAGGAGGCCGACCCCTTCGAGGCGTTCTTCGGCGCCCCGCTGGAGCGCGGCAAGGTCGCGCTCACCGAGGGCAGGCCGGTCGAGGTCTCCCTCCTCCACCCGCTCGACAAGTCCCTCGCGATGCCGCTGCCCGCCGTCATGTTCAGCCTCGTGCACCTCGGCCCGCGCCGCGCCGCGGACGCACTGATCGCCGAGGCCGTCGAAGCCGCCCGCGACGCCGAAGCGGCCGTGGTCGTGGTCGCCACCACCGAGCGCGTCGAGTCCGAGGGCTTCGACCGCACCGACCTCCGACTGCCCGGCCGCCAGGACGACTTGGTGCGCGCCGTCGCCGCCGTCAACCCGAACACCGTCGTGGTCGTCAACTCCGGCTCCCCGGTGGAACTCCCGTGGCGCGAGGAGGTCGCGGGCGTGCTGCTCGGCTGGTTCCCCGGCCAGGAAGGCGGCGACGCCCTCGCCGACGTCCTCACCGGCGCCGAGGAGCCCGGCGGACGCCTGCCCACCACCTGGGGCTCGTTCGCCGACGCCCCGGTCACCGAGGTGACGCCCACCGGCGGCGAACTCGCCTACACCGAGGACGTGTTCATCGGCTACCGCGCCTGGGACCGGTCCGGCGCCGCCCCCGCCTACCCCTTCGGCCACGGCCTCGGCTACACCGACTGGAGGTACGAGTCGCTCCACGTCGAAGGCGCCACCGCGACCGTCCGCGTCCGCAACACGGGCGAACGCCCCGGCCGCGAGACCGTCCAGCTCTACCTGGCGCCGGGGGAGCCCGACGCGACCCGCCCGGCCCGCTGGCTGGCCGGTTTCGCGAACGTGACCGCGGCCCCCGGCGAGACGGTCGAGGCCGTGATCGAACTGCCGCGCCGCACCTTCGAGACCTGGGACGAGACCGCGGGCGCCTGGGCCCACCGGCCGGGCACGTACGAACTCACCGCAGGCCGCTCCCTCACCGACGGCCGCGTCACTGAGACGATCGTCGCCTGAGGCCCCTCGAACCAGGGGCGGCGACACCTGACCCCGCCGCCCCTACGGGGTGTCACCGCTGCTAGGGCATGTCCGGTGGATCAGGCCGCATCCGTGTGGCCCGCGCCCGCGACAAGATCCGCTGGACAGGCCCTAGCGGACCCCGAAGCCGTACACCGTCTGTGACCGGTACACCTCACCCGGCCGCAGCACGGTGGACGGGAAATCCGGCCGGTTCGGCGAATCCGGGAAGTGCTGCGTCTCCAGGGCGATCCCGTCCCCGGGCGCGAAGGGCAGCGAGGAGTCGAGGTGATCGGCGGTGTAGAGCTGCAGCCCCGGCTCGGTCGTGGCCACGCTCAGCACCCGCCCGGACGCCGGATCGTGCAACTCGGCGACCTCGACTGCCTGTTCACCGACACCCTTGTCGAGCACGTAGTTGTGGTCGTATCCGGGCCCGACCTTCCGGATCTCCCGGAAGTCGAACGGCGTCCCGGCCACGTCCCGCGGTTCCCCGACCGGAATCAGGTTCTCGTCCACCGCGCTCACACGCCCGGCGTCGATCCGCAGCTCGTGCCCGCCCGCCGCGTTTCCCGCACCGGCCCCGCCGAGGTTCCAGTACGTGTGATTGGTCAGGTTCACGATCGTCGGGGCATCGGTCCCGGCCTCGTACGAGATCCGCAGCGCACCCCCGGCCTCCAGCTCGTAGGTGACCGTGACATCGAGGCGCCCCGGGAAGCCCTCCTCGCCGTCCGGCGACACCCGGCTGAGCCGTACCCCGCACACGCCGAAGGGCTCGGCGGCCCACACCCGCTTGTCGAAACCGCGCTCACCGCCGTGCAGCGAGTTCGGCTCGTTGTTGCGCGCGAGGGTGTACTCCTGCCCGTCGAGCGTGAACCGGCCGCCCGCGATCCGGTTCGCGTACCGCCCGACCAGCGCTCCCAAGTAGGGCTCCGGGTGCGCCAGATACCCGTCGAGATCAGGGAAACCGAGCACGATGTCGGCGACGCCGCCCGACCGGTCGGGCACCTCCACCGACTGCACGATGCCCCCGTACGTCAGGACGCGGACCCGCACCCCGTCCCGCTCCAGGATCCAACGGTGGACGTCGATACGGTCGGTGCCGTCGGCCAGCGTGCCGAAGAGTTCACTGCGCATGATCGAGACCCTACGCCCGCACGCCGGTGCTCAGGCGGCGGGTTTCTCGGCGGTCACTCCGCGATAGGCGATCTCCGCGAGCCTCGCCTGCCCGTCCACACTCGGGTGGAACCAGTCCCACCGGCTCAACTGCTCCCCCTCGAACCGGAAGCCGAAGACCGCGCCTCCGTCGTACCGGCACCGCTTGTCGGCGCCGCACACGTCCTTGAGCACCCGGTTGTACTCCTCCACGCGCTCCTGCACGGAGTCGCGCCGAGCGGTCGCCGCGGCGTCCACGTCATCGGGGTCGGCCAGCATCGACGAACAGATGCCCAGCTTCCACACCTGCTTGCCCAGCGGGTTCTGCCGCCCCTCGGACCACAGCCGCTTCAGATCCGGGATGCTCATGACGTACACCTGCGCCTTGGGCGCCTCGCGCCGCAACTGCCGCAGCGCCTCCTCGAAGTCGGCCCGGAAGTCCGCCACGGGAGTCATCGCGCCGGCCGAGGCCCGGCACGCGTCATTGGCCCCCGCCATCACCGTCACCAGCCCTGGACGCACCGCCGCGGCCTGCTTCATCTGCTGCGGCAACTCGGCCATCCGCGCCCCGGTCCGCGCGTAGTTCCAACTGTGTGTCTTGGCGCGGCTCTTGCCGAGCAGCCGCACGGCGAGACTGTCGACGTCCTTGTCCGTGCCGGTCGCCCACGACACCTCGGGACAGTCCGAGAGCACACTGCACGCATCGAACCCCCGCGTGATCGAGTCACCCACGGCGGCAACCGAACGAGGACTCGTGTCCCACGTCGGAGTGGGCTTCGGCGACGGCTTCGCGGAGGACGCGGAGCCCTGAGGACCGGGGGAGTTGTCACCGGAGGCGTCACACGCGGTGAGCCCCGCGACACCGAGCAGGGCCGCCGTCACCGTGGCGACAGTGGCCCGAACGGTGGTCGACCGGTGACTTCGTTTCCGCATCCCGTGGTCCCCTCCTTGGCGTGCCGGTGCGCCCCGCCGGGTGAAAGCTCGGCGTTTGCGTGCCCCCGGACCGACAGTACGTCACACTCCTTGCACCGCTGCGCGATAGCCTCGCCCCGGGGTCCCCGGTCGACCCAGTGAGACCCCGCTGTACCGGTTCCGCTAAATTACAACACGTCAGATGTGTCCCTTTTTGTCTTGACCTACCCGGTCCGGGCCCGGAGGGAAGAAGGCTCGGCACGGGCGCGAGGCCGCTGGGGAAGGCGAACCTCGACCCACACTGGAGGTCCCGGTGACGACACGTGGAGTTCTGTACGTGCACTCCGCACCGCGCGCGCTGTGCCCGCACGTCGAATGGGCGGTCGCGGGCGTACTCGGCGCGCGCGTCAGCCTCGACTGGATCAGGCAGCCTGCCGCGCCGGGCACCTGGAGATCCGAATTCTCCTGGCGGGGCGAGGCCGGCACGGCCGCCAAGCTGGCCTCCGCGCTGCGCGGCTGGCAACTGCTGCGCTTCGAGGTGACGGCCGAACCCTGCGCGGCCGCCGAGGGCGAGCGCTACAGCGCCACCCCCGAACTCGGCATCTTCCACGCCGTCACCGGCATCCACGGCGACATCCTCGTCCCGGAGGACCGTCTGCGCGCCGCCCTGGCCCGCTCCACGGCCGGCGAGGCGAACCTGGAAGCAGAGCTCGCCAAACTCCTCGGCAAGCCCTGGGACGACGAACTGGAGCCTTTCCGCTACGCGGGCGAGGGCGCCCCGGTGAGGTGGCTCCACCAGGTTGTGTAGTGCGGCTTCGCCAGGGCGCCGGGTCGTTCCCGGGGCGCTGGGCCGTGCCGATGTGCGGCTCCACCACGATGGCGCGACCGGCCGCACGCGCCCCGCGCCCGCGGGACGGCACCGCACGGCGGGCGCCGACGTCGACGCTGATGCGAAACAGGAGCGGGCCCCAACCGGAAATCCGGCTGGGGCCCGCTTCCGGTTCAGCGGAGCGTCAGACCGTCCTGAAGGCCAGAACGACGTTGTGCCCACCGAAACCGAACGAGTCGTTCAGCGCGGCGATACGGCCCTCGACGGGCAGCTTCCGGGCCTCGCCGCGCACGATGTCGGCGTTGGCCTCGGCCTCGGGGTCGAGGTTCTCCACATTGATGGTCGGCGGAGCCAGGCGGTGGTAGAGCGCGAGCACCGACGCCACGGTCTCGACGCCACCGGCACCACCGAGCAGGTGCCCGGTCATGGACTTCGTGGCGGACACGGCCATGTGGTCGGCGTCGTCACCGAACACCTTGCGCAGCGCCTTCAGCTCGGCCACGTCACCGGCGGGCGTCGACGTCGCGTGCGCGTTGACGTGCACGATCTCGGCCGGGTCCAGGTCGGTGTTGTCCAGCAGGTTCTGCAGGGCGTGCGCGATACCGCGGCCCTCCGGCTCAGGCTGCACGATGTCGTGGCTGTCGGCGGAGATGCCCTGGCCGACCGCCTCCGCGTAGACGCGGGCGCCCCGCTTGGCGGCGTGCTCGGCGGACTCCAGGACGATGACGCCGGCGCCCTCACCGAGGACGAAGCCGTCACGGGCGACGTCGTAGGGGCGCGAGGCACCCTGCGGGTCGTCGTTGTTCTTGGACATCGCCATCATGTTGCCGAACGCGGCGATGGGCAGCGGGTGGATGGCCGCCTCGGTGCCACCGCAGACGACGACGTCGGCGCGGCCGGAACGGATCATCTCGATGCCGTAGCCGATCGCCTCGGCGCCCGACGCGCAGGCGGAGACCGGCGTGTGCACACCGGCACGGGCGCCCACGAGGAGCCCCACGTTGGCCGACGGGCCGTTCGGCATCAGCATCGGAACGGTGTGCGGGGAGACGCGGCGGACGCCCTTCTCCTTCAGCACGTCGTACTGGTCGAGGAGCGTGGTCACGCCGCCGATGCCGGACGCGATGACGGTGCCCAGACGGTCGGGGTCGACGCTGGTGTCCTCGCCCGCCTTGCCTTCGAAGCCGGCGTCGGCCCAGGCCTCCTGGGCGGCGATCAGCGCGAACTGCGCGGAGCGGTCCAGCTTGCGGGCCTGAGGACGAGGAATGACCTCACCCGGCTCCACGGCGACCGGCGCCGCGATGCGGACCGCCTGCTCGGCGGCCCACTCCTGCTCGAGGGGCTTGACACCGGAACGTCCGGCGACCAGGCCCTCCCAGGTGGATGTCGCGTCGCCACCCAGCGGTGTGGTTGCGCCGATACCGGTGACGACCACGGTGCGATTGGTCGAGCTCACAGGAATTCTTTCTCCAACGGATGCGAGGGATTCAGCGGCGCCACCGCCGGGTGGCGGAGCGACTGACCTTTAAGGTCCGGAGCGGTTGGCTCAGGCCTGGTGGTCGAGGATGTACTTCGTGGCGTCGCCGACGGTCTTGAGGTTCTTGACGTCGTCGTCCGGGATCTTGACGTCGAAGCGCTCTTCGGCGGCGACGACGACCTCGACCATGGACAGCGAGTCGACGTCCAGGTCATCGGTGAAGGACTTGTCCAGCTGGACGTCCTCGACCGGGATGCCGGCGATCTCGTTCACGATCTCCGCGAGACCGGCGACGATCTCTTCCTGAGTGGCGGCCATTGTGGCGCTCCTTCGGTGTGTTTCCAGAGGGTGTGGCCCCGCCGCGGCAGCGGCAGGTAGGCGGGCTCGTCCGGATCAGGAGATCCGGACGGGATGCCTAGGGGAGGGTAACGACCGTGGCGGCGTACACGAGACCCGCCCCGAAGCCGATGACGAGCGCGGTGTCGCCGCTCTTCGCCTCGCCGGTCGCCAGGAGCCGCTCCATCGCGAGCGGGATCGAGGCGGCCGACGTGTTGCCGGTGGTGCGCACATCGCGGGCGACCGTGACGTGCTCCGGCAGTTTCAGAGTCTTCACCATCGAGTCGATGATCCGCTCGTTGGCCTGGTGGGGAATGAAGACATCCAGGTCGTCCGGGCTGATTCCGGCCGCGTCCAGCGCCTGCTGGGCGACCTTCGCCATCTCGAACACGGCCCAGCGGAACACCGCTTGGCCCTCCTGCGTGATCGCAGGGAACTTGACATTGCCCTGGGAGTCCAGCGGCAGTTGATCGAGGTCACCGACGCGGTACTTGTCCCACGGCACGGTCTGCTTGATGGTGCCGGCCTTGTCGCCCTCGGAGCCCCACACGGTCGGGCCGATCGCGGGCTCGGTGGCCGGGCCCACGACCACGGCACCGGCGCCGTCACCGAACAGGAAGGCCGTCGCGCGGTCCTCGAGGTCGGTCAGGTCGGACAGCCGCTCCACGCCGATGACCAGCACGTACTCGGCGCTGCCCTCGACGATCATGCCCTTGGCGAGAGTCAGGCCGTAGCCGAAGCCCGCGCAGCCGGCGGAGATGTCGAAGGCGGCGGCCTTCTGCGTCCCCAGCTTGTCCGCGATCTCGGTCGCGATGGCCGGCGTCTGCGCGAAGTGCGACACGGTCGAGACGACCACGGCACCGATCTGCTCCGCCGTGATGCCGGCGTCCGCGATGGCCTTGCCGGAGGCCTCGATCGACATCATCGCCACGGTCTCTTCGTCACTGGCCCAGTGGCGGGTGGCGATACCGGAGCGCGAACGGATCCACTCGTCGGACGAGTCGATCTTCTCGAGGATCACCTCGTTCGGCACGACCCGGGTCGGCCGGTAGCCGCCGACACCGAGGATGCGCGCGTACGGGGCGCCCTTACTGGGCTTGATCTTCGACATGCTGCTCGGATCTCCTTCTCAGGCCGTGTGTTCGGCGATCAGGGCGCGGGCTGCGTCGAGGTCGTCGGGGGTCTTCAGGGCGAGGGTCTTGACGCCCGGCAGAGCGCGCTTGGCAAGACCGGTGAGGGTGCCGCCGGGGCACGCCTCGATGAGCGCGGTGACACCGAGCTCCTTGAACGTCTCCATGCACAGGTCCCAGCGGACCGGGTTCGCGACCTGGCCGACCAGG
Source organism: Streptomyces sp. VRA16 Mangrove soil (assembly GCF_017377775.1). Taxonomy (GTDB): domain Bacteria; phylum Actinomycetota; class Actinomycetes; order Streptomycetales; family Streptomycetaceae; genus Streptomyces. The sequence goes on from NZ_JAFVLN010000006.1 coordinate 40,350, forward strand.
CGGGAGACCACCTCGGCGCCGGAGGCGACGGTCTTGCCGTCCTTGTTCGAGACGTACGTGACCGTGGGGTCGGCCGGGGCCAGCTCCTTGGCGGCCTCCTCCAGCGTCGCCACGGCCGGGGCCATGTGCCGGGTGTGGAAGGCTCCGGCCACCGTCAGCGGCACCACGCGGCGCACGCCCTCGGGCTTGTCGGCCTCCAGCGCGGCCAGCTCCTCGAGCGTGCCGGCGGCCACGATCTGGCCCGCGCCGTTCACGTTCGCCGGGGTCAGGCCCAGCTTCTCCAGGTGCGGCACGGTCACCTCGGGGTCACCGCCGAGCAGCGCGGACATCCCGGTCGCGGTGACCGCGGCGGCATCGGCCATGGCCAGACCACGCTTGCGCACGAGCTGCAGAGCGGCGGTGTCGTCGAGTACGCCCGCGAAGGCGGCCGCGGTGATCTCACCGACGCTGTGACCGGCGACGGCGCCCGGCGTGACCTCACCGAGCGCGGACGCCGACAGGATCCCGGCCGCCACGAGCAGCGGCTGGGCCACGGCCGTGTCACGGATCGCGTCCGCGTCGGCCTGCGTGCCGTAGTGGGCAAGGTCGAGGCCGATGGCGTCGGACCACGCGGCGACGCGGTCTGCGGCACCGGGGAGGTCGAGCCAGGGGGTCAGGAAGCCGGGCGTCTGGGCGCCTTGGCCGGGAGCGACGAGTACGAGCACTCTCACACTCTCTCTTGGGGACGGGTCGGGCCGCCCGTGGGGACAGGGACGAAGAACCGAAGGGGGAATTGTAGGCCCCCGACAAAAGCCTACGACTGGGGATCTCCGTCGGCCAGACGCCCCAGGATCAGCGCGATGCGCAAGGTGAACGCGGAGCGCACATCCGATGGCGACCACCCGGTGACGTCGGTCACACGTCGGAGCCGGTAGCGGACGGTGTTCGGGTGCACGAAGAGCATCCGCGCCGCCCCCTCCAGGCTGCTCGCCTGCTCCAGATAGACGCTGAGCGTCTCCAGAAGCGCCGAGCCCGCTTCCTCCAACGGTCTGTAGATCTCCTCCACCAACTGCTCGCGCGCGGACGGGTCGCCCGCGATCGAGCGCTCCGGAAGCAGATCGTCCGCCAGAACCGGACGTGGCGCATCCTGCCAGGCGCCGCACGCCTTGAGGCCGGCGGCCGCGGCCTGCGCGGACCGCGTGGCGGCGAGCAGGTCGGGGACCACGGGCCCAGCGACCACGGCGCCGGCCGCGAACGGCCCGATCAGTGACTTCGCCACGGCCAGTGGATTGTCGCTGCCGCCCGCAATGACCACCAGCCGGTCACCGAGCACCCCGGTGAGCACCTGGAGCTTGGCGTGGCGAGAAGCCCGCCGGATCGCCTCGACGGTCAGCTCGCTGTCCCCGTCGGGGGCCGTGCCGAGCACCACGCACACATGCTCGGGGGAGTTCCAGCCCAGCGCCGCGGCCCGGCTGACCGCGCCCTCGTCAGCCTCCCCGGACAGCACGGCGTTCACGACGAGCGACTCGAGACGGGCGTCCCACGCACCCCGCGCCTCCGCGGCCTGCGCGTACACCTGGGCGGTCGCGAACGCGATCTCCCGCGCGTACACGAGCAGGGCCTCGCGCAGCACGCTCTCGTCGCCCGGCGCGGCCACCTCGTCGATGGCCGACTCCATGACCTCGATCGTGGTCCGCACCATCTCCACGGTCTGGCGCAGGGTGATCGCCCGCGTCAGCTCCCGGGGCGCGGTGCCGAAGACGTCCGTCGAGATCGCCTGCGGGGCATCGGGGTGCCGGAACCACTCGGTGAACGCGGCGATTCCCGCCTGTGCCACCAGGCCGATCCACGACCGGTTCTCCGGCGGCATGGCCCGGTACCAGGGCAGCGTCTCGTCCATGCGCGTGATCGCCTGCGCGGCGAGCGCCCCGGACGACTTCTCCAGTCGCTTCAGGGTTGCCGCGTGCGGGTGCGGCGTCGCATGGACGTCCGGCCGGAGGTCCGCTGGTTCGTTCGCTGATTCCGATTGGGGCACGGGGACAAGACTGCCTTATCGGAACGGCTCAGCGGAGTGGAGGGTCCGACCGGACCGGGGGAGGAGGCCGGAAACGGGGGCTACCGTGGAGCGCGTGATTGATGTACGCCGCTCCGGCGACCGTTATGTCGGGGGTGAACCGGGGGCCGGGATCGCGTCCCGCCACGCGTTCTCCTTCGGTCCGCACTACGACCCGGACAATCTGCGATTCGGCGCGATCCTTGCCTGCAACGAGGAACACCTCGCCCCGGGTGCCGGTTTCGACGAGCACCCGCACAGCCACACCGAGATCGTGACGTGGGTCGCCACCGGCGAGCTCACCCACCGGGACTCCACAGGCCGCGAATCCGTCGTGCGCCCCGGCGACGTGCAGCGCCTCAGCTCGGGCGGCGGGGTCCGGCACGTCGAGCGCAACGACGGCACCGAGCCGCTCGTCTTCATCCAGATGTGGCTCGCTCCCCGTGACCCCGGTGGCGATCCCGCGTACGAGGTGGTGCACGGCATCGCCGACTCGACCCCGTACGACGTCCCGGCGGCGGGCGCCATGCTCCACGTGCGGCGCCTCGCGGTCGGCGAGCGGACCGAACTGCCGACCGCGCCGTACGTCTACCTGCACGTGGTGCGGGGCGAAGTCCGGCTCGGGGAAGCCGAGTTGGGTCCGGGTGACGCGGCCCGCATCACGGGGGAGGCGGGCCTGGAGGCGCTGGCCGCGGTGGAGGCCCAGCTCCTGGTCTGGGAGATGAGCGGCTGACCCGGCGGCGTGCCCGCGCCGCCGCCCTCGTCCCCGGTCAGAGCTCGGCGCGCACCGCGTCGGTGAACGGCGGCCACACCTCGGCCGCCCACGGCCCGAACGCCCGGTCCGTCAGCGCCACACAGGCCGCCCCGGCGTCCGGGTCCACCCACAGGAACGTCCCGGACTGTCCGAAGTGGCCGAACGTCCGCGGTGACGACGAACTCCCCGTCCAGTGCGGCGACTTGTGGTCCCGGATCTCGAACCCGAGCCCCCAGTCGTTCGGGTTCTGATGTCCGTAACCCGGCAGTACACCCTTCGTCCCCGGATACTGCACGGTCATCGCCTCGGCCACGGTGCGCGCGTCGAGCAGTCGCGGGGCCTGCACCTCCGCGGCGAACCGCACCAGGTCGTCCACCGTCGACACCCCGTCCTTGGCGGGGGAGCCCTCCAGCGTGGTCGCGGTCATCCCCAGCGGTTCGAGCACGGCCTGGCGCAGGTACTCGGCGAACGGGATGTCCGTCGCCTTCGCGATGTGGTCCCCGAGCACCTCGAAGCCGGCGTTCGAGTAGAGCCGCCGCGTGCCGGGCTCCGACGTCGTCCGGTGCTCGTCGAACGCGAGGCCGCTGGTGTGCGCCAGCAGATGCCGCACCGTCGCACCCTCGGGGCCGGCGGGCTCGTCGAGCTCGATGGCGCCCTCCTCGTACGCGACAAGCGCCGCGTAGGCCGCCAACGGCTTGGTGACCGAGGCCAGGGGGAAACGGTGGGCCGTGGGGCCGTGGGTCCCCAGCACCGTGCCGTCCGCATGGACGACGGCTGCGGCGGCGGTCGGGACCGGCCAGTTCTCGATCAACGCGAGGCTCTGCATGCCTACGAGCCTAATTCCTCCCCCGAGACGCCCGTGAAGCGTCCCGGGGCGGACAGTCCCTAGGCGTCCCTGGGCAGACGGTCCCTAGGGCGTTCCGGGGCGGAAAGCCACCCATCAGCCGTGTGAACAACGCTCCGGGTCACTACACCTAGAGCGTCACCCTCATCGCGGGCGCCGGGGTGCGGGTGAACCCGAGCGAGGCGTAGAGCGGCTCCCCGGTAGCTGTGGCGTGCAGATCGACCCGGCGGACGTCGTGCTCCTTGTACCAGGCCAGGAGGGCTTCCATACAGGCACGCGAGTAGCCGCGCCTGCGGTGCCCCGGGTCGGTGCACACATTGAAGACGTGTCCCGTGGTTCCGTACGGATTGCCGGGGCTGCCCAGGCTGCGCTGGATCACCCCGGTCGCGCACGCCGCGAGGCCGCCGGAGCCACTCGGGTCCTCGACGACGAAGGCCGTCAACTCGCCGTCCGGATCGGCGAGATGGCACCGCAATGCCTCGAGCGTGGGCTGCTGCCAGTCCACATCGTCGCTCGGACTCATCGAGTCGAGCATGATCTTGCGCAGGCGAACCAGTTCCTCTGCGTCCTCGGGGACCGCACGGCGGGCAGGCTTCATGATCCGCACCGTAGCGAGGGGGCCGCCCGGCTGTCGTCGGGATTTCGCCACGATTTGCTTGCCTGGAGTGCACTCCAAGGTTCTAGCGTGGAGACCATGACGGTGATGGAGACCACGCCCGCACCCACCCAGGCCAGGGTCGACGCCTGCGTCGCGGCCCCTGAAGTGCATCCGCGTCCGGACGGCCAGGACCGCTACACCATCAGCGAGGTCTCGGCCTTCACCGGGCTGACCGCGCACACCCTCCGCTGGTACGAGCGGATCGGCCTGATGCCCGACATCAACCGCTCGCACACCGGTCAGCGCCGTTACAGCAACCACGACCTCGACTGGCTCGCCTTCGTCAACAAGCTCCGGCTCACCGGCATGCCGGTGGCGGACATGGTCCGCTACGCCGAGCTCGTGCGGCTGGGCGAGCGGACCTTCGACGAGCGCCGCGAACTCCTCGAATCGACCCGCCGCGACGTACTGCACAGGATGGCCGAACTCCAGGACACCCTGGCCGTGCTGGACCACAAGATCAATTTCTATGCGGGCGCCCGGGAGGCGTCGGAGAGGGCATGAACCGCATGAGCAGCACGGACAGGGCGTCACAGATCGGCGACCAGCCGCGTATCTCCACTGTTGAGTTGGGAAGCAACGGGCCCGTGGTGGGCGTGCAGGGCCTCGGCTGCATGGGGATGAGCTGGGCCTACGGTCCGACGGACGCCGACGAGGCCCGGGCCACCCTGGAGCGGGCCCTGGAACTCGGCGTCACCTTGTACGACACCGCCGACGCCTACGGTGACGGCGAGAACGAGCGGTTCCTTGCTCCTTTCGTCAAAGCGCATCGTGACGAGATCGTCCTGGCGACCAAGTTCGCCATCGGGCTCGATCCGAGCGCCCCGTACAAGCGCATCATCAACAACGACCCCGCTTACATCAGGACCTGCATCGACGCCAGCCTGCAGCGTCTGGGCGTCGACTCGGTCGACCTGTACTACATGCACCGCCGCGACCCGAAGGTACCGATCGAGGAGACGGTCGGCGTGATGGCGGAGCTCGTCACGGCCGGCAAGGTCAAGCACCTCGGCCTCAGCGAGGTCACCGGCGCCGAACTGCGGGCCGCGCAGGCCGTGCACCCGATCGCGGCCGTCCAGTCGGAGTGGTCCCTGTTCAGCCGCGACATCGAGCGGTCGGTGGTGCCCACCGCCGCCGAGCTGGGTGTCGGACTCGTCCCCTACTCCCCGCTGGGTCGCGGTTTCCTCACCGGCGCCTTCGTCAGCGCCGACAAGGAGCTGTCCGCGGACGACTTCCGCCGCCAGCAGCCCCGCTTCACCGGGGACAACGCCGCGGCCAACGCGGCGCTGCTCGAACCGGTCCGCCGGATCGCCGACGCCCACGAGGCCTCCCTCGGCCAGATCGCACTGGCCTGGGCGCAGCACCGCGCGCAGACGTTCGGTCTCGCTGTCGTTCCGATCCCCGGTACCCGCAAGCGCAGCCGCGTCGAGGAGAACACCGCGGCGACCCGTATCGCCCTCACCGAGGACGAGTTGGCGCTGCTGGAGCCCATCGCCGCCCAGGTCTCCGGTGACCGCTATGCCGACATGAGCTTCACCTCGGCGGGCCGCGAGCAGTAGCCGGGCGGTCGGCCGCCGGACCGCCCCCGAGCGGCGGTCCGGGCCCCGCCCTCGCCGCCGCGCCGGACCGGCCGCGGCGGCGAAGCCCGGGCCGAGGCCTCACGCCAGCCCCAGGGCGAAGACCGCGAACCCTGCGGCAAGGACCCCCGCCAGAGCCCGGCGCCCTCGACGCGCCCGCGTCCACGGCGCTTCGAACCCCCGCGCATAGCGGCCCGTCAGGGCGAGCAGCACCGCGAACAGCGGCAGCCACGCGAGGCGGGTCGCCACCCAGGCGAGCGTGTCGGGCGCCTGGGTCAGCCCCGGTACCGCGCCGGCGAAGGATGCCGGTATCGCGGCTGTGAGCATCGCCGTCTGATGCCAGCACAGGATCGTCATCGCCGAGAGGTTCATGATCACGACAGGTGCCCAGAGAGCGGGCCGCCGAAGGAGCGCGCCGATGCGGTTGTGCAGCAGGATCGCCGCACCGCTCTGTGCGGCCGCCAGGGCGAGCACGAGAAGCGACGGCGGATGCGAGTTGGTCCGCGCCTCTCCCGGCACGCCGACCATCGACGTCGGGTAGTGGAACACAAGGAGTAGCGCCGCGAACAGAACGGCCCCACCGATCAGCAGAGCCCAGGCGCCACGCCGTCCGAGCTTCTTCTCACCCCAGCTGACGCCCAGTTGGTAGGCGAACAGCCAGCCCGGCAGCAGGTTCAGCAGGCTCAGCCACGACGGCATGGAGGGGGCGAAGGGCCCGTACCGCAGGAAGTCGACGAGGGCGACCGAGCCGATCAGCGGCGCCGCGGCCCACGCTCCCCATCGTCGCGCGGCCCGGAGGCACCACGGTGTGAGTGCGGTGATCGCCGCGTAGACACCGACGAACCACAGGGGCTGTATGACCAAGGTGGAACCGGTGCGCAGCGTCTGCCAGGGCACCCCGAGGGCATGCAGGGCCGGGAGCAGGGTTGCCCAGACCGCGGTCACGCCCAGCACCGGGCGGCCCAGCCGGGCGAGTCTGCCGCGCAGCCACTCGCTCGTCGATGTGCCGCGCTCTCGTGCGCGGCTGTACGAGAGCGCTGACGCGTAGCCGCCGACGAGGAAGAAGATGCCGAGCATCTGCAGCACCCAGCTCAGTGGCGCGAAGAAGGAGAAGGCGGACAGCGGGCTCGCATTGTGCAGGGCGCCCTGGGCGTCCACGGTGAACCCGCCGAGCAGCCAGTGGCCGGTGGGCACGGCCAGCAGGGCCAGGGCCCGCAGCCCGTCCACCGCCCGGTCGCGGTGCGCGGGGGTCTTGGCGTCGATCGAGGCGACGGCCGCTGACGCGGATTTCCGCAGAGAGGCAAGGGTCATGACGAAGCTCCGATGGCGATGTCGGTGAAGGCGCGCAGCGAATCCGTGCCGGGCGCGAAGTAGCCGGTGTGGCCCTCGGCCCGCTCGGCCGGCACGCGCCGGGCGCCGAAGGACGAGGAGACGGGGTCGGCGCCGTGACCGAGGCCGAACAGTTCGACGTTCGGCACCTTGGCGATCCAGTCGCTGTCGTCCCGCGCGGCCCAGACCCGGGCGTGGGTGTGCAGATCGGCCACGCTGTCGGCGTGCAATCCGGGAGAGCCGAAGACCACCAGGTCCGACGCCGGAAGCCGGGAGGCGGCGAGCCCGCACACCACCGACCCGTAGCTGTGGCAGAAGACGGCCGGTTCCGGGGCGCCCACGGCTGTGAGGCCCTGCACGAAGCGGGCCAGCCGTGGCGCTCCCGCCTCGGCCAGCCGCCCCGTGGCCGCGTCGAGGCCCAGCCCCACCGGAGTGGTGTAGCCGACCCAGGCCACCACCGCTGTCCGCGCGTCCGCCGCCCGGTACAGGGAGCGAGCCATCCCGGTGGGAGTCCCGTACACGTCCTTGGCCCGGTCGAACGAGTCCAGGTCGATGTCCGACCCCGGCACGATCACCGACACATGCCGGGCTGCGGTCAAGTCCCCGTAGACTTCGGCGATTTGACCGCGACCCCGTGGGTCGAAGGCGATGATCCGCCGTCCCGGTGCGAGAAGCTCGGCGTAGCGCTCCGAGCGGGCACGTGCGCTCGCCCGCTCCTGCTCGGAGCGCGCCGTGTCACGGGCGGCGGCCAGAGCCTGTGCCCGCTCCGACCGCAGCGCCAGCATGTTCGCCTCGTAGCGCAGCGCGATCGGCGCACCGTCCAGGTTGCCGACGACCGAAGGATGCCGAGCGACCAGCCGATGCCGGTCGGCCGCGCTCAACGTGGCGAAGAAGGCGGAGACTTGATCGGGCCGTGCTGTCGCCGGATCGGGCAACGTGACGCTCAGCGAGTCGTCGGTCCGCCAGGACGCGGTGCCCGGCGGTGGGCCGGTGAGTGGACGCTGCTCGTGTCCCGATGCCCATCCCGCGGTACCCGCGACCATCGTCGTCGTGAGCGCGGCGGCGACCAGTGTGCGCCGAGCGCGTCGTTTCCCTGAGCCCAGGACCATCGCCCTCTCCCCTCCGTCCGTTGGCGTGACGAGAGGGAAGGTAAGGACGTGATCGCAGGCGGGGCGTCACACCACGGAGCCAACTCGGAGGTGATACCTGGGTATCGGTGACTGATACCGCAGTAGGGGGTGGCGGGCGGACACGGCGCTCACCTGGCAGAACGCCGTGATACCCGAGGAGTTGGCGATGAAGGGCCCGGCCCGGTCGTGCCCTGCGGATCGTGAGATGTCATACCCGGGTAGGGGCTATTGCTGCTGTCCGGGAGTGACGAGCCCCGACTCGTACGCGAAGATCACTGCCTGGGCCCGGTCGCGCAGCCCCAGCTTGGCCAGGACCCGCCCGATGTGGGTCTTCACGGTCTGTTCGGCCAGGACCAGCTTCTCCGCGATCTCCTGGTTCGACAGCCCCCGTGCGATCAGTTCCAGAACTTCGAGTTCGCGCGGTGTCAGGGTCTTCAGCCGGGGCGAGCGCTCCTTGCGTACCGGCATGGTCTTCGTGAAGTCCTCGATGAGGCGCTTGGTGACCGTAGGAGCGAGCAGCGCCTCGCCGGCCGCGACCACGCGGACCGCGGCGATCAGATCGGCCGGCGGCGCGTCCTTCAACAGGAAGCCGGAGGCTCCGGCCCGCAGCGCCGCGTAGACATAGTCGTCCACGTCGAACGTGGTGAGCATCAAAACCTTGGGCCGGTGCACCACGCCGGGCGGCGGATCGAGGAGTTCCCTGGTGGCGGCCAGCCCGTCCATCTCCGGCATCCGTACGTCCATGAGAACCACGTCGGGATGGGTGGAGCGGCTGACCTCGACACCCTTCCTGCCGTCGGGAGCCTCACCCACGACGTCGATGTCGCTCTGCGCAGACAGCAGCGCGGCGAAGCCTGCCCGCACCATGGTCTGGTCGTCGACGATGATCACGCGGATGGTCATGCGTGCCGAATTCCTTTACACCGTGGGGGAGTCGGGCGCGGTCAGCGGGAGGCGGGCCGCGACACGGAAGCCTCCGCCGGGCAGCGGGCCGACGTCCAGCGTGCCGCCGACCAACCGTACGCGCTCGCCCATCCCCACGAGGCCGTGTCCGGTGCCGGTCGACTCGAGCGGGGAGAGCGGCCCCGGTGCCGGGCCGTTGACGACGATCACCAGCAAGGCGTCCTCCTCGAGCCCGATCGAGACCTGCGCCCGCGCACCGGGGGCGTGCCGCACGACGTTCGCGAGCGCCTCCTGCACGATGCGGTAGGCGGAGAGATCCACCGCCGGTGACACATCGGCCAGTTGACGGACCAGCGCCAGCTCCGGGTAGGACAGCTCGGTGGGCACACCACCGCGTCTCGTCGCTTCCGCCAGCTGCTGCAGCTGTGCGAGGCCCGGCTGGGGCGTCAGATCTCCCTGCGCCTCCTCGCTGCGCAGCACCGCGAGCAGACGTCTCATCTCGGTCAGCGACTGGCGGGCTCCGGCTGCGATCGAGGCGAACTCCTCCCGCACTTCGCCCGGCAGATCCGGCAGACGGTACGGCGCCGAATCCGCCTGCACAGTGATCACCGACATGTGATGGGCGACGACGTCGTGCAGCTCCCGGGCGATCCTCGCCCGCTCCTCCAGCAGAGTGCGGCGCGTCCGCTCGGCCTCGCTGATCGTCTCCTGCTCGACGAGTCTGCGCTGAGCCTCCCCGCGCTCGCGCAGCAGAGCACCCAGGAGCAGGACCCCACCGCTCAGGACGATGAGCAGCACACCCGTGTCCTGGCTGGTGCTGTCCCGGAAGGACCCGACGCCGATACTGGCGACGACGGTGACCAGCCAGACGCCGATGAGCGTGCGACGGCTCTCCCGCAGGGCCAGGGCGATGCACAGCGCGAGATACCCCACGACGACCATGGGGGTCCAGGGCGACGGATGGTGTGCGTCTCCCTGGAACAGGGGGATCGTCCCCAGCACGTCGGCGACGATCATGATGCACCAGGCGGCCAGGGGCCGGGAGACCGCCAGCAGCAGCGGGGCGGCCTGGGCGACGCCGATCGCACCGGCGAGACCACCGCCCACCCCGTAGTCGTTCGACAGCACCTGGGTGGTGACCGGGATCAGGGTCGCGGTGAACCCGAGCGCGATCACGTACGGCAGCACACGCATCCAACGCTTCGGCGCGTGGGCGAACAGAGGCTCCGTCCGGGCGTCGCCGGCAGCGGCCGCGAGCCCGGAGCCGGCGGCCGCCGACCAGCGGGCCGCCTCGCCCAGGCCGCGGCGCAGTGCGGCGGACGCACGCCGGGCCCCCGTCCGTCCGGGGGCCTCGTCCGGCGGCCGGGGCGGCTGATCAGGGGAGCTCGATGCATTGCTCATGGCCGGATCAGCGTAGGCAACATCGCTGATCGATGACGTCATACCGAGGTGCTCACCGCACGTCGTACCCAGGTATCACAGAGAAGCGGAGCGCCCCGCTGTCACAGCTCCGCGAGCAGTTCGGCCTTCTTCGTCGAGAACTCGGCGTCGGTGACCAGGCCCGCCTGGTGCAGCTCCCCGAGGTGACGGATCCGCTCGGCGATGTCCGCCGGGTCACGGCGTGCGGGTGCTGACGACTGGGCGGGCAGTTGTCCGGTCACGGCCGGGGCCGAACCCGTCGCGCGCACGGCCGCGAGCACGGAGGCGGCGAACGGAAGCGACTCGTGCACCGGTCCGTAGCCGAGTCCGAAGACGACCGCGGCCGGGTCCTGGTCGGCCTGCCCGGGCTGCTCGTCGACCGTGCCACGGTGCAGCAGCCGCAGATGTCCCTCGAACAGTTCGGGCGAACGCCATTCGACGCCGCTCAGGTCGCCGACCGGGAAGGTCTTGTCCCCGGCCTTCCACTTCGCGGACGACGCACCGGTCCAGAACCAGCGGAAGGAGACCGACGAGCCGTCGAAGGAGGCCTTCCCGTCGTACGCCTTGAACTGGAGCGGCGCCTCGGGCGGAGCCACCAGATAGCCGTCGGTCCGTACGTCGTCGTCGGCGACGAGCTGCCCGCGCAGCTCGTCCGCGTAGTACTCGGCGAGGGTCTCCCGTTCGGCGGGCAGCACCAGCCGATAGGGGTCGCTGCCCTCCTTGAGCTGGCCGGCCGCGGCGTCCATCAGAGGATCGGCGCCCGGTCTCGGCACAGCGTGCAACACCACGGTCCCGCGCTTTCCGGGAGTCAGAGTCACCGCCGCGATCGCTTCCAGGGGGATGCGGCGCTCGCCCAACGCCTGAAGAAGCTTCGGCGTGCGGATCCCCCGTTCGAAGCGGATGCGCACGGAGTCGGACTCGAACTCCCAGGCGGCATGAAATCCGGCCAGTACGTCACCCATGCGGCTCATCGTATGCGGCACGCGCGCCTCCGTCGCCTGTTGCGTCGGACCACTGTTTCGCCGTTCTCTACGCGCGTCAGGCGGAGGTACTGCCGGAAAATCCCGCCCGGCAGTCCTGATCCGCGTCCGCACAGACCACCGATCGGTACGAGCCAGTTCCGATCTCGGCGAAGTTGCTGAGGCTCTCCGTGCCCGGTTCGAAGTAACCGGTGTGGCCCTTGGCGTCTCCTGCGGCGACAACCCGGGAGCCGAAGGCCGAGGAGACCGGGTCCGCACCGTGTCCGAGCCCGCCGACCTCCAGGTACGGCACGTCCTGGATCCAGTCGTCCTTGTCGCGAGTCGCCCACACGCGCGCGCGGGTGTGCAGGCCCGCGACATTCTGCGTACGCATCCCCGGGCTGCCGGCCACCGCGATGTCGCTGACCCGCGACGGCACGTTGTGCGCTGCGACGCCGCAGACCACCGAGCCGTAGCTGTGGCAGTACAGGGCGACGGGCGAGCTGCCGGGCAGGCCGCGCAGCATCGCGTTGAGCCGGACCGCGCCGTCGTCCGCGCGCATCGCCGTGGCGGCGTCCACGCCCAGGCCGACGGGGGCCGTGTAGTCGGCCCACGCGATGACCGCAGTGCGGGTGTGCGGGCTCGCCGTGCGCTCGGCCGCGTAGAGCGAGCGGGCCATGCCCACCGGTGCGGAGTACTTGCGGAACGTGCGCTGGAAGGTCAGCACGTTCGTGTCGACACCCGGCACCACGACCGAGACGCGCTGCGCCTTGTCGAGGTCGCCGAACACCTCGGCCACCCGGCCGGCGCCGGTGGGGTCGAAGGCGAGGATGTCGCGGTCGGACCGGGCCAGGAGCGCGAAACGCTGCCTACGTTGCGTCGCGTCGGCATGACCCACCGACGACAGGCGGCTGTCGTGCATGCGCCCGCGCTCGACCTTGGCGGCCTGGTGCAGCGCGATGCGGTTCGCCTGGTAGCGCAGTTCCACGGGCGCGCCGTTCATGTTGCCGACCGCGAGCGGATAGCGGGCGGCGAGGCGACTGCGCTGGTGAGGGGTGAGCGAGGCGAAGAAGTGCCCGAGCCGGGCGGGCGAGCCGTCGGCGGAGGGCAGCGCGTGCCCGTCTATCCGACCGTGCTCCCAGGCGGTGAGTGCGGACCGGAGCGGCGTCGCGACGCCGCGGTGCTGACGAACCGCTGTCCAGCCGGTGGTCGCCAGCATGACGAACACGACGGCCAGCGCAAGCAGTGCGCGCCAGACGTTGAGTTGGGGGGACGAGTCGAAGGAAGTCACTGCGGGACACCCTAGGAGAAGCGCATGAGGCTCCGTGCCACGGGTGAGGCAGATCACGTTTTGCGCGGTGCATTCAGGTAAAAGCGGACACGGTTGAGGTCAAGTCTTCACGCTGCGTAGGGAGTCGAAGCGCTGCGTGTGCGCGGGAGTGCGACCGGCGTCACGTCGGCGCACTCGTGCGCCGTTCACGTGTGATCGCGACGCCAGTGTTCACCGAGCGCCGGATTCAGGTGATCGAGATACGTCTCCGTGAGGGCGCGGATCGCGTCGACGCTGGCGTCCTCGCCGGCGCCCCACAGGCGTCCGCTCAGGCGCATCACGCCACTGAACGCGGCCACGGCCACGCGTGGGCGCGGATCGCTGTCCACGTCGACGCCCTCACGCTCGGCGATGACGTGCGCGATCTCCTCCTCCAGCTCGATCGAGCGGCGCAGATGTGCGGCGAGCAGCGGGGGAGTCGACTCGATCATCTGGTAGGTCCGCATGTGGAGTTCGACCGGAATGACCTCCTCCACGGAGCGGCTCAGGGCGTCCCAGGTGCCGAGGACGGTGTGCCGCAGGGCCTCGAACGGGCTTTCCTCTGCGGGGCGTTCGCGCAGTGCGGCGACGAAACGGCCCTCCACCATCTCCTGCACCGCGAACGCGGCCTCCTCCTTGTTCGCGAAATAGCGGAAGAAGGTGCGCTGGGAGACCTCGCAGGCCTCGACGATCTCGTCGACCGTCGTCCGGTCGAACCCTTGGGCCGTGAAGAGCTCAAGTGCCGAACGCAGCAGGGCGTTTCGCGTGCGTTGCTTCTTGAGTTCACGCAGGTTGGGTCGGGCGGCCATGGTCCTCTTTCTAGCCGTTTGTGCAGATCAGCATAGTGTGAGCGAAGCGACAGTTACCGACTTGTGAAATGGTTGGTCAACTGTCAGGGGCTGTCACTAGCCTCGAACGCATGACTAGTCAGATCACTGTCGACAAGGCGGACAGGGTTCCGGAGCCCGGCCCCGCCCCGGCATCCGCCAAGGGACTTCGTGGCCACCCTTGGTTGACCCTCTTCTCTGTCGCTATCGGTGTGATGATGGTCGCCCTCGACGGCACCATCGTCGCCATCGCCAACCCGGCCATTCAGAAGGACCTCAGCGCGAGCTTCGCCGATGTCCAGTGGATCACCAACGGCTACTTCCTCGCCCTCGCGGTTACGCTGATCACCGCGGGCAAGCTCGGCGACCGGTTCGGACACCGACAGACCTTCCTCATAGGCGTGGTCGGCTTCGCCGCCGCATCGGGAGCCATCGGCCTGTCCGACAGCATCGCTTTCGTCATCACGTTCCGGGTGTTCCAGGGCCTGTTCGGCGCGCTGCTCATGCCGGCCGCGCTCGGCCTGCTGCGGGCCACGTTCCCGGCCGAGAAGCTCAACATGGCGATCGGCATCTGGGGCATGGTGATCGGCGCCTCGACCGCCGGCGGGCCCATCCTCGGTGGCCTGCTCGTCCAGCACGTCAGCTGGCAGTCGGTCTTCTTCATCAACGTCCCGGTCGGCGTCATCGCGCTCGTCCTCGGGCTCGTCATCCTTCTCGACCACCGTGCGGAGAACGCGCCGCGCTCCTTCGACATCCTCGGCATCGTGCTGCTCTCCGGCGCGATGTTCTGTCTGGTCTGGGCCCTCATCAAGGCGCCGGCCTGGGGTTGGGGCGACGGCAAGACGTGGGCGTTCCTCGCGGCGGCGGTGCTGTGCTTCGTGCTCTTCGCGCTCTGGGAGACCCGGGTCGCGGAGCCCCTCATCCCGCTGGGGCTGTTCCGCTCGGTGCCGCTGTCGGCCGGTGTGGTTTTGATGGTGCTCATGGCCATCGCATTCATGGGCGGGCTGTTCTTCGTCACCTTCTACCTGCAGAACGTGCACGGGATGAGCCCGGTCGACAGCGGCCTGCACCTGCTTCCGCTGACCGGCATGATGATCGTCGCCTCGCCGCTGGCGGGCGCGATGATCACGAAGGTCGGCCCGCGCATCCCGCTCGCGGGCGGCATGGTGTGCACGGCCCTCGCCATGTACGGGATGTCCACGCTGGAGGCGGGCACGGGCAGCGGCATCATGTCCGTCTGGTTCGCCCTGCTCGGCCTCGGCCTGGCACCGGTGATGGTCGGTGCCACGGAGGTCATCGTGGGCAACGCTCCGATGGAGCTGTCCGGTGTCGCCGGCGGACTCCAGCAGGCCGCGATGCAGATCGGCGGCAGCCTCGGCACCGCCGTGCTCGGTGCCGTGATGGCGTCGAAGGTCGACAACGACCTGGCGGGCAACTGGGCCGACGCCAAGCTTCCGCCGCTCACCGCCGGACAACTGGATCAGGCGTCGGAGGCGGTCCAGGTCGGTGTCGCTCCGGTCCCGGACCAGACTCCTGCCGCCATCGCCGCGAAGATCACCGATGTCGCCCACGACACGTTCATCTCCGGCATGAGCCTGGCCTGCCTGGTCGCCGCGGGAGTGGCGGTCGTCGCCATCTTCGTCGCGCTGCTGACCAAGCGGGGCGAGAACGCGGAGGCGGGCGCGGGGGCCGCACACATCTGACGCGTTCGGCTCTGCCGCGTTCAGCCGGGCACGCGGGGGTGAAACCGCCCGTGCGAGGGAAGCCCTCGGGAACTTTCCGAGGGCTTTCGCTTATCCGGGTGACGTCCCTCGACACCCCTTCCCGGAACCGATCCTTCCGGGCCAGAGTGTCAGGCAAGCGATCAGTCGCGAACGCAACTGGTCGATATGACACGGGGGTTGATGCACATGCGTACGTCCATGATGGCCAAGGTGACCACGGTCGCACTCGCCACGATGGCTCTCACACCCGGCCTCGCCACCGCGGCCGCACCGCCGACGCTCGTAAACTGCGCGGCGGGGGAGCTGTGCCTGTGGGCGAAGACCGATTTCAAGGGGGCCCGCCACACCTACGAGCTGTCCGGGACCGACATCGAGAGTTGCGTCGCGCTGCCGGAGGGGAGCAGCGCGGCGTCCCTCGCCAACCGGACCGGCCGGCCCGTCACCACCTACCAGTCCGCGGAGTGCGCGGAGACCGGGGAGTTCCAGACGTACCCCGGCAGCGGTACCTGGGCGCCCGAAGCTCCGTATCGCGTACGGGCGTTCAAGATCTGGGAGAGATGAGGCGGCGCGCCGCGCGGCAGACGTAGACGGCGACAAGCGGGGTACCCGAATCATGGCCCGAGTCCGAACGAACTCAGGGAGTGATGATGGCGGGCTTCGGACACACCACGCGCAAGCGCCCCCGTTCACGTGGCCGTACGTGGTCACGGAGCGGGCCGGATCGCGCGTCGCTCGGAATCATCGGCCTCATCTGCGCGATCGCCGGGTTCTTCGTCCTGCAGATCGTGCTCGGACCGGCCGCCGTCGTCTGCGGCTGGCTGGCCATGGGCCGTCGGTGGACCGGCACCCAGTCGATGCCGGCCCTGGTCGCGGTCGTGCTCGGTGCGATCGACACTCTGCTCGCGATCGTCTGGCTCGCCTCAGGGATCGGAGCCACCGCGGGAGGAATGTTCTGAGCGCGAGCGGATGACCGTTCCGAGCGGTTAACTCCAGGCGGCCCCGGGCGAGTTCCCGGGGCTGTCCATGGCCGCAGGCTCACCCGTGGAGAGGCGCGGTATTCCCGTCTCGTCCGCACCCGTCCCCGCACTCACGCCCACTGCCGCGGGCGCAGCGCCCCTGACGGGCGCCTCCGGCAGACCGGGCATCTCCTTCGCCTCGGACCCGTCAGGATTCCCGGGTCCGTCAGGATTCCCCGACCCGTCAGGGTGCCCGGTCTCGTCCACCTCTCCGGACCCGTCGGGCTCCCCGGACCCGCCCGGTGCCCTCGCCCCGTCCGACTGCCCGGACACGCCTGATGATCCGGGCGTCCCCGAGAGCACTGCCACTTGGGCCCGCAGCGCGCGCACCTCCAGGGTGAGTGCCTCGATGGCCTCCGTCTGACGGCGCTCTTCCGCGTCGTCCTTCTCGAAGCGGGAGATGAACCACGCCGCGATATTGGCGGTGACCACACCGAGCAGCGCGATGCCGGACAGCATCAGACCCACCGCGAGCGCCCGGCCCATTCCGGTCGTGGGCGCGTGATCGCCGTAGCCGACCGTCGTCATGGTGGTGAACGACCACCACACGGCGTCGCCCAACGTCTTGATGTTCCCGTTCGGCGAGTCCCGCTCTACGGAGAGAACCGCCAGTGAGCCGAACATCAGCAGGCCCACCACGGCTCCGGCCACATACGTCGTGAGCCTTATCTGCTCCGCCATCCGGGCCCGCCGGCCGAGCAGGAGCAGCGTCGACACCACGCGCAGCAGCCGCAGGGGCTGTGCGAGAGGGAGCACCACGGCAAGGAGGTCGAGGAGGTGCGAGCGTACGAAGTGCTGACGGTCAGGGGCGAGACCGAGCCGGACGAGGTAGTCGAGGGCGAACGCGCCCCACACCGCCCACTCGACGACCATGCAGACGTGGTTCACCGCGCGCGAGGCGTCCGGCCGGACGATGGGAACCGCGTAGGCCAGGGCGAACGCCAGGGCCAGGGCGAACAGCGGGCGCTGCGTGTGCCGTTCCCATCGGATCTGTGCCGGTTGCTCCTTCATGCGCGCATCGTAGGAAAAGTCGGAGGGCGGCGGGACCACAGGTCCCACCGCCCTCGGACGAGGCGTCGGCCCGGTGAGCCGTCAGGCGTCGCCCCCGGCCGCACCGGGGTCGGCGGCAGTGACGTCGAGGAGCTGGTAGCGGTCGATCGCCTGCTTCAGGACCGAGCGGTCGACCTTGCCCTCGCGGGCCAGTTCGGTGAGCACCGCGACCACGATCGACTGGGCGTCGATGTGGAAGAAGCGGCGCGCGGCGCCCCGGGTGTCGGCGAAGCCGAAGCCGTCCGCGCCCAGCGACTGGTAGGTGCCCGGCACCCAGCGGGAGATCTGGTCCGGCACCGAGCGCATCCAGTCGGAGACCGCGACGAACGGGCCTTCCGCGCCGGACAGCTTCTGCGTGACGTAGGGCGTGCGCTGCTCCTCCTCGGGGTGCAGCAGGTTGTGGCGCTCTACTTCCACTGCCTCGCGGCGCAGTTCGTTCCACGAGGTCGCGGACCACACGTCGGCCCGTACGTTCCACTCCTGGGCGAGGATCTGCTGGGCCTCCAGCGCCCACGGCACTCCGACGCCGGACGCCATGATCTGGGCCGGGATGGTGCCCGAGGAGCCGGCGCTGATGCGGTGGATGCCCTTGAGGATGCCGTCGACGTCGACGTCGGCGGGCTCCGCGGGGTGCTGGATCGGCTCGTTGTAGACGGTGAGGTAGTAGAAGACGTCCTCGCTGTCCGGGCCGTACATCCGGCGCAGACCGTCCTTGACGATGTGCGCGATCTCGTAGGCGTACGCCGGGTCGTAGGCGACACAGCCGGGGTTCGTCGAGGCCAGCAGCTGCGAGTGGCCGTCGGCGTGCTGGAGACCTTCACCGGTCAGGGTCGTGCGTCCCGCGGTCGCTCCGAGGACGAAGCCGCGGGCCAACTGGTCGGCCATCTGCCAGAACTGGTCACCGGTGCGCTGGAAACCGAACATCGAGTAGAAGACGTAGACCGGGATCAGCGGCTCGCCGTGGGTCGCGTAGGCCGAGCCCGCCGCGATCAGGGAGGCGGTGCAGCCGGCCTCGGAGATGCCGTCGTGCAGCATCTGTCCGGTCGGCGACTCCTTGTAGGCGAGCAGGAGTTCGCGGTCCACCGACTCGTACTGCTGGCCGAGCGGGTTGTAGATCTTCGCACTCGGGAAGAAGGAGTCCATGCCGAAGGTGCGGTACTCGTCGGGCGCGATCAGCACGAAGCGCTTGCCGATCTCCTTGTCCCGCATGAGGTCCTTGAGGAGCCGGACGAAGGCCATGGTCGTGGCGATCGACTGCTGACCCGAGCCCTTCTTCACACTCGCGTAGGTCTTGTCCTCGGGGAGCTGAAGGGGCTTCGCGCGCACGACACGGGTCGGGACATAGCCGCCCAGCGCCTTGCGGCGGTCGTGCATGTACTGGATCTCTTCGGAGTCGCGGCCCGGGTGGTAGTACGGCGGGGCGCCGCCCTCGAGCTGGGCGTCCGTGATCGGGATGTGCAGCCGGTCGCGGAAACCCTTCAGGTCGTCGACCGTGAGCTTCTTCATCTGGTGCGTCGCGTTGCGGCCCTCGAAGTTCGGGCCGAGCGTCCAGCCCTTGACCGTCTGCGCCAGGATCACCGTCGGCTGGCCCCGGTGCTCCTTGGCCGCCGTGAACGCCGCGAAGATCTTCTTGTGGTCATGGCCGCCGCGGCCCAGGTGCAGGATCTGGTCGTCGGTCATGTTCTCGACCATCGCGCGCAGGCGGTGGTCGCCGCCGAAGAAATGCTGACGGATGTACGAGCCGGGCTCGGTGGCGTACGTCTGGAACTGGCCGTCGGGCGTGGTGTTCAGCTTGTTGACCAGGACGCCGTCGCGGTCCTGGGCGAGCAGCGGGTCCCAACTCCGGTCCCAGACCAGCTTGATGACGTTCCAGCCGGCGCCGCGGAACTGGGACTCCAGCTCCTGGATGATCTTTCCGTTGCCGCGCACCGGGCCGTCCAGGCGCTGCAGGTTGCAGTTGACGACGAAGGTGAGGTTGTCCAGGCCCTCACGGGCGGCGATGGAGAGCTGGCCGAGGGACTCGGGCTCGTCCATCTCGCCGTCGCCGAGGAAGGCCCACACGCGCGACTTGGAGGTGTCGGCGATGCCGCGGGCCTCCATGTAGCGGTTCATCCGGGCCTGGAAGATGGCGCCCAGCGGGCCGAGGCCCATGGAGACGGTGGGGAACTCCCAGAAGTCCGGCATCAGGCGCGGATGCGGGTACGAGGACAGGCCGTTGGGGGCCTTCGACTTCTCCTGGCGGAACGCGTCGAGCTGGTTCTCGGAGAGCCGGTCCAGGAGATAGGCGCGGGCGTAGATGCCGGGGGAGGCGTGGCCCTGGAAGAAGATCTGGTCGCCGCCGTCGCCCTCGTCCTTGCCGCGGAAGAAGTGGTTGAAGCCGACGTCGTACAGCGAGGCGGAGGAGGCGAAGGTCGCGATGTGGCCGCCGACGCCGATGCCGGGGCGCTGGGCGCGGGACACCATCACCGCGGCGTTCCACCGCGTCGCGTTGAGGACCTTGCGCTCGATCTCCTCGTTGCCGGGGAAGAACGGTTCGTCCTTGGTGGCGATCGTGTTGATGTAGTCGGTGCTGCGCATCTCGGGCACGGCCACGCGCTTCTCGCGGGCGCGCTCGATCAACCGGAGCATCAGATAGCGGGCCCGCTCGCGGCCGCGCTCGTCGACCGCCGCGTCAAGGGAGTCGAGCCACTCCTGAGTCTCTTCGGGATCGAAGTCCGGGACCTGGCTGGGGAGACCGCCAATGATGATCGGGTTGCGATCGGATCCGGAAGCCACGCTTTTCCCTCACTGTCGGTGATGCCGCTGTTGCACTGTCGGTTACGCCGTTGTCCATCGTGTACCGCGGAATCGGAATCGTCATCTCTACCGAGAGGTAATCCGGATTCCGTTCGACGCCGAGGGGCGGGTGCTCACAAATCGCAACGATACGCGCATGTCGTTCAGGTGTTCCGTGGGGCCGTTCGGCCCTGATCACGCTCGGTGTCCGGGCAGTGCGGGCAAACCCGGCAGATCGCTGTGGCATACATCACTGACCTGGGGGGATCCTTGACAGGAGTTGCGGTGACACCGCCGGGAACGTCACCGTTTCGGCGGTCTCGGCGGCCGGGTACTTGCGCGATCCGTCGCGCACGTGTGGACTACGGCCAACGCTTCGCGTGCGCGCGAGGCTGCAGACAACTTCGTAAACATGATCAGGAGGCAATCCGTGAGCGCGACCGCGGACCACGCGGAGACGAACCTTGCCGTGAGGCTCGGTTTCCAGCCCGACCAGGTGGTCCAGGAGATCGGCTACGACGACGACGTCGATCAGGAGCTCCGCGAGGACATCGAGGCGACCATCGGCTCCGAGCTCGTCGATGAGGAGTACGACGACGTGGCTGACGCCGTGGTGCTCTGGTTCCGTGAAGACGACGGGGACCTTACTGATGCGTTGGTGGATGCCATCGCGTACATGGAGGACGGCGGGTCCATCCTGCTGCTGACGCCGAAGACCGGCCGTGACGGGTACGTCGAGCCGAGCGAGATCGGTGAGGCCGCCACCACCGCCGGACTCTCCGCGAGCAAGAGCATCAGTGCGGGCAAGGACTGGACCGGCAGCCGTCTTGCCACGCCGAAGGCGGCCGCCAAGAAGCGGTAGCCGTAGCTGTCCCGGCGGAACGGGATATTCAGAGTCATTGGCCCCCGCGGGCGTGCTTCGGCGCGCCCGCGGGGGCCTTGCTGTGGGCTGCCGGGGGCTGCGAGGAGCCGGCACGGGGCGCACCCTGCCGCCTTCGGCGGCGGATCGCCCGAGGCCGTGGCGGCGGTCGGGGCGGGTCCGCAGGTGAGGTGTCGCTGGTGGGAACTAGGCTGAAGCCACCCGAACAGCCCCATCGAAGGGAAGCTTCACCATGGCGATCGAGGTCGGCACCAAGGCTCCGGAGTTCGAGCTGAAGAACCAGCACGGCGAGACCGTGAAGCTCTCGGACTTCCGCGGCGAGAAGAACGTGGTGCTGCTCTTCTACCCGTTCGCGTTCACCGGCGTGTGCACCGGCGAGCTCTGCGCCCTGCGCGACGAGCTGCCGAAGTTCGTCAACGACGACGTGCAGCTGCTCGCGGTGTCGAACGACTCCCCCTTCTCCCTGCGCGTGTTCGCGGAGCAGGAGGGCCTGGAGTACCCGCTGCTGAGCGACTTCTGGCCGCACGGCGAGGCCTCGCGCGCGTACGGCGTCTTCGACGACGAGAAGGGGTGCGCGGTGCGCGGCACCTTCATCATCGACAAGGAGGGCATCGTCCGCTGGACCGTCGTGAACGGCCTGCCGGACGCCCGCGACCTGAACGAGTACGTCAAGGCGATCGACAGCCTCTAGGGCTTGCCGGTAAAGAAGCCTCTACAGGGCGACACCCTGTAGGAAGCCTCGCCGGGGGCGGGAACCCGTCACTAGGATCCAGACGTTGATCCGATGCCAGACGTACTACGGGGCTCCCCGCCCCTATGACCACAGGGAGGACTCGTGGGAGTCAGCCTCAGCAAGGGCGGCAACGTATCGCTGAGCAAGGAGGCCCCGGGCCTCACGGCGGTCGTCGTGGGCCTCGGTTGGGATGTCCGCACCACCACAGGTACGGATTTCGACCTCGATGCCAGTGCGATTCTGACGAGCGCCGAGGGCAAGGTCCGCAACGACCAGGACTTCGTGTTCTTCAACAACCTGAAGAGCGCGGACGGCTCGGTCGAGCACACCGGTGACAACCTCACGGGTGAGGGCGAGGGTGACGACGAGCAGATCAAGGTCGACCTGGCCTCGGTCCCGGCCGACGTCGACAAGATCGTCTTCCCGGTCTCGATCTACGACGCCGAGAACCGTCAGCAGTCGTTCGGCCAGGTGCGCAACGCGTTCATTCGCGTGGTGAACCAGGCGGGCGGCGCGGAGATCGCCCGTT
This sequence comes from Streptomyces sp. VRA16 Mangrove soil, assembly GCF_017377775.1. Lineage (GTDB taxonomy): Bacteria > Actinomycetota > Actinomycetes > Streptomycetales > Streptomycetaceae > Streptomyces. The sequence continues at coordinate 62,798 of NZ_JAFVLN010000006.1, forward strand.
ACGACCTCTCCGAGGACGCTTCGACGGAGACCGCCATGGTCTTCGGCGAGCTCTACCGGCACGGCGCCGAGTGGAAGTTCCGCGCCATCGGCCAGGGCTACGCGTCGGGCCTGCGCGGCATCGCGCAGGACTTCGGCGTCAACGTCTGAGTCGGTGGTCAGCGCCTGGGACGGCCATGTCTGAGACGGCGATGCCCGAGGCATCAATCTCTGAGACGTCAACGTCCGACGCGTAGCGCACCTTCACGCACATCCGTCCGGCGTCGCACTCTCGCAGTGCGGCGCCGGACGCGCTAGAAACGCGCTGGGAACGCGCTGGACACCAGCAACACCAGCAAAGCCTTACAACTCGGGGAGGACCACCAACATGGGCGTCACGCTCGCCAAGGGAGGCAATGTCTCCCTCTCCAAGGCCGCACCGAACCTCACGCAGGTCCTGGTCGGGCTCGGTTGGGATGCACGCTCCACCACCGGAGCCGACTTCGACCTGGACGCCAGCGCGCTGCTGTGCAGCGGCGGCCGGGTGATGGGCGACGAGTGGTTCATCTTCTACAACCAGCTCACGAGCCCCGACGGCTCCGTCGAGCACACCGGCGACAACCTCACGGGTGAGGGCGAGGGTGACGACGAGTCGATCATCATCGATCTCGCCAAGGTCCCGGCCGCCTGCGACAAGATCATTTTCCCGGTCTCGATCCACGACGCGGACAACAGGGGCCAGACCTTCGGACAGGTCAGCAACGCGTTCATTCGCGTCGTCAACCAGGCCGACGGTCAGGAGCTCGCCCGCTACGACCTGTCCGAGGACGCCTCCACCGAGACCGCGATGATCTTCGGCGAGGTGTACCGCTACGGAGGCGAGTGGAAGTTCCGTGCAGTGGGCCAGGGGTACGCGTCCGGGCTCCGGGGCATCGCTCTAGACTTCGGAGTCAATGTTTCGTAAAGCCGTGCGCGGAGCGGGGGAGCCCCGTACAACCAGCACGGGGAAACCCGTACACACGATGGGGTAGCCAGTGGTTCTGAAAACCTTCGGCTGGTCGTTCGCGATCACCGTGCTCGGTTTGATCGCGGCGTTCTTCTACGACGGCTGGACCGCGTTCGGGGTGGTCGCGATTCTCGCGATCATGGAGATCTCGCTGTCGTTCGACAACGCGGTGGTCAACGCCGGAATCCTGAAGAAGATGAGTGCCTTCTGGCAGAAGATCTTCCTCACGGTCGGTGTGCTGATCGCGGTCTTCGGTATGCGGCTCGTCTTCCCGGTCGTGATCGTCGCGATCAGCGCCAAGATGGGCCCGGTCGAGGCCGTCGACCTGGCGTTCAACCAGCCGGACCGCTACCAGCAGCTGGTCACGGACGCCCACCCGTCCATCGCGGCCTTCGGTGGCATGTTCCTGCTGATGATCTTCCTCGACTTCATCTTCGAGGAGCGGGACATCCAGTGGCTGCGCTGGATCGAGCGGCCGCTGGCCAAGCTCGGCAAGGTCGACATGCTCTCGGTCTGCATCGCGCTGATCGTGCTGCTGGTCGCCTCCCTGACCTTCGCGGTCAACGCGCACCAGCACGGCGGCGCCCACGTCGACAAGCAGGCGACCGTGCTCCTGGCGGGCGTCGCGGGTCTGATCACGTACCTCGTCGTCGGCGGTCTGTCCGGCTTCTTCGAGAACCGACTTGAGGAAGAGGAGGAGCGCGAGCACGAGGAGGAGGAGCGGGCCAAGCGCGAGGGCAAGGAGAAGTCGGCGGTCGTGCTCGCCGGCAAGGCCGCGTTCTTCATGTTCCTCTACCTGGAGGTCCTGGACGCCTCGTTCTCCTTCGACGGCGTGATCGGTGCCTTCGCGATCACGAACGACATCGTGATGATGGCGCTCGGCCTCGGCATCGGCGCCATGTACGTCCGTTCGCTCACGGTCTACCTGGTCCGCCAGGGCACCCTCGACGACTACGTGTACCTGGAGCACGGCGCGCACTACGCGATCGGCGCTCTGGCCGTGATCCTGCTGGTCACCATCCAGTACGAGATCAACGAGATCATCACCGGTCTCGTCGGCGTCGTCCTGATCGGCTGGTCGTTCTTCTCCTCCGTCCGCCGCAACAAGAAGCTCGCGGACGCGGAGGGAAACGCGGGGAGCCCGGACAAGGCTGAAGTGTCGTCCGGGGTTTGACCCCGGGGTCATTACTGGAACGCTCTGAGCGGGGCGGTCGCACGAGGACGGGTCCTCAGCGGCCGCCCCGTCGGCGCGTACAGGGACGTACGCGTACGAAGCAGTAACAGGCAGCAGGCGGCGGGGCAGCACGTACACGCATGGGGGCGGTATGTCCTTCTGGGACAAGCTATGGCGGGGCAACTCCGCGCAGTTCGAGTTCGATTCGGGCAGCGCGGCGACCAACAGCATCGAACTCACCAAGCGCCACCCGGTCGTCTCGCTGTCCAAACAGGGCGCGGCCACCGGCAATCTGCGCGTCAACCTGTCCTGGCGGATGCGGACCTCGGACATCGGCGGGCCGGAGCGGAACAGTCTGCTGCGGCACCCGTTCAGCATGTTCAAGCCCGATGTCGTGCAGGCGCACACCCAGTCGATGGTCAATGTCGACCTGGACCTGGGCTGTCTGTACGAACTGACCAGCGGTGACAAGGGTGTCGTCCAGCCGCTCGGCAGCTTCTTCGGGTCGCTGAACACACCGCCGTACGTGAAGCTCAGCGGCGACGACCGGTTCGGCTCGGCGTCCGGTGAGACCATCTACGTCAATCTCGATCACCGGGACTCCATCAAGCGGCTGCTCGTCTTCGTCTACATCTACGACCAGACACCGGCCTTCGACCGCACGCACGCGATCGTGACGCTGTACCCGAGCAACGGCCCACGGATCGAGATCAGCCTCGACGAACGGCACCCGCAGGCCCGCTCCTGCGCCGTCGTCTCCGTCGAGAACGTCAAGGGCGACCTCGTGGTGCGGCGCGAGGTCAAGTTCGTGTACGGGTTCCAGTCGGAGCTGGACCGGTTGTACGGCTGGGGCCTGCAGTGGGGCCGCGGCTACAAGTCCAGCGTGCGGTGAGCCGACGGGCCCACCGGATCACCTGCCGATGAACTGCGGCCCCTGCGGCGGAAGCCGGAAGGACGGATCGGGATACGCCGGGGCCGCCACCGGCTGCGGATAGCCGTAGGCGGGCTGGTGCTGCGGGGCCGGCTGCGTCGTGGGCTGCGGCGGGTACCCGTACGCCGGAGGCTGCTGCGGAGGCGGCAGCGGGAACGAGGCGGGCGCGGCCTGCTGCGCCCGCTGTGGAGCCGGTACGGGGGCCGTGGGCGCCGCTGCGGAGGCCGGAGCGGGCTCGCTGGACTCGTCGACCGAGATGCCGAAGTCGGTGGCGAGCCCCACCAGCCCGTTCGAGTACCCCTCGCCGACCGCGCGCAGCCGCCAGCCGTCCCCGCGCCGGTACAGCTCGCCGCAGATCAGCGCGGTCTCGGCGCCGGTCTCCGGCTTGATGTCGAAGTGCGCGAGCGGTTCGCCGCCCTCGGACGCGGCGTCGTAGACGAACATGCGCAGCGCCTGGACGTGCTTGAACTCGACGTCGTCCGCGGAGGCCACGAGCAGCACCCGGCCGATCTCCGGCGTGATGCCCGAGAGATCCGCCTGGACCGTGTCGGTCAGGCCCTCGGCCACCCGTTTCTTGCCGAGCCGCCAGACCTTGCCCGACGGATGCCGGGGCTGGTTGTAGAAGACGAAGTCCTCGTCCGAGCGGACCCGGCCGTCCGGGCCGAGCAGGAGCGCGGAGGCGTCCACGTCCGGCACGCCCTGCCCCGGGGACCAGCGGAGCACGGCGCGCACCGCCGTGGCGTCGAGCGGGACGTTCGCCCCCTTGAGCATCGCGTGCGTCATGTCGTCATCCTGCCTTCCCGATCCCTGCCGGGACAACGCGGGGTGCCATGATCCGCAGCCGTTCCGAAGGCCGTCCGGCGTCCGGAAGAGTCCCTTCGCCATGCACGAGTTACCAGAATTTCATTGCAGACGGGAACCCTTGACACAGCTTTGTACGTACTATTACCGGCCACTCAGCGCCGGACGGACCGGTCGCCCACGCCATTCTCGGGGGAGTCTCATGCGTCATTTCGGGCATCTTGCCCCTGCGGTGCGAGCGCGCCTGTTCCACCGGGAGCCGCAGCGCTTCACCGCGGACTCCGCGCCGCGCATGCTCTCGGCGGCACTCGGTGCCACGCTCTACAGCCCGGCCACCCGCCCGCACCTCGCCGACGACGTCCTCAAGCAGGCCGGGCGCGGCGTCGTCTCCATGGTGCTGTGCCTGGAGGACTCGATCGACGACGCCGAGGTGAGCGGCGCGGAGGACAACCTCGTCCGGCAGTTCGCGCGGCTCGCGCAGCGCGCCGGGGCCGAGCCGCCGCTGCTGTTCATCCGGGTCCGCACCCCGGGGCAGATCACCGATCTCGTCCGCCGCCTCGGCCCGGACGTGGCGCTGCTGTCCGGATTCGTACTGCCGAAGTTCACCGAGGAGCGGGGTGTTCCGTTCCTGGAGGCGCTGACCGCCGCCGAGACGGCGTCCGGGCGTCGACTTTTCGCCATGCCGGTCCTGGAGTCACCTGAGCTCCTGCACCTGGAGACACGCACCGAGACGCTCGACGGGATCTCCCGCACCGTCGACAAGTACCGCGACCGCGTCCTCGCGCTCCGCCTCGGCGTCACCGACTTCTGCTCCGCGTACGGGCTGCGCCGGCCGCCCGACATGACGGCGTACGACGTGCAGATCGTGGCCTCCGTCATCGCCGACGTCGTCAACCGCCTGGGCCGGGCCGACGGCACCGGCTTCACGGTGACCGGGCCGGTCTGGGAGTACTTCCGCCACCAGGAGCGCATGTTCAAGCCGCAGCTGCGCCGCAGCCCCTTCCTGGAGGAGGGCGCGGAGCCGCTGCGCGAGGCGCTCATCGAGCACGACATGGACGGGCTGCTGCGCGAGATCGCCCTGGACCGGGCCAACGGGCTGCTCGGCAAGACCTGCATCCACCCCTCGCACGTGCTGCCCGTGCACGCGCTGTCCGTGGTCAGCCACGAGGAGTACGGCGACGCGCAGGACATCCTGCGCCCCGAGCGGGGCGGCGGCGGGGTCCTCAGATCCGCGTACACGAACAAGATGAACGAGGTGAAGCCGCACCGCGCCTGGGCCGAGCGGACGCTGCAGCGCGCGGAGGCGTTCGGGGTGGCCCGGGAGGATGTCGGCTTCGTGGAGCTGCTGACGGCGGGGCTGCCTGCATGACCGAGGCAACCGAAACAACCAAGGCAACCGAAACAACCGAGGCAACCGAGGCAAGGGATACGAGCGACGTGGTGTGGTCGGGTACGTGGGTCGCCGAGCGGCTGGGTGTCGAGCTGGACGGTGATGCGGAGCTGACCGGGCTGCTGGGACTCGCCCTGCGGCGCAACCCCAAGCGCGCGCACCTCCTGGTGTCGAACGTGCTGGGCAAGCACGTGCCGCAGCGTCCCTCGGTGGTGTGGCGCGCGGGGCACGAACTGGGCGTACGGGTCCGTGAGCTGCTCGGCGACGAGGCGGCACGCACATCCGTCGTGCTCGGCTACGCGGAGACCGCGACGGGCCTGGGCCACTCGGTCGCCGACGGCCTGGCGCTCGCCCCGTATCTGCACTCCACGCGCCGCCCCGTCGAAGGCGTGGCCCGCGCCGGCGGCTTCGAGGAGTCCCACTCGCACGCCACCTCGCACCTGCTGCTGCCCGAGGACCCCGAACTGCTCGTGGGCGACGGCCCGCTGGTCCTCGTCGACGACGAGTTCTCGACGGGGAACACGGTGCTGAACACGATCCGGGCGCTGCACGAACTGCACGCGCGCGAGCGGTACGTGATCGTCGCCCTCGTCGACATGCGCTCGCCCGGCGACCAGGGCCGGCTCGACGCGTTCGCGCGCGAGATCGGCGCGCGCGTGGACCTGGTGGTGTCCGCGCGCGGGTCCGTACGGCTGCCGGACGGCGTCCTGGAGAAGGGCCAGGCGCTGGTCGCCGAGCACGAGCGGACCGGCCGCGCGAGCGCCGTGCCGCGACCGCGCCGCGCGGACGGCGAGCGCGGCGAGATCGTCCGCGTGTCCGGGCTCGGCTGGCCGACGGGGGTGCCCGACGGCGGCCGGCACGGGTTCCGGCCCGAGCACCGGGAGCGGTTCGAGACGGCTCTGCCCGACATGGGCGAGCGGCTGGCCCGGCACGTCCACGGCCGCGTACTGGTCCTCGGCAACGAGGAGCTGATGTACGCGCCGCTGCGCCTCGCCACCACGCTGGAGTCGGCGGGCGTGGACGTCTCGTACTCCACCACGACCCGTTCCCCGGTCCTCGCCGTCGACGATCCGGGGTACGCGATACGCACCCGCCTCGTCTTCCCCGCCCACGACGACCCGGCCGACGGGCCGGGCGAGCGGTACGCGTACAACGTGGCGGGGGGCGGCTTCGACACCGTCGTCGTCGTGCTCGACTCGGCCGGTGACACGGCCGAACTGGTCGCGCCCGGAGGGTTGTTGGAGCGCGTCGCCGAGCACGCCGCGCGGGTCGTGGTCGTGGTTGTCCCCTCGTACGTGCCCGGTGCCGCGGCGCCCGGCGCCCCGGAAAGGTCCGTCATGTCGTTGCCCGAGCCGCTGCGCGGCCCCGCCTTCTCCTCGTACGCGCCCGACGAGGTCGGCTGGCTGCTCCAGGACCTGTCCGGCGTACGCCTCGAAGCGCCCACCGAGGAGCGCGAGGAGGCCATCCAGAGCGGCGGTGCGCACTACGCGGAGTCGCTGCCCGTCGAGTACCAGCCCAGCGCGCAGTACCAGGACCTCTTCCACGCGGCGCTCGACGCGTCGGCCGGGCGGATCGCGCGGGCGGTGGGCGTGGTCACGGAGACGGTGCTCGCCGAGCGCGCCCCGCGCCGCCCGGTCCTGGTCTCGCTCGCGCGGGCCGGTACGCCCGTCGGCGTGCTGATGCGCCGCTGGGCGCTCGCCCGCCACGGCGTGGAGCTCCCGCACTACGCGGTGTCGATCGTGCGCGGCCGTGGCATCGACGCGAACGCGCTGCGCTGGCTGGCCGGCCACCACGACCCGCGGGACGTGGTGTTCGTCGACGGCTGGACCGGCAAGGGCGCCATCACCCGCGAACTCGCCACCGCGATACGGGAGTTCGAGAAGGGCGGCGGGCCGCGCGGCTTCGACCCGGAGATCGCGGTGCTCGCCGACCCCGGCTCGTGCGTGCGCACGTACGGCACCCGGGAGGACTTCCTCATACCCTCCGCCTGCCTCAACTCGACGGTGTCCGGACTGATTTCGCGCACGGTGCTCCGCGCCGACCTGGTCGGTCCCGACGACTTCCACGGCGCCAAGTTCTATGCGGAGCTGGCCGGTTCGGACGTCTCGGTGCGGTTCCTCGACGCGGTGCAGGCGCGGTTCGACGAGGTCGGCGACGCGGTGGACGCCGACGTCAAGGAGCTGCTCGGCGCCGACCGCACGCCGACCTGGGAGGGCTGGGCCGCCGTCGAGCGGATCAGCGAGGAGTACGGCATCCACGACGTGAACCTTGTCAAGCCCGGGGTCGGCGAGACGACACGCGTGCTGCTGCGGCGCGTGCCGTGGAAGATCCTCGCGCGGGCGGACGCCGGGGCCGACCTGGACCATGTGCGGCTCCTCGCGGAGCAGCGCGGGGTGCCGGTGGAGGTGGTGGGCGAACTGCCGTACACGTGCGTGGGGTTGATCCATCCACGGTTCACCCGCGGGGCCACGGGCGCCGACGGCAAGGCGGTCGCCCAGTGAGCCCGACGGTGGTCGCCAGCGATCTCGACCGTACGTTGATCTACTCGGCCGGGGCGCTCGGGCTGACGATGCCCGACGCCGAGGCGCCGCGGCTGCTGTGCGTCGAGATGTACCAGGGCAAGCCCCTGTCGTACGTCACTGAGGACGCGGCCGGGCTGCTGGCCGAGCTCGGGCGGCGGGCGGTGTTCGTACCGACGACGACGCGGACGCGGGAGCAGTACGGGCGGGTGCGGTTGCCCGGGCCCGCGCCGCAGTACGCGATCTGTGCCAACGGAGGGCATCTGCTGGTCGACGGGGTGTCCGATCCCGAGTGGCGGCGCGGGGTCGAGGCGCGGATCGAGGCCGAGTGCGCGCCGCTCGGGGAGGTGCGGGAGCGGATGATCGCCGCCGCGGATCCGGAGTGGCTGCTGAAGGAGCGGGTCGCCGAGGACCTGTTCGCCTACCTCGTGGTCGACCGGGGTCTGCTGCCCGAAGGGTGGGTCAAGGAGCTCTCGGAGTGGGCCGCGGGGGTCGGGTGGGGGGTTTCGTTGCAGGGGCGGAAGGTGTACGCCGTGCCGAAGCCGTTGACCAAGGGGGCGGCGGCTCGGGAGGTTGCTCGGCGGGTCGGGGCGGCGGCGGTGTTCGGGGCCGGGGATTCGTTGCTGGATGCGGATCTTTTGGTGGCTGTGGATCGGGGGTGGCGGCCTGGGCATGGGGAGTTGGCCGATGTGGGGTGGGTCGGTGACGGGGTGACCGTGCTCGGGGAGCGGGGGGTTCTGGCGGGAGAGGCTGTGTTGCGGGGGTTTCTCGGGGCGCTCTGAGGGGGCCTTTGGCGGGGCCAGGCAGGGCCGGGCGGGGCCGTGGTGCTCGGGCCGGGGCCGTGGGCCTGGGCCTGCGGGAGCGCCTGCCCGGCGCTGGGGTGCCGCCTTGCCCACCCTGCCGCCCTTGGCGGCAGATTGCCCAAGGCGGGTGGGGGCGGGTGGCGGATTGCCCAAGGCGGGTGGGAGCGGGCGGCGGATTGGGGAAGGCGGGCCGTGGCGGGTGGTGGATTGCCCGAGGTGGGGCGGGGAGGTTCAGCTGCAGCAGCCGCCTCCGCAGCAGCCGCCGGATCCACCGGAAGGCGGGGCGGGGGAAGGGGACTTGCCGCCGGTGGAGACCGCTACCGTCGACAGGAGTTTGACCGTGTCGGGGTGGCCCGACGGGCAGGTCGCCGGGGCCGAGGACTCGGACATCGGGCGGGAGAGTTCGAAGGTGTCGCCGCAGGCGCGGCAGCGGTATTCGTAGCGAGGCATGACCTCAGATTACGGGTCGGGGATCGTCACGGAGCGAGAGGTCCAACAGGTCCAGCATCGCCGTGTACGCCCCGTCGGGGTCCTGGCCGCGGACCCGGTCGGCGACTTCGGTGTGGGCCGGCACCGGATGGTGGTGCGGGCCCGCGTGCACGACCTGGGCGCGGGCGGACAGCGCCGGACCGATCACCCGGGGCAACTGGGCGTAGAAACGGTTGCCGGAGGCGGTCAGCAGCGCCGTGTGGAAATCGGCGTCGGCGCGCGCGGCCCGCGCCGGATCGCCCTGCGCGGAACGCTCCGCGTGGGCCATCGCCGCCAACGCCGCGTCGAGGGCGGCGAGATCGGCGGTCGTGCGGTGCTGCGCGGCCAGCGCGGCGGCCGACGGCTCGACGGAACGGCGCAGCTCGTGCAGATCCTCGTAGAGGACCGGTGGCGTCCGTTCTGTCCGGTCTGTCCGGTCCATCCGGTCCGTTCGGTCCGTTCGGTCCGTCCGGTCCGTGGGCACCGGGGACAGAGTCCAGCGCAGCACGTCGGGGTCGAGCAGGTTCCATGCGGAGCGCGGGCGGATCCGGCCCGACCCGTCCAGCACGTCCTTCGCCACGAGGGCCCGCAGCGCCTCCCGCAGAACCGGCTCGGGAAGCTTCAACTGGGCGGCCAGGCCCGGCAGTTCGGGTGCCGAGTCGGCCGCGTAGCGGCCGTCGGCGATGGCGTGTGCCACGGACTCCACCGCGGTGCGGTGCGTGTCGAGCCCGGCCCACGGCACAGGCACCGACGGTGAGCTGGTCATGCGGAGAAATCTCGCACGCCCGGCTGTGAGAGATCAATCGGCGTGCGGCCGCCGGATCACCCGGCGCCCGGATGACGGGCCTTCCAGTACGGGTTGTCGTGCGGCAGGCCGCCGCTGACCCGCCCGTACATGCCGAAGAACATCAGCAGCACTCCGACCACGAAGCTGAACAGGACGTTCTGGATGCGGAAGGCGAGGAAGTTGTAGCGGCTGTCGAGCAGTGCCAGGTTCACGAAGCCGCTGAGGATGAACAGGACACCGAGCGTCATGTTCACCGTCGACGCCACCGCGCCGCCGGCCAGCATGCCGGCGATGAGCAGCACGCCGACGCAGACGGACAGGAAACTGAGCGCGCCGTTCGTGTTCAGGCCCGCGACCGTGTCACCGCGGGTGTCGAAGAAGCCGATCTTGTCGATGAACCCGAGGATGCCGAAGACCAGCAGTACCAGCCCCATCAGGCCGGCGCCGACCCGGTACACCATGCTGAGGCGGTGATCGACGGGCGTCTGCTCGTCGAGCTGGACGCGGTGCCAGGATCCCGGGTGGAGTACGTGCGTGGCCATGATCGCCTCGCCTCCCAGCCCCCCAAGTACAGAGATACGTACTTACAGGGTCCGCCCGGCGCGGGCACAGTGCCAACCGGGTCAGGCGCCGCCGCCGCGCTCCTCGCGGATCTGCGCCACGACCCGGGCCACGGTCTGCCGCACGGCCTCCGTCTCCGTGAGGAAGTGCCAGTAGTCGGGGTGGCGGCCCTCCAGGCCCGCGACGGCGCGGTCGAGCCGGCCCACGGAGTCGTCGAGCGGGCGGGCGTGGCGCGGGTCGGGGGTGGAGCGACCGGTCATGGCCAGGCGCTGGGCGTCCCGGATCGCGAACCGGGTGCGGTCGATCTCCTGCTGCGGGTCCTTCGCCACCGCGTTCAGCCGCTGCAGACGGTCGGAGGCGGCGGAGACCGACTCGTCCGTCGTGTTGAGCAGGGCCCGCACCGTGGAGAGCAGCGCCGTCGCGTCCGGCCAGCGCTGCTCGTCGCGCGCCTTGCGGGCTTCGGCGATCTTGGTCTCCGCCTGCCGTACGTTGTCCGAGGCCAGCTGCGGTACGCGCTGGAGGTCCTGCCAGCAGGCGGCCGAGAAGCGCCGCCGCAGCTCGCTCAGGACCGGCTCGACCTGGCCCGCGCGGGTGGTCAGGGCCTGCGCGCGGGTGCGCAGCGAGACGAGGCGATGGTCGATCTCCGCCGCCTTCTCCGGGAGCCGCTCGGCCTCCACCCGGATCGTCTCGGCGTCCCGCGCGACCCGCTCCGCGCGCTCCAGCGTCTCGGGCACACCGTGCTGGCCCGCGCCCTGGTTCAGCTTCGTCAGCTCCGGGCCGAGGCGGGCCAGGCGGGCGGCCAGGTCGTCGGCCTTCAGGCCCGCCTGCCGTACGCCGTCCAGAGCCGTCGTCGCCGCGAGCAGGGCCTGTCGGGCGCGCTCCACGGCCGGGGCGAGCCGTGCCAGCTGCGTCTCGGCCTTGCCGAGCAGCGGGCCGAGACCCTGCGCGAACCGGTCGAGGTCCTGCTTGGCGCGGGTCAACTGGTCCTTCGCCGCGGTCAGTTCACTCCGTGCACGCGAGGCCGTGCCCGCGTCCAGGTCGTCCCGGTCCAGGTCGTGGGCGTCGACCGCGGTGATGTACTGCGCGCTGACCTCGTCGATCCGGGTGCCGAGCTGCTGGAAGTCGCCGACGGCGCGGCGGGCGGCCGGGCTGTCGTCGACCGCGGTGATGGTCTCTATCGAGATGCGCAGGTCGCGCTGGGCCGTGTCCAGCTCGTAGAAGGCGGCGGCAGCGGCGTCCTTGGCCTCCTGGGCCTGGGCGCGCTGGGTCTCGGAGCGGCCGCCGAACCATCGGCGGGTGCCGCCGCCGGTGAACGAGGCGGTGGCCGCCGCCGCGAGCAGCGGGACAGGGAGCAGCGTCAGAGTGAGGAGGTCGCGCAGAGGGCTCCGGCGGAGCCGCTGATCGGCAATGCCCCGCGCCCCGTGGGGGCGCTCGTCTGCCGTCATTGTCACTAACCGCTCCCGCGCTGCCCGTGCCGTCATCAGCCTTGCCCGGTCTTCATTCTCCCACCGGTTAAAGACGAACACACGGGCCGGTTAGTTCGCGGTTCGGAGCGTGACTTTTCCGTCCCGGCCGCCGGCCGCGGCGTGGCGCGCGGCGAACTCCCCGCGCTGACCGGCGCTGTTACGGGTTTGCGGTGCAGGGGCATCGACAAGGTAGGCTGTCGGCTCGTCCTGGTCACAGCGCCAGGGATCTCGGGTGCGTAGCTCAGGGGTAGAGCGCCTGCCTTACAAGCAGGATGTCGGCGGTTCGAAACCGTCCGCGCCCACATCATGAGGTAGCAGGTCGGAGGCCCTCCGGTGGGAACACCGGGGGGCCTCTCCCGCGATCGGAGTCCCCATGGAGTCCGCGACGCCACAGATCTTCGCGTGCGACAGGTGTAGTGCGCATTCACCCTTGGCGGTGACAACCCCAAGGTGTCGCCGACCGTTTGCACGACATGATCAACAAGCGACGTCTCGGCAGTGCCGCTCTGGCCGCCCTCGCCCTCACCGCCCTTCCCGCGACCGCTCACGCCGACGCCGCACCCCCCAAGGGCTGCGCCTCGACCACCGGCTACTCGACAGACGAGTGGCACTCCGGTGAACTCACCGTCTGCTTCACCGAGGCCAAGGCTTACCGGCACTCCGAAGGGCGCGAGGTCCTCGTGCCGGCCGCACGGGTCGCTGCGAAGTGCTGGACCAAGGGCCTTTTCTGGAACGAGCGGGATTGCGAGTTCTCCGCAGACCTCACGCTGAAGAAGGGCGACGAGGAACTGTGGAAGAAGACCGTCGGCAGGCGAACCGACCGCATTTGGGAGGGCCACACCTCCGTCACCAACACCTGGGGATGTGCGGGAGCGGGACAGTACCGCCTCACTCTGGACAACATCGACATGAGCGTCGTCAACCCGGACAACGGGCGGCTGCTCAAGGTTCACCCCGCCCCCGTGACGGTCACTGCCGAAGGCTGCTGACGGCGCACCCACAGGTGATCGCAGCCCCGGCCCGGGGCGGGCCCGGGTGGGGCGGAGCGGCCGGATTCGAACCGGCGTCCTCGCGATTTTGGAGACCGCGCGCGTCGACCTCTGCGCTACGCCCCGTCCCGGCAAGGAGCGTAGCGAGAAGGTGCTGGAACGTCAGCAGCGTGCCGGTATCCGTCCGGCGAGGTTCGCCGGCGGCCACCGGGCGAGTTCGGCTTCAGGCTCGCGTCCGTCGGTGAACAGGCCCGTCGGAAGCCCCCGGACGGTCGCGGCGATCACGCATCGGTCCGGGTGTCTGCCCCGTTCTCGACCGGGCCGGTGACCTCTTTGCCCTCGCGCCTATCCCCGTCCCCGCCTCCGTCCCCGTCTCCGTCCCCGCCCGTGTCTGCGGATGTGTCCGCGTTCGTACCGTCGTGTACGTGGTCGTGTACGTGCTTGAGGCGGGCTCGGGCCGCCACCGCGTCGCCGCCCGACAGCTCGGACCAGTGGCGGTGGCATGTCACGAAGACGGCCAGCTCCAGCTCGCGCTGCCGCAGCTTCTCCACCTCGGCCTGCTCGTCCTCGCTCCAGCCCGGGGACGCCGGCCGCTCCAGTCTGCGCCAGCCCTGGGTGTCGCTGATGGCGTCGACCGGTTCGACGGACCAGGGGAGCCGCTTGAGCAGGGCTATCAGCTCGGCCCGCACCTGATGCAGCTCCTCCTGCCCGGCAAGGAGGTCGCTCGGGAAACCAAGGACGGAGTCGTCGGAGTCATCGTTCGCTGCCACCCGGCAATGGTACGTCTGTTCGAATTCGCGGGGCGAGCAACTTCGGGGAGTTCACGCGAACGTGTGGCCGAGTCGGTGGGTGGCGGCAGACTGGAGGCATGTGCCGCAGCATCAAGACCCTTCGCCCGCCCGCGCTCCCCGAGGAGGCCACCGAGGACGAGATCCGGGCCGCAGCTCTGCAGTATGTGCGGAAGGTGTCCGGCTTTCGGGCGCCCGCCGCGCACAACCGTGAGGTGTTCGATCGGGCCGTCGACGAGGTTGCCCGTGCTACCGCTGCGCTGCTCGGCGGGCTTGAGGTGCGGGGGGCCGCGAAGACCTCGGCGTCCTGATCCTCGGGGTTCGGGTTCGGGTTCGGGGTTCAGGGTTCGGTTTCCCGGGGTGCGGGTCGCGCCTGAGAGGCCGGGCTGGGCCGGAGTGCGGGCCCGCGGGAGCGCCTGCCCGGCGCCGGGGTGCCGCCTTGCCCACCCTGCCGCCCTTGGCGGCAGATTGCCCAAGGCGGGTGGGGGCGGGTGGCGCCGGATTGCCCAAGGCGGGTGGGGGCGGGTGGCGCCGGATTGCCCAAGGCCTCGTGGTGGGTGGTGGAGTGCCTTGGGTGGGGTGGGCTGTGGTCAGGCTTCCTGGGGGACCGGGCGGCGCATGACGTAGGCCGCCACCGTGCCCGCGCCGATCAGGGCCAGGACCGAGACGCCCGTGGAGAGCCAGCTCGCGCCGAGCCACTGGGCGCCGAAGTAGCCGAGGGCCACGCTGTACGCCGCCCAGGCCACGCCCGCGAGGGCCGACCAGGGCAGGAACTCGCGGACCCGGCGGTGGGCGGTGCCCGCCGCGAAGGAGACGATTGAGCGGCCCGCGGGCGCGAAGCGGGCGATGATCACGAGGAGTCCGCCGCTGGAGCGGGCGAGCGCTCCGCCGAGACGTTCCTGCGCGGTCGTCAGGCGCCGGGAACGGGCGATGGCGCGGTCCAGGCGTTCGCCGCCGCGCCAGGCCAGACGGTAGGCGACGAGGTCACCGAGGACGGAGGCCGTCGCCGCGCACAGGGTGAGGGCCAGCAGTTCCGGGGTGCTGCTCGGCAGCTGGCCCGTGGCGGCGCCCGCCGTGCCGGCCGCGGCGGCGGTGGCGGCGGTGACCACGAGGAACCCGCTGGGCAGCACGGGCAGGAAGACGTCGAAGAGCACGGAGAGCGCCACGATCACGTAGATCCATGGACTGTCGGCCAGCGACCCCAGACTCTCCAGCACCGCGCGCCAACTCCCTGTACGGACCGATCTACGGCCGTTCCCTCCCCACGGGAGCACACAGGAGCGGCTTCATGACAGCTGTACAGCGTACGCCTCAGGTGTTGCGGATGTGGCGAAAGGGGCACAGATGTTCTCCATCTCACGTTCACCCGCATGCCGCATTCGGTGCGGTGTCGCGGCCTCCGCTCCCGTACGAACGAGCCAGGACTCGACGCAGTGGAGAAGGAGCGGTGATGGTGACAGGGATGGTGGCCGGGGCCCTCGCGGCGGCCGTGTTCGCCGTGGGGGGCGGCGGTGGCGGCGTGGACTGTTACCGGGTGCGGGAGGAGGCCCGGTTCGCGCCGCCCACGGCCTTCGTGCCCTCGCCCGCGATCACGTACGACATGGAGCTGGTGCCCGCGGCGGCGTCGATCACGGTCGAGCAGCGCGGGGACGGGACGGGGATGACGGTGGGGCTCGGCGTCAGCGGTCTGGTGCCCGGTCACGCCTACGGAGCGCACGTTCACCAAAAGCCCTGCGGCGCGGACCCCGCGGACGCGGGCGGGCACTACCAGAACGTGCCGGATCCGGGGCACGTGAGCGCGGAGAACGAGGTGTGGCTGGACTTCACCGTCGATGCCTCGGGCAACGGTGTGGCCGGCGTGCGCAAGGCGTGGGGCCTGCGGCCCGGCGAGGCGGGGTCGGTCGTGCTGCACGACGTGCCGGGCGGCGCGGGCGCCAGGGTCGCCTGCTTCACGGTCCCGTTCGTGGGTGCCGAGGCGTCGTAGAGCGCGAAACGTGCCCTCTCCCCGTGGGAGGGGGAGAGGGCACGATCACGTCGTACCTGCGGATCAGGCCGTCACGGTCTCGCGGCCGGGAGCCGGCTCGGTGACCCGGTCCTCGCCGCCGCGGGCGAAGAGCCGGTCGAGGCCGAGCGCGCCGGAGCCGGTGAAGACGAGCAGCAGCATCGTCCAGCAGAACAGCACCGACGCCTCGCCGCCGTTCTCCATCGGCCACAGGGCCGACGGCTGGTGGACCTTGAAGTACGCGTAGGCCATCGAGCCCGACGCGATGAACGCGGCGAGGCGCGTGCCGAGGCCGATCAGGACCAGGCCGCCGCCGACGAGCTGGATGACGGCCGCGTACCAGCCGGGCCAGGTGCCGGCCGGAACGGTGCCGCCGCCCTGCGCGCCGCCGAGGACGCCGAAGAGCGAGGCCGCGCCGTGGCAGGCGAAGAGCAGGCCGATGACGATGCGGAACAGGCCGAGGACGTAGGGCTGGGCGCTGTTGAGACGTCCAGTCATGTGGGGACTCCTTCGGTCGGTTGTCCCGGCCGCAGGGGTACGGCCGGGTTCACCGATGTAGTCGGCGCCGCCGTTGCCGCCGTTGCCACCGATGGGGGAGTGCCACAGATTAGGTGAACCTAACTAATGCTTGCAACTTCAACATTCAGCCATTCCGTCACGTCAGGGTGCGGTCCGTCGCCCGCGTCAGGGTCCCGTCCGGGGCGGCCTGGTCGAGGGCGAGCCGGCCGGTGCGGCCGCGCAGGGTCAGTGTCATCAGCTGGTTCCCGAACCACGGCCCGCCGGTCCTGCGCCAGCCGATCCGGGGCGCCGCCGCCCGCGCGTGCCGGGCGAAGCGGCGGCCGAGGGCGCGCCCCGCGCGGCTCCAGCCGAACCGGAACCCGAGCCGTATCGAGGCGGGGATGGAGTTGTGCACCGGTGAGCACGTCAGTTGCAGGACGCGGGCGCTCGGGGCCGCGGCGCCCGCGGGCCAGTCGGGCTCGGCGACGTACGCGTGGTGCACGTCGCCGGAGAGCACCGAGACCGTGGCGGGCGCGGCCGGGCCCGAGCCCGCCTCGGCGATCAGGTCCGTGAGCGCGTCGAACGACGCGGGGAACGCCGCCCAGTGCTCCAGATCCGCCCGCCTGCGCAGATCCTCGCCGAACCGCGCCCAGCGCGCCCCGCGCTCCCCGCGGCACAGCGCCGCGTTCCAGTGCTCCGCGTCGTGGATCAGCGGGGGCAGCAGCCAGGGCAGCGACGTGCCGATGAGGAGGTGGTCGTACGCGCCCGGGTCCGCCAGCGCCTGCTCGCGCACCCAGCGCTCCTCGTCCGGGTCGAGCATCGCCCGGCTGCCCTCGTCGAGGACCCGGGCCGCCCGCGTGTCCACCATCAGCAGGCGGACGCGGCCGAAGTCGCGGCGGTAGCTCCAGCGGACCGACGTGGGGTCGGTGTCGGCTTCGGCCGCGAACCGGCGCAGCGCGTCCGTGCCGTCCGGCGTGGCGCGCACCGCCGCGTACACCGGGTCGGCGTCGAGCTCGGACGGCGGCAGATTGCCGATGTGCTGGTGCACCCAGTACGACATCAGGCCGCTCAGCACCCGCTCGCGCCACCACGGGAGCGCCCGCATGTCGGCCAGCCAGGCGGCGCTGGTGTTCCAGTCGTCGATCACGTCGTGGTCGTCGAAGATCATGCAGCTGGGCACGGTGGAGAGCAGCCAGCGGATCTCGGGGTCGAGCCACGATTCGTAGTAGAGGTGCGTGTACTCCTGGTAGTCCGCGACCTGGGTGCCGGGCGGCTCCGACAGATCGCGGCGGCGGGCGAGCCACTTCTGGGTCGCGGGCGAGGTCTCGTCCGCGTAGACCTGGTCGCCGAGCAGCACCAGGACGTCCGGGCGCGGCCCGTCGGGGGCGGCGGCGATGGCCGCGGCGAGGCTGTCCAGGGCGTCCGGGCCCACCGGGTCCTTCTCGGC
Organism: Streptomyces sp. VRA16 Mangrove soil; assembly: GCF_017377775.1. Classification (GTDB taxonomy): domain Bacteria; phylum Actinomycetota; class Actinomycetes; order Streptomycetales; family Streptomycetaceae; genus Streptomyces. Next base: position 80,406 of record NZ_JAFVLN010000006.1, read on the forward strand.
GGCGGGCGGCGCGGCCCAGCGGCAGGAGCCGAAGGCGACGCGGACCTCGCGCTCGTCCCCGTAGCGCGGCGTGCGGATCGTGCTCGGCGGGAAGCGGGAGTCCGGCTCCGGCCAGACCCGGCCGCCGTCGAGGATCACCTCGTACGGGGTCTCGGTGCCCGGCGTGAGGCCGGTGACCGGGACGAGCGCGTAGTGGTGGCCGTCGATCTGGAACGTGGGCGCGCTGCCCCGCGCCCCGTCCGCGCAGCGCACCTCGGCGACGCAGGGACGGCTCGCCTCGACCCAGACGGTCGCCGCCCCCTCGTCCACGTACCTCAGCAGTGGGCCCAGACGGAGCCTCGCCATGTGATGTCCTCCCCGGTACTTCGTACGTCGCCCCAGACCTCCGACGTCCGTACGGTACGGAACGCCGGAGGTGGGCGGGGAGGTTCCGGAGCCCGCTCGGCTGCTGACGGAGTGTCAGCAGCCGCTGAGGCCCGACTGGATGGCCGACTTCTCCGCCGAGTCGACCGAGAGGTCGTAGTAGTGCTTCACCTGGACGTACATCCGCAGATAGGTGCAGGCGTACGCGGCGCGCGGCGGCATCCACTCGGCCGGGTCCTGGTCGCCCTTGGACTGGTTGACGTTGTCGGTGACCGCGATCAGCTGCGGCCGCGTGAGGTCGTTGGCGAACGCCTGGCGCTGGGCCGTGGTCCAGCTGCTCGCGCCGGACTTCCACGCCTCGGAGAGCGGGACGACGTGGTCGATGTCGACGTCGGAGGAGGCGGTCCAGGTGGCGCCGTCGTACGCGGAGTACCAACTCCCGGACGTGGCCGCGCAGCTGGAGTCCGTGACGACGTTCGTGCCGTCGCGCTTGAGGACGACCTCGCGGGTGTTGCAGGTCCCGGACTGGGTGATCCAGTGCGGGAACAGATCGCGGCTGTAGCCGTCGGACGAACCCTCTGTTTTCACGGTCAGTTCGGACAGGTACGTGCGCGCGGTGGAGGCGGCGATCGGGGTGGGCGGGGCGGCCTGGGCGGGGGCGGTGGCGCCGAGCACGGTGAGGGCCGAGGCGAAGGCGGCGGCGACCGCGCCGGCGGCCAGCGGTCGACGCGCGTAGATACGGGACGTGCGACGAGAGACGAGGCGCATGTGAACTCCCTTGTGTGTGGGGGGTGTTGCTGGTGCCCGAGTGGGGATCGGGTGGCCGTGCGGTGCCCGGCCATGGTGTGGGGGTGGGGTTTCCGGGAGATGTGCGTGCGGTGACAGGGTCGCGTCAATGAGGTGTGCGGAGCAAGAGGTACGACGCGTCAAGTGGCCTCAGGAGGGGCGTAGTTGCGTGTTGTACGGCCTCGATCGGCTTGTCCTGGGCGGAAGTTGTGGCCGGTGGGCTGAAGGATTCGGGCGGTGCGTCCGTACTCTCCGGCAAGTCCCTCACGCGTTCTGGAGGCTCCATGCGGCTCTCGCGCTCCATGTTCGGGAACCTGTTCGTGATCGGCGCGCTCGTCATGACGATCGCCGCCTTGGCCTATCCGGCCCTGGTCGGTGTGCGGACGACGGCCTCGGCGCAGTCGCGCGTCATCGCGAACACGCGCTGGGGGCCGCTGACCGAGGCCGACCGGAACTTCGTGGTCAAGGTCAGAGCGGCGGGCCTGTGGGAGAGCCGGCTGGGCATGGACGCCATGAAGCGGGGGGCGAGCCCGGAGATGCGGGACGCCGGGCGGCACCTCGTCGTCGGGCACGCGCTGCTCGACGAGAGCTGTCGCAAGCTCGCCCAGGAGCTGAACATCACGCTGCCCAACGAAGCGACGCCCCAGCAGCAGCAGTTCGTCGCGACCGTGGAGTCCAAGAACGGCAAGGAGTTCGACAGCACGGCGGCGAACATCATGCGCGTGACGCACGGGCAGATCTTCCCCGCCATCGGGCAGATCCGGGCCACCACCGAGAACACCGAGGTGCGGCGGCTCGCCGAGGAGGCCAATGACGTGGTGCGCGACCACATGACGGTTCTGGAGAAGACCGGTCTGGTCAACTTCGACCACGCGCTGGCCGAGCAGACCGGGCCGCCCAAGCTGCCCGACTCCCAGCTCACCCCGCCGGTGCCGCCGCCGGGCGCGCCCCAGGTCGTCGTCAGCGCGCCGCCCGGCCTGGCGAACCCGTACACGAAGACGTTCCCGTCGTCGGCGCCGACGACGGGCGGAGCCCCGTCGGGCGGCGAGGTCGGCTGAGGGGAGCGGGGAGAGTGAGGAGCAGGGCGAACGAGGTCTGAACCGTCTTGAGGGGGGAGGGAGGCTGAACGGTCTGGGAGGGAGGCTGAACGGTCTTGGAGGGGGTCTGAACGGTCTTGGAGGGGGCCGGGTGGCGATCTTCGCCCTGCGTTTTGTATCGTGATGGAACAAAGTGGCTTCCGTCCACTCACCCTGACCGGTGGACGGGGCCGCCTTGTCTTCTTCTCTTCCCGTCTCCGTTCTCTGGAGCCAGTGATGACGGCCACGCCCACCGTTCTGTCCGCGCGAGCCCTGCTTCTCGACATGGACGGCACGCTCGTCAACTCCGACGCCGTCGTCGAGCGGATCTGGCGGCGCTGGGCCGCCGCGCACGGCTTCGACGGTGACGCGGTCATGGCCGTCGCCCACGGCCGCCAGGGCCACGCCACGATGGCCGAGCTGCTGCCCGAGCGCCCCGTCGAGGAGAACCTCGCCGACAACGCCCGCTTGCTCGCCGAGGAGACCTCCGACATGGATGGCGTCGTGGCCGTGCCGGGCGCGGACGTGTTCCTCGCGGCGCTGCTCGCCGACCGGCTGCCGCACGCGCTGGTCACCTCGGCCGACGTCGCCCTGTCCACCGGGCGGATGGCCGCGGCCGGGCTGCCCTACCCCGCGGTCCGCGTCACCGCCGAGAACGTGGGCGCCAGCAAGCCGGACCCCGAGGGCTTCCTGAAGGGGGCCGCCGAACTCGGCGTCGACCCCGCGGACTGTGTCGTCTTCGAGGACTCCGGCGCCGGGATCGCGGCCGGGCTCGCCGCCGGGATGCGGGTCGTCGGCGTCGGCCCGCGCGCGGCGCAGCACGGCCCCACCGTCCAGGTGCCGGACCTCACGGCCGTACGGATCGAGGCCGGGGCCGACGGCGGGCTCCTGCTGCACATCACGCGCTGAGCCCCCGCGGCCGGCCGACCGCCCCCCCGGGCGCGTATCGCCCTAGTCGGTCTCCGACTCCAGTGCCTCGCGCGTCGCCGGGCCGTACGTGCCCGGGGTGTCTCCCTGCACGCCGCGTGCCACCTGGTAGTTGCGGACCGCGTACTCCGTCGGCCCGTTGTAGTTGCCGTTCGGCTCACCCACGTACAGGCCCAACTGCTTGAGCCTGCGCTGCAGTTCGGAGACCGCCGGGCCGTGGTCGCCCCTGCGTAGCACCGTCCCCGCCGTCGGCGCCGAGCTGTGCGACGCTGACGGGGACGCGGAGCGCGAGGCCGACGCCGACGCGGAGGACGAGCGGCCGGTCGACGGGCTCGTACTGGTGCTGGGGGAGGGGCTGTCCGAGGACTCCTCCGACTCGGACGGCGACGAGGACGCTGACGAGGACGCCGACGGCGACGCGCTGCGGCCCGCCGAACGGCTCGCCGCCGAGGTGCCCGGCCCGGCCGTGCTCCCCGTGTCCGACACCGCGAGCGTCGCCGACGAACCGGCGGCGTCCGTGGTCGTCGTGTCCCCGCCGCCCGACGTCATCAGCACCGTCACCAGTGCCGCCACACTGAGCACCCCGGCTACCGCGGTCAGCAGCAGCACCGGGCCGCGTCGGGCGGGCGGCTCGGGGTCCTCGTCGTCGTACGGCGGCTCCGGGGCGGCCGGGACGGCCGGAGCGGCGGCGGTCGCGGGCGGATGCGCGTACGGGTCCGCGACGCGCGGCGGCAGCGGCTCGGACGGCTCGGGCAGCGTGACGTAGGGGCGGACCCGCAGCGGGGCGAAGTCGTCCCCGTCGCCGGCCCGGCCGCCCGGCCCGTCGCCCGCCCGGTCCGCGCCCTCGCCGTCGGCCGGGCCCGTGCCCTGGTCCGCGGCCTGATCGTCACGGCGTCCGTGCTCGTTCTCGCGCATGGTTCGCCCCCTCCCCGAGAGCATCGCCCTCCCCCGAGAGCTCCAGCGCATTATCCAGACCCCGGGACCCGGGTGCGGCGCGCGCCCCGGGGGAATCGGCCAGGCCGGAGCGGGACTCAACAGGCCAAACCGGGGCACACCTACCAGGATGGAGAGTACCTAGCCCGCGGCCGGTCGGCCCCGGGGTGGCCCGGGAGGTGGCCATGAGCAGCCTTGCGCACAGTGACGGCCGTACGCGGCAGAACCCGCCCGGGGAAGGAGCCAAAGGCGGCGGCGTCCTCGTCTCCATCGGCGCCCTGCTCCTCGGCATGCTGCTCGCCGCGCTCGACCAGACCATCGTCTCCACGGCCCTGCCGACCATCGTCAGCGATCTCGGCGGCATGGAGCACCTGTCGTGGGTCGTGACCGCGTACATGCTCGCGTCGACGGCCGCGACCCCGCTGTGGGGCAAGCTCGGCGACCAGTACGGCCGCAAGAAGCTCTTCCAGATCGCGATCGTGATCTTCCTCGTCGGCTCCGCGCTGTGCGGCATGTCGCAGAACATGGCCGAGCTGATCGGCTTCCGCGCGCTGCAGGGCCTCGGCGGCGGCGGGCTCATGGTGCTGTCGATGGCGATCGTCGGCGACATCGTGCCGCCGCGCGAACGCGGCAAGTACCAGGGCCTGTTCGGCGCCGTGTTCGGCACGACCAGCGTCCTCGGACCGCTCCTCGGCGGCCTGTTCACCGAGCATCTGAGCTGGCGCTGGGTCTTCTACGTCAATCTGCCGATCGGCATCGTCGCGCTCGCCGTGATCGCGGCGGCCCTGCACATCCCGGTCCGCTCTAAGAAGCACCGCATCGACTACCTCGGCACCTTCCTCATCGCCTCCGTCGCGACCTGCCTGGTCCTCGTGGCCTCGCTCGGCGGCACGACCTGGGCCTGGGGCTCCGCCCAGATCATCGGGCTCGCGGTCCTCGGCGTGCTGCTCGCCGTCGCCTTCGTGTTCGTCGAGTTCCGGGCCGCGGAACCGGTCCTGCCGATGAAGCTCTTCCGGGTGCGCACCTTCACGCTCTCCGCCGTCATCAGCTTCGTCGTCGGCTTCGCGATGTTCGGCGCGATGACGTACCTGCCGACGTTCCTCCAGGTCGTCCAGGGCGTCTCGCCGACCATGTCGGGCGTGCACATGCTGCCGATGGTGCTCGGCATGCTGATCTCGTCGACCGCGTCCGGGCAGATCGTCAGCCGCACCGGCCGCTGGAAGGTCTTCCCGGTCACCGGCACCGCCATCACCACGCTCGGTCTGCTTCTGCTCCACAACCTCACCGAGACCAGCTCCACCTGGGAGATGAGCGGCTACTTCTTCGTCTTCGGCTTCGGGCTCGGCCTCGTCATGCAGGTGCTCGTGCTCATCGTGCAGAACGCCGTCCCGTACGAGGATCTGGGCGTCGCCACCTCGGGCGCCACGTTCTTCCGCTCCATCGGCGCCTCCTTCGGCGTCGCGATCTTCGGCACGATCTTCACCAACCGCCTCAACAGCAAACTGGACTCGGCGCTCGCCGGGCAGCAGCTGCCGCCCGGCGTCAGCCCGGACTCGCTGAGCGCGGACCCGCGCGGCATCGCCGCGCTCCCCGCCGCCCTGCGGCCGTCCGTCCTGCACGCGTACGCCACCTCGATCACCGACGTCTTCGTCTACGCCGTGCCGGTCGCGCTGGTCGCCTTCGTCCTGTCCTGGTTCCTGCGCGAGGACAAGTTGCGGGGCTCCGTCACCGCGCCCGACCTGACGGAGACGCTCGCCTCCAACCCCGTCGAGCGGTCCTCGTACGACGAGTGCGTGCGGGCCCTGTCGGCGCTCGGGACACGGGAGGGGCGGCGCGAGATCTACGAGAAGATCACCGCGCGGGCCGGTTACGACCTGCTGCCCGCGGCGAGCTGGCTCGTGCTGCGCATCAACCGCTACGGCTGGGCCGAGCCCGCCGTCCTCGCCGAGCGCAGCGCCGTACCGCTGCCGGTGATCATCGAGGCGGCCCGGCAGGTCGAGGAGCGCGGGCTCGCCGTCCGGGAGGGCCTCGACCTGGTCCTGACGGATCAGGGGCGCGAGGTCGCCGCCCGGCTCGGCGCGGCCCGCGAGGAGTCCCTCGCCGAGCTGCTCGGCGACTGGTGGACGGCCGAACGCCCCACGGATCTCATCCAGTTGGTGTCCGAGCTGAACGCGCAGATGTGCGGCTCGGACGCGGAACGGCCGCACGACGGCGCCACCGCGACGAGCGCTAGGTCAGCTTCTTGACGAACCAGTGCTCGGCGTAGATGTCGTCGTTGAACGGCTCGGTCTCCTCGTAGCCAAGGCGTGCGTACAGGGCGCGGGCCTCGGTCAGGTCGGTGCGGGTCTCGAGCCGGAGCACGGTGGCGCCGAGCGCGCGGGCCGCGTCCTCGGCGGCGGCCACGAGCAGCGCCGCGCCGCCCTTGCCGCGCAGCTCCTTGCGCACGAACACCCGCTTCAGCTCGGCCGTGGCCGCGTCCACCCTGCGCACCCCGGCGGTCCCCGCGGGCTCGTCCGCGTACCGGGCGACCAGCAACTGTCCTTCGGGCGGCGCGAGTCGGTCCCCGCTCTCAGCGGCGATCCCGCGCTCCAGCTCGGCCGGTTCGGTGCTGTGCCCCTCGTGCAGCAGGTACCAGCGGTCGCTCACCTCCGTGTAGTACGCGCGCCAGAGCGCGGCGGCGACCGGGGAGTCGTAGGGCTCGGGGGCGACGGTCCACAGGGACGGCTGGGTGCGCATGGCGCATTGTGGGGCCGCGGGGGCGAGTGCACGCAAGCGATTTCGGGCGGGCGGGGACGCAATCTGTTTGGGGCGGTCACGTGCGGTAACCCGGCGTGGAGACGGAGTACCGAACTGGACACCGGAACGGGAGTCGGGAGACATCCATGTCCACAGGCGTGATCATCGCTCTGATCGTGGTGGGGGTCGTGGTCGTCGTCGCGGCGGGCCTCTTCGCCGCGCGCACCGGGCCGCGCGGCGGACGCGGGCTCAGGAGGCGGTTCGGCCCCGAGTACGACCGGGTCGTGGCACGGCACGACGGCGACACCAAGGCCGCCGAGCACGAACTGAGCGAACGGGTGCGGCAGCACGGCTCCCTCAAGGAGCAGGAGCTGGAGCCCGCGGCCCGCGAGCGGTACCAAGTGCGCTGGGCCGGGGCCCAGGAACATTTCGTCACGTCCCCGGAGGAGGCCGTCGCCGAGGCCGACCGGCTCTTGGCCGGCCTCGCCAAGGAGCGCGGCTTCCCCGACGGCGGCCGCTACGACGAGCAGTTCGCGGCGCTCTCCGTGCACCACGGCCCGCAGGTCGACGGCTACCGGCGGCTGCACCGGGCGGCGCACGCCCGGCCCGGCCGCGCCGAGGAGAGCAGGGCCGGCACGGAGGAGCTGCGCACGGCGATGGTCGAGGCGCGGGCCCTGTTCGAGGTGCTGCTCGGCACGGAGCGCCCGCGCGGCGCGCACCGGCCCACGGACCGCACGGCCGCGGCCGAGCGGCAGCCTGACGCGAAGGGCCACGCCCTCAAGGGGCGCCTGGCCAAGGGCAATTGAGGGGAGCTGAGGAGACGATGGCCGACATCGAGCGCACACGACAGAGCGGCATCCCGCAGGACCCGGACCTCGACAGGGAGCCGGGCCGGGACACGGCTACCGGCCGGGACATGACCACCGGCCGGGACACGGCCACCGGCAGGGATACAGCCACCGGCCGGGACCGGACCGTGGGACAGGACAAGTCCGTGGACCGGGGCCGGTCGATGGACTGGGACAGGGACAAGGGCACGGGCATGGGCACGGGCACGGGCATGGGCACGGGCATGGGCACGGGTCGGGAGGAGGCCCTGGGCCGGGACAAGACCGTCGGCCGGGGCGCCGACGAACCGTCCCCGCTGGTCGCCGGGGCCGAGGGTCACGAACGCAGCGTCCACCGCCATGACCACGGTCAGGGCGAAGGCCGCGCGGCGACGGGAATCGTCCCCACGGACGCCCGCGACGAGTTCTCGGGCCGGCTGCGGCACGCCCTCACCGGTTTCGTCGACGCACCCCGCGCCGCCGTCGAGGAGGCCGACCACGTCCTGGAGGACCTGACGGCCCGCCTCACCGAGACCCTCGCGGGCCGCCGCCGCACCCTGCGCAGCTCCTGGCAGGAGTCCACGGACGACACGGAACAGCTGCGGCTCGCGCTGCGCGACTACCGGGAGACGGCGGAGAAGCTGCTCAAGCTGTGACCCCCGGCCGCGCGTCACCCGCGCCGCCCGCGCCACCCACCCCACCGGCACCCGCACCCACCCACTTGTCGCACCTATCGAATTTCGATAGATTTCCATCGCGATTCGATGGGAGGGTGAGGGCGTCATGGGAAAGACGGCTGTGCGCGCGCTGCGCGCCGTGCTCGCGCTGGTGCTCACCGGCACCGTGCTGGTGCAGGTGCTGATGGTCTGGACACTGGTGAGCGGGAACGACCCGGAGGACGGGTCGCTCCCGCTCACCGCGTTCCGCGTGATCACGGTCCTCGGGATGGGGGCCGTCCAGGTCGCCCTGGTCTGCGTGGGGCGCCTCGTGGGGATGGTGCGCCGCGGCACGGTCTTCTCGCGCGCGGCCTTCCGGTACGTGGACGGGGTGATCGGCGCGATCGTGGCGGTCGCCCTGCTGTGGTTCACGGTGACCGCCGTCAACGCACCGGGGCAGCGCGACGACCCGGGGGTCACCCTCGTCATGGGCGGCATCGGCGTGGCCGTTCTGGGCGTGGCGCTCGTCGTGCTCGTGCTGCGCGCCCTGCTCGCCCAGGCCGCGGACATGCGGGCCGAGCTGGACGAGGTGATCTGATGCCGATCACCGTCGACATCGACGTGATGCTGGCCCGGCGCAAGATGTCCGTCGGCGAGCTCGCGGAGCGGGTGGGGATCACCCCCGCGAACCTGGCGGTGCTCAAGAACGGCCGCGCCAAGGCGGTCCGGTTCACCACGCTCGCCGCACTGTGCGAGGTCCTCGACTGCCAGCCCAGCGACCTGCTGCGCTGGGAGGCCGAGGCCCCGCAGGAATGACGGAGGCGCCCCACCCGGAAGGGCGGGGCGCCTCCGTTTCGTGTGTCAGGCGCTCTTCGGCGCCGCCTGCTGGACGACCTCGAACGACCACACCGAGGACCCGGACGCCGCCGGCTTCGGGCGCTCGCCGCCCTGGCCGCCGCCCTGGTGGGCCGCCTTCATCGGGCCCTCCATCCACGCCTGGAACGCGGCCTCGTCGCGCCAGCGCGTGTACACCAGGTACTGGTCGGTGCCCTCGATCGGGCGCAGCAGCTCGAACCACTCGAAGCCGTCCGAGTTCTCCACGGCGCCCGCGCGCGACGCGAAGCGCTTTTCGAGGATCTCCCGCTGTTCGTCCGGGACGGTGAGGGCGTTGATCTTGACGATGCTCATGGGGTCATCCTGCCGCAGCGCCCGTACGGATCACGTGAGCGGGTTCCCGTCGGCGTCCAGGACGCTCCAGGCCGCCCCGTTCGAGGCACCCGAGGCACCCGAGGCGTCCTGGGCGGGAGGCACCGTAAGCCGGGCCCCGCCGGCGAACTCCACGACCAGCCGGCCGTCGGGCCGGACGACGGCCGAGTCCGTCTCCGCGCCGAAGAGCGCCAGGGCCGCCGCGACCTGCTGGGCCGCCGGGGCGAGCACGGTCTCGGGGCCGGAGTCCGGCAGCGCGAGGCGGGCCGGGCCCGCCACGACGATCTGCGCACCGGTGTCCAGGACGAGGGTGAGCCGCCGGTCCACCCGCACCTGCCGCACCGCGAGCCCGGTGACGGGCAGACGGCGGCCCTGGCGGTCGATCCGCCACTGCCGGACCACCTGTTCGATCTCTTCGGCGGTGTACGGCTTCAGGCCGAGCGGCGGTCCCGGCGGCGGCTTGAACATCATGTCGCGGATCCTGTCGTTCAGCTCCGTCAGCACCCGGCGCACCGTGTGCTCGGAGGCCGTCCTCGGGAAGGCCGCGAAGGCGTCCTCGACCTCCTTGCGCAGGGCCAGTGAGGGAGGCAGGACGGAGAGGCCCTCGCGGGCCATCTTCCGTTTGATCCACCAGTTCTCGTCGTACGTGGTGGAGTCGTCGTCGGGGGCGAAGGGCTTGCCCGCACCGGGCAGGGCGGCGAAGTCGCCCCGGCGTTCCGCTTCGCGGATCTGCTGGTCCACGAATGACTCGAAGCTGACGCCGGGCGGTTTGCGTTCGGTCATGCGTGCATTGTCCCGCGGCTCGCGCCGGGAGGAGCGTGGGGGCTTAGGATGCGGCCGCTACGAACGATCGTCGCGACGACGTGAACGCTGGGGGAGTGCGGTGCTCGAACTGACCATGGCCACGGTGGCCGGAGCCGATGCCGGGGCCACGGCGGGAATGGCGATGGCCGACGCGCCGAGCGAGCCGGGGGCCGTGCTGCGCGTGGGCCGCGACGCGAGCGTGTGCCGGCTCGTCACGCCCGACGACTGGCTGTTCGTCTCCCGGGTGCACCTGGAGTTCCGGTGCGGGCCGCACGGGGAGTGGAGCGTCTTCTGGCTGCGCGGCTCGCAGGCGGACCCGTCCTCCGAGGTGCGGGTCAGGTCAGGGGTGCAGGGCGGACCCGGTCAACCACTGTCGTACGGCGGGGCGTTGGAGCTGCCGCGCGGTGGCTCCGGCGAGGTGATCGTCCTCGACCGGAGCGGGCCGCGCAGCGTGAACGTGGGCTTCTACCACGAGGCGTGACGCCTGCCGGGGGCGGCGGCCTCAGTCCCGTACGCGGGCGAGCGCGAAGCCGTCGTACCCCTTCGAGCCCACCGTCTGGAGCGCCGTCGCATCCAACTTCGGGTGATCCGCGAGGAGTTGGAGGGCGGCCCGGGTGCCGATGACGTCCTCGTCCGTGTTCTCCGGGTCGGCGACGCGGCCGCCGCGCACCACGTTGTCGACGACGATCACGCTGCCGGGGTGGGTCAGCCGCAGCGCCCACTCCAGGTAGTTCGGGTTGTTCTTCTTGTCCGCGTCGATGAAGACGAGATCGAAGTCCCGCCCCTCGTCGACCAGTCGGGGAAGCGAGTCGAGGGCCGCGCCGACCCGCACCTCGACCGTCTTGTCCAGGCCCGCCCGGCTCAGGTTGGCGCGGGCCACCTCCGCGTGCTTCGGGCTGTACTCCAGGGTGATCAGGGAGCCGTCGGCGGGCAGCGCGCGGGCCAGCCAGATGGTGCTGTAGCCGCCGAGCGTGCCGATCTCCAGGACGCTGCGGGCGCCCTGGACGCGGGCGATCAGATGGAGCAGTTTTCCGTTCACGGCCGAGACGTTGATGCCGGGCAGGCCCGCCGCGTCGCTGTCGGCGAGCGCGGCGGCCAGGGCGTCGTCGGCGGGGGCGAGCAGACTGCCGAGATAGGCGTCCACCGCTGTCGTGGTCTCGTGCGAAGGCATCGTCATGAACGTCAGCGTAGGGGCCGCGGAACCGTCAGGGGGCAGGCGCGGACGCTGTGCGGCGCCTGCCCGCGCGGCCCCCGCCGGATCAGACGGCGGGCGGCGACCCGGGCAGCGGGCGCCCCGCGGTCTCGCGCATGCGCCACGCCGCGATGCCACCGATGACGGCCGCGGCCATCATGTAGTACGCCGGGATCATCAGGTTCCCGGTGGTGGCGATCAGCGCGGCCGCGACCAGCGGCGTCGTGCCGCCGAAGAGCGAGACCGACAGGTTGAAGCCCACCGACAGCGAGCCGTAGCGGACCTTCGTCGGGAACAGGGCCGGCAGCGTCGACGGCATCGACGACGTGAAGCCCACCAGGAGCAGACCGAGCGCCGCGAGGCCGAGCGTGATGCCCCAGGTCGAGCCGGCCCGGATCAGCAGCAGCGCGGGGACGGACAGCAGCACGAAGCCGGCGCAGGCGCCGCCGATCACCTTGCGGTGGCCGAAGCGGTCGTTGGCCATGCCCATCGGCAGCTGCACGACCATCATCAGCAGCATCACGCCGATCAGGATGATCGTGCCGTGCGTGGCGTCGTAGTGCAGCTCCTCGCTCAGGAACGTCGGCATGTAGGAGAGCAGCATGTAGTCGGTGACGTTGAAGACGAGCACCAGGGCGATGCAGGTGGCCATCGCGCCGGCGTTGCCGACGAACATCTCCTTCAGCTTCGGCTTCGGGAAGGACTTCTCCTTCGCCTCGGCCTCCTGCGCCAGCTTCTGGAAGGCGGGGGTCTCCTCCAGCTTCATCCGCACGTACAGACCGACCAGACCGATCGGACCGGCGACGAGGAACGGGATGCGCCAGCCCCAGGAGTACAGGGCGTCGGAGGAGAGCGTGGTCGTCAGCACCGTCGCGAGCGCGGCACCGGCCACATAACCGGCGTTCGTGCCGAGTTCGAGGAACGAGCCGAAGAAGCCGCGGCGCTTGTCGGGCGCGTACTCGGCGATGAACGTGCACGCGCCGCCGTACTCACCGCCGGTCGAGAAGCCCTGCACCATGCGGGCCACGATCAGCAGCACCGGCGCCCACACGCCGATCACCGCGTAGGAGGGGATCAGACCGATCGCGAAGGTGCCCGACGCCATCATGATCATGGTGATGGCGAGGACGCGCTGACGTCCGATGCGGTCGCCGAGCGGGCCGAAGAACATGCCGCCGACGGGGCGGATGAGGAAGGCCGCGGCGAACGTGCCGAGCGTCGAGAGCACCTGCGCGGTGCTGGACGCCGTCGGGAAGAAGACGTGGCCGAGCGTGACGGTCAGGTAGCCGTAGACGCCGAAGTCGAACCATTCCATCGCGTTGCCGAGCGCCGCCGCCTTGACCGCGCGCTTCACGAGCGCCGGGTCGGTGACGGTGACGTCCTGCTCGGCCTTCTTGGTGCGGCCCCGCGCCTGGACGGGGGGCCTGCTGGTACTGGGAACGATGGAAGCGGTGCTCGACAAGGTCTCGCTCGCCTGCCTTTCGTCGGGGGCAACGGCAAGGCCGCTCACGCGTCAGCGGAACGGCCGAAAGCGACCATAGGGGGCGACGCGCTCCGTGCGGAGCGTGCCCGATCGGCTACGCTCCGTTCGTAAACCGCCTCCCGTCAGGCAAAACGCGGAACGTCGCAGACCGGTCCATCGGGCTTATCTGTGAGTTATGTCGCGGAACCGGACCCGTGGGTCATGCAACTAAGTGGCCCCGGCCACCGTCTTCAACGGCATCTTCCGGTCAAAACCGGATAGAAGGACAGGTGAAGCGGGGGTTGCCTGCGTCTCACACCGAAGGGGGCGGTGCGGACTTCGGAGAGGACGGGAGGGCGGGCAGCGCGTGGCGAATGTCGAGCACAGGGGACCGGTGACCGGACCCGCGGGAGCGGGCAGCGGACGGACGAGCGTGCTGCGGGCGGGCCTGTGGCTGATCGCCGCCGTGCTCGCGGCGCGTCAGCTCGTGGCCGTCCTGCGCACCCCGCGCGGTGAACGCCTCACGGACCTGGAGACCTGGATCGGGCCGAACGGGGTGCTGCACGTCACCGGCTCCCTGTACGACGCGCCCGACCGGTTCACCGGCACACCGTTCGCGGGCCTCGTCCTCAAACCCCTCTCCCGCGCCGCCGAGCAGGCGCTCGGCTGGGGCTGGACCTTCGGCTCGCTCGCCCTCGTGGTGGCCCTCGGCCTGGTCACGGCCCGCGCCTTGCCGCAGCCCGTCTCCCGCCGTACGTCACTGTTCGCGGCGCCCGTCGCGATCAGCCTGCTGATGCTGTCGCTGCCGGTGCGCAACGCGTTCACCACCGGCCAGACCAGCATCATCCCGGTCCTGCTCGTCCTGCTCGGCTGCTTCGCCGTACGCGGCGAGAAGGCGTCCGGGGCGCTGATCGGCGCGGCCGCCGCGCTCCAGCCGACGGTGCTGCTGTTCGCCCCGCTGCTCTGGTTCACGGGCCGCCGGCGGGCCGCCGTCTCCTCGGGGGTCACCTTCGTCGCCGCGACGGCCCTCGCCTGGGCCGCGATGCCGCACGACTCGTGGACGTACTGGATCCACCACCTGGCCGGCGCCGGACTCGCCACCAACCCCGCCGCGAACGCCAACCAGTCGCTGCACGGCATGCTGCTCCGCTTCGGCCTCGAAGGGCCGCTGGAGATCGGCCTGTTCGCGCTGCTCGCTGTCGCCGTCGCCGCGCTCGGCCTGCGCCGCGCCGTCACCTACGCGCGCGACGGACAGCTGCTGCTCGCCGTCGCGATCACCGGCTGCGTCGCGGTCGCCGTCTCCCCGACGACCTGGCAGCACCAGCTCCTGTGGGTGCTGCTCGCCGTCGTCGGCCGGGTCGGCAAGCGGGCCTCCGACCGCTACATGTGGCCGGTGCTCGTGATCCTCGCGCTCACGCTGCCGTCGACGATGCTGCTGCCCAACATGACGTTCCTGGAGCCGGTGCGGGACAACGTGGTGCTGATCGCGGCGCTCGCGGCGGCCTGCGCCGTCCCCTTCCTGCCGCGCACGTCCCCGTACTACGCGACCCCGACGCCCGCCGAGCACGCGGCGCCCGTGCCCGGCCGCTGGTCGTGGGTGCCGCTGGTGCCCGTCTGGCGCCGGGTGCTCTCCCGCCCGAACCTGATCCTGGAACTGCTCCTCATCCGCGTCGGCTACTCCGCCTACCAGCAGGTCCGGCTCGCCGCGACGGGCGGCACGATCTCCGGCGGCCGGGCCACGGCCGAGGAGCACGGCCGGCAGATCCACTCCATCGAGCGGTTCCTGCACATCGACATCGAGCACTGGGTCAACCACGCGGTGGTCCAGCACGCGGCGTGGCTGAAGGACTTCTTCAACTTCTACTACACGTCGTTCCACTTCGTGGTCCCGCTGAGCGTGCTTGCCTTCCTGTACGTCCGGCGGCCCGCTGAATATCGATGGGCCCGCTCGGCGCTCGGCTTCGCGACGCTGCTCGCGCTCGTCGGCTTCTGGCTCTACCCGCTCGCGCCGCCGCGCCTGATGCCGGGCCTCGGCTTCATCGACACGGTCCACGGCGTGCAGGACTTCTCGAAGCCGAACTACGGCACGCTGACCCAGCTCACCAACCAGTACGCGGCCATGCCGTCCCTGCACTTCGGCTGGTCGCTGTGGTGCGGCATCGTGATCGTCGTCCTCGCGCGCAGCTGGTGGGTGAAGGCGTTCGGCCTCGTCCATCCCCTGTGCACGGTGTCGGCCATCGTCGCGACGGGGAACCACTGGGTCCTCGACGCGGTGGGCGGGGCGACGGTCGTCGGTGCCGGGTTCTTCCTCACCTACGTGCTTCAGGGGCCGCGGGCGCGGACGGTCAGCGCTGCGGCCCGGCAGGGCGACCGGGCCGGACGGGAGGACAGCGCGGGGCTTCGTGCCGGGTGAGCCGGCGGGCGGTCAGGCGTCGCCGGTGCCCGCGGGGACCGGTGCCCGGCCGGCCGTGACCTCGCCGTGGAGATGCAGCGCGCGCAGCGCCGCCTCCATGGCGAACCGGCGCTCGGGGTTCTCCAGACTGTCGCCGAAGTGGGACTCCAGGTTCCGCAGCCGGTAGCGGACGGTCTGGGCGTGCACCCCGAGCGCCTCGCCGACCTGGTCCGCCGTGCCGCGGGTCGTCAGCCAGGCGTGCAGGGTCTCCACCAGCCGGGCCCGGCGCGCGCCCGACGACTTGTTCAGCGGTGCCAGTGCGCGGGTCGCGATCTCGCTGACCAGGGCCGGGTCGGAGAGCAGCCAGAGCGTCACCAGGTGGTCCGCGGTGTCGAGGACCGGGGCGTCGGCAACGATGTCATCGTCGACGAGCTGGAGCAGCCGCCGGGCCCAGCGCAGCGAGTCGGCGGCCCGCGCCGTCGGCACGGTCAGCCCGACGGCGAGCGGGGTACCGGCCACGGCGTCCTCGAGCAGGGCCGTGCGCTCCGCCGTCATCGGACCCGGGATCAGCAGGTGGGGCTGGGGTGCGCCGAGGTCGGCCAGGACGTCCGAGGGGAGCCCCGCCTGGATGTGGTCGGGCGCGGGGGCGCGCAGGGCGATCAGGGTGACCTGGTCGGGGAGGGGCCAGCCCAGCTGCTCACACAGTTCGTGGATCGTGGTGTGGGTCAGCGGGGTGCCGGCCAGGAGCAGGTGCAGCAACCGTCTTCGCATCGCCTCACCGGCGGCGCCCGCCCGTGCCTGTACTTCCGCGTACCCCTCGCGGGACAGCGACTCCAGCTCGTCCACGTAGGCGAAGAGCGCGTCGGCGAACGTCAGCAGCAGGGTGGGGGAGAGGTCGAAGCGGCGGCCGATGGTCTTGGCCCTGCGCAGTGCGACGCGGGCCCCGAGCCGATAGGCGCTTTGCAGCGTTTCCAGATCCCGTCCCTCATATGCCTCGACTCGCCCGAATTTGCGCAGGAGTTCGTCGCGGGCGGCGGTGGACGCTTTCGGATCGGCCACCCGGTCGACGAAGACCGAGAGGCTCTTCTCGACGCCCTGACGGATGGCGGCGGCATTGGGGCCGTTGAGGAGTTGGGCGTACTCGGGGTAGGCCCGGGTGACCTCGACGCGGATTTCCTTGATCAGGCCGGGCAGTTCCGGACGCATGATCGCAGCGAATTCCCTGGGCAGCGGGCCCAGCGGCTCGTTGATGTTCGGGGGCTGCACGGGCAGGGGCATGGCCGAGTTCCTTGCGGTCGTGGCGCCCGGTGGGGGGATCCGGCGTCGGACCGCCCTTCACCAGCGTGGAGGGCGAGTCCCGGCCGTCAGGTGCATACCAGTGTCTGGTCCTGAAGCTAGACCAACTTGCTTGTGCCGTACACCACTTGTGCCCAGATCGACGGAGGGGGCACGAGAGGTTCCGGACGTGCGCCGCACAGCCCCGCGGAGCGGTGCACTCCGGCCCCGCCGCAGTCCCGTTGTGCGCCATGCGACAAGTCGCCCGACGGAATTTATCAACGAGTGAGCAATCGTCGGCGACGGCCCGTCATTGCTCATTCGCCGATAAATTCCTGACCTGCGGTTCTGGGTGCGGAGACAATTTTCGGGGCTTCCGTACGGAATTCCCGGGACATTCCCCGGAGTTGTTGCCGAGCGGTGTTACTCGTCCGTAGTGTCTTCGGCGCACGGTCTCGCAAGGCGGCCGAAAATCATGGGTCCGCCTGTCTTCTCCCCCCGCGTAAGCCCCACGTCAGGCCCCGGACACGGACGAGCCCCGGGCCCGGCTCAGGACGGCGTGCGCCCCACGAAGGGACAAGCACCATGCACCAGTTCGTACGCAGAGCCGCAGTCGTCACCGCCGCGGTCGGCGCCGCGGTCGGATTCACCGTGACCTCCGCCTCGGCCACGGCCCAGTCGGCGTGGACGGTCAGCCCGGCCGGCGCCTTCAGCGCGACGGCCCCCAACCCGACCCTCGACGTGCCGCTGGCCCAGCTCGTCTGCGACTCGTCGAATGCGTCCGGAACCCTCTCGGCGTCCGACTCGGACGGTGTCGGCATCGGCGACATCGGCACCGTCACCTTCACGAACTGCAACGTCGGCGGCATCCCGTTCGACGTGACCATGACCTCCACGCCGTGGAAGCTGAACGTCTCGAACGTCAACGCCACCGACTCCACGAAGGTGGACGGCTCCATCAGCTCCATCTCGGCGAAGATCAGTGGCCCGGGCTGCACCGCCACCTTCAGCGGCACGGTCTACGGCACCTACCAGAACGGCACCGGCAAGCTCACCGTCGACGGCACCGGCACGGACCTGGTCGCCGGCTCCGACGCGGACTGCCTCGGCCTGATCAACCCCGGCGACGTGGCCAGCTTCAACGCCGTCTACCAGCTCGCGAACCCGATCCAGACGATCACGCCCGCGTGATCCGACCGGTCCATCACCGGCCCTGCGACGGCACACGGCGTCGCAGGGCCGTTCAGGCGATCCGCGGGCTAGAGGAGTGAGCACAGATGAGGGGCAAGCGGCGTCCGGTGCTGCTCGGCGCGGCAGGACTCACGATGGGGCTGCTGGTCAGCCCGGGGTCCGCCGCGTCGTCGGCGGCCGACGGAACGGGCGGGACGACCCGGGTCGACACCGCCATCACCTACGCGTGCAAGGCGGACGACGGCAAGGCGGGCGGTCCCGCCCGCGACATCGGCGTCGGCATCACGGCCCGGCTCCCGTCGGCCGGGGTGGTGGGCGAGCCCATCCAGCCCGAGGACGTGACGGTGACGCCGGTCCTCCAGCGCTCCGACCTCGCCGCCTGGCTGCCGGACGGCGCGACCACCGTGGCGGGCACGGCCACGGTCGGTGTCGACGTGCGCCAGGGCGAGGAGTCCGCGACCGCCACCTGGCAGGGGCTCTCCGCGCAGCCGATGCCGCTGCCCGCCGAGGGAGAGGTGCGGCCGGAGTTCACCGGCCCGGTGCCGTCCGTCACCGTCGGGGCGGACGGCGACGTGTCACTGACCGCCACCGGTCTCACGCTCGCGCTGACGCCCGACGAGGTGACCCCCGTGACCACGACCCTCACCTGCGAACCGGCCGCGGGACAGAACGGCCGGCTCGGCGTCGTACCGGTCACCGGCGGCGCGGGCGGCGGGACGCCGGGCGGCGACGGCACGGGCCCCGCGCAGCAGGGGCGGGGCGAGCAGCGGGATGGCATCACCGCCGAGCAGCCGGGCACCCTCGCCGACGACGAGGGCCCCTGCCCCGTGCCGCTGCCCACGGGCGAGATGGACTACCGCTACGTACCCGTACCGCCGACCGGCGACGGCATCACGCACACCGAGAGCAATCTCCCGGGCACCCCGGGCTGCGCCTACGCCGTGGGGTACGCCAACGTCACCAAACTGCACGGCGCCATGATCATCAACGATCCGGCCAAGAAGCCCGCGCTGCTCAGCGTCCTGGCGGTCAAGCACACGTACACCGTGAAGTTCCCCGAGGTCCCGGCGACGCGGCGGTACACCCGGATCGACTCGCTCGGCGCGCTGGACCTGCCGGACTCCGAGTCCACGTTCCTGGGGTTCGGGTTCCAGCCGGTGACCGCGAAGGTGTCGTACGACAACGGGCCCGTGACGATCTCGACGGGCAACGCCGGCACGCTGCCCGCCCCGCCGTTCGCCATCGTCTACTTCAAGCAGTCGCTGCGGCTGCACGACGTCACCCTGAACGGGGCGCCGCTGGACGTGGGCGGCGACTGCCGGACCGCCGAGTCCTTCGACGTGGTGCTGAACGGGCTCTTCCCCGAGTACGGGAACGTGTTCTCCGGCGGCCCGTTGCAGGGCGAGGTCGACATCCCGCGGTTCAGTGGATGCCGCACGAAGAGCGGGGAGAACCTCGACGCCCTGTTCACCGCGTCGATCTCGGGCAAGGGGAACCTGGTCCTGATGAATCAGGGGAAGACCTGTATCCCCACCTCCAAGCTCAACTGCCCGCCCGACATCCCGGAGCTGCCGCGCGCGAAGTAGTCCGGCACGGAGCCCCGGCCGGAGATCCGGCCGGGGCTCCGTCGCGGTCGCCCGAGGGGGCTACTTCACCGCCGAGTGCCACGCGTCCGACAGCGTCCTGCCCTGGTTCGGGTACGCCGCGAACGAGTTGGTGAGGCTCGCCGTCGCGGTCGACGTGCTGGTGAGCGTCAGGCTGTTGGTGCCGGAGGCCGCCGGCAGCCCCGTCTTCAGGTTCACCGCGAGGTCGATGAGGCCCAGCAGCCCGCAGTTGCTGGCGCCCGGCACGGCGAACGTGGAGTCGCCCTGGTCGGCGCCCGACAGCTGGAAGCTGGTCAGCGCGCCCGTCGTGGACGGGGTGCCGTCCGCGTCGAACCGTACGACCTTCACGGACGGCTTGGTGAGGGTCCGGGGCCGCAGCACGACGGGGTGTTCCGCCGTGCCGATGGTGCAGTCGGAGCTGAGGAACGGGTTCTTGAGCCGGATGCGCACGGGCAGCGACAGGATCGGGTCGCCCGGGGTGATGGCGGCGGCCAGGTTGAAGTCGGACGGGCTGCCCGCGGACTCGATGGTGGCCGTGATCCGGTTCAGGTCGCCGTCCTTGACCTGCGCGCAGATGCTGCTGATGACGGGGATGTCGCTCGGGCACATCAGCCCCAGCAGGCCGCCCGGGACGTCCGCCGAGTCGGCGATGATCGTGCCCTCGGGCGGTGGCACCAGGAGCGGGGTCTGACCGGTTCGCTGGATCACGCCCATCTGGAGATCGCTGGCGCCGGTGGTCACCGTGGTGTTGCCGAGCTTGATGGAGCCGCTGGACGCGTGCGAGACCACGCACTGGGCGATGGTCTCCTGCCCGGTCGCGGCCAGCATGCCGGCGGCGTCGACCGGGCAGCGGTTGAACGGCGCCCAGGTGCCGTTCAGTTCGGCCGCAGCGGCCCCGGTCGCGGCCGACGACGTGCCGGCCAGGGCGAAGGCGGCCAGGGCCGCGGAGGCGCTCAGGACCGCGGCGCGGGCCCGTCTGCGTGCGGGCATGACGGATGCAGAATTCATGGGACCTCGGGCTCTCTCGACGGCACCCGGAGCGTTCCACGGGTGTGGGGACAGCCGGCCGGACGTGCGTGGACGGCCTCTGACGGCCCATGACGCTACGGGTAAGTAACTAACCCGGCAAGGAATTTGGAAACGTCGGCCGCGAGTTCCTCTCCGGCGGTTCGTAAATTGTCGCCGAGTGAGTGTGCGGGGGCCTTGAGTTATTACCCGGTGAAGGGTTGCCGGGTGCCGCCCGGCATTTTCCTGTCCGGCTATTGCGGCCCTAGGTTACTCGGTCGTAACGTCCAGGTGTGGTCGTTCGACTCCTCGCCGACACCCCCCTGTCGACCAGGAGTTCCTGGGGAGAACCCGGCCCGATCCCTCCTTCCGGGTCAGGGTCTCCAAGGGTGGGGCCCCGCAGTTCCGACCCCCCGGAGACGCGGGGCCCCGCCCGATTCCCCGCACGCGAATCACTCACCGGACGACAAGTCATTCCCGCCGCTTTGTCATCCGGTGACAAAGAAGTGGCGGCGCCCCGGAATTAGCTTACGCGCCGCTTGTCGTGGCGGTATCAGCCCACTTAACGTGCGCCTCCCGGTGCACATGAGCAACGAGCGCTTGCTGGAGGTGACATGGGAATCGAAGTAAAGGTCGAGGGCCTGACCAAGTCCTTTGGCAAGCAGAACATCTGGCAGGACGTCAGCCTCACCCTGCCGGCCGGTGAGGTGAGCGTCATGCTCGGGCCCTCCGGGACCGGGAAGACCGTCTTCCTGAAATCGCTGATCGGGCTCCTCAAGCCCGAGCACGGCCGGGTCCTGGTCGACGGGGTCGACATGGCCCGCAGCCCCGAGCGGGACATCATGGAGGCCAGGAAGCTGTTCGGCCTGATGTTCCAGGACGGCGCCCTGTTCGGATCGATGAACCTCTTCGACAACATCGCCTTCCCGCTGCGCGAGCACACGAAGAAGAAGGAATCCGAGATCCGCCGCATCGTCATGGAACGCATCGACGCGGTGGGCCTGTTGGGGGCCGAGGGGAAGCTGCCCGGCGAGATCAGCGGCGGTATGCGCAAGCGGGCCGGTCTCGCGCGGGCGCTCGTCCTCGACCCGCAGATCATCCTCTGCGACGAGCCCGACTCGGGGCTCGACCCGGTGCGGACCGCCTTCATCTCGCAGCTGCTCATCGACCTGAACACCACCACCGACGCGACGATGCTCATCGTCACCCACAACCTCGACATCGCCGCGACGGTGCCCGACAACATGGGGATGCTCTTCCGGCGCAACCTCGTCACCTTCGGCCCGCGGGAAGTGCTGCTGACCAGCGAGGAGCCCGTCGTGCGGCAGTTCCTCACCGCCGACGTGGTGGGGCCGATCGGGATGTCCGAGGAGAAGGACGCGGGGGCGCTGGCCGCCGAGGCTTCCCGGGGCGGGGCGGTGGCCACCCCGCGTGAGCTGGTGCCGCAGTTGGCGCCATCGCCGGGGCTCGGGGAGCGGGCTGCCGTCGCGCGGCGGCGGGAGCGGGTGCTCGGGCTGCTGGACACGTTGCCCGGTGCCGCTCAGGCCGCGATTCGCTCCGCGTACGGGCGGGATGTGCTGGAGCCGACCGCTGTGGTGCCCCGGGCCGGGGGTGCCGTGTGAGTGCGGATACCCGTCTGCCCGATTCCGGTGCTCGCCGGGCGCGGCATCGTCGTGGCCTGCCGCGCTCACGCGGCGGCAGCACAGCGAACACGGCCCCGCGCCCCTACGGGGCGCACCCGCTCCTCGGCCCCTTGAGACAGACCGGGCAGCTCTTCGCTCTCGCCGTGCGCGTCGTGCGTGACATCTTCCGGCGGCCGTTCCAGTTCCGGGAGTTCGTCGAGCAGTTCTGGTTCATCGCCAGTGTCACCATCCTGCCCGCCGCCCTCGTGTCGATCCCCTTCGGCGCCGTCATCGCGCTCCAAGTCGGTTCGCTCACCCAGCAGTTGGGGGCGCAGTCCTTCACCGGCGGGGCCAGTGTGCTCGCCGTCATCCAGCAGGCCAGCCCGCTCATCGTCGCCCTGCTTATCGCCGGGGCCGGCGGCTCCGCCATCTGCGCCGATCTCGGGTCGCGCAAGATCCGGGAGGAGCTCGACGCGATGACCGTCATGGGGGTCTCGCCCGTGCAGCGGCTCGTCGTGCCGCGCGTGCTCGCCGCCATGTTCGTCAGCCTGCTGCTCAACGGCATGGTCTCCGTCGTCGGCACGCTCGGCGGCTACTTCTTCAACGTCGTGATGCAGCACGGCACTCCGGGCGCCTACCTCCAGTCATTCTCCGCGCTCGCCCAGCTCCCCGACCTCTACATCAGCGAGTTCAAAGCCCTCGTCTTCGGGTTCATCGCCGGGATCGTCGCCGCGTACCGCGGACTCAACCCGAGAGGCGGGCCGAAGGGCGTCGGTGACGCCGTCAACCAGTCCGTCGTCATCACCTTCATCCTGCTCTTCTTCGTGAACACGGTACTGACCGGGATCTACCTCCAGATCGTTCCACCGAAGGGAGGCTGAGCACTCTCATGGCCTCCCCACTCGTCTGGCTCGACCGCGGCGGCGACCAACTCCTCTTCTACATAAGGGCGTTGGTGTGGATCCCGCGGACCGTCGTGCGGTATGCGAAGGAAGTGCAGCGGCTGCTCGCCGAGGTCGCCTTCGGCTCCGGCGGGCTCGGTGTCATCGGCGGCACCATCGGCGTGATGATCGCGATGACCGCCGCCACCGGCACCGTCGTCGGGCTCCAGGGCTACGCGGCCCTCGACCAGATCGGCACCGCCGCCTTCACCGGCTTCGTCTCCGCGTACTTCAACACCCGCGAGATCGCCCCGCTCGTCGCCGGACTCGCCCTGTCCGCCACCGTCGGCGCCGGGTTCACCGCCCAGCTCGGCGCCATGCGCATCAACGAAGAGGTCGACGCGCTCGAAGGCATGGGCGTGCGGTCGATGCCGTACCTCGTCACCACCCGCATCGTCGCCGGCGTCGTCGCCATCATCCCGCTCTACGCGATCGGGCTGCTCTCCTCCTACCTGGCCTCGCGCCTGGTCACCGTCGTCTTCAACGGGCAGTCGCAAGGCACGTACGACCACTACTTCAACCTCTTCCTCTCACCCACCGACGTGCTGCTCTCCGTCCTCAAAGTGCTGATCTTCAGCGTGATGGTGATCCTCGCCCACTGCTACTACGGGTTCCGGGCGAGCGGCGGCCCCGCGGGGGTCGGCGTCGCCGTGGGGCGGTCGGTGCGCAACGCTATCGTCGTCATCTCCGTCACCGACTTCTTCCTCTCCCTCGCCATCTGGGGCGCCACCACGACCGTGAAGGTGGCGGGCTGACATGGAGACCGTGCGCCGCAGACTCGCGGGGATCGCCTTCCTGCTCGTGCCCGCCCTGCTCATCTGGCTCGCCGTCGCCGTCTACGGCAAGGACTTCACCGACTCCGACGAGGTCGTCGTCGAGACCGGGAACGTCGGCAACGAGATGCACATCGGCGCCGAGGTGAAACTGCGCGGCGTCGTCCTCGGCGAGGTCCGCAGGATCGACGCCACCGGCACCGGGGCCCGCCTCACCCTCGCCCTCGAACCCGGCGCGCTCCGCGACATCCCCGACGACGTCAGCGCCCAGATGCTGCCGACCACCCTCTTCGGTGAGCGGTACGTGGCCCTGGTGGCGCCGAGCGATCCCAGTACGCGGATGCTGGCGGCCGGGGCGACCATCCCGCAGGACCGCTCCGCCAACGCCGTCGAACTGCAACAGGTCCTCGACGACGTCCTGCCGATGCTGACCGCCGTACAGCCGCAGAAACTCTCCGCGACGCTGTCCGCCGTGTCGCAGGCCCTGGAGGGCCGGGGCTCCCAGCTGGGCGACACGCTCACCCAACTCGACGCCCACCTGCGGAAGTTCAACCCGAACCTGCCGACCCTGAACGAGGACCTGAAGCAGCTCGTCACCGTGTCCCACACCTACGCCGACGCCGCGCCCGGCATCATCGACGCACTCCGCGACCTCACCACCACCAGCGGCACGATCGCCGAGAAACAGAGCGACCTCGCCGCCGCCTACGGCGACACGACACGCGCCGCCGAGGACCTCGACGCGTTCCTGCGGGCCAACCAGGACAACATCATCCGGCTCTCCGCCACCTCGCGGCCCACCCTCGAACTGCTCGCGAAGTACGCACCGTCGTTCCCGTGCACGCTGCGCACGCTCACCGAGTTCGTGCCCCGCATGGACAAGGCGCTCGGCAAGGGCACCGACCAGCCGGGGCTGCACATCGACGTCACGACGGTCGCCTCCCGTGGCGCCTACGCCGCCGGGCGCGACACCCCGTCCTACGGCTCGGGCGGCACCCCGCACTGCTACTCGGTGCCCTACCTCGGCAGCGCGTCGGCCCGTACGCCGACGGCCGCCACCGCGTCGGCCTCCGTCGCCGGGCAGGACCTCGGGCCCGCCAACTCGCCGCAGGAGAACGACCTGGTGAACGAGCTCGTCGCGCCCGCGGCCAAGACCTCGCCCGACGACCTGCCCGACTGGTCGAGCCTGCTCGTCGGACCCGTCTACCGGGGGACGGAGGTGAAGCTCAAGTGACCGCCAAGGACGACGAGTTCGGGCACATCAGGCGCAGATCCCTGGCCGGCCCGCTGACCAAGTCACTGATCTTCGTCCTCGTCACCGCACTCGCCACCACCGTGCTCGGCCTGAGCATCGCCAACACCGGCGTCAACACCGACACCCGCACGTACAAGGCGCTGTTCACCGACGTCACCGGGCTCATCGACGGCGACGGGGTGCGGATCTCCGGGGTGAAGGTCGGCGAGGTGACGGACGTCCGCGTCGTCGACCGCCGCACCGCCCAGGTGACGTTCACCGTCGAGAAGGATCGCGCCCTGCCGGCCACCACCACGGCCGCCGTGAAGTACCTCAACATGGTCGGGCAGCGGTACGTGTCCCTGGAGCGCGGCACCGGCACGGCCACCGGCGACCTGCGGCCCGGCGGCACCATCCCGCTGGCGCACACCACGCCCGCCCTCGACCTGACCCTCCTCTTCAACGGCTTCAAGCCGCTCTTCGAGGGGCTGTCCCCGAAGGACGTCAACGACCTCGCCGGATCGATCGTCAAGGTGCTCCAGGGCGAGGGCGGGACCGTCGACAGCCTCATCCGGCACGTCGGATCGCTCACGCAGACCGTCGCCGCCAAGGACAAGGTCATCGGCGAGGTCATCGGCAACCTCACCGACGTGCTGACCACCATCAACGACCGCGAGGCCCAGTTCGACGACCTCGTCACCACCCTCCAGGAACTGGTCTCCGGCTTCAACGACGACCGCAAGCCGCTCGGCGAGGCCGTCACCGCGATGGGCGACCTGACGACCGTCACCGCCGGATTCCTCAAGGACGCGCGCGAGCCGCTCAAGGGCGACATCCAGCAACTCGGGCGCCTGTCGGGCCAGTTGGGCCAGGGACTGCCGCAGATCCAGAACTTCCTCGACAAGACCCCGAGCAAGCTGACCGCCCTGACCCGGCTCGCCTCGTACGGATCCTGGTTCAACCTCTACCTCTGCCAGGCCGGCGTCAGCGGGGTCACCATGTCCGACGGTTCGAAGCCGCCCACCGGCATCACCGTCACCGAAGCGAGGTGCCAGTGATGCCCCGGAGCACCGCGTCGTTCCCGAGGCGGCCGCGGCTCAAGCCCGTCCAGGAACGCAACCCCGTCGCCGTGGCCGTCGTCGGGCTCGTCGTCCTCGCCCTGCTCGCGCTCGCCGCGCTCAACGCGAGCAGCCTGCCGTACGTCGGCGGCGGGACCACGTACACCGCGAACTTCAGCGAGGCCGCGGGGCTCGGCGGCGGCGACGAGGTGCGGATCGCCGGCGTGAAGGTCGGCGAGGTCACCGGCGTCGGCCTCGACGGCGCCAAGGTGAAGGTCACCTTCAAGATCAAGGACGACGGCACCTGGATCGGCGACCGCACCACCGCCGCCATCGCCATCAAGACCCTGCTCGGCGAGAAGTACGTGGCCCTCGACCCGGTCGGCGCCGCCCGCCAGGACCCGGGATCCCGCATTCCGCTGTCGCGCACCACGTCCCCGTACGACGTCACCCAGGCGTTCGAGGACCTCAGCGGCACCATCGACGAGATCGACACCCAGCAGCTCGCCGCGAGCTTCGACACCATCTCCGAGACGTTCAAGGACTCGCCGCCCGATGTGAAGGCTGCCGTGAAGGGGCTCTCGGCGCTGTCGAGGACCGTCTCCTCGCGCGACACCCAGCTCGCCCAGCTCCTCGCCGGGAGCAAGAAGCTGACGAAGACGCTCCAGACGAAGAAGTCCAGCTTCGAGACGCTCATCGACGACGGCGGCTCCCTGCTCACCGAGCTGAAGAAACGCCGTACCGCCATCAAGGCGCTGCTCAGCGGCAGCGAGGCGCTCGGCAGGGAACTCGGCGGCCTCGTCGACGACAACGACCGGCAGCTCGGCCCCACCCTGAAGGCGCTCAGCCGGGTGACGACGGTCCTGGCCAGGAACAAGGGCAAGCTCGACAAGACCCTCGCCCTGCTCGGCCCCTACTACCGGCTCGTCGGCAACACCCTCGGCAGCGGCCGCTGGTTCGACAGCTACCTCTGCGGCGTCGTGCCGCGGAACTACCTGCCCGAGTCGTCGCTCCCGAAGACGTCGTGCAGACCACCCAAGAACGGCGCGTACGGGAACGGGGGCTGAAGCCGGTATGAGGACCAGGAACAAGCTGTTGATCGGCACGCTCGCGCTCGCCGTGCTGATCGCCGCCGGGATCGTCGGCGTCGGCGCCACCGGGCGCGGCGGGATGCGCATCACCGCCTACTTCGACCGGGCCGTCGGCATCTACGCCGGATCCGACCTGCGGATCCTCGGCGTGCGGGTGGGACGGGTCGAAGGCGTGCACCCCGAGGGCACTCAGGTGCGGGTCACCCTCGACGTCGACGACGGGGTGAAGGTGCCGGCCGGGGCGCGGGCCGTGGCCGTCGCGCCGAGCATCGTCGCCGACCGGTACGTGCAGCTCACGCCCGCCTACGAGGCGGGGGCGACGCTCAAGGACGGCGCGAAGCTGCCCGCCGCCCGCAACCGCACCCCCGTCGAGGTCGACCAGCTCTACGACAGCATCACCGAACTCAGCAAGGCGCTCGGCCCCGGCGGCGCCAACCAGAAGGGCGCGCTGTCCGGCCTCCTCACCACCGGCGCCGAGAACCTCAAGGGCAACGGCAGCGCGATGGGCGACAGCATCGAACAGTTCGGCAAGGCCGCGAAGACCCTCAACGGCAGCAGCGACGACCTGTTCACCACCCTCTCCCAGCTGCAGACCTTCACCACGATGCTCAAGGAGAAGGACACCGGGGTGCGCACCGCGCAGCAGACCCTCGCCGACGTCACCGGCTACTTCGCCGACAACCGCGACGACCTCGCGGGGGCCCTGAAGGAGCTGGGCAAGGCGCTCGGCAAGGTCAAGAAGTTCATCAACGACCACCGGGGCGAACTGAAGGACAACGTCGACCAGCTCGTCCCCCTCACCCAGGCCCTCGTCGCACAACGGGCCTCCCTCGCCGAGGCGTTGGACGTGGCACCGCTGGCCGCGCAGAACGTCGTCAACGCGTACAACCCCAAGACGCGCACCCTCGACGGCCGGGCGGACCTCAACGAGCTGAGCTCGGGCGGGCCGCTGCTGCCGCTCCCCGCGGTGGGAGGCGACCAGTGAACACGTCGAGAGTCCGTACGGGGGCCGGGCTCGGCTGCGCCCTGTCGATCACCGTCGCCTTCCTCCTCACCCTCGGCGTCATCAAGCTGCCCACCCCGTCCTTCGGCGGCATCGAGGAGCTGCCGCTGCCCGGCGGCGCCGACCTCGGCCCGCACCCGTACACCGTCACCGCCGACATGAAGGACGTACTGAGCCTCGTGCCGCAGTCCGCTGTCAAGGTCAACGACGTCGCGGTGGGCCGGGTGACGAAGATCAGCCTTGCCGGGAAGGGAAGTTGGACCGCTCGCGTCACCATGAAGGTCAACGGCGACGTCCACCTCCCCGCCGACACCGGCGCCCGCGTCGAGCAGTCCAGCCTCCTCGGCGAGAAGTACGTCCAGCTCGTCGCGCCCGAGAAGGGAACCGGGAGCCTGCACGCCGGCGACCGCATCCCCGTCTCCCGCACCGGACGCAACACGGAGGTCGAAGAGGTCTTCGGCGCGCTCTCGCTGCTCCTCAACGGCGGCGGCGTCAACCAGCTCAAGACCATCACCACGGAACTCAACAAGGCCGTCGGCGGCCGCGAGAGCCAGGTCCGCTCCACGCTGCGCCGCGTCAACACCCTCGTCACCGACCTCGACGACCACCGGGGCGACATCACCGCCGCCCTCGACGGCGTCAACCGGCTCTCGGCGACGCTCGCACACCGCAAGGAGGACGTCGCCACCGTGCTGTCCGGCCTCTCCCCGGGCCTCAAGACCCTTGAGGAACAACGGGGTTCACTGATGACGATGCTGCGCTCCCTCGACCGGCTCAAGGGCGTCGCCGTCGAGACCCTCGACCGGAGCAAGGCCGACATGGTCGCCGACCTGAAGGCCATCGCGCCCACCCTCAAGGCGCTCGCCGACTCGGGCCAGGATCTGCCCGACTCCCTCCAGGTGCTGCTCACCTACCCGTTCACGGACGAGGTGCTGCGCGGCATCAAGGGCGACTACCTCAACACGTATCTCGACGTCACCGCGGCGCCGGGCACCCGGCTCATCCCACCGGTCCAGCCCCGGGACACCGGCAGCCCCACCCCGACGGCGACCGCCCGGACCAAGAAGTCCTCCACCACGTCCTCGTCCTCGAAGGCGTCCACCACCTCGCCGCTGCCGCTGCCCTCCACGACCGGGACCGGGGGTGGCGGCCAGTGATCACCCTCGCCACCCGCCTCAAGAACGTCGCCTTCCTGCTCATCGCCGTCCTCGTCCTCGGCTACCTCGGCATCCGCTACGCCGACCTCGGCCGCTACGTCGGCGCCGCCGACTACTACACGGTGAAGGTACAACTCCCGCGCACCGGCGGCCTGTTCACCCACTCCGACGTCACCTACCGGGGCGTCTCCGTGGGCCGCGTGGGACCCATCGGGCTCACCGCCGACGGCGTCGAGGCCGAGCTGCGCATCAAGAAGTCCGCGCCGCGCATCCCCGACGACGCCAAAGCCGTCGTCGCGAGCCTGTCGGCGGTCGGCGAGCAGTACATCGACCTGCGCCCGGAGCGCTCCGGCGGCCCCTATCTGGCCGACGGCTCCCGTATCGACCCGACCGCGGCCTCCGTGCCGCGCCCGGTCACGGACGTCCTGTCGAGCGTCGACGACCTCACCACCTCCGTGCCGCTGGACGATCTGCGCACGGTCGTCGACGAGTTCGGCAAAGCCTTCGAGGGGCGCGGCGAGGACCTGCAACTGCTGATGGACAACGGCTCCCAGTTCGTCCAGGCCGCCGACCGGGCCCTGCCGCAGACCACGAAACTCATGGCCGACGGCGAGGTCGTGCTGCGCACCCAGGCCGAAGAGGGCCGCGCCATCAAGGACTTCGCGTCCGGCGCCAAGGACCTGGCGGCCACCCTGAAGGGCTCCGACACCGATCTGCGCCGCCTCGTCATGGCGGCCCCGGCGGCGGCCACCCAGGTCAGCGGCCTGCTCCGGGACCTCGACCCCGAGGTCGGCGTGGTCCTCGCCAACCTCCTCACCACGTCCGAGGTCGCCGTCACCCGGCAGCGCGGCACCGAGGAACTGCTCGTGAAACTGCCCGCGGCGGTCGCCGCCGGGGCCACGGCCGTCGACGGAAAGAAGGTCAACTTCGGCATGGCGGTCACCTTCTTCCAGCCCCTGCCCTGCACGGCGGGCTACGCGGGCACCACGTACCGGCTCGGTACGGATCTCGGTGCCGCGCCCGCCCTCAACACCGGCGCCCGCTGCACGGCGGCCGCGTCGAGCGGCGTGAACGTACGCGGCTCGGCGCACGCCCCGCGCGGCGGCGCCGTCCCGGAACCCGCACAGCCGGGGGCCCTCGCGCTTCCCTCGGTGAGCGACGGGGCCGGCGCCGCGGAGTCGTCCTCAGGGATGGCCGGGCTGCTCGGCCTCTCCGAAGGGAGCGAGCGGTGAAACGGGTCCTGGCGGGAGTGGGACTCAAACGGGTCCTGGCGGGAGTGGGACTCGCCGCGGCGCTCGCGCTGTGCGGTACGGGGGTCTGGTCGTACGCGCAGGCGCACGGTGACGGCGACCTCGCGTACGGCCGGGCCCGGGACGCCGCCCTCGGCGACGGCCGGTCCGCCGTCGCCCGGCTCACGACGCTGGACGCGTCGACCGCGGCGCGGGCCAGGGCCGGGGTGCGCCGGTGGCAGGCGGTGACGACAGGGCCGCTGCGCACCCGGCTCGGGCGGGTGTCGCCGGCGGCCGGGACGTCGACCCGCGGGGTCGTCACGGACGCGGCGGTCACCGCCCTCGACGACCGGGCCGGGACGGCGAAGCTCATCGCGACGGTGCGGGTCTCCACCGGATCGGGCTCGCAGGCGGCGGAACGCAAACGCCTGGAGGCGGTCCTCAGCCGGACCTCCGAGGGGCAGTGGAAGGTGAAGTCCTTGAACGCGGTGGCCGTGACGGGGGTGGCGCAGTGAGCCGTGATGTGGTCGACGCCGATGTCGGGGACGTCGGGGACGTAGGGGACGTCGGGCCCGTGGTGCGGGTCGACGACGACACGCCCGGCGACGAGGGCCGCCCCGCCCACCCTGCCGGCCCAGGCAGCAGATGGCCCAAGGCGCTGGTGGCGGCCGTCCTCGGCCTGCTGCTCGCCGCCACCGGGGCCGTGCTCCTCCACAAGGCCCACTCCCTGCGCGACGCCCCCTCCGCCCACAACCACGCGCTCACCGACGCCGACGCCACCAACCGCGTCAACGGGGACGTCAGCAGCGCCCTCGCGAAGGTCTTCTCGTACACCCCGGACGGCACCGACGCCACCGAGCGCACCGCCCGTGAGGTCCTCTCGGGCAAGGCCGCGCGCCAGTACCAGCAGCTCTTCGCGCAGGTCCGCAAGAACGTCCGCACGCAGAAGGTGACGCTCTCCACCGACGCCGTGCGCGTCGGCACCGTCAGCCTGCGCGGCGGCACCGCGCACCTGCTCGTCTTCCTCGACCAGAGTGCGAAGCGCGGGGACAGGAAGCCGGTGACGTCGGCCGCGCAGCTCTCCGTCACCGCCGAACTCCACGACGACGTATGGCAGATCGTCGACATCAAGGCCAGGTGAACGAGGTGGACCAGGTGAACGAGGTGAACGAGGTGAACGAGGTGAACCAGTCGAACCAGGTGAATCCCATGAGAAGACCTCTGCTCGTCGCGGCGCTGGTGCTCACCCTCGTCGCGGCCGGCTTCGCCGTCCGGGGCGGCTGGTCCTGGTACGGGGCCGCGCACGACGACACCGCCGCGTTCGCGGTCGCCCGCGACGACGTCCTGGAGGCCGGGGAGCAGTCCGTGCAGAACCTCAACACCCTCGACCACCGCGAGCTGGACCACGGCCTCGACCTGTGGGAGGCGTCGACGACCGGCGCCCTGCACTCCCAACTCGTCAAGGGACGCGCGGAGTTCAAGAAGCAGGTGCAGACGGCCAGGACGGTCAGTACGGCGAAGGTCCTCGACGGCGCCGTCACCGAACTCGACGAACGGGCCGGGAAGGCCCGGGTCATGGTGGCGCTGCGGATCACCGTGAAGGCGTCGGGCCAGAAGGCCACCGACAAGGACAGCCGCATGCTCGGCGAACTCACCCGTACCGACGGCCACTGGAAACTCAGCGCTCTGGCCCAGGCCCCGGTCGGTGACACGGCCACCACCACCGACTGACCGAAGGACGCCACCGATGCCGTCGACGACCACTCGCCACACCATTAGCCGTGAACGCCAACGTCTGCAGCGCAGCCTTGGGCAATCCGCCGCCAAGGGCGGCAGGGTGGGCAAGGCGGCCCCCCAGCGCGGGGCGAGCGCGCAACCGGCCCGTACCTCGGCCCCGCGCACCGTTCACCCCGGCAGACTCCTCATCGCCCTCTGCGCGCTCACCCTCCTGCTCGGCGCCTTCGCCGGCTGGTCCCACGCCCGAGCGCACTCCCTCACCCACACCTCGGCCACCCGCAACACGGCCCTCACCGACCCCGCCCGCACCAGCCAGGTCAAGGGCCGGGCGGAGAAGGCCGTGAACGCCCTCTTCTCGTACGACTACGCCAATCCGCAGTCCAACGAGAAGGCGACCGCCACCCTCCTCACCGGCAAGGCCGTCGACCAGCACCGCACCCTGCTCGCCCCCGTCCTGACCCGGGCGAAGAAGCAGAAGACCGTCGTCACCACCACCGTCACCGACAGCGCGGTCGAACGGATCGACGGCGACCGGGCCAGGGTCCTCGTCTACGCCGACCAGTCCAGCACCAGCACCGCGGCGAAGACGAAGGCGGGCAGCGCGGCGAACTACGGCGGCGCCATGCTCGCCGTCGACCTGGTCCTCAAGAACGGCCACTGGCTGGTCTCCGCGATCGACACCTTCAGCAGCTGACGACGAAAGGGTTCCCATGCGCACCCCGAGACCGAGCACACGCCCCCGGCTGCGCCGCAGTCTGCGCGGTCTGCGCGGCACCGCGGTCGCCGTCGCCGCGACAGCCCTGCTCACGGCGTCCCAAGCCCCGGACGTGCTGGGGAAGCCGACCCGACAGGACGACGGGAACCGCACCGACCCGATCGCCCTCTCCGAAGGCCCGCTGCCCCACGTCGACTCCCAGGGCGACGACTCGTACCACACGGAACTGCCGCCCCTGACGGTCCCGGACGTACCGGACACCACCTACACGCCGTCCGAGATCCGCGCCGAGTCCGGCATCCCCGCGACCGTCCTCGCCGCCTACCGCCGCGCCGAGTCCTCCGTCGGCCGCACCGACCCCGGCTGCCGGCTGCCGTGGCAGCTGCTCGCCGCGATCGGCAAGGTCGAGTCGGGGCAGGCGCGCGGCGGTGACGTCGACGCGAACGGCACCACACGGCACCGCATCACGGGCCCGCCGCTGAACGGCAAGGGGTTCGCGCTCATCCGCGACACCGAGAACGGCGTGTGGGACGGCGACCCCGTCTACGACCGGGCCGTCGGCCCGATGCAGTTCCTGCCCGGCACCTGGCGCCGCTGGGGCGCCGACGGCAACGGCGACGGCACCGCCGACCCCAACAACATCTACGACGCCGCCCTCGCCGCCGGGCACTACCTGTGCGCGGGCAGCCGCGACGTCGGCACGTCCGCGGGCCTTGAGCGGGCGATCCTCAGCTACAACTACTCGCGTGACTATCTCCGTACGGTCCTGTACTGGATGGAGTTCTACCGCAAGGGCGTGCACACCGTCGCCGACGGCAAGGGCACGATCCCGGTCAGCCCCGGCGCGGGTTCCGACACCCAGGCCACCGAGCCCGTCGGCGACCGGGGAGGCGACAAGGGCGGCGGCATCGTCATCGGCCCCGACCCCACGCCCACCCGCAAGCCGACCACCAGCCCGAGCCCGGGCCCCTCGCCCACCACCAGCGGCGAGCCGAGCCCCACCCCGGGGCCCAGCGACTCCGGCACCACCGAGCCGCCCACCGACCCGCCGACGACCGGCGAGCCCCCGGTCACCGACGAGCCCACCGACTCCTCGCCCGACCCGACCGACTGCCCGTCCGACACGGCGGACCCGACGGACACGCCGAGCCCCACCGACACCCCGACCGAGTCCGCCTCACCCTGCGCGACACCCGGCGCCTGACGGCCGCGGCGACGGCGACGACTCCCAGTCCGAACCGATCCGGTACGTGCCGGGAGCCGCCGCCACCAGCTCCGTGAACTCGCCCGCGCGCTGCGGCCGCACCTTCAGACAGCCGCCCGCCGTCTCCGGCTTCAGCCAGGGCGAGTACGCGACCCGCAGCGTCGCCGTGCCCGCCCGGGTGAAGCGGACGGTGACCCGCGCGCCGTCCGAGCGGACGACGGTCGCGGGCGCGGAGACCAGCGGCACCGCGTTCCGCACCCGGTAGACATGCCAGTGCGGGTCGCGCCACACCGGCTCCAGATAGACGGGCCCGGAGCGCACGAACGCGGCCTCCTGCTCGGCGAACCCGTCCGGCTTGCCCTCCGGCAGCACCACGAGGCCGACCGCCCACCGGTCCAGCCAGGCCCGGTAGGTGGCCGCGGAGAACGTGCCGTCGTAGAAGAGCCGCCCGCGCTCGATGTCCAGCTGCCGGTTCCAGCCGCGCGCCATGTTCACGTACGGGGCGAGCGCCGTCGCCTCCCGGTGGTTGCGGGCCGGGATCACCTCGACGCGCGTGCGGTCGGCGCCGAGCCGCTCCAGCTCCCGTACGACACCGTGGGTCCGGGCGGCCCAGGTCGGCACGGTCGTGGACACCCGCAGATCGTCGACCGTCTTCTGCACCAGCCACGCCGAGGACAGCACGAGGGCGACGGCGAGCACGGCCGCCTTCACGCGCGCGTGCCCGCGGACGTCCAGGAGGGCCGCCAACAGGACTGCGGGCGCGGCCAGTTCGGCCAGGCGCTCCACGTTCGTGCCGATGGGGGAGGGGACGAGATACGTGACCACGGTGCCGGCCGCGTACACGCAGGCGGACCAGCGGGCCACGCGCCAGCGCCGCGGCCCCGCCACCGCCAGCGCGAGCGAGAACACCACCGGCGGCCAGATCCGGTCCATCGGCATCAACTGCTCGCCCTTGAAGGGGAACAGCAGTGTCGTCGCGCCGACCACCAGGGCGGGCGGCGCCATCTGGGCGGCGGCCCGCCGCCAGTCCCGTACGCACAGCCATCCGGCGCCGACGACGGCGAGAAAGAGACCCGCCACCGGAGACGCCGTCGTGGCGAGCGCCGCGCACAGCATCGCCACCGCGTACCGGGGGCGCTCGCCGGTGAGCGCCACGCAGGCGCCCAGCCCGAACGCCGTCCCCAGTGCGAACGTCGTGCGCCCCGACGCCACGTTGCACCACAGTGCGAGCGAGAGCAGCACGGCGGGCGGCAGCGGTCGGGCGATGCCCGTGCGCACCACCAGGACCGCGCCCAGCCAGGCGGCGGCCAGCCCGGACACCACGGTGACCGGCCGCACCCCCAACTCGGCCATCAGATAAGGGGAGATGAGCGAATAGTTGGCGGTGTGCATCCCGCCGTACCAGAACAGGTTGTACGCCGATGCCCCGTGGTCGGCGGCGAACCGGGCCCAGGCCTCCTGGGCGGCGAGGTCGCCGCCGCCGGTCGCGAGGAACAGCGCCCACACGGCGTACAGCGGCAGGGTGGGCACGGTCGCGAGCAGCGGGGTGCGGTGGCGTGCGGCAAGGGTGGGGCGGCGGCGTGCGAGGGGCAGGTCGACCGTGGCCACGAGTACCGATCCGTTCCGTTGCGGGATGCTGGGCTCCGGCATGTTTCACGGAGGAAGACGCCGGACGCAACGGAAGTGTTGTCGCAAGGGAACGGATCGGGCCGGATTTCATCCCTTCGCGGGCGCGGCCACCTGGAGTTCCTTGACCCCGTTGAGCCAGGCGGCCCGCAGTCGGCGCGGGTCGCCGGCGAGCCGCAGCTCGGGCATGGCGTCCGCGATCGCGTGGAAGATCAGGTCGATCTCCAGGACCGCGAGCGACTTGCCGAGGCAGAAGTGCGGTCCGCCGCCGCCGAAGCCGAGGTGCGGGTTGGGGTCGCGGGTGATGTCGAAGACGTCGGGGTCGGTGAAGACCTCCGGGTCGTGGTTGGCGGAGGAGTAGAAGATGCCGACCCGGTCGCCCGCCTTGATCTTCTGGCCGCCGAGCTCGGTGTCCTGGGTGGCGGTGCGCTGGAAGGAGACGACGGGCGTCGCCCAGCGCACGATCTCCTCGGCCGTGGTCGACGGGCGCTCCCGCTTGTACAGCTCCCACTGGTCGGGGTGGGTGAGGAAGGCGTGCATGCCGTGGGTGATGGCGTTGCGGGTCGTCTCGTTGCCGGCGACGGCGAGCAGGATGACGAAGAAGCCGAACTCGTCGGAGGACAGGTTCCCCTCGTCCTCGGCGGCCACCAGTTGACTGACGATGTCCTTGGCCGGGCACTGCTTGCGGTCGGCCGCGAGGTTCATCGCGTACGACACGATCTCCATGGCGGCCTCGGCGCCGATCTCCTCCGTGATCGCGTACTCCGGATCGTCGTACGCCACCATCTTGTTGGACCAGTCGAAGACCCGTGCCCGGTCGTCCTGCGCGATGCCGATGAGTTCGGCGATGGCCTGCAGCGGCAGCTCGACGGCGACGTTGGTGACGAAGTCGAACGACCCGTCGGGACCGGCCTGTTCGAGCGCCTTGGCCACGATGTCGCGGGCGCGGCTGCGCAGCGCGTCCTCCAGGGAGCGGATGGCGCGCGGGGTGAAGCCGCGCTGCACGATCTGGCGCACCCGGGTGTGCTCCGGCGGGTCCATGTTCAGCATGATCAGCCGCTGGACGTCGATCTGGTCGCGCTGGATCGACTCGTTGAACCGGATCACCGCGGTGTTGAGGTTCGAGGAGAAGAGCTCCGGGTGCGTGGAGACGTACTTGACGTCGGCGTGCCGGGTCACCGCCCAGTAGCCCTCGTCGTCGAAGCCGGAGATGCCGCGCCGCTGCGGGATCCAGCGGACCGGCTCGGCCTGCCGCAACTCGGCGAACTCCGGGTAGGGAACACGCTCTTGGAGCAGATCGGGGTCCGTGAAGTCGAACCCGTCGGGCAGCGCGGGGCACGGCATGGGTCACTCCAGATGCTGTCTGTCTGACGCTCCGTCAGCTACGGCGATGGCTCGAAAGGTAGTAACGGGTTCTAGAAGTGGCAAGGGGCACGGGTGTGTCGGTTCCGTGTGTGGTGCTTGCACGACCCTTGCGTACCGGGGGTAAGCGCACGGAGACTGCACTCATAACTGGTACGCGTTCTAGTTCTTGCACCCGCCCCTTGCGACCGTGCCGGTTCTGGGTTCCATCCGTCCGGGATTGCGTGGAGAGGACGACTGTCATGGCAGCCGAGCCCGTCATCGTCGAAGCCGTACGTACCCCGATCGGCAAGCGCGGCGGCGCGCTCGCCAATCTCCACCCCGCGTATCTGCTGGGGGAGACGTACCGTGAACTCCTCGGCCGCACCGGCATCAAGGCGGACTGCGTCGAGCAGATCGTCGGCGGCACGGTGACGCACGCGG
The DNA here is from genome assembly GCF_017377775.1 of Streptomyces sp. VRA16 Mangrove soil. GTDB lineage: Bacteria > Actinomycetota > Actinomycetes > Streptomycetales > Streptomycetaceae > Streptomyces. The sequence continues at coordinate 118,016 of NZ_JAFVLN010000006.1, forward strand.
GCGAGCAGTCCATGAATCCGGCGCGCACGGCGTGGCTCACGATGGGGCTGCCCTACGAGACCGCGGCCACCACCGTGGACTGTCAGTGCGGCTCCTCGCAGCAGGCCTCGCACATGACCGCCAACATGATCGCGGCGGGCGTCATCGACGTCGGTATCTCCTGCGGCGTGGAGGCGATGTCGCGGGTCCCGCTCGGCTCCGGCTCCAAGCACGGCCCGGGAAAGCCGTTCCCCGACGAGTGGAACGTGGACCTGCCCAACCAGTTCGAGGCGGCCGAACGTATCGCGCGCCGCCGGGAGTTGACTCGGGAGAACGTCGACTCGCTCGGCCTCGTCTCGCAGGAGCGGGCCGCCGTCGCCTGGGCCGAGGAGCGCTTCAAGCGCGAGACGTTCGCCGTGCAGGTGCCGACCACGGAGGAGGAGCAGGCGGCCGGGCAGGGCATGTGGCGCCTGGTCGACCGCGACGAGGGGCTGCGCGACACGACCATGGAGGGCCTGACGCGGCTCAAGCCGGTCATGCCGACGGCCGTCCACACGGCCGGCAACTCCTCGCAGATATCCGACGGCGCCGCCGCCATCATGTGGGCGTCCAAGCGGATGGCGCGGGCGCTGAAGCTCAAGGCCCGCGCCCGGATCGTCGCGCAGGCCCTGGTCGGCTCCGACCCGCACTTCCACCTGGACGGCCCGGTCGACGCGACGCGCGCGGTGCTCGGCAAGGCGGGCATGACGCTCAAGGACATCGACATCGTCGAGATCAACGAGGCGTTCGCGTCCGTGGTGCTGAGCTGGGCGCAGGTCTTCGAGCAGGACCTGGAGAAGGTCAATGTGAACGGCGGCGCGATCGCCCTCGGGCACCCGGTCGGCGCGACGGGCGCCCGCCTGATCACCACCGCGCTGCACGAACTGGAGCGCAGGGACAAGGAGTTCGCGCTCATCACCATGTGCGCGGGCGGCGCGCTGGCGACCGGCACGATCATTCAGCGGCTCTAGATTTCGAGGAGTGCCGCAGGGACGGGGTGGGCTCAAGTCCACCCCGGGCCCGGGGGATGCCCGGATGTCGGCTGACGTGGGGTGATTCGTACCGTCGTGCCATGACTGACGACACGAGCAACACGCTTGCATCCAGGGGCACTTCCAGGGGTACGCCGAAGGCGGCGCGGCAGGTCGCCGCCGTGGCGCTGACCCTGCTCCTCGCGGGCGCCGCCGCCGCTCCGGCGGCCGTCGCCCTCGACACCGGACATGCCCCCGTGCGGACGAGCGAGTGGGGGACGCTCGTCTCCGTCGAGCCCGTCGCGACCCTCGACCGCGCCGCGGTCACCCGCCGGCTCGCGGACGTGGACATGCCGGTGGACACGGTCCGGTACGGGGTGACCGCGTACCGCCTGACCTACCGCACGCCCGACGCGTACGGCCGGCCGACCACCGCCACCGGCCTGTTCACCCTCCCGAACGGCGGCGCCCACCGCCCCGACCTCGTCTCCGACACCCACGGCACGATGGTCGATCGGGACTACGCCCCGTCCGTCGCCGACGACTTCGGCCGCGTCCCGTCGTATCTGTACGCGGCCACGGGCAACGCCGTCGCCGCCTCCGACTACCTGGGCCTCGGCAAGGGCCCCGGCACCCACCCGTACATGGACACGGCCTCGTCCGTGACGGCCTCCCTCGACATGCTGCGCGCCGCCCGCGAGGCCGCGCACCGCCTCGGCCGCCCGCTCACCGGCGACGTCTACGCGACCGGGTTCTCGCAGGGCGGCCAGGTCGCGACGGCGCTCGGCAAGGCGCTCCAGGACGGCGCGGACCGCCACTTCAGGCTCCGGGCCCTCGCCCCGGTCAGCGGCCCGTACGACCTGTCGGGCCAGGAGATCCCGGCCCTGTACGACGGCCGGGTCAACGACACCAGCGGCCTGATCTACACCTCGTACTTCCTGGTCGCACAGAACCGGCTGCACGGCCTCTACAAGGACCCGTCCGAAGCCTTCCGCGCCCCGTACGCGGACCGCGTCGAGGCCCTCTACGACGGCGACCACACGGAGGAGGACATCATCAAGGCGCTCCCGGCCTCGGCCAAGGAGCTGCTGACCCCGAAGTTCTACGCCTGGCTCCGGCACCCCACGGGCGCCATGAAGGAGGCCGTCGCCGCGAACGACACGGCGTGCGCGTGGCAGCCCGACGTCCCGGTGCGCCTGTACGCGGGGGAGGCGGACACGGACGTCCCGATCGGCAACGCACGCAGCTGCGCGCGGCAGCTCGGGGGAGCGCCGGTGCTGGACCAGGGCGAGGTCGACCACTTCGGCAGCTTCAAGAAGGCGGCGCCGAAGATCGCCCGGTGGTTCGCGGAACGCTAGGGCGTAGCCGACCTGGGGCGACAAAAAGAGGCGGCACCCAGAAGGTGCCGCCTCACCGCGGTCCCGGTCAGTACCAGCCGTTGGCCTGCCAGTGCGCCCAGGCGCCGCAGGCGCTGCCGTAGCGCTCGTTCATGTAGTTGACGCCCCAGTTGATCTGCGTCTCGGGGTTGGTCTTCCAGTCGGATCCGGCGGACGCCATCTTGTTGGCGGGCAGCGCCTGGACCAGGCCGTAGGCGCCGGTGGAGGAGTTGGTCGCGTTCGGGTTCCAGCCGCTCTCGCGGGACACGATGTTGTCGAAGCAGGAGAACTGCGCGGAGTCCGAGATCTTCGCCTGGGCGATCGCCTTGGCGGAGGTCGTCGCGGCCTGGGCCGGGGTCGAGGCGAAGATCATGCCGGTCGTGGCGGCGGCGAGGGTGACGCCGGCGAGGGCCTTCTTCGGAGTGGCGACGCGGCGCAGGAGCGTGGCGGACAAAACGGAGCCTTCCGTGGGGGACAGGGAGTCGCCGGGCGCTTCGGGGCTTCCCGACGTCCGGCGACTGCTCCACAGAAACAGGACCGATGGATGAATGCAATGAGCCCCTTTACTAGTGGAAGTCGCATCTGGTTTAAATGTCCGTTATGTGGCTCAGGTCTCAATTCCCAGGTCAGAGGGGGTGCCGTCGGGTCCGCATCAAGATCCGCTTTCTACGACCGCGCCTAGTAAGTGACCTGGGTCATGTGGGGCGCTTCACGGGCGCGTCAGGTGCGGGGGCCGTCGAATGTGACCTGGGCCTCGAACGCGGCCCGCCGGGTCGCCCGGCGCAGCGCCTTGAGGACGGCGCCGCCGGCGGTGAGGGTGAGGACGACGGTGAGTGCGGCCCGGCCCAGGTCCCAGCCCAGCGAGGTGGCCGTGCAGTAGGCGAGGAAGCGGGCCAGGTTGTCGCCGAGCGAGGCGTCCGGCTGGTACGCGACCGAGGACGCCAGGGCGTTCATGAAGGGCCAGCCCGCGAGGTTCATGATCGTGCCGTACGCGAACGCCGCGAGGAACCCGTACGCGGCGAGCATGACCCGCTCGCCCCGGCCGCGCAGGGAATCGGCGCCCGGCAGCAGCCCCGCGCCCATCGTGAACCAGCCCATGGAGATCATCTGGAACGGCATCCACGGCCCGACGCCGCCGGTCAGCAGCGCGGACGCGAACATGCTGAGCGAGCCGAGGACGAACCCGAACCCCGGCCCGAGCACCCGCCCGCTGAGCACCATCAGGAAGAACATCGGCTCGATGCCGGCCGTGCCCGCTCCGATGGGCCGCAGCGCCGCGCCCGCCGCGGCGAGCACGCCGAGCATGGCGACCGCCTTCGGGCCCATCCCGGACTCCGAGATCGTCGCGGCGACCACGGCGACGAGCAGCACGAGCAGCGCGGCGAAGAGCCACGGCGCGTCCTGGGCGTGCGCGTTCACCTGCGACCCGGGCCCGGTGATCAGCGGCCAGCCGATCGCGACGACACCGACGGCGCTGACCAGCAGCAGCGCGGCCACGGACCGCGGCCCGAGCCGCACGGCGGTGACCCGGCGGTCCCCGCTCATGCGAGGGCCTCCCGTACCTGGGTGACCGTGAGCCACTGCTGCGGCGCGAGGATCTTGGCGACCTGCGGCGCGAAGGACGGGGAGGAAGTGACGATCTCCGGGGTCGGCCCGTCCGCGACGATCTCGCCGTCCGCGAGGATCGCGACCCGGTGGGTCAGCTCGGCGGCCAGTTCCACGTCGTGGGTGGCCATGACGATGGCGTGCCCGCGCCGGGACAGCCCGCGCAGGATCGTGACCAGGCGGGACTTCGCCGCGTAGTCGAGGCCGCGCGTCGGCTCGTCGAGCAGCAGCAGGGGAGGGGCCGCCGTCAGCACGATCGCCAGGGCGAGGGTGAGGCGCTGCCCCTCGGAGAGGTCGCGGGGGTGGGTGGCGTCGGCGATCCCCGGCAGCAGCTCGCCGAGCAGCGCGCGGCAGGTGCCGGGTTCGGCGTCCGCGTCCCGGTCGGCGGCGGCGCACTCGGCGGCGACGGTGTCGGCGCACAGCAGGTCCCGGGGCTCCTGCGGGACCAGGCCGACCTTGCGGATCAGGTCCCGGGGCGCGGCCTTGTGCGGCACGGCGCCGCCGACCGTGACGGAGCCGACGGTCGGCTTGATCATGCCGACGAGGGAGGAGAGCAGGGTGGACTTCCCGGCGCCGTTGCGGCCCATGAGGGCAAGGATTTCGCCGGGTGAGACGTTGAGGTCGACGGAGCGCAGGGCTTCCACGCGCCCGCGCCGGACGCCGAGCTTCGTCACGGAGGCCAGGTGGTCGGCCCCGCCAGGGGCGCGGGACCGTGACATGTGCGGCTTTGCCGCGTGGGCGCGATCAGCCCCCACCGGCCCGCGGTCCGCAGTGGAGCCGAGAGCGGCAAGTCGCTCCCGCAGTCCCGCGGCCGAGCGCCGAGCGTCCCGCACCGTCAACGGCAACGGCGACCACCCGGCCACCCGCCCGAGCCCCACCACCGGCGGGAACACCGGCGACTCGGCCATCACGGCGGCCGGATCCCCGACGACCAGCGGCTGCCCGGCGCCGGGCAGCAGCGCGACCTGATCCGCGTACTGCACCACCCGTTCGAGCCGGTGCTCGGCCATCAGCACCGTGGTTCCGAGATCGTGCACGAGTCGCTGCAGCACGGAGAGGACTTCCTCGGCGGCGGCGGGGTCGAGCGCGGACGTCGGCTCGTCGAGCACGAGCACCCGGGGGTGCGGCGTGAGCACGGACCCGATCGCGACGCGCTGCTGCTGTCCGCCGGAGAGCGTGGCGATGGGCCGGTCCCGCAGATCGGCGAGGCCCAGCAGGTCCAGGGTCTCCTCGACACGGCGCCGCATGACGGGGGCGGAGAGACCCAACGACTCCATCCCGTAGGCGAGTTCGTCCTCGACGGTGTCGGTCACGAAGTGGGCGAGCGGATCCTGCCCGACCGTGCCGACGACATCGGCGAGCTCGCGCGGCTTGTGGGTACGGGTGTCGCGCCCGGCCACCGTGACCCGGCCGGCCAGGGTGCCCCCGGTGAAGTGCGGCACGAGCCCGCTCACGGCGCCGAGCAGTGTCGACTTGCCGACCCCGGACGGCCCGGCGAGCAGCATCAACTCGCCCTCGGGCACGTGCAGTTGAATGCCGCGTACGGTCGGCGCGGCGGCGCCGTCGTACGTCACGGAGACATCCTCGAACCGGATCATGACGAGGTCTCCTGCGGTCGGGGGGCGAGTTCGGGTGCGGGCGCGACGAACGCCGGGAGCAGCCCGACGAGGATGCCGAGCGCGGGCCACAGCGGCAGCGTGGGCGCGGCCAGCGGGACGACGGGCGGTTGCAGCGCGGCCGGGTCCTGCCCGCCGCTCCAGATCAGCACGGCCGCGGCACACGCCCCGGACCCGGCGACGAGCCAGGCCCGCGGCCCCCACCGGTCGGGCCGGTACCGGGTGCGCACCGAGCGCCGCCCGCCCAGCCACAGCCCGCCGAGCGCGGCGGCGACCCCGACGAGCAGCACCGGGAGCCCGTACCCGGCGCCGGAGGAGGCGAGCAGCCCGTACGTTCCCGCGCAGACGCCGATCAGGCCGCCCAGGGTGAGCACGGCGGTGGCCCGGCGCACGGCGGCCGGGACCTCGGCGGTGCGCCCGTAACCGCGCGCGTCCATGGCGGCGGCCAGCGCCACCGACCGCTCAAGGGCGCCTTCGAGCACCGGAAGTCCCACCTGGAGCAGCCCGCGCAGACCGCTGTCGGGACGGCCGCGCAGCCGCCGCGCCGCCCGCAGCCGCCGCACGTCGGCGACCAGGTTCGGCGCGAACGTCAGGGCGACGACGACCGCGACCCCCGCCTCGTACAGCGCGCCCGGCAGCGACTTCAGCAGCCGGGACGGCGAGGCGAGGGCGTTCGCGGCGCCGACGCAGATCAGCAGCGTGGCCAGCTTCAGACCGTCGTACAGGGCGAAGACAAGACCCTCCACGGTCACCCGGCCGCCGATCCGCACCCCCTGCGCCCAGTCGGGCAGTGGCACCTCCGGCAGCGTCACGACGACGTGCGAGCCGGGGATCGGCGAGCCGAGGAAGACCGCGAAGACCAGCCGGATGCCGATCACGGCGAGCCCCAGCTTCACGAACGCGCCGTACGAGCGGGCCCACGGCGCCTCGGTGCGGCGCGCGGCGACCACGTACCCGGCGACGCCGACGAGCAGCGCGAGCAGCAGCGGGTTGGTGGTGCGGGACGCGGCCGTGCCGAGGCCGAGCGCCCAGATCCACCAGGCGCCCGGATGCAGGCTGTTGGAACGGTGGGCCCTCGGGGCCCGCAACGAGTCGACGCCCATGGCTCAGCCGCGGCGCCGCTTGGCCTGCCAGATCGCGCCGACACCGAGCAGCGCGACGACGGCGACCCCGGCGATCACCCCGACCGAGGGCCCGGAACCGGCGGAGCCGGAGCCGCTGGACGTGGCGGAGGGGGCGGAGGGGGCGGCGGTGTCGGTCTTCTTGTCCGCGCCGCCGACCTGCTCGCCGCAGCCCGACGTCGGATACCCGGAGATGGCACAGAGCAGCGCGCTGCTGTCGTAGCGCAGCGGCTTCGCGACGGCGGCCAGCGCCTCGGCGGCGGTCGCGTCCTCGCCGACCACCGCACAGTCCGTCCGCGCCTCGGGCGGGGTCTGCCCGCTCGGCGCGTCCGCGGCCGTGCCGAAGTCGACGACGACCGCGATCCGCTTCTTCCCGCCCTGCGCGGACGTGCCCGAGCAGATCGTGTCGAAGTCGGCGGCGCCGCGCGGCCTGGCCGCGTCCTTGGAGTCCTCGCTCACCGCGAACCGGAAGCCCACGGCGGTGCCGTCGTCGGGCACGGCCTGCGAGGGGCCCGTGGTCGCGTACGTCCACGCCCCCTTGTCACGCTCCCAGAACGACCAGTACCGGTACCCGGTGGCCTGCGCGGGCGCGGCCACGGCGAGACCGAGCACGGCGGCGAGCGCCACGAGCAGGAACCGGGCGGCGCGGCGGCTCACGACTGCTGCTTCTTACGCCCGCTGATCAGGAACCCGGCGCCGACGGCGGCGATGAACATGGCACCGACGATCCACCAGGACACGGAGTTGCCGTCGTCCTTCTTCTCGTCCTTGGCGGAGTCCGACTTCGCCGCCTTGGTGGAGGCAGGCGTGGGGCCGGTCTTGTTGAGCGCGGTCACCAGGTCGGTGCCGCCGAAGTCGTGCGGGTCGTTGCCGGTGGCGTGGGCGGCGAAGATCAGCTGCGCGTAGGCGGCGGGCCCGGACTGCTTGGCCCAGCCACCGGCGTTCTTCTCCAGCCAGGCGTACGGGTCCTTCGTGTACTTGATGCCCTCGGCGGCGGCCACGGACGTGACCGCGTCGGCGGTGTTGCCGTAGTCGGGCTGATCGGCGGCGCCGGCCAGCTGGGACTTCAGGTACAGGTGGGTGGCGAGCTGGTTCTGCAGGTAGACGGCGCCGTTGTGGGCGAGGCCCGCGTCGTCCTTGCAGGTGTAGTCGTCGGGGGCCGAGCCCTTCTCGGGGGCGAAGCCGACCCCGAGCCCGCCGAGGACACCGGCGGCGGTCGCGTCGGCGTTGGCGACGAGCCTGCCCTTCTTGTCGGGCTGGTAGGCGAGCGCGCCGCCGTCCTTCCCGTCGGCGGAGCAGGGCAGCGCCAGGGACGAGAGCGCGTCGGCGCCGGTCTTGCCCGCGGCCGACTTCACGTCGGCGGGCTTCGCACCGGCGGCGGCGAGCGCCCCGACGACCACGGAGGTGGAGTTGGCGTCGCTGGCGCCGCCCGGGTTGTAGCCCCAGCCGCCGTCCTTGTTCTGGTTCTTCTTCAGCCAGGCGACGCCCTTGTCGACGGCGTCCTTCTGGCCGCCGACGGCGACGAGGGCCTGCACGGCGGCGGCGGTGCTGTTGCTGTCGACCGCCGTCTTCGCGTCGCACGCCGTGCCCGGGTCGGCGCGGAACGCGGCGAAGCCGCCGTCGTCGCACTGCTGCCCGGTCAGCCAGGCCACGGCCTTCTCGGCGGGCTGCACGCCCTGCGTCTTCTGGGCGACGAACGCGAGCGACTGGCGCCACACGCCGTCGTACGTCGGGTCGCTCGACCCGTACAGACCGCTGGGCACGACGACCTTGGGCGAGGGCGAGGCACTGTCCGCGACGGCGGCCGGCGCCGCCGCGGCGCCGATCACGACGGTCGCGGCGACGAGCGCGGCGCTACGGCGAATGTTCATGCTGGGGCGGGTGCCTCTCCCTGCGGGGAGCCGGGCGGCACGGCACGCTTCGGATACCGGGCGGCGCCAGCTCCGTATGCCTCGACGGTTCTGGGCCGATCATGACGCGGTGAGGCATTCCGACTTTCACGGTTGCGGGTCAGCGCCGGACTTGCACCGGCTTCCCCTCACACGCGCTTTATGACGACACCTTCACTGTACCGGGCGGCCGGAACCGGGGGACGGGTGCATTCGCCCGGCTGCGGGCCGGGTGGGAGAGGCCGCACCGCCGGTGCGCATCCCAGGGGCGCGGGGCACCGCGCGACCAGCCACGACGGCGGGCCCGACGCCACGTTCCCGCACGCCCCTACGGCGAGAGCGCGGGACCTACCTCACATCGATCGGCCCGTCGTCCCCGTTGTGCGGCGCCACGTACCGCTCGACGGCGGAGCCGACATCGTCCCCGCTCAGATTCTTCCGGACCGAGTCGAGGATCGTCAGCCCCTGGCCGACGAGCCCGGCCGCGATCTCCCCGAGCCCGTCCGCCCCGTTCAGCACGTTCACGTTGGCCCCGGCGAGACCGGCCGACGCCTCCTTCACGATCTGCGGCAACTGATCGATGAGCATCCGGTCCAGCGCGACCCGGTCGTACGACGCCGCGGCCTCGGCCTGGATCTTCATCCGCTCCGCCTCGGCCAGGGCGAGCACGCGGATGCGCTCCGCGTCGGCCTGCGCCGGCTTCACGACCTCCGCGATCAGCTCCTTCTCGCGCAGCTCGGCCTGCTTCAGGGCGAGCTCGGTCTGCGCCTCCAGGACCTCCTGCTGCGCCTGGGCGAGCGCGAGCGGCCCCGCCTGGTCGGCGTGCGCCTTGGCCCGGTCGACCTCCGCGCTGAACTCGGCCTGCACGATCGCGGTCTGCCGCGCGTACTCGGCCTGCTTGCGGGCGGCCGCCTGCTCCGCCTCGACCGAGGCCTGGTTGGCCTGCGCCTGCGCGATCTTCGCCTGCCGCTGGATGGCCGCCTTGTGCGGCCGCGACATCGCCTCGATGTACCCGGTGTCACCGTCGTCGATGGACTGGATCTGCAGCGAGTCGACGTGCAGCCCGATCTTCGCCATCTCGGCCTTCGAGGTGTCGAGCACCTCCGTCGCCAGCTTCTGCCGCTCGGTGACGATCTCCTCGACGGTCATCGACCCGATGATGGACCGCAGATGCCCGGCGAAGATCCGCCCGGTGAGGACCGACATCTGCTCCTGGTCGGACAGGAACCGCTGCCCGGCGTTGACGATGGACTCGTGGTCGTTGCCGACCTTGAAGGCGATGACGGCGCGCACGGTGAGCGCGATGCCCTGCTTGGTCACACACTTCTCGACGACCTCCGCCTCCGCCATCGCGAGCGACAGGAAGCGGGTCTTGCGGAACACGGGCAGGACGAACTTTCCGTGCCCGGTGACGACGCGGAACGGCGCTCCCCCAAGTCCCCGCCTGCCGCCCGAGATCAGCATCGCCTCGTCGGGTGCGGGAACGCGATATCCGAACATCCCTTACGTCTCCTTAGCGGGCGTCGCCTGCGTCGCCGTCGAGGAGCGGATCGGTCCAGGCCATGACCACGACCTGCCGGGTGCCCCGCGACTCGATCACGAGCACGGTCGTGCCGCGCGCCAAAGGCTCGTCCGACCACGCGAGAAACGTCTCGGTGCCGCCTCTGACCTTGACCAGCACCTCACCCGGACCCTCGGCACCACGCGTGCCGAGCACCAGCTTCCCCGTACAGCCGACCACAGCCTCGTCCGGCGCCATCGGCGGCCGCCCCCTTGTCGTTCCAGCTCATGAGAGCTCTGAGAAGCCAGACCATACGCCTGCCCCGTGCACCCCGGCCATCTCCGCGCGGCAAAGATCCTTCCAGGTCACCCGATGTATCAGGGCGCCGCCACATAGGCCACGGGACTGCTCCCCGGCACCGCCTCCACCCGCCCCTGCTTCACCAGGCGGCGCAGGTGCGCCTCGGCCTCCGAGACGGCGATGTTCCGGGAGCCGTACGGGATGTCGGCCCACGGCCTGTTCCACTCCATCCGCTCCGCGAGCTGCCAGGGCGTGAGCGGGGCGGAGAGCAGGGACAGCAGATCGTTCAGGCGCTCCTCGTGGTGGTCGAGCAACTCCCGTACGCGGGCGGGCGCGTCGGTGAACGGGTGCTGGTGGGCCGGGAGGATCTCGGCGGGCGCGAGCCGGCCGACGCGTTCGAGGGAGTCGAGGTAGTCGCCCAGAGGATCGGTGACGGTGGTGTCGTCCGGATCCTCGTACAGGCCGATGTGCGGTGTGATGCCCGGCAGCACGTGGTCGCCGCTGAACAGCCGCCCACTGCCCGCGAGTCGGGCCGGGTGCTCCTCTTCGAGATGCAGGCAGACATGGCCGGGCGTGTGGCCCGGCGTCCAGATCGCGCGCAGCCTGCGGCCCGGCAGCGGGAGCAGGTCGCCGGGGGTGATGGTGCGGTCGGGCAGCGCGGGGGCGAAGCCGGGCAGGGCGCGCGGGCGGCCGGAGTCGCGGGCCGCGATCAGCGGGGCCAGATGGTCCTCGGGCGCCCCCGCCGAGGCGAGCTTCGCGACCATGTACGCGTACCAGCGCGACGGCTTGTTCTCGCGCGTGCGCCGCACCACGGCGACGTCCGCCTCGTGCATCGCGATCCAGGCGCCGGAGGCCTTCCGCACCTTCTCCGACAGGCCGTGGTGGTCCGGGTGGTGATGGGTGATGAGGACCCCGGAGAGCTCGCCGACCGATGTGCCGACTGCGGTGAGCCCGGCGACGAGCGTGTCCCAGGAGTCGGGGTCGTCCCAGCCGGTGTCGATCAGAACGGGGCCCGCGTCCGTGTCGAGCACATAGACGAGGGTGTGGCCGAGCGGGTTGTCGGGGATCGGGACGCGGATGCTGTGCACACCCCCGCCGTGGTCGGTCACCTGCGTCGCTTGTGTCGCCCGTGCCATGGGGTCGCCCCTCCGCCGCCGAGAGTGTGTGTCGCCGCGCCGAACTCCCGTCACTGTACGGGAACTTGTAGAACTTGTTTCAATGGTTGCCCCGGTCGTCCAGGCTGCCGCGGTGCCCCAGGTTGCCCAGGTCGCCCAGGTCGTCGGGTCGCCGGATCGGTTCCACCCTGGCCGTCCTGACCGTCTTGGTCGTTACGGCTGTCCTCATGGCTGGTCGGCCGTCCTCATGGCTGGCCGTCCGTCCTCATGGCTGGCCGTCCGTCCGTCCGTCCGCGCCAGACGATCTCCCCGTCCTCGTCGGCCTCGCCGCTCGGTGTGAGCCCGAGCGCCCGCGCCACTCCCGATGATGCCGTGTGCTCCGGGTGGATGTGGGCGGTGAGGTCCCGTACGCCGTGCCGCGCCAGCAGGCGCCGCATCCCGAGCGCCGCTTCCCGCGCGATGCCCTGTCCCTGCCACTCGGTGCCCACGACCCAGGCCACGTCGGCCGTCGCCCCGCCCGTCGCCCGGTTCGTCACCGTGGCCTGTACGTAGCCCGCGAGCCGCCCCGAACGGTCCACCCGCACCACCCAGTTGAGCCACTCGGTGCCGGGGTCGTCCGGGCCCGCGACCTGGCGTGCGTAGCGCGCCCGCAGCGCGTCGGGAGTCGGCGGCTCGCCTCCCGTGAAGGTGTACAGCGCGGGGTCGGCGAGCACCTGTGCCATCTCCCGGGCGTGCGCGACGGCCAGCGGCAGCAGGGTGAGGCGTGCGGTGCGGATCGGTTCTGCGGTCACCGTCGCACCCTACGTCCCGGACGCGCACCACCCTTCCGTACGGCAACTAGAACTGGTATCAGTTCTGAGACACCGTCAGAAATGGCCGGGGAAGAGGAAGTCAGCCATGACCGAGCTCGTGGAACGCGGACAACTGTTCATCGGCGGGGAGTTGACCGACCCCCTCGGCAAGGACGTCATCGAGGTCGTGTCCCCGCACACCGGCGAGGTCTTCGGGCGGGTGCCGCACGCCGCGCCCGCCGACGTCGACCGGGCCGTCGCCGCCGCCCGCCGCGCCTTCGACGAGGGCCCCTGGCCCCGCATGTCGCTGGACGAGCGGACCGCCGTCGTCAGCCGCATCAAGGACGCCATCGCCGTCCGGCACGAGGAGATCGCCAAGGTCATCTCGCAGGAGAACGGCTCCCCCTACTCCTGGTCCGTGCTCGCCCAGGCGCTCGGCGCGATGATGGTCTGGGACAGCGCCATCAACGTCGCCCGCGACTTCACGTACGAGGAGACACGTGACGGCGCCCTCGGCAAGCTCCTGGTGCGTCGCGAGCCGGTGGGCGTGGTCGCGGCCGTGGTCCCCTGGAACGTCCCGCAGTTCGTCGCCGCCGCCAAGCTCGCGCCCGCGCTGCTCGCCGGCTGCACGGTGGTCCTCAAGCCGTCGCCCGAGTCGCCCCTCGACGCGTACCTCCTCGGCGAGATCGCGCAGGAGGCCGGGCTGCCGGAGGGGGTGCTCTCCATCCTCCCCGCCGACCGCGAGGTCAGCGAGTACCTGGTCGGCCACCCCGGCGTCGACAAGATCTCCTTCACGGGGTCGGTCCCGGCCGGCAGGCGCGTCATGGAGGTCGCGGCCCGCAACCTCACCCGCGTCACCCTGGAACTGGGCGGCAAGTCCGCCGCCGTCGTCCTGCCGGACGCCGACCTCGATTCCACCGTCGCCGGGGTCGTCCCGGCCGCCTGGATGAACAACGGCCAGGCGTGCGTCGCCCAGACCCGCATCCTCCTTCCCCGCTCCCGCTACGACGAGTTCGCCGAGGCGTTCACCGCCGCCGCCTCCGCGCTGGTCGTCGGTGACCCGCTCGACCCGGCCACCCAGGTCGGCCCGCTCGTCGCCAAGCGCCAGCAGCAGCGCAACCTCGACTACATCCGTATCGGCCAGGAGGAGGGCGCCAAGATCCTCACGGGCGGCGGCGTGCCGAAGGGCCTGGAGGCGGGCGCGTACGTCGAGCCGACCCTTTTCGGCGACGTGAACAACAGCATGCGCATCGCCCGCGAGGAGATCTTCGGCCCGGTCATCTGCCTGCTCCCGTACGGCGACGAGACCGAGGCCGTGAAGATCGCCAACGACTCCGACTACGGCCTGAGCGGCAGCGTCTGGACGGCCGACGTCGCCCACGGCATCGACATCGCACGGCAGGTGCGCACGGGCACGTACAACGTGAACACCTTCAGCCTCGACATGCTCGGCCCGTTCGGCGGCTACAAGAACAGCGGCGTGGGGCGGGAGTTCGGGCCCGAGGGCTACAGCGCCTACCTGGAGCACAAGATGATCCACCTGCCCGCCGGTTGGGAGGGCTGACCATGGGCGACCGGTGGCACGTGGAGGTCGACCGGAGCGTGTGCATCGGCTCGGGCATGTGCGTGAACCACGCCCCCGACGCCTTCCGTCTCGACACGGCCCGGCAGTCCCACCCCGAGACCCCGGACACGGACGCCAACGAAAAGGTCCTCGCGGCCGCCGAGGGCTGCCCGGTCGAGGCCATCATGATCACGCTCCTCGACAGCGGGGAGCCGGTGTTCCCGCCCGAGGAGTGAGCGACCGGAAGCCGCCATTACGCTCCTACCCGCTGTCGAACACAGGACCAAGGGGTGGGAGCGTGATGGAGAAGTCCGAGGCCACAGAGCTGATCGACCAGGCCTACGAGGCGTGGCAGAGGGAGGAGTGGGCGCGTTCCGCCGAGCTCTACGAGCGCGTGCTCGCCCACTTCCCCGACGAGGAACCGAGCGCGGTGTGGTGGTACGACGCCGCGCTCGCCCACAAGTTCCTGCGCAACTGGGACAAGGCGTACGCGCTGGGCAAGGAGGCCGCGGCCCGCGCCGAACGCGGCACCGGCGACCCGGCGTTCTGGAACCTGGGCATCGCGGCCACCATCCGGCGCGACTGGGCGACGGCGCGCGACGCCTGGGCGGGCTACGGCATCACCGTGCCGGACGGCGAAGGGCCGATCGACCACGACTTCGGGCCGGTCGCCGTCCGGCTCGACACCGACGGACAGCAGGAGGTCGTGTGGGGGCGCAGACTGTGCCCGACCCGGGCGCTGGTCCTCAACGTCCCGGTCACCGGCGGACGCCGCTACGGAGAGGTCGTCGTCCACGACGGCGCCCCCAACGGCGAACGCGTCGTCAACGGCACCACCTACCCGGTCTTCGACGAACTGCTCCGCTTCGAGGCCTCGGACCTGCCCACCTGGACGGTGACGGTGCACGCCGCCGAGGAGACCGAACTGCGCGCGCTGGTGGACCTGTTCGACGAGCACGGCTGCTGCGCCGAGCCGACGTCGTCCGTGGAGATGATCTGCAAGTGCTGCAGCGAGGGCACCCTGGAGAAGGACGGCGCCCTGCACGCGGGTGCCCAGACCGTCTCCCTCGCGGCCCCGGAGTCCGACGTGCGGCGGCTGCTCGACACCTGGGCGGCGGGCGCCGCCGGCGGCCCGGTGTGGAGCGCCCTGGAAGCGGTCCGCTAGGGGCGCCGGTCCGGGGCGGTCGGAGCAGTCAGCGCAGTCAACGCAGTCAGGGCGGTCTACGGCTTGTCCGGCGCCGTCAGATCGATCAGCTTGCACACCGTCTCGATGTCGATCTTCACCTGGGCGATCGACGCCCGCCCCGACAGCCACGTGATCAGTGCCGAGTGCCAGGTGTGCTCGATCACCCGGACCGCCGAGAGCTGCTCGGGTGTCGGGTCGTCCAGTTCCATCGCGTCCAGGATGATCGCCGTCGTCTGACGCGAAACCTGGTCGACCTCGGGGCTCACGCTGCGGTCCGCGAACGTCAGGGCGCGCACCATCGCGTCCGCCAGATGCGGCTCGCGCTGGAGCGCGCGGAAGGCGCGCATCAGCGTCTCGGCGACCCGCTCGGAGGAGGTGGCACCGGCCGGCGGGCGTTTGCGGACGGTCGTGTGCATGTGCTGGAGCTGGTCCTGCATGGTCGCGACCAGCAGATGCACCTTGCTCGGGAAGTACCGGTACAGCGTGCCGAGCGCGACCTGGGACGACTCGGCGACCTCCCGCATCTGCACCGCGTCGAACCCACCGCGCGCCGCGAGCTGCGCGCTCGCGTGCAGGATCCGGCGGCGCCGCGCCTCCTGCCGCTCGGTGAGCGCCGGAGCGCCCTGCGCGCCGCCGCCTCTGGCATCCGGAGCTGTCATCTGCCTGCTTCCGTCCGCATCCGTCCGGTTCGGTCTCCGGTGGCCGCGACCCGTGGCGCGAATCACCTGATCCACCTGCCACAGCCTGGCTACCAGCCGGTAGATTCGATCCCCATTGAATGATCTTTGAACGATCCAGTCTGAAACTTGTTCTAGATTAGCGTCCCCACGTAGTGTCCACTGGCAGGCCGGGATGTCCACGGGCAAGCAGGAGAGAAGGGTGGCCTGGAGTGACCGCGGAGTCGACGGAGTCGTTGCGCATCGCTCTCCTCACGTACAAGGGCAACCCGTTCTGCGGTGGCCAGGGCGTCTACGTACGTCATCTCTCGCGTGAGCTGGCCCGCCTCGGGCACCGCGTCGAGGTGCTCGGCTCCCAGCCGTACCCGGTGCTCGACGAAGGCGTGCCGCTCACGGAGCTGCCCAGCCTCGACCTGTACCGCAGCCCCGACCCCTTCCGCACGCCGCGGCGCGACGAGTTCCGCGACTGGGTCGACGCCCTCGAATTCGGCACCATGCGCACCGGCGGCTTCCCCGAGCCGCTGACGTTCTCGCTGCGGGCCCGCCGCCACCTGCACGCCAGGCGCGGCCAGTTCGACGTCGTGCACGACAACCAGACGCTCGGATACGGCCTGTTGGGCGATGTCGGGGCCCCGCTGGTGACCACGATCCACCACCCCATCACCGTCGACCGGCAACTGGAGCTGGACGCCGCGGAGAACTGGCAGCAGCGCCTCTCCAAGCGCCGCTGGTACGCGTTCACGCGCATGCAGAAGCGTGTCGCGCGCCGCCTCCCGTCGGTCCTCACCGTCTCCGGCACCTCCCGCGACGAGATCGTCCAGCACCTCGGTGTGCGCCCCGACCGCATCCGCGTCGTGCACATCGGCGCCGACACCGACCTGTTCTCGCCGGATCCGGCGGTGCCCGAGGTCCCGGGCCGCATCGTCACCACCTCCAGCGCCGACGTCCCGCTCAAGGGTCTGGTCTTCCTCGTCGAGGCGCTCGCCAAGGTGCGCGCCGAGCAGCCGGACGCCCATCTCGTGGTGGTCGGCAAGCGGCCCACCGAGGGCCCGGTCGCCCAGGCCATGGAGCGCTACGGCCTCGAAGGCGCCGTCGAGTTCGTCAAGGGCATCAGCGACCGGGAACTGGTCGACCTGGTGCGCTCGGCGCAGGTCGCCTGCGTCCCCTCCCTCTACGAAGGCTTCTCGCTGCCCGCCGCCGAGGCCATGGCCACCGGCACCCCGCTCGTCGCCACCACGGGCGGCGCGATCCCGGAGGTCGCCGGACCCGACGGCGAGACCTGCCTGTCCGTGCCGACCGGCGACGCGGGCGCCCTCGCGGCGGGCCTGAGCCGGCTGCTCGGCGACCGCGAACTGCGCCGCAGGCTCGGCGCCGCGGGCCGCGCCCGGGTCCTGGACCGCTTCACCTGGGCGCGGGCCGCGCAGGGCACGGCCGAGCTCTACCGCGAGGCGATGGCGGCCGCCCCCGCCGCCACCACGCCCGTGCGACCGCATCAGGAAACCCCGCAACAGGAAACCCCAGAGGAAAGCAGGGCCACGTGCTGACCGTCGACTTCACCCGTTTCCCGCTCGCCGCGGGCGACCGCGTCCTCGATCTCGGGTGCGGGGCCGGACGGCACGCGTTCGAGTGCTACCGGCGCGGGGCACAGGTCGTCGCTCTCGACCAGAACAAGGAAGAGATCGCCGAGGTCGCCAAGTGGTTCGCCGCCATGAAGGAGGCCGGCGAGGCCCCCGCGGGCGCCACCGCCACCGCGATGGAGGGTGACGCGCTCCAACTGCCGTTCCCCGACGAGTCGTTCGACGTCGTCATCATCAGCGAGGTGATGGAGCACATCCCCGACGACAAGGGTGTGCTCGCGGAGATGGTGCGCGTCCTCAAGCCGGGCGGCCGTATCGCCGTCACCGTGCCGCGCTACGGCCCCGAGAAGGTCTGCTGGGCGCTGTCCGACGCGTACCACGAGGTCGAGGGCGGCCACATCCGCATCTACAAGGCCGACGAACTCCTCGCCAAGATGCGCGAGGCGGGCCTGAAGCCGTACGGCACCCACCACGCGCACGCGCTGCACGCGCCGTACTGGTGGCTGAAGTGCGCGTTCGGCGTCGACAACGACAAGGCGCTGCCGGTGAAGGCGTACCACAAGCTCCTGGTCTGGGACATCATGAAGAAGCCCGCCCTGACCCGGGTCGCCGAGCAGCTGCTCAACCCCGTCGTCGGCAAGAGCTTCGTCGCCTACGCCACCAAGCCGCACCTGCCGAAGGCCGCCGGGGCCGCCGAGGTCGCTGAGTGAGCAGCCCGGAGCGGACCGAACTCCTCACCCTGCAAGGGGTGCTGACGGCCGATCAGGCCGCGGCGACGGTACGCGGCATCCTCGCCGTCCAGCGCGCCGACGGCGCCGTACCGTGGTTCCGCGGCCACCACCTCGACCCCTGGGACCACACCGAGGCCGCCATGGCGCTCGACGTGGCCGGCGAGCACGAGGCCGCCGAGCGCGCCTACGACTGGCTCGCCCGGCACCGCAACGAGGACGGCTCCTGGTACGCCGCCTACCGCGACGGCGACCCGCACGACATCACCGACCGCGGCCGCGAGTCCAACTTCGTGGCGTACGTGGCCGTGGGCGTCTGGCACCACTACCTCTGCACCGGCGACGACGCGTTCCTGGACCGCATGTGGCCCACCGTGTACGCGGCGATCGAGTGGGTGCTGCGGCTGCAGCAGCCGGGCGGGCAGATCGGCTGGAAGCGCGAGGAGGACGGCACACCCGTCAACGACGCGCTCCTGACCGGCAGTTCGTCCATCCACCACGCCCTGCGCTGCGCGCTCGCCATCGCCGAGCAGCGCGAGGAGCCGCAGCCCGACTGGGAGCTGGCGCTCGGCGCGCTGCGGCACGCCATCCGCCGCCACCCGGAGCGCTTCCTCGACAAGGACCGCTACTCGATGGACTGGTACTACCCGGTCCTGGGCGGCGCGCTGCGCGGAGCGGAGGCGAAGGCCCGCATCGAGGCCGACTGGGACCGCTTCGTCGTGCCCGGACTCGGTGTGCGCTGCGTCGTCCCCAACCCGTGGGTGACCGGCGGCGAGAGCGCCGAACTCGCCCTCGCCCTGTGGGCGATGGGCGAGTCCGACCGCGCGCTCGCGATCCTGCAGGACATCCAGCACCTGCGGGACCCGAGGACCGGCCTCTACTGGACGGGCTACGTCTTCGAGGACCGGGCCGTCTGGCCCGAGGAGCTGACCACGTGGACCGCCGGGTCCGTGCTGCTCGCCGTGGCGGCGCTCGGCGGGGACGAGGCGACGTGTTCCGTGTTCGGCGGAGAAGCCCTCCCGTCCGGGGTCGACCCGGATTGCTGCGACTGACGAGGCAGCCGGTTCAGTTGCGGGGGCAGGCGTCCCACCGGGACGTCGGAGAGATGCGCAGGATGAGAGGACCGGCTGCGTCAGTACCGGCGCAGCCTGTTCGCCACGGCGTGCCCGACGAACAGATAGACCACGGCAGCGAGCCCGTAACCAGCAACTACCCGCGCCCAGGCCTCGTCGAACGTGAACAGGTCGTGCGACCAGCCGGCGAGCCACGACGCGGTGTGGTGAATGAACTGGACGAGATCGTTCCCGCGGTTCGCGTCGAGCAGATACATCAGGATCCATAGACCGAGGATCAGCGCCAGTACATCGGCGACGACCATGACGACTCGTGCCGCTTCGTTGGTGCCCCTGTAATGACGGTTCGCAGACATGACTTCCGAGTTTCCCGGTTCGGCCCGGGGAAACCCGGACGGGCTCGCCCCGGTGGCGGGGGCGCCGCCACCGGGTGACGCTGCGGGAAGCTGTGCCCGTTCTGTCCCGGAGGTCTCCCGTGCCGCTCAGCTCTCACCATCCTCTGCGCCGTCTGCTGGTGGCCCTCGTGGTCAGCTGCGCCCTGCTGGCGGGAACGACCGCGTGCGGTGGCTCCGACGACGACGCGACCACGGCGTCGGCCAGCGCCACCAGCACCGCCGAGCGGCAGAAGCTCGCCAAGACCCGCTTCGTGGCGAACGCGGGCCTCGCGGCCGGCGCCACCTACCAGTGGATCGTGAAGCCGTGGAAGGCGGGCAAGTTCAAGAAGGGCGCCGACGGCCAGAAGTTCGCCCTGGTCAAGGCGGGCCTCGCCGGTGCCTTCACCTACAACCGACTCAAGGCCGCGACGAAGAACGCCCAGGGCGACCCGCTGCTCTCCAAGGCCGTGGCCCCGCTGGAGGCGGGCATCGCCTCCCTCAAGGACCTGCCGAGCAAGCTCCGCAAGGGCGACGGCACGGACTCGGTCGCGTCCACCTTCGACGACGTCATCAACTCCGTGAAGAACGCGGGCAAGGACGCGGGCGCGACGGTGACGGACAAGGTGCCGTCCCTGTCCCAGCTGAACTCCGGTTCGTGACCCCGGGGGTCAGTCGCAGGTGACCCCCCAGTACGCGATCCGCGCGGGCCGCCCGTCCTCGTAGAGCACCGTGCAGTTGCCGCAGCCCCGATCCGGATAGTCGAGGACATCCGTGCCCAGCGCGGTCTCCCACGCGGCGTGCGTGGGCCGCCCGTCCGGGCACCATGCCCGTATCTCGGCCTCGGTCAGGGGTCTCATGCACGGGCCGTCGTCCCGGGACCCGGCCTCGACCACATAGGCCTGGTCGAGGACCGAGCAGGTGCCACCGGTGAAGATGTACTCCTGCCACTCCTCGTCGTTCCACAGCTCGTCGAGCGTGCGGCCCGGGAAGCCCTGGTCGTCCTCGGCGAGCTCCCGCTCCTGCTCGGCCCGGAACGCCGCCGCCAGGTCCTCCTGGTAAGGCCCCGTCATCGCCCACGCGTTGCCACCCATGACGCACTCCTCCTGGTCCTCGCGGCCGGTCCTCCCGGCCTTGAGTGAACAGTAGGAGCCCCCACTGACAACGGGGTTCAGGAGCTGAGCTCGGCGAGTGTGCGCAGGGTGAGCGGGTCGGGGGAGAGGACGAGCAGGTCCGTCACCGGGCCCTTGCGCCACAGCTCCAGGCGCTCGGCGATCCGCTCGCGCGGCCCGACGAGCGAGATCTCGTCGGCGAACGCGTCCGGCACCGCGAGCACCGCCTCCTCCCGCCGCCCGGCCGCGAACAGCTCCTGGATGCGCCGGGCCTCGGCCTCGTACCCCATCCGCGCCATCAGGTCGGCGTGGAAGTTGCGGGTGGCGTGCCCCATGCCGCCGATGTAGAAGCCGAGCATCGCCTTGACGGGCAGCAGCCCCTCGGCGACGTCGTCGCAGACCTTCGCGCGGGCCATCGGCGCGACCATGAACCCCTCCCGGAGTTCGGCGAGCGATGCCTCGTAGACGTCCGTGCGCGTCGGCGACCAGTACAGCGGCAGCCAGCCGTCGGCGATCCGCGTCGTCTGCGCGATGTTCTTCGGGCCCTCGGCGCCGAGGAGGACCGGCAGGTCGGGGCGGAGGGGGTGCGTGATGGGTTTGAGCGCCTTGCCGAGCCCGGTGCCGTCGTCGCCGCGGTAGGGGTGGGAGTGGAAGCGCCCGTCGACCTCGACCGGGCCCTCCCGCCGCAGAACCTGCCGCACCACGTCCACGTACTCGCGGGTGGCCGTCAGCGGCGAGCGCGGGAAGGGGCGCCCGTACCAGCCCTCCACGACCTGCGGTCCCGACAGGCCGAGGCCGAGCATCATCCGCCCGCCCGACAGATGGTCGAGCGTGAGCGCGTGCATCGCGGTCGTGGTGGGGGAGCGGGCCGCCATCTGCGCGATCGCCGTGCCGAGCCGGATCCGCGAGGTGTGCGCCGCGAACCAGGTGAGCGGAGTGAAGGCGTCACTGCCCCAGGACTCGGCGGTCCATACCGAGTCGTACCCGAACTCCTCGGCGTCTCGGACGAGTTGGAGATGGTCGGGGTTCGGTCCGCGCCCCCAGTAACCGAGTGCGATGCCCAGCCGCATACGTGCCCTCCGGAGTATCTGACGAAGTGTCAGTCCTGCTCGGTCCGCTGGACTGTACGCGAAAGGCCCCGCGCCCGGAAGAAGACGGGCGAGGGGCCTTTGCGGTGCTTCGTGGATCAGCCGCGCTGGATACCGGTGGTGTCCTGCAGCACGCCGCGACGGCCGTCCTGCGTCTGGGCCACCAGGCCGGGGCCGCGCTGCTCGACGGCCAAGTACCAGGTACCCGGCGCCAGTTCGGCGATCGGCGTCGGGGAGCCGTCCTCCGCGTACAGCGGGCGCGGCACCGGAACGGCGAACCAGAACGGCGAGAAGTCCCCGCCGCCCTGCTGCTGCGGCGCGGCGGGCTGCGGCGCCGGAGCGGCGGCTTGCGGCTGCGGCTGCTGCTGGCCGTAGGGCTGCCCCGGACCGGGCTGACCCGGCTGGGCACCGTACGGCTGGCCCGGCTGCTGCTGGGCGCCCGGGTAGCCGTAACCACCCTGCGGCTGACCGCCGTAGGGCTGCGGCTGCTGCGGGCGCGGGGCGCCGACGAGGGGGGCCTTGAGCGCGGGCACCAGGTTCGTGGCGACGGCGGCGGCGGCCATGACCAGGGTCGCGATCAGCATCAGGATGGCGCCGATGCCGTTGTCCGGGCCGTCACCGCTCCCGCTGCCCACGTTGTCGAGACCGCCGGCCGGGTCGAAGATGTTGCCGAGCGCACCCCACGCCGCGAACACGGTCGCGGCGACACCGAACTGTCCCAGATCGAGGCCGGCCACCCTGCGCTGCTCGGGCATGCCTCGTGCGATGACGATGAGGGCGGCGCCGATGATGCCCGACAGCACGACGCTCATGAGCAGCGGACCGCTGCCCCAGGCGTTGGGCATGTCGATGTTGGAGCCCTTGTCGTCGTACAGGGCAAGGAACGAGGCGATCAACAGCAACACCGCTGCTCCGATCACCACGCCGTCGCCTCGAGTGAGGGAGCGGATATTCACTTCAGGAGATCCTTCGTCTGTCGTCTGGTCATCGGTGGAGGCGGCGCAGAGCGCGGGGGTGGCCCCACATCGTACGGAGGACACTATCGTCCGCGTCCGGTGAGTGTCTGCCGAGATCCACAGGGTGACGGCTACCCGCGCAGGAAACTCACGATTCCCTCAGAGATGCCCTGCGCGGCCTTCTGCCGCCAGGAGCCGGAGGTGAGCCGCGAGGCGTCCTGGCTGTCGCGCATGTTGCCGCACTCGATGAAGACCTTCGGGACCGTCGACAGGTTGAGTCCGCCCAGGTCGGAGCGGGTGTCGAGGGCCGTGCCGCCGCCGATGTAGTTCGACGGGGGCTCGCCGGTGACCTGGAGGAACTTGCCCGCGACGCGCTCGCCGAGATCGCGCGAGGTGCCGACGATGGGGCGGGTGTCCGCGGCCCCGGCGTGCACGGATGCGGGAAGGATCACATGGAAGCCGCGGTTGCCCGCGGCGGAGCCGTCGGCGTGCACGGAGACGACCGCGTCGGCGTGTGCCGCGTTGCCGATCCGGGCCCGCTCGTCCACGCACGGGCCCCAGGCCCGGTCGCCGTTCTGCGTCAACTTCACGGTGGCGCCCTGCTGTTCGAGCAGGGTCCGCATCCGGCGGGCGACGTCCAGGGTGAACTGGGCCTCGGTGTAACCCGCGTTGGTGGACGTGCCGGTGGTGTCGCACTCCTTGCTGCCGTTGCCGACGTTCACGGTGCGATTGATATCGGCTGTGTGCCGAAAGTTCCCCGGATTGTGACCCGGGTCGATGACGACGACCTTCCCGGCGAGCGGGCCGGTGCCGCCGGGGGCCTTCGTCGGCGTCTTCGAGGCCGACGTGGAGGCCGACCTGGAGGGGGAGGCGGAGGCCGGGGACTTCGACGGGGAGGCGCTGGACTTCTCGTCCTCGGCGCTCCCCGAGGGGGAGGGCGACGCGGTCGACGACTGGCCCGGCG
Organism: Streptomyces sp. VRA16 Mangrove soil; assembly: GCF_017377775.1. Lineage (GTDB taxonomy): Bacteria > Actinomycetota > Actinomycetes > Streptomycetales > Streptomycetaceae > Streptomyces. Next base: position 141,615 of record NZ_JAFVLN010000006.1, read on the forward strand.
CCGGGAGCACCTTCGGCGGCTCGCTCTCGCCGGGACCGCTCACGACCTGCCACAGCAGCCAGGCCGCGAGCGCGGTCGGCACCAGGGCGGCGAAGGTGACCAGCACCGGCCGGCCGCTGAAGCGGCGGCCGTTGTGACCCCGCTGCGGGTCGTCGTCGCGGTAGAAGTCTTCGAAGTCGTCAGGGTCCGGGCCTACGTATGACACGTGTCCGACCTTAACCGCGACCTCAGATCCCCGCGCCGGTTCGCTTCAGGACGCGCAGCGAGTCGTGTGCCGAGACCTCGGTGAACGCCCCGGACTCCAGTGCCCGCAGATACACGCGGTACGGGGCCTGCCCGGTCCACTCGTCGTGCTTGACGGGGAAGACGTCGTGGATGAGGAGCAGGCCGCCGTCCGCGACGTGCGGTGCCCAGCCCTCGTAGTCGGCGGTGGCGTGCTCGTCGGTGTGCCCGCCGTCGATGAAGACGAAGCCGAGCTTCCCGCCCCACACCTTCGCCACCTGCGGCGACTTCCCGACCAGCGCGACCACGTGGTCCTCCAGGCCCGCCGCGTGCAGCGTGCGCCGGAAGGTGGGGAGGGTGTCCATCTTCCCGACGACCGGGTCGACGGTCTGCGGGTCGTGGAAGTCCCAGCCCGGCTGCTGCTCCTCGCTGCCGCGGTGGTGGTCGACGGTGAGGGCGGTGACCCCGGCGGCGCGCGCGGCGTCCGCGAGCAGGATCGTGGAGCGCCCGCAGTACGTACCGACTTCGAGGAGCGGAAGGCCGAGCGCCGCCGCCTCCACGGCGGCGGCGTACAGCGCGAGCCCTTCACCGAGCGGCATGAACCCCTTGGCGTTCTCGAAGGCGGCGAGGACGTCGGCGGCGGGACGGGCGCTTGTGGTGGTCATGCCCACATGCTGCCGTACGCCGCCGAGCGCCCGCTCAGCAGCCCTGCCACAGGCGGGTCATCACCCACACCCCGAACCGCAGGCCCGCCGGCGGGACCCGCGAGGAGCGGCTCACCGAGTTCCTGGAGGAGAACGACGTCCCCGTGCCCGGCCTGCGCGAGGGGTCCTGGCTGCGGGTGGAAGGGCGGCGCGCGACGGTGCTCGGCGCGCGCGACGCCCGGCTGTTCCGCCGGGGCACCGCGCCGCGTGAACTGCCCGTGGGCTCGGACGTGTCCGAACTCCTCGGCGTCCGACCGCGGTTCGACGCCTCCCGCTGACGTCCCGTACGCCGCTCACGCGGCGGTGCAGAGCGCCGTCGCGTCCAGCGGTGCGGGAACGGCCGGGGTCTTCTGCGCCCGCTCCCGGTGGCTGCGGTGATCGCGGGCGAACGTCACCAGGCGCAGCACCGCGAACCGGGCGATGCCGGTGAGCGCGGAGGCGGACAGATAGACGATCTGCTCCAGGACCGCGCCGGGTGACGCCACCAGCTGGTGCAGGACGAACATCGCCACGCACGTCACCGCGTACGCGGCTGCCGCGGACCCGGCCGACTGCATGTGCTGGCTCCAGGTGGCGCGCCCGCCCGCGCCGAAGGTGAAGCGGGCGTGCAGCTCGGTGGCGAGCAGGGTGGAGACCACCGTGATCAGCGCGTTGGCCAGGATCCAGGGGAGCCAAGAGGCGGCGGCCGCCACGGCGAAGCTGGACGCGAGGCCCACGCCACCGCCGCAGAGCACGAAGCGGGCGAAGGCCGCGACGGCGCCGGGTGCTGTGCGCTCGGTGCCCTGTGCTGTCTCCATGACCGCCCCCATGACCGCCTCGTCGATGACTCCCCGTCGGCGCGCGCATCACCGTGCGCCGCTAGTGGTGCCACTATGGCGCATGAGTGGTGCCATGTCGAGTCAATTATTGGTGTCGCTTGGCATCATGTGACGCCATCGTGTGCCGGTACAGCGTCACCGCCACGCAGGCGACGACCGGCAGGACGACGACGGGCACCGTCCACCAGGGGATACCGAGCCACACCGCGGGCAGCCCCACACCGAAGCAGGCGACCAGGATCGTGATGAGCAGCCGCCTGCCGTACGGGTCCCAGGTGAAGGGGGCGTGCCGGCGCGGGCTGACCAGCCGGGCCGCGCCGAACGCCGCCGCCTGGGCCGCCAGCAGCGCTGCCAGCAGCCCCAGGGCGGCGGTCATCTGGAGCTCGTCGCGGGGCGCGTCGGACGTGTCCTGACGTATGCCGTCCTTGCTCAGCGTCACGAGGGTGCGGCGCCAGACGACGCCGGTGACCCGGTCGCCCGCCGACAGACGGCTGAAGAGCGGCCCGTCGTCGCCGAAGTCGACGGTGCCCTGCCAGCCGTCCCCGTCCGTCACCGTCACCTTGTAGTGGTCGGTCTTCCCGCCGTGGTCGGTCACCGCCTTCACCACGGTGTAGCGCCAGGAGAACCGGCAGTCCGTCGCCCGCTGCTCCCGGACCGTCACGTGGGCGGGGCACGGTCCCGACGCCCGGTAGTCCTGGTACCGCTCCCGGTCGTGCGGCAGCCACACCGTGAACGCCAGACAGCAGAGCACCGCGGACACCACGGCCAGCGCGAGCAGCAGTACGCCGGTCAGGCGCGGCCTGCCGCCCGGGCGCCGGGATCTGTCCTCGATGCCTGCGGTGGCTCGTGTCCGTGGTGTCACTGCGGTCTCCGGGTTCGGTGGATGCGGACGCGGCTCAGCGGTTCAGCACGGGAGCAGGAAGGTGAAGTCGCCGCAGACCCTGCCGCTCAGCCGGACCCCCGGGACGAGTCTCCCTTCCGCCGCCAGACGCTCGACCCCGGCCCTCGGCAGACCGCTGCCCTCGGCGATCGGCCGCTCGTTGGCGTGCGGCCGGTCCGGCAGACGGGGCCGGACGGAGCGCACGTGCGCCCGCTCCAGGAGCGTGAGCCTCTGAAGGCAGGTGGGAGCGACCACCCAGCTGGTTTTCCCGGTACGGCTCAGCGGGCCCCGGAGCCGTCGTGCGGAACCGGGCAGCCGCCGCCGGGGAACGTGCCGAGCTCCGCCACCCGGAACCCGTTCGGATACCCCCGGACGTTGCGGCTCTCGCGCGCGAAGTGCGGGGTGCGGCGCGGCGGCAGGAGCCGGACCAGACGGCCGCGCAGCCGCATCCCGCCGCGCACCGCGGTCCGCAGCGCGGCGGGCGGCGCCGGGTAGCCGAACGCGTCGCGCAGCGGCGGGTCCATCAGACAGACCGACGCCTGGCGCATCGCCGGACCGAGCGGGCCCGGGTAGAACGAGGCCATCAGGTCGAGGGTGGCCTCCGAGACCGCGAACCCGCCCTCGTCGTACGCGAAGTGGCGGCGCTCGTAGTCGTCCATCAGCGCCTCGAACTCCGCGTACGTCTCCGGGATGTCGCGGATGTTCATGTGCCGGCCCAGCGCCCGGTAGTAGTTCGTCGACGCCCGTATCTCGTGCTCGGTCAGCGGCCGCCAGCCGTAGTCGTCGAGCCACCGCTTGGGCACCACGACGAACGTCGACAGGACGTACCGGAAGTCCTCGTCGGGGATGTCGTAGCTGCGGTGCATCTGGTTCATGCGGCGGATCGCCGTGCGCCCCTGCACCGAGTCCATGCCGTGCTCGCCGATGGCGTCGAGGAGCAGCACGGTGTCGTCGTAGCGCTTCTGGGTGCTCGAGGTGAACTCGCCCGTCCGGGCGAGGAGTCGGCCGATGCTCGGCACCGCGTACGTGCGGTAGAGCGCGAAGCCCAGCGCCTGCATGAAGTCCCAGGGGAACTCGTGCGCGGTGCTGATCCGGTAGATCTCGTGGTAGTCGCGCTCGGGGTCGAGTTGCCTGATCCTTCGTACCCAGTCGTAACGCTGCACGGTGCGCTCCTTCGAAGACAGGCGGTGAAGGGGTGCGGGCCTGTGAGCGAGCGTAGCCGACCGAACACCCCCTGGGATCTTGTGGGTTGAGGGTAATCAGCCCGGCAGGGTCCGGCCCAGCCGGGCCAGCGGGGACAGCGCCATCACGAGCGGGGAGAGCAGCATCCCCGCGGCCGCCACCACGAACGCGGGGCGCAGCCCCCACGTCTGGGCCAGCGCCCCGCCGAGCAGCGAGCCGAGCGGCGTCGTGCCCATGCCCGCGAACGTGAGCGTCGCCGCCGCCCTGCCCTGCATCCCGGCCGGGGCCAGGGCCTGCCGGACGGCCATCGTCATGACGTTCACCAGCTGGCCGCCCGCGCCGAAGCCGAACTGGACCGCGAGCAGCGCGGGGAAGGTGAGCGCGGACGGGCCGGGCAGCGCCGGTACGCAGAGCAGCACACCGTCCCCCACGGCGGCCGCCGTCACGAGCAGCGGGCCGTACCCGACGCGGCCCGGCAGCCGCGCCGCGAGCAGCGAGCCGAGCAGCGCGCCGGGACCCGTGGCGGCGAGCGCGAGACCGATCTCGGTGCCGGAGAGGTGCAACACGCGCGGCAGATAGAGGAGTTGGACCGTCATCGCCGCCGAGAACGTGAACTGGAACGCGGCCGAGGCGAGGCCCAGCGCCCGCAGCGCCGGTTGCCGCGCCGCGAACCGCAGCCCCTCCCCGACCTGCCGCACCATCGGGGGACGTACGGCGTCGGGGGCGACGGGCGCCGCCTCCGGGCGGGAGATGCGGCCGGCCGCGAGCGCGGACCCCGCGAAGGCCGCGGCGCAGGCCGCGGCCGCGATCGGCGCCGACACCAGCGAGACCAGGGCGCCGCCGAGCGCCGGCCCGCCGGTCTGCGCGGAGGACCGGCTCGCCTCCAACGCGCTGTTCCCGTAAGCCAGTTGACCGGCGGGTACGAGGCGTACGAGCGAGGTCTGGTACGCGACGTCGAAGAGCACGGACAGTGCCCCGACGGCGATCGCGACCGTGTACAGGCCCGGCAGCCCCAGTGCGCCGACGAGCCCGGCCGCTGCCGCCGCACCGAGGGCGATGGCCCGTGCCAGATCGGAGCGGACCAGCAGCGGGACGGTACGGCGCCGGTCCACCCAGGCGCCCACCAGGAGCGGCAGCAGCAGGAGCGGCGCCTGCCCGGCGGCCCGTAGGGCGCCCAGCTCGGCGGCCCCGGCGCCGAGGGTCAGCACGGCGGTCAGCGGAAGGACCACTAGGCTGGTGTGTTCCCCGAGTTGGGAGAGGGTCTGGCCCAGCCAGAGGCGACGGAAGTCGCGGTCGTGCCACAGGTCGTGCCACAGCAAAAGAACCCCTTGGGGTGGCGGTGCTGCGGCGAGGGCAGCACGCGAAGACGGGGAAGGACGTCGTCAACGCGTGCGAGTGGTACCGGGCATGGCCAGGACGATAGCCCCCGTAAGGGGCGCGGGGAACCGCGCGAGCACCACGGAAAAGCCGCGGACGCGTCTGCTCGCAACAACCGAGCAGACGCGTCCGCGGCTCTTCAGGAAGGGGCCGGGCCCCTCTAGGAGGCAACCCCCACGGCCTCCAGGGAGAGATCCACCCGCACCGAACCGGCCGCACCGTGATGCGTGGCGGCCGAGGCGACCGGAGCATGGCCGGTGGCCGTCGCCGCGAGAACGTACGAGCCCCCGGAGGGAACCGTCACCGCGAAGTGCCCCTCGGTGTCGGTCAGCGTGGCACCCGCCTGGCGGCCGCGCCGGTCGATCAGGGTGACCTTGGCGCGGGCCACCGGCGCACCGGCCGGGTCGAGGACCTGTCCGCGGAAGGCCGCGGCGAGCACCTCCTCGGCGCGCGCCAGATGGGCCTCCTCCTCGCTGCTGGCGCGCAGCTGCGGACCGGTGACCGTGCGGCGCTTCGGCAGGAACAGGGCGAGCACGACACCCACCGCGACCGCGGCCGTGGCGATCAGGAACGAGACGCGGAAGCCGTGCATGGTCGGGACCGCCACCGCGCCCACGTGGTGCGCGGTGTTGGCCAGGACCATGCCGATGACGGCCGACGACACGGACGTACCGATCGACCGCATCAGGGTGTTGAGGCCGTTGGCCGCGCCCGTCTCCGACGCGTCCACCGCGCCGATGATCAGCGCGGGCAGCGAGGAGTACGCGAGGCCGATGCCCGCGCCGACGATCACCGCGATGACGATGGTCTGCCAGGCGGCGCTCATCAGGCCGAGCCCGGCGCCGTAGCCGATCGCGATGATCAGCATGCCGAGGATGAGCGTGACCTTCGGGCCGAACTTCGCCGACAGGCGGGCGTAGACCGGGGCGGTGAACATCATCGTCAGGCCGAGCGGCGCCACGCACAGACCGGCGACGACCATGGACTGGCCGAGGCCGTAGCCGGTGGCCGAGGGCAGCTGGAGCAGCTGCGGCAGCACGAGGGAGATCGCGTAGAACGCGACACCCACCATGATCGAGGCGAGGTTCGTGAGCAGCACCTCGCGGCGGGCGGTGGTGCGCAGGTCGACGAGCGGCGCCTTCAGGCGCAGCTCCATCAGGCCCCACAGGACGAGGACGACGAGTGCGGCCGCGAACAGTCCGAGCGTGGTGCCGCTGCTCCAGCCCCAGTCGCTGCCCTTGGTGATGGGGAGCAGGAAGAGGACCAGGCCGAGGGAGAGACCGAGCGCGCCGGCGACGTCGAAGGAGCCCTGCGCGCGCAGCGGGCTCTCCGGTACGAGGGCGAGGGTGAGGACGATCGAGAGGACGCCCAGGCCGGCCGCGCCGAAGAACAGCGCGTGCCAGTCGGCGTGCTGGGCGACGAGCGCGGCCAGCGGCAGGGCGAGACCGCCGCCGACGCCGATGGAGGAGGACATCAGGGCCATTGCCGAGCCGAGCTTCTCGCGCGGCAGCATGTCGCGCATCAGGCCGATGCCGAGCGGGATGGCGCCCATGGCGAAGCCCTGGAGCGCGCGACCGACGATCATGACGATCAGTTGGTCGGTGAAACCGCAGATCAGCGAGCCGACGGCCATGATGGCGAGGCTGGTGAGGAGCATCCGGCGCTTGCCCGCGAGGTCGCCGAGGCGGCCCATGATCGGGGTGGCGACGGCGCCCGCGAGCAGGGTCGAGGTCATCACCCAGGTCGCGTTCGAGGGGGCGGTGCTCAGCAGCTCGGGCAGGTCCTTGATGACCGGCACGAGCAGGGTCTGCATGACGGCGACGACGATGCCGGCGAAGGCGAGGACGGGGACGACGGCGCCGCTCGCGCGGCGTGGTGCGGTCGTCGACTGGGACATTGAGGCGTGCCTCCGGAGAGAAAACTGATGGTCGGGGGTCGCGCGTACAGCAGTGTGCGGGCGGGTTGCGTGTAGGTCGAACCTGTTCGCTCGGGCGACTATTCCGACGTTTGTCGTACGAGCGCGAACCTTGACCTTTTCATTACATGTGCAGCGTGCATACGGGAGGAGTGCGCGTCCGCGGCCAGTTCTGACTTGCCGTCAGATTCGGTCTTCCGCTCTACTGGAACGTGTTCTACCGTGCGCCGCATGGGCATCGCCATCACGCAGGAACAGCGGGAACTCGCGGACGCGGTGCGCGGCTGGATCGCGCGCGCCGTGCCGCCCGACGAGGTGCGCAAACTGCTCGACGCCCCGGCCACCCCGGGGCAGCGGCCCCCGTACTGGGACGGCATCGCCGGGCAGGGTCTGCTCGGGGTGCACCTGCCGGAGGCGTACGGCGGCGGGGGCGGGACCCTGCTGGATCTCGCCGTGGTCGCCGAGGAGGCGGGCCGGGCGGCGCTGCCCGGCCCCTTCCTCGGCAGCGTGCTCGGCGCCGAGGTGCTGCGCAGGGCCGGGCGGCGCGAGCTCGCTGCCGCCCTCGCCCGCGGGCAGCGGATCGGCGCGGTCGCCTTCGGGACGGGCGGGCTCAGCGCGGTCGCCGGGCCCGACGGGCTCGTGCTCGACGGTTGCGCGCCGCCCGTGCTCACCGGCGCCGACGCCGACCTGCTGATCCTCGCCGCCGAGAGCGCCGACGGTGTCACCTGGGTCGCGGTCGACGCCGACACCCCGGGACTGGGCGTGCGCGCGCACGAGAGCGCCGACCCGACACGGCCCACCGCAGAGGTCACCGCCGCCGGGGCGACCGTCCCCGCCGACCGCGTCCTGACCTCGCTCGGTGCCACCCTCGTCCGCGACCTCGCCGCCGTCCTGCTCGCCGCCGACGCCTGCGGCGGCGCCGCCTGGGCGCTGCACACCGCCGCCGCGCACGCCAAGGTGCGCGAGCAGTTCGGGCGGCCCATCGGACAGTTCCAGGGCGTCAAGCACCTCTGCGCCGACATGCTGGTCCGCGTCGAGCAGGCCTGCGCGCTCGTCTGGGACGCCGCGCGCACCCTCGACGAACGGGACGCGCCCGACGTCCGCGGCCTCGTCGCCGCGCTCGCCGCGGGGACCGCGCTCGACGCCGCGTACGGCTGCGCCAAGGACTGCATCCAGATCCTCGGCGGCACCGGCTTCACCTGGGAGCACGACGCCCATCTCCATCTGCGCCGGGCCGTCGTCGCCCGGCAGCTGCTCGGCGCGGGCGACGCCCACCGGCTGCGCGCCGTGCGCCTCGCCGAGTCGGGCGCGCGCAGGGAGCTGCGCCTCGACCTGCCCGCGCGGGCGGACGCGTACCGGGAGAGCGCCCGTACGGTCATCGAGGCGGCCCGCGGCCTCGACCCGGCCGCCGCGCGCCGCGCCCTCGCGCCCACCGGGTACGCGGCCCCGCACCTGCCCGCGCCCTACGGACTCGGCGCGGGCCCGCTCCAACAGCTCGCCGTCCAGCAGGAGTTGACGGAGGCGGGGGTCAAGGTATCCGACCTCGGCATCGCCACCTGGGTGGTCCCCTCCCTCATCTCCTTCGGCACACAGGAGCAGCGCGACCGCCACCTCCCGGCGACCCTGCGCGGCGACGTCCTGTGGTGCCAGCTGTTCTCCGAGCCCGGCGCCGGGTCCGACCTCGCCTCCCTGCGCACCAGAGCCGAACGGCTCCCCGACGGCCGCTGGCGGATCAACGGCCAGAAGGTGTGGACGAGCGCCGCGCAGTGGGCCGACCACGGCATCCTGCTGGCCCGCACCGACCCCGACGCGCCCAAGCACAAGGGGCTCACCTACTTCCTCGTCGACATGAAGCACACCGACGGCATCGACATCCGCCCGCTGCGCGAGATCACCGGCGACGCCCTCTTCAACGAGGTCTACTTCGACGACGTCGTGCTGCCGGCGGACGCCGTGGTCGGCGAGGTGAACGACGGCTGGCGCGTCGCCCGGCACACCCTCGGCAACGAACGCGTCCACATGGCCGACCAGTTGACCTTCGACACCGGCCTGGAGGCGCTGCTGGCCGGGGCCGCGGTGCTCGACGGCGCCCACCGGGCCCGCATCGGCGCCCTCGCCGCCGAGGCCCACGCCCTGGCCTGCATCGGTCTGCGCACGACCATGCGGCAGGTGGCGGGGGAGGGGCCGGGCCCCGGCGCCTCCGTCCGCAAACTCGTCCAGACCCCGCACCAGCAGAAGGTCGCCGAACTCGCCCTCGAACTCCTGGGCCCCGCGGGCGCGTTGCGCGAGGGCCCCGGCGAACGGGCCCTGCACGGCTTCCTCCTCTCCCGCTGCCTGACGATCGCGGGCGGCACGACACAGGTGCAGCTGAACGTGGTGGCGGAGCGGATCCTGGGACTGCCCAGGGACTGAGCGTGGGGGCCTCAGGCGGCGTCCTTGAACACGCGGCGCACGGCGTCGAGGTCCACCGGCCGCTCGTAGTAGTCCTCCGCCCAGTCCCGGAACGCCTCCGCAGTTCCCTCCAGGAGCAGTCCGAGGAGCCGGTCGGCGCCGTCGGCGTCGTCGGACTCGTCCGTGTTCTCGGGGTTCTCGGGGAAGTCGATGTCACCGGTGTGCCAGCGGGTGTCGGCGCTCTCGCGCCATATGCAGCCGGTCAGACGCGGCACACCGTCCTCGGTGAACGCGGGCTCGTCCACGTACGGACGGAAGACGGCGGGGAGCGTGTCCAGGATGCCGGGCCACGGCCGTTCCTCGTCGTCGCCCCACGGGCTCATCACCGACTCGTGGCTGAAGAAGCGCAGGTAGACACCGGCGGGGCCGAAGACGACCGCGTAGTCGTCCCCCGAGCCGTTGTCCACGGAGAACACCTCCTCGGTCGGGCTCCACTCGGGCGAGTACACGTGGTACGCGTACTCGCCCGAGGGGTTGATCAGCGCCTCCGCCGCCGGGACGGCACAGCACCGGGCGCGCAGGGTCGGGACGTCGGGGAGCCGGTGGGCGGCGTCTGCTGCGGTCATGAGGACAGTGCAGCAGACGCCACTGACAACCGGCTCACCGAGCGGACGCGTCAGCCGCGCCCCCGCCACCCCCACCGCGACGACCTGCGGCCGTCGCTCACCTTGGAGGGCTCGGGGAACGGGACGACCGATCCCTGGGACGGGGTGACGGGGTGGGACTGGAGGCCCTTGAGGCGGGCGCGCCAGGGGCCGTCGGCCGCCGACAGACGGACGATGACCGGGCCCTCCGGGAGGGGGTGGGTCTCCTTGCGGGAGCCGATCTCGTTGAAGAGGAGTTCACCGCGGGGGAGCGTGGCGGGATCCGTGTGCCCGTGCAGCTCGTACAGGTAGCAGATGAAGTTGTCGTCGCCCTTGTAGCGGATGGAGAGGTCGGCGGGCCCGCCCGTGTGCAGCATGACGTCGGGGCCGCGCGACTCCCGCCACTCCTCGTTCAGCAGATGCGTGCCCGCGAGCGGCAGCACCCGCACCTGCCAGGGCCCCTCGGTCTCCAGCCGCAGCCGCAGCCGCCCGTTCGCCGGTACGAGGGTGAGCAGCCGGCCCTCGAAGTCCTCCTCGGTGCTGCTGGCGAGGTAATCGCCCTTCTTGTTGCGGCCGTTGAGCGGCCACAGCCCCGTGTAGCCGTCGCCCCTGACCAGGAGCTCGACGACCACGGGGCCGGCCGGCAGCCCGTCCACGTGGATCACGTCGTTGTCGCGGCCCGTCTCGACGTGCGGCTCGAAGAACGGCGTGAAGGTCCAGGCCGGGGGAGCGGGGGCGAGTGCGGGCACGGGCGCAGGCGCGGGCTCGGACATCTGGACCACCACGGTCGGCGCGGGCGCGGGCACGGCCACCGGTGTGGGAGCCACCGCCTGCGGCAGCGGCGTCGGAGCCACAGGGGCCACAGGGGCCACAGGGGCCACCGGCGTCACCGGCGTCACCGGGATCCGGCCCACCCCGTGGTCCGTCCCCAGCGCCGCGAGCCCGCCCGCGTACCCCTGCCCGACCGCGCGGAACTTCCAGCCGCCCGCCCGCCGGTACAGCTCGGCGAGCACCAGCGCCGTCTCGTCGCCGGTCTCCGTCACGTCGTACCGCGCGACCGACGTCCCGTCCGGGGCGTACGCCTCCACCGACGGCACCCCGGTCTCCCGTGCCGTCCCGCCGGCCGTCGCCCCGACGACGAGCACCCGCTCGACGTCCGCCTCGACCTCGCCGATCGACGCCTCCAGCCACGCCGTGCCGTCCCCGCCGCCGGCCAGCCGCACCGCGCCCGACACATGCGCGGGCGCGCCGTCCGACACCACGTCCTGGTCCCCCCGGACCCTGCCGTCCGCCGCCAGCAGCAGCGCCGACGCCCGCAGCCCACCGCGCACCGCGATGCGCAACGGCACCGTCGGCACGAACGTGTTGGCTCCCTTGATCAGATCTCCCACGGAAAGGCCCCCTCCGCCATCACCGTCGTCACATACTCAACACGACTCAACACACGTTCATCACACTGATGTACGGCCGGAGCATCCCATACGGCGACGTATCGTCGCCCCCGTGGAGCTGAAACACCTCACCGGATTCGTGGCCGTCGCCGAGGAACTGCACTTCGGGCGGGCCGCCGAGCGTCTGCACATCGCCCAGTCGCCGCTGAGCCAGCAGATCAGGCTTCTGGAGCGCGATCTCGGCGTGCGGCTCTTCGAACGCACCACGCGGACCGTCCGGTTGACCCCGGCGGGCCGCGCCCTTCTCGAACCCGCCCGCGACCTCCTCGCCGACGCCGCCGCCCTGCGCCGCACCGTCCGCTCCGCCCACCTCGGCGAGACCGGCCGGGTCACCGTCGGCTTCGGCGGGGCCAGCGCCTACTCCGCGCTGCCCGCGCTCACCCGCGCCGTCAACGCCGAACTGCCGGGCGTGGAGCTGGTGTTGGAGGGTCAGATCTTCACCGGCGAGGCGCTCGCCCGGCTCACCGACGGCACGATCGACCTCGGTGTCGCGGCGCTGCCCGTCCGGCGCGGGATCACCGCACGGGTCGTACGGGCCGAGCCGCTGGTGTGCGCGCTGCCCGAGGGGCACCGGCTCGCCGCCCAGGACGGGGTCACCTTCGCCGAGCTCCAGCACGAGCGGTTCGTGACGTTCCCTGTCGCCCGTGGCTCGGCCGTGCGCGAGGCGATGGTGCAGGGCTGCCACGACGCCGGGTTCGCGCCGCGGATCGCGCAGGAGGCGCCGGACTCGTACAACCTGCTCGCCCTGGTCGGCGCGGGGGTGGGCGTGGCCGTGGTGGTCGGATCGGCGCGGTCGATCCATCTGGAGCACGTCGTGTTCCGGCCGCTGGCCGGGGAGGGCGTGCCGGTGCTGCCCATCGCGCTCGCCTGGCGCACCGGGAACGACAGCGCGGCGCTGGCCGCCGTCCTCGCCATCGCCGAGCGCGTGCTGCCCACACCCGCCGATTATGTGGAGTAACGGCTCACTGGCTTCCGTTATTGGTCTTGGACAGCACTTAATCCCGCGGGCAGAGTGATCGACATGTCTGAGCCGCCCACCGACCTCCACGGGTCCGCCGCGCCGCTCGCCGGGATCAAGGTCGTCGACCTGTCGAAGATCCTCGCGGGCCCGTACGCCACCATGTCGCTCGCCGATCTCGGCGCCGACGTGACCAAGGTCGAGCACCCCGAGGGCGGCGACCCGACCCGCCGCTGGGGCCCGCCGTTCCAGGGCGAGGACGCCACGTACTACCTGGCCGCCAACCGCAACAAGCGGTCCGTGACCCTCGACCTCAAGTCCGACGCGGGGCGGGCGGCCGTGCACCGCATGCTCGCCGACGCCGACGTGATGGTGGAGAACTTCCGGCCGGGCTCCACCCTCGCCCGCGTCTTCGACTACCGCGAACTCACCGACCGCTACCCGAGGTTGGTGGTCCTGCACATCTCCGCCTTCGGCGAGACCGGACCGCTGCGCGACGAACCCGGCTACGACATGGTCGCCCAGGCCGCCGCCGGACTGATGTCCCTGACCGGCGAACCCGACGGGCCGCCCGTCAAGGCGGGCTTCGCGATGGGCGACCTCGGCGCCGCGCTCTTCGGCCTCATCGGCATCACCTCCGCCCTCGTCGAGCGCGCCCGCACCGGACGCGGCCAGTACGTCACGACGTCCCTGTACGAGACCCAGCTCGCCCTGCACACCAACTGGGCCACCGCCCACTTCGCCACCGGCGAGCGCCCGACCCGCCTCGGCTCGGGCCACCCCAGCCTCGTCCCGTACCAGGCGTACGAGGCCGCGGACGGCCACTTCGTGATCGCGGTCGGCAGCGACGCCCTGTTCCGCAGGCTGTGCGCCGCCCTGGACCTGCCCGCGCTCGCCGACGACGCCCGCTTCGTGACGAACGCCGCCCGCGTGACCAACAGGGACGCGCTCAACGCACAGTTGACGGCCGCGCTCGGCGGGCGCACCGTCGGTGAGTGGTGCGACATCCTCAAGGCGGCCGGGGTGCCCGCCGCTCCCATCCGCCACCTCGACGAGGTCTACACCTGCCCGCAGACCGCCGCCCTCGGCATGGTCCAGGAGGTCGAGCACCCCGTCGCGGGCACGGTCCGCCAGGTCGCCTTCCCCGTCAGCTTCAACGGCGTACGGCCCGCCGTACGCACCGCACCCCCCACCCTCGGCCAGCACGACTGACCCCGCACGCCCCTCGCAGCAAGGAGATCCGCCCCATGCCGTTCCCCGCACTCGACGCCCTCGATCCGCTGAACCTGGAGGCGCTCCTGACCGACGAGGAGCGCGCCGTGCGCGACACGGTCCGCCAGTACCTCGACGACAAGGTCGAGCCGCACATCGGCGAGTGGTTCGAGCAGGGCGAGCTGCCGAACCTTCCCGAACTCGCCCGCGCATTCGGCAAGATGGGCCTGCTCGGCATGCACCTGGAGGGCTACGGCTGCGCCGGCATGTCGGCCCGCGCCTACGGCATCGCCTGCCGCGAACTGGAGGCCACGGACTCGGGTCTGCGCTCGTTCGTCTCCGTGCAGGGCTCCCTCGCCATGTTCGCCATCCACCGCTTCGGCTCGGAGGAGCAGAAGCAGGAGTGGCTGCCGAGGATGGCCGCGGGCGAGGCCATCGGCTGCTTCGGCCTGACCGAGCCCGACCACGGCTCCGACCCGGCGTCCATGACGACGCGGGCCCGCCGCGAGGGCGACGACTGGATCCTCGACGGCCGCAAGATGTGGATCACCAACGGCTCGGTCGCGGCCGTCGCCGTCGTCTGGGCGCAGACCGAGGACGGGGTGCGCGGCTTCGTCGTGCCGACCGACACCCCCGGCTTCTCGGCGCCGCTCATCAAGCACAAGATGTCGCTGCGCGCCTCGGTGACGAGCGAGCTGGTCCTGGACGGCGTACGGCTCCCGGCGTCGGCCGAGCTCCCGGGCGCCCGCGGCGTGGGCGCGCCCCTCACCTGCCTGAACGAGGCCCGGTACGGCATCGTCTGGGGTGTCACCGGCGCGGCCCGCTCGGCCTGGCGGATGGCGCGTGAGTACGCCCTTCAGCGCGAGCAGTTCGGCAAGCCGATCGCCGGGTTCCAGCTCACCCAGCAGAAGCTCGTCGACATGGCCCTGGAGCTGCACAAGGCGACCCTGACCGCGCTCCAGCTGGCGGCCCTCAAGGACAGCCCTGAGGGGGTGCACCCGGCGCAGATCAGCTTCGGCAAGCTGAACAACGTGCGCGAGGCCATCGAGATCTGCCGCACGGCCCGCACCATCCTCGGCGCCAACGGCATCTCCCTCGAATACCCGGTCATCCGGCACGCCAACAACCTGGAGTCCGTGCTGACCTACGAGGGCACCACCGAGATGCACACCCTCGCCCTCGGCCAGGCGCTCACCGGGCTCGCGGCCTTCCGTTAAGCGCCCCGCCCTGCCACTATCTGACGATCCGTCAGATAGTGGCAGGAGGGCTGCGTAGCCATGAAGTCGTACATCGTCGGCGTCGGCATGACCAAGTTCGAGAAGCCCGAGACCCGGGACTGGCAGTACTGGGACATGGCGAAGGAGGCGGGGAGCGCCGCGCTCGCCGACGCGGGTGTCGCCTACGAGGACGTGCGGCTCGCGCCCGTCGGCTACTGCTTCCAGGCGTCCACGGCGGGCCAACGAGCCGTCTACGAACTGGGGTTGACCGGCATCCCCGTCTACAACGTCAACAACAACTGCGCGACCGGCTCCACGGCCCTGATGATGGCCCGGCAGTTCGTCGAGGGCGGGATCGGCGACTGCGTCCTCGCGCTCGGCTTCGAGAAGATGCAGCGCGGCGCGCTCGGCGGCGGCGCCGACGGCGGCGCCCGCGGCGGAGCGGCTGATGGATTCGGCAGGACGTCACCCGTCGCCCGGCACTACGGCATCATGGCCGCCCGGCACGGCTTCGAGATGACCCCGCCCACCGCCCAGATCTTCGGGGACGCGGCGCGCGAGCACATGGAGAAGTACGGCACCACCGAGGCGCAGCTCGCGGCCGTCGGCGCGAAGAACCACCGCCACTCGGTCGACAATCCCAACGCCCAGTTCCAGGACGCGTACTCGGTCGAGGAGATCCTGGCCGCCAAGACCATCCACAGCCCGCTCACCAAGCTCCAGTGCTCGCCGACGTCGGACGGCGCGGCGGCGGCCGTCGTCGTCTCCGAACGCTTCGTCGAGGAAAGGGACTTGGGAGACAAGGCGGTCGAGATCGTCGCCCAGTCGATGACCACCGACACCGCCGAGTCCTTCGACTCCGGCTCCTGCATCGACGTCGTCGGACAGCCGATGTCGCGCGAGGCGGCACGTCAGGTCTACGAGGCGTCGGGGCTCGGCATCGAGGACGTGGACGTGATCGAGCTCCACGACTGCTTCTCGATCAACGAACTCCTCACGTACGAGGCGCTCGGCATGTGCGAGGAAGGGGCCTCCGGCAAGCTCGTCGAGTCCGGCGCGACGACGTACGGCGGCCGCTGGGTGGTGAACCCCTCCGGCGGGCTCATCTCCAAGGGGCACCCGCTCGGCGCCACCGGCATCGCCCAAGTCGCCGAACTCACCTGGCAGTTGAGGGGAGAGGCGGACCGCAGGCAGGTGACCGGGGCCCGCGTCGGACTCGCGCACAACATCGGGCTCGGCGGCGCGGCGGTGGTGACGATGGTGCGGCGGCCCTAGGGCGTGCCAGGCGTCGCGGGGCAGGCGGGACTTTCGACACACGCCCCAGCGGGCGGTCCGGCGGCCCTGGAGTCAGGCGGAGGTCGGCCAGTCCTCGGCCAGGACCGCCATGGTGACCTCGTCCTCCCGGACGCCGTCGCGCAGTCGGCTCTTGCGGTGCACGCCTTCGAGGACGAAGCCCACCTTCTCGTACACGTGCCGCGCCCGGTGGTTGTCGGCGAACGCCATCAGCTGGATGCGGTGCAGGCCGAGCGCCCCGAACCCGTACCCGACGATCATGCGGGCCGCCTCGGTGCCGAGGCCCCGGCCGCGGCCGCGCGGGCCCATCAGCGTTCGGAAGGTGCAGCTGCGGTTGGCGGGGTCCCACTCGTTGAGGACCACCTCGCCGACCACCTCGCCGACCAGCTCACCGGTGGCCCGGTCCGTGACGGCCAGGTCGAGCCGGTCGGGCTGCGCGCCGCGCGACCCGTACCAGGCGCGCAGCCGCTCCGGCGGGAACGCGTCGGCGCAGCCGCCGCCGGTGCCGTGCAGCACCTCCGGGTCCGCGACGATCTCCGCCATCGTCGCGGCGTCGGCCTCCGTGAAGGGCCGCAGGACGGTGCGCTCCCCGGTCAGGACCGGCTTGTGGGCGAAGGCGGCGGTGGCGGTCATCCGGGGATTCTCGGTGCCGCGCGGATCCGCAGGCAACGGAATTCACCCGGTCCTAGGGCCTGGGACGTACGGCCGCAAGACCGGGGGCCTGCGGCGAAATCCTGATGTATGGGGTGTCCGCGGCCTGAGACCATGACCACCATGTCCCAGACCTCCCCTGACACCCATGCCCGCGCGTCCATAGCTGGGCGCAGGCCCGCCCCGCCCGCCTGGCTGGTGGTGGCGGTGGCCTGCGCCGGACAGTTCCTCGTCGTCCTCGACGTCTCCGTCGTGAACGTCGCCCTGCCGTCCATGCGCGCCGACCTGGGCCTGAGCGCCTCGGGGCTGCAGTGGGTGGTCAACGCGTACTCGATCGCGTTCGCCGGTTTCATGCTGCTCGGCGGCCGGGCCGGCGACCTCTTCGGCCGCAAGCGGATGTTCCTCGTCGGCCTCGGCCTGTTCACGCTGGCCTCGCTCGCGGGCGGGCTCGCGCAGGCGGACTGGCAGCTCCTCGTGGCGCGGGCCGTGCAGGGCCTGGGCGCCGCGGTCCTCGCGCCCTCCACGCTGACGATCCTGACCTCGGCCGTCCCCGAGGGCGCCGCGCGGGCCCGCGCCATCGCCACCTGGACCGCGGTCGGCGCGGGCGGCGGCGCGGCGGGCGGCCTCGTCGGCGGCGTCCTGACCGAGGGCCTGAACTGGCGCTGGGTGCTCCTCATCAACGTGCCGCTCGGCGCCGTCGTCCTCGCGGCCGCCGCCCGCTGGATCCAGGAGTCCCGCGCGGGCGGCGAGCGCCGCCTCGACCTGCCCGGCGCGCTGCTCGTCACCGCGGGCACGGCGACCCTCGCGTACGCCATCGTGCAGACGGAGGCGGCCGGCTGGGGCTCGGCCGACACCCTGCTGCCGCTCGGCGCCGCGCTCGCCCTGATCGTCGCGTTCCTGGTGGTGGAGGCCCGTACGCGGCTGCCGCTGATGCCGCTCGGACTGTTCAAGGTACGGTCCGTGGCGGTGGCCAACGCGGCGATGTTCGTCTGCGGCATGGGCTCGTTCGCCATGTGGTTCTTCATGACGCTGTACGCGCAGAACGTCCTCGGCTACACCCCGATCGAGGCCGGGCTCGCCCTGGTGCCGAGCTCGCTCGCCGTGGTCACCGGGTCGAAGATCGCGCCGCGCATGATGCGGCGGTTCGGGGCGCGCAACGTGGCGGTGGCGGGCGTGCTGGTGACCGCGGCCGGGTTCGCCTGGCAGTCCACGATGAGCGCGCACGGCTCGTACGTCGTGACCATCATGCTGCCCGGGATCGTGATGATGGCCGGTGCCGGGTTCGCCATGACGCCGCTCGCCTCGCTGGCGACGTCGGGGGCGGCGCCGCAGGACGCCGGTCTGGTGTCCGGGCTCATCAACACGTCGCGGACGCTGGGGGGTGCGCTGGGGCTCTCGATCCTGTCGACCGTCGCGACGAGCCGCTCCGCGGGAGGGCTGGATCCCGAGGCGCTGACCGAGGGATATGCGGCGGCGTTCTTGGTCGGCGCGGGGATCTTGGTCGTGGCGGTGGTGGTGCTGGTCGTCTGGATGCCGGGGCGGAAGCGCGCCGTCGCGGGGTGAGGTCGTGGTGCCGGGTGCCGGGTGCCGGGTGCCGGGTGCCGGTTCCGCCGTGGCTGGTCGCGCAGTTCCCCGCGCCCCTGAGATGCGCACTTCGTGCGGCATCTCCCCATGAGGGAAGGCTGCGCGCAGCGCATGCCTTCAGGGGCGCGGGGAAATGCGCGACCAGCCCCCACCGAACCCGCACCCGCCCACGCGACCTACAACCACCCCTGCTGCCGCGCGAACCGCATCGCCTCCATGCGGTTCCGCGTCCCCGTCTTCCCGATGGCCGAAGACAGATAGTTCCGCACCGTCGACTCCGACAGATGCAGCTTCCCGGCGATGTCGGAGACGGTCGCCCCGTCCGCCGAGGCCCGGAGGGCATCGGCCTCGCGGGCTGTGAGCGGGCTCGGGCCCGCCGAGAGGGCGGCCGCGGCGAGGGCCGGGTCGACCACCGTCTCGCCGCGCAGCACCTTGCGGATCGACTCGGCGAGATCCTCGACGGGGCCGTCCTTGACCAGGAAACCCGCCGCCCCCGCCTCCATGGCCCGGCGCAGATAGCCGGGCCGCCCGAACGTCGTCAGGATCAGCACCCGGCAGTCGGGCACCTCGTCGCGCAGTTCGGCGGCCGCGTCGAGCCCGCTGCGGCCGGGCAGTTCGATGTCGAGGAGGGCGACGTCGGGCCGGCACTCCAGGGCCTTGTCGACGATCTCGTCGCCGGCCGCGACCTGCGCGACGACCTCCATGTCCTCCTCCAGGCCGAGGAGCAGTGCGAGCGCGCCGCGCATCATGCCCTGGTCCTCCGCGAGCAGCACCCGCACGCTCTTGGCCGGCCGGTGGTCCTGAGGCATCTCCGTCACAGCAGCAGACCTTACGTGGTCGTCTCGGCCAGCTCCGCGTCCCGCGCCGACTCACCCTGCCCCACGGGCAGTTCGGCCGTCACGGTGAACCCGCCGCGCACGCCCGGCCCCGCCGTCAGCGAGCCGCCCGCCGTCGCGAGCCGCTCGGTGAGGCCCTTCAGACCGGTGCCGCCGACCTTCGGGCCCGCCGCCGGCGCCGGCCCCGACCCGTCGTCGACCACCCGCAGCCGCACCCGCTCCCGCGTCCCCTCGACCGTGATCGTGCAGGTGGTGGCCGCGCTGTGGCGCACGGCGTTGGTCACCGCCTCCCGCACGACCCAGCCCAGCAGCGCCTCCGTCTGCGCCGAGGGCGGCGGCCCCGACTGGCGTACGACCGGCTCGATGCCCGCCGCGGTGAGCGCCGAACGCGCCCGGTCCAGCTCGGTGGCGAGGCTGCCCTCGCGGTACCCGGTGACGGCCTCGCGGATCTCCGTGAGCGCCTGCCGGCCCACCGCCTCGATGTCGGTGATCTGCTCCAGGGCGGCGTCCATGCTGCGCGGTGCGAGCCGCCGGGCCGCCTCAGACTTCACCACGATCACCGACAGGGTGTGCCCGAGCAGGTCGTGTAGGTCGCGGGAGAACCGCAGCCGCTCCTTCTCGACGGCCTGGCGGGCCAACTCCTCGCGGGCGTCCCGCAGTTCGCGCACGGTCTCGGCCAGGGACAGGATCGCCGCCGTCACCATGGTGGACAGGAACGTGCCGTAGAAGACGGAGACCGCGTCCCAGCCCTCACGCAGCGCGCCGATGATCCCGGCGAGCGCGCTCAGGCCGATGCCGACCTTCCCGATGTGGCGGCCCCGGACGATCGACCCGACGGCGAGGCCGAGCAGCGGGAAGAAAGCCAGCCAGTTGCCGCCGTAGCCGCCCGCGAGCCCGCAAGTCAGCAGCGTCATCAGGAGCAGCGCGACCAGCGTCGGGCGGGACTCCCGTTTCTTCTTGTCGAACGCGCGGAACACCACGTAGATGTAGAGCGAGTTGAACGTGAGCAGGGCGACCCCGGCGATCCAGGGGTTCGGCGTCTCGCCGTTGATGAGATTGGAGAACGCGCCGAGCCCCATCAGCAGCCACGGCAGCAGGGCGAAGCCGGAGGGCGGCGGGCCCAGCTCCTCCGCCGGGCGGCCCTCCTTGCCCCCCTTGCACTCCTTACGGGCCGCCTTCACCCGCTCGTTCTCGGCCTTCCACTCGTCCCGGGCGATCTGCCAGGCCCGCCACCGGTGCTTCAGCTGCAGCGCCATGTTCCCGACTCCCCGTTGCTCCATCGCTCTCTCAGATGGTCCTTGCCGCCCTGCGGTACGACACCACAGCGTACGAACCGAACACCAGCAGCCAGCCGATGAGCACGGCGAGGGCCGCGGCGGAGGGCGCGTGCCCGTCGGTGACCGCCGTGCCCAGCTGCGCGAACCGATTCGTCGGCGTGAACGACGACACCCGCTGCAGCCAGCCGGGGAACAGCTCCACCGGGAACCACAGCCCGCCGAGCACCGCGAGCCCCAGATAGCAGAGCATGTTCACCCCGCCCATGGCCTGCGACGTCATCCGGTAGCCGTTGCCCAGGCCCAGCATGGTGAAGGGCAGCGAGCCCAGCCACAGCAGCACCGCGACGGCCGGCCACTTCCAGGAGTCCATCCGTACGCCGTTCACCAGTGCCCCCGCGAGCAGCACCGCCGTGATCGCCGGCAGGACGGTGACGGCGCCGGTCAGGGCCCGCCCGAGCACGCCCTGGCGCGGTGTCATCGGCGTGATCCGCAGCTGCCGCAGCCAGCCGATCGCCCGGTCCTCGGCGACCCCGCCCGCCGTGTTCAGGGACGCGCCGAGCGCCCCGTAGGCGGCCATGCCGACCATCGACGCCGTCTTCCAACTCCCCGAGTTCTCGCCGATGTTGGTGAACAGGAGATACATCAGGACGGGCATCGCCACGGTGCCGAGCACGAACCGTCCGTCGCGCAGCGTGCGCCGCACTTCGAGCCGCAGGTAGTCCCACATCACACACGCTCCAGGCCGAGAGGGGATGACGTCAGCGCCATGAAGGCGTCGTCGAGGGAGGCCGGGGCGACCTCCAGTTTCCGTACGAGGTCCAGGGCGGCCAGCGCCCGCACGGTCGCGTCCGAGTCGGCGGTGCGCAGCCGGGCCCGGTCGCCGCGGATCTCCACGGAACCGACCCCCGGCAGCAGCGAGAGCCCTTCCGTGCCGTGCCCGGCGAGGTCGAAGGAGACGAGGCTGCCGCCGCCGGCCCGGCGCAGCTCGTCGCCGCTGCCGTCGGCGACCGGCCGCCCGTGGTCGATGACGACGATCCGGTCGGCGTGCGCGTCGGCCTCCTCCAGATAGTGCGTGGAGAACAGCACCGTGTGCCCGCGCCGCGCGTACGCCCGCATCGACGCCCAGAACGCGTGCCGTGCCTCCACGTCCAGGGCGGCCGTCGGCTCGTCGAGCACGATCAGCGCGGGGTTCCCGGCCAGCGCCACGGCGAACCGCACCCGCTGCGTCTGCCCGCCCGACAGCTTGTCCACCCGGCGGTCCGCGAGCTCCTCGATCCCGGCGAGCCGCAGCGCCTCCCGTACGTCCATGGGGGCGGGATAGCGCCGGGCCACGAAGTCCACCAGCTCGGCGACGGTCACCCGGGGCACGGCCCGGCCCTCCTGGAGCATGGCGCCGACCCGCCCGGCCCGCACCGCCGCCTCGGGCGCCGCGCCGAACAGCTCGACGGTGCCCTCGTCCGGCTCGTCCAGACCGAGCAGCAGCGAGATCGTCGTGGACTTGCCCGCGCCGTTGCGGCCGAGCAGTGCGACGGTCTCGCCCGCGCCGATGCGCAGCGAGAGCCCGTCGACGGCGCGTACGTCGCCGAATGTCTTGACGGCCCCCGTGAAGGACACCGCCGGTGTCGTTGTCGTCATACCGAGAACGCTATGGAGCGGGGGAGGGGGCGCGGCAGATGCGGTTGTCCACGATCGGCCGGTACAAATGTCACGGCCGCCCGCCCCGCCGTCATCTGACGCTCAGTCAGAAAGACGTGACCCGGCCCTTCCCAACCCACCCCCGCTTGGCTATACATGAGGATCGCCGGGGGATGAGAACACGTTCTAGCCCGGCCCGTGACGACCTCGGTGCGGCCGACGGTGCGGACGGCCGCACCGAGGTCTTGACCAGCCTTAGGAGCGTGTGCCGCCATGCCCATCGACGCAGCGCAGGCCGTAGCCGCGGAGCCCAGGTCCGCCGAAATCACCTGGGACCACAAGGACATCCAGCTCTACCACCTGGGCCTCGGCGCCGGGATCCCCGCCACCGACCCCGACGAGCTGCGCTACACCCTGGAGTCGAAGCTGCACGTGCTGCCCAGCTTCGCGACGGTGGCGGGCGCGGGCATGGGCGTCGTCGGCGGCCTCTCGGCACCCGGCATCGACGTCAACCTGGCACACGTCCTGCACGGCGGTCAGACGATCGAGCTGCACCGCCCGATCCCGGTGAAGGGCAGGGCGACCACCACCTCCCGGGTCGCGGCCGTCTACGACAAGACCAAGGCGGCCGTCCTCGTCCTGCGCACCGAGGTCGCCGACGCCGAAGGGCCGTTGTGGACCGCCGACGCGCAGATCTTCGTCCGCGGCGAAGGCGGGTTCGGCGGCGAGCGCGGCCCCTCCGAGCGCCTTGAGGTCCCGGCCCGCGAGCCCGACCGTACGGTCGACCGCCCGATCCGCGAGGACCAGGCGTTGCTCTACCGCCTCTCCGGCGACTGGAACCCGCTGCACGCCGACCCCGAGTTCGCGAAGCTGGCCGGCTTCGACCGTCCGATCCTGCACGGCCTGTGCAGCTACGGCATGACGCTGAAGGCCGTCGTCGACACGCTCCTGGACGGCGACGTCTCCCGCATCACCCGCTACGGCACCCGCTTCGCGGGCATCGTGTTCCCCGGCGAGACGCTGCGCGTGCGCATGTGGCAGGGGCCGGGCCGGATCCAGGTGACGGTGTCGGCGGTGGAACGCGACGAGGCGCCGGTCCTGGCGGACACCGTCATCGACCACACCTGATTCCCGTACGCCCGATTCCCGTACGCCTGATTCCCGTACGTCCACGTGAAGGAGCCGCACCCCATGCGAGCAGCCGTACTGCACGAGATAGGCCAGGACAAACTTGAGGTACTGGACGACGTCGAGGCGGTCGGCTTCGGCCCGGGCAAGGTGCGGATCCGGGTGCGTGCGACGGGCCTGTGCCACTCCGACGTCTCCGCGATGAACGGGGTGCTGCCGCAGCCCGCCCCGTTCATCCCCGGCCACGAGGGTGCGGGCGAGATCCTCGACGTCGGCGACGGCGTCACGAACCTGACGCCGGGTCAGCGTGTCCTGGTCTGCTGGCTGCCGGCCTGCGGCGCCTGTCCGGCGTGCAGGCGCGGCCAGACCCAGCTGTGCCTCGCCGGGTTCATGAACGCGGGCACCCCGAACTTCAAGCGCCCCGGCGGTGACGTCTTCGGCTTCGCGGGCACCGGCACCTTCACGGAAGAGGTCGTGGTCGACGCGGGCTGCGCCGTGCCCATCCCCGACGACGTCCCCTTCGACATCGCCGCGCTCATCGGCTGCGGCGTCACGACGGGCCTCGGTGCGGCCATCAACACCGCGGACGTGGCGGCCGGTTCGTCGGTGGCGGTCATCGGTTGCGGCGGCGTCGGCATCTCCGCGATCCAGGGCGCCCGCCTCAAGGGCGCCGCGCAGATCGTCGCGGTCGACCCGGTGGAGTCGCGGCGCGAGGCGGCCCTCACGTTCGGCGCGACGGAAGCGGTGGCCCCGGACGCGCTCGCCGACGCCAAGCAGCGGATCACGGCCGGCGAGGGCTTCGACTACGTCTTCGAGGTCGTCGGCAAGTCGGCCACGGCCCGCACCGCGTACGAGACGACCCGCCGCGGCGGCACCCTCGTCGTGGTCGGCGCCGGCGCCATGGACGACAACCTCCAGCTCAACATGTTCGAGCTGTTCTTCGACGAGAAGCGCATCCTGCCGTCGATGTACGGCGGCGGCGACGTCCTCACGAGCTACGAGCGCGCCATCGCCCTGTGGCGGGCGGGCCGCATCGACCTGGCGTCCCTGATCACGCACCGGGTCCAACTGGGCGAGATCAACGAGGCGTTGGACCAGATGCGGACGGGCGCCGCGCTGCGCACCTGCATCGAGATCTAGGCCCCGCGAGGGGTGCCCCGGCAACGGAACTGTCCTGCCTTCGGCGAGAGGAAGCCGCAACGATGTCCACGCCCCTCAAGGGCCTCACGGCCATAGTCACCGGAGCGGGCCGCGGCCTGGGACGGGCCGAGGCCCTGGAACTGGCCCGCCTGGGCGCCAACGTCGTCGTCAACGACTTCGGCCGGCCGGGAAGGGACGGCTCGGGAGAGGCCGACGCCGCCCCCGCCGAGCAGGTCGCCCAGGAGATCAGGACGGCGGGCGGCGCGGCCGTCCCGCACACCGGAGACGTGGCCGACCACCAACAGGCCGAGCAGCTGGTCCAGTTGGCGATCGACACCTACGGCCGCCTGGACATCCTGGTCAACAACGCCGGCATCCTCCGCGACCGCATGATCTTCTCGATGACGGAACAGGAGTGGGACTCCGTCATCCACGTCCACCTCAAGGGCCACTACAACACCAGCCATTTCGCGGCCCGCCACTGGCGCGCACGCTCGAAGGAGACCGGCGGCCCGGTCTACGGCCGCATCGTCAACACCTCGTCCGAGGCGTTCCTCGCGGGCAGCGCGGGCCAGCCCAACTATGCCGCGGCGAAGGGCGGCATCGTCGGCCTGACGACGTCCACCGCCCTGGCACTCGCCAAGTACGGCGTCACGGCGAACGCCATCTGCCCACGGGCCCGCACCCGGATGACCGAAGACGTCTTCGCGGGCTTCGCCCTGCCGGACGAGGGCCTCGACCCGCTCGCCCCCGAACACGTCGCCCCGCTCGTCGGCTACCTCGCCTCACCGGCCGCCTCGAACGTCAACGGCCAGCTGCTCGTCGTGCACGGCGGCATGGTCGCGATCGTCGAACGCCCCAAGGTGCAGGCGAAGTTCGACACGGAGAAGGACGCGTTCACGTACGACGAACTCGACGCCCTGCTCACCCCGCACTACAAGGACCGCCCCCCGAACGAGACGTTCGCGGCGGCCGAGGTGCTGGGCCTCAAGCACGGCTGACGCGAGGGGCGCTACGGACACGAGAGGGGCCCGGTGACTTCACCGAAGTCACCGGGCCCCTCTCCTGGCGCCTGCCGTTACATCTCGTCGGCCTTGGCCCCGCGATGCCGCCCGTGCGGCTCGGGCTGCTCGCCCTGCGTGGCCCCCATGGCGACCGCACCACGGTGCCGCCCGGAACCGCCGGAGCCCGTGGCCTCGACGCGTTCGCCGCGCTCCATGGTCTCCGTTCCAGCGTTCGTGCCGTTGCTTTCCGTCATCGGAAAACTCACCCCGTAAACCCTTACAAGATCGTCGACTTACAGCCCGGCGAGTCTAACCGCCCGTCGTCCGACCGCCGAGGGGCGCCTGCCCCAAGGGCACGGGGCGTGGCGCGGCAGGCGTCTCGGGCACGGGTTCCGCCTCCGGTGCCGGTACCGCAGGCTCCGGTGCGGGTACCCGCGCGAGGCCGCACGACACCTCTTCCGTCACATAAGGAAGGGACAGCACGCCGTCCCGCGACCAGAACCCCGACCCCGTCAACCACCCCTGCGGCGCCGCCAGTTGATGCATCGTTCCGTCCAGCGGCCGCCACAGCCCGAGCCACGGCACCCCTTCCCCTTCCCCTTCCCCCTCCGCCTGCCCGGCCGTGCCGGCGATGCGCAGTGCCACGGCGCAGCTCTCCGGCAGCAGCGTCTGACCCGGCTGCACGGCGAACGGCGTCACCGTGCAGCCGGGGACGCGCAGCGCCTGCGGGAAGCGGATCGGCAGTGTGCTCCCCAACACGCCCCAGCCGAGCCGCGGTTCACCCGCCTTCGCGGCGTCCGAGCGGACCAGGATCAGCCCGCTGTCGAGGTCGGCCAGGAGCAGCCGGTCGTCGCTCTCCTCCGTGATCTGCAGCAGCGGCGTCATCTCGCCACCCCGCTCCAGATCCACCGCGACCGTCTTCACGGGCCCGCCGTCCGACGGCTCCCGGTCGAGCGCCAGCAGCCGCCCCGCCCGGTCCAGCCACACCCCGCCCGTGCAGCGCCCCGGCACCTCGGCCACGTGCTCGGGCCCGAACGCGCCGCCCGCCACCAGCCACACATGGGTGGACTTCTCGCCCCGCTCCAGGGCGTACGCGCTGCGCCCGTCCGGCGCGGGCGGCAGCATCCGCAGCTCCGCCGATTCGCCGCACTCCACGGCTCCCAGCGGCACCTCGCCGGTGCCGGGCCCGGTCGGGTACAGCAGCGCGAACAGATGGCGCCGCCCGTCGGCCCCGCGCCGGATCAGCACCCGGCCGTCGGTCAGCGGCAGGACGTCGGTGTCCGGCTCCTCCGGCTGGTTGCCCGGCAGCGGCACGGCGTACGGCTCGGGCCCGTCCAGGGTCCACCGCTGCGGGAACCACGAGGTTCCGTCGTGCGCCAGCCGGGCCGCGTACGACGCGTCCGCCGCGATCACGCACCCGGTGCGCGGCGGTCGCGGCCGCGTCTTTGGCGCGCTCTCGATGACCAAGGCGGTCATGGGTGTCTGCCACCTCCGGTTGCTTCCTGCACAGCACCCCGTACATCCGCAGTACAGCTGTGCTCCACCGTTCTCCAGGCCGAAGCTAGTTTTCGTACGTACCTCCGTGGCATCCACGACCCCTCGCTTCACACCAAAGGGTGGCGGTGTCCGGAATCCGCTGAAGAGGGAGTGCCCGGTGTGCTGGGGGAGTCGGGGGAGTGGCGGCGAGCCCCCGGTGAAGGTGATGTTAGGTTTGCCTAACCAATGACTGTGCACGTCCTGTGCGCCCGGACCTGGAGCAAGTCGATGCTCATACGCCCCCGTACCCGCGTCGCGGCCGTCGCCGCCGTCGCGGCCGCCGCTCTCGCCCTCACCGCCTGCGGCTCCGGGTCCACCGACACCTCCTCCTCCGGCAAGAGCGACAACGGCGCGGGCTCCAAGGCCGTCGCGCAGGGCGGCGACGACTTCTCGAAGGCCGCGGACGAGACCGCGAAGATGGGCACGACGGCGAAGGCCGGCCAGTTCCCGCGCACCGTCACGCACGCCATGGGCAAGACGAAGCTCGACAAGAAGCCGACCCGTGTCGTCGTCCTCGACGTCGGCGAGCTCGACAACGTCGTCTCCCTCGGTGTCAAGCCCGTCGGCTACGCCCCCACCGAGGGCGACGACGGCATTCCGTCCTACCTCAAGAAGGACGCGGGCAGCCCGAAGAACGTGGGCACGATCAACGCCCTCAACATGGAGGCCATCGCCAACCTCCACCCCGACCTGATCCTCGGTAGCGAGCTGCGCGCCGCCAAGCTCTACCCGCAGCTCTCCAAGATCGCCCCGACGGTCTTCTCCATCCGCCCGGGCTTCACCTGGAAGCAGAACTACCTCCTCAACGCCTCCGCCCTGGACGAGACGGCGAAGGCGAAGGCGAACCTCGCCGCGTACGACAAGAACGTCGAGCGGCTCGGCGCCGACGTGAAGAAGGCGAACGGCGGCAAGGCCCCGACGGTGACGATGCTCCGCTACATGCCGGACCGCATCCGCCTCTACGCGAAGGCCTCCTTCATCGGCACGATCCTCGACGACGCCGGCATTCCGCGCCCCGAGAACCAGCAGATCAACGACCTGGCGACCGAGATCAGCCCGGAGAAGATCGACTCCGCGGACGCCGACTGGATCTTCACCGGTGTCTACGGCGACGCGAACAAGACGAAGCGCGCCAGCGCCGAGGACAACCCGCTCTGGAAGAACCTGAAGGCCGTGAAGGACGGGCAGGCCAAGGACGTCCCGGACGAGACCTGGTACCTGGGCCTCGGTGTCACGGCCGCCGACCAGGTCCTCAAGGACCTCCGCGCGAACCTGGTCAAGTAGCCGCTCTTAGGGTCGGGGCGCGCGGCGCAGGTAACCTGTCTGCGTGCCCCGTCTGTCTGAAGTCACCGCCGCGCTCGCCGCCCTCTGGCCCGCCTCGCTCGCCGAGAGCTGGGACGCGGTCGGCACGGTCGCCGGCGACCCGGACGCCGGGGTGAGCCGGGTCCTGTTCGCGGTCGACCCGGTCCAGGAGATCGCCGACGAGGCCGTGAAGCTCGGCGCGGACCTGCTCATCACCCACCACCCGCTCTACCTGCGCGGTACGACGACGGTGGCGGCGGACACCTTCAAGGGCCGGGTCGTCCACACCCTCATCAAGCACGACATCGCGCTGCACGTCGCGCACACCAACGCCGACAAGGCCGACCCGGGCGTCAGCGACGCCCTCGCGGGCGCCCTCGGCGTCCGTGTCGTCCGCCCCCTGGTCCCGGACCCGACCGACCCCGCGGGCCGCCGCGGCCTCGGCCGGATCTGCGAACTCGACCACCCGCTGACCCTGCGCGAGCTCGCGGGCCGCGCCGCCGACCGCCTCCCGGCCACCGCCCAGGGCATCCGCGTCGCGGGTGACCTGGACGCGACGATCCGCACGATCGCGGTCTCCGGCGGCTCGGGCGACAGCCTCTTCGACGACGTACGCGCGTCGGGCGCCGACGCCTTCCTCACCGCGGACCTGCGCCACCACCCGGTCAGCGAGGCCCGCGAACGCACACCCCTCGCGCTCCTCGATGCCGCGCACTGGGCCACCGAATGGCCCTGGTGCGAGCAGGCGGCGAGCCAGCTCGAAGCCATCTCCGACCGGGAGGGCTGGGGCCTGCGGGTCCACGTCTCCCGGACGGTCACCGACCCCTGGACCGCCCACGCGGCGTCCGCCCGCCCGTCGCCCGCCACCACCCTTCCAGCGAGCGCTGCGCGCACCCCTTCTTGATTCCCCCTCTCTACCTTTGGAGCCCCCAACTGAACGCCGCGCCCGCCGACCAGATCCGTCTCCTGGACGTCCAGGACCTCGACGTCCGCCTCCAGCAGCTCGCGCACAAGAAGAAGTCGCTGCCCGAGCACGCCGAGCTGGAGTCGCTCACCAAGGACCTCACGCAGCTGCGCGACCTGCACGTCGCCGCGACGACCGAGGAGAGCGACTGCGCCCGCGAGCAGACCAAGGCCGAGCAGGACGTCGACCAGGTCCGTCAGCGCGCCGCCCGCGACCAGCAGCGCCTGGACTCGGGCGCGATCACGTCGCCCAAGGACCTGGAGAACCTCCAGCGCGAGATCGCCTCGCTCGCCAAGCGCCAGGGTGACCTGGAGGACGTCGTCCTGGAGGTCATGGAGCGCCGCGAGTCCGCGCAGGAGCGCGCGAGCGAGCTGGCCGGCCGGCTCGCCTCCGTCCAGGCGAAGATCGACGACGCGACGGCCCGCCGCGACCAGGCCGCGGGCGAGCTGGACGCCGAGGCGGCCAAGGTCACCAAGGAGCGCGAGACCGTCGCGGCCTCCCTCCCGGCCGACCTCCTCAAGCTCTACGACCGGCTCCGCGAGAAGTCGGGCGGCATCGGCGCGGCCAAGCTGCAGCAGCGCCGCTGCGGTGGCTGCCGCCTGGAGCTGGACGTCACCGAGGTGAACGAGATCCGGGCCGCCGCCGCCGACGCGGTGGTCCGCTGCGAGAACTGCAGCCGCATCCTGGTCCGCACGTCGGAGTCGGGCATCTAGGGCCCCTCTGCGATGCGGGAGTTCATCGTCGAGGCCGACGGCGGTTCCCGGGGCAACCCGGGCCCCGCCGGCTACGGCGCGGTGGTCATCGACGCGACGACCGGCGAGACCCTGGCCGAGGAGTACGAGTACCTCGGCGTGGTGACGAACAACGTCGCCGAGTACCGGGGTCTGCTCGCGGGCCTGCGCGCCGCGCACGCCCTTGACCCCACGGCGCGGGTCCACGTCCGCATGGACTCCAAGCTCGTCGTCGAGCAGATGTCGGGCCGCTGGAAGATCAAGCACCCGGACATGCGCCCGCTGGCCCTGGAGGCGCAGACGGTCTTCGGGAGCCGCCCGGACGCGGTGACGTACGAGTGGATCCCGCGGGAGCAGAACAAGCAGGCGGACGCCCTGGCGAACAAGGCGATGGACGAGGGGCAGAGCCGCGAAAGGGGCGCGGGGAACGGCGCGCGGACGGACCACCGTCCCGCACCCGACAACGAGACCCCTGGGGGTCCGGGGGCGCAGCCCCCGGTTTCGGGACGGGAAGAGGAGGAGGGGGCGACCCCCGTGGTGACGCCCGCCCCCGACCTGGGAAAGCCGACGACCTTCGTCCTGCTCCGGCACGGCGAGACGGCTCTGACCCCCGAGAAGCGCTTCAGCGGCAGCACCGGCTCGGACCCCGAGCTCTCGGAGACGGGCCACCGTCAGGCCGCCCTGGTGGCGCGGGCCCTGGCGAGACGCGGCACGATCCAGACGATCGTCACGTCCCCCCTGAGGCGCTGCCGGGAGACGGCCCAGGCGGTGGCGACCCTCCTGAACCTGGACGTCACCGTCGACGAGGGCCTGCGCGAGACGGACTTCGGCGCGTGGGAGGGCCTGACCTTCGCAGAGGTGCGGGACCGCCACCCGGCCGACATGGACGCCTGGCTCGCCTCGCAGGAGGCGAGCCCCACCGGCGGCGGCGAGAGCTTCGCGGCGGTGGCGGCACGCGTCGCCGAGACCCGCGACCGTCTGACGCAGACGTACAGAGGCCGCACGGTCCTCGTGGTCACGCACGTGACGCCGATCAAGACCCTGGTGCGTCTGGCGCTTGCCGCGCCGCCGGAGTCCCTGTTCAAGATGGACCTCTCGGCGGCCTCCCTCACCGCGATCGCGTACTACGCCGACGGCAACGCCAGCGTCCGCCTGCTCAACGAGACAGCCCACCTGCGATAGCGCGGGCCTCGCGGGCGAGCGCCTCCACACGTCCCCAGTCCTGGGCGGCGACGGCGTCCCCCGGCAGCATCCAGCTGCCGCCCACGCACCCGACGTTCTTCAGCGCCAGGTACGCGGGCGCGTTGGCCGGTGAGACCCCGCCGGTCGGGCAGAACCGGGCCTGCGGCAGCGGCCCCGCGAGCGACTTCAGGTAGCCGGCGCCCCCGGCTGCCTCGGCCGGGAAGAACTTCATCTCGGTCACGCCGCGTTCGAGCAGCGCCACGACCTCCGAGGTGGTCGACACGCCGGGCAGGAACGGGACGCCCGACCCCTTCATCGCGACCAGCAGTGCGTCCGTCCACCCCGGGCTGACCAGGAAACGGGCCCCGGCGGCGACCGAGTCGGCGACGTTCGCGGGCGATATGACGGTGCCCGCGCCGACGACGGCCTCCGGCACCGCGTCCGCGATCGCCCGGATCGCGTCGAGCGCGGCGGGCGTGCGCAGGGTCACCTCGATCGCGGGCAGCCCGCCCGCGACGAGCGCCCGCGCGAGCGGCACCGCGTCGGCGGCGTCCTCCACGACGACGACGGGAACGACGGGGGCGAGATCGAGCACGGAGGCAGCGCGGTGCGGGGCAGTCGAGGTCATGGCCTCATCCTGCCCCGTTCGCGGCAACATGCGCAAAGGGCATTGCGCATGTTGCAACGCGTGCCCTCGGTGAGTTCAGTGGATCTCGTCCACCAGCACGTCCAGGCTCCACGCCTGCCCGGCCTTCGCGGGCTCCTGGACCTCGACCGCGTACCCCAACTCCCGCAGGACGTCCACGAGTTCGGCCGGGCTCGCCGGGGCGGCCCCGGACGTGAGGAGCGCGCGTACGATCCGGCCCTTGGTCGCCTTGTTGAAGTGGCTGACGACCTTGCGGGTCGGCGCGTGCAGCACCCGCACCCCGGCCGTGCGCTCCGCCACCTCGCCCTTCGGCTTCCAGGCCGCCGCGTACGCCGCCGAGCGCAGATCGAGCACGAGCCCGCTCCCGGCCGCCTCCGGCATCACCTCGGCCATCGGCTTCTTCCAGTACGCGCCGAGCGCGCCGAGCCCCGGCAGCTTCACGCCCATCGAGCAGCGGTAGGAGGGGATGCGGTCGCTCACGCCCACCGCGCCCCACAGCCCGGAGAAGACCAGCAGCGAGCGCGCGGCCCGCTTCTTCGCGGCGGCGTCCAGGGAGGCCAGGTCCAGGGCGTCGTACAGGACACCGGTGTAGATCTCCCCAGCGGGACGCGCCCCGGCCGTGGGCAGCTCCGCGTTCTTGCCGACCTCGCCACGCAGCCCCTCGCTCAGGCCGAGCACCTCGCGGGCCTTCTCCTCGTCGGCGGCGCACAGCTCCACCAGCTCGTCCAGGACCGCGGCCCGCGCCTTGGCGAGCCCCGGCAGCGAAAGGCCCTCCGGCTTCAGCGGCGCCCCGCGCCCGGAAGCGGCCTTACCCTCCGACGGCGGCAACAGCACAAGCACGGGCTCTCCTCAGACACATACGGAACGACAGGTCACAACAGACGCCCAGCGTACGGCGTGCCGACCTGCTCACCGCCGCCTACGCTCGGTGCCATGCCCCGTCGCCACCTCCATGTGACCGGCGCCGCGCGCGAGCCGCTCGGCGCCGTGCTGCGCGACCTGCGCACCCGGCTGGACGTGCCCGAGGAGTTCCCCGCCGGGGTGCTCGCGGAGGCCGAGGCCGCCGCCCGCGCGCCGAAGCTGCCCGAGCGGGACGAGACCGGGATCCCCTTCTTCACCGTCGACCCGCCCACCTCCACCGACCTCGACCAGGCCATGCACCTGTCGCGGCGCTCCGGCGGCGGCTACCGCGTCCGGTACGCGATCGCGGACGTCGCCGCCTTCGTGGTGCCCGGCGGCGCGCTCGACGCCGAGGCGCACCGGCGGGTGACCACCCTCTACTTCCCCGACGAGAAGACCCCGCTGCACCCGACGGTGCTCAGCGAGGGCGCGGCCAGTCTGCTCCCGGACCAGACCTGCCCGGCCGTGCTGTGGACGATCGACCTCGACGCGGACGGGCGCACCGTCGCCACCGACGTCGTACGCGCCCTTGTGCGCAGCCGCGCCAAGCTCGACTACGAGGGCGTGCAGAAGGCCATCGACGACGGCAGCGCCGAGGAGCCGGTCGCGCTGCTCAGCGACATCGGGAAGCTGCGCGAGGCCCTGGAGGTGGAGCGCGGCGGCATCTCGCTGAACGTGCCCGAGCAGGAGATCGTCACCAGCGACGGCGGCTACGAGCCGGCCTACCGCTGCCCCCTGCCCGCCGACTCCTGGAACGCGCAGATCTCACTGCTCACCGGCATGGCCGCCGCCGACCTGATGCTCGCCTCCGGCAACGGCGTCCTGCGCACCCTGCCCGTCGCCCCCGACGGCGCGGTCGGCCGGCTGCACCACACCGCGAAGGCGCTGCACATCGACTGGCCGCACCATGTCCCGTACTCCGCGCTCATCCGCTCCCTCGACCCCGCCGACCCGCACCACGCCGCGTTCCTCCAGGAGTGCACGACGCTGCTGCGCGGCGCGGGCTACAGCGTCTTCAGCGGCGGCACCCGGCCCGAGATCACCACGCACGCCGCCGTCGCCGCCCCCTACACCCACTGCACGGCACCGCTGCGCCGCCTCGTCGACCGTTACGCCTCCGAGCTGTGCCTCGCCGCGTGCGCCGGGCAGGAGCCGCCGCAGTGGGTGCTCGCGGCCCTGCCCGAGCTGCCCAAGGAGATGGCCGAGGGGACACGCCGCGCGAACTCCGTGGAGCGCGAGTGCGTCGACATCGTCGAGGCGGCGCTCCTGAAGGACCGGATCGGGGAGATGTTCGACGCCGTGGTCGTCGACGTGAAGGACCACGAACCGGCGGTCGGCACCGTGCAGCTGACCGAACCGGCCGTGGTCGCCCGCATCGAGGGCGGCTCCTCCGCCCTGCCGCTGGGCGAGCGGCTGCGGGTCCGGCTCACCCAGGCCGATCCGGGGCGGGCGAAGGTGCGGTTCGCGCCCGCGTGACCCGGTCCCGCACCGCCCCGGCCAGCTGGTCGGCCTCCTCCGCGTACAGCCGCACGAGCCGTACCTCCCGCGACCGGCCCAGGAACGTGATGTGCCGTACGGGGGCCGCGAGTTCGAGGGTCACGCCGGTCTGCGAGCCGACGTCGAGGTTGAGCACGCCGTCGGCCGGGGTGTGCGAGAACCGGTTCTCGCGCCGTACCTCGGCGATCAGCTCGAACGGTATCCGCAGGTCGACATGGGCCCCGCGGCGCACCCGCAGCGCGTCGGCGCCGAGCACGTGCGGCCGGGTCACGGACGCGGCGTGCAGCCCGAGCACCATCACCACCGTGTACACGTCGAGCACCAGCACGACGCGGTGCAGCACCGGATGGTCCTTGAGCAGCGCCCACATCCCGAACGACTCGACGACGCAGACGAACGCGAAGGCGTACATCATGGCCGCCTGCCCGCGCGCGTAGGCGAAGGCCCTCGCCCCCGCCGGGACGCCGTGCCGCCGCCGGGCCGCCCACAGTCCGAAACTCCCGATCACCCGCAGCTCGTGCCCGAGCAGCCGGCGCGCGGACGCCGGCACGGCCTCCCGGACGGCGGACCGGCCGCCGCGCCGGTACAGGACGGCGAGCCCGCACAGCTCGACGGCGACCAGGGCCAGGGCGACGGCCTCCACGGCGGCCGGAAGGCGGACACCGGCCGCCAGGCAGCCGGCGAGCGCGGCTTCGACGGCGACGACGGCGCAGCCCAGCAGGCGCAGCGCACGCCGGACGCTCATCGGTGGCCACCCCCCTGCGCGGCCGGCCGCATGGCGAGCCGTACGGCCGCCGCCTGCGCGGGGGAGAACTCACGGAGGAAGGCGTCGAGGAGTACGCGCTGATCGGGCCCCTGCGGCGTCGGCAGGTCCGGTGGCAGGCAAGCCTGCAGCGCCCGCGCCGCCTCGGCCACCCGGGGATCGTCGGGTTCCGCGTCGGCCAGCGCGTCGAGCTGGGCGTAGGCGGCACGGGCGGTGTCCAGCGCGCCGGGCTCCGTCAGCGCGGACGCGAGCGCGGCCATCAGTTGCGCGCGGGCCTCGGGCGGCGCCGTCGCGTCGATCAGCGAGAGCACCTCACGGTCCTTCACCGCCATCGGCGAGTCGAGCTGCGGTGCGCCCAACTCGTCGAAGAGCGAGGTCAGTTCGGGCGAGAGCGGCCCGTCGGCGGGCAGCCGCCCCCGCTCGGCCTCGCCGAGCAGCGCGCGCAGCCGGGCCCGCCGCTCGTGGAGGGCGGCCTCCTGCCGGGCCAGATCGGCGTCGAGCTCGGCGAGCACCTCCACCAGGTCGCGCCCGGCGTCGTCCGCGAGCACGTCCCGCACTTCGGTGAGCCCGAGCCCCAGCTCGGTCAGGCGCCGGATCCGCGCCAGCTCCACGGCGTGCCGCACCCCGTACTCGCGATAGCCGTTGCCGAGCCGTTCGGGCTCGGGCAGCAGCCCGAGGTGGTGATAGTGCCTGATGGCGCGCGTGGTCACGCCGACGATGCCGGCCAGTTCTCCGATCCGCATGCCCTCAGTAGAAACGTTGACGCTACGGGAGGGTCAAGCGGCGGCCGGGCGAAGGGGTTGACGGCTAACGGTGTTAGCCGTACGTTCTCAGTACACACCGGCTAACGGCGTTAGCCACACCGACGGACTCTCCGGGAGGCCCCGATGAGCACCACCGCACCCACCGGCACCACCACCCCGACGACGTCTTTTGCGCGGGTGGCCCGCCGCGCGGCCTGGCTGGTGAACGCGCTGTTCTGGTCGGCGTTCGCGGTCCTGGAAGGCGTGAACCACGGCTGGCTCGCCGGGACGGCCGCGCTGGCCTTCCTCATCGCGCCGGACCTGACGTTCCTCGCGGGCATCGGCACGGACCCGGTCACCCTGGAGAAGGGGCAGCTGCCGCCCCGCGCCGTCCCCTTTTACAACGCGGCCCACCGCGCCCTGATCCCGCTGGCCCTCATGGCCGCGTACATGATGGGCCCCGGTTTCCTCCAGATGCCCGCGCTCTTCGCGGCCCTGTGCGGCTGGCTCGCCCACATCTCGTACGATCGCGCCTTCGGCTACGGACTGCGGACGAAGGAAGGTTTCCAGCGTGCCTGAGGCGCCTGAAGCGACGGCCCACCGGCTGACCCCGCGAGCGGCACAGATCGCGGCGGAGGCGCGGGCACTCCTGGAGGAGTCGGGCCCCGACGCCCTGACCATGCGCGCCCTCGCCGACCGCCTCGGCATCAAGGCCCCGTCCCTCTACAAGCACTTCCCCGACAAGGCGGCCGTCGAGGCCGAGCTCGTCGCCCAGCTGCTGGCCGAGTCGGCCGAGGCGTGCGAGCGGGCGGAACGCGCCGAGCCGGGCTCCCTCCTCGCCCTCTCCCGCGCCTACCGCGCCTACGCCCTCGCCCACCCCCACCTCTACTGCCTGGCCACCGAGCGCCCCCTGCCCCGCCACGCCCTGCCCGAGGG
Source organism: Streptomyces sp. VRA16 Mangrove soil (assembly GCF_017377775.1). GTDB lineage: Bacteria > Actinomycetota > Actinomycetes > Streptomycetales > Streptomycetaceae > Streptomyces. The sequence continues at coordinate 178,334 of NZ_JAFVLN010000006.1, forward strand.
CCTGGAGGACCGGGCCGCGGCCCCACTCGTGCGGGCCTGCGGCGGCGACCTCGATCTGGCCCGCGCCGCGTGGGCGTTCGCGCACGGCATGGTGGTGCTGGAGATCCACGGCCGGTTTCCGGACGGCGCCGACCTGGAGCGGGCCTGGCGCTCCGGCACCGAGTCGCTGCGGGCATGACCGCCCCCGCGGGCCCGGTACCATGGTCGGCACGGCAGACGAGCCGGGCGGACGGTCGCGTGGGGTTCTCCGGAACCTCCCGAGGAACGTCCGGGCTCCACAGGGCAAGGTGGTGGCTAACGGCCACCCGGGGTGACCCGCGGGACAGTGCCACAGAAAACAGACCGCCGGGGACCTCGGTCCTCGGTAAGGGTGAAACGGTGGTGTAAGAGACCACCAGCGCCTGAGGTGACTCAGGCGGCTAGGTAAACCCCACCTGGAGCAAGGTCAAGAGGAGCCGCCTCTTCGGAGACGGCTCTGCGCGGACGATCGAGGGCTGCCCGCCCGAGTTCGCGGGTAGACCGCACGAGGCCGGTGGCAACGCCGGCCCTAGATGGATGGCCGTCGCCCCGACGACCGCGAGGTCCCGGGGTACAGAACCCGGCGTACAGCCCGACTCGTCTGCCCGCTTCTTCTTTCTGGGCTTCTCTGCGAGCGGCCCGTTCCATCTGGTGAAACAGCCCCTTCATTTACGTGCCATGTGCAGATAACTTGGCGCCGTGAGCGTGCACGAGGCTACCGGGGCCGCCCCGGAAACGGATGAACCGGTCGATACGGCAAGCAGGTTGGACCGGTTGCCGGTCGGCCCGTGGCACCGGCGGTTGACCGCGATCGTCGGCATCGGCGCCTTCTTCGATCTGTACGAGGTGTTCCTCGGCGGCGTCCTCGCCGCCGCGCTCGCCGAGCCCTGGGCGCTGTCCGCCCACCAGAAGTCGTGGCTGATCGCCTCCGGGTTCCTCGGGATGTTCGTCGGCGCCAATGTGCTGTCCGTGCTGGCCGACCGGCTCGGGCGGCGTCGGATGTTCCTGGTCAACCTGGGGATGTACTCGCTCTTCTCGCTCGCCTGCGCCTTCGCCCAGGACGCCACTCAGCTGTCCGTGCTGCGGTTCTTCGCGGGGCTCGGCCTCGGCGCCGAACTCGTGCTCGTGGACACGTACTTGGCGGAGTTCCTGCCCCGCGCCGTCCGTGGCCGCTACATCGCCTGGGCCTACACCTTCGGCTTCGTCGGGGTGCCGGTGGCGGCGCTGCTCGGGGCGCGCCTCGTCGCCCGGCACGAACTGCTCGGGATCGACGGCTGGCGGTGGCTGCTGGTGGCGGGGGCGCTCGGCGCCGCGTTCATCCAGCTGCTGCGCACCGGGCTGCCGGAGTCGCCGCGCTGGCTCGCCGCCCGGGGCCGGACCGCGGAGGCGGCGGCGGTCGTGCGGGAGATCGAGACGAAGGCGGGCGTCGAGCCCGGGGAGCCGGTCGTGGCGGCACAGGCCGCCGAAGCCCCGGCCCGCGTTCCGCTCAAGCGGATGTTCCAGGCGCCCTACACCCGGCGCACCGTCATGTGGTGGATCTTCCAGGTGCTCCAGACCGTCGGCTACTACGGCTTCGGCTCGCTGGCCCCCGTCGTGCTCCAGGCCAAGGGGCACACCGTCACCGAGTCCCTGTCGTACGCGGCTCTGAGCTATCTGGGATACCCGGTCGGCTCCGCCCTGTCGGTGCCGCTCATCGACCGGATCGAGCGGCGCACGCTCATCATCGCCGCGGCGCTCGGCATCGCCGTGTGCGGGCTCGTCTTCGGGTTCGCCGGGGCGTCCTGGCTGATCGTCGGCGCGGGCTTCCTGCTGACCGTGTGCAGCAACGTCTTCTCCAACGCGTACCACGTCTACCAGACCGAGATCTTCCCCACCGGCCTGCGCTCCAGCGCCATCGGCATCGCCTACTCGCTGTCCCGGCTCACCTCGGTCGTGCTGCCGTTCGTGGCGCTCGACCTGCTCGACGACCTCGGGGCGACCGCCGTGTTCAGCGGGTCCGGGGTGCTCATGGTGCTGTTGTGCGTGAACGTACGGGTGCTGGGGCCGCGGACCACCGGGCGGAGTCTGGAGTCCATCTGAGGGGCGTGTCCAAGGGGTGAGCGCCCGCGCCGTCAGGGGTGGCGGACGTGGGGGCGGGACGCCGCGATGAACTCGTAGAGCAGATTGCGGGACGCGGCACGCGCCGCCGCCAGTTCGTTGCGGTCGTCGGTGCGCGACAGGTCGTCCACCGCGGCGAACGCGCCGCGGGCCTTGGCGATCAGGCCCGGCGCGTCGGTGAGCAGCTCCACGCGGAACATCGCTTCGATGGCGGCGGCGCGCAACCGCTGCGCCTCGCGCCGCAGTTCGTGGACGTCGGCCGGGTCGGCGGACCGTTCCTCAAGGCGCCGGAACCAGCGGTCCAGCTGCCCCCTGCGGTAGTTGGCCAGAGCCCCGCCGAACGCGCAGTACGCGTCGATCCGTTCCTGCCTCAGCCGCTCCTCGCGGGCGAACCGCTCGGAGCGGGCCGTGGCCCGGCCCTGGAGGACGGGGGTCAGGGCCGCGCCCAGCAGCGTGCCCAGGACCGCGATGACGCTCGTGATGACGACAACCATGCGGCCAGGCAACCATCTACGGCCGCACCGGCACCACCATCGGTGCTCCCGTACGCGGATGGGGCACCACCTCCAAGAGGTGCCGGTACACCTCGCTGAGCAGGATGCCGCCGAGGACCTCGGCCGGGGGCCCGGCCGCCGCGATCCGGCCCGCGTGCAGCACCGCGACCCGGTCACCGCGGCCGTCTCCCTCGACGAGAACGCGATCCTGCCGTCCGGCTCCGACGGCGGTACGACGGGCGGCGGTTGTGGCAGCGGCGCGGGCGGCTCCACCGGTGCGGTGACGAGTTCGACGACCGGCGGCACCGGCGGCTCCCTCGCGTCCACCGGCGCCGACGTCCCGGCGGCGGGCCCGCTCGCCGCGGCGGCCGCGCTCGCCGCCGCGGCGGGGGCGGGCACGGTGTACGCGGCGGGCAGGCGGCGTACGCGGCAGGGCTGAGCCTCGCGCACGGCCGCCCGCTGCGGAGCAGACCAGGTCAGATCAGATCAGCGGCGGCCGGCCCAGGCGCGTCATCCGCCAGACCGTGCGCCACCGCATCGGCCGCCGCTCACCGGCCGGGGTGCGCACGCCCTCCACGAACCCGGCAGCCCACGCGCGCAGCCCACCGAGCGAACGGGTGCGCAGCAGGGTGATCGCCGTCCACACCCCGAGGTAGACGGGGATCAGCAGGACCGGCAGCCGCCGCCGGGCCAGCCACACCCGGTTGCGGGCGGTCATCCGGTAGTAGACGGCGTGCCGGGCCGGGGACGTCTTCGGGTGCTGGAGCAGCAACGACGGCTCGTACAGCACCTTCCACCCGGCGTCCAGCGCGCGCCACGCCAGGTCCGTCTCCTCGTGCGTGAAGAAGAAGTCGGCGGGCCAGTCGCCGGTCTCGGCGAGCATCTTCATCGAGAAGGCGTGCCCGCCGCCCAGGAACGCGGTGACCAGACCGCGCCGCATCGGGTCCTTGGCGCGCAGCCGCGGCACGTGACGGCGCTGCGTCTCGCCGTGCTCGTCGGCGATGCGGAAACCGACGACGCCGAGCTCGGGATCGGACGCGTACAGACGCTGGATCGTGGAGAACACGTCGGAGGCGACGAGCAGCCCGTCGTCGTCCAGCTCCACCGCGACGTCGACGTCACCGAACGCGCGCAGCCGGGCCAGCGCGACATTGCGGCCGCCGGGGCAGCCGAGGTTGTCGTCGAGCTCGACCGTCGTGACCTCGAACGGGTAGCCGCTGTACGCGGGCAGCACCGTGCCGTTGCCGATCATGACGACGCGGGTCGGCACGGCATCCTGCATGGCCACCGACTCCAGGAGCGCGTCCACGTCCTTGGGCCGGTTGCCCATGGTGACGATGGCCACGCCCAGGCGGGGGAGTTCGGAGGTTCGGTGCCTGTCTGTCATGGCGGCGATGGTAGCCGTTCACCTGGGCCCGGCTACGCGTGCGGGTGCCAGCCCGTCTCCGCCGCCCACTGCTCCGCGACGACCGCCACGAGATCGACGACCGGGTCCTTCACATCGGCGTACGTCCCGGTGTCGGGCACCGCGTCGGCCAGTACGTACTTGAAGCGCGCGTACGCGGGGACGGCCTTCGGTGTCGCCCGCAGCCAGTCGCGGAACAGCAGCGCCAGCCGCTCGTTCGGCGAACCCGCCCTGCGCACATGGAGGTTGACGTGCGGGGCGTCCGCCGTCCTGCGCGACCAGAACAGCTTGGCCCAGGCCGCGGGGTCCTCGGTCTCCTCGCGCCCGGCCGGCACGTGATCGCGCAGGTACGGGGAGCGTACGAAGCCGAGGGCGGCCAGCGGCGAGGCGAACTCCTCGGCCGCGGTGTCCAGATCGGCGACGCTCACCTGGACGTCGTAGATCGGCTTGGCCGCCATGCCGGGGACGGACGTGGACCCGATGTGGTCGACGTGCAGCGCCGACGGGCCGAGGGCGGCGGCGAGCCGGGCGCACAGCGCCTTTCCGTCGTCCGCCCACCCGGAGTCGTGCGGGACGACGACCGGCTTCTCGTCCTCGGGCATCAGACCCGCTCAAGCGGCCGGTGCGGCTGCGCGGGCAGTTCCACGCGGATGCGGTCCCCCGGGCGCACCGGGCCGCCCGCCCGCACCACGCTCATGACGCCCGCCCTGCGGACGATCTCGCCGCTCTCCGGGTCGCGCCCGACGACCTGCTTGAGCAGCCCCTGCTGGAAGCCGTCGATCTGGGCGCACGGATTGCGCAGGCCGGTGATCTCGACGACCGCGCCGCCGTCGCCGAGGTGCAGCACGGCGCCGGTGGGCAGGCCCAGCAGATCGATGCCGCGGGTCGTGACGTTCTCACCGAGCTCACCCGGCCGCACCGGGAACCCGGCGCCCGCGACCTCCGCGAACAGTTCCTCGTGCAGGAGGTGCACCTGGCGCAGGTTCGGCCGAGTGGGGTCCTGGGCGACCCGGGAGCGGTGCTTGACCGTGACTCCGGCGTGCACATCACCCTCGACACCTAGCCCCGCCAGGAGCGTGATGCTCTCGCGGTTCGGCTTGGTGAACGAGTACGTGTCGTTGCTGCTGACCGCCACGACGATGCCGCCGCCGAAGTCGTCCATGGTGTGGCCCCCTGATCGCCGGACTCCCGCGCAGCCTAACCCGGGGCTAACCGGCGCCGAGCGAGCGGTCCGCCACCCTTGCCACGTGTGTGGTGAGCGCCGTACGGGCGTCGGGGTTCAGGGTGCCGAGAGCCACGAGGGCCGTGACGATCACGTCGCAGAGTTCGGACTCGACGTCCTGCCAGGTGTGGCTGACGCCCTTGCGCGGGTTCTGGCCGACGGCCCCGATCACCGCCTCCGCGACTTCGCCGACCTCCTCCGAGAGCTTCAACACCCTTAGGAGAAGGGCCTCTTGGGGCGGGAGGCGATTGTTCCCGTCCAGCCAGGCACGCAGCCGTTCGACGGTGATCCACAGGTCCTCGGCGGCGGCGTGGCCGTCGGCGTCGTCGTTCGTCACACGGGCGAGCCTAGGCCCGCGTCGTCGTTGGTCACACGGGCGAGCCCAGGCCCGCGTCGTCGTTGGTCACACGGGTCAGCCCAGGCCGCCGCCGCTACTCCTCGTCCGGCGCCGGTTCCTTCACGCGCTTCGCGCGCGAGCCGACCACCGCGAGGGCCGCGGCCCCGGCCCCGACGAGCGCCGCGGGCACCATCCAGTGCCGGTCGAGGGCGTGGCCGAGCGCGTGGTCGAGGGAGTAGCGACCGGCCCCGGTCACCGCGAGCCCGGCGGCGGCGAAGCCGAGGAACGCCGGGTACTCGTAGCCGCCGTTCATCGCGAAGAACCCGTTCGGGGCGTGCACGGCGGCCGCGCCCGCCATGGTGCCGGCGGCCGCCGCCCCGCCCACCGGCGTCGCGAGCCCCAGCGCCAGCAGCGCGCCGCCGCCCAGCTCACCGACCCCGGCCGCGAGGGCGCTCGCCTTGGGCGGGGTGAACCCCATGGCCTCCATGGCGGTGGCCGTCCCGGAAACGCCCCCGCCGCCGAACCAGCCGAGCAGCTTCTGCGCGCCGTGCGCCATCAGGACCCCGCCGGTGCCTACCCGCAGCGCGAGCAGCCCGAGGCCGGTGCGGTCCAGGCAGGAAGAAGGGGTGCGGGAAAAGGATCTGCAGGCTTTCTTCATGGGTCCACCGTCCGCCGGGCGCCCGGCCCGCACCCGGCGGACAGGGCCGTTCGAGTGGCGGTTCCGGCCGGGTGGCGGCCTCCCGGGCCCGGTGCCACGCTGGCCGCATGCCCATCCAGACCGCGAAACTCAGCGACCCGACGGTCCGCGCCTTCGTCACCGCGCTGAACGCCCACGACAAGGACGCCTTCCGCGCCGTGCTCGCCCCCGGCGCGACCATGGCCGACGACGGCAGCGAGCGCGACCTCCCCGACTGGACGGACCGCGAGATCTTCGACTCGAACGGCCACATGGAGGTCGAGAAGGAGCTGGCGCAGGGCCGCGGCCTCGTCGCCAGCTACCGCAACGACACCTGGGGCGAGATGCGCACCCGCTGGACGTTCCAGGTCGAGGGCGGCAAGGTCACGAGGTTCGAGACCGGCCAGGACTGAACACCCCGCCCGCCCGGGCCGACGGCATGGTCACCTTCACCAGGACGCCCCGGAGGGGCACCCGCCCTGCCGGGGGAGGGCCGACCACAAGGTCGACAACGAGGAGTCGGTGCGCGCCGTTCGCCGCGCCCTCGCCCAGGGCGCGCTCGCCCGGCTGTGGGCCCGCAGCCCGCGCACGGTGCCCATCCCCGGCTTCCGCACGGTCGCGCAGGCCGAGGAGAACGCGGGCGCGCCGGCCCACGGCCCGCTGACCGAGGGCGAGTTGGCGCAGGCGGAGACCGTCCTGGGCCGCGGCCGGCCCCGGCCCGCTACTCGATCGGCACGGCCGTCCCGCTCACCCGCACCCGGGCGTCGCCCTCCCGCAGCGTCACCGTCAGCTCGCCGGGGCGGCCCATGTCGGCGCCCTGGTGCAGGGTGAGCACGGCCGCGTCCGGCACCAGGCCGAGCGCGCGCAGATACGCCCCGAACGCCGCGGCCGCCGCACCCGTCGCCGGGTCCTCGACGACACCGCCCACCGGGAACGGGTCGCGCACGTGGAAGGCCGACTCGCTCTCCCGCCACACGAGCTGAACGGTCGTCAGGTCCAGGCGGTGCATCAGCGCCGCCAGCCGGTCGAAGTCGTACGCCAGGTCGGCGAGGCGCTCACGGGTCGCCGCGGCGAGGACGAGGTGCCGGGCGCCCGCGTACGCGATCCGCGGCGGGAACGCCGGGTCGAGATCGGCGGCCGGCCAGTCGAGCGCGGCCAGCGCCTCGGCCAGATCCTCGTCCCGTACGTCCGTCAGATGCGGCTCGACACTCGTCAGGGTCGCGCGCAGGGGCTCGCCCGCGGCGCCCTCGACGGTGACGGGGACCTCGCCGGCCCGGGTGCGGAAGAGGTAGTCGCCGGGCCCGTTCCGCTCGGCCAGCGCCACCGCGGTCGCCACGGTGGCGTGGCCGCAGAAGGGGACCTCGGCCTTGGGGCTGAAGTAGCGGACGTCGTACGTGCGGTCGGCCGCGCTCGGCGTCACGAACGCGGACTCGCTGTATCCCAGGTCGGCGGCGATCTTCAGCATGGCGTCGTCGTCCAGGGCGGAGGCGTCCAGGACGATGCCGGCGGGGTTGCCTCCGGCGGGGCTGGTGGTGAACGCGGTGTAGCGCAGCACGGTGGTCATGGGCGCATTGTCGCCGTTGCGGGGCGATCCGTGGTGGGCGGGTGCGGCTTTCGCCGTGGCTGGTCGCGCAGTTCCCCGCGCCCCTGGACATGCGCACTTCGTGCGCGATCTCCCTCGCTGAAGGCAGCGGCGAAGCCGCGCTTTCAGGGCCGCGGGGAACTGCGCGACCAGTGCCCACCGGCGCCCGGCCCGCGACGCGACCCCGACCGGGCGGACGCAACCGGGACGAGCGGGCCTGAACCGTCAGCCCCGCCCCACATAAGGCATGTTCGTCGCCAGCACCGTCGCGAACTGAACATTGGCCCCGAGCGGCAGCTCGGCCATGTGCCGTACGGTCCGGGCTACGTCCGCGACATCCATCACCGGCTCCGGCACGACCTCCCCGTTCGCCTGGAGCGCACCCGTCTGCATGCGCTCGGTCATGTCCGTCGCAGCGTTGCCGATGTCGATCTGCCCGCAGGCGATCCGGTAGGGGCGGCCGTCCAGGGACAGGGACTTCGTCAGGCCCGTCATCGCGTGCTTCGTCGCCGTGTACGCGATCGAGTGCGGCCGGGGCGCGTGCGCCGAGATCGAGCCGTTGTTGATGATCCGGCCGCCCTGCGGGTCCTGCTCCTTCATCAGCCGGAACGCCGCCTGCGCACACAGGAACGCCCCGTTGAGGTTGGTGTCGACGACATGCCGCCACGCGTCGTAGGACAGTTCCTCGACCGGCACGCCGCCGGGCCCGAACGTGCCCGCGTTGTTGAAGAGCAGATCGAGCCGCCCGGCCCGCTCGCGCACGGCCGCGAACAGCTCCGCGACGGCGTCGGGGTCGGCGACGTCGGTGCGGACGGTGAACGCGGCCGTGCCCGGGGCGAGCGCCGCCGTCTCCTCCAGGGTCTCGGTGCGCCGCCCCGCGAGGGCCACGCGCCAGCCCGCGCGCAGCAGTTCCAGGGCGACGGCCCGGCCGATACCCGAACCGGCGCCGGTGACCACGGCGGTCTGTGTCGATGTCGGTGCAGTGCTCATGGGGCCGCAGCGTACGGGGCCCCGGCCATCCGGAGATCACCGATCCGCCATGTGGCTGTTGTGTACGCGACAGTCAAGCGTCGTCCCGGGCCACTCCAATTCCCCTGACACCACATGACAGCAGCAGTCAGGGGAGGGGCTCCATGTCGCACGCATCCCGTCACGCATCCCGTCACGCATCCCGTCACACACCCGAACTCCGCGCCGCCGCCCAGTACTTGGGCCGTCGCCGCTTCCTCACCGTCACCGGCGCCGCCGCCGCGCTCGCCTTCGCCACGAACCTGCCCCTCGGGGGCACGGCCGCCGCCGCGGAGCTGGACCCCGCGAAGATCACCGGCGACCCGTTCACGCTCGGCGTCGCCTCCGGTGACCCGCTGCCCGGCTCCGTACTGCTGTGGACGCGGCTCGCCCCGGCCCCGTACGAGACCGGTGGCGGCCTGCCCGCCGAGCGCGTCGAGGTGAGATGGGAGCTGGCCCTCGACGAGCGCTTCCGGCGCGTCGTGCGACGCGGCACCGCCACCGCGCACCCGGAGTTCAACCACTCCGTGCACGTCGAGGTCGACCACCTCGCGCCCGGCCGCGTCTACTACTACCGCTTCCGCGCCGGCACCTGGGTCAGCGGCACAGGACGCACCCGCACCGCGCCCGCCACCGCCGCCCACGCCTCCGCGCTGACCCTGGCCGCCGTCTCCTGCCAGGCGTACCACGACGGCTACTTCACGGCGTACCGGCACTTGGCGGGCGACGACGTCGACGTCGTCTTCCACCTCGGCGACTACCTCTACGAGTACGCCGTCAGCGCGGTCGGCGGCGCCCGCAAGTACACCGACCGGGTGCTGCCCGCCGTCTTCAACCGCGAGACGGTCACCCTGGACGACTACCGGCTGCGCTACGCCCTCTACAAGTCCGACCCGGACCTGATGGCCGCGCACGCCGCGCACCCCTTCGTCGTCACCTGGGACGACCACGAGACCGAGAACAACTACGCGGACGACACCTCCGAGAACGACGACCCGCCCGCCGAGTTCCTGCTGCGCCGCGCCTCCGCGTACCGCGCGTACTGGGAGAACCAGCCGCTGCGCCGCCCGCAGCTGCCGCACGGGCCCGACGCCCAGCTCTACCGGCGCCTGCAGTGGGGCCGCCTCGCCCAGTTCGACATCCTGGACACCCGCCAGTACCGCACCAACCAGGCCAACGGCGACGGCTGGAAGTCACCGACCCCCGAGTCCGAGGCCGCCTCGCAGACGCTGCCCGGCTTCACCCAGGAGCGCTGGCTGACCGACGGCTGGCGCTCCTCGCGGGCCCTGTGGAACGTGGTCCCGCAGCAGGTCACCTTCGGCCGCCGCAACAACCCCGACGGTTCGGACACCCTCTCCATGGACTCCTGGGACGGCTACCCGGCCTCCCGCGAGCGGATCCTGAAGGGCGCCCGCGCCGCCCGCGTCGAGAACCTGATGGTCCTCACCGGCGACGTCCACGTCTCGTACGCCATGGACATCAAGCAGGACTTCGCCGACCCGGACTCGGCGACCCTCGGCACCGAGATCGTCACCACGTCGATCACCAGCGGCAAGGACGGCTCGGCGAAGCCGTCCAACTGGGCCGCCTACCTCGCCCGCAACCCGCACATGAAGCACTACAACGGGCAGCGCGGCTACGTCACCGTGGAACTGGGCGAGGAGTCGGCCCGGGCCGACTTCAAGACGGTCCCGGCGGTGACGACGCCGGGCGCTCCGCTGATCACGGCCGCGTCCTTCGTCACCGCCGTGGGCGATCAGGGTCTGCGTCCGGCGTAAGGCCGGTGGGGGCCGGTCGCGCAGTTCCCCGCGCCCCTGGAGATGCGCACTGCGTGCGGCATCTCCAGGGAAGGCTGCGCGCAGCAGGACCACCCGCCCGCCCCCGGCAACGACCCCCCGGGGCAGACGCGCCCGCGTCTCACACCTCCCCGGGGTAACGAACCCCGATGACCTCCCGCACCCGGTCCAAGGTCCGCATCACACCCAGCGACCCGTCCAACGGCACGAGCGGCGACTCGGTGTCCCCGGCCCGCAGCCGCCCCATCACCTCGAGCGCCTCGTGCCGCATCGAGTCGCGCGGCCCGTCCTCCGGCGCCGCCGTGAACACCTCGGGCTCCCGCCCGTCCCGGTGCAGCACGAACCGCTCCGGATAGAAGAACCCGCCGGGCACATCGATCCGCCCCGCCGACCCGGTCACCGACGCCGCCACGCCCGTACCCGCGTTGATCGCGCAGTGCAGCAGCGCCCGCGCCCCGTTCGCCCACGACAGCAGCATCCCGGTCTGCAGGTCCACGCCCTCGGGCGACAGCTGCGCCGATGCGGTGACCTGCTCCGGCTCCCCGAGGAGCAGGTGCGCGAACGACACCGGGTACACCCCGAGGTCGAGCAGCGCGCCCCCGCCCTGCGCGGGATCCCGCAGCCGGTGCGAGGGCGGGAAGGGGCCCGCGAGACCGAAGTCGGCCTGCACCGTGCGGACCTCCCCGACGGCCCCGTCGTCGACGAGCGCCTTCAGCCGGCGGACCAGCGGATTGCAGTACATCCACATGGCCTCCATCAGGAAGAGACCCTTCGCGCGGGCCAGCGAGACCAGCTCCTGCGCCTCGCGCGCGTTCAGCGTGAACGCCTTCTCGCAGAGCACCGCGCGCCCCGCCTCCAGACAGAGCCCCGCGGCCTGCCGGTGCGCCGCGTGCGGCGTCGCCACGTACACGACGTCGACGCCCTCGTCCGCGGCGAGCGAGGCCCAGTCGCCGTACGCCCGCGGGATCCCGAACCGCTCCGCGAACGCCTTCGCCGACGCGTCGGAGCGCGAGGCCACCGCCACCACCTCGGCGTCCGGCAGATCGAGCAGGTCCGCCGTGAACGACGCGGCGATACCGCCCGTCGAGAGAATTCCCCACCGCACGCGTTCCGCTGCCATGTCCGTCCGTTCCCACTTGGTCTCGACCACTCCGCCGAGCTGAGAGCATAGGTAATCGCACGTACGGACGGGAGGGAGCCGGGATGACGGACAGCGGAGGCAGAGCGGTGCGGGACACGGCAGGAGCCGTCGGCGTCGGCGCCGGGATCGGCACCGACGGATCAACCACCGTGCCCCGCGCGGCAGTTCGCGCCGGATTTCTCGTCATCCTGGTCCTCGGCGGCCTGACCGCCGTACCGGCGCTCTCCATGGACATGTACCTCCCGGCCCTGCCGGAGGTCACCGGGAACCTGCACACCAGCGCCGCCACCGCCCAGCTGACCCTCACCGCGTGCCTGACCGGCATGGCGCTCGGGCAGCTCGTGGTCGGCCCGATGAGCGACAAGTGGGGGCGCCGCCGCCCGCTCCTCATCGGCCTGCTCGTGTACGTCGCCGCCACCGCGATCTGCGCCTTCGCGCCGAGCGTCACCCTGCTCATCGCCTTCCGGCTGCTCCAGGGCCTCGCCGGTTCGGCCGGCATCGTGATCGCCCGCGCCGTCGTTCGCGACCTCTACGACGGCATGGCGATGGCCCGCTTCTTCTCGACCCTGATGCTGATCTCCGGCGTCGCCCCGATCGTCGCGCCCCTCATCGGCGGCCAGGTGCTGCGCGTCACCGACTGGCGCGGCGTCTTCGTCGTCCTCACCGTCATCGGCCTCGCGCTCACCACCCTGGTGTGGAAGTGCCTGCCCGAGACCCTGGAGCCGGGACGGCGGCACAGCGGCGGCGTCGGCGAGGCGCTGCGCACCATGCGCTCCCTGCTCGCGGACCGGGTCTTCGCCGGGTACATGATCGCGGGCGGCTTCGCGTTCGCCGCGCTGTTCGCTTACATAGCGGCGTCGCCCTTCGTCATCCAGGAGATCTACGGGGCGTCCCCGCAGACCTTCTCGCTGCTCTTCGGCCTCAACTCGGTCGGCCTGATCGCCATGGGCCAGCTCAACGGCAAGGTCCTCGTCGGCCGGGTCGACCTCGACAAGGTCCTCGCCGTCGGCCTCACCCTGATCGTGCTGGCCGCCGTCTTCCTGCTCCTCGTCGCCACCGGCACCTTCGGCAGCCCCGAGGAACTGGGCATCGCGCCCGTCGCCACCGGTCTCTTCGTCCTCATGGCGTCGATGGCCCTGGCCACTCCGAACACCAACGCCCTCGCCCTGACGCGCACCCCGCACGCCGCGGGCTCCGCCTCCGCGCTGCTCGGTACGTCGTCCTTCCTCATCGGCGCGGTGGCATCGCCGCTGGTCGGGGTCGCGGGGGAGCACACGGCCGTGCCGATGGCGCTGGTCCAGCTCGGCGCCGGTCTTGCGGCGGCCCTCGCGTTCGTGGTGTTGTGCCGCCCCTGGCAGCGCACACGGGAGGTGAGGGAGGCCTGAGCTCCCCACGACTGCGCCACGGCACACCGGAGCGGGCCGGTCTCGACCCCGCACGCCTCGCCGTGCTCGTCCGCGAGGTACGGCAGCTGCCCGAGGGGCCGACGCCCTGGTGCGCGGGGGCCGTGCTGCTCGCCGGGCGCGGCCCGGTGATCGCCGCCGAGGCCGCCTGCGGCTGGGCCGTGCGCCACACGGCGTACGACGAGACGACGGACCGCGGCGTCGAACTGCCGCTCGCCGCGCGGGTCCCGATGACCCTCGACACGGTGTTCGACCTGGCCTCGCTCACCAAGCTCTTCACCTCGGTCGCCGCCGTGCAGCAGATGGAGCGCGGCACGCTCGGCATCGACGCGCGCGTCGGCGCCTACCTCCCCGACTTCACGGGCGCGGCCCGGCACAACATCACCGTCCGCCAGCTGCTCACCCACACCTCGGGGCTGCGCCCCGAACTCCCGCTGTACGAGGCGCCGGACGCGGCCGCCCGGCTCGCGGCCCTGCGCACGGAGACGCCGACGGCGCGGCCCGGTCACTACCGCTACTCCGACCTGAACCTGCTGCTGCTCCAGCACCTCCTGGAACGGCTCACCGGCCGCCCGCTCGACGCCCTGATCCGCGACGGCATCACGCGCCCGCTGGGCATGGCCGCGACGTCGTTCGGGCCGCGTGCGGGCGCCGCCGCCACCGAGGACCAGCGCCGGCCCTGGGCCAAGGCCGACCGGGGCATGCTGCGCGGCGAGGTGCACGACGAGAACGCGTGGGCGCTCGGCGGGGTCGCGGGGCACGCCGGTCTCTTCTCCACGGCGCACGATCTGGCGGTGCTGTGCCGCACGCTGCTCAACGGCGGCTCGTACGGCACCGCGCGCATCCTCGGCCCCGACTACGTCGAGCTGATGCTGCGCGCTCCCGGTCTCGGGTTCCGGGTCGACCAGCCCTGGTTCATGGGGGAGCTGTCGGGACGGGGGGCCGCCGGCCACACCGGGTTCACCGGGACGTCGCTGGTCCTCGACCCGGAGACGGACACGTTCCTGGTCCTCCTCGCCAACACGGTCCACCCGCGTCGCCGCGAGCCCGACAGCGGCCCGCGCGCGTCGGCCGCTTCCCATCTGGCCCGGGCCGTGGTTCCGCTGGGCCCTTCCGGCGGATAGCTCGGGTGGACCGGGTCCGCCGCCGGGGGCGCATCTCAGGGGCGCGGGGCTGTGCCCATCAGCGGCTCCGCCGCGGGGCGCGAAGCAGGTCCACCGGCCAGCACCCCGCAACGAAACCCCACCCACCACACGCGCCCCGTAAAATCGCGGGGTGAACGCCCCCATCGAGCAGCCCGCCGACACCCTGCGCAACGCCCTCGCCGGCCTCCTGGAAGGCCTGCCGCCCACCCAGGCGGCCCGCGCGGTGGACCGGCTCATCGCGAACTACCGGGGCACCACCCCCACCGACGCCCCGATCCTGCGCGACCGCGCCGACGTCGCGGCCTACGCGGCGTACCGGATGCCGGCCACCTTCGAGGCGGTCCGCGCGGCGCTGGACGCCCTCGCCGACGCGGCCCCCGACTGGACCCCCGCGGGCCACCTCGACCTCGGCGGCGGCACCGGCGCCGCGGTCTGGGCGGCGTACGACGTCTTCCCGGGGCCGCGCCCCACGACGGTCCTCGACTGGTCGGAGGCGGCCCTCGCGCTGGGCCGCGAACTCGCCGCGGCGGACGCCGGGTTGAAGGAGAGCGTCAGCTGGCAGCGGGCCCGCATCGGCGGCCCGGAGACGCCGCCCGAGGCTGCCCTGGTCACCATCTCGTACGTTCTGAAGGAGCTGACGGAGGCCGACCGCGCGGCCGCGGTCGACGCGGCGGCCCGCGCGGCCACCGGCGCGGTCGTCGTCATCGAACCCGGCACCCCCGACGGCTACACCCGGATCATCGAGGCCCGCGACCGCCTGATCGCCGCCGGTTTCCACATCGCGGCCCCGTGTCCGCACAGCGCCGCCTGCCCGATCGTCCCCGGCACGGACTGGTGCCACTTCTCGGCGCGGGTCAGCCGCTCCTCCCTGCACCGGCAGGTCAAGGGCGGTTCGCTGGCGTACGAGGACGAGAAGTTCGCGTACGTCGCGGCGACCCGGTTCGCCCCGGAGCCGGCCCCGGCCCGGGTCGTCAGGCGCCCCCAGATCCGCAAGGGCCAGGTCCTCCTCGACCTCTGCGAGGCGGAGGGGGCCCTGGCCCGTACGACCGTGACGAAGAAGCACGGGGCGCGCTACAAGGAGGCCCGCGACGCCGACTGGGGCGACGCCTGGACCCCGCTCGGCTGACGGGGCGCGCTCAGCCCCGCAGCTCCAGCGTGCAGCACTTCACGCTGCCGCCGCCCTTCAGCAGTTCCCCGAGGTCCATGCCGACCGGTACGAACCCGCGCTCCCGCAGCGGCTCGAACAACCCGACCGCCGCCTGCGGCAGCAGCACGTGCAGTCCGTCCGAGACCGCGTTCAGGCCGAAGGCCACCGCGTCCGGCTCGTCCACCACGAGCGCGTCGGGGAACAGCGCCGCGAGCACGGCCCGGCTCCCCGGTGAGAACGCGCCGGGGTAGTACATGACCTCGTCCGCGGTGTCGTCGAGCACCGCGAGCGCCGTGTCCAGGTGGTAGAAGCGCGGGTCGACGAGGTCGAGCCCGATCACCGGCCGCCCGAACACCTCCTGTGCCTCCCCGTGCGACAGCGGCGAGGCCCGGAAGCCGCGTCCGGCGAGCAGCCAGGAGGCGGTGACGGCGAAGTCGCCCTCGCCCTCGTTGACATGCACGGGCTCGCGCACGTCCGGGTAGCCGTGGCCGCGGAACCACTCCAGGTGCAGGGCGGCCTCGGGCTCCCGCTCGGGGTGGGCGAACCGGGCGCCGAGCACCCGCCCGTCCACCACGGTCGCCCCGTTCGCGGCGAACACCATGTCGGGCAGGCCGGGGCGCGGGGCGAGCTCCTCGACGGTGTGGCCGAGGGAACGGTACTTCTCGCGCAGGTCCTCCCACTGCGCGACGGCCAGCGGGACGTCGACGGGTTTCGCCGGGTCCATCCACGGATTGATCGAGTACGTGACCTTGAAGTGTGCCGGTGGGCACATCAGATAGCGCCGGGGTGTGGCGCGCCGTTCGGCGATGCGCGGATTACGCAATGAGGGCTCCTCACGACCGCAGGGGCTGTTGTCGCCCATGGTGCGGTCGGAGGAGCCCTCAGGGCTGTGAACCGAACGGGTGGTTCACAGCGCGCTCCGGTCATGACGCGTTGTGCGTGCCGCGCTTCTCCTGCAGTTTGCGCAGCAGTTCCCGTTTCTGGGCGACGGGGTCCGTGCCCCCGCCGACCACCCCGCCCCGGTCGCCGCCGCGCAGCGCCCTGCGGGAGAGCTTGCTCCGGGTACCGCCGACGCCCAGCATGCCGCCTGCTCCGCCTCGGGTCATCACGTGCTCCTTCCGTCTGCTCACACAGTGACCATGTCCCTACGAGACGTCTCGTCTCGTTGCGGTGACGTGCTCCACTGTGGGCGAGACGGAGCGTCTTGTCAACCACTTACGAGACGGGACGTCTCGGTTCGTCTGCTGCTACATTCGAACCATGTCAGCCACGAAGACGCCTCCCGACAAGAAGCCGGCGCCGGACTCCACCCGCCGCAGCGAACGCTCCCGCCGCGCGATCTACGACGCGGCCCTCGCCCTCGTCGGCGAGATCGGCTACCCGCGGACCACCGTCGAGGGCATCGCCGCCCGCGCCGGCGTCGGCAAGCAGACGATCTACCGCTGGTGGGGCTCGAAGGCCGAGGTGCTCCTCGACGCCTTCCTCGACCTGGGGGAGCAGGCGGCACGCGAGGCCGGCGGGGAGGACGCGTACGCCATCCCGGACACCGGCGACCTCGCCGCCGACCTCAAGACGGTGCTGCGGCTCACCGTCGACCAGCTCCAGGACCCCCGCTTCGAGGCCCCGTCCCGCGCACTGGCCTCCGAGGGCGTGGTCAACGAGCAGGTCGGACGGGTCTTCACGGAGAAGCTGCTGATGCCGTCGCTCCAGCTCTACGCGGACCGCGTGCGCCGCGCGCAGGAGGCCGGCCAGGTGCGCGCGGAGATCGACCCGCGCATCGCCCTCGAACTGTGGGTCTCACCCCTCGCCCAGCGCTGGCTCCAGTTCACCGGCCCGATCTCCTACGAGTACACGGACACCCTCGTCGACTACGCCCTTCACGGCATCGCGCCCCGCTGAGGCGTTTGCGCGAGCAGCCCCGGCGCGTCCGAGATGACCCCGTCGCAGCCGAGCCGCAGCACCCGGTCGCGCTGCCGGGGCGTGTTCACGGTGTGCGCCCACACCCGCGGCACCCCCGACCTGACCGCCCGTACGAGATCCGCGTCCCGCGCCTTGTAGTCCATGTCGAGCACGTCGACGTAGCCCGCCCAGCGTTCGGGCCGGTCCTCGCGCATCTGCCGCGCGGAGCGCCAGAGCTGCGAGATCAGGCCGAGCCGGTGGGCGCGGAGCGCGACCGCCGGGTGGTTGGAGTTGACCAGGACCGAGCGGGTCAGACCGCGGTCCCGGATCAGCCGCGCGAGCCGGTCCAGGCTGTCCGGGTCCTTGGCCTCCAGCATCAGCACGATGCGGCCGCCGAACCGGTCGAGCACCTCCGCGACCGTCGGCGGCCGCTCGGCGCGCCAGTGACCGGGCAGCGCCGCCTTCGGGCGCAGCCGTACGTGCTCCCAGTCCTGCCGGTCGAGGTCGCGCACCGGCCCCGTGGACGAGGTCGTACGGTCCAGGTCCGCGTCGTGCATCACGACCAGGGTGCCGTCGCGCAGCATCCGTGTATCGAAGTCGAGCACCTGTGCGGTGCCCCGTTCGTACGCCGCCGCGAGCCCCGACATGCTGTTCTCGGGCACCTCGAGGGCGCCGCCGCGGTGGGCCGTGTACGTGATGGGGGGCAGGGCGTCGACGGTGAGCGGTCCCGCGCCCCACTCCACGGGGGTCAGCGGAGCGGAGAATCCCAGGCCGGTGACGGTGAGCAGACCGGCGAGCGAGACGACCCGCAGCCGGGATCGGGCCGGTGCGACCACGGCAGTCATGGCGATCATGCCGACCAAGGTAGGCCCACAAATGCCGGTAATTCCGGCAATGACACTGAGTTCCGTGCTGTCCCCGGTACCCCGGATGTGGACTGTGGCCACCCGAGGAGCAGGATGGTGGGACCATGTGGGTCCGGGATTCATCCGGTACTCGTACGAGGGTGACGGTGAGGGGATAGATGGGCACGGAGCGGAACGGACGGTACGGCCTGGGCCGGATCTCCCAGTGGCTGAAGGGGGCCCGGGGCCCGAAGGAGCCCGCGGCCGACACCGACCGTGAATCCCTGCTCCTGGCCGCCGCCGGGGCCGGGCTGCCGCTCGCGCCGGCCGCGTACCCGGCCGACTACCGGTGTTCGTGCAACCGCATCGGCTGTCCGACGCCCGGCCGGCACCCGGTCTCCTTCGCCTGGCAGACCCAGTCCACGACGGACCGCTCGCAGATCGAGCGCTGGGCCAGGCATCAGCCGCAGGCCAACTTCATCACCGCGACCGGCATGGTCCACGACGTCCTGGACGTTCCCGTGGAAGCCGGCCAGGAGGCGCTCGACCGCCTCCTCTCCTCCGGCATCGAGGTCGGCCCCGTCGCCTTCTCCGGTACCGACCGCATGCTCTTCTTCACGGCGACCCGGGGTACGCCCGAGGACGAGGACGAGTGGTGGCCGTGCGAGCTGGACTGTCATCCCGAGACGATGGACGAGCATCCCGGGCTGCGCTGGCACTGCCGCGGTTCCTACGTCCTGATCCCGCCGGCTCGACTGCCCGGCGGGCAGTCGGTCCGCTGGCTCCGTGGCCCGGAGCACCCTCTCCCCGACCCGCTCACCCTCCTCGAACCCCTCACGGACGCCTGCGCCCGCCACGCAGGAGCCGAACCGGACTTCACGTCGGCCTGGCCGTAGCCGCGCCGTCAGGGCGCGGGGCTCGTGCCCGATGAGGCGGCGGCGGAGCCGCATGTCTCAGGGGCGCGGGGCTGTGTCATGGTGCGGCTCCGCCGCGCGGGCGCGACCGGCTGAGGTTGTGCCCCGTAGGGGCGCGGGGCTGTGTCACTGTGCGGCTCCGCCGCGTGGGCGCGACCGGCTGAGGTTGTGCCCCGTAGGGGCGCGGGGCTGTGTCATGGTGCG
This sequence comes from Streptomyces sp. VRA16 Mangrove soil, assembly GCF_017377775.1. Classification (GTDB taxonomy): domain Bacteria; phylum Actinomycetota; class Actinomycetes; order Streptomycetales; family Streptomycetaceae; genus Streptomyces. The sequence goes on from NZ_JAFVLN010000006.1 coordinate 197,667, forward strand.
GCTCCGCCGCGCGGGCGCGACCGGCTGAGTTCGTGCCCCCTCAGGGGCGCGGGGAACTGCGCGACCAGCCCCCACCGGAGCTGCACCCGGCAACAAAGCACCCAGGACCGAGCTGAACGCCGGATGGAAGCGCTCACCCCGCGCCGGGGTGCCGCCTTGCCCACCCTGCCGCCCAAGGCGGCAGATTGCCCAAGGCGGCGCGGCAGCCGACCGGCGGCAGATCGCCCGAGGCGGCGCGGCAGCCGACCCGCGGCGGATTGCCCAAGGCGGTGGGGGCTCAGGAACCCACGGCCGAGGTGATGCCCTCTACGCGGGCGAGGATGTCGACCTGGGACTTGGCGGAGCCCTTGGCGGGGTCGAGCGCGGCCTGGTTCGACACGTACCCGTACGTCGCCGACTGCTTGGCGTCCCCGGTCATCAGCGCCTTCACGCTCGGGTTGATCGTCGGCAGATCGCTCCCGGCGGACGCGGTCTGCTTCTCGTAACGGCGCGTCGTGAAGAAGACGAGCGCCCCGCCGTCCGCGGTGCGCAGCGCGACGGGCGCGTAGTCGCCGGACGTGAGCGGCTCGTCGATGAACTGCGTGGCGAGGCCGGGCCGCGAGAGGTTCTTCTTGCGGGTGGCGAGCCACTGGGACGTGTACACGCCGTCCGCGAACGTGTCACCGCCGCCGGTCTTCGGGTCGAGATAGTCCGCGTAGGCCTGGCTCAGCTTCTCGGGCCGCACCGCGAGCTGCGCGGAGTCGGTGTCGACCGCCTCCCCGAAGCCGTCCGCGTCCGTCTTGAACTTCGGCACCGTGCCGTCGCGGAACAGCGTCAGATACGACACCGCCCACGGCTCGGTCTCGCCGTTCCGGGTGAAGACCATGACCCAGCGGTAGCCGGCGATGCGGTTGTTGTCCGCGTCGGCGACGAACCAGCGCGGCCAGCCCGCCTTCTTCGGCACGGTGTAGTGCACGTCGGTGAGCTTGAGCGCCTTGTGGTTCGGGTTGCCGTTCGGCCGGAGCTTGTGCCCCGCCTTCAGCTTCGCCGTGTCGATCGCGCCGAGCGGCCCGGTGACGTACGCGGCGTCGGCCGAGCGGTCGTACGTCGCCTCGGCCTTGCTGTACGCGGCCGAGAACGTGTCGAGGGCGCGCGCGGCCTCGGCCTTCGTCGTCGTCGGGACGACCTCCAGCTCCCCGTGCACGGTCACGCATCCGCTCGCCGTGAGGGACAGCACGACGGCCGCCGCGGACATCGCGGCAGGCCTGCCGAGCCTGTTCATGACCTTGCTCATGACGTTGACTTCACCTTCCGACTCCCCTGGCTCCCCGGCCGCTCCCCGGACCCCTGCCGGGGCCGAACCCTACCGGGAAGACGAAGCCTGTACCGCCTCGGCCCTACGGGTGAGCAGACCGGACGGCAGCAGGAAGACGGTCAGCGTCGGCACCAAGTAGGCGCACCAGACGACGACTTGGAGGACCGTCGGATCGGGCTGGAAGTTGAAGACGCCCTTGAGCAGGGTGCCCAGCCAGCCGTCGGGGGCGATCGTCGAGCTGATGTCGAAGGCCAGATGGTTCAGGCCGCCGATGAAGTCGGCCTCCTGGAGGTCGTGGAAGCCGTACGCGAGCACGCCCGCCGCGACCACGACCAGCATGCCGCCGGTCCACGTGAAGAACTTCGCCAGGTTGATGCGCAGGGCGCCCCGGTAGAAGAGCCAGCCGAGGACGACCGCGGTGGCGAGGCCGAGCAGCGCGCCGATCACCGGCTCCGTGGTGCCGTCGCTGGTGGCGTGCACCGCCGTCCAGACGAAGAGGGACGTCTCAAGACCTTCCCGGCCGACCGCCAGGAACGCCGTGACGACCAGCGCCACCGTGCCCATCTGGAGCGCGGCGTCCAGCTTGCCGTGCAGCTCGCTCTTCAGGTGCCGGGCGGTGCGCCGCATCCAGAAGACCATCCACGTCACCAGGCCCACCGCGACGATCGACAGCGAACCGCCGAGCGCCTCCTGCGCCTTGAACGTCATCTCCTGCGAGCCGAACTCCAGGCCCGCGCCGAACGCCAGGGCCACGAACACGGCGGCCCCGATGCCCAGCCACACCGGCTTGAGCGCGTCGCGCCGCTCCGTCTTCACCAGGTAGGCGATGAGGATGCAGACGATGAGACTGGCCTCAAGGCCCTCACGCAGACCGATCAGATAGTTCGCGAACATGCTGCCTCACGCCTTCTTCTCGAAGAGGCCGCGGCCCCACCAGTCGTCGCGGTCCCGCACCCCGGGCGGCACCGCGAACACCGCGGAACCCACGTGCTGGATGTACTCGTTGAGCGCGTCGTGCGCCGACAGCCTGCGCTGCAGCGGGATGAAGCCCTTGCGCACGTCCTTCATGTACGCGAGGAAGAACAGGCCCGCGTCGAGCCGCCCGAGCCCGTCCGTGCCGTCGGTGAACGAGTAGCCGCGGCGCAGGATCGTGATCCCGTCGTTGGAGTCCGGGTGCGCGAGCCGCACGTGCGCGGTCGGCTTCATCGCCTTCAGGAACGGCTCGTCGCGCTCCTTGGCCTTGCCGACCGGCGCGCCCTCGCCCTTGTCGCGGCCGAAGACGTCCTCCTGCTCCTGCAGCGAGGTGCGGTCCCAGGTCTCGATGTTCATCCGGATCCGACGGGCGACCAGGTACGAGCCGCCCCGCATCCAGTCGGCGTCCGCGGCGTCCTTCCCGCCGACCCACACGTGCTCGTCGAGCCGCTTGGTCTCGGTGCCCGCGATGTTGCGGGTGCCGTCCTTGAAGCCCATGAGGTTACGGGGCGTCTGCGCGTCCGGCGTCGTCGACGACGTCTTGCCGAAGCCCAGTTGCGACCAGCGGATGGCGACCTTGCCGAAGCCGATCCGGGCGAGGTTGCGGATGGCGTGCACCGCGACCTGCGGGTCGTCGGCGCAGGCCTGCACGCACAGGTCGCCGCCGCTGCGGGTCTTCTCCAGGTTGTCGCCGGGGAACTTCGGCAGCTCGACCAGCGCCTCGGGGCGCCGGTCGGCTATCTCGAACTTCTCCCCGTACTTCTCGAAGAACGACGGCCCGAAGCCGATGGTGAGGGTGAGCCGGGACGGCTTGAGGCCGAGCGCCTCGCCGGTGTCGTCCGGCGGCGCCTCGGCGAGCCCGCCGTACGCGCCCTCGCCGACCGGCCGGCCCTCGGCCATCAGGGCGGCGGCCTTCGTCCAGTCCTTGAGGAGCTGCACGAACGCGTCACGGTCCTCCGTCTTCACGTCGAACGCGGCGAAGTGCAGCCGGTCCTGGACCGGCGTGGCGATACCGGCCTGGTGCGCGCCGTGGAACGGCACCGCGCCCCCGGACTCGGCGGCCGGCTGCATGGCGTCACCGTCGTCGCCCGAGCGGGTCAGGGCGACGGCGCCGCCCGCGGCCGCGGCACCGAGCGCGAGCCCGGCACCGCCCACCGCGAGCAGCGAACGGCGGGACGGGGCGGGGGAGGCGGGGGAGGTCTCCGGCATGGCGGCGCTCCTGTGCTCGTGCTCTCGGGGGTTCTCGGGGCTCACTTGACGACGGCCGCGGCCAGCTTGGACAGCGGCTCGGCGAGCGCGTTCACGCCGTCGGAGAGCTCCTTGCGGTCCGCCTTGCCGACCTTGTCGTAGGAGGTGAAGTCGTACGAGCTCTTGTCCTTGCGGAACGTGTCGAGCAGCGCGTCGAGCGAGGCGAACTGCTGGTCGAGCTCCTTGGTGAGCGCCGGGTCGTTCTCCGAGGCGACCGGCTTGAGCAGGTCGTACGCCTTCTCGGCGCCCTCGACGTTGCCCTTGAAGTCGATCAGGTCGGTGTGCGAGTAGCGCTCCTCCTCGCCGGTGACCTTGCCGGTGGCGACCTCGTCGAGCAGTTCCTTGGCGCCGTTGGCCATCGAGGTGGGGGTGATCTCCGCCTTGCCGACCCGCTGCTGCCAGTCCGCGAGGTCCTTGTCGAGCTGGGTGGCGAGCGCCTTCTCGGTCTTGCCGATCTTCTTGTCCTGCCACAGCGCCTTCTCCAGGCGGTGCCAGCCGGTCCACTTCTGGCCCTCTTCGAGGCCGTCGGCCCGCACGTCGACCTTCGGGTCGATGTCGCCGAACGACTCGGCGACCGGCTCGGTCCGCTCCCAGCCGATGCGCGAGAGCGCGTACGCCTTCTTGGCGGCGTCGAGGTCGCCCTTGCGGATCGCGTCGGTGAACGTCTTCACCTTCGGCAGCGTCTCGTCGGCCTGCTCCTGCGCGTACTGGCGGTAGGCGGCGACGGCCTTGTCCAGGCGCGGGTCGCGCTGGGCGGTGGCCTTGCCGCCGGTGGCCTTCACGTCCTGGCGGTGGCCCTTGCCCTTCATGCCGGGGATGCAGGCGATGCGGTAGTCGCCGCTCTTCACCTCGGCGGTCAGGGTGTGGCGGGTGCCGGGGCCGATGTTCTCGCGCTCGGAGACGATGCGGTCGTCCGGGAAGAGGATCTCGACCTCGGTGACGCGCGAGCCCTTGTTCTCCACCGCCAGCTCGACGTGCCCGGCCGGGAACTCGGTCTTCGACACCTTGCAGCTGTCGTCGGTGGCGGTCACCTTGATCGCGCCCGAGTCGCCGCTCTTGGCGTCGCTCTTCTCGGTGCAGCCCGTGACGGCGGTCAGGGCCGCCGCCGTGGCGACGGCGGTGACGACGGAGAGACGGACGGCTCGCATGCGGGCTCCAAGGCATACAGGAAAGACACAGCTTTTCGACTAAGGCGGGCCTAACTTATATGAGGCTTGCCTTAGTGCTACCCCCTTCTTCCGTGATTCACCTCTCACGAAAACCGGCTGGTCGCGGCGTGGACACGACCGACCCATGGGCGACCCAGAGAAGGGTCAAGGGAGGGTCAAGTGGAGGCGGTTGAGGGGGCGCGTGGTTCACTGCCGACATGAACGAGTGCGGCGACCACGACGTGCTGACCGTCTTCTGCGGACCCGACGGCCGGTACGGCAACGAGCTCGGAGTCGTGCGGGACGGCTCCTGGATTCCGGACGAGGGCGAACGCCAGGCGTTCGCGGCCAAGCTGGGCTTCAGCGAGACCGTGTTCGTCGACGACCCCGAGCGCGGAGTCATCGACATCTACACGCCGTCGTCCCGGCTGCCGTTCGCCGGCTACCCCTGCGTGGGTGCCGCCTGGCTCCTGGACGTGCCCGAACTGGTCGTGCCCGCGGGGGTCGTCGGGACGCGCCTCGACGGGGAGTTCACCTGGATCGAGGCGCGGGTCGAATGGGCGCCGCCGCGCACCCTGCGCCAGTTCGGCTCCGCCGCCGAGGTCGAGGCCCTCGACGTGCCGCCGGAGGGGGAGTGGATCTACGCCTGGGCCTGGGAGGACGAGGCCGCGGGACGGGTCCGCGCCCGGGGCTTCCCCGGTCGCGGCGACGGGATCGCGGAGGACGAGGCGACCGGTGCCGCCGCCCTGCTGCTCACCGGACAGCTGGAGCGGGCTCTCAACGTCCGCCAGGGCCGCGGCTCGCAGATCCTGACGGCGCCGCAGCCCGGGGGGTTCGTGGAGATCGGCGGCAGGGTGCGGCTCACCTCGGACCGTCCGCGCTGAGCAACGGTCAGGCGGCGGCCGGGAATTCCTCACCCAGTGCCCTGAACACCGCCGTGTTCAGGGTGAACGCCCGCTTGCACTCGGCGACCACGCGCTGCTTCTCCAGCTCGTCCACCGCGATCGCGTCGAGCAGCTCGCGGTAGTGGCGCTTGAACGCCGCCGGGTTGCCGATGTCCTCGAACACGTAGAACCGCACCCCGTCGCCCTTGCGCGCGAAGCCCCACGTCTTCTCCGCCTTGTCGCGGATGATCTGGCCGCCCGACAGGTCGCCCAGGTAGCGGGTGTAGTGGTGCGCCACGTAGCCGGCGGGCCAGGTCCGCGCGCACTCCCCGATCCGGGCCGCGTACGCCGCGGTCGCCGGCAGCGCCGACACCGTCTCCCGCCACCGCGGACCCCGCAGATGCGCGAGGTCGCGCTCCAGCTCGGGCACGCGCGCCAGCTCGGCCCGGAGGAACGGCCCCGCGACCGGGTCCTGTGCCAGCCGCTCCACGCCGCTCTCAAGTGCCCGGTAGACGAACCACAGTTGCTCCGTGTACCGCGCGTACGCGTCCACCCCGAGCGCCCCGCCGAGCAGGTCGCTCATGAACGTCGACGTCTCCGCCTCGGTGTGCTGCTCGTGCGAGGCCGTGCGGATCAGGGTGGAGAACGGGGTGTCCATGAGGCCTCCGCCAATGGGGTCCGGTAACGCGTTCTGCTTAGGTTAGGGTTACCTAACCTAACAGCTTTCCCGACGTCCTGTCGGTAAAAACGTACCCGGATTCCCGATCAAGGGAACGTAAACGGAAGAGCCCGCCCCAACAGGGGCGGGCTCGTGCCGCGGCAGGGCTTCGGCCACGGCCACGGCTGCGCTTCGGCTACGGCAGCGTGAGGATCTCCGTGCCGTTCTCCGTGACCACCAGCGTGTGCTCGAACTGGGCCGTGCGCTTGCGGTCCTTGGTGACGACCGTCCAGCCGTCCTCCCACATGTCGTACTCGTGGGTGCCCAGCGTCAGCATCGGCTCGATCGTGAACGTCATGCCCGGCTGGATCACGGTCGTCGCGTGCGGGGAGTCGTAGTGCGGGATGATCAGCCCGCTGTGGAACGACGAGTTGATGCCGTGCCCGGTGAAGTCGCGCACGACCCCGTACCCGAACCGCTTCGCGTACGACTCGATGACCCGGCCGATGATGTTGATCTGGCGGCCCGGTTTCACGGCCTTGATGGCACGGTTCAGGGACTCACGGGTCCGCTCGACGAGCAGCCGCGACTCTTCATCGACGTCCCCCACCAGGTACGTGGCGTTGTTGTCACCATGTACACCGCCGATGTACGCCGTCACGTCCAGGTTGATGATGTCGCCGTCGCGCAGCACCGTGGAGTCCGGGATGCCGTGGCAGATGACCTCGTTGACGCTCGTGCACAGCGACTTGGGGAAGCCGCGGTAGCCGAGCGTGGACGGGTAGGCGCCGTGGTCGCACATGTACTCGTGCGCGATGCGGTCCAGCTCGTCCGTGGTGACGCCCGGCGCGATCGCCTTCGCGGCCTCGGCCATCGCCCGCGCCGCGATGCGCCCGGCGATCCGCATCGCCTCGACGGTCTCCGGTGTCTGCACCTCGGGGCCCTTGTACGGGGTCGGCGCGGGCTTGCCGACGTACTCGGGGCGCCGGATGTTTCCGGGCACAGGGCGGGTGGGGGAGAGTTCCCCGGGTACGAGCAGCGAGGACTGCGACTGGCCAGACATGCCAGCGAGTGTAACGAGCGGGACTGGGGGACCATGGCCCTGAGCGCACTGAGGAGAGGAGTCTGACGTGGCCCTGTTCAAGAAGCGGACCGTCGGGAAGCCGGGCGAGTGGTTCTACTGCCTGGAGCACAAGAAGGTCGAGGAGGGGCCCGAGTGCCCCGCCAAGGACCGGTTCGGCCCGTACGCGTCCCGCGAGGAGGCGCAGCATGCGATGGACACCGCGCGTGAGCGCAATCTCGAGTGGGAGAACGATCCGCGGTGGCACGACGCCCAGGCCTCCGGCGAGGAGGGCGGCAAGACGCCGTAGCCGCGACGGCCCCCGCGCGGCCCGCCCCCGCCGGCGCTCACCACCGGGAGGGCGGCGGTGACGTCAACTGATCGGCCAGGCGCGACAGGCGGTCGCGGAACTTCCGGCGGCCCCGCGGAGGCGGCACCGCGTTCTCGCCCGCCGCCGCGCTCACCAGATGCTGCACGGTGTCCAGGTCGAGATCGGTGTCGGCCGGCACGGTCAGCGCGTCGTGGGCCATCGCGTGCAGATCGGCGTTGGCTGCGGTGTCGGCGTCCAGGGCGAGCACCGTCGCCCCGGAGCGGCGCGCGTCGTGAACCCGTTCGAGGAGTGGCGCGCCCACCGCGTCCGGCGTCACCACCAGCAGCGTCTCGCCGCGCCGCGCCGCCGCCAGCCGGCCGAGGCCGACAGCGAGATGGGCCGGGTCGCCGGGGCGCGCCGCATGGCGGACGAGGGTCGGGGCGAGTTCGGGCGTGCCCGACCAGGCGGCCTCGTCGACGAGGTGCGCGGCCAGGTGCCAGGGCTCGTACTCCTCGGTGCCGACCAGGAGCAGCCCGCCGCCGTACGCGGCCACCGAGGAGCGCAGGGCTCCGGCGAAGCGGCGGGTGGCGGCGGGCCACTCGGTTCCGGCGAGGACCTCGCGCAGCAGGGCTACTCGTACGGCGTCCATGGGGGTGCATGCTGCCTCAAGTGCCGGACCGTGACCGGGGGTTCGCGGGAAGACCGCCCGTACGGGGTGCGCGGGGAAAGGCCGCGAAAGGCCGCGTTCACCGCAGGTTTCCATCGGCGGGAAGCATGGACGGCATGTCCGCCACAACAGAGCACTCCGTGCCGCCCACCGGCACCGACAACGGCACCGAGGGCAGGTACGACGGCGGGCACTGCCTCCTCGGCGGCGACGACGGCGCGTCCTGGCGGACCGGGTACGTCGACACGCCCGGCGACGGCTACGTCAGCCCCGACGAGACCACCGCGGCCCAACTCCCCGACGGGCGGCTCCACTTCAACACGCGTACCGACTCCACGGCGCCGGGCGTGCGCGCCGACGCGTACTCCGCCGACGGCGGCCGGCGGTTCGTGCGGCGCTTCCGGCCGCAGGCGGGCCTGACCGGACCGGTCGTCCAGGGCAGCCTGTTGAGTCTCGAAGGACCGGACCTGCTGCTGTACTCGGGGCTTGCAGACCCGGCCGCCCGCGCCCTGATGACGGTCCGCCGCAGCCGTGACGCCGGCGTCACCCGGCAGAGCGCGCACACCGTCGACGGACTGCCCGCCGCCTACTCCGACCTCGTACGGATCGACGACGACACCGTCGGGCTGCTCTACGAGACCGGGGACTTCTCCGCGTACGAGACGATCACCTTCCGCAGGATCCCGGTGGCCCTGCTGTCCTGACCGTACGGCTGAGTAAGGTCACTCCATGACCACCACTGACACTGCACAGAAGGCCCCGGCCAAGGACCCCTGGGACCTGCCCGACGTCTCCGGCCTCGTCGTCGGCGTGCTCGGCGGCACCGGACCGCAGGGCAAGGGCCTCGCCTACCGGTTCGCGCGCGCCGGCCAGAAGGTGATCCTCGGCTCGCGCGCCGCCGAGCGCGCGCAGGCGGCCGCGGACGAGCTCGGCCTCGGCATCGAGGGCGCCGACAACGCCGAGTGCGCACGGCGCAGCGACATCGTGATCGTCGCCGTGCCGTGGGACGGGCACGGGGCCACCCTCGAAGCGCTGCGCGAGGAACTCGCGGGCAAGCTCGTCGTCGACTGCGTCAACCCGCTCGGCTTCGACAAGAAGGGCGCGTACGCCCTGAAGCCGGAGGAGGGCAGCGCCGCCGAGCAGGCCGCGGCCCTGCTCCCCGACTCCCGGGTCACCGCCGCCTTCCACCACCTGTCGGCCGTGCTGCTCGCCGACCCGGAGGTCGAGGAGATCGACACGGACGTGATGGTGCTGGGCGAGTCCCGCGCCGACACGGACACCGTCCAGGCCCTCGCGGGCCGCATCCCCGGGATGCGCGGTGTCTTCGCGGGCCGGCTGCGGGGCGCCCACCAGGTGGAGTCCCTGGTCGCCAACCTGATCTCGGTGAACCGCCGCTACAAGGCCCACGCGGGTCTGCGCATCACGGACGTATAACGGATCACGGACGTATAACCCTCTACCGGGTTGTTCGGGGCGCCTTCAGGCGGCAGCGGGGCATGGGGGACACTGGTCGGCGAACACCGCCGTGCCGTATTGGAGCCGACCCCCATGCCCCGCATCGCACTCTTCGCCCTCGTCGTCTGCCTCCTTGCCGTCGCGGCCGCCGTGGTGTCCTTCGTCGAGGGCAGTTTCCTCGGGATCGTGTGGGTGCTGATCGCGGGCATCACGTCGAACATGACGTGGTTCTACGCGCGCAAGGCCAAGGCCGAGAAGGCGGCGGCCCAGAACTGAGGCGGCCGGGGCCCGGCCCCGGCCCGCCTCCGGTCAGGCCTGCTGGTCGCCGCCGCCGGCGATCTTCTTCAGGTCGACGGTCTCGTCGGCCGGCGGGGTCTGCGGGCGGACCGCCTTGCCGTAGTCGCTGAAGGTCGCCGTGTTGGGCGCCTTGCCGCCCGTCGACGTGCTGCGCAGGATGTACGGCTTGCCCTCGGCCGCCACATAGAGCGCCAGGGTCTCGCCGCTCGACTTCTTCTTCGTGAGCTTGATCGCCTTCGTGCCGTCGACCGTGGTCGCCGGCCCCTTCTTCATGCCGGTGCGCTCCGACTTGTTCTCGTCCATCGAGGCGACCAGACCCTGCTTGTCGCACAGGCCCGCCGTCGTCGCGTCGTCCGCCGGGGCCTTCACCCACTTGTCCTTCACCTTCGGCACGATCTTGTCCGCGCCCGGCTGCTCCTTGAGCGCCGCGCGCCAGTACTGCTCGTCTCCGCGCAGATAGAGCGTGCCGTTCGTGTGCCGGATGTCGGCGTGCGCGCCGTCCGTGGCGATGGTGCCGTCGCAGTTCTTGTCCTGGTCCACCGACAGGTCGACGGTGACGGTGGAGCCGGACTGCCGCACGGTGCCCTTCATGTGCAGCGAGTCGGCGTCCTTCGTGGCCTTGACCGCGTCGGCCGCGATCCGGTCGGCGCTCTTGCCCGCGAACGGGTCGTCCCCGCCCTTGCCGCTTCCGCCGTCGCCGCTGCCGCAGGCCGTGAGGGTCACGAGGGCGGAGAGCCCCGCCAGTGCTGCCGCCGTTCTCGTGGTGAGCCTGGTGCGCCGCTGCACGTCTTCTCCCATCGTCGAGATTTCGGAGAAGATCGAGTGCCCGTATGTCAGGTCATGTCACCGGAAGGTCGTTGTCCACTTGTGGCGCCGCCGGAACCGGGGTCAGGGCTGGGTGTAGACGGGGATCTCGGGGGTGCCCTCCCAGAACCGGTAGAACCGCTGTCCCCAGTACGTGTCCCAGTCGTTCACGCCGAGCGCGCGCAGTACGGCGTCGACCACGTCGAAGAACACCCGGTTCACCGACGGGATCCACAGCAGGCCGAAGACGATCAGCAGTCCGAACTGGGCGTACGGCTCCAGCTGCCGCTTCACCTTGTACGAGAGCCAGGGCTCGATCACCCCGTACCCGTCCAGGCCCGGTACCGGAAGGAAGTTGAGGATCGCCGCCGTCACCTGGAGCAGCGCCAGGAACGCGAGCGCGTAGCGGAACGTGTCCGGCACCCCGTCCAGCGCGTGCAGCCAGAACGGGGCCGTGCACGCGAGTGCGAACAGCAGGTTCGTCAGCGGGCCGGCCGCCGAGATCAGGCTGTGCTTCCAGCGGCCCTGGATGCGGCCGCGCTCGATGAAGACGGCGCCGCCGGGCAGGCCGATGCCGCCCATGATCACGAAGAGGACGGGCAGCACGATGCTGAGCAGCGCGTGCGTGTACTTCAGCGGGTTCAGGGTCAGATAGCCCTTCGCGCCGACCGAGATGTCGCCGCCGTGCAGGGCGGTGCGGGCGTGCGCGTACTCGTGCAGGCAGAGCGAGACGACCCAGGCGCCCGTCACGAACAGGAAGACCGCGAAGCCCGGCTGTGACGCGTAGTCCGTCCACACCGCCCAGCCGGCCACGGCCGTGATCGCGGCGATGCCGATGAAGACGGGGCTGATTCTGCTGTCGCCGCGTCGGGATGTGGCGGTGGTCATGAGGGCGGGGCTCCCGGGGTGCGTGAGTCGTGCGTGAGTCGTACGTCGTACAGGGAGGGCAGGGTCGCACAGAACGTACCCGCCTACGGGGGAAACGTGCCGCCCGGCCCTGGGAGTTCCGGGGGCGGGGCTGTGCCGATGTCCGCCTGTGGTCGTGCCCCGCAGGGGCGCGGGGAACTGCGCGACCAGCCCCCACCGGGCCTGCGCCCGGCGACGGCGCGACCGGGACCGAGCTGGGCGCCGCTTGGAGCGCTCGCCCCGTGCCGGGGTGCCTCCCCCAGACTCCGTCCGGGGGGACCCCCGGCCCACCCTGCCGCCCATGGCGGCAGATTGCCCAAGGCTAGGGGGCACGGCGGATTGGCCGGGGTGGGGGCGTGGATTGCTCGTGGGGGTGGGGCGGGGACAATGGGGCGGTGCGCTATCGCATTCTCGGCACCACGCAAGTACTCCGCGACGACGGCTCGGCCGTCCCCGTCGGCGGGGCGAGGCTGCGTTCCCTGCTCACGGTGCTCGCGCTCCGGCCGGGCCGCACGGTCCCGGTGACGGTGCTCGTCGACGAGGTGTGGGGCACCGAGCCACCGGCGGACGCGCAGGGCGCGCTGCAGGCGCTCGTGGGCCGGCTGCGGCGCGCGCTCGGTGCCGGGGCGATCGCCTCCGACGAGGGCGGCTACCGGCTCGCGGCCGCCGCGGACGACATCGACCTGTTCCGGTTCGAGCGGCTCACCACGGACGGCGCCCGCGCCCACGCCGACGGCGATCCGGCCAAGGCCGCCGCCCTGCTCGACGACGCCCTGACGCTGTGGCGCGGCCCCGCCCTCGCCGACCTGCCCGACCGGGCGGGGGAGGCCGCCCGCTGGGACACCCGGCACCTGGACGCGCGCCGCACCCGGATCGCCGCCGGCCTGGCGCTCGGCCACGCCGACGAGGCGCTGCCCGAGCTGACCGCCCTCTGCGACGCCCACCCCCTCGACGAGTCGCTCCAGGCCCTGCGGCTGCGCGCGCTGCGCGACGCGGGCCGCGCGGCGGAGGCGCTGGCCGCGTACGACGGGATACGCCGCGGCCTCGCCGACCGCCTGGGCGCCGACCCGGGCCCCGAACTCCTCGCCCTGCACGCCGAGTTGCTCAGCACGCCCGCCGCCCCCGCGGCCCCGGCCGTTCCCGCCCGGCGCCCCCCGGGCAACTTCCGCGCCCGCCTCACCTCCTTCGTGGGCCGCGGCCCCGACATCGACGCCATCCGCAGGGACCTCACCCGGGCCCGCCTGGTGACCCTGCTCGGCCCCGGCGGCGCGGGCAAGACCCGTCTCTCCCAGGAGGCAGCGGAGGGCGTCACCGACGCCCCCGACGGCGTATGGCTCGCCGAACTCGCCCCGGTGAGCGATCCGGACGCCGTCCCCGAGGCCGTCGTCAGCGCACTCGGCGCCCGCGAGACCGTGCTGCGCGGCGCCGGCGCCGAAGAGCTGCGCATCGCCGGTGAACGCCAGGGCGACGACCCCCTCGTCCGCCTCGTCGAGCACTGCGTGAACCGCCGCATGGTGGTCGTCCTCGACAACTGCGAGCACGTCGTCGAGGCCGCCGCCGCCCTCGCCGAGCATCTCCTGGCCCACTGCCCCGGCCTCACCGTGCTCGCCACCAGCCGCGAACCCCTCGGCGTACCGGGGGAGTTGCTCTATCCCGTGGAGCCGCTGCCCGAGCCGTACGCCCTGCGCCTGTTCGGCGAGCGCGGCGCCGCGGTCCGCCCGGGATTCACCGTCGACGACTCCGAGGAGACCGCGGCGGCCGTCGCCGAGATCTGCCGCCGCCTCGACGGCCTGCCGCTCGCCATCGAACTCGCCGCGGCCCGGCTGCGGATGCTCACCCCGCGCCAGATCGCCGAGCGCCTCGACGACCGCTTCCGCCTGCTCACCAGCGGGGCCCGCACCGCCCTGCCCCGCCAGCAGACCCTGCGCGCCGTCGTCGACTGGTCCTGGGACCTGCTCGACGCCCCCGAGCGCGCCGTCCTGATGCGGCTCTCCGTCTTCAGCGGCGGCTGCGACCTCGCCGCCGCCGAGGCGGTCTGCGGCACCTGCGGCGGTGACGTCCTCGACCTGCTCGGCTCCCTCGTCGACAAGTCGCTCGTCGTCGCCGCCCCGCAGGAGGACGGCGAGGGCATGCGCTACCGGCTCCTGGAGACCGTCGCCGAGTACGCGGGCGACCGGCTCGACGAGGCCGCCGAGCGGCCCGCCGCCGCGCACGCCCATCTCACGTACTACCGCGAACTCGCCCGCACCACCGACCCGTTGCTGCGCGGCGCGGGCCAGCGCGCCGCCATCGCCCGCATCGAGCGCGACTACGAGAATCTGCGCACCGCCCTGCGGCACGCGCTGGCCACCCGCGACGAGCAGGAGGCCCTCAGCCTCGTCCTCTCCCTGGCCTGGTTCTGGCAGATGCGGGACCTGCGTATGGACGCCAGGTCCTGGACGCGGGACGTCGCCGCCCTCGGCCCCGACCCGTTCGCGGGCCCCGCACGCCCCGCCCCGCCCGTCGAGCAGCGCTGCACCGACATCCCGCCGCCGCTCACCGGCGACCTCCTCGACGAGGCCCGCCGCCAGGTGCACCTGAGCCGCCTCGGCTACATGGACATGGAGATGCAGCAGTGGCACAGCGAGGAGGGACAGGCCCGGCTGAAGATCATCCGGGAGACCTACCGAGCCGACCTGCCGCAGGCCTGCCGTCCGCCCGGCAACATCTGGTACTTCGCCGTGCTGATGTCGGGGCAGCTGGACAAGATGCACGACCTCACCGACGTCACGGTCCGCACCTGTCGCGAGCTCGGCTACGACTGGGAGCTCGCGCTCGTCCTCCAGCTGCGCGCCAACATCCTGGCCAACCGCAGCGAATGGGCGGCCCGCGGGCTGCCCGACGCCGACGAGTCCCTGGAGCTGTTCACCCGGCTCGGCGACGAGTGGGGCGTCGCCGAGGCGCTGTCGGCGCGCGGTGAGACGTACGAGAAGCTCGGCCGCTACGACGAGGCCGCCGCCGACTACCGCCGCGCCAGGGCCCTGGCCGAGGCGATGGGCGCCCACGCCCAGGCGTCGATCCTCCAGGTCCGGCTCGGGCAGGTGTTCGTCGAGCAGGGCGACATCGCGGAGGGGGAGCGGCTGCTGTGCGAAGCCCTCGACACGGCTCACCGTCATGCGAACGAGGCGCGCCCCGCCGCCCGGATGTTCCTCGTCGGGCTGCTCGGCTCCACCGGCAGGACCGCCGCCGCACGTGAGCACCTGGAGGCGCTGCGGCACGAGTTCAAGGTCGCGGACATCGTTTTCTTCCACGCCATGACGGTCGGCATGGAGGCGATGCTCGACGCCGTCGACGGCCGGTCCGACGCCGCGCTCGCGGGCGCCGTGCGCGCCATCGACCTCGGCAGCGACCCCCTGTCGTCGGTGATCATGCCGCACATCGCGGCGCTGCACCTGGTCACCGCCGCCCACGCCCTCGTACAGCAGGGCGACGCCGCGCTCGCCGCGCGGATGATCGGCGCCGCCGACGCGGCGCTGCCCGAAGGGCACATCTCCGGGCGGCTCGAACGGGACTGGCGGGCCGACGGCGAGACGGTCGTACGGGCCGTGCTCGACGACGCCGCGTACGGACGGGAACACGCCGAGGGCGGCGGCCTCTCCGTGGAGGAGGCCACCGCCCTGCTGCGACGCGAGCCGACGTCCGGCGAAGCCGGCTGACTCAGCTCTTCTTCGTGTACTTGCGGATCGCGACCGGCGCCATGACCGCCGTGAGCAGCGCGGTCCAGCCGAGCGTCATCCACAGGTCGTGGGCGACCGGGCCGCCGGTCATCAGGCCGCGGCAGGCGTCCGCCAGGTTCGACATCGGGTTGTAGTCGGTGAAGGACTGCAGCCAGCCCGGCATCGAGGCCGGCGGCGCGTAGATCGACGAGCCGAACTGCAGCGGCATCATCACCAGGAAGCCCATCGCCTGCACGGACTGAGCGTTCTTCATGGTCACGCCGAGGACCAGGAAGATCCACATGATGGCGGAGCCGAACAGCGCCGACAGACCGATGGCGGCGAACAGTCCGCCCCAGTTCTCCACGTCGAAGCCGACGAGGAGCGCGACGATCATCAGGACCGTGATGGCGACCAGGAGTCGCATGAGCTCGACGGAGACCTTGGCGACCAGGACCGAGGCCCGCCCGATGGGCAGCGACCTGAAGCGGTCCATGATGCCCTTCTGGAAGTCCTCGTTGAAGCCGGTGCCGACGCCCTGCGCGATGTTCATCGACATCATCGCGATCATGCCGGGGATCACGTACTGCACGTACGCGTCCTGGCCGCCGCCGAGCGCCTGCCCGATCGAGCCGCCGAAGACGTACACGAACAGCAGCGTGAAGATGATCGGCATCAGGATCGCGTCGAACATCGACTCGGGGTCCTGCTTGATCCACAGCAGATTGCGGCGGATCAGGGCGCCGGTGTGGCGCAGGTGGCCGCGCAGGCCGATCTTGGGGTCGGCGTCGACCGTGATGGTGGGCGCCGTGGGGTTCACGGAATCAGAGGGGGCGCCGCGAAGTGGCTCGATGAGGGTGGCGGTGGGTGACGGGCGGGCACTCATACGGCGACCTCTTCGAGTTCGGGCCTGACGTCCTGCGGGGCGGACGCCTTGTGGCCGGTGATGGACAGGAACACCTCGTCCAGGCTGGGCAGTTCGGTGGCGATCGAGCCGATCGTGATGCCGCGCGCGGTGACCGCGCCGACGACGGCGGTCAGCTGCTCGTCGCTGAGGATCGGGACGAGGACCGTGCCGGACTCGGGGTCCACGGTGGACGTGGCCAGGCCGGTGATGCCCAGCTCGTCGAGCGAGGCGGCCAGCGGGCGCAGCTCCAGCGGGTCGGCCGGGCGGATGCGCAGGGTGCGGCCGCCGACCTTCGCCTTGAGCTCCTCGATGCCGCCGCGGGCGATGACCTGGCCGCGGTCGACGACGGTGAGCTCGGAGGCCAGCTGCTCGGCCTCCTCCATGTACTGGGTGGTGAGCAGCACGGTGACGCCCTCGCGCACCATGCGCTTGACCTCGTCCCACACCTCGTTACGGGTGCGGGGGTCGAGGCCGGTCGTCGGCTCGTCCAGGTACAGGACGTGCGGGCGGCCGATCATCGACGCGGCCAGGTCGAGGCGGCGGCGCATGCCGCCGGAGTACGTCTTCGCGGGGCGGGTCGCCGCGTCGGTGAGCGAGAACCGCTCCAGCAGGCCGTCGGCGCGGGCCCTGGCCTCCTTCCTGGACAGGTCGAGCAGGCGCCCGATCATGTACAGGTTCTCGCGGCCGGAGAGCTTCTCGTCGACCGAGGCGTACTGGCCGGTGAGGCCGATCACGCGGCGCAGTTGGCGGGGCTGCTTCACCGCGTCGTAGCCGGCCACGACCGCCGTCCCGGCGTCGGGGGTGATGAGGGTGGACAGGCAGCGCACGAGGGTGGTCTTGCCCGCGCCGTTCGGCCCGAGCACGCCCATCACGGTGCCCTCGTGGACATCCAGGTCCACGCCGTCCAGGGCCCGTGTTCCTTGGGGACCGCCGTAGTGCTTGACCAGTCCCCGTACGGACACGGCGACCGGGCGGTCGCTTGCGGGGTTCTTGTCGATTCGCGTCATGCCACCAAGGTGACAGCCGCCACCGACAATCCACCGACAGCCGACCGACAGCCCCCTGTCGGCACCCTGTCACCGTCCCGTCGGCGTGCGCCCCGGGATCACGCCCGAAAAGGCCGCAGCCCGTCGACGGGGGAAGATCGACGGGCCGCGGTGGTGCCGTGATGGTCAGTGGACGGAGTGCTCCTCCAGAGGGAACGTTCCGCCGATCACGTCCTCCGCAAACGCTTTCGCGGCATCGGACATGACGGAACGCAGATTCGCGTACGTCTTCACGAACTTCGGCATCTTGCCGCCGGTGAGCCCGAGCGCGTCCGTCCAGACCAGGACCTGGGCGTCCGTCTCGGCACCCGCGCCGATGCCGACCGTCGGAATGTGCAGCACGCGCGTGACCTCGGCCGCCAGCTCCGCAGGGACCAGCTCCAGGACGACCGCGAACGCGCCCGCGTCCTGCACCGCCTTCGCGTCCCGCAGCAGCTGCTGCGCCGCCTCCTCGCCGCGGCCCTGCACGCGGTACCCCTGCGTGTTGACCGACTGCGGGGTCAGGCCGATGTGCGCCATGACCGGGATGCCGGCCTCGGTGAGCAGCTTGATCTGGGTGTGCGAGCGCTCGCCGCCCTCCAGCTTGACCGCGCCCGCGCCCGCCTCCTTCACCAGCCGCATCGCCGACCGCAGCGCCTGCGTCGGACCCTCCTGGTACGAGCCGAACGGCAGGTCCGCGACGATCATGGCGCGCGAGGTGCCGCGCACGACCGCGGCCGAGAGCATGATCATCTGGTCCAGGGTGACCGGGACCGTGGTGTCGTAGCCGAGATGGCAGTTGCCCGCCGAGTCGCCGACCAGCATCACGGGGATGCCGGCCTCGTCGAAGACCGATGCCGTCATCGCGTCGTACGCGGTGAGCATCGGCCACTTCTCGCCCCGCTCCTTGGCGAGGGTGATGTCGCGGACCGTGATACGCCGGGGGCTGTTCTTCTTCGTGCCTCCGTACAGCGCCTTGGGGTCCCGCTCCTGCGGGGCGCCCGTGCTGCTGTCGGGGGACTGCGACCGCGTCGGGGCAGCCTGGAGTGGCGTGTGTTGCGTCATCGCAACCGCTCCTTCAATTCCGTCGTCTCGAGGCGCCCTGACGGCGTCCCCGGATCGCCTCCATGGTGGCACCCCGTGCCGACCGGGCGCCAGGGGCCCTCGCGTAAAGCCCGCCACAGAGCCCTTTCGTAAAGCCTGGGTAAGAGATCGGTCCATAGTTTCAATACGAGACGGGTCCGTATCGAAATGGGGCTAGGGTCGTACACATGACCACACCCGCAGTTCCCGCGGCTCCTCGCATACCCGAGGCCGTGCACCGCCGTCGCTGGGCGATTCTCGGCGTCCTCATGCTGAGCCTGCTGATCGTCGTCCTCGACAACTCCATCCTGAACGTCGCGATCAAGACGATCTCGACGCCCGCCCCCACCGGCCTCGGCGCCACGCAGAGCGAGCTCGAGTGGGCCATCAACTCGTACACGCTCGTCTTCGCGGGGCTGCTGTTCACCGCCGGTCTGCTCGGCGACCGCATCGGCCGCAAGAAGGTCCTGATCGGCGGCCTCGTCGTCTTCGGCCTCGGCTCCGCGCTCGCCGCCGAGTCCGGCTCGCCGGTCCAGCTCATCGCGTTCCGCGCGGTGATGGGCCTCGGCGCCGCCTTCGTCATGCCGGCCACGCTCGCCGTGCTGATGAACGTCTTCGAGCGCGAGGAGCAGCCGAAGGCCATCGGCATCTGGGCCGGCGGCGTCGGCCTCGCCATCGCCATCGGGCCGATCACCGGCGGACTGCTCCTCGACCACTTCTGGTGGGGCTCGGTCTTCCTGGTCAACGTGCCGATCGTGATCCTCGCCGTGATCCTGATGCTCGCGCTCGTCCCGGACTCCAAGGACCCCAAGCCGGGCCGCGTCGACCTCGTCGGCGTCCTGCTCTCCATCGTGGGTCTGGTCCTGCTCGTCTACGGCATCATCAAGGGCGGCGACGAGGGCGACTTCACCAGCGTCCAGGTCCTCGCCACGATCATCGCGGGCGTCGTCGTGCTCGCCGGGTTCGTCCTCTACGAGAAGCGCAGCGACCACCCGTCGATCGACATCGACTACTTCAAGAACAAGGTGTTCTCGGCCGCCATCGGCGCCATCGCGCTGGTCTTCTTTGCGCTGATGGGCGTCACGTTCTTCTCGGTCTTCTACACGCAGAGCGTGCGCGGCTACTCGCCGCTGCAGACCGGCGCCCTGATGCTGCCGCTCGCCGTGGCCCAGCTGATCTTCGCGCCGCGCGCCCGGCTCGTCGTCGAGAAGATCGGGGTGAAGGCCACCACCACGGGCGGCCTGGTGCTGCTCGCGGCGATGCTCGCCGCGTTCACCGCGCTGGACGCCGGCACCCCGATCTGGATCCTGGAAGTCATCTTCTTCCTCATGGGCACGGGCATGGCGCACGTCATGACCCCGACCAGCGTCGTGATCATGCAGGCGCTGCCGCGCGAGAAGGCGGGCTCCGCCTCGGCGCTGAGCAACACCTTCCGGCAGGTCGGCGGCGCGCTCGGCATCGCCGTGCTCGGCTCCGTGCTCTCCACCGCGTACCGCAGCGGCATAGAGGACAAGCTCGGCATGCTGCCGGCCGGGGTGCGCGACACCGCGGGCGCGTCCATCGAGGCCACGCTCGGCGTCGCCGAGAAGATCGGGCCGCGGGCGCAGGGCCTGGTCGACGCGGCCAACGGCTCGTTCCTGCACGCCATGCACATCACCGCCCTGTGCGGTGCGGGTGTGGCCCTGGTGAGCGCCCTGGTCACCTGGCTGTTCCTGCCGGGCAAGCGGCCCGCCGCGCCGCTCGCCCCGAGCGGCGAGCCGCAGGAGAAGGTGGGCGCGGGGAACTGACCTGCGTGTACGTGATCGGACAGCGCTGAGACAATCGCCCCGGAGCCCGGTCGGAGGACCAGGTTCCGGGGCTGTGGCGGAAGGTGCGAAGGTGCGCGAGATGGAGGCCGTGGGCGACGTGAAGGGTGCCGTGGGTGCCGACGCGGACCGGAGCGGGCGACGGGTGCGGCGGTACGCGCTGCGCGGCTCGCCCGGACCGGCCGCCGACGCCGCGGCACCCGCCCGCGGCCGCCCGCGCAGCGAGGCCGTCGAGCAGGCCATCGTCGAGGGCGTCGTCAAGCTCCTGGAGGAGGGCGTCCCGCTCGCCGAGCTCTCCATCGAGCGCATCGCGAGGACCGCGGGCGTCGGCAAGGCCACCATCTACCGGCGCTGGGCCGGCAAGGAGGAGCTCTTCGTCGACGTGATCGCCTCCATCGAGGAGCCGGATCCGCAGCTGCCCGGCACCTCCCTGCGCGACGACCTGATCCTGCTCCTGGAGCACATGCGCCGGCGCGGCCTCAATCTGCGGACCTCGGCCCTGCTGCACAACGTCATCGTGCAGATGAAGACCCTGCCCCGGCTCTGGGACGCGTACCACGCGGTCGTCGTCGAGCCCCGGCGCCGGCTCATGCACGACGTGCTGCGGCGCGGCGTGGCCGACGGCGAGCTGCCGGCCGGCATCGACATCGAACTGACCGGCGACCTGTTCACCGGGCCGATGCTGCTGCGCTCCGTGATGCGGGTCGACTCGCCGCTGGCCGACGACCTCTCCGAGCGCATCGTCGACACCGTGCTCGCGGGTGTGAAGGCGCAGGTCACAGCCGTGGAGTAGGGCGGGTCCGAATGTGCGGGTTTCGTCACAGACAGACCCGGAGACCTCCTTGTCCGGAACTCCGGACGCCGCCCCGCTCGTCCTCGTGGCCGTACGGGCGTCACCGAACCGCAACCGCCGGGGGTGTGACGGAACGGAAGACCGCTGATCATCGCCTAGTGTCGGACGGGCGACGACGGCGGGCACGGCAGGCAGTGAGGCGACGAGGGCATGGCGCAGGCGTTTGGCAACGGAGACGCCGAGGAATCGGCGCACGCAGGGCCGGGGACCCGGCTGCGACGCCTGGGGGAGCGGCTGCGCAACGACCGGGGGTACTGGCGTCGCGGCATCGTCCTCGCGACGCTCGCGATCCTGCTCGCCCTGGTCATGCTGCTGCACGCGCAGATCCCCAACACCATCGGCAACCTCGGCTCGCTGACCGAGACCTTCCTGCCGTGGCTGGGCCTGTTCGTCCCGGTGCTGCTCGTCCTCGGCTTCGTACGGAAGTCGGCGACGGCCCTGATCGCGGTGCTGGTCCCGGCGATCGTCTGGCTCAACCTCTTCGGCGGGCTGCTCACCGACAAGCAGAAGAGCGGCGGCGACCTGACCGTCGCCACGCACAACGTGAACGCGGACAACCCCGACCCGGCCGGCACCGCCAGGGCCGTCGCCGCGTCGGGCGCCCAGGTCGTCGCCCTGGAGGAGCTGGCGAGCGACGCGCTGCCGACGTACGAGAAGACGCTCGCGTCGGCGTATCCGTACCACGCGGTCAAGGGCACGGTCGGGCTGTGGAGCAAGTACCCGCTCTCCGACACCCAGCCCGTCGACATCAAGCTGGGCTGGACCCGGGCGCTGCGCACCACGGTCGCGACGCCCGAGGGCAAGGTCGCCGTGTACGTGGCGCACATGCCGTCGGTGCGCGTGAAGCTCGACTCCGGGTTCACCGCGAGCCAGCGCGACGAGAGCGCCGACGCGCTCGGCGAGGCCATCGCCGACGAGCAGCTCGGCAGGATCATCCTGCTCGGTGACCTCAACGGCACGATGAACGACCGCGCCCTGAACGCGGTCACCTCCCAGATGCGCTCCACGCAGGGCGCGGCGGGCAGCGGCTTCGGGTTCAGCTGGCCGGCCGCGTTCCCGATGGCCCGGATCGACCAGATCATGGTCAAGGGCGTGGAGCCGGTCTCGTCGTGGACGCTGTCGAGGACGGACAGCGACCATCTGCCGATCGCGGCACGGGTCCAGATCTGACGGAGACCGGTCACCTGGCTTCAACCTGCCGGAATACCGGGTGCGCGCCACTTTGTTCCGTACGTAAACTTACGGATTCCGCTCACCCCCGTTCTGGTTGGAAGATCCTCCATGCCCTTGGCCTTGCTCGCGCTGGCCGTCGGAGCCTTCGGCATCGGCACCACCGAGTTCGTGATGATGGGTTTGCTGCCCAACGTCGCCGACGACCTGCACGTCTCCATCCCCACCGCCGGGCACCTCGTCTCCGCGTACGCGCTCGGCGTCGTCATCGGCGCCCCGCTGCTGGCGGCGCTGACCGCGCGGATGCCGCGCCGCCGCGTCCTGATCGGCCTCATGGTCCTGTTCGTCGTCGGCAACGCGGTGTCGGCCGCCGCCCCCGACTACCACTGGCTGCTGGCCGCCCGCTTCGTCAGCGGCCTGCCGCACGGCGCGTTCTTCGGCGTCGGCGCGGTCGTCGCCACCTCGCTCGTCGCGCCCGAGCGCAAGGCCCGCTCGGTCTCGCTGATGTTCCTCGGCCTGACCGTCGCCAACATCGTCGGCGTCCCGGTCGCCACGGCGATGGGCCAGCAGCTCGGCTGGCGCGCGACCTTCCTCGCGGTGAGCGCCATCGGCCTCGCCGCGATCGCCTCCCTCGTGGCGCTGGTCCCCGCCGACCACGGCCACGGCCAGAGCGTCGGGGTCCGCGGCGAACTGCGCGCCCTGCGCTCGCTGCCGGTGTGGCTGGCGCTCGGCACGACGGTGGCGGGCTTCGGCGCGCTCTTCTCCGTGTACAGCTACATCACGCCGATGCTCACCGACGCCGCGGGCTTCGCGGACTCCAGCGTGACGCTGCTGCTCGCCCTGTTCGGCGTCGGCGCCACGATGGGCAACCTGCTGGGCGGCCGCCTCGCCGACCGCTCGCTGCGCGGCACGCTCTTCGGCGGACTGACCTCGCTGGGCGTGGTGCTGGCCGCCTTCCCGCTGCTGATGCGCACGGAGTGGAGCGCGCCGCTCGGCGTGCTGCTGCTCGGCCTGACCGCGTTCCTGACCGGCTCCCCGCTCCAGCTGATGGTCATGGAGAAGGCCGCGTCGGCGCCCTCCCTGGCCTCCTCCGCCAACCAGGCCGCCTTCAACCTGGCCAACGCGGGCGGCGCCTGGATCGGCGGCCTGGCGCTCGCGGCCGGCTTCGGCGTGACGTCCCCGGCGGTGGCGGGCGCGGCCCTGGCCGTGCTGGGCCTCGCGGTGGCCACGGCCGCGTACCGGGTCGACCGGCGCCGCGCCACCGCGACGACCGGACGGGTCGTCGCCGGGCACGTGCCGGCCGAGGCGGAGCCGGTGCGCGGCTGAGACACCGGCGACGGGGCGCGGACCGTGGTCCGCGCCCCGCACGCGGAGGTCAGGCCCGGTAGCCGAGGACCGTCATCATCCCGGCCTCCGAGTGGTACACGTTGTGGCAGTGCACCATCCACAGGCCCGGGTTGTCCGCGTCGAAGTCCACCGTCAGGGTCCCGTTCGGCAGCACGATCGCGGTGTCCTTGCGGGGGCCGCCCGCCACGTTCGCCAGGGCGAAGGTGTGGCCGTGCAGATGCAGCGGGTGCCACATCGCGGTGGAGTTGGCGAACTCCAGGCGCACGCGCTCACCCGCCTGCACCGGGTGCCGCTGGTCCGTCGTGTACGGCTTCTTGTCGAACGCCCAGTCGTACTCGGCCATCCCGCCGGTCAGTTGGAGCCGGATCGTGCGGTCGGGCTCGCGCGACTCCAGGGCCACCGAGTCGGCCGCCTTCAGTTTGTCGGCGGTCAGCAGCCGGCCGTTCAGCTCCTTGGGGCGGACCCCTGCGGTCGGCGCCGCGCCCGAGCCCGTGCGCAGCACCGCGAGCGCCGTGGCCTTCTTGCCCTCCGCGAGCGCGGTGAACGGGAAGACGCCGTCGCCCGCCGTGACCAGGACGTCGTAGCGCTCGCCCATGCCGAGCAGCAGCGCGTCCGTCGTGGCGTGCCGCACCGGGAAGCCGTCGGTGTGCGTCACCGTCATCCCGTGCCCGCCGAGCGCCACCCGGAAGGCCGTGTCACCGCCCGCGTTGATGATCCGCAGCCGGATGCGGTCGCCCGGGCGCGCCTTGAAGACCGAAGGGTCCTGCGGCGTACGGCCGTTGACCAGGTAGTACGGGTACTTCACGTCCCCGGCGTCGCCGCCGAGCAGCTCGCTGGTCGCGCCCATCATCATCCGGGACGGCGCGTTCGCCGACGGGGACTCCCCGGCGGAGGCGCCGGAGCCGTCCGTCATCGACATGCCGGCCATCCCCGACATGTCGTGCCCGGAGTGCCCCGAGCCGCCGTCCGAGCCGCCCATGTCCATCCCGGCCCGCAGCTCCTTCAGAACCGCGTCCGGAGTCGAGCCGTCCACCCCGTCGACCCAGTCGTCGAGGACGATCACCCACTCCTTGTCGTAGGAGAGCGGCTCCTTCGGGTCGTCGACGATCAGCGGCGCGTACAGGCCCCGGTCCTGCTGCGTGCCCGAGTGCGGATGGAACCAGTACGTGCCCGGGTGCGCGACCTTGAAGCGGTACGTGAAGTCCCCGCCGGGGGCGATCGCCTTCTGGGTGACGCCCGGGACGCCGTCCATGTCGTTGCGCAGGGCCAGGCCGTGCCAGTGCAGAGAGGTCGCCTGGGGGAGGTGGTTGGCGAGGGTCAGGGCGAGGGTGTCGCCCGCGGTCACCCGGACCTCCTTGCCGGGCAGGTCACCGCCGTACGACCAGGACGTGACGGTGCGGTCGCCCAGGTCGAGGCGGGTCGCGGCGGCCGTGAGCGCGACCTTGCGGACCCGGCCGCCCGAGCCGCGCCCGCGCTCCGCGGCCGCGACCTCGGCGCCCCGCGGATCGACGTACCCGGCGGGGGCGGAGCCGCCCGGTCCCGCGTGACCGCCGTGCCCGGAACCCGAGCCGGAACAGGCGGCCAGAACTCCCGTGCCGGCCACGGCGATCGACGCGCCCAGCAGGGTGCGACGGGAGACGGGACCGGAGGGGGACTGCTGGTGGTTGTGCATGACTGAGTGCACCTCGATGTCGGTGTCGTGCTGCGTGCGAAGGCATGCGGGCCGACCGCGTCCGGGCAGGCCGGAGCGGCCGGTGGGCAGACCTAGAGACGCAGCACCGACAGCAGGGACAACGTCGTGCGCGGCGGCGGCGGGTTGGGGCGGTGCGCGTACGTCAGGCCGCGCCGCAGGGGGCCCAGGGGCAGTGCCGACCCCGGCGGCCGCGGGACCGCCGCCGTCAGCAACAGCAGCAGGGTGAACGAGCCGAGCACCGCGAGACACACGCCCAGCGGGTCCATCCCGCCGTCGCCCGGCATCCGGTGCTCGTGCACGGCGGCGGGGGAGGAGGCGTGGGCGGGGACGGGCGCCGACGGCATCGCGTGCGCCGAGTGGGCCGAGTGGGCCGCCTGCCCCGCCATGGAGCCGTGTCCCGTCGGATGCCCCAGCGTGTGCATCCCGACGATCCCGAAGAGCAGCGCCACGAACAGCAGCAGCTGTCCGAGGTCCGTGCGGCCCTTCGACGTCGTCATGGCCCGCACCTTACCCCCACCCCGTATCGGACGACATGCGGGGGACGGACACTCCGTCGATCATGACCCCATGACGACTACGGACAAACCGGGGCAGGGGGGCGTCGCGGAGGCGGCGGCCGAGGGGGACCGGCGGCAGTTCATCTCCTGGGTGACGCTCGGTCTGATGACGACCGCGTCCGTGGCGAGCCTGCGCCCCTCGCCCACCATGGCGATCTACGGCCTCGCCGCGATCTTCCTCTACCTGCTCCCCGCCATCGTCTTCCTGCTGCCCACGGCCCTGGTCGGCGCCGAACTCGCCTCCGGCTGGACCGGCGGCATCTACCGCTGGGTCAGCGAGGCGCTCGGCAAACCGCTCGGGTTCGTCGCCGTGTGGTGCCAGTTCGCCATGACCATCGCGTACTACCCGAGCCTGCTCGCCTACGTCGCGTCCACCTTCGCGTACGTCATCGACCCGAGCCTCGCCGAGAACGGCCTGTACGTCGCGATCTGCATCATCGTCCTGTACTGGACCGGCGTCTTCGTCAGCTCGCGCGGCACCAGGACCATCGCGGGCCTGTCGTCGTTCGGGCTCATCATCGGCACGCTCATCCCCGGCGTCGTACTCGTCGTCCTCGGCATCGTCTTCCTCGGCCAGGGCAACCCGTCGGCCGCGCCGATGACCGCCTCCCACTGGCTGCCCCCGTGGACGGGCCTGGCCAGCCTCGTGCTCATCGTCAACAACTTCCTGTCCTACGCGGGCATGGAGATGAACGGCGTCCACGTGTCGTCCCTGCGCAACCCGCGCGGCGAGTTCCCGAGGTCGATCTTCCTGGCCACCGGGCTCGTGCTGCTGATCTTCATCCTTCCGGCGCTCGCCATCAGCTGGGTCATGCCGTCGAAGGAACTGAGCCTGACCGCCGGTCTGATGCAGGCGTTCCAGGCGTTCTTCGACCACTTCGGGGTCGGCTGGATGACGAAGGTCGTCGGCATCATGCTGGTCTGCGCCGCGCTCGGCGGCATGCTCACCTGGCTCGCGGGACCCGCCAAGGGCCTCGTCCTGCTCTCCCGCCAGGAGGGGTATCTGCCGCCCTACCTGCAGAAGTTCAACAAGTACGGCGTCCCGCAGAACATGATGGTCGCGCAGGGCGTGCTGACCACCCTCATCGGCATCCTGTACGCGTTCAGCGACAGCGTCTCCAGTCAGTACTGGATGTTCTCCGTCATCACCATCCAGATCTATCTGATCGCCTACCTGCTGATGTTCGTGGCCGTGGTCCGGCTGCGGAAGACCCAGCCCGAGGTGGAGCGCGGCTTCGTCGTCCCGGCGGTGACGACCGTCGCGAGCGTCGGGTTCGTCGCTTCCGTGATCGCGATGGTCATCGGGTTCGTGCCGCCGGACGGCTACGACACCGGACCGCTGTGGCGCTTCCTGCTGATCGTCGGCGGCGGCCTGCTGCTGATCGGCATCGCCGCCCCGGCCGCCTTCCTCAAGTACCGCAAGCCGAGCTGGGTGCACCCGGATCACCGCTGATCACGGCGTCAGGCGCCGCACACTGTCCCGTACGACAATGTGGGTGCCCAGCAGATGCCGCTCCTGCCCGGAGCGGCCCCGCGCGCCCAGGGCCAGGCGGACCGCGGTGCGGCCCAGCTCCTCGCCGGGGATGTGCACCGTGGTCAGGCCGGGCGTCATGTCGGCGGCGACCGGGTCGTCGTTGTAGCCGACCACCGAGATGTCCTCGGGGACCCGCAGCCCGTACTCGGCGAGCACCTTGACCGCGGCGGCGGCCACCCGGTCGTCGCCGGCGAAGACCGCCGTGAACTCCGGCCTGCCGTCGCACTTGTCGAGCAGGTCGCGCATCGCCTCGTCCCCGCTGAGCTGCCCGAAGCCCACGCCGTGCAGCAGCCGGTCGGCGGCCGGCACGCCATGGTCCTCCAGCGCCCGCAGATAGCCGCGCACCCGGTCCTCGCCCGTCGTGTTCCCCGGCTGGTAGCCGATCAGCGCGATCCTGCGGTGCCCGGCGCCCAGCAGATGGCTGGTGACGGCGTACGCGCCCGCCTCGTTGTCGTACTCCACGACGAGGGCGGGCACGTCGGGTGCGGGCGCGGGCCGGCCGCACAGCACCAGGCGCGACCCGGCGGCCGCGAGCGACTGCGCGTACTGCGCCATCCGCTCCCGGTACTCGTCGTCCTCCACCACCCCGCCGACCAGGACCACGGCCTCCGCGGCCTGCTCCCGCATCATCTGCACCAGGGCCAGCTCGCGGGCCGGGTCGGCGCCGGTCGACGCCACGAGGGTGAGCCGCTCGTGCCGGGCGGCCTCCTTCTCGACGCCCTGCGCGATCGCCGCGTAGAACGAGCTGACCACATCCAGCATCAGCACCGCGATGGTCTTGCGGCCGACGCCGGCGAGTGCCCGCGCGTGCGCGTTCGCCACGTAGTCCAAATCCTTGGCGGCCCGCAGCACCTTGGCGCGCGAGGCCGCCGAGGTCGGATAGCTGCCCGCGAGAACCCGTGACACCGTCGCCACCGAGACCCCCGCGCGTGCCGCCACGTCACGGATCGTGGCCCGCTCGCCCACCTTCACTCCTTCGTCTCGCCCGCGCGGGGCCCGCCGTACGGGCCCCGCACCATCATCGCCTGCGCCGCTGCCGTGGGGCAGCCCGGTCAGTGCGCCGCCTCGTACTCCTTCGTGAACTCCTCGATCACCTTCTTGCCGCCCTGCGCCTGCCACTTGGCGTACGCGGTGTCCCAGGAGGAGAGCTTCGCGCGGCCGCTGACGATCGCGGTCACGGAGTCGTTGATCAACTGCTCCAGCGTCGCGCCCTTCGTGTTGTACGTGTTCGACTGCAGGCCGAAGCGGACGTTGGGCTGCATCAGCGGCACCACCTTCTGCTGGTAGGCGTGCAGTCGCCGCACGACGTCCCCGTACCCGGGCGCGTACAGGACCTGCGGCGCGTCGCAGAGGTAGGTGAACGGCACGTTGGTCTTCGACTCGACCAGGCCCAGCTCGGTGGCGATCGGGTTGTTGTCCTTGTCGCGCTCGAAGTGCGTGCCCTCCAGACCGAAGTGGGTCAGCTCGTACTCCTCGGTGCCGAACGGCGCGGCCAGGTAGTCAAGGACCCGCAGGATCAGCTTGATCCGCTCCTTGGACGCCTTCTTGATCACCGTGTAGCCGAAGCAGCCCTGGCTCTGCTGGTACTTCACGGTCGCGCCGGGCGCCGCGTACGCCTGCGCCACGTCCAGGTCGTAGGCGCCCTTGATGCCCTGCGCGTTGCTCGTGTACGCGGCGAAACCGTCGCCCATGGAGAGCACGGAGCCGTTCCAGAACTGCGTCTTGAGGTCGACCTGCGAGACCGAGGTGGCCTCCGGGTAGTACGAGCCCTGCGCCCGCAGCTTCGCCAGGTACTCCAGCATCGCCTTGAACTCGTCGCTCGCGCCGAAGTGGACGATCTTGCCGTCCCGGTACGCGAACTCGTTGGGCGCGCCGAAGAAGTTGGCGTGCATCTTGTAGCTGAAGTAGCCGGTCGCGGACGCGCCGAGCGCCCACTTCCTCGACCCGGTCGCGTCCTTAGCCATCGCCGCGAAGTCGTCCGTGGACATCCCCGGCCGGTAGCCCGCCTTCGTGAAGGCCTGGTTGTTCATGTACAGGGTGTCCTGCGGCTTGGGCCGCTCCACCGGCACGCCGTACAGCTTCCCGGAGATCCGGCCCATGCCCTGCCAGGCGTACGTCGGGATGCCCGCGAGGTTCGGGTACTCCTTGATCGCGTCGCCGGACAGGTGGTCGGTGAGGTCGGCGCACCGGGTCTGCACGAACTGGGCCTGGCGGGGCAGCACATAGCCGCCGCCGAGGTTGATCACGTCGGGGATGTCGTCACCGGCGAAGACCGTGGCCAGCTTCGAGCGGTAGTCGGCGTCGGCGACCACGGTGAACTCGATCTCGACGCCCAGCGCCTCGTTGACCGCCTGCCAGTACTTGTTCTGCGCGGCCGGCTTCGGCGGCGTGCCGTACGTGATGGTCAGGACCTTGATCTTCTCCTTGCCGGAGCCGGGCTTCTCCGCCACCGCCCGGACCAGGTCGGAGGGGTACTTCGTGAAGCCGGCCTGCACCCCGTCGGCGGTCGCCGCGAGATCGGGCGTCGCGCCCTTCGCCGGGGCGTACGCCGGCCAGGCCGCCGCCTTCTTGCCCGCGTTGGAGACGTTGCCGCCGCCGGCGGAGCCGTCGGAGCAGGCGGTCAGGACGGAGGGGGCGGCGAGCGCGGCGCCGCCGACGGCGATCGAACGCAGCAGGGTGCGGCGCGAGATACGGGAAGCAGGAGCGGACATGCTGGAACAACCCTTCGGACAAAGGAAGTCGGGGAAACCGGTGCGGGGGGTGGGAGAGGAGCCGGGGATCAGCTCTTGATGGCGCCGGTGAGCACGCCCTTGGTGAAGTACTTCTGCAGGAAGGGATAGACGACGAGGATCGGCACGACGGCGATCACGAGCACCGCCATCTGCGTCGTCTGCGGGGCCGAGACCATGCCGGCCTCGCTGAGTCCCGAGTCGGCGATCTGCGCACCGCCGATCACGTACGTGCGCAGCACCTGGGAGAGCGGCCAGTGGTCGGACTCCAGGTAGATGGAGGCGGTGAACCAGGAGTTCCAGTAGCTGACCGCGTAGAAGAGCCCGACGACCGCGAGCGCGGCCTTCGACAGCGGCAGCGCGATCCGCCAGAACGTGGCCCAGTCACCGGCGCCGTCGAGGCGTGCCGCCTCGTACAGCTCCTCCGGGATGCCCTGGAAGAAGCCGCGCAGCACCACGAGGTTGAAGACGTTGATCAGGCAGGGCGCGATCAGCGACGCGTACGCGCCCTGCAGCCCGAGCCCCTTCACCAGCAGGAACGCCGGGATCATGCCGGGCGGGAAGAGGAACGTGAACAGCACGAGCAGCAGCACCGGCTTGCCGCCGAAGACCCGCGGGCGGCTGAGCGCGAAGGCCAGGGTCGCGGTGCAGGCCAGCGAGAGCAGCGTGCCGATGGCCGTGATGCCGATGCTCACCCACAGGGCCTTGGTGACGATGCCGCCGCTGAGGATGTTCCGGTAGGCGCGCAGGGTGGGGTCGGTGGGCCACAGCACCCAGCCGCCGTTCGCCACCACCTCCTTGTTGGAGGCGAGCGACGTGGAGACGATCACCAGGAACGGTACGAGGACCAGGGCCAGCAGCACGAGGACGGCCAGGCCCTTCGCGGCCCTGGTGAGCGGTTTGGGCCGCTCCATCCAGGAGGGGCGGGCGGGACGGGCGGGAGCCTTCACGGACGTACTCACTTGTAGACCCCCTGCTCGCCGAGCTGGTGCGCGATCCGGTTGGCGACGAAGACGAGGACGGCGCCCACCAGGCCCTTGAAGAGCCCGGCCGCGGTGGCGTAGCCGATGTCGCCGCCGACGATGCCCTGCCAGTAGACGAAGGTGTCGAGGACCTCGCCGACCTCCGGGCCCACCGACTGCCGCTGCAGCAGCATCTGTTCGAAGCCGACGGAGAGGATGTCGCCGAGCCGCATGATCAGCAGCAGCACGACGATGGGGCGGATCGACGGCAGCGTCACGTGCCAGAAGCGGCGCCACGGCCCGGCCCCGTCGATGGCGGCGGCCTCGTACTGCTGCTCGTCGACCTGCATCAGGGCGGCCAGGAAGATGATGGTGCCCCAGCCGGCGTCCTTCCAGATCACCTCGGCGACCACGAGCGGCCGGTAGGCGTCGGGATTGCCGATGATGTCGACGGTGTGCAGACCGCTGTCGCCGAGGAGGCTGTTGAGCAGGCCCGTGTCGGACAGGACCTGCTGGAACAGGGCGACCACGATCACCCACGACAGGAAGTGCGGCAGATAGACGACGGACTGCACGAAGCGCCGTGTGACGTCCGAGGTCAGGCTGTGCAGCAGCAGGGCGATCGCCAGCGGCACCGGGAAGTAGAACACCAGCTGGAGCACCGCGATGTAGAGCGTGTTCCACGTGGCGTGCCAGAAGTCGGGGTCGCCGAACATCCGGCTGAAGTTGCCGAAGCCGACCCAGGAGCTGCCCCACAGCCCGGCGAACGGGTCGTACTCCTTGAACGCCACCACGTTGCCGAAGAAGGCGCCGTAGTGGAAGACCAGGAAGTACGCGACCCCCGGGACCATGAGCAGCAGCAGGGTGCGGCTGCTCCGAAACCGTTTCCATTTCTCAGATCGCTTGCTTATACGGGCAGTTGACCCGTTTTGCGGCCCGCCCGGTGGCTCCGCCATCCCGGTCTCGGGCCTGTCCTTCGCCACCGTGGGCACGGGAACCCCTCCGTCGTTGGAACAAGGTGAGCGGGAATCTAAAACGGTTACAGGAAGCGGTCAACCCCCTTGAACCCAATGAATATTGACCCGGTGCAGGGCTGGTGCCCAGACTTCCGACACGGTTTAGTAACCGGTTACAGAGATACGCGGAGACAAGGGGTGGGACCGAGTGACGGTGACGGCATACCGACCGACCGCGGCGCTGGCCATGGGTGCCGAGGTGGTGGAGCGGGTCTTTCCGCACGGGCTGCGCGAGCGCCTCGGCCGGAGCGTGCGGCTCGCGCCCCGCCCGCTGACCGGACCGCTCGACGCCGCCGCGGCCGCCGGTCCGCTCGCGTCCGCGGAGGTCCTGGTCACCGGCTGGGACTGTCCGCCGCTCACCTCCGAAGTGCTGGACCGCGCACCGAAGCTGCGGGCGGTGATCCACGCGGCGGGCTCGGTCCGGCCGATCGTCACCGACGCCGTGTGGGAGCGCGGCCTGCTGGTCTCCTCGGCCGCCGACGCCAACGCGGGGCCCGTCGTGGCGTACACCCTCGCCGCGATCGCCTTCGCGGCGAAGGGCGCCCTGCCCGCCGCCGCCCGGTACGCCGACGCGTGGCCGCGGTTCACCGCCCGCGAGGGCGCCGACGGGCGCACCGTCGGGATCATCGGGGCGTCCCGGATCGGCCGCCGGGTGATCGAGGGGCTGCGCGCGGACCCGGCCGGGTACCGGGTGCTGCTCCACGATCCGTACGTCGACGGTGTCGCGGGCGCGGAGTCGACGGACCTCGCCGAACTGTGCCGCCGCAGCTCGATCGTGAGCGTGCACGCGCCCCAACTGCCCCAGACACGGGGCCTGTTGAGCGCGGAGCTGCTGAAGCTGATCCCCGACGGCGGCGTGCTGATCAATACCGCGCGGGGCTCCCTGGTGGACACCGAGGCCCTGGCCCTGGAGTGCGCGACGGGCCGCCTGTCGGCCTACCTGGACGTCACGGAACCCGAACCGCTGCCGGCCGGACACCCGCTCCTCACCCTGCCGAACGTCCTGGTCACCCCGCACATCGCCGGGGCGCAGGGCAGCGAGGTGGAGCGGCTCGGCCGGTACGCGGTCGAGGAGGTCGAGCGGTACGTGTCCGGCCGGGAACTGGTCGGCCGGACCGTGCGGGAGGACCTGCTGCGGGTGGCGTGATCGGCCCGGCCTGCTCACAAAGCCCTGAAAGGACCGAACCCTTGGAAGGAGCACCCATGAGCACTTCGATTCGCCCCCGCACCGTCAGATCCCTGTGGGCCCTGGCGGCCGGTGCCGCCCTGGCCCTCTGCGGCCCGACCGGTCTCGCGGGCCCGGCGGCCGCGCGGGCCTCCGGCACCGACTACTACGTCGACTGCTCGGCCGCGTCCGCGGGCACCGGCAGCTCGGCGGCCCCGTTCAACAGCCTCGCCGCCGTGAACGCCGTGGACTTCGGCCCCGGTGACCGCGCCTGGTTCAAGCGCGGCGCCACCTGCCAGGGGCAGTTCGCGCCGCACGGCTCGGGCTCGGCCGGGCAGCCGGTGCGGGTCGCCCCGTACGGCACGGGCAGCGCCCGCCCGGTCATCGCGGGCGGCGGCGCGGTCTACGCGGGCGTGTACCTGAAGAACGTCCAGCAGTGGGAGATCCGCGGCCTCGAAGTCACCAACCAGGGCGCCGCCGACGCCGAGCGGGGCGGCATCCTGGTCGAGCTGGCCGACTACGGCACCGGCACCCACTACGTCCTCGACGACGTCTACGTCCACGACGTCAACGGCGGCGACACCAAGAACAGCAACGGCATCCAGTTCCGGGTCTCCGGCACCACCACCCCGACGCACTTCGACGACGTGCTGGTCGAGAACAGCGAGATCTACAAGGTCGACCGCGAGGGCCTGACCACCGCGTCGTCGTGGAACTGCCGCGCCGTCTACGGCTGTTCATCGGGCCCGGCGTGGACGGCGAACACGAACGTCGTCTTCCGCGGCAACACCATTCACGACATCGGCGGCGACGGCATGGTCGTCCGCGTCACCCGTGACGCCCTGGTCGAGCACAACGAGGGCTACGACATCTGGATGCGCTCGGCGGGCAACAACGCCGGCTTCTGGACCATCAACAGCGACCGGACCGTCTTCCAGTACAACGAGGTCCACCACGTCCGGCGACCGGGACTGAACGACGGCATGGCCTTCGACGCCGACTTCGGCACCCGGGGCGCCGTCTTCCAGTACAACTACACGCACGACAACGAGGGCGGCTTCCTGCTGCTGTGCGGGGCGTGCGGCTCGGGCGCCGACACGGCGGGCACGGTGGCCCGTCACAACGTCTCCGTGAACGACGGCTCCCGCATCCTGTACGCGGTCGGCGACGCGGGCGCCCACCTCTACAACAACGTCTTCGCGCTGCCCGAGGGCGGCACCACGGCCGTCGTCGAGGACGGCGGCGGCACCTCCACCACGCTGTGGAGCAACAACATCATCCTGAACCGGGGCAGCGGCGGCTGGGGCGGCTCCGGCTACACGGCCACCGACCACACCTGGCGCGACAACGTCATCCACGGCAACCACCCGTCCTCCGAACCGGCCGACCCCGGCAAGATCACGGCCGACCCGCGGCTGACCGACGCCACCTCCGCCGACCCGCTCGACTACCGCCCGGCGGCCGGCTCACCCGCGCTGAAGGCGGGCCTCGCCACCCCCGACAACGGCGGCCACGACTACGCGGGCGCCGCGACCCCCGCGGCCTGCCGTCCCGACATCGGCGCCTTCCAGGTCTCGTCGTTCGACGACGCGTCCTGCGCCGGCACGAACCTCGTCTCCAACGGCGGCTTCGAGTCCGGTGCCGCGGCGCCCTGGACGGGCTCGACGACGTTCACGGTGGGCACCACGACTCCCCACGCGGGCAGCTACGCCGCCCAGCTCACGGGCTCGCCCACCTCGGCCGAGCAGATCGTCACCGTCGAGCCGGACACGACGTACGTGCTCTCCGGCTGGGGGCGCGTCGACGCGTACGACACCCAGCTCGCCCTGGGCGCCAAGAACTTCGGCGGCACGCAGACGCGGGCCCCGCTCTTCACCGGGACGGACTGGCGGGGCGGTTCCATCTCCTTCACCACGGGCGCGAGCTCGACGAAGGCGACCGTGTACTGCTACGCGCGGGCCGGGACGGGCCACTCCTGGTGCGACGACGTCCGCCTGGTGAAGCAGACGCCGTAGCCGCCCACGGCGCAGCCCCGCGCCCCTGACGGGGTGCGGGGCTGCGCCGATCGCGGCGGATCAGTGGCGACGGAACGACTGTACGTAGCCCGCCGCCGGCGAGCCGACCCCGGTGACGTCGTCGTAGCCGCGGACGGCCTTCAGCGAGGCGTCCTTGCCGAGGCTGCGCACGGAGGTGAGCAGCCCGTCGGCGGCGTCGTAACCGTTGGCGAAGTCGACGCGGGCGACCGCGAGGTCCTTGCCGGTCGGCTTGTCGGTCACGTCGTGGTACAGCGGCGAACCGTAGCGGGCGTAGATCGACGGGTTCGCGAACCCGATCGGAGCCCCGCCGCGCGTCTGCTGCGCCAGCGCCTGCACACCCGCGATCACCGGGGCCGCGAGCGAGGTGCCGCCGATGCGGTACTCGTCGTAGCCGAGCGAGCCGTCGGGCAGCGTCTGCGTCTGGCCCACCAGGAAGCCGGTGTTCGGGTCGGCCACGGCCGCGATGTCCGGGACGACACGGTTCACGCCGCCGTTGGCCGTCGCCAGCGAGTTCGGCACGACACCCTTCTGGTAGAAGGGCTGCGCGACGTTCTTGCTGGTGCCGCCGCCCGCGCCGGAGGTGTAGGCGCCGGGGAAGTCGGTCCAGCTCTTGCCGTCCGCCGACAGGGTCGCCTTCAGCGTGCCCCAGCCGGTCTCGAACTTGTACGTGTCGTTCTTGCCGACGGCCAGCGCGGTACCGCCGACCGCGGTCACCCACGCCGAGTTGGCGGGCGTGTCGACCTGCTTCGTACCGGTGTTGGCGACCTCGTCGCCGTTGTCGCCGGAGGAGAAGTAGAAGCCGATGCCCTCGACGGCGCCGAGCTGGAAGACCTGGTCGTAGGCGGCGGCCAGTTCGGGCGTCTGGTTGGCCTCGATGTCGCCCCACGAGTTGGAGACGATGTCGGCGAGGTGGTGGTCGACGACCTTGTTCAGCGAGTCGAGCAGGTCGTCGTCGTAGCAGGACGCGGCGCCCACGTACGTGATGTCCGCGCTCGGCGCGACCGCGTGCACGGCCTCGACGTCGAGCGTCTCCTCGCCGTACCAGCCGGAGGCGCCGCACTCGTCGGTCTTCGTGTAGTTCTTCGGCAGGACCTGCGTCAACTGGCCCTTCGCGTAGCCCGCGTCACCGTTCTTGGCCGCGTACGTCGCCGCGTCCTTCGC
Organism: Streptomyces sp. VRA16 Mangrove soil; assembly: GCF_017377775.1. GTDB lineage: Bacteria > Actinomycetota > Actinomycetes > Streptomycetales > Streptomycetaceae > Streptomyces. The sequence continues at coordinate 234,108 of NZ_JAFVLN010000006.1, forward strand.
GATGGTCGGCGAGGCGTACGCGTCGGTGATCGCGACCCGCACCCCCTTGCCGGTCGCCTTGCCGGCGCCGTAGGCGCTGCGCAGCTGCTTGCCGGTGTAACCCTTGATCGCGTAGGGGACCTTCGTGCCGTACGCGTCCGGGAGCGTCGTCGCGACGTTGGAGCCGAAGTACGAGGAGAACGGCCCGGCGTTGCGGAACACCGCGTCCGGCGGCGGCAGCTGGTCCTGCTTCGTCGCCTTGTGCGGCGCGCTGTCCAGACCGGTCACGGTGAGCACGGCGCCGTCGAGCGAGGCCGGCACCGAGGCCGTGGCGGACGGGGCACGGTAGGTGTGCGAGCCCTTGGAATAGTTGTGCAGCTGCGTGCCGAAGGCCTTCTCGGCCGCGGCCACGTCACCGGAGACGGATATGTAGTGCTCCGAGGTGCCCGTGACGGTGAGGCCCGCGGCCTCCAGCCACTGCTTGACCTCGGATATCTGCTCCTGGGTCGCGCCGAAGCGGGCCTTCGCCGCGCTCGCGCTCAGGTACTTCCCGTACGACGCCGAGGACGGGTCGGACACGGCCTTCGCGTAGGCGGCGAGGCCCTTGGCGTCCCGGCCCGCCAGGTACACACGGGCGGTGACCTTGTTGCTGTTCGCGGTGGAGCCCTGGTCGGCGGCGTTCGTGGCCCACAGCGGCTTCGTGCCGGAGAGCGTGTCACGGCCGGCGTCGGCGTGGGCGGCCGGAGCGGCCAGGGTGAGCGCTCCGGCCAGCAGCGGCAGCGCCGCCGCAAAACGGATGGATCTCATTCGGTAACCCCCTGGGTGAGGTGCACGTGTAATGCACACGCAGAGGGATCCCACTCTTGTCACGAACCGTTCACGCGGGGGGAATGGAACGATCAAGAAGACGTCAAAAGGTGACGCCCAAGTCGCCCAAATCGACTGCCGGCGCTATGGCTTGGCGCCCCGCTCCTTCAACATGCCGGTCATCAGCTCGATTTCGGACTGCTGCGCGGCCACCATCCCGCGCGCCAGCCGCCGTTCCGCGCCGACCGTGCACCGCTCGACGCACCCCTTGGCCATGTGCACCCCGCCCTTGTGGTGGGCGATCATCAGCCGCAGGTACAGGACCTCGGCCCTGCGCCCGCTCAGCTTGGTCAACTGCGCGAGCTGGGTGTCGGTCGCCATCCCCGGCATCAGCGCGCCGTCCTCACCGGCCGGCATGTCGCCCATGCCCATCCAGGCCATCGGCGGCTTCGCGGACGTCTTCGGCAGATCCCACAGTTCGAGCCAGCCGAGCAGCATGCCGCGCTGGTTGGCCTGGGTCTGCGCGATGTCGTACGCCAGCCGGCGCACGTCCGGGTCCTTCGTCCGGTCCCGCACGAAGTACGACATCTCGACCGCCTGCTGATGGTGCACGGCCATGTCACGGGCGAACCCGGCGTCCGCCGACTCGGCCGAGGGCACCGACGGACCGGCACGGCCGCCGTCCCCGTCGGCGACGGCGTAGGTGACGGCCCCGGCCGCGACGAACGCCGCGGCCACGGCCGACACCAGCCACCCGGTACGGCGTCGCACCAGGCTCACTGCATCGTCCCGCTGGTGCACGAGGCACCCAGCTCAGGAGTCTGTTTGCCCTGCACGAACGAGGCGAAGAACTGCGTGACCGCCGGGTCGCTCGCGCTCTTCACCGTGCGCTGGTGACCCCAGGCGCTCAGCATGATCGGGTCCTTCTGGTCCGCGACCGGACTCATCAGCGTGTACGGCGTCGCCTTCACCTTCTTGGCCAGCGCCCGCACGTCGGCGTCCGCGGCCTTGTCGTTGTACGTCACCCAGACCGCGCCGTGCTCCAGCGAGTGCACGGCGTTCTCGTTCGGGACGGCCTTCGTGTATACGGTCCCGTCGCAGTCCGCCCACACCGGATTGTGGTCGCCGCCCACCGGCGGGTCCATCGGATAGGCGACCTTCTTGCCGACGTGGTTACGGGTGAGCTTGCCGCTCCAGGTGCCCACGCCGTCCTTGTCGTACGTGAAGTGGCCGGACCCCGAGGCCGCGGACTTGGAGTCCGCCGTGTCGGACGACGCGTCGTCCCCGCCCTTGGTCACCGCCCACGCGCCGACCCCTATCAACGCGGCCACCACGACCGTGCTGACAGCGATGACGGCGATCCGGCCACGGCGCTCACGGGAGCGCTCGGCACGGCGCATGTCCTCTATGCGCTGCTTGCGGTCCCTGGCGGGCGCGGCGGAGGTGTTCTTGGCGGAACCCATGGCAAGTCCTTCTGAGAAAAGGATGAGACGGGCGGGCCCGCTGATCGTAGTGGGGATCGAGGGGTTGCGGGAGGACGCGTTTCAGGCCCGCTGTCGAGGTCATACCGAACGGCAGGCACTATGGCCCTGGGGGGTCCAGCAGGCACTATGAGTCCCACACCGGCCGATCAAGGGCGATCATGGTCGGCAACGCGCTCGAAACGGGCGTGTGGTGGGATGTGACCAGGCCCTTTTACGGTTTCTTTTCGAGGTCCCCCGAAAGGCGTCCCCGGGCGTGGGAGCAGGTGGCCTGACCAGCAAGGATGGGTGGAAGCGGAAGATGGACAAGCAGCAGGAATTCGTGCTCCGGACCCTGGAGGAGCGCGACATCCGGTTCGTACGCCTGTGGTTCACGGACGTTCTGGGCTTCCTGAAGTCGGTGGCCGTGGCTCCGGCCGAGCTGGAGCAGGCCTTCGACGAGGGCATCGGTTTCGACGGCTCCGCGATCGAGGGCTTCGCGCGTGTCTACGAGTCCGACATGATCGCCAAGCCGGACCCGGGCACCTTCCAGGTGCTGCCCTGGCGCGCCGAGGCCCCCGGCACCGCCCGCATGTTCTGCGACATCCTGATGCCCGACGGCTCGCCGTCCTTCGCGGACCCGCGCTACGTCCTCAAGCGGGCCCTGGCCAAGACCTCCGACCTCGGCTTCACCTTCTACACCCACCCCGAGATCGAGTTCTTCCTCCTCAAGGACAAGCCGCTCGACGGCTCGCGCCCGACCCCCGCCGACAACTCGGGCTACTTCGACCACACCCCGCAGAACGTCGGCATGGACTTCCGCCGCCAGGCGATCACCATGCTCGAATCGATGGGCATCTCGGTCGAGTTCAGCCACCACGAGGGCGCCCCGGGCCAGCAGGAGATCGACCTGCGCTACGCCGACGCGCTCTCCACGGCGGACAACATCATGACGTTCCGCCTGGTCATGAAGCAGGTCGCACTGGAGCAGGGCGTCCAGGCCACGTTCATGCCGAAGCCGTTCTCCGAGCACCCCGGCTCGGGCATGCACACGCACCTCTCGCTCTTCGAGGGCGACCGGAACGCGTTCTACGAGTCGGGCGCCGAGTACCAGCTCTCCAAGGTCGGCCGCTCCTTCATCGCGGGCCTGCTGAAGCACGCCGCCGAGATCGCCGCGGTCACCAACCAGTGGGTCAACTCCTACAAGCGCATCTGGGGCGGCTCGGAGCGCACCGCGGGCGCCGGCGGCGAGGCCCCGTCCTACATCTGCTGGGGCCACAACAACCGCTCGGCGCTCATCCGCGTGCCCATGTACAAGCCCGGCAAGACGGGCTCGGCGCGCGTCGAGGTCCGCTCCCTGGACTCCGGCTGCAACCCGTACCTGGCCTACGCGGTCCTGCTGGCCGCCGGCCTCAAGGGCATCGAGGAGGGCTACGAGCTCCCTCCGGGCGCCGACGACGACGTCTGGGCCCTCTCCGACGCCGAGCGCCGCGCGATGGGCATCGAGCCCCTCCCGCAGAACCTCGGCGAGGCCATCGCCCTGATGGAGCGCTCGGAACTGGTCGCGGAGACGCTGGGCGAGCACGTCTACGACTTCTTCCTGCGCAACAAGAAGCAGGAGTGGGAGGAGTACCGCTCCGAGGTCACGGCGTTCGAGCTGAGGAAGAACCTGCCGGTCCTCTAGCGGTCTCGTCCCCCACGCCACCCAGGGCGGGCCGCCCCGCCTTGGGTAATCTGCCGCGTGCCCCCGCCGCCTTGGGCAATCTGCCGCCTGGGGCGGCAGGGTGGGCAAGGCGGCCCCCGGCGCGGGGTGAGCGCTTCATTCGGCGTCCAGCTCGGTCCCGGGCGCGGTGTTGCCGGGTGCAGCTCCGGTGGGGGCTGGTCGCGCAGTTCCCCGCGCCCCTACGGGGGCGCGATCGCGTGGCGGGGTGGGGGGGGCGACGCAGCCCCGCAGGGAATGGTCAGGAATCGAGAAGCGGCGGCACTCGCGCGCGGCTAGCTTGAGGGGCATGGAGCTCACCATTCATACGGCGGCCCTGCCGCACGACGACCCGGACGCCTCCCTCGCCTTCTACCGCGACGCCCTCGGCTTCGAGGTCCGCAGCGACGTCGGCCAGGGCAAGATGCGCTGGATCACCGTCGGCCCCCCGAACCAGCCCGAGACCTGCATCCTGCTGGCCCCGCCCGCCGCCGACCCCGGCGTCACCGACGACGAACGCCGGGTCATCACCGAGATGATGGCCAAGGGCACGTACGGCTGGATCATGCTCGCCACCCGCGACCTCGACGGCGTCTTCGACAAGGTGCAGGCCACCGACGCCGAGGTCGTCCAGGAGCCGACCCAGCAGCCCTACGGCGTGCGGGACTGCGCCTTCCGCGACCCCGCGGGGAACATGGTCCGCATCCAAGAGATCACCGGCTGAGGGCCGCGCCGTGTGCCGCCCCGGATGGGCCCTCGCCCTGGTCGCCGCCCAGCGGCTGAAGGAGTTCGCACGGCTGCGCCGCGTCCGCGACCGCATCGACCGCGAGTACGCGCTCCCGCTGGACGTCCTCGCCCTCGCCGCCGCAGCCGGCATGACGCCCGGTGAACTCAGCGCCGGCTTCCGGCGCGCGTACGGCAGATCCCCGTACGCGTACGTCCAGGCACGTCGTGCCGAACGCGCCCGCTTCCACACCGCCCTTGCCGCCTGAGGAGACCGCCATGGCCGCCACCACGAAGAAGACGACCGAGAACTTCACCGCCGAGGAGCGCGCCGCGATGAAGGAGCGCGCCAAGGAGGTCCGGGCGAGCGCGAAGCGCGGCAAGGCGAAGGCCGACCCGGAGCCCGAGGTCCTCGCGAAGATCGCCGAGATGGACGACGCGGATCGGGTCCTGGCCGAGCGGATACACGCCCTGGTCAAGGACGTGGCCCCGCAGTTGACGCCGCGCCTGTGGTACGGGATGCCCGCCTACGCCAAGGACGGCAAGGTGCTCTGCTTCTTCCAGGACGCACGGAAGTTCAAGGCCCGCTATGCCACGCTCGGCTTCAACGACGTGGCCCGCCTCGACGACGGCACGATGTGGCCGACCGCGTTCGCCCTCACCGAGCTGACCGCCGAGGACGAGACGCGGATCGGGGAGCTCATCAAGCGGGCGGCGGGCTGATCGCGTCCCGGAGGGGGACGGTCGCGCGCCTGCGGTACTCCTGCACCGCCCAGCCGTTCCCGTCCGGGTCGCTGAAGTACATGAACGTGCCGCCGTCGTCCGAGCCGAACCGCACCGGCTCCGACACGTCGACACCGCGCCCGGTCAGCTCCTCGCGCGCGGCCTCGATGTCGCTGACGACGAGCTGAAGCCCGTGGTACGTGCCGGGAGCCGGGGCCCCCGTCGGGAACGGGAAACCGGCGGTGAGCACGATCGAGCATCCTGAACCCGGCGGGGTGAGCTGCACGATGCGGGCGCCCGGCATCACCTCCCGGTCCACGTCGCAGTGGAAGCCCACCTTCTCGACGTAGAACTTCTTCGCCCGGTCGATGTCGGACACGGGCAGGGGGATCACTTCGAGTGTCATCTCCATCGGTCAAAGGTAGGCGGGGGAGACGCCCGCCGTCAGGAGCCTGTGCGGCGCGCCCGAGCCGTCGGCCGGCACGGTGTAGAGGTCGGCGCCGTAGTCGCCGGGCAGGGCGTACGTCACGTGCCCGTCGTCGCTCCACACGGCCTGGTCGTCGACGCTGCGGGTCTCGGCGAGCGGCGTCTCGTGGAACGTGGCCAGGTCGAGCACGTACAGGCGCCACGGCGCGTCCGCGGGCAGTCCCGGCACGCGCTTCTTGTACGCGATCCGGGTGCCGTCGGGGGACAGGGACGGGCACTCGACGTTCGCGTGGAGGGTGGTGACGGTGCGGGCCCGCAGATCGCCGCGGACCAGGTACGTCTTTCCGCCGGTGGCGAGCGTCGCGTAGAAGTGGCGGTCGTCGGCGGCGAAGGTGACGCCCCAGAAGTTCACGTCCGCCGCCCGGTACGGGTGCCCGTCCTTGATGACCCGGTACGCCTCAAGTGAGGCTGTCAGCCTGCCCGTCGAGGTGTCGAGGATCGCGGCGCGGGTCGAGAAGTCGGTGCCCGCGTAGCTGTCGCCGCCGACGAACGCCGTCCACGCCGCGTACCGCCCGCTCGGCGAGACCCGGGCCCGCGACGGGATGCCGGGCACCGGATAGTGGGCCTTCTCGTGCAAGGAGGCGTCGAGGACGGTGGCGCGGTAGGTGTCGGTGAGCGCGCCGTGAACCGCCTGAAGACAGATGCCGGTGCCCGAACTGGCGTAGAAGCGAAGGCACTTGAGGCCGGTGGCCGTCGCCGTGCGCGGCCCCGACGGGGCGGCGACGGGGGTGGTCGCCAGTTCGTCGCGGTGCGGGCCCCACGCCATGTTGCGGAACACCATCCGGTGCCCGCCGGACCCGAGCCGCACCGTGCCCTCGGTGACGGCGGGGCCGCCGGGGCGGGCCTGGCCGCGGCGATCGGCGCGGGCCGACGCGTGCAGGACGGCGGCCGTCGCCACCGCCGCCAGGGCGAGCACCGCCGCGATGAGGACCGTGAGCTTGTTGCGCGTCGTCATGCCGTCGCTTCCGTCTGCTGGGTCTGCCGCGCCGGTGTGCGGACGGGCCGGAGGAGGAGCGCCGCCGTCGCTGCGGCGACGAGCAGGGCCGCCGCGACGGAGAGCGCCGTGCGGTCGCCCCAGGCCGTCCAGGCCGCGCCGAACCCGAGGGAGCAGCCGAAGCGGGCGGCGGCCTGCCCGGTCTGCACCACCGCGAGGCCGGACGAGCGGCGCTCCTCCGGGACGGTGGCTGAGGCCGCCGCCATCAGGACGCCGTCCGTCGCCGCGTAGAACGTGCCGTGCAACAGCAGGACGACACAGGGCAGGGCCGGGGTGCGGGCGTGGGTCAGCAGCAGCCCGTACGCGGCGAGCAGCGCGACATGTCCGCCGAGGAAGACCGGCCAGGCGCCCACCCGGTCCGAGAGCCGGCCCAGCGGGGCGGCGAGCAGCAGGAACGCGGCGGCCGTGCCCAGCGGGAGCAGCGCGAACCACTGCTCGGGCACGCCCAGTTGACGCTGGAGGACCAGGTAGACGAACGCGTCGCTGACCGTCGCCAGGCCCAGCAGGGTCGCGCACGCGGTGATGCGGATCAGGGCCCGGGAGGGCGGCGTCGTACGGCGCCGGGCGGGTGTCGGCCGTGGTGGCTCGCGCCGTGCCGCGCCCCCGTTCCGGGGCACGAACAGCACCAGGACCAGGACCCCCAGCGCCGCCACGCAGAAGCTCACCGTGAACACGGCGTCGTAGCCGTCCACCGTCGCCCGCAGGATCACGAAGGCCACCAAGGGGCCGAGCAGCGCGCCCGCCGTGTCCATCGCCCGGTGCACACCGAACGCCCGCCCCCGCGCCTCCGGGGTGCTGGACAGCGAGATCAGCGCGTCGCGCGGGGCGGTGCGCAGGCCCTTGCCGGTGCGGTCGGCCGCGAGCACGGCGCCGATCAGCGGCAGCGAACCCGCGACGAGCAACAGCGGCTTGCACAGCGCCGACAGCCCGTAACCGAGGACCGCGACCGTCTTGTGGCGGCCGCCGCCGCTGTCGGCGAACCGTCCGCCGATCAGCCGCACCAGCGCCGAGAAGCCGTTGTAGACACCGTCCAGGAGCCCGAAGCCCATTGGGCTCAGGCCGAGCCCCGCCACCAGGTACAGGGGCAGGACCGCGGTCACCATCTCCGACGAGACATCGGTGATCAGGCTGACCGCGCCGAGCGCGAACACGGTGGAGCCCACGGCGCGCCGCCGCCCGGCACTCGGCCGGACGGCGGGCTCCGCGGACGTCGGCGCCGGGGATGTCGCGCGACTGTCCGCTACGTACATGTCAGGAGGTCCAGATCCCGGTGATGTCCTTGGCCGTCGCCGCGTTGCCCGCGTGCGAGGTCAGCCCGTGCATGTCCTCCAGGGTGCGCAGCAGGTCGTAGTGGTTGTACGTGGTCGAGGAGGTGGCCCCCGCCGTGACCTGCTGGCCGTAGAGGACCGTGGGGATCCTGTTGCCGCTGAGCCGGTTGTCCTCGTCGAAGGTGACGACGAGCAGGCTGTTGTGGGTCTTCGCCCAGGTCGCGTACGCGCCCAGGTTGTTCTTCAGCCAGGTGTCGCCGGTGGCGACGGAGCAGTCGTGCATGTCGCTGCACAGGTCGGGGACGACGTAGGAGACCTGGGGGAGCGTGGAGTAGTCCGTGGGGAACTGGGCGAAGGTCTTCGCCGACGACGTCGGTACGTTGCTGAAGCCGAACCACGGATTGTGCTTGCGGGCGTAGTCGCCGGAGGAGCAGGTGGTCGAACCCTGGCTCGGCAGGCCCTCGTTGTAGCTGCCCCACGTCTTCCCGGCGGCGATCAGCTCCGCGGCCAGGTTGGCCGCGGAGGAGAAGCCGGGCGTGTAGCAGCTGTCGTCCGTGATGCCCTGCGTGGCGCCGGAGAACATCGCGAAGTAGTTGGGCTGGCTCGGGTGCGTCTCCGCGTACGCGGCGGTCAGGTTGGCGCCTCCCTTCGCGAGGCTGTTGAGGTACGGCGCGCTGGAGGAGCCGATCACCTGGCTGTACGCGTGGTTCTCGAAGACCACGACGACGGTGTGGTCAGGGGTGGGCACGGTCGCCGCCGCATGGGCGGACGAGCCGCCGCCGAGCGCGAGCCAGCCGCCGGCGGCGGCCGCCGTCAGGGCGAGGACCGAGGTGAGCGCCTTGCCGCGGGCGCGACGCAGGAGGGAACTGCCGGGCACGTGAGACCTCCGGGGTGGGGGAGGAGCAGGGATTCCTGGCGGTGCGGCCAGAGCATGCACACGCCAAGAGGCCCCGGTGTCACGTGTTCCGCCTCGATCGGGTGAAGCGCCGGTGAATCCTCGGGGTCAGCGGTCGCCGAGCGGAGCCGGCGCCTCCTGGACCGTCCAGCCGTTGCCGTCCGGGTCCTTGAAGAACATGAACGAGTTCCACTCCCCGCCCGGCCCCTCCTCCCAGCCGCCCGCACCCGCGTGCCGCACCGGGCTCACGTCCACCCCGCGGGCGACCAGCTGCGCGTGCGCGGCCGCGATGTCCGTGACACAGACCTGCAGACCGGTGAGCGAGCCGGGCTCCATCGGCCGCTGGCCGGGCGCGCCCGGCATCCCCTGGAGCAGCGCGATCGAGCAGCGCGACCCCGGCGGCGTGAGCTGGACGACGCGGATGCCCGGCGCGACCTCGCGGTCCAGGTCGACCTTGAAACCCACCTTGTCGGCGTAGAACTCCTTGGCGCGGTCCACGTCGGCGACGGGCACGGTGACGACTTCCAGGGTCCATTCCATGGGCGGTCCTTTCGAAGACGTACGGGAATCCTGCCGCCGGGAACGCCGTCGCGCACCCCGTCACGACGCATCGGTCCCGCGACGGGCGCAGTAGGCTCAGCACCAGCGTGTGATCGAACAGGAGGCCGGGCGATGTCGGTGCCGCAGGGGAGAAGGAGCAGTACGTTCACGCGGCTGCTGCGGCACGGATTCACCGATCCGTCCGGCGCGGAGCGGCTGCTCGACGCCGACGCGCTGACCGCCGTACGGTCCGACCCGCTGCTCCTGGACGCGCTCGGCGCCACCGCCGACCCCGATCTGGCGCTGCTCGGCCTGGTCCGGCTCGTCGAGGCGCAGCCCGGCCCCACCGCGCGCCAGGAACTCCTCGACACCCTCATCACCGCGAAGCCGCTGCGCGACCGCCTGCTCGGCGTGCTCGGCGCCTCCGAGGCGCTCGCCGACCACCTCGCCCGGCACAGCGGCGACTGGCAGGCCCTGGTCACGTACGAGCCGAGCGACCTGCACCCGGGCGTGGTGGAGTTCGAGCAGGGCCTCGCCGCCGCCACCGACCCCGTGTCGCTGCGCGTCGCCTACCGCCGCTGCCTGCTGTCGATAGCGGCCCGCGACGTGTGCGGCACCACCGACATCGCCGAGACCGCCGCCGAACTCGCCGACCTCGCCACCGCCACGCTGCGTGCCGCGCTCGCCATGGCCCGCACGGCGGCGCCCGCCGACGCCGCGCTGTGCCGGCTCGCCGTCATCGCGATGGGCAAGTGCGGCGGCCACGAACTGAACTACGTCTCCGACGTCGACGTCATCTTCGTCGGCGAGGCCGTGGAGGGCGCTGCCGGGGCCGACGAGGGCAAGGCGATCCAGGCCGCCACCCGGCTGGCCTCGCACATGATGCGGATCTGCTCGGAGACCACCGTCGAGGGCACGATCTGGCCGGTCGACGCGAACCTGCGCCCCGAGGGCCGCAACGGCCCGCTCGTGCGCACCCTCTCCTCCCACCTCGCCTACTACCAGCGCTGGGCCAAGACCTGGGAGTTCCAGGCGCTCCTCAAGGCCCGCCCGGTGGCGGGCGATCCCGAGCTGGGCGCGGCGTACGTGGAGGCCGTCTCGCCGCTGGTGTGGCAGGCCGCCGAGCGCGAGAACTTCGTGCCCGACGTGCAGAAGATGCGCCGCCGCGTCGTCGAGAACATCCCGGCGGGAGAGGTCGAGCGGGAGCTGAAGCTCGGCCCGGGCGGGCTGCGCGACGTCGAATTCGCCGTCCAGCTGCTCCAGTTGGTGCACGGCCGCTCCGACGCGTCGCTGCGCAGCGGCACGACCCTGGACGCGCTGGCCGCGCTCGCCGACGGCGGCTACGTGGGCCGGGTCGACGCCGTCCAGCTCGACGACGCCTACCGCTTCCTGCGGACGCTCGAACACCGCATCCAGCTCTACAGATTGCGCCGCACCCACCTCGTCCCCGAGAGCGAGGCGGACCTGCGCCGCATCGGCCGCTCGATGGGCATGCGCACCGAGCCCCTCACGGACCTCAGCCGCGCCTGGAAGCGCCACACGTCGGTCGTCCGCCGCCTGCACGAGAAGCTCTTCTACCGTCCGCTGCTCGACGCCGTCGCCCAGCTGGCCCCGGGCGAGACCCGCTTGAGCACGGAGGCGGCCCGCGAGCGGCTTGTCGCGCTCGGCTACGCGGACCCCAGCGCGGCCCTGCGCCACCTGGAGGCGCTGGCCTCCGGCGTCAGCCGCAAGGCCGCCATTCAGCGCACGCTGCTGCCGGTGCTGCTCGGCTGGTTCGCCGACTCGGCCGACCCGGACGCGGGCCTGCTCAACTTCCGCAAGGTCTCCGACGCGCTCGGCAAGACCCCCTGGTACCTGCGGCTGCTGCGCGACGAGGGCGCCGCGGCCGAGAACCTGGCCCGGGTGCTCTCCGCCGGGCGCCTCGCCCCCGACCTCCTCATGCGCGCCCCCGAAGCGGTCGCGCTGCTCGGCGACGACCAGGGCCTTCGGCCCCGCGAGCACGCCCAGCTGGAGCAGGAGGTCATGGCGGCGGTCGGCCGGGCCGACGGCGGGGAGCAGGCCGTCGTCGCGGCCCGCGGGGTGCGCCGTCGCGAACTGTTCCGTACGGCGGCGGCCGACATCATCGCCTCCTACGGCACCGAGGACACCCCCGCGGTCGCCGATCAGGGCGCGCTGGTGGACCAAGTGGGCGGCGCCGTCTCGGACCTGACGGCCGCCACGCTCGCCGGAACGCTGCGCGCCGTCGTCCGCGACGGCTGGGGCGACACCCTCCCCACCCGCTTCGCCGTCATCGCCATGGGCCGCTTCGGCGGACACGAACTCGGGTACGGCTCCGACGCCGACGTGCTGTTCGTGCACGAGCCGCGCGAGGGCGTCAGCGACCACGAGGCGACGCAGGCGGCCAACAAGGTCGTCGCAGAGATGCGCCGCCTGCTGGCCATCCCGAGCGCCGACCCGCCCCTGCTCATCGACGCGGACCTGCGCCCCGAGGGCAAGTCGGGACCGCTCGTCCGCACGCTCAAGTCCTACGAGGCGTACTACCGCCGCTGGTCCCTGGTCTGGGAGTCGCAGGCCCTGCTGCGGGCCCAACCGGTCGCCGGGGACGCGGAGCTGGGGCGCGCCTTCATCGACCTCGTCGACCCGCTCCGCTACCCGGCCGAGGGCCTCGGCGACGACGCGATCCGCGAGATCCGCCGTCTGAAGGCCCGGATGGAGTCGGAGCGGATGCCGCGCGGCGCGGACCCCACCCTCCACACCAAGCTGGGCCGCGGCGGCCTGTCCGACGTCGAGTGGACGGTGCAGCTCCTCCAGCTCCGGCACGGCTGGGCGGAACCGGGCCTGCGCACGACCCGCACCCGTGAGGCCCTGGCCGCGGCCTGCGCCGCCGGTCTGCTGCCGGCCGAGGACGCGGCCACCCTCGACGAGGCGTGGGTCCTTGCGACGCGGGTGCGCAATGCGGTGATGCTGGTGCGGGGGCGGGCCGGTGACACGTTCCCCTCCGACGGGCGTGAACTCGGCGCGGTGGGGCGCTACCTGGGGTACGACCCCGGTCACGTCGGTGACATGCTCGACGACTACCGCCGCACCACGCGCCGCGCCCGAGCGGTGGCGGAAGAACACTTCTACGGCGCCGCGACCTGACCGAGCCCCCGCGCCGCCTTGGGACTCGACGAGCTCGTCGCGCCCCAGCGGCGCCGCGGCCGCTCGCCCCCACGCCATCGCTGACGCCGCCGTGCGCCACGCTCGCCCTCGGCTCGGACGGGCCGATCACCCCTTACGGCGTACGGCGCGTCCCGGCCATGGCCCGGTGCCCGCGGGCGCGGCCGGACCGCGGTAGGGACGGGGCGGGCTCGAAGCACTCGAAGGAGTGACCTCGCACGCGGCGGCCGCGGCCGGGGACGCGGCCCGCACCGTCCGGATCGCGGCCTGCCCGCGCGGCACGCGGCCGCGCACGGAGAATTCACACGCAATATGCGCAGAAATTGCCCTACGCCTTCATCGGCAACATCGGCGTCTGCTGCCCCACGATCCGCGGCAGCGCGTACGGCAGCGCCCCGTACCAGAGCCGCGCCACCAGGAAACCGAACGCCAGGCAGAGCATCCCGCCCACCGCGTCCAGCCAGAAGTGGTTCGCCGTCGAGACGATGACCATCAGGGTCACCGCCGGGTACAGCAGGCCGAGCACCCGCACCCACGGCACCGACGCGAGCGCGAAGATCGTCAGCCCGCACCACAGCGACCAGCCGATGTGCATCGACGGCATCGCCGCGTACTGGTTCGACATGTTCTTCAGGTTGCCCGAGGCCATCGAACCCCAGGTCTGGTGCACCGCGACGGTGTCGATGAAGTGACCCCCGGAAGAGGTGTTCATGAGGCGCGGTGGTGCCAGCGGGAAGAAGTAGTAGCCGACCAGCGCGACCGCCGTCGTCGCGAAGAGCACCAGCCGGGTCGCCGCGTAGCGCCCGGGATGGCGGCGGAACAGCCACACGAGCACCCCGAGCGTGATCACGAAGTGCAGTGTCGCGTAGTAGTAGTTCATGCCGACGATGAGCCAAGTCACCGAGTTCACCGCGTGGTTGACGCTCTGTTCCACGGCGATGCCGAGGTGGTGCTCCAGGGACCAGATCCAGTCCGCGTTGCGCAGCGCCTGCGCCTTCTGTTCCGGGACCGCGTTGCGGATCAGGGAGTACGTCCAGTAACTCACCGCGATCAGCAGGATCTCGAACCAGAGCCGGGGACGCCGCGGCGTACGAAGGCGGCTCAGCATCCCGCCCGCGCCGCCCTGACCGCGGTGTTCGTCCGCGGCGGGCGTGGTGGCGGGTCCCTGTCGGCCGTCGAGTGTCGTCACGGTCGTTTCACCCATAGTCACCGAGTCTGCCAGATTTTGGGCCTCTGCCAGATCATCCCTCGGTCGGGTCGAACCCGCACCTGCTACTCCCTACGGACGAGAACGGACCCCAGGGGACGAAGCGGTTGAACCCCGGACCACCAGCTCCGGCATGAACACGAATTCACTGTGCGGCGCGGGCGTCCCGGCCATCTCCTCCAGGAGCGTGTTGACGGCCGCCTGACCCATGGCGTGCACGGGCTTACGGATCGTGGTCAGCGGCGGATCCGTGAAGGCGATCAGCGGGGAGTCGTCGAAACCGACCACCGAGACGTCGGCCGGCACCTTCAGGCCCCGGCCGCGCGCCGCCCGCACGGCGCCGAGCGCCATCATGTCGCTCGCGCAGACCACCGCCGTGCACTCCCGGTCCAGCAGCGCCGAGGCCGCCGCCTGACCGCCTTCCAACGTGTACAGGGAGTGCTGGACCAGGTCCCGCTCCACGTCCGCCGAGGGGAGCGCCAGGAGCTCCGCCATCGCCGCCACGAACCCCTCGATCTTGCGCTGCACCGGCACGAACCGGTGCGGGCCGAGCGCCAGGCCGATCCGGGTGTGCCCGAGCGAGACCAGATGGGTCACGGCGAGGCGCGCCGCGGCCCGGTCGTCGGGCGAGATGAACGGCGCCGCTATCGCCGGGGAGAAGCCGTCGACCAGCACGAACGGGACGTCCTGTGTGTGCAGCCGCTCGTAGCGCCGGGTGTCCGCCGTGGTGTCGGCGTGCAGCCCGGAGACGTAGATGATGCCGCTGACCCCGCGGTCCACCAGCATCTCGGTCAGCTCGTCCTCGGTGGAGCCGCCCGGCGTCTGGGTCGCCAGGACCGGTGTGTAGCCCTGCCGGGTCAGCGCCTGCACGACGACCTGCGCGAGCGCGGGGAATATCGGGTTCTCCAGCTCCGGGGTGATCAGGCCGACCAGGCCCGCGCTGCGCTGCCGCAGCCGCACCGGACGCTCGTACCCGAGCACGTCGAGGGCGGCGAGGACGGACTGGCGGGTGGCAGCGGCGACCCCGGGCTTGCCGTTGAGCACGCGGCTGACGGTCGCTTCGCTGACACCCGCTTGCGCTGCTATGTCGGCCAGGCGTGCGGTCACGGGAGTGGACTGTACCGGTCACCTGCCGTATTGCCCACCAGTGGGCGGAAACAGGGCAACTGCCCAGGTCTTGGGCGGAGTTCGGGAGGTGCCGATTGTGCCCCGCCCGGGGCGCGGGGCTGTATCGATCTGCGGCTGCGGTCGGGCCCCGTAGGGGCGCGGGGAACTGCGCGACCAGCCCCCACCGGAGCCGCACCCGGGGAGAACGCGACCGGGACCGAGCTGGACGCCGGATGGAAGCGCTCACCCCGCGCCGGGGCGCCGCCTTGCCCACCCTGCCGCCCATGGCGGCAGATTGCCCAAGGCGGGATGGGACGGTGGCAGATGGCCCAAGGCGGGATGGGACGGCGGCAGATGGCCCAAGGCGGGGTGGGACGGCAGCGGTGGATTGCCCAAGGCGGCGCGGCAAGCGGCGGAGTGCACAAGCTCGGACCGGTGAACGTGCGCGGACGCAGGGCGCACGCCCACCGGCGGCGGTAACTTGGTGGAGCGGACCGAGGGGGTTCGCAACCGATCCGCCCCGAGGGGCTGTTGTACGTGAATGCCATCGCCCCTGACACCCGGCCCGGTGGGAACAGCACGGTCCTGGTGGTCGACGACACCGCCGCGAACCGGTTCGCGATGAGCGCGGTCCTCAGCCGCGCCGGCCATGTCGTCGTGCCCGTCGCTTCGGCCGGCGAGGCCCTCGTGGAGCTCGACGTCCGCATGCGGGCGGGACGCCTGCCCGACGTGGCCCTCGTCGACGTCGGCCTGCCGGATCTCAACGGGTTCGAACTGTGCCGCAGGGTCAAGGCGTTACCGTCCCTCGCCAGGATGCCCGTCGTCCACTTCTCCGCCCGCCCCTCAGGACCCGACGACCGCTGCCGGGCGCTCGACGCGGGCGGCGAGGCGTATCTGGCGGTGCCCGCCGAGCCCGAGGAGATCCGCGCCGTGGTGCGCGCGGCGCTGCGCGGGGCCCGCGAACTCACGGAGGCGCAGGCCCAGTTCAGGCGGCTGGCGCTGCTCTCCGAAGCCGTCGTCGAGGTGCAGGGCGCGCGCCGCCTCGACGAGCTGGCCGGTGTCGCGGCCCACGCCGCCGCCCGGCTCGCCGGACGCGCCGCGACCGCGTTCGTCCTCGGCGACGACGGGCAGGTGCACTGCGGCCTGTCCCGGCGCGCCCCGCAGCCGGCCGCGCCCGACCGGCTCGACGAGGAGCGGGTCGCCGAACTGGTGCGGCGGACCAAGTGCGCCCGCGGCGGTGTCCGCTCCACCGTCGTGCCCGCGTCGCTGTGGCCCGCCGCCTATTTCGGGCCCTGCGACGTCCGGCTCGTGATCGCGCGCAGCCCCGACGGACTGCTGATCT
The DNA here is from genome assembly GCF_017377775.1 of Streptomyces sp. VRA16 Mangrove soil. Lineage (GTDB taxonomy): Bacteria > Actinomycetota > Actinomycetes > Streptomycetales > Streptomycetaceae > Streptomyces. The sequence goes on from NZ_JAFVLN010000006.1 coordinate 250,497, forward strand.
GCCTGGCGACGCCCGCCCACCACGACGCGGCGGGCCGGATCGTCTCGCTCATCGCGCAACTGGGCCGGGCCACCGCACTGGCCGCCGAACCCCTCCTCATGTACGAGCAGGAGCGCCACGTGGCCCTGACCCTGCAACGCAGCTTCCTGCCCGCCCAGCTGCCCCGCGTCCCGGGCGTCGACGTGGCCTTCCGCTACGAACCGGCCTCCCAGCAGGCCGAGATCGGCGGTGACTTCTACATCGCCCAGCCCACCCCGATCGGGCTGCTCGCCGGCATCGGCGACGTCGTCGGGCACTCCCTCGACGCGGCCACCGTGATGGTCGAGATCCGGCACGCGCTGCGCGCCTACAGCGTGGAGGACCCCTGCCCCCGGCGGCTCGTGACCCGGCTCGACCGGATGCTGCAGTACTACCACCCCGAGGTCACGGCGACGCTGTGCCTGACCCTCCTCGACCTGGACACCCGCCGCGTACACGTGGCGAACGCGGGACACATCCCGCCGCTGGTGGTGCCCGCGCACGGCGAGCCGTACTACGCCGACGCGGCGGGCCCGCTGCTCGGCCTCGGCCTGCCGCACCCCGGCCCCAGCGTCCTGACCCTCGCCCCCGGCGACCGTCTCCTCATGGTCACCGACGGACTGATCGAGACCCGCGGTACCGACCTGGCCGTCTCCCTGGAGCAGTTGCGCGGCACGGCCGCCGTCGCACCGGCCGAGCCCGGCGCCCTGTGCGACACGCTCCTGTCCTCTTTCGGCCGGGACCGCGCCGACGACATCGCCCTGATCGCCCTGCGGCTCAGCCCCGAGCGCCCAGCCGCTTCTCCAGCAACGTGACGGCGTAACTGCTGCCCGCACCACCGGATTTGAAGGGCTGCTCGCCCACGACCGCGTATCCGTGACCCTCGTAGTACGCGCGCAGCCGCGGGTTGCTCGACACACAGTCCAGGCGGCAGTGCGAGCGGCCCGCGTCCACGATCCGTCGCTCGGCGTGCGCGAGGAGCGCGCCCCCGGTGCCCGCGGGGGCGCCGCGCCGCACCATCAGCCGGTGCACGTAACCGGCGACCGGCGGCTGCACGCCCCACGCCGGCTCGTCGTCCCACCACAGCTCGTACGCGCCGGCGACCGAGTCGTCCCCGAGCGCCAGCCAGACCTCGCCCTCCTTGATCCGCAGCCGGAAGTGGTCGGCGTCCTTCTGTCCGGGCTTCCACTGGTCGATGCCCTGCTCGATCATCCAGCGGGCGGCGCCGTCGTACAGCGCGACGAGCACGTCGACGTCGCCGGTGTCCGCTCTGCGGAACGAGAGTTGTGCGGTCATGCCGATCACCGTAAAGGTGAGCGCTGACACGCCAGCAGGCACACCCCCCCTTCTCTCCCGGAGCTCTCATGCCGAACATCACCGTCGACCACTCCGCCGGCCTCGACGGCCGCATCGACCGGGCCGGGCTCGCGGGCGCCGTGCACCAGGCCTGCGTCGACGTCGTGGCCGCGCGCACGGCGGCCTGCAAGACCCTGTTCCGCCGCGCCGAGGAGGTCGTCTTCGGCGACGGCGCCGACAGCGCGGACGTCCTGCACATCGAGATCGCCCTGCTCGCGGGCCGCACCGAAGAGGCGAGGACCGCCCTCGCCGAGACCGTGCTGCGGCTGCTGCCCGAGCACGTCAAGGGGCTGGAGAGCGTGTACCGGTCGGTCGAGGTGCGGGACCTGGAGAGCACCTACACGAAGGCGACCGGGGCGAGCGAGGGCTGAGAGCCTGTGTCCGGTCAGACGGGAGCCAGCGCCGACAGCCGGGTGATCAGGTCCGCGAACGGGCCGTCGGCCGGCTCGTCCGCGAGGAGATGACGCAGCAGCCGCGCCATCTCCTCGTCGTAGGCGGCGCTGACCGCGGCCAGCGCCGCGAAGTCGTGGACGAGCTGGAGCTCCAGCTCCGCGCGCGGGATCCGGCGGCCGTCCAGCCAGATCAGCGCCGTGGACTCGGCGAGCGAGATCCAGGAACGGACGACCAGTTCGAGGCGCGGAGACGGGGCGACGATCCCCAGGTGCGCCAGGATCTGGACGTACGCGGCCTGCCGCACGGAGTCGATCAGCGCGTTCGTCGCCGAGGAGCCAACAGCCGGGCCGCCGCGCATCAGCGCCGAGAAACCGGGCCCGTGCTCGTCCACGAAGTCGAAGAAGCGGCCCATCACACGCAGCAGCCGGGCGCCGAGCGGGCCGTCCTGCGGCTCCTGGAACCGCTCGGCCAGATCCTCCGCGGCCCGCTTCAACGCGGCCTCGTACAGGCTGAGTTTGCCCGGGAAGTAGTGGTAGACCAGCGGCCGCGAGATGCCCGCGGCGGCCGCTATCTCGTCGATGGAGACCTCGTCGGGGGAGCGGTGGCTGAACAGTTCGAGGGCGACCCCGATCAACTGTCGCCGCCGCTCCTCGACTCCCATTCTGCGCCGCACCCCGGTAGTCATACCGAACACTCTACCGAGCGGATCAAGCCGCCCCTCCAGGCGGCCGTCACAGGTCGAGCACAAGCCGTTCACTTCGCGCGCGCGAGACACAGATCAGCATCGAGTCGTCCCGCTCGGCGTCGGTCAGCAGCTCGTCGCGGTGGTCGATCTCGCCCTCCAGGACGCGCTGTTGGCAGGTCCCGCAGAAGCCCTGCTCGCAGGAGTACGACAGTCCCGGCACCTCGGGGCGGAGGGCCGCAAGCACGGTGGTGTCGGCGGGGACGCCGACGACCTTGCCGCTGCGCCGCAGTTCGACCTCGAACGGGCCGTTGCCGTCGCCCGCGTCGCGGGGCGCGAACCGCTCCAGGTGCAGGGTCCGCCCCTCGGGCAGCGCCGTCTCCACCGCCGCCATCAGACCCTCGGGCCCGCAGCAGTACACGGCCGTGCCCGGCGCGGTGTCCGCGAGCGCGGCGGCCAGGTCGGGCAGCCCCGCCTCGTCCTCGGGCACGACGGCCACCCGCCCGCCCGTCTCCCACCAAGCGCTTCGCGCCCCTCCTCCTTCGCCCAGCTTCCGCACGTCCTCCAGGAACGGCATGGAGGCCCGCGTCCGGCCCCCGTACAGCAGCCGCCACTCGGCGCCGCGCGCCTCCACCTCCCGCAGCATCGGCAGGATCGGGGTGATCCCGATGCCGCCCGCGACGAAGAGGTACGCGGGCGCGTCCGCCGCCAGCGGGAAGCGGTTGCGCGGCCCGCGCACCTCCACCTCCGCGCCCTCCCGCAACTGCTCGTGCACCTCGCGCGATCCACCGCGCCCGCCCTCGGCCTCCGGGATCAGCCGGGTGGCGACGGTGTACGAGGACGTGTCCTCAGGGTCGCCGCACAGCGAGTACTGCCGTACGACACCGGAGGGCAGGACCAGGTCGAGGTGGGCGCCGGGCTGCCACGCGGGCAACTCGTGTCCCTCCAGCCGGAGTTGGACGACGCCGTCGGCTATCCGCTCGTGCTGCGTGATGAGCAGGCGGAGCGTGCGGGCCCGCGGCCGTCCCGATATCGGCTCCTCGAGCGCGGGCAGCGGCCACAGCGGCGAGTCCTGCACGCGACGGCGCAGCGCGCGGCGCACGACGAGCGCGGCGCCCGCGACGAGGACGGCCCTGGTGAGCGTACGAGCCTTCATCGGGCGCCTCCGGTGCGGGCTTGTGCGGCGGTCGCGGCGGGGGAGCGGTCGAGATACGCGACGGCCTGCGCCGTGTCGCCCTCCTGCTCGGGGTGGTAACTCCGGCTCAGATAGCGCGGGATGGAGCGCACCATCGCCCCGGTCGACGGCAGCACGCCCTGCTTGCCGCCCCGGTAGAAGTCCTTGAAGCTCGCCTTGCCGTCGAGGATCGTCGGGTCGTTCTCCATGAAGAACCGCGCCCCGCGCTGCCACAGGAAGACCAGCGCCGTGAACGCCGTGGCCCACGTGCGCACCCGCCGCCGGTAGCTGCCGTCCAGGTGCTCGAACAGCTCGAAGGCCACCGAGCGGTGCTCGACCTCCTCCGCGCCGTGCCAGCGCAGCAGGTCCAGCATGGTCGGATCGGCGCCGCGCCGGTCCAGCTCGTCGGCGTTCAGCACCCAGTTGCCGAGGAACGCCGTGTAGTGCTCGATCGCCGCGATCAGCGCCACCCGCTCCATCAGCCACCACTGGCGCGGCCTGCCCGGCGGCAGCGTCCGGTCGCCGAGCAGTTTCTCGAAGAACCAGTCCACCTGGGCCGTGTACGGCGTCGGGTCGAGGCCCTGCTCGCGCAGGTGCGGCAGCACCTCGTCGTGTGCCTGGGAGTGCATGGCCTCCTGGCCGATGAACCCGATGACGTCCTCGCGCAGCCGCTCGTCCCGTATGTACGGAAGCACCTGCTTGTAGACGTGCACGAACCAGCGCTCACCGGCCGGCAGCAGCAGATGCAGCACATTGATGGTGTGCGTGGTGAACGGGTCGTCCGGGAGCCAGTGCAGGGGTGTCTTGTCCCAGGTGAAGGACACCTGGCGGGCCTTCAGCGTGACGCGGCTATTAGACATGGCGTCAATGTACTGACGGGTAGGCGGAGGGGTACAGACCCTTGCGGCGACTTTCTTTACGCGATCGTCAGCAAGGGTCCTGTGTGCTCAGCGGAGGGTGTTCACCTGGGTGCCGTCCGCCGTGCTGCCCTTCAGGGACACCTTCGCGCCCCGCGCCGCCCGCACCGCGAGCAGGTTCCCCGGCACGGAAGTCCCGGCCGCCGAGACGGAGTTGAGCTGCTTGCTGCCCGCCGCGACCAGGTACCAGGTGCCGGCCCGCGACTTCCAGCGGACTCCGGCGAGGACCAGCGGGTCCCGGGAGCCGCACGCGGGCGAGGTCTCCGACTTCGCGGCGACGACCGCGGTGGCCGCGCCCGGGGTGCGGAACAGGGTCAGCGTGCGCGGGCTGCCGCCCTGCCACGTCTCGGCACGCGTGCACACCCAGTCCGCCGTCCCGTTGGCCTCGGGCAGCGGCTGCTGCGCGTACGCCCAGGAGTTGACCGAGCGCACCCCGTGAGAGCGGGCCGCGGCGAGGGAGCAGGCCGTGGCCCGCCAGTCCGCGGGCCCGGAGTCGTGCGGCGCGTCCGGGCTGCCCGAGGTGAGCTGAGCGGGCACGAGTTCCCCGAGGTCGCTGGTGAGCCGGGTGCCGGAGGCGTCGGTCAGCGCCAGCGCGTTCCACGACGTACAGGTACGGGAGACGGCCGGGCTGGCGAAGGGGGAGGTCACGCCGTCCGCGGTGCGGGACAGCTTCAGCGGCGCCGCGTCCGGTTTCAGCAGGTCGCGCACGGCGGCGCCGGTCACCCAGGGAGCCGTCAGGTAGCGGACGTTGCCGTCGGAGCGGTCCAGGACGACGGCGCCCGACTGGCCGGTCGTCGCACCGTCGACGCGGGCGAAGTCGAGGGCGGCGCCGCTCGTGCCGTCCTTCGGCTCGGCGTAGCGGACGATGCGCAGACCGTCGTAGAGGACGACGATCCGGGCGTCGTCGACCTCGCCCGCGTACAGGAGCTGGGCCGGTCCCGGCGGGGCGCCCGCGGCGGTGCCCGGGGTCGCCGAGACCCGGACGGACTCGCCGGGCCGCGCCCACACCGCGAGCGCCCGGCGCAGCAGTTCCTGGTCGCCGGCGAGCGGCCCGCGCGCGGGCCACACCGAGAAGTCGGTGCGCGCGGAGCTCTCCCACACGGTCGGCTCCACCCGCGTCAGCTTCCCCGGATCCAGGGCGGCCTGGCCCGCCGGGTTGCGGGCGTACGGGGGTGCGGCGGCGCCGTCCGGCCCCCAGCTGTCACCAGGCAGGCCGAGCAGCGCGCCGCACACGACGACCGCCGCGAGCGCCGCGAGGCCCGCCTTGGCGTGCTGGCGGCGGCGCATCAGATCGGTGGGCCGGGCGTGCAGGGAACACGGGTCGAACTCGGGCGAGCCGAGCAGCGCGGGCCGCGCCTCGATCCCGGCCGCGGTGACCACGGCCGCCGCGGCCTCCTCGGCGGTGCGGCCCGCCGCCGTCAGCGTCGTACGGATCGCCGCGTCGTCGAGCCGCTCCAGGCCGCGCAGCACGTACGCGGCGCGGGCCGGTCCGTCGAGCGCGGAGAGCCGCTGGTCCAGGGCGAGTTCATCGGCGCCGCCGGACTTCGGGAAGAGTCTCAGGCCCCATACCTGCGGCAGCAGCGGCGGCAGCTGGGACCGCTTGGGCCAGGCCGCGCGGCGCAGCGGCAGCCCCGCCTCCAGGGCGCTGCGCAGCACACGGAGGCGTACGTACGCGTAGCCCGGGTCGCCGCCGTCCGTCGGCGCGGGCGCCGTCCGGCCGCGGGGCAGGGCCCGCTGGACGACGGAGTGCGCGGTGAGCACGCGGCGGTTGCGGCCCAGACCCGGTGGCAGCACCAGATAGGCGAGGCGGACCAGGCGGGGGTAGTGCTCCACCAGGGCCGCCTCCGCCCGCTCGACGTCGATCACGTCGGCCTGGGCGGGTGCGGCGGGGGACGAGGGCTCGGGTTGCTGCACCTTGGACTGCACGTTCAGCAGAACGAGCGAATCGTGGGATGGTCACAGCAGCCGAGCCCCCGACCCGCTCGGTCATCCTTCCGGGAACTGCCCTACGACAGCTGCCAGTTGCTGAACTCCACGGTGCCGCGCGCCCCGTTCCCCCCGTTCGTCGCCGTCATGAACAGGCCCACGTCCTGCGTCGCGGCGGCGCCCGGCACCGGCACGGTCGCGACGGTTCGCCAGGTCGCGCCGTCGTCCGTCGAGCACTGCCCGGTGAACGAGCCGCCGGACCGGCTCAGCCGCAGCAGCACCGGCGCCTTGATCCCGGTGATCCGCTTGTACGTGTCCAGCGTGCCGTCGCCGTTCGTGTCGTAGGAGAGCACGACTCCGTTCGACGGCGTCACCGACAGATTCACGAAGCCCTGCGAGCCGGGCGTGGCGAGGGAGTTGCGCACGATGATCCCCGCCCGCGCCCACGCGCCCGTGACGGCCTGGCTGTCCACGCGCAGCACCACCTCGGTGCCGTCCTTCAGCCCGCCCTCGCGGTACGCCGTCCCGAACTCCGTCGTGCCCTTCCACAGGTCGGCGCCGCCGCCGTCGATGGCGAACCGGTCGCCCAGCTGCCCGAAGAACGCGTCGTTGTCGGAGTACGTCTTCCAGCCCGCGTCCAGCGGTCCCGCCTCGAAGAGCGTGCCCCTGTGGACGTACGTGATCCGGTCCTCGCCCGCGGGGCCGTACCGCACGTCGATCTCGTAGGGCAGCGGACGCAGCGGCTTGTCGAGCGGGGTGTCCGGCGCGCTCGCCCGCCAGGTCACCGTGCCCTCGCCCGCAGGGGCGACACGGCGCAGATACGTGGCGCCCTCCGGTGTCGCGTCGATGCCCTTGAGGGTGAAGTCGACGCGGCCCGTGGCGCGCAGGCCGTTGACGTTGTGGAAGGTGGCGGCCACGCGCGCGTGCCCGTTCGGCGGGAACGCGGGCGGCTCGGCGTCGACGGTGATCGCACCCTGGTAGGGGGCCCGCGCGAGGACGTCGCGCACCCGGGCCGCCGTCCGGTACGCGTCGCCGTACGGCCGCAGCGGATAGTCCTTCGTCTCCCGCGTCCACGGCTCCTCGAACGCGAACCAGTCGACGGCCACCGGGTCGCGGCCCGCCGCCAGCGCGTCCCGCAGCTCGTCGAGCCACTTCTGCCAGCGCGGCAGATAGAAGTCGGCCGTCAGGCCGTGCCATTCACGGTTGCCGTACTCGTGCAGATTGCCGGGGTCGGAGGTGGCCCGGTCGCCCCACACCGTGATCAGCACCTTGGCGCACCGCTCGAACTCGGCGCGCTCGGCCTCGTTCGTCGCCAGGTTCCGCGCGTCCTGGATCCAGGGGCCGAGCAGGAACGCGGGGACGGTGCCCGTCACGTCGTCCGAGAGCCGCATCAGCTTCAGCCACAGCGTGGACAGGGCCTTGAAGGTGGCCTGGTCCTTCGCCGCGTACGCCGCCTTGAGCTGCGGCAGGAGCTGGCGGCTGCGGTGCGCGAGGGCCTGCCGGGCGATGTCCACGAGGTCGTACTTGTAGGCGGCGCTGCGCCTCAAGTCGCCCGCCACGCCGAGGAGTCCGGACAGCGCGGCGTCGAACCGGGCCGGGTCGTAGGTCAGGGCGCGCGGCGCGTAGTAGGCGGCGCGGTCGGCCGACAGGTCGGGGCGGGCCGCGAAGAGCGAGTCGTGCGGGTCGGAGCGCTCGACCGCCTGCTGCTGGTACGCCGTCTCGTACAGCGCCTGCCAGGCGGCGCGGGCGTCCTTGTCACGGCGCCCGTAGCGCAGATCCGCGTACCCGGCGAACCACGCCTCGCGGTCCACCTTCTCGTCCGTCCAGGCGAGTTCGGACCACAGCTCGAACGCGGCGGGGTCGCGGTCGGTGCCCTCCGGCATGTACGCGGTGCCCGCGAGCGCGCTGTCCGGCTTGTCGCGCCAGGCGAAGAACTTCTGCTCCCAGATGTGGGCGCGCGCCCCGATGGTCGTACGGCCGCCGAAGTTGGGGATGGTGCCGAACGCGTACGGGGTGCCGGCCCAGTCCTTCTCGCGGTCGGTGACGGACGAGAACCGGTCGGAGACCCCGTCCACGATCAGCATCTTCTTCTTGTCGATCGCGGCGATCAGCTCGGGCAGCGGGTTCGCCTCCCAGCCGAGGATCACCCAGGTCGCCCCCGGCCGGTGGGCGCGCAGCGCGCTCTCCACACCGCGCGCCGCGTCCGCGACCGGCACGTCACCGGCCGTGCCGCCCTCGTGCAGCAGATCCATCTTGAACGCGTCGATCTCGCCGAACAGGTCCTTCTGGTGCCCGTAGAAGGAGGCGGCGACCTTCGCGAACGCCTCCGTGCGCGGGTCCAGCCAGTCGGGCCGCTGGAAGCCGTGCCAGGTGCCCTGCGGCACGACGTGCGCGTCACCGCCGTTGCGCGCCACGAACTCCTTCGGCACATGCCCGTAGTAGCCCGGCATGACCGGCCGCATGCCCAGCTCGCGCAGCCGGTCGGTGATCTTCAGGCCCAGTTCGGCGCGCTTGGCGATGAGCTCGGGGGAGAGCGGGCCGCCGTACCCGTACAGGTTCTGCAGCAGCCACCACGGCTGGTGCGACGGCGCGGGCAGCCAGGCCCGGGACTCCTCGTCGCTGTACCCGAAGTCCTTGAGCAGGCGGTGGTAGACGGCCTCCATGCCCGCGATGACGAGCACCTCGTTGCAGCCGTGCAGCGCCAGGATGTCCAGCTCGCGCTCCCAGTACGACCAGTCGGCGAACGGCGCCGTGTAGCCGTCGTTGGTGTCGTTGAGCGCGAACCGGTGGGGGAGGGCCGTGGACCGCTCCAGCGGGCGGGACGGGGCGGGCAGGCGCTCGGGCAGGTCGAGCTGGCTGCCGTTCCAGGCGATCTGCGCCCCGCACTCGTACTTCAGATACCAGTGGACCCCGGCCAGCAGAGTGGCCGGGGTCGTGCCGTACACCTCGATGCGGCCCCGCGTCCCGGACACCCGGAAACGGTCCGCGCCGCCCTGCGGAGCGGTCAGTCTGAGTCTGAACTGGTCCGCGTGGTGCGGCAGTTGCCGTTTGAGCGCGGCGAGCGCCGCCGACGTATCAAGGGCCTGAGCGGCGTGCGCGGCCGGTGTGCCGAGGCCGAGTCCGAGGGCCGAGCCGAGACCGATGGCGCCTGCCGTGCCGATAACCGTGCGTCGCGTGGGCGCGGACATACCTGTTACCCCCCTGTGCGTGGCGGATCGTGCGGCGCACGCTAACCGGGTGGACGTCTGGGCTCAACGGTGCGTACGGAGCTGGCGGGATCTGAAGGAGACGGGCCGGGCCGCCGGTCACGTACGGGACAGGAGAGCGGACATGAGGAAGACGGGAAAACTGCTGGTGACGGCCGTGGTGCTGGCCGGCGCCGCGGCCGGATGCACCTCCGGAGGGGTGCGCGACGAGGGACCGAAGATCCCCCGAACGGCTACCGGGACACTGGAGCAGATAGCCCACAGGGCGGGCTGCGCACGGCCCGCCGTCCAGACGAACGCCGCCGAACTGCGGCAGGCCAACTGCGGCAGCGGCACCGGACGCTGGGTCCTCGCCACGTTCGCCACCGACCGCGGCCAGACCGAATGGCTGGACAGCGCCGACGACTACGGCGGCACCTATCTCGTCGGCCGCAAATGGATCGCGGTCGGCCCGGACGCGGTCGTGACGAAGCTGCGCGGCCGGCTCGGCGGGACCGTGGAGCGGTCCTCCTCGCACCACTCGGGGAGTAGCGGTGGTGGGGGTCACGAGGAGGCGCCCGGCTCCGGGCACACGGGTCACGGCTGAGACGCGGCCGCGCAGCGGCTCTACGCGGGGGCCGGGGCGGTCAGGTACAGCGCCGGCCCTGGTTGATGCAGTTGGTCATGCGCTGCATCAGCTGGTCGTCGAAGACGTTGATGAAGTCGTCGTGGTCGGTGACCGGCTTGTGCAGCTGCTCCGGGAACCCGTCCACGGCGAACGGCTTCTGCAGCTGCCCGTTGCTGATCGTGGGCCTCGGCAGGTCGTACACGAGCCGCATCGTCAACTGCGGGATCGCCCGGAACCCGGCGGGGCAGTTGCCCTGCGCGTCGGCGAACGCCACGTGCGTGCGGTGGTTGGCGCTGTCGGTGTTCTGGCCGTCCCAGCAGCTCTGGAACTTGAACGTGCGCACGACGGAGCTGCCGCTCGGGCAGAGCGGGTACTTGTCGGTCAGCTGCCGGTTCTCGAAGCCGGTGCAGCTCCAGTGGGCGTTGGCGTTCGCGGTGCCGTTGGTGAACGCCTTGGCGTCACCGGTGATGATCCGCAGGAACTTCGGCATCGCCACGACCTTGCCGCGCGGGCTGCCGACGAACTTGATGCTCGCCTTCTTCGCCTGCACGATCCGCCCGGAGTTGCCCTCCAGGCCGCCGCCCTGCTGCTGTGCGTCGACCTCCTGGGTGCCGTCCTGCACCCGCACCACCGGCCAGTAGTACGTCGACTTGTCGCCCTGGTTGCGGCAGCTGGTCTTCCCGGCCGCGAGGGAGTCGTTCGTGGCGAAGGCGGTGTTGCCCTGGTTGCCGACGTAGTCGTGCATGTGGTGGGCGCCGTTGCTCACGCCGGGCGCGACGATCACGTTGTCGCTGTTGCGCAGCTTGTTGGCGTTGGTGCCGCAGGACGTGGTGAAGGTGCCGGTGGAGGCGCCCCGGCTGCGCTGCGGCTGCTGGACGTTGGGCTGGACCTTGGTGATGTCGACGAAGTCGTCGGCGACGGGGCCGTTGCCGTTGCTGTTCCCGCCCTGGGCCGGGGGCGCGGAGGAGGCCGGGGCCGAGGCGGGTGCCGAAGCAGGTGCCGAGGCGGGGGCCGACGGGGCGGGGGAGTCGTTCCCGCCGTTGTCGTCCGTGGCGCGCTGGCTGCACCGCGCCATCCCGTCGAGCTGCTGCGGCGCGCTGCCGCCCGCCCGCCGGATGTCCTGACCGATCCGGTCGAGGGCGGCGCCGCGCTTGTCCTTGAGCGGGCCCAGGACACTGTTCTGCACCCAGTTCGGGTCCTGAGCGGCGGCGGCCCTGTTCTGGGCGAGGCGCTCGTAGGCCTGGGTGATCTGCGTGTCCATGGCGGCCAGTTCGCCGTCTACCTGGCCGCGGGCGCCGTCCGGTACGTCGGGCAGCGCGGTGCCGACGTCCGGGCAGTCGATGGTGGTCGTCCGAGTTACGGCGCCGCTGCCCGCGCTCTGCTGCCCGGGGTCCGTGGAGTTCTCCTCGTGGGCCTGCGCGTACACGTTCACCGCGATCAGCCCACCTCCGCCCAGGAGCAGTGCGGCCGACGCGATGGTCATACGCGTCGCCAGCGATGAGCGCCTTTTCCGTGAGGTGCGTCCCATGGGACTACGTACGCACCGAGAGGCGCGCCCGTTCAAACCCCCCTCATCCAATCTGCCGCCGAGCCGCGCCGCCTTGGGCAATCTGCCGCCATGGGCGGCAGGGTGGGCAAGGCGGCACCCCGGCGCGGGGCGAGCGCTCCGGGCGGCGTTCAGCTCGGTCCCGGGTGCTTTGTTGCCGCGTGCACGCTCGGTGGGTGCTGGCTGGTCGCGCCCGCGCGGCGGAGCCGCAGATCGATACGGCCCCGCGCCCCTGCGGGGCGCGACAGCCCCGGGCTGCTACAGGCCGCGATCCAAGTACGCCAGAACCGCCAGGACCCGGCGATTGTCGTCGTCCGACACCGCCAGCCCGAGCTTCCCGAAGATGTTCGACGTGTGCTTGGCGATGGCGCGCTCCGTGACGAAGAGCTGCGCCGCGATCGCCGCGTTGGACCGCCCCTGCGCCATCAGCTCCAACACCTCCAGCTCCCGAGGAGTGAGTCCCCCGAGCGGCTCCTGCACCCGGCGCCGCGCCAGCAACTGCTGAATCACCTGAGGATCCATCGCGGTCCCGCCCCCGGCCACCCGCCGCACCGCATCCACGAACTGCTCCGCATCGAACACCCGGTCCTTCAGCAGATACCCGACCCCACCGGTCCCGTCGGCGAGCAGCTCACGCGCGTACAACTGCTCCACGTGCTGCGACAGCACGAGCACCGGCAACCCCGGCCGCTCCCGCCGCGCCGCGAGCGCGCACTGCAGCCCCTCGTCGGTGTGCGAGGGCGGCAGGCGCACGTCGACGACGGCGACATCGGGGGTCAACTCGGCCAGCGCCTTGGTGAGTTCGGGCCCGCTCTCCACGGCGGCAGCGATCTCGAATCCGTACGCCTCCAGCATCCGCACGAGCCCGTCCCGCAGCAGGAACAGGTCTTCGGCTAGGACAACACGCAAGGGATCTCCATGGTCACCATGGTCGGACCGCCCGCGGGGGAGCTGACGGCGAGGACACCGTCGAATGTACCGAGCCGCCGCTCGACCCCGCTGAGCCCGCCCCCGGCGCCGAGCACGGCCCCGCCCGTGCCGTTGTCCGTCACCGTCACCCGCAACCGCCCGTCCCCATACGTGACATCGACCCATATCCGGTCGGCGCCCGCGTGCTTCACGGCGTTCGTCAGGGCCTCGCTCACCGCGAAGTACGCGGCCGACTCGACCGGCGCGTCCGCCCGCCCCGCCAGCTCGACCTCGACCTCGGTCGCGACCGGCATCCGCAGCGCCAACGCCCGTACGGCATCGCCCAGTCCACGCTCGGCCAGCACCGGGGGATGGATGCCGCGCACCAGGTCGCGCAGCTCGGTGAGCGCGTCCGCGGACGACTGCCTGGCCCGCGCGAGCAGTGCCTTCGCCGCCGCCGGGTCCCGCTCGATCAGCGCCTCGACCGTGCCCAGGTCCATGCCCATCGCGACGAGCCGGGCCTGCGCCCCGTCGTGCAGATCCCGCTCGATGCGCCGCAGTTCGGCCGCCGAGGTGTCCACGGCGTCCCGCCGCGTCTCGGTCAACACCCGCACCCGTTCCTCCAGTCGGCCCTCGGCGGGCGCGAGGACGGTCCGGGTCAGCAGGAAGTGCCCGCGCAGCAGCACCGGCGCCGTGAAGACGCCGACGAGGAGCAGCACGGTCGCGAGGGCGCCGGCCAGCAGCGCCGACCCCTGCCCGCTGAGCGGCACGAACCCGTACCAGTACCCGACGGGCGCGAGGACCCGCCACAGACCGGCCGCGATCACGTACCCCTCGACCGGGTAGAACACCAGCGCCGCGGGCAGCAGCGCCGTCACGAACCCGGCGGTCATGTCGACGAGCAGCCAACGCAGATCCCGCCAGGTCGCCGGGTCGGCGAGCAGCAGCCTGCACCGCTCGATCCGCCCGAGGACCCCGTCGCGCAGATCGTCGGGGAACGGCCGGTACGTCGCCGGGATCCGCACCCCGCACCACTCGGCGGCGACCGCCCGCCGCCAGTTCGCCCAGTGCCGCACCAGGCCGAGCACCCAGGGCGTGCTGCACGCCCCGACTCCCAGCAGGATGAAGGCGATCGACAGCACGGCCACGACGAACAGCGTGATCGATCCGGCGAATCCCACGGAGGCGAGCATCAGGCCCCGCGCCCCCGCCACCACGGCGCTCCGTACCCGCGCACCCATGCCGTACTCCGTCCCGTCCCGTCCGTTCCCCCTGTCCTCGACAGTGTCGCGGAGAAGGGGGGCCCGGGGCAGTGGGAGCGGCCCCCTGCCCGGGGTGTACTCAGCGACACCCCGGGCGGGCGGCTCAGCGACCCGCGGGCGGCGCGTACTTGTAGCCGACCCTGCGCACCGTCTGGATCGCCGTGCGGTGCTCGGCGCCCAGCTTGCGGCGCAGCCGGGCGATGTGCACGTCGACGGTACGGCCGTCCCCGACATGCCCGTACCCCCACACCGTGGTGACGAGCTGATCCCGCGAGTGCACCCGGTGCGGATGCGCGACGAGATGCGCGAGCAGCTCGAACTCCAGGTAGGTGAGGTCGATGGGGCGCCCCTCGACCTGCGCGGTGCGCCGGGCGGCGTCGATGGTGACAGGACCGTCGGCGACCGGCGCGGGGGCCGGGGCCGCCGGCTGCCGGTCGGCCGGGACCAGCACCAGGTAGCCGACCATCGGAGGACGGCCCGGCAGGGAGGGCAGCGCGTGCGGCGGCGCGGGCAGCAGGGTCGCACCGGGCGGCAGGAACTCGGCGACGTCCGCGAGGTCGCTGAGGTCGTTCTGCCCGACGGCCCGCAGCCGGGCGGGGGCGGTGGGGGCGGCAAGGGAGAGGTGGCGTGCGTTGGCCATGAGAGGTCAGCTCTTTCGCGCGAGAAGCCGTCAGGGAGAGGACGTGCGGGCGCGCGGGCCGAAGGCCGTCACGAGGGGAACGGGAACGTGAACGGGTTTAGAGGGCCTGCGCGTTCGTCGCGCGGCAACACACACGGTCGAAGTCGTGGTGCTGACGGGAGGGCCAGAACGGCTCGAGGTCGTGACGACGACCCCGCGCGCTGAGGTTCTGGAAGCTGGCCATACGTGTATTGAAGCAGATGGAGTACGGGAAAGAGAGGGCGTCCACCGTACGGGGACGCCCTCTCCGCTGCCGCGTGGCCGAAAGCAGACCCCGTCGGGCCCGTCGGACTTCGGCGATCAGACCTGGCCGGCCTTCTCCAGCGCCGAGCAGCAGGTGTCGACGAGGAGGCGGGTCACGACGTACGGGTCGACGTTGGCGTTCGGACGGCGGTCCTCGATGTAGCCCTTGCCGTCCTTCTCGACCTGCCACGGGATGCGGACCGAGGCGCCGCGGTTCGAGACACCGTACGAGTACTCGTTCCACGGGGCGGTCTCGTGCAGGCCGGTCAGCCGGTCGTCGATGCCGGCGCCGTAGTTCTTGACGTGGTCCAGCGGCTTGGAGCCCTCACCGAGCGACTCGCAGGCGGTGATGATGGCGTCGTAGCCCTCACGCATGGCCTTGGTCGAGAAGTTGGTGTGCGCGCCCGCGCCGTTCCAGTCGCCCTTGACCGGCTTCGGGTCGAGGGTCGCGGAGATCTTGAAGTCCTCGGCGGTGCGGTAGAGCAGCCAGCGCGCCACCCACAGCTGGTCGGAGACCTCCAGCGGGGCGAGCGGGCCGACCTGGAACTCCCACTGGCCCGGCATGACCTCGGCGTTGATGCCGGAGATACCGAGACCGGCCTTCAGGCAGTTGTCGAGGTGCGCCTCGACGACGTCACGGCCGTGGATCTCGTCGGTGCCGACGCCGCAGTAGTAGCCGCCCTGCGCGGCGGGGAAGCCGCCGACCGGGAAGCCGAGCGGGCGGTCGCCCTCGAAGAACGTGTACTCCTGCTCGATGCCGAAGATCGGCTCCTGGGCGCCGAACTTCTCCTCGATCTCGGCGAGCGCGGCACGGGTGTTGGACTCGTGCGGCGTCATGTCGATGTTGAGGACCTCACACATGACGAGTACGTCGTCGCCGCCGCGGATCGGGTCCGGGTACACCGCGACCGGCTTGAGCACGCGGTCCGAGGCGTGGCCCTCGGCCTGGTTCGTCGACGAGCCGTCGAAGCCCCAGATCGGGAGGGCGTCGAGCCCCTGCGGCTCGCCCGCGATTATCTTCGTCTTCGAACGAAGCTTGGCGGTCGGCTCGGTGCCGTCGATCCAGATGTACTCAGCCTTGAAGGTCACGGGCCGACTCCTCAGTCACGGGTCTCTAACTGCGGGGAAGCCTGTCAACAGGGGATTTCCCGACGGTTGCCCGTTTGTGAACCCCGTGTTACCGGGGGCGCCTGTGGCGGGAGCCGACCCGTGAACTCGTATGCGATGGGTTTACCCCACAGGGTCAGCCGACCTTCTCGATCAGGGCCCGGCGGATCAGGAACTTCCCGGGCTCGCGGACCTGCTCGAAGGCGGCGTCGTTCAGCAGGACGCAGGAGCCGGAGACGGAGGTCACCTCGACGGTGGCCGACTTGTTGTTGTCGAGGTTGGTGACCTTGAGCTTCGTGCCCGCGGGGAACTGATCGCTGGAGGCGGCGGGCGCGCCGCCCTCCCCGGAGAGGGTCACGGTGGAACCGGGGCAGACCTGGTCACCGACGGCGGCCGGGGTTCCGGTGGTGGTGGCCGGGTCGCCGGTGGCGGCCGCGGTCCCGGCGGCGGAGGGGGCTGCCGCACCGGCACTACTGTCACCCCCGGCGCTACTGGCACTACTGCCACCCCCGGCGCCACTGGCACTGCTTTCCCCGCCGCACCCGGAGGCCGCCTGCTTCCGCTGGATCTCGGCGATCACGGCCTCCCGGTTGGCGATCCGGGCCGCGGACTGGGCGTCGGGCGCGGCCCGCTGGCCGTCGATGAACTTCTGGTTGTTGGCGAGCGCGGTGGCCAGGCCGTCGCACACCGTCGAGGGCTGTGCCGCGTTGCCGGTCGCCGCGAGCGCGAACGCGCCCCCGCCCGCCAGCACCGCCGCGGCCGCCGTCAGGGCCAGCCGTTTGCCGCTTCCGATCGTTTTCCTACGGGACATGCGCGCCTCCTGTCGTGAGACGAACGTTGCTGCGCACGCCGTTACGTACGGGTAACAAGCGGCTGCCGTTCAGGGAGTGCGGGAAGCGGACGCGCGCGCCCCGTCGAGGAAACCCCGGATCGCGGCACGTTCCCGCTCGTCGAAGCCCTCCAGCAACGCCACCACCGTCTCGATGAACGGCCCGAAGTGCGCCTGCCCGAGCGCGACGGCCCCCTCGGTGACCTCGACGAGCACCCGCCGCCGGTCCGCCGGGTCCCGGACGCGCTCCACGTGCCCGGCCCGTTCGAGCCGGTCCACGACCGCGGTGGTGCCCGCCGAGTTGACGCCCAGCTGCGCGCCGAGCCGCCCCGCCGTCATCGGCTCACCGGCCCGCCGGGCGTCCATCAGGGCGATCAGGGCCCGTACGTCCGTGGGGTGCATGCCGTTGTCCTGGGCGAACCCGGCGCTGCGCAGGGCGAGTTGGACCGTCACCGCGCGCAGGGCATGGACGATCTCCATGCTGTCGTCCGCGGTATCGCCCATGACATCCTCCTCGAATATTCTCTCGCTCAGCGAGATTATCGCCCGACGAGATGTCTGGGAGTCCCAGAGTGCCACGGTCACAGGAGTTCTTCGACGCGTACGACAAGGTCATGGCCAAGTGGCCGGACGGAACCGAACACCTCGACGTGGTCACGCCGCACGGCACCACGCACGTGCACGCGCTCGGCCCGCGCGACGCCCCGCCCCTGCTCCTGCTCCCCGGCGGCGGCGCGACCGGCGCCACCTGGTTCGCGAACGTGGCGGCGCTGGCGGGGGAGCGGCGCGTGTACGCGCCCGATCTCATCGGCGAACCGGGCCGCAGCGTCCGCGCGGCCGATCGCCCGATCCGTGCCGTCGCCGACCTCGCGGACTGGCTCGACGCGCTGCTCGACGGGCTCGGGGTGCCGGAGACGGAGCTGTGCGGGCACTCGTACGGTGCCTGGATCGCGTTCCGGTACGCGCTGCGGGGCGGCCGGCGGGTACGCCGCCTGACCCTGCTCGACCCCACCCGCTGCTACGCGGGATTCGCCCCCGGCTATCTGCTGCGGGCCCTGCCGATGCTGCTGCGCCCCACGCCCGCCCGGATCGGCCGGTTCCTGGCCTGGGAGACGGGCGGAGCCGCCCTCGACGCGGACTGGCTCGCACTGCAGGAGGCGGCCGCCGGCTTTCCGGGGGCGCGCCCGGTGACGGGCCCCGCCCCGAAGTCCGCCGACCTGTCCGTCCCCGTACGGGTGCTGCTCGCCGGGGACGGCCGGGTGCACGACGTGGCCCGGGTGGCGGCCAGGGCCGGGGCGGCGGCCACCGTGGTGCCCGGAGTCTCGCACCACGCGATGCCGCTCCAACTCGGCCCGCGCCTCGCGGAGTTGCTCGCCTAGCGGCGCCCCAGTGCGTCCCGTACCGCCTCCTCGCTGCGGGCCACCACCGCCGTGCCGTCCTCCGCCGTGATGATCGGGCGCTGGATCAGCTTGGGGTGGGCGGACAGGGCCTCGATCCACTTCGCGCGGGCGTCCGCGTCACGCGCCCACTCCTTCAGGCCGAGCTCCTTGGCGACGGCCTCCTGGGTGCGGGTGATGTCCCACGGTTCGAGGCCGAGCCGGTCGAGCACGGCGCGGATCTCGTCGGGGGTCGGTACGTCCTCCAGGTAGCGGCGGACGGTGTAGTCGGCGCCCTCCGCGTCGAGCAGGGTGAGCGCGCTGCGGCACTTCGAGCAGGCCGGGTTGATCCAGATCTCCATGGGGCCAACGGTACGCGAGTGAGATGCTCAACTAGGGCTTGGCCAGCGGCTTTTGTCAGTGGTGGGCAGTAGAATAGAAGCAGTGTTCGAGGGCTACGGGGGCTCTCGGAAATGCGCGACAGGAGGATGCCTGTGCCCGCTGCCGCACCCATGCTGATCGATCTGCCGTACGCGCCACTCGCCAAGAAGCCGCTGCCCGCGGGGCAGCCCCGCGACTGGTACATCACCCACAACCGCCGCCTGAAGGCCATGCGCCTGGCGATAGCCCTGCTCGACTCCGGCGTCTACCTCCCTCAGCAGGCCCACAACCGAAGGATCCGCGACATGGCCGAGCGCGTGGGCATCCACCCGCCGTCCGATACCACGTGCCACATGGTCCGGGCCCTGATGCGGTACGCCCGCTGACCCGAACTGTTTCCGGCGGGGCCGCAGCGGGTGCGGCCCCGCTCTGCACTTGTTCTGTGTCTGTGGGTGGGTGGGGGCTGGTCGCGCGGTTCCCCGCGCCCCTCAAGCACGCGCTGCGCGCAGCTTCCCGCCCGCCCGCACTCGACCACTCAGGATCACCCGGAAAGCTCCCGCTCCAACGGTGTCCGGAACCGGGGAGTCACCCGGACCCCGTCCAGCCACTCCGAGAGGCGCGCCGCCTCCCGGGTGACGGCCCGCGCCGCGGCCCGGCCCCCCGACTCGTCGAGGAACCGCCAGACCACGGCCCCGCCGGCGTCCTGCGCCCACCCGCCCACGATCCGCCCGTTCCACCACACCGTCGGCCCGATGTTCCCGCTGCCGTCGAAGAGCGCGGGCCGCAGCTCGGGCGGGCAGTACCAGTCGCGCTCCTGCCACCCCATCGCCGTCGGGTCGAGACCGGGCAGCAATGCCGCCCACGGCTCGGCCGAACCGCCGGCCGGGGCGTCCACGGCGTCGGGCAGGACGTACCCCGTGCTGCCCTGGTCCAGCGACACCGGCACCGCCGCCACCGCGGCCAGCGCCTTGCGCACATCCGTGACCTTCCAGCCCGTCCACCACTTCAGGTCCGCCTCGGTGGCGGGCCCGCACGCGCCGAGCCACCGCCGCAGGAGGTCCGACTGGGCATCGGCGACCGGCAGTTCGGGGTGCGGCGGCGCCACGGCCCAGCGGAACTGCGTCGACGTCCAGGACCCCAGCGGACGGCCCCGCGCCACCCGCCCCTCGACCCCCAGCACCCGCATCAGCCGCGACGACACGGTCTGCGTCGCCTCGTAGCTCTTGCCCCTGCCGTAGACGAACGGCTCCTTCAACCGGGGCTCGTCCACGGTGAGTTCGGAGACCGTGGCCTGCCCGCGCCGCTCGAGGGCGGCCAGCGCGGACGCCTCCACCTCGGCCAGCCACTCGGGCGTGAGCCGCCCGTCACTCCCGTTCGCGATGTCCTTGAGCAGCCCGGCCCGCGCCTTCGCCGCCACCGCGAGACCCGTCGACGCGTGCACCGTCGCCGCCAGCTCCGTCGGGAACACGAACACCGTGTGCCGCATCCCGTGCATCCGCACCAGCGACCGGTCCTCGTACAGCGCGGCCTCCACCTCGGCCACCGTCCGCGACGCGTCCGCGAGGCGCGCCCCGACCGCGAGGTACACCGTCGCCGGGTCCGTGCCGTGCAGCGCCACCAGGGAACGCGCCACCGCCTGCGGCGTCGCCGCCCGCGCCGCGGGGGAGAGCCGGTGGGCGAGCGCGAGCCTGGCCCGCCGCTCCTCGTCGCCGATGTGCCGCACTGCCGCCGGTGTCGCCTTCGGTGCCGTAGGACTCATGGCGCTCATCATGGCCCGGCCGCCACCCGTTTGCCGTACTGGACATGCGGTCCGGCCACCGCCCGCCGTTGACTGGGGCGACCAGGAGGAGTACCGGTCGAGCGGGAGGTGTTCGGGATGGCGGGCAAGCGAGACGCTGTACGGGCGATGGGCGCGGTCGCGGCCGTCGCCGTGCTGACCCTGA
The DNA here is from genome assembly GCF_017377775.1 of Streptomyces sp. VRA16 Mangrove soil. Lineage (GTDB taxonomy): Bacteria > Actinomycetota > Actinomycetes > Streptomycetales > Streptomycetaceae > Streptomyces. The sequence continues at coordinate 271,051 of NZ_JAFVLN010000006.1, forward strand.
CCGCGGCGGGCTGCTCCGACGACACCAGCCCCTCCGACGCGGCGTCGAAGGCGGCGTCCGCCGCCGCGTCGGCCACCGCGAAGATCGGCGACACGGTGGCGTCCGCGACGGCCGAGGCCGGCAAGAAGCTCGACGAGTTCAAGGGCGGCGTCAACGCCAAGGACGACGTGAAGCTCGGCGACGTGACGAAGGACGGCGGCCGCGCCACGGTCCCGGTCACCGTCACCAACAGCGAGTCCGCCACGCGCTCGTACGCCGTCCAGGTCGACTTCCGCGACAGCGGCGGCAACCTGCTCGACACGATCGCCCTCACCGTCAGCAACGTGGAGGCCGGCAAGTCGAAGGAGGCCACGGCCCGCAGCAACCGCTCCCTCGACGGCGACGTCACGGCCGACGTGGCCCGCGCGCTGCGCCACTGACAGGCGGGGCGCCCAGGCCATGAGCAGCCCCGACGAACGTGCCGCCCACGGCAGACGAGCCCGCAAGCACACGCCGCGCTCCTCGCACGCCCCCTGGATCCCGGCCGCCGACCGCCCCGACCCCGTCGTCGTCCTGGAGCGCCAGGCCGCCGACCGCCTCACCGACCTGCTGCCCATCCGGTACGGGCGGATGGCGGCGAGCCCGTTCGCCTTCCTGCGCGGCGCCGCCGCCGTCATGGCGGGCGACCTCGCCGCCGGCGCCCACACCGGACTGACCGTCCAACTCTGCGGCGACGCCCACCTGCTGAACTTCGGCCTGTTCGCCTCCCCGGAACGCGCCCTGCTCTTCGACCTGAACGACTTCGACGAGACCTACCCCGGGCCCTTCGAATGGGACGTCAAACGGCTCGCCGCCTCGGTCGCCGTCGCCGCCCGCGACAACGGCCACAGCGACAAGCAGGCCCTGCGGGCGGCGCGGGCGAGCGTCACCGCGTACCGCACGAACATGCGCCGGCTCTCCTCGCTCGGCGAACTCGCCGTCTGGTACGAGCGAATAGACGCCCACGAACTGCTCCCGCTGGTCCGCTCCGCACGCCACCGGCGCCGCGTCGAGCACACCCTGGCCCAGGCCACCCGCCGCACCAGCCTGCACGCTCTCACCAAACTCACCGAGCCGGCCCCCGACGGGCGCCGCCGCATCGTCCACGACCCGCCGCTCCTGGAACCCGCGGGCGTCTCCGACGCGGCCGCCATCCGCAAGATGTTCGGCGACTACCGCTCCACGCTCGCCGAGGAGCGCCGCCGTCTCCTCGACCGCTACCGCTTCGTCGACGCCGCCCGCAAGGTCGTCGGCGTCGGCAGCGTCGGCACCCGCTGCTTCATCGTGCTGCTCGCCGGACGCGACGCCGACGACCCGCTCTTCCTCCAGATCAAGGAGGCGACCCGGTCCGTCCTTGAGGAGCACGTCCCGTACCACGGGCCCTACGTCCACCCCGGCCACCGCGTCGTCTCCGGGCAGAGGCTGCTCCAGGCGGCGGGCGACATCTTCCTCGGCTGGATGACGGGCCCGCAGGGCCGCGCCTTCTACTGGCGGCAACTGCGCGACATGAAGGGCACCGCCGACGTGGCCGGCATGCCGCCCGACGAACTCCTCGCCTACGCCCGGCTCTGCGGCACCGCCCTCTCCCGCGCCCACGCCCGCTCCGGCGACCGCATCGCCATCGCCGGGTACCTCGGCAGCTCGGACACGTTCGACCGGGCCGTCGCCTCCTTCGCCCTGCGCTACGCCGATCAGACCGTCCGCGATCACGCGGTGCTGCGCCGGGCCATCTCCTCCGGCGTTCTGGCCGCGGCCCCGGGTGCCTGACGAAGTCCGGGGCTACGCTCGACAGGTGCAGGCAAACCACACCGCCGAACCCGCTCCTCCGTTCGCCGTCGTGGCCGTCGCCGCGTCCGCCGGAGGTATCAACGGGCTGACCACACTGCTCGGCGCACTGGAACCGGACTTCCCTGTTCCGGTCCTGGTCGTGCAGCACCTCGACCCCCGCCACCGCACCGTCCTCGCCGAGATCCTCGACCGCCGCACCCCGCTGCACGTCAAACTCGCCGAACAGGACGACCTCGCCGAGGCGGGCACCGTCTACATCGCGCCCCCCGACCGGCACCTCCTCGTCGGACCCGGCTGCAGCCTCTCCCTCTCCCTGAGCGAACTCGTCCACTTCCTGCGGCCCTCCGCCGACCTGCTCTTCGAGTCCGTCGCCGGGACGTACGGGGAGAGCGCCGTCGCCGTCGTCCTCAGCGGCACGGGCAACGACGGAGCCATGGGTGTGGACGCCGTGAAGTCACGCGGCGGTACCGTGATCGTCCAGGACCCGGAATCGGCGGAGTTTCGAGGAATGCCGGAGGCGGCCGTGGGTACAGGGGCCGTGGACTTCGTGCTACCTCTTGAGGAGATCCCCGCGGTGCTTAGGGGACTTGTCGGCAAGAGTCGGTAAGAGTCGGTAAGAAGAGGCAGTGGGTAGAAGACGATGAGCGAGGCTTCGCGCGACGTTGAGACGGACGAGGAGCTCGAAGAGCTGCTCAGGTTCCTGCGGGACGCCCGTGGATTCGACTTCACCGGGTACAAGCGCTCGTCGCTCGGCCGCCGCATCCGCAAGCGCATGACCGACGTGGGCATCGAGTCGTACGCGGACTACCGCGACCAGCTGGAGACCACGGCCGACGAGTTCAACGCGCTGTTCAACACCATCCTCATCAACGTCACCTCCTTCTTCCGCGACACCGACGCCTGGACGTACCTCCAGGACGAGGTGCTCCCCGAACTCCTCGCCCAGGTCGGCCACTCGGACGAGATCAGGGTGTGGAGCGCGGGCTGCTCCAGCGGCGAGGAGGCGTACTCGCTGGCGATGATGTTCGCGGAGGCCCTGGGCCTGGAGGAGGCCCTCAACCGGGTCAAGATCTACGCCACGGACGTCGACGACGAGGCGCTGCGCGACGCCCGCTCCGGCCTCTACCCGGCCAAGACCCTGGAGCCGCTCGCCGCCGAGCTGCGCGACAAGTACTTCGAGCAGAACGGCTCGCAGTTCAGCTTCCGCTCCGATCTGCGCCGCCGGGTGATCTTCGGCCGTCACGACATCACCCGCGACGCCCCGATCTCCCGCCTCGACCTGCTGGTCTGCCGCAACACGCTGATGTACTTCAACGTCGAGGCGCAGACCCAGATCATCGACCGGTTCCACTTCGCGCTGCGCGAGAACGCCTTCCTGTTCCTCGGCAAGGCCGAGATGCTGCTGAACGACGCCGAACGCTTCGACGTCCTCAGCATGCGCCAGCGCATCTTCCGCCGCCGCCCCGGCGGCACCACCCCGCCCTATCAGCCGGCCCCGCTGAAGCTGCGCGTCACCAACGGCGGCGAGCTGCAGAGCGTGGCCCGCAACCGGCAGCTGCGCGACCTGATCCTGGACGCCTCGCCCGGTGCCACCCTCGCCGTCGACGCCGAGGGCATGGTCGTCTTCATCAACAACCATGCCCGCGTCCAGTTCGGCCTGACCTCCAACGACACCGGCCGTCCCTTCCAGGACCTGGAGATCTCCTACCGCCCCGTGGAACTGCGCTCCCTCATCGAGCAGGCCACGCACGAACGCCGCACCCTGAGGGTCAACGGCGCGGAGCGCAGGGTCGGCGAGGACGTCCAGTTCTTCGACATCCTGGTACAGCCGCTGGTCGGCGCGGGCGGACTGCCGGCCGCCACCAACATCACGTTCACCGACGTCACCGTCGCCACCCAGCTCAAGTCCGAGATCAAGCGCGTGCGCGAGGACCTGGAGACGGCGTACGAGGAACTCCAGTCCACGAACGAGGAGTTGGAGACGACGAACGAGGAACTCCAGTCCTCCATCGAGGAGTTGGAGACGACGAACGAGGAACTCCAGTCCACGAACGAGGAGTTGGAGACGACGAACGAGGAACTCCAGTCCGGCAACGAGGAACTGGAGACGATGAACGAGGAGATGCGCATCCGCAGCGAGGAGCTGGACGAGGCGCGCGCCTTCCTGGAGGGTGTCCTCACCTCCATCGCCGCGGCCGTCGTCGTCCTCGACAAGGACCTCAAGGTCAAGAGCTGGAACCGGGGCGCCGCGGACCTGTGGGGCCTGCGCCAGGACGAGGTCCTCGACCACGCCTTCTTCGACCTCGAGTTCGGGCTGCCGACCAAGCCGCTGCGCGAGGTGGTCGAGGAGTGCCTCACGTCCCGCAAGCGCGGGGTGCCGGTCACCCTCGACGCCGTCAACCGCCTTGGCCGCAGCATCGGTTGCACGGTTCAGTGCAGCCCCTTCGACGGTCACCGCGGCGGTGTCGTGCTCTTGATGGAAGAAGGGCACACCGACGGTCAGGGATGACCGACGGGCGTAGTGTGGATGGTATGGACCCCAGCGGCGACTCGCCCGCACAGGCCGCGCTCGCCTGGCAGCGTGCGGTCGGCGCGCGGGCGCGCGCCGAGCGGGCCTTCGGGCTCGCCCGGCGGTACGAGGGGCTGGCGCGCAGCGCGAGGGACCCCATGTTCGAGCGGCTCGCCCATATCCACCGCACCACCGGTGCCCGTCACCAGGTCGCCGCGGAGCTCCTGGAGAGCCACGCCCGCCGGGCCAGCCGGTGGGTACGGGACGGCGGGCCGCCGCCCCGGTTCATGACGGGTGTCGCCGAGGCGTGCGGCGCGCACAGCGTGGCGGTGACCCTCGTCGACGGCGACCGCAATCAGCTGGCGACGGCCCCCTCCGATCAACCGGCGCGCAGGGCACAGGACCTGGAGTTCGCCCTGGGGGAGGGCCCGGCGCGGGACGCGGTCAGGGCCAGGGCCCCCATCGACGTGTCGGGCCGCGCGCTGAGTGTGTGCTGGCCCGGCTACGGTCCGGCCGTCATGGCGCTCGGAATCGGCCAGGTGGTGGCCGTGCCGCTGCAGGCGCCCGACGAGTGCATCGGCGCCCTCGCTGTCTTCGATCCGCATCCCGGCACGGCCTCGACGCTCCTGTTCAGTCAGGTCGCCGACGCGCTGACCCGCAGTGTGTTGCTCGGCCGTGACGCGGTACCCGGCCTCTTCGGGGGCATCGACTTCCGGGCCGTGGTGCATCAGGCGGCCGGCGTGACCGCAGTGCAACTCGGATGTTCCGTCGTGGATGCACTGGAACTGGTCAAAGCGCGGGCGTTCGCCGACGGTCGCCCCATCGGCGACATCGCCCGGGATATCGTCGAAGGACGACTCACACTCGGCTGAGAGGTCTCCACCGTGATGCTGCAGGGACCGGAACTCGGCGCGGTCTTCGCCCATTTGACGGGGGAGGCGGCCCGCGAGCCGCTCGACACACAATCCTTGCTCAGCACCCTCGTGGCAGGTGCCGTCAGGCTCTTCGGAGCGCGCGGTGCCGCCGTGCGCTATCAGGCGGGCCCCGGCGGGGTCGTGTGGACCGCCGGCACGGACGATGCCCTGCGCGATCTGATCGCGGACGCCGCGGACTGGCGGGAGGGGCCCGCCCACGACTCCTCCACGACAGGCGGCGCCCTCATCGACGTGGACGTGACGACACTGCCCGTGCGCGCGCACTGGCCGCGCTGGTCCGCCCGTGTCCAGGCCCTGGGGTACGGCAGGGTCACCGCGCTGCCGCTGCCCGCCAAGGAGGGCGCGGCCGGGGCCATAGCCCTGTTCGACGCACCCGGAAGGCGCCTCGACGAGCCGGCCCTGGCGCTGGCCCGCAGCTACACGGACGCCGCGGCGCACACCCTCTCGCTCCAGCGCGAGGTGACCGAGAGCCGGGTCCTGGCCGGGCAGCTGGAGTACGCGCTGTCCAGCCGGGTCGTGGTGGAACAGGCCAAGGGGATCCTGGCGGCGCGCCACGACCTGACCCTCGAAGAGGCGTTCTCCTGGTTACGCGGCTATGCGCGCTCGCACCAGCGCAAGGTGGCCGACGTGGCCCGAGAGATCATCGAGGGCAAGCTGGAGTTCCCCGCGGGGTGACGCGGGCCGGACATCCGGCGGGGACGCCCGCTGCGGGCCGGACGCCCGGCGGGGACGATCGCTGCGGGCCGGGCATCCGGCGGGGATGATCGCTGCGGGCCGGGCAACCCGCGGGACGACCGCCCTCACTCGTGCTTTCGTGCCCCGACCTCAGGAGGCGGCGGCCTCCTGCGGCGTGGCCCTGGCCGCTTCCTGGGCCGTCTCCTGGGCCGTCTCCTGCGCCTTCTTCTGGGCGGCGAGCGCCATCTCGCGCAGCTGCTCCTCTTCCTCGTGGCTCAGCGACGTCTGCACCAACTGCCCGCCGAACGCGGCGAGTTCCGGCACGACCTTGTCCTTGGCGGCCTGCTTCACCAGGGCGAAGACGGCCGCCGCGCCCGGCCGCAGATTCTGGCTGAGCTCCTTCATGAAGTTGTCGTTGATCCCGGTGTCCGTGACCGCGCCACCGGCGGCACCGGCGGCCGCGCCCACGGCGGCCCCCAGGAACGGCACCAGGAACAGCATCCCGATGACCCCGCCCCACAGCGCGCCGCCCGCGGCACCGGTCGTCGTGTGGTTGACGGCCTGGTGCAGCTTGATCTTGCCGTCGCTCTCCCGCCGCTCGACGACGACGATGTCCTCCAGCTCGACCAGATGCTCCCGGGTCATCGAAAGGACCTTGTCGCGCACCTGGTTGGCGGTCGCGAGGTCGTTGTAGGCGACGACGAACAGATTGCTCATGACGGCACTCCTCCGAGGCTGGGGCAGCGTGTGCAACGTGCCCGAGTTTAAGTCAAATGCCCTATTTTCGCCTTTCCGTCTTTTCGCCCCTCCGGCCCTGCGTCCCCGTCAGTCCTCCCCGCGCACCTGGATCAGCGTCTGCTGCCCCCGCGCGACGAGCTTGCGCTGCTCGCCCCGCACCCCGAACATCTCCAACCGTCCTGTCCCGGCTCGCCGCGTACGGCACCGGCCACGAGCCGGTGGAGACCTGCGCCAACGGCGTCCGCCACGTCGGGATCCTGGACCCGGACGGCAACGGCCTCTGCCTCGCGGAGCCGCCGCAGCGGTGAACCCGGGTGGGCCCCGGCCTGCGTGTCGGAGGCGGGAGCCGCTCGTTACGACCATGACTCTGGGCGTTCTGACCTGGGGTCTTGCGACAACGAAAGGCTCTACACGCCATCATGCCGGACCTTTTCAGTGATGTTGCTCCCGCTCGGTGCAGCGATGCCGCCCCGCCCTGGAAGCAGGTCCTGCCCGGGGCCGAACCGAAGGTGGTGCGGGACGAACTGGTGGCCGCGGCGGAGTGGGTGTCCCGCTACCTGAGCGAGCTCCCGGCGGGCTCGGTGAGCCGTCCGATGCGTGCCGAGCACAGGGCCCGGCTGCGCGAGGGATCCCTCGCGCCACAGGGAGCCGAACTGGGCCGGGTGCTCGACTTCGTACGTGCTGAGATCGCGCCGTACCCGAGCGGCAACGGCCACCCCGCGTTCTTCGCCTGGGTCAACTCCCCGCCCGCACCGGCCGGTCTCATCGCCGAACTGCTGGCCGGCGCCGTCAACGCGACGTGCGGCATGGGCGAGAACGCGCTCATGGACCTGGAGCGCGGCACCGTGCGTACCCTGGCCGGCCTGGCCGGGCTGCCCGACGGCACGGGCGGGGTCCTGACCAGTGGCGGCTCGATGGCCAACCTGCTGGCCCTGGCCACCGCCCGCTCCTGGTTCCTCACCCGGCGCGGCTCGGGCGACGGACCCGACTACGACCGCGACCACGCCCGGCTGACTCTCTACTACAGCGCCCAGGCGCACATGTCCGTGTCCAAGGCCGCCGCCTGCATCGGCGTGCCCGCCCATCGGCTGCGTCCGGTTCCCGCGGATGCGCAGGACCGTCTGGACCCCGACGCGTTGCGCGCCGCGGTCGCCGCCGACACCGACGCGGGGTTCCTGCCCTTCTGTACGGTCAGCACGCTGGGCACGACCGCCACCGGCGCCGTCGACCCGCTCGAAGCGGTCACGTCCGTGTGCCGCGGCGCCGGGATGTGGCACCACGCCGACGGCGCCTGGGGCGGGCTCGGCGCGGCCGTCCCGGCCCTGGCCCCGCTGTACCGGGGGGTGGGGGACGTCGATTCCCTGACCGTGGATCCGCACAAGACCCTGAGCGTTCCCGTGGGCTGCGGCGCGCTGCTGGTCCCGGACCCCGGGCACCTGCACACCGCCTTCGCCCACCGCGCCTCCTACCTCACCGCGGGGGAGACCGACGCCCTGCCCTGGCTGTCCCACTCCACCGTCGAACTCACCCGTCCCGGCACCCGCGCCCTGGCCTTGTGGGCGACCCTCAACCATCTGGGCCGCGACGGTGTCACCGCGCTGATCGAGCACTACCTCACCCTCGCGGCCCGGCTGCGCGACAAGATCACCGCCGATCCCCGCCTCGAACTGCTGGCAGGCGGCCCCTGGCCGGCCGCGTGCTTCCGCGTCACCGACGTCGCCCCCGACGACGCGGACGCGCTGCACACCCGCGTCGCCCGCCGCATCCAGGAGGGCGGCCGCGCCTACCTCGCCACCGTCGAGGTCAGGGGACGCACCGTGCTGCGCGCCTGCGTCTGCAACTACCGCACCACCACGGACGATCTCGACGTGCTGCTCGGCGAGGTCGCCGCAGCCGTCGACGCCGACCGCGGCCGGTCCGGCCGTACGGACGGAGCGGAGTAGACGCACTCGCCCGCATCGACGACGAGTGCGCCACCCCTGTGCCGGGACGGCGCACTCGTCACGGTGCCTGCTGGCAGTGCTCCGGGACCTGGATCCAGGCCGCGCGGAGCTGCTTTCCGGATGTCGAAGCCGCGCAGGCGATTCGCCCAGGGACCGTGGGCCGTGCCCCAGGTGAGGTGCACTCGTGGTGCACACGACGAGTAGTGACGGTCACAGGAGAGAGCGCCGACGCCCTGCGGTTCGGGTGAGGCCGGTGAATCGGGCTGGAGGCGGCGCACCTGCGCGAGCCGTCCCTGACTCGCCGGGAACAGTAGGCTGCGCCGAGCAGCACGGAAATCGCCGAGCACGCGCGAGGGAGGTACGCCATGACCGCCGAGATGGTCGCACCCGACTGGATGCACGCGCAGATCAGCGCGGAGCAGTACGACTCCTGGACCGAGGAACAGTGTGCAGGCATCGAGATCGTGGACGGGATGGTCGTAGCGAGCCCGAGCACGTCCAAGCGCCACAACCGGCTGGCCCGTGTCCTGGCCAACGCCCTGGACGAAGCTGCCGGCGCGGACTGGAACGCTGACACCGGCTTCGACGTCCGCCTCCAGGACGTCCCCCTGACCAACCGGCGCCCCGACGTCACCATGTACCGGGCCGACACCATCGACGTCACTCCCACGCGGCCCGAACACGTCCTCCTCGTCGTCGAAGTCGTCTCCCCCGGCTCGGAAACGACCGACCGGATCGTCAAAGTCGAGCAGTACGCGAAAGCCGGAATCCCCTTCTACTGGCGCATCGAGCAGGCTGCCACAGGCCTCCCCATCGTCTACGCCTACGTCCTGGACCCCGCCGGCAAGACCTACCGGGACAGCGACGTGTTCACCGGCACCGTCAAGGCCGTCGCACCCTTCAGCCTCACGGTCGACCTCGGAGCCGTCTGAGGTCGGTCACGTGGCGCCGCACGCTCGCCGGAGTGCCCCACAGCAGTGAGCGCGATCGCGGTGCCACTGATGCCGTGACGATGACGGCGGCGTGGCTTCAGTGCCACGGCTCGGAGGATACGTGCGGCTGCGAGCCGTGTTGTTGGGATTCCGACCGCCTCAAACGACCGTGGGCCGCGTCCTTCCTCCTCGGCGGGGAAGGACACGACCCACGGCCCATGCACGGCCCAGAGCGCTACGCGGGGCTCTGACCCGCGTAATTTCTAGATGTCGAAGTACAGCTCGAACTCGTGCGGGTGCGGCCGCAGCTGGATCGGGGCGATCTCGTTCGTGCGCTTGTAGTCGATCCACGTCTCGATCAGGTCGGACGTGAAGACGCCGCCGGCCTGCAGGTACTCGTTGTCCGCCTCCAGGGCGTCGAGGACCGCGGGGAGCGAGGTCGGGACCTGCTGGACGTTGGCGTGCTCCTCGGGAGCCAGCTCGTACAGGTCCTTGTCGATCGGCTCGGCCGGCTCGATCTTGTTCTTGACGCCGTCGAGGCCCGCCATGAGCAGCGCGGAGAACGCGAGGTACGGGTTCGAGGACGGGTCGGGCGCGCGGAACTCGACGCGCTTGGCCTTCGGGTTCGAGCCCGTGATCGGGATACGCATGGCCGCGGAGCGGTTGCGCTGCGAGTAGACCATGTTGACCGGGGCCTCGAAGCCCGGGACCAGGCGGTGGTACGAGTTCACCGTCGGGTTGGTGAAGGCGAGCAGCGACGGGGCGTGCTTCAGGATGCCGCCGATGTAGTAGCGCGCCACGTCCGAGAGGCCCGCGTAGCCCTGCTCGTCGTAGAAGAGCGGCTCGCCGCCGGCCCACAGCGACTGGTGGACGTGCATGCCCGAGCCGTTGTCACCGAAGATCGGCTTCGGCATGAAGGTCGCGGTCTTGCCGTTGCGCCAGGCGACGTTCTTCACGATGTACTTGAAGAGCATCAGGTCGTCGGCCGCGGCCAGCAGCGTGTTGAACTTGTAGTTGATCTCGGCCTGGCCGGCGGTGCCCACCTCGTGGTGCTGGCGCTCGACCTGGAGGCCGTTCTTGTCCAGCTCCAGGGAGATCTCGGCGCGCAGGTCGGCGAAGTGGTCGACCGGCGGGGCCGGGAAGTAGCCGCCCTTGTAGCGGACCTTGTAACCGCGGTTGTTCTCGACGGCGCCGGTGTTCCAGGCGCCCGCCTCGGAGTCGATCTCGTAGATCGACTTGTTGGCGGAGGTCTCGAAGCGCACCGAGTCGAAGACGTAGAACTCGGCCTCGGGGCCGAAGTACGCGGTGTCGGCGATCCCGGTGGAGGCGAGGTACGCCTCGGCCTTCTTCGCCACGTTGCGCGGGTCACGGGAGTACTGCTCGCCCGTGATCGGGTCGTGGATGAAGAAGTTGACGTTCAGCGTCTTGTCGCGGCGGAAGGGGTCCACGCGGGCGGTGGAGAGGTCCGCGCGCAGCGCCATGTCGGACTCGTGGATGGCCTGGAAACCGCGGATCGACGAGCCGTCGAAGGCGAGCTCCTCGGTCGGGTCGAACGCCGCAGCCGGCACCGTGAAGTGCTGCATCACACCCGGCAGGTCGCAGAACCGGACGTCGACGAACTTGACGTCCTCGTCCGCGATGAACTTCTTGGCGTCATCGGCGTTCTGGAACATCCAACTCCTCCTACTCCCACCCGGGGAGGGGCGGGGTTGCAGCTCGGTACAGCTCGACAGTGCGGCCAGTGCGGTGGCACACGCTGGGACCCGACCATAGGCAGACGTGATTTCTCAAGCATGACCCATTTGTTTCGCCGAAGTTAACCGGACCAGGGGGGAGGGTGGGGTGAGGAACGCGCCGCAGTACCGTGGATGCGTGGACAACAGGGAAGCAATGGGCTCGTGGCTGTCGGGGCCGCGCGAAGCCTTGGAGAACGCGGGTGCGAACTTCGGTTACCGCGGTGAACAGCTCGGCCTCCCGGAGTCGGGCCCGGGTTCGATCGCCCGCCCCGGCCGGCGCATCGGAGCCCTCGTCGTGGACTGGGCGCTGTGCATGCTGATCGCATACGGCTTGGTGACGCACGGCTACAACCAGGCGACCAGTAACTGGGCGCTGCTCATCTTCTTCGTGCTGAGCGTGCTGACGGTCGGCACGATCGGCTGCACCCCGGGCAAGCGCCTCCTCGGCCTGCGGGTCGTCTCGGAGGCGGGGGGCCGGCTCGGCGTCGGGCGGGTCCTGGTGCGCACGGTGCTGCTGTGCGTCGCCATCCCCGCGCTGGTCTGGGACCGCGACGGCCGCGGGCTGCACGACCGGATCGCGAAGTCCGTGGAGGTCCGAATCTGACCGCTGTCGGCCAGGGGGGGCGCGTCCGTCAGCGGCTCCGCCGCGGGGTGCGACCGGCCGCACCCCACCGGCACCCGACAACGAAACCCGAACGAGGCGGGCCGGAACCCGAAGGTTCCGGCCCGCCTCGTTCACGTAGGGACAAGCGGCGGCGTCACCGCATCTTGCCGCCACCCTTGGGCATCTTCATCCCCTTGGGCATCGGGCCCTTCGGCAGCGGCATGTTCGACATCAGGTCGCCCATGGCGCGCAGCCGGTCGTTGGTCGCGGTCACCTGGGGGCCGGTCAGTACCCGGTTCAGCTTCAGCATGGTCGTGCGGAGCTTCTTCAGCGGGACCTGGCCCTCGCCGTTGCCCACGATGATGTCGTGGACCGGGACGTCCGACACGACACGGGCCATCTTCTTCTTCTCGGCCGCGAGCAGCGTCTTCACCCGGTTCGGGTTGCCCTCGGCGACCAGCACGATGCCCGCCTTGCCGACCGCGCGGTGCACGACGTCCTGGCTGCGGTTCATCGCGACCGCCGGGGTCGTGGTCCAGCCGCGGCCGATGTTGTCGAGCACCGCGGCCGCTGCACCGGGCTGACCCTCCATCTGCCCGAAGGCCGCACGCTCGGCACGGCGTCCGAAGACGATCGCCATCGCGAGGAAGGCGAGCAGGAAGCCGAGAATTCCGAGATAGATGGGGTGACCGATCAAGAAACCGATCGCGAGGAAGACACCGAAGGTGACGATTCCCACAGCCGCGAGTACAAGACCGATCTTCGGATCGGCCTTGCTGGTCATCTTGTAGGTCAGAGCGATCTGCTTGAGTCGCCCTGGATTCGCAGCGTTCGCTGCCGTGTCCTTCCTCGCCATGCCTGAAGTCTACGTGGCCGGGGACGCCGCATGAACAGCAGTACGGCCCGGACCGGCCCGGCCGGGGTGTCAGCCCCGGGCGGAGACGGCTTCGAGGACGCGCTGGGCCTCGACGCGGTCCTTGGCGCGGCGGCGGTCCTCCAGGACGGAGGTCCATGCGTTGCGGCGGGCGGTGCGCTGGCCGCCGCTCATGAGCAGCGACTCCACGGCGCGCAGGGCGTCGGTGAACGTCGGGATGGCGGTGGCGCGTACGGGCGCGGCCTGCATCGTTGAGGTCCCCCCTCAGAGACGGATCACAGCTTTGGCGATGGGTGCACGAGCGGTGATTACAGGGTCACTGATTGGTGTTACCAGGGCGTGACTGGGCGGTCAAACGCCAATGAAGCCTTGACGCGCCGGCTCGAAACGCTGACGCGGCCCTGACGTTCGCCCTCATCTGCGAGGACGGTCAGGGCCGCGTCGTACCGGCCAATACCGATCAGTAGTTTCTTGTGCGCGAATTCACAGAGTCCGCGGTCACACGGCCTGCGAGGCGACGTACGAACCCCGCTTCTCGATGGCCATCTGGTAGAGCCGCCCGGCCCGGTACGAGGAGCGGACCAGCGGGCCCGACATGACACCGGAGAAGCCGATCTGCTCGGCCTCGTCCTTCAGCTCTACGAACTCGGCCGGCTTGACCCAGCGCTCCACGGGGTGGTGCCGCACGGAGGGGCGCAGGTACTGCGTGATGGTGATCAGTTCGCAGCCGGCCTCGTGCAGCTGGCGCAGCGCCTCGGACACCTCTTCGCGGGTCTCGCCCATGCCGAGGATCAGGTTCGACTTGGTCACCAGGCCGAACTCGCGGGCCTCGGTGATGACCTTGAGCGAGCGGTCGTAGCGGAAGCCGGGGCGGATCCGCTTGAAGATGCGCGGGACCGTCTCGACGTTGTGCGCGAAGACCTCGGGGCGGGAGGAGAAGACCTCGGCCAGCTGCTCGGGGACCGCGTTGAAGTCGGGGGCGAGGAGCTCGACCTTCGTGCGGCCCTCGGCGCGGTCGGCGGTCTGGGCGTGGATCTGGCGGACCGTCTCCGCGTACAGCCAGGCGCCGCCGTCCTCCAGGTCGTCGCGGGCGACGCCGGTGATCGTGGCGTAGTTCAGGTCCATCGTGACGACGGACTCGCCGACGCGGCGCGGCTCGTCGCGGTCGAGGGCCTCGGGCTTGCCGGTGTCGATCTGGCAGAAGTCGCAGCGGCGCGTGCACTGGTCACCGCCGATGAGGAACGTGGCCTCGCGGTCCTCCCAGCACTCGTAGATGTTGGGACAGCCCGCCTCCTGGCAGACCGTGTGCAGGCCCTCGGACTTCACGAGGTTCTGCATCTTGGTGTACTCGGGGCCCATTTTCGCCCGGGTCTTGATCCACTCGGGCTTGCGCTCGATGGGGGTCTGGGCGTTGCGGACCTCCAGGCGCAGCATCTTGCGTCCGTCGGGTGCGACTGCGGACACGACCGGCTCCCTAAAGCTTTGATTCCTCGGCGTACATCAGGGTACGCCCGTGATGTTCATGGCCCTCACGGATGGCCAACCTGTGGCCACGGGGGTGCATTCCCCGCACTCCCCGGTTTCCGCGTACGGGGGTCAGGCCGAGGCCCGCTCGACGGTGCGCGGCTTGAGGTCGGCGCCGCCCAGGACGTCCTGGAGGTGCTTCTCCGCGATCGGGAGCACTTCCTCCATCGAGACCTCGCGGCCGAGCTCGTACGAGAGCGAGGTCACACCGGCGTCGCGGATGCCGCACGGGATGATCTTGTCGAAGTTCGAGGTGTCCGGGTTCACGTTCAGCGCGAAGCCGTGCATCGTGACGCCCTTGGCGACGCGGATGCCCATGGCGCAGATCTTGCGGTCCTCGTGCCGCTGGCCGGCGTTCGAGGGCGCGTACTCGGGGCCGACCAGGCGGTGGTCGAACTCCTCGTCCTCGCTGCTGAGGCGCGGGTTGAAGTCGAGGGACAGGCCGCCCAGATGCGTACGTTGCTCGATCGGATCGCCCAGGACCCAGACGCCTGCGCGGCCCTCGACCCGGGCGGCCTCGATGCCGAACTCGGCGCAGACCGCGATCATCGCGTCCTCCAGGCGGCGCAGATGCGCGACCACGTCCACCGGGCGCGGCAGCTTCTGGATCGGGTAACCGACGAGCTGCCCCGGGCCGTGCCAGGTGATCTTGCCGCCGCGGTCCACGTCGATGACCGGCGTGCCGTCCAGCGGGCGCTCCTCGGGCGCGGTGCGACGGCCCGCCGTGTAGACCGGCGGGTGCTCAAGAAGCAGACAGGTGTCGGGAATCTCGTCGGCGAAGCGGGCCGCGTGCACACGACGCTGCTCGTCCCAGGCGACCTGGTAATCCACCATGTCCGCGCCGAACCCCATCCGGACGAACCGGAACTCACTCACGGCAAGCGCCTCCTTACGAACCTTCACCGTGCACATATCGCGCCCGCAGCCAGGGTACGGCGCCCCGCTCCGGCGGTTCTCAGTGCGTCGGGTAGAGGCGGTACGAGGCGTCCAGATCGCGCACCTCGACCGAGTACGTCACATCGGGGACCCCGGACAGGTGCTTGTCGAGCAGCGCCAGTACGTCTTCGGAGAGCGTGTCCTTCATCGCCTGCGGACGCCCCGGCAGCAGGCCGACCGCCACATGCACGAACGGGGCCGCGGCCCCGTCCACGTACGACGGCGCCGACCGCGCGAACGTCTTGCCGACTCCGACCGACCGCACACGGTCGACCACGAGCGGGTGGAGCTCCGCCATCAGGGCGGGTACGTCGACCGAACCGACGAGGGAGTCGGAGTAGTCGAGGTCGATATGAGGCACGGGGAACCTTGAACCTTCCGGTGTAGCGCACACGCATCGTATGACCGGGCGACGCGTGCCCGTCGACCGCCTCCCGTCGACCGCCTCCCGCCGACCGCCTCCCGTCGGCCTCCGTCGTGACCTCCGTCGTGACCTCCGGGCGTCCCCCTCGGTGTCCACCTCTCCCACCGTTCGTCACACGATCGGATGAAGGCCCCGCGAAGGCTCTGTCGAGGCCGGATATCGCCGTTACAGTCGCGCCGTTCCATGAGGGCTGCACCCCGGCCCGGAAGGCAGGAGACCGCACAGCTGATGACGGAACGACCTCCGCAGCGCACCCCGAACCGCCAGCTCGCCGCGCTCATCGCGGAGGCGGGTTTCTCCAATGCGGGGCTCGCGCGCCGCGTGGACCAGCTAGGCCTGGAACACGGTCTCGACCTGCGCTACGACAAGACATCGGTGACCAGATGGCTGCGCGGGCAGCAGCCGCGAGGCACCACGCCCGCACTGATCGCCGAGGTGTTCACCCGGCGCCTCGGCCGCCGACTCTCCGCCCAGGACCTCGGCCTCGACGCCTGTGCCCCCGTGTACGCGGGCCTGGAGTTCGCGGGCTCGCCCGAGGAGGCCGTCGACATCGTCAGCGGCCTGTGGCGCAAGGACTCCGGCAGCCATGCCGAGCTCCGCAAGATCGCGTTCACCCCGGCCGGGCTCGTCGTGCCCAGCCGGGACTGGCTCATCGGCCGCGCCGACGACCGGGTGGGCCGCGGCGAGCTGCCGCCCCGGGTCCCGCCGCAGGGGCGGCCCGCAGTGCCCCGCCAGCGCACCCAGACCGAGCGCGGGCCCGGGCAGCGCGTGACGCCCGGCGACATCGCGGCGCTGCGCTCGGTCGGCGAGCTGTTCCGCGCCCTCGACCACGCCTACGGCGGCGGGCACGCACGCCAGGCCCTGGTCAGATACCTGGAGCACGAGGCCGAGCCGATGCTGCGCGGCACGTACGGGGAGCAGACCGGGCGGCGGCTCTTCGCCGCCGTCGCCGATCTGACCCGGCTGGCCGGCTGGACCTCGTACGACATCGCGGCCCACGGGCTCGCCCAGCGCTACTTCGTGCAGGCGCTGCGGCTCGCGCAGGCGGCGGGGGACCGGATGTACGGGTCGTACGTCCTCGTCACCATGAGCCGCCAGGCCGTCTACCTCGGCCACGGGCGCGAGGCCGTGCAGCTCGCGCGGGTCGCCCAGCAGGGCGTCGGCACGTCGGCGCCGCCGGCCGTCCAGGCGCTGCTGCACGCCGTGGAGGCGCGCGGACACGGGGTGCTCGGCGAGGTGCGGGCCTGTACGTCGTCGCTCGTACGGGCCGAGCGGGCGCTGGACGCGGTGCGGGCCGGGGACGAAGTCCCGCACTGGGCACGGTTCTTCGACGAGGCGCAGCTGGCCGACGAGTTCGGGCACTGCTACCGGGATCTCCAGCAGTACCGGGCCGCGGCGCAGCACGCCGAGCGGTCGCTGCAGTTGCGGGCGCCCGGGTATGCGCGCAGCCGGTTGTTCTGCCGGGTGGTGCTCGCTTCGGCGCGACTCGGGCTCGGGGAGCTGGACTCGGCGTGCTCGCTCGGGGCGGAGGCGGCCGCGGCGGCGGCCGACATGCGGTCGGTGCGGGCGCACGAGTATGTGCGGGAGTTCGAGCGGCGGCTTGAGCCGTACCGGGACGCCGGGCCCGTCCGCGGGTACCGGGAGAAGGTCGCGGCCCTGGGCTGAGTCCGGCGGTGGGTTGAGGGCGCCCGCCTCCGGAATGTGCCACGGAGACGGGCGCGGTCTAAGTGGGCCCGCGCCGTGGGCGGGGCCCCGCTGGGGCGCCTGGCCGGCGCCGGGGTGCCGCCTTGCCGCGGCGGATTGCCCGGGTCGGCGCTGGGTCAGGCGGCTTTTTCCACCGGGGGGTCCTCCTCGGGGGCCCGTGGTGCGGCCGACAGGCCCAGGTCGGTCAGGACCGCCCGGGCCGCCCTGCGCCCCGAGTGCAGGGCGCCCTGGACCGTGCTCGTGTCCCGGTGGTCCCCGCACACGTACAGGCCGTCGAACAGTCGCACCGGGCGGCGCGGGTCGTGCGGGGCGGGCATCGCGGGGACGGCGCGGGCGTCGTGGTGCACGGCGAGCGTCTCCCAGCTCCGGGTCGACGTGCCGTAGAGCGCGGCGAGTTGGGTGCGCAGCTCCCGTTCGGTGGGCGGCGGGCCGAGCACGGTCGAGGAGACCAGCGCACGGCCGGCCGGGGCACGGCTCGGATCGACCTGGCTGATCACCGAGGTGTGGGCGACGGGCCCGAGCCGGTCGGCGTCCAGGAGCAGCGCGGGTTCGGTGAGCGGCGGCTCGGGCGCGGCGTGGTGGACGACCGTCACCTCGTGGAAGCGGGGCACACGCAATCCCGGCAGGAGTTCGGCGGCCGCGGCCGCGTCGGTCGCCAACACGACGCTGCGGCACGGGAGTTCACCGTGCTCGGCGGTCGTCACGCGGTTCGCGGCGATGGCGGTGACCCGGACGCCGGTGCGCACGGTGCCCGGCGGGAGGCTGCTCGCGAGCAGTTCGGGCAGGGTGTCGGCGCCGCCCTCGGGCACGGCGAGCCGGCCGTTCGCGTACGCGTGCAGGGCCAGTTCGGCGCACCGGCTGGACGTCGTCAGATCCGGGTCGCAGAGCAGGGCCGAGAGCAGCGGACGGATGAAGCCGTGCAGGGTCCTGGGTGGCAGGCCGCGCTCCAACAGGGCGCGGCCGATGGGGAGTTCGGGGCGGGCGAGCAGTCGGGCCGGGTCGGTCGCGGCGATCCGGGCCAGCGCAGCGCCGAGCCGCGCATGGTCGAGCGGGCCGCCGAGCGAGGGCCTGACACCCCGTGCCGGACGAGGGGCGCTTGCAAGGGCGCGCGCTGCACTCAGTGCGCCCCTCGCGCGCCGGGGGCCCGTGGGTTCGCCGGCGCGATGGCGGCGCCCCTCGCTGTGCAGCAGCACGCCGGGGGAGAAGGGGCGCAGGACGAGGGCGTCCAGACCGGGCGTGTGGCGCAGTTCGGGGTACGAGGTCGAGAGCAGTTGTCCGATCCGGTCGAGCCGGAACCCGTCGACCTTCTCCGTGGACATCCGGCCGCCGACGTCCGACGCGGCGTCGAGGACGAGCGGCCTCACACCCGCCCTGGTCAGGTGCTGGGCCGCCGAGAGGCCGGCGACCCCGCCCCCCACGATGACGACGGCCTCTGCTGCTGCGTGTGCGGGCTCAAGCACGTACGCCTCCCCGAGGTTGCGCGGCTGCTGGCGGGGGGCCTATGCCCCCGACTCGGCCCCGGAATACCTGAGTTCGGGTCGAGGGTAGGTGGGGTTCAGGCAAAGGAGGGTCCGCGCATCGGGGCGGCACGGGCGCACGCGGGGCCCGCCGGGTGCGCCCCGCGGGCCCGCGGGGTCGCCGGGATCACTCGGTCGGCGCGCCCGCGGCCCCGTGCCCCGTCCTCGCGCCCCTGAGAGCGCGCACCACCAGGTCCGCCGGGGAGCCCGGGCCGGAGACGTCCGCGTCGGAGGCCGCCCACACCTCCAGGGAGATCCGGATCGCGTCCGTCGCCGCGGCGGCGATCAGCCGGGCCTCCAGGTCGTCCGCGTCCGGGCCGACCAGCTGGGCCACGACGGGCAGCAGCTGTTCCTCGGACTCCTGGTTGACCCGGTACCAGACCGCGCGCAGGGCCGGGTCGTCCTGCGCCGCCCGCAGCAGGCCGCGGGTCCAGCGCAGCGCCTCCGCCGCGGCCTCGCCGGGCCGGGACAGCGTGGCCACCGCCGCCGCCTCCAGGGCCCGGGGGAGCGGGGTGCCGGGCTCCGTCGCGGCCAGCAGCTCGCGCCAGTCGGCGCCACCGGCGGAGAGCAGCGGCCCCACGGCGTCCTGCTTGTTGCGGAAGTACCGGTAGAAGGTGCGCAGGGCGACCCCGGCGCGGCCCGCGATCTCCTCCGCCGTCGTGCCGTCGGGGCCCCGCTCGGTGAAGAGTTCGGCCGCGGCGTGCGCGATGTCGAGCTGGGTCGCCGCCTTGCGGCGCTCGGTCAGCGAAAGGGGCTGGTTCTCGGGTCGGCTCACCCGAGAAAGCGTAGCCGGAGCAACGCCAGGTAGGCGTAATACGCCACTGTGGCAAAACGTGCCACTTGGGCGTACGGTGAATCCCGCATCACCGAATGAACACCTCAGGGAGTCGACATGAACCGCTACGAAGGCCGCCGCGCGCTGATCACCGGCGGTGGCTCGGGCATCGGCCAGGCCACCGTGCTGCGCATGCTGGCGGAGGGCGGCACGGTCGTCGCCGCCGACGTCAGCGAGGCGGGCCTGCGCGACACCGTCGGCAAGGCGGGCGCGGACGCCGCGCGGCTGACCACGGTCGTGGTGAACATCGCCGACGAGGCGTCCGTGCGCGCGGGTGTCGCCGCCGGCGTCGAGGCCCTCGGCGGCCTGGACGTGCTGGTCAACGCGGCCGGCATCCTGCGCTCCTCGCACACCCACGAGACGTCCCTCGCCGACTTCACCGCGGTGCTCACGGTGAACCTCACGGGGACGTTCCTGATGATCCGCGAGTCGATCCCGGCGCTCCTGGAGGGCGACGCGCCGGCCGTCGTGAACTTCAGCTCGACGTCCGCGATGTTCGCCCACCCGTACATGGCGGCCTACGCGGCGAGCAAGGGCGGCATCCAGTCCATGACGCACGCACTCGCCGCCGAGTACGGCAAGCAGGGCATACGGTTCACCGCCGTGCAGCCCGGCTCCATCTCCTCCGGCATGACCGACGGCTCCGGCGAGAGCAGGCAGAGCCAGGGCCCCGGCCTGCCCGAGGACACCGACTGGAGCCTCTTCGCGAAGCTGTCGCCCGCGCTGGGCCAGGGCTTCGCCGGGCCCGAGGCGGTCGCCGGGGTCGTGGCGATGCTGGCGTCGGACGACGGGAAGTTCATCACCGGCACCGAGGTGCGCATCGACGGCGGTACGCACTACTGAGGGGTGCCCCGCCTGCTCGCCGGCGCTGGTCGCGCCGCGCGCCCCTGAAGGCGCGGCGGAGCCGCATGCCTTCAGGGGCGCGGGGAACTGCGCGACCAGCCACGACGAAAGCCGCGCCCGCCCGCCAGGAGCACCCCTACGACGACACCAACGCCCCCGTGTCGACCGCCGACGTCAGCGAAGCGCCCCGCGCCGCGTCCCCGGACACCTCGTCGGCGGTCAGCACGTACCCCGTCCCCGAGTCCGTCGTCGACCGGGCGAAGACCACCCCGTACACCTCACCGGAGGTGGTCAGCAGGGGACCGCCCGAGTTCCCCGGCCGCACCGTCGAGCGGATCGAGTAGATCTCCCGGGTGACGGTCCCGCCCCCGTAGATGTCCTGCCCGTTCGCGCTGATCGTGTCGGCGACCGTCGCCGCCTGCAGATCGAGCCCGCCGTCCTGCGGATACCCGGCGACGACCGCGGCGTCGCCCCGCGCGGCCCCGGTGTCGAACTTCAGAGGGGGCGCGTCGAGCCCGGGAACGTACAGCACCGCCACGTCCTTGTCCGGGTCGAAGAGCACCACCCGCGCCTGGTACGCGCGGCCGACCCCGCCCACCCGGACCGTCGGGTCGTCGATGCCCGCGACCACGTGCGCGTTGGTCATCACGTGCTCGGACGCGTACAGGAAACCGCTGCCCTCGCGGCCCTGGGTGCCCGCGGAACCCTCCACCTTGACGGTGCTGCGCGTCGCCGCGCGGGTCGCCGCCCTGGTCACGCTGTCCCCGGAGGGCTTCGCCACCTCGGCCGAGGGCTCGCTGGAGAACGGGTCGAAGACCTGCGGGAACCCGGCGGAGGTGAGCGCGCCCGTCGCCCGCGCGAACCACGCCGGGGTCGTCGACGGCATCGTGTCCTGCACCGCGCCGAGCACCGACGAGCCGCGGATCGCCTGGTTCAGGGACGTCGACGACGACGCCACGAGGACGCTGCCCGCCACCCACGCCACCACCAGGACGGCGACCGTGCTGGCCGCCGCCCCGCCGATCCCGTCCGCCACCCGCAGCGGGCCCGGTGCCCGGTCCATGCCGCCGCGCACCCGCAGCGCCAGCTGCCCCGCGAGGGCATGGCCGATGATCGCGGGCAGCAGCACCGTGAGGACGGCGACGACCGTGGCCGTCGACGTCCCCGGCGTCACCGACTTCATCAGGAACGGCAGCAGCCACACCCCGACGACCGCGCCGCCGACGAAGCCGGCCAGCGACACGCAGCCCGCGAGCAGGCCGCGGCGGTAACCGGAAGCCGCGTAGGCCAGTGCCACCACGATCAGCGCCACGTCGAGTATGTGCAGGTCCATATCGGTAACAAACGACCGTGGACCCGTCAGTGGTTCCGCCAACTGGCAGACAGTGGCCGACCGCACAGCGCGCGGGGCCCGACAGTGGAGACGTGCGTGCCCTGCGAACGACCCTGTGCTGCGTGCCCGGCGCCCTGGCCCTCGGGCTGCTCGTGCTGTGCTCCGTCGGGATCGACCGCGGCGGGCCCGCGCCGCCCCTGGCCGTGTCGGCGCGCGCCGTGATGCCGGCCGCCGCGCTCCCCGTGCAGGGCCATGCGGCCTCCGCCGGGCCGCACGCCGGGATCCGGCCGCTGATCGTGCCGCGCGAGCGCTGGCTCGCGGATGCCGAGACCTACCACCGCGACCCGATCCGGTACGCCGACCGCGTCCGGGCCGTCTTCATCCACCACACCGACTCGCCCAACGGCTACGACTGCGCCGACACACCGCGCATCATCCGCTACCTGTACGCGGGCCAGGCGGGCGGCAAGGCGTGGGACGACATCGGCTACAACTTCCTCGTCGACCGCTGCGGCACGGTGTACGAGGGCCGGGCGGGCGGCGTCGAGCGGCCCGTCGTCGGCGCGCACACCCAGGGCTTCAACCAGGGCACCGCCGGGATCGCCGCGATCGGTACGTTCACCGAGGGCACGCCGGTGCCGCGCGCCATGACCGACGCGATCGCCGCCGTCGCCGCGTGGAAGCTCGGCCTGGCCGGGGTGGACCCGCGCTCCACCGTGCGGCTCGTCTCCAGCAACAGCCAGAGCCGCTTCAAGGCGGGCACCGGGGCCGACTTCCTGGCGGTCTCCGGGCACCGGGACGGGTACGAGACGTTCTGCCCCGGGCTCGCGCTGATGGCCGAGCTGCCGTCGATCAGGGAGCGGGCGGCGCGGCTGCAGGGGCGCGGTTAGGGCGTGTTTCGAAAGTCCCGTCGTCCGCCCGAAGGGCCGGGGCACCTCCCAGCGGTGGCGGGGGGAGGGACTTTCGCCACACGCCCCGGGGCTCACGCGGGCTTCAGCGTTCCGCCGCCGTCCAGCTTGTACGACTTCCCGCCCAGGTCCGGGCTGGCCGCCGCGTCGTACGTCACCGAGTGGCCGTTGCCGTCGATCACCCGGGCGATCTCCCTCGCCACGTCCGTGTCGTCGTCGAACGACAGGCCCTTGAGCGACGAGTCCCCGGACACCGTCCAGCGCGCGCTGCCCGCGAGCTTCAAGGACGCCCCGGTCACCGCCCCGTCGAGCTTGGTCGAGCCCTTCAGGTCCAGGGCCGCCTTCGAACCGTCCGCCACGGTGACGTCACCCTGCAGCTTCTCGCCGTCCGCCGTGAACGTCACGTCGCCCCCGTCCTTGACGCGCAGCAGCTTCCCGTCCTTGGTCCTGACCTCCGCGCCGCCCGTCAGCTCCACCTTCGCCGTGGTCCGCCGGACGTTGAACACATCGCCGTCCGTGGCCTGCAGCGCCCCGGCGTCCATGGAGTACGACGTCGCGCCGTCGCCGCGCAGCACCACACCGCCGGCCGCGGCCGACGCCCGTACGTTCTTCAGGGACAGCGAGCCCCCGGCCTCCACCGTGAACGCCTCCGAGTTCGCGAGGTCGAAGAGCGTGCCGGAGAGCGACACGTCGCCGGACGTCTGCACCCCCGGCGAACCGCAGCCCGCCGAGGTCATCGTGCCGCCGGACACCGTCACCTGCGCGCCGCCGGGCCCGGTCGCGATCGGGGCGGACTGGGCGCCCGCCGTGTCGATCTCGACGTAGGTCAGATCGAGTGCGCCGCCGTACGACGCCAGTACCCCGTGCGCGGACACGCCCTGCGCCGTGATTTCGCCCGCGCTCAGCACGGCCCGCGCGTCCTCGCCCACCGCGGCGACGCCCGTCGCACCCTTGCCGTCGGTGGTGAACGTGCCGCCGGACACGTCGAGTTCGCCGCCGTCACGGGCCAGCAGAGCCGCGTTGAGGCCCCGGCCGTCCGACTCCTCAAGGGACGACGTGTCGCCGCTCTTCGTCACCTTGGAGTCGTGGGTGGACAGCTTCCCCGAGCCGGACACCAGAGCCGCCGACTCGTCGGTCACCGTCGCCTTGAACGCCTTCTTGCGCGGCGCCGTGCTCGCGCCGCTGTCCAGCGTGTACGCCCCGGTCGCCGCGGGCCGCGCGGCCGCGGCCCCGTCCGTGGCCGGCACGATCGGATCCGTGTCGCAGCGCGCCCCGCTCGCCGTCGCCGCGGGCGAGGCCACCGGCGGCGTGGCCGTGTCGTCGTCGTCCGAGCAGGCGGTCAGCACCGACAGCGCGAGCGGCAGCAGCAGTACGGAGGCGGTGGCGGTGGCGCGCCGGTGCGCCGGGCGGCGCGGGGGTCCCAGGTGCTTCATGGCCTCTACGTTCACATCTTCCGACTCACCGGGCATCACCGGCACCCCGGTTACCGGCTCCGAGCCTCAGAGGGCCTGTCCCATGAGGACGTCGTCCACGTACTCGCCGTCCAGCAGGAACTCCTGCGGCAGCACGCCCTCGACGACGAAGCCCTCGGCCTCGTACAGTCTGCGGGCCGGTGTGTTGTGCCCGAGCACCCGCAGGGTGATCCGCCGGGCGCCCTGCCGCCTGGCCTGGCCGACCGCCGCCCGCACCAGCGCCCGGCCCACGCCCCGGCCGCGTGCCGTGTCGGCGACGGCGAGTCCCAGGATCTGCCGGACGTGCGCGTTCGCGACGAGCGGGGTGGGGTACCCCAGGCGTACGAAGCCCACGAGGCCGCCGTCGAGCTCGGCGACGATGTGGTCGCGCGGCCCGAACCGCTCCGTGAAGAACGGTGCGTAGGGCTCGCGGTCCTGTGGCTTCACGGCGTGCAGAGGGGACCAGGTGGCGCGGTCGAGGCTGCCGAGGATCTCGGCGTCCTCCGGTTCCGCGAAACGTATCCGGGGCTGTGGCAGCGACATGCGGGTCACTGTACGACCGGCGGGCCCGCGGCAAGATGGGGTGCATGACACGTATCGCGGTGGCGGGCGCCTCAGGACTCATCGGCTCGGCTCTCGTCCGTTCCCTCGCCGACGACGGACACGAAGTGCTGCGCCTGGTGCGGCGGGACCCCCGGTCGGCCGAAGAGGTCCGCTGGGACCCCAAGGGCGGTCACGTCGACGCGGACCGGCTCACCGGCGTCGACGCGATCGTCAACCTCGCCGGGGCCGGGGTCGGCGACCACCGCTGGACGGCGGCGTACAAGCAGGAGATCCGCGACAGCCGGGTCCTGGGCACCACGGTCCTCGCCGAGGCGGCGGCCGCGCTGCCCACCCCGCCCCGCGTCTTCCTCAACGGCAGCGCCGTCGGCTACTACGGCGACACCGGGGCGCGGGCCGTCGACGAGAGCGCGCCGGCCGGGGACGGGTTCCTGCCCTCGGTCTGCGTCGAGTGGGAGGCGGCCACCGCGCCCGCGCACCAGGCCGGCATCCGTACCGTCCTGGCCCGCACCGGCCTGGTCGTCTCCCGGGACGGCGGAGCCTGGGGCAAGCTCTTCCCGCTGTTCCGGGCCGGACTCGGCGGACGCCTCGGCGACGGGAGCCAGTACTGGTCGTACATCGCGCTGCACGACCATGTCGCCGCGCTGCGGCACCTCCTGGACACGGAGTCGGTCTCCGGGCCGGTGAATCTGACGGCGCCGCACCCGGCGACCAACCGCGAGGTGACGGCCGCGATGGCCCACGTCCTGCGCCGCCCGGCCCTGTTCCCGGCCCCCGCGCCGGTGCTCCGGGTGGTCCTCGGTGAAATGGCGGGCGACGTCCTGGGCTCGACCCGCGCAGTCCCGACGCGCCTGCTGGAGTCGGGCTTCGAGTTCACGTTCCCCGGACTTGAGCAGGCCATCGGGGCTGCGTGAGGCGGCGCCCCGGGCGAGCGGAGCTCGCCGTGCGGGGCGCCGCTACCGAACGCCTGGCCAGTGCCCCACCCTTCGGGGTGGAGGTGAAGGCCCTCCGGACGGGCGGGGCGTCAAGCCCGTGGAATCCCTGCAAGACCACTCCCGGAAGGGAGGGCAGCGGCCGATGAAGCAGGAACCCGAAGCGGTGCGGACCGGAATCACCGCCCCTCGGGGCGGTGAGGACGTCAACCGAACCGCTCCGTCAACCGCGGATACAGCCGCGTCATGACCCCGCCGTCCTCGAAGTCCACCGGCGCCCCCTCGGGCTCCGGCGGGGCCGGCGGCAGGCCCAGGTCCGACATGACCGTGCCGGTCAGCTCCTCGTAGGCCTCGTCCGCGGCGTACCCGAGCTCCTCCCCGTCCCCGTCCACCTCGTCGTCGAACCCGTCGAGCAGCTCCGCCAGTGAGTCCGGATCGTGCAGCGCCCCCTCGAACACCTCGCGGCCCTGCCCGATCAGCCAGCACCGGAAGAAGTCGAAGGAGTCGTCACTGGCCCCGCCGAGCAGCACCCACGCGGCGCCCCACAGATCCCACCGGTACGCCCGGTTGTAGCGGGCCTCGAAGTGACGGGCGAAGTCGAGCACGGCATCGGGATCGGACTGCAGCAGTCTCTCGACGAGCAGCTCGGCATGGTCCTCGGGGTCGCCCCCGGCGGCCTCGCGGGTGCTGTCCACGATCTCCCAGAACTCGGTCTCGTCCATCACGGGACAAGCATCGGTCCTGGATCCTGGGGGCGCACGCCGAGCGGACGAGGAACGTCACTTCGTTACGCATGCACATGCCCAGGGCACCCGGCGCACGGCACGCGCCCTCCGCCCCGAGCTCACGCGTACCATCCGCTCATCCGCCGCGCCGCCCGCGCGAACCGCTGCCGCAGCCCGTCCGGAGCCACCACCTCCGCCTCCGGCCCGAGCGCCATGAGCTGCGTGAACGCGACGTCCTCCGACTCGACCGGCACGGTCACCACCACCCGCCCCGCGGCGTCCGGCGGCCCCACCGTCGCCAGGGCCTCCCGCGCGGACACCGGCTCGACGACATACGGCAGCTGTCGTACGCCCGCCGCCGTCAGCCGCACCACGACCTCGGCCCGCAACAGCGCCCGCGCGAACTGCTCGGCCCGCTCGTCCCAGAAGGCGGGCAGCTCGAAGCTCTCGTCCCGCACGAAGCGGTCCTCGGGCCGCTCGCCCGCCGCCACCTTCGTGAACCGGTCGATGCGGTACACCCGGAAACCCCCGCCTGCCGCGTCACCCCTGTCACCCCCGTCACCCCTGCCACCCCTGTCACCCCCGTCGCGCACCCGCGCCGCCAGGTACCAGACCCCCGCCTTGAGCACGAGCCCGTACGGCTCCAGCTCCCGCTCCACGACCGTGTCCCCGCGCCGGTACCCGACCCGCAGCACCCGGTCGTCCCACACCGCCTCGGCGACCGGCGGCAGCAGCTCCGGGGTCTGCGGCTCCTGGAACCAGCCGGGCGCGTCCAGATGGAACCGCTGCGCCGCCGTCTGCGACGCGTCCCGCAGCGACGGCAGCAGCGCCGCCGACACCTTCAGGCGGGCCGCCGACGCCACGTCGTCCAGGCCCATCTCGCGCAGCGCGCCCGGCACCCCGGACAGGAACAGCGCCTCCGCCTCCGTGCGCGCGAGGCCCGTGAGCCGCGTGCGGTACCCGCCGATGAGGCGGTAGCCGCCCGCCCGGCCGCGGTCCGCGTACACCGGCACGCCCGCCTCGCTCAGCGCCTGCGCGTCCCGCGTGATGGTCCGCTCGGAGACCTCCAGCTCGCGCGCCAGCTCGGCCGCGGTCATGGACGGCCGGGACTGGAGCAACAGCACCATCTTGATCAGTCGGGCAGCGCGCATGCCGTCCATCATGCAACCCGGGTACGACAACGCCCCCGCCGTCACCGGCGGGGGCATGGTCGGCAGGCTGCCTACAGGCCGTAGCGCTCGCGCGCCTCCTTCACGGCCGTCGCCTTGACCTCGCCGCGGCGGGCGAGCTGGGCGAGGGCCGCGACGACGATCGACTCGGCGTCGACGCCGAAGTGGCGGCGGGCATCCTCACGGGTGTCGGACAGACCGAAGCCGTCCGCACCGAGCGAGGTGTAGTCCTGCTCGACCCACTGCGCGATCTGGTCCGGGACCTGGCGCATGTAGTCGGAGACGGCAAGCACCGGGCCCTGCGCGCCGGCGAGCGCCTGACGCACGTACGGGGTCCGCTCCTCGCCCTTGAGCAGCGCCTCGTCGGCCTCCAGGGCGTCACGGCGCAGCTCGGTCCACGAGGTGGCCGACCAGACGTCCGCGGCGACGCCCCACTCCTCGGCGAGCAGCTGCTGCGCCTTGAGGGTCCAGTGGATGGCCGTACCGGAACCGATCAGGTTGATGCGCGGGGCGTTCGCGGCCGCCACGTTCAGACCCGCGGTCTCCGCCGTGTTGAAGCGGTAGAGGCCCTTGATGATGGCCTCGTCCAGACCGGCCACCGACGGCTTCGCCGGCTGCGGCATCGGCTCGTTGTAGACGGTCAGGTAGTAGAAGACGTCCTGGTCCTCGCCCGGCTTGGCCTCGCCGTACATACGGCGCAGGCCCTCCTTCATGATCGTGGCGATCTCGTAGGCGAAGGCCGGGTCGTACGTCAGGGCCGCCGGGTTGGTCGCCGCGATCATCGGCGAGTGGCCGTCCGCGTGCTGCAGACCCTCACCGGTCAGCGTCGTGCGGCCGGCGGTGGCGCCGATGACGAAGCCGCGGCCCATCTGGTCGGCAAGCTGCCAGAACTGGTCGCCCGTGCGCTGCCAGCCGAACATCGAGTAGAAGATGTACAGCGGGATCATCTGCTCGCCGTGCGTCGAGTACGACGTGGCGGCGGCGATGAAGTCGGCGAGCGCGCCGGCCTCGTTGATCCCCTCGTTGAGGATCTGGCCGGACTGCGACTCCTTGTAGTACATGAGCTGGTCGCGGTCGACCGGGTCGTACGTCTGGCCCTTGGGCGAGTACAGACCGAGCGACGGGAACAGCGACTCCATACCGAAGGTGCGCGCCTCGTCGGGGATGATCGGCACCCAGCGCTTGCCGGACGTCTTGTCCCGTACGAGGTCCTTCAGGAGCCGTACGAGCGCCATCGTCGAGGCGACGGACTGGGAGCCGGAGCCCTTGTCGAACGAGGCGAACGCCTTGTCGGCGGGGGCGGGCAGCGGCGCGAGCGGCTGCGTGCGGCGGGCCGGCGCGGGACCGCCCAGGGCGGCACGGCGCTCGGCGAGGTAGCGCAGCTCGGGGGAGCCCTCGGCGGGACGCGCGTACGGAACGACACCGTCCTCGAAGCGGCTGTCCGGGATCGGCAGGTCAAGGAGGTCACGCATGTCCTTGAACTCGTCGATCGTCAGCTTCTTCATCTGGTGGTTGGCGTTCTTGGACTCGAAGCCCTTGCCGAGCGTGAAGCCCTTGACGGTCTGGGTCAGGATGACCGTCGGCGCGCCCTTGTGCTCGACGGCCGCCTTGTACGCCGCGTACACCTTGCGGGGCTCGTGGCCGCCGCGCGAGACGTGGAAGCACTCGGAGATCTTGTCGTCGGACAGGACCTTGGCGAGCTCGATCAGCGCCGGGCTGGTGCCGAAGAAGTTCTCGCGGATGTAGGCGACGTCGCGCGTCTGGTACGTCTGGAACTGGGCGTCCGGGACCTCGCGGAGCCGCTCCAGGAGCGCGCCGGTGGTGTCGAGCTGGAACAGCTCGTCCCAGGCGTTGCCCCACATCGACTTGATGACGTTCCAGCCGGAGCCGCGGAACTGCGCCTCCAGCTCCTGCACCACGCGGAAGTTCGGACGGACCGGGCCGTCCAGGCGCTGCAGGTTGCAGTTGATGACGAAGGTCAGGTTGTCGAGACCCTCGCGGGCGGCGAGCGTGAGCGCCGAGGTCGACTCGGGCTCGTCCATCTCGCCGTCGCCGAGGAAGGCCCAGACGTGGGAGTTGGACGTGTCCTTGATGTTGCGGGCGGTCAGGTAGCGGTTGAACCGCGCCTGGTAGATCGCCGACAGCGGGCCGAGGCCCATGGACACGGTCGGGAACTCCCACAGCCACGGCAGGCGGCGCGGGTGCGGGTACGACGGCAGACCGTTGCCCCCCGCCTCGCGGCGGAAGTTGTCGAGCTGCTGCTCGCTGAGGCGGCCGTCGAGGAAGGCACGGGCGTAGATGCCCGGGGAGGCGTGGCCCTGGATGTACAGCTGGTCGCCGGAGCCGTCGCCCTCCTTCCCGCGGAAGAAGTGGTTGAAGCCGGTCTCGTAGAGCCACGCGGCCGAGGCGAAGGTGGCGATGTGGCCGCCGACGCCGTGCTTCGAGCCACGGGTCACCATCGCCGCGGCGTTCCACCGGTTGTACGCGGTGATCTTCGCTTCCATCTCCTCGTCACCGGGGAAGTCCGGCTCCGCGGAGGTGGGGATGGTGTTGAGGTAGTCGGTCGACAGGAGCTTGGGCAGCGGCAGGCCGCCGGCCTCGCCGCGCTCCAGCGTGCGCCGCATCAGCTGCGCGGCACGGTGCGGCCCGGCCGCCTGGGTAACGGCGTCCAGGGAGGCCTGCCATTCGGCGGTCTCCTCCGGGTCGCGGTCCGGGAGCTGGTCGAGCTCGCTCGGCTGGATGCGCATGGGGTCGGTCATAGTCGCCGCACGCCTTCCTGAGTCGAAGGGGGTGGGGTTGGGGGTGCCCTTTGTCTTTGGCAGGACAGGGCGAGGTCCCGGTGGGGACCCGTCGGCGACTGTAACTCCCTGATCGATGATCGATCAAAGGGTTGAAGGGCAAAACCTCTTCAGATCGAGAAAGTAGGCACAAGGTGCCACTGACAGGGGCACGGAGTGCCCCTTCAGGGACGCGGGGAACGGCGCGGGCGACCACGCTCGGTCCGCACTTCGCGACCTACGGTCACGGGTGGGTGAGACCGGGATCACGCCCGCGGGGCGCACCCGAGAACATGCGCCTTCACCAGCGCGGCGATGTCCGGATCCCGCCGCTGGAAGGCCGCGACCAGATCGGCGTGCTCCTCCGCATAGGACTGCTGAACGGTCCCCAGCCACCGGATGGACAGCGCGGTGAAGACCTCGATGCCGAGCCCCTCCCAGGTGTGCAGCAGCACGGAGTTGCCCGCGGCCCGCACCATCTCCCGGTGAAAACCCACGGTGTGCCGCACCTGGGCGGTCCCGTCGGCCTCCCGGTCGGCCACGTACAGCGCCGCGACGTGCGGCTCCAGGGCCGAGCAGTCCTCGGCGAGCCGGTCGGCGGCCAGCTCGGCGGCGATGGCCTCCAGGCCCGCTCGCACCGGGTAGGACTCCTCCAGATCCGCCGCGGAGAGGTTCCGTACGCGCACGCCCTTGTTCGGCGCGGACTCGATCAGCCGCAGCGACTCCAGCTCGCGCAGCGCCTCCCGTACGGGCGTCTGGGAGACCTCCAGCTCGGTGGCGATCCGGCGCTCCACGATCCGCTCGCCCGGCTTCCAGCGGCCGCTGACGATCCCCTCCACGATGTGCTCGCGGATCTGTTCGCGCAGCGAGTGGATGACGGGCGCGGTCATGTGGGCTCCTTGGCTGTGCGGACCCGGTGGGTCGGCGGGACCCTTAGACAATACGGCCGAGCCCCAGGACAGAAGGGGCACGGCAGCTGTTGCCACGGGTGATGCCGGTTACAGAGTCGTACGTGCCCGGCGCGGCGGTGCCCGGAACGCGAAGGAGCCCCCGTCCGGAGAAGAACTCCGGACGGGGGCTCCGCCGCTGATACCCGACGCGCCTGGTTACAGACCCAGCTCGGCGGAGAACTCGCCGGCCTCCAGGAGCTGCTTGACCGTGGTCAGGTAGCGGGCGGCGTCCGCGCCGTCCACCAGACGGTGGTCGTAGGAGAGCGTCACGTACGTCATGTCACGGACGGCGATCGTGTCACCGAGCTCCGGGTCGGAGACGACGACCGGGCGCTTGACCGTGGCACCGATGCCCAGGATCGCGACCTGGTTCGGCGGGACGATGACCGTGTCGAAGAGCGCACCGCGCGAACCCGTGTTGGAGATCGTGAAGGTGGCGCCCGACAGGTCGTCCGGGGCGATCTTGTTCGTGCGGACCTTGTTGGCCAGCTCGGCGGTCTTCTTGGCGATGCCCGCGATGTTCAGGTCACCGGCACCCTTGATGACCGGGGTCATCAGGCCCTTCTCCGAGTCGACGGCGATGCCGACGTTCTCGGAGTCGAAGTAGGTGATGGTGCCCTCGTCGTAGTTCAGGCGGGCGTTGATGACCGGGTGGGCCTTCAGCGCCTGGACGGCGGCCTTGACGAAGAACGGCATCGGGGAGAGCTTGACGCCCTCGCGGGCGGCGAAGCCGTCCTTGGCCTTGTTGCGCAGCTTCATCAGCTTGGTGATGTCGACCTCGATGACCGAGGACAGCTGCGCCTGCTCGTGCAGCGCCTTGGTCATGTTGTCGGCGATCGCCTTGCGGATGCGCGGCAGCTTGACCGTCTGGCCGCGCAGCGGCGAGGCCTCCAGCGACGGAGCCTTCGGCGCGGCGGCCGGGGCGGCAGCGGCCGGAGCCGGGGCCTTGGCGGCCTCGGCGGCGGCGATGACGTCCTGCTTGCGGATACGGCCGCCGACACCGGAGCCCTTGACGGTGGACAGGTCCACGCCCTGCTCGGTGGCGAGCTTGCGCACCAGCGGGGTGACGTAGGCGCCGTCGTCCACCGGGGTGACCGGGGCGGGCTTGGCCGGGGCCGCGGGGGCGGCCGGAGCGGCCGGCGCGGGGGCCGGAGCCGGAGCAGCCGGAGCCGGGGCGGCCGGAGCCGGAGCCGGGGCGGCCGGAGCAGCCGGGGCGGGGGCGGCCGGAGCAGCCGGGGCCGGGGCAGCGGCCGGGGCGGCCGGGGCAGCCGGAGCGGCGGCGGCAGGGGCGGCACCCGGGGCACCGATGACGGCGAGCTTGGCGCCGACCTCGGCGGTCTCGTCCTCGGCGACGACGATCTCCAGGAGAACGCCGGCGACGGGGGAGGGGATCTCGGTGTCGACCTTGTCGGTGGAGACCTCGAGCAGCGGCTCGTCCTCCGCGACCTCCTCGCCGACCTCCTTCAGCCAGCGGGTGACGGTGCCCTCGGTGACCGACTCGCCCAGCGCGGGCAGCGTGACGTCGGTGCCGGAGGCGCCACCGGCCGGGGCGGCGGGCGCGGCGGGAGCGGGCTCGGCGGCGGGGGCCGGAGCCTCCTGAGCCGGGGCGGCCGGGGCGGCCGGAGCCTCGGTGGCGGCCGGAGCCGCGGCCGGGGCGGGGGCGCCCGTGCCGTCGTCGATGACGGCCAGCTCGGCGCCGACCTCGACCGTCTCGTCCTCGGCGACCTTGATGGAGGCCAGGATGCCGGCGGCCGGGGAGGGGATCTCGGTGTCGACCTTGTCGGTGGAGACCTCGAGCAGCGGCTCGTCGACCTCGACGCGCTCGCCCTCGGCCTTCAGCCATCGGGTGACAGTGCCCTCGGTGACGCTCTCGCCGAGCGCCGGAAGGGATACGGAAACCGCCATGGTTTCTGTTGCTCCTTAACGATGTGCAGTGCGCGGCAACGCAGTGCGGAAGTCTGTGTGGTCGGTCGTCGCGCCCAGTTGCGACAGTGGCGCGGCCAGGCGTGGCTCAGTCGTGCGAGTGCAGCGGCTTGCCCGCCAGCGCCAGGTGGGCCTCGCCGAGCGCCTCGTTCTGCGTCGGGTGGGCGTGGATGAGCTGGGCGACCTCGGCCGGCAGCGCTTCCCAGTTGTAGATCAGCTGGGCTTCGCCGACCTGCTCGCCCATGCGGTCGCCGACCATGTGGACGCCGACCACGGCACCGTCCTTGACCTGCACGAGCTTGATCTCGCCCGCGGTCTTCAGGATCTTGGACTTGCCGTTGCCCGCCAGGTTGTACTTCAGAGCGACGACCTTGTCCGCACCGTAGATCTCCTTGGCCTTGGCCTCGGTGATACCGACGGAGGCGACCTCCGGGTGGCAGTAGGTCACACGCGGCACACCGTCGTAGTCGATCGGAACCGGGTTCAGACCGGCCAGACGCTCCGCGACCAGGATGCCCTCGGCGAAGCCGACGTGCGCGAGCTGGAGCGTCGGGACGAGGTCACCGACGGCCGAGATGGTCGGCACGTTGGTCTGCATGTACTCGTCGACCAGGACGTAGCCGCGGTCCATCGCGACGCCCTGCTCCTCGTAGCCCAGGCCCTGGGAGACCGGGCCGCGGCCGATGGCGACCAGGAGGAGCTCGGCCTCGAAGGTCTTGCCGTCGGCGAGGGTCACGCGGACGCCGTCCTGCGTGTACTCGGCCTTCTCGAAGAACGTGCCGAGGTTGAACTTGATGCCGCGCTTGCGGAACGCGCGCTCAAGAAGCTTGGAGCTGTTCTCGTCCTCGAGCGGGGCGAGGTGCTTGAGGCCCTCGACGATGGTGACGTCGGTGCCGAAGGACTTCCACGCCGAGGCGAACTCGACGCCGATGACGCCGCCGCCCAGGATGATCGCGGACTGCGGGACGCGGTCCAGCTTCAGCGCGTGGTCCGAGGAGATGACGCGGTTGCCGTCGATCTCCAGGCCCGGCAGCGACTTCGGCACGGAGCCGGTCGCGAGGAGGACGTGGCGGCCCTGGATGCGCTGGCCGTTGACGTCCACGGAGGTCGGGGAGGAGAGCGTGCCCTCACCCTCGATGTAGGTCACCTTGCGGGAGGCGATCAGCCCCTGCAGGCCCTTGTACAGGCCGGAGATGACCTCGTCCTTGTACTTCTGGACGGCGGGCATGTCGATGCCCTCGAAGGTGGCCTTCACGCCGAACTGCTCGGACTCGCGGGCCTGGTCGGCGATCTCACCGGCGTGCAGCAACGCCTTGGTGGGGATGCAACCGACGTGCAGGCAGGTGCCGCCGACCTTGTTCTTCTCGATCAGGGCGACGTCCAGGCCCAGCTGCGCTCCGCGCAGGGCCGCGGCGTAACCGCCACTGCCACCGCCGAGGATCACTAGGTCGAAAACGGTGCTGGCGTCGTTCGCCACGTCACGTCCTCCATGCATGTGCGCCGTACGCCGGTCTGCACTGACCGGGCGGCGGCTGGTGTTCGGCCGCTCGATGATTCGGCCCTCGGGTGGGGCCCTGTCCTGCCGCCCCCCATCCTCGCACTTGTCGAAGGCATGCGGGACGTCGGGCCGGGGGGTGAGACGGCTGTTACACCGGAATCAGGAGTGACATCCGCGACAGAACCTGCGGATTTCGTCGAAAGCGAACAGCCCCGGAGCAGTGCCCCGGGGCTGTCATCAGCGGCTCCTGGTGGCTACGGCCTCAGCCGAGGTCGCCCGCGGCGGTGCGCTCCGCGAGGCGGACCAGCGTACGGACGGCCGAACCCGTGCCGCCCTTCGGCGTGTACCCGAACGGGGCGCCCTCGTTGAAGGCCGGGCCCGCGATGTCGAGGTGGGCCCAGGTGATGCCCTCGCCGACGAACTCCTGCAGGAACAGACCGGCGACCAGGCCGCCGCCCATCCGCTCACCCATGTTGGCGATGTCGGCGGTGGGGGAGTCCATGCCCTTGCGCAGGTGCGTCGGGAGCGGCATCGGCCAGGACGGCTCGCCGGACTCCTCGGCGACCTCGTGGATCGAGGCGCGGAAGGCGTCGTCGTTGGCCATGATGCCGAACGTGCGGCTGCCCAGCGCGAGGACCATGGCGCCGGTCAGCGTGGCGACGTCGACGATCGCGTCCGGCTTCTCCTCGGAGGCCTTGGCGATCGCGTCGGCCAGCACCAGCCGGCCCTCGGCGTCCGTGTTGAGGACCTCGACGGTCTTGCCGGAGTACATGCGCAGCACGTCACCCGGGCGGGTGGCCGAGCCGGACGGCATGTTCTCGGCGAGCGCCAGCCAGCCGGTCACGTTGACGTCGAGCTTGAGGCGGGCCGCGGTGACGACGGCGGCGAACACGGCGGCGGCGCCGGCCATGTCGCACTTCATCGTCTCGTTGTGGCCGGCCGGCTTCAGGGAGATGCCGCCCGAGTCGTACGTGATGCCCTTGCCGACGAAGGCGAGGTGCTTCTTGCCGCGGCCGGCCGAGTAGGCGATCTTCACCAGGCGGGGGCCGGCGGCGGAACCGGCGCCGACGCCGAGGATGCCGCCGTAGCCGCCCTTCTCCAGCGCCTTCACGTCGAGCACCTGGACCTTGAGGCCGTGCTCCTTGGCCGCGGCCGTGGCGACGGCGGCGAAGGACTCCGGGTTCAGGTCGTTCGGCGGGGTGTTGATCAGGTCGCGGGCGCGGTTGAGCTCCTCGCCCAGGGCGAGGGCGCGCTCGATCTCGGCCTTGTAGGCCTTGTCGCGCGGCTTGCCGCCGAGGAGCGCGGCCTCGGCGAGCGGGCCCTTGGCGTTCTTGCCCGAGGAAGCGACCTCCTTGTAGGCGTCGAAGGAGTACGCGCCGAGCAGCACGCCCTCGGCGATCGCACCGGCGTCCTCGGCGTCCGCGATCGGCAGCGCGAACGCGGCCT
The DNA here is from genome assembly GCF_017377775.1 of Streptomyces sp. VRA16 Mangrove soil. Classification (GTDB taxonomy): domain Bacteria; phylum Actinomycetota; class Actinomycetes; order Streptomycetales; family Streptomycetaceae; genus Streptomyces. The sequence continues at coordinate 307,259 of NZ_JAFVLN010000006.1, forward strand.
TCTTGGCACCGGCGAGCGCACGGGCGGCGGCACCGGCGGCGCGGCGCAGCGTGTCGGCGTCGAAGATCTCGTCCTTCTCGGGCTCGCCGCCGAGACCGACCGCCAGCACGACCGGAGCCTTGAACCCGGAGGGGGCGGGGAGCTTGGTCACCTCGCCCTCGGCGCCACTGGCCCCGAGGGTCTCCAGGACGGAGGCGAGGTTGCCGTCGAACGCCTTGTCCACGGCCTCGGCGCCCGGCGCGACGACCGGGCCCTGGGCGCCCTTGGCGACGCCGACGACGACCGCGTCGGCCCGCAGGCCGGTGGCCGCGGCGGTGCTGAGAGTCAGAGCAGTCACGGTGGTGAGGTTCCTCTTTCATCGGTGGGGCTGGCTTCTTTGCCGGGGCCCATGGGGTGTGTGGCCCCTGAGCGAGCCTACGCCGGGTCAGCGGGAACGCGCCGTCGAGGTACGCCCCGAGGAGGCACCGGGCGAGCGCGGTCAGCCCAGCGCGAGCACGACGAGCGCCGCCGTCCCGGTCACCTCGGCCACCGCCCCGAACACATCGCCGGTCACCCCGCCGAACCGCGTCACGCACCGCCGCAGCATCAACTCGCCCGCGCCGCACGCCAGTACGACGGCCAGCGCGCTCTGTACCGAGAGGGCGGCGGCCGCGGCGACGAGCAGGACGCCCGCCGCGAGGGCCCGGCGCACCGGCACGGTCTCGGCGACCGCGGCCCCGAGCCCCTCCGGGCGGGCCGCCGGCACCCCAGTCCGGGACGCGAAGGTCAGGGCGAGCCGGGACGTGATCCCGCACAGCGCGGCCGCCACGGCGCCGCGCGTCCACGAGTCGGCGTAGAGCTGGGCGAGGACGGCCACTTGGGCGAGGAGCGCGAGCACCAGCGTGACGACGCCGAACGGGCCGATGTCCGACTGCTTCATGATCCGCAGCGCGTCCTCGGCGGGCTTGCCGCTGCCCAGGCCGTCCGCGACGTCCGCGAGCCCGTCCAGGTGCAGGCCCCGGGTGAGCGCGGCGGGCACGGCGACCGAGGCGACCGCGCACAGCAGGGCGCCCGCGCCCAGGAACGACAGGGCTCCGCCGAGCGCCGCGGCGGCGAGGCCCACGACCAGGCCCGCGAGCGGCGCGCAGAGCATGCCGGCGCGGGCGGCGTCCCGGTCCCAGCGGCTGACGGTGACGGGCAGGACGGTCAGGGTGCCGAAGGCGAAACGTATGCCGTCGGCGAGGGAGGCGCGGGAGTTCGTAGCGGGCACCGGGGGAGGTTACCCGGGGCGGACCACCGGACGGGCGGTGCCCGCCCGCCGCCCGCAGGATGGCCCCATGGGCGACTGGTGGTACCGCAACATCACGGAGCCGGGCAAGCTGCCCGTGCTGCTCGCGCTGCTGTCCTTCATCGCCACGTTCCTGATCACACGTACGGTGACCCGGCTGATCCGGGCGGGCCGCGGCCCGTTCCGCAACGTCACCTCGGGCGGGCTGCACATCCACCACGTGGTGCCCGGCATCGTGCTGATGGTCGTCGGCGGGTTCGGGGCGGTGGGCAGCGAGCGCCGCGGCGTCGGCGCGTGCGTCTTCGCCGTCCTGTTCGGCGTCGGCGTGGGGCTGGTCCTCGACGAGTTCGCGCTGGTGCTGCACCTGGACGACGTGTACTGGACCGACCAGGGCCGGCAGAGCGTGGAGGTGGTGGTGCTCGCGGCGGCGCTCGGCGGTCTGGTGGTGTGCGGGTTCTCGCCGCTGGGCGTCAACGACATGACGCAGGACGAGCAGCAGGACCGTACCGTCCTGATCGTCACGCTCGTGCTGAACTTCCTGCTCGTCGTCCTGACGATGCTCAAGGGCAAACCGCGGATGGCGCTCGTCGGCGTCCTGGTGCCGTTCGTCGCCTGGTTCGGCGCGGTCCGGCTCGCCCGGCCCGGCTCGTCCTGGGCCCGCCGCTGCTACGGTCACCGGCACCGGGCGCGGGCCCGCTCCACGCTGCGGGCCTACCGGCACGACCGGCGCTGGCTGCGGATCAGCCGGCGCTTCCAGGATCTGGTCGGCGGATTCCGCGAACCGCAGAGCGCGCCCCGCACGCGATGAGCACGGCGGCGATCGCGGCCAGGTGCTCCCAGCCCGCGAGGTTCGGCTTGACGACGCACTCGGCGATCATCGTGACGACGACGAGGGCCCCGGTGAACCGGGCGCGGTAGCGCCAGCACACGTACACCGCGAGCCCGACCACCGCGGCGGAGGGGCCGGTGTCGACGACGTACGCCTCCGAGGCGGGCAGCCAGCCGGCGGCGATGGCGAGGCGCGCGTACAGGGTGCCGCCGAGCGTGGCCACGTACGCGACGCACAGGGTGCGCCACCGGCCCAGGCAGATCTCCGCGATCCCGAACACGATCAGGATCTGCGCGAGCGCGCCCCACACCGGCAGGTCGAGCGCCGGGACGAACAGCGACAGCGGGGTGCGCAGCAGGGCCAGCCACATCGGGTCGACGGCCCGTACCGCGCCCAGGTCCTGGACGAACCCGTAACCCCAGGACTGGTTCTGCACGTACTGCAGGGCCGCCGTGAGGCACACCGCGGCGAGCGTCATCGGGATCGCGCGCAGCCGGCGGGCGGCGAGCCCGTCCCGTACGGCGGTGTACAGCGGCCCCCACTCCCTGCGGGCCGCTTCCCTCATCGGTGCTCCAGGCGTCTGCGGCGCAGCCACTTCGGCAGGCCCGGCACCTCCAGGAAGCCCTCGGCGCGCGCCGAGGCGATGCCGATGCGCGGCAGGTCGGCGCTCTTCTCGAAGAGCAGGAAGCGCGGTTCCCAGATGGGCCGGTACTTGGCGTTGGCCCGATACAGCGATTCGATCTGCCACCACCGGGAGAAGAAGCTGAGCAGCGAGCGCCACAGGCGCAGCACCGGGCCCGCGCCGAGTCGCGAACCGCGTTCGAAGACGGACCGGAACATGGCGAAGTTGAGTGAGACCTGAGTGACCTTGATCTCGGGGGCCCGCTGGAGGAGTTCGATGACCATGAACTCCATCAGCCCGTTCTCGGCGTCCCGGTCACGGCGCATCAGATCGAGGGACAGCCCGTGCGGGCCCCACGGCACGAACGAGAGCAGCGCCCTCAACTCCCCGGTGGAGTCGGTGCATTCGAGCATCATGCACCGTCCGTCGGCCGGGTCGCCGAGGCGGCCGAGCGCCATCGAGAAGCCGCGTTCGGTGGCGCCGTCGCGCCAGTCGTCGGCGCGCTGGAGGAGGTACGTCATCTCGTCGGCCGGGATGTCCTCGTGGCGGCGTACGCGGACCGTGTAGCCCGCGCGCCTGACGCGGTTGTAGGCCTGGCGGACGGTGCGCATCGCCCGCCCTTCGAGCGTGAAGTCCCCTGTCTCGACGACGGCTTCGTCGCCGAGTTCGAGGGCGTCGAGGCCGTGCCGGGCGTAGATCGTGCCCGCCTCCTCGCTCGCGCCCATCACCGCGGGCAGCCAGCCGTGCACCCGCGCCTCGGCGAGCCAGGGCTCGATGGCGCCGGGCCAGGCCTCGGGATCGCCGATCGGGTCGCCGGAGGCGAGCGAGACCCCGCCGATGACCCGGTACGTCACCGCGGCCTTGCCCGTCGGGGACCACACGACGCTCTTCTCGCGGCGCAGCGCGAAGTAGCCGAGCGAGTCGCGCTCGCCCTCCTTGTCGAGCAGTGCCCGCAGCTTCGCGTCGTCCTCGGGGGTGAGGGGGTCGACGGCGCGGCGGGAGCGGAACGCGGCGTAGACGACGGCGATCAGCAGGGCCGTGGAGAGGATGTTGATGACGACGTTGACCCAGTTCGGGGTGGAGATGCCCGGGAAGCGGGAGTCGTCGGTGGCGACCGAGATCAGCCGCAGCGTGCCGTAGCGCCAGCGCTCCAGGAACGAGGAGCGGTGTGCGTCGTGCGCCTGGTTGGTGACCGTCACCAGGAACGTCGCGAACAGGGACGTCACGAGCAGGCCGCCGACCGCGACGGCCGCCGCCAGCCGCGGGTTGGAGCGGTCGCCCCTCGCGTAGAACTCGCGGCGGCCCAGCAGCAGCGCCGCGACGAAGGCGGCGGTGAGGACGAGCGAGATCCAGTTCTGCGCGTGCTGCCGGATCTCGGGGAAGACCATCACGAAGACGAACAGCAGGAAGAACAGGCCGCTCAGGACGAGGTTGAGAATCCAGGCCGCGCGCTTGCGGCGGCGCATCGTGATGGCCAGGAACCAGGCGACGACCGCCGACGAGAAGCCCGCGGCGAGCAGGTAAGGGGTGAAGTAGTTCTCGGAGTTGTGGCGGCGCAGATCGTTGCCGAAGGAGACCCACACGGCGCTCAGCAGATTGATGCACGTGACGATGCGCAGGTACCAGACGGTGAAGGCTGCGGCGCGGCGTGAGGTGGCGGTACTTGTCCGTGCGGGTCCCATGCCGGGAGCTTATGGGTGATTTGTTCGGGTCCTGTTGAAGGGCGCGGCCTGCTGCGGAAAAGCCGTGGCCGCGTCCGCCCGGTCGGTGAGCGGACGCGGCCACGGCTCGCGTTGTGGCTGGTCGCGCCCCTACGGGGCTTCCGGCAACTCCGCGGCGAGCGCGGCCGCCGCCTGCACCAGCGGCAGGGCCAGCAGGCCGCCCGTCGCGCCGCCCACCCGCACGCCCTGGTCGAGGAGCGGCTCCATCGCCATCCGGTCCAGGGCCTTGGCCTGCGCGGGCTCGCCGCTGACGTGGGCGGCCAGCCACCAGTCGGGCGCGCGGAACGCGACGCGCTGGCCGACCAGGGCGCAGGCCGCCGAGACGACACCGTCCAGGATCACCGGCGTGCGGCGCACCGCGCACTGCAGCAGGAAGCCGGTCGCGGCCGCGAGATCGGCGCCGCCCGCCGTGGCGAGCAGCTGGAGCTGGTCACCGAGGACCGGGCGCGCCCGGCGCAGCGCGTCGCGGATCGCCGCGCACTTGCGCATCCAGGCCAGGTCGTCGATGGGGTCGCCGCCGCGCCCGGTGACGACGGAGGCGTCCGTGCCGCACAGCGCGGCGATCAACGTGCTCGCCGCCGTCGTGCCGCCGACGCTGAGATCGCCGAGCACCACCAGATCCGTACCGGAGTCGGCCTCCTCGTCGGCGATCGCCATGCCGACGCGGAACGCCTCCTCGGCCTCCTCCAGGGTCAGCGCGTCCTCGCCGTCGATGCACCCCGAACCGCGCCGCACCCGCCGGCTGTCCACCGACTCCGGCAGCGCGTCCGGCTCGCAGTCCAGGGACACGTCGACGATCCGCACGCCGATGCCGAGCCGGCGGGCGAGCACCGCGCCGGTGGAACCGCCCTCGACGGCCTCGCGCACCAGGTCCGCGGCGGTGCCGACGTCCCGCTTCGACACGCCGAGCTTCGCCACCCCGTGATCGCCCGCGAAGACGATCACGCGCGGCTGCGCGACGGGCCGCACGGGCACGGCGCCCTGGGCGGCCGAGAGCCACTCGCCCAGCTCGTCGAGGCGGCCGAGCGCGCCGGGCGGCACGGCGAAGCGCGCCCTGCGCTCCTCGGCGTCACGGCGCATCCCGCCGTCCGGGCGCTCGATCAGGTCGGTGAAGTCGTCGAGATTCAGCGAGCTCATTCGCCGAACAGTACCGGCCGTCCCGGTGCACGGGTCCAGGCGTCCCGCCCGTCGCCGCGGCGGGCCGGGAACGGCTCCTGACGGACAGTTACGCCATGCGATGCATGGGCTCCGGAGAGTCATTGCCAGGATTCTGATGATCCCTTACGTTCGCGTTTGTAGCAGATTGTCGTACCGCAGCGGTGGAGCACCGAACGCGACAGGAGCCGACGCAGAATCATGACCCCCACAGCCCAGGCCGTGGCCGAGCGCCGGCCCGCCTACCTCACCGAACTCGCCCGGGGCACCGAACGCTTCCACGAGCCGCGCCGCCCCGACTGTCCCTGGTGCGGCCGCACCGGGCTGCGCACCCGACTGCGCACCACGGACCTGCTCCAGCGCAAGCCGGGCACGTTCGTCATCGACCAGTGCCGCTCCTGTGGCCACTCGTTCCAGAACCCGCGGCTGACCCCCGAGGGCCTGGACTTCTACTACCGCGACTTCTACGACGGCCTCCACGCCGACCGGGCCGAGAAGGTCTTCGGCGCCCGGACGTCTCCGCAGCGCCACCGGGCCCGGGCCCGCGCCCTCGCCCGCCACCTGGAGCCGGAGAGCTGGCTCGACGTCGGCACGGGCCGCGCCCACTTCCCGTCGGTGGCGAAGGAGGTCCTGCCCTACACGGCGTTCGACGGCCTCGACGTCAGCGACGGCGTCGAGGAGGGCCGCAGGGCGGGCCACATCGAGGAGGCCCACCAGGGACTGCTCACCGACCTCGCGCCCCGGCTGGCGGGCCGCTACGACGCGATGAGCATGTTCCATCACCTGGAGCACTCCCTCGACCCGCGCGAGGAACTCAAGGCGGCCCACCGCGTCCTGCGCCCCGGCGGCCACCTGATGATCGAGGTGCCCGACCCCGAGTGCCGCTACGCGAAACTGCTCGGCAAGTGGTGGGTCTCCTACTTCCAGCCGCAGCACCTGCACTTCATCCCGCTCGCCAACCTCCGCACCGAACTGGCCGCGCTCGGCTACACGGTGGTGGCCGTGGACCGGCGCGAACCGCACGTCCCCCTCGACCTCGCGGCGGCCTGCGCCCTCCTCCTCGGGCACTGCCTCCCCGACGCCGACGACCCGTGGCGCACCAAGGCGCCCACCGGCCTCCAGCGCCGGGTCCGCCGGCTGCTGACGCACGCGTCGGCCCCGGCCTTCGCCGCCGCGTACGGCGCCGACCGGCTGCTGGCGCCCGCGATCAGCCGCACCGCCTTCTCCAACGCGTACCGGGTGATCGCCCGCCGCAACCCGGACAGGACCTGAACCGGCTTCCCCTGACAGGACCTGAACTCCCTTCCCCCGAAGGGGGTTCGCGAGGGAAGGGGAGTTCGCGATCCCCGGCGCTCGCGGCCCGCGTCAGCCGCGCAGTGCGAGCGGCTGCCCTGCGACGACCAGCAGCACGTGCTCGCACTCGGCGGCGAACGCGGCGTTCAACCGGCCCAGTTCATCGCGGTACCGCCGCCCGGACGCGGTCGCCGGCACGATCCCCGAGCCGACCTCGTTCGACACGGCGACGACGGTCCGCCGCGTCGCCCGCACCGCCGCGACCAGCCCGGCGACCCGCTCCCGCAGCGCCTTCTCGCCGCCGTCCGCCCACTCGGCGTCGTCCCACGCCCCGACCTCGTCCATGGCGTAGGTCAGCCACAGGGAGAGACAGTCGACGAGCAGGGGGGCGGAGTCGTCGGCGTCGCTCAGCAGCGGCACGAGGTCGCACGTCTCCACGGTCCGCCACGAGCCGGGCCGCCGCTCCCGATGGGCGGTGACCCGCTGCGCCCACTCGCTGTCGCCGCCGCGCGTCCCGCCGGTCGCCACGTACAGCACGTCGGGGAAGGCCTCCAGGCGCCGCTCGGCCTCGACGGACTTCCCGGACCTGGCCCCGCCGAGCACGAGGGTCCTGCGCGGCACGTCGGGCACGTCCTCGTACGCGCCGACGTCCAGGGTCGTCCCGTCGGGCACCGCCCGCGCCCCGGCCGCCGCGAGCCGCCGCGTGAGCTCGGCGCCGGGCGGTACGTCGTGATCGAGGTGCACGGCGACGACATCGGTGGTCGGGCCCACGGCGCCGGCGGCCCGCAGCCGCGCCAGGGCGTCGGGCCGCCCCACGACATCGGCCAGCACCAGCTCGTACGGCGCCCGCGCCTCGTCGAGCCCGGCGAGCGCGGCCCCCGGCGGCAGATACAGCACCCGCTCACCGTCCGGGCCCGTCACCTCGTACCCCGTACCGGGGGCGTCGAGGGCGAGCGCCCGCACCCGGTGTCCGCTGATCAGCGCCAGCTCCCGCCCGTCCGGCACCCGCACCGGCCGCGGCAGCCCCGCCGGGACCTCCACGGCGGGCCCGTCGTGCGGATGCGAGAGCAGCACCTGCTGTACGCCGCCCAGGCTGTGCCCCGCGCGCGCGGCGGCGAACGCGGCGCCGGGCGTCAGGTCGAGCAGCAGCGCCTTGTCGATCAGCAGCGCCGTCGCGGCACGGGCGTTCGCGCCCAGGGCGCCCGCGCACGCGGCGCAGGGGCAGTCGGGGCGGGGCAGTCCTTCGGGGGCACCGGTGCCGAGCAGTGTCAGTTCCACAAGGAAGATCCTCCCGCGCGGCTTCCGGAGCCGCGCGCCCGGCTAGGCTTCCAGGGACAACTGTGTATCGGCGCGCATCGGACATCCGATCCCGGGAGGCTGACATGGCGGCATGGACGTGGCGGTTCGAGAAGTCCGACGGGACAGAGGTGTCCCCGGCGGTCCAGCCCGAGGAGTTCCCGACGCAGGGTGACGCGGAGTCCTGGATCGGCGAGTACTGGAAGCAGCTCGCGGACGGCGGGGCGGACCAGGTCACCCTCTTCGAGGACACGACGGAGATCTACGGCCCGATGAGCCTGCACGCGGAGGACGCGTCCGCTTAGAGCGGGCCTTGAGCTCGGCCCCGCCAGGGGTGCGGGGCTGTGTCGATCGGCGGCTGCGCCGCGGAGCGGGAGCAACCCGTGAAAAGCCGCAGTCGCGTCTGCTCGGTCGATCAGCAGACGCGACTGCGGCTTCTTCGTGGCCGCGCGCAGTTCCCCGCGCCCCCGACGGGGCGCTTGCTACATCTCCCCGAGGGTGACCTCGGCGGTCTTCTTGCCGCCGTCCCGCGTATAGCTCACCTGAACCTTCTGCCCGGGCTTGTCCTCGGCGAGCGCCTCCTGCAACGACGTCATCGTCGTGATCTCCGTGTCGCCGAGCTTCGTGATGACGTCCCCGGCCCTGAGCCCGGCATCGGCGGCGGGGCCCCCGGCGGTCACGGACACCACGGAGACCCCGGCCGCCTGCAGATCCCCGTCGACGACCCCGCGCCCGGTGATCCCGAGCGCGGCCCGCCCGGAGTCCGTCACCTTGCCGTCCTTGATGATCTGGTCGGCGATGTTCGTCACCGTCGACGCGGGGATCGCGAACCCGATGCCGGGCGCCGCGCTGCCGCCCAGGTCGGGATCGGTCGCCGCCAGCGTCGGAATGCCGATGACCTCGCTGTCCAGGTCGACCAGGGCGCCCCCGCTGTTGCCGGGGTTGATCGCGGCGGACGTCTGCACCATGTTGGCGATCGTCGCCCCGGTGCCGCCCCCGCTGCGGCCCTCGCTCACGGTCCGTCCGGTCGCCGACACGATGCCCTGCGTCACGCTCGACGACAGCCCCAGCGGCGACCCCATGGCCAGCGTGATCAGCCCGACCTCCACCTTCGAGGTGTCCCCGAACTTCGCCGCCTTCAGCCCGTCCGGCACCTTCTCCAGCTTCACCACGGCGAGGTCCTGCTCCGGGTACGCGGCGACGAGCTTCGCCGTCAGCTCGTCCTCGCTCGTCGACGTCGTCACCTTGAACGTCTTCTCGTCGCCGACCACATGGGCGTTGGTCACGATGTGCCCCTGGTCGTCGTAGACGACACCGGAGCCGAGGTCGGACGAGGCCTGGATCTGCACGACGGACGGCAGCACGTCCTTGATCACGTCCTGGTACGCGGTCTGCAGCGCGTTCCCCGAGGAGGCCGCGGCGGCCTGCGTGGTGGAACCGGAGGACGACGGCGAGGCGGCGGAGGAGCCGGAGTCGGAGGAGCCGGAGTCGGAGCAGCCGCCGAGGAGCGCCGCCGCGCAGAGGGCGGCGGCCGTCGGCAGCGCGGCCCGGGTCAGGGCGGGCCGGGCCGGCCGGGAACGGGAAGAGGAAGCATCCATGCCCGGATTGTCACGTTCGCCGGGGTGGCGCGCGCCCGCTGAGCGGCCGAACAGAGGACGACCCCCGCCGCGGCGGGGGTCGTCCTCCGTCCCGGGTCGATCCGGACCGGTCCTGGGTCGGTCCAGGCGGTTCCGGACTCGGCCCCGGGTCGTTCCTGGGCCGGTCTCGGGTCGTTCTTGGCCCGGCGACGGGTCGGCCGGGGGTCGTTCCTTGGCCGGCTTCGGGGGCCGGGGCCGGTCCGGAGTCTGTCCCGGATCGTTCCTGGTTCGGTCCGAGGTCGTTCCTGGGCCGGTTCCGAGGTCGATCCCGGGTCGGTCCCGGGTCGGTCCCGGGTCGGGCCGGGGCCAGGCCAGGCCCGGTCCTGGGTTCAGCCCCGCACGCCGCACAGGTGCAGGAGTGCGGCCACCCGCCGGTACGGGTCGGTGCGGCCGGCCCGCTCCTCGGCGGCGAGCAGCGTCTGCAACTCCCCGCGCTCCGGCACGGCCGTGCCGTCGCCGGCCTGGTCGGAGAAGACCCGCACCCCGTACCAGGCGTGCAGCGGCGCCCCGATCCCCGCGAGGGTCGAGGTCAGCGCGTCGAGCCGGTCGGCGCGGACGTCGAGCCCGAGCCGGTTGGTGTACTTCAGCGAGTCGAAGGCGCCGAGCGCGGTGACCCAGTCCCCGGCCAGGCCGGGCCGCATGGCCAGCGCGTCCGCGTTCCGTACGAGCAGGGAGAGCAGGCCCCCGGGCGCCAGCATCCGGGCGAGTCCGGCGAGCAGCGAGTCGGGCTCCTCGACGTACATCAGAACGCCGTGACAGAGCACGACGTCGAAACTGCCGGGCAGGAAGTGGACCCCCGTCTCCACCCCGCTGCCCTCGACGAACCGGACCCGCTCCTGCACACCGGCGGGCTCCGCGGCGAGCGCGGTGCGGGCGGCGGCGAGCATCGCGGGGTCCTGGTCGACACCGGTCACCCTGTGACCGGCCCGGGCCAGGCGCAGGGCCTGCGTGCCCTGGCCCATCCCGACGTCGAGCACGCGCAGCCGCTGCCCGACGGGGAAGCGCCCGGCTATCTGCTCGTCGAGCTGCCGGGCCACCAGTTCCTGCCGTACGACATTGCGCAGTCCGCCCAGCTTGTCCAGCCAGGACCGGACCGCGTCACCGGCGAAGGCTTCGGTGCTCAGGGCCGCTCTCCGCGCTTGACCTGGGGCTTGGGCAGGCGCAGGCGCTTCATCTGGAGCGTGCGCATCAGGGCGTACGCGACGGCGCCCTTGCGGCGCTCGTTCGGGAACTTCTCCGCGAGGTGCTTCTTCAGGCGGAAGCCGGTGATCGCCGAGTCGATCACGATCGCGACGATGACGAACAGCCACAGCAGCAGCGCGATGGACTGCAACGAGCCGACGCGGACCATGCTCAGGACGAGGATGACCACGGCCATCGGCAGGAAGTACTCCGCGATGGAGAACCGCGAGTCGACGAAGTCGCGTGCGTAACGCCGCACCGGTCCCTTGTCGCGGGCCGGCAGGTAGCGCTCGTCACCGCTGGCGAGCGCGGCGCGCTGCTTCTCCATCGCGGCACGACGTTCGTCCCGCTGACGGGAGCGGGCCTCCTTCGGCGTCATCTTGGTGTTGGCCACGCTGCGGCGCTGCGACTGAGCCGCGCTGCGCTTGGGCGTGGGGCGGCCCTTGGGCGCCTGCGGGTCACGGGTCTGCTTGGACGAAGCGGTGGCGGTCACCGGGGCCTTGTCGGCCGGCGCCTTGTCGTCCTTCGATCGGCTACGGAACACAAAAGCCAAGGGTACGTGGTGGCCGGGCATGGACCACAGGCCCGTGGGGAACGATCCGACAACACCCTGCGTCCCTGTGCAGAGAGTGTCAGGGCTTCATCTACTCCTCACGCCGGAGCGGAGCGGGACGCAGTCGTCCTTGGGGATGAGCGCATCCGCGTCCGGGCAGTGCGGTAATAGATGCAGGACCCGTACTGTGGGTTGTGTCGCAGTGCTGGAGCTGGACCGCCGGTTTGATCTGTCAGAAGGGGGCGCGCGAAGCCCATGAGCGGTGTCATGAAGCGTATGGGGATGATCTTCCGCGCGAAGGCGAACAAGGCCCTTGACCGGGCCGAGGACCCGCGCGAAACCCTCGATTACTCGTACCAGAAGCAGCTGGAGCTGCTGCAGAAGGTGCGCCGCGGCGTCGCGGACGTCGCGACCAGCCGCAAGCGCCTGGAACTGCAGCTGAACCAGCTCCAGGGCCAGTCCTCCAAGCTGGAGGACCAGGGCCGCAAGGCGCTCGCGCTGGGCCGCGAGGACCTGGCCCGCGAGGCGCTCTCGCGCCGCGCCGCGCTCCAGCAGCAGGTCACGGACCTGGAGACGCAGCACCAGACGCTCCAGGGCGAGGAGGAGAAGCTCACTCTCGCGGCCCAGCGGCTGCAGGCCAAGGTCGACGCCTTCCGTACGAAGAAGGAGACCATCAAGGCCACCTACACCGCGGCGCAGGCGCAGACCCGCATCGGTGAGGCGTTCTCCGGCATCTCCGAGGAGATGGGCGACGTCGGCATGGCGATCCAGCGCGCCGAGGACAAGACGGCCCAGCTCCAGGCGCGGGCCGGCGCCATCGACGAACTGCTCGCCTCCGGCGCCCTCGACGACCCGTCGGGTCTCGCCAAGGACGACATCCAGAGCGAGCTGGACCGGCTCTCCGGTGGTACGGATGTAGAGCTGGAGCTGCAGCGCATGAAGCAGGAGCTGGCCGGCGGTTCCTCGGCCTCGCAGCAGGCGATCGAGGGCGGCCAGGGCCAGCCCCAGCAGGCGCAGCAGCCCCAGGACACCCCGCGCTTCGACAAGCAGTAGCAACCCCGAGGAGGCCGACGTGATCGTACGGATCATGGGGGAGGGCCAGGTGAGCCTGTCCGACGGACACCTCGCCGAACTCGACAAGCTGGACGACGAGCTCCTCGCGGAGATGGAGTCCGGCGACGAGGAGGGCTTCCGGCGCACGCTCGGGGCGCTCCTCGACGCCGTGCGCCGTCTCGGCGAACCGCTCCCCGACGACTCCCTGGAGCCGTCGGAGCTGATCCTCCCGGCCCCGGACGCGACCCTCGAAGAGGTCCGCGAGATGCTCAGCGACGACGGCCTGATCCCGGGCTGAGGCAGCTGTCGGTGGGGACCCCCGGACCGAGTCCGGGGGAGACTCCCCGGCGCGGGGCGAGCGCTCCACTCGACCGGCCACCGTGGCGCGACCGCTCGAGCCCGGCCCAGGGCCACCGGAAAGGGGCCAGTACCGTGACCCCGGTGACCCCCCTCGTACGGTGGGCCAGAACGCACCCCCTGGCCCTGGACGCCATCGTCGCCCTCGGCGTCCTGCTCTCCATGATCGCCGGCTCCTTCGTCGACCCGCACAGCCCGCAGGGCTACGCGTGGGGCGCCCGCACCCCGGACGCGCTGAGCCTGCTGCTGATGGTGCTCGGCGCCGCCGCCCTGGTCTTCCGGCGTGTCGCCCCCATGTACGTACTCGCCGCGACCTCGACCGTCTCCCTCGTCGAACTGGTCACCGGCGAGCCCCGCGCCCCCGTCGTGATGTCCGCGGTCGTCGCCCTCTACACGGTCGCCGCCACCACGGACCGCCCCACCACCTGGCGCGTGGGCCTGGCCACGATGGCCGTGCTTACCGGCTCCGCCATGCTCGCGGGACCGCTGCCCTGGTACGCGCAGGAGAACCTCGGCATCTTCGCCTGGACCGGCATGGCCGCGGCCGCCGGTGACGCCGTCCGCTCCCGCCGTGCCTTCGTCGACGCCATAAGGGAGCGCGCGGAGCGGGCCGAACGCACCCGCGAGGAGGAGGCCCGCCGCCGCGTCGCCGAGGAGCGGCTGCGCATCGCCCGCGATCTGCACGACGTCGTCGCCCACCACATCGCCCTGGTCAACGTCCAGGCCGGGGTCGCCGCGCACGTCATGGACAAGCGCCCCGACCAGGCCAAGGAAGCCCTCTCGCACGTCCGCGAGGCCAGCCGCTCCGCGCTCAACGAACTCCGCGCCACCGTCGGCCTGTTGCGCCAGTCCGGCGACCCCGAGGCCCCCACCGAACCGGCCCCTGGCCTGGACCGCCTCGACGACCTCGTCGACACCTTCCGGCACGCGGGCCTGCCCGTGGAGGTGGCCCGCGCCGAGGACGCCCCGCCGCTGCCCGCGGCCGTAGACCTCGCTGCGTTCCGGATCGTGCAGGAAGCGCTGACGAACGTACAGAAGCACGCGGGCCGCGACGCCAAGGCCGAGGTCAGCGTGGTGCGCGTGGGACCCAACGTCGAGGTCAGCGTGCTCGACAACGGTCCGGGAGCCGCCGCCGTGTCCGCCCGCCCCGACAAGAACGGCGGGCACGGACTGCTCGGCATGCGCGAGCGCGTCACCGCGCTCGGCGGCACCCTCACCGCGGGACCGCGCTACGGCGGCGGTTTCCGCGTCCATGCGATCCTTCCCGTCAAGGACCGCGCCACCGACACGACTTCACGCCACTAGTTCAGGGGACGCCGCCAGATGACCGACCCGATCAGGGTTCTCCTCGCCGACGACCAGGCCCTGCTGCGCAGCGCCTTCCGGGTGCTCGTCGACTCGGAGCCCGACATGGAGGTGGTGGGGGAGGCGTCGGACGGCGCGGAGGCCGTCCGGCTCGCGCGCTCCGAGCGGCCCGACGTCGTCCTGATGGACATCCGGATGCCCGGCACCGACGGCCTCGCCGCGACCCGCGAGATCAGCGCCGATCCCGAACTCGCCCAGGTGCGCGTGGTGATGCTCACCACCTTCGAGGTCGACGAGTACGTCGTCCAGTCGCTGCGCGCCGGCGCCTCCGGCTTCCTCGGAAAGGGCGCGGAACCGGACGAACTGCTCGGCGCCGTCCGGATCGCGGCCGCCGGCGACGCCCTTCTGTCGCCCGCCGCGACCAAGGGGCTGATCGCCAAGTTCCTCGCGCAGGGCGAGAGTTACGAGGACGGGGACCCGGCCGCCGGATCCCACGCAAAGCGGCTCGCCGCGCTCACCGGGCGCGAGCGCGAGGTCCTCGTGCAGGTCGCGGGCGGTCACTCGAACGACGAGATCGCCGAACGCCTTGAGGTCAGCCCGCTCACCGTGAAGACCCACGTCAACCGCGCCATGGCGAAACTGGGCGCCCGCGACCGGGCCCAACTGGTGGTAATTGCCTACGAATCGGGCCTGGTACGCCCACGGGTGGAGTGAGCGCGCCGGTGCGCGTACTGCGAGTGCAGTAGGCGCCGGCTGAGAACGGGACCTGGGAGCGACGATTCGCGTCACGCCCGTGGCCGAGGGTGTAGACGGCCCTGCGCATGTCCGCGTCAGCACGTCCGTGTCAGCACGTCTGTGTCAGCACATCTGTGTCAGCACGTCTGCGTCGGCACGGCTGTTTCAGGGTGCCCCGTCCTCCGCTCACGTCCCAGGAGAGCTGCCCCATGTCCTGGCTGTCGAGATTCAGCCTCGCCCAACGCGCCCTGATCGGGCTGATGTCGATCATCGCGATCGTCTTCGGCGCGATCGCGATCCCCCAGCTCAAGCAGCAGCTGCTGCCCACCATCGAACTGCCCATGGTCTCCGTGATCGCCCCGTACCAGGGCGCGTCCCCGGACGTGGTGGAGAAGCAGGTCGTCGAGCCGCTGGAGAACTCCATCGACGCGGTCGACGGGATCACCGGCGTCACCTCGACGGCGAGCGAGGGCAACGCCGTGGTGATGGCCTCGTTCGACTACGGCAACGGCACCAAGCAACTCGTCGCCGACGTCCAGCAGGCCGTCAACCGGGCCCGCGCCCAGCTGCCCGACGACGTCGACCCGCAGGTCGTCGCGGGCTCCACCGACGACATCCCCACCGTCGTCCTCGCGGTCACCTCCGACAAGGACCAGCAGGCGCTCGCCGACCAGCTTGACAGGACCGTCGTACCGTCCCTCAAGGACATCGACGGCGTCGGCCAGGTCACGGTCGACGGCGTCCGCGACCTCCAGATCAATGTCACGCCCGACCAGAAGAAGATGGCCGCGGCGGGCGTCGGCGTCCAGGCGCTGAGCCAGTCCCTCCAGGCCGGCGGCGCCACCCTGCCCGCGGGCTCCTTCGACGAGAGCGGCAAGAACCGCACCGTCCAGGTCGGCGGCGGCTTCACCTCGCTCCGCCAGATCGAGGACCTGATGGTCACGGGCGAGGGCGTCAAGAAGCCCGTACGCCTGGCCGACGTCGCCACCGTGCGGCAGCAGCCGTCCACGGCCGACTCCATCACCCGCACCGACGGCCGGCCCAGCCTCGCCGTCATGGTGACCATGGACCACGACGGCTCCGCGGTCTCCATCTCCAAGGCCGTCGAGGACAAGCTCCCGGGCCTGCGTCAGGACCTCGGCTCCGGCGCGAAGCTGACCGTGGTGAGCGACCAGGGCCCGGCGGTCTCCAAGTCCATCTCGGGCCTGACCACCGAGGGCGCGCTCGGCCTGCTCTTCGCGGTCATCGTCATCCTGGTCTTCCTGGCGTCGCTGCGCTCGACCCTCGTCACGGCGGTCTCCATCCCGCTGTCCGTGGTCCTCGCGCTGATCGTCCTGTGGACCCGTGACCTGTCCCTGAACATGCTCACGCTCGGCGCGCTGACCATCGCGATCGGCCGCGTCGTCGACGACTCCATCGTCGTCCTGGAGAACATCAAGCGGCACCTCGGCTACGGCGAGGAACGCAAGGAGGCGATCCTGGCGGCGGTCCGCGAGGTCGCGGGCGCGGTCACGTCCTCGACCCTCACCACGGTCGCGGTGTTCCTGCCGATCGGCCTGGTCGGCGGCATGGTGGGCGAGCTGTTCGGCTCGTTCTCCCTCACCGTCACGGCGGCGCTCCTCGCCTCCCTCCTCGTCTCGCTCACGGTCGTCCCGGTGCTGTCGTACTGGTTCCTGCGCGCCCCGAAGGCCATCCAGGGCATCGACCCGGAGGAGGCCCGCCGCAGGGCCGAGGAGAAGGAGGCGCGCTCCTGGCTGCAGCGGATCTACGTCCCGGTGCTCCGGTTCGCGACCCGGCGCCGCGTCACCAGCCTGCTGATCGCGGTGGTCGTCCTCGTCGGCACGTTCGGCATGGCCCCGCTGCTGAAGACCAACTTCTTCGACCAGGGCGAGCAGGAAGTCCTCTCCATCAAGCAGGAGTTGAAGCCCGGCACCAGCCTGGCCGCGACCGACGCCTCGGCGCAGAAGATCGAGAAGGTGCTCCAGGGCATCGACGAGATCAAGGACTACCAGGTCACCGTCGGCTCGTCCGGCTTCATGGCGGCCTTCGGCGGCGGCACCGACACCAACCAGGCCTCGTACTCGGTCACCCTGAAGGACAAGGCGTCGTACGAGGACACGCAGGACCGCATCGAGCGCGAGCTCGGCAAGCTGTCCGGCATCGGTACGACGACGATCTCGGCCGGTGACGGCTTCGGCAGCCAGGACCTGAGCGTGGTCGTGAAGGCCGCGGACGGCTCGGTCCTCGACAAGGCCTCGGAGCAGGTCCGCGCCGCGGTCGCCTCGCTCGACGACGTCACGGACGTCACCAGCGACCTGTCGCAGTCGGTCCCGCGGATCTCGGTCCGTGCCAACTCCGAGGCGGCCGCGGCCGGGTTCAACGACACGACGCTCGGTGCCGCCGTCACCCAGGCCGTGCGCGGCACGACCAGCGGCAAGGCGACGCTCGACGACACCGAGCGCGACATCGTGATCAAGTCGGCGAAGCCCGCCACCACCATGGCCGAGCTGAAGAAGCTCCCCATGGGCCCGCGCGGTCTGACCCTCGGCGACATCGCCACGGTGAAGCTGGTGGAAGGACCGGTCTCGATGACCCGGATCGACGGCGCCCGCGCGGCGACCATCACGGCGAAGCCGACCGGGGACAACACGGGCGCGGTCAGCACCAAGCTCCAGTCGAAGATCAAGGCCCTGGACCTGCCGAAGGGCGCCACGGCGACGATCGGCGGAGTCACCTCCGACCAGGACGACGCGTTCAAGAACCTGGGCCTGGCGATGCTCGCGGCGATCGCGATCGTCTTCATGCTGCTGGTGGCCACGTTCCGCTCGCTGGCCCAGCCGCTGATCCTGCTGGTCTCCATCCCGTTCGCGGCGACCGGCGCGCTCGGTCTGCTGATCGCCACGGGCACCCCGATGGGCGTCCCGGCGATGATCGGCATGCTGATGCTCATCGGCATCGTGGTCACGAACGCGATCGTGCTGATCGACCTGATCAACCAGTACCGCAGTCAGGGCCTGGGGGTCGTCGAGGCCGTGGTCGAGGGCGGCCGGCACCGGCTCCGCCCGATCCTGATGACGGCCCTGGCGACCATCTTCGCCCTGCTCCCGATGGCGCTCGGCGTCACCGGCGAGGGCGGCTTCATCGCGCAGCCGCTCGCGGTGGTCGTGATCGGCGGCCTGATCACGTCGACGCTCCTGACCCTTCTCCTGGTCCCGACGCTCTACGCGATGCTGGAGCTCCGCAAGGAGCGCCGGGCGGCGAAGCGCGCGGCGAAGAAGGGCGTCCCGTCCCAGGGCACGTCCAAGGAACCGGAGACAGCAGGCGTCTGACCCTGCCTTGGGCCGGCCCCCGGCGCGGGGCGAGCGCTTCATCGCGCGCTCGCCCCGGTGCCGGGCCCGGCAAGCATCTGCCGGGCCATGTACGTCGCGGGCCTCGCCCCGGTGGTCCTGCTGCGCGCAGTTCCCCGCGCCCCTGGCGGGGCGCATTCCCCGGCCCCGCAGAGAGAGACCGCTACGGCAGCGCCAGCATCCGCTCGAGCGCCAGCTTCGCGAACTGCTCCGTCTCGCGGTCGACCTCGATCCGGTTCACGAGCTGCCCGTCGGCCAGCGACTCCAGCGTCCACACCAGATGCGGCAGATCGATCCGGTTCATGGTCGAGCAGAAGCACACCGTCTTGTCGAGGAAGACGATCTCCTTGCCCTCCGGCGCGAACCGCTGGGCAAGCCGCCGCACCAGGTTCAGCTCGGTGCCGATGGCCCACTTGGAGCCCGCCGGCGCGGCCTCCAGCGCCTTGATGATGTACTCCGTCGACCCGACGTAGTCCGCCGCGGCCACGACCTCGTGCTTGCACTCGGGGTGCACCAGCACGTTCACACCCGGTATCCGCTCCCGCACGTCGTTGACCGAGTCCAGCGAGAACCGCCCGTGCACCGAGCAGTGCCCGCGCCACAGGATCATCTTCGCGTCGCGCAGCTGCTCGACGGTCAGCCCGCCACCCGGCTTGTGCGGGTTGTAGACGACGCAGTCGTCGAGCGACATGCCCAGATCCCGCACCGCGGTGTTGCGCCCGAGGTGCTGGTCCGGCAGGAAGAGCACCTTGTCACCCTGCTCGAAGGCCCAGTTGAGAGCCCGCTCGGCGTTGGACGACGTACAGATCGTGCCGCCGTGCTTGCCGGTGAACGCCTTGATGTCCGCCGACGAGTTCATGTACGAGACGGGCACGACGGACTCGGCGACGCCGGCCTCCGTCAGCACGTCCCAGCACTCGGCGACCTGCTCGGCGGTGGCCATGTCGGCCATGGAGCAGCCGGCCGCGAGGTCCGGCAGCACGACCTTCTGGTCGTCACCGGTGAGGATGTCGGCCGACTCGGCCATGAAGTGCACACCGCAGAACACGATGTACTCGGCCTCGGGCCGTGCGGCGGCGTCGCGCGCCAGCTTGAAGGAGTCGCCGGTGACATCGGCGAACTGGATGACCTCGTCGCGCTGGTAGTGGTGCCCGAGCACGAACACCTTGTCGCCGAGCTTCTCCTTGGCCGCGCGGGCCCGCTCCACCAGGTCCGGGTCGGACGGGGAGGGCAGGTCGCCGGGGCACTCCACACCGCGCTCGCTCTTGGGGTCGGCGTCCCGGCCGAGCAGGAGCAGCGCCAGCGGTGTAGGCGAAACATCCAGGTCGACAGGGGCCTGGGGGGTCTGGGCCGTGGTCACGTCACGCACCCTTTCTTGAGTTCTGCAGAACACTTCTCGTCGAAATGACGCTATCTATCATACGTGGTTCACGTCAGTTTGACGATGCCGATGTCGTCGATGTGACGCAATCCGCGTGGGACGGCCCGTGCCCGCCCGGCTCCCGGTGTGCGAGCATGAAAAGCAAGAAGTGCGCAGCCCTCAACTGTTTTGGCCTCATCCGGAATGGATCCGGGCCTTTGCCGGTTGCAATGGTCGGCAAGCAGTCTCCGTACAACCCGGGAGAGATGTAGATGTCCGTATCGGACGAGACCACCACCGTCAGCGACGGCATCATCCTGAGCGACGCCGCCGCGGCCAAGGTCAAGGCTCTGCTCGACCAGGAAGGCCGTGACGACCTGGCACTGCGCGTGGCCGTTCAGCCGGGCGGCTGCTCCGGCCTGCGCTACCAGCTCTTCTTCGACGAGCGCTCGCTCGACGGCGATGTCGTCAAGGACTTCGGCGGCGTGAAGGTCGTCACCGACCGCATGTCGGCCCCGTACCTGGGCGGCGCCTCCATCGACTTCGTCGACACCATCGAGAAGCAGGGCTTCACGATCGACAACCCCAACGCGACGGGTTCCTGCGCCTGCGGCGACTCGTTCAGCTGAGCCGCGCAAGCAGCACGGCGAAGGGCCGGGGCACCCCTCTCGGGGTGCCCCGGCCCTTTCCGTTCCCGGGCCGCCGCGGTCTCAGTCCCGCGGCGCGGTCCCGCTGCCCCCGCCGGGCCGGTTCTGCTCCGCGACCGGCACCGTCTTCCCGTCCGTGCCGACGACCTTCCGCCCGTCCAGCGGATCGTGCAGCGTCACCGGCAGCGTGAAGAACTTCGCCAGCTCGATGCAGACCGTGCCCTTCTTCTGGGCGCCGGTGACCCGCACCGTCACCGTGCTCCCCGACTCCTCGGCCGACGCCGTGTACTTCGCGCACACCCCGCCGGTGAAGTGCAGGGTCAGCTTCTTCCCCGAGGCGTCCACGCGGTAGCCCTCCACCCGCATGTCACGGATCTCCGTGCCCGGCTCGCCCGGTGCGGACGTGCTCGGCCGCGGACTGGGCGCCGACGGCTTTGGCGACGCCGTCGAACTCCCGGGCGCCACAAGGAACTCGGGTGCCACCGCCGGGTGCGTCACCGTGAACGCCTTGTCGGCCCCGGCCGGCTTCACCTCGAACAGCCACGACGGTACGAGCGCCTGCTCGCCCCCGGTGTAGTACGCGGCGAGCCCGAACGTGGCGCCGGTGACCGCGACGGTCGACGATGCGGGCGGCCGCGGCGACGACGCAGTGCACCCGGAACCGTCCGCCACCGCGGGCGAACCGCCGTCCAGCGGCGCCGCGCTCGCGCACGCGTCGGACGAGGGCACCCGCCCGCCGGCCTCCGCGCTGTTCATCCGGTCCAGCGTCCGCCGCGCGCCGATCGTCGGATACGTGTCGCCCTTGACCGGCGCCTTCAACGGCCCGCTGGCGCCCGTCACGTGACCGTCGGGGCCGACCTGGATCCCGGTCGACCAGCCGTACGTCGGCAGCCCGCCGATCCTCGGATCGGCGTTCACCACGCGCGTGGCACCCATGAGCTGACTCGCGTCGATCTTCGCGTCGTCCTGCCCGAGGGCCTTCAGGACCGGCGCTGCGGCCTTCTTCGCTGCGGCCTCGCTCACCGCGTCCTGCTCGCTGCCGCTGCCCACCGGGTCCGCGCACTTGGTGTCGCTCGGACACTTCTGGCCGCTCGCCGAGGGCGCGTACCGTGCGTACGTCCAGGTGCCCGGCGCCTTCTCGTTCACCTGCAGCGAGGGGCCCGATCCGTCCGGCGTCGGGCCGAGCCGCCAGGTGCCGCCCTGGAGCCGCGGTGTGCCGCTCACATCGAGGGCCTTGCCCAGGGCCGTGACCTCGTCGGCCGTGACCGTGCCCTGCGCCCGGAAGACCGGTGCCGCGTCCGGCCCGTCGGGCAGCGAGCCCTTGGCCTCGTACCGCGAACCGTTCGGGTCGGGCTCGCCCGGTGCGATCCCGTTCGTCGCGCCCGGGGTGCCGCCCTCGCCGTAGCCGTCCAGAGCGAGCGGCGGGGGAGTGCCGCCACCGCCGGGCTCCGCCGGGGACTTCTCCCCGGACGCGCTCGTCGCCAGATAGGCGCCGCCACCGCCGGCGAGGAGGACAGCCGCAAGGGCCGAGGCGACCGCCAGCGTGCGCCGCCGCCGGTGCCGATCCTGCGTCTGCTCTTCGGTGCTCACCGCATCGCTCCTTCGCCTGCCGCGTCGTATCCCGCATCCCCTTTATGGGGGAGAGCCCAAGGGGACAGCGATGGGACGCGGCAGGGGAGCGCACGGTTCCCTCCTGGGCGCCGTCAGTCCTCGAAACCGGCCAGGGAGTCGATGAGACGCGCGGCGGAGGCGGGCACCACGACCCCGTGGATCCCGGCCGCCCCGACCTGCACGACCGGCCGCTCCACCTCCCAGGGCGAGCGCGGCAGCACCCAGTGGGGAACCATCCGGGCACAGTCGCCGCGCAGCGCCGCGAGCCCGTCCTGCGTCATGAAGGACACGTCGTAGGTCATGTCCGCACCGTATGCAGGGAACGCCCGGCGAAAAAAGCCCTACTATCAGGTAGTTTCCGCACTTCAGGGTGGGCGCGTCGACCGGGTAGCGTGAACTGTCAATCCCCTCCCCGCAGGAAGCGTGACCTCGTCGTGCGTATCGCAGTCACCGGCTCCATCGCCACCGACCACCTGATGACCTTTCCCGGCCGCTTCGCCGACCAGTTCGTCGCCGACCAGCTGCACACGGTCTCCCTCTCCTTCCTCGTCGACAACCTCGACGTCCGCCGGGGCGGCGTCGGCGCCAACATCGCCTTCGGCATGGGCCAGCTCGGCACGGGCCCGATCCTGGTCGGTTCGGCCGGCTTCGACTTCGACGAGTACCGCGCCTGGCTCGACCGCCACGGTGTGGACACCGCCTCGGTCCGTATCTCGGAGACGCTGCACACCGCCCGCTTCGTCTGCACGACGGACGCCGACCACAACCAGATCGGCTCCTTCTACACGGGCGCGATGAGCGAGGCCCGCCTGATCGAGCTGAAGACCGTCGCCGACCGCGTGGGCGGCCTCGACCTGGTGCTCATCGGCGCGGACGACCCGGAGGGCATGCTCCGCCACACCGAGGAGTGCCGCACCCGCTCCATCCCGTTCGCCGCCGACTTCTCGCAGCAGATCGCGCGCATGGACGGCGACGAGATCCGCACCCTCCTGGAGGGCGCCACGTACCTCTTCTCGAACGAGTACGAGAAGGGCCTCATCGAGACCAAGACCGGCTGGACCGACGCCGAGATCCTCGCCAAGGTCGGCCACCGCGTCACCACGCTCGGCTCGCGCGGCGTGCGCATCGAGCGCGTCGGCGACGACCCGATCGAGGTCGGCTGCCCGGAGGAGAACGCGAAGGTCGACCCGACCGGCGTCGGCGACGCCTTCCGCGCCGGTTTCCTCTCCGGGCTCTCCTGGGGCGTCTCCCTGGAGCGCGCCGCCCAGGTCGGCTGCATGCTCGCCACCCTGGTCATCGAGACCCTCGGCACCCAGGAGTACGAGCTGCGCCGCGCGCCGTTCATGGACCGCTTCCGCAAGGCCTACGGCCACGAGGCCGCGGCCGAGGTGGAGTCCTACCTGGGCTGAGTACGGCCCCGCCAGGGGCGCGGGGCCGTATCGATGTGCGGCTTTGCCGCGTGGGCGCGACCGGCCACGACGAAAGCCGCGATCGCACAGTCCCTCGCGTCCCTGGGTCGTGTCCGTACAGTCCCTCGCGTCCCTGGGTCGTGTCCGTACAGTCCCTCGCGTCCCTGGGCCGGGTCCGTACAGTCCCTCGCGTCCCTGGGCCGGGTCCGTACAGTCCCTCGCGTCCCTGGGCCGGGTCCGTACAGTCCTTCGCGCCCCGCGACGCCTGGCACGCCCTCACGCCGCGCCGGGCGTAAGGCCCAGTACGTCCGGGCCATCGGCACAGCCTTGCACCCGGCACGCCCCCAGCCTTCGGCCGGGGAGCCCCCCTGAGAGCACGCACCGAACGCCGCGTGGCCGGTCGCGCGGTTCCCCGCGCCCCTAAACAGCTCGCCGCACCTCGTAGGCGACGGCCCCGTCCGCGCCCGGCACCGCCCCCACGTACTCGTGCCCCTGCGTGAAACACCACGCGGGGATGTCCACGGCGGCGACCTCGTCATCGGCGACCACCGTCACCGTCCCCCCGGCCCGGACCCGCCCGATCGCCCGCGCCAGCTCGATCACCGGCTGCGGGCACGTCATCCCCAGGGCGTCCACGGTGACGGCATCGGCGTCTCCGGGGCCCGGCACCCCCGTCACGCCCAGCTTCTCGCGCACCTCGGCGACGACCCCGGGCAGCACCTCAAGGAACCGCTCCACCTCCGCCTCGGGCACCCCGAGCGGCAGCGACACGCGGACGTTTCCCTCGCTCACCACGCCCATGGCCCGCAGCACATGGCTGGGCGTCAGCGTGCTGCTCGTGCAGGACGAACCAGATGAAACGGAAAAACCCTCGCGGTCGAGGCCGTGCAGCACGCTCTCCCCGTCGACGTACAGGCAGGAGAACGTGACGAGATGGGGCAGCCGCCGCACGGCGTCGCCCACCACCTCCACGTCCGGCACGAACCGTGGCACCCGCACCCGGATCCGCTCCGTCAGCTCCCGCAGCCGCGCCGCCTCCGCGTCGGC
The DNA here is from genome assembly GCF_017377775.1 of Streptomyces sp. VRA16 Mangrove soil. Lineage (GTDB taxonomy): Bacteria > Actinomycetota > Actinomycetes > Streptomycetales > Streptomycetaceae > Streptomyces. Next base: position 331,685 of record NZ_JAFVLN010000006.1, read on the forward strand.
CTCGGCCCGCACCGCCCGCAGCGAGGCGGCCGCGGCGACGATGCCCGGGATGTTCTCGAACCCGGCCGCGCGCCCCGACTCCCGCTCGTCGGCGGGCCCTTGGGGCGCGAACCGTACGCCCTTGCGCACGACGAGCAGCCCGACCCCGGCGGGCCCGCCCCACTTGTGGGCGCTGCCCGCCAGCAGCGACCAGTCACCAGCCACAGGCCCCCACGTCAGCGACTGCGCGGCGTCCACGAACAGCGGCACCCCGGCCGCCCGGCAGACCTCGGCGACCTCCTCGACCGGCTGCACGGTGCCCACCTCGTGATTGGCGGACTGCAGGCAGGCGAGGGCGGTGTCGTCGCGCAGCGCGTCCCGGAACGCGTCCACGCGGACCGCGCCCTCCCGCCCCACGCCGACCTCGCTCACCGCACCGCCGGCGCCCTCGTGGGACGCCGCCGAATGGAGCACGGCCGAGTGCTCCACCGCCGATACCACCAGATGCCGTCCGACACGCCGACGTGCGGCAAGTGCGCCGGCGACCCCGGAGTGCACGGCGGCCGTGCCGGACGAGGTGAACACCAGCTCGTCGGCCCGGCATCCCACGGCCTCGGCGGCCGCCTCCCGGGCCGCGTCAAGCAGCATCCGCGCCCGTCGCCCTTCCCGGTACAACCGAGAGGGATCGGCCCACCCTTCGTCGAGGGAGGCCTGAAGGGCCTGCCGGGCAACGGGATGCAGGGGAGCGGACGAGGCCACATCGAAGTACGACACGCAGCGAGGCTAAAGCGCCGGGCAGGTGCGGCACCGCCAGGGGCGCCCTCGGCCCCGCCGGAACCCGCACCCGCCAACCGGACAAATCCCCCCACCCCGGTGGGCGACCCAACCCCCCGTCAGAAACCCCAGGACGCAGGCAGATCCCCTCTTCGGAGTGACCCGCGGCGCGTTAGGCACCCTCCCCGCGCGACCCCAAATAGCGTCCAGTAGGGTTTGGTCCGCATAAACATCCAAACCCCTGCCCGTGTGCCAGGGCGGCGAGCGACCAGCGAGATGGCGGCCGTAGCCAACCAAAGAGCGCGGGCGAGACTCTCGGGAAGGCGCTACGTGAGTCCCAACGGCTCCGACCGCTCGTCGCGGCGCCCGATGCGGCGGAAGCTGCCGCAGGTGCTGACTGCGGGCCTGATCCTGGTAACCGCTACCGGTTGCACATACAAGGACTTCCCCCGTCTTGGTATGCCCACTCCGGTGACGGAGGAAGGTCCTCGGATCCTCTCCCTCTGGCAGGGCTCGTGGGCGGCAGCGCTCGCCACGGGCGTGCTGGTGTGGGGTCTGATCCTGTGGAGCATCATCTTCCACCGGCGCAGCCGCACCAAGATCGAGGTTCCGACCCAGACCCGGTACAACATGCCTCTTGAGGCGCTGTACACGGTGGTTCCGCTCATCGTGGTCTCGGTCCTCTTCTACTTCACCGCGCGTGACGAGTCGAAGCTCCTCAAGCTCGACGACAAGCCCGCGCACACCATCAACGTGGTCGGCTACCAGTGGAGCTGGGGCTTCAACTACGTCGAGAACGTGCCGGGTGTGAGTGGCGACGCGAAGACCTCCAAGGAGCTCTCGGGTATCCCCGAGCGCTTCAAGAAGGACTTCCCGGCCAACGCCGGCGGTGTCTACGAGGTCGGTACCCCCGGCGAGCGGAACCCGCAGACCAACAACCCCGGTCCGACCCTCTGGCTCCCCAAGGGCGAGAAGGTCCGCTTCGTTCTGACTTCGCGTGACGTCATCCACTCCTTCTGGGTGGTGCCGTTCCTCATGAAGCAGGACGTCATCCCGGGCCACACCAATGCCTTCGAGGTGACCCCCAACAAGGAGGGCACCTTCCTCGGAAAGTGCGCCGAGCTCTGCGGCGTCGACCACTCGCGCATGCTGTTCAACGTGAAGGTCGTCTCTCCGGAGAAGTACGAGCAGCACCTCAAGGACCTCGCCAAGAAGGGGCAGACCGGTTACGTCCCGTCCGGCATCGCGCAGACGGACCACGAGGCGAACCGGGAGACGAAGACAACGTGAGCATCCTCAACGAACCCCAGGGTGCCGCCGCAGCTGACGACTCCTACGAGAACGAGCTGCCGGTGCGGCCCAAGCGCCCCGGCGCCACCGTGATCAAGTGGCTCACCACCACGGACCACAAGACCATCGGTACGCTCTACCTGGTCACGTCGTTCGCGTTCTTCTGCGTCGGCGGTCTGATGGCGCTCTTCATGCGCGCCGAACTGGCCCGTCCCGGCACGCAGATCATGTCGAACGAGCAGTTCAACCAGGCGTTCACGATGCACGGCACGATCATGCTGCTGATGTTCGCGACGCCGCTGTTCGCGGGCTTCACGAACTGGATCATGCCGCTCCAGATCGGCGCCCCCGACGTCGCGTTCCCGCGACTGAACATGTTCGCCTACTGGCTGTACCTGTTCGGCTCGCTGATCGCGGTGGGTGGCTTCCTCACCCCGCAGGGCGCGGCCGACTTCGGCTGGTTCGCCTACAGCCCGCTGTCGGACGCCGTCCGCTCGCCGGGCATCGGCGCCGACATGTGGATCATGGGTCTGGCCTTCTCCGGCTTCGGCACGATCCTCGGTGCGGTCAACTTCATCACCACGATCATCTGCATGCGCGCTCCCGGCATGACGATGTTCCGTATGCCGATCTTCGTGTGGAACGTCCTGCTGACCGCGGTGCTGGTCCTGCTGGCCTTCCCGGTCCTCGCGGCCGCGCTGTTCGCCCTGGAGGCGGACCGCAAGTTCGGTGCCCATGTGTTCGATGCCGCAAATGGCGGCGCGCTCCTATGGCAACACCTCTTCTGGTTCTTCGGGCACCCAGAGGTGTACATCATCGCGCTGCCATTCTTCGGAATCATTTCCGAGATCATTCCGGTGTTCTCGAGGAAGCCGATGTTCGGCTACTCGGGCCTCATCGGCGCGACGATCGCCATCGCCGGTCTCTCCGTGACCGTGTGGGCGCACCACATGTACGTCACCGGTGGCGTACTGCTCCCGTTCTTCTCCTTCATGACGTTCCTCATCGCCGTACCGACCGGCGTGAAGTTCTTCAACTGGATCGGAACGATGTGGAAGGGCTCGCTGTCCTTCGAGACACCGATGCTCTGGACGATCGGCTTCCTGATCACCTTCACCTTCGGTGGTCTGACCGGTGTCATCCTGGCGGCCCCGCCGCTGGACTTCCACGTCTCGGACTCGTACTTCGTGGTGGCGCACTTCCACTACGTGGTCTTCGGTACGGTCGTCTTCGCGATGTTCGCCGGCTTCCACTTCTGGTGGCCGAAGTTCACCGGCAAGATGCTCGACGAGCGCCTCGGCAAGATCACGTTCTGGACGCTGTTCTGCGGCTTCCACGGCACGTTCCTGGTGCAGCACTGGCTGGGCGTCGAGGGCATGCCGCGTCGTTACGCGGACTACCTCGCGGCCGACGGTTTCACCGCGCTGAACACGATCTCGACGATCTCCTCCTTCCTGCTCGGTCTGTCGATCCTGCCGTTCTTCTACAACGTCTGGAAGACCGCCAAGTACGGCAAGAAGATCGAGGTCGACGACCCGTGGGGCTACGGCCGTTCGCTCGAGTGGGCGACCTCCTGCCCGCCGCCGCGCCACAACTTCCTCACCCTGCCGCGCATCCGCTCGGAATCGCCGGCGTTCGATCTGCATCACCCTGAGATCGCGGCCCTGGACCAGCTGGAGAACTCCAGCCACGGCTCCAAGGCGCTCGCTGGCGGCAAGGAGGCCGGCAAGTGAAGGTCCAAGGCAAGATGTTCATCTGGCTGAGCCTCTTCGTCCTGATCATGGCCGGTGTCTACGGCGTGTGGTCGAAGGAGCCGGCCGGTACGACGGCGCTCTTCCTGGCGTTCGGCCTGTGCATCATGATCGGCTACTACCTGGCCTTCACGGCCCGGCGTGTCGACACCGGTGCGCAGGACAACAAGGAGGCCGACGTCGCGGACGACGCCGGTGAGGTGGGCTTCTTCAGCCCGCACTCCTGGCAGCCGCTCTCCCTCGCCGTCGGTGGCGCGCTCACCTTCCTGGGCGTCGTCTTCGGCTGGTGGCTGATCTACTTCTCGGCGCCGATCATCGCGTTCGGCCTGTGGGGCTGGGTCTTCGAGTACTACCGCGGTGAGAACCAGACCCAGTAGGTCCTGAACTTCCGCACGGCAAGGGCCCGGACACTCCTGAGGGAGCGTCCGGGCCCTTCCGCATGCCCGCGGCGGCTGCGCGGGGATCCCCGTATGCCCCGTGCGGCCCACTCACCGCGCCGGACCTGATGAACCTTCATACGGTTCTCTTCATGAACCACTCACCGCGCACCCGTACGGTTCTGGGCTGCACCCTCCTGGTGTCGGCCCTCGGTGCGGGCCTCACGGCCTGCGGCAGCTCCTCGCACCCGCTCTCCGCCAAGCCGTACGACGCGGCGGGCCAGATCTCCTTCAGCGGGCCCGTGGGAGCCAAGAAGGCGGATCCGGACAAGCCGCTGGAAGTCACCTCACAGGGCGACGAGGCGCGCATCACCGACGTGACCGCCACGGACGCCGTGGGCCGCTACGTCGCGGGCGAACTCACCGCGGACGGACGCAGATGGCACTCCACCGCTCCGCTGGCCGCAGAGGCCCAGTACACGGTCCGCGTCAGTACCGAGGACGAGGACGGGGCGCCCGGCCTGAAGGTCCTCACCTTCGAGACCGGCAACCCGAGCAAGGAGAAGGCCCTCAAGGTCACCTTCGGGCCCGAGGGCGGCAAGTACGGCGTGGGCCAGCCCGTGGTCGCCACGCTCAACAAGGCCGTCAAGGACAAGAAGGCCCGCGCCATCGTCGAGCGCGCCCTGAAGGTCGACTCCAAGCCCGCGGCGGCGGAGGGTTCCTGGTACTGGGTGGACAGCAAGGAACTCCACTACCGGCCCAAGGAGTACTGGCCCGCCAACGCCACCATCACGGCCCACAGCAACCTGGAGGGCCTCAAGGTCACGGACCGGCTGTGGGGCGGCAGCTCCAAGCCGCTGACCATCACCACCGGCAACAAGATGGTGGCCGTCACCGACGCCGGCTCGCACTGGATGACGGTCTACCGCAACGGGCAGGAGATCAACTCCATCCCGATCACCACCGGCAAGCCCGGCTTCGAGACCCGCAACGGCACCAAGGTGGTCCTCGGCCAGGAGTACTACGTCCGGATGCGCGGCACCAGCATCGGCATCTCCGAGGGCTCCTCGGACTCGTACAACCTGCCGGTCTACTACGCGACCCGCGTCACCTGGAGCGGTGAGTACGTGCACGCCGCCCCCTGGTCCACCGGCTCCCAGGGCTACGAGAACGTCAGCCACGGCTGCACCGGCATGAGCACCGGCAACGCCGAGTGGTTCTTCGACACCTTCCGCAAGGGCGACATCGTCAAGGTCGTCAACAGCTACGGCGAGGACATGGACCCGTTCGGCAACGGGTTCGGCGACTGGAACCTCGGCTGGAAGGAATGGCGCAAGGGCAGCGCGCTGACGGCCACCGAGACGGCCGATCCGGCGCAGCAGGCCCGGCTCAGCCCGGAGCTCTGAGCCCGCCGGGCACGATCCGGGTGTGAGACTTCCGACTCCCGTACGCCGATGGCGTACGGGAGTCGGCGCGTGTCAGGCCCCGACGGCGAGCCGGGAACGCAGCAGGGAGGCCAGTGCGTCCGCGAATTCGACCGGTTCGACCGGAAGCGTCACCGCGGCGTCCGCGCGGCTCCACGTGGCCAGCCAGGCGTCCTGCGGGCGGCCGATGAGGAGCAGCACCGGCGGGCAGCGGAAGATCTCGTCCTTGATCTGCCGGCACACCCCCATGCCCCCGGCCGGAACGGCCTCGCCGTCCAGGACGCAGACGTCGATCCCGCCCCGGTCCAGCTCCTTGAGGACCGCCGGGAGCGTCGCGCACTCGACGAACTGGACCTCGGGGGCGTCGGATGCGGGCCTGCGTCCGGTCGCGAGCCGGACCTGCTCGCGGGTGTTCGCGTCATCGCTGTAGACCAGAACCGTCGCGGTCGACTGCATCGTTCCTCCGAGACCTCGTTGTCATGGGGCGTCTGTAGCGGGCGTCGTTGGCGCGGAGCCTACTCCTCCCGACACCCCGTCAACACCGGTTCGCGCACGGCGCGGACGGGCCTCGGGCAGGGCTCGGCTGGGCCATATGGGCTGGACACACCCCCCAGACACTCCGAACGGCACCCCCCGGAGTGAGGGCGAGATAAGCGACCGACATAATGTCGGTCGTGGCGACAGCAACGACAGTAGAAACCGGGCACGCGCACCCGTCGGTCAATCGACCGAACCTCACCAGCGTCGGAACCATCATCTGGCTGAGTTCCGAGCTGATGTTCTTCGCGGCCCTCTTCGCGATGTACTTCACCCTGCGATCGGTGACCGGACCGGATCACTGGAAGGAAATGGCGTCGAGCCTGAACCTTCCGTTCTCCGCGACGAACACCACGATCCTGGTGCTCTCCTCCCTGACCTGTCAGCTCGGCGTCTTCGCCGCCGAGCGCGGGGACGTGAAGAAGCTCCGGATGTGGTTCATCGTCACCTTCATCATGGGTGCGATCTTCATCGGCGGTCAGGTCTTCGAGTACACCGAGCTGGTCAAGAAGGACGGGCTTTCGCTCTCGTCCGACCCGTACGGCTCGGTCTTCTACCTGACCACCGGCTTCCACGGCATGCACGTGACAGGTGGCCTCATCGCCTTCCTGTTCGTCCTCGGCAGGACGTACGCGGCCCGGAAGTTCACCCACGAGCAGGCGACCGCGGCCATCGTCGTGTCCTACTACTGGCACTTCGTCGATGTCGTATGGATCGGCCTCTTCGCCACGATCTACCTGATCAAGTAGTTCGCAGATCGCAGCATCGGGCGAAGCACCCGACACATTCCCGCAGCACCGACGCAGAAGATCCTGACACCGGGGTAATCCGTGAAAAAGCTCTCCGCACGACGACGCCATCCGCTGGCGGCGGTCGTCGTCCTACTCCTCGCGCTGGCGGCCACCGGGGGGCTGTACGCCGCGTTCGCACCCGCGAGCAAGGCGCAGGCCGATGAAACCGCCCAGTCCCTCGCCATCGACGAGGGCAAGAAGCTCTATTCCGTCGGCTGCGCCAGCTGCCACGGAACCGGCGGTCAGGGCACCACTGACGGTCCTAGCCTGGTCGGCGTCGGCTCCGCCGCCGTCGACTTCCAGGTCGGCACCGGCCGTATGCCGGCCCAGCAGCCGGGCGCTCAGATCCCGCGCAAGAAGGTCATCTACTCGCAGGCCGAGATCGACCAGCTCGCCGCGTACATCGCCTCCCTCGGCGCCGGTCCGGTCGCGCCGACCAAGGAGGACTACGACCCGAGCGGCGCCGACGTCGCGAAGGGTGGCGAACTCTTCCGCACCAACTGCGCCCAGTGCCACAACTTCACCGGTGAAGGTGGCGCGCTGACGCACGGCAAGTTCGCGCCGAGCCTCGCGGACGTCGACCCGAAGCACATCTACGAGGCCATGCAGACCGGCCCGCAGAACATGCCGTCGTTCCCGGACACGACGATGACCAAGCAGAACAAGAAGGACATCATCGCGTACCTCGACGCGGTCAACGGCGACAAGACCGAGAGTCCCGGTGGTCTCAAGCTGGGCGGGCTCGGCCCGGTCAGTGAGGGTCTGTTCGCCTGGATCTTCGGTCTCGGCGGTCTGATCGCCGTCGCCATCTGGGTTGCCGCTCGGACCGCAAAGGCCAAGAAGTCATGACTAGCCAAGACATTCCAGAAGAGAACCTGCCCGCCACGGAGCAGGACGCCGAGCACGGTTCGGTAGCGGTGAAGGACAACCCCTTCGCCGACCCGGGGCTGCCCCCGCACGAGCACCGGATCCAGGACATCGACGAGCGGGCCGCCCGGCGGTCCGAGCGCGTCGTGGCCATGCTGTTCACGATCTCGATGCTGGCCACCATCGGCTTCATCGCGTCGTACGTCACCCTCGACGTCGACAAGAGCATCTACGTCTTCCCGATCGGGCACATCAGCGCGCTGAACTTCGCGCTGGGCCTGACGCTGGGCGTGGCCCTGTTCTGCATCGGCGCGGGCGCGGTCCACTGGGCCCGCACCCTGATGTCCGACGAAGAGGTCATCCAGGAGCGCCACCCGATCGAGGCGGAGCCCGAGGTCAAGGCGAAGGTCCTGCAGGACTTCGCCGACGGTGCCCGCGAGTCGCAGTTCGGCCGTCGCAAGCTGATCCGCAACACGATGTTCGGTGCGCTCGCCCTGGTGCCCCTCTCCGGTGTCGTCCTGCTGCGCGACCTCGGGCCGCTGCCCGAGAAGAAGCTGCGCACGACGGCCTGGAAGAAGGGCCTCAAGCTCGTCAACATGAACACGAACCTGCCGCTGCGTCCCTCGGACATCGCGGTCGGTTCGCTCACCTTCGCCAAGCCCGAGGGCGTGGAGGAGCACGACGAGGACTTCCAGAACGTCATGGCCAAGGCGGCCCTGATGATCGTCCGTATCCAGCCGGACAACATCAAGGACAAGCAGGAGCTCGAGTGGTCGCACGAGGGTGTGGTCGCGTACTCGAAGATCTGCACCCACGTCGGTTGCCCGATCTCCCTGTACGAGCAGCAGACGCACCACGTGCTGTGCCCCTGCCACCAGTCCACCTTTGACCTCTCCGACGGTGCCCGGGTCATCTTCGGCCCCGCCGGCCACGCGCTGCCGCAGCTGCGCATCGGTGTCGACGAGGAGGGCTACCTCCAGGCCCTCGGCGACTTCGAAGAGCCCGTCGGTCCTGCCTTCTGGGAGCGCGGATGAGTACTGCAACCACGAACACAGAGTCATTTGGTGCTGACGCACCGGGGCCTTCGCGCGAGAAGGCCCCGGCCGGCGAGCGCGTCGCCGACTGGGCGGACGGACGCCTCGGGATCTACTCCCTGGCCAAGTCCAACATGCGCAAGATCTTTCCGGACCACTGGTCCTTCATGCTCGGCGAGATCTGCATGTACAGCTTCATCATCATCATCCTCACGGGTGTGTACCTGACGCTGTTCTTCCACCCCTCGATGAACGAGGTGGTGTACGACGGAAGCTACGTCCCGCTCAAGGGCCAGCTGATGTCGGAGGCGTTCAACTCGACCATGCACATCTCCTTCGATGTGCGCGGTGGCCTGCTGATCCGTCAGATCCACCACTGGGCCGCGCTGATCTTCCTCGCCGGCATGTTCGTGCACATGATGCGCGTGTTCTTCACGGGCGCGTTCCGCAAGCCGCGTGAGATCAACTGGCTGTTCGGCTTCCTGCTGTTCGTCCTGGGCATGTTCACCGGTTTCACCGGTTACTCGCTCCCGGACGACCTGCTCTCCGGCACCGGTGTCCGCTTCACCGAGGGCGCGATCCTGTCCACGCCGATCGTCGGCACGTACATCTCGTTCTTCCTCTTCGGCGGCGAGTTCCCGGGCGGCGACTTCGTCGCGCGGTTCTACTCGATCCACATCCTGCTGCTGCCGGGCATCATGCTCGGCCTGATGGTGGCGCACCTGATCCTGGTCTTCTACCACAAGCACACGCAGTTCGCGGGTGCCGGAAAGACCGAGAAGAACGTCGTCGGCATGCCGCTGCTCCCGGTCTACATGGCCAAGGCGGGTGGCTTCTTCTTCCTGGTCTTCGGTGTCATCGCGGTCATCGCGGCGATCGCCTCGATCAACCCGATCTGGGCCATCGGCCCGTACCGCCCGGACCAGGTGTCCACCGGCGCCCAGCCCGACTGGTACATGGGCTTCGCCGAAGGCCTGATCCGTGTGATGCCGGGCTGGGAGATCAACCTGTGGGGTCACACGCTCGTCCTGGGTGTGTTCATCCCGCTGGTCGTCTTCGGACTCGTCCTCGGCGCGATGGCGGTCTACCCGTTCATCGAGTCCTGGGTCACCGGTGACAAGCGCGAGCACCACATCCTGGACCGTCCGCGCAACGCCCCGGTCCGCACCGGTCTGGGCGTCGCCTGGATCACGATGTACATGGTCACGCTCGTCGGTGGTGGTAACGACCTCTGGGCCACGCACTTCCACCTGTCGCTGAACGCGATCTCCTGGTTCGTCCGGATCTTCTTCTTCGTGGGACCGGTCATCGCCTTCATCGTCACCAAGCGGATCTGCCTCGGCCTGCAGCGTCGCGACAAGGACAAGGTGCTGCACGGACGCGAGTCCGGCATCATCAAGCGCCTGCCGCACGGTGAGTTCATCGAGGTCCACGAGCCGCTCGGCTCCGAGGCCCTGCACACGCTCACGGCGCACCACCAGTACGAGCCCGTCGAGATCGGCCCCGAGGTCGACGAGAACGGTGTGGAGCGCAAGGTGTCGCGTTCGCAGAAGCTGCGCGCCAAGCTCTCGAAGGGCTACTACGGGGAGAACAACCAGATCCCCAAGCCCACCGCCGAGGAGTACAAGGAGATCACCAGCGGCCACGGCCACCACTGATCTCTGATCTGACAGTCATCGCTGTACTGCCACGGCAGGAGCCCTCGTCCAGGCACTGGACGGGGGCTCTTTGCCGTCCCAGGACCTCGGTAAGGTGGGACTGCTTTTCTTCATCCTCTTTCCCATGTGAACAACAGGAGCGGCCATGAGCGCTTTGACCCCCGCTGGAGGCAACACCGCGGCGGGCCGTTCCTGGCCCACCGTGCTGAACGGTCTGCTGGAGGGCCACGACCAGAGCGCCGACGACACCGCGTGGGCGATGGACCGCATCATGAGCGGTGAGGCCACCGACGCTCAGATCGCCGCCTTCGTGGTCGCGCTGCGCGCCAAGGGCGAGACGGTCCAGGAGATCACCGGCCTGGTCCGCGGCATGTACGAGCACGCCAACACCATCGAGGTGCCGGGCGAGGCCGTCGACATCGTGGGCACCGGCGGCGACGGCGCGAAGACCGTCAACATCTCCACCATGTCCGCCATCGTGATCGCGGGCGCCGGAGCCAAGGTCGTCAAGCACGGCAACCGGGCCGCCTCCTCGGCCTCGGGCTCCTCGGACGTCCTGGAGAAGCTGGGCGTCAATCTGGACCTGGCCCCGGCCCGTGTCCCCCAGGTCGCCGAGGAAGCGGGCATCACGTTCTGCTTCGCGATCAAGTTCCACCCGGCGCTGCGGTACGCGGGCGCGGCCCGCGGCCAGATCGGCATCCGGACCGTGTTCAACCTGCTCGGCCCGCTGACCAATCCGGCCCGCGTCAAGGCGCAGGCGGTCGGTGTCGCCGACCCGCGGATGGCGCCCGTCGTGGCCGGCGTCTTCGCCGAGCGCGGCAACTCCTCGCTGGTCTTCCGCGGCGACGACGGGCTCGACGAGCTGACCGTCACCGGGACGTCCCGGGTCTGGGTGGTGCGCGACGGCGCCGTGCGCGAGGAGGTCTTCGACCCGCGTGACGTCGGCATCACCCCGGTGCCGATCGAGGCGCTGCGCGGCGGCGACCCGTCGTTCAACGCGGAGGTGGCCAGGCGGCTGCTCGACGGGGAGCGCGGGCCGGTCCGTGACGCCGTCCTGCTGAACTCCGCCGCCGCGCTCGTCGCCGTACGCCCCGGCAGCGGCACGCTCGTCGAGCAGATCGCGGCCGGCATGGAGCGGGCCGCCGAGTCGATCGACTCCGGCGCCGCGAAGGGCACCCTGGAACGCTGGGTCGTCGCCTCCAACCGCTGAGCACGACGCAGGGCGCAGTCCGACTTCTCTGTCTCAAGAGTTGGACTGCGCCCTTGCCGTATCCCGGACGTGTGGCAGGATGCTGTCCAAGGTCATGAGTGACAGCGCTGTGTTCATCCACTGCAGAAGGCCCCAGCCCGCTGTCCGGCAACCCTCCGTCCGTGGCGGGGTGCCCTGGGTGAAGACCAGGCCGTACGCAGCAAGGCGCACGGCAAGCGCGGACCCCTCGCAACCCTGGGGTCCTGGTCCTCAAGGGAGCAGTCTCGTGAGCAAGCGAATGCGATAGGGCGTTTCGGCCCCGCCTCTGCGTACCGTTTTCCTTTTCTTTCCATGCCGTCGAGCCCTGTTCCGTAGCGCTCAGACGTGGCTCCGGCATGGTCAATTCGCTTGACTCGCCAGGGAGTTCACCATGTCTGTTTCCGCCGACGCCGCCTGCACCGCCGCCTCCGCCGACATCGCCGCCCCGCTCGCCGTGCTCGGCCGGGACGTCACCGTGCCGCTCGTCACCGGCGGCGAAGTGACGTACGCGGCCCTCGACTACGCGGCCAGCGCCCCGGCCCTGCAGCGGGTGTGGGACGACGTCGCCGCGTACGCCCCGTACTACGGCAGCGTGCACCGCGGCGCCGGGTACCTCTCGCAGCTCTCCACCGACCTCTTCGAGAACTCCCGCAGGACGGTCGCCGAGTTCCTCGACTGCCGCGAGGGCGACCAGGTCGTCTTCACGCGGTCCACCACCGACTCGCTCAACCTGCTCGCCGCCGTGCTCCCCGCCGACTGCGAGGTCTTCGTCTTCGAGACCGAGCACCACGCCTCGCTGCTGCCGTGGCGCGACGCGCAGGTGACGTACCTGAACGCGCCGCGCACCCCCGGCGAGGCCGTCGCCACCCTGGAGCGGGCCCTCGCCGACCGCGCCGCCCAGGCGACCGACACAGCGCCCGCCCTCGTCTGTGTCACCGGTGCCTCCAACGTCACCGGTGAGCTCTGGCCGGTGCGCGAGCTCGCGGCGGCCGCTCACGCGCACGGTGCCCGCATCGTGCTCGACGCCGCCCAGCTGGCGCCCCATCACCCGGTCTCCGTGCAGGACCTCGACGTCGACTGGGTCGCCTTCTCCGGCCACAAGCTGTACGCCCCCTTCGGGTCCGGCGTGCTCGCCGGCCGCGCCGACTGGCTGACCGAGGCCGAGCCGTACCTCGCCGGCGGCGGCGCCTCCCGCAAGGTCGCCCGCCGCACGGACGGCGGCGTGGACGTCGAGTGGCACACCACGCCCGCCCGCCACGAGGCCGGCTCCCCGAACGTGATCGGCGTCTACTCCATCGCCTCCGCCTGCAAGGCGCTCACCGAAGCCGGGTTCGAGAGCCTCGTCGAGCGCGAGCAGTACCTGATCGGCAAGGTGCGGGACGGGCTCGCCGCCGTGCCCGAGGTGAAGGTCCTCTCGCTGTTCGGCGACGACGCCCCGCGCGTCGGCGTCATCTCCTTCGTCGTCGAGGGCTGGAACTCCTCGCACTTCGCCGCCGCCCTGTCCGCCGAGTACGGCATCGGGGTCCGCGACGGCCTGTTCTGCGCCCACCCGCTGGTGCGCACGCTGCTCGGCTCGGACCCGCAGACGCAGGGCGAGTGCGGGGCGCCGGAGGCCGCGCCCGGCGAGAAGTCGCTGAACGCGATCCGGGTCAGCTTCGGGGCCGGTACGCCGGACGAGCACGTGGAGCGGTTCGTGTCCGCCGTGACCGAGCTGGTGCGGGACGGCGCGCGCTGGAACTACCGCACCGAGGACGGGCGTTGCGTGCCCGACACCACGACCGCCTGATCCCCGCACGGCAGTACGTCGTACGATCCTTCCCTCTGCGGATACACGCTGATGGGGGACGACGTGGACGTGCTGCGGGAGTCGGATCCGCGCCGGATCGGGCCGTACGAGGTGGTCGGCAGGCTCGGGTCCGGCGGCATGGGCGAGGTCTTCGTCGCCCGGACCGAGGCGGGCCTGCGCCTGGCCGTGAAGGTGGTGCGGGCCGAGCACGCCGAGGACCGGACCTTCCGGGCGCGCTTCCGCCAGGAGGTGCAGGCCGCCCAGTCGGTGGGCGGCACGGGCACGTACACGGCCCGGGTCGTCGACGCCGACACCGAGAGCGAACGCCCCTGGATGGCGACGGAGTTCGTCGACGGGCCCAATCTGCGCGACGCCGTCCTCGACCACGGGCCGCTGCCCGAGACGACGGTGCTCACCCTCGCGGCGGCGCTGGCCGAGGCGCTCGCCGCCATCCACGCCAAGGGCATGGTCCACCGGGACCTGAAGCCGTCCAACATCCTGCTCGCCCCCGACGGCCCCCGGGTCATCGACTTCGGGATCGTACGGGCCCTGGAGGCGACGGCCCTGACCCGGACCGGCACCATCGTCGGCTCGGTCGGCTATGTCTCGCCGGAACAGATCCGCAACGGCGCGGAGGTGGCCGCGCCGAGCGACGTCTTCTCGCTGGGCGCCGTCCTCGCGTACGCCTCGACCGGGCGCGCGCCCTTCGGGGAGGGGCAGGACTCGGTGGTCCTGCTGCGCATCCTCACCCGGGACTTCGATCTGAGCGCGGTGCCCGCACGGGTGCGGCCGCTCGTCGAGGCCTGTCTGAGCGCGGAGCCCGCCGAGCGGCCGACGCCCGCCGACGTCCTCGCGGCCACCGGGCACACCGACCGCACCCTGCGCGAGCGGACCCGGCCCGGCTGGCTGGCGCCCGAGGAGCCGCAGGGCCCCGAGGCCGAGCCGCAGCGCTGGCTGCCGGAGAGCGGCGCCCAGGAGCGCGAGAGCCGTGTCGAGTACGTGGCGCCGCAGACGGTGACCAACACCCCCGCCCCGCAGGAGCCGCCCTCCCGGCGCCGGTTCCTCGCCCTCGCCGCGGGAGGCGGCGCCGCCGTGGTGGGCGCGGGCGTCGGCGGCTGGCTGTGGCTGCGCGAACCGGGCGGGGAGCGGGACACGCGGGGCGCGGGCGGCGGCGGAACCGGGCAGGGGTCCTCGTCCACGGCACGTACGGCGGGCTGGCCGGTCAAGGTCAGGGGGCTCGGCGGACAGCGCGGCCCGTGCGCCGCCTTCTCGCGCGACGGGTCGCAGGTGTACGTCGGCGGTTCCGACGGCGCGCTGCGCGCCCTGGACGTCCACGGCGCCACGCTCTGGCGGACCGGGCTCGGCGCCCCGGTGATGTCCCCGCTCGTCACGGCCGGCGGCGTGTACTGCCTGCTGTACGACAACGGGGAGGGCGCCACCCAGTTGTGCGCCCTCGACCCGGCGGGCAAGGTGCTCTGGCGCCGGAAGGCCGCGGGCAACAGTCAGTTCCCGGTCGCCGCGGGGAAGCTGGTCCTGGTGTCCTACGGGGCCTCGGCGGACACCGGCGGGGTGCGCGCCCACACCGCCGACGGCGGCGTCGCCTGGGACACCCCGACCGGGCCCGCGCCCACCAGCGAGCCGGTGGTCGCGGGCGGCACGGTGTACGTCGGCACGTTCGGGGACCGGGTGCTCGCGCTGGACGCGACGACCGGCAAGAAGCTGTGGGCGGCGCCCGCGGGCATCGACACCGGACGGCCCACGCTGGTGGGGGACACCCTCGTCGTCGGGTCGGGCGGCCCGCAGATGCTGCACGGCATCGGCCGGGGCGGGAAGGTCCTGTGGGACCAGCAGGCCGACGACGTCCTGGGCGGTGGCCGCTACACCACCACGGTGGCGTTCGGCGGCCTCGCCGTCGGCTCCACCGACAACGCGCTCGTCGCGTTCGACCCCGCCGACGGCTCGACGGCCTGGCGGCTCCCCATCGGCGACACCAGCGGCTCGGGCGACAGCATCAGCCAGTACAGCGATCCCGTGGTCGCGGGCGGCACCCTCTACGTGCGGCAGGGTGCCGAGGTCTTCGCGGTGAACGCCAAGGGCGCGAAGGCCGCCAAGGCCGTGAAGACATGGAGCAGCAAGCTGAGCGGCGGGGCGCCGCCGCAGGGCGGGACGCACAGCCCGGTCGTCAGGGACGGCCGGGTCTACGTGACGGACGGCTACGGCGTCACGGCCGTCCGTCTCCCGCGCTGAGCTTGCGCGTCAGCCGTCGAGGCCGATCGAGAACGCGGCCTCCAGGTCGTGCTGCGAGTACGTGCGGAACGCGACGTGCGTGTCCGTGCCCTCGACGCCGGGGATCTTGCTGATCCGGCCGGGGATGATCTCGGCCAGGTCGTCGTGGCGGGCGACCCGGACCATGGCGATCAGGTCGTAGGTGCCGGTGACGGAGAAGACCTCGCTCACGTTGTCCAGGGCCGCGATCGACTCGGCGATCTCGGGGATCCGGTCCACGCTGGTCTTGATGAGCACGATCGCGGTGATCACGGCTGGCTGTCTCCCTCGGTGGCCGTGGCATGGGTCGCCTTCACTGTAGCCCGGCCCCGATAACGCACCCACGCGTACAGGAACCCCAGCGAGAAGCCCACCAGGTGTGCCAGATACGCCACGGCCGGCCCTTGGTGGTCCTGTTCCGCCGCCGCCCACTGCAGCGCCACCCAGAACGGCAGCACCACCCACGCCGGAAAGCGCAGCGGCAGGAAGAACAGGAACGGGAACAGGCTCGTCACCCGCGCTCCGGGGAACAGGTACAGGAACGCCCCGAGGACCGCCGAGATCGCCCCCGAGGCGCCGACCAGGCTCTGGTCGGACTCGGCGTGCGCGGCCGCGTAGCCGAGCAGCGCCAGGTATCCGCAGACCAGGTAGAAGAGTGCGTACGGGACGTGCCCCATGCGCTCTTCGACCATCGCCCCGAAGACGTAGAGGAACAGCATGTTCCCCAGCAGGTGCAGCCAGCTGCCGTGCACGAACAGGGCCGTGAGCGGGGTGAGCAGAGCCCGTGGGGATCCGCCGAAGAGTTCGACGGGGACCACGCCCCAGCGGTTGAAGTAGGCGGTCTGCTCGGTGAGCAGCCGGGCGCCCGTGCCGTAGGAGGGGTTCAGCCCCGAGGTGGGGGAGAGGACGAAGACCACGCAGCAGAGCGCGATGATTCCGTACGTGACCGGGGCCGGGTGGCCCCTGAGGAATGCGGTCACTTTTGCGATCGCGTCGCGCCCGTTGCCGATCATGGGGAGAGCATGACGCAAGGCGGGGAGCGGGCGGCGTACGGCAGGCCGTAGGGTTACGGGCAATAAAGCAAGCACCACGCACCACGCCGTGCACGCGAGGAAGAGACGCTCTGAGATGACGGTTCCCCTGCCGACCGCCACCACCCGCTGGCGCTGCACGCTCTGCGGCAACCTGACGCGGTTCGATGTGACGCGCTCGTCGAAGGTCGTCGAGTACCTCCACCTCGACCTGGCCGGTGAGCCGAAGGTCGAGGAACGCGAGGTGGTCAGTGAGACCATCGAGTCCGTGCGCTGCCGCTGGTGCAACGCGGTGGACCAGGTGGAACTTGTGGACAGGCCGGGCGCCGACTCCTGAGGGAGCGGCCCCACACGACAGTTGGGGTGACGGATGGTGGAGAGCACGGGCGGGGAGGCCGGGGACGGCGGTGCCGCCGAGGTGCTCGACCGGCCGTTGCCCGAAGGTGTGCGGCGTCGCGTCGTGCAGATCGTCTCGGACGGATTCGGCGGTCTGACCGTCGGTGAACTTCCGGCCCAATTGAGGCAGTATGCCCGGTTCACCCCGAGTCGTCGGGCCAAGTTCGCCGGGAACGCGATGGCCGCGGCCGTGGAGAGCGACACCCTCTTCCGGCAGCGGATCGCCGAGCGGTTCCGGGAGGCGCAGCCGGAGTTGGCGGGCGCCCTGGAGGCCGGTTCGCCGCCGCCCGCCGCCGATCCGCTCGATGTCGCCGCCGCCGCGTACGTGCTGCGCCCCACGGGCTGGGTCAAGCTCGTCGCCGCCGCGGGCGAGGAGGCGCAGCGCGCCGACGCCGAGCGCGTCGACGAGGAGACCCGGGCCGAACTGGACCGGCTGCGCGCGCAGCTCGCCGAGGCGCAGCGGCAGACCAGGACCGAGACGGAACGGTTGCGCACCGAACTGGACGCCGCCCGGCGCGAGGTGGACTCCGTGCAGCGCAAGCTGCGCTCCGCCCTGAGCGACGTGAAGCGCGGCGAGGCCGCGGTGCGCAAGGCGCAGGCCGAGATCGACGGGGCGCGGGCCGAGGCGCAGGCGCAGGTCTCCGCCGCGGAGAGCGAGACCCGGCGGCTCAAAGCGCGGCTCGGGGAGACCGAGGCGGCCCTGGAGGCGTCCCGGCGGGCGGCCCGCGAGGGGCGCAGCGTCGAGGACATGCGCGTCCGCCTGCTGCTCGACACGGTGCTCGACGCGGCCCAGGGGCTGCGCAGGGAGCTGGCGTTGCCGCCGGTCTCCGTGCGGCCGGCCGACTCCGTGGACGCCGTGGAGCCGGGGAAGATGACCCCGAAGGACATCGCGGCCCGCGCCCTGC
This sequence comes from Streptomyces sp. VRA16 Mangrove soil, assembly GCF_017377775.1. Lineage (GTDB taxonomy): Bacteria > Actinomycetota > Actinomycetes > Streptomycetales > Streptomycetaceae > Streptomyces. The sequence goes on from NZ_JAFVLN010000006.1 coordinate 349,778, forward strand.
ACGAGCACGACCCAGCGATCCTCGACCAGTTGCTCGCGCTGCCGCAGGCCCATCTCGTGGTCGACGGCTACAACGTGACGAAGACCGGCTATCCCACGATGCCGCTGGAGAAGCAGCGGCTCAGACTGCTCGGGTCGCTCTCGCAGCTCGCCGCGCAGACGGGCGCCGAGGTGACCTGTGTCTTCGACGGGGCCGAGCTGGCCGCTCCGGTGCTGCTCGCGCCGCCGCGCGGCGTCCGGGTGCTGTTCTCCAAGGCCGGGGTCACCGCCGACGAGTTGATCCGTCAGCTGGTGCGGGCCGAGCCCCCGGGCCGGCCGGTGATCGTCGTCTCGACCGACCGCGAGGTCGCCGACGGGGTCGCGAAGGCCGGCGCACGTCCGGTTGCGTCAGTGATGCTCCTGAAGCGGCTGTCACGCGGCTGATGTCCGGCTTGACCGGAACCGCAACTTCCATTCCGCTTGCCCGAATTGGCGAAACCTTCACGCAACGTAGCGTCAAAGCGACATCACTGCATGTGAGTTGAGTGCAAAGAATGCAGTGGGTGACCGAGATTTTTCTCGTCAGGATTTGAACTGATCACAAGAAGGTCACTAGGGTCGGGCCTCGAACCTCCGCTCGGGTGATCACTCACATGAGGTGAGTGACGGTGGAGGGGCACCGCCCATCGGGTGTTCTGTGGGCGGCTGGAGGAAGAAGGAGCTCGCCTTCGTGGCGTCCCACCGTCGACCCAAGCAGCCGAGCCGCACCCGTGTGACCGTGCTCACCGCGACCGCCGCCGCTGCCGTGGCCCTCACTTCGCAGGCTGCCAGCGCCGCGCCGAAGCCCACCAAGAGCGAGGTCAAGGCCAAGGTCGACAAGCTCTACGAAGAGGCCGGTCTCGCCACCGACCACTACAACGGGGCCAAGGAGAAGCAGAAGAAGCTCGAGAAGGAGATCGGCGAGCTTCAGGACAAGGTCGCCCGCGAGCAGGAGGAGCTCAACAAGCTGCGCACGGGCCTCGGTTCGCTCGCCAGCCAGCAGTACCGCTCCGGTGGCATCGACCCCTCGGTCCAGCTGTTCCTCTCCTCGAACCCGGACGACTACCTCGACAAGGCGTCCACGCTCGACTCGCTCTCCGCGCAGCAGCTGGAGTCGCTCAAGAAGGTCCAGGCGAAGCAGCGCACGCTCGCCCAGGAGCGCGCCGAGGCCACGGAGAAGCTCAAGGACCTCGCCGACACCCGCACCGAGCTCGGCAAGAAGAAGAAGGAAGTCCAGAGCAAGCTCAGCAAGGCGCAGAAGCTGCTCAACTCCCTGACCGCCGCCGAGCGCGAGGCCATGGCCGCGGACGACGCGCGCGCCAGCCGCTCCTCCGCCAGCCGCGTCGACCTCGGCAACGAGGCGGCCGCCTCCAAGTTCGGTGCCGCCGCCCTGAGCGCCGCCGCCACCCAGCTCGGCAAGCCCTACGTCTCCGGCGGTACGGGCCCCAACTCCTACGACTGCTCGGGCCTGACCCAGTGGTCGTACAACCAGGCCGGGGTCGGCATCACCCGGACCACGTACACCCAGCAGAACGACGGCACCAAGATAGGCATGAGCCAGCTCAAGCCCGGTGACCTCGTCTTCTTCAACAACCTTGCGCACGTGGGCCTGTACGCGGGCAACGGTCAGGTCCTGCACGCCCCGCACCCCGGCGCCGTCGTCCGCTACGAGTCGATGAGCACCGTCGGCACCTTCATGTTCGGCGTCCGTATCGCCGGCTGACCGGGCCCTGCGTCCGACCTTCGGCACGACAGCCCTACGAGATTCAGAAACGCGCCCGTTCGGGCGAATTCCGACATCTTCCGCTGACCCCGCGCCCCGGCATCGACCTGCTTCGATGCCGGGGCGCGGGGTTTTCGCGCCTCGTTCCCGCGGTCGCACTGCGTGATAGCTTCCGCGCTGTTCGTGAGCGTCAGCCCGCGGACCTACCGCCGGACGGGCGGGAAGTGATGTCTGTGGAGGCCCGCGCCGGACCGGAGTTCCGATCTCCGGCAGGGGCCCGTGAAGCAGGAACCCGCCGGAAGCGGGCCCGCACCGCGGGCCGGCAGGCCGGGCCCGGCGTATGCCGGACGGACGTCCATGTCGGCCCGCACTCCGCAGCCTCGCCGCCCGCGTCGGACGGTGGGGGCGGGACGGCACGGAAGGAGCACCGACACCCGTGGGGTCCCATCGCCGTATCGCGCCATCAGGGTTCGAGCTGAGCACGCGCGTCACCGTCCTGACCGTTGCCGCGGCCGGAGCCGCCGCGGCGCTCGGCGCCGTTCCCGCGGGCGCCGCTCCGCAGGACAGGCCGGCCGACACCAAGGCCGAGGTCGACCGCCTCTACGAGCAGGCGGAGCAGGCCACCGAGTCGTACAACAAGGCCGACGAGCGGGCCGGACAGCTCCGCAAGGACCTGGCCAGGACGCAGGACGAGGTGGCCCGCGGGCAGGAGCGGATCAACAAGATGCGGCAGGCGCTCGGCATGGTGGCCGGCGCCCAGTACCGCTCGGGCGGCATGGACCCCTCGCTCGCCCTGATGCTCTCCTCCGACCCGGACGGCTATCTCGACCGGGCCAGCACCATGGACCGGATCAGCGCGCGGCAGGCGGACGAGCTGGCGGAACTTCAGGACGCGCAGCGGGAGTTGGCGCAGGAGCGGGCCGAGGCCCGGCGCAAGCTCGGCGAGCTGGAGCAGAGCCGCAAGGCCGTCGCCCGGCACAAGCGCACCGTCGAGACCAAGCTGGCCAAGGCGCGGCGGCTGCTGAACTCCATGGCCGCCCCGGAGCGGGCCGCGTACGAGCAGGCCTCGCGCGGCGGCGCCCGCCCCGATCTGTCGGGCGCGGGCCCGGCCTCCTCGTCCCGTGCGGCCGCGGCCCTGGCCGCCGCCCAGTCCGCGCTCGGCCGCCCGTACGTCTGGGGCGGCAACGGGCCCTCGGGCTTCGACTGTTCGGGCCTGATGCAGTGGTCGTACGCGCGCGCGGGCGTCAGCCTGCCGCGCACCTCGCAGGAGCAGCGGTACGCCGGGCGGCAGGTGTCGCTGTCCGAGGCACGCCCCGGCGATCTGGTCATCTACCGCGGCGACGCCAGCCACGTCGGCATCTACGCGGGCAACGGCCAGGTGATCCACGCCCCGTACCCCGGCGCCCCGGTCCGCTACGACCCGGTCGGCATGATGCCCGTCTCATCCGTGACGCGACCCTAGGGCGTGCCCGGCGGACCTTGTCGCGGGCGCGGGGGCCGGCACGCCGACCCGCGGTGTTGCCGTCGGTCGCCCACGCTCCGCGTCGGCGCCCTCCCGCGGCTTGCGTCTCGACGCGCCGGACCCCGCTCACCGGCCACGAAAGGCGCGGGCCGCACGGATGCGACCCGATCCGCCGGGCAGACTCTGGGGACCTTTCGTGCGGCGCACCGTACGATCGGAAGGATGGCTGGTCGACGGCGTGCGATGAGCAGGGCGGGCTCCTTCGCGGTGCTCGGGGCCCTGCTCGTCGGCGTGTCCGGGTGCGGCGCGGACGGGACGCGGGCGGACGGCCGCTCGGCCGCCGTGCAGCGCGTCCTGGACCGCCGGGCGGACGCCGTCCTGACCAAGGACGCGTCCGCGTACCGGGCCACGGGGGACGCGGAGCCGACGCTCCTGTCCGACCTCGCCGAGGTCCCGCTCGCGTCCTGGGCGTACCGGCTGACCCGCGTCGGCCCGACCCGGGGCGAGCGGGCCACGGCCACCGCCGAACTGCGCTACCGCTTCCGCGGCTACGACAGGGCCCCGGTCGTCACCGAGCGCACCCTCACGCTCCGGCACCGGAGCGGACACTGGTACGTCACCGCCGACCGGCCCGCGCAGAAGTCCGCCGAGCAGCTGTGGGAGCAGGGCAGGGTCACGGCGGTGAAGGGGGAGCACAGCCTCGTCCTCGGCGTCGGCCGGGAGCGCTCCACCCTCCGGGCCTATGCGGACGACGCCGACGACGCGGTGCCCGCTGTGGTGGACGCCTGGGGCGCCGACTGGGCGCGGCGCGTGGTCGTCATCGTCCCCAAGTCCCTCGACGGGATGGGCGAGTTGCTCGGCGCCCCGGCCTCCGGCTACCAGGGGATCGCCGCGGTGACGACGGGCGAGGCGGGCGGTTCGCGCAGCGCGCCCGCGGACCGGGTGATCGTCAACCCGGATGCGTACAGCGTCCTCGGCGCGTTCGGCAAGCAGGTCGTCCTCACCCATGAGACGGCGCACGTGGCGACGCGGGCGGTGACCTCGGCGGCGACCCCGCTGTGGCTGTCGGAGGGGTACGCGGACTGGGCCGGGTACCGCGGCAGCGGCCGCACCCCCGCCCAGGCGGCGCCCGAGCTCCAGCGCGCGGTGCGGTCGGGCTCCGCGCCCGGCTCGCTCCCCGACGACGCCGACTTCGGCTTCAGCGGCGACTCCGGCAAGCTGGCACGGGCGTACGAGAGCGGCTGGATGGCCTGCCGGATGATCGCCGGCACCTGGGGCGAGGCCAAGCTCAACGCCTTCTACAAGGCGGTCGGCGGCCACCGGCAGCGGGCCGGGGCCGTGGACGGCGCGCTGCGCGGCGTGCTCGGCATCGACGAGCAGGAGTTCCTGGCGCGCTGGCGGGCCTACGTCGGCGACGAGCTGGGCTGAACCGGGCTCCTCAGCCGCCGAGCTCCGCGATCGCCTCGCGCAGCCACGCCCGCTCGGCCTTGCCGGTGGCCCGCGCCACCGTGAGCATCCCGCGCCGGAACAGGTCGTCGGGCTCCTCCGCGCGCACCGGCCGGCCCTCGGCGTCGTAGAAGAAGCTCGCGGGCGTCTCCAGGAAGTCGAGGCGGCGGCGCAGGACGGCGGCCTGCTCGGCGGGGCCGGGCAGATGGCGCAGGAACGCCAGCAGCGTGTTGAAGCGCACGTGGTCGCTGATCTCGATGTCCTTCGGGCCGCGCAGCCGGTCGAGGAGCGCGGCGCGGCCCGCCGCCGTGAGCGTGAGGACGCGGCGGGCGGCGGCCCGCGTGCCCGGTTCCGTGTGCTCGTCGAGCAGGCCCGCCGTGGCGAGCCGGGTGATCGCCGGGTAGAGCGCGCCGTCGCTCACCGGCCGGACGTGGCCGCTCAGCGCCTTGATGCGCTCCTTCAACTCGTAGCCGTGGAGCGGCTGTTCGTAGAGGAAGCCGAGGATCGGCAGCTCCAGCATGCGGGCTCCTTCGCTGGTCGGGTGGCCCGGGAAGGGGGTTGCGGGGCCGGTGCGGCCATGCTACCTCTTTTCGAGGTAATCGATACCTCGAAAAGAGGCATAGGTGGGGGAGGGTGACCCGGCATGACCGGCGCCGAACACCGTAGGACGCTCATCGGGCTCGCACGGCCCGTCTACTTCTCGCTGCTCGCCTCCGTGGCGGCCGGGATCATCAACACGGTCTGGGTGGCCCGGCTCGGCGGCGATGCCGTGGCCGCGGTCGCCGTCGCCACGAACGTGGAGAACGTGCTGCTCGGCGTGGCCCTCGTGTTCGGCTCCGGCACGACGGTGCTGGTCGCGCACGCCCGGGGCGCCGAGGATCCGGGCGCCGTGCGGGCCGCGGTGCGCGGCGGGCTCGGGCTGTGCGCGCTGGTGGTGCCGGTGGTCGTGGCCGGCGGGTGGCTGCTGCGGGAGGACGTGGCGCGGCTCGTGCTCGGCGGCGGCGACGCGGGCTCCCTGGGGCTCGCCTCGTCGTACTTCGCCGTCTCCATGCCGGGCATGGCCGTCTTCTTCGCGCAGCAGCTCGTCGACGGCGTCCTCAAGGGCGCGGGCGACACCCGCACCCCGATGCGGCTGGCACTGCTCGCGAACGGGCTGATCCTCGTCGCCGACCCGCTGCTCATCCACGCGTACGGGGTGGTGGGCGCCGCCGTCTCCACGGTGGCGGCCCGGCTGATCGCGCTCGCCGTCGGCGTGGTCGTGACGCGCCGGAACGCCGTGCTGCGGGCGGCCGCCGGGGCCGCTCCCGCCGAGGGGGCGGCGGCCGCCGTGCGGCGGACCCTGCGCACCGGGCTGCCGATGGCGGCCGACTTCACCGTGCGGCAGGCCGGCGCGCTCGGACTGGTCGCGGTGGTGGCGCGGCTGGGGGTGACGGCGGTCGCCGCGTACGCCGTCGCGTACAAGATCCTCTATGTCGCCACGATGGCCGCCTACGCGGTGCGCCAGGCCGCCTCCATCCACACCGCGCACCGGCGCGGCGCCGGGCACGACGAGCGTCGGCCCATCGGACGGCAGGCGGTCCTGGTCGCCGCGGCGGTGGCGCTCGTCGCGGCCTGCGCCTTCCTGCTGCTCGCGCCGTGGCTGATGCGGGCCTTCGGGGCGCCGCCCGCCGTCACGGCCGAGGGCACCCTGTTCCTGCGCTGCGTGGGCCCGTACCTGGTGCTGATGGCCGCCTTCATCGCGCTCGGCGGCGTCTTCGAGGGCAGCGGGGGAGCGGCCCGCACCCTGCGCGTGACCCTGCTCGGCACCGCGCTGCAACTCCCGGGCGCGCTCTGGCTGTCAGGGCTGTGGGGGCTGCCCGGCGTGTGCCTCGCCATGGCGGCGGCGATGGCCGTGCAGTGCGCGGCGCTGGCCCTGACGGCCGCGGTTCAGGAACCGATCACCGAGTTCTCGCGGGCCGCCTGAGAGGGCAGCGGGCTGCGCTCGGCGCGCCGCGGCTCGGTGATCGTCGCGCGCCACAGGCGGCGGCAGGCCGAGAGCGAGGCCGCGACCAGCAGGCCGTTGCGGACGAGCAGCAGGGCCAGGCCCAGCGAGTCGCTGGCCACCACGTGCGAGAACCAGACCGGGAATTCGAGGAAGGTCACGAACGTCGCCGCGAGCAGCAGCCACGTCGGCAGCGTCATCCGGCTGTCGTGGAACAGCAGACAGACCGCCGCGAGCCCGACCAGCCACAGCATGTACTGCGGGCTGATGACGCGGCTGGTCGTGGTGAACAGCAGTACCGCCGTGAACGCCGCGTCGGCGAGCGTGCCCGACCGCCAGGCCCGCGCCCTGAAGCGCCACAGCAGCAGCCAGCCGAAGGCCAGCAGCGTGAGGCCCTGCGCGACGGCGCTCACCACGTCCACGTACGGACCGAGGAACTCCACCGAGCCGTAGTTCAGCTGCACCGTGCCGGGCCAGCCGAACTGCCGCGCCACATGGAAGACGAGCGAGCCGAGCGACTCGACCTCCGTGCCCCGGTCCCGCTGGAACGTCAGGAACGCCATGGCACCCGGCATCGCGATGGTGAAGGCGATCAGCAGCCCGCCCGCCGTCGCCGCGGCCGCGCTCCACGCCTCACGGGTGGCCCGGCCGCGCCGGGTGCCGAGCAGCAGCAGCGCCGGCCACACCTTCAGCAGGGCGCCGATCGCGGCGAGCACGCCCGCGGCCTTCGGGTGCCGGGCCGCGGCCAGCAGCGCGGCGACCGCGACGGCGGTCACCATCACGTCGTAGCGCGCGTAGACGGTCTGCCCGAGCAGCGGCAGACCGGCGACCCAGACCCACACGCCGCGCCGCGACTTGCCGTGCCGGTCGGCCACGTACAGGAGCATCAGGAAGACCGCCGCGTCGGCGAGGAACGCGAGCAGGAAGAACGCGGAGGCGTACGAGAGGAAGGGCAGCAGCGCCGGGGAGAGGATCGCGACCGCGGCGGCCGGCGGGTACTGCCACGTCACGTCGTCCAGCGGGAACGTCCCGGTGCGCAGGACGTCGTACCAGCCGTGGTAGATCACGGAGACATCGCTGGTCACATCGGGCCCGGGAACCACGACGACCTTGAAGACGCACAGCAGAAGCAGAGTCCTGGTCAGGGCCCAGGTGAGCAGGAGGGCGGCGGGGTTTCGCGTCTTCATTCGACTCATCATGCCGGGGAGAACTGTGCCCTGGCCATGGAGTGCGGCGGCGTGGCGCGCCCCGTTGGGATGGTTCGGTACTGTCTGCGGCGATGCACCAGACAAACAAGATTCTGCTTGTGACGAACGACTTCCCGCCCCGCCCCGGCGGCATCCAGGCATTTCTGCACAACATGGCGCTGCGGCTCGATCCCGAGCGGCTCGTCGTGTACGCGTCGACGTGGAAGCGGAGCCGGGAGGGCGTCGAGGCGACTGCGGCGTTCGACGCCGAGCAGCCGTTCACGGTCGTACGCGACCGTACGACGATGCTGCTGCCGACGCCGCGCGTCACCCGGCGCGCGGTGGGCCTGCTGAAGGAGCACGGCTGTACGTCGGTGTGGTTCGGGGCGGCCGCGCCGCTCGGTCTGATGGGCTCGGCCCTGCGCAAGGCGGGCGCCGAGCGGATCGTCGCCACGACGCACGGGCACGAGGCGGGGTGGGCGCAGCTGCCCGCCTCCCGCCAACTGCTGCGCAGGATCGGCGAGTCGACCGACACCATCACCTATCTCGGGGAGTACACGCGCTCGCGGATCGCGGCCGCGCTGACCCCCCAGGCGGCGGCGCGGATGGTGCAACTGCCGCCCGGCGTCGACGAGAAGACGTTCCACCCGGGGTCGGGTGGCGACGAGGTGCGTGCGCGCCTGGGGCTGAGCGACCGGCCGGTCGTCGTGTGCGTCTCGCGGCTCGTGCCGCGCAAGGGACAGGACACGCTGATCCTGGCGATGCCACGGATCCTGGCCACGGTGCCGGACGCGGTGCTGCTGATCGTGGGTGGCGGTCCGTACGAGGGTGACCTGCGCAAGCTCGCCGAGGAGACCGGGGTCGCCGACGCGGTCCGCTTCACGGGGGCGGTGCCGTGGGCGGAGCTGCCCGCGCACTACGGCGCCGGGGACGTCTTCGCGATGCCGTGCCGGACGCGCCGCGGGGGCCTGGACGTCGAGGGGCTCGGCATCGTGTACCTGGAGGCTTCCGCGACCGGACTGCCGGTCGTCGCCGGGGACTCGGGCGGGGCGCCCGACGCGGTCCTCGACGGGGAGACCGGCTGGGTCGTTCGTGGCGGCTCTCCCGAGGCGGCGGCGGATCGCATCGTGCCGCTGCTGCTGGACCCGGAGCTGCGGGCCCGGATGGGGGAGCGGGGGCGCGCCTGGGTGGAGGAGAAGTGGCGCTGGGACCTGCTGGCCGAGCGCCTCAAGGAGCTTCTGTAGCGCCGACCGGGGTGCCGTGTGGGGTGCGTGGTGGCGCTTGTGCGCGCAGTGCCCCGCGCCCCTGAGACGGGCACCTGCGGTGCGGCGTCTCAGGGGCGCGGGGCACTGCGCTGCACTGCGCGGGGCGGCGCCGAGCCGCGTCAGCCCCGGTAGATCGCCTCGATCTCGTCGGCGTAGTCCTTGGTCACAACGTTCCGCTTGAGCTTCAGCGAGGGCGTCAGATAGCCCGACTCCTCCGTGAACTGCGTCCCCAGAATCCGGAACTTGCGGACCGACTCGGCCTTGGACACCGCCGCGTTGCCGTCGTCCACCGCCGACTGGATCGCGGCCAGCAGATCCGGGTCGTCCCGCAGCGACGTCACGGAGGCCCCCGCGGGCTTGCCGTGGTCGGCGGCCCACTTGCCGAGGAACTCCTCGTCGATGGTGACGAGGGCGCCGACGAACGGCCGCCCGTCGCCGACGACCATGCACTCGGCGACCAGCGCGTGCGCACGGATCCGGTCCTCGATGACGGCCGGGGCGACGTTCTTGCCGCCCGCCGTCACGATGATCTCCTTCTTGCGGCCGGTGATCCGGAGGTAGCCGTCCTCGTCGAGGGTGCCGATGTCCCCGGTGTGGAACCAGCCGTCGGCCAGGGCCTCCTCGGTGGCGCCCTCGTTGTTCCAGTAGCCGGTGAACAGGTGCTCGCCGTGCAGCAGCACCTCACCGTCGTCGGCGATCCGCACCACGGACCCCGGCAGCGGCTGGCCGACCGTGCCGATCTTCTGGCGGTCCCACGGGTTGAAGGCCGTGGCCGCGCAGGACTCGGTGAGGCCGTAGCCCTCCAGGACCGTGAAGCCGATGCCGCGGAAGAAGTGGCCCAGGCGCTCGCCCAGCGGGGCGCCGCCCGAGATCGCGTACTCGCCGCGCCCGCCGAGGACGGCCCGCAGCTTGCTGTAGACCAGCTTGTCGAAGGTCTTGTACTTGAGCTTGAGCGCGAGGGACGCGCCCTTGGGGGTGTCGAGCGCGCGGCTGTACTCGATCGCGGTCTCGGCCGCCTTGTCGAAGATCTTGCCCTTGCCGTCGGCCTGCGCCTTGGCCCGCGCCGAGTTGTAGACCTTCTCGAAGACGCGCGGGACGCCCAGGATCAACGTGGGCCGGAACGCGGCCAGTTCGTCCGTGAGGTTCTTGATGTCCGGGGCGTGGCCCAGCTTGATGGGGGCCATCAGGGAGGCCACCTCCACCAGGCGGCCGAAGACGTGCGCCACCGGGAGGAAGAGCAGCACCGAGCACTCGCCGGTGCGGAAGAGGGGCTTGAGGCGCTCCACCACGTTGCCGCACTCGGCGAAGAAGCTGCGGTGGGTCAGCACACAGCCCTTGGGGCGGCCCGTGGTGCCGGACGTGTAGACGATCGTCGCCGGGTCGTCGGCCTTGGCCACGGCGCTGCGCTCGTCCACGACCGCGTCGTCGATCCCGGTGCCGGCCCGGTTCAGCTCCTCGACTCCGCCCGCGTCGATCTGCCAGACGTGGGCGAGCTGGGGCAGGGTGCCGCGCACCGAGTCGACGGCCGCGGCGTGCGCGTCCGACTCGACCAGGATCGCGACGGCGCCCGAGTCGCCGAGGATCCACTGGATCTGCTCCGGCGAGCTCGTCTCGTACACGGGGACGGTGACGGCACCCGCGCTCCAGATCGCGAAGTCGAGCAGCGTCCACTCGTAGCGCGTACGGGACATCAGGCCCACGCGGTCGCCCGGCTGCACGCCGGACGCGATCAGGCCCTTGGCGGCCGTGCGCACCTCGGCGAGGAAGACGGTGGAGGTGACGTCCTGCCAGCTGCCGTTGATCTTGCGGCCGATGACGGCGACGTCCGGATGCTGCGCGGCGTTTCTGCGGACGATGTCGGTCAGATTGCCGTCGGCAGGGACCTCGTACAAAGCCGGAAGGCTGAACTCGCGCAAGACTGCTGCTCCTCATAGGGCGCCGGCGCCACGACTCTGTGTGCTGCGTCGGTGCGGTCCAAGATCGGGCAGGTGCTCAGGACCGGAACTGATTGAACTGAGCACGACTGGACTGCCCGGACGTTACCCACCAGTACTGCTTTTTCGGTAGGGGGTCCAGGCCAGATGTTCGCTGCGTCACACGCCATGGCGGTGCTCTGCGCACAGTAGTCCAGGAGTTTCCCGACTCGGAAGTAACCGCAGGTCCGGCGGGCTCTACCCACCCTAGGCGGGGTCGGCCTAGGGTGATCGCATGCGCGTACATGTGGTCAGCGATGTGCACGGAAACTCCACCGACCTCGCACGGGCCGGAGATGGTGCCGACGCCCTCGTCTGCCTCGGTGACCTGGTGCTCTTCCTCGACTACGCGGATCACTCGCGCGGCATTTTCCCCGACTTGTTCGGAAAGGCGAACGCCACGCGGATCGTGGAGCTGCGCACCGCCCGCCGCTTCGAGGAGGCCCGCGCCTTCGGGGCGCGGCTGTGGGACGGCATCGACCGCGGACCCGCCATCGAAAAAGCGGTGCGCAAGCAGTACGCGGAGCTGTTCGCCGCCTTCCCCACTCCTACGTACGCGACCTACGGCAACGTCGACATCCCCCACCTGTGGGACGAGTACGCCGGGCCGGGCACCACCGTGCTCGACGGACAGCGGGCCGAGATCGGCGGACGCGTCTTCGGATTCGTCGGGGGCGGGCTGCGCACGCCGATGCGGACCCCGTACGAGATCGACGACGAGGAGTACGCCGCCAAGATCGAGGCCGTGGGCGAGGTGGACGTGCTGTGCACCCATATCCCGCCAGAGGTGCCCGAGCTGGTCTACGACACGGTGGCCCGCCGCTTCGAGCGGGGCAGCCGCGCCCTCCTGGCGGCCGTCAAGCGCACCAGGCCCCGCTACGCGCTGTTCGGCCACGTCCACCAGCCGCTCGCCCGGCGCATGCGGATCGGGGCCACTGAGTGCGTGAACGTCGGCCATTTCGCGGGCTCGGGCAGGCCCTGGGCCCTGGAGTGGTGACAGCGCGGCCGCTCACGCGCGATAGCCTTCACGCGACACGCATGTATGCACGTACGTCTGCACGGCGCACCGACCCCTGACCGGTATCTGGAGGAGCCACGGCGATGGCGGAACACACCAGCTCGAGCATCACGATCGAGGCGGCACCGGCCGACGTCATGGGGGTGATCGCCGACTTCGCCCGCTACCCGGACTGGACGGGTGAGGTGAAGGAGGCCGAGGTCCTGGAGACCGACGACGCGGGCCGCGCCGAGCAGGTCCGCCTCGTCATGGACGCCGGCGCGATCAAGGACGACCAGGTCCTCAAGTACACCTGGGTCGGCGAGAACGAGGTGTCGTGGTCCCTCGTGAAGTCGCAGATGCTGCGCTCCCTCGACGGCTCGTACGTGCTCAAGCCCACCGGCACGGGCACCGAGGTCACCTACTCGCTGACCGTGGACGTCAAGATCCCGCTGCTCGGGATGATCAAGCGCAAGGCCGAGAAGGTCATCACGGACCGCGCGCTCGCGGGCCTGAAGAAGTGGGTGGAGTCCGGGGCCAAGTAGTCCCCGGGGGCTCCAGGTAGCCTCAGGGCTCATGCGCACCCTTCTCGTCACCGGCCCCGGTGGCTCCGGCAAGACGGCCATCGCTTCCGCCACCGCCCTGAAGGCCGCCCGTGACGGGCTGCGCACCCTTCTCGTCACCGGTGACGCCGTGGCCGACCCGCCCGGCGTCACCGTCACCCGCCTCACCCCCGCCGACGACTTCCGCACCGACTTCCTCGCACTCCAGGAGCGGGCCGCCTCCGGACTCGACCTCCTCGGCGCCTCCCGGCTCGACAGCGACGAGCTCACCCCGCTGCCCGGCAGCGACGAGCTCGCGCTGCTGCGCGCCCTGCGCGACAGCGCCGAGGGCCCCCACGACCTGGTCGTCGTCGACCTGCCCGCCGCCCCGCGCGCCGTCTCCCTGCTCGCCCTGCCCGAGCAGCTGCGCCGCTATCTGCGCCGGCTGCTGCCCGCCGAACGGCAGGCGGCCCGCGCCCTGCGCCCCGTCCTCGGCCGGCTCGCCGGGGTGCCGATGCCCACCGAGTGGCTGTACGAGGCCGCGGCCCGCTGGGACACCGAACTCGCCGCCGCCCAGGCCGTGATCGACGCCGACACCACCTCCGTACGCCTCGTCGTCGAGCCCACCCCGGCCGCCACCGCGACCCTGCGCACCACCCGCGCCGGACTCGCCCTGCACGGACTGCGCGTCGAGAGCGTCCTCGCCAACCGCGTGCTGCCCGACGGCTCCACCGACCCCTGGCTCGCCGACGCCGCCGCCCGGCAGCGCAAGGTGATCGCCGCGTGGGAGCACCCGGCCCACGAGCTCCCGCACCTGGGCCGCGATCCGCACGGCGACGACCTCGACGTGCCCCCGCCCGCCACCCCCGCGGCCCGCGCGACCTGGCCCGTCGAGGACCGGCTCGCGGCCGACGGGGTCCTGGTCTGGCGCATCTCGCTGCCCGGCGCCGTGCGTGAGGAGCTCAGCTTGGTGCGCAGGGGCGATGAACTCGTCGTCGGCGCGGGACCGTTCCGCCGCATCGTGCCGCTGCCCTCCGCGCCCCGCCGCTGCACCGTGGCCGGGGCCGGCCTGGTCGACGGGGAGCTGTGCGTCCGGTTCGCGCCCGACCCGGATCTGTGGCCGCAAGGGCGGTGAACCGCATGCACCCGTTCGGGTAACGTCGAAGGCGCAACCTGTTCAGGACATCTTCAGCTCTCCGCAGGAGTCAGCCGCCATGAGCGACGCCACCGAGAAGCCCGTAGACGCCGATGCGTGGGAGACGGCGTGCGCCGAGGACCTCGCGGAGGAGAAGGCCCGCCGCCGCGCCCAGCACGGGCCGCCGCCCGGCTCCGCGGCCGAAGAGCTGAAGAAGCTCGTCGACGCGGTCACCGACAAGATCGCCGGCCTTTCCGGCGGCCAGGCCCCGTTCCTGGGCGCCGTCGCGCAGGGCACCGCCGAGCAGGCCGCCAAGCAGGTGGTCCGCCAGGTCCGCAACGTCGTGGAACCGGTCATCGAGCGCAACTCCGACGTCTTCGACCACCTCGCCGCCGCAGGCTCCGAGCTGCTCGCCGCGTACCGGTCCGCCGTCGAGGGTCAGGAGCGCCGCTGGACCCAGCGGACCCAGGACCCGGCCCCGCCGAAGCCCCGCAAGGGCGAGGACGAAGGCCCCGGCGGGGAACACATCGACCTGGACTGAAGTTCGCTCGGGTACGGTGGGCCATAGCGGGGCTCGACCGAACTGAGGGATTCATGGGACTCACCATCGGCGTCGATATCGGCGGCACGAAGATCGCGGCCGGCGTGGTCGACGAGGAAGGCAACATCCTCTCGACGTTCAAGGTGCCGACTCCTTCCACGCCTGACGGGATCGTGGACGCGATCGCGTCTGCCGTGGAGGGCGCCAGGGCCGGACACGAGATCGTCGGTGTCGGTATCGGTGCCGCCGGATACGTCAACCGTCAGCGCTCCACCGTGTACTTCGCGCCGAACATCGACTGGCGCCAGGAACCGCTGAAGGAGAAGGTCGAGCAGCGCGTCGGCCTGCCGGTCGTCGTGGAGAACGACGCCAACGCGGCGGCGTGGGGCGAGTACAAGTTCGGCGCCGGCAAGGGCCACCGCAACGTCATCTGCATCACGCTCGGCACCGGCCTCGGCGGCGGCATCATCATCGGCAACAAGCTGCGCCGCGGCCACTTCGGCGTCGCCGCCGAGTTCGGCCACATCCGCATGGTGCCGGACGGCCTGCTGTGCGGCTGCGGTTCGCAGGGCTGCTGGGAGCAGTACGCGTCGGGCCGCGCGCTCGTCCGCTACGCCAAGCAGCGTGCCAACGCCACCCCGGAGAACGCGGAGTACCTGCTCTCCCTGGGCGACGGCACCCCCGACGGCATCGAGGGCAAGCACATCTCCATGGCCGCCCGTCAGGGCGACCTGGTGGCCGTCGACTCCTACCGCGAGCTGGCCCGCTGGGCCGGTGCGGGCCTCGCCGACCTGGCCTCGCTCTTCGACCCGTCGGCGTTCATCGTCGGCGGCGGCCTGTCGGACGAGGGCGAGCTGGTCCTCGACCCGATCCGCAAGTCGTACAAGCGCTGGCTGGTCGGCGGGAACTGGCGCCCGGTCGCCGACGTGATCGCGGCCCAGCTGGGCAACAAGGCCGGTCTGGTCGGCGCCGCCGACCTGGCGCGGGAGCCCGACCCGGTCATGTGACGCCTTTCTTCTGACGCTTTTTCGTAGCGCTCGGTGCCCGTCGTTCCCCTCGGGGACGGCGGGCACCGGCGTATCTTGATCACCATGCCGACCGACGCCACGCTCGCGCCTCTGCCCAACTCCCGTACGGAAGCCGACGGTTCGGCCGTCATCCGCGTCCTCAGCTACAACATCCGCTCGATGCGGGACAGCCCCGTGGCCCTCGCCCGGGTGATGAAGGCGTGCGCTCCCGACCTCGTCCTGATCCAGGAGGCGCCCCGGTTCTTCCGGTGGCGCAAGAAGCTGGCCCGGCTGGCGCGCGCCGCGGACCTGGTGATCCTCTCGGGCGGCGGCAGCGCCGCGGGGCCCGCCCTGCTCTGCTCCCTGCGCGCCACCGTCGAGCGGACCGAGGACGTGCTGCTCCCGCTCACCCCGGGGCTGCACCGGCGCGGCTTCGCGACCGCGGTGGTGCGGTTCGGGGGAGCGCGCCTCGGCGTGGTCAGCTGCCATCTCAGCCTGCAGAAGGACGAGCGGTACGCGCAGGGCGGGCTGCTGCTCGACCGGGTCGCGGCGATGGGCGTGGAGCACGTCGTCGCGGGCGGCGATCTCAACGAGCGGCCCGGGGGGCGGACGTTCCGCCGCCTGGCCGGTGTCCTCAACGACTGCTGGGCGGTGGCCCCCTGGGGCCGCGAGCACACCTCGACGCCGGACGACCCCCATCAGCGGATCGACGCGATCCTGGCGACCAAGGGGATCGAGGTGCTCGGCTGCGGGGTGCCGCCGTTCCTGGACGAGAACGAACTGAGGGCGGCCACGGACCATCTGCCGGTCCTGGCCGCCCTCAGGATTCCCGTCTAGCTATGGGCGCTGCCTGACCTTGTCGACGATCGCCCAGTCCACCGTGTGCGACAGCTGGACGTAGGACTTCTTGCCGGAGGCCGAGATCCGCCTGTCCCGGAAGCCCAGGAACTCGTAGGACGTCGGATCGAAGATGAGGACCTTGTCCTTGAAGTGGCCCTTCGGAGCTCCGATTCCCACGCCGGTCCGCCCGGCGGAGTCCTTCATTCCGGGCACCGTCGTGACGCCGGGCACGAGAGCGAGCCCTTCGTACGCCGCCGCGCGCAGCTCCGAGGGCAGCGCCGGCCACTTCAGGAGCTCGCCGAGCATGAAGTACGCCTCCGACCGCTCGTCCTCGTCGAACTCGCTGATCGGCCTGTCGGACTTGCCGAAGGAGATAATGGCAGGGACGAGCCTCTCCGGATCGGTGGGCAGCTTCTTCAGGTCTCGCCACCTCCGGGGCGGCCACACCCCTCCGCCCGAGTTATTGGCTTCTTCCCACATGGTCCTGCCCAACTCCATGGACAGGGAGCGCTTGGTCCCGTCCACCGACTCCCACATCTCGTCCGTGTAGGACGTGACCTTGCCGGTTCCCTCCTCCGTCTCCTTGATGATCCGCTTGGAGTAGATGAACTGGTCGTCACGCGGCACCCCGTGCTTCTTGGCGTGCTTGCGCTCCCAGGTTGCCGCGCCGTTGAGCACGCGCTGCGCGCCGACGGAGGCCAGGTGCGGCGAACCGCCCGCCCGCTGTCCGTCCCGCTCGCCGTCGATCTGGACGAGGACGGTCGCGGCCACCGCCGCCGTCACCGCCCCGGTGAGGCCGATCCGCAGAACCGTGCGGCGCCGCGGTGAGCCCACGGCGGAGGACTGTTCGTTCATCGCGGTGAAGAGCGCCACCCGCGTGCGGTGGCGCGCGTCGTCGTCGAGCGGGGGTTCCTCCCACGCGCGGAGCAGGTCGAGTTCGTCCGTCGTGTGGTCGTCAGTCATGGGCGTGTGCCTCCCGGAGGGCGGTCGCGGTCGGAGCGGTCGGATCGGTACCACCCAGTGCTTCACGCAATGTGCTGCGAGCCCGGCTCAGACGGGACCTGACCGTGCCCACCGGTATCCCCAGGGCCTCGGCCGCCTCCTCGTAGCTGAGGTCGGTCCAGGCCACCAGCAGGACGACGTCCCGCTGTCGGCGCGGCAGCGCGGCGAGCGCCGCCGCCAGTTCCCGGCGCAGGCCACGCGCCCCGGCCCGGGACACCGCGAGATCGGCCACCGGCTCCTCGTGCTCGACCGGCTCCGGGACCCGGGACAGCGCCTTGAAGCGGCGCGCCTCCGCCCTGCGGTGCCGGCCGACGAGGTTGGTGGCGATCCCGAAGAGCCAGGGGCGGGCGTCGGGCCTGGACAGGTCGTAGCGGTGGCGCTGCCGGAACGCGGTGGTGAAGGTCTCCGCCATCACATCCTCCGCCGCCTCCGGGCCGAGCCGCCGCGCCGCGTAGTGGTGCACGGCGTCGGCGTACCGGTCGAAGAGCGCGGCGAACTGTTCGGGTTCGTCCCGTGACCGCTCGATGGCCCCGGCGTCGTCGCTGCCGAGATGCTCCCGGGGTCTGGCGGCCATCGGGGCTCCTTTCGTCCGTGTGAACGTCCTGAAGACTTGGGCTGGTGCAACCTGTGTTCACCGGTACTTCGCCGCTCGCCGCGAACGGGTTCCATGCCCGTACGCGCGAGGGCCCGGCCGGAGTGGTCCGGCCGGGCCCTGAAGCACGTACGAGAAGGTCAGACGACCGCGCCGCGCCCCGGATCGTCGTCCTCGTCGTCACCCGGCTGCATCCGGGCGACCAGCGTCGCGAAGCCGCCCAGGAAGCCGCCGATGCAGAGCGTCGCCAGCCACCACGTCATGTCCCAGCCGAGCAGCACCGTGAGGAGCAGCAGCACCGGGCCGCCGACCACGGCCAGCCAGGCGAACTTGGCCGTGACGTCGGCCTCCGGGAGCGGCGGGTCGGGCTGGACGAAGTGGCCCTCGTCGTCGTCCCCCAGATCGTCGTCCGAGGGCTCCGGCGTCGTGTAGTCACGCGGGCCGGGCGTCGCGGCGACGCCCGGGGCGAAGGAGATCGAGGAACCGAGCGGACCCCTGGGCCCGCCCTCCTTGCCCTCTTCCCCGCCCTTCTCGCCGTCCTCGCGCTCCCTGTCCCCTGGCCCTTCCTCGGTCCGCTCCCGCGGCGACGCGGCGTCCGGGGGCTCGTTCACCTCGGGCGGCAGCGCCAGGTCCTCCACGGACTTGAACGGCTTCGCGCCCGGCGGGTCCGGCGGCTCCGCCCCGTACCCCGCGACGATCGCGGCCCACGCGGCGTCCTCGTCGGGCGGGAGGAAAGGGTCGCGCGACTGACCGCCCTGCTGCTCCTCCGGCTCGGGGCTCTCGGGCTCCCGACGCTCCTGCTCAGCCACCGCTGGCCGTCCCTTCCACGCCCTCGCTGGGGGTCTTTCCCGCACCTGGGGCGAGCCGGTCGACGAAGGCGACGCTCTCGTCGAAGATCCGGTCCGCGTCATGGTCCAACGTCGCGACGTGGTAGCTCTGTTCCAGCAGGATCTCCGTGACGTCCGTGGACGAGACCCGGCCGAGCACGCGCGCGGAGTCGACGGGCGGCACCACGTGGTCGTTCACGCTGTGCAGGACCATCAACGGCTGGGTCACCTGCGGCAGTTCGCGGTCCACGGTCCGGAAGAACATGCGCAGCTGGTGCGCCGCGTGCAGCGGCACCCGGTCGTACCCGACCTCCTGCGAGCCCTCCTTGGCGATGTCGCTGGCGATGCCCGCGACCGTGCGCACCAGGTGCCGGGCGACGGGGAGCGCGTGCGCGGCCAGGCCGTGCACCTTGTTCCCCGGGTTCACCAGGACCAGGCCCGCCACCTCGTCCCCGTGCCTGGCCGCCAGGCGCAGCGCCAGCGCGCCGCCCATCGACAGGCCGAAGACGAAGACCTTGTCGCAGCGCTCGCTGAGGTCGCGCAGGGCGCGGTCCACCTCCGCGTACCAGTCCTGCCAGGCCGTGACCGACAGGTCTTCCCAGCGGGTGCCGTGGCCGGGCAGCAGCGGCAGCGAGACCGTGAACCCGCGCTCGGCCAGATACTCCGCCCAGGGGCGCAGCGACTGAGGCGTTCCGGTGAAGCCGTGACAGAGGAGGACACCGACCTCGCCGCCTTCGTGGCGGTACGGCTCGGCTCCAGGAAGGACCGGCACCTTCGGTCTCCTGTTCGTGGATACGACGGGGGGCATCAGGACATCGGGCACATCGGGACTTCGGGATGTGGTCCTCACCGTACGCGACCGGACTGACACCGACCAGGGTCGTCGGGCCCGTCGGCGGCCCTGCGGGTTAAGGTCTGTTCCTCGGGCCGATCCGCGTACGAGTCCGTGTACGAGGTCCGAGAACGAGGGAAGGCAGAGGGTTGATCTACGGCGCAATGAAGGTGGCCATCGGGGGGCCGCTGAAGCTCGGCTTCAGGCCGTGGGTGGAGGGTCTGGAGAACATTCCCGCCACCGGCCCGGCGATCCTGGCCAGCAACCATCTCTCCTTCTCCGACTCGTTCTTCCTGCCGGCCGTGCTCGACCGCAAGGTCACCTTCATCGCGAAGGCCGAGTACTTCACCACGCCCGGCGTGAAGGGCAAGCTCACGGCCGCCTTCTTCAAGGGCGTCGGACAGCTGCCCGTGGACCGCTCCGGTTCGCGCGGCGCGGGCGAGGCCGCCATCAAGAGCGGCATCGAGGTCCTGGAGCGCGGCGAGCTCTTCGGTATCTACCCGGAGGGGACGCGTTCCCCCGACGGCCGTCTCTACCGGGGCAAGCCGGGCGGCCTCGCGCGCGTGGCGCTCGCCACCGGCGCGCCCGTCATCCCGGTCGCCATGATCGACACGGAGAAGATCCAGCCCCCGGGCAAGGTCGTGCCGAAGCTCATGCGCCCCGGCATCCGCATCGGCAAGCCGCTCGACTTCACCCGCTACCAGGGCATGGAGGGCGACCGGTTCGTGCTCCGGGCCGTGACCGACGAGGTCATGTACGAGATCATGAAGCTCTCGGGCCAGGAGTACGTCGACATGTACGCGACCGCCGCCAAGCGGCAGATCGCGGATGCGGCGAAGGCCGAGAAGGAAGCGCAGAAGTCGGCGGACAAGGCGGCGGGGAAGAGCGGGGAACGGGGCGGCTCCTAAGCGCGTCGTTCTCTGCGTGCCGGTGGGGTGGGGGACAGATGGCCAAGCGTGAACGCGTGGTACGCATGTCGGTGGAGCAGCCGCTGTGGCGTGCCCTCATGGCCTACCGGGTGCTCACCCTGCTCTACGCGATCGGGCTCTTCGCCTCCGCGTACGAGGTGTACGCGCACCCGTGGGTCGGCATCGGCTACTTCGTCGTCCTCACGGTGTGGACCCTGGCCACGCTGCCGCAGGTCTCCGGGGCCCGGCGCTGCACCAAGCGGTTCCTCACCGTCGACCTCGCCCTGGCCGTCGGCGGCATCCTGCTCTCACCGCTCGCCGACCACCACCGGGCCGTCACCGGCGGCTCCACCCTGCCCTCGATCTGGACCGCGGGCGCGGTCCTCGCCTGGGCGCTCAAGGGCGGCTGGCGCTGGGCGGCCTCCGCGTCCGTGCTGGTAGGCGTGGCCAACGTGGTGCAGCGCGGCGAGATCAGCCGCAGCGTCATCCACAACGTGCTGCTCGTGTGCATCGCGGCCATCGCCATCGGCTACGTCGTCGAGGTGGCCCGCGCCTCCGAGCGGGCCCTCGCCCGCGCCCTGGAGATCGAGGCCGCCACCCGGGAGCGGGAGCGCCTGGCCCGCGACATCCACGACAGCGTCCTCCAGGTCCTGGCCATGGTGCAGCGGCGCGGCACCGCCCTGGGCGGCGAGGCCGCCGAGCTCGGCCGGATGGCGGGCGAGCAGGAGATCGCGCTGCGCAGCCTGGTCGCCGGGGGCCTGCGCCGGCCGTCCCGCGCCTCGGACGACGCCTCGCTGGGCGCGGTCGTCCAGGTCGTCGACGAGCCGGACGCCACACCCGGCGAACCCCACGACCTGCGTCCACTGCTCACCTCGCACGCGAGCGCCCGGGTCACCGTCTCCGACCCCGGTGCCCCGGTGCTGCTGCCGCCCGCCGCGGCCCGCGAGCTGGCCGCCGCTGTCAGTGCCGCGCTGGACAATGTGCAACGGCACGTGGGGGAGGACGCGCGGGCCTGGATCCTGCTGGAGGACGAGCCGGACGAGGTGATCGTGACCGTACGGGACGACGGGCCCGGCATCCCGGAGGGCCGCCTCGCGCAGGCCGAGGGCGAGGGCCGGCTCGGCGTGGCCCTGTCCATCAGGGGCAGACTGCGCGACATCGGCGGCACCGCCGAGCTGATCTCCGTGCCCGGCCAGGGCACCGAGGTCGAACTGCACGTACCGAAGAAGAAGCAGTGAGCGACTCCGCCGGGGTCACGGGGGAAGGCAGGACACGAACGATGAGTGAACCGATCAAGGTCATGGTGGTCGACGACCACCCGATGTGGCGCGACGCCGTCGCCCGCGACCTGGCCGCCGCCGGATTCGACGTCGTCGCCACGGCGGGCGACGGCGAGCAGGCGGTGCGCCGCGCGCAGGCCGTGAGCCCCGACGTCCTCGTCCTCGACCTGAACCTGCCGGCCAAGCCGGGCGTCCAGGTCTGCAAGGAGCTCGTCGCCGCCTTCCCGGCGCTGCGCGTCCTGGTGCTCTCCGCGAGCGGGGAGCACGCGGACGTCCTGGAGGCCGTGAAGTCCGGGGCCACCGGCTATCTCCTGAAGTCCGCGTCCACGGACGAGCTGATCGACGCGGTGCGCCGCACGGCCGTCGGCGACCCGGTCTTCACGCCGGGCCTCGCGGGCCTCGTCCTCGGCGAGTACCGCCGCCTCGCCTCGGAGCCCGCCCCCGCCACCGACACCGACGAGCCGAAGGCGCCCCAGCTCACCGACCGCGAGACCGAGGTGCTGCGGCTGGTCGCCAAGGGCCTGAGCTACAAGCAGATCGCCGAGCGCCTGGTCATCTCGCACCGCACGGTGCAGAACCACGTGCAGAACACCCTCGGCAAGCTCCAGCTCCACAACCGCGTCGAGCTCGTCAGGTACGCGATCGAGCGGGGTCTGGACGACGAGTGACCCCTCGCGGGACAGTTCTGTGAACTGCCCACCGTGACAAGGGAGTTACGCGATGAGGGTCGGAGTTCTGACCGGAGGCGGTGACTGCCCCGGGCTCAACGCCGTCATCCGGGGCATCGTCCGCAAGGGCGTGCAGGAGTACGGATACGACTTCGTCGGCTACCGGGACGGCTGGCGGGGTCCGCTGGAGAACGACACCGTCCGCCTCGACATCCCCGCGGTCCGCGGCATCCTGCCGCGCGGCGGCACCATCCTCGGCTCGTCCCGCACCAACCCCTTCCAGGCGGAGCACGGGATCCGCCGGGTCAAGGAGAACCTCGCCAAGCAGGAGGTCGACGCGCTCATCGTGATCGGCGGCGAGGACACCCTGGGGGTCGCGGCCCGTCTCACCGACGAGTACGGGGTCCAGGCCGTCGGCGTACCCAAGACCATCGACAACGATCTCTCCGCCACCGACTACACCTTCGGCTTCGACACCGCCGTCGGCATCGCCACCGAGGCCATCGACCGTCTGCACACCACGGCCGAGTCCCACATGCGGGTCCTGGTGGTGGAGGTGATGGGCCGGCACGCCGGCTGGATCGCCCTGCACTCCGGGCTCGCCGGCGGCGCCAACGTCATCCTCATCCCCGAGCAGCGCTTCGACATCGACCAGGTCTGCGCCTGGGTCACCTCCCGCTTCAAGGCCTCGTACGCGCCGATCGTGGTCGTCGCGGAGGGGGCGATGCCGCGGGACGGCGAGCTGGTCCTGAAGGACGAGTCCCTCGACTCCTTCGGCCACGTCCGGCTCTCCGGGGTGGGGGAGTGGCTGGCGAAACAGATCGAGAAGCGCACCGGCAAGGAGGCCCGCACCACGGTCCTCGGGCACGTGCAGCGCGGGGGCACTCCGTCGGCCTTCGACCGGTGGCTGGCCACGCGGTTCGGGCTGCACGCGATCGACGCGGTGCGGGACGGGGACTGGGGGAAGATGGTCGCGCTGCGCGGCACGGACATCGTGCGCGTGCCCATCGCCGAGGCGACGGCCCGCCTGAAGACCGTCGATCCTGACCTGTATCGCGAGGTGGGGGTCTTTTTCGGCTGAGGTCGCGGGGCTCTGCCCCGGTCCCGGCTCCTCAATCGCCGGAGGGGCTCACTGGGCCTAGACTCGCGCCATGGAGATTCTCGCATTTGGTGTGCAATCCGACGAAAAGCCGCTGATCGAGAAGGCCTTCGCCGGCCATCACGAGGTCCGCTGCCTGGACGTCTTCCTGAACGAGGACACCGCCCCCATCGCGGCGGGCTACGAGATCATCTCCACCAGCGTCAACGCGACCCTGAACAACCGCGTGCTGCAGACCCTCGCGGCCGGTGGCACGCAGATGATCGCCCAGCGCTCCACCGGCTTCAACAACATCGACCTGGAGGTCGCCGAGCGCCTCGGCCTCACCGTCTCCCGGGTCTCCTACTACTCGCCGTACTCGGTGGCGGAGTTCGCCTGGACGCTCGCGATGGCCGTGAACCGTCGCATCGTCCGGGCGAGCACCCGCACCCGCGACTTCGACTTCCGCCTCGACGGCCTGATGGGCCGCGACATGCGCGGCCGCACCGTCGGCGTCCTCGGCACCGGCAAGATCGGCGAGGCGTTCACCCGGATCGCCCATGGCTTCGGCATGAACCTGCTGGGCTGGGACGTCGCCGAGAACCCGGACTGCGTCGAGCTCGGCATGAAGTACGTCGAGAAGGAGCAGCTCTTCGCCGAGGCCGACCTGATCAGCCTCCATGTGCCGCTGTTCCCGTCCACCCAGCACATCGTCGACGCCTCGGCCCTGCGTGCGATGAAGGACGACGCGATCCTCATCAACTCCAGCCGCGGCGCCCTGGTCGACACCAAGGCCCTGGTCACCGAGTTGCGCGCGGGCCGCTTCACGGGCGTCGGCCTCGATGTGTACGAGGCCGAGGCGGGCCTGTTCTTCCTCGACAAGTCCCTCGACGTCGTCGAGGACGACACCCTGGCCCGCCTCGTCACCTTCCCCAACGTGATGGTCACGTCCCACCAGGCGTACTACACCGTGGACGCGGTCGGGCAGATCATCGAGACCACGGTGCAGAACGTCCTGGACTATCAGGCGGGCCGCCGCTCCGAGAACGTCCTGGTCCCGGCCGCGGCGAGCACCTGAGCCAGCAGCTCCGGCACGATCGCGGCGCCGCGCAGCGTCAGCACCGACTCGGGGTGGAACTGCACCCCGGCGAAACCGGGCCCGCGCACCGCGTGCACCTCACCGTTGGCAGGGTCCCGGCTGACCTCCACGTCGTGCGCGGCCAGCTCGCGGGCCGCCTCGTCGTCGCAGTGCGCCACGAAGCTGTTGTAGAACCCGACGGTCTCGGTCCGCCCGAACAGATCGATGTCGGTCTGCGCCCCCTGGTACGGCACGTCCTTGCGGACGATCTCCAGGCCCAGCTCCGCCGCGATCAGCTCGTGCCCGAGGCAGACGCCGAGGACGCCGTGCTCATGGGTGCGGATCACCTCGGCGGCCAGTCCGCGCAGGAACCGCATCTTCGGGTCGGCCGGATCCGACGGGTCGCCGGGCCCCGGGCCGAGCACGACGGGCCCCTCGTGCGCGAGCACCGCCTCCCGCAGGCCCTCCTCGTCGTAGCGCCGCACGGTCACGTCGAGCCCCGACGAGCGCAGCACGTGCGCCAGCATCGCGGTGAACGTGTCCTCGCCGTCCACGACCAGCGCGTGCCCGCTCAGTTCGGCGGCCCGCTCCTGCATCCGCAGCCAGAACGGGGCCAGGGCCGCCCGGCGCTCGTCGAGCGCGGCCCGCACGCGCGGATCGTCGGCCAGCGCCGGGCGCCCGCTCTCCTCGCGCGGCCGTGCCGGACGCACCCCCAGAGCGGCAAGGACCCCGGCGGCCTTCGCGTGCGTCTCGGCGACCTCGCCGTGCGGGTCCGATCCCCGGACGAGCGTCGCGCCGACCGGCACCCGGAGCCGGCCGGTCGCCGTGTCGATGTCGGCGGTCCTGATCAGGATGGGCGAGTCGAGGGTCTGGGCCCCGCCGGCGTCCCGCCCGACGAGGGCCAGGGCCCCCGCGTAGTAGCCGCGTCCCCCGACCTCGTACCGCTCGATGACCCGGCAGGCGTTCTGCACGGGCGAACCGGTGACGGTCGCCGCGAACATCGTCTCCTTCAGCACCTCCCGCACGTCGAGCGTGGAGCGGCCGCGCAGCTCGTACTCGGTGTGCGCGAGGTGCGCCATCTCCTTCAGCCGCGGCCCGATCACGACACCGCCCTGGTCGCCGACGGTGCACATCATCTTGAGCTCCTCGTCGACCACCATCGACAGCTCCTCGATCTCCTTGCCGTCGGCGAGGAAGCCGAGCAGGTCGTCGGGGGTGGGCCCGGCGGCCGGATAGCGGTACGTCCCGCTGATCGGGTTCATGACGACGGTCCCGCCGGACATCCGCACATGCACCTCGGGGCTGGCGCCGACGAGCGTCCGGTCCCCGGTGTGCACGACGAACGTCCAGTACGCGCCGCGCTCCCCGTCGAGCAGTCGCCGGAACAGCGCGAGCGCGTCGGCCCGGGAGAACCCCGGGATCTCACCCTCGTACGTCCTGCGGATCACGAAGTTCGCGCCCTCGCCCCGCCCGATCTCCTCGCGCAGCACCCGCCCGACGATCTCCGCGTACGTGTCGTCGTCGACGTCGAAGGCGCCGTCACGGACGTCGACGGCGTGCCGGGGCAGCTGCTCCAGGGCGGCGGCGAGCGGGATCTCGTACGACGTCTCGGGGCGCAGGACCATGAGTGGGGTGCCGTCGTCGCGGACGTCGAAGCCGCGCTCGCGGATCTGCCGGAACGGGACCAGGGCGAGGCCCTCGGGGATGTCGGCGAGCTTCTCGTACGTGCCGACCTCGCCGATCAGGACCTCGACGGTCTCGGTCTGTTCGGCGGCGCGGCCCGGTGTGTGGCGGCGCAGGAGGGCGAAGGGGCGGTCGTCGGTGAGCAGGGAGTCCAGGGAATGCGGCACGGCTGTTCCTTCCAGGGAGCGATCTCGGGGAGGAACAGCCGCTGTGTCCGGTAGAAACACTGAAGGCCGCCCCTCGGGCGGCCTTCGCGGATTCGGATACGCGCAGTCAGTGGGCCGCCGGATGTGCGGTCCACCACCAGGTGCGGGTCTGAAGCTGCGCGAACATGTTCCGAACCATACCCCGAGGGGCGGCTCATGCGTGTCTCGTCCGTCTCAAAAGATGAGCGGCGGCATGGACACGCGACACGACCCCGTAATGTTGGCGAGGTGACCGTGAACGCTAAGACCAGCGAGAGCGCTGGCAACACCTGGCGAAACCTGCCCGCGGCGCAGCAGCCCGAGTACCCCGATGCCGAGGCTCTGCGCGATGTGATCGCGGACCTCGAGTCGTATCCGCCGCTCGTCTTCGCCGGCGAGTGCGACCAGCTGCGCGCCCGACTGGCGGCCGTCGCCAAGGGAGAGGCGTTCCTGCTCCAGGGCGGCGACTGCGCCGAGGCCTTCGACGCCGTCTCGGCAGATCACATCCGGAACAAGCTCAAGACCCTGCTTCAGATGGGCGCCGTGCTCACGTACGCCGCCTCGGTGCCGGTGGTGAAGGTCGGCCGGATCGCCGGCCAGTACTCCAAGCCGCGCTCCAAGAGCACCGAGACCCGCGACGGCGTCACCCTGCCGACGTACCGCGGCGACTCCGTCAACGGCTTCGCGTTCAACGAGGCCGACCGGATCCCGGACCCCGAGCGCCTGAAGCGGATGTACCACGCGTCCGCCTCGACCCTGAACCTCGTGCGCGCCTTCACCACGGGTGGCTACGCGGACCTGCGCCAGGTGCACGCCTGGAACCAGGACTTCGTGAAGTCGTCCCCGTCGGGTCAGCGCTACGAGCAGCTGGCGCGCGAGATCGACAACGCGCTGAACTTCATGCGCGCCTGCGGCACCGACCCGGCCGAGTTCCAGACGGTCGAGTTCTACGCGTCGCACGAGGCGCTGCTGCTCGACTACGAGTCGGCGCTGACCCGCGTCGACTCGCGCACGGGCAACCTGTACGACGTCTCGGGCCACATGGTGTGGATCGGTGAGCGCACCCGCCAGATGGACGGCGCGCACATCGAGTTCGCCTCGAAGATCCGCAACCCGATCGGGATCAAGCTGGGCCCGACGACGACGGCCGAGGAGGCGCTCCAGTACATCGAGCGCCTCGACCCGGACCGCGAGCCGGGCCGGCTGACCTTCATCGTGCGCATGGGCGCCGACAAGATCCGGGACAAGCTCCCGGAGCTGGTCGAGAAGGTCACGGCGTCCGGTGCGACGGTGGCCTGGGTGACCGACCCGATGCACGGCAACACCTTCGAGGCGGCCTCCGGCCACAAGACCCGCCGCTTCGACGACGTGCTCGACGAGGTCAAGGGCTTCTTCGAGGTCCACAAGGGCCTCGGCACCCACCCGGGCGGCATCCACGTCGAGCTCACCGGTGACGACGTCACCGAGTGCGTGGGCGGCGGCGACGAGATCTTCGTCGACGACCTGCACCAGCGCTACGAGACGGCCTGCGACCCGCGCCTGAACCGCAGCCAGTCGCTCGACCTGGCGTTCCTGGTCGCGGAGATGTACCGCGATCAGTAACGACTGTTCGCTCTGAGCAACGCCGTGGGGCGCGGATCACAACGATCCGCCCCCCACGGCACTTTTGTGCTCCCGGCGGTCCGGGTAAGGTTAGGTTAGCCTCACCGATCAATCGGGACGGCAGTACTGATCAGTCTCGATTCATCCCGACCGGGAGGTGAACCCGCGTGTACGTCTGCAACTGCTTCGGTGTCACCGAGGCGCAGGTCAAGAAGCACGCGGAGGACGGCGCCTGCACTCCTCGGCAGATAGCGTCGGCCTGCAAGGCCGGCACCGACTGCGGTTCGTGCGTGCGCCGGATCCAGGCGCTGCTCGGCCGGGGCGCGTGCCCGCGCCGCGAACTCGTCGAGCAGGGCGAGACGGTGGCCGCCCTCGCCCCGCGGGCCGATCTCCCGGAAGCGGCCTGATCAGCTCTCCGGCTGCTCGATGAGCTGCGCGATGTAGAGCGGCTCGCCGAGCTTCTCCACCAGCTCCAGCTGCGTGTCGAGATAGTCGATGTGGTGCTCCTCGTCCTCGAGGATCGACTCAAAGATGTTTGCTGACGTGATGTCGCCCTTGCCGCGCATCACCTCGATGCCGCGCTTCAGACGGTCGATCGCCTCGACCTCGACCTGCCGGTCCGCCTGGAACATCTCGGTGACCGTCTGGCCGACCCGGACGTGGAAGAGCCGCTGGTAGTTGGGCAGACCGTCCAGGAACAGGATCCGGTCGGTGAGCACCTCCGCGTGCTTCATCTCGTCGATCGACTCGGAGCGCGTGTACTTCGCGAGCTTGGTCCAGCCGAAGTTCTCCTGCATCTTCGCGTGCAGGAAGTACTGGTTGATGGCCGTCAGCTCGGCAGTCAGCTGCTCGTTGAGAAATTCGATGACCTCGGGGTCGCCCTGCATCGCAGAGGCTCCTTCCAAGCGGGTGAACTGGGCAGGTTGCGCGCATCTTTGCATCGGCACCGAAACGCGTCCAGTAAGTGCATGCTTAGTACGGCTTGCCCGAATTCATGATCGATCCGGGGTGCTCAGGAGGCGTGGTCACGTCCACTCCTCGCGGTCTGTCAGGATGGAGGCATGGGTCATCCGGTGGGTCGCGAGTCTGAAGGAGCAGTGCAGCCGGAGCTTCCGCCGGGGCAGCGCCTGCAGCGCGGCTGGCCGGTCACGCACTACGGCCCGGTGCCCAAGTTCCGCCCCGAGCGCTGGGAGTTCCGGGTCTTCGGCGCCACCGCCGACGGTGAGAAGCACACCTGGAACCACGAGGAGTTCTCGTCGCTGCCGTACGGGAGCGTCGTCGGTGACCTGCACTGCGTCACGAAGTTCAGCATGCTCGGCTCCGAATGGGGCGGCGTGCGCGCCTCCACCGTCCTGGAACTGGCGCCGCCCGCGCCCGATGTCACGCACGTCATGGTCTGGGCCGAGTACGGCTTCAGTTCGAATCTGCGACTGGGCGACTTCGCCTCGGAGCGGACCATCTTCGCCACCCACAAGGACGGTGAGCTGCTCACCGCCGAGCACGGTTTCCCGCTGCGGCTCGTGGTGCCGCACCTGTACGCGTGGAAGGGCCCCAAGTGGGTCCGCGGCGTCGAGTACATGACCGCGGACCGCCGGGGCTTCTGGGAGGAGCGCGGCTACCACAACGTGGGGGACCCGTGGCGCGAGCAGCGCTATTCGTACCAGGAAGAGCCCGGGGAAGGCCCCGAGCTCTAATCCTGTCGGTACGTGCCGGTGGTGCCGGTGGTGCCGGTGGTGCCGGTGGTGCCGGTGCGGTCAGTGGTGGTACTGGTGCACCACTGCGTGGCCCTTGCCGCGGCCGATCATCCAGCGGTTGACCGGCGTCGTCACCACGAAGGCCAGGGCGAGTGAGGCGGCGAGGGCGCCCCAGAACAGGGCGTCGTCGAGGTGGGCGTCCATGGCGCTCGGCCACAGGGCGATGACCCCGTTGTCGATCAGCTCCATGACGGCGATCGACAGGGTGTCGGCGGCGAGGGCGACCCGGAATGCGGTCCGGAAGTCGACGCCGGCCTTCAGGACGCCGCGCAGCGTGAGCGAGTAGCCGAAGACGAAGGCGAGCGCGATCGCCAGGATCATCGTCGGCAGGTTGCCCCAGCCGAGCGCGGTGCCGATCACCATGCCGAGGATCTCGCCGATGGCGCAGCCGGTGAGGCAGTGCAGGGTCGCCTGCGCGGCCATGGCCCAGCTGACCTTGCCGCCGCCGTTGCCGTGGCCGTGGTGCGCGTGGTCCTCGTGGCCGTCGTGGCCCTGGTGGTGGGCGTGGGTCTCGTGAGTCCCATGAGCCTCGTGAGTCCCGTGGTGCTCGGCGTGCGTGTCGTGCTGCATGGTTCCCCCAACGTCAGTAGCGGTTCCTGTCGCTGACAAGAACCGTATACCCCCAGGGGGTATTCCTCAATGGGTGGGGGATCTCAGGCGCGCAGCTCTTTGAGGCGGACGATGTCCGCGGCGTGACCTTCCTTGCCGCCGGGCGTCTCGATGATCAGCGGGACGTTCTCGGTCGCCGGGTGGGCCATGAGCTCGCGGAACGGGTCGGTGCCGATGTGCCCGGAGCCGATGTTCTCGTGCCGGTCCTTGTGGGCGCCGGCGACGTCCTTGGAGTCGTTGGCGTGGATCAGCTTGAGACGGTCCTCGCCGACGGTGTCGACGAGCAGGTCGAGGGTCTGCTTCATGCCGGCCGGGCCGGTCAGGTCGTGGCCCGCCGCGAAGATGTGACAGGTGTCCAGGCAGATCCCGAGCTTGGGGTGGCGGTCGAGCGCGTCGAAGTACGGCCCGAAGTCCCAGGTGCGGGAGCACAGCGACGAGCCCTGCCCGGCGGTCGACTCCAGCAGCAGGAACGGGTCGTCGTCATGGGTCAGCTCGTCGAGCAGCGGCAGCATGTACGCGCGGACCTGGGCGAGCGCGACCTCGCGCTCACGGCCGCCGGTGGCGGAGCCGGTGTGCACGACGACGCCGAGGGCGCCGATGTCGCGGCCGCGGCGCAGCGAGTGGCGCAGCGACTCGACGGACTTCTCGACCGTGGCCTCGGTGTGCGAGCCGAAGTTGATCAGGTACGGCGCGTGCACGTACGCCGGGATGTTCTCCTCGGCGCACTGCGCACGGAAGGCCTCGTCCTGCTGGGGGTTGCCGGACGGGGTGGCCCAGCCGCGCGGGTTGGCGACGAAGACCTGGACGGTTTCGGCCTTGAGTTCACGCGCGTAGGAGAGTCCTACGGAGGCGAGGCCGCCGGCCACGGGGACGTGTCCGCCGATCGGATTACGAAGACTGCTGTTCACCGCCCCAGACTGCCATGCCCCACCCGCACCCTTCGGCCCCGGCCGCCGGTCGCCCCCGCCTTGGCCGATCCGCCGCCGGTCGCCCCGCCGCCGTGGGCTTTCCCGCCCTGGTCGGCTGCCGCGCCGCCTTGGGCAATCTGCCGCCTTGGGCTTTCCCGCCCCGGTCGGCTGCCGCGCCGCCTTGGGCAATCTGCCGCCATGGGCGGCAGGGTGGGCAAGGCGGCGCCCCGGCGCGGGGTGAGCGCTCCGTCCGGCGTCCAGCTCGGTCCCGGTCGCGCCATCGCCGGGTGCAGCGCCGTCTCGGCTGGTCGCGCAGTTCCCCGCGCCCCTACGGGGCCCGACCGCAGCCGCAGATCGATACAGCCCCGCGCCCCTACGGGGCCCGACCGTAGCCGCAGATCGATACAGCCCCGCGCCCCTACGGGGCCCGGCCACAGTCGCGCATCGATACAGCCCCGCACCCCGGGTGGGGCCCGGGGCGCCGGTCAGCGGATCGTGATCTTGACGGTCGACCCCTTGGGCGCGCTGTCGCCCGCGCCCGGCGACTGACTCTTCACCGTGTCCCCGAAGAGCCCGAGCAACCCCCGGTCCTCATCGACCTGGAACCCGGCGTCCTCCAGCGTCGATGTGGCGTCGTCGACGCTCATCCCCGTGACATCCGGGACGTCGACCATCACAGGCCCCTTGGAGATCGTCAGCGTCACCGTGTCCCCTTCGGCGAGCTGCTTCCCCTCCTCGGGCGACTGCTGGGCCACTTTGCCCTTGTCCTCGTCGGAGTTGACCCGCTCCTGCGCGATCTTCACCTTCAGCCCGGCGTCCTCCAGGTCGGCCACCGCCTCGTCCTGCGACTCCCCGACGACATCGGGAACGTCGACCGGCGACCCCTTGGAGACGACGAGGGCGACCGCGGAACCCGAGTGACGCGTCGTGCCCGCGTCCGGATCCGTACTGATCACGGAGCCTCGCGGAATGTCCTCGCTGAACGCTCTGGTGACCATGCCCGGCACCAGCCCCGCATCCTTGAGCTCACTCCTCGCCTTCGACAGGGCGGTCCCCTTGAGGTCGGGGACCTTCACCGTCTCGGGCCCCCTGGACACCGTCAGGTTCACCGTGCCGTTGTCCCGGATGCGCGCGCCGGGCTCCGGGTCGCTGCCCATGACCGTCCCGCGCTTGTACACGTCGCTGTACTTCAGGGCGGTGTGGCCGACTTGCAGCCCCGCCGACTCGATACGGCGCTCGGCCTGGGCCTGGCTCTGTTGCAGGATCGTCGGGACCTTCGTGAACTGGCCGGAGTTGATGTACCAGACGCCCGTACCGATCCCGAGGGCCAGCACGACCGCTACGACGATCATGTAGAGGCGGCGCCGCGGAGCCCCGCCACCCCGACGGCGCTCCGGAGACTGCGGAGCGACCGGCGGCGGAGGGGTCTCCAGCCGGCTCGTGCGGTGCAGCGGCTCCTCGCTCGCGCCGTACTCCGCGGGCAGCGGCAGCTGCACGGGAGCGCCCCCGGTGCGCACCGCGCGCGGGATCACACTCGTACGGTCGTCGGCGCCCGCGTGCTCCACCTCGTGGGCCTGCGGCGGCACCGCGTCCAACTGAGCGTCGGACAGCGCCGCCCTGGCGCCCAGGGCCTGGGCGAGCAGCGCCACCGCGTCGTGCGGGCGGACCTCGGGGTTGCGCGCCGTCGCCGACGCGACCAGCTCGTCGAGCTCGTAGGGGAGCCCGGGGACCACGGCCGAGGGCGGCGGCACGTCCTCGTTGAGGTGCTTGAAGAGGATCTGCGCGGGGGTGTCGCCCGAGTGTGGCTTGCCGCCGGTGAGCATCTCGTAGAGGAGGACGCCACAGGCGTAGACGTCCACCGCCGGGGTGGCCGTGCCGTGCTCGATCTGCTCCGGTGCCAGGTACGACACCGTGCCGAGGATCGTCCCGGTCGTGTTGGTGACCGTGTCCACGGCCCGTACGAGACCGAAGTCCGCCACCTTGACCCGGCCGTCGTCCCCTATCAGGACGTTCTCAGGCTTCATGTCGCGGTGCACGAAGCCCGCACGGTGCGCGGCACCGAGCGCGGCGAGCACCGGCTCCAGGATGTCGAGCGCCGCGCGGGGGCGCAGCGCCCCGCGGTCGCGCAGAACGTCGCGCAGCGTGCAGCCCGCGATGTACTCCATCGCCAGATACACGTACGCGCCCTCGGCACCCTGGTCGAAGACGCCCACCACGTTGGGGTGCGAGAGCCGGGCCACCGATTTGGCCTCGCGGATGAAGCGCTCGACGAACGAGGCGTCGGCCGCGAGGGAAGGGTGCATCACCTTGAGCGCGAGCACGCGGTCGAGGCGGGTGTCCACGGCCCGGTAGACCGTGGCCATCCCGCCGACCGCGATGCGTGCGTCGATGCGGTACCGGCCGTCGAGCACGTGCCCGAGCAACGGGTCCTGAAGGGTCGTGTCCACGCAGGCGAGTGTACGAGGAGTGACTGACAGGCCGGTCCTGTGCGGCAGGACCGGACCCGTACTGCAGCAGAGCTGTGACCGGGCGTGCGATCAGAACGCGGGGCGTTCGGGATCGAGCCGCGCACGACCGTCCAACGGCGAGGAGGCCTCGGCGAAATGGCGCTTCGGGATGCGTCCCGCGCGGTGCGCCAGACGCCCCGCCTCCACCGCGTGCCGCATGCCTTCCGCCATCAGGACCGGCTCCTGCGCGCGGGTCACCGCCGAGGCGAGCATCACACCGGCGCAGCCCAGTTCCATGGCGAGCGCCACATCCGATGCGGTGCCCGCGCCCGCGTCCAGGATCACGGGTACGCGCGCGTGCTCGACGATCAGCTGGAAGTTGTGCGGGTTGCGGATGCCGAGCCCGGAGCCGATGGGGGAGCCCAGCGGCATGACCGCGGCGCAGCCCACGTCCTCCAGCTTGCGGGCCAGCACGGGGTCGTCGTTGGTGTAGGGGAGCACCGTGAAACCGTCGTCGACCAGGGTCTCCGCGGCGTCGAGCAGCTCGATCGGGTCCGGCAGGAGCGTCCGCTCGTCCGCGATGACCTCCAGCTTCACCAGGTCCGTACCGAGCGCCTCGCGCGCGAGGCGGGCCGTGAGCACCGCCTCTCCGGCCGTGAAGCAGCCCGCGGTGTTCGGCAGCACCTGGATGTCGAGCTTCTCCAGGACCGAGAGCACGGAGCCGTGCACGTCGGCGTTCACCCGGCGCATGGCCACCGTGGTGAGTTCCGTGCCCGACGCCACCAGGGAGCGTTCCAGCACGTCGAGGCTCGGCGCCCCTCCCGTGCCCATGATCAGGCGCGAGGAGTAGGTGGTGCCGCCGAGGACGAAAGCGTCGTCAGCCATGAATGAGTCAGCCTCCTTGTACGGCGGTGAGAACCTCGACGCGGTCTCCTTCGGAGAGCGCGGTGACCGGCCACTGGCTGCGTGGCACGACGGTCTCGTTGAGGGCGGCGGCGACGCCGGAGTGGGCGGTGGTGAGCGTGGCGACGAGTGCGTCGAGCGTGATCCCGGAGGTCACCGCGTGCGGCTCGCCGTTGAGGGACACGTTCATGCGGGCTGCTCCACGGATGCCAGGGCGCCGAAGCGCCTGGGGCTGAACGGGCGGGCTTCTTCCGGGAGTTCACCGGTGGCCAGGACGTGCGCCATGGCGTCGCCGGTGACGGGCGTGAGCAGGACGCCGTTGCGGTAGTGCCCGGTGGCCAGGTGCAGGCCCGGCAGCGTGGTCGGGCCCAGGAGCGGCGCGTTGTCGGGGGAGCCGGGCCGCAGCCCCGCGCGGGTCTCCGTCAGCGGCAGCTCCGTGATGCCGGGCACCAGCTCGTGGGCGTCGCGCAGCAGCTCGTACACGCCCCCCGCGGTGACCGTGGTGTCCCAGCCCAGCTCCTCGCTGGTGGCGCCGACCACGAGCTCGCCGTTGACGCGCGGCACCAGGTAGAGGTTGCCGCCGCGCACGACCGCGCGCACGGTGCGGCTCAGGAACGGCGCGTACCGCTTGGGCACCGTCAGGCGCAGCACCTGCCCCTTGACCGGGCGGACCGGCGGCAGCACCTCGTCCGGGACGCCCGCGAGCTGCCCGCTGCGGCTGCCCGCGGCCAGCACGACCTGCCCGGCGTCGAGCTCCGTGCCGCCCCCGGAGCCGAAAGCCTGCGAGTTACCCCCTGCGAGGGTGACGCCGCGCGCCCGGTCCCGTATGACACGGAGCCGCTCGGCCCACGTCCGGTGGAAGATCACGCCCGCACGCTCACAGGCCGTCACGAGGGCGCTCGCGAGCCTTCTCGGGTCGATCTGGTGGTCGCCGTCGACCCGCAGGCCCCCGCGCACGCCCGGCGCGAGCATCGGCTCCAGACGCCGGCAGTCCCGGCCCGACAGCCACTCGGACTGGAGCCCCGACTTCGTTTGCAGCGCGTGCAGTTCCCGTAGATGAGCCCGGTCGTCCGCGTCGAGCGCGACGGCGAGCGTGCCGCACGCGCGGTAGCCGAGATCCTGGCCCGCGGCCTCGGACAGCTCGGCGACGAAATCGGGGTAGCGCCGCGCGGACGCGACGTTCAGGGCGAGCAACGTCTGCTCGCCGTAGTGCAGTTCGGTGACCGCGGCCAGCATTCCGGCCGCGACCTGGGCGGCCCCGCCGCCCGGATCGGGGTCCACCACCGCGACGGACAGACCGCGCTGCGCGGCCCGCCACGCGGTGACCAGACCGATGATGCCGCCTCCGACGACGATCGCGTCGGTGCTGCTGGGTGGATCGGATGGCGTACGCGACATGGGTGTCAAGGCCCTCCCTTCGCCGGCATGACCCGGATCAGGTTCGTACGGTCGGAGGCCGCTCCAGCCTCCCTCTCAGCCCGCTGCGTACGGGCTCCCGCGAGTGCTTTACGTTGGCCACCCTAGCTCTTCGCCTCCAGCCCCAGTAAGGGAGCCTTCCCCCGTGGCCCGATCGCTCGACGGTCTCCTCCTCGCCCCTGTCGCCGACCAGGCCCCCGGCCAGGTGGGGACGCGGACCCGCTTCGCCTACCACGAGAAGGACGGCCGGATCTGGGCCGACTACGAAGGCGGCGACGTCGTCCAGGGGCACCTGGTGGGCACGCGCGCGGGTGACCGGCTCGACTTCCGCTACGTCCAGCTGAAGACCGACGGCACCACGTCGTCGGGCCACTGCGTGTCCGTCGTGTCCGAGCTGCCGGACGGCCGGGTGCGGCTCGACGAGACCTGGCAATGGGAGTCGCAGGACGGCAGCGGCACCAGCGTCGTCGAGGAGCTCCCCGACGGGAGTTGATCACTAAACCGGTGACACGTGTGCAGGACGTCACGGCGCGGGAGTGGCCCGCGCCGCTGACTGACACAAGATCAGGTGCCTAAGGTGACCCCGTGAGCGAGCAGCAGAGGACGAACGCGGTCATTGTCGGCGCCGGCATGGCAGGCGTGCAGACGGCGGTGGCGCTGCGCGAACAGGGCTTCACCGGCACGGTCACACTGATCGGTGCCGAGCCCCATCAGCCGTACGACCGGCCGCCGCTGTCCAAAGCGGTGCTGCTGGGCAAGGCGGAGGGCTCCGCCTTCGACGTCGACTTCGAGGCGCTCGGCGTCACCCTGGAACTGGGCCGCGAGGTCACCGGGCTGCGCCCGGACGACCACGAGCTGGACACGGCCGAGGGGCCGGTCCCGTACGACGTGCTGGTCGTCGCCACCGGTGCCGAACCGGTTCGGCTGCCGGGTACGGAAGGGCCGTGCGGTGTGCGCGAAGCGCAGTCGGTTGAGGGCGGTGGTGGGAGACGGGCGGGCGTCCCCGGGGTCCACCTGCTGCGCACCCTCGACGACGCCGAGCGGCTGCGGCCCGTCCTCGCCGAGCAGCACGACGTGGTCGTCGTGGGCGCGGGCTGGATCGGCGCCGAGTTCGCCACCGCCGCGCGCGAGGCCGGCTGCAAGGTCACCGTCGTGGAGGCCGCCGAGCGTCCGCTGGCCGGAGCGCTGCCCGCCGAGATCGCCGCCCCCATGGCCGCCTGGTACGCCGACGCGGGCGCCCAACTGCGCACCCGCGCGCGCGTGGAGCGCATCGAGCCGGGCGTCGTGGTCCTCGACGACGGCACGCGGCTGCCCGCGGGGGCCGTCGTGGTCGGCATCGGCGCCCGCCCCGCTACCCGCTGGCTGGCCGGCTCCGGCATCGAACTCGGCGTCCACCGTGAGGTGCTGGCCGACGAGAGGCTCCGTACGTCCGTGCCCGACGTGTACGCGGTCGGGGACTGCTCGTCGTTCCCCTCGGCCCGCTACGGCGAGCGCCTGATGGTCCACCACTGGGACAACGCCCTGCAGGGGCCGCGCACGGTCGCGGCGAACATCATCGGCGAGACCCCCGCCGTGTACGACCCGGTGCCCTACTTCTGGTCCGAGCAGTTCGGCCGCTTCGTGCAGTACGCGGGCCACCACCAAAGCGCCGACACGGCCGTGTGGCGTGGCGACCCGGCGGGCGCGGCCTGGTCGGTGTGCTGGCTGCGCGAGGGCGCCCTGGTGGCCGTCCTGGCGGTCGGCAAGCCCCGGGACCTCGCCCAGGGACGCAAGCTCATCGAGGCCGGGACCGTGCTGAACCCGGAGCAACTGGCCGATCCCGCCCGCCCGTTGAAGTCCGCTGTGGCGTGATCCCGGTCCGGATTGCGGACGACCTCTTGTCGGGCGCGGGCTGACGGATGCAGGGTGCAGCGTTCGCTGCACCCCTCAATCCGTCACCGGACCCGGAGGACATCCGTGCACTCCCGCAGACTCGGCACCGCCCTGTGCGGTGCCGCGGCACTTGTAGGCGGCCTCTTCGCGGCCGCCCCCACCGCCCAGGCCACCGACACGTCGAACCCCGCGGTCTCGTACCAGGACCCGGTCAGCGCCGTCCCCGACGTCACGCGCCCCGACACCAGGTCCTGCACCACCACGATCGAGCACGACTTCGGCAACACCCTGGGCCGGCCCCCGTACGCCACCACGCTCGCCCCGCCCGCCGACTGCGCGGGCCCCTGGAACAAGGTCGTCCTCGACTGGTCGGGCAGCGTCAAGGGACGCCAGTACGACCGTCTCGCGGGCGTCTTCCTGGGCGGCGCCGAGATCTTCCGTACGTCCACTCCCGAGCCCGACGACGACGGCATCAAGTGGTCCGTCTCCAAGGACGTCACGGAGTTCGCCCCGCTCCTGAAGGACCCGCACAAGCTCCAGATCGAGCTGGGCAACGTTGTCAACGACACGTACACCGGCACCTACAGGATGAAGCTTCAGGTCACGTACTACATGGCCGACAAGAAGCACCCCGCCGCCTCCACCGCCGACCGCGTGGTGCCCCTCGGCAGCGACAGCACCGACAGCGCCCCCTGGCTGAACGTCGACAAGGGCGGCACCGCCACGCGCGAGGTGACCCTGCCGCGCAACATCACCAAGGCGCGTCTGGAGGTGTACGCGCGCGGTGGCGGCTGCGACGAGCAGTGGTTCGACGCCGTGCCCAGCGACCTCGCCGCCACCGCGCCCGACTACCTGTGCGGCGGCGGCCCCTACCGAGAGGTTCAGGTCTCCGTCGACGGCACCCCGGCCGGTCTCGCGCAGCCGTACCCCGTCGTCTACTCCGGCGGCATCGTGCCCACCCTGTGGCGGCCCGTCGCGGCGATCGACCAGTTCAGGACCGAGGCGTACGACGTCGACCTGACGCCGTTCGCGGGCCTGCTGTCCGACGGGCAGCCGCACAAGGTGAGCATCACGCCCTACGGTGCCGACGACGGCTGGATCGTGGACGGTTCGCTCTTCCTGGACACCGACGCGCACGCCGCGCGGACCACCGGCAAGGTCACCACGAACACCCTCGGCCTCGCCCCTGACGTCAGCACACGGCAGACCGCACGCACGGACGGCGGCACCGACGTCTTTGTGAGAACCGGCCGCTCCTGGAAGATCTCCGGCTACGTGAACACCTCGCACGGCCGCGTCACGACGACCGTCGAGCAGGACTTCGCCTACAGCAGCACCGGCACCGTCTCCAGGACCGGCCAGGACCAGATCGTCCACCAGCGCGACCACGGGGCCACCGTCGTCACCACGCGCGCGGACGGCCGCGAGAGTGCACAGCGGCACGCCTGGTCGTACCCGATCGACGTGGACATGAGCATCCCGCTCTACGGCGACTACAACAACTACGAGCTCAGCGCCGCCGTCACCCAGGGCCGTCAGCTCCGGGACAGCCACCGCACCGGATCCGGCCGCTGGCACCTGGACGCCTTCACCGACGACTCCCTGGACGCCACCGGCGACCTCGCCCGCAAGGACGGCGCCGTGCAGCACGCCGACGGCACCTCGCACGAGACGTACCGCGGCACCACCGACGACGGCGCCTGCTACGCCCGCGACATCACCACGGCCCACGGCTGGGTGACCGCGGACCAGCAGTCGTCCTGCCGTCTGCCGCGCCACTGAAACACCTGGTCAGACGGCCCCGGCTTCCGACTGTCAGTCCGGGATGGCACGCTTGTCCCGTGACCGAGATTGACGCAAAGATCGATGCTCTCGTCCCCGAGTGGCTCAACCTCCCGGACATCGCCGAGAAGATGGACGTCGAGGTGACCCGTGTGCGGCAGCTGGTGAAGGAAGGCCAGCTGATCGCCGTACGTCGTGGTGAGAACCGGGCGCTGCACGTGCCCGCCCTCTTCATCGACGGCGACAAGATCGTCAAGGGGCTCGTCGGCCTCCTGACGGTGCTGAGGGACGACGGCTTCAGCGACGAAGAGATGCTGGAGTGGCTCTTCACCTCCGACCCGACCCTGCCGGGCACGCCCGCGCAGGCCCTGAGCGAGAATCGCGGCACGGAGGTGAAGCGCCGCGCCCAGGCGCTCGCCGTCTGACCTGACAACCGTCCGGCGTGCGCACCCCCCCCAGCGTGTGGGGTGCGCACGCCACCGACACCACCGGGGGACTCCTGTGGCCGATCACCTGGCCGATCCGAAGCGCGCCCTGCTCGCCGACGCACGCGTGTACCTGTGCACCGACGCCCGCAAGCGCCAAGGGGACCTGCCGGAGTTCCTCGACACCGTGCTCGCGAACGGCGTGGACATCGTCCAGCTGCGCGACAAGGGCATGGAGGCCGGCGAGGAGCTGGAGCACCTCGCCGTGTTCGCCGAGGCGGCCGCCCGCCACGGCAAGCTGTTCGCGGTCAACGACCGGGCGGACGTCGCCCACGCGACCGGCTCGGACGTGCTGCACCTGGGCCAGGGCGACCTGCCGGTCCCCGCCGCCCGCGCCATCCTCGGCGAGGACGTCCTGATGGGCCGCTCCACGCACGCGGAGGCCGAGGCCGAGGCCGCCGCCGTCCAGGAGGGCGTCGACTACTTCTGCACCGGGCCCTGCTGGCCGACCCCCACCAAGCCGGGCCGGTACGCCCCGGGTCTGGACCTCGTGCGCCACACCGCCGCGCTCGGCACCGACCGCCCCTGGTTCGCCATCGGCGGCATCGACCTGGCGAACCTGGACGAGGTGATCGAGGCCGGCGCCCGTCGCGTCGTGGTCGTCCGGGCGATCACCGAGGCCGACGATCCCGGCGCCGCGGCGGCCGAGTTCGCCAAGCGTCTGCGCTCGCTCTGACCCTGTCCGCACCACCTGTCGAGTACCGCTGTCCGCAGGGTGGACGGGGATTAGGGTCAACCGGATTCCCTCAGTAACCTGCCGGTATGGCCCTTGGCACCGCTACCACCAGGACTGATCGCGCCCGCCGGGTGAGCGACATGCTCGCCCCGGGCAAGACGACGTACTCGTTCGAGTTTTCCGCGCCGAAGACCCCGAAGGGCGAGCGCAACCTGTGGAACGCGCTGCGCAGGGTCGAGGCCGTGGCCCCCGACTTCGTCTCCGTGACGTACGGCGCGGGCGGCTCGACGCGGGCGGGCACCGTCAAGGAGACCCAGCAGATCGTCGCCGACACGACGCTGACGCCGGTCGCCCACATCACCGCCGTCGAGCACTCGATCGCGGAGCTGCGCAACATCATCGGCCAGTACGCGGACGCCGGGATCCGGAACATGCTCGCGGTGCGCGGTGACCCGCCGGGCGACCCGATGGGCGACTGGATCGCGCACCCCGAGGGCCTGACGTACGCGGCCGAGCTCGTCGAGCTGATCAAGGAGTCCGGCGACTTCTGCGTCGGCGTCGCCGCGTTCCCCTCGATGCACCCGCGCTCCGCGGACTGGGACAGCGACGTACGGCACTTCGTGGACAAGTGCCGCGCGGGCGCCGACTACGCGATCACGCAGATGTTCTTCGACCCGGAGGAGTATCTGCGGCTGCGCGACCGGGTCGCCGCGGCAGGCTGTGACACCCCGATCATCCCGGAATGCATGCCTGTGACGAGTGTGCGGATGCTCGAACGCCTGCCCAAGCTGAGCAATGCGGACTTCCCTCCGGCGCTGAAAGAGCGGATCCTCACAGCAAAAGACGATCCGGCCGCTGTACGCTCCATTGGCATCGAGTTCGCTACGGAGTTTTGCGCCAAGCTGCTTGACGAGGGAGTGCCGGGTCTGCACTTCATTACGCTCAACAACTCGACTGCGACGTTGGAAATCTACGAAAACCTGGGCCTGCACGACCAGCGGGCCTGATGGGCCGTACCCGCCGGGGGCTGCGGCCGTACGAGAGGGGCGTACATGGGCTGGGCGGTCCTCTATATCGCGTTCGGACTGGTGGCGCTGTGGCTCCTCGGTGAGGTGCTGCTGCAGTACAAGGCACGGCTGCGCTGGCGGCTGCTCGCCTTCGTGGGCTTTCTCGGCGTGGTGCTCGGCGTCCTGATGCCTTCGGTGTACGTCATCGGGGCCGGCGCGATCGCGTTCGCCATCGGGCAGACGTACGTCACGCTGTCGTTCCGCCGCGGTTTCGCGGCGGGCTGGGCGCTCAAGGGCGGCCCCGGTGCCGACGAGGCCCCGACGAGCAAGCGCCGCCGCAGGGAAACGGTCCGGCAGGACCCCACGCTCGAGGTCTCGGACCTGGAGTACCAGCAGGCCCCCGCCGCCGCCCCGGACGACTACCCGCCGATGCCGCAGAGCGCCGCCGAGTCGACCGCCGTGTACGCCCCGGAGCCGATGCCCGAGGACACCGGCCAGTACGGCGTCTACAGCGACGCGGCGTACGCCCAGGCCCAGCAGGGCTCCGAAGGCGGCTACGGCTACGACACCGGGTCCTACGGCTACGACCAGAACGCCGCGTACGGGTACGACGCCGGGCAGCAGCCCTACGCGGCCCCCTACTCCGACCCGTACATCGGCGCGCAGACGTATCCGGCGCAGCCCCAGTACGGCGACCCGTACGCCACCGGGCAGCAGCAGTACTCCGACCCGTACGCGACGGCCGCCGGGTACGGATCGGACACCCCGCCCGGCGGGGTCTGGGTGCCGCAGCAGCGCAACGGGGACGAGTACGGCGGCGAACTGCCGCCCGAGCAGCCCTATCCCGCGTACCCGCAGCACGATCCGAACACCGGGTACGACACGGGCTACCAGCAGGAGCAGTACCGCTACTGAGCCGCCGGAAGGCTCCGGCCGCCGCGGCTCACTGCGAGCCGCGGAACTCCGGCCCCTCCACGATCAGTCCGGCCACCAGCGCCCCCGACATGCCCGCGTGCGGCAGCCCGCCGCCGGGGTGCGACCAGCCGCCGACCGCGAACAGGCCGGGCAGCGCCGTGCTGTTCGCCGGGTGCAGCAGCCGTCCGCCCGCCGCCGCGAGAGCGGGCGCCGGTACGCCCCCGCCGTCGGCGCCGGTCGCCTCGGCGATGTCCTGCGGGGTGCGGGCCTCGTGCCACAACAGACGCTCGCGCAGATCCGGGACGGCCCTCTCGGCCGCGGCGACGACCGCCTCCACGTCCGCGTCCGTCACGCGCGCGTGCGACGGCACCGTCACGGTGAGCGTCACTCCTTCGTGCTCACCGTCCGGCACCTGCCCGGCGCCGCCGGGGCGCAGCACCGTGACCGTCGGCCGGTGCGGGCGTGCGGCACCGTCGAACAGCCAGGCCAGCTCGGCGTCCCGGCCCGAGCCGTGCACGACCGTGCGGTGCGGGGTCCCCTCGGGGCGCGCCCCCCGCAGCGCGAGGTGCACCGTCAGCCGACTGGGCGGGGCGGTCCCGGTCGGGGCCGGGCCCCCGTCCCGCACCGGACGCCCCGGGAGCAGCCCGTCGAGCACCGGCGGCGCCACCCCCGCCACCACGAACTCGGCGTCCTCCACGGTGCCGTCGGCGAGCTCGACGCCCGCCGC
The DNA here is from genome assembly GCF_017377775.1 of Streptomyces sp. VRA16 Mangrove soil. Lineage (GTDB taxonomy): Bacteria > Actinomycetota > Actinomycetes > Streptomycetales > Streptomycetaceae > Streptomyces. Next base: position 393,130 of record NZ_JAFVLN010000006.1, read on the forward strand.
CCGGCCGTCCTTCTCCACGATCCGCGTCACGGCCGAACCGAATCTGAACTCGACCTTCCGCTTCAGGCAGCGCGCGTGCACCGCGTCGGCCAGCGCGCGCAGGCCGCCGGTCACCGCCCAGGTGCCGAAGGTCTGCTCCATGTAGGGCAGCACGGCCGCGCTCGCCGGGGCCGTGCGCGGATCGAGGCCGTGCGCGAGCGCGTACTGCTCCAGGAGCGCCACGAGCCGCGGATCCCCGCCCAGCTCCAGCTCGCCGATGTCGGCGAGGGTCGCCGCCGTGCGAGCCTTGCGCAGCAGGCGCTTCTGCGTCACCGCCGGGTAGGGCTCGCGGTCGGCCAGCACCTGCCAGTTCGGCCACAGCGGCTCTTCGAGCAGGGGGCGGCGCGAGCGGTCCCACGCCTCCCGGGCCCGGTCCATGAACGCCGACCAGCGGGCACCCGCGCCCGCGCCGACTGCCGCGTCCAATGCCTCGGCGACGCCCGCCCGCCGTGCGTTCGGCAGGTCCGTCGCCGTGCCGTCCGCGAAGACGTGCCGCACCGCGGGCTCCACCTGCGTCAGCCCGACGAGGTCCTCCAGGGGCTCCTTGCCGGTCTTGATGAACAGGTCGCGGTAGACCGCGGGCAGGTGGAGCAGGCCGGGGCCCGTGTCGAACGCGAAGCCGTCGCGCTCCAGGAGACCCACCGCCCCGCCGTACGTCGACGCGCGCTCGAAGACCACCGGTCGGTGGCCCGCGACGGCCAGCCGAGCGGCGGCCGCCATGGCGCCCATCCCCGCGCCGATCACCGCAATTCGTGCCATGCCAGGGACTGTATAGGCCCCCACTGACAACGCCGCCGCCAGGTCAGGGCGGAGGCGGTTCCTCGCGGGCGATCCGCTTCTCCTCGCGCCGCTGCGCACGTCTGCGCAGGAATCTGCGGATGCGTCGGATCAGGAAGACCAGGACCACCAGGCCGAGGACGAGCAGCACCGCCGCGATCACCGCGGCCGCCACCGGATGGAACATCGCGAACGTCACGACGCCGGCGACGCCGAGATCCTCCGCGGTGCTCATCAGGAAGTTCGACGCGGGCTCGGGCGACGTGTTGATCGCCATCCGGGTGCCCGCCTTCACGGCATGGCTGGCCAGCGCCGTCGAACCGCCGATCGCGCCCGCCGCCAGATCCGACAGCGACCCGCTCTGCCCCGCGAGCAGCGCACCCACGACCGCTCCCGCCACCGGCCGGATCACGGTGTGCACCGAATCCCAGACCGAGTCCACGTACGGAATCTTGTCGGCGACGGCCTCGCACAGGAAGAGCACTCCCGCGACGATCAGCACGTCGGGGCGCTGCAGTGACTCGGGCACCTCGTCGGTGAGCCCGGTCGCGCCGAAGACGCCGAGCAGCAGGACCACCGCGTACGCGTTGATGCCACTCGCCCAGCCACTGGTGAAGACCAGGGGGAGTACGGACACGGAAAAGATCGTAACCAGTAGGGAACTCTGCGTGCCTGGGGGTGAGTGCCCATGTCTGAGTATCCGTACCTAGCTACGGAGATGAGTAATTGCGCGGATGGGGTCCCACCTGCGCAGACGGAAGAGTGGAGACCACGGAGGGGGACGCGGCGCCCGGCACCGCCGACACGGGGCGGCGGAACGGAAGCAGCGTCCTTGGCCGCTCCTCTCGCCCGCGAGGGTGGGAGCGAGGCACGGGGGACCCGGGGGAGACCGCACGGGGGTCCGACGGGGGAACAACGGGGGATGCGCCGGTCCGGTGGAGCCTGAGAACCATCACAGGCCCTGCCGGACCGGCGCTTCACGTGTGCGTCAGGCCGTGCCGGTGAGGGGCTGTCCGCCGCCCACCCGTCCCTGCAGCAGCAGCGACAGCGCCGCGTGCACATCGTCCAGCGAGCGCTCCGGCTGGAACGCCTGCCAGTCCAGGGCGGCCACCAGAACCATCCCCACGAGGGCGGCCGCCGTGAGCGGCACGTCGATCTCCTCGCTCAGCTCGCCGCTGTCGACGGCGGCGCGCAGCACCCCCTCCACGACCGCGACCGCCTCCTGGCGGACCACGGCGAGCGTGGACTGCCAGGCGCGGTTGGTGCGCCACAGCTCGGCCACGTACAGCTGGGTGAAGGCCGGGTACCGGTCGATGAAGACGAGCCCCGCGCGGATCATCGCGTCCAGGGCGTCGACCTTGCTGCCGCCCTTCTCGTCCGCCTGCTGTGCCGCCTCCCGGAGGGAGGCGGTCAACAGACCGACGCCGTGCCGCAGCAACTCCTCGAAGAGGACCGACTTACTGGCGAAGTTGTAGTAGACCGTGCCCTTCGCCACCCCGGCCCGCTCGGCGATCTCGTCGACCGTGGTGGCCGAGAACCCCTGCTCCGCGATGAGGGTGACAGCGGCTTCGTACAGCTTCTGCCGGGTGGCCTGGCGCCGTGTGCTGCTTTCCATGCCCCTGATTCTCACAGGCCGCTCCGCAGCCGCCGTCACAGGCTCAGCTCGGGGTGCAGCCGGTCCAGCGTCCACACCTGCTTGCGGCGGGCCGTCACGGCGGTGAGCGCGAGGGCGCCCGCGGTGAAGGCGGCCAGCACCGCGCACGCCTGCCACACGGGCCCGAGCCCGCCGCCGGAGATCAGCCGGCGCAGCGCCTCCACGATGTAGCTCATGGGCAGGAACGGGTGGATCGCGTTGAAGAAGCCCGGGCTCGTCTGCACGGGGTACGTGCCGCCCGCCGACGTCAGCTGCAGCATCAGGAAAGCGAGCACAAGGATGCGGCCCGCCGCCCCGAAGCGTGCGTTCAGCCACTGCACGATAGCCGCGAAGCACGCCGTGACCAGGCACAGGAACGCGATGGTGCCCGCCGCGTGCAGCATCTGCAGCCCGAGCGCCCAGTGCAGTACGGACATCAGGGCCGCCACCTGAAGGAGGCCGAGCGCCGCCACCGGGAGCCAGCCCGCGAGCGCCACCCGCCAGGAGGAGGCGCCGACGGCGAGCGCCCGCCGGTTCAGCGGGGCGATCAGCATGTAGGCGACCATCGCGCCCACCCACAGGGAGAGCGGAATGAAGTACGGGGCGAACCCCGTCCCGTAGTTGGGCGCCTTGTGCAGCGACTGGGAGGCGAGCCGCACCGGGTCCGCCATCACTTCGGTGCGCCGGTCGCGGTCCTTCTTGTCGTAGTCGGGGATCTGCGCCACCCCGTCGTGCAGCCCGCCGGCCAGCTTCCCCGAGCCGTCGGCCAGCTTGAACATGCCGCCGTCGAGGTCCTGCGCCCCGGTCTTCAGCCGGCCCACTCCGGAGTCGAGCGTGGTGGAACCCGTCGACGCCGTGCCGAGGCCCGTGTGCAGCCTCTTGGCGCCCGCGGCGACCTCTCCGGCCCCCTTGTTGAGCTTGTCGATCTGCGCGACGGCGTCCGCGACGTCCTTGTCGAGCGTCGGGGCGCGCTGCGCCAGCGCCGCGGACTGCTTCTGGAGCGTCGCCAGATGCCGGTCCATGGTGTCCAGGTCGCCGTTCTCGTCCTGGATCAGCGTGTTCAGGTCGTCGGAGACCGTCGCGACGTCCGCGGCCGCCGTTCTGGCCTTCTTCAGGTCGGGGCAGGCCGGATCGGCGATGAGCGCCTTCTCGCAGCGGCGCTCGTAGATCGTGTCCAGGATGTCGGAGCCCGCGTGGGCGCCCTCGCGCGCGGTGGGCGCGAGCTTCACCAGGGTGGCCAGGTTGTGGCGCACGCCCGCGGCGGAGTCGGCCACGAACCGCGCCGTGTCACCGATCGCCTTCTTGTTGTCCTTCAGGAACGGCAGCACCTGGCCGGCCGTTCCGTCGACCTTGTCGGCGAGCAGCTGGGTGCCGGCGGCGACCTGTCGCGAGCCCGTCTCCAGATCGCCGGCGCCCTTGTCGAGCTTCTTCAGGCCGCTCGCCAGGTCACCGCTGCCCTTCTTGGCGTCCTTCAGGCCGTCGGCCAGGTCCTTGGAGCCCTTCTTGGCCTTGCCGATGCCGCCCTTGAGGTCGTCCGCGCCCTTGGCCGCCTTCTTGGTCGCGTCGTGGATGTCCGAGAAGGAGATGAAGATCTTGTCGAGGAACGAGCGCGACGCGTGCGTGGACGCGGCCGAGCGCACCTCGGAGAACACCGTCCGGGAGATCTGCCCGACGATGTAGTTGTTCGCGTCGTTCGTACGCACCTGAAGCGCGCCCGTCTCGGGGGAGTCCCCGGAGCTGGAAGCGATGCGCCTGCTGAAGTCCTTCGGCATGGTCAGCGACAGGTAGTACGTGCCGTCCTCCACGCCCGCGCGGGCCTGCGCGGCGCTGAGCTCGTGCCACTGGAAGGTGTCGCTGTCGTACAGGCCCTTCGTGATGTCGTCGCCCGCGTGGATCTTCTGCCCGGCGGCGCTCGCCCCCTTGTCGTCGTTGACGAGCGCCACGGGGATCTTGTCGAGCCGCCCGTACGGGTCCCAGAAGGACCACAGGTACAGCGCCCCGTAGAGCAGCGGCAGCAGCAGAAGTGCGACGAGCGCGGCGCGCGGCAGTTTCCCCCTGCCGAAGCGCCTGAGCTCAAGCGCGGCCAGCTTCGGCGAGCGCATCGGCCGTCTCCTTGTCGGTGTCGTCCCGGTCGGGGGCGGTCGCCTTGGTGGGCGCGGGGGCGGTCGACACGACGACGGCGCCCGCAGGGGCCTTGCTGCACACGGCGACCACCGTGGTGCCCGCGTCGGCGACGGCCTTCAACTGGCGCCATACGTCGGCCTGTTCGGTGTCCGAGAGCTTGAGATCGGTGTCGTCGACGCCGATCAGCCGCGGCCGGCCGATGAGGGCGAGGGCCAGAGACAGACGCAGCGCCTCGACGCGCTCCAGGTCGCGCACGGCCGTGCGGCCTGCCTTGGGCAGCGTGTCCGGGTCGAGTCCCGCGCCGGTCAGCGCGGCCTCGATCCGCTGCTTCGCCTCGGCCACCCGCTCGTCGCGCGAGCGCAGCAGCCCGCGCCACGACCCGTCGAACCGGCGCTGCAGCAGCGCCCGCTCCCGCAGGTGCTCGGTGACGGTCAGCGCCGGATCGAGATCCGTCACGCCCGGTACGTGCGCGAGCGCGCTCACCCGCCGCACGGCGCTCATCTGCTTCGGCAGCCGGAACCCGGCGACCCGGGCCTCGCCCGCCGCCGGACGCATCCGCCCCGTCAGCGCGAGCAGCAGACAGGTGCGGCCGCTGCCGGACGGGCCCTCGACCGCGACGAGTGCCCCGGGCCCCGCGTCGACGTCCACGTCCCGGAACGCCCAGCCGCGCGGCCCCTTCACCCCGAACCCCGCGGCGATGACGGCGGCCCCGCCCTCGGACGCCTGCCCCTGAGGCCCCTCAGGTCCCCCGGGTCCCCCGGGTCCCTCCGGCCCGTCCATGGCCCTCCCCCTCGGCGGGCCGACGACGGCCCACTTTTGAACTGACTGGTCAGTGCAAAAAACTAGCCCGAACCTTCGATCGAAGCAAAGCCCCAGGTCAGAGCCGATTGTCAGTGCCGTACTTCACGATGGGCACATACGGCCACAGAGCCGTCACAGACGACAGGAGGTTCGTCATGGCTGGACATCGCGCATCCACCGCGGCAGCTGCCGCCCGACGCCGCGCCACCACCGGCCCTGCCCCCTCACCGACCGGACCGGCGAGCGACGTCCACCCGGTGCTGCGCCGGGCCGGCGCCCCGCCCGCCGCCCTCGACCTGCTCTCCCAGGCCCGCGCGGGCCTAGACGAGGCGGAGCTCCTCGAAGCGCCGAACGAGCGGTACGCGACGGCGCACCTCGCCGCCCTGCGCACGGCCGCCGCCGTGCTCGCCGCCCGCGGCCGCCCCGAGGCCACGCCCAAGCGCCGCGCCAGGATCCGCAGCGCCTGGGAAGTGCTCCCCGAGATAGCGCCCGAACTCGCGGAGTGGAGCGCGCTCTTCGCGGCGGGGGCCGCCCGGCGCGCCCGCGCGGAGGCGGGCATACGCGGCGCGGCCACCGCCCGCGACGCCGACGACCTGCTGCGCGACGTGGCGATGTTCCTGCGCCTGGTCGAGCGGATGCTCGTCCTGCAGCCGGTACTGCCGGGACCCCGGGGGGAGGGACGGGAGCGGCGCGAGGGAGACCGGCGCACGGGGGAGCCGGACGTGCCCGACGCCGGGTGAGCGCGTGCGCGGCGACCCCGGGGCGACGTGCGGGGATGGCATGGACGTGGGTCGGGGCCCATTAGGGTGGAGGCGCCCGAACCAGTTCACGCTCCGCCACCAGCCGGAGCCACGCCGAGGAGCCATCTGCAGTGTCGGACCCGACCCGCCCCCGCGCTTCTCTCCGTACCGCCGTGGTCTGGGAGGTCCTCAAGGACGCCCTCGACCGCCGTGCCAAGGCCGCGGGGAGTCAGACGCTCGACGTCCTCGACACCGGGGGCGGCAGCGGCAACTTCGCGGTGCCGGTCGCCCGCCTCGGCCACCGCGTCACCGTCGTCGACCCGAGTCCGAACGCGCTGTTCGCGCTGGAGCGCCGGGCCGCCGAGGCCGGCGTCGCCGACCGGGTGCGCGGCGTCCAGGGAGATGTCTCCGGCCTGTTCGACGTCGTCGAGCGCGACGGCTACGACGCGGTCCTGTGCCACGGCGTCCTAGAGTACGTCGAGGAGCCGGGCGAGGGCGTGCGCAACGCGGTGGGCGCGCTGCGCGACGGCGGTGTGCTCAGCCTGCTCGCCGCGGGTCTCGGCGGTGCCGTGCTCGCGCGGGCGCTCGCCGGTCACTTCAGGGAGGCCCGGCAGGCGCTCGACGACCCGGCGGGCCGCTGGGGCGAGGGCGACCCGGTGCCGCACCGCTTCACCGCCGAGCAGCTCACCCAGCTGGTCGGTGACGCGGGCGTGGAGGTCGGCGCCGTGCACGGGGTGCGGGTCTTCGCGGACCTGGTCCCGGGCGTCCTCGTGGACACCGAGCCCGGCGCCCTTCAGGAGCTGCTGAAGCTGGAGGCGGCCGCCGCCGAGCTGCCCGCCTTCCACGCCGTCGCGACCCAGCTGCACGTGCTCGGCGAGAAGCGGGCACCCGGCGCCGCCTGAGCGACCGCCGTGCCGCACCGCTGATCAGCGGCGCAGCGGCAGATGGAGTACGCCACAGGCCCCCCGATCGGGCGTCCGGCGCCGTATGATCGGGGTAGACCGCCCGGCATGACGGACCGGCCACCGGGGAATGACGCCCCAGTGAGCCGGAGCGGCGTGAAGCGGTCCGCAATGGTGAAGTTGGCGTAGAGGGGCGGGTTTCACGGGGGCGATTCCCTGCCTATCCTGAAGGGGACCCCCGGTCGCCCCGGCGACTGCACGATGAGGAGGACTCCGTGCCGCTCTCGGAGCACGAGCAGCGCATGCTCGAGCAGATGGAGCGAGCGCTGTACGCCGAAGATCCCAAGTTCGCGACAGCGCTTGAGGGAAGCGGGCTGCGTACGTACACCCGACGTCGGGTCTACCAGGCCGTTGCCGGTTTCCTGGTGGGTATCGCGCTCCTCATGGCTGGAATGGTCGCGAAGCAGATCTGGATCAGCGTGGTGGGGTTCCTCGTCATGCTGGGTTGCGCAGTGCTCGCTGTCACCGGTTGGCGCAAGGCGCCCAAGCCGGGCGAACAGCCGGCCGGAGCCGTGCCGGGCGGCGCCACCGTCCGTCGCCAGAGCAAGCCGAAGCGCTCGATGATGGACCGGATCGAGGAGCGCTGGCAGCGCCGTCGAGACGAGCAGGGTGGCCGCTGAGCGCCTGCACGCCGTGCGAATCGACGTACATCTATGAAGGGTGACCGCATGATGCGGTCACCCTTTGTGCGTAATGCGGCCGCGACCGTTTCGGCCGCTGCCGGGCATCCCGGCCCCACCGCCCCGGCGGAACTCAGCCCTCCTGACCGGACGGCCGGGACCGGGCGGTACGCGCCGTCGTCCAGCGCTCCCGCAGCCCCGCCGCGAACCGCGCCCTGCGCTCCGCGAACGCCCAGGCCACCCGGACGGCCGAGCGCGGTGCGAGCGTCGCCCGCAGCCGCGTCAGACGGCTCACCGTCCCGTGCAGCCCGGCGTGCACCCGCCGCGCGTCCTCGCCGATCCCCGACACCGGCTGCGGCCGCGGCGCGTACAGCACCTGCTCCACCGCCGCCGCCACCCGGTGCACCGACTCGGCGGCCGCCGAGTCCAGATGACCGAGCCGCACGATGCGGGCCGCCGCCTTGCGCGGGGTCTGCGAATCGTCCGGCGGGATGCCGTGGTCCCACGCCGTGTCCGTCACCTCCTGCCAGGCCGCCAGGGTGCGCCCGGCGATGTCGGCGTCGGTGCGGCCCCCGGATCCCAGGCGCAGTGCCCTGATCCGTATGCGCCACATCATCGGCAACAGGGGCACCACAAGGATCAGCAGCGCCGCGAGCGCCATCAGCAGGACCGTGCCCATCGGCGGCCCGTCGTCCGTGGAGCCGGTCACCAGCGCGGGGGCCGTGCTGCCGCACTCACCCTGCTTGCGCTGCTGCGCCGAGCAGTTGTCGGACGTCGACGGCTGCGACGCGGACGGTTCGTTCGAGCTGGAGGCGCTGGGCGCCGCCGAGTCGCTGGAACCGCTCGTCGGAGTGTTGTCCTGCGTGTACTCCGGCGTGTAGCCGCGGTTCGGCGTCGGCTCGAAACGGGTCCAGCCCACGCCCTCGAAGTACAGCTCGGGCCAGGCGTGCGCGTCCCGCAGCCCCACCGCGTACGTGCCGTCACCGGTGGGCGAGCCCGGGGTGAAGCCGACCGCGACCCGGGCCGGAATGCCCAGCGTCCTCGCCATCGCCGCCATCGCGAAGGAGAAGTGGACGCAGAAGCCCTCCTTCTGCTTCAGGAAGCGGGCGATGGCGACCGAACCGCTGCCGGCCGACACCTCGGTGTTGTACGTGAAGCCGCCGTTGACCGCGAAGTAGTCCTGGAGCTTCACCGCGCGCTCGTAATTGTTCGCCGAGCCCTTGGTGACGCGCAGCGCGGTCGTGCGCACCACGTCCGGCACCGAGGACGGCACCTTGGTGAACTCCTTCAGCAGACCGGCCGGCGGCTCCCCGGCGTTGGCCAGCTGCTGCGCCGTCGGCTGCACGATCAGGCTCTTGACGCTGTACTGCTTGCCCTGCGTCGTCTCCCCGTGGTCGCCCACGAGGGTCCTGCCGACCTCCTCGAACCGCCAGCGCCCGTCGATCGACACCTTGGCGGCGGGGTACGGCATGGGCAGCCAGTCCTGCGCGTAGTTGTCGGCCGCCTGGATGTTCGTCTGGACCTCGGTCCTGCGGATGTCCGGGCCGAGGCCCGGCGGGTTCGGCAGCGGCGAGGGGACGTCGGTGATGCTGCGCACCGAAGGACGCCAGGCCGTGCCGTCGAAGTCGTCGAGCGCCACGATCCGCAGATACATCTCGGAGGTCTGCTCGGCGTTCGTCCGGTACGTCATGACCGTACGGTCCTCGGGCTGGTTCAGGCTGTTCTGCAGCGAGGCCAGCGGGTTGACCGCGGAGATGACGCCGCCACCGCCCGAGCCGTTGCCCACGCCCGTGCCGGAGGGGCCGAGCAGGCCGCCGTCCAGAGCGGGCAGGCCCAGCGGCACCACCAGGGCGATGCCCAGGGCGACGGCACCGATCCGCCGTCCGGTACGGACCGGAGCGGTCGCGGCGCCCGGACCGTCGGCGGTCGGCGCGGCACCGAAGCCGCCGCGCCCCGTGCCGCCGAAGACCCGGCCCCACTGGGAGAGCCGGTCGCGCCCCTCGGCGAGCAGCAACAGCAGGTAGCCGCCGGCCGCGAGGAGGAACCACAGCCAGTCGGCGCTGCCCTCGGAGAGCCCGGCGGCCACCGAGTACAGCGCGAGCAGCGGCAGACCGGCCGGGGCGGCGCTGCGGAACGTCACCGCCAGCGCGTCCACCGCGAGCCCGATCACCAGCGCGCCGCCCACCAGCATCAGCCGGATACCGTCGGACAGCGGCGCCGGGATCGCGTACCGCCCGACGTCGTCGCCGCCCGCCTGGAGCAGCAGCCCGAAGTGCCGGACGGAGTCCGGGCTCGGGACGATCCCGCCGAACGCCTGCTGGCGGGCGAAGAGCAGCGTGAGCAGCAGCAGCGACACCAGCGCCTGCGCGCCGATCGTCAGAGGTCTCGCGAGCGGCACCCTGCGGGCCGCCGCGCCCACCCCGGCCTGGATCACCAGCAGGATCGCGGCCTGCAGCAGCCAGGACGACTTGTCGACCAGGGGCAGCAGTGCGCACGAGGCCAGGAACGTGGCCAGCGTCGCGCAGATCGACAGACGGGCCCCACCACTCATGCCCAACCCCCAGCCGTACTCGTACTCGACGGATGCGCTCCCGAGCGGTCCCGGTCCGCCTGCCGCCACATGTCCACCAGGGACGCGCCCGCCGGTACGGCCACCGCCGTCCAGCCCGCCTCCTGGAGCATCCGCAGTCGCTCCGCGCAGCGCGGAGCCGGCTGCGCGCCGGGCCCCTGCGCCCAGGTCTCGCTGTCCAGCAGGAACGCGATCGCGCCGCCGCTGCGCTGACGCATCTTGGCGACCACGGACGCCTGCGCCTCGTCCAGGTCGCCGAAGAAGGCGATCAGAAGTCCCTCGTTCCCGCTGCGCAGCACGTCGTACGCGGACGAGAGCGACGCCATGTCGGAGTGGTCGACGACGGCGAGCGTGTCCATCATCAGGCCCGCGGCGTCGGCCGACTCCTGGCTGGTGCCGGCGAACCCGTCGGCCCCCTCACCCGGCACCGAACTGCCCGTGTCCGTCAACAGCCGGACCGAGAAGCCTCGTTCGAGCATGTGCACCAGGGCGGAGGCCGTGCCGGACACCGCCCACTCGAAGGCCGAGTCGGGGCCCGCGCCCTGGAAGGCCATGTCGCGCGTGTCGAGCAGCACCGTGCAGCGGGACCGCTGCGGCTGCTCCTCGCGGCGCACCATCAGCTCCCCGTACCGCGCGGTCGAGCGCCAGTGGACGCGGCGCAGATCGTCGCCGTAGCGGTATCCGCGCGGGATCACGTCGTCCTCGCCGGCCAGCGCCAGCGAGCGGTTGCGCCCGTCGCCGTACCCCTTCGCCTCCCCGGTCAGCCGCACCGGGGGCAGCGGCTCCACGCGCGGGATCACCGTCAGGGTGTCGTACGCGGCGAAGGACCTGGTCAGCTCGCACATCCCGAACGGATCGGTCAGGCGCAGCTGGAGCGGGCCCAGCGGATAGCGGCCGCGCAGGTCCGAGCGGACCCGGTAGGACACCTCGCGCCGGCCGCCCGCCTCGACCCGGTCGAGCACGAAGCGGGGCCGCGGCCCGAGCACGTACGGCACCCGGTCCTGGAGCATCAGCAGCCCGGTGGGCAGCCGGGAGATGTTGTCGATCCGCAGGTGCACGCGGGCCTCGGAACTCGCGGGCACGCGCGCGGGGGAGAGGCGGCGGCTGCCCGCCACCCGGTAGCGGGTGCGGTAGAGCACGCCCGCGCAGACCAGCGGCAGCGCCGCGAGCAGCAGGCCGACCCGGAGCAGATCGCTCTGCCCCAGGACGTACGCGCAGATGGCCGCGGCGATGCCGGCCGCGAGGAACGAACGGCCGCGGGTGGTCAGTCCGGCGAGCGCGGTGCGCAGGCCGCTCTTGTCGCCCTTGTCGTTCGTCGCGCCGTCGTCATCCGCGAAGGAGCCCCCCGGATCCGCCCCGTAATACCCCCCCGAGGCCATCACAGCCCCCGGGCGCCGGGCGGCTGCTGGCCGTACAACGGAGGCGTCGTGTTGTAGCCGGGCTGCGGGGCGCGGGTGTCCGCGGCCGGGACCGGCGTGCGCTGCAGGATGTCCAGGACGACCTGCTCGGCCGTGCGCCGGTTCAACTGCGCCTGCGCGGTGGGCAGCAGACGGTGCGCCAGGACCGCGACGGCCAGGGCCTGCACGTCGTCGGGCAGCGCGTACTCACGGCCGCTCAGCGCCGCCGACGCCTTGGCCGCCCGCAGCAGGTGCAGCGTCGCGCGCGGGGAGGCGCCGAGTCTGAGATCCGGGTGGGTACGCGTGGCGGCGACCAGATCGACCGCGTAGCGCCGCACCGGGTCGGCGACATGCACCGTGCGCACGGCGTCTATCAGCTTCACGATCTCGTGCGCGTGCGCCACCGGCTGCAGGTCGTCCAGCGGGCTCACCCCGCCGTGGATGTCCAGCATCTGCAGCTCGGCCTCCGGGCTCGGATAGCCGATGGACACCCGGGCCATGAAACGGTCGCGCTGCGCCTCGGGCAGCGGGTACGTGCCCTCCATCTCGACCGGGTTCTGCGTCGCCACCACCATGAAGGGGCTGGGCAGTTCGTAGGTCTTCCCGTCGATGGTGACCTGGCGCTCCTCCATGGATTCCAGGAGCGCGGACTGCGTCTTCGGCGACGCGCGGTTGATCTCGTCGCCGATCACGATCTGCGCGAAGATCGCGCCCGGCTTGAACTCGAAGTCCCGTCGCTGCTGATCCCAGATGGACACACCGGTGATGTCCGACGGCAGCAGGTCGGGAGTGAACTGGATGCGGCGCACCGAGCAGTCGATGGACCGCGCGAGCGCCTTGGCGAGCATCGTCTTGCCGACGCCCGGTACATCCTCGATGAGCAGGTGCCCCTCCGCGAGGAGCACCGTCAGCGAAAGCCGTACGACCTCCGGCTTGCCCTCGATCACACCCTCCACCGACCTGCGGACACGCTCCACAGTGGTGGTCAGATCTGTGAGGCTCGCTCGATCGTCATAGGTCGTCACCCGGCCCTCCTCGGCCCGTACTTTCCGGGCCGACGCTCTGTGACGCGGACCGGCCCACCCCGAAACACGGACACCACGCACGAAAGGTTCCGACGCTCGCGCGAGGTGTCACACACGCATTCTTGTTGGCGTTACCGGTTCGTGTCACTCGCCTGTGGATAACTGGCCGCGATATGTCGGGGCTTACAACCTTTTGAGTGGACGGCCGATCGACCGGGAACCTCAGGCCGGTGTGATCTCCCGCAGCCGGCCCGTCTTCACGTCGAAGACAAATCCGCGGATGTCGTCGGTGTGCAGCAGGAACGGAGAGGTGCGCACCTTCTGTATCGACTGCCGTACGTCCTGGTCGACGTCGCGGAATCCCTCGACCGCCCAGCTGGGCCGCTGACCGACCTCCAGCTCCAGCTCGTGCCGGAATTCCTCGGTGAGGGATTCCAGGCCGCAGCCCGTGTGGTGGATGAGGACCACGCTGCGGGTGCCGAGGGCGCGCTGGCTGATGGTGAGCGAGCGGATCACGTCGTCGGTCACCACACCGCCCGCGTTGCGGATCGTGTGGCAGTCGCCGAGCTGGAGACCGAGCGCCTTGTGCAGGTCGAGGCGGGCGTCCATGCACGCGACGACGGCGACCTGGAGCACGGGGCGCGCGTCCATGCCGGGGTCGGTGAACGCCGCGGCGTACTGGCCGTTCGCTTCGACGAGGCGGTCGGTGACGGTGCCGTCGGCCGGTATGGCGCCTTCGGAGGGGAGGTGCGCGGAAGTCGTCATGGGGACGACGGTAATGGTCACAGTGCGGCAGGGCCCGCTGTGAGAGGGGACAAAGAACGCCATCGAGGCTTGTTGTGAGCTAACCCACAGGGGGCGCAGTCCTCGCCCGAACAGGTGAATTCGGCGGATGCGCGGCTTCCGCGTGACGCGGCCCGCGACGCGCAGGCCGGTTGATTGACCGGGGGTCACGGTGGACTAAAGTGACGCCGAACCCCATTAACGAAGCAACACGGAGATCCCGGCGCTGCCGGACGCTCCCCGCGTGCGCGGCGCGTACGTACGGCTCGGCCTCCTCCCGCTCCGGTCGGCCGGCGTCACTTCCCCGGCGCCGACGGACCACCATCCCCTTCACGAGCGGGCGGGGACCCGGCAGTGCGTCCGCGCCGCCCCGCCGGACCTGAGAGGGCCTCTTGAGTCAGCGACACGTCCCGGTCATGCTCCAGCGCTGCTTGGACATGTTGGCTCCCGCGCTCGCGCAGCCGGGCGCGGTCGTCGTCGACTGCACGCTCGGCCTCGGTGGCCACAGCGAGGCGCTGCTCTCCACGTTCCCCGCGTGCCGTCTCGTCGCGCTCGACCGCGACAAGGAAGCGCTGCGTCTGTCGGGCGAGCGGCTGGCTCCCTTCGGTGACCGAGCCACGCTCGTGCACGCCGTCTACGACGAACTGCCCGACGTCCTGGACCGGTTGGGCATCCCGCGCGTGCAGGGCGTCCTGTTCGACCTCGGCGTCTCCTCGATGCAGCTCGACGAGGCCGACCGCGGCTTCGCGTACGCGCAGGACGCGCCGCTCGACATGCGCATGGACCAGACGACCGGGATGAGCGCCGCCGAGGTCCTCAACACGTACCCCGCGGGCGAACTGGTGCGGATCCTGCGCCAGTACGGCGAGGAGAAGCAGGCCAAGCGGATCGTCTCGGCCGTCGTGCGCGAGCGCGACAGGGAGCCGTTCAGCAACAGCGCCCGGCTCGTCGAGCTGATCCGTGACGCGCTGCCGCAGGCCGCGAAGCGCACCGGGGGCAACCCGGCCAAGCGCACCTTCCAGGCCCTGCGCATCGAGGTCAACGGCGAGTTGAGCGTCCTGGAGCGGGCGATCCCGGCCGCGGTGAAGGCGCTCGCCGTCGGCGGCCGCGTCGCGGTCCTCTCCTACCACTCGCTGGAGGACCGCCTGGTCAAGCAGGTCTTCGCGGCCGGCGCCGCGACCACGGCGCCGCCCGGCCTGCCGGTCGTCCCCGAGCAGTACCAGCCCCGCCTGAAGCTGCTCACGCGCGGCGCCGAACTCCCCACCGAGGAAGAGGTCGCCGAGAACCGCCGGGCCGCCCCGGCACGGCTGCGGGGTGCGCAGCGGATCCGCGAGGACGTGAACGGATGACGGTCGAGTGAGGCACGCGCGCGTGGAGGGGTGGTCATGAGCGCCAAGGGCGGCTCGAAAGGAACCAAGAACTCCAAGGGGGCCAAGCGTTCCCAGGGCTCCAAGGGGGGCCTGCGCGGCCGGGCGGGGCGCTTGACGCGCTTCCTGCCCGTCACGCCCTCCGGCGGCGCGCAGGCCGCCCGCACCCCGTTCGTGCTCCTCGTCGTGCTGCTGCTCGGCGGCGGGCTCATCACGCTGCTGATGCTGAACTCCTCGCTCAACGAAGGATCGTTCAAGCTCAGCAAGCTCAGGAAGCAGACCACCGAGCTCACCGACGACGAGCAGGAGCTCCAGCGCGAGGTCGACTCCTACTCCGCGCCCGACGCCCTGCAGCGCCGCGCCCGCGAGCTCGGCATGGTCCCCGGCGGCGACCCGGCGTTCCTCAACCCCGACGGCACGATCCGCGGCATGCCGAGCCCGGCCTCGCTGCCCTCGCCGCTGCGACAGCCGGCCAGGCCGCCCGAGGCCGTCCGCACCACCCCCGGCCCGAGCACCGCACCCTCCGCGCGGCCAGGACCGAGCGCCTCGGCGAAGCCCGGCACGCCCGCCGCCCCCGCCCCTTCGAGCTCCGGCAGGTGACGCCATGACCGACAGGCAGCCCCCGCGCCGCCGCGTGCCGGGCCCCGCGCGCTCCGCCAGGCCCTCGCGGCCGGCCCCGCAGCGGCGCCAGGCCCCGGGTGCGCGCCCCGCCGCACGGCGCCCGCGCCCCGCGCCCGCGAAGGCGTCCGCCCCACTGCGCCTGGGCAGTCCACGGCCCCGCCTGCGCATGGTGAGCCTGGGCCTCACGCTCGTCCTCATGGTCTTCGTCGTGCGGCTCCTCCAGGTGCAGGGCGTCGACGCGAGCGCGTACGCGGCCAAGGCCCAGCTGAATCGCTACGTCAGCCACACCATCGCCGCCGAGCGCGGACAGATCACCGACCGCGGCGGCGTCGCGCTGGCGACGAGCGTGGACGCGTACGACATCACGGCCGACCCGACGATGTTCACCGAGAAGATCACCAAGGTGCCCGACGCCCCCGATCAGGCGGCCGCGCTCCTCTCGCCGATCATCGGGGTCGACGCCACGACGCTGACCAAGAAGCTCAGGACGAAGAACACCCGGTACGTACGTCTCGCCGCGCGCCAGACGCCGCAGGTCTGGAAGCAGATCAAGGACCTCAGGTCCACGCTGAACGACAAGGCCAACGCCGAGGGCCGGGAGGCGAGCGTGCTCTCCGGCGTCCTCGCCGACCCCAGCAGCAAGCGCGTGTACCCGAACGGGGACCTCGCCGCCGGGATACTGGGCTGGGTCAACGCCGACGGCGCGGGCGGCGGCGGAATCGAGCAGCAGCTCAACAAGGAGCTCTCCGGCAAGGACGGCAAGATCCGGTACGCGCAGTCCGGCGGCCGGCAGGTCCCCACGGCCGGCTCCACCGAGCAGCCCGCGGTGCCCGGCGCGAACGTCGAGCTGACCATCGACCGCGACATCCAGTGGGCCGCGCAGAACGCGATCACCGAGCAGGTCAGGAAGTCGGCGGCCGACAGCGGCTCGGTGATAGTGATGGACAACCGGACCGGCGAGGTCCTGGCCATGGCCAACGCGCCCGGTTTCGACCCGAACGACCTGTCCGACGCCAACCCGTCGGCCCTGGGCAACGCGGCCGTCCAGTACGCCTTCGAGCCCGGCTCCACCGCCAAGGTCATGTCGATGGCGGCGGTCCTGGAGGAGAACGCGGCCACGCCGACGACCCATGTCACCGTGCCCAACCGGCTGCACCGCGGCGACCGCCTCTTCCAGGACGACGTCGACCACCCGACCTGGCACCTCACGCTCAACGGCGTGCTCGCCAAGTCCAGCAACATCGGCACCATCCTGGCGACCGGTCAGCTCGGCAAGACGCAGCCGGAGGCGAACCAGGTCCTCTACTCGTATCTGCGCAAGTTCGGCCTCGGACAGCAGAGCGGGCTCGACTTCCCGGGCGAGACGGCGGGCATTCTCGCGCCCGCGGACAAGTGGTCGACCTCGCAGCAGTACACGATCCCGTTCGGGCAGGGCCTCTCCCTCACCGCCCTGCAGGCGGCCTCCGTGTACGCGACCATCGCCAACGACGGCGTACGGATCGAGCCCACGCTGGTGCGCGGCTCCACCGGCGCCGACGGCAAGTTCGTCGCCGCGGCCAAGCCCAAGCAGACCCGCGTCGTCAGTACGAAGACCGCGAAGACCGTCGCGCAGATGCTGGAGTCCGTCGTCGACGACGAGGAGGGGACCGGTACCAAGGCCCGGATCCCGGGCTACCGCGTCGCCGGCAAGACCGGCACGGCCAACCGTGTCGACCCGGCCACCGGCCGCTACAAGGGGTACACGTCGTCGTTCGCCGGGTTCGCGCCCGCCGACAAGCCGCGCGTGACCGTCTACTGCGCCATCCAGAACGCCACCAAGGGCAGCTACTTCGGCGGCCAGATCTGCGGCCCCATCTACAAGAAGGTGATGGAGTTCGCCCTGAAGAGCCTTCAAGTGCCGCCCACGGGCGCCAAGTCCGCGAAGCTGCCCGTCACTTTCAAGCCATGACGGACGGGACGAGCCGTGACCATGATCACCACACACAGTGAAGACATCCTGAAGAGTCCGTGACAACCATCACCCCCGATCCAGGGAACCAGCCCGCGCCACGCCCCTCGCTTCGCCCGCCGGGGGCTGCGCCCGGTACGCTCACCGCCGTGCCACACGCTGATCAGTCCCAAACCACCCAGAAGGGCGCACCCGTGACATACCCCGGGCCGCCGCGACCGGCCGACGTCTCCGCCACACCCCTCGCGGAACTCGCCGGTCAGCTGGGGGTCCCCGCGCCCCAGGCCACGGTCGAGGTCACCGGCATCACCCACGACTCCCGTGCGGTGCGCCCCGGCGACCTGTACGCGGCCCTGCCCGGCGCCCGTGCCCACGGCGCCGACTTCGCCGCGCAGGCCGCCTCGCTGGGCGCCGTCGCCGCGCTGACCGACCCGGCGGGCGCCGACCGCGTCACCGCCGCCGGGCTCGCCGCACTGGTCGTCGAGAACCCGCGCGGCCGCATGGGCGAGCTGGCGGCCACCATCTACGGCCGCCCCGGCAAGGATCTGCTGCAGATCGGCATCACCGGCACGTCCGGGAAGACCACCACGGCGTACCTCGTCGAAGGTGGCTTGAAAAAGGTCCGCAGCACCGGGCTCATCGGCACGGTCGAGATGCGCATCGGCGACGAGCGCATCAAGTCCGAGCGCACCACCCCCGAAGCCACCGACCTCCAGGCGCTGTTCGCGGTGATGCGCGAGCGCGGCGTCGACGCCGTCGCCATGGAGGTCTCCAGCCACGCCCTCGTGCTCGGCCGGGTCGACGGCTGCGTCTTCGACGTCGCCGTCTTCAACAACCTCAGCCCGGAGCACATGGAGTTCCACTCCGACATGGAGGACTACTTCCGGGCGAAGGCACAGCTGTTCACGAAGGCACGCAGCAAACAGGGCGTCGTGAACTTCGACGACGAGTACGGGCGTCGACTGGTCGACGAGTCCGAAGTGCCCGTCGTGACCTTCTCCGCCGAGGGCCACCCGGACGCCGACTGGCGCGCCGAAGACGTCGAAGTCGGTCCGCTCGGCTCCACGTTGACCGTCGTCGGCCCCCAGGGCGAGCGGATCACCGCCAAGGCGCCGCTGCCCGGACCGTTCAACGTCGCGAACACCCTCGCTGCGATCGTCACCCTCGCCGTCGCCGGGATCGACCCGCAGACCGCGGCCGACGGCGTCGCCGCCGTACCCGGCGTCCCCGGGCGCCTGGAGCGCGTGGACGCGGGCCAGCCCTACCTCGCCGTCGTCGACTACGCACACAAGACCGACGCCGTCGAATCGGTCCTGCGCGCGCTGCGCAAGGTCACCGAGAACAAGCTGCACATCGTGCTCGGCTGCGGCGGCGACCGGGACAGGACCAAGCGGATGCCCATGGGCGCCGCGGCCGCCCGGTTCGCCGACACGGCCATCCTCACCTCCGACAACCCCCGCTCCGAGGACCCCCTCGCGATCCTCGCGACGATGCTCGCCGGCGCCGCCGACGTGCCCGCGCACGAGCGCGGCGAGGTCCAGGTCTTCGAGGACCGGGCCGCCGCCATCGCCGCCGCGGTCGCGCGCGCCGAGCCCGGCGACACGGTGCTCGTCGCGGGCAAGGGCCACGAGCAGGGCCAGGACATCGCCGGGGTGGTGCGTCCCTTCGACGACCGCCTGGTGCTTCGCGAAGCCATCGAGCAAACCCAGGGATGAAGTTGTGATCGCCCTCTCCCTCGCCGAGATCGCCACAGTCGTCGGCGGGCAGACGTACGACATACCGGATCCGCAGGTCCGGGTCACCGGGCCGGTCGTCATCGACTCGCGCAAGGTCGAGACCGGAAGCCTGTTCGCCGCCTTCGTCGGCGAGCGGGTGGACGGCCACGACTACGCGGCCGACGTGGTCGCCAAGGGCGCCGTCGCGGTCCTCGCCTCGCGCCCCGTCGGCGTGCCCGCCGTCGTCGTCGTCGACGTCCAGGCGGCGCTCGGCGCGCTCGCCCGGCACGTCGTCGCGCGGCTCGGCGCCACGCTCGTCGCGCTGACCGGCTCGGCCGGCAAGACCAGCACCAAGGACCTGATCGCGCAGGTGCTGCAGCGCAAGGCCCCCACGGTCTTCACACCCGGCTCGCTCAACAACGAGATCGGCCTGCCGCTCACCGCCCTCTCCGCCGGCGACGAGACGCGTTTCCTCGTCCTGGAGATGGGCGCCCGCGGCATCGGCCACATCGCGTACCTGACGGACCTGACGCCCCCGAAGGTCGGCGTCGTCCTGAACGTCGGCACCGCGCACATCGGCGAGTTCGGCGGCCGCGAGCAGATCGCGCAGGCCAAGGGCGAACTCGTCGAGGCGCTGCCCGCCGACGGCACCGCGATCCTCAACGCCGACGACCCGCTGGTGAAGGCCATGGCCTCCCGTACGAAGGCGAAGGTGCTCTTCTTCGGAGAGTCCGCCGAAGCCGACGTACGTGCCGAGAATGTCCGTCTCACGGAGAACGGGCGGCCCGCCTTCAGTCTTCGCACACCCTCCGGGTGCAGCGAAGTGACCTTGCGCCTGTACGGTGAGCACCACGTGTCGAACGCGCTCGCCGCGGCCGCCGTCGCCCATGACCTTGGCATGGCCGTGGAGGAGATCGCCCTCGCGCTCTCCGAGGCGGGCACCCTGTCCCGCTGGCGGATGGAGGTCACCGAGCGCCCGGACGGCGTCACGATCGTCAACGACGCCTACAACGCGAACCCCGAGTCCATGCGAGCGGCATTGCGCGCGCTCGTGGCCATGGGCAAGGGGCGTCGTACGTGGGCGGTGCTCGGGCAGATGGCCGAGCTCGGTGACGAGGCGCTGGCCGAGCACGACGCGGTCGGACGGCTCGCCGTCCGGCTCAACGTCAGCAAGCTCGTGGCAGTCGGGGGCAGGGAAGCGTCCTGGTTGCAACTGGGCGCCTATAACGAGGGTTCGTGGGGTGAGGAGTCGGTGCACGTGTCCGACGCACAGGCGGCGGTCGACCTGTTGCGCAGCGAGCTGCGCGAGGGAGACGTCGTGCTCGTGAAGGCGTCCAGGTCGGTGGGCCTGGAGAGCGTTGCGCAGGCTCTCCTTGACGACGTGCAGGGCGGGGCTGATGCCCGATGATGAAGCAGATCCTCTTCTCGGGTGTCATCGGTCTCTTCCTGACCCTGGTCGGCACTCCGCTGCTGATCAAGCTCCTGGCCCGCAAGGGCTACGGCCAGTACATCCGTGACGACGGCCCGCGCGAGCACCACAGCAAGCGCGGTACGCCGACCATGGGTGGTATCGCCTTCATCCTGGCGACGCTCATCGCGTACTTCCTCAGCAAGCTGATCACCGGCGCGGCCCCGACCCTGTCGGGCCTGCTGGTGCTCGGCTTGATGGCGGGCATGGGCCTGGTCGGCTTCCTCGACGACTACATCAAGATCGTCAAGCGCCGTTCGCTGGGTCTGCGGGCCAAGGCGAAGATGGCCGGACAGCTGATCGTCGGTATCGCCTTCGCGCTGCTCGCCATCAACTTCGCGGACGTCCGCGGCAACACCCCGGCCTCCACCAAGCTCTCCTTCGTCGAGGACTTCGGCTGGACGATCGGCCCGGTGCTCTTCGTGGTCTGGGCGCTGTTCATGATCCTCGCGATGTCGAACGGCGTGAACCTGACCGACGGCCTCGACGGCCTCGCCACCGGCGCCTCCGTGATGGTCTTCGGCGCCTACACCTTCATCGGTGTCTGGCAGTTCCAGGAGTCCTGCGCCAACGCGCAGACCCTCACCAACCCGGGTGCCTGTTTCGAGGTCAGAGACCCACTCGACCTGGCCGTCGTGGCATCGGCCCTGATGGGCTCCTGCTTCGGCTTCCTGTGGTGGAACACCTCACCGGCCAAGATCTTCATGGGTGACACGGGCTCGCTCGCCCTCGGTGGCGCGCTCGCCGGTCTCGCGATCTGCTCCCGTACGGAGCTTCTCCTCGCCCTGCTCGGCGGTCTGTTCGTGATGATCACGATGTCCGTGGTCATCCAGGTCGGCTCCTTCAAGATGACCGGCAAGCGCGTCTTCCGGATGGCACCACTGCAGCACCACTTCGAACTCAAGGGGTGGTCCGAAGTCCTTGTCGTGGTCCGGTTCTGGATCATCCAGGGCATGTGCGTGATCGTCGGACTCGGCCTCTTCTACGCAGGATGGGCAGCCAAGAAGTGACCTCCTGGAGCGGGCAGAACATCACCGTCGCCGGTCTCGGCGTGAGCGGCCTCAGCGCCGCCCGCGCCCTGGCCGGCCTCGGCGCGTCGGTGACCGTGGTGGACGGCGGCGACAGCCCCGCCCACCACGAAAAGGCGGACCTCCTCAAGAAGGAGGGCATCTCCGTCCGCCTCGGGGACGCCGAAACGCTTCCCGAGGGCACCGACCTGGTCGTCACCTCGCCCGGCTGGAAGCCTTCCTCGCCGCTGTTCGAGGCCGCACGCGCGCGTGGCGTGGACGTCGTCGGCGACGTGGAGATCGCCTGGCGCCTGCGCGGCCCGGACGCCGCGCCCTGGCTCGCGATCACCGGCACCAACGGCAAGACCACCACGACGCAGATGCTCGCCTCGATCCTGGAGGCGGCCGGCCTGCGCACGGCGGCCGTCGGCAACATCGGCACGCCGATCATCGACGTCGTCCTCGAAGGGGACGACGCGTACGACGTGTTCGCCGTCGAGCTGTCCTCGTACCAGCTGCACTGGGCGCCCTCGCTGCGCGCCCACTCCGGCGCCGTCCTGAACCTCGCGCCCGACCACCTCGACTGGCACGGCTCCATGGAGGCGTACGCCGCCGACAAGGGCCGCATCTACGAGGGCAACCAGGTCGCCTGCGTCTACAACGTCGCCGACAAGGCCACCGAGAACCTGGTCCGCGAGGCCGACGTCGAGGAGGGCTGCCGTGCCATCGGCTTCACGCTCGGCACCCCCGGTCCCTCCGAACTCGGCGTCGTGGACGGCATCCTGGTCGACCGCGCCTTCGTCGAGAACCGGCAGAAGTCCGCACAGGAACTCGCCGAGATCTCCGACGTCCGCCCGCCGGCCCCGCACAACATCGCCAACGCCCTCGCCGCGGCCGCCCTGGCCCGCGCCTTCGGCGTCGAGCCGACCGCCGTACGCGACGGGCTGCGCAACTTCACGCCGGACGCGCACCGCATCGCGCACGTCGCCGACGTCGACGAGGTCGCGTACATCGACGACTCCAAGGCGACCAACACCCATGCCGCGCAGGCGTCGTTGGCCTCGTACGAGTCCATCGTGTGGATCGCGGGCGGCCTCGCGAAGGGTGCCACCTTCGACGAGCTGGTCGCGGGCGCCGCGCAGCGGCTGCGCGGGGTCGTGCTGATCGGCCGGGACCGTGGCCTGATCCGTGAAGCCCTGCAGCGACACGCGCCGGAAGTACCCGTCGTCGACCTCGACCGGACCGACACTGGGGCGATGTCGGCGGCGGTCCAGGAGGCGGCACGGCTCGCCCGCCCGGGGGACACCGTGCTGATGGCCCCGGCCTGTGCGTCGATGGACATGTTCACCAACTACAACAAGCGTGGCGAGGCGTTCGCGGAAGCGGTCCGCGAACTCGGCGCCACCAGCGTCTGACGGGACCCGCGGGTGCCCGGTGACGCCGGGCACCCTTCGGGAGGGGAACGTGGCAGCGCACAGCGACGGCGGGGCGGGGGTCCGTGATGGCCGGTAGCACCACCAAGCGCCCCGCCGCACCGCCCAGGAAGACCAGCAAGGTCTACCGGGCCCGCGCCAACCCCGCACGCCGCCTGTACGCCCAGGCCAGGCGGGCCTGGGACCGTCCGCTCACCGCGTACTACCTGATCCTCGGCTCCGCGCTGCTCATCACCGGGCTCGGCCTGGTGATGGTGTACTCGGCATCGATGATCACGGCCCTGCAGATGGGGCTGACCGGCTCGTACTTCTTCCGCAAGCAGTTCATCGCGGCGGTCATCGGCGGCATCCTGCTCCTGGTCGCCATGCGCATGCCGGTGAAGCTGCACCGCGCGCTCGCCTATCCGATCCTCGCCGTCAGCGTCTTCATGATGGTCCTCGTGCAGGTGCCGGGGATAGGAGTGTCGATCAACGGCAACCAGAACTGGATCTCGCTCGGCGGCCCGTTCATGCTGCAGCCCAGCGAGTTCGGGAAGCTGGCGCTGGTCCTGTGGGGCGCCGATCTGCTGGCGCGTAAACACGACAAGCGTCTGCTGACCCAGTGGAAACACATGCTGGTGCCGCTGGTCCCGGTCGCGTTTCTGCTGCTCGGTCTGATCATGCTCGGTGGTGACATGGGCACCGCGATCCTGCTGACGGCCATCCTTTTCGGCCTTCTGTGGCTCGCGGGAGCACCCACCCGGCTCTTCGTCGGGGTGCTCTCCGTCGCGGGCGCCATCGGCGTCATGCTCATCAAGACCAGCCCGAACCGCATGGCACGCCTGGCCTGTCTGGGCCGCGCGGACGCAGGCCCCGACGACATGTGCTGGCAGGGACTGCACGGGATCTACGCTCTGGCCTCCGGCGGATTCTTCGGTTCCGGTCTCGGGGCGAGTGTGGAAAAATGGGGTCAACTTCCCGAAGCGCACACCGACTTCATCTTCGCCATCACCGGTGAGGAACTGGGCCTGGCGGGGACGCTGTCGGTGCTCGCCCTGTTCGCGGCTCTAGGCTATGCGGGTATCCGCGTGGCCGGACGCACGGAGGACCCCTTCGTTCGATACGCCGCGGGTGGCGTGACGACCTGGATCACGGCGCAGGCCGTGGTCAACATCGGTGCGGTGCTCGGCCTGCTGCCGATCGCCGGCGTCCCGCTCCCGCTGTTCTCGTACGGAGGCTCCGCGCTGCTGCCGACCATGTTCGCCGTGGGACTTCTGATCGCGTTCGCGCGGGACGAACCCGCGGCGCGGGCGGCACTCGCCATGCGGCGGACCACGGGGGAGCGCGGGATGAGATGGAACACGATGCGACGGCGCGTCTCGGCGCGTTCGTCCGGAGAGCGGTGAATTTCGGTGCATGTCGTACTCGCCGGTGGGGGGACCGCCGGCCACATCGAGCCGGCGCTCGCCCTCGCGGACGCCCTGCGCAGGCAGGACCCGACCGTGGGCATCACGGCCCTCGGCACGGAGAAGGGGCTCGAGACGCGGCTCGTACCCGAGCGCGGCTATGAACTGGCACTGATCCCCGCCGTGCCACTGCCGCGCAAGCCCACCCCCGAACTGATCACGGTCCCGGGGCGGCTGCGCGGCACGATCAAGGCCGCGGAGCAGATCCTGGAGCGCACGAAGGCGGACGCGGTCGTCGGTTTCGGCGGTTACGTGGCGCTGCCCGGCTATCTGGCCGCCAAGCGGCTCGGCGTGCCGATCATCGTGCACGAGGCCAACGCCCGGCCGGGCCTGGCCAACAAGATCGGCTCGCGGTACGCGGCCCAGGTCGCCGTCTCCAGCCCGGACAGCAAGCTGCGGGGTGCCCGCTACATCGGCATCCCGCTGCGCCGCACCATCGCCATGCTGGACCGCGCCCAGGTGCGCCCGGAGGCCCGCGCCGCGTTCGGCCTCGACCCGAACCTGCCGACGCTGCTGGTCTCCGGCGGCTCCCAGGGCGCGCGCCGCCTGAACGAGGTCGTGCAGCGCGTCGCGCCGCTGCTCCAGCAGTCCGGCATCCAGATCCTGCACGTGGTCGGTCCGAAGAACGAACTGCCGCAGGTCCAGCAGATGCCGGGAATGCCCCCGTACATCCCGGTACCGTACGTGGACCGGATGGACCTCGCGTACGCCGCGGCCGACATGATGCTCTGCCGCGCGGGCGCGATGACCGTCGCCGAACTCTCCGCCGTCGGGCTGCCGGCCGCGTACGTCCCGCTGCCGATCGGCAACGGCGAACAGCGGCTGAACGCCCAGCCGGTGGTCAAGGCCGGCGGCGGTGTGCTGGTCGACGACGCGGAGCTGACCCCCGAGTGGGTCCAGGGCAACGTCCTGCCCGTGCTCGCCGACCCGCACCGGCTGTACGAGATGTCCCGCGCCGCCTCCGAGTTCGGCCGCAGGGACGCCGACGACCTGCTCGTCGGGATGGTGTACGAGGCGATCAACGCTCGCCGTTAGCGCGCATACGGACGTAAAGGCAGGCAAGCTGTGGCGGGACCGGCTCTGACGGATCGAGAAGACACCGAGGCGTCCGAGTCCGGCCCGCCGTCGCGCCGCTTCCGGGTGCCGCGCGTCCGCACCCTCGTCGTGACCGGGGTGCTGCTCGTTCTGATCGGGGCGGGCGGTACCTGGCTGCTCTACGGCTCCCAGTGGCTGCGCGTGGAGCGCGTCACGACCTCCGGGACCGAGGTGCTGACGCCCGCGGAGGTCCGGGACGCCGCCGCCGTACCGGTCGGTGCGCCGCTGATTTCCGTCGACACGGGTGCCATTGAAGACCGGCTGCGCCAGAAATTGCCCCGAATTGACTCGGTTGATGTGGTGCGTTCCTGGCCGCACGGAATCAGGTTGAAAGTGACGGAACGCAAGCCGGTTCTGATGGCCGAGGACGAGCGAAATTCGGGCAAGTTCGTCGAAGTCGACCGCGAAGGCGTGCGTTTCGCGACGATCGAGAAGGCCCTGAAGGGCGTTCCCCGCCTGGAATTGACACCCGATCAGGAGGGTGCGGCGGCCAGCCTGCGGCGCTTCGGCCCCGAGCGGCTGACCAGGGAGGCCGTCCGGATCGCCGGGCGGCTCCCGAAGGCGATCGCGGGCGACACCCGTACCGTCAAGGTCCGTTCGTACGACGACATCTCGCTGGTGCTCGCCGACGGACGGACCGTCGCCTGGGGAAGTGGCGAGCAGAGCGGGCAGAAAGCGCGCGCTCTCGCCGCACTCATGAAAGCCGCCCCGAAGGCACGGCACTTCGACGTGAGCGTTCCCACCGCCCCTGCGTCAGCCGGGAGTTGACGCGCATCAGTGCAGGCCAGCACCCTGGTTGGGCAGCGCTACGGCTGATCACATAGGGTGAAAAGAAAAACGGGAGGTTCGGCGTGTTCGTTGAACGGGCGCCACTTGTCGACTTAGTGTCAGGTTCGGAAGAGTCCAGGGAACAGACACACTGGTAACCCTAAACTTCAGCGTTAGGGTTCGGGTCGGCAGTCGACTAGTAGTCAACTAGTAGTCCGGACCGCCCCAATTCGGCATCAGTCGTCACATCGCAGGACGCGAGTGACGACACGTAACTCGAGGCGAGAGGCCTTCGACGTGGCAGCACCGCAGAACTACCTCGCAGTCATCAAAGTCATCGGTGTCGGCGGCGGTGGTGTCAATGCCATCAACCGGATGATCGAGGTCGGTCTCAAGGGCGTCGAGTTCATCGCCATCAACACCGACGCGCAAGCCCTGTTGATGAGCGACGCGGACGTCAAGCTCGACGTCGGCCGTGAACTCACCCGCGGACTCGGCGCCGGAGCCAATCCGGCCGTCGGACGCAAGGCGGCCGAGGACCACCGCGAGGAGATCGAGGAGGTCCTCAAGGGGGCCGACATGGTCTTCGTCACCGCCGGTGAAGGTGGCGGCACCGGCACCGGCGGCGCACCCGTCGTGGCCAACATCGCGCGCTCGCTCGGCGCCCTCACGATCGGTGTGGTCACGCGGCCGTTCACCTTCGAGGGACGACGCCGGGCGAACCAGGCGGAGGACGGCATCGCCGAGCTCCGCGAAGAGGTCGACACCCTCATCGTCATCCCGAACGACCGGCTCCTGTCCATCTCGGACCGCCAGGTCTCCGTCCTCGACGCCTTCAAGTCGGCGGACCAGGTCCTGCTCTCCGGTGTCCAGGGCATCACCGACCTCATCACCACCCCGGGGCTGATCAACCTCGACTTCGCCGACGTCAAGTCCGTGATGTCCGAGGCGGGTTCGGCGCTGATGGGGATCGGCTCGGCCCGCGGCGACGACCGCGCGGTGGCCGCCGCCGAGATGGCGATCTCCTCGCCGCTCCTGGAGGCGTCCATCGACGGCGCCCGCGGGGTGCTGCTCTCCATCTCCGGTGGCTCGGACCTCGGTCTCTTCGAGATCAACGAGGCCGCGCAGCTGGTCAGCGAGGCGGCCCACCCCGAGGCCAACATCATCTTCGGCGCCGTCATCGACGACGCACTCGGTGACGAGGTCAGGGTCACGGTGATCGCCGCCGGCTTCGACGGGGGACAGCCCCCGGCCAAGCGGGAGAACGTGATCAGCTCGTCGTCCGTCAAGCGCGAGGACCCGGCCGCGGCCGCCCGCGCCGCGTCGGCCGCCGCCGAACAGACCTCGCGCCCGACCTTCGGCAGCCTCGGCAGCGTCACGCCGCGCGAGGAGCCCAAGCCGGAGCCGGTCGAGGCGCCCGCCCCGGTCAACGAGGCCCCGGCGGCGCCGGTCGCCCCGCCCCACGTGCCCCGGCCGTCCTACCCGGACAGCCAGGCCGAGGAGCTGGACGTCCCGGACTTCCTGAAGTGACGTTCCGGAGCCCGATGGGAACGTCAGCGACGTGATAGGACAGCGCGACGCTGTTGCCTCGGCAGCCCCGGAAAGCGGCGCGCACTTCGCCTTCACCGACCGGTGGGGCGGGGTGAGCGCCGCTCCGTACGAGGAGCTCAATCTCGGCGGCGCCGTGGGAGACGACCGCGAAGCCGTGCTCCGCAACAGGGAGCTGGCCGCCGGGGCCCTCGGTCTCGAACCGGCCCGGGTCGTCTGGATGAACCAGGTGCACGGCCCCGACGTCGCGGTGGTGGACGGGCCCTGGGCCACGGACGCCGACATCCCGAGTGTCGACGCCCTGGTCACCGCCCGGCGGGGACTCGCCCTCGCCGTGCTCACCGCGGACTGCACGCCCGTACTGCTCGCCGACCCGGTCGCCGGAGTCGTTGCCGCCGCACACGCGGGGCGGCCCGGCATGGTCGCGGGAGTGGTGCCCGCCGCGGTCGGGGCGATGGTGGAGCTCGGCGCGCAGCCGGGCCGGATCGTCGCCCGCACCGGACCCGCGGTCTGCGGACGCTGCTACGAAGTACCCGAGGACATGCGGGCCGAGGTCGCAGCGGTCGAGCCCGCGGCGTACGCCGAGACCCGTTGGGGCACTCCGGCCGTCGATGTGACCGCCGGTGTGCACGCGCAACTGGAACGGCTCGGGGTGCACGACCGGCAGCAGTCGCCGGTGTGCACGCTGGAGTCGCACGACCACTTCTCGTACCGCCGCGAGCGCACCACCGGTCGCCTCGCGAGCTATGTCTGGCTGGACTGAAACGACATGACGGACCTTCAGGACCTTCGAGTGCGCAGGGACGAACTCGCCGCGAACCTGGCCAAGGTGGAGGAACGTATCACCGCGGCCTGTGCGGCGGCCGGGCGCAAGCGGGCGGACGTGACCCTCATCGTGGTCACCAAGACCTATCCCGCGAGCGATGTGCGGATCCTGTCCGACCTCGGTGTGCGCCATGTCGCCGAGAACCGCGACCAGGACGCCGCCCCCAAGGCTGCACAGTCCACGGATCTGCCTCTCACCTGGCACTTCGTCGGTCAGCTGCAGACCAACAAGGTGCGGTCCGTGGTGAGTTATGCCGATCTGGTGCAGTCCGTGGACCGGGCGAAGCTCGTCACGGCGCTGTCCAAGGAAGCGGTACGGGCCGAGCGCGAGCTCGGCTGCCTGATCCAGGTCGCTCTCGACGCCGAGGAGAACGGGCGCGGTGAGCGCGGCGGCGTGGGAGTGGGCGGAGTGGAGGAGTTGGCCGCGCGCGTGGCCGAAGCGCCGGGGCTGCGACTCGACGGACTGATGACCGTCGCGCCGCTCACCGGGGCCTACGCGGGGCGGCAACAGGCGGCGTTCGAGCGGCTCATGGATTTGTCGACTCACCTGCGCGTGGCTCATCCGGCTGCGAACATGGTCTCGGCAGGGATGAGTTCGGACCTCGAACAGGCTGTGGCGGCCGGGGCGACACATGTACGCGTCGGTACGGCGGTCCTCGGAGTCCGGCCGAGGCTCGGGTAACGTCGCCAAGAAGTCGGACCACAGCAGAAAATATGGTCATTCTCGCTGATGGGCGGGGAGATCACGTGGATCGCGGGCACCTTTGGTTGACGTCAGCCGATCCACCACAGAGCGGAGGACTCAGAGCATGGCCGGCGCGATGCGCAAGATGGCGGTCTACCTCGGCCTCGTGGAGGACGATGGGTACGACGGCCGGGGGTTCGACCCCGACGACGACTTCGAACCCGAGCTCGACCCGGAGCCCGAGCGTGACCACCGACGGCACGAACAGTCGCATGTGTCACACAACTCGCGTGCGGTGGTCGAAGAGGACGAACCGGTACGAGTAGTACAGCCGCCCGCCCAGCGCGAGCCGGTTCGCCCCGCGGCTTCGCTCCCCGCTGAATCCGGACGTCCGGCGCGAATCGCCCCCGTGGCATCCATCACACCTGAACGTCAGAGCCTGGAGAAGAACGCACCGGTGATCATGCCCAAGGTCGTGTCCGAGCGGGAGCCCTACCGCATCACCACGTTGCACCCCCGGACCTACAACGAGGCCCGTACCATCGGGGAACACTTCCGCGAGGGCACTCCGGTGATCATGAATCTGACGGAGATGGACGACACCGACGCGAAGCGACTTGTCGACTTTGCCGCTGGTCTCGTCTTCGGTCTTCACGGGAGCATCGAGCGGGTGACTCAGAAGGTGTTCCTGTTGTCGCCTGCTAACGTCGATGTCACGGCGGAGGACAAGGCCCGCATCGCAGAGGGCGGGTTCTTCAACCAGAGCTGAGACGCAGCACTAGTTCAACGACTAGCTATGTACTAGTCATGAGGCACGAGTCACAGGGGAGAGGGAACCACCGACATGGGCGTGGTTTTGGATGTGGTCTACATCGCGCTGATGTGTTTCCTCATCGTGCTGATCTTCCGGCTGGTCATGGACTACGTCTTCCAGTTCGCCCGCTCGTGGCAACCCGGCAAGGCGATGGTGGTCGTTCTGGAGGCCACCTACACTGTCACTGATCCACCGCTCAAGCTTCTGCGGCGGTTCATTCCGCCGTTGCGTCTCGGGGGCGTGGCGCTCGACCTGTCCTTCTTCGTACTGATGATCATCGTCTACATCCTGATCTCCGTCGTGAGCCGGCTGTGAGCGCGATGTCAACTACGGTCTTGCCGAATGCCGACGACAACGTTGAGGTGAAGAGATGCCGCTGACCCCCGAGGACGTGCGGAACAAGCAGTTCACGACCGTCCGCCTCCGAGAAGGCTATGACGAGGACGAGGTCGATGCCTTCCTCGATGAGGTCGAAGCCGAACTGACCCGTCTCCTTCGTGAGAACGAGGACCTGCGCGCCAAGCTGGCCGCTGCTACGCGCGCTGCCGCGCAGAACCAGCAGCAGGGTGGCATGCGCAAGGGCCCCGGCGGCCCCGAGGGCCCCGGTGGCCCGCAGGATCAGCAGGGTCCCCCGCAGGGTATGCGCGGCCCGGGCGCCCCGGTGCCCGCCGGCATATCGGGCCCGCCGCAGCAGCAGATGGGCGGTCCCATGGGTGGCCCGCCGCAGCTGCCGAGCGGTGCCCCGCAGCTTCCGGCCGGTCCGGGCGGCCCGATGGGTCAGGGTCCGCAGGGCGGCCCGCAGGGTCCCGGCCCCATGGGCCAGGGTCCGATGGGTCAGGGTCCGATGGGTCAGCAGCCCCAGCTCGGTGGTCCGATGGGCGGCCCCATGGGCGGCCACGGTGGTCCGCCGCAGATGCAGCAGCCCGGTCAGGGCCCCGGTGGCGACAGCGCCGCCCGTGTCCTCTCGCTGGCCCAGCAGACCGCCGACCAGGCGATCGCCGAGGCCCGCTCCGAGGCCAACAAGATCGTCGGCGAGGCCCGCAGCCGCGCCGAGGGTCTCGAGCGTGACGCCCGTGCCAAGGCCGACGCCCTGGAGCGGGACGCGCAGGAGAAGCACCGCGTCGCGATGGGCTCCCTGGAGTCCGCCCGCGCCACGCTGGAGCGCAAGGTCGAGGACCTGCGCGGCTTCGAGCGCGAGTACCGCACGCGCCTGAAGTCGTACCTGGAGTCCCAGCTGCGTCAGCTGGAGTCCCAGTCCGACGACTCGCTCGCTCCGCCGCGCACTCCGGCCACCGCCTCGCTGCCGCCGTCCCCGGCGCCGTCGATGGCCCCGGCCGGTGCGGGTGCCCCGTCCTACGGCGGCAACCAGACCATGGGTGGCAACCAGCCGTCGGCCCCGTCCTACGGTGGCCAGCAGCAGATGTCGCCCGCGATGACGCAGCCGATGGCTCCGGTGCGGCCGCAGGGTCCGCAGCCGATGGGGCAGGCTCCGTCGCCGATGCGCGGTTTCCTCATCGACGAGGACGACAACTGAGCCCGGTTGTAGCGCCCTAGAGGCGTCGGCGTTCATTCAGGCCCTGGCCCGGATCGTTTCTGCGATCCGGGCCAGGGTCTTTTGCGGGCGATACTCACTGGTGGCCGCGTGTGGGCGGCAGATAGCGTGCGGGCAGTGCCGGGGTGCGTAGCGCAGTGGTCGTCGCGCCTTCACCGCATGTGGGAGGACGCCGGTTCGAATCCGGCCCGCCCCGGTGCGTCAGCTGTGCGAGCGGATGAAACGCCGAAGGGCCGGCCCCACCAGAACGAACGGGTGGGGGCCGGCCCTGCGCGCTGTGCCTGCGGTCCTACGCCTTGCGGAGGCGGAACTCCAGGCTCAGGCCCTCGTCCGTGAACGGCTCGCCGTAGGCGGCGTCCGCCTCGCCCTGAGTGAAGGCCGTCGCCAGGACCTCGTCGGCGATCAGCTCGGTGTGCTCGGTCAGGGCCGAGATCACCGCCGGGTCCGTCGACGTCCAGCGCAGGGCGATCCGGTCCGCCACGTCCAGGCCGCTGTTCTTGCGGGCCTCCTGGATCAGGCGGATCGCGTCACGCGCCAGGCCCGCCTGCCGCAGCTCCTCGGTGATCTCCAGGTCCAGGGCGACCGTGGCGCCGGAGTCGGAGGCCACCGACCAGCCCTCGCGCGGGGTCTCGGTGATGATGACCTCGTCGGGGGCCAGGTCGACCTTCTCGCCGTCGACCTCCACGGAGGCGGTCCCCTCGCGCAGGGCCAGGGAGAGCGCCGCCGCGTCCGCGTTCGCGACCGCCTTCGCCACGTCCTGGACGCGCTTGCCGAAACGCTTGCCCAGCGCACGGAAGTTGGCCTTCGCCGTCGTGTCGACCAGCGAGCCGCCGACCTCCGAGAGGGTGGCCAGCGACGAGACGTTCAGCTCCTCCGTGATCTGCGCGTGCAGCTCGGGGGAGAGGGTCTCGAAACCGGCCGCGGCGACCAGCGCGCGCGA
Organism: Streptomyces sp. VRA16 Mangrove soil; assembly: GCF_017377775.1. Taxonomy (GTDB): domain Bacteria; phylum Actinomycetota; class Actinomycetes; order Streptomycetales; family Streptomycetaceae; genus Streptomyces. Next base: position 425,831 of record NZ_JAFVLN010000006.1, read on the forward strand.
CAGCGGCTGACGCGTCTTGACGCCCGACTCCGCGCGCGTGGCGCGGCCCAGCTCGACCAGGCGGCGCACCAGCGCCATCTGCGTCGACAGCGCCGGGTCGATCGCCGAGGTGTCGGCCTCCGGCCACGACGACATGTGGACCGACTCGGCGGCGCCCGGGGTGACCGGCACGACCAGGTCCTGCCAGACCCGCTCCGTGATGAACGGCGTGATCGGCGCCATCAGCTGCGTCACCGTGACGATCACATCGTGCAGGGTGCGCAGCGCGGCCTTGTCGCCCTGCCAGAAGCGGCGGCGCGAGCGGCGCACGTACCAGTTCGACAGGTCGTCGACGAACGCCGAGAGCAGCTTGCCGGCGCGCTGGGTGTCGTACGCCTCCAGGGCCTGGGTGACCTCGTCGGTGAGCTGGTGCAGCTCCGACAGCAGCCAGCGGTCCAGGACCGTGCGGTCGGCCGGGGCCGGGTCCGCCTCGCTGGGCGCCCACTCGGACGTACGGGCGTACAGGGCCTGGAAGGCCACCGTGTTCCAGTACGTGAGGAGCGTCTTGCGGACGACCTCCTGGATCGTGCCGTGGCCGACGCGGCGGGCCGCCCACGGGGATCCGCCGGCCGCCATGAACCAGCGCACCGCGTCCGCGCCGTGCCGGTCCATCAGCGGGATCGGCTCCAGCGTGTTGCCCAGGTGCTTGGACATCTTGCGGCCGTCCTCGGCGAGGATGTGGCCGAGACAGACCACGTTCTCGTACGACGACTTGTCGAAGACCAGCGTGCCGACCGCCATCAGCGTGTAGAACCAGCCGCGCGTCTGGTCGATGGCCTCGGAGATGAACTGCGCCGGGTAGCGGGACTCGAACAGTTCCTTGTTCTTGTACGGGTAGCCCCACTGCGCGAACGGCATCGAACCCGAGTCGTACCAGGCGTCGATGACCTCGGGCACGCGCGTCGCCGTCGCCGAGCAGCCCTCGTGGGTGCAGGGGAAGGTGACGTCGTCGATGTACGGGCGGTGCGGCTCAAGCTCCGACTGGTCGGTGCCGGTCAGCTCGGAGAGCTCGGCGCGCGAGCCGACGCAGGTGAGGTGGCCCTCTTCGCAGCGCCAGATCGGCAGCGGCGTGCCCCAGTAGCGGTTGCGGGACAGCGCCCAGTCGATGTTGTTGGTCAGCCAGTCGCCGAAGCGGCCGTGCTTGACGGTCTCCGGGAACCAGTTCGTCTTCTCGTTCTCCTGGAGGAGACGGTCCTTGACGGCGGTGGTGCGGATGTACCAGGACGGCTGCGCGTAGTAGAGGAGCGCCGTGTGACAGCGCCAGCAGTGCGGGTAGCTGTGCTCGTACGGGAGGTGCTTGAAGAGCAGACCGCGGTCCTTGAGGTCCTCGGTGAGCTGTTCGTCCGCCTTCTTGAAGAAGACACCGCCCACGAGGTCGAGCTCCGGCGTGAACGTGCCGTCGGGCAGCACCGGGTTGACCACCGGCATGCCGTACGAGCGGCAGACCTTGAGGTCGTCCTCACCGAAGGCCGGGGCCTGGTGGACGAGACCGGTGCCGTCCTCGGTCGTGACGTACTCGGCGTTCACCACGTAGTGGGCTTCCGCCGGGCTGTGCTTGTCGGTTCCCTCGCTGACGCTCGGGAACTCCACCAGCTCGAACGGGCGTTGGTACTTCCAGCGCTCCATCTCGGCGCCGGTGAAGGACTCGCCGGTCGTCTGCCAGCCCTCGCCGAGTGCCTTCTCGACGAGCTGCTCGGCGACGACCACCTTCTCCTCGCCGTTGGTCGCCACGACGTAGCGGACCTCGGGGTGCGCCGCGACCGCCGTGTTGGACACCAGGGTCCAGGGGGTCGTCGTCCAGATCAGGAGCGCGGCCTGGCCCGCCAGCGGACCGGAGGTGAGGGGGAAACGGACATAGACCGACGGGTCGACGACCGTCTCGTAGCCCTGCGCCAGCTCGTGGTCCGACAGGCCGGTGCCGCAGCGCGGGCACCAGGGGGCGACGCGGTGGTCCTGGACCAGCAGGCCCTTGTTGAAGATCTCCTTCAGCGACCACCAGACCGACTCGACGTACTCCGGGTCCATCGTCCGGTACGCGTCGTCGAGGTCGACCCAGTAGCCCATCCGGGTCGTCAGCTCGGAGAAGGCGTCGGTGTGGCGGGTCACGGACTCGCGGCACTTGTCGTTGAAGGCCGCGATGCCGTACGCCTCGATGTCCTTCTTGCCGTTGAAGCCGAGCTCCTTCTCGACCGCCAGCTCCACCGGCAGGCCGTGGCAGTCCCAGCCCGCCTTGCGGCCCACGTGGTAGCCGCGCATGGTGCGGAAGCGCGGGAAGACGTCCTTGAAGACGCGGGCCTCGATGTGGTGGGCACCCGGCATGCCGTTGGCCGTGGGCGGGCCCTCGTAGAACACCCACTCGGGGCGCCCTTCGGACTGCTCAAGGCTCTTCGCGAAGATCTTCTGCTCGCGCCAGAAGTCGAGCACCGCGTGCTCGAGGGCGGGCAGGTCGACCTGGGCGGGCACCTGGCGGTACTGCGTCATCAGTCTTCCTCCGGCGGACGTGCTTCTCTCCGTCGGAGGGACGAGAGCCTCGGCTTTGCCGTACGCCGTGTGCGGCGCGCTCCCGCGGTACCACCCTCCTTGGCTCCCCTGGGCGCCGGTACGCGCTTCGGTGAGCCCCCTCATTGGGGTCGCGATGCCGGGTCTACCAACCCGAGGGTCTTCTTCCGGCGGCTCCGGGGTGATCTTCGCGTCGCGCTCGCCTCCGGGCTCCCACCGTCCCCGGATCGCTCTTGGGCTGCGTACGCCGCTACTCGTCCCCATCCATGCTTCTCGCTCCGCCCAGTGTACGGCGCCCGGGAGGGCGCGGCCGACCGGATTTCGCGGGGCGGCGGCGGGCGGGCGCGGCTGCGTCCTGTGACCCGAATGGCGATACGTACGGTGTCCGATCCCGGCCGGCCGGTCCCCGGGGGCCGCGCGGGCGGCCGGTGGGCGGATTACCAGGCGGGGAGCTGGGCACAACGCTTGCAGGTTCGTCGCGAGGCGGTCGGCGGGCCGTGCCGGAGGGGGTGGATCGGGGTGGGCGTCCCGTTGCCGCGGGCCGTGAGTCGATTTATCGTCCCAGCACGATTCGCGAGCAAGATCACAGTTTGTGAAGGGGCCGCGGCCATGGTGGCGAAAAAGACCGCCGTTCAGCAGTCGACGTCCGGCAGATCCACGGGCTCGGGTGCCTCCGGTGGAGCGGCCCGTGCCACTGCCTCCGGCGGGGCCGGGAAGGACGTGGGGGGCAAGAAGAGCACGCAGTCGGGGTCGGCCTCGGTGCCGCGGAAGACGGCCAAGGCCGCGAAGGCGACCAAGGCGGCCAAGGCGGCCAAGGCGGCCAAGGCGGCCGAGGCTGCCGGGTCGGCCGCCGCGGCCGAGGACGTGACCGAGGAGGCCGCGCCCGTGCAGAGCGCAGCCAAGAAGGCCGCGGCCAAAAGAACCCCGGCCAAGAAGACCCTGGCGAAGAAGAGTCCGGCCAAGAAGGCTGCGGCCAAGGAGAGCGCCGGGGCCGAGGCCGCCGGGGCGCCGGCCGCGGACAAGACCGCGCCGCGGGGCGCCGCCGCGAAGGCGAAGAGCAGCACACGCACCACCCAGGCGGCTTCCGAGGCCGGGCAAGGGGCTGAGGAGACGGCGGCCGGGGAACGTACGAGCAAGAGGACCGGCGCCGGGGACGACGGCAAGAAGGCCGCTGGGCGCAAGAGCGCGGTGAAGAAGGCGGTCGCCTCCGCGGCCGAGGACGCGGCCGAGGCCGCGAAGACGACGGGAGCCACGACGGTGGTTGCGAAGAAGACTCAGGGCACGGCCACGGCGGCGAAGAAGCCCGGCGCGGTTCCCAAGGCACGGGGAGCGGCCGTGGAACCCGGTGAGCTGGCCGTCCGGCCCGGCGAGGAGCCGTGGACCCCGGACGAGGTCGAGGAGGCGCGCGCCGAACTGCAGAGCGAGGTGCTGCGCCTCGGCAGCGAGATCGCCGCGGCCGAGGAGGGGCTCGCGGGCCTGATGCGGGACTCGGGGGACGGCGCGGGGGACGACGACGCGGACACGGGCACGAAGAACATCACGCGCGAGCACGAGATGGCGCTGGCCGCCAACGCGCGCGAGATGCTCTCCCAGACCGAGCGCGCCCTGGAGCGGCTGGACGCCGGGACCTACGGGCTCTGCGAGAACTGCGGCAACCCGATCGGCAAGGCCCGTATGCAGGCCTTTCCGCGCGCGACCCTGTGCGTGGAGTGCAAGCAGAAGCAGGAGCGGCGCTACTGAGCCTCCCCTTCGGGGAAGCAACCGGGTCGTGGTTGCAGCGGGTGTACCGGCCGTACCGTCCTCGTACGGCCGCACACGTGTGCCGTACTCTCGTCCACAGTCAGGTACCGAGGTTGAGGGACTCACGTGGCAGAAGCGGAGCGCGTCATCAGTACGCCGGATTCCCCCGAGACGGGTGCAGCCGAGCCGGAGCAGGAGGCCGCCGCAGAGCGGCCCAGGGGCAGGCGGCGCCTCGTCGCGCTGTTCGCCGTGGCCGCGTGCGCGTACGCCCTCGACCTGATCAGCAAGCTGATCGTGGTCGCGAAGCTGGAGCACCACGACCCGGTGCAGATCCTCGGTGACTGGCTCCAGCTCGAGGTGATCCGGAACCCGGGTGCCGCTTGGGGCGTGGGCGAGGCGTTCACGATCGTCTTCACCGTGATCGCGGCGGCCGTGATCGTGGTCATCGTGCGGCTCGCGAAGAAGCTCTACAGCACCCCCTGGGCCATCGCGCTCGGGCTGCTCCTGGGCGGAGCCCTCGGCAATCTCACCGACCGGATCTTCCGGGCGCCCGGTGTGTTCAAGGGCGCCGTGGTCGACTTCATCGCGCCGGCCCACTACCCGGTGTTCAACCTGGCCGACTCGGCGATCGTGTGCGGCGGCATCCTGATCGTGCTGCTCTCCTTCCGCGGGATCGACCCCGACGGGACCGTCCACAAGGACTGAGCCAGAGGCCGCGCCCGCGGCCTCTGGTGCGGGAGTGTCGGCGGGCTCCTGCATACTCGATGCGTGAGCACGATTCCCGAGATCCGAACCCTGCCCGTGCCCGACGGCCTGGAGGGCGAGCGCGTCGACGCCGCCATCTCCCGCATGTTCGGCTTCTCCCGCACCAAGGCCGCCGAGCTCGCCGCCGCCGGGAAGGTCCAGGTCGACGGTTCGGTCGTGGGCAAGTCCGAGCGGGTGCACGGTGGCGCCTGGCTGGAAGTGGAGATGCCGCAGGCGCCCGCTCCGGTGCAGATCGTCGCCGAGCCCGTCGAGGGCATGGAGATCGTGCACGACGACGACGACATCGTCGTGATCGTCAAGCCGGTCGGCGTCGCCGCGCACCCCAGCCCCGGCTGGACCGGCACCACCGTGATCGGCGGCCTGGCCGCCGCCGGGTACCGGATCTCCACCTCCGGCGCCGCCGAGCGCCAGGGCATCGTGCACCGGCTCGACGTCGGCACCTCCGGCCTGATGGTCGTCGCCAAGTCCGAGCGGGCCTACACATCGCTGAAGCGCCAGTTCAAGGAGCGCGTGCCGGACAAGCGCTACCACGCGCTCGTGCAGGGCCACCCGGACCCGATGAGCGGCACCATCGACGCCCCCATCGGGCGCCACCCGAACCACGACTACAAGTGGGCCGTGACCGCCGACGGCAAGCCGTCCGTCACGCACTACGACCTCATCGAGGCCTTCCGCGCCGCCTCCCTGCTCGACATCAAGCTGGAGACCGGCCGCACCCACCAGATCCGGGTGCACATGTCCGCGCACCGGCACCCCTGCGTCGGCGACCTGACGTACGGCGCCGACCCGACGCTCGCCAAGCGGCTCGGCATCACGCGGCAGTGGCTGCACGCGGTGCGGCTCGGCTTCGAGCACCCCGCGGACGGGCAGTGGGTCGAGTTCGAGAGCCAGTACCCCGAGGACCTGCAGATCGCGCTCGACCGTGTCCGGGCGGAGAGCTCGTGAGCGCCGGGTTCGTGCTGCGCGTCGCCGAGTCCGAGGCGGACCGGGAGGCCTGTTTCGCCGTACGGCGTGAGGTCTTCTGCGTCGAGCAGGGGGTGCCGGAGGAGCTGGAGTACGACGCGTACGACGCCGGGGCGGTGCACGTCATCGCGGTCCGGGACGACGGGGTGACCCTCGGCACCGGCCGGTTGCTGACCGGCGAGGCCGCCGCGGTGAAGAACGGCGGGGCGCAGGACGTCGGCGCCCTCGGCCGGCTCGCCGTGGCGAAGGCCGCGCGTGGGCTCGGCGTCGGCGCCGCGCTGGTGGGCGCCATCGAGGAGGCCGCCAAGGAGCGCGGGCTCAGCGCGGTCGACCTGCACGCGCAGACCCATGCCCTGGGGTTCTACGAGCGCCTCGGGTACGAGGTGTACGGCCCGGAGTTCCCGGACGCCGGGATTCCGCACCGGGCGATGCGCAAGGCCATCGGCTGACGTCAGCCGAGTCCCGCGGCGCGCAGCAGTTCCTCGACGGCCCGCTCGGCGACGAGCCGCTTCGGCGCGCCGCCGCCGCTCCGCTTGAGGAGGGCGCTCACCCGCTGGGCCTGCGCCGTCGTCGGCAGCAGACCCACGAGCAGCGCGGGCAGCAGCAGGCGCCGTACGAGCAGTTCGTCCGGCGAGACGCCCTGCGGCCTGCGCACGACCGAGACGTTCACCCGCACCGCGTGCTCGTTGCCCGGCGCGGAGCCCGGGCGGTCCGTCTCGATCGCCGCGTACCGGAAGCCGTGCGCCTGGTCGCAGGGGTGGCAGCCGACCGGGCCGCGCCCCAGCCGGCCACCGCAGTCGGGGCAGGGCAGCCGGTCGAGGGCGGCGTCGACCACCCGCCAGTCGTGCCGGTCCGGCTCGGCGGCCACCAGGGCGGCGAGCTCGGCTTCCTGGTCCGGAGCGGTCGTGGCGCCGCCGGGGTCCCAGGCGCGCAGGAAGGCGGCCCACTCCGCCTCGACGATGCCGTCCACCAGGGCGCGGCAGGTGACGCAGGCGGGAGCGCCCCCGTACACGTAGCCACCGCATTCCGTGCAGCGGCGCACGGCCGCGCCGACCGCTGGTCTCGCCCCGGCCACCCGCCACCCGCCTTCACCCAGGAAGCCCGCAAGCCCGCAAGCCCGCAGGCCCGCAAGTCTCTCAGTCTCTGCCGTGCAGGCTACGGCAGACCCCAGCCCGTCCAGTCGCCCAGGGACGGTACGTCCCGCGGGCCCGGGGCGGCCGGTGAGGAGCCCTTCGGGGCGATCAATGCCGTTGCCCCGCGCGGGAGTTGGACGGCGATGCGGCCGGGCCCCGTCTCCCGCCAGCGCAGTGGCCGTCCCTTCTCCTCCCGTACCGTCACGTCCCCCGGGATGCCGTGCTCCAGCGTCAGCGGCGCCCCCGCCTCACTGTGCACCCGGACCCAGCGCGTCGCCCCCGCCGCGCGGTCCGCGTCCACCAGGAACGCGCCCTGGGTGCGCAGCGACGCGACCGACGCGTCCGGCCAGCGCGCCGAGACCGACGGGAAGACCTTCACCACGCCCTCGTGGCCCTGCACCGCCATGTCGAGCAGCGACTGCGCGGCGGACAGCGGGCTCTCCAGCGCGAAGTTCCTGCCCTCCCGGTACATCGTGTTCGGCGTCATCGCGCAGTCCGCGACGACGTTCAGGTCCGTGAAGAAGGTCAGGAAGTCGAGGGCCTTCTCCGGATCGTCCATGACCGAGTACATGGACGACGCGGTCGCGTAGCTGTAGCCGTGCCAGGCGGACTGCATCGAGACCCAGTGGGCCATGCTGCGCGCCATGACGTCACGGTCGGCGGTGCGGTCCCAGGTGCGCTCGCGCAGCGGGTACAGCCACAGCAGGTGCGAGTGGTGGCGGTGGGAGTCGGCCAGCGGGACGTCCTTGCCGATCATGACGCCGGCCGTCGGGTCCTCGGCGTACGGGGTGAGCCGGGCCGCGATGTCGCGCCACAGGGGGGCCTTGGGATGGTCCGTGCGCAGGATGCGGGCGGCGTCGAGGAGCGTGCGGGCGCCCCAGCGGATCAGCGACAGGTCGTACGTGCAGTCCTCGGCGTCGGCGTACTCGGGGGAGCGGGTCTTGAGGAGATGAAGCTTGCCGTCCGGGCCCTCGTGCAGGAAATGGGCGTAGAAGTTGATCGCGTTCGTGAGGACCGGGAAGAGCGTGTCCCGCAGGATCGCCGTGTCGCGGGTGTGGGCGTAGGACTGCCACACGTTGTGCATCGCCCAGGTCAGATTGCCGAAGTTGTCGGAGACGTGGTCGCTGCCGGGCGCGCCGACGTCGTACGTGTCGCCCGCGCGCAGCTGCCAGTCCGAGGGATGGCCGAGGGCGTAGCTCTCGCCGTCCCGCCAGGCCGCCGGGACGGACGTCGGCAGGTTCTTCTCGTACCTCGCGAACGTGCTGGTCACCGAGTCGAGTTCGGGGTGGTTGGAGCCGTGCACCGGGGCCATGCCGATCTGCACGTTCAGGTTCCACCACACGGCCGTCCAGTTGTTGCCGACCTCCGGGAACCACGGGCCCCACTCGGAGATCGTCGGGCCGCCCGCGCGGGTGGACGCGGCGAGTTTGTAGAGCTGGAGGATGTAGAAGGACTGCAGGCGCTTGTCGGGGAGCGAGACGAGGCTGCGGTGGTGGAAGCGGTGCCACCAGCGGCGGTGCCGGGCCGTCTGGTCGTCGGGGTCGGCGGTCAGGGCGCGGTCGACCGCGGCGTGCGCCGCTTCCGTGGTGCGCGACACGTCGCCGGACGCGGCGTACGCGACGTGCGCGGCCAGCAGCCGGCCGGTGCCCGCGGTCCGCTCGCGCCAGGCCGTGGTCCAGCCGCCGCCCGCGATCAGCGGCTGCCGCACATGCGTGGCCGTGACCGTGGGATCGGGGTTCGCGGTGTAGTCGTCCGGCTTGCCGGAGGTGCGGGTGGTGGCCGCCCGCAGCCAGGTGAACGTCCAGGCCGCGGACTCCTCGCCGGGGCTCGGGCGGGTGGAGACGAGCAGCGTCGAGGTGTCGTTGTGGACCAGCGCGGCGAGGCTCAGGCTGCCGCGGGTTGTGGTGACGGTGCCGCGCAGCTCGGCGTCGTACGGGTCCAGGGTCCAGTCGACCGCCGTGACGTCACCGGCGAGGGTGAGGAGGAGGTACCCGATGGGCAGACGGGAGTAGCCGATGCCGCCGCGCCACTGGCCGCGCTGGTCCTGGACCTCGGTGTGGCTGAGCATCAGCTTGAGGGTGTTCGGCGCGCTGCCCCGGTAGAGCTGGGCGCCGAGCCGGCCGTTGGCGAGGAACGGGGCGTCCTGCCAACTCGTGGGCGGACGGCGCCACTTCATGGCGGCCGCGCGGACCGTCCGCTCGTACGGGACCGCGGCCGGGCCGGCGGCAGCGGGAGCGGCCCAGGCGGTGGGGGAGGCGGCCGTCCAGGCGGCGGTGGCCGTGGCCGCCGCGGTGGCGGCGAGGAAGTGTCTGCGGTTCGGGCGGAGTGGCATGCGGGTTCCTTGGAGTCGCGGTCCGGCGGCGCCGTACCAGGGGGCTGTGGAAGTTCCCGACTACGAACACGGGTCAGATACGTAGTGAGCGTTCGGATCCGTGAACCTGCGCACCCCGCATGGTGCCCGCGCCTCCGCCGTACCGGAAGACCTCGCGCACGACTTCAGGGGGCACGAAAGCCACAGACATCGGATGGGCGGCCGGTCGGCGATGCCGTTTTGCCCAGGATCGCGTGGCACCCTGGACGCTGGAACGTCCCAGATCGTCGAGCCTCGTCGGAGCACCCGTGGATCAATTGGCCCTGCTGTTCCTGCTGTTGCTCGGGGCCGTCCTGAGCGTGCCGCTCGGCGACCGGCTCAAGCTGCCCGCGCCGGTGCTCATGACCCTGCTCGGCATCGTCCTCGCCCTGATCCAGGCCGTCCCGAACGTCGACATCGACCCCGATCTGATCCTGCCGCTGGTGCTGCCACCGCTGCTCTACGCGGCCGTGCACCGCACGTCCTGGCGACAGTTCGCGGCGAACAAGCGGCCCATCTTCCTGCTCGCCGTCGCCCTCGTCTTCGTCACCACGGCCGCCGTCGCCTTCGTCGCGAACGCGGTCGTGCCGGGGCTGCCGATCGCCGGGGCCGTCGCGCTCGGCGCGCTCGTGGCGCCGCCCGACCCGGTCGCCGCGACCGCCGTCGCCGGTCAACTCGGGCTGCCCCGGCGCATGGTGTCGATCCTGGAGGGCGAGGGGCTGTTCAACGACGTGACCGCGATCGTGCTCTACCACGTCGCCATCGCCGCCGCCGTGAGCGGCACCTTCTCGCTGCCGCGGGCCGCCATGGAACTCGTGCTGTCCGCCGTCGTCGCCGTCGCCGTCGGCCTCGGGCTCGGCTGGGCCGCCAACAAGCTCATGGGCTACCTCGGCGACGCCACCCTCCAGATCGGCCTGACCCTCCTGATCCCGTACGCCTCCTACGTCCTCGCCGAGGAGCTCAAGGGCTCGGGCGTGCTCGCCGTCCTGACCACGGCGCTCTTCCTCGCCGAGCACGCCTTCGACGCCGACGACGTGCTCACCCGGCTCACCGGCCGCGCCTTCTGGGACGTCGTCGACACCCTCGTCACCGGTGTCGCCTTCGGTCTCATCGGCCTGGAGGTGCACAACGTCGTCAGGACCGCGCAGGGCCGCTGGGGCGAGATGCTGGGCTGGGCGGCCGCGGTCGTCGCTGTCGTCATCGTCGTACGGCTGCTGTGGCTGCTGCCGATGACGTGGGTGACGCGGCGGCTGCACGCGCGGCGCGACGTCGAGGAGGAGATCCCGGTGAGCTGGCGCGAGACCGTCGTCATGTGGTGGTCCGGGATGCGGGGCGTCGCGTCGGTGGCGCTGGCGCTCGCCATTCCGCTGACCATGGACGACGGATCGCCCTTCGCCGACCGCGACGAGATCGTCTTCATCGCCTTCGGCGTCATCATGGCGACCCTCGTGCTCCAGGGGCTCAGCCTGCCCTGGCTGGTGAAGAAGCTGAAGGTGCGGGCCGACACCGAGGCCGAGCAGGAGTACGAGAAGGAGCTCGCCCTGCGCGCCGCGAAGGCTGCCAAGCGGCGGTTCAAGGAGATCGAGGAGGTCGAGGAACTGCCGGAGGAGGTGGCCGAGCAGATGCTGCGCAGGGCCTACGACATCGGACTGCGCATCAACCCCGAGATGGGCGCCGAGGAGCGCCGCGAGTCGCAGGCCAAGCGGTACAAGAGGATCAAGCGGATCCGGCGCATCCAGGCCGAGATGATGTCGGCGGCGCGCCACGAGGTGCTGGCGGCGCGCAGCGAGCCGGGGGCCGACCCGGAGGTCGTGGACCGGGTGCTGCGGCAGCTGGACGTGCGGAGCCTGCGGTAGCGGGCCGCAAAAGGGCCCGGGTTGGAGTCCGCTCCAGGTCCTAGGCTGATGTGCATGGCACGCAACGTGATAGTCACCGGTGGCGGTACGGGGATCGGGCTCGCGGCGGCGCGGGCGTTCGCCGCGGAGGGGGACCGGGTGCTCATCCTCGGCCGGCGCGTCGAGGTCCTGGAGAAGGCCGATGTACCCGGCGGCAAGATGATCTTCGCCGCCGATCTCAGTACGGTCCAAGGGGCCCGCGCTGCCGCCGAGTTCGCGCGCGAGGCGCTGGACGGCAAGGTCGACGTGCTCGTGCACAGCGCGGGCGGCATCGGCGGCCGGATGTTCCAAAGCCCCGACGGGGACGACCCGCTGGAGGCCGTGGCCCACGACTGGAACTCCAACTTCCGGATCAATACGCTCACTTCGGTCCTGCTGACCGAGGCGCTGCGCGAGAACCTCGCCTCGCCCGGCGGCCGGATCCTCTTCATCACCTCCATCGCCGCGCTGCGCGGCTCCGGCGGGGGCGGCGCCTACGGCGGCGCGAAGGCGGCCCTGCACCCGTACACGTACGACCTCGCCAAGGCGCTCGGGCCGCGCGGTATCACCGTGAACACCGTCGCGCCCGGCTACATCGAGGACACCGAGTTCTTCGGGCCCTCGATGCCCGAGGAGGAGTACCGGCGCCGGGTCGGCGCGATCCCCACCGGCCGGGCCGGCACCCCCGCCGACATCGCCGCCACCCTCGTGTGGCTGGCGTCGCCCGGCGCGGGCCATGTCACCGGGCAGATCGTGCAGGTCAACGGTGGAGAGATGACGGGGCGCTAACCCCGGCCGGTGCGCGGGGCGCGGCCGTCCTTGGACAGCGAGACGGTCTCGCCGTCCGGGGCGAACAGGGCCGTCGCCGTGTTGATCCGCGGCAGCGCGTACGGATGGTTCTCCGTCAGCCAGCGGATCAGCTGCTCGCGGACCGTGACCCGCACCGTCCAGATGTCGTCCGCGTCCTTGGCCGTGACCACGGCGCGGACCTGGATGGTGGACGGTGTGGTGTCGGTGACGGCCAGGCCCCAGTCGCGGCCGTCCCAGGCGCCGCAGTCGCGCAGGATGTCGTGGAGCTTCTCGCGCATCTCGATCACGGGCGCGCCGTGATCGAGGTGGAAGAAGACCGTGCCGGTCATCTGGGCGCCGCCGCGCGACCAGTTCTCGAACGGCTTCGACGTGAAGTACGACACCGGCATGGTGATCCGGCGCTCGTCCCAGGTGCGCACGGCGAGGAAGGTCAGGGTGATCTCCTCGACCGTGCCCCACTCGCCGTCGACGACGACCGTGTCCCCTATCCGGACCATGTCGCCGAAGGCGATCTGCAGCCCGGCGAAGAGGTTGCCGAGCGTGGACTGGGCGGCGACACCGGCGACGATGCCGAGGATGCCGGCCGAGGCGAGCAGCGAGGCGCCGGCGGCGCGGAACGCGGGGAACGTCAGCAGCATCGCCGCGACGGCCACCACGCCGACGATCGCCGTGACGACCCGCTGGATGAGCGTGACCTGGGTGCGTACCCGGCGGACCCGGGCCGGATCGCGGTGGGCGGTGGCGTACCGGGCGTAGGACGACTCGACGATCGCCGCGGCGATCCGGATCACCAGCCAGGCGCTGGCGCCGATCAGGACCAGGCTGAGGATCCGGCCGATCCCGGCGGAGCGCTCGGGCGCGATCTGCGCCTGGTCGTACGACCCCCGCAACAGGGCCGTGCAGAGCACGAATTGGAGGGGCAGTCGGCAGCGGCGCAGCAGGCCCCACAGCGGGGTCTCGTGGTGACGCCGGTCGGCGCGCTGCAGCAGACGGTCCACACCCCACCCGACGAGCAGGGTGATCAGGACCGAGCCACCGACGACGATCAGTGGGCGCAGTACGTTCTCCATCTCCATGCTCTCGACCGTAACCGGGATCGGCCACGGCTAACCTGCGGCCTTCCTGGCACCATGGACCCCATGAACATCATGCTTTTCCACTCGATGTACGGTCTGCGGCCCGCGGTGGAGGCCGCGGCCGAGCGGCTGCGCGCCGCGGGCCACAAGGTGTGGACCCCTGACCTCTACGAGGGCCGCACCTTCGACAGCGCCGAGGAAGGCATGGCCCACAAGGAGGAGATCGGCAAGGACGAGCTGCTCAAGCGGGCCGTGCTCGCCGCCGCTCCCTACTCCGAGCGGGGGCTCGTCTACGCGGGCTTCTCGCTCGGCGCCTCGATCGCCCAGACGCTCGCCCTCGGCGACGAGAAGGCCCGCGGGCTGCTGCTCCTGCACGGCACCTCGGACATCGCCGAGACCGCCTCCGTGGACGAGCTCCCCGTCCAGCTGCACGTCGCCGCGCCCGACCCGTTCGAGACGGACGACTGGCTGAACACCTGGTACCTCCAGATGGGGCGCACCGGCGCCGACGTGGAGATCTACCGCTACGCCGGGGCCGGTCACCTGTACACCGACCCCGAGCTGCCGGACTACGACGAGGAGGCCGCCGAGGCCACCTGGCGGGTGGCGCTCGGCTTCCTGGACAGCCTCTAGGTCCCTCAACCGGCGCGGTACGCCGTCCAGCTGTCCTTCATGCGCTGCACCTGACCTGCGGTGAACTGGTACATGCAGGAGTCGTACGTGTAGTCCATGAAGTTGTGGATCGGGTCGACGCCCGTCTTGTTGGTGCAGGTGTCGCGCCCGGTCGGGCAGGCGTACGCGGCGCTCTTCTCGGCCGGGGTGTCGGAGACGTAGTCGCCGTTGCCGTTACAGCCGCCCTGGAAGGTGTGGTACAGCCCCAGCCAGTGGCCGATCTCGTGGGTGCCGGTGTCGCCCTCGTTGTAGTTCGTGGCCGAGCCGCCGGGCAGCGAGGTGTCGAGGATGACCACGCCGTCGTCGGACGGGTTCGACTTGTACGAGGACGGGAACGTGGCCCAGCCGAGCAGGTCCTGGCCCAGGTTCGCGGTGTAGAAGTTCAGCGCGTTCGCGCCGCCCTTGCGCAGCGTGGTCTTCATGGACTTCTCGGCGGCGGAGCCCGGGGTGATGCCGTTGTACCAGGAGGCGTTGTCCGTGTAGTCGGTCCCCGCCAGCTGGAACTGGAAGCCCGAGTCGGTGTTCCCGGTGCCCTGCCCGCTGTACGCGGCGTTCAGGACGCTGATCTGCGACGAGATGTCCGAAGAGGACAGCATGCCGGTGCTGCCGTCGTGGATGACGTGGACGTAGACGGGGATCGTGGTCGACGCGGCGGCGAGGCCCTTGTCCAGGGTGCCCGCGGCGCGCATTGCGTCGAGTCTCTTCTGCAGCGCCGCGTCCATGGACCTGGCCTGCGCGTCGGTGAGCTGGTTGGGCTCGTTGTCGGCGTGGGCGCCCTTCTTCACGCGGGCCACCGCGTTCGCGTCGCTCGCGCACTTCTCCGCGGCCGCGGTCGTCGTCTTCGCCGCCGCGCTGCCGGTGGGGGCGGAGAGCGGCACCAGGGCCAGGGTTCCGGCCATCATCGCGGTACCGAGCAGCCGACGGCGCAGACGCGGGGTTATGGGGGTCTTCCGGGCGGGGGAGGTCATTTCGGGGCTCCTCGCGGACGGGAGGCGGGGAGGGACTTCCTCGCCGCCGCGGGGAGATTACGTGGCCATGTCACCCCGGAGAGAGCGGTGAACTGGCCTCATTGATCGCGCAGTCGCACCGGGCGAACCGGGGCAAGGGGGATAAGAAATTCGGTGCCCGTCCGGAGTTTGAGACGTGGACGTAACGGCAGTCGGCACTGGGTGGGTGGTGTGTCCGTATTAGGGCTCGCGCCGGAGCGCGTCCGCACCACCCACCGTGAGCGCCGTCATCCGCCCTTAACGTCCGTACGGCTGGCCGGAATTCACAGCACAGGCGTCTGGACGCGCTCGACCTTCTGGGTGCCGGTGCGCGTCCGGTACGAACGCTCCCAGGCCGACGTGGCGTTCTTGTCGGCCCGGTCGGAGATCACGTAGTAGTCCATCTGCGCCCGCTCGGCGGTCACGTCCAGGACGCCGTAGCCGTGGGAGTCCATGTCGAGCCACTTCACATGCCGGTTGGCGGCCTTGATGGCGCCCTCGGCCACCGTGGAGACGGTGTCGGGGGCGACGTGCAGGATGTCGTCCAGGTTGTCCGACGTCACCGACGTGACCACGAACTCCGTGGCGGCGGACGGCGAGAGCGGGTACGTGCCCGCGGTCACCGGCACGTCGTTGGCCCACGCCATGTGGATGTCGCCGGTCAGGAAGACCGTGTCGCGGATGCCGTGGTCGCGCAGGTGCGCGATGAGTTCCTTTCGGTCGTGCGTGTAGCCGTCCCACTGGTCCACGTTGATCGCGAGCCCCTCCTGGGGCAGGCCGAGCAACTCCGCGAGCGGGCCGAGCAGATGGGCGGGCAGCGAGCCGAAGGCCACCGGCGAGATCATCACCGACGTGCCGACCAGCTTCCACTGCGCGTCGGACGCGGCGAGCCCGGACTTGAGCCAGTCGAGCTGGGCGCGGCCGGTGATCGTACGGTCCGCGGAGTCCACGGCGCCGCTGCCGACGCCCGCCTGCTGCGAGCGGAACGTCCTCAGGTCGAGCAGATGCAGATCGGCGAGCGCGCCGAAGCGCAGCCGGCGGTAGACGGTGCCCGCGACGGACGGGCGCACCGGCATCCACTCGAAGTAGGCCTGCTTGGCGGCCTGTTGGCGCGCCGCCCAGGAGCCCTCGGTGTCGGGGGAGTGGTTCTCGGCGCCGCCCGACCAGGCGTCGTTGGCGAACTCGTGGTCGTCCCAGATCGCGACGATCGGGTGCGCGGCGTGCATCGCCCGCACGTCGTCGTCCGTCTTGTGCAGGCCGTGCCGGATCCGGTAGTCGGCGAGCGAGACGATCTCGTGGGCGGGCCGGTGCTGTCGGACGGTGTACTTCGCGTCCGGGTACTCGCCCGTCTTGTACTCGTATATGTAGTCGCCGAGATGGAGTACCGCGTCCAGGTCGGCGCGGGCGGCCAGGTGCCGGTACGAGGAGAACCAGCCGGCCTCCCAGTTGGCGCAGGAGACGACGCCGAAGCGCAGGTTCGCCCGGCTGTCGGCGGCGGGCGCCGTGCGCGTACGGCCGACGGGGGAGTACGTGGGCGTGGCCGAGGGCGCGGACGGGTCGCCCACGAAGAAGCGGAAGTAGTAGGCGCTCGCCGGGCGCAGGCCCCTCACATCCGCCTTCACGGTGTGGTCGGAGGCGGCGCTCGCGGTCGTGGTGCCCCGGCCCACCACGGTACGGAACGCGCTGTCCTCGGCGATCTCCCAGCTCACCTGGGTGTCGGGCCCCTTGCCGGAGCCGGGCTCGGCCTCGGCGGTCGGCGTCAGGCGGGTCCACAACAGGACACCGTCGGGCAGAGGGTCGCCGGACGCGACGCCGTGCAGGAAGGCGGGCGCCTCGGCGGCCCGCGCCGCGGACGGCGCGAGCAGCGGGGCGGCGAGTACGGCACCGGCGGCCGCGGCCTTGACGACCGTACGGCGGCGCGGGGCTACGGGATCTGGCGGAACTGGCAGAGATCGACTGGTCACGGGTGATCACATTACTGACCGGTACGCGCGAAGGGCGGGCGAACTCCCAAGAGTTCGCCCGCCCTTCAGCGGAGCGTCGGTCCGGCGATCAGCCCTTGAGCGCCTTGTCCACCGCGGTGTTCCACTCGGCGACCGTCATCGGGGCGTTGTCGCCGTCCGAGCCGGTGATCTTCTTGCCGTTGTAGACGAAGGACGGGGTGCCCTGGACGCCGAACTTGTTGTTGTCGAAGTTCTTCGACATCTCGATCGCCCACTTGTCGAAGGTGCCGTCCTTGACGTCCTTCTGGAAGGTCTTGTCGCTCTTCAGCGCGGGGATCGTGTTCGCGATCTTCAGGAGGTACGCGTCGTCCTTGAACTTGTCGTCCGTCTCCTCCGGGTGCCACTTCTTGGAGTACATCGCCTCCTTGTACTGCCAGAAGGCGTCCTTCGACACGTTCAGGGCGGCGCCCAGCGCGCTCAGCGCGTTCTTCGAGCCCTCGCCCTGGAGGTTGGTGTCGAGGAAGGTGGCGCCGATGTACTGGATCTTGTACTTGCCGTCGTCGAGGTCCTTCTGCACCGTCGAGCCGACCGTCTGCTCGAAGGAGGCACAGACCGGGCAGCGCGGGTCCTCGAAGGCGCTGATGGTCTTGTCGGCGGAGTCCTTGCCGATGGTGACCGTCGTGTGGTTCTTGCCCGTGGTGTTCTTCGGGGCGACCAGGGCGTCGTTCTTGGCGGCCTCCCAGTAGGAGGGCTTGTTGCCCTGGACGACGAAGTAGCTGGCCACGCCGGCTATCGCGAGGACACCGACGATGGAGCTCGCGACGATCGCGTTCTTCTTCGCCTTGTCCCGCTTCGCCTGGCGCTCGCGCTCGACGCGCAGCCGCTCGCGGGCCGCTGTCTTCGCCTGCTGGCTGTTGCGCTTGCTCATGATGTTCGTGCTCCGTAGTGGTGAGAAAGGGGGCGGGGACTGTCGTGCGGTCGGCTCAGAGAGCCGGGCACGGCGGTCCGCGCCGTCCCACGGAGTGCACCCAGACGCGGGTGCGCGCGATCCGGGCGGCGGCGGCCGGGCGCGGCCTGCGGGCCACCGGCTCCAGCAGGGCGGTGACCGTGGCCCAGGCGATCAGCAGCGGGCGGAACGCGAACGCGGCGACCGCGCGCAGCAGCTGGTGCAGGGCCTGCTCGCCGCGGCGCAGCCAGGCGGCCGCGAGGAGACCGACCGTGACATGCGCGCCGAGCAGCAGCCAGGAGGCCGCCGGGTCGGTGTGGGCCAGCAGCGCGACGGTCCGGTCGCCGGAGCCGCCGGTCATCCGGGCCAGCGGGGTGCCCACGCTCCCGGCGCACAGCACGTCGAACCCGAACGAGCGCAGCGTCCCCGCGACGGGGCCGCCCGTCTCGCCGTAACAGACGTGCTGGCCGGTGGTGAAGACCGTGTCCGCGGCCAGTTCCAGCGGGACGAGCAGCGCCGCGATGCGCCCGAAGCCGCGCTCCCGGCCCGCGAGCGCGTACGCGATCACGAAGACGGCGGCGGCGATCGCGCCGACCGTCGGCAGCGGCAGCGGGGCCCGGGACAGCAGCACGTGCGACGCGGCGGACAGCGTCACGACCACGGCCGTGAAGAGCGCCGCGCGTACGGCTCTGAGCTGGGCCCCGGACATGGCCCCGGATATCTCGTCCATCGCCGAGGAGTGTGCCATGGCTTGCTGTAAGCGATGCCTAAAGGGTGCCTGTGCGTTACGGAAATGCATTGCGGGACGGTGTCGGCCGTCCCGGTTGCGAAGAGGGTGTCCGGGTGGGGGGCCGGGGGGCATCCCCCGGGATCACGCGGCCAGACCGGGAATGCGGCCGTTGCGGAACAGGTCCACGAAGATCTGGTGGTCCGCACGCGCGCGTGCCCCGTACTCGTGCGCGAAGTCGACCAGCAGGTCCGCGAAACCGTCCTCGTCGGCGGCGATCGCCGCGTCGATGGCGCGCTCCGTGGAGAACGGGACCAGGGACTCGCCCGAGGTGTCGTCGGCCGCCGCGTGCATCGTCGCCGTGGCCCGGCCGAGGTCCGCGACGACCGCCGCGATCTCCTCCGGGTCGTCGATGTCCGACCAGTCCAGGTCCACCGCGTACGGCGACACCTCGGCCACCAGCTGGCCCGCGCCGTCCAGCTCGGTCCAGCCCAGCCACGGGTCGGCGTGGGCCTGGAGCGCGCGCTGCGAGATCACCGTGCGCTGGCCCTCGTGCTGGAAGTAGTCGCGCACCGCCGGGTCCGTGATGTGCCGCGAGACCGCCGGGGTCTGCGCCTGCTTCATGTAGATGATCACGTCGTTCTCGAGGGCGTCGCTGTTGCCCTCCAGAAGGATGTTGTACGAGGGCAGGCCCGCCGAGCCGATCCCGATGCCGCGCCGCCCCACCACGTCCTTCACCCGGTACGAGTCCGGGCGGGCCAGGGAGGACTCCGGCAGCGTCTCCAGGTAGCCGTCGAAGGCCGCAAGCACCTTGTACCGCGTCGCCGCGTCCAGCTCGATGGAGCCGCCGCCCGGCGCGAAGCGGCGCTCGAAGTCACGGATCTCCGTCATGGAGTCGAGCAGCTCGAAGCGGGTGCGCGCGCGTGCGTCGCGCAGCGCGTCCAGGAGCGCGCCCTCGGCCGAGTCCAGCGTGAAGGGCGGCACCTCGTCGCTCTTGGCGCCGGTCGCCAGGGAGTGGACGCGCTCGCGGTAGGCCGCCGCGTACGTGCGCACCAGGGCCGTGATCTGCTCGTCGCTGAGCGCCTTCGCGTAGCCGATCAGCGCCACGGAGGCCGCGAAGCGCTTGAGGTCCCAGGTGAAGGGACCGACGTACGCCTCGTCGAAGTCGTTCACGTTGAACACCAGGCGGCCGTTGGCATCCATGT
The DNA here is from genome assembly GCF_017377775.1 of Streptomyces sp. VRA16 Mangrove soil. Classification (GTDB taxonomy): domain Bacteria; phylum Actinomycetota; class Actinomycetes; order Streptomycetales; family Streptomycetaceae; genus Streptomyces. The sequence goes on from NZ_JAFVLN010000006.1 coordinate 445,559, forward strand.
ACGTGCCGAAGTTCTCCGCGTGCAGGTCGCCGTGGATCCACACCCGGCTGGTGCGGTCGTCCAGGTACGGTCCGCCGTGCTGCTCGCGCTCCAGGTCCTGGTAGAAGAGGCACGCCGTACCGCGGTAGAACGCGAAGGCCGAGGCCGCCATCTTGCGGAACTTGACCCGGAACGCGGCGGGGTCCGCGGCGAGCAGCTCGCCGAACGCGGTGTCGAAGACGGCGAGGATCTGCTCGCCGCGCTGCTCGGCGGTGGGCTGCGGGTCCGGCATCGCGGGGTGCCTCCTGGTACGGGTGGTGCGTGAGATGTGTGACACGCAGGACAGGTGTTCTGCCCTGTCCAACGCCCGACCGTACTCCGGAGTGCCCGCCGGTTGTCAGTGACCGGTCGTAGACTTCCAAGCTGTCCCCCGACTGTCGCCCGGTGTTCGTCCTTGTCGCCAATGGAGGCCCCAACCGTGTCAAAGCCGCCCTTCACGCACCTGCACGTCCACACCCAGTACTCGATGCTGGACGGTGCCGCGCGGCTCGGCGACATGTTCAAGGCGTGCAACGAGATGGGCATGACGCACATCGCGATGTCCGACCACGGCAACCTGCACGGGGCGTACGACTTCTTCCACAGCGCCAAGAAGGCCGGCGTCACGCCGATCATCGGCATCGAGGCGTACGTCGCCCCGGAGTCCCGGCGCAACAAGCGGAAGATCCAGTGGGGCCAGCCGCACCAGAAGCGCGACGACGTCTCCGGTTCCGGTGGTTACACCCACAAGACGATCTGGGCGGCGAACAAGACGGGACTGCACAACCTCTTCAAGCTGTCCTCGGACGCGTACGCCGAGGGCTGGTTGCAGAAGTGGCCGCGCATGGACAAGGAGACGATCTCCCAGTGGAGCGAGGGCCTGATCGCCTCCACCGGCTGCCCCTCCGGTGAGCTGCAGACGCGCCTGCGCCTCGGCCAGTTCGACGAGGCCCTGAAGGCCGCCTCCGACTACCAGGACATCTTCGGCAAGGACCGGTACTTCCTGGAGCTGATGGACCACGGCATCGAGATCGAGCGCCGGGTCCGCGACGGCCTCCTGGAGATCGGCAAGAAGCTCGGCATCCCGCCGCTGGTCACGAACGACTCGCACTACACGTACGCGCACGAGTCCGCCGCCCACGACGCCCTGCTGTGCATCCAGACCGGCAAGAACCTCTCCGACCCGGACCGCTTCCGCTTCGACGGCACCGGCTACTACCTGAAGTCCACGGACGAGATGTACGCCATCGACTCCTCGGACGCCTGGCAGGAGGGCTGCGCCAACACGCTCCTGGTGGCCGAGCAGATCGACACGACCGGCATGTTCGAGGCCAAGAACCTCATGCCGAAGTTCGACATCCCGGAAGAGGGCTACACCGACACCACCTGGTTCAAGGAGGAAGTGCGCCGCGGCATGCTGCGCCGCTTCCCCGGCGGGGTGCCCGAGGACCGCCAGAAGCAGGCGGAGTACGAGATGGACATCATCATCCAGATGGGGTTCCCGGGCTACTTCCTCGTCGTCGCCGACTTCATCATGTGGGCGAAGAACAACGGCATCGCGGTGGGCCCCGGCCGAGGCTCCGCGGCCGGTTCGATCGTCGCGTACGCCATGGGCATCACCGACCTCGACCCGATCGAGCACGGACTGATCTTCGAGCGGTTCCTCAACCCCGAGCGCGTCTCCATGCCCGACGTCGACATCGACTTCGACGAGCGCAGGCGCGTCGAGGTCATCAGGTACGTGACAGAGAAGTACGGCGCCGACAAGGTCGCCATGATCGGCACCTACGGCAAGATCAAGGCCAAGAACGCGATCAAGGACTCCGCGCGCGTGCTCGGCTACCCGTACGCGATGGGCGACCGCCTCACCAAGGCGATGCCCGCCGACGTCCTCGGCAAGGGCATCGACCTCGACGGCATCACCAACCCCTCGCACCCGCGCTACAGCGAGGCGGGCGAGATCCGCGGGATGTACGAGAACGAGCCGGACGTCAAGAAGGTCATCGACACCGCCAAGGGTGTGGAGGGCCTGGTCCGGCAGATGGGCGTGCACGCCGCCGGCGTCATCATGTCCAGCGAGCCGATCGTCGACCACGCCCCGATCTGGGTGCGGCACACCGACGGCGTCACCATCACGCAGTGGGACTACCCGCAGTGCGAGTCGCTCGGCCTGATCAAGATGGACTTCCTGGGCCTCAGGAACCTGACGATCATGGACGACGCCGTGAAGATGGTGGAGTCCAACAAGGGCATCAAGCTCGAACTCCTCTCCGTGCCGCTGGACGACCCCAAGACGTACGAACTGCTCTGCCGCGGTGACACGCTCGGCGTCTTCCAGTTCGACGGCGGCCCGATGCGCTCGCTGCTGCGCCAGATGCAGCCCGACAACTTCGAGGACATTTCCGCCGTCTCGGCCCTGTACCGGCCGGGCCCGATGGGCATGAACTCGCACACGAACTACGCCGAGCGCAAGAACGGCCGGCAGGAGATCACGCCGATCCACCCGGAGCTCGAAGAGCCCCTGAAGGAGACGCTGGGTCTCACCTACGGCCTCATCGTGTACCAGGAGCAGGTGCAGAAGGCCGCGCAGATCGTCGCCGGGTACTCGCTCGGCGAGGCCGACATCCTGCGCCGCGTGATGGGCAAGAAGAAGCCCGAGGAACTGGCGAAGAACTTCACCATTTTCCAGGCGGGAGCCCGTAAGAACGGCTTCTCCGACCAGGCGATCCAGGCCCTGTGGGACGTGCTGGTCCCCTTCGCCGGATACGCGTTCAACAAGGCGCACTCGTCCGCGTACGGCCTGGTCACCTACTGGACCGCCTATCTGAAGGCGAACTATCCGGCCGAGTACATGGCGGCGCTCCTGACGTCCGTGAAGGACGACAAGGACAAGTCGGCCGTGTACCTGAACGAGTGCCGGCGCATGAAGATCAAGGTCCTGCCGCCGAACGTGAACGAGTCGGTGCACAACTTCGCCGCCCAGGGCGACGACGTGATCCTGTTCGGCCTGGAGGCCGTCCGCAACGTCGGTACGAACGTGGTGGACGCGATCATCCGCTCGCGCAAGGCGAAGGGGAAGTTCGCCTCGTTCCCCGACTACCTCGACAAGGTCGAGGCCGCGGCGTGCAACAAGCGGACGACGGAGTCGCTCATCAAGGCCGGTGCGTTCGACACCATGAACCACACCCGCAAGGGTCTGACCGCGCAGTACGAGCCGATGATCGACAACGTCGTCGCGGTCAAGCGGAAGGAAGCCGAGGGCCAGTTCGACCTCTTCGGCGGGATGGGGGACGAGGGCGGCACCGACGAGCCGGGCTTCGGGCTCGACGTCGAGTTCTCCACCGACGAGTGGGACAAGACGTACCTGCTCGCCCAGGAGCGCGAGATGCTCGGCCTTTACGTCTCCGACCATCCGCTGTTCGGCCTGGAGCACGTGCTGTCCGACAAGGCCGACGCGGGCATCGGGCAGCTCACCGGCGGTGACTTCGGCGACGGTGCGGTCGTCACGGTCGGCGGCATCATCTCGGGCCTGCAGCGCAAGATGACCAAGCAGGGCAACGCATGGGCGATCGCCACCGTCGAGGACCTCGCCGGTTCCATCGAGTGCATGTTCTTCCCGGCCACGTACCAGCTGGTGTCGACCCAGCTGGTCGAGGACGCCGTGGTGTTCGTCAAGGGACGCCTCGACAAGCGTGAGGACGTGCCGCGCCTGGTCGCCATGGAGATGCAGGTCCCCGACCTGTCGAACGCGGGCACCAACGCGCCGGTGATCCTCACCATCCCCGCCCTGAAGGTGACCCCGCCGATGGTCAGCCGCCTCGGCGAGATCCTCTCCAACCACCGGGGCGACAGCGAGGTGCGGATCAAGCTCCAGGGCCCGCGCAAGACCACGGTGCTCCGGCTCGACCGGCACCGCGTCAAGCCGGACCCGGCGCTCTACGGCGACCTGAAGGTGCTGCTCGGCCCGTCCTGCCTGGCGGGCTGATCCGGAGCCGACCGGACCGGACGCACGGCGAGGGCCGCACCCGGAATCCCGGGTGGGGCCCTCGCCGTGCCGCAACTGCCTCAGTTCATACGTCAGTTGTGCCCGAAGCGGCGCTCGCGGTGCTTGCGGGCCACATCCCCCGGCGTGGCCTGGACGGCCGACTTCGCCTCGGCCTCCATGGCGGACGACCGGGCCTGCTCCTGGGCCTGCGCCGACTTCTGCTGCTGATTACGGTTCTGCTTGCGATTCTTGGCCATGGTGATTGCCTCCTGCGGGGGAACTAGGGGCCAGGGCCGGTTTCAGACTCACATAGGGTGCAGAAGACCGCATTTCGGATCATTACCGTGCGTGACGAGGGGGATCGGGGCGTGTTCGCCCGGCTTTCACGGAACCTGTCGCCGTATCCGCCACGCCGAAGATCGAGTTCGGGCCGTTAAGGCTCGCACTGTCGGGCAGACTCGAAGGAAACCCGAAGCGAACGCACGGGCGTGTCGGCGAAAGAGGGTGGATCGCGTGGACCGTTGCATCGTCCTGGTGGACGCCGGGTACCTGCTGGGAGCGGCCGCGAGTCTCCTCGCGGGAGAACCGTCCCGGTCCCGGATCCATGTCGACCACACCGCCCTCATCCAGGGGCTGCGCGAGCGCGCCGAGTCGGAGACCGAGCGCGAGCTGCTGCGTATCTACTGGTTCGACGGCGCCCCCGACCGGGTTCCGCAGCCCGAGCACCGCAGGCTGCGCGTGATGCCCCGGGTCACCGTGCGGCTCGGCGCCCTGACCCGCTCGGACGGGCGGTGGGCACAGAAGGGCGTCGACGCCGCCATGCACGCCGAGCTGACCGAGCTGGCCCGCAACCGTGCCTGCTCGGACGTGGTCCTTGTGACCGGTGACGGGGATCTGCTGCCCGGCATGATGGCCGCCAAGGAGCACGGCGTCGCCGTCCACCTGTGGGCCGTGCAGGCCGCCGACGGCGACTACAACCAGTCCGAGGACCTGGTCGCCGAGGCCGACGAGCGGCGCGTGCTGGACCGGACCTGGATCACCAAGGCCGTCCGCGCCAAGGAGTTCGGCGGCATCTGCTCGCCGCCGCCCGTGCCGCGCCCCGAGATCGCCGCGATCCTCTCCGCGCCGCTGCCCGAGTCGGCGCTCTCGTCGGCGGGCCGCCCCACCGACGACACCACGGACGCACCGTCGGACCAGCACACGCCGGCCGCGCGGGCCGGGAGCGACGCCGAGGACCGGAGCGGCGCGGGCAAGGGCGTGCCCACTCCGAAGGACCTCGCCGCGTTGCGCGGTCCCGGCGCGCAGGCCGCGCAGCACCCGGCGAACGCGACGCTTCGGTGGTCCTCCGACAAGGGATGGGTCGAGCGGCCCGGCGGGGGCGGTGAGCCGCCCGAGGCGGCCTCGCTGCCGACGCTGGCCCAGCTCACCACCGCCGAGCAGCGGTGGGCCGACCGCGAGGAGGACATCACCGCGGTCGGCGGGGACCCGTACGAGGTGGGGCAGGTGTTCGCGCGGCGGTGGATGGGGCGGCTCGCCGATCAGGGGCTGCTCCAGAAGCTGTCGACCATGTATCCGCGGGTGCCGCACCGGATCGACGGGGAGTTGCTGCGGTACGCGGCGCGGTTCGGGCTGCTCGCGCACAAGGACGATCAGATCGACGAGCACGACCGGTATGCGATCCGGGCCGGGTTCTGGCGGGAGATCGATGTGCGGACCTCGGCGGAGCACGCTGCCGCGGGGGACTGAGCGGGGGCGCGGGTCGGACGGGTCTCCGGGCAGGGCCGGGCCGGGCCGTGCGGTTGTGGCCGGGGCCGTGTGTTTCCGGCGGGGCCGTGGGTTTCCGGCGGGGCCGTGGGCCGGGGCCTGCTGGAGCGCCTGCCCGGCGCCGGGGTGCCGCCTTGCCCACCCTGCCGCCCCAGGCGGCAGATTGCCCAAGGCGGGTGGGGCGTGCGGCAGATTGCCCGAGGCGGCTGCGTCGGGCGGCAGATTGTCCGAGGGGGCCGTGGTGGGCGGCGGAGTGTTCGAGGGGGGCGAGGGGTGATTGGGGCGGCGCGTCGCCCTCTATGTCCGGCCCCGGGCGCAAAGTGGGGGCCTTGACCCCGTACCCTCGTTCCTCGTGAGTACGGACCGGGACAGGGGTGCTGTCGTCTGCGCGGTGCGCGGGCTGAAGAAGACGTACCCCGCCGCGCGCGGGCGCCGTGGGGCCCCCGGGACGCCCGAGGTGCGGGCCACCGACGACGTCCGGCTCGACATCAGGCGCGGCGAGATCTTCGGGCTGCTCGGGCCGAACGGCGCCGGGAAGTCCACCCTCGTACGGCAGCTGACCGGGCTGATGCGCCCCGACGCCGGAAGCGTGGAGATCCTCGGGCACGACATCGTGCGGTACCCGGAACGCGCCGCGCGGATCCTCGCCTACCTCGGTCAGGAGTCGACCGCGCTCGACGAGCTGACCGTCTCCCTCGCCGCCGAGACCACCGGACGGCTGCGCGGGCTCCCTCTCAAGGAGGCGCGGGCCGCGCGGGACGACGTACTCGAAGAGCTGGGTCTGACCCGGCTCGCGGGCCGTCCCCTGAAGAAGCTGTCCGGCGGGCAGCGGCGGCTGGCCTGCTTCGCCGCCGCGCTGGTCGGCGAGCGGCCGCTGCTGGTCCTCGACGAGCCGACCACCGGGATGGACCCCGTCGCACGGCGGGCCGTGTGGGCGGCCGTGGACCGCAGGCGCGCCGAGCGGGGCACGACCGTCCTGCTCGTCACCCACAACGTCATCGAGGCGGAGACCGTGCTCGACCGGGTCGCCGTCATCGACCAGGGCCGCGTCATCGCCTGCGACACCCCGGCCGGGCTCAAGGAGCGCGTCGCCGGAGAGGTGCGGGTCGAACTGGTGTGGAGGGAGAAGGCGCCGGTGGAACTGGCCGAGGTGGCCCGGCTGCGCGAGCACGCCGTCGAGTCCGGGCGGCGCTGGTCGCTGCGGCTCGCCCCCGACGAGGCCCGCCGCGCCGTCGCCGCCGTCACCGGAGGCCCGGCCTTCGACCACCTCGACGACTTCACGCTCGCGACGCCGAGCCTGGAGGATGTGTACCTGGCGCTCGGCGGCAGCCGCAGCTCCGTGAAGGGCCTGGTGAAGGCATGAGTGCCGTGTCCGCCGACGTGGTGCGGGGTGTGGAGCAGCCGGTGGAGACCGCCGGGGACGGCATGGAAGGGCTCGCGCCGCGGGCCCGGTTCCTGCCGTCGCTCGCCGCCGTCTACCGCGCCCAGCTCTCCCGGGCCCGCGTGGCCCGGATCCCGTTGCTGTTCGTGGCGACGTTCCAGTCCATCGGCATCATGATCCTGATGCGTGGCGTCGTCGACCGGGGCGGCAGCGAGGCGCGGGCCGTCGTCGCCGGGTCGGCCGTGCTCGTCGTGGCGTTCGTGGCGCTCAACCTGCTCGCCCAGTACTTCGGGCAGCTGCGGGCCGCGGGCGGCCTCGACCACTACGCGACGCTGCCGGTGCCGCCCGCGTCGGTGGTGCTGGGCGCGGCCGGCGCGTACGCCTCGTTCACCGCGCCGGGCACCGTGGTCACCGCGGTCGCCGGCTGCCTGATGTTCGACCTGCCGCTCACCCACCTGTGGGTGCTCGTGGCCGTGATCCCGCTCGCCGGTGCCGCTCTCGCCGGGCTCGGCGCCGCGCTCGGCCTGCTCGCGCCGCGCCCGGAACTGGCCACGCTGCTCGGCCAGTTGGGCATGTCCGCGGCGCTGCTCCTCGGCGTGCTGCCCGCCGACCGGATGCCCGAGGCCGTGCAGTACGCGCGTGATCTGCTGCCCTCGACGTACGGCGTCGAGGCGTTCGCGCGGACCTTCGGGGACCATCCGGACTGGCCCGTCGTCCTGCTCGACCTGGGTGTCTGTGCCGCGGTCGGTGTCGCCTCGCTGGCCGTGGCCACCTGGGCGTACCGCCGGGCAGCCGTCCGGTGACGCGCCCGAAAGGGACGCCTGGCACGATGGCAGGGTGACCGCACCGCTGACACCGCCGCCGCACCAACCCCCGAACGGCAACGGGCCGGGCAGCCCGTGGCAGGCCCCCGACCCGATGGCCGGGCACGTGCCGCCGCCCGGGCCCGGCTATGCCCCCGCGCGTGAGGAGGGGCCGGGACTGCGGGCCGAGATCCGTGAGGCCCTCCTCGTGTTCATCGGCGTCGCGGTGCTCGGACTCGCCCTCGGCGGGCTGTGGCTGTGGCTCGCGCCGCGGGTCCCGCTCGTCTCGGACAGCACGGCCGTCTACCTCAAGGACACCGAGGGGGAGCAGGCCATCGGGATCGACGGCACGTTCGCGCTGCTCGGGCTCGCGTTCGGCGCCGTGACCGCGCTGCTCGTCTTCCTGTGGCGGCGCCGCGGCGGCATCGGCATCGTGGTCGCGCTCGCCCTCGGCGCACTGCTCGGCGGGGTCGTCGCCTGGCGGTTCGGCATCTGGCTCGGCCCGGCGCAGGACGTCGCCGCGCACGCCAAGGAGGTCGGCAAGGGCGTCGTGTTCGACGCGCCGCTGGAGCTGAAGGCCAAGGGCGCGCTGCTGGCGTGGCCACTGGCCGCGATGGTGGTGCACCTCGGACTCACCGGGCTCTTCGGGCCCCGGGACCCCGACCCCTACGCGCAGTACTACCCGCAGGGCCTCCCCGCGGCGCCGTCCGGACCCGCCGCGCCGAGCGCTCCGCGGGGGCCCGGCGCCTGAGCCCGGAGCCTCTACAGCAGCCCCGCCGCCACCAGCAGGTCCCGTACGTACGCGATCTCCCGCTCCGCCAGCGGGACCTGCGGCGCCGCCGTCGCCGGGCACGCGATGAGGCCCCGCAGATGGGCCGCCGCCTTGAACGCCCCCAGGGCCGACGACGAGCCGCCCATCCGCGCCGGGTCGCCCGCGTCCACGAGCGCGAACAGGGCCGCGAGCCGGTCCTGTTCGGCCCGCGCCGCGGCCCAGTCACCGGCGCGCGCGGCCTCGTAGAGACGTACGTACCCGTGGGCGTCGACATTGCCGAGGCCCGGCACGACGCCGTCGACGCCCGCGAGGAGCGCGCCGTCCACGGTGAGCTCGGAGCCGGTGAGGACCGTGAAGGCCGGGGCCGCCGCGCGCAGCGGGGCCAGCAGCCGGCGCAGCGAGCCCTCGTCGCCGCTGGAGTCCTTGAGCCCGGCGAGCGTGCCGTCGGCGGCCAGCGCCAGGAGCGTGGCGCGGTCCAGTTTGGTGTGGACGGAGGCCGGGATGTCGTACGCGAACAGGGGCAGGTCCGCGCCCGCGCGCAGCCGCCGGAAGTGCCTGGCGATCTCCGCCGGGTGCGTGCGCGTGTAGAACGGGGCCGTCGCCACGAGCGCGTCCGCGCCCGCCTTCACCGCGTCCTCGGCCCGCTCCAGGGCCCGCGGCGTCGTCGTCTCGATGATCCCGGCGAGCACCGGGACCCGGCCGGCCGCCGCGTCCACCGCCGCCTCCAGGGCCGTACGCCGCTGGGCGTCCGTCAGATACGCGGCCTCGCCGCTGGAGCCGAGCAGGAACAGGGCGTGCACGCCCGCCCCGATCAGATGTGTGGTGAGGCGGCGCACCGAGGCCGTGTCCACCTCGCCCTCCGGTGTCAGCGGAGTGATCAGCGGCGGGACGACGCCGCGCAGCGGAGCGGGGAGCGGGGTGCGCAGAGGAGGCATGGCGGTGGTCTCCCGGTACGTGTGGACCCGTGGGTGCGAGCGCACATAGGACGTGGGATGTCCGGCGTACCAGGGCGACACTGGGCCACCGGTGAGGGGAGGTCAAGGGCCCGTCCCGAGGGGCGGGCCCTTGGCGTCAGGCGGGCCTGCGCCCGTGATTGGACTTGCCCTTCTTGATCCGCCACTTGCGCTTGCGTGTCTTCTTCGACATGTCCTTGGTGCTTAGCCGAAGAGGCGGGGTGCGTCGAGAGGTCACGCACGCCCGATGGGCGCGAGCACGGCGTCGGTGAGCGCCGCCAGATCCCCGGCGGCCAGCTCCACCTCCAGGCCGCGGCGGCCCGCCGAGACGCAGATCGTGGCGTGCTGCCGGGCCGACGCGTCGACGACCGTACGCAGCTTCTTGCGCTGCCCGAGCGGGGAGATGCCGCCCCGCACGTACCCGGTGGTGCGCTCGGCGAGGGCCGGGTCGGCCATCGCCGCGCGCTTGCCGCCGACCGCCGCGGCGAGCGCCTTCAGGTCGAGCTGGCCCGCCACCGGCACGACGGCGACGGTCAGCTGTCCGTCGACGTCCGCGACGAGCGTCTTGAAGACGCGGTCGGGGGAGACGCCCATCGCCTCGGCGGCCTCCTCGCCGTACGAGGGGTGGGCGGGGTCGTGCTCGTAGGAGTGGACCGTGAAGGCCGTGCCGGCGGCGGTGAGGGCCACGGTGGCGGGGGTGCCGCCGGAGGAGGACTGCTGCTGCTTCTTGGACTTCTTCGCCAACGTGCCGTGTCCTTCGGGGAGTTCGGGATCAGCTCTCGGGGGCGGCTTCCGGGGCCGGGTTCCGGGACCGGCTTCCGGGATCAGTTGAGGCTGGTCGCTTGTCGGGTGAGGTCCGTCGCGGGGAGGGACGGCAGATGCCGGATGATCGCCGTCTCGGCGCGCAGCAGGGTCAGCTCGTCGCGCAGCCGCGCCGCCGCGTCGTCGGCCTCCAGGAGCTGCTGCTTGGTGGGGATGTCGAGGACGGCGGCCGCGGCCACCAGATACGACACCACCGACGGCTCGTCCGGCAGCTCGGCGCCCGTCGTCAGGGACCGCTCGCGGGCGCCCGCGAGCCGCTTCTGGTACGAGCGGAACGCGCGGAGCACGCCCTCGGCCAGCGCCCCCGCCTCCTCGCCGTCGTCCTCGGGCAGCACTTCGACCTCCGCGCTGAGGTACGCGCCAGAGGCGTCCACCGAGTGCAGCTTCACGCGCCGGGTGCCGGTGGCGAGGACCTCGAAGCTGCCGTCGGCGCGCTCGCGGATCGTCGCGGCGTCGGCGATGCAGCCGACACCGTGGAAGGAGGTGATCGGATCGTCGCCGAACCCGGCGGCGGGGCCCGCGCCGGCCTCCTTCGTCGTGACGTCGTCCGGCATCCCGGGGGCGCTCGGCGCCACCTCGTGGCCGTCGCGGATGGCCACGACGACGAAGTTGCGCGGCTCGTCGGAGACGGCGGGGTCGGCGTCGGGGTCGCCCGGATCGACGGGGGACGCCTTCAGCAGGTCGCGCATCATGGCGCGATAGCGCTCCTCGAAGATGTTCAACGGGAGCACGAGCCCCGGGAACAGCACCGAGTTGAGCGGGAAGAGCGGAAGCCGGACGGTGGTCACGACGGTCAAGCGTAATGGTCGTCGGACGTCCTCGGTCCGCCGAGCAGCGGGATCTCCGCCGCGACCTCGAGTCGTACGCCGTCGCGCAGGTGCAGGAACTGGCCGAGCGGGTCGTCCGAGAGCCGGTCCCAGGGGAACGATGTCGCGTACGGGCCGATGCGGCGCAGCTGGCCCAGGGCGTCCTGCCAGCGTTCGAGCTGGATGAGGACGCAGGCCAGCAGATTGCGCACCTCGGCGGGCCAGGGGTCGGCGATGTCGTACGCCGACGAGAGCTCGACGGCGAGGTCGGCGGCGGTGTCCAGGCGGGAGCGCGGGACGCCCTGCGGGGAGGCGGCCGTCAGATACGCGAAGGCGGCGCGGACCGGGAGCGCCTTGAGGAGGGAACCGGGCAGGGCGTCCTGGGCGGCGCGCTCGGCGAAGTCGAAACACTCGACGTGCGAGCCGTACCAGGCGGCGGACAGGTACTGCAGGGCCGAGACGTGGCAGCCGTAGTGGTGCGGGGAGCGGCGGACGGCCTCGGCCCACAGCTCCTCGAAGACGGTGTGCGAGGCGTTCGCGCCGCGGGCGTGGTCGAGAGCGACGCGCCAGGGGACCGGGTCGCGGGGGTCGGCGTCGGCGGCGGCCAGCAGCAGCGGGGCGATGTCGCGCAGGAGTTCGGCGCGGGCCGGGGAGGCGAAGGCGTGGGCGACGGCGACCTCGGCCTTGACCAGGAGCAGGTCGGGGTCGTGCGGGGCGGCCGCCTGCCAGGCCGCGAGCCAGTCGGGGCGGGCGGCGGCGAACGCGGCGAGGCGTTGCACGTAACGGTCGCGGTTCTCCCACTCGGCGGCCTCGCGGGTGTGGGCCAGGACCTTGGCGGCGGGGCCGTACTCGGTGTGGCCGGCGGCGACCAGGGCGGGGGCGAGGCGTTCGTCCGGGGCGTCGAGGAGGATCTCGTCGTCCGGAGGGAGGCCCTCGGCCAGGGCCTGGGTGTGGCGGATCATGCGGGCCGTGCGGATGAGGGCGCGGAGTACCGGCATGGGCGCGGCCTCCTTCTCGGCGGGTGTGATGGTTGCGCTGGGATGACGGGTTCCAGGCGGTCATGGTTGCTCACGAACCAATAACGGTTCGGACGGGGTCCGCCGCGCGGGACTGTTTCGATCTGCGGCTCCGCCGCGCGGGCGCGACCGGCGGTGAGGTGCGCCCCGTCAGGGGCGCGGGGCTGTGTCGATCTGCGGTTTCGCCGCGGGGGCGTGACCGGCGGTGAGGTGCGCCCCGTCAGGGGCGCGGGGCTGTGTCCATGTGCGGCTCCGCCGCGGGGGCGCGACCGGCGGTGAGGTGCGCCCCGTCAGGGGCGCGGGGAACTGCGCGACCAGCCCCCACCGGGCCTGCACCCGGCGATGGTGCGACCGGGACCGAGCTGGAGGCCGGATGGAGCGCTCGCCCCGCGCCGGGGTGCCGCCTTGCCCACCCTGCCGCCCATGGCGGCAGATTGCCCAAGGCGGCGCGGCAGCCGGCCGGGGCGGGAAGGCCCCGGGTGGCGGCTCCGGCGGCGTTAGTTGCGGCGGAGGAGCCGGGTGGCGCCTGCGGCGACTGTCGTGGCGAGGATCCAGCCGAGCAGGATCAGGACCGTGGCCAGCCACTGCCAGCCGCCCCGCAGCTGCCAGCTGCCCGCCTGCCCCAGGTCGATCACCGGGAGCAGGAGGTCCAGGGTGAAGAGGGCCGGATCCCAGTTCGGGCCCTCGCCCTGGTGCAGCCGCGGATGATCGGCATGGCTGAAAGCGATCGCGCTGACCGCCCAGAGCACCGCCATCCAGACCGCGGCCCGCCCCGGCCGGTACCCGTAGGCGACCGTCCAGTCCTGGATGTAGCCCCACACCTTCGCGGCGACCGGCAGCGTCTCGCGGCGATGCCGCTGCTTGGCGAGGAGCACCTCGCGGGCGTCGGCGTCCTCCCCGCTGTCGCGCAGGATCGAGGCGAGCTGCTCGTACGGCTCGGGGCTGTACTCGGGGGTGGCGTCGGCGAGCCAGGCGAGCCGGCGGTGCAGCGGGAAGGAGCCGACCGGGATCAGGTTCTCGTAGGTGAATCCGCTGACCCGGAACTGCCCGGCGGCGGGCCAGCTCGTCGACTTGTCGATCAGGTTGACGACCTTCGCGCCGTTCAGGACGACCTCCCCGCGCTGCGGCCGCTCCCCGGTGAAGCGCAGCTCCGGCGTCTGGACCCGGCGCAGCGACACCTCCTGGTCGTTCTGCATCGTGAAGCGGGCCGACTCCATGTCGATGGCGTCGCCGAAGCGGCCGTCGTCGAGGCGGATGCCGCCCACCGCCTCGAAGCGCTGCACACGGGTGCCACGGGCCGGGGTGCCGCCGGACTGGAGCGGGTTGGCGAGTCCGGCCGGGGTCAGATAGAGGGTCCGCTCGACCGTCATCTGCGGGGCGTTCAGGGCGCGCCGCCCGTGCGTGTTGCTCAGCCGGCTGCCGCGCAGCGACAGCGAGACACCGATCGTGGCCCCGCGCAGGCTCAGCTCGCCGTGCGTCTCCAGCATCTCGGCCTGCAGGTCCTGCCCGACCGAGAGCCCGTCCGCCATGATCGACTTGCCGCGCCGGTCACGGAACACCACGGCCTGGTTGAGCAGCAGATCCGTGCCGATGTGCGCGTCGGTGAGACGTACGCCGTTGTGGAAGCGGCAGCGGGGCAGATGCAGATCGCCCTCGGTGTGCACCCGGGCGCCCTCGAGGCGCGGTACCGAGCAGTCCACCAGCCGCACCGTCGTGAAGTGCGCCTCCGGGACCAGGACCTCCTTCTCGAAGCGGCAGCCCTTGATCTCCACGTACGGCACGACGTTGCCGCCCGCGAGATCCAGCACGTCGGTGATCTGCACCCCCTGGAGCTTGAGGGAGGACACCCTGCCGTCCAGCGCCGGCGGGCCGTCGAGCAGCAGCCACGCCACGATCCGCGCGCGCACGCTGCGCTCGGGACCCCAGGGGTGGCCGCCGTGCGGATCGTCGGTCTCCCTGTCGCCGGTGCGCAGGTCGTACACGCTCCCGTTGCGGAACGCCTGCCACATCCCGACCTCTGCCGCGGTCAGCCCGTCCGGAACGTCTCCGCCGTCGTTCCCGGTGCCGGCCGCCGTCCCGTGGACCACGACTGCCTTGCCTCCCCGTACCGCATCCCGCCAGGACCCGTACGTCCCTGGCGCCCCGCAGCCCTCTGCTACCCGCGGGTTTCGTACGACCGTTCATGCCCGCTGGGTGACCGCTTGAACGCCCGTCGTGAAGGTCGTCCTCCGGTGCCGGAACATCGGCCGAAACCGGACGTGTATCAGTCACTGATACGGGCCACCGGCACGATTCGCGCGTCTGAGAGAATTGATACGTGATCTCTCGAATCGATCTGCGTGGCGCCGCCCTCCCCGAGGGTCAGGCCCTGCGCTCGCTGCTGCCCCGTGCCGACTTCGACGTCTCGGCCGCCCTGGAGAAGGTGCGCCCGATCTGCGAGGACGTGCATCATCGTGGCGACGCGGCACTGATCGACTTCGCGGAGAAATTCGACGGCGTGCGGCTGGAGTCCGTGCGGGTCCCCGCCGAGGCCCTGGAGAAGGCCCTCGTCGAGCTCGACCCCGAGGTGCGCGCGGCCCTGGAGGAGTCCATCCGCCGCGCCCGCATCGTCCACCGCGAGCAGCGCCGTACCAGCCACACCACCCAGGTCGTCCCAGGCGGCACCGTCACCGAGAAGTGGGTGCCGGTCGACCGCGTCGGTCTGTACGCGCCCGGCGGCCGGGCCGTCTACCCGTCCTCCGTGATCATGGACACCGTTCCGGCGCAGGAGGCCGGGGTGCCCTCGATCGCGCTGGCCTCCCCGGCCCAGAAGGAGTTCGGCGGCCTGCCGCACCCGACGATCCTGGCGGCCTGCGCGCTGCTCGGCGTCGACGAGGTGTACGCGGCCGGCGGCGCCACCGCCGTCGCGATGTTCGCGTACGGCACCGAGTCCTGCCCGCCGGCGAACATGGTCGCCGGTCCGGGCAACATCTGGGTGGCCGCCGCCAAGCGCTACTTCACCGGCGTCATCGGCATCGACTCCGAGGCGGGCCCGACCGAGATCGCCGTCCTGGCGGACGCGACGGCCGACCCGGTGCACGTCGCCGCCGACCTGATCAGCCAGGCCGAGCACGACCCGCTGGCCGCGTCCGTCCTGGTCACCGACTCCGCTGAGCTCGCCGACGGCGTGGCCAAGGAGCTGGCGGCGCAGGTCGCCGTCGCCAAGCACCGCGAGGAGCGGATCGTCCCCGCCCTCACCGGCAAGCAGTCCGCGATCGTCCTCGTCGACTCGGTCGACGACGGCCTGGCGGTGGTCAACGCGTACGGGGCCGAGCACCTGGAGATCCAGACCGCCGACGCCGCCGCGGTCGCGGAGCGGGTGTGCAACGCGGGCGCGGTGTTCGTCGGCCCGTACGCCCCGGTCTCCCTCGGCGACTACGCGGCGGGCTCGAACCACGTGCTGCCCACCGGCGGCTGCGCCTGCCACTCCTCGGGCCTGTCCGTGCAGTCCTTCCTGCGCGGCATCCACGTCGTGGACTACACGCGCGACGCGCTCGCCGACATCACCCGCCACGTGGTGACCCTCGCCGAGGCGGAGGACCTGCCCGCGCACGGCTCCGCCCTGAAGGCCCGCTTCGGATGGAAGGTGCCGGGAGACAAGTGACCAGCATCGACGACCTTCCCGTACGGGACGAGCTGCGCGGCAAGTCCCCTTACGGAGCACCCCAGTTGGACGTGGCCGTCCGGCTGAACACGAACGAGAACCCGTACCCGCTGCCCGAGCCCCTCGTGCAGCGGATCGCCGAGCGCGTCGCCGAGGCCGCCCGCACCCTCAACCGCTACCCGGACCGGGACGCGGTCGAGCTGCGCACGGAACTGGCCCGCTATCTGACGCGTACGACCGGCTACGAGGTCACGCGCGAGCACGTCTGGGCGGCCAACGGGTCGAACGAGGTGCTCCAGCAGCTCCTCCAGGCCTTCGGCGGCCCCGGCCGCACGGCCCTCGGCTTCGAGCCCTCGTACTCGATGCACCCGCTGCTCGCCCGCGGCACCAACACGAACTGGGCCAGCGCCCCGCGCAAGGACGACTTCTCGCTCGACGTGCCGGGCGCGATCGAGGCGATCCGCACGCACAGGCCGAGCGTCGTCTTCATCACCAGCCCCAACAACCCGACGGGCAACGCGGTGGCCCGTGCGGACGTCCTCGCCCTGTACGAGGCCGCCGGGCGCGACGCGATCGTCATCGTCGACGAGGCGTACACCGAGTTCAGCCACGGCGAGTCGCTGCTCTCGCTGCTCGAAGGCCGGCCGAACCTGGTCATCTCGCGCACCATGTCCAAGGCGTTCGGCGCCGCCGGACTGCGCCTCGGGTACCTGGCCGCCGACCCGGCCGTGGTCGACGCCGTCCAACTGGTGCGTCTGCCCTACCACTTGTCGGCCGTCAACCAGGCGACGGCGCTCGCCGCCCTGGAGTACACCGACACCCTGCTCCAGTACGTGGAGCAGCTGAAGGCCGAACGCGACCGCGTGGTCGCCGAGTTGAAGGGCCTCGGCTTCGACGTGACCGTCGCCGACGCCAACTTCATCCAGTTCGGAGTCTTCCAAGACCCGCACGCCGTCTGGCAGTTCATCCTCGACCGCGGAGTCCTCATCCGTGACAACGGGGTGCCGGGACGCCTGCGGATGTCGGTCGGCACCCCCGAGGAGAACGACGCGTTCCTGGACGCGGCCCGCGAAGTGAAGAAGACCCAAATGAACAGTCAGGAGCGGGGCGCATGAGCCGCGTAGGACGAGTAGAGCGCACCACCAAGGAGACCTCCGTTCTCGTCGAGATCGACCTCGACGGCAGCGGCAAGGTCGACGTGTCGACCGGCGTCGGCTTCTACGACCACATGCTCGACCAGCTCGGCCGCCACGGCCTCTTCGACCTCACGGTCAAGACCGAGGGCGACCTGCACATCGACTCGCACCACACGATCGAGGACACCGCCCTCGCCCTCGGCGCCGCCTTCAAGCAGGCGCTCGGCGACAAGGTCGGCATCTACCGCTTCGGCAACTGCACGGTGCCGCTGGACGAGTCCCTCGCCCAGGTGACCGTCGACCTCTCCGGCCGTCCGTACCTCGTGCACACCGAGCCCGAGAACATGGCGCCGATGATCGGCGAGTACGACACGACGATGACCCGGCACATCCTGGAGTCGTTCGTCGCGCAGGCCCAGATCGCCCTGCACGTCCACGTCCCGTACGGGCGCAACGCGCACCACATCGTGGAGTGCCAGTTCAAGGCCCTCGCCCGCGCCCTGCGGTACGCCAGTGAGCGTGACCCGCGCGCGGCCGGCATCCTCCCGTCCACGAAGGGTGCGCTCTAGCCATGAACGGCCTCGCGACCGTCCTCATCCTCATTGGCCTCTTCCTGGTCGGCGGCATCATCTCGTTCGTCAAGCAGGGCATGGGCAAGAGCCTCATCACGCTCCTCTCGATCGGCGCGGGCATGTGCCTGATCGCGGGCGTGCTGCGGCTCGACTACTGGAACTGACAGGCCGGTACCTGCCATGACTACTCCGTTGAGCAAGAAGGTCGTCGTCTTCGACTACGGCTTCGGGAACGTGCGCTCCGCCGAGCGCGCCCTCGCCCGCGCGGGCGCCGACGTCGAGATCACCCGCGACTTCGACAAGGCCATGAACGCCGACGGGCTCCTGGTCCCCGGCGTCGGCGCCTTCGCCGCCTGCATGCAGGGGCTGAAGGAGGCCCGCGGCGACTGGATCGTCGGCCGGCGCCTGTCCGGCGGCCGCCCCGTGATGGGCATCTGCGTCGGCATGCAGATCCTGTTCGCGCGCGGCATCGAGCACGGCGTCGAGGCCGAGGGCCTCGACGAGTGGCCCGGCGTCGTCGAGCCGCTCAAGGCCGACGTCGTCCCGCACATGGGCTGGAACACCGTCGAAGCGCCCGCCGACTCCCAGCTGTTCGCCGGCCTCGACGCCGACGAGCGCTACTACTTCGTGCACTCGTACGCCGTTCAGCACTGGGAGCTGGAGGTCCACAACCCCAACCTGCGAGCGCCCAAGGTCACCTGGGCCACCCACGGCGAGCCGTTCGTCGCCGCCGTCGAGAACGGCGCGCTGTGGGCGACGCAGTTCCACCCCGAGAAGTCCGGCGACGCCGGAGCCCAGCTGTTGAAGAACTGGATCGGAAGCCTCTAAGCCATGGCCCCTTCTGTTAACCACGCGCTCGAACTCCTCCCCGCGGTCGACGTCCGTGACGGCCAGGCGGTCCGCCTCGTCCATGGCGAGTCCGGCTCCGAGACCTCCTACGGATCCCCCCTGGAGGCCGCCCTCGCCTGGCAGAACGCCGGTGCCGAGTGGCTGCACCTGGTCGACCTCGACGCCGCGTTCGGCACCGGCGACAACCGCGCGCTGATCCGCGAGGTCAGCCAGGCCATGGACATCAAGGTCGAGCTGTCCGGCGGCATCCGCGACGACGACACGCTCGCCGCCGCCCTCGCCACCGGCTGCACCCGCGTCAACCTCGGCACCGCCGCCCTGGAGACCCCCGAGTGGGTCGCCAAGGTCATCGCCGAGCACGGCGACAAGATCGCGGTCGGCCTCGACGTGCGCGGCACCACGCTGCGCGGCCGCGGCTGGACCCGCGACGGCGGCGACCTGTACGAGACCCTTGAGCGTCTCAACGCCGAGGGCTGCTCCCGCTACGTCGTCACCGACATCGCCAAGGACGGCACGCTGCAGGGCCCGAACCTGGAGCTCCTGAAGAACGTCTGCGCGGCCACCGACCGCCCGGTCGTCGCCTCGGGCGGCGTCTCCTCCCTCGACGACCTGCGCGCCATCGCCGAGCTCGTGCCGCTGGGCGTCGAGGGCTCCATCGTCGGCAAGGCGCTGTACGCCAAGGCGTTCACCCTGGAGGAGGCGCTGGAGGCGGTCTCCGTATGACCTCCTCCGGTGAGGTGCGGCGGATCTCCTCGAACGTGCCGTTCGAGGAGACCGTCGGGTACTCGCGCGCGGTGGAACTGCCCAACGGCCTGGTCCTGGTGTCCGGCTGCACGTCCGTGGTGAACGGCGCGATCGACGCCGGCACCCCGTACGAGCAGACGGTCAACGCCTTCCAGGTCGCCTTCGATGCCCTGGAGACCCTGGGCCTGGGCCGCGACGCCGTCGTCCGCACCCGCATGTACATCACTCACGCGCGGGACGTGGACGAGGTGGGCCGTGCCCACAAGGAGCTGTTCGACGCAGTCCGCCCCGCCGCGTCCATGCTGATCGTCTCCGGCTTCATCGACCCGTCGCTGGTCGTCGAGGTCGAGGTCGAGGCGTACCGCCAAGAAAGGGGTGAGGGCACGTCATGAGCCTCGCCGTACGCGTCATCCCCTGCCTCGACGTCGACAACGGCCGCGTCGTCAAGGGCGTCAACTTCCAGAACCTGCGCGACGCGGGCGACCCCGTCGAGATGGCGAAGGTGTACGACGCCGAGGGCGCCGACGAGCTGACGTTCCTGGACATCACCGCCTCCTCCGGCAACCGCGAGACCACGTACGACGTGGTGCGCCGCACCGCCGAGCAGGTCTTCATCCCGCTCACGGTCGGCGGCGGCGTGCGCACCGCCGAGGACGTCGACAAGCTGCTGCGCGCGGGCGCGGACAAGGTCGGCGTGAACACGGCGGCGATCGCCCGCCCCGACCTGATCCGCGAGATCGCCGAGCGTTTCGGCCGTCAGGTGCTCGTCCTGTCCGTGGACGCGCGCCGAACGGAGTCGGGTTCCTTCGAGGTCACGACCCACGGCGGCCGCAAGTCCGCGGGCATCGACGCCGTCGAATGGGCGCACCAGGCCGCCGAGCTGGGCGCGGGCGAGATCCTGCTCAACTCGATGGACGCCGACGGCACCAAGGACGGCTACGACATCGAGATGATCGAGGCCGTGCGGGGGCACGTCTCGGTGCCGGTGATCGCCTCCGGCGGGGCCGGGCGGCTCGAACACTTCGCGCCCGCCGTCGCGGCGGGCGCCGACGCGGTGCTCGCGGCCTCCGTCTTCCACTTCGGTGATCTGCGCATCGGCGAGGTCAAGTCGTCGCTGCGGGCCGCCGGGCACCCCGTGCGCTGAGCGCCCCCGGCTGTACGGGAGCACAGTGTCGTAGGGCACCGGCTGGGTCCTGGCCCAACCGGTGCTGCGCCGCGGGCCGTTCCTGCCTACCGTGGCCCGAGTGACCGCGAGAGCCGTGCTGTTGCTGACCGCCGCCGCGTACGAGGCCGACCCGCAGGGCCCCGGCGTCGACGCCGGGCTCGTGCTGCGGGCCGCGGCGGCGGCCGGGCTCGACACGCGGGCCCTGGACGACGCAGGGCGCGCGGGCCTGACCCGCTCCGCGGACGGACGGCTGCGCCTGCCCGATCCGCGCGCCCGGTACACGGCGGAGCCACCCGCCCGCCGCAGGGCCGCGCACCGGTGCCTCTCCGACGCCGCGACGGGGGAGCGGCAGCGGGTGGCGGGCCTGCTGCACCGGGCGCTCGCGACGCCGTGTCCCGACGAGCGGCTCGGCACCGAACTCGCCGCCGCCGCACGGCAGCCGGGCCCGCCCACGGGGGAGCGGGCCACGGCCGCCGCGCTCGCCGCCGGGCTCACGGCGGACCCTGCGGTGCGCGCCGAGCGGCTGGTCACCGCGGCCGAGCTGTTCCGGCGCGCGGGGCGGTTCGCGCGGGCCCGTGAACTCCTCGACGGCGTAGGCGAGTTGGCGCCGCCCTCGGCGGTGCGCGGGTACGCCGCGCTGGTGCACGGACTGCTCGCCCTGCGCGACGGCCCGGTGGCCGACGCCCGGGAGTCCCTGCTGCTGGCCGCCGCGCTCTGCGCCCCCGGCCCGGCCCTCGATGCCCGCCTCGCGGCCGCGGAGGCGGCCTGGGCGCTCGGTGACGCGCAGGGGTACCGGGAGGTCGTCGGGGTGCGGGGCGCGCCGCCGGGACCCGGCGCCGTGCTCGACTACCGCCTCGGCATGTCCGCCTCGCTCGGCGAACGGTTCCGGGCCGGACGCGCCGCCCTGACCCGGGTCGTCGAGCGGGCCGCGAGCCGGGCGGAGGACGAGCCCGCGGCCCTGCTGCGGGCCGGGGCCGCGGCCCTCGTCGCCGGGAACATCGAGGCCGCCTGCCGGATCGGCGCCGGCGCGCTCGCCGCCGCCCGCGCCCGGGACGCCGGAACCGACGTGCCGCGCGCCCTGGAACTGCTCGCGTACGGCGAACTGCGCGCGGGCCGCCACGCGCGGGCCAGGGCCCACGCGGAGGAGGGCCTGCGCACCGCCCGCGCCACCGGCCAGCGCAATCTCGTCGCGGGTCAGCACGCGGTCCTCGCCCTCGTCGCCTCCCTCGACTCCGACGCCGGTACCGTCGCGCACCACGCGGACGCCGCCCAGCACATCGCCGCCCGGCACGGCCTCGTCCAGACCGAGACCCTCGCCCAGTGGGCGCTCGCCCGCGCCGATCTGGCACGCGGCCGGGCCGCCGAGGCGGTGGCCAGGCTCGGCCCGCTCGTCGCGCCGGGGCCGCGACGCGGGCACTTCGCGGTACGGATGCTCGCGGTGCCCTGTTTCGTGGAGGCGGCGGCGCTCGCCGGTGAGCCGGGCGGGGCGCGGGCGGCCGTCGCCGAGTTCACGGTGTGGGCCGAGCGCGGGTACGACCCGCAGGCCCCCGCCCAACTCGCCCGCTGCAGGGCCCTGTTCGACCCCTCCGACGAGCTGTTCGGCGCGGCCCTGGACCGTCACGACCGCGCGGGCGGCGACTTCGAGCGGGCCCGCACCGCCGCCCTGTACGGCAAGTGGCTGCGCCGCACCCGTAGGCCCGCCCGCGCCCGTGCGCTGCTGCGCGACGCCCTGATCGCCTTCGAGCGGTGCGGCGCCGCGGTCTGGGCCGCGCAGACGGCGGCCGAGCTGCGCGCCACCGGAGAGGCCCCGGCCGGTACCCAACCCGCCGGTGAGCTGGGGGAGTTGACGCCGCAGCAGCTGCGCATCGCCCGCTGGGTCGCCGAGGGTGACACCAACCGCGAGGTGGCCCGCCGGCTTTCGGTCAGCCCGCGGACCGTCGACCACCATCTGCGCAATGTCTTCGCCCGGCTCGGTGTGCGCTCCCGTGTCGAGCTGGCCCGGCTCGTGCACCGCGCGGAACGGCCGGCCGCCACCCTCTGAGCACCCCGTCCACCACATCGTTTCCTTCTGGGGGCTGGAGACCGACCAGACGGTATGTCATTCTGCGGGCTCCGGGGCCGGGCTGCCGCGCCCCGGCGCGAGCCGAACCGTGGAGGACCGATGCCCGCGCACCTCGTACGCCCCAGGCCCGTCACCACCCCCGCCGCGGTGGGTGTGCTGCGCCGCGCGGCGCTTCCGCTCCTCGGCCGGCTGCCCCTGCTCGCCGACCGGCTGACGGCCGAACTGGCGGCCGAGGAGCCCGCCTACCGCGCCGCGATCGAGACCGACCCGGCCGGAGTGCGCCGGGAGGTGCGGCGCTCGCTGCGGCACAGCGTCGGCTCGCTGCTCGACCCCGCGGGCTCGCGCGCGGCCGCCCGCGCCTGCTCGGCCCGGATCGGCGCCGACCGCGCGTCCGACGGCATGCCGCTCGACGCCGTCCTGCACGCCTTCCGGCTCGGCGGCGCCCTGGTCTGGCAGGCCCTGGTCGACGAGGTGACGGCCCGGCACCCCGAGGACGCCCACCTCCTGGTCCATCTCGCCGCCGACGTGTGGAGCTTCGTCGACGAGCACTGCACCTGCGTGGCCGACGCCTACCGGCGCGCCGAGCACGAGCTGACCCGGCGCCGCGAGGACCGGCGCCGGCTGCGCGTCGCCGCCCTCCTCGACGGCTCCACCCGGATCGCCGAACTGCCTGATGTGGCCGCCGAGTTGGAGCTGCCGGAGCGGGGCAGGTACGCGGTGGTGCTGGTCGCGGGCGGCCGGGGCGTGCTGCCCGGCGGGCTGCGGGCGGTGTGGCACCCGGGCCCCGACGGGCAGTGCGGCATCGTCCTCCTCGCCGGCCGCACGAGCGCCGCGCTCGCCGCCGCCTGCCGGGAGTCGACGGCCCGCACGCCGGGGCTGCGGATCGGGATCAGCCCCGCGGTCGAGGGGCTCACCGCGATCGGCGCCGCCCGCCGCCTCGCCGGGACCGCCCTGCGGATCTGCCCCGCGGCCGGCGGCACGGTCCTGCTCGACGAGGATCTGCCCGCCGCGCTCGTCGCCGCGACCCCCGTGCTCGGCCGCCTCCTCGCCGACCGGGTGCTCGGCCCGCTGCTCGCCCTGCCGCCCGCTGACCGCGACGTCCTGCTCGACACCCTGACGGTCTGGCTGGACTGCGACGGCTCGGCCCAGCGCGCCGCCACCCGCCTCTACTGCCACCGCAACACCGTCCTGAACCGGCTGCGGCGCTGCGAACAGCTCACGGGGCTGAGCCTGACCCGCCCGGGCGACCTGGTGGAACTCGGCCTCGCCCTGAGCGCCCACCGGTTGCGGCGCCCCTGACGCCCAGGACGTCCTGCCCTCGGGCGGCGCCGGTCCGGCCCCGGCGGTCATGAAAGAAAAGTTGCACAAATCTTATTGCGCAACTTTTCTTTCATATCTAAGGTCGAAGCATGACCGAGTCACGCCGCATCGAGGACCTGGCCACCCTCAAGGCCTTCGCCCACCCCTTGCGCATGAAGCTCTACGGAGCCCTGAAGCTGCGCGGCGCCGCCACCGCCTCGCAGCTCGCGGACGACCTCGACGACGGCACGGCCGTCTCCCTGATCAGCTACCACCTGCGCAAGCTGGCCGAGCGCGGCCTGATCGTGGAGGCCGAGCGGGAGGGCGGCGACGGCCGGGAGCGCTGGTGGACGGCCGCGCAGGAGTCGCTGACCATCAACAGCTCCGACTTCCGGGACACCCCGGAGAGCGCCGCGGCGCACACCGCCCTCTCCCGCGTCATGTACGACGAGCGGCGCGACCACTACCTGCGCTTTCTCGAGCAGCGCGCCGGCTGGAGCGAGGAGTGGCAGGACGCGCACGACAGCTCCGACTTCCTGGCCCGGCTCACCCCCGGCGAACTCAAGGAACTCACCGCCGAGTTGCACGCCGTCGTCACCCGCTACGTCGAGCGCGGCAAGGCCGCGGACCCCCAGGGCCGCGAGACCGTCGGCGTCCACCTGTACGCGTTCCCGATGAGAGGCTGACCACGATGACACTCGCTCCGCTCACCGCAGGTCGTCGGTACAGCGCCGTGTCGTTCCTGTTCTGGCTGCCGACCGGCCTCTCCATCCCCGTACAGGTGCTGCTGCTGACCGAGCGCGGGGTGTCGCTCGCGGCGATATCCGCCCTGTTCGCCGTGCACTCACTGACCGCAGCCGCCCTGGAGCTGCCCACCGGCGGGCTCTCCGACGTCCTCGGCCGCCGCGCCGTCCTCGCCGCCTCCGGCGTGCTCACCGTCGTCGCCCTCGCCCTGATCGCGACCGGCACCGCGGTCTGGGTGCTGGTCGTGGCCATGGCGCTCAAGGGCACGGCCCGCGCCCTCAACAGCGGCCCCGCGGAGGCCTGGTACGTCGACACCGTGCACGCCCACGAGGGCCCGGACGCCGAGCTGCGCACGGGGCTCGCCCGCGGCGCCGCCGCCGGTGCCGCCGCGCTCGCCATCGGCACCCTGTGCGGCGGCCTCGGCCCCTGGCTGCTCGGCCTCGGCAGCGACCCGGGCGCCCGCTTCGAGAGCGCCGTCGGCGTCCCCGTGCTCGCCCTGCCGCTGCTGGTCGGCGCCGTCATCAGCGTGTTCTACGTCGGCTACGTCTGCGTCGCCCTGCCCGAGCCGCCGCGCCCGGCCACCACCCTGCGCCAGGTCATCGGCGGTATCCCCGCCACCGTCACCGGCGGCATCCGGCACACCGCCCGCGACGGCCTCGTACGCCGCGTCGTGCTGACCGCCGCGGCCACCGGCAGCGCGCTCGGCGTCGTCGAACTGCTCACCCCGGGCCGCGCCGCCGACCTCAGCGGCACCGCCGACGGCGGCGCCGTGCTCTACGCGGCGCTGTCCTGCGCCGGATTCTGCGGCACCGCCTTCGGCAACCGGCTCGCGCCCCTGGCCGCCCGTCTCACGGGCAGCGGCGAGCGGGCCGTCCTCACGGGGGAGTGCACCGCCGTCCTCGGCCTACTGCTGCTCTGCGTCACGGCGGCGACGGACCTGGCCGCCCTGGCCGCGCTCGGCTATCTGCTGGTCTACGTGGGGCTCGGCGCGACCGGACCCAACGTCAACGAGTTCCTGCACCGCCGCACCGACAGCTCCGCCCGCGCCACGGTCCTGTCCGTCCAGTCCCTCGCCCTGCAACTGGCCGGAGCCGTCTTCGGCATGATCGCGGGCGCCCTGCCCGCGGGAGCGGTGGCCTGGCTGCCGGGAGTCGCGGGTCTGGTCGCCGGGGCGCTGCTCTGGACGCGCCGCGCCCCGGCCGCGCCCCCGGCCTCGACTCCCGTACCGCGTACGGAGAATCAGGGGGCTACAGCCCCAGCTCCTTCGTCTCGCTGAGCCGCTCCACCGCCGCCTTGTCGCCCTCCAGCTCCACGTCCGCCGCGGACTGCCGGCCGAACGCGAACATCAGCAGCTCGGCCGGCTCGCCGGTGACCGTGACCACCGGAGTGCCCTTGTGCGCCACCGCCGTCTGCCCGTCCGGGCGGCGCAGCACCAGGCCGACGGGCGCCTTGCGGCCCATCATCCGGGCCATCCGCTCCAGGCGTGACCACAGCACGTCGGAGAAGACCGGGTCGAGCTCGCGCGGCGACCAGTCGGGCTGCGCGCGCCGCACGTCCTCGGCGTGGACGAAGAACTCCACCGCGTTCGACGCCTCGTCGACCTGTTTGAGGGAGAACGGCGAGAAGCGCGGCGGGCCGGTGCGGATCAGCTGGATGAGCTCCTCGTACGGCTTCTCCGCGAACTCCGCCTGCACCCGGTCGAGCCGTGACTGGAGCTGCTTGATGAGAATCCCGCCCGCCGCGTCGGGGCGCCGCTCGCGCACCACCACGTGGGCCGCGAGATCGCGGGCGGTCCAGCCCTCGCACAGAGTGGGGGCCTCGGGGCCCGCCGCCTCCAGAAGGTCCGCCAGAAGGAGTCGTTCACGCTTGGCATGGGTCGACATGGCGCCAGCCTACGACCGGCCGTCCTCGTCCGGACAGTGGACGCGTACCGATGCGACGGGTGTGGCGCGGCACAATGGCACGTATGACCAGCG
The DNA here is from genome assembly GCF_017377775.1 of Streptomyces sp. VRA16 Mangrove soil. Taxonomy (GTDB): domain Bacteria; phylum Actinomycetota; class Actinomycetes; order Streptomycetales; family Streptomycetaceae; genus Streptomyces. The sequence goes on from NZ_JAFVLN010000006.1 coordinate 472,069, forward strand.
AGCCCCCCGCCAGCAACCTCGACCCGGCCGTCGCCGCCCGCCTCAAGCGCAGCGCCGACGGACTCGTCCCCGCCATCGCCCAGCAGTACGACACCGGCGAGGTGCTGATGCTCGGCTGGATGGACGACGAGGCACTGCACCGCACCCTCACCACCGGACGCTGCACGTACTGGTCGCGCAGCCGCCAGGAGTACTGGGTCAAGGGCGACACCTCCGGCCACTTCCAGTACGTGAAGTCCGTCGCGCTGGACTGCGACGCCGACACCGTGCTCGTCCAGGTCGACCAGGTCGGCGCCGCCTGCCACACCGGCACCCGCACCTGCTTCGACACTGACGTCCTCCCCGTGACGAAGTAAGGTCTGCCGCCATGGATCTCGAGACCTTCCGCAAGCTGGCGACCGACCGCCGAGTGATCCCCGTCAGCCGCAAGCTGCTCGCGGACGGTGACACCCCCGTGGGCCTGTACCGCAAGCTCGCCGCCGAGCGGCCCGGCACGTTCCTCCTGGAGTCCGCGGAGAACGGCCGCTCCTGGTCCCGGTATTCGTTCGTGGGCGTGCGGTCCACCGGCACCCTCACCGAGCGCGACGGGCAGGCCCACTGGCTGGGCACCGCCCCGGTCGGCGTCCCCGTCGACGGCGACCCGCTCGCCGCCCTGCGCGCCACCGTCGAGACGCTGCACACCCCGCGCTACGAGGGCCTGCCGCCGTTCACCGGCGGCATGGTCGGCTACCTCGGCTACGACATCGTGCGCCGCCTGGAGAAGATCGGCCCCGGCGAGCGCGACGATCTGAAGCTGCCCGAGCTGACGATGCTGCTCACCAGCGACCTCGCCGTCCTCGACCACTGGGACGGCTCGGTCCTGCTGATCGCCAACGCGATCAACCACAACGACCTCGACACGGGCGTCGACGAGGCGTACGCGGACGCCGTCGCCCGGCTCGACGCGATGGAGGCCGACCTCGCCGAGCCGGTCGACTCGGCCCCCGCCGCACTCCCGCCGTCCGAGCTCCCGGAGTTCACCGCGCTGTGGGGCGGCGAGCAGTACCAGGACGCCGTCGAGGACATCAAGGAGCGGATCAGGGCCGGCGAAGCCTTCCAGGTCGTCCCCTCGCAGCGCTTCGAAACCCCGTGCACGGCAAGCGCGTTGGACGTCTACCGCGTGCTGCGGGCGACCAACCCGTCCCCGTACATGTACCTGTTCCGCTTCGACGGATTCGACGTCGTCGGCTCGTCCCCCGAGGCGCTCGTCAAGGTCGAGGACGGGCGGGCCATGGTCCACCCCATCGCCGGGACCCGGCCGCGCGGCGCAACTCCCCAAGCGGACCAGGCACTTGCCGACGAACTGCTCGCCGATCCCAAGGAGCGCGCCGAGCACCTGATGCTCGTCGACCTCGGCCGCAACGACCTGGGCCGGGTCTGCGAACCGGGCTCCGTCGAGGTCGTCGACTTCATGTCGATCGAGCGGTACTCGCACGTCATGCACATCGTCTCCACCGTGACCGGCACGGTCGCCGCGGACCGCACCGCCTTCGACGTGCTCACCGCCTGCTTCCCGGCCGGCACCCTCTCCGGCGCCCCCAAGCCGCGCGCGATGCAGATCATCGACGAGCTGGAGCCGTCGCGGCGCGGCCTGTACGGCGGCTGCGTCGGCTACCTCGACTTCGCGGGCGACTCCGACACCGCCATCGCGATCCGCACCGCGCTGCTGCGCGACGGCACGGCGTACGTGCAGGCGGGCGCCGGCGTCGTCGCCGACTCCGACCCCGTCGCGGAGGACACCGAGTGCCGGAACAAGGCGGCGGCGGTGCTGCGCGCGGTGCACACCGCGAACCGGCTCGGCGCGCACTCCGTGTGACGTGACGCACGCCTCGTGCCCCCGGGGCCCGTGTACCTGTACAGAGGGGTGATAGTGGAGTACGTGACTGCCGTACCGCACCCCCGTACCGAAGCCGCCGAGTCCGGCCGCCCCGCCAAGAGCGGGCGGCGCAGCCTCGGCATCGCGCTGCTCCTGGGGGCCGCGGGCGCCGCTGTCGCCCTGCTGGCCTCCCGGCAGGAGTGGTGCTCCGGCGTCGCCTCCGTCGCGGGCGGCGACCTGCCGCTCACCGCCAGGGGCAGCGACGTCACGGGCGTCCCCGCCGCCCTGGCCGTCGTCGGGCTCGCCGCGCTCGTCGCCGTGTTCGCCGTCCGCAAGGCGGGCCGCCTCCTGGTCTCGGCGCTGCTCGCGCTCTCCGGCGCGGGCGCCGTGGCCGCCGCCGTGCTCGGCGCGGACGACAGCTCCGCCCTGGACGAGAAGGCCGCGCAGGCGTCCGGCGACGCCGCGGCCACCATCGACACCCTCAGCCACACCGCCTGGCCCTACGTCGCGGCGGGCGGCGGCGCCCTGATCCTGATCGCCGGGATCCTCGCCGTGATCTACGGCGCGGCCTGGCCCTCGATGGGCGGACGCTACGAACGCTCGGGCGCGCCCCGGCCCCGCAAGCAGAAGGCCGTCGACCCGGACCGTCCCGAGGACCTGTGGAAGGCGCTCGACCGCGGCGAGGACCCGACCGGCGCCTGACCCCGGTGCCGGGCACTCACCCCGGTGCGGGACAATGAACCGTAACTATTTTCATGCCAACGCGCTGTTTCGGCAGCGAGCGAAACGCAACGAGGAGCAAGCCATGGCGGACATGAGCCACGGACACACCCCGGCCGCCTGGACCGGTGTCATCATCGCCTTCATCGGTTTCTGTGTCGCGGGCGCCTTCATGGTGATGGGCAGCGTCGTCGGCTTCTGGGCCGGCATGGCCCTGCTCGCCCTGGCCGCGGTCGTCGGCGGCGCGATGCACCTGGCCGGTCTCGGCAAGCCCCGCCGCGCGGAGCTGAAGCTGAACACCTCCGTCTCGGAGGCCTGATCCTCGTACGCGAAGCCGTACGGCGAGGGGCGGTTCGGCGACACGGTCGCCGGCCGCCCCTCGCGCCGTTCGCACGGGAACGTCCGGTATGGATGCGCCGGAGGTTTCCAGGAGGCGGAGTACAGACCTCCGGGGCAGAATTCACGCGTGACCGTCCAGACGACCGAAACCGTTCCCGCGACCCTGCTGCGTCGCGTCGCCGTCCCGCTGGGCCTGCTCGGCGGGGTCGCCGCGGCCTTCGCGTACGTCGGCACGGTCGACCCGAACCAGCCGGGCCACTACCCGGCCTGTCCGCTGCTCCAGGTCGCCGGGATCTACTGTCCGGGCTGCGGCGGACTGCGCGGTGCGCACGCGCTCGTGCACGGGGATCTCGCGACGGCGCTCGGCGCCAACGCCCTCGCGGTCGTCGGCTACGCCCTCTTCGCGGTCGGCTGGACCGTGTGGACGGTGCGCTCGGCCCGCGGCAGGCCACCCGGCCTCCGGCTCGGTCGGACACACCTGTGGGCGCTCGGTGCGGTGGTGCTCGTCTTCACCGTTGTCCGGAACCTGCCTTTCGGTGGCTTCCTCCAGCCTTGATCATTCGCAACTGTCCAGGTACTGGGACCCGCGTCAACCGGATGCGGAGCCTCAGCCATCCTCCGGATACCATCACTGTGACCGGCAGATTGCCCAGTGAACTGTCAGAAGGGAGTCCGCTCGCGTGAGTGTGCTCGACGAGATCATCGACGGTGTCCGTGCCGACCTCGCGGAACGGCAGGCGCGCGTCAGCCTCGACGAGCTCAAGGAGCGCGTGGCGAAGGCTCCCCCCGCCAAGGACGGGGTCGCGGCCCTGCGCGGCGACGGCGTCAAGGTCATCTGCGAGGTCAAGCGGTCCAGCCCCTCCAAGGGCGCGCTGGCCGCGATCGCCGACCCGGCGGGTCTCGCCGCCGACTACGAGGCCGGTGGCGCCGCCGTCATCTCGGTCCTCACCGAGCAGCGCCGCTTCGGCGGCTCGCTCGCCGACCTGGAGGCGGTCCGCGCCAAGGTCGACATCCCGGTCCTGCGCAAGGACTTCATCGTCACCTCGTACCAGCTGTGGGAGGCCCGCGCGTACGGCGCCGACCTCGCCCTGCTGATCGTGGCCGCCCTGGAGCAGCCCGCCCTGGAGTCCCTCATCGAGCGCGCCGAGTCCATCGGCCTCACGCCGCTCGTCGAGGCGCACGACGAGGAGGAGGTCGAGCGCGCGGTGGACGCCGGGGCCAAGATCATCGGCATCAACACCCGTAATCTGAAGGATCTTTCGGTCGACCGCGGCACCTTCGAGCGCGTCGCCCCGGAGATCCCGGACCACATCGTCAAGGTCGCCGAGTCCGGTGTCCGCGGCCCGCACGACCTGATCGCGTACGCCAACGCGGGCGCCGACGCGGTCCTCGTCGGCGAGTCCCTGGTCACCGGCCGCGACCCGAAGGCCGCTGTCGCCGACCTGGTCGCCGCGGGCGCCCACCCGGCCCTGCGGCACGGCCGGTGAGCTGACCGATGCCCATCGCCACCCGCCTCGCCCCCGGTTGCCGCCCTCGCGGCTGCCGGGCCCCGGCGCGGCGTGTGCGCGGGCGCCGGGTCCGCTACCACATCGGCAGCGAGCCGGGTCAGATCAACGGCATGCGATGGCAAGCGCCCCGCTAGGGGCGCGGGACGGTATCGACGCGCGGCTTTCGCCGCACCAGTGCCACCGGCCACGGACCGGTCGGCGCGCAGCCGGCCACCTGCGCCCCCACGGAGATCATTCATCACCCGAACTCACCGTGAGGTTTCCGCATGCCCAGCGAGTACTTCATTCCTGACCCGGAGGGTCAGATCCCCAGCGCCGAGGGCTACTTCGGCGCGTTCGGCGGCAAGTTCATCCCGGAGGCGCTCGTCGCCGCCGTGGACGAGGTCGCCGTCGAGTACGACAAGGCCAAGAACGACCCGGAGTTCGCCCGCGAGCTCGACGACCTCCTGGTCCACTACACGGGCCGCCCGAGCGCCCTCACCGAGGTGCCCCGGTTCGCCGAGCACGCCGGCGGCGTCCGGATGTTCCTCAAGCGTGAGGACCTGAACCACACCGGCTCGCACAAGATCAACAACGTGCTCGGCCAGGCGCTGCTCACCAAGCGCATGGGCAAGACCCGGGTGATCGCCGAGACCGGCGCCGGTCAGCACGGTGTCGCCACGGCGACCGCCTGCGCCCTGCTCGGCCTCGAGTGCAAGATCTACATGGGCGAGATCGACACCCAGCGCCAGGCCCTGAACGTGGCCCGGATGCGCATGCTGGGCGCCGAGGTCGAGGCCGTGAAGTCCGGCAGCCGCACCCTCAAGGACGCCATCAACGAGGCGTTCCGCGACTGGGTCGCCAACGTCGACGAGACCCACTACCTCTTCGGCACGGTCGCGGGCCCGCACCCGTTCCCCGCGATGGTCCGCGACTTCCACCGCGTCATCGGCGTCGAGGCCCGCCGCCAGATCCTGGAGCGCGCGGGCCGGCTGCCCGACGCCGCGATCGCCTGCGTCGGCGGCGGCTCCAACGCCATCGGCCTGTTCCACGCGTTCATCCCGGACGCCGACGTCCGCCTCATCGGCTGCGAGCCGGCCGGGCACGGCATCGAGACCGGCGAGCACGCGGCGACCCTGTCCGCGGGCGAGCCCGGCATCCTGCACGGTTCGCGCAGTTACGTCCTCCAGGACGACGAGGGCCAGATCACCGAGCCCTACTCGATCTCGGCGGGCCTGGACTACCCGGGCATCGGCCCCGAGCACGCGTACCTGAAGGACAGTGGCCGCGGCGAGTACCGCGCGGTCACCGACGACGCGGCCATGCAGGCGCTGCGCCTGCTGTCGCAGACCGAGGGCATCATCCCGGCCATCGAGTCGGCGCACGCCCTCGCGGGCGCCCTCGACGTCGGCAAGGAACTCGGCAAGGACGGGCTGATCATCGTCAACCTGTCCGGCCGTGGCGACAAGGACATGGACACGGCGGCCCGTTACTTCGGCCTGTACGACGCTTCCAGCGAGGGGGACTCCAAGTGAGCGGGAATCTGCAACTGCTGTCCGACACTCTCGCCGGCGCCAAGGCCGAGGGCCGCGCCGCGCTCATCGCCTACCTGCCGGCCGGCTTCCCGACCGTCGACGGCGGCATCGAGGCGATCAAGGCCGTCTTCGACGGCGGCGCCGACGTGGTCGAGGTCGGCCTGCCGCACTCCGACCCGGTCCTCGACGGCCCGGTCATCCAGACCGCCGACGACATCGCGCTGCGCGGCGGCCTGAAGATCAAGGACGTCATGCGCACCGTGCGCGAGGCGTTCGAGGCCACCGGCAAGCCGGTGCTCGTCATGACGTACTGGAACCCGATCTACATCTACGGCGTCGAGCGGTTCACCACCGAGCTCGCCGAGGCCGGCGGCGCGGGCTGCATCCTGCCCGACCTGCCCGTGCAGGAGTCCGCCGAGTGGAGGGCGCACGCCGAGAAGAACGGTCTCGCGACCATCTTCGTCGTCGCGCCGAGCAGCAAGGACGAGCGCCTGGCCACCATCACGGCGGCCGGTTCGGGCTTCGTCTACGCCGCGTCCCTGATGGGCGTCACCGGCACCCGCGAGTCCGTCGGCAACGAGGCCAAGGAGCTCGTCGAGCGCACCAAGGCCACCACCGACCTGCCGGTCTGCGTGGGCCTCGGCGTCTCCAACGCCGTCCAGGCCAAGGAGGTCGCCTCCTTCGCCGACGGTGTCATCGTCGGTTCGGCGTTCGTGAAGCGGATGCTGGACGCCGAGGACGAGGCGGCCGGACTCGACGGCGTACGCGCCCTCGCCGGTGAGCTCGCCGCCGGAGTGAAGCGCCAGGGGTAACACAGAGTTACTTAACCCTTATGGGTGTAATTCGGGGCGGGGAGGCACGCTGGTGCCTTCCCGCTTCGTTGGCGCCGGTGTGAGTGAGAAGAACCGTGAGGGAAAGCGCGCCGCCCGCGAGCGACTGGCCGCGGAGCGCGAGAAGCAGAAGGCCGCGGAGAAGCGGCGTCGCACGTTGATCGTGGGCGCGGCGGTGGTCTGTGTGCTGGGTCTGGCCGCCGTCATCGGAGTCGTCGCGGCGAATTCGGGCGGCGACAGCTCCAGTGACACGTCGTCGGGCCCGGTCGTCGCACCGCAGGGGGCGGTCGGCGACGACAAGCTCGCCATCCCTGTCGGCAAGGACACCGCCAAGCCGACGCTCACGATCTGGGAGGACTTCCGCTGCCCGGCGTGCCAGTCCTTCGAGACCAACTACCGCTCGACGCTGCACGAGCTGGTCGACGCCGGCACGCTGAAGATCCAGTACCACCTGGTCACGCTGATCGACTCGAACATGGGCGGCACGGGCTCCCTGCGCGCGGGGAACGCGGCGGCGTGCGCCCAGGACGCCGGGAAGTTCCGTGATTACCACGACGTGCTGTACGAGAACCAGCCGGAGGAGTCCGACGACGCGTTCGCGAAGAACAGCAAGCTGATCGAGCTGGCGGGCACGGTCGACGGCCTGGTCACGGACACCTTCAAGTCCTGTGTGAACGACGGCAAGCACGACAGCTGGGTGCAGAAGAGCTACAAGAAGTTCCAGGACGACAAGCTCTCCGGCACGCCGACGGTGATCCTCGACGGCACGACCCTCGATCTGAACACGCTGACGCCGGACAAGCTGAAGCAGCAGGTGGAGGCCGCGGCCAAGTAAGGCCGTTATGGAGCCGTAGCCGGGCTGCCCGACAGCGGTGCGGCCCGGCACGGTAGCGTCGGTCCTGCCATGGAACTTGCCTACATTCCCAGCCCGTCGCGCGGGGTCGTCTACCTCGGACCGATCCCGCTGCGCGGCTACGCGTTCTGCATCATCATCGGCGTCTTCGTGGCCGTCTGGCTCGGCAACAGGCGCTGGATCGCCCGCGGCGGGCGGGCCGGCACGGTCGCCGACATCGCTGTCTGGGCGGTGCCGTTCGGCCTGGTCGGCGGGCGGCTCTACCACGTCATCACGGACTACGAGCTGTACTTCAGCGAGGGCCGTGACTGGGTGGACGCCTTCAAGATCTGGGAGGGCGGCCTCGGTATCTGGGGCGCGATCGCGCTCGGCGCGGTCGGTGCCTGGATCGGCTGCCGTCGCCGCGGCATCCCGCTGCCCGCGTACGCCGACGCCATCGCACCCGGTATCGCGCTCGCCCAGGCCTGCGGCCGCTGGGGCAACTGGTTCAACCAGGAGCTCTACGGAAAGCCGACCGATGTGCCGTGGGCACTGAAGATCACCTCCGACACGGACGGCCGGGTGCCGGGCACCTACCACCCGACGTTCCTGTACGAGTCGCTGTGGTGCATCGGCGTCGCGCTGCTCGTGATCTGGGCCGACCGCAGGTTCAAGCTGGGCCACGGGCGGGCGTTCGCGCTGTACGTCGCCTCGTACTGCGTGGGCCGGTTCTGGATCGAGTGGATGCGCGTCGACGACGCCCACCACATCCTGGGCCTGCGCCTGAACGACTGGACGGCGATCCTCGTCTTCCTGCTCGCCGTGGTCTACATCGTGGTGTCGGCGAAGGCGCGGCCGGGCCGTGAGGAGATCGTCGAGCCCGGCGCCGCCGAGGAGTCCGCCGACGGTGCGGACGGCACGGCGAAGGACGCCGAAGGCAAGGAGACCGAGGACAAGGACTCCGACGGCAAGGACTCCGACGGCAAGGACTCCGACGGCAAGGACTCCGGCGACAAGGACTCCGGCGACAAGGATTCGGTGGACCTGAAGAAGAGCGAGCCCGCCGAGGACTCCGTGTCCGAGGCCGACTCCGAGAAGGAGAAGGCCGGGGGCAAGAAGGGCTGACGTCCTTCGCCCGTACGCCGAAGAGGGCGCCGAACCGCTGACGGTTCGGCGCCCTCTGGCGTCGGGCCCGGGCCCCTATGCGGGGGCGGCCCCCGCGAGGGCGAGCGTCCGCCGGGCCGCGGCCACCACCGCGGCGTCCACGAACCGGCCGTCCGCGAGCGCCAGCGCCCCCGCCTCGGTGGCCGCCGCCGTGACGATGTCGCGGGCCGCCGCCACCTCCGCGTCCGTCGGCCGGAACGCCTCCGCGATGACCGGGAGCTGGCGCGGATGGATCGCCGTGCGGCCCAGGAAGCCGAGCGCGCGGCCCTCGGCGCAGGAGCGGGCCAGGCCCTGCGTGTCCCGGATGTCCGGGTAGACGGACTGGGGCGGCGGCGGCAGCCGGGCCGCGCGGGCGGCGACGACCGCCCGGCCGCGCACCCAGGCCAGGCCCGCCGCGTCACTGACACCGAGGTCGGCGCGGAGGTCGGCCTCGCCGAGCGCGATGCCCCGCACCGCCGGGTGGGAGGCGATGCCGTAGGCATGCTCGACGCCGATGGCCGACTCCAGGAGGGCGTACAGGGGCGGGACTTCGACCGCCCAGTCGGCGACGCGGTCCAGGTCCGCCGGGCCGTTCACCTTCGGCAGCCGCAGCGCGTCCAGACCGGGGAGCGGGGCGAGGCGGCGCACCTCGCGCTCGGCGAGCGGGCCGTCCAGCGCGTTGACGCGGACGTGCACCGGCACGTCGTGCCGGTCGGCGAGCAGCTCGGCGGTGGCGTCGAGCGCGTACGCCTTGCGGTCGGGAGCGACCGCGTCCTCCAGGTCGACCAGGACCACATCGGCGCCGGAGCCCAGCGCCTTGGCGACCACGTCGGGACGGTCTCCGGGAACGTACAGCCACGTAAGGTACACACCGGTCATACTGCACCAGCTTCCCGCAGGGACGTGACCTCCGCCTCCGAGAGGCCGAGGCCGGTCAGGATCTCGTCGGTGTCCGCGCCGTGCGCACGGCCCGTCCACCTGATGCCGCCCGGGGTCTCGGAGAGCCGGAAGAGCACGTTCTGCATCTTCACCGTGCCGAGGTCGGGGTCGGGCAGTTCGGTGACCGAGCCGAGGGCCCGGTACTGCTCGTCGGCCATGACGTCGCGGATGTCGTAGATCGGGGCGATGGCCGCCTCCGCCTTCTCGAAGGCGGTGACCACCTCGTCGCGGGTGTGGCCCGCGATCCAGCCGCCGACCGCCGCGTCGAGCTCGTCGGCGTGCGCGGCGCGCCCCGAACCGGTCGCGAACCACTCCTCGTCGATGAACTCCGGGCGCCCCACGAGGTGCATCACGCGCTCGGCGATCGACTGTGCGGACGTGGAGACCGCGACCCACGTGCCGTCGCTGGTGCGGTAGGTGTTGCGCGGCGCGTTGTTCGTCGAGCGGTTGCCGGTGCGCGGCTGGACGTAGCCGAGCTGGTCGTACCAGGTGGCCTGCGGGCCGAGGATCGCCAGCATCGGCTCGATGATCGCCATGTCGATGACCTGGCCGTGGCCCGTGGTGTCCCGGCCGCGCAGGGCGGCCATGACCGCGTACGAGGTGGCGAGCGCGGCGATGGAGTCGGCGAGGCCGAACGGGGGCAGGGTCGGCGGTCCGTCCGGCTGGCCGGTGATCGCCGCGAAGCCGCTCATCGCCTCGGCGAGCGTGCCGAATCCGGGGCGGCGCGCGTACGGGCCGAACTGGCCGAAGCCGGTGACGCGGGCCAGGACCAGGCGCGGGTTGGCGGCGCTCAGCTCGTCCCAGCCGAGGTGCCACTTCTCCAGGGTGCCCGGGCGGAAGTTCTCGATGATCACGTCCGACTCGGCGGCGAGCTTGAGGAGGATCTCGCGGCCGCCGGGGGAGGACAGGTCGAGGGTGAGGTTCTTCTTGTTGCGGCCCAGTGTCTTCCACCACAGGCCGACGCCGTCCTTCGACGGGCCGTGGCCGCGGGACGGGTCCGGCTTGCGCGGGTGCTCGATCTTGATGACCTCGGCGCCGAAGTCGCCGAGCATCGTCGCGCAGATCGGGCCGGCGAAGAGGGTCGCGAGGTCGAGGACGCGGAGTCCGCTCAGCGGGCCCTGCGACGGGGTGTCGGTGGTCATGCGCGGGCCTCCAGAGTGAGCCGGGCCAGTTCGTCGAAGCCGATGCCGTCGAAGCCGCCGACCGTGGTGGCGAGGCGGTTCTTCAGCGGGGCGGACCAGGACGCGGGCAGCGCGTCCGGGTGCCCGGCCAGCAGGCCCGCGATCGAACCGGCCGTCGCGCCGTTGGAGTCGGTGTCCCAGCCGCCGCTCACCGCACGGCAGATGGAGCCCGCGAAGTCGCCGTCGGCGTGGGTGAGGGCGGCGGCGAGCAGTGCGGCGTTGGGCAGCACGTGCACCCAGTGGTGGTCGCGGTAGTGGTGGTGCAGCACGTCCACCACCTGCTCGAATCCCTCGGGGGTCCCGGTGGGCTCGGCGGCCGCCGTCTCGATGCCGAGCCGTACCGCCCGCGCGTAGCGGGAGTCCGGCGGGACGTGGGCGAGGGCGGCGCGCAGGGTCGCGTGGATCGTGGTGGGGACGGGGCCCGCCGCGTGGGCGATCGCCGCCGCGACGAACATCTCGCCGTAGACACCGTTGGCGGTGTGCGTCAACGCGGCGTCCCTGTGAGCGAGTTCGGCCGCGCGGGCCGGGTCGCCGGGGTTCGTCCAGCCGAAGATGTCCGCCCTGATCTGAGCGCCGATCCACTCACGGAACGGATTGCGGTACGTCGCCGTGAGCGGCGGCTCCAGGCCCGCGAGGAGATTGCGGTAGGCGACGCGCTCGGCGGTGAAGGTGCGCCCGGCCGGGAGTTCGTCCAGCCACAGCCGGGCCACGTCCTGCGTGCTGAAGTCGTGGCCGTACCGCTGGAGCAGCAGCAGTCCGAGCAGCGGGTAGTTGAGGTCGTCGTCCTCCGGCATCCCGTCGATGTTCTCGGCGAGCGAGGTGGGCCGGGAGCGGCGGTTCCACGGGTACGCGCTCGCGATCTCCGGGTCCAGGCCCCGCTCCGTGAACCACGTCGTCAGGGGCCAGTTGCCGGTGGAGCGGGCGATGGCCCTGATGCCGGTCAGCGGGAGCTTCTCCACCGGCTTGCCGAGCAGACAGCCGATCGCCCGGCCGAGCCAGGCCGCGTGCAGCCGGGGCAGGTCGGACGCCGGGGCCCCGTGCGGGGATGCCGCGGCGGTCCCGACGGCCCGGTACGTCGCCGGTTCCGCGGCGGAGAGCGGGGACGGCTGGGCCGCGAGCTCGTCCAGCAACTCCTCGGCCAGCCCCCGGAGGTCGGGCGTCGCCGGGGTGGCGGACGCGCCCGCGCGGTCCGGGGCCAGATGGCCGCCCGCCGCGACCCAGCGCGCCTGGATCGCGGAGGCGTCGCGGCCGTCCTGTGCGGCCTGCCGCAGTTCGTGGCCGATCAGGTCCTCGGGCTGTACCCAGGTCAGACGCAGCATCACAGACCCGCGATCGTCGCGAACGCCGCCTCGTGGGCGCGGCGGCGCTCCAGGTCGCGGCCGTGCACCTCGCGCGTGACCTGCGCGAGGGACGCCGCCGGGGTGTGCAGGTCCAGCTTGCTGGCCCGCGCGATCTCCGAGCTCCACTCCTTGGGCACGGCCTGCTCCCCGTACAGCGCGCCGACGATCGCGCCGCTCATCGTGGCGATCGAGTCGCAGTCGCGGCCGTAGTTGACCGAGCCGAGCACGGTGTGCCGGAAGTCGCCGCGGCCGACGAGCAGCATGCCGAGTGCGACGGGGAGTTCCTCGATGGCGTGCAGCCGGGAGGGGCGGCGGGCGCCGAGGGACGGCTTGCGGTACTCGGGGCCGACCGTGTCGAAGGGGGCGACCGCCTCGCGCAGCGGCTTGAGGGCGTCCTCGAAGTCGTCGTATCGGGCGGCCACGTCGCAGACCGCTTCGATCGCCGACTTCGTGCCGTCCTTCGCGAGCTTCAGGACGTCCTCGACGACCGACTCGGGCGTCGCGTCCGGCTTGTACGCGGCCGCTACGGCTGCCGCGAACACGCCCGCCGCCTCGCGGCCGTACGAGCTCTGGTGGGCGCCCGCCACGTCGAGGGCCTCGTTGTACGCGGAGCGGGGGTCGCCGGCGTTGACCGCGCCGACCGGGGCCATGTACATCGCGGCGCCGCAGTTCACGATGTTGCCGACGCCCGCCTCGCGGGGGTCCACGTGCCCGTAGTGGATGCGCGCGACGATCCACTTCTCGGCGAGGAAGATGCGCTGGAGGGGCAGGGCCTCCGCCTCGAGTTCCGGGATCCAGCGGGGAGTTGTGATGAGGTCGGGGACCAGGTGGTCGGCGACCGCGTACGCGTCGAGGTGGTCGCGGACCTTCTCGTACACGCGGACCAGCGCGTGCGTCATCAGGGTGTCGTCGGTGACGTGTCCGTCGCCCTTGTGGTACGGGGCGATCGGGCGGGCCGTCTTCCAGTCGTCCTTGTAGAACGGCTCGACGATGCCGCGCACCCGGCCGTTGTGCCGCTCCGCGATGGCCTCCGGGGTCCAGCCCTCGACGGGGCCGCCGAGCGCGTCGCCCACGGCCGCGCCGACCAGGGCGCCGGTGGTGCGGTCTTCCAGGGAAACGGTGGTCATGCTGAGGTTCCTTCCGGGGCGGGCGAGTGCGGGGAGGCGTGGGCGAGTCGCCCGGCGAGGGCGATGAGGTCGGTGCCGGCGAGGCTGGGCAGGGCGCAGCCCGCGAGTGTGCGGCAGGCGTCGCGCCAGGTGTCGGGGAGGGCGTCGGCGCCGCCGAGCGCGCCGGTGAGGGCGCCGGCCAGGGCGGGCGCGGAGTCCGCGACGCGGGAGAGACAGGCGGCAGTGGGGACCGCCTCGGTGACCGCGCCTGCTGCTGCCGTCGCCACGGCCAGGGCGACCGGGACCGTCTCCGCCGCCGCGATGCCGTAGCTGTAGACGTGGTCGACGATCTCGTGCTCCAGGACGGGGACGAGCGCGAACGCGTTGCCGGGCAGGCCCGGGCGGGCGGCGGCCGTGGCGCGGCCGAGCTCCACCGCCCTGTGCGCGTTGCGATGGATCTCGGTGCCCTCGGGGAGCTGGGCGAGCGCCGCGTCCACGCAGGCGTCGACCGGGGCGCCGCCGAGCGCCGCGGCCACGGCCGCCGCCATCGCGCGGGCGCCGTGCACACCGTCGCCGTCCTGGGTGTAGCGGGCGTCGAACTCGGCGAGATCCGCGGCCCGTTCGGGCTCGCCCGGGTGGACCACGGCCAGGACCGCGGCACGGACGCAGGCCGCGTCGTCGAAGTAGTGCGGGTTGTCGTGCCCGGTGGCGGGCGGGCGCAGCCCCGCCGCGAGGTTGCCGAGGCCCGCGCGCACCGAGATACGGGCGCGCAGCGGGATCTGCGCCGACTCGATCTCGTCGGCGCGCGCGGCCGCCGCCGCGATCTCGTCCGCCAGGGTGTTCCAGGCGAGGGCGAGGGCGGAGCGTACGCGGTGGTCGGGCGGGAGGTCGCCGAGCCCTTCCTCGTGGGCCGCCAGGACGGCGTGGGCGGTGAACGCGGCCCACTCGGCGTCGTCGGAGGGGCCGAGGCGCAGGGGTTCCGGGGGCTGGTTCAGGGCGATCGGGACGGGGAGGGTGGTGGTCGCGTTCTGCTCGGCGAACGTGTCGAGTTCGCGGGTGAGACGGCGGGTCCAGTCGGGGAGGCGGGCCGCGCGGTGGCGGCCCGACGGCCAGCCGGCCGCGTCTCCGGCGGCGATGCCGAGGAGCAGGCCCTCGATGCGGGCTGTTGTCATCGGGGGGTGGCCTTTCTCGTCTGCGGGTGGCTGGGGGTGCGCGGGGTGGGGGTCACCCCCGCCGCCCCTTCCCGTCCCCGGGGGCTTCGCCCCCGGAGCCCCTTCGGGGTTCGTTGTCCGGTGCGGGTGGGGTGTGGCTGGTCGCGCTCCACGGCGGAGCCGCTGATCGACGCTGCCCCGCGCCCCTTCGGGGGCGCTCACGCCGCCTCCCCTCGTGGCGTCAACTGGTCCGCCACGTCCAGGATGTGACGGCCCGTCATCGACGGCAGGCAGCTGCCTCGTACCGGGCCGATCGCCGTCGCCCAGGGCTCCGGGATCGCGGACTCACCGCGCAGGGCGCCTGCCAGGGCGCCGGCCACGGCCGCCGTCGTGTCCGCGTCGCGGCCCATGTTGACCGCCGTCAGGACCGACTCGCGGAAGTCGCCGCGGGCCACCGCGAACGCGCCGAACGCCAGGCCGACCGCCTCCGGGGCCAGGTCCGTCCAGGGGTAGCCGCCGATGACGACCGCCTTGCGGACCGCGCGCTCCATGGAGAGCTGGGTGCCGTCGGGATCGCGGCGGGCCCGGCGCGCCGCCGTCACCGCGCGGTGCAGGGAGCGCGCCGTCCAGGAGTCCTCGGGGACGACCGAAAGGGCCGCTTGGACCACGGCGTCGGGGTTGTGGCTGACCATCGCCGCGGCCACGCCCGCCGCCACCGCCCGGCCGCCGTGGATGCCCTCGCCGTCGTGCGACACCGTGCCGTCGATCGAGACCAGCCGGGCCGCTTCGGCGGGGCGCCCGGCCGCGTACACCCCGAAGGGCGCGGCCCGCATGGCGAGGCCGTCGCTCCACGCGTGCCGGTGCTGGGCGGAGATGGGTGCGGCGAGGCCCCGGCGCAGGTTCTCCAGGGTGCCGCGCTCGCTGAAGCCCGCCCCCTTGAACGGGCCCTCGTCGCGGTCCGCGATCCAGGTGTGCCAGGCCCGCTCGACGTGCCCGACCGTCAGGCCCGTGCCGTGCTCGGCGAGCAGCAGGCCGGAGAAGATCGCGTACTCGGTGTCGTCCGTGCCGGCCGGGTTCTCCGACACGAACCCCTCGATACGGCCCCAGCGTTCACGGATCTGGGACGGCTTCATGTTCTCGGCGGGCGCGCCGAGCGCGTCCCCGACGGCGAGCCCGAGGAGCGCGCCGCGGGCCCGGTCGCGCGGCGAGATCGCGGCCGGGGGAGGGGGCTGCGGGACCGTGCGCAGCCTGCGGGCCGATGGTTCCGGGTCGACGCTGACGCTCATGGTGTTCGTGCTCATTTCTGGGGTTGTGCGAGAGGGCGGGCGGGCCCTCGGGGGTCAGCGCTGGTAGCGGTCGAGGATGCGGTTGCCGTCGGTCGCCAGGCGCTTGCGGAGCTCGTCGATGCCGATTCCGCCGTTGTAGTACTCCTGGTAGGCGGGGGTGGCGATCTTGTCCTTCCACTCCGCGTAGCCGCGCACCCCGAGGACGGGGGAGGGGCGCAGCGACGCGGCTATGTCGGCTCCCGTCCGCCAGCCGTACTTCGCCGTGGTGAGCGACGGGTCCTTGAGCGCCTCGGTGCTGGTGGGCAACAGCCAGTCGCCGCGGGCCAGCCGGACCTGGTGCCGGGCCTGGGTGAGGAAGGCGATGAACTCCGTCGCCTCCTTCTTGTGCCGGCTGTCCTCGGAGACCGAGAGGGTCTGCGGCGCCGTGCCCTGGGCCAGGCCCCCGGCCCCGGACGGCAGCGGCAGGACCTCCCACGCGAAGCCCTTCGGGGCCTGCTGCTGGACCTGCTGGCGGTACGAGAAGTTGAGCGGCAGCATCGCGTAGCGGCCCGCGAAGAAGCCGGGCAGCGTGTCCGAACCCGACATGCCCAGGCCGGACTTGGGCGCGGTGCGGTCCTGGTCGACCTGGCGGTTGATCAGCCGGGCGATCGCCGAGTCGGCGGCGTCGTACCGGATCTCGTTCCTGCCGTCCGCGTCCTTGTAGAAGATCTTGCCGTCCGTGGAGAGCGACAGGTTCACGGACTGGCTGACCGGCTCCTTCATCGACCAGGCCACGCCGTACCTGTTCCCGCCGTGCGTCAGCTTCTTGCAGATCTCCTCGAACTCGTCCCAGGTCCAGGGGTGTTGGGCCGTCGGGACCCGCACGCCGGACTCGTCGAGGAGCTTCGAGTTCGCGATGAGGACGCGCGGCTCCTGGAGGAACGGGACGCCGTAGATCTTCCCGTCGTACGTCGTCGTCTCCCAGGACGCCTTCGGGATGTCCGTGCGCAGCGACCGCGGGAGGTACGGGGTCAGGTCCGCCAGGTAGCCGCCGTTCGCGAAGTCGGTGAGGTCCGAGGCGTCGTCGTGGAAGATGTCCGGCGCCTCGCCGCCCTCGAAGGAGGTGAGGAGCTGGTCGTGGATGTTGTCCCAACTGCCCTGGACATACGTGACCTTGACGTCGTCGTGGGTGTCGTTCCACTGCGCGACGAGCGCCTTGTTGGCGTCGACCGACTCCTTCTGCCAGGCCAGACTGAGGAATTCGAGGGTGATCCGGCCGCCCGCGGCGTCGGAGTCCGGGCCGCCGCAGCCCGCGACGGCCGTGGCCGACAGGCCCGCGAGGGCGGCGGCGAGGAAGGTGCGCCTGCGCATCAGCCCTTCACCGCCCCGCTGAGCATGCCGCCCACGAGCCGCCGCTGGAGCAGCGCGAAGAAGACGAGGCTGGGGATGGTGGCCAGGACCGACGCGGCGGCCAACGGGCCGAGGTCCGCGACGCCCTCGGCGCCCAGGAAGCGGGTGAGGATGACCGACATCGTCTGGTTCTCCGGGGACTTGAGGAGCACGAGGGCGAAGAAGAACTCGTTCCAGGCCGTCACGAAGCTGAACATCAGCGTGGCCACCAGACCGGGGGCGAGCAGCGGCAGGACCACGCTGACGAGCGTGCGCCCGCGGCTCGCGCCGTCCATGGCCGCCGCCTCCTCCAGCGAGGTCGGCACCGACTTCACGTACCCCTGGAGCATCCAGAGCGAGAAGGGCAGGTTCCACACGACGTACACGAGGATCAGGCCGAAGAGGCTGTCGATCAGGTGCAGGTTCTTCAGCACCAGGAACAGCGGGATGATCACCAGGACGAACGGGAACATCTGGCTGACCAGGATCCAGACCGTGCCCGCCTGGCTCACCCGCGTCCGGTACCTGACCATCACGTACGCCGCCGGGACCGCGATCGCGACCGAGACCACCGAGGCGCAGACCGCGACGATCAGGCTGTTGAGCGCCGAGTGGAGCAGCGGCTGCGCGTCGAAGGCGGCACGGTAGTTGTCGAGGCTCGGGTGCTGCGGGATCCACGTCGGGTCGATCGAGCCCAGCTCCTGCGGGGACTTGAAGGACGTGGAGAGCAGCCAGAGGAAGGGGAAGGCGAGGAAGACCATGTAGCAGAGCAGGGCCACGTACTGACCGGCTCGGCCTGCCGCGCGCGGGAAGGGAGTGCTCATGCCGTGTCCTCCACGTCTTCCTTCAGCTTCTTGCGCAGGAACACCGTCAGGAGCACCGCGATCACCGCGACCATGACCAGGCCCATCGCCGCCGCGTAGCCGAACTGGCCGTACTTGAAGGCCTCTTCGTACGCGAAGAGCATCGGCAGGCGGGTCTGACCGCCGGGGCCGCCCTGCGTCAGGACGTACACCAGGCCGAAGGAATTGAAGTTCCAGATGAAGTTGAGCGCGGTGATGGACAGGACCACCGGCCGCAGCGCGGGCCAGGTCACCGCGGTGAAGCGGCGCCACAGGCCCGCGCCGTCCAGCTGCGCGGCCTCGCGCAGCTCGTGCGGCACGTTCTGCAGACCGGCGAGGAGCACCACCGTCGTCTGCGGCATGCCCGCCCAGACGCCGACCACGATGACGGCCGGGAGCGCGTAGGACAGGTCCGAGAGCCAGTCGATGTTCTCGTGGATCAGGCCGAGCTGGGTCAGCGTCTTGTTCAGGACGCCCGCGTCCGAGTGGTACACGAGCCGCCACATGATGCCGACGACCACCTCGGGCATCGCCCACGGGACCAGGGCGAGGGTCCGGGCCAGCCAGCGGAAGCGCAGGTTCTGGTTGAGCAGCAGGGCCAGGCCGAGGCCGAGCACGAACTGCAGCGCCGTCACGCACACCGCCCAGACCAGGCCGATGCGGAACGACTCCCAGAACAGCGAGTCGTGGCGCAGGTCCAGGAAGTTGTCCAGGCCGACGAACTGCGTGGCGGTGGTGCGGCCCGCCTGGGAGTCCGTGAAGGCGAGCGAGACGCCGTACAGGAGCGGGCCCACGCTGAGTATCAGGATCGGGATCAGCGCGGGAAGCAGCAGGAACCACGCGCCCCGGTCCAGGCCGAGCGCGCGCTTGCGCTGGGCCGGGGTGCGGGGCGGCGGTGTGCCGCGGCTGCCCGGGACGGCACTGTCCCGGGAGGCGGTGAGACTCATGGCACGAACCTCGTGACTCTCAACTGTCGGGCGCCGCCCGGCCGGTGGAGGCACGGACGACGAGGCGGGGCGGGGCGGTGGTGGTGCGGGGGGTGGAGTTCTCGGCGGCTTCGGCGGCGTTCGCGGGGTCGGCGGGGCCGGCGGGGCCGACGGGTGCGGACAGGCGCTTGAGGAGGAGTTCGGCGGCTTCCCTGCCGCGGGCGGTGGAGCCCAGGTCGACGCTGGTCAGCGGGGGCCAGCCGGCCTGCGCGAGCATGCTGTCGTCCATCCCGGCGACGGCGACGTCCTCGGGTATCCGCAGGCCCCGGGCGTGCAGGGCGCGGGCGGCGCCGAGCGCGAGCTGGTCGTTGGCGCAGAAGACGGCGTCGGGGCGGGCCCGCTCGAGGAGGCCCTCGGTGGCATCGGCGCCCGACTCGATGCCGAAGTCCGTGTGCACGACGAGCGCGGGGTCGTATACGAGGCCGCAGTCGGCCAGGGCGGCGCGGTAGCCCTCGTCGCGGTTGGCACCGGGGACCGTGTCCGCCGGGCCGTTGACGAAGGCGATGCGGCGGCGGCCCGTCTCGTGCAGATGGCGCACGGCGAGGGCGGCGCCCGCGACGGAGTCGGCCCGCACACTGTCCACCGGCACCCCGTCGGGCAGCGAACCTATGACCACGACCGGGCCCGCCGCCGTGCGCAGCGCCTCGATGTGGGCGTCCGTGATGCGGATGGGGCAGATGATGAGGCCGTCGCTGGTGCGGTCGCCGAGGCTGCGCAGCACCGCGAGCTCGTCGTCGACGACGGCGTCCGTGGAGTGCAGCAGGAGGCGGTACCCGGCGGCCTTGGCGACGGACTGGATGGCGCGGACCATCGCCACGTACACCGGGTTGCCGATGTCGGGCATCGCGAAGGTGAGCTGGCGGGTGCGGCCGCCCTTGAGGGAGCGGGCCACCGCGTTGGGCACGTAGCCCAGCTCGGCGGCGGCGCGCTCGACCTTGACGACGGTGTCGCGGCGGGCCCCCACGCCGTTCAGGACGCGCGAGACGGAGGCGATGGAGACCCCGGCGCGCTCCGCGATGGAGACGATCGTCGGCTGGCCCGTGCTGGTACCCGTGCCCATCTCTTTACCCCCATACGTCCGAGAACTTCCGGCCCCTGTAAACGTTTCCCGTAGCTGGAAACGTTTACAGATGTTGCGGTCATGTTTCCCGGACCGTCAACGCACCGATCACGTGATCCATCTCACGGGTGATCTGGGGAAGATCCAGTTCAGGGGGTGCCGCGACCGTTGCGCAGGGTGCAAAACCGCAGGTAAGTACGGCCTTCCTTGCTAGCGGGGCCCGTCGTTCGTGCGTACTTTCGGATGCGGAGAAAGCATCCGAGGGGAACGGGGATCACGGGCATGGCCATCATCGAGACCGAGGCGACACTTCACGACGCGCACCGGGACAACCACACCCACCGCGACGTGAACGGCGGCTGGCTGCGTCCCGCGGTGTTCGGCGCCATGGACGGTCTCGTCTCCAACTTCGCGCTGATGGCCGGTGTCGCGGGCGGCGCCGTGTCGCAGCAGACGATCATCATCACCGGACTGTCGGGCCTGGCCGCCGGCGCCTTCTCCATGGCGGCCGGCGAGTACACCTCCGTCGCCTCCCAGCGCGAGCTGGTCGAGGCCGAACTCGACGTCGAGCGGCGCGAGTTGAGGAAGCACCCGGCCGACGAGCAGCGTGAGCTCGCCGAGCTCTACATCTCCCGCGGCGTCGAGCCGAAGCTCGCCCACGAGGTCGCCCGGCAGCTCTCCGAGGACCCCGAGCAGGCCCTGGAGATCCACGCCCGCGAGGAGCTCGGCATCGACCCGGGCGACCTGCCCTCGCCGACGGTGGCCGCCGTCTCGTCCTTCGGCGCCTTCGCGCTGGGCGCGCTCATCCCCGTGCTGCCGTACCTGCTCGGCGCGAGCGCGCTGTGGCCGGCCGTGGTGCTGGCGCTCGTCGGACTCTTCGCCTGCGGGGCGCTCGTGGCCAGGGTGACGGCGCGCTCGTGGTGGTTCAGCGGATTGCGGCAGTTGGCCCTGGGCGGAGCGGCGGCGGGTGTGACCTATCTCCTGGGCACTCTTTTCGGTACGGCGGTAGGTTGACGGCCGCCGGTCGCCGCCGGATGATGGCTATACAGGGCCTTGCATAAGTAGTCGTTACTGGACGGTTTCGATTACTTGACCACGGGGCATGAGCCGTAAGCGCTGTGGGCAATGAGGCCCGCGCCGCACACCCGCACCACCCCGGCCGCCGGTCATCGATCTGCCCGGCGAGGCCTCTCCCGCCGCGACCCGCGGTGTCCGCATGTTGGAACGAAGTATCCACTTCTCGGGAATCGCTCCATCATGTAACCTGCACGAAATTTTGCAGCAGCATGAACTTCGCAGAGGGCCAACGTCGTCCCTCGGCACTTGCAAATGCCACGACGACGACGGGAGAGCCGATGCGTACGCCGCGCCAGCCGTCCCAGCATTCCGCCGGCCAGAACTGGTCGCACATGGATGCTCGCCCTGCTGCTCAGGGCATGTACGACCCGCGCAACGAGCACGACGCCTGTGGTGTCGGCTTCGTGGCCACCCTCACCGGTGAGGCGAGCCACACGCTGGTCGAGCAGGCGCTCACCGTTCTGCGCAACCTGGAACACCGCGGTGCCACCGGCTCCGAGCCCGACTCGGGTGACGGCGCGGGCATCCTGTCCCAGGTTCCGGACGCCTTCCTGCGCGAGGTGGTCGACTTCGACCTGCCCGAGGCCGGTGCGTACGCCGTTGGTATCGCCTTCCTGCCGGAGACGGACACCGAGTCCCCGGAAGCCGCGGTCTCGCAGATCGAGACGATCGCCGCCGAAGAGGGCCTGACCGTCCTCGGCTGGCGCGAGGTTCCCGTCGCCCCGCAGCTGCTCGGCGCCACCGCGCGCTCGACGATGCCGGCGTTCCGCCAGATCTTCGTCGCGGACGGCTCCAGCACGGACATCGCCCTCGACCGCAAGGCCTTCGTGCTGCGCAAGCGCGCCGAGCGCGAGGCGGGCGTCTACTTCCCGTCGCTCTCCGCCCGCACGATCGTCTACAAGGGCATGCTGACCACCGGCCAGCTGGAGCCCTTCTTCCCGGACCTGTCCGACCGCCGCTTCGCGTCCGCGATCGCGCTCGTCCACTCGCGCTTCTCCACGAACACGTTCCCGTCGTGGCCGCTCGCGCACCCGTACCGCTTCGTCGCGCACAACGGTGAGATCAACACCGTCAAGGGCAACCGCAACTGGATGCGCGCCCGTGAGTCGCAGCTGGCCTCGGAGCTCTTCGGCTCGGGAGAAGGCCAGGATCTCGCGCGGATCTTCCCGATCTGTACGCCGGACGCCTCCGACTCCGCCTCCTTCGACGAGGTCCTGGAGCTGCTGCACCTCGGCGGCCGTTCGCTTCCGCACAGCGTTCTGATGATGATCCCGGAGGCGTGGGAGAACCACGACTCCATGGACCCGGCCCGGCGCGCCTTCTACCAGTACCACTCCACGATGATGGAGCCCTGGGACGGCCCGGCCTGTGTCACCTTCACCGACGGCACCCAGGTCGGCGCCGTTCTCGACCGCAACGGTCTGCGCCCCGGCCGCTACTGGGTGACCGACGAGGGCCTCGTCGTCCTCGGCTCCGAGGTCGGCGTCCTCGACATCGACCCGGCGAAGGTCGTCAAGAAGGGCCGGCTGCAGCCCGGCCGGATGTTCCTCGTGGACACCGCCGAGCACCGCATCATCGAGGACGACGAGATCAAGGCGTCCCTCGCCGCCGAGCAGCCGTACGCGGACTGGCTGGAGACCGGCGAGATCGAGCTCTCCGACCTGCCCGAGCGCGAGCACATCGTGCACACGCACGCCTCCGTCACGCGCCGCCAGCAGACCTTCGGCTACACCGAGGAAGAGCTGCGCATCATCCTCGCGCCGATGGCCAAGGCCGGTGCCGAGCCGATCGGCTCGATGGGCACGGACACCCCGATCGCGGCCCTGTCGCAGCGCCCGCGTCTGCTCTTCGACTACTTCACCCAGCTGTTCGCGCAGGTCACGAACCCGCCGCTGGACGCCATCCGCGAGGAGCTCGTCACCTCGCTGCGCTCGTCGCTCGGCCCGGGCAGCAACCTCCTGGAGCCGACCGCCGCGTCCTGCCGTTCGGTCACCCTGCCGTTCCCGGTGATCGACAACGACGAGCTGGCCAAGCTCATCCACATCAACGCCGACGGCGACATGCCGGGCATGAAGGCCGCGACCCTGTCCGGCCTGTACCGGGTCTCCGGCGGCGGCGACGCGCTCGCCGCCCGCCTGGACGAGATCTGCGCCGAGGCCGACGCGGCCATCGAGGCCGGCGCCCGCCTGATCGTCCTCTCGGACCGGCACTCCGACGCCGAGCACGCGCCGATCCCGTCGCTGCTGCTCACCGCCGCCGTGCACCACCACCTCATCCGCACCAAGCAGCGCACCGAGGTCGGCCTGCTGGTCGAGGCCGGTGACGTCCGCGAGGTGCACCACGTCGCGCTGCTCATCGGCTTCGGTGCCGCGGCCGTCAACCCGTACCTCGCGATGGAGTCGGTCGAGGACCTGGTCCGCGCCGGCACGTTCCTCTCGGACATAGAGCCCGAGCAGGCCATCCGCAACCTGATCTACGCCCTCGGCAAGGGCGTCCTCAAGGTCATGTCGAAGATGGGCATCTCCACCGTCGCCTCCTACCGCGGCGCCCAGGTCTTCGAGGCCGTCGGTCTCGACGAGGCCTTCGTGGAGAAGTACTTCAACGGCACCGCCACCAAGATCGGCGGCGCGGGCCTCGACGTCATCGCCGGTGAGGTCGCCGCCCGCCACGCCAAGGCGTACCCGGCCTCCGGCATCGCCCCGGCGCACCGCGCGCTGGAGATCGGCGGCGAGTACCAGTGGCGCCGCGAGGGCGAGCCGCACCTGTTCGACCCGGAGACGGTCTTCCGCCTCCAGCACGCGACCCGTTCGCGCCGCTACGACATCTTCAAGAAGTACACGGGCCGGGTGAACGAGCAGTCGGAGCGCCTGATGACGCTGCGCGGCCTGTTCAACTTCAAGTCGGGCCGTGAGGCCATCCCGATCGACGAGGTCGAGCCGGTCTCCGAGATCGTCAAGCGCTTCTCGACCGGTGCCATGTCGTACGGCTCCATCTCGCGCGAGGCCCACGAGACCCTCGCCATCGCGATGAACCAGCTCGGCGGCAAGTCCAACACCGGTGAGGGCGGCGAGGACGCGGACCGCCTCTACGACCCGGCGCGCCGCTCCAGCATCAAGCAGGTCGCCTCCGGCCGCTTCGGTGTGACCTCCGAGTACCTGGTCAACGCCGACGACATCCAGATCAAGATGGCCCAGGGCGCCAAGCCCGGTGAGGGCGGTCAGCTGCCCGGCCACAAGGTCTACCCGTGGGTCGCGAAGACGCGTCACTCGACGCCGGGCGTGGGCCTCATCTCCCCGCCGCCGCACCACGACATCTACTCCATCGAGGACCTGGCTCAGCTGATCCACGACCTCAAGAACGCCAACCCGCAGGCCCGCATCCACGTGAAGCTGGTCTCCGAGGTCGGCGTCGGCACGGTCGCGGCCGGTGTGTCGAAGGCGCACGCGGACGTCGTCCTCATCTCCGGCCACGACGGCGGTACGGGCGCCTCGCCGCTCACCTCGCTGAAGCACGCCGGCGGTCCCTGGGAGCTCGGCCTCGCCGAGACCCAGCAGACGCTGCTCCTCAACGGCCTGCGCGACCGCATCGTCGTGCAGACCGACGGCCAGCTGAAGACCGGCCGCGACGTCATCATCGCCGCGCTGCTCGGCGCCGAGGAGTTCGGTTTCGCGACCGCACCGCTCGTCGTCTCCGGCTGCGTCATGATGCGCGTCTGCCACCTGGACACCTGCCCGGTCGGCATCGCCACCCAGAACCCGGTCCTGCGCGACCGCTTCTCCGGCAAGGCCGAGTACGTCGTCAACTTCTTCGAGTTCATCGCCGAGGAGGTCCGCGAGCTCCTCGCCGAGCTGGGCTTCCGCTCCATCGAGGAGGCCGTCGGCCACGCCGAGCTCCTCGACACCGAGCGCGCCGTGAACCACTGGAAGGCGCAGGGCCTGGACCTGGAGCCGCTGTTCCACGTGCCGGACCTGCCCGAGGGCGCCGTCCGCCACCAGCTGATCAGCCAGGACCACGGCCTGGAGAAGGCGCTCGACAACGAGCTCATCAAGCTCGCCGCCGACGCCCTCGCCGCGAACGACCAGACGGACGCCCAGCCGGTGCGCGCCCAGGTCGCCATCCGCAACATCAACCGCACGGTCGGCACCATGCTCGGCCACGAGGTGACGAAGAAGTTCGGTGGCGCGGGCCTGCCCGACGACACCATCGACATCACCTTCACCGGCTCGGCGGGCCAGTCCTTCGGCGCCTTCGTCCCGCGTGGTGTCACGCTGCGCCTCGAAGGCGACGCCAACGACTACGTCGGCAAGGGCCTGTCCGGCGGCCGGATCATCGTCCGCCCGGACCGCGGCGCCGACCACCTCGCCGAGTACTCGACGATCGCCGGCAACACGATCGCGTACGGCGCGACGGGCGGCGAGCTGTTCCTGCGCGGCCGCACCGGCGAGCGCTTCTGCGTCCGCAACTCCGGTGCCACGGTCGTCTCGGAGGGCGTGGGCGACCACGGCTGCGAGTACATGACCGGTGGTCACGCGGTGGTCCTCGGCGAGACGGGCCGCAACTTCGCGGCCGGTATGTCGGGCGGTGTCGCGTACGTCATCGACCTCGACCTCAACAACGTGAACGTCGCCTCCCAGGCGGCGGTCGAGGCCCTGGACGACACCGACAAGCAGTGGCTGCACGACGTCGTGCGCCGCCACGCCGAGGAGACCGGCTCCACCGTCGCCGAGAAGCTCCTTGCCGACTGGGACGCTTCGGTGGCCCGGTTCAGCAAGATCATCCCCAGCACGTACAAGGCAGTGCTCGCCGCCAAGGACGCCGCCGAGCGAGCCGGTCTCTCCGAGACCGAGATCACCGAGAAGATGATGGAGGCGGCGACCAATGGCTGATCCCAAGGGCTTTCTCAACCACGGCCGCGAGGTCGCCAGGACGCGTCCCGTCGGCGAGCGTGTGCAGGACTGGAACGAGGTCTACGTTCCCGGTTCCCTGCTCCCCATCATCAGCAAGCAGGCGAGCCGCTGCATGGACTGCGGCATCCCGTTCTGCCACAACGGCTGCCCGCTGGGGAACCTGATCCCCGAGTGGAACGACTACGCGTACCGCGAGGACTGGTCGGCGGCGCAGGAGCGCCTGCACGCCACCAACAACTTCCCGGAGTTCACGGGCCGCCTCTGCCCGGCTCCCTGTGAGTCGGCGTGCGTGCTCGGCATCAACCAGCCGGCCGTCACCATCAAGAACGTCGAGGTCTCGATCATCGACCAGGCGTGGGACCGGGGCGACGTCGCCCCGCAGATCCCCGAGCGCCTGTCGGGCAAGACCGTCGCCGTCATCGGCTCGGGCCCGGCCGGCCTGGCCGCCGCCCAGCAGCTGACGCGGGCCGGCCACACGGTCGCGGTGTACGAGCGCGCCGACCGCATCGGCGGTCTGCTCCGCTACGGCATCCCCGAGTTCAAGATGGAGAAGCGCCACATCAACCGCCGCATCGAGCAGATGCGCGCGGAGGGCACCAAGTTCCGCACCGGTGTGGAGATCGGCCGCGACATCGACGCCGCGAAGCTGCGCAAGCGCTACGACGCCGTCGTCATCGCCGCCGGTGCCACGGTCTCCCGTGACCTGCCGGTCCCGGGCCGTGAGCTGAACGGCATCCACTTCGCCATGGAGTACCTGCCGCTCGCCAACAAGGTGCAGGAGGGCGACTTCGTGGCGCCCCCCATCACCGCCGAGGGCAAGCACGTCGTGGTCATCGGCGGCGGTGACACCGGCGCGGACTGCGTGGGCACCGCCCACCGCCAGGGCGCGGCCTCGGTCACGCAGCTGGAGATCATGCCGCGTCCGAACGACGACCGGAACCCGGTCGCGCAGCCGTGGCCGACCTTCCCGATGCTGTACAAGGTCACCTCGGCGCACGAGGAGGGCGGCGAGCGGGTCTACTCCGTCTCCACGACCCACTTCGAGGGCGACGAGGACGGCAACGTCCAGTGGCTGCACCTCACCGAGGTCGAGTTCATCGACGGCAAGCTGACGCCGAAGCCGGGCACGGAGCGCAAGATCCCCGCTCAGCTGGTGACGCTGGCCATGGGCTTCACGGGCACCGACCAGGAGAACGGCCTGGTCTCCCAGTTCGCCCTGGACCTCGACGAGCGCGGCAACATCGCCCGCGACGCCGACTTCCAGACGAACGTCCCCGGGGTCTTCGTCGCCGGTGACGCCGGCCGCGGCCAGTCCCTCATCGTGTGGGCCATCGCGGAGGGCCGCTCGGCCGCCCGTGGCGTGGACCGCTTCCTGACCGGCGCCTCGGACCTCCCGGCCCCGATCCGCCCGACGGACCGCGCGCTGGCCGTGTAACGGCCTGACGCCCGTCAAAAGACGTCCCGTACAACGGCGTACGGAACTGAGCGCGACGCTCGCCCTGTAATGTCCCCGACCGGACGCTTGGGCGGGCGTCGCGGTGCGTTCGGGGTCGGTGAGGTCCGGGGCCCGAGGTCATGCGGGGGCGCTCCGGTACCAGTCGTCGCCCTCGCTGCCGAGCGCGCTGCGCAGATAGCTCTTCAGGGACGGCGCCACCCAGGTGCGGCTGTCCGTCTCGTGGTCCCAGACGAACACGTCGTCCCGGCGCGGGGTGCGGACGAAGGCGAACTGGTCGCCGCCCCCGTTGTCCCCGAAGAACATGAGGGAGTCGAAGGGCTGGTAGAGCTCGCGGAAGTCCGGGGCGGCGCGGAAGTCCGCGTTCTCGGCGAGGATCCGCTCGGCCGTCCAGACGGTCTCGGTGCCGCAGTCGTCCTCGATGCCGTCGGTCTCCAGGAGGAGCGCGCGCAGGTCCTCCGGCACGGGCTGACCCAGGTGGCGCTCGATGGCCGCGAGGGCCTCCTCGGCGGCGGGGGGCCGGGACACAGCGTCCGGGAACGTCGTCGCCATTTCACGCCACATGGGCCAACTCCTGTTGCTACAGCCGTTCTTGACGCTTCATCAGCCGTGAAGACCGATGTACCCGTTGCCGTCCGCGTCGTTGCCTGACTTCGTGTGCTTGTGGGTGTCCGCGTGCGAACCCGACGGCTTGTAAAGGTAGATCGTGTCGCCGCTGTTGTTCCACATGAAGGTGCAGTTGTCGCGGTGGACGACGTTCTTCGTGTCCGAGTCCGTGCCCTTGCCGCCGCGCAGCCGCACATGGTCGCCGGGCTGCAGGCTGTGGCTCTTGGTGGTCATGAATTACGGCACCCGGTACGACTCCCCGTACACCTGCCACGTCAGCGGCGTCTTGAGCGACATGTTCCCGTCGTAGAGGAAGCGGCGCTGCGCCGTGTCGATGCGGCTGGTGTCGATGCCCGCCTTCTTGGCCTGCATCGCCTTGCGGCGCAGGTCCAGGAAGATGTCGAGGTACGCCTTCTCCTTGCCGCCCTGTGACGGGGTGTCGGCCTCCGCGATCGCCGCGTCGCGCAGCCCGTAGAAGCTGCGCGGGCCGGTGCCGGGGCCGTGGAAGACCATCGCGTCGTAGTAGATGAACTGGCCGAGCGTGCCGAGACCGTCGAGCTTGGCGAGGCGGACCGCCGGGTTGAAGTAGACCCGGTCGCGCTCCTTGTCCTGGGCGTCGCGGAACGCCTTGACGGTCGCCTCCTTCTTCCAGGCGGCCGTGAAATCCGCGCCCAGCCCCTTGTGGGAGTCCGTGCCGTCGACCTCGCGCAGCGCGGGGAGGTAGGAGGCCAGGCCGTTGTCCGGGTGGGCCTTCGTGTAGCGCTCGACCAGCGTGCGCATGTCGTGGGTGCCGGAGCAGAAGCCGATGATGCCGGCCGTGTATCCCTGGCCGTCGCCGATGTCCTCTATGTACCCGTACGCGCTGCGCCAGTCGAGCGTGGAGTTCTCGGCGCTCGCGACGATCTCCTGGGCCAGTTCCTTCTTCGCCGGGGCGGAGAGTCCCGGCGGGAGGCTCGCGATCATCTTGTCGTCGGCCTTGCGCTCCGCCGTCGACTTGTCCTGCTCGCGGGCGTGCGCCGAGGTGCCGGCCGACGCCTTGGGCAGGGCGGGGGAGCCGTCGTTCGAGCTGTCGGGCGACAGGAAGTAGAACGCCGCCGTGGCGGTCGGGGCCACGGCGATGAAGGAGAGGACCAGACATCCGGCGCGTTTCATGCGGCACACAGTAAGGGCACAGCCGTTCGGCCCGGCGCGCGGGTCGCCGCCGCCGCGGCGGCCGAACGGCCCGAGGCCGGCCTGGACCCGCGCGCCCTCCACGCCGACCGGCGGAAGCTGCGGGAACTGGTGCCGCCGCGCGTCGAGTTGTTGCCCGACGCCGGGAAGGGGACGGTCCGCGCACCGCCCGCGTGCCGACGGTCGCGCCCCGAGCGCCCGGGAGCAGGGGCGGACCGCGCCGTCCCGTACGCTCGACGTCCGTGATCGACATCGACGTACGGGACCTGCCCGCCGCGGACCGCGCCGCCGTCCCCTGGAAGAACGGGGGCGGTGTCACCCGCGAGATCCTCTGCCACCCCGAGGGCGCGGACATGGCGGACTTCGGCTGGCGGGTGAGTCTCGCGGAGGTCGCGGCCGACGGGCCGTTCTCCGCGTTCCCCGGCGTCGACCGCACCCTCACCATGGCCGAGGGCGACGGCATGGAACTGACCGTCGCGGGCCGGCCCACCCTCGTCGACACGCGCTACGCACCACGCGACTTCCCCGGCGACGCCCCCACCGACTGCCGGCTCCTCGGCGCCGGGAACGTCGTCAACTTCAACGTCATGTGGCGCCGCGACGCCCTCGCCGAACCCCCGTCGGTCGCCGTCGTGCACGGCCGGCTGACCCTGGCCCCCGGCCGTGCGCTCGTCGTCGCCCTGGGCGTGGAGGGCGCGCGGGTGGCGGGCCGGGAGCTGGGGCGGTACGACGCCGTCCTCGTCGACGGCGCCGCGACGCCGCTGCACGCCACCGGCGCCACCGCCGTCGTCACCGTTCCCACCGCGGTCACTGATCGATCCGCTTGAACTGCTCCTCGGTCAGGGTGAGCCGCAGCGCACCGACGTTCTCCTCCAGGTGGGCGGGGGAGGACGTGCCCGGGATCGGGACGATGTTCGGCGCGCGGTGCAGCTGCCAGGCGAGCGCCACCTGCGACGGCGTCGCGCCCAGCTCCCGTGCCACGCCCGCGACGGGACTGTCCTGACCCGCGTGCTCACCCATCGCGACCGGGAAGAACGGGATGAACGCGATGCCCCGCGCCGCCGTGTGCTCGACGACGGCCTCGTGTTCGCGCGACGCCAGGTTGTACATGTTCTGCACGCTCGCGATCGGCGCGACGGCCTCGGCCGCGGTCAGCTGCTCGACGCTCACCTCCGACAGACCGATGTGCCGGACCTTGCCCTCCTCCTGGAGCTGCCGCAGCGCGCCGATCTGGTCCTCCAGCGGGTACTCCGGGTCGATGCGGTGCAACTGCAGCAGATCGACGCGCTCCACCTTGAGCCTGCGCAGCGCGAGTTCGGCCTGCTGGCGCAGGTAGGCCGGGTGACCGAGCGGCACCCACTCGGTGGGGGAGGGCCGCACGACACCGACCTTCGTGGCGACCGTGACCTCGTCCGCGTACGGGTGCAGCGCCTCGGCGAGCAGCTCCTCGCTCGCGCCGAGCGCATACGAGTCGGCCGTGTCGAAGAAGGTGACACCGAGCTCTGCGGCGCGCCGCAGCAGCGCGACGGCGGCCGCGCGGTCCGTGGGGGCCTGCCAGATCGGGGCGCCGGAACCCGACCGCTCGTCGGGGGCGCCGGTGAGCCGCATCGTGCCGTAGCCGATCCGGGAGACGGGAAGATCTGTGCCGAGTGCGAAGGTTGTGTTCGTCATGGCTGCGACGCTATGAGCTCACACCCATGTGAGGTTCAAGTGCCTGTGAGGGGAGTCACATTGAGTACGGTGGCTGGGGTGACGGTGGCTGGGGTGACGGTGGCTGGGGTGACGGTGGCTGGGGTGACGGCGGCGGGCACGGCGGCGCCGGGTACTGCGGCGGGGAGCGTGGCGGGGGCCGCGGCCGGGATGAAGATCGGCGAACTGTCGGCGCGAACCGACGTCAGCGTGCGGCTGCTGCGCTACTACGAGGAGCAGGGCCTGCTCACCCCGGGCCGCACGGCCGGCGGACAGCGCGTGTACGACGCCGAGGCGCCGCGCACGGTACGCCGCATCCGGGCGTTCCTCGACGCGGGCCTGCCCACCCGCGCCATCCGCGAGATCCTCGACTGCGTGTGCGGCAGCGAGGCCGAGGTGGAGCCGTGCCTGACCCCGATGCTCCTCGACCAACTGCGCGAGATCGAGGAGCGCATCGAGAACCTGGAGGGTTCACGGGCGTCGCTCACCGGCATCCTGGCGGCCACCCGCGGCTGAGACCCCGGGCGCCGGGCCTCGGACCCCGGGGCCCGGCCGCAACGGGCTCACCCCGTCGTCGAACCCCCGTCCACCGTGAACTCCGTCCCCGTGATGTACGACGCCGCGTCCGAGGCGAGGAACAGCACGAGCTCGCCCACCTCCTCGGGTCTGCCCATCCGGCCGAGCGGCAGATGCGACCAGTCGCGGCCTGCCGTGCTCGCCGCCACCATCGGCGTGTCGATCGCCCCGGGGTGCACGGAGTTCACCCGGATCCCGTACGGCGCGAGGTCGAGCGCCGACGAACGGGTCAGCCCGCGCAGGCCGAACTTCGACGACCCGTACGCCGCGTGCCCCTTGATGCCGATGAGCCCGGCGGTCGACGAGATGTTCACGACCGAACCGCCGCCCGCCTCCTTCAGCGCGGGCACGACGGCCTGGATCCCGAGGAACGGGCCGAGCAGATTGACCCGCAGCAGCGTCTCGAAGTTCGCGTACGTCTCGTCCTCGACGGAAGCGGTGCGCCACAGCGCCGCGTTGTTCACCAGGACGTCGAGCCGCCCGAAGGTGTCGAGCGCGGCGGCCACGACCGCTCTCCAACCGTCCCCCGAGGTCACGTCGTGCGACACGAACAGCGCCTGCTCGCCGAGCGACTTGGCGACCTCCCGCCCCTCCTCCTCGCGTACGTCCGTGACCACGACCCGCGCCCCGGCCCCGGCGAACAGCCGGGCCTCGGCAGCGCCCTGCCCGCGCCCGGCTCCGGTGATGACGGCGACCTTGCCGTCGAGCGAGAGCGTCATCCCCGCCCACCAGCCGCGGGCCTGGCGCCGATCCCGGCTCCGGTCACGACGCGTTCCCTGCACTGCGCGGGCGTCCCCCACGCGTCCCGCAGCGGTCGCGCCTTCCGCAGCCACAGCGACAGGTCCAGCTCCTGCGTGTACCCGACGGCGCCGTGCAACTGCAGTGCGGTCCGCGCCGCCCGATGGGCCGCCTCGCCCGCCGCGACCTTGGCCCCCGCCACATCGGCCGCGCTCATCGACAGCGCCGCCCCGAACAGCAGCGGCCGCGCGAACTCCAGGCCGAGCAGGGCGTCCGCGAC
Source organism: Streptomyces sp. VRA16 Mangrove soil (assembly GCF_017377775.1). Classification (GTDB taxonomy): domain Bacteria; phylum Actinomycetota; class Actinomycetes; order Streptomycetales; family Streptomycetaceae; genus Streptomyces. The sequence continues at coordinate 504,565 of NZ_JAFVLN010000006.1, forward strand.
CCGGTGCTTGACCGCCTGGAACGAACCGATCTCCACCCCGAACTGCTTCCGCTGCCCCACGTACTCGACGGTTCTGCGCAGCAGTTCGAGGCCGACCCCGAGCGACTGCGCAGCGGTGAGCAGCGCCGCCAGATCCCGCGCCCGGGACACGGCCGGTCCCGCGTCCGACGCGATCACCTCACCCCTCTCGACCCGGAACAGCCGCCGCGCCGGATCCGCCGACTCCAGGAGCGGCCCCCGCCCCGCCGCGCGCCGTACCTGCGTCCCGTCCACGACGAACACCGCGTCCGCCGCATCCGCGTCCGCCACGTAGCCACCCGGGCCCGCGCCGAGCGTCACCACGGCGTCCCCGGAAGCGATCCTGGGCAGCCACTCCTTCGCCGCCCCGCCGCCATCCGGCAGCCCCGCGAGCAGGGTGGCCACCGCCGCCGTCTCCACGACGGGACCCGGCACCGCATGCCGCCCCAACTCCACGTACGCCAGGACGAGCTCGACCGGCAGCAGCCCGACCCCGTCGTGCGCCTCGGGCACGGCCAGCGCGAACACACCGGCCTCCGCGATCCGCGACCACAGCGCCCGCCCGGGCCCCGGGTCGCCGTCCGCCCAGGCCCGCACCACCGACGGCGTGTCCGCGGCGCCCAGCATCCGGTCGAGCGTGCGGCCGAACTCGGCCTGCTCGGCGTCCAGGAGGAACCTCATCAGCGGCGTCCCTTCGGCAGGCCGAGCAGCCGCTCGGCGATGATGTCGCGCTGGATCTCGTTCGTCCCCGCGTAGATCGGGCCCGCCAGCGAGAAGACGTACCCCTCCGCCCACTCGCCGCCCGCCAGCTCGCCGTCCGCACCGAGCAGTTCGAGCGCCGTCTCGTGCAGGGCTATGTCGTACTCCGACCAGAACACCTTGTTCAGGCTGGACTCCGCGCCGATCTGCTCGCCCGCCGCGAAACGCGACGCGTTGGCGTACGTGAACAACTGGTAGGCGCGCGCCCCGATCAGCGCGTCCGCCACCCGGTCCCGCACCGCCGGATCCGCACCGCGCTCCCGCCACAGCCCCAGCAGCCGGTCGGCGGCGGCAAGGAAACGGCCGGGGGAGCGCAGCGTGAGGCCCCGCTCGTTCCCCGTGGTCGACATCGCGATGCGCCAGCCGCTGCCCGGCTCACCGATCACGTCCCCGTCCGGCACGAACACGTCGTCCAGGAACAGCTCGGCGAAGGCCGGCTTCCCGTCGAGCCGGCCGATCGGGCGGACCGTGACACCCGGTGCGCGCAGGTCGAACATCAGGTACGTCAGGCCCTGGTGCGGCTTGGGCGCATCAGGATCCGTACGGAAGATGCCGAACGCCCGGTCCGCGAACGCCGCCCGCGACGACCACGTCTTCTGCCCGCGCAGCAGCCACCCGCCGTCCGTGCGCACCGCACGCGAGCGCAGCGACGCCAGGTCGGACCCGGCCTCCGGCTCCGACCAGGCCTGCGCCCAGATCACCTCACCGCTCGCCATGGAAGGCAGCACGCGGGCCCGCTGCTCGTCCGTCGCGTGGTCGAAGAGCGTGGGCGCGAGCAGATTGATCCCGTTCTGCGAGACACGGCCCGGCGCCCCCGCCGCGTAGTACTCCTCCTCGAAGATCAGCCACTTGAAGATGTCGACGCCCCGGCCCCCGAACTCCTCGGGCCACGACACCACCGACCAGCGGTCCGCGAACAGCTCCGCCTCCCACGCCCGGTGCGCGGCGAACCCCTCCTCCGTCTCCAGGGACGGCAGCGGCTCGGCCGGCACATGCGCCGCGAGCCACTCCCGGGCCTGCGCCCTGAACGCCTCCTCGTCCTCGGTGAACTCCAGATCCATCACGCACCCGCTTTCCGCGTCGCCGCCTGCTTCATGGCCCCTACGTCCATGCCGCCCAGGGAGTCCGCCGCCGTCTCCGCGTTGTGCGCGTGGGCCAGATGGTGCAGGCCGAACACCGCGTCCATCCCGGAGTGCAGCCCTTGGAGATCCTCCGCCTGGTTCACCGCCCGCTTGGCGAGCGCCAGCCCGAGCCGCGGCATGTCCGCGATCCGCCCCGCCAACTGCTCGGTCACCGCCGCGAGTTCGTCCCGGTCGGCCGTCACCCGGTTCACCATCCCCACCTCGTACGCCCGCCGCGCGCTCATCCGGTCGCCCGTGAACAGGAACTCCTTCGCGATCCGTGGCGGCATCACCCACGGGTGCGCGAAGTACTCGACCCCCGGTATCCCCATCCGCACCACGGGATCCGCGAAGAACGCGTCCTCGCTCGCCACGATCAGGTCGCACACCCACGCCAGCATCAGCCCGCCCGCGACGCACGCCCCGTGGACCGAGGCGATCATCGGCTTCGGCAGCTCGCGCCAGCGCCGGCACATGCCCAGATACACCTCTGACTCGCGCGCGAACCGCGACTCCGCGCCCTGTTTGTCGGAGTGGTCCCACCACAGCCCGGCCCGCCGCTCGAACGGCAGGTGTGCGTCCCGCTCCGGGGTGCCTATGTCGTGCCCCGCCGAGAAGTGCTCGCCCGCGCCCGCGAGCACGACGACCTTGACACCGGAGTCGTCTGCGGCGCGATAGAAGGCCTCGTCGAGGGCGTAGGTCATCGACGAGTTCTGCGCGTTGCGATACCGCGGCCGGTTCATCGTCACGTACGCGACCGGGCCGCGGGTCTCGTACCGGACGGGCTCTTGCGCTGCGGGCATCGGAATCATCCTTCCCTAACAAGTGTTTGGTAGGTTAGCGTAGGCGCATGAGCAGCGTCGAGGAGATTCACTCGCACGGGGAGACTCGCCCTCACTACGTCCCGGGTCACGGTCTGTTGGCCGGGCGCACCGCCGTGATCACGGCGGCCGCCGGCGCCGGGATAGGGGGCGCCACCGCCCGCCGGTTCCTGGAGGAGGGCGCCCGTGTCCTGATCAGTGATGCGCACGCCCGACGCCTCAAGGAGTCCGAGCGGGAGCTGGCCGAGGAGTTCGGCGCCGGACGTGTGGCGTCCCTGCCGTGCGACGTGACCGACGAGGAGCAGGTCACCGCCCTCTTCGCCCGCGCGCACGAACTCCACGACGGCCTCGACATACTCGTCAACAATGCGGGCCTCGGCGGCACTTCGGCGCTCGTCGACATGACCGACGAGCAGTGGAGCAAGGTCCTGGACGTGACGCTGAACGGCACGTTCCGCTGCACCCGGGCCGCCCTGCGTGCCTTCCGCGACACCGGCCGGGGCGGCGTCGTCGTCAACAACGCCTCGGTGGTGGGCTGGCGCGCCCAGGCCGGGCAGGCCCACTACGCGGCGGCGAAGGCGGGCGTCATGGCACTGACCAGATGCGCCGCGCTCGAAGCGGCCGCGTACGGGGCCCGGGTCAACGCGGTGTCGCCGAGCCTCGCCATGCACCCCCACCTGGTGAAGGTCACCTCGGCCGAACTCCTCGCGGAACTCACGGAGAAGGAGGCGTTCGGCCGCTACGCGGAGCCGTGGGAGGTGGCCAACGTGATCGTGTTCCTGGCCTCGCCCTACTCCTCGTACATGACGGGCGAAACCGTCTCCGTCAGCAACCAGCATCCGTGACCGCCCACGCCTAGGACCACAATGGTGCCGTGCCTACGAAGAAGAAGCCCCAGGTGACCGCTTCGCCCGAGCGACGCCGCGAACTCCTCGACACCGCCGCCGAGGTCTTCGCCGCCCAGGGCTACAACGCCACCACCGTCCGCAAGATCGCCGACCACGCGGGCATGCTCGCCGGCAGCCTCTACTACCACTTCGACTCCAAGGAATCGATGCTCGAGGAGATCCTGCGGACCTTCCTCGACGAGTTGTGGTCGGGCTACGACTCCGTGCTCGACGCCCGGCTCGGGCCACGGGAAACCCTGGAGGCCCTGGTCACCGAGTCCTTCCGGGAGATCGACCGGCACCGCGCCGCCGTCGCGATCTACCAGAAGGAGGCCAAGCACCTCGCCGTGCAGGAGCGGTTCGAGTTCCTCGCGGCGTCCCAGACCAAGTTCGAGAAGGCCTGGCTGACGACCCTGGAGCGCGGGGTCAAGGGCAAGGTCTTCCGCGCCGATCTCGACATCCGCCTCACCTACCGGTTCGTGCGCGACACCGTGTGGGTGGCCGCGTCCTGGTACCGGCCCGGCGGACAGCACAGCCCCGAGGAGATCGCCCGCCAGTACCTGTCGATGGTCCTGGACGGCATCGCCGTACGCGACACGTAAACCGCTATGTGAGGAGCAGTCGTCATGGCCGAGGCCTACATCGTCGAAGCGGTCCGCACCCCCGTCGGGCGGCGCAGGGGAGGGCTTTCGGCCGTCCACCCCGCCGACCTGGGCGCCCACGTCCTCAAGGAACTCGTCGCCCGCACCGGCATCGACCCGGCCGCCGTCGAGGACGTCGTCTTCGGCTGCCTCGACACCGTCGGCCCGCAGGCCGGCGACATCGCCCGCACGAGCTGGCTGGCGGCGGGCCTGCCCGAAGAGGTCCCCGGCGTCACGATCGACCGGCAGTGCGGCTCCTCGCAGCAGGCCCTGCACTTCGCCGCCCAGGGCGTGCTCTCCGGCACCCAGGACCTGGTCGTCGCGGGCGGCGTGCAGAACATGTCGATGATCCCGATCGCCTTCGCCTCCCGGCAGGCCGCCGAACCCCTCGGCCTCACCGAAGGCCCCTACCTCGGCAGCGAGGGCTGGCGCGCCCGCTACGGAGACCAGCCCGTCAACCAGTTCCACGGTGCCGAGCTCATCGCCCAGAAATGGGGCATCACCCGCCGTGACCAGGAGGAATGGGCCTTCCAGTCGCATCAGCGCGCGATCCGCGCCCTCGACGAGGGCCGCTTCGCCCGCGAGACCGTCCCCTACGGGGAGGTGACCGCCGACGAGGGGCCGCGTCGCGACACCACCCTGGAGAAGATGGCCGGACTCCAGCCGGTCGTCGAGGGCGGCACCGTCACCGCCGCCTGCTCGTCCCAGGTCTCCGACGGCGCCGCGGCCCTGCTCATAGCCTCCGAGCAGGCAGTAAGTGAGCACGGACTCACTCCGCGTGCCCGGATCCACCACCTCTCCGTACGCGGCGAGGACCCCATCCGCATGCTGTCCGCACCGATCCCCGCGACCGCGTACGCCCTGAAGAAGTCCGGCATGGGCATCGGCGACATGGACCTCGTGGAGATCAACGAGGCGTTCGCACCGGTCGTCCTCGCCTGGCTGAAAGAGACCGGCGCCGACCCCGCGAAGGTCAATGCGAACGGCGGGGCGATCGCACTCGGTCACCCGCTGGGCGCGACCGGGGTGAAGCTGATGACGACGCTGCTGCACGAACTGGAGCGCACCGGCGGCCGGTTCGGCCTGCAGACCATGTGCGAGGGCGGCGGCCAGGCCAACGTGACGATCATCGAGCGACTCTGAGCACTTCTGACCGATGAGGCGCCTGAGGCGCAGGCGTGCTAGAGTCTAGGTGTTGCAGTTTTGGTACCCATAGACTTTATGTGCGCCTGACGGGAATGTTCCTCAGGCGCATTATTGTTTTAACCGGGGTGTTCTCGGAATGGGGGCTGCTTCCTTGTTCTTAAGGAGAACGACATGGCCACCGGTACCGTGAAGTGGTTCAACTCGGAAAAGGGCTTCGGCTTCATCGAGCAGGACGGCGGCGGCGCCGACGTCTTCGCCCACTACTCGAACATCGCCACCTCGGGCTTCCGTGAGCTCCAGGAGGGCCAGAAGGTCACGTTCGACGTGACCCAGGGCCAGAAGGGCCCGCAGGCGGAGAACATCCTCCCCGCCTGATCCCAGCATCACCGGGCCGGGGCCCGCACCGTCACGGTGCGGGCCCCGGCTCATGCTGTCCCCGTCCCCGGAAGGCCTGCCGCATGACCAGCTCTGCCCGTCCGTCCCGTCGCCGTCCCTCTCGTCCCGCCGCAGGGAAGCGTCGCGGCTCCGAGCAGCAGCGCAGGCAACAGCCCACGCCGCCGCGCGAGTTCACCATGCCGGAGAACACCACCCCCGCGCTGCCGCCGGTCGCCGACTTCGCCGACCTCGACATGCCCGCCGCCCTGCTGAAGACGCTGGGTGAGCAGGGCGTCACCGAGCCGTTCCCCATCCAGGCGGCGACGCTCCCCAACTCTCTCGCCGGACGCGACCTGCTCGGCCGCGGCCGCACCGGCTCCGGCAAGACCCTCGCCTTCGGGCTCCCCCTGATCGCCCGCACCGCCGGCAGCAAGGCCGAGCCGAAGGCGCCGCTCGCCCTCGTCCTCGTCCCCACACGCGAGCTCGCGCAGCAGGTCACCGACGCTCTGACCCCGTACGCCGGTGCGCTGCGCCTGCGTCTCGCCACCGTCGTCGGCGGCATGTCGATCTCCCGCCAGGCGGGCGCGCTGCGTCGCGGCGCCGAGGTCGTCGTCGCCACCCCCGGCCGCCTCAAGGACCTCATCGAGCGCGGCGACGTCGAGCTCGGCCAGGTGCGCATCACGGTCCTCGACGAGGCCGACCAGATGGCCGACATGGGCTTCATGCCGCAGGTCACCGCCCTGCTCAAGCAGGTCGCTCCCGGCGGCCAGACCATGCTGTTCTCGGCGACGCTCGACCAGAACGTGGACCGGCTGGTCAAGCAGTTCCTCTCCGACCCGGTCGTGCACTCCGTCGACCCGTCGGCCGGCGCCGTCACGACCATGGAGCACCACGTCCTGCACCTCCAGGACGAGACCGACAAGAAGGCCGTCACGGCCCGGATCGCCGCCCGCGACGGCCGCGTGATCCTCTTCGTCGACACCAAGCGCTCCGCCGACCGCCTCGCCAAGCGACTCCTCGCGAACGGCGTCTACGCGGCCCCGCTGCACGGCGGCCGCAGCCAGCCGCAGCGCAACCGCACCCTGGAGCAGTTCAAGGACGGCCGCGTCACCGCGCTCGTCGCCACGAACGTCGCCGCGCGCGGCATCCACGTCGACGACCTCGACCTCGTCGTGAACGTCGACCCGCCGACCGAGCACAAGGACTACCTGCACCGCGGCGGCCGCACCGCGCGCGCCGGCGAGTCCGGCAGCGTCGTCACACTCGTGCTGCCCGAGCAGAAGCGCGAGGTACAGCGACTGATGCGGCACGCCGGCATCCAGCCGCGTACGACGCAGGTCCGTTCCACCGACGAGGAACTGGTGGAGATCACCGGCGCGCGTGAGCCGTCCGGTGTCGCCGTGGTCATCGCCGTTCCGGAGCCCACGCCCGCCCAGGCGGGCGACGCCTCCAAGCCGCGCAGGTCGCGTCGTTCGCGCGGCTCCCGCGGTGCGGGCAGCGGCGCGGGCAAGCCGGCCGCCGAGGGGCAGCAGCGCCAGCCGCGCCAGCCGCGTTCGGCGAACGCCGCCAAGGCGGGCGCCGGTTCCGGCGCCACGTCCGGTACGGCTGCGGGCGGCGCGCGACGCCGTTCCGGCGGCGCCGGTGCCGCCGCCAAGACCGGGGCCGCTGCCGGGGGCAACCGCCGTGGTCGCGGTCCCCGCCAGGCTGCGGCGTAACCCACGGTGCGGCGGAGCCGTCAGGCGAAGGCGTCCACGCCCGTCAGCTCCGCCGACAGAGCCCACAACCGGGCCGCCGCCTCCGGGTCGCGCGCCCACGACTTGACCCCGCCGACGAGCATGTCGTCGGCGTCGTCAGGCACGGATTCGGCCAGGTCGCAGTCCTGGCAGTAGGCGCCCCCGTACGCGCCGCCGTCCGCGTCCAGGAGCGGGGACGTCGCCGCCCAGACACTGGTCGCCGCGCCCTGCTCCGGCGTCTTGAAACCGGCCGGCGGCGCACCCGTCTCCGTCAGCCAGCCGCGCCCGGCCCACTCCTCGCGCGGGATGTGCCGCTGCAACGGCGTCAGGATCGAACCCGGGTGCACGGCGTACGCACGGACGCCGCTCGCCGCGCCGAGCCGGTCCAGGTGCAGCGCGAAGAGGGCGTTGGCCGTCTTGGCCTGACCGTAGGCGAGCCAACGGTCGTATCCGGTACGGAAGTCGATGTCGTCCCAGCGGATGCCGGTCAGGAAATGGCCTGAGGACGTCAGCGAGACGACCCGGGCGCCGCTCGGCGCGAGCGCCGGACGCAGCTGGTTCACCAGCGCGAAATGCCCCAGATGATTCGTCGCGAACTGGAACTCCCGGCCCCGGCCCACTCGTTGTTCAGGTGTCGCCATCACCCCCGCGTTGGCGATGAGCAGGTCGAGGGTGCGGCCCGAGTCCAGGACGCCGCCGGCGAAGGCGCGCACGCTCTCCAGGTCCGACAGATCGAGCGCGGCCACGTCCGTGCCGGGGATGTCGTGCAGCGCCGCGCGCGCCGTCTCCGGGCGCCGCGCGGGCACGATCACGCGCGCGCCCGCCCCGGCCAGCGCCCGCGTCGTCTCCAGGCCCAGGCCCGAGTACCCGCCGGTGACCAGAGCCGTCCTGCCGGTCAGATCGACACCGGCGGCGACTTCGGCCGCCGTGCTGTGCGCCCCGAAGCCGCTGCCGATCCTGTGCTGAGGTGTGCTGGAGGTTCCCATGCCCGGGACGCTAGGAGTTGGAGTGCACACGAGGGCAAGCCGACCCGCCACGCGGCAGCCCCGAGCCCGGAGGCCGATCAGCCGACGAGCCGGGCGCGCAGGCGCGCGACGGTGCGCCGGTCGACGCCGAGGCCCTCACGGACGTACCGGCCGAGACTTCCGTAGTCGTCGTGCACCTGGTCGAGGGCGGCCGCGAGGTACTCGACGCGCACCTCCTGGACCGGGATCAGCAGGTCGGGGTTCTGCATCTGCCCCGACTGTGCGAGCGCCGCGCGGGTGCGTGCGTCGTACGCGGCGCGGAACGTGTTGGACGCCAAGTAGTCGGCCACGGCGTCCTGCCGGCCCACGCCGAGCAGGCGCAGCAGGACATAGGTCGCCCAGCCGGTGCGGTCCTTGCCGGAGGTGCAGTGGTACAGCAGCGCGCCGCGCCCGCCGTACGCGATGTCGTGCAGCGTCGCCGCGAACTGCGCGCGGTTGTCGGTGTCCGAGACGAACATCGGGTAGACACCGCGCATGAACGCGGCCGCCTTGCCGTTGCCGAGCAGTTCCTCCTGCGTGGCCGGGTCCCCGGCCGCGATCACGCCGAGGAGCTGGGCGTACAGGCCGTTGTCCGAGACCGGCCGGGACGTGGGCGCGAGCCCCGGAGGCAGCCGGTCCGCGCCGTCGTACCGGAGCTCCAACGGGACCCGGAAATCGACGACTTGGCGCAGCCCGAGCCCCCCGAGCGTCGCCACGTCGGCGTCGGTGACCTTGCTCAGTGCGTCGGCGCGGTACACCGCCCCGTACCGGACGCGGCCGCCCGCGGCGCGGTAGCCACCGATGTCGCGGACGTTCACCGCGCCACCCTGCAAGAGGATGTGCCGGATCGCGCCCGTGGAGCGGGGCGCGGCGGAGGCCGCCGGGGCGGCGCCGGCACCGGCCAGGGCCGCCGTGCCGAGCGCGGCGCCCAGCAGACGGCGCCGCGAGAGCGGCACCGGACTGATACGTGTCACTGCCGTGCGTGCGGAAGTACCGGGGAGCGAGCTGCCTGACATAGGTGAACTCCCTTACGGAAGCGGTGAGATCGGCGGATCACCCTGGTGTCGGCAGGGTGCCGAGCACGTGCCGGGCCTCGGCCATCACGCGGGTCACGAGTTCCTCACAGCTGGGCAGGTCCTCGATCACCCCCGCGACCTGGCCCGACGCCATGACGCCGAGGTCGGTGCGGCCCTCGACCATGGAGGCCTTCAGAAGCATCGGAGTGTTGGCGGCGAGCAGGACCTGGCTCCACGTGAGGTCCTTGCCGTGCTTCATCGCGAGCCCGTCCCTGACCATCTGCGACCAGGACAGGCCGGACAGCTTCTTGAAACCGGCGGCACGCCGGACCGCCTGCAGCAACGCCCCGGCGCGGCTGCCGCCTTCGAGCGAGTCGACGAGGTCCGTCCGCAGCATGCGGTGCGGCAACCCGTCCACGGCGGTCGTCACCGTGACGTCCTTGACGCTCGCCGCGAGGTACTTCGCCTTGACCGCGTCCGGGACGGTGGAGTCGGAGGTGAGCAGGAAACGGGTGCCCATCGCGATCCCCGCCGCCCCGTAGGCGAGCGCGGCGACCAGGCCGCGCCCGTCGTGGAAGCCGCCCGCCCCGACGACGGGTATGTCCACGGCGTCCACCACCTGCGGCAGCAGCACGGAGGTCGCCACCTCGCCGGTGTGGCCGCCGCCCTCCCCGCCCTGCACGATCACCGCGTCCGCGCCCCACGCCGCGACCTTCTCGGCGTGCCGGCGGGCGCCGATGGAGGGGATGACGACGACGCCCGCGTCCTTCAGCTCGGCGATCAGGTCGCGCGAGGGCGCCAGCGCGAACGAGGCCACCTTCACACCCTCGTCCACGATCACCTTGACCCGCTCGCGCGCGTCCCCCGCGTCGGCCCGCAGATTCACCCCGAAGGGGTTGCCGGTCCGTGCCTTCACCTCGCGTACCGCCGAACGGAGTTGGCCGAGCGTCATGGTCGCGGAGGCGAGGATGCCGAGCGCGCCCGCGTTCGCCGCCGCGGAGACCAGCCGAGGCCCCGCCACCCAGCCCATCCCGGTCTGCACGAGAGGGTGGCGGATGCCGATGAGCTTGGTCAGGGGAGTGTCGAGGGTGAACTCGGCGCCGCTCATGAGGACGTGACCTCGCGCTCCCGCAGCGTCGTCGGGTCGATGACCTCACGGATCAGCCGCAGCTCCGCCGCGGTCGGCTCGCGCGTGAAGGGCACCTCGCCGTCCTCCGGAAGCGCGAGCGCGAACCCGGTCGCCTCACGCACCTCCTCGACCGTGACACCCGGATGCACGGAAGCGAGCCGCATCGTGTGATCCGGTGTCGCGAAGTCGAGGACCGCCAGATTCGTGACCACCCGGGGCAACCGGTGATAGCGCGTGGCGGAGGGCCCGGCGGCGGCCGCGCTGTCGTAGCCCACCCCGCTGATCATGTCGACCTTCTCGACGAACACGCGCGTGCTGTGCCGGGGTACCCAGTAACTCACCGGATTGTTCAGCGTGTTGACCGGAGCGCCACGCACGCCGAGCAGCTGCCGGTCGGGGCGCGACCAGTCACCGATGCACGAGATGTTCTGGTTGCCGAACCGGTCGAGCTGGCTGGCGCCCATCATCACGTGCCGGTCGCCGCCGGTGACCATCGCCAGATGCTGCCGGTACGGCAGCCAGCCTTCCGGCGTCCCGTCGAGGCCGACCAGCATCGCCTCACCGTCGGTGAGCAGCAGATCCGGCGCGAACGTCCGCCTGGCCAGACGCGCCCCGACCGAGGGGATCAGGCCCATGGGGCTGGCCAGCACCTCGCCGTTGTCCCGCCAGGCCTCCGCGCAGGCGATCACGCAGTACTCGGCGCGGGTCACAGCCGTCGTGGCGACGGTCTCGGAGGTGGTCATTTCTGCTCCTCGTGCCAGGCCTGTACGGCGCTCTGATACTGCTTCTCGTCGCCGTCCTGCGGCAGGAAACGGGCGGCGAACTCGGGCCAGGGCGTGGTCGCGTACATCTTCTGGAACGCCTCGTCGCGATCGTGGTCGGGAACGCAGGACGTGAAGTGCGCGCCGTTCGGTGTCTCGACGACCCCGGTCACCGCGTGCCGCTTGAGGAGCAGCGACTGCGGCACGACGTCGGCGGCGAACCCGTCGACGAGTCGCTCACAGGAGACGTACGCCGCGTCCGCCGCCTCGCAGAACAGATCGTCGAAGTACGGGTCGGGGCCCAGGTACTGGCCGTTGCCCGTACGGTCCGCCCGGTTCACATGGACCAGCGCCGCGTCCAGCCGCAGGGCGGGCATCGCGACGAACGTCTCCCCGTCCTCGTACGGTGACGTGACCGTCCTGAGGTCCGGGTTCACCCGCATCACGTCCGAGCCGATACCGGCCCTGACCGGCAGGAACGGCAGCCGGTTCGCCGCGGCGTGCAGCCCCCACATGAACATCGCCTCGTCGACCTCCATCAGCTCGAACGCGCCGCGCTGGCGCGCCGCCCGGAAGTTCGGCTCGAGCGGGATGGAGTCGAGCGTCGCGAACGCGGCGATCAGCTTGCGGATCTTCCCGGCGGCGGCCAGCAGGCCGACGTCAGGACCGCCGTACGAGACCACGGTCAGGTCCGTGACATCGCTGCGCAGCAGGGCGCGCACCAGCGCCATCGGCTTGCGGCGCGAGCCCCAGCCGCCGATGCCGATCGTCATGCCGCTGCGCAGCCGGGCGACGACCTCTTCGGGCGTCATCGTCTTGTCGGACATGGTCAGTTGTCCTCCTGCCCGTGTCGGTCGGACTGCTGGTGCTGTTCGGCCTGCGCGCGCTGATCTGGCTGCTCACGTTGCTCACGTTGCTCATGTCGCTCACGCTGTTCGCGGTCGCCGAAGGTGTCGCGGACGCGGTCGGCGACGCCGCTGAGGTTCGCCTCGAACGTGAAGCCCTGCTCGAAGCGGTAGCTGCGGTGGACGTCGACCGGGTCGATCCCGTTCAGCGCGGCCTTCGCGAGTCGGATGAGGGAGCCGTCCTTGCGGGCGATGTCGCGGGCCAGCTCCAGCGCTGCTTCGTGCAGCCGTGGGCGTGGGACGACCTGCCACACCGAGCCGTGGGCGTGCAGCTCGGCGGCCGTGACGGTGCGCGAGGTGTAGAAGAGGGCGCGCATCAGATGCTGGGGGACCAGGCGGGAGAGGTGCGTGGCGGCGCCGAGCGCGCCGCGGTCCAGCTCGGGGAGGCCGAACGTGGCGTCGTCGCTCGCCACGATCGCGTCCGCGTTCCCCACCAGCCCGATGCCGCCGCCCAGACAGAAACCGCCGACCGCCGCCACCACCGGGACCTCGCACTGGTACACCGCCGAGAACGCCTCGTAGCAGCCGCGGTTGGCGCCGACCAGGGCGGTGTGCCCGCCGGCCGCGGACGCCGTCTCGCGCTGCATCTCCTTGATGTCCACCCCCGCGTTGAATCCCCTGCTGTCCTCGGCCGCCGTGAGCACCACGCAGTTGACGTCCGGGTCGCGGCCCGCGGAGCGCACCGCGTCCGCCAGGTCGTACCAACCCCGCACCGGCAGCGCGTTGACGGGAGGGAAGTCGACCGTGACGACCGAGATCCCCTTTTCGGGTGAGGAGGTGGAGACACCCATGGCGTTCAGCTACCTTTCCACCTAACGTTTGTTTGGTACGGCGACGACGTTAGCAGGCGGCGGGAGTCCAGGGAATGGGTGCGAGGGCGGAAGGGGCGGACGCGATGGGCGGGGCGGACGGATCGCGCAAGGGGGATCTGAGCGGGCGGGTCGTGCTGGTGACGGGTGGGACGAGAGGAGTGGGGGCGGGGATCGCGGGGGCGTTCGCGCAGGCCGGGGCGCGGGTGGTGGCGTGCGCGCGCAGACCACCCGAAGTCCCCTTGAAAGGCTGCGAGTTCCTGTCCGTCGACCTGCGCGACGGTGCGGCCGTGCGCGAGATGGTCGCGGGGCTCGACCGGGTGGACGTGCTGGTCAACAACGCGGGCGGGACGTCGTACCGGCTGCTCGGCGCGAGCGACGCCGAGCGGCACGCCCGGGTGATCGAGCTGAACCTGACGGTGCCGCTGACCGTGTCGCTGGCCGCCCGGGAGAAGCTCGCCGCCGCCCGGGGCTCCATCGTGATGATCGGCAGCGTGAGCGGCACCCGCCCCTCGCCGGGCTCGGCGGCGTACGGCGCGGCGAAGGCGGGCCTGGAGAACCTGGCGCGGTCCATGGCCGTGGAGTGGGCCCCGGAGATACGGGTGAACACGCTGGTGCTCGGCATGGTGCGCACCGAACTCTCCGCACTGCACTACGGGGACGAGGACGGCATCGCCGCGGTCGGCGCGACCGTCCCGCTCGGCCGGCTGGCCGAACCGTGCGAGATAGGAGAGGCGGCCGTGTTCCTTGCGTCGGACGCGGCCTCGTACATCACCGGGTCGAGCCTGCTCGTGCACGGTGGCGGGGAGCGCCCCGCGTTCTTGGATGTGGCAACAGCCAATAGGGAGGCGTGAGATGACGGAGCCCAAGGAGTCGGCGGTCGCGGCGGCTGAGGCCGGGAGCGGGCTGTGCGCGGGGCGGGTGGTCGCGGTGACCGGGGCCGGGCGCGGGCTCGGGCGCGCACACGCCCTGGCCTTCGCCGCGGAGGGCGCGAAGATCGTGGTGAACGATCTGGGCGTAGGCCTCGACGGGGCACCGGCCGCCGACAGCCCGGCGGCCCGGGTGGTGACGGAGATACGGGCGTCGGGTGGGGAGGCGGTGGCGCACGGCGGGGACATCGCCACGGCACAGGGGGCAGCCTCGCTGGTGGCCGCGGCCGTCGAGACGTTCGGGCGGCTGGACACGCTGGTGAACAACGCCGGATTCCTACGGGACCGGATGCTGGTGAATCTGGCGGAGGACGACTGGGATGCCGTGATGCGGGTCCACCTGAAAGGACACTTCCTGCCGCTCCAGCATGCCGCCGCGTACTGGAGGGCCGAGGCGAAGGCGGGCCGCAGGCCGCAGGCCCGCGTCGTCAACACCTCTTCGGGGGCCGGCCTGTTGGGCTCGGTGGGGCAGGGGAACTACAGCGCCGCCAAGGCGGGGATCCTCGGACTGACTCTGGTCGCCGCGGCGGAGATGGGGCGGTACGGCGTCCAGGTCAACGCGATCGCGCCGGCCGCGCGGACCCGGATGACGGAGGCCACCTTCGCCGAGACGATGGCCGCGCCGCAGGACGGCGGCTTCGACGCGATGGCCCCGGAGAACGTGTCACCGCTGGTGGCCTGGCTCGGGTCGGGGGCGCCGAGCGACGGGGTTACGGGGCGGGTGTTCGAGGTGGAGGCCGGACGGATCACGGTCATGGAGGGCTGGCGGCCCGGACCGACGGTCGACAAGGGGGAGCGATGGACGGCGGCGGGAGCGGGGGAGGCGGCGCGGGAACTGTTGGAGCGGGCGGCTGCGCCCGGGGCGGTCTACGGGGCCTAGACGCGCACCGGGAGACCTGGTCGCCGGGGGAGCGGAGGCCGGGGTTCGGGCCTAGCGTGGGCGGGTGGATCGTGAGGAGGACAGGGAGCGGTTCGTGTGGGTGGGGCGGGCGGACGCGCTCGCCGTGTGGGAGCGGACACGACGGGACGGCGGACGCGGGGTGCCCCAGCGGGTGCTCGTCGAGGGCGTCGCCGGAGTGGGCAAGACCGCGCTGGTGCGCCGGTTCCTCGCCGACGTGGACCGTGTGCTGTACGCGAGCGGGGAGGAGGTCGAGAAGGGGCTCGCGTTCGGAGTGGTGGAGCAACTGCTCGGCGGCCGCGGCGGACGGGAGTGGAGCGATCCGATCGAGGCGGGTGCCGCGCTGCTCGAAGCGGTCGACGAGGCGCAGGGGGGCGGGAGTTCCGAGGGTGTCGGAGGCTCGGGGGGGTCCGGAAGTTCGCAGGGTCCGGAGGGGGGCGAGGGTCTGGAAGGGGTCCAGGGTCTGGAGGAGGGCCAGGGTCTGGAGGCGGTCGAGGGTTCCGAGAGTCCCGGAGGTTCTCAGGGGCTGGGGGGTTCCGGAGGTGCTCAGGGTCGGGAGGGTGCCAGATGTCTCCAGGGTCGGGAGAGTGCCGGAGGTGCTCAGGGTCGGGAGGTCTCCGGAGGTGCCCTGGGTTCGGAGGGCTCTGGACGTTCTCAGGGTTCGGGGAGGCCGGGCGGTTTTCGGGGTTTGGGGAACGCCGGAGGTTCTCAGGGTCGGGAGGTCTCCGGAGGCTCTCAGGGGTCGGAGGGGGCCGGGCTCGTTGCGGTTGTTATCGATGATGCGCAGTGGGCCGACCCGGCGTCGCTGACCGCGTTCGCGTTCGCGGTGCGGCGGTTGCGGGCCGATCGGGTCGTCGCGATCGTCGTCGCCCGGGATCTGCACCAGGCCGAAGTGCCGGACGGGGTGAAGAGGTTGTTCACCTCGGCGGGCTCGGTGCGGATCGGGCTCGGTGGGCTCGGGCCCGAGGAGGTGCGCAGCCTCGCGGCGCGGGCGGGCGGGGTGCGGCTCACCGCGCGGGCTGCGGCGCGGCTGCACGCGCACACGGACGGCAACCCGTTGCACGTTCTGGCGCTGCTGGCTCAGGAGGGCGAGGCGTTGGTCGCGTCTTTGGAGCGGCCGGACGTCACACCGCCGGCCCCGAGGTCCGTCACCGCGCTGGTCCTCTCCCGTCTGGCCGCGTGCGGCGCCTCCACGGAAGCCCTGGTCAGCGCGGCCGGAGTGTTGGGCAGTCACTGCCCGTTCACGGCGGCCGCCCGCCTGGCGTTCCCGGGGGAGCCCGGGAGACCGCTCACGGGCGAGGGCGAGGGCGAGGGCGGCAGTGGGGTGCCCGGGCCCGGGCCGGAGGCGCTGCTTGCCTTGGAGGAGGCCGTGGGCGCGGGACTGCTGACCGCCCCGCCCGGGAGCGGGGACGTCAGATTCCCGCACCCCCTGGTGCACGCCGCGGTGTACCACCGGCTGGGGCCCGCCCGGAGGTCCGCGCTGCACCGGGCCGCCGCCGACGTCGTCCAGGACCGCACGGTGGCGCTCCGGCACCGGGCGCTCGCGGTGACCGGGACGGACGAGGAGCTGTCGGCCGAACTGGGCGCGGTGGGGCGGGAGTTCGCGGCACACGGTGCCTGGGCGAGCGCGACGCGGCAGCTCGCCGACGCGGCCCGGCTGACGGCGCGGCGCGAGCGGCGCGAGCGGTACACCCTGGAGTCGGTGGAGAGCGCACTGCTCGCGGGAGACGTGGCGAACGTCGCCGATGTCGCCTCCCGCATCGGGGAGTTCGCGCCGAGCGGCTGGCGCAGCTATCTGCTCGGACGGCTGCTCCTGTTCGACCTGGGACGGGCCGAGGCTCTGCTCGGCGACGCCTGGCAGCGCTGCGACACCGGGGGCGAACCGGTCCTCGGGGCCAGGATCGCGGGCCAGTTCGCCGCGCTGTACGGAAGCATGGCGCGGGGCGCCGACATGGCCGAGTGGGCCGATCTCGCGCTGCGCCTGGCACCGCAGGACACGGCGACGGACATGATCCGTTACCTGCGGCTGACCGGTCTCGCGCTGAGCGGCGGCGCCCGCACCGCGCTCGACCGGCTCGGGCCGCTCCCCGATCCGGCCGTAGCCACCCCCGCCCAGCTGGAGGAACTGCTCGGCCGCGGCACGCTGCGCGAGGTCGTCGGCGACCTGACCGGCGCCGTCCAGGACCTGACCGGGGTCTACGCGGCGGGCCGCGGCCGAGCCGCCTCCTTCCGCGTCGTCGCCGCGACCTGCCTCGCCTCCGCCGAACACCGCGCCGGCGCCTGGGACGACGCCCTCGCCCACGCCGACCAGGCCCTCACCCTCGCCGCCGACACCGACCAGCCGCACATCGCCCTGTTCTGCCGGATGCTCGCGGCCCAACTGCACGCGGGACGCGGCGCGTTCGCGAAGGCCGAGGCGCACACCCGGGTCATCACCGAGTACGCGCGCTTCGGGCACACCAACCCCGTGCTGTGGTCGGCGCTCGCCGAGGCCCATATCGCCCGCGCCCGCGGTGCCGCCGAAGAGGTCGCCCTGCACCTGGAACCGCTGCCCGCCCTCGCCCGCCGCGGCGACATCGAGGAACCGGGACTGACCCCGTGGCGGGATCTGCTCGCCGACGCCTGGAGCACCCTCGGCGAGCACAAGAGGGCGGCCGAGGCCCTCACCCCGTACGAGGTGATCGCCACCCAGCGCGGGCATCACGGCGCACTGTTACGCGCCGCCCGAGCCCGCGGCACCCTGGAAGCGGCCCGCGGCGACCCGGCGGCCGCCGACCGCGCCTACCGCCGGGCCCTCAAGCACGCCCCGCACGTCGAGGCCCCCTTCGACCGCGCCCTCGCCCACTTCGCGTACGGCGCCTTCCTGCGCCGCACCGGGAAGCGCAGCCGCGCCGCCGAGCAGCTCGGCCGGGCCCGTGCCGTCCTCGTACGGCTCGCGGCGCGGCCCGATCTGGAGCGCTGCGAGCGGGAGTTGGCGGCGTGCGGCCTCGACACGGGCGGCGGTGAGCGGCAGGAACGTACGGCGAGAAGGCCCGAGGACGCCGCCTTCCTGCTCACTCCGCAGGAGCTGGCCGTGGCCCGGCACGTCACCGCCGGGCTCACCAACCGGCAGGTCGCCCGCGCCCTCGTCATCAGCGTCAAGACCGTCGAGTACCACCTCGGCCGGACCTACGCGAAGCTCGGCGTCGACTCCCGCACCCGCCTCGCCGCCCGTCTCACGCTCCGCGATCCGCTGGGCGCCGACCGGGGAAACCCCTAGGCCGCACCCTGGGGCGCCGACATCCCCCGCGCCCTACGGTCGTGCGCAGAACCGCACCACCGCGCTAACGCAAAGCCGCACATCCACGGGGGAACACCAACATGCTGCTGCGACCGTCACTGTCGCCATCATCTTCACGTTCATCTACACCTTCGTCTGTACCTCCGCCTGTACCTGCACCTGAACCGTCACGGTGGCTTGTGCAACTGCCGCCACCGCCACATTCGCCGTACAGGGTCGTCGTCGACCACGTCGTGCGCGAGCTGGGTCTCGCCGCGGACAAGGTGGCCGCGCATTACGCACGGCCCGCCGAGTACCCGCTGCCCGCGGACCGCTCGGCGCCCGAGCAGTTGCTCGCCGAGCGGTTCTACGACGTACCGGACGACCGCAAGAAGCGGGCCGGTGCCGCCGTGCTGGCCGATCTCGCGGACGGGCCGGGGCGTGCGGCGCGCCTCGGCGGCCTGGCCCACGTCGATCTGCGCTCGCCGGAGTCGGTGGAGTCCCAGGCCCGCCGTCTGCCGCCGCCCGCCGAACTGGCCCTGCCGGTAACGGAGTCGGCGGGTCCGCCGCTGGTCGCCGTGTCCACGGCGCCGCCGCCGCACCACCTCGACCTGCGCGTCCACCAGGTGTGGTGCCACGACGAGACCGACGAATGGGGCTCGGACCCGGTCACGGTCACCGCGGTCCCGGCCGCCCCGGCCGCCACCGCCCACAGGAGCGAACCGCTGGAGCCGGGGCGTTTCCACAGCGGTGACACGGTCGCCTACGCGCCGCCGCGCACCCTGCACCGTGCCGAATTCACCGACGGGCAGCCGGTGTTCGCCCCGCCCGTGTTCCTCGTCCTGGCCACGCAGGACCCGCGCGACGCCCGCGACGGCGACACGCTCGCCGATCATGTGGACCGGCTGTTCGCGCTGGCCCACCGCAAGGTGGCCGCGCTGCTCGGGCAGGACGCCCCGGACGCGGCCTGCGCCGTCGTCGGCGCGGTCTTCGACCGGCTCAGGGTGCGGTTCGGCGACGACACCTTCCGCCCGGCCGTGCTCGTCCCGCGCCCGCTCGCCGGCCCGGCGCAGGTGAGCTTCCACGGCCATGGCGGGCATTACCGGGTGATGTACGACTGGCGGCTCTCCGCCTGATCCGGTGAGCCGCTCCAGAGGGCCGCTCGGGTGGGCCGCCCCAGAGGGCCGCTCCGGCGATCCGCCGCCGTTCGTCAGCGGGAGAGACGGGCGGCGGCCTCGCGCTGTACCTCGGTCATCACGGCCAGGAACCGGGTGACGGTACGCAGATCCTCGGTGCTGAACTCGTCGCACGCCGCCACGACGTCCTTCGCCCACGTGTCGAAGAAGCTGGCCAGCTCGGAGATCTTCTCCCGGTTCAGCTCGATCGTCACACGGCGTTTGTCGGTGGCGTGCTTGGTGCGGCGTACGAAGCCCTTGGCGCTGAGCCGGTCCACGAGGCCGGTGACCGACGCGGGGGCCAGACCGGTGTGCGCGACGAGGTCCTTCGCGGTGAGCGGGCCGTGCTTCACGAGGAGGTCGAGGGTCTTCGACTCGGTCGGATTCAGGCCCTGGGAGGCGGAGACCGCCGTATGGAACATGATCGTGGCGGCGCTGTGCTCACGGCCCGTCTCCATCATGTCGCGGAGCGCCTCGTCCCTGCCCTGTTCTTCCCTGCTCTGCTCCTCGGTCATGAGGTCCAGGCTACCGAATATTTAGTTCGCCCGAAAGAAAGGGTTGCGATCAAGCCTGCTCCGGTGCAACTCTTTCGTTAGTCCGAACGAAATAAATCTCGAGCCCGGAACCAGGGAGCCCTCATGTCCACCGCCGCCGCCGCACCGCCCACCGCGCCGCAGGAAGCGGCCCCCGACCCCCGCCGCTGGGCCGTCGCCGTCGTGATGATGATCGCGGCGCTGATGGACCTCCTCGACTCGACCATCGTCAACGTCGCGATCCCCTCCATCGGCGCCGAACTGCACGCCTCCGAATCCGCCCTGCAGTGGCTCGTCTCCGCCTATCTGCTGGGCTTCGCGTCCACGCTCATCGTCTCCGGGCACCTCGGCGACCGGTTCGGCCGGCGAGGACTGTTCCTCGCCGGCACCGCGGGCTTCGGCCTGGCGAGCCTGGCCTGCGGGATCGCGCAGAGCCCCGGCCAGCTGATCGCCGCGCGCGCCGTGCAGGGCGTCATGGCGGCCGTGCTCGTCCCGCAGGTCCTCGGCTCGTTCCGCACGTTGTTCCAGGGCAAGGAGCGCGGTGCCGCGTTCGGGATGTACGGGGCCGTGGCCGGCTTCGCCTCCGCGATCGGGCTGCTGCTCGGCGGGGTGCTCACCGACGCCGATCTCTTCGGCTGGGGCTGGCGTTCGGTGTTCCTGGTGAACGTACCCGTCGCCGTCGCCACCTTCATCGCCGGCCACGTCCTCGTACCCGCCACCCGCGAGCGTTCCGCGCGCCGCCCCGACCTGTTCGGTAGCGTCGTGCTCGCCGCCGGACTCGTCGCGATCGTGCTGCCGCTGGTGCAGGGCCGCAGCAACGGCTGGCCGCTGTGGGGCTGGGTCTGCCTGGCCGCCGGGGTGCTCGCCGTCATCGGACTCGCGGTCGTCGAGGGCCGCCGCCACGACGGTCGGATCGTGCCCCTGCTGCCCGCACGGGCCTTCAGGCTCCCCGCGTTCTCCGTCGGCGTCCTCGTCCAACTCCTGTTCTCCATCGGCATGCAGGGCTTCTTCCTCGTCTTCGCGATCTGGCTGCAGACGGGTCAGGGCTACACGCCGACGCAGGCCGGCGTCGTCTCCATCACGTTCTCCGCGGGCTGCTTCCTGACCGCGCCGGTCGCCGACCCGCTGGCCGTGAAGTACGGCCGCCTCGTCCTCGCCGCGGGCTCCCTGCTCATGGCGGGCGGATTCGCCGCCGTCTGGTACGCGATCGAGCACGCCGCCGCCGTGCACGCCGGGGCGTGGCCGCTGGTGCCGGGGCTCGTCGTCGCCGGCGCCGGACTCGGACTGCTCGTCGTCCCGCTGGTCAACGTGGTGCTCTCGCCGGTCCCCGCCGAACTCGCCGGTGGCGCCTCCGGGATCCTCTCCACCGCCCAGCAGTTCGGCGGCGCGCTCGGCGCCGCGGTGCTCGGCACGATCTTCTTCGGCCAGATCGGCGGGGGTCTGACCCACGCGCTGACCGTGGCGATGCCGTGGGTCGTCGCCGGGTTCGTGCTCTGTGCCCTGCTCTGCACGGCGCTGCCCCGCAAGGCCGTGATCCGGGACGACGTCTGACCGCGCCGGCCCCGCGCCCCTGAAACTGCGCGCAGCGCAGGCCTTCAGGGGCGCACGGCCGTACCCGGACCTCGCCGAGCCGCACCCGTGAACCGGGCGTCGCTCCCGCCTACGTGTCGCACTCCAGCACGGTCCGGCACAACCCGCAGCGCGCGCGGACGCGCCCCCGCACCGGCACCCGGATCCGCTGGTGACACGTCGGACAGGGGAACGCCACCCGCAGCGCGCCCCGCCCCTGCGCCCCGTCCGCCGAGAACGCGTACGGCCCGACCGGAACCGGCCCCCGCGCCCCGTGGTCCTGCGCGTACCGCCGGTCCTTCGCGTACCGCCGCCGCCCCGCCCACCCGGCCGCCGTCAACGGCGGCTGCTGCTCGTCGCGCCGCGCCTGCGCGAGGCCCTTGGTGTACGCCGTGTACGCCTGCGGGCTGGTGAACCACGTCTCCGGCGCCTCCGCGAACGCCAGCGACCGCTTCGCCAGCACGTACCCGAACTCCTCCGGCGTCAGATAGCCCAGCTTCTGCGACGACGCCGCGTCCTCCCGGTACGCGTCCAGGAGCAGCCAGCCCGCGCCCAGATACGTCGCCGCGGTGTCGGTCAGGATCTCGTTGTCCCGCGTCCCCGGGAACTCCAGGCCGAGCCGGTGCAGATAGACATGCATGACCTCGTGGGCCAGGGCCGCGCCGATGTCCCTGCGGTGCGTACGGAAACGGTCGTTCAGCTCGATGAAGTACTCGGGCCCCGCCGCCAGTTCGACACTCGCCGCGTGCTCCATCTCGCGGAAGCTCACGATCATCCGGGCGTCCGGCAGGTGGTAGTGGCGCACCAGCTCACGGGCCACCCGCTGCGCCCCCATGTGCAGATCGTCCTGGTCGCAGAAGGCCACGTCGGCCGGGGGGACGCTGGTCGCGAAGGTGTGGACGGTGTCGTAGGAGAGGCGCTTGTACAGCGCGGTGATCGCCGATCGCACGGTCTCCAGATGCGGATAGCCGTGCACCACCGGCCCGCCGTTCGCCACGTGCGCACCCCCTGGTGCCGCCGGGCCGTGTCCCTCCGGGGCCCGCCCCCGGACCCGGCGCTCCCAGGGTACGGCGGCCCCGCCTCCCCGGAACAGCACGCGCGACCTCGTCCGACCGGTCCCGGGGGGAGTCGGAGCGACCGGACGAGGGCACGCACTCCTCCAGCGCACACCCCGCCCCATCCGTCACACCCCACCCCGTCCCACCTGCACCGCGCCACCGTCGCCGGAGCCCCGCCCGCCCTCACCAGCCTTGGGCAATCTGCCGCCCGCCCCACCCGCCTTGGCCAATCTGCCGCCCGCCCCGCCCCACCCGCCTTGGCCAATCTGCCGCCCGCCCCGCCCCACCAGCCTTGGGCAATCTGCCGCCCGCCCCACCCCACCCGCCTTGGGCAATCTGCCGCCATGGGCGGCAGGGTGGGCAAGGCGGCACCCCGGCGCGGGGCGAGCGCACCGACCGGCCTCCGCCTCGGCCCCGCCGCACCATCGCCGGGTGCCGCACGAACACGGCCGGTCGCGCGGGTCCCCGCACCCCAGGCGGGCCGCCGGATCCGCCGCGCCGCGCGCCCCCACCAGGCCCCCCCCCCCCACACCCAGCTCCCCCCCGCCAACGCAACC
>NZ_JAFVLN010000007.1 GCF_017377775.1 Streptomyces sp. VRA16 Mangrove soil
GGGGCGGGGAGGGAGGGGGGAGGGGGAGGGGCCCCCTCCCCGAGCGGACCGGAAGTGCCCAGGGCGCCGTGCCCTACGCTGGACGGGTGACGACCCCGGAGACCGACGACGTGGCAGGGCAGCCGGAGGAGCAGCCTCGGGAGCGGCTCAAGGACCGCCTGAAGCAGCGCCTTGAGCAGGCTGAGGAGCGGCCCGAGGAGCGCCTTGAGCGGGCTGTGCGCGCTGCCGAGCAGGCGCTGATCGAGTTCGAGATCGCCGTGGAGACCTTCCGGGTCGAGGTGGAGAACTTCTCGCGGCTGCATCACCAGAAGCTCGGCCCGATGTACACCCGGCTCGATGAGCTGGAGGCGTTGATCGCCGAGGCGACGGCGGAGCGCAGCGGGGATCCGGAGGACCGGCGGCGGGCCGAGGAGGCGCGGGCGCGGGTGTTGCCGATGCCGGGTGTCGAGGAGCTGTTCCACGGGTGGATGGACGGGGACGGGTTGTTCCCGGAGGCCGTGGCGATGCTGACCGATCAGCCGGTGCGGCCGCCGCAGCGGGTGCGGCCCAGCGAGGAGGCCCGCAAGCTCTACCGCGAGCTGGCCCGTAAGGCGCATCCGGATCTGGCGCAGGACGACAGGGAGCGGGAGCGGCGCGACGAGTTCATCGCGCGGGTCAACGCGGCGTACGGGCGTGGTGACGAGGCTCTGTTGCGTGAGCTGGCGGAGGAGTGGGCCGCGGGTCCGGTGCCGGCGGAGCGGGCGCCTTCGCCGAGCGAGGAGCTGTATGCGCGGCTGGAGTGGCTGGCGCAGCGCAAGGAGCTGTTGACGGTCGTGGCGCGGGATCTGGAGGAGAGCGCGATCGGCTCGATGCTGCGGATGGCGCCCGATGATCCGGACAAGCTGCTGGAGGAGATCGCGGAGCAGTTGCTCGCGCAGGTCGCCGAGCGGGAGTCCGAGCTGGAGCGGATCACCGCGGGGTGATCATGGCGGGCCGACCGTCTTGAGGGTGGGGCGTGTGTCCGTGGGTGGTCGGGTAGCGTCGGGGGCATGGTTTTCGGTTCTGGTGTGCCCACGGTCGGTGTCGATGAGCTCAAGGAAGGTGACTTCCTGCTCGATGTCCGTGAGGACGACGAGTGGCAGGCGGGTCACGCCGAGGGTGCGTTGCACATTCCGATGAGTGAATTCGTGTCCCGGTTCGGTGAGTTCACCGAGGCGGTGCCGCAGGACGCCCAGGTGAAGGTGGTCTGCCGGGTCGGCGGGCGGTCGGCTCAGGTGACGGCTTATCTGGTGCAGCAGGGCGTCGACGCGGTGAATGTGGCGGGTGGCATGCAGGCGTGGGAGTCGGCCGGCCGCCCTGTCGTGGATGACAAGGGGCAGCCGGGCGCGGTTGTCTGACCTGCTGATTTCTCAGCCCAGGGGGTGGGCGGCCAGGAGGTCGCCCAGGGTTTCCTCGTGGGCGGCTGCCGGGCCGAGCGAGAGTTCGAGGTGCTTGGCCCAGGCGTGGTAGCGGTGCAGTGGGTAGTCGGTGTCGGCGCCGAAGCCGCCGTGCAGGTGCTGTGCGGTCTGCACGATGCGTCGTACGCCGTCGGAGGCCCAGGTCTTCGCGACCGCGATGTCCGCGCCGGCGGGGAGTGCGCCGCCCGCTCCGCTGCTGATGCGCCAGGCGGCCTGCCACAGGGTGGCTTCCATGGCGCGCAGGTCGATGTAGCGGTCGGCGGCCTGGACGGCGACGGCCTGGAACGTGGCGATGGGGTGCCCGAACTGTTCGCGTTTGCTCGCGTAGTCGCTGGTCATCTTGAGGACGCCGGTGCCGAGGCCGAGTGCGAGGGCGCAGGTGCCGGTGGCGAGCAAGTCGTGGAGTGAGGACCAGGCGGCCGGGTTCTCGATGAGGTGGCGGTCGTCGAGGTGTACGCCGTCGAGGCGGAGTTCGGCCAGGCGTTCGCCGGTGGTGGAGATCTGCTCGGTGAGGGTGAGGCCGGGCAGGCGGGGCTCTTCGGTGGCGGGTCCGGGGAGGATCGCGAGGACGGCGGTGCCGTCGCCGGTGTGGGCGGGGACGAGGATGTGGTCGGCTCCCCAGGCCCAGGGCACGGCTGTCTGTACGCCGTCGAGGATCCAGCCGGTGGTGGTCGTGGTGGTTGTGGTGGGCGTGGTGGGCGTGGTGGTCTCGCGGTGTGCGGTGACGGCGAGTTCGGCCGGGTCGTGTCCGGTGCGGCCGGCTGTCGCGACGGTCAGGGTGAGTCGGCCGTCGGCGGCGCGGGGGAGGATCTCCTGTCGGAGTTCGTCGCCGCCGTACGTGTCCACGGTCGCCGCCGCCGCGCTGTGTTCGAGGAGCGGGATGCGGGCGAGGACCTTGGCGGATTCGCGCAGGACGAGGCAGAGGGCGATGGCGTCGAGTCCGGCGCCGCCGTGCTCGGGGGTGATGAGCAGGCTGAGCAGGTCGGCGTCGGCGGCTTTGGTCCACAGGGTGCGGTCGAGGTCGGCGGCGACGGCGCCGGAGGTGAGGGCGGGGCTGGGCACGCTGTCGGGGGCGACCGGTGCGAACACCGCCTGTGCTGCCTCGAGTGCCGCCTGTTGCTCCTCGGAGAAGGTGAAGTCCACCGGCTGTCCTCCCGTTCCTGCTGAGCTCGTGCCCGGGGGTGGGTCCGTGGCCGTGCGGCGGTGTGGACCCACCGGGATCTGACGGAGCGTCAAGATAGAACAGGTTCTACGAGGAGGGAAGGGAACGGCCGCGCCGGTGCGCGCGGTGTCCGCTCAGCGGTCGAAGTCCAACTCCACTTTCTCCGTGGTCGGATGGGACTGGCAGGCCAGGACGTATCCGGCTTCGGTCTCCTCGGGTTCGAGTGCGAAGTTGCGGTCCATGCGGACCGAACCCGAGACGAGGAAGGCGCGGCACGTGCCGCAGACGCCGCCCTTGCAGGCGTAGGGCGCGTCGGTTCTGTTGCGCAGCACGGTCTCCAGGAGGGACTCGGCGCCCTGTACCGGCCAGGTGCCGGAGCGGCCGTCGAGCTGTGCGGTCACCGTGCTGTGCGCGGGAGCCGAGGCCGCGGCGGTGCGGTCCGGTGCGGGTCCTTCATCCACGTGGAAGATCTCCTCGTGGATGCGCTCGCGCCGGACGCCGAGTCCGCGCAGCGCCCGCTCGGCGCTCTGCACCAGGCCGTAGGGCCCGCACAGGAACCAGCCCGCCATCCGCTCCACCGGCAGCAGCGCGGGCAGCAGTGCCGTCAGCCGCTCCTGGTCGAGCCGTCCCGATGCCAGGCCGGCCTGCTGCTCTTCCCGGGACAGGACGGTGACCAGCTGGAACCGGTCCGGGTAGCGGTCTTTGAGGTCGGCGACCTCTTCGAGGAACATCGTCGAGGCGGTGGTGCGGTCGCTGCGTATCAGGCAGAAACGGGCCCGGGGCTGCTGTTGCAGGACTGTCGTCGCGATGGAGAGCACCGGGGTGATGCCGCTGCCGCCGACCACGGCCGCGTAGTGCCCGGGGGCCGCGTCGGGGGTGATGTCGAGCGTGAACCGTCCGGCTGGTGTCATCACCTCCAGCTCGTCGCCCACCGCTATCTCCTTGTGGGCGTACGTGGAGAAGGCGCCGCCGTCGACCAGGCGCACTCCGACCCGCAGGGTGTGCGGGGCGGCGCCGTCGGCGGGGGCGGCGGAGCAGATCGAGTACGTGCGGCGGACCTCTGTGCCGTCCACGGTGCGGCGCAGGGCGAGGTGCTGGCCCGGTGCGTGGCGGTAGGCGTCGCGCAGGTCGGGCGGGACGGTGAAGGTGAGGGCGACGGAGTCGTCGGTGAGCCGGTCGACCGCCGTGACGGGGAGCCGGTGGAAGCGGGCGCGGGCAGCTGCTGCCATCACAACTCCTTGAAGTGGTCGAAGGGTTCACGGCAGGCGAGGCAGCGGCGCAGTGCCTTGCAGGCGGTGGAGGAGAACCGGCTGAGCAGCTCGGTGTCGGTCGAGCCGCAGTGCGGGCAGGCGATGGCCTCGTGCGCGGGGTCGGTGGCCGGGGCTGCGGTGGGGTGCGTGGTGTGCCGGGTCGGGCCGAGGGCGACGGTGACCGGGCCGGCCGGGGTGCGGGTGGTGCGCGGCGGCGCGATCCCGAACTCCTTCAGTTTGCGGCGGCCTTCGGGGCTGATGTCGTCCGTCGACCAGGCCGGTGCGAGCACGGGGCGGACGGTGACGTCGGGGATGCCGTGCTCGTGCAGGACCCGCTCGATGTCGGCCGACATGCTCTCGATGGCGGGGCAGCCGGTGTAGGTGGGGCTGAGCTCGACCTCGACGCGGCCCGGCCCGAGGGTGTGCACGGCGCGCAGGACACCGAGCTCCTCCAGGGTGAGCACCGGCAGTTCGGGGTCGGGCACCGCGCCGGCGAGGCGCCGCAGCTCGGCCTCCAGGGGCGTCTCTTCGAGGGGGGTCACCATGTCGCCCCCGGGTGGCTGCGGTGCAGGTGCTGCATCTCGGCGAGCATCCGCCCGAACGGTTCGGTGTGCAGGCCCTGGCGGCCCGCTCCCGCGCTCCAGGCGCCGCTGTGCGGGCCGTCGGGGACGGTGAGGGTCGCTTCCTGGAGGACGGCGGTGATCGTCGCGGTCCAACGGGTGTGCAGGTCCTGCCCGTTGACGTCGAGGCCGGGGAGCGGCTGGAACATCTCGCCGGTGAAGCGCCACAGGGCGTCGACGGCGCGCTGCATCCGCGCGTGGCTCTCCTGTGTGCCGTCGCCGAGGCGCAGGGTCCACTGCCGGGCGTGGTCCTGGTGGTAGGCCACCTCCTTGACCGCTTTGCCGGCCAGTGGGGCGAACGTGCTGTCCCCGGCGGCCAGTTGGCCGTACAGGAGGTGCTGGTAGGTGGAGAAGTACAGCTGGCGGGCGATGGTGTGGGCGAAGTCGCCGTTGGGCTGCTCGACCAGCTGGAGGTTGCGGAAGGCGCGCTCCTCGCGCAGATACGCCAGTTCGTCCTCGTCGCCGACTGTGCTGAGCAGGACGCGGGCCTGGCCGAGCAGGTCGAGCGCGATGTTCGCGAGGGCGACCTCCTCCTCCAGGACCGGGGCGTGGCCCGCCCACTCCCCCAGCCGGTGCGAGAGCACCAGGGCGTCGTCGCCGAGGGCCAGGGCGGCGTCGGTCGTTTTCGTGTGCTGGGCGTGCTGCGTGTGCTGCGCGGGCTGCGTCACAGGTGCTTCACCCCTTCCGGGATCTCGTAGAACGTCGGGTGCCGGTAGGGCTTGTCGGCGGCCGGTTCGAAGAACGGGTCCTTCTCGTCGGGCGAGGAGGCGGTGATCGCCGCGGACGGTACGACCCACAGGGAGACGCCTTCGCCGCGGCGTGTGTACAGGTCCCGTGCGTTGCGCAGGGCCAGCTCGGCGTCCGGTGCGTGCAGGCTGCCGGCGTGGGTGTGGGCGAGGCCGCGCCGGGAGCGTACGAAGACCTCCCAAAGGGGCCACTCCGTGGTGCCCGAGGAGCTGCTCGGGGTCTCGCTCATGCCGCCCTGCCTTCGTGAAGAGGTCCTGCGGAGGGGCCTGTGGAGGGTTCTGCGCTGGGTCCTGTGGAGGGGCCTGCGTGCTTGGCCGCGTGGGCCGCCGCGGCCTCGCGGACCCAGGCGCCCTCGTCGTGGGCGCGCCTGCGCTGGGTGATCCGCTGTTCGTTGCACGGGCCGTTGCCCTTGAGGATCTCCTTGAACTCCGCCCAGTCGATCGGGCCGAAGTCGTGGTGTCCCCGCTCCTCGTTCCACCGCAGGTCCGGGTCGGGGAGGGTGAGTCCGAGGGAGGCGGCCTGGGGGACGCAGATGTCGACGAAGCGCTGCCTCAGCTCGTCGTTCGAGTGGCGCTTGATCTTCCAGGCCATGGACTGGGCGGAGTGCGCCGACTCGTCGTCGGGCGGGCCGAACATCATCAGGGACGGCCACCACCAGCGGTCCACCGCGTCCTGCGCCATCGCGTGCTGGGCCTGGGTGCCGCGGCTGAGGGCGAGCAGCAGCTCGTACCCCTGGCGCTGGTGGAAGGACTCCTCCTTGCAGATGCGGACCATCGCGCGGGCGTAGGGGCCGTAGGAGCAGCGGCACAGCGGGACCTGGTTGGTGATCGCCGCGCCGTCCACGAGCCAGCCGATCGCGCCGACGTCGGCCCAGGTCAGCGTCGGGTAGTTGAAGATCGAGGAGTATTTCTGGCGGCCGCTGTGCAGCTTGTCGAGGAGCTCGTCGCGGCTGGTGCCGAGGGTTTCGGCGGCGCTGTACAGATACAGTCCGTGCCCCGCCTCGTCCTGCACCTTCGCCATCAGGATCGCCTTGCGGCGCAGGGAGGGTGCGCGGGTGATCCAGTTGGCCTCCGGCTGCATGCCGATGATCTCGGAGTGCGCGTGCTGTGCGATCTGGCGCACGAGCGTGGCGCGGTAGGCGTCGGGCATCCAGTCGCGGGGCTCGATGCGCTCTTCCGCGGCCACGGCCGTGTCGAACGCGGACTGGAGCGTGCCCGTCGCGTCCGTCCCGTCCACTGCTGTCGCCATTCCAGGTCCCCCTCGACCTCGATCGACCTTCGGCTGTCCGATCCGCCGACCGGGCCCTCACCGCTCCCGACCGATCGTTCGGTTCGTCGGATTCAATGGTGGGACCCGGCGCCGTAAGGTGTCAACCCTGAACGACCCGGCCTGTGGATAACCTCGGCCGCCTGTGCTTCGGAGCCGCTCCCCAGTACCGTGCCGGTGCGCCGCACCTGTGCGTCGACGGCGCGGAATCGGTTCGGCGGCGGACGGGCCGGGCGCGACGGCACCGGGACCGGAAAAACGGGGAGCACTGATGAACACGGAAGCAGGCGCCGCGGGCGAGGCCGACCGGCCCGCCCCGCAGGCGCCGCCCGCGGCGCCCGGCGCCGCGTACGAGCCCGCCCCGCAGGCGCCGCCCGAGCGCCGCGGCCTCGCGGCGCTCTCCCCGCGCTACCAGGTGGCCGCCGCGCTGGCCCTCGCCGGTGTCGCCCTTGTCGCGTGCGTCCACGTCCTGATGGTGTTCCTGCACGTCGCTCCGGCGAACACGCTGACCAAGGAGCACGGGGACGTCGTCGACGAGTGGATCTACCCCGAGTTCGAGCAGAACTGGAAGCTGTTCGCACCCAACCCGCTGCAGCAGAACATCGCCGTGCAGGTCCGCGCCGAGCTGCGCGGCTCCGACGGTGCGCAGCGCACGACCGGCTGGTACGACCTGTCCGCGCAGGACGGCGCCGCGATCAAGAGCAATCTGCTGCCCAGCCACACCCAGCAGAACGAACTGCGCCGCGCCTGGGACGTCTACAGCGCCACGCACGACACCGAGAACCGGCCGACCGGGCTGCGCGGCACGCTGTCCGAGCAGTACCTGCGGCGCATTCTCGTGATGCGGCTCGACCGGCTCGGTGTGGCCGGCAAGGGGGACGTGATCGAGCGCGTCCAGGTCCGTTCCGAGTCGACGACCATCGCGCCCCCGAAGTGGAGTGACGAGAAGGTGAACCAGAAGCCGTTCTACCGGCAGCTGCCCTGGTGGGCGGTGAGTTCGAGCGACGCGCCGCTCGACAGCGGTACGCACGTGCGCGCGCTGGACGGCCGGACGGGCGGTGCCCGATGAACGCCCCGCACACCCCCGCACCGCACACCCCCGCACCGCACACGCCCGCCCCGCACACCCCCGTGACGCCCGCTGCCGGCGTCGGTCAGCGGATCGGCACCGCGCTGGGTGCCGGGGTCCAGCGGGCCACCGCGTCCGCGCTCGGCCCCTACCAGACCGCCGTGGTCCGTATCGGGTTCTCGGCGACCTGGCTGCTGTTCCTTCTGCGTGAGTTCCCGCACCGCCAGGAGCTGTACGGTCCCGACGGCCCGTGGAGCTGGAACCTGGCGCAGCAACTGATCTCCGACAACGGCGCGTTCACCGCGCTGATGTGGTCGGACGGCCAGGGCTGGTTCGAGTGCGTCTATGCCGTCGCGGTGCTCTCCGCCCTGCTGCTGATGCTGGGCTGGCGCACCCGCACCATGTCGGTCCTGTTCATGATCGGCGTGCTGTCGCTGCAGAACCGTAGCGTGTTCATGGGGGACGGCGGCGACAACGTCATCCACCTCATGTCGATCTACCTGGTCTTCACCCGGTGCGGGCAGGTGTGGTCGCTGGACGCGCGCCGGGCGGCACGCGCGCGTGAAGGGCTGCCCGGTGAGGACCGGGCCGGGCCCGTGCTGTGGTGGGTGGTCGGGCTCGCGCTGTCGGCGCTCACGTTCACGGGGAAGGCGAGCGTCGGCTGGCTGCTCCTCTTCTGGGGGCTGTGGGCCGTCCAGGGTGTGTGGTGGTACGTCAACCGCCGTGACCCGTACGGCGATCCGCGGCTGCTGTGCGACGTCGTCGCCAACCTCGCGCACAACGCCGCCCTGCTGATCGTCATGGTCGAGGCGTGCCTGATCTACGCGACGGCCGGCTGGTACAAGATCCAGGGCAGCCGCTGGCAGGACGGCACCGCCGTCTATTACCCGCTCCACCTGGACTACTTCTCGCCGTGGCCCGCCCTGGGCGAGCTGCTCACCACGTTCGGCCCGATGGTGATGCTCGTGACCTACGGGACGGTCGTCGTCCAGGTCGCCTTCCCGTTCACCGTCTTCAACCGGCGGGTGAAGAACGTCCTGCTGGTGTTCATGATGATCGAGCACACGTTCATCGCGGTCATGCTGGGCCTGCCGTTCTTCTCGCTCGCGATGATCGCCGCCGACGCGGTGTTCCTGCCGACGCCGTTCCTGCGGTTCGTCGGCGACCGGGTGGCCCGCGCGGCCGGCCGCGTCCTCCCCGCCCGCACGGGCGGCGTCCCGGTGCTGCCGGGCCAGCGCCCCGCCACGGAGGGCGTGGAGTCTTCGGCGGCGCGCACGTAAGGGGGCAGCACCTTGCGCGCCGGTGCGGTGGGCGGACGTCGACGTCGAGCCGGGCCGGCCCCACCCACGGATTAGGCTTCCTGCCATGAGCGGCACAAGCACGGTGGGTGGCAGGGGCAGCGGGGAGCAGGAGGGGCCCGAGGAGGCCGTGCGGGTCTGGCGGCTCGGGGTCGACTCCTCCGTGGTGCTCGACGGGTTCCATGCCCTCAAGCACGCCCTGCGCTTCGGTGCGACCGTTCCGGTGGCGCTCGCCGTGGACAAGGCGGCCGCACTGGCCCTGGCCGGCGAGCTGGCGCCCGATGTCGCCGACGAGCTGGCCGCGCGGCTCGTCGAGGTGCCGGGCGACGTACTGCGTGCGCTCGTGCCGCGGCTGCACCCCACCGGGGTCGCCGCGCTCGCCGCGCGGCCCGCGCGCGCCGACAACCTGGCCGCCCTCGGGCGCGCGGGACGCACCACCCCGGTCGTCGTCCTCGACGAGCCGCGCAACCTCGGCAACGCGGGCGCGGTGATCCGCCTGGCCGCCGGGTACGGGGCCGCCGGCGTCGTCACCACGGGCAGCCTCGACCCCTGGCACCCCACCGTCGTACGGGGCGGGGCCGGGCTGCACTTCGCGACCGCCGTGGAACGCCTTGCCGTCGACGCGCTGCCCGACGGGCCGCTGTACGCGCTCGACCCCGAGGGCGACGACATCCGGGGCCTGAAGCTGCCGGACGACGCACTGCTCGCCTTCGGGTCCGAGCGCAGTGGCCTGTCCGCCGAACTGCGCGCGCGTGCCGACCACTTGGTGTCTCTGCCGATGCGGCCCCAGGTCTCCAGCTACAACCTGGCCACCAGCGTCGGCATGACTCTGTTCCACTGGAGCACGCACAGCACATACGCGCCCCAGTAGGTGTCAGGCGGTCTCGCGGCGGACTTCCACCACCCGGAAGCGGTTGGCCACGAACGCGCCGTCGCACAGCGCCGCGTTCGCCGCCGGGTTGCCGCCCGAGCCGTGGAAGTCGGAGAACGCCGCCGTCTGGTTCACGTACACCCCGCCCGTCAGGTTGAGCGAGAGCTGGGCGCACTCCTCCAGGCAGACCTCCTCGACCTCCGCGGCCACCTCCTCGGAGGTGGTGTACGCGCCGACCGTCATGGCGCCCTTCTCGCGCACGGTGCGCCGCAGCAGCTCCAGCGCCTCCCGCGTGGAGTCGACGGCGACCGCGAAGGAGACCGGGCCGAAGCACTCGCTCATGTAGGCGGCCTCGGTGTCCGCCCCCTCCCAGTACTTCTGTGCGCCGTCGAGCTTCACGATCACCGGGGTGCGGACCACGGCGTCGGGGAACTCCGGATTGCTGATCTCCCGTGACGGCAGGGCGACGTCACCGAGCCCGGCGGCCGCCTCCAGGCGCGCCTTCACGTCGGGATTGACGAGGGCGCCGAGCAGCGCGTTCGCCCGCGCGTCGTCGCCGAGCAGGCCGCCGACCGCCTTGGCGAGGTCCGCGACCACCTCCTCGTACGACTTGGGGCCCGCGTCGGTGGTGATGCCCTCGCGCGGCACCAGCAGGTTCTGCGGGGTCGTGCACATCTGGCCGCTGTACAGGGACAGCGAGAAGGCCAGGTTCGACAGCATGCCCTTGTAGTTGTCCGTGGAGTCGACGACGACCGTGTTGACGCCCGCCTTCTCCGTGTAGACCTGCGCCTGGCGGGCGTGGGTCTCCAGCCAGTCGCCGAACGCCGTCGATCCCGTGTAGTCGATGATCCGGATCTCGGGGCGGACGGCCAGGGTCTTCGCGATGCCCTCGCCGGGCCGCTCGGCCGCGAGCGCCACCAGGTTCGGGTCGAAGCCCGCCTCGGCGAGCACATCGCGGGCCACCCGCACGGTGAGTGCGAGCGGCAGCACCGCGCGCGGGTGCGGCTTCACCAGGACCGGGTTGCCGGTCGCCAGGGAGGCGAACAGGCCCGGGTACCCGTTCCACGTCGGGAACGTGTTGCAGCCGATCAGCAGGGAGATGCCGCGACCGACCGGGGTGAACTCCTTGGTGAGCTCCAGCGGTTCGCGCTTGCCCTGCGGCTTGGACCAGGCGGCCGTGCCGGGGGTGCGCACCTGCTCCGCGTACGCGTACGCCACCGCCTCCAGGCCGCGGTCCTGCGCGTGCGGGCCGCCCGCCTGGAACGCCATCATGAACGCCTGGCCGCTGGTGTGCATGACCGCGTGTGCGAACTCGTGCGTACGGGCGCTGATGCGGGCCAGGATCTCCAGGCAGACCGCGGCGCGCAGCTCCGGGCCGGCCTCGCGCCACGCGCGCATGCCCGCGCGCATGGCGGGCAGCAGCACGTCCGCGTCCACGTGCGGGTACGTGACGCCCAACTCGATCCCGTAGGGCGAGACTTCACCGCCTACGAAGTCGTCCGTGCCGGGCTGGTCCAGGTCGATGCGGGTGCCGAGCAGTGCGTCGAAGGCGGCCTTGCCGTCCGCCGTGCTCAGGCTGCTGCTTCCCTCGGTGTCCCCGTACGCCTTGGGGTGCTCGGGGTGCGGGGACCAGTACGCGCGGGTGCGGATCGCCTCCAGCGCCTGGTCGAGGGTGGGCCGGTGCTGGGCGATCAGGTCGTGCGCGGTGGATACGGCGGCCATGCGGACCAACTCCTCCTCGGCGGCGGCTCCTCGTCGAGCCGGCGAGCTGGGCGGGACTGAGCGGGCTGGGCGGGTGAGCACAGCAAGAGTTAGAGTAACCGAACGATCGGTCGGGACAAGGGGCCGGGGAGAAGCTGTGGAAAACCTGCCCATCGAGCCCCGAAGGGCCGCGGTCGGCCGGGGTACGGAAGGATCGCGGCCATGACTGCACATGACCGCCTCGTGGGCGTCGTCGGCACCGGGACCATGGGCCAGGGCATCGCACAGGTCGCGCTCGTCGCGGGCCATCCCGTCCGGCTGTACGACGCGGCGCCGGGCCGGGCGCGCCAGGCCGCGGACGCGATCGCCGCGCGGCTCGCCCGGCTCGTCGAGAAGGGGCGGATGAGCGCGCAGGAGCGCGAGTCCGCCGTCGCGCGCCTGGAGCCCGCGCAGAGCCTCCACGAGCTCGCCCCCGCCGCGCTCGTCGTCGAGGCCGTCCTGGAGCGTCTGGACGCCAAGCAGGAGCTGCTGCGCGAGCTGGAGGACATCGTTGCCGACGACTGTCTGCTCGCCACCAACACCTCGTCCCTGTCCGTGACGGCGATCGGCGGCGCGCTGCGCGTGCCGGGACGTTTCGTCGGACTGCACTTCTTCAACCCGGCGCCGCTGATGCCCCTGGTCGAGGTCGTCTCCGGGTACGCCACCGACGTCACGGCGGCCACGCGCGCGTACGAGACCGCGCGTGCCTGGGGCAAGACCCCCGTGGCCTGCGCCGACACCCCTGGTTTCCTGGTCAACCGGATCGCGCGGCCCTTCTACGCGGAGGCGTTCGCCGTGTACGAGGAGCAGGGCGCCGACCCGGCCACCGTCGACGCCGTGCTGCGCGAGAGCGGCGGCTTCAAGATGGGCGCCTTCGAGCTGACCGACCTCATCGGGCAGGACGTGAACGAGGCGGTCACCCGCTCCGTGTGGGAGGGCTTCTTCCAGGACGTGAAGTTCCGGCCGTCCCTGGCACAGCGCCGGCTCGTCGAGGCCGGGCGCCTCGGCCGCAAGTCCGGGCAGGGCTGGTACGCGTACGGGGAGGGCGAGGAGCGTCCCGAGCCGCACACCGCGGCCCCGGCCGAGCCGCCCGCGCGCGTGACCGTCGAGGGCGACCTGGACAACGCCTCGGAGCTGATCGCGATGATGCGCGAGGCGGGCATCGCGGTCGACCAGGAGGACGAGGACAAGGGAACCCGCATCGTGCTGCCCAGCGGCGGCCAGCTGGTGCAGGCGGACGGGCAGACGTCCATCGAGTTCCGGGACGTCGTCTACTTCGACCTGGCGCTCGACTACCGGTCGGCGACCCGTATCGCCCTGGCGGCCTGCCAGGACGGCAACCCGCGCACTCTCGGCGAGGCCGTGGGCCTCTTCCAGGCGCTCGGCAAGAAGGTCAGCGTCATCGGTGACGTGCCCGGCATGATCGTCGCCCGGACGGTGGCCCGGATCATCGACCTGGCGCACGACGCCCTCACGCGCGGGGTGGCCACCGAGGAGGACATCGACACCGCGATGCGGCTCGGCGTCAACTACCCGCTGGGGCCCTTCGAATGGAGCCGCAAACTCGGCAGGAACTGGGCCTGCGGCCTGCTGGAGGAGCTGCACGACCGGGACCCCTCCGGGCGCTGCGCGCCGTCCTTCGCGCTCCTGAGGCACTCGTACGACCCCAAGAAGTGGGAGGGCTCCGCATGACCACCGCCCGGCGTGACACCTACACCCCGGAATCCCTGCTCGCGGTCGCCGTGACCGTCTTCAACGAGCGTGGCTACGACGGCACGTCCATGGAGCACCTCTCCAAGGCGGCCGGTATCTCCAAGTCGTCGATCTACCACCATGTGACGGGCAAGGAGGAGCTGCTGCGGCGTGCGGTGAGCCGGGCGCTCGACGGGCTCTTCGGGATCCTCGACGAGCGGCCCGCGCGCGTGGGACGCGCGGTGGAGCGCCTGGAGTACGTCACCCGGCGGATGGTCGAGGTGCTCACCGCCGAACTGCCCTACGTGACGCTGCTGTTGCGGGTGCGCGGCAACACCGGCACCGAGCGCTGGGCCATGGAGCGGCGCAGAGAGTTCGACCACCAGGTCGCCGAGCTGCTCAAGGCGGCCGCCGCCGACGGCGACGTACGGGGCGACATAGAGGTGCGCCTCGCGACCCGGCTCGTCTTCGGCATGATCAACTCGATCGTGGAGTGGTTCCGGCCCGAGGGCGGCGAGCTGGAGAGCGCTGAAGTGGCCGACGCCGTCGTGGAGTTGGTGTTCGGCGGGCTGCGCGGCGCGGACCGCTGAGGGGCCGCCCTACGCGTCCGGGGACCCCGCGTCCAGGGTCTCCTCCTCGAAGACCAGCAGGGTGCGCGTGCTGAGCACCTCGGGGATGGCCTGCAGCTTGGTGAGGACCAGCTCGCGCAGTGCCCGGTTGTCCCGGGTGTGGACCAGGATCAGGACGTCGAAGTCGCCGCTGACCAGCGCGATGTGCGCGGCCTCCGGCATCCGGCGCAGCTGGTCGCGGACCGTCCGCCAGGAGTTCTGGACGATCTTGAGCGTGATGTAGGCGGAAGCGCCCTGGCCCGCCCGTTCATGGTCGACGCGGGCGCCGAAGCCGCGGATCACGCCGTCGTCGATGAGGCGGTTGATCCGTGCGTAGGCGTTCGCCCGTGACACATGGACGCGCTCGGCTACGGAGCGTATCGAGGCGCGCCCGTCCTTCTGGAGCATCTGGAGGATGTCGCGGTCGATGGCGTCCAGCGGGCGGGCCGCGGGGTCCTGGGCGCCGGAATCCTCGGCGGCGCGGCCTCCGGAGCCTTCGGCCATTTGTTCAGATGCCATGTGCCCCCGCCTCCTTACCATGGACGTACTGCGTTCATCTCAGGCTGTGGAGAACCGATTGTCCACAGCCTGGAGGGGCCTGTAGCCAAAATGTGCCGACGACCGAACAATCGGTAGGTGAGGCGGGTCACATCCGACACGCCCTCTGAGCCGCTCCCACGAGGAGGTGTCGTCATGACGGTCATGGAGCAGCGGGACACCCGCGCCGCACCGGTTCCCCCGCCCGCCTGGCAGCCCCGCACGGACCCCGCGCCGCTGCTGCCGGACACGGAGCCGTACCGGGTCCTGGGCACCGCAGCGGCCGCCCAGGCCGACCCCGCACTGCTGCGCCGGCTGTACGCCGAGGTGGTGCGCGGCCGCCGGTACAACGCGCAGGCGACGGCGCTGACCCGGCAGGGACGCCTCGCCGTGTACCCGTCGACGACCGGCCAGGAGGCCGGCGAGGTCGCCGCCGCCCTCGTCCTCCAGGAGCGCGACTGGCTCTTTCCCAGCTACCGCGACACCCTCGCGGCCGTCGCCCGTGGCCTGGACCCCGTCCAGGCGCTGACGCTGCTGCGCGGCGACTGGCACACCGGGTACGACCCGCGCGAGCACCGCATCGCCCCGCTGAGCACCCCGCTCGCGACCCAGCTCCCGCACGCCGTGGGCCTCGCCCACGCCGCCCGCCTCAAGGGCGACGACGTGGTGGCGCTCGCCATGGTGGGCGACGGCGGCACCAGTGAGGGCGACTTCCACGAGGCGATGAACTTCGCCGCAGTGTGGCAGGCCCCGGTCGTCTTCCTCGTCCAGAACAACGGTTTCGCCATTTCCGTGCCGCTGTCGAAGCAGACCGCGGCGCCTTCCCTGGCCCACAAGGCCGTCGGGTACGGGATGCCGGGCCGCCTGGTCGACGGCAACGACGCGGTGGCGATGCACGAGGTGTTGAGCGAGGCCGTGACCCGCGCGCGCGAAGGGCACGGCCCGACGCTGGTCGAGGCCGTCACGTACCGCATGGACGCGCACACCAACGCCGACGACGCGACCCGCTACCGCAGCGACGCCGAGGTCGAGACGTGGCGGGCGCACGACCCGATCCTGCTCCTGGAGCGGGAGCTGACCACGCGCGGGCTGCTCGACGAGGACGGCATACAGGCCGTGCGCGACGAAGCCGAGACGATGGCGGCCGGGCTGCGCGCACGCATGAACCAGGACCCGGAGCTCGACCCCATGGACCTGTTCGGCGACGTGTACGCCGAGCCGACACCGCAACTGCGCGAGCAGGCCGCCCAGTTGCGGGCCGAGCTGGCGGCCGAGGCCGAAGGGGGACAGGCATGAGCACGGTCGCGGAGCCGCGCGCGGCCAAGCCCGCCACCATGGCGCAGGCCCTCGGCCGGGCACTGCGGGACGCCATGGCGCAGGACCCCACGGTGCACGTCATGGGTGAGGACGTGGGCACCCTGGGCGGCGTCTTCCGGATCACCGACGGCCTCGCCAAGGAGTTCGGCGACGACCGCTGCACCGACACCCCGCTCGCCGAGGCGGGCATCCTCGGCACCGCCGTGGGCATGGCGATGTACGGGCTGCGGCCGGTCGTGGAGATGCAGTTCGACGCGTTCGCCTACCCGGCCTTCGAGCAGCTGATCTCGCACGTGGCCCGGATGCGCAACCGCACGCGCGGCGCCATGCCGCTGCCCATCACCGTGCGCGTGCCCTACGGCGGCGGCATCGGCGGCGTCGAGCACCACAGCGACTCATCCGAGGCGTACTACATGGCGACGCCGGGCCTGACCGTCGTCACCCCGGCCACGGTCGCCGACGCCTACGGGCTGCTGCGGCAGTCGATCGCCTCGGACGACCCGGTGGTGTTCCTGGAGCCCAAGCGCCTGTACTGGGCCAAGGATTCCTGGAACCCCGAGCAGCCGGCGGACGTTGAACCGATAGGCAAGGCAGTGGTCCGCCGCCCCGGGACCGGTGCCACGCTGATCACGTACGGTCCGTCCGTGCCCGTCTGCCTGGAGGCGGCGGAGGCGGCCCGCACGGAGGGCTGGGACCTCGAAGTGATCGATCTGCGCTCCTTGGTGCCGTTCGACGACGAGACGGTCGCCGCCTCCGTGCGCCGCACCGGGCGCGCGGTCGTGGTGCACGAGTCGGGCGGCTTCGGCGGGCCCGGAGGGGAGATCGCGGCGCGTGTCAGCGA
Source organism: Streptomyces sp. VRA16 Mangrove soil (assembly GCF_017377775.1). Lineage (GTDB taxonomy): Bacteria > Actinomycetota > Actinomycetes > Streptomycetales > Streptomycetaceae > Streptomyces. The sequence continues at coordinate 16,455 of NZ_JAFVLN010000007.1, forward strand.
GCGCTGCTTCCACTACCTTCAGGCACCGGTGCTGAGGGTCGCCGGGTTCGACATCCCGTATCCGCCGCCGATGCTGGAGCGTCACCATCTGCCCGGTGTGGACCGGGTGCTGGACGCAGTGGCGCGGCTGCAGTGGGACCAGTGAACATGGGACCAGTGACAGGGCCGGTCAAGGATCCGGTGAGGGACGGTGGGCCGATGGCGCAGGTGCTGGAGTTCAAGCTGCCCGACCTCGGGGAGGGACTCACCGAGGCGACAATAGTGAGCTGGTTGGTGCAGGTCGGCGACGTGGTCGCCGTGGACCAGCCGGTCGTCGAGGTGGAGACCGCCAAGGCGATGGTCGAGGTGCCGTGTCCCTACGGGGGCGTGGTCACCGCACGCTTCGGCGACGAGGGGACCGAACTGCCCGTGGGCGCCGCGCTGTTGACGGTCGCCGTCGGAGCCTCCGACGGCGCGCCGGTCAGGACAGGTGCCGCCGGTGCCGGTGCCGGTGCCGGTGCCGAATCCGGTTCCGCGGCGGCGGGGGACGTGGTCGCCGCCAAGGGCGGCAAGGCCGAAGGGTCGGGGAACGTCCTGGTGGGGTACGGGACCAGCGCGGCCCCCGCACGCCGCAGGCGGGTGCGGCCCACGGTGTCGAACGGGGTGCCCGAGCGCAGGGAACCCCCGCGCGTGGTGCCCGCCCCGGGACCGATCCCCGTGATCTCGCCGCTCGTGCGCCGGCTGGCGCGTGAGAATGGCCTCGATCTGCGCGCGGTGAAGGGATCGGGGCCCGAAGGGCTCATCCTGCGCTCGGACGTGGAGCGGGCTGTGGCGGATCGCCCCGCGACCGCCGCCACCGCGTCCTCCACCGTCGTGGACGTCATGCCCTCCGCGTCGGCCGATGCCATGCCGATGCCCTCCGAGGAGCCGACACCGACAGCCGCCGCATCCGCTCCCGCGTCCGCCCCCGCCGCACCCCAGGGTCACCGCACCCCGCTGCGCGGCATCCGCGGCGCCATCGCCGACAAGCTGTCGCGCAGCCGTACCGAGATACCCGACGCCACCTGCTGGGTGGACGCCGACGCCACGGAACTGCTGCGCGCGCGTGCGGTGATGAACGCGGCGACCGGCCCGTCCGCGGGCCCGAAGATCTCCGTGCTGGCGCTGCTCGCGCGGATCTGCACGGCGGCCCTCGCCCGCTTCCCGGAGCTGAACGCGACGGTGGACATGGAGCGCCGCGAGATCGTCCGCCTCGACGCGGTGCACCTCGGGTTCGCCGCGCAGACCGAGCGCGGCCTCGTCGTCCCCGTCGTGCGGGACGCCCACGCGCGCGGCGCCGAGTCGCTGAGCGCCGAGTTCGCGCGGCTCACCGACAAGGCACGGGCCGGGACGCTGACGCCCGGGGAACTCACCGGCGGCACCTTCACGTTGAACAACTACGGGGTGTTCGGGGTCGACGGCTCCACGCCGATCATCAACCACCCCGAGGCTGCCATGCTCGGGGTCGGCCGGATCGCGCCCAAGCCGTGGGTGCACGAAGGGGAGTTGGCGGTCCGTCAGGTCGTCCAGCTCTCCCTGACCTTCGACCACCGGGTGTGCGACGGGGGCACTGCGGGCGGCTTCCTGCGGTACGTGGCGGACTGCGTGGAACAGCCGGCGGTGTTGCTGCGCACGCTGTGACGGCCGGTGCGGCCCCCGCTGACCGGGGCCGCGCCGCCGAGTCGGTGTCCCCGGGGTGGCAATGATCGATTCTGCGCCCATACTCGGGGGATGACCGAAGCAGCCGCGCCCGGCCGCCGCACCGTGCCCGTGTACGACGCCGTCGTGCTCGCGGGAGGCGCCGCGCGACGGCTCGGCGGCGCGGACAAGCCCGGGGTGCGGGTCGGCGGCCGCGCGCTGCTCGACCGGGTCCTCGCCGCGTGCGCCGGGGCCCGCGCCACGGTCGTCGTGGCGGAACCGCGGCCCACCGCGCGCCCCGTCGGCTGGGCCCGCGAGGAACCGCCCGGCGGCGGCCCGCTCGCTGCGCTGGGCGCGGGAATCCAGAGCCTGGGCCCGGACAAGGGACAGCAGCCTCAGGACGATCGGCGGAACGCTCCGGATCCGATGGACGACCGGCGGAACGCCCCGGATCGGACGGATGATCGGCGGAACGCCGCGGATCCGATGGATGATCGGCGGAACGCTCCGGATCCGACGGGCGATCGGCAGAACGCGCAGGCGGAGACTGTGATCGTGCTCTCCGCCGATCTGCCGTTCCTGCGGGAGCGCACCGTGCGGCTGCTGCTCGACGCCCTCGACGGACCCGGCGCTCCGGACGCCCGAGGGGCTGAAGGGGCCGAAGGGGTCGAAGGCGTAGAAGGCGTCGAGGGGGCGCTGCTCACCGACCGGGACGGCCGGGACCAACCACTCGTGGCCGCCTACCGGGTGGCGGCGTTGCGCCGGACGCTCGACGCCCTCGCACAGGAGCACGGGGCGCTCACGGGGCTGCCGTTGCGGCTGCTCACCCGGGAGTTGCGCCTCGCCCGCGTCGCGGATCCCGTCGACGGGTCGGCGTCCTTCGACTGCGACACCTGGGACGACATCGCCGTCGCCCGATCACGTATCAGGGAGCATGGTCACGTGTTGGATGAATGGATCTCCGCAGCCAAGGACGAACTGGGTATCGACCTGGACGTCGACACCGGCGTTCTCCTCGATCTCGCCCGCGACGCCGCACACGGGGTCGCGCGCCCCGCGGCGCCGCTGACGACGTTCCTCGTCGGCTACGCGGCCGCGCAGGCGGGCGGCGGCCCCGAAGCCGTGGCCGCGGCGGCCGCCAAAGCCGCGGCGCTCGCCAACCGGTGGGCCGAGGAAGCCGCCGCGTCGGACGCCGCACCCGGCGACGCGGGATGAGCGGCCCGCAGGCGCGGGCGGCGCACGCCGGACCGCCGGCCGCCGACCCGCTGGACGGCGACGTCGACGAGGCGCTCGCGCTGGCCAACGAGAACCGGGGACCGTCCCGCCCGGACACCCCGGCCCCTGACCCCGCCGCCCCGGCCACCGACGCCGCCCGGCAGGAACGGGACCGGCAGCCGGCACCCCCCGGCGCCCGCTCGGCCCCGGACACCGCACAGACCGCACAGACCCCACACACCCCACAGACCCTGCACGGCAGCCACGGCAGCCACGGCGGTCAAGGCGTGCACGGCAGCCGCGGCGGTCAAGAAGTGCACGGCGGTCACGGCGGTCACGGGCACCGCGAGGGAACGCCCTGGCCCGCCGCCCGCGACCGGGCCGCCCTGGCGGGCCGCGAGGCCGCCGAGCACCGGGTCCGCAGCGCCCGGCCCCCACAGCCGACGCCGCGGCGGGCCCCGGACGCGCCGGGCGACGCGCGCCCAGGAGCGGCGGAACCTGACCCCCGTACGGCAGCGGCAGCGGCCGCGACGGCCGGTACCGCCTCCGACGCCCTGCCTCCCGTCCCGGTGGGCGAGGACCAACTCCCGCTCCCCGGGCTCCCGTTCGAGGCACCCGAACCCAAACCCGCACCCGCACCCGCACCCGCACCCACCCCGCCCCCGTCGCCCCAGGAGGCCGAGCCCCCGGCCGAACCGGCGCCCGTCCCCCGCGGAGCCGTCCGCGTCCCCCTGGACCAGGCGCTCGGCCTCGTGCTGGCCGCTCCGCTGACCGCCCTCACCGATCTGCCGTCCTTCGACACGTCGGCGATGGACGGCTGGGTCGTGGCGGGGCCGGGTCCCTGGGTCGTACGGGACCAGGGGATCCTCGCCGGGCACGAGCTGCCGGAGCCGTTGGCCGACGGCGAGGCGGCGACGATCGCGACCGGTGCCCGCATCCCGCAGGACACCACCGCCGTCATCCGCTCCGAGCACGGACACCTCGACGCACAGGGCCGGCTGCACCCGCTGCACGACGTCGCGCACGGGCAGGACATCCGCCCGCGCGGCCAGGAGTGCCGCAGCGGCGAACCGCTGCTGCCCGCCGGAGCGGTCGTCACTCCGGCCGTCCTCGGGCTCGCGGCCGCCGCCGGCTACGACGACCTGGCCGTCGTCCCCCGGCCCCGGGTCGAAGTCCTCGTCCTGGGCGACGAGTTGCTGACCTCGGGGCGGCCCCACGACGGTCTGATCCGGGACGCGCTCGGCCCGATGCTGCCGCACTGGCTGCGGGCGCTCGGCGTCGAGGTCACCGCGGTGCGCCGGCTCGGCGACGACGCGAAGGCGGTGCTGCGGGCCGTACGGAAGTCCACGGCCGACCTCGTCGTGACGACCGGCGGCACCGCGTCCGGGCCCGTCGACCACGTCCACCCGACCCTGAAGGCCCTCGACGCCGACCTTCTCGTGGACGGGGTCGCGGTCCGCCCCGGCCATCCGATGCTGCTGGCCCGCCTCAAGGAGGGGCAGCACCTCGTCGGGCTTCCCGGCAATCCGCTGGCCGCCGTCTCCGGACTGCTCACGCTCGCCGAACCGCTGCTGCGCGCACTGTCCGGGCGGGCCCGCCCGCACGACGAGCCGTACGGGGCGCCGCTCCACACCTCCGTGCAGGGGCACCCGCGTGACACCCGGCTCGTCCCCGTCGTGCTCCGGCAGGACGAGGGCAGCGGGCACGAGTGGGCGGTACCGCTGCACTACAACGGCCCGGCCATGCTGCGCGGGGTCGCCGCCGCCGACGCGCTCGCGGTGATCCCGCCGGGCGGGGCCAAGGAGGGGCAGGACGTCGAGATCCTCGACCTGCCGTGGTCCTGGGGCACGCGATGACCGTCCGGGCCCGTCCCCAACCGTGCGCGAACGAAGGGTGTTTCACGTGAAACTGGCCGGCCATGACGCCATGGCGCGCCAAGCGGACGAGCGCACCGCGACCTACCGGGTGAAACTGCCGCGGCGGATCGTCGAGCGTCCGCTGCGCCAGGTCGCCCGCCGTGTCCTGATGGCGCTGACCGTCCTGGTGACGACCGCGCTGATCGTGTGGTCCGACCGCGACGGCTACAACGACACCTCCGACGGCAAGGTCGACTTCCTCGACTCCTTCTACTACGCGACCGTCACCCTCTCCACCACGGGCTACGGCGACATCGTCCCGGTCAGCGACCTCGCCCGGCTCGTCAACATCTTCGTCATCACGCCGCTGCGTGTGCTGTTCCTGATCATCTTGGTCGGCACCACGCTCGAAGTCCTCACCGAACGGACCCGGGAGGAATGGCGTCTGAACCGCTGGAGGTCCACCTTGCGTGACCACGTCGTCGTCGTCGGCTTCGGTACGAAGGGCCGCAGCGCCGTGGAGACGCTCTGCGCCGCCGGTCTGAAGCCGGAGCAGGTCGTGGTCGTCGACCCCAGCCCCAAGGTCATCGACGCGGCCACCGCCTCCGGGTACGCGGGCGTCATGGGCGACGCCACTCGCAGCAGCGTCCTGCTGCGGGCCGAGGTGCAGAAGGCCCGGAAGATCATCATCGCCACCCAGCGCGACGACACGGCGGTGCTCGTGACGCTCACGGCGCGACAGCTCAACCGCGGCGCGAAGATCGTCGCCTGTGTGCGCGAGGAGGAGAACGCGCCGCTGGTGCGCCAGTCCGGCGCCGACGCCGTCATCACCAGCGCCAGCGCGGCGGGCCGGCTGCTGGGCCTGTCGGTGCACAGCCCGCACGCGGGCGCGGTGATCGACGATCTGATCCAGCAGGGCAGCGGCCTCGACCTGATCGAGCGGCCGGTGGTCAAACCCGAGGTCGGACTGAAGCCGCGGGACGTGGAGGACCTGGTCGTCAGCGTCGTACGGGGCCATCGCGTCCTCGGCTACGACGACGAGGCCATCGGCACCCTCCAGCCGGCGGACCGCCTCATCACCATCACGCGGGTCTCGCCGCAGTCCAGGACCGTGCGGGGCTGACGGCCCGCGCACCCGCGTCCGGAACCTCGTCCCGCAACCGCACGGGAGTAGCCTCGCGGCCATGTATGCGATCACGATTCCGGAACCCGGTGGACCCGAGGCGCTCGTCTGGGCGGAGGTCCCCGACCCCGTGCCCGGCGAGGGGGAGGTCCTCGTCGAGGTGGTCTCCAGCGCGGTCAACCGCGCCGATCTGCTCCAGCGCCAGGGCTTCTACAGCCCGCCGCCCGGCTCGTCCCCGTACCCCGGTCTGGAGTGCGCGGGGCGGATCGCCGCGCTCGGGCCGGGCGTCTCCGGCTGGTCGGTCGGCGACGAGGTGTGCGCGCTGCTCGTCGGCGGCGGTTACGCCGAGAAGGTCGCCGTCCCGGCCGGGCAGCTGCTGCCCGTGCCGAAGGGCGTCGACCTCGCCACGGCCGCCGCGCTGCCCGAGGTGACCTGCACCGTCTGGTCGAACGTCTTCATGATCGCCCACCTGCGTCCGGGCGAGACCTTCCTGGTGCACGGCGGCTCCAGCGGCATCGGCACGATGGCGGTCCAGCTGGCGAAGGCGGTCGGCGCCAAGGTCGCGGTGACGGCGGGGACCAAGGAGAAGCTGGACTTCTGCGCCGAGCTGGGCGCGGACATCCTCGTGAACTACCGCGAGCAGGACTTCGTCGAGGAGATCAGGAACGCCACGGACGGCGCCGGGGCGGACGTCATCCTCGACAACATGGGCGCCAAGTACCTGAACCGCAACGTCGACGCCCTGGCCACCAACGGCCGTCTCGCGATCATCGGCATGCAGGGCGGTGTGAAGGGCGAGCTGAACATCGGCACGCTGCTCGGCAAGCGCGGCGCCATCACGGCGACCACGCTGCGGGCCCGCCCGCTGGCGGAGAAGGCGGCGGTCGTGGCGGCGGTGCGCGAGCACGTGTGGCCGCTGGTCGAGGGCGGCCATGTGCGGCCGGTCGTGGACCGTACGCTGCCGATGAGCGACGCGGCGCAGGGCCACCGGGTCCTGGAGGAGTCGGGCCACATCGGCAAGGTGCTGCTGACCTGCGCGTAGGGCCTGTGCAGGGGGTCAGCGGCGCAGTCGCAGGGCCAGGAAGGCCAGGCCGAGGCCGGTCAGCAGCAGGCCCGCGCCCAGCGGCAGCACGTTGACGACGGGCCCGTCGAAGCCCCGCGGCAGTACGTACTGATCCGCCGCGGCGGGCCGCTCGGTCCGCCGCGGCGCCGGGCTGGTCCCGGCCGGGGACGGCGGCACCGCCGCGGCGTCGGGCTCGTCCGGGGGCAGCTCCCGGCCCGGCGGTGTGCGGCCCACACCGGCCCGGCTGCCGGCGAGCGACTCCTGCGGGGCGGGGGACCCGGCCGCGTACCCGAGGCCGCCGGAGAGCGGGCCGCCCAGGAGCACCGGCACCGCGAGCGCGACGGCGAGCAGGGCGGTGAGGGCCCCCGCCGTCCACGCCCACCGAAGCCGCCGCATGCACTGCCCCTTTCGCCGCCCGCGCGGGGCCCGATCGCCCCATGCCTGCGATAAGCCTCACATAGAGGGATTAAACGGGCACGCCGGATTTCGGTTCCGCTCAGCGCGGTGGATCAGCCGGGAACGGGGGCACCACGGTGATGTGACAGCTCGGTGCGAGAGAATGGCGGCATGGAGATGCCGAGGAACGAACAGTCGCCGGAACACCCGCAGATCCTGGTCGTGGGGCAGGACGGTATGGCTCTGGGCGGCGGAGGCGGAGGAGACGACGACTCCCGCGAGGTCCCGGTGACGGAGATGGTGGAACAGCCCGCCAAGGTGATGCGGATCGGCAGCATGATCAAGCAGCTGCTCGAAGAAGTACGCGTGGCCCCGCTGGACGAGGCGAGCCGACAGCGCCTCAAGGAGATCCACGCCAGCTCGGTCAAGGAGCTGGAGGACGGGCTCGCGCCGGAGCTCGTCGAGGAACTGGAGCGGCTCTCCCTGCCCTTCACGGACGACGCGACCCCGACCGATGCCGAACTGCGCATCGCGCAGGCGCAGCTGGTGGGCTGGCTGGAGGGTCTCTTCCACGGGATCCAGACCACCCTGTTCGCGCAGCAGATGGCCGCGCGGGCCCAACTGGAGCAGATGCGCCGCGCGCTGCCCCCGGGCGTCGGCGGCGGCGAGGAGGGCGAGGACCCGCGCGCGGGCGGCCGCTCGGGCGGCCCGTACCTGTAGACCTCCGCGAGCGACGGCACAGCACACACGGAAGGGCCCGCACCGCCGGACGACGGCGGTGCGGGCCCTTCCCGCAATCAGTGGCCCGCAGCCGGTGCCACGTAATCAGTGGCCCGCAGCCGGTGGCACGTAATCAGTGGCCCGCAGCCGGTGGCACGCAATCGGTGGCCCGCAACCAGTAAACGCAACCAGTAGCACGCAACCGTGGCACGCGCTCACGGGCGCATGCTCAGCTGCCGCCGCCCGCCGGGTCACCCGTGGACACGGACAGCGTGATGGTGAGGTTCTTCGGGTCGGCGTCCTCGCCCGCCGCCGGCACCTGGTTCATGACCGAGCCCTCGCCGAACGTGTTCTCGTCGACCGAGGTCTCCTTGTACTTCCAGCCCGCGGCGCGCAGGCACGCCTTCACGGACTTGATGTTCTTCAGGTAGAAGTCCGGGACCTGGATCTTGTTCTCGTCGTTGTAGCTGGTCTGCGGCTCGCTGCACTCGGTCGTCTCGATGGTCTTGGTCAGGTCCGGCCCCTTGTGGCCCGCGACCGTCGACTTGCTGGGCTTGTCGGTGGTGCCGCCGCCCTTGTCGTCGCCGTTGAGCATGAGGGCCGTGACCAGTCCGCCGATGGCCACCAGCGCAACCACGATCGAGCCGACGATCACCGCGGTGTTCTTCTTGTTGCCCTTGTTCTGGTTGCCCGCGCTCAGCGAACTCGTCGTCGGCTGCGGCGAGATGGTGTACGGCGGCGGGGTCTGGTAGCCCTGCCCCTGCCCCTGCATCTGTCCCTGCTGCGGGTAGCCGTACGACGGCTGGGGCTGCGTCGGGGGCGGCGTCGAGTACCCCGGCTGCGGCGTGGGCGTCCCGTAGGGCGAGGGCGTCGCGGGCCCCGGCTGGTACGGCGTCTGCACCGGCCCCGGTGTCGGCGTCCCGGCCTGGCCGACCGGCGGGAAGACCGCCGAACCGACGCCCTGACCGCTCGACGTCGGCGTGCCCGGCACGATGCTGGGCGCCGCGGGGGTGAGCGAGGCGGCCACCCGCAGGCACTCTTCGCGCATCGCGTCGGCGCTGGGGAAACGCTCGTTCGGGTTCTTCTTCAGGGCGCGGGCGACGAGCGCGTCGATGGCCGGCGGCAGCGCGCGGTTGATCGAGGACGGAGCGACCGGCTCCTCCTGGACGTGTGCGTACGCTATGGCCAGCGGCGAGTCCGCCTCGAACGGAAGCCGCCCCGTGACCAGCTGGAACAGCATGATGCCGACCGAGTAGAGGTCGGAGCGGGCGTCCACGCCGCGGCCGAGGGCCTGCTCGGGCGAGAGGTACTGGGGCGTGCCCACGACCATGCCGGTCTGCGTCATCGACGTGACGCCGGACTGCATGGCGCGCGCGATGCCGAAGTCCATGACCTTGACGACGCCGCGCTTCGTCATCATCACGTTGCCCGGCTTGATGTCGCGGTGGACCAGGCCCATCTCGTGGCTGATCTCCAGGGCCGCGAGCACATCGGCGGTGATCTTCAGCGCCTTGTCGGAGGGCATCGCGCCGAACCGGCGGACGTCCTCGTCGAGCACGGAGCCGAGCGGCCGGCCCTCCACGTACTCCATGACGATGTACGGGGTGATGGCCCCGTCGAGATCGTCCTCTCCGGAGTCGAAGACCGACACGATGTTCGTGTGCGTGAGCTTCGCCACCGCCTGGGCCTCGCGCACGAACCGCTGGCGGAAGGAGTCCTCGCGCCCGAGTTCCGTGTGCAAAGTCTTGATGGCGACCGCGCGGTCGAGCCGGGTGTCGTGCGCGAGATGCACGGAGGCCATGCCGCCCTGGCCGAGCAGGTCGCGCAGTTGGTACCGGTTGTTCGCCAGGGCACGCCCCGCGTACTGCCCGCCGTGCGGGCCGCCAGCACTCGCCTCGGTCATGTTCTACGTCCCCCATAGGCGCCCCGACGTCGGCGCGGCCGGTGATCGAATTCAGCTATTCCCGGCCAAGTCTGCCCCAGGGCGGTGACACGTCAAGCGTGATGCCCGTTCCGTGACCGTACGGGCAAGAAGCGTCGCGCAAGCGTTACAGGAGGGGATGGGGAAATTGCCATGGAACGGTCATGAGCCCGGCACAGAAATTGCGCGCACGATTTGCATCGCGTGCACGGCAACGGGTTTGATGTCCGGTCCGTCTCGGGCCGGGGCGGTGGCCGGAGCCTGTAGCGTGGCTCGCCGGAGACCGTAATTCACAACCGCGCGTACTCCGGCGACGTGAACGACGTGAACGACATGTGCGACGTGCACGACGTGTGCGACGTGAACGACGTGCACGACGTGTGCGACGTGATGGTGACGCAGAGATCCGGCAGCACGGACAGAAACGACGGCGAGGACTGATGGACCAGCAGCAGCGCGCTCAGGGCCCGTCCGACCCCGAGGCGACTGGCGGCGGTATGTCAGATGCGCCGGAGTTGTGGGGCAACGGCGGGCTGGTCGGCGACGGCCGATATCGGCTGACGCGCAGACTCGGCCGGGGCGGCATGGCCGAGGTGTTCGCGGCCGAGGACGTGCGGCTGGGGCGCACCGTCGCCGTCAAGCTGCTCCGCGCCGACCTCGCCGAGGACCCGGTCTCCAAGGCCCGCTTCACGCGCGAGGCCCAGTCGGTCGCGGGCCTCAACCACCATGCGATCGTCGCGGTCTACGACTCCGGCGAGGACTATGTGAACGGCCAGGCCGTTCCGTACATCGTCATGGAGATCGTCGAGGGCCGCACCATTCGCGACCTTCTGCTCAACGCCGAGGCGCCGGGCCCCGAGCAGGCCCTGATCATCGTCTCCGGCGTGCTCGAAGCGCTCGCCTACTCGCACCAGCACGGCATCGTGCACCGCGACATCAAGCCGGCCAACGTCATCATCACCAACACCGGCGCGGTGAAGGTGATGGACTTCGGCATCGCGCGCGCCCTGCACGGCGCGCAGTCGACGATGACGCAGACCGGCATGGTGATGGGCACGCCCCAGTACCTCTCCCCCGAGCAGGCTCTCGGCAAGGCCGTCGACCACCGCTCGGACCTCTACGCGACCGGCTGTCTGCTCTACGAACTCCTCGCGCTGCGCCCGCCGTTCACCGGTGAGACGCCGCTGTCGGTCGTCTACCAGCACGTGCAGGACGCCCCGGTAGCCCCGTCCGAGGTCTCGGACGGCGTGCCGCCGGAGCTGGACGGCCTCGTCATGCGCTCGCTCGCCAAGGACCCGGACGACCGGTTCCAGACGGCCGAGGAGATGCGCGGGCTCGTCCAGTACGGGCTGCAGATGCTGTACGAGCAGGGCGGCCACACCGGCACCTGGAACACGGGCCCGGTCGACATGCACGAGGGCGGCTCGACCCCGGCGATGGGTCTTGGCGTCGCGGCCACCACGGCCATGCAGCACCCCGGGGACAGCGGCACGGCGGCCCAGCCGATGCTGCGTCCGCCGGGCGGCGACGACGGCGGCTTCGAGGGCGGCGGCAACCGGGGCGGCGGCCGCGGCAAGATGTGGATCGTGGTCGTCCTCGCGGTGATCGCCATCGCGGTGGGCGTCGCCTGGGCGGTCAGCAACAGCGGCGGCGACGGCGGGGGCGGCGGCAAGCAGTCGCCGTCGCCGACCCGGTCCGAGAAGTCGGAGTCGCCCAGCGAGTCCTCCTCCGACGAGTCCACGCAGGACCAGACCGAGGAGCCGGGCGGCGGCACCGGCGGACAGAGCGACTACACGCCGACCGAGGAGCCCACCACCGGCGAGGCGACCCCGTCCGACACGGGACAGCCGACGGACACGGGCAAGCCGACGCAGCCGACGAAGGAGCCGACCGACGAGCCCACGGACACCGGGCAGCCCACGGAGCCGACCGGCAACCCGACGAACTCGGGCGACGCGGGCGGCACCGCGACCCCCGGTACCGACGCCGGTACCGACGCCGGTACCGAGTAACGCCCCGCGTCTACCCCCGCCGGGCCTCCAGGCCCTGCTCCCGGTCCTGGCTCAGGCCCGCGGCCGACCCGCCCCGCAGTTCGTGCACCGTCATGAACTGCGGGGTGACGTGCAGATAGACCGGGTCGAAGACCTCGCCGTCCGCGAAGTGCGGGGCGGGGCCGAAGAGTTCGAGTGCGGCGGTGCCGGGTTCGATCTGCTCACAGGTACCGACGCACTGCACCGACCACTGGCCCGCGTCACCGGGCCGCATCGCGTCGAGATTGTCCGCGCCGTACGCGACGACGCTGCCGACGCACGCCTGGTGGTAGCCGTAGCCGCGGTGCATGCGCAGCAGCAGGCGGCCGTCGGCCACGACGTGGCGGGCGGCGGCGAGGAAGGGCAGGGCGCGCATGCTGGTGGCCACGCGGCCGTAGGGCACACGGGCGAGCAGCTCGAAGCCGCGGTCCAGGTCCTGCTGCGTCTCGGAGGGCATGTCACCACTGTGCTTCGCCGGCACCGTGCCGGAGAAGAGGAGCCCGCCCCCAGCCCACAGGACCTATGTCCCGAGCGGGCGGGCCCGGCACCGCGCTTCTAGCGCTTCTCGGCCTGCAGGCGGGCCACGTACGCGGCCGCCTGGGAGCGGCGCTCCATGCCGAGCTTCGAGAGCAGGCTGGACACATAGTTCTTGATCGTCTTCTCGGCGAGATGGAGGCGCTCGCCGATCGCACGGTTGGTCATGCCCTCGCCGATCAGGTCGAGGATCTTGCGCTCCTGCTCGGTGAGCCCGGCGAGCCGGTCGTCGTCCTTGTTGCGGCCGCCGTCGCGCAGCCGCTCCAGGACCCGGGCGGTGGCCACGGGGTCGAGCAGGGACTTGCCCGCGGCGACGTCGCGCACGGCCGTCAGCAGCTCGTTGCCCCGGATCGCCTTCAGTACGTAGCCGGAGGCGCCGGCCATGATCGCGTCGAAGAGCGCCTCGTCGTCCGCGAACGACGTCAGCATCAGGCACTTGATCGACTCGTCCTGGGAGCGGATCTCCCGGCACACCTCGACCCCGCTGCCGTCGGGCAGCCGCACGTCGAGGACCGCGACGTCGGGCCGGGTGGCGGGGATGCGGACCAGGGCGTCGGCCGCGGTACCGGCCTCACCGACGACCTCGATGTCCTCTTCCACCGAAAGGAGCTCGTGGACCCCCCTTCGCACCACTTCGTGGTCGTCGAGGAGAAATACCTTGATTTTTCCGTCTTCGCGCACGCTGTCAGTCTCACACACAAGCTCTTCCCGTGCCCTGGGTGACCGGGATAACGTGCCGGTGTTCCGGCCCCCTGCCAGGCTGTGATCACGTGTCGTCGCACAGCCGTCGAACAGCGGTTGACCTGCGACACTCCGCCCGACCTTGCGCATACTAGGAAATCCAACCAACCAGGTACTTGGAAATCCAAGCAAAAACGCAGGTCAGATGGGGTTTCGCAGATGTGTGACCCACTGGGTAACGTGCATGGGTGAAGGGTGCTCGCCGGAGCGCAGGTTCTTTCTCAAGTCACGCCTGTTCCGGCTCCACCGCACCCACCCCGTGCGTGGACGGATCAGGCGAGCCGAGCCGACTGGCCATCCGGCAATCCCGGGGCCGGACCGACGGAGGAGCACACGTGACCGTTGACAGTGCTGCCGGCACTGCCGCAGCGCGCACCCCGCGCAAGCGGGCCGCTACCGGCAAGTCTGCGAAGAAATCCCCGACCGAGCTGGTCCAGCTGCTGACCCCCGAGGGCAAGCGGGTCAAGAACGCGAAGACCGCCGCGTACGACAAGTACGTCGCCGACATCACCGACGACGACCTGCGCGGCCTGTACCGCGACATGGTCATGGCCCGCCGCTTCGACGCCGAGGCCGTCACCCTGCAGCGCCAGGGCGAGCTGGGCCTGTGGCCCTCGATGCTCGGCCAGGAGGCCGCCCAGGTCGGCTCCGGGCGTGCCACCCGCGACGACGACTACGTCTTCCCGACCTACCGCGAGCACGGCGTCGCCTGGTGCCGCGGTGTCGACCCGACGAACCTGCTCGGCATGTTCCGCGGCGTGAACAACGGCGGCTGGGACCCGAACAGCAACAACTTCCACCTGTACACGATCGTCATCGGCTCGCAGACGCTGCACGCGGTCGGCTACGCGATGGGTATCGCCAAGGACGGCGCCGACGCGGGCGTCGTCGCGTACTTCGGCGACGGCGCCTCCAGCGAGGGCGACGTCATGGAGGCCCTGAACTTCGCGGCGGTCTACAACGCGCCGGTCGTGTTCTTCTGCCAGAACAACCAGTTCGCGATCTCGCACGCCAGCGAGAAGCAGTTCCGGGTGCCGCTGTACGAGCGCGCCGCCGGCTACGGCTTCCCGGGTGTGCGCGTCGACGGCAACGACGTGCTCGCCACGCTCGCCGTGACCCGCTGGGCCCTGGACCGGGCGCGCTCCGGCGAGGGCCCGACGCTGGTCGAGGCGTTCACCTACCGGATGGGCGCCCACACCACCTCCGACGACCCGACCCGCTACCGCTCGGACGACGAGCGCGTCGCGTGGGAGGCGAAGGACCCGGTGCTGCGGCTGCGCCGCCACCTGGAGGCGCACACGAAGACGCCCGACAGCTTCTTCTCGGACCTCGAGGCCGAGGCCGAGGCGCTCGGCAAGCGGGTGCGCGAGGCGGTGCGGGCCATGCAGGACCCGGACCGCATGGCCATGTTCGAGAACGCGTACGCGGACGGGCACGCGCTCGTCGACGAGGAGCGGGCCCAATTCGCCGCCTACCAGGCGTCGTTCGCGGACACCGTCGACGGGGAGGCCTGAGGATCATGGCGGTAGAGAAGCTTCCGATCGCCAAGGCGATCAACGAGTCCCTCCGTACGGCCATGGAGAACGACCCCAAGGTCCTTCTCATGGGCGAGGACATCGGCAAGCTCGGCGGCGTCTTCCGCGTCACCGACGGGCTGCAGAAGGACTTCGGCGAGGACCGGGTCATCGACACCCCGCTCGCCGAGTCCGGCATCGTCGGCACGGCCATCGGGCTCGCGCTGCGTGGCTACCGGCCGGTCGTGGAGATCCAGTTCGACGGGTTCGTCTTCCCCGCGTACGACCAGATCGTCACGCAGCTCGCCAAGATGCACGCCCGTGCGCTCGGCAAGGTCAAGGTGCCCGTCGTCATCCGGATCCCGTACGGCGGCGGCATCGGCGCGGTCGAGCACCACAGTGAGTCGCCCGAGTCGCTGTTCGCGCACGTCGCGGGCCTGAAGGTGATCACGCCCTCGAACTCGTCGGACGCGTACTGGATGCTCCAGCAGGCCATCCAGAGCGACGACCCGGTGATCTTCTTCGAGCCCAAGCGCCGCTACTGGGACAAGGGCGAGGTCGACAAGGAGGCCGTGCCCGGCGACCTGCACAAGGCGCGCGTCGTGCGCGAGGGCACGGATCTGACCCTCGTCGCGTACGGCCCGATGGTGAAGGTCTGTCAGGAGGTGGCGGCCGCGGCCGCCGAGGAGGGCAAGTCCCTGGAGGTCCTCGACCTGCGTTCCATCTCGCCGATGGACTTCGACGCCGTGCAGAAGTCGGTGGAGAAGACGCGGCGGCTCGTCGTCGTGCACGAGGCCCCGGTCTTCTTCGGCTCCGGTGCGGAGCTGGCGGCCCGGATCACCGAGCGCTGCTTCTACCACCTGGAGGCGCCCGTGCTGCGGGTCGGCGGGTACCACGCGCCGTATCCGCCGGCGCGTCTGGAGGAGGAGTACCTGCCGGGCCTGGACCGGGTGCTCGACGCCGTCGACCGCTCGCTGGCGTACTGAGGGAAGGGCTGACAGAACCATGGTGCGCGAGTTCAAGATGCCCGATGTGGGCGAGGGCCTGACCGAGGCCGAGATCCTCAAGTGGTACGTACAGCCCGGTGACACGGTCACCGACGGGCAGGTCGTCTGCGAGGTCGAGACGGCGAAGGCCGCGGTCGAACTGCCCATCCCGTTCGACGGGGTGGTCGGTGAGCTGAAGTTCCCCGAGGGCACGACGGTCGACGTCGGTCAGGTGATCATCTCGGTGAACGTGGCGGGCGAGGAGCCCGTCGCCGCGGCGCCTGCCGCGGCGCCCGTGGAGGAGGAGGCGCCGACCGGCCGCCAGCCCGTGCTCGTCGGGTACGGCGTCGCCGAGTCCTCCACCAAGCGGCGGGCCCGCAAGGACGCCGCCCCGGCCGCCAACGGCACGGCCGCGCCCCCGGTCGTCGAGCAGCGTCCGCTGGCCAAGCCGCCGGTGCGCAAGCTCGCCAAGGACCTCGGGGTCGACCTGGCGACCGTGATCCCGTCGAGCCCCGACGGGATCATCACGCGCGAGGACGTGCACGCGGCGGTGGCGCCCGCTCCGGCGGCCCCCGAGGTCCCGGTGCAGGCCCCGGCCCCGGCGCCCGTGGCGGCGCCGCCCGCGGCGGCCTCGTACGACGCCGTGCGCGAGACCCGCATCCCGGTCAAGGGGGTGCGCAAGGCGACCGCGCAGGCGATGGTGGCCTCGAAGTTCACCGCGCCGCACGTCACCGAGTTCGTGACGGTCGACGTGACGCGCACGATGAAGCTCGTCGAGGAGCTGAAGGCCGACAAGGACATGGCGGGCCTGCGGGTCAACCCGCTGCTGATGGTCGCCAAGGCGCTGCTCGTCGCCATCAAGCGCAACCCCGAGGTCAACGCGGCCTGGGACGAGGGGGCCGACGGAAAGGCCGAGATCGTCCAGAAGCACTACGTGAATCTGGGCATCGCCGCCGCCACGCCCCGCGGTCTGATCGTGCCGAACATCAAGGACGCGCACGCCAAGACGCTGCCCGAACTGGCGGGTGCGCTCGGCGAGTTGGTGGCCACGGCGCGCGAGGGCAAGACGTCCCCCGCCGCCATGCAGGGCGGCACGGTGACCATCACCAACGTCGGTGTCTTCGGCATCGACACCGGTACGCCCATCCTGAACCCGGGTGAGTCGGCGATCCTCGCCATGGGGGCCATCAAGCTCCAGCCCTGGGTGCACAAGGGCAAGGTCAAGCCGCGTCATGTCACGACGCTGGCGCTCTCCTTCGACCACCGCCTGGTCGACGGCGAGCTGGGTTCCAAGGTGCTCGCCGACGTGGCGGCCGTCCTGGAGCGGCCGAAGCGGCTGCTGACCTGGAACTGAGCCAGTAAGCAAGCAAGCAGGCAAGTAAGCGCGAAGGGCGCCCCGGGAGATCCCGGGGCGCCCTTTCGTCGTGCGGTGCGCCGACTGCTTCGTGCGGGGACTACTTCTTGAAGCCGTAGTCCATGAGCTTCTTGGCGTCCGAGGTGCGGGCGCTGACCGACGTGGACTTCAGGACCGTGCCGATGACCGTCTTGCCGTTCCGGGTCGCCGCGAAGACCAGGCAGTAGCCCGCCTCCGGGCCCGAGCCCGTCTTCACGCCGATGGTGCCCGAGTACGTACCGAGCAGCGTGTTCGTGTTGGACCACGACATGTAGCGGTAGCCGCCGGACTTCGTCGTGACCTTCTGCTTCGTCGACTTGGTCTTGACGACCGTACGGAACGTCGAGCTCTTCATCGCGCTGCTGGCGATCTTCGTGAGGTCGCGCGGCGTCGAGTAGTTCGACCCGTTGCCTATCCCGTCGAACGAGTCGAAGTGGGTGTTCTTCAGGCCCAGGTTCTTCGCCTCGGTGTTCATCTTGCCGATGAACGACTTCACGCGGGCCGAACGGGTCGAGCCCGAGCCGAACTTGTCCGCGAGCGCGTACGCGGCGTCGCAGCCGGACGGCAGCATCAGACCGTAGAGGAGCTGGCGGACGGTCACCTTGTCGCCGACGATCAGACGGGCCGACGAGGCGTTGTTCTTGACGATGTAGTCGCTGTACGCCTTCTGGATCGTGACCTTGCTGTCCAGGTTGAGGTTCTTCTGGGCCAGCACCACCTTCGCGGTCATGATCTTGGTCGTCGAGCCGGTGGACCGGCGGGTGTCGGCCGCCTTGGTGAACAGGGTCTTGCCCGTCCCGTTGTTCATCACGAAGCCGCCCTTGGCGGCGATCGTGGGCGTGGCCAGGGTGGCGGCCTGTGCGGAGGTGGTCAGGACTCCGCTGGTGAGCACGGTTCCCGCGACGAGAACGGCGATGCCCGTTATGCGAGTTTTCAAGTCAAACGCTCCAAATGCCCCTGGGATGCGGCCCGTTGGGGACGGGCGCGCGCACAAGTGAGACGGTTGCGGTGAGGGAAGGGTTGCGTTGCGAAGGGGGCGCGTTGTGGTGCGCCGGGTGTCCCGCATGGTGGACGTGAGCCATCTTGCGTACGTGTTGTATCTATGATGTGCGCATGCCCTCGCCCGTCACCGAGAAACCGGTCACCGAAAAGCGCCCTCCCGCCGCCGAGCGGGTCTACGAACACGTCAAGCGCGGCGTCCTCGAACGCCGTTATGAGGGTGGGACGTTGCTCACCGAGGGCGAGCTCGCCGAGGCGGTGGGCGTCTCCCGCACGCCCGTCCGCGAGGCGCTGCTCAAGCTGGAGGTCGAAGGACTGCTCCGGCTCTACCCGAAGAAGGGCGCCCTCGTGCTGCCCGTCTCCGCGCAGGAGATCGTGGACGTCGTCGAGACCCGGCTGCTCGTGGAGGAGCACGCGGTGCGCAGGGCGGTCCCCGCCCCGCCGCGTCTGATCGAGCGGCTCACCGAACTCCTCGACGAGCAGCGCGCGCAGGTCGCCGCCGGCGACCTCGCCGAGGCCGCCGCCACCGACCGCTGCTTCCACGCGGAGATCGTCCGCAACGCGGGCAACGCGATCCTCTCCCGTGTCTACGACCAGATGCGCGACCGGCAGCTGCGGATGGGTGTCGTCGTCATGCAGGCCCACCCGGACCGTACGGCGAAGACGCTCGCCGAGCACGAGGAGATCCTCGACGCGCTGCGCGCCGGGGACATGGAGGCCGCCGTCGCCGTGGTGCGCCGGCACGTCTCGCGCGTGCGCGACCTGGCCCGGGGTGAGGAGCGATGAGCAGCGGCGCCACGTCCTCGTCCGTCTCGCTGCCCGGCGATCCGCCCGGCGGCCGCAGGGCCGTCGTCGTGTGGTCGATCGGCGTCGCCGTCTACTTCGTCGCGGTCGTCTTCCGTACGTCGCTGGGGGTGGCGGGGCTCGACGCCGTCGAGCGCTTCCACATCAACGCCTCGGCCCTGTCCACGTTCTCGATCCTCCAGCTCCTCGTGTACGCGGGCATGCAGATACCCGTCGGCCTGATGGTCGACCGGCTCGGCACCAAGAAGGTGCTGACCTTCGGCGTGGTCCTGTTCACCGTCGGACAGCTCGGCTTCGCCTTCTCGTCCTCGTACGCCATGGCGCTCGCCTCGCGCGCGCTGCTCGGCTGCGGTGACGCCATGACGTTCATCAGCGTGCTGCGGCTCGGCACCCGCTGGTTCCCCGCGCGGCGCGGACCGCTGGTCGCGCAGCTCGCCGGTCTGGTGGGCATGGCGGGCAACCTCGTCTCCACGCTGGTCCTCGCCCGGCTGCTGCACGGGGTGGGCTGGACGACGGCGTTCGCGGGCAGTGCGCTGCTCGGCGTGCTGGTCCTGGTGCTGATGCTGCTCTTCCTGAAGGACCATCCGGAAGGGTTCGAGCCGGCGCCGCTGCCGCACACGCACAAGGGCGCCGTCTATGTCCGGGCGCAGATCGTCGCGGCCTGGCGGGAGCCGGGGACGCGGCTCGGGCTGTGGGTGCACTTCACGACGCAGTTCCCGGCGATGGTGTTCCTGCTGCTGTGGGGGCTGCCGTTCCTGGTCGAGGCGCAGGGTCTCTCCCGGGGGACCGCCGGTGAGCTGCTGACCCTGGTGGTCCTCTCCAACATGGTCATAGGGCTCGTGTACGGGCAGATAGTCGCCCGGCACCACACGGCCCGGCTGCCGCTGGCGCTCGGCACCGTGGGGACCGTGGCCGTGCTGTGGGCGGCGCCCATGGTGTGGCCGGGGCAGGCACCGATGTGGCTGCTCCTGGTGATGTGCGTGGGGCTCGGGGCGTGCGGGCCCGCGTCGATGATCGGGTTCGACTTCGCGCGGCCGGCGAATCCGCCGGAGCGGCAGGGCACCGGGTCCGGGATCGTGAACATGGGCGGGTTCGTCGCCTCGATGACGACGCTGCTCGCGGTGGGCGTGCTGCTCGACGCGACCGGGGACAACTACCGGGTCGCCTTCTCCGCGGTGTACGTGCTGCAGGCGCTCGGGGTGAGCCAGATTCTGCGGTTGCGGAAGCGGGCGGCTCGGGCGGAGCGGGAGCGGCTCGTGGCTTCCCGGGTCACCTCGGTGCACGTGCCTGCTTGAGCGGTGGGCCCGGGTTTCCGGTCGCGGGTCGCCGGTCGCAGGTTGCCGGGACCGTGGGCGAGGCCTGCGGGGGCGCCTGCCCGGCGCCGGGGTGCCGCCTTGCCCACCCTGCCGCCCTTGGCGGCAGATTGCCCAAGGCTTCGGGGGCTTCGGGGCTTGCGGCGGGTTGTCCGAGGCTGTGGTCAGGGGGTGACGACCATTGAGGTCAGGATCGCCTTTGCCAGGTCCTGGTCGCCCTCGGTCTTGATGCGGTCCGCCGCCGCGTCCGGGGTGATCCGGCCGCAGGACAGGCGGACGTAGGTCTCCCAGTCCATGGCGAGCGTCGCCGCCGGGCCCAGCGAGGGGGCGCCGTCGATCGTACCGTTGCCGTCCGCGTCCACGCGCACCGTGCGCAGGAACTCCACCGGGCCGTGCACGTCGAAGACGACCGCCGAGTTCGGCGGGGCGCCCGCGTCCTTCGCGACGATCTTCGGGAGGACGGCCAGCAGCATGTCGCGGGTGACGTGCGCGCCCGGCGAGTCGAGGTTGCCCGGCTTGCCCAGTGCCGTGCGCAGATCCTGCTCGTGCACCCAGATGTCGAACGCCCGCCTGCGCATGGAGTATTCGAGGGTCTCCTCCACGCCGCGCGGGCCGCGCACGAGGGTGCCGGGCTCGCGGCTCTCGTTGCGCAGCTGCCGCGAGCGGCGGATGACCGTGTACTCCAGCTCGGAGACCATCTCGGGCGCCGTGTGGTGGCGGCGCACGTCGACCTGGACCTCCTGGTAGCGCTGCGCCTCCGTCTTCACGTGGTACAGGTCGCGCGGCAGCGTGTGGATGGGCCGGGGGTCGCCCAGCATCTCGCAGTCCACGCCGATGACGTGGGAGACGATGTCGCGCACCGACCATCCCCAGCACGGGGTCGCCCGGTTCCACTCACCCTCCACGAGCGGGGTGACCAGCTCGGATATCGCCTCCACGGAGTGGGTCCAGGCGTCGGCGTAGGTCTGAAGGCTGGGGTGGAGACTCACGGAAGGGGACCCCTCGAGCGGTAACGGGCGGCACTGGGTGGTTATGAAGTTACGCTGCCTGAGGGCACCCCGGCAGTGCTTTCGTGTGACGATCGTAGGCCGTTGTTGACGTGTAGCCGACGGCTCGAATGCCAGGACGGTGGTACTGTGCGCGCCTCCCTCATCCAGATCGCAGTAAACGAGGACGAATCGGTCAATGAGCGCCGCGAACGCGTGAGTTCACTGGTGCGGGAACAGGCCGGTTCCGCCGACCTCGTCGTCCTGCCCGAGTTGTGGACCACGGGGGCGTTCGCGTACGAGCTCTTCGCGGACGAGGCCGAGCCGCTGGAGGGGCCTACGTTCGAGGTGATGGCGAAGGCCGCGCGGGAGGCGGGCGTGTGGCTGCACGCCGGGTCCATCCCCGAGCGGGACCCTGAGGGGCCGCTGTACAACACCGCGCTGGTCTTCTCCCCGGACGGGGAGCTCGCCGTCGCCTACCGGAAGATCCACCGGTTCGGCTTCGACAAGGGCGAGGCCGTGCTGATGAGCGCGGGCGAGGAACTGGTCACCGTGCGGTTGCCGGAGACGGTCATGGGCGTCAGCACCTGCTACGACCTGCGCTTCCCGGAGCTGTACCGGGGGCTGGTGGACCGGGGGGCCGAGACGCTCGTCGTGTCCGCGGGGTGGCCGGAGCGGCGGCGGGGGCACTGGTCGTTGCTGGCGCGGGCGCGGGCGGTGGAGAACCAGGCGTTCGTGCTGGCCTGCGGGAGTGCGGGGACGCATGCGGGGGTGCCTCAGGCGGGGCACAGTGTCGTGGTGGATCCGTGGGGTGAGGTGCTCGGCGAGGCGGGGGCGGGGGAGGAAGTGCTCCGGGTGGAGTTCGACCCGGCGAAGGTCGGGGTCACGCGCGATCAGTTCCCCGCGCTGAAGGACCGGTTGCTGGGTCTTGAGGCCCCGCGGCGCCGCTGAGCGCGGGCGCGGGGCTGTGCGGCTCCGCCGCGCGGTCGCGACCGGCGGCGGTCGTGCCCCGTAGGGGCGCGGGGAACTGCGCGACCAGCCCCCACCGGAGCCGCACCCGGCGACGACGCGACCGGGACCGAGCTGGGCGCCGGATGGAGCGCTCACCCCGCGCCGGGGCGCCGCCTTGCCCACCCTGCCGCCCATGGCGGCAGATTGCCCAAGGCGGCGCGGCACACGGCAGATTGCCCGAGGCGGGGGCGGCCGGCGGCCGGGGCGGGGAAGCCCATGGCGGCAGATTGCCCGAGGCGGCGGCTGCTGCCCGGGGCGTCGGGGCAGGGGTCAGTCGACCACTCCGCGTTCCTTTTCTGCCAGGTGGATGACGCAGACCGCCACCGCGATGATCAGCGCAGGATCGGCGTCCTCGCGGATCACGTTCACGCCGTACGTGTCGCGCACCCGCAACCACCGCCGGGAGATCTCCGCGAGGAGCTCGCCCTCGTACTCGATGGCGAACTCGCGGTCCAGGATCTTGCCGCTGACGTCCAGCTCGGTGGAGCCGTCGGCGAGCTGGACCCGGTAGTGGTTGCGCAGGAGGGAGAGGCGCTTGCGCCGGATGCGCGCCAGTTCCTCGTCCCCGCGCTCGATGATCATCGTGTCGCGGATCGCGAACATCTTCTGGTGGATGTCGATGAGGACGCGCCCGTCCGGGCCCTTCAGCTCGAAGGTGTCGCGCAGCCGCATCGCCTTCCCGTCGACGAGGAACGCCTTGCGGCCGGTCTCGTCCTCGATCCAGTAGTCCTCGCCGATCGCGAAGAGCTTCTCTCGTACTTCGTAGCGCATACGTCGATGAGTTCCCGGAAGCAGGCCGGTGGACCCTTCCGCGGTGCGGCCGGGTGAATTCGGCCCGATCCCGCCGCCCGGCGCCGCGCCCGCACGGCGCTCAAATCACGGAAGAAACAAGTCAGTTCAGTGCCGTGTGCAACCAATGGGGGAACGGGTGGGTCATAAGAGGTGGACGTGACGGAACGAGCCGATCGAGCCGATCGAGCCGATCGAGCCGAACCGTCCCAGCCGTCCGATCGAACCGAGCCGTCCGATCGAACCGACCCGTCGAAGGAACCCCCCATGGCACGTGCACGACTCCGTCTCACCGCACCGCTGGTCGCCGCGGCGCTCGTCGGGGGCGGATGCGCCGCCTTGTCGCTCGCTCCGGGCGAGGCGGCGGCCGCCACCGCGACCGGCAAGGCCGACCGCGCCGACGACTTCAACGGCGACGGGTACGCGGACCTCGTCTCCGGCGCCCCGGGCGGCACCGTCTCCGGCCAGGCCGCGGCCGGGTACGTCGCGGTGACGTACGGCTCGCCGACCGGCCTGAAGGCCACGAACAAGAAGCTGATCAGCCGCTCGACCAGCGGGGTGCCGGGTTCGGCCGCCGCCAAGGAGGGTTTCGGCACCTTCTTCACCAAGGGCGACCTCGACGGGGACGGCTACAGCGACCTCGTCATCGGCAGCGGTGACGCGGCCAAGGGCTCCGTCATCCTGTGGGGTTCGGCCTCCGGCCTGACCGGCGGCACGAAGATAGCGACGTACGGACGCGCGCCGCAGATCGGCGACTTCGACGGCGACGGCAAGGCCGACCTCGCCGTGCTCGCCGGGATGACCAGTTACGGCGACGACCCGGAGCACCAGGGCGCCGCCCTGTGGAAGGGCCCGATCAGCCGGGCCGGCGTCCCCGCCAAGGCCCTCAACGTCATGGACAAGTCCCTGTGGTGGGGGTACGGCAAGGACGACGCGAGCTGCGTCGACGACGAGTACGGCTGTGTCGACGGCCCCGACTCCACGACCGGGCCCGTCATCTTCAAGGCGGTCGGCGACTTCAACGGGGACGGCCGCGACGACCTGGGCGTGCGCCAGTACGCCGGTGACGGCTCGTGGGAGAACGGCGTGCTGTACGGCAGCGCCTCCGGGTTCACCCGCGGCTGGGCGCCGGCCACCCTGGGCGACCTCGCCGCCGGCGACGTGAACGGCGACGGCCGCGCCGACCTCGTGGTCGGCTCCGACGAGGACAACCAGAAGGTCACCATCGCCTTCGGCACGGCCGACGGGCTCTCCGCCGACCACCAGCAGACCTTCGACCAGTCGCTGCCCGGCTTCTACGGCGCCCAGGAGGACGGTGACAGGACCGGCTCCTGCGTCTCGGTCGCCGATGTGACCGGCGACGGCAAGGCCGATGTCGCGGTCGGCATCTCGGGCGAGGACTTCGGCGGCGCGACGGACGCGGGCGCGGTCGCCCTGCTGCCCGGTACCGCGAACGGGGTGACCGGCACCGGCTCGGTGGTCCTCAACCAGAACTCGGCGGACGTGCCCGGCGTCGCCGAGAGCGGCGACAAGTTCGGCGCCGACTGCGCCCTGCTGGACGTGAACGGCGACGGGCACCGCGACCTGGCCGCCTCCGCCCCGGCGGAGAACGCCTCGTCCGGCGCCGTGTGGGCGTTCCCGGGCACGGCGTCCGGCGTCACCGCGAAGGGCTCGGTCGCCTTCAACCCGAACGACCTGGCCGCGCCGTACACCAAGGCGCTGCTCGGCAGCCCGCTGCAGTAACAGCCGCGAAGGGGGCGCGGGGCCGGGCCCCGCGCCCCCTTCGGCGCAACCCGGCGAGCGCAGGCGCCGCGCTTCGCGTCTCCTGGAGAAATGACCAGAGACGACGAGCTCGGCGAACTCGCCGCGCTGCGCGCCCGGGTGAGCGAACTGGAAGCCGAGCAGAGCGCCCCGCCCCCGCGCCGCTCCCGCCTGAAATCGACGCTTGCCGTGGTCCTGGTCGTCCTCGCGGCGATCCTCACGCCGCTCAGCGTCGTCGCCGTCTGGTCGGACGCGCTGATCGGCGACACCGACCGCTATGTGCAGACCATGGCGCCGCTCGCCGACGACCCGGACGTGCAGAACGCCGTCGCGAACCGGGTCACCACGGCCGTCATGCAGCAGATCAACGTGGACGATCTGCTCTCCGGCGTCTCCCCCGCCGACCGGCCCCGTCTGGAGAAGGCGCTGGGTGCGGCCAGCGGGCCTCTCACCAGCGGCCTCACGTCCCTGGTGCACGGCACGGCCGAGAGGTTCGTCTCCAGCAGCGCCTTCGCCACCGTGTGGGACCAGCTCAACCGCACCGCGCACGCCGCCGTCGACAAGGCGCTCACCGGCAACGGCGGCGGCGCGGTCAAGGTCGAGGACGGCGAGGTGCGGCTGGATCTCGCGCCGGTCGTCGAGAAGGTGAAGCAGGCCCTCGTCGACCAGGGCCTCACGGTCGCGGCGAAGATCCCGACCGTCCACACGAGCATCACGGTGATGCAGTCCACCGGCACCCTCGCCAAGGCCCGCACCGGTTTCCGGCTGCTCCAGCTGCTGTCCTGGGTGCTGCCGCTGATCGTCCTGCTGCTCGTCGCCGGCGCCGTGCTGCTGGCCCGGCGCCGCCGCCGGGCCCTGATCACCGCCGCGATCGCGGTCGCCGTCGGCGCGCTGGTCCTCGGCCTCGCCCTGTGGATCGGCCGCGCCGTCTACCTGGACGCGCTGCCCGCCGACGTCTCCCGGCCCGCCGCCGAGTCCGTCTACGACACCCTGATCCGCTTCCTGCGCACGGCCGTCCGCGTCGTCGCCGTGCTCGGCGCGGTGATCGCGCTCGCGGCCTGGCTGTGCGGCCCGGGCCGCTGGGCGCGTGCGGTGCGCGGCGCGTGGACCGGCGGGATCGGCTCCGTACGGCAGGCCACCGGCGTGGGCACGATCGGGCCCGTCGGGCCGTGGGTGCACCGGATGCGCACCTGGCTGAACTGGACGGTGGCGGCCGTCGCCGTGGTCGTGCTGCTCGTCTGGAACTATCCGACCGGCGCGGTCGTCGCCTGGATCGCGGTGTGCGCCGTGTGCGCGCTCGCCGTCATCGAGTTCCTGGACGCGCCTGCGCTGCCGGATCTGCCGGCGGGTCCTGGGGCACCCGCAGCAGACGGGCCGGCAGACGCTCGTGCGCGATGACGTAACCGGCGGAGATGCCCACGCACACCACCGTGAACAGCACGATCAGCCACGACAGCAGCGTGAAGACGAGGCCGAACGGGCCGAACTGGGCCAGTGACCGGTCCAGGGTGCGCGGGATGTAGATCCGGGAGGCGACGGTCAGGCCGACCGCCCCGATGCCGGTGAGCAGTGCGCCCGGCAGCAGCGGCAGCCAGGTCATCCGCCCGCCGAGCAGCAGGTGCTGCGTCCACCACCACAGCGCGGTGCTGGTGACGAGGCACAGCGGCAGGCCCAGCCACAGGCCGGCGCCGAACCCGTCGCGCAGCAGCCCCTGCATGACGAGCGCGACGAACCACACCGCGAGCCAGGCGAGCCACCGCCAGGCGACGATCGAGAACTTCCCCGGCGGCAGATGCCAGGCCCGCTCGCAGACCCGTTGCAGGGCGCGGCTGCACGCGGTCGCCGAGGCGAGCAGGACGAGGACGCCGATGACGCCGGTGGCGTTGCGGGTCGCGTCGTCCTGTGCCCCGAAGACCTGCCTGACCTGGTCGGCCGACGCGCCGTCGAGACCGAGCATGCCGCGCAGCGAGTCCAGCAGGTGCTGGCGCACGGAGGCCGGCGTGAACGCGGCCACGACGAACAGCACCGGCAGCGCGGTGAGGAACGTCTGCGCGGCGAGCCGGGTCGCCGAGTCGAGCAGGTTCACGGCGACCATCTGCCGGGTCATGCGTGTGATGAAGGGGAACTCCTCCTGGAGTTCCTGGACCCGCCGGGTCGCCCAGCCGGTGACCTTGGCGGCGGTGCTGCTGTCGCTCATAGCTGCTCAGCATGCGGGGGGCGCCGTCCGGCACAAGGACGCCGGGCGGCGCCGTGGGCCGGACGGGTGACCGGTCAGCCGGCTCAGATGTCCATGCCGTACGTCAGGAAGACGGTCCTGGCGCCGTGCCGGTCGTAGACGGCCCGCGCCCGGTAGTTGTTCTCGGCGGTGCGCCACCGCACGTTCGGCCAGCCCTCGGCGGCGGCGACGCGGCGCAGCTCCTCGAAGAGCGCGTCGACGGCGCCGCTCCCGCGGTGCGCCGGGTCGACGAACAGGTCGTCGAGGAAGCCGCGGGTCCCGTTGAGCGGGGAGTCCTCGGCGCGGTAGTGCGCGAAGCCGACCGGGGTGCCGTCCTCGGCGCGGGCGATCAGGCAGCGGGTCGAGCGCGCCGGGTCGTGGATCCAGGCCCAGGCCCGGTCGATGTCGGCTTCATTCAGCCCGACTTCGTAGAACGCGGCGTATCCGGCGAAGAGTTGCCGCCAGACGAGGTGGTCGCGCGGCTCGGCGGCGGAGACGTCGGTGATCATGACGTGGACTCTAGAGGGGCGTTGCACTAGCGTCAACAGGCTTTCGCTCTAGTGCAATTGGTTCAGAGGGTGAGGGCCGACGGGCAGGGGCTGGTGGGTGGAGAACCGCTGCCGGTACGCCGACGGGCTCAGCCCCGTCGCCCGCTTCACCCGCGCCCGCAGATTGGCCGCGCTGCCCAGGCCGCTGCGCCGGGCGACGACGTCGAGGCGCTGCTCCCCGCGCTCGATGAGCCGGCACGCGAGGGCGACCCGCTCGCCGAGCAGCCAGGCCAGCGGGGTCGTGCCCAGTTCGGCGCGGAAGCGGCGGTGCAGGGTGGCGGGGCTGACCCCGGCGCGGGCGGCCAGGTCGCCCACCGCCAGGGGCCGGTCGAGGTGCTCCCGCGCCCAGTCGAGCAGCGGCGCGAGCGAGGCGTCCGGCACCTCGGGTACCGGCCGCTCCACGAACTGCCGCTGCCCGCCGTCGCGGTGGGCGGCGAAGACCAGGCGCCGGGAGACCGCGTTGGCGATCTCCGCGCCGTGGTCGCGGCGCACGAGGTGCAGGCCCAGATCGAGGGCCGAGGCGCTGCCGGATGCGGTGAGGAGGTCGCCGTCGTCCACGAACAGCACGTCGGACTCCAGGCGCACCCCGGGGAACCGGGCCCGGAACGCGTCCGCCCACATCCAGTGACAGGCCGCCCGCCGCCCGTCGAGCAGCCCCGCCTCGGCCAGCGTGAACGCCCCGCTGCAGAACCCGACGAGCCGCGCCCCGCGCGCGTGCGCCGCCCGGATCGCCTCCAGGACGGCGGACCTGCGCGGCACTTCGATGTCGGGCCGGTTCGGCACGATCACCGTGTCCGCCGTCTCCAGCGCGGACAGGTCCGCGACCCCGCTCAGGGTGAAGAACCCGTCCCGCATCAGCACGCTCGGCTCGGCGGCGCAGAGGCTGAACTCGTAGAGCCTGCAGCCCAGTTCGGGCCTGCTGAGACCGAACACCTCGATGGCGCAGGAGAGCTCGAAGGGGTTGGAGTTCTCGTCGACGAGAGCGACGACGCGGGGGGTGCGGCCGGGCGGCTGCGAGGATCCATGCGACATGTGCAATTCCTAGCACTCACCGGGGAGGCGGCGCCGCCCGCAGCATGGAGGCCATGGAACCCACCGCACCCGTGCAGCTCGCCAAGGCCCTGACCACCTTCGACGCGCTGTGGAGCCCGCGCATCGTCACCACCGTCAACGACTACGACGTCCGCCTCGCCAAGGCCGAGGGCGAGCACGTCTGGCACGTCCACGCGGACACCGACGAGTTCTTCCTGGTCGTGGAGGGCGAGCTGACCATCGCCCTGCGCGAGGAGGGCGGCGAGCGCGCCGTGGTCCTGGAGCGCGGCAGCGTCTTCACCGTCCCGCGCGGCACCTGGCACAAGCCGCACGCGGCCCCCGGCACCGCGATCCTCGTCCTCGAACCGACGGGGACGTCCTCGACGGGCGACGCCCACGACCCCGTACCGGACCACGTCGACTCGACGACGGGGCACACCTGGCACGCATGAGCGCGCGTGGCACCCTTGAATCATGAACGACTCCGCGCCCGCCCCCGCTCCCCGCCGTGCCCGTGTCCGCGCCCCCGAGCTGGTCGGCAAGGGCGGCTGGCTGAACACGGGCGGGACCGGCTACACCCTCGCGGACCTGCGCGGACGCATCGTCATCCTGGATTTCTGGACGTTCTGCTGCATCAACTGCCTGCACGTCCTCGACGAGCTGCGGGAGCTGGAGGAGAAGCACCGCGACACCGTCGTGATCATCGGTGTGCACTCGCCGAAGTTCGTGCACGAGGCCGAGCACGCGGCGGTCGTCGACGCGGTCGAGCGGTACGGGGTGGAGCACCCCGTCCTCGACGACCCGGAGCTCGCGACCTGGAAGCAGTACGCGGTCCGGGCCTGGCCCACGCTCGTCGTCATCGACCCCGAGGGGTACGTCGTCGCCCAGCACGCCGGTGAGGGGCACGCGCACGCCATCGCCCGGCTGGTGGACGAGCTGGAGGCCGAGCACGCGGCGAAGGGCACGCTGCGCCGCGGCGACGGCCCGTACGTCGCCCCCGAGCCGGTCGCCACCGACCTGCGCTTCCCCGGCAAGGCGCTGCTGCTGCCGTCGGGGAACTTCCTGGTCAGCGACACGACCCGGCACCAGCTCGTGGAGCTGGCCGGGGACGGCGAGACGGTCGTGCGGCGCATCGGCAGCGGTGAGCGCGGCTTCGGTCCCGACGCCTTCAACGAGCCGCAGGGCCTCGCCCTCCTCGACGAGCACACCGTCGTCGTCGCCGACACGGTCAACCACGCGCTGCGCGCCGTCGACCTCGGGACGGGGGAGATCACCACCCTCGCCGGGACCGGCAAGCAGTGGTGGCAGGGCTCCCCGACCAGCGGCCCGGCCCGCGAGGTCGACCTCTCCTCGCCCTGGGACGTGGCGGTCTTCGGCGGCAAGGTGTGGATCGCGATGGCGGGCGTCCACCAGCTGTGGACGTACGACCCCGAGGCCGGCGTCGTCGCCGTCGCGGCGGGGACGACGAACGAGGGCCTGGTCGACGGACCGGGCGCAGAGGCCTGGTTCGCGCAGCCGTCCGGGCTCGCCGCCACCGAGGACCGCCTGTGGGTGGCCGACTCCGAGACGAGCGCGCTGCGCTACGTGGACCTCGACGGCGCCGTGCACACGGCGGTCGGCACCGGCCTCTTCGACTTCGGGCACCGCGACGGGGATGCTCAGCAGGCCCTGTTCCAGCATCCGTTGGGCGTCACCGCGCTGCCCGACGGCTCGGTCGCGGTCTCGGACACGTACAACCACGCGCTGCGCCGCTACGACCCGGCGACGGACCGGGTGACCACGCTGGCGACGGATGTGCGGGAGCCCAGCGGCGCCGTCCTGGCCGGCTCCGACATCGTGGTCGTCGAGTCCGCGCGGCACCGGCTGACCCGGCTGCGGCTGCCCGACGAGGCCGTCCGCGTCGAGTCCGTCGCCCACCGCACCCGGCGCGCCGCGACCGAGGTGGCGGGCGGCAAGCTCCGGCTGGACGTCGTCTTCCAGGCCCCGGCGGGCCAGAAGCTCGACACCCGCTACGGCCCCTCGACCCGGCTCCTGGTCTCCTCCACCCCGCCCGAGCTGCTGGTCTCCGGCGACGGCGCGGGCACCGAGCTGTCCCGCGAACTCGTCCTGAACGCGGACGTCACCGAGGGCGTCCTGCACGTCTCGGCGATGGCGGCGTCCTGCGACACGGCGTCCGACAACGAGTACCCCGCCTGTCACGTGCACCAGCAGGACTGGGGTGTCCCGGTCGTGCTGGTGGGTGACGGCGGGGCGCGGCGGCTGCCGCTGGTGCTCGCGGGCATGGACGAAGGGGCCTGACCGTCCGCCCGCGGCGGATCATCAGAAGTCGTACGGCTTCTTGGTGTTCCAGGACAGCACCTCGATGCCGTCGGCCTTCTTGCCGGCGTACTCGACCTCGCCCGGCGTCTTCAGGGTGACCACACCGCTGGAGTTGTCGACGTCGTTCATCTGCAGGGACAGCCGGATCGACGTGAAGTAGTCGTCCTCGGCCTTGATGTCCTGGTAGACGGGGAGCGCGGAGTAGACCGTGCCGCCGGCCTTCACGAGGATCGGCTGCGCGGGCTGCTCGTCCTTCTTGGACAGCGGCACGTCGCCGTTGGCGTCGCCCGGCGTGACGACGGGGAACTTCTGCACGGTGCAGGCGCTGCCCGACTTGTTCACCGCGGTGATCAGCAGGTGGTCGCCCTGCTGCTCGGGGAACCTGCGGGTCAGCGTGTAGGACAGCGAGGCCGTCCGGCACTCGGGGGCGGCCGACGTCCCGGTGCCCTGCTTGCCCGGGCTCTTCTTGGTGGCGCCCGCCTGCGCGGTGCCGCTGCCCGAGCCCGACGTGCCGGAGGCGGTCGTGTCGGCGGACGCCGTGTCGCCGGTCTTGCTGTCGGTGCTCGTGGCGCCGGCCGTGCTGTTGGTGGTCTTGGCGGCGGCGCCCTCGTCCTTGGTGCCGCTGCCGTCACCGCCGCAGGCGGTCAGGGTGAGGGCGAGCGCGGCGGCGGCGCCGGCGAGGACGGTCGTACGGGCCGTGCGGGTCAGGATGGTGCGGTTCACGGTGGTGCTCCCCCGTTCAGGGCGGCCGCCTGGTCCGGTGGGCCGCTGTGACGACTACAGTGCCCGGTCCCGTCGCCGTCTTGTCGCTCCCGCGCTAGCGCGTCGTCGCCGTTCCGCTGTCGGCCGCCTTGAGCTGGGCATTCGCCGCGTGCAGGCCCGGCTCGAAGCCGCGCTGCGCCGCCTCGTCGCGGGCCGTCCGCAGCTCCGCTCGACCCTCGTCGCGGCGGCCCAGCGCGAGCAGCGCGGCGCCCCGCGAGATCCGCAGCGTGATCTGCCGCAGCGGGGCGAGGCCCTCGGCGGCGCCGGGCAGGGCGAGCCCCCGCTCGGTGCAGTCGAGCACCGCCGCGTGGTCGGCGAGGGCGAGCAGGCGCCGGGCCAGGTGCTCCAGGGCGAGCAGTTCGGTCAGTACGTCGTCGCAGGCGCGGGCCAGCTCCGCGGCGCGCGTCAGATGCGTGAGCGACGTGGGTCCTGGCGCCCCGCCGCGGTCGAGGGCGACGGCGAGATTGACCAGGGCGGTGGCCTCGCTCGACGGGTCGCCGGCGCGGGCGGCGAGCGCCGGGGCCGGCTCCAGGTGCTCCAGGGCCTGGGCGAGCCGGCCCTCCTCGGTGAGCACCCAGCCGAACAGGGCCCGCACCCGGGCCTCCGCGTCCGGGTTGTCGAGCCGCACGGCGGCGCCGAGGCCCTGTTCGAGCAGCGGGATCCAGTCGTCGCGCACATAGCCGACGACGGACGGCCACTGCAGGACGACCAGCCGCCAGGCCCGCTCGTCGTGGCCCGCGGCGACGGCGGCGTTCACGGCCGCGGCCAGGTTCTCCCGCTGGGCCGTGTACCAGCGCAGGGCGGCGGCCCGGTCGGGCAGCGGCGGTGTGCCCAGGTCGGGGCGGACGTCCTCGGGCAGGACGCAGCAGGGCCGGTCGTCGGGCTCGGCGACGGCGGCGGCGCGCAGGGCGGTGCGCACGTAGTGGTCGAGGAGCCGCACGAGGGCCTCCCCGGACTCCCCGGCCTTCTCGGGCCTGTCCGTCCCGTCCGCCCCGTCCGCCCGGTCCGCGTCGTCTCGCTCGGCGAGTCCGCGCGCGTAGAGGCGTACGAGATCGTGCATCGCGTACTGGCCGGGCGCCGGTTCGGTCAGCAGATGGGCGGCGGTGAGCCGGTCCAGGGCCGCGGCCGCGGCGGCGGGCGGGGCCGCGGTGAGGGCGGCGGCCGCGTACCGGTCGAGGCCGGGGCCCGGAAGGCCGCCCAGGCGGTGGAAGAGCCGGCGGGCGTCGTCGGGCAGGGTGCGCAGGGTGAGGCGCAGCGCCGCGCACACGCCGGTGTCGTCGATGTCGAGGAGCGCCAGCCGCCGCTGCTCGTCGGCCAGTTCGTCGGCGAGGGAGGCCAGGGTCCACGGCGTCCTGGCGTTGACGCGGGCGGCGACGACGCGCAGCGCGAGCGGCAGCCCCGCGCAGAGCGCGGTGAGCCGGGCGGCCGCCTCCGGCTCCGCGGTGAGCCGGTCGTCGGCGCCGGTGGCGGCGGCGAGCAGCGCGGTGGACGCGGCGCCGTCGAGGACGCCGACGTCGACGGTGCGGGCGAGCTCGGTCACCGCGAGCCCGTCCAGGCGCAGCCGCGAGGTGACGAGGGCGGCGCTGTGCGGCCCGGCCGGGAGCAGCGGGCGGACCTGGGCGGCGGTGCGGGCGTTGTCGAGGACCACCAGGAGCCGCCTGCGCTCGCTGCACCGCCGGTACGCGGCCGCCAACGCGCCCTGGGTGTCCGGCAGTTCGCGGGCCGGGACGCCCAGCGCGATCAGGAACTCGCGCAGCACGTCGGCGGTCTCCGGGACGCTCTCGTCGCTGAAGCCGCGCAGATCGGCGAAGAGCACGCCGTCGTAGCGGTCGCGCGCGGCGTGCGCCCAGTGCAGGGTGACGGCGCTCTTGCCGACCCCGGCGGGCCCGGTGATGACGACGACGGCGTGCTCGTGGCGCGCGGCCGAGGTGAGCGCGGCCAGTTCGCGGTCCCGGCCGACGAAACCGCGCGGCGGCCGCGGCAGCAGATCGGGCCCGTCCACCGCCACCGGCTCCTCCTCGGGCACGGGTGCGGGTGCGGGCGCGGCCGGGGGCGGGCTCATGGGGTCGGGGGCGCCGCCGCTGGCCAGGATCTCCGCGTACGCCTCGCGCAGCGCGGGCCCCGGGTCGACGCCGAGCTCGTCGGCGAGCAGGGTGCGGGTGCGGTGGTACTGGTCGATGGCGTCGGACTGGCGGCCCGCCCGGTACAGCGCCCGCATCAGCGCGGCGGCCAGCGACTCCCGCATGGGGTGCGCGACGGCCTCCGCGTGCAGCAGCGCCGCGGCCCGCGCATGGTCGCCGAACTCCCCGTACGTGCGCGCCAGTTGCTCCACCGCGGAGATCCGGGCCTCCTCCAGGCCGTCGGCCGCGACCCGCAGCGCCCCGCCGGTGGCGACACCGACGAGCGCGGGCCCGCGCCACAGCGCCAGGGCCTCGCGCAGCAGGGCGGCCGCGTCGTCGGGGGTGCGCTGGTCGCGGGCGAGCCGGACCAGCTCCTCGAAGCGGTACGCGTCGAGCAGCGACTCGGGCATCTCCAGGACGTACGCGTCGCCGCGCGTCACGAGCCGGACGTCCCACTCCTCGGCGCCGCCCTGCGCGAGCAGCGCCCGCAGCCGCGACACGTGACCCTGCGCCACGGTCCTGGCCCGCGCGGGCGGGCCCTCCGGCCACAGCGCGTCGATCAGTTGGTCCAGCGGCACCGCGGTGTTGGGCCGCAGCAGCAGCGCCGCGAGCAGGCTGCGCCGCTTGGCGGGACCGAGGGGGAGCTCCCCGCTCCCGGTCGCCACGGCGACCGCACCGAGCAGCCGGAACTCCACGACACCGACCCCCACCCGATACCCCGACCAACCCGATGTGACCAGGGTACGGGGGCGGGGGCGGCGCGCTTACGGGTGGTAGATCTCCCGGACCGAGGTGGCGAGGCCGTCGCCGCCCTTGAGGACGCG
Source organism: Streptomyces sp. VRA16 Mangrove soil (assembly GCF_017377775.1). GTDB lineage: Bacteria > Actinomycetota > Actinomycetes > Streptomycetales > Streptomycetaceae > Streptomyces. The sequence goes on from NZ_JAFVLN010000007.1 coordinate 51,086, forward strand.
CACCTTGACGCTGCTCATCTTGGCGGCCTTCACCAGCTGGTCGTACGTGCACGGGGTGGTGCCCACGTTGTTCTCGGCGGTGACGGAGCCGTCGGAGGAGCCGCAGATCGCCGCGGCGCCGCGGATCTGGGTGCTGTCGTCGACGTCGAAGGCCTGGTCGCCGACCATCATCTTGTGGTCGGCCAGGTAGGTCAGCGTGCCGGTCCAGCAGCCCTCGGTGCCGGTGTTGACGCACTCGCCGTGCGCGCCGGAGTCGTCGCCCGCGCCGCCGGAGTCCGCGTTGGTGACGTCGTCGGAGCCGCCGCTGCCCGAGCCGCCGGTCGCCCCCGAGCCGTCGCCGGAACCGGAGCCGCCGTTGCCCGAGCCGTCCGCGGCCGCGCTCGCCGAGGCGCCCGCGTCGCTGCTCGGGGAGCCGGTGGCGCTCGCGCTCGACGACGCGGCGGCGCCGCTGTCCTGCGTGCCGTCGCCGTCGTTGCAGGCGGTCAGCGAGAAGGCGAGCGCCGCGACGGCGGCGACGGCGAGTGCGGAGTTGGCGGTCTTCTTGCGCAGAGCGGTACGCATGGTGTGCAGTCCCCCGGAGAATGGTCCGTTCCTGTGACGTCTGCGACTCTGCCGCCCGCCGCTGGCGTTCCGCTAACACCTGACTAACGCACCGTCGTCGCAGGTGAAGGGCTGGTCAAGGATGTGTGAGGGACTGTTGAAGCTGCTCCGCTCTGGCCCGGTACGCGGCTTCCGAATCCGGTTCGTCGAGCACCGCGGCGACGTCCCCGAGCCGGGTCAGCGTCCGCACGGTACGCGCCGGGAGGTCCTCCTCCTCGTTGGCGGCGACCGCGGCGAGCAGTGCCTCACGGGCCTCCTGGTGCAGCCCGCTGTGGTGCAGCGCGACGCCGTACGACTCCCAGATCAGCGGCCGCCAGCCGGCGATCTCGTTCTCCGGGATCGCGGCGAGGCAGCGGGACATGCGGGTGGCTCCCGTGACGAAGTCGGCGCGGGCCAGGGCGACATGGGTGGCGTGGTAGTGGTCCAGGGTGTCGGCGATGGGATGGCGGGCCGTGCGGGCGTCGTGCGCGGCGTCGGCCAGCGCGTCGAGCATCCCGGCCGGGTCGCCGTGCCGCTGCCTGGCGATGGCGAGCAGCACGAGGACCTGCGCGGAGACCTCGGGGGCGAAGGTGCGCAGCGGCGCCACCGCACCGGCCAGGAAGGTCTCGGCCCGCGCGAACTGCCCGGTCTCCACGAACAGCAGGCCGGTGACGGCGCGCAGCCAGCCGATGCCCTGGGTGCTGCCGATCCGCTCGGCGGCGGCGAGCGCCGTGCGCAGTGGCTGCTGCCAGCCGGGGTGCGGGTGCCAGTGCACGAGCGGCCACAGCAGGGTGGCGATCCGCCAGGTGCGGTCCTCGTCGCCGAGCCGGGCCGCGGCCGAGACGGCGGCCATCAGCGACTCCTGCTCCTGGAGGAACCAGCCGAACACGGCGTCGCGCTCGGCGAACCGCGGAACGGGCGGCGCGGTGTCGAACCCGTCGGGCAGCGCCACGGTCCGCGCGCCGGTGGGGTCGAACACGTCCACGGCGACGTGCTGGGCGCGCAGCCAGTGGTCGACGAGCCGCCGGGTGACCGCGTCGGGCGTCTCGTCGCGCGGCAGGCCGCGCGCGTAGAGCCGGACGAGATCGTGCAGGCCGTAGCGGCCGGGCGTGGTCTCCTGGACGAGATGGGCGGCGGCGAGCCGGTCCAGGCCCGCGCGGGCCTCGGCGAGCGGGATGCCGGCGGCGGCCGCGGCGGCGTACGCGTCGCTCTCCCGGGTGAAGGAGCGGCCGAGTGCGCCGAGCAGCCCGGTGTCGGCCGCCGTGAGCCGGGCGACGGAGGCGCGCAGGGCGGCCTCGATGCCGGTGTCCTCGGCGGACAGCAGCGTCAACCGGCCCTCCTCGTCGGCGAGCTCGGTGGCCAGGTCGGCGACGGTCCAGTGTCGGCGGCCCTTGAGCCGGGCGGCGGCGATGCGCAGCGCGAGCGGCAGCCCGTCGCAGAGCCGGGCGACCTCCCGTACGGCGTCGTCGTCGGTGGCGTCCGGGCCGAGCGCCGCGGTGAGCAGTCCGGCGGCGTCGTCCTCTCCGAGCACGTCGACCGGGACCGGTGTCGCCCAGTCCGAGGCCATGACGCCGTCGAGCCGGGTGCGGCTGGTGACGACGGTGGCGCAGCCGGCGCCGCCCGGCAGCAGCGGGCGGACCTGCGCGGAGTCCCTGGCGTTGTCGAGGACGACGAGCAGCCGCCGCTTTCTGACCAGGGACCGGAACAGGGCCGCGGCGGCGTCCGACGACGCGGGCACGGCCGGGGCCTCGACACCGAGGGCGAGCAGGAACTCCCGTAGGACGTCCGCGGGTTGGACGGCGTCCTCGGGCGCGGGACCGCTGTGGCCGCGCAGATCGGCGAAGAGCCGGCCGTCAGGGAAGTCGTCGGCGCGGTCGTGCGCCCAGTGCACGGCGAGGGAGGTCTTGCCGACCCCGGCGGGCCCGGTGACCAGGGCGATGGGGGACTCGGCCGCGGTGACGGCACGGGTCAGCGCGGCGAGTTCGGCATGCTGGCCGTGGAACCCGCGCGGCGGCCGCGGCAGCAGATCGGGCCCGGCCGCCGACGGCCGCGGGAGGAGGCCGGGGGCTCCGGGCGCGATGGTGGCGTCCCGGGGAGCCGGGGTGGCGGCGCCGGAGGTGGGGTGGGGCCCAGGGGCGCTGGTGACGGGTGGGCGGCCTTCGAGCACCTCCTCGTACGCCTTGCGCAGCGCGGGCCCCGGGTCGACGCCCAGCTCGTCGGCGAGGGCACGGCGGGTGCGGTGGTACTGGTCCAGGGCGTCGGACTGGCGGCCCGCGTGGAACAGGGCCCGGATCAGCTCGGCTATCAGCGGTTCGCGCAGGGCGTGGGCGACCGCCTCCCCGCTCAGCAGCGCCACGGCCCGGTCGTGCTCCCCCAACGCGCCGTACGCGAGGGCCAGTTGCTCGACGGTGCCGAGCCGGCTCTCCTCCAGGGCGTTCGCGGCGGCCAGCAGCGGGGCGGTGACGGCCGTCCCGCCGAGCGCCGGGCCCTGCCACAGCGCGAGCGCCTCGCGCAGCATCAGGGCGGTGTCGGCCGGGTCGCGCTGCTGCTGGGCGAGGGTGACGAGCTCGTCGAAACGGTGCGCGTCGAGCAGGGTCTCGGGCAGCTGGAGCGCGTACGCCTGGCCCTGCGTGGTCAGTTCGACCCCGTACGCGTCCAGGCCGGCCTCGGTGATCAGCGCGCGCAGCCGGGAGACATGACCCTGGATCACGGTGCGCGCGTGCAGCGGCGGTTCGTCGTCCCACAGCGCCGTGGTGAGGGTGTCCACGGAGACGGCCGCCGGGGAACGCAGCAGCAGGATCGCGAGGAGGCTGCGCCGCTTCGCCGGACCGAGCGGAACGGGACCCGAGCCGCCGTTGACCGCCACCGGTCCGAGGAGCTGGAACTCCATGTGCGTGCACTCTCCCGGCGGGCCGACGCGGCTGACATGGCTGACATGGCTGACATGGCTGACGTACGAGACTATCGCCGGGTGTCAGCCGCAGGTCACGGCGGCTCGACTGGGGACGGACGGGTGGACGGACGGGTGGATGGACGGGGGATGTGCGGGCGAGGGGGCCGCCTACAGGCGGCGGTCCCGCTCGTCCTCGATCACGGTGGTGCGGTTCGCCGGTGGGATCAGCCCCCGGCGCTTGCCGATGCTGCGGAACACGAAGACGCCGATCAGGCCGACGATCATGAAGATCCATCCGACCAGGTCGAGGTTGACGCCCTTCATGTGCCAGTCGGTCGCGAACGCGAGGATCGCTCCGACGGCCATCAGGATGATGCAACCCCCCAAGCTCATGAGCTCCGCCTCCTGCTGCTGTGACGTGCACGGATGTGCCTGAGGGGTCCGGGTACCCCCGAACCCCTCGCCGTCACACAGAAGTTCGGGAGGTCAGCCCTCCAGGAACGCCGCCAGCGCGTTCGCCAGGTGGTGCGGGTCGTCGGCGCCGCACAGCTCGCGGACGCTGTGCATGGACAGGATCGCCGCGCCGATGTCGACGGTCTTGATCCCGTGCCGGGCGGCGGTGATCGGGCCGATGGTGGTCCCGCACGGCATCGCGTTGTTCGAGACGAACGCCTGGTACGGCACGCCCGCCTTCTCGCACGCGGCGACGAACACGGACCGGCCGGCGCCGTCGGTGGCGTAGCGGTTGTTGACGTTCACCTTGAGGATCGGGCCGCCGTTGGCCCGCGGGTGGTGGGTCGGGTCGTGGCGCTCGGCGTAGTTGGGGTGCACCGCGTGACCGGTGTCCGAGGACAGGCAGATGGTCCCGGCGAAGGCGCGGGCCTTGTCCTCCAGGGACCCGCCGCGCGCGAACACCGACCGCTCAAGGACGTTGCCGAGCAGCGGGCCGTCGGCGCCGGTGTCGGACTGCGACCCGTTCTCCTCGTGGTCGAAGGCGGCGAGCACCGGGATGTACGGCAGTTCCTTCTGCTTGCTGACCTCGCCGAGCGCGGCGACGCAGGCGTGCACGGACAGCAGGTTGTCCATCCGGGGCCCGGCCACCAGCTCCTTGTCGCGGCCCAGGTAGGACGGCGCCTCGATGGAGTACGGCATCAGGTCCCAGCCGGTGATCGAGCCGCGCTCCAGGCCGTACTCGTCCTCCAGGAAGCCGAGCAGATCGCCCTCGGTGACGTCGTCGCCCAGCCCCCAGATGGGCTGCATGTGACGCTGCTTGTCCAGCTTCAGGCCGTCGACGTTCACGCCGCGGTCCAGGTGCACGGCGAGCTGCGGCACGCGCAGCAGCGCGCGGTCGATGTCGACGAGCCGCTCGCTGCCGTCGCGCAGCGTGATCCGCCCGGCGAGACCGAGGTCCCGGTCGAGCCAGGAGTTGAGCAGCGGCCCGCCGTAGATCTCCACGGCAACCTGGCGCCAGCCGTGCGCCCCGGTGTCGGGCTGCGGCTTCACCCGCAGGTTCGGGGAGTCGGTGTGCCCGCCGACGATCCGGTACGGGGTGTGGGGCGCGGCGCCCTCCGGCACGTACCAGGCGATGATCGCGCCGCCGCGCGTCACGTACTTCCCACCGGTCTCGCCGTCCCAGGCGTCGGTCTCGGCGACCTGCTTGAAGCCCGCCTTCTCCAGGCGCGCGGCGACGTTCGCCACGGCGTGGTACGGCGTGGGGCTCGCCGCGAGGAAGGTCATCAGGTCGTCGGTGTGCCCGCGGTCGAAGGGGCCGGTGGATGTGTGCATGCCGCCAGGGTAGGCCCTGGCCGCACGGGGGTGCCTACTCGTCTGCCGGGCGGGGTTCGGTGCAGGGGGAAGGCTGCGCGCAGCGCATGCCTTCAGGGGCGCGGGGAACTGCGCGACCAGCCCCCACCGGGCCCGCTGACGACGAGAAGGCCCGCCGCCCCGGGCAAGGGGGCGACGGGCCTCAGCTGCGATGTCCGGCTCGGCGGAGCCTAGAACGCGGCCTCGTCCAGCTCCATGACGTCCAGACCCGCCGCACTGACACCCTGCGCCAGCTTCCGCGCACCCGTGACACCCGGCAGGACATTCGCCGCGAAGAACTTCGCCGCCGCGACCTTGCCCTGGTAGAAGGCGACGTCCTTGCCCGCGTCCCCGGCGGCCAGCCGCTCCGCGGCGACGGCCGCGCCCTTGAGGAGCAGGTAGCCGACGACCACGTCACCGGACGCCATCAGCAGGCGCGTGGTGTTCAGGCCGACCTTGTAGATGTTCTTCGGGTCCTGCTCGGTGGCGGCCAGGTCGGTCAGCATGACGCCGACGATGGCCTCCAGCTCGACGGCCGCCTTGGCGAGCGACTCGCGGGCCCCGGCCAGCTCCTCGCCGCCGGTCTCCACCGCGAGGAACTTCTTGATCTCCTCGGCCAGCCCGTTCAGCGCGGCGCCCTGGTTGCGGACGATCTTCCGGAAGAAGAAGTCCTGGCCCTGGATCGCCGTGGTGCCCTCGTAGAGGGTGTCGATCTTGGAGTCACGGATGTACTGCTCGATCGGGTACTCCTGCAGGAAGCCGGAGCCGCCGAAGGTCTGCAGCGACTGCGCCAGCTGCTCGTAGCCCTTCTCCGAGCCGTAGCCCTTCACGATCGGCAGGAGCAGGTCGTTCAGCGCGTGCTCGGCGGAGGCGTCCTCGCCGGCGGCCTCCTTGACCTGGATCGCGTCCTGGACCGAGGCCGTGTAGAGCACCAGCGTGCGCATGCCCTCCGCGTACGCCTTCTGCGTGAGCAGCGAGCGGCGCACGTCCGGGTGGTGCGTGATGGTGACCTTCGGGGCGGCCTTGTCCATGAACTGGGCCAGGTCCGGACCCTGCACGCGCTCCTTGGCGTACTCCAGCGCGTTCAGGTACCCCGTCGACAGCGTCGAGATCGCCTTCGTGCCGACCATCATGCGGGCGAACTCGATGATGCGGAACATCTGGCGGATGCCGTCGTGCTTGTCGCCGATCAGCCAGCCCTTGGCGGGGTGCTGGTCGCCGAACGTCATCTCGCAGGTGTTGGACGCCTTGAGGCCCATCTTGTGCTCGACGTTGGTCGCGTACACGCCGTTGCGCTCGCCCAGCTCGCCGGTCTCCCAGTCGAACTCGAACTTCGGGACGAGGAAGAGCGAGAGGCCCTTGGTGCCGGGGCCGTGGCCCTCGGGGCGGGCGAGGACGTAGTGGAGGATGTTCTCCGACATGTCGTGCTCACCGGACGTGATGAACCGCTTCACGCCCTCGATGTGCCAGGAGCCGTCCTCCTGCTGGACCGCCTTGGTGCGGCCGGCGCCCACGTCCGAACCGGCGTCCGGCTCGGTCAGCACCATCGTCGAGCCCCACTGCTTCTCGACGGCGATCTCGGCGACCTTCTTCTGCGCCTCGTTGCCCTCCTCGAAGAGGATGCCGGCGAAGGCCGGGCCGGAGGAGTACATCCACACGGCCGGGTTGGCGCCCAGGATCAGCTCGGCGTGGGCCCAGATGAGCGAGCGCGGGGCCGTCGTGCCGCCGATCTCCTCGGGCAGGCCGAGCCGCCAGTACTCGGAGGCCATGAACGCCTCGTAGGACTTCTTGAAGGAGGCCGGGACCGGCGCCGTGTTCGTCTCCGGGTCGAAGACCGGCGGGTTGCGGTCGGCGTCGGCGAAGGACTCGGCCAGGTCGTTCTCGGAGAGGCGGGCGACCTCGTCGAGGATGCTCTTGGCGGTGTCGACATCCATGTCCCCGAACGGGCCGGTGCCGTACAGCTTGTCGCGGCCGAGCACCTCGAAGAGGTTGAACTCGATGTCGCGGAGATTCGACTTGTAGTGGCCCATGGCGACGGCTCCGTAAAGGATCGGGGGGATCGACGAGGGGCCGAGCGAGGCCGACTCGTACGCGTACCAACTAGTAACTAAGTACCAGGATGCTACCCACGGGTAATAAGAATCAACCCCTCTTGGGCCAACTGTGACGGAACGCTCCGCCGGGCGCGGGCGGGCGACGGGGCGCGCCCCTACGGCCTCCGGGGCTCCACCTCCCCCAGGAACTCCACCATCAACGCGCCCCACGCGCCAGGCAGTTCGGCGAACGGAAGGTGTCCGGTCGGCAGCTCGGCGACGCGGGCGCCCGGTATCGCCGCCGCGAGCTCCCGCTGTGCCGCGGGCGGCACCAGCCGGTCCTGTGTGGTCACCGTCACCAGCGTCGGCGCCGTGATCCGGGCCAGGTCCGCGCGTACGTCCGCCCGGGTGACCAGGTCCGCGTGATCGCCCGCGCCGGGCGGAACCGTCGCCGCCGTCCCCGCGACGACCGGGGCCAGCCGCTCCTCGGTCAGCGCGTGCAGTGCCGCCTCGCTCAGCGCGTACGGCACGAGGAAGCGGGCGAGGGCGTCGTGGTCGCCGGCCGCGGCGAGGGTGCGCCAGGTCTCGGCGGCCAGTCGCAGCTGGGGCCCGGGGTGCGCGAAGCCGGCCGTCAGCAGCAGTGCCGTCACGCGCTCGGGGTGGCGGGCGGCGACCCGGACGGCCACCGTGCTGCCCAGCGAGTACCCCGACACGGCGAATCGGTCCAGGCCCTCCGCGTCGGCCGCCGCCACCAGCTGGTCCGCCAGGTCGTCGAGCCGGAGCGGGGTGCCGGCGCGCGGGGTGCCGCCCGTGCCCGGGTAGTCGACGCCGACGACCGTGTGCCCGGCGGCCAGGGTGTCGAGCACCGGCCCGTAGTTCGCCTCGACCGAGCCGCCCGCGCCGTGCGCCAGGAGCAGACCCGGGCCCGCACCGCGCACCGTCCGTGCGTCAGCGGCCGTGATCTCGGCCGTGGCCCCGATTCCCGTACCGGACATGGCTGTTCCTCCCCCTCGGCGCGCACGGGTGCCCCCGGCCGCATATTTCTGTATCGGAAGCTACAGAAAGACCGTAGCAGTCCCCGCCCCTCTTTCTCTAGTCCTCATTACAGAAATCCGGCCCGGCCCCGGAACCCAGCCCGCGCTCGGTACTCTTGCCCCCATGTACGGATACGAGCGGACCCCGGGTGGAGCGGGCGCCGGGCAGCAGTACGCCCCGCCGCAGCAGGGCATGCCTCCGCAGTCCGGAATGCAGGCCGGCATGGGTGGATACGGGCAGCAGGCGCCGCCGCTGTACCCGGAGCCTTCGCCCCCGTCGCTCGCCGACGCCGTCCGCGCGTTCACCACGGGCTCGATGTCCGCCGAGGACTTCCAGCAGATCTTCGCGACGTCGAAGGTCTACTGCCCGCGCGGCGACAACCCGGGCTTCCTGGCACTGCACAACACGCAGCAGCCGGTGATCCCGATGTTCACCACGCTCAAGGAGCTGCGCCGGTACGCCGGCAAGGAGTCCAAGTACTTCGTCATCACCGGCGCCGAGGTGATCGACCTGCTGCCCACCGGATACGGCTTCGTCCTCGACATGGAGGGCGAGCACCGGATGGTCTTCGACGCGAAGGCGGTCGAGCAGATGGTCGACTTCGCGATGCGCCGCATGTACGGCTGAACGTACGGCTGACCGCGTCATCGCCCAAGTGGCGGTTGTACGGCCTCATTTGGCGGCCGGGTTCCCCCTCCGGGCCCCTCTCCGGTTGCGGAGCGTCACCGATCAGGGCTTCTGCTTGAGGAGCAACAGTTACGCCTGATTAGTGCTTCGACTTCGAGAGGGAAGCCATGCACTTCGCGCACACTGTCCGTTCCTGGCTCGGGCCACCGGGCCGTCTGGGCGCCGTGATCTGCGGCGTCACCATGGGTGTCACGGCGCTCGCGGCGCCGGGCACCGCCGCCGCGTCGGCGGGCACCCGCCCCGGCGCAGGCACCGACGACAGCCGGTTCGTCCTGCTGGACGAGCCCTTCGTCGGTGAGGGGGCCGCCCCGGGCCGCTGGGTCTCCCAGTACGGCCCCACCAACTCCGGCTTCGCCTGCCTCACCGCGGCCAAGGGGCAGCCCGCGCCGCTGGGCGCCTGCCCGTCCGCCCCGCACGACGAACCCGGCCAGGGTGTCCTGCGGCTGACCAACCAGTTCAAGATGCGCAGCGGCTTCGTCGTCCACACCGAACCGGTGCGGGCGGACGCGGGGCTGATCGCCGAGTTCGACATGTACCAGTACGGCTCCACCACCGGTAAGGGAGCCGACGGCATCAGCTTCTTCCTGCTGGACGGGGCGGAGCGCGTCGACCGGGAGGGCGCCCAGGGCGGCGCCCTCGGCTACCGGGACATCCCGGGCGGCTACCTCGGCATCGGCTTCGACCAGTACGGCAACTTCTCCAGCCCGCGCTGGGCCGGTACGGGCGGGCCCGGCAAGGTGCCCAACTCGGTCGCCCTGCGCGGCGCGACGAGCATCGGCAACCCCTACATCGACGGCACGCCGACGCTCAAGAAGTCGCTCGGCGACGTGGCGGCGAAACAGCGCTCCAAGGCGCGCCGCACCGGACGTGTCACGCTCACCCCGACGGGCCTGCTGTCCGTCGCCGTCGACTTCAACGACGGCAAGGGCTACGCCCGGGTGCTCGGGCCGGTGGACGTGCACCGCATCCCCGGCCAGCCGGACGTGCCGAAGACGCTGCGGTTCGGGTTCTCCGCGAGCACCGGCGCGCACACCGCCCTGCACGAGATCAGCGACGTACGGCTGCGCAGGCTGCCGCCGGACCTGTACCTGACACCGCGCACCACCGGGGACTTCGCGGCCGGCGGCACCGGGCAGCTGGAGCTGACGGTGACGAACAAGCCGACGGCCGGACGCAGCGAGGGCCCGGTCACCGTGACCAAGGTGCTGCCGCCGGGGCTGAAGCCGGTGTCGGCGAGCGGCGACGGCTGGGAGTGCGCCATCGAGGGCGCCGAGGTCACCTGCAGGCGGGACGAGGATCTCGCGCCGGGCGACTCGTTCCCGCCGATCGTCGTGCCGGTGGAGATCGCCCCCGACGTGGCCGGAGGCCGGCCGGTCGAGTTCGCGGTGGACACCCCGGGCGACGCGGTCGCCTCGGACAACGTCGCGCGGCTCAGCCCGGACGTGCCCGTGCGGACGGGCCTGTGGCTCAAGGAGTCGGCACGGCCCGATCCGTACGTGGCGGGTGCCCCGGTCGCCTATGCCGTCAGCGTCGGCAACGACGGTCCGGCGCAGGCGACGAACGCGCCGCTCGCCGCCGAGGTGCCCAAGTCCCTGGAGGACCCGCGCTGGACCTGCGCCGCGAGCGGCGGCGCCGTCTGTCCCGGCACACCGGACGGGCCCCGGCTCGACACCCCGGTGACACTGCCGCCGGGCGCGAAGCTGGTCTTCACGGCCACCGGCGGTACGCCGTCGGACGAGGCGGGGCCGCTGGTGGGCACGTCGGTCCTGAAGCCCCCGCCGGGCGCCGCCGACGAAGGATGCGCCGACGACTGCCGGGCCAAGGTCACCCTGGACGGCACGTTCCGCACGGCGCTGAGCGTGACGCACCGCCATACGCCGCAGGACCTGCAGTCCGGCGGCCGGATCACCTACACGATCTCGGTGCGCAACGACGGTCCGTCGGACGCGTCCGGGGTGCGGATCCAGCAGAGCGCGCCGCTGATGATCCACGGCATGGAGTGGACGTGCGAGGCCCGCAGCCCGTCGCGCTGCGGTGCGGCATCGGGCAAGGCGCCGGTCATGACGACGGCGGACATCGCGGCGGGCGGCGAGGTCGTCTACACGGTGTCCGGGCCGATCGAGCAGCAGTCGATCGTGAGCGAGGTGAGCGTCGAGCCGTCGGTCGACGCGATCGACGCGAAGTGCCAGAACGGCTGCGCGGCGACCGACACGGCCCGCCTGCCCTAGGGCGGGCCCGATGAGGAGGTGACGAAGGGCCCGGACGGTGATCGTGCCGTCCGGGCCCTGCGCCGTACCGGGCCGTACCGGGCCGTACCGGGCCGTTCCGGACCGCGGAGGCGGTGCGGAATACCGCGTGCGGAATACCGGGCGACTTGCCGAATGTTCACTGTTCAACTAAATTGATGGCAGACCTGAGGAGGCCGCCATGCCCGCTGTGACCGTCGAGAACCCGCTGACCCTGCCCCGCGTGTCCGCGCCGGCCGACGCCGTGGCGCGCCCCGTGCTCGCTGTGACGACCGCGCCCACCGGCTTCGAGGGGGAGGGTTTCCCGGTGCGCCGCGCGTTCGCCGGGATCAACTACAAGTACCTCGACCCGTTCATCATGATGGACCAGATGGGTGAGGTGGAGTACGCGCCCGGAGAGCCCAAGGGCACGCCCTGGCACCCGCACCGCGGCTTCGAGACCGTCACGTACATCATCGACGGCACCTTCATCCACCAGGACTCCCACGGTGGCGGCGGCACCATCACCAACGGCGACACCCAGTGGATGACGGCGGGTTCCGGCCTGCTGCACATCGAGGCGCCGCCGGAGTCGCTCGTCATGTCCGGCGGGCTCTTCCACGGCCTGCAGCTGTGGGTGAACCTGCCCGCCAAGGACAAGATGCAGGACCCGCGCTACCAGGACATCCGCGGTGGCCAGGTCAAGCTGCTCACCACCGGCGACGGCGGCGCGCTGCTGCGCGTCATCGCCGGTGAGTTCGACGGCCACGAGGGCCCGGGCATCACGCACACCCCGATCACGATGGTGCACGCCACGATCCGCCCCGGCGCCGAGGCCACGCTGCCCTGGCGCGAGGACTACAACGGGCTCGTCTACGTCCTCGCCGGCCGCGGCACCGTGGGCGCCGACCGCCGCCCGGTCCACATGGGGCAGACGGCCGTGTTCGGAGCGGGCTCGGCCCTGACCGTGCGCGCCGACGAGTCGCAGGACTCGAACACCCCCGACCTGGAGGTCGTGATCCTCGGCGGACAGCCGATCCGTGAGCCCATGGCGCACTACGGCCCGTTCGTGATGAACACCAAGGCCGAACTCCAGCAGGCCTTCGACGACTTCCAGGCCGGCCGCCTGGGCGTCGTCCCGTCGGCGGAGCGTCTGCCGCACACCGACTGACCGCGCGTCCGACGGTACGTCCGCCGGCCCGTCCGACAGTACGTCTCACTGCACGTCTGACTGCACGTCACCCGCGTGGCCCCGCCCGGAAGGTCGGGGCCACGCGCGCGTGATGGCCTGTAGGCGTGCAGACGACCCGCGAGCCCCAGGACCCGTCCCCGGGACAGCCCGGAGGGAAGCCGCTGCTTCCCGAGGGTGCCCGGCGCACCGCGGCCTGGTGCGCGGTCGCGCTGCTCGTCACCGGGGTCGGCGCCGTGGCCGTCTGGCTCTGCATCGTCTTCAAGTCGGCCGTCACACCCACCCTGCTGGCCCTGCTCGGGACCGCGCTGCTCGCGCCCGTCTTCGAGTGGCTGATCAGGATGAAGGTGCCGCGGGCGCTGGCCGCCGCCCTCACCTGCGTCGCCCTCATCGCCGTCGTCGGCGGCGCCGGGTACATCGTCGTCAAGGCGCTCATCGACACCGGCGACCAGATCGTCGACTCCGTGCAGGTCGCGGGCGACTGGATCCGCGAGCACTTCGGGATCACCGGCGCCGACGACCTCGGCAACATCGCCGACAACGCCAAGCAGTTGCTCGCCAAGTGGGGCTCCAACCTGGCCAGCGGGGTCCTCGCCGGGCTCACCGTGCTCGGCTCACTGCTCGCCACCAGTGTGCTCGCGCTGTTGCTCACGTTCTTCTTCCTCAAGGACTCCGACCGGGCCGTGGGCCTCGCGCACGCCGTCGCCCCGCGCGGCACCGGCGAGGTCATCGAGGCGATGGGGCGCCGCGCCTTCCAGGCGGTCTCCGGCTTCATGCGCGGCACCACCTTCATCGCGCTCATCGACGCCGTGTGCATCACGGTCGGCCTGCTGATCCTGCGGGTGCCGGGCGCGGTGGGCCTGGGCGCCCTGGTCCTGGTCGGCGCCTACATCCCGTACCTCGGCGCCACCATCTCCGGCGCCGTCGCCGTCCTGGTCGCGCTCGCCGACCGGGGCTTCGCGATCGCCCTGTGGGCGCTGGTGGTGATCCTCGCCGTGCAGCAGCTGGAGGGGCACATCCTCCAGCCGATGATCCAGTCGCGCACCGTGCAGATGCACCCGGCCCTGGTGATGCTGGCCATCACCGCGGGCGCCTCGGTCGCGGGCATCCTCGGGATGCTGCTCGCGGTGCCGGTGACGGCGGCCGCGTTCGGGATCATCGGGGAGCTGAGGGGGCGCTACGCGCCCGAGGGCTCCGATGCCCCGGATGATTCACCCGATGAGCCCGTTTCACGTGAAACAGGACCGGGGCCGGGTCCTGCCTCGGCCTCGGGGCCCGCGTCGGGCTCGTAGAGCTCGAACCAGATGCTCTTGCCCTCGCCCCGGGGGTCGACGCCCCACTTCTGGGCGAGCAGCTCCATGAGCACAAGGCCCCGCCCGGAGGAGGCGAGTTCACCGGGCCTGCGCTTGTGCGGCAGGTCGTCCGAGGCGTCCGCGACCTCCACGCGCAGCCGGCGCGGCCCGGCGCAGGCGCTGCTGACCTCGGCGACGAGCAGCGCGTCGCCGTCGGTGTGCACGAGCACGTTGGTGACCATCTCGGAGACCATCAGGACCGCCGAGTCGACCTGGTCCTCGTCGGCCCAGTCGTGCAGCAGCTCGCGCAGCTGCTGGCGGGCCGTGGCGATCCGCTCGGGCTCGGCCTGGGCGATGGTCATCGCGGTGCGGCGGGCCGCGGGGACCGCCCTGGCCTCGGCCGTGCGGCGCAGGAGCAGCAGCGCTATGTCGTCCTCGCGGCGGTCCGCGAGCGGGCCCGTGGTGTGGTGCGAGGAGGGACCGTGGACGGCCTGGACGAGGGCGTCGGCCAGCTCCTCCAGCTCGTCGGCGGGGCCGGTCTCCAGCGTCGTACGGATCCGCGCCCAGCCGGAGTCGAAGTCGTGCCCGCCCGTCTCGATCAGGCCGTCCGTGCAGATCAGCAGGGTCTCGCCGGACTCCAGGACGAGCCGGGTGGTGGGGTAGTCGGCGTCCGGGTCGATGCCGAGCGGCAGGCCGCCCGCGGTGGGGCGCATCAGGACCGTGCCGTCGGCGGTGCGTATCGCGGGGTCGGGGTGGCCCGCGCGGGCGATCTCCAGCGTGCCGCTGAGCGGGTCCGCCTCGACGTACAGGCAGGTCGCGAAGCGGGCGCCGAGCTGGTCGGCCTGGTTCTCGACGACGCCGTTGAGGAAGCGGGAGGCGCGGGAGAGGACCGCGTCGGGGCGGTGGCCCTCGGAGGCGTAGGCGCGCAGGGCGATGCGCAGCTGGCCCATGAGCCCCGCGGCCCGTACGTCGTGGCCCTGCACGTCCCCGATGACCAGGGCGATCCGGCCGTTGGGCAGCGGGATCATGTCGTACCAGTCGCCGCCGACCTGGAGGCCGCCGCCGGTCGGGACGTAGCGGGCGGCGATCGTCATGCCCGGGATCTCGGGGCCCAGCGTCGGCAGCATCGACTTCTGGAGGCCGTCGGTGAGCTCGCGCTCGGACTCGGCGACCCAGGAGCGGGAGAGGGCCTGGGCGAGCATCCGGGCGACCGTGGTGAGCACGGAGCGCTCGTCGGGGGTGAACGTCACCGGGTAGGCGAAGCCCGCCATCCACGCGCCGATCGTGCGGCCCGCGACGACGAGCGGCAGGAACGCCCAGGACTGCCGGTTGAAACGGGCGGCGAGGGGCCAGGCGGCGGGGTAGCGGCGGCGGTACTCCTCGGGGGAGGAGAGATAGACGGCGCGGCCGGTGCGGACGACCTCGGCGGCCGGGTAGTCGGTGGCCAGGTCCATGTCGGTGAAGGGGCCCTCGGCGCCGGGCTGGTGCCCGTGGTGGCCGATGACCGTGAGCCGGTCGCCCGCGACGCCGAACACGGCGAGGCCGTCGGGCGAGAACCCCGGCATGGACAGGCCCGCCGCGACCCGCATGACCTCGGAGGTCGAGTCCGCCTCGGCGAGGGCGCGGCCCGCGTCCAGCAGGAACGCCTCGCGGGAGCGGCGCCAGTCGCCGGTGACGGGGGTGCGGGACGAGGCGCCGGGCGGGGGCTCGGCGACCTCCTGGAGGGTGCCGATCAGCTCGTACGAGTCCGGGGCGTCGCCGTGCATCACCGGCTTGGAGCGGCTGCGTACGGTGCGTATGACGTGGCCCTGGTCGTCCATGATGCGCAGCCGGGCCTCGGCGAGGGTGCCCTCGGCGACGGCCAGGCGGACGACGCCGTCGATCTCGTTCCAGTCGACCGGGTGGAAGCGGGCGCGGGCGCCGGCCTCCGTGAGGGTGGTCGCGGTCGCGGGCAGGCCGACGAGGCGGGCGGCCTCCGCGTCGAAGGTGACCAGCCCCGCTCGGTTGTCCCAGCGCCACAGGCCGGTCGCCAGGGCGGCGAGGACATCCTCCACCGGGGGGAGGGGGTCACCAGTGCGCATGCCTCCCACTCTATGGAGGGGTGATCGCGTGCGGCCAGCCAGAGCGGGGTGGGCTTTGGGTGCGGGGCGGCCGTGGTGCGGGAGCCGGGCCGTGGGCGGGGCCTGCGGGAGCGCCTGCCCGGCGCCGGGGTGCCGCCTTGCCCACCCTGCCGCCCTTGGCGGCAGATCGCCCAAGGCGGGGGCCGGTACTCTGGGGGAGATCCGGGTTGTCTCCCCGGGAACCCCGAAACCAAAGGCTGGATGAACGACGATGCATCGGTACAGGTCCCACACCTGCGGCGAGCTCCGCGCCTCTGACGTCGGCACCGACGTCCGGCTGAGCGGCTGGCTGCACAATCGCCGAGACCTGGGCGGCATCCTCTTCATCGATCTGCGCGACCACTACGGCATCACGCAGCTCGTCGCCCGCCCCGGCACGAAGGCCGCCGAGGTCCTCGACAAGCTCACCAAGGAGACCGTCGTCCGCGTGGACGGCAAGGTCGTCTCCCGCGGCGCCGACAACGTCAACGCGGAGCTGCCCACCGGTGAGATCGAGATCGAGGCCGCCGAGGTCGAGGTCCTGGGCGCGGCCCAGCAGATCCCGTTCACGATCAACGCGGACGACGGCGTGAACGAGGAGCGGCGCCTGGAGTACCGCTTCCTCGACCTGCGCCGCGAGCGCATGCACCGCAACATCATGCTGCGCTCCGCCGTGATCGCCTCGATCCGCTCGAAGATGGTCGCCCTCGGCTTCAACGAGATGGCGACGCCGATCCTCACCGCGACCTCCCCCGAGGGCGCCCGTGACTTCGTCGTCCCGTCCCGCCTGAACCCCGGCAAGTTCTACGCGCTGCCGCAGGCCCCGCAGCAGTTCAAGCAGCTGCTGATGATCTCGGGCTTCGACCGCTACTTCCAGATCGCGCCGTGCTTCCGCGACGAGGACGCGCGCGCGGACCGCTCGCCGGGCGAGTTCTACCAGCTCGACATCGAGATGAGCTTCGTGGAGCAGGAAGACGTCTTCCAGCCCATCGAGCGGCTCATGACCGAGATCTTCACGGAGTTCGGCGGCGGCCGCGAGGTCACCTCCCCGTTCCCGCGCATCCCGTTCCGCGAGTCGATGCTGAAGTACGGCAACGACAAGCCGGACCTGCGCGCCAAGCTGGAGCTCGTCGACATCACGGACGTCTTCGCGGACTCCGAGTTCAAGGCGTTCGCGGGCAAGCACGTGCGTGCGCTGCCGGTGCCGGACACGGCGTCGCAGTCCCGCAAGTTCTTCGACGGCCTGGGCGACTACGCGGTCGAGCAGGGCGCGAAGGGTCTGGCCTGGATCCGCGTCGGCGAGGACGGCTCCTTCCAGGGCCCGATCGCCAAGTTCCTCACCGAGGAGAACGCGAAGGTCCTCACCGAGCGCCTGGAGCTCAAGGCCGGCCACGCCGTCTTCTTCGGCGCGGGCGAGTTCGACGAGGTCTCCAAGATCATGGGCGCCGTCCGTGTCGAGGCCGCCAAGCGCGCCGGGCACTTCGAGGAGGGCGTGTTCCGCTTCTGCTGGATCGTCGACTTCCCGATGTACGAGAAGGACGAGGAGACCGGCAAGATCGACTTCTCCCACAACCCGTTCTCCATGCCGCAGGGCGGCATGCAGGACCTGGAGGAGAAGGACCCGCTGGACATCCTCGCCTGGCAGTACGACATCGTCTGCAACGGCGTGGAGCTGTCCTCCGGCGCCATCCGGAACCACGAGCCGGACATCATGCTCAAGGCCTTCGAGATCGCGGGCTACGACCGTGACACCGTCGAGCACGAGTTCGCGGGCATGCTCCGCGCGTTCCGCTTCGGCGCCCCGCCGCACGGCGGGATCGCCCCGGGCGTCGACCGCATGGTCATGCTCCTCGCCGACGAGCCGAACATCCGGGAGACCATCGCGTTCCCGCTGAACGGCAACGCGCAGGACCTGATGATGGGCGCGCCCACCGAGCTGGACGAGACGCGTCTGCGCGAGCTCAACATCCAGCTGCGCAAGCCGGTCGAGAAGAAGTAACCGACCCCGGCAGCGGTCCGCCCGGACGCGGGCAGGACACAGGCAGTACGGAAGGGCCCGGAACCGTTCGGCGGTTTTGGGCCCTTACCTGTGCGCGGCGGCCTGCGGCTACGCGGACCGGCGCAGCCTGCGCCCCACGGCGAGCAGCGCGGTACCGAGGGCGAGCAGCCCCGCCGCGGTGAGCCCCGCGGCGGTGGGGAAGCGGGGGACGACGGTGTCACCCGGGTCGTGGAGGAGCGGGGCCGACGCCTCGTCGACCGGCCGCACCCCGGAGCCGCCGGCCTCCGGCGCGTACCTGGCGCGCGCGGCCGGCGCGATCCGCGGACCGATCGCTCGCGCGGCTTGCGCGGCCTGCGTGGCCCGCGTGACCTGCGTGGCCTGCGCGGTGTGCGTGGCGTGGGTCGCGGGCGCCGGGGAGTCGGCGGCCGCGCCCAGGGGGCCGGCACAGACCAGAACCGCGATCAGGGCGATGACCAGCCCCGTCGCTCTCGTCCTTCGTACGGTTCGCACGGAGTCAGGGTGCCGCGCACGGGTGCGGACCGGGGCCCGTGTCGGCCCGTTGCGGCCTCCGACCATCTGATCGCAGTAATGCCCGGCTCCCGCGCCACTCCCGTACGGCCCTCGCCGACCGCCGCCCCGTCCGCCTCCCAGGCCGTGGCTCCGTCAGCCCGACCGGGGCACGACGAGCCCGGACTCGTACGCCGCCACCACCGCCTGTGCCCGGTCGCGCACCCCGAGCTTGGCGAGCACCCGGCTGACGTGCGTCTTCACGGTCTCGCCGCCGACGACCAGGCGCGCGGCGATCTCCTGATTGGACAGGCCCTCGGCGATCAGGCGCAGTACCTCGCGTTCGCGCGGGGTCAACGCGTCGACGGCGAGGGCCTGTCGGGGTGCCGGGCGGGGGCGCAGCCGGGTGAACTCGGCGATCAGCCGCCGGGTGACGGTCGGCGCGAGCAGCGCCTCGCCCGCGGCGACCACCCGGACCGCCTCGAAGAGCCGCTCGGCCTGCATGTCCTTGAGCAGGAACCCGCTGGCCCCGGCGGCGAGCGCGTCGTACACGTACTCGTCGAGGTCGAAGGTCGTCAGCATCACGATCCGGGTGCCGGGCTGGTCGCGGGTGATGCGGCGGGTCGCCTCGATGCCGTCCATGCCCGGCATCCGTACGTCCATCAGGACCAGGTCGGGTGTCACGTCCCGGCACACGCGCACCGCCTCGGCGCCGCCGTGCGCGCTGCCCACGACCGTGAAGTCCGGCTGGCTGTCGAGGAGGGCGCCGAACCCGGCGCGTACGACGTCCTGGTCGTCGGCGACGACGATGCGGATGGCCGCCGGGAAGTCCGGTGGCGAAGGGGAGTCCGTCACGGCGTGCCGGTCCGCACGGGCAGGACCGCCTCCACCAGGAAACCGCCCGCCGGGGCCGGCCCGGTGTGCAGGGTGCCGCCCGCCATCGCGGTGCGTTCGCGCATGCCGAGCAGGCCGTGGCCCACCGGGTCCGCGGTGCTCGTGCCCGGCCCGCAGTCGCGTATCCGGAGTCTCAACTCTTCCTCCCCGTAGTGGAGTTCGACGTCCACGGCGACGCCCTGGGCGTGCCGGCGGGCGTTGGTCAGGGCTTCCTGGACGATGCGGTACGCGGTCAGTTCCAGGCCCGGGTCGAGCGGGGTGACGGGCCCGCGCACGATGAGCCGGACCGCGCCGCCGGACGTCTCGCGGGCCTCGTCGACGAGGGCGAGCAGCTGGTCGAGGCCGGGCTGCGGGACCCTGGCGCGGGCCGCCTCCTCGGGCACGTCCTCGCGCAGCACACCGAGCAGCCGGCGCATCTCGGTGAGCGCCAGCCGGGCCGTGTCCCCGATCGCCAGGAACTTCTCCGCGCCCTCGGGCGGCAGCCCCGGTGTCGTGTAGCGGGCCGTCTCCGCCTGCACCGAGAGCGTCGAGATGTGGTGGGCGACGATGTCGTGCAACTCCCTTGCGATACGGGCCCGTTCGCCGAGGGCGGCGTGGGCGAGCGCGGTGTCGGCGTGCGCCCAGTCGACGGCGGTGCGGCGGTCCTGTTCGGCGCGGGTGCGGCGGGCGTGGCCCGCGGTGAGGGCGAGCGCGGCGCCGACGAGGAGGGGGGTGCCGTACGCGCCGCCCGCCAGGGCGTACCCGGCGAAGGGCGCGGCGAACGCGAGCGTCGTACGGCCCGTGCGCTGCCTGCCCACCGTGTACAGCGCGGCTGCCAGCGCCGGGAGGCCGGAGAGGAAGAGACGGTCGTACGCGGGCGGTGCGAGCAGCGTCGCGGTCGTCACCGTCGCCGCGGTGAGGACGGGGTGGGGGCGGAGGAAGGCGAGCGGGACGGTGGTGGCGAGGGCCAGGGCCAGCGGGCCGAGGAGGTCGTCGGGGGTGCGGGGGCCCAGGAGTTCCACGAGGGCCAGCACGGTGAGGACCACTGCGGCGGTCAGGGGCAGGTCGGGGTGGGACAGGGCCCGGCGGGTCGTTTCTGCCAGGTCCTGCCGTGTCATGGCGGTCATTATCGGGGGGTGGGGCCGGCGGTGGCGTCACCCTGTGGGGGGAGCGTCTGCGGGAGTGCGGGTACGAGCCGGGTCGCCCCCTCCTCCCCTTCCCGTCCCTGTTCCTGGGGGCTGCGCCCCCAGACCCCCTCAGGGTTCGCTGTCGGCTCGACGGCCGGTGGGGGCTGGTCGCGCAGTTCCCCGCGCCCCTGGGGCGTCCCCCTGGCGGGGGACTGCCCAGGGGCGAGGACCCCGCCCCAGCGGGACGACCCCCCGCCCTCCCCCGCCCTACTTTCTTCCCCATGAGCGATGACATGAGGGGCGGGCCCGCGATAGAGGCCCGGGGGCTGTGCAAGCGGTACGGCGGCACCGTCGCCGTGGACGAGCTGAGTTTCACCGTGCTGCCCGGCCGCGTGACCGGGTTCGTCGGGCCCAACGGGGCGGGGAAGTCCACGACGTTGCGGATGATGCTCGGGCTCGACGCCCCCGACAGCGGGCAGGCCCTGATCGGGGGACGGCCCTACGTCGAGCTGCCCGACCCGCTCGCCACGGTCGGCGCGCTGCTCGACTGCGAGGCGCTGCACCCGGGGCGGCGGGCCCGGGACCATCTCCTCTGGCTGGCCCACTACAGCGGGTTCCCGGCCCGCCGGGTCGACGCCGTCCTGGAGCAGGTGGGCCTGGCATCGGCCGCGAAGAAGCGGGCGGGCGGCTTCTCCCTCGGGATGCGGCAGCGGCTGGGGATGGCCGCCGCGCTGCTCGGCGATCCGCCGGTGCTGATCCTCGACGAGCCGGTCAACGGCCTCGACCCCGAGGGCATCCAGTGGATCAGGGGCTTCCTGAAGTCCCTTGCCGCGCAGGGCCGTACGGTCCTCGTCTCGTCCCATCTGATGAGCGAGCTGGAGGACACCGCCGACCATCTCGTCGTCATCGGGCGCGGGCGGCTGCTCGCCGACACCGACGTCTCCGCGCTGCTCGACCAGGTGTCCGGGGAGCACGTCGCCCTGCGCACCGCGCGGCGTGCCGAGGCGATGATGGTGTTGACCGGCGCCGGGGCCACGGTCGCCATGAACGGCCCCGAGTCCCTCACCGTCACCGGACTGCCCGCGCAGCGCGTCGCCGAACTGCTCGGCGCGCAGGCCGTGCCGTTCTCCGAACTCACCCGGCACCGGGCGACGCTGGAGGAGGCGTACATGGAACTCACCGCGTCCACCACGGAGTTCGCCGCGCAGGAGGTGACGTCGTGAGCGCCGCCGCGCTGCGTGCCGTGCGCGCCGAGTGGACCAAGCTGCGCTCCGTGCGCAGCACGGCCTTCGCACTGGTCGCCATGGCCGCCCTGCTGCTCCTGATGACGATCGCCTCGGTGAGCGGCAGCGTGACCGGTTACAACGGCCCGAAGTGGTACGACTCGCTGACCTTCGCGCACCGGGCGACGACGTCGGGCGACGGCACCTACACCGCCCGGGTCGCGCGCCAGAAGGACAGCGCGCCGTGGGCGAAGGCGGGGCTGCTGCTCAAGGACGGGACGGCGAGCGGATCCTCGTACGCGGCGCTGATGGTGACGCCGGGACACGGCCTCAGCATGATGACCGACAACCATCGTGAACTGACCGCGGCCGGTGACCGCGGGGCGCCGGTCTGGCTGCGGCTGACCCGGGCGGGCGAGCGGGTCACCGGCGCCTGGTCGGCGGACGGCCGCACCTGGCACACCGTCGGCACGCTCCCGGCCCCGCGGCTGCCCGCGACCGCCGAGGCGGGCGTCTTCGTCACCTCGCCGCAGATCGCGAAGGAAAAGCGCACCGGCCCCACGCAGGTCACCGCGCATCCCGTGCGCACGGTCGGCCGGGCGGTCTTCGACCACGTCTCGCTGTCCACGGCGCACGGCGGCTGGACGAAGACGGACGTGGTGCAGCCGCCGCCGAGCAACGACTGGCCCGGCGCGGACGCCAAGGCCGTCCCCGGCACTTTCCAGCGCACCGCGGCCACCGGCGCCCTCACCCTCACCGGCAGCGGTGACCTGGGCCGGCTCGGCATGGGCGGGGTCGGCGAGGGCCCGGGCGTCGACCTGGTGAAGCAGTCCCTGGACGACGGCGTCCAGCTGGCCACGCTCGCCGTCATCGCGCTCGGCGTCCTGTTCATCACCGCCGAGTACAAGAGCGGCACCCTGCGCACGACGTTCACGGCGAGCCCGCGCCGCGGCCGGGTCCTCGCGGCGAAGGCGGCGGTGCTCGGCGCGACGGTCTTCGTCGTCGCCCTGCCGGTCACGTTCGGGGCGTTCCTGCTGGCCCGCCCCTACCAGCGCGGCAACGGCTTCCGCCCGCCCCTGTTCGACGACCCCTCGCTCGCCGACCCGGCGACTGTGCGGGCGGTGATCGGCAGCGCCGCGTTCCTCGCCCTGATCGCGGTCCTCAGCCTGGGCGTCGGCGCGCTGCTGCGCCGCACGGTCCCGGCGATCGTGCTGATGTTCGTCGCGGTGGTGGTCGTGCCGATCGTCGCCGACACCACCTCCATCACGCTCGGCGACTTCGTCGGCAGCTCGACGCCGGTGGCCGGGATGGCGATCCAGCAGACGAAGCGGCTCCTGGAGAACGCGACGACGCCCTGGGCGGGCTTCGGCGTGCTGTGCCTGTACGTGGCCGTGGTGCTCGGCGCCGCGCGCCTCAGGCTCGTACGGCGTGACGCGTGAGAGGACGGAGCCGGCCGATGCGCACCCTGCACGGTGAATGGACCAAATTCCGTACGGTTCCGGGCCAGTTGTGGACGCTGCCCGCGCTGCCGCTCGCGATGATCGTCTGCACGGCCCTGATCGCGGCCGGCGCCCACCCGGAACAGGAGGGCACGCTCGACGTGACGGCGCTGTCCCTCTCCGGCGTCTACTTCGCGCAGGCGGTGGCCGTCCTGGTCGCGGTGGCGGTGGTGTCGGCGGAGTATCCGCGCATGATGCGCACGACGCTGGCGGCGAACCCGCGCCGCGGCACGGTCTTCACGGCGAAGACGCTGCTGGCCGCGGGCGCGGTCGGGGTGCTCGCGCTGCCCGGGGTGACCGGCGCGCTCCTGACCGGCCGCGCGGTCCTGACCGGCGGGGCCGCTCGACTGCCGCTGTCCTCCTGGCCGCTGTGGCGGGCGACGCTCGGCACCGCGGTCTACCTCCTCCTGGTCGCCCTGCTGACGACGGGCATCGCGCTGATCGTGCGGCACGCGGCCGCCGCGGTCGGCACGGCACTGACGCTCCTGTACGGCCCGTACCTGGCGACCCTGATCATCGAGATGCCGGACCACGCCCTGCACCTGGTCCAGAAGATCTCCCCGATGACGGCGGGCCTCGCGGTGCAGACGGTCGGGGGCGCGGGCGGCACGTCCCCGTGGTCCCCGGGGGCCGGTCTCGCGGTGACGGCGGTGTACGCGGCCGGGGCGCTCGTGGCGGGGTGGGGGATGCTGAGGTGGAGGGACGCGTGATCGGACGGTCGCTGTCAGTGGTGGCCCGTACTGTGGAACACGTACCTGATCCACGCCGACGAGCATGGGGAGGCCGTCATGAGTCCCGTGGAGGAGCGGTCCGCTGTGGTGATGAGCCAGGAGGACTTCGAGGAGATGGCCCGCCATGCCATGCGGACGAACGAGGCACTGAGGCTGGAGTTCATCGGGGGGAAGCTCGGGCTGAGCGGCTCCGCGACGCACCGATGGCCCGGAACCTCGCGGGTTCCGGGCCATCGGTACATCCGGTGAGCGGCGGAGGTTACGCCTGCGGCTCGCCGCCGAAGCGCTCCTTGTACGACTCCAGGTCCTCGTCCGTGATCTTCGCGAAGAGCACCGGCGGGACGGTGAACGGCGTACCGGCCGGGACCGTCGTCAGCGCGGTGGCCTCCTCGGCGGAGACCCACGTGCGGCCCTCGTCACCGGGCAGCTCGAACGCGGCGCGCATCGCGGCGGCCGAGGACGGGATGAAGGGCTCCGAGACCACCGAGTAGAGGTGGATCAGGTTCATCGCCGTACGCAGGGTTAGGGCGGCGCCCTCGGGGTTGGTCTTGATCTCCAGCCAGGGGGCCTTCTCCTCCAGATAGGAGTTGCCCGCCGACCACAGGGCGCGCAGCGCCGCCGCCGCCTTGCGGAACTGGAGGGCCTCCATCTGCTCCTCGTACTCGGCGAGGAGGCGGGAGATCTCGGCGCCCAGCTTCTGCTCGGCCTCGGCCGGCTCGCCGCCCGCGGGGACCTCCTCGCCGAAGCGCTTCTTCGAGAAGGACAGGACGCGGTTGACGAAGTTGCCGAGGGTGTCGGCCAGGTCCTTGTTCACCGTCGCCGTGAAGTGCTCCCAGGTGAACGACGAGTCGTCCGACTCCGGGGCGTTGGCGATGAGGAAGTAGCGCCAGTAGTCGGCGGGCAGGAGCGCGAGGGCCTGGTCGGTGAAGACACCGCGCTTCTGCGACGTCGAGAACTTGCCGCCGTAGTACGTCAGCCAGTTGAAGGCCTTCAGGTAGTCGACCTTCTTCCACGGCTCACGGACACCCATCTCGGTGGCCGGGAACATGACGCTGTGGAACGGCACGTTGTCCTTCGCCATGAACTCCGTGTACCGGACGTCGGAGGCGCCGTTCGGCTCGTACCACCAGGACTTCCAGTCGCGGTTCTCCGGGTCCTGGTCGGCCCATTCCTTCGTCGAGCCGATGTACTCGATCGGGGCGTCGAACCAGACGTAGAAGACCTTGCCGTCGGCGGCCAGCTCCGGCCAGGTGTCGGCCGGGACCGGGACGCCCCAGTCGAGGTCACGGGTGATCGCGCGGTCGTTCAGGCCCTCGGTCAGCCACTTGCGGGCGATGGAGGAGGCCAGGTGCGGCCACTCGCCGGCGACCTCGTCGATCCACGCCTCGACCTCGACCTGCAGCTTCGACTGGAGCAGGAAGAGGTGCTTGGTCTCGCGGATCTCCAGCTCGGTGGAGCCGGAGATCGCCGAGCGCGGGTTGATCAGGTCGGTCGGGTCGAGGACACGGGTGCAGTTCTCGCACTGGTCGCCGCGGGCCTTGTCGTAGCCGCAGTGTGGGCAGGTGCCCTCGACGTAGCGGTCCGGCAGGAAGCGGCCGTCGGCGGGCGAGTACACCTGCCGGATCGCGCGCTCCTCGATGAACCCGTTCTCGTTCAGCTTCCGGGCGAAGTGCTGGGTGATCTCCGCGTTCTGCGGGGACGACGAGCGGCCGAAGTGGTCGAAGGCGAGCGCGAAGCCGTCGTAGACCGCCTTCTGCGCGTCGTGCGCCTGCGCGCAGAAGTCCGCGACCGGGATGCCCTGCTCCTTGGCGGCCAGCTCGGCCGGGGTGCCGTGCTCGTCCGTCGCGCAGATGTACAGCACCTCGTGGCCGGTCTGGCGCAGGTAACGGGCGTACACATCGGCCGGGAGCATGGACCCCACCATGTTGCCCAGGTGCTTGATCCCGTTGATGTACGGAAGGGCGCTGGTGATGAGGTGTCGAGCCATCGGGGGCTGCTCCCGGGTTGTGACGTGGGGCGGCGGGGACCGGACCGTTCGTCGCGGTTCGCCGCCTGCGGATCCAAAAATCGTAGCCGACATGGGTGGGCCGTCCGCGCGGTGTTTTACAGCGCGGACGGCCCGGGGGTGCCGAGGGGTGCTTACGGGCCCACGTGCTTACGGGCTCGCGGGCTTACGGGCTCGCGTGCTTACGGGCGCCAGGTGGCGAGCAGGCCCTCGTACAGCTCGGCGTCGGTCAGCTCCAGCGGGGTCGCGCCCGCGTGGAAGTAGCCGGCGTTGTCGGCCTTGAGCTTGCGCAGGTAGTCGAAGCCCTTCGCCTCCGGGTCGCCGAACGCGACGAACTGGAAGTGGATCGGGTGGCCTGCCGCCTTCGCCAGGGCCTCGTTCGCCGGGCGCTGCACGTCCGGCGGGCCGTCCGTCTGGAAGACGACGAAGGCGGGGGCGGTGGGGTCCTCGCTCTTCTCGTGGTGGGCGACGATCTCCTCGATCGCGCGGTGGTAGCTGGTGCGGCCCATCCGGCCCGCGCCCGCGTTCCACTCGTCGATCCTGCCCTCGTACCCGTCCGTGTCCAGGGTCAGGTCGCCGGTCGCGTCGATGTCCGTCGAGAAGAACACCGTGTGCACGGTCGGCGTCTCGCGCTCGTCCAGGTGCGCGGCGAGCGCGAGGGTCTGCTCGGCGAGCGCCGCGGCGGAACCGTCCTTGTAGTACGGGCGCATCGACCCGGAGCGGTCCAGGACGAGGTAGACGGTGGCGCGGGCCCCGGTCAGGCCGTTCTTCTTGAGCGCGGCCCCGGCGGCCTTGTAGGCGGCGGCGAGTCCGGGAGCCCGGGACTTCACGCGGGCGGCGGGGTGAGCGGGCTTGCCGACGGCGCCGGTCTCCGCGGAGCTGTCCGGGGTGGCGGCTGCGGTGGCGGGTTCCGGGGTGGTGGCGGCTGCGGCTGCGGCGGATTCCGGGGTGGCGGCGGCTGCGGCGGTGGGTTCCGGGGTGGGCGCGACCTTGGGCTCGGGCTCCGGGGCGGATTCCGCGGCGGCCTTCGGCTCGGGGGCGGTCTTGGCCTCCGGCTCCGGGGTGGTCTTGGCCTTCGGCTCGGCCTCCGGCTTGGAGGCGACCGAGGTCTCGGCCTGCGCCTTGGGGTCGGCCTCCGGCTCGGGGGCGGGCTCCGGCTTGGGGGCGGCCTCGGCCTCGGGCTTGGCTGCGGCCTTGGACTTCGGGGCGGTTTTGGCCTTCGGCTTGGCCGCGGCCTTGGACTTCGGCGCGGTCTCGGCCTTCGGCTCGGGTTCGGTGACCGGCTCGGGGTTGGCCTCGGGCTTGGGCTCGGGCTCGGCGGCGACGGTGGCTTCGGCCGTGGTCGTGGCGGTGGCCGTGGCGGTGGCGGGCTTGGTCTCCGGCTCGGGCTTCGGCGCCTTCTCGGCCTTCGGCTCGGGGGTGGTCTTGGTCTCCGGCGCGGGGGCGGCCTTCGGCTCGGCCTCCGGCTTGGAGGCGACCGAGGTCTCGGCCTGCGCCTTGGGGTCGGCCTCCGGCTTGGCTGTGGCCTTGGTCTCCGGCGCGGTCTCCGCCTTCGGCTTGGCCTCGGCGACCGGCTCGGGGTTGGCCTCGGGCTCGGCGTCGGCGGTGGCCTCGGTGGCGGACTTGGTCTCCGCCTCGGGCTCGGCCACCTTCTCGGCCTGCGGCTTGGCCTCGGCCTCCGGCACCGTCTCCGGCTCAGTCTCGGCGACGGCCTCGGCGGGTTCGGTCTTCGGCGCCGTCTCCGCTCCGGTCTCCGCCTGCGCCTCGGCTGCGGTCTCGGCCTCCGGCCCGGCCTCGACCTTCGGCTCGGCTTCGGTCTTCGGCTTGGCCTCGGCGACCGGCTTGGTCTCCGCTGCCTCGGGCTCAGAGGTGGCCTTCGACTCAGAAGCGGCCTCGGCCACCGGCTCGGCCTGCGCCGCAGGCTCGGACTCGGACTCGGCCTCGGCCGCACCGGTCACCCGTTCCGACCCGACCGGCCGGGACGGCTTCGGCACCGTCACGTTGTCGAACGCCGCCGCCACCAGGTCGTCCGCAGCCCCCGCCTTCTTGGGGGCCGGGACCTTGGTCGACGCGGCGGGCTCCGCCGGGGCGGACGGCGCGGGGACCGTCGGCTCCTCCGCCGTGGCTGTCGTAGCTGTCGTGGCCGTGGTGGCTGTCGGCGCCGACGGCGTGGGCTCCGATTCCGGCGCGGCAGCGGCCTCGTCCTTCTTGCGGGACCGCCCGAACGCGTTCCGCAGCAGATCCAGAATGCCCATGTGCGCAACCTTCCGCATGAATTGGTCGAGTTGGTCCCGGCTTCCCTGGAACCCCTGGCCAGGGCGGACACGTAAGGTTAGCCGCCAACGCCGGTGATCTTGGGAAGGGTCGGCCCGATCGGCGGAGCGCACAACTGCCGTTCGTTCGCGCGCGGGTGGCGCCAGCGCCAACGCCCGTACGAGCGTCGGCACTTGACCCGCGTCCGTCAGCCCTGCTTCCTGCGGCGGTACAGCACGAAGCCGAGGCCCGCCGCGCCGGTGGCCGCGGCGCCGGCACCCGCGGCGATCAGCGGCGACGGGCTCTTGGAGGTGGCGGCCGCCGCCGGGGTGCCCTGCGGGGACCCCTTCGTCTCCGTGGAGTTGTTCGTCGTGGTCTCCGTGTTCGTCGAGTTCGTCGAGTTCGTCGAGTTCGTCGAGTTCGTCGTGTTGGGGGTGTCCGTCGTGTTCGACGTGGTCCCCGCATCCGACGTAGTCGTCGTGTGCGAGGTGTGCGTCGTGGCCGTCCCGTGCTTGGCCTGGTGCTGCACCGGGTGCACCTTCTTCGGCTGAGGCTTCGGCTTCGGCTTGGGGGCCGGCTTCGGGGCCGGGGCCTGCCGCGCCGTGATCCTGCCGTCGGCCGTCAGCGTGAACGTGTAACCGTCCACCTTGGTCCGGGCATTGTCGATGTACGCCTCCAACTCGCCCTTCGACGACCCGTTCCGGGACAGCTCGGCCCTGGCCGTGCGCGCCGACGCGTTGACATCGACCTGCGCGGACCAGCCGTGGCCCAGGTCCGTGACGCCCAGCGACTCCCAGCTCCCGGGGGCCGGCGGCGTCGGGTTGTCCCCGCTGGTGTCCTGGTCGGCCGTGAGGTCACCGCTCGGCGTGAGCGTGAAGACGTAGCCGTCGGTGGTCGTGGTCGCGGGGGAGCCGTCCGCCTCCAGCGTGGTGACGAGCGCCCCGGACTTGGATATGTCGGCCTCCGCGGAGTCGTCCGCGAGGTGGTGGACCTCGGCGGAGAACCCCTCCGCCAGCTCGACGGAGTCGGTCGGCACGGTGGGCGAGGCGGGCGCGGGCGTCGGCGTCGCGTCGTCCGCGAACGCGGCGGTGGCGGTGGCGGCCGTGACGGGGAGGATCAGGACGGCCGCGGCGCCGGTGGCGACGGCGGCGGTGCGGACGGTGCGACGGGAGGCGCGGTGGGAGGCGTGACGGGACGTCGTGGTGGTGCGCATGGGGGGCTTCCTTCGGCTGAGCTTCCTTCAGCGGAGCTTCGTGGCGGGAACGTCTTCGAAGGTAGGTCGCCGTCCACGCGTCTTCGTGTGCGTCGTCCGTACGTCGTGTAACAGCCTCGGAGAGGGCGGCCCGAACTCCGGAGAAGTCGGGGAAAGTGCAGGTCAGGGCGGGTCCCGGGCCTTGGTCCCGAATGTTGTGGGACCAAGGTCGCGGTCCGGCCGGGGTGGCGTCCCGCGCCGTGATCGGGGAGGCTGCGCGCATGGTCTCGGTAGTGCAGAACGTGGCGATCGACTGTGCGGACGCCTATGAACTGGCCCGGTTCTGGAGCGCGGTGACAGGCCGCCCGCTGGATCCGGAGGACGCCCCCGGCTCCCACGAGACGCAGGTGATCCTGGCCGAGGGACCGGTGCTCTACTTCAACCAGGTGCCCGAGCCGAAGACGGTCAAGAACCGCATCCATCTGTGCCTGCGGCCCGAGACCACCCGGGACCGTGAGGTGGAGCGGCTGCTCGGGCTCGGCGCCACCTTCGTCGGCGACCACCGCAACCCCGACGGCACCGGCTGGGCGGTCCTCGCCGACCCCGAGGGCAACGAGTTCTGCGTGCTGCGCAGCACGGCCGAGCGGGAGCACTGAGCCCCTCAGCGCTCGTCCCCTGAGTGCTCGTCCCCTGAGCGCTCAGCCCCTCAGCACTCAGCCCCTCAGCTCTTAAGTCCGAGGTGCTCAGGCCGTCGGACCGCCCGCCACCCCGATCGCCCGCGCCGCCGCCACCTCCTGGCGCACATGCTCCAGAACGCCGTCCTGGGACCCGGCGCCCGGCCCGCCGAAGTCGGCCCGCACTTCGAGCAGCACCTCCGACTCGCGCAACCCCTTCGCCAACTCCCGCAGCTGCCCGGCGACTTGGGCCACCTCGGCCGCCCCGGGCGGCGCCGCACCGTGCCGCACCCGGACCCGCGCGGCGGTCGTCGCGTCCACGATCCGCTCGACCGCGACGACCAGCGGCCACCACGCCGCCGCCCGCCTGCCCACCGGCGGCGGCTCGGTGAGCGCCCGCTGGAACTCGGCGCGCACGACGGACAGGTCCCGGTACAGGCGGCGGCGCATCCGGGCCCGTACGGCGACGTCCTCGGCGGCTCCGAACGCGCACTCCACGTACGCCGCCGCATCCGCGACCGCGTCGGCGAGCCGGTCGCCGATCCGGGTGTGCCAGCTCTCCGGCCACAGCAGATAGCCCGCCACGAGCGCGATGCCGCAGCCCATCAGGCTGTCCAGGAGGCGGGGCCACAGCAGCGCCGTGCCCTGGTGGTTGAGGATGTCGGAGAGGACGAGGATCACGGGGGTGATGGCGGCGGTCTGGAAGCCGTAGCCGCGCGGTGTGAGCGCCGGGATCAGCGGCGCGAGCAGCATCATCACCGGCACGTCCCACCAGCCGATCGGCACCTCGGACAGCACGGCGGCGGCCACCACGAGGCCCGCCGCGGTGCCGAGCGCGCGCAGCACCGCCCGCGAGAACACCGAGCCGAAGTCGGGCTTCATCACGAACGTGATGGTCAGCGCCACCCAGTACGAGCGCGGCACGGGCACGATCGAGACGAGGGCCTGTGCGATGCCGATGCACAGCGCGAGCCGCAGGCCGTAGCGCCAGGAGATGGCGGAGAGCAGGACGTTGCGGACGCCGCGGCGGGCCCGCACCCGCAGCGCGGCCGGGCGCCCGAGCCGGTCGTCGACGTTGGTGAAGTCGGCGTCGCCCGCGCGGGAGGCGACCTCGGCGGCGTGCCGCAGCGCGTGGTCGACGGCGCGCGAGGCCGGGCCCTCCGGCGCGGGGAGCGTGAGCGGGCCGACCTCACCGGGGCGTCCCGCCGCGATCGTGTCCGCGAGGTGCCGTGCGGCGGCGGGCACGGACGGCGGCAGCGGGATGCCGCACTGGTGGGCGGCGGGCGCGGCCTCCACGATCGGCGTGACCGCGTTCAACTGGCTGACCAGGCGCACCAGTTCGGGGTTGCGGCCGTGCGCGAGGGCGCGCCGGGCGAGGACGAGGTCGTACGCCTGGTCGAGGGACTGGGTGACGGCGATCCGGGTCTCGGCGTAGGTGAGGGGGTCGCCGGCGGCGGCCTCCAGGAGGTTGGCGACGCTGCGGTACGTCGCCGCGACCGCGGCCCGCTCCGGCACCCCGCCGCGCAGCGGCCAGGCCAGCAGCGCCAGGAGCAGGACCAGCAGGCCGCCGCTCACCATCAGCAGCGGGGCGAGCCACCACGCGCCGGGCATCGGCAGGCCCGCGCCCACCACGCAGTTGAGCAGCAGGAGCAGCCCGGAGACCGAGGCGACCGCGCCGACCGTCGAGATCATCCCGGAGACCAGCGCGACGGCCGTGACGACCACGACCGCGAGCCATCCCTGCCCGTACACCGCGGAGCCGGCCGTCACGCCGATCGCGCCGAACACCTGCGGCACGGCGATGTTGAAGATCCGCATCCGGTAGGCGTCGGCGGTGTCGCCGATGACGCCGGACAGGCCGCCCATCGCGGCGAGCGCGCCGTAGGTGAAGTGGTCCGTGGCGAGGCCCACCGCCAGCGGCAGCGCGAGCGCCACGGCGGCCCGTGCGGCGGCCGGCCAGGGCACGGCGGCCCGCTGTGGCTTCAGCGTTCTGACGAGCCAGTCGGGAGGGGTGAGGCGCGGCGGCATGGGGTCATTATGCGAGCCACGCGCGGTATGGGAGGGTCCAGGCCCTGGTCAGCCGCGGTGGCGGCGCAGCGTCAACTGCACGAGCAGCGCCCGGTGGTCGGTGTCCGCGAGCTTCAGGAACCGCACCTGTTCCGCCGAGAAGTCGTCGCTCACCAGCACGTGGTCGATCTGGGTGCCGAGCGGGCGCGGCGCCGACGAGGGCCAGCTGGGCGTCCGCGACGCCCCGTCGAGGCGGGCCGCGTCGCGCAGCTGCCCCGCGTCGAGGATCTGCCGGAACGCCGCGTGGTCCTGCGTCGCGTTGAAGTCCCCCGCCATGATCATCGCCCCGTCGTGCGCGGCGGCGACCGAGCGCAGCCGCCCCAGCTCGGTCTTCCACAGGCCGACCTGCCGGGACAGCGGCGGCATCGGGTGGGCGAGTTGGAGCCGTACGGCATGGCCGCGCACGTCGGCGACCGCGCCCGGCATGCCCATCGTCGAGTCCACCGTGGGCGCCGCCTTCAGCGGGAACTCCGACAGGATCAGCGACCCCTCGGAGCCGCCCGCGCGCACCGCCTGCCGGTAGGGGTACGCCGTCTCCAGGGAGTTGCGGGCGAGGGCGTCCTGGCAGCCGTAGTCGCACTCCTCGACGAAGACGAGGTCGGGGCGGTTGCGGGTGATCGCGTCGATCAGCGCGTTCGTGCCCCGGCCGAACTGCACGTTCGAGGCGAGCACCCGGATGCCGGAGACGGGGGCCCCGCTCGCCTGTGCGTCGGTCCCGTACGGCTCCATGTACCAGGCCAGCGCGCCCAGCGCGGCCACGCCCCACACCATGCCGGTGCGCCAGCGCGCGAGCAGCGCCAGGAGCAGCGCGGCGACCGTCGGGGCGATCAGCCACGGCAGGAACGCGAGGAGCTGCGGCACCGGGGTGATCGCGTCGGTGTCCGCGGCGCGGCAGCCGACGACCGTGCTGACGCCGGCGAGCAGCAGCCCCGCCGCCCACGCCCCGGCCCGGCCGACGCGGCGGCGCCCGGCGCCCCGGGGTGCGTACCGCAGGGTGCCGGGCGCTGTGTCCGTGATGTCCCGCTGGTCCAAGGCCCGGCCTCCGTGTCGGTGTCCACCGAATCATCCTGAAGGACGGTCCCGGGGGCCAGACGGTTGTCGGGCGAGCCGGACGCGGGCTCTCAGACGTGCTTCGCCGTCGGGGAGTTGAGGCCCGCGCCGTCCGTCGCGGTCGCCAGCGACCAGATGACGAAGACGCCGATGCCGATGGAGATCACCGACCACACGGGCGCGTACGGCAGGAACATGAAGTACTCGACGATGTAGAGCGCGGCCAGGCCGATGCCCGCGCCGCGCGCCCAGTCGGCGCCCTTGAGCAGGCCCCAGCCGGTGATCGCGACGAGCACGCCGATGATCAGGTGGATCCAGCCCCAGGTGGTCAGGTTGAACGAGTAGACGTAGTCGCCGATCCGCCCGTACACGTCGTCCTTCGCGATGCCCGCGATCCCGTTGAGGATCCCGAGGACGCCGCTGACCAGCATGAGGACTCCGGCGAACATCATGCCGCCGGTCGCCCAGGCGTTGCCCTCGCCCTGACCGCGGGTCGGGTCGGGGGCCCGGTCGCGGTGCTGCGCCGACCAGGCCGCCGGGTCGGGCTCGGGCCGGGGGGTGTCGTTGGGGGTGTTCTCGCTCATGGGGCGCCCTCCTTCTGTGTCATCGGAAGGCTCGCTCCCGAACGGCCCGACGGCATCGCGGACGCGCCCGAACGGGTGAGCCGGCGCCCCGTCAGCCACGCGGCGAGCGCCACCGCGAGCCCCACCCCGACGATCACCCAGGACGCCGTCCGCATCGACGCCGTGAGCGCGTCGTACACCGCGCCCGCGGCCCCCCGGTCGGCCGCGGCGACGCCGTCCAGGGTGAGCGAGCGGGAGATGGCCAGGGCGATCAGCAGCGCGCCCGCGGCCAGGGCCGCGCCGAGCCCCGTCGCGGCGAGCGCGCGGAGCCGGTGCACCGCCAGGGCCAGACCCGCCGCCGCGCACACCAGGGCCGCCAACGGCAGCCAGGGCCCGGCCAGTTGGAGGGTCCGCAGTACGCCCCGCAGGGTCTCCAGGTCGTCGGCGGGCAGGATCGTGATCTCGGTGTGGGTGACGGGGATCTGGGACGCGAACGGCACGTTCTCGTCCTGGAGCTGCTGCTTGACCTGCTCGGTGACCGGCGCCAGATCGAGCGTGACGGGCCCGCTGCCGCCCTCGTCGAGGGCCTGCTGGACGGCGTCGTGGGCGGCCCGGTTGGCGGTGTTCCACGCTTTCTGGAACGCGGCGGTGTCCGTGAACGAGACGATGGCGTCGTGCAGATACTGCTCCAGCGCGGACTGGAGCGGGCCCACGTCGAGCTTCCGCATGATCCCGTCGGTGATCGCGTCCGCGACGGCCTCGCGCACCTCGCTCCGGGTCGCCAGCGGCGCCATCGTCGCCACATAGCGGTCGCTGTCGCCGATCTCGTACTTCGCCCAGGTGGACAGGGTGCCGAGGGGCACCAGCAGACAGGCGAGGACGAGCAGCGCGGGCGCCAGGGTTCTTCGGATCACCGTTCCAGGCAAGGGGCAGCCGGGGCGGGGCGCGAGCGGGGCGCGTGCATACGGAGGTCCGGGCGGCGGGTCTCCGGTGGAGCGTTGGGCCGAACGGGTGTTTCCTGGTGAGGGGGAGCCAGGAGGTCGATCATGCGCCGTACACCTGTAGCTCTTGCCACGACCGCGCTGCTCACGGGCGGCGTGCTCGCCGTGACCGCGGCGGCCCCAGCCAGTGCCGACAGCGGGGGCGGGGATCCGATCTGGGGCACGGTCGTCTCGTCCGCGGCCCTCAACGTCCGCTCGGGCCCCAGCACCTCTTCGTCGGTCGTCTACCGGCTCGCGCCGGGCAGCCAGGACCGTATCGAGTGCGCGACGAACGGTACGTCCGTGAACGGCAACTCGACCTGGTACTGGTTCATCGGCGCCCGCGGCTGGGCCAGCGCCTCCTACGTGTCCATCAGCGCGAACGTGCCGAGCTGCGACACCCCCTGCCCGCCCGACCAGCACCAGGGCGGCGGCGGTGGTCCGAGCAGCTTCTGGTTCCGCTCGGACTACCGCGTGGAGTTCGGTTACGTGGGCTAGGCGTTCATTCCTGCCGAGCCGGTGTAACAGCGTTACACCGGCTCGGTCGCCGTGTAGTACCGGTAGTACGTCGCCACGAACGTGCTCGCCGCGACGATCAGGCCCAGCACGATCGACCAGATGATCGCGGAGTTGGCCAGACTGTGCAGGAAGCCGACGGCGATGCCCGCGAACGCGGCCCAGGTCGCCGCGCGCAGCCCGATGTGCCGCCCGGCCTGCTGCTTGGACCACTGATGGATGCCCAGGCACAGGGCGGCGACGATGATCCCGGTGACGAAGCCGAGGGCGACGTTGCCGCCCGTGACGCCGTGCCCGAACCGCTGGATGTTCGCCGCCCAGAAGCCGTAGAGGACGCCGGTGATCACCGGGATCACCACGCCCGCGCTGGTGGGGGAGAGCGACATGCCCCGTGCCGGGGCCGCATGCTGAGCCATGAGGGGCTCCTTCCGCGGATGACGTGGCCCCCCGTGCTCACTCCATTGACCGCCGACGGCACACCTTCCGCAACATGCGCACTACGGGGCGTCGTGTTTCGCTGAGGTCATGTCCCTCAACATCGTGCTGTTCGGCGCCACCGGCATGGTCGGCAGCCGCATCGCCGCCGAGGCCGTGCAACGCGGCCACCGGGTCACGGCCGTCAGCCGCTCCGGTGCCTCGCCGGTGCCGGGTGTGACGGCGGCCGCCGCGGACCTGGCCGACCTCGACCGGGTCGCGCAGGTCGTCGCGGGGCACGACGCGGTGGCGTCGGCCGCGGCCCCGCCGCGCGACGGCAGCGACCCCAAGGCGCCGTTCCTCAAGCTGAACCAGACCCTCGTCGCGGGTGTCCGCAGGGCGGGCGTGGGACGGCTCGTGGTGGTCGGCGGCGCGGGCAGCCTGGAGGTCGCGCCCGGCCAGGCCCTGGCGGACCAGCCGGGCTTCCCCGACGCGTATCTGGGCGAGGCGCTCGCCCACCGCGACGTCCTGACGTATCTGCGCACGGTGGACGACCTCGACTGGACGTACATCTCCCCGGCAGCCGAGATCGCGCCGGGCGAGCGCACCGGCGAGTTCCGGATCGGCGGCGACCGGCTGATGACCGACGCCGACGGCAACAGCCGGATCAGCGCCGAGGACTACGCCATCGCGTTCGTCGACGAGGTGGAGCGGGACGGGCACGCGCGCTCGCGCATGTCGGTCGCGTACTGAGGCCCGGCGGGCGCGTACAGCGTCGCGTCCCCGGCCGTCGCGAACGGGTCCACGTGCCCCGACGTCCGCCGGATCACCGTGACCGCGGCGTCGTCGCCGGGCGGCCCGTGCCGGTGCCCGTGCAGATCGAGCGCGAGCCGGCGCAGCAGCTCGTTCGGCGGCGCGTGAGCGGGCAGCTCGTCGACGAGGCGCGGCAGCCGCTCCCGTACGGGATAGAAGACGCCGTCCGCGTCCCGGCACTCGGTGACGCCGTCGGTGAACAGCACGAGCGTGTCGCCGGTCCGGAACGGCAGCCGCACCGGCTCGGGCAGGCCCGCGCCGAGCGGCCCCATGCCCAGCGGCACGCCGGGCGCCACGTCCGGGGTGTGCACGGTGCCGTCGGCGGCCACGACCAGCGGCGGCTCGTGCCCGAAGTTCACGACGTCCACGACGTCGAGGCCGTGCGGGAAGTGCAGCAGCAGCGCCGTGGAGAACGCGTCCCGCAGTCCCTCCTCGCCGACCACCCGGGTCCACGCGCCGTAGCGCTGCATGGCGATCTCCAGGCGGCGGGCGACCTCCCGCACATCGGCCTCGTGGTACGCCGCCTCGCGGAACGCGCCGAGCAGCGAGGCCGACGCGGAGACCGCGGGCAGGCCCTTGCCGCTGACGTCGCCGAGCACGGCGCGGATGCCGTGCGGGGAGGGCTGGAAGTCGTACCAGTCGCCGCCGACCCGGGCCGCGCGGGCGGCCGGCTGGTAGTAGTCGGCGATGTGCAGATCGCCGACGTGGTCGGGGAGCGTGCGCATCACGGCCCGCTGGGTCGCCTCGGCGATGTCCGTGACGGCCTGCAACCGGGCCCGCTGCTCCTCCCTGCGGCGCGCGATCAGCACACCGAGGAGACCGCCGGTGCCGATGAGCAGGGGTTCGAGCACGGACCAGCCCGTCGTCGGGACGGGGGAGAGAGCCTGCAGCGTGACGTACACGGCGAGCAGCGCACCGGTGACGGTGGCGGTCGCCATGACCGGGGCGAGCAGCGACACGGCGATCGGCACCAGGCCCAGCAGGGTGCGGGCGCGGAAGTCGTCGGGCGTGGCCATGTCGAGCGTGCGGATGCCGGCCAGCATCACGAACACGAGCAGTCCCACGGCACGCCAGCCGCCCGTGGGGCGCCCGGTGCTGGGCCGGGCCTCACGGGTCGAGGCGGAGAAGTAGCTGCTGGAGCCGGAGAAAGGCATCACGTAAAAGGTTCCGGGGAACTTGGTCCCCCGACCAGGGCCGAAGGTCCACCCCCCGATGAGATCCGCGTCTCGTGGCCCACACCACAAAGCCCCGGCCGCCGCGACCGATCCGCGGCCCGCCGCTTTCCCGCCCGGCCCCGCCCCCACCCGTCTCGGGCGATCTGCCGCCGAGGGCGGCGGTGGGCAAGGCGGCGCCCCGGCGCGGGGTGAGCGCGCATCCGGCGTCCGCCCCGCCCCACCGGCGAGACCCGGCCCCGCCCCGCCGGTTCAGCCGGCCGGCACCGAGACGAACCGTGACGTCGCCCGCAGCTCGCTCTCGATCGCCTCGGCGGTCTCCCGCAGCGCCGCCAGCCACACCCCCGGCTCCCCCCGTCCCCGATGCGCCGTGACATCGAGCGCGGACACGACCACCCCGTCGGTCCCCCGCACCGGTACCGCCACCGACCACAGCCCGTCCTCGGGCCCCTCGGCCACGACCCCGTCACCCGCACCCGCCCCGCCCACCAGCACCCGCCCGGCAGCCGTGACCCGCACACCCAGCCGCGCCCCGACCCCGATGTCCACACTCATCACCCGCCGCGGCGCCACCCGCGCGGTGCACCGCACGAACTCCCCGCTCTCCCCGCTCCCGACGTCCCGCACCGAAAGCCCCACCGACTCCCCGAGCCGCTCCGAGAGCGCCGCCAGATGCGGCGCCGCGATGCGCGGCACCGTCGTGCGGGACAACGGCGCGCAGCCAAGACCGAGCACGCGCGGAGTGAGCCGGTAGGCGCGGCCGTCCTGACGCACGTACCCCAGGTGCTCGTACGTGATGAGCGCCCGCCGCGCCGTGGCACGGGCCAGCCCTGCGGCCCCGGCGATCTCGCTGAGCGTCATCGCGGGCCGCGCCGCGCTGAAGACGGTGAGCACACCGAGGCCGCGCGCGAGGGACTGGACGGGGGCCCCGTCCAGGACCCCGGTTCCGACGACGCCGGCGACGGGCTGCGGCGGCACCCGCAACCCCCGCAACACCTGCTCCATGCGCCGCACACACACCTCAAGCGGCCCACGCACCACATCCGCCAGCGACCGTGCCGTGTGCCGGCTCGTATGGCTGACCACGCTCACGGCACACACCACGGCCCCGTCGGCCCCCCGCACCGGCGCCGCCACCGCGATCAGTCCCGGCTCCACCAGCTGGTCGTCCACGGCCCGGTCGACGCCCCGCGCGAAGACGATCCCGGGCGCCGAACCCTCCCCGGGCAGCAGATCGCCCACCCGGAAACTGATCGACAGGGCCCGGCGCCGCAGCACCTGGTGCACGAACCGGATGTCGTCCCCGTCCGGCACGGCGATCGACACGGACTCGTCGAGCTCGGCGGCGAGCGCGTCGGCGAGCGGCCCCAGCGGCCCCGGCACCCGCAGCGCGTCCAGACAGGCGTTGGCGACGGCCATCAGGGGCGGGGCGAGCGAGGCGTCCCGCCCGTCCAGGCGTACGTACCCGAGATGCGCCAGCGTCGCGCAGATCCGGTCCACCGTGGAACGGGCAAGACCGGTCACCCGGGCCAGCTCGGCGAGCGCGAGCGTGCCGTCCGCGTCCGTGAGGCGCCGCAGCACGTCGAGGCCGCGCATCAGCGGGGCGACGGCCTCGGCGGGGGGCTGGTCCACGGGCGGGGAGGGCAGATCGAGCACGGGGCAACCGTAAAGGACCGGCCCCTAGCGGCTCAGCAACCGCACCACGCGGTCGAGCGCCGCCGGGGCCAGATGGCGGCGGAGCGCCTCCACGATCTCCTCCGGCGTCGAACGGCTGTCGAGCTCGATTACGCCGTAATCGTTCTTCCGGCGCTCGGGCTTGCCCTGGCGGGCGGCGGGGACCGCCGCCGTGAAGGGACCCGGCAGCTCCTGCTCGTCCCGCGGCAGCCGCGCGATGCGCCGCGCGTCCTCCACCGAGACCCGCCCGTCGGCCAGCGCCTCCTGGATGTCCTCGCGCAGCTTCATCAGGGAGAGCCGCTGCGAGATGAACCCCTGGGTCTTGCCGATCCGGGCGGCGACCTGGCGCTGCGAGTAGCCGTACGCGGTGATCAGGCCCTGGATGGCCTGCGCCTGCTCCAGCTCGGTGAGGTCGTCGCGCTGCACGTTCTCGATCAGCGCGTCCTCGTCGGAGCGCGTGGCGTCGTCCCTGACCAGGACCGGCACCTCGTCCAGGCCCGCCATCCGCGCGGCGGCGAGGCGCCGGTGGCCGTGCAGGACCACGTACGCGGCCTCGCCGACCGCCTCCTTGTGGCGCGGGTGGGCGGCGAGGAAGACGGCGGCCGGGACCACGCCCAGGGCCTGGAGGACGCCGCGCTCGCGCACCGTCTCGGCGAGTCCCTCCAGGTCACGCAGTTCGTGGCGCGGGTTGTCGGGGTTCTCGGCGAGGTCGGTGACGGCCACGGTGAGCGGCCGGGTGTCGGGCCGCTTCTTCGGCGCGGCCGCCGCCGTGGCCTGCCCGCCCTTGTCGGACGAGAGCAGGGAGGACAGATCGGTACGGCGGCCCATCAGGCGGTCACCTTCTTCGTACGGGAGTTCTTGGCGCCGGGGTTCTTGGTGCCGGGGTTCTTGGCACCGGACTTCTTCTCGGCGGCCTTGCGGGGCTTGCGTGCGGGCTTCGGGATCGCCGCGAGCCCCACCTCCAGGGCGAGGCGGAAGAAGTCCTCGCGGGCCTGGAGAGCGACCTTGTTGGCGCCGTACTGGGTGACGACCAGGCCGTCCGCGCTGGCGCGGGTGTGCAGCTTGTAGTGGCGCACGACCGTGCGGGCCAGCGGCCAGCCCTGGGCCTCGACGAAGGCGCGGGTCTGCTCCAGGTCGGCCCGCCCGTCGCGCGGGTCCCAGTTGTTGATGACGACGCGGAAGGGCAGCCCGCGCGGTTTCACGACCTTCTCCACCGTGCGCTGGGTGGGCTGGAAGCCGAGCGGCTCGGGCTCGACGGGGACGATGACGTCGGTGGCGTTGGAGAGCACCGCCCGCAGTGCGTCGGCCGCCGCGCCCTTGCCCAGCGGGTCCGCGCCGTCGTCCTCGGCGAGGTCGAGCCAGCCCGGGGTGTCGACGAAGACGTGCTGGGCGGACGGGATGCGGGACAGGGCCGCGAGCCCGGCGAGGTCGTCGTGGGCCTGCACGAAGTCGAACGGCAGGCCGTCGCCGACCCGCTCCGACCACCACACGGCGGAGCCCTGCGGGTCGATGGAGACGGCGACGACGGGCGGGCGCTCGCCGTCGGCCCGGTTGCCCGCGCCCAGGACGTCGGCCGTCACGGCGGCGAGGTTGACGGCGAGCGTGGACTTTCCGACGCCGCCCTTCTGATTGAGGATCACGTGTACATATGCCACGAAAGCTCCCTGACTGGTGCTTTTGGGGTGGTCGTTCGTGGTCACTGTGGCAGCGGGGCCGCCGCGAGCCGCGGTGTACACGCCGTCACGTATGCGAGGAGACGCCCCAGATGTCCGGCGGGACGAGACGTTCGCGGTTGCCGTCCGGGCCGAGGACGTGCGCGCCGAGCTTGTGCACGCGCAGCGCGACCATCGTGTCGGCGATCCGCAGTCCGGGGGCCTTGCGGGCCAGTCCCAGGGTGTACTCGGGCAGCTCCTCGATCCGGCCGAGCCAGGCGCAGACGAAGAGGTTGTGCGGCCCCGTGACGGTGGCGACGGTGCGGGTGTCGCGCAGCCGGGACACCGCGGCCGCGACCGGGGTGAGCTGGTCGGGCGGTACGTCGGCGCAGATCAGGCACCACACGGGGCGGCCGGAGTGGCGGGGTGCCACCTCGGTCCTGAAGAGCACCGCGGCGGTCGACTCCAGGCGGGACAGGCGGCGCCGCGCGGTCGACTCGCCGGCGCCGATCCGCTTGGCGAGCGCGGCGACGCTGGCCCGGCCGTCCTCGGCGAGGGCGAGCAGGAGGCGCTGGTCGACGGCGTCGGGCGCCGCCATCAGCGGGGCGGGCCGGACGGCACGGGATCCGCGGGTGTTCAGCGCCCTGACCTCGCGCAGCTGCTGCGGCGTGAGCTGGTTCAGGCGCGGGGGCGCGGCCGGGCCGTACAGGGCGGTGATGACATGCGTGCGGGTGGCGCGGACGCCGGGCAGCTTGTGCAGCCGCTCCACGACGTAGTGGTCGAGGGCGGCGGCGTCGGGCAGGGCGACGTACACCACGAGGTCGGCGGCGCCGGTGACGTGCTGCACGGTCAGGGTGCCGGGGTCCTCGACGAGCGCCGCCGCGGTGTCCGGCACGGTGCCGGCCGCGCACTCCACCCGGATCCAGGCCGTGCTGACCGCGGGGCTGCCCGCCGTCAGGGCGCCCGGGAGCATCCCCGACCAGGCGCGCCCCTGCGCCGTGAGGCGGGCCCAGCGCCGGGCGAGGGTGTCGGCGGAGGGGCCGAGCGCGGCCGCCAGCTGGGCCCAGCCGGCGCGGGGAGCGAGCTGAAGTGCGTGGATCAGGGTGAGATCGGCCTCCGAGACGGAGGATTCCCGTGGGGGCACAACCTCTCCTCGGCGGTTATCCGGTCGACGCCGCGGCGCTGCGCCGCTCCGTACGAGCATGGGCCTAGGGCATATGCATTGAATAGGGCACTCCGTACTGACGACCGTCAATCGTGCCCTGGATCCGGAATCGGGGAATCGGAAGTATGGCGCTTCACGACGACGCTCGGGACGACGGCCCGGCGGGCCACCTCGTCGGCCGCGGCCGCGAGCTGGCCGCGCTGCTGTCCCGGC
The DNA here is from genome assembly GCF_017377775.1 of Streptomyces sp. VRA16 Mangrove soil. Taxonomy (GTDB): domain Bacteria; phylum Actinomycetota; class Actinomycetes; order Streptomycetales; family Streptomycetaceae; genus Streptomyces. The sequence continues at coordinate 93,283 of NZ_JAFVLN010000007.1, forward strand.
TCGCCACGTCCCGGCTGGTCTCCCTGACGGGGCTGCCGGGCGTCGGGCGCACCCGGCTCGCCCGTGAGGCCGCCGGTCAGCTGCGGCGCGAAGTGGTGTGGGAGTCGGGCGCCGGATACGAGCCGGAGATGCTCCCCGGCGTCGGGGCGCGGCTGCGGCACCGGTGCGCAGGGCGGCGCGGGATGCTGCTGGTGCTCGACGACTGGGACCACCTCGGCGGCGCGGGCACGGCCCTGGTCGCCTCGCTCCTCCTGGACCTCCCGCACCTGACCGTCCTGGTGGTCGCCGAGCGCCCCTGCCATCTGCGCGGCGAGACGGCCGTGGTGCTCCGCCCGCTCGCGGTCCCCCCGCCCGGCTGCCCGCCCGAGGAGGCCCGCCGGTACGAGGCCGTGGAGCTGCTGCGTGCGGTGCTCGGGGAGGCGGCGGTGGACCGCGACCCGCGGGCCGCCGCGGAACTGTGCCGCCGGTTCGGCGGGGTGCCCGGGACGCTGCTGGCGGCGGCCGGGGACGCAGCGGGTGCAGGGGGTACAAGGGACGCAGTGGGTGCAGGGGACGCAGGGGGCACAGACGGCACAGACGGCACAGAGGGCACAGAGGGCACAGAGGGCGCAGGGGATGCAGGGGACGTTGTCCCCGGGCTGGGCGCCGCCGCCCGGTCCCACGCCCGCTGCTCCCGCGTCGAGCGGGTGCTGTGGCGCAGGCTCGCCGTCTTCGCCGGGGAGTTCGGGCGGGAGGCCGTGCGGGAGGTCTGCGGGGGCGGGCCGCTGCCCGCCGGGCAGGTGCTCGACATCCTCGACCGGATCGCCCCGCATGTGCTGATCCACGACCCGGAGACCGACCGCTACCGGTTGCCGCCCGCCCAACGCGCCGTAGGAGTAGGGGAGTTGGCGGAGTCCGGCGAGCGGTGGTCGACCGTGTTCCAGCACCGGCGATGGGCCCTCGGCGTCGCCCGGCAGGCCGCCGAGTGGTGGAACGCCGGACGCCAGGACGAGGCCGTCGCGCTGGCCCTGCGGGAGCTGCCCGAGCTGCGGGCCGCCATGGACCCGGCGACGGCGCCCCTCTCCCCGCACGTCGAGGCGGCCACGGCGGTCGACGTCGTGGTGCACCTCTGGTTCCTCTGGGCGGCGTGCGGGCGCACCGCCGAGGGCCGCGACCTGCTGCGGCACGCCCTCTCCCTGCACCAGGAAGCCCCGCCCGCGCGGGCGCTGTGGCTCGCCGCCTGGCTGGAGCTGGACCTCGGCGCCCCCGAGGCCGCCGATCCGCTGCTCACGGCGGCCTGGGCGGCGGCGGTGCGCGAGGGCGACGAGCACTGCCTGGGCCTGCTCGCACACCTGCGGGGCTCGGTGGCGCTGTGGCAGGGCCGCAGCGACGCGGCGGCCAGGGACTTCCACGAGGCCGTCGCACGCGTCGGCGACGCCACGCACTTCGGCCCCGGGCCCCAGCAGTGCCGGGCCGCGCTCGCCCTCGCCCTGGTCCGCACGGACCCGGACGCGGCCCTGGAGGTGGCCCAGGACGGCCCCGGCCACCCCGGCGGCGCCCGGGACGTGTGGGCGGAGGCATGGCTGCGGTACGTGCGTGCCGAGGCGCTGCGCTGGGTGGGCGACGCCGACTCCGCGCACACGCTGGCGCGCTCGGCGCTGCGTACGTTCCTCGGGTACGGCTCCACGGTCGGCGGGCGCTGCGCGGCCGAACTGCTCGCCGACGTGACGGCGATGCGCGGCGAGGGGGAGCGGGCGGCCCAACTCCTCGGCGCCGTCGACGCGTTGCGGGCCGCGGCGCCGCCCATGTCGCGGGCGCCGTATCTGGACCCCGTGCGCCGCAGGGCCGAGCAGCTCCTCGAAGGGCTGCTCCCGGTCGAGCGGCGCGCCGCGGCGTACGAGCGCGGGGCGCGCCTGGGGCTCGTACGGATCCTGGACGGGGACGACAGGGAGAAGTCGCGAAATCTCGAACCGTGGGGCGTGGGGTGCAATACCTTGCCCTCGTGGACCAGTTGATCGCTTCCGACCCGACGCACATGGGCCCGTACCGGCTGATCGCGCGCCTCGGCGCCGGCGGTATGGGCCTCGTCTACCTCGGCCGCTCGGCGGCCGGGCGGACCGTCGCCGTGAAGGTCGTGCAGGCCGAGTACGCGCAGAACCCCGAGTTCCGGCGGCGGTTCGCGCGGGAGGTGGCGGCGGCCCGCAAGGTGGGCGGGGACTGGACGGCGGACGTGCTCGACGCCGACACGGACGCGCAGACCCCGTGGGTGGCGACCCAGTACATCCCCGGGCCCGATCTGACGGCCGTGGTCGCCAAGGACTTCGGGCCGCTGCCCGTCGACTCCGTGACCGTGCTCGCCCACCGGCTCGCGCAGGCGCTGCGGGCCGTGCACGGCGCCGGCCTGATCCACCGCGACCTCAAGCCGTCGAACGTCCTGGTCACCGTCGACGGGCCGCGCGTCATCGACTTCGGCATCGCCCGCGCCATGGACAGCCTCGCCCAGGACAGTCTGCTCACCCGCACGGGCATGTTCGTCGGTTCGCCCGGATTCATGTCGCCGGAGCAGGTGCGCGGCCGTGAACTCACCCCGGCCAGCGACGTGTTCTGCCTCGGCGCGGTCCTCGTCTTCGCCGCCACCGGCCGGCTGCTGTTCGGCGCCGCCGACGCCGGGCTCAACGCCCATCTGTTCCGGGTCGCCGAGGAGGAGCCCGACCTGACCGGCGTCCCCGAGCCGCTGCTCGGTCTCGTCCGGTCGTGTCTCGCCAAGGACCCGGCCGAGCGGCCCACACCGGAGGAGATAGCGCAGCGCACCCAGGTGAGTTCGCAGGAGGAGTGGCTGCCGGGCGCGGTCCTGGCCCAACTGGGGCGGCACGCGGCGAAGTTGCTGGACTTCGCGCCGGAGACGAGAGCGGACCAGCAGCCCTCGGTGTCCGTCCCCGCCCAGGCGCCAGAGCCCACAACCGCCCTCACGCCGGCCTCCGCGCAGGGGGCGACCCCGTCCGTCGGGTTCGGGCCGCCGCCCGCGCCGTACGGGGCCCCGCAGTGGTCCCCACCTGCGCCGCCCGGCTACGCGCCCACCGTCGCGCTCGGGGACTCCGCGCGTCCCAACCCGCACCGCAGGCAGGGCGTCGTGGCCGTCGCGCTCGTGCTGCTCACGGTGAGCTTCGGGGCGTCGTTCGCGGGGCCGGCGCTCAACGTGATCGAGAGGGACCTGCACGCGAGCGCCACCGAACTGAACTGGCTGTACGGCGGATACGCGCTCGGTTTCGGCGCGCTGCTGTTCCTCGGTGGTCTGTTCGCGGACCGGGTGGGCCGCAAACGCATGATGGTCGTCGGCCTGTCCGGGATCGCCGTCACCGCCCTGGCCGCGGGTCTGGCCCCGGCGATCCCCGTGATGATCGCGGCCGCCGTCGCGCAGGGCGCCTTCGCCGGGCTCGTTGTGCCTGCCGCGTTGTCCTTGGTGGCGGCCGACTTCCCCGAGCCGCGGGGGCGTGCCTACGCGTTCGGGGTCTATGCCGCGGTCGCCGCGGGCGGTGAGTGGCTTGCGCTGGTCCCCGCCAACTGGCTCATCGAGGAAGTAAGTTGGCGCAGCATCCTGCTTGCGGCGGCGGGCTTCGCCGTGCTGTCCGTCCTCGTCGTCGCCGCTGCGGTGCGCGATCCGCACGGCCGCACCGCCGTCGGGTCCGGCGCGCTGTCCGTGCTGACCGGCACCTTCGGGACCGTCGCCCTCGTCTACGGCTGTTTCAAGGCGTCCCTGGAAGGCTGGGCGCACCCCGACGTCGTGGTCCCGCTGTTGGTGGGCGCGGCTCTGTTCGCGGTCTCCGTGGTGGGGCAGTCGCGGCCCACGACGCCGGCGCAGGCCGAGCCGGTCCCGGGCCGGGTCCGGGCCGGGGCGTTCGTCGCGTTGCTGCTGGTCTGCGGCGGCACGTACGCCATTGCCTCGTCGGCGAGTTCGTTCCTCTACAACGTCCAGGGCCTGGCCCCCAGCGGCATCTCGGTGCTGCTGCTGCCGCTGCCCGTCGCGCTCGTCGTCGGCGCCGTCCTGATCGCGCCCCGGCTGCGCAGCCGCTTCGCACCGCCCGCCGTGATCGTGCCGGGCCTGTTGCTCTGCGCGCTCGGCGCGGGAGTGCTCTCCCTGCTCGCGCCGAACAGCTCCTACCTGCCTCTGGTGCCGATCGCGCTGGTTTTGGACGGCCTGGGCCTCGGCCTGGCCCTGATGCCGCTGTACTCCCTGGCGACGGCTGGCGGCGTGGGGCGCGGCACGGGCGGCGACGCGGCCATGGCCGGGGCGGCGGTCCAGGTGGGCGGCTCGCTGGGCGCCGCCCTGCTTGGCGCCGCCTGGCTCAGCGCCTACCAGGACGCGAACCGACGGGCCGACACCGCGAGCGACGCGCAGAGCCTCTTCCGGAGCGCGGCGGTGGACGGCAGCGTCATCGGCCTGTTCTGGGGCCTCGCACTGATCGTGCTCGCAGTCCTGCTCGTGGCGGTGCTGGTGCGGGCCCGCACCAGCACCGCTCAGGGCGCGCCGCCCTCCGTACGCGCCTGAGCCGGGGCGGGTTCGTACGTCACCGCGTTCCCCGCCCAGCCGACCAGCCCCAGCAGGACGAACGCCCCGACGAGGACGCGCCCCGTGCCGCTCAGCATCAGCGGCCGGGTCGCCGAGGGGCCGCGCACGACGCCGATGACGGACTCGGCCGACGACTGGTCGCCGAAGAGCCGCTTGGGGTACGCGGACGTCAGCAGCAGGACGTACGCGGACACCCGCATCCGGTAGCGGAGCACGGCCGCGGTCGCCTCGAACAGCGGCTGCGGCATCCGGCCGAGGACGAGCACGATCAGCCAGGACACCACCGACACCGCCCACCAGCCGGCCGTCGCGAGCGCGGTCAGGAGCGCGGCCGGGATCACGAGGAACAGGCGCAGGAGGACCGCGAGCCGGTTCAGGGCGGTGGAGCGGAGCCGGACCTGGACCGGGTAGCCGTGCGGCTCGCCGAGCAGCTGGAAGGGCGGGTAGCGGTCGGTCAGCAGCATCGAGGCGGCGCCGAACCGGGTCTCGTACCGGACGTACCCGGCGAGCCACTGCTCCAGCGGGTCGGGAACCCGGCCGAGCACCAGCGTCGCGCACCATGCCGCGACCGCCACGAAGAAGGTGACGACGGACAGCAGCGCGAGCACGATCGCGTGCGGCAGCAGGAGCAGCAGCCGGAGCAGAACCGTCAGCCGGTGCTGCCGGCCGGGCGGCGGGACGTCGAGTTCGGGCAGGGGTTCGGCACCGGGGACCAGGGGGACGGCGCCGTAGTGGGGGGAGGGGGCGGCCATGCGGCAACTCTGTACACGGGTGGGGGGACCGGCATCCGGGGGCGCCTGATCGGGTGGTGCCGAGCACTGCGGTGGCGTGCGTGACCGCGTCGATCAGCATCGGCCCCCGCCCTCCCTCGGCCGGTTGATCCGCCGCGGTCGGCACGGGCGGACGCGGGTCCGGGTCCGTCACCTCGACCCGGACGCCGCCTGGAGAGCGCAGGATCAGCAGCGAGCGCCTGCGCTCTCAAAGAACCCCGACGGCGGGGTCCTGGTCCTCCGCCCGCAGGCCTTCCGGAGGTTCACCGAGTACGCCGCGCGGGAGCAGCAGCAACGGCGTGGCCAGCATCAGGGCGCCCGCCACGGCCACCGCCTCGCGCGTTCCCACCACGGCGGCCAGGGCGCCCCACGTCAGGGTCAGTACGGCCTTGGTGACGTTGCCCGTGACGGACCAGGACGCCATGACCCGGGCGATCTGGTCCGGGGCGGTCCAGCGCAGGCGGGCCGTGGCGAGGACCGGGTTGAAGACGCCGCAGCACGTGACGAGGCCGAGCTCGACGAGGACCGCGACCGTGAGGCCGGCGGGGCCCGGGCCGATGAAGGCCAGGCCGCCGAGCCAGAGGGCGCGGGCGGCACCCGCGTACAGCAGGAGGCGTTCCTCGCCCAGGCGCGCGGCGAGGGGGCGGGCGAGGCGGGAGCCGATGAGGCCGCCGACGCACGGGATGCCGCCGAACGCCAGACCGTACTGCCAGGGTGGGAAGCCGAGGTCGCTGACCATGAGGACGGTCAGGAGCGGGGCCGTGCCCATGATCAGGCCGTTGACGGCTGTCGTGTTGAGGAAGAGCGCGCGCAGACGGCGGGAGTGCCAGATGTGGCGCCAGCCCGCGCCGATCGACGCCCGGTCGAGGGGGCGGCGGTCGGCCGGGGCGGGTTCGGGGGCGCGGATCGCGGCGATGCCGCACGCCGAGAGCAGGAAGCTGACCGCGTTGGCGAGGGTCGTGGCGAGCGGGCCGAACAGGCCGATCGCGGCGCCGCCGAGAGGCGGACCGAGGGCGGTCGTGGTCCACGTGACGTTTTCGAAGCGGGAGTTGGCGAGCAGGAGGCCGTCCGTCGGGACCAGGGCCTTCAGATGGGCGCCGCTCGCCGCGCGGAAGACGATGTCGGCGGTGGCGACGACCACCGCGACGGCGACGAGCTGGGCGAACGTGAGCGCGCCGAGAGCGTGGGACAGGGGCAGCGTGAGGAGCGCGGCGCAGCGGACCAGGTCCGCCGCGATCATCACCGGCCGTTTGCGGCGGAACTCCACCCACGGCCCGAGCGGCACCGCGAACGCCGCGCCCGCCGCGAGCCCGGCCGCCGCCAGGAACGACACCTGCGCGGGCCCCGCGCCGAGCGCGAGCACGGCGATCAGCGGGAACGCGTCGAGCGCGAGCCACGTCCCGGCCGAACTCGCCGCGAACGCCGCCCACAACCATCCGAAATCCCGCCCGAGCCTCATGACCTGCGATTCAAGCCCTCGACCCGCGGCCCGATCAAACAACCGACAGGCCGTCCCCGTACAACCCGTGGTTGTATGACGAGGTGGATCTGGAAGCCGTACGCACCTTTGTCACCGTCGCCGACGAGGGCCAGTTCAAGGTGGCCGCGGCGGAGCTGGGTGTCACTCAGCAGGCCGCGTCGAAGCGGGTCGCCGTGCTGGAGCGGGAGCTCGGTGTGCGGCTGTTCACCCGGACACCGCGCGGGGCCCGGCTCACCCTCGACGGGGAGGCGTTCCTGCCGCACGCCAGGGCGGTGCTGCGGGCCGTGGAGCGGGCGGAGACGTTCGTCAGGTCCGGGCGCAGGGCGCTGCGCGTCGACGTCCTCGGCAAGGGGGTGATCACGACGGGGCTGCTGCGCGACTTCCACGAGGTGCACCCGGACGTCGGACTCGACATGGCGACGCTCGGCGGCGGCCGGGCCGCGCTCGCCGCCGTCCGCGACGGGAGCGTGGACGCGTCCTTCTGGGCCTGCGGAGTGCCGCGCGAACAGTGGCCCGCGGGGGTGCGCAGCGAGCGGGTCGTCGACGAGCAGCTGCTGCTCGCCGTGGGCGCCGCGCATCCCCTGGCGGACGCGGACTCGGTCGGCCTCACCGAACTCGCCGGGTACCGCATCTGGATGCCGGGCCTGGTGGAGGGGAGCGAATGGGGCGCGTACTACGGGGAGCTGGCGCGCGAGTTCGGGCTCGACATCTACTCCGACGGGCTGCACTTCGGCAGCGGGCATCTGCTGGAGACGGTCGCCGGGTCCGCGTCGGTGGCGACGTTCGTCGGGCACCGCTCCCCGCTGGTGCGGCCCGCCGGGCTGGACCTGCGGATGGTTCCCGTACTGCATCCGACCCCCGTCTACCCGCACTCCCTGCTGTGGCGGGACGACAATCCGCATCCGGGTCTCGGGGCCCTGCGGGAGTACCTCGTACGGGCGTACCGGGCGGCGCCGGTGCCCGACCGCTGGCTGCCGCGCTGGGCGGACCGGGGCGCGGCGGCCCCCCGTTCGGCCCGCCACCAGATGCGTGACAACCGCACCTGACCCAGGCTCAGGTCATGTCGACCACGCGTACACGTACTCCTCTTGCCTTCTGCCTCGCCGCCGTCGTCCTGCTGAGCGCCACCGTCACGGCCTGCGGCGGTGACGACAGCAAGCCCGATCCCATGAAGGGCGACCAGTGGGCCCTCGACGCGCTCAAGCTGCCCGGCGCCTGGGACACGTCGAAGGGCGACGACACGGTCATCGCGGTCGTCGACACCGGTGTCGACCCCGACCACCCCGACCTCAAGGGCCGCCTCGTCGACGGACACGACTTCGTCGACAACGACGACACCCCCAAGGACCTGAACGGCCACGGTACCCATGTCTCCGGCATCGCCGCCGCCCACACCGACAACGGCGTCGGCATCGCGGGCGGCGCCCCCGGCGCCAAGATCATGCCGGTCCGGGTGCTGGGCGCCGACGGCTCCGGCACCAACGACAACATCAACAAGGGCATCAAGTGGGCCGCCGACCACGGCGCCGACGTCATCAACCTCTCCCTCGGCGAGTCCGGCCTGATGGCCAAGCTCCTCAAGGGCGGCACCCTCAACACGTCCATCAAGTACGCCTACGGCAAGGGCGTCACGGTGGTGGCCGCCGCGGGCAACGACGGCGACAACGTGCAGACGTACAAGGTGGACACCCCGGTCCTCGTCGTCGGCGCCAGCAACTCCTCGGGCCTGCCCGCGTCGTTCTCCAACTTCGGTGTGGAGAACGCCGTTTCGGCCCCCGGCGTCGACATCCTCTCCACGCTCCCGACCTACACGACGAAGGAGACGCTGAAGAACACCTCCGGGTACGGGGACCTGTCCGGTACGTCGATGGCGTCGCCGTACGTCGCGGCGGTCGCCGCCCTCCTGCACCACCAGGGCCTGAAGCCCGACGAGATCATGTCGACGATCCGGGAGACGGCGCAGAACCCGAAGAACATCGCGCGGCTCGGCCTCGGCATCGTGGACGCCGAGGCCGCCGTCAAGAAGCACGCGTAGTCACGGGACGGGTCACGAGGCCCGTATGGCCCGCGTCACCACCCGGTTCGCGGCGAGCTTCTGCAGCATCCCGTAGGCCAGGACCGGCAGCAGCACATGCGGCCGGTCCGGCAGCGCGGCCGAGACGAGCACGGCGCTCGCGCTGCTGTTGTTCATCCCGCAGGCCAGCGTCACCGACGCCCCCGCGGGCCGGTCCAGACGCAGCACCCGCGCCGTGATCCGGCCGAGCGCGAACGACACCGCGCAGACCGTGGCCGCGACCGCGAGCGCGGCCCCGAGCAGCAGGAACCGCGGGCGGGCCAGGAAGGGGCCGATGGCGCCGCCCGCGTTCGCGTACGTCAGGACGAGCGAGCCGACCAGCGCGGTGGGCAGGACGACCCCGCGCACCCGCGCCAGCGGCCGCTCCGGCAGCAGCAGCCGGATCGCGATGCCCGCGGCGCAGGGCAGCAGCACCCCGGTCAGGGCGAGCCCGGAGCCGGTGTCGTGGGCGACGGCGGTGAGCGTGGCGGCGTACGTGCCGGAGAGCAGCGGCGCGAGGGCGGCCACGGTGAGCGGGACGGTCAGCGGGCTCAGCAGCGTGGACAGCAGCACCAGGCCGACCATGGTGGGCTGGTCGCCGTTGCCGCGCCCCGTCCACACGGTGGCCCCGGCCGCGACCGGCATCGCGACGGTGAGGATGACGGCGGCGGTCACTCCGCTGCCGCCGTCGGTGTCCGGCGAGTGGTGCAGGGCCCAGGCGACGGCCGGGACGATCAGCAGGGGGGCGGTGAGATGCACGGCGAGCCCGGCGAGCAACGCCCGTGGCCTGCGCAGGAGATGGGTGAGTTCCCTGACCGGCACCTGGAGTCCCGCGCTGAACATGATCAGGGCGAGCAGACACGGCAGGAACGGGGCGGCGATGCGGTGGGGGAGCGGGACGAGCACCGCGGCGGCGTAGGCCACGGCGACGTACCGGCTGAGATGGCGGCGCACGCGGCGGAGCGTAGGGCTCGCGGGTAAGAACGGGCCGTGACACGCGCACCGTGACATTTGTACTCAGGGAGTCGGGACGGCTCGCTCTGCCGCCGCGCACCCCCGCTCCGCGATGCTCAGTGGTGTCGGAAACGGAACGCATCGCAGGGGGCGGGGACATGGGCGCGAGCACGCTGACGGAGACCACGCAGACCACGCAGGCCGGGGACAAGGCGCGGGCCGGGGTGCCGGTGGACTTCAAGGGGCTGCCGCTCTGGTACTTCCCGATCGCGGGCTGCTTCGCCGGGATCTTCGACGTCTCCCGCGTCGACCCGGCGATGACCGCGGTGCTGCCGGCCCTGATCGTCCTCAACCTGGTGCTCTCGCTCACCGTCCTCAAGACGCGGATGCGGCTGATGAAGGCGCTGTGGAAGAACAAGCGCACCCGGCTGCTCGCGTTCGGCCTGATCGCCCTGCGGTTCGTGGTGCACGCCGGGCTCGGCGCGGCCGGGTTCGCGGCCGGCAGCGCCGTCGGCGGGGTGACCGTCGGCATCGTGATGGCCGTGCTCGGCACCGTGCTGGCGTGGGGCGACCAGTGGCTGATCCTGCGGACGCTGCGCCGGGCTCAGTCCTGAACGTCCTCGGAGTCGGGGGGCTGTTGCGCCGCGCGCCGTCTGCGCACCTGGTGCATCCGGAACGCGGCGGCCAGCACGATCAGGCCCACGCCCGCGGCGACCACGGCGATCGCCCCCGACGACACGGACGTGACGTCGACCTCGAACGTCATGGGGTCGCCCCACGGCCTGCCGTCGCTGGTGGTGTAGAGCTGGGCGGTGATCCGGGCCTTGCCGTTGGCCTTCGCGGTGACGCCGACCTGCGAGGTGTGGCTGGCGGAGCCCGCGGCCTCCACGGACAGCGTCCCGTCGTTGACCTTCAGCCGTTCCGCGTCGCTGGAGCTGACGCGCAGTTCGAGCCCGGAGACCGGTTGCTGGAGGCCGTTGTCGACGGTGACCGGGACGGTGGCGTCGCCGGAGGTGAGTGTGACGGTGGTCTTCGGGACGAGCCGCAGCGACGCCACGGACGTGCTCAGGAAGTCGCTGGTGCGCTGCTGGAACGTCTCCTGGTCGGAGTCGTCCAGGGCGCGCCAGGCCGTCGACAGGGCGCGGGCCATCGCCGCGTGCACGGAGGCCGTGGTGACCTTCGGGTCGGCGAGCACCTTGGAAAGCGTGGCGAGGCCGTCCAAGTCACCTGCCACTGAAGTGAGTTGATCGGCCGTCAGCTCGCCGGACCGGAGCCGGCCCGGATAGTCGGACGGGGTGCCGATCCGCCCGGTCACCGGGTCGTTGTCGGCGGTGCGGATCCCCTCCAGGTCCAGCCAGCCGTCGTCAGTGCCGGAGTCGAGCGCGGCGGCGAGCGCGTTCGCCGCGGTGCCGGACAGATCGCGGGGCGGTACGAGGACGGGGCGGGTGTTCGCCTTCAGGAGCGCGGTGACGCGGCTGACGGTGGCGTCGTCGGGGGTGTCGGGTTCCGCGGACGCCGACGCGGAAGGGCTGGGGCTCGGGGAGCCGGTCGAGGTGGACGGCGCGGACGCGGAGGCGGCGGGGGCCGGGGACGAGCCCGACGGTGAGGGAGAGGCCAAGGAGCCGTCGCCGTCCTGGTCCTTGATGCCGGCGAGGGCCGTCGTCACGTCCGTGTCGTACGGCAGCGCCGTGATCGCGTCGTCGCCGCTGCCGAGGGTGAGGGGTGAGTCCCCGGCGGGGCCGACGCCCTGCCCCGAGGTCAGCAGCCGCGTCACCCCGAGCTTGCCGGCGAGACCGGTGACCCGGGTGTCGACGGCGCCGTCGGCGGGCCAGCCGAGCCCGGCGCGGGTGCCGGTCCCGAGGATCGAGTCGACCTGCTTCTTGGCACTGTCCGCGAGGCCCGTGACGACCTCCGTCAGGTCGTCGGTGTCGGAGGAGGGGTGGTGGGCGAGGGACGCCAGGTCGGTGTCGGCGTACGGCAGCAGCCACACGTCCTGCCCGCCGACCGCGTCCCTGAGCTCGGACAGCCAGGCGCGGGCGGCGCTCTGCCCGGTGCCCCGCGTGCTGTCCTGCGGGCTGGAGGACCCGGCGCTGTCGGCGACGCGGTAGCCGTCCGCCATGGCCTGCGCGGCGATGACGAGGTCCGGGTCGACGACCCAGCTCACCCCGCGCCCCTTGCCGGCCTCGACGACCTCGCGCAGCCGCCCGCCCTCGGCGAACAGACCGGCCAGCTCGTCGTCGTCGAAGACGGCCTGCGCCGTCGAGCCGGAGCCGAGCGCCGCCGCCGTCATGTGCGGGCGGGCCGTCACCGGCCAGACCACGGCGGCGTGTCCCGCGCTGTCGTCGTCCGCGGCGTGCGCCTGCACCCCGGTCGTGGATGCCCCGAGCACCATGGCCGACACGACCCAGGCCCGCGCCGCCCCGTACGCCCTAGCCATGTCCGTCCGTTCCTCCCGCTCGGTGTACCGGTCTACCGGTGTATCGGTGGTTCGAGGTAACACCGTGGAGGGGACGGTTCCGCGGACCGCGACGCCGGGCGGCGCGTCGGTCTCAGCCTTCGGTGGGCTCCAGCACCGCGCCGATCCGCAGCAGATTCCCGTCCGGGTCCACCAGGGCGAACTCCCGCATCCCGTACACCGTGTCGTCGGGCTCGACGAGCCGCGGCGTCGCGTACGGGTCGCCGCTCAGACCGGTCGCGCTCCACTCCTCGTGAAGGGTGTCGGCGACGTGCGCGCCGCCGTCGAGCCGCAGGTACGCGGCGTGCGCCGCGGTCAGGGGGTCGGTGTCGGGCGCGTGGTAGAAGTGCAGCTCTGCGGCGTCACGGACGAGGATCAGGTAGCCGTCGTCCGGGTAGTGGGCGCCGGCCGCGAAGCCGAGAGAGGCGTAGAAGTCGAGGGTGACGGTCAGGTCGCGGCTCGGCATGATCGGCGCGAGCCGTCCGATGAGAGGGGTCCGGCACATCGCTGCTCCCTGGGGCGCTCGGCGGGGGAGCCGATGTCGCCCGATAGAGTGCGGCTCCCGACGTTGACGTTCTTGACGTTCTTGATGCGGTCTCCCGAGCATGACGCACCCGGCACGAGGTACCAGGCAGTGACTCCCGCGAACGACCACCCCGCGATACCGAGTGCGGCCGTCGTCGGGATCGGCGCCGACGGCTGGCCGGGCCTGCCGCCCGCGTCCCGCGCCGCCCTCGCCGGGGCGGAGGTGCTGATCGGCGGCCCGCGCCAGCTCGCGCTGCTCCCCGACGACGCCTGCCCCGGCGAACGGGTCGCGTGGCCTTCGCCGCTGCGGCCCGCCGTCCCCGGCCTCCTGAAGCGGTACGCCGGCCGCCGCGTCGCGGTCCTGGCGAGCGGCGACCCGATGTTCTACGGCATCGGCCGCACCCTCACGGAGACCGTGAGCGCCCACGCCTACGCCTTCGATGTGCTGCCGCACCCGTCCTCCGTCTCCTACGCCTGCGCCCGGCTCGGCTGGCCGCTGGAGGAGACCGAGACGGTGACGCTGGTGGGCCGCCCCGTGGACCGGCTGGCGGCGGCGCTGCACGACGGCCGCCGGATCCTGGTCCTGTCGGCGGGCGCGGACACCCCGGCGCGGGTGGCGGCCCTGCTGACCGACCGGGGCTTCGGCGCGAGCCGCATGACGGTCCTGGAGCAGCTGGGCGGCGAGGCGGAGACCGCGTACGAGGCAGTGGCGCGCGACTGGCCGCACCCGCCCGGCGACCCGCTGAACGTGATCGCGGTCGCCTGCGTGCGGGACGCGGACGCGCTGCGCCTGGGCGCCACCCCCGGCCTGCCCGACGCGGCGTACGAGAACGACGGCCAGCTCACCAAGCGCCACATCCGCGCCGCGACCCTCGCGGCGCTCGCCCCGGCCCCCGGCGAACTCCTGTGGGACGTGGGCGGCGGCTCGGGCTCGATCGGCGTGGAGTGGATGCGCACGCACCCGTCGTGCCGGGCGTACGCGGTGGAACGCTCGCCGGAGCGGGCGCGGCGCATCGAGCGCAACGCGGCCCGCCTGGGCGTACCCGCGCTCGGCGTGGTGACGGGCGCGGCCCCGCAGGCGCTCGCCGAACTCCCGCCCCCCGACGCGGTGTTCATCGGCGGCGGGCTGACGGCGCCGGGGCTGCTGGACGCCTGCTGGGACGCGCTGGCGCCCGGCGGCCGGCTCGTCGCGAACACGGTGACGCTGGAGTCGGAGGCGCTGCTCACGCAGTGGTACCGCCGCCACGGCGGGGAGCTGGTGAAGCTCTCGGTGGCGCACGCGGTCCCGGTGGGCGGCTTCACGGGCTGGCGACAGGCGATGCCGGTGACGCAATGGTCGGTAACGAGAACGAACGGCGACAGGGGCTGAGGATCGATGACCGTCTACTTCATCGGAGCGGGACCGGGCGCGGCCGACCTGATCACCCTGCGCGGCGCGCGCACGCTGGCGGCCTGCCAGGTGTGCCTGTACGCGGGTTCGCTGGTCCCGCGCGAGCTCCTCGACGAGTGCCCGCGGGGCGCCCGCCTGATCGACACGGCGAACCTCGACCTGGACGCCATCGAACGCGAGCTGGTCGCGGCGCACGAGGCGGGCCTGGACGTGGCCCGGCTGCACTCCGGCGACCCGTCGGTGTTCTCGGCGGTGGCGGAGCAGATGCGCCGCCTGGACGCGCACGGCATCCCGTACGAGGTCGTGCCGGGTGTCCCCGCGTTCGCGGCGGCGGCAGCGGCGCTCAAGCGGGAGCTGACGGTGCCCACGGTCGGCCAGACGGTGATCCTGACCCGCATCGCCCAGCAGGCGACGCCGATGCCGCCCGGCGAGGACCTGGCGACGCTGGGCGCGTCGGGCGCGCTCCTGGTCCTGCACCTGGGCGCCCGCTACGTCGACCGGATCGTGGCGGAGCTGACCCCCCACTACGGCGCGGACTGCCCGGCCGCGGTCGTCGCCTACGCGAGCCGCCCCGACGAACTCGTCCTGCGCGGCACGCTCGGCGACATCGCGGACCAGGTGAAGAAGGCGGGCGTGCTGCGCACCGCGGTGATCCTGGTCGGCCGCACCCTGGGCGCGTCCCAGTTCCGCGACAGCCACCTGTACTCGACGGAACGCGACCGGCACGTGTGCTGAACGCGGGGGCCGAAGGCCCCTGGGCGCGGCGGCCCGGCCCGCCGGACACTGGCCCCATGGACGACCGCCCCGGACCGCGACTCCGCGGCCGGCACGCCGGGCCTCGTACCGTGGCGGGCGCTGGTGCTGCGGGCGGCGTAGTCCCGCAACGCGGCGCGTGCGCAAGCGAGTTGGGCCGGGCGCCGGGCAGGCCCTAGTGTTCCGTGGCATGCGGCTGACGGTTCTCGGTGGATGTGGGGCATGGCCCACGGCGGAGCAGGCGTGCAGCGGGTACCTCGTCGAGGACGAGGGGTTCCGGCTGCTGGTCGACCCCGGGTACGCCACGCTGCCGCGGCTGCTCGCCCGCACCACGGCCGACGCCGTCGACGCCGTGCTGGTCAGCCACGGGCACCCCGATCACTGCGCGGACCTCAACCCCCTGCTGCGGGCGCGCGGCCTGAGCGACCGTCCGCCGGCCCCGCTGCCGGTGTACGCGCCGTACGGTGCCGTCGACGCGGTGCTGGCGCTCGACCGTCCAGGGATGCTCGCCGAGGCGTACCGGTTGCGGGAGTTCAGGCCCGGCGAGGGGTTCGGGATCGGGCCGTTCCGGGTCGACACCCGGCTGCTGCCGCACCATGTGCCGAACGCGGGCATCCGGCTCTCGACGCCGCGCGCCGCGCTCGCCTACACCGGCGACACGGGGCCGAGCCCGGACATCACCCGGCTCGCCCACGGCGCGGACCTGCTGCTGTCGGAGGCCACTCACGTGCACGAGGTGCCGGCCGTCGACGCGCCGTACCTGCTGACCGCGCGGCTGGCCGGGCAGTACGCCGAGCAGGCCGGTGCCGCCCGGCTCGCCCTCACCCATCTGTGGCCCGGGACCGCGCCGGACGGCGCCAGGGAGGTCGCGGCCCGGCTCTACCGGGGGCCCGTCGACGTGGCCGCACCCGGCCTGGTCATCGCGCTCTGACGGTGGCGTGCCCGCTGCCCCACCGCGACAGCGGCTCCAGCGCCGTGTTGAGGCGGGTGCCCGCCTCGGTCAGTGAGTACTCGACGCGCGGCGGGACCTCGTCGTACGCGACGCGGCGCACGATGCCGTCGGCCTCCATCTCCTGGAGGTGGGAGGCGAGGACCTTCTCGGTGATGCCGGGGACCAGGCGGCGCAGCTCGCCGAAGCGGCGGTGCGGGTGCTCGTGCAGGGCCCACAGGATCAGCACCTTCCACTTGCCGCCGATCACCTCCATCGCGGTGTCGAGCCCACAGCGGTGCCCGTCCGGTGTGCCCGGCCGGTTCACAGTCGTCATTGCGTCCCCCTGTCCGACCTCGTCACTCACTTCGGGGTAACCACCCACTTCGAAGTGCGTACTTGATCACCTTTGCGGCCGGGTTCAGCCTAACTGGCATGACGAAGAAGCCTGTTGAGAACGTTGTGGTGCTGGGTCTCGGCGCCATGGGGACCGCCCTCGCCCGCGCCTGGCTCGCCGCCGGCCACCCCGTCACCGTCTGGAACCGCACCCCGGCCCGCGCCGCCGCCCTCGCCGCCGAGGGCGCGCGGGTCGCGGACAGCGCCGCCGAGGCGGTCGCCGGAGGCGGGCTCGTCGTGGCCTGCCTGCTGGACGACGCGTCCGTCGGCACGGTGCTGGAGGAAGCGGCGCTGGACGGCCGGGACCTGGTGAACCTGACCACCGGGACCCCGGCGCAGGCCCGCGCCCGCGCCGAGTGGGCCCGGGAGCGCGGCGCCCGTTATCTGGACGGCGGGATCATGGCCGTACCGCCGATGGTCGGTGTCCCGGAGGCCGGCGGCTACGTCTTCTACAGCGGCGCCCCGGACGTGTTCGAGCGGCACCGCGAGACGCTGGCCGTGCCCGTCGGCACGAAGTACGTGGGCGAGGACGCCGGGCTCGCCGCCCTGCACGACGTGGCGCTGCTCAGCGCCATGTACGGGATGTTCGCCGGGGCCGCGCACGCCTTCGCCCTGATCGCGAAGGAGGACGTCGACCCGGTGGGCTTCGCCCCGCTGCTCGCCGACTGGCTCGTCGCGATGTCCGCGTCGGTCCACCGGACCGCCGACCAGCTGCGCAGCGGCGACTACACCACGAACGTCGTCTCCCACCTCGCCATGCAGGTGGCCGGCACGACGACCCTGCTGGAGACCGCCGACCAGCAGGGCGTGAGCACCGAACTGCTCACGCCCTACGTGGAGTTGATGCGCCGGCGGCTGGCCGAGGGGGACGGCAAGGAGGATCTGACGGGGGTGGTGGATCTGCTGTCGACCCGCTGACCCGTGCCCCGGGAGCCTCCCCGGGGGCTACTTCAGGGCGACGCTGTCACCCGTCGCCGTGACCGCGCTCGTCGTCCCCGTCCCCGCGAACTTCCAGCGCCAGGTGCCCGCGTAGTTCGCCGTGACCGTCGTCTTCAGCTTCCCCGAGCCGTCCGTGGTCACCGTCTTCACGGTCGAGTACGTCGACGAGCCGGACTTCTTGAACTGCAGGGCCACCTTCTGCGAGGTGTAACCGGCGTAGACGTTCGTGTTCCAGTTGGCCCGGGTCAGCGTGCCCGTCACCGTCAGGCCGCGGCCCTTGACGACCGGCTCGGGGCTCGCCTGGGTGGCGGTCAGCTTCGCGTACCGCTTCACCTTGACGGTCTTGCTGGTGTCGATCGTGTAGAAGTCCTGGTCGTTGGCCGCGACCTCGCCGTCGAAGTGCCACGTGCCGGCGTAGCTGTTCTTCAGGTCCGCGTAGTCGTCGGTGGCGTTCGCGTCCAGCGAGTACGTCCAGGAGCACTTCATCGTCGTGGACGTGGGCCGCGAGCAGGAGGCGTCGTCGGGGAAGACGACGTGGCCGTCGGGGGTGATCAGCTTGTCGCCGTAGATGCCCTTGATCCCGGAGTCGTCCTTGGCGGTCGCCGAGACGGTCAGGGACTGGGCGGCGCTGACGCCGACGTTCACGGTGGACCTGCTGAACGAGAAGGACGTGATCGTCGTGTCGCCCTTGTGGGTGTCCGCCTGCGCGGCGGGGGCGAGCAGGGCGAGCAGCGTCAGGGTGCCGCACGCGGCGGTGGCGGCCGTACGGATGCGCATGGTTCTCCAGCGGGAGTGAGCCGGATCTCTGTCCGGGCGAGGTGAAGACACTCGGCGGGGCGCATTGGTTGTGCGCCCCGTGCGCCCCGTGCGCCCCGTGCGTCCCGCGCGTCCCGTGCGTCCTGGCGGCGCCGGGTCAGCGCACCGTGCTGCGGCCCACCACGTTCCCCGCCCGGTCGATGCAGATCACGTCGACCGCGACCGGCGCCCCGCGCAGCACGAGCAGCGCCTGGTCGCGGGCCTCGGCCGCCACCAGGTCGCCGAGCGGCACCCCGGCCGCCGCGCACAACTGGAGCGCGGCGAGCCCGGTGTTGGCCTCCGCGACCGCCGCCGCCAGCTCGTCCGGCGCGCCGCCCCTGCGGGCCAGTTCGGCGAGGAAACCCTTGTCGACCTGGGAGCGCGCCGAGTGCAGGTCCAGGTGCCCGGCCGCCAGTTTCGACAGCTTCGCGAAGCCGCCGCAGATCGTGAGCCGGTCGACCGGGTGCCGCCGGATGTACTTCAGGACGGCGCCCGCGAAGTCGCCCATGTCCAGCAACGCGTCCTCGGGCAGCGCGTGTTCGCGGACCACCGTCTTCTCGGACGTCGAGCCCGTGCACCCCGCCACGTGCGTGCGGCCCGCGGCCCGCGCCACGTCCACGCCCCGCCGGATCGAGTCGATCCACGCCGAGCAGGAGTACGGCACGACGATGCCGGTGGTGCCGAGCACGGAGAGGCCGCCGAGGATGCCCAGGCGCGGGTTCCAGGTGGAGCGGGCGATCTCCTCGCCGTGGTCGATGGAGACGGTGATCTCGACGTCACCGGTGCCGCCGTGCCCGGCCGCGACCCGGGCCACGTGGTCGCGCATCATCTGCCGCGGCACCGGGTTGATGGCGGGCTCGCCCACCTCCAGCGGCAGCCCGGGCCGGGTGACCGTGCCGACCCCGGGGCCCGCCCGGAAGACGACCCCAGCGCCGGGCGGCAGCACCCGGACCGTCGAGCGGACCAGCGCGCCGTGTGTGACGTCCGGGTCGTCGCCCGCGTCCTTCACGACCCCGGCCGTCGCCGTGCCCGTACCGAACGTCTCCACCGCGAGCGCGAAGGACGGCGTCTGCCCCTTGGGCAGGGTGATCGTCACCGGGTCGGGGAAGTCGCCGGTCAGCAGTGCGGTGTACGCGGCCGTGGTCGCCGCCGTCGCACAGGCCCCGGTCGTCCAGCCGGGCCGCAGACCGGTGTGCTTGAGTTGGGCGCCGCGACCGCCCTTCGCCGCCGTCGCCGCTGCTTCTGCCGGTTCAGTCATGGAGTGTCCCGATGCACGTACTCATTCTCGGCGGAACCACGGAGGCCCGCCGCCTCGCGGCGACCCTGCACCCGCGCGTCCGCGTGACCAGCTCCCTGGCGGGCCGGGTCGCCGCGCCCCGGCTCCCGGCGGGCGAGGTGCGGATCGGCGGCTTCGGCGGGCCCGAGGGCATGGCGCGGTGGATCGGGCAGCACGCCGTGGACGCGGTCATCGACGCCACCCATCCCTTCGCGGAGCGGATCAGTTTCAACGCGGCCGGGGCCACGGCCACCGCCCATGTTCCCCTGCTGGCGCTGCGCCGCCCCGGCTGGGTGCCGGTGGCGGGCGACGACTGGCGGGAGGCCGCCTCCCTCGACGAGGCGGCGGACCTGGTGCGCGGGCTCGGCGGGCGGGTCTTCCTGACCACGGGGCGGACGGGGCTCGCCGCGTTCGCCGGGATCGACGACGCGTTCTTCCTCGTACGGTCCGTGGACGCGTCCGAGCCGCCGTGCCCGCCGCACATGGAGGTGCTGCTCGACCGCGGCCCGTTCACCCTCGAAGGGGAGCGGGAGCTCATCGCCCGCCACCGCATCGACGTCCTGGTGACGAAGGACAGCGGCGCCGCCGCCACCGCCGCCAAGCTGACCGCCGCGCGGGAGGCGGGGATCCCGGTGGTCGTGGTGCGCCGGCCGCCGGTGCCGCAGGGGGTGGCGGTGGCGGCCACCGTCGAGGAGGCCGCCCACTGGGTTCAGCGGTCGGCCGGGGCCTGCGGATAGCGCCGCGGCGTCCACGCCACCGTCCGCCCGTCCGCGCCCCGGGGCACCGCCCGCGTCTGCGACGAGCCGACGATCAGCAGCGTGCGCATGTCGACCTCGGCCGGGTCGAGATCGGTCAGCCGCACCACGCGGACCTGCTCCTGCGGGCCGCCCACGTCCCGCGCCACGACCACCGGGGTGTCCGGGGCGCGGTGTTCGAGCAGCAGCTCGCGGGCCTTCGCGACCTGCCAGGTGCGGCTGCGCGAGCCCGGGTTGTAGAGCGAGATCACCAGGTCGGCGGCGGCCGCCGCGTGCAGGCGCTCCGCGATGACCTCCCACGGCTTGAGGCGGTCGGACAGCGAGATGGTCGCGTAGTCGTGGCCGAGCGGGGCGCCCGCCTTGGCCGCCGCCGCGTTGGCCGCGGTCACCCCGGGCAGCACGCGGACGTCGATGTCCGCGTAGCGCTCCTCGGCGGCGACTTCGAGGACCGCCGTCGCCATCGCGAAGACGCCCGGGTCACCGCCCGACACGACCGCGACGCGGCGGCCGCGCAGCGCCAGGTCGAGGGCCATCTCGGCGCGCTCCGACTCCACCTTGTTGTCCGAGCCGTGGCGGCGCTGCCAGGGCCGGGACGGGACCCGGTCCAGGTAGGTCGTGTAACCGACCAGGTCGTCGGCGGCGGCGAGCGCGCCGCGCGACTCGGGGGTCAGCCAGGGGGCGCCCGCGGGGCCCGTGCCGACGACCACGACCTCGCCGCGGGCCGGATCCTCGGCCGGCTCGGCGTCGATGCGCGACGGGAGCACCGCCACCGAGAAGTACGGGACGGAGGCCGGGTCGACGTTCGCCAGCGCGCCCGTGCGCTCGCCCGCCATGAAGGCGCGCTCCACGTACCGGGCGCCCTCCAGGCGGCCCGAACGCTCCAGCGCCGTACGGACCTTGGGGAAGGTGCGGCCCAGCTTCATCACCACCGCCGAGTCCGCCGCCGCGATCCGCGCCGTCAGCTCGTCCTCGGGCAGCGTGCCCGGGATGACGGTGAGGGTCTCGGTGTCCTCGCACAGCGGCTCGCCGAGGCGGGCCGCGGCCGCGCTGATGGAGGTCACGCCGGGGATGACCGTCGTCTCGTACCGGTCGGCGAGACGCTTGTGCATGTGCTGGTACGAGCCGTAGAACAGCGGGTCGCCCTCGGCGAGGACGGCCACCGTGCGGCCCGCGTCCAGGTGGGCGGCGAGCGTGGCGGCGGCCTCGGCGTAGAAGTCGTCGAGGGCGCCGCGGTAGCCGCCGGGGTGGTCCGTCGTCTCGACGGTGAGCGGGTACATCAGCCGCTCCTCGATCTGGTCCTCGCGGATGTGCTCCGCGGCGATCGAGCGGGCTATGGACCGGCCGTGCCGTGCGCAGTGGTACGCGATGACGTCCGCGCCCGCGACGGCCTTCACCGCGGCCACCGTCATCAGCTCCGGGTCCCCCGGGCCGAGTCCGACGCCGTAGAGCCTGCCGGTCGCCTTGCCGCTCATGCGCGGTCCTCCATGATCTCCGCCTCGGTGGCGAGGGCGTTCAGCGCCGCCGCCGTGATCGCGCTGCCGCCGCGCCTGCCCCGCACGATCAGGTGCTCAAGTCCCAGGTCGCTGGCGGCGAGCGCGTCCTTCGACTCGGCCGCGCCGACGAAGCCGACCGGGATGCCGAGCACGGCCGCCGGGCGCGGGGCGCCCTGCGCGATCATTTCGAGGAGGTGGAACAGGGCGGTGGGGGCGTTGCCGATCGCGACGACCGCGCCGTCGAGCCGGTCCCGCCACAGTTCGAGCGCCGCCGCGCTGCGGGTCGTGCCCAACTTGGCCGCGAGCGCCGGGACTTGGGGGTCCCGGAGCGTGCAGATCACCTCGTTGTCGGCGGGCAGCCGCTTGCGCGTGACGCCGCTCGCGACCATGTGCGCGTCGCAGAGGATCGGCGCGCCCGCGCGCAGGGCGGCGCGGGCCTTCGCCACGACGGCCGGGGAGTGGCCGATGTCCTGTACGAGATCCACCTGGCCGCAGGCGTGGATCATGCGGACCGCCACCTGGGCGACGTCGGCGGGCAGGGCGGCGAGGCCGTCCGCGGCCTCCGCGCGGATGGTGGCGAAGGACTCGCGGTAGATCGCCGCGCCGTCCTTCTCGTAGTCGTACAAGGACATGAGGTTCGGCTCTCTCAACTGGGGTGCGTGGTACGGGTGGTGGTCGTGTACGTGCCGTCGGTCCTGGCCGTGACGTCGACGTACGGCCCGGTCGGGTGGCCGCAGCGGCGCTCGCAGCCGGACCAGTACGTGGGGAGTTCGGGGTGCCGGGGTGCGGCGTCGGCCCGTACGTCGGTGTGGGCCTTGGCGCAGCCCCGGCTGCCGATGCAGGCGCCGAGGCGGGTCCACGGGGTGTCAGGGTCGGCGGGTGCGCCGGGCACGACGACCCGGCGCCAGGGGGTCAGGCGCAGTTCCTGGGCGGGGAGTCGAGCGGCCAGTTCGGTGAGTTCGGCCCACTTCTCGGGGGTGGCCGTGCCGAAGGGAAGGGCGAGTCCGGCGGGCTCGGCGGGCGTGGCCGCCGCGGCGGGTCCGTCGGCCACCTCGCCCCGCAGGCCGGCCGACACGAGCCGGGCCTCCAACTCGGCTCGTGAAAGGGTCAGTTCGGCGACGCGCCAGGTCCGGCCCGGGGCCTCGCGCGCCGCCGTCACGAAGACCTCCGCCGCGATCACCGCCGCCCGTGCCGCGTCCCCGTGCGCCACCCGGAACCGTGCCTCCCCGAGCGACACCTCGGCGTCGCCCCCGGGCAGCCCCCGCACCAGCACGTCGGGGCCGAGCGCCGCGACGTCGCCGCGGCCGTCGTCCAGCGCGAACAGGAACCGGCCGGAGAGCCCCGGGGTGACCGCGCTCGCGCACAACTCCGCGTCGAGCGCGCGCAGCCAGCCGCGTACGTCGACGGATCCGAGGCCGTCGAGCCCGGACATCGGCGACGCCACGACGTTGCGGACCCGTTCGTGGGCCGGGGACGGCAGCAGTCCGGCCGCGGCCAACGCCTCCGCCAGAGCGCCGCCGCAGCCGTCGCGCACTCCGCGCAGCTGCACGTTCCCCCGCGACGTGAGGTGCAGCGCCCCGTCCCCGAGCCGGGCGGACAGCGCGCCGAGCGCCCGCGCCTGGTCCGCCGTCAGCACCCCGCCGGGTATGCGCACCCGCGCCAGGAACCCGTCGTCGGCGGCGTGCAGCCGCAGCGCGCCGGGGCAGGCGTCGCCGGACGTGCCGGTACCTGCGGATATGGGGGGATCGGGGGAGGCGGACATGCCGGGGAGCATACCCATGGGCCTGTGACCGGCATCCCGTACCGGCCCGTCGCCCCGACCCGTACGATGAGCGTGCCATCGACGGCAAAAGGGGAGGAAGCCCGGTGTGAATCCGGCGCGGTCCCGCCACTGTGAGCTCCGCAACAGCGGAGTGAGCCAGGAACTCCCGCCGTCCAACGACCACCCGGGGCGCGGACACCCCGAGGAAGGGCCGCCGACGCATGCCTCAGCAGCTTCTGCTCCTGTCGACCTCCGACACCGACCTGCTCAGCGCCCGCGCGGCGAACACGACGGCCGGCACGCCGGTTTCGTACCGCTTCGCGAACCCCTCCCGGCTCCCGCTGGACGACCTCGACGCGCTCCTCGACGGCGTCGGCCTGGTCGTCGTACGGCTCCTGGGCGGGGTCCGTGCCTGGCAGGACGGCATCGACCGGCTGTCCGCCGCCGGGATCCCGCTCGTGGTGCTCAGCGGTGAACAGGCCCCCGACGCGCAGCTGATGGCGGCCTCCACGGTGCCCGTCGGCATCGCCGCCGAGGCCCACAAGTACCTGGCGCACGGCGGTCCCGCGAACCTCGCCCAGCTCGCCCGGTTCCTCTCCGACACCGTGCTGCTGACCGGCCACGGCTTCGAGGCGCCTGCGCCCGCTCCCACCTGGGGATCCCTGGAGCGCACCGCCGCGACGACCGACGGTCCGACCGTCGCCGTGCTCTACTACCGCGCCCACCACATGAGCGGCAACACGGCCTTCGTGCACGCCCTCTGCGACGCGGTCGAGCACGCCGGAGCCCGTCCGCTCCCGCTGTACGTGGCCTCCCTGCGGGCCCCCGAGCCCGAGCTGATCGAGGCGCTCGGCGCGGCCGACGCGATCGTCACCACCGTGCTCGCCGCGGGCGGCACCCGCCCCGCGGAGGCGAGCGCGGGCGGCGACGACGAGGCGTGGGACGCGGGCGCGCTGACCGGGCTCGACGTGCCGATCCTCCAGGCCCTGTGCCTGACCTCGTCCCGGTCCGACTGGGAGGAGAACGACGAGGGCGTCTCGCCGCTGGACGCCGCGAGCCAGATCGCGGTGCCGGAGTTCGACGGGCGCCTGATCACCGTCCCGTTCTCCTTCAAGGAGATCGACGAGGACGGGCTCCCGGCGTACGTCGCCGACGCCGAGCGCGCCGCCCGTGTCGCCGGGATCGCCGTGCGCCACGCGCGCCTGCGCCACATCCCGGCCGCCGACAAGAAGCTCGCCCTGGTCCTGTCCGCGTACCCGACCAAGCACTCCCGGATCGGCAACGCGGTCGGCCTCGACACCCCCGCGTCGGCGATCGCGCTGCTGCGGCGGCTGATCGCGGAGGGCTACGACTTCGGGGACGAGGCCGGCATCCCGGGCCTCGTCTCCGCAGACGGCGACGAGCTGATCCGCGCGCTCATCGAGGCCGGCGGCCACGACCAGGAGTGGCTCACCGAGGAACAGCTCGCCAAGAACCCGGTCCGCATCCCGGCCGCCGACTACAGGCGCTGGTACGCGACGCTGCCGCTCTCGCTGCGCGAGCAGGTCGAGCGGCACTGGGGGCCGCCGCCCGGCGAGATGTTCGTCGACCGGTCCCGCAACCCCGAGGGCGACATCGTGCTCGCCGCGCTGCGCCGCGGGAACCTGCTCATCCTCATCCAGCCGCCGCGCGGCTTCGGCGAGAACCCGATCGCGATCTACCACGACCCCGATCTGCCGCCGTCCCACCACTACTTGGCGGCCTACCGCTGGATCGCGGCCTCCGCCGACGACCGGGGCTTCGGCGCCGACGCGATGATCCACCTCGGCAAGCACGGCAACCTGGAGTGGCTGCCCGGCAAGAACGCGGGCCTGTCCGCCGCGTGCGGCCCGGACGCCGCGCTCGGCGACCTGCCGCTCGTCTACCCGTTCCTCGTGAACGACCCGGGCGAGGGCACCCAGGCCAAGCGCCGCGTCCACGCCACCCTCGTCGACCACCTCGTGCCGCCGATGGCCCGCGCCGACTCCTACGGCGACATCGCCCGCCTGGAACAACTCCTCGACGAGTACGCCCAGATCAGCAGCATGGACCCGGCGAAGCTGCCCGCCATCCGCGCGCAGATCTGGACCCTGATCCAGGCCGCGAAGCTCGACCACGACCTGGGCCTCGACGACCGCCCGGACGACGACGGCTTCGACGACTTCCTGCTGCACGTCGACGGCTGGCTCTGCGAGGTCAAGGACGCCCAGATCCGCGACGGCCTGCACGTCCTGGGCCAGGCGCCGGCCGGCGCCGACCGCGTCAACCTCGTCCTGGCGATCCTCCGGGCCCGCCAGATCTGGGGCGGCACGCAGGCTCTGCCGGGCCTGCGGGAGGCGCTGGGCCTGGACGAGTCGAGCGCGACCCGTACGTCCGCCGACGAGGCGGAGGCCATGGCGCGGGCCCTGGTGGAAGCGATGGAGGCCGCCGGCTGGAACCCGGAGGAGGCCACCCGCCTTGGGCAGTCCGCCGCCTTGGGCGGCAGGGTGGGCACGGCGGCACCCCAGCACCGGGCAGGCGCTGCGGAGGGCGGTGAGCACGGCCCGGCCGAGGACGCCGTCACCGCCATCCTCGACTTCGCCGCCCGCGAAGTCGTCCCCCGTCTCAACGCCACCACCGACGAACTCGACCACACCGTCCGCGCGTTGGAGGGCCGCTTCGTGCCCGCGGGCCCGAGCGGCTCCCCCCTGCGCGGCCTCGTCAACGTCCTGCCGACCGGCCGCAACTTCTACTCCGTCGACCCGAAGGCCGTCCCGTCCCGCCTCGCGTGGGAGACCGGCCAGGCCCTCGCCGACTCCCTCCTCACCCGCTACCAGGACGACAACGGCGCGTACCCCACCTCCGTCGGCCTCTCCCTGTGGGGCACCAGTGCCATGCGCACGGCGGGCGACGACGTGGCCGAGGCCCTCGCGCTGCTCGGCGTCCGCCCCGTCTGGGACGACGCCTCGCGCCGCGTGACGGGCCTGGAGCCGATCCCGTACGCCGAACTGAACCGCCCCCGCATCGATGTGACCCTGCGCATCTCGGGCTTCTTCCGCGACGCGTTCCCGCACGTCATCGGCCTCCTCGACGACGCCGTACGCCTTGCGGCGTCGCTCGACGAGCCGGCCGAGGTCAACCACGTACGCGCCCACGTCCAGGCGGACGTCGCCGAGCACGGCGACGAACGCCGGGCCACCACCCGCATCTTCGGATCGCGCCCGGGAACGTACGGCGCGGGCCTCCTCCAGCTGATCGACTCCAAGGACTGGCGCACCGACGCCGATCTGGCCGAGGTCTACACGGTGTGGGGCGGCTACGCGTACGGGCGCGGCCTCGACGGCTGCCAGGCCCGCGACGCGATGGAGACGGCCTACAAGCGGATCGCGGTCGCCGCCAAGAACACGGACACCCGCGAGCACGACATCGCCGACTCCGACGACTACTTCCAGTACCACGGCGGCATGGTCGCCACGGTGCGCGCGCTGCGCGGCACCGCCCCCGAGGCGTACATCGGCGACTCGACCCGCCCCGAGACGGTCCGTACCCGCACCCTCGTCGAGGAGACGTCCCGCGTCTTCCGGGCCCGCGTCGTGAACCCCAAGTGGATCGAGGCGATGCGCCGCCACGGCTACAAGGGCGCCTTCGAACTCGCCGCCACCGTGGACTACTTGTTCGGCTACGACGCCACGACCGGCGTGGTCGCCGACTGGATGTACGACAAGTTGACGGAGACGTACGTCCTCGACGAGACCAACCGCCAGTTCCTCTCCGAGGCCAACCCGTGGGCCCTGCACGGCATCGCGGAGCGGCTGCTCGAAGCCGAGTCGCGCGGCATGTGGGAGAAGCCGGACCCGGCGGTCCTGGAAGCCCTGCGCCAGGTGTACCTGGAGACGGAGGGCGACCTGGAGGCCGACGAGTAGGGCGCTGAGCTGGGGAAACGCGCCTGCTTGCCCATTCGGGTGAACGATCTGAGGATCCCCGGGCCTGCCCCCACCTACCCTGGGAGTGTCGCGCTGAGCGAAGGAGGAGGTCCGTCATGGCAGCTCTGCCGGTCCCGGAGCACCATCCCGTGGGGCCGGGGCATGTTGGTGTCCCGGACGTCGAGGAGGCCTTCACTCGGGTCAGCGCGGCCGCCCCCGAGGGGTGGCGCGTGGAGTTGATCGAAGGGGAGATCCACGTGACACCTCCAGCCAACGGTGAGCACGAGGAATTCGTGACCGAGGCATCGGACCAGATCACGCTCCGGAGGCTGGACCGCACACTGCGCAGCTACACCGGAATCGGGCTGAACGTACCCGGAGCCTCCGCGACCGGCCACGTCGTCCCCGATATCGTCGTCGCCCCGAAGGGATCCTTCGACAACGACCTGGAGTGGCACGAGCCTTCGGCCGTTCTCATGGTCGTCGAGGTCACCTCCGACTCGACCGCTGGGAACGACCGCTTCAAGAAGATCCGTGGGTACGCCCGCGCGGCAGTGCCGCTGTATCTCCTCATTGACCGCGAGGCCAAGCGGGTCACCCTCGGTTCCGTGCCCGAGGGCGACGACTACGCGAAGAAGACCTCCTACAAACTCGGCCTCGCCGTCCCCCTCCCCGACCCCCTCGGCTTCGACCTGGACACCGCCGAGTTCTGAGCCGCTTGACCCTCGACCTGGTGCAGGGCCCAGAGTCCCGGGTGTGGAGAACGACATGCGCAGCATCGGCGAGCTGGCCCGGGACAGTGGCCTGGGCGTGAGTGCCCTGCGGTTCTACGACCGGGCCGGTGTGCTGGTCCCCGACCGGGTCGATCCGCTGACCGGCTACCGCTGGTACGCGCCCGAGCAGCTCGACGAGGCCCGCCTGCTGGCCCGCCTGCGCCGGGCCGGGATGCCGCTGGCCGACATCCGGCTGGTCCTGGCGAGCTGGTCCGGCAAGGACACCGTCCTCGTACGGAACCTGCTCGACGCCCACCTCGACCGGCTCGAACAGGGGCTCTTCGACGCCCGCACCGCGTTCTCCGCACTCCGAGCAGCACTCGACGAGAGGGAGAACACCATGACCGCCCCCGCCGCGCCCGCGACGACCGTCCGGCTGACCGTCACCGCGGGCGACCTGTCCGCGGCCCTGGACGCCGTCCGCTTCGCCGCGAGCACCGACCCGGGCCTGCCGATGCTGGCCGGGGTCCTCTTCGACGTCGAGGACGGGACGCTGCGCCTCGTGGCCACCGACCGCTACCGGATGGCCGTCGCCCGGGCCGCCGTCGACGGGTACGACGGCGAGCGCGTCCAGGTCGTCGTGCCGAGCGCGCTCGCCGACGCGATGCGGCCGCTGCTGGACGCCGAGGAGCGGGTGACGCTCACCGTCGACGGCGGCCGCGTCAGCCTCGACACCGGCACCGGCCAGACCTCGGGCCCGCACCTCGACCACGACTTCCCCGACTACCGCAGGCTCCTCCCGCCGGCCGGGGCCCGCCGCGCCACGGTCGACACGGCCGCCTTCCGCCGCTCCCTGGAGACCGGGCCCGTCCGCACCGACGACACCGGGGCCGTGCTCAGCGTCCTCGGCCTCGCCGCCGACGGCACCGTGACCCTCGCCCAGGACCCCGACGGCGACCCGGACCGCGTCGCCGTGAACCGCGGCTACCTCCTGGAGGCCCTGACCGCGGGCGCCCGCGCCGAACTCGTCCTGGAACTCGACGCCCCCACGACCCCGGTCGCTGTCCGCCGCCCCGACGACGGGGACACCTTCTCGCTGCTGATGCCGGTGCGTCTTGAGGCGTAGCGGGATGACCGCCCCCGAAGAAACCGCCGACGACACCGTCGGGCCGCACAGAACAGCGGGCCCGGCGCCCGCCCGGGAGGACCGGGAGCGGCTGCCGGGCCCCTATCTGTGGTGGCTCGCCGCCATCCTGGTCTCCCTCGCCGGCAACGCCGTCTTCTCCTTCGCGCTCGGCTGGTCGGCGAGCGCGTACGGCGGGGGCGTCGCGGGCCTCGTCCTGAGCGCGGTCACGCTGCCGCGCGTGCTGCTGCTCCTCGTCGGCGGCGCGGTGAGCGACCGGGCCGGTGCGCGCCGGGTGCTGATCACGGGTGACGCGGCGATGCTCGCCTTCTCGCTCGTGCTCGCCGCCGTCGCCCACCGCCTGGGCACGCCGCCCTGGCTGCTCATCGCGACGGGCGTCGCCGTCGGTGTCGTCGACGCCTTCTACCTTCCGGCGTCGGGCACCATGCCGCGCCGCCTCGTCGACGCGCGGCAGCTGCCGAGGGCGCTGTCGCTGCGGCAGGCCGGCGGCCAGCTGACCGGGATGGGCGCCGGGCCCCTGGGCGGCGTCCTGGCCGGGCTCGCCGGACTCGTCGGAGCGGCCCTGGCCAACGCAGGCACCTTCGCCGTGACGCTGATCGTCCTGGCCCTCGTCCGCCCGCGCGAAGGCAGCGGGCCGCCACCGCCCCCGCGCCGGGCCCGTCTGTTCAGGGACGCCGCCGACGGCGTACGGGTCGCCTTCTCCCATCCGGTGCTCCGCCCGGCGCTCTGCCTCACGGGCTGCGCGGCGGGCTTCCTGCTGCCCGTGCCTGCACTGCTGATCCCGCTGTCCGCGCGCGCCCACGGCTGGGACGCGGGCACCGCGGGGCTGGTGATCGGCGCGCAGGGAGCGGGCATGGTGGCCGTCACCCTGCTGGTCGTGCGGCGCGGCCCGCTCGGCCGCCCGGGACTGCTGTCGGCCGCCGCCCTGGTCCTCGCCGGGACGGGGGTACTGGCCCTGGCCCTCGCACCCGGCGCCCCGGTCGCGGTGGCCGCGGGCCTGCTCATCGGAGTCGGCAACGGAACCTTCTCCTCGCACATCGCCCCCCTGATCCTGGCCGCGGCACCGGAGAGCCATCTCTCGCGCGTCCAGGCGGTGCTCGTGCTCGTGCAGAGCGTGGCGCTGCTGTGCATGAACGGCGCACTCGGCTCCTTCGCCGGCACCGCAGGCCCCACGGCGGCGCTCACGCTCTGCGCCGCCGTCCTCGCCGCCATCGGCCTCGCGGCCCTGAGCTCGCGACCACTGCGCACCGACCGCACGGGACTGCGCAAGCAGCGCTACTCGGCCAGCTGACAGCTGAAGCTGCGCCCGTAGGCGTGGCGCGTGGTCACGTCCAGGCGGGTGCCGCCCGGTACCGGCCGCACGTGGACGGCGTCGTCCCCGTCCGTCCTGCGCAGCGCCCGTCCGTGCAGCGTGACCGAGACCGTGTCGCGTTCCGTCGTCGGGTCGCTGACGGCCACCGTCACCTTCTTCCCCTCCCGTCGCACCAGGACCGACGCCGGTCCCTCGACGGCGAGACCCGCCGTGTGGTGCGTGCCGGAGGTGAAGGTGTTGGCGGCCGTCAGGCCGAGGGACGTGTGGCGTACGGCCTGCAGGCGCGGGGTGTTGGCGAGGAGCTGCACGCGGGGTGCGGCCCGGACCGCGTCCGGGGTGGCGTGCGGGAGCAGCACGTAGGCGAAGGCGGCCGGCCGGGACCCCGCCTCCTGTTCGACCGTCACCGAGAAGACCTGCTTGGTGACCGCCGTGTCCGGGTTCGAGGTGCGCACGACGCGGCGGCTGCGGGTCACCGTGTCGAGGCGGACCTTGGGGGCGGGGCCCGCGAGCCGGACGTAGCCGACGGAGACGTGCTGTGTGGTGTTCGCCCAGTGGGTCCAGCCGTCGCCCTCGGTCACCGACACCGCGTCACCGGCGGCCGCGATCCGCGCGTCGACCGTCGTCGTCACCGCACGGCCCGCGCCCGGCGCGTCCCCGACGCCGGCCGACAGGATCACCACCTCGTCGTCGAGGAGGAACCAGGACTTCGTGGCGCGCGCGTTGCGGTACGCGATGAAGTCGTCCGGCAGGATGCCCGCCTGCCGGTCGCGCCAGGGCACGTCGTCCGACTGCACCCAGCCCGCCGCGCCGTACACACCGTCGAGGACCGCCCCGCCCGAGTACGCCTGGGTGGCCGTCGGGAAGTAGACGTAACGGTTCTGGGACTCGGAGGACGCCGTGAAGTTCAGCGGGTGCGACGGGTTGTCGTAGAAGAGCTTGCCGTCGTACAGCTCCGGGACCGTGCCGCGGTGTTCGACCGGCGCCGTCACCCCCGCCAGGCCGTACGGCGACACGGTCGTGAAGTAGTCGATGCCGAACGCCTGCGTCTGGTCCTGGCCCGACAGGTAGAGGTGGTGGGCGCCGTCGCCCTGGAACCACGGCATCAGGTTCTCGCCGCTCATGTACTCGTACTTGCTGATCCTGCGCGAGCTGCGGGAGAGCGTGAACGCGTAGCCGGGGCGGCGGTGCACCGTGCGGTCCATGGCGTTGAACGCGACCGAGCGGGCCGGGGCGTTGAGGTCGGCGGCCGGCACCGAGGCGTCGGCGAGGACGGCGGTGTAGCGGACGATGCTCA
The DNA here is from genome assembly GCF_017377775.1 of Streptomyces sp. VRA16 Mangrove soil. Classification (GTDB taxonomy): domain Bacteria; phylum Actinomycetota; class Actinomycetes; order Streptomycetales; family Streptomycetaceae; genus Streptomyces. Next base: position 124,936 of record NZ_JAFVLN010000007.1, read on the forward strand.
GCGGGGAGACGAACGTCGTCGGGTCGAGGGCCGCGCGGGACGAGGCGCGCAGGTGCTTCACGTACGAGGCGAGGGCGGTGGCCTCGGCGCCGGAGGAGAGGGAGGCCAGGTCGACGACGGCCTCCACGACGGTGGCGACGTCGGCGTAGCCGGTGCCGGTGCGGGAGACCGAGCGGCCCTTGACCGCCTCCATCATCCAGCCCTCGAAGATGAGCGGCGCGAAACCGTCGCGCACCCAGCCGTGGATCGTGGGGAGCAGCGCGTCGGCGGCCACGAAACCGGTGCCGTCGAGGATCTTCAGCGTCTGCACGACCCGGGTCAGCAGGCCCTTCCCGTACGCGCCCGTGTACGCGACCGACGCGTGCTGGATGAACGACCCGTCCGCGTAGTAGCCGTCCGTCACCCCGTGCCGGAGGGCGTACGGGTCGACCGTCGCGAAGACCGTGAGCTGGTCGGTCAGCGCCTTGCGGATGCGGGCCTCGCCCGGCGCACCGCCGGTGACGGCGCCCTGGAGGATGCGGTTCGTGGTGATGTCGGCGAGGTTGGCGCCGGTGTGGAAGCGGGAGTCGAGGTCGACGTCGCCGTCCTTGCCGTTGCGCAGATACGCGTCCATCGACGCCACGTACGCGGACACGAGGGGGGCGGGGACCTGGTCGCCGAGCAGCACCAGCGTGCGGCTGATGTGCTGGGGGATGCCTATCTCCCAGGAGAACCAGTTGCCGTAGTAGCCCTGGGACTGGTCGCCGTAGTAGTGGGTGTGGAGCCATTGCAGGCCGTCGACGACCCGGCCCCTTACCGCTGAACTCCCGTACAGATCAGGGGAGACGCCGGGGGTGACGGTCGCCAGCGCGATCTCGTACAGGCGCTGGTAGGTGGTGGTCAGATTCGGGTCGCTGGTGCCGAGGGGAACGCCGGCGAAGAGTTCGGTGCCTTCACCGGACGCCGCGTCGAGGGCGGCCAGGTTCGTGCGGGCCGTCCTCTCGGCGGCCGCGACCTTGGCGGCGGTCTCCGGGCGGGAGTTGGCGGCTTCGGTGCCCGCGAAGACGGCGATCGTGTTCGCGAGCAGCCGCCGCACCCCCTCGGCCGTCTCCGCGGCGCCCGCCGGTCCCACGGGGACGGCGGCCAGTACTCCGCTCGCGGCCAGCACGCTCAGCAGACGTCTGCGGGTGATGTCCATGCCCGTCAGCATGAGGCCCTCCAGCCACGCCGACAACCTGCACAACACCCCTTGGTGCACGGTCAGTTGTGCTACCTCCGTGAAGCGGCCACGGGGGCCGCGGGAGCGTACGCTGGAGGCGGTCCGTGGAACAGGTGTCGCCGTCAGCGCGGCGACACTCTTCCGGCGATCTTCCGGGGCAAGGAGCCCCCAGCGCCAGCGGCTTTCCCGGCGGGTCCCTGCGCCCGCGACTTCGTGCCGTTGTGCCCGGCCCTGCCGCTCCGCACCGGTGCATCACGCCCTGGATCCGCCATGCATGGCTATTACGTCGATGACCTCGTTCTCATCACCCCCGTCCAGCACCCCGCAGGTGTCCGCCTGATCGGCCGGCTCATCGGGGCGCACAAGGTTCCGCTGACCCAGGCGGTTCAGGAACAGAGCCGCGGCTGCCGGGAGGTCGTCGTCGACCTCACCGGGGTCGACTACCTCGCCAACAGCGCCCTGGAGACCCTGGTCGCGGTCGCCCGCACCCTCGGCCCGCCCCGGTGTCTCGATGTGCGGGCCCCCGCACGGCTCGGCCTCGGCGAGCGGCTGACCGGGCACGGCTGGGACGGCGTGGAGACACTGCGCCTCACCCTCGTGTGACCCGCTGCCCCAACGGACGCCGGGAGAAGGGAGGTTCGGCCCGCGGCCGGCCGGTGTCGCTTACGATCTGCGGGAACTCTCGCGACGGAGGACGGTGCCTGCGATGCTGACGGCGGACGACATCGAGCGGTTCGAGGCGTCCCGGCGCCGCCTGGAAGCCATCGCCTACCGCATGCTCGGCTCGTCGGCCGAGGCCGAGGACGCCGTGCAGGAGACCTTCCTGCGCTGGCAGGCCGCCGACGTCGCGCGCATCGAGGTGCCCGAGGCGTGGCTCACCAAGGTGCTGACCAATCTCTGCCTCACCCAGCTCACGTCGGCCCGCGTCCGCCGCGAGACCTATGTGGGCGCGTGGCTGCCGGAGCCGCTGCTCGCCGGTGACCCGATGCTCGGCCCCGCCGACACCGTCGAGCAGCGCGACTCCGTCTCGTACGCGGTCATGGTCGTCCTGGAGCGGCTGACCCCCAACGAGCGGGCGGTGTACGTGCTGCGCGAGGCGTTCACGTACTCCCACCGGGAGATCGCCGAGATCCTCGACATCAGCGAGGCCGCCAGCGCGCAGATCTTCCACCGCGCCAAGAAGCATGTCGCGGACGGCAGGGCCCGCACCGAGATCGACGGGGCGGCGGCCCGGCGGATCGTCGAGGAGTTCCTCTCGGCCGCCACCAGCGGGCGGACCGAGCCGCTGGTCGCCCTGCTCACCCAGGACGCCATCGCGATCGGCGACGGCGGCGGGAAGGTGCCGGCGCGGGCGACCGCCTTCGAGGGCGCGAAGGCGGTCGCCACGTTCATGCGGGGCCTGTTCAAGCCGGGCAAGGCCAAGCGGAACCTGGTCGGCGGCTCGCCCGAGGTGTACGTGTCGGCGGCCAACGGCTCGGCGGCGATCGTCGCGGTCCTGGACGGCCGGGTCATCGGCGTGATGTGTCCGGAGTTCGGCGCGGACGGTGCCATCGCCGCGTTCCGCAGCCAGGTCAACCCGGACAAGCTGGAGCGTCTGACGCGCCGGTGGGCGGCCACGGATCACGGGGAGCCGGTGCTGCGCAGCGCCTTCTGAGCCCGCCGGGCGTGGGGTGACGGGCGTCACACCGGGCCGGTGTCAGGAATCGGCGGGCTGTCCGGTTCAGGTGTCGAACCCGCCCGGAACGGGGCGGCACGAGCCACAGGAGCCCGCCATGCACCAGCAGCACCGCATCGTCGTCCTCGGCGCCGGCTACACCGGAGCCACCGCCGCCGGCCGGCTGGCCAAGCGGCTGCACGGGGACGACGTCCGCATCACCCTCGTCAACGCGGAGCCGGACTTCGTCGAGCGGGTCCGCATGCACCAGCTCGCGGCGGGCCAGGAGCTGAAGGCCCGCCCCTTCGCCGAGATGTTCCGGGGCACGGGCGTCGAGCTGCGGCTCGGGCACGTCACGGCCGTCGACGCCGAGCGCCGCACGGTCGCGGTCACCGACCGGGACGGCGCCGAGGCCGAGCTCGCGTACGACACGCTCGTCTACGCCCTCGGCAGCGCCTGGGACGACCACGGTGTCCCCGGGGCCGACCGGTACGCCCACCAGATCGCGAGCCGCCCGGGCGCGCTGCGGCTGCGCGAGCGGCTGGCCGCGCTGGGTGCCGGGCAGCCGGTGGTCGTGGTCGGCGGGGGCCTGACCGGTCTGGAGGCCGCGACCGAGATCGCCGAGGCCCGCCCGGACCTCGACGTCGCGCTCGTCGCCCGCGGCGGCCTCGGCGACTGGCTCTCCGACAAGGGCCGCGCCCACCTGCGCAAGGTCGTCGACCGGCTCGGCATCACGGTCCACGAGAACGCGGCGGTGACGGAGGTCGGGCAGACGCGGGTGTCCCTGGACGGCCGGGAGTCCATCCCCTCCGCGGCCACCGTGTGGACCACCGGCTTCGCCGTCCACCCGATCGCGAAGGCCACCACCCTGGAGGTCTCGGACACCGGGCAGATCGTCGTCGACCGCACCATGCGCTCCGTCTCGCACCCCGAGGTCTACGCCATCGGAGACGCGGCCCTGGTGGAGGGCCCCGGCGGCCAGCCGCTGCGGATGTCCTGCGCCTCGGGCGTTCCCACCGCCTGGCAGGCCGCCGACGCCCTCGCGGCCCGCCTGACGGGCACGAAGGTCCCGACCGTGCCGATCCGCTACTTCAACCAGTGCGTCTCGCTCGGCCGCAAGGAGGGCCTCATCCAGTACGTGACCGCGGACGACCGCGCCAAGGCCGCGGTCCTGACCGGCCGCACCGCCGCTCTCTACAAGGAGATCATCTGCAAGGGCGCGGCCTGGGGCGTCGCCCACCCGACGGTCGGCACGGTGGCCCGGCGCCGCCGGGTGCGGGCCGCCGCCGCGCGGCCGGTGTCCGAGCCGGCCGCGTGACCTGCGCCGCACGGCCCTCAGGCCGGCAGCCGCTCCAGGAGCGCCGCGAAGTCGGTGTCCGGCGGCAGGGTGCCGAAGGCGAGGCCCTGGTCGCCGGCCAGCCGGGAGGCGCAGAACGCGTCCGCGACCGCGGCGGGCGCGTGGCGGACGAGGAGAGAGCCCTGGAGGACGAGGGCCGCCCGCTCGATGACGCGGCGGGCGCGCAGCGGGGCGTCCTCGGTGAGGACCAGCTGCTCCTTCAGCTCCCGCCAGGCGGCGTCGAGCCGGCGGTCCGCGCCGGACGCCGCCTCGATCTCCGTACGGAACGCCTCCAGGGACTGCGGCTCGCGGGCCAGGGCGCGCAGCATGTCGAGGGCGTTGACGTTTCCCGACCCCTCCCAGATGCCGTTGAGCGGCGCCTCCCGGTACAGCCGCGGCATCCCTGACGCCTCGTCATAACCGTTGCCGCCGAGGCATTCCAGGGCCTCGGCCACGATCGCGGGCTGCCGTTTGCACACCCAGTACTTGGAGACGGCGGTGGCCAGCCGCAGGAACTCCCGCTCGCCCCGGTCGGCGGCGCCCGCGAGCCGCAGCCCGAGGGTGGTCGCGGCCTCGGACTCCAGGCTCAGATCGGCGAGCACGTTGCGCATCAGCGGCTGGTCGATCAGCTTCGCCCCGAAGACCGAGCGGTGGCGGGTGTGGTGGGCGGCCTGCGCGAGCGCCTCCCGGATGTGGCCGGCCGAGCCGAGGACGCAGTCGAGCCGGGTCATCGTCACCATGTCGATGATGGTGCGCACGCCCTTGCCCTCGTCGCCGACGAGCCAGGCCACGGTGTCGTCGAACTCGGGCTCGCTGGAGGCGTTCGAGCGGTTGCCGAGCTTGTCCTTCAGGCGCTGGATGCGGAAGGTGTTGCGGCTGCCGTCGGGCAGGACACGGGGCACCAGGAAACAGGAGAGCCCGCCGGGCGCCTGCGCCAGGACCAGGAAGAGGTCGTTCATCGGGGCGCTGGTGAACCACTTGTGGCCGCGCAGCCGCCAGCTGCCGTCCGGCTGCTCGGCGGCGGTCGTCGTGTTCGCCCGTACGTCGGTGCCGCCCTGCTTCTCCGTCATGCCCATCCCGGCGAGCAGCCCGCGCTTGGTGGTGGGGGTGCGCAGGCCCGGGTCGTAGACCGTCGACGTGAGCAACGGCTCGTAGACCTTGGCGAGTTCGGGGGAGCGGCGCAGCGCGGGGATCACGGCGTACGTCATCGAGACCGGGCACATGTGGCCCTGCTCCATCATCGTCGCCACCATGAACGTCGCGGCCCGCGCGACATGGGCGCCCGGCCGCTCGTCCGCCCACGCCGAGCCGGCCGCGCCCGCACCGACGGTGGCGGTCATCAGGGAGTGGTACGCCGGGTGGAAGTCCACCTCGTCGATCCGGTTCCCGTACCGGTCGTGGGTGCGCAGTTCGGGCTCGAAGCGGTTGGCCTGGTCGGCCCACTCCCGTGCCTCCGCGCTGCCCACGACCTTGCCGAAGGCGTGCAGGTCGTCGAGGTGCCAGGCCGCGCCCTCACGGCGTACGCCCTCCAGGAGCACCGCGTCGTCGGCGGCGTCGTGGCCGGTCAGCGGCGGGGCCTGGTTGGTGACGTCGTGCGTCACGGCGGTGGGACGACTGGTCACGGTCATGCGGGGGCTCCTTCGGGTGCGCGTGGGTTGCCGGTGGCGGGGGCGGCGCCCGCGCAGCGCAGCACGGTCGCGGTGAGGTCGGTGATCAGGTCGTCGGGCGCGGTGCCGTCGGGGGTGCCCAGCGGGTACGCGAGCACCTCGCCGACCGCGCCGGTGAGCGCGGCGGCGGTGATCTCGCTCTTCTGCGGCGGCAGTCGACCCGCCGTGATGCCCTCGCGCACCACGTCGGCGAAGAGCGCGCGATATCGGCGCCGGAAGTCGAGCCGCTCGGCGCCGACCGCCGGCTCGGCGGGGGCCGCGAGCAGCGCGTAGGCCAGACCGCGGTTCTCCAGGGCGCGGCGCGCGAACACCTCGACGCCGTGCGCCAGCCGCTCGACGGGGTCGCCGGGGCCGTGCAGCACCTCGTCGAGCACCGCCACCTCGTGGCCCGCGGCCCGCCGGAAGACCTCCACGGCGAGCGCGGCCTTGGACGGGAAGTGCTGGTAGACGGAGCCCGCCGCGATCCCGGCCGAATCGGCGACCGCCGTCACGGACGCCTGCGCCCAGCCCACTTCGGCCACGACGGCGGTGGCACAGGCGATCAGGTGCTCCCGTGCGGCTTCGAGACGGCGCAGTTCGGCGGGGGTCTTGCGGTAGGCCATGCAAGCAGTGAACCACCATTCAGAGCTTGACGCCATGGTCTGCCCGCGGCCCGTCCGCGTAGGGTCGCGGCATGGCGGACGATCAGTCGGGGGAGCAGGCGCGGCGCGGGCCGGTCAGGCGCGGGCCCGGACGGCCGCGCCAGGAGCACGTCACCCGGGCCGTCCTCGACGCCGTGGTGGAGCTCGTCGCGGAGCGCGGCATGGGCGCGCTGACCATGGACGCCGTCGCGGCCCGCGCCGGGGTGAGCAAGCCCGCCATGTACCGGCGCTGGCCCACCAAGCAGGACCTCGTCATCGCCGCCGCCGAGTCCCGGATCGGCCCGCTGACCGTGCCCGACATGGGTGACTTCCGCGCCGAGCTGCGCGCGGTGCTCACCACGCGCATGAACGCCTACCGGCAGCCCGGCATCGACCGCCTCCTCGCCGGCGTGATCGGCGCCTCGGCCGAGGAGGGCGCGGTCCGTGAGGCGTTCCACGCGTACACGGCGCGGGTGATGAGCGAGACCCGGCACGTCCTGGAGCGCGGCATCGCGCGCGGTGACGTGCGCCCGGACGTGGACCTGTCCGCCGCCACGACGCTGGTCGCCTCGTCGATGGTGTTCCGCATGGTCGCCGAGCAGCGGATGCCGGACGAGCAGCTGGTGGCGTCGGTGGCCGAGCTGATCGGGCGCGCCGTCGGGGTGTAGCCCCCGGGGCCTTCGCGTGCTCGTCCCGGCCGGGCCGCCCTCCTGAAATCAATCCCCTCCCAGCCCTTGCCCCGCCGCATCCCAATATCGATACTGCCGGTTACGTAATAGCGTCACTCGTCTCGCTGTGGGGAGCACCGCCCATGCACGACATCGCTTCGAACCCCGTCGCCGACCCCAAGCCGGTCCTCGACAAGCCGCTGATGCACTACGGCCGCCGCACCCTGGAGCGGCTCGCCCCCGGCGCCGAGCAGACCGATTACCGGCTCGTCGAGGTCAGCCCGCTCACCCCGCACTTCGGTGCCGTCCTCGGCGGGGTCGACCTCACGCGGCCGATCACGGACGAGCTCGCCGAGGAGCTGCGCCAGGCGCTCCTGGAGTGGAAGGTGATCTTCTTCCGCGGTCAGACGGGCTTCAACTCCGAGCACCACATGGCCCTTTCGGGCCTGTGGGGCCCGCCGGAGCCCAACCCGTTCTTCGGCAGGACCGACACCGTCGGCATCTCCCGGCTCGCCAAGGACGCCAAGGCGGCCGGCAACAAGAACATCTGGCACAGCGACCACTCGTTCATGGCGAACCCCTCGCTCGGCGCCGTGCTGCGCGCCGTCGAGGTGCCCGCGGCGGGCGGCGACACCATGTGGGCCGACATGGGCGCCGCGTACGACAACCTCCCCGACGACCTCAAGGAGCGCATCGAGGACCTCGTCGCCGTCCACGACTGGGAGATGAGCTGGGGCGCGCTCATGAACGACGAGCAGAAGGCCGCCTTCCGCGCGAGCTGGCCGCGGGTCGAGCACCCCGTCGTCGTCCGCCACCCGCGCAGCGGCCGCCGGACGCTCTACGTGAACGAGCCGTTCACCAGCCACATCAAGGGCCTGTCCGCCGAGGAGAACCGCGAACTCCTCGACATCCTCGTCCTCCAGGCGCGCATCCCCGAGTTCCAGATCCGCTTCCACTGGGAGCCCGACTCGATCGCGATCTGGGACAACATCGCCGTCCAGCACTACGCGGTCAACGACTACTTCCCGCAGCGCCGGGTGATGGAGCGCATCGCCATCGCCGGGGTACCGCTGTCGTGACCACCGCATCCGCCGCGCCCGGCGCGGCAGTCGACACGGTCACGCGCGGGAGCCGCCGCGCGTGGACGGTGACCGCGCTCCTCGTGGTCTTCATGATGGTCAACTTCGCGGACAAGTCCGTCCTCGGCCTCGCCGCCGACGAGATCCGGGCCGATCTGCATCTGAGTGCCACTCAGTTTGGGCTGGCCAACAGCGCGTTCTTCCTGCTGTTCTCCGTCGCCGCGATCGTCGTGGGCCTGGCCGCCGACCGCGTCTCGCCCCGGCTGCTGCTGCTCGGCATGGCCGTGCTGTGGTCCGTGGCGCAGGTCCCGGCGGCGATCGGCGGCGGCCTCGCCGTGCTCGTCGGCTCCCGGGTCTTCCTGGGGGCGGCCGAAGGGCCCGCCTTCCCCGTCGCCCAGCAGGCCACCCTGTCCTGGTTCCCCGACGACCGGCGCAACCTGCCCGGCGCCCTGATCACCGTCGGCATCACCCTCGGCGTGATCGTCTCCTCGCCGACCCTGTCCTGGGTCATCCAGCACCACGGCTGGCGCACCGCCCTGTGGGTGCTCGCCGTGATCGGGTGCGTCTGGGCCCTGGTCTGGGCGGTGTTCGGCGCGGACAGCCCGCGGGTGCGCCCGGCCGCGCGGACCGGGGCGGCGGCGCCGCAGGTCCCGTACCGCCGGATCTTCGCCAGCCGCACCTGGATCGGCACCACGATCGCCTACTTCACCAGCTACTGGACCGTGGCCCTGATGCTGGTCTGGATGTCGTCGTACCTGCGGCACGCCCTCGGCTACTCGGCGAGCGCGGCCGGGACGGTCGTCGTCGCGCCGTGGGCGGTCGGCGCCGTCGTCCTGTTCGGGCAGGTCTGGCTCACCGGGCGGCTGACGCGGCGCGGCGCCGGCAGCAAGGTGGCCCGCGGCCGGGTCGGCGCCTGGACGCTCACCGCGGGCGCCCTGTGCTGCCTCGCCGTACCACTGGCCGGGAACACCGTCGCCCAGACCGTGCTCATCTCGCTCGGCCTCGGCCTCAGCGGCTCCTACGCGACCCTGGCCGCGACCACCGTCGCCGAGATCGCCCCGCCCGGCCGCGGCGGCGGCGCCCTCGGCCTGATGAACGCCGTCGTCACCGTCGCCGGGCTGCTCGCACCCGCGGTCGTCGGCGCCCTGGTCGACGCCCAGGGGACGGCCGGCTACCAGCACGCGGTACTGCTGTCCGGCGCGCTCGTCGCGGCCGGCGCCGTCGCCGCGTTCACGCTGATCGATCCCGAGCGGGACCGGGCCCTGCTGCTGACCCCTACTCCGTAGTAACGTCCAAGCCCCCTACCCGACCCAGGAGTTGTTCCGTGAGCGCTGCCCCACCCGCACTCGACACCACCCCGCTCGACACCGCGGCCCGCGAGCTCAAGGAGCACGCCGCGTCGTGGACCGCGACGGCGCTGCCCGAGCGGATCGCCCTCCTGGAACGGATGCTGCCCCGGATAGCCGACGGCGCCGCCGCGACCGTCGCCGACGCCGCCCGCGCCAAGGGCTACGCGCCGGACTCCGGCTGGGCCGCCGAGGACTGGATCACCGCGCCCTACGCGCTGGCCCAGACGATCGGCGCCTACCTCCACGTGCTGCGCCGCCTCGCCGCCGGACAGCCGCCGGTCGACGCCAAGGCGGTCCGCAGCCACGAGGGCCGCACCGTCGTCGACGTCTTCCCGGCCGTCACCGCCGACCGGCTGCTGCTCAACGGCTTCAAGGCCGAGGTGTGGACGCTGCCCGGCACCACCCGCGAGCAGGTACTCGCCCGCGCCGCGGGCGAGTACCGGGGCCGGCCCGGCGAGAGCGCCGTCGCCCTCGTCCTCGGCGCGGGCAACGTCGCCGCGATCACCCCGCTCGACATCGTCCACAAGCTGTACGCGGAGGGCCAGGTCGTCCTCGCCAAGATGAACCCGGTCAACGCCTATCTCCGGCCGCACTTCGAGAAGGTGTTCACCGAGTTCATCGAGGCGGGCTGGGTGCGGTTCGTCGACGGCGGCGGCGCCGAGGGCGCGTACCTCACCACCCACGAGGACATCGACACCATCCACGTCACCGGCTCCGACCGCACCCACGACGCCATCGTGTGGGGCACGGACGAGCAGGCCGAGGAGCGCCGCCGCGCCGACACCCCGGTGAACACCAAGCCGTTCACCAGCGAACTGGGCGGCGTCAGCCCGTGCATCGTGACGCCGGGCCCGTGGAGCGACGCCGACTTCCGCTTCCAGGCCGAGCACATCGTCACCAGCAAGCTCAACAACTCCGGCCACAACTGCATCGCCACGCAGGTCCTCGTCGTGCCCCGCGAGTGGGACGGCACCGAGAAGCTCCTCGCCCAGATCCGCACGGTGCTGCGCGCCCTGCCGCCGCGGCCCGACTACTACCCGGGCGCCGCCGACCGCCGCGCCACCGTCACCGGGGCGCACGCCGACGCGGAGATCCTCGGCGCCGACGACTGCCGCGTCCTCGTCCCCGACATCACCGACCCCGACGACCCGATGCTCAAGGTCGAGGTGTTCGCCAGCGCCCTCGGCGTCGTCCGGCTGCCCGGCGCCGACGCCCCCGCCTTCCTGCGCGCGGCGACCGACTTCGCCAACGACAAGCTGCCCGGCACCCTCGGCGCCACCCTCCTCGTCCACCCGAAGACGGAGCGCGCCCACCGCGCCGCCGTCGACGAGGCCGTCGCCGACCTGCGCTACGGCACCCTCGGCGTCAACCTCTGGTCCGCCTTCGGCTTCCTGCTCGGCTACACCCCCTGGGGCGCCTTCCCCGGCCACACCCGCCAGGACATCGGCAGCGGCATCGGCTTCGTGCACAACGCGTTCCTGCTGGAGGACATCGAGAAGACCGTGGTGCGGGCCCCGTTCGCGCCGTCGCCGCGCGGCCTGTTCACCGGCGCGCCCTCGCTGTCGCCCCGCCCCCCGTACTACGTCACCAACCGCACCGCCCTCACGACGATGCGCCGTATGACCGCCTACACCGCCGACCCGAAGGCGTCCCGGCTCCCGGGCATCTTCGCGTCGGCGCTGCGCGGCTGACCCACGCCCGCGGCCCCGGACGAGTCCGACTCGTCCGGGGCCGCGGCCTGTTCCGCCCGGCTCAGCGCCGGCCGGCGCGGGTCATCCTGCGGAGCGTGAACCCGCCCGCGAGGGCCAGGGCCATCAGCAGCAGACCGACGAGCACCCAGTCCCGGGTCCCGGTGTCGGCCAGGTGGCCCTTGTCACCGTGGTGGCCGGGACGGTCCGGCTCCGGCGGCACCGGGAAGGTGTTCGTCACCTCGACCGACGCCTTCCCGTCGACCACGACCTCGCCGTCGTCGCCACCGTCCGACGCGCTGTAGGTGACCGTGTCACCGCTCGGCACGTCCGTCTCGGTCACCGTGCAGCTCGCGCCCTTGGGCACGCTGACCGTGCGGCTCTCGCCGTCCGACAGCTCGAAGGCCCGGTCGCCCGCGGCCAGCGGAACCTCACCCTGGCCGGTGGTGCAGGCCAGCGTGAAGGCGTACGGACCGGCGTCCCCGTTCACCACGTGCTTGGTGACGGTGAGTTCGGCGGCGGGGAAGGTGTTGGTCACCGTGATGACGGCGCCGTCACCGCTGCCGTCCGCCGTGACGATCGCCGGGTCGCCGGCCGTGCCGTGGTCCACGACCGCCTTCTCGGCGCCGCCCGTGTCGACCTCCTCGGCCCAGCACCGGGTGTTCACCGGAAGCGGCTTGACGACCACCGGCTCGTCGGCGCCGACCTCGTACGTCTTGTGGAGCACCAGATCACTGGCGGCGCCGGACGCGTTCGGCAGCGCGCAGGAGACCTCGACGCCGAACGTCCGCCCGTCCGCGTACCCCGCGGCGTCCCCGTCCACGGCCTTGACCAGTCGCAGCTGCCCGAACTCGAAGTCGTTCTCGATCCGGGCCGTCTGCACCGTCGTCTCGCCGAGACCGGGCTGGATGGTGACCTCGACCGGGTCGCCGACGGGGTGGCTGGAACTGCCGCCGCGCGCCGACGTCTCCCAGACCGAGCACTCGGCCCCGGCCGGCAGCCCCTCGACGGTGACGGGCTTGTTCTCGGAGACCCGGTAGTCCTTGTCGAGGACGGTCCGGTCCCGGCCGCCCTGCGGGTGGATGACACAGGTGACGTGGAACGGGAACGGCACCCGCTTGAGCGCCCCGTCCAGCGCGGCCGGATGCTTGCCGATCCGCTTCACCAGCTTCAGGTCGCCGTACGCGAGGGCCACCCCGACCTGGATCGGCTCGTTGGGCTGGAGCACCCGCGGCGAACCGGCGCGGTCGGTGGTCTCGTTGTGGGCGTAGGAGTTCCAGGCGATCGTCGGATCGCCGTTCTTCGCGACGTCCAGCGGGGTGTCCATCGCGTACGTGATCGAGACGGTGCCGCCGGGCGGCAGCGGGGTGGGGAAGGCGAGGTCGAAGCGGGCGCCGACGGCCCGCGGGCCGTACGCGTCGTCCCACACGTCCGAGCCGCACTGCGGGTCGCTCGACCCGGCACCGCCCATGTCCAGGTCGTCGGTGCACAGCGGTTCGCTGGTCTCGTACGACGTCGTCATGGTGGCGGCCCCGTCGAGCCGCGGCCGCGAGGCGAGCGTGGGCCGCTTGTCCCAGGCGGTGTTGCGCGCCGAGTCGAGGATGACGCCCTTGTCGCCCATGACGGGGAAGCGGTCGACGATGCGCATCGCGGTCCCGGACTCCGTGCCCGCGTTCTGAATGCGCATCAGGTAGTGGTACTGGTCGCCCGGGTTGACCAGCGCGATGCAGGGGCTCGTGGTGTAACGGCGCCCGTCGGCGTCGGTCGTCGACAGACAGGAGTCGTCCCCGGCGGGCAGCTTCTCCTTGGTCAGCACGTTGTACCAGCCGAGGCTGTCGTTGCCGGAGACCCACTTGCGGGCCTGGAACGCGGCGCCGGTCTTGGCGGTCAGCGTCGCGCTCGCCACGCAGTACAGCCCGTCCCCGAAGTCGCCGTCCCGCTGCGACGTCCCGTCACAGGCGAGATCGGGGTCGGACGAGGTCGCCCCCATCGTGTTGGTGACGACGTCACCGGCGTTGATGCCGGCCTCAAGGCGCACATGGATCTCGATGGTGAACGTGGCGCCCGGCGGGAAGACATACGCCTTCCCGTCGTCGTCCTTCGAGAAGTCCCAGCTCAGCCCGCTGATCCGGCCGCCCGAACTCTGCTGCTTGAAGTCGGGGGTCGGCAGCGCGGGCGTCCCGGCCGGCATCTGCACGTCAGTGATCTTGTACGGGAGCCCGTCGTCGCCCTGGAAGGTGTCGACGAAGGCGATGCCCGGCGGCAGCGCGTCCTTCACCACCAGGTCAGGGACGTTCGCGGTCCCGGTGTTGGTGACCTTCAGATAGAACGGCGCGTCCTCGCCCGGCGCGAGCACGGTGTTCGGCGTCTTGCTGACATCGAGCACCGGGTCGCCCTTGACCAGGTTCAGGGTGGCGTCGACGGGGTCGATGGCCTTCGGCTTGTCCGGGTCCTCCAGCTTGGTCAGGAACTCACCGCTGACCGTGTCCTCCAGATGACTCGGCACGGGCTCGCCGTTGCTGCGCAGCGCCGGACGCGGGCTCACGTCCAGGACCAGGATCCCGTAGCAACTCGACGTCGTGCACTCGGGCTTGATCACGTACCCGTCGTTGGCGGTGCTGGTGGAGGAGTAGGTGACGCGCAGCCCGACGACGTCACCGGCACTGACCCCCGAGGGCAGGGCGGCGCCGGCGGACGGTGTCCCGTTCACCCAGGCCCCGTCGACATAGGCGTCGATCTGGACCCGGTCGGCACCGGCCGGCATCTGGTTGGACTTGATGGAGACCAGGTCGACCGCGTCGAAGAAGTCGTCGTCCTTGTCCGTCATCCGCAGGTACTTCGCGGACATGTTGCCGGTGTTGGCGACGGTCAGCGACATGTCGGCGTGCTGGCGCGGCAGCCCCGGCACGTACTCCGGCAGGGTGCCAGGACTGATCGTCTTGTTCAGGGACGCCGAGTCGGAGGCGGGCGCGGTGTCCATGGACGGGCCGCAGACCGGCGCGCCCGGCGTGTAGTCGCCGCCCGCGTCGATCGAGTAGCAGTTCTGCAGCGTGGTGCCGTCGGGGACGCCGGGGCGGCGCTCGGCGACGACCGTGACGGTGAAGGTGGTCTGCGGCGACATCTCCCCGTCGTAGGAGCCGCGCACGCCCGTGGCCCGCTCGAGCAGAGCGGCGTCGTTCGCGTCGTAGGCGACCCAGGCGCCGCTGCCGCCGTTCGCCGTCGGGTCCCACAGCTCGATCTTCACCGGGGCGTTCGACGGCGAGACGGTCACCGAGGTGATCTGCACGACGTCGAACGGGTTGTTCGTCGTCGACGGCGAGCCGTCCGCGTTCGCCGTCGGGTCGGTGATCACCGGCGAGACCAGCGGCTTGTTGCCGTTGTTGGTCACCTTCAGGTTCATGGTGATCGGCTGGTCGGCCGGGATGTCGTTCTGCGAGGCGTCCTTCGTGCCGCTGCCCGAGGTGTTCGGCGCCTCGATCGGCAGCGTCTTGCAGGCGTTGCCCGACGCGGTGCCGCTGCCGTCGGTGCGGCCGGCGTCGCCCTTGTACCCGGCGCAGTTGTCGACGCCCGGACTGGTGCCGCCGGGCAGGTCCTCCGCGGTGACGTCGTCGGTCAGCGTGCCGTGCAGATCGAGCCCCGCGGTGGCGCCCTCCTTGATGGTCGGGTTCCCGTCCGCGTCCACGCCCGTGTACGTGACCTCGACCTTGGTGACGGTCGTGCCCGCCTTGGCGACGTCCACCGTCGTGTTCGCCGTGTAGTCGTCCTCGAACGTGGAGCCGTCCGCGTACGTGACGGTCAGATGAGCCGTCGTGGCCCCGTCCGGGAACCGCAGCCGCACCGTGCTCACGTCGATCTTGTCGAACTCGCTCGCCGCTTCGGCCGACGGTTCGGTGATGGTGATCGACTTCACCGGGAACGGCGAGGCGTTCTTCACGTCCACCTCGGTGCTGACCGGCGAGTTCTCACCGAGCACCGCGTGCTCACCGTTGTCCTGGGCGAAGTTGCCGTTGGTGTCCGGGTAGAACCGCTTGGTCGGCTGGAGCACCAGGATGTCCGGCAGGATGTCGTACGGGGCACAGGCCTGCGCCCCGGCGACGTCACCGTCCGTCTTCTCCTGAGCCGACGGCACGGCGCAGTTGTTCACCGTGACCTTGTCGGTGGGCTCCAGCGTGGCGCCGCTCGACCGGTAGGTGTCGCGCAGCTTCATCTTCACCTCGACGGTGCCGCCGGTCGTGTCGTACGGCAGCACGTCCCCGGAGCTGTCGCTGAACACGACCTCGAACCCGACGACGTCTCCGGGATCGACCCCGGCCGGCATCGGCAGCTCGCCCGGCGCGGAGATGTCCGCCCCGGTGTGTGTCTGCCCGTCCGCCGTGGTCACGACCAGATGCGCCTGGTCGGCGCCCTTGGGGAACGCCGTCACGGTCGCCGACTCGAAGTCGAAGTACTCGAAGGTGTCCGCGGTGGTGTCCGCCACCGACAGCTCGGTCACCTCGGCCGACGACGAGGAGTTGTTGCGCACGTTCAGCGTGATCGTCGACTCCTCGCCGCTGAGCGCGATGGCGGAGCCGTCCTCCCACGTCTTGGTCGTCACCGGCTTGACCACGCGCGGGATCGTGACGCTCACATCGGTGGAGGAGTCCTTGGGATCGGCGTTCTCGGCGTCCACCGTGGCGCTGTTGGTGACGGTCGCCCCGTCCTCCAGCTGCGTGTCGGTGGGCACCCGCATCCCGATCTCGACGGAACCGGCCTGCCCGGCCCGCAGCCCGGTCTTGCCCGCGGGGTTCTGCAGGGTCTGCTTGTAGACGACCGTCAGCAGTCGGGTGCTCTCGTCGTACGTGACATCGCGCGTCGTCGTGCTCTGCGGCAGGCTCGTCACCTCGAACTCCGCCGGCAGCGTGTCCGTGACGGTGAACTCCACACAGTCCACGGTCAGCCCCGAGCACTGCCCGGTGAGCGTGTAGATGAACTCGTCGCCCGGCTGCTGCGGCTGCCCGCCGGTGTCGTTGGTCTTGGTGATGCCGACCGAGCTCATCGGATCGTCGGCGGCGGGTGCGAGGGGCACCGCGGCCGCGTGCGACCCGACGAGCAGGCTCAGCGCGGCCACCACCCCCACCGCGAGGCGGCGCAATGAACGGACTTTCGCTGGCATGGGACCCCTACCGCCGGTTCCGGGCGTCGTTGGACCGATATCGGGGCCGACCGTAGGGCGGGGTCACATCACATCGGGAAGAGCCTCGCCGTTGAACTGATTATCCGTCAGGTCATTTGATCCGTACGGAGCAGCGAGGGGGCGCACCGGCTCCGCACGCTGCCGCCATCCGCCCTGGGGCTCCTTCGTGGAGCGGGTGACGAGAATCGAACTCGCGCGCTTGGCTTGGGAAGCCGGGGGTGGTCCAGGGCCATGTGGTCCGCTGACCTGTCACGGAGAGCCTTATCCATCTCCGGCGGCCCTCATGGCATACCGGCCGTTCCCCGTGGCTCCCCGCTCGACCTGGCACGGATCTGGCATGGTGTCAGGCACTGATGTCAGGAGCAGGAGCGGCCTCGACATGGCGACGTTTGGCCCGCCACGTCCTCACCCCATCCCCGACGAGAAACGCCGCGAAGATCAGAAAAGCTCCCCCCACCATTTGCTCAGGCAGGCTTTCCTCGACGAGAGCGCCTCTCGCGATTCTCCAGACCCCGACAACGATAACGATCAGCTCGAACCAGAACCGCGGCTTGCGCCACTGGCGTACGCCATCACTCACTTGCCCCCCACTCACCAGGGCAGGAACGATA
The DNA here is from genome assembly GCF_017377775.1 of Streptomyces sp. VRA16 Mangrove soil. Classification (GTDB taxonomy): domain Bacteria; phylum Actinomycetota; class Actinomycetes; order Streptomycetales; family Streptomycetaceae; genus Streptomyces. Next base: position 141,979 of record NZ_JAFVLN010000007.1, read on the forward strand.
CCGCGCGGTCCGTGGAGCCGACCGGCCCCGGCCACGACGGCGGAAGCGCACAGCAAAAAGCCCCGGGCCGCTGGCCTGGGGCTTCTGTATGGAGCGGGTGACGAGAATCGAACTCGCGCTCTAAGCTTGGGAAGCTTATGTTCTACCATTAAACTACACCCGCGTGGTACTGCCGTTGGAGCGGCTCGTACTGCCGGACACTGTACCTCATGCCGGGCCCCGGGCGCTTTCGCGTTCGGGGCCCGGATGCGTTGTGGGGGTCGGATGTGACTGCGGGTGAAGGGAGTTGGGGCGTACGGTGGGGGGACCGCCAGAGGGTTGTCCGGGGTTGATTCCCGGTCGGGGAGTCGCCTGGATCGGCGTCCCTTTCATCCCGTAATGTGACCCCTTGTCGTCGGCCGGGAAACCGGCCCAATGGCTCGTGGGGAAGGGATTCCGGGACTTGATGGACTCGATGGAGCGCACCGTCGTCCGTTGTGCCGAAGGGCACGTGTTCAGCACCGCTTCGTTCCCGATGCAGCAGGCGGACCGACTCGGTCCCAGCCGGCTCATCCGGTGTCCGCGCTGTGCTCGGCTGCGGCATGCCGTTCCTGTGGGACCCGGTAAGCGGTAGCCGTACAGGTCAGCGAGAGGTCCGGTCGTACAGACCGGCTCAAAGCGCGCGGGGCCGCCGATTGTGGCGGGCCCGCGCGCTCTGCGTATCCTCGCTGTGTGCTTCTCTCAGACAAGGACATCCGGGCCGAGATCGACGCCGGACGGGTACGGATCGATCCCTACGACGAATCGATGGTTCAGCCGTCGAGCATCGATGTGCGGCTCGACCGCTACTTCCGGGTGTTCGAGAACCACAAGTACCCGCACATCGACCCGAGCGTCGAGCAGAGCGACCTGACGCGGCTCGTGGAGCCGGAGGGCGACGAGCCCTTCATCCTGCACCCCGGCGAGTTCGTGCTCGCGTCGACGTACGAGGTCATCTCCCTGCCCGAGGACATCGCCTCGCGCCTGGAGGGCAAGAGCTCGCTGGGCCGTCTCGGCCTCGTCACGCACTCCACGGCCGGGTTCATCGACCCCGGCTTCAGCGGTCACGTGACGCTCGAACTCTCGAACCTCGCGACGCTCCCCATCAAGCTCTGGCCGGGCATGAAGATCGGGCAGCTGTGCCTGTTCCGGCTGTCGTCGCCCGCCGAGTTCCCGTACGGCAGCGAGCGCTACGGTTCGCGGTACCAGGGACAGCGCGGCCCGACCGCCTCCCGTTCCTTCCTCAACTTCCATCGGACCCAGGTGTGAGCAGCAGCGAGATGAGTGACAGCAGCGGTACGGACTCCGCGCGAGAGAGCCTTACGTACGAGACGTTCGGGATCGCGGTGCGCGAACTCGCGCAGACCATTGCCGATGACGGTTATGAGCCCGACGTCATCCTGAGCATTGCGCGAGGCGGGGTGTTCGTCGCGGGTGGACTGGCGTACGCGCTGGACTGCAAGAACATCCATCTTGTGAACGTCGAGTTCTACGAGGGTGTCGGCAAGACGCTGGACATGCCGGTCATGCTGCCGCCCGTGCCGAACGCGGTGGACTTTAGCTCGAAGAAGATCCTCGTCGCCGATGACGTCGCCGACACGGGGAAGACCCTCAAGCTCGTGCACGACTTCGCGCTGGCGCATGCTGCGGAGGTCCGTTCCGCAGTGATCTACGAGAAGCCGCAGTCCCTCGTGAAGTGCGAGTACGTGTGGAAGACGACCGATCGGTGGATCAATTTCCCCTGGTCGGTGCTGCCGCCGGTGGTCAAGCGGGACGGCCAGGTGCTGGACGCCTGATCCGTACTTCTGGTGGGGCTCCGCATGCGTGCAGCATGCGGAGCCCTTTTTGTTCGCGGCTGGTCAGCGCCGCCTGTGGCGCGGCGGCGGACCGAACGGCTGCTGCTTCGCCAGCGGCACGGCCCCTTCCGCGAGGAACGTACCGAGCCCTTTGACGCGCCGGATCAGTCGTGCGTCCTTCAGGTGGCCCATGACCTTGTCCGCGGTGGACGTCGCGATGCCGAACTCGGCCGCGAGTTCGGCCACTGACGGGAGCCGGTCGGCGGTCGTGTAACGGCCTTGGGCGATCTGGTGCGCGACTGCCGCGGCCACCTGCTGCCAGACCAAGTAGGTCCGGTCGATGTCGTAGGTCACTCGGGAAATCCTAATCCGCACACATTTCGCGCGCACCCTTACTAGCGTGTGGGTAAGCGCGGGTAGGTGCGGGTACGTGTGGGTAGGTCGGCGTCCCGTGCTCGCCCTCGCCGGACTGTTGGCAAGGGCGGCACGTCGTGTCGCTCGCCAGGAAAGGCGGCAGGCATGCAGGAAGGCGCCCCCACGACCCGGATCAACCCCGCGGTCGAACAGGGCTGGATGACACCGTCGGAGCGCAGTTTTGCCGACTGCTGGGAGGAGTGGCTGGCGTTCGGGACCAGAGAAGTGTCATCGGTCAGCCAGTATCGGAGCATCTACCGGTGTCATTTCTCGGGCTGGTTCGGCTGGAAGCCCGTTTCCGCCATCACCGCACAGGACATCGAGCTCTGGGAGGACGACCAGAAGCGGCGGGGATACGCGGAAATGGGCGTACGCGGCCGGAAGGTCGTGCTGAAGTCCTTCCTCCGGTACTGCTGTGAGACCGGCGCGATCACCGCGTACCCCGGAAAGGAGATCAAGGTGAGCGGCCGGAAGGAGGCGGCCTACCGCGCGGTGCGTCCCACCGAGGTGCCGACCACAGCGGAAGTCATGGCGATCTACGCAGCGATGTGGCCGCACTACAAGTCGACCGTGTGGATCCAGGCGGGTTGTGGGCTGCGGGTCGGTGAAGCATTGGCCTTCTCGGAGTCGCACCTCGGTCGGCGGGAGGGCTGGTACTTCGTCCAGAACCAGCTGACCACGTTCGGAGCCAACGAGGGGGCCAACCGTGGTGTCGCGATCAAGAACGAACCCAAGTGGAGCCGGAGCGGACGCTGGGTCCCCGTGCCGCCGTCCGTGACCGAGGTGCTCGAACTGCACCGTGAGAGCTGGCAGCCCTGGGGAGAGGAGGGCTGGTTCTACGAGTCCGCGGTCTACTCGGGGCGGCACCCGTCACGTACGCACTACTCGGACCGGTGGAAGCAGGCGGTGGACAAGGCCGGTCTCGCCGACCGCGGCTACACGGCAAAGAGCCTGCGGCACTACTTCGTCTCCATGGCCCTCGCGGCCGGGGTTCCCTTGTTCGAAGTGTCGCGCTGGCTGGGGCATACGTCGACCAAGGTGACCGAGCAGGTCTATGCCCATCTCGTCGAAGAGGCGGCGCCCAGGATCACCGACGCTTTCGAAGGAGCGCTGGTGCGGTCTCTCAAGGCGTATCTGCGGGTTGTGTCCTGACAGAGCGCGAGGGCGCCACGTGCCGGGGCCCGGCACCGATGACGACATCGGTGCCGGGCCCCAGCGCATGCACAGTGATCAGAACGTGCCGAGCTTGATGATCGACAGCAGGGCGATCAGCTGGATCGCCGACGCGGCCAGGGCCTTGGGCCAGGGCAGGTCGTGGGACTTGGAGACCATCGTGGTGAGCAGCGCGCCCGCCAGGGCCCAGGTCGCCCAGCCGAGGATCTGGACGAACATCTCGTTGCCGCCGAGGAACATGCCGAACAGCAGGCGCGGGGTGTCCGTCAGGGAGACGATCAGCATCGACAGGCCGACCGTGGGCTGCCAGGCGCCGTCGCCGCCGAGCTGGCGGGCCAGGGTGTGGGTGACCACGCCGAGGATGAAGAAGGAGACCGTCACCGCGACGCCGGTGGTCAGGACGTACGGGATCGCCGACGAGAGTGTGGCATTGATCACGTCCTCGCGGGCGCCGTCGAATCCGAAGATCGCCAGCAGGCCGTAGAGGAAGGTGACGATGAGCGCCGGGGCCCACATCGCGTAGTCGCGCATCTGGAGGTAGGTCGGCGCCGGGCGCAGCACGACCCCGGTGAGCAGGTCCTTCCAGTGCAGGCGGGGGCCGATGGGGCCGGCCGGGGCCGCGCCCGCCTGGTACGTGGCGCCCTGGGTGTACGCGTACGGGTCGCCGTCGTCCGGATTCACCGAGAACGCCTGGGTGTGGCCCGGGTTGTTGGCCGCGTACGGGTCGTAGCCGCCCTGCCCCTGGCCACGGCCCTGGTGGTCACCGAAGTACTCCGGTTCGCCGTACCCGCCCCCGTTGCCGTTCCCCTGGGGCCACTGCTGCTGCCCGCCCCCGCCGTAGTGCTGCGGGGGGCCTTGCGGCGCTTCGCGGTTGTCCCGGCCGCGTCCGTTCCTGAATCCAGCCACGTATCGAACGTACCTGGTTTTGACGTGCCGTTTGCCGGGCCCGGGAAGCGGGCCCGGCATTGCGGCTGAGCTGTGACATCCCTTAGGGGGAGGTCACCTAGGGGGGTGGTCAGCCGGTCAGGCCGGCGCCGAAGGCCGGGCCGCCCGCTGTGGAGAGGCCCACCGTGGACGGGCCGTACGTGGTGGCTCCCGTTGTCGTGATTCCGGTGGAACGGCCCTTGAGAGAGGTGAGGGAGCCGTTGCCGGCGTTCTCGTGCTCCGAGCCGATGAACAGGTCCGCGTGACCGTCGGCGTTCACGTCGGTGAGGGAGACGGCCCAGCCGAAACGGTCGATGTCCTCGTTGTCGCCCGGTACGCCCGCGGTGTTCTGGTGGAAGACCTGGATGCCGGAGGACGTGGACAGTCCGGCCGGGGTGCCCCGCAGGACGAGGGCCTGGCCGGTGGTGGTGGCCGATCCGATGGACTCGTCGGAGGAGCCGACGGCCACGTCCGCGAGGCCGTCGCCGTCGATGTCCCCGACGGAGAGGGCGCTGCCGAACGCGTCCTCGTACTCGTCGGCGCCCGGGACGCCGGCCGTGGACTGGTCGATGTGCTGATCGGGTTCTTCGGAGATGCCGTCGGCGCCGCCCCGGTGGATGCTGATGCTGCCGCCGCCGTTGGCCGAGGAGTTGAGGTCGTACGGGTCGCCGGACACCAGATCGTCGTATCCGTCGCCGGTGATGTCGCCGAACGCCAGGTGGTGGCGGTTCGACGTGTCGCCGAGGGGGAGGGTGGCGGACAGGGACAGGCCGGTGGTGCCGCTCTGGTAGACGAAGCTCGTCGCCATGCCGCCGACGGCCAGGTCGTCCTTGCCGTCGCCGTTCGCGTCGCCTGCCGCCAGGGCGTAGATGCCGTGACCGCTGCCCTCGACGCCGGTGGCCAGTGTCGAAGTGCCGCCGGTGGAACCGGACTTGGTGAAGGGGCCCTTGCGGATCGTCAGGCTCGTGCCGCTGCTTCCCACGGCCAGGTCCGTGTCGCCGTCGCCGTCGAAGTCACCCGCGGCCAGCGCCTGCCCGTAGCTGTCGTGGGAGGAGGGGGCGGGGTCCGTGACCGTCGTGCCGCCGTGCAGGCCGGAGGCCGAGCCCCACACGATGGCGACCGTGCCGCCGCCGGTGTCCGTGCCGACGTCCTCGCCGGGAGCGCCGACGGCGAGGTCCGTGTAGCCGTCGGCGTTGAAGTCGCCGGTGGCCGTGGCGTAGCCGAAGACGTCGTACTTCTCCGCGGCCCCCGGTATGTCGGACGAGTTCTGGGAGATCACGGTGCGGTGGGCGGCGCTGACGCCGGACGATGAGCCGTACAGGGCGACGATGCTGCCCGCTCTGCTCAGGGAGGCGACGGTGGCGCCGTGGGCGGTGGAGACGAGGTCGGGGTATCCGTCGCCGTTGAAGTCGGGGCGCTCCGTGGCCGTTCCGGTCGCCGTGGTCGCCGCGGCGGCTGTGGTGGCGGAGAGGCCGAGCAGGCCGCCGGAGAGGGCTGCCGCGGTGGCCGTGGCGGTGGCCAGGCGCAGTCGGGTGGGGGAGGAGGTCATGCGGGTGGCGCGCTTGTGCCGTGGCACGGTGACTCCTTGGAGAGGGGATGGCGCGGGCCCGCGCTGGTGCGCGGGCCCGGCCGAGTGAGCTGCTGTCCGGATCAGTTGGCGGCGTTCGCGCCGAACTGCGGGTAGCCCGCGGTGTCGACGCCGGCCGCGCTCGCGGAGATGCCGCGCGAGCCGGTCGTGGTGATCTTCGTGCCGTCGGACGGCAGGTAGGTCACGGCGCCGTTGAAGTCGTTCTCGCCGGCGGCGCCGACGTTCAGGTCCGCTTTGCCGTCGCCATTGGTGTCGGCGAGCTTGACCTCGGCACCGAAGTAGTCGTTCTTCTCGTCGTTGCCGGGGACACCGGCGGTCGACTGGGCGAAGAACTGGGCGCCCGACGTGGTGTTCAGGCCGTCCGCGGAGCCGTACAGGACGGTCACGGAACCGGTGTTGACGACACCGCCGAGGTTCTCGCCGGCGGCGCCGACGACGACGTCCTGGTAGCCGTCGCCGTTGATGTCGCCGAGGGAGAGCTCGCTGCCGAACCAGTCACCGCGCTCCGAACCGCCGGGGACGTTGCCGGTGTCCTGCGTGATGTCCGTGCCGTAGGCCGGGCCGGAGGCCGAGCCGTACGTGACGTGGATCTGGCCACCGGTGGTGGAACCGGGCACGGTGTAGGTGCCGCCGTTGCCGTCGCTGAGGTTCGGGTCCCACTCCTGGCCGGTGACGATGTCGCCGAAGCCGTCGCCGTTGACGTCGCCGACGCCGGTGATGACGCCGCGCTTGAGCTGCACGGCGCCCGTCGTGGTCAGGCCGGAGGCGGAACCGGGCAGGTAGTAGTTGGTGTTCCAGCCGTCGGCGGTGCCGGTCTCGTAGCCGTTGACGACGAGGTCCGTCTTGTTGTCGCCGTTCACGTCGCCGGCGAAGAGGCTGAAGGGCCCCGCGGTACCGCCGCCGATGATGTTCGGCTTCACGGTGTAGTGGCCGCCCAGCGAGGAGGACTTGGTCAGGCCGCCCTTGTAGATGTACAGGGTGGCGGCGGACGACCCGATGGCCAGGTCGTCCTTGCCGTCCCCGTCGAAGTCGCCCGCGGCCAGGGACTTGCCCCACCGGTCGTGGGAGGAGACCGCGGGGTCGGTGATGGTGGTGCCGCCGGACAGGCCGTTCGCGGAGCCCCACAGGACGGCGACGGTGCCGCCGTCGACGTCGGTGCCGACCTTCTCGTACGAGGCGCTGACGGCGAGGTCGTCGTAGCCGTCGTGGTTGAAGTCGCCGGTCGCGCTGACCCAGCCGAAGTGGTCGCCCGCTTCGGCGGTGCCCGGGACACCGCTGCTGTTCTGGCTGATGGTGGACCGCTTGGCGCCGGTGGTGCCGCTCGCCGAGCCGTACAGGGCGACGATGTCACCGGCCTCCTTGTGGCCGGAGACCGTGGCGCTGCCCGCAGCGAAGGCCACGTCGCCGTAGCCGTCGCCGTTGAAGTCGGCCTGCGGGTGGTGGACGGAGTCGGCCGCGCCCGCCGTGCCCGCGGAGACCGCGAGCAGGCCGCCGGTGACGGTGGCCGCGGCGGCCGTCGCGGTGGCGATACGGACCCGGTTGCGGGAGGGGACGGGAATGCGTCTGTGCTTGCCCATGCGGGTTGCTCCTGGGATGAGGAAGTTCGGCGGGATCCGCGAAGTGCGTGATCAGTCCGTGAAGTTGGCCCCGAGCCGCGGGGTGCCGCTGGCCGAGATGCCGAGGGTGGAGGTGTAGAGGGCGGAGGAGGGGGTCAGGGTCTTGCCGTCCGCGTTGACGTACACGGGGTAGACGGCGCCGTTGGACCCGTTCTCGCCCGCCGCCCCGACGTAGACCTCGCCGCGGCCGTCGCCGTTGAGGTCGTCGATGTGGACGTCGGAGCCGAAGTAGTCGTAGTTCTCGTTGCTGTTGGGGACGCCGGGGGTGTTCTGGTCCACGTAGAGGGAGCCGGTGCCGGTGATCCCGGTGCCGTCCGCCTTGCCGTACAGGACCCAGACCGCGCCGGCGTCGGTGCCGTTGGTGAGGTTCTCGCCGTCGGCGCTGACGACGAGGTCGAGGTGACCGTCGCCGTTGACGTCGCCGAGGTCCAGTTCCTGGCCGAAGTAGTCGTTCTTCTCGGCGCTGCCGGCCACGCCGGAGGAGTCCTGGGTGAACTTCGTGGCGCTGGAGGTGACCGGGCCGGATGCGGAGCCCTTGATGACGGAGACGGCGCCGCTGTTGGTGTCGCCGCCGACCGTGGCCCAGGAGTCGCCGACGACGATGTCGTCGTAGCCGTCGCTGTTCGTGTCGCCGAGGTCGGTGATGATGCCCTCGGGAAGGCGGACGGCGCCGGAGGCGCTCGGGCCCGAAGAGGTGCCCGGCAGCCAGTAGTTGGCGTTGTAGCCGTCGTCCTTGGAGTAGCCGTTGACGATCAGGTCGTCCTTGCCGTCGCCGTTGGCGTCGCCCGAGTGCAGGTTCCACACGCCGGCGCCGGTGTCGCTGATGACCGGGACGGTGACGACGGAGCGCGTGGCCGGGCCCGTGGTGCGGCTGACGCCGCCGCGGAAGATGTCGACGGTGTCCTTGTTGTTGGCGCCGATGGCCAGGTCGTCCTTGCCGTCGCCGTCGAAGTCGCCCGCCTCGACCGGGCCGCCGAAGCCGTCGTGGGCGCTGGGGCGCGGGTCGGCGACGGTGGTGCCGCTGGTGAGGCCGTTCGCCGAGCCCCACAGGATGGCGGCGGTGCCGCCGTCGGTGTCGGAGCCGACGTCCTCGCCGGGCGCGCCGACGAGCAGGTCGTCGTAGCCGTCGCCGTCGAAGTCGCCGTACGCGGAGTCCGCTCCGAAGTAGTCGCCGGACTCGGCGGTGCCGGGGACGCCCGCCGAGTTCTGGCTGAGGAGCACCTTGTGGGTGCCGGTGGCGCCGCCGTAGACGACGGCGATCTGGCCCGCGTTGGCGTGACCGGAGACGTAGGCGTGGGAGGCGGAGACCGCGAGGTCCGCGTACCCGTCCCCGTTGAAGTCGGCGTCCGACGCCGAGACCCCGGACGTGTCCGCCGAGGCGGATCCGGCCGAGACCGCGAAGAGGCCGCCCGTCAGCGCGGCCGCGGTGGCCGTCGCCGTGGCGAGGCGGACGCGGGTCGGGGACGGGGCGGGGGTGCGCTTGTGCTTGGCCATGCGGTGAGCTCCTGCGGGAAGGGGATGTCTGGCGGACATCCCGCGACAAAGGGCGGAAGTGCTGCCGTTTGGCGGGCGTTTGCCTGGAGTTGTCCTGGGCATGACCCGCCGGTCGGCGAACAGGAGACTCGTTGGGGGGTACAAGGGTTGTACGGGGTCTGTGGGATTTTTGAGAATCCGGGGACGGGGCGGACCGACAGGTCCTAGGGCGTCGTGAACTCGGCGCTGGTGAACGAGAGGCGGGGGCCGGACGCGAGCAGGGCGGCGCCGCGCGCCCCGCGGTACACGGTCACTGTGTCCTTGCCGGACCCGGACCCGGACCCGGACCCGGACCCGGACCCGGACCCGGACCCGGACCCGGACTCGGACTCGGACCCCGACCCCGACCCCGACCCCGACCCGGAAGCTCCCGTGTCGCGCTGCAGCACCAGGTCGTCCCGGCCGTCCCCGTCGAAGTCGGCCACCGCGACGACCTTCCCCGCGCCCGGTGACGTCGCCACCGTGCGCGTACCGCCCGCGAGGAGGCGGACCTGCGCGCCGCCCGAGACGATCAGGTCGTCCTTGCCGTCGCCGTCGAGGTCGCCCGTGTCGAGCGCGCTGCCGGTCGCCTTCAGACGGCGTCCGCCGACGGTCACCCCGTTCTCGGTCAGCACCGCGGCGCCGAACCGGCCGAACGCCACGTCCGCGCCCGCCGGGTAGGCGGCGCCCGCCGTGCGCGGGCCCGTCGGGCCGCCCAGGACGACGGCGGAGGGGGAGGTGCCGCCGTGGGTGCGGACCAGGACGTCGTCGGTGCCGTCGCGGTCGATGTCGGCGGCGGGCCCCGCAGGAACGTTTCCTGAGGTCTGTACGAGACGGGCCGTGCCGCGCGGGGCGCCGGAGCGGGTGAACGGGCCCGGCAGGAAGGAGAGTTTGCCGTTGCTCGCGTGCACGACCAGGTCGGCCTTGCCGTTCCCGTCGAAGTCGCCGCACACCGGCTGGTCGGGCCAGTCGTTGCCGAACCTGGCCTTCGCGGGGATGGCGACCTTCACGCCCTGGCCCGTGATCCCGGAGGGCGAGCCGAAGAGGATCTGCAGCGGTACCGGGGGCTGCCCCTGTCCGTCGTAGGGCGGGTCGGTGGAGACGACGAGGTCGGTGAACCCGTCCGCGTTCAGGTCGCAGCTCGCCTCCGACGCGAACGACGCCGGGGCCTGCCCCTTGGTCCGCGCCGCGAACTTCGCCGGGGACAGCAGCTGCCGGGTCCGCGGGACAAGTCCGTGCCCCTTCTTCCCGTACACGATGCCGATCCCGGCGTCGTCCCCGAGCCCGTCGTGCGCGAGATCGTCCAGTACGAGGTCGGGGGCGCCGTCCCCGTTGAAGTCGGAGACGGTCCTGGAGCCCTTGCCGTGCGGGACGGGGAGCGGTGCGCTGTCGCCCTTGTCGGCCAGGGCCACGGGGCTGTGGGACGCGGCGGCGGTGTCCTCCTGGGAGCCGCCGCCGCACCCGGTGAGCGCGGCGGCGGCGAGCAGCACGGCGCCGCCGAGCCCCGCCGCGCCTCTGCGTATGCCTGCCATGGGGTGCCCCCGCCCGTCTGCCGAGTGGGCCCGTGGGCGGGCCCGGTCGATTCCGTTCGCGTTCATGATGCCGGTGGGGCGCCGGGGCTGTAAGAGGCGGGGGCGAAGGGCGGGGTCAGCGCAGCGTCGTACCGAAGTGGAGGCCGGCGCCCAAAAGCCCGAAGTCCGCGCCGTTGAACGAGGTCACGGCCGTCGTCGTCAGGTACGGGGACGAGCCGCGCAGCACGGTGACGGCGCCCGCGTCGGCGGTGGAGCCGATGTCCTCGCCGGACGCGGTGACGGCGAGGTCGGCCCGGCCGTTGCCGTTGATGTCCTTGAACCGGACGGTGGAGCCGAACGCGTCGCCCTTCTCCGCGACGCCGGGCACCCCGCTGGTCTCCTGGTGGTAGGCGCGGCCCGGCAGGGCGGTGTCCTTCTGTCCCTTGAGGACGGTGACGGAGCCGGTGCCCGTGACGCCGTCGACGGTCTCGCCCGGCGCGCCGACCGCGATGTCGTCGTAGCCGTCGCCGTCCATGTCGCCGACGGTCACGGACGCCCCGAAGCCGTCCTCGGGCTCGGTCACCCCGGGGACGCCCGCGCTGTCCTGGGTGATCTTGTGCATGGCCTCCATCTCGTCGCCGAAGATGGTGGATCCGCCGTAGAAGATCCAGATGGTGTTGTCGGCGCGCTGCCCAGTGACGAGGTCCGGGTAGCCGTCGCCGTTCACGTCGCCGGTCGCGGCGGCCTCGGTGGTGGAGCCGGTGTAGTCGCGGTCGATCTCGCCGGAGTAGTAACCGATGTCGCCCGGACCGCCGTTGACCCAGCCCATGTACGGGCTGCCGTCGGCGTGCTTGCCGTACAGCACGTACGTGTACGTCCTGCCGACGCCGGTGCCGTGGAACTGGTCGGCGGTCTGGCCCTCCAGGGTCACGTCGGAGGGGACGAACTCGACCTCGGGGGCGTAGCCGTCCTGAGGGGCGTTGGAGTCCGAGTACCACCACCACTTCTTGGCGCTGACGACGGAGAGCTGGGCGTGGTCGTCGCCGTCGAGGTCGACGAAGACGGCGCCCTCGCCGAAGCGTTCGTCGTCGGCGGTCGGCGAGTGGTAGACCCGGCCGCCCGTGGTGAAGCCCTTGGCGCCGCCCCACACGACGGTGACGGAGCCCGAGGCCCAGTCGGCGACCTGCTCGCCCGGGGCGCCGACGATCAGGTCGGCGTAGCCGTCGCCGTTCACGTCGCCGCTGGTGACGTTCTCGCCGAACTCGTCCTCGGCCTCGGTGGTTCCGGGTACGCCCGTGGTGGCCTGGCTGACGGTCACCGACTTGCCCGGCCCGACGCCGGAGGCCGAACCGAACGTCACTGTCACGGAGTTGGCCTTCGGTGTGCCGATCGCGAGATCGCGGTAGCCGTCGCCGTTGTAGTCGTCCTTGAGCACGGTGGCGGCGGATGCCGTCCCGGCGGGGAGCAGGGTGAGGCCCGCTGTGGTGAGGGCGGCGACTGCGGTGGCGGTGGCGAGTCTTTTGAGGCGCACGGGCAACTCCGTTGGGTTTGGGGGATGTTGTGGCTCGGGGTTGCTTGTGTGACGCGTGTGGGGGGTGGGGGGTTGTACGGGTTCGTGGGTGGGCGCGGGTCGGTGGGGGCTGGTCGCGCAGTTCCCCGCGCCCCTGAAGCATGCGCTGCGCGCAGCTTCCCCATCGGGGAGATGTCGCACCGAAGGTGCGCATCTCAGGGGCGCGGGGAACTGCGCGACCAGCCACGACGAGAGCCGCACCCGACCACGCACCCCCGCCCCAACGGCGCCTAGTCGTCCACCGCGGCCCCGAACCGCGCGTCCAGCGACGGCGCGCCCAGGGACCCCGCCCCGTATGTCCACGAGCCGGACGCCGTCACCCCGCCCGACCCGGCCGAGAAGACCCACACGACACCGTCGTTGGTGTTCTCACCCGGCGCCGCGGCCAGCAGCCCGAAGCGGCCGTCGTCGTTGGGGTCGGTGAAGGAGACCTGGGCGCCGAACTTGTCGCCCTTCTCGGCGGTGCCGGGCACATCGGCGGAGTCCTGGTTGAAGTCCCGTACCCCGGTGGCCGTCAGACCGCCGGCGGAGCCGCGCAGGACCCAGACCGCGCCCGCGTCCGCGACCGACCCGATGTCCTCGCCGGGTGCGCCGACGGCGACGTCGGCGAACCCGTCGCCGTTGGTGTCGCCGACCGACAGATCGCCGCCCCAGCCGTCGCCCTGCTCGGCCGTCCCGGGCACCCCGTCGCTGTCCTGCGTCCACACCTGGGGATCGCCGGACGGTCCCGCGTCCGAGCCGAAGTGGACGGCGACCTCGCCGCCGGTCATGGTCGCCCCGCTGTCGTGCGGGCTGTGCGGTTCGCCGGTGACCAGGTCGTCCTTGCCGTCCCCGTTGACGTCACCGGAGGCGACGACGGGGCCGCCGCGGACCGCGAGCGGCGGCAGCGGGTCGGCGTCGGATGCGGAGCCCGGCAGCACGTAGGACCAGCCGCTGCCCGTGTCCTGCTCCACCGAGGTGCCGGAGACGACGAGGTCGGCGAAGCCGTTGGCGTCGTAGTCGCCGGTGGTGAGGGACATCGGCTGGATGCCCGGCGCCTCGTCGGCGGCGAGGCCGCGGGCCTTCGGCGCCTTCGACCTGAAGTCCGTACGGGAGTCGAGCCTGAGGTGCTTGCCGCTGGGCGCCGTGCCGGTTCTGAGGGCGGGCGAGGCCGCGTCGAACGCGTACAGGCTCAGGCCCGTGGAGTCGAGGACGGCGAGCATGTCCCCGTCGGAGACGTCGGTGAAGCGGGCCGCGGCGAGCGCCAGGCCGAACTTGCCGCCGCTGACCGGCGCGTCGGCCTGGATGCCGGTGCTCTCGGTGCCGACCAGGCCGTTGGGCGTGCCCCACAGGACGACGCCGCCGCCGGAGTCCGCGGCGGTGCCCAGGTCCTCGCCGGGGGAGCCGATGATCGCGTCGTCGTAGCCGTCGCCGTCGAGGTCGCCGGTGGCGACGGCCTGCCCGAAGGCGTCGCCGGCCTCGGCGCCGCCCGGCACGCCCGTGGTGTTCTGGCTGAACACGGCGGAGCGGGAAGTGCCCATCCCGCTCGGGCCGCCGTACTGGACGGTGACGACCCCGGCGCCGGCGTGCCCGCCGACGGTGGCTCCCGGGGCGCCGACGAGCACGTCGTCGTAGCCGTCGCCGTTGAAGTCGGTGTTGCGGTCACTGGCGCGGGTGCCGCCCGGGACGCCCGCGTACGCGGCCGGGGCGGTGGCGATGAAGGCGCCGGTGAGGAGAAGGAATGAGGCCGCCGCGAGGGCGGCCGTACGGTTCTTGCGCACGTGCGGCTCCTTGACTGAAGGAAGACCGGGCAGCGCGGGGGGACGGCCGGAAAGGGCCCGTTCCTGTTCCGGCGCAGCGTTTGACAGGGGATCAACAGGAAGGGTTGTACGGGGCGGAACGGAAAAGAGGGCGCCCCGTGAACTCACGGGGCGCCCTCGGTGTCGTACGGACGAGCCGTACGGATCCTGCTACTTGACGGGCTCGGGCTCCGGGGCGTCGGCCGTCTCCTCGTCGCCCGCCGGGTCGGCCGGCGTCTTCACGGAGTCCAGCAGCAGCTGGGCCACGTCGACGACCTGGATCGACTCCTTGGCCTTGCCGTCGTTCTTCTTGCCGTTCACGGAGTCCGTGAGCATGACGAGGCAGAACGGGCAGGCCGTGGAGACGATGTCGGGGTTCAACGACAGGGCCTCATCAACACGCTCGTTGTTGATGCGCTTGCCGATCCGCTCCTCCATCCACATCCGCGCGCCACCGGCGCCGCAGCAGAAGCCGCGCTCCTTGTGGCGGTGCATCTCCTCGTTGCGCAGACCCGGGACCTTGCCGATGATCTCGCGCGGCGGCGTGTAGATCTTGTTGTGGCGGCCCAGGTAGCACGGGTCGTGGTAGGTGATGATGCCCTCGACCGGGGTCACCGGGATCAGCTTGCCCTCGTCCACCAGGTGCTGGAGCAGCTGGGTGTGGTGGATGACCTCGTAGTCGCCGCCGATCTGCGGGTACTCGTTGCCGATCGTGTTGAGGCAGTGCGGGCAGGTGGCGACGATCTTCTTGGCCGTACGAGGCTTCTTGGACTCCTCGGTGACCTTGCCGTCGTCGTCGTACTCCTCGCCGAAGGCCATGTTCAGGGCCATGACGTTCTCCTGGCCGAGCTGCTGGAACAGCGGCTCGTTGCCGAGGCGGCGGGCGGAGTCACCGGTGCACTTCTCGTCGCCGCCCATGATCGCGAACTTCACGCCCGCGATGTGGAGCAGCTCGGCGAAGGCCTTGGTGGTCTTCTTGGCGCGGTCTTCGAGGGCGCCGGCGCAGCCGACCCAGTACAGGTACTCGACCTCGGTGAGGTCCTCGATGTCCTTGCCGACGACCGGCACCTCGAAGTCGAGCTCCTTGAGCCACTCCAGGCGCTGCTTCTTCGCCAGGCCCCAGGGGTTGCCCTTCTTCTCCAGGTTCTTGAGCATCGTGCCCGCCTCGGACGGGAACGCGGACTCGATCATCACCTGGTAGCGGCGCATGTCGACGATGTGGTCGATGTGCTCGATGTCGACCGGGCACTGCTCGACGCAGGCGCCGCAGGTGGTGCAGGACCACAGGACGTCCGGGTCGATGACGCCGTTCTCCTCGTGCGTCCCGATGAGGGGGCGCTCGGCCTCCGCGAGGGCGGCGGCGGGCACGTCGGCGAGCTGCTCGGCCGTCGCCTTCTCCTCGCCCTCCATCGACTTGCCGCCACCGGCGAGCAGGTACGGGGCCTTGGCGTGCGCGTGGTCGCGCAGCGACATGATGAGGAGCTTCGGCGAGAGCGGCTTGCCGGTGTTCCAGGCGGGGCACTGCGACTGGCAGCGGCCGCACTCGGTGCAGGTGGAGAAGTCGAGCAGGCCCTTCCAGGAGAAGTGCTCGATCTGGGAGACGCCGTAGACGTCGTCGTCGGACGGGTCCTCGAAGTCGATCAGTTCGCCGTTCGAGGTCATCGGCTGGAGGCCGCCGAGGGCGACGTCGCCGTCGGCCTCGCGCTTGAACCAGATGTTCGGGAAGCCGAGGAAGCGGTGCCAGGCGACACCCATGTCCGTCTTCAGCGAGACCGTGATCATCCAGATGAAGGAGGTCGCGATCTTCAGCATGGCGACGAAGTACACGATGTTCTGCAGCGTCGCGGTCGACAGGCCCTTGAAGGCCAGGACCAGCGGGTACGAGGCGAAGAACGAGGCTTCGTAGGAGTCGACGTGGTGCATCGTCGCCTCAAGGGCGTGCAGCGTCATGATGCACAGGCCGATGATCAGGATCACGGCCTCGACGAAGTAGGCCTGGCCGAAGTTCGAGCCCGCGAAGCGGGACTTGCGGCCGGCCTTGCCGGGCTTGCTCAGCTGGCGGATGACGATCAGCGTCAGGATGCCGAGGGTCGTCATCAGGCCGATGAACTCGACGAAGATGTTGTAGGGCGCCCAGTCACCGATGATCGGCAGGATCCAGTCGGCCTGGAACAGCTGGCCGACGGCGTTCACGATCGTCAGGATGAGCGAGAAGAAGCCCACCGCCACGAACCAGTGCGCGAATCCGACGATGCCCCACTGGTTCATGCGCGTGTGGCCGAGGAACTCCTTGACCACGGTCATGGTGCGCTGGGCGGGTTCGTCGGTGCGCGTGCCTGCGGGGACGTTCTGGCCGAGCCGCACGAAGCGGTAGATCTGTGCGATGGCCCGGACGAACAGGGCCACGCCGACCACGATCAGGGCCAGCGACACGATGATCGCGGCGAGTTGCATTTGGGGGCTCCTCGGGCCTGCGAGGGGGAGTCTTCTCGGGACGGATTGAGGGGTTCTGCTGATTACTAAGCGGTAACTTATGTAGTCCGTCTGAGACTACCCACTTACGCCGTCGCAATGTAGCCGGGTGGGTGGTGATCTGTGTCGCTGAGGTCACCCTCAGGGCGGCGTCGGGGCGGTGTCGGGGTGGTGTCGGGCGACACCCAAAGCAGATCGTGTTATTCGCCCCATATTTGGACATAAAGGAATAACTTATGTAGGGCTCCGGATGGGCGCGGCCCCACCGGTGTCACCCCGATACCGCACCCGCAATCCACCGAGGGGCCCATGACGACCTCCGCACCTCTGACATACCTGGTCACCGGCGGCGCGGGCTTCATCGGCTCGCATCTGACGGACGCCCTGCTCGCGCAGGGCCACACCGTCGTCGTCCTCGACGACCTCTCCACCGGGGACCGCGTCAACCTCGCCGCCGCCTGGCCCGACCCGCGGCTGCGCTTCGTACGCGGCTCGGTCCTCGACGCCCGGCTCGTCGACGAACTCACGGCCCGCTGCGACCACGTGGTCCATCTGGCGGCGGCGGTCGGCGTCCGCGCGGTCGTCGAGCAGCCGCTGAAGTCCTTCACCACGAACGCGCGGGGCACCGAGACCGTCGTCGAGGCCGCCCGCCGCCACGGCCGCCCGCTGCTGTTCGCCTCCACCTCCGAGGTCTACGGCAAGAACGGCTCGGGCCCGGTCGCCGAGACCGCCGACCGGATCCTCGGCCCGACCACGGTCGCCCGCTGGTCGTACTCCACCGCCAAGGCCGTCGGCGAGATCCTCGTGCTCGGCCACCACCGGGAGTTCGGCCTGCCGGTCACGGTGGCCCGGATCTTCAACACGGTCGGCCCGCGCCAGTCGCCCGCGCACGGCATGGTCGTGCCGCGGCTCGCCGCGCAGGCCGTCGCGGGCCGGCCGCTGACCGTGTACGGCGACGGGACCCAGCGGCGCTGCTTCACCCACGTCGCCGACACCGTCGACGCGCTGCTGCGGCTGCTCGCGCACCCCGGCGCGTGCGGTGAGGTCTTCAACGTCGGCAGCGACGAGGAGACCGCCATCGGCGACCTCGCCGGGATCGTCGTCGAGCGCGCCGGCTCGCCGTCGCCGCTGCGCTTCATCCCGTACGAGGAGGTGTACGGCGGCGCCGCGGGCGGCTTCCAGGACCTGCCCCGGCGCATCCCCGACACCGGCAAGCTGCGCGAGCTCACCGGCTGGGCCCCGAAGTCGGGGCTCGTCGACATCGTGGACGCGGCGCTGCTCGACGCGGGCGGCGGTTTCCCGGTGCCCGCGACACCCGCCGTCTTCCCCGCCGCCGCCCCGGTCCGGGTCTGACGTGCTGTACGGGCTCGCGGCCGCCGCGACCGCACTGCTGCTCGCCGCCGTCCTGACCGCGGCCCTGCGCGCGTTCGCGCTGCGCACCGCGCTGGTGAAGGTCTGCCGGGACCGGCCCGGCGCCCGCACGGCGCGCGCCCGGGCCGTCCCCTGCCTCGGCGGGGTCGCCGTGGCCTGTGCCACCGGGGCCGTCTCGGTGGCCGGTGCCGCGTCCGGGCTCGCCCCGCTCGGCTCGACCACGGGGACGCTGCTGCTCGCCGCGGGCGCCGTCGCCGCCCTCGGGTTCCTGCACGACGTGCGGCCGATGGGGGCGCGGGCCCGGGTGATCGTGGAGGCGGGCGCGGCGACCGTGGTCGTGCACGGCACCGGGCTCGGCCTGCTGCCCGGGGCGCTGGCGGTGCTGTGGATCGTCTTCGTCACCAACGCCTTCAACCTGCTCGACAACTCGGACGGGGCGATGGGCACCGTCGCCGTCGTCACCGTGCTCGGCCTGTGCGTGTGCGCAGGGGCGGAGGGCATCGGCTCGCTCGCCGTCGTCCTCGGTCTGCTCGCCGCCTCGCTCACCGGTTTCCTGATGCACAACTGGCATCCGGCCCAGGTCCTGCTCGGCGACTGCGGCTCGCTGTTCACCGGGTTCGTGGTGGCGTGCGCGGCGCTGCTGGTGAACGTCGAGCACGAGGCACCGGCCTCGCTCGCCGCGCTGTTCGCGGTGACCGCGGTGGCCACCGCCGACACCGTCCTCGTCCTGGTCTCCCGGCGCCGCGCGGGCCGCGGTCTGCTGCGCGGCGGCACCGACCACATCGCCCACCGGCTGCGCCGGCTCGGCCTGACCACGGCGGGCGTCGCCGTGGTGCTCGGCCTGGCCGCGGGCCTGACCACGGCGACCGGGGTGCTGCTGCACCGCGGGACGGTGAGCGCCGGGGCGGTGTGGTGGCCGGCCGGCGCGGCCGCGGTGGCCGTGGCGCTGCTGCTGCGGGTGCCGGTGTACGGGGCGCGGCGCGGCGGGGTGCGGGCCAGGGAACAGGTGTCCGCGCCCGCGCGCGCCGGACAGCAGGTGACGGGGCAGCAGGTCGCCGGGCCGCCGGTCGATCTGGCCCGGGGGTGAGCCGCGGTGCGGAACGGACTGTTCGTGTGGGTGGCCCCGCGGGGCCGGACGCGTGAAGGAGCAAGGGCATGCTGAGCTTCGGCCGGACGCGCAGACTGGTGCGTCATCTCGACAGCCAGGAGATCGACCTGGTCCTGGAGTCGGGCCGGTACGACGGGGCCTTCGGGCGCGGGCTGCGACGGGCCGGGTACCGCGGCCGGATCGTGTCGTTCGAGCCGTTCGGCGGGCCCCGCGCCGCAGTGCGCAGGGCCGCCGCCCGCGACACCGCCTGGCAGGTGCTGCCGTACGCGCTGGGCGACAGGGACGGCGCCTGGACCCGCCGCCTCGACGGCGTGTGGGAGGACGTGGTGGCCCCGGGTGAGCGGGTGCTGCTGCACGTGGACCACCGGCCCGAACTGCCCGAAGTCGTCGCAGGGGCCGGGGAGTTCGAGGGCGATCTGACCCTCGTGCGGTCGGGGACGGCCTTCGTATGAGGGTCGCGTTCGTCCACAGCCTGTCCGTGCCGGCCGGACCCGGCGGGGTGGACGCGGCCGTCCTCGACCAGGCCGCCGCCCTCGACCGGGCCGGTCACGAGGTCCGTCTCGTCACCGGCGCCGGCGGCTACGCCCGCAGCCCGCTGGGCGCGCTGCACGCCTTCGCGCCCGACGTGGTCCATGTGCACCATCTGGCCCCCGACTTCGGGCGGTCCTGGGCCACCGAGTGGACGGGGCCGCTCGTCGCCACGCTGCACGGCCCCTGCCCGCCGGGCGGCGAACGCCGGTCCGGGCTGTGGCAGGGCCGCCACCGGGACGTGTGGCTCGCGGCGCGCGGCGGGGTGCGCAGGGACCCGCTGCTGCGCCGGGCCGACCGGGCGGTGGCGCCGTCCGAGCCGAGCCGGGACACGTACCTGGCGGCCGGGATGCCGCGCGAGCGCCTCGAACTGATCCCGCACCACGTCCCCGCGGTGCGGCGCGGGGACACCCGCGAGCACGGCGCGTGGGTGTACGTGGGGCGGCTCGCCCCGGAGACGGGACTGCCCGAACTGCTGCGCCGCTGGCCCGCGGGCAGCCGTCTGGACGTCGTCGGCGCCGGGCCGCTGGAGCGCTGGTGCCGGGCCGCGGCGCCGCCGTCCGTCAGGTTCCTCGGGGTGCGCGAGCGGGGTGCGCTGCGCCGGTCGCTGCCCGGTTACCGGGGTCTCGTCCTGCCGGGCCTGCCGGGCGACGGGGGCGTGCCCCTCGTGTACCTGGAGGCCCTGGCGGCGGGGCTGCCCGTGCTCGCCTTCGAGGGTGCGGCCGTGCCGCGTGCCGTGCGCGCCGAGGGCACCGGGACGGTCACCGACCGGGACGCCTCGCTGCCCGCGGCCCTGGCCGCCGCCGACCGCATCTTCCCGACCCTGCGCGAGCACTGCCGCTCGGTGCACGCCAAGCGGTACGGCGAGGCGGTGTGGGTCGAGCGGATCGAGGGCCTGTACGCGGAGCTCGTACGGCGCTGAGCGTCCGCCCGACCGACCGGGTGAATGTGTGGTCGCCCGGGAAGCCGTGTGGAAGGTGTGCTGCATGGCATCGAGGTCTCCGCGTGCGACGCGTACGAAGTTCCATCGACTCCTGCCGAGGCGGCGCGGCCTGCGCTGGGGGCTGTTCGCCTCGTGTCTGCTGCTGGTGACGGCGGTGTGCGCGGGCGGATTCGCGTACGCGCGGCTGAGCGGCGGCATCCGCACGGACGAGACCGCCGACCGGACGCTGGCGGCCGAGCACGGCAGCCGGCCCGTCGCCCGCGCGCCCAGGGCCCAGAACATCCTGCTCATGGGCTCGGACATCGAGGCCACCAAGGACAGCCAGCGCTCGGACACCACGATGCTGCTGCACCTGTCGGCGGACCGGAAGCGGGCCGCCCTGGTGAGCGTGCCGCGCGATCTGATGGTCGACATCCCGGCGTGCAGGACCTGGGAGGGGGAGCGCAGCGAGCCCGAGTACGCGCAGTTCAACTGGGCGTTCGAGCGCGGCGGCTCGGCCTGTGCGATCCGTACCTTCGAGGATCTGACCGGCGTCCGGGTCGACCACCACCTCGTCGTCGACTTCACCGGTTTCGAGGAGATCGTGGACGCGCTCGGCGGCATCGACGTGAAGGTGCCGCAGCGGATGCGGGTACCCGGCGGTGACGTCGTCCTCGACAAGGGGAAACAGCATCTGGACGGCGCGCAGGCGCTGGTCTTCGTGCGCGGCCGCACCGGGGTCGGCGACGGCAGCGACCTGCAGCGCATCGAGCGGCAGAAGGAGTTCGCGCGGGTGATGATGCACCACGTCCGCCAGGCCCGGCTGCTCGACCGCCCGGCCGAGCTGTACGACGTGCTGGACGCGGTGACCTCCTCGCTCACCGCCGACCGGGGGCTCGACTCGCTCCCCGAGCTCGGGCGGCTGGCGAAGGACGTCGGCGCGGTGCCGGAGCGGCGGGTGGCGGTCGTGACCGTGCCGAGCGTGGAGCACCCCGACTACTGGGGCCGCTACATGCCGGTCGAGGACCAGGCCGACGCGCTCTTCGAGGCGCTGCGCGAGGACCGCGCGCTGCCCGCGCACCTCTACAACGCGTACGACCCCGACAACGACGAGCTGTAGCGCGCGCTCCAGCACAGGGAGAAGAGGCTGGTCAGCGGGTTTCCTACGGGGTCTTGCCCATAAGCGCAGGATAAAAGTTGAGCGGAGGCGACTCAGGTCTGTTGACTCTGAGGCGGGTGTCGTGCACCCTTGAGTCAGATCCACTCAAGTAGGCACCTGGAGGACCCGAAATGGCACGTGCGGTCGGCATCGACCTGGGCACGACTAACTCCGTCGTCAGCGTTCTCGAAGGCGGCGAGCCCACCGTCATCACGAACGCGGAGGGCGCCAGGACCACGCCGTCCGTCGTCGCCTTCGCGAAGAACGGCGAGGTGCTGGTCGGCGAGGTCGCCAAGCGCCAGGCGGTCACGAACGTTGACCGGACCATCCGCTCCGTCAAGCGCCACATGGGCACTGACTGGAAGATCAACCTGGACGGCAAGGACTTCAACCCGCAGCAGATCAGCGCCTTCGTGCTGCAGAAGCTGAAGCGGGACGCCGAGGCGTACCTGGGCGAGAAGGTCACGGACGCGGTCATCACCGTTCCGGCGTACTTCAACGACTCCGAGCGTCAGGCGACGAAGGAGGCCGGCGAGATCGCGGGCCTGAACGTCCTGCGTATTGTCAACGAGCCGACGGCCGCCGCCCTGGCCTACGGCCTCGACAAGGACGACCAGACGATTCTCGTCTTCGACCTCGGTGGCGGCACCTTCGACGTCTCGCTCCTTGAGATCGGCGACGGCGTCGTCGAGGTGAAGGCCACCAACGGCGACAACCACCTCGGTGGTGACGACTGGGACCAGCGCGTCGTCGACTACCTGGTGAAGCAGTTCAACAACGGCCACGGTGTGGACCTCGCCAAGGACAAGATGGCGCTCCAGCGTCTGCGCGAGGCGGCCGAGAAGGCCAAGATCGAGCTCTCGTCCTCGACCGAGACCACGATCAACCTGCCCTACATCACGGCGTCCGCCGAGGGCCCGCTGCACCTGGACGAGAAGCTCACGCGCGCCCAGTTCCAGCAGCTCACGTCCGACCTGCTGGAGCGCTGCAAGACGCCGTTCCACAACGTCATCAAGGACGCGGGCATCCAGCTCTCCGAGATCGACCACGTCGTTCTCGTCGGTGGCTCGACCCGTATGCCGGCCGTCGCCGAGCTCGTCAAGGAACTGACGGGCGGCAACGAGGCCAACAAGGGCGTGAACCCGGACGAGGTCGTCGCCATCGGCGCCGCCCTGCAGGCCGGTGTCCTCAAGGGCGAGGTCAAGGACGTCCTGCTCCTCGACGTCACCCCGCTGTCCCTCGGCATCGAGACCAAGGGAGGGATCATGACCAAGCTCATCGAGCGCAACACCACGATCCCGACCAAGCGGTCCGAGATCTTCACGACGGCCGAGGACAACCAGCCGTCGGTGCAGATCCAGGTCTACCAGGGCGAGCGCGAGATCGCGGCGTACAACAAGAAGCTCGGGATGTTCGAGCTGACCGGTCTGCCGCCGGCCCCGCGCGGTGTCCCGCAGATCGAGGTCTCCTTCGACATCGACGCCAACGGCATCATGCACGTCACGGCCAAGGACCTCGGCACGGGCAAGGAGCAGAAGATGACCGTCACCGGTGGCTCCTCGCTGCCGAAGGACGAGGTCAACCGGATGCGCGAAGAGGCCGAGAAGTACGCGGACGAGGACCACGCCCGCCGCGAGGCCGCCGAGACCCGCAACCAGGGCGAGCAGCTCGTCTACCAGACGGAGAAGTTCCTCAAGGACAACGAGGACAAGGTTCCGGGTGACGTGAAGACCGAGGTCGAGACCGCCGTCACCGAGCTGAAGGAGAAGCTCAAGGGCGAGGACTCGGCGGAGATCCGCACCGCCACCGAGAAGGTCGCCGCCGTCTCGCAGAAGCTGGGCCAGGCCATGTACGCCGACGCCCAGGGCGCGCAGGCCGCCGGTGGCGCCGAGGCGCCGCAGGGCGACGCCAAGGCCGCTGACGATGATGTCGTCGACGCCGAGATCGTCGACGAGGACCGCAAGGACGGTGCCGCGTGACGGAGGAGACCCCGGGCTTCGAGGAGAACGAGAAGCCTGACGTCCCCTCCGGCGCCGCTTCCGAGGACGCCGAGTCGAAGGCCGCCACCTCGTCCGACAAGGGCGAGGGGGCGGCCCCGGCCGGGGACTCAGCTTCCACCGCATCTGGTGCCGACGCCGGTCTGACGGCGGCTCTGGACCAGGCCCGCGCCGCCCTCGGCGAGCGCACCGCCGACCTCCAGCGCCTCCAGGCCGAGTACCAGAACTACCGTCGCCGTGTGGAGCGGGACCGCGTCACGGTCAAGGAGATCGCCGTCGCGAACCTCCTGTCCGAGCTGCTTCCCACCCTCGACGACATCGGCCGCGCCCGTGAGCACGGCGAGCTCGTCGGTGGCTTCAAGTCCGTCGCCGAGTCGCTGGAGACGGTCGCCGCCAAGATGGGCCTGCAGCAGTTCGGCAAGGAGGGCGAGCCCTTCGACCCGACCGTGCACGAGGCCCTGATGCACAGCTACGCGCCGGACGTCACCGAGACGACCTGCGTGGCGATCCTGCAGCCGGGCTACCGGATCGGCGAGCGCACCATCCGCCCCGCGCGGGTGGCCGTGGCCGAGCCGCAGCCGGGTGCGCAGACCGTGAAGTCCGACGAGGAGCCCGAGAAGAAGGACTCCGAGAAGGACAGCGGTGGCCCGGACGAGGGCTGACGTCATACGCGCGAGTACCGAAGTGAGTGAGGAGGGACGTCGAGGCCGATGAGCACCAAGGACTTCATCGAGAAGGACTACTACAAGGTCCTCGGCGTCCCCAAGGACGCCACCGACGCCGAGATCAAGAAGGCGTACCGCAAGCTCGCCCGGGAGAACCACCCCGACGCCAACAAGGGCAACCCCAAGGCGGAGGAGCGCTTCAAGGAGATCTCCGAGGCGAACGACATCCTCGGCGACCCCAAGAAGCGCAAGGAGTACGACGAGGCGCGCGCCCTGTTCGGCAACGGCGGATTCCGTCCGGGGCCCGGCGGGGCCGGCGGCTCGTTCAACTTCGACCTGGGCGACCTCTTCGGAGGCGGCGCCCAGGGCGGCGGTGGCCAGGGCGGGTTCGGCGGCGGCATAGGCGATGTCTTCGGCGGCCTGTTCAACCGGGGCGGCGCGGGCACGGGCACCCGTACCCAGCCGCGCCGCGGCCAGGACATCGAGTCCGAGGTGACGCTCAGCTTCACCGAGGCCGTGGACGGTGCGACGGTGCCGCTGCGGATGTCCTCCCAGGCGCCCTGCAAGGCGTGTTCGGGCACCGGCGACAAGAACGGCACACCGCGCGTGTGCCCGACCTGCGTCGGCACCGGGCAGGTCTCGCGGGGCGGTGGTGGCGGTTTCTCCCTCACCGACCCGTGCGTGGACTGCAAGGGCCGCGGCCTGATCGCCGAGACCCCTTGCGAGGTCTGCAAGGGCAGCGGTCGCGCCAAGTCGTCCCGCACCATGCAGGTCCGCATCCCCGCCGGTGTCTCCGACGGTCAGCGCATCCGCCTGCGCGGCAAGGGCGCGCCGGGCGAGCGGGGCGGCCCGGCGGGTGACCTGTACGTCGTCGTGCACGTCGACGCCCACCCGGTCTTCGGCCGCAAGGGCGACAACCTCACGGTCACCGTCCCGGTGACGTTCGACGAGGCGACGCTCGGCGGCGAGGTCAAGGTGCCCACGCTCGGTGGTCCGCCGGTCACCCTGAAGCTGCCCCCGGGCACGCCGAACGGGCGGACGATGCGGGCCCGCGGCAAGGGCGCCGTTCGCAAGGACGGCACGCGCGGCGACCTGCTGGTCACCGTCGAGGTCGCCGTCCCCAAGGACCTGCCCGAAGAGGCCCGTTCGGCCCTTGAGTCGTACCGCAAGGCGACTGAGGACACCGATGTGCGGGCAGAACTGTTCCAGGCCGCGAAGGGAGCTTGAGCCGGATGGACGGCCGTCGACGAAACAACCCGTACGAACTGACCGACGAGACCCCGGTCTACGTCATTTCGGTGGCGGCCCAGCTGTCCGGCCTGCATCCGCAGACCCTGCGCCAGTACGACCGCCTCGGCCTGGTCTCCCCCGACCGCACGGCCGGGCGCGGCCGGCGGTACTCGGCCCGTGACATCGAACTGCTCCGCCAGGTGCAGGAGTTGTCGCAGACCGAGGGCATCAACCTGGCCGGCATCAAGCGCATCATCGAGCTGGAGAACCAGGTCGCCGCGCTCCAGGCCCGGGTGGCGGAGCTGTCCGCCGCCGTGGAGGGAGCCGCCGCGGCCATGCAGCAACGTGAGGCGGCGGTGCACGCCTCGTACCGCCGCGACCTGGTCCCGTACCAGGAGGTGCAGCAGACCAGCGCGCTGGTGGTGTGGCGGCCGAAGCGTCCCCAGGACTGACGTCCGCAGGACCGAGCGTTCGCGAGAGGGGCCCGGAGGCGATGCCTCCGGGCCCCTCTCGCCGTCCGGCAGGATGGATGCCATGACCGAGATCCGTACCCCCCGTCTGCTCCTGCGCCGCTGGCTCCCCGACGACGACCTGGCCCCGCTGGCCGACATCCAGTCCGACCCGGCGGTGATGCGCCACGTCGGCGACGGCGCCCCGCGCTCCCTCGACGAGAGCGCCGAGGACATCGAGCGCTGGGAGGAGGAGTGGGACGACGAGGGCTTCGGTGTCTTCGCCGTCGAACTCCTCGGCTCCGGCGAGCTGGCGGGAGCGGTCGGCCTGTACGTACCCGACGCCCCGCCGCGGGTGGCGGGCCACATCGGCGTCCAGTGGCGGCTCGGCCGCCAGTTCTGGGGCCAGGGCTACGCCTCCGAGGCGGCCCAGGCGTCCCTGGAGTTCGCCCTCCAGGACCGGGGCATCGACCGGGTCGTGGCGGTGGTCGCCGAGGGCGACACCTCGTCGGTGAAGGTCCTGGAGAAGCTCGGCATGGAGTTCACGGGCGAGGCCGACGGCGCCCGGCTGTACGCCATCGACCTCACGGAGTACGAGGGCTGAGCGAGGGGCGTACGGCCGCGCGGGTCGCGGTCCGGCGGTCCGGCCCGGCCGGGTCTGTCCGGAACCTGTGACGTCTCCGCGTCACCACGAGCCGCCGCCGCCCCCGCCCGTGCCGCCGCCGACACCGCCGGAGCCGCCGCTCGAACCGCCGCCGCTGCTGCCGCCGCCCCCGCTGGAGGACGGCGCCGTGGTGGACACGGCCGCCGCGGCGACGAGGGTCACCGCCAGTGCCGGGAGGTACTGGGCCAGCGTGGTCGAGCCGCGGGGGCCGCCGGGGACGGCGGTGGCCTCGGCGACGGTCCGCTCCCAGCGTTCCGCCATGCCCAGGGCCACGGCCCAGGCGGTGAGCAGCTCCAACTGGTCCTTGTCGTAGGGGACTTCACCCTCCGGCCGGGCCGCGGCGCCGCCGAGCCACCGTCGGAAGCCCTCCACCTGGAGCCGCAGGGCCGCGCCCTCGGCCGTACGGGAGTGCAGTTCCCAGGAGTGGAACAGCAGGGCGATGCCGATCCCCGTCAAGGCCGCGCCCGCGCTGTACACCGGCGGGCCCGAGGACTTCACGGCGCCGTTGAGGACCGTGCCGACGCACGCCGTGACGGCTCCGGCGAGGGTCAGACCGAGCCCGGCCCACCGGCCCGCCAGGACGCGCCGCGCACTGGACGGCTGCCACAGCCCGCTCGTCTCCATCCATGCGGTGAGCCTGGTGTTCAGGGAGTTCCAGGCGGACCTGAACAGCGGGTCGTAGCGGCTGCCGAGGACGAACTCCTTGCGTCCCGCGAACATGTCGTCCAGCACGGCCGTGGTGTCCGCGTCCGGAACGCCCGCCAGGCCGGGCGTACGGCGCAGCACGGGATGCCGCCCCGTGCCCCGCACGGAGATGTGCCTGCGCAGCGACGCATGGAGCAGCCACGCCACCTGGTGGTGCGGTTCGACCCGTTCGGCGAGGAGGATGCCGCCCTGGGCGGGGGTGAGCCCTTCGGGCGGCGAGGCGGCGTCACGGACCTCCACCGGGGCGTCCGGCCGCCGGTCACGTCCGGCGAGCCGCAGCGCGACGACCGTCGACAGGGCGCAGCCCAGGGCGATTCCGGCCACGGTCAGCGCGGTCCGCAGGGGGTTCGGTGACGCCTCGGCGGTGGGTGTCGCCCCGGTGGGCGGCCGGAGCGCGGCCGCCTTGCCGTCGCCGTTCGGCGCACCGGCGGAGGCGTACACGGTGACGCCGTGACCGGCCCGGATCGTCCCCGGTGCGCCGCCGAGCCGCCCGTCCCCGGTCCCGGTGAACGGGCAGCTCTGCCGCGATCCGGTCCTGCCCCGCACGCAGCGCACCCTGTCCAGGCCGAAGGGCGCGGTGACCTGCACTTCCACGTTCCGCAGATCGACCTCCCAACCGGTGCCGACGGCGTCCCAGGCGAGCCTGCCCTTCTTGACGACGTCCGGGAGCGGGTACGAGATCCGGTAACGGTGCAGCCCGCTGACCGTTCGGCCGGCGTCACCGACCCGGATGTTCTGGTGGTTGTTGTCGCCGTACACGAGTTCGTACGGGACCGGAGCCCCGTCCATCGTGGCGCGGACCTCGTCGTCGTCGATGCCGTACGGCAGCCCGGGGATGTCGCGGTAGATGCCGTGGCGCCCGTCCACCGGGTGCCCGAAGTCGTAGTCGATGACCTCGGTGACGCGTGCGCTGCCGTCCTCGGCGATCCGCGCGCCGACCCACATGCGGTCGACCCGCTCGGTGTTCCCGGCGGCCCCGGCGAACCACACGACGAGCCCGAGCAGCACGGTGACGACCACGGTCCACACGCTGCCGCGCACTCTGAGCCGCCGCGTGGGGGAGAACCCGGCTCCGGCGCCGTCCTTCTTCGCTCCGCTCAAGACGCCCCCAACTGCCGCGTGCACGAAAGGGCAGCAGCCTAGGGCCGTTCGGTCCCAGCCGCCACAGTGACAACGTGTCGAGCGGGGCCACAGTTGTTGAAGCGCTTCGACGCTGACACATCTCACAGAAATCGTCAACTCCCCTGTGAGTAGCGGGATTTCGCTGCGTCCGGCCTGTTGCCCTCCCGGAATCGCCTCACTAGTCTCGCCCGGCAATTGAAGCGCTTCGACGAACAGGAGTCGCATCACCATGAGAACCGGGACGAGCAGCAAGCACGAAGCGCAGCGAGCCGGCCGGCCACCGGCCCGCGGACGCCACAGGATGGCCGTTTTCGTGGTGGCTCTGGCCGCCATCGGCGCCCTCTGCGCCGGGACGGCCGCAGCCGCGCCCGCCGACCAGCGGTCCCGGGCGACCGCCAAGGCCGCGGCGGTCACGGTCCCGCGCGACCCGATGGCCGCCGTGGCCCGGATGCAGCCCGGCTGGAACCTCGGCAACACCTTCGACGCCATCCCCGACGAGACCAGCTGGGGCAACCCGCTCACCACCAAGGCGACGTTCGACGGCCTGCGGGCCCAGGGCTTCCGCAGCGTCCGCATTCCCGTCACGTGGTACCCCCACCAGTCCGACACCGCCCCCTACGCCATCGACCCGACGTGGATGAAGCGGGTCAAGCAGGTTGTCGACTGGGCCCTGGAGGACGGCCTCTACGTCGAGATCAACGTCCACCACGACTCGTGGCAGTGGATCGCCGACATGTCCACCGACCACGACAAGGTCATGGCCAGGTTCAAGGCGACCTGGCAGCAGATCGCCACCACCTTCAAGGACGAACCGCGCGCGCTGCTCATGGAGAGCATCAACGAGCCGCAGTTCAACAACGCGACCGACGCCCAGAAGACCCAGTACCTGCGTGAGCTCAACACGGCCTTCCACGACGTCGTGCGCGCGTCCGGTGGGCAGAACAAGGACCGTCTGCTCGTCCTGCCCTCGGAGGAGACCAACAGCGCCCAGCACTGGCTCGACGACCTGTCGACGACGATGACGGGGCTGCGCGACCGCAACCTCGTGGCGACCGTGCACTACTACAGCTGGTACCCGTTCAGCGTGAACATCGCGGGCGGCACGACCTACGACGCCACGAGCCAGAAGGACCTGACCGACGGCTTCGCCCGGGTGCACGACACCTTCGCCGCCAAGGGCATCCCCGTCTACGTGGGCGAGGTCGGCCTGCTCACCTCCCCCTACTCCGGTGTCGTCGAGCGCGGCGAGATGCTGAAGTACTACGAGCACCTCACCTACGAGGCCCGGCGCAGCGGATTCACCACGGCGCTCTGGGACGCCGCGAACGACTTCCTCAACCGCGGCACCATGCAGTGGATGGTTCCCGAGATGGAAGCCCTGATGAAGACGTCCTGGACCACCCGCTCGGGCACCGCCTCCACCGACAACGTCTTCCTGCCCGCCTCCGGCGCCCTCACGGCGCAGACCCTCACCCTGAACCCCAACGGCCAGACGTTCACCGGCCTGTGGGAGGGCGACCGTGAGCTGACCTCGGGCAGCGACTACACCCTCGACGGCGACCGGCTCACCCTCACCGCCGACGCCCTCACCCGGCTCGCGGGCGACCGCGCCCACGGCGTCAACGCCACCCTTGAGATCCGCTACTCCGCCGGTGTGCCCTGGAAGCTCTTCATCCGCTCCTACGACAAGCCGGTGCTCTCCAACGCCACCGGAACGCTGGACGGCCTGACCATCCCGACCCGGTTCAACGGCGCCCTGATGGCCAACGTGGAGTCCACCTACGCCGACGGCACCGCGGCCGGACCGGCGTCCTGGACCACGTTCCAGTCGTTCGACAACTACCGCGCCGACTACAGCGCCAACACCACCACTGTGAAGCCGGACTTCCTCAAGTCGCTCAAGGACGACGCTCCGGTCACACTCACGTTCCGCTTCTGGACGGGTGACAACATCACGTACACCATCACCAAGTCCGGCAACACCGTGACAGGGACTACGTCCTGACACACCGTCACAGAGCAGCCCGGTCGGCACACGCCGTCCGGGCTGCCACGGTCACAACTCCCCGACGAACCTCCGCCACGCGGCTTCGCCGACCAGGAGGCGGGGGCCCTGGGTGTCCTTGGAGTCGCGGATGTGGGTGGTGCCGGGGGTGTGGGCGACCTCGACGCAGTTCGGGTCGTCGCTGCCGCTGCTGTAGCTGCTCTTGAACCAGGCCAGTTCAGAGGTCTCGCGGATCATAGTTCTCCCAGCACTTGCTCGATGAAGACCAGTGACTCCCCTGGTGGGAGAGCCTGAGCCCGGATGATGCCACACCGCAGTTCGATGACGCGGAGCTGTTTCGCGTCGGAGACGGGGCGTGCGGCGTAGAGGCCGTGGCAGCGTCCGATCGCTGTTCCGTCCCTGAACTTGAGCACCTCCATCTCCCCGCTCATCCCGGAGTGGTCCTCGCGGTCCGTCGGCATCACCTGGATCTCGACGTGCGGCAACTGCCCGATGTCCAGCAGGTGTTCGAGCTGACGCCGCAGCACCATCTTCCCTCCGATCGGGCGGCGCAGGGTCACCTCTTCCTGGATGAAGCTGAGACTGGGTGCCGGATCACGCTCGAACACGGACTTCCGCGCCGCCCGTCCGGCCACGCCGCGCTCGATCTGCTCCCGCGTCAGCGTCGGTCGCCACATGGAGATGAGGGCCTGTGCGTACTCCGGTGTCTGCAACAGACCGTGCAGATTGTGATTCCAGTACGCCGTCAGCTCGACGGCCTGCGCCTCCATTGCCGCGATGTCCCGTACCCGCTTGGGGTAGCGCACCTCCGCGACGTCCCCCTTCAGCCCCGTGATGAGCCCCCCGGCGTCCAACACCTCCTCCGCCTTGTCCAGGAACTCCGGCCGCGGAATCCGCTTCCCGGACTCGACCTTGTAGACGAGCCCCTCCCCGTACCCCATCGCGGAGGCCAGTTCGGGTACCCGCAACCCCAGCGCCTCCCGTCGCGCCTTCAGCAACCGCCCCACCAGGGCGATGACCGCCGCACCCTGCTCGTCGCCGGGTTCGAGCTCCCAGCCGTCACTGTCCGTCGCCTCAGTCATCCGTGCGCACCTCCCGAGATTCCCCACGGCACTACCCGCACGGCACCTTGGACAGCCTGTACAGCTCTGGACAAAAGCTGGACAGTCACCGTACGTGACGGGCATGTCGCGGGTCAGGGTAGGCAGGCGCGGCCACGCTGAGTCACATGAATCAAGAAGTCGCCCAACTGGCGTGCCCCACCCATCACTTCAGCGTTCAGCTGTCGCCCACGCCCCGCGCGGCCCGGCTCGCGCGCCTCCTCGCCGTCGAACAACTTCGCACCTGGGAACTCGTGTGCGTACTGGACGGCGCGGCGCACATCGTGGCGGAGCTGGCCGCGAACGCCGTCACGCACGCCCGGCTCCCCGGGCGGGACTTCCGGCTGGTGCTGTACGTGGCCGAGGGCGTCCTGCGCATCGAGGTCGCCGACGCCCGGGGCGACCGGCGCCCTCAACTCGGCTCGGGTGAAGGGGAGTCGGGGCGCGGCCTCATCCTCGTAGAAGCACTGGCCGACCGCTGGGGCGTCACGGCGGGACCGGCGCCCCGCAAGACCGTCTGGGCTGAGATCGACCTGTCACCGGGGCGCGGAAACGCGTGCTCCGGTCACTCGGGCTTCAACCCCAAAGGAACATCCGAGAGGGAAAGAAACCTGACCAAGCCCCACCCCTCCTCCCGCCGCCACTCGGACGGGTGAAGGTAGCCAACTCGGCTTGCGCTGCGGCCGGTTGGTCCCTCTACGCTCACGCCCAACAACACAACCGCAAACATGCGACGGCCCCCGCCGGGATTAACGGTCCCAAGGCGAGGGCCTGACCACCGAGGAAGGCCAACTTCCCGATGGATATCCAGCACCCTAGCGCGCCCCCGCACGCCGAGTCCGGCGTTGGCGGCATCGTTCACGAGAACGTGCGGCATCACAGCCGTTTCACGGTCATCGGCAACCATCTCGCACAGCATCGCGAACTCTCCGGACTCGCCATCGGGCTCGCCGTGTACATCCAGTCGCTCCCGGCCGGGGCCCGCGCCGACATCCGCACCCTCACCGCCCGCTTCCCGGAAGGCTCCACCCGTATCGCCGCCGCCCTGCGCGAGCTGGAGACCCACGGTTACCTGCGGCGGGAGCGGCTGCGCACCCCGGACGGGAAGGTCCGCACGCGCACGGTCTCCTGCAACCGGCCCGGCGCCGTCGACCGGGCCGCCCCGGCCGTGCGCACGCCCGTACGGGAGAAGAAGCCCAAGCCCCTCGCCGTCCCGCACCCGGAACGCGCGCCGGGGCCCGGCCTCCTGCGGGCCGCCACCGACGTCCTCGCCACCCTCCACCGCGCCGACGCCCGCCTGGCCCTCTCCGCCCGGGACGCCGAACGGCTCGCACCCGGTGTCGCCGCCTGGCTGGAACGGGGCCTGACCCCGTCGGCCGTCCGGCACGCGCTCACCCGGGACCTCCCGGACCGCCCGATCCACCGCCCGGCGGCGCTGCTCGCACACCGGCTGACGGTGCAACTCCCGGTGTGGGACCGGCCGTTCCAGCCGCCGGCCGCCGCGCCACCCGCCCTCCATCCCCTCCACAACTGCGACGTCTGCGACCGCGCCTACCGGGGCCCGGAACCGGACCGCTGTCCCGGCTGCCGGGCCCACGCCGCCGACCCTGGGCGGGCTGCCTTACCCCGGACGTAATCGACCGGGACCGGGGCCGAGCGGCACTCTGAGGTCACCGGAACCCGGACGGCGCACTCCGTCCGGGCTCCGGCCCCTTGACCAGGTACTTCAGGTGTTTCCGGTAGCTCAGGAGGCTTGCCATGACCGCCAACGACATCCACACCGCCGCCGTCGCCCGCTACTTCGAGGCCTGGAACGCCCGGACGCCCGAAGAGCGCGCCAAGGCCGTCGCAGCGGCCTGGACGGAGGACGGCAGCTACACCGACCCGCTCGCCGAGGCCGCGGGCCACGACGGCGTCGCCGCCGTCATCGGGGGCGCGCACGAGCAGTTCCCCGGCTTCTTCTTCCGGCCGCTGGGAGACGTCGACGGGCACCACCGGGTGGCCCGGTTCGGCTGGGAGCTGGTCTCCGAGGCGGACGGGTCGGCGCCGGTCGCCGGGTTCGACGTGATCGAGCTCGCGGACGACGGCCGGATCCGTGCGGTGCACGGATTCCTGGACCGCGTACCCGCCTGAGCCCCAACCGGGCTCTCCCGGTTCGGTGCTGCGGTGCTGCGGCTGCGGTGCTGCGGTGTCGCCGGCGTGGCCGGTTCCGCTCCGTGACGAGCCGGAACCGGCGCCGCCGCAAGCGCCGACCCTGTGACGAACCTGTGTGGGACATCGGGAGGTGCCCCACAGGTGTCCAGTATTGGGGGTCTGTGCATTTATGGAGGGAAGGGGAGGGAGCGGTTCCATTGCGGTATGACTTCACCTCTTGACGCCGTCTGGGCGGACGAGTTGGCTTTCGAGCCACCTCGGTCGCACCGTCGCGGCCACGTCAGGGAGGTATCCGTAATGAACACGCGAATGCGATGCGTCACGACGGCGGGCGCCGCATCCGTCCTGCTGGTCTCGCTCACGGCCTGCGGTGGTGTGCTGCCCGGGGGAAGCAGCGACAGCAGCGCGCCCGTGCGCAAGGGCAATGACGTGAAGATAGGTCTGCTCCTTCCGGAGAAGGAGACCGCCCGCTACGAGAAGTTCGACCGGCCGATCATCGAGAGACAGGTCGACGAGCTCACCGACGGCAAGGGCAAGTTCGTGTACGCCAACGCGGACCAGGACGCCGACCTTCAGAACGATCAGGTTCAGAAGATGATCGACGAGAAGGTGGACACCCTCATCGTCGACGCGGTCGACGCCAAGACCATCGCCGCGTCCGTGAAGAAGGCGAAGGACGCGGGCATCCACGTCATCGCCTACGACCGCCTCGCCGAGGGCCCGGTCGACGCCTATGTCGGTTTCGACAATGAACTCGTCGGCCAGACGCAGGGCAAGGAACTGGTCGCCGCGCTCGGCGACAAGGCGAGCAAGAGCACCAAGGTCGTCATGATCAACGGTTCGCCGACCGACCCCAACGCCGCGCAGTACAAGGAGAGCGCCCGCGCGGAGCTGGAGAACAGGGTGACCGTCGCCGAGTCGTACGACACGGTGGGCTGGAAGCCCAAGAACGCCAAGGCCAACATGGAGCGGGCGATCTCCGCGATCGGCGCGTCGAACATCGCGGGCGTCTACTCGGCGAACGACGGCATGGCGGCCGGCGTGATCGAGGCGCTGAAGGCGGCGGGCGTCACCAAGATGCCGCCCATCACCGGCCAGGACGCCGAACTCGCTGCTGTGCGCCGCATTCTGACGGGCGACCAGTACATGAGCGTGTACAAGCCCTACCCCGACGAGGCCGCGACCGCCGCCGAGATGGCGGTGCGTGCCGCCCAGGGCCGCGACATCGAGTTCGAGGCCCTGGCGACGAGCCGCGTGGACAGCCCGACGAACAAGCAGATCCACACCGCGAGCATCAGCGTGGTGGCCCTGACCCGCAAGAACATCAAGCAGACCGTGGTCAAGGACAAGATCTTCACGGTCAAGGAGATCTGCGCGGGCGGCTACGCGCAGCCGTGCGCGGACGCAGGCCTGAAGTAACCGCCCCGGGAGCCGGTCGAACTCCCCTTGCCCGGCCCTGGCCAGGCGGGGGATGACTGGTCAGGGCCGGTGCGCTTGGGGAGCGCTGGGGTTCAGCCTGCCCGGGGGAGAGGGGTGGCGCTACCGTCAGCTTGTTGCGTCAGCACCTTCATGGGGTCTGCGCAAACCATGAACAAGCGCTGCATATGCGTTGTTTGAGGCCGGGTGGGGTGACGATGACGGAGTGGGGCGGCACGGCGGACGGACGGCACGACCACGGTGTGGAGCGGCTGTGCGACGCCGGGAACCGGTTGTACAGCGAGGCGCTGCGGGCGGGCCGGCTGCCGCGCGACGCGGCCGAGGAGGCCCCCTGCCTGGTGCGCCTCGCTCTGCTGTACACGGATCCGCGCGATTCCGACTGGCTGGTCCCGGTGCCGCCTCAGCAGGCCATGGCGGGCGCGCTGCGCTCGACGTACGAGGCCGTCGCGGAAGGCCACCGGCGGCTGGGGGCGACCGTCGAGGCGCTCTCCCGCTACGCGGAGCTCGACATCCGCTCGGGGCCCGACCGCGGGGTCGCCCGGCTGCTGGAGGGCAAGGAGCGCATCCAGGAGGCCGTCGACGAGGCGGGCGCGGCGTGCGAGGGCATGGCCCGCACCATCCAGCCGGGCGGCATCCGCAGCGAGCTGGACCTGGCGGAGTCGGCGTGGCGGCTGGAGGGGATGCGCGAGCGCGGGGTGCGGATGCGCACGCTGTACACGCATGTGGCCCGGCACGGCCTGGGGCTCCACGAGTATCTGGACATGGTCGGGGACGTCGTCGAGGTGCGGACCCTGGACGAGGTGCCGGAGCGGCTCATGGCGTTCGACTCGACGGTCGCGTACGTCCCCGCGAACGCGGACCGCACGCTCGCGCTGGAGATCCGGCACCCCGCGTTGGTCGCGTACCTGGTCACCGTCTTCGACCGGCTGTGGCGTCTTGCGATGCCGACGACGCAGCGGCTGCCCGGGGCGGACTCGGCCGGGATCACGCACCAGGGGCGGGCCATCGCGGCGCTGCTCGCCGAGGGCCACACGGACGCGGTGGTCGCCGAGCGGCTCGGGATGAACGTGCGGACGTGCCGGGCGCACATCGCGCGGCTGGCGGAGACGCTGGGTGCCTCGAACCGCACTCAACTGGGCGTGCGCATAGCCCAGTCGGGCCTGGCCGACCCTGAACCGTCGTCGCCCGGGACGTCACCCGTCCTGATCCAGGATCCCTGACTGCCCTATGAGGTATCCGAGCTGAGCCCGGCTGTCGCTGCCGAGGGTGGCGGCCAGTTTGGCGATGTGGACGCGGACGGTGCGGATGTTCATGCCGAGACGTTCGGCGATGACGGCGTCCGTGTGGCCCTCGATGAGGAGCGCCGCGATGGTGCGCTGGCGGGTGGTGACCGACCCCGCCGACGCCTCCTCCCCCGCGTCCTGCGGGAACATCGGGGTGGCCAGCCGCCACAGCCGCTCGAAGGTGGTGGCGAGGTAGGAGATCAGTGCCGGGTGCCGGATCTCCAGCGCGACCGTGCGGTCCGCGTTCGCGGGGATGAAGGCGACCTTGCGGTCCAGCATGACGAGGCGTTCGACGACCTCGTCCAGCGTGCGCACCTGGACGTCCCCGGCGAGCTGCTCGTAGTGGGCGAGGACGGCCGGTGAGTGCCGGGAGGTGTGCTGGTACAGCGTCCGCATCCGGCCGCCGCGGGCGAGCAGTTGCTGTTCGCGCGGCAGGGTCGTGGCGAGTATGGACGCGGGGCGGGCCGGTCCGGGCTGGATGGTCAGCAGTTCGCTCGACGAGGTCGAGGTGGCCTCGGCGATGGCCTCGTTGATGCGCTGGAGGCCGAGCAGGACATCGATCATGGGTGCCCTCGGCACCGTGGCGCGCTCCGCCTCCATGTCGATGAGCGAGGCGAACGTCTGAGCCAGACGCACCTCTTTGCTGCGCTGTTCGGCGATGGTGCTCTCGACCGACTTCAGCAGTTCCGGGAGCACGACCGCGGGGGACGCGGGGTGCAGCCACTGCGGGTCCTCCGGGTCCGGGCGGAGCAGACCGAACGATTCGAGGCAGGGGACGGGCTGGGTGTCGTCCCTGTGCAGTCGGCGCTCACGCAGGGCGCGGGTGTACAGGGCCGTGCCCGCCTCGCACATCTCCTCGGGACCGTGGGGGTGTATGTCAGTCGTCACGCGTCTGCTCCAGCATCCCGGACTGTGCGATGAGGTACCCGAGTTGGGCCCGGCTACCGCTGCCTAGGGCGGCCGCGATCTTGGCGATGTGCGCGCGGCAGGTGCGGACGTTCATGCCGAGGCGGCGGGCGATGGCCTCGTCGACGTGCCCCTCCACGAGGAGTTTGGCGATGGAGCGCTGGACGCCGGTGATCCCCTCCGGCGTCGCTTCGTAGGAGACGTCCTCCTGGAGCGGGGTGGCGCGGCGCCACAGATGGTCGAAGACATTGATGAGGTACTGCACCAGGCCCGGGTGCCGCAGCTCCAGCGCCAGGTTGTCGCCGGCCTGGGCGGGGATGAAGGCGACGTCGTGGTCGCAGATGATGAGGCGCTCGATGAGTTCCTCCGTCGTCCGTATCTCGACCCGTGCCCCGGCCATCTTGTCCATGTAGGCGAAGGTGTTCTGGCTGTAGCGGACGGTGTGCTGGTACAGAGTGCGCATGGAGATGCCGCGCTCTATCAGGGGTTTGCTGCGCTCCAGCGCCTCGCTCAGGAGATGCTCGGACCGGCCGCCGCCCGGCTGGATCGTGAGTACTTCCCGCCGGCTCTCGCCGATGGCCCGGTCCAGGGCGGCGTTGATGCGGCCCACGCCCTCCAGCACCGTGATGGCGTGCGTGGTCGGAGGCATCTGAGCACTGATGGCCATGAATGGCTGGAAAGCAGTCGTGAGATCGGCGGTGAGCTGCCGCCGCTCCTGTATCTCGCGTTCTATCGGCTGCAGCGTCTGAGCGAGCACGACGGACGGGGGAACCGGACGCAGCCAGCGGGCGTCGTCCGGGTCAGGGTGCAGCAGCGCGAATTCCACCAGGCAAGGCGCGAGATCGACTTCGGCACGTGCGATCCGTCCCGCACTGAGCGCACTCGCGTAAAGACGCTCGCCTTCAGGGCACAGCTCAGTGACTGGATGTGGATGTGTCGGTTGTGTGCTTTTTGTTGGCAAATCTCCACCCCCCAGGGTCCTGAACGTGCAGGAACATGATGCATCGCTCCTGTGGCTTACACACGCACGAATGAGTCATCGTCTGTGGTGCGGGGGAGAAGAAGCCATCAGGTAAGGACGAAGCCGACATGAGTAAGAGAATGCTTCGCTCAATGCTTGGCGCGGCGGTCGTCGCTGTTGCGCTGGCGCTGAGCACGGCCGCCACCAGTGCGCCGGGCGATGTTGCCTGGGGCTCTGCTCAGGTAGGTACGCACAGCGTCGCCAGCCCCGCCGCCGCCGATGACGTGGCCTGGGGCCGTTCGACCGCCGCCGGGGGCGAAGAGGGATGATGACCCCACCCGACGACAGAACCCTGCGCCGCGAGATGGCGATCGCCTACCGGTCCGGTTGGCACACGATCGATCTCGTGACGGCGATCCCGAACGTGGGTGACTCCCTCATGGTCACCCTCTTCGGAGAACCGATCGTCGTGGTGCGGGAGGACGACGACATCCGGGCCTTCCGGTGTCTGCGTCGGCCGCGCGGCGCCCCACAGCCGGTGCGGACCGTCGTCCGGTACGGAATGATCTTCGTGAACCTCGACCAGCGGGACCACCAGCTGGTCGGCGAGGCAGGACCCGAGGCCTCGCGGGCGTCCCGAGAGGCGTCCCCCCGCACCACAGCCACCCCCCGCAGTGCCTGACGCGATGCCCCCGTCGTTGTAGATCGCGCAGGTGCTTCCCCCCGCAGCGGCGCCACCGTGAACCTGAATCACGGTGGCGCCGCTGCAGTTTTGCGTGCGGTGCCCCGGATACCCGGCTACGCGTCGAAGACGGCGTTGCCCGTGGCCCGGCCCACCGCGATCTCGATGACCACCCGGTCCGGGTTGGGCGACGGCGTGCGCGTGTAGCGCTCGGCGTAGCGGCGCTCGGCGTCCGCGACGCGCTCGGGGTCCGTGTGCACGGTGGCCCGCCCCTCCAGCGTGGCCCAGCGCCGGCCGTCGACCTGGCAGACCGCGACGAGCCC
This sequence comes from Streptomyces sp. VRA16 Mangrove soil, assembly GCF_017377775.1. Classification (GTDB taxonomy): domain Bacteria; phylum Actinomycetota; class Actinomycetes; order Streptomycetales; family Streptomycetaceae; genus Streptomyces. Next base: position 181,122 of record NZ_JAFVLN010000007.1, read on the forward strand.
GGGGCCCGCCAGAAGGTGGGCGACCTTGCGGCTGGCCTTGTTGGTGATGACCCGGGCGACCCGCGCCTCGGCGTCGTAGGTCACGCCCACCGGGACGACGTGCGGCGTGCCGTCGGGGCGCAGTGTCGTCAGCGTGCACAGGTGCCGTTCCCGCCAGAAGCTGAGGAAGGCGTCGGAGGGGGCGTCGAGGTCGATCCGCTTGGCCATGCCGCGAACCTACCTTTCATCTGAAGGTTGAGCGGAATAGACTCAACTTTGTGTACGTTGGAGTAGTCAGATTCAAGAGTAGTGAGAAGGCCGCAGCGGGGCCCGTCAGGGCCCGGTAGAGCCAGGGCCCAGTTGGACGACGTGGAGGAGAACAGGCACGTGGACGCCGAGCTGACGAACCGGAGCCGCGACGCGATCAACGCGGCGACCAGCCGGGCCGTGTCCGGGGGACACCCGGATCTGACCCCGGCGCACTTGCTGTTGGCCCTGCTGGAGGGGCAGGAGAACGAGAACATCACCGACCTGCTGGCCGCGGTCGGCGCCGACCAGGCGGACGTCAGGGCCGGTGCCGAGCGCGTGCTGAGCGAGCTGCCCAGCGTGACCGGGTCGACCGTCGCGCCGCCGCAGCCGAGCCGCGACATGCTCGCCGTCGTCGCCGACGCCGGTGAGCGGGCGAAGAAGCTGGGCGACGAGTTCCTCTCCACCGAGCATCTGCTGATCGGCATCGCCGCCAAGGGCGGGGCCGCCGGTGCGGTGCTGACCGAGAATGGGGCCGGGGCGAAGCAGCTGGCCGAGGCGTTCGCGAAGAGCAGGGGAGGGCGCCGGGTGACGACACCGGATCCCGAGGGGTCGTACAAGGCGTTGGAGAAGTTCGGTACGGACTTCACGGAGGCGGCGCGCGAGGGGCGCCTCGACCCCGTCATCGGGCGGGACCAGGAGATCCGCCGCGTGGTGCAGGTGCTGTCGCGCCGCACGAAGAACAACCCGGTGCTCATCGGTGAGCCCGGCGTCGGCAAGACCGCCGTCGTCGAGGGGCTCGCGCAGCGGATCGTGAAGGGGGACGTGCCCGAGTCGCTGAAGGACAAGCGGCTCGTCTCGCTCGACCTGGGCGCGATGGTCGCGGGCGCGAAGTACCGCGGCGAGTTCGAGGAGCGGCTCAAGACCGTCCTCTCCGAGATCAAGGAGAGCGACGGACAGGTGATCACGTTCATCGACGAGCTGCACACCGTCGTGGGCGCGGGCGCCGGCGGCGACTCCGCCATGGACGCGGGGAACATGCTGAAGCCCATGCTCGCCCGCGGCGAGCTGCGCATGGTCGGTGCGACGACCCTCGACGAGTACCGGGAGCGGATCGAGAAGGACCCCGCCCTGGAGCGCCGCTTCCAGCAGGTGCTGGTCGCCGAGCCGAGCGTCGAGGACTCCATCGCGATCCTGCGCGGGCTCAAGGGCCGGTACGAGGCCCACCACAAGGTCCAGATCGCCGACAGCGCGCTGGTCGCGGCCGCCACCCTCTCCGACCGGTACATCACCTCCCGCTTCCTCCCCGACAAGGCCATCGACCTCGTCGACGAGGCGGCGTCGCGGCTCCGTATGGAGATCGACTCGTCGCCCGTCGAGATCGACGAGCTGCAGCGCGCCGTCGACCGGCTGCGCATGGAGGAGCTCGCGATCGGCAAGGAGACCGACCCCGCGAGCCGCCAGCGGCTCGACAAGCTCCGCCGCGACCTCGCCGACAAGGAGGAGGAGCTGCGCGGCCTCACCGCCCGCTGGGAGAAGGAGAAGCAGTCCCTCAACCGCGTCGGTGAGCTGAAGGAGAAGCTCGACGAGCTGCGCGGGCAGGCCGAGCGCGCCCAGCGCGACGGCGACTTCGACACGGCCTCCAAGCTCCTCTACGGCGAGATCCCCACCCTGGAAAGGGACTTGGTGGAGGCTTCCGAGGCCGAGGAAGAGGTCGCGCGCGACACCATGGTCAAGGAGGAGGTCGGTTCCGACGACATCGCCGATGTCGTGGCGTCGTGGACCGGCATCCCGGCGGGCCGCCTGATGGAGGGCGAGACGCAGAAGCTGCTGCGCATGGAGGACGAGCTCGGCCGGCGGCTCATCGGCCAGGGCGAGGCCGTGCGCGCCGTGTCCGACGCCGTACGCCGTACGCGCGCCGGCATCGCCGACCCCGACCGGCCCACGGGTTCCTTCCTCTTCCTCGGCCCGACCGGCGTCGGCAAGACCGAGCTGGCCAAGGCGCTCGCCGACTTCCTCTTCGACGACGAGCGGGCGATGATCCGCATCGACATGAGCGAGTACAGCGAGAAGCACTCGGTGGCCCGCCTGGTCGGCGCGCCCCCCGGCTACGTCGGATACGAGGAGGGCGGACAGCTCACGGAGGCGGTGCGCCGCCGCCCGTACAGCGTGGTGCTCCTCGACGAGGTGGAGAAGGCGCACCCGGAGGTCTTCGACATCCTGCTCCAGGTGCTCGACGACGGCCGGCTCACCGACGGTCAGGGCCGCACGGTCGACTTCCGCAACACGATCCTGATCCTCACGTCCAACCTGGGCAGCCAGTTCCTGATCGATCCGCTCTCCTCGGCGGACGAGAAGAAGCAGCAGGTCCTCGAAGTCGTCCGGGCGTCGTTCAAGCCGGAGTTCCTCAACCGGCTCGACGACCTGGTCGTCTTCTCCGCCCTGGAGAAGGACGAGCTGCGCCGGATCGCGGGCCTGCAGCTCGACCGCCTGGCCAAGCGCCTCGCGGACCGCCGCCTCACGCTCGACGTCACCGACGCCGCGCTGTCGTGGCTGGCGGACGAGGGCAACGACCCGGCCTACGGTGCGCGCCCGCTGCGCCGCCTCGTCCAAACGGCCATCGGCGACCGGCTGGCCAAGGAGATCCTCTCCGGCGAGGTCAAGGACGGCGACACGGTCCGGGTGGACGCGTTCGGCGACGGGCTCATCGTGGGGCCCGCCACCGGGAAGACGCTGTAGCGGTACGCCCCCGCGCCCCCTGGGGCGCGGGGGCGTGTCCGTCGGCGGTCGCGCCGCGGCGTGCAGCCGGAAGCGAACACGACCCGGCAGACGCGAAGCCGGGCTTGCCCCCCGGGGGGCCTCCTGGGAGAGGATGGCCGCATCCATACGAAGGGAACAAGCACGTGAGCATCGACCCGTCCTCGATTCCGAATTTCGGGGGACAGCCCCAGCCGCAGCAGGGGGCGGGACCGGCGGGCCCCGTCATTCCCGACCAGGACCTGGTCAAGCAGCTGCTCGACCAGATGGAGCTCAAGCACGTCATCGACGACGAGGGCGACCTCGCCGCGCCGTGGGAGGAGTTCCGCACGTACTTCATGTTCCGTGGCGAGGGTGACCAGCAGGTCTTCTCGGTGCGGACGTTTTACGACCGGCCGCACACCATCGAGGCCAAGCCGCAGCTCCTGGAGTCGATCGACGACTGGAACCGCCGCACCCTGTGGCCCAAGGTCTACAGCCACACGCACGACGACGGCACGGTCCGCCTCATCGGCGAGGCCCAGATGCTGATCGGCACCGGAGTCTCCCTGGAGCACTTCGTGTCGTCGACCGTCAGCTGGGTCCGCGCCGCGATCGAGTTCGACCGCTGGCTCGTCGAGCAGCTCGGCCTGGAGGCCGACGTCGACGCCGCCGAGGGCGAGGACGACGAGAAGCCCGAGGGCGACGCCGAGTAGTAACCCGACGGCCCGGACCGCCTACAGCGGTCTGCGTGCGTACAGCAGCAGATACGTTCCGTACGCCAGGGAGAGCCCGGCCAGCGCAGCCACCACCAGGAGGGCGTGCGCGGGCCGGGCTCTCGCCGTTCTGGCCAGCGCTCGGGCCAGCGGCAGCAGCAGCGGGAACGCCGGGAGCAGAAAGCGCGGCTTGGACTCGAAGAAGCCGGAGCCGCAGACCGCGATCGACAGCAGCACCCCGCTGTAGACGAGCAGCGGCAGCGGTGCCCGGTCCAGGAGCAGCAGCGCGTACAGCAGTACGCCGACCGCGACGATCAGCAGCGCCGTCGGGAAGATGACCAGGTCCCCGCGGAGCAGCATGTTCCGCGCGAACCGCGCCGAACCCAACCCGAGATCGAACGTCGACCCCCAGGCCTTCTGCACCCCGAAGTACCCGCCGAGCGGATCGCCCTTCCGGAACCCCACCCACAGCATGTACGCGCCCCAGCCGAGCGGCGCGAGCAGCGCGCCCGTCCACAGCCTGTGGGGAACCCGGCCGCGCCGCCGCACCAGCTCCCAGGCGGCGGTGACGAGCACGGCGGCGGCGACCGCGAAACCGTTGGGCCGGGACAGGCCGGCGAGCGCGGCCAGCGAGCCCGCCCACAGCCAGCGCCCGGTCAGCACCGCGTACAGCGACCAGGCGGCGAAGGCGGTGAGCACCGGCTCGGTGTAGCCCATGGAGAGCACCACCGAGTGCGGCATGACGCCCCACAGCACGACGAGCAGCGTCGCCACGGACGGGCCGTACAGGCGCAGCCCGATGCGGTGGATGCCGAGCGCGGCCGCGGCCGCCGCGGCCCAGGCCACCAGCAGCCCGCAGGCCCCGAGGCTGACCGGCAGCACCAGGTGCACGGCGCGGGTCAGCGCCGGATAGAGCGGGAAGAACGCCAGGTCCTGGTAGACGATCGCGGGGCCGTGGTGCATCGTGCGGGCGCCGTAGCCGTGCGCGGCGATGCTCAGGTACCACAGCGAGTCCCAGGAGCGGCCGAGCACCGCGAAGGGCTGCCGTCCGTCGAGCCAGGAGTCGAGCACCACGGCGAGCAGGCCCGTCAGGCGCGCGGCGGCGAACAGCGCGAGGGCCCGCAGCGCGGTCGCGGGGCGTCGCGCGGTCCTGCCGAGGTGCGGTGCTGTGGCTGAGGGGGCGTCAAGAACGGCGGTGCTGCTCGACTCGGTCACAACCGAACCTTCCGACGCCCGCCCCGCACCCGCGCGTTGGGCTGCGCCGACCGGGTTCGTCGCGGGGCAGGGTCGGATCGTGGCCCGGGGGTGGTCGGTCGTTGTCTGCGGCTCCGGTGGGGGCTGGTCGCGCAGTTCCCCGCGCCCCTGAGATGCGCACCTTCGGTGCGGCATCTCCCCGACGGGGAAGGCTGCGCGTCAGCGCATGCCTTCAGGGGCGCGGGGAACTGCGCGACCAGCCCCCACCGGGCCCGCGGCCTCCCACGAGACAGTCCCCCCTACGGCGAAGCCGAGCAGGAAGGAAGGGGCTCGCTCAGAGCCGCTTCAGCCGGCCCACCGCCTCCGCGAGAACGTCCTCCCGCTTGCAGAAGGCGAACCGTACGAACGGCGCCCCGGCGGCCCGGTCGTCGTAGAAGACGGCGTTCGGAATGGCGACCACCCCGCACCGCTCGGGCAGCGCGCGGCAGAACGCGAACCCGTCGCCGGAGGCGTCGAGCGGCCGGATGTCCGTCGTGACGAAGTACGTGCCCGCGGGCCGGAACACCTCGAACCCCGCCTCCGTGAGCCCCGCCGCCAGCAGATCCCGCTTGGCCGTCATGTCGGCGCGGAAGTCCGCGAAGTAGGAGTCGGGCAGCGCGAGGGCCTCGGCGACCGCGTACTGGAAGGGACCCGCGGAGACGTACGTGAGGAACTGCTTCGCCGAGCGGACGGCCGTCACGAGCTCCGGCGTGGACGTGACCCAGCCGACCTTCCAGCCCGTGAACGAGAACGTCTTGCCGGCCGAGCCGATCGTCACCGTCCGCTCCCGCATCCCGGGCAGCGTGGCCAGCGGCACGTGCTCGGCGCCGTCGAAGGTGAGGTGCTCGTAGACCTCGTCGGTGACCACGAGCAGATCGCGCTCGACCGCCAGCTCGGCGATCGCGGTCAGCTCGGCGCGGGTCAGGACGGTGCCGGTCGGGTTGTGCGGGGTGTTGATCAGCAGCAGCCGGGTGCGCGGGGTGATGGCGGCGCGCAGCTCGTCGAGGTCGAGGCGGAACCGGGCGGCGCCGTCCTCGACGGACGGCCGCAGCGTCACCGGGACCCGCGTCCCGCCCGCCATCGCGATGCTCGCCGCGTACGAGTCGTAGTACGGCTCGAACGCGATCACCTCGTCGCCGGGCTCGACCAGCGCGAGCAGGGACGCCGCGATGGCCTCGGTGGCGCCCGCGGTGACGAGCACCTCGCGGTCGGCGTCGAGCTCGATCCCGTACCGCCGCTTCTGGTGCTCCGCGATCGCGGCGCGCAGCTCCGGGACGCCGGGGCCCGGCGGGTACTGGTTGCCGCGCCCGTCGCGCAGCGCCCTGACCGCCGCCTCGCGCACCTGCTCGGGGCCGTCGGTGTCGGGGAAGCCCTGGCCGAGGTTGATGGAGCCGGTGGACAGGGCCAGGGCGGACATCTCCGCGAAGATCGTGGTCCCGAACTCGGCGAGACGGCGGTTGAGCAGAGGGCGCGCGCTGGAGGTCATGGCCGCCATCCTGCGCCGAAGCCCCGCCATGCTCAAACCTCTGGACTTCCTCAACTCTGCTTTGACCGCGTACGCGCAGGGGCATCCCCCTGTCACGCCCGCTCGGGGCGCCCCTCGGGGGACACGGGGGAAGCGAAAAACAGAGAGGGAGGCCGGTGATGGAAGCAGTCGTCATCGTGGTCTTCGTGGCGTTGGTGGTCGCCATCGTCATCGGTACGGCGAAGGCGGGCGGCAGCGGCCGCTCACCGCGTACCTCACGTACGTCGTTGAACAAGACGCGGTCACGGACCTCGGGCCGCGGCAGCGGCAGCGACAACAGCTGGTGGGCCGCCGGCGGCGCCGCGAGCAGCGGCGGCATCTCGTGCTCCTCGGGCTCGTCCGGCTCGTCGGGGCACCACCACGGTCACTCCTGCGGGGGCGGTTCCTCGTGCGGCGGAGGCAGCTCCTGCGGAAGTTCCTGCGGGGGCGGCTCGTCGTGCGGCGGCGGGGGCGGGTGCGGCGGCGGCAGCTGACGCCGCACCCACACGGGGAGCGTGCGGCCCGCGCGGAGGCGACTGACACGGGGCAGTCGGTCCGCGAGGGCCGCACGCATGTGCGGTCACGGTCTCGGAAGGTGTGCGCCGGGCGCATTCCGTGGCCCTGGAAGTTGAACAGTTGAGCTGTGCAGCGCCCGAGGGGATGGAAACCCTGCGATGTTGGGTAAAAACGCTGTGACGGCGCCACCGCCCATGATTCCCTTTCAGTCGTTGTAACCCGTCAACTCAGCCCTCGTACTACGTATTCACAGCGTTCGCGTGGGCACGAGCCGGTCCCTTTGACACAGCCGGCCCCACCTCCCTTTGCGTGCTAGCGGAGCCGACCCATGCTCACGACCCTGAACACCGCGTACACCGACACGAGTGCCGACGACCTCGCCTGGGCCCTGGGCCGTGAGCCGCTCCCCGCGCTCGCCACCCTGGACCTCGAACTCTCCGGCGCCACGCTCCAGTTGAGACTGCTCGGCGCCTCCCACCAGGTACTTCTGGAGGAGGCGAACGGCACCTGCTCGGAGACCGTGGCCTGTATCCCCGGCAGCAGCACCCCGCTGCCGCTCGGCGTCGCCAAGCGCCTGGGCGACTGGGAGTACGAGTTCGCGGCCCGCGTCGAACACCTGACACCAGGTCAGTTCGCGGGCCGGGCGCAGGAACTGCTCGCCCTGGTGTCCGATCATCCGAACGGTCTGGCCGGTGTCTTCCCCGGCAGTCCGCATGCCTTCACCGCGATGCTCGCCCAGCGGCACGACGGCCAGGTGCACTGGCGTACCTGGCACGCGTACCCGCAGGACGGTCAACTCGTCGCCACGCGCACCCGGGTGGGTGTGCGGATGCCCGCGGGCGCCCTGCTCTGACGTGAGAGGTGCCCATGGCCCGGCGCTTGTCGGCGTACGTATGCCTTCGGTGCGCCTTTTCCACACGTGTGGGTGACCGGGCGGAGTTGAGCGGTGACGTAGCGTTCCAGGAGTGATCGATCCGCACGCCCCTGCCCCGCACTCGGGGGTCCCGCGGCCCCTGAGCGGGCCGGGCCGGGCCCCGCTCCCGGTGAAGCCCGGGACCGGCCGGTTCCTGGTCCTGCTGGGCGTCTTCGTCTGCGCGGCCTGCGGACTGGTCTACGAGCTCGAACTGGTGGCCCTAGCCTCGTACTTGATGGGCGACTCGGTCACCCAGGCGTCCGTCGTGCTCTCCGTCATGGTCTTCGCGATGGGCCTCGGCTCGCTCGCGGCCAAGCGGCTGCGCTGCCGGGCCGCCGCGGGCTTCGGCATGGTCGAGGCCGTCCTCGCGCTCGTCGGTGGATGCAGCGCGATGGCGCTGTACGCGGTGTTCGCGTGGACCGGCGACTGGGGCGGGCCGTGGAGCGACGGGCCGAGATGTCTGCTGGTCGCCTTCTCGCTCGCCATCGGGGTGCTGATCGGCGCCGAGGTGCCGCTGCTGATGGTGCTGATCCAGCGGATCCGCAGACAGGACCCCGGCGGCGCCGTCGCCGACCTCTTCGCCGCGGACTACGTGGGGGCGCTGGTCGGCGGCCTCGCGTTCCCGTTCGTGCTGCTGCCGCTGTTCGGGCAGCTCACGGGCGCGCTGCTGACCGGCGCGGTGAACGCGGTGGCGGGCGGCGCGCTCGTCCTCGGCCTCTTCCGGGGCGACCTGAGCCGGCGGGGCCGCTGGCTGCTGCTCGTCGCCAACGTCACGGTGCTCGCCGTGCTCGCCGTCGCCTGGGTCCTGGTCGGAGATTTCGAACGGGCGGCGCGGCACGCGCTGTTCGGTGCGCCGGTGCGGGTGGCTGTGCAGAGCCCGGTGCAGGAGGTCGTGCTGACCGGCGGCGAGCACGGGCGCCCGCTCGGCCTGTACCTGGACGGGCGGGCCCGGGTGCGCGGCGCGGACGCCGGCCGCTACCGCGCGGACCTCGTCGACCCGGCCATGCGCGGCGGTCCGCACGCCCGGGTGCTGGTCCTCGGCGGAGGCGACGGGATCGCGGCGCGCGAGGTGCTCCGCTTCCCCGGGGTGCGGCGGGTCGACGTCCTCGACACCGACCCGGCCGTGGTCCGCCTCGCCCGCACCGACCCGGGGCTGAGCGCGCTGAACGGGCGGGCGCTGCGGGATCCGCGGGTGCGGGTCACCACGGGAGACGTGTTCGGGCTGCTGCGGGCCGAGCGCGGGGGCTTCGCCCGGGGCCGGTACGACGTGGTGGTCTGCGATCTGCCCGATCCGGCGCTCACCAGCAGTACGAAGCTGTACTCGGAGGAGTTCTACGGGCTGGTGGGGCGCGTCCTCGGGCCCTCCGGGCGGGTGGTGGTGCACGGGGGGCCGGTGTCGGGGCGGTTCTGGACGGTCGCGGAGACGGTGCGGTCGGCGGGGCTGCGGGTGGTCGCGTACCGGGGGAGCGGGGGTGCGGGGTTCGTGCTCGGGGGGTGGCAGGTGCCCCGGGCCGGGGAGGTGCGGGTCGTTCGGTCCGGGGGGACGTACGCACCGTCGACGCTGGTGCATCCGCGGTACGGGGATGTCGCGCCGTAGCTTCGGAGGTGGGTGGCCGGGTGCGGGTTGCGTTGTGGCTGGTCGCGGGGAACGGCGCGAGAAGCCCCACCGGGCCCGAGGATCTCCACGAATCCGAATGCACCACGGCGAAGGGGATACACGTGACCGGCGGCGCCGTTAGGCTCAGGTCGCATGGAGCATGAGGTGTTCGTTCCGGTTCCGGCGGAGTCCGTCAGGGCGGTGCTCTGCGATCCCCTTCGGGTCGCCCGGGCCCTGCCCGGGTTCCAGCGCGATGCCGCCGGCGAGGGGGGCCGCCTCAAGGTACGGATCGGCGGCCACACCATCACGTACCGCGGCAGCGTCACCGTGGCGCAGGCCGCCGACGGTTCGTTCGCCGTGACCGGTGACGCCACCGAGGCCCGCGGCACCGGCGGCGTGAAGTTCGCGCTGACCGCCAAGGTCGCCGCGGCGGCCGGCGGCACGGCGCTCACCTTCTCCGGCACCGCATCCGGCGACGGCCGCGTGGCCGAACTGCCCAAGGACGCCGTGGAATCGGCGGCCCACCGCCTGCTGAACCGTTTCGCGGAGAACCTCGCGGCGGCCGAGCAGGAGCCCGGCTCCGAGGACGAGCCGGAGACGGACACGGAGACGGAGACGGAGACGCAGGCCGGGATCGAGGGTGAGCCGCACGTCTCCGTGTACGAGACCGAGGTGCCGCCCCCGTCCCTCGACCCCGACGCCGACCTGGACACGGACCTGGACACGGGACTGGACACGGGACTGGACGACGACACCGGGCTGCCCGCCGAGCCCGTCGCCGCGCACGCCCGCCGCACGATGATCGGCCGCAGCGCGGAGGAGGTCGACCACGCCCCGCCGCGCGGCCGCTACGCCCCCGTGCCCGCCCCGGCCGGCACCACGGCGAGCGCCACCCTGCGCTGGGCGGCGCCCGCCGCGGCCCTCGCCGTCGCCTCGGCGATCGTCGTCGGGCGGGCCCTGCGCAGGCGGCGATAGCCGCACCCCGCAGCCCCGCATAGGCTCAGTGGTCGTGACGACACAGGAAACGACGCTGACCGCGGGCGACGCGGAAGTGACCGTGGCGCCGGGCAACGGCTGCCGCATCAGCAGTCTGAAGATCGCCGGTACCGAACTGCTGCGGCAGGGCGAGCGCTACGGCTGCTTCCCGATGGTGCCGTGGTGCGGCCGTATCAGGGACGGGCAGTTCCGCGACGGCGGCCGGCTGCACCAGATGCCGCTGAACTCCCCGCCGCACGCCATCCACGGCTTCGCCCGGGACGCCGAGTGGACGACGGCCCGTACCGGCGCCGCCGAGGCCGTGTTCACGTACGACCTCACCGACCCCTGGCCCTACCGCGGCCGCGTCACCCAGATCGTCTCCCTCACCGAGGACGCCCTGACGCTGAGCATCGGCATCGAGACGTACGAGGACTCGTTCCCGGCGCAGATCGGCTGGCACCCCTGGTTCAACCGGGAGCTGGACGGTTCCCAGGTCGAGATCGCCTTCGAGCCGGCCTGGCAGGAGGAGCGCGGCGACGACCACCTGCCCACCGGCAAGCGCATCGACGTCCAGCCGCAGCCGTGGGACGACTGCTTCGGCATGCCGGACGGCGTGGACGTGACCCTGACCTGGCCCGGCGCGTTCGAGGTGAAGGTCGCCAGCCGGGAGCAGTGGGTCGTCGTCTACGACGAGCAGGAGGCCGCCGTCTGCGTCGAACCGCAGACCGGCCCCCCGAACGGCCTCAACACCGCGCCGCGGCTCGTCACCCCCGTGGAGCCCCTGGAGGCCGCCACCACCTGGACCTGGCGGCGGCTGTGACAGGTCCTGTGCCCGAGCCCCCGTCTGCGCCCCGACGCACGGCGATCGCCCGCACCGGACGCCGCTGCGCCCGCCCTTCGGGCGGACGGCAGGGGCTCGGACACAGGCCCTAAGCTCATAGCCATGACGACGAACGACGTGCGCGACGCGCTGCTCCAGCAGATCAAGGACAAGGCCGTGGTGCACGGCAAGGTGACGCTCTCCTCCGGCATCGAGGCCGACTACTACGTCGACCTGCGCCGCGTCACCCTCGACGGCGAGGCCGCCCCGCTGGTCGGCCAGGTGCTGCTCGACCTGACCGCTCAGCACGGTCTGGAGTTCGACGCGGTCGGCGGTCTGACCATGGGCGCCGACCCGGTCGCGACGGCCATGCTGCACGCCTCCGCCGCCCGCGGTGAGCGCCTGGACGCGTTCGTCGTCCGCAAGGCCGCGAAGGCGCACGGCATGCAGCGCCGCGTCGAGGGCCCCGAGATCAAGGGCCGCCGGGTCCTGGTCGTCGAGGACACCTCGACCACCGGCGGCTCCCCGCTGGAGGCCGTACAGGCCGTGCGCGAGGCCGGGGCCGAGGTCGTCGGCGTCGCGACGATCGTGGACCGGGCCACGGGCGCCGCGGAGAAGATCACCGAGGGTGCCGGGGTCCCGTACCTGTTCGCGTTCTCGAAGGACGAGCTGGGCCTGGACTGACCCGGGACCTATGGCCCGCCACCGCGGGCTTTCGCCGGACTGGAGCATTCGCCCAAGTCTGGAAAGATGGGGGCGACGATGATGTCACCCCTTGGTACTTGGTGAGGCTCGACAGAGCAGCAAACCAAACCCGCAGAATCGCGCTTTACGAGGAGACGGCTGATGGCCATCGCAACCCCGGACCAGTACAACGAGATGCTCGACCGGGCCAAGGCGGGCAAGTTCGCCTACCCGGCGATCAACGTCTCGTCGACGCAGACCCTGAACGCGGCGCTGCAGGGCTTCGCCGAGGCCGAGTCCGACGGCATCATCCAGATCTCCACCGGTGGCGCCGAGTACCTGTCGGGCCAGGGCGTGAAGGACATGGTGCCCGGCGCCGTGGCCCTCGCCGAGTTCGCGCACGTCGTCGCGGAGCGCTACCCGAACAAGATCGCGCTGCACACCGACCACTGCCCCAAGGGCAAGCTGGACGGATACGTCCGCCCGCTGCTCGACATCTCCGCGGCCCGGGTCGCCGAGGGCAAGAACCCCCTGTTCCAGTCCCACATGTGGGACGGCTCGGCGGAGACGCTCGCCGACAACCTCTCCATCGCGCAGGAGCTGCTCGCCAAGGCCAAGGCCGCGAACATCATCCTGGAGATCGAGATCACCCCGACCGGCGGTGAGGAGGACGGCGTCTCGCACGAGATCAACGACAACCTCTACACCACGGTCGACGACGCGGTGCGCACCGTCGAGGCCCTCGGCCTGGGCGAGCAGGGCCGCTACCTGCTGGCCGCGTCGTTCGGCAACGTGCACGGCGTGTACAAGCCGGGCAACGTCGTGCTCCGCCCCGACCTGCTCGCCGAGCTGAACGAGGGCATCGCCGCGAAGTACGGCAAGCCGGCCGGCTCCAAGCCGTTCGACTTCGTCTTCCACGGCGGCTCGGGCTCGACGATCGAGGAGATCCACACCGCGCTGGAGAACGGCGTCGTGAAGATGAACCTCGACACCGACACCCAGTACGCCTTCACCCGCCCGATCGCGGGCCACATGTTCTCGAACTACGACGGCGTCCTGAAGGTCGACGGCGAGGTCGGCAACAAGAAGACGTACGACCCGCGCGTGTGGGGCAAGAAGGCCGAGACGGGCATGACCGCCCGCATCGTCGAGGCCTGCGAGAACCTGCGCTCGACCGGTACGCGCATCAAGTAAGCGAGTAGTTCGGTACGCGGGCCCGGTTCCCCCTGCGGGGGCCGGGCCCGCGCCATGCCCGGAGGCTGTTTTCAGTGACGTACGACGGTTCTGTTCAAGACTTCGACCTGTTCGACACTCCGGTGGACCGGCGCGGCACCTGGTGCGTCCAGTGGGACGGCATCACGGACCGTTTCCCGGTCCCCGACCTGCTCCCGTTCACCATCTCGGACATGGACTTCCGGTGCCCGCCGCAGGTCATCGACGCCATCAACGCCCGGGTCGCGCACGGGGTGTTCGGCTACACGGACTGGCGCAACGACGACTTCCGCGGCGCGATACGCGACTGGTACGCGCGCCGGTACGCGACCGAGGTCGACACCGACCGGCTCGTCTACGCGCCGTCCGTCCTGAACCAGATATCGCAGCTGTTGCGCATGTGGACCGTGCCGGGCGACGGGGTCGTGGCGCACGCCCCGACCTACGACGGGTTCCGCAAGGCGGTCACCGGGCTCGGCCGTGAGATGCGCACCGTCGGCCTCGACGACTGGGCGGGCCTGGAGCGGGAGCTGGCGCGGCCCGACGCCCGTGTGCTCTTCCTGTGCTCGCCGCACAACCCGACCGGGCACGTGTGGACGGACGCCGAGCTGCGCCGCGTCGCGGATCTGGCGCGGACCTACGACGTCGCCGTCATCAGCGACGAGATCCACTCCGACCTCACGCACGACGGGTCCACCCACCTTCCGTTCGTCCCCTACGGCGAGGGGCTGCGCTGGGCGCTCGTCACGTCCGGCACCAAGTCCTTCAACTTTCCCGCGCTGAGCGGCAGTTACGGGTTCGTGGGCGATCCGGACGACCACGCCGCGTTCGTCCGCCGGATGGACACGGGGGAAGGCCTGGCCTCGCCCGCGGTGCTCTCGCTGACCGCGCACATCGCCGCCTATCGGGAGGGCGGTGAGTGGCTCGACGCGCTGCGCGCGTACACGTACGGCAATCTGCGGATGCTCGGCGAGCGGCTCGACGCCGAGCTGCCGGAGCTGAAGTGGCAGGTGCCCGAGGCCGGGTATCTGGCCTGGATCGATCTGCGGCCGCTCGGCATCGAGGAGGACGCCGAGCTGCAGCGCGTCCTGGTCGAGGAGGAGAAGGTCGCCGTCATGCCGGGCGGCACGTACGGGGCACCGGGCTTCGTGCGGCTGAACCTGGGCTGTCCGCGCTCCAAGGCGCAGGCCGGTGTGGAGGCGCTGATACGGGGGGTACGCCGGGTCGCGGGGTGACCCGGGGCTGTGTCGAGGTGCCGCTGTGGTCGTGCCCCGCGGGGCACGGGACTGTGTCGATGTGCGGCTCCGCCGCGTGGGCGCGATCGGCGGTGGTCGTGTCCCGCAGGGGCGCGGGGAACTGCGCGACCAGCCGAGACGGTGCTGCACCCGGCGATGGCGCGGCCGGGACCGAGCTGGAGGCCGGTTGGAGCGCTCACCCCGCGCCGGGGTGCCGCCTTGCCCACCCTGCCGCCCATGGCGGCAGACTGCCCAAGGCGAGGGCGACCGGGCGCCGCCAAGGCGAGGGTGACCGGGCGCCGCCAAGGCGAGGGTGACCGGGCGCCGCCAGGGCGGGAAAGCCGCCGGCGGCAGATTGCCCAGGGCTCCGGGGCCCGGAGCCGAGCACTGGCCGTGGCGCGGCACACTGGACACCATGAGCCTTCACGAGAATCTGCTCGGGGGACCGGCCCCGACCCACCTGCCCGACGACCCGGAGCCGCGGGAGCTGCTCGCCGCGGGGACCGCCCCCGCGGACGTCGCGGCGAAGTACCCGACCTCCTCGCTCGCCTGGGCGCAGCTCGCCGACGAGGCGTTCGAGCGGGGCAGCGTCGTCGAGTCGTACGCGTACGCCCGTACCGGATACCACCGCGGCCTGGACGCCCTGCGCCGCAGCGGCTGGAAGGGCCACGGCCCGGTGCCGTGGGAGCACGAGCCCAACCGCGGCTTCCTGCGCGCCCTGCACGCCCTGGCCCGCGCCGCCGGTGCCATCGGCGAGCAGCAGGAGTTCGAGCGCTGCTCTCAGTTCCTGAAGGACTCCTCGGAGACGGCCGCGCGGACGCTCGGCTAGGTCCCTTTTGCGCCGAGGCCCGCCTGTGACCAGGCGGGCCTTGCGGTTTCGAGGGACGATTGCGGAGGATGCGAGGTGGGGACCGGGGCCCCGTGCCGGTAACGGCAGGGCGGACCGCTACCCGTAGTACGCAACAGGAGACAGTGATGTCCCACCACGCGATCAACGAGTCGGAAGCAACCGCTGCCCCGCATCTCGACTTCGCGGGCACCACGCCGTACGAGGACTACGTCCAGGCCGACGTCCTCACCCACCTCCAGCACCCCCGCTCGAACGACCCGGGCGAGATGGTCTTCCTGGTGACGACCCAGGTGATGGAGCTGTGGTTCACCGTCATCGTGCACGAGTGGGAGACCGCGACCCGGGCTCTCGTCGCCGACGACGTCCCCACCGCCGTGGCCGCGCTCAAGCGGTCCGTGCGGGAGCTGGAGGCCCTGAACGCCTCGTGGAAGCCGCTCGGCCAGCTCACCCCCGGCCAGTTCAACTCCTACCGCGCGGCCCTCGGCGAGGGCTCCGGTTTCCAGTCGGCGATGTACCGCCGCATGGAGTTCCTGCTCGGTGAGAAGTCCGCGTCGATGCTGGTGCCGCACCGCGGCGCCCCGCGCGTCCACGCCGAGCTGGAGAAGGCGCTGCACGAGCCGAGCCTGTACGACGAGGTGCTGCGGCTGCTCGCCCGCCGCGGGCACGCCGTGCCGCGCGCCGTCCTCGACCGTGACGTGTCGAAGCGGTACGAGCCGTCGCCGGAGGTCGAGGCCGTGTGGACGGCCCTGTACTCGGGTGACGAGAGCGATGAACTCGCGCGTCTGGGCGAGGCGTTGACCGATGTCGGCGAGCTGGTGTGGCGCTGGCGCAACGACCACCTGGTGGCCACCCGGCGTGCGATGGGGGCCAAGGCGGGCACGGGCGGTTCCGCCGGTGTGGCGTGGCTGGAGAAGCGCGCACGAGGAAACGTTTTCCCCGAGCTGTGGACGGCGAGGTCCCATGTCTGACCTGGAAGAGCGCGCACGGGAACTGGACGCGGCCGATCAACTGGCCGCCGTCCGCGGGGACTTCGTTCTCGACGACCTTGACCATGCGGTCTACCTGGACGGGAACTCGCTGGGCGCGCTGCCCGTGAACGTGCCGGGCGCGGTCGAGGACGTCGTCCGCCGGCAGTGGGGCGAGCTGCGGATCAGGTCGTGGAGCGAGTCGGGCTGGTGGACCGCCCCGGAGCGGATCGGTGATGTGATCGCCCCGCTGGTGGGTGCGGCCGCCGGGCAGATCGTGGTCGGCGACTCGACGAGCGTGAACGTGTTCAAGGCGCTGGTGGGCGCGGTGCGCCTGGCCGGCGGTCCGGCTTCCGGCCGGGACGAGATCCTCGTCGACGCCTCGACCTTTCCCACGGACGGGTACATCGCCGGGTCGGCGGCCCGGATGACCGGGTGCACGGTGCGTGCCGTCGCGCCGGACGAGGTGCCGGACGCGCTCGGCCCGCGTACCGCCGCCGTGCTGCTGAACCACGTCGACTACCGCAGCGGGCGCCTGCACGATCTGCCCGGCCTCACGGCGGCGATCCGTGCGGCGGGCGCGGTGAGCGTCTGGGACCTGTGCCACAGCGCGGGCGCGCTGCCGGTGGGGCTCGACGCGCACGGGGTCGACCTCGCGGTCGGCTGCACGTACAAGTTCCTCAACGGCGGGCCGGGTTCGCCCGCGTACCTGTACGTCGCCGAGCGTCACCAGGCCGCCTTCGACTCGCCGCTGCCGGGCTGGAACTCGCACGCCGAGCCGTTCGGAATGCGTTCCGCGTACGAGGCGGCCGACGGCGCCGTCCGCGGGCGCGTCGGCACCCCGGACATCCTCTCGATGCTCGCCCTGGAGGCGGCGCTCAAGGTGTGGTCGCGGCCCGACGTCTCGGTCGACGCGGTACGCGCCAAGTCCCTCGCCCTGACGGACTTCTTCGTGGAGTGCGTGACGGCGTACGTGCCCGAGGGCCGGGTCGAGGTCGTGACGCCCGCCGCCCACGGCGAGCGGGGCAGCCAGGTCGCGCTGCGCTGCGCGGACGCGGGTGAGGTCATGGAACGGCTGATCGCGGCGGGTGTCGTCGGGGACTTCCGGGCGCCGGACGTGCTGCGGTTCGGGTTCACGCCGCTGTATCTCGGGTTCGCCGACGTGGAGCGGGCGGCGCGGGTGCTCGCCCGCGAACTCGGCTGACGCGGAACCCGGCGGACGGGGGGCCTCAGCCGATGTAGGCGCCGGCCTTCGCCGCCGCCGTGGCGGCGGCGACCGCGCGGTCCGCGTCCGCCTCGGTGGGCGCGGACCCGGTCGTCAGGAGCCGGTAGTAGAGCGGGGCGGACACCGCGCGGACGACCTCCGCCGGGTCCGTCCCGCGCGGCAGTTCGCCGCGGGCGACGGCCTCCTCGACCACGGGCGCCCACTCGGCGACCCGTACCGCGTAGAACTGCTCCAGGGCCTGTGCCGTACGGGCGTCGCAGGTCGCCGCCGCGATCACGGCGCGGAACAGCGGGCCCTGGCGCGGGTCGGCCAACGTGCCCTGTACGAGACGGGCGTTGGCGGTCAGATCGCCGTGCAGGGAGCCGGTCGCCGTGCGTGGCAGCGACCCCTCGGCCATCTCGGCGAGCAGGTCCGTGACGAGTCCGGTGGGCGACGACCAGCGCCGGTACACGGTCGTCTTGCCGACCTCCGCGCGGCGCGCGATGTCGGCGAGGTCGAGTCCGGCGAAGCCGTGCTCGGCGAGGACGTCGCCCGCCGCGGCGAGCACCGCGGCGCGGACCCGGGCGGTGCGGCCGCCGGGGCGGAGGGTGCCGGGTTCGGGGGTGGCCGGTGCGGCTTCGCTGCTCATGACAGCGAGAGTAACGGACGTAACGGAACAACAGCACCGTTTGTCCGGTGACTCTGCGTATCGGCGAACGTGATCTCCCTGGTAGCGTCCGCATACCCCGCTGGTGCCCCGCCGGTTCCCGGCTGGTTCCCGGCTGGTTCTCACTGCTTCTTCTGTTTCTTCTGGTTCTGCTGGTTCTGCTGGTTCTTTGTGCGCTGAGAGGTTGGAGCATGCCGGTCCCCGACGACGCTGCCGCCGCCCGGGAGGAGGCCGAGGAGACATCGGCCTTCTCGCACCCCGCCGTCCCCCCGGACGTCACTGCCGCGTACGGCGATCACCCGGATCAGGTCGTCGACTTCTACGCGCCCCGGGACGGTTCGAGTCCGGCGCCGCTGGTCGTCGCCCTGCACGGCGGCGCGTGGCGGGCGCCGTACGACAGAAAGCACCTGAGCCCGCTGTGCGACTACCTCGCGCGGCGCGGCTTCGCCGTCGTCAACGTCGAGTACCGCAGGGGCAGTTCCGTGCCCCATCAGGGCGTGGCCGGTCCGGTCGCGGGGCGCTGGCCGGAGACCTTCGACGACGTGGCGGCCGCGTTCGACGCGCTGCCCGCGCTGGTCGCCGAGCATCTGCCGACGGCGGACGCCCGGCGCGTGGTCGCCGTCGGGCACTCGGCGGGCGGCCATCTCGCGCTGTGGGCGGCGGCCCGGCATGTGCTGCCCGAGGGCGCGCCGTGGCGGACAGCGGCCCCGGCGGCGCTGCGCGGCGTGGTCGCGCTCGCCCCGATCGCCGACTTCGCTCTGGCCGAGACGCTCGGCGTGTGCGGCGGCGCCTGCGGCCAACTGCTCGGCGGCGACGCCGACTTGTTCGACGAGCGCAGGCCGTACGCCGATCCGTCGCTGCTGCTGCCGACGGGCATCGCCACCACCCTCGTCCAGGGCCGCGCGGACACGACGGTCCCGCACGAGCTCGCCGAGGCGTACGCGGACGCGGCGGCGAAGGCGGGCGAGGTCGTCGGCGTCACGTACCTGGAGGAGGTCGGCCACTTCCCGCTGATCGACCCGGCGGCCGACGCGTGTGCGGTGGTCGCGGAGGAGATCGCGCAACTGGCCTGGTGAGCGCCCTGGACTGCCTGCGGAGCGACGGTAGGACCAAGGACCTACGGTCCCGGCGTTCCGGGTCTGCGTGATGTCCCTCGGCGACCTTGAGCCGGTGGAGGCGTGCGCCTTCTTGGCGGGTGGCGCGTGCCGCGTCGACGTCCCGGTCGTGGACGGCGCCGCAGCCGGGCAGGTCCAGCTGCGCACCTTCAGCGGCTCGGGGCCGTCGACGCCGAGAGCGGCGTCCCAGTGAGCCCGGGGCGCGGCCCGGGTAGTACTCAGGGCGGACCCGTACAACCCGTCTTCCTGGGGACGACCCGGGCGGCGCGGGACCGTACGGTCATGGCATGACCGAGACGACCACCACCGTGCCGGGGCAGCGGGAGCGCAGCCCCGAGTCGCGCTTCGCCCGGGAGTCGCTGCGCGGGCTGCGCGCGGACCTCTTCCGGGACGTGACCGCCTACCGGCCGCTGCCGCGCCTGCGCACCGAGGGACCCGTGTGGCAGCTGATACCGGCGGGACCGCGCAGCGAGGCGGGCGTCCTGCCGCACCTCGTCGTCCTGTGCCTGGCCCTGCTGACCTTCGCCATCGGTCTGGCCGAGACGTCAGACAGCAGCCCGATCGCGCTGATGGGCGGGCTGATCGTGGCGCTGCCCGTCGGGCTCACCCTGATCCGGCCGGTGCTCGCCTGGTGGCTGTCACTGGCCGCGGCGGCGTTCGCCGTCGTGCTCACCGGCACGGTCCACTCCCCTTGGTCGGGCGGGAGCATCGCCGGGCACACGATCGTCATGGCGCTCGTCGCCGCCCGCACCCGGCCGCGTACGGCGGCCTGGATGTGGATCATCAGCGTCGTGTACTCGGTGTTCGCCGGGGCCGTGTTCGGCGGTGGGCCGCTCGGCGGTGACTCCGTGCCGATGCTGGTCTTCTCCGGGGTCGTCCTGGCGCTGGTCGCCCAGGCTCAGGTGAGCCGCAGCGCTCGGCGCGAGGTCGCCGTGGAGCGCACCGTCACCGCGGTGGAGCGGGACAAGCGCACGCTCCTCGAAGAGCGCACCACCATCGCGCGTGAGCTGCACGACGTCGTCGCCCACCACATGTCGGTCGTCGCCATCCAGGCCGAGGCCGCGCCCTACCGCGTGGAGAACCCGCCGCCCGAGCTGGAGCAGGCGTTCGTGACGATCCGGGAGAACGCGGTGGCGGCGCTGACCGAGCTGCGCCGGGTCCTGGGTGTCGTACGGGCCGAGGACTACCAGGCCCCCGACGCCCCGCAGCCCACGCTCGCCGACCTCGACCGGCTCCTGGAGAACGTGCGGGACGCGGGCCTGACCGTCTCCAAGGCCGTCACCGGCGCGGTCCGTGAACTGCCGCCCGGCGTCGAGCTGTCGGCGTACCGGATCGTGCAGGAGGCGCTGAGCAACGCGCTGCGGCACGCGCCCGGCGCCGAGGCCGCCGTCGAGGTGTCGTACGTGCTCGGCGGGCTCGGCCTGCGCATCGTCAACGGCCCGCCCACCGGCCTGCGCAAGGAGTCGCCCGGCGCCGGGCACGGCATCACCGGGATGCGGGAGCGCGTCGCGATGCTCGGCGGCGAGATGACGGCCGAGGCGACGCGGGACGGCGGGTACGAGGTCGCGGTCTTCGTCCCGGTGGCCGCGGCGACGGAGCCGGAGACCGACGCATGATCCGCGTACTGATCGCCGACGACCAGATGATGGTCCGCGAGGGCTTCTCGGTCCTGCTCAACGCGATGCCGGACATCGAGGTCGTCGGCGAGGCGGTCAACGGTGCGGAGGCGGTCGCCAAGGTCCGTGAACTCCGCCCCGACGTCGTCCTCATGGACATCCGGATGCCGGAGATGAACGGCATCGAGGCGACCCGCGCGATCGTCGCCGCCGACGAGGGGGAGCGGGCCGCGGCCGTCCTGGTGCTGACCACGTTCGACCTCGACGAGTACGTGTACCAGGCGCTGCGCGCGGGCGCCTCCGGGTTCCTGCTCAAGGACGCCTCCGCGCGCCAACTCGCCGACGGGGTACGGGTGGTGGCCTCCGGTGAGGCGCTGCTCGCGCCGACGGTCACGCGGCGGCTCATCACCGAGTTCTCGAAGCTGTCGGCCGGTCCGAAGAAGCTGCCTGCGTACGGCGAACTGACCGACCGCGAGACCGAGGTCCTCGTGCTCATCGCACAGGGCCTGTCGAACGCGGAGATCGCCGAACGGCTCGTCGTCGCCGAGTCCACGATCAAGACCCACGTCAGCCGGGTCCTGGTGAAGCTCGGCCTGCGCGACCGCACGCAGGCGGCGGTGTTCGCGTACGAGGCCCGCCTGGTGACGCCGGGGTAGCGCTCCTTCCCCTGCGAGTCCGGGCACCTTTCGCGCCCGCGGGCCGACGCCCCCGCGACCGGCCCCACCGGGCCGGCACCCGGCTGCGGCGCCCGACGGCGGCGCCCGGCCAGGGATCCCGGTCACGGCACCCGGCCACGGCATCCGACCGGGAATCCCGCCCACGGCACCCGCCCACGGCATCCGACCGGGAATCCCGCCCACAGCACCCGCCCACAGCACCCGGCCACGAATCCCGCCCACGGCACCCGCCCACCAATCCCGACCACGGCCCCCGCGATCCCTGGTCACGCTCGACTGGCCTTGGCTAACGTCACGCCATGGAAGCCACCGCCGCCACCGCCTTCGACCCCTGGTCGCCGACCTTCCTCGGCGACCCGTACCCGGCGTACGCCGCCCTGCGCGAGGCCGGCCGGGTGCATTACTACGAGCCCACGAACCAGTACCTGATTCCGCACCACGCCGACGTCTCCGCGCTGCTGCGCGACCGCCGTCTCGGCCGGACCTATCAACACCGGTACGCGCACGAGGACTTCGGCCGCGTCGCGCCGCCGCCCGAGCACGAGCCGTTCCACACCCTCAACGACCACGGCATGCTCGACCTGGAGCCGCCGGACCACACCCGCATCCGGCGCCTGGTCTCGAAGGCGTTCACGCCGCGCACGGTGCAGCAGCTCCAGCCGTACGTGGAGAAGCTGGCGTGCGACCTCGTCGCCGGGCTCGTCGCGGACGGCGGCGGCGACCTGCTCGGCGCCGTCGCCGAACCGCTCCCCGTCGCCGTCATCGCCGAGATGCTCGGCGTCCCGGAGTCCGACCGGGCCCCGCTGCGCCCCTGGTCGGCGGCGATCTGCGGGATGTACGAGCTCAGCCCGCCGGAGGACGTGGCCCGCGCCGCCGTGCAAGCCTCGGTCGAATTCACCGAGTATCTGCGCGAGTTGATAGCCGAGCGGCGCAGGAATCCGGGCGACGACCTCGTCTCCGGTCTCATCGCGGCCCACGACGACGGCGACCGGCTCACCGAACAAGAGATGATCTCGACCTGCGTACTGCTCCTGAACGCCGGCCACGAGGCCACCGTCAACTCCACGGTGAACGGCTGGGCCGCCCTCTTCCGTCACCCCGAGCAGCTGGCCGCCCTGCGCGCCGACCACTCCCTCGTCCCCTCCGCCGTCGAGGAACTGATGCGGTACGACACCCCGCTCCAGCTCTTCGAACGCTGGGTCCTGGAGGACATCGAGGTCGCGGGCACCGCGATCCCGCGCGGCTCGGAGGTCGCCCTGCTCTTCGGCTCCGCCAACCACGACCCGGCCGTCTTCACCGACCCGGCCCGCCTGGACCTGACCCGCGCCGACAACCCGCACATCTCCTTCTCGGCCGGCATCCACTACTGCATCGGCGCCCCGCTGGCCCGGCTCGAACTGGCCGCGTCCATGCGGGCGTTGCTCACCCGGGCGCCGACGCTGCGGCTCGCCGCCGAGCCGCGGCGCAAGCCGAACTTCGTCATCCGGGGCCTGGAGGGCCTTGCTGTGGAGGTGTGAACGACCGGCCGCCGAGCAGCCGGTGCAGCAGGAATCCGGCGAGCGTGCCGACGGCGACGCCGCCGACCAGACAGACGGGCAGCCCGAGGTAGAACACCCGCCAGTCGGGCCCCGTCTCGAACCGGTGGATCCGGCCGTCCGCGACCCACTCGGTCCAGGCCACCAGTCCGGCACCGAGCCCGGCGAGGGCGGCGAGGCAGCCGGCGGTGGCCTGTGCGCGCTGTCCCATGCCCGTAACGGACGCGGAACCCCTGCCCAGGGGTTCCGCGTCCGCACGTTCCTTCTCCTCAGGTGGACAGGTCGCGCCGCCGCAGCCCCGCGAGCCCCGCCCCCACCAGCACCACGGCGATCCCGCACAGGACCAGCACGGGCCCCCACGCCATGTCCCCGCCCGGCAGCTTCGGCAGATGCCCGAAGGGGGAGAGGTCCATCACCGCCTGCGGCAGCTTCAGGGCCGGGCCGATCCAGCCGATCAGGAGCGCCGCGCCCGCCACACCCCAGCCGCCGCCGACGGCGGCCTGCGGAGCGAACCCGTACAGCAGCACCGCCACCGCGCCGAGCGCCCACACCGCAGGGAGCTGGACCAGGGACGCGCCCAGGATCGGGCCGATTTCATGGCCGTAGCCCGCCGCGAGGCCGAGGCCGCCGCAGAGCAGGATCAGGACCGCGCCCGCGAACGCGATCGTCAAGTGGCCCGCCGCCCAGCGCAGTCGGCCCACGGCGCCGGACAGCACCGGCTCCGCGCGCTGCGACGTCTCCTCGCCGTACATGCGCAGGACGGACTGGACGACGTACAGCGCCGCCACCATCCCGAGCATGCCGACCATCGCCGCGAGGAACGCGTCGGTGATCCCGGACTGGCCGCCCATCCGCTCGATGATGTCGCGGGTGTCGGCGTTGTCGCCGACCAGGTCCGTGGCCCCGTTCGTGACGCCGCCGAGCGCGGCGCCGGACGCGAGGAAGGCGAGGGACCAGCCGATGACGCTGCCGCGCTGGAGCCGCCAGGCCAGTGCTCCGGCCGACCCGAGGCGGCCGTTCGCCGGGCCCGGCCTGCTCGGCACGAAGCTCATGCCGATGTCGCGCCGCCCGGCCAGTACGTAGGCCAGGGCGCCCTGGGCGAGCACGGCGACCCCGAAGAGGAGCAGCACCCACCAGCGTTCACCGGCGTAGGCGCGGGTGTTCTCCAGCCAGCCGATCGGGGAGAGCCAGGTGAGGACGGAGGACCCGTCGACACTGCCCGCGTCGCCGGCCGCGCGCAGCACGAACGCCACGCCGAGCAGGCCCGCGCTCAGCCCCCGGGCGAGCCGGGCGCTCTCGGTGAACTGGGCGACGATCGCCGCCAGGGAAGCGAACACCATCCCGACCCCGCCGGTCGCGAGCCCGAGTGCGAGCGCGCCCGCGACGCCCTCGCCGGCGGTCACGGTCATGCCGACGGTGATGAGCACCGCGACCGTGGCGTTGGCGACGAAGGCCGCGAGCAGCGCCGAGGTGAGCGGCGCCCGGCGGCCCACCATCGCGGCGGACACCATCTCCTGCCGCCCGCTCTCCTCCTCGTCACGGGTGTGCCGCACGACGATCAGCAGGCTCATCGCCGCCGCGAACAGGGCCGTCCACGCGCCGACCCGCCACACGGTCAGGCCGCCGAGCGAGTCGTCGAGGGCCGGTCCGTACAGGGCCCGCAGCGAGCTGTTGGCGCTCATCGTCGTGAGCACGTCGGCCCGCTCGGCCGGCGTGGCGTAGATGCCCTTCAGCGTCTTCGGCATCGTGATCACGGTCAGCGCGACGAGGTAGACCCAGAGCGGGATCATCAGCCGGTCGCGGCGCAGCGCGAGCCGCAACAGCACGCCCGTTCCCGCGAGTTGGCGGCTGCCGCCGCGTGCTGCCGAGTAACCGGCGGCGGTCATCGCGCGGCCTCCAGATCGCCGAGGTCCTCCTGGTAGTGGCGCAGGAAGAGCTCCTCCAGGGTGGGCGGCGTGCTGGTCAGCGTCCGTACGCCGGACGCGGTCAGTGAGCGCAGTACGGCGTCGATCTTGTCGGTGTCGACCTGGAGCCGCACCCGGTTGCCCTGGACGTTCAGGTCGTGGACCCCGGGCAGGGCCGCCAACCCGTTGGGCGCGCCGACGAGTTCGGCGCTCACGCTGGTCCGGGTCAGATGCCGCAGCTGGGCGAGCGAGCCGCTCTCGACGGTCCGGCCCTTCCTGATGATGCTGACGCGGTCGCAGAGCTCCTCGACCTCGCTGAGGATGTGCGACGAGAGCAGCACGGTCTGCCCGTGCTCGCGGGCCGCCTGCGCCACGTAGGACTGGAAGACCTCCTCCATCAGCGGGTCGAGCCCGGAGGTGGGCTCGTCGAGGATGAGCAGGTCGACGCCGGTGGCGGCGAAGGCGGCGACGAGCGCGACCTTCTGCCGGTTGCCCTTGGAGTAGGTGCGGCCCTTCTTCGTCGGGTCCAGCTCGAAGCGCTCGATCAGTTCGGCCTTGCGCCGGGTGTCGAGGCCGCCGCGCAGCCGCCCGTACAGATCGATGACCTCACCGCCGCTGAGGTTGCGCCACAGGGTCACGTCACCGGGGACGTACGCGACCTTGCGGTGCAGTGCGACCGCGTCCGCCCAGGGGTCGCCGCCCAGCATCTGGACGGCGCCGGAGTCGGCGCGCAGCAGTCCGAGCAGCACCCGGATGGTGGTCGACTTGCCCGACCCGTTCGGGCCGAGGAAGCCGTGCACCTCACCGGTCTCGACGTCCAGGTCGAGGCCGTCCAGCGCGTGCGTCCTGCCGAACGACTTGTGCAGTCCGGAGACCGTGATTGCCTTCGTCATGATTCTGAACGTACGCTGGTTTCACAAATTTGTGAAGTTAAGGAAGTGTATAAAACGGCGTATAGACTCGACGGACCGGATCCGGGCACGTCGGGCAGGGGAGATGATCGGGGCATGAAGAACGAAGCGGCGGAAACGGCGGCAGCGACGGAGCCGGACGCGCGCTCCCGTTTCGTCGAGCGCTTCGCGGGCCAGCTCGTCGAGGCCGGAATGCCGCGCATGCCCTCACGGGTCTTCGCGGCCCTGCTCGCCTCCGACTCCGGCGCCCTGACCTCGGCGGAGCTCGGGGAGCGGCTGCGGATCAGCCCGGCGGCGGTCTCCGGGGCCGTGCGCTATCTGACGCAGCAGCACATGGTCACGCGCGAGCGCGAACCCGGGACGCGGCGCGATCTCTTCCGGGTGCACGGCAACCAGTGGTACGAGGCCCTGGGCAACCGGGACAGTGTGCTCAAGCGCTGGGAGGACGCCCTGCGCGAGGGGGTCGGCGCGGTCGGCGCCGACACCCCGGCGGGCCGGCGCCTCGGCGAGACGCTGGCGTTCTTCGAGTTCATCCAGGGCGAGCTGGCCGGTCTGATGGACCGCTGGCGCGCGCACCGCAAGACGCTCGGCCTGGACTGAACTGTCGTGCGTGCGCGGCTCAGACGGCGGACCAGCCGCCGTCCACCGGCAGCACCACACCGGTGATGTTGGACGCCGCCTCCGAGGCCAGGAACACGATGGCCGCGGCCTGCGTCTCGGCGCCGGCCGGCTGTCCGACATTGCCCATGTAGGCGCCGATGGCCTGCGGGCCGATGGCCTGCGGGTCCGCGCTGACCTGGATGTTGGTGATCGTGCCGCCGGGCGCGATGGCGTTCGCCCGGATGCCCCTGCCCCGGTACGTCACGGCGATCGACTTCGTCAGGCCCGCGATGCCGTGCTTGGCGGCGGTGTAGGCGGCACCGGCGGCCGAGCCGCGCAGTGACGCCTCGGACGCGGTGAACACGATCGCGCCGCGCCCGGCCGTCAGCATGTGCGGGACCACGGCGCGGGCCAGCAGGAACGGCGCCGTCAGATTGATCCGGATCAGCCGCTCCCACTCCGCGTCCGTGACATCGGCGACGGCGGACATGGAGTCCATGATCCCGGCGTTGTTGACGAGCACGTCGATCCCGCCGAACGCCTCCAGGGCCGTGGCGACGACCTCGTCCACGACCTGCTGCTCGCTCAGGTCGCCCACGACGGCGACGGCGCTGCCGCCCGCCCGATCCCGGAACCGGCGCCGGTGACCACGACGGAACGGTTGCTCGTGCTGCTCATCAGGTGCTCGCTTTCCGCGTGCCCGCTGTACTGGTGGTGTGTACGATGCACGCTATATGTATGGTACACATCGCCCGTGATATACCTGCGGCGGGACAGGCTGTCCGGCGGGACGACGGGCGGCGGGCCGGCACGGGAAGGTGACGAGGTGGGCGACGAGGCGGGCGACGCCGGCGAGGACAGGACCACGCGCCAGGTCGAGTTCGAGACCATGCTGCTGAGCCGGCACGGCTATCTCTTCGGCTCCCGCGCCCGCTCCGAGCGCTGGCACCTCGACCGCAGCGCGTACATCCTGCTCAGCCGCATCCAGATGGACGGCCCGATGTCGATCGGGCAGCTCAGCGACGCGTTCGGCCTCGACGCCTCCACGCTCAACCGGCAGACCGCGGCGATGATGCGCGAGGGCCTGGTCGAGCGCATCCCGGACCCGGAGGGCGGCGTCGCCCGCAAGTTCCGCATCACCCGCGACGGCGCCGCGGCGCTGGACGCGGACCGGGGCCTCAACCTGGAGGTGATCAGCGGTCTCCTGGACGAGTGGACGCCCGAGGAGATCGCCGGGTTCGCGACGAGCCTGGAACGCCTGAACCGGGCGATCGAGCGGCTGGAGGGCAGGCCCTGGCCGAGGCCGTGAGCCCCGGACCCCGCCCTGCGCCGCACGAGCGAATCTTCCGCGGTGCCGCGGGCCCGCCCGGCCCGCCTCTTTGGTGACGTTCCGTACGACCGGTATCCCGTTCATGGTGATTTATGCCGGTAATCGTAGGAACACACGGTTGGGGTGGTGGGTCTTTCATGCTCTGGGCTTTCCGGTCGGCACTCGGATCGCGGGGCGGCCGGGTGTGCGGCGCGCTGCTGGCGCTCGCCTGTCTTCTGGCGGTGCTCGGACCCTCCGGCGGACGGGCCGCGGCGGCGGCCGCCGCCCAGAACCCGCTGTCCGTCACCTTCGTGGCCCGCGCGTGCCCTGCCTACACCGACGTGATGGCCAACAAGGCCCGTAACAACATCCAGGAGTCGCTGCGCGACCTCGGACCCGACTCCAACTACGCGGCGGGCGAGGCGGTCTCGGCGGCGAAGGAGGCGGCCGGCACCCCGCTGCCGCCGTGCGAGGCGCTGCCCGGCTGGACGTTCGCCACCGGCACCGGCATCACCGCGAAGTCGACCCAGTCGCTCAACCTGAGCACGGTCTCCGGCCCGATCCGGCAGAACATCACCACGATGGCGAGCACCGCCGAACTCGACAACCAGGGGAACCCGACCGGACGCACGCTCCAGGGCGCGGTCACCGTGAACCTCACCAGCCAGGAGATCGCGGCGGGTTCGGGCCTGGTCGTCCAGGGCGGCACGAAGTCCCAGCCGCTCAACGGCCTCCAGGAGCAGTACGGCTTCGCCGCGCTGCGCTGCGCCCAGGACTCCATCAACGGCGACAACGTCGAGTACGTGGCGTTCCCGTCCGGCACCCGGCACGTCTTCTGCTACTACTACGCGATCACGCCCCCGCCGGACGCCGGCACCATCAAGGTGATCAAGAAGGTCACCCCGGAGACGGCGGGCGAGGGCGACTTCCGCTTCGACGGCAACGTCTCCTACGCCGACACCAACGGCGACGGCACCAACGACTTCGTGCTGCACGGCTCGGCGCGCCAGGAGGACTCGATCACGTTCGTCCGCGGCGCGGGCGGGGCCCCGTGGACCTTCAAGGAGGTCATCCCCGCGGGCACCGGCTGGACCCCGCCGGGCCGCCCCGACTGCACCGTGGTCGCGGCCGGCGGCGGGGCGGGCACCAGCGCCGTGCGGACGGACTCGA
Source organism: Streptomyces sp. VRA16 Mangrove soil (assembly GCF_017377775.1). GTDB lineage: Bacteria > Actinomycetota > Actinomycetes > Streptomycetales > Streptomycetaceae > Streptomyces. The sequence goes on from NZ_JAFVLN010000007.1 coordinate 210,014, forward strand.
CCGGCGCGGTCTCCGTGGAACTGGCCGCGGGCGACACCGTGACCTGCACGTACACCAACACCAGAACCAGCGGAAGGGCGCTCCTGGAGAAGGAGTCGATCGGCGGCACCGGCACCTTCGCCATCGATCTGAAGCCGCCGACCGGATCGGGGCCGCTCGCCATCGGCCCGGTCACCACCAGCCGTGAGAGCACCCCCGTCATCGTCGCCCAGGCACCGCAGGGCGCCACCCCGGGCACGTACACCGTCGACGAGGCGATCCCGGCCTCCGACGGCACCGGCAGCTGGGAACTCGTCGGCCTGAACTGCAACGGCACCGACGTGCCGATCAGCAAGGGGGCCGCGACGGACGCGGCCCCGCGCGGCACCTGGCACGCGAGCTACGACGTCGCCTCGGTCGACGACGCGACCTGCCTGCTCACCAACAAGTTCACGCCCGGCGGCGCCATCAACATCGAGAAGGTCACCGACGGCGGCACCGGCACCTTCGCCTACGACGTGATCGCCCACCCGCTCTCCCGGCTCAGGGACGCCACCACCTACCGCTCCACGGCCACCACGGTGACCGAGGGCGTCGCCGTCACCGCGCACCCGGAGGACGGCACGGGGCCGGCCGCCGACGAGCTGACCGTGGGCGACCGCACCCAGTACACCGTCCAGGAGCACCTGCCGCCGCCCACCGCCGCGGGGCACTGGGAGCTGACCGACGCCGACTGCGGCGCCGCCGGGTCCGACGTGGACACCGCGCAGGGCACCGTGCGGGTCCGGCTCACCGCCGAGAACCCGCGCCCCACCTGCCGGTTCACCAACCACTTCGTGCAGCAGGGCACCCTCGACGTCACCAAGCACACCACCGGTGACACCGGGCTGCGCCCCGGCGCCGCCCATCTGAGGCTCAGCTGCGCCGACGGGACCGAGGACGCCCTGGACGTCGCGGCGGGGGAGGCGTCCGGCGCCCTGGAGCGGCACCGGTTCGCCGCCGACACCACGTGCACGGTGCGGGAGACCGCCTCCGGCGCCGGTGAGCGGGTCGATGTGACGACGTCGGCGGTGCTGACGGTCGGGGGCCGGACCACGCAGGTGACGCCCGGCGAACCGTTCCCGGTCCGGGAGGACGAGGCGGCGTCCGTCGTCGTCACCAACACGTTCACGCGTACGCCCCCGACATCGAGCCCCACGCCCACGCCGACCCCGACGCCCACGGTGACCCCGCCGCCGACCCCCGCCCCGAGCGGGCCGGGCACGCCCCCGCCCGGTCACCAGCTGGCCCACACGGGTACGTCCCTGACCGCCCTGTGGCTGGCGGCGGCCGCGGCCCTCGCGGTGGCCCTGGGCACGCTGACGGTGACGGCCGTACGGCGCCGCTAGGTCCTGTCCGGGCGGTGAGAACGCGGGAGGGGCGGGGGCTGGCGGCTCAGGGCAGCGCCAGCCCCCACGCCCCCACCCGTACCGTCCACGTCCGCTTCCGCACCGGCCCGCCGATGGTCACCGCGTCCGCCCGGTACCGGAAGTCGGACCCCGACACGCAGACACTCCGGGCCGCCACCCGCAGCGGTTCGGCCGGGGACGCGACGGGCCGCACCTCGACCCGGGCCAGCCCGGACCCGATGCCCGCGGGCGTCACGGACACCCCCTCCACCGGCTGGTCGAGATCGACGAGCGTCACCCCGTCCGCCTCCACCCGCAGCCGCGCCGGGACCCCGCCCTGCGCCGGCGCGGGCCGCGCGGGCCGCGCCGCGATACCGCGCACCAGCGAGCGGCACGTACGCAGCCAGGGGTGGGCCCCCGCAGCCCCCTCCGGGTGCGCGACCGGCGGGATGCGCAGATCCCCGAGCACCACCCCGTCACTGTCGTCGACCAGCAGATCGAGCCGCCGCTCCGTGCCGTCCAGCGCCGCGCGCGCCGCGGCGACCGCGCCCTGCGGCACCCCCAGCGAGCGCGCGAGCGCCACACCGGTGCCCACCGGCACCATCGAGAGCACCGCTCCGGCCAGCTCGCGCTCCCGGTGCAAAAGGGACACCGCGCGCAGCAGCGCCCGGTCGTCGCCGACCACCACGGGCCGCCGCGCACCCCGCTTGGCCAGGGCTTTCGCGAAATCCTCCGGTCCGTCGGGCAGGCACACCTTGGCGGTGGCGCCCGCGCACAGCACGTCCTTCGCGATCCGGACCGACTCCCCGTCCGCCCGCCGGGCGAGGGGGTCCACGATCACCAGAAGCTGCCGGGACAGTTCCTGCCCCGTACGGTCAGATGGAAGGTCCAACGCCGCCACCTCGGCCTTGCCTCGCTTCCTCGGGTAGCATCTTTGTGCAAGAGCCCCTTGCGCTATTGCGCCAGGGGCTTCGTCTATTCCGGGGCACCCCAAGGCTCATGAAGGCCCGCCGCAGAGCCGCGGCGCCAGCCCCTGACCTTGGACATGCCCCGCCCGGAAGGGGTGTACGCCTGTGCCCGCACTTGTGCTGCTCGGTGCTCAGTGGGGTGACGAAGGCAAGGGAAAGGCCACCGACCTGCTCGGTGGATCCGTGGACTATGTGGTGCGCTACCAGGGCGGCAACAACGCCGGTCACACGGTCGTCGTAGGCGACCAGAAGTATGCGCTCCACCTCCTCCCTTCCGGGATCCTCTCGCCGGAGTGCACGCCGGTCATCGGAAATGGTGTCGTCGTCGACCCGTCGGTCCTGCTCTCCGAGCTGAGCGGTCTGAACGAGCGCGGCGTCGACACCTCCAAGCTGCTGCTCAGCGGTAACGCGCACATCATCACGCCGTACAACGTGACGGTCGACAAGGTGACGGAGCGCTTCCTCGGCAAGCGGAAGATCGGCACCACCGGCCGCGGTATCGGCCCGACCTACGCGGACAAGATCAACCGCGTCGGGATCCGGGTCCAGGACCTCTACGACGAGTCGATCCTCACCCAGAAGGTCGAAGCGGCCCTCGAGGTCAAGAACCAGCTGCTGACCAAGCTCTACAACCGCCGCGCCATCGAGGCGCAGCAGGTCGTCGAGGAGCTGCTCGGCTACGCGGACCAGATCAAGGGCTACGTGGCCGACACGACCCTGATCCTGAACAACGCGCTGGACGAGGACAAGGTCGTGCTCTTCGAGGGCGGCCAGGGCACGCTCCTCGACATCGACCACGGCACGTACCCCTTCGTCACCTCCTCGAACCCGACCGCGGGCGGCGCCTGCACGGGTACGGGCGTGGGCCCGACGAAGATCGGCCGGGTCATCGGCATCCTCAAGGCGTACACGACGCGGGTCGGCGCCGGCCCGTTCCCGACCGAGCTCTTCGACCAGGACGGCGAGGACCTGCGCCGTATCGGCGGCGAGCGCGGTGTCACCACCGGCCGTGACCGTCGCTGCGGCTGGTTCGACGCGGTCATCGCCCGCTACGCGACCCGCGTGAACGGCCTGACGGACTTCTTCCTCACGAAGCTCGACGTCCTCACCGGCTGGGAGCAGATCCCGGTCTGCGTCGCGTACGAGATCGACGGCAAGCGCGTCGAGGAGCTCCCGTACTCCCAGACCGACTTCCACCACGCGAAGCCGGTCTACGAGTACCTGCCGGGCTGGTCGGAGGACATCACGAAGGCCAAGACCTTCGCGGACCTCCCGAAGAACGCGCAGGCGTACGTGAAGGCGCTGGAGGAGATGTCCGGCGCCCCGATCTCGGCGATCGGCGTCGGCCCCGGCCGCGACGAGACGATCGAGATCAACTCGTTCCTGTAGGAAGCGAGCCTTCGGACTCACGACCGGTGCCCCGGTCCGCTGCGGCGGGCCGGGGCACCGGTGCGGGTGCGGTCAGCCGCCGAGCACCCCGCCGAACCCGGGCGTGCCGGACGTGGAGACGCCCACGGCGGACGGCGAGAGCGACACCGCGCCCGTCGTGACGATCTTCCCGCCGGAGGACTTGAGGACGGTCAGCGCGCCGTTGCCCGCGTTCTCGCCGGCGACACCGACGGCCAGGTCCGACCTGCCGTCGGCGTTGAAGTCCGACAGCAGGACGTCGGAGCCGAACAGATCGCTGCTCTCGCTGCTGCCCGGGACACCGGCCGTGTTCTGGGTGAAGCTCTGCGCCCCGGTGCCGGTGACGCCGGACGGGGTGCCGTACAGGACGGTCACGGCGCCGCTGTTGTCCGTCCCCGCGGTCGTGCCGTCCTCGCCGATCGCGCCGACGGCGATGTCGCTGAGGCCGTCGCCGTTGATGTCACCGACGCTCACCTCCCAGCCGAACAGGTCCGCCGCCTCGCCCGTGCCGGGAACACCCGCGGTGTCCTGCGAGATCACCGTGGTGCCGCCGTCGGGCCCGGTGGCGGAGCCGTACGTGACGTGGATGTCGCCGCCGGTCGAAGTGCCGGGCTGTTCCTCGGAGTTGGAGGAGTCCGCGGTCAGGCCGGTGACCACGTCGCCGAAGCCGTCGCCGTTGAGGTCACCGATGTCGCTGATGACGCCGCCCGGCAGCATGGTGGCCGTGTTCGAGGGGCCGGACGCGGTGCCCGGCAGGTAGGCGTTGACGAGGTAGTCGCCGTCGGTGGCGGTGTTGCCGCTGACGACGAGGTCGTCCTTGCCGTCGGCGTTGATGTCACCGGCGGTGAGCTTTCGCAGGTGGTAGGGGCTGGTCGAACGGAGCGGGGTGGTGACGGCGGTGGCCGAACCGACCGAGTCGTCCTTGGTGATGCCGCCCTTGAAGACACGGACGTACTTGGAGGTGTCCGCGATCGCGAGGTCCGTCTTCGCGTCGCCGTCGAAGTCGCCCGCGGCGACGTCGAAGCCGAAGCGGTCGTGGCTGGAGGGCGCCGGGTCGTCGAGGGTGGTGCCGCCCTTGAGGCCGCTCGACGACCCCCACAGCACGGTGACGGTCCCGCCGTCGGTGTCCCCGGGCATGTCCTCGTACGGGGTGCCGACCGCGAGGTCCGTGAACCCGTCCCGGTTGAAGTCGCCCGGCGACGTGGCGTACCCGAACAGGTCGCCGGACTCGGGCGTGCCCGGCACGCCCGTGGAGCTCTGGGTGATCGTGGCGCGCTTGGCGGCACTGATCCCGCTCGCCGAGCCGTAGAACACCGTGATCTGCCCGGCCTCCGCGTGTCCGCCGACGGACGCCTCGGGGGAGGAGACCGCCACGTCCGGATACCCGTCGAGGTTGAAGTCGGCCTCGTGCGGCCGGGTCGCCGACGCACCGGCCGTCGCCGACGCCGTACCGGCCGAGAGCGACACGAGTCCCCCGGTGAGTGCGGCCGCGGCAGCCGTCGCGGCGGCGATCCGGGCCCGCCCGGGTCTGACGGCGGGGGTGCGCTTGTGCTTCGGCATGGCGGGGCTCCTGGGCGGTCGTGGTGCGAACGGTGCTCAGGAGACTCACAGGGGGCGTCCGGGGTTGTAGAGGCCCCGGATGCCTTGTGGGCGGGGCCGTCAGTCGCGGGTGAGTTCGACGACGCGGTCGCGGCGCCGGGGTCCGAAGCCGAGGACGAGCTTCTCGCCCTCGCGGGTGTAGACGTACGGCTTCGCGGTGGTTCGGCACCGGGGGTCGCCGCCGGTGCGGCGGAGCTGGTTGGCCGTGGTGTCGATGTGCTGCTCGACCCGGTCGAGCACGACCGCCGACCAGACGCACATGCCGTCCGGGGCCCGCTCGATGCCCGTCACCAGGGCACCGTTGGCTGCATGGGCCGGATCTTCGCACAGGCGGGCCCGGCGGGAGGGGGGGAAAGGAACTGATGAGGGGACGTCAAGTAGGTATGACTGCACGGTAGTTGAGGGTGCGGGCGGTCGTCGGGCCCGGCTGGACGCGTCCGGGCCGGGGTCCCGGCCGGGGCGCCGGGCAGCTCCTTGCCCGGCAGCTCCGACCGCGGCGCGGTGCCGCACCGGGACGCCCTGGTCGGATCAGCCCTGCTTGGTGTAGGTGAGGACCTGTTCGTGGCCCGTCGAGTCGATCAGGGTGCGGCGCAACTGGCCCGAGGACAGGAACTCGACCGTGCTCGGTGTGCCCTTGCGGCAGGCCGACGACGGCTCGGCGGTCACCACGTCGGTGCCCGCCAGCTGCAGGCTGGAGTCCGTGGCGGAGGCCAGCCGGCCCTTGAACACACAGTGGTACGAGTCGTAGTTGTCCTGTGTGCCGTCCTGGGTCAGCGTCAGGACCGTGTCGCCCGGCTCCCCCTGTTCGATCTCCAGGACGCGGGAGATCGGCCCGTAGTCGTTGCCCTTGTCGTTCGTCCAGGTGCCGAGGAACTTCTCGGGTATGTCACCCGCCGCCGACTGCGGCGTCGGCGACTCGGCGGGTGTGGTGGACTGCTCCGGCGTGGGCGAACCCCCGCCCTGCGAGGAGGGCGCGGGCGACACGGGCGCCGACGCCGACGCGGACTGCGAGCCGTCGGCGCTCGGTGAACCGCCCTTGCCGTCGTTCTTCATCAGCGCGTACACCGAGCCGCCCGCGCCGAGTGCCACGATCAGTGCCACCGCGACGAGCGCCGCCGTGGAACGGCCGCGGCGCGGCTCGGGAGCGGGCGGTGGGCCCAGTGGCGCCGGGCCGTAGGGCGGCGTCCCACCCCAGTTGCCCTGCGGGTAGCCGTATCCGGGCTGCTGGTGCGGGTAGCCGTACGCGGGCGGGTTCGGCGTCGGTGCCGGGGCGGGCGGCAGGGCCGGGGTGTCCTTGCCGACGACCACCGTCGGCAGATGGTTCACCACCGGCGGCGGCGTCGCACCGGGCGCGCCGGGCGGCGGCGGCGCGTTCGGCGGCTCGGGGACCGGTACGGGCGTACTCGCGGGGTTCGCCGGGTTCGCCGGGCCCTCCGGGTCCTCGGAGTCCAGCAACTGCACTGCGTGCCGCCCCAGTTGGGCCACGAGGGCGCCGGGCAGCCACGGGTCGCGGGTGCGGCCGCCGTCGCCCAGGGTGTCCTCGGCGCCGGTGCGCTCCAGGATCTCGTCGGGCGTCGGGCGCTCCCCGGGCCGCTTGTGCAGACAGTCCCGTACGAGATCCTGCAGCCCCTCCGGGAGGTCGGACAGGTCCGGCTCCTCCTGGGCGATCCGGAACATCAGGGCGTGCACCCCGCTGTTGGACGTGCCGAACGGCAGATGGCCCGTCGCCGCGTACGCCAGCACCGAGCCCAGGCAGAACACGTCGCACGCGGGCGTGATGCGGTCGCCGCGCACCTGCTCGGGCGCCATGAAGCCGGGCGAGCCGACCAGCGCCCCGGTTCTCGTCAGACCGCCGTCCGTGACGGTCTCCAGGGCGCGCGCGATCCCGAAGTCGATGACGCGCGGGCCGTCGATCGTCACCAGTACGTTCGACGGCTTCAGGTCGCGGTGGATGATCCCCGCCGCGTGCACGTCCTTGATCGCGTGCGCCAGACCGGCCGCGAGGATGCGCACCGAACGCTCCGGCAGTGCGCCGTAGTCGTGCGAGACGACCTGCTGGAGTGAGGGGCCCGCCACATAGGCCGTCGCCACCCAGGGCACCCCGGCGCCCGTGTCCGCGTCCAGCACGCTCGCCGTCCAGGCGCCGCCGACCTGCCGCGCCGCCTGCACCTCCTGCCGGAAGCGGTTCCTGAACTCCTCCTGCTCCGCGAGCTCTTCGCGCACCAGCTTCACGGCGACGGTGCGTCCGCGCTCCGAGCGCGCCAGGTACACCTGCCCCATGCCGCCGGCGCCGAGCCGGCCGAGCAGCCGGTACGCCCCGATGCGCTGCGGGTCCCCCGGCCCGAGGGCCTCAAGCCTGTCCATGTCGCGCCACCCTCCCCCGTACGTGAGCAACAAACCGAGAATAGTGCGGGGCTGAGACAGAGAGGGTGGTAGTGGCTTCTACGGTTCCGTAACGGACCTGTCGTGTGCAGCAGCCGTTTTCCGCCGCGCACCATCCGTACCGTCCGTACCGTCCGTACCGGCCGGCCTCCCGGTCGGCGTGCTCCCGCTCCAGCCGGTCCTCCGGTACCCGCAGCCGACGCGACTCGGCATGCCACTGCCGCTGCGCCCAGACCCCCGGCACCCGTGCGCCCGGCCGCCTCGGCGCCCGCGGGCCGGCGTGCCCGACGGTTTCCTGGCGCCACGCCAAGAGCGGGCCCGGGAAGGCCCGACAGTCTGTCGTGTTCGGCGGCGTCCCACAGACAGGACGCCGATGGCACCCGGGTGCAGCGCACATTTACCCTCGGCCCCATGACCCCTCAGCCGAATCCCCAGGTCGGCGCCGCCGTCAAGGCCGCGGACCGCAAGCACGTGTTCCACTCCTGGTCCGCGCAGGAGCTCATCGACCCGCTCGCCGTCGCCGGTGCCGAAGGCTCGTACTTCTGGGACTACGACGGCAACCGCTACCTCGACTTCACCTCCGGGCTCGTCTACACGAACATCGGGTACCAGCACCCGAAGGTCGTCGCGGCGATCCAGGAGCAGGCCGCGAAGATGACGACCTTCGCGCCCGCGTTCGCCATCGAGTCGCGCTCCGAGGCCGCACGCCTCATCGCCGAGCGCACCCCCGGCGACCTCGACAAGATCTTCTTCACCAACGGCGGCGCCGACGCCGTCGAGCACGCCCTGCGCATGGCCCGCCTGCACACGGGCCGCCCGAAGGTGCTCTCCGCGTACCGCTCGTACCACGGCGGCACCCAGCAGGCGATCAACGTGACCGGTGACCCGCGCCGCTGGGCCAACGACAGCGCGTCCGCCGGTGTCGTCCACTTCTGGGCCCCCTACCTCTACCGCTCGCGCTTCTACGCCGAGACGGAGGAGCAGGAGTGCGCCCGCGCCCTGGAGCACCTGGAGACGACGATCCAGTTCGAGGGTCCGGCGACGATCGCCGCGATCATCCTGGAGACCGTCCCGGGCACGGCGGGCATCATGCTGCCGCCCCAGGGCTACCTGGCGGGCGTCCGCGAGCTCTGCGACAAGTACGGCATCGTCTTCGTCCTCGACGAGGTCATGGCGGGCTTCGGGCGTACGGGCAAGTGGTTCGCCGCCGACCTGTACGACGTCGTGCCGGACCTGATGACCTTCGCGAAGGGCGTGAACTCCGGCTACGTGCCGCTCGGTGGTGTGGCGATCTCCGGCGCCATCGCCGAGACGTTCGCCCAGCGCGCGTACCCCGGTGGTCTCACGTACTCCGGGCACCCGCTGGCCTGCGCCGCCGCCGTCGCCACCATCAACGTGATGGAGGAGGAGGGCATCGTCGAGCAGGCCGCGAAGACCGGCGCCGAGATCATCGAGCCGGGTCTGCGTGAGCTGGCCGAGCGGCACCCGTCGGTGGGCGAGGTGCGCGGCGTCGGCATGTTCTGGGCCCTGGACCTCGTACGGGACCGTGCGACGCGTGAGCCGCTGGTGCCGTACAACGCGGCAGGGGAGGCGAACGCGCCGATGGCCGCGTTCGGCGCCGCCGCCAAGGCGAACGGCCTGTGGCCCTTCATCAACATGAACCGCACGCACGTCGTGCCGCCGCTGAACATCACGGAGGCGGAGGCCAAGGAGGGTCTGGCAGCCCTGGACTCGGCCCTCGCCGTGGCCGACGCACACGTGGCGTAACCACCGAGCCCACGGCCGCCGCGGGCATTCCGCCGTTACGGGGCATTCCGCCGTTACGGGGTATCCGCCGCTACGGGCTGTCCGCCGCCTGCCCCCGCTCGCCGCGGGCAATCGGCCGCCCGGCACGGCCGCCCGGCCCCACCCGCCTTGGGCAGTCTGCCGCCATGGGCGGCAGGGTGGGCAAGGCGGCACCCCGGCGCCGGGCAGGCGCCCCCGCGGGCACCCGCCCACGGTCCCGGGCGGCAGGCACAGCTCGGGGCGAGCGCTCAATGGGCGCTCGCCCCGGGCAGGCTCCGCCGCGCGGCCTCAGCTGAAGATGATCATCGAGCCCTGGGCCAGGCTCCGCGTAGCGGCCTGATGCAGGCCCAGCCACACATGCCGCTCCCGCGCGAACGGACTGTCGTCCAGCGGCACGGCGGCCGCCGGCTCCTCAAGAGCGGTGGGCCCGGCGGGCGGCGCGGGCGCCACCGGAGGATTCGCCGGGTCGATCCCGATCGCCGGCGCCACGTACTCCAGTTCGCGCAGCAACGCGTGCGACGACCCCAGGGGGCCGCCCCCGGCGAGCAGTTCGTCGTTGGACAGCGGCGTCGCGAAGTCCACGGGAACGTACGCACCCGCGTGGTCGTAGTGCCACACCAGATGCGAACTCTGCGCCGTCGACTCGAACATCTCCAGCAACTGCTCGTAGTCCCCGCCGAGTTCGTCGACCGGCGTCACCGCGAGACCGCACAGCTGGAGCAGATACGCCCGGCGCAGGAAGTGCAGCGCGTCGTAGTCGAACCCGGCGACCGGCGCCACGTCGCCGGAGAGTCCCGGCATGTACGCGTAGACCGGCACCGGCGGCAGTCCTGCCTCGTGCAACGCCTTGTCGTAGAGCGCGAGTTCTTCGGCGAAGGGATTGTCGGGGCTGTGGCACAGCACGTCGACGAGGGGGACGAGCCACAGGTCACAGGCCAAGAGGGCTCCTTAGATTCGGACGTCGGGGCGTCAGCGCCAGCGTAGTGCGCGCCGGGCCGGGGCAGACCTGTCTTGCAGGTACCCGCTGCGGACACCGTTCAGCGCTGCTGTCCGCCCGCGATGCTCTCGATCAGCGCGAGCGAGTCCGCGTTGTACGAGGCGATGATCGCGTGCGCCCGCTGTGCGTCCTGCTGGGACAGGGCGTCGACCAGTTCGCAGTGCCCGGCCCACAGGCGGCCCCTGAGCTCGCCGGCCCGGCGCAGGTGCGGCACCGCGCACATCCAGGACTGGACGCGCAGCCGGTGGAAGAAGTCGGAGAGGTACGCGTTGCCGAACAGGGCGGAGAGCTCGCGCCAGAACCGCAGGTCGTAGCCGATCAGCACGTTCAGGTCGCCGGCGCTCGCGGCGCGGGCCGCCTCCTCGCCGCGGCGGCGCACGCCGGTCAGCGCGGCGAAGGTGGCCGGGTCCTGCGGGGCGTGCGCGGCGAGCCCGCGGAAGATGCCGTCGGCGACCAGGCTGCGGGCCTCGATCATGGCGCGGTAGTCGGCGAGCGAGTACTCGTGGACGCGGAAGCCGCGGTGCTGGGCGGAGTCGAGCAGGCCCTGCGCGGTGAGGTCGACCAGGGCCTCGCGCACCGGGGTCGCCGACACGCCGTAGCCGTCGGCGATCTCCTTGACGGTGAATTCCTGGCCGGGGGTGAGCCGCCCCGCCAGGATCTCGTCACGCAGCGCGTCCGCGATCTGCTGACGCAGAGTGGAACGGGTGACGGTGGGGCCGTCGGATGCGGGCGGCACGGGTCCCCTCCGGGGGTCAGCGGGCGATCTCGTCGGGTCACCCTAGCCGTGGGGCCGCTTTCGGCGCCTTCTCGCCGCTGCCGGTGACGGGTGCGTAGCCCGCCCCGGCCCCGCTCCGGCCCGCCTTGGCCCCGGCCCGCCCCGGCCGGCTGCCGCGCCGCCTTGGGCAATCTGCCGCCATGGGCGGCAGGGTGGGCAAGGCGGCACCCCAGCGCCGGGCAGGCGCTTCAGGCGGCCCCCGCCCCGGCCCCGCTCCGGCCCCCGCCCCGGCCCCGCTCCGGCCCCGCTCCGCCCTCGACTCGCTGTTGCCCGGTGCGGGCTCCGGCGGGGGCCGGGCGCGCTCGCGCCGGAGCCGCCCCGCGCCGGAGCCGCTCATACACACGGCCCCGCACCCCGCCGGGGCCGGTGCCCTCGGGGTCTAGCGAGGCTCCGGCGGGCGCTGGCGGGGCATGTTCGGGCGGGCGCCCGGCGGCAGCGGGAAGCGGCCGGGGGACGGCTCGGGACCACGCGACGCGGGCCCGGGGACGGTCGCCTGCATCACCAGCGGCGCCGGCCCCGACCGGAACTCCACCATCCAGTCCGCGGTCTCGGCCCGGACCATCTCCGTGATGTCCTCGGAGAACCGCCGCAGCACCCCGAGACACCGGTCGGCCGCCTCACTCGCCGTCCCCTCGGTCGGCCCGAGCACCTCGCGCACACTCTCCGACGCCCAGTCGAACTGGAGCACCTGCAAGCGCCGCTGCACGGCCTGCGCCGTGGCGACATCCCTTATCCACCCGGACGTGAGCCCGAAGTACCGGTCGCACGCGATGCACGCGACGGCGAGCAGCAGCGCCACATACCCCCAGGGCGCCGCACCCCCCACCGCCCCGGTCAGATCGAGCAACGGCAGCACACCCCCGCACACCGCCCCGAAGGCCGCCCCGGCCCGCAGCCCCCGTGCCCCCCGCCGCTTCCACGCCCGGTCCGCCAGATACCAGTCGGCCGTCCGCAGGGCGCCCTGCTCGACCCACCGGTACAGCTCGTCGAGCCGCTCGGCGGGCTCGCCCCAGTCACCGAGCGGAAACGTTCGCCCAGTGAGGTCGCCCGACCCCGGGTCCTCCTGGGGCGGACCTTCGGGCTGCATCTCCGGCTGACTCACCCGGCACTCCCTCGACTGGTGACGACTGGACGTTAAAGGGGCTGAATGTGCAGCATCTTCCTACCGCCCAATGGGTGGCCAAGGTCCCGGTTTCACGGGTTTTACCCCTAGAAGTAGGTCTTCATCAGGTATAGGGAAGCCGCTCATCTCACTCGAAAGAGTGCAGTGGCACGCGCCAGGGCAGCGGCCCCCGGGACCACGTAGGCTCGGTTGTGTCAGTGACGTACGCACCCGGATACCAGGAGCTGATCGTGATCCCCGGTGGTGGCCAGCCCAACATGCAGCAGCTGCTCCAGCAGGCCCAGAAGATGCAGCAGGACCTCGCGAAGGCCCAGGAAGAGCTGGCGCGCACCGAGGTCGAGGGCCAGGCGGGCGGCGGTCTCGTCAAGGCGACGGTGACGGGCTCCGGCGAGTTGCGCAACCTTGTGATCGACCCCAAGGCGGTCGACCCGGAGGACACCGAGACCCTCGCCGACCTGGTGGTCGCGGCGGTCCAGGCGGCGAACGAGAACGCACAGACGCTGCAGCAGCAGAAGCTCGGCCCGCTGGCGCAGGGCCTCGGCGGCGGCGGCATCCCGGGCCTCCCCTTCTAGGGGCGGCGGCAACTACCGTACGTATCAGGCGACACCGAGCGACACCCCACCGGAAGGCAGCGATCCGTGTACGAAGGCGTGGTCCAGGACCTCATCGACGAGCTGGGCAGGCTGCCCGGCGTCGGTCCCAAGAGCGCGCAGCGGATCGCCTTCCACATCCTCCAGGCCGAGCCGACGGACGTGCGGCGGCTCGCGCAGGCCCTGATGGAGGTCAAGGCCAAGGTCCGCTTCTGCGCGACGTGCGGGAACGTGGCGCAGGAGGAGCTCTGCAACATCTGCCGCGACCCGCGCCGCGACCCGACCGTCATCTGCGTGGTCGAGGAGCCCAAGGACGTCGTCGCGATCGAGCGGACGCGTGAGTTCCGCGGGAAGTACCACGTGCTCGGCGGCGCGATCAGTCCCATCGAGGGTGTCGGTCCCGACGATCTGCGTATACGAGAACTTCTCGCGCGGTTGGCCGACGGGACGGTCACGGAGCTGATCCTGGCCACCGATCCGAACCTGGAGGGCGAGGCCACGGCGACGTACCTCGCCCGCATGATCAAGCCCATGGGCCTGAAGGTCACCCGCCTGGCCAGCGGCCTCCCCGTCGGGGGCGACCTGGAGTACGCGGACGAGGTCACCCTCGGCCGTGCCTTCGAGGGGAGACGACTCCTAGATGTCTGACGCCACGCTGCACTCCACCACCCAGGACCCGAACGACTTCGCGGTCCAGATCTCGGACCAGATCGAGTCGTTCATCGTCGCGGTCACCGAGATCGCCAAGGGCGACGAGCCGGACTCGGCGGTGCCGTTCCTGCTTCTCGAGGTGTCCCAGCTGATGCTCGCGGGCGGCCGGCTCGGCGCCCACGAGGACATCGTCCCGGACGAGCGCTACGAGCCGGACCTGGGCCCGGAGGGCGACGTCGACGAGCTGCGCGAGAAGCTGGCGCGGATGCTCGAACCGATCGACGTCTACTCCGAGGTCTTCGACCCGTACGAGCCCCGCAAGGCGCCCGTCGCGGCCCGGATCTCCGACGACCTCGCCGATGTCGTCACCGATCTGCGCCACGGCCTGGCGCACTACCGCGCGGGCCGGATCACCGAGGCTCTGTGGTGGTGGCAGTTCTCGTACTTCTCCAACTGGGGATCGACGGCCTCCGCGACCCTGCGCGCCCTCCAGTCCCTGGTGGCCCACGTCCGCCTGAACCAGCCCCTCGCGGAGCTCGACGGCCTCGACACGGACGAGGACCTCTCGACCGGTGAGGACGCCCTGGAGGAGGAGGCCGGCCGCGTCATGGCGGAGGAGATCGCGGGCCCGCTGGGACTGCGCCCGGTCAAGTGACGTACGGGGCGACCACCTCGTACACGTACGAACGGGACGGCGTACGCCTCGCCCGCCGGGAGGCCGGCGAGGGCGTCCGCCGATCCCGCTGCACGGCCTCACCGGCGACGCGGGCCCGTGGCGGCACGCCGGGCACGCCCGGACCCTGGCCGCTGCCGGGCGGCGCGCGAGCATGCCGGACTTCCGCGGGCACGGGTCGAGCGAAGGCCGACGGACGCGGCGGCCCACCCGCAGGACGTGCCGAGAGCCTGTGACCGGCCCCCTGTCCGCGCGGCGGCATCCGGTGCGTGCGCCGCGGCCCTGGCCGGGTTCCTGATCGTGTGACCCGCCCCACTTTCCCGGTTGTGCCCGGACGGGGCCGGGCATGCGCTTGTCCGGAGCGGCCGAGCCGATGACCGATCAGGCCCAGTGATCAGTTCGTGAGCGGGACATCTCACGATCCGATACGGCTGGGGCGGAATTCGGCCGCTCGTTAGACTGAGCCGACCGCCATGCATGCGCATGCGCGGTGACAGACGGACTGAGCGAGGAGCGCACGTGGGCCTTGTCGTGCAGAAGTACGGAGGCTCCTCCGTTGCAGATGCCGAGGGCATCAAGCGGGTCGCCAAGCGCATCGTCGACGCCAAGAAGAACGGCAACCAGGTGGTTGTCGTGGTGTCCGCGATGGGCGACACGACGGATGAGTTGATCGATCTCGCCGAGCAGGTATCTCCGATTCCTGCCGGGCGTGAGTTCGACATGCTGCTGACCGCCGGAGAGCGGATCTCCATGGCCCTGCTGGCCATGGCGATCAAAAACCTGGGCCACGAGGCCCAGTCGTTCACGGGCAGTCAGGCCGGTGTCATCACCGACTCGGTCCACAACAAAGCCCGGATCATCGACGTCACGCCCGGCCGTATCCGGGAGTCCCTGGACAAGGGCAACATCGCGATCGTCGCCGGTTTCCAGGGTGTCTCGCAGGACAAGAAGGACATCACCACGCTCGGCCGCGGTGGGTCCGACACGACCGCGGTCGCCCTTGCCGCCGCGCTCGACGCCGAGGTCTGCGAGATCTACACGGACGTCGACGGTGTGTTCACCGCCGACCCGCGCGTCGTGAAGAAGGCGCGGAAGATCGACTGGATCTCCTTCGAGGACATGCTGGAGCTCGCGAGCTCCGGCTCGAAGGTGCTGCTCCACCGCTGTGTGGAGTACGCCCGCCGTTACAACATCCCGATCCACGTGCGGTCTTCGTTCAGCGGGCTGCAGGGGACCTGGGTCAGCAACGAACCGCTCGTGAAGCAGCAAGGGGACGAACCCGTGGAGCAGGCGATCATCTCCGGTGTCGCGCACGACACCTCCGAGGCGAAGGTCACCGTCGTCGGCGTTCCGGACAAGCCGGGCGAGGCCGCGAAGATCTTCCGGGCCGTCGCGGACGCCGAGATCAACCTCGACATGATCGTCCAGAACGTCTCGGCCGCCTCGACCGGGCTGACGGACATCTCCTTCACGCTCCCCAAGACCGAGGGCCGCAAGGCCATCGACGCCCTGGAGAAGCAGAAGGCGAACGTCGGCTTCGAGTCGCTGCGCTACGACGACCAGATCGCCAAGATCTCGCTCGTGGGCGCCGGTATGAAGACGAACCCGGGTGTCACGGCCGGGTTCTTCGAGGCGCTCACCGACGCGGGCGTCAACATCGAGCTCATCTCGACGTCGGAGATCCGGATCTCCGTCGTCACGCGCGCCGATGACGTCAACGAGGCCGTGCGCGCCGTGCACTCCGCCTTCGGGCTCGACTCGGACTCCGACGAGGCCGTGGTCTACGGAGGCACCGGCCGCTGATGGGCGCTCCTTCAGGGGCCACCCCTGTGCGGCGTCCGACGCTCGCGGTCGTGGGAGCGACCGGGAGCGTCGGCGCCGTTCTGCTCCAGCTGCTCTCGCAGCGGGCGGACATCTGGGGCGAGATCCGGCTGATCGCCTCGCCCCGCTCGGCCGGGCGCAAGCTCACCGTGCGCGGCGAGGAGACCGAGGTCCTCGCCCTGGAGGAGTCCGCGCTCGACGGGGTCGACGTCGCCATGTTCGACGTGCCCGACGACGTGGCCGCCCGGTGGGCGCCGATCGCCGCCGCCAAGGGCGCCGTGGTCGTCGACAACTCGGCCGCCTTCCGGATGGACGACGACGTGCCGCTCGTCGTCCCCGAGATCAATCCGCACGCCGCCCGCGTGCGGCCGCGCGGCATCATCGCGAGCCCCAACTGCACGACCCTGTCGATGATCGTGGCCGTCGGCGCGCTGCACGCCGAGTTCGGCCTGCGCGAGCTGGTCGTCTCCTCGTACCAGGCGGTGAGCGGGGCCGGCCGGGCCGGCATCGAGACGCTGCGCGCGCAACTGGCGCTCGTCGCGGGTACGGAGCTGGGGACGAGCCCCGGTGACGTGCGGCGGGTCGTCGGCGACCGGACGGGGCCCTTCCCCGAGCCGGTCGCGCTGAACGTCGTGCCGTGGGCCGGTTCGCTCGCCGACGAGGGCTTCTCCTCGGAGGAGATGAACGTGCGGGACGAGTCCCGCAAGATCCTCGGGCTGCCCGGGCTGAAGGCGGCGGTGACCTGTGTCCGGGTGCCCGTCGTCACGACGCACTCGCTGACCGTCCACGCCCGCTTCCAGAGCGAGGTCACCGTGGACCGGGCGCGGGAGATCATCGCGACCGCCCCCGGTGTGGTGCTCTTCGACAACCCGGCGGCGGGCGAGTTCCCGACGCCCGCCGACGCGGTGGGCACCGATCCGACGTGGGTGGGCCGGGTGCGCCGCTCGCTCGACGATCCGACCGGCCTTGAACTCTTCGTGTGCGGGGACAACCTGCGCAAGGGGGCCGCTCTGAACACCGCGCAGATCGCCGAACTGGTCGCCGCGGAGTTCACCGGCGCCTAACTGGTCACCCAGGTCCGCACAGCGGGTCGCCATGTCCGTATATGGGAGGCCCCGGTGTGTCCGGTCTTCGGGCGGCCTCTTCCCATATCCGGATCGCCTCGTAGGATCTGTGGAGGTTCTGTGGATGTGACGCTGGTCCATACCACTTGAACCGAGACCACAGCGCGTTCAAAGATTCCCTCCTCGTCCTGCAACCGCACGCAGGGCGGGGAGCGTCTTTGCGGGGGCCTTCGGAGGTGTTGTCTCGCAGAGCGCAGATCAGGGCGTAGGGGAAGAGCAGGTACGCATGTCGGCATATGGCGCGTCGCCATCGGGGACGGTGGCGAAGTCTGTCGCAAATGGGGCGCCGGACGCGTACAACCCTGATGGGGGGAAGCGTGTCCAACAGACGTGGCAGAGGTACTGGACTTCACAGCGGTGCAGGCGAGGGGCGCAGCCGCCCTACGCCCACCCCTTGCGCCCCTGGGCGCACGCCGCCCCCGCGGGGGCGCGCCCGGCGGCATGCCGGTGATCGCCCCCATGCCCGCGCGCATACCGGCGCAACTGCAGGGCGCTGACGACACGATGGCGGCCGGCACCACAGTCGATCACCTCACCGAGACGTATCGCGCCCACTACCGCTCCCTGCTCGGGCTCGCGGCGCTGCTCCTCGACGACACGGCCTCCTGCGAGGACGTCGTCCAGGAGGCCTTCATACGCGTCCACTCGGCGCGCAAGAGGGTGCGCGACCCCGAGAAGACGCTCGCGTATCTGCGTCAGACCGTCGTGAACCTGTCGCGGTCCACGCTGCGGCGGCGCATCCTCGGCCTGAAGCTGCTCACCAAGCCGATGCCGGACATGGCGAGCGCGGAGGAGGGCGCGTACGACCTGCTGGAGCGCGACGCCCTGAAGAAGGCGCTCAAGGGGCTGCAGCGACGCCAGCGCGAGGTCCTGGTCCTGCGCTACTTCGCGGACATGACCGAGGCTCAGGTGGCCGAGGCGCTCGGGATATCCCTGGGATCGGTGAAGGCGTACGGTTCACGAGGCATCGCGGCCCTCCGCGTCGCCATGGAGGAGCCGGCATGAGCCCTGCACGCGGCGGCCCCGAGGAGTGGTTCGGGGCGTACAGGCAGGACGACGCGCAGGACACGCGCGCCACGCGCGACACGTACGACGAGCAGTACACGCAGGACGAACACGCTGGGAATGCAACTGTGAACGACGGACCCCGTCGTCCGGCCGATGCGGCGGCCGGAGACGAGAGCGGCCCCGAGACCCCGGGCAGCAATGGTGTCGGCACTGGGCTCGGTGACGACGAGCTGGCGTTGCGGCGGATGATGCGGCAGGCCGTCGCGGAGATCGGGCCCCCCGACAGCACGGACGCGGTCCTCGATCACCTGCGTCGTGCGGTGCCCGCCCGGCGGGCCCGCAAGCGGCAGGCCACCGTGGGTGCCATCGCCGCCGGCGTCTTCGTCGCGATGGCGGTGCCCGCGGTGCTGCACGTGACCAACTCGGGAGCCTCCGGCGACCGGCCCTCCATCGCCGGCAACAGCACGGCGACGCAGGGGAGCGACGCGGGAAAATCCTCCGGCGCCGCAGGTAAGGACTCGGCCGGCTCCCCCTCGCAGTCGAAGGGCAAGGACGAGGACGGGAAGAAGGGCAAGAAGGGCGACCAGGGCAAGGGGGCGAGCGCCGGCGCGAGTGCCGGCACCGACACCGGGTCCACGGCCGCCGCGTCCTCCCCGACCTGCGACGCCAACGAGCTGGGCACACCGGTGACCAGCGTCGGCACCCCCGATGCCAACGGCACGGTCTACGGCTCCTTCACCGTCCCCAACACCTCCGGCTCCAACTGCACGGTCGACAGCCCCGGCAGCGTCGTCACCATCGCGCAGGGCGCGGCCGACCCGACCAAGGTGAGCGTCGTCGACCACACCTCGGGCGACCAGGCGAGCGGCCTGCCCGACCCGTCGACCGAGCCGAGCCAGCTGGTCCTGGAGCCCGGCAAGTCGTACGTGGTGCGGTTCGCCTGGGTGCCGTCCGCGCCGTGCACGCCCTCCGGCGGCGACGGCGGCGGCGGGAGCGGTGGCACCGGCGGCGGCGAGGCATCGCCCTCTCCGTCGGCGAGCGGGGACACGACGCCCACGACCGGCGACACCACCGATGCGTCGCAGCTGTCCACGCAGTTGGGGTCGGACGGGTCCGACACCGGCAGCGTGGTCGTGTCGCACACGGCGGAGCCCGGAGCGCCGTCCGCCGCCGCCACGATCCCGGACGCGTGCGCGGGGACGGTCTACACGACGGGGCTGCTGCCCGCGTCGTGATCGCCCGGGGCCGTTCCCCTCAGGCGGTCTCCTCCGTGAGGCCGAGCTCCGCGTCGCGGATCGCCTCCGCCTCGCGGCGGACCAGGCGGAACCACATGAAGACGACGAAGCCCGCGAAGACGAACCACTCGCCGGTGTAGCCGAGGTTCTGGAACGCCTTGAGGTCGAGGCCGCTGCCCGACGGGGTGGTGGCCGGAACCGCCGTCATCGTCCCGTCGGCCTTGTCGAGGGTGATCCAGGCGTCGTAGACGTCGTAGGGCACCACGTTCACCAGCGACGCCGCGCTGATCATGCCGATCTGCCCGGAGGGCAGACCGCCCGCCGCCGTCACCCCGTTCGCCCCCTGCGACTCGGACGCCTGGAGCGCCCCGGTCACCGTGACCTCGCCCCGGGGCGCGGCCGGTGTCTTCGCCGCGGAGGCCGAACCGGGCAGCCAGCCGCGGACCACCGGCAGCGCCTTGTCCGTGCCGTCGACCTTCAGCAGCGTGACGACGTAGAAGCCGTCGCGCCCGTCCACCTCGCGGTGCGGCACCACGAGCTGCTTGCCGTAGCGGCCGGTCGCCGTGGCCCGCTTGCCGGAGGTCTCGGTGGAGACCGGCAGCAGCGAGGCGAGCGGCGCGGCCGCCGTCTTCTTGTTGCTCTGCGTCTGCTCCGTCGCGGACCGGTGGTCCTGCACCCGGTCCTCGAAACGGCTCAGCTGCCACGAGCCCATGAAGACGCAGAACGGGATGGCCAGCAGCACGAAGAGGTTGATCCCCAGCCAGCGCGGGGTCAGCAGGAACCGGTACACGCCTTCCACGGTACGGGTCCGATATAAAGCCGCTTCCCGCGACCCCCGGCACGGCCGCCCCTCGGCTACTGCGGCGGCAGGTGCCGTCTCGCGAAGTCGAGTTCGAGCGCGACCTGCTTGATGCGCTCGTCGACGACGAGGGAGCCGTGCCCCGCCTCGTACCGGTACACCTCGTGCACCGCGTCGCGCGCCGCGAGCCGGTCCACGTAGTTGTCGATCTGGCGGATCGGGCAGCGCGGGTCGTTGAGCCCCGCCGAGATGTACACCGGCGCCTTCACGTCGTCGACGTACGTCAGCGGGGACGACGCCGCGAAACGGTCCGGCACCTCCTCGGGGGAGCCGCCGAAGAGGGTACGGTCGAGGGCCTTGAGGGCCTCCATCTCGTCCTCGTAGGCCGTCACGTAGTCCGCGACCGGCACCGCGGCGAGGCCCACCGCCCACGAGCCCGGCTGGGTGCCCAGGCCGAGCAGGGTGAGATAGCCGCCCCAGGAGCCGCCCGCGAGGACGAGCCGGTCGGGGTCCGCGAGCCCGGACGTGACCGCCCACTCCCGCACCGCCGCGATGTCCTCCAGCTCGATCAGGCCGACGCGGTGCTTGAGCGCGTCCGTCCACTCCCGCCCGTACCCGGTCGAGCCGCGGTAGTTGACCCGGACCACCGCGAACCCGTGGTCGACCCAGGCCGCCGGGCCCGCCGCGAAGGCGTCCGAGTCGTGCCAGGTCGGCCCGCCGTGGATCTCGAAGACCGTGGGCAGCGGGCCGCTCGCGCCCGCCGGCTTCTGCACGAGGGCGTGGATCCGGCCGCCGGGGCCCTCCACCCACACGTCCTCGACCGGGACGGACGCCGGGGCCCGCATGCCCGGGGGATCGAGGACGACCCCGCCCTCCCCCACTGCCTTGAGGGCGGGGGAGGTGCCCCCGGTCGAGCGCACCACCGGCGGCTCGGCCGCCGACGACCACAGGTACTCGACGCTGCCGTCCGGGCGGACCGTCGCCCCCGACACCGAGCCGACCGGGGTGTCGACCTTCGTCAGCGCGCCCGTCGCGAACTCGTAGCGCCACAGGTCGCCGCGGGCCTCGAATTCATGGGCGATCAGCAGCGCCGAGCCGTCCGGGTACCACTCCGCCGACACGTCGCCCGGCAGGTCGAGGGCGAGGTCGGTCTCCTCGCCGGAGGCGAAGTCCCACACCATCGGCTCCCAGCGGCCGCGCCGCTGGTGCCCGACCAGGAGGCGGGTGTCGCCCTCCACGGGCGCGAAGCCGAGGACCTCCAGGCCCAGCTCCTCCTGGCCGCCGCGGGTGTCGTCCAGCTCCGCGACCGTCGACCCGTCGAGCCGGACCACGCGCAGCGCCGAGTGCATCGCGTCGCCGTGCTCGGTGTGCTCGATGGCGATCAGCGTGCCGTCGTGGCTCAGGTCGCCGACGCCCGCCGACTCGCGGTGCCGGTAGATCTCCGTCGGTCCGTCACCATCGGGGCGTACGACGTGCAGGGTCGTCCCGTCCTCGTCCGTGGAGCGGCCGACCACCGCCGTGCGCCCGTCCCGGCCGATCGCGAGGCCCGCCGGGTAGGAGGGTGCGAGACCCGGCACGGCCTCGGTGTCCTCGCCGCCCGTGAACGGCTGGCGCAGCCAGATCCCGAACTCGTCCCCGTCCTTGTCGCTGAACCACCAGATCCACTCGCCGTCGGGGGAGAGCACCCCGTCCGTCGTCCCGTTCGCCCGGTCCGTCGCCTGGCGCTGGGTGCCCGTGGCTCTGTCCCACGCGTACAGCTCGTACGTCCCCGTCGCGTTCGACACGAACAGGGAGCGGTCCGGGGCGTCCTCGGCCCAGTCGGGCAGGGACACGCGCGGCGCCCGGAAGCGCTTCTCCCAGTCGGGCATGGACCCGTTGCTGTCACTCATGGCCCCATAGTGCCCGCCCGCGCCGACAATTCGCTGGCGGGTCCCCCACACCCTGTGGATAACTTCTGTCATGCCTTCCACGACCCCGCCCGCCCCCGGAGCCTGGCCCGCTCTGCGCGAGGCCAACCGCCGCCGCTGGGACGAGAGGGTTCCGCTCCATCTCGCCAGCGACTTCTACAACGTCGACTCGTTCCGGGCCGGCCAGGACGCGCTGCGTGCCTTCGAGGTCGACGAGATCGGCGCCGACGTCGCGGGCCGTTCCCTCCTCCACCTCCAGTGCCACATCGGCACGGACACCCTGTCGTGGCTGCGGCACGGCGCCGCCCGCGTCGTCGGCCTCGACTTCTCCGAGCCGGCCGTCGACGCCGCCCGCGACCTCGCCGCCGGACTCGGTATCGACCGCGACCGGGCCCTGTTCGTGGCGTCCGACGTGTACGACGCGGTGTCGGCGGTGCCCGACAAGGCGTACGACGTCGTCTACACCGGGGTGGGCGCGCTGTGCTGGCTGCACGACATCCGCGCCTGGGCCGACACGGTCGCGGCGCTGCTCGCGCCCGGCGGCTTCCTGTACCTCGCCGAGTTCCACCCGGCGTGCTGGATGCTCGACGACGAGACGGGCAGCCGGGTCGTGCGCGACTACTTCGCGCCGGACGCCTTCGAGTACGAGTCGTCCGGTACGTACACGGACTGGGAGGCGCCGACCGCGCACAACCGGGCCGCCGAGTGGCAGCACACGATGGGCGACATCGTCTCGGCACTCGCGTCGGCCGGGCTGCGCCTGGACTTCCTGCACGAGCACGACTTCACGCTGTTCGGGATGTTCGGCGGCCTGGAGGAGCGGGACGGGGTGTGCCGCTTCCCCGCGGACCGGCCGCGCGTGCCCCTCATGTACTCACTGAAGGCCACGAAGCCGTAGGTCTGGGGCCGTCGGTCTACGAGGCCCTGGGCAGCCGTATCACCGCGCGTCCGCCGTCGAGGTCCACCCGCGAGTGCGCCGGCGGCGCCCCGTCCTCCTCGTCGTCGCGCAGCACGAGCGCGCTCTGGCGCTCCTTCAGCTCACTCTGCTTGCCCGGCGAGAACGTGGCGTGCAGCTGCTCGAACCCGGTCGCCGAGATCTGGCTCTGCCGCTTGCGCCGGCCCAGCAGCCGCAGGCCCTGGTCCGTGAACGCGATCACGGTCAGCGCGATGACGAGCCCCGGCAGCGTCATGAGGACGGCTGTTCCCATGGGCCCAGTAAACCTCAGCGGGCAGGCGGCGTGACCCGGCCGGATGGTGCGTCCGAGGGGAGCGGCCGGGTCCGCCTCGCAGGTGCTCCCGCTGTGCTGAGCCTGCCGTGCGCCGACGGCGTACGAGGGGTCCCGAGGGGAGGGGGCCCGAGGGGAGGGGATGAACAGCACCGACGCAGTTCATCCGAGCGTCCCCGCGTACGGCGACGGTGAGGGGAATGTACGCCTCTGGGTGCCGCCCCGGAATACCCCGCGCATATATCTGCGGAAGTCTGCGGCTCCAGGTCCGCGATAAATTTCCTAGCGCCGCTAGACAGTCGAGTGCCGCTAGGTCTAGCGTAGTTCTTGTAGCTAGCGGCGCTAGAACGCGAAGCGGTCGGCGCCGCTCGTCCTCGTAGACCTTTCAGGGGGAGACCTCTCATGTCCGAGCACGTCAGCACCACCGCGGTCGTCGCACCGGCCGTCGTCACGCCCACCGCCGTCGCCGCCCCGCGCCGCAGGGGCCGGTTCCTCACCCGGCGCCGCGTCACCACCGGCCTCGCCGTCCTGACCGGCGCCGCCGTCTCCTACTTCGGGCTGAACTTCCTGTTCAACCCCGCCGCTCCCGACGGCTTCGGCATCGACCCGTGGCCGACCGGGAACGGCACGGGCTACTTCGCCGTGAAGGGCGTACGGGACCTGGCCGTCGCGGCCACGGTCTTCCTGCTCCTGGCCCGCGGCCAGCGCCGCACCCTCGGCTGGGTCGTCCTGATCGACGCGCTGATGCCGCTCGGTGACGCCTTCGCCGTCCTCACCCACGGCGGCTCGCTCACGACCGCGCTGAGCGTGCACGTCTCGGCGGCGAGCGTCGTGCTCCTGACGGCGTTCCTGCTGCTCACCGAGGGTTCGAGCGATGCGACCGACGGCCCGCGGACGGCGTGAAGGCGGCGCCCCGAGTGGCACGCCGGGGCCGCCCGGGTGAGGCTGACCGGGTGACCCCGGGGGCGGCGACGGGAGGCAGGTGCGATGTTCGCAGCACTCGGGCGATTCGTGGTCCGCAGGCCCTGGTGGGTGATCCTCGGCTGGGTCGTCGTGGCGGCCGCGGTGATATCCCTGGCGCCGAAACTGACCTCCAGCACCGACGAGGCGAGCTTCCTGCCCGACAGCTACGAGTCGATCAAGGCCGCCGACGTCCAGGAGTCGGAGTTCCCCCGGCAGCAGAACATCGGCGCCGTCATCGTCTTCCAGCGCTCCGACGGCAAGCGGCTCGCCGCCGCCGACTCCGCCGACGTCGTCCGCGTGTCGAGGGAGTTGGCGGCCAAGGACATCCCCGAGGTGGAGGCGGTGGTCCCCGGACAGCCGTCGCCCAACGGGCTCGTGCAGACCTCCATGGTCGCCATGCCCAAACTGACCGACCCCTCCGACACCTCCGAGCAGGACGCGGTCAAGACCCTGCGCACCGATCTCCAGCAGGAGATCAAGGGCACGGAGCTGAGCGCCGGGGTCACCGGCTCCGCCGCCACCGCCCTCGACGAGTCGGAGGCGTCCGAGCGGGCCGGGATGCTGGTCGGCGTCGGCACGATCGTCATCATCGTCGTCCTGCTCCTGCTGATCTTCCGCAGCCCGATCATCGCGCTGCTCCCCGTGGTCCTCATCGGCCTCATCTCGCCGCTCGCGACCGGCCTGATCGCCTCCGCCAACAAGGCGTTCGACATGAAGGCGGACTCCTCGATCCAGGAACTGCTCACCGTCGTCCTGTTCGGCGTCGGCACGGACTACATCCTGTTCCTGCTGTTCAGATACCGAGAGGCGCTCCGGGCCGGGGAGGACCCCAAGCGCGGCATGGTGCACGCCGTGGAACGGGTCGGGGAGGCCATCACCTCGGCGGCCGGCGCCGTCATCGTCGCCTTCGCCGCGCTCGCCCTGTCCACCCTCGGCATGCTCAAGTCGATGGGCCCGGCGCTCGCCATCGCGGTGTTCGTGACCCTGTGCGCGGGCCTCACCCTGGTCCCCGCCGTCGTCTCGCTCCTCGGCACCAAGGTCTTCTGGCCCTCCAAGTCCTGGCAGCGCGAACCGCAGGGCACCGGCTTCGCGCGGCTCGGCGGCGCCATCGCCCGCCGCCCCGCGGTGTGGGCCCTGGTCTCGGCGCTCGTCATGGGCGTGCTGGCCCTCGGCGCCCTCGACTACAAGGCCAACTTCGACTTGGCGACGTCCTCGCTGCCCAAGTCGAAGGAGTCGATGGTCGCCCTGAAGGACCTGGAGAAGGGCTTTCCCGCGGGCACCACCGACCCGACGAGCGTCTACCTGACGTCCACGACGAAGGACGCGCCGCTCACCCCGGTCACGACGGCGCGGTTCAGGAAGTCGCTGTCCGAGGTCGACGGCGTCGGTACGGTCTCCGCGGCCACCCTGAGCAAGGACGGCACGGCCGCGGCCTTCAGCGTCGTACTGGACGATCCGCCCGCGTCGGACGCGGCGATGAACACGGTCAAGGACGAGCTGCGCCCCGCCGCCCACGCGGACGCGCCCGAGGGCACACAGGCGCTGGTCGGCGGCATCACCGCGGTCTACGTCGACATCAACAAGGCGGTGGACCGCGACTACTCGGTGGTCTTCCCCGTCGCCGCACTCGCCATCATGGTCATCCTCGGACTGCTGCTGCGCAGCCTGGTGGCGCCCTGGTACCTGATGGTGTCGGTGGCGCTCGGCTTCGGCGCGACGCTCGGCGCCACGTCGTTCCTCTTCACCCGGATCGGCAGCCAGCCGGGGCTGATGTTCATGCTGCCGGTGATCATGTACTTGTTCGTGGTCGCGCTCGGCACGGACTACAACATCCTGATGGTGTCCCGGCTGCGCGAGGAGGCCCGCGAGGGCCGCGATCCGCACGACGCGGCGGGCACGGCGGTGCGCCACTCGGGGCCGACGATCGCCTCGGCGGGCGTGATCCTGGCCGGTACGTTCGCGACGCTGATGCTGGCCGGCAACTCCACCCTCTCCCAGATGGGGTTCGCGCTCTCCTTCGGCATCGTGATCGCCGCGTTCGTGATGGCGATGGTGTTCACCCCGGCGCTGACGGCCCTGATCGGGCATGCGGCGTGGTGGCCGGGGCACGGGGATCGCCGCGATTAGGGCGCCGGTTCGTCTGCCGGGTGCGGTTTCGTCGGCGGGTGCGGGTGGTGGTGGGTTGCTCGCGCAGTTCCCCGCGCCCCTGAAAGGCCTGCGGCCTTCAGGGGCGCGAGAACGGACCACCGGCCTGCACCGGACGACGCACCGACGAAGCTACGGCGCACTCATCAGCATCTTCACCACGATCCCCGTCACCCCGGCCACCCCCACCCCCACGCACCACGCCCCCGCGATCACCCGGGCCCGCATCGCCCGGTACCGCTCCTCGTACTCCCCGCGCAACGAACCGGCCCGCTCCACCGCCTCCCGCCACAACTCCCGCCGCAGCCCCAAGTGGACCTCCACATAAGCCCGTTGGACATCCTCCGCCTGCGTCTCGGTGAGCCACGGCACCCGCTCCGTGAACCGCCGGGCGGCGACCCGACCCTCGGCCCGCGCCGCCTCCACCATCAGGAAGCCCTCGATCTCCCGGATCACCGCGCACCCCGCACCAGTTCAGGCTCGGCGGCAGCGCCCCCGTGCCGCACGTCGAACGCCGGCGACTCCGAGCGGATCCGCGGCAGCGCCACGAAGTTGTGCCGCGGCGGCGGGCACGACGTCGCCCACTCCAGCGAACGCCCGTACCCCCAGGGGTCGTCGACGCCCACCGGCTCCCCGTACTGCGCGGTCCGCCACACGTTGTAGAGGAACGGCAGGAACGACATCCCCAGCACGAACGAGAAGATCGTCGAGACGGTGTTGAGCCCGGTGAGCCCCTCCACCGCCAGATAGTCCGGCACCCGGCGCAGCATCCCCCGCGCGCCCAGCCAGTGCTGCACCAGAAACGTCCCGTGGAACCCCACGAACAGCGTCCAGAACGTCACCTTCCCCAACCGCTCGTCGAGCATCTTCCCCGTGAACTTCGGCCACCAGAAATGGAATCCGGAGAACATCGCGAAGACGACCGTGCCGAAGATGACGTAATGGAAGTGCGCCACCACGAAATACGTCTCGCCGACATGGAAGTCGAGCGGCGGCGCCGCCAGGATCACCCCGGTCAGGCCGCCGAACGCGAACGTGATGAGGAATCCGATCGCGTAGAGCATCGGCGTCTCGAACGACAGCGAGCCCTGCCACATGGTGCCGATCCAGTTGAAGAACTTCACGCCCGTCGGCACCGCGATCAGGAACGTCATGAAGGAGAAGAAGGGCAGCAGCACCCCGCCCGTGACATACATGTGGTGCGCCCACACCGTCACCGACAGGCCCGCGATGGCGATCGTCGCCCCCACCAGGCCCTGGTACCCGAACATCGGCTTCCGGCTGAACACCGGGATCACCTCAGAGATGATCCCGAAGAACGGCAGCGCGATGATGTAGACCTCCGGATGCCCGAAGAACCAGAACAGGTGCTGCCACAGCAGCGCGCCCCCGTTCGCCGCGTCGAAGACGTGCGCCCCGAACTTCCGGTCCGCTTCGAGCGCGAAGAGCGCGGCGGCGAGCACGGGGAAAGCGAGCAGCACCAGGACGCCCGTCAGCAGCACGTTCCAGGTGAAGATCGGCATCCGGAACATCGTCATTCCGGGCGCGCGCAGGCACACGATCGTCGTGATGAAGTTGACCGAGCCGAGGATCGTGCCGAAGCCGGAGAAGGCCAGACCCATGATCCACATGTCGGCGCCCACGCCCGGTGAATGCACGGCGTCCGACAGCGGCGCGTACGCGAACCAGCCGAAATCCGCCGCCCCTTGAGGGGTGAGGAACCCGCCGACCGCGATCAGCGACCCGAGCAGATACAGCCAGTACGCCAGCATGTTCAGCCGCGGGAACGCGACGTCCGGCGCCCCGATCTGCAGCGGCATGATCCAGTTCGCGAACCCGGCGAACAGCGGCGTCGCGAACATCAGCAGCATGATCGTGCCGTGCATCGTGAACGCCTGGTTGAACTGCTCGTTCGACAGGATCTGCGTTCCGGGCCTGGCCAGCTCCGCGCGCATGAACAGCGCGAGCACCCCGCCCAGACAGAAGAACGCGAACGCCGTGACGAGATACAGCGTTCCGATGGTCTTGTGGTCGGTGGTGGTCAGCCACCCCACCACCTTGTGTCCCCTCATGGCTCTCATGCCCGGTACGTGTCCGCACCCGCCCCGCACGTCACGGGCCGCCCCGCCCGAAAGATCACACACCGCGCCTGTGAACATCGGGGCACAGCCGGACACCTACGGATCATGAGCACGGACGCATCACGAGCAGCGGCAGCAGTACGGGTATGAGCGACAGCAGCACCACGGACGAGGCCTTCGCGGCGGCCTACCGCGCCCACTACTGGGCGGTCAGCAGGTTCGTCGCGCGCCGTCTCGACCCCGGCGCGGCCCACGACGTCGAGGAGGTCGTCGCCGACGTGTTCTCCATAGCGTGGCGGCGCCGCGCGGAGCTGCCGCCCGAGGCGCCGCTGCCCTGGCTGTACGCCGTCGCCCGCAACTGTCTCGCCAACACCGTGCGGGGTCTGGGCCGAAGACGCCGGCTGCTCGACCGCATCGGTCACCACGAGACCGCCCATCGCCGCCAGGTCGTGCCGGGCCCCGACGCCGACGAGCCCGGCGCCTGGATCCACGAGGCGCTCGCCCGGCTGAACCCCGCCGACCAGGAGGCCCTGCGCCTGACCACCTGGGAGGAGCTCGGTGTCGACGAACTCGCCGTCGCCCTGGAGTGCTCGCGCGGCGCCGCCGCGATGCGCCTGCACCGCGCCCGGCGCCGGCTGCGCGCCGAGATCGACCGGATGAACATGACCGTGACGGCAGGAGACCACGACCGTGACTGACCATCGAGGCACGCCGGGGGCCCGCGACGGCGCCGACGAGCTGGCCCTGCTGCGCGCCGCCAACCCCGTACGCGCCGACGACCCCCGGTACGCCGACGCCCGCCCCCTGCACCACACCGCCGAACGCGCCCTGAACCAGCTCCTGCACCGGGGGCGGCGCCGGGCACGCCGGGCGCTGGTGCTGCGCGCCGAGGCCGTGGCGTGCGCGCTGGCCGCGCTGCTCGCCCTCGGCCTGTCGAACCTGGCCGCGACCCCGGCGACCGCCACACCACCGAAGAGCTGCGGCGCGACGGCCCCCGACCGCGATTGCTAGGGCGTGTTTCGAAAGTCCCGCCTGCCCCGCGACGCCTGGCACGCGCGCTCGCGGCGTTGCCGAACCGCCCGAATAGCTCCGCTATGAGGACGCTCCGGCGCCTTGCGATCGCACGCACCAGACGCCGCGGGGCCCGCCCTTCGGGCGGACGACGGGACTTTCGAAACACGCCCTAGCGCGCTCACTTCAGCCCGTGCCTGCGGGCCACCATCCGCTCGCTCGCCGCGCGCGGCAGCATCCGGCGCAGCGCGAACACCAGCGGCGCGTTGCTCCCGACCGCGTACAGCGGGCGGGGCCGCGCCGCCTCCACCGCGACGAGCACCTTCGCGGCGACCTTGTCGGCCGAGATCCCGTGCGCCTCATTGCGGTTGAGGGCGGCGAGCATGGTGTCGTACGCGGGCCTGAAGGGCGAGTCGGCGGCCACGTACTGGGTGCGCCGCTCGCTGATCCCGGTGGCGATCGAACCGGGCTCGACGGTCGTGATGCCGACCCCGTACGGCGCGTACTCCCGCCGCGCCGCGTTCGCGAACCCCTTGATCGCGGCCTTCGAGGCGACGTAGGAGGACCGGTAGGCGAGCGGGAAACTGGCCAGCATCGAGCCGACCATCACGACCCGCCCGCGCCGCCGCGCCCGCATCCCGGGCAGCACCAGCTGGCTGAGCCGCACGGCCCCGAACACGTTCAGCTGGAACAGCCGGCGCACGGCGTCCATCGGCAGTTCCTCGAAGGGGCCGCTCTGTGACTCCCCGGCGTTGTTGACGAGCACGTCCACCTCGCCGGCCGCGGCCGCGCACGCCTCGATGCTCGCCTCGTCCGACAGGTCGAGGGGGAGGTAAGTCACCCCGGGGACAGGGGAGTCGACCTTCCGCGGGTTCCTGCTGGTGCCGTACACGGTGTACCCGCGGCGCACCAGCGCGGCGGCCACCGCGGCCCCGATCCCCGACGAGGCGCCCGTCACGAGCGCGGTGCCGGTCACGCGAGGCTCCGCGCGAGGGCGCGCCCGGCGGCCCGGCCGGAGAAGATGCAGCCGCCCAGGAACGTTCCTTCGAGCGCGTTGTACCCGTGCACGCCGCCGCCGCCGAACCCGGCGACCTCCCCGGCCGCGTACAGCCCGTCGAAGACGCTGCCGTCGCTCTTCATCACCTGCGAGTCGAGGTTGGTCTCCAGGCCGCCCAGCGTCTTGCGCGTGAGCACGTGCAGCCGTACGGCGATCAGCGGGCCCTGCGCCGGGTCGAGCAGGCGGTGCGGCTTGGCGACGCGGGTGATGCGGTCGAAGAGGTACGAGCGCGCGTTGCGCACCGCCATCAGCTGGAGGTCCTTCGAGTACCCGTTGTCGATCTCGCGGTCACGGGCGACGATCTCGCGCTCGACCTGCTCGTAGTCGACGGGGGCCGAGGGGGTGAGGGCGTTCATCCCGGCGACGAGGTCCTTCAGGTTCCTGCGCACGACGAAGTCCTCGCCGTGGTCGAGGAACGCCTGGACCGGACCCGGGGCCCCCTTCTTCACCCGCTGGAGGACGAGTTTCAGGTCCTTGCCCGTGATGTCGGGGTTCTGCTCGCTGCCCGAGAGCGCGAACTCCTTCTCGACGATGGCCCGGGTCAGGATGAACCAGGTGTGGTCGTGCCCGGTTCCGGTGATGTGCTTGAGCGTGGCGAGCGTGTCGTGCCCGGGGAAGAGCGGGGCGGGCAGCCGCCTGCCCTCGGCGTCCAGCCACAGCGACGACGGGCCGGGGATGATCCGGATGCCGTGGCCCGGCCAGATCGGGTCCCAGTTCTTGATCCCCTCGGTGTAGTGCCACATGCGGTCGCGGTTGACCACGGACGCGCCCGCGCCCTCGCTGATCTCGATCATCCGCCCGTCGACGTACGCGGGCACGCCCGTCACCATCGACTCCGGCGCCTGGCCCATCCGCTCGACCGGCCAGTTCTTCCTGACCAGTTCGTGGTTGCCGCCGATGCCGCCGGAGGTGACGATCACCGCCTGCGCGCGCAGCTCGAAGCCGCCGACGGTCTCCCGGGAGGAGGCGACACCGCGCGGCTCGTCGCAGGGCGCGAGGAGCGAGCCGCGCACGCCCACGGCCGCCCCGTCCTCGACGATCAACTCGTCCACCTGGTGGCGGTACTTGAAGGTGACGAGCCCGCGCTCGGCGGCCGCCAGGACCGGCTCCCGGAAGACCCGCACCACCTCGGGGCCCGTGCCCCAGGTGAGGTGGAAGCGCGGCACGGAGTTGCCGTGCCCGGTGGCGGTCCCGGCGCCGCGCTCGGCCCAGCCGACGTTCGGGGTGACCTTCAGGCCGAGCCCGTACAGATAGTCCCGCTTCTCGCCGGCCGCGAACTTCACGTACGCCTCGGCCCACTGGCGCGGCCACCGGTCCTCGGTCTCCCGGTCGAACCCGGCCGAGCCCATCCAGTCGGCGAGCGCCAGCTCATAGCTGTCCTTGATCCCCATCCGCCGCTGCTCGGGGCTGTCGACGAGGAAGAGACCGCCGAGCGACCAGAAGGCCTGTCCGCCGAGGTTGGCGGCGTTCTCCTGGTCGACGAGCACAACTCGCTTGCCCGCGCGGGTGAGTTCGTACGTGGCGACGAGCCCGGCGAGCCCGGCCCCCACGACGATGACATCGGCGGCTGCGTCACTCACGGTTGCTCCCTCGGTGTGCTGTAGGCGTTCAGTACGTTCATGAAGAGGGCCCGGCGACGCTCCCGTACGGCGTCGTCGTCGGGCCGCAGCAGAACCTGCACGGCCGTTCCGTCGTGCACCGCGACCAGCGCGTCCCCCAGCGCCCGCTCGTCGGTGACCCGCCGCCCGAGCCGGTCGAGGGCGGCGACGAACACCGGCAGCACGGCGTCCCTGATGGCCTCCTCGCGGGCGGCCATCACCCGCCGCAGCCCCGGCGTGCGCAGGGCGTGCGCCGTGAACTCGGCGGTGATCCGGTACCAGCCGTCGTCCACGGGATTGGCCTCGATGGCCGCGCGCACGGCCGACTCGGGATCGTCCGGGTCGAGCCCGGCGAGCGCGGCGCGGATGTCTTCGAGCATCCGCGCCGACCGCTCCTCCCACAAGGCGAGGAACAGCTCGTCCAGGGACGAGAAGTTGGAGTAGAAGGCCCCGCGCGTGAAACCGGCGCGGTCACAGACCTGCTCGACGGTGGAGCGCCCGAACCCCTCCTCCGCGAACACGTCGAGCGCGGCGTCCAGCAGCCGCTGCCGGGTGCGGGCGCGCCGCTTGGTGATCATGGGTGACTCCCCGGCTTCCCGGCCCGTCGTTGGATACAGGAACGTATTCGATACATTCCTGTATCCACAAGGGGCGGGTGCTCCCCGTGGGGCGTCGGCCGGGTCAGCCGACGAAGATCTCCACGAACGACCACACGGCGAGCACGAGCATGCAGACACCGCCGACCCGCTGCACCGTCTTCAGCGGCACCCGCTTGGCGATGAACCGCCCGGCGATCAGCGCGAGTCCGGAGACCGAGATCAGCGCGGCGAAGGAGCCGATCGCGGTCGACCAGGTCCCGTTCGTGGCGGCCAGGTTGGCGGTGGTGATCTGGGTGAGGTCGCCCCACTCGCCGATGAACACGGCCATGAAGGCGGTGCCGAACACCGGCCAGAACCCGGTGACGGTCTTCGCGCCCGCCGCGTCCTCGCCGTCCTCGTCGTCCCCGCCGCGCAGCAGCATGAACGCGCCGAACAGGAACATCAGGCCCGAGACCAGCTTCACGATCCAGGAGGGCAGCAGGCCGAGCAGCGACCCCGCGCCGACCGCGATGGCGACGTGCACGGCGAACGCCGCGGAGGTGCCGAACCACACGTACAGCGGCTTCATCCGCGTACCCATGGCCAGGGACGCGAACATGGTCTTGTCCGGGAGCTCGGCCAGGAAGATCAGGCCGAAGGCGGTGACGATCGCCAGCGGATCGAGATGCATGGAATTCGGGGGTCTCTCTGTGCGGGCCACGTCCGGGCCTCGCGAACCACCCGCTCCGGGGGACCACTCGACCCGGCAGCGGCACATGGGCAGGCTGCCTGGTCGAAGGTCTCGCCCGCCCGCACCGCAGTGGTGGGGCCCGGCCACCGGGAGCCGGGGCTCCAGTGTGTCGACGACCGGTTCGCGGGGCTACTCCCCTTCGCTTGCTCCATTCAGGGTACAGGGGGTTTCCCTCGGCCGCAGTCGCTGAATGTGGCGGCCGTTCGAGTGCAATCGTGTAAATCGCGTCAAATATGCCTTTCGGTAAATAGAGGGCATGTGAAGTTCGCCTCACTGATCACTCTGGGTCACTGCGGAGGCGGAGATGAGCGGCGCGAGACATCGGTTCCGGCACGCGTGGGTGCCGCGGGGCGCACCCATGGTGGGGACGGTGCTTGCAGCGGTGCTCGCCGTCGTGGCGGCGCCGCTGCCGGTGTTCGGCGTGGCGTCCGAGGCGCACGCGCGGCCGGGCGAGGTGGCGGCCGCGGCGGTTCCCGAGGATCCCACGGAGGTCTACCGGGAAGACTTCGAGAACGTCACCGGGGACCCGGTCCTGCTCGACCGCTACACCGGCGCCGCGCCGCAGAGCATGACGTACACGGCGAACGCGGGCTGGCTGAAGGGCTGCAACGGCTGGGTGCTGAACAAGGCCGACTCCGCCGCCTACGCGCCCGGCGTCGCCGACTGCGGCTCGTGGTGGGACTCGACCCGTGACTTGTCCAGCGCGCTGGGGCAGGCGAACGGGACGGCGGATCCGGACAGCAACCACGCGGTGGCCGCCTTCACCGTCACGGCCCCGTCGGCGAACTCGGTGGAGTTCGAGACGGAGCAGCCGTTCGCCGTCACCCCCGGCCGCTTCTACACCTTCTCGGTCTCCTCGGCAGCCCTCAACTGCAGTGTCTCCGGGCCGCAGCTGAAGTTCTTCCTGATGGACGGGACCACGGCGATCTCCACGTCGTCGAAGGCCATCAACCCGTGCAGCGACAAGAACGCGACGACCGTCACGGTCGGCAAGCGGAACGTGCAGGTGGTGCACACCACCAGCGACGCGCCGGTGCTGTTCAACGGCAGCACGCTCGGCATCCGCATGGTGAACGCCAACGGCAGCAACGCCGGCAACGACGCCGCGTTCGACGACATCGAGCTCCTCGACGTCACCCCGCGCGTGGAGAAGGCGTTCACCCCCGCGCTCGCGGAGTCGAACGGCACGTCCACGCTGACGTTCACCGTCACCAACACCTCGGACCTGCGGGCCAAGAAGGGCTGGTCCTTCAACGACAGCCTGCCCGCGGGCCTGACCGTCGCCGACCCGGCGGCCACCACGACCACCTGCTCCAACGGAACGGTCACCGCGGCCGCGGGCGGCAGTTCCGTCGCGCTCAAGGGCGACCTGACCGACGGGCAGACCTCCTGCACGCTGAGCGTGAACGTGACGGCGGCCCAGGGCGAGTACCAGAACTGCCCCGCCAACATCGGCGCGCTGTCCGGGATGAACGCGCCCACGGAGTGCGCGACCGTCCGCTTCACCGACCCCGGCTACAAGATCACCAAGACCTCGTCCCCGGCCTCCGGCGAGAAGGCCGAGCCCGGTGACAAGGTCACGTACACGGTGGTCGTGGAGAACACGGGGCCGGTGTCGACGCAGACACCGGTCACCGACGATCTGACCGCCGTCCTCGACGACGCGACGTACAACAACGACGCCTCGGGGACCACCGGCACCCCGTCCTACACGTCTCCGCAGCTCAGCTGGAACCCGACCGTCGCGGCGGGCGCCAAGGCGACGCTCACCTACTCGGTGACGCTGAAGGACCCGGCGACCGGTGACGGCGTCGTGCGGAACACGGTGAAGGGGTCCTCGATCTCCAACTGTGCCACCGGCGCCGAGAGCGGCTGCACGACGACGGTCACCGTGAACAAGCCGCCGCGCGGCGGCTACTGCTCGGACGTCGCGTACCTGTCCCAGCTGGTGGGCGGGACCACGAGCCTGTACTCGGTGGACCTGGTCACCGGCGCGCAGTCCAAGGTCTCCGACACGACGCCCGGCGCGTCGATCGGCTACAGCCAGCTCGACGGCGCGGTCTACGGCATCAGCCCGGACAAGCGGCTCGGCCGCTTCGACCCGCGGACGGGGAAGCTCACCAAGACGCCGGTCACGGGGCTGCCCGCCGACATCTCGGGGGTCAACAACGCCGCGAACTCGATCGACGGTTCGCTGATGTACATCCGGGACAACACCACCGGCAACCTGTTCACGATCGACATCGACCCGGCGAGCGCCACGTACGCGTCGGTCCTCAAGACGGTCAGGACGGACGACCTGACCAGCGGGGGGAACTACGGCAACGTGGCCGACTGGTCGGTCAGCCCCGCCGACGGGTTCCTCTACGGCATCCTCGGTGACGACGCCACCCTGTGGCGGCTCGACCCGACGACCGGCGCCGCCACCAACCTCGGCACCCACAAGCTGCCGGTCTCGGCCTACGGCGGTGTCTGGTTCGACAACCTCGGCACGTTCTACGCGGCCAACAACAACACCGGCGTCATCTACGCCGTCGACCTGTCGGTGTCGTCGGCCTCGGCCCCGATCGCCAAGGCCGACGTGCCCGACGCGTTCAAGGCCGCCACGACCAACGCCACCACGGGCAACGACGCGGCCGGATGCCTCAAGGACTACGACTTCGGCGACGCGCCGGACTCCTACGGCACGCTCAAGGGCGCGGGCCCGGTCGCCGCGATCGACAAGTCCCTGATGCTCGGCGCGCACATCTCCTCCGAGCGCCAGGCCCGCACCCCCGGCGACGACCCGGCCCTCAACGCCCTCGGCGACACCTTCGACGACGGTGTCGCGAGCTGGCCGAAGATCGACACGAGCACGCGGTCGTACGCGGTTCCGGTCGCCGTCACCAACAGCACCGGCGCACCGGCCACCCTGTCCGGATGGATCGACTTCGACGGCTCGGGCACCTTCGACGCCGGTGAGCTGGCGACCGTCGCCGTGCCCGCCGGGGCGACCTCGGCCCGCCTGGACTGGTCCGGGATCACCGGTCCGAAGGTCGGCGCGACGTACGCGCGCTTGTGGCTGCAGGCCGGCACCGTCGCCTCGCCGGTCCCGACCGGCGACGCGGACACCTCGCGCACCGTCATCGGCGAGATCGAGGACTACCCGGTCACCGTCGAGAGGGTCCCCGTCAGCTCGATGCGGATCACCAAGTCCGCCGACAGCACGGTGCTCGCCCCCGGCGGCATCCTCACCTACACGGTGGCCGTCACCAACACCGGTGAGACGGCGCTGACCGGCGCCACCGTCACCGACGACCTGTCGAAGGCCCTCGACGACGCCACGCTGTCCGGTACGCCGAGCGCGTCCGCCGGCACCATCACCGTGGACGGCACCACCGCCACCTGGACCGGCGACCTCGCCGTCGGCGCCACCGTCACCCTGACCTACCGGATCAAGGCGGGTGCCGCGGGCACCGGCGACGGTGTCCTCACCAACAAGGTCACCGGGCCCGACATCTCCAACTGCCGGGCCGATGCGACCGATCCGGCGTGCACCACGACCGCGCGGCTGACCGCGGTGGAGATCGTCAAGAGCAGCGACAACCCCGGGCCCAAGCCCGGCGACAAGGTCACCTACACGGTCACCGCGACCAACACCGGCCAGGTGGCGATCAGTTCCGGGTCCATCGTCGACGACCTGTCCAAGGCCCTGGACGACGCCACGTACAACGGCGACGCCCAGGTCTCGGCCGGCACCGTCTCCTACGCCGAGCCGGAGCTGACCTGGTCCGCCGGCATCCCCGTCGGCGGGAAGGCCACGCTCACCTACTCGGTGACCCTGAAGGACCCGGCGACCGGCGACGGCAAGCTGGACAACGCGGTCGTCTCGGACGTCCCCGGCTCCAACTGCCCGGAGGGCTCCACCGACCCCCGGTGCGCCACCTCGGCCGGGGTCCCGTCCCTGGACATCGCGAAGAGCGCCTCCGCCTCGCAGGCCGAGCCGGGTGACAAGGTCACGTACACGGTGACCGTCACCAACACCGGTACGGCCGTGTACCGGGGAGCGACCGTCTCCGACGACCTGACGAAGGTCCTGGACGACGCCGCGTACAACGCGGACGCGTCGGCCACCTCCGGCACGGTCTCGTACGCCGCGCCGAAGGTGACCTGGACCGGCGACGTCGCGGCCGGCCAGACGGTGACGGTCACGTACTCGGTGAACGTGGCCTCGCCGCCGAAGGGCGACAAGGTCCTCACCAACGTGGTGACCGGGCCGCCCGGCTCCACCTGCGCCGACGACTGCACCACGGACACCCCGGTCGCCGCGCTGGCGTTCGCCAAGTCGTCCTCGACGACGGAGGCGGAGCCGGGTGACAAGGTCACGTACACGGTGACCGTCACCAACTCCGGCAAGGCCCCCTACACGGGTGCGACGTTCACCGACGACCTGACGAAGGTCGTCGACGACGCCGCGTACAACGCGGACGCGTCCGCCACCTCCGGCACGGTCTCGTACGCCGCGCCGAGGGTGACCTGGACCGGTGACGTCGCCGCCGGCGCGACCGTGACCGTCACCTACTCGGTGACCGTGGGCAGCCCGCCCGCCGGTGACAAGGTCCTCACCAACGCGGTGACCTCGGACTCGCCGGGCTCCAACTGCCCGGCCGGTTCCACCGATCCGACGTGCACGACGTCGACGCCGGTCGCGACGCTCGACATGGTGAAGAAGGCCGACAAGGCCGACGCCAAGCCCGGCGAGAAGATCACCTACACGATCACCGTCACCAACACGGGCAAGGGCGGCTACACCGGCGCCACCGTCACCGACGACCTGACGAAGGTGCTGGACGACGCCACGTACAACGGCGACGCGAAGGCATCCTCCGGCGACGTGACGTACGAGCGGCCGACAGTGACGTGGGCCGGTGACCTGAAGGCGGGCGCGAAGGCGACCATCACCTACACCGTCACCGTCTCCGCCGCGCCCGCGGGCGACAAGAAGCTCGACAACGCCGTGGTCGGCCCACCGGGCTCCAACTGCGCGCCGGGCTCCACCGACCCGCAGTGCACCACCGAGGTCCCCGTCCCGACGCTCGCCGTCAAGAAGAGCTCGGACACGGCGAAGCCGCTGCCCGGCGACAAGGTCACCTACACCGTGACCGTCACCAACACGAGCGGCGAAGCCGCCTACCGCGACGCGCGGTTCACCGACGACCTGACGAAGGTCGTCGACGACGCCGCGTACAACGCGGACGCGGCCGCCACCTCCGGCACGGTCTCGTACGCCGCGCCGAAGGTGACCTGGACCGGTGACGTCGCCGCCGGGCGGACCGTGACCGTCACCTACTCGGTGACCGTCGGCGCCCCGCCCGCCGGTGACAAGCGGCTGACCAACGCGGTCGTCTCCACCTCGCCGGGCACCAACTGCCCGGAGGGCTCGACCGACCCGGCGTGCACCACCGACGTCGGCATCCCCATCCTCAAGATCAAGAAGACCGCGACGCCCGAGGACCCGAAGACCGGCGACACCGTCACCTACACGGTGAAGGTCACGGCCGACGGCGAGGCGGACTACCCGGGCGCCACGTTCACCGACGACCTCGGCAAGGTCCTCGACGACGCGACGTACAACGACGACGCGCGGGCCGACTCCGGCACGGTGTCCTACGCCGAGCCGAAGCTGACCTGGACCGGCGACCTCGCGCAGGGCGCCACCGCCACCGTCACCTACTCCTTCACCGTCTCCGGACCCGGTGACGGCGACGGCCGGTACGTCAACGGCGTTGTCGGCCCGCCCGGCTCCAACTGCCCCGAGGGCAGCACCGACCCGGACTGCGTGACCGTTCTCCCCAGCCCGGACTACGACTTCGGCGACGCGCCGGACAGCTACCGCACATCCCGGATCCGGGGCGGGGCGTTCCACGAGATCGTCCCCGGCCTGCGGATCGGCCGGAGCGTCGAGCCGGACCGGGACGGCGATCCGACCACGAACGCCGGAGGCGACGCCGACGACGACGGCATGAGGACCATCACGCTGTACCAGCACCAGGACCGGTACGCCGTGGACATCCCGATGGTCAACGAGACCGGGCGGGACGCCGTCCTCGCCCTGTGGATCGACAAGGACGGGAACGGCACGTTCGACGCCGACGAGATGGTCTCCGCGACCGCCCCGCCGGGCACCACCGACTGCCCGCTGACCGTGACCGGCCTGGCCGGCGTGGCTCCGGGGACGACGTTCGCGCGGCTGCGGCTCTTCGGCGACGACAGCGCCGCGGCCGCCGAGCGGGCGCTCGCGAGCACCGAGCCGGTCAGGTCGGCCGGATTCGGCG
Source organism: Streptomyces sp. VRA16 Mangrove soil (assembly GCF_017377775.1). GTDB lineage: Bacteria > Actinomycetota > Actinomycetes > Streptomycetales > Streptomycetaceae > Streptomyces. The sequence goes on from NZ_JAFVLN010000007.1 coordinate 249,949, forward strand.
GGCCCGGCGAGGTCGAGGACTACACGCTCGTCGTCGAACCGGCCCACCTGGAGATCGCCAAGTCGGTGTCCGCCGCCGGGGCGCAGCCCGGCGACAAGGTGACCTACACCGTCACCGTCGCGAGCAGCGGCCCCGGCGCGTACTCCGGCGCGACGTTCACCGACGACCTGACGAAGGTCCTGGACGACGCCACGTACAACGGCGACGCCAAGGCCACCGTCGGCGACGTCACGTACGCCGAGCCGAAGGTGACCTGGACCGGGACGGTCCCGGCCGGGGAGAAGGTCACGGTCACCTACTCCGTCACCGTGGCGGACCCGGTGACCGGCGACCGTAAGCTGACCAACGTCGTCACCGGGCCCCCCGACTCCACCTGCGAGGACGGCTCGGCGGCCGGCTGCACCACCACGACCGAGGTGCCGCCCGCCCCGAAGCCGCCCACGGAACCGGGCAGCCCGACGCCGACCCCGCCGCACACCGGCACCCCGCCGCACACCGGTACCCCGCCCGCCGGGAGCCTGCCGGACACCGGCTCCTCGGCGGCCACCACGGTGCTCGCGGGCCTGGCCGGCGCCCTCGCGCTCGCCCTCGGCACGCTTCTGACGGTGCGCGCCCGCCGCGGCCGGCGGAACGCGAGGTGAGGCGGCGGCCCGGACAGCCGTAGCAAGGGCCGGAGGGGAGGCACCGGGTCCATCCGGTGCCTCCCCTCCGGCGTGTCACGCCACCTGTACGGCGGGAATTCGTATGGGCGGGTGAACCCGCGGGCCTGTCCGGCACGCCCCGAGCCGTGTGCCCGGGGCCGGTGCTGCCATGGGCGCCGCCACGCCGCGTCGGCGTGCCCCGACGGAAGGACCACTGCCGTGACCCTCGTTTCCCGAGTCGCGCACTGCGCCCTCGCGCTGCCCTGCGCCGTCCTGCTCCTGGCCCCGGCCGCCCATGGCGACGGCGGCGGCAAGGGAGCCAGGGGTGCGGGGGACGGGGCGGTGCCACCGATGTCCATCGAGATCACCGACGGAGTCGAGGCCGCCGACAGCGGCGACAAGCTCGGCTACACGATCATCGTGCACAACCAGGGCGCCGAGCCGATCGAGAAGCTGCGTGTGGAGCAGCGGCTGCCGCAGGGGGCGGGCGCGCCCGAGCTGTCCGAGGGAGGCAAGGCCCGTACGTCCGGACTCGCCGTGTGGACGGCGGACGTCAAGGCGAACCACAAGACGACGTTCACGTCCCGCGTCCGCCTGGGCAAAACCGGCAAGGACACGCTGCGGGTGGCGTCCACCGTCTGCGCGTACGTGGACGGCGCGAAGGCCCCCGCCGTCTGCGCCAGCGACCTCGACACGCTCCCGGCGGGGGCCGCGGGTGCCGCCGGCGAGCGTGCCGCGGATGCTTCGGGCGGGTCCGGGACCGCGGCCCTCGTGGGAGGCGGGGCGGCACTCGCGGCGGCGGGCGGGGCGCTCGTGGTGATCCGGCGCAGGCGGGCGCGGGCGCACCTCTCCTGACAGATCATGGGAGCGGATCGGCGGGGAACGGTCTCGCGAGGGCTCGGGGAGCGGTACGGCTCCCGAATGGCTCCCGACTTCTCCTCGGTCCGGGCTGGGTGCCGCACACCGGCTGCCCGCCCCCGAGCGCCACGACCTGATCATGATCGGGCCCCGTCGGATCCGGCGGGCCCGTGCCACGATCCTTGATGCGAAGGCCGCCTTCGGCGGCTGGGGCACACCGTCCACAGCGAGGTCAGTCAGCTGCTCGTGGACGGCGGGGCCGGTTCCACCGGGCCGGACCGGCGCTCGCCTCAGGCCGTGGTCGTCGGACCGGAGGATTCGGCGGCGCGTCGGTACTCGGCGTTGATGCGCTGGGCCTCTTCGAGCTGGTCCTCGAGGATGACGATCCGGCATGCCGCCTCGATCGGGGTGCCCTGGTCGACGAGCTCACGCGCGCGGGCCGCGATCCGCAGCTGGTAGCGCGAGTAGCGGCGGTGTCCGCCGTCGGAGCGCAGCGGCGTGATCAGCCGCGCCTCGCCGATGGCGCGCAGGAAGCCGGGCGTGGCGCCGATCAGCTCGGCGGCCCGGCCCATGGTGTAGGCGGGGTAGTCGTCGTCATCGAGACGGCCCAGCGAATCGTCTGCTGTCATTTCACCTCTCTGTGGAATACGTCGAGTCTCTGTGGAACACGTCGAGGGGCCCCGATGCCGTACGGCACCAGGGCCCCGAAGGAACTACTACACCATCTGCCGACCTTGATGCTGTGTCGGCCTTCTGTTTCCGCATGACCGTCCGGAATGCCGACGGGAGTGCGGGGATCGCGGATGCGTGACCGGAGACCACCTGCCTATCGATGTCCTGCGGTACCCGGGCTCAGTGCTGCTCCCGGGCGATCCTGATGGCGATCGATTCCTCCGTTCTTCCCTCTGATCGTTCGCTCTCTTGCTGTGGCGGCCCCTGATCACCGCGGGCCACCCGGTCCGGTGGTCAGCCCCGTCACCGTCTGCAACAGCCCTGGCTTCGAAGCTCCACCACCGCACCGTGATGCGTGTACTACTGCCCGCCAGTTCGTGTCTGCCGGGCCTTGCTCGATCTCGGCTACGAGAAAAACCATAACCGCGCGAGGAGCCAATGTCTACCTCGGCCACGATAGATTTCTGGTCTCCTGCCGAGTAGGTAACCCGCTGGAGCGGGCTGAGATCCGGCGCGGGCGGCTCGCGCTACGGGGAGGTCAGGGCGTCGAGCCGGTCGACGAGGTCGGGGTGTGCGGGGGTCAGGTGGGGGCGGGCCGCGGTCAGGGGAGCGATGAGGTCCGTGGGGTCGTCGTGGGCGAGGGCCGCGTGGAGTTCGGTGAGCGGGCGTCGGGCCGCGGCGGGCAGGTCGGTGAGTGCGGTGATCTGGCCTGCGAGGCGGCGCAGGTCGGCCGCGTTCTGGCGGGCCCGGGCGGCGGTGGTGCGGTCGGCGGCGCGGGCCTGACGGGTGGCCGTCACGCGCTGTTCGCCGGTGGACCCGGCAGGGCCGGGTCGACCGCGCAGGTAGCGGCGCTCGGCGGCCTGGCGGCTGGCGACGCCGAGGGGCGGGGCGAGGTCGGCCCAGCTGGCGCCCGCGTCGCGAGCGGTTTCGATCAGGCCGGTCTCCCACCCGGCGAGCCGCTCCCGCACTTGCCGCAGCAGCAACAACGAGGCCAGGGCCTGCTCCGGGGCGGGCCCGGCGGCGGAGGTGTTCGGAGTCTCCTGCTGGGCTTCGCGAAGGGCATCGTCCACGGCCTTGAGGGCCGCCGCGGCGGCGAGGAACGACGCCGGGCCGTGAGCGTCGGCGTCGTGCGTGGACGGCTGGTCGGTCGGGGTCACGGACACCTCCTTGGTTCCGTCATCGCACTGACGACATCATGTTTGTCATCCATTGGATGACATGTTACAACGATGGCAGTGCAGCGCATTGGCAGCAACTGCCTACAACCCGCTGGAGGTGTTTCACGATGTTGATGCGCACTGACCCCTTCCGTGAGCTGGACCGGCTGGCACAGCAGCTGATGGGCCCGGGGACCTGGTCGAGGCCGTCGGCGATGCCGATGGACGCCTACCGCGAGGGCGACGAGTACGTGGTGGCCTTCGACCTTCCCGGTGTCACCGCGGACGCGATCGACATCGACGTCGAACGGAACATGCTCACCGTCAAGGCCGAGCGCCGACCGGTCGCGAAGGCCGACGACGTGCAGGTGGAACTGTCCGAGCGGCCGCTGGGCGTCTTCTCCCGCCAGGTCGTGCTCGCCGACACCCTCGACACCGAGCACATCGAGGCCGACTACGACGCGGGTGTGCTCACCCTGCGCATCCCGATCGCCGAGCGCGCCAAGCCCCGCAAGATCTCCATCGGCGTCGGGACCGGCAACAAGCAGATCTCCGGCTGACACCGGCCGGCCGAGTGCGGGGGGACGGGCACCTGATCTCTCCCTCCACCTCGCCCTCCGCACCCGCCGGCCGCGTGAAGAAGGAGGGGTGACGGCCGAGACGATTCCCCGACGCGGAGCCTTCCTCGACCACGTCAGGGAACGTGGCGAGTACGGCACCGAGGATGAAGCCGAGCGCGCGGCCCGGGTGGTGCTCGCCCTGCTCGGGGCACACCGGGGCGGCGAGTCAGGCACCTGACTGTCCTGGGCTCCGCCGGACTGCTCTCCAGCAGCCGGGCCGGACGCGAAGTGCGGTACTCGGTACGGCCCGCGGCGCTGGACGCGACGGCACGGTGGATGGACTCGCTCGCCGCCGACTGGGACCGGCGCCTCGCACACACCAAGCGCACGGCCGAAGCGGCGGAGCGTCATTCCAGCTCGGCCAGCTCGGCCAGCTCGGCACCACCCGATGGAGAGGAAGCGCCCCCCCCCGGACACGACCGCACTGCGCGGCGCGCACGAGAAGTTGCTCGATGCGGCGGCCACACCCGGCCTCGGTGAGGCCGCCGACGGGGGATGGGACGCCGACCGGATCCTGGCCCACCTGCTCAGCGCCGACGCCGCGACTTCGACGGTCGCTCTCGGCGTCGTCGCGGGCTCGCGCCCCACGTTCGACAACCGGATCTTCCTCGACGCCTGGAATTCGGAACGGATCATCGTCGAACACCCCGGCCGGGCGGACCTGTTGGAGCATGTTCGGCGCCAGGCCGCCGTCCTGTGCGACATCACCGACCAGCTCGGTGAGGAAGCCGCCGAGGTGCTGGTGCCGACGATCCTCCTGTCCAACGACGCGCTGGCGCTGGACCAGCCGATTCCGTTGGCAAGCCTCATCAGTGGCCTCGCCGAGAACCACGTGCCCGCGCACACCCGACAGCTCCTCGCCCTGCGCACAGCGGCCACCGCCCCGGAGGACGCGGCGGAGCTCGCCGACGGCCAGAGGCACCCCCGGTAGCGATCGGCGGCGCGCCAACGACTGAGCGGCAGTGTCATTCCGCTTCCGGCCACAACAAACAGGTGAGGGGCTCACGGCAAACCGTGAGCCCCTCACCTGCTGTTTCAGCTGTCGGGGTGGCGGGATTTGAACCCACGACCTCTTCGTCCCGAATGAGGTTCGGGCGTGATCTACACCTGCGGACTCTGTAAACATGCAGGTCAGTTCGTTGGTCTGAGGTGGGCCGGCATGGTCTCGATGGGCCTCCGCGGGAAGATCATCTCCCAAAATTCCCCCAGCGCTGGATGTGGCGTTCAGCGAGCGCAACCGGCCCCACCTCCAAGTTGCATTGCGGAAGCAAGTTTGCACTGGCCGTTGTAGCTTGATGAGCCTCTCGCAGTGTTTGCAGTTAATGGGCCCATCAAGGCTGAGCTTCACGCCATGGCGCGCGGCAGGGTCCGACAGAGTGTCGAAAATCAACTCTCTCCAGGTGGCCGTAGCGATGACCGTCAGGCGGGCATGTCGGACTCCGAGGCTGGATGGTGCGCTTGCCTGGTCGCGCCCCTACCGAACCCCGGTTGTGTAGTTCGGCGACTCCGACCGCGATGTTCACCGCGCCCGAGAATTGGGCGTGAATGTCAGTGGGGTCGGCCAGACTGTCTGCCGTGGAGAGGGTTCTCGCGTGGATGGTACTGGCGTCCCTGATATCCGTTCCGGTGCTGTGCTTGTACGACCCCCTTCGGCAGGGGTTACTTCGGCACGTTCGGCGAGTCCGGGCGGGGACGGTTCGCTCTCGCCGCCGCTTCGCGTTGAAGCAGGCCGAGCCCTTCTTCGACGAGGCTCGGCATGTACTGCCGATGGTGGTGGAGGGGCGAGTCCCGCCGGGGCGGGGTCTCACGCCTGACTGGGTGCTGCGATGGTGGTACGCGGCACAAGTCACCATCCCTGCAATGGCATTGATGCTTGCGGCGTCCGTTGTGTTCATCTGGAACGCCGGGGCGACCTTCTCCAGCGATGATCGGCATCCGAATCCGCTATCAGGGCTGTTCGGTCTGGAGGACCTGCTGGACTGGGCGATGTCTCTCCCGCGTACGGTGCGTTCCTGGGACGGCCCAGGGGACGTGTACGAGTCGCTGCGAGGACTTGTGGTCTTTCTGGTGGCCGTGCGCATTGTTCCGCTGATCATCCGTATCGTCTCCGTGATAGCTCAAAAGCCGGAGCGTCGACGGTTCAAGGAACAGGAGCGCCAGCGGAGTGGGCGCAGAGGTGACTACCAGCGTTGCTGGCCTGTTGTCATGCTGCTGCTCACCGCAGTGGAGTGCGCCCGGGCGCATGAACAGTGGGGCGAGGTGTCGCGGGGTGAAGACGGACCGCAGGTGTCTCTGGGGTCTGTCGAGCGCGTCCTGTGGCGGGCTCCGCGTACCCGGAGGGGATGGGCACGCGGGCATCAGGAACGCGTGGCTAGGGCACATGTCGCGCGAGTGGTGGGTGCCCTGCGCGCGGCCGAGGCGCGTCAGGACGACGATCCCCGACAGGCGCTCCAGGATCTCACGGTCTTGTTGCTGACCATCGCGGAGAGGTATGCCGAGGGACGTGTACGGGAACTCCTTGACGAGGACCAGCTAGAGAACGCCGAACCGGCTGTTTACCGAGAGCGCTTCCGGCTTGTGGGAGTCGGGACAACTGCCGTGCTGATCATGGTGGGTGCTTCTCTGGCAGGTCTTCCGGAGGCGGCACTCACCGCGCTGCTGCCGGTGAGCGTGGTGGTCTTGATCCTCCTGTTCTACCGGGAGAAGGGCCCCACTCCCTCACAGCTGACAGACCTGATCATTCCCCGGTAGAACTGGCTGCGGTTGCGCTCGGATGAGTTGCCGTCGAGGTGCAGCGAGGATGGGATGCCCGGCACTTTCTCAAGTGGCCAGGTTCTCCCGCAGCATGGAATGGTCGGCGCCAGGGCGTTCGGCGATGGCGACCAGGTCGAGCAGGGCCTCGGCTGCGTAGGAGCGGCCTCCGGGTCCGCCAGGGCTGGGCTTCCTTGCGGCGAATTGAGGGGCAAGACCACTCGAGAACTGGCTCAATGGACCCATGGAGGCGAAAGAGCATTGGGCGTACCGGGGGAGGCCGAGGGAACTGGGCAGCCCGTTGCGCGAGGTCGAGGTCGTGCGTGTTGGCGGTCCCGGCAAAGGCGGATGGGTTCACGTACGGTTCCTCGACGGTGACGATGCCGGCCTCCAGGAGTGGGTCAACCCCGCCTCGCTGGTTGTCCCTTGGCCTGACATCGAAGTCTTTCTCAAGGATGATGCAGGCGAGCTGGCCCTGGCCGAGGCGTCGCGTCATGTACGAGGAACCAACGACTTCGAGGCCGCCCGGCTGATCCTCGGCTTTGTCCGGCCCAAGAGCGCCCTGCGTCTGCGTCGCGGTGTGGCGGACGCCGGGATTCTGGAGCTGAATCGACTGGGCGTCATTGCTCGACAACTCGGGATAGAAGAGGCCGAGTTGAAGGGCGATGCCATGGTGTACGTACGACACAACGGAGTGTGCCTGGCAGGCTGGCCGGTCACCGAACGCATCGCCCGTCAAGCCGCGCGCAGCCTCGCAGAGGAGATCCTGCCCGAACTCGATCGCAAGCAGCAGGCGCTGGAACAGGAGCGCGCACAACCGACCTGGTACGCCTATGGCCGCCGCGACGACCGCAAACTGGACGCGCAGGCGGCGATCCTGCGAACCGTCCGCGCATGGTGCGGCGAAGACAAGGCGGAGCGCTACGACGAATTGGTCGCCCTGCGCGCCGAGGTGGTCCGGCTCGGCGAGCTGGTCGAAAGAGCATCGAGGGCCCTACGCGAGCGCGGCCACGGGGTCATCGCCTCCACCATTGAGCGCGACCTTGGCGTCCCCATCGCCACTCTTGATCCTGACGTGCGTCGGTAAGGCCGCGCCAGGGGTCCGGATCGGGTTGGGGCGGGGTGTCCGGAGTCCTCCGCTCCACCTTCTCCGGACGCTCCGGATGCCACCCATCCAGGTGGGGGCGCAACTGCTCGCTGGTCGGCTCCGCATGGAAGTCCTGTGCCGTCAGACCATGCCCACTGAGCGTGGGATCGAGTCGGTCCGCTTCTCCCATCCCCCACACGGACCACTCCCGCAGCCTCTCGGCCTCCACAGGATCCTTCGACGCCGTGGCGACCTCAGCCAGTGCCGCACAGAACTGCCGGATCTCTCCGGCTGCACGCCACTGCTCCAGGGCCGTACCGAAGCGATCGGTTCGCACGGCCTGAACTGCCTTGACCGACGCTGCATCGACCGCCCGCTCCCACTCCTTTCGAGTGCGCTCCTGCTGCTCCGCTTCCAGACGTCGCTGTTCTGCCTCCTGTCGCTCTCGCTCTTCCTTCAGCCGCTGCTGCTGCGCCTCACGCTCGCGCCGTACGCGCTCCACGTCCTCAGCATGGTTCTTCAACGCCCGAAGGATGGATACGACTTGGTCCTCCAGCGGCTTCTTCGCAGTGTCGGCCCACTCCTTCTTCCAGCCGTGCCCGGAGTAAGGGCTGTAACCCGGGTACTGCTGGCTGACGTGCAGTTCCAGCTCCCCGGACGGTTCGAGGCGGTGTGCCGGGGTGACCCGCTGCCAGTCGTACGTCCGGCGTCCCGCCTCCTTGGGCACGTAGCGGACTGGCTTCTGCCGCTCCTTGAAGATCACCTCGTATGTTCTGCCGTGCACCGTGAGCAAGGGCTTCACCTGCCTGCGCTTCTTGGACACCGCGATCTCCCCGTGCCGGGCCAGGGCCTGTTCGGCGAGGTGCCTCAGAAGCGAGAGCACGCGGGGGAGCACCTCATCCGAGATCTCGAAGGCGCTGTGATCGGCCGTGACCGCTGCGAGCACGTCCTCGACATCGGTGATGACGCGACTGCGCGCCAGACGGATCCGGTTCCACTCGGTGTCGTCCTCCCCGGTGATCCGGAGCAGCCCTAAAAAGAAGTCGCCCTTGGCTCGCCCGCTGTACTTGAGGTGGTAGCCCTCAGGGGCGCATTGCCGTGCCGCGTCGAACGCCCGGCAGTAGCGAGCGCGCTCCGAGTCGCTCGGATCGGGGATCCGCAGAAACCGCCCAGCCTGTTGAACTTCCGCGATCAGAGCGGCACCGATCTCCGCGGACGGCGGCGGCGTGGGCTTCACAACGCGCGCCGGTTTCGGCCGCGGGGAGGGAGGAGCGGCCAGCGGAGTTGCGGGGGCTTCGGGCGGGGGTGAATCCGGAAGTCGCTGACGGCGTTGTGTCGGCTCGGGACGGTTCGGGTGGTGCCCGTGTTCCAGATAGAAGCGCCCCGCGTCCGTGATTTCCGCCTGCCACTTGCCGCCCTGTCTTGGCATGGAGATCAGGCCGCGGTTCTTGAGTGCGTGGGCGCTGATGGCGAGCTCGGGGCTGTCCGAGGTGACGGGATCTGTTTCCGCTCCGATCCGGAGGAGAAGAGCGAGCTGGCGGTCATTCAGCGGAGACCAGGGATGCATGACGATGGTCGTACCGTCTGTGACCATCTCGGCACAAGCTGTATGCGGTGATTGCTCTCGGGGCTTGTTGAGGAGCTGAGCGGGCGAGGGGTCGTCGCGACTCTGGGCTCCGGAGTGTGGAAGGTATCGCGCGCACGACAGGGCGCTTCCTGACTTTACGTCTTCCGGCGAGTGAACCAGCCCAAGAGTGGGTGACCTGGTTCGAACAGCGGAAGGACAACTCATGCAAGCGAAAGCCATGCAATGCGCATCAGAGGAGCGTCGGATCGCGGAGGAGACCCCCGGCAGGATCCGGGCGCATGACGCCTGGGGGCTCGATCTTCCCGTCCTGATGGACGCGATGAACACGCGGGCGGTCGAGTACGACCTGGGGAAGGGGAGCATGCATGCCGCGCTGGGCGTCATCACGGGGCAGCTCTTCATCCTCGTGCGTCCCGGACTGACTGACACGCAGGTCGCATTCGCCATCCGGTCTCTGCTGGCCCACTACATCCACCGGCCTTATCCCGTCCTACGCTTTTGGGCGGCGACGCAGGGACAGGGCGCGAGGGTTGAGGAAGTGGATGATCTGCCGGATTCGGTGCCGGCGGAACCCCCCGAGGTGACGGTGGACGTCCTGGACCTCTTCGGCGATGGTCACTGGGCGCCGAAGGACGGCTGGCGTCCCGACGAGGAGGTCCTCGCCGAACTGAAGGACATTGCCGTCCTCGGCCTTAAAGGCGTCGTGGAAGACATCCCCGTAGACCGGTATCCGCTGCCCGCCGGCCTCGGAGCTGTCATGACGATCAGTGAGGACAACGATGGAGCGCCTCATCCGCTCGTCTACCTTCGCGGCGACCTGCCTACTGGGCTGTTGGTCGATCTTCTCGGCTTCTGCATCGCGCTTGGTAGCGGAGCAGAGTACGGGGACTGGGAACCGGATGAGAACGGCCTGATCTTTGTAGGCACCGAGGCCGGGCCGGTTCGCGGCCCCGGAGCCGCGCTTCTGGGCGCCCTCATGGTCCAGCGCTTGGGCCGCCGTCCCGGGGACTGCGCGTTCACGCTTCTCGCCCCACCCACCGAGGGATCTGCCTCGGCGCCGGAGCTTGCCGCCTGAGTACGGGGACGTCTGGGAGCCGGATCCGGGGAACGGCTCCCAGATAGCGCCCCAAACGGCTACGGAAGGCACTCAAGGCCGCCGACTCATGTGAGTCGGTGGCCCTGAGCTGGCGTTTCTCTGTCGAAGTGGCGGGATTTGAACCCACGACCTTCGTCCCGAATGAGGTTCGGACAGTGGGGCCGACCACGAGTGTTGATGTTTGCGCAGGTCGGGGCGTTGATCTCGGATGGTGTGGGGTGTAATCGCGGCGGGTGCGGGAGAAGTTCTTCTCCCAAGGGCCGGGTGGCCGTCCTGGTGACAGTGGGACTCATGAGCGCTTTGACACATTGCTGGTACACACAGGACGGGGCGTCAGTAGGGTGCCAGGAGTCGTCGGCGACCTGGGTGGGGGATCCGTGATCGAGCTGTCGGAGATGATTCGTGAGCTGCGTCGTGAGTTCACGACGGCCCTTTCTGCGGGGAACGGGGAGCAGCTGCGGTTCGAGCTGGGGCCCATCGAGGTGGAGGCATCCGTCACGGTGACCAAGGAGGCGAGTGGCAACGCGCGCCTGCGCTTCCTCGTGGTTGAGGCTGGAGGCGCCGCCAAGGTGGCACAGGCCGAGACGCAGCGGATCACCTTCACCCTGCAACCGCGCATCGCGGATTCCGATGCTGCCGTTCTGATCTCCGGTGACGCTGTGGCCGGCGAGCGCTGAAACTCTCACGAGGGTGTCCATCGGTTTGGAGGCGCGCCGAGCGGCGGAAGTCATCGTCTCCGGGGACGACGGAAAGGGGCGTCGGGGGTCGGGGTACCTGGTCGCCGTTGGACGGGTTCTCACCGCCGCACATGTGGTGCGGGGTGCCCACACGGTCACGGTGAGATTCGACGCCGACCTGGCAACCGAGCGTGTTCACCGTGCTGGAGTTCTCTGGGAAGACCAGGCCATCGATGTTGCCGTACTCGCCGTCGATGGGGATCAACAGTCAGTCTCATGGACCCATTTCGGGTCTGTGCCTAACCGGGATGTCGTGCTCCGGTGCAGCGCCGTCGGGTTCCCGGGCTTCAAGATGCGCACGGATCCCGATGGTTCTCGGTATCGGGACTCGTGCCACGTGCACGGCTCCTGTGCGGTGTGGTCCAACCGCCGCGAAGGGACGTTGGACCTCAGGGTCGCGGCGAGTCCCACGAAGGCGGCCGCGGGAGAATCTCCGTGGGACGGAATGTCCGGTGCCGCTGTCTTCAGTGGTGCGAGCCTCATCGGCATCGTGGGGCACCATCACCTCTCCGATGGCTCAGATCACTTGGCTGTTCTCCGTGTGGACGGCTGGCACAGCCGATTGTCACCTGAAGCCGCGCGGCGCTTGGAGGACGCGATCGGTGTCCCGCTGAGGCCGAGTCGACTCATCGAGGTACGGGCCGAGTTCGAGAGCACGGGGACGAACAAGGGCGGGCCGCCTTTGGGGCGTCGGCTGAGTTCCTTGCCGCCCGAGCATGCGCTGGCGCTGGAGGTCCACCCCGCCATCGAGCTGCGCGAGCCCGGTCAGCGGCTTGAAGTCCTGCCCCCATACCTCCAACGCGATGGAGTGGACGACGAGTTACGGAAAGTCGTGGCTGACGCTGAAAACGGCAGCAAGCTGCTGATGCTTGTCGGGGGATCTTCCACAGGGAAGACGCGCGCTGCGTGGGAGTCGGTGCGTGCCTGCCTGTCGGGCGGCTGGCGGCTGTGGCACCCCCTCGCCCCGGAGCGTCCCGTCTCTGTGTTGGAGGCGCTGAGCTCGGGCCGTGTCGCTCCACGCACCGTTCTGTGGCTGAACGAAACCCAGCTCTACCTGACCCCGAGTCCTTATGGTGAGCGCGTTGCCGCAGTGCTGCATGAACTGCTGGCCGACGGGCGCGCCGGTCCGCTGCTTGTCCTGGGGTCTCTCTGGCCCCGGTACTGGGACGCACTTACGAAGGAGCCCGAGAAGGGCGGATCCGCGCCGGATCCCCACGCTGCCGCGCGCTCACTGCTCGGGCTCGCCACGGTGGTCCACGTCCCGGAGAGCTTCAGCGAGTACGAGCTGCTTGGCCACAAGCAGGTGCTCGATGCAGATCCGCGACTCGCTCAGGCCGCGGACGCTGCTGGTGGGCGCGTGACTCAATTCCTTGCTGGTGCACCGGAGTTGGTTCGTCGGTACAAGCAGGCTTCGGCGGCCGCCCGTGCGGTTCTCCTGGCGGCTATGGACGCACGAAGGCTCGGGCACGGTGCGTTACTGCCCCGGGCGTTCCTGGAGCGGGCCGCGCCGGGATATCTCAGCGACGACGAATGGGACGTGCTGGAAGAGGACTGGTTCGACCGGGCGCTTACGTATCTCGCCGAGCCATGCCGTGGGGCGCGAGGACCGCTCAGCCAGAGTCGCCCCCGCCCTGGTTCCGCCGATGCCGACGGCAGACGGGGATACCGGCTCGCCGACTACCTCGAACAACATGGCAGTGCCGAACGCTGGCACATCAGTCCTCCGGCCGATTTCTGGGAGGCGGCAGCTCATGCGGCAACACCGCAAGACACCTCGATGCTCGCCCGTGCCGCCCGACAACGCTGGAGGCTTCGACACGCGGCCAGGCTGTATCAACAGGCCGCCGCGCAGCAGGACGTCGAAGCCCTTGAGGGCGTTGCACTGCTGTGTAATCACACCGGCAACCGCTCGGAGAACCTGAATGCAGACGATGTGGCGGACACCGGAGGCGTGACGGCTGCTGAGTCCGACATCCGCTGGAGTCTGCGGCAGAGTGCCGTTCGGGAACGGTTGGCCGAGAGACACGAGGCGGCCTGGCTTGAGCAGCGGGAGGAAGGCGAGTTCGTATTGCCTTGGGAACGTGGCGAGACGGCCGATGCTCGGTTGTGGCGTGAGATGGCCCCGTTGCGAGAGGCCGCCCCACACATGGGCGCCACCGAGGAGCTGATGACGGAGGCTGTGGCGGAGGGGAACTCTCGGCTCCTGTTCAGCCTGGCCTTGATCAGAGAGCTGGCCGGTGACCGCTACGGAGCGGAAGCAGCCCTGCGGCAGGCTGCTCGGGCCGGTCATCCACGGGCCCTGATCGACCTCGCACGGTTGAGGGAACTGGCCGGGGACCGTGAGTCGGCCGGCCGGTATGCGCTCGATGCAGCTGCGCATGGACACACCGGGTTGCTCACGTCCTTGGTCGAGCACCGCGAACAGCACGACCTTCGGTCAGCCCGACGACTGGCGCACCGTGCTGCGGACGCCGGACATGCGGACATCTTGATGGCCTTGGCGATCCGCCGCACCTTGGCAGAGGGCCTCGGGAGTCCTTGGGTGCGGCTGTGGCGGTATGGGCTGACAGCTGAGGGGGACATTAGCCGCCCGTGGTGACATCAGCTGTGCGGGGGGCGCGTCGTGGGCGTGGAGCAGCTCTAAGGGCACCGCTGACCTCACGGGACAGGACTCAACCTCGGGCCGGTGCGCCAGGTCGGCACGATGGAGGGTGCGCTCCCCGGTCCAGTCCCAGGCCGCAGTCCTGAGACTGGACCGGCCGCCAGTCAGTCCGCTCGGTCCGTCGACTCCCCTCGGCCGTTCCGTGCGGCCCGGAGGGCCGGCAGGCTCTCGGTGACGTCGCGCGCATAGTCGGCGAGAAGCGGCGTCACCTCGTCAAGCAGGGCGGAGAGCCGGTCGTACTCGTCAATCTGCTCTGGTGTCCAGGGCTCATGGATGTCTTCCAGCTCCGACAGGCGCGAGATGGCCATGGAAGCGCGCACGACGGCGCGGGAGGAGCTCAGAAGGCGCTCGCTGGCCTCGCCGGGGGCGTGGGCAAGAAGCACGTCGAGGTCGTCGGGGCCGGGCAGTGCCGGAATGCCGAGCTGGAGCCAGCACTCTCCCCAGAGACGGCGGCGCCGGGCTTCCGGATCGACGTTCTCGATCACCTCGATGTCCCCATGTACGTTCCGACGCAAGGACAGACCTGAACGGGCTGCCAGGTCAGTGGCCATGGAGGCGGTGTCGTCGTCGTTGTCAGGAGCCATCCGAGGGTCGCCCAGAAACGCTCCCAACTCCACGAGTTCCCTCGTTTTGTCGTTTACTGCGGGCAGTACCGCCACATCGTCGTCGGCCAACAGAGTGTCCGGTGCGGCTGCACCCAGGCGTGCCCGAGTCACTGGCAGTTCGTGGACCACTGCCGTCCATGCAGTCACAGCTGCGTCCACCCACCAGCAGACGAACTCCCGCGCAGCGTCGCGACTGTCCTTCGCGCACCTGTTTGCCAGCCTCAGACGCACCGAGAGCGCCACGGACTCAGCGCTGTAAGGCGGCTCCTGCCCTTCGATGCGACGTTGGATTCCGCTCTCGCTGCGCGTGTTCAGCTCTTCCGCACGTTGCTGGTCGGCCTGAGACTGCTGGACCAGGGCGGCTGAGCAGCGGCCAAGCCCGGCGAGGATCTCATCGATCTCCGCAGCGGTTAGAGGTTCTGTTGCTGGAGCCAGGGCTGGTCTGGCGTCGGAAGAGGAGGGGTCACCACGCATGTCGGACTCCTGAACCGCGGGGAGCGACGAACGAGAGGAACTTGTAGAAGCTCTCTCGGACTCGGACAAGAGGCGACCGTAGTCCTCGTGGCGATGGGTCGTACAAGAAACGGTGCAATGCGGCGTGCGAACGGTGTCGCGGTAGTAGGCCGAGCTGCCGGAGACGTACCGGAGTCTTAGCGGCGACCTGCATAGGTGCCTACGGCTGAGAGAACCCCGACCAAGATCTTCTCTCAAACGATCACCTGAAATGCGGGAATAGCTGGCTCTCCAATGCGGATCAGGCCCCTGACCCGTTCCTTCAGCTGTTGGGATGGCGGGAACTGAGCTACGAGGTAGCAAGTCGGCTCCCAGGCTGCCTGAGGGCGTTACGCCTTTACCATTTGCGCTTCGCTGATCACGCGGTGCCCGGTTGAGGAATGCGGGTCAGACGGGTTACCGAACGGTCGCTCCCCAGAATCGCGATTCGAGATCTGCGAAGAAGCGACGCATGAACGTCAAGTCGCCCTTGGCCTGAAGGATCTCGTGACCGCCGAAGCGAAAGACTTCGTAGCCCAGCAGACGGAGGGCTCGATCCTCGGCGACCATCTCGGAATAGAGGTCGGACGCTACTTGCCACTGTCCTGTCCCTGAGGGAACCTCACGGGCGTAATGGTGCTTCCCGTCCACCTCGATGACGATGCGGACGCCGCCAGGAAGAAGCATCAGGAAATCCATGCGTTCGCGAGCAAGGCGGCGAGGCTTGTGTAGGAGTTGCCGTTGGCGCTCAGTCAGCGGGTCGAAGTGCAGGTATACCTGCGGAAGAAGGACTGGCTGGGCCCGTCCGTCAGCCGCAGAGTATCGGCTGGCGAAAGCGTAGAAGAGATGGCGCTCAGCGTCGGAGCTCAGGGAAGCTTTCAGCCGCTCGTACAGAGAGATTGCGACGTCGCGTTCCGGTGACTCTTCGAGATGGTTCTCTTGGCGCCACCAGTCGACGAGCTCGCCCCAGGTGAGGCCGGCATCGGTCAACGGCTTGTTGTAGAGGAGACATTGATCGGCATGTTCGACGATCTCGATGGCCCCGTCCATGACCTGACTCCAGACAATCTCAGGCTTGGCACCCTTGGAGGCGAAGATTATGTTTCTCGGTTCACCGTCAACGCCGAGGAAGCCGACTGCGGCGGTGGATGCTTCGTCCAGCTCGTCTAGCCGCTCCCAGACTGGCGCGAAGAGCTTGTTGAGGTAACCGCGCCGGGCCGCCCAGCCGCCAGGGCCGCCCATACCTTCAGCACTCCAGTAGCCGTGGAAGCCCCGAAAGTCGCGGAACGGTGGGTTGAAGTCGAGGCCAAGCCTGCGCATCAAAGACTTGAAGCTGCGGATTGCCTCAGCTATCTCGTCATCGTCCAGGCGCTGAGAGCCGCTGGTGCCACATTGCTCCAGCTCGGAGTGGATGAGCCGTCCGAGAGCTTCGCCAGCATCCCTGTCCTCGGTGCCCTCCAGCGGCCCCTTGCGTAGCCGAACCACGAACTCGCGCTCGAACTCATGCCTCTCCGAAGACCACAGTTCTCCGGGTCCCGGGGGTGTCACCACCGGCCGGAAAAAGTCGTTCGGCTTCATATGGGCAGGTTACTGAGCGGCACTGACATGGGGGAGGGGTAGAGGCGCTTGGTCGCGCGGCCAGCTAGTGCTGTGAACGGTTGGACGGGCGGTGACGTCCGTTGCAAGCGTTGGAGGTGTGGTGGCTGAGCCTGTGCGGGTGCGCAGACTGACCAACCAGGAGAGGCAGAATCTGCGGAAGATCATGCCCTGGGGCAGTACCAGCTTGGCGCGCTATCGCCGGGTGATGCTGCCGGTGGGAACCGGATGCAGGTGATCGCGTAGATGGTCCAGGCCGACGAGGACACTGCGCGAGAGGTGATCCACCGGTTGAACGAGTGCAGCCTGGCTTGCCTGGACCCTCAGCGGGCGGGAGGGTCGCTGCTGTGGACGCCCGTTGGCGCGGCCTGAGAGCATTTCGTGCACATCGCCTCCGACCCAGCGAAGGATCCAGAGGCCACACGCTTGAGCATCAGTACGACGCATCGGGATTTGCTGAGCCGTTATGGCGCGTACATCTTCGCTAACGTGTAGCTGGCGCACCAGTGCCGCAACTGGCGCAAGTCGAGCAAAGACTCGATCGGCATCAGTCCGGATGAGTTCATCCATCCAGTGGTGGTTGCTTGGTTCCCGGTCACCCGCGGGCCCAGGAGGACGCTCCTGAGCCCGCGTGCTCACCCTCGTAGCTGCGCCAGATGACGAACGTTGTGGTGGTTGCAGGGGAGACACCAGAATCCTCTCCCATCTGCAACAGACCCTGCTGCCCGGTGGAGCTGACTGGCAGGCGCTCGGAGCCTTCGCTTGCGCCTCATTGTCAGACCTAACGCTGTTGGCAATGGCACTTCTATTAGCCGCCCGCTATCACTGCGCTACTGGCAAGCGTAGAAGGTCATCCTGAATTCAGAAAGGTTCCTGGGACTCTGTGGTGAGCCTTCCGGATCGCCGCCCGGAATTATATGTGTCTCGCACTACTCGGGCGATACCCTCTACTACTGTACCCCCGGTTACTTCCTTGAAGCCGCGCCCCTTTCCTAGGAGGCTGGCAGGCCCGCCAGCAAGCTTCGACAGCTTGCGTACGAGCGCGTCGGAGTCTAGGTACGGGAACTCGTGAAGAACTGAAGCAACTCCCAAAAGCACGTAGCTATTTGCTGCAGCCGGACTGTTTCCCCAGGAATCGGTGACCACCCTCAAGGTGCGCCTGAGGAGTTGGCCTTTCTCGGTCGACTTTCCGTAGATCTTCCGTAGAGCCGCAACCGCGATAATTGCGTTACCGGCGCCTGAATCTGAGACAATCCAGCCGTGATCCCTTGCGGCTCGAGTGATCTCCAAAGATTCTGCATGCCCAGCAGTGACCTCGGCCATGAACTTATATAGGGGCTGCACGCGTCGGTTGTCATTCAACCCGAGAAACAGTTCCGCTTCCTGCTCTCTTGTGAGCCCACGGAATACTTTCATTCCGACCTTTGTTTCTCCGTGGTCTGCAGCGACGCATAGAGCTCCTCGGTTCTGTCCATCGAGCCAGATGTATGTGCCGTCTGGGCGGGCAGATACCTGGGGCACCCCGAGCCGCCCCAGGTCAAAACCTTCTCTGAGCTTTCGCCCCACCCAGGCCGTGTCCACGGGGCGAGTATTCACGTGCCGGTCGGTTGTCACCTGACTGGGCACAAGAAACTCGATTTCAACAGCATACTGGGCGCGATTATTCATCCCGCATCTTCTCCATCTTCTTCACGTACGTGTGTGACAATCGACGGGCGTCTTTGAGTGCCTTGAGCATGTACCCAAAGTGCTCGGAGCTGGCTAGATCGTCCGTGACGATTTCGGACAACCCTCCGAGAGTGCCAATTACTACATCGGCGGTACGGACATAGTCATATTCTCTTTTGGAGGCACGGGCCTTGGGTACGGGATGGCCTACGCTTTCAGCGCTAGCCGGGCGGGTCTCTTTAGTGCCCGGCTTTCCGTTGAGATACGGGAAACATGATTCCAGTGTGTCCGGGCAGATGCCTTGACCAGCAGAACCCGGTCCTCCAACGTCAGAGACCATGGTCGCCCCGGCCCCGGTTCGTCGGCGCCCTCACGTCGCAGCATGCGTATCAGCTTGTGGAAGGCGACGAGGTTCATGCCGGTGAACGGGGCAATCCATGACGGCTCCGATGCTGTGATCACGGTTGGCACAACAGAAGCGTCTCACCGGTTGTCCGGCCAGATCCGGCGAGGCTTGCTGCGCGATCGAACCGTGCTGGCGCTGCGAAGGTTTTCGGTCCGCGAGGGAGTGACTTTCCGCTGAGTCCTCCCGGCGGGGGAGCGGGAGGACCAGAATGGCAACTAAGCCGGGGCGCCGCCGCCCGAGCGGCGGGCCGCGGCGCCGACCTACGAAGTGAGGTGACCGTTATGGCGCAGCCGGAGCGGGACGAGCGGCTGGCGCGGGCCTTCATCGAGCTGGCAGACACGCTGGTCGGCGGGTTCCAGCTGGTCGACTTTCTGCACGTGCTGACCGACCACATGGTGGAGCTGCTGGAAGTGGATGCGGCCGGGGTGGTGATGGTCGATGCCCGTGGGCGTCTGGTCGACGTCACGGCGTCCACTCATACCGTGCACCAACTGGAGGAACTCCAGCTGGAGTTCGATGAAGGGCCGTGCCGGGACTGCTGCCTGGACCACTGCGTCATCCCCCCGGTGGACCTGACGACCCGGGCTGCCGCCGACCGCTGGCCACGCTTCACCAAAGCCGCGCGGACTGCTGGCTTCACCGCGGTGGCCGGACTGCCGCTGCGGCTGCGCGAGGAAGTCATCGGCGCCGTCAACCTCTTCCACACCACCCCCGACGGCCTCCACCCGGCCGACCTGCGTCTGGGCCAGGCCCTCGCCGACGCGGCCACCATCGGCATCCTCCACCAGCGGCTCAGCAACGACCAGGCCGAACGCGTCAGCCAGCTGCAGACCGCGCTCAACAGCCGCATCACCATCGAACAGGCCAAGGGCGCCCTCGGCGCCCACCTGGACATCACCCCCGACGCCGCCTTCACCCTGCTGCGCGCCTACGCTCGCTCCCACAGCCGCTCACTCACCCAGCTGTGCCTGCAACTCCTCGAAGGCACACTCCACTTCGGCCTGTTCGCCCAGTCCGACAAGGACAAGCATCCCGGCGGCTGAGGCTCACGCCCGACCCGCCCGCGCTCAGGCGCTCCACCCCCTGCACGTCGAGGAGACAGCGGTGCCCCCAACCAGCCCCGAACTTCCCAAGCTCCTGGCCACAGCCTCCGCGGCCGACCAGGGACTCGACGGACTGCCACCGGCACCCTGCGCGGCCGCGCTCGGCCTGGACGGCCTGACCATCTCCCTGCGCAACAACTCCAGCATCGAACTCGTCTGGTACGACCCCGGCGACACCGCCGGCCTCGCCCTGGACGACCTCCAGTACACCCTCGGCGAAGGACCCACCTGGGACGCAGCCCACACCGGCCAACCCGCCATCGCGCCTGACCTGCACACCACACCGGAACACCGCTGGCCGGCCCTCCTGCCCGCCACCCGCGACCAGCCCACACACGCCGTCATCGCCCTGCCACTGAACCTCGGCGCCATCCGACTCGGCGTCCTCACCGGCCACCGCGCCACCCCCGGCCCCCTCACCCGCGCCCAGATGGCCGACATGTTCAGCCTCACCGAAACCGCCGTGCTCCTCCTGCTCAGCCCCTCCAGCCCCCACGACAACGCAGGCGACAACCACAGCCCCCTCCCCCTGCACCGAGCCCTCATCCACCAGGCCGCAGGCGCCCTCACCGTACGGCTCGACATCCCCATCGATCAGGCCCTGGCCCGCCTGCGCGCCTACAGCTTCACCCACGCACGCCCCATCCTCGACATCGCCCACGACGTCGTCCACGGCCGCAGCAACCTGAACGATTCACCACCCAACTGACCAACAGTTGCGGGACAGCCTTTAGCGTCGTGTCCGAGCTAACAATCTGCTGGGTAGACAGATCGGGCGTCCATCGAAGGTGCGCTGAGCCGTAGGAAGACGACTAGGCGCGCCCGCAACGTCCTGATGATCGTCTGCGACGGCCCTGATCTGATCGGCGTCCACCTGTAGGAGGCCGTCGGAAGGACCCACGGCAGCGGGTGGACACGTGGTTGCGAAGCATGGGTGTCTCAGCCGAAGACCAGCTTGCGGAAGGTGTCGCGGATGTCCATCAAGGGCTGGCGGTCGCGTGTGTAGTAGAGCTTGTTGGTCAGGAGCACTGCCCATTGCCGTTGGCGAGGCGAGATCCACATGCCGGTGCCGGTGAAGCCGTAATGGACCCAGACGTCTTCGGTGGGGGCGGTGCCGGCGGCGGGGTGCCAGAACAGCCCGCGTACGGGTTCCAGGGCTCCGGTTTGGACGGTCAGTGATTCTGTGGTCCAGGCCGGGCCGAACCCTGCCCGTGCCGGGGCGGTCGTGGTGTCGAGCATGTAGCCCAGGAACGCGGCGAGGTCGGCGAGGACCGTGAAGGCGCCTGCGATTCCGCATGCTCCGCCCAGGAGCCGGGCGGAGAAGTCGTGGGCAACGCCCTTGAGGTGCGTATCGGTGTCCTGATCGAGCTCAGTCGGTGCACAGCGGGCGGCGACGTCAACTGGCAGTGGCCCGAAGCGCGTGGAGTGCATGCCAAGCGGCTGCCAAGTCCGTTCTACGGAAAGGTGGTTGAGGGTCCCACCGGATAGGTACTCGGCGAGGTAGCCGAGGACGAGGGCGGCTCGGTCGGTGTACTCGACGGCCTCGCCGGGCTGGCGGTGCAGGGCTTCGTGCAGGACGCCGTCGCGGATGTCCTGGGCGTCGGTGCCGTAGAGGTTCTTCAGCTGGGCCCGCAGCGGAAGGCCGGCGGTGTGGGTCAGTAGCTGTCGGGCGGTGGCCGCTCCGAGCGGGTGGCCGACGACCTCGGGCCAGAGGGTGTCGAGCGGGACGTCGAGATCGAGCTTGCCGTCCTCCCAGAGAGCACCGATCGAGGACCAGACGGCGAGGATCTTGGTGAGGCTGGCCGCGTCGAAGACGGTGTCCGGGCGCATAGGAGCATCCGGCTCGTCGGGGTCGAGGACGCCCGCGGTGCCCGACGCTCCGATGCCGTCGGCGTCGCCAACGGCCCACACCACGCCTGGGTAGACCTTGTCTCGGACGCCTTCACCCAGCAGCTGCTCGATGCGATCGTTGCGGTACGTCATGGTCTCCCTGTTCGCCGTTGGCATCCCGTCGTCAGCGTAGTGACGCGGGTGAGAGGTTCGGGGAATGCTTCCGCCTTGGTGTCGGGTGGCACCAGGAACAAGATGGGGCTGCGACCAAGCATCGGCTCGGCCGCAGCCTCGATCTGCCGGCCCCGCATCAGGTGAGCTGCTGACCGAGTTCGGTCAGGGTCTGCGCGGTCGTTGAGAGCGGATAGCGAGCGGCGTTCGCGTAGCCCGCCTGTCGAAGCGCGGGCAGGAGGCCCAGTGCGGTGCGTAGCCGATCCAGGTCGCGGGCGAGTGTGGCGGGCTGGGATAAGTCGGTGGCCATTCCGGAAGCAGCGAGAACCTCGTTGAGGCCGGGCACCGGCTGGTGGAGGACGGGCAGGCCGCAGGCTTGGGCCTCCAGTGCGACCAGGCCCATGGCCTCCAAGGTCGTGGACGGCATGACCAGCGCGTCGTGCTCGGCGAAGGCTTTCCACAGCTGTGGGCGGCGGAGCCAGCCGAGATACCGGGCCCGCACTCCGGACCGCTGGAGCAGCGGGGCCAGCGCGTGGAACTGGGCTCTGGGGGCGGCGATGCTCAGCTCGATGCCTGGAATGGGTGCCAGGGCTGTGACCAGGTGCTCGGCTCCCTTCTCGGCGGTCAGCCGCCCTGCATACAGCAGCCGCAGGTGGCTGGCCGAGCTGCGGGAGGGCCGGGGTGGTGGATCGGTGAGCAGGTGGTCGGGGATTCCCCAGGGGATGTGGACAATCTTGCGGCGGTCGGCCTGTGGGGCGAGTTGGAGGAGGTGATCAGCCATCGCGCCGGTGGGGACCACGATGGCGTCGGCGGTCCTCGCTGTCTCGCGAAGGACTTGGAGTTGGTCGCGGTGGGCTTCAGCGAAGAGCAGGTCGGTGCCGTGGACCAACGCGATCCTCGGGTGGTTCGGCAGTGCACGGAGCAAGGCGGGTGTGGCGCCGAACGCGAGGTGTTGCAGGTGCAGTACGCCGATCTGCGCGGGGTCGATCGCGGTCACCAGGGCCTGGCGCAGCTCCGCGACGTAGCGACTGAAGAGGGCGCCCTCCAGACACTTCCCGGACACCGGAAGAACGTTGAGCCCGGCCGGGAGTCGGGTTCTGGGGTCGGCGGGCGCCAGCATGAAAGCCCGCGCGGGGATCAATGGGTTGTCGCCCGTGTAGAGGTCGAGGAAGAGTTCGACGCTGCCTCCCGGGCTGCCGGCCGGAAGGTCCAGGAAGGTGGCGGCCAGCGGACCCGCGTCCGAGCGTACGACGGGATTCACAGCGCTCCTTGAGGGATCTCTTCGTACAGGCGGGAGATGTCGATGCCGTTCGTGGCCGCGTACTTGGCGTGCTGTTGCTGGTAGCTGGCCGGGACGCCGAGGGCCGTGAGGAAGACGAGCTTGCCGAAGGTCATTCCCGGATAGACCCGGGCGGGTTTCGCGGCCCGGATCTCCAGGGTCCAGCGGATCGCGTGGCCCTGGTGGCCGAGTGGGGCGGAGACGTGGACCCAGATGCCCAGGGCGCCGATGGTGCGGTCGCCGTTGAGTAGTTGCGCGTAAGTTTCCGAGCCGGTCTTCTCCAGGGTCACGCCGAGATAGAGCACTCCGGGCTGCAGGACCAACCCGGAGGCAGGGATGGGGTGTTCGGTGAACCTGGTGGGTGCGGCGGCGTCGAGTTCGCTGTCGCAGATGCGGATCGTGTCGCCCAGGCGCCAGTCGTAGGAGTTGGGGGAGAGCCGTGCTGGGTCGTAGGGGGCGATGGTGATCTCTCCTGTGCCGACGGCGGCGGCGATGGCCGGGCCTGTGAGGATCATGAGGCGACCGCCTGGATGGGTGCCGCGTCCCGCCAGTAGCGGGAGGGCTGCGGGCCGGTGGCGCCCTGGTACTTGCCGCGGTACGGATCGACGTCGCCGGTGGAGACGAAGAACATGACCTGCCCGATCTTCATGCCCGCGTAGACCCGCAGCGGGCGGATGGGCGAGAGCATCAGCGTCCACTGACCGTGGAACCCGATGTCGCCGATCGGCGCGGTGATCTCCACGAACAGGCCGAGGCGGCCCACCGACGAACGGCCGAACAGCAGCGGGACGAAGACGTCCGAGCCGACCTCCTCGACGGTGTGGCCCAGGTACAGCTCTCCGGGCTGGAGAACGTAGCCGTCCTTCCCGATCAGGACGGAGCAGGTGGGGTTGGCGCGGTGGGCGTCGATGACCTCGGCGGCGTAGGTCAGCAGGGTCGGGCCGAGGCGGACGTTGTAGCTGTTGGGGTTCGTCTGGTCCGGGGCGAAGGGCGTGATCCGTAAGCGGCCGTCGGCCACGGCAGCATTGATCTCAGGTCCGGTGAGGATCATTGCTCGCCTCCTTCGTGGGACTGGCGGAGGTCAGGACGCGGCATACGGCCTGTCCAAGTCGTAGGCCGGCCTGATGAGTTCGTCCGCCGAGGTAGCTGTCGGCGAGGTAGTCGGTGGTCAGCACGGTGCGGACCGTCGGTGGCAGGTGAGCGGGGGCGGTGACGAGAGGGCCGAGGCGTTCAGTGAGGAGGTCGAGCAGGTTGCCGTGGTCCTGGGCGTGATCCTCGGGGAGGAAGGCGTGCACGAGCTGGTTGCCGAAGGGCTCGATGGCCAGCAGGTCGCCGAGGGTGAGGGTGGTGCCGAGCCGGACACTGCGCAGGGCGGTCTCGTTGAGGACGACCGCGTCTGCGCCGAGACCGGTGTGCAGTCGGTCGGCGATCTCTTCGAGCAGCTGACGGCGGTCCACGAGTGTGTTGCGGAGAGGCTCGGCCACGGCGCCGAGGGGACTTTTCAGCTGCTGTCCGATGGCTGAGATCTCCGCCAGCAGAGCGGTGAGGTCGCGGGGAGCGGCAGGGGCGTCGGGGAAGGTGCCGGTGCGGGCAGCCCAGCCGCTGCCGACGGGTTCGGCGGCGGCGTATCCGACGCCGAGTTCGCGTCCCTTGACCACCAAGGTGTCGCCGACGTGCACGGGCCCGAGGGTGTCGCTGTGGCAGTGCCCGGCGAAGATGACGTCGGCGAACGGGCAGGCGGCGGCTAGCTTCAGGTCCTCCTCGAAGCCGGAGTGGGACAGCACCATCCAGGCGTCGGCGCGGTGGTGGTGCTCCAGCATCACTTCGCGCAGGGCCTGGGCGGGATTGGTGACGCGGTGGCCGGCGCGTTGATCGACGGGAATGGCGTTGAACGCCTGCGGGCCCATCACCGCGGTGACGGCGACTCGTCGCCCGCCGATGTTCTGCATGCGTACGCGATCGAAGAGCGGCCCGCCCTTGTCGTCGGTCGTGTTCGCGCACACCGTCATCTGGTGCAGTTGCGGCTCGAAGTAGTGCGGCCAGCCGTGGTTTCCGGGCGAGAGCACGTCGTACAGGGTGGTGAGGACTTCGCGCTCGATGCGCCCCTTGCCCAGGTGGTAGAAGCCGCTGCCCTCGAAGAAGTCGCCGCAGTCCACGATCAGGCTGTCGGGCCTGGCGGCGTGGAGGTAGGCGAGCATCGGGATGGCCGAGTCGAAGGCGGAGTGGACGTCGGTCGTGGCGATGATCTGCCGGAACTGCCTGGGCTGCCGGTTCACGGGAGCACCTCGCAGATGTCGGCGCCCAAGGCGTGCAGCTTGACGGGCAGGTCGGCGTGGCCGCGTCGGAGCTGTTCGAGGCCGCCGAGGGTGGTCACGCCGTGCGCGGTGAGGCCGGCGATGAGCAGGGCGGAGCCCGTGCGGATGTCGGTGGCCTCCACTCCGGTACCCGTCAGCTGCTGCGGCCCGGCGAAGCGGCACCGTGTGGACGACAGTTCGTCGATCGCGGCGCCGAGACGGACGAGTTGGGGCAGCAGATTGCCGTGGCGGCCGGGGTTGATGTCGTCGGCGAACAGGTGGTCGCCGGGAAGGGCGAGCGCCAGGGCCATCAGCGGTGGTTCGAAGTCCGCGTCCAGGCCGCCGGGGGTCAGGGAGGCGATGGCTCGCAGTGGGCGACCGGTGGGCCGCGCGTTCTCGGCCTGGACAGCGAGGGTGCCGTCCTTTGACTCGGCAGGTACGCCGAGCCAGTTCAGGGCGTTGACGAGGGGTACGACGTCGTCGCTGCGGACGCCGAGGATGTGTGCGTTGCCTCCGCTCACCGCGACCGCGCAGGCCAGCGTGCCCGCCTCGATCTTGTCGCCGGGCACCCTCCACGCGAGCGTGTCGTCGGTGACGGACCGAGGTGGCTGGAGCGCGAGGACGGTCTCGCTAACTCGGCACTCCCACCCAGCGGTCTTCAACGCCTCTACGACACTGAGCACTTCGGGCGACAGGTTCGGCTGGCCCAGACGCAGTGGCCGTCCGGCGACGACCGCGCGCAGGACGGCGGCGATGCTCGCCCCGCGGGACCGGAAGGGCAGCATGACCGATACCGTGCCGCGTCCACCCGTGGCCGCTTCGACGAGGTAGCCGTGGTCATCGACGGTTGTGCGGTCACCGAAGCGCTCGTACACCTTGAAGTGCTGCTCCATCCCGCGCTCCCCGATGGCGCAACCGCCCGGCCACGGCAAGCGGGCCCGCCCGTACGCGCCGAGCAGTGCCGGGACCAGGTAGTACGAGGCCCGGATGCGGGCGGCGACGGCGGGGTCCGGATCGGGCTGGGGCTTGTCGCTCGGCAGGATCACCGTGGTGTGCGGATCGCTGACCGGGCGGGCTGCGTGCCAGCCGGTCTGCTGGAGCAGGGTGAGCATCGTCTCGACATCCGTGTTCGCCGGGACATTGCGCAGGTTCACCGGGCGGTGGATGGCCGCCGCGGCGGCCAGCAGGGGCAGGGCCGCGTTCTTCGATCCGTCGACGGTCACGGTCCCGGTCAGCGGAACGCTCGGTCGTACGGCGACCACTTCGGCCGCGACTGGGGGAATCCGTACGGCAGGCAACAGTCAACTCCTCTGCTGGGGAAGGTGTGCTGCAGGGACTGGAAGCGGGGCGCTGAACTCGAATTCGGCCCAGCAGCGCTTGCCGGAGGGCAGCGGGTCGAATCCGTGGCGATCCGCGAGCGCGGCGACAAGGAACAGGCCGCGGCCGTCCTCCGCCTCTGCATGAGGCAGGCCGACCTTGGGGATGTCGGAGTTGGCGTCGGTCACAGCGATCCGCAGTGCTTTGCCGTGCAGGTCGGCGCCGGCCGTGATCGGCCCTTCGTGTGCGTGTCGCACCGCATTGGTGATCAGCTCTGAGGCCACCAACTCGGCCGCGTCCAGGAGCTCGGATCCCAGGACGGCACCCCAATCCCGTATCTCCTCCGCGATCTGCTGGCGCGCGGACGCGGCGCCGGCAGATGTGCCGGAGACGGAAATCCGGATGTGGTGCGCTTCCATGAGCGGCCTCCTGGATCGGTTCGGCCACTCCACGCAACCGCCCCACGAGCCCCTCGAACCAGGACATGTGCCAGTGCTGCATGGTCTATGCAGGAGCTGCATCACGGTGAACTGCCAGTCCATTACGCTCGGTTGAGCAGGCAGGATCGGCGACGGCAGGAGGAGCCGTGGCACAGATGGCCGACGCGCAGAGCGAAGCGAGACGGATCGGTGAAGTGATTCGTCAGGCACGCGTATTACAGCGGCGCTCGCAGGCGGACGTCGCCTCCGCCCTGGGCTATCACCAGTCCAAGGTGAGCCGCCTGGAAGGCGGCAGGGGCACGGACGACGTCCGCGTGCTGCGCGAAGTCGCGCAGGTACTGGCGATTCCGCCGCACCGCCTCGGCCTCGCCGCCGCTTCGGACATCAGCCCCGTCGATCCCGAGACATCCGAGACAGAGGACATGCGCCGCCGTACCGTTCTCGCCGCCGGCATCGCCGCGCTCGCGGCCCCCACCATCCCCGGCACCGCCCACCAGGACCTGGTGCAGTCCCTGCTGCCCGGAGCAGCCCGAGTGACCGCCGAACCGGTGCCGGATCTCCAGAGCCTGCGAGACCAAGTCGCAGGCGTACGACGCCTCTTCTGCACCTGCGACTACACGAAGCTGGAGGGCGCGCTGCCCGTCCTGATCGGGCAGCTGCGGCAGGCCATCAGCGAAAGCCCCGGCTCGAGCGACCTGTCCGGTCTCCTCGCCACGACGTACCAGACCTCGGCGAGTCTCCTGCTCAAACAGAGCGACCAGGGGAACGCCTGGCTCGCGGTCGGACGCGCCATGGCCGAGGCCGAACGCTCCGGCGACCCCGTCGTCCTCGCCTCCAGCGTCCGCGTCCACGCCCACGCCCTGGCCCGCGACAGCCACACCGCCCAGGCCGTCACCCTCGTCCGGCACACCGCCGACCAGCTCACGGGCTCCTACGACCAGCGCTCCCCGAGGTATCTCGCGGCACTCGGGCTGCTGCTCCTGCGCGGGGTCACCGCTGCCAGCAGCGGCGGCGACCGCTCCGCCACCCAGGACTTCCTCACCGAGGCGAAGCAAGTCGCCCGCTACGTCGCGCTCGACAGCCCCGACGCCTGGGCCAACTTCAGCCCGACCAACGTCGCCCTGCACGGACTCAGCGCGGCCGTCGTCTTCGGCGACGCGGGCGTCGCCCTGGACACCGCCCGCCCTCTCATGCGCCGCCACATCCCCGTCCCCGAACGCCGCGCCGCCCTGTGGATCGAGGCCGCCCGCGCCTACAGCCAGCAGGCCCGCCTGGCCGACGGGTACCAGGCCCTGCGCATCGCCGAGAGCTGCGCGGCCCAGGACATCCGCCGCCCGGCCGTCCGCGAGCTGGTGGCCGACATGGCCGCTCGTGACCGCCGCCGTACGCTGCCCGAACTGCACCGCTTCAGTCGCCAACTGGGAGTCCCCGCGTGAGTGATCAGCCAGACCAGCAGACCGAGCCGACCCAGAAGAAGCCCTTCCTGTACGTCGTCGTGTGCGCCTGCGGCATCGCCGGTGACGTCGGCAAGCTGATCACTGCGGCCCAGGAGGCGAACTGGGATGTCGGCGTCGTCGCCACCCCGCAGGGCCTCGGCTTCATAGACGCCGAGGCCATCGAGGCGCAGACCGGCTACCCGATCCGCTCGGCCTGGCGACAGCCCGGCGACCCGCGCCCGCTGCCGCCCGCCGACGCCATCGCGGTGGCGCCGGCGACCTTCAACACGATCAACAAGTGGGCTGCGGGGATCTCCGACACCTTGGCGCTGGGCATCCTGTGCGAGGCATACGGGATGGGCATCCCGATCGCTGCCTTCCCGTACGTGAACGCGGCCCAGGCCGCCCATCCCGCGTACGCGCGCAGCCTCGACGTGCTGCGCGAGATGGGCGTCCTGATCGGCTCGTACGAGCCCCACAAGCCGAAGGCCGGGGGCGGTGCCGACCGCTACCGCTGGGAGGAAGCGCTGGAGCTGCTCGCTCCTGAGCTGTCCGCACGGGCCTGATCTGCGCCGCCATACATTCGGGGCGGCTGCCCGAGTCGGATCTGGTCGCGTTACGTCAGAAGGCGTACGGGGTGAAGGGGCGAGTCGGTTCGACTATCAGGCCGAGGATGCGATCGAGCTCGGCCCGGTCGTCCTTGCTCATCAGCTCGACCGCGTTGCCGAGGGTCTTCTCGGTGACCCGTTCCATGAACGGGGCGAGGAAGCGCTGCAGGGTGTCGGGGCTTTCCTCCTTCGTGCGCAGGTATTCCATGTAGCACTGGTGCTGTGCGCCGAACTCTTCGAACTCGGCCTTGGTAGCGGAGAGGGCCGTTGCCTGCTCCTCCTCGGTGAACGGGCGCCCGGAGCTGTGAGTCCAAGTGTTGCTGTCGGATCGGAGCTTGAAGTCCGAGTGGCACAGGAGAGCGACGACATGCGGTCGGATGTCGGTCGAGGGCATGCAGGAAATTCCTTCCGGAGTTCGGGGTTGAGGCCCAAATACTCCGGACGATCCCCGGTTTCGGTAACCGGGGATCGTCGGCTATGTTCCGCTCGCTCGCTGGTCAGCGCCGGTGCGATGGTGACCGCGGTTGAAGTGGGGCGACGGCCATCGGATGGACCGGGGCGCCGTGGGCTTGTGCGGCGCTGCGGGCCCTGGCTGCCTGGGCCCGGGGACTGGGGGCATGACGCTCGCCGAGGCGGCGGATGCGCCATGTCAGCGCACGGGCGGGGCTGTGAGCGTCGTGCAGAGGGCGTTGGCCGAGCGCCTGGTCCAGGACGGTGGCCGCGTTATGCCCGGCGGCCTCCGCTTCGGCGAGCACGGTGGTGAGCGCGTCCCAGGCGGGGTCGTGCAGGATGCGCTCGGCGTGATCGGGGACCGCCTGCTGGAGGTGGCGTGCGAAGCGCTGCTTCACCTGGAGGCTAGGGGCGCGTTGTGCGAGGCCCGCGAGGACCGGTTCGGTGATCTGCCCGTACGCGAGCTGCAGGTGGACGAGGGCCTGCTCGGCCGCTGCTTCTTGCTGAGCGTGCTGGTGCGTGCGGTGCCAGTGCGTCGCGAATGCCACCGCCGTGAGCACCGTGTCCAGGAGCATCGCGAACCCGGACCCGTCGCCGTCCGTGGGCCCTTCCCGCCAGATCGCTTGAACGCTGCGACGCAGGACGCGGGTGCTGTCCAGGTCGGCCGCGATGCGGGAGCGGGTGGCGCGTTCGAAGGCCACGGCGGCTTGTTGGAGCTCCACCTTCACCGCGGCCGGCGCGGTGATCGGTAGCAGGTCCAGCGTCGCGCCGAGCGCGACCAGTTGACCTTGAGCGACCTTCTCGTCGCCGTGGATGAGGTGGTGGGGAATGCGGTCGGCGGCGGCTGTCGCCCGGTGCCATGGGTCACCGGGCCCGACAGCGATCGGCTCAGGATTGGTGGTGGCGAGGTTCTTACGGATCTTGGGCAGGGACAGGTCGGGGGAGAGGGTGGAGCCCGCGTAGAACACCGGCTCACCCTTGTCGTTGGTGTCCTCGGGCAGGGCGAAGTTGCAGCCGAGCGCGTCGCCGGAGGGACCGAGCTTGAGGCGCACCGTCACGCCCGTCGCCTCCAGCAGGGCGAAGAACTCGGTCTCGTCGGACGCCGCGGCGACGGCTCGGCGTACCCGCAGGCGTAGGACATCTCGGGTCGCGGCGTCCTGGCCCATTCGCTTGGCCTTGAAGTGCTCCTTGCTGGTGGGGCGTTTGGCGCCGGTTCCATCGCCCTGCTTCAACCGCCGGAGCCCGTAGTCGATTTCGATCCGGCGGGCCTCGCGCTGGACGGCGCGCTGGTCGTAGCCGCGCTCGGGACGGCGGCCGTCTTGGCGTACGAGGGTGGCGGCGATGTGGATGTGGTCGTCGGCGTGGCGGACGGCCACCCAGCGACAGGCTTCTTCGTCCCCGGTCGGGGCGATGCCGGCGGCGGCCACGATGCGGCGGGCGATGTCGGCCCACTGGTCGTCGCTGAGGATCGGATCCTCCGGCGCGGCGCGGACGGGGCAGTGCCACACGGTGTCCTTGGGCGCCTTGTCGCCCAGCATCTTCACGGGCTGGTCGAGTTGAGCGACGAGCTGGTCCCTTGCGTCCTTAGGGTCGCGGTGGGGGCTGCGGCCGGGGTCGGGGGCGAAGCTGTTCCAGGACGCCACGAGGTGCGGGTCGATGTGTTCGTTGGCGCGGCCCTTGCCGAAGAGGTAGCCGATCGTGCGGCGCGTGGCGTTCGGGCCCGAGCTGAGGATGATCTTGGGTATCACCCGCTCACCGCCCCTCAGTGACCTGAGCGATGGCGGAGTCCAGCTCGGCGACGGACGCATCCACGCGGTCTAGGAGTCGTTGGACGGCGTCGGGGTGAGGCCAGGCGCCGTCCTTGTGGAGGTGCCAGGTGAGCTGGTTAAGGTTGTTGCCGATCTGGCCGAGCTTTCCGTTGGCGGCCATGAGCGCCTTGATCATGGCGCGGTAGTCGGCGACGGCTGCAGTGGGGTCGTCAGAGCGGGCGGCGGCGAGCGAGCACTCGGCCACATAGCCACCGAGCGCCATGTGGCTCAGGGCGGCAGCGTTCTTTACGAGGATGAACTCGTCGTCGTTGTAGCGGGGGTGGACGCGGCGCTCGCGCAGCTGCTTGTCGCGCAGGCGGCGATGGTGCACGGGCTTGTGCGGTGTGTTCGGCGACGACTTGCTGGTCCCCATCTCGGTCGGCTCCCCCGGGCCGGCCGACTCCGGTGCCGCCTCGGCGCCGGATGCCTCCGTCCCCTGCGGGGCGGAGGTCGGGTAAGGACTCCTTACCTGACAACTTGCTGCGCTGTTGAGGCCGGTGTTCATCACCTGCTGGTGGATGGGGAGTTCGTGGTGCGGATCGTGCATGGGTTGGTTCTCCGAGGAGTGCTTGGGTATCGGGGTGCATCGCTGCGCCGGCCCCCGTGTCCCCTGTGCCTGACTGCACGGGGGACACGGGGCGAGCCCGGAGGCGGGGCGACCGGCGTGGACGCAGGGGTTAAGCGGCGGTGCTGGCGGCGACCGCATCGAGTTCCTGCGGCCGCTCGGAGGCGGCTGCGTCGAGCTCGGCCTGCAGGGTGTCCTTGAGCTTGTCTGCCTCCGCCCTGCCGATGGTCAAGTCCCCGCTGCGGAAAGTGGCTTCGATGTGGCGGCGCGAGGCGCGGCCCTTGCGCCCGAGTGGCGCGGTGCGCGCGAGGGCGAGCCGTTCGGGAGAGATCTCACGGGCCTCGTGATCCTGCGGATCGGTTGAGGGCGGAGGGGTCTCAGCCACGTCCGTGGTGTCCGCAGCCACGTCGGCGGAGTTCCGCGCCACATCGGCGTGGCTGTGGGGCGCGGGGTGGTGGTGGACGACGATGTAGAGGTGGACGGCGCCGGCCAGGGCGAGCGGGGCGATGGCTGACAAGGCGCCGACGGTGACGTCGTCGAGGCGGAGCCCATCACCGTGACGGGCCTGCTCGTTGAGGCGGACAGCGTGTACGGCGTTGGCCCAGATGCTCGTCATCGTGGCCGCACCGACGAGCAGCCACACGTACAGCCTGGAGTACCAGGGCGCGGTGCGCAGCATGAGCAGGGCTCCGACGCCGACGGCGATGAACCCGTCGATCACGAGTGGGAAGGCGTAGGTGAGCAGTCCGCGGATGTGGATGGCGACTCCCATCTGGCGCAGGGCGTCGTAGGAGAGGGCGAAGGCGAATACGGCGAGCAGGGCGATGCCGAGGCGGATCAGGTCGGTGCCGCGTATGGCGGCGATGCGTGCGAACAAGCCGGGTGCTCCAGGTGATTTGGGGTGGTGGCTGCGGCGTAGGCGAAGACAGGGCGTGGCCGCCGTGGGGCGTGATGTCTCGTACCACTCGTCGCATGCCTGGTCAGGGCAGGTACGAGTGATGTGGTGATGTCGACTCGACTCGTTGCGGCTCCCTCACTCGTCCCCGCGCTGACCTGCGCGGGGACGAGTAATGCGAGTGGAGTCGAGTCAGGCGGCGGTGCCGGGCAGCGGCTCGTCGGCTGATGAGGCGGGCGCGTCCGCTGCCTTCGGCTCGGGGCAGTAGCGAGCCCAGGTGTCGAGGAATTGGTTGCGCGCGAAGCCCTTGGCCTGGGTGCCGTCGGGGAAGCGGCGGTTGGCCGAGCCGATGCCGTACGGCTTCAGCAGGAGCTGCAGGCCGCGCGGGGTCAGGCCGTTGGCGCCGTACTCCGCCCACGGCGCCTCCTTGTCCGCGTTGAGGGACTCCAGCAGATGCTTCGTGCTGAGCACGGCCGGATCGCCGACGGCGGCGAAGGCGCGGCGGATGCCGACCAGGAGGCGAGTGCGCAGGCCGCCTTCCTCGTCCTGGCCGGCCTCGTAGTCGGTCATGGCGCGACAGGCGGCGCGGGCCAGCACCGGCCAGTCGCCTCCGGCGAGGTCGGCGATGATGACCAGGGGTTCCCAGGTGTCCGCCGCGCGGTCCTCGACCGGCATGGGTGGCTCCATGCCCAGGGCCTGCTCGTAGAGCGGCTGGAGCCAGGCGTGGAGGCGATCACGGATCGCGTTCAGGGCGGGGGTGTCCCGGCCGGTGCGGAAGGAGGCCACCTTCTCGCCCGCCGCGCGACGGCGCATCCGGATGACCACCGCCCGGTCCATGATCGTGTCGGGCAGGTCGCCGATCCCGGCCAGTGCGGCCATGGCGAAGGTGGGGAACTCCTGCACCTGGTGCTCGGGCCCGGACACCCGCAGCGTGGGCCGGCCACGCTGGTGTCCGGCGTTGATCAGGCCGCGCACCTCCTCGTTCTTCTCCGCGGCCTTGGTGGTGCTGAACATGGCGTCGGCCTCGTCGACCAGCAGGGTCGGTGGGTCGTCCCCGTCGATCGACCGGAAGATCGCCGCCGCGCTGGCGTTGACCGTGATCAGCCGGTTGTGCACCGTCTCGGTCACCACGTCCAGGAGCCTGGACTTACCGCACCGCTTCTCCGGCGCGACGATCGCCAGGCGCGGTGCGTGCTGCCACGCACGCTGCAGATGCGTCGCCGCGATCCACAGAGCCACCGCTGTGACGGCCTCCTCGCTGGGCATCGCCACGTATCGCTTGATCTGCGTACGCAGGTGGTCCAGGATCTTCGCGCCCTCGGACATGGGCACAGCCTTGGACGCGTCGTCGAGGTCGTCGTCCGCGGGTGGTGCGGTGGAGTCGGCCGGTTGGCCGGGCACGGCAACGGGAGGCCACGACGTGGCGACGTGATCGGGAAGAGATGGCGTACTCGGCTGGGGATCGGTCATACTGGGCATCAGCTCCTCTGCTTGCGGGCCATATGGGACGGCAATCCCGGTCTCCGCAGGTTGATCGCTAGGGATGGCGGTTGAGAGGTTTGCGCTTGAGCCCCCGGCATCGCCGGGGGCTTCTTTCATGTCGCGTGCGGGCGTGTGGGCTCCTGAGGTTGGTGGGGTGGGATGCCATCACTATGCCACACGAATTGCAGATCGCAGAAGTGTTCTGCGTCTCGCAGTGAGCATGCTACTGTTATGGGGTCCTTGCGAATGGCAAGGCGCTGCTACGAACGGAAGGAGGTGGCCATGGCGGATGAGGACCCGCCGCAGGGCGTGCTGCTCAGCGGCGAGGGCAACGTCGCGGTGCGCATCAAGCTGGAACGCGAAGCGCGCGGCTGGAGCACCAACGCCCTGTCCGACCGCATGAACGAGGCCGGCTTCGAGATGAACCCGTCCGCGGTCTGGCGGATCGAAAACGGCAAGCGCCGCATCAACCTCGACGAGACCATCGGCTTCGCCGAGGTCTTCGGCCTCGACCTGCGCAACCTCGTCGGCCCTCCGCAGTTGGCCGCCAAGGCCCGCGCCATGGAGCTCATCGACGAGATCCTCGATGCGTTCCGCGCCACCCAGCGCGCCAACATGGCCTTCACCGAGGCACGCGACGCCCTCGACGCCTACCTCACCGAGCACCCCGACGTGCGCGAGGAGGCTGACGTCATGGTCTCCAACGCCATGGCGGAGGAGGCCAGCAAGACCATGCTGAAGATGCACGGGCCTCCGCCCGGCGACACCGACTCCGTCGGCGAGGCATAGCTCCCGACTCCCGCTCCCGTCCTGGGCCCGCAAACCCCCAGCACGGGCAGCTCACTCTCATCCCTAGCGATCGACCGGCGGACCGGCGTTGCCGCGCCCATGCCCGCCAGAAGAGGAACCACCCCTTGCGCCAACCCGCGATACCCCCTGCCTCCACAACGACCCCGTACGCCGAGGCCGCCCTGCCGCGCCTCTACGTCCCCGAGGAAGTCGCCGCCGTGCTCGGCTGCTCGGCCTGGTGGGTCAAGGACCGCGCCCGCCGACGGCTCATCCCGTTCACCCGCGTCGGCCGTGCCTACCGCTTCTCGGACGAGCACCTCGCCGAGATCATCCGTATGCACGAAGAGCGTCCGGCCCAGGCTCCGCAGCACCCTGGTGTCGTCCCTGCGCCGACCCGGAAGCCTCATGCCCGGCGGCAGCAGCCCGAGACGACTGTGCCCACCGTCCGTCTCAAGGCCCGGCCACCGCGCCGGATGACCAAGTTCCAGTTCGGAACCGCTGCTTAACGCACCCCGCACGACAGAAGGGAGGGAAATCTGTGGGGTATGCAGAGAAGCGCGGAGGCTACTGGCGCGGCCGTTACAAGATCGAGGACGGCAAGTACGGCACCGTCGCCGATTCCGCAGGCGTCGTGGTCAAGTTCGCCACCAAGCGCGAGGCCAAGCAGGCCGCAGACGCGGAAGAGGTGACCGTTCGGCGTGGCCAGTGGCGTGATCCTGGCCTCGGCCAGGAGACCTTCGGCGAATACGCGAGCCGCTGGTACGCCGCCCAGGACCTGGCCGCCTCGACGATGCAGAACTACAGGCGGCACATCGAGGAGCACCTGCTCCCCGACTTCGACGACAAGGCGCTCGCAGGCATTCTGCGTACGGACGTCGACGCCTGGGAGAAGAAGGAGCGGGCCGCGTACGCGGCTTCCAGCGTCAAGACCTGGCGCTCGACGCTCCACCTGATCTTCGAGGACGCGATCGACGAGGGCCTGCTCACGTCCAACCCGGCAGCCAGGCGCCGAGGCCGAGGCAAGCGCGCCGGCCGCTCCCGCGACCGCGGCCCGGAGAAGGCCGTCACCGACGCGCTCGGCATCCTGCTGACCGCCGAGCGGGCCGCCCTGCTCTCTGGCCGTGACGACGAGTTCGTGGCCACGGTCCTCAAGGGGTACACGGGCAAGCGCTGGGGTGAAATCGTCGGCCTGGAAACGGAGTTCGTCCGCCCCAACGCCTTCCGCGTCGAGTGGCAGCTGTACGAACTGGACACCGGCGAGCTGGTCCGCTGCCCGCCCAAGGACGACAGCTACCGCGACATCGACTCGACGGACTGGCTGTCGGCCCTGGTCTTCAACCACATCGCCCGCACGAAGCCGACGCCCTGCCCCTGCCACGGCAGGACGTACGTCTTCCGCGGCCAAGGTGCGGCACGCACCGGCGGCCACCAGTGCGCGAGGCTCGTCGACGTCGCCCGCCGCGCCGAAGTCTCCACGGGCACGGTCTCCAACGTCCTCAACCACCCCGACCGCGTACGGGAGGACACCCGCGTACGTGTCGAACTCGCCATCGCAGACCTCGGGTTCATACGGGGAGGCGTCACATCGGAGCACGCGGCCCACTGGCGCCGAAACGGCTTCGCCACTTGGCTGTTCACCCCGGCGGTCTCCGGCTGGTACCCCAAGAAGGCGCCCCAGGAGGCCCGCCCGGTACCGATCCTCGGCGAGCCCTGGCCGGGCATCCCGGCCCGAGGCCGAGGGGCTGCCGCTCGGGCGGACGCCTGCTGGCTCCCGATCGCCAAGGGCCTCACACCGCACGGCCTCCGGCACACCCACCGCACGATGATGGAGGACCTCGGCACCGAGAAGGTCCTCATGGACGAACGCATGGGCCACATCGACGGCTCGGTCTCCGCGCGCTACGCCCACGTCACGTCCGGCATGCGTCGGCGTCTCATGCTCGGCCTGACCGAGCAGTGGGAGGCGGCACTCGATGCTCGGCTGGCCATGTCGCCTGCCTCGCCGGTCCGGGTCCTCAACCAACTGTTGCGAGACCGTTTGACCACCACGTAGTGGCGCGGGCGGTGCAACGGTGGCACGGGAGCGAGTCAAAGGCTGCTGCGGTAACCACTAGATGTGACCGCAGCAGCTACTGACGCTCATCTCCGGTATCGTGCTCGCCTCTCTTCGACGGTGCGTGACGTGTGTCCACGTGGTGCCGGTGGGGCTCGTCCATTGTTCCCCCGCTTTCCCAACGCTCACCGCAGCAGGTTATATGGCGTTGTCGTACGTCGGACGTGGCTCCTACCATCGTGCTGAACTAGCGCTGGCGGGCTGAGGGGGGAGCGGCGTGGCTGATCCTAAGCTTCATCATTATGTTCCGCAATTCTACTTACGTCGATTTACTGACTCGGCGGAACGCCTATGGGCCTGGGACAAGACTAGCGATAGGGTGTTCCGTACTCAGCCGAAGGCAGTCGCTGCGGAGTCGAACTTCTACCAGCTGCCTCAGTTGATTGAGCACGGCCATAATCCGTTGGAAATGGAAAAACAATTTGCAGACCTGGAGGGCCAAGTATCCGCCATTACAGGTCAATGGCTCGACTGGGTTCGAAGTGGATATCCGGGTGATTCGTTACCCATACCTGCAGTAAATCGAGAAATAATCAGCCAGTTCCTGGCTCTCCAGTCCCTACGAACGGCCGACGCTCGCGCGATATTGGTAGCCTTCTCGGCGTTGCATGGGTACCAGGCCGAGTCTGAAGAGGACGTTAGAGCCCTCCATGCTGCGGTGCTTTGGGATGACGCGCTAATCTCCTCCTATGCCGATCGCGTGAGTCGATGCGCCTGGCTTTTCGCGTTGAATTTGACGCCTTCTCCATTCGTCACGTCGGACAATCCATTGGCCTTCAGGACGTCTGACAATCGGGCTTGGGTGAAACCGGGTAATCTCGGTAAGGATGCGTATGTAGTATACCCGCTCGCCCCTGATGTGATCATGTATTGCTATCCCGATGAAGGTGTGTGGCGCAATTCGAGTATCTCTCGATTTGACTGCCAAATTTCGCCGGTGCTGATGACCGAGGGCATGGTGCAGAGTGAAAATTCTGCACAAGTCTTCATGGCCTCTCGATTTGTGATGTCCAGCCAGAATTCCTTTTCTTCTGAACGGGAGTTCTTGAAGATGATTGCGGAAGATCCTGACGTGCCGCCGACCGTGGAATGAGTTTGTGGATTCTGCTGGAAATCTATTTCCCGCAGAGTGGGTCACTCGCCGAACAGACTGTCCTGCACGTACTCGACGACCTTCCGCTCCGGGTAGAAGACGGCCAGCAGCATGAACGTCTTGGGATGGGCGGCGATGTTTCCCACGAAGAAGTGGACGGCCCGGTTCGGGGCACACATCCGCGTGTACCAGCGCTCGCGGAGCGCATCACGCACCCCGTGCTCACCGTACTTGCGCAGGAACTTGCGGTATGACTGCCCTGCCTCCCAGTCCTTCAGTCCCATGTCGTGGGTCGGGCAGTCGTCTTCGGCGCAGCGAAAGCTGTAGCGGAGGTCGAGCGGCACCCACTCCAGCGGGTTCAGCTCCTGCTCGAATAAGTCGAGTTGGTCGGCCAGTGCGGCCTTGGAGACGGACCAGGGCTCGGCAGCCTCCAGCCGGAAGCGGGTGATCTCGGCGGGGCGAAAGACGCCGAGGGACGTTCCTCGTTTCCCCTGATCCCGCTTGATGGCGCAGAGCGACGGGGCGACCAGGGGCTCCACGTGCCGATATCGCTTCTGCCAGCCGCCGTCGGGCGGTACCTCGCCCACAATCTCCAACGTGTCGAGACACGGCCGGAGACTCTCTGGGCGGGAGTCACGCTCAAGGCGGTGTGGCTCGACGTCGACTTCGATGATCGAGTACTTGGAGAACTGCGCCTCTTCGCTGAGGAGCCGGAAGGGCACAGGGAAGAGCCGCACGTGCTGTGGCTCGCCTTGGTCGAGGCGTATGCCAGCCACACAGCTTGTCTCGCGGTACTTGCTGGACAGCTCCGGGTACGTCTTGACCGTAATCATGATCCGTGCGCGCTGTCGCTTCCCGAATGCCGATGACGCCATAGTGTGCCCCCTCCATCGATCTCCCCGATCTGATTGGACGAGAGGCATGCACCGCTGGCAAGGGCGCCTGCGAAAGCCGGGGACGAAGTCAGGCCAAGGGATTCACGGGCACTCGCACCCGGCTGCGGACCGTCTCCAAGACGACCTGCCGGTGACAGCGACTCTCGTCCTTCTCGAAGCACAGCACCGCGACCCGCGACGCTCGGGCGTGCTCTGTCAGGCGGTCAAGGTCGGCCTGGGCCTCTTCGGATCGCAGCAGGCCACGGAAGCGCGCGCACCCCACTTCGACGCGGCCGTCCCAGAAGGGCTCCCGATTGTCCTTCGGATTGCCCAGGCCACGAAGGTGCGTGTACTCGATGCCGGCTTCGGCCAGAGCCTCCCCGAGGCGGGTCTTACTGAAGCCCTTCTTGCGGCTGATCGGGGTGAGCCGTACGTCCGCTACGACACCGATGTGACTGTCGACGAGAGAGGCGACGAATGAGTCGATGTCTCGGCCTTCGTATCCGGCTGACCAGAGACCGGGGGTAACGGGCGGGGCTTGGGTCACCCGGAAAAGATCATCGAGGGAGACGGAAAGGGCCTCAGCCACCGCGCCGACGGTGAAGAAACCTGGCTGGATCGCTCCCTCACTCTCCAGGCGACGCAGCGTCACGGCGGCGATGCCTGCCTCTTTGGCCAGCCGTTCACGCGTCCACCCGCGGTCCGCCCGTAACGCCCGCACTCGCTGGGCAAGCGCATGGGCGGGGCCTTGGGGAGGAGCTGAGCGATGACCTGCCATATGCGGTGTTCCTAACGACCGTTGGGGCGGCCCGCCGCGGCGTTCCTGGTCAGCTACGAGCCCTGGATTCGCGAACGCGCAGGTCTGAGGACGCTTGAGTGTCACTCATCCTGCGGCACTGGAGACTGGTCCTGGGAGAAGCCAACCAAGATCTTCTCCCAGATTTCTCCCAAACGATCTCCAGGAACCACTCAGGGGCCTGACCCGCCATGCGGATCAGGCCCCTGACCTGGTACTTCACTGTCGGGGTGGCGGGATTTGAACCCACGACCTCTTCGTCCCGAACGAAGCGCGCTGCCAAGCTGCGCCACACCCCGATGTCGTTGTTCCGGTTCCCGCGGTTCCGCAGGTCCTGGCGACGTCGTTTACTTTAGCCCACCGGGGCCCGGAGACGAAATCCGGTTTTCGGGGCCCCGGATCTCGGGCCTGATCCGGTCCAGGCCGACCAGGGCCAGGGCCAGCAGATAGAAGGCCAGGCCGAAGACCACGGCGTTGCCGAGGACGCCCGCGTAGCCGTGGTCGTCGACGTCCAGGAACGGGTACGGGTAGCGGGCCGGCGTGCCCGGCGTCATGATCGCGCCGCGGATCAGGGCGAAGCCGAAGTAGGCGAACGGATAGATCAGCCACAGGCCCGCGTGGCGGAGCCGCAGCAGGCCGGGGCGGGTGAACAGGAGCCAGTTCAGGACCGCGCCGATCGGGGTGACGGTGTGCAGGAGCTGGTTGGAGACCGAGCGCCAGCCCGTCATCGCGTGCTCCGGGTCGTCCGTCATGGAGAAGCCGGACGAGGAGTTGGCCAGGACGAAGTGGTAGACGAGGCCCGTGATGCAGATGAAGAGCAGGACGCCGCCCGTGACCAGCGGGGGGAGCGGTGGGCGGGCGGTCCAGGAGCGTACGGCCGCCAGGGCGAGGACGACCGCGACCAGGAGGTTCGACTGGATCGTGAAGTAGCTCAGGACGCGCGGCACGCTGTCGCTGATCGCCAGGTCGATGACGATGCCGGTCGCCGCCGCGAGGGCGATCAGCGCCTGGAACACGGCGGCGACGGGACGGCGGCGGACGGGCACGACGGCCTCCGCCGGGACGGCGGAGGCCGACGCGGCCGAGGCGGCGGGGTTCGGCGCGATCATGCGTCCCACGGTACGTCCGGGGACGTAACGCCGCGAAAGGGAAGGTGAGTTAGCCGGGTCAGCGCGGTGCCGGGGCCAGCGTCAGCAGGGTCGCCTCCGGCGGGCAGGCGAACCGGACCGGCGTGTAGCGGTTGGTGCCGCAGCCCGCCGAGACGTGCAGGTACGAGCGCCGGCCCTCCGCCTCGTGCGTGGACAGGCCCTTCACGCGGTCGGTGTCCAGGTCGCAGTTGGTGACCAGGGCGCCGTAGAAGGGGATGCAGAGCTGCCCGCCGTGCGTGTGCCCGGCGAGGATCAGCGGGTAGCCGTCGGCGGTGAAGGCGTCCAGCGTGCGCAGGTACGGCGCGTGCACGACGCCGAGGGAGAAGTCGGGTCCGGACGCCGGGCCGCCCGCCACCTCCGCGTACCGGTCGCGCTTGATGTGCGGGTCGTCCAGGCCGGTCAGGCCGATCTCGACGCCCGCCACTTTCAGCGTGCCGCGCGTGTTGGTGAGGTTCAGCCAGCCCGCCTCGTCGAAGCCGTCGCGCAGCTCCTCCCACGGGTTGTGGATCGCGCCGACCGCCGGGGAGTTGCCGTTCAGGCCGTGCTTGCCGGACGCCTTCTCCAGCAAGTAACGGGCGGGGTTGCGCAGTTTGGGCCCGTAGTAGTCGTTGGAGCCGAAGACGTACGCGCCCGGGAACTCCATCAGCGGGCCCAGCGCGTCGAGGACCTCGGGTACGCCCTCCGGGTCGGAGAGGTTGTCGCCGGTGTTGATGACGAAGTCGGGGCGCAGTCCGGCCAGCGACTGGAGCCAGCGGCGCTTCTTGTTCTGCCCGCTGACCATGTGGATGTCGGAGACCTGGAGGACCCGCAGCGGGTGCATGCCGGGCGGCAGGACGGGGATCGTGACGCGTCGCAGCCGGAACGAGCGGGCCTCGAAACCGGCCGCGTAGGCCACTCCCGCGGCGCCCGCCGCCACGATGCCTGCTGAGACCTTGAGGGGAATCCCGTATCGCGCGCGCATGAGCCCATCGTGTCAGACCGCGGGGGCCCCGGAAATCGGCGGGCGCCACGCCCAGCACACCTGCGACAATCGAGGCATGACCACGCTCAAGTCGAAGCTGCAGGACGACCTCAACGCCGCGATCAAGGCGCGCGACGCGCTGCGCTCCTCGACGCTCCGGATGACTCTCGCCGCCATCACCACCCAGGAGGTTGCGGGTACGGAGAAGCGCGAGCTCTC
Source organism: Streptomyces sp. VRA16 Mangrove soil (assembly GCF_017377775.1). Taxonomy (GTDB): domain Bacteria; phylum Actinomycetota; class Actinomycetes; order Streptomycetales; family Streptomycetaceae; genus Streptomyces. Next base: position 292,257 of record NZ_JAFVLN010000007.1, read on the forward strand.
CGACGGCGAGGTGCAGGCCGTGATCGTCAAGGAGGCGAAGAAGCGCCGCGAGGCGGCCGAGGCCTTCGAGAAGGGCGGGCGTGCCGAGTCCGCCGCCCAGGAGAAGGCGGAGGGCGAGGTGCTCGCCGAGTACCTGCCGCAGCAGCTGAGCGACGCCGAGCTGGAGCAGATCGTCGCGCAGGCGGTCGAGGAGGCGAAGGCGGCCGGCGCCGAGGGCCCGAGGGCCATGGGCCAGGTCATGAAGATCGTGAAGCCGAAGGTGGCGGACCGCGCCGAGGGCGGCCGGGTCGCCGCGGCGGTCAAGAAGCTGCTGGCGGGCTGAGCCCCACCGGCTCCTGTACGTGCAAGAAGGGGCGCCCCCGCTCGGGGGCGCCCCTTACTCGTACTGCCGTATGCCGTATGCCGTATGCCGTACGGCTCAAGGACCGGTTACCGGCCCCGGCCCGCTCCTTACCGGCCCCAGCCCCCGCCGTTGCCGTTCCCGCCGTTCTCGTTGCCCTGGATCAGGCCGTCCGGGATGGTGAAGGTCGGGTCGGGGGTGGGCGTGCCGCCGCCGTTGCCGCCCCCGTTGCCGTTGTTGTCGCCGGGCTTGCCGTCGTCCTGGCCGCCCTTGTTCTTGTCCTTCCCCTTGTCCTTGTCGGGGTTGGGGATGTCGACCATGTTGAAGCTGGGCGCTTCCTTGCCGGCCAGCGCGCCGGTCATGGCCTGCCGCCAGATCGGACCCGGCGTATCGGCGCCGAAGGCCTTGGCGTGGTACCGGCCGCCGATGGTGATGTCGATCATCTTCTGCTTCTGCTGCGGGTCGCCGACCCAGACGGCGCCGGCCAGGTTCGGCGTGTAGCCGACGAACCAGGCGTTCTTGCGGCCGTCCGTCGTACCGGTCTTACCGGCGTTGTCCCGGTCCGAGAGACCGGCCTGCTGGCCGGTACCGGAGTCGGTCACACCGCTGAGCAGCGTGTTGATCTTGTCCGCGGTCTCCGTCGACATGGCGCGCGAGCACTTGGTCTGCGGGACCTGGAGCGACTTGCCGGTGGTGGTCATGGTGACCGAGTCGATGGCGACCGGGGTGCAGTACGTGCCCTCGTTGGCGAAGGCGGCGTACGCGGAGGCCATCGTCAGCGGCGACAGACCCGTGGAACCGAGGGTCATCGACGACGGCACCTCGGGCACCTTGTCGCCGTTGCCCTGCACCACGCCGAGCTTGTCGGTCATCTTCACGACCGGGCACATCCCGGTGTCGGCGAGCATCTCCACGAAGTACGTGTTGATGGACTTCTCCATCGCCTCCTTGAGGCGATAGGGGCCGACCTCCGACTCGTTCTCGTTCGACAGCTTGTAGCCGCGGTCGTTGACCCACGGCTTGCCGCTACACGACTGCACGCTGCTCGGGTACTGCATCTCGTACGGGGCCGCGTACTGCTGCGTGATCGGCGTGCCCTTCTCCAGGGCTGCGGCCGCCAGGAACGGCTTGAACGTCGAACCCGTCGGGAAGCCGTAGTTGGAGCCGTTGTAGGCGTGGTTGACGTTGTAGTTGGTCGCGGCTTCGTGCTTGCCGAAGCCGTACGGGCGCGACTGCCCCATGCCGACGATCTTGCCGGTGCCGGGCTCGACGAGCGTGACCGCCGTCGCCACCGTGTCCGTCTTGTAGACGTTGGCCTTGATGGAGGCCTGCACCGAGTCCTGGGACTGCGGGTCCAGCGTGGTCTTGATGGTCAGACCGCCGCGGCTCCAGAGCTTGGCGCGCTCCTCCTTCGTCTTGCCGAAGACCGGGTCGTTCTTCACGACCTGTTCCACGTAGTCGCAGAAGAAGGCGGCGCCCTTGACCGCGGTGATGCAGCCGTTCTCCGGCCGGCTGACCTTCAGGCCGAGGTCCGATTCCTTGGCCTTGTCCGCCTCGGCCTGCGAGATGTCATGCACGTCGGCCATGCGCTGGAGCACGATGTTGCGGCGCTTCTTCGCCTCGGCGCCGTCGTTCACCGGGTCGTAGCGGCTCGGCGACTGCACGATGCCGGCGAGCAGCGCGGCCTCCTGGACGTTCAGCTCCTTGGCCGGCTTGGAGAAGTAGCGCTGGGACGCGGCCTCGACGCCGTACGCCTGCTGCCCGAAGTACGTGATGTTCAGGTAGTTGGCGAGGATCTTCTTCTTGCCGAGGTCCTTCTCGATCTGGATCGCGTACTTCAGCTCGCGGACCTTGCGGCCGATCGTCTGCTGGGTGGCCTGCGCCAGCTTCGTCGGGTCGTCGCCCGCCTCCTCCATGAAGACGTTCTTCACGTACTGCTGGGTGAGGGTGGAGGCACCCTGCGCGACGCCGCCGCCGCGCGCGTTGGCGTTGATGGCGCGCAGGATGCCCTTGGCGTCGATCGCCCCGTGCTCGTAGAAGCGCGAGTCCTCGATCGCGACGATCGCCTTCTGCATGTACGGGGAGATGTCGTCCAGCTTCACGACCGTGCGGTCGCGCGAGTAGACGGTCGCGATCTTGCCGCCCTGGCTGTCCAGGATCGTGGTGCGCTGGCTGAGCGGCGGCTGCTTGAGTGCGGCCGGGGTGTCGTCGAACTCCTCGACCGAGCCCTTGGCCGCGAGGCCGAGCGCGCCCGCCGCGGGCAGCGCGATTCCGGCGAGCACGGCTCCGGCGAGCACGCTGACACCGAGGAACTTGGCGGCCTGTTGGGCCGGCGACATGCCGCCGCCGCCACCGGCCGAGCGCTTCTTTCCCATGCAGGGCAGCCTACGTTCTGATTCTCCGGACAGGCGTATATGCCTTGGCCTAAGCTGCACTCAACTGTCACAGCAGTGCGGTCACGTATCAAGACGTGGGACGAACCCGAATCGTTCCCGGCACTTCTTCGGTGCTTCTCCTGTACCTCGAAGTGCCTCTTGTAGTCATTCCCGTCCCCCTCCCACGGGCCTCCGTGCGGGGCTCGGAGGGTGTCCGTTACCGCCTCGTGTGTCACTCGACGCCCGTTGTGGCTCAAGTGAACTGTCCGGATTTGCCGGTTAGCTCACGCATGTCCACCGGTCACTCCGTCGGGTGATCTGCCGCTTACGCATAGTCCGTTCGGACCATTCAAGATTGGGCCCGAAGGGGGTGTTGCGCTGTGCCCACCTTCCGTAACGTCCTCAACTGGCGGCGGTGAATATGCCGCTGCCGCCGTGGGGGAGCCTCGATTCGGGAGAGGACGGCGCCGGTATGGGCTGGGTAGTCGACTGGAGTGCGCAGGCGGCCTGCCGCACTACCGATCCGGACGAACTGTTCGTTCAAGGAGCAGCGCAGAACCGGGCGAAGGCGGTGTGCACGGGATGTCCCGTGCGGACCGAGTGCCTGGCGGACGCGCTGGACAATCGCGTCGAGTTCGGCGTGTGGGGTGGCATGACGGAGCGGGAGCGCCGCGCACTGTTGCGCAGGCGTCCGACCGTCACCTCATGGCGCCGGCTGCTTGAGACGGCGCGTACGGAGTACGAGCGCAGTGCGGGCCTGCTGCCCGCGGAGCTCGACAACGACGAGACGTACGAGAGGTACGCGGCCGTCGGTTAGCCGGCGCGCGTCACCTGTCGACGCAAGCGACACCGCGTACGCGCGACACGGCGTACGCGACAACACGATGAACGCGACGCGATGAACGCGGCACGCACGTAGGGCACGACGCCGACACGTGCGTACGGCTCACGACGCAGCTCCGGCCGGAGTGCCACCGGCCGCGAGCCGGTCTCCGATGTCCCGGAGGCCCGCCAGGTCGTGCACATCGCCGGGCAGCGCCGCGACCTCGGTCACGGCGACCTCGGGATGCAGAGCGGTGAAGCGGTCCCGTGTGCGCTGTTCGCGCGCGACCAGCCGCATGCGCTCCGCGTGCAACCGCAGCAGACCCGCGGTCAGTTGTTCCGTGCTGGGATGTTCCGTGCTGGGGTCCGGGTCCGTGGGGGCCGGCTCCGGACCGGAAGGTGCTTCGGGAGAAGGTGCCTCGGGAGTGGCACGCCCCTCTTCCTTCCCGTCCGTCTGATCCACAATGCGGCGCTCGTCAAGATTTTCTGCGGCGGCGAGCGCGCGCTCGGCCGACAGTTGGTCGGCGCCGCTGCCGTGCACCCGGTTGAGCACCAGGCCGGCGAGCGGCATCCGCTCCGCGGCCAGCCGTTCCACGAAGTACGCGGCCTCGCGCAGCGCGTCCCGCTCGGGCGCCGCGACCACCAGGAACGCCGTGCCGGGCGCCTGGAGGAGCTTGTACGTGGCGTCCGCGCGGGTACGGAAACCGCCGAACATGGTGTCCATCGCGGCGACGAACGTCTGTACGTCGCGCAGCAGTTGACCGCCGAGCAGCTTGCCCAGCGCGCCGGTCATCATCGACATTCCGACGTTCAGGAACTTCATCCCGGCCCGCCCGCCGACCTTCGCGGGGGCCATCAGGACGCGGATCAGCTTGCCGTCGAGGAACGAGCCGAGCCGCTTGGGCGCGTCCAGGAAGTCGAGCGCCGAGCGCGAGGGTGGCGTGTCGACGACGATCAGGTCCCACTCGTCGCGGGAGCGCAGCTGCCCCAGCTTCTCCATCGCCATGTACTCCTGCGTGCCCGCGAAGCCCGCCGAGAGCGACTGGTAGAAGGGGTTGCCGAGGATCGCCTCCGCGCGTCCCTTGTCCGCGTGCGCCTCGACGATCTCGTCGAAGGTGCGCTTCATGTCGAGCATCATGGCGTGCAGCTCGCCGCCGGCGGCCTCTCCCGCGGGGCTGATGCCCTTGACCCGGCGCGGGGTGTTGTCGAGCGAGTCGATACCCATGGACTGGGCGAGGCGCCGGGCCGGGTCGATGGTCAGCACCACGACCTTGCGGCCGCGCTCGGCGGCCCGCAGGCCGAGCGCCGCCGCGGTCGTCGTCTTGCCGACGCCGCCCGAGCCGCAGCAGACCACGATGCGGGTGGCCGGGTCGTCGAGCAGCGGGTCGATGTCGAGCGCGCCTTCAGGGTTCAGCGTCATCGAAGCGGTCCCTCAGATCCCTTGCTGTCGCAGTTCCTCGGCGAGCGTGTACAGGCCCGCGAGGTCCAACCCCTCGGTGAGCAGCGGCAGTTCGTGCAGCGGCAGCCCGGCCCCGGCGAGCAGCTCGCGCTGGGCGCGTTCGAGCGCGTACCGCTCCGCGTACTCCTCGGCCTGGTCGAGCAGCGGCCCCACGAGCCGCTTCGCCCCGCTGAGCCCGGCCGCCTTCAGGGCCTCGGTGACCCCGGGTGCGACGGACGGGGAACGGGTCAGTGCCAGGGCGGGTTCCCCCAGGAGCGCGGGCCGCACCATGTTCACCATGATCCGTCCCACCGGGAGCTTCGCGGCGCGCAGCTCGGCGACCCCGTCGAGGGTCTCCTGCACCGGCATCTCCTCCAGGAGCGTCACCAAGTGCACCGCCGTCTCGGGGGACTTGATGACCCGCATGACCGCCTGCGCCTGATTGTGTATCGGCCCTATCTTGGCGAGCCCGGCCACCTCGTCGTTCACGTTGAGGAAGCGGGTGATGCGGCCGGTGGGCGGGGCGTCCATGACGATGTAGTCGTACGCGTACCGCCCCTGCTTGTCCTTGCGCCGGACCGCCTCGCACGCCTTGCCGGTCAGGAGTACGTCCCTGAGGCCCGGCGCGATGGTCGTGGCGAAGTCGATCGCGCCCAGCTTCTTCAGGGCGCGGCCCGCGCCGCCCAGCTTGTAGAACATCTGGAGGTAGTCCAGAAGCGCCAGTTCGGGGTCGATGGCGAGCGCGTACACCTCGCCCCCGCCGGGCGCGACGGCGATCTTCCGCTCCTCGTAGGGAAGCGCTTCGGTCTCAAAGAGCTGCGCGATGCCCTGTCTGCCCTCCACCTCCACCAGGAGAGTGCGCTTGCCCTCGGTCGCGAGGGCGAGCGCGAGTGCGGCGGCGACCGTGGTCTTTCCGGTACCGCCCTTGCCGCTGACGACCTGGAGCCTGCTCACGTATTCGAGCGTAACCAGTACGCGGCCCGATCACGCAGCAGCCTCCGGAACGACGCACCACAGTTCGGCGGCTACAGTCGCCCTCATGGCAAAGAAGTGGGAATACGCGACGGTGCCGCTCCTGGTGCACGCGACGAAGCAGATCCTGGACACCTGGGGCGAGGACGGCTGGGAGCTCGTCCAGGTCGTGCCCGGGCCGAACAATCCCGAGCAGCTGGTGGCGTACCTGAAGCGCGAGAAGAACGCGTGAGCGGCCAGGTCGAGGCGCGCATCGCCGAGCTCGGTCTGACGCTGCCGCCGGTGGTCCCGCCGGTCGCCGCGTACCAGCCCGCGGTGCGGTCCGGTGTGTACGTGTACACGGCCGGGCAGCTTCCGATGGTCGACGGCAAGCTCTCGCTGACCGGCAAGGTCGGCGCCGAGGTCACCGCCGAGGAGGCCAAGGAACTGGCCGCCACCTGCGCGCTGAACGCGCTGGCCGCGGTGAAGTCCGTCGCCGGTGACCTGGACCGCATCGCGCGTGTCGTGAAGGTCGTCGGCTTCGTCGCCTCGGCCAGCGACTTCACCGGGCAGCCGGGCGTCATCAACGGCGCCAGCGAGCTGCTCGGCGCGGTCCTCGGCGACAAGGGCGTGCACGCCCGCAGCGCCGTGGGTGTCGCGGTGCTGCCGCTGGACGCGCCGGTCGAGGTGGAGATCCAGGTGGAGCTCACCCCCGAGGACTGAGCGGACCGGGTCCCGTACGCGTACGAGAGGCCGCCCCCGATCTTCGTCGGGGGCGGCCTCTCGAACATCCACGCCAGTCGGGATAGCCTCCGGCCATGTCCAACGGCCAGTGGTACCCCCCGGAGTGGCCGGAACGCATCCGCGCGCTCGCCGCCGGCACGCTCACGCCCGCGACGCCGCGCCGCGCGGCCACGGTGATGCTGCTCAGGGACGCGACGGGCCCGGACGGCCTCGAAGTCCACATGCTCCGCAGACGGACGTCGATGCAGTTCGCGGCCGGTGCCTACGCCTACCCCGGCGGCGGCGTCGACCCGCGCGACGACGACCGGCAGGTGCGCTGGGCGGGCCCCTCCCGCGAGGTGTGGGCCGAGCGGCTGGGCGTGCCGTCGCGAGAGGCGCAGGCGATCGTCTGCGCCGCGGTGCGCGAGACGTTCGAGGAGGCGGGCGTGCTGCTCGCGGGCCCCACCCCGGACACCGTCGTGGACGACACGACCGGCGCGCAGTGGCAGGCGGCCCGGCAGGCGCTGATCGACCGCGAGCTGTCCTTCGCCGAGTTCCTGGAACAGCGCGGCCTGGTGCTGCGCTCCGACCTGCTCGGCGCGTGGGCGCGCTGGATCACCCCCGAGTTCGAGCCGCGCCGCTACGACACCTGGTTCTTCGCCGCCGCGCTCCCCGCGGGCCAGCGCACCAGCGACGACTCCTCCGAGGCCGACCGCACGGTGTGGATCCGGCCAGGCCGGGCCGCGTCCGCGTACGACCAGGGCGAGCTGACGATGATGCCGCCCACCATCGCGACGCTGCGCACCCTGGCCGCCTACGGCTCGGCGGCCGACGCCCTCGCCGGTGCGACGGGCCGCGACCTGACCCCCGTACTGGCCCGAGCCCGCCTGGAAGAGGGCGCGCTGGTGCTGTCCTGGCCGGGGCACGACGAGTTCACCAAGCACATTCCGACCGGCGGGAGCGCGTGACGATGACCGAAGCAGCCGCCCTGCCGGGGCAGCCGCGGGGCGGGGTGCTCTCCGGCCCCGCCACCGCCCGCGCCGTGAACGTGCTGGCGCCCAACGCGTCGGCGATGACCCTCGACGGCACCAACACCTGGATCGTGGCCGAACCCGACAGCGAGCTCGCCGTCGTGATCGACCCGGGCCCGCTGGACGACGCCCACCTCACGCACGTGATCGCCACCGCCGAGAAGGCCGGCAAGCGCGTCGCGCTCACCCTCCTCACGCACGGGCACCCCGACCATGCCGAAGGGGCCGGCCGGTTCGCCGAGTTGACCGGGACGAAGGTGCGCGCGCTCGACCCGGCGCTGCGGCTCGGCGACGAGGGCCTGGCGGCCGGGGACGTGGTGACGACGGGCGGCCTGGAGATGCGGGTCGTCCCCACCCCGGGCCACACCGCCGACTCGCTCTGCTTCCATCTCCCCGCCGACCGGGCCGTGTTGACCGGCGACACCATTCTCGGCCGGGGCACGACGGTGGTCGCGCACCCGGACGGCCGCCTCGGCGACTACCTGGACTCGCTGCGCCGCCTCAGGTCGCTCACGGTCGACGACGGCGTCCACACGGTGCTGCCCGGCCACGGCCCGGTGCTGGAGGACGCGCAGGGCGCCGTCGAGTTCTACCTCGCCCACCGCGCCCACCGGCTCGCGCAGGTGGAGACCGCCGTCGAGAGCGGGTACGCGACGTCGTCCGAGGTCGTGGCGCACGTGTACGCGGACGTGGACCGCTCGCTGTGGCCGGCGGCCGAGCTGTCCGTCCTGGCCCAGCTCGACTACCTGCGCGAACACGGCCTGATCTGATCGGTCTGATCTGACCGGCTGGATCTGACCGGCTGGATCCGACCGGCCGGATCGGCAGCGGCCCGGTCGGAACCGGCCCGCTGCCGGGTCTACGCCTCGGGCCAGTCGATGTTCAGGGCGGCGATCCGGGCCGGGTCGGTGATGATGTCGACCCCGACGACCTTGCCGTCGCGGAACGTGAAGGCGCCGATGGTGGCGATCTTGCCGTTCGGCACGGACACCATGCCCAGGGAGTCGCCCACGAACGCCGGGAAGGTGACCGGGGCCATCCGCCCGTACAGCGCGGCCTGACCGGCGACCTCCAGGGCGCCGCGCATCAGCAGCGACGCGGCTCCCGGGCCCTGGTCGACGCGGAGCAGCACGTCCGGGTCGAGGAGTTCGAGCAGCGCCTCGAAGTCACCGGCGCGGGAGGCCGCCAGCCAGGCGTCGACGACCACCCGCTGCCGGGCGATGTCGGTGTCGGGCGCGGGAGCCTGCCCCTGGACGCGACGCCGGGCCCGGCTGGCCAGCTGCCGGGTCGCGGCCGGGGTGCGCTCCACGATCGGGGCCAGGTCCTCGAACGGCACCGCGAACATGTCGTGCAGCACGAACGCCAGCCGCTCGGCGGGCGCCAGCGTGTCGAGCACGACGAGCAGCGCGAGCCCCACCGAGTCGGCGAGCTCGGCCTCGTGCACCGGGTCGGCGGGCCGCACCACCGGATCGGGCAGCCGCACCTCGTCCCCCGACTCGACCTCGAACGGTTCCTCGCGCCGCGTGCTCCTGGCCCGCAGCATGTCGAGACAGATCCGCCCGACGACGGTCGTCAGCCACCCGCTCAGGTTCCGCACGTCGTCCGCGTCGGCCCGCTGCAGCCGCAGCCAGCCCTCCTGGACCGCGTCCTCCGCCTCGTTGAGCGATCCGAGCATCCGGTACGCCACGGACCGCAGCCGTCCGCGCTCCGCCTCGAAACGCGCGGCCAGGTCGTCGGCCTGTGTGGTCATCGTTCGCTTCCTCCCCAGGTGACGCCTTCGGCGCCTTTGATGCCGTGCACGCGCGCGTACTCGCCCGCGAGCCACGGCCCGAGCTCTTCGGTGTACGTCGACAGGGCGGCCGCCTCCCCGGTCGGCTCATGGGCCGCCCCGGCCGCCTCCCGTACGCGTCCGGCCCACTCCGTATCGCCGTGGTACTCCCCGAACACCGCGGCCATCTCCTGCAGATCGCTGGTCCAGCCGTTCCAGCGGGGCATGACGAGGGTGAAGGCGGTGCGCACGAGATGCCGGGCCAGGCGCCGCTGGAGCGCGCGCCGCTCGTCGTCGGTGCGGGCCGCCGCGCACTGCTCCCGCCAGCGGGGCAGGCGCGCGGCCAGGTCCCCGTTGGTCTCGCGGGCGAGGAGGGACGTGGGCCGGTAGCGCGGCAGGTATTCGGCCAGGTCCTCGCCGAGCAGCGGGGTGCACAGACAGGCCACGAACCAGCCCATGTCGTACGTCTCGGCCTCGCTCAGCAGCCGCTGCCGCCCGAAGACGAGGGTGCCCACCCCGGCGACCTGGGCGAACTCCTTGTCGAGCGCGGCGTCGAGCATCCGGGCGTCCGCGCGGTCGGCCTCGGTGGGCGCGGCGCGCAGGACGAGCAGGAGGTCGAGGTCGGAGCGGCCGGGGCGGGCGGTGCCGCGGGGCACGGACCCGTACAGGTACGCGCCGCTCAGACGGGCCCCGAAGACGTCGAGCAGCCGGTCACGGGCGGCGGCCACGACAGGGCGGAACGGTTCCTCGATGCGGCCCAGAGAGCCCTCGCGCGCGATGTATCCCTGGGGGTCGAGCCCACGGTTCGGATCGGCCATGGGGTAACTGTGCAGGGAAGAGGGGCGTACAGCACGGTATTTCCGCGTTCCGACGACGACGGGTCCCGCCGCGGTGTGCGGCGGGACCCGTCCTCGTACAGCTTCTGCGCGTGCGGCGTCCGTGATCAGCGCGAACGCTTGGCGAGCCGCTCGACGTCGAGCAGGATCACGGCCCGCGCCTCCAGGCGCAGCCAGCCGCGGCCCGCGAAGTCCGCCAGCGCCTTGTTCACCGTCTCGCGGGAGGCGCCGACCAGCTGGGCCAGCTCCTCCTGCGTGAGGTCGTGCACGACGTGGATGCCCTCCTCGGACTGCACGCCGAAGCGGCGCGAAAGGTCGAGCAGCGCGCGGGCGACACGGCCCGGCACGTCCGAGAAGACCAGGTCGGACATCTGGTCGTTGGTCTTGCGCAGGCGCCGGGCGACGGCGCGCAGCAGGGCGGCGGCCACCTCGGGTCGTGCGTTGAGCCACGGCTGGAGGTCGCCGTGGCCGAGGCCCAGCAGCTTCACCTCGGTCAGCGCGCTGGCGGTCGCGGTACGCGGTCCGGGGTCGAACAGCGACAGCTCACCGATGAGCTCGCCGGGTCCGAGGACGGCCAGCATGTTCTCGCGGCCGTCGGGGGAGGTGCGGTGGAGCTTCACCTTGCCCTCGGTGACCACGTACAGGCGGTCGCCGGGGTCGCCCTCGTGGAACAGGGCGTCGCCGCGTGCGAGGGTCACCTCACTCATGGAGGCGCGGAGCTCCGCGGCCTGCTCGTCATCGAGCGCCGCGAAGAGCGGGGCGCGCCGCAGAACGTCGTCCACGAGTTTCTCTCCTATGTCGCCTGCAGTGGGGGGAACAACAGTCGGGAAGGGTATTTCCCGTTCCCCATTTTGCCGGACGGTCCAAACAGTGTGATCAGTCACTCAGCTACAAGTCTGCCGCACCTGCGTCACAACCCGAGGGGGAGGGGGCCAATCGGGGGCCGATCCGACGGCTCCACGGCGGATGTCGGTGCCGGGCTTTAGGCTGGCCGGGTGTCCAAAAAGCCGGTGAGAGCGCAGGCAGAGGGGGCTGGGGCGATGTCGGCCGACCATGATTCCGCTGTGGGCGAACAAGCCCGAAAGAACCCCGTGCCCTGCGCCGTTCCGGGTTCCGCACAGGGGAAGGCCGCATAGTCGATGCCCGCGAAAAAGAAGCCCACAGCGCCCGAGCCCCCACTGCCCGGGACGCTTGCGGGACAGGTGTCCCGGGGCAGGACGGGGGCCGCCGAGAGGCCTCCGGCCAAGAAGGCCGCGGCCAAGAAGACGCCGACCAAGAAGACGCCGGCCAAGGCCACTGCTTCGACCGCGAAGACCTCGGCCGAGAAGACCTCGGCCGAGAAGACCTCGGCCGCGAAGACCTCGGCCGAGAAGACCTCGGCCGAAGCTCCGGCCAAGGAGACCGCCTCGGCTGCGAAGTCCTCGGCCGAGAAGGCTCTGGCCAAGACGGTGGCTTCGGTTGAGAAGACCGGGGCGAAGGCGTCGGCCAAGAAGACCGCCTCGGCTGCGAAGTCCCCGGCAGAGAAGGCCCCGGCCAAGACGGTGGCTTCGGTTGAGAAGACCGGGGCGAAGGCGTTGGCCAAGAAGACCGCCTCGGCCAAGAAGACCGCCTCGGCTGCGAAGTCCCCGGCCGAGAAGGTCACGGCCGAGAGGTCGCCGGCCAAGAGGACTGCCTCGGCTGCCGGGACTTCGGCGAAGACGACGGCCAAGAAGTCTGCCTCCGCCGCGAAGACCTCGGCCGAAGCTCCGGCCAAGAGGACCGCCTCGGCCGCGAAGTCCCCGGCCAGGACGACCGCCCCCGCCAAGAGGACGCCGAGCCGTAAGGCCCCGGCCAAGAAGGTTGGCCGGGCCGGGGTCTCGGGCGCGTCGGTGGGGGGTCCGGGGGCGCAGTCCCCGGGGTCGGGACGGGAAGGGGAGGAGGGGGCGACCCCCAAGACTCCCGCCACGGCCCCGAAGAAGCGCACCACAAAGCCCGAGTCCCGCACGGCCCTGGTCCGCCGGGCCCGCCGCATCAACAGGGAACTCGCGGAGACGTACCCGTACGCCCACCCCGAACTCGACTTCGAGAACCCCTTCCAGCTCCTGGTCGCCACGGTGATGTCGGCCCAGACGACCGACCTGAGGGTCAACCAGACGACCCCGGGCCTGTTCGCGAAGTACCCCACACCGGAGGACCTCGCCGCGGCGAACCCCGAGGAGGTCGAGGAACTGATCCGCCCGACCGGCTTCTTCCGCGCGAAGACGAGGTCGATCATGGGCCTGGCCAAGGCCCTGACGGAGGAGTTCGGCGGCGAGGTCCCGGGCCGCCTCGAAGACCTGGTGAAACTTCCCGGCGTGGGCCGCAAGACGGCGTTCGTCGTCCTCGGCAACGCATTCGGCAGGCCCGGCATCACGGTGGACACCCACTTCGGCCGCCTCGTACGCCGCTGGAAGTGGACCGAGGAGACGGACCCGGACAAGGTCGAGAGGGCCGTCGGCGAGCTGTTCCCGAAGAGCGAGTGGACCCAGCTCAGCCACAACGTGATCTTCCACGGCCGCCGTATCTGCCATGCCCGCAAACCGGCCTGCGGCGCCTGCCCGATCGCCCCGCTCTGCCCGGCGTACGGCGAGGGCGAGACGGACCCGGAAAAGGCGAAGAAGCTCCTGAAGTACGAGAAGGGCGGCTTCCCGGGCCAGCGCCTCAGGCCCCCGCAGGGCTACCTGGACGCGGGCGGCATCGCGGCGCCGCCGCTGGGCACCCCGTCCGGGTGACGGAACCGGAAGGCGGAACGAAGAGGGGGCGGCCGGGCGTTGGGACCAACACGACAGGTACGGGGGCGGCGATGAAGCACGTGAGCGAGATCGACGGAACGAGCAGGTTCGACGGCCGGAGCGGTCAGGGCGGTGGCCCCGCCGAGGGCGGGCAGGGCGGGCAGAGCGGACCGGTCGGCCCCGGTGGGACCGGCCGGGCGGACGAGCCGGGCACGACGCGCGCCCCGGCCGCGACGGAAGCCGCGCCCCTCGCCCACGGCACGGCCCCCGTCCCCTCCGACATCGCCCTGCGCACCACCGGCCTCCCCGACTGGCTCACCCCCGTCGCCGACGCCGCCCGCACCGTCCGCGGCGAACAGCTCAGCCGCTTCCTGCCCCCGAAGGACGGCGCGGGCCGCCAGTCCGCGGTCCTGATCCTGTTCGGCGAGGGCGACCGCGGCCCCGAACTGCTGCTCATGGAGCGCTCCGGCTCACTGAGATCGCACGCGGGCCAGCCCTCCTTCCCCGGCGGCGCCCTCGACCCGGAGGACGGCGACCCGCGTACGGAGGGCCCGCTGCGGGCCGCCCTGCGCGAGGCGTGGGAGGAGACCGGGCTCGACCCGAGCGGCGTCCAGCTCTTCGGCGTCCTGCCGAAGCTCTACATCCCGGTGAGCCGATTCGTCGTCACGCCCGTACTGGGATGGTGGCGGGTGCCCACACCCGTCGCGGCGGTCGACCCCGCGGAGACGGCCCGGGTCTTCACGGTCCCCGTGGCCGATCTCACGGACCCGGCCAACAGAGCGACGACGGTCCACCCGAGCGGCCACCGAGGCCCGGCGTTCCTGGTGGAATCCGCGCTGGTCTGGGGGTTCACGGCGGGTGTCATCGACCGGCTGCTGCACTACGCGGGCTGGGAGCGCCCGTGGGACCGGGAGAACACGGTCCCGCTCGACTGGCGCTCATGACAGGGTGGTCGCCGTGCTGTGCGATCCCGGTGACTGCGATATGAGGCGAGGCGTGACGAGGCGGGGCGTGGAAGAGGCCGTTCAAGAGGCGGGGCGTGAGCGGTGAACGTGCTGGACATCCTGCTGCTCGCCGCGGCCGTGTGGTTCGCGGTCGTCGGCTACCGCCAGGGCTTCGTCGTCGGCATCCTGTCGGTGATCGGCTTCCTGGGCGGCGGCCTCGTCGCCGTCTACGTACTGCCGGTGCTCTGGGGCGCCATCACCGATGACGCGGCCGTCTCGACGACGGCCGCGGTCGTCGCCGTGGTCGTCGTCATCGTCTGCGCCTCGGTCGGCCAGGCCTTCACCACGCACCTGGGCAACAAGCTGCGCAGATACATCACATGGTCCCCGGCGAGAGCGCTGGACGCGACGGGCGGCGCGTTGGTCAACGTGGCGGCGATGCTGCTGGTGGCCTGGCTGATAGGTTCCGCGCTGGCCGGCACCACGCTGCCCACGCTCGGCAAGGAGGTGCGCGGCTCCAAGGTGCTGCTCGGCGTCTCCCGCGCGCTGCCGACGCAGGCGGACACCTGGTTCGCCGACTTCTCCTCCACGCTCGCGCAGAACGGTTTCCCGCAGGTCTTCAGCCCGTTCGCGAACGAGCCGATCGCCGAGGTCCGCCCGCCCGACCCGGCGCTGGCCAACAGCCCGGTCGCGGCGAACGCGAAGCGGTCCATCGTGAAGGTCGTCGGCCAGGCACCCAGCTGCGGCAAGGTCGTCGAGGGCACCGGCTTCGTCTTCGCCGACCGCCGCGTGATGACGAACGCGCACGTGGTGGGCGGCGTCGACGAACCCACCGTCCAGATAGGCGGCGAGGGCGTCAAGTACGACGCGAAGGTCGTCCTCTACGACTGGAAGCGTGACATCGCGGTCCTCGACGTCCCGTCCCTGAAGGCGCCCGCGCTGCGATTCACGCAGACCGACGCACAGCGCGGCGGCGGCGCGATCGTCGCGGGCTTCCCGGAGAACGGGGCGTACGACGTGCGCCCGGCCCGCGTCCGCGGCCGGATCAACGCGGACGGCCCGGACATCTACCACCGCGGCACCGTCCAGCGCGACGTGTACTCGCTGTACGCGACGGTCCGGCAGGGCAACTCCGGCGGCCCGCTGCTGACACCGGACGGCCAGGTCTACGGGGTCGTCTTCGCGAAGTCCCTCGACAACGAGGACACGGGCTACGCGCTGACCGCCGACGAGATCCGTACCGACATCACCCAGGGCCGCTCCGCGGTCCAGCAGGTGGACACGGACGCCTGCGCGCTGTAGATCCCCTGGCGGGTGCCGTGATTCCCCTGCCGGGTAGCGAGGTTCAGCCCCGGCTCGTATGCCGCAGCCGCGCCGACACCCAGCGGGCCCGACGCCGCAGAATACGCGGAATGCCCAGCCGGGGGTCGTGCGCCGGATCGTCCTGCGGCGCCCCCCTCTGGGGAGTGCCCAGCGTCATCGCTGGGCGGCGGTTGCGTGCTGCGTCACTGTAGTCGTGCGTCCAGCCCATATTCCGACGTGTGCCCGTGCCTCATGGTCGGTAACCGCCCTCACGGCCCCCAATTGGCGTATGCGCCAGGCATTTGGCTGTTCGTAGGACAGATGTTCCCGACCGGATACCGGGCACCCGCGCGCGGGCCCCGCGGCCCGCGCCGGTGCCACCGATCGCGGGCCACCGATCGCGGGTCACCGATCGGGCTCGGGGTCCTTCAGCCAGTTCACGAGTTCCTTCGAGAAGGCCTCGGGGTCCTCCTCGTGCGGGAAGTGCCCGAGACCGTCGAACAGCCGCCAGCGGTAAGGGGCTTCGACGTACTCGCCGGACCCGGCCGCACTGCGCGTGCGCATCACGGGGTCGAGCGAGCCGTGCAGATGCAGCGTGGGAACCCGGACGGGGCGCTTCATGCGGCGGTTGAACTGGATCCCGTCGGGCCGCGCGAGAGACCGCACCATCCACCGGTACGGCTCGATCGAGCAGTGCGCCGTCGACGGGATGAGCATGGCCCGCCGGTAGGTCTCCACGGCCTCGTCGTCGGGCTGTCGCGGTCCCGACCAGTCCCGTACGAGCTTGCCGACCAACTCGGCGTCATGGGCCTGGAGTTGACGCTCCGGCAGCCACGGGCGCTGGAAGCCCCAGACGTACGAGCCCGAGCGCGACTGGCGGTAGTCCGCGAGCATCGCCGCGCGCCAGCGGCGCGGGTGCGGCATCGAGGAGACGACGAGCCGGCGCACCAGCTTGGGCCGCATCACGGCCGCCGTCCACGCGAGATACCCGCCGAGGTCGTGTCCGACGAGCGCCGCGTCGGGTTCGCCGAGCGAGCGGACGACGCCGGTGATGTCGAGCGCCAGGTTCGCCGGGTCGTAGCCGCGCGGCGTCCGGTCGCTGCCGCCCACGCCGCGCAGGTCCATGGCGACGGCCCGGAACCCGGCGTCGGCGAGCGCGCCGAGCTGGTGCCGCCACGTCCACCAGAACTGCGGGAAGCCGTGCAGCAGCAGGACCAGCGGCCCTTCGCCCACTTCGGCGATGTGGAACCGCGCGCCGTTGGCGGCGACGTCCCGGTGGAGCACCTCTCTGCCACCGGGGAGGTCGACGCGTACGACTGAGGAGGGCGGCTGTGCGGCCGAAGGAGTGGCGGGGTCCGTCATGAAGACGAGCGTGCCACAGCCTCGATGGCCTCGGGGACACGGTCGCCTGCCGTCACCTCACGCGGGTGCGGCTTGGCGTGCTGGAGTACGCCCGCCGTCTCCTTGAACGAAGCGGCCACCTTCTGCGGGCCCTTGCTCTTCTTGGCCTTCTTGGCGAACGCGACGCCGATCACGCCGAGGAGGATCGCGAGGACCAGGCTCGCGGTGAAGGAGAGCAGGAAGCACCAGGCCAGGTTCCAGCCGCCCCTGCCGTTGAAGCCGCCCGTCCAGGCGTTGATGGCGTAGGCGAGGGCGAAGCTCAGCATGGGCAGCGAGAAGACCAGCACGGCCACGGCCACGCTGAACAGGCCGCCGCTGGTCGCCCCGCGCTTCACGTCCTGCTTGAGCTGTGCCTTCGCCAGGGCGATCTCGTCGTGCACCAGTGCGGACATCTCGGTCGTCGCCGAGGCGAACAGCTGGCCGATGCTGCGTTCGGCGCCGACCGGGCTGCCGTCGGGTGCGCTCATCGCGTACTCCCTGTTGTTCCGTAGAGGCTTGTGGGTGCTCCGTTGTGCGGACTCGTTGTCAGATCATGCCGGACGCTCGTCCTGGCCGCCTGCCCCGGCCGCCACTTCGGCAAGCCTCCGGTGCTCCGCGGCCTTCTTCTCGTAGATCTCGGCCATCCGGAGGTGGTACTCCGGCTTGTCGACTTCGTAGATGTCGGGGATGCCGTCCTGGTCCTCGTCGCGCTCCTCGGCCTCGTACAGGGCGCGGTACTTGGCGTTCCGTATCTTCAGCAGCACGCTGCTGAGCACAGCCGCGATCAGCGAGCCCATCAGGACCGCTGCCTTGACCTCGTCGGTCATCAGCGGGTCGTCGGTGAAGGCGAGTTCGCCGATGAGCAGCGAGACGGTGAAGCCGATCCCGGCGAGCGAGGCGACCGCGAACACGTCCGGCCAGGCCAGCTCGTCCGACAGCGACGCCTTGGTGAACCGGGCCGTCAGCCACGTACCGCCGAAGATGCCGACGGCCTTGCCGACGACGAGACCGAGCACCACACCGAGCGTCTCCGGCTTGGTGAAGACGTCGCCCAGCGCCCCGCCGGACACCGTGACACCGGCGCTGAACAGCGCGAACAGCGGCACCGCGAGCCCGGCCGACAGCGGGCGCACCAGGTGCTCGATGTGCTCGCCGGGGGAGTGCGCCGTGTCCCCGTCGGCCTCCTCGCGGTGGCAGCGCAGCATCAGACCCATGGCGACACCGGCGATGGTGGCGTGGATGCCGCTGTTGTACATCAGGCCCCAGATGACCAGGGCCAGCGGAACGTAGAGGTACCAGCCGCGCACCCGCTTCCGCAGCAGCAGCCAGAAGACCGCGAGACCGACCACGGCCCCCGCGAGCGCCAGGAAGTTGATGTCCTCGGTGAAGAAGATCGCGATGATCAGGATCGCGAAGAGGTCGTCGACGACGGCGAGGGTGAGCAGGAAGGCGCGCAGGGCGCTCGGCAGCGACGTACCGATGACCGCGAGGACGGCGAGGGCGAACGCGATGTCGGTGGCGGTGGGCACGGCCCAGCCGGACAGTGAGCCACCCCCGATCGCGTTGACGACCGTGTAGACGATCGCGGGCATCGCCATGCCGCAGACCGCGGCGACGACCGGCAGTGCGGCCGCCTTCGGGTCGCGCAGATCCCCGGCGACCAGCTCACGCTTGAGTTCGATGCCGGCGACGAAGAAGAAGATCGCGAGGAGTCCGTCGGCCGCCCAGTGCTCGATGGAAAGGTTCAGGCCGAGTGCTCCGGGCCCGAGGTGGAAGTCGCTGACGGCCTCGTAGCTGTGGTGCAGGGCCGGGATGTTCGACCAGATCAGCGCCGCGACGGCGGCGAGCAGGAGCAGGACGCCGCCGACGGTCTCGGTGCGCAGCGCGTCGGCGACGAAGTTCCGCTCGGGCAGCGAGAGGCGGCCGAATGCCTTGCGGTCACTCTTGTCGGGCGTCTGCTGCTGCGGGGTGGGCGCGGCCACGGGGGAACCTCCGGTCGGGTACGGCAGTTACAACGCCGACCAGACTTCCCGGCACACCCTGTGGACTTCATTGCGTCTTCTTGACGCGCTCTTCACCCTACCGGGTGTACGCAAGGCGTACTGGTGATCATCACGATACGCACGAAACGGGCACTCGGCGCGTTCGCCGAGTGCCCGTTTCCTCTGTTCGTGCGGCTACGAAGATCAGTCCTCGCCGGACGTCTTCGGCAGCTCCGCCTGGATCAGGTCCATCACCGAGGAGTCGGCCAGCGTGGTGACGTCACCCACCGCCCGGTTCTCCGCGACGTCGCGCAGCAGACGGCGCATGATCTTGCCCGAGCGCGTCTTGGGCAGCTCGGCGACCGGCAGGATCCGCTTGGGCTTGGCGATCGGGCCGAGCGTGGCGCCCACGTGGTTGCGCAGGTCCGCCACCAGCGACTCGTCCTCCGCGTTCGCGCTGCCGCGCAGGATCACGAAGGCGACGATCGCCTGACCGGTCGTCTCGTCGGCGGCGCCGACCACGGCGGCCTCGGCGACGGCCGGGTGCGAGACGAGCGCGGATTCGACCTCGGTGGTCGAGATGTTGTGCCCGGAGACGAGCATGACGTCGTCGACCCGGCCGAGCAGCCAGATGTCGCCGTCCTCGTCCTTCTTGGCACCGTCACCGGCGAAGTACTTGCCCTCGAAGCGCGACCAGTACGTGTCGATGAACCGCTGGTCGTCGCCCCAGATGGTGCGCAGCATCGACGGCCACGGCTCGGTGAGGACGAGGTAACCGCCGCCACCGTTCGGCACCTCGTGCGCCTCGTCGTCGACGACGGTCGCGCAGATGCCGGGGAGCGCGCGCTGGGCGGAGCCCGGCTTCGTCTCCGTCACGCCGGGCAGCGGGGCGATCATCATCGCGCCGGTCTCGGTCTGCCACCAGGTGTCCACGATGGGGCACTTGTCGCCGCCGATGTTCTTCCGGTACCAGACCCAGGCCTCGGGGTTGATCGGCTCACCGACCGAACCCAGCACGCGCAGGCTGCTGAGGTCGAACTTCGCGGGGATGTCGTCGCCCCACTTCATGAACGTACGGATGGCCGTGGGCGCCGTGTAGAGGATCGAGACGCCGTACTTCTGCACGATCTCCCAGAAACGGCCCTGGTGCGGGGTGTCCGGGGTGCCCTCGTAGATGACCTGCGTCGCGCCGTTCGAGAGCGGGCCGTAGGTGATGTACGAGTGGCCGGTGACCCAGCCGATGTCGGCCGTGCACCAGTAGACGTCCGTCTCGGGCTTGAGGTCGAAGACGGCGTGGTGGGTGTAGCTGGCCTGCGTCAGGTAGCCGCCCGAGGTGTGCAGGATGCCCTTCGGCTTACCCGTCGTGCCCGACGTGTAGAGGATGAAGAGCGGCTGTTCGGCGTCGAACGCCTGCGGGGTGTGCTCGGTGGACTGGCGGCCGACGACGTCGTGCCACCACACGTCGCGGCCCTCGGTCCAGGCGACGTCCTGCTTCGTGCGCTGCACGACGAGGACCTTCTCGACGGACACGCGCGTCAGCGCCTCGTCGACGGCCGGCTTGAGCGCGGACGGCTTGCCCCGGCGGAAGCCGCCGTCCGAGGTGATGACGACCTTGGCGTCGGCGTCCTCGATGCGCTTGGCGATGGCGTCGGCCGAGAAGCCGCCGAAGACGACGGAGTGCGCGGCCCCGATGCGCGCGCAGGCGAGCATCGAGATGACGGCTTCCGGAATCATCGGCAGGTAGACGGCGACCCGGTCGCCCTGCTGAACTCCCAGCTCGGTCAGGGCGTTGGCGGCCCGGCTGACCTCGTCCTTGAGCTCGGCGTACGTGATCGCGCGGCTGTCGCCCGGCTCGCCCTCGAAGTGGATGGCGACCCGGTCGCCGTTCCCGGCCTCGACATGGCGGTCGACGCAGTTGTACGCGACGTTGAGCTTGCCGTCCTTGAACCACTTGGCGAACGGCGGGTTCGACCAGTCCAGCGTCTCGGTCGGCTCGGTGGCCCAGGTCAGGCGCCGGGCCTGCTCGGCCCAGAAACCGAGCCGGTCAGCCTTGGCCTGCTCGTACGCCTCCGCCGTGACGTTGGCGTTCGCGGCCAGGTCGGCGGGAGGGGCGAATCGACGCTCTTCCTTCAGAAGATTGGCCAGGCTTTCATTGCTCACGGCTACTGCCTTTCCCAAGGTGTCCGTTGTGTCCCAGGCCACAGCTCATCAGACCGCGACCCCTGGTGACAAGGGGGGTCCTGAAATTGGTTTAGACCTGTACGCCGTGGCTGGTGGGACGACTGTGTGCGGGTGGCGGATGCGGGTGGTTCCCGGCGGCACCGGGAACCACCCGCTCTCACCTCTGGCACGCGGCCGGGAAAGGGTTGGTTCAGGCCCGCGTGTCCTCGTACAGGGCGGCTTCCACCTGCCCGAAGACGGGATCGCGCTCCTCCAGGAGGTACGCCTGCGCCTCACCGACGTGGAAGTACATCCCGTGCAGCTCCAGCGTGCCCTGCTCCAGGGCTCTGGCGACGGACTCGTGCGCCCGCAGATGGTCCAACTGCTGGACGACATTGGTCAGACAGAGCTGCTCGGCCGCGTCGGCGGGCGCCCGGCCCGCGAGCCGCGCCCACGGCAGATCGGTGTCGGCCATCCGCTCCAGGCTCGGGATCCCGTGCCGCAGCCACCGCTTGAGCGGGGTGAGCGCGCCGTGCCCGGAGGGCGGACTGGTGAGCAGGGCCTGCATCGCCCCGCACCCGGAGTGCCCGCACACGGTGATCGACTGCACCTTCAGCACGTCGACGGCGTACTCGATGGCGGCGGCCACCGAGTCGTCCCCGCTCTCCTCGCCGGGCAGGGGCACGAGATTGCCCACGTTCCGTACGACGAAGAGGTCGCCGGGGCCGCTGGACGTGATCATCGACGTGACGACCCGGGAGTCGGCGCAGGTCAGGAAGAGCTGGGTGGGCTGCTGCCCCTCCCGTGCGAGCCGCGCCAGCTCACCGCGGACGAGCGGTGCCGTGTTCCGCTGGAACGCGCTGATCCCGCTGGCCAGTTGATGCCCGCCGACCCGCTGCGTCCGCGTCGCCCGGTCGGTCCGCTCGCTGTGCTCGGGCGCGTGGGTGTGCTGCGGGCGGTCGTCACAGTGGTGGTTGCGCCAGGGCGTCCAGGGCCGGCAGCAGGCGTGCGATCCGCTCGCCGGTTCGGCGATCCGCCTGCCGCCGCGCCCGGCCACCTCGACATGGCCGCCCTGGGCGGTGTGGGCCTTCTGCCAGCCCTGGAGTGCTTCGTACGCGGCATGGTCCATGAATGATCCGTCCAACTCCACTACGCAGTCGGCCCCTTGGGGCACCTGATGAAGGGTGCGACTCAGCCGCGGCACGGCGAGAAACGTCAACTGGCCGCGGATCCGCACATGGTGGACGCCGTGCGGGTCGTCCTCGTGCGTGATGCGGGTACGGGCGAGGCGCTGCATCGCGACGCCGACGGCGACCGCGACACCGAGGCCCACGCCTTCGAGCACGCCGAAGACGACGACGCCGAGGGTGGTGGCGACGTAGACGAGCACCTCACGGTGGCGGGTGACCGTGCGGATGTGGTGCAGGGACACCATCTGGATGCCGACCACCATCACCAGCGCGGCGAGCGAGGCGAGCGGGATCAGCTCCAGGACGGGGACCAGGAGGAGGGTGGCCGCTACTACCCAAACGCCGTGCAGCACCGCGGAGTTCCCGCTCACGGCACCTGCGTTGATGTTCGCGGTCGAGCGCACCGCGACACCGGCCACCGGCAGTCCGCCGAGCGATCCGGAGACGATGTTCGACGCGCCCTGCGAGAGCAGTTCCCGGTCCAGGTTCGAGCGGCGCATCCCGGGCGGCAGATCGGTCCGCCCGGCGGCCATCTTGTCCACGGCGACGGCCCCGAGCAGCGACTGCACGCTGCACACCAGGGTCGTCGTCAGCACGGCCGCGGCGATGCCGAGGACGGGTCCTTCCGGCAGCCCGGCCAGCGCGTGGCTGCTCCAGGAAGGCAGGTCGACCTCGGGCAGGCTCAGGCCCAGCAGCGCGGCGGTGACGCTCGCGGCGGTCACGGCGATCAGCGCGGCCGGGATCTTGCGGGCGATCCGGCCGGCCCTGCCCGGGATGCGGGGCCAGGCGAGCAGCACGGCCAGTGTGAGCACGCTGACGCCTACCGAGGCCGGGTGCACGTTCGCCAACTGGGCGGGCAGGGCGGCCAGGTTGGCGAGCACGGAGCTCTGCGGGGTGCCGCCGAGGACGATGTGGATCTGGGCGACGGCGATGGTGACGCCGATCCCGGCGAGCATGCCGTGGACGACGGCGGGGCTGACGGCGAGCGCCGTGCGGGCCACCCGCAGGCAGCCGAGTCCGAGTTGGGCGACCCCGGCCATCACCGTGATCGCGCAGGTGGTCCGCCAGCCGTAGCGCTGGATCAGCTCGGCGGTGACCACGGTCAGGCCCGCGGCGGGGCCGCTGACCTGGAAGGGGGCGCCGCCCAGGACACCGGCGACGATGCCGCCGACGGCGGCGGCGACGAGCCCGGACTCCAGGGGCGCGCCGGTCGCCAGGGCGATGCCGAGGGACAGCGGGAGTGCGATCAGGAAGACCGCGATGGACGCCGACACGTCGGCGCCCGCGATACGGAACCGGCGCTTGGGCGCCGGTGGCGGACTGTGCGCCGTACGGGCGGCGGGTGTGGGCTCCTCGTGGGCACGAGTGGGTACACAGGCTGACATGTTTCCCGTCTCCTCCGGGGTGCAGCGCGGTCGCGGAATGTGGGGGGACCCCTGACGGTGTGCGGGGTCGATCGCGGCCGTGGTTCACGGCGTGCAGCGGCGGGATGAAATCAACGCTCGGTAAATGAATGGTAATCCAGAGTAAAGGTTCTGGCTGGACGAGCCGGGCAAATGGTGCAGCCCTTCACTCCGAGTAGTGAACAAAAAGCCTGATCGGCTTGTCGTACAAATCGGGCGCGGCCTTCGTGCGACGTTGAGGCGCCGCCCGTGCAAAGCGGGCATTTCTCGCATTCACCTCCTGTCAGCCGACTCCAGGAAGAAGGTGGGCGGAAGATGGCCGCCACCCGAAGGAACGCCCTCCGAAGAATTGCTCCCCGCCCGGCCCTGCGGGTCGCCGCGGGTGTCACCGCCGCCGCGGCCTGTGCCGCGGCCCTCGCCGGCTGCGGCGCGGGCGACAAGAGCGCCGAGCCCCACAAGGGCGCCCCCGGCCCGAAGAAGGCCGCGCCCGCGGCGCCGGGCAGCGTGCTCCGGCTCATCGGCGACGGCTCGACCGCGTACACCGGCCGCCAGCCGCACCTGCCGCGAGCCGAACGCATGAAGCCCGGTCAGAAGCCACCGCAGTTCGTGGTCTTCTCCTGGGACGGCGCCGGCGAGGACAGCCAGCAGCTCTTCTCGCACTTCCGCAAGGTCGCCAAGGCGAACCACGCGACCATGACGTACTTCCTGAGCGGCGTGTACATGCTCCCGGAGGACAAGGCGAGCCGGTACCACCCGCCGCAGCACTCGCCGGGCCGCTCGGACATCGGCTTCAACGACATCAAGGGAATCAAGGACACCGCCGAGCAGGTGCGCGGCGCGTGGCTCGAGGGCAACGAGATCGGCACCCACTTCAACGGCCACTTCTGCGGCAAGGGCGGCGGGGTCGGCGAGTGGTCGGTGGACGACTGGAAGAGCGAGATCGCCCAGGCCAAGTCGTTCGTGAAGTCGTGGAAGACGACCGCGGGCCTGAAGAACATGGCCCCGCTGCCCTTCGACTACGACAAGGAGCTCATCGGCGCCCGCACCCCCTGCCTGGAGGGGCAGAAGAACTTCATGCGGGCCGCCCGCGATCTGGGCTTCCGCTACGACACCAGCGGCGTCGACAACCAGGTCTGGCCCACGAAGAAGGAGGGCCTGTGGGACCTGTCCATGCAGCTCGTCCCGTTCCTCGGCCACTCCTACGAGCAGCTGACGATGGACTACAACTTCGCCGTGAACCAGTCGGGCACGATGCACGGTGACCCGGACAAGCACGAGTACTGGGGCGACCAGATGCGCGACAGCCTGCTGGCGGGCTTCAACCGCGCCTACAAGGGCAACCGCGCCCCGCTGATCATCGGCAACCACTTCGAGTCCTGGAACGGCGGCACCTACATGCGCGCCGTCGAGCAGACCGTCGAGACGGTCTGCAACAAGCCCGACGTCCGCTGCGTCTCCTTCCATCAGCTCGCCGACTGGCTCGACGCCCAGGACACCAAGACCCTGCGGAAGCTGACCGGACTGGGCGTCGGCGAGGCGCCGAAGGAGGGCTGGGCGTCCTTCCTCGGCAACGGCAAGCCGGCCCCGGCCCCCAAGGGAGTACCGGGCGCACCGGCCGCCAAGCCGTAGCCACCGTCAGGTGGTCGCGGTGACGCTCTCCCGTAGTACGAACCCGGGGTCGACCTGAGAAGCCAGGTCGGCCCCGGTCGGTGCCTTTCTGCCCCCCTCGCGCCGCTGCGCGGGCTTCGGGTGGCTGCGCCGGACTCCGTCCGTCGGCCGTGGGGGTGCGGCGCGGGCGCGGTCAGGCGGTCGCGGTGACGCTCTCCCGCAGTACGAACCCGGGGTCGACCTGAGAAGCCAGGTCGGCCCCGGTCTTCTCGTTGCCCCAGTTGTGGGCGTTCTTCACGTGGAAGTGGACCATCTGGCGCGTGTAGCGCTCCCAGTCGCGGGCCTCGTACGTGGCATCGGCCGCGGCCTGAAGGGCCCGCAGGGACGCCCTGTTGGGTTCCTCCAGGAGGTCGAAGCGCGGCGGGCGTCCCTTCTCCATGGCGCGCACCCAGTCCGAGTGCCCGACCGTGGTGAGCAGGTCGTCCCCGACCTCGGCGCGGAGGAAGTCGAGGTCGTCCTGACCCTGCACCTTGTTGCCCACGACCTTCAGCGCGACGCCGAAGTCCCGCGCGTACTCCTTGTACTGGCGATAGACCGAGACCCCCTTGCGTGTCGGCTCGGCGACCAGGAACGTCATGTCGAAGCGGGTGAACATGCCCGAGGCGAAGGAGTCCGAGCCCGCGGTCATGTCGACCACCACGTACTCGTCGCGGCCGTCGACGAGATGGTTCAGACACAGCTCCACCGCCCCGGTCTTGGAGTGGTAGCAGGCGACACCGAGGTCGGCCTCGGTGAACGGCCCGGTGACCATCAAACGCACCGCGTCGCCGTCGAGTTCCACCTCCCGGGCACACGCGTCGTACACCGGGTTGTTCTCGCGCACGCGCAGCAGCCGGGAGCCCTCACCGGGCGGTGTCGTCTTGATCATCGTGTCGGCGGACGCGATCCGGGGGTTCGAGCCGCGTAGATAGTCCTTGATGAACGGCAGCCGCGCGCCCAGGGCGGGCAGTTCGGCGGCGACGTCGTCGTCGAGCCCGAGGGCCGCGCCCAGATGCTGGTTGATGTCGGCGTCCACGGCGATGACGGGGGAACCGGTGGTGGCGAGGTGGCGGATGAAGAGCGAGGACAGCGTGGTCTTGCCGCTGCCGCCCTTCCCGACGAAAGCGATCTTCATGTTCACCTAGCGTAGCCGGATGGTTGCGTTACGTGTCACGCGCGCGTGAAGAAGACCACTCCTTCGTGGGGCGCGGGTCCCGGGCCCGTACTGTCGTACTCATGAGTACGACAGCCGACCCCCTCGCCGCGCTCGCGACCCTGCCGGGCGTGGCCGACTCCGTGGACTCCGTGCGAAAGGCCGTCGACCGGGTCTACGGGCACCGGGTCATGCGGCGCCGCAGCAACGAGGTCACCTCCGAGGCCGCGCTGCGTGGCGCGCGCGGCAGTGCGGCGCTGTCCGGCGCCGACTGGGCGCTCGAAGAGGTGCGCAGGCGTACCGACTTCAGCGGCGGCGAAGGCGACAAGGAGGCGCCCGTGGTGGGTGCCGCCCTGCGGCTCACCGCGGAGGCGGGGCAACTCCTGTCCATCTGGCGGCAGTCGCCGCTGCGGGTGCTCGCGCGTCTGCACCTGGTCGCCGCGGCCGACAAGGGCGACACCGTGGGCCGTCCGCGCACGCCCGGCGAGCCTGTCGACGAGCCGCTCGTCGAACTCCCGGTGCCGGACGCCGACGAGGTGGCGGGCCGCTTGGAGGGGCTCTCGCAGCTGATCATCGCGGGGAGTTCGGCGCCCGCCCTGGTGAGCGCCGCCGTCGTGCACGGCGAACTGCTCGCCCTGCGCCCCTTCGGCTCGCACAACGGCCTGGTCGCGCGGGCCGCCGAACGCGTCGTCCTGGTGGGCAGCGGCCTCGACCCGAAGTCGATCTGCCCCGCCGAGGTGGGCCACGCGGAGCTGGGGCGCGCGGCGTACGCGGCCGCGCTGGAGGGCTATGTCGCCGGTACCCCGGAGGGGATGGCGGCCTGGATCGCCCACTGCGGCAAGGCCGTCGAGCTGGGGGTCCGCGAATCGACCGCGGTGTGCGAGGCGCTGCAGCGCGGCGCCGCGTGAGGGGGCGTCCCTGGAACTCCCTCAGGGCTTCCCCGGAACGAGGGGCCTGACAAAGGGTTGCGGCGGTACGAGTCCTCGTACCGCCGCTGGCATGACCACTGGGTTACCAAGCGTCCTCGATATGTGTTGCCCATCAGGTCGGGTTCTTTGCCCGTCGCCTGGTGCGGCTGGCCCGTAATCGACGGGTCGACGTCGCGTGGGTGCCCGGTGCTCATGCTTCGGTCCGTGGGGCCTTTTCTGCGTTTGAAGGTGATCCTCTCGGATGTCCTTGGTCTCGCGGGCCGTTGACTCCTTTGTACTCCTCGCCCGGAGGATGCGAAACCCCTGGCCGTACTTCTTTACTTTTAGGTTCAAACAGGGGCGAATCGGGCCGCGGATTACTGGGTTCCCGTGAGTGCGCGGCGCCGGCTCGCGTACCAGACCAGCCCCGCCGTGGCGGCCGCGGCGCCGAGCGCGGCGGCGGCGAGCAGCGCCGGACGCGACGGTGTGGAGAGATTCGGCAGCCGCTGCTTGAGCCGGACCGGCTTGTGGAAGTCGAGAATCGGCCACTCGCGCGCGAGCGCCTCGCGCCGCAGCGCCCGGTCCGGGTTGACCGCGTACGGGTGCCCGACGGAACTCAGCATCGGCAGATCGGTCGCCGAGTCGCTGTACGCGTAGCAGCGCGCGAGGTCGTACCCCTCGCTCCGTGCCAGCTCCTTGACGGCCTCCGCCTTGGTCGGCCCGTACGCGTAGTACTCCACCTCTCCGGTGAAGCAGCCGTCGTCGCCGACGACCATGCGCGTGGCCACCACCCGGTCCGCGCCGAGCAACTCGCCGATCGGCTCGACGACCTCGGCGCCCGAGGTGGAGACGATGACGACGTCCCGCCCGGCGGTGTGGTGCTCCTCGATGAGGGACGCCGCCTCGTCGTAGATGATCGGGTCGATGAGGTCGTGCAGGGTCTCGGCGACGATCTCCTTCACCTGCTGCACGTTCCAGCCGCGGCACAGCGCCGACAGGTACTGGCGCATCCGCTCCATCTGGTCGTGATCGGCGCCGCCGGCGAGGAAGACGAACTGCGCGTACGCGGTCCGCAGCACGGCCCTGCGGTTGATCAGCCCGCCTTGGTAGAACGATTTGCTGAAGGTGAGCGTGCTCGACTTGGCGATGACGGTCTTGTCCAGGTCAAAGAACGCCGCTGTGCGGGGCATGGAGTGAGGCAAGGAGTGGTTTTCCACGAGCCTGAGCATAGGCGCCCACCATTCGGCGTAAGCTGTGGCGCGTGGGTTTGCCTGAGAAGCCTCTCGGGTACACCATGGAAGTCACGGATCGTTCGCGACCGTGCTAACCCGGTCTGGCTCCTCCCCCCCCGAGTCGGACCGTGGGGACGACCCCCGCTCTCCCCCCCGGCGGGGGTCGTCGCATGTCCGGACCCGTTTTCGGGTCCTTTTTTCTTGTCTGTCCCCCCGTGATTCCGGGCCTGCGGGCCGCCGTCGGCCTGTGGCGCGGCCGTCACGGAGGGTGACGAAGGGGCTGCGCTGCGAAGGTTCCCGTGCCGACTTCGGGATGTCACCGGTATGGGTGAGCGGGATATTCACAAGCCTTCTCGTGTCCACAGTTTTTGACCAAGATCCACATGATTTCCGGGATCGCTGCACGGTGATTCCGCACGCGAAGTCCGGGCCGGCGTTCATGGCCGGTTCGTTATGGCCGGGCTGTGCCGACGGCCGGTATTCGGGGCCTCGGCGCCGGTGACTTCGCAGGCGGATCGGCTCGCCCACGGGGGCGGGTGAGGACGTGGAGACGGGGGATCGGATCGTGACGGAGACCATCGCCGGTGATCGGTGGGACGGGCGGCGCGCGCCGCTGATCGTGACGGAGGACGTGGAGCTCCTCGACGACCTGCTGCGGCTGTGCGCGGCGGCGGGGGTGCGGCCCGAGGTCGGGCACGGGGCGCCGGAAAGCAGAGGAAAGTGGCAGGCCGCGCCCCTGGTGCTGGTGGGGGACGACGCGGCGGGGCGGTTGCGCGGAGTGACCCGGCGGCGCGGGGTGGTGCTGGTCGGACGGGACCAGGACGACCCCGACGTGTGGCGGCGGGCCGTGGAGATCGGCGCCGACCAGGTGCTGATGCTGCCGGACGGCGAGCAGTGGCTGATGGACCGGATCGCCGATGTCGCGGAGGGCGTGGGCAGGCCCGCGCTGACCGTCGGTGTCATCGGCGGCCGGGGCGGCGCCGGGGCCTCCACGCTGGCCTGTGCGCTGGCCGTCGCGTCCGCGAAGGCCGGACGGCGCACTCTGCTCGTCGACGCGGACCCGTTGGGCGGCGGCCTCGACGTGCTGCTCGGCGCAGAGGCGGCGGACGGGCTGCGCTGGCCGGCGTTCGCCCAGTCCCGCGGCCGGGTCGGCGCCGGCGCCCTGGAGGAGTCGCTGCCGCGCCTGCACGGGCTGCGGGTGCTCAGCTGGGACCGCGGGGATCTGACCGCGGTGCCGCCCGAGGCCGTCCGGGCGGTTCTCGCCGCGGGGCGGCGCAGGGGCGGCGCGGTCGTGGTGGACCTGCCGCGCCGGGTCGACGTCGGCTCGGTGGAGGCGCTCGCCCAGCTCGACCTGGCTCTGCTCGTGGTGCCGCAGGAACTGCGCGCGGTGGCCGCCGCCCGGCGGGTCGCCGAGACGGTGGGCATGGTCGTGCGGGATCTGCGCGTGGTGGCCGCACCCGGACGGCGGGGAGTACGTCCCGGGCCGCTGGACGCGGACGAGGTGGCACGGCTGCTCGGACTGCCGCTCGCCGGTGAACTGCCCTGGGACGACGCCCTGTTGACCGCACGGGTGCCGGGACCTGGCGCCGCCGGGCCGCTGGCGCGGTTCTGCGCGGAGTTCTGGGAGCGGGTGCCGGTGGCTGTGGAGCAGGGGGAGGCGTCATGAGGGCGCGGCGGGGTCCTGGATCCGATCGGTGGGTCGGGCGCGGGGCCGGTACGGGGGCAGGATCCGCGTCCGCGCCGATCCGGACTGTGGACGGCCGGGACCGGGCGGTGGATGGGCCGGGGCGGGCTGTGGACGGGTCGGGGCGAGTTGTGGACGGGCCGGGGTGGGCCGTGGGCGGGTCGGGGCGAGTTGTGGACGGGTCGGGGCGGGCCTTAGGCGGGCCGGGGCGGATGCCGGTGGTCGTGGAACAGCGGGAGGCGTCATGACCGCGGTGGTCGGGACACGGATGCTCGATGGAGTCCGACAGTGGCTCGCGGAGACCGGCGCGGAGGCGACCCCCGCGCGCGTGGCGGAGGCGCTGCGGGCCCAGGGGCGCATCCTCGGGGACGCCGAAGTGCTGGGCGTGGCAGGCCGGTTGCGGTCGGAGCTGGTGGGCGCGGGACCGCTCGAACCGCTGCTCGCCGACCCCTCGGTGACGGACGTCCTGGTCTCGGCGCCCGACCAGGTGTGGGTCGACCGGGGCGGCGGCCTGGAGCGGACCGACGTGACGTTCGAGAACGCCGCGGAGGTGCGGCGGCTGGCACAGCGCCTCGCCGCCGTGGTCGGACGCCGGCTCGACGACGCCCGGCCCTGGGTGGACGCGCGGCTGCCCGACGGCACCCGCCTGCACGCGGTGCTGCCGCCGGTCGCCGTGGGGTGCACCTGCCTGTCACTGCGGGTCGTCCGCCCCCGCGCCTTCACCCTGCGGGAACTGGTGACGGCGGGGACGGTACCGCCGGGCGGCGACCGGGTGCTGCGGGCTCTGCTCGACGCCCGCCTCTCGTTCCTGATCAGCGGCGGCACGGGCAGCGGCAAGACGACCATGCTGAGCGCGCTCCTCGGGCTCGTCGGGCCGGACGAGCGGATCGTGCTGGCCGAGGACTCGGCCGAGCTGAGGCCCGACCACCCGCATGTGGTGCGCCTGGAGGCACGCCCCGCCAACCAGGAGGGGGCCGG
The DNA here is from genome assembly GCF_017377775.1 of Streptomyces sp. VRA16 Mangrove soil. Lineage (GTDB taxonomy): Bacteria > Actinomycetota > Actinomycetes > Streptomycetales > Streptomycetaceae > Streptomyces. The sequence continues at coordinate 323,254 of NZ_JAFVLN010000007.1, forward strand.
CGCCGTCGGCCTCGACGACCTGGTGCGCCAGGCCCTGCGGATGCGGCCCGACCGGCTTGTGGTCGGCGAGGTGCGCGGCGCCGAGGTCGTCTCGCTCCTGGCCGCGCTCAACACCGGGCACGAGGGCGGGTGCCTGGTCTAAGCGTACATGCAGGGGCAGGGCTCAGCGAGGGTCTGCCAAGACAGGTAACACCCCTGGTCACAGGCCCCGTTGGCCCACAGCACGAAGCCCCGCCCATGCGCCGGGGGAGACACACAGACGGGGCAGCCGGACACGCTGAGCCTTGATTGCCGTCCTCAGCGCGCCGGGGCTACTGGGCAGGCCGGACGTTCCGGGGGTCGTTCGGATGGCCGTGAATCATGTGCGCGTGCATAGCCCGCACCACCGACACAGCCATCCGCCGGTTGCCGGTCGAGATAGCCGCACTCACGCTGTCCCGCAGCAGCGCACACATTCCGCAGGTATCCGGGTCCACGTTGCCGGGCCGTGGCGTTCTCAGGTCAAGCACCGTCCGAACTCCGCTCGCAGTTCTTACAGGGGAACGGGCATGGCGGAAGCTGTGCGGTCCGGGGAAAGTGGATGACCCCTGATGCCGTGTCCAGCGCTCCGCCGTATTCCGTCCACCAGCCTTCCGGAGAGTCCGCGTACGGCCCCAGCGGATCATCAGTGAGGCTGACTAGCTTCGGGTCCGGTAAGGCGCTCAGACGGGCGCTGGCGCGATTTGCTGGGGCTGTCATGCCGGGCACTCGCAGTGCGTATAGCGGGCGACGGGAGCACCTGACTGCCGCTCCACTGTGCTCCGCTGGCAAGGCTCGAACTTCCCAATCACGCGCCTGCACCTGGTGCACTTCGATCGCGGAGGGGCGTAGGTGACGTACTCCGCCGTATTCGCCTCAGCCTTCGGCGCTGTGCTCGCTGCCATGACTTCCCCTCGCGTTGCCGTCTAGGGCGTCCAGACTCCTTCGGGTGTTGATCAACGACTAGCGGCCCCCTGTAGGCCAACTGTCGGCCAGAATTGAGGCATGGGGAGCAGCATCGGGGCCAACATCCGGCGGCTACGCGAAGAGCGCGGCTGGAGTCAGTCACGGCTAGCGCATGAGGTCTGCCAGGCGGCAGGGGTGATCGGTGATCCGGTCGGACGGCAGGAGATCAGCCGTTGGGAGACAGGCAAGCGCACGCCCCGCGAATGGCTGCCGTTCCTCGCTGCCGCACTAGGCGTGTCCGTGGAAGTGCTCAGGGAGCCTCAGAGGCCCGCTGAGCCCCCTTTGCCGACACTGGCTGACTTCCTGCCCGAAGGAGACCCGCTAAGCCCACTAGAAGCCCGTACAGGGCGGCGTATCGGCATGGGGCAGGTTGATGACCTACAACAGCGCGTGCATGGGCTCAGGCTGGCTGATGACGTGCTGGCAGGTGGTGACCTAATCCGCCCGGCGCTCAGGGAACTCCGCTCAGCCGTAAAGCTCTACCGGGAGGGCAGCCACACCAGTGAAGTGGGGCGGCAACTTCTCAGGCAAATTGGCGAGTTGGCACAGATTGCCGGATGGATTGCCAGCGATGCCGGGCAGCATGCGGAAGCTGAGCGGATCTACCGGCTAGGAATCAGCGCAGCACGGCAGGCTGAGGACCACACCCTTGCCGGGAACATTGCCGGATCACTCGCCTACCAACTCAGCAACACGGGCAGGGAATCCGAAGGGCTCACGCTGGCGCAAGCCGCCCTGAATGACGCTGGCAGCGACGCACCCGCAAAAGCCCGCGCGCTGTATCTGGACCGGGTGGCGTGGGCTCACACGAAAGCTGGGGGCGTAGCCAACGGACAAGAGGCTATGAGGGCACTGGGGGAAGCCGGGCAGGCGCTCAGCGAAGACAGCCCCGGGACGGAATCGCCTGCCTATCTGTACTGGGTGGATGCCGGAGAACTCCGGGTGATGGAATCCCGGGTCTACACAGAGCTTCACCGCCCCTTGCGCGCCGTGCCATTGCTCCGGGAAGTCCTCAACGGCTATGACGCCACCCACACCCGTGAGATGGCCTTGTACCTGTCTTGGCTTGCCGTGGCGCTGGCCGATGCCAACGAACCAGAAGAGGCGGCAGCCGTAGCCGAGCGGGTCACTTCCCTGGCAGCTGACACGCCGTCAGAACGGGTAGTCGAACGGGTGCGCGTCATTCTCAGCCGGTTGCAGGACTACGCAGACGTGCCGGAAGTCTCCGCGCTACTCGCTGAGCACCAGGCGGCCTAGAAACGCAGAAAGCCCCGCACGGGCCACCACTAAGGCAGCGAGTGCGGGGCTATGGAAACCGGAATCATTCCTTGCGAGGTTGAAACATGAGCGTTTCCGAGAAGACTCGAAAGATTCTGTGGGTTCAGGCTGGCGGCCTCTGCGCCATCTGTAAAGAACGCGTGGCTACGCCTGGGACCGCATCGGATGACCCTTCCGTATTCGGCGAGGAAGCGCACATAGTTGCTCGATCAGAGGGCGGCCCCCGGGCGGGAGGACTGCCGGAGGATCGGATTAACCACCATTCGAACCTAATTCTCCTGTGCAGCAAGGATCACAAACGGGTTGATGACCAGCCGATCCATTTCACTGTGGAACGACTCCGGCGTATCAAATCGGAACATGAGGCATGGGTGCGTTCCGTGGTGGACGCCGACAACAGCCGCTTGAGGCTGGTGCCTGATCCGCTGTTCCCTCAACCCAAGGCACTCAAGCTGATCACGCGTGGGAACCCATTGTGGAATATGCTCAAAGAGAGCGTCACGTTCGAGTACGGCATCCCGGACGGCCTGCCTGACGACGATGAAGACTTGATTATTGAGTTTATGGATCTGTTGAGGGATTACCTCGACATAGCCGGGGACCTTGTCAGCGTCCGAGAGAATCGCGACGCAGAGAAGACCCTTCAGCAGTACATCAGCCGCCTAGCTGAGCGTGAATTCCTGGTAGGCGCCTACGTTCGCCACATGCTTTTGAAAGGTGGGAGCACTGAGGCTCCAACTCCGTGGCCAATGCTCCGAGTCGAAGTGCAGCCAGCGACGCTCGCAGAGGTCACAGACGAGAGTGGCACCACCAGATATCCCCGTGAGACGTCATGAGGCATCCCGCGCAAATGGCTTAGCTTGCGGCGCTAGCTTTTTGCCTCCCTGCCGGTCAATCTCTGAGGGGGAAGGGGGTCACCCCCCACCCGGGTAGGCGTCAGCGGGAACTAGAACGGCGGAAGCTCAGGCGGCTTAGGCTTCACGTTCTCGGCTGCCCAACCACCAGGTTGGTTCTTCGCGGTCTCGCTGTCATGGCATGGCTTGCACAGTGGCCGAAGGTGTTTAGGTGCATCAGGGTTCGGCTCATGCCGTGCCTGCAATTGCTTGCGACTCAGCGGCCAATGGTCAGCGATAGTCGCTTGCCGACCACACAACACACACCATGGATTGGCGTACAGGTAAGCCTTACGCTTGCGCTGCCAGCCAACGTCATAACCACGCTTACTCGCGCTGCCTCGCTGTTGCTCACGCTGCCTCTTGTGCTCAGGACATGGGCCACCATTCGTTAGCTCACTGCACCCAGGCTGACTGCACGGCGTCCTAGGTTTCCTTGGCATATCTGTACTCCGGGAGAAGGGGGCACCTACGGATATCCGTAGGTGGGTGGTTAGCTACAGCACAGGGGACAGCAACGCCACTGAGCGAGATAAGCCCAGGCCAGAGAATCAGTCGATTTCAGCCGGCTGAGGGTGCCTGGTTGCGTCAGCACACGCTCTTGACCCGCTGCGCTGCCTGCCCCGAATATGGCGCCATGGATGCAGGATTGGCCGCAGTGCTCGGCGCCTTGGCTGGATCGATGGCAACGATAGGCACGGCGTTAGTTACCAGTAGATCCCAGAGAGAAACGACCCGGCTCACAGCACGGGCCGAACATCAGCGCCAGCGAAGGGAACCACGCCACGACACGTATAAGGCATTCATATCCAGCACATCACAACTGAGAGATCAGCTGGAGAAGTTCGAGAATTTCGACCTGTACCCTGATTCAGTTACTGATGCCACTGTGCAGCGTTACAACGACACGGCTAATGAGCTGAAATCCCAGTGGGTGGAAGTCGCGTTGGTCGGTCCCGCAAATGTCGGTGCTTCGAGTAGGAAGGTCGAGCAACTAGCTCACAAGACAGCTCTGCAAGTCAATCGCTTGCAGTGGTTTATCGGCCAAGGGGATGACCAAAAGAGAGATAGCGAGCGCTCAGCTATAGAGCTAAGCACCTTTGAACTGGCGCTGGCTCTAGACAACTTCATTTCTGTGGCGCAAGCGGCTTTGGATGATGACGGAAGTCTGTGAAAGTTGCCCTGCGCGAGTGGAACACAGGGCAACTCGGCTACTTCGCGGGAATGATCGGCGGATTGATCGGGTTGCCGTTGATGTCTCGGGGAGTCAGGTCAACCATCACGCCCCGCTGCCGGTGAAGACCACGTGGCATTCGCGTTCCCTGGTAACTCGGCGGGCAAAGATCAGACCAGGCAGGCGAACCGTCCGGCAGCCGGGGAAACCAGGGATACGAACCATCGGGTCCGGGGTCCAGTGCGTCATGCGCCATTGCTAGTCCACCTCGTACGGCGCCAGCGCCTCAGCGGAAAGTGCGTCAGCACGGTCACGAAGAACTAGGGGCATAGCCTCTTCCTGCCAGCGCCGCAACTCTTCGTTGGGATCAACCCAGCGGAGTTCATCAATGCCTAGCTCATAGGGGTTGAGGCCCAATAGCCGAGCACACTCCTGAGCATGAGTGCGAAGCGCGCTAACTGCCTCACGCCGGGAAAGGTACTCAACAACTAGCTCAGCGAGAGTGCCAGCCTTGAATGCTTCCGCCTTTTCCTTGGCGCTGGGATTGCTGCCGCGCACCTTTTCCTCAAGGTCTCGCCGGTCCTCAAGGAATCGGGCCGCAGCTTCCTTCTCAGCCTCAAGGCGTTCAGCGGCCTGCTGTGCGGCCTTCTCTGCCTCAGCGGCCTCAGCCTCAGCCAACTTCGCGGCAGCCGCCTCAGCAGCCTTACGGGCCTTCTCAAGATCAGTTGCAGTCATGATGCCGCGTACTCCTTTCAGGCGCCGTAGCCGCGCGCAATGCGCTGAGCGGGGGTCAGAGCATCCGTGCTGGCGCTGGTGGCCTTCGGCGTAGCCTCGCCTAGCTGGGCAGCCGCCTTGCGGGCAACGGTCGCGTAGCCCATTGCCATTCGCGTAGACGGGTCAATCTCAACTCCCCGGGCCTCAGCGGCCTTTAGGTGAGAGACCATGGCGTCATCCTCAGCGCTGGCCGTGGAAGCCAGGGACTCAAGCGCCCAACGCTTACCGTCGGCGCTGGCACCCTCAGTACCAGGCTCAACGCTGCGCATGTACCAGGGGGTGTTAGTCATCGTCATTCTTCCTTCTTGAGGTAGTCACATACGGATATCCGTAGGTGGTCAGTTGGCGTACCAGACTCTGTGTTGCAGTGCCGGGTCCTTCGGGCGAATCCCTTTGTAACGGACTCCATAGCGCCGGGAAGTGCGCTCATACCCGGTAGCGCGCAGCAGCCGGTCAAAGGAGCCCATAGGTATGAAGCGCGGTCCGCTGGCTTCTTTGCACGCGCCGAACAGCAGCAACAGACTTGATTCAGCGCCCGGACATTCTTCAATGGCTTCGCCTGCAACGGCCACAAAGGCCGAGATATACCCCCGGTCGGCTTCAGTCAGATGCACCATCGGGTGCACCCCCCATGGCAAGCATGCGAAGCACGACTAGGGCCGCGAACAGCTCAGTGCGTGAGCCTTCGTCACGGGGTACGCGTGTATGCGCTTCGAGGATGCGGAGCGCCTGTGTGGGCCCTATAGCGTCCATTGGAATTTCTCCGGATAGGGGTCAGCCGGCTCGGATCTGCCGGGATTTTCGAGAATGGGCGGACAGGGGGCTGCCCTCTGGCTAGTAACAGCCCCCTGCCCGGGTCTTTAGATGGCGCCTGCCTCAGCGCGTTCAAGCGCGTTATGCCGGTAGCCCCGCGACATGAGGGCAAGGGCAGTCTTTTGAGGCTCAGACAGAAACTTGCGGCGCTCAGGCATGAGGGCTTCGCGCGCCTCCAGATGGCGGAGAGCGGCCTTACGACTAGCCTCCCGGCCCCTGGTCTCAGCGGCCCGCCGTTCGTCGCTCACAGAGGCATACGCGGCTTCCTTGAGTCGGGCTACCTCGTAGGGGAATCGCTCAGCGCTGTAGGACCGGTGCGCGTCATCAAACGCGTTGTGGCAGCGTCGGCACATAGGTGCGTAGCTGGTGGTGTTCTGGCTGTACGGGCCGTGGTCGCTGTCCAGCGCATGGGGGTCATCCCACTGGTAGGCCCAGTCAGAAGCGGTGAGCCCGCACCAGGCGCATGCGCTGTACTTCGCGGGTAGCTTTAGCTGGGTCAATAGCTTGTGCATGGCGGAATAGCTGGTCATGGATGTGATGCCTTCTGGTGTGATGCCGAAAACGAAAAACGGCCCTAGGTCAGGGACTCACAACAGCGGGGCATCACTACCGCTGAGGGAATCAACCTGACCTAGGGCCGTTGGTATAAGAGCGCCGTAGCGCGGAATGCGAACCAGGGTGATGCCGTTCGCGGTAGGCGGCTTATCGCCCCTACAAGATATGTCTAGGGAGTGGAGCGCCCGCAAAGTGTATGCATTCGGGCATTGCGGACTGACGAATTTATGTGAAGCGCGTCACTCTGAAATTCCCCTGAAAACAACCACCTGATGAGCCCCCGCACCTTCGATACGGAAACCAGCGGCCTTGAGCTGAGGCAGCATGTCCGAAGGGCTCAGCGGCTCAATGCCGTAGGCGCCAGCCCAGACCACGTAAGCCCCGTAGAACTCCTCAGCGTTCGCGTGAGCGCCAGGGGCAGGGCTGGCATAGCGGAGGAACTGAGAGACAGCGCCAGGCGCCACGCTGGACAACTCACGCTTACGACGATGGCGGCAGGCTTCACCGCAATACTTCGAGATACGCCCGGACTTGCTACCGGCGGCAGACTTGCGCTCAAGAGGCGTGCCGCAGACGACACAGGGCAGGGTGCGCCGGGCATCCTGGTCAGCCTTCACCTGAATTGCCGCTGTCTTTCGCGTCCGGGCTACCTTCTGCCGCTCCTCCCGGGCGGTCAGCTCAGCGTCAGACAGTGCAGCAAACCGGCGGGCGGCCACATAGCAGCGCTGGGAGCAGTAGTCAGAGCGCGGGCGGGCAGCGTTCTCACACGGTTCCCATGCGCATTCTCGTCCAAGGAGCATCGCGGATTGCCTCTCTGGTGGTTGGTGCCTCCGAAAGAGGTCTAGGGAGTCGAATGCCCGGAAGCTCAGTGAGATGTACGAGTAGTGCAGAAACTACACACCGGCTATTTGGCCTCTGACCTGGGCTTTTACTGCCCGGTGACCGGAAGCTGTGTGCAGAGTACGAGTAGCCCCCTTTCCCTATAGATTTCTATATGCGGTTGGGGCTAACTAATACTTACTACATAGAAAGCGGTCTGTGAGTTGTAAAAGCCCAGGTCAGTGGGGGTTTCGGGGGTGTGTAGTTTGCTCACCCCTCCGCGCTGAAACTACACAGCGCCAGCTAGCGCACTAGGAAACGGGCAGCATTCTCGATGCCCTAACCTGACGGTCTGTCAGAAGCTCTGTGCGTACGCCTGTGCCCTTCTCCGCTCCTCCCTGGTACTCGGCGCCAGCGACGCACTGAAAGGCGCTCAGGCGCCCGCACGGGGGCTTGCGCTGGCCTGCCGGAGAAACACGAAAGCCCCCGCCTGGCAGAAGCCAGAACGGGGGCTCAGTGGTCGTGCTTACGCTGCCGCCGGGAAGACGCTGACGTTTCCGGCAACCCTGCGGAATATCTCCCGGGATGCTGCGTTGGTCTCGTCGTCCAGCGTGAACGGGTTGCTTCCCGTGATGCCCAGCTCCTCACGGATGCGCCGGGCAATCTCCGTGATCAGTTCATCGCTCATGCGGTCTCTCCTTCCGCTAGGTGGAGCCTTCGAAGTTGGTCTAGCGGGTCGAAAGCTCAGCGCAGGAAGGATGCTCCTGACCACCTGTCGCGTAGGCGCCGGATTGCCTTGCTGCGGGCGGCAGATACGTGCGCCTTCGGAATGCCCAGGGTTTCGGCTATCTCCTCATCCGTCATGCGGCCTGACTCCCCGATGCCATAGGTCATCTGCACCACGGCCCGCTGTTGCTGCCCCAGTGACATCAGCATCCATGCCACACGGCCGCTAGAACGCTCTGAGCCGTCCGCTGAGGGTTCTACCGGGGCAGGGGCGCCCGGGTCTTCCGGCAGGGCCTCAGGCGGGCGTACAGCGCTTCTCACGGCTTTGGCGGTCTCCGGGCTCATGCGCCAGGCCAACTGTCCGGAGCACACCAGTCGTTGCGCTTCGTCAGCGTTGCCGTTTGCGTGCTTGTAGGCGGACCGCCATAGCTTCGCTTCGTCAAGGCTGATCCCCGGGTATCGCATGGCGCAGTGTGCGTCTTGCATGGCGCCGGTCACGGTCCGGCCAGCGAAGGTGATGAATTGCCCGGCGGAGCCAGTGAAGCGGCCCAGGCTGAGCCACAGGGCTTCGCGTCCCACCTGTGCAAGGTCTTCTGCGCTGTCCCGGTCAATGCGCTGGGCCCGTGCCCGGATAAGCCCATCAAGGGCCCTGAGAACGGCCGTGGTGGCTTCGGGGTCGCCGTTGAGTGCTCCCCTGAGCTGAGTTTCATCAAGGCTCATGCCGACAACACCTCTTCCATGGCAAGTTCAATCAGGTGTGCTTCCGCCGGGTTCAACTCGCGCCGCCATTCAGGCCCCTGATAGCTCACGGAAATCCGCGTGGGGTCGAACCTCTTCGGGGCGCCGGGCGTGGCCGGACGGATGACCACTTGCGCCCCCAAATCTGCGAGCATTGCGCGCCGCCCCTCTTCGTTCCGCTGAGCCCAGTCCTCAGCGATAGTTTTACCAGTGGATACCCAGCGGCCTTCGGCGTGTTCGGCTTCGGCCTGTAGTTCCGCCTGCCGCTTTTCCAGTGCCGTTAGCTGCCCAATGACTACGCGTGCCGCAGAGCCGCTGGGGTCGAGTTGGGCAAGGTTTCCTGCCAGCCGCTCAATCTGACCGGTCACTTCCGAGAGTTGAAGCACGGCACTTCCGTCAGGCTCAGCCCAGCGCATCAGCTCGAAGGTTCCAAAGCGCCTCAGATAGTCGGCGGTCACCAGCTCCTCAACGTTGCGGGCAATGATGACGTTGGGCCGGTGAATTCCCCGCTTGCCTACTCCGGCGCGACATACGTACGTGCTGTAGTCCTTGCCATTGACGGCACGGCGCTGCCGGTACATGGGGCCGTTGCACTCCGAACAGTGCGCCACGTGCAGGAGTAGGGCCTTACCCGTCCGCTCACCGCCCCGCCCCTTTGCCTTGCCATCAAGGATTGCCCGCACGGCGGACCAGACTTCGGCGCTGAGAATTTCCGGCCCGGCGGACACTGGCTTGCCCTCAGCGTCTAGGACAGGCTGATTGGTGAGGGCGCCGCGCTTAGTTCCGGGAACAGCCTGCACCAGCCATCCCCGAACGGCAGGCGAGTAGAGCACATCCCGAAGTGACGTGGAATGCCACTTGCCGCCCCGCAGCTTCCGTCCAGCGCGCTGCCGTGCATGTTCAGCCGGGGGCAGGATTCCGCGCTCATTCAGCTCCCGGGTGAGCCCTGTGAGCGAAGCTCCTTCGTTGATGAGCTTGTCTGCGCACTCGCGCAGAATGCTTGCGGCTGATTCGTCAATGACCCAGCGCTTGTTGTTGACCGGCCCGCTGACTGCATAGCCGTACGGGGCCAGCCCGCCCAGGTGGTTGCCGCGCGCCCGGAAGTGCTTCTTGCTGTCCGTGATCCGGGCCTTAATCATGTCCCGTTCGTACTCAGCGAATGCGGCAAGGACGTTGATGATGATGGACGCGTTTTCCGGGCTCACGACTCCATCAGCCGTGACAACGGTGGTGCTGGTGGACTTCGCAGCGTCTAGAAGTCGCTGGAATTCCAGAACACTGCGCGCGTACCGGTCCAGCTTTGCGGCAAGCACGTAGTCAGCGCGGGGAAGCCAGGACAGGACTTCGCGCATACCGGGGCGGTCTTCAAGTCGGCTGGCTCCACTGACGTTGGTGTCGGTAGCAATGTGCACCACCTTCCATCCACGCTGAGCGGCATAAGCCTTGCAGGCGGTAATGCGGTGGTCCGGGGCTTCCTCTGCGAAGAGGCGCGACAGGCGGTCATAGATGACACAGGTGGGTTGGCTCACGGAACGTCCCTGGTGAGTCGAACGCCTTGCAGTGCTAGGCGAGACACCCGGGCGGCTGCGGCACTCTGCACGCCAATGCGGCGGGCGATGTGCCGGTGCGCCTCGAAGCGCTGGGGACCGCCGCGGGGCTCGACCGGGCGGCGCTGCACAGCCAGTTGGCGGCCGCGGTGTCCGTGGTGCTGCATCTCGTACGGGACCGGGCCGGCCGTCGGCGGGTGGCGCAGGTGAGGGTCCTGGAGCGGGACGCGGAGGGATGGGTGCGGGCCGTTTCGGCACTGGAGTGGGGAGCGCGCGGATTCGTGGCGGGGGAGGGGTGGCAGCGGCTCGGCGGGCTGTTGGGGGTGCGACTGGAGTGAGCGGCTCGCGGGACCGGTCGATGAACGTGCGGGACTGAAGACTGAAGGGGGAGTTGAGATGTCCGGTGTCGTGGTCGTGGGGCTGGCCGGGGCGATGGCCGTGGTGTGGGCGCTGAAGGTACGGGACGCCGAAGTGCGCCGGGTGCGGGCCGTGTTGGGTGCGAGCGGGCCCGGCGGGGCGTCGACGGCGGCCTGGCGGGGTGCGGGGCGGCGGTGGTGGCGATGGGCGCGGGGACGGCCCGAGTGGGGGTGCGTGGTCGGCGGGGCGGTGATCGCCGCCGTGGGGGCCTCGCCGCTGCCGTTGGTCCTGGGCGCCTGTGCGGTGCCCGGCGTGGCGCGCTCGCGCAGGGCGAGGGCGGCGCGGCAGGCGCGGGACCGGCGCGGGAGCGCGGTGATCCGGCTGTGCGAGGTGCTCGCAGGCGAGGTGCGGGCCGGGCGGCAGCCGGGCGCGGCGCTGGATGTCGCGGTGCGGGAGTCGGGGGCGCTGTCGGGCAGAGGGAGCGCGGGGGTGGCGGCTGCGGCCCGGTTCGGCGGGGACGTGCCCGGTGCTCTGCGGGCGGCGGCCGAGGAGCCGGGAGCCGAAGGGCTGCAGGGCCTCGCGGCGTGCTGGCACGTGGCGGTGGACCGGGGTGCGGGACTCGCGGCCGGCCTGGAGCGGCTCGCGGACGCGCTTCGGGCGGAGCGGGACCAACGGGCCGATCTACGGGCGCAGTTGGCTGGCCCCTGGTCGACCGCGGTGATGCTTGCCGGGTTGCCGGTGCTCGGGCTGCTGCTCGGATCGGTGCTGGGGGCACGGCCGTTGCGGGTGCTGCTGCACACCGGTGCCGGCTGGGGGTGCCTGGTGGTGGGCGGCGCGCTGGAGGCGGCGGGGCTGTGGTGGGCGCTGCGGATCGTGCGGAGCGCGGAGGCGTGAGGAGCTGGGTGAGTGGAGGCGTGAGCCGTGAGCCGTGATGTGAGTCGTGAGGGTGAGTGGGGGTGAGTGGGGGTGGGAGCGGTGGTGGGAGCCGTCATGCGAGCAGTGGTGGGAGCCGTCATGCGAGCAGTGGTGGGGGCCGCCATGTGAGCGGTGGTGGGAGCCGTGAGGTGAGCGGTGGTGGGGGAAGTGGCGTGGGCCGTGATGCGGAGTGCTCGGGCGGAGGGTGAGAGCGATGGAAGTTGTCCACAGGCTGGGGGCAGTGCTGTGCGGCGTGTCGGCGCTGGTGTGGCTGGTGCACACGGTCGAACGGCGGTGGCGGGAACGGGAGGTGCGGCGCCGGGTGGCGCTGGTGCTGGACGTCGCCACGCAGGGCGCGACGCGGCGGGGCGTGCGGATGCCGGACGCCGTACGGCGATGGGCTCCGGTGGCCGGAGTCGTGTGCGCCGGGTACGTGCTCGTCGGCGGGGCGTTGGGGCTGCTGGTCGGGGCTGTCGCGGGTGTGCTGACGGCGCGCTGGTGGCGGCGTCGGGCGGCGAGAGCGGGGGCGGACACCGGCGCCGAGGCGGTGCGGCAACTCCCGCTGGCCGCAGATCTGTTGGCCGCCTGTGTCGCGGCCGGGGCGGACCCGGTGGAGGCCGCGCGGGTCGTCGGGGAGTCGTTGGGCGGGCCCGTCGGCTGCGGACTCGCGCGGGGCGCGGCGCAGGTACGGCTCGGGGCTGAACCGGGCGGTGCGTGGCGTGAGTTGGCCGCGATACCGGACGCCGGTGTGCTGGTCCGGCTCCTGGAGCGGGCCGGTGAGTCCGGGGCGCCGGCGGCGGCACCCGTCGCCCGGTTCGCCGCGGAGTGCAGGGCCGAACAGGGGCGCAGAACCGCGGCGGTCGCGCGGCGTGCGGCGGTGGCCGTCACCGCGCCGGTCGGGCTGTGCTTCCTGCCTGCCTTCCTCGTGATCGGGGTGCTGCCCGTGGTGATCGGCCTCGCGGGCGGGGTGCTGGGCGGGCGGTGAGACGGGGCGCAGGAGCCGAGTTGCAGGGGGAGTCCGGAAGGACTGGATTCCCGTGATCCATATGGGGGTTGAGATGAACGGAACGCGTAGGACGAGCACGAGCGCGAGCACGTACGGGTGGCTGCGGCGGCACATGAGGCGCTGGGCGCGAGGTGTGCGCAGCGTGCGGTCGGGGCGCGGGGACGCCGGGATGGTCACGTCGGAGTACGCGGTCGGGCTGATCGCCGCGGTGGGCTTCGCCGGGGTGCTGTATCAGGTGGTGACGAGCGACGGGGTGCAGTCGGCGCTGCAGTCGCTGGTGGACAAGGCGCTCCATGGGGCGTTCTGAGACCAGGCGCGGGCGCGGGCGCGAGCGGGGTCGCGGGCCGGGCGGCGACCGGGGGTTCGTGACGGCGGAGGCGGCCGTGGTGCTGCCCGTGCTCGTGGCGTTCACGATGACGCTGGTCTGGGTGGTTCTCGCGGCGTCCGCGCAGATCAGGTGCGTGGACGCCGCGCGGACCGGGGCCAGGGCCGTGGCCCGCCAGGAACCGGAGGGCGCCGCCGTCGCCGCCGCCCGGCAGGCCGCGCCGAGCGGGGCTTGGGTCGAGGTGAGCCGGGAGGGCGACCTCGTCCGGGTCACGGTGCGGGCGCGGGCGGCGGGGCCGGGGGTACTCGGCGTGGAGTTGAGCGCGCAGGCCGTCGCGGCGGCCGAGGAGACGACGGGGGAGACGACCGGGGAGACGGCTGTGGAGACGACCGGGGAGACGGCTGGGGAGACGACGGGGAAGACGGCCGGGGAGACATGAGCCAGCGATGGAAGCATCGGACGCAGTGGACGCAGTGGACGCAGTGGACGCAGTGGACGCAGTGGACGCAGCGGACGCAGCGGAAGCGGTGGACGCAGTGGACGCAGTGGAGGCGATGGAGGCGATGGAGGCGGAGGTGGCCGGCCACGGGTGATCGCGGGTCCGCGACCGTGTGGGTCGTCATGGCGATGGCCGCGGTGGGAGCCGTCTTCGGAGGCGTGCTCGCCCTGGGCCATGCCGTGCAGGCGCGGCATCGGGCGGGCGGAGCGGCCGATCTGGCGGCGCTGGCCGCAGCCGATCACTGGACGGAAGGGAGGGCCGCGGCTTGTGAGCTGGCCGGGAGAGTGGCTCGGGCGCAAGGGGCTCGGGTGGTGCGGTGCGGGGTGATGGGCGAGGTGGCCGATGTGACCGCCGCCGCGGGGGAGGGGGTGTTCGGGGCGGAGGTGCGGGCTCGGGCGGGGCCTGGTTCGGGGTGAGTTCTCGCCGGGGCGCCGGGGCGCCGGGTCGCCGGGCTTCGTGGGGGGGCTTCGTCAGGTCGGGGCGATGGGTTTCGGCCGAGGTCTGGAGGAGTCGCCCCCTGCCTCCCCTCCCCTTCCCGTCCCGAAACCGGGGGCTCCGCCCCTGGACCCTCTGGTTTCGTGGTCGGCCGACGGCCGGTGGTGGGTTCTCGCGCCGTTCCCCGCGCTCCTTACGGGGCTTCCTTCAGGAGCGTGGTCAGGAGGCGGATCGCGCCTCGTTTGTGCAAGGGGTCGTTGCCGTTGCCGCACTTGGGGGACTGGATGCAGGACGGGCAGCCGGCCTCGCACTCGCAGGAGGCGATGGCCTCGCGGGTCGCGGTCAGCCACTCCTTGGCGGTGTGGAAGGCGCGCTCGGCGAAGCCCGCGCCGCCGGGGTGGCCGTCGTAGACGAAGACCGTGGGGAGCAGCGTGTCGGGGTGCAGCGGGATGGAGACGCCGCCGATGTCCCAGCGGTCGCACGTGGCGAAGAGGGGGAGCATGCCGATGGAGGCGTGTTCGGCGGCGTGCAGGGCGCCGCCGAGGATCTCGGGGTTCACCCGGGCCGCGTCCAGCTGGTCCTCGGTGACCGTCCACCACACCGCGCGGGTGCGCAGCGTACGAGGAGGGAGGTCGAGTTTGGTCTCGCCCAGGACCTCGCCGGTGATGAGACGGCGGCGGAGATAGCCGACGACCTGATTGGTGACTTCGACCGAGCCGTAGCACAACCGGCCCTCGCCCCAGGGGACTTCGACGTCCGTCTCCAGGATGGAGATCGCCGTCGTGTCCCGGGCGGTGGTGGAGTAGGTCGGGTTGGCGGGTTCGACCAGGGCGACGTTGTCGTCGAGGTCCAGGTGCTTCACGACGTAGGTGCGGCCCTGGTGGAGGTGGACCGCGCCGTCGTGGACCGTGGTGTGCGACGACGCCGCGTCGACCGTGCCGAGCAGACGGCCGGTGCTCGCCTCGACGATCTGGACCGGATCGCCGCCCTCGCCGCGGATGTCGGCCAGGTCGGCGGCGGACTCGCGACGGGTCCAGTGCCACGCCTTGGTGCCGGGGCGGCGGCGGAGCAGTTTCGCCGCTTCCAGCTGCGGGAGGAGGTCGCTGGAGGCCGGGCCGAACAGGTCGAGGTCGGCTTCCGTCAGCGGGAGTTCGGAGGCGGCCGCGCACAGGTGCGGGGCCAGGACGTACGGGTTGTCGGGGTCCAGGACCGTCGACTCCACCGGCTGGTCGAAGAGGGCCTCCGGGTGGTGCACCAGGAAGGTGTCCAGGGGGTCGTCGCGGGCCACCAGGACCGCGAGCGCGCCCTGGCCCGACCGGCCGGCCCGGCCCGCCTGCTGCCACAGGGAGGCCCGGGTGCCCGGATATCCGGCGATCACCACGGCGTCCAGCCCCGAGACGTCGATGCCGAGTTCGAGGGCGGTGGTGGCGGCCAGGCCGAGGAGTTCGCCGGAGTGCAGGGCGGCCTCCAGGGCGCGGCGCTCCTCGGCGAGATAGCCGCCGCGGTAGGCCGCCACGCGCTTGGGCAGCGAGCGGTCGATCTCTGCGAGACGTTCCTGGGCGATCACCGAGATCAGTTCGGCGCCGCGCCGGGAGCGTACGAAGGCGACCGAGCGGACGCCCTGGACGGTCAGGTCGGTCAGGAGGTCGGCCGTCTCGGCCGTGGCCGTGCGGCGCACCGGGGCGCCCTTCTCGCCCTGCATCTCGGTGAGCGGGGGCTCCCAGAGGGCGAAGACGAGTTCGCCGCGCGGCGAGGCGTCGTCGGCGACCTCGACGACCGGCAGGCCGGTCAGCCGGCGGCCGGCGACGGCCGGCTCGGCCGCCGTGGCCGAGGCGAGGAGGAAGACGGGGGAGGAGCCGTAGCGGGCGCAGAGGCGGCGCAGCCGGCGCAGGATCTGGGCGACGTGCGAGCCGAAGACGCCGCGATAGGTGTGGCACTCGTCGATGACGACGTACTTCAGGGCCTTGAGGAAGGAGGACCAGCGCGGGTGCGAGGGCAATATGCCGCGATGCAGCATGTCGGGGTTGGTCAGGACGTAGTTCGCGTACTGGCGCACCCACTCCCGTTCCTCGAACGGGGTGTCGCCGTCGTACACCGCAGGGCGGATGGCCGTACCCAGAGGTTGTGAAAGTTCCTTCACCGATCGGCACTGGTCGGCCGCCAGGGCCTTGGTCGGGGCGAGGTAGAGCGTGGTCGCCCCGCGGCCGTTCGGGGCCTCCGAGCCGTCCAGGAGCGCCGAGAGGACCGGGACCTGATACGCCAGGGACTTGCCGGACGCCGTGCCCGTCGCCACGACCACCGAATCGCCGTCGAGAGCGTGCTCGGCGGCGAGTGCCTGATGGGCCCAGGGGTGCTCGATACCCGCTTCCTGCACGGCCGCCACGACCTCCGCGCGGATCCGGTCCGGCCAGACTGCATGACGTCCCGGGCGAGGGGGCAAGTGCTCCGTATGGGTGATGCGCGCAGCCCTGCTCGGACCCGAGGCGAGCCTGTCCAGGACCGCACCGGGAGAAGGGCGGGAGGCGTCGGGAGCCGCGGGTCGTTCGGATCGGTGATTCTTGGCCATCGGCACCGAGTGTGTCACTGGCGTGACGGACAATGTCCCAAGGCGTCGTGCACGCCCGCCGGTAAGTGATTGAATGCCATCGCGGCTGGCGAACCGTCCCGGGGGGTCAAGCCGAGGTATCCCCGAGGGGCGACCGCTCGATAGCAAGGTGCTGGAGGATCCGTGGACCTGTCCCTGTCGACCCGTACCGTCGGCGATCGTACGGTCGTCGAGGTCGGTGGCGAAATCGATGTATATACCGCGCCCAAGCTGCGCGAGCAGCTGGTCGAGCTGGTGAACGACGGCAGTTTCCACCTTGTCGTCGACATGGAGGGCGTGGACTTCCTCGACTCCACCGGGCTCGGCGTGCTGGTCGGCGGTCTCAAGCGTGTGCGGGCCCACGAGGGCTCGCTGCGCCTGGTCTGCAACCAGGAGCGCATTCTCAAGATCTTCCGGATCACCGGCCTGACCAAGGTGTTCCCGATCCACACCTCGGTCGAGGAAGCTGTCGCGGCGACCGACTGATCTCGGTCGCAGCGGGAAGATCGATAGAGAGACGGGGATCGGGCGACGCGCCGTCGCGCCCGGTCCCCGAGAGCACGCCCGTATGTCCGAGGGGGATGCATGGCCACCGTCGAACTCCGCTTCAGCCCTCTGCCCGAGCACGTCCGCACGGCCCGTCTGGTGGCGGCCGCGGTGGCGCGCAGGTCAGGCGTGGACGAGGCCGTGCTCGACGAGGTCAGGCTCGCCGTCGGCGAGGCCTGTTCCCGGGCTGTCGGGCTGCACCAGGCCGGCGGGATCACCGCACCCGTCCGGGTGTCGCTGATCGAGGAGGAGAAGCAGTTCTCCATCGAGGTCGGGGACGAGGCGCCGCGCGCGGCCGCCGAGACCCCCGGCGCGCCTGACGCGGCCGACGACCTGGAGGCCGAGGGCGAGGACGAGATGGGTCTCGCCGTCATCAGCGGCCTCGTGGACGACGTCGAGGTCACCGCGGACGCGGACGGCGGTCTCATCAGGATGAGCTGGCCGACGCTGCCCGCGACCCTGTTGCCGTAGCGCCGACGCGCGATTTTCCCGAGAGCTTCAACAGAGCTTCAAGATCCCGTTCATCTTCCTGATGAGCGGGATCTTTTTATTTCCGAGGAGATCATTTTCCGTAGATCGTCGATCTTTGCTAATGCCCTCAAAGGGTTAGCGGGGTTTATCGATCATTTCTCGGGTAGAAAACAATTCCGCTTACGGTGCCCTGTTGAGATCAGGTTCAGCTCCCTACAATCCGTCCACATCTTGAGCTCAGCCCAAGCGTCAAGGAGGACGAATGGCGGAGCCTTCTCAGTTCGCAAGCCTCGCAGCCGCAGTTCTGACGGACGACAACCGACTGATCGTGATCGTCATCGCGCTCGTCGCGCTCGCGGCGCTCGCCGTCGCAGGGGTCCTGGTGCGTCAGGTCCTCGCGGCCGGCGAGGGCACCCCATCCATGAAAGAGATCGCGGCCGCGGTGCAGGAAGGCGCGAAAGCCTATCTGGGCCGGCAGTTGCGCACCCTCGGCGTATTCGCCGTCGTGGTGTTCTTCCTGCTCCTGCTGCTGCCCGCCGACGACTGGAATCAGCGGGCGGGCCGTTCGATCTTCTTCTTGATCGGTGCGCTGTTCTCGGCGACCACCGGCTATATCGGAATGTGGCTCGCGGTGCGCAGCAATGTGCGCGTGGCGGCCGCGGCCCGGGAAGCGACTCCCGAGGAGGGCGAGCCCGAAAAAGATCTCACCGATGTCTCGCACCACGCCATGAAGATCGCTTTCCGTACGGGTGGCGTCGTCGGCATGTTCACCGTGGGACTCGGGCTGCTCGGCGCCTCCTGCGTCGTCCTGGCCTACGCGGCCGACGCGCCGAAGGTTCTGGAGGGCTTCGGGCTCGGGGCGGCGCTGATCGCCATGTTCATGCGTGTCGGGGGCGGCATCTTCACCAAGGCCGCCGACGTCGGCGCCGACCTGGTCGGCAAGGTCGAGCAGGGCATTCCGGAGGACGATCCGCGCAATGCCGCGACCATCGCCGACAATGTGGGCGACAACGTCGGCGACTGCGCCGGGATGGCCGCCGACCTCTTCGAGTCGTACGCCGTCACGCTGGTCGCCGCGCTGATCCTCGGCAAGGCGGCCTTCGGCGACTCCGGGCTCGCGTTCCCGCTGATCGTGCCCGCGATCGGGGTCCTCACGGCGATGATCGGCATCTTCGCCGTCGCGCCGCGCCGCTCCGACCGCTCCGGGATGAGCGCGATCAACCGCGGCTTCTTCATCTCCGCGGTGATCTCCCTCGTACTCGTCACGATCGCCGTCTTCGTGTATCTGCCCGGCAAGTACGCCGATCTGGACGGTGTCACCGACGCCGCCATCCGCGCCAAGGACGGCGATCCGCGGATCCTCGCGGTCGTCGCCGTGGCCATCGGTATCGTGCTCGCGGCCCTCATCCAGCAGCTCACCGGCTACTTCACCGAGACGACCCGGCGCCCCGTCAGGGACATCGGCAAGACGTCGCTGACGGGCCCGGCGACCGTGGTCCTCGCGGGCATCTCGGTGGGGCTCGAATCGGCCGTGTACACCGCGGTGTTGATCGGACTCGGCGTCTACGGCGCGTTCCTGCTCGGCGGTACGTCGATCATGCTCGCGCTGTTCGCCGTCGCGCTGGCCGGCACCGGGCTGCTGACCACCGTCGGCGTCATCGTCGCGATGGACACCTTCGGGCCGGTCTCCGACAACGCGCAGGGCATCGCCGAGATGTCCGGCGACGTCGAGGGTTCGGGCGCGCAGGTGCTCACCGACCTGGACGCCGTGGGCAACACGACGAAGGCCATCACCAAGGGCATCGCCATCGCCACGGCCGTCCTCGCGGCGTCCGCGCTCTTCGGCTCGTACCGCGACGCGATCGTCACGGCGGCGCACGACGTCGGCGAGAAGGTCGGCAACGGCGGGCCGATGGGTCTGGTCATGGACATCTCGCAGCCCAACAACCTGGTGGGGCTCATCGCCGGAGCCGCGGTGGTGTTCCTCTTCTCCGGCCTTGCCATCAACGCCGTCTCCCGGTCGGCGGGTTCGGTGGTCTACGAGGTGCGCCGCCAGTTCCGCGAGCACCCCGGGATCATGGACTACACCGAGAAGCCGGAGTACGGGCGCGTCGTCGACATCTGTACGAAGGACGCGCTCAGGGAGCTGGCCACGCCCGGTCTGCTCGCCGTCATGGCGCCGATCGCGGTCGGCTTCACGCTCGGTGTGGGCGCCCTGGGTGCCTACCTCGCCGGGGCCATCGGCACCGGCACCCTGATGGCCGTGTTCCTGGCGAACTCCGGTGGCGCGTGGGACAACGCGAAGAAGCTCGTCGAGGACGGTCATCACGGCGGCAAGGGCAGCGAGGCGCACGCGGCGACGGTGATCGGGGACACGGTCGGCGATCCGTTCAAGGACACCGCGGGCCCGGCCATCAACCCGCTGCTGAAGGTGATGAACCTGGTCGCGCTGCTGATCGCGCCCGCGGTCGTCAAGTTCAGCTACGGGGACGACGCGAACGTGGGCGTACGGGTCGCGATCGCCGTCATCGCCCTCGGCGTCATCGTCGCGGCGGTGTACGTGTCCAAGCGGCGCGGCATCGCCGTCGGCGACGACGGAGACGGCACGGACGGGGACGGAGGAAATTCCGGACCGGTGCCGCAACAGGCGGATCCGGCCGTGGCGTCGCAGCGCACCTGAGGGTCCGACAGGCGGCCGCCCCAACACATGGGCGGGCAGCGCGTTTTGACGCGCTGCCCGCCCACGCGCGCGTACGCACAGGCTTCATGACGTGCCGTGAACTTCTCACCAGGTCTTCCGTGTGTCCTCCGTGAGCCTTCTCTCCCTTGGTGCAAATGGCTGCTAAAGGTCAAGAAAGCGGTCGTATCGAACGCCCGAGATGCGCTTGTCGTGTGCTCGGCGTGTAAGTTCCGGGGCCGTAAGCCATGGAAGGGACCAATCCGGTGAACAAGAAGCTTGCAGCCGCACTGTCCGGCGGTGCGGTACTGGTACTGGCGTTGTCGGGCTGCAGCGACGACAGCAATGACAAGCTGGACTCCTGGGCCAAGCAGGTCTGCGACGAGGTCCAGCCGCAGGCGAAGAAGATCGAGGCGGCCAACACCGCGATCCAGAAGCAGACGTCGGACAACAGTGCGCCGGCCGATGTGCAGAAGACGGACTCGCAGGCGTTCCAGGACATGTCCGACGCCTACAAGGCGATCGGTGACGCGGTCGACAAGGCGGGCGCCCCGCCGGTCGACAACGGTCAGACCAAGCAGCAGGACGCGGTCAAGGAGCTGGACAAGATCTCCACGTCGTACGCGGACCTGAAGAAGCAGGTCGACAAGCTCGACACCAACGACCAGGCCAAGTTCGCCGAGGGTCTCAAGGGCATCGCGGGCGAGCTCGACAAGCTGAGCCAGTCCGGCAGCGACGCCCTGAAGAACCTGGAGGAGGGTGACGTCGGCAAGGCGATGGCCAAGCAGGAGAGCTGCAAGAGCGCGTCCGCTTCGCCGTCGGCCTCGTAGGGTCCGCCCGGCGTACGCGCCCCCGGTGCCGCGGGGAAACCCGCCGCACCGGGGGCGCCGCCGTTTTCCCGCGCGCCCCCGCGCCGGAGGGCCGTGCCCACCCGTTCCACCGTGCGGAAGGCCTGCCCGCGGCGCGGTAACAATGGAAGCGTGAGTAATTCCTCCGCCTCTGTGCCGCTGCCCGCCGCCGACCGCCCCGACGCCGCCCGCGCCCTGCGCGACGCGCTCATCGAAGCCGAGTTCACCGCCGACGGGCTGCTCGAACTGCTCGGCGCGCCCGCCTACGCGGCGCTCGCCCGCAGCGAGACCGTGCCCGCGCTGCGCGCCACCCGTGGCGACAGCCCGCTGGAGACGCTGGTGCGGCTGTTCCTGCTGCAGCAGCCCGTCGCGCGCGAGCGGCTGGCCGGGGTGCTCGACGTCGACCTGGGCGTGGCGAGCGGCTGGCTGCGCGACGTGAACGGCGCTTCCGGCGCTTCCGGTGCCGCCGGTGCCGCCGGTGTCGCCGGTGTCGCCGGTGCCGAGGTCGCCGCGACCGTCGACGTCCGCCCCTACGGCGGTCCCGACGGCGAGGACTGGTTCATCGTCTCCGACCTCGGCTGCGCGGTCGGCGGCGCCGGCGGTATCGGCAGCCGCGACGAGGGAGTGGTGCTCGGCGTCGGCGGTGCCTCCACGACGCTGGCCGGGATCACCGTCCGTACGCCCGTCGACTCCGCCCTCGACATCGGCACCGGCTCCGGGATCCAGGCCCTGCACGCCGCCCGGCACGCCACCCACGTCACCGCGACCGACCTCAACTCCCGCGCCCTGCACATCACCGGACTGACGCTCGCGCTCTCCGGCGTCCAGGCCGCCGACCTGCGGGAGGGCTCGCTGTACGAGCCCGTGGGCGAGGGGGGCGACGCCAGGTACGACCTGATCGTGTCGAACCCGCCCTTCGTCATCTCGCCCGGCGCCCGGCTGACCTACCGCGACGGCGGGATGAGCGGGGACGATCTGTGCCGCTCGATCGTTCAGGGAGCGGGGCAGCATCTGAACGAGGGGGGATTCGCACAGTTCCTGGCCAACTGGGAGCACGTCGAGGGTGAGGAGTGGACCGAGCGGCTGCGCTCGTGGGTGCCGCGCGGCTGCGACGCCTGGATCGTGCAGCGCGAGGTGCAGGACATCACGCAGTACGCGGAGTTGTGGCTGCGCGACGCCGGTGACCACCGCACCGACCCGGCGGAGTACGCGGCGCGCTACGACGCGTGGCTGGACGAGTTCGAGGCCCGCAAGGTGAAGGCCGTCGGCTTCGGCTGGATCACCCTGCGCAAGACCGCGAGCGACGAGCCGTCGATCACCGTCGAGGAGTGGCCGCACCCCGTCGAGCAGCCGCTCGGCGACACCGTACGGGCGCACTTCGAGCGGGTCGACTGGCTGCGCACGCACGACGACGCGGCGCTGCTTCAGTCGTCGTTCACGCTCGCCGGTGAGGTCGTGCAGGAGCAGGTCGGCCTGCCGGGCGCCGAGGACCCGGAGCACGTCGTGCTGCGCCAGGGCCGCGGGATGCGCCGGGCGACGAAGGTGGACACGGTCGGCGCGGGCTTCGCGGGCGTCTGCGACGGGACCCTGAGCGCCGGGACGATCCTGGACGCCATCGCCCAACTCATGGGCGAGGAGCCCGTGTTGCTGCGCGACCAGACGCCGGCTCAGATCCGCACCCTGGTCGAGCAGGGCTTCCTGGAGCCCGTACGCCGAGCCTGACGGCCGCTCTTCGCCTTGCGCTGTACGGGAGTTCACCCCGGGTTGGCCTGCCGGTGTCAGCGTCTCCCGTCTGGGTACCGCGACCGGTACCGGGATCGGGGAGGCAAGGCGATGGAGAGTACCCCCGCGCTCTTCGCGGGCACCGTGTTCGCGCTGTTCGGAGCGGGTCTCGTGGTGTGGACGGGTGCGCGCACACTGCACCGGGAGCCGGTGCTGGACGGCGCGCGTCCGGTGGCGGCGGCGGTGCTCACCGGGGCGTCCGGAGTGGCGTCGCTGGCGCTCGCGGTGTGGTGTTTCGGCCAGACGTGAGACGTCCGGGCATCCGGGTATTCGGACGTGCGGACGTGACGTGCGGACGTGACGTGCGGACGTCCGGACGTTCAGATGTGAGACATGCCGAAGGGCCCGCCCCGCTTCCGCGGTGCGGGCCCTTCGGCGCAGTTGCCTCCGACGGCGTCAGCCGCGCAGCACGCGGCCCTGGCTGTCGGTGCGGTCGGTGCTGGTGAAGAACAGGATCGCGTCGATCAGGGCCCAGAAGCCCAGGCCGCCGCAGGTGAACAGCTGGGCGAGCGCGACGCCCGTGTTGCCGACGTAGAAGCGGCCGATGCCGAAGCCGCCCAGGAAGAGCTGGAGCACACCTGCGGTGACCTTGGACTTCTCGGAGTACGGGCGGCCCTGCGGGTCGTAGCCGTACGGGGCGTTGGGGTCGGGCTGACCGGGCTGGCCGGGCTGAGCGGGGTAGGACATGCGCGTTCTCCTCGGGGACAGCGCAAGGGGCACGGCGCGGCCGTGCTCCTGAGCGGATGACTGGTGAGGCGGATGCGCTGTGTGGGGACGTCGCGCAGCCTCGGAGTGCCCAAATTTAGAGGCAGTTGAGGCGGGCTCGCCCCGGAGGAGGGGTTTCGTGGCGGGTTTGTGACCTGAGGGGTGCGTGGTGCCGACAGGGCCTGTGCGGCGGTGTGTGATGCGGCATCAGAGCGCGTTGCGCAGCACGGTCCACACGAGGGCGACGGCGAGGATCGCCGCCTGGCCGCGCGGTGGGATCCGCGGTCGCCAGCGGCGCCCGCGCAGCCCCTCGTAGGCCCAGCGGCCGAGGAGGGCGAGGGCGAAGGGCGCGGTGAGCAGCAGCAGCCGGTTGTCGTGCCAGGCCGCGGTGAACTGACCGTGCATCAGGTCGTAGACCATGCGGCTGCCGCCGCACGCCGGGCAGAGCAGCCCCGTCGCCCAGTTGAAGGGGCAGCGGGGCAGCCAGTGGCCGGGCTCGTGGGGGTTGGTGCCGTAGAGGTAGTACGCGCCGACGGCACCCGCGGCCAGCACCCCGACCGGGGCCGCCGCCGGGTGCCGCCACAGCGCGCGGGCCCGGCCGCGGCCGTCAGCCGCGCAGGACACGGCCGTTCGAGTCCGTGGTGTTGCTGCTGGTCAGCAGGATGATGCCGTCGATCAGCGCCCAGATGCCGAGGCCGCCGCAGGTGAACAGCTGCGCGAGGCCGATGCCGACATTGCCGATGTAGAAACGGCCGACGCCGAAGCCGCCGAGGAAGAGCTGCAGCACCCCGGCGACGATCTTGGACTTGTCCGAGTACGGGCGGCCGTACGGGTCGTATCCGTAGGGGGCGTTCGGGTCGTAGCCGCCGCCCATCGGCATGCCGGGCTGCGGCGGACCCGCGTACCCGCCGCCCGGGTAGCCGGCTCCGGGAGCGCCCCCCGGGTAACCGGCGCCCGGCGCGCCGCCCGGGTAGCCGTATCCGGGCTGGGAGTCCTGCTGGGGGTAGCCGTAGCCGGGCTGCGGGGCGCCCTGCTGCGGGTAGCCGTACGGGCCGGGCTGGCCGGGCTGTCCCTGCGGGTCCTGCGGGGGCGGGCCGTAGGGGTTGCTGTCGGACATCGGGATGCTCCTGGGTCGGATGCCTGGGGACGGAGCCGGAGGCTCCCGCAGGCTCCCCCAGCCACTGCCATCTTGTCAGGACGGGATAAGTACGGGGAGTGAGGGATGCCGCGAGTCCCTTGATCGGGGCGCAACCGGGACGCTCGTGACAGGAACGTGGCACACACAGTGAACGGACGGGTACCCGGAGCCCATGCGTCCGCTCCCCGGTCCGGGGGCAGGATCACGAGGAGTCGGGTTACCGTTCCGAGTGGCTGCTGCGTGCTTTTCCCGTTTGACACACCGGCGGGAGGTACCGTCACACTCCGCAGCAGTGCCGTAGAGCCCGTAGCGCCGCAGCAGTGCGGCCAGCAGCGACCAGAACGGCCCCAACCGCCGACCGGAGAGAAGAGCGAAGTTGTCCCCGACCAGCGAGACCGCACAGGGCGGCCGCCGACTCGTCATCGTCGAGTCGCCCGCCAAGGCGAAGACGATCAAGGGCTACCTCGGCCCTGGGTACGTCGTCGAAGCGAGCGTCGGGCACATCCGCGACCTCCCCAGCGGCGCGGCCGAGGTCCCCGAGAAGTACACCGGCGAGGTGCGCCGCCTCGGCGTCGACGTGGAGAACGACTTCGAGCCGATCTACGTCGTCAACGCCGACAAGAAGGCCCAGGTCAAGAAGCTCAAGGACCTGCTGAAGGACTCCACCGAGCTCTTCCTCGCCACCGATGAGGACCGCGAGGGCGAGGCCATCGCGTGGCACCTCCTGGAGGTCCTGAAGCCCAAGGTTCCCGTCCACCGGATGGTCTTCCACGAGATCACCAAGGACGCGATCCGCTCCGCCGTCGCCAACCCGCGCGAGCTGAACAAGCGCATGGTCGACGCCCAGGAGACCCGCCGCATCCTCGACCGTCTCTACGGCTACGAGGTCTCGCCGGTCCTGTGGAAGAAGGTCATGCCGCGCCTGTCGGCGGGCCGTGTCCAGTCGGTGGCCACCCGGCTCGTCGTCGAGCGCGAGCGCGAGCGCATCGCCTTCCGCTCCGCCGAGTACTGGGACCTGACCGGAACCTTCGCCACCGGCCGCGCCGGTGACCCGTCCGACCCGTCGTCGCTGGTCGCACGCCTGTCGGCGGTCGACGGCAAGCGCATCGCGCAGGGCCGCGACTTCGACTCGCTCGGCCAGATCAAGGGCGGCAACTCGGCGAACACGCTGCACCTGGACGAGGCGAACGCGCGAGCGCTCGCCGCCGCCCTGGAGAACACGTCGTTCGCCGTCCGTTCGGTCGAGTCCAAGCCGTACCGCCGCTCGCCGTACGCGCCTTTCCGTACGACGACGATGCAGCAGGAGGCCTCGCGCAAGCTGGGCTTCGGCGCCAAGGCGACCATGCAGGTGGCCCAGAAGCTGTACGAGAACGGCTTCATCACCTATATGCGTACGGACTCCACGACGCTCTCGGACACGGCGGTGACCGCCGCCCGCGCTCAGGTCACGCAGCTGTACGGCTCGGACTACCTGCCGGACAAGCCGCGCACCTACGCGGGCAAGGTCAAGAACGCGCAGGAGGCGCACGAGGCGATCCGTCCCTCGGGCGACCGCTTCCGCACGCCCGCCGAGACCGGTCTGACCGGCGACCAGTTCAAGCTGTACGAGCTGATCTGGAAGCGGACCGTCGCCTCCCAGATGAAGGACGCGGTCGGCAACTCGGTCACGGTCAAGATCGCGGGCACGTCGAGCGACGGCCGCGACGCCGAGTTCAGCGCGTCCGGCAAGACCATCACCTTCCACGGCTTCCTCAAGGCCTACGTCGAGGGCGCCGACGACCCGAACGCGGAGCTGGACGACCGCGAGCGCCGTCTGCCGCAGGTCGCCGAGGGCGACGCGCTGTCCGCCGAGGAGATCTCGGTCGACGGCCACGCCACCAAGCCGCCGGCCCGCTACACCGAGGCCTCGCTGGTCAAGGAGCTGGAAGAGCGCGAGATCGGCCGCCCGTCGACGTACGCGTCGATCATCGGCACCATCCTCGACCGCGGCTATGTGTTCAAGAAGGGCACGGCGCTCGTCCCGTCCTTCCTGTCCTTCGCCGTCGTCAACCTGCTGGAGAAGCACTTCGGCCGGCTCGTCGACTACGACTTCACCGCCAAGATGGAGGACGACCTCGACCGCATCGCGCGCGGTGAGGCGCAGTCCGTGCCCTGGCTGAAGCGCTTCTACTTCGGTGAGGGATCGGGTGACGCGAGCGCGGCCGACGCGGGCAACGGCGACGGGGACCACCTCGGCGGCCTCAAGGAGCTCGTGACCGACCTGGGCGCGATCGACGCCCGCGAGGTCTCGTCCTTCCCCGTCGGCAACGACATCGTGCTGCGGGTGGGGCGCTACGGCCCGTACGTCGAGCGCGGTGAGCGCGACTCCGAGGGCCACCAGCGCGCCGACGTCCCCGAGGACCTCGCCCCCGACGAGCTGTCGGTCGAGTACGCGGAGGAGCTGCTCGCCAAGCCGAGCGGCGACTTCGAGCTGGGTACCGATCCGGGCAGCGGGAACCAGATCATCGCCAAGGACGGGCGCTACGGCCCGTACGTCACCGAGGTGCTCCCCGAGGGCACCCCGAAGACCGGCAAGAACGCGGTGAAGCCGCGGACGGCCTCGCTCTTCAAGTCGATGTCGCTCGACACGGTGACGCTCGACGACGCCCTGAAGCTGATGTCGCTCCCGCGCGTGGTGGGCACCGACGCCGAGGGCGTCGAGATCACCGCGCAGAACGGGCGGTACGGGCCGTACCTGAAGAAGGGCACGGACTCGCGGTCGCTGACGGCCGAGGAGCAGCTCTTCACCATCACGCTGGAAGAGGCGCTGGAGATCTACTCCCAGCCCAAGCAGCGCGGGCGCGCGGCCGCGAAGCCGCCGCTGAAGGAGCTCGGCGAGGACCCGGTCAGCGGGAAGCCCGTCGTCGTCAAGGACGGCCGCTTCGGCGCGTACGTCACCGACGGCGAGACCAACGCGACGCTGCGCGCGGCCGACTCGGTCGAGGACATCACGCCGGAGCGCGGCTACGAGCTGCTCGCGGAGAAGCGGGCCAAGGGACCCGCCAAGAAGACCGCGAAGAAGGCCGTCAAGAAGGCGCCGGCCAAGAAGGCCGCCGCCAAGAAGACGACCACGGCGAA
Organism: Streptomyces sp. VRA16 Mangrove soil; assembly: GCF_017377775.1. GTDB lineage: Bacteria > Actinomycetota > Actinomycetes > Streptomycetales > Streptomycetaceae > Streptomyces. Next base: position 350,960 of record NZ_JAFVLN010000007.1, read on the forward strand.
GAAGACGGCGGCGAAGAAGACCACCACCGCCAAGAAGACGACCACGAAGAAGACGACCACGAAGAAGGCGGCCGCCTCCAAGACGGCGGCCTCCGGCGCGGCCGACGAGTAGTGGACCGCCGCGCGGGCCGTCGATCGGCCGTTGACCTGCCGTCGATCTGCCGTTGATCGGGCCGCCCCGTACCGGCGCGTGCGGGCCGGTCCCGCAGAGCCGTTTTACGTAGACACGTGGACGCCCCCGGAAGTTGTACCGGGGGCGTCCATTTGTTCGGGCTGGGCGCCCGGAGTGTCGGTGCGTCCCGATAGGCTGGACGAATGACCCCTGCCGAGCAGCCAACGGCCCCCAGTAGTGCGGCCCCAGACGACGCCCTGGTAGCGGACTCCCGAGAGCGCGCCGTGCGCGCCCTCCTGCGCGCACCCCAGTTGAAGCGACTGTGGTCCGCGCAGCTCGTCGGCGGGGTCGGTGATGTGCTCGGGCTGCTTGTGCTCGTGGTGCTCGCACTGCAGGCGGCCATCGCCGAGGGATCGTTCGGCGCCGGGTACAGCGGCGTCGCCCTGGCCGTCACCGCCGTGTTCGGCGCGCGGATCCTGTCCACGCTGCTCTTCGGCGCCGTGCTGCTCGGCCCGCTGACGACCCTGACCACGCCCGGCGGCCCGCTCGACCGGCGCTGGACCATGGTCGGCGCCGACGGACTGCGTGCCGCGCTGCTGATCGTCGCCCCGCTGTGGATCGACTGGACGCCGGACAACGCGCTGGCGCTGATCCTCGTCACCGCCTTCGTGGCCGGGGTCGCCGAGCGGTTCTGGACGGTCGCCAAGGAGAGCGCGGCGCCCGCGCTGCTGCCCGCGCCGCCCCTGGAGGGCGCGGCCGTGCGCCCGCTGCCCGACCACATGGACGCGCTGCGCAGGCTCTCGCTGCGCACGACCTTCGTCGGCGTTCCGCTGGCGGCCGCGGTGCTCGTCGTGGTCACGCTGGTGCAGAACCTGATCGGTGCGGGCGTGGACTGGTTCGCGCTGCACCAGGTGGCGCTGTCGTCGTACGTGGGGGCGGGCCTGTTCGCCGCCTCCCTGTCCGTCGTCTTCTTCCTCGAACTGCCCGGTACGCAGACCCCGCGCGCGCGGTCGCCGCTGGAGGGGCTGCGCCGCCCGAAGACCGGCACCGGTGTCGACAAGGGACGCACCGGCGCCATCCCGCTGCTCGTGCTCGCGTGCGCCGCGGTCGCCGGAGCGGTCTCCGCGGCCGTCGCCGTCGCCGTGCTGCAGGCCAAGGACCTGGACGGCGGACCGGTCACCTTCGGTCTGCTCGTGCTCGGTCTGACCGGCGGCACCGTCATCGGGATCCGCAGCGCGCCGTCCGTGCTGCCGTCGCTCTCGCGCCGCCGGCTGCTCGCGCTGGCCATCGCGCTCACCGGCATCGCGCTGCTCGCCGCCGGGCTCGTGCCCGACGTGACCAGCGTGATCCTCATCGTCACGCTCGGCGGTGTCGCCGCCGGCATCGCGGCCAACACCGGGCACACGCTGCTCGACCAGGAGACCGAGGAGTACCGCAGGGCCCGCACCACCGAGCACCTCCAGGCGGTCGTACGGGTCTCGGTGGCGCTCGGCGCCCTGATCGCGCCGCTGCTCGCCGCGCTGATCGGGCGGCACCGCCTGGAGAGCGGCAAGTTCGTCTTCGCGCACGGCGGCGCCGCGTTCACGCTGATGCTGGTGGGCGCGCTGCTGCTGCCCGTTGCCGCGCTGGTGCTCGCCAAGGCCGACGACCGCAGCGGGGTCCCGTTCCGCCACGACCTGCGCGACGCGCTGCTCGGCGGCCACGACCCGGCGCAGGCACCCGCCCCGAGCGGCTTCTTCATCGCCCTGGAGGGCGGCGACGGGGCCGGCAAGTCCACGCAGGCGCAGGCGCTCGCCGACTGGATCCGGGCCAAGGGCCACGAGGTCGTCGTCACCCGCGAGCCGGGCGCCACCCCGGTCGGCAAGCGGCTGCGCTCGATCCTGCTCGACGTGTCGTCGGCCGGTCTGTCGCACCGCGCGGAGGCGCTGCTGTACGCCGCCGACCGCGCGGAGCACGTCGACACCGTTGTCCGCCCCGCTCTGGAGCGCGGCGCCGTCGTCATCTCCGACCGGTACATCGACTCGTCCGTCGCCTACCAGGGCGCGGGCCGTGACCTGTCGCCCGTCGAGGTCGCCCGGATCAACCGCTGGGCCACCAGCGGACTCGTACCGAACCTGACCGTGCTGCTCGACGTGGACCCGGAGGCCGCCCGCGAGCGGTTCACCGAGGCGCCCGACCGGCTGGAGTCGGAGCCGATGGAGTTCCACGCGCGCGTGCGCTCCGGTTTCCTCACCCTGGCCGCCGGTGACCCCGGCCGCTACCTGGTCGTCGACGCCGGGCAGGAGCCGGAGGCGGTCACGACCGTCGTCCGGCACCGCCTGGACATGCTGCTTCCGCTCTCCGAGGCCGAGATCAAGGCGCAGGAGGAGGCCCGCAAGGCCGCCGAGGAAGAGGCGCGCCGCAAGGCCGAGGAGGAGGCCGCCCGCAAGGCGGAGGAGGAGCGCCTGGAGCGCGAGCGCCAGGAGCAGCTCGCCAAGCTGCGCGCCGAGGAGGAGGAGCGCAAGCGCCGCGAGCTGGAGGAGGCGCAGCGCATCGAGGCCGAGCGCCAGGCCGAGGAGGCGCGCGTGCGGGCCGAGGAGGCCCGTAAGAAGGCCGAGGAGGAGCGGGCGCGGCTGCTCGCGGAGGAGGCCGCCCGCAAGGCGGAGGAGGAGCGCCGCCGCAAGCAGGCCGAGGAAGAGGCGCGGCTGCGGTCCGAGGCCGAGGAGCGGCGCCTGGAGAAGCAGCGCAAGGCCGAGGAGGCCCTGCTGCGGGCCGAGGAGGCGCGGCGGCTCGCGGCCCAGGCGAGCGCGGCGGCGGCGGAGGCCGGGCGGACGATGGAGTTCCGCAAGGTCGAGGACGCCAGGCCCGCGACACCGGCTGCACCGGCGGCCCCTGTGACCCCGGCGGCTCCCGCGACTCCGGCGCAGCCGCCCGTTCCGGACAACGAGACGACCGTGCCGACGCCGATGGTGCGGCCCGAGGACCTGCCTGCCAAGGCGGGCGCGGCCGACGAGACCGCGGTGCTGCCGCAGGTCCCGGAGGCGACTCCGGCGTCCCCCTCCGACGCAGAGGAGACCGCGGTGCTTCCGCAGCCGCCCGCCGGCGCGGCGGACGAGACGGCGGTGCTCCCGCAGGTGCCGGATCCGGCCGGTTCCTCCGGTTCCTCCGGTTCCTCCGGTTCCTCCGGTTACAAGGTGCCGCCGGGCTACTTCCGTGACGAGCGGCCGTCCCCCGAGGGCTCCGCGGAGCGCACGGCCGAGCTGCCGCAGGTCGACGAGGAGGGTCGGCCGCGGCGCCGCCCCCGCCCCGACTGGGCGGAGGAGACCCCGCTGGACGACCTGCCGTCGCTCGCCGACGAGCTGCTCGGCAGCCGGGACGAGGACGAGGGAGACGGCGGGCGCCGACGCCGCTGAGGCGCCGGGTTCCGTGGGTCGGGCCTGGTGGGTCGGGTCCCTCGCGTCGGGCTCTCTGGGTCGGATCTGTGGGTCGGCTCTGTGGAGCGGGCTCCGCAGGTCGGGCCCCGGGGGTCGGGCTCCGCGGTGTCAGGCCAGCCGCAGCTCGACCCAGACGCAGTCCGCGGGGTCGCCGTCGAGCTGGTACCGGTCGACCTCGACGGTGAAACCGGCCCGCTCGGCGAACCGCAGTCCCGCCGTGTTCGAGGCCAGCAGGACCGTCTCGAAGGACCGCGCGCCGAGCCCGCGGGCCGCCGCCAGCCCACGCTCGTACAGGGCGGTGCCGAGGCCGCGGCCCCGGTGCTCCGGCAGCACCCGGGCGATCACGGTGGCGGTCCCGTCCTCGCGGGGCCGTCGCACGGTGGTGCAGCCCACGAGGACGTCGCCCTCGTACGCGACCTCCAGCACGTTGCGGCCGGCGCGCTCGCGTACGTCGTCGAGGGACAGGCGCGCGGACGCGGCGGGCACGATCGTGTTGTGCGCGTGCTGCCAGTCGGCGAGCAGCGCGTCGGGGGAGCCGCTGGTCAGGGGCTCGATACGGAGATCGGTCATCGTCGTATCCAACGGTGTCAGTGGGGCCCGGCACAATGGTCGCAAAGGGGCACAGCCTGAGAAAGGGCGGTAGGCGATGGCCGTATGGGACGACCTGGTCGGTCAGGAGCGCGTGATCGCGACGCTCGACGCGGCCGCGCGGGACGCGGACGCGCTGGTGACGGCTGCCGCGACCGACACCCCGCCACCGCCCGCGTCCAAGATGACGCACGCCTGGCTGTTCACCGGGCCGCCCGGCGCGGGCCGGGTCACGGCGGCCCGCGCGTTCGCCGCCGCGCTGCAGTGCGTGTCGCCGGACCGGGCGCTCGGCGGCTCCCCGGGCTGCGGGTTCTGCGACGGCTGCCACACCGCGCTGCTCGGCACCCACGCCGATGTCTCCGCGGTCGCCGCGGTCGGCACCCAGATCCTCGCCGAGGACATGCGCGACACGGTCCGCAAGTCGTACACATCACCGGCGGGCGGCCGCTGGCAGGTGATCCTCGTGGAGGACGCGGAGCGGCTGAACGAGAAGTCGGCGAACGCCGTCCTGAAGGCCGTGGAGGAGCCCGCCCCGCGCACGGTCTGGCTGCTGTGCGCGCCCTCCGTGGAGGACGTGCTGCCGACGATCCGTTCCCGCTGCCGGCTGCTGACCCTGGCGTCGCCGGCCGTCGGCGCCGTCGCCGACATGCTCGTACGACGTGACGGTATCGAGCCCGACGTCGCGGCGAACGTCGCCCGTGCCACCCAGGGCCACATCGACCGGGCCCGCCGCCTCGCCACCGACCCGCGCGCGCGGGAGCGCAGGGCCGCCGTGCTGAAGATCCCGCTGCGCGTCGAGGACATCGGCGGCTGCCTCAAGGCGGCGCAGGAGCTGGTGGACGCGGCGGCCGAGGACTCCAAGCAGCTCGCCGAGGAGGTCGACACCAAGGAGACCGAGGAGCTGAAGGCGGCCCTCGGCGCGCAGGCCGGCGGGCGGATGCCGCGCGGCACGGCCGGCGTGATGAAGGACCTGGAGGACAAGCAGAAGCGCCGCCGCACCAGATCCCAGCGCGACAGCCTCGACCTGGCCCTGACCGAGCTGACCGGTGTGTACCGGGACGTGCTGGCGCTGCAGCTCGGCTCGCGAGTGGCGCTGGCCAACGTCGAGATCCAGGACACGCTGGAGCGGATCGCACGCGGCAGCTCGCCGGAGTCGACCCTGCGCCGGATCGAGGCGATCGGGGCGTGCCGCACCGCCCTCGACCGCAATGTCGCGCCGCTGCTCGCGGTGGAGGCGATGACGGTGGCGCTGCGGGCGGGGTGAGCGGGGTCCGGCCGGGGTGCTGCTCTTTAGAGTGCCGATGCGACCGCTCGCTGTGACGGCACGGCTGCGGAGGGTTACGCTCGTTCGATGCACTCCAGGCGCCGCCCCTCCACCTTCCGCTCCCGCCCCGCCCCCGTTACCGCCGTCCGCCGCAAGGCCGCCCTCCTCGGCGCGGCCGCCGCGCTGCTGTTGACCGGTGTCGCGGCCTGCTCCCCGGGGAGTTCGAGCACCGCCGACGCCTCGCTCGCCGCGCTGCCCGGCGCGACCCCCGCCGAGCTGACCTCGTACTACAGCCAGACGCTCAAGTGGCGGGAGTGCGGTGTCCCCGGCTTCGAGTGCGCGACGCTGAAGGCGCCCCTCGACTACGACAAGCCGACCGCGGGCGACATCGACCTCGCCGTCTCCCGCAAGAAGGCCACGGGCCCCGGCAAGCGGCTCGGCTCGCTCCTGGTCAACCCGGGCGGCCCCGGCGGCTCGGCGATCGGCTACCTCCAGGCGTACGCGGGTATCGGCTACCCGGCCGGGGTCCGCGCCCGCTACGACATGGTCGCCGTCGACCCGCGCGGCGTCGCCCGCAGCGCGCCCGTCACCTGCCTGAACGGCAAGCAGATGGACGCGTACACGCAGACCGACGTGACACCCGACGACGCCGCCGAGAAGACCGGGCTGACGGCCGCCTTCCAGAGGTTCGCCGACGGCTGCGAGACCCACGACGCGACCTCCAAGCGGGTCCTGCCCCATGTCTCCACGGTCGAGGCGGCCCGCGACATGGACCTCGTCCGCGCGGCGCTCGGCGACGAGAAGCTGACCTATGTCGGGGCCTCGTACGGCACCTTCCTCGGCGCGACGTACGCGGGCCTGTACCCGGAGCGGGTGGGCCGCCTGGTCCTGGACGGCGCCCTCGACCCGTCGCTGTCCTCCCGCGAGCTGAACCTGGAGCAGACCGCCGGCTTCGAGACCGCGTTCACCTCCTTCGCGAAGGACTGCGTGGCCCGCGCCGACTGCCCTCTCGGTACCGGTACGCCCGCCGAGGCGGGACAGCGCCTGAAGCAGTTCTTCACCACCGTCGACCGCACGCCCCTCGCCACCGGTGACCCCGACGGCCGCAAGCTGGGCGAGGCGCTCGCCACCACGGGAGTGATCGCGGCGATGTACGACGAGGGGGCCTGGCCGCAACTGCGCGAGGCGCTCACCGCCGCGCTGAGCAAGAAGGACGGCGCGGGCCTGCTCGCGCTCTCCGACAGCTACTACGAGCGCGACCCCGACGGGACGTACTCCAACCTGATGTTCGCCAACGCCGCCGTGAACTGCCTCGACCAGCCCCCGTCCTTCACGTCGCCCGCGGACGTCGAATCCGCCCTCCCCGACTTCGAGAAGGCCTCCCCGGTCTTCGGCCCCGGCCTCGCCTGGTCCTCCCTGAACTGCGGCTCCTGGCCGGTCCGGCCCACGGGCGAGGCGCACCGGATCACCGCCGACGGCGCCGCCCCGATCGTCGTGGTCGGCACCACCCGCGACCCGGCCACCCCCTACGGCTGGGCGAAGTCCCTCGCCTCCCAGCTCTCCTCCGGCCGCCTCCTCACCTACGACGGGGACGGCCACACGGCGTACGGCCGCGGCAGCACCTGCATCGACGACGCGATCGACACCTACCTCCTGACCGGCACCCCGCCCACCGACGGAAAGCGCTGCTCGTAGCCCGTCTCCCATGCCCATAAAGGGTGGGCGGAGCACCCCTGGGGACCGTGTAGGATTGGCGACGTTGCTGACGCACTCCGGTGCGCGCGGCGGCGCCGCCTTAGCTCAGATGGCCAGAGCAACGCACTCGTAATGCGTAGGTCTCGGGTTCGAATCCCGAAGGCGGCTCCGAAAGAGGCCAGGTCGCATAACTCGTGACCTGGCCTTTTGCTTGCCCTGATGCCTTGTCGGCGGGGCGGAGGACGCCCGGCCCCGCACCACCGAATCCAAGGGGTGTACGAGGGGTGCGCGCAGGATGTGATCGAGAGGGCGGACGAGTCGTCGTGTGAGGCGCCCCGGCAGGTGAGCCGATTTGTGGAATCACTCCAAACCCAGCTCATAGGCTGGCTGACGTGGCAGATCCCTTGGACACTGTGGAGTTCCGCTCGCTCGTGACGCAGTCGAGCGCTGTGCTCCTCACGCACGGAGTCGAGGTGGAAGTGACATCCGTGCACAGGGTCGCGTCCAACCTCGTCGAGGTCATCGCGCAGCAGTCCGGCATGGATCGCGCGGAAGCCGTTCACCCGGTGACGCCGGAGGCGGTCGCCGGGATCATTATGGAGGTAGCAGCAGAGGAAGACCGCAGCTCTCCCGGGCCGCACGCGACGAGGCCGGTCCGGCTCGACGACCGCTCGGTTCGTACGCCCGTTGAGTCGCTGGGGCATTTGGTCATGGCCGCTGCGCGGGCTGGAAAGTACGCTGGTATCAACGACGACGGCGCGGCAGCGGCTCACCTCTTGGACCTCGCCACCGAGATCGGCGCTGCCCTCGTGCAACGGCACTCCGATGGCGCGGCCAACGTGCCAGTCGGCATGCTCGATGAGTTGACGGAACTGGTCGACGCGGTGGCCGACCACATCGAGTCGGGCAACTGGAGCATCTGCACGTGCGGCGAGGACCACGAGCAAGGGGACGTGGACTCGGATGCGCTGCCGGTCATGCGTCACCAGGCGGCTCTGGCCCGCAGACTTCGAGCCCAGGCCACGGGATGACAGTGACAACGCGAGCACTGGCGAAGCAGAAGCAGGCCGGCCCTGCCCAGTTCTGTGATTGCGGACGGGAGATCGGGAGCGACTTTCGTTTCTGCCCCACATGCGGGTTCGCGGTGCGGCCCCACGGCAGGCAGGAACAGAAGCCGGGAGACCTGTGTCGCACCCTTTGCCGTTGCGCTGAGCGGACCTATGAGCGCCTCGCCGAGAGCCATCTCGCGGGCAGGGCCCTGGGGGAAGAGTCCTTCACTGACTACAACCTCCAGGACATCCGCCAGGCACACGGGGACCGGGTGGTCACACAGCAGTACAGTCGCGAGGAGGAGTCCAGGAACGGGGCCGACTGGGAGTGGTGGTTCCACGACGGTACCCACGGCTTCGGCATGCGTGTACAGGCCAAGAAAGCCCACAAGGACGGCCGTTACGTACTTCGTCACACCGTGCGCAGCACCGGGGCGCTGCAGAGTACGCAACTGGTCGAAGACGCAGCGGCCTCGGGTTGTCTGCCCTTCTACGTCTTCTACAACCACAAGAGCTGGACCGCCCCCGGCGAGGCCCTGGCACCGGCTGACTGTGATCACACGCGAGCCGATCAACGCCAGATGGGATGCACGATCGTCTCGGCGCTGGTCGTTCAGCGCGTAATAGCTGAGGGCATGCCCCGCGCGAGTGACCATGTCAAGCAGCACAGCCTGCCCTGGAACCGTCTTCTCTGCGACTCGCACAAGAGGTACGAGGAGGACACGGGCTTGGAAGCCGCGTTCGACCACATCTGCGAACTCCACGCTGACGGGCGCAGTGACCTTAGCCTCGCTGTCGAGCGCCCCGAGGTCTATTCATACGTCGTCAGGTCGATCAAGCGTGCTGAGGACAGAGAGAGCCGAGTTCCGGCCCAGGACCGTGTCGTCCTGCCTGACGTGGCCGAGCGACCGTACATCGACCTGACGGACACCCCCCTGTATCGGAAGTTCGCTGTGCTGGCTGACAGACCTTTGCCGCCATTGCCGGAGCGAGTCAGGCACATGCTTCACAGCGAGACGTTCGAACCTCCGGACGAGCGCCTCGCCGGGACAGCTCTCATAGACCTCACCGGCTGCTGACCGGTACGGAAACCGGTCAGCAGTGCGGGAAGCGGTCACGCCGTAACCGGCTCATTCCGGAGGGTTGCTCCGCAGGTGCACGAACAAGTGCACTCAGGTGCTGACTTGACGGCGAAAACGAGAGTCTTGGCATGCTGCTCGATCGCCGTCCGGATCGCGCACGGGGCACGAGCTGGACCAGGCCTCGCCAGCGACGCGGGCGAGATCGTCGAGCACGGACTGGTAGATGTCGCGCCTCGGCGACAAGACGCTCGAAGAGGTTTGAGATCCGCCCGGGTTGCAGAAGGGGCCCCTTGTTGCCGTTGGCCCTGATGCAGGCGTCGTACAAGGCGGGTGGAGTTTCGATCACTCGCACCGTACGCAGGTCAATGAGGGTAAGGCGGTCAGCGTCGATGCCTTCAAGCCGGGTGACCTCTTGTTCACCAACGGCACGGCCGAAGCCCCGGATCGAGTGCGCCTGGCCAGTGCAACTCAACAAGATCTTTACGGGCCCTTAGGGACGTGTCCCTCGTGCTCGCCGGAGCTCGGGATCCGGCGTTTTCGGTGCCATATCCGAGATACGGACTATGCGGGGTAACAATGAAAATTTCCGACACGATCGGGTGAGCCGGTTCAGGCTTTTCCGTTGGATTCGTTTCCGGTCCTCCATAGTCAATCGCGGAGTAGGTGGCGAAGATGAAGCCTCGAGGAGGGGTTATGCCGGATATTTTCGACCGGATTGAATGGAAGGTTCGCGATGTTTTCGGGAAAGCGCCAGTTTGTGTGCATGTAGGGAATGTTGAAGAGTGTGATATTAAACGGCATCCCACCTATGCGAAATTTCGCGCGGAGGCGATTTCGGCGGGAGTCCGGTCAGCTGCGAGTTCCCGCCTGTGGGAATCTCTAATTGCAATGGGTAGGTTGTGCGATCTAGACGGTGACGACACGTGGAGGTTGGTGATTCTTGATTGCATCGTTCCTTGCTTCCGATCGACATCCATGAAGATCGCCCGAGATTTTCGGGTCGACCGTGAAGAGCTGCGATCGTCAATGGTGGCAACTGCACTGGAAGTCTGGGCGGACACTGTGGTGGGCGTTCCGCCGCGCCACGTGCGGGATCGAATGGTGAAGGCGGCTTTCGAGGTGGCCTGGCAACTTGGGAATCCCGGCTCGTTCGAATACCCAGCTGATGACATCGAAGTCTATGACGGGCCGGACGCTTCTGACCCGCGCCTTGGCGTGAAGGCGGCCTCTATCCTTGACTTGGGCGTCATGCGTGACGCAGATTTCGCGGAACAGATCAGTGGTGAACGCTTCGGGGCGCTTTTCGAGAGGCTGGGGCATTTCGATGCCGTGCAGTCTTTTCATGACGAGATTCGCTCCGGTCGGCGATCGGGTTCGGTTAGTCAAAGTAAGGCTTCGGGGTTGCATCGATACTGGATTTCCAACTCGAAACATTATTACTATGCTTCGGATCTTTATCCCCCATATGTTGGGCTTCGGGAAGCTGCAACCGTGATGGGGATTGCCGAATCTGCCGCGCGTCGACTGATCGGTGCCGGGCAGTTCCCTTTCCCGGTGGCGAGGGCGGGTCGTAGCTATAAAATATCAGTCAGGGCTCTCATGCATTTCAAGGAAATTCCGGACGCCATTGTCTACGTTGATGACGTTGAGAACGGTGCTCTTCATGCGCGCGGTGGTGCAGCCTGAGTTGTGGTGCACATATCCACATGCAAGTCACCGGCGAGGGAGTGGGGGCGCGGAATAGAATTCCGTTCCTGTCGGCGTAGGGACGGGAGCGCCACGCCGACCAGAGGCGCATCTGGCAGGTAATGAATCCTGACGTAAGTCTCGAACCTGACCAGGTAATTCAGCTTGGCGCGCGCCTCCGGTGTTGTCCGGCATGCTCGTGGCTGAGTTTCGTGGGGGCCTGCGAATGGTGATGGCGATGGGGGAGCCGGTTCCCGAGGTAGTACGTGACTTGAGGTCGACGCGACGACGTGGCAACGGCCAGAGTGGGAGCGAGGCCGAGGAGATCTTCCGACTTCGTTGGAAGGCAACGCAGTTGAAGAAGGGCAGCATGGACTGGCTGGCACGGAGGGCTGATTCTGCGCCCTGGCGTCCACAACCCCTTCGGCATCGGCCATTTCGCCGTGGACGCGGTCTCCGGAGCCCTCGACGTGATCCCGAGCCTTCACGGCCATCTGTGCAAGCGCAGCTGCACGGCCGATCTGTGGCGATGCAGCTGCAGCCTGAGATTGGGTCCGGCGCTGGATGCGTATTGGCTTGGAAAGCGCCCGCGCGCGACGGCGTCGGTGGTGGGGGAGGCCGCGACGACCTACCTGGCCGACCCCGCGCCGACGTGTTTTCTTCGGGCCCGGGCCAGCCAGGCCCAGCGGGTGAGGGCGCCGACGGCGACCACCACGATGAGTGATCAGCAGATTGGTGGGCTGACCAGCTGCGATCATCTGCTCCGGCGCCGACTCCATGCGTGAGCGATGCGTGAGCGGACCCGGTGGCAGCCCCCTGGATGCGGCGTCATGCGAAGGAGGCCAGCACCTGTCTGACCAGCCGCAACAGGATCTCGCGTGAGCGCGCGGCACCATCCGACACGATCTTGCAGGCCCTCGTAATGCGTAGGTCTCAGGTTCGAATCCCGAAGGCGGCTCATCTAAGAAGTCAGGCCGGACAATGTCTGGCCTGACTTCTTTCATGTCCGCATGGCCCGGAGGGCCCGCTGGGCGCGGCCGGGTGACGTACACCTCTCCCGAGGCGTACGAGGCGTACGAGGCGTACGAGGCGTACGAGGCGTACGAGGCGTACGAGGCGTACGAGGCGGCGGGCAGGCCTTGCGGCCGTGGCCGCGTCGCGCTCGGTGCCGCTCGGCCTTTCCATATATCCGCGGTCCCGGACATCGTCTGCAACATTCTCCGGGGGCCGGCGCATCTATCAGGTGTGGGTGCGACGAAGGGGGAGCAGCGCGGATGAGGCGGTCGCTAGAAGGAGCGTTCCGGGAGTTCGCCGAGGCGCGGTCGGGGCAACTGTTCCGGTCCGCATGCCTGTTGACCAGCGGGGACGCGCATCTCGCCGAGGATCTCGTGCAGGAGACCCTGGGGCGGATGTACGTCGTGTGGGGGCGTTCGGCGGTGCGCGTCGGCAACCCCGCGGCGTATGCGCAGACCGTGCTCGTACGGGTGTTCCTCGCGTATCAGCGACGCCGCTCGGCCGGTGAACGGCCGTCCGCCGAGCTGCCCGAGGGCGCGGCGGCAGGGGGCAGCGACACCTCTCTGCGGCTGACGTTGCTCGATGCGCTGCGAGAACTGCCGCCGAAGGACCGCGCGGTGGTCGTGCTGCGCTACTGGGAGGACCGGTCGATCGAGGAGACCGCGGACGTTCTCCACCTCAGCTCGTCCGCCGTGCGCACCCGCAGCAGCCGGGCGCTGGCGCGGCTGCGCGAGCAACTCGGCGGCAGCATCGGCGAGTTCGCCACTCACTGACGACGTAACGGCATACAGACGTAGATGAGGAGGGCGGTCGGCATGGTGGACCGGGTGGGCGGGGACCAGGACGGTACGGACGTGTTCGAGGCGGAGCTGGGTGGAGCGCTGCGGCGGGTCGGTGAGGAGTTCGCCGTCGGCGACGGGGCGACGCTGGTCGACGCCGGGGTGCGCAGCGGCAGGCGGCGGCTGCGGCGCCGGCGGGCCGGTGCGATGGGCGGAAGCGTGGCGGCGCTGGCCGTCGTCGGGCTCGGGGCGTCCTATGTGGGCGGGGCGTTCGACAGCCCGCACGCGGATGTGACGGGGGTGGCGGCCCGGCCGAGCGCGTCCACGGTGCAGGGCAAGGGTCCGCACGGCACGGGGCCCGTCGTCTCGAAGGCGGACATGATCAAGATCCTGCAAGGACTGCTCCCCGAGGGGAAGTTCAGCGAGCAGGACGGGATGGGGACGGAGCGCGGGGCCGGGGCCAACGCGCACCTCGTCTTCGACGACCGGCACGGCAAGGCCGCGATCGGGGTGAGCGTCGGCGCCGTCGACCCGCAGGGCACCGAAGGCAAGCAGCTTCTGCAGTGCCCCGACAAGAACGCCATGTCCTTCGACGAGTGCCGCGTCGAGAAGCTCGCCGGCGGGGCCCGGATCCAGTTGATGCGCGGCTACGAGTACCCGGACCGGCGCGCCGACACCAAGATGTGGAGCGCCGTGCTCCTCACACGCGAGGGCTTCACCGTCTCCGTGAGCGAATGGAACGCGCCCGCCGAGAAGGGCGCGGCCATCAGCAGGCCCGAACCGCCGCTGAGCCTCAAGCAGTTGAAGGCCATGGCCACGTCCGACAAGTGGCGGCCCGCGATGAAGTCGATCGGCGCCGCCCCCGACGAGCCGCTCGCCGCCCCGCCCGCTCTCGGCCAGGACAGGGAGACCATCCTGAAGCGCCTCACGTCGCAGCTGCCGAAGGGGTTGAAGGTGAAGTCGCGGGGCGGCCAGGAGTCCGAGTACGCGTACATGGTCGTCGATGACGGCAAGGGCCCCAGCCTGGTGCAGATCAATGTGCAGACCGACATGAAGGACGTGGAGAACGACCTGTTCGGGGCGGACGCCGAGACGCTGCCCGACGGGACCAAGGTCACCACGCGCACGAGCCACGGCGACGACAAGGGCGGCGCCGGGATCGTGATGTGGACCGCCGACATGATGCGGCCCGACGGATTCCGGGTCGTGGTCTCGGCGTTCAACTCCGAGGCGCAGACCAAGGACGCCAATCGGGCCGAACCCGCCCTGACCCTGGCCGAGTTGAAGAAGATCGTGCTGTCCGACGTGTGGACCGACGGCAGCAAGTAGTGGAGCGGGGGCGCGTGAGCCGTCACTTGGCGTCGGCGTAGCACTCCACCGTCGCCGTCGTGAACGGGAACCGCACCGGCGTCTCGCCGAACGTGAGACGTCCCGCCAGCAGAGAGGCCGTCCGGATCGCTTCGGTGACCCGGGCGGCCTCGTCCTGCGGGCAGTGCACGATCACCTCGTCGTGCTGGAAGAAGACCAGCTCGGCCGCCATGCCGTTCAGTTCGCGGCGGAGCGCCGCCAGGAGCAGCAGCGCCCAGTCGGCGGCGCTGCCCTGCACCACGAAGTTCCGGGTGAAGCGGCCGCGGGCCCGCGAGTTCGACGACGCGTAGCCGTATGTGAACTGTCCTTCGGCGGAGGCCTGCTCCGGATCGTCCTGCGGGATGCCGGCCTCCTCGGGGTCCGTGCTGTTCGCCGCCGGCGGGCAGGTACGGCCCAGCCAGGTGCGCACGAGGCGGCCCTCCTCTCCGGCCCGTGCCGCCTCGTCCACGTACGCCACCGCCTGCGGGAAGCGGCGTCTGAGGAGTGCGAGGTTCTTCAGGCCGTCGCCCGAGGTCTGTCCGTATATGGCGCCGAGGACGGCGATCTTGGCCTGGTCGCGGTCGCCGGAGAAGGCGCGGTCCGAGATCGCCTTGTACAGGTCGCCGTCCTGCCCGCACACCTCCATGAACGCCGGGTCGCGGGAGATCGCGGCCAGCACCCGCGGCTCCATCTGCGCGGCGTCCGCGACGACGAGCCGCCAGCCCGGGTCGGCGATCACCGCGCGGCGCACCACCTTGGGGATCTGCAGCGCACCCCCGCCGTTCGTCGTCCAGCGGCCCGAGACCGTGCCGCCCGGCAGGTACTCGGGCCGGAACCGGCCGTCGTGCACCCAGTCCTGGAGCCACGACCAGCCGTGCGCCGTGTAGATCCGGTACAGCTTCTTGTACTCGATCAGGGGCCGCACGGCCGGGTGGTCGACGTTCTCGATCTCCCAGCGGCGGGTGGACGTCAGCTTGATGCCGGCCTGCGCGAACGCCTTCACCACGTCCGCGGGCAGGTCGGGTCTGACCCGTCTGCCGAACGCCTCCGACACCTCGTCCGCCAGCTCCGCCAGGCGCCGTGGCTCGCCGCCGCCCGCGTACCGCTCGCCGAGCAGCTCGGTGAGCAGCGCTCGGTGGGTGTCCGCGCGCCACGGCAGCCCCGCCGCGCGCATCTCGGCGGCGATCAGCATGCCCGCGGACTCGGACGCGGTCAGCAGGTGCATGCGGTCGGGGTGCGCGGTGGTGCCGTGCCGGCGCTGCTGGTCCGCGTACACGTCGACGAGGTCGCTCAGCGGTACGCCGACGGGCGGGCGCGGCTCGAAGAGGGCGTCCATGGAGTGCCGGCCGGGCTCCGCGACGCGCGGGGGCGGATCGGGCGGGACCGGGCCGCCACGCAGCCGGGCCAGGGCCGCGGCGGCCGAGCGGGGTTCGCCGTGGTGGCCCTCGTGAGCCAGCAGGAGGGTCTCGGCCGCCTCGATGTCGTAGCAGCGCTCCACGCGGACGCCGGCTTCGAGGAGACGCGGGTACACGGCGTGGGTGTCGCGCCAGACCCAGCGGGTGACGTCCGGCCGGGCGCGGACCGCTTCCGCCAGGTCGGGCTCATGGCTGACCGGGGCCGTGGGGCGGCCGTCCTCGCCCAGCGGCGCGATGTCGGCGCCGCCGTGCTCGGTGGGGGCCAGGGCCCAGCGTTCGGTCATGAGGCCGAGTGTCACATCCGGGTCTGACAATGAGCGTCAGCCGCGGTGTCAAATGAGCGTCAGCCGCGGTGTCAGCTGTCGCCGCCCTCGTCGATCAGTCTGCGCACCTCGCGGTCGATCAGGCCGAGCCGCGCCTCCGCCACCAGGGGGACCGCCCTGCGCAGGCGGCGCGCCTCGTGGACGTCGATGTCGACCGTGACCAGACCCGGCTCCCACTTCGGGGCCTGCGCCACCACGGTGCCGCGCGGGTCGACGACCCGGGAGCCGCCCCAGAAGGACGCCCCGTTCTCGTTGCCGACCCGGTTCACGAAGACGACCCAGCACTGCAGCATCTTCGCGGTGTACGAGAGCAGCGTGTCCCAGTACAGGGTGGTGTCCATGGCCTCCGGGTCGAGGGTCGCCGCGCTGTTCGCGGGGACGATCACCACCTCGGCGCCGTCCTGCACGGCCAGCCACGGCAGCACCGGTTGCCAGGCGTCGTTGCAGATCAGGGTGGCCGCCCGGCCGTGCCCGCCGGGCAGGTCGTACGCGCGCAGGTGCTGCCCGGGGCTGACGTGCTTGCGTTCCTCCCAGGCCAGGTAGTTCGGCAGGTAGAGCTTGCGGTGGGAGTGCAGCAGGGCGCCGTCGGCGTAGTAGGCGCAGGTGTTGTAGGCGCGCAGGCTGGTGTGCTCGTGCAGGCCGACGACGACACCGGGGCCGCCGGACTCCTGAGCGCCGGTCAGGGCGAGCAGCCGGGGGTCGGTCACCGCCACGGACGTGTCCGTGGACAGTGCGCCGAGGTGGTAGCCGTGCAGGCTCAGCTCGGGGAAGACGACGAGGTCGGCGCCCTGTGCCGCGGCCTGTCCGATCTGCTCGCGGGCCGTGGTCAGGTTGGCGTCGACATCACCCAGCGCGCAGTCGGTCTGTGCCAGTGCCACTCTCATGGTCCGAGCCTCGCAGCCCGCGCGTACCCCGGCATCCGGAGAGCCGGTCTGTTTCACTCGGTGGCGCGCCGTCACTGCCCCAACCGACAGAGACGGTCGGCGGGCACGGCTGACGGGCACGATCGGCAGACACGATCGACAGACACGAATAACAGACACGACAGAGAGGACCGGCACCGTGCCGAACGCCGCCGTCACCACTCGCCGCGCCTTACTCGCTACGTCCACCGCCGCCGTCGCCGCCACCGTCCTCACGGGCTCCACCCTCGCCGGTTCCGGGGCGCCCGCGTACGCCGACCGCGGCGCCGTGCCCGGATCCGCTGCCGCCGGTCATGGTGCGGCGGCCCGCCGCCGGTTCGCCGCGCTGGAACGCCGGCACGGGGCCCGTCTCGGCGTGTTCGCGCACAACGTGCGGACCGGGGCGACCGTGGCGTACCGCGCCGGTGAGCGTTTCCCGATGTGCTCCACCTTCAAGACGCTCGCCGTCGCCGCCGTACTGCGCGACCTCGACCGGCACGGGGAGGTGCTCGGCCGGCGTGTGCACTACACGCAGGACGACATCGACAAGGCCGGCGGCGCGCCCGTCACCGGGAAGCCGGAGAACCTGGCCCACGGCATGACCGTCGCCGAGCTGTGCGGCGCCGCGATCTCGTACAGCGACAACACGGCCGCGAACCTGATCCTGCGCGACCTCGGCGGCCCCACCGCCGTCACCCGCTTCGCCCGCTCGCTCGGCGACCGCACGACCCGCCTCGACCGCTGGGAGCCGGAGCTCAACTCGGCCGAGCCGGGCCGGATCACCGACTCGACGACGCCGCGCGCGCTCTCGACGACGTACGCGCGTCTCGTCCTCGGCCGCGCCCTCGACTCCAAGGACCGTGCGCTGCTGACGGGCTGGCTGCTGGCCAACACCACGAGCGGCGAGCGGTTCCGTGCCGGGCTGCCGGACGACTGGGTGATCGGCGACAAGACCGGCACCGGTTCGTACGGCACCGCGAACGACGCCGGGATCACCTGGACCCCCGACGGCACGCCCATCGCCCTGACCGTGCTCACCACCAGGCCGGGCCCGACCGGGGAACCCGACAGCGCGCTGGTCGCGGCGGCGGCCGGGGTGGCGGCACGGGCCGTCACCGCCTGACCGCGGCGGCGCCCGGGCGCGGGGCGAGGGCGAGCGCACATCGGGCTCCGGCTCGGAAGGCGGCCTGGACCGCAGCCCCGCATCACCCCGCCAGCGTCTCCGCGTACACCCGGGCCGGATCCCGCGGTTCCCGGCCGAGCAGCTCACGCAGGGTGCCCCGCTCGGCCTCCGGAACCCCGGAACCGTCCATGAAGCCCGCCGCGATCGCCGAGTACGTGCCCACCAGCATCGGCACCTGGAACGGCACCGCTCCCGACTCGGCGATGCGCTCACGTGCCTCGGCGAGCGTCCCCGGCACGTACGCGGTACCAGTCGCCCGTGCCAACTCCGCGCCGCCGAGCGGCACTTCGCCCACCAGCTCGTACGTACGCCCCGCGTGCGGCGCCGGGGCGAGCGCCACCCGCGCCGCGATCTCGGCGAGATCGTCCCGGGCCACGGCGGCGAGCCGGCCCGTGCCGAGCGGGGCCGATATCACCCCGTCCGGGCCGGGCGCGGCGAGGAAGGACAGGAGCTCCGCGTACAGGCCGTTGCGCAGCACCGTCCAGGCCAGTGGCGATTCCCGGAGCCGGCGCTCGGTCCAGCGGTGGGCGAGCGCGTACGGGAGATGGTCCCCGTCCCCGGACAGGCTCGTGTACACGACGTGCTCCACGCCCGCCTTCTCGGCCGCCGTGAGCGCCGCCTCGTGCCGGGCGATCACGGTGTCGTCCTCGCCGTACCCGGCGGATATCAGCAGCAGCGTCCGTACGCCGTCGAAGGCGTCTGCGAGCGTGTGCGGGGCGTCGAAGTCGACGCGGCGCCCGCCGGGAGCCTTGGGCTCGCGGGTGCCGAGCACGACGTCGTCGCGGCCCTTGAGCCGCTCGGCGATCAGCGAGCCGAGTCCACCGGAAGCGCCAGTGACGAGCAGCATGGAAGGTCCCCCTTGAGCGATACATGGTTGCCGGACCCATCGTGAAGCCCCGGACCGATCCGCGTAAGAAGGCACTTCTGTGTCACTCGGGCACACGGAGGTAACCACCCCACAGGCTCGCAGCGGTCCGCAGCAGTCCCCGGCAAGTCCCGGCAGTCACCAGTACTCCCTTACGGCCCGAAGTCTGTTGTCGGTGGCGGGTCGTAGCCTTCTCGTGATGGACACGCCGTGGGACGCGGAGTGGTGGCCGGCGGCCGCGGTGCGGGTCGTCGCCACGGCCGCCGGGGAGTGGGCGGACGAGGTGGAGCAGGTGGAGGAGGGGGACAGGGCGGATGATGGATGACGTGAAGGAAGCAGAGACCTTGATGCCGGGCGGTGACCCCGGCGGCCCCGTCGTGACTTGTGACGATCACGACGACTGCGGCATCCGTGATGTCCTGGACCGGCTCGGCGACAAGTGGTCGGTGCTCGTCGTGGTCGAACTGGCCGCGGGCGTACGGCGGTTCAAGGAGCTGCAGCGGGCCGTGGCCGGGATCTCGCAGCGCATGCTGACGCTGACCGTGCGCAGACTGGAGCGGGACGGCCTGGTGACGCGGACCGTGCATCCGACGGTGCCGCCGCAGGTCGACTACGAGCTGACCGAGATGGGGCACAGCCTCACCCACCTCATCAAGGGGCTCGCCGACTGGTCCCGCGACCACAAGTCGGCCATAACCGCCGCCCGTGCCGCCTGGGACGGCCAGGAGCGTCATGAGCGCTAGTGGGACGAGTGGCGCTAGTGGCAAGAGCGGCGCTAGAGGTACGAGCGGCACGGTGGAGCGGGCCTTCGCCGCAGCGCTCCACGGCGACGGCGATCTGGACGTCGGGGCGTCGCTGCTCGCCGCCGCCCCGTCCAGCGATTCCGAACTCGACGCGCGGGGGCGGGAGTTCGTCCGC
Source organism: Streptomyces sp. VRA16 Mangrove soil (assembly GCF_017377775.1). GTDB lineage: Bacteria > Actinomycetota > Actinomycetes > Streptomycetales > Streptomycetaceae > Streptomyces. The sequence goes on from NZ_JAFVLN010000007.1 coordinate 370,595, forward strand.
CGGGCCTGGGAGCGGGGCTGGCAGCCCGCCGACGTGCTGCGCATGGTCGTACGGGCGGAAGGGCTCGACGCCGACCATGTACGGCTCGCCGCCCGGCTGATCCGCGCGGAGGTCGGGCGCTACGACGTGCTGCCGCCACGCTGGGCCGCCCAGCTCGACGAGGCGCCCGGCGAGGACCCGGCCCGCACGGACCGTTTCTCCGCCGCCACGCGCGCCCTTGAGCTGTACCGGCTGCTGCTGCGCCTGCCCGCGATCGAGCCGGTCGGCCCGGTGCCGGGCGAGTCCGTCACGGTGCCCGTCGCCGGTGAGCCGCGCACGCTCGCCCGGATCAGGGCGCTGCTCGCCAAGGCGGAGGCGACCGGGTATCCGCCGGAGGCCGAGGCGCTCACCGCCAAGGCGCAGGAGCTGATGGCCCGGCACTCGGTCGACGAGGCGGTGCTCGCCTCCCGTACGCACGCGAAGGACACCCCGGCCGCGTGCCGGATCGGCGTCGACGCCCCATACGAGACGGCGAAGGCGGTCCTCCTCGACGCGGTCGCGACGGCCAACCGGTGCCGGGCCGTGTGGAACAGCGCGTTCGGGTTCTCGACCGTCGTCGGCTTCGAGGCCGACCTGGAGGTCGTGGAGCTGCTGTACACGTCGCTGCTCGTGCAGGCGGACGCCGCCATGACGCGGGCCGAGGCCGAGCAGCGGGCGGGCGGCAGGAAGCGTACGAAGACGTTCCGGCAGTCCTTCCTCGCCGCGTACGCGCATCGGATCGGGGACCGGCTCGCGGCCGTCGCCGATCAAGTGGTGAGCGGGGAGGGGGAGTTGCTGCCGGTGCTCGCGGCCCGCGATGTCGCTGTCGCGGGACGGGCCGAGGAGATGTTCCCGCAGACGGTGACGACCCGGATGAGAGGCGTCACGGACGGGGCGGGCTGGGACGAGGGCGGCGCCGCGGCGGACCGGGCCCGGATCGGCGGCGGCGCGTCTGCCGGGCCGGGAGCGCGCGGCCGGCTGCGGGGAGGTGGGGACTGGTCGCGCAGTTCCCCGCGCCCCTGAGGCACGGGGGACTGGTCGCGCGGTTCCCCCGTCCCTGAGGCACGGGGGACTACGCGATCAGTTCCCCGCGCCCCTGAGACGCGCACCTTCGGTGCGGCATCTCATCGGGTAGCTGCGCGATCGGCTGCCGCCGCCTCATCGCCGCGCCCCGGCCTCCTCGATACGCGCCAGGAGCCGGTGATGCCGGGCCGCGTGGGCGAAGTCCGGGACCACGGACGTGCCGTCCGTCAGGTCGCGGCGGAGTTGCGCGTAGGCGGCGCCGACGTTGTACGCGTCCGTGTCGCGCAGCGCCGCGAGGGACGGGTCGAAGTACCGCTCGGGGACGGGCAGTTCGGCGAGTGCGGGGTCGGAGCCGTGGGCCCCGGCGATCGTGTACGTACCCATCTGAAGGTGCCCGTGGTCCCCGGTGACGACGAGGTCGCCGTCCGTTCCGTTGATCTCCCAGCGGAAGTTGGTGCCCCGCGACAGACCGCCCCGGAAGTGCACGGAGGCCACCGCGCCGGAGGAGAGCACCCCGCCGAGCGCCAGCTGGTCGGCGACGTCGGGGCGCAGGACGGTGCCGGAGTGCGGGTCGGTGACCGTCCGGCGCCGGGTCGCGGTGACCGCGGTGACCTCGTCGACGTCGCCGAGCACCGAGGTCAGTCCGTCGAGGGTGTGCCCGAACGGGATGGTCAGCATGTTCGCCCCGGACGCCCGGTCCAGCAGATAGGCGCCCCCCTCGGGGAACTCGGCGCCCCAGCCGCGCCCCGACGCCACCAGGCTGGTGGAGAGCACCTCGCCTACGTAGCCGTCCGCGACCAGGTCCCGCAGATACCGGACCGCCGGCGCCGAGCGGGCCTGGAGCCCGGTGAAGGTGCGCAGCCGGTGCCGGGCCGCGAGAGACGCCAGCTCCTCGGCCTCGGCGGGCCCGGTGCCCAGCGGCCACTCGGAGAACACGGCCTTGCCCGCGGCCAGGGCGGCCCGGACGATCTCCAGGTGGTCCGGCACCTTCACGGTGACCACGACCAGGTCGACGCCGTCATCGGCGGCGAGTTCGGCGGCGCTCCCGTAGGAGCGCGCGACCCCGTGCTTCTCGGCGGCCCGCCTGGCGGACTCGGCGCTGCTCGCGGAGAGCGCGCGCACCTCGAAGCCGTCGAGCAGCCGCAGCGCGGGCAGGTGGGCGCGGGAGGCCCAGCCGCGCCGCGCGGAGAGGCCGACGATGCCGACGCCGATGGGGGCGGGCGGTGCGGGCTGTGCGACGGGCGACGGCATGACGGGCTCCTCCGTGTGACGCGGGACGTATGACAGGTGACGCCTGACTTGGTGCTTGGTGCCTGACGCCTGACGCCTGACGCCTGACAAGCGACAGTGAGGCACTAGACTGTTCGATGGGTGGCGAACACTCGGAGTGTACGCACAGCGTCGAACACTCCACAAGATCGCCGTCCCTTTCCGCAGGCGAAGGGAGCGCACGGCATGGCGGCGACAGAGACGGCTACGACGGGCACGACGGGCACGACGGGCACGACGGGTACCGGCCACCGGTCGGCGCCGGTCCATGTCCATCCCCGGGAGGTCTCCCTGGAGTCCGCCCTGCTCGCGCTCGCCGACCCGGTCCGCCGCACGCTCGTGCGGGAGCTGGCCGGGGCCGGGCCCTGGGAGCGGACCTGCGGCACCTTCGACGTGCCCGTCACCAAGGCCACGCTCAGCCGCCACTTCTCCGTGCTGCGCGAGGCGGGCCTCATCGAGCAGAAGGACGCGGGGCCGCGCCGGCTGAACCGGCTGCGCAAGGAGGAGTTCGACGAGCGCTTCCCCGGCCTGCTCGACCTCGTACTCCGCGAAGAGGGCTGACCGCTCCGCCGGGAAGGCCGATTGCCCGGTTTGGTGCGATGTAACCGTATTCTGGCTGGGTGAGCTGGTTCCGGGCGCTGAAGGACACCACCCGCTCGGGTCTGACCGTCGAGCGGAAACGTCTGGAACCCCTCGTCGCCCTGCGCGGCGCCGCAGGTCTCGCGATCGTCGTCGCCGTCAGCCTGGCGGCGTTCGGGCCCGCGGTGGCGGCGGGCTCGGCGTTCGGCGCGTTCCAGGCGGCGATCGCCACGTTCCAGCGCAGCTGGCGGCCCCGACCCGAGCTGGCCGTCGCCTCCGGCACCAGCCTCGGCATCTCCACCTTCCTCGGCTATCTCACCGGCTCCCACCTGGCGATGTTCCTGCCGCTGCTCGCGGTGTGGACGTTCCTGGCCGGCCTGGCCTGGGCGGCGGGCCCGACCATCGGCATCATCGCCTCGTCGAACGTCGCGATGATGCTGGTCACCATCACCCTGCCGACGACCGTCGCCGAGGCCGCGGGGCACGCCGCGATGATGGTCTTCGGCGGCCTGGTGCAGGCGGCGCTGGTGGTCCTCTTCCCCGTACGCCGCTGGGGCGCGCACCGCGACGCCCTCGCCGACGCGCTCGCCGCCGAGGCCGACTACGCCCGCCGGCTGCGCCACGATCCGCACGCGCCGTTCGACCCGCAGCCGCTGATGCTGGCCCGCAGCGCCGCCGCGCTCACCCCGCGCCAGGCCCGCACCCGCCCCGCCCAGCTGCACGGCGCGCGCGGCATCGCCGAACGCATCAGGCCGGTCCTCGCCTCGCTCGCCGACCCGGCGGTGGGGGTGCCCGAGGAGGGTGTCGAGCGCGACCGGGTCCGCGAACTGCTGGCCGCCGCCGGGACGATCCTGGACGCCGCCGCCCGCGCCATCCGCACCGGCGCCCCGGTCCAGGTGCCGGGCCCGGCCGTGGCCGTGTTCCGCACCCCCGACACCGGCGCCATCCTGACGGGCCCGCCGCACCGGGCGGCGACCCGGCTCGGCTCGCTGCTGAGGGACGTACTGGAGACGGCGGGCGCGGTCGACGAGCCCGACGACCGGCCGACGGACCCGTTGTGGCGCCGGCTGCCGTCCGCCCCGCGCCGGGCCCTCGCCACCGCCCGGCCGCCCGAGCCCGGCACCCCGCCGCAGGCGCTGCCCCGGCCCACCCTCCTGAAACTGCTCCCCGCGGCCGTCCGGGCCATCCGCCGGGAGGCCCGCCCCGGCTCCCCGATCCTGCGCCACGCGACCCGGGTCGCCGCCGTCGCCGTGGTCGGCTACCTCATCGGCAACGCCCTCCCGTTCGGCCACGGTTACTGGGCGCCCATGGCCGCGGTCATGGTGATGCGCCCCGACTTCTCACAGACGTACTCCCGCGCGGTCGCCCGGTTCGGCGGCACGCTCGTCGGTGTGACCGTGGCGACGGCCGTCGTCCAGCTCGCCCACCCGGGCACCTGGCTCTCCGCCGCGCTCGCCGTTCTGTGCGCGGCCCTGATGTACCTGCTGATGCGCACCGGGCAGCTCGCGGCGCAGGCGTGCGTCGCCGCGTACGTCGTCTTCCTGCTCGGCATGGGCGGCCAGACCTGGGACCAGACGGTGCCCGAGCGGGTCGTCCTGACGCTGGTCGGCGGGGTCCTGGCGATGATCTCGTACGCCCTGTACCCGGCCTGGGAGACCCCGCGGCTGCGCACCCGTCTCGCCGACTGGCTGGCCGCGTCCGGGGAGTACGCGGCCACGGTCGTCGACCACTACGCGCACCCGGCGGGCAAGTCCTGCCCCGATGTGCGCGCGGCGCTGCTCAACACCCGGGACGCCCATGTCGCCTGGGACCAGGCGGTGGCCCGCGCCAGGACCGAACCCGTCCGGCACCGCGGGCTGTCCCGCGCCGCCGCCGAGGACGCGGCGCACGCCCTGCACCATCTGGGGCGGGTCGCGATGCTGATGGAGGCGCATCTCCCGGAGCGGGACACTACTCCGGTGCCGGCGGCCGCGGCCCTCGCCGAGGCGCTGCGCGCGGCGACCCGCGACGGGGCCCGCGCGGTGCGTGAACGCCGTCTTCCGCGCTGGAAGCCGGTCCGTGCGGCGCTCGATGCATGGGACGGCGAGGGGGTTCCCGACCGGGTCGTGCGGCGGGGGGCGGGGATGCTTCTGGAGGCCCTCGAAGAGCTGACGGACGCCCTCGACACGGACGCGCCCCCGATGACGGTCACCTCAGACGGCCCCCGCAACCCGGAGAAAACAGCCTCCTAGCCCCGTCAGGGGCGCGGGGAACTGCACGCTCAGCCCCTGCCGGGCCTGCGCTCAGCCCCTGCCGGGCCTGCACCCGGCGCCCTGCCGGGCCTGCACCCGGCGATGCGGCGACACGGCGACCGGGACCGAGCTGGAAGTCGCCCGGGAGCGCTCGCCCCGCGCCGGGGTGCCGCCTCGCCCACCCTGCCGCCCAGGGCGGCAGACTGCCCGAGGCGGGGGCAACCCTCGACCCGTCAGCCCGTCGGCAGACCGCTGGGCAGGCCGGTCGGGAGCTTTCCGTCCGCCGACTTCTTGAAGGTGTCCTTCGCCCCGGCGTCCCAGGACACCGTCATCGTCGAACCGTCGTTGGACTCGATCGCCCCCATGGTGCGGTCGGTGTTCCCGTCCGCGCACTTCAGGTTCAGCATCCGCTTGCCCATGTCGGACACGGTCCCGGTGCACAGATGCCCGTCGCCCGTGCTCAGCGATGCCTGCTTGCCGCCGATCACGAGCACGACCGGCTGACCGTCGGTGGTCGCGCTCCAGATGCCCTCGGCGTTCTTCGAGGAGCCGGACGAACCGCCCGACGACGAACCGCCCGACGACGAACCGCCCGACGACGCCGAGCCCGAACTGCTCGCGCTCCCCGACGGCGTGTCCTTGCCGCCACCGCCACCGCCACCGCCGTCGCCGTCGTCGCTGCTGCAGCCGCTCACGGCCAGCGCCGCCACCGCGACCGCCGCCACGCCCATCGCGGCCCGCGCGCCCTTGGTGCTCCTGATACGCACAACTTCCCCCTACGTCACTTCAGTCGACCTGAATTGCCGCAGCAAGTTACCAGTCGTCACCGGGAGGAGTTGTGCGCGCCAGGCGGGAATCCCGCGTGCGCTTGCTCACGTACGCGGAGCGCGCGCGTGTGTGACGTACGCCTCTCGCTCACCTATTGAAAACGGGAGTCATTTTCATATACTTACGGCATGGCACGCAACGAACTCCGACCGGTGATCAAGCTCAGGTCGACCGCGGGCACGGGCTTCACGTACGTCACGCGCAAGAACCGCCGCAACGACCCCGACCGCATGACCCTGCGCAAGTACGACCCCGTGGCGGGCCGCCACACCGACTTCCGAGAGGAGCGCTGACCTCATGAAGAACGTCATCCACCCCGCGTACGCCCCCGTCGTCTTCCGGGACCGCGCCGCGAACCACGCCTTCCTCACCCGCTCGACCATGACGAGCGAGAAGACGGTCGAGTGGCAGGACGGGCACACCTACCCCGTCGTCGACGTCGAGATCTCCGACGTCAGCCACCCCTTCCACACCGGCAACCAGCGGGTCCTGGACTCCGCGGGCCGGGTCGAGCGCTTCGAGCGCCGCTACGGAAAGCGCCCCGGAGCGTGAACAAAGGCCCCGCCGTGATCGTCCTCACGGCGGGGCCTCGTCGTACCGGGCTAGAACGGGAACTGTGACCTTCCGTGCTGCACGGAGATCCACTTCTGGGTGGTGAACGCCTCCACGGTCGCGTCCCCGTTGAGCCGCCCGATGCCCGAGCGCTTCTCCCCGCCGAACGCGACGAGCGGCTCGTCGTGCACGGTCCCGTCGTTGACGTGGATCATGCCGGTGTCGATCTGCTGGGCGAACGCCACGCCCCGCTCCACGTCGGCGGTGTGCACGGCGCCGCTGAGCCCGTACGGGGTGTCGTTGGCGATCCGGACCGCCTCCTCGTCCCCGTCGAACGGGATGAGCAGCGCCACGGGACCGAAGATCTCCTGGCGCAGCACGGGGGAGTCGGCCGGCAGGCCGGTGAGCACGACCGGCTCCACGAGGTTGCCGTCGACCGAGCCGCGTACGAGCGCCGTCGCGCCCTCCGCGAGCGCCTGCTCCACGACGCCCGAGATCGCGTCCGCTTGCGTGGAGTTGATGACCGGGCCGATCACCGTCTCCGGGTCGCGCGGGTCACCGGACTTCAGCCCCCGGACCTTGGCGACGAACTTCTCGGTGAACTCCTTCTCCACCTTGCGGTCCACGAGGATCCGGTTCGCGGCCATGCAGACCTGGCCCTGGTGGACGAAGCGGCTGAACACCGCCGCGTCGACCGCGTAGTCGATGTCGGCGTCGTCGAGCACGGTCAGCGCGCTGTTGCCGCCCAGCTCCAGGACCGCGTACTTGAACTGCGTCGCGCACACCGTCGCCACGTGCTGGCCGACCTTGTCGGAGCCGGTGAAGGAGATCACCTTCGGCACCGGGTGGGTCAGCAGCGCGTCGCCGATCTCGGCGATGTCCGTGATGACGACGTTGAGCAGACCGGGCGGCAGACCCGCGTCCTCGAAGATCTTGGCGACCAGCGAGCCGCCGCAGATCGGGGTGTTCTGGTGCGGCTTGAGCACCACGCCGTTGCCGAGCGCCAGCGCAGGGGCGACGGACTTGAGGGAGAGCAGGAAGGGGAAGTTGAAGGGCGAGATGACGCCGACGACCCCGACCGGCACCCGGTAGACCCGGTTCTCCTTGCCGTCCACCGGCGAGGGGATCACCTGTCCCTGCGGGGCGAGCGCCAGCTGGATCGACTCGCGCAGGAACTCCTTGGCGAGGTGCAGCTCGAACCCGGCCTTCACGCGCGTGCCGCCGAGCTCGTCGATGATCGCTTCGGCTATGTCGGCCTCGCGCTCCTCGATCAGGTGCAGGGCCCGCTCGAAGACGACCCGGCGCGCGTACCCGGTGGACTTCGCCCAGTCCTTCTGCGCGCGCTCGGCGGCCCGGTACGCCTCGTCGATCTCCTCGACCGAGGCGACGGTGATGGAGGCGAGCTTGTCGCCGTTGTACGGGTTGAAGTCGATGATGTCCCAGGACCCGCGCCCGGGGCGCCACGAGCCGTCTATGTACTGCCGGTCGAGTTCGGTGAAGTACGACTGTGAGGACTGTGACGTCATGAGGACATCCCTTGCTGCAGCGACTGACACCTGATGAGACGTCATCGTACGACCGGTGTCTGTCAGTTGCGGCAAGGGATTGATCAACTGCTGTTGTATTTACGCGAATTCAGCGGACGGAAACCGGGCGGTCAGTTGTCGAGTCCGGTCAGGATCCGTCGCACCAGCGCCACGCTCTCCTCCGGTGACGGGCACTGTTCCTGCAGTTCCACCATCGCCTTCTCGTACTGCGCCACGTCTTCGCGCTTGTCCAAGTACAGGGCGCTGGTGAGCTGTTCGAGGAAGACCACGTCCGACAGGTCGGACTCGGGGAACGTGAGAAGGGTGAAGGTGCCGGACTCGCCCGGGTGCCAGCCGTGGCTGAACGGCATGATCTGCAGCGTGAGATGCGGCAGTTCGGCCACCTCGATCAGATGCTCCAGCTGGCCGCGCATCACCGCGGGCCCGCCGTGCATCCGGTGCAGCGCGGACTCGTCGAGCACGATGTGCACGTCCGGTGCCCGCTCCGCGACCAGTATCTTCTGGCGCGCGAGGCGCAGCGAGACGCGCCGCTCGATGTCCTCCGCGGGGGCGCCCTTCATGCCCTGGGCCACCACCGCGTGCGCGTACGCCTCGGTCTGCAACAGGCCGTGCACGAACTGGGCCTCGTAGCCACGGATCAGCGACGCGGCGCCCTCCAGGCCGATGTACGTCTGGAACCAGCCCGGCAGCACGTCCGAGTAACTGTGCCACCAGCCCGCGACGTTGGCCTCCTTCACGAGCGAGAGCAGCGCCTCGCGCTCGGCCCCGTCCGTCACTCCGTACAGCGTCAGCAGATCCTCGACGTCCCTCGCCTTGAAGCTCACCCGTCCCAACTCCAAGCGGCTGATCTTCGATTCGGAGGCGCGGATCGAGTAGCCGGCCGCTTCTCTCGTGATGCCGCGCGATTCCCTCAGGCGCCTCAGCTGCGAGCCCAGCAGAATGCGTCGCACCACCGAGCCGCTCGACTCCCCAGCGGTCACGTCTCTTCATCCTCCCCATCGGTTCAGGGGGCGAAGTCTGCCACTAAAACGCTCCGCCCCGTACTCGGCTGGTTACAGAAATGGAAAGATCACGAAAGGAGTGCGCAAGAAGTCGTAGGGAGAAATGAGCAAGAAGCGGTACGGGAGTGTCCAAGTCCGGCGCGTGCACGTGCATCTGCCCTTGCATCCGATGTACGCATTCGGAACGATGGTCTTCCGCCACCGCTCGCTGTGTACTGCGAAACTGGGGAGTGCCTCGCATGGGGACGAACGGATCGACCATGCTCGAGTCTTACGACGCGTTAAGGCAGGGCCTTCCTCCCCTCGATCCCTCGGCCGTCTCCAGCGCCGCCTCGTGTGCGCTGCCCGCCCGGTACGAAGCGGTGCGTACGGCACGCGACTTCACCCGCCGTACCCTCGCCGACTGGGACGTCCCCGAGCGCTTCGACGACATCTGTCTGGTCGTCTCGGAGCTGGTCACCAACGCCCTGCGGCACGGCCTGCCCGCCGACACCCCGCACGGTCAGGACCCGCCGGTGCGACTGCACTTGATGCGCTGGGCGTCGCGGGTGGTGTGCGCGGTGCGCGATCCCGGCAGCGACAGCCCGGTGGCGGGAGAGGCCGGGGACGGCGTCGCGGCGGAGTCCGGCCGCGGGCTCTTCCTCGTCGGCTCGTTCAGCGACGGCTGGGGCTGGCATCCGCTGGCCGGGAGACTGAGCGGAAAGGTCGTCTGGGCACTGTTCAGACTCTGAACACGGACCCGTCCCAACGTACGGACGGGTAGGGGCAGTCGGGCCCGATGTCTACGCGCGTCGGTCGCCCGGAGATCTCGGCCGGGCGGATTCAGGCGCCGGCTATCAGATGGTCGAACTCCCCGTCCTTCACGCCGAGCAGCATCGCCTCGATCTCGGCCGGCGTGTAGACGAGTGCGGGCCCGTCGGGAAAGTTGGAGTTGCGCACGGCCACGCGTCCGCCGGGCAGCTTCGCGAACTCCACGCAGGATCCCTGCGAGTTGCTGTGCCTGCTCTTCTGCCAGACCACACCGTGCAACTCCGTGGCTGCCATGCCGTTGTACACGTGGTGCACGGTTCGCTCCCGGTGGTGCTGTAAGTGATGCATCTGTGAACTGGCCCGCCCGATCCTGTGACGGTTGTCAACAGTTGTGAAAAGCGGATATCGCCTGTCCCAACTGTCCAGGATCATAGCTGCGTTCATATGCGGATGCATGGGCAGATGCACGTGCACGCGCGGTGTTCCCGTGGTTACAGCTCTGTCAGCTCTGTCAACGTCTGCCCCAACGCCCGCATCACATGCGAACGCCATCCGCCGTCCATGATGTTCCGGGCCATCAGCTGGGCCGGATCGTCCGGATCGAAGCCCTCGTGCACAAGAAGAAGACGCGTCCCGCGCCCTTCCGGCTCCAGGGTCCAAGTGATCGTCCAGTCCGCGGAGTTGGCGGGGTCGCGATCGGCCCACCGCACGCGCAGCATCCGGCCGTCCTCGAACGCGAGCACCTCGGCGTCGACGGTCCCGGAGAAGTTCGTGCGGGGGCGCGGTACGGCGGTCATCGCGTACCGGTGCCCGACCACGAGCCGGAAGTCCTCACCGCCCGGCATCATCCAACGGGCGATCAGTTCCGGCTCGGTCAGGGCGCGCCAGACCTTGGCGGGCGGATGCGGGAAGAACTGGTCGACGGTGATGGTGGTGGGGTCGTCGGGGTCGAGCGGGGCGGCGGCCGGGTCGGTGCTCATGAGGCGTCATCGTCGGGCATGGCGTCCAGTACGTCGCCCAAGGCGCTCAGCCGGCCGCGCCAGAACCGCTCGTAGGGGTGCAGCCAGTCCTGCACCTCGGCGAGCGGGGCGGCCTCCAGGCGGTAGATCCGCTGCCGCCCGGACCGCTCCTCGGACACGAGCCCGGCGTCCCGGAGCACCTTGAGGTGCTCCGAGAGGCTGGGCCGGGCCATGTCGAAGCGCTCGGCGATGGCCCCGGCCGGCTGTGGACCCTCGTCGCGCAGCAGGCGCAGGACCTCGCGCCGGGTGCCGTTGGCGAGCGCGCCGAAGAGCCGGTCCTGCTCCCGGGCGGACTCCCGGGCGGACTTCCGGGGGGTGTCCCGTGCGGACTCGCGCGCGCTCGTGGTGGCCATGGCCCTCAGAAACCTTCCTTCTCCGTGAGGAGCATCAGTGCATTGCCGTCCGGGTCGCGGAAGGAGGCCATCCGGCCCCACGGCAGCTCGTCGGGGCCGCCGACCTCGGCCCCGGCCTCGGCGAGGCGGGCGCAGTCGGCGTCGACATCGGTCGTCACCAGCATGATCCCCCGGGCGCTGCCGGGCACGAAATCGCCCATCCCCGGTCCGGACAGGGTGAACACGGTCTGCGCCCCGGAGGGGGCGACCTGCAGCCAGCGGCCCTGCGGCAGCTGCCGGTCGGCGGTGACCTCGAACCCGAGCACGTCGACGTAGAAGCGCAGGGCCCGGTCCTGGTCGGAGACGGGAAGGGTGACGAAAGAGGCGTGTGTGACAGTCATGGGCGCCAAGTTACGTAGGGAATCTCCTACGCGTCAAATGTAGGGTATCTCCTACGCGAATTGGGCGGGGAAGCAACGGAGTCGAGGACAGGAACTGACCGCAAGCCCCCCTACCTTCGTCAGTACCGGAACACGGAACACGGAACACGCCCACGAGAGGTGGCCCCCGATGGTCATGCACGTGAACCCCGAAGCCCGCGGCGACGAGCGCGGGGCGCTGCTCGCCTTCATCGCGGAGCAGCGCGGCGGCCTGCGCCGGGCCCTGATCGGGCTGACCGACGAGCAGGCGTCGTCCACGCCCAGCGCGAGCACGCTGTCCCTGGTGGGCCTCGCCAAGCACGTGGCCCAGGTCGAGGAGGGCTGGATCGCGCTGGCCGGCGGCCCGAAGCCCGAGGCCGAGCGGACCGTCGACGCGTACGCGGACGGCTTCCGCCTCCTGGAGGGCGAGTCGGTGAAGTCGGTCCTGGACCACTACGCGGACGTGGCCCGCCGCACCGAGGAGTTCTTCCGGGCGGCCCCCAGCCTCGACGACACGTTCCCGCTGCCGGACGAGCCGTGGTTCCCCGACGGCCAGGAGGTCTCGCTGCGCTGGCTCGGTCTGCACCTGATCCGTGAGACGGCCCGGCACGCGGGCCACGCGGACATCGTCCGCGAGTCCCTGGACGGCAGGACCGCGTTCGAGCTGGTGGCGCTGGACCAGCAGTGACCTCCCGCGCCGTGTCCGGCCTAGGCTTGCGCGCATGTCAGCGATCCGCCTCCTGGTACTCAACGCCGTGCGCCAGCACGGCCGCGCGCACGGCTACCAGGTCCGCAGCGACCTGGAGTACTGGGGCGCCCACGAGTGGTCGAACGCCAAGCCCGGGTCGATCTACCACGCGCTGAAGCAGATGGCGAAGCAGGGACTGCTGCTCGCGCACGAGACCGCGCCGTCCACGGCGGGCGGTCCGCCGCGCACCGAGTACGAGATCACGGAGGCGGGCCGCGCGGAGTACCTGAGGCTGCTGCGCGAGGCCCTGGTCTCGTACGACCAGAAGCCGGACCTCCTCGTGGCGGCGCTCGGCGGCATCGTCGACCTGCCGCGCGAGGAGGCCCTGTCCCTGCTGAAGGAGCGGCTGCGCTCCATCGGCGCCTGGCGGGACACCGTCACCGAGTACTACACGCCGCAGGAGGGCCCCGGTCAGCTGGGCCACATCGGCGAGATCATGCACTACTGGGTCCACTCCGCCGACTTCGGCACGGAGTGGACCCAGGGGCTCATCGAGCGGGTCGAGGGCGGCGCGTACGTCTTCGCGGGCGAGGCGGGCGAGCCGTTCCGCGGAGTGCTCGGCGAGGGCGAGCCGAACCCGTACGCGACGCGGGAGCGGCATCCCGGGGACGACCGCTGACGGGTCGCCGGCTCAGTGGTGGAAGCCCGTCGCCGCGTCCCGGTCCCGGGTGAACGGGTGGGGCTGGCGCCGCAGTTCGGGCAGCAGCCGGTTCAGGTCCTCCACCAGGAGATCCGCCAGATCGGAGGAGAACCCGTTGCGGCACACCACGCGGATGACCGCCAGATCCTCCCGGTGCGCGGGGAACGTGTACGCGGGCACCAGCCAGCCCCGCTCGCGCAGCCGCCGGGACACGTCGAAGACGTCGAACGCCTTCACGTCGTCGGCCGTCGTGAACGCGAACACCGGCAACTGGTCGCCGCGGGTGATCAGTTGGAAGTCGCCGAGCGTCTCGATCCGCTCGGCGAGGCCGCGCGCCACGTCCCGGGTCGCCTGCTGCACGGCCCGGTAGCCGTCCCGGCCGAGCCGCAGGAACGTGTAGTACTGGGCGACCACCTGGGCCCCCGGGCGGGAGAAGTTCAGGGCGAAGGTGGGCATGTCGCCGCCCAGGTAGTTGACGCGGAAGACGAGTTCCTCGGGCAGCGCGTCCGCCGTGCGCCACAGGGCCCAGCCGACACCCGGGTAGACCAGGCCGTACTTGTGCCCCGACGTGTTGATCGACGCGACGCGCGGCAGCCGGAAGTCCCAGGCCAGGTCCGGGTCGAGGAAGGGGGCGACCATCGCGCCCGACGCCCCGTCGACGTGCACGGGGATGTCGAGCCCGGTCCGCTCCTGGAGTGCGTCGAGCGCGGCGCACAGGTCGGCGATCGGCTCGTACGACCCGTCGAAGGTCGAGCCGAGGATGCCGACGACCCCGATGGTGTTCTCGTCGCAGAGCTCGGCCGCGGCCTCCGGGTCGAGATGGAACCGGTCGCCCTCCATGGGGACCTGGCGCGCCTCGACCTCCCAGAAATTGCAGAACTTCTCCCAGCAGACCTGCACGTTGACGCCCATGACGAGATTGGGCCGGGCCTCGCGCGACGGGTACCGGTCGGCGTTCTTCTGCGCCCAGCGCCGCTTGAGCGCCATCCCGGCGAGCATGCACGCCTCGCTGGAGCCGGTGGTGGAACAGCCCACCGCGGCCGACGGATCGGGCGCGTTCCACAGGTCGGCGAGCATCGCGACGCAGCGCCGCTCCAGCTCCGCCGTCCGCGGGTACTCGTCCTTGTCGATCATGTTCTTGTCCCGGCACTCGGCCATGAGGACACCGGCCTGCGGCTCCATCCACGTCGTGACGAAGGTGGCGAGGTTGAGCCGTGAGTTGCCGTCCAGCATCAGCTCGTCGTGGACGATCTGGTATGCGGTCGAGGGCGTGAGCGGGTTCTCCGGCAGCCGGTGCTTGGGCGGCGCCTGGGTCATGCCCGCGGTCGGATTCGCCTCCCCGTAGAAGGGGTTGAGCGCGACATGGGTCTCGCCCGGCTTGTCGGCGGGGCTCTGGTGCAGTGGCGACATGTCCGTGACTCCTGGGTCGGTGTACGGGGTCTGCTCAGCGGATGGCGGTGCCGTCCTCCGACAGTTGCATCTGCGGGCGCCCGGTCACCAGGAGCCAGGCGGGCAGCGACGCGATGCACATGAGGGCGATGATGGCGGGCGAGGCGACGAGCACGGCCGCGGTGAACAGGGCGACCCAGCCCTGCCGGGTGACCGCGAGCAGTACCCCGAGAACTCCCGCCGAGATGCCGACCGCCGGGTCGACGCCCGGAACCAGTGCGTGCGCGCACAACCCGAACGCGGCGCCGACGAAAACGGCGGGGAAGATCCGGCCGCCGCGGAACCCGCAGGTCGCGGCGATGACCAGCGCCGCCAGCTTCACGACCGTCATCGTGGCGAACTCCCCGGCCGACCAGCCGTCCGGGTCCGCGGCCAGCTCGCCCACCTCGTGCAGCCCCTTGAAGAGGGTCAGATGTCCGCCGAGCGCGCCGAGCAGACCGAGGACCAGACCGCCGAGCGGCAGCATCAGCATCGGGTGGCGCAGCGTGCGGAAGGCGCTGTGCACGTACGGGAACGCGTACACCGCGAGCATCCCGAGGACGGCGGCCGCGCAGGCGACGACGATCGCCGCGAGCAGGTCGCGCCAGCCGGGGTTGCCGAACGACGGCAGGCCCAGGTCGAAGGTGGGGGAGGAGATGAGCGCGGTCGTCATCGCGCCGGCGCCGGCGGCGAGCAGCGGCCCGAAGAGGTTGTCCCACAGGGAGCCCTTCATCGGCATCGGCTTGCCCGCGAACTGCTCGGAGACCAGCAGCGCCGCCGCGATCGGCGTGCCGAACAGGGCGCCGATGGTCGCCGAGCTGGCGAGGCCGACCCACAGCGCGGCGGGCGTGTGCGGCAGCAGCTTCTTGCCCGCCCAGAACGCGAGGCCCACGTTGATGGCGATGATCGGGTTCTCCGGGCCGAGGCTCGGCCCGCCCGCCAGCATCAGGGCGCTGGCCACGGCGAGCCCCGGCAGCACGTACATCGGCAGCGGCTCCTCGCCGCCCAGGCCCATCGTGGCAGGGTCGGGGCCGGCGTGCCCCGGCGCCTTCCAGACCACGAGCCCGACGAGGACACCGGTGGCCGTGAGCACCACGATCATCCACAGGGACGAGTACCGGCCGATGTCGAGCGCGTCCGGCAGCCGCTCCCACAGCACGTCCTGCAGCCGCTCCGCGACCCAGTCGAGCGCGAGGAACAGCAGACTGCAGACGACGCCCGTGACGAGCGCGGGCAGCACGAGGGGGAGCAGGGCGCGGGCGGGCGAGGACGGGGGCGGCGGTGACGGAGGTGACGGGGACGCGGCGGCAGGGGCTTCGGTGGTCACGGCGTCACTTTAAGCGGACATACCGCACATAACACCCGGAAGATGCCCGGAGGATGCGCGGAAGGTGTCCGGGAGAACCGACTTGCACCTCACGCCACGTGAGGACCCAAGCTGATGCACGTACGGCAGCGAGCACACCTCGGGAAAGGGACGTCATGTACTCCGTGGGCCAGGTGGCCGGGTTCGCCGGTGTGACGGTGCGCACCCTGCACCACTACGACGAGATCGGGCTGCTCGTCCCGGGCGGGCGCAACCACGCGGGACACCGCCGCTACAGCGAGCACGACCTGGACCGGCTCCAGCGGATCCTCTTCTACCGGGAACTCGGCTTCCCGCTGGACGAGGTCCAGACCCTGATCGACGACCCGGCGACGGACCCCCGCTCCCACCTGAGGCGCCAGCACGACCTGCTGCTCGCCCGCATCGAGAAACTCCGGAAGATGGCCGAGGCCGTCGCACACGCCATGGAGGCACAGAAGATGGGCATCCAGCTCACACCCGAGGAGCGCTTCGAGGTCTTCGGGGACAAGGACCCCGAGCGGTACCAGGACGAGGCCGAGCAGCGCTGGGGCAACACCGAGGCGTACGCCGAGTCGCAGCGCCGCGCGGCCACGTACACCAAGGAGGACTGGCAGCGCATCAAGGACGAGACCGACGACTGGGGCCACCGCTATGCCGCCCTCGTCGCGGCCGGCGAGGCCCCCGACGGCGAGCGCGCCATGGACCTGGCCGAGGAGCACCGCCGGCACATCGCGCGGTACTACTTCGAGGTCCCGTACGAGATGCACATCGGCTTCGGTGACATGTACGTGGCCGACGAGCGCTTCAAGGCGTTCTACGACTCCATGGGCGCGGGAGTCGCCGAGCACCTGCGTGACGCGATCCACGCCAATGCGGTGCGCAAGGTCTGATCGGCGCGGACGCACAGGTTTGCCACAGATCCGGCACAGTGCATCCTGAGGGGGCTGCTGGAACCTGGCAGGGCCACCTGGCGTTGATAACTTTGCCTCGCCCTTGCCCTGCAGCTGTTGTTGCCTTCAAGCCCCTCAGGAGTCCGGACCCGTGACGACCCTTGCTCTCGGACCCAGCTGGCTGGACCCGGACTATCTGCTCGACACGTTCGGCATCTGGGGTCTGCTGCTGATCGTGTTCGCGGAGTCCGGCCTGCTCATCGGCTTCTTCCTGCCGGGCGACTCGCTGCTGTTCACCTGCGGTCTGCTGATCACCGCCGGCACCCTGGACTTCCCGCTCTGGGCGGCCATCGGGCTGATCTGCCTCGCGGCGATCCTCGGTGACCAGGCGGGCTACGTCTTCGGCAAGAAGGTCGGTCCCTCGCTGTTCAAGCGGCCGGACTCCAAGATCTTCAAGCAGGAGAACGTGACGAAGGCGCACGAGTTCTTCGAGAAGTACGGCCCCAAGTCCCTGGTCCTGGCCCGCTTCGTGCCGATCGTGCGCACCTTCACGCCGATCATCGCGGGCGTCTCGGGCATGAAGTACCGCTCCTTCATCACGTTCAACGTGATCGGCGGCGTGCTGTGGGGCGCGGGCGTGACCCTGCTCGGCTCCTGGCTCGGCAACATCGAGTTCGTGCACAAGAACATCGAGGCGATTCTGATCCTGATCGTCCTCGTCTCGGTGGTCCCGATCGGCATCGAGTTCCTGCGCGCCCGCAGCAAGTCGAAGAAGGCGGCGGCGAGCGAGGTCCCGGGCCAGGGGCAGGGCCCGCAGGCCCAGCGGGGCCGGCACGCGAAGCGGTAGTCCGCCGGGCAGCCCCGGACGGGTGCCCTAGAAACCCCGGGTCCGCTTGGCGGCGCGCCGCCCCTCGGCGCCCGGGGAGCGGATGAACAGGCGGGAGATCTCCCCACCGAGGTTCACCCCGATCGCGATGGCCATGGCGAGCGCCGCCGCCTTGGACAGCGACACGAGCCCGGCGTCCATGTCGTTCTGGGCGATCGCGAGCAGCCCGAAGTACGTCGCGGAACCCGGCAGCAGCGGCCCGATCGCCGCCGTGACGTACGGCAGCGCGGACGCGAACCGGTACCGCGAGAACAGCTGCCCGAAGAGCCCGACGAGCCCGGCCGCCGCCGCCGTCGAGGCGACCGGCGAGATGTCGCCCGCGTAGTGCATGGCGCCGTAGACCACCCACGCCACACCCCCGTTGAGGGTCACGGCCAGCACCGTGGAACGTTCCTGCTGGAGCAGGACGGCGAACGCGAACGACAGCGCCATCGACGACAGGATCTGCCAGACGGGCCGGTCCAGAACCTTCAGCGCGGCCTCGGGGTTGAGCTGCGCGTCCAGCTGCACGCCCACGTACAGCATGATCAGCACGCCGACGACGATGCCGACGAAGAAGTACATGACTTCCAGGAGCCGGGCCGCGGCCGTGATGTAGAAGCCGGTCAGACCGTCCTGCACGCCCGCCACCAGGGCTCTTCCGGGCAGCAGCGCGAACAGTCCACCGGTGATCACCGCGGAGGCCCGCACGTCCGCGTGCAGCAGCGTGAGCAGGATGCCGATCGCGGCGGGCGGCATCGCGGCCACCGTGAACTGGTAGAACTCCGGGAACCCGCGCCCCGCGCACAGCCACGCGAGCCGGTCGCCCAGCATCGCGCCGAGCGCCGCGGCGACGAACACGATCGGATCACCGCCGACGAGGATCGAGGCGGAACCGGCGAGCAGCCCGTTCGCCGCCGTCAGCGCCCAGCCCGGGTAGGGGTGCCGGTTCCTGCGGATCTCCGCGAGCCGCCGGTACGCCTCCTCCAGGGAGATGTGGGCGGCCTCCTCGTCCTCGTCGCTGATGTCGTCGACGAGCCGGTACACGGCCGCGAGCCGCGTGTAGTCGGTGCCCCGGCGCCGCACGGTGCGCGACGCGGTCACCGGATCGTCCACGAGCGAGGGCTGGTAGCTGATCGACAGCAGCGTGAACGTCACCGTCGGCTCGCACCGGTCGAGCCCGTAGGACCGGCACACGGCGAACATCGCCGCCTCCACGTCCTCGGCGCCCTCACCACCGGCGAGCAGCAGCTCCCCGATACGCAGCGTCAGGTCGAGCACGCGCGGCACGGCGGGCCCGGCCTCGTCCGCCTTCTGCACCTTCTCCGGCGCGGGCCGCTCGGCGACCGGCATCCGCAGCATCGTGCGCATCCGGTCCTGCCAGGGCGCCTCTTTGGTCAGCTTGACCACGGGGATGCCGTACGCGGGCGTGAAGGCGGGCGGCGACTCGCGGGCGCTGTAGGTCCTCGGCGGCGTGAAGGCGGAGCCCTCCGGCTCGGCGGCCTCGGCCGGCGGCGCGCTGAACCCCTCGGGGAGCGAGAACTCCGACGTGGTCGAGGACGACTCCTCGTCGACCGCCGGCGCCGGCGCCACGACCCCGATGGGCTGCGTGAACGCGCTGCGTGCCTCGTCGGACTGCGGTTTGCGGTCCTCTGCGGCCTCGGTCTCCCGCTCCGTCACCTCTCGCCCTTCGTGCGCCTGCCTACGCGTCTACCTCCCCGCACGCCTCAGTATGCGCACGAATACGCGGACGGGCCGCACGACAGATGTCGTACGGCCCGTCCGTCAGGACACGCGGGGTCAGTGACCGCCGTTGTCCTGGGCGCGCTTGTAGGAACGCTCGATCTCGGCCTCGGCCTCGGTGCGGCCCACCCAGTCGGCGCCCTCGACGGACTTGCCCGGCTCCAGGTCCTTGTAGACCTCGAAGAAGTGCTGGATCTCCAGGCGGTCGAACTCGGAGACGTGGTGGATGTCGCGCAGGTGCTCCATGCGCGGGTCCGTCGCCGGGACGCACAGCAGCTTGTCGTCGCCGCCGGCCTCGTCCGTCATCCGGAACATGCCGATGGCGCGGCACTTGATGAGGCAGCCCGGGAACGTCGGCTCGTCCAGGATGACCAGCGCGTCCAGCGGGTCGCCGTCCTCGCCGAGGGTGTTCTCGACGTAGCCGTAGTCCGTCGGGTAGGCGGTCGAGGTGAACAGACGACGGTCGAGACGGATGCGACCGGTCTCGTGATCGACCTCGTACTTGTTCCGCGATCCCTTCGGGATCTCGATCAGGACGTCGAACTCCACCGGTGGCTCCTCAATGATCAACACAAACGTCTGGTGGTTAAGTGTCCCCTACGCAGGTGTGTGATCGCGAAAGGGGCTGGTCCGCGGTGCCGGAGCTGAAGGCTTCGCAGCTCGTGACGGGCGTTGTGACGGGCGTTGCGAAGACCAAGACCAAGCAGTTCACGGTGGGTGCGACGGCGGTGGGTGTGGCCTTCGCTGCCCTCGTGGCGGTCGCGACCGGCCCCTGGGACTCCTCGGGTCAGCGTAAGGCCGAGGCGCACCGGGCCGCTTCCCAGGAGACCGGGGGTGGTGCAGATCACGGCCGTACGTCCGCGGGGGCGCCGTCCGCGGCACCCAGCGCGCCCGCCGTGCTCGCCGCTCCGGGCGCCTCGGTGCCGGGCCCGACCAAGCGCGCCCTGGCCGACGTACTGGACCCCCTTCTGCGCGACTCCGCGCTGGGTGCGCACCGCACGGCGGCCGTCGTCGACGCCGTCACCGGGAGGAAGCTCTACGGGAAGTCCGCGGGCGACGCCCTCACCCCCGCCTCCACGACCAAACTCGCCACCGCCGTCGCGGCCCTCACGGCGGCGGGCCCCGACCACCGGATCGCCACCCGCACCGTCCTGGAGAAGGACACCGGCGGCTCGGGGGAGCTGATCCTGGTCGGCGGCGGCGACCCCACGCTCACCGCCCGCGAGAAGAATCCTTACGACGCCGCCAGCCTGCGCACCCTCGCCGACCGGACCGCCGCGTCCCTGAAGGCCGCGGGGACGACCGAGGTCACGCTCTCCTACGACACCTCGCTGTACTCGGGCCCCGCCCTGCACCCCATCGGCGTGAACGACAACCTCGCCCAGGTCAGCGCCCTGATGGCCGACGAGGCCCGGACCGACGACTCCCACAGCGGCCCCGCCCCGCGCGCCGCCGACCCCGCCGCCTCCGCCGCCGGGAAGTTCGCCGGCCTGCTGCACGACCGCGGCATCAGGACCAAGGGCGACCCCGGGCCCAGCAAGGCGTCCGGGCAGGCCGAGGACGTCGCCGAGGTCGAGTCGCCGCCGCTGTCCGCCCTCGTCGAGCGGATGCTGACCAACAGCGACAACGACATCGCCGAGGCCCTCGCCCGGCAGGCCGCGATCGCCGCCGACGAGAGCCACGACTTCGACGGCGCGGGCGCGGCCGTCAAGAAGGAGCTCAAGAAGCTCGGCCTTCCGCTGTCCGGCGCCCACTTCTCCGACGGCAGCGGCCTCGACCGCACCGACAAGGCCTCCGCCGACCTGCTCACCGCCCTGCTCGCCAAGGCCGCCGACCCGGCCGTGCCGCAGCTGCGCTCCCTGCTCACCGGGCTGCCCGTCGCGGGC
Source organism: Streptomyces sp. VRA16 Mangrove soil (assembly GCF_017377775.1). Classification (GTDB taxonomy): domain Bacteria; phylum Actinomycetota; class Actinomycetes; order Streptomycetales; family Streptomycetaceae; genus Streptomyces. The sequence continues at coordinate 391,711 of NZ_JAFVLN010000007.1, forward strand.
TTCACCGGCACCCTCGCGCACCGCTACGAGGACTCGGCCGACGCCTCCGGAACCGGTCTGGTCCGCGCCAAGACCGGCACCCTCACCGGTGTGAACACCCTGGCCGGCACCGTCGTCGACGCCGACGGACGGCTGCTCGTCTTCGCGTTCATGACCGAGGGCGCCCCCGCACCCGACGCGGCCGTGGCGGCCCTGGACCGGCTGGCCTCCTCCGTCGCCAACTGCGGCTGCCGCTGAGAGTCAGGGAGAGGTCAGGGTTCAACCCCCTCCCTGTACCCGAAGGGTCACGTACCGTTGACGCATGACGAGCTTCGGCAGTGCGGCTTCGGCAGGAATGGTCGACTGGAACCTCGCGGTGGCGACGGCGTCCCGACTCGTACGGCCCGGCCCCGAGGTGAGCCGCGACGAGGCGCGCGCGGTCGTCTCCGAGCTGCGCCGGCACGCCAAGGCGTCCGAGGAGCACGTCCGCGCGTACACGCGCATGGCGACGGAGGCGGCCCACGACACCCCGGTCCTCGTGGTGGACCGGCCGGGCTGGGTGAAGGCCAACGTCGCGGGCTTCCGCGAGATCCTCAAGCCGCTGCTCGACAAGATGCAGGAGCGCCGCGGCTCGGGCCCCGGCGGCGCCGTCCTGGGCGCGGTCGGCGGCAAGGTCACCGGCGTGGAGCTCGGCATGCTCCTGTCGTTCCTGTCCTCCCGCGTCCTCGGCCAGTACGAGACCTTCGCCCCCGCCACCAGCGACCTGCCGGCCGCACCCGACGGCGGCGGCCGACTGCTCCTCGTGGCGCCCAACATCGTGCACGTGGAGCGCGAACTCGACGTCGCCCCGCACGACTTCAGGCTCTGGGTCTGCCTGCACGAGGAGACGCATCGCACCCAGTTCACGGCCGTGCCCTGGCTGCGCGACCATCTGGAGGGCGAAATTCAGTCGTTCCTGGGCGAGACCGAGGTCGACCCCTCCACGTTCCTGGAGCGCATCAGGGAAGCGGCGCAGTCGCTGGCCGGCGGCCGCCCCGAGGGCGAGGAGGACGACGGCGGGCACTCCCTCGTCGAACTCGTCCAGTCACCCGCCCAGCGCGAGATCCTCGGCCGCCTCACTGCCGTCATGTCGCTGCTCGAAGGGCATGCGGACTACGTGATGGACGGCGTCGGACCCGCTGTCGTGCCGACCGTCGGAGAGATCCGAGAGAAGTTCCAACAGCGCAGGCAGAAGGGCGCCTCCCGGCTCGACACGGCGCTGCGCAAGCTCCTCGGCCTCGACGCCAAGCTGCGTCAGTACCGCGACGGCGAGCGGTTCGTGCGGGCCGTCGTCGACCAGGTCGGCATGGACGGCTTCAACCGGGTCTGGACGTCCCCGAACACGCTCCCCACGAAGACGGAGATCGCCAAACCGGCGGACTGGATCGCACGGGTGCACAACAAGGCAGACGGCGCCCACGACGCGTCGTAAGGCACGCCCAAAATTGCTCAGGATCACCCATCCGAGGGACCGTGGGCCGTGGGTAGGCGTGCAATGCTCAGGGAATGGCTCGGCTCTGTCACCATCGACACACTCTGCGTGACCGAAATCACCGAGTCACCGTTGAGCGACTGAGTCGTACCGGATTCTCTCCGGAGCCTCCCGTACAGCTCATCAAGATTGGCGCCCACCCCCCAGACAACGGAATGAAGGGAACCGGACATGGGTCCCCATCCTGCGGTCGCGGCGATACGCCTGGCGGTCCGCCGCGTCCTCCATGACATCCTCAACGAACACCCCCCACTCTCCCCGGGAGAGCAGCCCCTGGTGCTCGTCGCCTGCTCGGGCGGCGCGGACTCCATGGCGCTCGCCTCCGCCCTGGCCTTCGAAGCCCCCAAACTCGGCATGCGCGCCGGCGGCATCACCGTCGACCACGGCCTGCAAAACGGCTCCGACACCCGCGCCGAGGACGTCGTCCTGCGGCTGACCGCCCTCGGCCTGTCCCCCGCCGAGTCCGTCGCCGTGCACGTCGGCCGGGACGGCGGCCCCGAAGCGGCCGCCCGCGACGCGCGCTACGCCGCCCTCGACTCCTGCGCGGACCGCCTCGGCGCCGCCGCGATCCTGCTCGGCCACACCCGCGACGACCAGGCCGAGACCGTACTGCTCGGGCTCGCCCGCGGCTCCGGCATCCGCTCCCTGTCCGGCATGGCGCCCGTCTCCGGGGGACCGGGGGCCGTCCGCCGCTACCGCCGCCCCTTCCTCCAGCTCGACCGGCAGACCGCCCGCAAGGCCTGCCTCGTCCAGCATCTGCCCGTGTGGGACGACCCGCACAACACCGACCCGGCCTACACCCGGTCCAGGCTGCGGCACGAAGGACTGCCCGCCCTGGAGAAGGCGCTCGGCAAGGGCGTCGTCGAGGCTCTCGCCCGTACGGCCCAGTTGTCCCGCGACGATGCCGACGCGCTGGACGCCTGGGCCGCGCAGGCCGCCGAATCCGTGCGTGACGCCGCCGGGCTCCTCGAATGCGCCAAGCTCTACGCGCTGCCGCCCGCCGTACGCCGCCGCATCCTGCGCAGGGCCGCCATCGAGGCCGGCGCCCCGGCCGGCGCCCTGTTCGCCCGGCACATCGAAGAGGTCGACCGCCTGATCACCGGATGGCGGGGCCAGGGGGAGATCAATCTCCCGGGCAAAGTCGTCGCCCAGCGGCAGGGTGGCAGACTGGTCATCCGGCAAGGCTGACTCCGCGGCTCACGTCGCGGCGGCCGGTGGGACGACCGAAAGTGATGCGGGTGGACGCGAAAGACATGGGCACCGACCTCAAGTCGGTGCTCATCACCAAAGAAGAGATCGACGCGAAGCTGGCCGAGCTGGCCGCCAAGGTCGATGCGGAGTACGCGGGCAAGGACCTGCTCATCGTCGGAGTCCTCAAGGGCGCCGTGATGGTCATGGCGGACCTGGCTCGCGCCCTGTCCACCCCCGTCACCATGGACTGGATGGCGGTGTCCTCGTACGGCTCCGGCACCCAGTCCTCCGGTGTCGTGCGGATCCTCAAGGACCTCGACACCGACATCAAGGACAAGCACGTCCTGATCGTCGAGGACATCATCGACTCCGGCCTGACCCTGTCGTGGCTGCTCACCAACCTCGGCTCGCGCGAGCCGGCCTCCCTTGAGGTCTGCACGCTGCTGCGCAAGCCCGAGGCGGCCAAGGTCGACATCGACGTGAAGTGGGTCGGCTTCGACATCCCGAACGAGTTCGTGGTCGGGTACGGCCTGGACTACGCCGAGAAGTACCGGAACCTGCCGTTCGTCGGCACGCTCGCGCCGCACGTGTACGGCGGCTGAGGGTTCTTCCTGAGCTCTCGTCAGACGGCGGGAACCCTTATGGGCTTCCCGCCGTTGGAGCATGCGAAGGGCGGATTGTCGGACGTCCGCTGCGGCGTCGGGTGACAATGCTGGGGTACCGTCCGAAGAACAGTTCTTCAAACAGCTTCAAACAGCCTTATCAAACTCACTATGGCAGGAGGGACGGGGCGGCTCCGCTCCGTATGGATGGACGTGAAGCGATACTTCCGTGGGCCGGTCATGTGGATCGTGCTGGCCGTCCTTGCCGTGGTCGTGTTGATGCAGGTCGTCGGCTCGTCCGGCGGCTACAAGACGGTGGACACCGGCCAGGTCATTCAGGCCATCAACCAGAACCAGGTGCAGTCGGCCAAGATCACGACCGGTGACGAGAACACCATCAAGGTCGAGCTGAAGAGCGGCGAGAAGGTCGACGGCTCCAGCAAGATCCAGGCGAGCTACATCGGCGACCAGGGCGTCGACGTCGCCCAGACGCTGCAGGCCAAGTACCAGGACAAGCAGATCCCTGACGGGTACACCGTCTCCCCGACGAAGCAGAACGCGTTCGTCAGCATCCTGCTGTCGCTGCTGCCCTTCGTCCTCATCGTCGTGGTCTTCCTGTTCCTGATGAACCAGATGCAGGGCGGCGGCTCCCGAGTCATGAACTTCGGGAAGTCCAAGGCCAAGCTCATCACCAAGGACACCCCGAAGACGACGTTCGCCGACGTGGCGGGCTCGGACGAGGCGGTCGAGGAACTCCACGAGATCAAGGAGTTCTTGCAGGAGCCGGCCAAGTTCCAGGCCGTCGGCGCCAAGATCCCCAAGGGTGTGCTGCTCTACGGCCCGCCCGGAACCGGTAAGACGCTGCTCGCGCGAGCCGTCGCCGGTGAGGCCGGGGTGCCGTTCTACTCGATCTCCGGTTCCGACTTCGTCGAGATGTTCGTCGGTGTCGGTGCCTCCCGTGTCCGCGACCTCTTCGAGCAGGCCAAGGCGAACGCCCCGGCGATCGTCTTCGTCGACGAGATCGACGCGGTCGGCCGGCACCGTGGCGCGGGCCTCGGCGGCGGTCACGACGAGCGCGAGCAGACGCTCAACCAGCTGCTCGTCGAGATGGACGGCTTCGACGTGAAGGGCGGCGTCATCCTGATCGCCGCCACCAACCGGCCCGACATCCTCGACCCGGCGCTGCTCCGTCCCGGCCGCTTCGACCGCCAGATCGCGGTCGACCGCCCGGACATGCAGGGCCGCCTGGAGATCCTCAAGGTCCACCAGAAGGGCAAGCCCGTCGCCCCGGACGTCGACCTCTCGGCCGTCGCCCGCCGCACGCCGGGCTTCACCGGTGCCGACCTGTCGAACGTGCTGAACGAAGCGGCGCTCCTCACGGCGCGCAGCGACATGAAGCTGATCGACAACAAGATGCTCGACGAGGCGATCGACCGTGTGGTCGCGGGCCCGCAGAAGCGGACCCGGATCATGTCGGACAAGGAGAAGAAGATCACCGCGTACCACGAGGGCGGTCACGCCCTGGTCGCGGCGGCTTCGCCCAACTCCGACCCCGTCCACAAGATCACGATCCTGTCCCGCGGCCGCGCGCTCGGGTACACGATGGTGCTCCCGGACGAGGACAAGTACTCGACCACGCGCAACGAGATGCTCGACCAGCTCGCCTACATGCTGGGCGGCCGCGCTGCCGAGGAGCTCGTCTTCCACGACCCGACCACGGGCGCGGCGAACGACATCGAGAAGGCCACCGGTACGGCCCGCGCGATGGTCACGCAGTACGGCATGACCGAGCGGCTCGGCGCGATCAAGTTCGGCGGCGACAACACCGAACCGTTCCTCGGCCGCGAGATGGGCCATCAGCGCGACTACTCGGAAGAGGTCGCGGCGCTCGTCGACGAAGAGGTCAAGAAGCTCATCGAGACGGCGCACAACGAGGCCTGGGAGATCCTCGTCGAGAACCGCGACGTTCTCGACAACCTGGTCCTCGCGCTGCTGGAGAAGGAGACGCTGAACAAGGAGGAGATCGCCGAGATCTTCGCCCCGATCGTGAAGCGTCCGGCCCGTCCCGCGTGGACCGGCTCCTCCCGCCGCACGCCCTCGACCCGTCCGCCGGTGCTCTCTCCCAAGGAGCTCTCGCTGACGAACGGGGCCAACGGTTCGGCGACCGCCATCGAGGCCACCACCCCGGTGGACACGGTGAAGGACGACCGCCCCGAGAGCTGACCCCGCTGACGGAACCCTTCACAGGGCCCGGAATGCAGCCCGCGTCCCCCACGCTTTACGGTGTGGGGGACGCGGCTTTTTGCGCTGCCGCGCCGGTACATACGAGGAAGAGGCACCTGATGACCGACCCGGTGACGCTGGACGGCGAAGGCTCGATCGGCGAGTTCGACGAGAAGCGGGCCGAGAACGCCGTGCGCGAACTGCTCATCGCGGTCGGCGAGGACCCGGACCGCGAGGGCCTGCGAGAGACCCCGGCGCGCGTCGCCCGCGCGTACAGGGAGATATTCGCGGGGCTGTGGCAGAAGCCCGAGGACGTGCTGACGACGACGTTCGACCTGGGGCACGACGAGATGGTCCTGGTGAAGGACATCGAGGTGCAGAGCTCGTGCGAGCACCATTTGGTGCCCTTTGTTGGAGTTGCCCACGTCGGCTACATCCCGTCCTCCGACGGTAAGATCACGGGCCTGTCGAAGCTGGCCCGTCTCGTCGACGTCTACGCCCGCCGCCCCCAGGTGCAGGAGCGGCTGACGACGCAGATCGCGGACTCCCTGATGGAGATCCTGGAGCCGCGCGGCGTCATCGTCGTCGTGGAGTGCGAGCACATGTGCATGACGATGCGGGGCGTGCGCAAGCCCGGCGCGAAGACCATCACGTCCGCGGTCCGCGGTCAGCTGCGCGACCCCGCGACGCGCAACGAGGCGATGAGCCTGATCATCGGGCGCTGACCCGTCCTCGACAGTCGCAGGGCACGGCCCGAGCCGCGTGGCATCACGCGGCCGGGGCCGTGCCCTGCGTGTCGTTGTCCGTGTTCTCCGGGTCGTCCGGGAGCTTGCAGACGCGCTCCAGGAACAGGGCCGCCGTGATGACGGCGATGCCCGCGAGGACCGAGAAACCGGCGTAGATGGCCTGGTCGCGGCGGGCCGGGATGTCGAGCTGTTCGAGCAGGAAGACGCCCGTGCCGCCGTACATGCCCGCGACCAGGGCGGCGACCAGCGCGCTCGCCTGGCCGAAGACGAGGGCGCGGGCCGCCATCATCGGGTCGACGCCCTTGGCGCCGGGGCGGCGCTCGCGCTGGGCGCGCAGCCGGGCGCGGATGGAGAGCGCCGTGGCGAGCAGCACGACGGCGATCACCGCGAGCACGATGGGCGCGGCCAGCGGCACGCTGGGCAGGGTGCCCACCGAGTTCCACAGGCGGGCGCCGGCCCAGGACAGCACTCCCGCGGCCAGGAAGAGGCCGGCCAGAGTCCTGATGCGCAGTTGCTTCATCGCGGTTGCTTCATCCCCGTCGCTCGCCCGTCCTGTGCCGCGCGCTGACTGGCGCACGGCTCTGCCCCTGAGAACCCTAACGATTACTCGGGCAGCCGGAGTTCCAGGTCGGCGCGCGGGGCCACGCCCTCGAGGGTCACGCCGGCGAGCAGCTCGGTGACCGGCCCGCGGCCGGGCAGCTGCGCCTCGGGGTCCACGTCGTGCCAGGGCGCGAGCACGAAGGCGCGCTCGTGGGCCCGGGGGTGGGGGAGGGTCAGGACCGGGTCGTCGGAGACCACGTCCGCGTACGCGACGATGTCGACGTCGATGGTGCGCGGGCCCCAGCGCTCCTCGCGGACGCGGTGGAAGGCCTCCTCGACGGCGTGCGCGCGCTCCAGGAGGGAGGAGGGCGGCAGGGTCGTCTTGAGGACCACCACGGCGTTGAAGTACGAGGGCTGGCTGCCGGGCTCGACGCCCCAGGGCTCCGTCTCGTAGACGGGCGAGACAGCCTTGATGCGGACGCCGGGGGTGTCCTCCAGGGCGTCGATGGCGCCCTGGAGCGTCTCCAGGCGGTTGCCCAGGTTCGAGCCGAGGGAGACCACGGCGACCTTGGGGTTGGAGAGGGTGGTGTCGGCGGCGTCGACCTGCTCCATCACAGCGGTCGGCACCGGCTGAACGGTCGGGTCGAACGGAGTTTTGTTCATACTCGGCTCCGGGTGATGGTGACGGTCACGTCGTCGAAAGGCACGGTGATCGGGGCGTCCGGCTTGTGGACGCAGACCTCGACCTCCTGCACCCCCTCGTGCTTCAGGCAGGCGTCGGCGATGCGCTGGGCGAGCGTCTCGATGAGGTCGACGGGCTCGCCCTCGACGACGGCCACGACCTCCTCCGCCACGATCCCGTAGTGCACGGTCTTCGCCAGGTCGTCGTCGGCAGCCGCCGGTCGGGTGTCGATGCCCAGCACCAGGTCCACGATGAAGGTCTGGCCCTCCTCGCGCTCCTTCTGGAAGACGCCATGGTGCCCGCGGGCCTTAAGGCCGCGCAGCGCGACACGATCCACGCGAATCACTCCTGCAGTCGTCGGTAGGGCCGGTCCCGTCGATGTGCGGTCGACTCACCGGCCTCGATCGAATCTACCTGCGAGCACTGACATCGCTCGCCCGCGGGGGCTATGGACAGAAGGGCTCGAGGCTGGTAGCCGCCCATACCCAGAAGATCGCGAAACCAACCCCTGGGCCGGGATTCCGGCTCTTTCGGGGGCGCCTACCCACTCAGGCGGGTGATCCGTCGTCGTCCGCGCTGCCTTCGAGGCCGGATTCGTCGTCCGACTCCGCGAGGACCGGCGAGGCGTGGTGCGACCAGAGCTTCCAGCCGTCGCGGGTGCGCCGGAACACGTTCGTGGCGACGACGCGCTGGCCGACCAGCGGGCCGAGCTCGTCGCCGGCGTCGGGGGCGGGGCCGCCGCTGAGGATGTTCTCCGTGCACGTCACCAGGGCGGTGTCGCCGACCACGCTGATGTGCAGGTCGGTCAGGAAGAACTGGATGTACTCGGTGTTCGCCATGATCAGCGCGTAACTGCGCAGCACCTCGCCGCGCCCGGTGAGCACCGGCCAGCCGGGGTGGACGCAGCTGATCGAGGTGTCCTCGGCGTCGTCCGGGTCGGCGTCCTCGGCGTAGCTGACGTCCTCGGGGGCCAGCCACAGCGAGGTGAGCTCCTCGAAGTCGCCGCGTTCCTGGGCTTCGTAGAAGGAGCGGTTGACCGCGTCGACGGCCTGGGCGTCGGTGCCGGTCACTGGGCTCCTTCGACGGCGCGGGCGACGCGGACGGCGTCGGCGGTGGCCCGCACCTCGTGGACGCGGACCGCCCAGGCGCCGGCCTGTGCGGCGAGCGCGGAGACGGCGGCGGTGGCGGCGTCGCGCTCGCGGGCGGGCGGCGGCGCGCCCTGGTCGCCGGCGAGTACGTGGCCGAGGAACCGCTTGCGGGAGGCCGCGACCAGGACCGGGTGGCCCAGCGCGCGCAGCTCGTCGAGGTGGGCGAGGAGGGCGAGGTCGTGGTCGGCGTCCTTGGAGAAACCGAGGCCGGGGTCGACGACGATGCGGTCGGGGGCGATGCCGCCCTCGACGACGGCCTGCACGCGCGCGTGCAGTTCCTCGACGACCTCGGTGACGACGTTCTCGTAGGTGCCCCGGACGGCGGAGCCTTCGAGGAGGCCGCGCCAGTGCATGACGACGAAGGGGGCGCCCGCGGCGGCGACGACCGGGACCATCGCGGGGTCGGCGAGGCCGCCGCTGACGTCGTTGACCAGGGCGGCGCCCGCGGCCAGCGACTGCTCGGCGACACAGGCGCGCATGGTGTCGACGGAGACGGTGACGCCCTCGGCGGCCAGGCCGCGGACGACGGGGATGACGCGCTTGAGCTCCTCGTCCTCGTCGACCCGGGTGGCGCCGGGGCGGGTGGACTCGCCGCCGACGTCCACCAGGTCGGCGCCCTGGCCGACCAGGTCGAGGCCGTGTTTGATCGCCGCGGTCGTGTCGAACCAGCGGCCGCCGTCCGAGAAGGAGTCTGGGGTCACATTGACGACTCCCATGACCGCGCAGCGGTCCCATACGGGGAGATGGGATACGTGGCCCCGGCGGACCTGCGACGTGCTCATGGCTTCCAGCCTAGAGCCGATCGGGGAGTGCCCCGTGCCCGGCGGCCCCCGGGCCCCTCGTCAGGCGGCGTGCGCCTCCTCCCGCTCCTGGTGGGTGTGGGCGCAGGGGCGCGGCTCGGGCGCCCGGCGCCGCAGCACGCCCGGCATGCGCATGTTCACGAACCCCTCCGCCTGCAGGGCGGCCCAGCCGATCCGCGGGAGGTCCTTCGAGGAGCGGTAGACCACGAAGCGGGGCTCCCAGCGGGGGCGGAACTTGGCGTTGAACCGGTAGAGCGACTCGATCTGGAACCAGCGCGACAGGAAGACGAGCAGGCCGCGCCAGGCGCGCAGGACCGGGCCCGCGCCGATCTTCTCGCCGCGCGCGAGCGCCGAGCGGAACATCGCGAAGTTCAGTGAGACCCGCTCGATGCCGAGCTGCGGGGCGGCCTGGAGGGCGGCCACGATGAGCAGCTCGTTCATCCCCGGGTCGGCCGAGCGGTCGCGGCGCATCAGGTCGAGGGAGACGCCCGTGCCGCCCCAGGGGACGAAGTGGAGGACGGCTTTCAGGTCTCCGTAGGGGCCCGCTTCGGACGCTTCGCTCTTGTGGGCCGTCGCGATCAGGCACTCCCCGTCGGCGGCGTCCCCGATCCGGCCGAGCGCCATGGAGAAGCCGCGCTCGGTGTCGGTGCCGCGCCAGTCGTCGGCGGCGCGGCGGATGCGGTCGAGCTCGGCGGGGGCGAGGTCACGCACCCGCCTCACCCGTGTCTCGTAACCGAGGCGCTCGATCCTCTTGACCATCTGGCGTACGTTGCGCATCGCACGCCCGGTCAGGGAGAAATCCGCGACGTCCACCACCGCCTCGTCGCCCAGTTCCAGCGCGTCCAGGCCCGTCTCGCGGGTCCACACCTCGCCGCCGGTCTCGGAGCAGCCCATGACGGCCGGGGTCCACGAGTGGGCGCGTGCCTCGTCCATGAAGCGCTCGATGGCGCCGGGCCAGGCCTCCACGTCGCCGATGGGGTCGCCGCCGGCGAGCATCACGCCGGAGACGACGCGGTAGCAGACCGCGGCCTTGCCGCTGGGCGAGAACACCACCCCCTTGTCGCGGCGGAGCGCGAAGTGGCCGAGGGAGTCGCGGGCGCCGTGCTGGGCGAGCAGGGCGCGCAGCCGGGTCTCGTCGTCCTCGGTGAGGCGGGCCGCGGGGTGCTCGGGCCGGAAGGCGAAGTAGACGGTGGTGAGCGTCGTGAGCATGCCGAGGGCGCCGAGCGAGAACGCCACGGTGTACGAGGTGCGGCCGGCGTACTCCAGCGGTCCGTCGATCCCGAACAGGCCGTACAGGACGTGCTGGAGGCGGTCGGCGAGGCTCGGGTCGCCCTGGAGGCGGTGCGGGTGGGCGCTGACGATGGTGAGGCCGATGAGGATGGAACCGGCGCCCATCACCACGAAGTTGGCCAGGGCCCGCCAGCGGCTGCGTGGGTCGGGCAGGGCGTCGAACTGCTCGCGGTGCTTGGCCAGCAGCCACAGGAGCACGAGCGGGATGACGACGCCCACGAGCGAGTGCCGGTACGCGAACTGGGCGCAGGCGCCGAACGGCAGCAGCACCACGGCCGCCCGCCAGGCCCGCCGCTTGCGGCGCCGCAGTCCGTGCGCGAGCAGGAGCAGCAGGACGCCGCTGCTGAGGGCGAGGGCGGCGGCGAAGGGGCCGAGCATGCCGGGGAGGACTTCCGCGAGGGTGTGCATCCGGCTGTGCCGGAACCGCGGGAACACGCCGGCGCAGACGTCCAGGAGCCCGACCAGGATGCAGGCTCTGGCGATCAGGGTCGGTACGGCCTCCGGGCGGGGGCCGCGCAGCACGCGCATCATCCGGCCCGGAACCCCCATCGGTGCTTCTGCATCTTCCCTGACGAACATGGCAATCCCGTAGTTAAGGGAGAAACGTGAACGCGGCGCCAAATCCGGCATCCTGCGACTTGCGCTCTCTAGGACGGCGGGAGAGAGGAGCCGGTTCACTCCCGACCGGAAAACCACCGCAAAGGGTGCGACAAAGGTAGGAACGGCCAGGTGACCCCCGTGTCATCCGTCCTGGCCAACTCGTAGGCAGGAAACGACCGATGGGGCTGACGAGCCATAAAGTCCTCGCACTCGCCGTGCTGTTCGCCGCAGGGCTCTTCCTCGGTACGGTGCTTCTCTGGCCGCGTCTGGCCCATCGGTCCTGGCGGTCGGTCTCGGGGCGGGTGGGCCTGCTGCTCGGCACCCAGCTGGCGATCTTCGCGGCGGTGGGCCTCGCCGTGAACCAGGCCTTCGGCTTCTACGCGACCTGGGCCGACCTCTTCGGCCAGGAGCAGGGCCAGGGTGTGGTCACCGACCACATGGCGGGCGGGAACGCCGGGCCGGTGCAGGTCGTGTCCACCCAGGGGGTGGCCGTGACCGGCGGGGAGCGGCCCGTGGTCGGCGGCCAGATCCAGAAGATCGACATCACGGGGCGTACGTCGCACATCCGGACGCCGGCCTACGTCTATCTGCCGCCGGAGTACTTCCAGCCCCCGTACGCCCGCCGCACGTTCCCGGCGTCAGTCGTCCTGACCGGTTATCCCGGTACGGCGGAGGCGCTCATCAAGGGGCTGCACTATCCGCAGACCGGTCACCGGCTGGCGGCCTCCGGGAGGATGCAGCCGATGATCCTGGTGATGCTGCGGCCGACCGTGGCGCCGCCGCGCGACACCGAGTGCGTGAACGTGCCGGGCGGTCCGCAGACGGAGACGTTCTTCGCCAAGGACCTTCCGGACGAGCTGGGAGCCCACTACCGGACGGCGCGGCAGTGGGGTGTCGTCGGTGACTCGACGGGTGGCTACTGCGCCCTGAAGCTGGCCGTGCACCACCCGTCCGTCTACACGGCGGGGGCCGGCCTCTCGCCGTACTACAGCGCGCCCACCGATCCCACGACCGGTGATCTCTTCCACCAGGAAGCGCGGTTGAAGGAACTGGCCGACCTGAAGTGGTACCTGAACCACATGCCGCCGCCCGCCACCTCGCTCCTGGTCACCAGCAGCAAAGTGGGGGAGCACAACTACAAGGCCACGCTGGCCTTCATCAAGATGGTGAAGCCGCCGACGCGCATGTCGTCGATCATCTTGGCCAGCGGCGGGCACAACTTCAACACGTGGCGGCGCGAGATCCCGGCGACGCTGGAGTGGCTGAGCCAGCGGCTGTCCGACCGGTAGGGCGGCACGCGCGCGTCACGCGAGGTGGGGCGTGACGGTCTCCAGGTCGACCTCTGCGCGGGTGATGTCCTGCGCGTCGGCGGCCGTGGAGCGCCGCAACGCCTCGTGGAGGCGGGCCGGGGTGAGCACGCCCAGGAAGCGGCCTTCGCTGCGCTCGTCGATGACCGCGATCCAGCCCGCGTCGTGCTGCAGCATCGTGGCGAACGCCTGCTTGAGGGAGGCGCCGACGGGCAGCCACGCCTCCATGCGGCGGGCCCGGTCGCTCACGGTGGCGCCCTTCGCGAAGCCCTCGCGCGCGTGCTCGGCGGAGATCCAGCCGTGCAGGTTGTTGTCGTGGTCGAGGACGACGGCCCAGCGGGCGTCGAGTTCCCTGGGCAGCGGGTCGTCGAGGTGGACGACGGGCGGCTGCTCCAGGTCGCCCTCCTCGATGGGGGTGACGGACAGCCGCTTCAGACCCCGGTCGGCGCCGACGAAGTCCGCCACGTAGGGGGTGGCGGGGGCGCCGAGGACGGCGGAGGGGGTGTCGTACTGCTCGATGCGGCCCTGTCCGTAGACGGCGATGCGGTCGCCGAGGCGGACGGCCTCCTCGATGTCGTGCGTGACGAACAGGACGGTCTTGTTGAGGGTCTGCTGCAGGCGCAGGAACTCGGTCTGGAGATGGTCGCGGACCACCGGGTCGACGGCGCCGAACGGCTCGTCCATCAGCAGCACCGGCGGGTCGGCCGCCAACGCCCGGGCCACGCCGACCCGTTGCCGCTGCCCGCCGGAGAGCTGCTCGGGGTAGCGGTCGCCGAAGACCTTCGGGTCCAGGCCCACCAGGTCGAGGAGTTCGGCGGCGCGCTCGCGGGCCTTGGCGCGCTTGGTGCCGAGCAGATGCGGCACGGTCGCCGTGTTGTCGAGGACCGTCTTGTGCGGGAAGAGGCCGACCTGCTGGATCACATAGCCGATGCGGCGCCGCAACTGGACCGGGTCGATGCCGGATATGTCGTCGCCGCCCAGGAGGATCCGGCCCGCGGTGGGTTCGATGAGCCGGTTCACCATCTTCATCGTCGTGGTCTTGCCGCAGCCCGACGGGCCGACGAGCGTGACCAGTTCGCCCTCGTTCACCTCGAAGGAGAGGTCGTCGACGGCAGTGGTGCCGTCCGCGTACTTCTTGCTGACGTGCTCGAACCGGATCATGGGACCCCATTCTGCCGGGGCGGGGCCGTGTGCGGGCCGCCCGTGCACGTCAGTTGTGTGAAGGCGGTGTTGCGGCCCGGGGTCGGGTATCGGCCATTGTCAGTGGTGGCCGCTAGGGTCGTCGACAGTCGAAAACGTACGTGCGCAGGTGCGGACGACTGACATACGTTCGGGGAATCGGGGGAGGCGGGGCGGGGTGAGCGAGCAGAACTGCCTGGTGGCCAATGACTGGGTGTGCGGGGAGTATCTGCGCACCCGCAGCCAGGAACTGATCGACGCGACGGTGCAGCACATAGGCATCACCGTGGCGTCCGTGGCGATCGGCGTGCTGGTCTCCTTCCCGCTGGCGCTGCTCGCGCGGCGCGGAAAGGCGTTCGCGGGCCCGGTCCTCGGCGTGACCACGGTCCTCTACTCGATCCCGTCGCTGGCGATGTTCTCGCTGCTGCTGCCGCTGTTCGGGCTCTCGGTCTCGCTGGTGATCACGGGCCTGGTGCTCTACTCGCTGACGATCCTCGTGCGCAACATAGTGGCGGGCCTGCAGGCCGTGCCGGAGGAGGCCAGAGAGGCCGCGCGCGGGATGGGGTACGGGCCGCTGCGGCTGCTGTGGGAGGTCGAACTGCCACTGGCGCTTCCTGCGTTGCTGGCCGGCGTGCGCATCGCCACGGTCTCCACGGTGGCGCTGACCACGGTCGGCGCGATCGTCGACTACGGCGGCCTGGGCACGCTGATCCTGGACGGCCTCGACAGTGACTTCAAGGCCCAGGTGCTCACGGCCTCCGTGCTGTGCGTGCTGCTCGCGGTCCTCGCGGATCTGCTGCTGCTCGGCGTGCAGCGATGGCTGACGCCGTGGACACGGGCCACCGCCGTCCGCGGGCGGGGCTCTCGAATACGGACGCCGCAGAGCCCGGAGAAGGTCGCATGAACGCGTTGTCGGGGGCCTGGGACTGGCTGGGCACGAGCGCCAACTGGCAGGGCGAGAAGGGGGTGTGGCACCGGCTGTCCGAGCACCTGTACTTCAGCGGGGTCTCCCTCGGCGTCGCCTGTCTGATCGCGCTCCCGCTGGCCCTGTGGCTCGGGCACATCGGCCGGGGCGGCGCGCTCGCGGTCAACCTCTCGAACGTGGGGCGGGCGGTGCCCACGCTGGCCGTCCTGGTGCTGCTCACGCTCACCCCGCTCGGCCGGCACGGCGACGTTCCGACGCTGATCGCGCTGGTGCTGTTCGCGGTGCCGCCGCTGCTGACGAACGCGTACGTGGGCATGCGCGAGGTCGACCGCGCGGTCGTGGAGGCCGCGCGGGGCATGGGGATGAGCGGGGGCCAGGTGTTCCTGCGGGTCGAACTGCCGCTGGCGTACCCGCTGGTGATGACCGGGCTCAGGTCGGCGGCGGTGCAGGTGATCGCGACGGCGACGCTGGCCGCGATGGCGGGCGAGGGCGGGCTCGGGCGGATCATCACCGCCGGGTTCAACCTCCAGGACACGCCGCAGGTGGTCGCGGGTGCCGTGCTCGTGGCCGCGCTCGCGCTGGCCGTGGAGCTGGTGTTCGTGGCGGTGGGGCGGGTGCTCGACCCGATGCGGGGACGGGCGTGACGGATCTTCTCCGGGTGTCTTCCGACGTGTTCGGGCGACCTCGGCCGACAAGCGAGTACTGCGACTAGGAGAGCGATGAACATCAGGACGCACGGCAGGACGCGCCGCATGGCCCTGGCGGCCGTGGCGGTGGGAGCCCTGACCGCGAGTCTCACCGCGTGCGGGGGCGACAGCCTTGAGGGCGGCAAGGGCGACTCGGGCAGCTCGGGCGGCGCCAAGAAGGGGAAGGTCGTCGTCGGCGCCGCCAGTTTCACCGAGGCCAAGGTGATGGGCGAGCTCTACCGGCAGATATTGGACGACGCCGGGTACGACGCGTCGGTCAAGACGGTCGAGAACCGGGAGATCTACGAGCCGCAGCTCGCCAAGGGCGCCATCGATGTGGTGCCCGAATACGCGGCGACGCTCGCGGAATTCCTCAACCTGAAGAAGAACGGCAAGGACGCGAAGGCCGTCGCGTCCAGTGATGTCGACGCGACGATGACCGCACTGCGCAAGCTGGCGGACCCGGAAGGGCTGAAGGTTCTGGACGCCGGCGACGCCGTCGACCAGAACGCGTTCGCGGTGAGCGCGTCCTACGCGAAGAAGCACAACCTCAAGACGCTTTCCGATCTCGGCAAGTCCGGCCAGAAGGTGAAGATCGCGGCCGGTGACGAATGCGAGACGCGGCCGTTCTGCGCCCCGGGTCTGAAGAAGACGTACGGGATCGACGTCACGGGCATCGACCCGAAGGGCGTCGGCACCACCCAGTCCAAGCAGGCCGTCAAGAACGGTCAGGACCAGCTGGTCCTGACGACCACGACCGATGCGACGCTGAAGAACTTCGGCCTCGTTCTCCTGGAGGACGACAAGAAGCTGCAGAATGCGGACAACATCGTTCCGGTCGTGAACGCGAAGGACGCCGGGGACAAGGCGATCGCCGATGTCCTGGACAAGTTGACCAAGACGCTCACCACCGACGACCTCGTCGAGTTGAACCGGAAGGTCGACGCGGAGCGGCAGAAGGAAGCCGACGTGGCGAAGGAGTATCTGGAGTCCAAGGGCCTCATCGGTAAATGATCTTGATTGCCGGGGCGGGACAAGTGGACCGCATTCCGCGTGGGTTCGGAGGTTTCTGTGTCGCCTGAGTCCGGATTTTGTCGGGCGGGGCTTCCTGATTCGCCTACGCGCGGTAAGTTTCTGGCCATGCCACGTGGACGCCACCGCCATTCCCCACCCCTGCACCGTCTGTTGCCCCCCTCGGTGATCGCCGGTGCGCCTCTCGTGTGCGCGGGCGGCGCCTGGCTGTCCGACGATCCGCTGGTGCTGCGCGGCATCGCCGCCGCGGCGGCAGCGGCCGCCGTGGTCGGCGCCGTCGTGATGCGCCGCTGGGACCGGCTCGCGGGCAAGCAGGTCGCCGACCTGACCCGCGGCGCCGCGAGCGAGCGCTGGCGGCATGAGGAGGCCGTGGCGGAGCTGGAGGGCGACCTGGAGGAGTCCCGCGAGCTGCGTACCCGACTGGAGGGCAAGCTGCGCTCCAAGCGGGCCGAACTGGCGGCGCTGCGCAACGAGCACGCGGCGCTGCTGCGCCGCTACGCCACCGCGGAGACCGAGCGGGCCAGCGCCCTGGAAGGCAGGCGACGGCTCGCCATAGAGGCGTCCGCGCCCGCCAAGGCGCTGCCGCCCGCCGCGCCCGCCAAGCCCGCGGCGGCGACCGCCGAGGCGCCGACAGCCCTGCTCTACCAGCGGGCCAACGCCGCGCTCGACCGGCTCGCCCGGAGCGCGGAGCCCGAGCCGCCGCGGCGGTCGCGGGGGCCCGAGGAGGCCGATTCGCAGGGGAAGCTCCCTGCGGCGTCCGGCCTCGTCACCGTGCCGGCCGCCGCGACCGTGGTGCCGGCGGCGCCGATGCGCAAGGCGCTCGTGGGCGGGTTCGACTTCTTCGGCACGGGCGGCTCCGCCGTCGGGCCGGACGAGGATCTGGCCGACGTCGTCGGGGAGGAAGCGCTCGCCGCCGACAAGGAGGTCATCGATCTGACCGCTCACGACGAGACCGAGCAGATCGATGTGGGGCAGCTCAGGTCCGCGATGCAGGCTTGAGACCCGATGTCGTGAGGGCGTCCTGCTCGCCGTGGGGCGCCCTCTGTCGTTCCCGGGTGAGGCGCGGCCCCGAGCGCCTCACGGGGCGGCGCCGCTCACGGAGCGGCGCCGGCGCCCCCGCTCATCCAGCGGTCCGGGCGGGCCCCCTTGCGTCCCGTCCGCGACCGGTCCGCCTGGGCGCGCAGCAGTTCCGCCGCCTCCTGGGCGTCCCGCAGACGGGCCGTCACCGTCTTGTTGGCGCCGGTGTCGAGATGCAGGCCCGCGAGGCCGAGCGAGCGCTCCCAGGGGCCCTGGGTGAGGCGCACGGACTGCACCTTGGCGTGCGGGACGAGGGAGACCTGGCGCTGCAGCAGCCCCTGCCGGGCCGCGAACACCGTCTCCGTGACGGACACCCCGTACGCCTTCCACCACACCGGCACGATCCAGCGGCCGCGCCGCGGCGGCGCCGTGAAGTCGGCGGGCTTGGGCACCGCCACGCCCGGCAGGATCCGCGCGATGACGTCCTCGGCGTGCTCGCGGGGCGCGACGGGCACCAGGACCGAGTTGGCCGAGCCCGCCACGTGCAACTCGACGCGGACCCAGCCGCGCCTCCGCCACAGCAGCGGCTGCACGATCCGCACGGTCTGCACCCGGCCGGGCGGCACCGTCTCGTGCACCCGGTCGAGCAGCCCGTGGTCGATGCGCAGCCCGTCGGGGGACTCACCGACCGTCCAGTCGTACTCCTTGATGAACCGGCCCGCGCTGTTGGTGAACGCCCCGCCCGCCAGCGGCACCGCGACCGCGATCACTGTCCACAGGTTGTGGGTGGCGAACCACAGGAAACCCGGCACGACCAGCGCCGCCACGAGCATCACCCACGGGGCGCCCGTCAGCAGCAGCGCCACCGCGAGCGTGCCGGGGGGCGTGCGCAGGATCTCCCGCGCCGGCGCCTCGCCCACCTCGTGGGCCGATTCCGGGGCGAAACCGGCCGCACGGGCGAGGAGTTCGGCCCGCAGGTCGCGGGCCTCCTTCTCGCCCAGATAGGCGAGTTCGTCCTTCTTGTCGGTGCCGACGACGTCGAGTTTCAGCTTGGCCACGCCCACGAAGCGGGCGAGCAGCGGCTGGGTGACGTCGACGGCCTGGAGGCGGTCGAGCCGGATGTGGGCGGTGCGGCGGAACAACAGGCCCGTACGGATGCGCAGTTCGGTCTCGGTGACCGCGAAGTGGGTGAACCACCAGGTGAGGAACCCGTACAGGGCGGCCGCGGGCACCAGCACGCCGAGCCCGATCGCCAGGGTGGCGCCCGTCAGCTGGGAGAGCTGGCGCTGCGCCTGGTTCATGTCGTGCACGGCCCAGCCGAGCAGCACCGCTATCGGCGCCCACGCGCGGCGCAGCGGCGTGACGGGGTGCAGGCGCCGCTCTCGCAGGCTCGGGGGCGGCTCCTGGTCTCGTACGCCCTCGGGGACGCGGGAGGCCGTCACAGGCCCGCCGATCGGGCTTCGCCGAGCTCGGTGAGACGGTCGCGCAGGCGCTCGGCCTCGGCGGGCGCGAGGCCCGGGATCCTCGCGTCGGTGGCGGCGGCCGCGGTGTGCAGCTGGAGACTGGCCAGGCCGAACTTCCGCTCCAGCGGGCCCGAGGTCACCTCGACCAGCTGCATCCGTCCGTACGGCACGATCGTCTCCTCGCGCCACATCACCCCGCGGCTGATCAGCAGGTCGTCGGCGCGCTCGGCGTACCGCCACGAGCGCCAGTTGCGGCCGAGCATCGGCCAGCCCCAGACCAGCACCGCGAGCGGCAGCAGCGCGAACGCCGCCCACGCGGGCCCTGCGAGGATCGTGAGGAGCAGCGCGACCGCGAGTGTCAGCGGCACCAGCCACAGCACCAGCAGCAGCCGGCGCAGTCTGAGCAGGCCCGGCGGCAGCCCCGTCCACTCCGGCCCCGCGTCCACGGAATCGGCTTCCCCTGTGATCCCCGTCGCCCCTGTTCCCATGAGCTCACCCTATGTACGAGAGACTGTCCCCATGACGTCCACGACGCCCAAGCCGCGCACGACGCGGACGACGGTCGGCATCGGCGGTGCAGCGGAGAGCACCGACATGGTGCTCAACATCGGCCCGCAGCACCCCTCCACCCACGGTGTGCTGCGCCTGCGCCTGGTGCTCGACGGCGAGCGGATCCAGCACGCGGAGCCGGTCATCGGCTACATGCACCGCGGTGCCGAGAAGCTCTTCGAGGCGCGGGACTACCGGCAGATCGTGATGCTCGCCAACCGCCACGACTGGCTGTCCGCGTTCTCCAACGAGCTGGGGGTCGTGCTCGCCGTCGAGCGGATGCTGGGCATGGAGGTCCCCGAGCGCGCCGTCTGGCTGCGCACGCTCCTGGCCGAGCTGAACCGAGTGCTGAACCATCTGATGTTTCTGGGTTCGTACCCGCTCGAACTGGGCGGAATCACTCCGGTCTTCCATGCCTTCCGGGAGCGTGAGGAGCTCCAGAACGTGATGGAGGAGGTCTCCGGCGGACGCATGCACTACATGTTCAACCGCGTCGGCGGCCTCAAGGAGGACCTGCCGCTCGGCTGGACGACCCGCGCGCGCGAGGCCGTCGCCTCCGTGCGCTCCCGCATGGACGTCTACGACAACCTGGTCCTCGGCAACGAGATCTTCCGGGGCCGCACGCGCGGGGTGGGCGTCCTGTCCCCCGAGGCCGCGCACTCCTACGGCGTGAGCGGGCCGATCGCCCGTGCCTCCGGCGTCGACTTCGACCTGCGCCGCGACGAGCCGTACCTGGCCTACGGGGACCTTCAGGACACCCTGAAGGTCGTCACGCGACAAGAAGGCGACTGCCTGGCCCGCTTCGAGGTCCTCCTGGAGCAGACGCACAACGCGCTCGCCCTCGCCGACGCCTGCCTCGACCGGATCGCGCAACTGCCGCCCGGCCCGGTCAACCAGCGTCTGCCGAAGGTCCTCAAGGCGCCCGAGGGCCACACGTACGCGTGGACGGAGAACCCGCTCGGCATCAACGGCTACTACCTCGTCTCCAAGGGCGAGAAGACGCCGTACCGCCTCAAGCTGCGCTCCGCGTCCTACAACAACATCCAGGCGCTGGCCGAACTGCTGCCCGGGACGCTGGTCGCCGACATGGTGGCGATCCTCGGCTCACTGTTCTTCGTGGTCGGGGACATCGACAAGTAGGCCGCGCATCCGCGCCGTCCCCATGGCCACGGGCTCGACCAGCCACCCGAAGTCCCCGAGCCCGCCCCGCGCGGTCAGCTCCGCCGCCTCTCCGGCCCGCGCGAGCGCCCGTACGTAGCCGGCCGGGTCCTGGGACGCCAGCGTCAGCGGCGGGCGGCCCGCGCGGACGCCGAGGGCGTGCAGGGCGGCGCGCTGCGGCACGATCCGGGCCCCGGCAGTCACCGCGCAGGCGTCGAGCGCCACATGGGCCGTGATGTCGCAGGACCCGTCCGGCACGGGCCGCGTCTCCCGGCCCTCCCGGAAGCCCGTGAGCGTGCCGAAGGGCGGCCGCGCCCCGCGCGCGTGGGCGTAGTCCACGGCCACCGCGAGACCACGCTCCAGGGTGCCCACGGCCGCCGCCCACGCCGCGTCGCGCTGCGGACCGACCTCGGCGCGCAGCCCCGGCTCGGGCGGCAGCGGCCACCAGGTCTCCAGCCAGCGCCGCGCGGCCGCGTCCAGCGGCGCGGGGGACAGGGACTCCGTGCCGTCCTGCCGTACGAGGACGAGGCGGGCGGAGCCGTCCGCGTCGGTCTCCACGATGTCGACGGGCACATTGTCGAGCCACTCGTTCGCGAACAGCAGCCCGGTGATCCCGGCGGGCGGCTCGGCGCGCCACTCGATGCGGTGATCGAGACCGGCGGGGCGCCCGGAGGCGATCTCCACCGCGCAGGCACGCACGCGTGCGGCCACGTTCTCCGGCAGCGCCTGGAGGACGAGCGACACCAGTTCGCCGCGCCCCGCCGCCATGTCGACGAACGTCAGCTCGTCCGGCTCGCCGAGCGCCGTGTCCACCCGGCACAGCAGCTCGGCGACGGCCTGCGCGAACAGCGGCGACGCGTGCACCGACGTACGGAAATGACCGGCGGGACCCTCGGGCCCGCGATAGAAGCCACCGGGCCCGTACAGGGCCCGCTCGGTGGCCTCGCGCCAGCCGCGCGGGCCGTCCTCCTGTGCGTTCGTCACGCCTGAAGGCTAGGCCGTGTCCGCGAGCTCCCCGGGGCCTGTCCGGCGGGCGGACCCTGGGGCGGCCCGGTGCGCCGGGCGCACGCGCCTCCACCTTGGGGAGTACGCGCGCCGGGTGCGGATCGGCCCTCCGGTTGACCCCGGCACGCCGCACGGCTGCCTACTCTGGGTTACGTGCAGCGCCTCTACGACTTTCTCCGCAGGCACCCGACATGGGTCGACGGCTTCTGGGCCGTGGTCCTGCTCGGGATGTCCGTGGTGAGCGTCAGCAGCATCAACGGCGCGCCCTCGCGGGGCAACGAGGCGGCGGGCATCGCCTGCGCCCTCCTGCTCAGCGTGGTCGTCACGCTGCGCCGCCGGATGCCCGAGCGGATGCTGGTCCTCGCGATCGTGGCGGGCGTCGCCCAGCTGATCCTCGACGCGGAGACGAGCCCGGCGGACTTCGCGATGCTCGTCATCGTCTACACGTGTGCCGCGGACGGGGCCCGCTGGTCGTCCCGGCTCGCGCTCGGCGCCGGACTGTGCGCGGCGCCGCTCGCGCAGCTGCGGTGGCCCGAGGCGCACGCCAGCGGCGCCGGGCAGATCGCCGTCACGGTCTTCACGATGGTGCCGTTCGCCCTCGCCTGGGTCCTCGGCGACTCGCTGCGCACCCGCCGCGCCTACCTGGCGCAGCTGGAGGAGCGCGCGGCCCGCCTGGAGAAGGAGCGCGAGGCCCAGTCGAAGGTCGCGGTCGCGGCCGAACGGGCACGGATCGCCCGCGAGCTGCACGACGTCGTCGCGCACAACGTGTCGGTGATGGTGGTGCAGGCCGACGGCGCCGCATACGTCCTCGACACCGCCCCCGACCAGGCGAAGAAGGCCCTGGAGACCATCTCGGGCACGGGCCGGCAGGCGCTCGCCGAGATGCGCAGGCTGCTCGGCGTGCTGCGCACCGGGGAGCGCGAGGCGGGCGAGGCGTACGTGCCGCAGCCCGACGTCGAGCAGATCGAGGACCTCGTCGAGCAGGTGCGCACGGCGGGCCTGCCGGTCGACTTCAAGGTGGAGGGCACCCCGCGCCCGCTGCCCAGCGGCGTCGAGCTGACCGCGTACCGCATCGTCCAGGAGGCCCTCACCA
This sequence comes from Streptomyces sp. VRA16 Mangrove soil, assembly GCF_017377775.1. GTDB lineage: Bacteria > Actinomycetota > Actinomycetes > Streptomycetales > Streptomycetaceae > Streptomyces. The sequence continues at coordinate 414,457 of NZ_JAFVLN010000007.1, forward strand.
ACACCCGCAAGCACGGCGGGCCGAACGCGGGCGCGAGCGTCCGCCTCGTCTACTTCGACGACGGGCTCGGCCTGCTCGTCGAGGACGACGGCAAGGGCGCCCCGCACGAGCTCTACGAGGACGGCGGCGCCGACGGCCACGGCCACGGCCTCATCGGGATGCGGGAGCGCGTCGGTATGGTCGGCGGCACGCTGGACGCGGGGCCGCGCCCCGGAGGTGGCTTCCGCATCAGCGCCCTGCTGCCGCTCAAGCCCGCTCATTGACACGTACCAGCCGACACGTACCAGCGAAGGAACGGGAATCGATGTCGATCAAGGTCATGCTCGTCGACGACCAGGTGCTGCTGCGCACCGGCTTCCGGATGGTGCTCGCCGCACAGCCGGACATGGAGGTCGTCGCCGAGGCCGGCGACGGCGTCGAGGCGCTGGAGGTGCTGCGCGCGACCGCGGTTGACGTGGTCCTCATGGATGTACGGATGCCGAAGCTCGACGGCGTCGAGACGACCCGGCGCATCTGCGCCGACCCGAACCCGCCCAAGGTCCTCATCCTGACCACGTTCGACCTCGACGAGTACGCGTTCTCCGGGCTCAAGGCGGGCGCGTCCGGTTTCATGCTCAAGGACGTGCCGCCCGGCGAGCTGCTCACCGCCATCCGCTCCGTGCACAGTGGTGACGCGGTCGTCGCCCCGTCCACCACCCGGCGCCTGCTCGACCGGTTCGCCCCGATGCTGCCCAGCACCTCCAAGGAGCCGCAGCACAAGGAGCTGGAGCGGCTCACCGAGCGCGAGCGCGAGGTCATGGTGCTGGTCGCCCAGGGCCTGTCGAACGGCGAGATCGCGGCCCGCCTCGTGCTGTCCGAGGCCACCGTGAAGACGCACGTGGGCCGCATCCTGACCAAGCTCGGTCTGCGCGACCGCGTCCAGGTCGTCGTGCTCGCCTACGAGACCGGCCTGGTGCGGGCCGGCGGACAGGGCTGAGGCCCCGTCAGCGCAGCACGCCCTCGATGAAGTCCCCGCCGAGGCGCGACACCACGCCCAGATCCAGCTGGTGCTGCACATAGCGGCCTTGGCGGCGGGTCGTGACCAGGCCCGCCTTCTTCAGCACCGACAGGTGCCGGGATATCTCCGGCGCCGTCATGCCGTGCGCGTCGGCCAGCTCGCCCGTCGTGTACGAGCCGCGCGCCAGGTGGCGGCACAGACGCATCCGCACCGGGTGCGCGAGGGCGGACATGCGCAGGGTCAGCTGCTCGACGGAGGGTGGCGCGGCCGGACCCGGCGAGGAGATCGGGTACGTGATCATCGGCTGCCAGCCCTTGCGGTGCAGCACCCACAGGTGCGGCCAGCCCAGGCTGGTCGGCGTCAGGATCAGATGGCCGCCGTCCGTGGCCGTGCGGCCCACGCTGATCTTGTCGACGACGATCGCCCGGCCCGGCTCGTCCAGCGTGACCGAGGGTGAGATCGCCGCGAGCGCGTCCTTGAGCCCCTTGCGGCGCAGCAGATCCGTCTTGAGCCGGGCGTCGGCCGCCACCTGGTGCTGGACGCGCCCCCACACGTCTGCGAAGAACGCCTCGTCGCAGTCCTGCAGCAGCTCGCGGAACCAGGTCCTGATCACGGGCGGGTCGTCCAGCAGACGCTGGGTGAAGCGCACTTGGTGCGTGCCGCGGGCCGCCGCGAGCTCCAGCGCGCGCCGGCGGGCGCCCGGGTCGGCCAGCCGGTTACCCGGCCGCTCCGCGTACTCCGACTGGCAGGTGAACTCCAGGGCGGCGTCCACGAACTGCTCGTCGGAGAGCTTGTCCAGCAGGTCCAGTTCCTCGGCGAGCGTGGCCCCCGGCAGCGTGCTGTGGCCGGCGATCCCGGCGGACGGGGTGAAGACGTCCGAGAACGTCGTCCGCCACAGGAAGTCCGCCTCGCACAGACGGTCCGCGAGGCACGGGTCGAGACCGGCCGAGACGCTCGTCGTCCACCCCTGCAGCCCCGGGTGGTGGGCGGGCTCCGACAGCGCGTGCAGTGCCATGCCCAACTCGGCCAGGGGCGAGGGCACGACATGGATCCGCTCGGCCGGCAGGCCGGTGATGTCGATGCTCACGCTCATGACCCCATGGTGCATGCCCCCACTGACAACCGGGTCGTCGATTGACGGCTCCCGTCAATCGACGTGACCCGGCATCGGCGGCGGCCGCAGTCTCGTAGTCATCGCCCCCTAAGGCCACCGAAAGCCAGTAGAAGCCATGGAAAGCGGCTGAAAATCGCTGAAAGTCGCTGAAAGCATTCGAAGGCAGGCGAAAGGTCTTTTTGCGGGCGCGGAGTGACAATTGAGATGATGAGCGAGGTGGTCACCATGACCGTCACCCAGCAGTACGCCCTCGATCTCTACCGGGCCGCGCAGCGCGGCGAACCGGCCCCGCCCGCCCCCTACCGGCACGAGGCGGCCGTCCTGCGCGAGCTGCGCGACTACCGCCGCTTCCGGGCGGTTGTGGCGGAGCGCCCGGCCCGGGGCCGCATCAGGGCGGCCCTGGCCCGGCGCTTCTCCGCCCGTCGCGGTCACACCGCCGGGTGCTGAGCCCGGTCGCTCACGGCAGCCGCCGTACGAAGTCCGCGACGGCCGCGCGGACGTCGTCGGGGCTCCACTCCAGGCCGGCCGCGGCGACCGTCACCTCGGTGACCGCGCATCCCGGCACCTGACTCGTGGGCCACCAGCGCCCGAACAGCTGGACCTTCGTCTCCTCCGCCTGCGTCAGCGCCGCCTCGGTGAGCACCTCGGCGTCGTAGGGCAGCAGGACCCGGAACTGGTGCGTGTGCGGCTCCTCGGGGTGGACCCGGGCCCATGGGATCCCCGCGTCGGCCAGCCCCTCGCGCAGCGCCGTCGCGACCACGCGCGCGTGCGCCACGTAGTCCGGCAGCCTCGGCAGCTCGTGCTCCAGCCCCGCCAGCGCCGCGATCGCCTGCGGGTACTGGTGGAAGACCTGGCCGCCGTAGCGGTGCCGCCAGGCCCTGGCCTCGTCGACGAACGACTGCGGGCCCGCGAGCGCCGCGCCGCTGAGGCCGCCGAGCGACTTGTAGAACGACACGTACACGCTGTCCGCGAGGTCGGCGATCTCGTGCAGCGGGCGCCCGAAGCGCGTCGTGCACTCCCACAGGCGGGCCCCGTCGAAGTGGATCACCGCTTCACGCGCGCGTGCCGCTTCGCAGACCTCCTCCAGCTCCTCCCACGTGGGCAGCACGTATCCCGCGTCCCTGAGCGGCAGTTCGAGCATCAGCGTCCCGAACGGCTCGTCCAGGCCGTGCACCTCGGCGGCCGTGATCTGGCGCGGCTCGGTCGTCGGGTGCACCGTGCGCAGGCCGGAGACCGTGGTGAGCGCCTCGCGCTCGTGGACCTCGGGGTGGCCCAGCGGGTGCAGGGCCACCGTGGAGTTGCCGGTGCGGCCCGCCCAGCAGCGCAGGGCGACCTGCTGCGCCATGGTGCCGGTGGGGAAGAACGCGGCCGCCTCCTTGCCGAGCAGCCCGGCGACCTTCGCCTCCAGTTCGGCGACGACACCGTCCCCGTAGAGGTCGACGTCGCCCGACAGGTCGGCCACGGTGCCGGCGACCTCGGTCAGGCGCGCCCAGTGCTCGCCGATCGTGGGCACGTGCGGGCCGCGCGCCAGGGTGCGCTCGACGCTCCGCCAGGCCGCGAGCCGCCGCGCGGTCCGCCGCTTCTCGTCGCTCGCGTTCTCGTCGCCCGTGTCGACGGGCCGTTCGCTGTTCTCTTTCGCCGGACTCATGACCGGATCATGTCGCACGAGCCCGCGCCTGCCCGCGCCTGCCCACGGGTGTCTCGTACGCGCGTGCGCTTGCCCACAGCCTGTGGACAGCCGAGGCCCGCCCGCCCAGATAGCGTTAACATGACGAGAAATCGTCCGGTACCCCGAGCGGACTGGAACGGAAGGCCCCCGTGACACCTCCTTCGAACCCGCGGAACGAGCCCGACCCCAAGGACCCCTCCGCCCGGCCCGCCCGCCTCGGCGTCGGTGTCGTCGGCGCGGGCCGGGTGGGCCCCGCCCTCGCCGCGTCCCTGCAGCTCGCCGGACACCGTCCGGTCGCCGTCTCCGGAGTCTCCGACGCGTCCGTGCGGCGCGCCGCCACCATGCTCCCCGACGTCCCCCTCGTGCCGCCCGCCGAGGTCCTCGCGCGCGCCGAGCTCGTGCTCCTGACCGTCCCCGACGACGTCCTGCCGGGCCTCGTCGAGGGCTTCGTCGAGACCGGCTCGATCCGCCCCGGACAGCTGCTCGTGCACACCTCGGGGCGGTACGGCACCAAGGTCCTCGACCCGGCCCTGCGCGCGGGCGCCCTGCCGCTCGCCCTGCACCCCGCGATGACGTTCACCGGCACCGCCGTCGACGTCCAGCGCCTGGCCGGCTGCTCGTTCGGCGTGACCGCCCCCGAGGAGCTGCGGCTCGCCGCCGAGGCCCTGGTCATCGAGATGGGCGGCGAGCCCGAGTGGATCGAGGAGGAGATGCGGCCGCTGTACCACGCGGCCCTCGCCCTCGGCGCGAACCACCTGGTGACCCTGGTCGCCGAGTCCATGGAGCTGCTGCGCGACGCCGGTGTCTCCGCCCCCGACCGGATGCTCGGCCCGCTGCTCGGCGCGGCGCTGGACAACGCGCTCAGGTCGGGCGACGCGGCCCTCACGGGCCCGGTCGCGCGCGGCGACGCGGGCACGGTCGCCGCGCACGTCTCGGAGCTGCGCCGGCACGCGCCGCAGACCGTCGCCGGGTATCTCGCGATGGCCCGCGCCACCGCCGACCGCGCCCTCGCGCACGGGCTGCTCAAGCCGGAGCTCGCCGAGGACCTGCTCGGTGTCCTCGCGACCGGTGCGGAGGAGACCCGATGAGCTCGTCGAACACGCGCCTTCTCCACAAGGGCGAGGAACTGCGCGCACGCACGCGTGCCGGGCAGCGCGTCGTCGTCATGACCATGGGCGCCCTGCACGAGGGCCACGCCACGCTCGTCCGCACCGCCCGCGAGCGCGCGGGCGACGACGGCGAAGTGGTCGTCACCGTCTTCGTGAACCCGCTGCAGTTCGGCGCGGGCGAGGACCTCGACCGCTATCCGCGCACCCTGGAGGCGGACGTCAAGATCGCCGAACAGGCGGGCGCGGACGCCGTGTTCGCGCCGTCCGTCGACGAGGTCTACCCCGGCGGACAGCCCCAGGTCCGGATGTCGGCGGGCCCGATGGGCGAGCGCCTCGAAGGCGCCTCGCGTCCCGGCCACTTCGACGGCATGCTCACCGTCGTCGCCAAGCTGCTGCACCTCACGCGCGCGGACGTCGCCCTCTTCGGGCAGAAGGACGCCCAGCAACTCGCCCTGATCCGGCGGATGGTGCGCGATCTGAACTTCGACGTGGAGATCGTCGCCGTCCCCACGGTCCGCGAGCCGGACGGCCTGGCCCTCTCCTCGCGCAACCGCTACCTGTCGACCGAGGAGCGGCGCAGCGCGCTCGCGCTCTCCCGCGCGCTGTTCGCGGGCCGCGACCGGCACGCCGCCCAGGAAGCCCTGCGCGCGCGGGCCGCCGAGAGCCCCACCACGCGCGCGCGTGCCCGCGCGCTCGACGCCCTGGGCGAGGCCCGCGCCGCCGCCGACGCGCACGCGGTGGCGTCCCCCGGCGGTCCCGCGAGCGTCCTCGCGGCGGCCCGCCAGGTCCTGGACGAGGCCCGCCGCCTGCGTCCCCCGGTCGAGCTCGACTACCTGGCCCTCGTCGACCCGTCCGACTTCGGCGACGTACGAGGCGACTTCGAGGGCGAGGCCGTCCTCGCGGTCGCCGCGCGGGTCGGCACCACCCGGCTGATCGACAATCTGCCCCTGACCTTCGGAGGTCGACTGTGACGAGCACAGGCATACGTCTGCACGCACCAGCCCCCGGCTGGAGCATCGAGGCCGACGTGGTCGTCGTCGGCTCCGGGGTCGCGGGACTGACCGCCGCGCTGCGCTGCGAGGCCGCGGGGCTGCGCACCGTCGTCGTCACCAAGGCCCGCCTCGACGACGGCTCCACGCGCTGGGCCCAGGGCGGCATCGCGGCCGCGCTCGGCGAGGGCGACACCCCCGAGCAGCACCTGGACGACACCCTGGTCGCGGGCGTCGGCCTGTGCGACGAGAACGCCGTGCGCACCCTGGTCACCGAGGGCCCCGGCGCGGTACGCCGCCTCATCGACGCGGGCGCCCGGTTCGACGAGGCCGAGGACGGCTCGCTCGACCTGACCCGCGAGGGCGGCCACCACCGGCGCCGCATCGTGCACGCGGGCGGCGACGCCTCCGGCGCCGAGGTCTCCCGGGCCCTGATCGAGGCGGTACTTGCGCGCAAGAAGGGCGGGCGCGAAGCGCCCTCGGCCGAGGGCGGTGGCGGGCGACGGGCGGGCGGCGTCGAGACCGTCGAGAACGCGCTGGTGCTCGACCTGCTGACGGACGCCGAGGGCCGCACCGCCGGTGTCACCCTGCACGTGATGGGGGAGGGCCAGCACGACGGTGTCGGTGCCGTCCTCGCCCCGGCCGTCGTCCTCGCGACCGGCGGCATGGGCCAGGTCTTCTCGGCGACCACGAACCCGCACGTGTCCACGGGCGACGGCGTCGCCCTCGCCCTGCGCGCCGGCGCCGAGGTCAGTGACCTGGAGTTCGTCCAGTTCCACCCCACCGTGCTCTTCCTGGGCGCGGACGCCGAGGGCCAGCAGCCGCTCGTCTCCGAGGCCGTCCGCGGTGAGGGCGCCCACCTGGTCGACGCGGACGGTGTGCGCTTCATGGTGGGCCAGCACGAACTCGCGGAGCTGGCACCCCGGGACATCGTCGCCAAGGGCATCACGCGCCGCATGCTGGAGCAGGGCGCCGACCACATGTTCCTCGACGCGCGGCACTTCGGCGCCGAGATGTGGGAGAAGCGGTTCCCCACCATCCTCGCCGCCTGCCGCGCCCACGGCATGGACCCGATCACCGAGCCGATCCCGATCGCCCCGGCCGCGCACTACGCCTCCGGAGGGGTGCGCACCGATCTGCACGGCCGCACCACGGTCCCCGGCCTGTACGCGTGCGGCGAGGTCGCCTGCACCGGCGTGCACGGCGCGAACCGGCTCGCCTCCAACTCGCTCCTCGAAGGCCTGGTCTACGCCGAGCGCATCGCGGACGACATCACGCGGGAGCACGCGGAGAACGGCCTGCACGCGCGCGTGCCCGCGCCGGTCGACCACCCCGACACCCCGACCCACCCGCTGCTGCCCGCCGAGGCCCGCTTCGCCATCCAGCGTGTGATGACCGAGGGCGCCGGCGTACTGCGCTCCGCGGACTCCCTCTCCGATGCCGCCGCCCAGCTCGGCCGCATCCACGCCGACGCGGCCAACTCCCTGACGGAGCACGGCAAGACGGCCGTCCCCGGCGTCGACACCTGGGAGGCGACGAACCTCCTGTGCGTGGCCCGCGTCCTGGTCGCCGCCGCCCGCCGCCGCGAGGAGACCCGCGGCTGCCACTGGCGCGAGGACCACACGGACCGGGACGACGCGAACTGGCGCCGCCACATCGTCGTACGCCTCAATCCGGACCGGACTCTGGCCACGTACACCACACAAACAGCAGACTTCCCGGCAACAGCCGTACCGGCTGCAACAGCACAGAACTCTCAGGAGCAGTGACCGACGTGAGCGCCACCCCCGACCTTCCCCTGGCCGACGCCGACAACGGCGGCTGCGGCGACAACTGCGGCTGCGCCCACGGCGACTCGGACGCCGACGCCATGGAGTGCGGCCTCGACCCGTCCCTGGCCAAGCTGCTGCTGGACGCCGGTCTGCACCCGGTCGAGATCGAGGACATCGCCCACATGGCGATCGCCGAGGACCTCGACGGCGGCGTGGACGTCACCACGGTTGCCACGATCCCCGAGGACGCCGTCGCCACCGCCGACTTCACGGCCCGCGAGGCGGGCGTCGTGGCGGGCCTCAGGGTCGCCGAGGCGATCGTCTCCGTCGTGGCGAGCGACGAGTTCGAGGTCGAGCGGCACGTCGAGGACGGCGACCTCGTGGAGGCCGGGCAGAAGCTGCTGTCCGTCACCACCCGCACCCGCGACCTGCTCACCGCCGAGCGCAGCGCGCTCAACCTCCTGTGCCGCCTGTCCGGCATCGCCACGGCCACGCGCGCGTGGGCGGACGCCCTGGAGGGCACCAAGACCGGTACACGGGTCAGGGACACCCGCAAGACCACGCCGGGCCTGCGCTCCCTGGAGAAGTACGCGGTCCGCATGGGCGGCGGCGTCAACCACCGCATGTCCCTGTCGGACGCGGCCCTGGTCAAGGACAACCACGTGGTGGCGGCGGGCGGCGTCGCGGCAGCCTTCCAGGCCGTGCGCGACCGCTTCCCCGGCCTCACGATCGAGGTCGAGGTCGACACCCTGCACCAGCTGCGCGAGGTCCTCGACGCCGGCGCCGACCTGATCCTCCTGGACAACTTCACGCCCGGCGAGACCGAGGAGGCCGTGGCCCTCACCGACGGCCGCGCGCTCCTGGAGTCCTCCGGCCGGCTCACCCTGGAGAACGCCGCGACGTACGCGAGGACCGGCGTCGACTTCCTCGCCGTAGGCGCCCTGACCCACTCCTCGCCGATCCTCGACATCGGCCTCGACCTGCGGGAAGCGGCCGTCTGATGCTTCTGACCATCGACGTGGGCAACACCCACACCGTCCTCGGTCTGTTCGACGGCGAGGAGATCGTCGAGCACTGGCGCATCTCCACCGACGCCCGCCGCACCGCCGACGAACTCGCCGTCCTGCTCCAGGGCCTGATGGGCATGCACCCGCTGCTCGGCGACGAACTCGGCGACGGCATCGACGGCATCGCCATCTGCTCGACCGTCCCCTCGGTCCTGCACGAGCTGCGCGAGGTCACCCGCCGCTACTACGGTGACGTCCCTGCCGTCCTGGTCGAGCCCGGCATCAAGACCGGTGTCCCGATCCTCATGGACAACCCCAAGGAGGTCGGCGCCGACCGCATCATCAACGCGGTCGCGGCCGTCGAGCTGTACGGCGGCCCGGCGATCGTCGTCGACTTCGGTACGGCGACGACGTTCGACGCGGTGTCCGCGCGCGGCGAGTACACCGGCGGCGTGATCGCCCCCGGCATCGAGATCTCCGTCGAGGCCCTCGGCGTCCGCGGCGCGCAGCTCCGCAAGATCGAGCTGGCCAGGCCGCGCAGCGTCATCGGCAAGAACACGGTCGAGGCCATGCAGTCCGGCATCCTCTACGGGTTCGCGGGCCAGGTCGACGGGGTCGTGAACCGGATGGCCAAGGAACTGGCGGACGACCCGGACGACGTCACCGTCATCGCGACGGGCGGGCTCGCGCCCATGGTGCTGGGCGAGGCCACGGTCATCGACGAGCACGAGCCGTGGCTGACGCTGATCGGGCTGCGGCTGGTCTACGAGCGGAACGTGTCTCGTCTCTGAGCCGCGGAATCCCGCGCCGTGGGGGATTCTCCGGCCGGTCGGGCGCGGCTCTCGTCGTGGCGCCCGACGCTCCCGAGCGGAGCGTAAGGCGCGCCCGGGAATTGCCGGTTAAGCCGATTTGTCCGTAATAGGCCGTACCGTCAGCCCATGCCCACGCCCTACGGAAACCGCGGCGGCATGGCGTTCGGTGCAGAAGAGCTGCGTGTGCTCCGACGCGCCCTCGCCCTCGCCCTCCACCCCAGCCCCGCCTCGGACAAGGACGTCCGGGACTGTCTCCGACTCGCGGAGTCCGTCGACGAAGCCACCCAGGAGGCGGCCCGTATGCGGACCTTCCTGCTGGCCGACCTCGACCGCTACCGGGCCGCCCTGCCCGGCTCCGTCACCGGCTATCTGAAGCTCCTGGAGGACGCTCTGGCGGCGGGCCACCGGCCCGGCGCCGACGACCTCGCGGGGCTGCGCGCCCTGCGCGGCAACCCCGCGGCGGCCGTCCTCCTCGACCGCTGCCGTGCCCTGGCCGAACAGGGCGTACGGGAGCGCCTGGAGGCTCGGCACCGGCCGCGCGTCCCGGCCTCCCGGGCCCGTCTCCTCGCCCTGCCCGGCGGCCTCGCGGAGGCCGACCCGCAGCCCGCCGGACCTCGTCCTGCGGCGCCGCAGCGCCCCGCGCCCAAGCCGTCGGAGGTCTTCCCGCCCAAGCGCCGTCCCGCCCAGCCCCCGGCCCCGCCGCAGCAGCTCGCCGCGGGATAGCTAATCTGGGGGCATGGACTATGTCTCCGCGCTCGTGCCCCCGGTAGTGATGGCCGCGTTCTTCATCGGCCTGATCGTGACGATCGTGAAGTCGCAGGGTGGCGACAAGAAGGCCAAGGAGGACGCGGCCGTGGACGCCATCCTGGCGCGCACCGAGGCCACCCGGCAGGCCGACGGCCGCTGACCCCGCGACGACCGAGGGGCGCCCACCGGGCGCCCCTTTTGTCATTGATTGCGACCGTTCGCGATCCCTCGCCACGTCCGCCGCCGAATTACCGACTTCTCCCACTATTGTGCTGCTCGTGCCGCGCCCCTTGGGAGAACTCGAAGACACAGTCATGACACGGGTGTGGAAGTGGAACCGCCCGGTGACGGTGAGAGAAGTGCTGGAGGACCTCCAGCAGGAACGGTCCATCGCCTACACGACGGTCATGACCGTATTGGACAATCTCCATCAGAAGGGCTGGGTGCGCCGGGAAGCGGAAGGCCGGGCTTATCGATATGAGGCCGTCTCTACCCGGGCCGCCTACTCGGCCGCGCTGATGAACGACGCATGGGCGCAGAGCGACAACCCCGCCGCCGCGCTCGTCGCCTTCTTCGGCATGATGTCGTCGCAGCAGCGCGAAGCGCTCAGGGACGCGATGCGCATCGTTCAACCCGAAGCCGCACCAGAACCGGCACCAGAACCGCAGTCGGAACCCGCACCGGAACCCCTCCCCGAAGCGACGCCCGAAGTCGCCCCACCCGGAGAAGCGGCACAGGAGGACGGGCGATAGCGTCCGGTCATGCCAGCAGAGCTCCCCGAAGTCGTCCCGGGCCCCGATTCCAGCACTAAAGCCGTGACCGTGCGCAGGGCGCGCACCGCCGATGTGCCGGCGGTGCGCCGACTCCTCGACGCGTACAGCCGCCAGGGGATCCTGCTCGACAAAGCCACCGTGACGCTTTACGAGGACATCCAGGAGTTCTGGGTCGCCGAACGTGACGACAACGCCGAGGTGGTGGGGTGCGGAGCGCTGCACATCATGTGGGAAGACCTGGCCGAAGTCCGCACTCTCGCGGTGAATCCACAGGTCAAGGGCGCGGGAGTGGGCCATCAGGTCCTGGAGAAGCTGTTGCAGACCGCGCGCTGGATCGGTGTTCGCCGCGTTTTCTGTCTCACCTTCGAAGTCGAGTTCTTCGCCAAGCACGGCTTCGTGGAGATCGGTGAGACTCCTGTCGATACGGTTGACACCGATGTCTACAGCGAGCTGCTGCGTTCCTATGACGAGGGCGTAGCAGAGTTCCTCGGTCTCGAACGAGTGAAACCGAACACCTTGGGCAACAGCCGGATGCTTCTGCATCTGTGATCGTCACCGTTCGGTATTCCGGGGACCTTGCACACACCTTCCGGCATGCACAGACGCCCCGGTTCCCTATGTCCGAAACGCGCATGTTTTCGGTCCGGCTGGGCAGCGTTCAACTCCGGGATCTCTCCCGGATCTCAGCCAGGGGTTTGTGTTTTTCCGGCAAAAGCGGTTTGCTTTCCGACGTACTGCAGTACTGCATATAACAAGGGGACGGCGAAACAGCGGCCGTGGTCGCAGGGGGGCCGGCCCTTCAGATTTCGATGAAAGGAAATCCGGTGGCACAGAAGGTTCAGGTCCTTCTTGTCGATGACCTCGACGGCGGCGAGGCGGACGAGACCGTGACGTTCGCGCTCGACGGCAAGACGTACGAGATCGACCTCACCACCGCCAATGCGGACAAGCTCCGTGGCCTCCTCGACCCGTATGTGAAGGGTGGCCGTCGCACCGGTGGCCGCGCCGCCGGTGGTCGTGGCAAGGCGCGCACCGCGTCGTCGGGTGGCAACCAGGACACCGCGCTGATCCGCGCGTGGGCGAAGGACAACGGCTACGAGGTCAACGACCGCGGCCGCGTCCCCGCCTCCATCAAGGAGGCCTACGAGAAGGCCAACGGCTGACGCGTCGGCGTGTGCTGCGCACGGCGCAGCCGGGCCCGGTGGCAGTGTGTCGCCGCCGTGTCCACGAGTCGTACGAGATCGGGGGCGCCCCCACCGCCCCCCACGACCGACCAGGTCGAGACGGCCGACAGGCTCGTCAGGGCCGGAAGCACCGGCTCCACCTCGCGCCCGGGCTCCGGGGGCCGCACCCAGACCGCGGCCTCCTGCGAGCCGGTCCAGCCGGGCGGCACCGGCGCGTCGATGCTTCCGCCGGTCCCGACGGCGACGAGGTCCAGGGGCAGCGCGCCCCACTCCAGCCAGTCCAGCAGCCCCGGCAGTTCGTCCGCGCTGCCCGCGGCCACCAGGAGCTGCATCGTCTCCCCGTTCAGGGCCACCGGTGACCGGGGATCACATCGGCGCAGCATCGCGAATCCGGCGTCGGCCGGTACTTCCAGGACGTCGAACCGCAGCCCCGTGCGCAGCCGGGCCCCTTCGGGTCCCGCCGCCGTGGCCCAGCCCAGCTCGTCCTCGTACCACTGCTGGACCGACTGGACCGAGGACACGTCCTCGATCGGGCGGCGCGGGGCGGGGAAGGGGGCGACCATGCCAGGAGCAACCGCCGGAGACCCTCCGGGGTTACGCACTGTGTCCTCGCGAATGCGTACCGTGTCCCAAATGGGGGCGTACGGGCGTGTTCGGTGGCGTAAGGATGTTCGCCCGTAGCGGAGGGAACCGGCGCGCGCCGCATGGAGTGTCAGTCCGTGCGGGTAAGACATCCCTAGTGGGAGGGGCGACACGCTCCGGTCGGGCAGTCCGCGTTCGCCATCGGCGTAGTGGCGGTGTGGGTATCTGCCTGGCCTGCGGGAACATCGTCTCGCACCATCGGGTTGGAGCAGATGTCGGCGTTCGGGGCAGGAGGCCATCGACGGGTGTCGGCAGTTGGAATGAGCGGTCCCCGCTTGCGGGACTAAGCTGCGGAAGGACAGGGAGGGGACAGCCCCCTTACTGCCTGACCGCTCTGAGGAGCGATTAACGATGTTCGAGAGGTTCACCGACCGCGCGCGGCGGGTTGTCGTCCTGGCTCAGGAAGAAGCCCGGATGCTCAACCACAACTACATCGGCACCGAGCACATCCTCCTGGGCCTGATCCACGAGGGTGAGGGTGTCGCCGCTAAGGCCCTGGAGAGCCTCGGGATTTCGCTCGAGGCGGTCCGCCAGCAGGTGGAGGAGATCATCGGTCAGGGCCAGCAGGCCCCGTCCGGCCACATCCCCTTCACCCCCCGTGCCAAGAAGGTCCTGGAGCTGTCGCTCCGCGAGGCCCTTCAGCTGGGCCACAACTACATCGGCACGGAGCACATCCTGCTCGGCCTGATCCGTGAGGGCGAGGGCGTCGCCGCCCAGGTCCTGGTCAAGCTGGGCGCAGACCTCAACCGGGTGCGGCAGCAGGTCATCCAGCTGCTCTCCGGCTACCAGGGCAAGGAGACCGCCACCGCCGGCGGTCCTGCCGAGGGCACGCCCTCCACGTCCCTGGTCCTCGACCAGTTCGGCCGCAACCTGACGCAGGCCGCTCGTGAGTCCAAGCTCGACCCGGTCATCGGGCGCGAGAAGGAGATCGAGCGCGTGATGCAGGTCTTGTCGCGCCGTACCAAGAACAACCCGGTCCTGATCGGTGAGCCCGGCGTCGGCAAGACCGCCGTCGTCGAGGGCCTCGCCCAGGCCATCGTCAAGGGCGAGGTGCCCGAGACCCTCAAGGACAAGCACCTCTACACCCTCGACCTCGGTGCGCTGGTCGCCGGTTCCCGCTACCGCGGTGACTTCGAGGAGCGCCTGAAGAAGGTCCTCAAGGAGATCCGCACCCGCGGCGACATCATCCTGTTCATCGACGAGCTGCACACGCTCGTGGGTGCGGGTGCCGCCGAGGGCGCCATCGACGCGGCCTCCATCCTCAAGCCGATGCTGGCCCGTGGTGAGCTCCAGACCATCGGTGCGACGACGCTCGACGAGTACCGCAAGCACCTGGAGAAGGACGCGGCCCTTGAGCGCCGCTTCCAGCCGATCCAGGTCGCGGAGCCGTCGCTGCCGCACACCATCGAGATCCTCAAGGGTCTGCGCGACCGCTACGAGGCCCACCACCGTGTCTCGATCACGGACGAGGCCCTCGTCCAGGCGGCCACGCTGGCCGACCGGTACATCTCGGACCGCTTCCTGCCGGACAAGGCGATCGACCTGATCGACGAGGCCGGTTCCCGGATGCGCATCCGCCGGATGACCGCGCCGCCGGACCTCCGCGAGTTCGACGAGAAGATCGCGGGCGTGCGTCGCGACAAGGAGTCGGCCATCGACTCCCAGGACTTCGAGAAGGCGGCGTCTCTCCGCGACAAGGAGAAGCAGCTGCTGGCGGCGAAGGCCAAGCGCGAGAAGGAGTGGAAGGCCGGCGACATGGACGTCGTCGCCGAGGTCGACGGCGAGCTGATCGCCGAGGTCCTCGCGACCGCGACCGGCATTCCCGTCTTCAAGCTCACCGAGGAAGAGTCCTCGCGACTCCTCCGCATGGAGGACGAGCTCCACAAGCGGGTCATCGGCCAGAAGGACGCCGTCAAGGCGCTCTCGAAGGCGATCCGTCGTACGCGTGCGGGTCTGAAGGACCCGAAGCGTCCGGGTGGTTCGTTCATCTTCGCCGGTCCGTCCGGTGTCGGTAAGACGGAGCTCTCGAAGGCCCTGGCCGAGTTCCTCTTCGGTGACGAGGACGCGCTGATCTCCCTCGACATGTCGGAGTTCAGCGAGAAGCACACGGTCTCGCGTCTCTTCGGTTCGCCCCCCGGCTACGTGGGCTACGAAGAGGGCGGCCAGCTGACCGAGAAGGTGCGCCGCAAGCCGTTCTCCGTCGTCCTCTTCGACGAGGTGGAGAAGGCCCACCCGGACATCTTCAACTCGCTGCTGCAGATCCTGGAGGACGGTCGCCTGACCGACTCCCAGGGCCGCGTCGTGGACTTCAAGAACACGGTCATCATCATGACGACCAACCTTGGAACCCGTGACATCTCGAAGGGCTTCAACCTGGGCTTCGCGGCCACGGGTGACACGAAGACCAACTACGAGCGCATGAAGAACAAGGTGTCGGACGAGCTCAAGCAGCACTTCCGTCCCGAGTTCCTCAACCGTGTCGACGACGTCGTCGTCTTCCCGCAGCTCACGCAGGACGACATCCTCCAGATCGTCGACCTGATGATCTCGAAGGTGGACGAGCGCCTGAAGGACCGGGACATGGGCATCGAGCTCTCCCAGTCCGCCAAGGAGCTCCTCTCCAAGAAGGGTTACGACCCGGTTCTGGGCGCGCGGCCGCTGCGTCGCACGATCCAGCGCGAGGTCGAGGACACCCTCTCGGAGAAGATCCTCTTCGGTGAGCTGCGTCCGGGCCACATCGTGGTCGTCGACACGGAGGGCGAGGGCGAGAACAAGACCTTCACCTTCCGCGGCGAGGAGAAGTCGGCGCTCCCCGACGTCCCGCCGATCGAGCAGGCCGCCGGTGGCGGTGCGGGCCCGAACCTGAGCAAGGAGGCGTGACCCGTCTCCGGGTGAGCCTTTGAGCCGGTGAAAGGGGCCGGTGCTTTTCGAAGCACCGGCCCCTTTCGCGTGCCCGGAAGCGGGCGCGGCTACGCCCTGCGGTTACGCCGTGCGGCTACGACAGCCGGCCGTCGTAGTCCGGCAGCTTGTACGTCTTCTCGGCGTGGCCGCCCGAGAGGTCGGTGGCGCTGTTCCCGACGTTCGCGACGATCGTGTAGCCCTTCGCCTCGATGGCGGCGCGCTGGGCGGTCTTGTACGCGGCGACGTCCTTGAAGAGGTCCAGCAGCCCGCGGACGTAGAGCCCGGAGACGGTGTAGCCGACGTGCTTCAGGTTGTAGTCGGTCACCGGGGCGATGATGCCGGGCCGCGCCGTCACGAAGAACAGGGCGACGCCGTGCTCCTGGGCGTACCGCGCGACCTCCAGGACCGGCTTGTTGGCCGGCTGGGGGTAGCTGAAGCCGAAGTCGGTCTCCAGGGTGGTGTTGTCGACGTCGAGGACGATGGCCTGCTTCTCGCCCGGACCGGCCGCGGCGATGCGGGCCTTGAGATACGGCAGGGCCTCGTCCATCACGGCCTGGCAGTCCCGCTGCCAGGTGGCGTAGTCGACCTCGGCGGTGGTGGCCGAGGCCGCTGCGACGGTGTCCGCGGGGGCGGCCGCCGCGGCTCCGGCGGGCACGGCCAGGGCCATGAGCGCGGCTGCGGAGACGGCGGTGGCGGCCGCGCGGCGCGCCCAGGGGCGTCGTGTGGTCATGGGTGGGGGGTCCTCTCACGGGCCGTACGCGCTGGAGTTGTCGCGGGCATGCTGCTCGGCGCGGGTGGCCGTGCGGGAACCGTGGAGTTACTGGGAAGTAGGGGGAGGTGGCGGGACGGGGCGGGGCGACAGGGTCAGCCGCACGCGGCCGGGCAGGGTGTCCGCGTGGCGCACGGAGGCCGCGTCCGTCACGTAGAGCGTGTGCAGCTCGGGGCAGTCGGCCAGCGGCGCCAGGTCGATGTCGGCGGTGGTCAGCACCGTGAGCGTGCGCAGTGCAGGGAAGAGCGCGGGCACCTGTGCGGTGCCGACCGGGCGGGCGCCGGAGCCGTGGACGAAGACGTCGGTCACCGTGTCCAGGACGGTACCGTCGAGCGCCGCGAGTGCGGCCAGCTCGTCGCCGCTGAGCGTCAGACAGGTCAGCTTCCGCATCCGGGCCAGCACGTCCCGGTCCTCTGTGCCCAGCGGAGTGTCCAGATTCAGGCCGACCTGTTCAAGGTGCGGGAAGTCCAGCAGAGCGGCGAGGCCCCGCACGTTCACCGGCGGGAACACGCACTCCAAGGGGGCGTCCCTGGAGAGGTCGGCGAGGTCCGCGGCGGCCCTGAGGGTGCGCAGGTTCACGACCTTCAGGGCGGTGAGGGTGCGCAGGGGCGCCGGGTCGTCGACGAGCGGGAGCTGGGCGACGAAGAGGTTCTCCAGGGGCAGGCCGCCCAGCGGGGCCAGGGACGGCACCGACGGGCACCGGTAGAGCGACAGCTCGCGCAGGTCGGGGAGGCGGCGCACGAAGTCGAGCCCGTCGAGCACCGCGTTCTCCCCGAGTCGCAGGCGCCGTACGGAGAACGTCGCCAGGTGCTCCAGGAGCTGTCCGCCCGTGAAGTCGCCGACGCAATCCAGGTTGCTGTGGCCGCCGAGGCGGCGCAGCGCGGCGAGTTCGGCCGTGGACTGCACGGTGAGAGGGATGCCGAAGTCGCCGCGCAGGCCGTCGACGATCCGGTCGGCGTATTCGTCCGTGTCGAACCGGCTCCAGTGCTGGCCCAGCTGGAACCGCACACCGGCGTCGTCGCTGCCCCGGTACCGGATCAGGCAGGGCAGCGCCGCGTCGCCGCCGATGAGCCCCGCGGTCTGGACGACGTACTGGGCGCAGAGCGGATCGGTCAGTTCGTCGGGGCCCGGCAGCAGTTCCAGCACGATCGGGCCGAGGTCCGCCAGCTCCCGGGCCTCGCGGAAGTCGCGCGGCGGGATGAGGGCGGTGGCCCGCTCCTCGACTTCCGTCCGCACCCGCGGGTCCAGCTTCGCCGCGTGCTCCAGGCAGGCCATCGACAGCAGGTGGAGCCGCTTGCGGTGCTCGGGCTCCGCGTCGCCGCGGGCCGTGAGGCCGCGCAGCAGCCGGGCCCGCTCGTCGGGGCGGGCGTGGGCGACCGCCATGCGCAGGACGTCCTCCCACTGGTCGAGGTGGGCGTGGCGCAGCAGCAGGTCGAAGTCGCGCTCCTCCACGGCCGCTCGCGCGCCCAGGTGGTCCTGGAAGGTGCGGTGGACGAAGTCGACGGACCCGGGAGCCGGTTCGCGCAGCACGCCCGAGCGGACCAGCAGGTGCCGAAGGACGGTGTCGGCGGTGCCCTGTTCGGCGACGCCGGGCATCGCCGGCAGCAGCCGCTCCAGCTGGGTGAGGGCGTCCGCCCGGTCCATCTCCGAGCGGCCGTTGCGGATCAGCCAGTACGCCAGCTTCTGGAGCAGCTCGGTCTGGGACTCCGCGTCGAGGTCGAGGCCGGCTCCCGGCATGTCCCGCTCACGGTCGCGGCGCTCCAGGAGCATCGAGAGCGCGGCGTCGTACAGGGCCTTGCGGCCGCGCGGCAGGAAGCCGCGGCGCTCGCGGTGCAGGGCGCAGATCAGGGCGCACATCAGCGGGTTGGTGGCGAGCCGGCCCAGATCCTGCTTGGTGCGTATCGCGTCCAGGAGGGCGGCGGCGAGGTCCGGTTCGGCGCCCGCGGCCTCGTGCCAGCGGCCGACGAACACGGCGACGTTCTCGCGGCTCATCGGGGACAGCGTCAGCTCGGTGAAGTCCTCGGTGCCGAGCCAGTCCTGGCGTACGGCGGAGGGGCGCGAGGTGACCAGGCAGAGGTTGTCCGGGTACGCGGACAACAGGTCGGTGAGCCAGGCGCGGGCGCGCTCGCGCTCCTGCTCGGGCACCTCGTCGATGCCGTCGACCAGGAGCAGCGCGCGGCCCGCCGCCAGCACCCGGTCCGCCCAGCCGCCCGGCTGGCCGCCGGTGAGCGGGGAGCCGATGGCGCGCAGGAAGTCGGCGGGGACGGGCAGCTCGGCGCCCTTGCGGGTCAGGGTGCGCAGCGGCAGGACGAACGGAACGCGCCCGATGAGATGGGCGAGGTCGCCGGTGAGGCGGCTCTGCCGGGCCGTGGTCACCGCGAGCCACTGCACGAGCGTCGTCTTGCCCGAGCCCGCGGTGCCGCGCAGCAGGACGCGGGTGTGGCCGGACAGCGCCTGCTCGACCGGGCGGCCGAGCGCCGGGGCCCACGAGGGGGTCGGCAGCGCCGCGAGGTCGTCGGCGTAGGAGTGCTCGGGGCCGCGGGTGGCCTGGAGGCTGAGATAGGCCGTGTCCAGCGGCCACTGCCGGGTCTCGTGGAGATCGATGCCGTAGATGGTGAGGCTGCTGTGCTTCTTGGCGAGATGGGCCGCGTACCGCGCCTCGAAGTCGGCGTCCCCGACGGGCTGGGAGCCGAGCCGCTCGATGAGCAGGTCCGTGCGCTCGATCAGTTCGCGCAGCCTTCTGCTCTGCTCGACCAGCGTGCGGGCCACGAAGGGCGAGCGCTGCGTGAAGAAGTGCAGGATGTTGACGCAGGCGCTGTCCAGGAGCTGCCCGTACAGCGCCGTGGCCTCCTGGCTGAGGAAGCGTGTCAGGCGTGGCCCGCCGGCCTGTTCGTACAGCCGCAGGGCCAGGGCCTCGGGGCCCAGGTCGACGGCCTGTACGTCGTCCAGCTCCAGGTCGCCGAGCGAGCACAGGGTCATGTCGAGGGCGTCGGCGACGGCCTCCAGTTCCTCGTCCACGAGCGACTCTGGGAGGGACCGCCCGGCGCGCTCCACCAGTTCCCTTACGAGACGGCGCAGCTGTTCGGGGCCGAGGGTGCGCCGCTCGCCCTTGAAGCTGACCAGCGCGGACAGCCGTACGGGCTGATCGGTGAGGGCCGCGCCGGGCCCCGGCTGGGTGAACAGCTTGCGGATGAGAGGGGCGACGGCGCTCGACGCGACACGGACCCCCACCGTTCCCGGATCGACCATGGCGCGAGCCTACGGCCAACCGCCGCGGGAGGGACGGGAGTTGGATCAACGGGGAGGGAAGGTGACGTCCGCGTCGGGGAAGAGGCGGCGGTAGGCGGCGGGGTCCTGGTCGGCGGTGCGGCCGGGGAAGATCTCGACCGTGCGGACGGCCGGGAACAGCGCGGCGTGGGCCGCGAACTGGTCCGGTCCGCCCGGCAGATGCAGGCCGAGCCCGGTGATCCCGGGCAGTTCGGGCAGGGGTGGCGGCGGAAGGACGTCACCGGCGAGGAAGAGGCTGGTGAGCGTGGGGTGGGCGGCGATCTCCGCCCAGTCGGCGGCCTCCAGGGTGCCCGCGCTCGAACTCACGCTGAGATAGGTGAGCCCGCCGAGGCCGGACAGGCCGCGCAGCCCGGTGGCCGTGATGGCGTCGCGGGTGAGGTAGAGGTTCCGGAGCCGGTCCGAGCGGGGGAGGCCGTCCGTGAGCGCCGTGCCGGTCAGCGGCTGGCTGACGGTCAGGGAGGTCAGCCCGGTCAGCTCGGGCAGGCCGCGGACGTGCGGCTGCCGGGTGATGCCCAGGTGCCCCAGGTCCGTGCGGGCCAGCGGCGTGAGGTCCGTGATGCCGGGGCAGTCGATCAGGGAGAGGGTCCGCAGCGCGGGCAGGTCGTCCAGCGGGCGCAGCCCGTGCACCCGCGGGTTGTCGGTGAGGATGAGGGAGACGAGCCGGTCGGGATCCGTACCGGCGAGGATCTCCTCCCACGTGTACGGGCCCAGCAGATCGAGCCGTTGCCACGGCGGCATCGTGCGGGCCGCCGCCCACTGCTCCCGGGTCCGCACGGTCAGGTCGAGGCGGTCGCGGTCCAGGTGGGCCAGGACCTCGTCGGCGTACTCCTGTGCGTCGAAACGGTGCCAGGTGCCGACCAGCTGCCGGCGGACGGGAAGCGAGCCGTGGCCGCGGAACCTCTTCAGGACGGGCAGCGCCCCCTCGCGTCCGAGCAGCGACGCCGTCACCGTCACCGCGTGCGCCTCGGCGTCCGTCAGACCGTCCGGGCCCGGCAGCAGTTCGAGCAGCAGGGGGCCCGCGAGCGCCAGGCGCTCCGCCTCGGAGACGGTGCGCGGCGGGATCAGGGCCGCGGCCGTCGCCCGTACCTCCTCGGCGACCTCCTGGTCGACGGCCGCCGCGTCCTGGAGGCAGGCCAGCGCGAGCAGCGCGAGACGGGGGCGGCCGGGGGCGAGCAGGCCGCGCAGCAGCCGGGTGCGTTCCCGGGTGCGGGCGTGGGCGACGGCCATCCGCAGCACGTCCTCCCACTGGGTGTCGTCGGCGTGCCCGAGCAGGACGTCGAGGTGGCCCTCCTCGACGGCGTACCGGGCGGCGAGATGGTCGAGGAAGGTGCGGTGGGCGAAGTCGACCAGCCGGGGTGCCGGGCTGCGCAGGACGCCGCTGCGCAGCAGGAGGTGGCGCAGGATCGCCGGGGCGTCGCCCTGGGCGGCCGCGGCGGGGACGGAGGGCAGGGCGCGCTCCAGGAGGGCGAGGGCGGTCTCCTCGTCCATCTCGGTGCGGCCCGCGAGGACCAGGGAGTAGGCCAGACGCTGGAGGAGTTCGAGCTGGTCGTCGGTCTCCAGCTCGATGCCGTCCAGGCCGGCCATGCCGCGCTGCCGATCCCGCTCGGTGAGGATCATCTGGAGCGCGGCGTCGTAGAGGGCCTTGCGGCGGGGCGGGAGGTAGCCGCGGCGGGCCCGGTGCAGGGCGCAGATCAGGCCGCACATCAGAGGGTTGGTGGCCAGCGCGGCCAGGTCCGGCTTGGCGCGCAGGGCGTCGAGGAGGGGCTCCTCGTGCTCGGGGGCGCCGGCGGCGGTGTGCCAGCGGCGCACGAAGGCGGTGACCCGGCCGCGGTCCATGGGGGCGAGCGTGAGTTCGCCGAAGCCGTCGGCGGCGAGCCAGCCGGGGCGCACCGCGGTGGGGCGGGCCGTGAGCAGCCAGCGGTTGCCCGGGTAGGCGCGGACCAGGGCGAGCAGCCAGTCACGGACCCGGACGCGGTCGCCGGAGGGCACTTCGTCGAGGCCGTCGACCAGGACGAGGGCGCGGCCGTCGGTGAGGACGCGCTCGGCCCAGCCGTCGGGCGGGGTGTGCGGGCAGTCGGTGGCGGCCAGGAACTCGGCGGGGGCCGGCAGCCGGGCGGCGCGGATCAGGGTGCGCAGCGGCAGCACATAGGGGACACGGTCCTCGGTGGTGACGGCCAGCCACTGGACCAGGGTCGTCTTGCCGGAGCCGGCCTCGCCGCGCAGCAGCACGCGGTCGTGCGCGGCGAGCGATTCCTCGGCGGTGAGCCGTGGCGTGCCGCTTTGCGCTGCGTCGGGCAGCGGCTCGGGCTCGTCGTCGGCGCGGGCCTCCAGACTGAGGTAGGCGAGGTCGAGCGGCCAGGTCTCGTCGCTGTCCCGGAGGTCGAGGCCGAAGATCATCAGCCGGTTGTGGCGGCCGGTGAGATGGGCCCGGTAGCGGGTCTCGAAGGCCCGGTCGTGGCTGTGTGCGGGGGCCGTGCGGGCGATCACCTCGTCGATCTTGGCGATCAGCTCGGCCTGGCCGCGGCTCTGCTCGACCAGCGTCCTGGCCACGAAGGTGGAGCGCTGGGTGAAGAACTGGAGGATGTGCAGGCAGGCCCACTCGGTGGCGGAGTCCACGAAGTAACCGGCGTCGGCGGACAGGCCGGGGGCAGGAGCGGCGGCCCTGAGCCGACGGGCCAGGTCCCGGTGGCCCAGGCGCACGGCCTGGACGTCGTCCATCGTGAGGTCGCCGAGGGCCAGCAGGGTCCGGGTCAGCGCGTCGCCGACCGCGGTCGTCTCGTCCAGCGGGAACGGGGGCGTACCCGAGCTGGTCACGGAGCCGGCCACCAGGCGGCCGACGAGGAGGCGGACGTCCTTCTCCGCCAGCGTCGCCTTCTCGCCCCGGAACGTGACCAGGCCGGAGATCCGTACGGGGCTGCGGGTGAGACCGGCCCCGGGCCCCTCCTGAACCAGCAGTTTCCTGAGTACCGGGCCGATCACGGCCGACGCCATACGTGTGCCGAGGACAGCGGGATCCATGCCCCGGGAGCGTAGCCCCGATCACACTCCCCGGGGGTTGGATCTTGGCCTTCGGTGACATGCCGCACAGGGCCTTGAGGGGGTACTAGGGGCGGTAGTGGACCGGCGGGGGTGCGGGGCGGTTGTTACACGGTCTATGGGTTTTGGTTAATTGTCCGTTTTGGGGGAGGGGTGGGCTGGCGGTGGCCGTGCGGCCTGGGGGTGCGTCCGTGAAGAGGGTTTAAACCCGAGATCGGCTGATAAATCGGACGAATCCCGGGCGCGGTGCGGCGCCTGTCAAGCGATCAACGTTTTGTGGCAGCGGTACGAGCGCGCGTAGTAGATCAGGGTTTTGGGCGCGGCCGAGGGAGCGCGTTACACAGGGATGGCCGACCCGGTGGCACCGCGAAGTGCGCCGGGTCCCGTCATGTCCCCGAAGTTAGGTCCCCTCCATGTCGCAGCGCGCCAAGTCCCACCGTTCCGGTACGTCGATGTCCCGCCGCCGTGCCGCCGTCGTGGCCGCCGGTCTCGGCGTGACGGCGATGCTGGGCACCGGGGCCGCGTCCGCCGCCACGGGGAGCTCCGCTCTGCCGGGCTCGGCCGCCGCGTCCGTCCAGGCTCAGGCCACCGCGCAGGCCAAGGCCGCGTCCACCGCGCAGCAGGCCGCCGCCAAGAAGGCCGCCTCCTGGATCGACCCGGTCGCGCACTACACGCTCTCCGCCGGCTACGCGCAGGGCGGCAGCATGTGGTCCACCGGCAAGCACTCCGGCCAGGACTTCGCCGTGCCGATCGGCACCAACGTCATGGCCGTGCACGGCGGCACCGTCGTCAAGGCCGGTCCGAACGGCGCCGGCGACGGCCCGGCGTACGGCAACGCGGTCGTCATCAAGCACAGCGACGGCACGTACTCCCAGTACGCGCACCTGTCCCGGATCGACGTCCAGGTCGGCCAGACCGTGGCCACGGGCCAGCACATCGCGCTGTCCGGCAACACCGGCAACTCCAGCGGCCCGCACCTGCACTTCGAGATCCGTACGACCCCGAACTACGGGTCCGCCGTGAACCCCGTCTCCTACCTGCGCTCGCAGGGTGTGACCGTGTGACCCGGTGACCGGGTGGGGCTCAGCCCTCGTGGGCCTGGGTGACCAGGTCCGTGGCGACCTCGAGGATGGCGAGACGCTTCTCCTCGAGGTCGCCTTCGACGTCTCTGAGGACGAACATCCCGGCGTGCATGGAGAACAGAGCGCTGAAGCAGCGCACGCGGTTGCTGAGCGAGACCTCCTCGGGCAGCAGCTCGTGGAGCAGGGCGTGCATCCGGTCCTTGAAGTTCTCGCCGATGCTCAGCTCGCGCATCTGCGCCTGGTTCTCCTGCATGAAGCGGAAGAGCGGGGCGGCCCCGGTCAGCGCCTTGCCGTAGCGGGTGAGGATCTCCCGCTTGGTCTCCAGGGAGACGGGGTGCGGCTGCTCGCCGGCCCAGGTGATCAACTCGTCGATCGGTGTCATCAGGTCGCTGAAGAGGCTGACGACGATGTCTTCCTTGGTCTTGAAGTGGTAGTAGAGCGCGGCCTTCGTGACGCCCAGGCGCTCGGCGATCTCCCGCAGCGAGGTCTTCTCGTAACCCTGCTCGGCGATGAGTTCGAGGGTCACGTCCTGGATGCGCTGACGGGTGTCCCCGCGACGCTGCTGCGGCTTGTTGCTGCTCGTGACCATCGTGTGCCCCTTGCTCGCATTCCCCCGGAAGTTCCCTTGGAAGCTCCCTTGGAAGTTCCCTTGGAAGAAAACTTACTTGACGCCCGGCTAGTTACCGCCCTACGGTCCCATTGTAGGAACTAGCCGGGCGGCAAGTAAGTAGGAGCGTGGGGGAAATGGCACAGACAGCGAAGGCGACCAGCGGGGAGCAGGTGAAGCAGCCCCAGCCGCGCAGCGTGCGCGTCGTGCTGATGGCGCTGATGATCGCCATGCTGCTCGCCATGCTCGACAACATGATCGTCGGCACCGCGATGCCCACGATCGTCGGCGAACTGGGCGGGCTCGCGCATCTGTCCTGGGTCGTCACCGCGTACACGCTCGCCACCGCGGCCTCCACGCCCATCTGGGGCAAGGTCGGCGACATGTACGGCAGGAAGGGCGCCTTCCTGACCTCCATCGTCATCTTCCTGATCGGCTCCGCGCTCAGCGGCATGGCCCAGGACATGAACCAGCTGATCGGCTTCCGTGCCGTCCAGGGTCTGGGCGCCGGCGGTCTGATGGTCGGCGTCATGGCCATCATCGGCGACCTCATACCGCCGCGGGAGCGCGGCAAGTACCAGGGCATGATGGCCGGCGTCATGGCGCTCGCCATGATCGGCGGCCCGCTGGTCGGCGGCACCATCACCGACCACCTCGGCTGGCGCTGGGCGTTCTACATCAACCTGCCGATCGGCGCCGTCGCGCTGATCATGATCACCATCGTGCTGCACCTGCCGAAGAAGCGGTCCAGCGGGTCCATCGACTATCTCGGCGCCGCGCTGCTCACCGTCGGCATCACCTCGATCGTGCTGGTGACGACCTGGGGCGGCAGCCAGTACGCCTGGGGCTCCGCCGTGATCATGGAGCTGATCGCGCTCGGCGTCGCCGCGCTCGTCGGATTCGTGTTCTCGCAGACCAGGGCCCGTGAGCCGATCGTCCCGCTGCACATCTTCCGCAGCCGCAACTTCACGCTGATGTCGATCATCGGCTTCCTCACCGGCTTCGTGATGTTCGGCGCGGTGCTCTTCCTGCCGCTGTACCAGCAGTCCGTGCAGGGCGCGTCCGCGACCAACTCCGGTCTGCTGCTCCTGCCGATGCTGCTGTCGATGATGGTCGTCTCGCTGATCGCGGGCCGGGTCACCACCAACACCGGCAAGTACAAGGTCTTCCCGCTGGTCGGCAGCGTGCTGGTGATCGCCGGTCTGTACCTGCTGTCGACGATGGACGTCGACACGACGCGGTTCACGTCCGGCGTCTACATGGCCGTGCTCGGCGCCGGTATGGGCTGCCTGATGCAGATCACCATGCTGGTCGCGCAGAACAGCGTCGAGATGAAGGACATGGGCGTCGCGTCCTCGTCCACCACGCTGTTCCGCACGCTCGGCTCGTCGTTCGGTGTCGCCATCATGGGCGCGCTGTTCAACAACAAGGTCACCCACATCATGGCCGAGAAGGCCGGTGCCCTGGGCGGCAAGGCCACCGAGCAGTCGGCGCAGCTGGACGCCGCCGCCATGGCGAAGCTGCCGGCGCCGGTGCGGGAGGCGTACGAGTACGCGGTCTCGTCCGGTACGCACGCCGCGTTCCTGCTCGGGTCGATCGTGGCGGTGGGCGCGCTGATCGCCGCCGTGTTCGTCAAGGAGGTCGCGCTGCGGGGGGCTGCGCCGGCTCCCAAGGACGCGGAGGCCGCGCCGCAGAGCGATGCGGCTGTGGTGGAGTCGGTCTGACGGGGCTGCGCCTCGTCCGCCCGTCCTGGGCGGTGGTTCGTCGAGCGGTCCTCGGTGCCTTGGGTGCCGGGGGCCGCTCTTTTTGGCTGCGGCTTCGGTGGGGGCTGGGCGCGCCCACGCGGCGGAGCCGCATATCGATACGGGCCCGCGCCCCTTGATGCGCACCTTCGGTGCGGCATCTCAGGCCATGCGGCGTTTGTGGCCGGGCGCCTCCGCCAGTACCGACGCCGCGAGCAGGGCCGCCGAGGCTGCCAGTGTTCCCGCCACCGGCAGGTGCGGGGCCAGGGGGAGGAGGAGCAGGACGGCCGCCGCCGTCAGCAGCCGGACCACGACCACTGATTCCCGTACGCCCGTGAAGGACGCCCTGATCAGGGCCGTCGCCGTGAGGAAGAGAGCGGTGCCGCCCAGGACGCAGGCGGCCAGGGGCGCGCCCAGGTGGCCCTCGCCGGTCGCCACCGCCGCGCCGACCGCCCCGCCCGTGACGGCCAGGCCCAGCTGGACCGGCAGATGGCCGAGGACGTAGATGTGCAGATGGCGGCCGGCCCGGGCGAGCTCCTCGTGGGCGCCGGGGCGGGTGCTCGACGCGCTGAAGTACGACCACCACAGCCCGGCCGAGAGGGCGAACGCGGCGGCGCCGGGCAGCACCGCGGCGCTCGCGGTGTGCGCCTTGACCAGCCCGTTGGTGAAGCCGAGCACGCTCTCGCCGATGACGATGATGGTGAACAGGCCGAACCGCTCGCGCAGATGCTCCGCGTCGCCCGGGGTGTCCGAGAGGCGCCGCCCCGCGAGCAGCGGCAGCGCCAGCTCCAGGGCCATCGCGGCGCCCCAGCCGACGTACCGGGCGGGCGGGTCGAGCGCGAGGGTCGACGTCAGCCAGATCGCCGCGGTGAGCGAGGACCCGGTCACGTACGACGTCACGATGCGGCGCAGCCGCGGCTCGCGGCGCAGGTCCCAGACGTAGAGCGCGGCGACCCCGGCCCGTGCGCACAGGTACGAGACGACGAAACCGGTGTCCGCGCCGCGGCCGTGGCCGACGCCGCCGAGGTAGACCGCCATCCCGGCCACGGCGGCGAGCCCCGCCGTGGCGATCAGCCGCTGGCCGGTCTCGTCACGGTCGGCGCGGTTGGCCCGGACCGTGTACAGCACCCACGTCCACCACAGCGGGACGAACAGCGCCGCGGCGGCGGCCACCGCGGCGGCGCCCGGGTGCCCGCCGATGCGGTGGGTGGCCTGGCCGACCGCGGCCACGAACACCAGGTCGCCGAAGAGCTCGAACCAGGTGGCGCGGCGCGGCAACTCCGCCAGGACGGGCGCCTGTTGGACCTCGGGCTCGGTCGCTGTCATGGGCGTGAGGCTAACCCGTACGGTGCCGGTTCAGCGGCCGGTCGGCAGGTTCGCCCCGCCGGTGCAGTCCAGCACCACACCCGTGATGAAGCCGTTCACGGCAAGGGAGTTGATGGCCTGCGCCACCTCCCCGGGGCTGCCGACGCGGCCCACCGGGGTGGTCGCGGCCAGTCCGTCGAAGAGCTCCTTGCGCTGCTCGGCCGGAACCCGGTGCCACCACGGGGTGTCGATGACGCCGGGCGAGACCGCGTTGATCCGGCGCGGGGCCAGCTCGACGGCGAGCGGCGGGATCATCGCCTCCAGGGCGCCGTTGATCGCGGCCAGACCCGCGGTGCCGGGGAAGGCGGACCGGGCCGAGGCCGCGGTGATCAGGGTGACCGAGGCGCGCTCGGTCAGGTGCGGCAACGCCGCCTTCAGGATGCGCAGTTGGGGCCAGAACTTGGCGTCGAAGCCGTGCGCCAGGTCGGCGAGGTCCAGCTCGGCGAACGGTCCCGCGCCCGCCGCGCCGCTGACCGCGATCACGAGGTGGTCCACAGGTGCGGTGCCGGCGAAGAAGGCGTCGATGTCGGCCTGGTCGGTGGCGTCCATCCGGTACGGGGTGGTCTTGCCGCCGATCCGGGCGGCCGCCTCGTCGAGCTTCGCCCGGTCGCGGCCGGTGATGGTGACCTCGGCGCCCTGCGCGGCGAACAGTGCGGCGGTGGCCTCGCCGATGCCGGAGCTGCCGCCCATGACGACGGTGTGGGTGGGTGTGCCGAAGGGTGTTGCAGCAGTCATGGTGACCCTGTCCTCGTGTTCCTTGACGTGCCCTGACGTTCCCTGATGTTTTCTGACGTGCTCTGACGTGCTCTGACGTGCTCTGACGTGCTTTGACCTGCTCTGACGTGCGCTGACGTGCTCTGGTTCTTTGCCGAGACTGATGGTCTCGATAAGATGAGTGTTGCCGAGACCGGTAGTCTCGTCAAGTGGGGGCCCGGTAGGACCCGGTAGGACCCCGTAGGAATCGGCAAGCAGGAAGGGAGAGTGGAATGAACTCTGAGCGGGCCCACACCGGCCGCCGCCGCAACGAGGAGGCGCGCCGCGCCGTCCTCGACGCCGCCCTGCGGCTGCTCGCGGACGCGGACGGGGCGGCGGTGAGCGTGGACGCCATCGCCAAGGAGGCCGGCGTCGGCAAGCAGACGCTGTACCGGTGGTGGCCGTCGAAGGGGGCAGTGCTCCTCGACGCGCTCACCGAGCGGGCCGAGACGGACGTGCCCGTGCCCGCGGCGGGCGCGCTCCGCGACGACCTGCGGGCGGTGGTCGCCGCGACGTTCGCCGGGGCGCAGCGCAGCCCGGTCGCCCCGGCCCTGCGCACCCTCGTACGGGAGGCCGCGCACGACCCGCATCTCGCCGATCTGATGCGGGAGTTCACGGGCGCCAGACGGGCCGCCCTGCGCGAGGTCTTGGAGCGCGGGCGCGAGCGCGGTGAGCTGCCGCGGGACAGCGACATCGACCTGATGGTGGATCAGGTCTACGGGGTTTTCTGGTACCGCTTCCTGCTCGGGCACGCCCCGCTGGGCGAGGTGGAAGCGGTGCGGCTGGCCGACTCCCTGATCAGGCAGGTGAGTTGATCTCCCCGGGGCTTACTTGAGGCCGGGCAGCCGCACCATCGGGAAGCTCCCGGTGTTCGTCGGCGCGTGCTCGGGCAGCCACAGCACCGCCACCGCGCCCTCCGCCGGCGTACCGGGCTCCGCACCCGGCGGGCGTACGTTGCGGAACGTGAGCCGGGCGCCGAGCACCTGGGCCTGCCCGGCCGCGATCGTCAGACCGAGGCCGTGGCCGTGGCCCGCGCGGTCTGCCGCGCCGGTGCGGAACCGGCTCGGGCCCTCCTCCAGAAGATCCTCCGGGAACCCGGGCCCGTGGTCGCGGACCCGGATCACCCGGCCCTCGACGCTGACCTCGATGGGCGGGCGGGCGTGCTTCGCCGCGTTGGCCAGCAGGTTGAACAGGATGCGCTCCAGGCGGCGCGGGTCCGTGGTCACCTCGGACTCGTGGATGACCTGCACCGTGACGCCCTCGGACGCCTTGGCCGCGATCCGGCGCTCCACGAACTCGCCCAGCATGATGTCCTGCAGCTCGGCCCGCTCCGCCGCGCTGTCGAGCCGGGCCACTTCGAGGACGTCCTCGACGAGCGTGCGCATCGCCTGCGCCCGGTCCTTGACCAGCTCGCTGGGGCGCCCCGGCGGCAGCAGCTCGGCGGCGGTGAGCAGCCCAGTGACCGGGGTGCGCAGCTCGTGCGCGATGTCCGCGGTCACCCGGCGCTCGGCCTCCAGGCGCTGCTTGAGCGCGTCGGCCATCGCGTCGACGGCCTGCGCCAGATCGTCGGTCTCGTCCCGCACGACCCCGCCGATGGCGTCCCGGACCCGGACGTCCGTCTTCCCCTGGGCGACCTCGCGGGCCGCCGCGGCCGCCTTGCGCAGCCGCCGCGAGAGCTGGCCGCCGATGAGCACACCGAGCGCGCTGCCGCCGAAGACGACCGCGATGGAGCCGATGATCAGCGCCTGGTCGAGGTCCTTCATCACGGTCGCGCTGCGGTCGGTGAACCGGGTGTGCACCGAGAGGATGTCGCCGTTCGGCAGCGGCACCGCGGCCCAGATGTCGGGCACGCCGCCGGACGGCTCGGACACGAAGGTGGCGCGCCGGCCGTCGAGCACCCTGGCGCGCAGCTCGGCGGGGAGCGTCGGATCGTTCACCTTGAAGCCGATCGGCAGATTGCCGCCGCGCGCCTCGTACTGGCGCTGCACGAACTGGATCCGCTCGTCCTGCACGTCCCGGGCGTTGTCCAGCATCGAGACCCGTGCCGCGTTGTGCACGACCAGGCTGAGCGCGATCGCGACGAGCGCGCCGACCAGCGCGATGGCCACGCTGATCTTCCAGCGCACCCCGCTGCGCAGACTGCGCCGCAGCCGCCGCGGCAGCAGATGCCGCAGCCGCGCGGTCCCGGCCGTCTCGGCGGGCCCCCTCATATCCCCTGTCCCATCAGGCCTTCAGTTTGTAGCCGAAGCCGCGGACCGTCTCGATCCGGTCCTGGCCGATCTTGGTACGCAGCCGCTGCACATGGACGTCGACGACGCGGGTGTCCCCGCCCCAGCCGTAGTCCCACACGCGCTCCAGGAGCTTGTCGCGGGAGAGGACCGTGCCGGGCGTCGAGGAGAACTCCAGGAGCAGCCGCATCTCGGTGGGCGTCAGCGCCACCGGGTCGCCGCCCTTGGTCACCTCCATGCCCTCCGTGTCGATCTCCAGGTCGCCGAAGCGCAGGACGCCGGAGGAACCGGCGCCCGGCTCCTCGGCGGAGACGGCGCCCGCGCCGCCCGCCGCCGGACCGCCCGCGTGCCCGAAGCGGCGCAGCACGGCCCGGATCCGGGCCACGAGCACGGCCCCGTCGAACGGCTTGGTCACGTAGTCGTCGGCCCCGGCCTCCAGGCCGAGCACGACGTCGATGGAGTCCGCGCGCGCGGAGAGCATGATCACCGGGACGGTCGACTCGTCACGGATCCGGCGGCACAGCGAGACCCCGTCGAGCCCCGGCACCATCACGTCGAGCAGCGCGATGTCCGGCCGGTCGGCCCGGAACGCCTCCAGGCCCTTGAGCCCGTCCGGCATGGCGGTGACCACGAAGCCGTCGCGCTCCAGGGCGAGCTGGGTGGCCTCGCGGATGACGTCGTCGTCCTCGACGAACAGGACGTGGGTCTGCTCGCCCTTGCGCTCACCCATGTGGTGCTCTCCCATTCCGTTCCCGGGGGTCGGTGGTCAGCCGTCCCCCGACGGGGACGGTGACGGCCCGTCCACCGCGTGGCTGTAGTCGTTGTGCGTGCGCTCCACCTCGGTGAAGCGGCCGCCACTCCAGTGGTACGTGAGTATCTCCTCGCCCGACGGTGACGCGACCGAGTCGCCCTTCTCGTACACCTGCTTGGTGACTACGAGATCACCCCGGTCGATCTCCGCGTACACCGGGGGTTCCTCGGCCTGGAAGACATTCTTGTACGTGCCGTTCTCGTCGCGGTACACGTACGTACCGATGCCGACGGCGTCGCCGCAGGTCATCACGTTGACCACGATGTCGTCCGAGGATCCGCCCGTCAGGTTCCCGTAGCTCACGTCCACCGGGTACTCCTTGGCGACGCACGGCTTGAGGTCCCGCTTGATGTCGGCGCTGACCTTCGGGTCGGCCTTCACCAGGCGCACCCCGTTCACCGAAGTGGGGGACGGGGAGGGCGCCGCGGACGCCGAGGCGCTGTCCGGGGCCGGGCTCACGGTGGCGGCCGGCGCGGTCGAGCCGACCGGGTCGGTACGGGCGGGCCCCTCGTCACGGGTACCGGTGCCGCCCGCCGAGCAGGCCGCGAGCGCCCCGGCGAAAAGCCCGACGGCGGCGAGCCCGGCGATCACCGAACTCCCCGCCTTCACCACCCGCCGCGCTCTGCGCAGGGTCTTCGTCAAGGCTCCACGGAGCCTGATCCCAGAGGCACGTATGCCTAGGCCGCGCAACGCTCCCGCTCCTCACGACGGTCGAGCGCGCCCGCCACCAGTTCCTCACGGTCCCGGTTCTCCAGCTCTTCGCGGAGCCGGGCCAGAGCCCGGTGCAGGGTGCTCTTCACGGTTCCGGCCGACATTCCGAGTGCGGCGGCCGTCTCCTCTGTGGACATCTGCTCCCAGTGTCGCAGCACCACGACGCTGCGCTGCTTCGGAGCCAGCACCTTCATGACGTCCATCAACAGGGCCCGGTCCGCATGCTGTTCGGTGGAGTCGTCCACCGACGACTCCGGAAGCTGCTCGGTCGGGACCTCCTCCAGCTTCCTGGCCCGCCACCACTCGGTCCGCGTGTTGATCATGACGCGACGCAGATAGGCGTCGGCCAGGCGCTTGTCGGCTATGCCCTCCCAGCGGCCGTACGTCCGCACGAGAGCCGTCTGGAGCAGGTCCTGGGCGTCGACGGGGTCCGGCACCAGGCGCCGGGCGCTGCGCAGCAGAGCGTCCTGCCGCGTCCTGACGTACTCCTCGAACTCGAGCACCTCACCGCCGTGCGTCATACCCTGCGCCATGACGAACCGCCTCCCGTTCCCACTTGCTCCCCGTGTCCGCACTGGTCGTGTGCGGTGGTGAGGAAGAAGCTACGGAGGCGTTGTCACGGCACTGTCCGTTCCAGCCTTCGGGGAACGCACGGCTGTCCGTCGGTTGTGTAACGGCCCCGAGGATCGCCTGAGGATTTCGTGACGGCCCAGGGGCGGCCCCGGGGTGGTCCAGGGGCGGTTCCGGGCCGGGCCCGGAACCGGATCAGCTCATCGGCAGCCGGTACAGACCGCCCGCGAGCGGCTCCACCAGACCGTCACTGACCAGGCCGTCCAGCGCCCTGGCCCGCTGCACCGGCTCGTCCCAGACCCGGTCGAGCGCGGCCTGCGGAACCGGAGCGATGGCCTCCCGCAACACGGCGAGCAGCTTGCCGCGCACCTGGCGGTCCGTACCGGCGTACGTCTGTCCGCGGCGCGGCGGGCCCTCGTGCGCGGGCTTCCCCGCGAGCCGCCACGCGCACATCGCGGCGATCGGGCAGCGGTGGCACTCCTCGCCCTTGGCGGTGCACACCAGGGCGCCCAACTCCATGGACGCGGCGGCCCACTTCGCGGCGGTCCCGTCCTCGTCCGGCAGCAGCGCGCGGGCCAGCTTCCGCTCGGCGGCGGTGGTGGCGTTCGGCGGGTACTGCACGCCGGTCACGGCGCGCGCGAAGACCCGCCGTACGTTCGTGTCGAGCACCGCGTGCCGCTGCCCGTACGCGAACGAGGCGACGGCCGCGGCCGTGTACTCCCCGATGCCCGGCAGCGCGAGCAACTGGGCGTGGCCCGTCGGTACGTCGCCGCCGTGCCGCTCCGTTATGGCGACGGCCGCGCCGTGCAGGCGCAGCGCGCGCCGCGGGTAGCCGAGCCGACCCCAGGCGCGGACGGCTTCGCCGGGGGCCTCCTGGGCCAGGTCGGCGGGCCGGGGCCAGCGCGCGAGCCACTGCTCGTAGACGGGCAGGACCCGGTTCACCGGGGTCTGCTGCAGCATGAACTCGCTGACCATCACGCCCCACGGGCCTGCCTCGGGGCGGCGCCAGGGCAGGTCACGGGCGTGTTCGGAGAACCAGTCGATGACGGGTTCGTGAAGATCGGTCCGCTCGGCGGGTGCGTTCTCGGGGGTCTTCGTGGGCGCAGTCATGGCACTCCCGATCCTGCCATGGGGGAGGCCCGGGGTGGGTGCGGGCGCCCCGGATGGGGGCGCGGAGCCGTGTCGCCGCGCGACCCCGGGCCATCCGCCGCGTGCCGCCCGCCACGGCCGCCTTGGGCAATCTGCCGCCATGGGCGGCAGGGTGGGCAAGGCGGCACCCCGGCGCGGGGTGAGCGTTCCCAGCGGCGTCCAGCTCGGTCCCGGTCGCGGTGTTGCCGGGTGCGGCTCCGGTGGGGGCTGGTCGCGCAGTTCCCCGCGCCCCTGACGGGGCACGACCACCGCCGGTCGCGCCCACGCGGGAGCCGCACAGCGATGCCGCCCCGCGCCCCGCCCGCCGGTCGCGCCCACGCGGCGGAGCCGCACCGGCGCACGGCCACCGCCAGTCGTGCCGGCCCGGCCCCTGACGATCGGCAGAGGTGCCGGCGGACCCGGCGCTTGTACCGTCGATGGAGTGAATCCCCGACGCCGAACCGCCCTCATCGCGGACCTGTCGCTCTGGGCGGTCCTGGTGCTGCCGGTGCTCGCCGTGGAGCGACTGCGGCTGAGCGAGCCCGCGAGCGTCCGCCAGGAGCTGGCCGGCCTCGCGGTGCTCGGCGCCGCCACGGCGCTGCACCGAAGGCTGCCCGCCGCGGCGTTCCTGGTCGCCGCGGCGCCGGGCATCGCCGTCGCCTCGTCCCTGTTCACGCTCTCCTACGGTTGCGCGCTCGCCGTCTTCGCCTACTTGATGGGCGTCAGGTCGGCCGCCGTGCGCCCCGCGCTGACCGCCTTCGCCGTGCTCGCCGCCCTCGGCACCGGCAAGATCGCGCTGCGTCAGGTGGACCCCGCGGCGGAGTGGCTGGTGCTGATGGGGACGCTGCTGTTCGGTGCCGTGTTCCCGTGGCTCGCGGGCCGGTACTGGCGCCAGCGCGGCGAGCTGACCGCGGCCGGCTGGGCCCGAGCCGCGCAGCTGGAGCGCGAGCACCTGATCGTCGCGGACCGCGCCCGCCTGCGCGAACGGGCCCGGATCGCGCAGGACATGCACGACTCCCTCGGCCACGAGCTGAGCCTGATCGCGCTGCGCGCAGGCGCCCTCCAGGTCACCCCGGGCCTCGCCGACGAACACCGCACGGCCGCCGCCGAACTGCGCGCCGCCGCCTCCGACGCCACCGACCGGCTGCACGGCATCATCGGCCTGCTGCGCGAGGAGGACGACGAGCCCGCGCCGCTCGCCCCGCCCGGCGAGACCGTGGCGGACCTCGTCGAGCGGGCGGCGGACTCGGGCCTCCCGGTCCGCCTCCTGAGCACGGCGGCCACCGTCACCGACCGCACCGCCCACCGCGTCGTCCAGGAAGCCCTCACCAACGCCGCCAAGTACGCGCCGGACGCCCCCGTCACCGTGGCGGCGCGACAGGAGGCGACGGCCACCGTCGTCACCGTCACCAACGCCCGCCCGGACCGCACCCCGACCGCCGGCGGCACCGGCACCGGGCTGCTCGGCCTGCGCGCCCGGATCACCGCGCTCGGCGGCGACTTCGACGCGGGCCCGCACGAAGGCGGCTTCCGGGTCACGGCCCGGATCCCCGCCCCGGGAGCCCCCGGTGCCCCCGGCGCCGCGCCGGCCACCCGCCCGCCCCGCCGCACCGAGGAGTTCGCCCGGGCCCGCCGCACCGCCCGGCGCCGCGTGGGCCTGGCGTTCGGCGTCGCGGCGGCCGCGGGAACCGTACTGATCGGCGGGGCGTTCACCTGGTACGCGTACAGCAAGACGCACGCCGTCCTCACCCCGCGGGCGTACGCACAGCTGCGCGTCGGCACCCCCCTGGCCGACGCCGCGTCCGTGCTGCCCGAGCGCGAGATCACCGACCCGCCCGCCGACCGCGCCCCCACCGCGCCGCCCGCGCACGCGGAGTGCCGCTACTACCGGGCGAGTGGTGAACTGTTCGTGCCGGTCCAGCACTTCAGGCTCTGCTTCACGGACGGCGGGAACCACGAGCTGGTCGACAAGGCCGTGATCCCGCGCGCGGGCACCGCCGAACAAGTGCAGGAGGAGGAGCGCGAATGGGCGCGCTGAACCCGCAGGGCGCGGCCATCCGCGTACTGCTCGCCGACGACGAGGCGATGATCCGGGCCGGGGTCGGCGCGATCCTCGCGGCGGGCGCCGGCTTCGAGGTCGTCGCGGAGGCCGCCGACGGCCGTGAGGCGGTCGCCCTCGCCCGGGCGCACCGCCCGGACGTGGCCCTGCTCGACATCCGCATGCCCCGCCTGGACGGCCTGGCGGCGGCGGAGGAGATCACGGCGACGGTGCCCGGCACGGCCGTCGCGATGCTGACGACGTTCTCCGAGGACGCGTACGTGGCCCGGGCCCTCGGCGGCGGCGCCACCGGCTTCCTGCTGAAGTCCGGCGACCCGCACGAGCTGATGGCGGGGGTGCGGGCGGTGGCGGACGGCGCCGCGTTCCTGTCGCCGAAGGTGGCCCGGCACGTCATCGACGGCCTGGGCGGCGGCCGGCTGGCCCGCGAGGCGTCCGCCCGGCAGCGGGTGGCGGCGCTCACCCCGCGCGAGCGCGAGGTCCTCGGCCTGGTCGGCGCGGGCCTGTCGAATCCGGAGATCGCCCAGCGCCTGCACCTGGTGGAAGGGACCGTGAAGGCGTACGTCAGCGCGGTCCTGGACCGCCTGGAGGTCAAGAACCGTGTCCAGGCGGCGATCGTGGCGTACGAAGCGGGCCTGCTGACATGACGCCACTCATCAGAAGTGACGCCACGTCAGGGCCCGCTCGTCGTACGTGAGCTCCTGGAGTCAGCGGCGGTGCGCCCCGCGCCGCGGCGCCCCGCCGGACGCCCCGGCACCGGCGGGACCCGGTCCGGCGAACCAGCGCGCGAGCCCGTTCCCCGATCCGCGCATCGTCTCGGTCAGCCGTGTCCCCGGACGCGTGCACAGGCGGACGACGAGGAAGGCGACCAGCGTGCCGAGCGCGAAGCCGGCCAGTACGTCGTGCGGGTAGTGCACGCCCACGAAGACC
This sequence comes from Streptomyces sp. VRA16 Mangrove soil, assembly GCF_017377775.1. Taxonomy (GTDB): domain Bacteria; phylum Actinomycetota; class Actinomycetes; order Streptomycetales; family Streptomycetaceae; genus Streptomyces. The sequence goes on from NZ_JAFVLN010000007.1 coordinate 451,249, forward strand.
CGCGAGAACCCCATCAGAAACGCCATCGGGATCGTCAGCCAGCCGATCTTCGGCCAGGCGAGCGCGAGCCCCACGGCTGCCGCGGCGGCGATCGTGGAGTGGTTGGACGGGAACGACCAGTCCCCGTACGCGGGGCAGTCGATCAGCGGCGCCATCGCCCCGCTCACGGCCCTGCACGGCCGGTCCTCGTCGATCCCCGACTTGACCAGCTCGCTGCACACGTAGGCCACGGCCGTGGCGAGCGGAGCGAGCACCGCGACGGCGAAGGCCCGGGGGTCACCGCGCCGCGCCCGCCACCAGGCGACGACGAAGAGCACGGCGAACACCAGCAGCCCCAGTTCGGTCCACACCTCCATGAGGTGCTGGAACCACGAAGGAGTGTCGTGGCCGAACTGAAGGATGTCGCGATAGAGATCGGAGTCAATGGTTCCCATGGTGACGGACAGTACGCAATACCCGGGGCGGGCCACATCCCGCGATGGTCGCGGCCCGCACCTGACGATCGTCAGGGGTCGCGTGTGGGCCCTTGTACGGCCTTTGCGACGTGGGGCGTGATGATGATCCGGAAAACTTGCCGTGCGGTGCGGCGGGTGGACACCGGACAACGGCCCGATCTCTCGTAAGGTTTGAGCCGTGGGATCTCTGCGCAATCCGATCGGGCCGCTTCCCTCCTCCATCTACTGGCGCCGGAGGGTTGTTCTGGCGTCCGTTGTGGCGCTCCTCGCGCTGCTGATCGTATGGATCGTCACCTCGGGCGGCGGGGGCGGGAACAACGGCGCCGGGGGTGCGAACGGCAAGCACCCGACGCAGTCCATCACGCCCGGACCTTCCGGCACGGGCCCCGCGATCAGCGAACACCCCGGCGGACGTGACACATCGGGCGGTTCGGGCTCGGGCGACGGGTCGGGGGACGGCTCGGGCGACTCCGGTTCGGGTGGTTCCGAGGGCTCCGGCGGCTCGGACGACTCGGCGGGCGGCGACGGCGCGGACGGCGGCGGCAGCGGCGGCACGTCGTCGGGCGACCAGGTCCCGGCCGGTTCCAGCCTGCCCGACTGCACGGCGGGCGGCGTGACGCTGTCGGTGCGCAGCCTCCACAACTCCTACGCGCCCGGCGAGAAGCCGAAGATCGAGCTGACCGCCAAGAACTCCACCGACAAGTCCTGCAAGGTCGACCTCGGCCCGCGCACGGCGGTCGTGACGATCACCAAGGCGGACGGCGACAAGGAGTTCTGGTCGTCGAAGGACTGCCCGGCGGGCTCCGGCGCGCTGCTGCTGCGCGTCCCCGCGGGCGGCAAGGTCACGCACACGCTGACCTGGGACCGCCGCCCGAGCGCCCCGCAGTGCGCGACGCCGTCGGCCGGTTCGGCGACGGCGGGTACGTATCTGGTGGAGGCCAAGGCGTCCCAGCTGTCGGATGCGACGCCGACGTCGTTCGTCCTCAAGGCCGACTGACGCACGAGACGGTGCGGCCCCTCCCGCGGAGGGGCCGTCAGACGTAGCGCTCCAGGATCGACGACTCGGCGAGCCGTGACAGGCCCTCGCGCACGCTGCGGGCCCGTGCCTCGCCGACCCCGTCCACCGTCTGCAGGTCGTCCACGCTGGCCGCGAGCAGCTTCTGCAGCCCGCCGAAGTGCTCCACGAGCCGGTCGATGATGGCGCCGGGAAGCCGCGGCACCTTCGCGAGCAGCCGGAAGCCGCGCGGCGAGACCGCCGAGTCCAGCGACTCGGGCGATCCGGTGTAGCCCAACGCCCGCGCCACGATCGGCAGTTCGAGCAGCTCGCCCTGGTGCAGGGAGTCCAGCTCGGACATCGCCTCGTCGACCGTGCGGGAGCGCTTGGCGGTCGGCTCGGGCACGTAGTCCCGTACGACGAGCTCGCGCTCGGGCTCGACGCCCGCGATCAGCTCGTCGAGCTGGAGGGCCAGGAGCCGTCCGTCGGTGCCCAACTCGACGACGTACTCGGCGATTTCGGTGGCGATACGGCGCACCATCTCCAGGCGCTGGGCGACCGCCGTGACGTCCCGGACGGTGACCAGGTCCTCGATCTCCAGGGCGGAGAGCGTGCCCGCGACCTCGTCGAGCCGGAGCTTGTAGCGCTCCAGGGTCGCCAGGGCCTGGTTGGCGCGGGACAGGATCGCCGCCGAGTCCTCCAGGACGCGGCGCTGTCCGTCCACGTACAGGGCGATCAGCCGCATCGACTGCGAGACGGAGACGACGGGGAAGTTGACCTGCTTGCTGACCCGGTCCGCCGTGCGGTGCCGGGTGCCCGTCTCCTCCGTGGGGATCGTCGGGTCCGGCACCAGCTGGACGCCGGCCCGCAGGATCTTGCTGAGGTCCGAGGAGACCACGATGCCGCCGTCGAGCTTGCACAGCTCGCGCAGGCGCGTGGCGCTGAACTCCACGTCGAGGACGAATCCGCCGGTGCACATCGACTCGACCGTCTTGTCGGAGCCGAGGACGATGAGTCCTCCCGTGTTGCCACGGAGGATGCGCTCCAGGCCGTCGCGCAGGGCCGTACCGGGCGCCACCGCGCTCAGTGAGGCGCGCATCAGACCGTCCGCACCGGAACTCCCGGCGGATTTGCCGGGAGCTGCCGCCCGGTCGTTGGCTGCCACTGCACTCCTCCGGATCGCAGGCTTTTGGGATGCCCCAGGAGGATGCTGAGGCTCTGCGCCTTCGACCGACACGTGCGGCACGTGGGATACGCGTTCGTACGCACGGGCGAGACCAGGGCAAAGTCTACCGGCGGTCCTCCGTCTCCCGTGGGGCCTCTCGCTGACGGCCCCTCGGCAGCACCCGCAGAGCGTCCCCTATATCGGCGACTTCCAGGACCTTCATACCGGGCGGGACCTTGCCCGGATCGCCCGGTACGAGGGCGTGTGTGAAGCCGAGCCGGTGCGCCTCCGCGAGCCGGCGCTGCACGCCCGTGACCCGTCTGACCTCGCCCGCCAGGCCCACTTCTCCGATCGCCACCAGGTTCTTGGGCAGCGGGGTGTCGCTCGCGGCGGAGGCCAGGGCGAGCGCGATGGCGAGGTCGGCCGCGGGCTCGGAGAGCTTCACGCCGCCGACCGTCGCGGAGTAGATGTCCCTTTTGCCCAAGGCGCTGATCCTGCCCCGCTGTTCGAGCACCGCCAGCATCATCGAGACGCGGGAGGTCTCCAGGCCCGATGTCGTGCGCCGGGGGGAGGGGATCTGGGAGTCGACGGTGAGCGCCTGCACCTCGGCGACCAGGGGGCGGCGGCCCTCCAGGGTGACCGTCAGACAGGTGCCGGGGACCGGCTCGTCACGCCGGGTCAGGAACAGGCCGCTGGGGTCGGCGAGACCCGTGATGCCCTCGTCGTGCAGCTCGAAGCAGCCGACCTCGTCCGTCGTCCCGTACCGGTTCTTCACGCCGCGGACCAGGCGCAGGCGCGCGTGCCGGTCGCCCTCGAAGTTGAGCACCACGTCGACCAGGTGCTCCAGGAGGCGCGGGCCCGCGATGGCGCCCTCCTTGGTGACGTGGCCGACCAGGAGCGTGGACATGCCGCGCTCCTTGGAGGCGCGGATCAGGGCGCCGGCGACCTCGCGGACCTGGGCCATGCCGCCCGGCGCCCCGTCGATCTCCGGCGAGGCCACCGTCTGCACGGAGTCCATGATCAGCAGCGACGGCTTCACCGCGTCCAAGTGGCCGAGGACGGCGGACAGATCGGTCTCGGCCGCGAGGTACAGGTGGTCGTCGATGGCGTGGATGCGGTCCGCGCGCAGCCGCACCTGGGACGCGGACTCCTCGCCTGTGACGTACAGCGTCTTGTGCTCCTCGCTCGCCGACTTCGCGGCGACGTCGAGCAGCAGCGTGGACTTGCCGACGCCGGGCTCGCCCGCGAGCAGCACCACCGCGCCGGGCACCAGACCGCCGCCGAGTACCCGGTCCAGCTCGGGCACGCCGGTGGTGCGGGCCGTGGCCTGTCTGCCGTCCACCTGGCCGATGGGCACCGCGGACGTCGTGACGCGGCCGGGGGCCGTCGTGCGCACCGCGGGGGCGCCGTACTCCTCGATCGTCCCCCAGGCCTGGCACTCGGCGCACCGGCCCAGCCACTTGGCCGTCTGCCAGCCGCACTCGGTGCAGCGGTACGACGGACGGTCCTTCGACGATTTGGTACGGGCAGCCATGGACGAAACCGTAACCGGCGCCACTGACAATCGGGCCGCGGCCGCCCGTGCCGGCCCGTGCCGCCCCGGGCCGCCCCGGGCGGGCCCGGTCGCCCCGCGTGACCGTGCTGGCCACGGCATCGGCGCGGAATCCACCGTTCCTGTCCTCTTTTGAGGGATCGTTTCACCCGTAAGGATTAAATGTGCCCAAGGGGGCGGAAGGGGCCCGACCCGCCGCCTACGGTCGCACGGGTGATGAGCAGCAGGCCGGAGACCCCCACGCACACCACCGGCGCACACCGGGCGCACCGCGCCGGGGCGAAGCGACCGGTGCCACGCGCCGCCTCGCAGCGCCCGCCCGCGCGCTACGAGCCCTGTCTGGACGGCCTGTTCACCTACTGCCTCTCCGTGCTGTGCGACCACGACGAGGCGACCGCGGCCCTCGGCGACGCCCTCGCGCTCGCCGAGCGGCGCGGCACCCGCGCCCCCGAAGCCGACGGCGACCGCAGGGCCTGGCTGTACGCGCTCGCGCGCTGGTCCTGCCTGCGCCGACTGGCCGAGGCCAAACGGCGCAGGCAGGGCTCGCACGCGGCGGGCGCGGCGCAACCGCACCAGGAGGAGGAGCAGCCGGGGCCCCTCCTCCAGGAAGAGCGCAGGCGCCAACTCGCGGTGCTGGCCTGGCCCGAGGCGGCCGGCACCAGCCCCGAGCAGCGCGAGGCGCTGGAGCTCGCGGTGCGCCACCAGCTGTCCGCCGCCGAGGTCGCCGCCGTGCTGGGCACCGAGCCCGCCGCCACCCGCGAGCTGCTCTCCTCCGCCGCCTGCGAGGTCGAGCGCACCCGCGCCGCTCTCGCCGTCGTCGAGACCGGCACCTGCCCGAGCGTGAACCGCCTGACCGGCGACAACCAGCTGCTGCTGTCCGCCGCCCTGCGCCGTGAACTGGTCCGGCACGTCGACGACTGCCCGCGCTGCCGCCGCACCGCCGAGCGCGCCGCCCCCGGCGCCTGGCCCGGCACCTCGATCACGCCCGCCGCGCTGCCGCTCGTCGAAGCCCCCCGCGCCGCCCTGTCCGCGGCGATGCACGCCCCGCGCCCCGCGCACTTCAGGGCTCCGCGCTTCGACCGGCGCGGCTTCCCGATGGACCCCAAGGACCGCGCGGCCCGCCGCGACCGGCTCCGCGCGCGTGCCGTCACGACGACAGTCGTCGCCACCGTGGTGGCCGCCCCCGTCCTCGCCCTCTGGGCGGCCTACCGGGGCGCGCCGCTGACCGGCGAGGGCGCCGACGGCCGCTCCGTGAGCGCGAGCGAGTCGGGCGGCGCGGCCGGCCTGGCGGGCGAGCGCGTGGGCGACGGATACGGCTACGAGAACGCGGGCAACGCCAGCACCACCCCCGACCCGCGCTTCACCGCGGGCAGCCGCGCACCGGACGTCTCCGTGGAGGTGATCTCGCCGCCCACGCGCGCGAGTTCGGGCCCCGGCCGGCTCACCGTGGCGGCCCGGCCCAGCGGCGGCGCCACCCTCATCACGCTGACGGCGTCCGGGAGTTCGGCCGTGCACTGGTCCGCGTCCACGGGTGCGGGCTGGCTCTGGCTGAGCCAGACCTCCGGCACGCTGCGGCCCGGCGAGTCGGCCACGATCCGGGTGTACGTCGACCACGACCGCGAACCGTCGGGGCACTGGACCGCGCGCATCGCCATCGATCCGTCCGGGGCGTTCATCTCCCTGGAGGGACACGGCAGTTCGGGCGGCTGGACACCGGGGGACGGCGGTTCGGGGGACCCGGGCGGCGACCCGACCCCCGGCGACCCGGGCACCTCGGACCCGGGCCCCGACCCCACGCCCACACCCAGCGATCCGGCGACGTCCGACCCGGACCCCACGCCGACGCCCAGCGACCCGGCGACGTCCGAGCCCGAGCCGACCCCGTCCGACACGGCGAGCCAGGGCACGGGGGACCCGGGGGACTCCACGTCGCCGACGCAGGCCCCCTGAGCCCCGGAGCGCGCGTGCTAGGCCGGGTCGACCGGGTCCGCCGGATGCGGGGCGACGAGCGGCAGCCCCTTGGGCAGGGCGGCGAGGCGCTCCTCGCACAGCTCGACCAGCTTCTCGTAGCCGGCCTTGCCCATCAGCTCGGTCAGCTCCGGCCGGTACGAGACGTAGACCGGGTCGCCCGCGCCGTGCGCCGAGGTCGCCGACGTGCACCACCAGTGCAGGTCGTGGCCGCCGGGGCCCCAGCCGCGCCGGTCGTACTCACCGATCGAGACCTGGAGCACGCGCGTGTCGTCGGGCCGGTCGATCCACTCGTACGTCCGCCGGATCGGCAGCTGCCAGCAGACGTCCGGCTTCGTCTCCAGGGGCTCGCGCCCCTCCTTGATCGCCAGGATGTGCAGCGAGCAGCCCGCGCCGCCCTGGAAGCCGGGCCGGTTCTGGAAGATGCACGAGCCGTTGTAGGGCCGGGTCTGCCGCTCGCCGTCCTCGTCCTTCGACACCCAGCCCGTCTGCGTACCGACGTCGTGGTGCTGCCAGATGTCGGGCGTGAGCCGCGCCACGTGCTCCGCCACGCGCTTCTCGTCGTCCTCGTCCGAGAAGTGTGCGCCCAGCGTGCAGCAGCCGTCGTCCGCGCGCCCCGCCTGGATGCCCTGGCAACCGCTCCCGAAGATGCACGTCCAACGAGAGGTCAGCCATGTCAGATCACAACGGAAGACCTGCTCGTCATCGGCCGGATCAGGGAACTCGACCCAGGCGCGCGGGAAGTCGATGGCCTTCTCGTCCCGCTTCAGGTCCTGGCCCTGCTGCTTGGCCGACTTGGTCTTCTTGTCGCTCTTACCACTCTTGTCGGCCTTGGCCTTTTTCGTCTTTGGCACACCTCCAGAGTAAGCGTGCCGGGGGCCTGGGCCTGCCGTCGCCCGGCAAGGGTTTGCGTGGGCGCAGTAGCGTTCCGTACATGAGACTCGGTGTCCTCGACGTGGGTTCTAATACGGTCCATCTGCTCGTGGTGGACGCGCACCCGGGCGCCCGCCCGCTGCCCGCCCACTCGCACAAGGCTGAGCTGCGGCTCGCCCAACTCCTCGACGAGCGCGGGGCGATCGGCCCCGACGGCGTCGAGCGTCTGGTCGGCACGGTCAGAGGCGCCCTGGAGGCGGCCGAGGACAAGGGCGTGGAGGACCTGCTGCCGTTCGCGACGTCCGCGGTGCGGGAGGCGACCAACGCGGACGAGGTGCTCGCCCGCGTCAAGGACGCCACCGGCGTCGAGCTGCGGGTGCTCAGCGGCGAGGAGGAGGCCCGCCTCACGTTCCTCGCGGCCCGGCGCTGGTTCGGCTGGTCGGCGGGCAAGCTCCTGGTCCTCGACATCGGCGGCGGCTCCCTGGAGATCGCGTACGGGATCGACGAGGAGCCGGACGCCGCGGTCTCGCTGCCGCTCGGCGCCGGACGCCTCACGGCCGCGTGGCTGCCCGGCGACCCGGCCGACCCGGCGGACGTGAAGGCGCTGCGGCGGCATGTGCGGGCGCAGATCGCGCGGACGGTGGGGGAGTTCAGCCGGTTCGGCGCACCGGACCACGTGGTGGCGACATCAAAGACCTTCAAGCAGCTCGCCCGCCTCGCGGGGGCGGCGCGCTCGACGGAAGGCCTCTACGTCCAGCGGGAGTTGAAGCGCAAGTCCCTGGAGGACTGGGTGCCGCGCCTGGCCGCGATGACGGAGAGCGAGCGCTCGGAACTCCCTGGCGTCTCGGAGGGCCGCGCGGGCCAGCTCCTCGCGGGGGCGCTGGTGGCGGAGGGGACGATGGACCTCTTCGGCGTGGAAACCCTGGAAATCTGCCCGTGGGCCCTGAGGGAGGGTGTCATCCTCCGCAGACTGGACCACTTGCCGACGTAGCGGGGGCCTACGGGCCGCGGGAAACCCTCCGGCCGACCCCGCCTCGGGCAATCTGCCGCCAAGGGTGGCAGGGCGGACGGGCAAGGCGGCACCCCGGCGCGGGCCGAGCCCACAGCCGCGGTCCCGCCCCGGTCCCGCCCCGCAACTACGGCGCGGGCCGAGCCCACATCCGGCGCCCGCCCCGGTCCCGCCCCGCAACTACGGCGCGGGCCGAGCCCACATCCGCGGGCCCGCCCCGGTCCGGCCCCGCAACTACGGCGCGGGCCGAGCCCACATCCGGCGGCCCAGGCAAGGCCCGGGGGCCCGCTTCTGGTCGCGGTGAAGGCCTGGCCTGCGCCACGGCTCCGGGCGAGCCCGCTTCTGGTCGCGGTGAAGGTCCGGCCTGGACCGCGGGTTTGAGGGGGCCCGCATCCGCCGGTCGCGGTGAAGGCCCGGCCCGCGCCACGGCTCCGGGAGAGCCCGCTTCTGGTCGCGGTAATGGCCCGGCCCCCGCCACGGCTCCGAGCGAACACACATCCGGCCCCGGCCGAGCCCCCGCCACGGCTCCGGGGGAGCCCGCATCCGGCTCCGGCGAAGGCCCGGCCCCCGCCACGGCCCCGAGCGAACGCCCATCATCCGGCCCCGGCGAAGGCCCGGCCCCCGCCACGGCTCCGGGGGAGCCCGCATCCGGCCCCGGCAAAGGCCCAGCCCCCACCAAGGCCCCGAGCGAACACGCATCCGGCCCCGGCGGAGCCCCCCCCCCCGGCCGAGCCCCCCGCCCCGGCGGAGCCACGGCGCCCCCGTCACTCCCAAGCGCCCCCTTCCAGCCAAGGGCGCCGCCCGCCCAGGCACCGGCTCCCCGCCCCACCCCCGGGGCCCGTACTCTGTCCCCGTGGCAGAACCAGTGGTGCGCATCCCGGATGCGAAGGTCGCCCTGTCGACGGCCTCGGTCTATCCGGAGTCGACGGCGACGGCCTTCGAGATCGCCGCGCGCCTGGGCTACGACGGCGTAGAGGTCATGGTCTGGACCGACCCCGTCAGCCAGGACATAGAGGCGCTGCGCCGCCTCAGCGACTACCACCGCATCCCGATCCTGGCCGTCCACGCCCCCTGCCTGCTGATCACCCAGCGCGTATGGTCCACGGACCCCTGGGTCAAGCTGCAGCGCGCGAAGGCGGCGGCCGAGAAGCTCGGCGCGTCCACGGTGGTCGTCCACCCCCCGTTCCGCTGGCAGCGCCAGTACGCCCGCGACTTCGTCAGCGGCATCTGGCGGATGGCCGACGAGACCGACGTCCGATTCGCCGTAGAGAACATGTACCCGTGGCGCTACCGGGACCGCGAGATGCTCGCGTACGCCCCCGACTGGGACGTGACGAAGGACGACTACCGCCACTTCACGGTCGATCTCAGCCACACCGCCACCGCCCGCACCGACGCGATGCAGATGATCGACAGGATGGGCGACCGCCTCGGCCACATCCACCTCGCCGACGGCAACGGTTCGAACAAGGACGAGCACCTCGTCCCCGGCCGCGGCACCCAGCCCTGCGCCGAGCTCCTGGAGCGCCTCGCGGTGAGCGGTTTCGACGGCCACGTCGTCATCGAAGTCAACACCCGCCGTGCCATGTCCAGCGCCGAACGCGAGGCCGACCTCGCCGAGGCCCTCGCCTTCACCCGCCTCCACCTGGCATCGGCGGCGCGGGTCCCCGGCTCATGACGGACGCGGCACCGGTACGCCGCCGTGGGCGCCCCGCGCGCGCCAGGACCCCCGAGGGCCCGGACACCCGCGAACGGATCCTGACGACGGCCCGCGACGAGTTCGCGGCGCGCGGCTACGACAAGACGTCGGTCCGCGCCATCGCCAAGGCGGCGGGCGTCGACTCGGCGCTCGTCCACCACTACTTCGGCACCAAGGAACAGGTCTTCGAGGCGTCGATCGCCACGGCCTTCTCGCCCGCTCTCCAGGCCCCGGCCGCCGTGGAGAACGGCCCGCTGGAGGAAGCGGGGGAGCGCCTGACCCGGTTCATCCTCGGCGTCTGGGAGAACCCGGCGACCCGCGCCCCGCTGCTGGCCATCGTCCGCTCCGCCGTCAACAACGACACGGCCGCCGCCGTCTTCCGCCGCCTGGTCGCCGCCCAGCTCCTGGCCCGCATCGGCCGCCGCCTCGACGTCCCCGAGCAGGAGGCGGAACTGCGCGTCTCGCTCGCCGCGGCCCAGCTCGTGGGCACGGCGATGCTGCGCTACGTGATCAAGGTGGAGCCGCTGGCGTCGGCGGACGTCGACACCCTGGTGGCCCGCCTGGCCCCGGTGGTCCAGAACCACCTCACGGGACCGGGGCCCGACTGAGACGCCGATCCCGCCATCCGGACACCCGGTCCGGATCCTGGAGCACGGGCGTAGGCTCGACCCCAGTCTTTTCTGCCTGCTTTTCCGCCCGGCGCGGCCCGCGAGGGACGCCCGGCAACCAGAGATGAACGCCTGAAGGAGCGAGCGACGATGCCCGAGCTGAGGTCCCGCACAGTCACCCACGGCCGCAACATGGCGGGCGCCCGCGCCCTTATGCGCGCCTCCGGTGTACCCGGTGCGGACATCGGCCGAAAGCCCATCATCGCGGTCGCCAACTCGTTCACGGAGTTCGTGCCGGGTCACACGCACCTGGCCCCGGTCGGCCGGATCGTCTCCGACGCGGTCCGCGAGGCCGGCGGCATCCCGCGCGAGTTCAACACGATCGCGGTCGACGACGGCATCGCGATGGGCCACGGCGGCATGCTGTACTCCCTCCCCTCCCGCGACCTGATCGCCGACTCGGTCGAGTACATGGTCGAGGCCCACTGCGCCGACGCCCTGGTCTGCATCTCGAACTGCGACAAGATCACCCCGGGCATGCTGATGGCGGCGCTCCGCCTCAACATCCCGACGATCTTCGTCTCCGGCGGCCCGATGGAGGCCGGCAAGGCCACCCTGGTCGACGGCACGGTCCGCAAGCTCGACCTGGTCAACGCGATCAGTGACGCGGTCGACGAGAGCATCTCGGACGAGGACATCCTCCGTATCGAGGAGAACGCCTGTCCGACCTGCGGCTCCTGCTCCGGCATGTTCACCGCCAACTCGATGAACTGCCTGACGGAGGCCATCGGCCTCTCCCTCCCCGGCAACGGCTCGGTCCTCGCCACGCACACGGCCCGCAAGGCCCTGTACGAGAAGGCGGGTGCCACGGTCGTCGAGCTGACGAAGCGCTACTACGGCGAGGACGACGCCTCGGTCCTGCCGCGCAACATCGCGACGCACGCCGCGTTCGAGAACGCCATGGCGCTCGACATCGCCATGGGCGGCTCCACGAACACGATCCTGCACCTGCTCGCCGCCGCCCGTGAGGCCGAGGTCGACTACAACCTCGACCACATCAACGAGATCTCGCGCCGCGTCCCCTGCCTGGCCAAGGTCGCCCCGAACGCGGCGCCCACGACCACGTACTACATGGAGGACGTGCACCGCGCCGGCGGCATCCCCGCCCTGCTCGGCGAGCTGTACCGCGGCGGCCTGCTCAACGAGGACGTGCACACGGTCCACAGCCCCTCCATCAAGCAGTGGCTGGACACCTGGGACATCCGCAGCGGCAGCACGTCCGATGAGGCCCTGGAGCTGTGGCACGCGGCCCCCGGCTGCGTCCGCTCCGCCGAGGCGTTCTCCCAGTCCGAGCGCTGGGACACCCTCGACACGGACGCGGCGAACGGCTGCATCCGCGACGTCGCCCACGCCTACTCCAAGGACGGCGGCCTCGCGGTCCTCAAGGGCAACCTGGCCGACGACGGCTGCGTCGTGAAGACGGCCGGCGTCGACGAGTCGATCTGGACCTTCGAAGGCCCGGCGGTCGTCTGCGAATCGCAGGAGGAGGCGGTGCAGAAGATCCTCCTCAAGCAGGTCAAGGAGGGCGACGTCGTCGTCATCCGCTACGAGGGCCCCAAGGGCGGCCCCGGCATGCAGGAGATGCTCTACCCGACCTCGTACCTGAAGGGCCGCGGTCTCGGAAAGTCCTGCGCCCTCGTCACCGACGGCCGCTTCTCCGGCGGCACCTCGGGCCTGTCCATCGGCCACGCCTCGCCCGAGGCGGCGGCCGGCGGCACCATCGCCCTCGTCGAGGACGGCGACCGCATCCGCATCGACATCCCGAACCGCACCATCGAACTCCTCGTCACGGACGAGGAACTGGCGACCCGCCGCGCGGCACTGAACGGCGTCTACGCCCCCAAGTCCCGCGAACGCAAGGTCTCCGCGGCCCTGCGCGCCTACGCCGCGATGGCCACCAGCGCCGACAAGGGCGCGGTCCGCGACGTCACCAAGCTCGGCTGACATCCCGGACCCACCGGCGGGCCTACCGGTCTCACCAGTCTTCGGGGTGGCTCCCGTCCACTCCGAAGACGGTGCCGTCGGGGGCGGTGGCGTAGATCCGGCCGTCCAGCGGCACGGGAGAGGGCAGGTCCGCGACCACACGGCCCGACGAGGCGTCGGGCCGGGGGCGGGTCTGCCCCACGGGGGCACCGGTGCGCCGGGACACGGCGAGCAGCCGTCCGTCCGGGGCCGTGAAGTACAGCGTCCCGCCCACCGTCACCGGACGGGAGGGTCGGCTGACCGCGGTGTCCCGCCGCCAGCGCACCGCATCCTTCGCACCCGCCCGGGTGTCCACGGCGACGAGTGCGCCCCCGGCCGCGTACACGTACACCGTCCCGTCGCTCTCGGTCGCCTCCGCCTGGTCGACGGGCGTGGGCAGCGGGAACCGGTGCGCCGCGTGGTCGTCCGTGTCGATCCTGACCACCTCGTCGGCCAGCTGGTCCAGGCCGACGGAGAGCAGGTGCACCGCGCTCGTGCCGCCCGCGACGGGACGCAGATCGCCCGCGACCCGGACGGACCAGCGCACCGTGCCGTCACTCGCCGACACCGCGCCGACCGAGGTGACCGAACCGTCGGCCGTCGGTGTCGCCGTGAAGAACGTCCGGGCGTCACCGGCCACCCATTGCGTACCGGGACCGCCGATGCGCCGGGACCACACCTGTCGCCCGGTCGCGCTGTCCAGGGCCCGTACCCGGCCGTCCGAAGAGGTCAGGAGCGTCATGGCGGCGGAGCGCTCCACCACGGAGTAGCCGCGGGTGTCGGAGGTCCAGCGCGCCTTTCCCGTACGGGGATCGAGCGCCTCCAGACGATGGTCCATGGTGAGGTGCAGCAGTCCGCCCGACACGGCCACGGGCGCCTTCGGTCGCGCGCCCGTCGTACGGCGCCACACGGCCTTGCCGTTCGCCGGGTCGAGCCGTGCGACCACGCCGTCGTCCGTCACGCAGAACAGGGCGCCCGTGCCCGAGGCGCAGGTCGACGGGGTCCCGCCCGCGGTGTCGAGCCGGACGCTCCAGGGGCTGAAGCCCGCCTTCGCGTCGGTGGGCCGGGACGGCTGACGCTCTTCACCGGGAAGCAGCGCGCCCGTCGTGAGGGCGGCGACACCGCCGATCAGCAGGACTCCGGCGACGGCGGCCAGGATCGCGCGGGGCCGCCGCCCGGACAGGCGGAGCCGGGCCGCACCGGTGGTCCCCATGCGGGCCTCGCCGGATGTCCGCGCCTTGTCCTCCGTAGGAACTCTCAGGCGCGCCGTGCTGTCGGCGGGCCGGGCGCCGTCACCCCTGGAACCGCCGCCACGCCGCGCCGGAACCCGCTCGTCGGGGCCGGGCCCGCGCTGGGCCGGCACATGAGGCGGGTCCGATGGCCGGCGCAGCGCCTCCAAGACCTCGGTGGGGGAGGGCCGGTGCGCGGGATCCTTGGCCAGGCAGTGGCGGATCACCGGCACGAGCTCGTCGGGGACGCCGGACAGGTCCGGCTCGTCGTGCACCACTTGGTACGCGACGATGTACGGACTGTCCGAGTCGAAGGGGCCGCGGCCGGTCGCGGCGTGGGCGAGCACGGCGCCCATGGCGAACACATCGGCGGCCGGGCCCACTTCGCGCGGCCGCTGGAACTGCTCCGGCGCCATGAAGGGCGGTGAGCCGATCAACTTGCCGGTCTCCGTGCGCAGTTCGCTGTCGAACGGGCGCGAGATGCCGAAGTCGATGACCTTGGGGCCGTCCTCCGCCAGCAGCACGTTGCTCGGTTTCAGATCGCGGTGGACCACCCCGGCGCGGTGGATGTCGCACAGCGCCTCAGCGAGTCCGGCGCCGAGCCTGCGCACGTCGGCGGTGCTCAGCGCGCCGTCCCGTTTCACCTGTGCCGCGAGGGTGTCGCCGGGGATGAACAGTGTCGCCATCCACGGCAGTTCGGCATCCGGATCCGCGTCGACGACCGGCGCGGTGAAGGCGCCGCTGACCCTGCGTGCGGCGTTGACCTCCTGCCGGAAGCGCGCCCTGAACTCGGGATCCGCGGCGTACTGGGCGTGCACCACCTTCACGGCGATGCGCAACCCCGAGGCGGACGTGGCCCGATGGACCACGCCCATGCCACCCGATCCGAGGCATTCCTCAAGGCGATAGCGACCGGCGTACCCCGGGCGCTCCGCTTCGGGCCCGGGTCCGGTGCTGCGCAGCGGCGGCATCGTCCACCCCCGTGTTCTGAAGTCCGCAAGCGCGACGCACGGAGCCTAGTCGATGGTGCGTGCGATGTCGGAGGGGCTTGCTAGCCTGCGCGAGTCGCACGGGGCGACGCCGGTGCCACGCGCATCGAAGGCGCCGGGAACGACATCAACGGGGGTACGAATCATGGCTGTTGAGAACGGAATAGCGGGCGGGAACACGGCAGCGGCCGACAACGCGGACATCACCAACATCACCGACACCGCCGACGCCGACACCGCCGCCACGGCCGCGGTGAGCACGACGGCGACGGCCGTCCGCTACCCGGTCGCCCCGGGCGTGCGGCTCAAGGTGCGCAGCGGCCCCGGCACGCAGTACCAGCTGCTGCGCGTCCTGCCGCTCGGCGCCACCGTGCCGATCACCTGCCAGAAGCCCGGCGAGTGGGTCACGGGCACGTACGGCACCACCAACCTCTGGGACAACATCGGCAACGGCCAGTACGTCTCGGACGCCTACGTGAAGACCGGCAGCGACGGTTACGTGGCCCCGCGCTGCGCCTGACCGCGCCAGTCGCGAACCCGCCACACCCGAAGGGGAACACGAATGAAGCGCAGAAGGATGAGAACGGCGCTGTTCGCGGGCGCCGCGCTGACCGCGCTGCTTGCGACGGCGGCCGTGACGACACCGGCGACGGCCGCCGAGTCGGCCGCCGCACCCGCCGCCGCGGCAGCGGTCACCTACCCGATAGCCCCGGGCTACAGCGTGAACGTGCGCAGCGGCCCCGGCACCCAGTACCGCGTGCTGCCGGTGGGCGCGCGGGTGGGGATCTACTGCCAGACGCCCGGTGAGACGGTGACGGGCCCATACGGCACGTCGAGCCTGTGGGACAACATCGGCGTGGGCGAGTACGTCTCGGACACGTACGTGAAGACGGGCAGTGACGGTTACGTGGCTTCCCGCTGCGGCTGACGGATCGGAGCGACCCCGCCGGGGCGGGCCCCCGCACCTCACCCCCCGCCCCGGCGATAATCGACCCGTGAGCGACGAACCCGGCACCCCCGGCACCCCGACCCCTGGCCCCCGCCCCGAGGAGATCCGTTTCTTCGGGACGACCTGGGTCGACCACAGCGGCAACTACGGCCTGCGCCGCGCAGGCGTCGGCCTCGGCGCCCTCGTCCTGGCCGCCGCCGGCTGCTTCGTGCTGCGCTTCGCCTACCAGGGCCTGGCCATGGCCGACGTGGGCTCCTTCGTGAGCATCCTGCTCATCGCCGCGTTCGCGATCTGCAGCGCCCTCGCCTACAACCGCACCTGGGCCGGCTTCTCCGAGCGCCCCGACCCCGAGAAGCAGGCCGCCCTGCGCGGCTTCATGGCCATCGGGTTCGTCGGCGTCCTCGTCGCGTACGCCCTGCGCTGCCTGACCGAGGCCCCGGGCGAGAAGCTCCGCCGCCGGGAGTACGAGACCGCCCAGGAACAGTACGAGCGCCGCACCACCCGCCGCACCGGTAACCCGGCCAAGAAGAAGTCGGGCGGCAAGCGCAAGAACTAGGGCGTGTGTCGAAAGTCCCCCCTGCCCCGCGACGCCTGGCACGCGCCCCCACCCTCGAACCAGGCTTCGCCAGGCTCGGGCGGGCGGGACCCCCTTCGCCGCACCGGGCGTAAGGCCAAGTACATCCGGGCCATCGGCGCAGCCTTGCGCCCGGCACTCCCCCAGCCTCCGGCCGGGGGACCCCCTGAGAGCACGCACCGGACGCCGCGGGGCCCGCCCTTCGGGCGGACGACGGGACTTTCGACACATGCCCTGGCGCGACGACCGGCCCAAGGACTGGCCCGGGGCCCGACGCCCCCTGACACCGCCCCGGCCGACACCCCACGATGGCGTCATGACCCACGACGCGTCCTCGGAATTCGCGCTCTCCTTCGACGGCGTGGCCGCCCAGTACGCCATGGCCCGCCCGACCTACCCGCCCCAGCTCTTCGACACCATCGAGGAGTTGACGGGCCGGTCGCTGCGAGGCCGCCGCACCCTCGACGTCGGCGCGGGCACCGGCATCGCCACCGCCCTCCTGCGGGACCGCGGCGCCGACGTCATCGCCGTGGAACCGGGCCCCGGCATGGGCGCCCAGCTCCGCGCGACACACCCCGAGATCCCGCTGGTCCGCGCCTACGGCGACGCCCTCCCCTTCGCCGACGCGACCGCCGACCTCATCACCTACGCCCAGTCCTGGCACTGGACCGACCCGGCCCGCTCGATCCCCGAGGCCCTGCGCGTCCTACGGCCCGGCGGCACGCTCGCCCTGTGGTGGAACATCCCCGACCCCGACGTCGAATGGACCGCGGCCCAGGAACGCCGCCTCCAGGACCGTCTCCCCGGCTACCACCGCCACGGCGTCAGCTCCGACGCGTCCCGCATCATCGGCTCCCTGGACCTGACCCCGGCCCCCACCACGGTCTACCGCCGCCTCCACTGGACCCGCCGCATCCCGATCGACCTCCACCTGGCCCACCTGGCCAGCCGCTCCTACTTCGTGGTGATGGGCCCGGAAGCCGCCCGCCCCATCCTCGAATCCGAACGAGCCCACCTCCTGGCCGCCTTCCCCAACGGCACCCTGGAAGAGGCCTACGCCCTGGACCTCACCCTGGCCCACCACCCCTAACCCACCCCTAACCCACCCCATCCACCTGCCGCGCAGCCCAGACCAACCCGCAACCAAGGCCACCCCACCCCACCCGCCGCACCGTTTCGGCCAACCACCCGCCCACCCCCACCCACCCTGACCAATCCCTGGCCGGCCACGTCGCCTCAGGCAATCCCCGGCCCGCCACGTCGCCTTGGGCAATCTGCCGCCAAGGGCGGCAGGGTGGGCAAGGCGGCACCCCAGCGCCGGGCAGGCGCCCCATCAGGCCCCAGCCCACGGGCCCCCCCCCCCACCCCCCCCCCCCCACCCCCCCCCCCCCCC
>NZ_JAFVLN010000008.1 GCF_017377775.1 Streptomyces sp. VRA16 Mangrove soil
CACCCCCACCCGCTCATTCAGGGGCCGATATGCGCCACCTCCAACCCCTCTCCCCCTCCCCCGTCCGCACCCCTCCCGCCGCCCACGACCGCGATCGCCCCGTCCCGGTCCGTGCGCAGCACCTGCGCGCCCCGGGACCGCAGCGCCGCCACGGTGCGCGGGGCCGGATGCCCGTACGGGTTGTCCGTCCCTACGCTGATCAGCGCGAGCCGGGGCGCGACCCGCCGCAGCAACTCCGGGTCCTGGTACGCCGACCCGTGATGCGCGACCTTGAGCACGTCCACCGGGGGCAGCCGGGCCCCCGCCTCGGTCCTCAACAGGGCGCGCTGCGCCGCCGGTTCGAGATCGCCGAGCAGCAGCATCGTCAGCCCTCCGACGCGCACCAGCAGCGTGACGCTCGCGTCGTTCGGCCCGTCCGGAGCGGGCGCGGGCCTCGGCGGCGGCCACAACACCTGCCAGTCGAGCGGCCCGCTCCTGCGCCGCTCCCCCGCCCCGGCCCGCACCAACGGAATCCCGCGCGCCGCCGCGAGCCCCCGCACGAACCGGACCTGGTCCGCCGGTTCGTCGAAGTCCGTCGTCTCGATCGCCCCGACCGACCGCCCCCTCAACACCCCCGCCAGGCCCGCCACATGGTCCGCGTGAAAGTGGGTGAGCAGCACGAGCGGGATCCGGGTCACACCCAGCGACCGCAGGCACCGGTCGACGAGCACCGGGTCGGGCCCCGCGTCCACCACGATCCCGGCACCCGCGCCGGCCGCGAGCACCAGCGCGTCCCCCTGCCCCACGTCGCACATCACCAGGCGCCATCCCGGCGGCGGCCAGCCCGTGACGATGCGGGCCAGCGGCGCCGGCTGCACCACGACCAGAAGCAGCAGCACCACGCAGGCTCCGCTGATCCAGGCCGACTTGAGCACTCTCCTTCCCACCACGACCAGCACCGCCGTACCGGCAGCGAGCAGCACTCCGCCGCGCCAGCCGCCCGGCCAGTCCACTCCACCGCCCGGCATCGACGCCCCGGTCCGCGCGATCCCGACGATCCAGCCGGTGGGCCAACTCGCGCACCAGGCAAGGAACTTCGCCACCGGCATCGCCACCGGTGCGGCCGCGAGAGCCGCGAAGCCCAGCACGGTCGCGGGCGCGACGGCGACTTCCGCCAGCAGATTGCACGGCACCGCCACCAGGCTCACCCGCGCCGCGAGCACGGCGACGACGGGCGCGCACACCGCCTGCGCCGCGGCCGCGGCCCCGAGCGCCTCGGCCACCCGCCCCGGCACCCCGCGCCGGTGCAGCGCCGCGCTCCAGCGCGGGGCGAGAGTGAGCAGCGCCCCGGTGGCGAGCACCGACAGCAGGAACCCGTAACTCCGCGCCAGCCAGGGGTCGTACAGGACGAGCAGCAGCACGGCCGTGGCCAGCGCGGGGATCAGCGATCTGCGTCGTCCGGTGGCGACGGCGAGCAGGGCGATCAGCCCGCACGACGCCGCCCGCAGCACGCTCGGTTCGGGCCGGCACACCACGACGAAGCCGAGTGTCAGCGCTCCCCCGCACAGGGCGGTCGTCCTGAGGGAGAGCCCGACGCGGGGTGCGAGACCCCGTCTCTCGGCGAGGTGCGCGGTGCCCGGTGGCCCGATCAGCAGTGCCAGCAGGATCGTGAAGTTGGCACCGCTGACCGCCATCAGGTGCAGCAGGTCGGTGGCCCGGAACGCCTCGTGCAGTTCGGGTGTGACCCGTGCCGTGTCCCCGACGACGAGTCCGGGAAGCAGCGCCCGTGCGTCCGCGGGCAGCCCGTCCGTCGCTGCGCGCAGTCCCGCGCGCAGGTCGCCGGCCAGTCGCTGCGGTCCGCTGGGCGCGCCGACCACGCGAGGTGTCTCCCCGTGCCCGACGCGCAGGACCGCCGCAACCGGGTCACCGTCCAGCAGGGGCGGTGCGAGCCCTCCCTCGACCCGTACCCGGGTGGACGGCAGCAGGGACAGCCAGGGGCTGCCGCGCGGGGCGCCGGACCGTGCCGTGGGCGCGTCCGCGACGGCCAGGACCGGAGATCTGGTGCGGGTGACCGCTCCGTCCGGCGCCGTGACCCGCACCAGGTCCGCCTCGATGAGCACGGCGGTCGGCGCGGTGTGGTCCCCAGTGATCCGGGGCCGGGTGAGCCTCGGGTCGGCGGTGATCTCCAACTCGGCTTCGACGTGGGCATATCGGGCGGCGAGCTCCGGCACGGGGCCACGTCCGAGATCGGCTCCGTGCAGTCCCGCGGAGGCCGCCGCCGCAGCGGTGCAGAGCAGCAGCACCGCGGCGGACGGGCCGCGCCAGGCACGGGACGGCCAGGTGTCGGGGTGGGGCGGGGTGAGTGGGGTCCGGTCGGGGGTGCGGTCTGAGGTGCGGTCACGGGTCGGGGCTGAGGTCCGGTCGGGGGTGCGGTCAGGGGTCGGGGCTGAGGTCCGGTCGGGGGCCCGGTCGGGGGCCCGGTCTGAGGTGCGGTCAGGGGCGCCGTCCGGGATCCGGTCAGCGGCGCCGTCTGATGTGCCTTCCGGTGTGCGGTCGGTCGAGGGTGGCGTTCCCCGCGTTTCGTCCAGGGTCCGGGTGCGGGACCGGGACCGGGACCGGGACCGAAACCGGGTGCGGGTCCGGGACCGGGTCAAGGTGCGGGTCCGGGTCCGGGTCCGGGTCCCGTTCATGCGCCTGCTCGTCCGTCCGGCCACCAGCAAGGCGATGCCGGCGGTCGCGCACAGGCCTGCCACGGCTCCGGCCCACCGTCCCGGGGCCGTCAGCAGCAGTGCCGCTGTCGCCCACGCGGCCAGTGCGGGCGGCACCAGTCGCAGGTCCGCGGGTCCTTCCTCCCGCGAGTCGGCGGTCCCGGGCCGGTCCTCGGCCCGCTCTCCCCTCACGTCCATAGGAGTCACGGGCGTACAAGATTCTGCAGGTCCTCGAAGCGGCGGTCCCCGATGCCGTTGACCTCGCGCAGTTCGTCGACCGAGCGGAAGCCTCCGTGCCGGGTGCGGTAGTCGACGATGTGCTGGGCCAGGACCGGTCCGACGCCGGGCAGCGTGTCGAGTTGTTCCACGTCGGCCGTGTTCAGGCTGATCGGTCCCGCGGGTGCCGCCGCCGGGTTCCCGGTCGTGCCGCCGCCCGGTGGGGCCACGCCCATGCCCGCCGGTGCGCCGACCAGGACCTGCTCGCCGTCCGTGAGCAGCCGCGCCCGGTTGAGGCCGGCGGTGTCCGTGCCGGGGCGTACCCCTCCGGCGGCCCGCAGCGCGTCCGCCACCCGGGACCCGGCGGGCAGCCGGTGGATGCCGGGGCGGCGCACCTTCCCGCTGACGTCCACGACGATGCCGACGGCGGCGCTCGGGGCCTGGCCCGGTGTCGGTGAGGGAGCGGGCTCGTCCGTGGGCTCGGCGGCGACCGGCCCCGCCGCCCGCACGGTCTGCGGGGGCCGGACCGGTTGCGTGCGTCCGGCCCAGAAGTGCTGGGCGGCGAGGAGTGCCGCGACGCAGAGGACCGCGACCAGGGCCAGCGCGCCCCGTCGTTCGACCGCGCAGCGGGTCTGCACCCACAGGGGCAGCCGGTCGCGCACGGTGAGGACCGTGCGCTCCCGCCACGAGGGTGCGGCCGGAGCCACAGGTGCGGTGTCCGGTCCCGGTCCCGGTCCCGGTCCCGGTCCCGGTCCCGGTCCCGGTGCTGGTGCCGGTGCCGATGCCGGTGGCTCGGGTTCGCCGTCGGGTGGCGGCGCGGGGGCTTTCGGCACCGGGTCCCGTGCCGAGGGGCCGTCCCAGCGGGCCGGGCCCGGCGCCCTCTCGTGGCGCGGCTGAGGAGCGAAGAGGGCCTCTGCCCGCAGTCGTGTCTCCTGGGCCGCGGCGCGGGTGCGTCCGCGCCGTGCGCGACGCCGGGCCTGCCGGTGCCGGACGCGGCCGTCGGAGGTGGGGCCGCGGCCGGGTCCGCTGGATACGTGTGCTGTTCGGGACAGTGATCGAAGTGCCATGTCCGAGACGGTAGGCGTCACGGAACGAGCCTGTGGATCTTGGTCAATTTCCGGGGACAACAAGGCAGTTGTGGATAACTCCGTCACTCACACAGGCGACAGAACCCACGGCCCGGTGACAGAACCCACGGCCCGGCGACGGAACTCACGCCGCGGCGCCAGAACCCACGGCCCCGCGACGCAACCCACAACCCGAGGACAGAACCCACGCCCCGGCGCCAGAACCCACCGCCTCAGCGAAGCCTTCCCCCCGCCCTCGACCACTACGTGCGCGGCGAGATCACCGCTCCGAGCAGCCCCGGCCCGGTGTGCGCCCCGATCACGGCCCCGACCTCGCTGACGTGCAGCTCGGCGAGGCCCGGGACCCGCTCGCGCAGCCGGTCCGCGAGGGCCTCGGCCCGTTCCGGCGCGGCCAGGTGGTGCACGGCGATGTCCACCTGCCCGCTGCCGGCCCGCTCGGCGACGATCTCCTGGAGCCGGGCGATCGCCTTGGACGCCGTACGGACCTTCTCCAGGAGTTCGATGCGGCCGCCGTCGAGCTGCAGCAGCGGCTTGACCGCGAGCGCCGACCCGAACAGTGCCTGCGCGGCGCCGATGCGGCCACCGCGGCGCAGATAGTCGAGGGTGTCGACGTAGAAGTACGCGGAGGTGCCCGCGGCCCGTTTCTCCGCCGCGGTCACCGCGTCGTCGACGGTGCCTCCGGCGTCGGCCGTCTCCGCGGCCGCGAGCGCGCAGAAGCCGAGCGCCATGGCGACCATCCCGGTGTCCACCACGCGCACCGGGACCGGGGCCTCACGGGCGGCCAGGACGGCGGCGTCGTAGGTTCCGGAGAACTCGGAGGACAGGTGCAGGGAGACGATCGCCTCGGCGCCGGACTCGGCGACCTGGCGGTAGTGCGCGGCGAACAGCTCGGGGCTGGGTCTCGACGTCGTGACCGGCCGGCGCTTCTGCAGGGCCTCGGCGAGCGAGCGGGCGGAGATCTCCGTGCCCTCCTCCAGCGCCCGGTCGCCCAGGACCACGGTCAACGGCACCGCCGTGATGTTGTGGCGCTCCATCGTCCGCTGCGGCAGGTAGGCCGTTGAATCGGTGACGATCGCGACATGGCGGGACATGCACCGGAGATTACCCGGCGCGGCCCGCCGTCGGCAGCCCGGCCCCCGGTGACCGGTGTCTGTCGGCCAACGGCCGGCCGTCGATCAAGTCGTGCTCTCCGGACGGGGGTTCTTCTGCCACGGATATACAGGGCGCACACCTGGCGGGGTGATCGAGGGCCGTTCGGGCTGCTGCTGCGCGGGCCCGGCCGTCTCGCTGTCGGCCGCCGTGCCCGGCGGCTCGGTGGGCTGCGTGGTCGGGGTGGGCTCGGTCGTCCAGTGCCGCAGCGCGCCCGCCTCGACGTCGATCTGGGTGCTCAGCGCGTCCAGGTCGTCGCTCGCGAACCTGCTGGCCCGGTCCCGGGCGGCGTGCCGCAGGGCGTCGGCGGAGTTCGTGATCTGCTCCGTGCGCACCCTCAGCTCCGGCAGCAGGCGTGCCACGTGCGTCTTGTCGGGCTCTGTCTCCAGACGCTTGAGCTCGTCGTCCAGTTCGTGTCCGTGCGTGCTCAGCCGCTCGAAGAGGCCGATGGACTCCTGGAGGCCGGCGTCGTCGGCCACGCGCGCGTGCAGCGCGTCCTGTGTGGCCCGCATGGAGCCGCGCAGCTTCAGCCGCAGCCGTGCCAGCTCGCTGGCCCCGCCGGGCTGGAAGCTCTTGGCGCGCAGCGTGGTGTCCTCGACGGTCCTGCGCGCCTGCGCCACCGTGCGGTCCACTCCGCGCTTGGCCGCGCCGACCGCTTTCACCGTCGCGTACGCCCCGAGCGCGACGAATGCGATGAAGATCAGCGCCACGATCACCAGCACAGCTTCCACGGCGCTCCTCCGATTCGTCCGTCCGCCCCGCCCGGCCTCCCGGCCCGTCTCTCCACCGTAAACGGAACGGGCAGGCCGAGGGTTCCTGATGAACCCCCAACCTGCCCGTAGGGAACAACCCTGAGCCCGGGTCGCGAAGGCTACGCCGGGACGATGTTCACCAGCTTCGGCGCCCGCACGATGACCTTGCGGATGCCGGCGCCGTCCAGCGCGGCGACGACCTTCTCGTCGGCCAGGGCGACCTTCTCCAGCTCCTCGTCGGAGATCGACGGGGGGACCTCCAGCCGGGCCTTGACCTTGCCCTTGATCTGCACGACGCAGGTCACGGCCTCGTCGACCACGTAGGCCGGGTCGGCGACCGGGAAGTCCTGGTGGACGACCGTGTCGGTGTGGCCCAGCTTGCGCCACAGCTCCTCGCCGATGTGCGGGGCCAGCGGCGCGATCAGCAGCACCAGGCGCTCGGCGACCGAGCGCGGCAGGGAGCCGCCCGCGTAGGCCTTGACCAGGTGGTTGTTCAGCTCGGTGACCTTGGCGATGGCGGTGTTGAAGCGCATGCCCTCCAGGTCGCCGCGCACGCCGTCGATCGCCTTGTGCAGGGCGCGCAGCGTGGTGTCGTCGATGTCCGCCTCGGCGACGTCGGCGACGGTGACGTCACCGGTCGCCTCGTCGACGATGTTGCGCCACAGGCGCTGCAGCAGCCGGAACTGGCCGACCACCGCGCGCGTGTCCCACGGACGGGAGACGTCCAGCGGGCCCATCGCCATCTCGTACAGGCGCAGGGTGTCCGCGCCGTACTCCTCGCAGATCTCGTCCGGCGTGACGGCGTTCTTCAGGGACTTGCCCATCTTGCCCAGCAGCCGGGAGACCTTCTCGCCCTGGTAGTAGTACGCGCCGTCGCGCTCCTCCACCTCGGCGGCGGGGACGGCGATGCCGCGCGCGTCCCGGTACACGTAGGCCTGGATCATGCCCTGGTTGAACAGCTTGTGGAACGGCTCGGCCGAGGAGACGTGACCCAGGTCGAACAGCACCTTCGACCAGAAACGCGCGTACAGCAGGTGCAGCACGGCGTGCTCGGCGCCGCCGACGTACAGGTCGACGCCGCCGGTGGGCTGGCCCTCGCGGGGGCCCATCCAGTACTGCTCGACCTCGGGGTCGACCAGCTTCTCGCTGTTGTGCGGGTCCAGGTAGCGCAGCTCGTACCAGCAGGAGCCGGCCCAGTTGGGCATGGTGTTGGTCTCGCGGCGGTACTTCCGCGGCCCGCGGCCGTCGCCCAGGTCCAGGGTGACGTTGACCCAGTCCTCGTTGCGCGACAGCGGCGTCTCGGGCTCGGTGTCGGCGTCGTCCGGGTCGAAGGTGCGCGGGGTGTAGTCGTCGACCTCCGGCAGCTCCAGGGGCAGCATCGACTCGGGCAGCGGGTGCGCGATGCCGTCCTCGTCGTAGACGATCGGGAACGGCTCGCCCCAGTAGCGCTGCCGGCTGAACAGCCAGTCGCGCAGCCGGAAGTTGACGGTGCCGTGGCCGATGCCCTTGCGCTCCAGCCACTCGGTCATGCGGGCCTTGGCGTCGGCGACGCCCAGGCCGTCCAGGGAGACCTCGTCGCCCGAGGAGTTGACCAGCTTCGCCTCGTAGGCGACGAACGCGTCGTCCCACGTCGACGGGTCGGTGCCGCGGTCGTCGCTCGGCTCGACGACGCAGCGCATCGGCAGCTCGAAGGCGCGCGCGAACGCGAAGTCGCGGGCGTCGTGCGCCGGGACGGCCATGATCGCGCCGGTGCCGTAGCCCATCAGCACGTAGTCGGCGATGAAGACGGGGACCTGCTCGCCGCTGACCGGGTTCGTCGCGTACGCGCCCGTGAAGACGCCCGTCTTGTCCTTGGCCTCGGCCTGGCGCTCGACGTCCGACTTGGCGGCGGCCTGCTTGCGGTACGCGGCGACGGCCTCGGCGGGGGTGGCGTGGCCGCCGGTCCACACGTCGTGGGTGCCCTCGGGCCAGGCGGCCGGGGTGATCTTCTCGACCAGGTCGTGCTCGGGCGCCAGCACCATGTAGGTGGCGCCGAACAGGGTGTCCTGGCGGGTCGAGAAGACGGTGATGACCTCGTCCGAGGAGTCGAACCCGAAGTCGATGCGGGCGCCCTCGGAGCGGCCGATCCAGTTGCGCTGCTGCAGCTTGATCGCCTCGGGCCAGTCCAGGCCGTCCAGGTCGTCGATCAGGCGGTCCGCGTAGGCGGTGATGCGCATGTTCCACTGGCGCAGCTTCGCCTTGAAGACGGGGAAGTTGCCGCGCTCGGAGCGGCCGTCGGCGGTGACCTCCTCGTTGGCCAGGACGGTGCCCAGGCCGGGCGCCCAGTTCACGGGCGCGTCGGAGGCGTAGGCCAGGCGGTACTCGCCCAGGATGTCGGCGCGCTCGGCCGCGCTCAGCGCGGACCACGTACCGCCGCCGGGAACCCCACGCTCACCGGTCTCGAACTGCTGGACCAGGTCGGCGATCGGACGGGCCTTCTTCAGCTCGTCGTCGTACCAGGAGTTGAAGATCTGCAGGAAGATCCACTGCGTCCACTTGTAGTACTCCGGGTCGATCGTGGCGAACGACCGGCGCTTGTCGTGGCCCAGGCCCAGGCCGCGCAGCTGCGCCTTCATGTTCTCCATGTTGGCCTCGGTCGACGTGCGCGGGTGGGTGCCCGTCTGCACGGCGTACTGCTCGGCCGGCAGGCCGAACGCGTCGAAGCCCAGGGTGTGCAGCACGTTGTGGCCCGTCATGCGCTGGAAGCGCGCGAAGACGTCCGTGGCGATGTAGCCCAGCGGGTGGCCGACGTGCAGGCCCGCACCCGAAGGGTACGGGAACATGTCCATGATGAACTTCTTGGGGCGGGCGGCGATCGCCGGATCCCCGGCCAGGTCGCCCGTCGGGTTCGGCGCCTCGTAGGTGCCGTTCTCGTCCCAGAAGTCCTGCCAGCGTGCCTCGATGTCGGCGGCCATGGCCGCCGTGTAGCGGTGCGGCGCGACCGCCGCCTCGGAAGCGGCGGCGGTGTTCGTCTCGCTCATGATCCTCAAAGCTCCATCGATCGTGTCTGCCTGCGGCCCGTGCCCAGGAAATGAAAAAACCCCTCGCACAGGAGGGGACGCCGCGCCGATTCCGACCACACGCCCGGGGGCGGTTCGGGATTGATCAGCGCGGCTCGCTAAGCAGAAGGCGTACGGCACGCATGGCGTCAGGGTACCGCAGCCCTCCCGCGGGCCGCGACGGGCTTCCTTCCGCCCCGCCGGACACCGCGGGTTACTCCGCGTACCGCCCTCTATCGGGGCAACACAAATACCAGGCTTCCTCTAGATAACAGCGAGATAACTCAAACCTCGTACCGGTGGGTATTCGGCGACTTAGAGTGCGGGCTGTGGGTCCACTGTGCCGAACCTTTCGGAGTCGCCCCCATGAACCCTCGAACCCCTCACATAGTGAACTCCCCTCGTACGCTTCGGAGTTCACGCACCACCAGCAGTAACCGCCGCACGACCACGGGGGTGATCTGCGCGGCGGTCCTCCTGCTCATCCCCCTGTCCGTGGTCACAGGGAGCGACGCCTTCAGAGCGGCGCTCGACTTCGGTGCGGGGGTGCTGTCCCTGGTCTCCCTCACGGCGTCCGTCGTGTGGGGTCTGGTGGCCTCGGACACCCTCTTCCTCACCTCGCGGCAGCGGCTGCTGTCACAGGCCGTCCACCGGACGACCGCGGTCGCCTCGCTGGGCTTCCTGCTGCTGCACATCAGCGTGAAGCTGGCGCTCTCCCATGTGACGCTCATCGGGGCACTCATCCCCTTCGGCAACGGCGTCACCGGCAGCAACGGCCTGATCGGCCTCGGTGTGCTCGCCGGACTCCTGATGATCACCACGGGCATCACCGGCGCGCTGCGCAGCTCGATGGCCTCCCCGGCCCGCCTCGCCGCCCGCTGGCGCGCGACCCACATGCTCGCCTATCCGGCGTGGTGCTTCGCCCTGCTGCACGGCCTGAACGCGGGCCGGCCCGCCAAGGCGTACGTGATCGTCCTGTACAGCCTGAGCCTGCTCGTGGTCGCCGGCGCCGTGGGCCTGCGCGCCGCGCCGCGGCCGGTGAAGGCCAAGGTGGCCGTCCGGGTCCTCGCCTTCCTGGACCGCGACCGCCTCGGCCGGGCCCGCCCCGTCCGTGCCGAACGCACGGACCGCACAGAACCCACGGGACGCGCCGAGCGGGACACCCGCACCGTCCGCGCACCGGGCCCGGACGACTTCACCGCCGAGTTCGCGCAGCCCGCGCCCGAGATCCCGGCGCGGCCCGCACCCGCCGCGTCCGACGCCGGGTTCGCCGCCGCCTACCGCGCGGTGTCCGCGACCCCGCGCGCGGAGGCGGCCACCGAATCGTTGCCCTACGTGCAGACCACCCCGTACGTGGACGCCCTGGACCCGCTGGAATCCGTCGAATCGGTGCCCACTCAGCGCTGGCCCGCGCCTTCGCCCCCGCCGCCCATGGAGGCCCCTCCGTCCGCGTACGACCCCGCGTACGACACGCCCTATGGAGGCGTCCCCACGTACGAGGCCGCCTACGGAGGCGCGTACGGGACCGACGCCACCTCTCAGGACGCCGGTGCGCACGGCGCTCCCACCGAACCGCTCCCCGGCCCCTTCCAGCCACCGTCGTCCGGTGAGCCCTGGTCCACGCCCTACGGAGGCACGCAGTGAACACGGCACTGCCCGACGTCCCGGAAGTACGCGTCGTCGGTCTTCCCCAGCTCACCGCCGGGTTCGACCTGGTGGAGCGGCTCGACCTCGACATGCACCTGAAGGTGCACGGCCCGCTGGAGGCGATGGGCGGCGAGCAGCTCGCCCAGCTGTCCCAGGCGGTGTCGCTGCGCGGCCGGGGCGGCGCCGGCTTCCCGTTCACCAAGAAGCTGCGCGCGGTCGCCGAGTCCGCGATCCGGCGCGGTGTGCGTCCCGTGGTCGTCGTCAACGGCAGCGAGGACGAGCCCGCCTGCCGCAAGGACACGGTGCTGCTCAACCGGGCCCCGCACCTGATCCTCGACGGCGCCCTCCTGGTCGCCGAGGCGCTCGGCGCGCGCACCCTCGTCGTGGGCGTGACCCGCGACTCCACGGAGGCCTCGATGCAGGCGGCCCTCGCCGAACGGGGCCTGACCAATCGCCGTAACGCGCCGCTCCGCGCGCGCGTGCAGCGCAATCCGGTACGGATGGTCACCGGGGAGTCCTCGGCGCTGATCCGCTCGGCGGACGGCGGGCCGCCGATGCCGCCGGGCCGCAAGGTGCGCGCCTCCGACTCGGGGGTGGGCGGCGCGCCCACCCTCCTGTCGAACGCGGAGACCTTCGCGCAGCTCGCCGTCGCCGCCCGCACGGGCCCCGAGCGCTACTGCCGCACCGGCCTGCACGACGAGCCCGGCACGGTGCTCCTGACGCTGTCCGGCGCGGTGGCCCGCCCGATGGTCCTGGAGGTCCCCTCCGGTGTCCCGCTGCGGTACGTCCTTCAGCTCGCCGGTGCCCCGCCCCTCCCCCAGGGCGTGCTCACGGGCGGCTACCACGGCAAGTGGCTGGACGGGGTGGGCGCGCAGGACGCGATCGTCTCCCGCGCCTCCCTGGAGGCCTGTGGCGGCGCTCTGGGCGCGGGCGCGATCCTGCCGATCGGCCCGGACACCTGCCCGCTGGGCGAGGCGCTGAAGGTCGCCCAGTGGCTGGCCGCGGAGAGCGCGGGCCAGTGCGGTCCCTGCTACCTGGGGCTGCCGGCGGCGGCGCGCGGCCTGGAGGACGTCCTGAACGGCGGCGGGCCGACCGCCCTGGAGGCGCTGCGCGAGGTCACGCGCGCGGTGAAGCGCCGGGGCGCCTGCAAGCACCCCGACGGTTCGGCGGCGTTCATCGAGTCGACGATCGCGGCGTTCACCGACGACCTGGCCGCGCACGTCCTGGGGGCGGGCTGCGGCCGCCCGGTGCGCGGGGTGCTGCCGCTGCACACGGAGGCACCGGCGAACTCGGCGCCCAGCGGCAAGCGTCTCGCCGTCGACTGGACGCTGTGCCAGGGCCACGGCCTGTGCGCGGACATCGTGCCGGAGCTGATCCAGCTGGGCCCGGACGGTTTCCCCGCGGTCGCGGAGGCGGCGGTGCCGCGCTACTCGGAGGCGAACGCGGTGCGGGCCGTGCGCCGCTGTCCTGCGCTCGCCCTGCGCATCGAGGAGGACCCGGCGGCGCTCCAGCAGCGCCCCGCGCTGCCGCTCGCACTGCCCCCGGGCCGCAGCGGCCGGGCACGCGCCCGCAAGTAGGAGACCCGTAGCCGGGAACACGAAAGCGGGCCATCCGAATCGGATGGCCCGCTTTCAATTCCTGTGGAGCTAAGGAGAATTGAACTCCTGACCTCCTGCATGCCATGCAGGCGCTCTACCAACTGAGCTATAGCCCCTTGCGGTGTGCTGCCCGGTTCCTTCAGGTTTTCCCTGTCGGTTTCCCCGGCGGCGACGCCAACATTACACGGTCACAGGGGTGCACCACCAAATCGTTTCCGATCTGCCCCACCTTGTTGGGAAAAGATCCTTATGGGGCCACTACGGTGCCTCCCGTGACCGCGCTCGTCCTGCCCCGTACCCACCGCCGCGTCTCCGTATCCCTGGGAGTCTGTCTGCTCTCCTTCGTGAGCTTCTGGATCGCCCAGCGCGCGGCTCACGTCTCGATGATCGATCTGCTCGTCTACAGAGCGGAGGGCGCGACCGTGCGGGCCGGGGGCGACCTGTACGCGCTCAGAGCGACGCACGCCGGGCTGCCGACCACGTACCCGCCGTTCGCCGCGCTGCTGTTCACCCCGCTGACGTTGCTCGACGTGGCGACCGTGCGCGCCGCGGCGACCCTGCTGAATCTCGCGCTGCTCGTCGCGTTCGTGCATCTCTCCTTGCTGCTCGTGCGCCGCCACGCGCGCGTGGAGCACTCCTTGTGGGTGGCCGCAGGCGCCGTGTGGTGCGAGCCGGTGTGGACGACGCTCCGCTACGGCCAGGTCAATCTGCTGCTCGCCGTGCTGGTCCTGTGGGACCTGACGCGGCGGCCCGGGCACCGCTGGGCGGGCGTGGGCATCGGGGTCGCCGCCGCGATCAAGCTGACGCCCGCGCTGTTCGTGGTGTTCCTGTTGGGCACGGGCCTCGCTCTGGCGGTCACCGGGGGCGGCTGGCGGCCGTGGCTGCGTGCGGCGGCCACGGCGGTGGGCAGTTGCGCCGGTGTCACCGCGCTGACGGCCGTGGTCCTGCCGCACGACTCGCGGCTGTTCTGGACCCGGATGGTCTTCGAGGCGAGCCGGGTCGGGCACGCGGAGGAGACCGCGAACCAGTCGCTGCGCGGTGTCCTGGCCCGCCTACTGCACACCGACGACCCGGGGCCGTGGTGGGTGGCCGCCGCCGTCGTGGCGGGTGCGACAGGCCTCGCGGTGGCCGTGGCCGCGGCGCTGCGGGGGCGGCGGGCGCTCGCCGTGGTGGCCTGCGCGACGACGGCTCTCCTGATCAGCCCGGTCTCGTGGTCGCACCACTGGGTGTGGTGCGTGCCGCTCGTCCTCCTGGTGTGGGAGACGGGCCGGCACCGCGTCGCCGCCCTCATGGCGCTGCTGTTCTGCTCGTACGCGCTGTGGTGGGTGCCGCACGGCACGGGCCGGCCCGAACTGCACCAGAACGGTGTCGAGTTGGCGCTGTCGGCGCTCTACGCAGTCGTGGGCTGCGCCTTCCTCGCGCGGTCCGGGGTCAGGCTGTGGCGAACGAGTAGAACCGCTTGAGCGTGCAGTGCTCGTCCAGGAGGCGGCCGTAGATCGGCTCGCCCTCCAGCTCGCGGTACGTCTCGATCGGGTCGCCCTTTATGATCAGCGCCCGCGCGCACTCCTCGCACCAGTACTGGTACTCGGGGTTCACCGGCTCCATGTCGCGCACGATGGGCGTACCGCTGTCGCACCAGTCGCACTTCCTCCTGTGTGACCCCATGTCGATCCGTTCAGCTCCAGCTGTGGCCGCAGGCCGTGCACACGTACGAG
Source organism: Streptomyces sp. VRA16 Mangrove soil (assembly GCF_017377775.1). GTDB lineage: Bacteria > Actinomycetota > Actinomycetes > Streptomycetales > Streptomycetaceae > Streptomyces. The sequence continues at coordinate 13,891 of NZ_JAFVLN010000008.1, forward strand.
ATCCCGCCGTTGTCGCCCAGCATCTGGGCGACGTGGGAGGAGCCGCAGGACGGACAGTTGAGAAGAAGCGGGGCATCGCCCTGGGACGGGGTCGGGGGCTCGGCGGATATCGCCGTCACGACAAGGAGGCGGTCGGCCTCCTCGGTGATGCTCGCGGGCATCGTGCGCTCCCTCCCGTCGGGCCGTCTTTCGTCGATCGGACGCAGCCCCCTTCCGGCCGTCCGATTCTGCCACGGCCGGAGCAATACGGTCAGCGACGCATGCGTACCAGTCCGGATACGGCACCCAGAGCCGCCACCCCGGCCAGCGCATAAGCGCATGCCAGGAGCGCGTCCGAAGATATATACGCCCCGGAAGCCCCCAACGCCTCAGACCGGTTGAGGAAAAGCGTTCCGAAGGTGGCGACGCCGGTCAACTGGCCGAGCTGGGTCACGGTGGTCAGCAGTCCGCTGGCGTCGGCCGCGTCCTCGGGCCGCACCGTCGCGAGCGCCCCGGTGAGCGTCGGGCTGAAGGCGAGCGCGAGGCCCGCGCCCATCGCGACGAAGGCTGGATACAGCAGGGCTCCGCCGTGGCCGCCGCCGTGCAGGGCGAGCCCGGTACCGAGCGATCCGGCCGCCGCGAGGGCGAACCCGCCCGGGATCATGGCCCGTTGCCATCGCTGTGGCCAGCGCCGCCAGGTCAGCCCCACGACGCCGAACGCGGCCGCGGTGGGCACGACGCTGAGCCCGGCGCGCAGCGCGCTGTAGCCGAGGCCGCTCTGCAGATGCAGGGTGAGCGCGAAGAGGAAGCCGGCGTTCACGGCCATCGCGGCGAGCACCCGCAAGGCGGCCGTGCCGATGCCGGGCAGCCGCAGCACCCGCGGCGCGATCAGCGGCGCCCCGCCGCGCCGGGCGAGAGCGGACTCGTACCCGCAGAACAGGGCGAACAGCACGACGGACGCGGCCAGGCAGAGCCAGGACCACAGCGGCCAGGCCTCCTCCTGGCCGAGGACGAGCGGCACGGTCAGCAGCGACACCGAGGCGCCGAGCAGGACGAGCCCGACCAGGTCGAGGCCGCGCCCCGGGCCGCCGCGGCCGGCGTCGCGGGGCAGCGCGCCGCGGCCGACGACGAGCAGGGCCGCGCCGACGGGCACGTTCACCAGGAACGCCGAGCGCCAGCCGGTGCCGAACAGGTCGGCGCTGACCAGCACCCCGCCGAGCACCTGCCCGGCGGCGGCGCCCACGGCGAGGACGGCGGCGTAGACGCCGAGCGCCCGGGTGCGGGCCTGCCCGGTGAAGTTCCGCTGGATGAGGCTGAGCACCTGCGGCACGAGCAGCGCCGCACCGGCGCCCTGCACCATGCGGAACGCGATCAGCTGGCCGTCGCTGCGCGCGAGACCGCAGGCGAGCGAGGCCGCGGTGAAGACGGTGAGCCCGGCGAGGACGGCCCGCCGGTGGCCGAGCAGGTCGCCGAGGCGTGCGCCGGTGATCAGCAGCACGGCGTACGTGATCGTGTATCCGGCGACGACGAGTTGCAGCGCGGCGCCGGACGCGTCGAGTTCGGTGCGGATCGTGGGCGCGGCGACGTTCACGATGAACACGTCGAGAACCGCCATGAACTGGGCGGTCAGCACCACCGCGAGCAGCCGCCCGCGACCGGCCGCGGAGGCATTGTCAGTGCCAGGGGCTTTACTGGATCCGGGAGTTGGGGCCTTCGGACTTTCCGGGACGGTTGTCGTCATGCCTTCGAGACTGGGCGCGATCGGATACGGGTGCCGAGAGCCTGCTGATGCTGGTACCGGCAGCACCCGGTACGCGCCTTCCGGGGCGCGACACCGGCGCACACGATGGGGGATGTGACGACGATGACCACGACGGGACGGGCCACGGGCAGGCCGGCGGAGCGCCGCAGGCCCGAGCTGGCCGCCTTTCTGCGCAGCCGCCGCGCCAGAGTCACCCCGCAGGACGTCGGCATGCCCGCGGGCACGCGCAGGCGCACCCCCGGCCTGCGCCGCGAGGAGGTCGCACAGCTCTCCGGCGTGGGCGTCACCTGGTACACGTGGCTGGAGCAGGGCCGCCCGATCAACGCCTCGCCGCAGGTCCTGGACGCCGTGGCGCGCACGCTGCGCCTGGAGCGCCCGGAGCGGGAGCACCTGTACCACCTGGCGGAGGTGGCGTACGAGCCGACGCGGGAGGCCGCCACGCAGGACGTCGGGCCGGAGGTCCAGACGATCCTCGACGCGATGGACCCGCTGCCGGCGGTGGTCTACAACGCGCGCTACGACCTGCTGGCCAGCAATGCCGCGTACCGGGATCTGTTCACCGTCCAGGAGGGGTCCCCGGGCCATGCGTCCAATGCGCTGTGGACGCTGTTCGTGGGTCCCGAGCGGGACTGTCCGCTGGTGTTCCGGGAGGCCGAGCTGCCGGTGATGGTGGCGACGCTGCGCTCGGGGTACGGACGGCATGTGGGCGAGCCGGCCTGGGAGGACTTCATACGCGAGCTGGCGGCGGCCAGCGGTTACTTCACCGAGTTGTGGGAGAGCGGTGACGTCGTGCCACCGGGGCGGCGCGTGAAGACGTTCCGGCACCGGGCCGTGGACGGGGAGCTGCGGATGGCGACGACGTCCCTGTCGATCAACGGGATGCCGGAGTGCCGGATCGTCGCCTACTCCCCCGCGGACGAGGAGACCCGGGCGAAGACGGCATTGCTGCGTGCGGGAAACGAAAAATCCCGCCCCTGACGGGACGGGATCTTCATTTCCTGATCTCTCAGGAACTTGCTGTGGAGCTAAGGAGAATTGAACTCCTGACCTCCTGCATGCCATGCAGGCGCTCTACCAACTGAGCTATAGCCCCTTGCCTTCATTCGTTCCCCCGGGTTTTTCCCCGGCGGCCCGAACAAGAAGAACTTTAGCCTGCCTCCCGCCAGAAAGTGAAATCCGGTCCCCGTGCCCCCGGGGACCGGCCCCACACCGACGTTCCCGCAGGTCAGTCGGCGCTAGTCATCGTCGCCGAGGACCGGCTCCGGCAGCGTGCCCGCGTTGTGCTCGAGCAGGCGCCAGCCGCGCGCGCCCTCGCCGAGCACGGACCAGCAGCAGTTCGACAGACCGCCGAGCCCCTCCCAGTGGTGGGACTCGAGACCCAGGAGGCGACCGATGGTGGTGCGGATGGTGCCGCCGTGGCTGACCACGACGAGCAGGCCGCCGTCCGGCAGCTTGTCGGCGTGCCGCAGCACGACGGGCGCGGCCCGGTCGGCGACCTCGGTCTCCAGCTCGCCGCCGCCGCGCCGCACGGGCTCGCCGCGCTTCCACGCGGCGTACTGCTCGCCGTACTGCGCCTTGATCTCCTCGTGCGTGAGTCCCTGCCACTCGCCGGCGTACGTCTCGCGCAGACCCTCGTCGTGTGCGATGTCGAGGCCGGTCAGGGCGGCCAGCTCACCGGCGGTGGCCGCGGCCCGCTTGAGGTCGGAGGCGACGATCGCGTCCGGCTTCAGGGAGGCGAGGAGCCGGGCGGCGCGCCTGGCCTGCGCGATGCCCGTCCCGGTCAGGTCGATGTCCGTGGTGCCCTGGAAGCGGCGCTCCAGATTCCAGGAGGTCTGGCCGTGCCGCCACAGGACGACCCGGCGGCCGCGCGGAGCGGCCGTCAAAGGACCTCACCGCCGAATTCCCGGATCTCCTCGGCCGCGGCCGCCTCCTCGCTCTGGGCGTGCTCGGCGGCCTTGCCGCGGGTGGCCTTGGCCTCCTCGGGCAGGTCCAGCTCGGGGCAGTCCTTCCACAGCCGCTCCAGGGCGTAGAAGACGCGCTCCTCGCTGTGCTGGACGTGGACGACGATGTCGACGTAGTCGAGCAGGATCCAGCGGGCGTCGCGGTCGCCCTCGCGGCGGACCGGCTTGGCGCCGAGCTCCTTGTTCAGGCGCTCCTCGATCTCGTCGACGATCGACTTGACCTGGCGGTCGTTGGGCGCGGAGGCCAGCAGGAAGGCGTCCGTGATGGACAGCACGTCGCTGACGTCGTAGGCGATGATGTCGTGCGCGAGCTTGTCGGCGGCCGCCTGCGCGGCGACGTTGATGAGCTCGATGGAACGGTCAGTGGCGGTCACTACAAGGCTTTCGTTCGGCGGGTCGGATCCGGTGCGCTCTGGTGTCGGCTCCGGTCGGGTTCCCCCGGACTGTCCCTCACTGGGCCCTCACGGGGTATCTCAAGGGTCTCACGGACCGCCGCCGGGCCTCACGGCATTACCGGCGCCCCTCGGAAGGGGCGCCGGCAGGGCGGGTGAGCCGGGTCACTTGCCGGTGTAGTCCTGGCCGAGGACGACGGACACGTCCGCGTTCGCGGTGGTCTCGCCCTTCTTCACGGCCGAGGTCGGCAGGTTCAGGGTCTTGGCGACCTCGACGGCGTCGTCCTTGCTGCCGGCGTCGGCGTAGGTGACGCGGGAGGTGGCCACCGTGGTGCCCGTGCCGCCGGAGACGAAGGTGTAGCCGCCGTTGACCAGGGTGACGCGGGCGTCATCGGTGTGCTTGGTGTCGCCGGTGGCGTTCTGGACGGAGACGCGCGGGGAGTCGCCCGAGGACGGGGCCTTCACGGTGCCGCCGAGGACGTCCTTGACGACGGAGTCCGCGGTCGACCGGGAGACGCTGCCGTCCCGCTGGACCGGGAGCACAGCCGTCTTGTAGTCGCCCTGCTTGGCGTGGTCGGCCAGCTTGGCGAGGAAGGCGCCGAGGTCCTTCTCGGTCAGCGGCGGCTCGATGATCTGGGTGAGGGTCTGCACGGTGGTCGTCGCGGCCTGCGGGTCCGAGGAGATCTTGCGCAGCACGCCCTGCATGACCTGGCCGAACCGCATGAGCTGCGCGGTCTGCGCCTCGCCCTTGGCCCGGTAGGTGGCGTAGGCGACGGCCATCGCGCCGCTGAGCGTCTGGTCCTGGCCCTTGTGGACGAGGGTGGTGCCCTTCTTGTCCGGGTCGGGGACGTCGGTGTCCGTGTCGACCTCGACGTTGCCGACGAGTTCGACGAGGTTACTGAGGAAGGGGGTGTCGAGGCGCCAGGTGCCCTCGATGTCGGTGCCGAGGAGGGTGTCGATCGCGTCGCTGGTGCCCGAGGAGCCGTCGTCGGCGACGGACTTGGCGAGGGTGGTGGCGCTGCCCTCGTCGTCGGTCAGGGAGAGGGCGTTGGGCAGCAGGACGGTCGTGCCCTGCTTGGTCGTCGTGTTGTTCACGAGCAGGGCCGTGGAGGTGGCGCCGCCCTTGGTGTTGTGCAGGTGGACGACGATGACGTCACGGTTCTGCGGTCCGACCGCGTCCGCGGCGGTGGACTTCTTGGAGTCGTCGGACAGGAACGGCAGCTTGCCCGCGTACCAGAGGTAGCCGACGCCGCCGGCCAGGCACAGGGCGAGGACGACGACGAGGGCGACGACCCGGTTGCGACCGCGGCGCCTGGCCTCCTCGCGGCGCTCGGTGCGCGACTCGGTGAACTTCAGCCAGTCGATGACGTCTTCGGAGTTCTCGTCCGGCTCCTCGACGAAGTCGAACTGCTCGGTGCGGTGGTCGCGCGGCGCGGACCCGGCACCCGACTCCTCGGCGGCCGGCGGGGCCTGCTGCGGGATGTACGCGGTGGCCTGCGCCTGCTGCTCAGGGTGCGGGGCAACGCGCTGCTGCTGCCCGGTCCCCGCGGCCGCGCCGTAGGGGTCGTAGCCGCCCGAACTCCCTTGCTGCGCACCGCCGTAGGGGTCGTACCCCTGAGGCTGCGCGGGCTGCTGCACGGGCTGCTGCTGGCCGGTCGCGTACGGATCGTAACCGTATCCGTACCCGGAGCTCTGGTCGTACGACGGCGCCTGCCGCACCTGCCGGTAAACCGGCTGGCCGAATTCGTCATAGCCGACCAACTCGTAATTCTGCTGGTCGTAACCGTCGTATCGGTCGTTCACCAATGCCCCTCTCGGCGGTGCAGGGTCATTCGCCTCGGTACAGCTGGCGTTTGTCGATGTAGCGCACCACACCGTCCGGTACGAGGTACCAGACGGGGTCGCCCTTGGCGACCCTGTCACGGCAGTCCGTGGACGAGATCGCGAGGGCGGGGACCTCGACGAGCGAGACACCGCCTTCCGGCAGGCCCGGGTCGGTGAGTGTATGCCCCGGCCTTGTGACGCCGATGAAGTGTGCCAGGGAGAAGAGCTCTTCGGTGTAGCGCCAGGTGAGGATCTGCCCCAGGGCGTCGGCGCCCGTGATGAAGAAGAGGTCCGTGTCCGGGTTGAGCGCGCGCAGATCGCGCAGCGTGTCCGTGGTGTAGGTGGGTCCGCCGCGGTCGATGTCGATGCGGCTGACCGAGAACTGCGGGTTCTCGGCGGTCGCGATGACCGTCATCAGATAGCGGTCCTCGGCGGGCGAGACCTTCTTGTCGCTCTTCTGCCACGGCTGCCCGGTCGGGACGAACACCACCTCGTCCAGGTGGAACTGCGAGGCGACCTCGCTGGCCGCCACCAGGTGTCCATGATGGATCGGGTCAAACGTTCCGCCCATGACGCCGAGACGTCTCTTGGCCGGTGAGGCCCACTCACGATCCGGGCCGCCGGTCGGGCTGTTGACCGGGCCGGTAGGCATGTCCTGCGCTCCCATGCGTGCAGAGCCTACTGGCCCGATCCGAGTGGTCTCGTTCCGGACTAGCGGTCGCGGTTGAAGCGCGTGGTGATCCACAGCAGCAGAAGCAGGATGATGAAGGCGGCGCCGCCCGTCATCAGGGGGCTGATGCTCTCGTGGTTGCCGCCGTGCTCGCCGCCCTCGGAGGCGAGGGTGGCCAGCTGGGCAGCGGTGGCGTGGAGGCTCATCGTCAGCAGGACCTATCCGGTGTGGGATCGGGTGTGATCGGGATAAAGACTTCTGACCCATCGTAAGCGGGGGTACTCCCGCCGCTCACGCCGACTCTGCCGTACGGGCTTCCCGGTCGCTCCGGGTCACCCGGATCAGCCGTACCGGGCGGGTCCTGCCGGATCAGTCGTCGCGGTCGTCGTTCTTGTAGCCGCGCAGCAGGAACCAGGCGAGCAGGACGGCTCCGAGCACACCGACGATCAGCACGATGCGCAACAGATTGCCGGGGCCCTGGTCGGCCGCGACCGCGCTGACGAGGTGATCGCTGATGTTGTGATCCATGACGGTTCGCTCCTTCTGTCTGCTGACCCGTCACGGTATCTCCGCCTAGGGTGGACTCCATCTCGGGGGCACGACCGGACGCGACAGACACCGGACACCACACGACATGGGGGGCCGCATGCCCGACGTACCGAACGAGCACGAGAACGTACCCAGCAGGCAGCGCCGGCGCTTCCCCGGCATCTCCTCGCGGGCGTACGAGCACCCGGCCGACCGCTCGGCGCTGGTGGCGCTGCGCAAGCTCAGCGGGTTCGACACGGTCTTCAAGGCGCTGAGCGGTCTGCTGCCGGAGCGCAGTCTCAGGCTGCTGTTCCTGTCGGACTCGGTGCGGGTCTCCGACGAGCAGTTCGCGCACCTCAACTCGATGCTGCGGGACGCCTGTTACATCCTGGACCTGGAGAAGGTCCCGCCGATGTACGTGAATCAGGACCCGCAGCCGAACGCGATGTGCATCGGTCTGGACGAGCCGATCATCGTCGTCACCACCGGTCTTGTGGAGCTGCTCGACGAGGAGGAGATGCGGGCGGTCGTCGGCCACGAGGTGGGCCACGCGCTCTCCGGGCACTCGGTGTACCGGACGATACTGCTCTTCCTGACCAGCCTGGCGCTGCGCGTGGCGTGGATCCCGCTGGGCAACCTCGCGATCATGGCGATCGTGACGGCGCTGCGCGAGTGGTTCCGCAAGTCCGAACTCTCCGCGGACCGCGCCGGGTTGCTGGTCGGCCAGGACCTGCAGGCCTCCATGCGCGGCCTGATGAAGATCGCGGGCGGCAACCACCTGCACGAGATGAACGTGGACGCGTTCCTCAAGCAGGCCGAGGAGTACGAGGCCGGGGGCGATCTGCGCGACTCGGTCCTGAAGATCCTGAACGTGATGCCGCGTTCGCACCCGTTCACCACGGTGCGCGCCGCCGAGCTGAAGAAGTGGTCCGAGACCCGCGACTTCCAGCGGCTGATGGACGGCCACTACCCGCGCCGCACCGAGGACAAGGACACCTCGGTGACGGACTCGTTCCGTCAGTCGGCCGCGCACTACACGGACCACGTGAAGAGCTCGAAGGACCCGCTGATGAAGCTGGTCAGCGACATCGCGGGCGGCGCGGGTGACCTGGGCGGCCGGGTCCGGCGCGGCTTCGGGGGCTTCGGCGGCGGCAACAACGGCAGCGGCGGGAACTCCGGCGGCGGCAACGACGGCAACCACGGCACCACCGACGACGAGTGACCGCTTCGTGAAGGTCGCTGCCTGAAGGTCGCTTCTTGAAGGTCGCTTCCTGAGAGGTCAGACGGACGGCTGGGCGCTCGGTGCGAGCGCGCCGCACAGCGCGGTCGCACTGCCCGTCGCGTACGGGTCGGTGCCCGCCGGGCCGTCCTGGGTGGCCCGCCGGCCCGCGAGCAGCGGGTGCAGATGGGTGGCGGAGTCGGTGGAGCAGGACAGCGGCCCGGCCTGGAGGTAGGAGACCATCAGCTCGGCCTGGTGGTTGCGCAGGTCGTCGCGGTCGAAGCGGAAGTGCAGCTCGCGGCGGACGGTGAACAGGGACGCCGCGGCGTCCGGCTTGTCGACGGGTCGCAGCGCGTACACGAACGTGTGGTCCGAGGTCACTTCGAGGGTGTCGGCGTCGGTCTCGGCGACGTGCAGGGTGCCGGTGACGCGGATGTGGTCGTCGGCGAGCGCGGCCTCGGCCGGGTCGAAGCGGACCAGCCAGCCGGTGGCGGCGTGCCGGCCGTCGGCGGCCGGTTTGTCGAAGCTCTGGTCGAACTGGTCGAGCTGCTGCGGGTCGACGAGCTGGCGGACCGGCCGCTGTGTCGCTCCCTTGAGCACGTCCGGGTCGAGCGAGGAGTCGACGAGGTAGTCCTTGGCCGTGGTCAGCGCGGTGACGACCTGGCTGTCGGAGAAATGCGCGGTGCGCCTGATCGTGGGCAGTGCGATGCCGTCGGCGGCGATGTGGAACTGGGCGGCGGGGCTGTGCCGGTACAGCTCGGCGGTGGAGTCGGCGCCGGGCACCTTGCCGGACGGCGCGAGGGGTATCACGGTCATCCGCAGCGGTTCGGTGTGCCGGGCGACCTGGGTGGTGCGGTACGGGCTGCGTATGCCCATGTAGATCGCCGTGCCGAAGGCGAGCACGATCATGACGACGAGGATGACGGCCTGCCGGGTCAGTCCGCGGCGCAGCGCGGGCGTGCGGCGCACGGCGGGGGCGTGGTCGGTGATGCGCTCCTGCGCGGAGAACTCCTGGAGCCGGGCAGCCCTGACGAACGATTCGTCGAACACGACGGATCGGTACTCGTCGTCACTTCCTCCGCCACCGCCGGGGCCGCCTTCCGGTGTCCCCTCCGGTGGGTCTGCTGGCCCGCCCATACCTTCAGGGTAGGTCCCCGGGACGTCACGTAAACGCCCTGGTACACGACAACTTCCGACAGCTCGGCGCGCGACGGCTCAGGGAGTACGCGGAACCGCCGAAACCGCAGGCCGTGAGTAGTCGGCGGAGGCGGAGGGACCCGGAAGGCTCTTCTCCAGTTCCGTGGTCGCCGGCGGGGGTACGCGGTCGTCCTGGCGGCCCGCCGATGCGCCGCGGTAGACGGCGGTGAAGGCGAGGGCGACCATGCCGATCCCCATCAGCAGCGCGAGCGCCCAGGCGACGGGCCGACGCCAGCGGACCCGGGCCGCGAAGGCGCCGGGCCTGCCGGGCCGGTCGAGCTCGTCGTCGTACAGGTCGTCGAGTTCGCGGCCGAAGTCGCCGGAGCCGTCGAGGCCGTAGCCGTCCGGGTCCGTGTCGTCGTAGAAGTCGTCGTCGGGTCCGCGGCGTATCCGCGCCCTGCGGGCCTCGGCCTCCTGGGCCTCGGCACGGGCCTGTGCCGCGGCGAGCAGGCGCTCGACCGCGGTGGGCTCATGGACCTTCGCCGCCTGCACGAAGTCCTCGTCGAAGACCACGGAGGCGAACTCTTCGTCCCAGCCCCCGCGGTCCTGGTCGTCGTCGGGCTCCCGGCCGTCCGAAAACGGCGTGCCCCCCACGTCCTCCGGCACCTGTCCAGAGTAGACCTGAGGGGTCATTTTGGGCAGACGGTAAGGGAATTCACCCCACAACCCGGTGATTAACGCGTGTGGCCGTCGCCGGTGACGATGTACTTGGTGCTCGTCAGCTCCGGCAGGCCCATGGGGCCCCTGGCGTGCAGCTTCTGCGTGGAGATGCCGATCTCGGCGCCGAAGCCGAACTGGCCGCCGTCGGTGAACCGGGTCGAGGCGTTCACGGCGACGGTGGTGGAGTCGACGAGCTGGGTGAAGCGGCGGGCGGCCTGCTGGGAGGTGGTGACGATGGCCTCGGTGTGGCCGGAGGACCACAGCCGGATGTGCTCGATGGCCTTGTCCATGTCGTCGACGACGGCGGCCGCGATGTCGTACGAGAGGTACTCGGTCTCCCAGTCCTCGGGCGTGGCCTCGACGACGGTGGCCTTGCTCTGACCGGCGTACGCCATGATCCGCGGGTCGGCGTGGACGGTGACTCCGGCGTCGGCGAGCGCGTCGAGGGCACGCGGCACGAACGCGTCGGCGACGTCCTGGTGGACCAGGAGGGTCTCGGCCGCGTTGCACACGGAGGGCCGCTGGGCCTTGGAGTTGACGAGGATGTCGACGGCCATGTCGAGGTCGGTGTCGGCGTCCACGTAGACGTGGCAGTTGCCGGTGCCGGTCTCGATGACGGGCACGATCGAGTTCTCGACGACGTTCTTGATGAGGGACGCGCCGCCGCGCGGGATGAGGACGTCGACGAGGCCGCGGGCGCGCATCAGCTCGGTCACCGAGTCGCGGGACTCGCCGGGCACCAGCTGGATGGCGTCGGCGGGCAGTCCGGCGCCGCCGACGGCGTCGCGCAGGACGCGCACGAGCGCGGTGTTCGACTCGTACGCGGACGAACTGCCGCGCAGCAGCACGGCGTTGCCGGACTTGAGGCAGAGGGCGGCCGCGTCCACGGTGACGTTGGGCCGGGCCTCGTAGATGATGCCGACGACGCCGAGGGGGACGCGGATCTGGCGCAGGTCGATGCCGTTGGGCAGCGTGTTGCCGCGCACGACCTCGCCGACCGGGTCGGGCAGCGCGATGACGTCGCGCACGTCGGAGGCGATGGCGCGGACCCGCTCGGGGGTCAGGGTGAGCCGGTCGATGATGGCTTCGCTGGTGCCGGCCTCGCGGGCGCGCGCGATGTCCTTGGCGTTGGCCTCGACGATCTCGGCCGTACGGACTTCGAGGGCGTCGGCGATCGCGCCGAGGGCGTCGTCCTTCTCGGCCCGGGTCAGCGGGGCGAGCGCGGTGGCCGCCGCGCGGGCACGGTAGGCGGTCCGGGCGACGGGGGTCATCGAGTCATACGGGTTGAGCGGCAGCGACGTCATGCCTCGCAGCGTAGCCGGGTGCGGGTGGGCGTCCAGATCCCGTTTCGGGGGGTGAGACATGGCCGAAAACGTTTCATTCGTGGAAGGTTCTGTTTCATCGCCGACCAGGCGTGACAGCGGCTGCTTCCGGGCGGCGGCCGGGCGCCTCTAGAAGGGGTGCACGCCGACCGGGGTGGCCGGCAGCGGCCCGTACCCCTCGGCGATCCGCTGGTGGTAGGTCTGCCGGTCGATGACCTCCAGGCCGACGATCTCCCAGGGCGGCAGCTGCGAGGTCTGCCGGTGCTCGCCCCACAGGCGCAGCGCGACGGCCGCGGCGTCGTGCAGGTCGCGGGCCTCTTCCCAGTAGCGGATCTCGGCGTGGTCGACGGCGTAGCGGCTGGTCAGCAGGAAGGGGTGGTCGTGGGCGAGCTGTTCGAGGCCACGGCGGACTTCGGCCAGGGGCGTTTCGGCGCCGGAGACGCTGAGCGTGATGTGCCACAGGCGGGGGCCCTCTTCGGTGGCCCCCGTGGACTCGCCGGTGGCGCCCGCCGTCTCGGAGGCCTCGCCGCCCTGCTCCTCGTACGTGTCCCCCGCGGCGACGCTCGTCAGCGCCCGCTCCGCCGACCCTCGGGCCCCCTTGGACACGGTCCCCGGGCGCGCTCGTCTCACGACGGCCTCCTTTGCGCAATGGTCGTGGTGGTCGTGGTGGTCGTGCGGACCTTCTCCGGGATGGACTCCCCGCAGAAAGATGAACTCCCTGCAGAAAGAGTTGAGCAGGACCGGACGCCCCGTGGGGGCGTTTTGGGGAAGGTCCCCCACGGGTGGCAGGCTTTCGGCCGTTTACACAGGTGGTTTCGAAGGCGGCCGAGGGTGTTTCAAGCCCGGAGGAGGACCAGGTCGTCCCTGTGTACGACTTCCCGTTCGTAGGCCGGGCCGAGGTCGCGGGCGAGCTCCCGTGTTGAACGGCCGATCAGCTGCGGGATCTCCTTGGCGTCGAAGTTGACCAGGCCGCGGGCGACGGCCACGCCGCTCTCGTCACGCAGCTCGACCGGGTCGCCGGCGCTGAATTCACCCTCCACGGCCGCGATCCCGGCGGGCAGCAGCGATTTGCGCCGCTCGACCACGGCCCGTACGGCACCGTCGTCGAGGGTGATCGCGCCCTGCGGGGTCGAGGCGTGCTGGAGCCAGAGCAGGCGGTCGGCGCTGCGCCGCCCGGTGCGGTGGAAGTACGTGCCCGTGTCGCGGGCGGCGAGCGCGTCGGCGGCGTAGGAGGAGGAGGTCAGCACCACCGGGATGCCGGCCGCGGCGGCGATGGAGGCGGCCTCGACCTTGGTGACCATGCCGCCGGTGCCGACGCCCGCCTTCCCGGCGCTGCCGATCTTGACGTGCGCTATGTCGGCGGGGCCGCGCACCTCGGCGATGCGGGAGGTGCCGGGCTTGGAGGGGTCGCCGTCGTAGAGCCCGTCGACGTCGGAGAGGAGCACCAGCAGGTCGGCGTGGACGAGGTGGGCGACGAGGGCGGCGAGCCGGTCGTTGTCGCCGAAGCGGATCTCGTCGGTGGCGACGGTGTCGTTCTCGTTGACGACCGGGAAGGCGCCCATGGCCAGGAGCTGGTCGAGGGTGCGCGAGGCGTTGCGGTGGTGGGCGCGGCGCGCCATGTCGTCGCTGGTGAGCAGGACCTGGCCGACGCGGACGCCGTAGCGGGCGAAGGAGGCGGTGTAGCGGGCGACGAGGAGGCCCTGGCCGACGCTGGCCGCGGCCTGCTGGCGTGCGAGGTCCTTGGGGCGGCGGGTCAGGCCGAGCGGGGCGAGTCCGGCGGCGATGGCGCCGGAGGAGACGAGGACGATCTCCCGCTCTCCCCCGCTGCGGTGCTTGGCGAGTACGTCCACCAAGGCGTCGACGCGGTCCGCGTCCAGGCCCCCCGCTGCGGTGGTGAGCGACGACGATCCGACCTTGACGACGATCCGGCGGGCCTCGGCCACACCCTGCCGCACCGCCTTCTTTGCTGCCCCTGACATGCTCCGCAATCTACGTGACGTGACCGCTCGGACGCGCTGGGGTTTCGAGGGGCGGACGCCCGCCGTCCACCCCTTCCGCACCTTGTGACCTTTGCCCCTATATGCCGTGATTGATCTCACCGAGGATTGCTAGAGCACCGCTGAAAGTCATACGGTCAGTGGTCAGCCTTTTCACCGAGGTGGATCAGCCCCCACCGCATCACCTCGTCCTCCGATCCCTGCCAGGAGCCCAGCCCCGTGCCCTCCGCCGGACTTGCCCCCCGCCGCGTCGTACAGCTCTCCGCGCTGTTCGCGATGTTCGCGCTCTATGTGGCCCAGCTCGTGAGCGCGCTCGTGCCCTACGTTCCCGTGTTCGTGGTGGCGAGCGCCGCCGGTCTCGCCCTCGACACGTATCTGCAGTACCGACAGCCGGGCCTGCTGTCGCTGCTGGGCAAGATCCGCTTCGACGTCACCGTGCGCCAGCTGCTGCGCGACATGCTGATCTTCGTCGGCCTGCTGCGCATCGACGGCATCGACCCGCTGGGCGAGCAGGCCCCGCTGCTGATCATGGTGCTCGCGGTGTACGTGCTGCACTTCGGCTGCCAGGCCGCGGCGGTCATGGTGCGCCGCACGCGCACGCTGCCGATCGTCACGCGCAACATCGACTCCACCCCGCTGCGCCTGTCCGCGGCGCCGCCGCGGCTCCTGGCGCGCCGCTCCAGCCACCGTCTGCTGACCTTCTCGATCCCGGCCACCGTCGGTCTGCTGGTGACGGCCGCGACGACCGACGCCCTGTGGGGCGGCATCGGCATCGGCCTGTCGATCGCGCTGCTCGGCGGCGGCACCGTCTACCTGGCGACCTGGCTGATGCCGAAGAAGCGCCCGCTGAACGACCAGAAGACCATCGAGTGGCTCGACCAGTGGCTGGCCGACTACCAGCCGACCGTGGCGATGTACTTCTCGGGCGGCACCACCTCCGCGTACCAGGCGAACATGTGGCTCTCCACCGTCGCCGAGCTGGACGGCAAGCCGCTGATCGTGCTGCGTGAGCGCTTCATGGTGAACAAGATCGACGCGACCGACGTGCCGATCATCTGCTTCCCGAAGGTCGCCACGATGTTCTCCCTGGAGAACTCGACGCTGAAGATGATGCTGCACCCGGCGAACGCCGCGAAGACCTCGCAGGTGCTGCGCATCCCGACGATCAAGCACGCGTTCATCAACCACGGCGAGTCCGACAAGCTCAGCTCCTGCAACCCGTACGCGAAGGCGTACGACGAGGTGTGGGTGGCGGGCCCCGCGGCCCGCGACCGCTACCAGCTGGCCGACGTCGGCGTCGAGGACAAGGACGTCGTCGAGGTGGGCCGCCCGCAGCTGTCCCCGATCAAGGTCGGCAGCGGCCCCGCCACGAGCGCGTACACGACGGTCCTGTACGCCCCCACCTGGGAGGGCTGGGACGGCAACCCGGGCAACACCTCGGTGATCCTGGCCGGCGAGAACATCGTGCGGCACCTGCTCGCCGACGACCGCGTCCGCCTGATCTACAAGCCGCACCCCATGACCGGTTCGCAGGTCCCCGCCGCGGGCGAGGCCAACCAGCGCATCATGGCGATGATCCGCGAGGCCAACACCCGCCGCTCCGGCGCCCGCCCGGGCCCGGAGGCCGCCGCCGAGCTGACCCGCGCCGCGGCCGCCCTCGACAAGCTGACCTCCACCTCCTTCCGCACCAGCGCGGACGAGATGGAGAAGATGCTGCTCCAGGGCAAGCCGTCGCACGGCCGGGCCGCAGCCGTGGCCGAGGCGACCGCCGCCTGGGAGGAGGCCTACTGGGCGTCCTTCCCGGAGTGGGAGCACCTGATCGTCACCGAGGCCCGCCCGGCGATCTTCACCTGCTTCAACCAGGCCGACGTGCTGATCTCGGACGTCTCCTCGGTCGTCTCCGACTGGCTGAGCAGCGAGAAGCCGTACGCCGTCGCCAACACCTCGGGCCTGTCCGAGGCGGACTTCCGCACCGGCTTCCCGACGGTGAGCGCCGCGACGATCCTGACGCCCGGGGCGAAGGGCGTGCCTGCCCTTCTCGCGGCCGTTCGCGGCGAGAAGGACGACGAGTACGCCGAGGCCCGTCTGGAGCTCAAGGAGCACCTCCTGGGCCCCTCCGACCCGCCCTCCATCGACCGCTTCAACGCCGCGGTGCGCGCCCTGTCCGCCGAGGCCGACGAGCGCCGGGTCCGGATGGCCGCCCGCGGCGAGACGGAGATCCCGGCGCAGCGCGAGGACTCCGTCGAGGAGCAGATCGCCGAGGCCGTCGAAGGGGACGCGAACGAGTCCGCGGAGGCGACGGACGCCGAGGACACCGTCACCGCGTGACCGAACACGCTCAAGGGCCCGGAAGTGATCTTCCGGGCCCTTTGCCATAGGCTCCGCGATCTGCACCGGCCTCCGCAGTGGCCGGTGATGTCTCGGGAGGATCCCCCCATGGCTCACATACCCCCTCTGCACCACTCCCCTCTCAGCCGCCGCGGCCTGTTCAAGGCGGGCGGCGGGCTCGGGATCGCCGCGCTCGGTCTGGGGCTCGGTGCGGCGCCCGCGTCGGCCTCGGTGCCGTCGTCCAAGCGGTTCGACCTGACGCAGCCCTCGTACGACCTGTTCCGCTCCAGGACATTGCACGACTCGACGGTCCAGCAGGGCTTCGCCTTCGACAACGTCAACCGGCGGCTGTTCGTCGCCCAGCGCGTCGACGGCGCGTCCGAGACCGGCGGCGACCTGTGCATCACGCAGCTCGACTTCGACGGCAACTACGTCGGCTACATGCATCTGCTCGGCTTCGGCCACGGCGTCTCGTTCGGCGCGCAGGGCGTGGGCTCGGACACGTACCTGTGGACCGAGGTCGAGGCGAACTCCAACGGCTACGGCACCCGGCTGGCCCGCTTCAAGTTCACCAACGGGCAGACGCTCGGCACCACCTCGTCGCTGCTGTCGAAGTACGCGCCGGTCTCCACGGCGAACGAGTACACCTGCGCCGTCGACCCGGTCAACAACCGTCTGATCGTCCGCTACAACGTCAGCGGCGACGGCAAGCACATCGCGGTCTACGACCTGGCCAAGGCGAGCAACGGCGACTTCTCCGGCACGCTTGCCGACTTCAAGCAGCCCTCGCTCGCCACCAAGTCGGCGACGTTCCAGGGGTACACGGCCTACGGCCAGTACCTGTACGTGATGACGGGCGACTCGTACGACGTCACGAACGGCGTGGTCAACTCCGAGGTGACCAGCATCAACATGAACACCGGCGCGGTCGCCCAGGGTCCGGTGATCACGAACGCGGGCTCGACGCTGTCCTTCCGCGAGCCGGAGGGCCTGGCGATCTACCAGACGGTCGACGGCGAGGTCCGGCTGTTCCTGGGCTTCGCGTCGGGCGTCGCGGGTGACCGCCGCTCCAACCTGTTCTACAAGAACGTGCTGGTCTGAGCAGCGCCCCCGGAACACGGACAGGGCCGCACCCCGGCGGGGGTGCGGCCCTGTCCGTGTTTCAGGGGGCGCTGTGCCTAGAACGGGTTGAAGTCCTCGAACTCCTGCTGCGCCTCGTCCCGCTCCGCCTGCCGGTCGCGGCGGCGCTGGGCGGCCGGGCGCGGCGCTTCCAGACGGTGGTCCTCGCCGCGGCGGCCGAGCATCTCGGCACCGGCCATCATGGTCGGCTCCCAGTCGAAGACGACCGCGTTCTCCTCGGGGCCGATGGCGACGCCGTCGCCGTTGCGGGCGCCCGCCTTCATCAGCTGGTCCTCGACGCCGAGGCGGTTGAGGCGGTCGGCCAGGTAGCCCACGGCCTCGTCGTTGTTGAAGTCGGTCTGGCGCACCCAGCGCTCCGGCTTCTCGCCGCGGACGCGGAACAGCGGCTCGCCGTCGACCTCTTCACGGGTGACGGTGAAGCCGGCGTCGTCGACGGCCTTCGGGCGGATGACGACGCGGGTCGACTCCTCCTTGGGCTGGGCCGCGCGGTGCGCGGAGACCAGCTCGGCGAGGGCGAAGGAGAGCTCCTTGAGGCCCTTGTGGGCGACGGCGGAGACCTCGAAGACCTGGTAGCCGCGCTCCTCCAGGTCGGGCCTGACCATGTCGGCGAGGTCCTGGCCGTCGGGGATGTCGATCTTGTTGAGGACGACGAGCCGCGGCCGGTTCTCCAGGCCCGCCCCGTACTCCTTCAGCTCCGCCTCGATGACGTCCAGGTCGGAGACCGGGTCGCGGTCCGACTCCAGGGTCGCCGTGTCGAGGACGTGCACGAGCACGCTGCACCGCTCCACGTGCCGCAGGAACTCGAGGCCGAGACCCTTGCCCTGGCTGGCGCCCGGGATCAGGCCCGGGACGTCGGCGATGGTGTAGACGGTGGCGCCCGCGGTGACCACGCCCAGGTTCGGGACGAGCGTCGTGAACGGGTAGTCGGCGATCTTCGGCTTGGCCGCGGAGAGCACCGAGATCAGCGAGGACTTGCCGGCGCTCGGGTAGCCGACCAGCGCCACGTCGGCGACGGTCTTCAGCTCCAGGACGACATCGCGCTCGTCGCCCGGGACGCCGAGCAGCGCGAAGCCGGGGGCCTTGCGGCGGGCCGACGCGAGCGCCGCGTTGCCGAGGCCGCCGCGGCCGCCCTGGCCCGCGATGAAGGTGGTGCCCTGGCCGACCAGGTCGGCGAGGACGTTGCCGTCCTTGTCGAGGACGACGGTGCCGTCCGGCACGGGCAGGATCAGGTCCTGACCGTCCTTGCCGGAGCGGTTGTCACCGGCACCGGGCTGGCCGTTGGTGGCCTTGCGGTGCGGCGAGTGGTGGTAGTCGAGGAGCGTCGTGACGTCCTGGTCGACGACCAGGATCACATCGCCGCCACGGCCGCCGTTGCCACCGTCCGGGCCGCCGAGCGGCTTGAACTTCTCACGGTGGACGGAGGCACAGCCGTGGCCTCCGCTACCCGCGGCGACGTGCAGTTCGACGCGGTCCACGAAGGTGGTCATGGTTCAGTGCCTCCAGATAGAGCCAGGTACAGCGGTACGTGAGCTACGCCAGCTACGTACAGGAATGTCTTTACTTCAACACGCGAAAGGCGGACCCGCTTCCCCGAAAGGAAGTGAGGTCCGCCTCGCGAAAAACTACCGGTCAGGCTGCCTTTCAGGCGGCGACCGGAACGATGTTCACGACCTTGCGGCCACGGTGGGTACCGAACTCCACCGCACCGGCGTCGAGCGCGAACAGCGTGTCGTCCTTGCCACGACCCACGCCGTTGCCCGGGTGGAAGTGGGTGCCACGCTGGCGGACCAGGATCTCACCGGCGTTGACGACCTGACCGCCGAAGCGCTTCACGCCGAGCCGCTGAGCATTGGAATCGCGACCGTTCCGAGTGGACGATGCGCCCTTCTTGTGTGCCATGTCTCAGTCCCTACCCTTACTTCGCAGCCGCGGGGATCTCAGTGACCTTGATCGCCGTGTACTGCTGGCGGTGGCCCTGACGACGGCGGTAGCCGGTCTTGTTCTTGTAGCGCAGGATGTCGATCTTCGCGCCCTTGTGGTGGTCCACGACCTCGGCCTGGACCTTGATGCCGGCCAGGACCCACGGGTCGCTGGTCACGGACTCGCCGTCGACAACGAGCAGCGTAGAGAGCTCTACGGTGTCGCCAACCTTGGCGGTGGAAATCTTGTCAACCTCAACGATGTCGCCGACAGCAACCTTGTGCTGGCGACCACCGCTGCGCACGATGGCGTACACGCGGATCTCTCTTTCGCTCGGAACGGAACCCCCGCAGTCCAGCCGCACGAGGCGGCCTCTCCGGGTTCTCACGGACTGACGTCACGGAGATCCCGGAGGAAGAAGGTTTACGGGAGTGAGGCGCGTCGATGGACACGCCGACGGTCAAGGTTACGGGTCACCCCTGAGAAGGGTCAAACCGGCCCCGCCCCGCCCGGCTCAGGTCGTCTTGGGCTCACCGTCCTGCGGGAGCGTGTTGACGCCCTTGCACAGGTTGGTGTTGTCGTTCGTCCCGGGGTACGCCACGTTCCACACCTGGTTGAAGTGCGTGACGTACGTGTTGTGCACCGAGTCGTCGTCGATCTTGACGTACGCCTCGTCGTTCTCGCGCAGCGCCGGGTTCGAGGCGTTCTGCGAGCCGGTGAACGTGATCTTGTTCAGGGAGCCGTCGTACGCGCCGTCGATCAGCACGTACTTGGTGTGGATGATGAACGGCGTGCCGAGCTTGGTGCCGGGGTTCAGCGGGTCCCGGTCGTCGTTGTAGCAGCGGCGCGGCGGGGCGCCGGTGGAGTGCATCGACGTCCAGGTGCCGCTGTCGGACGTCGCGTACTCGATGGAGACCGTGCAGCCGGCCTTCTTCAGCGCGACCAGCTTGTCCGCGATGGCCTGCCGGGTGATCTGGAAGATCGCGGCCCGGACGATCGTGTGCTTCGTCGCGCCCGCGGAGTCCTTGTACGTGCAGGACACGTTGTTGAGCACCGAGTACAGGGTGTCCGTGGAGTTCGTGGTGCCGGCGCGCGGATAGAAGTACGCCTTGTAGTGGCCGTTGCTGACCGTGCGGTAGTCCCAGTCCCCCCACTGCTTCGCCGCCATGTCGTCGAAGTAGTCCGCGTACGCGTTGTAGAGAACCGGGTTGTTCGGCAGCTGGAGCGCGTCGTTGAAGAAGCGGGTGCTGGCCGACGGCGTCGAGTTCGCCGTGGTCTGCACGACGACGTTCGTGGCGCCCTGGACCGCCGAGAACAGCCAGAACTTGTTGTGCATGATCGACTTGCCGAACTTGGGGTCGCCCAGGCAGGACTTGTCGGTCGGGCACAGCGTCACGTAGGACGAGGCGGCCGTGTTGGTGCCGAACGCCGCCGCCAGCTGGCCGTAGATCGGGTTGGTGGGGCGGTCCTTGACGCTGGACGAGTCGAGGATGATCTTGATGTTGACCCCGCGGCTCTTGGCCCGGATCAGGGCGTCCGCGATGGTCTGCTCCCACACGTGGTAGACCGCGACCTTGATGGTCGAGCCGGGCAGCGCCGCGTCCGTGAGGGCCACGAGCCGGGTGCGGATCGCGTACTGCTGCTCCGTCGTGCCCAGCGGGTTGTTGAAGATGGGCCCCTCGGTCCAGGTCGGCGTGTCGGCGGCGGACGCGACATCCGCGGAGATCCCCGCCTGCACTCCTGCCGCCGAGAGCACGGTGGCCAGCGCCACCGCCTGCCGAGCACCCTTGACCGGCTTCACGGCCCGGTGCTTGCCCGTGCCTCTGAGACGCGCGTGCGCCATCTCCATCCCCTCCCGTGGCACAGCCGCGGCCGTCTCCCCAACGGCCACCTGTGCTTTGCATTCACTTGTACTGATCCTTGAGTTTTACAGGTTGTTCCCGGCGCTCCAAGAGGCGGGGGCCGGATTACGCGCAATCCGGCACCTCAGGTGCCTCCCGGGCCGTGCCACACCCCGTGTCTCACCCGTACATCTCTCTCAGCGCACACGACGGCGCCCCTGTCACACCTCGGTGGTGGTGACAGGGGCGCCGTCGGTGCTGCTCGGGCCTTACTCGGCCGCGGCCGTGACGGCCGGCTGAGACTGCTGCTCGGCCGCCGCGGTCTTCTTCGCGGCCGTCTTCTTGGCGGCGGTCTTGGTGGCCGCCTTCTTGGCCGTCGTCTTCTTCGCGGCCGTCTTCTTGGCCGCGGTCTTCTTGGTGGCCGCCTTCTTCGCCGTCGCCTTCTTGGCCGTCTTACGGGCCGTCTTCTTGGCGGCGGGCGCCTCCTCGGCCTCATCGGCCTTCGGAGCCTCGGGCGCCTCGTCCGTGGCCGACGGGACGACCACGACGGCCGTCTCCTCGGACGCGGTCGGGGCGGTGGCCTTGCGGACCGCACGACGACGCGGGCGGGCCGGGGCCGCGGCCTCCTCCGCCGCCGGCTGAGCCTCGGCGGCCTCGGGCTCCTCGGCCTTCGGCTCCTCCGCCTTGGGCTCCGGCTCCACGACGGTCACCGCGGCGGCCTCGTCGGAGGACGCCTTCGGCGCACCGGCGGGCGCGGTGGCCTTCCGGGTGGCACGGCGGCGCGTCCGGGGCGCGGGGGCCTCGGCCGGCTGCTCCTGCACGGGCTCGGCCACCGGGGCGGCCTCGACCTCGACCTCGACGGCCGTCGGCTCCTCGGCCTCGACCGGCTTCGCGGCCCGGCCCGCCTTCTCGGCCTTGTCCGTCGTCCCGGTCTGCTCGGCCTTGTCAGCCTTCGGCGCACCGGCCGGGGCCGACGCGCGGCGCGTGGCACGGCGACGCGAGCGACCGCGGCCCGCCGCGGCCTCCGCCTCTGCGGGGCTGGAGTACAGCTCCTCCTCCGGCTTGAAGTCCGGCTCCGGGAGCGCCACCGGGGTGGCCAGCTCGGCGGCGACCTCGGCCTCGGTCTCGACGGTGTCCGCCGACTCCGGGGCCGTCTCGACGGCCTCGTGCTCGTGCAACTCGTGCTGGTGGTCCTGGTGGTCCGCCCCGCTGCCGCCGCGGCCGCGCTTCTTGCGCTTGCCGCCGCCACCGCCGGAGGAGGAGGCCTGCTCCATGTGCACGATGACACCGCGGCCGTTGCAGTGGACGCAGGTCTCGGAGAAGGACTCCAGCAGGCCCTGGCCCACCCGCTTACGGGTCATCTGGACCAGGCCGAGCGAGGTGACCTCGGCGACCTGGTGCTTCGTACGGTCACGGCCCAGGCACTCCAGGAGGCGCCGCAGCACGAGGTCGCGGTTGGACTCCAGGACCATGTCGATGAAGTCGATGACGACGATGCCGCCCAGGTCGCGCAGCCGCAGCTGGCGCACGATCTCCTCGGCCGCTTCGAGGTTGTTCCTCGTCACGGTCTCTTCGAGGTTGCCGCCCTGGCCGGTGAACTTACCGGTGTTGACGTCGACGACGATCATGGCTTCGGTCTTGTCGATCACCAGGGAGCCGCCGGAGGGCAGCCACACCTTGCGGTCGAGCGCCTTGGCGAGCTGCTCGTCGATCCGGTACGTCGCGAAGACGTCGACCTCGGACGTCCACTTGGACAGCCGGTCCGACAGGTCGGGCGCCACGTGGTTGACGTAGCCGTGGATGGTCTCCCACGCCTCGTCACCGCTGACGATGACCTTGGAGAAGTCCTCGTTGAAGATGTCGCGCACGACGCGGACGGTCATGTCCGGCTCGCCGTACAGCAGGCTCGGCGACGACGTCGAGATCTGCTTGGACTTCTTCTGGATGTCTTCCCACTGGGCCTGCAGACGCTCGACGTCGCGGCGCAGCTCGTCCTCGCTCGCGCCCTCGGCGGCGGTGCGCACGATGACGCCCGCGTCCTCGGGAACGATCTTCTTGAGGATGGTCTTCAGACGCGCGCGCTCGGTGTCGGGCAGCTTGCGGCTGATGCCGGTCATCGAGCCCTCGGGCACGTAGACCAGGTAGCGGCCGGGCAGCGAGACCTGGCTGGTCAGGCGGGCGCCCTTGTGGCCGATCGGGTCCTTGGTGACCTGGACCAGGACGGACTGGCCGGACTTCAGGGCGGACTCGATGCGGCGCGGCCCGTTGGCCATGCCGAGCGCCTCGAAGTTGACCTCACCGGCGTACAGCACCGCGTTGCGGCCCTTGCCGATGTCGATGAAGGCGGCCTCCATCGACGGCAGCACGTTCTGGACCTTGCCCAGGTACACGTTGCCGACGTACGAGGTCGACTGCTCCTTGTTGACGTAGTGCTCGACGAGGATGTTGTCCTCGAGCACGCCGATCTGGGTGCGGTCGCCGTTCTGCCGGACGACCATCACGCGCTCGACGGCCTCGCGGCGCGCCAGGAACTCGGCCTCGGTGATGATCGGGACGCGGCGGCGCCCCTGCTCACGGCCTTCGCGGCGACGCTGCTTCTTGGCCTCCAGACGCGTGGAGCCCTTGATGGACTGCACCTCGTCGGACGGCTTGTCGTCCTTGGCCTTGCGGGGCTCGCGGACCTTGACGACCGTGCGCTCCGGGTCGTCCGAGGACGGCTCGGCGTCGGCGGCCGAGTCACCGGCGCGACGGCGGCGACGGCGACGGCGACGGCTGCTGCTCGAACCGCCGGAGCCGGACTCGGCGTGCGCCTCGTCGTCGTCATCGGCGTGCTCGTCGTCGGCCTCGGCCTCGGCGTCGTGCTCGGCGTCCTCGTCGGAGGCGTCCGCGTCGGCATCGGCGTCGGCGGAGTCACCGCGGCGACGGCGACGGCCACCGCGACGGCGACGGCGGGCCGGGCGGTCGCCCTGCTCGTCGTGGTCGTCGTGGTCGTCCTGGGCCTCCGGCTCGTCGGCCTCCGTGTCGGCGGCCTCCTGCTCGGCGGCGGGCTCGGGCGCGACGACGGGCTCCGGCGCGGCCACGGGCTCGGCGGCGGAGCGCTCGTCGCCGGCGCGGCGACGGCGGCGACGGCGCGGCGTCTGCTCCTCCTCGACGACGTCGGCGACGGTGACGACCGCGGCCGACGGCTCCTCGACGCGCGCTTCCTCGGCCTCGGCGGCGGCAGCCGCGGCGGCGCGCTCCGGGGTCTGGAACATCGGCTCGGTGAAGACCGGCGCCTGGAACACGGCGACGGACGGGCGCTTCGGGCGACCGCCCTCCTCGGCGTCCGAGGCGTCCTTCTTCGTACGGCGCGGCTGCTTCGGCTCGGAGAAACCACCGGCGGCCTTGCGGGTGGCGCGGCGACGGGTGCGGCGCGGGGCCTCCTCCTCGGCGGCCTCGACCTGCTGCTCCTCGGCGGCGGGCTCGGCGACCGGCTCGGCGACCGGCTCGGCGGCGACGGCCTTCGGGGCCTCCTGGGCCTCGGCGGCCTGGGCCTCCGGCGCGGCGACGGCACGGGTGGCGCGGCGGCGGCTACGGCGCGGCGCGGCGTCCTCGGCCGGGGCCTCCTCGGCGACCGGCTCGGCGGCCTGCGGCTCCGCGACGGCCTGCGGCTCATCGGCGGCCGAGGCCTCGGCGGGCGTCTCGGCGGTCGGCGCGGACACGCTGCGCGTGGCACGACGGCGACGGCGCGGCGCGGGCGCCTCCTCGGCGGCCTGCGGCTCCTCCACGGCCTTCGGCTCTTCCGCGGCCGGGGCCTCGGCGGGCGTCTCGGCGGTCGGCGCGGACACGCTGCGCGTGGCACGGCGACGACGGCGCGGCGCGGGCTCGGCCGGGGCCTCCTCGGCGACCGGCTCGGCGGCCTGCGGCTCCTCGACGGCCTGCGGCTCATCGGCGGGCGCGGCCTCGGCCTGCGCGGGCGCACCGGCGGGCGCGGAGGCGCGTCGGGTGGCACGGCGGCGCGGGCGCGCGGCGGGCGCGGCCTCCTGCGTCTCCTGTGCCGGAGAAGTCTCGGGGGTGGCGGCCTCGGCCGCCTCTTCTGCGGTGTCGAGCTCGTCCTCGGCGTCCGCGGCAGCGGCCGGTATGGCCGGCGCGGTGTCCTCGGCGGCCTTCGACGCGCCGGTGACCGGCGGGCCCGCGGGGCGCGACGCGGCCCGGCGCCGGCGGCGCGGGGGCAGCGTGTCGCTGGGGCTGTCCAGCTCGGGGTTGTTCTGTTCGGTCGGCTCGGGCATGCGGGTGGATCTCCCGTCAGGCCCCCGGGCGCCGCGCCTCATCCATGACCGGTGACGTCCGCGGCTCCTGCTAGATGTCACTAGCGGTACCGCCGGTCCGGGGCGCGTGCGCCGCACGGGGGCTCTTCTGTCTGTTCTCGCCGGTTCCGGTACGCGATGTACGTACGGCCTGGCGAAAGTCCTTGGGTGGGTGCGCTGCCCGACCCAGGTGGCTCCCGAGTCCGAGGGCGGCGCGACGACGACCGTCCTTACGCGGAACCTTCCACGGCGGGCACCTTCGCGGCGGCAGAACCCGCGGCCTCCGTTTGTGGGGCGGCCTGGACTGCCTCGCGGTCGGGCGCGAGCGGGTCGGACACCGTGCCGATCTCTTCATCGAAAGGCCCCTGCGCCAGCCTGGTCACCGCTGCGGGGACCGGCGGCGCCAGGTCGGCCACGGCGCGGAGACCGGACAGGACGTCGTCGGGTCGAACGGCAGGCGTCACGTGCCGAACAACCAGGCGCAGTATCGCACAGGCCCTGTCGCCCGGCCTATCAGCCGGAACATCCGGGGTCTGTGCCGCTTCGTGCGCCTCCAGGGAGACCACGGCCTCGCGGGCGTCGAACGTCCGCATGCCGCTCTTGGTGCGGCGCTGGACCTCGACCGTCTCGGCGGCGCGGAACACGTCCGCGGCGCGCGCGGCCTCCTCGACCGTCACACCGTCGAGCCGGAGCTCCCACACGGAGGCGGTGAGCCGGTCGGCCAGGCCCGAGGTGCGGGCCTCGACGGCGTCGACGATGTCGAGGCCGTGCGGCATCGACTCGTCGAGCAGGGCACGGAGCTTCTCGGGGTCGCGCTGCGCGGTGAGCGCGATCTCCAGGTACTCGGCCTCACTGCCCGTGCCGGTGGGTGCGGCATTGGCGTACGACACCTTCGGGTGCGGCGTGAATCCCGCCGAGTACGCCATGGGCACCTCGGCGCGGCGCAGCGCACGCTCGAAAGCGCGCTGGAAGTCACGGTGGCTGGTGAACCGGAGGCGGCCGCGCTTGGTGTAACGCAGTCGGATGCGCTGCACCGCGGGTGCGGGCGGCGGGCCTACGGGCTGTCGCTTGCCCAGTGTCCTAATCCTTCGTGAAATGCGTGAACGCGGTGTTCGTGAGTGAGGTCGTACTGCTACCAAGAGTACGTCCCTGCGCGGCCTCCGGTTCCCGCACCTCCCTGACCTGCGGTTCAGGCGCCTTGTCGGAACCGAACAGAGCGCGCCGCACATCGGCGCGCGCCTGCCGGACACTGGCGCGGGCCGCCGCGAGCGCCTGCCGCACCCCGCGCCCGGCCTCCCGCAGCGCTCCCGCGGCGGGCCGCCACACCAGATCGCGCACGGCGTGTCCGACCGGGGTCAGCACGCTGCGGTACACCCACCGGACCGGCTCCACGAAGACCCACCGCAGCAGCGTGCCGAGGAACCGGCCGACGGCCAGCGACACGTACCCGGCCACGCGCCAGGCGACGGCGAGCGCGTCCACCGTCTCCCGGGCGACGAACGCGACCGCCCGCCCGACGGGCACGAGCACCCAGCGCCACAGCGCGAGCGCGGGCAGCACGAAGAGCCACCGGACGAGGGCCGCGACGCCGTGGCCGAGCGGGGTGAGCAGATACGCGTACGTCCATGCCGCGACCGGCACGGCCACGTACCGCCACAGCGCCGCCCACGGCCACACGAACACCGCCATGGCCAGCCACCGCAGGCAGAGCCCGATCCCCGTGACCAGCCAGGCGATCGCGTGCCCGACCGGGGTGAGGACGGACGCGTACAGCCACACCGCCGGAACGACGCACAGCACCCGCGCCAGCTGTCCGAGCGCGCGCCCCACGGCGGCGGCGCCGGCCGCCAACTGCCGCCCCAGCCAGGCCAGTCCACGCCCCATGGGCACCAGTACGTGCCGCCACAGCGCGACCCACGGCCACACGAACAACGCCATGCCCAGCCGGCTCAATCCGGTGCCGAGTGCGCGGCCGAGCGGCGCGAGCACGCGCGCGTACAGCCACACCGCGGGGACGACCACCCACACCCGTCCCAGCCGGGCGAGTCCGCGGCCGAGGGGCAGCAGGACGTACCGGCCCAGCATCACGAACGGCCACACGAAGACGCCGTACAGCGCCCGGCCGATGACGCGGCCGAGCGGCACGAGCGCCTTCTCGCAGAGGAAGCGGCCGCCCGTGACGAGCGCGTCCCACACCAGTCGCACCGGCACGACCACGACGAGCGCGACGATCCGCACCGGCATGCGGACCGCCGCCACCAGGCAGCCCTCGGGGGCGGGAGCGGGTCGGGGCTGCTTCTCCAGGTCCATGCAGTGTCAGACGCTGAACAGTGCCTTCCGGATCCGGATCGGACGCCGGTGCTTCACAAAGAGGCCGACCCAGGCACAATCTGCCCATGATTACGCTCACGAAGGAAGACGGCCCCGCGGATCTCGACGGTGTCACCCATCTCTCCATCGGGGTCTCCTGGGACCCGACCGCGGGCAGCAGCGGCGGCGTGCTCGGCGCGCTGCGGCGCAAGCAGGGCACCGACCTGGACCTGATCGCGATAGCCATCCAGGGCTCCGACCCGGTCCGGCTCGCGGGCCTGGACTCCCTGGACCCGCTGGGCAACGGCGGGCTGCTGCACAGCGGCGACAACCAGACCGGCAAGGGCGACGGCGACGACGAGACGGTCACCGTCGAGTTCGCCAAGGTGCCGCCGGTGATCACGTCGATCGTGTTCGTCGCGGCGGCCTACAAGAAGGGCAGCTCGTTCCAGAAGGCCCGGAACATCAGTTTCAAGGTGTACGACGCGACGGGCGGCAGCAGCCAGCAGGTCGCCGACATCTGGCCGAGCCTGCTCAGCGCGGACAACGGCTGCGTGGTCGCGAAGGCGGTGCGCGCCCCCGGCGACGTCTGGAAGCTGGAGGTCGTCAACGAGACGGGCAAGATCAAGCAGGGGGACGAGCGGGCGCTGATGCGTTTCGCCGTCAGCAAGTAGCCGACTCAGTACGTCACTTGCTCAGCATGCGATGAGGGGCGGCCGGTCGCACACCGGCCGCCCCTCGCGCGCGTCACATCCCGTCGGCGGGGACCGCTACTTCACGACCGTCAGCGGCAGCAGCTTCTTGCCGGTCGGGCCGATCTGGATGCTCGTGTCCATCTGCGGGCACACGCCGCAGTCGAAGCACGGCGTCCAGCGGCAGTCCTCGACCTCGGTCTCGTCGAGCGAGTCCTGCCAGTCGTCCCAGAGCCATTCCTTGTCGAGACCGGAGTCCAGGTGGTCCCAGGGCAGGACCTCCTCGTACGTACGCTCACGCGTCGTGTACCAGTCGACGTCGACGCCGTACTTGGCGAGCTCCTTGTCCGCGGACTGCATCCAGCGGTCGTACGAGAAGTACTCGCGCCAGCCGTCGAAGCGGCCGCCGTCCTCGTAGACGGCGCGGATGACGTCGCCGATGCGGCGGTCACCGCGGGAGAGCAGGCCCTCGACGATGCCGGGCTTGCCGTCGTGGTAGCGGAAGCCGATCGAGCGGCCGTACTTCTTGTCGCCGCGGATCTTGTCGCGGAGCTTCTCCAGGCGGGCGTCCGTCTCCGCGGCGGAGAGCTGCGGTGCCCACTGGAACGGGGTGTGCGGCTTGGGCACGAACCCGCCGATCGACACCGTGCAGCGGATGTCGTTCGAGCCCGAGACCTCGCGGCCCTTCTGGATCACGTTCATCGCCATGTCGGCGATCTGCAGCACGTCGTCGTCGGTCTCGGTGGGCAGGCCGCACATGAAGTACAGCTTCACCTGGCGCCAGCCGTTCCCGTACGCCGTCGCGACCGTACGGATGAGGTCTTCCTCGCTGACCATCTTGTTGATGACCTTGCGCATGCGCTCGCTGCCGCCCTCGGGGGCGAAGGTGAGGCCCGAGCGGCGGCCGTTGCGCGTCAGCTCGTTGGCGAGGTCGACGTTGAAGGCGTCCACGCGGGTCGACGGGAGGGACAGACCGATCTTGTCCTCCTCGTAGCGGTCCGCGAGCCCCTTCGCGATCTCACCGATCTCGGTGTGGTCCGCGGAGGAGAGGGACAGCAGGCCGACCTCTTCGAAGCCGGTCGCCTTGAGACCCTTCTCCACCATCTCGCCGATGCCGGTGATGCTTCGCTCCCGCACGGGGCGCGTGATCATGCCGGCCTGGCAGAAACGGCAGCCGCGGGTGCACCCGCGGAAGATCTCGACGGACATCCGCTCGTGCACGGTCTCCGCGAGCGGGACGAGCGGCTGCTTGGGGTACGGCCACTCGTCGAGGTCCATGACGGTGTGCTTGGACACACGCCACGGGACACCCGACTTGTTCGGTACGACGCGGCCGATCCGTCCGTCGGGCAGGTACTCGACGTCGTAGAACGCCGGGATGTACACATTGCCCGTCTTCGCGAGCCGGAAGAGGACCTCTTCGCGCCCGCCCGGCCGGCCCTCGGCCTTCCACGCGCGGATGATCTCGGTCATGTCGAGCACGGCCTGCTCGCCGTCACCGATGATCGCGGCGTCGATGAAGTCGGCGATCGGCTCCGGGTTGAAGGCCGCGTGGCCGCCCGCGAGGACGATCGGGTCGTCGAGCGTACGGTCCTTGGACGCCAGCGGGATGCCCGCCAGGTCCAGGGCCGTGAGCATGTTCGTGTAGCCGAGCTCCGTCGAGAAGCTGAGCCCGAAGACGTCGAACGCCTTCACCGGGCGGTGCGAGTCCACCGTGAACTGGGGCACCTGGTGCTCGCGCATCAGCGCTTCCAGGTCCGGCCAGACACTGTAGGTGCGCTCGGCGAGGACGCCCTCGCGCTCGTTCAGCACCTCGTAAAGGATCATGACGCCCTGGTTGGGCAGCCCGACCTCGTACGCGTCCGGGTACATCAGCGCCCAGCGGACGTCGCAGGACTCCCACGGCTTGACCGTGGAGTTGAGCTCTCCGCCGACGTACTGGATCGGCTTCTGCACATGCGGGAGCAGCGCTTCGAGCTGCGGAAACACAGACTCGACCGCTTGGGGCGCCGCGGCGGCGGCTTCGGCAGGCATAACCGTGGACCTTTGTGAGCTGACAGGGGTGACCCTCAAGCCTAACCCGCCGAAAGGCCCGCTTCCGCCGCGCTTTCCCACACCCCCGGCAGCTCCCGCTCGCGGTCGGCGGCCGCGGCCTGTTCCTGGCCGTACAGCAGGCCCCAGGTGAACGCCGTCTCGCCCGCCGCGTGGGCCTGGATCGCGATGTGGCGCAGGGCCTCGCGGGCGACGACCGAGTCCTGGTGGTCGCCGAGGAGGGACTGGACCTTCTTCATCCGCTTGGCGAACTTCTTGGCCTGCTTGCCGAGGGCGGGGACGGCGGCCTCGCCCGCGTACCGGGCGCGCTTGGCGGCCTTGCGGGCCTCGTGCATCGCGACGTCGCGGTCGGTGCCGGGCGGCAGGGACAGGGCGTGCTCGACGCGGGTGGCGAGGCGCGCGTGGTCCTTGAGGGCTGCCTTCGCGAGGACCTCGGCCGCGGGGCCGTCCGCCTTCGCGGTGAGCGGCGGGGCGGCGAGGAACGCGTCCAGCGCGTCGAGCAGGGCCAGGTAGCGCTTGCCGTCGAGCACGGCGACCGTGTGGCGGCGCGAGCCCTGGCGGCGGGCCACCGCCCAGATCCGCAGGCGGCCGCGGACCGGGCCGAGCAGCAGGGTGCGCGGCACGGCGTCGATCCGGGCCGTGAGCCGCTCGGTCAGCACTTCGCGGTCGCGGTCGATGCCGAGTTCGGTGCCGAGCCATTTCAGTTCCTCGGCGAGGGGCTCGGTGACGGCCGGGTCGAGGAGTTTCTTGTACGTCTTGAAGGCGCTGCGCGTCCGGCGGGCGGCGACCCGCATCTGGTGCACGGAGTCCGGCAGGTCGCGGCGGACGGCCGGGTCGAGCTCGACGAGGGCGTCGCGCTGGGCGCGGAGGTGGGCGATGACGTGGTCGCCCGCGGTGCGGGGTTCCGGCGCGGTCTGCTTGTCCCGGTCGGCGCGTACTCCGGTCTCCTCCAGGGCGCGGGCCAGTTTGGAGTGGGACGCGGAGCGGTCGGCCCCCGCCTTGCGGAGGCGTTTTTCGACCTTGCCGAGGAAGGCCGGGTCGCCGTCGTCCGCCAGCTCGACCTCGATCTCGGTCCAGGTGGTGGCGGCTCGGCCGTCGGGGCGTTCGGCGCGGACGGCGTCGACGCTGACCTCGGCGAGGAGGGTGCCGCCGGCGCCGGTGAGGTGGGAGACGTCGCGGGAGGAGAGGAGGCGGATGACCGGAGTGAGGCGGTCGTCCCGGACGCGGGAGCGGACCAGGCCCGCGAGGGAGCGGGGGATGTCGTCGGAGAGCGGGGCGCGGATCTCGTCCCTGATGCCCTCGCTCAGGGATACCGGGAGTTTCAGGTGCCAGCCGGCGTCGTCGCCGCCGGTGCGGCGGCGCAGGGTGATGTTGTCCGCGGCGAGGCGTTGGTCGGCCGTGTCGTAGTAGACGGCGTCGAGTTCCACGACGCCCTTGGCGATGATCTCCTCGACGCCGGGGACCTTGTGCAGGTCGGGCAGTCGGAAGGGGGTGTCCGTGGGGCTCGGGGCGTCGTACTTCCGCTCGATCTCGCGCTTCGTCTCCGCCATGACCTGAATTTAGTCGGTGAGGAGGGGGCCCCGTAAGGGGCGCGGGGCGGTGGCCGGGCCCCGCCGCGGCGCGGGGCTGTGGGGGTGCCCCGCAGGGGCGCGGGGCTGTATCGATCTGCGGCTCCGCCGCGCGGGCGCGACCAGCCCCCACCGGGCCTGCACCCGGCAATCAACGCGACCGGGACCGAGCTGGACGCCGGACGGGAGCGCTCACCCCGCGCTGGGGGGGCCGCCGGTGCGGAGCGGTCAGGCCGACATCGGCCGCTGCACCCTGATCGACTGGAGCAACCCGATCGCCACCCATACCGCGAACATCGATGAGCCTCCGTAGGAGACGAAGGGCAACGGCAGGCCCGCCACCGGCATGATGCCGAGCGTCATGCCGATGTTCTCGAACGCCTGGAAGGCGAACCACGCGATGATGCCGGCGGCGACGATCGTGCCGTAGAGCTCCGTCGTCTCGCGGGCGATGCGGCACGCGCGCCACAGGACGATGCCCAGCAGGAGAAGGATCAGACCGGCGCCGACGAAGCCGAGCTCCTCGCCCGCCACCGTGAACACGAAGTCCGTCTGCTGCTCGGGCACGAACTGGCCCGTGGTCTGCGAGCCGTGGAAGAGGCCCTCGCCGGTCAGGCCGCCGGAGCCGATCGCGATGCGCGCCTGGTTGGTGTTGTAGCCGACGCCGGCCGGGTCGAGCGCCGGATTGGCGAACGCGGCGAAGCGGGCGATCTGGTAGTCGTCCAGGACGCCGAGCTGCCAGATCGCGACCGCGCCCGCGGCGCCGACGCCGATCAGGCCGAGCACCCAGCGGTTGGAGGCGCCCGACGCGAGGAGCACGCCGAGCACGATCATCACCATGACCATGACGGACCCGAGGTCGGGCATCAGCATGACGACCATCATGGGGACGGCGGCGAGGCCGAGGGCCTGGAGCACCGTGCGGTGGTCGGGGTGTTCGCGGTCGCCCGCGTCGACGCGCGCCGCGAGCAGCATCGCCATCCCGAGGATGATCGTGATCTTCGTGAACTCCGACGGCTGGAGCGAGAATCCGCCGCCGATGATGATCCACGCGTGCGCGCCGTTCACGGTCGCGCCCAGCGGGGTGAGGACCAGCAGGACCAGGAAGACCGAGATGCCGTAGAGGATCGGGACGGCGGTGCGCAGCGTGCGGTGGCCGAGCCAGATCGTGCCGATCATCAGGGCGAAGCCGATGCCGGTGTTGAGCAGATGGCGGAAGAGGAAGTAGTACGGGTCGCCCTGGTTGAGCTCGGTGCGGTTGCGGGTCGCCGAGTAGACGAGGGCCGAGCCGATCAGGGACAGCGCGATCGCGGAGAGCAGGATCGGCCAGTCGAGGCGCCGGACGACGGAGTCACGGGCCATGAGCCGGGACATCGTCGAGCGCTGCTGCGGCCCGTACCCGGAGACGGAGAAGCCGTTGGTGCTGCCTGCCATGGCGGGTCAGTCCCTCCTGCCGGTGTACGTGGCGACGGGCAGTCCGGCCGCCAGCTCCTGCTGATCGGGCGCCTGCTGCTTGCTCGGGTCGTACGTCTCGATCGTCGGGGCGTCGATCGAACCGTCCTTCTGGATCTTCGGGAGGGACTTCTCCGGCGACGGCAGCAGGGCCTTCTTCAGGTCCTGGTTGCCCTTCTCGTCGAGGCCGTACATCGCGTCGTAGATCTTGCGGACGGCCGGTCCCGAGGCACCGGAACCCGTACCACCCTGGGCGATCGTCATCACGATCGCGTAGTCCTTCGTGTAGGACGCGAACCACGACGTCGTCTGCTTGCCGTAGACCTCGGCCGTACCGGTCTTGGCGTGCATCGGGATCTTGTCCTGGGGCCAGCCGCCGAAGCGCCAGGCCGCCGTACCGCGGGTCGCCACTCCCGCCAGTGCTTCGTCTATCTGGTCGCGGGTCTGCCTGGTCATCGGGAGCTTGGCGTTGACCTTCGGCTGGATCGCCTGGACCTGCTTGCCGTCGGCGCTGACGACGGCCTTGCCGACCTCGGGCTCGTGCAGGGTGCCGCCGTTGGAGATGGCCGCATAGATGGACGCCATCTGGATCGGGGTGACGAGGGTGTCGCCCTGGCCGATGGAGTAGTTGACCTCGTCACCGGCGCGCATGAGATTGCCTTCGAGGCAGTTCTCGTAGTTGAGGCGCTGGACGTAGTCGCCGTCCTTCTTGCCGGACTTGCACCAGGAGTCCTTGTTGGCCTTCCAGAAGCGCTGCTTCCACTGGCGGTCGGGGACGCGGCCCGTGACCTCGTTGGGGAGGTCGATGCCGGTCTCCTTGCCGAGGCCGAACTGGTGGGCCGTCTTGTAGAACCAGTCCTTGGTGTTCTTGTTGCCCTTCAGGCCGCCGTCCTTCTTCCACTCCTTGTGGGCGAGGCCGTAGAAGACGGTGTCGCAGGAGACCTCGAGAGCACGGCCGAGCGAGATCGGGCCGAAGTTCTCCGACTCGAAGTTCTTGAAGACCTGGTTGCCGATCGAGTACGAGCTGGTGCACGGGTAGCCGCCGTTGAACGGGTAGCCCGCGTTGACCGCCGCCGTGGTCGAGATGACCTTGAAGATCGAGCCGGGGGCCGCCTGGCCCTGGATCGCCCGGTTCAGCAGCGGGTAGTTGGAGTTCTTGCCGGTGAGCTTGGCGTAGTCCTTGCCGGAGATGCCGCCGACCCAGGCGTTCGGGTCGTACGTCGGGTTGGACGCCATGGCGACGACGCGGCCGGTCTTGGCCTCCATGACCACGACGGCGCCGGAGTCGGCCTTGTAGTTGGTGCCGGTGTTCTTGTCGAACTCGTGGCGGGCGGCCTTCATCGCCTCGTTCAGCTCGTACTCGGCGACGCGCTGGACGCGTGCGTCTATCGACGTGACGACGTTCGCTCCCGGTTCGGCCTTGTCGCTCTTGGCGCGGCCGATGACGCGGCCGAGGTTGTCGACCTCGTAGCGGGTGACGCCGGCCTTGCCGCGCAGTTCCTTGTCGTACGTGCGCTCAAGGCCGGAGCGGCCGACCTGGTCGGAGCGGAGGTACGGCGAGTCGGAGTCCTTCGCCTTCTCGATCTCGGCGTCGGTGACCGGGGAGAGATAGCCGAGGACCTGCGCGGTGTTGGAGCCGCCGGGGCTGGCGTAGCGGCGCACGGCGGTCGGCTCGGCGGTGATGCCGGGGAAGTCCTCGCCGCGCTCGCGGATCTGCAGCGCCTGCTTGGGCGTGGCCTCGTCGGTGATCGGGATGGGCTGGTACGGCGAGCCGTTCCAGCAGGGCTGCGGCGTCTTGGCGTCGCAGAGGCGGACCTTCTCCTCGACCTCCTTGGGCTGCATGCCCAGGACTCCGGCGAGCTTGGTGAGGACGGCCTTGCCGTCGTCCTCCATCTTCATCAGGTCGGTGCGCGAGGCGGAGACCACGAGCCGGGTCTCGTTGTCGGCGATGGGCACGCCGCGGGCATCGAGGATCGAGCCGCGCACGGCGGGTGTGACGACCTGCTGGACGTGGTTGCCGGAGGCCTCCTTGGCGTACTCCTCGCCGTTGCGGATCTGGAGGTACCAGAGGCGGCCGCCGAGGGTGAGCAGGAGGGAGAGGACGAGGATCTGGAGGATGACGAGACGGATCTGGACGCGCGGGGTCCGGCCGGTCTCCGGGATGTTGGTCATGGTGGCCCGTGCTCCCCCTCAGTGCGTGTGCGTGTACGAGTACGTGTACACGCGGAAGCTGTGTGTGTCCGGGATCGGCGACGTCAACTGCCGTGCGCTCACAGGCGCTTGACCCCCTTGATCCGTCCGGCGCGGGCGGCGCGGGCCTTGACCGACTTCATCCGCAGGCCGCCGCGCTGACTGCCGATGCTCAGACCGGTGCCGGAGGAGAGCCAGCCGGAGGAGACGTCGGCGGCCTTGCCGGTGCCGCCGCCGGCCTCGGCCAGCGGGTTGTTCTCGGCGCGTCTGGCGAGCGCCATGACGCCGGGGACGACGAACGGGGCGAGCAGCAGGTCGTAGAGCGCGGCGGTGAACAGCAGGCTGCCCAGGCCGACGTGGCGGGCCGCGGTGTCGCCGACGAGGGCGCCCACGCCCGCGTACAGCAGGGTGGTGCCGATGGCGGCGCCGACGACCACGGCCATCGGTCCGGTCGCCGAGCGGAGCTGTCCGTTCTCGGGCTTGGCGAGTCCCGCGAGGTAGCCGATGACGCACAGCACCAGGGCGTAGCGCCCGGCGGCGTGGTCGGCGGGCGGGGCCAGGTCGGCGAGGAGGCCCGCGCCGAAGCCGATGAGGGCGCCGCCCACGTGGCCGTAGACGAGGGCCAGGCCGAGGACGGTCAGGAGGAGCAGGTCCGGTACGGCGCCCGGGAGTTGGAGCCGGGCCAGGACGCAGACCTGGACGACGAGGGCGACGACGACGAGGGTCGTGGACAGGAGGATCCGGTTGAAGCGCATGGTGGTCAGCTCCTCCTGTTACTGCTGCTGGGTGCCGGCGGCGGGCGCGGACGGGGTGACGGTGACCGTCACGGTCGGCGCGGGCTTCGGCTTCGCGGGCTTGGACGGCAGGACATCGTCGCGCGGGTCGGTGCGCGGCGGCTGGACGACGACGCCGACGATGTCGAGCTTGGTGAAGCCTACGTACGGCTCGACGTAGATCGTGCGGGTCAGGTCGCCGCCGGACGGGTCGACGCGGACGACCTTGCCGACCGGGACGCCGGGCACGAACGGCTTGTCGGCCTGCGAGCCGAAGGTGACGAGCCGGTCGCCCTTCTTGACCTTGGCCTTGCCGTTGAGGAGCTGGACGCGCAGCGGGCGGTCGCCCTGGCCGGAGGCGAAGCCGAGCTCGTCGGTCTTCTCCATGCGGGTGCCGACGGTGAAGTCGGGGTCGTTGGCGAGCAGCACCGTCGCGGTGTTGGGGCCGACCGTGGTGACGCGGCCGACGAGTCCGTCGCCGTTCAGCACGGTCATGTCGCGCTTGATGCCGTCGTTGGCACCGGCGTCGATGGTCACGGTCCAGGAGAAGCCCTGCGCGGACCCTATGGCGATGACCTGGGCGCCCTTGATGCCGTACTGGCCGGCGCCGGCCGTCTTCAGCATGGTGTCGAGCTGGTGGATCTTGCTGCGGTTGCGGTCGTCGCTGCCGAGCTTGGCCTTCAGCGCCGCGTTCTCCTGCTCCAGCCGGCTGATCCGGTCGTGGCGCTTGCCGGAGTCCCGGACCGCGCTTATGGCGTTGCCGATGGGGTCGACCGCGCCGGAGACTCCGCTCTCCACGGGGCCGAATACCTTGGCGGCGGCCTGGCGGGCACCGTCGACCGGCGAATCCTCACCACCGCGGATGTCCACCGTGATCAGTGCGAACGCGATGGCGATCAGCAGCACCAGGAGCAGCCGGCTCTCTCGTGTGTCCCTCACGTGCGGCGGCCGTGCCTTCCTCATTCAGAAATCGGGTGTTGGACGATGTCTGGGGCGTTCAGGGGGCTGTGGGGCTTCTGCGGGAATTCTTATGTCTTGCCTATATATCAACGATCCGCCGCACGAAGTGGCAGGCACTCGTACGGCGGACCGCCCGTTTGGGTGTCGCGCCCCGCTCATCTGCGCGGCTGGGCGTCCAGCACCTGCTGCAACGCCTCGAACTCCTCGACGCACTTTCCCGAGCCGAGTGCCACGCTGTCCAGCGGGTCCTCGGCGATGTGGATCGGCATCCCGGTCTCGCGGCGCAGCCGCTCGTCGAGGCCGCGCAGCAGAGCGCCGCCGCCGGTGAGAACGATTCCGCGGTCCATCACGTCACCCGACAGCTCGGGCGGGCACTTGTCGAGGGTGGTCTTGACCGCGTCCACGATCGCGTTGACCGGTTCCTCGATGGCCTTGCGGACTTCCGCCGCCGAGATGACGACGGTCTTCGGCAGGCCGGACACCAGGTCGCGGCCGCGGATCTCGGTGTGTTCGTCGGAGTCGAGGTCGTACGCGGAACCGATAGTGATCTTGATCTGTTCGGCGGTGCGCTCACCGAGGAGCAGCGAGTACTCCTTCTTGATGTGCTGGATGATCGCGTTGTCCAGCTCGTCGCCCGCGACGCGGATGGACTGCGCCGTGACGATTCCGCCGAGCGAGATGACCGCGACCTCGGTGGTGCCGCCGCCGATGTCGACCACCATGTTGCCGGTGGCCTCGTGGACCGGGAGGCCGGAGCCGATGGCCGCGGCCATGGGCTCCTCGATGATGTGCACCTGGCGGGCACCGGCCTGCGAAGAGGCTTCGATGACCGCGCGGCGCTCGACGCCGGTGATGCCGGACGGTACGCAGACGACGACTCGGGGCCGGGCGAGGTAGCGCCGCTTGTGGATCTTCAGGATGAAGTAGCGGAGCATGCGCTCGGTGATCTCGAAGTCGGCGATCACGCCGTCCTTCAGCGGGCGCACGGCGACGATGTTGCCAGGGGTGCGCCCGATCATCTTCTTGGCTTCGGCGCCGACCGCGAGGATGCCACCGGTGTTGGTGTTGATCGCGACCACGGACGGTTCGTTGAGCACGATCCCGCGACCCCTGACGTACACCAGCGTGTTGGCGGTCCCGAGGTCGACAGCCATGTCACGGCCGATGAACGACATTGAGTTCCCCATCAGGATTCGTCTGGCCTTCCCAAGTGGAGCGTTTGATTGCTTGTCAGGTAGGCGAGAGGGTGGACGCGGTGTGGCGTGGAGGCTTCCATCGTAGTCTCGCCTGCACGATCACGGCGCGAGGGTCTTCGCCATTGTCAGCAGATGAATCCTCGCCCCGCTAATGGGGACGTGCCGACGGAGGGTTGCGTTCCCCCAATCGGGGCGCATATGCCAAAGAGCGGCCCGAATTCTCGGACCGCTCCAGGTCAGTGGCGCTACGTGACTGACGAATCGTCAGAAACTGACTTTCCGAAAGTTATGCGAGCCCGGGGAAGAAAATCTTCAGCTCACGCGCGGCCGACTCCTCGGAGTCCGAGGCGTGGATCAGGTTCTCGCGGACGATGCTGCCGAAGTCGCCACGGATGGAGCCGGGGGCCGCGGCGATCGGGTCGGTCGGGCCCGCCAGCTGGCGGACGCCCTCGATGACGCGCTCGCCGTCGACGACCAGGGCGACGACCGGGCCGGACGACATGAACGCGACCAGCGGCTCGTAGAACGGCTTGCCCTTGTGCTCGCCGTAGTGCTGCTCCAGCGTCTCCTGGCTCAGCTCGCGCAGCTCCAGGGCGCTGATCGTCCAGCCGGCCTTGCGCTCGATACGGCCGATGATCTCGCCGATCAGGCCTCGGCGGACGGCGTCGGGCTTGAGCAGGACGAGCGTGCGCTGGGTCATTGTGGCTGGACTCCTTGTGCGGCCTTGATGTGCGGTGGGCCCCGAGATTACAGGGGGTCATCGGAGGCCCGGCACCGGGGTTTCGCCGCCCGGGCGCCGTAGAGGGGTGTGCGAGGGGGCGACCAGCCACGACGAGAGCCGCAGACGACAGCCGGACCCTCGATACGGCTCAGGCCGCGCCGGGCTCCTGCTGGGCGGCCCAGCGGGCCTTCGCCACGTCGATCTTGCGGCCGAAGTGGACCGAGGCCCACCACAGGGCGCCGAAGCACGCGCCGAGGAAGAACATCACCGGGACCCAGAAGCCACTGACGATCAGGGCGATCTGCAGGGCCCAGCCGAGCTGGACGCCGCCGGGGCGGGTGACCATGCCGCACAGCAGGACACTGAGCACCATGGCGACGCCGCAGACCGTCCACACCAGCGTGTTCGACAGGTCCGGGTCCTTCATCGCCACCAGACCGGCGAAGCCGATGATGAAGAACTCGCCGATCAGGGTCGAGGAGCACAACGTACGCACAGCGGATCAGCCCTTCCCCAGGAGCAGCCGGGCCTCGCCGACCGTGATCACGGAACCGGTGACGAGGACGCCGCCGCCCGCGTACTCGCCCTCTTCCTCGGCGAGCGTGATCGCGGCCTCCAGCGCGTCGTCGAGTCGCGGCTCGACCTGGACCCGGTCCTCGCCGAAGATCTCGACCGCGATGCCCGCCAGCTCGTCGGCGTCCATGGCGCGGTGGCTGGAATTCTGCGTGACGACGATCTCCGCGAAGATCGGCTCGAAGGCTTCCAGGAGCCCTCGTACGTTCTTGTCGGCGCTGGCGCCGACGACACCGATGAGGCGGCTGAAGTCGAAGACCTCGCTGATCGCCTCGGCGGTGACCCGGGCGCCCGCCGGGTTGTGCGCGGCGTCCAGGACGACGGTGGGCGAACGGCGGACGACTTCGAGGCGGCCCGGCGAGGTGACCGACGCGAACGCGGTGCGGATCGTGTCGATGTCGAGCAGGCGCGCGTGCTGCGAGCCGATACCGAAGAACGCCTCGACGGCGGCCAGCGCCACCGCCGCGTTGTGCGCCTGGTGGGCACCGTGCAGCGGGAGGAAGACCTCCTCGTACTCGCCGCCGAGCCCGCGCAGCGTGACCAGCTGGCCGCCGACGGCGACCTGCCGGGAGACGACGCCGAACTCCAGGCCCTCGCGGGCCACCGTCGCGTCCGCCTCCACGGCCTTCTTCAGGATCACCTGCGCCGCGTCCACCGGCTGCTGCGCCATGATCACCGTGGCGTCCTGCTTGATGATCCCGGACTTCTCCGTCGCGATCTCACCCGGCGTGGAGCCCAGGCGGTCGGTGTGGTCCAGGTCGATGGGGGTGATGACGGCGACCGAGCCGTCGTTCACGTTCGTCGCGTCCCAGCTGCCGCCCATGCCGACCTCGACGACCGCCACGTCGACGGGGGCGTCCGCGAAGGCCGCGTAGGCCATGCCGGTGAGCACCTCGAAGAAGGACAGCCGGTACTCCTGCTGGGAGTCGACCATCTCGACGTACGGCTTGATGTCGTTGAACGTCTCGATGAAGCGCTCGTGGTCCATCGGCGCGCCGTCCAGGCTGATGCGCTCGGTGATGGACTGGACGTGCGGCGACGTGTACCGCCCCGTGCGCAGGTCGAAGGCGGCGAGCAGGGCCTCGATCATGCGGGCCGTGGACGTCTTGCCGTTCGTCCCCGTGATGTGGATCGAGGGGTACGCCTTCTGCGGCTCGCCCAGCACGTCCATGAGCGCCGCGATGCGGGCCACGGACGGCTCCAGCTTCGTCTCGCCCCAGCGGGTGGCCAGGTCCGCCTCGACCGCGCGGAGCGCCTTCTCCACCTCCGGGTCCTGGGGGCGGGCCGGGACGCCGTCGCCCTGCGGCGCGCCTCCCTGAGTCCGCAGGGTGCGGCTGCCGGCCTCGATCACCGCGAGATCGGGATCGCGGGTCGTCTCGGCGTCGACGATGTCCTCGAAGGCGTCGAGGGCGTCGTCGGCGGGCTCGTACTCGTCGCTGCTGTCGCGCGGGGGGAGGTCACTCACGTACGCCAGTCTACGGAGGCCCCCGGCAAGCAACGACAGCGGCGCGGATGCCGCCCGCCGGGACGGAACGGGACCTTTGCCCTGTCCGTTTCGGGACCTTGGTCCCGCTCGAACGCACAGCAACACCCTGCAAACTTGGCGATCATGGACATAGGCATCGATCTCGGCACCGCCAACACACTTCTCTACGTACGCGGTCAGGGCATCGTGCTGAACGAACCGTCGGTGGTCGCCGTCAAGGAGGGCGGCAAGCACGGGTCCGTCCTCGCGGTGGGGACCGAGGCGAAGGAGACCATCGGGCGCACCCCGGGCTCCATCACGGCGATCCGGCCGCTGCGCGACGGGGTCATCAGCGACTACGAGGCGGCCGAGGAGATGATCCGGCACTTCGTGCGCAAGGTCGCGCCGGGGCGTCGTCCCCGTACGCGGATGGTGGTGTGCGTGCCGAGCGGGGTCACGCCCGTCGAGCGGCGGGCCATCGTGCACGCCGCGCAGCGCTCCGGCGCCAAGGCCGTCCACCTGATCGAGGAGCCGATGGCGGCGGCGATCGGGGCCGGGCTGCCGGTCTCCGAGCCGCGCGGCTCGATGGTCGTGGACATCGGCGGCGGGACGACCGAGGTGGCCGTCATCTCGCTGGGCGGGGTCGTCACCGCGCAGTCGTTGCGGGTGGGCGGTGACCGGCTGGACGAGGCCATCACGGATCACGTCCGCAAGGAGCACGGACTGCTCATCGGGGAGCGGACGGCCGAGGACATCAAGATCGGCATCGGGTCGGCCTGGCCGGTGCCCGGGGAGGACTCCTTCGAGATGCGGGCGTTCACGGTGCGGGGGCGGGAGAAGGTCGCCGGGCTGCCGAAGACGGTGGAGCTGACGGTGCGCGAGGTGCGCTCCGCGCTGAACGAGCCCGTCGAGGCGATCATCACCGCGGTGCGGGCCACTCTGGAGTCGTGCCCGCCGGAGCTGTCCGGGGACGTCATGGAGCACGGGATCGTGCTGACGGGTGGCGGTGCGCTGCTTCCCGGCCTGGACCTGCGGCTGGCGTCCGCCACCGGGATCCCGGTCTTCGTCGCCGACGAGCCGCTGGACAGCGTCGCCCTGGGCTGCGGCAAGTGCGTGGAGGACTTCGACGGCC
Source organism: Streptomyces sp. VRA16 Mangrove soil (assembly GCF_017377775.1). Taxonomy (GTDB): domain Bacteria; phylum Actinomycetota; class Actinomycetes; order Streptomycetales; family Streptomycetaceae; genus Streptomyces. The sequence continues at coordinate 56,001 of NZ_JAFVLN010000008.1, forward strand.
TGGAACGCATGCTCGGCGCCGCGTAACCGCTGTCGACCGCCGGAGCCTCGGGCAATCTGCCGCCCGCCTCGGCCGCCTTGGGCAATCTGCCGCCATGGGCGGCAGGGTGGGCAAGGCGGCACCCCGGCGCGGGGTGAGCGCTCCAGGCGGCGTTCAGCTCGGTCCCGGCCGCGGCGTTGCCGGGTGCGGCTCCGGTGGGGGCTGGTCGCGCCCGCGCGGCGGAGCCGCAGATCGACACAGCCCCGCGCCCCTGACGGGGCCGATGCCGCCGCCGACCGGGTGGCACCCCTCCCTGGGCGACGCCCTCGGCTCCCCCGCCCCCTACGGAGTCCGCCTGGCCGGGAGGTCGGCCCGGACCTCGTAGTGGGCGCCGGCCAGGACACCGGCCCGGAACTCGCCGCCCATCGCACGCACCCTCTCCTCCATCCCCGCCGTCCCGGTCCCCGCGGACACCGGCAGCGTCTCGGGGGCCGACGGCGGGAGCGGGTTGGTCACCGTGACGTGGAGGCGGTCGGCCGACAGGGTCACCGTCACCTCCACCGGCTGCCCCGGCGCGTGCTTGGCCGCGTTCGTGAGGCACTCCTGGACGACCCGGTGCACCGCGGCCTGCCGCAGCGGCGACTGTGCGCGGGCCGCCTCATCGACGTGGACGGTGACCTTGTTGCCGGTGCGGGCGCTCTCCTCGGCGAGCCGCGGCAGGCCCTCCAGGCCGGGCGTGGGGGCGGCGCCCCCGCTGCCCCGGCGCACCACGATCTCGTTCAGCAGCAGATGGGCCCGGCGCGCCGTCTCCGCGAGGTCGTCGAAGTCCTGCTCCCAGCGCTCGCCGCGGGCCCGCCGCGACAGCACCTCCGCGCGCACCGACAGCATCGTCAGCTCCCGGCCGACGAAGTCGTGGACGTCGCCCGCGACGCTGCCGCGCTCCTCCTGGACCGCCTGGAGCAGCGCCGTCCGCGTGCGCTGCCGCTCCAGCGCGCGGACGAGGTCCTGCCGGTTCGCGGCGATGCCGACCCCGGTGGCGAGCACGCCGATGGGCACGACCAGGGCGAGGAACTGGCTCACCGTCTCGCCCCTGTGCACCGGCCACTGCGGCAGCGCGTACGAGACACAGGCCACCACGAAGTAGCCGCAGCACGACAGGACGCCCGCGCCGCGGCCCCGGTAGCGGGCCACCGAGTACAGGGCGAACTGGACCAGCGTCAGCTCGTGCAGCCATCCGAGGAAGACCAGCGACACCACGTACGGCAGCCAGGGCCCCCACGGCACCCGGCGGCGCAGCAGCAGCGTGGCCGCGCCGAGCGCGAGCACGACCGTGGCGGTGGCGCCCGTCAGCGCGTTGTCCGCCGTGGCCAGGCCCGGGATGTCGAGGCTCATCAGGGCGAAACAGCCCGCGGCCGTCGCCAGGTCGAGGGCGTGCGGGGTGCCGCGCCACTCCGCGAGGCGTGGCCAGAGCCGGTCGAGCCGGCGGCCCGCGGCCGTCGCCCGGCGGACCACCCGTGACCCGGCCTTGTCGTGCATGAGATCCATCATCCAGGGTCCGGGCAGGTCGTGTGCGGATGCAGGACCCGCAGTCGTGCGCCGACAATGCTGGGACGCGGCTCGTACGTCGCCGAGGAGGTGCGCGACAGCATGTCCCCACGCGTTCCCTCCCCCGTCACCCGGGCCACCCCGGTGACCGTGCTCGTCGTCGAGGACGACCCGGACGTCCGACTCGTGCTGACCGTGCTGTTCGAGCGCCAGGGCTGGACCGTGCTCACCTCCCCCGACGGCCGCAGCGCGCTGCGCACCCTCCTGGAGCGGAACCCGGACGTGCTGGTCCTCGACATCGGCCTGCCCGAGCTGGACGGCTGGCAGGTCCTGGAACGCGTAAGGGACATGACCGATCTGCCGGTGCTGATGCTGACCGCGCACGGGCACGAGACGGACCGGGTGCGCGGGCTGCGGGCCGGCGCCGACGACTATCTGACCAAGCCGTTCTCCAACAACGAGCTGGTCGCCCGGATCGAGGCGCTGCTGCGCCGGGTGCCCACGCACCGGCGGGAGGAGGGCGCGTACGACGACGGGGTGCTGCGCATGGACCCGGCCACCCGGACCGCCGAGTGGCGGGGCACCGCGCTCGATCTGAGCCTCCTCCAGTTCCGGCTGCTGCACACGCTGGCCCGCGCCAGGGGCACGGTCCTGACGGTGCCGCAGCTCCTCGAACGGGTCTGGGACGACCCGACCGGACAGGGCGCGGAGCGGGTGAAGTTCGCGGTGCTCCGACTGCGCAAGGCGCTGCTCGCCGTCGATCCCGGGGCCGACGCGCTGGAGGCGGTGCGCGGCCTCGGCTACCGGTACCGGGGCGACCGCCACGAGGGTTCAGGCCCAGGCTGAGCCCGCGCGGCCCGCTCTGCGGACCCGGCCGCGCTGCTGCATGATCGAATCCAGGGGCGCCGCAGCCGGCGCCGAAGGTCGTCGGGCGCGAGGGAGGCCGGTGCCATGCAGTCACCGGACCTGTACGCGCTGTACGACCCCGGGCGGCCGCCGGCCTTCCGCACCCGCCGTACCGTGCTCGTCCCCTGGAACCCGGACGTCACCGTGCGGGCCTTCGCCGCCGATGTCCTGGGCCGGCTCGCGGGGCCCGGCGGCCCCGGGGCGGCGGACGTCGGCGTCTACCGCCCCTACCCCGAGGACCTGCGCCGCGTCGAGGCCGCCCTCGCCTCCTTCGACCCGCACTGCGACGAGTCCCCCGAGCCGCTGGGGCTGCGGTTCAGGGCCGACGGGAAGCCGCCGCGGATCCTCGTACTGAACCTGTTCGCGCCCCCGGGGCGCCCGGGCGGGCGGACCGTCCTCGTCTACGCCGCCGACGTCACCGCCGGCCAGGAGCAGGCCGGCCGGGCCGCCGCCGAGCACGCCCGGCTCGCCACGCTCGTCGACTTCCTGGACTTCGGCGTCCTGTTCACCGACGGGAAGTACCGGGTCTATGTGTTCAACCAGGGCGCCGTCCGGCTGTTCCGGGTGCCCGACCCGGTGCCGGGTCCGGGGGACGACGCGCGCCTGCTGCGCGACCACGTGGCGCGGCTGACCCCCGACCCGGACGGCTTCCAGGCCCTCGTCGAGCGGCTGCGGACCCGGCGTGAGGCGACCGTCCGGGACTTCCTGTTCCTCGACGGACGCACCGTACGGATGACGTTCCGCCCGGTCGGGGACGAGCACGGGATCCTCTGGATCAGCGAGGACATCACCGAACGGCTGGCCACCGAGCGCGAACTCGCCGAGCGGGCCGAGGAGCGCTCCCGCTTCACCGAGTCCGTCACCCACGCCCTGCGCACCCCGCTCACCTCGATCGCCGGGTACGCCGAACTGCTCGCGGACGGTGAACTGCCCGACCAGGAGCGCCGGTTCGCCGCCTCGATCCGGCAGAAGGCGTACGTGATGCAGCACCTCATCGAGGATCTGCTGCTCGTCACCGGGCTCGATACCCGCAGCCTGCCGTTGCACCTCGCCCCGATGCCGCTGGACCGGCTGGTGTCGGACGCCGTCGGCGAGCATCGGGAGACCGCCGCCGAGCGGGGCGTGGAGCTGCGGCACAGCTGCCCGGCCCGGGTGCTGGTGCACTGCGACGGGCAGCGGCTGCACCGGGTGCTGTCCGAACTGGTCGAGCGGGCCGTGCGGCACACGCCGCGGGGCGGCACGGTCACGGTGCGCGCCGCGGTGGACGGGGCGCGGGACGGCTGGACGGTGAGCGTCCTCGACACCGGCGGCTGTGTCCCCGAGCACCCGCGGCCCCCGCTGCCCCAGCCGTCCGACCCGGAGTTCGCCACCGCGCTCGGCCGGGCCGTGGCCGGCGCCGTCGCGCAGGCGCACGGCGGGAGCCTGAGTGTCGATGCCGTGTCGCGGGGCGGCTCGCAGGTGACGCTGCGCCTGCCGCGCCACCCGCCGCGCCTGACGGACCGTCATCACGGCGGGGTCTAGCGTCGCCTCATGTCCGACGAGTACGCCGACGACCTCGCGGCCCTGTACGCCCCGAGCACCCCGCCGCTGAGCCAGTACGCGCGGCAGACCCTCATCGCGCTGCCGCCGCACTGCTCCGCGTACGAGCTGTGCGCGCGGCTGGTCGACGAGTTCGAGCGGGACACCTCCGAGGGGGACATGCCGGAGCGGTACCCCGCGGAAACGTTGCCTCCGCTGCTGCCCACCGATCTGCACCCGCTGGACACGCTGCCGCTCGACGACATGCTGCGCGCCTTCCTCGACGACGGGACCCAGGAGCGGACCGGCACCGTGATGGTGCGCGTGGGCACCCCGGCGACCCCCCGGCGCATGATCATCGGCATCAGCCTGCACCGCACCGAACGGGGCCTGTTCGCCCGCGGCTTCGACGCCCGCGAGATGTACGAGACCCAGTTCCGCTACGCCGCCGAGTCGGTGCGGCTCACCCGGCTCGTCGAGGCACTCGACGACGGGGTGATCTTCACGGACGGCAGCTTCCGGCTGCGGTTCGTCAACGACGCCATGCTGGAGATGGGGAAGCTGCGCCGGCTGGGCCCGCTGCCGCCCGGCTCGGACACCCGCCGCATCATCACCCACCTCGACAGCCTCGTCCGCACCGGCAGCCACCACCCCACTTCGGCCGCAGAACTGCTGCGCCGCCGCTCCCACGCCACCGACATGGTCGAGCTCACCGACGGGCGCACCCTGCGGCGCTCCTACGCCCCGCTGTACTCGGGCACCGTCTTCCTCGGCAATCTCTGGGTGTTCCGCGACATCACCGAGGAGCGCTCCGCCCTGCTGAAGACGCAGGCCCGCAACCGGGAACTGGCCGAGCTCTCCGAGAGCCGGCTGCGCTTCGCCGCCGCCTCCACCCATGAACTGCGCAACCCGCTCACCACCATCAGCAGCTTCTGCGAACTGCTCACCGGCGACGACGCCGACCCGCTCACCGAGGAACAGCGCACCTGCCTCGACGTCATCGCGCGCTCCACCGACCGCACCCTGCGCCTCGTCGACGACCTGCTCCTGGTGGGCCGCCTGGAGAGCGGCGCCCTCGATCTCACCCGCACCGAGGTGTTCCTGCCCGAGATCGCCCTGACAGCCGTCGCCGAACTGGAGCCGTACGCCGAGCAGACCGGCGTCGCACTGCACTGCGACGTCGCGCCGGGCCCGCCGCTGGAAGCCGACCGCACCCGGATCCGCCAGGCCGTCGACAACCTGCTCGGCAACGCCGTGAAGTTCACCCCGGCCGGCGGCCACGTCCGGGTCCGGGCCGGCTACGAACCCGGCACCGGGCACTGGGTGCTGGAGGTCCGCGACACCGGCATCGGCATCCCGGCCTCCTTCCTGGACTCCCTGTACGAGCCGTTCCAGCGCGCCTCCAACGCCACCTCCGCGCGCGGCAGCGGCCTCGGCCTCTTCATCACCCGCGGCATCGTCGAGCGCCACGGCGGGAGCCTCACCGCCACCAGCACGGAGGGCGTGGGATCCACGTTCACCATGACGCTGCCCCTGCGGCCCGTCTCGCTGGACAAGCCCGGCGACGGCTGACCGCCGGGACCCGCGCCGGTGCGGGCACCTCCATCTGCCGTAACCGCCGCCGCCGTCCGGCGCGGTGACCGCCCGCCTCCCGGCCCCGGTGGTCCCATCGCACCATGTGGTACGCACAGCACCCGGGCCGCCGTGTCCGACAGCTCCTCGGCGACGGCGCGGTCCTGCTCTGGACCGCCCTGTGGGCCGTCGCCGCGGTGGTCGCGCACCGGCTCATCACCCTCGCGGCCCTCCCCACTCCCCCGCACACCCGCACCCGCATCCCGCTGCTCGGCCCCCGGATGAACGGCACCCTGCACGACGTCGCGCGGGCCGGCGACCGGCTCGCCGACGCGGCGCCCGCCGGGCAGGCCCCGTTCCAGGCCCTCGCGCTGCTCGCCGCGATCGCGCTGTTCACGGTCCCGGTCGGGCTGCTGCTCGCGCTGTGGCTGCCGCGCCGCCTGCGCTGGACCCGGCAGGCCGCCGCCGCGCGCGAGCTGGCGGCCACCGAGGACGGCCGTGAGCTGCTCGCGCTGCGCGCCCTGGTGCGCCCGCTCGACGAGCTCGCCCGGTTCAGCGACGCGGGTCCTGGCCGGCTCGCCGAGGGCTGGCGCGAGGCGGACCCGGCGGTCCTGGACGCGCTCGCCGACGTCGAGCTGCGCCGCCTGGGCATCGCCGCGCACTGACGAACTGCCCGCTCCGTGCGGGACTTCGGGCCCGGGTCACTCGTCCCGGGTCCGCCCCCACCGGCCCGCGCAACCCGTGCGCAACCGGCAGCGCAACCGTCGCGCCACTTTCGCGTAACACCGTGGATGTCGCCCCGAGTTCGGGAGCGAGCGGCCCCCGCAGTGCCCCTCGCCTCCTCCCTCCCGGACTCTCGATCCTCGATCCTCGAAGGACGGCGTCCTCCATGTCCTCTCTGGTGGCTGTTGTGCCCGCCCACGACGAACAGGACCGCATCGTCGCGACGCTCGCGGGCCTGTACCGCCAGTCGCTGCGCCCCGACCGCATCGTCGTCGTGGCCGACAACTGCAGCGACTCGACCGCTCGCATCGCCGACTACTGCGGCGCCGAGGTCTTCGTCCCCACCGACAACCGGGACAAGAAGGCCGGCGCCCTCAACCAGGCTCTCGGCCCGGTCCTGGACAGCCTGGACGACGACGCCTACGTCCTCGTGCAGGACGCCGACACCGTCCTCAACCCGGAGTTCGTGCGCTGCGCCGTGGACGCCTTCGAGGAGGACGAGACCGTCGGCGCGGTCGGCGGCATCTTCTACGGCGAGCAGGGCGGCGGCCTGCTCGGCATGCTCCAGCGCATGGAGTACCAGCGCTACGCCCTGGAGATACGCCGCAAGAAGAACGAGGCCGTGGTCCTCACCGGCACCGGCACCCTGTTCCGCGCGCGCGTCCTGCGCCAGGTCCGCGAGGCCCGGCTCGCCGGGACGATCGGCGGCGGCGACAGCTACTACTCGCTGGCCTCGCTCACCGAGGACGACGAGATGACCAAGGCCGTCAAGACGCTCGGCCACCGCACCGTCTCCCCCGACGGCTGCTGGCTGGTCACCGAAGTCATGCCGTCCGTCGGCAAGTTGTGGCACCAGCGGCTGCGCTGGCAGCGCGGCGCCCTGGAGAACCTGCGCGACTACGGCTGGACCCCGGTCACCAGGAAGTACTTCTTCCAGCAGTTCATGCTCGGCGTCGGCGCCCTGGCGCTCTTCCTGTACGCGGTCTTCGCCGTCCTGAACCTGGAGGTCAACGGCTGGCAGGGCTTCTCGCCCTTCTGGACCGCGATCATGCTCATCTTCGTCACCGAACGGACCCTGACCGTGCGGCGGCTCGGCTGGCGGGCCTCGCTGCTCGCCGCGCCACTCCTCCCGGAGCTGCTCTACGACGTGTTCCGCCAGGCCGTCTTCGTCCGTTCGCTGATCGATCTGGTGCTGCGCCGCGAGGCCCGCTGGGTCGCCACCTGAACCTCCCTCACACGCCTTGGAGTTGATGCACCATGTACGGAAAGCCCACTGACGCGGCGATACTCGGCGGGGGCGGCACGGGCGTCCTCGCGGCCACCGGTGGCGGCCTGTCCCCGCTGGCCGTCCTCGGCCTGCTGGTCGGCTGCCTCACCCTGATCGCGGCGGGCCTGGCCCTGCGCAGCCTCGACCCGGTGATCCGCGGCCGGGACAACGGCCCCGGCCCGAAGAAGTAGCCCCGCACGAGAAGGCCCCCGGAACCGAACGGTTCCGGGGGCCTTCTGCCGTGTACTGCTCGGCGCCTACGCCTGCGGCAGCCGCTCCAGCTGGGCCTGGATGCGGGCGATGTCCTCGTCCGCCTTGGCCAGTCGCGTCTTGATCTTGTCGACGACGTGGTCCGGGGCCTTGGCGAGGAACGCCTCGTTGCCCAGCTTGCCCTCGGACTGCGCCTTGTCCTTCTCGGCGGCGGCGAGGTCCTTGGCGAGCCGCTTGCGCTCGGCCGCGACGTCGATCGCCCCGGACAGGTCGAGCGCCACCTCGGCACCGGCGACCGGCAGCGTGGCGGTGGCCTGGAACGCCTCGCCCTCCGGCTGCAGCTTGAGCAGCTGGCGGATGGCCGCCTCGTGCGCGGCGAGCGCCGTGCCGTCCAGGGAGAGCCGGGCCGGGACGCGCTGGCCGGCCTTGAGACCCTGCTCGCCCTTGAAGCGGCGGACCTCGGTGACGACCTGCTGGACCGTGGCGATCTCCTGCTCCGCGGCGTCGTCGCGGAAGCCACTGTCCTTCGGCCAGTCGGCGACGACGACGGACTCGCCGCCGGTCAGCGTCGTCCACAGCGCGTCGGTCACGAACGGCACGATCGGGTGCAGCAGGCGCAGCGTCACGTCGAGGACCTCACCGAGGACGCGGCCCGACACCTTGGCCGGCTCGCCGCCCGCCATGAACGTCGTCTTGGACAGCTCGACGTACCAGTCGAAGACCTCGTCCCACGCGTAGTGGTAGAGGGCGTCGGAGAGCTTGGCGAACTGGTAGTCGTCGTAGAACGCGTCGACCTCGGCCACGGTCTTGTTGAGCCGGGACAGGATCCAGCGGTCGGTCGCCGACATCTGCGCGGCGTCCGGCAGCGGGCCCTCGACGGTCGCGCCGTTCATCAGCGCGAAGCGCGTCGCGTTCCAGATCTTGTTGGCGAAGTTGCGGGACGCCTTGACCCAGTCCTCGCCGATCGGCACGTCGGCGCCGGGGTTGGCGCCGCTGGCCAGCGTGAAGCGGACCGCGTCCGAGCCGTACTCGTCCATCCAGTCGATGGGGTCTACCGCGTTCGGATTCGACTTCGACATCTTCTTGCCGAACTCGTCGCGGACCAGACCGGTCAGGGCGACCGTCTTGAACGGGATCTCGCCGTCCATCGCGTACAGGCCGAACATCATCATCCGGACGACCCAGAAGAAGATGATGTCGTGGCCGGTGAGCAGGACGTCGGTCGAGTAGAACTTCTCCAGGTCCGGCGTCTTCTCGGGCCAGCCGAGCGTGGAGAACGGCCACAGGCCGGACGAGAACCAGGTGTCGAGGACGTCCTCGTCCTGGGTCCAGCCCTCGGCCTCGGTGCCGGGCGGCTGCTCGTCGGGGCCGACGCAGACGACCTCGCCGTTCGGCCCGTACCAGACCGGGATGCGGTGGCCCCACCACAGCTGGCGCGAGATGCACCAGTCGTTGAGGTTGTCGACCCAGTCGAAGTACCGCTTCTCCATCTCCTTCGGGTGGAGCGTGACGCGGCCGTCGCGGACGGCGTCACCGGCGGCCTGCGCGAGCGTGTCGACCTTGACCCACCACTGCAGCGACAGGCGCGGCTCGATGGTGGTCTTGCAGCGCGAGCAGTGGCCGACGGAGTGGGTGTACGGGCGCTTCTCGGCGACGACGCGGCCCTGCTCACGCATGGCCTGGACGATGGCGGAGCGCGCCTCGAAGCGGTCGAGACCCTGGAACGGTCCGGGCACGGTGATGACACCGCGCTCGTCCATGATCGTCATGGTCTCCAGGTCGTGGCGCTGCCCGATCGCGAAGTCGTTCGGGTCGTGGGCCGGGGTCACCTTGACGGCGCCGGTGCCGAACTCCGGGTCGACGTGCGTGTCGGCGACGACGGGGATCGTCCGGTCGGTCAGCGGCAGCTTGATCCGCTTGCCGATGAGGTGCGCGTACCGCTCGTCGTCCGGGTGGACGGCGACCGCGGTGTCGCCCAGCATCGTCTCGACACGGGTGGTCGCGACGACGACGGTCTCGTCACCCTCGCCGTACTTCAACGAGACCAGCTCGCCGTCGTCGTCCTGGTAGTCCACCTCGATGTCGGAGATGGCGGTGAGGCAGCGCGGGCACCAGTTGATGATGCGCTCGGCGCGGTAGATCAGGCCGTCGTCGAAGAGGTCCTTGAAGATCTTCTGGACGGCGCGCGACAGCCCCTCGTCCATCGTGAAGCGCTCGCGCGACCAGTCGACACCGTCGCCGAGGCGGCGCATCTGGCCGAGGATCCGGCCGCCGTACTGCTTCTTCCACTCCCAGGTCTTCTCGACGAAGGCCTCACGGCCGATGTCGTGACGGGACTTGCCCTCCTCGGCGAGCTGCTGCTCGACCTTGTTCTGGGTGGCGATACCGGCGTGGTCCATGCCCGGCAGCCACAGCGTCTCGAAGCCCTGCATGCGCTTGCGGCGCGTGAGGGCGTCCATGAGCGTGTGCTGGAAGGCGTGGCCCAGGTGGAGCGCGCCCGTCACGTTCGGCGGCGGGATCACGATCGTGTACGGCGGCTTCTCACTCTTGGCGTCCGCCGTGAAATAGCCCCGGTCTACCCAGCGCTCGTACAGCGTCTCCTCTACCTCGGCCGGCGCGTACTGGGTCGGCAGTTCGGTGGTGGGCGCTGAGTGCTGCTGCTGAGAGTTCTCGGTCACGGGGCCAGTTTAGAGGGGTCACGGTCTCGTACTGAAACCGAATCCGGTGGCCTGATCCGCACGCCCGTACGCCAGGATGTCAGCAGCACATAAGCATCGGGAGGGAACCCATCCAATGAGCTACAACCAGCCGGGCCCCTACGGAGGCCAGCAGCCGCAGCAGCCCGGACCCTACGGCCAGCCGCAGCAGCCGGGTCCGTACGGTCAGCAGCCCCAGGCCCCGCAGCCCGGCTACGGGTACCCGCAGCAGGCACCGCCCGGTGTCCCGCCGCAGCAGCCGGGCCCCTACGGCCAGGGCCAGCAGCCCGGCGGCTACAGCCAGCCCCAGCAGCCCGGCGCGTACGGCCAGCAGCCCCAGGCGCCCTACGGCCAGGACCCCTACGGCCAGTACCCGCCGGCGCCCCCGGCGGGCGGCGGCAAGAAGAAGACGGGCCTGATCATCGGCGCGGTCGCGGTGGTCGCGGCGATCGGCGTCGGCGCGTACTTCATCTTCGGCGGGGGCGGCAGCGCCTCGGTCGCGGACGACGGCGCCCACAAGCTGACGACGCCGGCGACGGTGCTCGGTGAGTACAAGAAGGACGCCACCGACTCCAGCGACGGCTTCGACGAGAGCGACATGAAGGACGCCGAGAAGGACGGCCTGAAGAACGGCAAGGCCGTCAACGCCTCGTACAAGGCCACGGACACCTCCAACCCGCTGGCCGGGAAGGTGCTGCAGTTCCAGGGCGCCTACGGCGAGATCGCGGACCCGGAGAAGCTCGTCGACGGCATGTTCCAGAAGGGCGCCCTCGAGATCGCGAAGGGCGGCGACGACGACGTCAAGGCGTCGCTGGTCGACAGCCCCACCGACTACAGCACGGACGACTTCATCCTGAAGTGCCAGGAGATGAAGATGGAGAACACGAAGCCCTCTTCCACCGACACCTCGGGTCCCAAGGTGATCCACATGCCGGTCTGCATCTGGTCGGACCACAGCACCATGGCGATGGTCGTGCCGCTGGAGGTCGCGGACATGATGGCCGGCAAGAGCCCGGACCTGAAGAACGCGTCGGACATCACGGTCAAGCTCCGCCAGGAGATCCGCGTCAAGGCGTGATGACCTCCTGAACGACGAAGGCGCCCGCCGGATCGGTTCCGATCCGGCGGGCGCCTTCGTCGTGTCCGCGTGCGGCGCGGCTGCGGCTACGCCGACTTCTGCTCGCCGCTGCCGCTGCCCCGCGCGTCCCGCGGGATCAGCGTCGGGTTCACGTTCGAGTGAACGGCGTCGGCGGTGATGACCACGCGGGCGACGTCCTTCCTCGACGGGACCTCGTACATCACCGACTGGAGGACCTCCTCCATGATGGCGCGCAGGCCGCGGGCGCCGGTGCGGCGCAGGATCGCCTGGTCGGCGATGGCCTCCAGGGCCTCGCGCTCGAAGTCCAGCTCCACGCCGTCGAGTTCGAAGAGGCGCTGGTACTGCTTCACCAGCGCGTTGCGCGGCTCGACCAGGATCTGCAGGAGCGCCTCGCGGTCGAGGTTGTGGACCGAGGTGATCACGGGGAGACGGCCGATGAACTCCGGGATCATCCCGAACTTCACCAGGTCCTCCGGCATGACCTCCTGGAACTGGTCCTTCTCCTCCAGCTCGCGCTTGGAGTGGATCGTCGCGCCGAAGCCGATGCCCTTGGCGCCGGCCCGCGACTCGATGATCTTCTCCAGGCCCGCGAAGGCACCGCCCACGATGAACAGCACGTTCGTCGTGTCGATCTGGATGAACTCCTGGTGCGGGTGCTTGCGGCCGCCCTGCGGCGGGACGGAGGCGGTGGTGCCTTCCAGGATCTTCAGCAGGGCCTGCTGGACGCCCTCGCCGGACACATCGCGGGTGATCGACGGGTTCTCCGACTTGCGGGCGACCTTGTCGATCTCGTCGATGTAGATGATGCCCGTCTCGGCCTTCTTGACGTCGTAGTCGGCGGCCTGGATGAGCTTCAGCAGGATGTTCTCGACGTCCTCGCCGACGTAGCCCGCCTCCGTGAGCGCCGTCGCGTCCGCGATGGCGAACGGGACGTTGAGCATCCGGGCGAGTGTCTGGGCGAGGAGCGTCTTGCCCGAACCGGTCGGGCCGAGCAGGAGGATGTTGGACTTCGCCAGTTCGATGGCGTCGTCACGGCCGCTCGCGCCGCCGTTCTCCCCCGCCTGTACGCGCTTGTAGTGGTTGTAGACAGCCACGGAGAGCGCCTTCTTGGCGGCCTCCTGGCCCACGACGTAGCCCTCGAGGAACTCGTAGATCTCGCGCGGCTTGGGAAGTTCTTCCCAGCGCACTTCGCTCGTCTCCGCGAGCTCTTCCTCGATGATCTCGTTGCAGAGGTCGATGCACTCGTCGCAGATGTATACACCGGGGCCTGCGATGAGCTTCTTGACCTGCTTCTGGCTCTTTCCGCAGAACGAGCACTTGAGCAGATCGCCGCCGTCACCGATGCGTGCCACGAGGTGCTTCCCCTTCGCCTGGGAGACGCCACGTTCAGCGGCTCCTGGTGCCTGTATCCGACGGTACCTTGCCGGGCCCCCCGTTCGGGCCCCCCTTGGCACGGTTCACTTTGACGTGAACCGCGCCAAGGGATGGCAGACGATACAGCGAGCCGTTACGCGATCGCCTCGTTGTTCATCTTGCGCGTCGAGATGATCTGGTCGACGAGGCCGTACGCCAGGGCGTCCTCGGCCGTGAGGATCTTGTCGCGCTCGATGTCGTCGCGGATCTTCTCGATCGGCGTCGACGAGTGCTCGGCCAGCATCTCCTCCAGCTGCGTACGCATACGGAGGATCTCGTTGGCCGCGATCTCCAGGTCGGAGAGCTGCTCACGGCCGGTGCCGCCGGACGGCTGGTGGATCAGCACACGGGCGTTCGGAAGCGCCATGCGCTTGCCCGGGGTTCCGGCGGCGAGCAGGACGGCGGCGGCCGAGGACGCCTGGCCCATGCAGACCGTCTGAATGTCCGGCTTCACGAACTGCATCGTGTCGTAGATGGCCGTGAGGGCCGTGAACGAGCCACCGGGGCTGTTGATGTAGATGGAGATGTCGCGGTCCGGGTCCATCGACTCCAGGCACAGCAGCTGCGCCATGACGTCGTTGGCCGACGCGTCGTCGATCTGGACGCCGAGGAAGATCACGCGCTCTTCGAACAGCTTCGCGTACGGGTCGTACTCACGGACGCCCTGCGAGGTGCGCTCGACGAAGCGCGGGATCACGTAGCGGTTGTCGACCTGCGGGCCCGTGTAGAGGCCGCTGCCGGGGATGTTGTTCATGATGGCGGTGTTCCGTCCTGGTGAGGGAGGCAGTGGGCTGGCTGGGATCGGGGCCGGGGAATCAGGCGCCCGTACCGCCGCCGCCCGGAACACCCGTAGCGGCAGTGATGATCTCGTCGATGAGGCCGTACTCCTTGGCCTCCTCGGCGGTGTACCAGCGGTCGCGGTCACCGTCACGGATGATCGTCTCGATGGTCTGGCCGGAGTGCTGGGCGGTGATCCGCGCCATGCGCTGCTTCGTCCGCAGCAGGTACTCGGCCTGGATCTTGACGTCGGAGGCCGTACCGCCGATGCCCGCGGAGCCCTGGTGCATCAGGATGTCCGTGTTCGGGAGCGCGAAGCGCTTGCCGGCGGTGCCACCCGTGAGCAGGAACTGGCCCATCGAGGCCGCCATGCCCATGCCGATCGTCACCACGTCGTTCGGGATGTACTGCATGGTGTCGTAGATCGCCATGCCGGCCGTCACCGAGCCGCCGGGGCTGTTGATGTAGAGGTAGATGTCCTTGTCCGGGTCGGCGGCAAGGAGCAGCATCTGCGCGGTGATCTTGTTCGCGATCTCGTCGTCGACCTGCTGGCCGAGGAAGACGATCCGCTCGCCGAGCAGCCGGTTGTAGACATGGTCGCCGAGGCCACCACCGATGGACGGCTCGCCGGCGGCGGAAGGCATCTGAATCGTCACGTATCCACCTGCTCGTCTCTGACGGCTACGCGCCGTCTCGCGTCTCTAGCTGGGGGCGGGGCCCATCGCTCTGGGACTCCCCTGCCCGCCTCTTCATGGACCCTAACGCGCGGGTCCCTTCGGGGAATCCCGCAGAAGGAACTGTTCGCTGTGAGCGCAGGTCGCTGCGCCCGGGGCGGGATCCGGGTGCGGGCTGTCGCTCCCGCGGGGCGCGACAGGCCCCCGGAACCGAAGTTCCGGGGGCCTGTCACAGGTACTGCTACGAGACTCAGGCCTCGGTCTTGTCCTCGGCGGACTCGGCCGGCTCGGCGGCGTCGGTGGCGGCCTCGACGGTCTCCGTCGACTCCTCCTCGTCGTCCTCCAGGTCGACGACCTCACCGTTGGTGTCCTTGACGGTGGCGGCCTCGACGACCACGGCAAGGGCCTTGCCGCGGGCGACCTCGCCGACCAGCATCGGGACCTGGCCACCCTCGACGACCGCCTGGGCGAACTGGTCGGGGGACATGCCGGAGGAGGCGGCGCGACGCATGAGGTGCTCGGTGAGCTCCTCCTGGTTCACGTTCAGCTTCTCCTTGTTGACGAGCTCGTCGAGGACGAACTGCGTCTTGATGCCCTTGACGGCCTGCTCGCGCGTCTCGGCGTCGAACTCCTCGACCGTCTTGCCCTGGATCTCGAGGTACTTCTCGATGTCCAGGCCCATCTGGCCGAGCTGGTGGTGCTCGAGGTTGTGCTTGCGGGTGTTGACCTCGTCCTCGAGCAGCTTCTCGGGAACGGGGACCTCGACCAGCTCGAGCAGCTTCTCCAGGACGCGCTCCTGGGCCTGCGTGGCCTGGTCGTACTGCTTCATGTTCTCGAGGCGCTTGCGGCTGTCGGCCTTCAGCTCGTCGAGGGTGTCGAACTCGGAGGCGAGCTGGGCGAACTCGTCGTCCAGGGCCGGGAGCTCACGGGCGGCGACCTGGGTGACCTTGACGGTGACCTCGGCGTCCTTGCCCTCGGCGGAACCGCCCTTGAGCTGCGAGGTGAAGGTGGCCTCGCCACCGGCCTCCAGGCCCTTGACGGCGTCGTCGATGCCGTCGAGGAGCTCGCCGGAACCGATGGTGTACGAGACGCCGGAGGCGACGCCGTCCTCGAGGACCTCGCCGTCGACCTTGGCCTCAAGGTCGATCGTCACGACGTCGCCGTCCTCGGCGGCGCGCTCGACCGGGGAGGTGGAGGCGAAGCGGTCGCGCAGCTGCTCGACCGACTTCTCGACGTCCTCGTCGGTGACCTCGACGGCGTCGACCTCGACCTCGATGCCGGAGTAGTCCGGGATCTCGATGGTCGGGCGGACGTCGACCTCGGCGGTGAAGTTCAGCGTCTCGCCGTCCTTCAGCTCCGTGATGTCGACCTCGGGCTGGCCGAGAACGTTGAGCTCCGCCTCGTTGACGGCCTCGGTGTAGAACTTCGGGAGGGCGTCGTTGACGGCCTCTTCCAGGACCGCACCGCGGCCGAAGCGCTGGTCGATGACCCGGGCCGGGATCTTGCCCTTGCGGAAGCCCTTCACCGTGACCTGCTGGTTGATCTTCTTGTACGCCGCGTCGAGGCTGTCCTTGAGCTCCTCGAAGGGCACCTCAATGCTGAGCCGAACCCGGGTCGGGTTCAGGGTCTCGACGGCGCTCTTCACGGTGGGTCTCCTTGGGGGCTGACTTCAGGAATCGTGCCCGGCTCAGAGACACACGGGCATGCAGCTTGCATAGTAACGGCACGCCGCTGCGCAGCCACAATGCGATCTTGAAGTCGTTCCCACGGGATCGTCGCGGGGGCGGTTCACGGCCCTCGCCCCGCCGCGACAACGCTGGTCGGGGTGGCGGGATTTGAACCCACGGCCTTCCGCTCCCAAAGCGGACGCGCTACCAAGCTGCGCCACACCCCGTTCGGTGCGACACGTAGGGTACATGCCCGCAGCCGGCACGGCTCCCGCTTGTCGCGGCCGCGCCGCAGGCGTCTGTGCGCCCCCGGGGAGCGCTGCCGGGAAGGGGGTGTGCGGGCGGGGCCCATGACCCGCTACGATGCCTTTCGTGCCGCACCCGGTGACGGGGGCGCACGCTGTGCGGGCGTAGCTCAATGGTAGAGCCCTAGTCTTCCAAACTAGCTACGCGGGTTCGATTCCCGTCGCCCGCTCCACATGAATCAGGGCCAGGTCAGAGGTCGTTTCCTCTGCCCGGCCCTGATCGTTTTACGGGGTCCCGTTCAGTCCGTCGTGTCCCCCGCGTGCCCCTTGGGGCGGAACAGAGCCAGCGAACGACTCCCACCGCCTAGGGGTTAACTAGGCTGTTAACCCTGCCTCAGCTGCGGTGATTACTGATGACTCCAATTGATCACAGCGCTCCCGGAGCAGGTGCCGAACCACGGACTCAAGGGCACTGATACGCGCCAGGAGCGCCGCCTCATCCGCGCACGGGGACTGTTCTGCGAACCCAAGCTCGTCGGGGGTCTTTCGGAACACCGAGCAGAGCAGTACCTGATAGGTCTTGCCCGGTCGGACCGCTTCGTGTTCCCAACGGTGGTACATCACCTTCATGGACGCCTCCGCGGCGATCTCCCAGCCCCATCGCTCCGCGACGAGAGTCAGGGCCCTGACCGCCTTGGCGCGTGACCACTCCCGCTCAAGCCGCGCCCTACCCAGCGGCGTATCCGGAGCCCTGAGGCCATACCGCAAGGGCTGCTCTGGAGGGGAAACGTCAGGTCGCTCGGGCATGATGAACGTGGATCGATTCGACATGGCTTCGACTCCTTCGAATCGGTTGGGCCGCGTCCGCTCGCACCGGATGCGGCCCGTCTTCTTTCTACGGGATCAAGCGTTCGGGGCCCCCTCGACCTTCGCCCAACGCGCGACCGTGGCGCGAGGGATACCCGTCAGCTCTTCCAGGCGCCGGTACGGAACGCCGGCACTCACGGCAGCCAACACGGCGGGACGCAGTCCGGCTTCTACCTCTGCCAGTTCCTGAGCCAGCAACCGGCGGCGCTCGCCCGGTTCCACGAGGCTCCGCACTGCTGCCGCTCGCCGCTCTTCAGGTGTGGCCGAGACCTCGACATCAGGACGGTCCCCAGAGACCTGGGTCCTCGACTGGCCTTGCGCCCCAACTGGCTTGCGTCGCTGCCTATTTCGCCGATTGGACATGTCTCGATACTGCCCGATCGTCCCACTCGGGACACCTAGATTCGGTAGAGACGAATATGCCAATTCGGGACTGCCGCAAAGCAGCAGGTAAGCGGCTTGCCGCAAGGTCAGGGAAGTCGCCAGGGGCCCCCGAGGGGGTAGCGCGGACAAAGTTTCCCTACTTCATCAAGGCTCGCTGCGCTCGCAGCTCGGGCCGGGCCCCGTGGCATCGATCATTGCCAACCCAACCGCCCAAGGGCACTTCGACGAACCACGGCCGCGCACGGCCCCTCGCTCCCCTCCGCCATGATCCGGCCCAGAAGAGGAGAAGAACCAAGCACCGGTCAGACCCCAGGGTGCAGGAGCAAGAACACCACCTCTTAAAACCCCAGACCCACTGTCCCCAGGGGATCGATCCATACGGACCGAGGGCCTCACAACTTCGGGGCGGCGCCGGCCAGCCGCCGCCCCTCCGCCTCCTGCCTTCGTCCCGGCTGCGGGACGCCGTCTGTCCGTCACCACCCAGGAGGCCACAACCAGACAACCAGGCCGTGGGGCACAAGGTGGACAGCAAAACCACAGGGGAAAGACGCTTTGTGTTACCGATCAGGCCGGATCATGCCGGAGCGAATCGACGGGCCACCGCAGCCAGGTTCACCAAGCGCCCCAAGGCCCGCTGACCAGCCACAGGGCCGAGCCCGGACGCGGGCAGCAGCCTTGATGAGGTGAGGAAACCCGTCGCGGCCGGGGCCGGTCGGCTCCACGGCTTTAGGCAGCCACCATGGGGCGAGCCTCTAAGATCATGGCCCCAACGTCGTGCTTTAACGGGCAGCTCCACAGACTGCCCGACTCGCCGGAAGCTTAAGGGGCCATGATCACTCGCCCCATGGCAGCTCCCGCCCAAAGCCGCTCCACCGACCTCACATAGACGTCGTCCACGGTGTCGGACCTTGGTGCTAGAACATGCCCATGACGTACAGGTTCACAGCACAACTAGCTTTCGGGGTGGACGACCCGGACGCAGACGACTGCATGATGGCCGGCGTGGCGGAGTCGGACGACGAGGACGGGTTCTCCCTGTTGTTCATGTGCGACTTCGACGAGCCCGACGAGCAGGAAATATCCCTCGGAATGGACACTCACTGCCTGGTCACACCCGATCAAGGCACAGCCTACGGCTGCGTACGTGAGGTGGAGTTGGACGACAACGTGCTGCGCGTGACCTTGGACCCTGCATCGTTGGACGATCTCGACTTGACCGACCCCATCATCGAAGCCGTCCTGCTCGCCCCAGCCGCCGATGTAGCTCGCATGCGTGAAGTGCTGCCACGAGTCCTTGCCTTCGGCCGCCCAGATGCCCGACCCCGACTCGCAGGGCTTGCCCTGTGACGGAGTACACATGGCCGGACGGTGTCGACGATCCAACGGCCGAGGACATACGGCATGCCTGGCCAACAACCGTGAACGCGCTGCCGATTGGCACCGCTGTGACCGGCAAGGCCATCGGCCGACAGCCCTTCGGCGTGTTCGTTCGGATCGACGGAGTCCCGAAAGCCCTGGGGCTGGCAGAGATCTTTGCCGCGCCCGCCGGAACCGTCCCTCCCCCGCTGGGGTTCACGATCAACGGCACGGTGGTCGCACACGCAGATCACAACTGCCAAGTCAGGCTCAGACTCACGGACTGGGGAGGCAAGAGCGCGCCCCTACCGCTGGAACCCAACGAGCGCCTTGCCGACCGCGAGGCCCTGAGCGGCTTTCTGAGGCTCCTTCGGCAGGATTACGAAGCCAGCGGTGACCAGTGGGAGAACCGGACGCTAGACAGCTTCCTGGAGGCTCTGGAAGCGTGGGTAGCCGACGCCCCAGGTTGGTACGCGAACCACGGCCAGGAGCTTCCCCGTGAGGGTGACTGGGCGTTCATGGCTCGGGCCCTCAGCGCAGCCCGGTTCTACGAGTGACACCGTGCCCCCTGCGTGCCCGATGGAACGGCACCGAGCGGGGAGTCACGGGGAGTCCTGGCGGGCGCCCCGAGAACGCGCAGGTCAGCGTCACGCCTGGTCAGCAGGGGTGCGCGTACGCGATCTTCCAAACTAGCTACGCGGGTTCGATTCCCGTCGCCCGCTCTCGACAAGGGGCCTCCGGCCCGGTTCCGCAGCTCGGCGGACCAGGCCGGGGGCTTTTTCGTGCGCCTGCGGCGCACCCCCGGCCCACTCCTCAGAATTTGATCGCGCTGATGCTGTCCGCGACCGAGTTGAGGAAGTTGTTGATCGCGGGGGCCATTCCGGTCGAGGCCAGGAAGAAGCCGAAGAGCACCGCCACCACGGCAGGCCCCGCTTTGATCGAGCCCCCGCGCATGAGCACCACGAGAACAATCGCCAGCAACAGCACCACTGACAGCGAAATGGCCACACTGATCACACCCTAGGTCGGTCCGCTCTCCCGGCCCGGGGGGCACAGCCCCACACCCCCCGCCAGAACCATCGTGCCACCAACCAGCCGTCCGTATGCGGTCGGTGACGCATCGTCGGCCACGCGCGTGCGGGGGCGCGCGGTGCTCGCACCCCCGGGGCGCGGGTGCGGCGCACGTCGCAGCAGGGACGAGGGTGCCCGGGGCGGGCGCGGGAGGGGGTCGGAATTCGGCTTGATCGTTTCCATCGGGGCACATGCGGCATACACATGCCCCTCGCATGTCGTTCCAGGTTTTCCCGCACTTTCCCCTTGCTGTACGCACAGGTGAATCCAGGGAATTCGGCGGCTCATTAACGCCGTACGCGGCATACCGGCAAAAGGGGCGCAGCCGAGCATTTCTCCGGAGTCGCGTGCGGGCGAAATGCACTGTTTAAGCGGGATTAACCACGTGATAACGGACAGATCGCCAAGAGGCAGACAGTACGCGAACGCATGTCGACTTCCGCGAATCCGGGGTACCCGGGAGCGATAAGGAGGAATCGCATTGAGGGTTTTACGAAATCCCACAGGCACCACTAGGGTGCCTCAGATGTTCCACACTGCCTTGACCCCCTCCGGCGCAGTGCGGTCCCGGATCGTCTCCCCGAGTTCCTGGTGGGAGGGCCTGTGACCAACCCGGTGTACCCGCACGGCACACGTCGCACGCCGCTTCCCCCGGCCGCCCCGCCCATGGACGGTGTACTGTCCCCCCGCCCCCCGTCCCCCCGCTCTTCGCCCCCCACCACTGCCGCTCCGGACCCCGCCCGGCCCGGCCCCGCTCCCCGGCCCAAGCAGCGGGACGCGTTCTTCGACAACGCGAAATACCTGGCCATCGTGTTCGTGGCGATGGGCCACTGCTGGGAGCCCCTGACGGACGGCAGCCGCGCCGCCGAGGCGCTCTACATGGTCGTCTACACGTTCCACATGCCGGCGTTCATCATCATCTCCGGCTACTTCTCGCGGTCCTTCGACGCGAGCCCCAAGAAGCTCAAGCGGCTGGTCACCGGTGTCGCGGTCCCCTACGTCCTTTTCGAGATCGCGTACACCTTCTTCAAGCGGACCGCGGGCGGTGACCCCGGCTACCCGATCAGCCTGCTCGACCCCTGGTACCTGACCTGGTTCCTGGTCGCGCTCTTCGTGTGGCGGCTGACCACGCCGATCTGGAAGATCGTGCGCTGGCCGCTGCCGATCGCCGTCGCCGTCGCCGTCCTGGCGTCGGTCTCGCCCGAGCTCGGTGACGACCTGGATCTGCAGCGGGTGCTCCAGTTCCTGCCGTTCTTCGTGCTCGGTCTGTGCCTGAAGCCCGAACACTTCCAGCTGGTGCGGCGGCGCGAGGTGCGCATCCTGGCCGTGCCGGTCGCGCTGGTCGCCCTCGCGCTCGCGTACTGGGCCGGTCCGCGGATGACGTCCGCCTGGTTCTACCACCGCGACAGCGCGCAGGAGCTGGGCGCCCCGTGGTGGGCCGGTGTCGTGATGACGCTCGCCCTGTTCGGCTGCTCGATCGTGCTCACCGCGTGCTTCTTCGCCTGGGTGCCGGGCCGCAGGATGTGGTTCACGGCGCTCGGCGCGGGGACGCTGTACGGCTATCTGCTGCACGGGTTCCTGGCGAAGGGCTCCCGGTTCTGGGGCTGGTTCGACGCCTCCTGGGTCCACACGCCGTGGGGCGAGATCGTGGTCACCTTCATCGCCGCGTCCGTCATCACCGTGCTGTGCACTCCGCCGGTGCAGCGGATCTTCCGGTTCGCGATGGAGCCGAAGATGGAGTGGGCGTTCCGGCGCGACGCGGCTGAACTGGCCCGGCAGCGTCAGCGGGCCTGATCCTCCGGTGCGATGCCCAGGAGTGCGCGCATCGTCGCGTACTTCCGGGTCAGGCGGGTGCGGGTCGGCTCGTCGAGGACCGCGAGGCGGGCCGGGTCCGCGTTGTGGGCCAGGTCCGCCTCCTTCACGAGGCGGGCTCCCGGGGTCGCGAGGATGCGTTGCGCGTACGCGGCCGGGGACTCGCCCCGTTGTTTCGTCAGGGCGCGGACGATCGCCTTGGCCGGCTCCGGGAGTGCGGCCTCCGTCAGCCAGTCGTCGGTGAGCGCGTCGTCCTCGATCGCGTCGTGCAGCCAGGCCGCCGCGATCTGCTCGTCCGAGCCGCCGCGGGCCGCGACCCCGTCGGCCACGGCTTGCAGATGCTCGGCGTAGGGGCGACCCGCCTTGTCCTTCTGCGGGGCGTGGGCCCTGCGGGCCAGGGCCTCGACTTCCGTCAGCGTCAGCATGGGAGGAGCGTACGCAGCCGCGTACGCTCCTCCCGCGCTCCTAGAGCGCCCTTCTCAAGGCCCACTTCGCCGGGATCCCCGTCGCCGCGAGGCCGAGCACCAGGGCCGAGCCCGCGAACGCCCCGTACAGGACCGGCGGGATGTACGGGGCCTCGCCCGTCAGCCCCTTGGTCATCGGAATCAGGGTCGCCAGCGCGATGGCCGTGCCCAGGGCGATGCCCGCGCCCGCCACCAGCAGGGCCTCCCAGCGGATCATGCGCAGGACCTGGGTGCGGGTGGAGCCGATCAGGCGGAGGGTGCCGAGTTCGCGGCGGCGGTCGAGAACCGTCATCACCAGGGTGTTCACCGCGGCGATCGCCGCGAAGCCGCCGAGGACCGCAGCCATGGTGGTGTTGGCCCAGGCGTTGAGTTCGCGGTCCAGGGACCGGGCCGCGGTGTAGTCGGCGCGGGCCAGCGGGGTGCCGAAGGCGGTGAGGGCCTCGGTCGTGCCGCCCTTCGTCCACAACTCGGTGTCGTAGGGGTCGGTGACGTGGCCGGCCAGCGCCGCGCGCGGGAGCGTGACCTGGGCGAGGCCGAGGCCGCGTGCGTACGTCGCCGTGACCTTCGGGGAGACCTTGGTGCCGTCGGGCAGGCGGAACGTGAAGCGGTCGCCGACCCCCACGTCCGCGCTGTCGGCCAGGGACGCGTCCAGGGCGACCTTGTCCGGGGACGACAGGTCCAGGGCGCCGTGCGTGACCTTGAGGTCCTGGACCCGGGCGAGGTCGTGGGCCGTGCCCGTGACGGCCTGCGTCGACACCGGCTGGAGGGAGCCGGACGACGCGACGAGCACCGAGGTGCGCTGGAGGCCGACTGCGGCCGTGACGCCGGGGGTGTGTCCGGCCCGGTCCACGGCGCCGGGCGCCAGGCCCGCGTCCGCGCTGACGATGTGGTCGGCGGTGATGCCGGCCTTCTGCTGGTCGGCGGTCGCGCGGTCCTCGCTGGTGTGCAGGAAGACCAGGACCGAGGAGAACGCCATGGCGAGCACGATCGGGGTGATCGCGGAGGCGAGCCGGCGGGCGTTCGACCGGGAGTTGGCGGCCGCGAGCGACGCGGACGCGCCGCCGCCGCGCAGCGGAAGGCCGAACAGGGCGGCGCAGGCGCGGGCCACCAGCGGGCCGAGCAGCGCCACCGCGAGCATGAAGAGCATGACGACGCCGAGGGCGGTGTTGGCCGCGTCCTCGCCGCTGAGGTTCGCCGCGAGGACCGCGCAGACGGCGCCGCCCACCGCCGCCGCGATGCCCAGCGGTGTGCGGATCCAGCCGAAGCGCAGCCGCTCGGCCGACGCCTCGGAGAGGGCCTGGCCCGGCTTGATGCGGGAGGGGCGGCGGGCCGCCATGTACCCGGAGAGGAGCGCGGTGAGGAGCGCCGTGCCGACGGCCGCGAGGAACGGGATGTACGAGACCGAGAGGCCGACCGCCTCGGGGATCGCGCCCTTCGACTGGAGCTGTCCGAACCACCAGTGGGCGAGCGCGACGCCGGGCAGGCAGCCGAGGACGGCCGCGGCCGGGGCGATGAGCAGGGTCTCCGTGGCGATGGCGCGGCGGACCTGGCGCGGGGTGGTGCCGATGGCGCGCAACAGGGCGTATTCGCGGGCGCGTTGACCGACGGAGAGGGCGACGGTGCCGGCCGCGGTGAACACGGCGACCATGGTGGCGATGCCGCCGAACGAGCCGCCGACCCCCATCAGCATCTCCCTGGCCTGGGCGAGGGAGGAGTCCTCGACGGCGCCGCGGTCGTCGCCGGTGTGCACATGGGCCGCCTTCGCCCCCGAGAGGGCGTGCGTGACCTGGGTGTCGAGGGTGTCCGCCGAGACGCCGGGCTTCGGCAGGACGGCGATCGCGTCGATCCGCCCCGGATGCCCCGAGGTGCGTAGGGCGTCGGAGTCCGCGAGCCAGACCGTGCCCGTGGTGCCCGTGGTGCCGGAGACGCGATAGGTGCGCTCGCCCTCGGGCGTGGTGAGCGTGACGCGGGCGCCGACGCGGGCGCCGGAGGTGACGAGCTCGCCGGACCGCGGGGCGCGGCCCGCGGTGAGGGCGTCGCCGGTGAAGGCGGTGGAGCCCCAGTTGTGGGCATCGGTGGCCTTGCCGTCGCGCTGCACCGGGAAGGTCAGGTCCGCGACCGCCGTCCGCGCGCCGGGGGCCGAAGCCGCCTTCGCCACGAGCGAGTTGTCGAGGCGGGCGCGGTCCGGGAGCGGGACCGACTCCTCGGAACGGCCGTCGCCGGAGCCGGTGACGTAGTGGGCGCTCTGGTCGGCGGCGACGACGACGGGGGCGCCCGCGTACCGCTCGGGCGGCACCGACGCCCGGATCCCCGTCTCCAGGAGGATGCCGCACGCGGAGACGATCAGGGCCGCCATCATCAGGGCGACGAAGGTGCCCGCGAAGGCGGCGGGGCGGAAGCGGAGGGCGGCGCGGGCCAGCCCGTTGGAGCGCACCATCAGGCGGCCGCTCGCATCGCGGCGCGGGTCGTGAGGGTGCTCATGCGGCCGGCGATGGCGTCGGGGGACGCACCGGTCAGCTGGTCGACGATCGCGCCGTCGGCCAGGAACAGGACGCGGTCCGCGTGGGCGGCGGCGACCGGGTCGTGGGTGACCATGACGACGGTGGCGCCCATCCGGTCGACGGCGGCGCGCAGCAGTCCGAGGATCTCCTGGGCGGTGGTGGTGTCGAGGGCACCGGTCGGCTCGTCCGCGAAGATCACGTCGGGGTCGGTGACGAGGGCGCGGGCGATGGCGACGCGCTGCTGCTGACCGCCGGAGAGCTCGCCGGGGCGGCGCCTTCCCTTGTCGCCGAGGCCGACCCGGGTGAGGACGTCGGCGGCGCGGCGGCGGTCGGGGCGGCGGCCCGCGAGGCGCATCGGGAGGAGCACGTTCTGCTCGACGGTGAGCGAGGGCAGCAGGTTGAACGCCTGGAAGACGAAGCCCAGGCGGGTGCGGCGCAGCTCGGTGAGCTTGTTCTCGTTCATGCCGGTGATCGCCGTGCCGCCGAGCACGACGGTGCCGTCGGTGGGCCGGTCGAGGCCGGCCGCGCACTGCAGGAACGTGGACTTGCCGGAGCCGGAGGGGCCCATCACCGCGGTGAACGTGCCGCTGGGCAGGGCGAGATCGATGCCCCGCAGCGCGTGCACGGCGCCGCCGCCGCGGCCGTACTGGCGGCGCACTCCGCGCAGCTCGACGGCCCAGCTGCCGCCGGGGGTTGCCTCCGGCTCGGTGTGCCGCTTCTTGCGCAGGCCCATGATCGCCCTCTCGTACGGGTCGGACATCGGATTCGACGTATCGAACGTACGGATTCAGGGCCCTCGCGAACCATGGGGGCGACTGGCCGAACCGTGGTGGGGAGAACCCCACCACGGGACTTCCGGCCCCCCGATTCAGTACTTTGGTAAGCTAAGTATTGACGCTTTCTTGACGATCCCTTTACCTATCCAGGAAGAGGAGCGGGCCCATCGGACACGCAGACACCTTGATAGCCATGGGCGGGGCCTTTCTCGCCGCCGCCGTCCTCGCCCGCCTCGGCGGACGCATCGGACTTCCCACCATCCCCCTGTTCATCCTGGCCGGGATCCTGCTCGGCCCGCACACACCCGGCATCGTGCTCGTCGCCGACCCGCACGACCTGGAGATGCTCTCCGCGCTCGGCCTGGTGCTGCTGCTCTTCTACCTCGGCCTCGAGTTCCACCTGGACGACCTGAAGGCGGGCGGCCGCAAGATGGCCGTCGCCGGGGGTACGTACCTCGCGCTGAACGTCGGCGCCGGCCTCGGCTTCGGATTCGCCCTCGGATGGGGCACCTCCGAGGCTCTGGTCCTCGCCGGGGTGCTCGGCATCTCGTCGTCCGCGATCGTGACCAAGGTCCTCGTCGACACCGGACGGCTCGGCAATCCGGAGACCAAGCCGATCCTCGGCATCATCGTGGTCGAGGACATCTTCCTCGCGCTGTACCTGGCGGCGCTGCAACCGATCCTGTCCGGCGCCGACTCGCTCTCGGCGGCCGTGATGGACGGCGGCAAGGCCTTCGGGTTCCTGCTGCTGCTCGCGCTCGCGGCGCGGTTCGGGACGCGGGTCGTCGGCAAGCTCTTCCGCACCAAGGACGACGAGCTCCTCGTCATCTCGTTCCTGGGCGCCGCGGTGTTCGTCGCCGGGGTCTCCGAGTGGTTCGGGGTCGCGGACGCCATCGGGGCGTTCATGGTGGGTCTGATGCTCGGGTCGACCGCGTCCGGGGAGCGGATCCGCAAGCTGGTGCATCCGTTGCGGGACGCCTTCGGCGCGATCTTCTTCTTCGCGTTCGGTCTGTCGATCGATCCCGGGGATCTGCCGACGGTGGTGTGGCCCGTGCTCGCCGCTGTCGCGGTGACGCTGGTGATGAACGTGCTGGCGGGGCTGGGGGCCGCCCGGGTGTACGGGTTCGGGCCCGGGCCCGCGGCCAACATCTCCACGACCTTGCTGGCCCGGGGGGAGTTCGCGCTGATCCTCGCCACGATGGCGGCGGGGGCCGGGCTGGACTCTCGCCTCTCCCCGTTCATCGCGGGGTATGTGCTGGTGCTGGCCGTGCTCGGGCCGCTGGCAGCCGGGCGGTCGGGGTGGTTGGCTCGGGTGCTGCCCGGTGGGCGGGAGGAACTCTCCCCCACCCCGCCCCTTCCCGAAAACGTCCCTGCGGGACGAGCGCCGTAGGGGTTCCGTCGTGGTCGGCTGCCGGCCGGTGGGGCTTCTCGCGCAGTTCCCCGCGCCCCTGAGGCATGCGCTCCGCGCAGCCTCCCCTGGGCGAGCAGGGCTCTCTTCCAGGGGCGCGGGGCCGTGTCCATCAGCGGCTACGCGTCGCGGCAGATCAGCAGCAGCGCCCGGTCGTCGTTGACGTCCTTGGCCACCGCCTCGATGAGGTGCCAGGCCGCACCGTGGAAGCCCCCGGTGACGTAGCGGTCGGCCTCGCCCGTGAGGCGGTCGATGCCCTCGGCGATGTCGCGCTCCGAGGTCTCGACGAGGCCGTCGGTGAAGAGCATCAGGACGTCGCCGGGGCGCAGCGTCCCCTTCGTGGCGTCGAACTCGGCGCCGTCGTAGACCCCCAGCAAGGGTCCCTCGGCCGCCTTCTCCTCCCAGCGGCCGGTGCCCGCGCTGAGCTGGAGGCCCGGCGGGTGGCCCGCGGAGTAGAGCTCGTAGTCGCCGGACTCCAGGTCCAGGACCAGGTGGATGGAGGTGGCGAAGCCCTCGTCCCAGTCCTGGCGGAGCAGATAGCCGTTGGCGGCGGGGAGGAAGGCGTGCGGGGGCAGTGAGCCGAGGAGGCCGCTGAAGGCGCCGGCCAGGAGCAGGGCGCGGCTCGCCGCGTCCATGCCCTTGCCGGAGACGTCCGTGAGGACGACTTCGAGGGTACGGCCGTTGTTCGTGCGGGCGGCCACCACGAAGTCGCCGGAGAACGACTGGCCGCCGGCCGGGCGCAGCGCCATCTCGCGGTGCCAGCCCGGCGGCAGCTTCGGCAGCCGGGACTGGGTGCGGATGCGCTCGCGCAGGTCGAAGAGCATGGTGCCGCCGCGCCGCCAGGGCACGCCGACGCGGCTGCGGAACTGCGCTATCAGGAGGCCGAAGAAACCGCAGGCGGCCACCGTGAGCACGGTGCCGGGCGTGACGGCCGCGGGCTGCTGCTGGTACGGGCCGAGCTGGTACGACTCCACGATCAGCGCCGTGGCCGCCGCCGCGTACAGGCCGAGCAGGCTGGCCGGGCGCAGCAGCAGGCCGCCCGCGACGATCGGCAGGACCAGCACCGCGGGGGAGCACCAGACCGGGTTGAGGATCGTGGCGCAGGCGATCAGCGGGACCGTGATCAGCAGGCCGACCAGGGCGATCCAGTCCGAGCCGTCGCCCCGGAAGTAGTCCACCCCGGATTTGCGCACGGCTGTGCGGACCCGGTGCATACGCATCTTCAACCGGGCCGGAAACGTCTCGGCCTCCGCGCGCTGCTCGCGCCCGCGCCGCTCTCGTCGTACCGCCATTGCTCGTGGACCTTATCCATCGGTCCCGGACCTGTGCACGGGAGGTCCTACTTGTCCCCCTTTCCGGGCACGTCACGGGCCGGCACCAGGTCGGCCACAAGGCGGGGAAATTCGGTCGCTCCTGTCCGGCTTGTCCTGATAGGCATGGCTCATGACGACCGACCTGCGCGTGCTGGGCCGTGACGAGTGGGACCGCTGGTACGAGAGGCTGACGCTGGCCTTCGGCGGGGTGCCGGAGTCGCCCCAGGAGCGGCGGCTGTGGGACGACCTGACCGAGGTCGAGCGGGCTCTCGGGGTGTGGGACGGCGAGGAGTGCGTGGGCACCGCCGGCGCCTTCTCGTTCCGGGTGGCGGTGCCCGGCGGCGCGTTCGTGGACGCCGCGGGCGTGACGATGGTGAGCGTCGCGGCCACGCACCGCAGGCGCGGCATCCTGACGTCGATGATGCGGCGTCAGCTCGACGACGTACGCGACCGCGGCGAGCCCCTCGCGGTGCTCACCGCGTCCGAGCCGGCGATCTACGGGCGCTTCGGGTACGGCATCGGGACGCTGCAGGCCGCCGTCACCGTCGACTCGTCGCGGGTGCGGATCGAGGGCCCGGCGGGGACGGACGACGTACGGCTGCGGTTCGTGGACACCGCGGAGGCCGCCGAGCGGTGCGAGGCGGTGTACGTGCGGACGATCGGCAGCCGGCCGGGGAATCTGGCCCGCTCCCCCGGCTGGGAGCGGCTGCCGCTGCTCGACCCGCCGGAGGAGCGGCACGGGGCCTCGCCGATGCAGTGCGTGCTGGCCGAGCGGGAGATCAAGGGGAGCGGAGCGACTTCGGTTGAGGGTGATGGTGGGCGACGGGCGGCAGAGGTCGTCGGGTTCGCCCGGTTCCACACCAAGCCGGACGGCGAGCACGGGGTGCCGCGCGGGCGTGTCCAGGTGCGCCACCTCCACGCGCTCGACCCCGCGGCATACGCGGCGCTGTGGCGGTTCCTGTGCTCCATCGATCTGACCGAGGCCGTGGAGAGCCGCAACCGCCCCGTCGACGACCCGCTGTTCTCCCTCGTCTCCGACATCCGGCGGTGCGCCGTGCGGGTGCGGGACTCGATGCACGTACGCCTGGTCGACGTGGGGGCCGCCCTCGAAGCGCGTACGTATCTCACGCCCGTGGACGTGGTGTTGGAGGTCGAGGACGCCTTCTGCCCCTGGAACGCGGGGCGTTGGCGGCTCACCGGTGACGCGAAGGGCGCCTCCTGCGAGCGCACCGACGACGCGGCCGAACTCGCGCTGTCCGTACGGGAGTTGGCTGCCGCCTATCTCGGCGGTACGTCACTGGCCGGGCTGGCGGGCGCCGGGCGGGTGCGGGAGCTGCGGCCGGGGGCGCTCGCGGAGGCGTCGGCGGCGTTCGGCTCGGTCGTCGCGCCGTGGCTGCAGCACGGCTTCTAGTACGGCTGCCGGTGCGGCTTCCGTGCGGTTCCTAGTACGCGCCCGGGGGCTGGCACGTCGGGCACCAGAAGAGGTTGCGGGCCGCCAGCTCGGCCGTGCGGATCTCCGTGCCGCACAGATGGCAGGGCTGCTGCGCGCGCCGGTACACGTAGACCTCTCCCCCGTGGTCGTCCACGCGGGGCGGGCGGTTCATGGCCTCGGGGGTGTGCTCGGGGCGGACCGTGTCGATGCGGTTGGCCCGCACCCCGGCGTGCATCAGCTCCACCAAGTCGTCCCAGACGGCGGTGAATCGGGGCTCGGTGATGTTCTTGCCCGGGGTGTACGGGTCGATGCCGTGCCGGAAGAGGACCTCGGCCCGGTAGACGTTGCCGACGCCCGAGACGACCTTCTGGTCCATGAGCAGCGCGGCGATCGTGGTGCGGCTGCGGGAGATCCGGGCGTACGCCCTGGCGGGCCCGTCCTGCGCACGCAGCGGGTCGGGACCGAGGCGGTCGTGTATCGCCTGCTTCTCGGCGTCGGTGATCAGGGCGCAGGCGGTGGGGCCGCGCAGGTCCGAGAAGTGGGTGTCGTTGAGGAGTCGCAGCCGGACGGTGTCCGTGGGCGGCGGGGCCGGGGTCTCGCCGAGCGTGTACGTGCCGAACAGGCCCAGGTGGATGTGGACCCAGGAGGCCGCGTCCCCGGCCGCACCGAAGCCCAGGAAGAGGTGCTTCCCGTGGGCCTCGGTGCGGGTGAGTTCCTGACCGGTCAGGAGCGCGGCCGCGTCGGAGAACTTGCCCTGGGGGCTGGTGACGGTCACCGTGCGGTGCCGGAACCGGTCGGCGTGGTCCTGGGCCAGGCGGTGGATCGTGTGGCCTTCGGGCACGCCGTTCCTTTCAAGCAGTCTCGGCGGACGTCACGGGTCGCGCCCCGGACCCCGCTCCTCAATCGCCGGAGGGGCTAGATCTCGCTCAGCCCTGCTGCGGGTGGTGCGCCGGGATCGCGGGCAGCTCGCCCGTCTCCTCGTAGTGCGTCAGCATCTCGATGCGGCGGGTGTGGCGCTCCTCACCCGAGTACGGCGTGTTCAGGAAGATCTCGACGAACTTCGTCGCCTCCTCCTGGGTGTGCATGCGGCCGCCGACCGAGATCACGTTGGCGTTGTTGTGCTCGCGGCCGAGGGCCGCGGTCTGCTCGCTCCAGGCGAGGACGGCGCGGACGCCCTTGACCTTGTTCGCGGCGATCTGCTCGCCGTTGCCCGAGCCGCCGATCACGATGCCGAGCGAGTCGGCGTCCGCCGCCGTCCTCTCCGCGGCACGGAGGCAGAACGGGGGGTAGTCGTCGACGGCGTCGTAGATGTGGGGTCCGCAGTCGACGGGCTCGTGGCCGTGGGCCTTGAGCCATTCGACGAGGTGGTTCTTGAGTTCGTAGCCGGCGTGATCGGAGCCGAGGTAGACGCGCATGAATCCGAGTGTGGCACGCCGTGGGCCGGGTAGTCGCTGGCGGGGCCCTGACCTCACTCTTCACCGGCGTAACGAACACAACAATCCGGAGTCAAGCCTTCCGAAACCGCACCGCTTGCGCTTTGAATGCCAGGGCTCGTCCCCCGCGGACCCCACGAACCGAAGGACGTCCATGACAGCGCAGCCATCCCTGCAGTCACCCGCGACCGAGGCCACCCCACCGGGCGGCGACGGTCTCAAGGCCGGACTCAAGAACCGCCACCTCTCGATGATCGCCATCGGCGGTGTCATCGGCGCGGGACTCTTCGTCGGATCCGGTTCCGGGATCGCGGCCGCGGGCCCCGCCATCCTCATCTCGTACGCGCTGGTCGGCGCGATGGTCGTGCTCGTGATGCGGATGCTGGGCGAGATGGCGGCCGCGCGGCCCTCGTCGGGCTCCTTCTCCGCCTACGCCGACCAGGCGCTCGGCCGCTGGGCCGGGTTCTCCATCGGCTGGCTGTACTGGTTCTTCTGGGTCGTGGTGCTCGCCGTGGAGGCGACCGCCGGCGCGACCATCCTCAACGGGTGGGTACCGAGCGTCCCGCAGTGGGCGTGGGCGCTGATCGTGATGGTCGTGCTGACCGCGGTGAACCTGGCGGCGGTCGGCTCCTACGGCGAGTTCGAGTTCTGGTTCGCCGGGATCAAGGTCGTCGCGATCGCCGGATTCGTGATCATCGGTCTGCTCGCGGTGTTCGGGGTGCTGCCGGGCTCCGACAACCCGGGCAGCGGCTTCGCGCACCTCACCGACGCGGGCGGCTTCTTCCCGAAGGGTATGGGCGCCGTCCTCACCGGTGTGCTGATGGTCGTCTTCTCCTTCATGGGCTCCGAGATCGTCACGCTGGCCGCCGGTGAGTCGGAGGACCCGCAGAAGGCCGTCACCCGGGCCACCAACTCGGTGATCTGGCGGATCGGCATCTTCTACCTGGGCTCGATCTTCGTCGTGCTCACGCTGCTGCCGTGGAACGACCCGTCGATCACCAAGGACGGCTCCTACGTGGCCGCCCTCAACTCCATCGGCATCCCGCACGCCGGCCAGGTCATGGACGTCATCGTGCTGACGGCCGTGCTCTCCTGCCTCAACTCCGGCCTGTACACCGCCTCCCGCATGGCCTTCTCGCTCGGGCAGCGCGGTGACGCCCCCAAGGCGTTCGCGAGGACCACCTCGCGGGGTGTGCCGCGGACCGCGATCCTCGGCTCCGTCGTCTTCGGGTTCCTGGCGGTCTGGTTCAACTACCAGTGGCCGGACACCGTGTTCAACTTCCTGCTGAACTCGTCGGGCGCCGTCGCGCTCTTCGTCTGGCTCGTCATCTGCTTCACGCAGCTGCGGATGCGCGGCATGATCCTGCGCGAGCAGCCGGAGAAGCTCGTCGTGAAGATGTGGCTGTTCCCGTATCTGACGTGGGCGACGATCGCGATGATCTCGTTCGTGCTCGTGTACATGCTGACCGACGACGCCGGGCGCGAGCAGGTGCTCCTGTCGCTGCTCGTCGCCGCGTTCGTGGTCGGCTTCGCGCTGGTACGGGACCGGGTGCAGAGCAAGCGCTGACGTCCCGGTCGTGCGTGTTCACGGTGCTGCGCCCTACGGCCGCAGCACCGTGAACGTCTTTTTGACCTCCTCGTAGCGGGCCTGCGCCGGGCCCGCCACCTGCGGCTGGTACCAGGTCCCGATCTGGTACGACTGCGAGCCCTGGTCGAAGCCGAGGAGTTCGGCGTGCCAGCGCCTGCCGTCGAGGGTGAACAGGTACTCCCAGACCACGGCGGACCGGCCCCGGAACGTGGTGCGGTTCAGCCGGATCTTCACGTAGTCCTGGCCCTGGTGGGCGTCGCGCTCCGACTTCTGCCAGGTGGCCAGCAGGTCGTCCTTGGCCAGTGCCGACTGGGTGACCAGTTCCTGGGTGCCGTCGGGGGCGGTGTAGTGCACCTCGGAGGCCGTCTTGACCGCCCGCTTCCAGCCCTTGGGCGGGACCCACGCGTAGCCGACCTCGCGGCGGGAGCCCGGGGGCAGCGTCTGGGTGGTCGGCGGGCGCGAGGTGCCCTCGACGGTGGGCGGGCGCGAGGTGACGGTGCCGGACGCCGAGGGCGAGCCGCCGTCGCCGGGCAGGGTGAGCGCGAGCGCCGCCGCGAGTCCCGCCGCGAGCGCCGCGCCGAGCCCGATCAGCAGGCCGCGGCGCCCGCGGGGCCCTGCGGGTCCCTGTGGTGGGGTGGCCGGGGCCCTCGGCGGGCCCAGCAGTTCGTCGCCCCGCACCGGTTTCGCGCACTCGGTGGGCGCCTCCCGCCCGGGCACCGCCCGCACCGCCGGCACCGTCGGGGGCGCAGGGGGCGGCGGCACCGGGCGGCGCAGGCCGATGTCCAGGGTGTGGGTCCTCGGGTGCGGGGGCGGGGTCAGCGCCGCCACGACCTCGTCGACACCGGGGCGGTCCTGCGGCTCCTTCGCCAGCAGCCGGGCCAGCAGGGGCGTCAGCCAGCCCGCGTCGGGCGGCAGTTGGGGCTCCTCGTAGAGCACGGCGTGCAGGGTGGCGAGGGTGGTGTCCCGGGAGAACGGGGAGCGGCCGCCGAGGGCCGCGCACAGCGTCGCGCCGAGCGACCACAGGTCGGAGGGCGGGCCCTGCGGCCGGCCGGAGACCCGCTCGGGCGCCATGTAGTCGGGCGAGCCGACCAGCATGCCGACCATGGTGAGCGCCTTGGCGTCCTGGATGGCGGCGATCCCGAAGTCGGTGAGCATGACGCGGCGCCGCCCGGCTCCTTCGACCAGGACGTTGCCGGGCTTGATGTCGCGGTGCAGGACGCCGCCCGCGTGCACCTGACCCAGCGCCTCGGCCAGGCTGCGGCCCATCCGGGCGACGTCGTCCACGCCGAGCGGCCCGTCCTCGACGAGGATCCGCTCCAGGGAGCGGCCCGCGACCAGTTCCATGACGATCCACAGCCGCTCGCCCTCGTCCACGACGTCGTAGACGCGCACCACGCCCGGGTGGTCGATCCGGGCCGTGGCGCGGGCCTCGCGCAGGGTGCGCTCGCGGCGGGTGCGGGCGTCCTCGGGGTCGAGTCCGTCGATGCGCATCTCCTTGACGGCGACGGTCCGGTCGAGCATCTCGTCGAGCGCGCGCCACACCCGCCCCATGCCGCCCTGGCCTATGGGTTCGTCCAGGCGGTAGCGCGCTGCCACCACTAATCCCCGGACGCCCCCACTGGCATTTCCTGACTGCCCTGGCAATCGAATGCACCCCCGAATCCCCCGAAACACAAAATCTACACTTCGCGCCGTCCCAGCATAGTGCGGAGAAATCTTGTGGTACCTCTTCAAGGACTGCGAATTCGGACGCGGTCGCAGCAGGCACGATGCGGTTGCAGCCGTCACGGGGGAAACAGAAATACCTAGGGGGACGAACATGAGTTCACGACGTCAGGTCACCATCGCCGGGTCACTGCTGACCGCGGCCGTCGCGGCGTCACTGGCTCTGCCGGCGATCGCGGTCGCGGACAACGCGCCTGGTCCGGGCAGCAGCGAGGGCGGCAAGGCCATGGACAAGGCGCCCGAGGGCGTCACACTGACCACGACTCTGCCCAAGAAGATCTCGGTCGACAATTCGAGCGGGGAGACAAAGGATCTCGTCGCGAGCGTCAGCAATGGCGGCACCAAGGACAGCGGGAAGATCTATCTGGCCGTCGTCGGTTTCGACGGTCTCGTCGTGAAAGATGTACCCGGCTGCACACCTATCCCGAAAAACAAGCTCCCCAAGGGTTCCAACAGCGGCTTCGCCTGCCCGGTGACGAATCTCGCGGCCGGAAAGTCGAAGTCGTTCAAGGTCGCGGCGACCTTCGATCTGTCGAAGACCGGGAAGATCTGTCTGCCGGTGCAGAGCGGGGACACCAAGAAGACGTACTGGCAGCAGGGCCCGGTGCCGTTCGGCACGACCAGTCCCTCGCCGAACGCGCCCGTGACGCCGCTGCTGCTCAACACGGAGAACAAGCCGGCCGCGCCCGCGGGGGACAAGGGCGGCGGCAAGAACGAGCTGCCGAAGACCGGCGTCGGCGACGAGGTGCTGCCGCTCGGCGCGGTGGGCACGGCGCTGCTCGCGGCCGGTGGGGCGGGGCTGTGGTGGACCCGCAGGAGGCCCTCGGAGGTGACGCCGAAGTGAGCTGCCCGGCACGCTGAAAACATGCCGGAAACTGTCAGGTTATGCGGGCAGAGTGCGGGTCATGACGACGTACGAGGACGTTCACGACCCGCACCACACCCGCACGCTGCGCCCGGACGACCCCGGGTACGACGACGAACTCGCCGGATTCCAGACCGGGTTCACCCAGCGCCCTGATGTGATCTTCGCCGCGGCCGGCGCGGACGACGTGGTGGCCGCCGTCGCGTACGCCGCGGACGCCGGCCTGCCG
The DNA here is from genome assembly GCF_017377775.1 of Streptomyces sp. VRA16 Mangrove soil. Classification (GTDB taxonomy): domain Bacteria; phylum Actinomycetota; class Actinomycetes; order Streptomycetales; family Streptomycetaceae; genus Streptomyces. The sequence continues at coordinate 91,516 of NZ_JAFVLN010000008.1, forward strand.
GTCGGCGTCCAGGCGACGGGACACGGGCTGCCCGACAGCTCCACCGGCGGCGTCCTGATCACCACGCGCCGGATGGCCGAGGTCCACGTCGACCCCGCGGCGCGCACCGTGCGCGTCGGCGCCGGTGCCACCTGGGGTGCCGTCGCGCAGGCCGCGGCGCCGCACGGCCTGGCCCCGCTGAACGGCTCGGCGCCGAGCGTGGGCGTCGTCGGCTACACGCTCGGCGGCGGACTCGGCATCCTGGCACGGGAGTTCGGCTACACGGCCGACCACGTACGCGCCGTGGACGTGGTCACGGCGGACGCCACCCTGCGCCGTGTCACGGCCGACAGCGACCCGGAGCTGTTCCGGGGCCTGCTGGGCGGCGGCGCCCAGTTCGGCGTGGTCACGGCCCTGGAGGTGGACCTGGTCCCGGTGGCCCGGCTGTACGGAGGCTCGCTCGGCCACGACGGCAGGGTCACGGACGTGGCGGACATCGTCCGCGCGTACACGGCCTGGGCCGCGACCGTCCCCGACACCCTGACCTCGTCGCTCGCCGCTCTCGTCTACCCGGACGCCCCCGCGATGCCCCCGCGTCTGCGCGGGCAGTACGTGGTCTCGGTGCGGATCGCGTTCACGGGGACCGCCGAGGAGGGCGAGCGGCTCGTGGCACCGCTGCGGGCGGCGCTCGGGACGCCGGTCACGGACACGGTGCGCGAGATGCCGTACGGCGACAGCCACACCATCCACGCCGACCCGGACTTCGCGCACCCCTACTACGGGGACAGCGTGTTCCTGGACGAGATGGACGCGGACGCCGTGGCCGAGCTGTTCACGCTCTGCGGGCCGGCCGCCGACGGCATGCACATCGTGCAGCTCAACCATCTGGGCGGCGCCCTGTCCCGGCCCGCCCCGAACGCGGTGCCCTACCGGTCGGCGGGCTGGCTGGTGCGCGTCCTCTCGCCGCTCGGCGAGGGCGGCAGGGACGCGGCGCGGGCGCATCACGCGCGGGCGTTCGGGGCCGTCGCGGACCAGGTCGTCGGCCGCTCGCTGAACTTCGCCTTCGGCGGCGGCGACCGTACGGAGGGCCTGTACGACCCGGACACGCGAAAGAGGCTCGCCGAACTGAAGGCCGCGTACGACCCGGCGAACCTCTTCCGGAGGAACTACACCGTCAAGTAGGTGCTCACTTGCCGGCCGAGCAGAGGCCTACTTGTCGGCGAACTTCCAGGCGGTGGGCAGCGCGCCCATCGCGAGGGCCGCCTTGAGCGCGTCGCCGATCAGGAACGGGGTGAGGCCCGCGGCGACCGCGGCACTCAGGCTCATGCCGGTGGAGAACGCGAGGTACGGGACGCCGACCGCGTACACGATCGCCTCGCCGATCAGGAAGGCGCGGGCGGTACGCCACCACGAGCGGTCGTCGCCGCGGCGGGCCAGCGCGCCGACGGCGGCGGAGGCCAGCATCAGGCCGACGACGTAACCGAACGACGGCATCGAGAAGCCGGAGGCGCCCTCGGCGAACCACGGCATGCCCGCCATGCCCGCGAGCGCGTACAGCGCGAGGGAGAGGAAGCCGCGGCGGGCGCCGAGCGCGGTGCCCACGAGCAGCGCGGCGAAGGTCTGCCCGGTGACCGGCACCGGCGAGCCCGGGACGGGGACCGCGATCTGCGCGGCGATGCCGGTGAGGACGGCGCCGCCGACGACCAGCGCGATGTCCTTGGTACGGGAAGCGGGCAGGAGGTCGGCCAGGACCTTGCCCGGACGGGCGACTGCTGCGAAACCAGGGGCGGCGCGAAGCGCTCCGTTGAGGGTGGTGGCGGGCGACGGGCGGGCGCTCATGGGGACTCCGCTGAGGGTTCGTGGGCGGGCAGGGTGGGACTCCGTGACGCTATCCCAGGGGAGTTGAGCCGATCACGGTCGCCGGTCGACAAAGGCAACGGCACGCTGTTGGTGGGCTCTTCACAAAGGAGCGCATGTACACCACATCCGAGGTGACGCTCGTCACTGGGACCAGTCCGTTTTGCGCGGGAGGGCGCCCGAAAGCGAGACTGTAGGTTCCCGCCAAAGCTCAGATCGGCTGACCCCCCATGCACGACGATGTACCGCCCGAACCTCTCTCCGGGGGCCTCAAGCAGCGCCACCTGACCATGCTCGGTCTCGGCGGGGTGATCGGCGCCGGGCTCTTCGTCGGTTCGGGCGCCGGTATCCAGGTGGCGGGCCCCGGCATCGTCCTCTCGTACCTGATCGCGGGCGCCATCGCGATGTGCGTGATGCGGATGCTGGGCGAGATGTCGGCGGCGATGCCCGCGTCCGGCTCCTTCTCGGTGCACGCCGAGCGGGCCCTCGGCCGGTGGGCCGGGTTCAGCGTGGGCTGGCTGTACTGGTTCCTGCTGGTCGTCGTGCTCGCTGTGGAGGCGACGGGCGCGGCGCAGATCGCGGGCGGCTGGGTGCCCTCGGTCCCCCAGTGGGCGTGGGTGCTGCTGTTCATGGTGGTCTTCACCGGGGCGAACCTGTCGGCCGTGAAGAACTTCGGCGAGTTCGAGTTCTGGTTCGCGGCGCTCAAGGTCTTCGCGATCGTCGCGTTCCTGGTGCTCGGCACGCTCGCGATCTTCGGCCTGCTCCCCGACACGGATCCGGTCGGCCTCACCAACCTCACCGGACAGGGCGGCTTCCTGCCCCACGGCTGGCACGGCGTGGTCTCCGGCGTGCTCGCCGTGATCTTCGCGTTCGGCGGTCTGGAGGTCGTCACCATCGCGGCCGCCGAGTCCGACGACCCGGTGCGCTCGGTGGCGCGGGCGGTGCGCAGCGCCGTCTTCCGGATCCTGTTCTTCTACGTCGGTTCGATGCTGGTCATCGTCACGGTCCTGCCCTGGACGGCGCAGCAGGCCGGCATCAGCCCGTACGTCACCGTCCTGGACTCGATCGGGATCCCGTCGGCCGGGCAGATCATGAACATCGTGGTCTTCGTGGCGCTGCTGTCCGCCCTCAACGCCAACCTCTACGGCTCCTCGCGCATGATCTTCTCGCTCGCCGAGCGCGAGGAAGCGCCCCGGGCGCTGCTGAAGGTGAGCGGCGGCGGGGTGCCGCGGCGGGCGGTGCTGGCCTCGGTGGCCTTCGGCTTCCTGTCCGTCCTGCTGAATCTGGAGTGGCCGGACTCCGTCTTCCTCTACATGCTCAACTCGGTCGGCGCGGTGCTGCTGTTCGTCTGGGCGCTGATCGCGGTGGCGCAGCTCAGGCTCCGGCGCCGGATCGAGCAGGAGTCCCCCGAGCGGCTCGTCCTGACGATGTGGGCGTTCCCGTGGCTGACCTGGGCGGCGCTCGTGGCCATGGCGGCGGTGTTCGTCCTGATGCTGACCGACGACGCGGCGCGTCCGCAGTTGCTGTGGTCGACGGGGGCGACGGCCGCGGTGCTCGCGGTGGCGGGTGTGCGGGAGCTGCGCGCGAAGCGTGCCTGATCGTTCACCTTACGTCGACGTGATCGTCGCCGAGTGTGAGCATCGTGTCCGTATTCCGGAAACGTATTCCCTGTGAGCGGGACGCCCGCTCAGACTGTGGCCGTTTTACGCGCGCGTTACGTGTGCGCACCCGCACCCCGTCTCAGCTACTGAACAGGGCAATTCCATGTCTCGGACGTCAGTGCAGCCCACCGAAGAGGCTGCCGACGCGAAGCCGGTGGACACCGCCTCGCTGTCGCACGGCCTCAAGCAGCGTCATCTCTCCATGATCGCGCTCGGCGGCGTGATCGGCGCCGGGCTCTTCGTGGGCTCCGGCACCGCGATCGCCGCGGCAGGCCCTTCGATCGTCCTCGCCTACGCGATATCCGGCGCCCTCGTCATGCTCGTGATGCGCATGCTGGGCGAGATGGCGGCGGCGTACCCGGCCTCCGGCTCCTTCTCCGTGCACGCCGAGCGGGGCATCGGCCCGTGGGCGGGCTTCACGGCGGGCTGGTCGTTCTGGTTCCTGCTCTGCGTGGCCGTCGGCCTGGAGGGCATCGGCGCCGCGGGCATCGTGCACGCATGGGTGCCGGGCGTGCCCGAGTGGGCCTGGGTCGCCCTGTTCATGCTGCTGTTCACGGGCACGAACCTGACGGCGGTGAAGAACTTCGGCGAGTTCGAGTTCTGGTTCGCGACGCTCAAGGTCGGCGCGATCGTGCTCTTCCTCGTCATCGGCATCCTGGCCGTCCTCGGTGTCCTGCCGGACGTCGACGCCCCGGGCATGTCCAACCTCACCGGCCACGGCGGCTTCATGCCCAACGGCACGGAGGGACTGATCGTGGGCCTGCTGGCCTCGGTCTTCGCGTACGGCGGTCTGGAGACCGTCACCATCGCCGCGGCCGAGTCGGAGCACCCGGTGCAGGGTGTCGCCAAGGCGGTCCGTACGGCGATGTGGCGTATCGCGCTCTTCTACGTCGGCTCGATGGCGGTCGTCGTCGTGCTGCTGCCGTGGACGTCGAAGGAGATCCCGACCAAGGGCCCCTACGTCGCCACGCTCGACCACCTGGGCATCCCGGCGGCCGGCCAGATCATGAACGTGGTCGTCCTGATCGCGCTGCTGTCCGCCATGAACGCCAACATCTACGGCGCCTCCCGCATGGCCACCTCGCTGGTCTCGCGCGGCATGGGCCCGAAGGCGGTCGGCGCGACGTACGGCAGCGTGCCGCGGATCGCGGTCACGCTCTCCGCGGTCTTCGGCTTCGTCTGCGTGCTGCTCAGCTACTGGCGCCCCGACGACGTCTTCGCGTGGCTGCTCAACACCATCGGCGCGATCATCCTCGTCGTCTGGTTCTTCATCGCCTTCTCGCAGCTGGTGCTCCGCCGCAAGCTGGAGCGCGAGGCGCCCCAGAAGCTGGTCGTGAAGATGTGGGCGTACCCGTACCTGACGATCGTCGCGCTCGTCGGCATGGTCGCCGTCTTCGTCCTGATGGCCCGTGAGGCCGACACCCGGGTGCAGCTGTACTACACGGGTGGCCTGACGGTCGTTCTCGCGGTCATCGGGTACGCGCGTCAGAAGGCGGCCGAGAAGAGGTAACCCCGCTCTCCCCCTTCATCCGAGGACCCCCGGGCCAACTGGCCCGGGGGTCCTCGTCATTGCGCGTGTCCTACTTGCTGCTAGCCTGCAGTTGCGAATAACTTGCAATAAGCAGTCGGAGGGCACGGAGAGACATGGCCACGTACACGCTTCCTGAACTTCCGTACGACTACGCGGCGCTGGAACCCGTCATCGACCCGCAGATCATCGAGCTGCACCACGACAAGCACCACGCGGCGTACGTGAAGGGCGCGAACGACACCCTGGAGCAGCTGGCGCAGGCCCGGGACAAGGAGCAGTGGGGCTCGATCAACGGGCTGGAGAAGAACCTGGCCTTCCACCTCTCCGGGCACATCCTGCACAGCATCTACTGGCACAACATGACGGGCGACGGCGGCGGTGAGCCGCTCGCGGCGGACGGGGTCGGCGACCTCGCGGACGCGCTGACCGAGTCGTTCGGCTCGTTCGCCGGGTTCAAGGCGCAGCTGACGAAGGCGGCCGCGACGACGCAGGGCTCCGGGTGGGGCGTGCTCGCGTACGAGCCGGTGAGCGGGCGCCTGATCGTCGAGCAGATCTACGACCACCAGGGCAACGTGGGCCAGGGCTCGACCCCGATCCTGGTCTTCGACGCCTGGGAGCACGCCTTCTATCTGCAGTACAAGAACCAGAAGGTGGACTTCATCGAGGCCATGTGGCGGGTGGTCAACTGGCAGGACGTGGCGAAGCGTTACGCGGCCGCGAAGGAGCGGGCGTACAACTTGCTGCTGGTCCCGTAGCCGCCCTGCGCCCGCGCCTGATGCGTCCCGCCTCGTGATCGTCTTCTCACCGCTCACGCCCGGCGGGCGACCGAAAAGAACGGACCCCCGTGAGGACGTGACTCACGGGGGTCTGTCGGTATGGGGAGTTCCGGGGGACCGTCACCCTATGGAGACCTCGAAGCACTGCCCCAACTGCAAGGGCCCCCAGCAGAACTTCCGCCCGGCCGACGACGATGAGAAGAAGTACCTGATCGACAAGAAGGAACTGAGCTCGGCGGACGCGAACGGCTACTGGCGCTGCAAGGGCAATGAGGGCAAGTGCCTCTGGATCCAGCCCTACTTCAACCAGGGCAACGGCTTCACCCTCCCCAAGGAACTCTTCGGCTGACCGAGAGAGGCGTGCGAGATGGCCGGAACCAGGAACTTCCCGTGCGAGACGTGCGGCACCGACGAGCCCCACCGCCAGCTGAGCAAGGGCGAGCAGCAGCAACTGGTGGGTATCGCCGGGGCCAAGCACCCCGGCGAGTACTGGATGTGCATGGGCCATAGCGGCACCTGCCGGACCCTGCGCACCGGGTTCAACCAGCGCCCGTTCGGCGGCGGCCCACGCAAGCTTCCCTAGGCCCCTGACCGCCGGAGGCGTCAGTCGAAGATCGGGCCCTGGGTGCGGGTGCGCTTGATTTCGTAGAAGCCCGGGACCGAGGCGACCAGCAGCGTGCCGTCCCAGAGCTTGGCGGCTTCCTCGCCCTTGGGGGCCGGGGTGACGACCGGGCCGAAGAAGGCGATCTGGTTGCCGTCGGCGCCCGGGACCGCGATGACCGGCGTGCCCACGTCCTGGCCGACCTTGTCGATGCCCTCCTTGTGGGAGGCGCGCAGCTCGGCCTCGTACTTCGTGCCGTCCCAGTGGTCGAGGAGGGACGCGGGCAGGCCGACCTCTTCGAGGGCGCCGGCGACGGCCTCCTTCGTGGGGCCCTCGCCGCGGTTGTGGATCCGGGTGCCGAGCGCCGTGTACAGGTCGCCGAGGACCTCCGCGCCGTGCTCCTCCTGCGCGGCGATGACGACGCGGACCGGTCCCCAGGCCTGGGTGCGCATCATCTCCTGGTACTGCTCGGGCAGCTCGTCGAGGCGCGGCTCGTTCAGGACCGCGAGGCTCATCACGTGCCAGCGGACCTCGATGTCGCGGACCTTCTCGACCTCCAGGACCCAGCGCGACGTCATCCAGGCCCAGGGGCACAGGGGGTCGAACCAGAAGTCGACAGGGGTCTTCTCAGTCGTAGCGGACATGGTTCTCCTTGGAAGTCACGAGTGAACTCACGGGGTGATCTCGCCTGCGGCAACGCGGCCCGCGCCGGTCGCATTCCCGAATGTCCGCCGCCACGGCCGCGTGCGAGGATCGTAGGCGTTCCACACCCTGAGAACGTCACGAAGGAGTGCCGCCCGTGCCCGGTGAGAATCTGTCCCGCGACGAAGCCCACGAGCGGGCGGGTCTGCTGTTCGTCGACGGGTACGAGGTGGCGCTCGACCTGCGCTCGGCCGTCGGCGACGCCACCGGCGAGGGCCCCAGGACCTTCCGCTCGGTCACCACGATCCGGTTCCGGGCGAACGAGGCGGGCACCGGTACGTTCGTCGACCTCATCGCCCCGTCCGTGACCGCCGTGTCGCTGAACGGCGAGGACCTCGACCCGGCCGCCGTGTTCGACGGCAGCCGCATCCAGCTGGAGAACCTGGCCGAGGACAACGAGCTGATCGTCGACGCCCAGTGCGCCTACTCGCGCACCGGCGAGGGCATGCACCGCTTCGTCGACCCCGAGGACGGCGAGGTCTACCTCTACACCCAGTACGAGCCGGCCGACGCCCGCCGCGTCTTCGCCAACTTCGAGCAGCCGGACCTGAAGGCCCCCTACCGGTTCAGCGTGCGGGCCCCGGAGGGCTGGACGGCGTGGTCCAACGGTGTCGGTGAACTCGTCGACGGCGTATGGCGGTTCGCCGAGACCAAGCCGATCTCGACGTACATCACGGCCGTGGTCGCGGGCCCGTACCACTACGTCACGGACTCCTACGAGCGTGAGCTGGAGGACGGCTCGAAGCTCGTCGTCCCGCTGGGCGCCATGTGCCGCAAGGGCCTCGCCCCGTACTTCGACGCCGACGACATCTTCCAGGTCACCAAGCAGGGCCTCGACTTCTTCCACGAGAACTTCGACTACCCGTACCCCTTCGGCAAGTACGACCAGGCGTTCGTGCCCGAGTACAACCTCGGCGCGATGGAGAACCCGGGCATGGTCACCTTCCGCGAGGAGTACATCTTCCGCGGGAAGGTCACCACGGCGTCGTACGAGCGCCGGGCCAACGTCATCCTGCACGAGATGGCCCACATGTGGTTCGGCGACCTCGTCACCATGGTGTGGTGGGACGACCTGTGGCTGAAGGAGTCCTTCGCCGACTTCATGGGCTCGTTCTCGATGGTCGAGGCGACCCGCTTCACCAACGGCTGGATCACCTTCGCCAACAACCGCAAGGCCTGGGCGTACCGCGCCGACCAGCTGCCCAGCACCCACCCGGTCACGGCCGACATCCGTGACCTGGAGGACGCCAAGCTCAACTTCGACGGCATCACGTACGCCAAGGGCGCGAGCGTGCTGAAGCAGCTCGTCGCGTACGTCGGCCGGGACGCCTTCCTGGAGGGCGCGCGCCGGTACTTCAAGCGGCACGCGTACGGGAACACGCGACTCGGCGATCTGCTCTCGGTGCTGGAGGAGACCAGCGGCCGTGACATGGCGTCCTGGTCACGCTCCTGGCTGCAGACCGCCGGGGTCAACTCCCTCACGCCGCAGGTGACGTTGAGCTCGGAGGGACGGATCACGGAGCTCGCGGTGGTGCAGGAGGCGGCCGCCTCGCACCCCGAACTGCGCCCGCACCGGGTCGCGGTGGGCCTGTACCGGCGCACGGACGTGGGCGCTCTTGAGCGGTACGCGCGCGCCGAGGTCGACGTCGACGGGCCGCGCACGGTCGTCGCCGAGCTGGCCGGGGCCGAGGCGCCCGAGCTGGTCCTGGTGAACGACGACGACCTCACGTACTGCAAGATCCGCTTCGACGCGGAGTCGCTCGCCACGCTGCGGGAGCGGCTCGGCGACATGACCGACCCGCTGGCCCGCGCCCTGTGCTGGTCCGCGCTGTGGAACCTCACCCGGGACGCGCTCATGCCGGCGCGCGACTTCGTCGGCCTGGTGCTGCGGTTCGCCGGGCGCGAGTCGGACATCGGTGTGCTGCAGATGCTGCACGCGTGGGCGCGTTCGGCGCTGGTGCACTACGTGGCGCCCGAGTGGCGCGAGGAGGGCGGGCGGCTGCTCGCCGAGGGCGCACTGCGCGAGCTGCGGCTCGCCGAGCCGGGCAGCCAGCACCAGCTGACGTGGGCCCGCTTCTTCGCGTCGGTGGCGTCGAGCGCGGCCGATCTGCAGTTGCTGCAGGGCCTGTTGGACGCGGGCGAGGGCGCCGGCGGCGCGAGGATCGACGGGCTTGAGGTCGACCAGGAGATGCGGTGGGCGTTCCTGGAGACGCTCACGACGCACGGGGTCGCCGACGAGGGCGTGCTCGCGGCCGAGCTGGCGCGGGACGACACCGCTTCCGGCAAGCGGCACCAGGTCCGGTGTCTCGCGTCGCGGCCGAGCGAGGCCGTCAAGGCGCAGGCGTGGGCGCAGGTCGTGGAGTCGGACGCGCTGAGCAACGCGCTGGTGGAGGCGACGATCGCCGGGTTCCAGCAGGCGTCCCAGCGGGAGTTGACGGCGCCGTACGCCGAGAAGTACTTCGCGGCGATCGAGCGGGTGTGGGACGAGCGGTCGATCCAGATCGGCATGGACGTGGTGCGGGGGCTGTTCCCGTCGCTGCAGGATTCCCAGGGGACGCTGGACGCCACGGACGCGTGGCTGGACTCGCACGAGAAGGCGGCGCCCGCGCTGCGCCGGCTGGTCCTTGAGGCCCGGGACGATCTGGCCCGCGGGCTTCGGGCTCAGGCCTGCGACGGGGCCTCGGGCGCGTAGTCGTGGTCCGGCCGGTGTCGGGGCGGGTGCCTGCTGTGGCGCTCGCCCCGCGCCGGGGTGCCACCCTGCGCACCCCGCCGTCCCGGCCGCCAGATTACCCAGGGCCGCCGGCGCCCGGTGTGCTTATGATGGGGCCGATGATGAACTTCTTCTCTTCTCGATTGGGGGACTCGTTCACACAAGGTGAGTGCTGATGGCACTTCACTTCGTGAACGGGATTCCGGCCCGACTTTCGATGTGGCAGCGCGTGCGTGCGTACGCCGTGCCACCCTCCATGATCGAGACCTGCGCCGCGCGCCGTGCCGTCGGCGACTGGGCCGGGGCCTGCGCCGCCGCCCGCGTCGACGTCGATCTCGATCTGTCCGCCGTGCGCCGTCGCCACGGCACCCTGCTCGCCCGTCGGGTCCGCGCCGACCTGCGGCGCCTGTCACCCGATCTGCTGCGCTGGCACCTGCCCCGCGTCGCCCCCGACGGCCTGTTGCGGCCCGGACTCACCGTCCGCCTGGTCCGGTACGGGTCCGTGCAGCTGGTGGTGCGGACGCCTCCGGCCCGCGCCGACGCCGGGCAGCGGCTGTCCCTGGCCCTGTGGGAACCGGGCGCCGGGCAGCCTCTTCCGCACCATCCGCATCCGCACCCCGAGCGGCGGTTCCGGCTCGATCTGCACCGGCATCTGTGGGACGCCGATCACGGCCACGAGCTGGCGGCGCGCGCCGCCGCCGACTGGGCCACCGAGGGCGAACTGCTGTTGCGTGCCGACGGGTTGGGGCCGCGCGGGCTCTTCGTCGTACGGACCGGGGCACGCGGGCGGACCGTTGTCGAACTGGTCGCGCCCGACGACAGCCATGTCCCGGTCTGCCGGCCGGTGCGGGCACCGCTCGCGCCACAGGAGGCCGCCGCGCTGCCGGTGCTGCCGGAGGCCGCCGTCCGGGTGCCGCCGGATCTGGAGCTGCTGCGGGCCGGGCTCGTCACCGGCGGCGGGCTGCATCCGGTCGTCGCCGCGGCGCTGGCCGGGCACGCGGACCACCCGGCGCGGGACCGGTCCGGCGCGCAGGCCGCCGATCCGCACCGCGTCCCGTGCCGGGGCGAGGTGCACCGGATCGCGCTGCGCGGCGGGGTGCTCACCGCCGTCGACCACCCACCGGACCAACTGCGCCGCGAGGAACTGCTGATGGCGCTCGGCGGTCCCGGGCTGCCGTGTCTGCGGGCCATCGACGCGGTGCACCGCAGCCCCGAGGCGCTGCCCGCCGTGCGGGAGCGGCTGCTGCACGGGGACGCCGTCGGGGCGCTCGCCGTGGTCGAGGGGCTGCTCGGACCCGGTGCGGTGCTGCGCGACGGGCCGCTCAAGGAAGAACTGGAGTCGGCCGCCGCCGGGCGCGTCGGGCACGGCCTCTTCCGGGCCCGCCTGGACGACGTACCGGCTCATCACGCCGACCCGAGCGCACGGCGCGGCAAGCTCGACCGGCGCACCCGTACCCGCCCGCGCGTCGCCCTGACCGTCTGACCCGGCCCGCCCGGCTTCCCTGTGCGCGCCGCGGCGCATCGCCCTGCGCGCACGCCCTTCTCCCACCCCAGGTGATGACTTTGACTTCGCTTCCCCTCCCTTCCCTCCCTTCCCTTCCTTCCCTCCCCTCCTGCCCTTCCCCCGCGCCCCTTCCCTCTGTGGCGCCCTCGTCGCAACTCGCGGTAGCCGACGACCTGTTGGGGCTGTTGCGGACGACCTCGTCCGAACCCCGGCCCGACGAACAGCTCGAAGCGCTCACCCTCGCCGTCGCCGCCGATCTGCCGGTGCTGCTGTGGGGCGAGCCCGGGATCGGCAAGACCGCGGTGCTGACCCGGCTGGCCGAGTCGCTCGGGCTGCCGCTGACGACGGTGATCGCCAGCGTGCACGAGCCGTCGGACTTCGCGGGGCTGCCCGTCGTGGGCGACGACCCCGCCGTGCAGGGCGTGCCGATGGCGCCGCCGCAGTGGGCGGTCGAGCTGGTGCGGGCCGGGCACGGGCTGCTCTTCCTCGACGAGCTGTCCACGGCCACCCCTGCCGTGCAGGCGGCGCTGCTGCGCGTGGTCCTCGAACGACGGGTCGGCGCGCTCCAACTGCCGCCCGGCGTACGGATCGTGGCGGCCGCCAACCCGCGGGCGTCGGCGGCGGACGGCTGGGAGCTGAGCCCGCCGCTGGCCAACCGGTTCGTGCATCTTCAGTGGGTGCACGACCGGGAGGTGGTGGTGCGCGGCCTCGGCGGAGTGTGGCCGCGGGCCGAACTTCCCACCCTGGAGCCGGAGTTGCTGACCGATGCCGTGACGTTCGCACGGCGGGCGGTGTGCGGGTTCCTTGAGGCCCGGCCGACGCTGATCCACCGGCTGCCGACGAGCGAGACCCGGCGCGGCGGCGCCTGGCCCTCGCCGCGCAGCTGGGAGACGGCCCTGACGCTGCTGGCCTTCGCGACGGCCGCGTCCGTCTCCCGCGAGGTGCTCGCGCTGCTGGTGCGCGGCGCCGTCGGCGACGGTCCCGGGCTCGAACTCCTCGCCCATCTGGACCGGATGGACCTCCCGGACCCGGAGATCCTGCTCGCCGACCCGGCCGCCGCCGGACTTCCCGTACGCGGTGATCTGCGGCAGGCCGCGCTGGAGGCGGTGGTGGCGGCCGTCGGGGCGCGGCCCGAGCGGGCGCGCTGGGAGGCGGCCTGGGCCGTACTCGTGCACGCCCTGGAGACCGGGGCGCCCGATCTGCTGGTCGCTCCGGCGGCGGCGCTCGCCGGGCTGCGGCGCGACGAGTGGGAGGTGCCGGACGCGGTGGAACGGCTGGTCGACGTCGTCGGTGTCGCCGGGCGCGCCGAGCGGTCGGTGGCCCGGGCCGCCGAGAAGGGGAAGCCGGCGGCGCGGGCCGCGGTGGGCCGGTGACGGGGGCCGCGCGGCGCCCGGCCGCTCACCCCGCTCCCCGGCCCGTGCCGCGGCCGATGGCGCCGCCCGCGCCGCCGCGTCCGGTGCGGGCGGACCGAGGACCCGCCCCCGGCCCTCCGCAGCCCGGACTCCCCCTGGACAGGGAGAAGTTGCTGGCCGCGCGGCTGCACGCGGTGCAGGTCAGGCCGTATCTCGCGGCCGCGCTGTTCGCCCTGCACATCGTGGCGGACCCGTCGGTGCCGACGATGGCCGTGGACGCGTACTGGCGCTGCTACGTCTCTCCCGGCTTCGTCGCCCGGATGTCCGTCGAGGACCTGGCGGGCGTCTGGGTGCACGAGGTGTCGCATCTGCTGCGGGACCACCACGGGCGGGGCGAGCGGTACGCCCGCGAGCACGGGGCGTACGGGCCGGGCGAGCGGCTGCGGCGCAACATCGCCGCCGACTTCGAGATCAACGACGACATCTACGGGGACGGGCTGCCGCGGCCCGCCGGAGTCGTCCTGCCCTCGCTGCTCAAGCTGCCGGACGGGCTGCTGATGGAGGAGTACCTGCGGACGGCGTCGATGTCGGGGCTCGCCGCCGAGCTGGCGTGGCTGGACTGCGGCAGCGGTGCCGACGGGCAGGCGCGGCCCTGGGAGCTGGGCCCCGAGGGGGCGCACGGGCTGACCCGGCAGCAGCGGGACGCGGTGCGGTTCCGGGTCGCCGAGGGGATCAAGGGGCGGCCCGGTGAGGCGCCCGAGGGGTGGCGGCGCTGGGCCGACGAGGCGTTCCATCCGCCGCAGCCCTGGCGGGAGTTGCTGGGGGCGGCGATCCGGTCGGCCGCGGGGGCGCCGGGGGTCGGGGAGAACCACAGTTACCGGCGGCCCTCGCGGCGGTCGGCGAGTCTGCCCGGGGTGATCCTGCCGAGTCTGCGGCGCAATCCGCCCCGGGTGTGTGTCGTGATCGACACGTCGGGGTCGGTGAGCGATGCCGAGTTGGGGACGGCGTTGCTCGAAGTGGCGGCGATCGCGCGGGCCGTGGGTGGGCGGCGCGATCTGGTCTCCGTCGTGTCCTGTGATGCGGCGGCCGGGGTTGCGGTGCCGTTGTGCCGGGCCGAGAGTCTGGAGCTGGTCGGGGGTGGGGGGACGGATCTTCGGTCGGGGTTCGCGCGGGCTCTGCGGGGTTCGCATCGGCCCGATGTGATCGTCGCGTTGACGGACGGTCAGACGCCGTGGCCCTCCGAGCGGCCGCCCTGCCGGACCGTGGTGGGGCTCTTTCCCCGGCCCGGGCGGGCCGCTCGGGAGCAGGATCCTGAGTACGTGCCTGATGTGCCGCCTGAATGGGCTCGGGTGGTGACGCTGGGGTGAGGTGGGGCCGGGTTGGGGCCCGGGAGCGGGGCCGTGGGCGGGGGCCTGCGGGGGCGCCTGCCCGGCGCTGGGGTGCCGCCTTGCCCACCCTGCCGCCCTTGGCGGCAGATTGCCCAAGGCGGCCGGGCTGGGCGGCGGATTGGCCGAGGCGTTGTGGCGGAGTGGGTGTTACTGAATGTTGGCAATCGGGGCCGTAACCCCCTGTGCCGCCTGGGCTTTTCGGCATGTGGACGGGCTGGCTTTAGGGCGAGCTTGTCCGGGTTTGTCGACGGGACTGTAACAGCGGTTAGAGCGCTGATCGACAGCGGGAAAAGCCACGACATGAACCACAACACCCCCTGCTCCCCCCGCCCCCTCCGCCACCTCGTCAAGACCCAGCGGCGCGTCATGAGCGCCGCCCAGCTCAAGGCGCACGGCGTCCCGGCTGCCGCCGCGCACGAGCAATGCCGGTCGGGCGGGCCCTGGCAACAGGTCCTGCCCGGGGTCTTCCTGCTCCACCCGGGCCCGCCGACCGGTGAGGAACGGCTGCACGCGGTGCTGCTGTACGCGGGCCGCGTGGCGGAGCGGCGCGGTACGACGGACGCCGTTCCCGCGCAGCCCGCGCCGGGCGACCCGCACGCCGCACCCGCCCCGTCGTACACCGACGCCGTGGTCACCGGACTGGCCGCGCTGGCGCTGCACGGGTTCTCGTCCGCTCCCCCGCCGCTCTCCCTCGACCACGTCGACGTGCTCGTGCCACGCACCCGCCGGCTGCGCTCCACCGACTTCGCCCGGCTGCTGCGCACCGCGTCGCTGCCGACTCCCGTGCAGCTGACGGGAGTTCCGGTGGCCCCCGTACCCCGGGCGCTCGCGGACGCCGTGGAGCAGCTCGCCGACGCCGAGGCCGTACGCCGGCTGCTCACCGAGGCGGTGCGCGGCGGGCACTGCGAACCGGCAGCCGTCGTACGGGAGTTGACCCGGGCCCGGCTGCTGTCGCGGCCGCACGTGGTGGACGCCGTGGACTCTTTGCTGGCGGAGGGGCGGGCCATCGCCGAGGACCGGCTGTATGCCATGGTGCGCGAGCACGGCCTGCCCGACCCGGTGTGGAACGTCGATCTTCGGCTGCCGGGCGGTCCGCACCTGGGCGGCGTCGACGCCTACTGGCCCGAGCACTCGGTGGCCGTCGAGCTGGACACGCGGGCCCCGCGCCAAGGCCTTCGGCAGGACGACGACGCGCTGTGGAGCGAGTACGCCCGTAAGCGCGAGCACCTGGAGCGGCTCGGGATCGCCGTCGTCCACATCACCCCGAAGAAGCTGCGCGAGTCGGTCGAGCAGCAGGCCGCCGTGGTGCGGACGGCCCTGATGGCCTCCGGGGACCGTGACCCGGCGGCGTATGTCGTGGTGCTGCCCCAGTAGTCGACAAGACCTCCGGTCGTGACGGGCCGGAGCGGGGCGGTATCAGGAGGGGAGCGAAGGGGCGCGGCCGTGAGGGCGACCGCGCCCCTTCGCACGCGCGGCGCGCGGCTCAGCCCTTCTTCAGGATCAGTTCCACGTTCCGGTCCCCCGCCGTGCCCGAGAGCGTCGACCGCGATCCGGGGGCGTTGAAGGAGAGTTCGCGGTAGAGCGCGGCGAGGCCGGTCTGGGTCAGGTCCGTGAAGTCGGTGCGGTGCGGGGCCGAGGACTCGATCAGGGTGGTGAAGAGGGAGAGGGTGCCGTCGTGGTTGTCGGCGATCTCGATGATCCGGGCCAGCTGGGGGAAGTCGACGTGCGATGCCGTGGAGATCTCCCAGAAGCCGGGGGCGCCGCCGGTGCCGGTGTGCGCGGTGATGTCGTTCTTGTGGCTGTGCCCGTTGACCCAGGCCAGGACCGTGCGGTGGGCGGCCAGGACGGCGGCCAGCTCCTTGCCGTCGTGGCGCTTCTCGGTGCGACGGCCCGGGTCCTTGTTCAGGTTGCGCATCGTCTTGCTGGTGTGGTGGGAGAAGACGATGACGTGGTCGCCGTTGCGCTCCGCGGTCTTCAGCTGCCGGACGAGCCAGTTCAGTTGGGCCGTGCCCAGTGAGCCCTCGTAGTGGCCGCCGGGGTCGGTCGTGTCGAGGCTGATGCCGAGGACGCCGTCCGCGACGCGGAAGGTGTAGTACTGGGTGGCCGCCGCCACGTTCGCGTGCGTGTAGCCGTGGCCGACCGGGCCGGGTCCGGTGTGCGCCGGGTCGAGGTGGGCCGCCAGGTACTCGGCGGGGGTGAACGGGGCGCGGGACTCGTCCGGGGTGACCGCACGCATGTGGCGGGCCTGCGCGCGCAGCAGCTCCTTGAACGCCGTGCCCTTCGGGTCGCCGCCCTTCTTCACGTTGTCCCAGATCGCCTTGCCGGCCGAGGCCGGCAGGTCCATCAGCTTCCGGCCCCCGACGGCGAATTCGGCGAAGAAGCCGTCGCCGGGGGCGTAGCAGCCGCCGGGCAGCGCGTCGTGGTTGCCGACCGTGGAGTACCAGGGCAGGTTCAGACCCGGGCTGCGGACCTCGGAGATCGCCGCGGCGAGGAAGCCCTCGATGCGCGGGAAGTGGTGGTCCTGCTTGTCGGCGTCGCGCAGGGCCGCGTCCGGGTGCCAGTACAGCTTCAGGCCGCTGTTCTGGACGCCCTCGTAGTGGCGGGCGTCGCCCGTGTTCGGGGTGATGCGGCCGCCGCGACTGCCACTCATCGTCACGAGGAACCAGTCGAGTTCCGAGCGGGCGTTGTTGTCGGTGTTGTCGCCGGTCGTCATCACGAAGCCGAGCGGCGCGGCCGTGACCGGGGCGCCGCGCAGCGCGTTGACGCGCTCCACGAGGGACACCGCCCCGGCGACCGACAGCGCCTCCTGCGGGCGCCAGGCGCTCGCGGTCTGCGACCTCAGGTACTCGTAGCGCAGCGGGTGCTGCACGTCGACCAGGTGCAGGTCGGTGAACTGGACGAAGGCGGCGAGCGCGGTGCGGCGGCCCTCGCGGCCCGAGCGGGCACCGGCCAGTTCGGAGCGGACCACCCGCTGCCAGGCCGGTCCGTCGCCCAGGCGCCGGTAGCCGGAGCCGTGCGGGGTGGCGACCGTGGCGAGGGTGGTGCCCCGGGTGTACGGGGCGAGCGGCGCCGCCGGGGCCTTGCGGGACAGGGCCTGGACCGGGACGGTCCCGGCGGCGGCCTCGGGCCCGCCGGGGCCGAGCGCGTACCCGATGCCCGCGCTCAGCGTCAGGGCACCGGTCGCGGCCAGGAACGTACGGCGGTCGAAATGAGCGGCGACTTTGGTGACGGCGGTGACAGAGCGTGTGCGCGGCATGGCGCGGTCTCCCCGAGTGCGGACGCGTCGACAGTGGCGGCCGGGCGGCGCTGCTTCGAACTGCCCGTCCGTACTGGATCGTTGGCATCGGGGATGGCCTGCGCGTTAACGGCGACTCAACGCGCAGCGCCGATCACGGTACGTGGATCACCGGGGGCTCTCGCCGGTTTCGGGTTGTCATGCGCGGGTGGGGGACGCGCGGTCTCGCGGTCACTCTGTGTTCACCTTGCGGGGAAGGGAGTGCCCCGGTCCTTCCGGCCCGTCCGACGGGGCGATGTGCCCGTCGCGCGGGCGGTCGCGCCACAGGGTGAGGCCGACGTCGACCAGTTCGACCCGGGGCAGTTCGGCGACCGCGTCCAGGGGATGCCAGGCGGCCATGTCCGTGGAGCCGTTCACCTCGTGCCGCAGGGTGCCGCCGGTGATCTCGCCCTCGTAGACGAGACGCAGGCCGTGGAAGTCGGCGATCTTGCCGAGCTTGCGCGGGTAGCGGCGCAGCACCGAGTGGACACCGAGGAAGGCGGTGGGGTTGAGGACATAGCCCGTCTCCTCGTCGACCTCGCGGATCACCGTGTCGTACGGGTCCTCACCGTGGTCCATGCCGCCGCCGGGCAGCGTCCAGCGTCTGCTGCCGTCGCCCGCGACCCAGCGGGCCAGGAGCACCTGTCCGTCGCGCACGCACACGGCGTACGCCGCCACCCTCAGCTCTCTCTGCATCCCCCGACGCTAGAGGCATCCGGGCGGATGCGCAGGAGATGGGCGGGTTTCGCCGCTACGCCCGTTGACCGGTGAGTTGAACCACGAAGGATTCAAAAGCACTCAAGAGACGGGGAAAGGGCAGGGAAAAAGGAGGGAACATAAGCCCGGATCATGGCGGTTTGGGCGCGCTGGCGTATGGCGGGATCACGCCATGACCTGCTCCCGCCCCGGGCAACTCTCCCCAAACCGTGGTCACTTGCGTAAAGCTGATCGGTCATCCGGCACCGAATTCCGGAGCCGTTTCGATCAGCCTTCGTGGCTCACCTTCACGTACAGGGATGCTGATGACCCCCGATCCCCAGCGCGCGCCCATATCGGGTGCGAGACGCGCGGCCCGGCTCGCGGCCGCCGCCGGCCTGGTGGCCGCGCTCACCGCGGCAGGGCCGATACCCATGGCCGTCGCCGCACAGGCCGGTTCCGGTTCCACCCCGGCCGCCGACCCGGCCGTCAAGTCCGCCAGTGACAAGCTCGGCGCGCACGACGCCGAACTGCTCGCCAAGGCCGAGGCCGACAAGGCGAAGAACGTGACCGTGATGGTCGCGACCGCCCCCGGAAAGACGGAGGAGGTCGCCCGGCAGCTCGACTCCGTCAAGGGCGGTTCCGTCGGCCGCACCTACGACAAGCTCGGCTACGTCCGCGCGACCCTGCCCACGGGCCGGGCCGACGCCGCCATCAAGGCCGCCGAGAAGCTCGACTCCGTGCACGGCATCGACCTGCGCCAGGAGATCCAGCTCGACGACCCGACACCGGCCGCCGACGCCGCCAAGGGCGCGGCCGCCAAGGGCTCGGCCGCCGCCTCGTACAGCGGCCCCGGTGCGAACACTCCGGCGAAGAACCCATACAACCCGTCCTTCGAGACGGGCGCCGTCGACTTCGTGAAGGACAACCCGAAGGCGGACGGCCGCGGCGTCACCATCGGCATCCTCGACTCGGGCGTGGACCTCGGTCACCCGGCGCTGCAGAAGACCACCACCGGCGAGCGCAAGATCGTCGACTGGGTCACCTCGACCGACCCGATCGTGGACGGCGACGCGACCTGGCGGCCGATGGTCACCCAGGTGTCCGGGCCGACGTTCACGTACAAGGGCCGGACGTACAAGGCCGGTTCGGGCTCGTACGGGATCAGCACCTTCGCCGAGGCCGCCACCACCGGCGGTGACGAGAAGGGCGACCTGAACCGGGACGGCGACACCACCGACTCGTGGGGCGTGCTCTACGACTCCGCCGCCGGCACGGTCACCGTCGACCTGAACGACAACGGCGACTTCACCGACGACACCCCGATGAAGCCGTACAAGGACGGCTACCAGATCGGGTACTTCGGCAAGGACGACCCGTCGACCGACGTCGTCGAGCGGGTGCCGTTCGTCGTGGAGATCCGCAAGGACGTCCCGATGGACCCGTACGGCGGCGACTGGGTCGGCAAGAAGGCCGACTTCGTCAACATCGGCGTCATCGAGTCCGAGCACGGCACGCACGTCGCGGGCATCACCTCGGCCAACTCGCTGTTCGGCAACAAGAACATGAACGGTGCCGCGCCCGGCGCGAAGCTCGTCTCGTCGCGTGCCTGCACGTGGTCCGGCGGCTGCACCAACGTCGCGCTGACCGAGGGCATGATCGACCTCGTCACCAAGCGCGGCGTGGACATCGTCAACATGTCCATCGGCGGTCTGCCGGCGCTCAACGACGGCAACAACGCCCGCTCCGAGCTGTACACGCGCCTCATCGACGAGTACGGCGTGCAGCTGGTCATCTCGGCGGGCAACTCGGGCCCCGGCGCGAACACCATCGGTGACCCGGGCCTCGCCGACAAGGTCGTCTCGGTGGGCGCCTCGATCTCCAAGGAGACCTGGGCCGCCAACTACGGCTCCGGTGTCGAGAAGTCGTACGCGATGATGCCGTTCTCGTCGCGCGGTCCGCGGGAGGACGGCGGCTTCACGCCGACCATCACCGCGCCGGGCGCCGCGATCAACACCACGCAGACCTGGCTGGCCGGTTCGCCGGTCCCCGAGGCGGGCTACTCGCTGCCGGCCGGCTACTCGATGCTGCAGGGCACCTCGATGGCGTCCCCGCAGGCCGCGGGCGCCTCGGCGCTGCTGCTGTCGGCCGCCAAGCAGAAGCACATCGACCTGACCCCGGCGAAGCTGCGCACCGCGCTCACCTCGACCGCGACCCACATCAAGGGCGAGCAGGCGTACGCGGAGGGCTCCGGGCTGATCGACATCGTCGACGCCTGGAAGTCCATCAAGGACGGGGCGAGCGCGCACACGTACACCGTGAAGGCGCCCGTCGACACGGCGATCGACTACGCGCTTCAGACGCCGGGCTTCGGCACCGGCATCTACGACCGCGAGGGCGGCCTGAAGGCCGGCCAGAAGAAGACCTACGAGGTCACCGTCACGCGGACGTCGGGCTCGGCCAAGCCGGTCCTGCACCGGCTGTCGCTGAAGAACAACTCCGGTGACACCTTCACCATCGCGGGCTCCAGCTACGTGTACCTGCCGCTGGACAAGGCCGTGACCGTGAAGGTGCAGGCCCGTCCGGAGTCGGCCGGGCTGCGCAGCGCCATCCTCCAGATCGACGACCCGAAGACCGAGGGCGTGGACCAGCAGGTCATGGCGACGGTCATCGTCTCGACGCCGGTCACCAAGCCGTCGTACACCTTCACCGCCAAGGGCTCGGTGCAGCGCAACAGCGTCACGTCCTACTTCGTGACGGTGCCCGAGGGCGCCGAGGCGCTCCAGGTGCGGATGAGCGGCCTGAAGGACAAGAGCCAGACCCGCTTCATCTCCATCCACCCGTACGGGGTCCCGGTCGACGACACGTCGACGCCGAGCTGCTACCCGAACTACGGCGACGGCTCGGGCAACGGCTGCCGCCCCGACCTGCGTTCGTACGCGGACCCGCAGGCCGGTGTCTGGGAGATCGAGGTCGAGGCGCGCCGTACGTCGCCGCTGCTCGACAACCCGTACACGCTGGACGCCGCCGTGCTCGGCGCGGCCTTCGACCCGGCCGTGCAGACGGTCGCCGAGGCCAAGGTCGGGCAGCCCGCCGACGTCGCGTGGAAGGTCACGAACAACTTCGCGGCCATCGACGGCGGCACCCTCAAGGGCGGTTCGCTCGGCTCGTCGAAGTCGGCGCGGCCGACCATCGCCGAAGGTGCGACGCAGACCTCCGAGGTCGTCGTGCCCGAGGGCGCCGAGAAGCTGACGGTCGCCATCGGCAACGTCTCCGACAAGTCCGCCGACCTGGACCTGACGGTCTACGACGCGGCCGGCAACCAGGTCGCGCAGTCCGCCGACGGCGACTCCGAGGAGGCCGTGACCATCAGCAAGCCGGCCGCCGGTACGTACACGGTGGAGGTCGTCGGGTACTCGGTGCCGTCCGGTTCGACCGCGTACGACTACTCGGACGTCTTCTTCTCCCCGGCCCTCGGCACGGTGAAGGTCGACGAGTCGAAGAAGGTCTCGCTGGCGGGCGGCGCGTCCACCTCGGTGGCCGCGCAGGTCACGGCGGCCGCTCCGGCGCCGGAGGGCCGTGAGTTCTTCGGCCAGGTGCAGCTGCTGAACGAGCGCGGTGTGGTCACCGGCACGGGCAGCGTGCAGATCGAGAAGGTCACGCAGTAGTACGTCGTGTGACGTGATCCGGGGGGCGGGCGCCGATGGCGTCCGCCCCCTCTCGCGTGCTCGGGGCAAGGCCTAGTCACCCGGCCCCGAGCGCCCGTCGCAGGTCAGCGTGCGGGACTTCGGCAGGGCCTTGAGGATCATCGTGCGCAGGCGCTCGCGGTCCTTGCCCTCGGCCCAGTTGTCCGGCTGCCCGCCGCCCTTCGGGAGGGTGATCAGGGGACGGTCGCCGGGTTTCGGGCGCGGGTCCACGTCGTGGCTCATCGGGAAGGTGAACGTCTCCGGGCCGCCCTTCTGCGGCTTGTAGTAGTGCGTGACGCGGACCGTGACGCGGTCCATGTCGGTACCGGGGACGGGTTCGACGGTCAGGACCCGGGTGTCGGCGATGATCCGGGAGCAGGCGACGAATCCCTCGGGGGTCAGATCGGCCTTCGAGTTTCCGGGGCCTGCCTTGCCGTCGGACGCCGCCTTGTCGGCGGCCCCGCTGTCGGCGCCGCTCATCGCCCCGCTGTGGGCGAGCAGCCACACCATGCCCGTGGCGAGCGAGACCCCACAGGCCGCGACGAGCCCGCCGAACGCCAGCCGCACCGAGCGCCGCCGGCGCAGCGGTACCGGTGCCCGCGGCGGTACGGGGACGGGCTTCGGAGCGGGCGGGCCGGCGAGGGCGTCGCCGAGGCCGCGGACCTGGTCGCGCAGCTGGGCGATGTCCGCGGCGGCCCGTGCCGCCCGCGGGTCGTCGTCCGGCAGGGGTTCGCCGAGGGCGGCCAGCAGCAGGAGCCGGTCCTCCCTGGTCGCGTCGTTCGCCTCGTCCACCTCACACCACCTCCTCTTCGCGCAGCCGCGCCCTGAGCATCCGTACCGCCGTGTGCAGCCGGCTCTTGACGGTGCCCTCGGGCACCCCGAGCTCCGCCGCGATGTCCCGGACCGGCAGATCCGCGTAGAACCGCAGCACGACCACCTGTCGCTGCGGGTCGGGGAGCTCGTCCAGGCCCTGGGCGACGGCGAGGGACAGGACGCGGGTCTCGGCGGCGTCCCTGGCGTCCTCCTGGCGCAGGGACGCGAGCCGCTCGCCGAGCCGTTCCTGGCGACGCTTGGCCCGGTGCCAGTCCATGGCGAGGTTGGAGGCGACGACCGCCGCCCACGCGGAGACGTCGCGCGGCGCGTCCTCCCCCTTCGCGGCACGCTCCAGCAGCCGGAGGCGGACCTGCTGGACGCCGTCCGGCAGATCCGCGTACGGCACCCCGCCCAGGGACAGGACGGCCCGCACCCGGTCCTCGACGGCCGGGGCCAGGGGATCGTCCGGCCGATCCCCCGGCTTCCCTCTCTTCTGCTTTCTTCGCAGCAATGCCCCTCCCCGAGCCCGCGTGCGCACGCGTGTGTCCTATGACGCCGCAGACACCCGGAACGTTCGCCCCGGCCCGTGATGTGGCTGTGGTGAACCCCACGCGTCCCGTACCTCGGACAATCGATTGGACAAGGCGGGCGTGGACAGACGCATCATGGAGCGGCACCCCGCCGCTTGTGTACGTACGGAGGAACCCTGTGAAGGTCGGAATCGTCGGAGCCACCGGTCAGGTCGGCACGGTCATGCGGAAGATCCTCGTCGAGCGGGACTTCCCCGTCGACGAGCTGCGGCTGTTCGCCTCGGCGCGCAGCGCCGGCAAGACCGTGGACGGCGTGACGATCGAGGACGCCTCGACGGCCGACTACACGGGCCTGGACATCGTGCTGTTCTCCGCCGGCGGCGCCACCTCCAAGGCCCTCGCGGAGAAGGTCGCCTCGCAGGGCGCCGTCGTGATCGACAACTCCTCGGCCTGGCGCATGGACCCCGAGGTGCCGCTGGTCGTCTCCGAGGTCAACCCGCACGCGATCAAGGACCGCCCCAAGGGCATCATCGCCAACCCGAACTGCACGACGATGGCCGCGATGCCGGTCCTGAAGCCGCTGCACCTGGAGGCGGGCCTGGAGGCGCTGGTCGTCGCGACGTACCAGGCGGTGTCGGGTTCGGGTCTGGCCGGTGTGGAAGAGCTCTTCGAGCAGGTCAAGAAGGTCGGCGAGGAGGCCCCGAAGCTCACGCACGACGGCTCGGCCGCCGAGTTCCCCGCGCCGAACAAGTACGTCGCGCCCATCGCGTACAACGTGCTGCCGATGGCGGGCTCGATCGTCGACGACGGTCTGAACGAGACGGACGAGGAGCAGAAGCTCCGCAACGAGTCCCGCAAGATCCTGGAGATCCCCGAGCTGAAGGTCTCCGGCACCTGTGTGCGCGTCCCGGTCTTCACCGGCCACTCCCTCCAGGTCAACGCCCGCTTCGCGCGGCCGCTGAGCCCCGAGCGCGCCACCGAGATCCTCTCCTCGGCCGAGGGCGTCGTCGTCACGGACGTGCCCACGCCGCTGGTCGCCGCGGGCAAGGACGACTCGTTCGTCGGCCGGATCCGCAACGACGAGACGGTCGAGAACGGCCTGGCGTTCTTCATCTCCGACGACAACCTCCGCAAGGGCGCCGCGCTGAACGCGGTGCAGATCGCCGAGCTGGTCGCCGAGGAGCTGCGCGCCCGGTAGGCACCGGCCCGACGGCGCGACGCCCCCGAAGCCATGAACGGCTTCGGGGGCGTCGTGCGTCAGGGGCGACGCACCTCGAAGTGCCAGCAGCCGTACTCCAGGGCCCTGACGTGCACGAGCACCACCTCCGGGTCGGCGAACGCCGCGTCGAGGGCAGCGTCGATCCCCGCCGTGGCGTCGGCCGGGATCTCCAGCAGGGCGCCGCCCGCGATGCGGCCGCGGGCGTCGTAGCGGCGGACGGTGCGCCGGGCGCCGGGGCGGTCGAAGGGGTAGCGGTCCCCGGGGACGTACCCGCCGCACTCGTCGGCGTGCAGGAAGACGGGTCCCTGCTCGTCGTACGCGCCCGGGTCCGCGCCGGTCCCCGCGGCCCAGCGGCGCAGGGGCGCGTAGGAGACGAGGGCGATGCGCTCACCTGCCTCGACGGGCTTGAGGCAGCAGCGCAGCGGGGAGCCCGCTTCGTCGTCCGTGGCCGTGTACGGGACCGTGGGGCGGCCTGCGTCGTCGGCGGTGCGGAGCTCCTTGAGGGCGGTCGGCTCGATGGGGCGTGCGATGTACCTGGTCATGGCTCCAGCGTCGCGCCGCGGATGTGTGTTCACCGGCGGAAAACAGACATCGCGTTCACGCCGTCCCACGTGGAAGGATGACCGGAAACGTCACGAACGTAGACCGCATTAGGAGATGACCGCGTGCCTGGCACCAATCTGACCCGAGAAGAGGCGCAGCAGCGGGCGAAGCTGCTCACCGTTGACTCGTACGAGATCGATCTCGACCTCTCCGGCGCGCAGGAAGGCGGCACGTTCCGGTCGGCGACCACCGTGCGCTTCGACAGCGCCGAGGCGGGTGCGGAGACGTTCATCGACCTGATCGCCGACGCCGTCCACGAGGTGGTCCTGAACGGGCGCTCGCTGGATGTCGCCGCCGTCTTCCGCGACTCGCGGATCGCGCTCACGCGCCTGGAGGCCGGGCCGAACGAGCTGCGGATCGTCGCCGACTGCGCGTACACGAACACGGGCGAGGGCCTGCACCGGTTCGTCGACCCGGTCGACCAGCAGGCGTACCTCTACACCCAGTTCGAGGTGCCGGACGCGCGCCGCGTGTTCGCCACCTTCGAGCAGCCCGACCTCAAGGGCACCTTCCAGTTCACGGTGAAGGCGCCGACCGGCTGGACCGTCATCTCCAACTCGCCGACGCCCGAGCCGAAGGACGACGTCTGGCACTTCGAGCCGACGCCGCGCATCTCCTCGTACATCACGGCGCTGATCGTCGGCCCGTACCACTCGGTGCACTCGTCGTACGAGAACGCGGAGACGGGTCAGTCGGTCCCGCTGGGCATCTACTGCCGGCCGTCGCTCGCCGAGTTCCTCGACTCGGACGCGATCTTCGAGGTGACGCGGCAGGGCTTCGACTGGTTCCAGGAGAAGTTCGACTACGCGTACCCGTTCGCCAAGTACGACCAGCTCTTCGTGCCGGAGTTCAACGCGGGCGCGATGGAGAACGCGGGCGCGGTGACCATCCGTGACCAGTACGTGTTCCGGTCGAAGGTGACGGACGCCGCCTACGAGGTGCGCGCCGAGACGATCCTGCACGAGCTGGCCCACATGTGGTTCGGCGACCTCGTCACCATGGAGTGGTGGAACGACCTGTGGCTGAACGAGTCGTTCGCCACGTACACCTCCATCGCCTGCCAGGCGTACGCGCCGGGCTCGCGCTGGCCGCACTCGTGGACGACGTTCGCCAACTCCATGAAGACGTGGGCGTACCGGCAGGACCAGCTGCCGTCCACGCACCCGATCATGGCCGAGATCAACGATCTCGACGACGTGCTCGTGAACTTCGACGGCATCACGTACGCCAAGGGCGCTTCGGTCCTCAAGCAGCTCGTCGCGTACGTCGGCATGGACGAGTTCTTCCAGGGCGTTCAGGCGTACTTCAAGCGGCACGCGTTCGGGAACACCCGGCTCAGCGATCTGCTGGGGGCCCTGGAGGAGACCAGCGGCCGTGACCTGAAGGCCTGGTCGAAGGCGTGGCTGGAGACGGCCGGCATCAACGTCCTGCGGCCCGAGATCGAGACCGACGAGCACGGTGTCATCACCTCCTTCGCCATCCGGCAGGAGGCCCCGGCGCTGCCCGCCGGCGCGAAGGGCGAGCCGACGCTCCGTCCCCACCGCATCGCCGTCGGCTTCTACGACCTCGACGACGCCAGCGGCAAGCTGCTGCGCGGCGAGCGCGTCGAACTCGACGTCACCGCGGGCGAGTCGACACAGGTGCCGCAGCTGGTGGGCAAGCACCGTCCGGCCGTGGTGCTGCTCAACGACGACGACCTGTCGTACGCGAAGGTCCGCCTCGACGAGCAGTCGCTCGCGTTCGTCACCGAGCACCTCGGCGACTTCGAGGCGTCGCTGCCGCGCGCCCTGTGCTGGGCGTCGGCCTGGGACATGACGCGGGACGCCGAGCTGTCCGCCAGCGCCTATCTGGACCTGGTGCTCAGCGGCATCGCCAAGGAGTCCGACATCGGCGTGGTCCAGTCGCTGCACCGTCAGGTGAAGCTGGCCCTGGACCTGTACGCGGCCCCGTCGCACCGGGACACGCTCCTCACCCGCTGGACCGAGGCGACCCTCACGCACCTGCGCACCGCCGAGGCGGGCAGCGACCACCAGCTCGCGTGGGCCCGCGCCTTCGCGGCGACGGCCCGCACCCCGCTCCAGATCGATCTGCTGGTCGCCCTCCTGGAGGGCCGCGAGTCGATCGAGGGGCTCGCCGTCGACACGGAGCTGCGCTGGGCGTTCGTGCAGCGGCTCGCCGCGACCGGGCGCTACGACGAGGCGGAGATCTCCGCCGAGTACGAGCGGGACAGGACCGCCGCCGGTGAGCGGCACGCCGCCACGGCGCGGGCCGCGCGCCCGACCGCCGAGGCCAAGGCGGAGGCGTGGGCCTCGGTCGTCGAGTCCGACCAGCTGCCGAACGCGGTGCAGGAAGCGGTCATCGGCGGGTTCGTCCAGACCGACCAGCGCGAGCTGCTCGCCTCTTACACCGAGAAGTACTTCTCGGCGCTGAAGGATGTGTGGGAGTCCCGCTCGCACGAGATGGCGCAGCAGATCGCGGTGGGGCTGTACCCGGCGATCCAGGTGTCCCGGGAGACGCTGGACGCCACCGACGCGTGGCTCGGTTCGGCCGAGCCCAGCGCGGCACTGCGGCGCCTCGTCTCCGAGTCCCGCGCCGGGGTGGAGCGCGCCCTGAAGGCGCAGGGCGCGGACGCGTAGCCCACTCGTCTGCCGGCAGCCGTTTCATCGCGGCTGCCGGCCGGTGGGGGCTGGTCGCGCCCACGCGGCGGAGCCGCATATCGATACAGCCCCGCGCCCCTGAGAGGCACACTCCGTGTGCCCCCAGGGGAAGCCCCGCCGTCGCAACCGGCCATCACCCGCGGCGGAACCGCTCCTCCAGCGCCGCCCGGCCCTCCCCGGTCAGCACGCCGTGCACGCGCATCCGGGCCACGCCCCCGTCGGGGAACGCGTCAAGACGCACGTGTGTGGCGACCGCCTGCGCCGCGAGCGGGAAGCGGTGCAGGGTGTCGGGCTGCAGCTTGGTGCGGGGGATGATCTCGAACCACTCGCCGTTCTCCCCGTTGCGCCCGCTGAGCGCGATCCACCCGGCCGAGTTGCCCTTGAGGTACGCGGTGTCGATCTCTACGGCGCGGATCGCCCCCTGTGCGGCGAGCCGGAAGCGGACCCAGTCGTTGGTGCCGTGGACGCGCCGTCGCCGGTTCTCCCAGCCGTCGTCCATCTTCCGCGAGGTCCCGGGCAGGATGATCTGCGTCGGCGACGAGTAGAACTTGTCGGACGCGTCCTCGTACGTACCGCCGTTGAGCACGGACGCGAGGTCGAAGGTGCCGAGCAGGTCGAGCCACGCGGGGTCGGGCACGACCTCGCCGTGCACGCGCAGCCGGGCGATGCCGCCGTCGGGGTGCTGGCGGACGCGGACGTGCGTGAAGCGGCGCTCGGAGGTCACGGCGAAGTGGTTGGCGGCGTGCCCGCGGACCTGGCTGACCGGGACGATCTCCTCCCACTTCACGTCGGCGGCGAGCAGTTCCTCGGGGCTCGGCGAACCCGGCACCGAGGTCGCCTGGAGGCTGACGCGCTGCGGGTAGTTGCCGCGGAAGTGGGCGGTGTCGACGACCACGCCGCGGACGACGCCGGGCGCGCCGAGCCGCACGATCGCCCAGTCGTGGTCCTCGGGGGCGGGGAACGGCGCGTCGGCGGTGCCTCGGCGGCGCCGGGTCTCCCAGCCGTCCATGACCTTGCCCTTGTGCCCGAAGTGCTCGGGGTCGAAGACGGCGCGCTCGCGGACCAGGAGGTTCTCCCGCTCGGCGAAGAACTCGTCGTTGGCGGCGACGACTCCGGCGCCCAGCCGCCGGTCGGCGAGGTCGACGAGCTCGGTGAAGGCGTCGCCGTCACCGAAGGTGTGGTAGTCGGCGTACGGGTCGCCGCCTCCGTAGGGGGCGGCGTCGTTGGCGTGCGGGTCGTCGGTCACGGGAGTCGAAGTCATGGCTCAACTGTCCGGCGCGGCAAGGCAGCAGGTCCATCGAAAGTTTCCGGGGTGGCTTTTCGGTTCCCCTTAACAATCAGGCGTCGTCGGCGGTCAGCGCCTCCAGTACCCGCCGCACCGCCGCCCCTTCTTCCGCCCCGCGCCGCACGGCGGCCACGACGTGCCGTACGGGACGGTCGGGGCCCAGCGCGCACATGACGACCCCGTCGCGGCGGGCGGCGGCCATGCGCGGGACGAGGGCGACGCCCATGCCCGCCTCGACCATGGCGAGGATCGCGGTCCAGCCGGCGGCGCTGTGCGCCTGCTCGGGGACGAATCCGGCGGCCTCGCAGGCGGCGGTGGTGATCTCGGACCAGGGCCCGGAGCCGCCGAAGATCCAGGGTTCACCGGCGAGGTCGGCGAGCCGGAGCCCGGACGTCCCCGCGAGCGGATGCCCGACCGGCAGGGCGACGTCGAGCGGATCGGCGAGCAGCGGGACCCGGGTGAACTTGGGGTCGCGGGCGGTCGGCGCGTGCGCGGCGAGGGAGAGGGCCAGGTCGACCTCTCCGGCCGCGAGCAGCTCGTACGCCTGGGCGGCCTCGGCCTCCCGGACGCGGACGGTGATGCCGGGCCGCTCGGCGCGCAGTTTCCGTACGGCGGGGACGACGAGCGCGGGCACGGCGGTGGAGAAGGCGGCGACCCGTACGACGCCGCTCTCCCCGTGCCGGTAGGCCGCCAACTCCGCGTCGGCGCGCTCCAGTTGGGCGAAGACGGCCTCGGCGTGGCGGAGCACGAGGTGCGCGGCGTCGGTGAGCCGGACGCGCCGCCCGTGCGCTTCGAGGAGGGGTGTGCCGAGCTGCTTGGCGAGGTTGGTGAGCTGCTGCGAGACGGCCGACGGGGTCATCAGCAGCGCCTGGGCGGTCGCGGTGACGGTGCCGCGTTCGCGCAGGGTCCGCAGGATCACCAGCTTCTTGATGTCCCATCGTTCGCGGCGCAGTTCGCTCCGCCCGTCGTCCTCGCTCATGCGGCCAACGTAAAGGGTCACCCGCGAAAAAATACCTTGACATCAAGATTCTTGATGGCGAGACTTTCGGGGTTCGCGGACGACGGGGAGGCGGGTTCCAGGATGGGGACGACAGACGGGGACGGGCTGCTGGCAGGGCTGCGGCGGCCGCCCGGTGGGCGCGACGCGCGGCTGATGCTGCTCGGGCAGTTCCTCGACCGGGCCGGGACCGGGGTGTGGGCGGCGTCCAGCGTGCTGTACTTCACGTTCGTCGTCGGCATGGACGGCGACCGGCTCGGCCTGCTGCTCGGCGCGGCCGGGGTCGCGGGCATCGCCGGTTCCCCGCTCGGCGGGCGGCTGGCCCAGCGCTTCTCCGTGCGCGCGCTGCTGGTGTGGTGCCACGCCCTGCGCCTGGCCGCCGTCCTCGCGCTGCTCACGCTCACGGACTTCTGGGCACTGCTCGGCGTGGTGGCGCTGATCTGCGCCGGGGACCGGGCGGCCAAGACGCTGGAGATGATCTTCGCGACGGAGGCGGCGGGCGAGCGCCGGGCGACGTACCAGGCGCTGGCGCGCAGTGTGGCGAACGCCGCGTACGGGGCCGGGGCGGGGGTCGCGGCGATCGGGCTCGCGGTGGGCACGACGACGGCCTACCACGCGCTGATCCTGGCGAACGGGGTCTCGTACGTCGCGGCGGCCCTCCTCGTGCTCCGTACGCGGACGAAGGCGCCGCACCACGGCCGCCCGGCCGGCCGCCCGGCGGACCCGGCGACGGGACCGGGTCCGGCCCCCGCGCCCTGGCGCGACCGCGGCTACCTCCTCTTCGTGCTCCTCGACATCCCGATGACGATCGACGGCGCGATCCTCGACGTGGGGCTGCCGCTGTGGCTGGTGCACCACACGGACGCGCCGCACGCGCTGATCCCGGCGTTCCTGGTGATCAACACGCTGATGGTGGTGCTGCTCCAGCTCCGGGTGACCGCCCGCTTCACGGACGCGTCCGGCGCGCTGCGCGCCCTGCCCCGCTACGGCGCCCTGACCCTGCTGGCCTGCGCGCTCCTGGCGGTCTCGGGAACGGGCGGCGCCTGGACGGCGTCGGCGCTCCTCACCCTCTGCACGGTCCTGATCACCCTGGCCGAACTGATGCGCTCGGTCAGCTCCTGGGAACTCGCGGTCCGCCTGGCCCCCGAGCACGCCAGGCCCGCCTACCTCGGCGTGGCCGGCATGTCCCAGTCCATCGAGAAGTCGGTGGGCCCACCGGTGCTCACGTCCGGGGTGATGGCGGCGGGACCGCTCGGCTGGATCGCGCTGGGGGCGGGCATCGCGGGCCTGTCCCTTGTCCAACGGCGGCTGTGCGCGGCCCGGTTGAGGGCCCGGGCGGCCGCCGCCCCGCTCAGTCCGGCAGCCCGCGCAACCACTCCACAAGCAGCCGGTTGACCTCGTCGGGCCGCTCCTGCTGGAGCCAGTGCCCGGCCCCGTCGAGGAGGTGCGAACCGACGAGTCCCGGCAGCGTCTTGGGGTACGCCTCGACGGCATCGGCGAGCCACATCGTGGAGGCGTCGCGGCTGCCGCCGATGAACAGGGAGGGCTGCACGACCGGGGCGCCGTCGTAGGGGGCCAGGTCCTCCCAGTCGCGGTCCATGTTCCGGTACCGGGCGAGCGCGCCGCGCAGGCCGCTGCGCTCGAACTCACCGGCGTAGAAGTCGAGTTCGTCCTCGCCGAGCCAGCCGGGGCGGCCCGCGGGGAACCGGTCCACGAGCCGGCCCCCGCCCCGGGTGACGAAGTGCGGGTCGGGGGCGCCGGGGCCCGGCATGGTGTCGGCGGACAGCGCGGCGTAGAACCCGGCGAGCCAGCCCCGCACGTCCGGCTCGATCTCGGCCTCGGCGCGGCCCGGCTCCTGGAAGTACGAGACGTAGAACTCCTCGTCCCCGCCCGCCATGTGAGCGAACACCTCGCTGGGGCGCGGTCCGCCGCGGGGCGCGTACGGCACGCTCAACAGCCCCACGGCGCGGAACACTTCGGGATGCGCCAGGGCCGAGGTGGCGGCGATGTTGGCGCCCCAGTCGTGCCCGACGACCACGGCCCGCTCCTCGCCCAGGGCGCGCACCACCGCGACGTTGTCCTCGACGAGCTCCAGCATCCGGTACGCGTCGAGCGCCTCGGGCTTCGACGACCGCCCGTATCCGCGTACGTCGACGGCGACGGCCCGGTACCCGGCCTCGGCCAGTGCCGGAAGCTGACGCCGCCACGAGTACCAGGACTCGGGGAACCCGTGCAGCAGCAGGACCAGGGGGCCTTCGCCCTGCTCGACGAGGTGGGTACGTCCGGCGGGCGTCGGGACGAGGCGGTGCATCGCTTCCTCCAGGATCTGCGGCATCGTGCGGCACTTCGATCCTGCCTCCACCAGGCGGCTACGGGCTGGATTCGTTGCCGTTCCGGCAAAAAGGCCGGCCCCGCACGAGCAGATACTCCCAGCCGGGCCGCCACACGAAGGGAGCGTCCACCAGCGCCTCCAGCGGCGCCCCGGTGAACAGATGGGCCAGGGCCCAGCGGTTGGCGGCGTGGGCGATCAGGAGAACGTGGCGGGCCTCCGTCGCCGCCAGGTCGTTCAGGAACTCCCGTGTCCGGTCGACGACTTGGCGATAGCTCTCACCGCCGCCCGGGAACGGCACCGCGATCCGGCGGCCCCGCTCGGCGGCCACCGCCTCGACCGGGGCGCCGTTCAGCGCCCCGTAGTCGCACTCCCGCAGGCGCGCGTCCCGGTGGACCGGGACGCCCGTCCCCGCGAACGCGATCTCGGCCGTCTCGACGGCCCGGCGCAGGTCGGACGTGTGGACGGCGTCGAGCCCGGTCCCACGCCTGCGCTCCCCCAACTCGACGGCCAGCACACGTCCGCGCCCGGAGAGCCGGCCGGGGAGCCGGCCCGTCGCGATGCCGTTCTCGTTGTCCTCGGTGACGGCGTGGGTCTCGTAGACCAGGCGGATGCGGTCCGTCATCACGAGGGGCGGCGGCGGACCGCCGTGGTGAGGCCGACGATGAACAGGGTGGCGAACATCCAGGCGGCGACCTGGGCGACCCAGGTCGCGAGAATGTAGATCAGGCCCGCCGTGCCCGAACCGGTGGTGCAGCCCTCCAGCTGCTGCATGCGCAGCAACGGCAGGCTGGCCTCGACGGCGCGGCCGATGCGCTGCACCCCGTGGCAGCCGCCGCCGGTGAGCCCGCCGCCCCACAGGGCGATCAGGCTCATCATGACGAAGATCCCGACGAGGCCGAAGACCGCGCGCCAGGGCTGGTGCCCGAAGCCGATGGTCACCCCGGCCAGTTTCTGCCAGACCCGCAGCAGCGGCCCCTGCCGGTCGGACCGCTTCAGCTGGTCGCGGTACTGGGCCATGAGGATCTGCCGCGCCTCGCGCTCGTCCCCCTGGTCCCGATAGCGGCCGGCGAGGTGTTGATAGGGCTGTGAGGTGTACGCGGGGGTGTCCTCGGCGAGCACCTTGATCCAGTCCCTGACCGTGATCCTGGGATCCAGGACACCGAAGACCATGTCGTCGAGGGCGATGAGTTTGCGCCGGGTGGCGGCCCGGTTGTCCTCGATGGTCCGCGGTGAGATCGCCAGCCGGCCGCGGACGCTGGTGTTGCGCAGGTCGATCATGGGCGGGGAGACGGGGTCCCTCGCCGATCCCCTGGCCGTGACCGTGAAGGCGTCGGCCCGGAGGTCGGCGAGGACCTCCATCGACCGGGCGGACAGCGCCGGTCCGCGCGTCGCCTCGAAGTGGGACGCGGTGACGTCCAGCACTCCGCCGATCCTGGACGCGTGCAGCCGCACCACACCGTCGTTGCCGCCGCCGGACGCCATGAACCCCGCGTCGAGCCGGAGGTCACCGGCGACCTTGAGCTGGACGGCGAACAGCGCGGTGCCCAGCTCGTTCACGATCCGGGTGCTGGACAGGGACATGTAGCCGCCGACGCGCGCGCTGAACACGTTGACCGCGGCGGCCCGGTCGGTGCGGCTGGTGAACGTGGAGTGGTCGAGGCGGACGTCACCGTCGACGGCGGCCTGCTGGGCGTCCGTCACACAGCCGCCCGTGTTCCGGTGCTCCGCCCCCGCGACGGACAGCGTGCCCGCCACCGACGAGTTGAACAGATTCACGGTGGGCCGCTCCCCGGTGCCGGAGATCCGGGTCTCGTCGAGGTCGAGGTCGCCCTCGACCTTCAGCCTGCTCGCGACCAGGGCGGGCCCCGCCGAGTTCTCGATCCGCGTCTGCTTCAGGTCGACCTTGCCGCCGACCGCCGCGTCGACCAGCGAGACGATGCCGTACTTGGCCGAGGCGCCGGTCACCGTGGCACCGCGGATCCGCAGCCCGTTGGTGGCCCGCATCCGGTCGGCCTGGATCGCCTGGCCCTGCTCGTTGTTGAGCACGGTGCCCGTGAGGTACATCCGGCCGCCGATCCGGGCGCCGCGCAGGGTCAGCGCCGCGCCCGGGTGACGGCCGACGACGCAGCCCCGGTCGAGATGGAAGTCGCCCTTCACCACGAGGTTCGTCGCGTCCACCGCGGGGCCGTGGGCGTGCCTGATGGTGATGCCCCCGGCGAACACGCAGCCGGATATCTCCGCCCCGTGCAGCGAGAGGGCGACCTGCTGGGCGTTGCCGAGGACATGGGCGCGGTCCATCCGGAGGTCGAAACGCAGGACGAGGTTCTCCGCGGAGACGCACGGCCCGGACCCGTCCTCGAAGAGGCTGCCACTCAGATCGAGCGACGACAGCTGCGCGTTGCGCAGGGACAGACCGTCCCGGAAGTGGCAGTCGAGCAGCCGCACGTTCGCCTCGGTCGTCAGGTAGTCGAGATCGAGGTGCCCCTCGATCGTCAGCCCCTGCAGATGCACGCAGTGCGAGCCGTCGGCCCCCGCGGCACGGAGCCGGAACGCCTCCCGGAGCACCGAGGCGCGGACCGTGCGGTCCGCGCCCCAGGTCCGCATCGCCTCCGGGAGTTTGGTGTCGGAGCGCAGCACGACGGCGCCGCCGTCCCCGCAGATGTGGGTGTGTACCGAGCTCTCGAGATCTGTAGGAGATGTACCGCCAGTTGATGCCCCCGTCATCCATCCACCATACGAACGCCGGCCCACAGCAGACAGATGTCGGCGTCCGTCTAGTCGCCGCGCCCGACCGACGCCAGCACCACCCCGCCGAGGATCAGCACCATGCACCCCACCCGCATCCACCCCATCGACTCCCCCAGGACCGCGTACGACAGCAGCGCCACGCACACCGGCTGGAGGTAGTACACGACGCCGGCGCGGGCCGCGCCGACGAGGGCGATCGCCTTGTTCCAGGCGAAGAAGGCGATCGCGGACGAGACCACGCCCACGTACGACAAGGGCCCCACCGTGCCGGGGCGGACCTCGAAGCCGCCCTGGGTCCACACGCTCACCACGTACGCGGGGAGCAGCATCAGCGTGCCGAGGACGAACGTCGCGAACAGGAAGGGGACGCCGCCGAGCTCCGGCGGGCGGCGGCGCAGCAGGGCGCTGTACGAGCCGAAGCAGACGGCCGCGGCGACCAC
Organism: Streptomyces sp. VRA16 Mangrove soil; assembly: GCF_017377775.1. Classification (GTDB taxonomy): domain Bacteria; phylum Actinomycetota; class Actinomycetes; order Streptomycetales; family Streptomycetaceae; genus Streptomyces. The sequence continues at coordinate 126,857 of NZ_JAFVLN010000008.1, forward strand.
CCACAGGTCGCCCGGCGCGAAGTCGGGGGTCAGCGAGCCCTTGCTGACCAGGAGGACGACTCCCGCGCAGGCCAGCAGAGTTCCGGTCACCCGGCGTGCCCCGAGGCGGGCGCCGCCCGCTCGCTCGTACACCGCCATGAGGACCGGCGAGGCGGCCATGATCATGCCCATGTTGCCGGCGGACGTCGTCAGGCCGGCCTGGTTGACGAGGGTGTTGTAGACGGTGACGCCGAGCAGGGCGGCCAGCGTCACGAACGTCAAGTGGCTGCGCAGCAAGGCCCGTTCACGCCACGCCGCCCGGATCCCGAACGGTGCCAGCGCCACGATCGCGATCACCCAGCGCCAGAACGCGTGCTGGACCGGCGGGACGCTGTCGTGCAGGCCGCGTGCGGTGACGAAGCTGCCGGACCAGACGACCGTGGCGAGCGCGGCGAGGGCGAGGCCCGCGCCGAGGCCGCCCGCCGCACGGCCGGGGGCCGCGCTCGGCTCGACGGGGGTACGGGTACGGTCCAGGACTGCCATCGGGATCCGGTGCCTCTCACGCTCGGGATGCTGTCTCCCCGCTACCGTCGCAGCGCCCCACCGATCGCGTCCATCGAAAACTTCCGCTGATAATGTTCAGCTTTGCCGAACGGTTTGGGGGTGTGCTGGCCGAACACCGTCGCCCCCAACGCCAGTCCCGTTCCGGCCAGTTGGAGCGGGGTGAGCGCCTGGCCGAGGGCCGCCCAGCCGATCACCGCCGCCGTCACCGGGGACAGCGGGCCGAGCAGCGTGACCTGCGTGGCCGTGAGCCGGCCGATGCCGCGGAACCAGAGCCAGTACGCGACCGCCGTGTTGGCCAGCGCCAGATAGCCGTACCCGGCCAGGGCCGGGGCGTCGAGCGCGGGCGGCGCGCCCTCCAGCGCCGCGGCGAGCGGTGCGATCAGGAGGCCGCCCGCAGTGAGCTGCCAGGCGGTGAGGGCCAGCGGGCCCGCACCCTCGGGGCGCCCCCACTTCTTCGTCAGCACCGTGCCGGCCGACATCGACGCCGTCGAGGCGAGCGCCGCCGCCATCCCCAGCGGGGCCGGGGCACCGGCCGCCCGCAGCACCACGAGACTCACCCCGAGCGCGGCCGCCACGCCCGTCAACAGCTGCCGGGCGGTGGGGCGTTGACCGAGAAGCGGCACCGCGAGGCCCGCCACGAACAGCGGGCCGACCGAGCCGACCACCGCCGCAAGACCGCCCGGCAGGCGGTACGCGGCGAGGAAGAGGAGCGGGAAGAACGCCCCGATGTTCAGCGCGCCCAGCACGGCCGACCGCCACCACCACGCCCCCGCCGGGAGGCGCCGCGCGAGGGCCAGCAGCACCAGGCCGGCGGGCAGGGCGCGCAGCGCCGCCGTGAACAACGGCCGTTCCGGGGGCAGGAGTTCGGTCGTCACCGCGTACGTCGAACCCCACGAGACCGGGGCGAGCGCGGTCAGCAGGACCGTCGGGGTGCGCCTCATGCCGCCCTCACCACCTCGCGCGCGGGCTCCGCCGAGCGGGCCACGACCACGGACTCCACCGGCAGGCGCCGCTCGACCCGCAGCAGCAGCGCGGCCGCCACCAGCGACGTACCGATCAGGAAGAGCCACGGCACCCGGCCGTCGACCGCGAGCAGACCGGTGAACAGGGACGGCGCGAGCGCCTTCGCGAGGGACCAGGAGAGCTGGTACGTCGCCATGTACCGGCCGCGGACCGCCTCCGGCGCCGCCGAGACGGCGAGCACCTCGGCCGACGGGCTGTGGATCAGCTCGCCGAGCGTGTAGAGGACGACCAGGGCGACCAGGACCGCCCCGATCGCCCAGGTGACGGTCGGACGGACCGCGGCGAACACGGCCAGACCGGCGAACGCCGTCGCGAACAGCGTGCCGCCGAGCGCCGCCGAGCGGGTGCGGCGGGCGCCCGAGCCGCGCACCCGGGCCGCGACCCACATCCCGACCACGCCGCACAGCACGGTGTTGACGGTGAACGCGGTGCCGGTGAGCGCCGCGGGGGCCCGCAGCCACTGCACGACGAAGAGCGGGAAGAGCACCGAAAGGGCCGAGTAGGACAGGGCGTTGAGGAAGTTCGCCGAGGTCACGATCAGGAAGGGGCGGTCGGCGGCGACCAGCCGGTACCCGGCGCCGCGGCGTGCGCCCGGCACCGCCCCTGCCGCCGTCGCCACCGTCCGGATCGGGCGCAGGGGGCGCAGCGCGAGGGCCGCCACCGCGAACGACAGCGCGTTGCCCCACGCCGCGTACGTGTAGGCGCCGCTGCCCGCCACCCCGATCACCAGCGTCGCGAGCAGCGAGCCCGCGCCGAGGCCGCCGTTGGTCAGCGCGCGCAGCGCCGCCTGGAGCCGGTCGCGGTCGGCGCCGCGCGCCACCTCGCCGATCAGCGCGGACTGCACCGCGGGGAAGGCCCGGTCGGCGGCGGCCGTCACCATGACCACCGCCGCGAAGGCGGGCAGCGCGTGGGCCGCCGGGTAGAGGAGGAAGCCGACCGCGCGGGCCGCGTACAGGACGTACTGGACGGGGCGCGCCCCGAACCGGTCCACGGCCGCGCCGGCGAGCGGCAGCGCACCCATCCCGATCAGGCCGGTGACCGTGAGGACCGCGCCGACGACCGGGAAGGACAGGCCCGTCACGGAGTGGAAGAAGACCAGCGTGAACGGGATGTACATGCCGTTGCCGATGCCGTTCACGGCTGCGGCGAAGGTCATGGACCGCTCACCGGGTATGCGCTGCGTCCGCACGGGGACCCCCCTAAGTAGCTCGATGGAAAGTAGCTTAGTCGTAAGCTACTTTTTTGCAAGCTACTTTCTTGCCTGAGAGTGAGTGCGGGCCGATACTCGGCACATGGCCGATACTCGGGACATGACTGACCACGACGCCGTCGACGCGATCATCGAGCAGTGGGCCGCCGTCCGCCCCGACCTCGACACCACCGCCATGGAGGTCTTCGGCCGGGTCTACCGGCTGGCCCGCGCGATGGGCGACCGCGTCGAGACGGCGTACGCGCGGATCGGCATCTCGCGCGGCGAGTTCGACGTGCTGGCGACGCTGCGCCGCGCCGCCGCCCCGTACACACTCTCCCCCCGCCAGCTGTCGGCGACGCTGATGCTGACGACGGGCGGCATGACGGGGCGCCTGGACAAGCTGGAGCGGCGGGGCCTGGTGCGCCGCTCGCCCGATCCGCACGACCGGCGCGGCCTCCAGGTCACCCTCACCGAGGAGGGACTGGCTCTCGTGGACGAGGCGGTGGGCGCCGGTCTCGACGTGCAGAAGAAGGCGGTGGAGGCGGCGTTCGACGGCGAGCAGGCGGAGCAACTCACGGATCTGCTGCGGAAGTTGCTGGCCACCACCGCGACCGAACGGTAGTTCAGCCCTCCAGGTAGGCGAGGACGGCGAGCACCCGCCGGTTGTCGCTCTCGCCGGGATACAGGCCGAGCTTCGTGAAGATGTTGCCGATGTGCTTGGTCACGGCCTTCTCGGTGACGAACAGGGTCTCCGCCACCCCGGCGTTGGACCGGCCCTGCGCGAGGAGGCCGAGCACGTCCCGCTCGCGGGCCGTCAGGGAGCCGAGCCGTTCGTCGCGCACCTTGCGGGCCAGCAGCTTGGAGACGACCTCGGGGTCCATGGCCGTGCCGCCGCAGGCCACCTGTCCGATGGTGCGCAGGAACTCCGCGCCGTCGGTGACCCGGTCCTTGAGGACATAGCCGACCGCGCCCGCGCCGTCGGCCAGCAACTCCCGCGCGTACAGCGGCTCCACGTACTGCGAGAGCAGCAGCACCGGCAGCCCCGGGACCTGTTGGCGGGCCGCCACGGCCGCGCGCAGGCCCTCGTCGGCGAAGTCGGGCGGCAGGCGTACGTCGACGACCGCGACGTCCGGCCGCTCGGTGACGAGGGCGGCCAGCAGCTCCGGGCCGTTGTCGACGGCGGCGACGACCTCGTGGCCGTACGCCGCCAGGAGCCGCATGAGACCGTCCCTCAGCAGGAAGTGGTCTTCGGCGACGACAATGCGCACGGCACCTCCATCGAGATCTGGGTCGGTCCGCCGGCCGGGCTGTGGACCACCATGACACCGTCGAAGGTGGCGAGGCGGCGCTCGATGCCCGCGAGGCCGCTGCCGCGGGCCGGGTCGGCGCCGCCGCGGCCGTCGTCGGTGACACTGACCCGCAGCGCCGGGCGCGCGGGGTCGTAGCCGATGTCGATCCACAGCCGCTCGGCGCCGTCCGCGTGCTTGGCCGCGTTCGTGACCGTCTCGGCGACCGCGAAGTAGACGGCGGACTCGACGGGCGGCTCGGGGCGGGCCGGGAGGTCGACGGTGACCTCCGCGTCCAGCGGGCTCAGCAGGGCCAACGACCGCACGGCGTCGGCGAGTCCACGGTCGGCGAGGACCGGCGGGTGGATGCCGCGGACCAGGTCGCGCAGTTCCTTCAGAGCGGCCGACGAGGAGGCACGGGCCTCGGCGAGCAGCTTCGCCGCCTCCTCCGGATCGCGCCGCATCAGGTGCTCCGCCGCGTCCAGGGTCATGCCCATCGCCACCAGGCGCGCCTGCGCGCCGTCGTGCAGGTCGCGCTCGATACGCCGGAGTTCGGCGGCCGAGGTGTCCACGGCGTCGGAGCGGGTCGCGGCGAGATGGGCGATGCGGGCCGCCATCAGCTCCTGGTCGCTGGGGGTGAGGGCACTGCGCACGAGCCGGCTGTGCAGATCCATGACGGCGGGCGCCATGGCCAGGCCCGCCGCCCCGATCAGCGCCGCGCCGACGGCCGCGAGCCCGGCGGTCGTGCCGTCGGTGACCTCGAAGCCGGTGTACCAGAGGCTGCCCTCCCAGGACCGGCCGCCGCGCGCCGACAGGGCCGGGCCGAAGGCGGCGAGGAAGAGCCCGTACAGGCCGTAGAGGACGAAGGAGAGCGGGACGCAGGCCAGCAGGCCCGCCGGGAGGGAGTGCACCGCCGTCCAGCGCCAGCCCCGCACGTCCTGCGGGTCGTTCAGCAGCCACTTCCAGCGGGCGGCGAGCCCGATCGGCGGTTCCCCCTTCGGGCCCGGCGGCCGGGGCGGCGCCTCGACCGGGGTGCCGGACCAGGCGCCGGCCAGCGCCCGCTGCCGGCCGGTGAGCCGGCGCATGCCCGCCACCGACCAGCGCATCAGACTCGGGAGGGGGATGAAGGCGGCGGTGGCGACGGTCGTCGTCCAGTGCATGGCCGCCAGCCACAGCCACATCTGCTCATGGCACCGCCGGATCGCCCGGAATCCTCGCATGACCCTCAACTCCCCTGTTCGCCGCGGTATTCGACTGTTACCGCAAGGAGTATCCGGCGAACTCCCAGGGCACGTCGGTGGACTTAACTCCCCCTTCCGGGACCGAGTCCCGCGCCCACGCCCCGTATCCGTCGGGCCGCACGAGCAGCGCCGTACGCCGTGTGCCCGCCCAGTGCGCGACCCGTACGGTCTCGCTCTTGAGGGTCTCCCCCTGGGGCAGGATCAGCACGAACTCGCCCGCGCGCAAGGCTTCGTAGAGCCGGGTGCCGCCCTCCAGCCGGACGTCCGGGATGCGCTTGCCGACGAGGGCGTGGGAGCCCTTGGGCGCCGGGTAGCTAAAGTCGATGCCGGTGATCTGGCCGACGGCGCGGTCGCGGGCGGGGCGCACCCGGCCGAGGAGCGTGGTCAGTGCGGCGCGGGCCGCGAGCGTCCAGGGGCGGTTGGCCATCGCCATCCGCACGATGCCGCCGCTGCTGCGCAGCACGGCCCTGCCGACGGGGTGGCGCTCGGCCTCGTAGGTGTCCAACAGGGCTTCCGCGGCGCGGCCGTTGAGGACGGCGGCCAGCTTCCAGCCGAGATTGGCGGCGTCCTGGAGGCCGGTGTTCATGCCCTGGCCGCCGGCCGGGGTGTGCACGTGCGCGGCGTCTCCGGCGAGCAGGACGCGGCCGACGCGGTAGGCGGGCGCCTGGCGCTCGTCGCTGTGGAAGCGGGACATCCAGCGCGCCTCGTGCATGCCGTAGTCACGGCCGAGGGCGAGCTTCGCGGTCGCCCTGACCTCGTCGAGGTCGAGGGGGTCGGTGTCGGGGACGTCGTGGGCGCGGTTCCAGGCGATGACGCGGTAGTAGCCGTCGCCGAAGGGAGCGATGAAGGCGAAGGCGTCCCCCACCGCGTTCACGGTCAGCAGGTTCTCCGGCTGCTCCGCGAGCTTCACGTCGGCGAGCACGACGGAGCGGATGACCGACTTGCCGGGGAAGGGCAGGCCGAGCGCCTCGCGCACGGAGCTGCGCATGCCGTCGGTGCCGACGACGTACGCGGCGCTCAACTCGCCCGCCCCGCCGCCCTCCTGGAGGTGCCTGACCTGGAGGGTGACGCCGTCCGCGCCCTGCACCAGGCCCGTCACCTCGGTCTCGTACGAGAAGGTGACCCCGGCCTCGACGGCGCGCCGCTCCAGGGCCTTCTCGACCTCGTACTGCGGCACGACGAGGAGGTGGTTGAAGCGGGACGGCAGGCCGCTCAGGTCGACGGTGAGGTGCCCGAAGAGGCGGAGCCGGTCGAGCTGCTGCCCGCGGCCCTCGATCTCGTCGGCGAGGCTCCGCGGAAGAGGTGCGCCCGCGGGGCGTCCGTCGAGGGCGGTGGTGGGAGACGGGCGGGCGTCGAGCTGCTCCAGGGTGCGGGCGTGCACGACGAAGGCCCGGGAGAGGTTGCTGATCTGGTGCGGGCGGCGCTCGACGAGGGTGACGGGCACGCCCGCGGCGGCCAGGTCTCCCGCGAGCAGCAGGCCGGTCGGGCCGGAGCCGACGACGATCACGTTGTGCGCGGTGCCGTTGTGCGTGCCGTTCGCGCCGTTCATGTCGTTCATGAGGGCCTCCTCGGGCCATCTGCCAACGCTTGTTGGTCAACGCTTGTTGGCAAAAGTAGAGCGGCAGCTATGGACTGTCAACAGGTGTTGGCCTACGTTTGTTGGCATGACGGAGAAGCAGCAGGTGAAGGGCGCCAGGAGAGCGGACGCCACGCGCGCGACGATCCTGGCCGCGGCCCGCGAGCGGTTCGCCGCGGACGGGTACGAGCGGGCCACGATCCGCGCCATCGCGCGCGACGCCCGGATCGATCCGTCCATGGTGATGCGCTACTTCGGCAACAAGGAAGGGCTTTTCGCGGCGGCCGTCACGATCGAGCTGCGGCTGCCCGACCCGCGGGACGTGCCGCGCGAGGAGATCGGCCGGACCCTGGTGGCCCACTTCCTGGACCTGTGGGAGCGCGACGAGGTGCTGACCGCCCTGCTGCGGGTCGCGACCACCAACGCGGCCGCCGCCGAGCGGATGCGGGAGGTGCTGCGCGACCAGCTGGTCCCGATCGCCCGGGAGGTCTGCCCCGACCCGGAGCAGGCGCCGGTGCGGGCGGCGCTCAGCGCGTCACAGGTGCTCGGGTTCGCGCTGACCCGGTACGTGCTGGGGTTCCCGGCGAGCGCGGCGCTGGGGCGGGACGAGGTCGTGGACTGGCTCGGCCCGGCCGTGCAGCGGTACTTGACGGCGAAGACGCCCTGAGAGGCAGACGCCCCGAGAACGCGTCGAGGGCACCCGCCGCGGCTCGGCCGCGGCGGGTGCCCTCGATCAGCGGGAGTGCGGGGCTCAGCCCTGCTTCTGCTGCTTGCGCGACTTGTCGCCCAGGATCACCAGACCGGCGATGATCGCGAACAGGGCGAGCGGGGCCACGACGAACAGACCGACCGTGTCGATCACGCTCAGGCCGGATCCCGGGTCGTCGCCGTCGTCGCGCGTGAGCGCGAGCGCGGGGGACGACATGAGCAGCATCATCAGCGTCGTACCGGCAGCCAGGGCGCCGGCGCGCAGGGCGTTCTTCTTGTCCACGGTGCCAACGTAGCGAACGCCTAAACGAGCCGCGCGTCCGGGGGGCCTGTAAGAGGCACATCCGTCCCGTCGTCCGCCCTTCCGAATCCCCGGAACACGTCGAGCAACGCGTGTGCGCGCGGGGATGCGGCCAGGTCCTCCAGGGTGACGGGGTGCCCCGCGGCATCGGCGACCGGGAGCCGCCAGTTGGGGTACTCGTCCCAGGTCCCGGGCAGATTCTGCGGGCGCCGGTCGCCGACCAGGTCGGGCAGCCAGACGCCGATCATCCGGGCCGGGGTGCGCAGCAGGAACCGGTGGACGGCACGGACCGCCTCCTCCTCGTCCTGGCTCCCGCCGGGCAGCAGCCCGAGCCGCGCGAACAGGCCGAGCCAGTCGGCGACCTCCGCCGCCGCCTCGGCCGCCGTGCCGGTGGACAGGCCGAGCCGCTCGCGCAGCCGGACGTCGTCGCCGGTGAGCCGGGCCGCGGTGGACGGCAGGTCGTGGGTGGTGGCGGTGGCCACGCAGTCCGTACGCCACTGCTCCGCGGGCACGGCCGGCTGTCCCGGGGCCTCCCAGTCCCGCTCGAACCACAGGACGGACGTGCCGAGCACGCCGTGCTCGCGCAGCGTCTCGCGCACGCCCGGCTCGACGGTCCCCAGGTCCTCCCCGATGACGTACGTGCCCGAGCGCGCCGCCTCCAGGAGCAGCACGGCGAGCATCGCCTCGGCGTCGTAGTGGACGTAGCAGCCCTCGGTGGGGGCCTCGCCCGCCGGGACCCACCAGAGCCGGAACAGGCCCATCACATGGTCGATGCGGACGGCGCCCGCGTGCCGCATCAGGTGGCGCAGGAGGCCGCGGAACGGGGCGTACCCGGTCGCGGCGAGCCGGTCGGGGCGCCAGGGCGGCAGTCCCCAGTCCTGGCCGCGGGCGTTGAACGCGTCCGGGGGCGCGCCCACGCTCATGCCCTGCGCGAAGACGTCCCGCTGCGCCCAGGCGTCGGCGCCGCCCGGGTGCACGCCGACCGCGAGGTCGTGGACGAGCCCGATGGGCATGCCCGCCTCGCGCGCGGTGCGCTGGGCGGCGGCGAGCTGGGTGTCGGTGAGCCAGGCGAGGCGGCAGTGGAAGTCGACGCGGTCCATCGACTCCTGCCGGGCGCGGGCGGTCTCCGGCGAGTGCGGGTCCCGGAGCGGGGCGGGCCAGGTGTGCCACTCGGGGCCGTGGCGCTCGGCGAGTGCCTGGTAGGTGGCGTGGTCCTCCAGGGCCGCGCCCTGCTCGGCGAGGTAGTCGCAGTAGGCGGCGCGGCGTCCGGGCGTGAGCGGGACGTCCCGGACGAGCGTTTCGAGGACGTCGCGCTTGAGCGCCCATACGGCGTCCCGGTCGATCAACTCCCCCTTGCCGAGCACCTCTTCACGCAGCATGGCGGCCTCGCGGGTGCGGGCGGGCACGTACGCGTACTCGGGAATGTCCTCGATCCGCAGGTGCACCGGGTCGGGGAAGCGGCGGGAGGAGGGGCGGTACGGGGACGGGTCCGTGGTGCCGCCGGGTGCGGCGGGGACGGCCGCGTGCAGGGGGTTGACCTGGAGGAAGCCGGTGCCGTGGGTGCGCGCCGACCAGGCCGCCAGATCGGCCAGGTCCGCGAGGTCGCCCATGCCCCAGGAGCGGGTGGAGAGCAGGGAGTAGAGCTGGACCAGGAGGCCGTGGGTGCGGGCCGCCGGGCGCGGGGCCTTTCGCGGGGCCGCTACGAGGTGGGCTTCCGCCGTGCGGCCGTCCGGTGTTTCGGCGGTCAGCCTGTGCACGCCGGGCGGGGGTTCACGTCCGGGCGTCTCCCACCCACCCACCCGTTCACCCTGTGATTCGAGCGTCAGGAACAGGCGCACTCCCTCGGGCAGTTCCGCGAGCCATCCCGGCCGCGCCCGGTCCCCGTCCTCGTCCCCGCCCAGCCACCACACCACCGTCGGCGGCAGCAGCCGCCCGGCGAGTTCGGCCTCGCGCGCGGCGAGCGCGTCCGGGTCCGCCGCGTCCACGCCGAGCGCCGCGAGCGCGGCCGTCAGCGCCGCGTCCGACGCCCGGACGGTTTGTCCCGGCGCCGGTGAGTAGGAAGGGGCCACGCCGTACAGCTCGGCGAGGCGGGCCAGGCTCACCCCGCGGCCAGGCCGCTCGGGGTGGGCTCGGAGGTGAGCGGCAGCTCGTCGGCGAGCGGCGGCTCCGAGGTGAGGGGCGCGTAGTCGGCGAAGGGCGGTTCGCTGGTCAGCGGGGACTCGCTGGAGCTGGTCGTCGTGGTGTCGACGAGGTCGACAAGGTCGACGGGTTTGGAGAGGGCCGAGAGCAGAAGCTGAGCCGATGCGGCCACGGGGGCCTCCTTCGTCAGAGGGTTTCGTGAATCAAAGGGGGTCGTGAGTCCACAGCCCTACCCAGTGGGTGCCGCTCCAGACCTCCCCGGCCGGGCAACGTGTTACTGGTCACATTGTGTACAGCGGAAGGAAATTGACCAGAGGGCCGGGAAAACCGGAAGACTTTCAGCGGCCTCGCCGCGCCCGTCAGGGCAATTGCGGCACAACGGCCACGGGCGTTGACACCCTGCCCCGGCGAGTGGTGGGCTGATCGCTCCCCTATTGACTTTGAGGAGTAGCGGTGCAGCTCCGGCGCAGGAAGAGGGCGGCCGCCGTCGCGGTCGCCGTCATCGCGGGGACGCTGGGGGGAGCCACCGGCGCGCTGGCCGCCCCGCCGGTCGCGGGAACCTCGTCCGGCGATCAGGAGTCGCAGTCCGGGCTGCCGTCGGTGTGGCCGCGGCCGCAGTCGATGCGGGCCTCGGACCACGGGGTGACGGTCCCCGTCTCCGCCGACGCCGCTTCCGGCGTCGTGCTCGTGGCACCGCAGGGCACCGATCCGTACGCCGTGGACGCGCTGCGCACGCTGCTGCGCGAGGCCGGCGCGCGCCAGGTCCTGCGGGTCACCGACGAGGCCGCCGTGCCGTCCGGTTCCGGGCTCGTCGTGCGGATGGGCTCCGCGACCCCGGAGCGTGCGGCGGCTGCCTCCGCCACCCCCTCGTACCGGGCCGACTCCGCCGACAGCGGCGCCGCTTCGCTGGACGCCCTGCTGCGCTCGCTGGGCGCCGCGGCCCGCCGCGACCTGCCCTCCGGGGGCTACCGGCTCGCGGTCGGGCAGTCCGCGGGGCGGCCGACGGTGGCGCTGGAGGGCATCGGCGACGACGGCCTGTTCCACGCGGTGCAGACGCTGCGCCAGGTGGTCGAGGGGCGCCGGATCGCCGGGGTCGTGGTGCGCGACTGGCCCGGTACGGCGGTCCGTGGTCTGACCGAGGGTTTCTACGGCACCCCGTGGACGACCGAACAGCGGCTGGCGCAGCTGGACTTCATGGGCCGCACGAAGCAGAACCGCTATCTCTACGCCCCCGGTGACGATCTGTACCGGCAGGCCCGCTGGCGCGAGACGTATCCGGCGGCGCAGCGCGCCGACTTCCGCGAGCTGGCCGAGCGGGCCCGGGCCAACCATGTGACGCTCGCCTGGGCGGTCGCTCCCGGCCAGGCGATGTGCATGTCGTCGCAGGACGACGTCAAGGCGCTCACGCGCAAGCTGGACGCCATGTGGGCGCTGGGCGTGCGCGCCTTCCAGCTCCAGTTCCAGGACGTGTCGTACAGCGAATGGCACTGCGCGGCGGACGCCGAGGAGTTCGGCTCGGGCCCGAAGGCGGCGGCGAAGGCGCAGGCGAAGGTCGCGAACGCGGTGGCGCGGCACCTGGCCGCCCGGCACCCGGGCGCCGAACCGCTCTCCCTGATGCCGACCGAGTACTACCAGGACGGCAGGACGGCGTACCGCACGGCGCTCGCGGACGGCCTGGACGACCGGGTCCAGGTGGCGTGGACGGGTGTGGGCGTGGTCCCGCGGACCATCACCGGCGGTGAACTGGCGGGCGCGCGGCAGGCGTTCGGCTCGTCGGGCACGGCGCACAAGCTGCTCACCATGGACAACTACCCGGTCAACGACTACGCGCAGGACCGCATCTTCCTCGGCCCGTTCACCGGCCGCGAACCGGCGGTGGCCTCCGGCTCGGCGGCGCTCCTGTCGAACGCCATGGAGCAGCCTGCGGCCTCCCGCATCCCGCTGTTCACGGCCGCGGACTACGCGTGGAACCCGCGCGACTACCGCCCCCAGGAGTCCTGGAAGGCGGCGATCGACGACCTCGCGGACGGGAACGCCGCGCGCAGGGCGGCGCTCACCGCCCTCGCGGGCAACGACGCGTCCTCGGTGCTCGGCGCGGACGAGTCGGCGTATCTGACGCCGCTCATCTCCGCGTTCTGGCAGGCCCGTACGACGACGGACGCGGCCGGCAACGCCGAGGCGGCGAAGGCGCTGCGGGCCGCGTTCACCCAGATGCGGCGGACGCCCGGCGCGCTCGACGACACCGAGCTCGACTCCGAAGTGCGGCCCTGGAGTGACAAGTTGGGCCGCTACGGGCAGGCGGGCGAGGCCGCTGTCGACATGCTGGACGCGGCGCGGCGCGGCGACAGTGCGGCGGCGTGGCAGGCCGCGCGCCGTCTGGAGCAGCTGCGCGCCCGGCTCGGGTCGAACCAGGTGACGGTCGGCAAGGGGGTGCTCGACCCGTTCCTGGTGAAGGCCGAGAAGGCGTTCGCGGCGTGGGCGGGCGCCGACCGCGAGGATGCGGCGGCGGGCTCCACGGCCCAACTCCCGCGCGTGCGGGCCCTGTCCACGGTCACGGTGCTGAGCACCCCCGGCACGCAGGGCTCCGTGGAGGCGCACGTCCCCGGCGAGGGCTGGCGGCGCCTGGGCGGCCTCGCGGACGGCGGTTTCACGGAGCTGGACGCCGGCAACACGCGCGTGGACGCCCTGCGGGTCACGGGCGCGTCCGGCGCGGCGATCGACCACCTGGTCCCCTGGTACGCGGACGCCCCCAAGGCCGCCTTCTCGCTGACCCGCACCGAGGCCGACGCGGAGATCGGCGGCCCCGCGCAGACGGTGACGGCCCGGCTCACCTCGCGGCGCCCCGGCGACGTCAAGGGCGAGGTGACGGCGAAGGCCCCGCACGGCATCAAGGTCTCCGCGCCCAAGGAGTCCGAACTCCCGCGCGGCACCCGGGTGGACGTCCCGGTCGAGGTCACCGTCCCGGCCGGCACCCCCGCCGGGACCTACGAGATCCCCCTCGCCTTCGGCGCCGAGACCCGCACGGTCTCGGTCCGCGCCTACCCGCGCACCGCGGGCCCGGACCTGGGCCGCACCGGCACGGCGTCGTCCTCGGCGGACGAGACCCCCGACTTCCCCGCGAAGGCCGCCAACGACGGCGACAGCACGACCCGCTGGTCCTCCCCCGCCGAGGACGGCGCGTGGTGGCAGCTCGAACTCCCGAAGCCGGTCCGGCTGGGCCGGCTGATCCTCCACTGGCAGGACGCGTACGCCTCCTCGTACCGCATTCAGACCTCCGCGGACGGCCGCACCTGGCGCACGGCGGCGACCGTGCGGGACGGGCACGGCGGGCGCGAGTCGGTGCGCATGGACGCGAAGGACGTGCGGTTCGTACGGGTCGTCGGCGACAAGCGGGCGACCGAGTACGGGATCTCGCTGTGGTCGGTGGAGGCGTACGCGGTGGCGGACTGACCGCACCGGTCCCCGCCGCCGTGAACCGGTCGCCGCAGGCCGGTCGATAGACGGGGTGTGAGACTGTTCCGGCCCATGGGGGCTGATCAAGACACCGGCGACGGGGCGCTGCTGCGGGCCGTCGCACGGGGTGACGCGGACGCCCTGGCCGCGCTCTACGACCGGCACGCCGGCTGGCTGCACGCCCGGCTGAGCCGGCGCTGCGCGGATCCGGAAGCGGTGCGCGAGGTGCTTCAGGACACGTTCCTCGCGGTGTGGCGCTCGGCGAGCGCGCACCGCGGCGGCGAGGTCGGCGGCTGGCTGTGGACGATCGCCGCCCGCCGCCTGGTCGACCAGCAGCGGGTCCAGGCGCGCGCCGAGCGGTTCGACCCGCCCGCGGCCGACGCGGCGCCGTCCGCCGAGGAGCACGTGCTGGCCGGGCTCCGGTACGGCGACGTGGGCACCGCCCTCGACCGGATCTCCCCGGAGCTGCGCGATGTGCTCCGGGCCACCGTCGTGGACGGCCTGACCACCCGGGAGGCGGCGCGGCTGCTCGGCATACCCGAGGGCACCGTCAAGACCCGCGCGTCGCGCGCCCGCCGTGAACTGCGCGCCGCACTGGCCGCGCTGGCGGCCTCCGGACCCCTGGAACCCACGGGAGGCACCGCATGAGCGGCACCGGCACCGAGTGGCACGTGACCGAGAGCGCCGCCGCTCAGTACGTGGACGGCGTGCTCCCCGAGCCGGACTGCTGGTCCGTGGAGCGGCATCTGGAGGAGTGCGGGCGGTGTGCCGTACGGGTCTCGCGCGCGGCACGCGCAGGGGCGGCGGCGCCGGTGCTGGCCGGCGTGCGGGCCGAACTGCTCGCCGCCGTGCGGGAGTCGGAACCCGTCTCGGCGTCCCGGGTGCGGCGCCCGGCCCGGCTGCTGTGGAGCGTGGGTCCCGCGCTGCGCGGGCCGTGGCTGCTGGCGCTGCTCGTGGTGGCGGCGGGGGCGGTGGGGCTTGCGTACGGCGCCGGGTTCGACGGGGCGCTGCCGCTGCTGCTGGCCCTCGCGCCGGTGGTGCCCGTGGCCGGGGTCGCGATGTCGTTCGGGCGGCACGCCGACCCGCTGCACGAGATCGCCGCGTCGACGCCGTCGGGCGGGCTGCGCCTGATCCTGGTCCGCACCCTGGCCGTCCTCGCGGTGAGCCTGCCGCTGCTGACCGTGGCCGGGCTCCTGCTGCCCACGCCGCAGCACGCCCAGGCCCCCGCACCGGCGGCCTGGTTGCTCCCCGGTCTCGCCCTCACCCTGGCCGCGCTGGCGCTCGGCGGGTACGTGGGTCTGCGCGCCGCGACGGGCGCGGTCGGGGCCGGCTGGGCGGCCGCGGTGGCGGTGCCCGCGGCGGGGCCGCCCGCGCTCCTGTCCGCCCGGCTCGCCGAACAGCTCTCGCTCTACCTCGACGGACCCGTGGCGCAGACCGGCTGGGCGGCGGCACTCGTCGCGTGCGCCGCGCTGATCGCCGTACGCCGGTCCGCGTACGACCACCTGGAGACGATGTGACGACCACGACCACCACCCGCGCGGCAGCCGTGCGGGTGTCCGGGCTGACCGTCCGGCACCGCAGGACCACCGCCCTGGACGCCGTCGACCTGGACTTCGACAGCGGCGTGCACGGGCTGCTCGGTCCCAACGGCGCGGGCAAGACCTCCCTGATCCGTGTCCTCGCGACCGTGGCCACCCCCGCCTCGGGCCGGGTGGAGCTGTTCGGCGGCGACCTGGCGAGCTCCCGAGACCGGCGCGCGGCGCGCCGCCGGCTCGGGTATCTGCCGCAGGACTTCGGCTACTACCCGGGGTTCACCGTGCGCGAGTTCGTGGCGTACGTGGCCTGGCTGAAGGAGATGCCCGCGCAGGCGACCGGGGCGGCCGTGGAGCGGGCCGTCGAGCGCGTCGGTCTCGCGGACCGCATCGACGCGAAGATCAAGACGCTCTCCGGCGGCATGGTGCGCCGCGTCGGCATCGCGCAGGCCGTCGTCAACGATCCGCAGCTGCTTCTGCTCGACGAGCCGACCGCGGGTCTCGACCCCGAGCAGCGCGTCGAATTCCGTTCCCTGTTGCGGGAGCTGGGCGAGCAGACCACGGTCGTCGTCTCGACGCATCTCGTCGAGGACGTCGCCGCCGCCTGCACCGAGGTCACCTTGATCGAGCGCGGCACGGTCGCCTACCGGGGCACCCCCGCGGCGCTCGCCGCCCTCGGCCGCGACGGCGACGAGGCGGACGGCAACGCGATCGAGCGCGGGTACACCACGGCCCTGCGGGCGCACCGCGACGGCCCGGGCCGGGGGGTGCGGCGATGACTGCCCTCCTCGACGGCCGCGGACCGGCGACCGGGGCCCCGGCGCCACCGCCACGCCGGGCGCCGGGCGCCTTCCGCACGGAACTGCGGCGCGGCTTCGCACCATGGGCCGGTGCGGCACTGTTCCTCACCCTGGCGTGGGCGCTGGTCGCCAAGTCGGACGGCTGGCAGGGAAGCTGGGCACAGACGACCGAGACGCTGCGGCTGTCCGGGGTGATGCTCGGCGGGCCGCTCGCGCTCGGCGCGGGGTGCTGGCAGGGCGGCAGGGAGCGGCGCCGCGGCACCGCCGACCTGCGGGCGACGTCCGCCCGTGCGCCGCTGGCCCGCTTCGGCACGGCGGCCCTGCCGCTCGTCCTGTGGCTGATGGCGGGCTATGCGCTGGCGGTCGGCGGGGCACTGCTCGCCACCTGGCCGTACGCCCTTCAGGACAGCCCGTCGCCGACCGCGCCCCTCGGCGCCGCCGGAGTCGTCACGGCGTGCGCGCTGCTCGGGCATGTGGTGGGCGCGACGGTGCCGTGGCGGCTCGCGGCTCCGGTGCTCGCGGTCGCGGGGTACGGCGTCTTCGGCGTGCTGATCACCAAGCTGTCGTCGTCCGCGGTCCGTCACCTCGGCCCCGTTCCGTCCTACGCCGTCGGCCGCGAGCTGCTGGCCTGGTGGGCGCCGCTGCTGACGGCCGGGTGGTTCCTCGCGCTCGCCTGCACGGCGGTCCTCGCCCACGCGGCCCGCCGCCGCTGGACCGCGCTCGGCCCGCTCGCCGTGGCCCTGGCCGCGGCGCTCACCCTCGTGCATTCCGGCGCCGACATGGTGCGCCCCGACCCGCGCCGCCACCACCAGGTGTGCACCACGTCCACCACCCCGCAGATCTGTGTGAACGCCACCCGCGCCGCGCTGCTGCCCGAGGTGACGCGGGCCCTGACTCCGCTGCTGGCCAAGCTGAAGGGCGTACGGAACCTGCCGACACGCTTCGAGGACCTGCCGGGCCGCCCCGGCGCGGACGAGGCGAAACTGCCGATGGTCGACCTGGGCTGGCGGGTGGTCCGCGGGAGGATCACCGACCCCGCCCAGTTCGCGTGGGAGGCGCAGATGGCCCTGCACGGCTACGACTGCCCGGTCGAGTCGGTGCGGCCGACGGCGGCCATGACGAGGGCGGACCGGGCGGTGGAGCGCTGGCTCACACCCCGGGGGTACGACGTCGAGTCCGACCGGCAGCTCCTCGACGAGGCCCGCCGGCGGGGCGACACCGAACGGGTCGCCGAGCTCAAGGCGGAGAACGCCGCTTACACCCGGCTCGCCTCGATGCGCCCCGCCGAGCGCCGCGACTGGCTGAGCCGCTACTACGCCGCGACCCAGTCCTGCGAGCGTGACCCGGGCGAGGTGCCGGCCCTGTGAACCTCCCGACGCTCCCCTGCGCGCTGTACGCCCGCTCCCGGGCGGCCGCGTCGACGCTGGCCGCGATCGTGGGCGCCGCGCTGTTCACCCTGTGGGCGGCGACCCTGTCCTCGGCCTTCGTCGACCCGTACGAACGGGTGCCGCTGATCGCGCTCGCCCCGCTGATCGCCTCGTCCGCGATCGGGGTGAGCCTGCATCAGTACGCCCAGGAGCTGGACCGCGCCGCGGCCCGCCCCTGGCGCCCGCTGCGGCTCGCCCATCTGCTGGCCCTGACCGCGCTGGCGGCGGCGCTGCTCGCGCTCGCCGTACCCGGCCACGGTCAGGAGTACGGCGCCGCGGCCATGGTCCGCAATGTCCTCGGGGCCACCGGCATCACCGCGGGCGCGGCGGCCGTCATCGGCGCCCGGCTGAGCTGGCTGCCCACGGTGCTGTACTTCTGCGCCGTCTACCTGTCGTACTCGGCGCCGTATCTGCACAGCGCGACCCTGTGGACCTGGTCGATGCAGCCGGGCCCGCAGCCGGGGGCCTGGGCCGTGGCGCTGACGGCGTTCGTGCTCGGGGCGGGGGCGTACGTGGTGCGGGGCCTTCCGGCGCGGCGGGAACCGGCCTGACGGGCCGGTCCCGGCCCAGCGGAAGGGGGCGCCCGGAGACGGATCTCCGGGCGCCCCCTTCGGCGTGACGAGTGCCTACTTCTGCAACGGCGACGCCGCCAGCGACTGCGGCGACGTCGTCGACGCGTACGCCGAGGGCGCCGCCATCCCGGCCGTCGGGTCGGCCGCCGGCTCGTCGAGGGCGGCCGGGGCGCCGCCCACGATGCGGATGCCGGCCTCGTCGAAGGCGCGCTTGATGCGCCAGCGCAGTTCGCGCTCGACGGTGAGGGACTTGCCCGGCATCGTCTTGGCGCTGACCCGCACCACCATCGAGTCGAGCAGGACGCTGTCGAGGCCGAGGACCTCGACCGGGCCCCACAGCATCTCGTTCCACGGCTCGGCCTTGCTCATGGTCTCGCCGGTCTCGGACAGGACCGACTTCACCTTGTCGAGGTCCTCGTCGGCGCGGACGATGACGTCGACCCCGGCGGTGGCCCAGCCCTGGGAGAGGTTCCCTATCCGCTTGACCTCGCCGTTGCGCACGTACCAGATCTCGCCCTCGGCGCCGCGCAGCTTGGTGACGCGCAGGCCGACCTCGATGACCTCGCCGGAGGCGACGCCGGCGTCGACGGTGTCGCCGACGCCGTACTGGTCCTCAAGGATCATGAAGACGCCGGAGAGGAAGTCGGTGACCAGGTTGCGGGCGCCGAAACCGATGGCCACACCCGCGACACCGGCGGAGGCGAGCAGCGGGGCCAGATTGATCTCGAAGGCGCTGAGGATCATCAGGGCCGCTGTGCCGAGAATCACGAAGGACGCCACGGACCGCAGCACGCTGCCGATGGCCTGCGAGCGCTGCCGGCGCCGCTCGACGTTGACGAGCAGTCCGCCGAGCGCGGTGCCGTCGACGGCCTGCGCGGTGCGGTTCATGCGCTCGATCAGCTTGGTGATGGCGCGCCGGATGGCGACGCGCAGCACGGCGGCGACGACCACGATGAGCAGGACGCGCAGCCCGATCGCCAGCCAGGCGGACCAGTTCTCCTCGACCCAGCTGGCGGCCTGGCCGGCCTGCTCCTGGGCGTCCTTGAGCGTGGGCTGCTGACTGCTTCCGGTGTCTCCACCCGCGGCCGGCAGGACGGACAAGATCACGGCAGGTACCTCCAGGCGTTGCCTCTGCCCGCCGCAAGGCGGCACGACTCGGGGACGGGAGCGGGCAGGCCCACCACACTAACGGGGCATTGTGTGCGGATCGTTGTCATGTTCTAGGGAGAGACGGTGCTCACCCTGGTCTTCGCGGTTCCCGCGGTGGGCATGAAGGAGATGTGGTCGAAAACACTCCCAGCCCGTTACGCGGACATGGTGGCGCCACGACCAGCCATGAGGGGAGACTGACTACGAGATCGTCCCGGCGCGAGCCACGCGCCGCCGGCGTACAAGGAGGCATTCCGTGCCGCATGTCCTGGTCCTCAACGCGTCGTACGAGCCCCTCGGCGTCGTACCGCTCCGCCGCGCGCTCGTACTCGTACTCGAGAACAAGGCCACGTGCCTCGAGGAGTCCGGCGCCTTCATGCACAGCGCCACACGTACCGTCGCCGCGCCCAGCGTGGTCCGCCTCAAGCGGTTCGTAAAGGTCCCCTACCGGGGCCCTGTCCCCCTCACCCGACGTGCGCTGTTCGCCCGTGACGGCGGCCGGTGCATGTACTGCGGTGGCGTCGCAACCAGCGTCGACCACGTCATCCCGCGCAGTCGCGGGGGTCAGCACGTCTGGGACAACGTGGTGGCGTCGTGTCGCCGCTGCAATCACACGAAGGCCGACCGCCACCTGGTGGAGATCGGCTGGCGCCTGCGCCACAAGCCCGCACCTCCGACGGGCCTGGCCTGGCGGATCATCGGGACCGGGCATAGGGACCCGCGCTGGCTGCCGTACCTGCAGCCATTCGGCGCGGACGAGGCACTGGCCCGGATCGAAGGCATTTCCGCCTGAACATCGATCCGGGTCTTTGTCGTTTCGCGGCCGTCCGTCCCCGGATGGGACGGGCGGCTGTCAGCCGTTCCGGCTGACCTGCACCATGACGACACGCTCGCCACGGACATCCGTCCGATAGCCGAGCATGAGCATCCGGTTGTCCTCGTGGAGGCGGGCGTTGGGGAGTTTCGCCACGTTCCGCCATAGGGCTCGTCGAGCGCGTCCGTCAGGAGTGGTAGACCTTGCCCGATTTCCGATTCATGAAGTCCAGCCACAGCACCTCCAGCGGCGAGTGCGTCGAAGTCGCCCGCAGCGTTCCGGAAGTCGTGGCGATCCGCGACTCCGAGGTTCCCCACGTTCAGCCCGTCCTCCGTGTCTCGCCGCGGAGTCGGACCGCGTTCACCGACTCCCGGCGCTGACATGGACCACGTCGACGATTCCTCCCGGCACGCGTCGTCGTTCGGCGCGGCGGCCCGCGCCTACGCCGAGCACCGGCCGGACTACGCGCCGGACGCGGTGCGCTGGGCGCTGGGGCGTGCGCCCGGGGTGCGGGTGCTCGACCTCGGGGCGGGGACCGGGAAGCTGACCGCCGTGCTCGTGGGGATGGGGTTCGAGGTCGTCGCCGTCGAGCCCGACGCGGCCATGCTGGGCGAACTGCGCGCGGCGGTGCCGGGGGTGCGCGCGTTGCACGGGAGCGCCGAGCGGATTCCGTTGCCGGACGCCTCCGTCGACGCGGTGCTGGCGGGCAACGCCCTGCACTGGTTCGACATGGCCGTCGCGGGGCCGGAGCTCGCCCGGGTCCTTGCGCCGGGTGGGGTGCTGGCCGGGCTGTGGAACCTCATGGACGACGAGGTCGGGTGGGTGGCCGGGCTCGCGCGGGCCGGCGGGAGCGCGGCGGTCGGGCCCCGGGACACGCCTGCCGCCTGGCGGGCCGCGACGGCCCGGCTGCACCTTCCGGGAGGCGGCGGTGACGCCCGGTTCGGTTCGGCGGAGCAGGCCGACTTCGCGCACGGACAGCGCCGCACCGCCGACTCGCTCGTCGCGACCCTGGCCACACGCGCGGGGATCCTGGTCATGCCCGAGCCGGAACGGGAAGCCCTCCTGGGGCGGATCCGGGGCTTCCTCGCGGGCACGCCGGAGACGGCCCACGGAACCTTCACCCTGCCGCTGCGGACCGGGGTGCTGCGGGCGCGGCGGCTGTGATCCAAGCCGAAAAGGACCCCTGGCCGGGGCCCGCCCCGCCCCGTCACCGTGTCCGTCGGTGCCGGCTGCGGCGGCGTACCGGGCCCGCGAACAGGATCGCCACGGCGGACGCCAGGGCCAGCACCACGCGGGCAGTGAGCGCCCAGTCGTGCGCGGCGAACCAGTCGTGGAACACGGAGAGTTGGGTGAGCAGCAGCACCGCCCAGCACAGCGACCAGGCGCCCCACCAGCGGGGCCGGCGTATCTGACCGCGTAGCCACGGCACCGCCGTCCTTCCGGTGACCAGCGTCCGGACCCCCACCACCAGGCCCCCCGCCCCCAGGACGACGAACACGACGTCGAACGCCCGCGTCACGGCATCCGTCCCCGACATGGTTGCCCCCGTTCCCCGGGCCCCGATCCCCGACCCCCGTTGCCCGATCCCCGTTCCCGTCGCGCCCGCGCGCGAAGGTGGGCGCAGTACACAGTCCCACCCCGCGCACCGGATTCACATCCCCTTCACAGCTGCCACACCTGCGAAAACGACGTCCACGCTGACGCGCACCGCGGACGTGGTGTTCGCCGACGTGGGCGCGTGCGTCCTGCTCTACCGCGGCACCACGTTCGCCACCGCTTGCAAGGTGCTGGGCCCGTACGACGAGTCCACCTGCACCGCGACTCCCTTTCCCCGCAGTTCAAGGCCAAGGGCGCCACCTCGTGCACGACGGTGAAGTCCGTGATCTCCGGGCAGCACCGCATAACGACTTGGCCGTGAAGGGGGCGCCATCTCTTGACGCCCCCTTCACGTGCGTCTTAGGTTCCTCGCACCAATAGGAAACCTTCCTAACAGTGCTGCGAGGAGGCAGACCGACGATGGGCGTCACCCCCGGCACCCCCAGCGTGCTGCGCGCCATGAACGACCGCGCCGCGCTCGATCTGCTCGTCGCGCACGGACCGCTCACCCGGACCCGGATCGGTGAGCTCACCGGGCTCTCCAAGCCGACGACCTCGCAGATCCTCGGGCGGCTCGAAGCCGCCGGGCTCGTGCGCACCACCGGGAGCCAGACCGGGCGGCCGGGCCCGAACGCCCTGCTCTACGAGGTCGCCCCGGACGCCGCGCACGTCGCCGCGCTCTCCGCCGACCCGACCGGCATCACCGCGGTCGTCGCCGACATCACCGGCACCGAGCGCGGCCGCCGCCGGATCGAGGCCGTCGCCGTGGCGGAGGACGTGCGCCACCGCACCGCGCAGCTCGTCGCCGAGGCCGTCGAGGGCGCCCTCCAGCAGGCCGGGCTCGGGCACGACGACCTGACCGCCACCGTCATCGGCACCCCCGGCGCCATCGACCCGCACACCGGCCAGCTGCGCTACGCCCCGCACCTGCCGGGCTGGCACTCGCGCACCCTGCGCGCCGAACTCGCCGAGGTGCTCGGCACGCCCGTCTCCATCGAGAACGACGTCAACCTCGCCGCGCTCGCCGAGCAGTACGAGGGCGCCGCCCAGGACCACGACGACTTCGTGCTCGCCTACGTCGACGAGGGCGTCGGTGCCGCCATCGTGCTGGGCGGCATGCTGCTGCGCGGAGCCACCGGCGGCGCGGGCGAGATCGGCTACATGCCGCTGCCCGGCGCCCCGCTGGCCCGCGGCGACGACTCCGTGCACGCCCGCACCGACGCGGGCGGCGGCTTCCAGAGCCTGGTCGCCGCGCCCGCCGTGCGCCACCTCGCGGGCGGCGTCAAGAACCTCGGCGAGGCGCTGAGCAGCCCCGGGGTGCTCGACGAGGTCGCCCGGCGGCTCGCCACCGGACTCGCCGCCGTCGTCGCCGTCGTCGACCCCGAACTCGTCGTGCTGTCCGGGCAGGTCGCCCAGGCCGGCGGCGACGCCCTGCGCGAGCGCGTCGAGCGGGAGCTCACCGGGCTCGCGCTGCCCCGGCCGCTGCTGCGCATCAGCGAGCTGGCCGACGACCCGATCCTCACCGGCGCCCTGCGCACGGCCCTCACCCAGGCCCGCGACACCGTCTTCGACACCAGCAACGCCTGACCCCTCTCCCAGAGAAGCCCCGACTCCCCCTCCACGTAAGGACGTTCGCCATGCCGCGATGGCGCATACCCCTGCGCGCACCCGTGGTGCTCGCCGCGGCCGGACTGCTGCTCGCCGGCTGCGCCAATCCGAGTACCGGCAGCGCCGACGACGACCCGGCCAAGCCCGTCACGCTGAAGTTCTGGCACGGCTGGTCGGCGCCCGGCGAGGTGAAGGCGATCAACGACTCGATCGCCCGCTTCGAGAAGCTGCACCCGAACATCAAGGTCGAGGCCACCGGCAACGTCTCCGACGCCACCGTCAACCAGGCACTGCGCGCGGGCGGCGGCGAGGCCCCGGACGTCGTCTCGTCGTTCACCACCAACAACGTCGGCCAGTACTGCGACTCCGGCATGTGGGCCGACCTCGACCCGTTCATGAAGAAGACCGGGCTCGACAAGACCAAGGTATTCCCCAAGTCCCTTCTGGACTACACGAGTTATCACGGCAATCAGTGCGCGCTGCCGCTGCTCGCCGACGCCTTCGGCATGTACTACAACAAGGACGCCTTCAAGGAGGCGGGGATCGAACGGCCCCCGCACACCATGTCGGAGTTCATCGCCGACGCGAAGAAACTCACCAAGAGGAAGGGGAGTTCGTACCAGCGCGTCGGCTTCATGCCGAACTTCCGGCTCTACCAGAACAGCCCCGACCGGCTGTTCGCGCAGTGGGGACCGACCTACTTCGACAAGGACGGGAAGTCGCGGCTCGCCAAGGACCCGGCGACTTACGACTTCTTCAAGACCTCGAAGAAGCTGATGGACGCGCAGGGCGGATACAACGCCCTGGAGAAGTTCCGCACCTCGTTCGGCGACGAGATGTCGAACCAGAACGCCTTTCTCAGCGGCAAGCTGGCGATGCATCTCGACGGTGAGTGGCGCGGTCTGATGCTCGACGAGTCGAAGGCGAAGTTCGACTGGGGCGTCGCCCCGCTGCCCGTCCCCGACGACCAGGCCGAGACGTACGGCCGCGGCTATCTGACGGGCACCGTCGCCGGTATCGCGCACAGCAGCAAGCACCAGAACGCGGCCTGGGAACTGGTGAAGTTCCTGACCGCCGACACCGACCAGGTCGTCAGCTTCGCGAACGCCATCCACAACGTGCCGTCGACGTACGCCGCGCTCAAGTCGCCGAAGCTGGACGCCGATCCGTCGTTCCGCGCCTTCCTCGACATCGCGAAGAACAAGTACAGCCAGGTCATGCCGTCGTCGACGAACGGCGGCATGTACATCGTGCAGCTGCAGGACTTCTCGTACACCGAGGAGGCCGGAAGGGTCCCGGATCTCAGGGCCGGCCTGAAACGCCTCGACACACTCATCGACGCCGACACGCTGCAGTCGCAGAACTGAGGACCGCGCCATGGCAATCGCTCTCTCCCGGCCCGCGCGGCGCAGACTGCGCACGCTCGGGTTCCTCTCCCCCTGGCTCAGCGGGTTCAGCGTCTTCTTCGCGTATCCGCTGCTGGCCACCGTCTACTTCTCGTTCATGCACTACAACCAGATCAAGGCGCCCACCTTCGTGGGGCTGCGGAACTGGAAGTACGTGTTCCAGGACATGCCGCTGTTCGGTCCCGCCCTGTGGAACACGCTGTGGCTGGTCGTCGTGATGGTGGCGCTGCGGGTGGTCTTCGGGCTCTCGCTCGGACTGCTCGTCACGAAGATCAAGAGCGGCGTCGGCTTCTTCCGCACCGCCTTCTATCTCCCGTACCTCGCCCCGCCGGTGGCGGCCACCGTCGCCTTCGTCTTCCTCCTCAACCCGGCGACCGGGCCGGTCAACGAGGTGCTGGCGAAGATCGGCATCGAAGGACCGAACTGGTTCAACGACCCCTCCTGGGCCAAGCCGTCCCTCGTCCTGCTGTCCCTGTGGGGCATCGGTGACCTGATGGTCATCTTCATGGCCGCGCTGCTCGACGTACCGAAGGAGCAGTACGAGGCG
Organism: Streptomyces sp. VRA16 Mangrove soil; assembly: GCF_017377775.1. Lineage (GTDB taxonomy): Bacteria > Actinomycetota > Actinomycetes > Streptomycetales > Streptomycetaceae > Streptomyces. The sequence goes on from NZ_JAFVLN010000008.1 coordinate 151,770, forward strand.
GCGGAGCTGGACGGGGCGGGCGCCTGGAGCAAGTTCCGGTACGTGACCTGGCCCTCGATCACCCCGATCGTGATGTTCGCCGTGGTCACCGGGGTCGTCCAGACCATGCAGTACTACACGCAGGCCCTGGTCGCCGGAAAGATCGCGTCCGGCGTCTCGATCGGCCCCGGCTCCGTCATCCAGCCCGGCTACCCCGACCACTCGACCCTCACGGTCCCCCAGCTCGTCTACTCGATGGGCTTCCAGAACTTCAACACCGGTGCGGCGTGCGTGCTCTCGCTCGTGCTGTTCGTCATCGCCATGGCCGTGACCATGCTGCTCATGCGCAAGCGCTCGGGCCTGCTCTCGGCGGAGGACTGATCCATGACCACGACGACCCTGCGCCCGGCCCCCGCCGTCGCCCCCACCGAACTCGGCCGGCCCGCCCGGCAGCGCGCCCGCCGCAAGGAGATCCTCCACTGGATCGCCGTGCACAGCATCGCCATCGCCGTGGCCCTGCTGTTCATCCTCCCCTTCGTGTTCGTCTTCCTGACGTCCGTGATGAGCGACGACCAGGCGATGAGCGGCGACCTGTGGCCGAACTCCTGGCACTGGGAGAACTACAAGGCGGTCTTCGAGACGGACGGCTTCCTCGACTGGTGGAAGAACTCGATCTTCTACGCGGTCGTGGGCACCCTGTTCACGGTGTGCTCGGCGATCCCGGTCGCCTACGCGCTCGCCAAGTTCCGCTTCCGCGGCCGCCGCACGGCGATGATCCTCGTCATCTCGACGATGATGCTGCCGCCTCAGGTCATCGTGATCCCGATGTACCTGGTGTGGGCGCAGCAGTTCCATCTGTCGGGCACGCTGTGGCCGCTGATCATCCCGATGGCGTTCGGCGACGCGTACTCGATCTTCCTCCTTCGCCAGTTCCTGCTGACGATCCCGAAGGAGTACATCGAGTCGGCGAAGGTCGACGGCTGCGGTGAACTGCGCACGCTGCTGCGGATCGTGGTGCCGATGGCCAAGCCGGGCATCGCCGCGATCGCGCTGTTCCAGTTCTTCTACTGCTGGAACGACTACTTCGGGCCGCAGATCTACGCGGCCCAGAACCCGGCGTCGTGGACGCTGTCGTACGGCCTCGAATCCTTCAAGTCCGCGCACAGCGTGAACTGGAATCTGACGATGGCCGCGACGCTGCTCGTGATGGCGCCGGTCTGTCTCGTCTTCTTCTTCGCACAAAAGGCCTTCGTCGAAGGCGTCACCCTCACCGGGGTAAAGGGCTAAGGCCCCAAGGGCTAAGGACGGTCATTCAGTCATGAAGCTTGCAGTGGTCGGCGGCGGGTCGACCTACACACCCGAACTCATCGACGGTTTCGCGCGGTTGCGGGACACCCTGCCCATCGAGGAGCTGGTCCTCGTCGACCCGGCGGCGGACCGCCTGGAGCTGGTCGGCGGCCTCGCGCGCCGCATCTTCGCCAAGCAGGGGCACCCGGGCGTCATCCGCACCACGTCCGACGTGGACGCGGGCGTCGCGGACGCCGACGCCGTGCTGCTCCAGCTGCGCGTCGGCGGGCAGGCGGCCCGTAACCAGGACGAGACGTGGCCGCTGGAGTGCGGCTGCGTCGGGCAGGAGACGACGGGCGCCGGCGGTCTCGCCAAGGCGCTGCGGACCGTGCCGGTCGTGCTCGACATCGCCGAGCGCGTGCGCCGCGCCAACCCGAACGCCTGGATCATCGACTTCACCAACCCGGTCGGCATCGTGACCCGGGCCCTGCTGCAGGCCGGGCACAAGGCGGTCGGCCTGTGCAACGTCGCCATCGGCTTCCAGCGCAAGTTCGCAAAGCTGCTCGACGTGACGCCGTCGCAGGTGCACCTCGACCACGTCGGGCTCAACCACCTCACGTGGGAGCTGGGCGTCCGGCTCGGCGGCCCGGACGGCGAGAACGTGCTGCCGCGGCTGCTCGCCGAGCACGGCGACGCGGTCGCCGAGGACCTGCACATGCCGCGCGCGATCGTCGACCGCCTGGGGGTCGTGCCCTCGTACTACCTGCGCTACTACTACCAGCATGACGAGGTCGTACGAGAGCTGCGCACCAAGCCGTCCCGCGCCGCTCAAGTGGCGCAAATGGAACGGGAGTTGCTGACCATGTACGGGGACCCGTCGCTCGACGAGAAGCCTGCGCTGCTCGCGAAGCGGGGCGGCGCCTTCTACAGCGAGGCAGCGGTCGACCTGGCCGCCTCGCTGCTGGGCGGAGGGGGCTCGCCGTACCAGGTGGTGAACACGTACAACAACGGCACGCTGCCGTTCCTGCCGGACGACGCGGTCATCGAGGTGCAGGCGGCCGTGGACGGCAAGGGCGCCCGCCCGCTGCCGGTGGCCTCCCTGGACCCGCTGTACGCGGGGCTCATCGCGAACGTCACCGCGTACGAGGACCTGGCCCTGGAGGCGGCGCTGCGCGGCGGCCGCGACCGCGTCTTCAAGGCGCTCCTCTCGCACCCGCTGGTGGGCCAGTACGCGTACGCCGAGCAGCTCACCGACCAGCTGATCGCGCACAACCGGGAGCATCTCGCGTGGGCCTGACCACCACCCTGCTCGCCATCGACGCGGGCAACAGCAAGACCGACGTCGCGGTGGTCGCGGCCGACGGCACCGTCGTCGGCGCGGCCCGCGGCGGCGGGTTCCAACCGCCCCGGGTGGGCGTCGAGGCCGCCGTGGACGTGCTCGCGGACCCGGTCGGCCGGGCGCTCGCCGAGGCGGGGCTCGACACGGTGAGCCATGTGTCGGCCTGCCTGGCCAACGCCGATCTCCCGGTCGAGGAGAAGGAGTTGGCGCTCGCCCTGCGCGGCCGCGGGTGGGCGTCGAGCGGCAGTGTCGACGTCCGCAACGACACCTTCGCCGTGCTGCGCGCGGGCCTCCTGGAGGACGCCGAACCGCGCGGCGTCGCCGTCGTCTGCGGCGCGGGCATCAACTGCGTGGGCATGCTGCCCGACGGCCGCACCGCCCGCTTCCCCGCGATCGGCAAGCTGTCCGGCGACTGGGGCGGCGGCGGGGGCCTGGCGGAGGAGGCCCTCTGGTTCGCGGCCCGCGCCGAGGACGGCCGCGGCGACGCGACCGCCCTGATGCACGACCTCCCGGCCCACTTCGGGCTCGGCTCCATGTACGCCCTGATCGAGGCGTTGCACCTGGGCCGGATCCCAGAGGCGCGGCGCCACGAGTGCACTCCGGTGCTGTTCGCCACGGCGGCGGCCGGGGACGCGGTGGCCCGCGCGGTGGTGGACCGGATGGCCGACGAAGTGGTGGCCATGTCGACGGTCGCGCTGCGCCGGCTCGACCTGCTTCCGGAGGAGGTCCCCGTCCTCCTCGGTGGCAGCGTGCTCGCCGCACGCCACCCACAACTGGAAGCACGCATCCGCGAGTTGCTGGCGGCCCGCGCCCCGAAGGCGGCGGTGCGGGTGGTCTCGGAGCGTCCGGTACTCGGCGCCGCGCTGCTCGGTCTGGACGCGGTGGGGGCCGGCGCCGAGGCGTATGTCCGGGTGCGGGAGCACTACGCGCCGTAGCTCCGGTGGTGCGTTGCCGGGTGCGGGTCCGGTGGGGGCTGGTCGCGCAGTTCCCCGCGCCCCTGAAGGCATGCGCTGACGCGCAGCCTTCCCCTGGAGGTAGCGCACGCAGTGCGCACCTCCAGGGGCGCGGGGAACTGCGCGACCAGCCATGACGAAAGCCGCACCCGGCAACAAACCCACCCCCTACGGCGGGACTCCCCGAAATCCCCGGGAACCTTTCCGTCCCGCACCGCCTCCGGAGGGTGCCGCACGAACAAAGCCGTGCGCACCCTACGGAGGCCCGAATGACATCGCCCCGAACCGCCGCAACCCTCGTAGCCGCCACCCTCACCTTCGACGGCCTGCTCCACGTCTACTGGTCCACCGGCTCCACCTGGCCGGCGAGGACCGAACCGGCGCTCTCCCAGGCCGTGCTGGGCCTGGACGCCCCGTTCACGCCACCCGTGGTGCTCCCCCTGGCCGCCCTCCTGTTCACCGCGTCCGGCGTCGTCGTCACGTGCGCCCGCCGCCCCGGAGCACGGCTGCCGCGCCTCGGGACGGCCGCCGTGGCCGCGGGGCTGGCCCTGCGCGGCGCGGCCGGCCTGTACTGGATCGCGGCGAAGGACCCGGGCACCGCCTTCTACTGGCTCAACCTGGGCCTGTACACGCCCCTTTGCGGCGCGCTCGCCCTCGCCGCGGCCCGGGTCGCGCGGCAGGACCGCGGGGCGCTGCGCGAGGATGCCGTACGTGCCTGAGGACGTCGACGCCGAGACCGTACGGGCCGCCCAGCGGGGCGACACCCTCGCCATGGCGGCCCTGCTCGACCGGCTGGCCCCGTACGTCGGGCGGATCTGCGGCCCCATCGCGCTCGACGACGGCGCGGACGCGGCGCAGGAGACGCTGGTGGCCGTCTTCAGATCGCTGCGCACGCTCAAGGACCCGGCCGCCCTGCGCGGCTGGGCCCGCGCCATCGCCGTGCGCGAGGCGGTGCGCGTCGCCCGCAGGTCGGCGCGCGCCGTCCCGGTGGACCTGAGCACGCTGCCCGCGCGCGGGGACGCCCAACTCGGCGCCGACATCCGGGACGTGCTGGACCGGCTCTCCCCCGAGCACCGTGCCGTGCTCGTCCTGCGCGACGTGGAGGGCCTGGACGAACGGGCCGCGGCCGAGCTGCTCGGCGTCCGCGTCGGCACCGTCAAGTCCCGGCTGTCCCGGGCCCGCGAGACCTTCCGAAAGGCGTGGACGTCATGAGCGAACGCACCGAAGTGCCCTGGCCCCGTGCCGACCTCGACCCGGTGCGGCGGCTGCGGGTGCTGGCCGCCGCGATCCCCGGCGCCGCCGTCACCGAGGGCCTGATCGACGCGCCGTACGCGCGCGTGGCGGCTCTGCTGGCCGATCTGGAGGGCGAGTTCGGGCAGGTCGTCACCGATCTGCACCGGATGCGTCTCGTGCGGCGCAGCGGCGAACGGGTCGAGCTGCTGGCCCGCAGCAGGTACGGGATGCGGGCCAGGCTGCGCGGGGTGCAGCGGCCCGGCTGGTGCTGGCTGCAGAGCCGGTTCCTGCTCGTGGGGGTGGCCGCGGCCGAGGACGCGGGCGGCACCCGGGTCGCGTTCACCGGCGGGGTGCGGGTGCCGGGCCGTGCGGCACTCGTGCCGCTGGGGGTGCGGCGCGAGGGACGCCGGGCCGTCGCCCGGCTCGGCACCCTGGTCTGAGGGGCCGCACGGGGAACCGATCCCCCCTCCGACACGTGTTCAAAGGCAGGGCCCGCAAACAAGATCCAGTGAAGGCCTGTGCGGATGTCAGTCGCGGCAGCGATACTTACCGCCGACGCACGACCATGGGGGAGGGTCGAAGTGACATACCCGCCGAACGGGAGCACCGCGCCACCGGGGCACGGCGCCGTTCCCACGATGCCCACCGTGCCGCCGCAACAGACCCGCGGCGGCGCGCCGTCGGGTCAGCCGCCGGCCGCCCCGGCGACGGCCCCGCGCCGCACGGCCTGGGCCGAGGGCGTCGACCGGCTGAAGGCGGCGGCCACCACCGAGCCGGGCCGGCTGCGCATCATCGGCGCCGTCCTCGCGCTGCTCGTGGTCGCGTTCGGCGCGACGACGGCCTGGCAGATGACGGACCGTTCCGCCGCGGCCGACGACGTGCTGCACTCCAGCCAGCCGCTGAGCGCCGACGCCGCCGACATCTACCGCTCCCTCGCGGACGCCAACACGGCGGCGTCCAGCGGGTTCCTGGCGGGGGGCCAGGAGACCGCGGCCGTGCGCGAGCGGTACGAGAAGGACATCCGCACCGCCGCCGACAAGCTCGTGACCGCCGCGGCCAGCACCGACCCGGGCAGCGCATCGGCCGACACCATCGCGAAGCTGAACACGCTGCTGCCCGAGTACAAGGGCCTCATCGAGCGGGCCCGTGCCAACAACCGGCAGGGGTACCCGCTGGGCGGCGCGTATCTGCGGTACGCGAACGAGAAGATGCAGACCGAGATGCTCCCGGCCGCCGAGGACCTGTACACGAAGGAGAACCAGCGGCTGCGCGACGACTACGACGCGGCGACACCGTACCCGTGGATCGCCGTCGCGCTCGGTGTCGTCGCGCTCGGCGCTCTCGCGTGGGCGCAGCGCCGCAACTACCGTCGGACGAACCGGGTGTTCAACCACGGGCTGCTCGCGGCGACGGCCGCGTCGACGGTGGTGCTGCTGTGGCTGGTGGTCGGGCACACGGTGGCGCGCAGCGGGCTCAACGCCTCGTACGACCAGGGCGTCCGTTCGCTGAACGTGCTGCACGACGCGAGCATCGCCTCCCTGAAGGCCCGCGGCAGCGAGAACCTGACGCTGGTCAGCCGGGGCGCCGAGACGGTGAACGTGGGCAAGCAGGTCGAGGACAAGTACGACGTCGACTTCCAGAAGCAGATGAAGACGCTGGCAGGCAAGTTGAAGGCGGCGAACGTCCTCGCCTCCGGTGACGCGACCGGTGAGGCACCGCTGACCAAGGCGAACGGCGCCATGAAGGAGTGGCTGAGCCGCCACACGGACGCCCGCAAGCAGGACGACGCGGGCAACTACCAGGGCGCGCTCGACAAGATCATCGGTTCGAAGGACGACAAACCGACGGGTGAGTGCTTCGATGCGGTGGACCAGAGTCTCGACACGGCGCTGGCGCACGAGCAGGCGCAGTTCAAGGCCGACGCCACCGACGGCCGCGCCGCGATGACCGGTCTCGTGGTCGGCGCGGCGGTGCTGGCGGTGCTCGCGGCGGCGGGCGCGCTGCTCGGCATCGGGCGCAGGCTTTCGGAGTACCGGTGAGAGGGGGTGCGGTGATGGAGGAGCAGGACGCGCGCAGGGTGAGTCTGCGCGGCTGGGGCGGCGTGGCGGCGATGGCCGTCGCCGTCGTCTGCGCCCTCGTGGCGGTGTTCACGGTGCTCACGCCCCTGTCGCACTCGGCGGGCGGTGACGGCAGCACGGGCCTGGGCTCGGGCGGTGTCGCCGACGGCGTGCAGGCCAGGGCCGACGACTGCGCCCCGGACGTGAAGGGCGAGGAGCCGGAGCGCAGCCTCGACCCGGGCAAGGGCAGCCAGAACGGCGACGCGGTGAAGGCGATCAAGGACCGCGGCTATCTCCTGGTCGGCGTCGACCAGAACAGCTACCGCTGGGGCTACCGCGACCCGAACAAGGGCCTGGACAGCGACGGTTCGGTGGGCAAGGAGGCCACCAGCGAGCTGGAGGGCTTCGACATCGACCTCGCGCACGAGATCGCGGGCGAGATCCTCGGCGACCCCACCTCGGTGCACTTCCGCGCCATCCCCACCAACCAGCGCATCCCGGCGATCAAGAGCGGCCAGGTCGACATGGTGGTCCGCACGATGACCATCAGCTGCCAGCGCCTCAAGGACGTCGCGTTCTCCACCGCGTACTTCCAGACCGGCCAGCAGGTGCTCGCCCCGAAGGCCTCGGACATCGACGGGTACGACACGTCGCTGGGCGGCAAGCGGATCTGCTCGGCGAAGGGGTCGACGGCGGAGCTGGCGCTCACCCACGACCGCGAGAAGGGCACGATCCCGAACAGCGCCGACATCGCCACGACGGTCCCGAACCAGCTGGACTGCCTGGTGCGCCTCCAGCTCGGCGAGGTCGACGCGGTGGTCACGGACGGCGCGCTCGCCGCGAGCCAGGCCGCGCAGGACCCGACGGTGGAGCTCAAGGGGAAGCCTTTCACCAAGGAGTTCTACGGCGTCGCCATGAAGAAGGGCGCGGACGACCTGGTGCGCCGGGTCAACCAGGTCCTGGAGGACTACCGCAAGTCGGGCGGCGGCTGGCAGGCGTCGTACGACAAGTGGCTGGAGCCGGCGCTCGGCCCGTCGTCGGGGCCGCCCGCACCGAAGTACAAGTGACCGCACACAGCAGAGTGTCGAGGAAAGCGAGAGGTGATCGATGGGCGTCGCGGGACCCCCTGGTCCGGTGATGGACCGGGACGAGGTGGACCGTGCCCTGGCCCGTCTCGGCGCCGAGCACGAGGCGATCGAGACGTCGCTGCTCGCGCTCCAGGACCACGCGGGACGCCGCCTGCTCGAAGGCGCACAGCTGACCGGGACGACCCGGGACCGCTGGTCGTCGGCCGAGCAGGCGATCACGCTGTTGTGGGCCTACTTCGACGCGTACGCGGGCGCGCTGCGCACCGCCCGTGGGATCCGCTCCCAGCGCCGCTGGCCCAGCAGGGACGACCTGGTGGAGCTGACGGACCTGCTGCGCGGCGAGGCCGTCACGATCGCCTCGGGCGCGAGCTCCGCCGGCACGTCGCCGTCGATCACCGGTCCGGCCAGGCTCTCCGAGCGCTTCACGCTGGCCGCGCTCGTGGAGCGGATGAACGAGCTGTACGCGTCCTCGCTCGACATGGTCGTGGCCGCCGACGCGGTCTGGTCGGCGCTGCCCGCCCGGATCGACCTGCTCTCCGCCGAGCTGGCCCGCACCCGCCAGCTGGCGCACTCCGTCGGGGTCCGCCCCGGCGAGCACCCGGCCGGTGACGACCTGGAGCGGATCACCGCCGAGCTGACCCGGCTGCGCGCGGAAGTGGTCTCGGACCCGCTCGCGTACTGGCAGAAGGCGCCCGGGAGTTCGGCGCCGGGCGGTGGCCGCCCGGACACCACGGCGTACGACCGTGAGGCGCGGGCCATCGAGGACGTGCGCCGTGAGATCGAGGCCGTGCTCACGGTGCGGCAGGACGCGGAGGCGCGTCTGGGCAAGCTGCGTGACGTGCTCTCGCGCGCGGACCGCACGCTCGCCGAGGCGAGATCGGCGCGCGGCGAGGTGCTCGCGAAGATCGCCGCGTCGGAGGTGCCGGCCGTCTCCGGACCGCCGACGGTGCTCCAGGAGCAGCTGGCGACGGCGGCGGAGTACCGCAGGCACGGCCAGTGGCACCGGCTCTCCCCGCTTCTGGAGTCGCTGGAGACGAAGGCCGAGGACGAACTGCTGCGGGCCCGCGAGTCGTTGACCGCGGTGACCGCTCCGCTGGCCGTCCGCGCGGAGCTGCGCGGCCGCCTCGACGCGTACAAGGCGAAGGTGTCCCGGCTCGGTTTCGCCGAGGACCCGCTGCTCGTCGAGCGCTACGACGCGGCGCGCCGGATGCTGTGGAGCGCGCCCTGCGATCTGCGCGCGGCGGAGGCGGCGGTGCTGCGGTACCAACGGGCGGCGGCGGACGTGCTGTCCGCGCCCACGGACCAGAGGGAGTCGTAGTCGTGGCGGGGGCTCAGAAGTGCACGCGGCCCGGGTGTACGGGCAGTTACGAGGACATGGGCGGGGAGCTGTACTGCGACACCTGCGGGCTGAAGCCGCAGGGCGCCGCTCCGGCCGCGCCCGCACCGGCGGCCGGTCCTGCCGCGTCCGCCTGTCAGCGTCCCGGCTGCGGCGGCAGTTACGAGGACATGGGCGGCGGCGAGCTGTATTGCGACACGTGCGGCCTCGCCCCGGTGGTGTCGCCGAACGGGATGGTGTCGTCGCCGCCGACCGGCGTCGCGGCGGGTGGTTCCCGCGGCTCGCAGAGCTCGGGTTCGGCGAGTTCCCGGGCGTCGGCGCGCTCGTCGTCGCGGTCCTCGCAGTCGCGCCGGTCGGTCTCGGGCCGGCTGTCGCGTTCGCTGTCGGGGGCCTCGACGTCCCGCTCCGTCTCCGTGCGCAGTTCGGGGGCGAGCGCGAGCAGTTCGGGCCGGGCGCGGCTCGGTGCCGGGCTCGTGCGGGTGCCGGACGTGCCGCGCCCCGACCCGCGCGCGATGGTGCAGGAGAATCCCGAGGTCCCCGAGCGGAAGCGATTCTGCTCGCGGTCCGACTGCGGGGCGCCCGTCGGCCGCGCGCGCGGCGACCGGCCGGGCCGCACCGAGGGCTTCTGCACCAAGTGCGGCCACCCGTACTCCTTCGTGCCCAAGCTGGGCGCGGGCGACATCGTGCACGGCCAGTACGAGGTCGTGGGCTGTCTCGCGCACGGCGGCCTGGGCTGGGTCTATCTCGCCATCGACCGTGCCGTCTCGGACCGCTGGGTGGTCCTCAAGGGCCTGCTCGACACCGGTGACCAGGACGCGATGGCGGCGGCCATCTCGGAGCGCCGCTTCCTCGCGGAGATCGAGCACTCCAACATCGTCCGGATCTACAACTTCGTCGAGCACCTCGACCAGCGCACCGGCTCCATGGACGGCTACATCGTCATGGAGTACGTGGGCGGCAAGTCGCTGAAGGAGATCGCCAACGAGCGGCGCACGGTCGACGGCCGACGCGACCCGCTGCCGGTCGAGCAGGCGTGCGCGTACGGCATCGAGGCGCTGGAGGCCCTCGGCCATCTGCACAGCCGCAACCTCCTGTACTGCGACTTCAAGGTCGACAACGCGATACAGACCGAGGACCAGCTCAAGCTCATCGACATGGGCGCGGTCCGCAGGATGGACGACGACGAGTCCGCCATCTACGGGACGGTCGGCTACCAGGCGCCCGAGGTCGCCGAGCTCGGCCCGTCCGTCGCCTCCGACCTCTACACGGTGGCCCGCACCCTCGCGGTCCTCACCTTCGACTTCCAGGGCTACACGAACGTGTTCGTGGACTCCCTGCCCGACCCCGACAACATCGAGGTCTTCCGCCGCTACGAGTCGTTCTACCGGCTCCTGGTGCGGGCCACGGACCCGGACCCGGCCCGCCGGTTCGCCTCCGCGCAGGAGATGGCCGAGCAGCTGACGGGTGTGCTGCGCGAGGTCGTGGCGCTGCAGACCAGCAGGCCGCGGCCCGCCCTGTCCACGCTGTTCGGGCCCGAGGTGAAGGTCACGGACACCGAGCTGTTCGGCCGTCTCGACGGGGACGTGTCGCGGTTCGGGGTGCGGGAGATCCCCGTACGCGCGCGGGGCAGGAAGCAGGCCGCGCTGCCCGCGGTCCCGGCCCAGCCGGTGCTGCCGCCGTCGCCCTCGGCCCTGGTGAAGCCGTTGGAGGCGAGGATCACAGCGCTGGCCCTGCCGGTGCCCCGGGTGGACCCGAACGATCCGAACGCGGGGTTCCTCGCGGGCCTGATGGCCTCGGCGCCCGCCGAGCTGATCACGGCCCTGCACGCGGCTCCCACCGGCTCTCTGGAGCTGCGTCTGCGGGAGCTGCGCGCCCGCCTGGAGATGGGCGAACTCGACTCGGCGTCGCGGGGGTTGGCGGCGCTCGAGGCCGATCACCCGGACGACTGGCGGGTGGTCTGGTACCGGGGCGTGGCCGCGCTCGCCCTCGGCGACCACGCGAACGCGGCGCTGTCGTTCGACGCGATCTACGACGCGTTCCCCGGCGAGCCGGCCCCCAAGCTGGCGCTCGGCGTGTGCGCGGAGGTCCTGGGGCAGTTGGACAACGCGGCGGAGTACTACCGCCTCGTGTGGACGACGGACCCGAGCTACGTCAGCGCGGCGTTCGGCCTGTCCCGGGTACAGCTCGCGGCCGGCGACCGGGGCGGCGCGGTGCGCACCCTGGAGTCGGTGCCGGAGTCCTCGATCCACTACACGGCGGCCCGGGTCGCCGCGGTCCGGGCCCGGCTGCGCGGCCGCGTCGCCGAGACCCCGCTCGCCGTGAACGGCACGAACGGACCGAGCGGCTCAAGCGGCCCGAGCGCCAACGGCGACCCGCTGCTCGGCGATCTGACGGCCGCCGCGGGACAGGTCGAGGCGCTCGACGCCTTCGGTCTGGACGCCGTGCGCCGCGAGCAGTTGTCCACCGAGGTCCTCGGCACCGCACTCGACTGGGTACTCTCCGGTAGGCAGGGTTCCGGTCAGCCGACAGGATCCGTACGCACGGTGGTGCTCGGCAACGACCTGGACGAGCGCGGCCTGCGCCTGGGCCTCGAGCGCTCGTACCGGACACTGGCCAGGCTCGCTTCAAGGGGCGAGGAGAGGATCGAACTGGTGGAGCGGGCCAACCGCTACCGCCCCCGGACGTGGGTGTGAGTTGATGTCGCAGACGCACCAGTCGACAGCAATGTCCGTATGTCCCAGCTGCGAGGAGCCGCTCGAAGAGAGCGACCGCTTCTGCGGGGCGTGCGGATACGACCTTTCATCGGCACCGCTGGCGCCGGTGCCGGACGACCGTCCGGCGTCGGCGACGACGCCACCCGTGCCGGACGCCGGACCGGACGCCTCCGTGGAGTGGCCGGCCGCCGCGGGTCCTTCTTCGGGTGACAGTTCGGACACCCCCGCGCCGGTGCACCTGCCGACCGATCTGGAGGGCACCGACTCCGGCGGCGGCGAACTGCCCACGTCGGGCGTCCGCTTCGACGGCGTACCGGACGCACCGGGCACGCCGGACGAGGTGGCCGAGGGCGACTTCCCGCTGGCCGCGCCCGATCCCCGTACGGCGACGCCCGAGGAGATCGAGGCCGCCACCCCGCCGGCCGGCACCAAGCTGTGCGTGGCCTGCCGGGCCGGGCAGGTCGACGCGGACGGCTACTGCGAGAACTGCGGGCACGCCCAGCCGCGCGAACGCGACCACATGGAGCAGGAGTTGGGCGCGGTCGCCGCCGTCAGCGACCGCGGCCTGCGCCACCACCGCAACGAGGACGCGTTCGCGATCTCCTCGGCCGCGCTGCCCGACGGCTCCCCCGCGGTCGTCGCGGTGGTCTGCGACGGGGTCTCCTCCGCGACCCGCCCCGACGACGCGTCCCTCGCGGCGACCCGTGCGGCGAACGAGTCGCTGCACGAGTCCCTGCCGCGCGGCACCCACCCGCAGCAGGGCATGCACGAGGCGATCGTCGCGGCCGCCGAGGCGGTCAACGCGCTGGCCGAGGAGCCCGCGACGGCCCGCGAGCACAAGCCGCACCAGAACGCGCCGGCGTGCACCTTCGTCGGCTCGGTCGTCACGCGCGAACTGCTCGTGGTCGGCTGGGTCGGCGACTCGCGCGCCTACTGGATCCCCGACGACCGCAGCGCGCCCGCGGCCCGGCTCACCGAGGACGACTCGTGGGCCGCGCAGATGGTGGCGGCGGGTCTGATGAGCGAGGCGGAGGCGTACGCGGACGAGCGGGCCCACGCGATCACGGGCTGGCTCGGCGCGGACGCGTACGAACTGGAGCCGCACACCGCTTCCTTCAAGCCGGACCGGCCTGGTGTGGTGGTGGTGTGCACGGACGGACTGTGGAACTACGCGGAGGCGGCCGAGCAGATGGCGCAGGTCGTACCGGCCGACGCCGCGACACGTCCGCTGCACGCCGCGCAGGTCCTGGTCGGCCACGCCCTCGACGGCGGGGGCCACGACAACGTAACAGTGGCGGTGCTGCCGTTCCCGGGGGCGTGGCAGGGGGCAGGATCGGCCTAGGCCGTCGCCCTGTCGGCCGGGGGTCCGGGGGTTGCCCCCGGGAATTCGCAGCAGCGTGCTTGTCCAGGGGGGACTCGTCAGCATGGCCAATTTCTCGAAGTCGAACGTGCCGCAGTTCTCGGTGGAGGTGTACCAGAACGAGTACCTGCCGGAGGGCGGCCGCGAGGTCAACGCGATCGTCACCGTGACATCCACGGGCGGCGGCACCATCGGCGGCGCCGTCGGCGCTCCGCACCTCTACAACGCGGGCGGCGGACCGGACGCCGCGGTCGCGCTGATGGTCGACTGCTCCGGCTCGATGGACTACCCGCCCACCAAGATGCGCGGTGCCCGTGAGGCGTCGGCCGCCGCGATCGACACCCTGCGTGACGGGGTGCACTTCGCGGTGATCGCGGGCACGCACGTGGCCAAGGAGGTCTATCCCGGCGGCGGCCGGCTCGCGGTCGCCGACTCCCACACCCGCGGCCAGGCCAAGACGGCGCTGCGCAAGCTGTCCGCGGGCGGCGGCACGGCGATCGGCACCTGGCTGCGGCTTGCCGACCGGCTGCTGCAGTCGGCGGACGTCGCGATACGCCACGGCATCCTGCTGACCGACGGGCGCAACGAGCACGAGTCGCCGGAGGACCTGAGGACGACGCTCGACGCGTGCGCGGGCCGTTTCACCTGTGACGCCCGCGGTGTGGGCACCGACTGGGAAGTGAAGGAGGTCACAGGCGTCGCTTCGGCCCTGCTCGGCACCGCCGACATCGTCGCCGACCCGGCGCACCTGGCCGACGACTTCACGCAGATGATGGAGACGGCGATGGGCAAAGAGGTCGCCGACGTGGCGCTGCGCCTGTGGACCCCGCTCGGCTCCGAGATCAAGTTCGTCAAGCAAGTGGCGCCCACCGTCGAGGAGTTGACGGAGCGTCGCACCGAGGCGGGCCCGCGCGCCGGCGACTACCCCACCGGCTCCTGGGGCGACGAGTCCCGCGACTACCACGTCTGTGTCCAGGTGCCGAACGCCGAACTGGGCCAGGAGATGCTGGCGGCTCGGGTCTCCCTGGTGATCCCGCAGCAGGACGGCTCGGCGCAGACCCTCTCGCAGGGCCTGGTCCGCGCGGTCTGGACGGACGACATGGCCGCTTCTACGTCGATCAACCCACAGGTTGCCCACTACACGGGCCAGGCCGAACTGGCACAAGTCATCCAGCAGGGCCTGGACGCGCGCAAAGCGGGCGATGTCGACGGGGCCACGGCGAAACTCGGCCGTGCGGTGCAGCTCGCGGCACTCTCCGGAAACGCGGATACGGCGAAACTGCTTTCGAAGGTGGTGGACGTGGTGGACGCCGCGGAAGGTACTGTTCGATTGAAGGCGAAGGTCGCGGAGGCCGACGAGATGACACTCGAGACACGGTCCACCAAGACGGTTCGCGTGAAGAAGTAGCGGTGAAGCAGCTGACAAGCGGCTCCACGCGCAAGCAGCCACGTACTACCGCAAGCCCGGCTTGCACCTGAAGGAGAGGGGGAAGCGCCGACATGCCGACCTGCCCGAACGGACACCAGTCGGGTTCCGACGACTGGTGCGAGGTCTGCGGTCACCGCATGGCCGGTGCCGTGCCCCCGCCCCCTCCGCCGCCGCCTCCGGCCGCCGGTTACGGCTACCCCCAGCAGCCGCCCGCGCCCCAGGCGCCGCACGGCGGGGGCGGGGCGCCCGAGCTGTGCCCGCAGTGCCGTACGCCGCGTGAGGGCGGCGCCCCGTTCTGCGAGGAGTGCCGCTGGAACTTCCTCACGAACACGGCGACGTCGTACACCCCGGCGGCCCCGAACCCGCCGCTGCCCACGTCCGGCGGCGGCCCGCAGGGCCCGAACCCGGCGCTGCGCTTCCAGCAGCCGCCGCAGAGCCAGGACCCGTACGAGTACCAGGGCTCGCGCCCCTCGCAGGTCAACCGGCCCGCCGAGCCGATCCCGCCGAGCCCGTTCGGCAGCGAGCCCTCGGGGCCCGCGCCGTTCCCGCCGGGTCCTGGCGGCACGGGCGGCGGCGTCCCGCAGGCCTTCCAGCAGCAGCCGGCGGCTCCGGCCCCCGCGCCTCCGGGCCCGCCCGGACCGATGCAGCCGGGTCCGATGCAGCCGCCTCCGCCCCCGAACCCGTCGTTCGGCGGCCCCGGCACCAACGGCGACGACTGGATGATCTCCCCGCCGTCGACGCCGTCGGCGCCCTCGACCGCGCCCGAGGGCCCGCAGCAGGGCTACCAGCAGCAGCCCCCGCCGGCCGGCTACGGCTACCCGCCGCAGCAGCCCCAGCAGCCGCAGGGCCCGGTGACGTGGTCGGCGACGATCGGCCCGGACCGCGACTACTTCATGGCGATGATGCAGCGCAGCGGCCCCGAGGCGTCGGGGCTCAACCTGCCCGCGTACTCCCCGGAGCAGCAGCGCACGCTGGTCGGCAACCAGATCACGATCGGCCGCCGCCGCCACTCCACCGGTGACACCCCCGACATCGACCTGTCGGTGCCGCCGGAGGACCCGGGCGTCTCGCACCAGCACGCGGTCCTGGTCCAGCAGCCGGACGGCACGTGGGCGGTCGTCGACCAGAACTCGACGAACGGCACGACGGTCAACGGCGGTGAGGAACCGATCCAGCCGTTCGTCCCGATCCCGCTCCAGGACGGCGACAGGGTGCACGTCGGCGCCTGGACGACGATCACGATCCACCGGGGCTGACAGCCCGTTTCCCGCGCCCCGCGAAGGGCGCGGGAAACGGCGGCGAGCAGCTCCGAAGGTCCGCGGGCTCACCCCCCCACCCGCTCACGCCTCCCCCAGCCCCCACACATAGGGCCCGCCCGGATCATCCAGCCAGGCCCAGCCCCGCCCGTCACTGACGGTCACCCCGTACCGCTCCCGCACCGGCCGCTCCTCCCGCTCCCACAGCGCGAGCGCCTCACGGGGATCCATGCGCCCCGCGGTCAGGGTCAGCAGGAACCGGAACGACTCGTCCTGCACCACGCGCCGGGGCAGCCCCCCGGTGGGCACCGCCGCCCCACCACCGCCACTCCCGCGCAGCGCGACGAAGTACGCGGGCGTCCGCAGGAACCGCCCCTCGGCGACCCCGCCCTCCTGCACGTCGAGAGCGAGCAGCCCGGTCGACAGCGGCGTCAGGATCCGCGCCCCGGGCACGCACTGCTCAAGCCAGGCCCCCGGCACGGCCCGCAGCGCGCAGGTGGCCATGATCCGGTCGTAGGGCGCCCGCTCGGCGCACCCGCGGGCCCCGTCCCCGGTGACGACGGCGGGCCGGTACCCGGCGGCGGCCAGATGCGCGCGGGCGGACTCGGTGATCTCCGGTTCGAGGTCGACGGTCGTCACGTACCGGTCGCCCAGCCGGTGCGCCAGCAGCGCGGCGTTGTACCCGGTCCCGGCCCCGATCTCCAGCACCCGGTCCCCGTCGCGCACATCGAGGTCGACGAGCATCCGGGCCATCAGCGACGGCTGGCTGCTGGACGAGACGAGCTCCCCGTCCCGCAGCCGGGTGGCGAGCGGCTGATCCGCGTAGGCCCCGCGCAGCCACCGGTCGCGCCGCGACGGATCGGGGTCCTGCGCCCAGAGCCGTTCGTAGCCGCCGGGCACGCCCACGAAGTAGTACGGCACGAAGAGATGGCGCGGCACCCGCTCGAACGCCGCGCGCCAGCGCGGGTCCCCGGCCCAGATCCCGCTCTCGGCGATCTCCCGGACGAGCGCGGCCCGCGCCCGTGCGGCCAGTTCCTCGGCTCCCCGCTCTGCACCCATATGTCCACTGTGCTGCGCGCGCGCCGATTCAGCGAGGTCCTACGCCCCAAGTCCTGGACCGGTCCGTCTGAGACCATGGAGGGGTGACTGAGACCCCGCGCGACACACTCCAGGAGCAGACCTTCTACGAGCAGGTGGGTGGCGAGGAGACCTTCCGCCGCCTCGTGCACCGCTTCTACGAGGGCGTCGCCCAGGACCCGCTGCTCCGCCCGATGTACCCGGAGGAGGATCTGGGCCCGGCCGAGGAGCGGCTCGCCCTGTTCCTGATGCAGTACTGGGGCGGCCCGCGCACGTACAGCGACCACCGCGGGCACCCGCGGCTGCGGATGCGGCACGCCCCGTTCCAGGTCGACCGCGCGGCGCACGACGCGTGGCTGAAGCACATGCGGGACGCGGTCGACGAGCTCGGCCTCTCCGAGGAGCACGAGAGGACGCTGTGGAACTACCTGACGTACGCGGCGGCGTCGATGGTCAACACGGCGGGCTGAGACCAGGCCCCGGGCGGCCGGGGCTCAGGCGGGCACTCAGGCAGGCGCTCAGGCAGGTGTGACGGCGAGCCCGCCGAGCCCGGAGGCTCCGGCGGCACTGCGCCGGACCGCGACGGAACCGTAGGCCGTACGCAGCCGGACCCAGGGCCCCGAGGCGAGCAGGTCCACGGACGGCCCCCGCAGAAATCCGAGCGAGACCGCGGCGTGCGCGATGCGCACCGGTGCTCCGCTCGCCCCGATCTCGCGCGACCAGATGGTGCGGCCGATCCGGTCGAGCTCGGTGCGGGTGCGCGCCTCGGGCGCCAACTCCTCGACCCGCGCCCGGAATTCACCCACGGCGGCCTTCACGAGGCCGCGCAGCTCATCGGCGCCGGGGAAGTCCTCGACCCGCTCCCAGCCGCCGCGCGGGGGCAGCACCCCGGCCCACGGCGGACCGGTGACGGCGGCGGGGACCAGGGCACTGGCCGCGCTCTCGTCCACGGAGTCGAGCAGCTCCCCCGCGGACACGGTGACGTCCAGGGAGTCGTCGATCCCGTTCTCGTACGGCTTCAGCAGCCGGGCCGCACGGATCGCCAGCACCTCGAACGAAGGCGGCCGCCCGAACACCGCGAGCGCCTGCCCACCGGCCTGCGCCTGCAGCCGTACGGCGGCCGCCTTGTCGTAGTGCAGCAGCCGACCCAGGAAGGCGGCGAGGTCCGCCGCCTCCCCGGCATCGGCGAAATACAGCACGGGCACGCTGCTCATGCGGCGAGCGCCCCCGCGTCACCCTCGGCGTCGTCCTTCACGTCGTCCCGGTACTCCTCCAGGAACTCGCGCTCCTCGGCGGTGATCCGCCGGGGCCGCTGCGCCTCGAAGTCGAAGGGCACGATGACGGTGGACGCGCGCACGTACACCACGTCCTCGTCCTTCACCTCGTAGGTGAGGGTGAACGAGGCCGCCCGTATCTCGGTGACCCACAGCTCGATGGCCACCGGGCGGTGCCGGTGGACCAACTGCCGCTTGTAGTCGATCTCATGGCGCGCCACGACGGACCCCTGCTGGAAGTCCTTGTCCGGACGGAACAGGAAGTCGATGCGTGCTTCTTCGAGGTACCGAAGAAAGACCACATTGTTGACGTGGCCGTACGCGTCCATGTCCGCCCAGCGCAGGGGGCAGGCGTATACGTGGCGAGCCATCAGCCGCGGGTCAGCTTCTTGTAGGTGGCGCGGTGCGGACGGGCGGCGTCCGGGCCGAGCCGCTCGATCTTGTTCTTCTCGTACGACTCGAAGTTGCCCTCGAACCAGAACCACTTGGAGTCACCCTCGTACGCGAGGATGTGCGTGGCCACCCGGTCCAGGAACCAGCGGTCGTGGGAGACGACCACGGCCGCACCCGGGAACTCGAGAAGCGCGTTCTCCAGGCTGCTGAGGGTCTCGACGTCGAGGTCGTTGGTCGGCTCGTCGAGGAGCAGCAGGTTGCCGCCCTGCTTGAGGGTCAGCGCCAGGTTGAGGCGGTTGCGCTCACCACCGGAGAGCACCCCGGCCGGCTTCTGCTGGTCCGGGCCCTTGAAGCCGAAGGCGGAGACGTACGCCCGCGACGGCATCTCGACCTGCCCGACATTGATGTAGTCGAGCTCGTCGGAGACGACCGCCCACAGGGTCTTCTTCGGGTCGATGTTGGCGCGGCCCTGGTCGACGTAACTGATCTTGACGGTCTCGCCGACCTTGATGGAGCCGGAGTCCGGCGTCTCAAGGCCCTGGATCATCTTGAACAGGGTGGTCTTACCGGCACCGTTCGGACCGATGACGCCGACGATGCCGTTGCGCGGCAGCGTGAACGACAGGTCGTCGATGAGCACCTTCTCGCCGAAGGCCTTGCTGAGGTTCTGGACCTCGACCACGATGCTGCCCAGGCGCGGGCCCGGCGGGATCTGGATCTCCTCGAAGTCCAGCTTCCGCATCTTCTCGGCCTCGGCGGCCATTTCCTCGTAACGGGCCAGACGCGACTTGGACTTGGTCTGCCGCCCCTTGGCGTTGGACCGCACCCACTCCAGCTCTTCCTTGAGCCGCTTCTGCCGCTTCTCGTCCTTCTTGCCCTCGACCTTGAGGCGCTCGGACTTCTTCTCCAGGTACGTGGAGTAGTTGCCCTGGTAGGGAATGGCCCGCCCGCGGTCGAGCTCGAGGATCCACTCGGCGACGTTGTCGAGGAAGTACCGGTCGTGGGTGACGGCAACGACGGCGCCCTTGTACTGGGCGAGGTGCTGCTCCAGCCAGTTCACGGACTCGGCGTCGAGGTGGTTGGTGGGCTCGTCGAGGAGCAGCAGGTCGGGCGCCTCGATGAGGAGCTTGCAGAGCGCGACGCGGCGCTTCTCACCACCGGAGAGGTTGGTGACGGGCCAGTCGCCGGGCGGGCAGCCCAGGGCGTCCATGGCCTGCTCCAGCTGACCGTCGAGGTCCCACGCGTCGGCGTGGTCGAGGTCCTCCTGGAGCTTGCCCATCTCCTCCATGAGCTCATCGCTGTAGTCGGTCGCCATGAGCTCGGCGACCTCGTTGAAGCGCTTGAGCTTGCCCATGATCTCGGCGGCGCCGTCCTGCACGTTCTCCAGAACGGTCTTGGACTCGTCGAGCTTCGGCTCCTGCATGAGGATGCCGACGCTGAACCCGGGGGTGATGAACGCGTCACCGTTCGACGGGTGCTCAAGACCCGCCATGATCTTCAGGACCGTCGACTTACCGGCACCGTTCGGACCGACGACGCCGATCTTCGCTCCCGGCAGGAAGTTCAGGGTGACGTCATCGAGGATCACCTTGTCGCCGTGCGCCTTGCGCGTCTTGCGCATGGTGTAGATGAACTCAGCCAAGAGAAACCGTCCGGCAGTCGAAGTGTGGTCGCGTAAGGGGCCCGCGTACTGCGGTCTCCACCGCGTGAGGGCAGATACACCCCATCTTGCCGCATCGCCAGTGCCAGGCGAAAACGCGTATCGCCCTGTGGCCCTGAGCTGGGGGTTCGGGGCGAACGATCGTAGCGGGTCTGTCACTGACGGTCGCTGATTGTCGGCCTCGGCCAACGTCGCACGGCCCACGGACGGCCCAGGAACGATCTTCGTGACGCCAATCCGCACCCCTTCACCGCCGCCCCTGGATCACTCGTAGACGGTGGCCGCCCGCAGAGCTCGCGCGAAGAACCGCCAGTCACCATCGGCAGGCAGCTCGCGGCCGGCGTTGTCGTACCAACCGCCCGCGTCATCGATCCACGCGGCCAGAGCCTCCAGGAAGCTGGGGAGGTCCGCGTTCTCCCAAGCACTCCTCTCTTCGGCATGGCTGCGAAGCAGGGCGCGAACGAAGGCCGCCAGATCTTCACGGCTGTCGACGGATTCAGGCGTAGAGGTCACTCGCGAGAACCTACTTGGAGGGCGGACGCCCGTGCCTAGCGAGGATTCGGATTGACGAGGATCTCGTAAACGATCTCGCACAGGGCGGCAGGCACCACGATGTCCGCGGTCTCTACGGGCCTGCCCTGGTCGCTGTAGTACGTCCGCCGACTCTGCGGCTTCGTGGAGGAGGGCCGTCCCGAGCCTGACGACCTCGAAGCGGAGACGATCCCCCTGCACGGCTTCCGCGTGCGGGATGCAGGGGATGTACGGGACGCCCAGGGCTCCGCCCCCGAAATGACTCCGGCGGCGGTGGAAGCCCGGTTGCGCACAGCCCTGAAGGCCATGGGCCCGCCCCGCTGCTACTCCGTGGGGCCCGACGGCACCCTCATCGAGCGGGACGGCCCCTGATCACTCCTCGCCGGGGGTTCCGGCCGCCCCGTCCGCCGGTGTCTTCTTCCTGCGTACGAAGATCAGCGCGGCCCCGCCGAGCAGGACGAGGACGATGGCCGCGCCCGCGATCAGCGGGGTCGCGTTCGACGCGCCCGTCTCCGCCAGGTCCGTGCCGGAGGCGCCCGTGCCGCCGACCGATGCGGGGCTCGGCTGGGTCGTCGTCTGGGTTCTCAGGCCGTCGTCGGTGGTGGCCACCGCGGACGTCGTGCGGCAGTCGAGGATGCCGCGCAGCCGCTTCTCGAAGCCGTGCGGGCCCTCGATCGTGAAGTCGTAGGCCTGGTCCTCCTGCAGCGGTATGGTCACCGTCCGCGTCGCCTCGGCGGGGACGGTGTGCCGCGTGCCCATCAGGCGGAACGTGAACGGCTTGTCCCCCGTGTTCGCCACCGTGATGTCGATGCCGCTCTTGTCGCAGTTCTTGTGTGCGGACAGCGCGGGCACGGCGCCCTGCCGCGCCCAGGTCGCCGTCGCGCTCGCGGAGACCGTGGACTCGCTGGAGCCCGCGAGGATCTGCGTCTGGCTGCGGGTGTCGGAGGTGAAGGCGCGGCCAACCGGCACGGTCGTGGAGGCCTGCACGGCGAGTTCGGCCGAACCCGCGTCCGCGTCCTCGGGTATGTCGAAGTAGAGGCTGCTGCCGTCGACCGCGGCCGTGACCGGCTCACCCTTCTTGTCGACGATCCGCACGCCCTCCGCGGCGGCCTCGGCGGGCGGCGTCACCCCGACGGCGTCGGCGTTCGTGCGCACCCTGACCGGGCCGAGCCGCTCCCCCGGACGACCGGAGACCGCCTGCGGCGTCAGCGTCAGCGAGGCCCGCGGCTCGGCGAGGGGACGCGCGCTGTGCTGCAGATAGTCGGCGAGCTTCTCGGCGGCGGGACTGACGGCCTCGACGTCGGCGTCGTCCGAGTAGCGCCAGATGGCGACCTGGGTGCCGGCCGCGGCGTCCGCCTCGGTGAGGCTCCTGGCCCCGGCCTTGCGCGCCAGCGCGGCGAGATCGTTGACCTGCGGGTACGAGTTCTGCAGGATCCAGCGGATCCGGCCCGCGTCCTTGTTGCCGCTCAGCGAGGTGCCGCTCCAGGAGGTCTCCTGGTACCTGGCGTCCGTCTGCGTCGGGTTGTGGATGTCGATGCAGTACGTCTGGAGCATGCCGCCGCCGTCGACGGTCATCCGGAAGAGGCCTGCGGTGACCTTCTCGTCCGTGCCGTTCTCGTGCACGACGGCCGTCCCGTGCACGTCCAAGCCGCTGATGACGGCGCTCGCGCCGCCCTGCTCCTTGACTCCGTCGACGCCGTCGAGTGCCTGGGCCGAGCCCGCGCCGGATATCGCGCCGGCCGCCACGAGCCCCGACACCAGGGCCGCCGCGGCGATCCGGGCGGTGGACCGCCCGCGCCGGGCAACCCGCGTGAACACTGAAAACACGTAATTCCCTTTCAGGCAGGACGTGTTGACACATGGGGGGTGGTGTCCCGCCGGCAGAATCAATGCCAACCACTGCGACTCGGCTGGCTCTTGAGCCCCTGAAGCCCGTGAAGCCCGTGGAGCTCTCGGAGCCCGTGAAGCCCCTGGAGCTCCAAGAACTCGCGGAGTCCTAGGACGCATCTTCGAACCCAGGAACTCCGCCCGCATCCTATGGACGTGGGCTGTGCCGACTCACAGAGCTGCCGCCCGGCGGGCGATCCGACTCGGAATCGTTATCGCCGAAATCGCATGTGAAGCAGGCTTATCGCCACATCACCGACACCACCGTTCCCCCGTGCTTCACCCCACCGGCTCCGGCTCGATCTCGAACGACGGCTCGTCCAGGGCCTCTTGCTCCCCACGTGCCTGTGCCTGCTCCTCGGCCGCGGTCACCGCCCGCCGGACGGCCCGCCGGAACGCCGACGTGCCGCGGGACAGGTCGTGCCCCACCGCGCTCGCCTGAATGTCCGCCGAGGTCCAGTGCTGGCCGCCGCGCTCCTCGTCGCGCACCTTCAACCGGCCCTGCACGATGACGGGTTCGCCGATGGTGATGGAGCCCTGCACATTGGCCCCGAGCGGGCCGTTGGCCCACACCGTGAAGAAGTTGGTGTGGCCGTCCACCCATTCGTTGCGCACCCGGTCGAAGCGGCGTGGGGTCACCGCGAGCCGGAAGCGGGACACCGGCCCGGTCGGCAACTCCCGGTAGACCGGCGTCGTCGCGACGTTCCCCACCACTGTCAACAGCGTCTCGTTCATGGCGTACGCCCCTCCCCTGTTCCCACAACGTGTCCGAACACGCCGGTCACGCCTGGTCCTGCCGTGCCACACCAGGCCACGAACATCCTGTTCACGCCTGGTCAGCGCGGTCCGGGCCGTTCCCGAACCGCGCTCCCCAGACTGCCCCCGCCCCGCGATCCCCGCCGACGCCTGTGGCCTACCGCCCGGTTGTGGAAAACCCGACCACCCGTGCGTACTGCTCCCGCACCTCCCGGTACCGCAGCAGCTCCGCCGCGACCGGGTCCAGCACTCGGGCCCTGCCGCAGGCCGCCGCCGCGTCCCGCAGGCGCCGCTCCGCCTCCTGCCCGTACCGCCGGGCGGGCCCCTTCGCCGCGAACCGGCACGCCCACTCCACGCACGGCCCGCCCACGATCCCGGCGAGCATCATCAGCACCGGCACCCCGAGGTTGGGTGACAGGACCCCGAGGATCTGCCCCAACAGCCAGAGCCCGCCCAGGATCTGAAGAATCGTCATGGAGGCCTGGGCGAGGACCGCGACCGGCCACCACCCCGGCCGCGGCGGACGCCCGCCGAGCCCCGCACCGACGCCAGCACCGATGCCGGCCCCGGCACGTGACCCGGTCGACCCCGCCGACCGGCTCCCCGCGTCCGGCGCGCCCGCCGTCACCGCCAGCTCGTCGAGCGCCTGCGGCAGCCCCTCGGCGCCGCGCACGGCGGCCTCCCGCACGGCCTGGGCCCATGCGTCGGGCAGCCCGGTCGCCGCCGCGTCACCGACGGCCCGTACGGCGTGCTCGACGCGCTGGCGCGCCGTGGCCTCCTCGTCGGCGGGCGGCACGGTGGCCGGAGTGCTCGCGGTGGCGGCGCGCTGGGCCTCGTACCACCGCCAGAGCCTGAGCCAGGGTGTGCCGCACGCCTTGTTGGCCCCGCGCGCCCAGGCCCGTTCGGCGGCCTGTCCCGCGGCCGCCGCGCCGACCGCGTCGGCGAGCCGGTCGGCGAACTCCTCTCGGGCCGCCTCGCTCAGTCCGACCTGTCGTCCGGCCGCGTACACGGGCCGCAGCCGGATCGCGGCGGCGTCCACGTCGGCGCCGATCCGGCGCGCCGCGGCCTGCCGCTCGGTGACGAACTGGTCGAGGGCGTCGCGCAGTTCGCCGACTCCCTCGCCGGTCAGCGCGGACAGCGGCAGCACGGTGGCGCCGGGTTCGCCGTGTTCGCCGAGCGCGATGCCGTCCTCGTCGAGGAGGCGTCGTAGGTCGTCGAGGACCTGTTCGGCGGCGTCGCCGGGCAGCCGGTCGACCTGGTTGAGGACGACGAACATCACCTCGGCGTGGCCCGCCATGGGCCGCAGGTAGCGCTGGTGGAGCATCGCGTCGGCGTACTTCTCGGGGTCGACGACCCAGATCACCGCGTCCACGAGGGCGAGCACCCGGTCGACCTGCTCGCGGTGGGCGGGCGCCGCGGAGTCGTGGTCGGGCAGGTCGACGAGGACGAGCCCTTCGAGCGGCGCGTCCCCGATCTGCCCCTGCAGCGGGCGGCGCCGCGAGCGCCCCGGGATGCCGAGCCGGTCGAGCAGCCCCGCCGCGCCGTCGGTCCAGCTGCAGGCGATCGGCGCGGAGGTGGTGGGCCGGCGCAGCCCCGTCTCCGACAGCGGTACGCCGGCGAGGGCGTTGAACAGGGTCGACTTTCCGCTCCCCGTGGCCCCCGCGACGGCCACCACGGTGTGCCGCGCGGAGAGTCTGCGCCGGGTGGCGGCCTCGTCGAGCACCCGCCCCGCCTCGGCGAGGGTCGCCCCGTCGAGCCGCGTACGGGACAGTCCGACGAGTTCGCGCAGTGCGTCGAGGCGCTGCTTCAGGTGGGTGTCGTCGGACGTTCCCGGGCCCGCCGGCGCGTGCGGTGCCTCCAGGAGGTCGCCCGGCTGCCCGGCGGCGCGCCGCGCGATGAGCCCGTCGTCCCAGGCGCCGCCCTCGGGGCCCCCGGTGTGGTCGGTGTCGTGATCCGTGACGGCGGTCACCGCCTTCACCTCTCCTTCTGCAGCAGCGAAAGGGCCGCGATCAGTTCGGCCTGTGGCTCCGGGGTGACGCCGAGCCCGTCGAGCGGCGCGAGCCGGCGTTCGCGTTCCGCGCCGAGCACGGTGTCCAGGTACTCGCTGAGCAGCCGCCCACCGCGGTCCCGCAGGCGCAGGGCGCCCTGGGCGCCGATCCGCTCGGCGAGGTTCTCGCCGGCGGCCCTGGCCCGGCGACCGCCGAGCAGCGCGGTGGCGACCAGGGCGGCGACGACCTCGGGCTCGGGCGGCGTGGCGCCCTGCAGCTCGCCGACGGCCCGCACCTCTTCCTCGGCGTACTCCTCCAGGACCCGCCGCCACCGTCGTACGGCCATCCCGATGCGGTGCTCCGCGCTCTCCAACTCCGGGTCCCGGTCGGCCAGCTCGGGCGCGCCACCACCGGGTTCGCGCCGCCAGGCCTCGTCCACGCGCGCGTCGGCGGCGCTCACCGCGCACACCAGCAGGGCGCTCAGGCTCCCCACGAGCGCGTCGAGCAGCTCCCCCGCCGAACAGTCCAGGGGATAGCTGCGCCACCGCTTGAGGGCGTCTCCCGCGAGCACCCCTCCTGCTTGCAGCCTGTTGCGCACGCGCGCGTGCTCGCTCTCGTACGCCTCCTCGACCGCGGTGGTGAGCCGTACGGCGGCCGAGTGCTGGGCGGCGACCGCGGCGGCCAGCTCCGGCATCCGGGCCTTGAGCGAGTCGAGGACGCCGCGCGCGGTACGGCTCACGGCGAGGGCGCGCGCGTCGGGGTCCTGGGCGCGGTGGGTGAGCCAGGCGCGCAGGGGCGCGACGGCGGTGGCGGGCAGCAGGCCGCCGTTCCCGGTGGATTCGGGCAGCTCGGGAACGGTGAACCGCGGCACCTCGCCGAGCCCGGCCTTGGTGAGCAGGGCCCCGTACTGTCGCGACACTTCGGTGACGACCTGGTGCGGCACCCGATCGAGCACGGTCACCAGGCTGGCGTCGTACTCCTTGGCGGTACGCAGCAGATGCCATGGCACGGCGTCGGCGTACCGGGACGCGGTGGTCACCATGATCCACACGTCGGCGGCGCTCACGAGCCGCGCGGCGAGCAGCCGGTTCTCGTCCACCAGGGAGTCGATGTCGGGCGCGTCGAGCAACGCGAGCCCCTGCGGCAACGTCCCCGCGGTCTCGACCCTGAGCACCCGCTCCCCGTCCTCCAGTACGGGCGTCAGCGCGTCGTCGTCCTCGTCCTCGGGCCCCTCGCCCTCGACCTGCCGGGGCACCCACACGCGCGTGAGGTCGGGCAGGACGCGCATCCCGGAGAACCAGTGGTGGTCGTCGGGGTGGCAGACGAGCACCGGGGTCCGTGTGGTCGGCCGCAACACCCCGGCCTCGCTCACCACGCGCCCCACGAGCGAGTTCACGAGTGTGGACTTGCCGGCGCCCGTGGACCCGCCGATCACGGCCAGCAAGGGCGCTTCGGGGGCCTGCAACCGGGGCACCAAGTAGTCGTCGAGCTGTGCGAGCAACTCGTTTCTGTTGGCACGCGCGCGTGGCGCCCCTGCGAGGGGGAGCGGGAAGCGCGCGGCGGCGACACGGTCGCGCAGCGCGGTAAGTGCGTCGAGCAGCTGAGGCCGTACGTCCAAGGTCACCACATGCGAAGAATGCCCAATTTTGGTGTCTTTCTGAAGCATATGAGCGCACCTGCGCGCCGATAAGACGCCAGAACACGCCAGGAGGACCATCGAAGGCGCCCCGAAAGGGGCGCGATACGTCACAGGAAGCGCACAGCGGGACGGAAGGGGAGAGAGGGGGCGCAGGCATAACGAGTGCACAACACCCGGGGCGTGAGTCGCCAAAAGCGATGCACGATTCGCACCTACCTGCGATTATCAGTTCCGCTTCACTGAACCTCCACATCGAGCCACGGAGGCGAAGCAGCAAGGACAGGGACCCGGGAGCCCTATCCTTGTCCCCGGCAAGGTCACGGATCACCCCCACATCCGCCCGTCCAAGCCAACGGCCACACACCGGCCCCCGTAGCTCAGTGGATAGAGCAGGCGCCTTCTAAGCGCTTGGCCGCAGGTTCGAGTCCTGCCGGGGGCGCCCAGAACATGGCTGGTCTGCGGGCGCGTCGCCGGATGGCGGCATGACCGTTGCGGTCCATGCAGAGCAGATGCGGAGTGGGTGCCGGAGACGCTCTCGTTGTACGGGCGCTCAGAACGCGCGCAACCCCGTCGGCGCACCAGTTCCAGCGAGTTCGAGGTCTGTGACCTGCCCGCCAAGGACGGCACCCTGGAGTCCACGGAGAAGCGCCCGGCGAGGTCGGCCTTTACGTCAGCGGCCCAGTCATCGCCAACCGCTCTTCCCTTTATTCGGAACACAGTGCGCAGGTCCGTTCCCGTACGCCACTGCAGATCCACCACACCCGCGGGAACTCATGCAACCGGGCACGCCCACCACGACAACAAGTAGCCCTGACCTAGATAAAACTGCAGGTCAGGGCCAATAGTGCAGACGGGTCAGGTTACTCGTCCGATTCTGCACTCTCGGGGAGTATGCAAGGTAGGATCGGTGGCATGAGCGAGCCTACTGGTAAGTACTCGATCACCATGCCGCGCGACATCGCGGAAGCCGCCCGAACCCGCAGCGGCCCCTCCGGACTGTCCGCCTACGTCGCTGCGGCCGTCGCCCGCCAGATCGAGCGCGACAACCTCAATGAACTCATCCAGGTCGCCGAGGCCGAACACGGCCCTATCACGGACGACGAGATCCAGGCGCTGCGCGATCAGCTTCACCAGGCCCGGCAGGAGCAGAACCGCGGCGGGGCCAACGCCGCATGAACCGCTCACCCGCAGCCCCCGGTGGCACCCTCGTCCTGGACAGCGAGGGACTGACCAAGGCCGTCTTGCGCGACCGGACGGTCACCACGTGGCTCGCCCTGGCCCGCGCCGACGACCTCCGTGTCATCACCTCCGCCGCCACTCTCGTAGAGGTGGTCCATCCCCGCATCAACCGGCCGGCTCTGGAATGGACGTTGTCCCGCCTGATTGTCGAGCCGGTAACCGAACCGATCGCCCGCCGAGCCGCTGGACTTCTGGCCGACGCAGGGCTGCACGGGCACAAGTACGCCATTGACGCCATGCTCAGCGCCACCGCCCTGGCCGCCCCCGGACCCGTCACCATCCTGACCTCGGACCCCGAAGATCTCGCCGCCCTGTGCGGGGCGCGCGTCACCGTCATCAAGGTCTGAGCCCAGCTCTCCACAGCACTGCGGCGTTCCCACCGCTTCTGCCCCATCCCGACCCCCACGCCCCGTCGGCAGCCCCACCACCGTCGGTGCTTGGACCCGCACCCCAAAGCCGTACGCAGGTCACCCCACGGGCCGCACCGAACTGCGAGGCAGACCCATGTCGACGACCCAGCACGTTCTCGACCACCGCCGCGTACAAACCGCCGTCATCGGACACAAGAACTCCGACCACCCGGTCATCCTTCCGATGGACGCCCACGAGCTAGACCTCTGGCGCAAGGCACACCCCACCTACAGCTACTGGTGCGGGCATCAACTGGGTGGATGCGGAGCCGAGTTGAGTGATCGTCGCTACACCGAGAAGGTCTGCCACTTCGCCCACCACCCCAGCGCTCCCGTCTGCCACCGCGCCGCCAACGGCGAGTCCAGCGCGGACCACCTCTTCATCAAACGCGGCATGCAACGGCTGCTGAGCAAGCAGCACATACGTGGTGACATACAGACCCGCGACCTCGGGACCGGGCCCGGCGACGCTGTCGACGTCTACCTTCCGCATACCAGCCGCATCATCCGCTTCCAGCTCACCCATTGCGACTATCCCGCCTGGCGCCGCCACACCGACGCCCTGCGTCCGAAGGCCCCCGGCGGTGTCGACTGGGTGTTCAGATCGGACGTCCCGGCCACCCGCGAACTCCTCGACTGCGACGCCTATTTCCTGCGTGTACGCCTCGAAACGGTCGGCGGTGAGCGCCACGTCCACATCGGCACGGAGGCCCGGGACCGCAGTGTCACCTGGACTCCGTTGGGCGACTGCACCCTCACGTCCACCGGACTGTCCACGCCTCGCGTCGAAACCATCCGCATATCGCGCCCGCGACCGCAGCTCCCCTCGTTCCCCCTCGCGGGCGGGCTCGTCTTCCGGCCCATCGACGAGGCCAGGCCCCTCCTGGACACACCCTTCGCCGCCACGGGCCGCCGTCTCATCACCGCCGATGTACGGCCGACCGACAGTCCCATTGTCAGAGCCGCACTCTCTCTCCCCGCAGACAGCGGCCCGCCATCGGCCGACCACGTGTACGGCGTGCCCGACTCCGCTCGGATGCTGGTGCTTGAGGACGGCCAGGGCTGGGTCGTAGAGGTGAACCGCTGCCTGCGTCTCAACACCCGCGAGGCCGAGCGGACCGGGCTCTGGACACCGCCTCAGGGAGCGCCGACCGCGCCGGTGCCCGCCGAGCCCGCCCTCGTCGTGCCCACACCCTCGCCGACCAAGCCGCGCGTTCTCACCCATGTCGACATGGTCACCGAAGTCCGCACGGCCCTGGCCGACTTCGCCCGGTTGGGTGCGACCACTACGTGGGAGGAACTTGCCTCTCGCCTCGGCGTGACAGCCTCGCAGCTCTCCGATACCGAACGCCGTGACCTCCTTGTGGATGTGGACTCACCGCTGTCCGAGTATCTGCCGGTGCGCTCGGCCCTCGTCCTCGACGGCGACGCCCCGCTGCCCTACCTCGGCGAGATCCTGCACCGACTCGGAATTCCGTACGCCAAGACCTCCACACGCCTTCACCAGTGGGCCGCAGTCGAGCGCGAGCGCGCCTACGCGGCATTCGGTCAGCCGTCCCGGGCCATGGGCCCCCGACTCGCCCTGACTCCCGCACGGCCTGCGCAGAAGAACCTCGTCAAGAAGGCGTTCAGGGGAAGCACAACCCTGTTCAACAGGCGTGAGGACCCCCGCCTCAGTGAGTTGCTCACCACCCTTCGTCGCCTCGGACCTCATCCGGTCAAGGCCGTGCGCCAGCAGATCAACACAGCCATGCACGGGGCGTCGGTCTGGCTCGGCCAGCAGCCCACTGGAGGGAACCGCAAGTGGATCGAAGCGGCCAAGCAAAGTCGTGACCATCACATTCACGAGCTGGAACAGGCACTGATCGCTCACCGGACGTCGACACCCACCAGACCCACCGGCCTTCCACCCACCGTGGAGAAAATGCAGAAGAAGGGGAAGAAGCCGAGCCTCAGAAAACTCCAGAACGAGTTCTTGGCACGGTACGAGGCACAGCAGAAGGCGACGAAGGCGGAGCTGAGGAAATCCATCCCGACCCAGCTCTCGTCAGCGCCGCAGAACACAACACACCGTCCGGTCGAACAGCTCACTCGTCAGCTGATCCACGTCGCGGCCCAGGGGCGGACCATCTCCATGGCAGAACTGGAGAACAGCGGGATCACGCCTGCCGTCCTGCACATGCGGCTGGCCTTGATCGACCGCAGGCTTGCGGCCGATACGCCGATGCTGTCTGCCCTGGTAACCACTCTGGCGGGTGGACCGGTCCCATTCTTCCGGACGATCCTCAAGCAACTCAGCCTGGCCGTGCCGCAGACCGACGAAGCCCTCATGGCCATCTGGCGCCGAGAGCAGGAGCGCGCACATGCGGCGTACGCGAACCCGCCCCGTGAACTGCCGCCGCGGCTCGTCCCGTTGTCTGGGTAGGACGGTCGCAGGGGTCCGCTTCGGCGGGGCCGTTTTGCTGGGCTGGGCAGGGCTAGGGTGCGCGCGAGGGCGCGGACGGCGGTTGGCGGTCAGCGGTTGGCGGAATGTTGGGGTGGGGGTGTCGGCTGGCGCGCTCGCCCTTGGTCCCGCTAATCAACCCCTGCCTCATTCAATTCCTCCGGCACCACCCCCTCCACCCTCTCCGCCCCCCGGCGCTCCTCCCTCCGCATCACCACGCGGGACGCCGCCGTAGGGCCCCTTCGGCGGCGGAGGATCCATTGGGTGGTGGCTACCGCTGTGGCCACCGTGGCTGAGACGGCGAAGGCCAGGAGGACGCCTCGGGGGCCCTCGCCCGCTGTGGTGCCGCCGAAGTAGCCGAGGCCCACCGTGTACGTGACCCAGACCGACTCCGCGGCGGCGGACGCGTACAGGAGGCGGCGGAGGCGGAAGTGGACGAGGCCGGCCGCGGACATGCCGATGGTGCGGCCGCTCGGGGTGAAGCGGGCCGCGATGATGAACGGGATGCCGTAGCTCTCGATCCGGGCCGCGGCCCACTCCAGGGCCTTCTGGCGGCGTGGGCCGCGGTTGAGGCGGCGTACCAGGCCGCCGCCGAAGCGCCGGGCGCCGCCGTAGATCAGCAGGTCGCCGAGGATCGCGCTGCACACGGCCACCGGGAGCACCGCGGCAAGACTCAGGCGGCCCGTCGCCGCCAGGGCGCCGGCGGTCACCAGCAGCCAGGAGTTGGGCACCATCGGCGGCACCACGGTCAGCACGATCAGGGCGTACAGCCAGTTCCCGCTCCAGTCGGCCATCCGTCTCACCGTCCTTCGTCACCCAGGACATCTTCCGTAACCAGAAACTGACACGTAACAGGGAGATTCAACCGTTTCGGAGTGAAGGTCAGGGAAACCCCCGGGCTCCCCTAGGGGAGGGCGCCGGCGATGAGCCAGAGGTCGTCGGGGACGGGGCCGCGGGCGGCTCTGCGGCCGGCCGCGAAGTCCTGGGCGAGGCGGGCGAGTCCGGGGTCGCGACGGTCCGCGAGCCGGTCCACCCGGGTCAGGGCGACCCCGGCGGACAGGCAGGCCAGGACCGCCCGGCGCCAGCTGTCCTGGTCCAGGTGCCGGCCCGCGTACGGGCCGAGGGCGACCGCGAGCAGCCGGGGGTCGCCGGAGCGCACCGCGTCCTCGACGATGCCCACCGCGGCGTCGCCGACCGGCAGGAAGGGCAGGGCGAGGAGTACGGACTTGCGCTCGCCCGGCGCTCCGCGCGCGTAGCTGCGTTCCGCTTCCTCGGCGAGGGCCGTGCCGGTCAGCGGCAGTGCGGCGAGGAGCCGGGTGCGTACGGCGTCGGGGACCGACCAGCCGGCCCAGCCGGGCAACGGGGCCCGCCCGTAACGGAGTTCGGCCGCAAGGAAGTGCTCGTCCAGCGGTCCGGGGCCGCGTTCGGCCACGGTGCGCAGCTGGGTGTCCAGGGTGCGGCGCAGACGCTCGGGCAGGGCGGACGCCAGCCGCTCGCGCAGGGTGCGGCGGATCAGTTCGCTGTGCACCGGACCGACGGCCGGGGCGAGGGGCGGGTTGGTCATGCGCGTACGGTCTCCTTCTGCCGCTGGGCCGTTCCTCCGCCGCAAAGAGGCCGGCCCTCCGCGGCCGGGGGCCCGTCGGCGTGGTCGCCGTCGGGCACCGGGCCGAAGAGGGCCGGCAGGACGCGGCGCAGGAGGGGGGAGCTCCGCGGCGCGTCCTCGGAGAGGCGCTGTCCGTTCGCACCGGCCGTCACCGTGCTGTCGCCGTGCTGTCGCCGGGTCAGGCCACTGTCGCCCCGGGGGCTATGCGCGTCCTATACGGCGGATGCGACGTGGCAGATTCGGCCGACGCGCCAGGTTCAGCCAGCGTGCCAGGTTCGGCCGACGTGCCGGGTTCGGCCAACGCGCCACAGTCGGCCAACGCGCCGGGTTCGCTCGACGCACCAAGGTCGTTCGACGTGCCGGGATCGTCCGGCGTGCCGACCGTGCCGAGGAAGTTCTCGATGAGCCGCATCCCGTGGTCCGTGGCGATGCTCTCGGGGTGGAACTGCACGCCGTGCACGGCCAGGCTGCGGTGGCGCAGCCCCATCACCGCGCCGTCGTCCTCGGCGTGCGCGGTCGCCGTCAGGGGCGGCGGCAGTTCGGGGGCGACGACGAGGGAGTGGTAGCGGGTGACGCGCGTGCCTTGTCCGATGCCCGCGTAGAGCGTGGAGGCGTCGTGGCGCAGCGGGCTGGTCTTGCCGTGCCTGGCCCGTTCCGCGACGTCCACCCGGCCGCCGTACGCCAGCCCGATCGCCTGGTGTCCGAGGCAGATCCCGAGCAGTGGCACCCGGCCCGCGAAGGCGTGGACGAGTTCGACGTGTCCGGACTCGCGCGGATGGCCGGGCCCCGGGCCGAGGACGACCGCGTCGGGCTGCCGGGCGAGCAGTGCCCGCGGGGTCAGGGTGCGTGACCGTACGACGTCGGTGTCGGCTCCCAGCATGCGCAGGTACTGGTCGATGATGTGGGTGAAGCTGTCGTACGCGTCGACGAGCAGCACGTTCACGGCAGCAGCTCCTGACCGGTCAGCGCCCAGTGGGCGGCCCCCATCTTGTGCAGCGTCTCGCGCCACTCCGCCGCCGGTTCGGAGTCGGCGACGATGCCCGCGCAGGCCTGCGTCCGGTAGCCGATGCCGTCGTGCACGACCGTGCGGATGCACAGGGCGAGCCGGCTCGGGCCACGTACGTCGATCAGGCCCACCGCCCCCGCGTACATGTCGCGCGGCGTGTGTTCGAGCTCCTCGATGAGCTCCATGGCGCGGATCTTGGGCGTGCCGGTGACGGTGCCCGCCGGGAACACCGCGCGCACCGCCGCCCAGACGTCGGTGTCCTCGGCCAGTTCGCCCTCGACCACCGACACCAGGTGGAAGACGTGCGAGAAGGTCTCCACCGTCTGCTGCACGGGGACGTCGAGGCTGCCCGTGCGTGCCACCCGGCCGATGTCGTTGCGGCACAGGTCGACGAGCATCACGTGTTCGGCGCGCTCCTTCTCGCTGGCGCGCATCCGGGCCACCTGCGCGCGGTTGACGTCCTCGTCGGGGCCGCGGGGTGCGGTGCCCGCGATGGGGCGCATCTCGATCCGGGAACCGTCGATGCGGAACAGGAGTTCGGGGCTGGCGCCGATCAGGGTGTCCCCCGCCCGTGGCACCAGGTACAGGTGCGGGGACGGGTTGCGGGACCTGAGCCTGCGGTAGACGTCCGTGGGCGACAGCGGGGTGCGGACGTCGATGCTGTGGCCGATCTGGATCTGGTAGATGTCGCCGACCCTGATGTGCTCGAGACAGCGCTCGGCCCGGGCGAGGAACTCCTCGCGGGTCAGGCTGTCGTGGACCGACCGCGGTACGGGTGCCCGCGGTACCCCGGCGCTCTCCCCCACGGCCTCGATGCCGTCCGCCGGGTCGAAGCGGCAGGGCTCGAAGTCCGCGGATTGCGCGCGCAGATGGCGTACGGAGCCGTCCGGCGCGTAGTGCACGGTGTCGCTGAACAGCGTGAGCACGATGTCGGGCCCGGAGGTCTCCCGGGCCGGCAGCTGCTCCATGTGCCAGGCGGCCCCGTAGCCGAACGCGGCGAGGAAGCCGAAGCTGAACTCCCCCTCGGGGCGGGTGGTTTCGAGGGTGAAGCCCTGCTGGGCGGCGCGCAGCAGCTCCCAGACCTGGTCCGGGGCGGCGATCGCGCGGCTGTCCGGGCCGAGGGCGGGCATGCCGATGCGGTCGGCGGCGCGCAGCACCGCGCCGGTGACCGCCTCGGTGCCGCTGACGGTGACGGACCGGGCGTGCACCTGGATCTCGGCCAGGCGGCCGAAGCCGACGACGGCGGTGCCGCTGTCCCGCCAGGGCCCCTCGGGGCTCTCGAAGAGGTAGACGTCGGGGCCGAGGCGGCGGCGTGCCGTGGTGTACAGGTCGAGCGGCGCGTGGGCGGGCAGCCTGCGTTCCCGGATCCGGACGCCGATCCGCGGAGGTCTTGGCGCGTGTGCGGCCGGTGGCCCGGCCGGTTGCTCCTGAACGACGGTCATGGCGCCCCGTCACCTTCCGCCGGCCGCGCCGCCGGGCACGACGACGGTGGCCCGGCGCGCCTCGGCGACCGGGGCGAACAGGGGCTCGGCGAGGGCCGCCCAGTCGCGCGGGGACATCGCCAGGGACCGGTCGAGGCGGGCCGCGTTGAACCAGATCTCGTCCTCGTCGAGGAGTTCCGGGTCCACCACGAGCCGCAGCCGGTCGTCGAAGGAGAACGGCACGATCGCCCCGCTCACGCAGCCGGTGAGCCGCTCGGCGGAGGCCCGGTCGGCGAAGTCGGCGCGGGTGCCGCCCGCGGTGCGGGCGACCTCGGCGAGGTCGACGCGGCGGTCGCCGGGCACCACCGCGAGCACGTAGGCCGAGCGCTTCCGGCCGAGGGCGACGCGCAGGACGATGGACTTGGCGGACTGACGCAGTGGGTGTCCGCGCAGCAGGCTGGCCATGTCGGTACGGCCTTCGGCGCGGTGGGCGATCTCGCGGTAGGCGCAGCCCGCGCCGTCGAGCAGGGCGAGCACCCGTTCGTAGGTGGTCGTCGTGTGCACTGTCATCGCGATCGGGCCCTTTCAGCCGTAGCGGCGGGTCTCGTGGAAGAAGCCGTCCACCACGTCGAGCCGTCCGCTCTCCCGGACGGTGTCGTGGACGTACTTGCCGAGCGCCAGGTCGAGGACGCCGAGGCCGAACGGGGAGAAGATCACCGGCTTGTCGGCCGGGACCTCGGCCGCGCCGGTGAGGACGTCGTAGAGGGTGCCGTCGAGGAAGTCGCGGTGGCCGAGGCGCTGTTCGGCCAGATGCGGGGAGGTGTTCGCCTTCAGGCAGTGCTCGATGTCGTCGACGAAGTTGGCGGCGCTGAGCACCACGTCGGTGCTCAGGTCGCGCAGCGAGACGTGCAGCACCAGCGGGTTGTGGTCGAACCAGGCGGGCTGGTCGACGTGCGGCGCGGGGGCGACGGTGGCGAAGACGATCAGGTCGCTGCCGCGGATCAGCGATTCGGCGCTGTCGTGGACGGTGACCCGCGCGTCGCCCGCCCGGTCGCCGATGGTGTCGGCGAACTGCTCGGCGTACTCGGCCTTGAGGTCGTGCACGCCGATCTCGTCGAACTCCAGGCCGTTGGCGGCCAGGTAGGCGTGCACGTACCGCGCGATGAGCCCGGTCCCGATGAACCCGAGGCGGGCCGGGCGGCTGCCGCGGGCCTCGCTCAGCGTGCGTGCGGCGAGCGCGGCCGACGCGGCGGTGCGGGAGGCGCTGATGATGGAGGACTCCATGCAGGCCAGGGGGTATCCGGTGGCGGGATCGTTGAGGATGAGGACGGCGGACGCGCGCGGCAGGCCGGTGGCGATGTTGCCGGGGAAGCTGGATATCCACTTGATGCCGTCCACGGCGTTGTCACCCCCGACCGAGGCGGGGAGCGCGATGATCCGCGCGTCGGGACGGTCGGGGAAACGCAGGAAGTACGAGGGCGGGTTGACCGTCCCGCCCGATCCGTGGAGTCGGTAGGCGTCCTCGATGATCCCGGTGACCTCGCGGTGCCGTCCGGCGAGCGCGCGGTCGACTTCGGCTCCCGAAATCACGGCGAAGGTGGGTGTCTGTGTGTGGGTCGACATGAACCAGGACGCTAAGGACGCCCCCTATAGCCCGGATATCAAGTGGTCCGGAGTGCACGCCGGCCCGCCGCATCGCGGGAGCCGCTCAGACCGTGAAGACGATCTTTCCGAAGTGTGCGCCGGACTCCATGCGCCGGAAGCCGTCCCGGGCGCGGTCGAGGGGCAGCACCTCGTCGACGACCGGCCGGACGCCGGTGGCGGCGCAGAAGGAGAGCAGGCCCTGGAGTTCGTCCTTGGTGGCCACGGTCGAACCGACGACGGTGATCTCCCGGTAGAAGATGCGGGTGAGTTCCGCGTGCGCGGGGCGGTCCCCGCTCGTGGCGCCGGAGATGACCAGGGTGCCGCCGGGGCGCAGGGACTTGACCGAGTGGGACCAGGTGGCGGCGCCGACGGTCTCGAGGACGGCGTCCACCGGGTGGGGCAGCCGCTCCCCCGGCTCCAGCGCGGCGACGGCGCCGAGTTCGCGGGCCCGCCGGCGCCGGTGGGCGTCGCGGCTGGTGGCGAGGACGCGCAGTCCGGCCGCGCTGCCGAGCACGATCGCGGCCGTCGCGACGCCGCCGCCCGCGCCCTGGACGAGCACCGAGTCCCCGGGCCGCGTACCGGACTTGGTGAAGAGCATGCGGTACGCGGTCAGCCACGCCGTCGGCAGGCACGCGGCCTGCGCGAAGGAGAGCTCCGGCGGCTTGGGCACGAGGTTCCCCGTGGGCACGGCGACCTGTTCGGCGAAGGTGCCCTGGTACTTCTCGGTGAGGATGGAGCGGGTCTCCCCGGGGGCGAGCCCGTGACCGGTCAGGCCGATCACCGGGTGCACGATGACCTCGTTGCCGTCCTCGTCGACGCCCGCGGCGTCCGTGCCGAGGATCATGGGGAGCCGCTCCGCGGGGAGTCCGACCCCGCGCAGTGACCACAGGTCGTGGTGGTTGAGGGAGGCGGCGCGCACCTCGACCCGGGTCCAGCCGGGCCGGGTCCCCGGCGCCGGGCGGTCTCCGAGCCGCAGCCCCCGCAGCGGCTCGCGCGGTGCGATGTCGGCGGCGTAGGCGGCGAACATGAAGGGTCCTTCACCACTCTCGCTGGGGGAAGTTCGCGTCGCCGCACCAGTGGACGACCGTTCCCGCGTAGCTCATGCCGGCGCCGAAACCGAGCAGGAGGACGGCGTCGCCGGGGCTGAGCCGGCCGGTGCGCTCGGCCTCGGCGAGCGCGATCACCACGCTGGAGCCGCTGGTGTTGCCGAACCTGTCGGCCACGACGACGGCCTTGTCGGCCGGCTGGCCGAGGAGGCCGACAAGGTTCCGTACGAGGGTGGGGTTCGCCTGGTGCGTGACGATCAGTTTCACGTCGTCGAGGCCGATGCCCGCCGACTCGGTCACCGTGTCCACGAAGCCGGGGACGACGGAGAGGGCGAAGTCCTTGACCCCCTTGGCGTCCATCCGTGTCACGTTCGCGCCGCTGAAGCGGTTCAACTGGCCGTCGACGTCGATGCGTTCGACGAGGGCGGTGTCGTAGCGCTCCGGGTCCGTGCCGAGCAGGGTGCGGCCGATGCCGGGGCTGTCCGTGCAGTGCTCCAGGAGGTAGCAGGCGGCGCCGTCCCCGAAGATGGCGTGCTGGGTGCGGTCGTCCGGGTCGTTCAGCTGGGCCACGGTGTCCGCGACGACCACGGCGACCCGGCCGTACTGTCCCGACTCCATGTACTTGTGGCCGACGTCCAGGGCGAAGAGCCCGCCCGCGCAGCCGCCGGCGTTCACGTCGAAGCCGGGGACGCCCCGGATCTGCGCCTTGCGCAGGATCATCGCGGCCACGGCCGGGATCATGTGGTCGGGGGTGGCGGTGCAGCAGATCAGCAGGTCGATGCTCGCCGGGTCGGTGCCGGCCCGCTTGCACGCGTCCTCCAGCGCGCCGAGCGCGAGGTCGGAGGTGAACTCGTCGGGTCCGGCGATCCGGCGGCTGAAGATGCCGAGCCGTTCGCGCATCCAGGCGTCGCTGGTGTCGAAACGCTCGACGAGTTGTGCGTTGGTGACCTCGTTCTCCGGTACACAGACGCCTATCGAGCGGATGCCCACACTCATGGCAGATTCACCTTCCGGGTTCGGGCTGAACGTTTCAGGAGCTGCGGGGCCGCCGCCCGGGAGACATCCGGACCGCGCCGTCGATGCGGATCGTCTCGCCGTTGATCATCGGGTTGCCGATGATGTGCGCCACCAGGTCCGCGAACTCCGCCGGATCCCCCCAGCGCCGGGGGTGCAGCAGATCGCGGTCCAGCTCCCGGCGGGCCTCCTCGGGGACGGCGGCGACGGCGGGCGTCTCGAAGAAGCCGGGGGCCACGGTGACCACGCGGATGAGGGAAGCGGCCAGTTCGCGGGCGAGGGGCAGCGTCATGGACACCATGCCGCCCTTGGACGCCGCGTAGGCCGCCTGCCCGATCTGTCCGTCGAAGGCGGCCAGGGACGCCGTGTTGACGATGACGCCGCGCTCCTGTTCCAGCGGCGGGTTCGCCATCATCCGCTCGGCGGCCAGGCGCACGACGTTGAAGGCGCTCACGAGGTTGGCCGTGACGACGTCCGTGAAGTCCCGCAGCGAGTGCGGTCCCGCCCGGCCGACCACCTTCGCCGCGTGGGGCGCTCCGGCGCAGTTCACGACGGCGCGCAGGTGCCCCCGCTCCGTGGCGACGTCCAGGGCCCGGGCCACGTCCTGTTCGCCCACGGCGTCGCCGCGGACGAAGAGGGCCGGGCCGCCCAGCGTCTTCAGGGCGTGCCGGCCGCGTTCCTCGCTGCGGCCGAGGATCACCGGGGTCACGCCGTCGCGCAGGAGGCGTGCGGCGACGGCGAGTCCCAGTCCCGAGGTGCCGCCGGTGACCAGGGCGACCGTGGCGGACGTCATCGGGTCTCCTCGTGCGGCGTCGGTGTTCCGAGGCGTCCGGCGATGATCGCGGCGAGTTCCTCCGGCCGGTGGCCGACGAAGTAGTGTCCGGCGCCGGGAATGACGGCCAGTTCGACGTGGGCCGCGTAGTGCTTCCAGTTCCGGTACGCCGTCTCGTGGCCCCGTGTCGCGGCGTCCTCGTCGCCCGCGACGAGCACGAGCGGAGTGGCCAGGGGCCGGTGCCCTTCCTTCTCCGCCGCCAGCTGGAACCGCAGGCCCTGTGTCATGTCGTGCCGCAGCACGTCGAGGACGGTCCGCAGATCGGACTCCTCCAGCGCCCCGTCGAATCCGCCGAGCGCCTTCATGAACTCGTACAGGGATTTCGCCGGCCAGTTCTCCGCGCGTGCCAGTTCCTGTTCCGGTGCGGTCGACGGCAGGGCGGCGCCGATGTACAGGACGGCGGGCCGGCGCCCCTGCCGCTCCAGGCGCTGGGCGACCGCCACCGCGAGCGCCGACCCGGCGCAGTGCCCGTACAGGGCGAGGGGGCCGCCGATCAGGCCGTCGATCTCCGCGGCGATCCGTTCGGCGGTGTCGTCCAGGGCGAGCAGGGGTTCCGCGGGGTGGGTCGGGTCGTGTCCCGGCAGGGCGGCGCTCCAGGTCGCGATCCCGGGGGCCAGGGCCGCGGCGAGGCGGTGGTAGGCCGCGGCGGTGCCGCCTCCGTAGGGGATGCAGACGAGGCTGACGGCCGCGTTCTCGTCGCCGGCGAGCCGTCGCAGGATGCGGCGCTGTTCCGTGCCGTCCGGCGCGTCGGGCGGCCGGTGCGTCGCGCGCAGCTGTTCGACGCGCAGCTCCTCGACGCGCAGGGCCAGGCTTCCCGGGGTGGGGTTCTGGAACACGTCGAGGACCGTGGTGCCGTGGCCCAGGCGGCGGGCCAGGCGGACCGCTTTGAAGGAGTCGCCGCCCAGGTCGAAGAAGTCGTCCGCGGTGGAGGTCGCCGGGACGCCGAGGGCGTGGCCGAAGGCGTCGATGACGGTCCGCTCGGCCGGGGTCGGCTCCGCGGTGGCTCGTGAGGTGCGGGGGCGGTGCACCGGATCCGGCAGGGCGCGCCGGTCGAGCTTGCCGTTCCGGGTGAGCGGTATCCGGTCGATCGCCGTCACCGTGGCCGGGACCAGGTGGGCGGGCAGCCGGCGCGCGAGGCGGTGGCGCAGGGCGGCGGTGTCCGTGGCGGACGGGTCGGTGAGCACCGCGTAGGCCGCGAGGACCTCGTCGCCCACCGCGTCCCTGCGGACGACGACACAGCAGCTCTCGACCTCCGGGTCGGCCCGCAACTCGGCCTCGATCTCGGCCGGTTCGATGCGGAACCCGCGGATCTTGACCTGGTCGTCGGCGCGGCCCTCGTAGTGCAGCAGGCCCCGGGCGTCGCGGCGGGCGAGGTCGCCGGACCGGTACATGACGGAGCCGGGCGGGCCGAACGGGTCGGGGAGGAAGCGTTCGGCGGTGAGGTCCGGGCGGTTCAGGTAGCCGCGGGCTGTCTGGCCGCCGGCCACGTGGATCTCGCCGGTGACCCCGGGCGGCACGGGCCGCAGGTCCTCGTCGAGGACGTAGAGCGCGAGGCCGGGCAGGGGGCGGCCGATCGGGCTCCCGCCGCGGGCGGTGGGTCCGGGGCCGGTCAGCGGCAGATGGCTGGAGTGCACGGTGGTCTCCGTGATCCCGTACATGTTGATCAGCGACGGGCCGCCGTCACCGTGCAGTTCGTACCAGGGCGCGAGCCGTCGGACGTCGAGCGCCTCACCGCCGAAGACGACGTGGCGCAGCGCGAGTCGCCCGGTGAGTGCGGGCTCGTCCTGGAGCGCCCGCAGCAGCTGGTGGAACGCCGAGGGGGTCTGGCTGAGCACGGTGACGGATTCGTCCGCGAGCAGGCGCAGCAGCCGGTCGGGCGAGCGGCGCGTCGCCGTCGGGACGAGGACGAGGCGTCCGCCGTGGAGCAGTGCTCCCCACAGCTCCCAGACGGAGAAGTCGAAGGAGAACGAGTGGGCCATGGTCCATACGTCGTCCGCGCGCGGGTCGAGGAGTTCCCGGGTCGCGGCGAACAGCCTCAGGACGTTCCCGTGCGTGACGACCACGCCCTTGGGCCGTCCCGTGGAGCCCGAGGTGTGGATGACGTAGGCCGCGTTGTCCCGGGTGAGGGCGGTGAGGCGTTCTCGCGGACGCAGGTCGTCCGCGGGCAGGGCCGCCAGGTCGCGAAGGACGGCCGCGGAGTCGGTCTCCATGGTGACGACGGCCGCCCGGGAGGGCCGGGGCGCCGCGCCGGAGGTGGTGAGCAGCAGCAGCGGCTCCGCGTCCTCAAGGAGGAAGTCGATCCGGTCCTGTGGGTACTCCGGGTCGATGGGCAGGTACGCGGCTCCGGACTTGAGGATCGCCAGGAGCGCCACGACGAGGTCGGCGGTGGGCGGCAGGCAGACCGCGACCCGCCGCTCGGGCCCCGCGCCGTGCTGGACGAGGAGCCGTGCGAGCCGGTTGGCCCGCGCGTTCAGCTCCGCGTAGGACAGGGCCTCGCCCTCCCCCCGCACGGCCGTGGCCGCGGGGCTGCGGGCGGCCTGCGCCTCGAAGGCGTCCACGAGGGTGCCGGACGCGTCGGCCCCGGCACGCAGCGGACGCGCGGTCAGGAACGCGCGGCGCTCGGCGGCGGTGAGCACGTCGATCTCGCCGAGGGGCAGTCCGGGCCGTACGAGGACCTGCCGCAGGAACGCGTCGAACCGGTCCCGGTGGTCACTGAGGTCCTCGGCGCTGTACAGGCCCGCGTTGGCGTCGATGGTGAACGTCGTCTGCCGGGGCGTCGTGTAGACGCCCAGCATGAAGTCCTCGATCGGGCCCGGGGCGAGATTGCGGTGCTGGGCGGGGCACCCGCCGAAGGCCGGCTCCGCGTCGAGCGAGATGACGTTGACGGTGGGGCCGAAGACGCGCGCGGTGCCGCGTCGGGTCCGCTGGTCGCGGCGGATGTCCTCGAAGCGGTACCGCCGGTGCGGCCGCGTCCGCCCGATGCTTTCGGCGACCCGTTCCAGCAGGCCGAGGAAGCCGCCCGCGCGGTCGACGGGGACCCGCAGCGGAATGATGTTGGAGACCATGCCGGGGGTCGTCG
Source organism: Streptomyces sp. VRA16 Mangrove soil (assembly GCF_017377775.1). GTDB lineage: Bacteria > Actinomycetota > Actinomycetes > Streptomycetales > Streptomycetaceae > Streptomyces. The sequence continues at coordinate 194,743 of NZ_JAFVLN010000008.1, forward strand.
CGGCGGCCTCGGTGTGGCGGTTCGCCACCGGGAGGCCGACCACGGGCTCGCGCGTACCGGTCATCCGGCTGACGTACGCGACGAACGCGGCGATCAGCACATGGGACCGCTTCACGCCGTGGCCGGCCGTGAACTCGTCGAGGAGAGCGCCGAGTTCACGGTCGGCGTACCAGGTCCGCCGGAGCGCCACACCCGTCGGCGCCGTCGTCTGCGCGGTGAAGCCCGGTACGTGTTCGAGGTCGGCGAACGTGTCGGCCCAGTGGCGGCGGTCGTCCCGGAAGGCGGCGGACGCGCGGTAGTGCAGGTCCTCCTCGACGAGGGCGGCGAGGCTGCCGAAGGGCGTGGCGGGCGGGGTCCGGCCGGCGGCCAGCGCGTCGTGGATCTGCGCCGCGCGGCGGGCGAGCAGCTGGGAGCCCACGCCGTCGGAGACCAGGTGGTGCAACTGCCAGAACCACAGGTGCCGTCGGGGCGCGAGGCGCAGTACCGCGTGGCGCTGGACCTCGCCCGCGGCCGGGTCCAGCGGGGTGCCGATGCGGGCGCGCATCCAGGCGTCGGCGGCCTGCGACGGGTCGGCCTCCGCGGTGAGGTCGACGAGCGGGACGTCCGGGTCCCGGTCGGCGTCCACCCGTTGCCAGGGGCCTTCCGCATCCTCGCCGAACGTCGTGCGCAGCGCGTCCGCCTCCCGCACCACCCGGCGGACCGATTCCTGGAGCAGCCCGGGGTTTATCGGGCCCTGGATGTCGAGGAGTTCGGCATAGGAGTGGGCGAGCCCGGAAGGGTCCAGCTGCCGGCCGTACCAGATTCCGGCCTGGCCCTCGGTGAGCGGAAACCTGGACGAGTCGTCGGAATGCACGGGTGAAGCTGTCACGTCGGGCCCTCTCGTCGCAGGACGGCACTTCCTTTCAAGTCCCGGGGAAAGTAGACCGTTTTCCTATGGTGAACCTATTGCGACCGCTTCCGACAAGGGCCGCGGGCGGCCGTCGATAGGGGCCGTATAGCTTGCGGCGGGATTCTCGTGCTCATGACGGAAACCATCACCTGGGCCCCCGCGGAGATCACGCCCGCGGACGGGCCGCTCCTCGACCACCTGACCGGGCGGCTCGACGACCTGCTGCTCGCCGAGGGAGCCGTGGTGTTCCGCGGCTTCGGCATCTCACCCGCGTCGCTCGACGGCGTACTCGACCGGGTGCTGCCCAACCGGCTGGCGTACGTGCACGGGAACTCGCCGCGCAGCCACGTCGGCGACCGGATCTACACGTCCACCGAGTACCCCGCCGACCAGACCATCTCGATGCACAACGAGCTGTCGTACTCGGCGAAGTGGCCGTCCCGGCTCGCCTTCTACTGCGAGACGACCCCGGGCTCCGGGGGCGCGACGCCGGTCGTCCCCGGTGACGCCTGGCTGGCGGCGCTCTCGCCCGGACTGCGGGAGGCCTTCGCCGACGGCGTGCGCTACACGCAGAACCTGCACGACGGGCACGGCTTCGGAAAGAGCTGGCAGGAGACCTTCGAGACCTCCGACCGCGCCGAGGTGGAGGGCCACTTGGCGGGGATGGCCGGCACCACCTGGGAGTGGAAGCGCGACGGCGGGCTGCGGATCGCGCAGCTGCGTCCGGCCGTCGTCACCCACCCCGTCACCGGGACGGAGGTGTGGTTCAACCAGGCCGACCAGTGGCACCACGCCGCGCTCGGCGACGAGACCGCCGCCGCCCTGGCCCGGATCATGCCGGAGGAGGACCTGCCGCAGCACGTCACCTACGCGGACGGCTCGCCGATCCCCGCCGAGCACGTCCTGGAGATCCGCGACCGGGGTCTGGAGACCGCGGTGAACGTCGACTGGCAGGCCGGGGACCTGATGGTCATCGACAACGTGCTGGTCGCCCACGGCCGCCGGCCGTACGCGGGACAGCGCCGGGTCCTGGTGGCGATGTCCGACTGAACGGCCCGCGACGGACGAAGGCCCGGCCCCGGTCCGCGGGGGCGGGCCTTCGCTCATTTCTCCCGTGTGCGCTCCCGTATAGGGGCCCTATAGCCCTCGGACCAACCGTTGAGGCAGGTGTTTTCGAAGAGGAGTGGCTATGAAGGAAAAAGCTGCAGGCGGCATCCTCGGAACGGTCGGGGGAACGCCCCTGGTGGAACTCAGCAAACTGGCGCCGGACTTCCCCGGAAGGGTCTTCGCCAAGATAGAGGGCTTCAATCCCGGGGGCAGCATAAAAGACAGAACCGCGGTGAGCATGGTCCTCGACGCGATAAAGAGCGGTGAAATCGACCCGGTCCGCTCGGTGGTGGTCGAGTCGAGCTCCGGCAATCTCGCGGTCGGTATCGCTCAGCTCTGCCGCTACCACGGCATCCGGTTCATCTGCGTGGTCGACGCGAAGACCTCGCGCCAGAACCTGGCGATCCTGCGGGCCTACGGAGCCGAGATCGAGGAGGTGACCGAGCCGGACCCGGTCAGCGGCGAGTACCTGGAGCGCCGGCTGCGGCGGGTGCGGCACCTGGTGGCGACCCTGCCGCACGCGTTCTGGCCCAACCAGTACGCCAACCCGCAGAACCCGGCGGCCCACGAGCGCACGATGCGCGAGATCGCCGACGCCCTGGACGGCAAGGTCGACTACCTGTTCTGCGCCACCAGCACCACCGGGACGCTCCAGGGGTGCGCCCAGTACGCCAGGGAGCACAGCCTCGGCACGACCATGGTCGCGGTCGACGCCGTCGGCAGCGTGCTCTTCGACGACCGCGGCGAGAAGGTCACCCGGCTCATCCCCGGGCACGGCGCGTCGGTGCGGCCCGCCCTCTTCGACCCGACGGCCGCGGACCGGGTGGTGCACGTGACCGACCTGGAGACCGTGGTCGGCTGCCGGCGGCTCGTCGGCCGCGAGGCGGTGCTGGCGGGCGGCTCGTCCGGCGCGGTGGTCGCCGCGTTCCAGCAGATCAGCGGCTCGATCCCGGCCGGCTCGCACTGCGTCCTGCTCTTCCCCGACCGGGGCGACCGCTACCTCGACACCATCTACGACGACCGGTGGGTGAGCGAGCGGTTCGGCGAGATCTCGCAGCTGTGGAAGACCGGGAGCTGACCGCTCCCACCCCCATCACCTCACGTCAACCACCCGAATATGGAGCGGGTATGGCGGCCCTCGCCAGCATCGGCAGGCTGTTGAATCCGTAACTGGGGAGAGGCCGAAATGACCCCGAGAGAATCCACGATGACGCCGCCCGCCGACGATGTACGTGCCCGGCTGCTGCAACAGCGACTGGCCGGAGGGGGGCGGCGGGCGCGGGCGGGCATCGAGCCGGCCGACCGCTCCGGCACGCTGCCGCTCTCCTTCGGGCAGGAACAGATGTGGTTCCTCAGCCGGCTCGACCCGGGAAGCACGGAGTACCTGGTCCCGGTCTCGTTCCGGCTGAGCGGGCCGCTCGACGAGGCGGCGCTCGGGCGGGCCTGGGACGCGATGGTCGAGCGCCACGAGATCCTGCGCACCCGCCATGTACTGACCGGCACCGAACCCGAGCAGGTCATCGACGCTCCCCGTCCGGGCACCCTCGCCGTCACCCGCGCCGTGGACGAGGCGGAGGCCCGCGAGGTGGTGGAGGGCGAGTGCGCCCAGCCCTTCGACCTGGCGACCGACTGGCCGACGCGGGCGACGCTGGTCCGGATAGCGGCCGACGACCACGTACTCCTGCTGGTCTCGCACCACATATCCTGCGACGCCTGGTCGACCGGCATCCTCATGTCCGAACTGGCCACGGCCTACGGTGCGTTCGCCGAGGGCCGGGAGCTCCCGCCGGCGCCGCCCGCCCTCCAGTACGCCGACTTCGCCGCCTGGCAGCGGGGGCAGGCGTCCGGCGACCGGTTCGCTCGCCAGCTCTCCTACTGGAAGTCCCACCTCTCCGGTCTCGAACCGCTGGAGCTGCCCCTGGACCGCCCGCGACCCGCGGTGCGCGGCCACGGGGGCGCCGAGGTCGACCTCGTCCTCCCCGAGGCCGTCGCCGACCGGGTCAGGGCCGTCGCCGACGCGCAGGACACGACGGTCTTCACCGTGCTGCTCGCCGCGTACCAGCTGCTGCTCGGCCGCTACACCGGCCGGCGGGACGTGGCGGTCGGCACCATCGTCTCCGGACGCAACCGCCCCGAACTCCAGGGCATGCTCGGCTACGGCGTCAACACCCTTGTCCTGAAGGCCGGTTGGCACGCGGGCGACTCGTTCGCCGAGCTGGTCGCCGCGGCCAGGCGCGGCAGCCTCGACGCGTACGACAACCAGGCCGTCCCCTTCGCCCGGGTCGTCGCGGAGGTCGAGCCCGAGCGCGACCTCTCGCGCACCCCGGTGTACCAGGCGGTCTTCACGCTGCACGAGGGCGGCGGCGCGGGACCCGCGCTGCCCGGCATCACGGCCGAGCCGTTCCTCGCCGACGGCGGCGTGGCCCGGTGCGACCTGGAACTCCAGGTGCGCGACCAGGGCGCGGGGCCGCTCGTCGGCCGGCTCATCTACGCCACCGATCTGTTCGACCGCGCGACCGTGGCCCGGATGGGCGGCCATCTGGTCCGGCTGCTCGACGAGCTGACCGCGGCGCCCGCGCGCCCGCTGTCCGCCCTGGAACTCCTCGACGACGGCGAGCGGCAGCGGTTCCTCGCCGCGGGCCGGGGCGCGCAGGGTGCCCCGTACCGTTCCGCCCTGGAGCGCTTCACCGAGCAGGCCGCGGCCACCCCGGACGCCCCCGCCGTCACCGGCGCGGGAACGGCGTCCTTCGGGGAGCTCGACGACCGCGCGGGGATCATCGCGGGCCGGCTCGCCCGCAACGGGGTGGGCGTGGAGTCCGTCGTCGGCGTGCTGCTCGACCGCGGTCCCGAACTGCTCGCCGCGATGCTGGGCGCCTGGCGCGCGGGCGGCGGCTATGTGCCGCTCGACCCGGAGTACCCGGCCGAGCGCTGGCTCTCGCTGCTCGCCGACTCCGGCGCCGAGGCACTCGTCACCGACCGCGCCCGGGCCGCCCTGATCGCCCCGGACTTCGACGGCACGATCGTCGTCGTCGACGAAGAAGACGCCGCCGCCGACGACGACGCGGCGGACGCACCGGGACCGCGGGTGCTGCCCGACCCCGACGCGCTGGCGTACATCATCTACACCTCGGGCTCGACCGGCCGCCCCAAGGGCGTGCAGATCTCGCACGCCTCGCTCGCCGTCCACCTCGACTGGGTGCTGGCCGAGTACATCGGCGACGCGCGCCGCGGGCCCGACGGGCCCGGCCGGCACAGCACCGGCGCCCCGCTGTTCTCCACGGTGTCCTCGGACGTCGTGGTGCCCGTCCTGTACGCGCCGCTGCTCGCCGGGCTGCCGGTGCACATGCTGCCGCAGGACCTCGATCTCGCCGATCTGGGCGGGCAGTTGAGCGCGGGCGCGCCGTACGCGTTCGTCAAGCTCACCCCCGGGCATCTCGAAATGCTCGGCCACCAGCTCGCCGACGACCAGGTCGACGGTCTCGCGCACGTGGTCGTCACCGGGGGTGACGCGCTGCTCGGGCCGGCCGCGGAGCGCTGGGACCTGCGCCTGGGCGCGGGCCGGCTGATCAACGAGTACGGCCCCACCGAGATCACCGTCGGCAACTCGACGCACCCGGTGGCCGGGCCGCAGCGCGAGGTCGTCCCCATCGGCCTGCCCATCCCCGGCACCACCATGTACGTGCTCGACGAGTCGCTGAACCCGGTGCCGCCCGGCGTCGTCGGCGAGGTGTGCGTCGGCGGCACCGGGGTGGCCCGCGGCTACGCGGGCCGGCCGGACGCCACCGCCGAGAAGTTCGTGCCCGACCCCTTCGGCGCACCGGGCTCCCGCATCTACCGCACCGGCGACCTCGGCCGCGTACTGGCGGACGGCAGCGTCGAGTTCGCGGGCCGCGTCGACCGGCAGCTGAAGATCCGCGGCTACCGGGTGGAGCCCGCCGAGGTCGAGGCGGCCCTGACCGCGCACCCGGGCGTCACCGAGGCGCGGGTGCTCGCCGTCGACGGGCGGCTCGCCGCGTACTACGTGCCCGCGGGCGCCGAGCCGACGGCGGCCGAGCTGCGCGACTGGCTCTCGCGGACGCTGCCCGACTACATGGTGCCCGGCACGTTCCAGGCCCTGGAGCGGATCCCGCTCACCCCGGTCGGCAAGCTGGACGTCGCGGCGCTGCCCGCCCCGGGCCCCGCGCCCGACGCGGTCACCACCGCGCCGCGCACCCCGCTGGAGGAGCAGGTCGCCGCGGTGTGGGCCGAGGTGCTCGGGGTGGCCGAGGTCGGCGTCCACGACTCCTTCTTCGACCTGGGCGGCGACTCCATCCGGGCCGTCGCGCTGGTCGGCGCGTTGCGGGAGGCGGGGCACGACGTCTCGGTACGGGACGTGTTCGCCCACCACTCGGTGGCGGCGCTGTGTGAACTGCTCGCGGCCCGGCCCGCGTTGGCCGCCGGCCAGGACGAGGGCGTCGCCCCGTTCGCGCTCGTCTCGGACGAGGACCGGGCGCGGCTGCCCGAGGGCGCCACCGACGCGTATCCGCTGTCGCAGAACCAGATCGGCATGCTCGTCGAGATGCTCGCCGACGAGCAGAACAGCTACCACAACGTCACCTCGTTCCGGATCAAGGACCCCAAGCCGTTCTCGCTGGACGCCTGGCGCGAGGCGGCCCGGATCGCGGTCGCGCGCCACGAGATCCTGCGCACCTCGCTGCATCTGTCCGGCTATTCGGTGCCGATGCAGGTGGTGCACGGGCAGGCGGTGATGCCGGTCGGCATGGAGGAGCTCGGGCCGCTGCCCGAGGACGAACTGCAGCAGGCGCTCGCCGCGTACGCGGCCCGCGACCGCGCGGAGCTGTTCGACCTGAACACCCCCACGCTGATGCGGGTGTTCGCCCATGTCACCGACGACGGCGGCTACTGGCTGTCGATCACCGAGTGCCACCCGATCCTGGAGGGCTGGGGGCACCACACGCTGATCATGGAGCTGCTCGATCTGTACGACCGGCTCAGGGACGGCCGCGAGGTCAAGCCGTTCGAGCACCCCGCGGTCCGGTTCGCGGACTTCGTCGCGGCGGAGCTGCGGTCGATCGACTCGGACGAGGACCGCGCCTACTGGAAGGGCGTCACCAGCGGTTACGCGCCGATGCGGGTGCCCGCGGGCTGGGGCGACCCGGCCCTGCCGGTCGGCTCCCGGTACCTGGTGCGCCGCACGCCCTGGTCGCATCTGGAGGACGGGCTGCGCAGGCTGGCCTCGGCCGCCGACGCCTCGCTCAAGAGCGTGATGGTCGCCGCCTACACCAAGGTGATGAGCCAGCTGACCGACGAGGCTGCCTTCCACACCGGGCTGATCTGCGACGCGCGTCCGGAGGCCGTCGGCGCCGACACGGTCTACGGGATGTACCTGAACACCCTGCCGTTCCCCGTCGACCGCGGCGCCCGCACCTGGCGCGATCTGGTCGCCCGTACCTTCGCCCGCGAGGTGGAGCTGTGGCCGCACCGCCGCTTCCCGCTCGCGCAGATCCAGCGGGACGTGCCCGGCCGGCAGCGGCTGGTCAACATCTACTTCAACTACCAGGACTTCCGGCAGGTCGACACCGATCTGGTCGGGATGGCCGGGACCGACGACTCGCCGACCGAGTTCCCGCTGACCGTCTCCTCGCGGGTCGGCCACATCTGGGTGACCGCGGACCCGCGCTTCGTCGACGAACGCAACGCGGACCGTATCGCCGCGATGTTCGCCGAGGTCCTGGAGTCGATGGCGGCCGACCCGGAGGGCGACGCGCAGGCCATCCGGCTGCCCGAGGGGGAGCGCGAGCAGCTCGCCGCGTGGACCGCCAAGGTGCGGACCCCGCTCACCCTCGACGTGCCGGAGGAGATCGCCGGGTTCGTGCGGCGGACCCCGGACGCGCCGGCGCTCACCGACGACACGGGCACGCTCACGTACCGGGAGCTCGACGAGCGGGCGGGGCGGCTCGCCCGCCGGTTCGCCGACGCGGGCGCGGGTCCCGAGACGGTCGTCGCGCTGTGCATGGACCGCTCCGCGGAGCTGGTCGTCGCGGTGCTCGCCGTCCTGAAGGCGGGCGCGGCCTGGCTGCCGCTCGACCCGTCGCTGCCGGTGGACCGGCTCGGCTTCATGCTCGCGGACTCCGGTGCCGGTCTGCTCGTGACCGGGCGCGGCGCGCCCGAGGGCCTGAGCGCCGAACACGTTCTGGGCCACGAGGCGTTGACGGGTCTCGACGACGGCCCCGTCCTGGCGGGCCGGCCCGTGGACCCCGGCCATCTCGCCTACGTCATCTACACGTCGGGCTCCACCGGCCGGCCCAAGGGCGTGCAGGTGCACCGGCGCGGCATGGGCAACCACCTGCTCGCCAAGATCGAGGACCTCGGTCTGACCGCCGCCGACTCCACGGTGCAGAACGCCTCGCAGGGCTTCGACATCTCCGTGTGGCAGATGCTCGCGGGCCTGGTCACCGGAGGGGTGACCCGGGTGGTGGACCAGACGGTGGTGCTCGACCCGAAGGCCCTGTTCGACCTGGCCGACGACGAGTCCGTCACCGTCCTCGAAGTGGTGCCCTCGCTGCTGCGGGCCGCGCTCGACCTGTGGGACCTCAACACTCCCGCGCCCGGGCTCGGCGCGCTGCGCTGGCTCGTGGTCACCGGTGAGGAGCTGCCGCCGGACCTGTGCGTCCGCTGGTTCGCCCGTTTCCCGGAGATCCCGCTGGTCAACGCCTACGGCCCGACCGAGTGCTCCGACGACATCACGCACGCGATCCTGACGTCGCAGGACGCCCCGGCGGACCGGGTGCCCATCGGCAAGGTGGTCCGCAACACCGAACTGCACGTCCTCGACGGCGAGCTGCGGCCCGTTCCGGCGGGCGTCGCGGGCGAGTTGTACGCGGGTGGCGTGGGCGTGGCACGGGGCTACGGCGGCCGTCCGGCGCTGACCGCGGAGCGGTTCGTCCCCGACCCGTTCTCCGGGCGGCCCGGCGACCGGCTCTACCGCACCGGCGACCTGGCGCGCTGGCGCGCCGACGGCAGTCTGGAGTACCTGGGGCGGATCGACGACCAGGTGAAGATCCGCGGGCACCGGGTCGAACTCGGCGAGATCGAGACCGCGATCACCGCGACGGGGCTGGTCAGGAACGCCGTGGTGGCGGTCCGTGAGGGGCAGCCGATCGCGTACGTGGTGGCCGACGAGGAGGTCGACCCCGCGGCCCTGAAGGCGGCGCTGGCCCCCACCCTGCCCGAGTACATGATCCCGGCCGCGTTCGTGGTCCTGGACGCCGTCCCGCTCACCCCGAACGGGAAGGTCGACCGCAAGGCCCTGCCGGCGCCCGGCTCCTCGGCGTTCACGCAGGAGGCGTACGTGGAACCGCGCACCGTGCTGGAGCGCCGGGTCGTCGCGGCCTGGCTGGACGCGCTGCCGGTCGACCGGGTCGGGGTGGAGAACGCCTTCTTCGACCTGGGCGGCGACTCGATCCGGGCGGTCACCCTGGTCGGTGTGTTGCGGGCCGAGGGCCTGGACGTGACCGTGCGGGACATCTTCCAGCTGCGGACCGTCGCCGCGCTCTGCGCCGCCCTGGAGGAGCGGCCGCTGCTCGACGAGGCCGCGCAGCAGGTGGTCGCGCCGTTCGCGCTGCTGCCCGACGAGGACCGGGCGCTGCTGCCCGACGGGCTCACCGACGCCTATCCGCTGGCGCAGAACCAGATCGGCATGGCCGTGGAGATGCTCTCCGGGGACGGCCGTGACAGCTACCACGACGTCACCTCGTTCCGGATCAAGGACGAGTCGCCGTTCGACGCGGACGCGTTCCGCCGGGCCGTGGACGAGCTGACGGCGCGTCACGAGATGATGCGCACCTCGGTCCATCTGACCGGCTGGTCGGTGCCGCTGCAGCTCGTCCACGAGCGGGCGCACATCCCGGTGGAGGTGCGCGATCTCCGCGGCGCCGCCGCGGGCGAGGTCGAGGCGGTGCTGCTCGGGATGGCCGGGCAGGGCGACCTGTTCGACCTCACGCGGGCGCCGCTGATGCGGATGACCGTGCTGCTGGAGCCGGACGGGCACTGGACCGTCGTGTTCACGCAGGCCCATCTGATCACCGAGGGCTGGACCTACCACCGTCTCCTGATGGAGCTGGTGACCTGCTACCGCCGGATCCGCGACGGGCTCGCACCCGAGCCGTACCGGGCGCCCGCCGTGCGCTACGCCGACTTCGTGGCCGAGGAGCTGACCTCGCTCGCCTCGGCGGACGACCGGGCGTACTGGGAGGACGTGCTGCGTGACCGGGTCCCTTTCGTCTTCCCCGACAGCTGGGGCGGAGCCGGGGAGGACGACGCGGGTGACACCGGGGACGTCGTCGTCGGTCTCGCGGATCTGCGGCCCGCGCTGCGGCAGCTCGCCGCGGACTCCCAGGCGTCGCTGAAGAGCGTGCTGCTCGCGGCGTTCGTCACGGTCATGGGGGCGCTCACGGACGAGCGTGACGTCCATGTCGGCCTTGTCTGCGACACCAGGCCGGAGCGGATCGGCGCCGACCGGGTGCACGGGATGTACCTCAACACCGTGCCGTTCCCGGTGGACCGGGACGCGAAGTCCTGGCGCGACCTGGTGCAGTCGGTGTTCCGGCAGGAGGTCGGGCTGTGGCCGCACCGCCGCTACCCGATGTCGGCGCTCCAGCGCGGCTGGCGGGCCGGACGGCTGATCGACACCATCTTCAACTTCGTGGACTTCCACGGCGTGGACACGGAGATGGTCGACGGCGGCCGCGGCGGCAGTCTGCGCACCGAGTTCGGGCTGAACGTGATCGCCCGCCCGGACCGGCTCGGGCTGAGCCACGACCCGCGGGCGGTGTCCCGGGAACGGACCGAGCTCATCGGGCGGATGCTCCGTGCCGTGCTGGAGGCGATGGCCGCGGACCCGCTGGGCGACGCCCAGGTTCCGCTGGTGGCCGGGCCCGGCCCGGTGGCCGAGCCTGCCGCGCCGGCCGTGGCCGTCACGGCGACGCTGCACGAGCTGGTCGGGGAGCGGGCGGTCCGGCACCCGCGGCGGACCGCGGTGGTGGCGCAGGGCGTCACCCTGCCGTACGCGGAACTCGACCGGCGCGCGGACCTGGTGGCCGGGCGGCTGGCCGCACGCGGGGTGCGCGCGGGCGACGTGGTCGGGGTGCACGTCGAACGCGGCGCCGATCTCGTCGTCGGGCTGCTCGGCGTGCTGCGCTCCGGCGCCGCCTTCCTGCCGCTCGACCCCGCCCTGCCCACGGCCCGGCTCACCGCGTACGCGGTCGACGCGGGTGCCCGGGTCGCGGTGACCGGGCCCGGCCTCGGTCTGCCGGGGCTCGTCGGGGTGTCCCCGGCCGACGGCGACGGGCCCGTGCCCGCGGTCGCCGCGCGGGCCGGTGAACGGGCGTACGTGATCTACACGTCCGGCTCGACGGGGCACCCCAAGGGTGTCGCGGTCGGGCACGCCCAGGCCGTCTCGGTCGTGACGGCCGCCCTGGAGCGGCTCGGGGTGGCGGAGGGCGACGTGTGGGCGATGACGCACTCCCCCGCGTTCGACGTGTCGGTCTTCGAGGTCTTCGGCGCGCTGCTCTCGGGCGGCACCCTGGTCGTCCCCGACCTCGCGACCACGCGCTCGCCGCGCGAACTGCTGGCCCTGATCGGGGAACACGGTGTGGGCGTGCTGTGCCAGACGCCCACGGCGCTGCGCGGGCTGACCGAACTGGTCGCGCAGGGCGCGCAGCCCGGTCTGCGCACGGTGGTCCTGGCCGGCGAGAAGGTGCACTTCGCCGAACTGGCCCCGTGGGCGGGACGGCTGGAGCACACGGCGTTCTTCAACCTGTACGGCCCCACCGAGGCGACCGTGTACGCGACGGCGCACCGGATCACCGCCGACGACATCGCGGGCAACCGGCGCAGCGTCATCGGCCGGCCGCTGCGCGGTGTCCTCGCCGAGCCGCGGGACGCCGCGGGGCGTCCGGTGCCCGACGGGGTGCCCGGCGAGCTGTATCTCGGGGGCGTCGGCGTGGCCGAGGGCTACTTCGGTGACACGGCGGCCACCGCCGAGCGGTTCGTCACCGGCGCGGTGGACGGGCCCGCGGGCCGCTGGTTCCGTACCGGCGACCGGGTGCGCCGGCTCGCCGACGGCGCGCTGGAGTTCCTCGGCAGGTCCGACGACCAGGTGAAGATCCGCGGGCACCGGGTGGAGCCCGGCGAGGTCACCACGGCGCTGCTCGCCACCGGCCTGGCCACCGAGGCGGCCGTGGTCGCGGTCGACGGTGAGCTGGTGGCCTACGTGGTGGCCCCGGGCGCCGGCCCGGCAGAGCTGCGCGCGGCGCTGGCCCGGGTGCTGCCGGAGCCGATGATCCCGGCCGCCTACGTGCGCGTGGAGCGCGTGCCCCGCACGGTCACCGGGAAGGTCGAGCGGCGCGGGCTGCCGGCGCCGGGCCCCGAGGCGTACGCCAAGGCGGCACGGGTCGCCGCGCGCACGCCGCTGGAGGAGCGGGTCGTCGCCGCCTGGCGCGCGGTCCTCCCGGTGGCCGAGGTCGGCGTCGAGGACGACTTCTTCGACCTCGGCGGCAACTCGATCCGCGCCTACCGGGCGACGGAGGCGCTGCGCCGCGAGGGCGTGGACGTCACGGTCCGCGAAGTGTTCACGTACCGCACGGCGGCAAGGCTCTGCGCGGCCCTCGCCTGAGCCCCACCCGCACGACACCGCCGGGCCGTCCCTTTCGGGGCGGCCCGGCGGTGTTCTGTGCGCCCGGTGCGCCGGACGGCGGTGCCTTCCGCGCGAGTTCCGGTGGCGCGCCGCATGCGCCCGGTGCGCCCGACAGCGGTGCCTTCCGCGCCTGTTCCGGTGGCGCGCCGCACGGCGGTCTCCGGCGCAGGCCCACCCCGTACGAGGCAGCGGGCGTCGTCCCCTGGAGGGGCGGGGCGGGCCCCAGGTCGGGCGGCGTGCGCATCGGCCCGTCCGCACGGCACGCCAAGAGGCCCCCTCCCGTGGTGCGGGAAGGGGGCCTCTTTGTGCGGGGCCGGGGCCGTTACGGGCGGCGGATCGACGGGCTCAGGGCCGCTGCCACCGTGCACAGGACCAGCACCGCCGCGACGCCGAGCAGGACGGTGCCGGTGGTGAAGGCGGCGAGGAGGAAGCCGGCTGCCAGGGCGCCCAGGGAGTTGGCGCCCCAGGAGGCGAGCATGACGGCGCTCATCGCCTTGCCGTGGATCTCGTCGGGGACCAGCTGGGCCATGTACGCGCCGGCGCCGACGTTGAGCGCCGCACCGGCCGCGGACATCGCCGCGTACAGCACGAGCATCGCCCAGTACTGCGTGGTCAGGGCGACGGCGGGGACCAGGACCGACCACATGGCCAGGGTGCCGATCAGGATGTTCGGCAGCCGGACCCCGGTCAGGAGCTTGCCGCCCGACAGCGCGCCGACGACCCCTCCGATGCCCGACACAAGCCCGATCAGGCCGACTTGGGCCGCCGAGCCGCCCTGTTCCTTGATGACGATGAACGGGGCCATGTTGACGATCTGGAAGAGCAGGTTGGTCACGGCGACCACGCCGATGGCCGCGCGCAGGAACTTCTGGCCCCACAGCCAGGACAGCCCCTGCCTCACCTCCGCCTTCCAGTTCCGCTCCCCCGGCTCGCGCTCCTCCTGGAAGGGTGCCTTGACCAGACGGAGGTTGATCAGGGACGTCAGGTGTCCGGCCGCGACCACCCCGAAGGGCAGCCAGCCCGCGACCGCGAACGCGGCGCCGCCGACCGGCTGGCCGAGCAGTCCCGCGGCCCGGCCCCGCGCCTCGTTCTGGGCGAGCGCGGACGGCAGATGGTCCTCGTGGACGACGTTCCTGACCGCCGTCCGCTCCGCCAGCTGGTAGAAGATCGTCGCCGCTCCGTCGACGAAGGCGACCGCGAGGATGTGCGGCAGCCACACCGCGTCGGCCACGACCGCGGCCACCACGCTGAGCATCGCCACGAGGCCGACCATGTTGCAGATCAGCATGAGGCGGCGCCGGTCCCAGCGGTCGACCATCACCCCGGCGGGGAGCTGGAGGACCAGCATGGGCAGCAGCCCGGCGAAGGCGACGAGTCCGGCGTCCGCCGCCGTGCCGTTGCCCCACAGGACGAGCAGCGGGTAGGCGATCACGCCGACGCGCGCGCCGAACTGGGCGGCTCCCGCGCCGGTCCACAGGAGCAGGAAGTCGCGGTTGCGCCGCAACGGCGGCGGCGCGCCGGCCGGGGCCGACGCGCCGCTGGGGGTCGTCGTGGTCACAGGAGAGACACCTCCTCCGCTCCGACGGGGTCCGCCATCGGGGCCCCGTGACACCACTCCAGTACCGCCATGGCGCTGTGCATCTTGTTCTCGGCCTGCTGGAACGCGATGCTCATCGGGCCGTCGAGGACCTCCGCGGTGACCTCCTCGCCCCGGTGGGCGGGCAGGTCGTGCAGGAAGACGGCGTCCGGACTGCCCTTCCACAGCGACCGGTTGACCTGGAACGGCCGGAAGATCTCCGGCCAGTTCGCGTCGGCCTTGGCGGTGCCGGTGGTCTGCCACCGCGTGGTGTAGATGACGTCGAAACCGCTGGGCGCGGGGTCCATCGTGTGCCGTTCGGTGATCTTGGCGCCGTACCGCTCGGCGTGGCCGCGAGCCCGCTCCAGGATCAGCGGGTCGAGGCCGTACCCGGGCGGGGTGCGCAGTTCCAGTTCCGCGCCGGGCGTGCGGCCGAGGGCCAGGGCCAGCGCGGCCGCGGTGTTGTTGCCCTCGCCGACGTACAGGATGCGCAGTCCGTCGAGCGAGCCGAAGTGGCGGCGCAGCGTGGTGAGATCGGTGAGCCCCTGGGTGGGGTGCTCCTCCGCGGTCATCGCGTTGACCACCGGCATGCCGTGCCGGTCGGCCCACTCCTGGAGCTCCGCGGTCGGCCGCCCGGTGCGGGCGACGAGCAGGTCGAGCATGCTCCCGAGGACCCGGCCGGTGTCCCCGGAGGACTCACCGGTGTTGGTCTGGAGGTCGCCGGGCCCGAAGTTGATCACCTGGGCGCCGAGCCGCAGCGCCGAGGACCAGAACGCGGTCCTGGTCCTCGTCGACGTCATCGCGAAGTAGATCCCGACCACCTGTCCGGCCAGCGGCTGCCGGTGGACGGAGGTGCCCGCGCTGTGCGAGACGCCCCGGCGGACGATCCGCTCCAGGTCCTCGTCGCTCAGGTCCTCGACGGACACCAGCTTGCGTGCGGAACTCATCGGGCGGCTGCCATCCGGCGGCGCAGGCTCGCGGGGCGCAGGTCGGTCCAGATCCGGCCTATGTGCTCCAGGCACTCGGCCTTGCTGCCCTCGGTGCCCTCCTGGTGCCAGCCGGCCGGCAGCTCCCGGTCGGCCCACCAGATCGAGTACTGCTCCTCGTCGTTGAGAACCACGAGGTAACGGCGGTCGTCGGTTTCCTCAGCGTGCATTTCGTGCCTCCGGTGAACAAGGGATCCATGCAAGGACGGACCCTGCCGAGTCTTCGGAGGCTGCAATAGCGGATCCATATTCGCCGTACATCGCGGGCCGCCCGACGGCCCGCGCGCGCAACATGGTTTGCGTATAGATCCGACACCTAGCGTTCCGGATATGCATAAGGGATCGACGATGGTGCGGCTCGAAGCCGTCAGTAGAGGATTCGGCAAACGAGACAACAGGGTCAACGCCCTCGACGAGGTGACGGTCGACTTTCCCGAGGGGGTCTTCACTGCGGTGATGGGCCCCTCCGGCTCGGGCAAGTCGACCCTGCTGCAGTGCGCGGCGGGCATCGACCGGGTGGACTCCGGCGAGGTCGAGCTGGCCGGCGCCAAGCTGGCCGGCCTGAGCGAGGCCGCACTGACGAGACTGAGGCGGCAGCATGTCGGCTTCGTCTTCCAGACGTTCAACCTGATCCCGTCGCTGACGGCTCGGCAGAACGTGGCGCTTCCGCTGATGCTCGCGGGCAAGAAGCCCCGCCGCAAGGACGTGGACGGCGCACTGGACCGGCTCGGCCTCAGCGAGCGCAAGGGGCACCGGCCGGGCGAGATGTCCGGCGGTCAGCAGCAGCGCGTCGCGATCGCGCGGGCGCTGCTCACCCGCCCGAAGGTGCTGTTCGCCGACGAGCCGACCGGCGCCCTGGACTCCAAGTCCTCGCGCCAGGTCATGGAGCAACTGCGCGAACTGGTCGACCGCGACGGGCAGACGATCATCATGGTGACCCACGATCCGGTGGCCGCCTCCGTGTCCGACCGGATCGTCTTCCTCGCCGACGGCAAGCTCGCCGGCTGGCTCGAGTCGCCGACTCCCGAGCTGGCCGCCGAACGCATCACCAAGCTGGAGCAGTCATGGTGAGGCTGGCGCTCGCGACCGTGCGGGCTCGTGTCGTCTCCTTCGCGGGAGTGTTCGTGGCGCTGGCGCTCGGCGTCGGCGTCATCGCCATGATGATCCTCGCCCTGTGGTCCGTGGGGACCAGCGTCTCGTCGGGCGCGCAGCGCTATGCCGACGCCCCGGTCGTGGTGACGAAGCCCGTCGTCTACCAGCTGACCGACGCGGACGACGGTGACGTGCGGAAGTTCCCGATCGTCCGTCCGGGCAACCTTCCGGAGCAGACCGTCACCGCGCTGGCCAAGACCGGCAGGACGGTCGAGGACCGGTCGTTCTCCGCCCGGGTCGAGGACGGCCCCGGCGACCAGGTCGGCCACGCGTGGTCGTCGGCCGCCTTCACTCCGTACCGGCTCGCCGCGGGCCACGCCCCGCGGGCCGCCGACGAGATCGTGGTCGGCGGCGGCGAGCCGTCCCTCGTGGGCCGGACCGTCGGCGTCACCGTGGCCGGCGAGGTCGGCCACTACAAAGTCGTCGGTGTCACCGATCTGGTCTGGTTCGAGGACGCGGTCTTCTTCACCGACGCCCAGGCGAAGAAGCTGTCGCCGGGCGTGCAGGCCGTCGTGGCATACGGGAAGGCCGACCGGATCCGCGCCGCGGCGCCCGGGACGAGCGTGCTCACCGGCGACGACCGGCTCTTCGCCGAGGTCCAGCAGGAGGGCGGCCGCGAGCAGTTGCTCGACGCCGAGGGCATGGCGGGCACCTCGCTGCTGATCGTGGCCTTCGTCGCGGTCTTCGTCGTGGTGGCCACCTTCGCGTTCGTGGTGGACCAGCGCCGCCGGGAACTCGCCCTGTTCCGTTCCATCGGGGCGACCCCCGGGCAGGTGCGGCGGATGGTCATCATGGAGGCGCTGCTGCTGGCGGCGTTCGCCTCCGCGGTGGGCTGCGCGATCGGTTCCCAGGGCACCGGGCCGCTGCGCGATTTCATGATCGACAAGGGCATCGCCCCGGCCTGGTTCCAGATCGACTTCGTCTGGCCGCCGCTGATCATCGCCTTCGCGGTCGGTCTGGTCTCCGCGCTGGTCGGCACCGCCGCCGTGTCGTGGAAGGCGGGCCGGGTCAAGCCCGCGGAGGCGCTGCGCGAGGCGACCGGCAAGCGCCGGGTGCTGGCCCCCGTCCGTATCGTGCTGGGCCTCGTCGTGCTGGGTCTCGGGCTGCAGAAGGGCCTGTCCGCGATGGACAGCCCGCTCACCGCGATGAGCATGCAGAGCTTCTTCCCGGTGCCGGTGCTGATCGTCGGCGGGTGCGCACTGCTCACTCCGCTGCTGCTGCGGCCGGTGCTGTTCCTCGCCTCCTGGCCGCTCAGCAAGCTGGGCGCGGGAGCCATGATCGTACGAGAGGGCGTGCTGTTCGCCAGCCGTCGCACCTCGTCGGTCGCGGCGCCCGTCGTGCTCGCCATCGGGCTCGGCGGCGCGCTGCTGACGGCGCCGCTCGCCGCGGGAGCCGCCGGTGACGCCGATCTGCGGGCGCAGACCAAGGCCGACTACACGGTGGTCGCCGAGGACGGTACGAGCATCAGCCCGGCCGCGGCGCAGAAGGTGCGCGAGGTGCCGGGGACCGAGTCCGCCGTGCTGACCTTCGGTGAACTGCGCCTGTCCGACGCGCAGAAGCGGTACATCGGCACGCTGTCCACCTGGGCGGTGGATCCGAAGGCGCTGCAGGCCACGCATGCGCTCAAGGTCGTCTCGGGCTCGATGAACGGGTTCGGCAAGCAGCAGTTGGTCCTCGACAAGGAGACCGCCGACGAGTTCGGGATCGCGACCGGCGACAAGGTGCGGGCCGGGCTCCCCGACGGGACGACCGTGAACCTGACGGTCGCGGCGCTGACCGGGCACTCGGTGCTCGGTGAGACGGGCTATGTCTCGGCCGATCACGCGGCGGGCGGCGATCCGACCAGGATCGACGTCAAGGTCACCGGGGGCGGCGACGCGGCTGCGGTGGCCGCCGCGCTGCGCAAGGCGGTCGCCGGTCAGCCGGCCGAGGTCTCGCCCATGGGTGAGTACCTGGACCGGATGCGCGCGCAGAAGCAGGACCAGGCCCAGCTCGCGACCCGGATCGTGTTCGGGCTCGCCATGGGCTATGCGCTGCTGTCGATCGCCAACACCCTCGTGATGGCGGCGCCTGGCCGGCGCAGGGAGCTCGCGGCGCTGAATCTGACGGGTGCCACCCGGGGCGACGCCCTGAAGTTCGTCGCCGCGGAGACCGCGGTCGCGGCGCTCGCCGGGGCGATCCTCGGCGGGATCGCGGCCACGTTGGTGGTGCTGGCCCAGCGGGTCGCGCTCACCGAACTGGCCGACAACTTCGCCTTCTCGGTGCCGTGGGCGTCCGTCATCGGCATCGCCGCCGCCTGCGGGGCGGTCGCGGTGACCGTCGCGGTCTTCGCCACCCGCTTCTTCCTGCGGGGCCGGCTGCTCGACCTGATCGGCAAGGGCGAGTAGGCGCGGGCCGCACACCGCCGCACACCGAAAGGGGGCGGGATCCTCACCGGGATCCCGCCCCCTCTTCTTTCCGTTGTTCCGTCCGCCGCGTGCCGCTGCCGGCTCAGACGCCTTCCTCGATGATCCGGCACAGTTCGTCGGTCGGGTCGTCGATGAAGTAGTGGTCGCCCTTCACCTCCTCGATGTCGAAGCCGCCGAGGGTGTGCGCCGCCCAGCGGCCCATCTCCTCGACGCCGCAGCCCCGGTCGGCGCTGCCGGCGACGGCGGTGACCGGGCAGGCCACCTTGGCGCCGGGGCGCCCCTGGTAGGTCTCCGACATCGTGAGGTCCGCGGCGAGCGAGGGCGCCGCCAGCATCCACAGGTCGGGGTCGGACGCGGCCTGCCGGGCCGCGTCACTGGCGTTGCGCGCCCAGGCGCGCAGCACGGCGTCGTCACGGAAGTCGCGCCCGCTCGGCCGGTGGTCGGCGGGCGCCTTGCGGGCGGAGACGAACAGCCGGGCCACCGGCGAGGGGAACCTCGGCAGCATCCTGCGCGCCACCTCGAACCCGACGGTGGCGCCCAGGCTGTGCCCGAACAGCGCCACCGGGGGCCCGTCGAGGGTGGTCAGTTCGGCCGCGATCCGCTCCGCCAGGACCTCCAGGTCGTCGACCGGGGCCTCGGCCCGCCGGTCCTGGCGGCCCGGGTACTGCACGGCCACGACCTCGATGCGGGGCGACAACTGCTGGGCCAGCGCGCGGTAGAGCCCCGCGCCGCCGCCTGCGTAGGGCAGGCAGACCAGGCGGACGCGGGCCTCGGGGCGCTCGACGAACGTACGGAACCAGCTCACTTCAGACCTGCCGGGACGAGCGGCTCGGCCATGGCCACGGCTATCTTCCGCGGGCCGGTGAACGGCTCGCGGCCGTGCGCCGCCAGCATGTTGTCGACGAGGAGCACGTCGCCGCGCTCCCAGTCGAACCGGCGGGAGGCGGCGCGGTAGCAGTCGCGCAGATGGGCGATGACGTCGTCGGGGATGGTGCCGCCGTCCCCGTAGTAGCTGTTGGTGGGCAGTCCGCGGTCCCCGAACAGCTCCAGCAGACCTTCGCGGACGTCCTCGGGGAGCGTGCTGTTGTGGAAGAAGGTGATGTGGTTGAACCACACCTGCTCGCCGGTCACCGGGTGCCGGTGGACGGCGCTGCGCACGCCCTCGGTGCGGAGCACGTCGCCGTCCTCCCAGGACCAGCGCAGTTCGCGGGCCTCGCAGAGCCGGGCGATCTCGGCCTTGTCCTCGGTGCCGAACGAGGTCCGCCAGTCGACGCCGAAGCGGGGCCGGTAGTTGCGTACGACCATCCAGCCGCGCTCCTCGAACTCCGCGCGGACCGCCGGGTCGATCGACCGGTGGATCTCGCGGATGTCGGCGAGCGGTGTCGCGCCCTGGGTGAGCGGCGCCTCGACGCAGGTGAAGAAGAGCACGCCCGGCCAGGAGGCCTGGTAGGAGTTCTCGTTGTGCAGGAAGATCTCCTCGTCCGGCGGGTAGTCCGTCGAGGTGTAGATGTTCCCCTTCAGGGCGGTGCGCGGGGACGACTGCTCCGCGTACTCCAGGGGCGGTCCGGAGAAGGCCCGTACCGTCGCGTCGACGTCGCGCAGGAGATCGGGGCCCGTCGCGAAGCCCCGCAGCAGCACGGCGCCGTGTCGGGTCAGCCGTGCCCGCAGGGCGTCGCGGTGGTGTGCGGCGTACTCGGGCAGGGACGGGCCGTCGGGCCCGCCTTCGATGACGTGGGGCAGCTGGCTCATGAGATCTCCGTCTTCTCTTCCTTGTGAGGGGCCGGCCCGTCCTGAGTGCCCTGGGCCGGCGGCCAGTTGAGGCGCAGTTGTTCCTCGGCGGTGTGCTCGACCCGCTTCATGGCCATGCGCAGCACCGGCGGGGCCATCAGGGAGGTCACGATGGCGACGAGCACGATCGAGGTGTAGGCGGCGCTGTTGAGGACGCCGAGCCGCAGGCCGGCCATCGCGACGATCACCTCGATCACGCCGCGGGCGTTCATCCCGGCGGCGCAGGCCAGCGCCTCCCACCGGGTGAGGCCGCTGGCGAGGGCGCCGAGTCCGGCACCGAGGAACTTGCCGACGACGGCGAGGATCAGGATGCTCGCGGCGACCGCCGCGACCTTGACGTCGGCGAGCGCGGTCAGGTCCATCCGCAGTCCGGCCAGGGCGAAGAACAGGGGCGCCAGGACGGTCAGGACGACCTTGCGCAGCGGCGCGAGGGCCTCCGGGTTCGGCAGCACCGAGGCGATCACGACACCGCAGACGAAGGCGCCGAACACGGCCTCGATGTCCAGGGCCTGGGTGCCCGCGGCCCCGAGGATGATGATCACGACCGTGGTGCCGAGCACCGGGCCGCGGCGCAGCGCCACCCGGGCCAGCGGCCGCACCACGAACGCGGCGACCAGCACCACGGCGACGATGGTGACGACCGAGCCGACCACGGTCCCGGTGCGCAAGCCTGTGGTGGCCATCGCGGACACCACGGACAGCATCATCCAGCCGAAGATGTCGTCGATGACCGACGCGGTGAGCGTCAGCTGGCCGACGGTGCGGTGCAGCAGGTTCATGTCGAGCAGCGTCTTGGCGATGACGGGGATCGCGCTCACGCACATCGCCACGCCGAGGAACAGCGCGACGACCGTGCGGTCCGCGCCGTCGGAGAGCAGCGACAGCGGGATGACGAACCCGGCCGACACCCCGAGGGCGAGCGGGATCAGCAGTCCGCCGATGCTGATCTTCGCGGCGACGCCGCCGCGCTTACGGACCATCCGCAGGTCGAGCTCGGTCCCGGAGCAGCCGACGAGCAGCAGGACGCCGAACAGGCCCGCCGCGTCGAGGAGATGCAGCTGTTCGGTGTTCGGGCCGTCCCAGACGCCCAGCGCGCCGAGCACCGAGGGGCCGAGCAGCACCCCGGTGCCGAGTTCCCCGACGATCGCCGGCAGACCCATGCGCTGGGCGAGTCTGCCGAGCACCACGGCGACGGCGAGCAGCACGCCCGCCTGGAGCAGAAAGGCCAGTACCGCGTCCGAAGAAAGGGGCGCCACCGGCGCCACAGCTATATTCATCGGCCGAGCGTCGGTTCTCGGACAATCGCCCGCCCATACTTCATCCATATTGCCGGGGCGCACCGCCGGGATCGTTTCTCTATAGGCCACTGATAGCCGGTCCCCGCACGATCTCGGCCATGGAATACGAACTGCGGCTACCGCTCTCGCCGGCTCAGCAGGGCATCTGGTTCGCCCATCAGCTGGACCCGTCGGGTCAGCGCTACAACTGCGGTGAGCACATTGACATCCGCGGTGACCTGGACCCTGAGGTCCTCAGGCAGGCCTGGGTCCGGCTGTGCGCCGAGACCGAGGTGCTGCGCGTGTCGTCGATCGGCGAGGAGGACGGGGAGCTGCGGCAGTACGTCGCCGCCGCTTCTTACGAACCCCCGCCCCTCATGGACATGAGCGGCTTCCCCGATCCGGAAGAGGCCGCCCGTACCTGGATGTACGCCGATCTGGCGCACTCCATGGATCTGGAGAAAGGCCCGCTCTCGCACGCGGTCGTATTCCGTCTCGGCCCGGAGCGCCTCTTCTTCTATTACCGAATACACCACATACTCGTGGACGCCTACGCGGTGCACCTGCTGCGCGGCCGGCTCGCCGAGCTGTGCGGCGCGCAGCCGGGACCGGCCGGCTTCGAGCCGTTGCGGACGCTCCTGGACGAGGAGGCGGGCTACCGCGCGTCGCCCGAGTTCGAGGCCGACCGCCGCTACTGGACCGAGCGCTTCGCCGACCGCCCCGAACCCGTTCTGCTGCCCGGCGTGCCGCCGGTCGGCGAGCGGCCGCTGCGGCTGCGTCTCGAGCACCCGGTGGCGGCGGCCGGCCGCACCGCGCTCGAAGCGGCCGCCCAGACCGTCGGCACCACCTGGCAGACCCTGCTGGTCGCCGCGACCGCCGCGTACGTGAGCCGGCTGACCGGCCGCACCGACGTGACGCTCGGCCTGCCGGTCTCCGGGCGGCGCGGCCCGCGCTCGCGGCGGGTGCCCGCGATGGCCACCGGCACGGTCGCGCTGCGCCTCGACGTCCCGTCCGGGGCGAGCCTCGCCGACCTGGTGCCGGTGGTGACGGCGGAGGTCGGTGCCGCGCTGCGGCACGAGCGCTACCGGCACGAGGACCTGTGCCGCGAACTCGGCCTCACCGGCCGGGAGGGCGGTCTGCTCGGCACGCTGGTCAACTTCATGCCGTACGAGCGCACGCTGGACTTCCACGGCGCCACCGGCCATGTCACCAACCTCGCCTCGGGGCCGGCCCCCGATCTGTCCGTGGCGGTCAGCGGCCGGGCCGACGGCTCGCCCGGCGCCCTGCTCTTCGACGCGAGCCCCGAGCTGCACGACGCCGAGGGCCTCGCGCTGCACGCCGCCCGCCTCGCCGCGTTCGTGCAGCAGGCGGCCGCCGCCCCGCACACGCCCGTCGGCGCCCTCGGGCTGCTCGCCCCGTACGAGCGCGCGACGCTGCTGCCCGAGCGGGTGCCCGCGCTCGGCGAAGGCGTCGACGTGCCCGGTCTGGTCGCCGCGCGCCCGGCGGACGCGCCCGCCCTGGAGTGCGGTGCGACCACCCTCACGTACGGCGAACTGAACGCCCGCGCCGACGCGTTGGCCGCCCGGCTGCGCGAGCGCGGCGCCGGACCCGGCACCAGCGTCGCGCTGCTCATGCCGCGCACCGTCTCCCTCGTCGTCGCGATGCTCGCGTGCCTGCGGGTCGGCGCCGCGTACCTGCCGATCGACCCCGGCTATCCGCAGGAGCGGATCGACCACCTGCTGACGGACGCCGCCCCCGTGTGCGTCCTCACCGAGGAGGGCGGGGCGGCGGCCGGGCACGCCGGGACGTTCGCCGCCCCGGACCCGGACACGGCCGCGTACGTCATCTACACCTCGGGCTCGACCGGTCTGCCCAAGGGCGTGGTCATCGCGCACGGAGGGCTGACCAACCTGGCGCTCGACCACGCCGAGCGGTTCGGGCTCGGCCCCGGCAGCCGGGTGCTGCAGTACCTCTCGACCGGCTTCGACGCCGCGGTCGCCGACATCTGGCCCGCGCTGGTCTCGGGGGCCACGCTCGTGCTCGCGCCGGACACCTCGGCGCTCGCCCCCGACGACCTCGCGGTGCTGCTGCGGGACGCGCGGATCACGCATCTGGCGCTGCCGCCCGCGGTCCTGTCGGGCCTGCCCCCGCTCGAACTGCCCGATCTGCACGTACTGATCGTCGGCGGCGAGGCGGTCGACGAGGCGCTGGTCGCCCACTGGTCGCGCGGCCGCCGGATGTTCAACATGTACGGCCCGACCGAGGCGACCGTGGCGGCCACCGGCAGCGACCCGCTGACCGGCACGGGCGGCCGGCCGCCGATCGGCCGCCCGATCGCGGGCGCCCGGGTGTACGTCCTGGACGAGCGGCTCGAACCCGTGCCCACCGGCTGCCCCGGCGAGCTGTACCTCGCGGGTGCCGGGGTGGCCCGCGGCTACCACAACCGTCCGGAGCTGACCGCGGAAAGGTTCCTGCCCTGCCCCTTCGGCCCCGAAGGCGACCGGATGTACCGGACCGGGGACCGCGCCCGATGGCGTCCGGACGGGCAGCTGGAGTATCTCGGCCGCGGCGACGGGCAGTTCAAGCTGCGCGGGCTGCGGATCGAGGCCGGCGAGATCGAGGCCGTCCTCGGCCGGCACCCGGCAGTGCGCGCGGCCACCGTGACCGTGCGCGAGGACCGCCCCGGGACCAGGCGCCTGGTCGGCTATCTGACCGCGTCCGGTCCGCTGGACACCGCCGAGGTGCGCGAGCTCGCCCGGCGCGCGCTGCCCGAGGCCATGGTGCCCGCGGCGCTCGTCGTCCTCGACTCGTTCCCGCTGACCGCGCACGGCAAGGTCGACCACCGGGCGCTGCCCGCGCCCGCCGAGGAGCACGAGGAGCCGGCCCTGCCCGGCACCCCCCTCGAGCAGACGCTGTGCACGCTCTTCGCCGAGGTGCTCGGCCTGGAACAGGTGGGCACCCAGGCGTCGTTCTTCGACCTCGGCGGCGACAGCATCATGGCGCTGCAACTGGTCAGCCGCGCCCGCAGGGCCGGTGTCGAGTTCACCTCGCGCGAGGTGTTCCTGCATCCGACCGTGACCGCCCTGGCCGGGGTCGCCGGGGAGCTGGGCGAGGACACGGCCGCCGAGCCGGAGGGCGCGGGCGTCGGCGAGCTGCCGCTCACGCCGATCGTGGCCTGGCTGGCCGAACAGGACGTGCCCAGCTCCCGGTTCAGCCAGTCGGTGCTGCTGCGGACGCCCGCGGACCTCTCGTACGAGACGCTCCTTGCCGGGCTGCAGAGGCTCGTCGACCACCACGACGCCCTGCGCCTTCGGCTGCACGACGGCCGGCGGCCAGGTGGGTCGCGAGAAGAAGAGGCACATCCCCACGCCGCCCTTCTTCCCCCGACCCGCCTGGAGGTCGGCCCGCCCGGCACCGTCGCGGCGCGGCTGACCGTCGCGGAGCCGGGCGCGGTCCCGTCCACGGAGCACCGCGACGCGGCCCGGGACCACCTCGACCCGGAGACCGGCGTCCTGCACCACGCCGTCTGGTTCCCCGGCGCCGCCGGGACGCCCGGCCGGCTTGAGCTGACGCTGCATCACCTGGCGGTCGACGGGGTCTCCTGGCGGATCCTGATGCAGGACCTGGCCACGGCGACGGCCGGTGAGCCGCTGCCCGCGGTGGGCACCTCGCTGCGCACCTGGGCCGCCCGGCTCACCGAGGAGGCCCCGCGCAGGACCGGTGAACTCCCGCTGTGGGAAGGGATCGCCGCGACCGCCGACCCGCGTGCGGGGGACCGCGACCTCGACCCGGCCACCGACCTGTTCGCCACCGCCCGCACCCTCGACCTGACCCTCTCCCCCGAGACCACCGGGGCGCTGCTCACCGAGGTGCCGGCCGCCTTCCGCGCGGGGGTCGCCGATGTGCTGCTGACCGGTCTCGCCCTGGCCTACCGCCGCTGGCGCGGCGCGCAGGGCCCGGTCCTGTGCGACCTGGAGGGCCACGGCCGCGAGGACCTGTTCGCCGGTGTCCGTCTCGACCGTACGGTGGGCTGGTTCACCAGCATGTACCCCGCCCGCCTCGACCCGGGCGAGGTGGCGTGGCCGGAGGCGGTGGCCGCGGGCCCGGCCCTGGGGGACGCGCTCAAGCGGGTCAAGGAGCAGCTGCGGGCCCTGCCCGACCACGGCATCGGCCACGGCATGCTGCGCCACCTCGACGCGGCCTCGCGCGACCGGCTCGCCGCGTTCCCCGCACCCCGGATCGGCTTCAACTACCTGGGCCGCTTCGCCGCGGGGCAGGACGCCGACTGGGCGCTGGCCGAGGGCGGCTTCCACGCCGACGCCGACGCCCGGATGCCGTTCGTCCACGAACTCGAACTGGTCGCGGCCACCTTCGACGGCCCCTCGGGGCCCGCGCTGACCATCACCGTGCACTGGCCCGAGGGCCTCTTCGACGAGGAGCGGATCGCCGGGCTGACCGCGCTGCTGCGCACGGCGCTCGAAGGGCTGGCCCGCTGCGGCACCCGGCCCGGCGCCGGCGGCCTCACCCCGTCCGACGTGCCGCTGGTCGAGCTCGCCCAGCCGGAGCTCGACGAACTGGCCGAGACGTACGGCCCGTTGGCCGACGTGCTGCCGCTCTCGCCGCTGCAGGAAGGGTTCCTCTTCCACAGCATGCGCACCGAGCAGACGCTCGACGTGTACGCGGCCCAGCTGAGCGTCGATCTGGAAGGGCCGCTCGACCCGGCCCGGATGAAGGCGGCCGCGGCGGCCTGTCTCGACCGGCACACCAACCTGCGGGCCGCGTTCTTCTTCGGCGACCTGGACGAACCGGTCCAGGTGATCCCCGAACGGGTTCTGCTGCCCTGGCAGGAGACCGATCTGTCCGCCCGCCCCGACGCGGACGCGGCGGCCCGGCGGCTCGCGGCCGCCGACCGCAGGGCCCGCTTCGACCTGGAGGAGCCGCCGCTGCTGCGGATGCGCCTGGTGCGGCTCGGCGAGGACCGGTACCGCCTGGTGCTGACCGTCCATCACATCGTGTGGGACGGCTGGTCGACCTCGGTGCTCGTCCAGGAGCTGTTCGCCCTGTACGCGGGCGCGCAGCTGCCGGCCGTGACGCCGTACGGGCAGTACGCGACCTGGCTCGCCGACCGGGACCGCGACGCGGCGGCGACGGCGTGGGGCGAGGCGCTCGCCGGGCTCGAAGGGCCGACCCTGGTCGGCACCACGGGACCGTCCGAGGTGGCGCACGAACTCGTCGTGCGCGAGCTGGACGAGCCGGCCACCCGGGCGCTGACGGCGTGGACCGCCGCGCACGGGCTGACGCTGAACACCGTCGTCCAGGGTGCCTGGGCGGTGGTGCTCGGCGAGCTGACCGGCAGCCACGACGTCGTCTTCGGCTCCTCGGTGTCCGGCCGCCCGCCGGAACTGCCGGGCGTGGAAGGCATGGTGGGGCTCTTCACGAACACCGTGCCGGTGCGGGTGCGGCGCTCCCCCGGCGAACCCTTCGCCGACGTGGTGCGACGCCTCCAGCACGAACAGGTGGCACTGCAGCCGCACGACCACCTGGGCCTGGCCGAGATCCAGCGCGCGGCCGGTCTGCGCACGCTCTTCGACACGACGACGCTCTTCGTGAACTACCCGATGGACCCCTCCGCGTGGGACGCGGCCCTGGACGGGCAGCTGCGGATGGGCGCCTTCGAGGCCGCGGACGACACCCACTTCCCGCTCCGGCTCGCGGCCGTGCCCGGGGCCCGGCTCTCACTGCGGCTCGGGCACCGGCCCGACACCTTCAGCCACGCAGAGGCACAGCGCCTCGCCGACCGCTGCGCGCAGGTGCTCGAAACGGTCGCGCGCGGCGCGGACCCCCTGCTCGCCGAGCCGTCCGAATCCGTCTGAGAAAGGCACACCCACCATGACCGAGGACCACATATTCACCCTCACCGAGGCGGAGAGGGAGCGGACGAGGGCCGTCGCGACGGCGCTCACCGCCGTGGAGTCCGGCCTCGTCGACGACCGGGCCTGGCTCGACGCCTGCCGGGGCATGTCCGAGCAGCTCCCGGAGCGGCTGCGCCGCCGGCTGCGCGACTTCCGGCACGACCCGGACCTCGACGGCATGCTCCTGGTCCGCAACCTGCCGGTGGCGCCCGCCCTGGCGCCGACCCCCACCGTCCCCGAGTCGGTCGAGCGCCGGGCCACTCCGGCCGCCGGGACCACCGCCCTGGTGTCGATGCAGATCGGCGAGGTGATCGCGTACCGCGACGAGAAGAGCGGCGCCCTGGTGCAGAACGTGGTGCCGGTGGCCGGCCGTGAGGAGCAGCAGAGCAACGCCGGTTCGGTGCCGCTCGAACTGCACGTGGAGAACGCCTTCCACCCGCACCGTCCCGACATGGTGGCGCTGTTCTGCGTCCGCCCCGACCACGAGGGCGGCGCCGGGCTGCGGGTCGCCTCGGTGCGGCGGGCGGTCGAGATGCTCCCGCACGACATCCGCAAGGTGCTCGGCGAGGACCGCTTCCGCACCGAGGTGCCGCCGTCCTTCGGTGGCCCCGACGGGCCCGCGCCCCAACACCCCATCCTGAGCGGCGACTTCGACGATCCGGACGTCCGCGTCGACTTCCACGCCACACACCCCGAGGACGAGCAGGCCGCCGAGGCGATGGCCGTGCTGCGGGCCGTGCTCGACACCATCACGCGCGCCGTGCACCTGCGGCCCGGCGACCTCGCGATCGTGGACAACCGCGTCGCCCTGCACGGCAGGACCCACTTCGTGCCGCGCTACGACGGCGAGGACCGCTGGCTGCACCGCACCTTCATCCACCTCGACCACCGCCGCTCCCGGGCCGTGCGCTCCGGCAACGGCCAGGTGCTGTCATGAGACGGACGCTGCTCGTCGTGGCCGCGCTGCTCGCGGGCCTGGTGCCCACGCTGCCGGCCGCCGCGAAGACGGACGACGGGAAGCCGAAGGTGGCCGTGATCGGCACCGGCGGCACCATCACCGGCGTGGCCGGGAACCGGGCCGACTTCGAGGAGTACGAGGGCAGTTCGCTGCCGATCTCCGACATCGTGCAGGGCCTGCGTCCCGAGCTGGACGCGGTGGCCCGGGTGACCACGTCCGAGGGCCCCGACAAGACGGCCATGACGGACTACTACGACCTGTCCCGCCAGGTCGACCGGCAGCTGCGCACGGCGGACGCGGTCGTGGTGACGGCCGGCACCAAGTCCCTCGAAGAACTGGCCTACTTCCTCGACCTGACCGTCCGCAGCTCCAAGCCCGTGATCGTGACCGGGTCCATGCGGCCGTCCAACGCGTTCAGCGCGGACGGGCCCGCGAACCTCTACAACTCGATCGTGCTCGCCGCGAGCGGACGCACCCACTGCTTCGGCACGGTCGTCATGCTCGACGACGAGATCCTCGCCGCCCGCGAGGCCACCAAGACCAGCACGCTGCGCCTGGACACCTTCCAGGCCAGGGAGCAGGGCGTGCTCGGCACCGTCGACGGTCCGCGGGTGCGGCTGCTGCGGGCGCCCGCCCGGATCCAGAAGTGCGGCGAGGACGACTGGCGCACTCCGTTCGACGTGTCGAAGATCGACCGGAACTCGCTGCCCCGCACCGAGATCGTCGCCTCCTATCCGGACTCCGGCGGCGAGGCGATCACCGCCTTCGCCGACGCGGGGGCCAAGGGCATCGTCGTGGCCGGCGACCCGTCGCCCGGCGAGGCGACCGCGCTGCGCGGCGTGCTCGGCAAGGGCGTGACCGTCGTGGCCGCGGCGCGCACCGGCTCCGGAGCCGTGTACGACGCGGGCGCCCCCGGCGTCGTACCGGCCGAGGACCTGCTGCCGCAGAAGGCCCGGATCCTGCTGCTGCTCACGCTCGCCACCACCCGGGAGCCCGAGGACATCGCGAAGCGGTTCGCCCGGTACGGCGTCCCGCAGTTCACGTCCTGATCCGTCCCTTGAACCACCCGAAGGAGAACCTGTCATGAGTGCCCCGATGCTCCTCCCCGAGCTGGTGGCCCGGCAGGTCGCGCTGACCCCGGACCGGCCGGCTGTGGCCGCGGCCGGCAGCCAGCTGACCTACGCCGAACTGGACGCCAGAGCCGATGCCTTGGCCCATCGCCTCGTCACCCGTGGCGCGGCACCCGACCAGCCGGTGGGCGTGCTGCTGCCCCGCGGCGTCGACCTCGTGGTCGCGCTGCTCGCCGTGTGGCGGGCGGGCGCCTGCTATCTGCCCCTGGACCCGGGCCACCCACAGGCCCGCCTCGCCGGCCTGGTCGAGCGGACCGGACTCGGCCTGGTCGTCACCGACACCGCCCGGCACGACCTGGTCACGGCGGCCGGTGCCAAGCCGGTGCACACCGACGACCTCGCCCCGGCCGGCACGTTCGAGCGGGTCGCCGTCGCACCGCACGGCGCCGCGTACGTCATGCACACCTCGGGTTCGACCGGGCACCCCAAGGGTGTCGTCGTCGACCACGCGGGCCTCGCGAACCGGGTCCGGTGGGCGGTCGGGGAACTCGCGCTGACCGCCGCCGACCGGGTGCTGCAGAAGACGCCGGTGACCTTCGACGCGGCCGGCTGGGAGATCTTCGCGCCGCTGATCGTCGGCGGCACGGTCGTGCTCGCCCCGGACGGCGCCGAGCGGGAGCCCGCCGCGCTGCTGAAGGCCGTCGCCGACGAGGGCGTGAGCGTCCTCCAGGTGGTGCCCTCCGTCCTGCACGAGCTGCTCGAAGTGGACGGCTGGGAGCGCTGCGGGGCGCTGCGGGCGCTGTGCTGCGCCGGTGAGCCGCTCCACGCCGAGCAGGTGCGCAGGGCGCTGGCGCTGGCCCCGGGCGAGCTCGCGGTGTGGAACACCTACGGGCCGACCGAGTGCTCCATCGACATCACCGCCCACCGCTTCGACCCCGCGCAGCAGACCGGGCCCGTCCCGATCGGCCGGCCGATCACCGGCATGCGGGTCCTCGTGCTCGACGCGGACGGCCGGCCGGCCGACGAGGGTGAGCTGTTCGCGGGCGGACCGGGTGTGGCGCGCGGCTATCTCGGCCGCGCCGATCTGACGGCCGAGCGCTTCGTGCCCGACCCGTCGGGGCCGGCCGGGGCGCGGCTGTACCGCACCGGTGACCGGGTACGGGTGCGCGCCGACGGCAGCCTGGAGTACCTCGGGCGGATCGACCGCCAGGTCAAGGTCAACGGCGTCCGCATGGAGCCGGGCGAGATCGAGTACGCGCTGGAGAGCCACCCGGCGATCGCCGGCGCCGCGGTCGTCGCGGTCGCCACCCCGGCCGGCGGGACCGCGCTGGCCGCCTATGTGCGGGCCGCCGCGGTGCCGGACGGGCTGCGCGAGTATCTCGGCGAGCGGCTGCCCGCCACCCATGTGCCCTCGGTGCTGATCGCCGTCGAGCGCTTCCCGACCACGCCGAACGGCAAGCTGGACCACGCGGCGCTGCCGGCGCCCCCCTTCGCGGCCGCGCCCGCGCGACAGGCGTCCGCGGCCGAGGAGACCGTGGCCGAGGTCTGGCGCAAGCTGTTCAAGACCGACGACATCGCCGCCGACGCCGACTTCTACCAACTCGGCGGCACCTCGCTCCAGTTCACACGGCTGGTGAACCGGCTGCGCAAGGCGACGGGCCGGGACCTGGCCCTCGCGGATCTGCTGAACGCGACGACCATCGCGGACCAGGCGCGGCTGCTCGACGGCTCGGACGAGCAGCAGGACGGCCCGGCGGAGCAGGCCGGGGACGGCCTCGTGCCGCTGCCCCGCACCGGCCCGCTGCCGCTCTCCTTCGGCCAGCGGCGGCTGTGGGTCGTCGACCGGATGCAGCCGCGCAGCCGCGAGTGGGTGTCCGCGCTGTTCCTCCCGGTGCCGGACGGGGCCGACGCGGCCGAGATCGGCGCCGCCCTCGACGGTCTCGTCGAGCGGCACGAGGCGCTGCGCACCGCCTTCGTCGTCCGGGACGGCGAGCCGATGCAGCTGATCCGGCCGACGGGTTCGCTGGAGCTGACCGCCGTCGACGTGGCCGGGCACAAGCTGCCCGGCGTGCTCGACCGGGAGCTGGACCGCGGCTTCGACCTCGACGGCGGCCCGCTGGCCCGCGCGCTGCTCGCCCGCGATCCCGCGCCCGGTGGCCGACAGGTCCTGATGCTCTCCGTGCACCACATCATCTGCGACGGCTGGTCCTCCTCCGTCCTGGAGCGGGAGTTCACCGAGATCCTCGACGCCCTGCGCACGGGCCGGGCACCCCGGCTCGCCGCTCTGCCGGTGCAGTACGCGGACTTCGCGTCGTGGCAGCGCGAGCGGATCACGCCCGAGACCGTCGAGCGGGAGCTCACGCACTGGCGGCGCACGCTGTCCGGCGCGGCCCCGCTGGAGCTGCGGGCCGACCGGCCGCGGCCCCGGGTGCGGGACGCCAAGGGCGCGATGGTGCCCGTCGAGCTGTCGCCCGAGGTCACCGAGGCGCTCACCGAGATCGGCCGGCGTCACGGCGCCAGCCCGTTCATGACGCTGCTCACCGGGTTCGCCACGCTGCTCGCCCGGCAGACCGGTCAGTGGGACGTGGTCCTCGGCACCCCGGTGGCGGGCCGCGACCGGCCCGGGACCGAGGGCGTCGTCGGCTTCTTCCTCAACAGCCTGGTGCTGCGGCTCGGTCTGGAGCGCGGTCTGTCGTTCACCGCGGCCGTCGAGCGGGTCAGGGACGTGTGCCGGGAGGCCTTCGCCCATCAGGAGCTGCCCTTCGAGCAGTTGGTCGCCGACCTGGCGCCCGAGCGCGACTCCGCCCGCACCCCGCTCTACCAGGTCGCCTTCGACCTGCACGACGAGGAGCTGACCGGATCGGCCGCCGACGGGGCGGACTTCGCGACGCTGATCGAGGTGTCCCGGATCGCGAAGACCGATCTGACGCTGTATCTGCGGCGCCGCGCCGACGGCGGGATGTCCGGTGGTCTGGAGTACGCGACCTCGCTGTTCGACCGGGACACGGTCGAGCGGATGGCGGACCAGCTGGTGCTGCTGCTCCAGGAGGCGTCGTCCGCGCCGGCCGCCCGCCTCGACGAGGTGGACGTGCTGCCGCCGGCCGAGCGCGACGAGCTGCTGCGCTGGAGCGCCACCGCCGCGCCCGCGTACACGCTCGACGCCCCGGGCCGCTTCGAGCGGCAGGCCGACGCCACCCCCGGCGCGGTCGCGCTGCGCACCGGGCAGGGCGAGGTCACGTACGGCGAACTCGACGTCCGGGCCAACCGGATCGCCCACCGGCTCCAACAGCTCGGCGCCGGCACCGACACGGTGGTGGGTGTCCTCGTCGACCGCGGCGCCGACCTGATGGCCGCGCTGCTCGGTGTGTGGAAGGCGGGGGCCGCGTATCTGCCGATCGAGCCGGGCACCCCCGCCGAGCGGATCCGGTACATGCTCACGGACGCCGGGGCCACGCTCCTGGTGTCCGACTCCGGCGGCCTCGACGGGATCACCACGGTCCCGCCGCACGTGCCGGACGCGGGCGACGACCGGCCGGCGCGCTCCGCCGATCCCGAGCGGCTCGCGTACGTCATCTACACCTCAGGTTCCACCGGCCGCCCCAAGGGTGTCGAGATCACGCAGGCCGGTCTGACCGGCCATCTGAGCTGGGCGGTCGCGGAGTTGGCGCTCGCGGCGCCGGGCGGCGCCGCGGTCTTCACCTCCGTCGCCTTCGACCTCGGCGTCCCCAACCTGTGGGCGGGCCTGCTCGCGGGCCGGCCGACCACGCTGCTGCCGCAGGACCTGGACCTGACGGAGCTCGGTGACCGCCTGGTCGCCGCCGCGCCGCTGGCGTTCCTCAAGCTCACCCCCGGCCACCTGGAGATCCTCTCCGGGCTTGCGGACGAGCGGATCGCCGGGCTCGCGGCCCGCATCGTCGTCGCGGGCGAGGCCCTGCCGGTCGCGCTCGCCGACCGCTGGGCCGCGCTCCTCGGACCGGGCCGGCTGATCAACGAGTACGGGCCGACCGAGGCGTCCGTCGGCACCTGCGTCCACCCGCTGACGGCGCCGGTCGGCCGCGAGACGGTACCGATCGGACGGCCGCTGCCGGGCGTGCGGATGCATGTGCTCGACGCGTGGCTGCGGCCCGTGCCGATCGGCGCGGTCGGTGAACTCTGCGTCGGCGGCGCGGGAATCGGACGCGGCTACACCGGCCGTCCCGAACTGACCGCGGAGAAGTTCGTGCCGGACCCGTACGGGATTCCGGGCGAGCGGCTCTACCGGACCGGTGACCTGGCGCGGGTCCTGGACGGCGGGGCGGTGGAGTTCCTCGGCCGCTCCGACACCCAGGTCAAGATCCGCGGCTACCGCATCGAACTCGCCGAGATCGCCGCGGTGGTCACCGAGCATCCGCAGGTCAGGCAGGCCGTGGCCACCGTGGACCAGGGGCAGATCGGGGTCTGTTACGTACCCGAGGGCCAGGCGCCCGACGCGCGGTCGCTGCACACGCTGTGCGCCGAGCGGCTGCCCGAGTACATGCTGCCGGTCTCGTTCACGGCGCTGGACGCGATCCCGCTGAACGCCAACGGCAAGGTCGACCGGGCCGCGCTGCCCGGACCGGCCTCGCAGCCCCAGGAGCTGGTCGCCCCCGACGGCATCGTCGAGGAGCGCGTCGCGGAGATCTTCGCGGAGTTGCTCGCGGTCCCGGTGGGCGCGGACACCGGCTTCTTCCGGGCCGGCGGCAACTCGATCCTCGCCATCCGGCTGGTCGCCGCGCTCCAGGACGCCTTCGACATCGACCTGCCGATCCGGGCCGTCTTCGAGGGACCCACCGTGGCCGAACTGGCCGCCCTGATCGAGGAACTGGTCCGCGCCGAACTCGACGAGCTGTCGGACGCGGAACTCGACGCCTATGGAAAGGAGGACGGCAGTGGACTTCGCCTTGACGAGCGAGCAGAGGCAGCGTCATGACCGGCTGCTGAGCGCGCTCAAGGAACAGCTGCCGGGGCGCCGGCGTACGGACCCGGGCGACCACTTCGACCGGGACGACTGGGGCAGGGCCGCGGACCTGGGGTTCACCGGGCTCTGTCTGCCCGAGGAGTTCGGCGGCGGCGGGCTCGGCGCGCTCGACACGGCGCTGTGCCTGGAGGCGTTCGGCCAGGGCTGCCTCGACACGGGCCTCGCCTTCGGTGTCGCGGCCCATCTGCTGGCCTGCGCCGTGCCGATCCGGGACTTCGCCGGCGACGAGGTGCGCGGGCAGCTGCTCAAGGGCATGGCCGACGGTTCGCTGATCGCCTCCAACGCGATCACCGAGGACTCGGCCGGCTCCGACTCGGCCCGCCTGGAGATGACCGCGCGGCGCGACGGCGACGTGTACGTGATCGACGGTGTGAAGTCGTTCGCGAGCAACGCCCCGCTGTCCGACGTGATCGTGACCTACGCGGTCACCCAGCCCGAGGCCGGCTTCCTCGGCACCAGCGGCTTCGCGATCCCCCGCGACCTGCCGGGGCTGAGCGTCAGCGGGCCGATGGAGAAGATGGGCCTGCACGGCTGCCCGGCCGGCCGGATCACCTTCGACGGGGTGCGGGTGCCCGCCCGGTACCTGCTCGGCACCGAGGGCCAGGGCCGGATGATCTTCCAGCACTCGATGGGCTGGGAGCGGGCCTGTCTCTTCGCCCTCTACCTCGGGGTGATGAATTACCAGCTGGAGCGGTGCGTCGCCCATGTGCGCTCGCGCCGCCAGTTCGGCC
Organism: Streptomyces sp. VRA16 Mangrove soil; assembly: GCF_017377775.1. GTDB lineage: Bacteria > Actinomycetota > Actinomycetes > Streptomycetales > Streptomycetaceae > Streptomyces. The sequence continues at coordinate 230,289 of NZ_JAFVLN010000008.1, forward strand.
GCAGGCTGGCGGACTTCCAGGCCGTCTCGCACAAGATCTCGGTCATGTCCGAGCGGCTCGAAGGGGCCCGGCTGCTCCTGTACCGGGCCTGCTGGCTGACCGATCAGGGCGACGTGGGAGCGGGCGCCGTGTCGCTCGCCAAGGTCGCGGTCTCCGAGGCCGCGGTCGCCAACGCCCGGGACGCCGTGCAGGTCTTCGGCGGCATCGGCTATCTCGCCTCGACCGGTATCGAGCAGCAGTTGCGCGACGCCGTGCCGAGCACGCTCTTCTCCGGCACGACGGAGATCCACCGGAACGTCATAGCGAGGGAGAGAGGACTGTGAACCTGCACGAGCTGGTCATCCGCTCCGCCCAACAGCATCCGGACCGCACGGCCGTCGCCGCCGTGGGCCGCGAGCTGACCTACCGCGAACTCGACCGCGGCGCCGACGAGTTCGCCCGGCTGCTGGCCGCGGCGGGCGTCGGCCGCGGCGACCGCGTGGTCATCTGGGGCGACAAGTCGCCCGAGGTCATCGTGGCGATGCAGGCGGCGCTGCGGCTCGGCGCCGTCTACGTACCGCAGGACGGGACCGCGCCGGTCGGCCGGATCGTCACCGTCGCCGGGGACTGCGCGGCGCGGGTGGTGTGCGCGACCGGGGACCGGCTGAAGGAGGTCACCGCGGTGCTCGGCACCGTCCCCGCGCTCGACCTGGCGCAGGCCGCCGCGCCCACCGGCGCGGCGCCCGCCCCGGCGGTGCACACGGAGACGAAGCCGGACGAGCCCGCGTTCATCCTCTACACCTCCGGTTCCACCGGGACGCCGAAGGGCGTCAGCATCAGCCACCGCAACGCCCGCGCGTTCGTGGACTGGGCGGTGGAGCTGCTCGGCGCGGGCCCCGACGACCGCTTCGCGAACCACGCGCCGCTGGTCTTCGACCTCTCGGTCCTCGACCTGTACGCCGCCTTCTCGGTCGGCGCCTCGGTCCGGCTCGTCCCGGCGGCGCTGGCCTACGCACCGGGCGAACTGGTCGCGTTCCTGCACCGCGAGGCGATCACCGTCTGGTACTCGGTGCCCTCGGCGCTGATCCTGATGATCCGCGGCGGCGGGCTGCTCGACCGGCCCGCTCCGCAGGGTCTGCGGGCGGTGCTCTTCGCGGGCGAGCCGTTCCCGATCGCCCACGTCCGCCGGCTCGCGGCGTGGACCGACGCCCGGCTGCTCAATCTGTACGGGCCGACGGAGACCAACGTGTGCACCTGGCACGAGGTCGTCCCGGCCGACCTCGAACGCGAGCGGCCGGTGCCGATCGGCCGGGCCGCGAGCGGCGACGAGGTGTGGGCCAGGACCGACACCGGCGCCGTCGCGGCCCCCGGCGAGCAGGGCGAACTCGTCGTCAGCGGGCCGACGGTGATGCTCGGCTACTGGGGCCGGGGCCCCGCGTCGGAGGCGTACGCCACCGGCGACATCGTCACCGTGCTCCCTGACGGCGGCTTCGACTACGTGGGCCGCCGCGACCACGCCGTGAAGGTCCGCGGCCACCGGATCGAACTCGGCGAGATCGAGACCACGGCCAACGCGCACGCGGACGTCGAGACCACGGCCGTCGTCGTGGCGGGCGAGGGGATGGACGCCCGGCTCGTCGCCTTCGTGGTCCCGGCGGCCGGCGCCCGGCCCGGCCTCCTGGCGCTGCGCCGCCACCTGGCGGAGCGGCTGCCCAGCTACATGATCGCCGACCACATCCATCTCCTTCCCGACCTGCCGAGAACGCGCAACGGAAAGATCGACCGACCGGAACTGGTCCGGCGGCACCTCACCCTTTCGAAAGGACGCTCATGAACACCGACGCCGTGACCACCCGGCTCCTCGACTTCATCCGGGTCGAATTCCTCTGGTCCGACGAGGGCCGTGAGCTGGACGCGAGTACGCCGCTGCTCGAATGGGGGATCATCGACTCCCTCCGGATCGCCCTGCTCCAGTCGTTCATCCTCAACGAGTGGGACGTCCCCGTGCCCGCCGCCATGATCGACGCGAAGAACTTCAAGAACGCCGCCTCGATAGCCGCCATGATCTGCGAGCTGGACAAGGAGACCGTCCGATGAGCGCCACCGACTTCGACATCGCCGTGATCGGCGGCGGGCCTGCCGGTTCGACCGCCGCCTCGTACCTGGCGCGGGCCGGGCTCTCCGTGATCGTCTTCGAGAGCGACACGTTCCCCCGCCCGCACGTCGGCGAGTCCCTGGTGCCGGCCACCACGCCGGTGCTCCTGGAGATAGACGCCCTCGACAAGATCGACGAGGCGGACTTCCCGCGCAAGTACGGGGCCTCCTGGACCTCGGCCGAGTCCCGCGACATCCCCCGTCTCGGCTTCAGCGGTCTCCAGCACGACTGGACCGCGGACATCCAGTTCGTGGAGCGCGACCAGCAGGGCGTGGACCGCGACTACACGTACCACGTGGACCGTTCGCGCTTCGACTCGATCCTGCTGCGGCACGCGCAGGAGCAGGGCGCGACCGTCATCAACGGCGCCCGGGTCCTCGGGGTCGACTTCGGCGACCCCGAGGTGACGGTCCGCACCCGCATCGCGGGCAAGCCCGTCGAGTACACGGTCGGGATGGTCGTGGACGCGTCCGGCCGGCAGACGATGCTCGGCCGCCAGCTCAAGACCAAGGTGCCCGACCCGGTCTTCGACCAGTACGCGGTGCACGCCTGGTTCGAGGGCCTGGACCGGGAGGCGCTGTCCACCTCGGCCGCCCAGGCCGAGCACATCTACGTGCACTTCCTGCCCATCAAGGACTCCTGGGTCTGGCAAATCCCGATCACCGACAAGATCACGAGCATCGGTGTGGTGACCCAGAAGAAGCGCTTCAAGGAGGGCAGCGGCGATCTGGACGAGTTCTTCTGGGAGTTCGTGGGCAGCCGCCCCGAGCTGTACGACGCGCTGAAGGGCTGCCGCCAGGTGCGGCCGCTCAAGGCGGAGGGCGACTACAGCTACTCGATGAAGGAGATCACCGGCGACCGCTACGTCCTGATCGGCGACGCCGCCCGCTTCGTGGACCCGATCTTCTCCAGCGGGGTCAGTGTGGCGCTGAACAGCGCGCGCATCGCCTCGCAGGACATCATCGCGGCGCACGCGGCCGGCGACTACGGCAAGGACCGGTTCAGCGGGTACGAGACCAAGATCCGCCGTGCGGTGAAGTACTGGTACGAGTTCATCTCCATCTACTACCGGCTGAACGTCCTGTTCACCGCGTTCGTCCAGGACCCGCGGTACCGCAAGGACGTCCTGAAGATGCTCCAGGGCGACGTGTACGACGGCGAGGAGCCGAAGGCGCTCATCGCGATGCGGGAGGCGGTCGCCGCGGTCGAGGCCAACCCGGACCACCTCTGGCATCCGTACCTCGGCACGCTCAAGGCGAGCGGCTGACGGGTCCGCGGGACTCCGTCACCACGGAACGGGGCCAGGACCGGCACATCCCCCAGCCGGTCCTGGCCCTTCCGCATCAACCCCTCTTCGCCTTCACCGTCTTCACCGTCTTCATCGTCTTCATCGCGGTCGTTCCAGAGAGGCAGATCATGGCAAGCAATCCCCTGGGTCCCGGCGCGGCGCGTCCGGTCGTCCTGCTCGCCGAGGAGTTGTCGCCCGCCGCCGTCGCCGTGCTCGGCGCGGACGTCGAGGTGCGGTCCGTCGACGGCACCGACCGCGGCGCGCTGCTCGCGGCGCTGGCGCACGCCGACGCGATCCTGATCCGCAGCGCCACCCGCATGGACGGCGAGGCCGTCGCCGCCGCTCCCCGGCTCAAGGTCATCGCCCGCGCGGGGGTCGGCCTGGACAACGTGGACGTCGCGGCCGCCACCGCGGCCGGTGTCCTCGTGGCCAACGCGCCGTCCGCCAACACCACGAGCGCCGCCGAACTCGCCTGCGCGCTGCTGCTCGCGACGGCCCGTCATGTCCCGCAGGCCGGCGCGGCGTTGAAGGGCGGCGCGTGGCAGCGCTCGCACTTCACGGGCGTGGAGCTGTCCGGCAAGGTCCTCGGCGTCATCGGGCTCGGCCGCATCGGCAGCCTCGTCGCCCGGCGGATGGCCGCCTTCGGCATGGCGGTGGTGGGGTACGACCCCCAGGTGACGGCGGCCGACGCGGCCGCGGCCGGGGTGCGGGTGCTCCCCCTCGACGAGGTCCTGGAGCAGGCCGACTTCCTCACCGTGCACGTACCGCGCACCCCCGCGACCACAGGCCTGATCGGCTTCGACGCGCTGCACCGGGTGAAACCGTCCGTGCGCATCGTGAACACCTCGCGCGGCGGCGTCATCGACGAGAACGAGCTCTACGCGGCGCTGAAGGAAGGGCGCGTGGCGGGCGCGGGACTCGACGTCTTCGCGACCGAACCCTGCACCGACTCCCCGCTGTTCGAACTGGAGAACGTGGTGGTCACCCCGCACCTGGGCGCGAGCACCCACGAGGCCCAGATCAAGGCGGGCACCGCGGCCGCCCACTCGGTACGACTCGCCCTGGCGGGCGCCCCCGTACCCGAGGCCGTCAACGCACACGCCCTACCGCCAGCACGGAAGGAGACCACCGGATGATCACCGCACGACACGTGCCCGGCGCGGGCAACGACATCCACCGCGGCACCACCCTCCACCCCCACCCCACACCCGTCACCGCACACGCCCGCCCGGCACGGCCCGGCCCGGCAGGCGAGCGCGTACCCGAGGCCGTCAACGCACACGCCCTACCGCCAGCACGGAAGGAGACCACCGGATGATCACCGCACGGCACACGCCCGGCGCGGGCAACGGTGTCGATCGCTTCGGTCGCAGTCATGCCGTCCATGTGTGGCACGGCCGGGTTCCCGACGTCCCCGACCCGGACGACGTCGCGCTGCTCGACGCCGCCGAACTGCGCACGTACCAGGGCCGCAGCGCGCCGTTTGACGGCCACTACGCGGGGGCGCACGCCGCGGTGCGCCGGATTCTGGCCGATCAGTACCTCGGCTGCCCGCCGTCCGCGATCCGGTTCGGCCGGCACGCGTGCCCGCGGTGCGCCGACGCCACGCACGGCCGGCCCCGGGTCGTCGCGCCCGCCACCCGGCTCGACTTCAGCCTCTCCCGGTCCGGGGCGTACTGGCTGCTCGCGGTCACCGCGGGCGGCCAGGTGGGCATCGACCTGGAGGTCCACGGCGGGCTCGACCTCGCCGGGATGGCCGAAGTCGCCCTGTCCGCGGGCGAGTTGGCGGCTCTCGACACCCTCGGGAGCGAGCCGGAGCGGGAGGCGTTCTTCCTGCGCTCCTGGACCCGCAAGGAGGCGATCCTCAAGGCGGCCGGCATCGGGATCGTGGCCGAGCTGCGCAGTCTGGACGTCTCGCCCCAGCGGGACGGCCAGGTCAGCGTGGCCTGCACCGACCCGGCGGTCCGCGGCGTCTGGCGCGTCGAGGACCTTCCTCTGGGCCCCGGCCTGTCGGCGGCCGTGGCCCGCAGGCACGGGGATCCGGGTCCGGTGCTGCTCCGTTCGTCGACGGCGGCGCTCGCCGCCTGAAGGGCGGCGCAGCGCCACGGGGGCGGGGCTCCTGGTGATCCTCACGCGGTGACCATGAGCCCACCCCTCCCCGGCAGGGCGGGCTCGAGCCCTTCCTCCAGGATCGTCTGGTGCGCTCCGCGCAGGGCGGGACCGGGGTCGACCCCCAGTTGGTCGCGGAGCAGCCGGCAGCCCTCGCGGAACGTGTCGAACGCCTCCGCCTGCCGGTCGCTCCGATGCAGGGCGATCATCAGCTTCGCCCGGAAGGTCTCCCGCAGCGGGTGCGCGGCGACCAGTTGGGAGAGCTCCCCGACGAGCGCGTGGTGCCGGCCGAGGCGCAGCTCGGCCTCTATGCGGCTCTCCAGCACCTCCATCCGGGCCAGGTCGATACGGGACCGCTCGTTGTCGATCAGCGCATCGGTGACGCCGGTGAGCGTGGGGCCGCTCCACAGGTCGAGCGCGGTGCGGAAGCGCGCCGCGGCGCCGGCCACGTCCCCGGCCCCCATCAGCGTCTGGCCCTCCTTGGACAGGCGGTAGAAGTCCTCCAGGTCGAAGCGGGCGCCCGCCCGCTCGATCCGGTAGCCGCGCCCGCAGCGGGTGATCGTGACGCCGTTGCCGAAGTGACCGCGCAGACGCGAGGCGTAGGTGTAGATCTGGGCCTGGTACGTGGCCGGGGGCTTGCGCTCCCAGAGCACCGAGCCGAGATCCGCATCGGAGACGACCCAGCCGTCGGCCAGCAGGAGGGTCGCCAGGATGGTCCGTTGCTTGCAGCCGCCGAGCGAGGCTTCCACTCCTGCGTACCGCATTCCGACGGGCCCGAGAACACAGAACTCATACATGACCGGCTGTCAGCTCCCATCCAGGTCGACTGGCCTGATTCCCCCGGGACCAGCCCCGGTGTAGCGAGAGTGCCAAGCCGGCGGGGTCCGCGCCCAGTGCGTCGATACCGAACCGCGGGTGCATCCGTCAGGGTCCGGGACGTGAAAAATGCACATGCCGGGACGTGCTCGGGACACGGCATGAAAAGTTCACCCCAGGGTGGTGATTCCGGCACTGTGTGCGCTTGCCCCGACTTCGCAAAATCTTCCCCGTACTCAATGAGTCGTCACTGTGATGAAGGGGTCGATCAGAATGAACCCGAACTCCGCACAACCCGCCACGCTCTCGCACATACCGGCCGACATGGCGTCGGGCGCCCAGCTCGTGATCGAGAACCTGGACGTTCCGGCCGACCAGGACGGCGTGCTGTTCACCGTCACCTACGCGCTCGCCGTTCCGGCGCTGGTGGACTCTGTCGCATGACCTCCGGGGGCAGACACGGCGCAAGCACCGGGTTCATCGGCTTCAAGAGCCACTTTCAGGTCACGGTGGTGCCCGGGGAGGCCGCCTACCTGTTCTCCCAGCTCGGTGTCACGGCGCTGCGGGGGCGCTCCGCGGAGGTGCTCGCACCCCTGCTCGACGGGACCAGGGACCGGCAGGCGGTGCTGCGCGAAGCCGCCTCGGCCCTGGAGCCCGCCGCGGCCGGGGCGGCCCTCGCCGCACTGGAGTCGGCGGGGCTGCTGCGGCTGCGCAACGCCACGGCGCTCCCCGACGCCGAGGCGTACTGGGATCTCGCCGGGCTCGACGGCGGCAGGGCCGCCCACGAGGTGGCGGCCGCCCAGGTGCGGGTGGTGGCGCTGCCCGGCACCGATCCGGCCCGGCTGCACACGGCGTTGACGGAGTCCGGGATCCGGGTCGCGGCGGCCGGCGAGGAGGCCGCCTTCGCCCTCGTGCTCTGCGCGGACTATCTCGACCCGGCGCTCGGCCCCGTCAACGCCGCGCTGCGCGCCGAGGGTCTGCCCTGGCTACTGGCCCGCACCGGCGGCGCCGACCCGTGGGTGGGGCCGGTGTTCCGGCCGGACGCCGGGCCCTGCTGGGCCTGTCTCGCGCCCCGGCTCCGCGGGCACCGCCGCTCCGAGGCGGTGCTCCAGCGCCACCTCGGGCTCGAAGGACCGGTCGGCAGGCCGGCCGCCGGGCTGCCCGCCGGGGCGTCGGCGGCCGCCCAACTGGCCGCGCTGGAGACGGCGAAGTGGCTGGCCGGGATCCGCAATCCCGGCCAGAGCGCGGTGCACGTCCTGGACACGCTGCGGCTCACCACGGACGCGCACCCGGTGGCGACACTGCCGCAGTGCCCGGTCTGCGGCGATCCGGAGCTGGTCGCCCGGCAGGTGCGCGCCCGCTTCGTACCGGCATCCAGGCCCAAGGCCGAACAGGACTCCGGCGGCCACCGGGCGCTCACCCCGCAGCAGATGCTCGACCGCTACGGCCACCTGGTCGATCCGGTCACCGGCATCATCAAGGAGATCAACCGGGCCCGTAACTGCCCGGACTTCATGGAGTGCTACCTCTCGGGCCAGAATCTGGCCATGGGCGCCGCCTCCCTGGCCGGCCTGCGGGCCGGCCTGCGCGCGCTCAGCGGCGGCAAGGGCGTCACCGAGACCGACGCCAGGACCAGCGCGCTGTGCGAGGCGGTCGAGCGCTACAGCGGCACCCGGCACGGCGACGAACCGGTGGTGGTGGACAGCTACCGCGCGCTCGGGCCGGTCGCCGTGCATCCGCGCGAGTGCCAGCTGTACGCCGACCGGCAGGTGCGCGACCGGGACACGTGGAACGCGGCCGGCTCCTGGCTGACCCACGTCCCCGAGCCGTTCGACGAGGACCGCCCCACCGAGTGGACGCCGGTGTGGTCGCTGACCGGCGACACCCAGCGGCTGCTGCCCACTTCGATGCTCTACTTCAGCCAGGGCCCGGCCCCCGACGGCCTGTCCGCCGACTCCAACGGCAACGCCGCGGGCAGCAGTCCCGAGGACGCGCTGCTCCAGGGTTTCCTGGAACTGGTGGAGCGGGACGCCGTGGCCCTGTGGTGGTACAACCGGCTGCGCCAGCCGGCCGTGGACCTGGACCGCGCGGACGACCCCTACGTCGACCGGGTGCGCGCCGGCTGCCGGCGGGCCGGACGCGAGGTGTGGGCGCTCGATCTCACCTCCGACTTCGGCATCCCGGTGGTCGCCGCGCTCTCCCGGCGCATCGACTCTCCTGTGGAAGAAGTCGTGTTCGGATTCGGCGCGCACTTCGACCCGCGGATCGCACTGCGCAGGGCGCTCTCCGAAATGGGCCAGTTGCTGCCCGCTGTCGCTCCCGGGCGCAACGGCAGCGAATACGCCATCTCCGATCCGGAACCGGTGCGCTGGTGGCGAAAAGCGACCGTCGCTAATCAGCCATATCTGGCTCCGGATCCGGATGCCGAGCCTGACCCGGTGTTCCGCAACCGCTTCACGCCACGCACCGATCTGCGCGACGATGTGACGGCGGTCACCGAACTGGTCCGTGAAAGGGGCATGGAACTGCTGGTGCTCGATCAGACACGTCCGGACCTGCGGCTATCCGTGGTGAAGGTGATCGTGCCCGGGATGCGTCACTTCTGGCCACGGTTCGCGGACGGTCGGCTCTTCGATGTCCCGGTCGCTCAGGGACGGCTCTCCGAGCCGACGCGCTACGCCGATCTGAACCCCATACCTGTGTTCGTATAGCCCGCCACATCGGAGCGCTCGGCCCTGCCTTGACCTATGATCTCAGTGCGCTTAGACCCGTGGGCGAGCGAGGGGGCCAGAAGATTGATATCGGCACAGCAGGGTCCGGAGCACACGAATGCCGGACCCGTCGATTTTCCGGAACAGACGGACGACTTGCCGCACTTGGGGCACTCCGAACCTCCCGCACCCCGTCTCGCCCGAGCCATTCTGCTCGCCGCACTGTGCAGCTTTTTGGTCATCGCCATGCTCAATGTCCTCGCCGCCAAACTGAGCGTCGGCATGAGCGCGTTGGCGCTGATCTGCCTGTGCGCCATCTTCGGGCTGCAACTCAGGCACTCGCGCTCCGATGCGGTCCGGGCCCCCAGGTGGCAGAAGGTCGTCACCCTGGGGGCCCAGACCCTGCTCACCTATTTACCCATCCTGCTCTTCCAGGCTCAGTGGGGCGGCATGGCCGGCTTTCTCGCCGGTTCGCTGCTGCTCCTGCTGCCCGCCCGGATCGCCTGGCCCTCGTACGCGGCCGTGGGCCTGTCGATGCTGCTGCCTCCGCTCCTCAACGGCCTGTCGCTGCTGGACAGTTTCTATCTGTGCCAGTCCACGCTGCTCACCGGCGTGATCGTGTTCGGCCTCACCCGGCTCGCCGATCTGGTGCACGTCCTGCACGACACGCGGGGCCGGCTCGCCCGGATGGCCGTCACCAAGGAACGGCTGCGCTTCGCCCGCGACCTGCACGACCTTCTCGGCTACAGCCTCTCCGCCATCACGCTGAAGAGCGAGCTCATTCACCGTCTGCTCCCAGGTAATTCACAGCGTGCTCTCACGGAAATTCGCGAAGTCCTCGCCATTTCCCGGCAGTCGCTCGCCGACGTGCGCACCGTCGCCAGCGGCATGCGCGACATGTCCCTCGCGGAGGAGATCAACGCCGCCGAGGGGCTGCTGGTCGCCGCGGACATCAACACCCGCGTCACGCTGCGGCAGGGCAGCATGAGCCAGCAGGTCAGCACCGTCCTCGCGGCCGTCCTGCGCGAGGCGATCACCAACCTGCTGCGGCACTCCAAGGCCGACAGCTGTGTGATCGAGGCCGTGCAGGAGGGTGGCCGGGTCCGGCTGGTCGTGGAGAACAACGGCGCGCAGCCGGACTACCGGGACCCGTCCGCGCACAGCGGCAGCGGCCTGGGCAACCTCACGTCCAGGATGCGCGAGATCTCCGGGGACCTGCGCACCGAGCGCGGCCCCGACGACACCTTCCGGCTCATCGCCGAGACCCCCGCCTTCCCCGAACGTCGCCAGTCCTCCGCCGACGCCATGGCCCCGGCCGCCTGAGCAGCGGCCCACCTTCCGAAGGAGATCCGTACGTGGCCATCCGCCTCCTCCTGGCCGAGGACATGCACATGGTGCGCGGCGCTCTGGTCGCCCTGCTCAGCCTGGAGAGCGACCTCGAGGTGGTCGCGGAACTGGCGCGCGGCGACGAGATCGTGCCCACCGCGCTCGCGTGCCGCCCCGATGTCGCGGTCATCGACATCGACCTGCCGGGCCTCGACGGCCTCAACGCCGCGGCCCGGCTGCGGGAGAAGCTGCCCGAGTGCCGGACGCTGATCCTCACCAGCCTGGGCCGCCCCGGCACGGTGCGCCGCGCGCTCACCGCGCAGGTCAACGGCTATCTGCTCAAGGACGCCCCGCCGCACGAACTGGCGGACGCGATCCGCCGGGTGGTGGCCGGCCAGCGCGTCATCGACCCGCAGCTCGCCCTGGACGTGTGGGGCGCGGCGGAGAACCCGATGACCGAGCGGGAGACCGAGGTGCTGCGGCTGGCGGCGGAGGGCCTGGAGGCCGGGGAGATCGCCAAGCAGCTTCAGCTGGCCCACGGGACGGTGCGCAACTACCTCACCTCGGTGGTGACGAAGCTCCTGGCCCGCAACCGGGTGGACGCGATCCGGATCGCCCGGGACGCGGGGTGGCTGCCGTAGCGGGTGCCGTGCGGGCGGGTGGCTGCCGTAACGGGTGCCGTGCGGGCGGGTGGCTGCCGTAGCGGGTGCCGTGCGGGCGGGTGGCTGCCGTAACGGGTGCCGTGCGGGCGGGTGGCTGCCGTAGCGGGTGCCGTGCGGGCGGGTGCCGCGCCGTGGCGGGTGCTGACGAGGGGTCAGGCCCGCTCGCCGGATCTGGCCCGGTCGAGGAGTTGCGGGCGCGGCCGGTCGTCCTCCGCCTTGGTGGCCATGCCGGCCGCCGCGAGATAGGCCAGGATCCGCTCGGTCACCCCCGCGGGCAGCGCCAGCGCGGCCGACGCCTGGTCCGGGGTGACCGGCCACACCAGCAGCCCGAGCACCCACACCGCTTCGGGGCGGTGCACCTGTACGCGGTACGAGGCGTCGGGCGCCTGTACGCAGACGCCGTCGCGGCCGACGGAGATCGAGACCCCGCCCGGCAGCCGCACCAACTCCCGCCCCGGCAGCGGCGCGAGAGCGAAGTGCGCGACCGGGGACACCGGCATCGCCGAGAGCAGTGGCCCGCTCAGATCGTCGATGCCCAGGGTCCGGACGATGAGGTGCGACAGCCGCTCCAGCTGGAGCAGCAGACAGGGTCCTTCGCCGTGCTCCGCCGTCGTCTGCCCCGCGGTGCCCGGCGCCCCGTCCGCCTCGGGTTCGAGGTCCGGTTCGAGGTTCGCGAGCCGCACCGGGCCCAACTCCATGCGGCGCAGGGCCTCTTCGAACGTGGGATGCGGGGCGGAGACCCGTTCTCTCCCCCACGGTCCCGCGAGCACCAGCTCGCCCTCCCGCTCGCCCTGCTCGACGACCACGTCCTCAGCCAGTGACCATAGGTCGACGGTGCGACCGTCGACATCGTCCGGCATGGAAGCCTCCTCCTGACCCCTTTCGCGCGAACGCCGAGCGGCGTTCACCGTGCGTCTCGATTGTGGCCGCGCACCAGTTCCGCAGAAACCGATCCCCTCACAGGCTCGGCATGAAGTTTTCACCCCCCGGACCCCGGGGCCCCCGAGGGGCCCGACGGCCCGTCCCCTAGGGGGTGTTCGCGGGAGGTCCGGCCCGTGACGGCGCGCTCCGGCCCGTCCCCGCAGGAAGATGCAGCGGCCACACACCCGCGCGCGACACGGACAGCGAACCCCTGCCCATGGGTCGCGCGGGGCTCCCCTACGGCCCGCCTCCGGGTGTGGTCAGGGTTGAACCCGATGGTCCGGAGTGTCCCGCTCCGCGACGGTGGATCCATGACAAAGACAGCGCGCACCCCCCGCCGCCTCGCCGTCCTGATCCCCGTCCTGCTGCTCTGGTACGGCGTGCTGCGCCTGATCGACGGCATGGACGGGGAGCACGGTCCCGGCCTGGCGTGGAACCTCGGACACGTGAGTTTCCTGGGCGCTTTCGTCCTCCTGGGCGCCTTAGTCGTGGCGCTGCGGCGTCTGGTCCCCGAGACCACCGCGCGAAGGCGCGCCGTCGCCGACACCGCCATGGTCGCCGGTCTCTCGGGGGCCGTCTGCTTCCTGTGGGTCATCCTCGGCGACCTCAGCCCGGCCCTCTCGGACGCCGCCCCGCTCCCCGCCCCGCTGCAGCTCGCCGGCCCGCTCGCCTTCCAGGGCGGCCTGCTGACGCTCCTGACGCTGCTGGCGACCGCCCGCCCGCGGCGACTCCCGGTCCGCACCCCGGTCCTGACCTTCGTCGCGTTCGCCCTGATCACGGTCAACCTGGACCTGCTCCCGGTGGCGGCCCTCACCCTGCTGGCCGCCCTCGCCCCGCTGACCTCGCTGCGCCCCGCCCCCGACTCCGGGGCCCGGCAGGAGAAGCGGGACACCGCCCGGACGCAGCTCGAACGCCGCTGACAGCTGACAGCTGACATCGGGACCCTTCCCCCGGACCACCGGCAGGTGATCCGGGGCGCGCCGCGCACAGCGCGGTATATCCTCCGCGAAGTTTTCGCATAACCGGTCCTTCCAGTCTTGGGCCTGCCGCGCCGGGAGACACCCGGCGCCCGCCCGCTGGAGGACTCAGATGCGTCGTCGCGTCGCGACCCTGCTCGCCACCGCAGTGTCCGGAATCATCCTTGCCGCCTCGCCCGCCACCGCCGCCCCGGCGGACAAGGCCGAAGTGCTGAGCAGTTGGACGCAGACCAGCGCGACCAGCTACAACACCTGGCTGTCGGCGCGCAACAACCAGTCAGCCTGGTCGGCGTACGCCTTCGACTGGTCGACGGACTACTGCAGTTCGTCCCCCGACAACCCTCTGGGCTTCCCCTTCAAGATGTCCTGTGCGCGGCACGACTTCGGTTACCGCAACTACAAGGCGGCCGGCACCTTCAGCGCCAACAAGTCGCGCCTCGACGACGCCCTGTACGCGGACCTCAAGCGGGTGTGCGCCGGGTACTCCGGGGTGTCGAAGACCTCGTGCGACTCGACCGCGTGGACGTACTACCAGGCCGTGAAGGCCTTCGGCTGACGGACGGGAGCGGGGACCTGGCCCGTCAGTCCAGCTGCTGGGCCAGTCCGACCATGAAGCCCTCCGGGGCGCGGAGATAGCAGAGCAGAAAGCTGTCCTCGTACCGGGCGATCTGTCCGACGAGTGCGGCGCCGTGCGGGCGCAGCCGGGCGACGGTGTCCTCGATGTCGTCGACGGCGAACATGACGCGGTGCATGCCCAGCACGTTGTGCGGCGGGTTGCGCGGCCCCTTGATCACCTCGGGGCTGAGGTACTTCGAGAGCTCCAGGCGGCCGTGGCCGTCCGGGCTCCTGAGCATCGCGATCTCGCAGTGGACACCGTCGAGCCCGGTGCACCGGTCGGGGACGAGGCCCTCGACCTCGGTCCTGCCCTCCAACTCCATGCCCAGTTCCACGAAGAATGCGACGGCGGCGTCCATGTCCTCGACGACGATGCCCACGTTGTCCATCCGCTGAATCGCCATGCGGGTCTCTCCTGCTCTCTCGTACGACCTCGTACGGCCTCGTCCTCGTACGACCTCGTTCTCGTTCTCGTCCTCGTGCGGCCGGGCGGTGGTCAGAGCTTCCCGATGACCACCCCGCGCCATGTCCACCCGGACCCCAGAATCGCCTGCCGCAGCGGGTCCCGCAGGTCGGCGCTGTCGAAGCTGAAGGTCTCCGTCGCCTCGATGCGGCCCTCGTCGTTGCGGCCGAGGGTCCACTGCTTCGAGACCGTGCGGCCCGGCCCGCGGCCCGCCTCGGCGGAGACGGAGAGGGTGGGGACGCCGCGCACCCAGGTGACCTCCAACTGCTGCTCCACCACCCGGACCTCGTGTTTGTCGGGCACCAGACGCATCCGGAACCTGAGGACGTGGCGGACGTCGGTGCGCGAGAAGAAGCCGTGCCACGTCGGTTCCGTGACCCGCCACTCGGCCACCAGGTCCGCGTCGTCGTCCCCCGCGTCACGGCCGTACCGCACCGCGTAGGGGACGTCCGGGCCGTTGAGGGCGAGCAGCGCCGCGCGCACGTCGGCGGTGGAGCGCGGTTCCACGCCGTCGTCGGGGTGCTTGGTGCCGGTCAGCTTGTCGAGGAGTCCCATGGGGTCAACCTAGGCCCTGGGGGTCGACCGGGACCACGTACCGCTGGATGGTGGAGGGCGGGAACGGCAGCGTTCACGTCGTCGAGAGGGCCGTGGTCATGGCCGATCAGGAGCAGCGGAGGAACCCGTATCTGCAGGGGGTGTTCGCTCCCGTCCGGGACGAGGTCACCGCCTACGACCTGCCCGTCAGCGGGCGGATCCCCGAGGGCCTCGAGGGGAGGTTCCTGCGCAACGGGCCCAATCCGCTGAACATCGAGGACCCGGCCGCCCACCACTGGTTCAGCGGCCCCGGCATGGTGCACGGGGTGCGGCTGCGCGGCGGGCGGGCCGAGTGGTACCGCAACCGGTGGGTGCGCAGCGACGCGATGGCGGCCGCCCTCGGGGACAAACCGGTGCACGGGCCACGCCACCTCGACATGGACTTCGCGCCGAACACGCACATCCTGCGGTTCGCGGGCCGCTACTTGGCGACGGTCGAGGGCGGGCCGCTGCCGTACGAGCTGGACGGCGCGCTCGACACCCTCGGACCGTACGACTTCCAGGGCACGCTGCCGGGCGGGTTCGCCGCGCACACCACCCTCGACCCGGTGGGCGGGGAGCTGCACGCGGTGGCGTACTGCTGGGCTCATCCGTATGTGCAGTACCTGGTGGTGGGGGCCGACGGGCGGGTGCGGCGCAGTGTCGACGTTCCCGTCGACGGGCGCCCGATGATGCACGACTTCTCGCTCACCGCGTCGTACGTGCTGCTCTACGACCTGCCCGTGGTCTTCGACACCGGCTTCGCCTCGTCGCCGTCCTCGCTGCCGTACGTCTGGGATCCCGCGCGCCCGCCACGGCTCGGCGTGCTGCCGCGCGAGGGGCGGGCCGAGGACGTGCGGTGGCTGGAGGTCGAGCCGTGTTTCGTCTTCCACCCTATGAACGCGTACGAGGACGGGGCCGGGCTCATCACGGTTCATCTGGTGCGCTACGACCGGGTGTTCGCGGGCCGCGGCAGCCAGGGGCCCGACGAGACGCCGCCGCGGCTCGTGCGGTGGACCGTGGATCTGGACGCCGGGGTGGTGCGGGAGGACGGCATCGACGAGCGGGCCGTGGAGTTCCCGCGCGTCGACCCGCGGCGGGCCACGGGTGCGCACCGGTACGGGTACGGGGTCCTGGAACCCGACGACGGGTACGGCGCCGACCGCGCCCGCCGGCATCTCCTGTCCCCCACCGATCCGGCTCCGGACCTGGACCGGCTGGGCGTGGGGCTCGTGAAGTTCGATCTGGAGCGGGGCGGCAGCGAGGTACACCGGTTCCCCGCGGGCTGCGACGTCGGCGAGGGCGTGTTCGTGCCGGACGCGGGCGCGAACGGCGCTGCCGAGGACGACGGATGGCTGCTGGCATACGTGTTCGACGCCGAGCGCGGGGCCAGCGATCTCGTGATCCTCGCCGCGCAGGATCTGGGCGGCCCGCCCGTCGCCCGGGTGCATCTTCCGGTACGGGTGCCGGTGGGGTTCCACGGCAACTGGATCCCTGACGGCACGGGTGGGACCTGAGAAGGCCCGAGAAGACCTGAGAAGACCTGATGCGACCTGATGAGACCTGGTGAGGCCTGGTGAGACCTGGTGGCGCTGGCTGAGACCCGTCGGCGCCACCTGGCATCAGCTGGCACCAGGTGGCACCAGCTGATGCCTGATGGCGCCAGGTGGCGCCATTTGGTGCCACTGCGCCGCCACGCACCCACCCCACCTCCCCTTGGCGCCAGCCTGACATTCTGCGACGCCATCACGTTTCAGCAGTTCAGAGGCGGTATAGCCAGGAGCGGGACAAACCCTTCCCCGTAAAGGCTTGCGCATGGCGCCAAAGTGGTGCCACTATGACGTCATGGACCTCACGCCGTATGTCGACTCTCTCCGCCGGGAACTCGCGGTGGCCGCCGAAGCCGGGGGCGACGACGCCCGCGAGCTGGCCGACCGGCTCACCGCCCCCCTGGAGTCGGCGACCCGACTGACCATGCTCAACGTGCTCTCCGCCGCGATGGACGAGATCACCCGCGAGCTCGCCCCCGGCTCCGTCGACGTACGGCTGCGAGGACTCGACCCCGACTTCGTGGTGACGCTGCCGGCCGCCGACGGCGACACCACCGCGGAGCCGGCCGCCGCCCCCGCCGAGTCGTTCAAGGCCCTGGCCGAGAGCGACGAGGGCGGCACCGCCCGCGTCAACCTGCGACTGCCGGCCCACCTCAAGGCCCGCGCCGAGGAGGCCGCGAGCCGCGAGGGCCTGTCGGTCAACGCGTGGCTGGTGCGGGCCGTGTCGGCCGCGGTCGACGGCGGCGCCGCACCGAAAACACCGCAGAAGAGCCGCACCGTCGGACAGAGCTTCACGGGCTGGGCGCGCTAGCGGCACCCCGCACCAGAGCACCAGAGCACAGCACCCGCTCCACGTCACCCACACCACGTCCCACCAGCGGGGACGCCCCACCGACCCAAGAGGACGGGACAGCCATGCCTTCTTACGACACTCCCGAAGCGATCTCGGTCGACGCGCACATCGGCGCCGGTTCCCTCCAGTTCGCCGCGAGCGACCGCGCCGACACCGTCGTCGAGGTCCGGCCCGCCAACCCGAAGCGCGACAAGGACGTACGGGCCGCCGAACAGACCGAGGTCGGCTACGTGAACGGGGTTCTCGGCATCCGCACGAAGGAACGCCGCATGATCGGCCCCAGCGGCAGCGTCGACGTGACGGTCGCGCTGCCCGCCGGGTCGCACGTCGACGCGAACGGCTCGGTGACCCATGTGATCAGCGAGGGCCGGCTCGGCCAGGTCCGCGTGAAGACGTCGGTGGGCGACGTGCGGCTCGACACGACGGGCCCCCTGTTCCTGTCCGTCTCGCACGGCTCGATCATGGTGGACCACGTCGAGGGCCACGCGGAGATCACCACCAGCTCCGGCAGCATCCGCGCCGGCCTCCTGGACGGCCCCGCCGTCCTGAAGAACTCCCACGGCAGCACGACCGTCGCGGCCGCCACCGACGAACTGCAGGTGAGCGGCGCCAACGGGCCGATCGACATCGAGCGCGCCGAGGGTTCGGTCAGCGCGACCACCGCCCACGGCACCCTGCGCGTCGCCGACGTGGTCCGCGGCACCGTGCACCTGGAGACCAACTACGGCGCCATCGACATCGGCGTCCGCTCGGGCACGGCCGCCTGGCTGGACCTCAGCTCGGCCAAGGGCCAGGTGCGCAACGCGCTCACCGCCTCCGACAGCCCCGACGAGACCGAGAACACCGTCGAGGTCCACGCCCGTACCCGCTACGGCAACATCGACGTCCGCCGCACCAAGGGCTGAGCACCGGCCCCTCCCGGGGGCCCTTCCCTCTCCCCCCTCCTGCCTCTTCACCCTCCTCCCTCTGCCCCGCTCTCCTTCCTCCTCTCCTTCCCGTCCCCTTCAGCCTCCGATCGGAGAGCTCCATGCCTTCCTCTGTCATGTCCACGTCCAAGAAGGGCGACGGTGGCGCGCCGCCCGCCGCCGTCTCCGCCTCGGGTCTGCGCAAGTCCTACGGCGACAAGGTCGTCCTCGACGGCATCGACCTGTACATCCCGGCCGGCTCGATCTTCGCGCTGCTCGGTCCGAACGGCGCCGGCAAGACCACCACCGTGCAGATCCTGTCCACGCTCATCTCCGCCGACGCCGGACAGATCCAGGTCGCCGGTCACGATCTCGCCGTCGACGCGCAGAAGGTGCGCGCCGCGATCGGCGTGACCGGTCAGTTCTCCGCCGTGGACGGGCTGATCACCGGCGAGGAGAACATGCTCCTCATGGCCGACCTGCACCACCTGCCGAAGGCGGAGGGGCGCCGGGTCGCCGCCGAACTCCTGGAGCGCTTCGACCTCACCGAGGCCGCCAAGAAGCCCGCCTCCACCTACTCCGGCGGCATGAAACGACGCCTCGACATCGCCATGACCCTCGTCGGCAGCCCACGGATCATCTTCCTCGACGAACCGACCACCGGACTCGACCCACGCTCCCGGCACACCATGTGGGGCATCATCCGCGAGCTGGTCCGCGACGGCGTCACCGTCCTGCTCACCACCCAGTACCTCGAAGAAGCCGACCAACTCGCCGACCGCATCGCCGTGCTGCACGACGGGAAGATCGCCGCCGAGGGCACCGCCGACGAACTCAAGCGGATCGTCCCCGGCGGACACATCCGCCTCCGCTTCACCGACCCCGACGCCTATCGGGCCGCCGTCTCCGCACTCCAGGTGGCCACCCGCGACGACGACGCCCTCACCCTCCAGATCCCCAGCGACGGCAGCCAGCGCGAACTGCGGTCCGTCCTCGACTGGCTGGACTCGGTCGGCATCGAGGCCGACGAACTGACCGTGCACACCCCGGACCTGGACGACGTGTTCTTCGCCCTCACCGGCGGCACCGACGACAAGACCAAGGAGACCGTCCGATGAGCACCCTGACCCTCGCCGTCCGCGACTCGTCGACGATGCTGCGCCGCAACCTGCTGCACGCCCGCCGCTACCCGTCGCTCACCCTGAACCTGCTGCTCACCCCGGTGATGCTGCTGCTGCTCTTCGTCTACGTCTTCGGCGACACGATGAGCGGCGGCGCGGGCCGCGACGCCTATCTCGCCTATCTGCTCCCCGGCATCATGCTGATGACCGTCGGCTCCACCACCATCGGCACCGCCGTCTCGGTCGCCATGGACATGAGCGAGGGCATCATCGCCCGGTTCCGCACCATGGCCATCCATCGCGGCTCGATCCTGGTCGGGCATGTGATCGGCAGCGTCATCCAGTCCGTGGCCAGTGTGGTCCTCGTCGGCGCGGTCGGCGTCGCCCTCGGCTTCCGGTCCACCGACGCCACCGCCCTGGAGTGGCTCGCCGCCTTCGGGCTGCTGGTCCTCTTCTCGCTCTCCCTCACCTGGATCGCGGTGGGCATGGGCCTGGTCAGCCCGAACGCCGAGGCGGCGAGCAACAACGCGATGCCGCTGATCTTCCTGCCGCTGATCTCCAGCGCCTTCGTACCGCTGCACTCGATGCCCGGCTGGTTCCAGCCCATCGCCGAGTACCAGCCCTTCACCCCCGCCATCGAGACCCTCCGCGGACTCCTCCTCGGCACCGGGATCGGCCACAACGGCTGGCTCGCCCTCGGCTGGTGCGTCGGCCTCGCGGTCCTCGGCTACTTCTGGTCCGCCGCCAAGTTCAACAAGCAGTGACACCCGGCCCCCATCGGGACTGAGGAGGGAAGTGCGGGCGGTGGCGGCGGCTCGCAGAAGCGCAGGGCGGCGACGGAGCCGCCGGCTCCGGATCCGGGGCCGGCGGCGATGACGTCGAAGTCGACGCCGCCACGGTCCCCGCCGGCGGTCTCAGGCGCCGTACAGCTCCTCGATCTCCCGCGCGTACGCCGCCGTGACCGCCTGCCGCTTGATCTTCAGGGACGGCGTGAGGAGTCCGTTGTCCTCCGTGAACTCGCCCTCGACCAGGGTGAATCTGCGGATGGACTCGGCGCGCGAGACGGCCTCGTTGGCGTAGTCGACGGCCTTCTGGACGTCGGCGACGATGCGCGGGTCGCGGATCACCTCGCTCATCGGGGTGTCGGCGGGCATCTTGCGCACGTTCAGCCAGTGGGCGACGGATTCGGGTTCCAGGGTGATGACGGCGGCGATGTAGGAGCGGTTGTCCCCGACGACGAGGCACTGGCCGACGGGCGAGCGGCTGCGCAGCCGGTCCTCCAGGACGGCCGGGGAGACGTTCTTGCCGCCGCTCGTGACGAGGATGTCCTTCTTCCGTCCGGTGATGGTCAGATGGCCCTCGTCGTCGAGCGCGCCGAGGTCACCGGTCGCGAACCAGCCGTCCGCGTCGAGGACTTCGGCGGTGGCGTCCGCGTTGTTCCAGTACGCGCCGAAGACGATGCCGCCCTTGATCAGCACCTCCCCGTCGTCGGCGATCCGGACGGCGGTGCCGGGCACGGGGGCGCCCACGGTGCCGGGGCGGGGCCGCAGCGGCGGGGTGATGGTGGCGGCGGCGGTCGTCTCGGTGAGCCCGTAGCCCTCGTAGATGACGATGCCGGCGGCGTAGAAGAACAGGTTGAGGTTGCGGTCGAGCGGGGAGCCGCCGCTGATCGCGTAGCGCAGCCGGCCGCCGAGTTCCTTGCGGACGCGGCGGTAGACGAGGAGGTCGTACAGGCCCGCGGCGAGCCGCAGCCCGAGCCCCGGCCCCTCCCCCGTCCCCAGGAACCCGGCGAGGTACTGCTCGCCGAACCGCACGGCGATCCGGTCGGCCCGGTCGAAGGAGGCGCCGCGGCCGATCTTCTCCGCGGTGGCCCGCCCGGTGTCGTGGATCTTCTCGAAGAGATAGGGCACGCCGACCACGAACGTCGGCCGGAACGAACGGAGTTCGGGCCGCAGCTCGTCGGGCTTGATGCTCGCGCAGTGGCCGAGCTCGATCCGGGCCAGCAGGCACGCCACCTGGATGGTGCGGCCCAGGATGTGCGCGAGCGGCAGGAAGAGCAGCGTCGAGGCGACCTGCCCCGTGACGGCCTTGAAGATCGGGTGCAGCAGCTCGACGGTGTTGGCGGCCTCGGCGTACAGATTGCCGTGGGTGAGGACGCAGCCCTTGGGCCGGCCGGTGGTGCCGGAGGTGTAGCAGACGGTGGCGATGGTGTCGGGGGTGAGGGCGGCGCGCCGCTTGTGCACCTCCTCGTCGGGTATCTCCCGTCCGGCGGCGGCGAGTTCGGGGACGGCGCCCTCGTCGAGCTGCCAGATGCGGGGGCGGTCGTCCGGGTCCGGGAAGGCGGTCTCGGCGGCGGCCTGGTTCTCCGGTGTTTCCACGATCAGCAGCCGGGCGCCCGAGTCACGGACGATCCACTCGATCTGCCCGGGCGACGACGTGGCGTAGATCGGCACGGTCTGGCCGCCCGCCGCCCAGATCGCGAAGTCGAGGACCTCCCACTCGTACCGGGTACGGGACATGAGCGCGACCCGGCCGCCCGGTTCGAGGCCGGCCGCGATCAACCCCTTGGCGGCGGCGGTCACTTCACGGGCGAAGGCGGCCGCGGTGACCGGCCGCCAGCCCGCGGGGGCGCTCGCCTCCTTGCGCTTGAGGACGACGGTGTCCGGTGCCTCGACGGCGTTCACGAAGGGGATGTCGGCCGGTGTGGTGACGCCGTCGCCCGGCGGCGCGGCCAGCGGGGCGGTGCGGGCCTCGCGCACCACGCCCCGTTCGTCCCTGACGAGTTCGACCTGCACACGGTCGGCCAGGTCGCTGCGCTTCCTGGCCCGCTTCAGATCCTTGCGTACGCCCATGACGGCTCCCGGTCGCGCGGCTGCAGTACTCCGGTGCTTGCTCGTACTTACTGGAGAGTCAACTTACTCACGCGTAAGCAAAATTCAATGGGTCGGGCGGCAATGGGGCCCGACAAGCGCCGGATCCAGGCAGGGGCGACAGCTCCTACGGCGTCTCCGGCAGCCACGCCTCGCCGTCGAGGACGTCCCGCATCCCCACCCACACCATGTTCATCAGCCGCAGGGCGACGGCTTCCGGGGACTGGCCCGGGTGGTGCTCCGTCCAGTCGGTGAGCGAGTCGGCGGCGCCGACCAGGGCGTGCGCGACGAAGTCCGCCTCCTGGGCGCCGAGCCGGGCCCCGCGGCCGCTCTCGGTGATCCCGTCCTGGATCAGCCCGGCCACCTCGGCCATGACCGCGCGGCGGGCCTCGGCGACGGCGGCGGCGATGGCCTCGCTCAGCTCGGACGCCTGCCGGTGCAGCACGACCCAGCTGTCGCGGTGCTCGGCGACGAAGGCGAAGAACGCCGAGAGCCCGGCGTACAGGCGCAGTTCGGGCGCGGCGCCCGCGCCCCTCGCGGCCTCCTGGAACGCGGCGACGAGCCGCTCGGCCTCCCGCCGCAGACAGGCGAGGAAGAGGCCCTCCTTGGAGTCCAGGTAGAGATAGACCATCGGCTTGGAGATCCCGGCGAGTTCGGCGATCTCGTCGACGGACGCCGCGTGGTAGCCACGCTTGGCGAAGACGGCCACCGCGACGTCGATGATCTGCTGCTCGCGCTCCTGGCGCGGCACACGCTTGCGCCGTCCCGCCGTGCGCGCTGCCGTGCGCCCTTGAGCCGCTCCCGATGTCCCCGTCACTCTTGTCAGCCTACCTACCTCACCGTAACCTTACCAATTAGTAAGCTTACCGATCAGTAAGGAGCTGGGTCCATGAGTGGTGCCGACGACATCGCCGCCCTCGACTTCGCGAGCGTCACGCCCGAGGAGTTCGCCCGGATCGTGAAGGGCCTGTCCGCGAAGGAGATCAACGAGATCGCGCAGGACGGCGCGCTGCGCGCCCGGGTCCTCAAAGAGGTGTTCGCGCGCATGGAGCGGCAGTTCAAGCCGGATGTCGCGGGCTCGCTCGAAGCACTGATCCGCTGGAAGGTGACCGGACAGGACGGCGTCGACGACGCGGTCTACGAGACGAAGATCTCGAACGCCACGTGCACGGTGACCGAGGGCCGCTCGGACGCGGAGCCGCGCGTGACGCTGATGATGGGCGACGCCGACTTCCTGAAGCTGGTCTCGGGCAACTCCTCGCCCGTCACGATGTTCATGATGCGCAAGGTGAAGATCGCGGGCGACGTCGCGCTCGCGGCGGGCCTGACCCGCTACTTCGACATCCCCAAGGCGTAACGCCATGGCCTTCTCTCTCGAACTGGACGAGGAGCAGCGCGAACTGCGCGACTGGGTGCACGGCTTCGCGGCGGACGTCGTCCGTCCGGCCGCGGCCGAGTGGGACGAGCGCGAACAGACGCCCTGGCCGGTGATCCAGGAGGCGGCGAAGATCGGCCTGTACGGGTTCGAGTCGCTCGCCGAGCTGTTCGGCGACCCGAGCGGGATCTCGCTGCAGATCGCCAACGAGGAGCTGTTCTGGGGCGACGCGGGCATCGGCATGGCGCTGTTCGGCACGTCGCTCGCGGTCGCGGGGATCTTCTCGTCCGGTACGCCCGACCAGTTGGCGGAGTGGGTGCCGCAGTGCTTCGGCGACGAGGACGACCCGAAGGTGGCCGCCTTCTGCGTCTCCGAGCCGCAGGCGGGTTCGGACGTGGCGGCGATGCGTACGCGCGCCCGCTACGACGAGGCCAAGGACGAGTGGGTGCTCAGCGGCCAGAAGGCGTGGATCACCAACGGCGGCATCGCGAACGTGCACGTCGTCGTCGCCTCCGTCGACCCCGCCCTCGGCTCGCGCGGGCAGGCGGCGTTCATCGTGCCGCCGGGGACGCGGGGCCTCGAAGGGGCCAAGAAGATACGCAAGCTGGGGCTGCGCGCCTCGCACACGGCGGACGTCTTCCTCGACGACGTACGGGTGCCAGGGCACTGCCTGCTGGGCGGCCGCGACCGGCTCGAAGGGCGCCTGGCGCGGGCCCGGGAGGGCGGCCGTGCCAAGGGACAGGCGGCCATGTCCACCTTCGAGGTGAGCCGTCCGACGGTCGGCGCGCAGGCGCTCGGCATCGCGCGGGCGGCGTACGAGTACGCCCTGGAGTACGCGGGCGACCGGGAGGCGTTCGGCCGCCCCATCATCGAGAACCAGGCCATCGCCTTCGCCCTGGCCGATCTGCGCACGGAGATCGAGGCGTGCCGTCTCCTCATCTGGCAGGCGTCCTGGATGGCCCGCAACGACAAGGTCTTCGACGCGGGGCAGGGCTCCATGTCGAAGCTGCGCGCCGGTGAACTGGCCGTGGCCTCCACCGAGAAGGCGATCCAGGTGCTCGGCGGGGCCGGGTACAGCCGGGAGCACCCGGTGGAGCGGATGTACCGGGACGCGAAGATCTACACCATCTTCGAGGGCACCAGCGAGATCCAGCGGCTCGTCATCGCCCGGGCGATCTCGGGCCGGCAGATCCGCTGACCCCGGACGCCGGGTGGCGGTGGGCGAGCCGCGGATAGTCGACGACCAGGCCCTCCGCGTCGAACTCCACGTCGGCGCGGAAGGTCCCGGACGCATAGCGCACCCGGGCGCCGCCGTTCTCGGTCGGGCCCAGGTGCGTATAGGTCTGCCGTGACGGGGTGACGGTGAGCTCCGGCACGGCGACCCAGGCCATCAGGAACGTCCGCTCGCCCGGGGCCCGGTGCAGTGCGTGCCGGCGCACCGGCATCGTGTTGGTCAGCGGGCACAGCCCCAGATCGCAGTCGAGCGCGCCGTCGAGACCGGCCAGCACCCGCCCGTTCCCGGACCACTGACCGCTGTCGGCGTCGCGCAGCAGCTCCAACTCCCGCACCCCGTCCGCGTCTTCGACACACACGCGCAGCCGCCGGGTCACGTACTGCTCACCGGTCTCCAGTTCGTACGTGACCCAGTACGGCCCGGGCCCGACCCCGAAGGCCCGCCCGTGAGCCCGCAGCGCCCCGTCACCCCACTCCACCCAGGCGGTCTCGCACCCGGAGCCGGCGGTCACGGTCCAGGTGCGTACGGCTGTCGTCCCGATGGTGCCGGTCATGTCGGTCACTCCCTTCGCCCGCACGACCGTAACGCCCCCCACTGACAACCGGCCCCGACCCGCCCTCACCCCCGCCCGTCCGGCCGTGCGGTCGCTATCGCCAGTACCGCTGCCGCGCCGACCGCGATGAGCACCGCGCCCGCCGCCGGCAAGGAGGCGAGGGTGCCGAGGACCGCCACGCCGAGGGCCGAGCCCGCCTGGCGTACGCCGTTGAGGGCGCCCTGGGCCGTGGCGGCGTGAGCGGGCGGGGCCGCGACGGCCATCTCGGCGGCGGCGCCGGGGACGGAGAGGGTGCCGGTGGCGGCGAGCGCCAGTTCGGCGAAAAGCAGCAGGGGCAGCGGCGGGCGGTCGCCACCCGCGCACAGCAGCAGCGCCCCGGCCAGGACCGAGGCCGCCATCCCCGCGAGCAGCACCGGGCGCGCGCCCCGCCGGGCGACCAGGCGGCCCGTGAAGAACGGCATCACGCACACCGGGAACGTCAGGGGCAGCGAGGCGAGCCCGGCCGCCAACGGCGAGAGGTCGTAGGCGCGTTGGAACCAGCTGCCCAGGACGTACAGCGCACCGAAGAACGCGAAGCACGAGGCCGCGGCGGCGACCATCGCGGCCCGCACGCGCGGCAGGGCGAGCAGCGTGGGCGGCAGGACCGGGGCGGGGACGCGGCGTTCGGCCAGGGCGAGGGCGAGGAACGCGGCGCAGGCGACGCCGAGCGGGACGAGCGCGTACGCCGAGCCCCAGCCCTGCGTCCCCGCCTCGACCAGGCCGAACGTGAGGGCGCCGAGACCGCAGGTGGAGAGCAGCAGACCGGTGCGGTCGAGACGGCCCGTGGCGGCGGGACCGCTGGCGCCTGTCTTCCATCTCCCTCCTGTCTTCCATCTCCCTCCTGCCCCGCGACGCCTGGCACGCTCCGCCGGCCTTCGGCCGGGGAGACTTCCTGAGCGCACGTACCGGACGCCGCGCGGCCCGCCCTCCGGGCTGACGGAGGGAGATTGAAGACGGGCCCTGGGCGGCGCCGGGGTCCTCCTGGCCAGCAGCAGCGCGGCGAGGGCGATCGGCGGGTTGACCAGGAACACGAGCCGCCAGCCGCCGAGTTCGACGAGCCCGCCGCCGAGCACGGGGCCGGCCGCGGCGCCGAGTCCGCTGACCGCGGTCCAGGCGCCGATGGCACGAGTGCGGCGCGCGGGGTCCGGGTTGAGCTGGATGAGCAGGGCGAGGGAGGCGGGCACGAGCCCCGCGCCCGCCGCGCCGAGCAGGGCCCGGCCCGCGATCAGCGCCCCGGTGCCGGGCGCGGCGGCGCACAGCAGGGAGAGCACGCCGAAGGCGCCGAGGGCCGCCGTGTACAGGCGCCGCGCACCCCACCGGTCGGCGAACACGCCCCCGGCGAGCAGCAGCCCGGCGAAGACGACGGTGTACGCGTCGACGGTCCAGGGCAGTGCGGCGGCCGACGGGTGCAGGGAGCCACGGACGTCGGGGAGGGCGACGTTGAGGACGGAGGTGTCCAGAAGGACGAGGAGATTGCCGGCGGCGAGGCCGAGGAAGGCCAGGCGGCGCGTGGTGGTGGTCGGGGCCGGGCGGGCCGTGCCCGGCGGGGGCGCCAGGGGTGTCGTCGTCATGACGGCAAGATCGCCCCGAGTGGCGGGGCCGCGCGACGCCGTACATCCGATGCCCCCATCGGAGAGTCCGATGGGGGCCGGTTAGGGTCGGCGGCATGGACACCCGCTATCTGCGCGCCCTGGTCGCGGTCGCCGACCGGGGCGGCATCTCGGCCGCCGCGAAGGAGCTGGGCTACGCCCAGTCCAGTGTCAGTGCCCAACTGCAGCGCCTGGAAGCCGACCTGGGCATCGCGCTGCTCCTGCGTACGGGGACGGGCGCGACCCTGACGGACGCGGGCCGCCGCGTCCTGCCGCATGCGCGGGAGGCCCTGGAGGCGGAGGACCGGATGCGCCGGGCGGCCCTGGGCGGGCGGCCGCGGCTGCGGGTCGGGGCCCAGGAGTCCCTGGCGCACGCCTGGCTGCCGGAGGTGCTCGCCGCGGTGGAGTACGCGGACGCGGCGCCCGGCATCGACGTCGAGCTGACAGTGGCCGCGCGCAGCATCCTCGAACGGGCCTATGCGGCGGGCGAGTTGGACCTGACGCTGCAGTACGACAACGGGTCGGGGCCCGCCGGTCCGCACGCGGTGATCGGCCATGACCGCACGGTCCTGGTGGCGGGCCCGGGACACCCCCTGGCCACGGGCGCGCCGGTCGCCCCCGAGGCCCTGCTCGCGTACGACTTCCTGGTGGCGGAGCCCGACTGCACCTCGCAGATGCTCGTGGACCGGATCGGCCGCGATCTGCTGTCCGGGGCGCAGCTCTCCATGGTGACGGGGTCGCTGTCGGCGCTCATCCGGCTGACCGGGCACGGCCAGGGCGTCTCCCTGCTGCCCCACCTGGCGGTCGCCCACGAGCTGGACGCGGGCGAGCTGGTCCGGCTCCCGCTCACCGAGCCGCTGCGCCCCGTCAGCATCGTCGCGCGGTGGCGCGAGCGGCTCGGGCCGGCCGAGGAGGCGGTCCGTGCGCTCCTCGACGTGGGGCGGCGCGCGGATCCGCTGCCCGAGGTGACGCCGCGCGCGCAGGGGAGCGGGGCCCGGTGAAGGAGCGGGAGAGCGACCCCGCCCTGACCGAACTCCGCGCCACAATGCGCCAGTTGGAGCGGGGCGGCGCCTGGACGCGCTGCGGACGGCTCGACGCACCGGCCGGTCCGGACACCTGGCTCGACCGGATCGCGCCGGAGATCCACACCGTCGTACGGCGGGCGAACGAGGAGTGGGCGCCGCAGGACTCGTACGTGGAGGCGCCGGCCACGCTCGCCGAGGTCGCGCCGCACATGCGCGGGATCGGCCCGGACGAGGCCGTCGCCCACCTGACCCGGTTCGCCGCCGAGTGCCTCTGCTGGCGGGTCCCCCTGATGGACCGGCAGGCCGCCGGGGAGCACGCCTCGCGCGTGGCCGGCCTCCTCGGGCCGCGGGCCCGCTGGTGGACCAACCACGAGGAGCACGGCTGGAACGGCCTGACCGGCTGCACCTTCGACGGCGTCGTCGCGGGCACGGACGGCGTCCGCTTCACCGTGCTCGTCCAGGCCACGGTGGACTGAGCAAACCGGCATGCCTTCGCGCCGCCCGGGCTCAGCGGGCGTCGTTCAGCTTCGCCGCCTCGCGCACCGCGTCGGCCAGCGCGGTGACGTCGGAGTCCTCACTGGAGTCCGCCGCCTTCCGGGCGTGGCGGGTCAGTGCGTTCAGGTCCGGCTCTCCCGGGTACGGCACCTCGGCGCCGGCCTCCAGCCGGTGCGCGAAGTAGGCGGCGACGGCGTCCACCCGCAGCCGGGGCGCCGTGTCGTCGGACCACAGGTCGCGGCCCAGCGCGGAGACCGCCACGTCGCCGGAGGCCTCGCGGGGCGCCCGGCTCTCCGGGTCGAGCCAGCGGACCGTCGCCTTCGCCACGTGCCCCTGCGCACCCTCACGGAGCTTGACCGCGTACAGCGCCGTCACCGTGTGTCCGGGCCCGACCTCGCCGCCGTCGACGCTGTCGTCCCGGAAGTCGTCGTTCGCGACGCGCCTGTCCTCGTAGCCGAGGAGCTTGAAGTCGGCGACGGTGTCCTCGTCGAAGACGACCTGCGCCTTGGCGTCGCGCGCCCTCAACTCGACGTTCTCGGGCAGCTGTTGGACGAACACCTTGCGGGCCTCCGCCTCGGAGGAGACGTAGGTGGTGTGGCCGTCGCCCTTGTCGGCGAGGCGTTCCATGAGCGCGTCGCCGTAGTCGCTGCCGACGCCCACCCCGAAGAGGGTGATGCCGTGCTCGCGCCGCCCGTCGGAGATGTGCTTGAGGATCGCGTCGGCGTCGGTGTCCCCGGTGTTGGCGAGGGCGTCGGAGAGCAGCACGACACGGTTCGTCGCGCCGGACCTGGCGCCCTTCACCGCGGTGGCGTACCCGGTGGTGATGCCCGCCTCCAGGTTGGTGGAGTCGGTGGGCTCCAGGGTGTCGATGGCGTCCTGGACCCGGCCGCGGACCTCGCCGCCCTTGCTGCCGAGGCGGGTCATCGGGAGCACCGTCCGCGCCTCGGCGCTGAAGGTCACCAGGGCGATCGAGTCGTCGGCGCGCAACTGCCCGGTGAGCGTCGACAGGGACTTCCTGACCAGGTCGAGGCGGCCGGGCTCGCCCATCGAACCGGAGATGTCGACGACGAACGTCAGCGCCGCGGGCGGGCGTTCACCGTCCGCCGGGGCCTGTGCGGTCGCCAGTCCCACCCGCATCAGGCGCCAGGCGTCGCCGTCGGCGCGGGCGCCGTCGACCGTGACCGAGAAGCCGTTGCCCGACGGGCGCTCGTAGTCCTGCCGGAAGCTGTTGACGAACTCCTCGGGCCGCACCGTGCCCGGATCGGGCAGCCGCCCTTCGGAGAGGGAGCGGCGCGCGTAGTTGTAGGAGGCGGTGTCGACGTCGAGGGCGAACGTGGACCGGTAGTCGGTCGGCCCGCCCTTGCCGCCGTCCGGCGCGACGGAGGCCGCCGGCCCGTTCACCCCCCGCGCCTTGTCCGCCGACATGCCGCCCGCCGAGTCCGTCCCCGCGCACCCCGTCAGCAGCAGCCCGCCGGTGAGCACCGCGGCGAGCAGTCCCCCGCCGCGGCGCCCGAGGCGCATCCGGTGCCCGCCGCCCTGTTGTCCGCTCCCCATGCCGGCCCTCCCGCTCTGCCCCGCACCGGTGGTGTACCGGCGCCTTGTGACTGTGACGCGCGGGACGCCCGCGGTGTTCGACCCGCGCGATTGCGCCTTGGCCTCAAACCGGTCACAGGGAGCGGCAGTTGTGACCGGTGGGTGATCTTCCAGAGACCTGCCGGTCACAGCGGCCCTACGACACCACGTCCTTCCGTGCGAACCCGCGGAACGCCAGCGCGAACAGCACCACCGCGTACGCCACCGACACCGACGCGCCCTGGATCATGCCGCTCCACTCGGGCTGCGGCTGGATCACGTCCGCCCATGCGAACTGCCAGTGCGCGGGCAGGAAGTCGCGCCAGTGGCCGAGCGCGGTCACCGCGTCGAGGACATTGCCGACGATGGTCAGGAAGACCGCCCCGCCGACCGCGCCCAGCGGGTTGTCCGTCTTCGTCGACAGCCAGAACGCGAGCCCGGCCGTGACCAGTTGGGACAGGAAGATGTACGCGATGACGACGAGCAGCCGCTGCGCCGCCGTCCCGGCCGCCAGCGCGCCGCCGGTCGGGATCTCCAGCGGCCCCCAGCCGTAGGCCACCGTGCCGACGGCGAGCGCGACGACCGGGAGCAGCACGATCGCGGCGAGGCTCAGGCCGAGCGCGACGGTCAGCTTGGACCACAGCAGCCGGGCCCGGGGCACGGGCGCCGCCAGCAGATAGCGCAGGCTGGACCAGCTCGCCTCGGAGGCGACGGTGTCCCCGCAGAACAGGGCGACCGGGATGACGAGCAGGAACCCGGCGGAGACGAACAGGCACGTCGCCGCGAAGTTCGCGCCCGACGCGGTGGCCGTGTCCATCAGCGTCACCCGGCCGTTCCTGCCGCCCGGGTCCCCGCCGATGGCGAAGGCGATGACGAGCACGAACGGCAGCAGCGCGAGCACGGCCCCCATGACCAGGGTCCGCCGCCGCTTCACCTGCCGGGCCAGCTCGACCCGCAGGGGCAGCGTACGACCGGGCCGGTACCCGACGGCCCGCTCCACAGCAGCGGCCTCCGGCCCGGGACTTGTTCCGGTTCCGGTGACGGTCATACGTGTCCTCCGCTCACGAACGAGTACGGCTGCCCGCCCCCGCTGCCTCGGGCAATCTGC
The DNA here is from genome assembly GCF_017377775.1 of Streptomyces sp. VRA16 Mangrove soil. Lineage (GTDB taxonomy): Bacteria > Actinomycetota > Actinomycetes > Streptomycetales > Streptomycetaceae > Streptomyces. Next base: position 261,173 of record NZ_JAFVLN010000008.1, read on the forward strand.
CACCCACCACGGCCACCTCGGGCAATCTGCCACCCACCATGGCCACCTCGGGCAATCTGGCGCCCACCATGGCCGCCTCGGGCAATCTGCCGCCCACCACGGCCGCCTCGGGCAATCTGGCGCCCAGCACGGCCGCCTTGGGCAATCTGCCGCGAGCCACAGCCGCCTTGGGCAATCTGCCGCCCAGCACAGCCGCCTTGGGCAATCTGCCGCGAGCCACAGCCGCCTTGGGCAATCTGCCGCCCAGCACGGCCGCCACGGTTGGTCCGCCGCCCGCCCCCGCCGCCTTGGGCAATCTGCCGCCAAGGGCGGCAGGGTGGGCAAGGCGGCACCCCGGCGCCGGGCAGGCGCCCCAGCAGGCCCCCGCCCACGGCCCGGTCCCCGCCCACGGCCCCGAGCGGCAGGCACACCTCGGTCACGCTCATCACGGCGCACCCCCGATCAACGTGAGGAACGCGTCCTCCAACCGCCGGTGCGGCCCAAGAGACTTCACCGGCACATCGAGCCGCACCAACTCCACCAGCAACCGCGCGGCGGCATCCCCACCGGCCCCGGCCCCGGCCCCGGCCGCAGCCGTACCCGACCCCGGAGTCAGCCGAACCAGCAACCCGTCCTCGACCCGTACCGCGGACTCCACCCCGGCCAGCGCCGAGACCTTCTCCACGACCGGCTCGGAGACCTCCCCGGCGACCCCGACCAGCAACGTGTCCCCGGAACCGACGATCTGCTCGACCGGCCCCGCCTGCACGAGCCGCCCCCGGTCCATGACGACCAGATGCGTACAGGACTGCTCGACCTCGGCGAGGAGATGGCTGGAGACGATGACGGTGCGGCCACCGCGCGCGTACCGGATCATCACCTCGCGCATCTCACGGATCTGCGGCGGATCCAGCCCGTTCGTCGGCTCGTCGAGGATCAGCAGGTCCGGCAGGCCGAGCATGGCCTGGGCGATGGCGAGCCGCTGCCGCATGCCCTGCGAGTAAGTGCGCACCGCGCGGGCCAGCGCGTCCCCGAGACCCGCGATCTCCAGGGCCTCCTCCATGTGCGCGTCCTCGGACGGCCGCCCCGTGGCCCGCCAGTACAGCTCCAGGTTCTCCCGCCCCGACAGATGCGGCAGGAACCCCGCGCCCTCGACGAACGCGCCCACGCGGGAGAGCACCGGCGCCCCCGGCCGGATCGCGTGCCCGAAGACGCGGATCTCCCCCGCGTCGGGCGCGATGAGCCCCATGAGCATGCGCAGGGTCGTCGTCTTGCCCGCCCCGTTCGGCCCGAGCAGGCCGAGGACCTGGCCCTTCTCGACCCGGAAGGAGAGGTCACGGACGGCGTACCGGTCCGTCGACTTCGCGTACCGCTTGCTCAGATCGGTGATCTGCAACGGGACGTCGGCGAGCGCCGGATCGGGCGCGGGCGCCGTCGTGCGCCGGCGCGCGGTCAGCAGCAGGCCCGCCGCGACGGCGACCGCCGCCAGCGGCAGCCACCACACCCAGGCGGGCAGCGGCGCGGCCGCGGTCTCCACGTCGGGGGCGACGGGCAGGCTCAGGCCGCTGTCCTTGAGGCTCACCCGGTACGTGGCGGGCCGGTCCGGCGACGCGTACCCGAGGTCGGTCGCCGACAGGACGAGGCGCAGCGTGTGCCCCTTCTGCACCTGGTGGTCGACGGCGGGGAGCGTGAGGGTGACGTCCTTGCCGGCGCCGCCCGCGCCCGTCACCCTTACCGGCGTGACCAGTTGGGAGGGGAGCACCTGGCGGTTGCTGCCGCCGGGCCCGCTGTCGTAGACCTTCGCGAACAGGACGGCCGTGCCGGTGGACGACTGCACGTGGACCGTGGCCGTCGGCGACCCGGTGATGCGCACCGACTTCTTCAGCGGCGCCGAGTCGAAGCGCGCGAACTGGCCCGGAAAGTCCAGGGAGGCGCTGACGCCGAGGGACGACAGGGAGGACAGCGAGCCGAGGCCCGGCACCGACGAGATCGACGGCGGGCCGCCGCCCGGCGGGTTCTGGAACGTCTCCGTGCCGGACTTCAGCGGCACCGCGACCTGCTTCTCGCCGCGCAGCCCCGGATACCGGTCGCCGCTCGCGCCGCGCAGGGTGGCCGCGCCGTCCGTGGAGTCGACGCCGCCGGTGCGGGTGACGCGGAACGCGGGGCCGGTGTCGACGCCCTTCTCGTCCTTCAGGTAGCGGTCGAACCAGGAGGTCACCCGGCCGCTGAGCCGGTCGGTCTCCATGTCGCCGCCGTCGTGCCCGCCGTTGATCCAGTCGACGTCGACGGGCGCGTGGTTCGCCGTGATCCGGCGGGCCATGGCGTCGGCCTGCCCGAGCGGGAACAGCGAGTCGGTCTGGCCCTGCGCGATCAGCGTCGGCACCTTGATGCGGTCGCCGACGGCCGACGGGCTGCGCTCCTCCAGCAGCTTCCGCGCCGCCGCGTCCGGCTCACCGGCGACGGCCACCCGCTGGTACATGTCGCACAACTGCTTCTGGAACCGGCCGCACTCCAGGCCCGCCTCGCTCGTGCGCGAGCCGATGTCGGCGGAGCCCGAGGTGAAGAAGATCCCGGCCCACAGCTTCTTGAACACCCCGTCCGGGAACAGGGCGTCCGCGAGGTTCCAGTACGTGATCTGGGGCGCGATGGCGTCGATCCGCTTGTCGTGACCGGCGGCGAGCAGCGAGACCGCGCCGCCGTACGAGGCGCCGGTCATGCCCACGCGCGGGTCACCCGCCCGGTCGAGCTGCACCTCCGGGCGCTTCGCCAGCCAGTCGATCAGTCGCGACACATCGGCGACCTCGCCCTTGGGGTCGTTGAGACCGATCTTCCCCGTGGACTTCCCGAAGCCGCGCGCGGACCACGTGAGCACCGCGTACCCGTGCCGGGCCAGCTTCTCGGCCTCGCTCCGCACATCGGCCTTGCTGCCGCCGAAGCCGTGCGTGAGCAGCACCGCGGGACGCCGCTTCGCGCTGTCCCCCGCCGTGAAGTACGAGGTGTCGATCCGGACCCCGCCGCCCATCGGCATCATCCGGTCCTGCCGGTGCACGGCCGGACCGGCGCCGGAGGATGCCGCGGCGGACCAGGTCCCGGCGCCCGCGAGCACCACAAGGACGGCCACGACGGCGATCCACCATCGCGGCTTTCCGCGTACTCGCTCGCGCCATACACGCAGTCGTCGATCCATGTCTCAACGGTAGGGGTCGCCACCGACAGTCACCGCCGTCCCCGGTCTGAACCGGCAGACCTCCCCGGGGAGTACGACGCCGACCGCGCCTACCGCAGGCGCGGTACGACTGTCCCGGCCCGTCCCGGGCGCGGGTCACTCGCGCCTGCCCCCAACCACGCCCCGAAAACCGTGCGTGGGCCCCATCACCATGCCGGTCACGATGCCCGTCACCCGCCGGTCACCATGCCCGTCACCAAGCCGGTCGCCGCACCCGTCACCAAGCCGGTCGCCGCACCCGTCACCACGCCGACCGCCGCACCCGTCACCACGCCGACCGCCGCACCCGTCACCACGCCGACCGCCACGCCTACGACCGCGGCCGGGGTCCTTTCCCACCGGGCCGCCGTGCTGTGGACTTCCCCCATGCGTATCGTCCGAGCCACCACGACCGCCCAACTCCTCGCGGCGAGCCCCCTGTTCGACGCCCCGGCCCGCGAGGGCTGGGCCGCGGACTTCCTCGCCGCTCCCGGCCACCACCTCTATCTCGCGTACGCACAGGGCGGCGCCGGGGAGCCGGTGGGCTTCATCAGCGGCGTCGAGACGGTCCACCCCGACAAGGGGCGCGAGATGTTCCTCTACGAACTCGCGGTCGCCGAGCCGTACCGGCGGCGCGGCATCGCCCGTGCCCTGATCCGCACGCTCGCCGACGTGGCGGCCGGGCTCGGCTGCTACGACATGTGGGTCGGCGTGGACACGGACAACGACGCGGCGCTCGCCGCGTACCGCAGTGCGGGCGGCACGGACGAGGGCCCGTGCCAAGTGATCACCTGGGCCTTCGGTGGCGCCCCGGCCGAGTGATCGGCACAGACTCCGTGCCCACTCTGCAAGCGCTCGCAGAGCTGCGCCAACCCCGGGTCGGGGCGCTGGCGCTGGCCGTGGAGGTGGCGGGGAATGAGTCGTTGCGGGTGGGGAGGGTGGTGGAGACGGTCATGCCGTGCAACCAAACTTCTTCGTCTGCGCGGGAACGAAGTCATTGACGAACCGTTGAAGCTTCTTGTAACCCTTCGGGGATTCGTCGATGCCCTCCCCGCTCAAGCGGATGTTGAAGTCCATGTACGAAGAGCCCTTGTCGCAGTGCGCTTCCACGATCGCCCGGTCACTGCCGATAACGCCTGCACCGGGGAAGGGCATGTCCCTCGTGGCGGCGTTCCCGTACTTCTTCGCGACGGCAGGCCAGTCAACCGGTTCGGGTTTCTTTTCGTACTTCAGAATCGTCGCGGAGATCACGACTTTTCCGTCCACCTTCACCAAGCAGGTCGCACCTGTCTGGCTCTGGAGCGTCTCGTAGCTCTGCTGCAATTCGTCGCCGGACGGCAGGAGCGGGGACAGCGCGGACTTTGAAACAGGGATCTTGCACAGCTCGTTGGGTATAGCGAGATCCTCGCTGCTGCAGCCAGCGGCTCCGGCGCAGATGAGGACACCGAGCGCGAACGCGCTGCCTCGCTTCGTGACCTTCACTACTGATCTCCTGCCAGCCCGTCCGCGAGCTTGTTGCCATCGTTGGCAGCTGCGGCGATTTGCTTGTACACCCCGTCGTCGGGAGAGTAACCGGTGTGTGTCGACGCCCAGTCGGTATTGGCCGCATGCCACTGGTCCGCGATCGCATTGAGCTGGTTCTTGCGTGTCTCGTACGTCGCTTGGTTGTTGTCGGTGAGCTCGTCGGCCTGATGCTGTTGCTCGTCCATGATCCAGGCAGTGGTGACCACGTCGGCTCCGCGTTGGGCTATGTCGCCCACACCTGGGATGAAGTTCAGCAGTGCGCCGGACGCGTGGTAGCTCCACGCCTTGTCCCAGGTGTAGTCGTGCTGGTCGCCCTTGAGGGCGTTGTAACGGGCCTCCTCCATGAAACCGACGGCGTAGCCGGCCGAGTTCAGTGTGTCCTCGGGCGCTCGCGAGGCGTCGTTGATGTCCGAGGTGATGGCGTAGTTCATCCCCTCGTGCAACAGACCGTAGGAGTGCTCACTCCGTGACACCTGCTTCGTGACCTCCATGACCTGCCCGGGGTCCAGGTTGACACCACTGGCATCAAGACGTTTGCCGCTCGGATCGCTCATCGCGACGTAGACCTCGTCACCATGGCTGGTCATGATTTTGGCCATGCTGTCGCGGAGGTTGGCGGGCATGTCATCGCCCTGATCCGCGAACGTGGACAGCGCGGAGCGGAAGATGCGGTCGTTGGTCGCGGTGTGGTGATCGGGACCGGGCGCGTTGCTGTTCGGGTCGTGGCCGGTTGCGGCCGCGGTGAGGGCGTCGCCCAAGCCCCTGCGGTTGTCATCGTCCAGTTTCGCTCCGGCGTCCACTTCGACGTTGCCGCCGATACCTTCGCCGCGGGTCTGGTTGATGAGGTCCCAGTCGCGGCTGCCCTCCCCGTTGCCAACGAGGTAGTCGAAGTGTTCCTTGCCGTAGGCGGTGCCGGTGTCAAGGTAGTGGGCCGCGCCCTCAGGGGTACGGGACATGACTTCGAGGGAGGCGTCGACGGGGTCGTTGGCGAACCAGCCGCCGTTGTCCTTGCCGGTGAACCCGGCTCCGTACAGGTTCCAGATTCCGGGCTGTTCCTTCTCCATCCGGATCATGTCGTCAGTGACGGCCGAGGTGAACTCCGGGTCGAAGTCGTTGTGCCCCTGCTTCATCATCGTCGCCAACAACTGGTAGCCACGGACCTGTTGACCGTGTCCCTTGGCTGTGGGACTGCTGATGGCGTCGCCGGCCACCTTCAGGTCGTACTTGTCGTCGCCGACCTCCCGCAGTCCATCGCGCCAGGAGCGATAGAACTTCGAGTCGTCGCTCTGGAGCCAGTTGAGCATCGCATCGTTGTAGGCGCGGCTCCCGTACTTCAACGTCCTGCCGTTCGCATCCCTGAAGTCCGGGACGTTCGTGGCAGTAGCCAGGGAATCGGCGATGCCGCCGTTGATCGTGAGGTAGGTCTTCTTGTTGCCTGTGTCGTCGGAGTAGGCGAGGTCGTCGAGACCGGCGGTCAGCTTCAGCGCCTTGTCCGGGCCGAGGGAGTCGAGGAAGGTCTGGCTGAAGATCTTGTCGTCGGAGTTGTCGCGCATCAAGCGCTCCCACTCCGCCGGGTCGCTCGGCTTCTTGCCCGCCAGGATCTCGTCGGCGTACGCCTTGGCCTCTCGGGCCTCGTACACCTCGATGTCGCCAACTGCTTTGCCGTTGAACGTGTGCCCCTGTCCCAGGGCAGCGTCTGCCATCCGCCCGAACAGGTCCTTGATCCCGGCCGCCTCCCGCAGGGCGAGTTTCACGCCCTGATCAGCGTCGTCGACGGCCCGTACCGCTTCCTTGATCTTCTTGGTCCAGGCTTCTTCGGCCTTCTTGGCCTTGGAGACGTACTCGCCGTAGTTCTCGTCGTGCCGGTACGGGGTCAGCTTGCTGTAGTCGTAAAGGGCTTCGCCCTGCGCATTCACCGTCAGATCGTTCTTCCCCGCCCCCTCAACGATGCGCTTGACCTCGTTGATGAGGTGCGTGAACTGGCCGTGGGCATCGCGCAGCAGCGAGGCGATGGCGCGGGCTTCCTTCTGGGCGTCCTGGTACTGCCGGCTCGTCGCGGCGAACTGGGCGTGGGCTGCTGTGGCGGCCTCACCCTTCCAGGTTCCGCCGGTGGCCACCTTCAACACCTTGCTGTTGTAGACGCCCTCAACGTCTTTCAGGCCATCGGCCATGTCGTCCCACGCTGTGGCCGTCGTGGTCAGCGCGCCGATGTTGATGGTGGTGACGTCCTGGTAGGTGAGCATGCCCGCCCCGATTCCCCGTTCCCCGTTGCCGCGTTACTGGTTGCTGCTGATTCAGGCTTCGCGTCGTGCTGCACGTCCCGGGGCGACCTGTGCGATCTCGGTCATCACACCGGTGTCGACGTAGTGGAACTCGTCGTTGGCCCTGGCCAGCGCCGACTGGTCGTTCGCCAGACGGTCCTTGAGGTTCTTGACCTGGCGCTGCCACTCCTGGTGGGCGTCCGCGAGGCCGTCGGCGGTGGCCCAGCCGGAGAAGGTGCGGACGGTGCTGCCCGATGGCTCCTGAGCGCGGTCCCCGGCCGTGTCCGTGTCCGGGCGAATCGTTTGCTCCAGGGCGGTGACAGCCGCCTTCTTACCGGTCGGATCCGTTTGCAGGGGTGGCACGACTGCGGCCGGTGCGGCCCCGCCGCCGTCGGGAACGCTGTTCAACCGCGTGTGCTGCGACGCCTCTCCCGCGCGGCCCCGAGCGTCCGCTTTCAACTGCTCCCACTCATCCCACGCCATGGCTAGGGCCTCCCCGTGTGGTTGTTCTCCTGCTGATACGGCCACTGCTGTCCGCCCGGAGCCGGAGAACCGGTCGGTCCTGGCCCACTCTGCGGCCGTCCGCCCACGTACGGCTGCTGGGCCGACGGCTGCCATCCCGGTGCGGCCGCCGACGCGGTGGTGTTCTGTCGTCGGCGGCTGCGCAAGGCGGCTACGACCAGGCCGCCCCCGACCAGCGCCACGGCCCCGACTCCGCCCAGAATCCACGGCAAGGGGTTCATGCCCTCGTCACCGGCGGCCACGGCCGGTGACGGATCGTTCTTGGGCGGCTTGGCAGCTGAGCCCTCCGACGCCGTCGAGCCCCCGTACGAGAAGTCGGGCAGCGGGTACTGGTCCGCCGGGCCCGGCTCGCCGGGGTCGCTGAGTGCGATGCGCGGGCGGATGGCGCCGTAGCCGATCTCGTCGGTCCGCTTCTTACCGCTGACCGGGCCGCTCGCCGTGTTGAGCATGACCCGGAGAACCTGGTTGTTCGTCCAGTTGGGGTGCTTGGACCAGATCAGGGCGGCGGAGGCGGAGGCGAGGGCGGTGGCGTCGCTGGTGCCGTGGGATTTGCAGAGGCCGGTTTTGCCGTTGCAGGTACGAATCATTTCGTCGCCGGGAGCGACCACGTCAACCTGCGGGCCGTGCTGGGACTCGGCGGTCCTCTTGAGGTCTTGACCGATGGCGCCGACACCCACGACGCCAGGCGTGGCTGCCGGGTACTCAACGTCGTTGGCGGCATCGCCCGAGTTACCCACACCAGCGAAAATCAGTTTGTTCTTCGACAGCGCATAGGCGACGGCGTCGTCCAACTGGCTCGACGTCTCCGCCTTGGCCAGCGAGACATTGATGACCTTGGCATCCGTATCAGCGGCATAGTGGATGGCCTTCGCGATGGCCGTCGCGTAGTTGTCCTGGTTGCCGTCCTCGCGGTTCCGTTCCATGTAGTCCGGGACGCGTACGGGAAGAATCTTCGCTCCCGGAGCCAGTCCGTACGATCCGGACGCAGCACCCTTCTTCCCCGTCCCCGCGATGAACACGGCCATGCCCGTGCCGTGGCCGTTGTAGTCCGTGTGCTCGTCCCCGGCCAGGGTCGAGAAGTCCTTTCCCGGCAGCACCTGCCCGCGCAGGTCAGGGAGTTCAGGGTCAACGCCCGTGTCCAGGACTGCGACCGTGACCCCCATGCCCGTGCTCGTCTTCCACATCTGCTCCGCGCGCATGGCGTCCAGGTACCACTGACGGTCACGGACGGTCTCGGCCTGCGCAGCCGGTACGGCGAAGCCCGCGAGCGCAAGCCCGGTGAGGACCGGCACGAGACACAGCCGACGGACCTGCTTGGTACGGGAACCCATGGTCATCCTTTGTGTCACGGTTAATCGGCGGGCAGGCCCGGAAGGCGCGGCGGAGGCAGTGGGCGCTGGTTCTGCTCCGCCTCTGTTTCCTCGCTCGCGGCACGCTCGTCCCGCGAGCGCTCCGCGGGCTCATTGCGAGCATCATCCTTTCGCGAGGTGCCGACCGAGCCGCGAGCGGGTGCGCCGACACGCTGCGTATGAGCCGCATCGCCCGCGGCACCGTGCAGGAGACCCGCCCCTCTGGTCGCAGGCGGCTGATTCCGCCGCGTTTTGGATGCCTGGGGTTGCCCTCCAGCGACGCCGTCCGAGTGCGCAGGCAAACGTGCCCCGTCCGAGGCCGCCCCACGCCCTTGCGCGTACCCGGACCCGCGAGCGAAGTTTGCCCCCGCTCTCGGAGCTCCCTCCGCAGCAGCACCGCGGGCACCGGGCGTCGACTGAGTCGGGGTACCTCCGACCACCGTGCCTCTGGACGGCGCGGTCGCCGGACGACCTGCCTGCGGCGTGGTCGGACGGCCGCCGGAGATACCGTTGGCCGCCCGCCCAGGGCTGGCGCCCCCGGGCCCTCGGACTGATGAGGGAGCTCCACTCGGTGTCCCCTGCCGTCCCGACAGCCCCGGAACGCCTCTTCCCTGCGCCGTTCCACGGGGCGTGCCGGGCGCCCCAGTTTCGCCGGGGCTTGCCGGCGTGCCCAGGGGACCGCGTGGCCCGAAGGCGGACGGAGTTTTGGCAGCCCCTGCCCCGCGCGGTGGGACACCTGTGCGACTGGTCGCCCCACCGAAGACGGGCGGCGGTGCTCCCGTGGTCGGGGCGCTGAGCCCCGAGGTACCACCCTGCAGTGAAGGCGTTGCGGGAGGTGCTGTGGCCGGTACCGAGGGGGAGGGAAGCGTGCCGACCCGGTCGAGGGAGGTACCCGTACCTCCCGTGGTGAAGTCGGGCACCACCCGTGCCGCATGGGCAGTCGAGGGTGCGGACGCACTGGAGTTGCCATAGGCCAAGGATGAACTTCGCGATGCCTCGCCGATCGCAGCGGCGCCCACCGCGGCAACGCCGACTCCACCCACGACAGCGGCAGTTCCGGTGTCCTGCGACGAGTCGTAGACATCTTCGTCGCCGTCGACGATCTCCGGCACAAATCGAGTCGGCAACACCGGAAACTCCGGCGCCTTCAACGCCTCGATCTGCTCCGTAGACGCGTTGTACGACTGCGCCAGCTTCATCATCAGCTGGGCGGCCTCCGCCTGGTCGCCGCCGGCCTGTTTCTGGGCCGACTCCACCTCGGTGGTCGACGGGCCCCCGTCGTGGTTGCCGACGTCCGTCGCCTTGGCGGCATGCGCGTCGAGGACCTTCTGCGCCGCGAGGCTGGAGTCCTTCAAGGTCTCCAGCTGCGGCTTGACCTCGTGGAGGGTGTCCGCCGCGTGGCCGAGCCACTTGCCCGCCGTCTCGCTGTAGTCGCCCAGGCTCAGCGTCGCGAGCGAGGTCTCGTGGATCCACTTGCGGAAGGCGTCGCCGCCCTCGCCCTCCCACTCGACCGCCGTGCTGTGCGTCTTGAGGTCGTCGCCGATCTCCTTGATCGTGGTCGAGGCCTGCGTCAGCAGCCGTCCGAGATCCGCCGCCGTCGCCCCGTTCGCCGGTTCGACCATCGCGTACAGGGCCTCCGGGGTGTGCGCGGCGAACCGGGCCGTCTTGGCCGCGCTCCACATGTGGGCGCCCCAACCGCCGCTCATGCCATGCCTCCGTTGTCGTCCGCGTTGCCGTACCGCATCACAGTCCGCCCGCCTCGCCGTCCGTCGGCTTGGGAGCCGGCTCGTCCTTGCCCGTGGCGGGCTTGTCCCCGGCGGGCTTGCCCGCGGCGGGCTGCGTCAGGGCGTTCGCCTCGCTCCTGATGCGGCGCAGTCGGGCCGCCACCTCGTGGTCGAGGTTGTGATAGCCGGTCTTCGCCGCGTCCACCGTGACGACCAGGCTCTCGATCTGCAGCGCCAGCATCTTGGACAGGTTCTCCAACTGGCTGTGCACCTGCGTGTACGCGGAGTGCAGCGCGTCCGCCTCGTCAAACGAGCCAAGGCGCCCGGTGGGCATCGTCCCGTTCGCGATCGTCTTCGGTGCCGCCTGCGAGGACTCCAGGTCCTTCAGCAGGCCGTCGACCCGTCGTTTGAAGGCCGACAGCGTCTCGCTCTCGACCCGCAGCGCCTGCACCGCGGCGGCCCCGCCGCCCCCGCTGTCCGGAATCACGGCCGCAGTCTCCTCCCCCGTCCGCACCGGCCACCGCGACCGGGCTGTCGTTCCCATCTGTAACAGAGGCAACCTCAGCACGGTATCGAGGGCCGCTGACAGGCACAAAGCCTTGACGAGCGCGGACCGGCTATGTGGCCGGAAAGTGTCCCGCGCACGCAGTCAGGGACGCAGCGTGACTCCGGTTCGGTTCAGAGCAGGTGGTCGGCCTTTCCCGCCTTGATGTCCGAGATCAGTGCGCGGAGCGCGTCCCGCGAGTCGGTGACGTAGGTGTCCTCGGACCCGGCCACGGCGATGTAGGCGTTACCGACCGCGTCGACGCCGAGGCGGAAGCAACTCGCCCCCTCGCCGCAGAAGGGGTTCTCCCAGGTGATGCCGTTGCCCTCCATCAAGAAGCTCCTCACAGGTGGATAGCGATGTCGTAAATGAAGTCGCGTGACGCGTCGGGTGACAGCGCGATGCGCTCCATCCAGTCCAGATGCGCTCGGTACTTCGACAACTGCGCCTCCTCGCCCAGGAATTCCGGCCCATGGGAGCTGTCCACCTGCACCGTGTCCAGTTGAGGCACCACGCCCTCCAGATAGTTCACGGTCTGCCCCGCCCCCGGAAAGGCCCCTGCCTCGAAGGTGACGATGCGCACGTCGATGTGGTCGTGCTCGGAGACGGCCATGAGGTGTTCAAGCTGGCTTCGCGCAATGCGCGGTCCGCCGAACTGCATCCGCAATGCGGCCTCATGGATGACACACACGTACTCCGTCGGGTTCGGGCCATCGATGATCTGCTGGCGCTCCACTCTGTAGGCGAGGCGCAGCGCCACCTCCTGATCGGGCAGAGGAGGAAGGACGACCCGGAACAGTTCCAGCGCGTGGTCACTGGTCTGCAGCAGGCCGGGGATGTGCGCGGTGTGCGCGGTACGCATCCGGGTGGCATACGACTCGAGTTCCGCGATGTCCAGGAGGCCCGGCGAGAGCGATCCCCGGTAACGCTCCCACCAGCCACGTCCGTTGGGGCGGGCCATGCCGACCAGCCCGTCGACGTAGGCCTGATCCGAGCAGTCGCAGTTGCAGGCCAGCGTTCGCAACCGTTCGGGGCTGATGGTTCGAATCCCGGTCTCTATGTTGGAGATCTTCGCCCGGTCGAGGCCCAGCAGGCCTGCGGCCTGGTCAGCCGACATCCCAGCAGCCGTGCGCATCTTGCGCAGCTCGCCGCCCAGGCGGCGCTGGCGCTGCGTAGGAGTAGTCCTCGGTGGCATGGCTCCCCTTTCCCGCGTGCGTCAGCAGTCTGCCGCGAAGCCCCCCTCCCGATCCACGTACGGGTCAATTTCACGATCGAGGTGGCAATTGAACCAAGCGAGACCTTACAGTCAGTAACGCACAAGCTACACACGGCAGTTGGCAGTGCATCGCGCAGGCCTGCCCGCACCCTCCTGCCCTGGGAGAGGTGGGCCCGCGCCAGGGAGACGAGCCACCGGCTGCCGCGGCATTCACCCTTCACCACCCCATACGCAAGGGAGTTCGCCATGCCCGCAACCACCACACCCACCGGTCCCGTCGCCTGCCCGCCACGCCCCGACGACCGACCGCCCTCCCCCGACAGCCTCGCCTACAGCGTCACCCTCCCCGCGGCCCTCAGCTCACCCGCCCTCGCCCGCGCGGCGACCCGTGCCTTTCTCACCGCTCACCGCCTCGGCGACATCCTCGACCCCGCCCTTCAGGCGGTCGGTGAACTCACGGCGGCCGCCTGCATGTTCGCCCCGGGCGCCGACATCTACGTATCGCTGCGCCAGCGCGACGGCGCGCTGCGCGTCACCGTCCACGACGGCCACCCCGTCCACGCCAACCGACACCTCGCCGCGGCCTGCGACACCCGGCGCCGCGCCGCCCTCCGGCTCCTCGCCTGCGTGGTCCGGGCCTGCGACGGCGACTGGGGATTCGGTGCCGCGCACGCCCCCTCCGGAGGGACCCGGATGTGGGCGACTCTGCCCCTGGCCGGCGCGACGGCGTACGGCGCGGCAGTTCCCCAGGGGGAATGAACCGCGCCGCCTCTCACCGGTTACGCCTGCGCGTCCTCCGGCACCGACACCAGCCACCGCGTGTCCTTGCGCGGCCGCAGGTAGAAGGCCCAGTACAGGGTCGCCGCCGCCGTGATGCCGCCGGTCCAGAGCAGGTACGTGACGTCCTGCTCGACCAGGATGTACGCCATCACCGCGATCAGCAGGACCGGGACCGCCGGCCACAGCGGCATGCGCCAGGCCGACGTCTCGCGGTGGGAGCCGCGGCGGGACAGGAGGGCGGCCACGGCCACCAGGAGGTACATGCCGGTCACCGAGACGCCCGTCACGCCGTACAGGGTGTCGAGGTTGACGAAGCAGAGGGCCGCGCCGGGGACGCCGACGACCAGCGTCGCGACCCAGGGGGAGCCGAAGCGGCCGAGCTTGGCCAGGCCGCGGTTGACCGGCTCGGGCCACGCCTTGTCGCGGGCCGAGGCGAACAGGACGCGGGAGTTCTGGATGACCATGACGATGCCCGCGTTGATGATCGCGAGGGCGACGCAGAGGGAGACGAAGGTGCCGACCGCCGAGTTCGACCAGGCCTCGACCATGCCGCTGATGTCACCGGACGACAGGGCGGCCAGGTCCGGGGCGCCCATCGTGATCGCCGCGACCGGGACGAGGATGATCACCGTGGAGATGGCGAGCGTGGCCAGGACGGTGCGGGCCACCGACTTGCGGGGGTTCTCCAACTCCTCGGAGAGGTAGACGGCCGTCGAGAAGCCCTGGGTGACGAAGAGGGCGATGGCGAGTCCCGAGACCACCAGCATCGCCGTGACCGTGTCCTTGTGGCCGCCGTCGCCCGCGACCTGCATGGAGACGAGGGAAGCCGCGCCGCGCTCGGAGTGCGCGAAGCCGAGGACCGCCACGACGGCCGCCGCGATGACCTCCAGGACCAGGAAGATGCCGGTGATCCAGGCGTTGGCGCGGAGGTCCAGCAGACCCGCGAGCGTGGCCAGGAGCATCACGCCCGCGCCCGCCACCGACGGGTCGAGGTGGACCAGCGGTGCCAGATAGTCCGCCGTGCCCATCGCGATCACCGGCGGGACGATCATCACCACCAGGAGGGAGAGCACGAAGACCAGCCAGCCGGCCAGGCGGCCCGCGAGCGTGGTGACCATCGCGTACTCGCCGCCCGCGCTGGGGATGAGGGTGCCCAGCTCCGAGTAGCAGAACGCGACGCCGATGCAGAGCAGGGAGCCGATGGCGATGGTGAGGGCCGTCGCCGTGCCGAGGTCGCCGAACAGGTCGGGGACGACGACGAAGAGCGTGGAGGCGGGCGTCACGCACGAGAGCGTGAGCAGGGTGCCGCCGACGACGCCGATGGAACGCTTGAGCTTCTGCGGGCCTTGAGGGGACGCGCCGGGCGCCGTCAGGTCCTCGGGGACGACGGTCGGGCGAAGCGTGTCGGTCATGGAGCGGTTCCGATCGACTCGTGAGGCAGAGGGTTCGGGCGGGAGCGCTATCGCCTCCGAAGGCTGGTCAGGCTGATGAGGATGAGGGGTGTGCATCGCTCCCGGCCGGTTATCGAACATCGCCGATAACCGGAACGTCAACGGCCGTTTCCCTACGGAATCCGTACGCGCCGCCCTCGCCAACCGCCCTCTCATCTTTAGCTGTTCGCAAAGTCGGCCGACTTCTGCATAGCGATCTCGAAAGTTGACCTTGTTATCCAAGGTCAAGTGGGCGGCCCGCCTGCAGCACCCGATTCATCCCGTGTGCACGGGAACCGCAGCCGCCCCCGCGAGATTCATCGAAAGTTGTCCGGAGTCCGGACAGCCGACCCGTCCCGGTCGCACCCCGATCGACCGGTTTGTCCGTCGAGATGTGTTCATGCGCCCCGTCCCGCTAGAGTCCGCCCCTCATCGGACACACAGAGAACGCACAGCGGTACAAACAGCGGTACAAGGGGTGGGTTGAACACATGAAGCAGCTGAGGACCGCGGTCTGGGCGGGCATCGCCGTCGCCGCGCTGACCGCGACCAGCGCGTGCAGCGCGGAGACCGCCAAGAAGACGGCCGACGCGGTCGGGCACGCCGGTTCGGTCATGGCGGCGCTCACGCGCGCCTCCGACAAGGCGTCGAAGCTCGGCTCCGCCGAGGTCGAGACGGTCACGCGGCTCGACGCGACGGGCGGCAAACCGGTCTCCATGAACGGCACCTACTCGTGGGGCGGCGGCGCCGCGATGGACGTCGAGATGGACACCGCGAACGCCCAGATGACAAGCCTGCAGAACGACCCGACCATGCAGGTCAAGATGGTCGACGGGGCCTATTTCTACGAGATCGACCCCCAGCCGCGCGGCCCCCTCGCGGGCAAGCACTGGATGCGTATCGACGTCTCCGCCGTGATGGGGCAGGCGGGCGCCGACAACATCGCGAACAACGCCGACCCGACCGCGGGCCTGCGCTACATCGGCGCTTCCAAGAACGTGCGGGAGATCGGCGAGCAGACCGTCCGCGGCAAAAAGACCACGCACTACCGGGGCAGCGTGGGGGCGGAGCAGATCAAGGACTCCAAGTTCACGGCACAGGAGAAGAAGGCCGCCCTCAAGGCCCTGAACTCCAGCGGCGGGAAGATCACGTGTGACGTCTGGGTCGACGGCCAGGACCTGCCCGTGCGCATGAAGCAGCAGGGCGGCGGCATGACCGTGACGATGGACTTCCTGAAGTTCGGCGCCACGAAGCCGATCACCGCCCCGCCCGCCTCCGACACCGGCGACCTCACCGACGAGGTCAAGAAGCAGCGGGACCAGTCGCTGGGGCAGTGATCGCCCCGGACCACGCGGGAAGGCGCCCCGGCCGTCGTGAGACGACGACGGCCGGGGCGCCTTCGCGCGGGTACGGCGGGCTCAGTGGTTGCGCGGGAAGCCCAGGTCCACGCCCGAGGGGGCCTCGGACGGGTCCGGCCAGCGGGTCGTGACGACCTTGCCGCGGGTGTAGAAGTGCGTGCCGTCGTTGCCGTAGATGTGGTGGTCGCCGAAGAGGCTGTCCTTCCAGCCACCGAAGGAGTGGTAGCCGACGGGCACCGGGATCGGGACGTTGACGCCGACCATGCCGGCCTCGATCTCCAGCTGGAACCGGCGGGCGGCGCCGCCGTCACGGGTGAAGATCGCGGTGCCGTTGCCGAAGGGAGAGGCGTTCATCAGCGCCACGCCCTCCTCGTACGTGTCCACGCGCAGCACGCAGAGCACGGGGCCGAAGATCTCGTCGCGGTAGGCCGCAGCCGACGTCGGCACCTTGTCGAGCAGCGACAGGCCGACCCAGTGGCCGTTCTCGAAGCCGGGGACGCGGTAGTCGGAGCCGTCGAGGACGACGTCGCAGCCCTCGGCCGCCGCGTTCTTCACGTACGAGGCGACCTTGTCACGGTGGGCGGCCGTGATGAGCGGGCCCATCTCGGAGGCCGGGTCGTTGCCGGGGCCGATCTTGATGGCCTCGGCGCGCTCCTTGATCTTCGCGACGAGCTCGTCGCCGATCGAGCCGACGGCGACGACGGCCGAGATGGCCATGCAGCGCTCGCCCGCCGAGCCGTACGCGGCCGAGACAGCGGCGTCGGCGGCGGCGTCCAGGTCGGCGTCGGGCAGCACCAGCATGTGGTTCTTGGCGCCGCCGAGGGCCTGCACGCGCTTGCCGTTGGCGGAGGCGGTGGTGTGGATGTAACGGGCGATCGGGGTCGAGCCGACGAAGGAGACACCGGCGACGTCCGGGTGCTCCAGGAGTCGGTCGACAGCGACCTTGTCACCGTGGACGACGTTGAAGACACCGTCGGGCAGACCGGCCTCGGCGAGCAGCTCGGCGATCTTCACGGACGCCGACGGGTCCTTCTCGGACGGCTTGAGCACGAAGGTGTTGCCGCACGCGATGGCGATCGGGAACATCCACATCGGCACCATGGCCGGGAAGTTGAACGGCGTGATGCCGGCCACGACACCCAGCGGCTGGCGGATCGAGGAGACGTCCACGCGGCTGGCGACCTGCATCGACAGCTCACCCTTCAGCTGGACGTTGATGCCGCAGGCCAGGTCGACGATCTCCAGGCCGCGGGCCACCTCGCCGAGCGCGTCGGAGTGCACCTTGCCGTGCTCGGCGGTGATCAGCTCGGCGATCGCGTCACGGTTGGCGTCGAGCAGCGCGCGGAACCGGAAGAGGATCTCGGTGCGCTTGGCGAGCGAGGACTGGCCCCAGGTCGCGTACGCCTCCTTGGCGGCGGCGACGGCCGCGTCCACCTCCTCGACCGAGGCGAAGTCGACGTGCGTGGTGACCTCGCCGGTCGCCGGGTCGGTCACCGGGCCATAGTTGCCCGACGCGCCCGCACCGTTCTTAACGGGCTTACCGCCAATCCAGTGGTGGACCAACTTCGTGTCAGACATGTGGGCAACTCCTGTTGTGACAGTTACGTCCGGTGGTTCTAGAGGTGGCGGCGGCGTGCGGTGACGTGCCGCTCGTACTCCTCGCGGGCCTTGGCGGTCGACGGCGAACGGTCGGCGTCGGACGTCTCGGCCACGGGCACATCCCACCACGCCTGTGCCGGGGGCGGGCCCGACACTGTGTCTGCCGTTTCGGTCTCGACGTAGACACATGTGGGGCGGGTCGCTCCGCGGGTGGCCGCGAGTGCCTCGCGCAGCTCACGGACGGTCTTCGCGCGGTGCACGTCCATGCCGAGGCTGGCCGCGTTGGCGGCGAGGTCGACGGGGAGCGGGGCGCCCGTGTACCCGGCCGCGCCCTGTACCGGATACCGGTACTGCGTGCCGAAGCCCTCCGCGCCGACGGACGCGGACAGGCCGCCGATGGACGCGTACCCGTGGTTCTGGAGCACGACGACCTTGACCGGGATGTTCTCCTGCACCGCCGTGACCAGCTCGGTCGGCATCATCAGGTACGTGCCGTCGCCGACCAGCGCCCACACCGGGCGTCCGGGCGCGGCGAGAGCGACGCCGAGGGCGGCCGGGATCTCGTAGCCCATGCAGGAGTAGCCGTACTCGACGTGGTACTGGTCGCGCGAGCGGGTGCGCCACAGCTTGTGCAGATCGCCGGGGAGGGACCCGGCCGCGTTGATGAGGATGTCGTCGCCGGACACCAACTCGTCCAGAACGCCCAGGACTTGGGCCTGTGTCGGGCGTACGAGGTCGTCGTCGGCGGCGTAGCAGGCGTCGACGCGGTGCTCCCAGCGCTCCTTGTCGTCCGTGTACGCGGTGACGTGGGCGGGCTCGGCCCGGTACCGCTCGCCGAGTGCCTCGCCGAGCGCGGTCAGCCCCTCGCGGGCGTCGGCCACCAGGGGCAGCGCGGCCAGCTTGTGCGCGTCGAAGGCGGCGATGTTCAGGTTCAGGAAGCGGACGCCCGGGCCCGCGAAGAGGGTGGCGGAGGCCGTGGTGAAGTCGGTGTAGCGGGTGCCGACTCCGATGACCAGGTCGGCGGTGCGGGCCAGCTCGTTCGCGGTCGCGGTGCCGGTGTGGCCGATGCCGCCGACGTCGGCCGGGTGGTCGTACGGGAGCGAGCCCTTGCCGGCCTGCGTGGACGCGACCGGGATCCCGGTGGCGTCGGCGAAGGCGGCCAGTGCCTGCTCGGCGCCGCTGTGGTGGACGCCGCCGCCCGCGACGATCAGCGGACGCCGGGCCTGCTTCAACGCCCTTACCGCTGCCGCGAGTTCGGTGGCGTCGGGGGCCGGGCGGCGTACGCCCCACACCCGCTCGGCGAAGAACTCCTGCGGCCAGTCGTACGCCTCCGCCTGGACGTCCTGCGGCAGCGCGAGCGTGACGGCTCCGGTGTCGACGGGGTCGGCGAGGACCCGCATCGCCTGGAGCGCGGCGGGGATCAGCTGCTCAGGGCGGGTGATCCGGTCGAAGTACTTCGACACCGGCCGCAGGCAGTCGTTGACGGACACGTCGCCCGCGTACGGGACTTCGAGCTGCTGGAGCACTGGGTCGGCGGGGCGGGCCGCGAACACGTCGCCGGGGAGGAGGAGGACGGGGAGGTGGTTGACGGTGGCGAGGGCGGCACCGGTCACCAGGTTCGTCGCGCCGGGGCCGATGGAGGTGGTGACGGCGTGGGCGGACAGGCGGTCGCTCTGCCGGGCGTATCCGACGGCCGCGTGCACCATCGCCTGCTCGTTGCGGCCCTGGTGGAACGGCATGTCGTCGGCGTACTGGAGCAGTGCCTGGCCGAGCCCGGCGACGTTGCCGTGGCCGAAGATGCCCCAGGTGCCGGTGATCAGGCGCTGCCGGACGCCGTCGCGCTCCGTGTACTGGCGGGAGAGGAAGCGGACGAGGGCCTGCGCCGTGGTGAGACGCACGGTCGCTGTCGTAGCTGCCGTCGGGGTCATCGGTATCCCTCCGTCACATGATCGGGGTGGAAACAGATCTTCCATTCCCGCTCCTCCCCCGGTCCCGCCATCACATTCAGGTAGTACATGGCGTGTCCCGGCTGGGCGATCGACGGGCCGTGCCAGCCGTCGGGGACCAGCACGGTGTCGCCAGTGCGGACCTCGGCGAGCAGATCGGTGCCGCCGGGCCGGGAGGGCGAGACCCGCTGATAGCCGTATCCGCCCTCCCCTTCGATCTCGAAGTAGTAGATCTCCTCCAGCTCCGACTCGGTCCCCGGGCGGTGCTCGTCGTGCTTGTGCGGTGGGTACGAGGACCAGTTCCCGCCGGGCGTGATCACTTCGACGGCGATGAGCTGGTCGCAGTCGAAGGCGTCGGCGGCCGCGAAGTTGCGGACCTGCCGGGCGCTGGTGCCGCTGCCGCGGTGCTCGACGGGAACCTCCGGCGCGGGGCCGTAGCGGACGGGGAGTCGTCGTCCGCACTTCGCTCCTGCCAGGGCGAAGCGGCCTCCCGCACCGGAGGCGATCTCTGCGCGGGCGTCGCGCGGCACGTACGCGAAGTCGCTCGCGCCGCTGAACACGCTTTCTCTGCCCGCCAGTTCGATGATCCGCCCGGAGACGTTGACGGAGCAACCACCTGCGAGCGGCAGCACGATCCATTCACTCTCGCCGGTGTCGAAGGCGTGCCGCTGCCCGGGCTCCAGTTCGACGATGCGCAGGCCCGCGCGGGACCAGCCGACCTTGTCGGGGTCCACGTGCAGGGCGTAAGGACCGTCGGCTGCGCTGCCCCTGGGCAGATGTGTCCTGGATCGATGCGTCATCCCGCCACTCTCCTCCCTCTCCCCCGCGTACCGGTGGTGCCTCAGAGCAGTCCGACGGCCGTGTCGACCGCCGCCGCGACGTCGCCGTCCGGCGGGTACAGCAGTGAGCGCCCGACCACCAGCCCCTGGACGGTGGGGAGTTGGAGCGCGGCCCGCCATTTCTCGTACGTGGCGTCCTGGTCGCCGTCCTTGATGTCGCCGCCGAGCAGCACGGCCGGCAGGGTGGACGTCTCCATGACGCGGGCCATGGTGTCGGGGTCGTCGACGACGGGGACCTTGAGCCAGGTGTAGGCGGAGGTGCCGCCGAGCCCGGAGGCGACGGCGATGGACCGGGTGACGGCGTCGGCGCTCAGGTCGTTGCGGAGCACTCCGGTCGTGGGGTCGCGGTGCGAGAGGAACGGCTCGACGAACACCGGGAGCCGGTGCTCGGCCATCGCGTCGACGGCGCGGGCGGCGGCCTCCAGGGTCCGCACCGAACCCTCGCCGGGCTCGTCGTACCCGATGCGCAGCAGCAGCTTCCCGGCGTCGAAGCCGATCCGGTGCAGGTCCTGGGCCCGGTACCCGGTGAACCGGTCGTCGAGCTCGAAGGCGGACCCGGCGAGTCCGCCCCGGTTCATGGACCCGATGACGACCTTGTCCTCCAGCGCGCCGAGCAGCAGCAGGTCGTCCAGTACGTCGGCGGAGGCGAGGACGCCGTCCACGCCGGGCCGCGACAGAGCGAGGCAGAGCCGGTCGAGGAGATCGGCCCGGTCGGCCATGGCGAAGGCCCGCTCCCCGGCCCCGAGCGCACCCCGCGCCGGATGATCGGCGGCGACGATCATCAGCCGCGACCCCGGCCCCGCCACCAGCGCCCGCCGCGCCCGTCGGCCGGCGGCCTCGGCCACGGCGTCGGGCCGCTCGGCCCGCAGCCGGGCAAGACCGGCGATACCGACCTTGGCCCCACGGCCAAGGTCGGGAGCGGTCGCCGAACGGCCCCCCGCGACCTCAACGCCCGCCGACGCCACAGCCCCTCCGGCACCACCCGCCGCCGGGCGGGCGGCCCCCGCCGTCCCCACTGCCCGGACGGCCTCGGGCCATCTGCCGCCCGGGGCGGCTGGGTGGGCAAGGCGGCCCCCCGGCGCCGGGCCGCTGTCCGGCGGGCGGGCATCCGGGGAGACGCGCCCCGCGGCGAGCGCCGCCTGCACCTCCTCCGCTCGCGGCATCGCCGACGAACACTCCAGCCGCGACGCCACGATCGCCCCGGCCGCGTTCGCGTACCGCATCATCCGCTCCAGCTCCCACCCGTCGAGCAGCCCGCGGCACAGGGCCCCGCCGAACGCGTCCCCGGCCCCGAGCCCGTTCAGCACCTCGACCGGCAGCGGCGGCACCTGCGCCACCTCCCCGCCGGAGGTCATCGCCAGCACCCCGCGGGGCCCCTGCTTCACCACGGCGAGCCGCACCCCGTAGGACAGCAACTTCCGTGCCGCGGCGGCCGGTTCACGCTCCCCGGTGGCGATCTCGACCTCGTCGACGTTCCCGACGGCGACGGTCGCGTGCCGCAACGCCTCCCGGTACACGTCCCGGGCGGCCGCAGGGTCCTGCCGGGCCGCGTCTCCCCAGAACATGGGCCGCCAGTCCAGGTCGAAGACGGTGTGCTCGCCCCGCGACCGGCACGCGAGCGCCGCCAGCGTCGCCCCCCGGCTGGGCTCGGCGCTCAGGCCCGTACCGGTCATCCAGAAGATCCGCGCGGCCCCGATCGCCGCGAGGTCCAGTTCGTCCGCGGCGATCTGCAGATCGGGCGCCGAGGGCCGCCGGTAGAAGTAGAGCGGGAAGTCGTCCGGCGGGAAGATCTCGCAGAAGGTGACCGGCGTCGGCAGCCCGTCGACCGGCGTCACCCAGCGCTCGTCGACCCCGAACTCCCGCAACTGGTGCCGCAGATACTCCCCGAACGGATCGCGCCCGGTCCGGGTGATCGTGGCGGTGCGCAGCCCGAGCCGGGCCGCCGCGACGGCGACGTTCGTCGAGGACCCGCCGAGGAACTTGCCGAAGGACGACACCTCCGCGAGGCCCACACCCGCCTGCAACGGATACAGATCCACCCCGATCCGGCCCATCGTGATCAGGTCGAGCTCGGTGCGGGCGGCCATACCGGTTCCCTTCGACGCGATCCAGTGGCTCCGGTCTAGCCCCGCCCCCGCCCCCCTGTCAACATTTTGTCCGGACATTCGGACCAAGGCTTGACACCCTCTCCCGGGGGCCGAAGGGTGATTCCCATGACGACGCTGTCACCCCGCATCCGCATCGGCTCCGCCCCCGACTCCTGGGGCGTCTGGTTCCCGGACGACCCGCGCCAAGTCCCCTGGCGGCGCTTCCTCGACGAGGTCGCCGAGGCCGGTTACGAGTGGATCGAGCTGGGCCCGTACGGCTATCTGCCGACGGATCCGCGCACGCTCGGCGAGGAGACCGGGCGGCGCGGCCTGAAGGTCTCGGCCGGCACGGTCTTCACGGGGCTGCACCACGGCCCGGCCGTGTGGGAGAAGACCTGGGAGCACGTGTCGTCGATCGCCGCGCTGACGCGGGACATGGGCGCGGGGCACCTCGTCGTCATCCCGTCCTTCTGGCGCGACGACAAGACGGGAGAGGTCCTGGAGGACTCGGCCCTCACCGCCGAGCAGTGGGGGCACCTGGCCGGCCAGACCGAGCGGCTCGCCCGCGAGGTGGGCGACCGGTACGGGCTGCGGGTCGTCGTCCACCCGCACGCCGACACGCACATCGACTCCGAGGAGAACGTCGCCCGTTTCCTCGACGCCACCGACCCGTCCCTGGTGTCGCTGTGTCTGGACACGGGCCACTACGCGTACTGCGGCGGCGACAGCGTCAAGCTGATCGAGACGTACGGGGAGCGCATCGGCTATCTGCACCTCAAGCAGGTGGACCCGGCCGTGCTGGCCGGCGTGCGCGCGCAGGGCACCCCCTTCGGACCGGCCGTCGCGCAGGGCGTGATGTGCGAACCGCCGCGCGGGGTACCGGAGTTGGAGCCGGTGCTCGCCGCCGCCGCGCGCCTCGACGTCGACCTGTTCGCGATCGTCGAGCAGGACATGTATCCGTGTGAACCGGAACGACCGCTGCCGATCGCCCGCCGCACAAGGGGCTATCTCAGGTCGTGCGGCGTATAGCAGTATCGGCGGATGAGTTCTCGTGTCCCTCGCACCCCGAGTTCCGCACGGCCTCCCATCCGACCCGCACGCTGCCCGAACGGCACCTGGGAGACGGCCTCCGCCCGACCGCACGCACGCCTGCGCCCCGGTGTCATCGGCTACCGCGGTTTTCGGCTCGCCTTCCCCGGGCCGCGGGCCCGCCTGGAGGCGCCGATCGGCGCGGTGACGCTGATGCTGGGGTTCGAGGGCGCGGTGCGCATCACGGAGGCGACCGGCGGCTGGGTCGGCGTGGGCGGAAGGGGCGGGCAGGGGGGCGCGCGTCCGGACGGTCTGCGCACGGCCGAGCTCTCCGTGGTGCTGTCCGGCATGTCGACCACGCCGGTACTCGGCGAGCACGGCGGCCGGCTCGCCGGGGTGGAGGTGCTGCTGACGCCGTGGGCCGCGTTCACCCTGTTCTCGGTGCCGCTGCACGAGCTGTCCGGCTGGCGGGTGCACCCCGACGCGCTGGGAGCGCTCCCTGACGCGGCGGTCGCCCGACTCGCCCATGAACTGGGCGAGTTGTCGTCGTGGCGGGCCCGTTTCCAGCTTCTCGACACGACCCTGGCACGCTGGCTGGAGGCGGGTCCGCCGTGCGCGAGCGGCACGGTGCGGGCCTGGTACGCGCTGACGCACAGCGGGGGCGCGGCGCCGGTGACCCGGATCGCCGATCAAGTCGGCTGGAGCGTACGGCACTTGGAGAACCGGTTCCGGGAGCAGATCGGGATCAGCCCGAAGGGGGCGGCCCGGGTGCTGCGCCTGCAGCGGGCCCGCCGGCTGCTGTGCTCCGGCGCCACCCAGGCCGAGACGGCCGCGGCCTGCGGTTACTACGACCAGGCGCATCTGAGCGGCGAGTTCAAGGCGATGACCGGGTGCACGCCCCGGGAGTTCTTCCTCGCGCGCGGCGTCCACGTCGACCCGGGCGGTCCGCCGGCCACCGACCGGCTCGCCGGGGAGGCGACGAGCCTGGTCCTGCGCGGCAGGACCCGCACCGGCAGTGCGTCTTTCTCCAAGACCACCGGTGACCACTGAGGCACCCTTGTGCCTTCGGGCCACTCGGCCGGGGGGATGCGGGGAAGGCGGGCCGGGTCTGGCGCAGCAGACCCGGCCCGCCCTGCTCGGCCCTTGCCCGGCCCTCGCTCAGCGCTCGGCGCGCGTCCGCCCCTCCCCTGCCGTACGCCGGTGCATGCGCCGCCTCTGCGCCCCCTTTGCATCACTCACGTCACAAACGCCCCTTTACTGTCACGCTTGTCCGCCCTACGCGGGTTCTGCGTCACAGGCGTCCCACAGCCCCTCCCTTCCTCTCGGTGCACCTCGTTCTCCGGGCACAGGGTGGGTGATCACCGGCGGCCACCCCCGAGCCGCCGAGCGACACCCGCCAGGGAAGGAGCCACTCATGGCCGACCACAGGCTCTGGTCGTACAAAGACATCGCCGCGCACATCCGCGTCCAGCCCGACACCGTCCGCTCGTACCGCAAGCACGGCCTGCTGCCCCCGCCGGACCACGTGGAGAGCGGAAAGCCCTACTGGTACGCGGACACGGTGCGCAAGTGGGTGGCCTCCCGCCCCGGCAACCGGGGCCGCACGACCGGCTGACCCCGGCCGCCGCACCGGGCGGCCCGTGCGTCAGGCCGGGATCACCCCGTCCTCGTACGCGGACCACAGCTGCGCATACGGGCCGCCCGCAGCCAGCAACTCGGCATGCTCCCCCTCCTCGACCAGCCGGCCCCCGTCCAGGACCAGCACCCGGTCCGCCTTCGCGGCCGTGGTCAGGCGGTGGGCGATGACGAGGGTGGTGGGTGTGCCGGAGTCGGTGGTCATCGTCGCCACCGCCCGTCCGACCGCCGCCTCCGTGGCGAGGTCGAGGGCCGCCGTCGCCTCGTCGAGGAGCAGCAGGTCGGGGCGGACCAGGCGGGCCCTGGCCAGGGCGATCAACTGGCGCTGGCCGGCCGAGAGGTTGCGCCCGCGCTCGGCGAGGCGGTGTCCGTAGCCGCCGGTCAGGCCGGTGATCATCCGGTCCGCGCCGACCTCGGCGGCGGCCTCGCGGACCTCCGTCTCGGAGGCGCCGGGACGCCCGTACGCGATGGCGTCGCGCACCGTCGCCCCGAACAGGTACGCCTCCTGCGGCACGAGCCCGATCCGGCTGCGGTAGGCGGTGCCGGACAGTTCGCGCAGGTCCACCGAGTCGACCTCGACGGCGCCCCGGGTCGGCAGATACATCCGGGCCACCAGCTTGAGCAGCGTCGATTTGCCGGCACCGGTCTCGCCGACGACGGCGACCGTCTCGCCCGGCCCGATGCGCGCGGTGACGCCGTCCAGGGCGCGCTTCTCCCCGCCGGGGTACGCGTAGTGCAGATCCCGCAGCACCAGCTCGCCGCGCATCCGGCCGGCGCTGCCGAACGCGGGCAGCGGCAGCGGGCGGTGCGGGTCGGTGACGGTGGGCCGCTCGCGCAGCAGTTCCCGGCAGCGGCCCAGGCCCACGCGGGCGCGCTGATAGCCGTCCAGGAGCTGGGAGGCGTTGCGGAACGGGACGAAGACGAGGCCGACGTAGAGCAGGAACGCCACCACGGTGCCGGTGCTGAGCCCGTCGTGCGCCACCCGCCAGGCGCCGACGCCGAGGACCAGCGCGGTGGCGGCGTCGGAGAGGAACTCCACCGCCGAGAAGAACAGCGACAGATAGCGCTGCGAGCGCATCTGGTGGACGCGCTGCTCCTCGGCGAGCGTGTGGAAGCGGGCGGCGCTGCGCTGCTGTCTGCGGTACGCCTGCGTGACGCGCACCCCGTCGATGGCCTCCTGGAAGGCGCTGTTGACGAGGCCGAGGTGGGTGCGGTTGACGTCGTACTGGCGCCTGGAGACCCGCCCGTACCACCAGGCGACGGCGACGAGCACGGGCATGACCGCGAGGACGGTGAGGGTGAGCCCGAGGTCGAGGGAGAACATGACGGCGACCACGCCGACGACGAGCAGCACGCACACGACGGAGTCGAGCAGGCCGTGCTGCACGAAGTCGCCGATCGCGGCGATGTCGTTGACCATGCGGGTGACGGCCCGGCCGCCGGACTCCCGCTCGAAGTAGTCGAGGCCGAGCCGCTGCAGATGGGCGAACATCTTGACGCGCAGCTCGTACAGGACGCGTTCGCCGGTGCGGGCGATGGCCCTCATCTCCGCGGTGAACACCAGCCAGTTGGCGACCGTGGTGGCGAGCAGGGCGAGGGCGACGACGGTCAGGGCCGCCGTGTCGTGGCGCCGTACGCCCTGGTCGACGGCGGCGCTGACCAGCTGCGGCGCGAGCATCAGCAGCACGGTGTCGAGCACGAGCATCGCGCCGATGGCGTACAGCCGGGCGCGGTAGGGCCGCAGCAGGCGCGGCAGGGTGAAGCCGGGGTCGACGGCGCGGGCCCGCGCCTCGTCGACGCCGGGATCGAGAGCGGGCACCGCCGCCGCCTCCGCGGGCCGCTGCGCCGTCTCCTGCGGCGCCGCGGCGTCAGGCACGCACCCGGCGCTCCCGTCGTCCGTCAACTCCCCCAGCACGAGCGCCCGGTAGCGCGCGCTGCGCCCGGTCAGTTCCTCGTGCGTACCGGTGTCGACGACCCGCCCGCCCTCCAGGACGGCGATCCGGTCGGCGAGCCGGAGGGTGGAGCGGCGGTGCGCGACGAGCAGTACGGTGCGGTCGGCCAGCTGCCGGTCCAGGGAGGCGTGGATGGCCGCCTCGACCTTCGGGTCGACGGCGGACGTGGCGTCGTCGAGGACGAGGACGCGCGGGTCGGTGAGCAGCGCGCGGGCCAGCGCGAGCCGCTGCCGCTGCCCGCCGGACAGGGTCAGCCCCTGGGCGCCGAGGACGGTGTCGTACCCGTCCGGCAGCGCCTCGATGAAGCCGTGCGCGTGCGCGGCCTCGGCGGCGGCCCGCACCTCGGCGTCCCCGGCGTCGGGCCGACCGAACCTGATGGTGTCGCGCACGCTCTCGGAGAACAGCACGCTCTCCTCGAAGACGGTGCCGACGGCCTCACGCACCGAGTCGAGCGTCAGTTCCCGTACGTCGGTGAGCGCGTCGGCGGGGCCGATCCGGACGGCGCCCGCGTCGACGTCGTACAGCCGCGAGAGCAGCGCGCCGACGGTGGACTTGCCGGATCCGGAGGCCCCGACGAGGGCGAGGGTCTCGCCGGGGGCGATGGTCAGGTCGAGCCCGTCGAGGGCGGGCGGCGCGCCGTCGACGTGCGTGAAGGAGACCTGCTCGAAGACGACGGCGAGCGCCCCGGCCGCGACGGCGCGGGCCCCCGGCCGCTCGGTGACCTCCTGCTCGGCGTCGGCGAGTTCAAAGATCCGTACGAGTCCGGAGCGGGCCTCCTGCGCCTGTCCGACCATGTTGGACAGCATGCGGACCGGGCCCATCATGGCGGCCAGGTAGGTGGTGAAGGCGACGAAGGTGCCCAGCGTGATGTCGCCGCGCACGGCGAACCAGCCGCCGAGCAGCACGACCCCGAACCGGGCGACGCCCGGCAGCAGTTCACCGAGGAGTCCCGCGTAGCGGGCGGCGAGCCTGCGGCGCTCGACACGGGCGGCGAACATCCGCCGGGCGAGGCTCGCGTAGCGGTCGGTCTCGGCGTCCTCCTGGGCGAAGCCCTTGACGACGCGGACCCCGGCGATGTTGGACTCGACGGCCTCGGACGCCGCCCCGGTGCGTTCCTGCACGGCCTGGTCGACGGGGAAGATCCGGTCCCGTGAGCTGCGGGCGAGCAGCGCCATCGGCGGTACGACGGCGAGCGCGACCAGGGCGAGCAGCGGCGAGAGGTACACCATCACGGCGAGGGTGAGGACGAGGGTCAGGCCGTTCTGGGCGAGCAGCGGCAGCATGCCGGTGAGGTCGCGCACGACGGCGACGTCGTTGACGGCGCGGCTGAGCACGTCGCCCGAGCGCAGCCGGTCCAGGCGCCGCCCGTCGATCCGCTGGACGGCGTCGTGCAGCAGCAGCCGCAGATCGCGCTCGACGCCCCACTGCACCTTCCCGGCCCACCACCGCCGGGTCCAGGAGGCCCCGAACTGGGCGCAGGCCAGAGCGAGCAGCACCACGAGCCAGGCCCCGGCGCCCCCGTCGATGACCTGCCGGACGACCAGGGGGGCGGCGACGGTGAGCAGCACCCCCGCCACGGCCCCGCCGCAGGCGAGCACCACGGCCCGAGGCCGCGCCCCACACATCCCGATGAACCGTCGCAGCCACGTCACGCCACGGAAATCTGGCAGCACCGAATCCGCCGGGCAACTGATTAAGCCCCGAAAGGGGCGCGGGGAACGGCGCGAGCAACCATCCGCGACACGCACCCGACAACGAACCAATGGGGGTCCGGGGGCGCAGCCCCCGGGGACGGGACGGGAAGGGGCGGCGGGGGCGACTCCCAAGAGCGCGCACCCCCACCACCCGCACGCCCCTCAGACGAACGGCGTCACCACGGTGGCCCCGGCCCCCGCCGCCCCGCTCCCCATCGCGGCGAGCGCCCCGGGCGCGTCATCGAGCCCGATCACGGAGGTCACGAGCAGATCGGGCCGCACCACCCCGCCCCGCACCAGTTCCAGCATCCCCGGATAGGCGTGCGCGGCCATCCCGTGACTCCCGATCAGTTCGAGCTCCAGCGCCACGGCCCGCCCCATCGGCACCACAGGATCCTCCGCCAGCAGCCCCACCTGCACGTGCCGCCCCCGCCGCCGCAGCCCGCCCACGGACGCCGCGCACGTCACGGCGGACCCGAGCGCGTCCAGCGACAGATGGGCGCCCCCGCCGGTCGCCTTCCGCACCGCCTCCGCGACGTCCGCCACGCCCCGCGCGTCCACGCAGGCCACGGCCCCGAAGCTCCGGGCCAGTTCGAGCGCCCCTGCGCTGACGTCGACGGCCACGACCCGCGCCCCGGCCGCCGCCGCGATCATCACGGCGGACAGGCCGACCCCGCCGCATCCGTGCACGGCGACGAACTCCCCGGCCGCGACCCGGCCCTGCTGCACGACGGCCCGGTAGGCGGTGGCGAACCGGCAGCCGAGTCCGGCGGCCGTGGTGAACTCCATGTCGTCCGGCACCGCCACGAGGTTCACGTCGGCGTGGTCGAGCGCCACGTACTCGGCGAACGAGCCCCAGTGCGTGAACCCGGGCTGCGTCTGCCGCTCGCACACCTGCTGGTCCCCGGCCGCGCACGAGGCGCACCGCCCGCAGGCGCACACGAACGGCACGGTGACCCGGTCGCCGACGCGCCGGCCGCGGACGTCCGCGCCGACCTCCGCCACGACCCCGGCGAGCTCGTGCCCCGGCACATGCGGAAGGACGATGTCCGGGTCGTGCCCCATCCAGCCGTGCCAGTCGCTGCGGCACACGCCGGTCGCCTCGACGCGGACGACCACCCCGTGCGGCGCGGCCACCGGGTCCGGCACCTCCCGGACCTCGGCGGGCTCCCCGAACCGTTCGAACACCACCGCGCGCATGAGCCCGCCCTTTCCGTCACCCGACTGATCACGGCCTACGTTAAGGGCGCGCCGTCACCAGGACTCGGCCCCCCGCACCGGCCCCTGCGGCAGCGCCCGCCGCCCCTTGCCGGCCCGCAGCTTCAGGCCGAGCAGCGGGAAGACGAGCACGGAGACCATCGCGGCGCCGACCAGGGCGGCCGCGACGTCGGTGGGCAGCGCGCCGTCCTGGACGCCGATGGTGGTGATGGCGACGACGAGCGGCAGCGCGGTCGAGGAGAAGAGGGTCAGGGCCCTGCGGTCGCGCGGTCCGAGGTCGCGCGGCGCCAAGAAGTAGACGGGCAGTCCGCGTACCACCAGGAACAGCACGAGGAAGAGCGGCAGGAGCAGCAGCGCGGTGCCGCCGTCCAGGAGGGACTTCAGGTCGAAGTCGATCCCGGTGACGACGAAGAAGATCGGCACCAGGAAGCCGAAGCCCATCGCCTCCACCTTCTCCACGACCTCGTGCGCGCTGTCGGGCGCGGCCCCGTGCAGCACGAGCCGGACCACCATCCCGGCGGCGAACGCGCCGAGCAGGGTGTCGACGCCGAGCGCGTACGAGGCGCCCAGCATCAGGGCGAGCAGCAGCACGACGAGGCGTACCGCGAACTGTCCGCTGCTGTGCAGGGTCTTGGCGATGACGTTCGCGAACCACGGCGGGCGCGGCCGCAGGGCCCAGAGCACGGCGAAGGCGATGACGACGGCGAAGGCGAGCAGCACCAGCGCGGAGTCGAGCGGGGAGCGCCCGCTGAGCAGCAGCGCCATCGCGATGATCGGCCCGAACTCGCCGACCGCGCCGAACGCCAGCATCACGTCGCCGAACCGCGAGTGCAGGTCCCCGGAGTCGCGCAGCACGGGCAGGATCGTGCCGAGGGCGGTGCTGGTCAGGGCGGTGCCGACGTAGACGCCCTTCGCGTACGACCAGCCGGCGAGGGCGATGGCGAGGGTGAGCCCGAGCACGAGTGCGATCAGCCAGGCCCAGGCGGACCGGCGCAGGGTGTCGCCGCGGACCTTGCCGAACTCGATCTCGTACCCGGCGAGGAACATCAGCATGGCCAGGCCCAGGTCGGAGAGGGCGTCGATGCTCTCGCCGTGGCTGGAGGCCCAGCCGAGGGCGTCGGGGCCGACCAGGATGCCGAGCAGAATCTCGAAGATCACGAGCGGGACCGGCAGCCAGCGCCCCACTCCGTAGGCCAGCAGAGGCGCGGCCACGGCGATGGCCATGATCAGAATGAGCGTCCCGGACTGCGACATAGCGGGTGTCTACCATAAACTTCCGACAAATCACCCATAACCACCACCAGTTCAAGGGAATGCCGGAGGCGACCGCTGTGACGAACCCTCAGCCCTTCGGGGCGCCCCAGGCCCGCATCCCCCAGCAGCCACCACCGCCAGGGCCGCAGATCCGCCCCGGCGTCTGGAAGCGCTGCCTGTGGGGCGGCCTGACCCTGTGGGTCCTCACGGCGCTGGTCACGTACGCCACGAAGAACACCACCCTGCTGCCCACGCTGATCCTGCTGGGCAGCTTCCTGGTGCCGACGGTCTTCGTCCTGTGGGCCTACGAGCGTCACGGCCGCGACCTGGGCGTCAATCTGATCCTGGGCTGCTTCATGGTCGGCGGCATCCTCGGCGTGCTCGGCGCCTCGGTGATGGAGTACTACCTCCTGCACCCCTCGGTCTGGATGTTCGTCGGCGTCGGCCTGATCGAGGAAGCGGTCAAGCTGCTCGCCCTCATGTACGTGCTCCATCGCTATCCGCGCGTCAGCGGTCTGCGCGCGGGACTCGTCCTGGGCGCCACGGTCGGCTTCGGGTTCGCCGCCTTCGAGAGCGCGGGGTACGCCTTCAACGCCGCGATCACCATGGACGGCATCGACCTGCGCTCCCTGCTGGAGACGGAGGTGCTGCGCGGACTGCTCGCACCCTTCGGGCACGGCCTGTGGACGGCGATCTCCGGCGCGGTGCTGCTCGCCTTCCGCCGCCCGAACGGCCGCTACCGCTTCGCGGGGCCCGTGGTCCTCACCTACATCGGGGTGTCCCTGCTGCACGCCCTGTGGGACTCGATGCACGGCATCGCGATCTGGCTGGTGGCGCGGCTGACCAGCACCGGGCTCGACCGCTCGCTCTTCGCGCAGGGGTACATCCCCGAGCCGACCGACGCCCAGAAGCATCTCTTCACCCTGTTCTCGGTGGGCGGCCTGATCCTCATCTCCCTCCTGGGCCTCGCCTGGGCGCGTTCCCTCGCCCGCCGCGACCCGTCTTGGAGAAATACCCCCTAGGGGTATAGAGTCGGTGACGTCAGGGAGTGCCGGGGAAACCCGGTACTCGCTCCACGTCCTTTTAGGAGAACGACATGAGCGCCCACACCGAGCTCCCCCAGGTCGACACCGAGCCGGCCGCCGGTTCCTGCTGCGGCGGTTCCTGCCACACGGACGCCGCCCCTGCCGCCGAGGGCGCCGTCACCACGGTCTACCAGGTCAAGGGCATGACCTGCGGCCACTGCGAGGGCGCGGTCGCCGGCGAGATCTCCGAGATCGAGGGCGTCTCCTCGGTCAAGGCGGTCGCCGCGAGCGGCCAGGTCACCGTGGTCTCCGCCGCCGCGCTCGACGAGGAGGCCGTGCGCGCCGCCGTCGACGAGGCCGGGTACGAGCTGGTCGGCCGGGCCTGAGTTCCCGTACGGGCACAGGGGCCGGGACGCCGTCCCCGCCCCTGCCCTCGTAGGCTCGCAGCACCATGAAGGACGACGCACCGGCCACCGGCCCCACCACCCCCGCCTCCGGGCCCGCCGAGATCGACCTCGCCATCGGCGGCATGACCTGTGCCTCCTGCTCCGCCCGCATCGAGAAGAAGCTCAATCGCATCGAGGGCGTCACGGCGACGGTCAATCTGGCCACGGAGAAGGCGAAGGTCATGTACCCGGACGGGGTCACCCCGGACGATCTGATCGCCACCGTCACCAAGCTGGGCTACACGGCACAGGCGCTGGCCGAGGAGGCTCCCCCCGCCGAGGAGCCCGCCGCCGGGGACACCCCGGTCGCCCGGCGTCTCGCGGTCTCCGCGGCGCTCAGCGTCCCGGTGATCCTCCTGTCGATGATCCCCGGCCTGCACTTCCCCGGCTGGGCATGGGTCGCGCTCGTCCTGGCCACCCCGGTGGTGCTCTGGGGCGGCGCCCCGTTCCACCGCGCGGCCTGGACGAACGCCCGGCACGGCGCAGCCACCATGGACACCCTCGTCTCCGTGGGCACCCTCGCCGCGTACCTGTGGTCGCTGTGGGCGCTGTTCCTCGGCGGCGACGACCGGCACATCTATCTCGAAGTGGCCTCGGGCGTCGTCACGTTCATCCTGGTCGGCCGGTATCTGGAGGCGCGGGCCAAGAGGAGTGCGGGCGCCGCCCTGCGCGCGCTGCTCGAACTCGGCGCGAAGGACGTCAGCCTGCTCGCCCCCGACGGCACCGAAGTGCGCGTCCCCGCCGGCCGGCTGACGCCCGGTGACCGCTTCGTCGTACGCCCCGGCGAGAAGATCGCCACGGACGGCACGGTCGTCGAGGGCTCCGGCGCGGTCGACGCGTCCCTGCTCACCGGCGAGGCGCTGCCCGTGGACGTGACCGTCGGCGACGCCGTCACCGGCGCGACCGTGAACGCGGGCGGGCGGCTCGTCGTCGAGGCCACCCGGGTCGGGTCCGACACCCAGCTGGCCCGCATGGCCAAGCTCGTCGAGGAGGCGCAGACCGGGAAGGCGCAGGTGCAGCGGCTCGCCGACCGGATCTCGGCGGTGTTCGTCCCGGTCGTCCTCGTGATCGCGCTCGGCACCCTGCTGGCCTGGCAGCTGACCACGGGCGACACCACGGCGGCCTTCACCGCGGCGGTCGCGGTCCTGATCATCGCCTGCCCGTGCGCCCTCGGCCTCGCCACGCCCACCGCGCTCATGGTCGGCACGGGCCGCGGCGCCCAGCTCGGCATCCTCATCAAGGGCCCCGAGGTCCTGGAGTCCACCCGCGCCGTCGACACGGTCGTCCTCGACAAGACCGGCACGGTGACCACGGGCCGGATGACCCTCGACGCGGCACACCCGGCGGACGGCGTGGAGGAGAAGGAGCTGCTGCGGCTCGCGGGCGCCCTGGAGCACGCCTCCGAGCACCCGGTGGCCCGCGCCGTCGCCACGGCCGCCGCCGACCGGCACGGCACACTCCCCCGGGTCGACGACTTCGCCGACGTTCCCGGGCTCGGCGTGCGCGGCACGGTCGACGGCCACCGCGTCCTGGTCGGCCGGGCCCGGCTGCTCGCCGATGCCGGGATCACGCTCCCGCCCGCCCTCGAAGAGGCACTGAGTGCCGCCGAGGCGACGGGCGGCACCGCCGTCACGGTCGCCTGGGACGGCGCGGCCCGCGGGGTCCTCACCGTCACCGACACGGTCAAGGAGACCAGCGCCCGCGCCGTGGCGGAGCTGCGCGCCCTGGGCCTGACCCCGGTCCTGCTCACCGGCGACAACCGCGCCGCCGCCGCGTCCGTGGCCCGCGCGGTGGGCATCGCCCCGGACGACGTGATCGCCGAGGTGCTCCCGGAGGACAAGGTCGCCGCGGTCCGGCGCCTGCAGTCGGCGGGCCGCAGCGTGGCGATGGTCGGCGACGGGGTCAACGACGCGGCCGCGCTCGCCACCGCCGATCTGGGCCTGGCCATGGGCACCGGCACGGACGCGGCGATCGAGGCCGGTGACCTGACGCTCGTACGAGGTGATCTGCGGGTGGCCGCCGACGCGATCCGACTCTCCCGGCGCACCCTCGCCACCATCAGGGGAAACCTCTGCTGGGCCTTCGGATACAACGTCGCCGCGCTGCCGCTGGCCGCGGCCGGTCTCCTCAATCCGATGATCGCCGGGGCCGCGATGGCCTTCTCGTCCGTATTTGTGGTGACGAACAGCCTGCGGCTGCGCAAGTTCACCTAGAAGCGCCTGGACCTCCACACAATCCACACGGCACAATTGCACTACTCCCACGCAGGAGCCGATATCCCCATATCGGGCCTCTTGCGTACGCACGGGACATATGCAAGAGACGCAGATCACATCGATCGGAACGTAACCCTTTGCAGGTCTCGTGAGTCTAAGGAGGCGATGCAGGAACGTCTTGGGGGGCGTTTTTGTGTCGCGCGGGCCCGTCTTGGGGGACGGACCCGACTGCGTTGGCCGAGGCACGTGCCCCGGGGAGCTTGAGCGGCCCACCCCGTACGTACGTGCTTCGGCGACCGACGCACCCATGAACGCCCGGCCGGATCCCGTGGGGGGAATCCGCACCGGGAAAAGGAAAGCGCCCCGACTGCCGGCCCGTGGGGGGACCGGCAGCGGGGCGCTTTCTCTATGCCCTGCTCCGCTCACCGCCCCGCGTGGGGCGGCTCAGCGAGGGAAACGGCTCAGCGAGCCTCGACCGGCACGAAGTCGCGCTCGACGACGCCCGTGTAGATCTGGCGCGGGCGGCCGATACGGGAGCCCGGCTCCTTGATCATCTCGTGCCACTGGGCGATCCAGCCCGGCAGACGGCCGAGGGCGAACAGGACCGTGAACATCTCGGTCGGGAAGCCCATGGCCCGGTAGATCAGGCCGGTGTAGAAGTCGACGTTCGGGTAGAGCTTGCGCTCGACGAAGTAGTCGTCGGCCAGCGCGTGCTCTTCCAGCTTCAGCGCGATGTCGAGCAGCTCGTCGCTCTTGCCGAGCGCCGAGAGGACGTCGTGCGCCGCCGCCTTGATGATCTTCGCCCGCGGGTCGAAGTTCTTGTAGACGCGGTGCCCGAAGCCCATGAGCTTCACGCCGTCTTCCTTGTTCTTCACCTTGCGGATGAAGGTGTCGACGTCGCCGCCGGAGTTCTGGATGCCTTCCAGCATCTCCAGGACCGACTGGTTGGCGCCACCGTGCAGCGGACCCCACAGCGCGGAGATACCGGCGGAGATCGACGCGAACATGTTGGCCTGCGACGAACCGACCAGACGCACGGTGGACGTCGAGCAGTTCTGCTCGTGGTCCGCGTGCAGGATGAGCAGCTTGTCGAGCGCGGAGACGACGACCGGGTCGAGCTCGTACTCCTGCGCCGGCACGGAGAACGTCATGCGCAGGAAGTTCTCGACGTAGCCGAGGTCGTTGCGCGGGTAGACGAACGGGTGGCCGACCGACTTCTTGTACGCGTAGGCCGCGATCGTCGGAAGCTTGGCGAGCAGGCGGACCGTCGAGAGGTGGCGCTGCTTCTCGTCGAACGGGTTGTGGCTGTCCTGGTAGAAGGTGGACAGCGCCGAGACGACCGACGACAGCATGGCCATCGGGTGGGCGTCGCGCGGGAAGCCCTTGTAGAAGTTCTTGACGTCCTCGTGCAGCAGGGTGTGCTGCGTGATCTCGCTCTTGAACGTGGAGAGCTCGTCGACGGTCGGGAGCTCGCCGTTGATCAGCAGGTACGCCACCTCGACGAAGGAGGAACGCTCGGCCAGCTGCTCGATCGGGTAGCCGCGGTAGCGGAGGATGCCCTCTTCGCCGTCGAGGTAGGTGATCGCGGATTTATAGGCGGCGGTGTTGCCGTATCCGCTGTCGAGGGTCACCAGTCCTGTCTGGGCCCGGAGCTTCCCGATGTCGAAGCCCTTGTCGCCGACGGTGCTGTCGATCACCGGGTAGGTGTACTCGCCATCGCCGTACCGCAGTACTACAGCCTTGTCGTTGTGCTCGCTCACGTCTTGTCCCTCACCGACGTAGTGCCTCTTCTTCGAGGTGCCCTGACTGTCTCTACCATCCCCCACTTGGCCCAGCAGAGTGCACTCGGGGTCGCTCATTGGACCAATTGGCGGCACTCAGTGCCTCCAGCCTGCCCATCCTGCCCCCGATCACCCGGTTCCGGAAGTGCCCTGTGAGGTTTGCGACTCGTTTGATCGATCAAATCTTTTGAAGGGTTGCGCCCGCAAGCCGGAAATCCAGCGCTGTACAGCGTCTACCCGCCGAAACCGTGCGCACGGCCTGCGCCAACGCCTTCCTCGACCCGACCAGCACGACCAGCTTCTTCGCCCGGGTCACGGCGGTGTAGAGCAGGTTGCGCTGGAGCATCATCCAGGCGCTCATGGTGACCGGGATCACCACGCACGGGTACTCACTCCCCTGGGACCGGTGGATCGTGACGGCATAGGCGTGCGCGAGCTCGTCCAGTTCGTCGAACTCGTACTCCACCGACTCGTCCTCGTCGGTCAGGACCGTGAGCTTCTGCTCCTCGGTGTCGAGGGCGGTGACGACGCCCACCGTGCCGTTGAAGACACCGCTCTGTCCCTTCTCGTAGTTGTTCCGAATCTGGGTGACCTTGTCGCCGACGCGGAAGACCCGGCCGCCGAACCGCTTCTCGGGCAGCTCGGGGCGGCCCGGGGTGATGACCTGCTGCAGCAGCCCGTTGAGATTCCCCGCTCCGGCCGGGCCGCGGTGCATGGGGGCCAGTACCTGGACGTCGCGCCGCGGGTCGAGGCCGAACTTGGCCGGAATACGGCGGGCGGCGACATCGACGGTGAGCCGGCCCGCCTCCTCCGTGTCGTCCTCCACGAAGAGAAAGAAGTCGTCGAGCCCCTGGGTCAGGGGCGGGGTGCCGGAATTGATGCGGTGCGCGTTGGTGACGACGCCGGACTGCTGGGCCTGGCGGAAGATGCGGGTGAGACGGACGGCCGGGACGGGGCTGTCCGGCGCCAGCAGGTCGCGCAGCACCTCGCCCGCGCCGACGCTCGGCAACTGGTCCACGTCACCGACGAGGAGCAGATGGGCGCCGGGCGGGACGGCCTTCACCAGCTTGTTGGCGAGCAGCAGATCCAGCATGGACGCCTCGTCGACCACGACCAGGTCGGCGTCGAGCGGCCGGTCCTTGTCGTACGCGGCGTCGCCGCCCGGCTTGAGTTCGAGCAGCCGGTGGACGGTGGAGGCCTCCGCCCCGGTCAGCTCGGCGAGCCGCTTGGCGGCGCGCCCGGTGGGAGCGGCGAGGACGACCTTCGCCTTCTTGGCGCGGGCCAGCTCCACGATCGACCGCACGGTGAACGACTTGCCGCAGCCGGGACCGCCGGTGAGCACGGCGACCTTCTTCGTCAGGGCGAGCCGGACGGCCTCCTCCTGCTCGGGCGCGAGGCTCGCCCCCGTCCGGTCGGCGAGCCAGGCCAGCGCCTTGTCCCAGGCCACGTCCCGGAAGGCGGACAGCCGGTCGTCGTCCGTGCGCAGCAGGCGCAGCAGTTGGGCGCAGAGCGAGAGCTCGGCCCGGTGGAAGGGGACGAGGTAGATCGCGGTGACCGGCTCCCCGTGCTCGCCGGGGACCTGCTCGCGCACCACCCCCGGCTCGCCGCTCTCCTCGTCGGGCAGGGTCAGCTCGGCGAGGCACTCGATGACGAGCCCCGTGTCCACCTGGAGCAGCTTCACCGCGTCGGCGATGAGCCGCTCCTCCGGAAGGAAGCAGTGCCCCTGGTCGGTGGATTGCGAAAGGGCGTACTGCAGACCGGCCTTGACGCGCTCGGGGCTGTCGTGCGGGATGCCGACGGCCTGCGCGATGCGGTCGGCGGTCAGGAAGCCGATGCCCCACACGTCGGCGGCGAGCCGGTACGGCCGGTTCTTCACGACGCCGATCGAGGCGTCCCCGTACTTCTTGTAGATACGGACGGCGATGGAGGTCGACACACCCACCGACTGGAGGAAGACCATGACCTCCTTGATGGCCTTCTGCTCCTCCCACGCGTCGGCGATCTTCTTGGTGCGCTTCGGGCCGAGCCCCGGCACCTCGATCAGCCGCTTCGGCTCCTGCTCGATGATGTCGAGGGTGTCGAGCCCGAAATGCTGGGTGATGCGGTCGGCGAAGACCGGTCCGATGCCTTTGACCAGGCCCGATCCGAGGTAGCGGCGGATGCCCTGAATGGTGGCGGGCAGCACCGTCGTGTAGTTCTCCACGGTGAACTGCTTGCCGTACTGCGGATGGGAGCCCCAGCGGCCCTCCATCCGCAGCGACTCCCCCGCCTGCGCCCCGAGCAGCGAGCCGACGACGGTCAGCAGATCGCCGGCGCCTCTGCCGGTGTCCACGCGCGCGACCGTGTACCCGGTCTCCTCGTTCGCGTATGTGATCCGCTCGAGGACCCCCTCCAGCACCGCCATGGGGCGCGCCCCCGCCGCTTGCTCCGTCTGCCCCTTCGCCATGATCCGACGGTAGCGGTGCGCACTGACAGCGCGGGAGGGGCCGGGGAGCGCGAGCGGCTCAGGCGTCCTCGACCACGGGGACGCACGGGGACAGCAGTGGCTCGGTGTGCCGGGTGAGGGTGCCGCGGGCGAGGCGGAGCACGCGGA
This sequence comes from Streptomyces sp. VRA16 Mangrove soil, assembly GCF_017377775.1. Lineage (GTDB taxonomy): Bacteria > Actinomycetota > Actinomycetes > Streptomycetales > Streptomycetaceae > Streptomyces. The sequence goes on from NZ_JAFVLN010000008.1 coordinate 300,379, forward strand.
GCTCGTTCGCGTGCTCCGGGTCCTCGTCGTCGCGCAGGTGCAGCAGCCCGTACGCGCCCGGGGCGACGGCCGCGACCTGCTCGTACAGGGCGACGACGTCCGCCTCGGAACCTGCGGGCGGGCGGTGGTTGGTGTGGCCACCGACATGGAGAAACGCCTCGCCGTTCAACCAGCGCAGGTCCGCGAGGTACGGGCTGCCCAACCCGTCGACGCGGGACCGGAGTTCGTCGACGACGCGGGGCAGTCCCGTCTCGTCGGCGTCGGCCTCCGGGCTCTGCCTCAGGGTGATCCAGCCGTGGTACTCGAACATGCCGCCCCCCGCCGTGAACGTAGAGTTCCAGCATGAACGATCCCGCTCCTCAGATCACGGTCCCGGTGAGTGTGCGGCGTGTGCTGCCCGATCTGCTGGCGGCGGTGGCGGCGGTGGCCGGGGAGCGGCTCGTCGGGGTGTGGCTGTACGGGTCGGCGGCCACGGGCACCTTCGACCGCGGGGTCAGCGACATCGACGTACTCATCGGGGTGGAGGGCGAACTCGATCTGGACGCGGGCGCGTTGGCGGCCGCCCACGCGCGCGTGCTGCGGGCGCATCCCGGGTTCAACGACCGGCTCGACGTGACCTGGGCGCCGGCCGCCGCCCTGGCCGGCGGGCTGCTCCAGCCGCTCTTCGCGGTCTCCCCGGGCGAGCCGCTGCACACGGTGCGGGTGACTCCGGCGTGGGCGCTGACGCGAGCCCTCGTGCGGGAGACAGGGCTGACGCTGCAGGGGCGGCCGGCCCGGGAGGCGCTGGCCCCGGTGGGCGGGCAGGAGCTGCGGCGGGCGCTCGTCGACTCGGTCGCGGGGCTGCGGAATCGGGCCCCTCAGGTGCGCCATCGGGGCGGTCACGCGTATGTGGCGCTCACCGCGTGCCGGACCCTGCGCACCCTGACGACGGGCGAGCTCGTGGACAAGGGGGAGGCCGCGCGCTGGACGGCCGAGCGGTGGCCCCGGATGCGGCCCCTGCTGGAGTCCGCGCTCGTGTGGCGACGGACGCAGGCGGTGCGGGACGAGACGCCGCTGCCGGAGGAACTGGCGGCCCTGATGCGCGAGTTGCTGGATCTCACGGCGGCCGCGGCGCTGCCCGAGTGACGCGGGTCACAGGCGGAATCCGATGAGCTCGGCCCCGCCGCCCCGTCTTCATCGGTGAATCGCCTGACGCACGCCGCGCCGCGCCGCACAGAACAGGACGCCACCATGACCGCACCCGTCAAGGGCCCCGCCGCGTACTTCCCCTCCATCGAGAAGAAGTACGGGCAGCCGATCTCGTACTGGCAGGACCTCGTCCGCTCCTGGCTGCCGGCCAAGCACATGGAGCTGGTGGGTCGGCTCAAGACCGAGCACGGCCTGGGGCACGGGCACGCCAACGCGCTGGTGGCGCACACGCTCGCGGAGCCGCGCCAGGGGCGGTGATTGGGACTCAGGGAACTCACAGGAACGGCGCGGCGTTGTGGTCGTGTCCCCCGCCCGCTCCGCGCCCCAGGGAGATCCATGTCCGACATCGCACCGGCCCGCGCCCTGCTCCCGCTGCCGTCCCCGACCGCCCAGGCCGAGCGTCTCGTGGAGCTCGGGGTCCACGAGATCGCGGGGCTCGACGCCGCCGAGCTGCGCGCCTTCGCCGAGGAGGCCGAGGGCGCGGGTGAACGGGACGTGCTGCTCACCGTCCACCCGGACCGTGCCCCCGCCTCGGCGCTCGCGCCGCTGCTGCGCCGCGGGGACAAGGCCGGGTTCGTGGTCGTCGACATGACGGACGTCGACGACTTCGCACCGCTGGACGGGCTCACCGTCCCCGACGGGCCGCTCCACCTGCTCTCCGCGGTGGACCGTGGCGACGACATGGCCGACTGGAGCCCGGACGAGGCGCTGCCCGCCCTCGCCAAGCGGGGCCGCACCCCGCTGCTGCTCACCGAGGGCATCCACTGGGTGCTCCAGCAGCCCGCGGCCCTGGAGCGCAACCACTGCTTCATGGCCATCGGCTCCCGGCTGCGCAAGGCCGACGGCTCGCTGGACGCCCGCACCCCGGCGATCTGGATCAGCAACGGCACGGGCCGCGACGGCCGCGAGCGCCGCGACGCTCCGAAGGTCGGCTGGTGCTGGGCCGGCAACCGGCACACCTGGCTCGGGTTCGGCTCGGCGGCGGGGCGGGCCTGAGCCTCGGCGGCACGGGGCGGTGCCCGCCCGCCGCCCCGCCCGGCGCCGGGCGGCCGGGCCCGGCCGCGGGTGCGAGCAGCCCCCGAAGGGGCCGCGGGGCGCCTACAGGCCGCCCATCGGCTCCGGATCCACCCGCACCGGCGTCCCCCACACCCGCACCACCTCGTAGTCCGTGAACTCGTGGACCAGTCGGTACGCCATCGCCGCGTCCGGGCGGCGGCGCTGGGCCGCCAGGTACAGGTCCGCCTCGCGGCGGTCGTGGCGAGGGGTGCCGCAGAGCTGCCACACCTGCCCGTTCCACATCTCCGGGATCCAGCGCTGCTGGGGCTGGGGGCGGTCCTCGCGCGTGCCGTAGCGGGAGAGCACCGGGGCTTCCGGGGAGGCCGGGCGCGGGCCCCCGTAGTCACCGGAGATCTCGGAGCGGCGGGCCTTGCGGCGGCGGGTCTCGCAGAGCAGGCACAGGTCGGGAGCGGACTTCTCCACCGGCCCGTACGGATGCTCCTTGCAGCGGGTCGTCGGCTTCTGGCCCGTCGTCGCGTCGTCCAGCTGGCCGAGGGCGCGCGTCAGGTCGTCGCGCACCTCGTGCAGCACGTCGTCCGGGGTGTCCGCGGTGAGCTTCTCGCCGTGCTCCCCGAGCACGCGCAGGGTGCGGCCCAATGCGGTGAGCTGCGCGTGGTTCACGATCTGTGCTCCCTGTTGTCCGAGACGTCTCAGCGGGGCGGGGGAAGGAGAGGTGCGGGAACGCACCTCTCCTTCCCCCGCCCCGCTCAGCTTGCGGTTTCCACCATCGCACGCCCCACCGACAACTCCCCCACTCCCATCACGATCGGGTCACGAGAAGCGGAACCCCCCTTGCCAGCACCTCATGTAATCGATTCCAATCACTCGCACCAGTAGATGTAATCGATTCCATGCAGTCGTACGCCACAAGGAGGTGGCCTGTGATGTCTGCGAACGCGAGCATCAAGGACGTCGCGGCCGCGGCCGGGGTCTCCGTCGCCACGGTCTCCCGTGTCCTCAACAGCCATCCGTCCGTGAGCCCGGACGCCCGTACCCGCGTGCTGGCCGCGGTGGAGTCGCTGGGCTACCGGCCCAACGCCGTCGCCCGGTCCCTGCGCACCGACCAGACCCGCACCCTGGGCCTCGTCATCAGCGACGTGCTCAATCCGTACTTCACCGAGCTCGCCCGCTCCGTGGAGGAGGCGGCGCGCGGCCTCGGATACAGCGTGATCATCGGGAACGCCGACGAGCAGCCGGGCCTCCAGGACCACCACGTCCAGAACCTGCTCGACCGGCGCATCGACGGGCTGCTGGTCTCCCCGACCGACGGCGGCTCCCCGCTGATGCTGGACGCCGCGCGTTCCGGCACCCCGATGGTCTTCGTCGACCGGTGGATCCCGGGCGTGGACGTGCCGGTGGTGCGTTCCGACGGGCGCGGGGCCGTACGGGACCTCGTCGCGCATCTGCACCGGCTCGGGCACCGCCGGCTCGCCATCATCGCGGGCCCGGCGGCCACCACCACCGGCAGCGAGCGCGTCGACGCGTTCCGGGAGGCACTCGCCTCGTACGAGATCGAGCTGCCGGACGCGTACATCGGGCAGGGCGACTTCCAGGCGGAGAGCGGGCGCCGGGCGACCGAGGGGTTCCTCGACCTTCCCGAGCCGCCCCAGGTCGTCTTCGCCGCCGACAACCTGATGGCGCTGGGCGCGCTGGACGCGATCCGCGCGCGCGGGCTGCGCGTTCCGGACGACATCGCGCTCGCCGCCTTCGACGACATCCGCTGGTTCGTGCACACCGATCCGCCGATCACGGCGATCGCCCAGCCGACCAAGGAACTGGGGCGGGCCGCGGTGCGGGCCCTCGTGGACCGCATCGAGGGACGTGCGCCGGACTCGGTCACGCTCCCCGCCCATCTGGTCGTCCGCCGCTCCTGCGGCGCCCCCCTCCACCAGCCCTGAAAACCCCCACCACCGCGTACCTCAATGGAGAGGAGCAACGCATGAGCAGCTCGGACGAGTTGCTGCGTATCGAAGGGATACGGAAGACCTTCCCCGGGGTCGTCGCGCTCGACAGCGTCGACTTCGATCTGCGCCGCGGGGAGGTGCACGTCCTGCTCGGTGAGAACGGGGCCGGCAAGAGCACGCTGATCAAGATGCTCTCCGGCGCCTACACCCCCGACGAGGGCCGCATCACCGTCGGCGGCGAGCAGGTCCGTATCCACGGTGCGCAGGACGCCGAACGGCTCGGCATCGCGACGATCTATCAGGAGTTCAACCTCGTTCCTGATCTGACCGTCGCCGAGAACATCTTCCTGGGGCGCCAGCCGCGCCGCTTCGGTCTCGTCGACCGCAAGAAGATGGAGGCCGACGCCGCAGCGCTCCTCGCGCGCGTGGGCGTGAACGTGTCGCCACGCGCGCGTGTCCGTGAACTCGGCATCGCCCGCCTCCAGATGGTGGAGATCGCCAAGGCGCTCAGCCTGGACGCGCGCGTGCTCATCATGGACGAACCGACCGCCGTGCTGACCTCCGAGGAGGTCGACAAGCTGTTCGCCATCGTGCGGGCGCTGCGCGAGGACGGGGTCGGCATCGTCTTCATCACCCACCACCTCGAAGAGATCGCCGCCCTCGGTGACCGCGTCACCGTCATCCGCGACGGCCGCAGCGTCGGGCAGGTGCCCGCCGCCACCCCCGAGGACGAGCTCGTACGGCTCATGGTGGGGCGGTCGATCGAGCAGCAGTACCCGCGGGAGCGGCCGGCCACCGGAAGCGCGTTGCTGAAGGTGGAAGGGCTCACGCGCGACGGCGTCTTCCAGGACGTGTCGTTCGAGGTGCGGGCCGGTGAGGTCGTCGGCATCGCCGGGCTCGTCGGCGCCGGGCGCACCGAGGTCGTGCGGGCCGTCTTCGGGGCCGATCCGTACGACAAGGGGTCCGTCGAGGTCGCGGGGGCCCGCGTCCCCCGGCACGACGTGAACGCCGCCATGGCCGCGGGGGTCGGGCTCGTGCCCGAGGACCGCAAGGGGCAGGGGCTCGTCCTCGACCAGTCGGTGGAGGAGAACCTGGGGCTCGTGACGCTGCGCGCCGCGACCCGTGCCGGGTTCGTGGACCGGCAGGGGCAGCACACCGCCGCCGAGCGCATCGCCTCCCAACTGGGCGTCCGCATGGCCGGGTTGGGGCAGCACGTGCGCACCCTGTCCGGCGGCAACCAGCAGAAGGTCGTCATCGGCAAGTGGCTGCTCGCCGACATCAAGGTGCTGATCCTCGACGAGCCGACGCGCGGCATCGACGTCGGCGCCAAGGTCGAGATCTACCAGCTCATCAACGAGCTGACCGCCGCCGGGCACGCCGTCCTCATGATCTCCAGCGATCTGCCCGAGGTGCTCGGGATGAGTGACCGCGTCCTGGTGATGGCGCAGGGCCGCATCGCCGGTGAGCTGGACGCCGCCGACGCCACCCAGGACTCCGTGATGGCGCTCGCCGTCAGCACCAGCACCCCCACCTCTGAGAAGACCGACAAGGAGGCCGGCCGTGGCCGCCACTGACACGCTCAAGAACGACTCGGGCACCGGTGGTGCCACGTCGCTGCGCAAGCTGCTCCTCGACAACGGCGCGCTGACCGCGCTGATCGTCCTCGTCATCGCCCTGTCGGCGCTGTCCGGGGACTTCCTGACCACCGACAACCTGCTCAACATCGGTGTCCAGGCGGCCGTGACCGCCATCCTCGCCTTCGGTGTCACCTTCGTGATCGTCGCGGCGGGCATCGACCTGTCGGTCGGTTCGGTGGCCGCGCTCTCGGCGACCGTGCTCGCGTGGAGCGCCACGCAAGCCGGGGTGCCGGTCGTCCTCGCGGTCGTCCTCGCCGTCGCGACCGGCATCGTGGCCGGTCTCGTGAACGGGTTCCTCATCGCGTACGGGAAGCTGCCGCCGTTCATCGCGACGCTCGCGATGCTGTCGGTGGGCCGCGGTCTGGCGCTGGTGATCTCGGACGGTTCGCCGATCCCGTTCCCCGACTCGGTCTCGCACCTCGGTGACACGCTCGGCGGCTGGCTGCCGGTGCCGGTCCTGGTGATGGTCGTGATGGGCCTGATCGCCGCCGTGATCCTCGGCCGTACGTACATCGGCCGCGCCATGTACGCGATCGGCGGCAACGAGGAGGCCGCGCGCCTGTCCGGGCTGCGCGTGAAGAAGCAGAAGCTCGTCATCTACGCCCTGTCCGGCCTGTTCGCCGCCGCCGCGGGCATCGTGCTGGCCTCCCGGCTCTCCTCGGCGCAGCCGCAGGCCGCCGACGGGTACGAGCTCGACGCCATCGCCGCCGTCGTCATCGGCGGTGCCTCGCTGGCCGGCGGTACGGGCAAGGCGTCCGGCACGCTCATCGGCGCGCTGATCCTCGCCGTGCTCCGCAACGGCCTCAACCTCCTGTCCGTGTCCGCCTTCTGGCAGCAGGTCGTCATCGGCGTCGTCATCGCGCTCGCCGTCCTCCTCGACACGCTGCGCCGCAAGGCCGGTGCCTCTCCGGTGTCCGGCGGTGGCGGCGGCAGCAAGGGCAGGCAGGCCGCCACGTACGGGCTCGCGGCGGTCGTCACCGTCGCCGTCGTCGGCGCCACCTCCTTCCTGCACGGCGGTTCGTCGGCGTCCGACAAGCCGAAGGTGGGCCTGTCGCTGTCCACGCTCAACAACCCGTTCTTCGTGCAGATCCGGGCCGGCGCCCAGGCCGAGGCCAAGAAGCTCGGCGTGGACCTGACCGTCACCGACGCGCAGAACGACGCCTCGCAGCAGGCCAACCAGATGCAGAACTTCACCAGTTCGAGCCTGGACGCGATCGTGCTCAACCCGGTCGACTCGGCCGCCGCGAGCAACTCGGTGGCCGCCGCGAACAAGGCCGGCATGCCGGTCGTCGCCGTCGACCGCGGGGTGGAGAAGGGCAAGGTCGCCACGCTCGTCGCCTCCGACAACGTCGCGGGCGGTGAGCTCTCCGCCAAGACCATGGCCGAGAAGCTGGGCGGCAAGGGCAAGATCGTCATCCTCCAGGGCCAGGCCGGTACGTCCGCCGCCCGGGAGCGCGCGGCCGGGTTCGAGAAGGGCCTCAAGCAGTACCCGGGCATCAAGGTCGTCGCCGAGCAGCCCGCCGACTTCGACCGCACCAAGGGCCTCGACGTGATGTCGAACCTGCTCCAGGCGCACCCGGACGTCCAGGGCGTCATCGCCGCCAACGACGAGATGGCGCTCGGCGCGATCAAGGCGCTCGGCTCCAAGGCCGGCACGTCGGTGCCGGTGATCGGCTTCGACGGCGAGGCCGACGGCATCAAGGCGGTGAAGGCGGGCACGATGTACGCCTCGGTGGCGCAGCAGCCGCGCGAGCTCGGTGAGATCGCCGTGCAGAACGCGGTGCAGGCGGCCGAGGGCAAGCGGATCGCCCCGGCGGTGAAGGTGCCGGTGAAGGTCGTGACCTCGAAGAACGCCGCCGACTTCGAGTGACCCGGGTGTCGGTGACGCCCCGTACCCTCTGCGGTGACCTACGAAGAAAGGCTGAGCATGAGCACGTATGACCTCCTTGTCGTGGGGTCGGCCAACGCCGACCTGGTGGTGGGCGTCGACCGGCGCCCCGGCGCCGGGGAGACCGTCCTCGGCTCCGACCTGGTGGTCCACCCGGGCGGCAAGGGCGCCAACCAGGCGGTCGCCGCGGCCCGGCTGGGCGCGCGCACCGCGCTGCTCGCGCGGGTCGGCGACGACGGGCACGGGCGGCTGCTGCGCGACTCGATGGAGTCCGCCGGGGTGGACACCTCCGGCGTGCTGGTCGGCGGGGCGCCCACGGGCGTCGCGCTGATCACCGTGGACCCGTCGGGCGACAACTCGATCGTGGTGTCGCCGGGGGCGAACGGGCGGCTGACGCCCGAGGACGTCCGGGCGGCGGGCGAGCTGTTCGCCGGCGCCGAGGTCGTCTCGGTGATGCTGGAGATCCCGCTGGAGTCCGTCGCCGAGGTCGCGCGGTCGGTCGCCGACGGGGCACGCCTTGTGCTGAACCCGTCGCCGCCCGCGCCGCTGCCGGACGAGGTCCTCGCGGTCTGCGACCCGCTGATCGTGAACGAGCACGAGGCGAAGGTCATTCTCGGTACGGAGCTCAAGGCGTCCCCCGAGGAGTGGGCCGGGCAGCTGCTCGCGCTCGGCCCGCGCTCGGTCGTCGTCACGCTGGGCTCCGAGGGTGCGCTGGTCGCGGACGCGCAGGGCACGCAGCGGGTGGCGCCCGTGAAGGTGAAGGCCGTCGACACGACCGGTGCGGGTGACGCGTTCACGGCGGCGCTCGGCTGGCGGCTCGGTGCCGGTGAGTCGCTCGCCGACGCGGCGGCGTACGCGGCCCGGGTCGGCGCCGCCGCCGTCACCAAGGAGGGCGCGCAGGCCTCGTACCCCACCGCCGAAGAGGTCGCCGCCCTGTGCTGTGCCTCTCCGGGGGACAACCCCCGGACCCCCGGCCGGAAGAACGAGGGCGCCACGACGGGCGGCGATGAGGAGCAAGGTCCCCTCCTGTGAAGCGAGCCGGAATACTCAACCGCCATCTGGCGGGCGCCCTCGCCGAGTTGGGGCACGGGGACGGGGTCCTCGTGTGCGACGCGGGGATGCCGGTGCCGGCCGGGCCGCGCGTCGTCGACCTGGCGTTCCGTGCCGGGGTGCCGTCGTTCGCCGAGGTCCTCGACGGACTCCTCGACGAACTGGTCGTGGAGGCGGGGACCGCGGCCGAAGAGGTGCGCGCGGCGAACCCGGAGGCGGCCGGGCTGCTCGCGGCCCGCGTCCCGGGCCTCTCACACGTCCCGCACGAGGAGCTGAAGGCGCTGTCGGCGTCGGCGAAGCTCGTCGTACGGACCGGGGAGGCGCGGCCGTTCGCCAATGTGCTGCTGCGGTGCGGGGTGTTCTTCTGACCCGTACGGTCATCCGAAACCGACGAGGGGCCCGGTCCGCGGACCGGGCCCCTCGGGCCTTCCCCCTCCTGCGCCGGAACCCCTCGATCCCCCCAGATCTCCCCCCTCCAGGGTTCCGACGCAAGATACGACCGTCATGGAGCGGCAAAGGTTGCACGCGGTTGCCGAGATTTCTTGCCCGAGGGGCAACGGCCGGGAGCGCGAGGCGCACAAGGGGCGCAAGTCCGACCACTTGCGCCCCCGTGCGTCCCTGACGGAGGCTCACACCGCGTGACGTGTGAACCTCTCGGCGGTCTCCGCGAGCACCTCACGGCCGTCGCGCGCCCACAGGCCGTCGTTGAACAGCTCGACCTCGATGGGCCCGGTGTAGCCCTGCTTCTCCACGAGGCCGCGCCAGTGGCGCATGTCGATCGCGCCGTCGCCGATCTGGCCGCGGCCGTTGAGGACGCCCTCGGGCAACGGCGTGGTCCAGTCGGCGAGTTGGAACGTGGCGATCCGGCCCTGGGCGCCGGCCCGCGCGATCTGCGCGGGCGCCTGGTCGTCCCACCAGATGTGGTACGTGTCCACGCAGACGCCGACCTGTTCGGCGGGGAACCGCTCGGCGATGTCCAGGGCCTGGGCCAGCGTCGACACCACGCAGCGGTCGGCCGCGTACATCGGGTGCAGCGGCTCGATCGCCAGCTTCACACCGCGCTCGGCGGCGTACGGGGCGAGCACACCGATACCTTCGGCGATCCGCTCCCGCGCGCCCGCCAGGTCGTACGAGCCGGCGGGCAGGCCGCCGGAGACCAGGACGAGGACGTCCGTGCCGAGGGTGACGGCTTCGTCGACGGCCCGCTTGTTGTCCTCGATCGCGGCGGCACGCTCGGCCTCGTCGATCGCGGTGAGGAAGCCGCCGCGGCAGTGCGTGGTGACGTTCAGGCCCGCGTCGCGCAGCAGCGCGGCCGCCTTCTCGACGCCGTACGCCTGGACGGGCTCGCGCCACGTACCGACGTGACGGACCCCCAACTCGGCGCACGCCGCGACGAGTTCGGGCAGACTGAGCTGTTTGACCGTCATCTGGTTGATGGAGAACAGCGGATCGGCCGCGAAAGAGGGGGTCGTCACTTGATCACTCCGTACAGGGCGAGCAGCTGCTTCATCCGGGTCTCGGCCAGCTCCGGGCTCGGGAACAGGCCGAGGGAGTCGGCGAGTTCGTAGGCGCGCGCGAGGTGCGGCAGCGAGCGCGCCGACTGGAGGCCGCCGACCATCGTGAAGTGCTCCTGGTGGCCGGAGAGCCAGGCCAGGAAGACGACACCGGTCTTGTAGAAGCGGGTCGGCGCCCGGAACAGGTGCCGCGACAACTCGACCGTGGGGTCGAGGAGTTCACGGAACCCCTGCACGTCGCCGGTGTCCAGGACCCGGACGGCCTGCGCGGCGAGCGGGCCCAGCGGGTCGAAGATGCCGAGCAGGGCGTGGCTGAATCCGCGGTCGTCGCCCGCGATCAGCTCGGGGTAGTTGAAGTCGTCGCCGGTGTAGCAGCGCACGCCCTGTGGCAGGCGGCGGCGCAGGTCGACCTCGCGCTGGGCGTCCAGGAGCGAGACCTTGATGCCGTCGACCTTGTCCGGGTGCGCGGCGATGACCTCCAGGAAGGTCTCGGTCGCGGCGTCCAGATCGCTGGAGCCCCAGTAGCCCTCCAGGGCCGGGTCGAACATCGGGCCGAGCCAGTGCAGGACGACCGGCTCGGCGGCCTGGCGCAGCAGGTGGCCGTAGACGTCGAGGTAGTCCTCGGGGCCCTGCGCGACGGCGGCGAGGGCGCGGGACGCCATGAGGATGGCCTGGGCGCCGACGCCCTCGACGAGCGCGAGCTGCTCCTCGTACGCGGCCTTGACCTCGGCCAGATCCTTGGCGGGGGCGGTGAGTTGATCGGTGCCGACGCCGCAGGCGATGAGCCCGCCGACGGCCTGCGCCTCGGCCGCCGACCGCTTGATCAGCTCGGCGGCCCCGGCCCAGTCCAGGCCCATGCCGCGCTGCGCGGTGTCCATCGCCTCGGCGACCCCGAGGCCGTGCGACCACAGGTGGCGGCGGAAGGCGAGGGTGGCGTCCCAGTCGACGGCGGCCGGCGAGTCGGGGGTGGTGTCGGCGAACGGGTCGGCGACGACGTGGGCGGCGGAGAAGACGACACGGGAGGCGAGCGGAGCGCCGGTGTCGAAGGCGAGGGGCTCGGCGCGCGGCTCGTACGCCCTCAACTCGCCGCCCGCGGACGGAAGATGGATGGTCACAGCGAGATCTCCGGAACGTCGAGGCGGCGGCCCTCGGCCGACGACTTCAGGCCCAGCTCGGCCATCTGCACACCACGGGCGCCGGCGAGCAGGTCCCAGTGGTAGTCGGCGCCCGCGAACACGTGCTTGAGGAACAGCTCCCACTGGACCTTGAAGCCGTTGTCGAACTCGGTGTTGTCCGGGACCTCCTGCCACTGGTCGCGGAACGAGTAGGTCGCCGGGAGGTCCGGGTTCCAGACGGGCTTGGGGGTGGCGCTGCGGTGCTGGACGCGGCAGTTGCGCAGGCCCGCGACGGCGGAGCCCTCGGTGCCGTCGACCTGGAACTCGACCAGCTCGTCGCGGTTGACGCGCACGTCCCAGCTCGAATTGATCTGGGCGACGATGCCGCCCTCGATCTCGAAGATGCCGTACGCGGAGTCGTCGGCGGTGGCGTCGTAGGGCTTGCCGTGCTCGTCCCAGCGGGTCGGCACGTGGGTGGTGGCCAGCGCGTTCACCGAGGTCACGCGGCCGAACAGCTCGTGCAGGACGTACTCCCAGTGCGGGAACATGTCGACGACGATGCCGCCGCCGTCCTCGGAGCGGTAGTTCCAGGAGGGGCGCTGGGCCTCCTGCCAGTCACCTTCGAAGACCCAGTAGCCGAACTCGCCGCGGACGGAGAGGATCCGGCCGAAGAAGCCGCCGTCGATGAGCCGCTTCAGCTTGAGGAGCCCCGGCAGGAACAGCTTGTCCTGAACGACACCGGACTTGACGCCGGCCTCGCGCGCGAGCCGGGCCAGCTCGATCGCGCCCTCCAGGCCGGTGGCGGTCGGCTTCTCGGTGTAGATGTGCTTCCCGGCGGCGATCGCCTTCTTCAGGACCTCCTCGCGGCCGGAGGTCATGGCGGCGTCGAAGAAGATGTCGATCGAGTCGTCGGCGAGGACGGCGTCCACATCGGTGGAGATGTTCGCCTCGTCCAGACCGTGCTTCTCGGCGAGCGCCTTCAGGGCGTGCTCGCGGCGGCCGACCAGGACCGGCTCGGGCCACAGGACCGTGCCGTCGCCCAGGTCGAGTCCGCCCTGCTCGCGCAGCGCGAGGATGGAGCGGACGAGGTGCTGGCGGTAGCCCATGCGCCCCGTCACACCGTTCATGGCGATGCGCACCGTCTTGCGTGTCACGTGAGTCCCTTCGTCCAGCTTTCCCGGCTCCCGAGGCGTGCGGCGACCGGGCCCGGCGTACGCGAAACAGCGCCTGCGGATGTTCGATATCCCGTAGCAAGCGCTTTCTACCTGAGAAGAAGCTAGCCTCTGCACAGCCGCTCGGACAAGAGCGGATCCCGGGCGGATCCCGGGCCGAGACCAGTCAGACAGCAGCCGGGCGGCACTCGCACAGCAGCCGGCCGGCCACCGGACCCAGCGGAGGACGACTCGATGACCGTGACCTTGGCGGACGTGGCAGCCCGCGCGCAGGTGTCCCCCGCCACCGTCTCGCGCGTCCTGAACGGCAACTACCCCGTCGCCGCCGCCACCCGCGAGCGGGTGCTCAAGGCCGTGGACGAGCTGGACTACGTGCTCAACGGCCCGGCGAGCGCGCTCGCGGCGTCCACATCGGACCTGGTCGGGGTGCTGGTCAACGACATCGCCGACCCGTTCTTCGGGATCATGGCGTCCGCCGTGCAGTCGGAGATCGTCGGACCCGGTGGGCGCGCGGGCGGGGAGCGGCTCGCGGTGGTGTGCAACACGGGTGGTTCACCGGAGCGCGAGCTGACGTATCTGACGCTGCTTCAGCGGCAGCGGGCGGCGGCCGTGGTGCTCACGGGTGGGGCGATCGAGGACGAGGCCCATGTCGCCGCCGTAGCAGGGAAGTTGCGGCGGTTGTCGGAGGCGGGGACGCGGGTGGTGCTGTGCGGGCGGCCGCCGGTGCCGGACACGGACGCGGTGGCTCTGACGTTCGACAACCGTGGCGGAGGGCGGGAGTTGACGGAGCATCTGCTCGGGCTCGGGCACCGGCGGATCGGGTATGTGGCGGGGCCGGAGGAGCGTACGACGACGCGTGACCGGCTTGAGGGACACCGGGAGGCGTTGACCGCGGCGGGGGTGACGGACTCGGACGGGCTTGTGGTGCACGGACCCTACGACCGTGAGGCCGGGTATGCCGCGACGGTCGAACTTCTGCGCAGGGATCCGGAGTTGACCGCTGTGGTCGCCGCCAATGACACGGTGGCGCTGGGGGCGTGTGCGGCGTTGCGCGAGGCGGGGCTGCGGATTCCCGAGGACGTCTCGGTGGCGGGGTTCGATGATCTGCCGTTCAGTGTGGATGCGGTGCCGGCGTTGACGACGGTGCGGTTGCCGTTGGCGGAGGCGGCGGCTCGGGCGGGGCGGATCGCCATGGGGCGGGAGGCTGCGCCGGCGGGTGGGGTTGATGTGGTGGGTGGGGAGTTGATGGTGCGGGGGTCCACGGGGGTGCCTCGGGGGGTTTGAGTTGGGCCCTGCCTGGGGGCGGGGTTGTGTGTGAACCCCGCCGTGGGCGCGGGGCTGTGTCGATGTGCGGCTCCGCCGCGCGGGCGCTACCAGCCCCCACCGGAGCTGTACTCGGCGATGGCGGGGGCGGGACCGGGCTGGAGGCCGGTCGGAGCGCTCGCCCCGCGCCGGGGTGCCTCCCCCAGACTCCGTCCGGGGGGACCCCCGGCCCACCCTGCCGCCCATGGCGGCAGATTGCCCAAGGCGGCGGGGGCACGCGGCGGGTTGCCTGAGGCGGCGTGGGACGGTGGGCGGCTGCCCAAGGCGGCGGGGTGGGACGGCGGCGGCAGATTACCCAAGGCGGGGACGACCGGCGGCGGGTTGCCTAAGGCGGGGTGGGACGGCCGCAGATTGCCCAGGCGGGGTGGGACGGCGGCGGGTTGCCTGAGGTGGCGCGGTGCGGGGCGGGTTGCCCGCGGCTTCGGGTGGATAAAGGCGTGCTCGGGGTGGGCATGTGCACGTAGCGTTTCGCCTCATGACTGCTGCTGACACATCAGACCTTCCTCCTCGCCTCACCCGCCTCACCTTTCACGGACCGATGTCCGAGGCCCGGGTCGAGCGGATGATCGGGCGGCTGGCCGGGCCGTCCCCCGTCACGGTCGTGGACATCGGCTGCGGATGGGGCGAGATGATGCTGCGGATGCTCGACGCCGTGCCCGGGGCCACGGCGCGCGGCATCGACATCAACGCCGAGGACCTGGCCAGGGGCCGGGCCGACGCCGAGGCGCGCGGCCTCGCCGGTCGCGCGGAGTTCGTCGAGATGGACGCCAAGAAGGCGGCGGACACCCCGGCCGACGTCGTGCTGTGTCTGGGCTCCAGCCAGGCCCTCATCGAGGAGGACACCACCGAGCCCGTCGTCGACGCGCTGCGCGCCCTGCGCAGGATGGTCAATCCGGGCGGCCGTGTGCTACTCGGCGAGGGCTACTTCGAGCGGCCCCCGACGGACGAGGAGCTGGCCGTGATGTGGCCGGGCGCCTCCCGCGACGACCACACCGACCTGGCCACCCTCGTGGACCTGGCGGTCGAGGCCGGGTTCCGGCCCGTCTGGATCGAGACGGCGAGCCAGGAGGAGTGGGAGGAGTTCGAGTCCGGCTACCAGTCCGACACGGAGGAGTGGCTGGCGAACCACCCCGGCCACCCGCTCGCCGAGCAGACCCGCGAGCGCCTCGACAAGCACCGCACCAGCTGGCTGCGCGGCTATCGGAACGTGCTCGGGATCGCCTATCTGACGCTGGTGCCGGTGGCCTGACGGGCGGCGCGCGTCACCCCAGCAGATTCACCTCTCCCCCGAGCCCGCGCCGCTCCGCCTCCTCGTACGCCTGCCACGCCAGGGCCAGGTCCTGCCAGGGCAGTCCCACCGGGGCGTAGACGGTACGGGCGCCGGGGGCGGCGGGCGCGGTTCCGGCCTTCAGCGCTTCCCCCAGGGTCGGGGCAGCACCGGCGCGGTTCAAGGACCCCAACACCCCTGATACCGAAGCCAGTTCGCGGTCGTCGACGAACAGGCGTGCCGCCTCCAGCAGATCGGGCGCCAGTTCCAGTTTCCCCGGCTCGTCCGCGCCCAGCGTCGTGAAGTGCTGCCCGGGACGGCTGTCCGCGAGGCCGAGCAGCGGGGTGCGGGACCAGGTGGCGAGCAGGACGATGTCGGCGGCTTCGGCGATCGCCGCGGGGCTGGACAGCGTACGGGCGTCGTGGCGGGCGGCGAACTCCCGGGCCCGGGACGGCGCCACGTCGTGCACCCAGACGTCGCCGGTCTGCCGCAGCGCCTTGAGCCCGCGCAGCATCAGCTCGGCCTGCGCGCCCGCCCCGATCACACCGACCGTCGTCGCGTCCGGGCGGGCCAGGACGTGTGTACCGAGCGCGGCGGCGAGCCCGGTGCGCCAGGCGGTCACCGTCGCCGAGTCGAGCAGGGCGAGGAGTTCCCCGTCGGTGCCGCTGTGCAGACAGACGACGCCGCGCAGGGCGGGCGCGGCGCCGGGGAACTTGGCGTTGACCTTGACGGTGTAGGCCGGGACGCCGGGCAGGACGCCCGGGATCAGGGCGGTCGCGGTGCCGGGGAAGGGGAGTTCGGCGACGACCCGGTGGGCCGGGGTGGCGCCTTCGCCGTCGGCGGTGGCCCGGAAACCGGCGGCGAGCACGTCGACGCAGGCGGCCGGTTCCAGGAGCGTGAGCAGGTCGGTGCGGGTGAGGACACGGGTCACCGGGCGATCATCTCAGCCGGGCGCGGACGGCACGGGGCCGGAACTGCGCATCCCCCTGCCGATTACCCTCCCTCCATGGTGATCAGCGATGTCTCCGTTTCCGACGACCCTGGGCTCGCCCTGACCGCCGCCCTCGCGGGCGCCCGCGTCATCCGTTCCCTGTACGGGGACGACCTGCCCCGGTTCGACAAGGGCGGCGGTGACTTCGCGACAGCCGCCGATCTCGCGGCCGAGGAGGCGATCCTCGGCGTGCTGCGGGCGGCGCGGCCGCAGGACGCCGTGACGGGTGAGGAGAGCGGGGCGAGCGGCGACGCGGGGGCAGCACGGCGGTGGCTGGTCGATCCGCTCTGCGGGACGTTGAACTACGCCGTGCGGAACATGCTCGTGGGCGTGAACGTCGCCCTGAGCGAGGGCGGGACGATCACGGCCGCCGCCACCGCGGACCCGTTCTCCGGGGAGGTGTTCTGGACGGACGGGAAGCGTTCGGCAGTCCGGTGCGAGGAGCAGGGCCAGGCACGGGACACCCCTCTGGTCCCCTCCGCGCTCTCACGGCTCGTCGACATCAACCTCGACGCCCCCGACCCGTATGCGCCCGACTTCCGGGCCGCGCGCCTCATCGCCGACCCGGGGTTCGCCGTGCGGTTCCGGCCGCGGGTCGTCTCCACGACGCTGGCGGTGGCCTGGGTCGCGGCGGGGCGCAGGGCCGCGTACGTCACCGACGGCGATCTGCGCGACAGTGTGCACTTCGCCGCCGGGATCGCCCTGTGCCGGGACGCCGGGTGCGTGGTGAGCGGGATCGAGGGACAGCCCCTGCACACCGGGGCGGGCGGCCTGATCGTGGCGGCCGACGCGGAGACGCATGGAGCGCTGGTGGAGCTCGTCCGGCGACAGGGGTAGCGAGCGCGACGAGCGCGGATGTCCGCCCGACTATTGAGAATATTTCTTTGCATAGCTATCTTCTCATTCATGACCGAACCTTCGACTCCCCGTGTCCTGACGGACGTAGAAGCCCTGAAGGCCCTCGCGCACCCGCTGCGCCAGCGGCTGCTGACCCGGTTGCAGCGGCAGGGGGCGGCGACCAGCGCCGAGCTGGCCGTGGAGTTCGGGGAGGACCGCGGCGGCACCAGCTATCACCTGCGGCAGCTCGCGCGGTTCGGGTTCATCGAGGAGGACACCGAGCGGTCCGCCGGGCGGCGCAAGTACTGGCGGGCCGTGCCGCAGGACGTGCGGTTGCCGCGGCGCGCCCCCGCCGGGTCCGAGGCCGGGGTGGCCGCCGCGGAGATCGGGCGGCAGTGGCAGCAGCGGGCCGAGGCCGATCTGGCCGAGTTCGCCGGGGACCGGGAGGCGTACGGGGCGTTCGGCGAAGCCGCTCTGCACTCCTACGGCGGGACGCATCTGACCGCCGAGGAGCTGAGCCGGTTCGGCGAGGAGTACGTCGCGCTGCTGTCGAAGTGGCACCGGAGGGCGGACGACGCGCCGCCCGGCGCCCGGCACGTCAGTGTCGTCTTCCACGCGTTCCCGACGCCGTGAGCGCGGTGGAGGCCACCGGGGTGCGCCCTCAACCCCTGTGGCGCAACCGGCAGTTCACGGCCCTGTGGGGCGGGCAGGTCGTCTCGGCGCTGGGGTCGACGGGCAGTCAGACCGCGATGCCGCTGCTCGTGCTCGCGTCGGGCGGTTCGGCCGCCGACGCCGGGTTCGTGGCGGCCGCGGGGTCGCTGCCGCACCTCGTCGCCCAGCTGCCGGCGGGTTCCCTGGTGGACCGGTGGAACCGGCGGCGGGTGCTCATACTGAGCGAGGCGGCGGCGGGGCTCGCGCTCGCCACCGTGCCGTTCGCGATATGGGCGGGCGTCGTCACCGTCTGGCACCTGGCCGTCGTCGCGTTCGCGCAGGGGCTCGGGTTCGTCTTCTTCGGGCTCGCCGAGCACGCCGCGCTCCCGCACATCGTCCCCGCCTCCCAGTTGCCCACCGCCGTCGCTCGCAACGAGGCCCGCAACCGCGGCGCCGCCCTGGCCGGACGGCCGCTCGGCGGAGCGCTCTTCGGGATCGCGTCCGCCGTCCCGTTCCTGGTCGACGTCGTCTCGTACGCGATCGCTTCGGCGGGCCTGCTGCTGTTGCGCGGTGAGCTCAAGGGGGCGACGGACAAGGAACCGGCGCCGCTGTGGCGGGCCACCACCGAGGGGCTGCGCTGGGTCTGGCGGCACCCCCTGATCCGGGCGGCCGTCCTGCTCGTCGCCGCCAGCAACCTCGTCTTCCAGGCCGTCGGGCTCGTCATCGTCGTACGGGCGCAGCAGCACGGCGCATCCTCCGCCGCGATCGGCACCATGCTCGGCGTCTACAGCACCGGCGGGCTGCTCGGCGCGTTCGCCGCGGCGCGGCTGCACCGGCACTTCACGCCCAAGTCCGTGATCATCGGGGTCAATTGGGTGTGGGCGGGGCTGCTGCCGCTGTTCCTGCTGACCACCGATCCGCTCGTCACGGGGCTCATCGGCGCGGCCACGTCGTTCGTGGGACCGCTGTGGAACGTCGTCATCGGCAGCTACATGGCCCTGCTCGTCCCGGACGAACTGCGCGCCCGGGTGAGCAGCGCCGGGATGACCCTGTCCTGGGGCGTCATGCCGGTCGCCGCGCTCGGCGCGGGCTGGCTGCTGACGTCCGTGGGGCCGCAGCGCACCCTCGCCGTGCTGGCCGCGATCACCTTCGCGACCGCGGTGGCGGCGGCCGTGAGCCCCGCGGTGCGCAGGGCCCCGACGCTCACCACGGACGCGTACGAGGCGTGAGGGTCATCCGGTCCCGGAACGGGCGGGCGGTTTCCCTCGCGCCCCGGGGTGTCCGATGCGGCGTGGACGGTCCGATGCCCCGCACGATCACACGGACTTGAACCGGCCGTGCACCGCCGCACCGTTCCATGGACGGGCCCCGGGGCCTGTCGTACGCTGGGCGCACGTCGAACCTCTGACTGAGTCAACTGTCCGCGCCTCAGAGCGACTTCGAGGTGACCGCGAGGTGACCATGACCGTGCACGAGATCCGGTCCTTCAACCGCTTCTACACGAACGTCATCGGCGCGCTCGACTACAGCCGCCATCTGTACGCCCCGTACACGCTCACCGAGTCCCGCGTCCTGTACGAGCTGGCGCACCCGGCCAGGGGGGAGCACGTCGACGCCGCCGACCTGCGCACGCGGCTCTCGCTGGACGCCGGGTACCTGAGCCGCATCCTCGGCAAGTTCGAGCGGGAGGGGCTGGTCGAGCGCGGATCGTCCGACAAGGACTCCCGGCGCCGCCGCATCACCCTCACGGCGCGCGGCCGGGGCGCCGCCGAGCTGCTCGACGAGCGCTCGCGGGAGGCGGTCGGCACCCTGCTCGCGACCGTGCCGCCCGCCGACCGCGAACGCCTGGGCGCCGCCCTGCGCACCGTACGCGAGGTGCTGGGCGACGGCCGCGCCGCCGCGCACCCGGGCCCCGGCCCCGACGACGTGCTGCTGCGCGAGCCCGGCCCCGGCGACCTCGGCTGGATCGTCGCGCGCAACGCCGCGGTGTACGCGGCCGAGTTCGGCTGGAACACCGACTACGAGGGCCTGGTGGCCCGGATCGTCGCCGACTTCGCCCAGGACCACGACCCGCACCTGGAGCGGGTGTGGATCGCCGAGCTGGACGGCCGCCCCGTGGGCTGCGTGATGTGCGTACGGGACGAGGCGCCCGGCACGGCCCGGCTCCGCCTGCTCCTGGTCGAGCCGGAGGCGCGCGGCCTGGGCATCGGCGACCGGCTGGTGCGCGCGGTCATCGACTTCGCGCGCGGTGTCGGCTACCGCGAGCTGGTGCTGTGGACGAACGACGTCCTGAAGTCGGCCCGCTCGATCTACCAGCGCCACGGCTTCGTCCTCGTCGGCGAGACCCCGCACCGCTCCTTCGGCGCGGATCTGATCGGGCAGGACTGGAAGACGACCCTCCATAGGGCGGCGGAGTGACGGGTAGGGTCCGCAGCATGAAGCTGGCGTTCTCCACCCTCGGTGTCCCTGGCCTTCCCCTCGACGAGGTCCTGCGTCTCGCGACGACGCACGGCTACCACGGCGTCGAACTGCGCGCGCACCCGGAGGAACCGGTCCATCCGGGCATCACCCCGGCCGAACGGGCCGACGCCGCCGCGCAGTTCAAGGAGGCGGGCGTGGAGATCCTGGGAGTCGCCGGGTACGCGCGCGTGGCCGCACCCGCCGCCGACGACGGTCCGGTGCTCGCGCAGGTCCGCGAACTGGTCGATCTGGCGCGGGACTTGGGAGCGCCGTACGTCCGCGTCTTCCCCGGCGGCGGTGACGAGCAGAGCGCCGAGGAGGCCGACGCCACGGCCGCCCGCCGGCTCGGGGTCGCCGCCGAGTACGCGGCCGACCGCGGCGTCCGCGTTCTGCTGGAGACCCACGACTCGCACCGCACCGGCGCCGCCGCCTCCCGCGTCGTGGGCCCCGTCGGGCACCGCAACGTGGGCGTCCTGTGGGACGTCATGCACACCTGGCTCGGCGGCGAGCAGCCCACGGCCTCGTACGCGACCCTCTCCCCCTACCTCGGATACGTCCAGGTCAAGGACATCGCGGGGCCCGACGACACGACGCCGCTGGCGCTCGGCGCGGGGGTGCTGCCGCTCGCCGAGTGTGTGGAGGTGCTCAGCCGGGAGGGCTGGGACGGGTGGTTGTGCTGGGAGTACGAGGCGCGGTGGTATCCGTCCGCCGCACCGCTGCCGGAGCTGCTGGGCGCGGGGCGGGAGTTGCTGGGCAGGCTGCTCAACGAGTCGGCGTGAGTCCGGGGGCCGGGGCCGTGTCGGCCGGCGCGGTCCCGCGCCCCTTCAGGGCCCCTCCGAACGACGTCAGCCCCACCCCCGCCACCAGCAGCGCCGCCGCGCACCACCGCAGGCCGCTCACCGGCTCGCCCAGGAACAGGGCAGCCGAGGACATCCCGAACACCGGGACCAGGAGCGAGTACGGGGCGACCGTCGAGGCGTCGTAGTGGTTCAGGAGGCGGCTCCAGGCGCTGAAGCCGAACAGGGTCGTGACGAGGGCCACGTAGACGATCGCGCCCGCGCCGGGCAGGTCCAGGGAGGCCAGGGCGCGGGCGTCCGTCGACGGGCCCTCGAAGAGCAGGGAGAGCACGAGGAGCGGGACCACCGGGACCGCGCTCGACCAGACCATGAAGTTGAACGGCGCCGCCGGTGACGCCTTGCGGGTCAGGACGTTCGAGACGCCCCAGAACGCGGCCGCCACCAGTACCAGCGCGAACGCGCCGAGCGGCCCCGAGCCGCCCTCGTCGACCGCCGCGACCCCGATGCCCGCGAGCGCGACGCCCATGCCGAGCACGCGCACCGGGCCCGGCCGCTCCCCCAGGAACGCGAACGCGATCAGCGCCGTGAACACCGCCTGCACCTGGAGCACCAGGGACGAGAGCCCGGCGGGCATCCCCGCGTTCATCCCGATGAAGAGCAGGCCGAACTTGCCGACGCCGAGCGCCAGGCCCACCCCCACGATCCAGCGCCACGGCACGCACGGCCGCCCGACCAGGAACACCGCGGGCACCGCCGCCAGCAGGAAGCGCAGGGCGCAGAAGAGCAGCGGCGGGAAGTGGGCGAGGCCGATGTCGATGACGACGAAGTTCACGCCCCACAGGGCGGCGACGAGGACGGCGAGGCCGGTGTGCGCGGGTTTCATGCGTCGAGCATCACGCCCCGGACCATGTAGCACCAGCGAAGATTGCTGCATGGTTGGATGAAGCAACGCTAACCAGAGACCGCCGACGAGAGGGCCGGGGATGTTGGATCTTCAGCGGCTGCGCGCCCTGCACGCCGTCTCCGTGCACGGCACCGTGGGCGCCGCCGCGGCCGCGCTCGGCTACACGCCGTCCGCCGTGTCGCAGCAGATCGCCAAGTTGGAGCGGGAGACCAGGACCGTACTCCTCGAACGGGAGGGGCGCGGGGTCAGACTCACCGAGGAGGCCCGCCAACTCGCCTCGGCCGCCCAGGAGTTGCTGACCGTCATGGAGCGTGCCGAGACCGAGCTCGAACAGCGGCGCGGGGTGCCCGCGGGGCGGCTGACCATCGCCGCGTTCGCCTCCGCGGCGCGCGGTCTGCTGCCCGGCGCGCTCGCCGCCCTCGCGGAGCGGCACCCGGCCCTCGACACCCGGCTCACCGAGGTCGACCCGCATCTGTCGGTCGACCTCGTGGCGAAGGGCGCCGTCGATCTCGTCGTCGCCCACGACTGGGACATCGCGCCGCTGCCGGCTCCCGCCGGGGTCGAACAGGCCGTCATCGGGGACGACCTGTGCGATCTGCTGGTCCCGGCCGGGCATCCGCTGGCCGGGCGGGAGGGGGTGCGGCGCGAGGAGCTCGGCTCGGAGCGGTGGGTGTCGCAGCCGCCGGGGCGGGTGTGCCACGACTGGCTCGTGCGGACGATGCGGGCGGCCGGGTTCGAGCCGGACATCGCGCATCAGGCCGACGAGAACCCGACGCTGGTGGCGCTGGTCGCGGCCGGCCTCGGGGTGGCGGTGATCCCCCGGCTCGGGCGGGGGCCCCTGCCGGACGGGGTGGCGGCGGTGGGACTCGATCCGATGCCGCGGCGGCGGCTCTACGCGCTGTGGCGGGGCGGGACGTCTCGGCGGCCTGCGATCGTCGCGGCTGTTCAGGCGCTGCGCGATCAGGGGCGCGTCTGCCTGGTGCGGTGAGTTCGCCGGGTGCGGGTCCGGTGGGGCTGGTCGCGCCCCGCGGCGGAGCCGCTGATGGACATCGCCCCGCGCCCCTGAAGGCATGCGCTGCGCACAGCCTTCCCGATCCGCGCCCGGCCAACCCCACCCACCACCCCACCCTCTCCCCGTCACCTCCACACCAACTTCCCGGAACCTTCAAAAACCGGGAACCCATGGCGAGGCCCGCCCGTCCAAAGGACACGCTGTCGGTGAGTCTCCGCAGTGCGGTGTCGGCCTCGCTGCTGGCTGCGAACGCTGACCACCCTCTCCGCCGCATGCGGCCGGCAGCATGCCGTCACCGGCGCGCCCCCCTCCAACAGCGCCGGTGACGGCCCCTCAGGTCGCGATCACTCTCGCCAACTCCCTTGACCGGCAGAAACTTTCGCCATATTCATAACGCGCGGAAGTTTCCTTCAACGTGCCCGCACGCCGCATGCCCGTGCCCCGCCGCCCTCCCTCCGGAAGGAGCGCAAGTGCACCACCTCTCCAGACGTACGCTGCTCGCCGCCGCCACCGCTGGTGTCGCCGCCACCGCCCTGAGCACCGCACCCGCCCGGGCCGCCGCCCAGCCCTCGGACCAGGCGCTGAAGAAGATCATCTCCGGGATGTCCCTGGAGGAGAAGGTCGGCCAGCTCTTCGTGATGCGGGTGTACGGCCACTCGGCCACCGCCCCGGACCAGGCCGACATCGACGCCAACCTCAAAGAGATCGGCGTCCGCACCGCGGCCGAGATGATCGACAAGTACAAGCTCGGCGGCATCATCTACTTCGCGTGGGCGCACAACGTCCGCGACCCGCACCAGATAGCCGACCTCAGCAACGGGATACAGCAGGCGGGCAGCCGGCAGCCGTCCCGGATACCGCTGTTGATCGCGACCGACCAGGAGCACGGGATCGTCTGCCGGGTCGGCAAGCCCGCCACTCTCTTCCCCGGCGCGATGGCCCTCGGCGCGGGCGGCTCGCACTCCGACGCCCGCAAGGCGGGGCAGATCGCCGGCGCCGAGCTGCGCGCCATCGGCATCGTCCAGGACTACGCGCCGGACGCCGACGTGAACGTCAACCCGGCCAACCCCGTCATCGGTGTCCGCTCCTTCGGGGCCGACCCGCAGGCCGTCGCCGGGATGGTCGCCGCCCAGGTCAAGGGCTACCAGTCGGCCGGGATCGCCTCAACGGCCAAGCACTTCCCGGGACATGGCGACACCGCGACCGACTCCCACACGGGCCTGCCGGTCATCACGCACACGCGCGAGCAGTGGGAGCAGCTCGACAAGCCGTCGTTCCAGGCCGCGATCGCCGCCGGGATCGACTCGATCATGACGGCCCACATCGTCGTACCGGCCCTGGACCCGGCCGAGGACCCGGCGACGCTCTCGCACCCCATCCTCACCGGCATCCTGCGCGAACAGCTCGGCTACGACGGCGTCGTGATCACCGACTCGCTCGGCATGGAGGGCGTCCGGACGAAGTACGGCGACGAGCGCGTCCCCGTCCTCGCGCTCAAGGCGGGTGTCGACCAGCTCCTCAACCCGCCCACCCTGGACGTCTCGTGGAACGCGCTGCTCAACGCCGTACGCAGCGGTGAGGTGACCGAGGCGCGGCTGGACGAGTCGATCCTGCGCATCCTGCGGCTCAAGGCGAAGCTGGGGCTCTTCAAGGACCCGTACGTCACGCACCGCGGCGTCGACCGGACCGTCGGCACCCCCGGGCACCTGGCGGCGGCCGACCGGATCGCCGAGCGCACCACGACGCTCCTGGTGAACAAGGACGGGCTGCTGCCGCTGAGCCGCCGCACCCACAAGAACGTCCTCGTGCTCGGCGCGAACCCGGCCTCGCCCTCGCTCAGCGACGGCCCACCGACCACCGTGCTCGGCGCCGCCCTCACCGAACTCGGCTTCTCCGCCACGGTACTGGCCACCGGCACGGCACCGACCCAGGCCGTCATCGACCAGGCGGTCGCCGCCGCCGCGGGCCAGGACGCCGTCCTCATCGGCACGTACAACGTGGCGGCGGGCAGCGCCCAGCAGAAGCTGGTCAACGCGGTCGCCGCGACCGGCGTTCCGGTCGTCACCCTGTCGATGCGCAACCCGTACGACGTCGCCCAGCTCTCCGCGTCCGACGCCCACGTGGCGGCGTACTCGTGGATCGACGTCGAACTGCGCGCCGCGGTCCGGGTGCTGGCCGGTGCGGCCGAGCCGCGGGGCAAGCTGCCGGTGGCGGTGCAGAAGGCGGACGACCCGACACAGGTGCTGTATCCGATCGGGTACGGCCTGCGGTACTGATTCGGTCGTAGGGGGCGTACGCCGCATCGCTCGCGCACTCCCCCCAACTGACGCAAAGCCCCCTGCACATCTGGCGTGCGCCCGCCCCGGCGGGTCACGCTGGATGGGCATATCGGGGGGATTGCCATGCATGCACGGATGGTCGGTGCGGTGTGCGCGGCGCTGTTGCTTGCGCTCGCGCTGACCGGATGTCAGGCGCTGTCGGGCTCGTCCGGCGGGTCCTCGCGGGCGGCGTCCGCGAGCCCCTCGCACACGCCGTCCGGGTACGGGGCGGTCTTCCTCGCGGTGGACGAGTGCAGTTCACGGGGGCGGACCTCGTTCACCGAGGTGCCGTGCCGCAGCGAGAGCGCCGTCGCACGGGTCGTCGCGCGCTACGAGGGCAGTTCGACGGACGGCCCGGCCTGCCCGGCCCGCACCGACTTCGTGCTGCACATCAGCGAGAACCGCCCGGCGACGGACGAGAACGGCGACGGGACGGTGTCCCAGGGCTACGCCTGCATGCGCAATCTGGAGCCCCCGCACCCCGGCGACCCGGGCGGCGGCGGCGGTCCGCGCACCATCGTCGGCGACTGCGTGTACGCGGCGGGCAAGGGCCAGGTCCGCGAGACGGCCTGCGACGGCTCGGGCGAGCGGGCGCCGCAGTACCGGGTGCGCAAGGCGGTGAAGGCCCGCTCCGGATGCCCGTCGGCCACGGCGCTCTACGTGTCCCTGGGCGGGCCGGCGCCGGTGGGCTGCGCGGTGAAGCTGTAGCCCCGGGTCACGGACGGAGCTTCAGCGCGTGCGCCGTGTCCGGACGGTCGAGCTTCGCGTCGTAGGACGCCTGCGCCGTCGCGCCGGACAGACCCGCCCAGGCGAGGATCCGCTCGGTGGCGAGCGCCTTGTCGTCGGCGTTCAGCGCGGCGACGTTGGCACCGTGGTTGGCGTGCGGCGCGGTCATCACGTACGCGTCGCGGGCGCCGGCCCCGAGGCGGAAGCGCTCGGCGCCCCACGGGTCGTCGGCGCCGTACACGTACAGCATGCGCGTGGCGTGCTGCCGCACCCAGGTGTCGACGTCGCGCATCGCCCAGGGCTGGAACGTCATGGGGATGGAGCGCGGCACGAAGTTGCGCGGCGGCTGGTAGCCGTAGCGCGACAGGTCACCGAGCCAGGGCTGCTCGATGTCGGGCGAGCCGAGCTGGGTGCCCGCCTGGTAGTAGTACGGCGTGTACCGCTCCAGGCCCTGATCGGCGTAGGAGGACCAGCCGCCGATCTCGTCGACGTAGTCGAAGAGCGCCTGGTCGCTCACCGTGGCCGCGTCCGGGACGTCGGCGCACGCGGACTCCGGCTGGTACTGCCAGAAGCCCCACACGAGGTCGAGCACGGTCGCCTCGTACGCCTTGTCCAGCGAACCGACCGTGTTGACGGTGTAGTCGTTGGCGGCCAGGTACTCCTGGTACTTCTTCTCCAGCGCGTCCCTGCGCACCAGCGTCTCGCGCTGCACCTTCTGCAGGGCGATCCGGCAGTCCTTCGGGCCGACGGTGGCGAGGAAGCGGTCGTGCGCGGAGTCCTCCTTGTCGACGACGTCGTTCGGGGCGACGTAGGCGACGACGCCGTCCATGTCCCGCGGGTAGAAGCGCTCGTAGTACGTGGCGGTCATGCCGCCCTTCGAGCCGCCGGTGGTCAGCCAGTTCCGGCCGTAGATCGGCTTGAGCGCCTGGTAGATGCGGTGCTGGTCGCCGGCCGCCTGCCAGATGTCGAGCTTGGACCAGTCGGCGGGCTGCGGCCGCGACGGGGTGAAGAAGCGGTACTCGACGGAGACCTGGTTGCCGTCCACGATCCGGGTCGGCTCGCTGCGC
The DNA here is from genome assembly GCF_017377775.1 of Streptomyces sp. VRA16 Mangrove soil. GTDB lineage: Bacteria > Actinomycetota > Actinomycetes > Streptomycetales > Streptomycetaceae > Streptomyces. The sequence goes on from NZ_JAFVLN010000008.1 coordinate 327,256, forward strand.
GACGGGTTCGTGGAGACGTTGTAGCCGCTGGTGAACATGACCGTCGGGCGGCTGACGTCCTTGTGCAGCACGGTGATGCGCTGCTGGAACGTGCCCTGGGACGGGTGCCGGTGGTCGATCGGCTGGGTGTAGTTCAGGACGAAGTAGCGGTAGCCGCTGTAGGGCTTCTCCTCGATCAGGCTCATGCCGGGTACGGCGAGGAGCCGGTCCTTGATGTCGGTACTGGTGGTGTCGGCGGCGGTGGCCGTGGCCGGAGCGGCGACCGCCACCGTGCCTATCAGCACCACGAGCGACAGCAGCCATCGGAGCGTTCTGCGCATGCACCCTCCCCTGGAGACACACGAAATGACACAGGCGCCCCGGAAACTATCGGAGCAACGCGTGTACCACCAGAGGGACTTGGTGTCCGCTCAGCACAAGATCCAGCCGGAGCTGACCGATCGCGAGCCGACTTTCCCGGTCACCCGGACGCAGCGGTGTCCGGCGTGCACGGTGACCGGTCCCGCGTGGTGGGTGTAGCGGCCCTCGTCGACGACGGGGCGGTTGCCGCGGGCCTGGACGCCGACCGACATGTACTGGCGGGCGCCGCCGCGCTTGGGGTAGGTGACGGCGCAGACATAGCTGCGGCTCTTGTAGACGACCGTCCTGCCGGTCGCGAAGGTGAGGGTGCGGACCTTGTGGCCGCCGCAGAGCGCGGCCGCCTGGGCGCTGCCCACGGCCGGGCCGCCGATGACGAGCAGCCCCGTGCCGAGCAGCGCGGTCACGGCCAGCACGAACCGTCGGCGCGGCCCGCGTCGTATGCCGGCGCCCGCCTCACCGTCTCTTCGCACCACAGCCCCCTCCCGTCACCTCAGCATCAGCGTACTGATGAACGGACGCGACACGCGGCCCGCACGGTTGCGCGATACCGGTGCCGATACCGCATTCTTTGCCATGTTTGGGACAACCCTGGCTGCCCACCCGACGTCCAACACGGCAGACAGGACAGAACGCGAAAGGCGGGTCCCGTCATGAGGCACACCCAGCACGCCAAGTACCTTCTCGCCGCCGGCCTGCTCATCGCCGCCGTCGCCGTTCCCACCGCCGCCGCCGCGCCCACCGCCCCCGCCGGGAACAGCCCCTCGGGCGCACCCTCGCGCAGTGGCGACCCGGACGCGGTCTACGACCGGGTGGCGCACTTCTACGGCGCGTACATCGACGTCGCCCACGACAGCGGGGACAACGCCCTGGCCGGGCGGCTGCGGACGTTCTATCTGACCTCCGCGCTCCGCTCGCGCCTGCTGACCTGGGAGAAGCGGCACGAGGCGGACGGCGTGCTGCGCGCGCAGAACGTGCCGAACGCCTGGAAGGTGACGGCGGGCGACAGCGGCATGGGCAGGACGCGCTCGACGGTGCGCCTGACCTGGGGCACCGGCAAGCACGCCACGTACACCTACCTGACGGTGTACTCGGACCTGGCGACCAAGAAGATCACCGACATCACGTCGAAGTACTGACCGACGGACCGACACCGGCCGACTCGTCCTCCCCGATGAAGGTCCGCCACAGCGCGGCGTAATGGCCACCCCGTCGCAGCAGTTCGTCGTGCGTCCCGTCCTCCGCGACCCGGCCGTGATCCATCACGATCACCCGGTCCGCGCGGGCCGCCGTCGTCAGGCGGTGGGCGACGACCAGGGTCGTGCGCTTGCCCGCGAGGCGGTCGGTGGCCTGGTTGACCTGGGCCTCCGTGGCGAGGTCGAGGGCGGCCGTGGCCTCGTCGAGGAGCAGGATGTCGGGGTCGACGAGTTCGGCGCGGGCCAGGGCGATCAGCTGGCGCTGGCCCGCGGAGAGGTTGCGGCCGCGCTCGGCGACCTCGTGGAGGTAGCCGCCGTCGAGCGTCGCGATCATCTCGTGCGCGCCGACCGCGCGGGCCGCCGCCTCCACCTCGGCGTCGGTGGCGTCCGGGCGGCCGTAGGCGATGGCGTCGCGGATCGTGCCGGGGAACAGGTACGCCTCCTGCGGGACGACGCCGAGCCGGTGCCGGTAGGCGGTCATGTCGAGGTCGCGCAGATCGGTGCCGTCGACGGTGACCCGGCCGCCGGTCGGGTCGTAGAACCGGGCGACCAGCTTGACCAGCGTCGACTTGCCCGCGCCCGTCTCACCGACGAACGCGACGGTCTGCCCCGCGGGGATGTGCAGCCGTACGTCGTTCAGGGCCGCCTCCCCCGCGTCCGCGGCGCCGTACGCGAAGTCGACGTCCTCGAAGGCGAGCTCGCCGCGCAGCGAGAGCACGTCCAGCGGCTCGGCGGCGCCCTTCGTCGAGGTCGGCTCGCGCAGGAGTTCCTGGATGCGGCCGAGCGAGACGGTGGCCTGCTGGTAGCCGTCGAAGACCTGGGACAGCTGCTGCACCGGCGCGAAGAACAGGTCGATGTAGAGGAGGTACGCGACCAGGGCGCCCGTCGTCAGCGTGCCCGCCTCCACCCGGTGCGCGCCCACCATCAGCACGGACGCGGCGGCCACCGCCGACAGCAGCTGCACGAACGGGAAGTACACGGAGATCAGCCACTGGCCGCGGATCCGGGCGGCCCGGTAGCTCTCGCTGCCCGCCGCGAACCGCTCGCCGCCGTCCTTCTCGCGCCGGAACGCCTGCACGATGCGCAGCCCGGCGACGGTCTCCTGGAGGTCGGCGTTGACGACGGAGACCCGCTCGCGCGCCAGCTCGTACGCCTTGACGCTGGAGCGGCGGAAGAAGAACGTGCCGACGATCAGCGGCGGCAGCGTCGCGAAGACGACGAGCGCGAGCTGGACGTCGATGACGAGCAGCGCGCCCATGATGCCGAAGAAGGTGACGACGGAGACGAACGCGGTGACCAGGCCCGTCTGCAGGAACGTCGACAGCGCGTCGACGTCCGTCGTCATCCGGGTCATGATCCGGCCGGTCAGCTCGCGCTCGTAGTAGTCGAGGCCGAGCCGCTGCAGCTGGGCGAAGATCTTCAGGCGCAGCGAGTACAGGACGCGCTCGCCGGTGCGGCCGGTCATCCGGGTCTCGCCGATCTGCGCGACCCACTGGACCAGGACGGCGACCAGCGCGAGCAGTGACGCCGCCCAGACGGCGCCGAGCGCCATCTGGGTGACGCCCTTGTCGATGCCGTGCCGGATGAGGACCGGCAGGAGCAGGCCCACTCCGGCGTCGACGGCGACCAGCGCGAGGCTGATCAGCAGCGCCCCGCCGAAGCCGCGCAGCAGCCTGCGCAGCCCGTACGAGTCCTCGGCGCGGACGGCCTGCGTCTCGTCGATGTCGGGGGTGTCGGTGGCGGGCGGCAGCGCGTCGACCTGGGCGAGGAGTTCGGGGGTCGCGGGCATCCCGGACAGCGCTGGATCTTTTGCGTTCTTCGGCTCGCGGTCGCCGGTCCACAGCCTGGGGGTGACGCCCCGCTCGGCGTCGAACTCGGCGTCGAGCTCGTCCCGTACGGAGGTGTCCTCGGCCGGGGCCGTCGGCAGGGCGTGTCCCGGGGAGACCCCGCCCAGCTCGTCCGGGTCGGTCAGCAGCCGCCGGTAGAGCGGGGAGGACTTCTCCAGCTCCTCGTGCGTGCCGATGGCGGCGAGCCTGCCGCCGTCCAGGACGGCGATGCGGTCGGCGAGGTTCAGGGTGGAGCGGCGATGCGCGATGAGCAGGGTGGTGCGGCCCGCCATGACCTGCTTGAGCGCCTCGTGGATCTCGTGCTCGACCCGCGCGTCCACGGCGGACGTGGCGTCGTCGAGGACGAGCAGGCGCGGGTCGGTGAGGATGGCGCGGGCGAGCGCGACGCGCTGGCGCTGGCCGCCGGAGAGGGTGAGCCCGTGCTCGCCGACCTTGGTGGCGTACCCCTCGGGCAGCTCGGCGATGAACCGGTCGGCCTGCGCGGCGCGCGCGGCGGCGTCGATCTGCTCGTCGGTGGCGTCCGGGACGCCGTACGCGATGTTGGCGCGCACGGTGTCGGAGAAGAGGAACGAGTCCTCCGGTACGAGTCCGATCGCGGCCCGCAGCGAGGAGAGGCTCAGCTCGCGCACATCGTGGCCGCCGATGAGGACGGCGCCGCGCGTGACGTCGTAGAAGCGCGGCAGCAGCAGCGAGACGGTGGACTTGCCGGAGCCGGAGGAGCCGACGACGGCGAGGGTCTCACCGGCGCGGATCTCGAAGGAGAGGCCGTCGAGGACGGGGCGGTCGCCGCCCGCGTACTCGAAGGCGACGTCGTCGAACTCGACGGTCGCGGGCGCGTCGGCGGGCAGGTCCTTGGTGCCGTCGGTCAGGGACGGCTCGGTGTCGATCAGTTCCAGGACGCGCTCGACACCGGCCCGCGCCTGCTGGCCGACGGTCAGCACCATGGCGAGCATCCGCACCGGGCCGACGAGCTGCGCGAGGTAGGAGGAGAAGGCGACGAAGGTACCCAGGGTGATCTGGCCCTTCACCGCGAGCCAGCCGCCGAGGGCGAGCATCGCGACCTGGCCGAGCGCCGGGACGGCCTGGAGCGCGGGGGTGAACCTGGAGTTCAGCCGGATCGTGCGCAGCCGTCCCGCGTACAGCCGGCGCCCGACCTCCCTGAGCTTCCCGGTCTCCTGGTCCTCCTGCCCGAAGCCCTTCACGACGCGGACGCCGCTGACGGCCCCGTCGACGACCCCCGCCACGGCGGCGGCCTGCGCCTGCGCGTACCAGGTGGCCGGGTGCAGCCGGGAGCGGCTGCGCTTGGCGATGACCCACAGGGCCGGGGCGACGGCCAGTGCGACCAGGGTCAGCGGCAGCGAGAGCCACGCCATGATCACCAGGGATATGAGGAAGAGCAGCAGGTTCCCGATGGTCATCGGGAGCATGAAGAGCAGGCCCTGGATGAGCTGGAGGTCGCTGGTGGCGCGGCCGACGACCTGCCCGGTGGACAGCTCGTCCTGGCGGCGGCCGTCGAGCCGGGTGATCGTCCCGTACATCTCCGTGCGCAGATCGTGCTGCACGTCGAGGGCGAGCCGTCCGCCGTAGTAGCGGCGTATGTAGGTGAGCACGTACACGACGACGGCCGCGGCGATGAGCGCACCCGCCCACGGGCCCATGGACTTCGAGTGGTCCCCGATGACGTCGTCGATGATCACCTTGGTGATCAGCGGGACCAGCGCCATGACGGCCATGCCGCCGAGCGAGGCCCCGAGCGCGAGCACGACGTCCTTGGGGTACCGCCACGCGTACCCCGCGAGCCTGCGCGCCCAGCCCCGTTTCTCCGCCACGCCCGTGCCTCTCCTCGCCATGAACCTGTGACCTGCCGAAGGGCCAACACGGGCGGGGGCGGATTTCATCCCGCCGCCGCCCCATGGGGAACCCTTGCCCGGATCCACAGGCAACCCCCAGGCTCGGCACAGTCCGCGCTCACCTGGACGGGCCAGCGTGCCCTGGTGACCTCTGCGACCGAACCGCTCCCCCACGCCCCCGCCCCGCCGCCGCCGACGGCAGCGCCGACCGCGCACCGCACGCCGCGCTGGTCACGGCCCGCGCTGCTGGCGACCCTCGTGCTGGCCGGGGTGCTGTACGCCTGGAACCTCTCCGGCAGCGGCCTCAACAGCTTCTACAGCGCCGCGATCTACAGCGGCACCCAGAGCTGGAAGGCCTGGTTCTTCGGCTCCATCGACGCCGGGAACTTCCTCACGGTGGACAAGCCACCGTTCGCCCTGATGGTGATGAGCCTGTTCTGCCGGATCTTCGGTTTCGGCACCTGGCAGATGATGGTGCCGCAGATCGCCGCCGGGCTCGGCTCGATCTGGATCCTGCACTCCTCGGTGAAGCGGGTGTGGGGCCACGCGGCCGCGGCGATCGCCGCGCTGGTGCTCGCGCTGACCCCGATCACCGTCGCCATCAACCGGGACAACAACCCGGACACCCTCCTGGTGCTGCTCATGGTCGGCGGCGCCGCGCTCGCGCTGCGCGCCACCCGTGACGAGAAGCTGCTGCCGCTGCTCGCTTCGGCGGCCTGCTTCGGCCTGGCGTTCAACACCAAGATGCTCCAGGGCTACATCGCGCTGCCCGTGGTCTTCGCGGTGTACGTGTACGCGTCCCGCCCGGGCTGGAAGAAGAAGGCCCGCAATCTGGCGCCGGCCGCCGTCGTGCTCGCCGTCTCCAGCTTCTGGTGGGCGGTCGCCGTCTCCCTGGTGCCCGCGTCCGAGCGCCCGTACATCGGCGGCTCGACGGACGGCTCCGCCTGGGACCTGATCATGGGCTACAACGGCCTGGGCCGGATCTTCGGCGGCGAGGGCAACGGCGGCGGGGGCGGCGGCGGCTTCTCCGGCACCGCGGGCCTCGGCCGGCTCTTCAACGACACCCTCGGCGGGCAGATCTCCTGGCTGATCCCGTTCGCGGGTGCGGCGCTCGTCGGCGGTCTGGTGCTGCGCGGCCGCGCCCCGCGCACCGACCTCACCCGGGCCGCGCTCGTGCTGTGGGGCGGCTGGCTGCTGCTGCACTACGTCACCTTCGCGACCGCCGAAGGCACCATGCACCCGTACTACACGACCGCGGTCGCCCCCGGCATCGCGGCGCTGTGCGGTGGCGGCGGCGTGATGCTGGTGCGCGCGCTGCGCGAGGACAAGCGGTGGGCGTGGGTGCTGCCGGTCGCGCTCGGTGTCACCGGGCTCTGGTCGATCGTGCTGCTGCGCCGCGCGTCCGGCTGGAACAGCTGGCTGTGGCCGCTGATCGCGCTCGTCATGGCGGCGGCGATCGCGGGCCTGCTCGTCTTCCGTACGGCGTCGGGCGCCCGGCTGCGGCTGTTCGCCGCGGCGGTGGCGGCCGCGGTCGTCGCGTCCGTGGCGGGCCCGGCGGCGTACGCGGGGGCCACGACGTTCGCCTCCGGTGGCGCCGGTGGCGGCATGGGCGGCTCGAACCCGACGGCCGGCCCCACGACGGGCGGCGGCATGGGCGGTCCCGGCGGGGGCGGCGGGGGCGGCTTCCCCGGCGGCGGTGAGATGGCCGGCGGCGAGATGGCCGGCGGCGAGATGCCGGGCGGGGAGATGCCGGGCGGCCGGCAGGACGGCACCCAGCAGGGCGGCCCCGGCGGACAGCAGGGCGACCAGCAGGGTGGCGGCTTCCCGGGCGGCGGTGAGATGCCGGGCGGCCGGTCGGGGGGCGGCTTCCCCGGCGGTGGTGAGATGCCGGGCGGTCAGGCCGGTGGCGAGATGCCCGGCGGTCAGTCGGACGGCGGTTCGCGCGGCGGCGGCCTCGGTGGCGGCGGCATGGGCGGCGGCGTCGACAGCGACATGATCACGTACCTGGAGAAGCACCAGGACGGCGCCACGTGGCTGCTCGCGGTCTCCGACTCGCAGTCCGCCGCGCAGATCATCCTCAGCACCAAGAAGCCCGTCATCTCCATGTACGGCTTCACGGGCAGCGACAACGGCATGACCGTCGCCAAGCTCAAGAAGCTGGTCGAGAGCGGCGAGCTGCACTACATCCAGGTCGGCGGAAGCGGCATGGGCGGCGGCAACAGCGCCTCGACCGCCGTCACCGAGTGGGTGCGGGAGCACGGCACGAAGGTGAAGGCGAGCGCGTACGGCGGCACGTCGAGCGACTCCTCGTCGCTGTACCGCCTCGACCCCTCCGACCTCGGCTAGCGGCACAGACCCCAATACACCACCACAGAAGGGCCCCTGACATGACGTCAGGAGCCCTTCTTCGATACCCGATCGACTCACGACGTTCACCCAAAAACCACGTGTCCATGTCACGCTCCGGGTTACCCAAGTCAACCCGCGTAGAACGGACGGACACCCCACATGCCCGCAGCCCACATACGCACGCGCACGCTCGCGCTCACGGCCGCCGCACTCCTGGCCGCCGTGGCCCTGCCCGCCGCGGCCGCGTCCCCGGCGGCCGCCACCACGACCGCGTACGACGACACGTACTACGCGAACGCGATCGGCAAGACCGGCACCGCGCTCAAGTCCTCGCTGCACACGATCATCAGCAGCCAGACGAAACTCTCGTACGACGCCGTCTGGAACGCCCTCAAGGTCACCGACCAGGACCCGAACAACAGCAGCAACGTGATCCTGCTCTACAGCGGCATCTCCCGCGCGAAGTCCCTCAACGGCGGCGACTCCGGCGACTGGAACCGCGAGCACGTGTGGGCCAAGTCCCACGGCGACTTCGGCACCGCGACGGGCCCCGGCACGGACCTGCACCACCTGCGCCCCGAGGACGTCGCCGTCAACAACGTCCGCGGCAACCTCGACTTCGACGAGGGCGGCTCCGCCTTCACCAACAGCGGCGGCAGCAAGGTCGACTCGGACTCCTTCGAGCCGCGCGACGCCGTCAAGGGCGACGTGGCGCGCATGATCCTCTACATGGCCGTCCGCTACGAGGGCGACGACGGCTTCGCCGACCTGGAGCCGGACGAGAAGGTGAACAACGGCACCTCCCCGTACATCGGCAAGCTGTCGGTGCTGAAGAAGTGGAACGACGAGGACCCGCCGGACTCCTTCGAGGAGAACCGCAACCAGGTCATCTACACGACGTACCAGCACAACCGGAACCCGTTCGTCGACCACCCGGAGTGGGTCGACGCGATCTGGTGACGGACCCGGTGCCGCCGCGCGCGGGACGGATCAGGCGTCCAGCGCCCCGTCCTGCGCGTGGCACGCGTCCAGCAGCGCCGCGAGCCGGCGCGACGGCGGGCCGGGGCGCACCGCGAGGTACGTCCGCAGGCCCGGCGCCGTGTCCCGGTCGGCGAAGGGGCGGAACGCGATCCGGTGCGCGGGCTGCACGGCGGCCTGCGCGGCGAAGTAGACGGTCCAGCTCGGCCGGCCCGCGGCGATCGCGGCGAGGGTGTCCTGGTCGGTGGTGAAGGCGGGCCCCATGACGGGCTCGAACCCGGCGGCCCGGCAGGCGTCCAGGACGGCATCGACCAGGGCCGGGTGCGCGGCGCGGGGCGCGATCCGCAGCGGCAGTTCCGCCAGGTCCGCGAGGTCGACCCGGTCCCGCCCGGCCAGCGGGTGCGCGGCGGGCAGCGCGGCGACCAGGACGTCGCGCCACAGGGGCAGCAGTTCGAGGCCGGGAGCGGGGTCGGGGTCCGCGTCGGGGCCGCGCAGGAAGGTGGCGTCGAGCTCGCCGTCGCGGACCTGCTGGAGCCGGGTCGCGCCGGGGCCGCTGACCAGCTCGACCAGCAGCTGCGGGGCCCGCTCGGACAGGACGGTCAGCACACCGTCGAGGCGCAGTCCGAGCCCCACGTTGGTGCCGACGCGCAAGGTCGTCTCCTGTTCCGCACGCACCCCGTCCATCGCCTCGGCCGCGGCCCGTTCGGCGGCCAGGATCGCGCGGGCGTGCGGCAGGAAGGCCCGGCCCGCCCCGGTCAGCCGCACCGAACGGCTCGTGCGGTCGAAGAGTTCGAGCCCGAACTCCCGCTCCAGGCGGCGCACTTGCTGGCTGACGGTGGGCTGCACGATGTGCAGCCGCTCGGCCGCCCGCCCGAAGTGCAGCTCCTCGGCCACGGCCACGAAGTACTTCACCTGACGCAGCTCCACGCCCCACCCCCGGTCCGGGAAGACCCCGTCGATCACGATGCGTGATGAGTCTAAGAGCGGATCACTCCTTGGTCGGCGGCCGTCCGGCCGCTGGAATGGGCGCATGCCTTACGCCACCGTGAACGACACCACGCTCCATTACGAGGATCTGGGCTCGGGCCGCCCGCTGGTCCTGCTGCACGGATGGGGCACCAGCGGCCGGGTCTGGGACGCGCAGGTCGCCGGTCTGTCGGCCGACCACCGGGTGATCACTCTCGACTGGCGTGGCTGCGGCCGCTCGGACCGCCCGGCCGGCGGGTACACCATCGCGCAACTCGCCTCCGACGTACTGGAGTTCATCGACGTACTGGACCTGGACCGGCCCGTGCTCGTGGGGTCGTCGATCGCGGGCGCGTTCGTGATCGAGGCCGCGCTGCGGGCGCCCGGACGGATCGGGGCGGTCGTCCCGGTGGGCTCGGGGGTGCAGCACTTCAGCACGCGGCCCGGGGCGAAGCGGGCGGCGGCCGGGCTGCTCGCCGATCTGCGGGCCGACCGCGCCGGCACGCTGGCCGGGTTCGTGCCGCACTGGTACGCGCCCGGCACGAGCCGGGCGCTGATCGACTGGACGGTCCGGCAGGTCCTCGACGCGACGCCCCGTATCGACGCGCTCGCCACCGACCAGGCCGCGTACGACCCCAGGGACCGGCTGCCCGCACTGCGCGTCCCGGTCCACTTCCTGCACGGCGCACTGGACACCGAGGTCCCGCTGTCGGTGCCGCGCGGGCTGCTCGACCTGATACCCGGCGCCCGGCTGACGGTGATCGAGGGCGCCGGGCACATGGCGCAGCAGGAGCGCCCCGAGCGCTTCAACCAGGCGCTGCGCGCGGCCCTGAACTGACGCCCTCACCGTCAACACCCCACCCACACACAGGAGTTACGCCATGCCTTACGTCGACGTCGCCGTGTCCGGCGGTATCAGCAAGACCCACTACCTGGTCGCGGGCAGCGGCCCGGGCCTCGTCCTGGTGCACGGCACCGGCGCCACGGCGGCCGCCAACTGGACGCCGCTCATGGAGGCCCTCGCGGACCGCTTCACGATCGTCGCCCCCGACCTTCCCGGTTCACCCGAGACGACCGACCCGGGCGGCCCGATCACCCTCGACGACATGGTCGCGCCGGTCGTGGCGGCGGCCCGGGACGCGGGGCTCGACCGGTTCCACGTCGTCGGCCACTCGCTGGGCGCGGTGGTGGCGACGGCGACCGCGGCCCTCCACCCCGGCCTGGTCAACTCCCTCACCGCGCACGCGGGTTGGGTGAAGGCGGACGCGTACATGAGGTACCAGTTCGACCACTGGCAGCACCTGGCCGCCACCGACCCGGCCGCCCTGGCCCGCACGATCATCCTCTTCGCCCTGGGCAAGGACACCCTGCGCGACTGGGACGACGCCACCTTCGACGAGGTGACCGCCGCCTTGACCGAGCAGCTCACCACGGGAGCCGACGGTTTCGCCCGCCAGTCCGCGGCCGACGCCGCAGTCGACCTCACCGACCTGCTCCCGCGCATCACGGCCCCGACCCTGCTGATCTCCAGCGCCGACGACCGCATGGTGCCCCCGCACCACCAGCACGACCTGGCCGAACGCATCCCGCACGCCCGGCTGCTGCGGGTCCCGGGCGGGCACGGGCTGCCCGCCGAGAACCCGGACCTGCTGACCGCGAAGGTCGCCGAGCACCTGGCCGAGGTGGGCTGAGGCTCAGGGCCTGTGTCTCAGCCCAGATGCGTGGGCGCGAACATGCGCAGCACCGCCGGGAGCACGACCACGCGCGGGCCCGGCGCCGCGAGCGCCGACGACAGGTCGTCCTTGAGCGTCTCCGGCGTCGTGCGCACGGCGGGGACGCCGAAGGACTCGGCGAGGGCCACGAAGTCGGGGCGGGTCAGCTCCGTGGCCGTGGCCTGGCCGAACGCGTCGTTCATGTACTCGCGCAGGATGCCGTAGCCGCCGTCGTCGACGATCAGCCAGGTGACGTTCAGGGACTCCTGGGCGGCCGTGGCGAGTTCGGCGATCGAGTACAGGGCGCCGCCGTCGCCGGAGACCGCGAGGACCGGGGTCGTCGGGTCGGCCGCCGCGGCGCCGAGGGCCGCGGGGAAGCCGTAGCCGAGGCCGCCCGCGCCCTGCGCCGAGTGCAGCGGGCCGGGCCATGCCGACCAGGCCCAGTAGGCGAGGATCGTCATGTCCCAGAAGGAAGGGGACTTGGGCGGGAGCGCGGCGCGGACGGAGGCCAACACATCCTGTTCCAGGGTGAGTTCCTGGGAGGCGATGCGGTCCCGTACGGCCTTCAGGGTCTCGGCGACGCGGGGCGCGGCCTTCTCGTCGGGGCGCTCCTCGACCGTCTCCACCAGCGCCTGCAGCGCGAGGCGGGCGTCGGCGTGGATGCCGAGCGCCGGGTGGTTGGACTCCAGCTTGCCCGCGTCGGCCTCGATCTGGACGACCCGGCCGCGGGGCTTGAACGTGTGGTAGTTCGAGGAGACTTCGCCCAGGCCCGAGCCGACGACGAGGAGGACGTCCGCGTCCTCCAGGAAGTCGGTGACGTACCGGTCCTCCATCCAGGACTGGAGCGAGAGGGGGTGCTCCCAGGGGAAGGCGCCCTTGCCGCCGAAGGTGCAGACGACCGGGGCGTTCACCTTCTCCGCGAGCGCGAGCAGCTTGCCGGAGGCGTCCGAGCGGACGACGCCGCCGCCCGCGATGATCGCCGGGCGTGCCGCCCTGGACAGCAGGTCGGCTGCGACGGCGGTGAGCTCGGGGCGCGGCGGCAGCTCGTGCGGGGTCGCGTCCATCGCCGTGACGACCGGCAGGGACGCCGGGGCGAGCAGCACGTCCTGCGGGATCTCCACGTAGACCGGGCCGTGCGGCGCGCTCAGCGCCGACTCCCAGGCCGCGGCGACGGCCGACGGGATCTGCGACTGGGTACGGACCGTGTGCACGGACTTCACGATGTCGCGGAACGAGGCCTGCTGGTCGCGGAGTTCGTGGAGGTACCCGTGCCGGCCGCCGCCGAGCCCGGCCACCGGCACCTGGCTGACGATCGCGAGGACCGGCGCGGACGCGGCGGCCGCCTCCTGGAGAGCGGGCAGCGAGGTGAGCGCGCCGGGGCCCGTGGACAGGAACAGCGGCGCGACCTCTCCCGTCACCCGGCCGTACGCGTCCGCCGCGAACCCGGCGTTGTTCTCCACGCGCAGCCCGACATAGCGCAGGTCGGAGCGGCGCAGCGCGTCGAAGAGGCCGAGCGCGTGCTGGCCGGGCAGGCCGAACACGGTGGACGCGCCGAGCCCCGCGAGAGTCTCCACGACCAGGTCGCCGCCCGTCCGCCCCGGGGGCGGGTTGAGGGCTGCTTCGGTCTGGGCCCGTGTGGGCCGCAGTACGACGTCGTGGCCGTGGTCGTGGGTCATCGCGGGGCTCTCCTGGGTGGTGCGTGGTGCGGTCAGGCGGTGCGGGACGCCGCGATCTGCCGGGACATGATCGTCGTCAGCTCGTACGCGGTGTGCGAGGCGGCGACGGCGGTGATCTCCGCGTGGTCGTACGCGGGAGCCACCTCGACGACGTCCGCGGACACCAGGTTGCACGATGCCAGGCCGCGCAGGATCTCCAGGAGCTCCCGCGAGGTCATGCCGCCGGCCTCGGGGGTGCCGGTGCCCGGGGCGTGCGCCGGGTCGAGGCAGTCGATGTCGATGGAGATGTACAGCGGGCGGTCGCCGATGCGCTGGCGCAGCTGGTCGGCGACCTCGTCGGCGCCGCGCCGGTAGACGTCGGCCGAGGTGACGATGCCGAAGCCGAGCTTCTCGTCGTCGGTGAGGTCCTGCTTGCCGTACAGCGGGCCGCGGGTACCGACGTGGGAGAGGGCGGAGGTGTCGAGGATGCCCTCCTCGACGGCGCGGCGGAACGGGGTGCCGTGGGTGTACTCGGCGCCGAAGTAGGTGTCCCAGGTGTCGAGGTGCGCGTCGAAGTGGAGCAGCGCGACCGGGCCGTGCTTCTTGGCGACGGAGCGCAGCAGCGGCAGCGCGATGGTGTGGTCGCCGCCGAGCGTCATCATGCGGGCGCCGGAGCCGAGCAGCTCGTCGGCGGCGGCCTCGATGGTCTCGACGGCCTCGTTGATGTTGAACGGGTTGGCGGCGATGTCACCGGCGTCCGCGACCTGCGCGAGGGCGAACGGGGACGCGTCCTGCGCCGGGTTGTACGGGCGCAGGAGGCGGGAGGCCTCGCGGATCGCGTTGCCGCCGAAGCGGGCGCCGGGCCGGTAGGAGACACCGGTGTCGAAGGGGACGCCCACGACGGCGACGTCGGCGGAGTCGACCTCGTCGAGGCGGGGCAGGCGCGCGAAGGTCGCAGGCCCCGCGTACCGCGGGATGCGGGAGGAGTCGACCGGACCGACAGCACCGGTGGGACCGGCGGGAACGCGGGGCGTCTCGAAGCTGTTCATTGCGCGCATGCCTTCTTTCTACGGGGTTACTGCGGTACGGCGACGGGAGCCGGGTCGGGCTCGGGGGCGCCGCGGCCGGCGAGCCGCTCGCGCCAGTTGGCGAGGACGGCGGCGTCGGTGGGCTTCGTGGCCAGGGAGACCACGAGGTAGACGACGAGGGACGCGGACAGGCCGTAGTAGACGGGCTCGTTGGCGAGGATCCCGTACTTCCACATCAGGCCGAGGACGGTGAGACCGCCGACGACGACGGAGGCGAGCGCACCGGTTCCGGTGCCGCGCTTCCACACCAGGCCGCCGAGGATCGGCACGAGCAGCCCGGCGACGAGCAGGTTGTAGGCGACGGTGAGCGCCTCGACCACGTTGTTGAGGACGATCGAGATGACGATCGCGGCGATGCCGAGGACCAGGATGAACAGGCGGTTGCCCTTCACCTCGTCGTGCTCGCCCTCGGCGCCCGCCTCCGGCTTGACGCCGCGCAGCCGCTTCCAGATGTCGTTGTTGGCGACGGTGGCGCAGGCGATCAGCGCGCCGGACGACGTCGACATCACGGCGGCCAGCGCGGCGGCGAGGACCAGGCCGCGGACACCGACGGGCAGCTCGTCCTTGACGATCTGGGCGAACGCCTCGTCGGCCTCGCCGAGGCCCTTCGGGTAGAGGACCTTGGCCGCGGTGCCGATGACGGCGCCGCCGATCGCGTAGACCAGGCAGTAGACGCCGGAGACCGTGCCGCCCCAGCGGGCCACCTTGTCGGTGCGGGCGGTGAACACGCGCTGCCAGATGTCCTGGCCGATGAGCATGCCGAACGTGTAGATCAGCACGTACGTGAAGATCGTCTCGCCGCCGATGCCCAGCGGGTCGAAGTACGAGGTGGGCAGCGCGGCCTTCATCTCGCTGAAGCCGCCAGCCTTCACGACGGCGACGGGCAGCAGGATCAGCAGCACACCGATCGTCTTCACGACGAACTGCACCATGTCGGTGATGGTGATCGACCACATGCCGCCGAGCGTCGAGTAGGCGACGACGATGGCGCCGCCGATGACGATCGCCAGCCAGCGCGGCACGTCGAAGAGGACGTCGAAGATGGTGGCGTACGCGATGGTCGAGGTGACCACGAGCATCAGCGTGTACGCCCACATCACGATGCCGGAGATCATCCCGGCGCTGCCGCCGTAACGCAGGTCGAGCATCTCCGAGACGGTGTAGACCTTCAGCCGGGCGATGCGCGCCGAGAAGAACACCGACAGGGCGAGCAGGCCGAAGCCGATGGAGAAGACGAGCCAGGCGCCCGACAGGCCGTACTGGTAGCCGAGGCCGACGCCGCCGATGGTGGAGGCGCCGCCGAGCACGACCGCCGCCATGGTGCCGGAGTACATGGCCGGGCCCAGACGCCGTCCGGCGACCAGGAAGTCGCTCTTGGACTTGGCGCGGCGCATGCCCCACCAGCCCATGGCCAGCATGCCGGCGAGATAGACGACGATCACGATGTAGTCGACGGCCATGGGACGCCCTCCTTTGCACACCTCAGTGGCGTGTCGTGCATGGATTGTCCGGTTGTGAGGTCCCTGGGAGAGGGCCGTCGGCTGCGGGGACATACGCCCGTACCCGCGCCCACCGGTCGGAATGAATCTAGGTGGCCGAATAGCGACGCTGAAGTGTACGTTTCCGATACTTACGGGGATCGCAGTAGAGGAATCATCCAGCATCATGCCGATCGAGCCGACCGAGCCGCTCACCCCGCCGGTGCCGCCCGTCCTGCTGAGCGCCCTGCTCGCGCAGGAGGAGCTCGGCCTGCGCCAGCTGGCGGGGCCGCCCGCGCGGTCGGTGCAGCTGTACGCGGCGCACCCCACGGAGATGGCGGACCCGTACCCGTATCTGCTCGGCGGTGAGCTGCTGCTGACGGCGGGGCTGCACATCACCGAGGCGGTCGGCGACCCGGACGCGTACTTCGAGCGGTACGTGTCGCGGCTGGCGCAGGCGGGCGGCGCGGCCCTCGGTTTCGGGCTCGCGCCGGTGCACGACACGGTGCCGGCGGCGCTGGTCGCGGCGTGCGAGCGGCACGGGATGCCGCTGGTCGAGGTGCCGCCGAGCACCCGGTTCAGCGCGGTGGTGCGGGCCCTGTGGAGCCTGATGGCGGCGGTGCGCCATCTCGAACTGCGCCGGGTCACCGAGGCCCAGCAGGGTCTCGCGACGGCGGCCGCGCGCCCGGACTCCACCTCGGCCGTACTGCGTCAACTCGCCCAGCGCACCGGCGGGTTCGCGGTCCTGGTCGGGCCCGAGGGCACCGAGCTGCACCGCGCGGGGACCGCGCCGTCCGACGCGGTCGGGGCGGCGCTCGGCGCCCTGGTGCGGGTGGTGCGGCCCGCCACGACCCGGCTCTTCCCGACCCCGTCGTCCGCGTCCGACGAGGTGGACGGCGTGCAGCTGTCGGCGTACGCGCTCGGCGGCCCGGGCGGCCGCGCCCTCGGCCTGGCCACGGCGGGCCGGGCGCCCGGCGACCACACCATCACGGGCGTGGCGGTGGTACTCCTCTCCCTGCTCCAGGGCGAGCACCAGTCGGCGGGCGACGCGCGGCGCTCGGCGGCGCTGGTGCGGCTGCTGCTCGGCGAGCGCCCCGAGGACACGGCCGGGCTGCTCGGCCCCGACGACACCTGGCGGGTGGTGCACGCCCAGCCGCTGGGCGCGCAGCCCGCACCGTCCCTGGGCACCCCGCTGGTCGACGCCACGGACACGCTCGTACGGGCGCTGGTCCCGGCCGGGCAGGAGATCACCGCGCACGACGGCTGGGCCCTCGGGGTCAGCGCCCCCGCCGCGCCCGGCGAGCTGCGCACCGCCGACACCCAGGCCGCCCACGCCCTGTCCCGCGCCCGCACCCTGCGCCTGCCCCTGGCCCGGCACCGCGCCGACACCCCCGCCCCGGCCCTGGCCGCGCTGGCCGACCGCCCGGAACTGCGGCACACCCTGCGCACCTGGCTCTCCCTGCACGGCAGCTGGGACCGGACCGCGGGTGCGCTCGGCGTGCATCGCAACACGGTGCGGCAGCGGATCGCCAAGTGCGCGACGCTGGTGGGGGCGGATCTGGACGACCCGGATGTGCGGATGGAGTTGTGGTTCGGGCTGCGGGATCTGGGGTGAGGGGTTGTCGGTCGTCGTTCGGGGGCGGGTGCGTGGGGGCTGGGCGCGCCCCGCGGCGGAGCCGCATGTCGATACAGCCCCGCGCCCCTGAAGCATGCGCTGCGCGCAGCTTCCCCGATGAAACGGGGCCGTGGACGAACGAAAACCCGCTCCGCCCTCAGTACAGCTCGGGCCGCCGGTCCCCGAAGACGTCGTTGTGCTCGCCCAGCGACTTGTCGCGCGCCTGCGCCAGATCGCAGGGGGCCAGCAGCAGGGCGGGACCCTCGGTCGGGGTGTGCCCGGCGAGCGGGAACCCGTCGGGGTCGACGATCACGGAGCCACCGGTCCAGGAGACCCCGCGCTCGTCACCGGCCCGGTCGGCGACGGCGACGTACATCCGGTTCGCGGCGGCAGCCGCCTGCGCCTTGGTGACCTCGGCGGGGCGCTCCCCCTCCGGGCGCGGGAAGCGCGGCCAGTTGACCGGGGCGCACAGCAGCTCGGTGCCGGCGAGGGCGGCGCGGCGGACCCACTCGGGGAACTCCAGGTCGTAACAGACCATCACGCCGAGCCGGCCGACGCCCTCGATGTCGACGGTCGGGGGCAGCCCGTCGCCGGGGACGAAGAAGTCCTTCTCGGTGCCGAAGAGGTGCGCCTTGCGGTAGACGGCGCGCAGGGCGCCGGACGGGTCGATGACGACGGCCGAGTTGCGCACCCGGTCCTCGCCGTCGAGCTCCGCGAGCCCGGCGACCAGGGTGACGCCGTGCCGGCGGGCGGCGGCGGACCAGGCGGTGACGGTCGGCCCGTCGAGCGGCTCGGCGAGCGCGCGGGCCTCGGCGACGGTCTCGAAGACATAGCCGCTGTTGGCCAGCTCGGGCAGCACGACGACGCGGGCCCCGGCGCGGGCGGCGGCCTCGATCGCCTCCTCTGCGGCGGCCAGGTTCTCGGCGACGTCCCCGACCCCGAGGGCGAGCTGGGCGCAGGCCACGGTGGTCATCGGCCGGTCGTCCCGCTCCGTGGAGACGTTCATCGCGGAGCCCTTCCTCGCGCCGTACGGAACGCGCGGTCGCACGCCCCTGACGGCTGGACCCTAACCCCGCGCCCCCTCCGCCCGTCTGCGCCGCAGCGGCCAAAAGGGAATCCGGCACCTGGACACGGCGGAGTCAGCTCCCCGTCGTGGTGCTCTCCTCCTGCACGGGGGCCGTCGCGACGACCCGGGAGGCGGCGCGCGCCCGCGACCTCGACACGGCCACACCGGCGAGGCACAGCACACCGCCGAGCAGCGTCAGCCAGCCCGGCACCTCGTCGAGGAAGAGCCAGCTGAGCAGGACCACGATGGCGGGCACGGCGTACGTCGTCGCGCCCATCTTCCCCGCGGGCGTGCGGGCCAGCGCGTACGTCCAGGTGGTGAAGGCGAGCGCGGTCGGTACGACGCCGAGGTACAGCATGTTGAGGGTCGCGGACGCGGGGGCGTCGGCCACCTCGGAGAACAGCTGTCCGGAGAACGGCAGGCAGGCCACCGTCCCGATCAGGCAGCTGAACGCGGTGACCTGGAGCGGCGAGCCGTGGGAGAGCGCGGGCTTCTGGGCGACGACCCCGACCGCGTACGCGACGGCGGCGAGCAGGCAGAGCACGACACCCAGCAGCGAGGTCGAACCGCCGTCCCGGGACGAGCCCGCGGACCCGGCGGACATCGACAGGCCGACCACGACCGCGCCCGCGAACGACACCGCCATGCCGGCGAGCAGCCGCGGCGGCAGCGCCTCGCCGAGCAGCCGGGCGGCGAGCAGCGCCATGAGGATCGGCCCGACGTTCACGAGCAGGGCGGCGGTGCCGGCGTCGACGAGCCGCTCGCCCCAGTTCAGCGCGACCATGTAGCCCGCGAACCAGACCAGGCCCGACACCACGATGCCGCGCCAGGCGCCGCGCGGCGGCAGCCCTTCGCCGCGGACCAGGACCAGGACGACCAGGACCACGGAGGCGGCGAGCAGCCGGCCCAGGGCGAGCGCGCCCGGTGAGTAGGCGCCGCCCGCGCTGCGGATCGCGACGAAGGCCGAGGCCCAGGCGAGCACGGTGAAGGAGACGGCGCCGACGGTGAGCAGGCCGGCGCGGGAGGTTCGGGAGGACATATGAGCAGCGTACGGAAATTTCATTTCGGCGTCCACCGAAATGTTTGAGAGCGGGTGCGGGTGGGCCGGCGTCAGGCCGCCCAGGCGTCCGGGGTGAGGCCGAGCAGATCGTGCAGCATCCGCTCGCCCGCGCCGGTCACGTACAGCGCCCGCCCGCCGTCCCCGGCGCGCCCGATCCAGCCCTGCGCGAGGGCCCGCGCGCACAGCCGGGCCGCGGCGGCCCCGCCCAGGTGGCGGCGGCGCTCGGTCCAGTCCATGCAGGAACTGGCGAGCGGCCGGCGCCCGGCGTGCTCCGCCGCGGGCAGTTCGACCCCGGCCCGCGCGAACCAGGCGCGCCCGTCGTCGGTCAGCTCGAAGACCCCGTCCGTGTGCAGCAGTCCGCGCTCCCGCAGCCGGTCGGTGACGGCCATGCCGAGCCGGCCCGCGACATGGTCGTAGCAGAGCCGGGCGGCGGCCAACGGGTCCTGGGCGGCGACCATCGGCACGGTGTGCGCGGCGTCCCGGTCCGGCACGGCGTGCGAGGCGAGGGCGTCGACGAGCCGGGCCGTGTCCGTGTCGGCGATCCGCACGTAACTGTGGCGCCCGCGCCGCTCGGTGACACACACTCCGGCGCTCACCAGCCGCGCCGTGTGACCGCTGACGGTGGAGGGCGCGACCCCGGTGATCCGGCTCAGCTCACCGGCGCTCCAGGCGCGCCCCTCCAGCATCGCCATGCAGATCGCGGCGCGGGTCTCGTCGGCGAAGACCGCGGCGAGGGCGGCGAGCCGGGCGGCGGGGGCGGGGGCGTCCGCGGTGACATCGGCGGTGCCGTCGGAGTGCGGGGCAGTCATCCCTCCAGCATGCCGCAAAACTTCGGCGAACACCGAATGATTCGTGTGCGGGTGCGGCGCAGACCCCGGTCCCACTCCCCGGAACCGATCACCGCCGCACAGCCGCCCCCGGCACAATGGAGTCCATGCCGATACCCGGGATTCCCAGCGACACTCCGACCCGCGCCGCCCTGATCGACCACCTCGTCCGCACCCGCATCGCGGGCGACGTGGCCACGCCCCGCGAGAACAACCTCTCCCACTACCGCAAGCTCGCGAACGGCGACCGGCACTTCTGGCTGGGCCTGGAACTCGGCGACCGCTGGAGCGACGAGCAGGACGTGCTCGCGGTGATGGCCGAGCGCTGCGGGGTGGTCGACGACCCCGAGCACCGTTACGGCCAGGACACCATCGACCCGGAGCTGACGGTCGACGCCCTGGAGCGGATGGCGGCCCGGCTGCGCAAGGCGGCCGCGGGCCGCCAGCGCGTCCTGTTCGCGACGGGCCACCCGGGCGGCCTGCTCGACGTGCACCGGGCGACCGCGGCCGCCCTGCGCGCGGCGGGCTGCGAGATCGTCGTCATCCCCGAGGGCCTGGCCACCGAGGAGGGCATGGTCTTCCAGTTCGCGGACGTGGCGATGCTGGAGCGCGGGGCGACGCTGTGGCACACCCACTCCCCCGACCCGATGACCCGCATCCTCGACGGCCTGGAGCACGAGGGCCGTCCGCTGCCCGACCTGGTCGTCGCCGACCACGGCTGGGCGGGCTGCGCGGCCCAGCGCGGCCTCGACTCCGTCGGTTACGCGGACTGCAACGACCCGGCGCTGTTCGTGGGCGAGGCCGAGGGCACGATGCAGGTGACGGTCCCCCTGGACGACCATGTGACGAGCCCGCGCCACTACGACCCGATGACGGCGTACCTGCTGGGCGCCGCCGGCCTGCTGGACTGAGCTTCGCAACGCGGCTGCGGGGCGGGCGGAGTTCGCTTCAGGGGTGCGGGGAACCGCGCGAGAAGTCCCACCGGCCCACAGCCCGCGAACGAGGCCGTCTACCAGGGGTCCAGCCCGGCCTCCCGGCGCTGGGCGAACCCGGGCGTCGGGTCCAGGTACACCCTGCGCACCGCCGGGAACCGCTCCTGCAGCCGCCGCGCCGCGTCCTCGCAGGCCCACTCGATCTGCGCCGCGGTGGACGCGTCCCGGAAGTCGACCTTGGCGGCGACCAGCGCCTCGCGGGGGCCCTGCACCAGCGTGGTCAGTTCGAGGACGCTCTCGACGTGCTCGACGCCGAGCAGCAGCTCCCGGATCTCGGCCCTGATGGGCGCCGGCAGCGGCCGCCCCACGAGCAGCTCGGCGTTGGACCGCCCGAGCACCCAGGCGACCCACAGCAGCAGCACGCCGATGCAGAGCGAGGCGATGCCGTCCCAGACCCCGGAGCCGGTGAGCTGCCCGCCGAGCAGACCGCCGGCGGCCAGCAGCAGACCGGCGAGGGCCGCACTGTCCTCCAGGACGACGGCCTTCACGGCGGTGTCGGGCGTGTGCCTCAGATACGTGCCGAAGGGCGCCTTGAACCGGGCGGCCTCCCCCCGCGCCTGCTTGACGGCGGTCCGCAGCGAGAAGCCCTCCAGCAGGAAGGCGACGCCCAGCACGATGTACGAGACGAGCGGATCGCCGAGCTCCTCGCCGACGACCAGCGTGTGGATGCCGTCGTAGAAGGAGAAGACGGCACCGCCGACGAACGTGGCGACGGCGGCGAGCAGCGCCCACACGTACCGCTCGCCCCCGTACCCGAGGGGGTGGTCCTCGTCGGCGGGTTTCTCGCTGCGCTTGAGCGAGGTCAGGAGCAGCAGTTCGGTGACGGTGTCGGCGAAGGAGTGCGCGGCCTCGGAGAGCATCGCGCTGGATCCGCTGATGACGCCGGCGACGGCCTTGGCCAAGGCGATGCCGAGGTTCGCCACCGCGGCGACGATCACGGTGAAGACGCTCTCGCCACCCGCCTCTTCCGCGTCGCCCGCGCCGTCGGTCACAGCAGCTCCATCCCGTACGTCCATGTACGGGACCGTATGTCTGATCAGCGCGGAACGCGAACGACGCCTTCCTGGATCACGGTGATCGCGAGCCGGCCCTCCTGGGTGTAGATCCGGGCCTGACCGAGGCCGCGGCCGCCGGACGCGGACGGCGACTGCTGGTCGTAGAGCAGCCATTCGTCGGCGCGGAACGGCCGGTGGAACCACATGGCGTGGTCGAGCGAGGCGCCGACGACGTCGCCGACCGCCCAGCCGCCGCGCCCGTGCGCGAGCAGCACGGAGTCGAGCAGCGTCATGTCGGAGACGTACGTGGCGAGGCAGACGTGCAGCAGCGGGTCGTCGGCGAGTTTGCCGTTGGTGCGGAACCAGACCTGCGAGTTCGGCGGCTGCGGATCGCCGACGAAGGCGAACGGCGGCGCGTCGACGTAGCGCAGATCGACGGCCTCGCGGGCCTCCAGCATCTTCTGGACGCGGTCGGGACCGAGGACGTCGGCGTAGCGCGGCAGCATCTCGGCCGCGGTCGGCAGCGACTCGGGGTCGGGCGCGGGCGGCATGTCCGCCTGGTGCTCCAGGCCCTCCTCGTACGTCTGGAAGGACGCGGAGAGGTGGAAGATCGGCTGCCCGTGCTGGATCGCGACCACCCTGCGGGTGGTGAAGGAGCGGCCGTCGCGAATGCGGTCGACGGTGTAGACGATGGGCGCGCCCGGGTCGCCCGCGACGAGGAAGTACGCGTGCAGGGAGTGGGCGAGCCGGTCGGCGGGGACGGTGCGCCCCGCCGCGACCAGCGCCTGGGCCGCCACCTGCCCGCCGAAGACGCGCGGGACGACGGCGGACCGGGACTGGCCGCGGAAGATGTCCTCCTCGATCTGCTCCAGATCGAGCAGATCGAGGAGGGAGTCAAGTGCCTGATGCATGGGATCAGTTGTACCCAGCAGATATTCCGAGCGACAGGTACGGGGGGTTACAGGCCCATGTTCTTCGCGATGATCATCTTCATGACCTCGCTGGTGCCGCCGTAGATGCGGTTGACGCGGTTGTCCGCGTACAGGCGGGCGATCGGGTACTCGTTCATGAAGCCGTAGCCGCCGTGCAGCTGGAGGCAGCGGTCGATGACGCGGTGGGCGACCTCGGTGCAGAACAGCTTCGCGGACGCGGCCTCGGCCGCGGTCAGCTCACCGGCGTCGAGGGCCTCCAGGGCGCGGTCGGCGACGGCCTCGGCGGCGTCCACCTCGGCCTGGCAGGCGGCCAGCTCGAACTTGGTGTTCTGGAACGACGCGACGGGCTTGCCGAAGACGGTGCGCTCCTGGACGTACTGCTTGGCGAACTGGACGGCCGCCTTGGCCTGCGCGTAGGCGCCGTAGGCGATGCCCCAGCGCTCGGAGGCGAGGTTCGTGCCGAGGTAGCCGAAGCCCTTGTTCTCCTCGCCGAGCAGGTCCTCGACGGGCACCTTCACGTCGACGAACGCCAGCTCGGCGGTGTCGGACGTGCGCAGGCCGAGCTTGTCGAGCTTGCGGCCGATGGAGTAGCCCTCGGACTTGGTGTCGACGGCGAAGAGGGAGATGCCGAAGCGGCGGTCCTCGGCGCTGGGCGCGGAGGTGCGGGCGCAGACGATGACGCGGTCGGCGTGCACACCGCCGGTGATGAAGGTCTTGGCGCCGTTGAGGACGTAGTGCGTGCCGTCCTCGGAGAGCTTGGCGGTGGTCTTCATGCCCGCGACGTCGGAGCCGGTGCCCGGCTCGGTCATCGCGAGGGCCCACATCTCCTCGCCGGAGACGAACTTCGGCAGGTAGCGCTTCTTCTGCTCGTCGGTGGCGAGCATCTTGATGTAGGGCAGGGCGAGCAGCACGTGGACGCCGGAGCCGCCGAAGGAGACGCCCGCGCGGGCGGTCTCCTCGTACTGGATGGCCTCGAACTTGTGGGTGTCCATGCCCGCGCCGTCGAACTCCTCCGGCACGTTGATGCCGAACAGGCCGAGCTCGGCCATCTTGCCGTACAGCTCGCGGGGCACGATGCCCTGCTGGAACCACTCGTCGTAGTGGGGGACGACCTCGGCCTCGATGAAGGCGCGCAGGGTCTCCCGGAACGCCTCGTGGTCCTCATCAAAAACGGTACGGCGCACGGAGAACTCTCCTTCTACGACGGCTCAACGACGGTTTCAGCTGACGGGCATACGCGACTAAGCGCTTGCTCAGGGCAACGTTACCCGCGAGTTTCTGAAGCGTCCAGAGATGCACGTCACTCCGGCGCGGCGGCGGCCGCGAAGGCCCCGCGGGCCAGCTTGTGCAGCAGCCGCGCCGTGACCGCGCGTCCGGGGAGCGAGCCGGGGCGGCTGAGGTGCGGCGTGGAGTTCAGCAGACCGAAGACCGCGTGCACGGCCACGCGCGCCTGCGGCTCCGCGAGCTGTGGGTAGACCTTCCTCAGCGACTCCACCCACAGCTCCACGTACTGGCGCTGAAGGGAGCGCACCAGCTTGCGGTCGCTGTCGCGCAGCCGGTCCAGCTCACGGTCGTGCAGCGTGATCAGGTCCCGGTCGTCGACGGCGAAGTCGATGTGCCCCTCGATGAGCGAGTCGAGCAGCGCCTCCGGGCCGTGCTCGGCCTCGGCGACCCGGCGCTTGCCGCCGGTCAGCAGCTGCCCGCTGATGCCGACGAGCAGCTCGGCGAGCATCGCGTCCTTGCCCGCGAAGTGGCGGTAGAGGCCGGGGCCGCTGATGCCGACCGCGGCTCCTATCTCGTCGACCCCTACGCCGTGGAACCCGCGCTCGGCGAAGAGCCGGGCGGCCTCCTTGAGGATCTGCTCGCGACGGGTGGGCGCGTCGGTTCTGGAGGCTCCTGAAGACATGAAGCAATTCTAGACAGCGAGGTTAGCGAGCGTTAACCTGAAGGACATCGGTTAACGGTCATTAACATCGCTACGTGGTGAGAGGACCGCAGGATGCACGAGGCACCGGAGCTGACGAGCGCGGCGGATCCCGCGTCGGAGGCCTGGCAGTCCCATGAGGCGGCCCACCGGAAGCTCGCGGCCGAGCTGCGCGAGAAGCTGGCCGCGGCCCGGCTCGGCGGCGGCGAGAAGGCCCGCGCCCGGCACACGGCGCGCGGCAAGCTGCTGCCGCGTGAGCGGGTGGACACGCTGCTCGACCCCGGCTCCCCGTTCCTGGAGCTGGCGCCGCTGGCGGCGGACGGGATGTACGAGGGGCAGGCGCCGGCGGCGGGCGTGATCGCCGGCATCGGGCGGGTGTCGGGCCGCGAGTGCGTGATCGTCGCCAATGACGCGACGGTCAAGGGCGGCACGTACTACCCGATGACGGTGAAGAAGCACCTGCGCGCCCAGGAGGTGGCGCTGGAGAACCGGCTGCCGTGCGTCTACCTGGTGGACTCCGGCGGTGCGTTCCTGCCGATGCAGGACGAGGTGTTCCCGGACCGCGAGCACTTCGGGCGGATCTTCTACAACCAGGCGCGGATGTCGGGCGCCGGCATCCCGCAGATCGCGGCGGTGCTCGGCTCGTGCACGGCCGGCGGCGCGTACGTCCCGGCGATGAGCGACGAAGCGGTGATCGTCCGCAATCAGGGCACGATCTTCCTGGGCGGCCCACCGCTGGTGAAGGCGGCCACCGGCGAGGTGGTGACGGCGGAGGAGCTGGGCGGCGGCGAGGTCCACTCGCGCGTCTCGGGCGTCACCGACCACCTCGCGGAGGACGACGCGCACGCGCTGCGCATCGTCCGGACCATCGTCTCCACGCTCCCGGAGCGCGGCCCGCTGCCGTGGGCGGTCAGGGCGGCGATCGAGCCGAAGGTGGACCCGGCGGGTCTGTACGGCGCGGTGCCGGTCGACTCGCGCACCCCGTACGACGTCCGCGAGGTCATCGCGCGCGTGGTCGACGGTTCGCAGTTCGCCGAGTTCAAGGCCGAGTTCGGGCAGACGCTGGTCACCGGGTTCGCGCGGATCCACGGCCACCCGGTCGGCATCGTCGCGAACAACGGCATCCTGTTCGCCGAGTCCGCCCAGAAGGGCGCCCACTTCATCGAGCTGTGCGACCAGCGCGGCATCCCGCTGGTGTTCCTGCAGAACATCTCGGGGTTCATGGTCGGAAAGGACTACGAGGCGGGCGGGATCGCCAAGCACGGCGCCAAAATGGTCACGGCGGTGGCCTGCACGCGCGTACCGAAGCTGACGGTGGTGATCGGCGGCTCGTACGGCGCGGGCAACTACTCGATGTGCGGGCGGGCGTACTCGCCGCGCTTCCTGTGGATGTGGCCCGGCGCGAAGATCAGCGTCATGGGCGGCGAGCAGGCCGCCTCGGTGCTCGCGACGGTCAAGCGCGACCAGTTGGAGGCGCGCGGGGAGTCCTGGCCCGCGGACGAGGAGGAGGCGTTCAAGGCGCCGATCCGCAGCCAGTACGAGACCCAGGGCAGTGCCTACTACGCGACGGCCCGGCTGTGGGACGACGGCGTGATCGACCCGATGGAGACCCGCCAGGTCCTCGGCCTGGCCCTGACCGCCTGTGCCAACGCGCCGCTTCCGGAGAAGTCCGGCGGCTTCGGCGTCTTCCGGATGTGAGGGGACGAGCCACTGTGTTCGAGACGGTACTTGTGGCCAACCGCGGTGAGATCGCGGTCCGGGTCATCCGCACGCTGCGCGCCCTCGGCATCCGCTCGGTGGCGGTCCACAGCGACGCCGACGCCGACGCGCGGCATGTGCGCGAGGCCGACGAGGCGGTGCGGATCGGCCCGCCCCCGGCCGCCGAGAGTTACCTGTCGGTGGAGCGGCTGCTCGCGGCCGCGGCGTCGAGCGGCGCCCAGGCGGTGCACCCGGGCTACGGCTTCCTGGCGGAGAACGCGACGTTCGCGCGGGCCTGCGAGGAGGCCGGCCTGACGTTCATCGGGCCGTCGGCCGACGCGATCGCCCTGATGGGCGACAAGATCCGCGCCAAGGAGACGGTCGAGGCCGCGGGCGTGCCGGTGGTGCCGGGCGGCCGCGATCCCGAACTGGCCGAGGCGGCCCGTGCGTTGGGCGCCCCGGTGCTGCTGAAGCCGTCGGCGGGCGGCGGCGGCAAGGGCATGCGCCTGGTGCGGGACCTGACGGTCCTGGAGGAGGAGATCGCGGCCGCCCGGCGCGAGGCGCGGGCCTCCTTCGGTGACGACACGCTGCTCGTGGAGCGCTGGGTCGACCGGCCCCGGCACATCGAGATCCAGGTCCTCGCGGACGGCCACGGCAACGTGGTGCACCTCGGCGAGCGCGAGTGCTCCCTCCAGCGCCGCCACCAGAAGATCATCGAGGAGGCGCCCAGCGTGCTCCTCGACGAGGCCACGCGCGCGGCGATGGGCGAGGCGGCCGTGGAGGCGGCCCGCAGCTGCGGCTACCGGGGCGCGGGCACGGTGGAGTTCATCGTGCCGGGCGACGACCCGGCCTCGTACTACTTCATGGAGATGAACACCCGCCTCCAGGTCGAGCACCCGGTGACCGAGCTGGTCACGGGCCTGGACCTGGTGGAGTGGCAGCTGCGGGTCGCGGCGGGCGAGCGACTCCCGTTCGGGCAGGCCGACATCACGCTCACCGGCCACGCGGTCGAGGCACGGCTGTGCGCCGAGACCGTGTCGATCAAGGAGGGCGCCCGCGGCTTCCTGCCGTCCGGCGGCACGGTCCTGGCCCTCCAGGAACCCGAGGGCGACGGCGTGCGCACCGACTCGGGGCTCAGCGAGGGCACCGAGGTCTCCTCGCTGTACGACCCGATGCTGGCGAAGGTCATCGCGTACGGCCCCGACCGGGAGACCGCGCTGCGCAGACTGCGGGCCGCGCTGGCCAGGACGGTGACGCTCGGCGTGCCGACGAACGCCGGGTTCCTGCGCCGCCTGCTGGCCCATCCGGCGGTCGTCGCGGGCGAGTTGGACACCGGGCTCGTGGAGCGCGCGGTCGACGACCTGGTGGACGCCGACGTCCCGGCGGAGGTGTACGCGGCGGCGGGGGTGCTGCGCCGGCGGGCTCTCGCCCCGGCCGCCACGGACGGCTGGGTGGACCCGTTCTCGCGGCCCGACGGCTGGCGGCTCGGCGGCGAACCGGCGTGGACCGTGCACCACTTGAGGGTCCCGGGTCACGACCCGGTCGAGGTCCGCGTCCGCGGTGACGAGGTGCTGGTCGACGGCGCCCCGACGACCCCGGCCCGGCTCACCGCCGTCGCCGGCGACTGGCTGGCCCGCGACGGCGACGCCTGGCACGTCCAGGACCACGACCCGGTGGCGGCGCGCCTGACGGGCGCGGGCCACGACGGCGCGGGCTCCCTGACGGCCCCGATGCCGGGCACCGTGACCGTCGTGAAGGTGGCGGTCGGCGATCAAGTGGCCGCCGGACAGAGCCTGTTGGTGGTGGAGGCGATGAAGATGGAGCACGTGATCGCGGCCCCGCACGCCGGCACCGTGACGGAGCTGGACGTGTCGCCGGGCACGACGGTGGCGATGGACCAGGTGCTCGCCGTCATCGCGGAGGAGGAGAAGTGACCGCACTCCCCATGGTCGTCCGGGCCGAGGACCTGCCCGGCCGGGTCCGCATCCACGAGGTGGGCGCCCGCGACGGCCTGCAGAACGAGAAGACCGCCGTCCCCACCGAGGTGAAGGCGGA
Organism: Streptomyces sp. VRA16 Mangrove soil; assembly: GCF_017377775.1. Lineage (GTDB taxonomy): Bacteria > Actinomycetota > Actinomycetes > Streptomycetales > Streptomycetaceae > Streptomyces. Next base: position 355,896 of record NZ_JAFVLN010000008.1, read on the forward strand.
GTTCGTCCACCGCCTCGCCGCGGCGGGCCTCACCACGATCGAGGCGACGAGCTTCGTCCACCCCAGGTGGGTTCCTCAACTGGCCGACGCGGAAGCCCTGTTCCCGCGGCTGGCGGACCTCGGCCACGTGCACCTCCCGGTCCTGGTGCCGAACGAGCGGGGCCTGACCCGGGCCCTGGACCTCGGCGCGAACCGCATCGCGGTGTTCGCCAGCGCCACCGAGTCCTTCGCGAAGGCCAATCTGAACCGCACGGTGGCCGAGTCCCTGGCGATGTTCGAGCCGGTCGTGACCCGCGCCAAGGAGGCGCGGGCGCACGTGCGCGGCTATCTCTCCATGTGCTTCGGCGACCCCTGGGAGGGCGCCGTCCCCGTCCACCAGGTCGTCGAGGTCGCCAAGGCCCTGCGGGACATGGGCTGCGACGAGCTGAGCCTGGGCGACACCATCGGCGTGGCTACCCCCGGCCACGTACAGACGCTGCTGGCGGAGCTGAACGAGGAGGGTGTGCCGACCGACACGCTCGGCGTGCACTTCCACGACACGTACGGACAGGCGCTCGCCAACACGCTCGCCGCGCTGCAGCACGGCGTGACCACGGTCGACGCGTCCGCGGGCGGCCTCGGCGGCTGCCCGTTCGCGAAGAGCGCCACCGGAAACCTCGCCACCGAGGACCTCGTCTGGATGCTGCAGGGCCTGGGCATCGAGACCGGGGTCGACCTCGGCCTTCTCACCGACACCAGCAGGTGGATGGCCGGGCATCTGGGCCGACCCAGCCCGTCCCGCACCGTATCCGCCCTCTCGACGCCCCCACAGGAGCAGTGAGCAGCCATGGACCACCGCCTCTCCCCCGAGCACGAGGAACTGCGGCGCACCGTCGAGGAGTTCGCGCACGAGGTCGTCGCCCCGAAGATCGGTGACTACTACGAGCGGCACGAGTTCCCGTACGAGATCGTCCGCGAGATGGGCCGCATGGGGCTGTTCGGGCTGCCGTTCCCCGAGGAGTACGGCGGCATGGGCGGCGACTACCTGGCGCTCGGCATCGCCCTGGAGGAGCTGGCCCGGGTCGACTCCTCCGTCGCCATCACCCTGGAGGCCGGAGTCTCCCTGGGCGCCATGCCGGTCCACCTGTTCGGCACCGAGGAGCAGAAGCGGCAGTGGCTGCCGAAGCTGTGCGCCGGCGAGATGCTGGGCGCGTTCGGGCTGACCGAGCCGGAGGCGGGGTCGGACGCGGGCGGCACCCGCACCACGGCGGTCCGCGACGAGGCGACCGGCGACTGGGTCATCAACGGCACGAAGTGCTTCATCACCAACTCCGGCACGGACATCACGGGCCTGGTGACGGTGACGGCGGTGACCGGCCGCACGGCGGACGGCAAGCCGCTGATCTCGTCGATCATCGTCCCCGCGGGCACGCCCGGCTTCACGGCGGCGGCCCCGTACTCGAAGGTCGGGTGGAACGCGTCGGACACCCGTGAGCTGCACTTCGACGACGTCCGGGTGCCGGGTGCGAACCTGCTGGGCGCGGAGGGCCGCGGCTTCGCCCAGTTCCTGCGGATCCTCGACGAGGGCCGTATCGCGATCTCGGCTCTCGCCACCGGGCTCGCCCAGGGCTGCGTCGACGAGTCGGTGAAGTACGCCAAGGAGCGCCGCGCGTTCGGGCGCACCATCGGCGGCTACCAGGCGATCCAGTTCAAGATCGCCGACATGGAGATGAAGGCGCACACGGCCCGTCTGGCGTGGCGGGACGCGGCGTCCCGGCTGGTGGCGGGCGAGCCGTTCAAGAAGGAGGCGGCGCTGGCGAAGCTGTACTCGTCGACGATCGCGGTGGACAACGCGCGCGAGGCGACCCAGATCCACGGCGGCTACGGCTTCATGAACGAGTATCCGGTGGCCCGCATGTGGCGCGACTCCAAGATCCTGGAGATCGGCGAGGGCACGAGCGAGGTCCAGCGGATGCTGATCGCACGGGAGCTGGGTCTGACGTCGTAGGGCCCGTCACCGGCACGGTGAAGTGAGAGCATCGGGAACCGTGTTCCCGTTGACGTCGCCCGAGGCGGTGGATGCCTGGCTGTCGACCGGCGGCCGGCATCCGGGGCGCCGGTGCGACGAGTTCGCCGCCGCGGAGACGGCGCGCGCCGTCGCCGAGTTCCGTGCCGACGGCGGGCAGCTTGAGGTCATCGAGCCCGCCGTCGCCTTCCTGCGCGAGCACATCGGCATCGTGCCGACCCTGAGCACCGGCCCCGAGAACCTGTCGGAGTTCAGCCCGGCCCTCATGGACGAGCGGGGGCGCTTCTTCTCTCTGCACTGGAGCGCCGAGTACTACCTGGGCGACGACAAGTACGCGGCGCTGATGGCCTACTCGCACGGCCAACCCCGGGAGTACGTGGATCTCCACCACAGCTGAGCGGCGGGGACCCGCCCCCTGGACATCATGGGAAGTTAGGTTAACCTACCCTCAGTTTGCGACCCCGTCCGGCCGATGACCCGGCACGTCCGAAAGCAGCCCCTCCATGTCGAACGCCCGTCTGTCCCGCCCCACCCGCCGCGGCATCCTCGCCGCCGGCGGAGCCCTCGGCCTCGGCGCCGCGCTCGCCGCCTGCGGCAGCGACAAGGGCTCCAAAGACAGCGGTTCGGACTCGACGCAGGCCGCGAAGAAGTCCGGCCCCTGGTCCTACAAGGACGACCGTGGCACGACCGTGAAGCTGGACAAGGTCCCGGCGAACATCGTCGCCTACACCGGCGTCGGCGCCGCCCTCTACGACTACGGCATCCAGGTCAAGGGCGTCTTCGGCCCGACCACGGTCAAGGGCGGCAAGGCCGATGTGATGGCCGGCGACATGCCCGTCGACAAGGTCACGGTCATCGGCAACGAGTGGGGCGCGTTCAACATCGAGAAGTACGCGGGCCTCGCCCCCGACGTGCTGATCTCGACGATGTTCGACGGCGCGGGCACCCTCTGGTACGTCCCGGCGGAGTCCAAGGCCAAGATCGCCAAGCTTGCCCCGAGCGTCGGCATCTCCGTCTACGACCGCCAGCTCACCCAGCCCCTTGAGCGCATGTACGCGCTGGCCGAGTCGCTCGGCGCCGACCTGAAGGCCGACAAGGTCGTCAAGGCGAAGAAGCGCTTCGAGGACGCGGCGGCCCGGCTGCGCAAGGCCGCCAAGGCGAACCCCGACATCAAGGTCCTGGTCGGCTCGGCCAGCGCCGACATCTTCTACATGTCGGGCACGAACCTCTCCATCGACCTGGAGTACTTCAAGGCCCTCGGCGTGAACTTCGTCGAGCCCCCGGAGAAGGCCAAGAAGGCCTCCGGCGGCTGGTACGAGAACCTGAGCTGGGAGAACGTCGACAAGTACCCGGCCGACATCATCATGATGGACGACCGCACCCAGGCCATCCAGCCCGCCGACATCGAAGAGGCGACCTGGAAGAAGCTGCCCGCCGTCAAGGCCGGCCAGGTCATCGGCCGCTCCACCGAGCCGATCCTCTCCTACGACAAGTGCGCCCCGCTCCTGGAGAACCTCGCCAAGGCGATCGAGACCGCGAAGAAGGTGTCGTAACCACATGACCGCGACGGCCGAAGCCCCCGCTGTAGCCCCTTTCCGATTCTTCGATCTGCAAGTGGTCCGCACGCGGCGGCTCGGCCCGTCGCTGCTCCGGGTGACCTTCACCGGACCCGAGCTGGCCTCCTTCCACGGCGGCGGCCGGGACCAGTCCCTCTCCCTCTTCCTGCCGCACCCCGGCCAGGACGCCCCCGTCCTGCCGCCCGCCGAGCCGGGCGACGACGGGCGCGCCTGGCACGCGGCCTACCGGGCCATCCCGGACGACGAGCGCGCGATCATGCGCTCGTACACGCTCAGCGGCCAGCGTCGTCACCCCGCGCAGGAGGTCGACATCGACTTCGTGCTGCACAACGACGACCCGGCGACCACCGGCCCCGCCTGCCGCTGGGCCGAGGCCGCCCAGGCCGGTGACAAGGTCGTCGTGCTCGGCCCGGCGGTCGCCGACAACGCCGCCGTGCGCTGCCAGCCGCCCGCCGACTTCGACCACATCCTCATGTGGGGCGACGAGACGGCCCTGCCGGCCGCGCTCGGCATCCTCGCCTGGCTGCCCGACTCCGTATCCGCGCATGTGTGGTTGGAGGTCCCGCACCGCGAGGACATCCAACCGATCCTCACCGCGGCGAACCTCACCGTGCACTGGCTGGTCCGCGACGAGCGGGCCCCCAGCGCCCTCGACGCCATCCGCGCCGCTCAACTCCCCGACGCCGTACGCCCGTACGCCTGGCTGGCCGGTGAGTCCGGGGCGATGAAGGAGCTGCGCCGGCATCTCGTGCGCGAACGCGGCTACGACAAGCGGGCGGTGAAGTTCGTCGGGTACTGGCGCCGCGGGCTCAGCGAGGACGCCCTGCGCGCGCAGGCCGCCGCCTAGCTCCCAGACAGGTCCGCCCAGGTCCAATTCCCGCCATATAACTGCACATTTCGCCACATCAAGGGGCGGGGTCGCGAGCTCAACTTAGGTTAGGCTAACCTAAGTAAGAGTTCGCGACCCCGCCCCTTCTCTGCGGCCGCAGCTCTCCTGCCCCACCCGGGAACACCCTCATCCCCACCCGGAGGAACCGTTCATGCGCCCGCCCGTCTCCCACCACCACCCTCAGCCGAGGCCCTGCGGGCCGCACCTCCGATCGCACCTGCTCAATGACACGACCGCGGAGCTCTACCGCAGCTCCGTGACCGAGGGAATCGAGCGGGTGGCGGCCAAACTCGCCACCACCGCACGGCCGTTCACCGGTGTCACACCCGACGCCCTCTCCCCCACCATCGACGCCGTCGACCTCGACGAGCCGCTGCACGACACCATCGCCGCGCTCGACGAGCTGGAGGACGTCTACCTCCGCGACGCCGTCTACTTCCACCACCCCCGCTACCTCGCCCACCTCAACTGCCCGGTCGTGATCCCGGCCGTGCTCGGCGAGGCGATCCTCTCCGCGGTCAACTCCTCGCTCGACACCTGGGACCAGTCCGCGGGCGGCACCCTCATCGAGCGCAGGCTCATCGACTGGACCGCGGCCCGCGTCGGACTCGGCCCCGCGGCCGACGGCGTGTTCACCTCGGGCGGTTCGCAGTCCAACCTCCAGGCGCTGCTGCTGGCCCGCGAGGAGGCCAAGCCAGGGCCGGGCGGGCGGGAAGGATCTGCAGACCGCGCGAAACTGCGGGTGTTCGCCTCCGAGGCCGGTCACTTCAGCGTCCAGAAGTCCGCCAAACTCCTCGGCCTCGACCCAGGTTGTGTGGTGACGATCCCCGTCGACAAGGACCGGCGGATGCAAACCCTCGCGCTCGCCGCCGAACTGGAACGCTGCCGCGCCGAGGGCCTCGTCCCCATGGCCGTCGTCGCCACCGCGGGCACCACCGACTTCGGCTCCATCGACCCGCTGCCGGAGATCGCCGAGCTCTGCTCCCAGTACGACACCTGGATGCACGTCGACGCGGCGTACGGCTGCGGACTGCTCGCCTCGACGAAGCACCGCGACCGGCTCGACGGCATCGAGCGCGCCGACTCCGTCACCGTCGACTACCACAAGTCCTTCTTCCAGCCGGTGAGTTCGAGCGCCGTCCTGGTCAGGGACGGCGCCACGCTGCGGCACGCCACCTACCACGCGGAGTACCTCAACCCGCGCCGTACGGTCGCCGAGCGCATCCCCAACCAGGTGGACAAGTCCCTGCAGACCACCCGCCGCTTCGACGCCCTCAAGCTGTGGCTGACACTGCGCGTGATGGGCGCCGACGGCATCGGCGGCCTCTTCGACGAGGTCTGCGACCTCGCCCACCGCGCCTGGGCGATGCTCGCCGCCGACCCGCGCTTCGACGTGGTCGTCGAGCCGAGCCTGTCCACGCTCGTCTACCGCTACATCCCGGCGGCCGTCACCGACCCGGCCGCCGTCGACCACGCCAACCTGTACGCCCGTAAGGCCCTGTTCGCCTCCGGCGACGCGGTCGTGGCGGGCACCAAGGTCGGCGCCCGCCAGTACCTGAAGTTCACCCTGCTCAACCCCGAGACGACCCTCGACGACATCGCGGCCGTCCTCGACCTCATCGCCGGCCACGCCGAGCAGTACCTGGGAGACACCCTTGACCGCGCCTCTTGATACGACGAAGAACCTTCACGACTTCATCGGGATCGGGCTCGGCCCCTTCAATCTCGGCCTCGCCTGCCTCACCGAACCGATAGCCGAACTGAACGGCGTCTTCCTGGAGTCGAAGCCCGGCTTCGAGTGGCACTCGGGAATGTTCCTCGACGGCGCCCACCTCCAGACCCCGTTCATGTCGGACCTGGTCACCCTCGCCGACCCCACGTCGCCGTACTCCTTCCTCAACTACCTGAAGGAATCGGGGCGGTTGTACTCGTTCTACATCCGCGAGAACTTCTATCCACTGCGCGTCGAGTACAACGACTACTGCCGCTGGGCGGCCGGCAAGCTCTCCTCCGTCCGCTTCTCGACGACCGTGACCTCGGTGACGTACGACGAGGGCGACGGCCTCTACACCGCCACCACCGAAGGCGGCGAGAGCTACCGCGCCCCGCACCTCGTGCTCGGCACCGGCACCCCGCCGCACATCCCGGACGCGTGCCGGGACCTGCCCGGCGACGGCGTCATCCACAACTCGGCATACATGCAGCACAAGGAGGCGCTCCAGCGGAAGGAGTCGATCACGCTGGTCGGCAGCGGGCAGTCCGCCGCCGAGATCTACTACGACCTGCTCAGCGAGATCGACGTCCACGGCTACCGCCTCAACTGGGTCACCCGCTCCCCGCGCTTCTTCCCGCTGGAGTACACCAAGCTGACCCTGGAGATGACGTCCCCGGACTACATCGACTACTTCCACGCGCTGCCCGAGGCCACCCGCTACTCCCTGGAGGAGCGGCAGAAGGGCCTGTTCAAGGGCATCGACGGGGAGCTGATCGACGCCATCTTCGACCTGCTCTACCAAAAGGGCCTCGGCGGCGCCGTCCCCACCCGCCTGCTCACCAACTCCGCGCTGTCCAGCGCCGGTTACGAGGACGGTGAGTACGTCCTGGGCCTGCACCAGGAGGAGCAGGACAAGAAGTTCGAGCTGCGCACCGAGGGCCTGATCCTCGCCACCGGCTACACGTACGCGCCGCCCGCCTTCCTGGAGCCGGTACGCGACCGGATCCGCTGGGACGGCCACGGCCGCTTCGACGTCGCCCGCAACTACGCGATCGACACGACCGGGCGCGGCATCTTCCTGCAGAACGCGGGCGTGCACACCCACTCGATCACCAGCCCCGACCTGGGCATGGGCGCCTACCGCAACAGCTACATCATCTGCGAGCTGCTCGGCACCGAGTACTACCCCGTCGAGAAGACCATCGCTTTCCAGGAGTTCGCCGTATGAGCACCACGACCGTGGGGCGACTGACCTTGCGCCCCCTCGACCCGGCCGCCGACGCCGAGCTGCTGCACCGCTGGGTCACCGACCCCAAGGCCGCGTTCTGGCTGATGCAGGACGCGAAGCCGGAGGACGTCGAGCGCGAGTACACGGCGATCGCCGCGCACCCGCACCACGACGCGTTCCTCGGCCTGCACGACGGCGAGCCCACGTTCCTGATGGAGCGCTACGACCCGGCGCACGTCGAACTCGTCGGCCTGTACGAGCCCGAGCCCGGCGACATCGGCATGCACTTCCTCACCGCCCCGTCCGGCACACGCATACCCGGCTTCACCCGCGCCGTGATCACGGCGGTGATGGAGCACCTGTTCGCCGACCCTTCGGTGCGCCGGGTCGTCGTCGAGCCCGACGTGCGCAACACGGCGGTGCACGCGCTCAACGAGGCCGTCGGCTTCGTGCCCGAGCGGGAGATCGACAAGCCGGAGAAGCGGGCCCTGCTCAGCTTCTGCACCCGTGAACAGTTCGAGAAGGCCACCGGAAGGAGCGCGGCAGCATGAGCATCGCCGACACCGTCTCCCACCTCACCCCCGAACACTGGGCCGAGGCCGACCGCCTCCTCATCCGCAAGGCGCTCGCCGAGTTCGCCCACGAGCGGCTGCTCACCCCCGAGTCCATCGACGGCGCCGACCGGTACGTGGTGCGCAGCGACGACGGCCTGACCCGCTACCGGTTCACCGCCCGTCGGCTCCGCCTGGACCACTGGCAGGTGGACCCCGCGAGCATCACCCGGCACCACGACGGCACCGAACTCCCGCTCAACGCGCTGCAGTTCTTCATCGAGATGAAGGAGTCGCTGGGCCTGACGGACGCGATCCTGCCCGTCTATCTGGAAGAGATCTCCTCCACCCTCTCCGGCACCTGCTACAAGCTCGCCAAGCCGCACCTCACCTCGGCCGAGCTCGCCGCCACCGGCGACTTCCAGGCCATCGAGACGGGCATGACCGAGGGCCACCCCTGCTTCGTCGCCAACAACGGGCGGCTCGGCTTCGGCATCCACGAGTACCTCTCGTACGCGCCCGAGACCGCGAGCCCGGTCCGGCTGATCTGGCTGGCGGCGACCCGCGACCGCGCCGCGTTCACGGCGGGCGTCGGCCTCGACTACGAGTCGCTGCTGCGTACGGAGCTGGGCGACGAGACGCTCGCCCGGTTCGCCACCACCCTGCGCGACCAGGGCCTCGACCCGGACGACTACCTGCTGATCCCGGTCCACCCCTGGCAGTGGTGGAACAAGCTGTCGGTCACCTTCGCGGCCGAGATCGCCCAGCGCCACCTCGTCTGCCTCGGCGAGGGCGACGACGCGTACCTGGCCCAGCAGTCGATCCGTACGTTCTTCAACGCCACCTCGCCCGAGAAGCACTATGTGAAGACGGCGCTGTCCGTCATCAACATGGGCTTCATGCGCGGCCTCTCGGCGGCGTACATGGAGGCGACCCCGGCGATCAACGACTGGCTGGCCGGGCTCATCGAGAACGACGAGGTGCTCAAGGACACCGGCCTCACGATCATCCGGGAGCGCGCCGCCGTCGGCTACCGGCACCTGGAGTACGAGGCCGCCACCGACCGCTACTCCCCCTACCGCAAGATGCTCGCGGCGCTGTGGCGCGAGTCGCCGGTCCCGGCGCTCGCGCCGGGCGAGCGCCTGGCGACGATGGCCTCGCTCCTGCACGTGGACCGTGCGGGCCGCTCCCTCGCGGGCGCCCTCATCGAGCGCTCGGGCCTGACTCCCCGGGAGTGGCTGAAGCCGTACCTGAAGTCCTACCTGACGCCGCTGCTGCACAGCTTCTACGCCTACGACCTGGTGTTCATGCCGCACGGCGAGAACGTCATCCTGGTCCTGGACGAGCGCGGCACGGTGCGGCGGGCGGTCTTCAAGGACATCGCCGAGGAGATCGCGGTGATGGACCCGGACGCGGTGCTGCCGCCGAAGGTGGACCGGATCCGCGCCGACGTACCCGACGACATGAAGCTCCTGTCGATCTTCACGGACGTCTTCGACTGCTTCTTCCGCTTCCTGGCGGCGAACCTGGTCGCGGACGGTGTCCTCGACGAGGAGACGTTCTGGGACGCGGTCGCCGAGTGCGTCCGCGAGTACCAGGCGTCGGCGCCCCATCTGGAAGACAAGTTCCGCCGGTTCGACCTGTTCGCCCCGAGCTTCGCGCTGTCCTGCCTGAACCGTCTCCAGCTGCGCGACAACGAGCAGATGGTGGACCTCGCGGACCCGTCCGGCGCGTTGCAGCTGGTCGGCGACCTGGAGAACCCGATCGCCTAGCTGGTCGCCCTGAACGAGGGGCTGCGGGAGACGGTCCTCCCGCAGCCCCTTTCAGCATTCCCGCCTCATCTACTCAGCGGGCCACGGCACTTGGGTGGACCGGTAGTAGTTGATGCCGAGCGCGTCCCAGCGCGGCGCCTGCGCGGCGAGCCGCACCTTGTACGTGTTCCAGTCGTGCGTCGCCGCGGGCGACCAGCCGAGCTCGGCGACCCCGGGCAGCCGCGGGAACGCCATGAACTCGATGTCCGGCGACTGCTTGAGCGTCTCCGACCACAGCGGCGCCTCGACCCCGCGGATCGACGAACTCGGCGCCCCGGGAAGGTAGTTGCCCGGATCCCAGTCGTAGGACCGCTGCACCTCCACATATCCGGCCCAGGCCAGACCCAGCGGGGTGTCCTTGTTGTACTTCATGTCCAGGTACGTACGGTCGGCGGGCGAGACGACGATCCCGGTCCCGTTCTTGGCGGCCGCCGCGACCTGCGCCTTCTCCGCCGCGCTCGTCCCGTCGGTGCCCCAGTACTGCGCGATGGCGCCCTTCGCAGGCGTCACGGACGTCAGCTGGTGCCAGCCCATGACCTTCTTGCCGTACTTGGTGACGATCGGCTGCACCTTGTTCATGAAGGCGTCGTAGTCCGCCTGGCTGGTGGAGTGCGCCTCGTCGCCGCCGATGTGGAGGTACGCGCCCGGGGTGAGCGCGGCCACCTCGCGCACGACGTCGTCGATGAACTTGTACGTGATGTCCTTGTTCACGCACAGCGAGCTGAAGCCGACGTTCGTGCCGGTGTAGAGCGGCGGCGCGACGCCGTCGCAGTTCAGCTCGGCGTACGAGGCGAGGGCCGCGTTCGTGTGGCTCGGCATGTCGATCTCGGGCACGACCTCCAGGTACCGGGACGCCGCGTACCGCACGATGTCCTGGTACTGGGCCTTGGTGTAGTAGCCGCCCGCGCCGCCGCCGACCTCCGTGGACCCGCCGTACGTGGCGAGCTTCGGCCACGAGTCGATCGCGAGCCGCCAGCCCTGGTCGTCGGTCAGGTGCAGATGCAGCTTGTTGATCTTGTACAGCGCCAACTCATCGATGTACCGCTTGACCTGACCGACCGTCATGAAGTGCCGTGCCACGTCCAGATGTGCGCCGCGCCAGCCGTAGCGCGGGGTGTCCTCGACGGTGCCGCCCGCGACCAGCCACGGCCCGGACCGCCGGTCGTCGGACTCGACCGCGGCGGGCAGTTGCTGACGCAGCGTCTGGACGCCGTGGAAGAGCCCGGCGGGCGCGGCGGCGGTGATGGTGACGGCCCGCCCCGTCGACGTCAGCCGGTACCCCTCGCTCCCGAGCCCCTTGTCCTCGCGGTCGAGTTCGAGCCGGATGCCGTCGCGGGCGGCGTCGTCCGTGACGGGCAGCCGGTAGCCGGTGGAGGGGCGCAGCACACCGGCGAGGTAGTTCCCGATGCGGCGCGCGTCCCGCGACCCGTCGTCCACCCGGATCCTGGTCCTCGCCGTGATCGCGTACGGGGATCCGCCCGCGGTCACCTTCGCGGGTGCGGGGACGACCTGGCCGAGCGGGGTGACGGGGGCCGTGGCGGCGGAGGCCGGGAGGCCGCCGAGGGCCCCGGCCCCGGCGGCGACGAGCAGCAGCGAACCCAGCAGGGAGATTCTCGATCTGTGGTGCTTCCTCACAAACGTTCCCTTCGCGACGGAGTCGTTGGTGGCGTTCGTCGTGCGGCTGAGCAACCGATCGGTCACCATGCGTACCGCCCGCCTCTCGACGGGTCAAGGTGTAGACCACTTCCGCCGGGGCCTGATGCCAGAATCACCGTATGGCGGAAATCATCCAGCGCGAGGGCACGTGGACGTTCGACGGGGAGACGCTGCGCCTCGTCCCGGGGCGCGACAAGGGCGTGAACCTGCTGCGCAGGGCCCTGGGTGAACTGACCGTCCCGCTGGCGGCGTTGGCCGGTGTCTCCTTCGAGCAGGGCAAGAAGTCGGGGCGGCTGCGGCTGCGCCTGCGGGACGGCGCGGACCCGCTGCTCCAGGCGACGGGCGGGAAGCTCACGGAGGGCACGGACCCGTATCAGCTGACCGTCGAGTCGGACCGGTACGGCGTCGCCGAGTACTTCGTGGACGAGGTGCGGAGCGCGCTGCTCCTGGAGCGGATACCGGGCACGGCCTGCACCGGGTATCTGCTGCCGGGGCCGTCCGTGCCGCTCTCCGTCTCGGCGGGCGACGGCACGGCGAGCTTCGACGGGGAGCACATCCGTCTGGAGTGGAACTGGAAGACGGAGGACGCCAAGGCGTCCTCCGGGACCCGGCAGCTGCACCTCGCCGACATCACGGCGGTGGAGTGGCAGCCGGCGGCGGGCCTGGAGAACGGCTGTCTGCGCTTCACCGTCCGCTCGTCGCCCACCAAGGCCCCGCCGAAGTACGACCCGAACTCGATCGAGCTGTGGGGTTTCAAGAAGGACCCGCTGATGGCGCTGGTCGCGGCGGCGGTCCAGGCCCGCCTGCCGCACCCGGGGGCGGCGGCCGCGGCGCCCGGCCCCGGCCCCGCCACCGTCCCCGTGCTGGAGCAGGCCCCCGAGGTCACCGAACCTCCCGCGCCCCCCGAGGACGATCACGACGCACTGCTGCGCCGGCTCCGGGAGCTGGGCGAGCTGCACCGCGCGGGGGTGCTGACCGACGAGGAGTTCGCGGCCGCCAAGCAGGCCGTCCTGAAGCGGATGTGACCGCGCGGGCCGCCCCGGCGACGGTCAGCGCCGGCCGCGCACCTTGCGCGCCACGACGAACCGGTCGATCTCGGCGCCGGTCTCCGCGAGCCCGCGTACGGTCAGGGTCGCGGTCCGCCCCACCGGCGCGGGCTGCACGTCCACCCGCAGGAACGAGTAGTTGGTGTACCGCACCCGCGACCAGTCGACGGTGACGGCCTTCTTGCTGCCGTCCTCCTGGGTGACGTACGAGGCGAAGGGGTCGATGTCCTTCTCGTTGCCCTCGTAGGTGTCGGCGACCGGGAACGCGTACAGGCTCTTGCCCGCCGCGCCCGCGGTGACGTAGACGACGCCGTCGGTCTCCGGGTACGCGGTGCCGCCGATCGGCAGCTCCTTGGTGACCTTCTCGCCCTTGAGCACGTCGGAGCGCTCGTAGACGTGGTTGTGCCCGTTGATCACGAGGTCGACGGTGTACTTCTCGAACAGCGGCACCCACTCCTTGCGCACGCCCCCCTCCGAGGCGTGCGAGGTGGCGGTGCAGTACGCGCAGTGGTGGAAGAAGACGACGACGAAGTCGATGCCGGAGCCCGCGGCCCGGAACTTCTTCAGCTGGTTCTCGAACCAGGTGGTCTGTGTGCCGCCGGACAGGCCGAGGTTGGCCGGGATCTCCCAGGACACGTCGTTGGCGTCGAGCGAGACGACGGCCGTGTTGCCGTGCACGAAGGAGTAGACGCCGGGCAGGTTCTCCGGGTCGGGCCCGTTGGCGGGCGGCTCGAAGCGGGCCTGCTGGCTGCCGTAGCCGTGCGGCGCGTACCAGGCCTCCATGTCGTGGTTGCCGTAGCTCACCATCCACGGCACGGACTTGGCGACGGTCTCGGTCTGCGCGAGGAACTGGTCCCAGGTCCGCGCGTCGAAGGTGTCCTTGGTGGTGCCCGAGCCGGACGGGTCCGCGTACGCGATGTCTCCGGCGTGCAGGTGGAAGGCCGGGCCCTGGCCCAGGATCAGCGAGTCGTTGGCGAGCGCGTGGTAGCTGACGCCCTGGTCGCCGAAGGCCGTGAAGGTGAAGGGCCTGGCGGTGGCGGGAGCCGTGGTGAAGGTGCCGACGGTGCTCGCGAACTTCGGCGAGGCCGGGTCGAAGCCGTCGTGCCCGACGCCGTAGTAGTACGTCCTGCCCGGCTTGAGGCGGGACAGCTTGGCGTGCACGTAGTACTGGGTGTGGTCGGCGCTCGTGCCCACGCCCGCCGGCGTGTACAGGGCCCTGACCTCGGCGGATATCTTCCGCGACAGTTCACCGGCGCTCGCGCCGATCCGGATGAAGGGGTTCTTCACCGGCGCCGCCACCTGCCAGGACACCGTCATCTCGGTCCGCGCGTCGTCGCCGTACGAGAGGTGACGGCCGAAGGGCGCGACAAGCGCGCCGTCGATGTGCGCGGTGGCCGAGACCGGCGCCGCGGCGGCCGAGGACGCCGAGGAGGTCGCGGCCTGCGCCGCGCCGGGCACGAAGACCCCGCCGGCGACCGTGCCGAGTGTGACGGCGCCGCCGCGGATCATGGTGCGGCGGGAGAATCTGCCGCGCAGGTACTCGTGCTGCTCGGCGAGGCTGCGGTCGGCGAGCTCGGCGGGAACGCCCATACGTGGAATGTCCATGGCCGAAAAGGTGCTTTGGGCACCCATCCCCACCGGGTACGCCGGATGAACACCGCCCGAACAAGCGGCATGGCTCGCTTCAAACCCTGTGCACTCCTGCCCCGCACACCCCGTCGTTCACAGCGAACCTTCGACGCTTGCCCGATATCGGGCAGATTTCTTGCGAAACCGCGCATCCTCCCCCAGGATCTACCGAGTGCACGAGGAACTTGTCGATCATCTGACGCGGACCACCGCCCTGAACCGGGGCGAGGCGCTGCGGGTGATCCAGGACGTGCTCGCCTACTTCGACGAGTCGACGGAGGCGTTCGTCCGCCGCCGCCACCGCGAGCTCCAGGGTCAGGGCCTGGTGAACGCGGCGATCTTCGAACAGATCCTGGCGGACCTGCGCTACCGCGCGGTGGCCCCGCCGGAGCTCTCGCTCCGCCAGCTGCGACGCATCGTCTACGGCTGACCGGCCACCACCAGAGAAGACAACCAGAGGGGACTTACACCACTTATGTGCGGAATTGTCGGTTACATCGGCAAGCGTGATGTGGCACCGCTGCTCCTTGAGGGCCTGCAGCGCCTGGAGTACCGGGGTTACGACTCCGCGGGCGTCGTCATCACCAGCCCCAAGGCGACCGGCCTGAAGATGGTCAAGGCCAAGGGCCGCGTCCGCGACCTGGAGGCCAAGGTCCCGGCCCGCTTCAAGGGCACGACCGGCATCGCCCACACCCGCTGGGCCACCCACGGCGCCCCCTCCGACGAGAACGCGCACCCGCACATGTCGGGCGACAACAAGGTCGCCGTCGTGCACAACGGCATCATCGACAACGCCTCCGAGCTGCGCGCCAAGCTCACCGCCGAGGGCGTCGAGTTCCTCTCCGAGACGGACACCGAGGTCCTCACCCACCTCATCGCCCGCTCGCAGCAGACGGACCTGGAGGACAAGGTCCGCGAGGTGCTCCGCCTGATCGAGGGCACGTACGGCATCGCGGTCCTGCACGCCGACTTCCCGGACCGCATCGTCGTGGCCCGCAACGGCTCGCCGGTCGTCCTCGGCATCGGTGACAAGGAGATGTTCGTCGCCTCCGACATCGCGGCCCTGGTCTCCCACACCCGCCAGATCGTCACGCTCGACGACGGCGAGATGGCCACGCTGAAGGCCGACGACTTCCGTACGTACACGACGGAGGGCACGCGCACGACCGCGTCCCCGACCACCGTCGAGTGGGAGGCCGCCTCCTACGACATGGGCGGCCACGACACGTACATGCACAAGGAGATCTCCGAGCAGGCCGACGCCGTGGACCGCGTGCTGCGCGGCCGCATCGACGACCGCTTCTCCACCGTGCACCTGGGCGGCCTCAACCTCGATGCCCGCGAGGCCCGTTCGGTGCGCCGCGTGAAGATCCTCGGCTGCGGCACCTCGTACCACGCGGGTCTGATCGGCGCCCAGATGATCGAGGAGCTGGCCCGTATCCCCGCGGACGCCGAGCCGGCCTCCGAGTTCCGCTACCGCAACCCGGTCGTCGACCCCGACACCCTGTACATCGCGGTGTCCCAGTCGGGCGAGACGTACGACGTCCTGGCCGCGGTCCAGGAGCTGAAGCGCAAGGGCGCCCGGGTCTTCGGCGTCGTCAACGTCGTCGGCTCGGCGATCGCCCGTGAGTCGGACGCCGGCGTCTACGTCCACGCGGGCCCCGAGGTCTGCGTCGTGTCGACCAAGTGCTTCACGAACACCACGGTCGCCTTCGCCCTCCTCGCCCTGCACCTCGGCCGCATCCGCGACCTGTCGGTGGCCGACGGCAAGCGCATCATCGAGGGCCTGCGCAAGCTGCCCTCGCAGATCGAGGAGATCCTCGCCCAGGAGGCGGAGATCAAGAAGATCGCCGAGGAGTACGCGGACGCCCGCTCGATGATGTTCATCGGCCGCGTCCGGGGCTACCCGGTGGCCCGCGAGGCGTCCCTGAAGCTCAAGGAGGTCTCGTACATCCACGCCGAGGCCTACCCGGCGTCCGAGCTGAAGCACGGCCCGCTCGCCCTCATCGAGCCCGCGCTCCCGACCGTGGCGATCGTCCCTGACGACGACCTCCTGGAGAAGAACCGCGCCGCGATGGAGGAGATCAAGGCCCGCTCCGGCCGTATCCTCGCGGTCGCCCACCAGGAGCAGGAGAAGGCCGACCGCACGATCGTCGTCCCGAAGAACGAGGACGAGCTCGACCCGATCCTGATGGGCATCCCCCTCCAGCTCCTCGCCTACCACACGGCATTGGCCCTCGGCCGCGACATCGACAAGCCGCGCAACCTGGCCAAGTCGGTGACGGTGGAGTAGCCCCGGCTCAGGCGCAGAATGCGAACGGGTCCCTTCGCGTGCCACCAAGCACGAAGGGACCCGTTCCCGGAGGGCCGGGGCCGCCCATTGCCCCGGCCCGTCGTGGCTGTCAGCCGGTGGCCGTCACCCCCCGGCCGGCAGCGCGCCCGGGGAGCGCCGTCGGCAGACCCGACATCGACGCCGTCGCCCCGTACCAGGCGACGAGCCCGCCCGCGGCGGCGAACCAGCCCCCGGCCCTGGCGAGCGAGTCCGTGTCACCGAACGCGGCGATCGCGAGCAGCAGCATCGCCACGAAGAGCGCCCCGTACGTCCCCCGTACGAACATCCCGGCCCCGGCGGAGCCGAGCGTCAGGCTGAGCGCGAGCAGGGCGAAGAGCAGCAGGAACAGACCCGCCGCGTTCGCGGAGACCGTGTCGCCCGCCCCGATGCCCCAGGTGAACCAGAAGGCGCCGAGCCCGGCGAAGGCCGTACCGGTGAATCCGTCGCTGTCGCTGGAGCGCAGCGCGAGCAGGCCGGCGACGAAGAGGGCGATCCCGCCCACGTACGTCGCGATCGACACCGCGTTGGCCGCCGTCACGCCGTCGATCACTTCGGTGTGACCGAGGCCGAACGCCAACAGGGTGAGTCCGAGAGCGAGTTGACCGAGAGTCGAGACGGACGGGGTCGTTGCCGTGCTTCCCGCGGAGACGTCGTTGTCCACAGCGGGCTCCCTTCGTGCAAAGTGCGGGTGCTCTGTGCCGTTGCTGCGCTGGTGCCCAGCGACCGGTATGTACCCTTCACAAGGGCACAAACCACCTCTACGCACGAGTAGATTTATCCACACCGGGAGAAATCAACGGCCTTTCCCCGTACTGAAGTTGCACCACCATCAGCCGCGTCTCACCTGGGACAAGACCCCGTTACGGAACGGCCACGGGGCGCGGCTACGGAATGACGATCACGGGCCGCTGCGCGCGCCGCGCGAGCCGCCCGGCGACCGAGCCGAAGATCCGTCCGACGATCCCGTGGGTCGAGCCCACGACGATCGCGTCGGCCGAGTACTCCCGGCCGACCTCCTCCAGCTCGTGGCAGATGTCGCCACCGCGCTCGACGAGGATCCAGGGCACTTCGGAGAGATAGTCCGCACAGGCGAGTTCGAGCCCGAGGACCTCGGTCCTGTGATCCGGCACGTCCACGAAGACAGGGGGCTCACAGCCCGCCCACACCGTGGTGGGCAGCCGGTTGGCGACGTGCACGATGATCAGCCCGGAGCCCGAGCGATGCGCCATGCCGATCGCGTACGCCAGTGCCCGCTCGCTCGACGTCGAGCCGTCGAAGCCGACGACGACTCCGTGCTTGAACGCGGGGTCACAGGCGTGACGTGTCTCTTCGGCCGGCTGGGGGGTCGCGGTGGGATCCGCGACCTGCCGCTTGCGGCCTTCGGGTTCGGAAAATTCGTGACCGGCCATGAGTGTCTCGGCGTGTACCTCGTGGGCCTCGTATGAGGGGACGACAACTGATCGGCGGAGCTGTGTCCGGGAATCATCTTCCCAACCCCATACCCCCAAGGGTACGGCGACACTCCTCCTCTGCCCAGACTCCGGCCCGCTACCGGACCTGTACGTATGTGCGCTCCGCAGTGTTCAGGGGAGCATGCACGAGGGCCCGCCCGTATGGCAATGGTTGCTGCCCCGTACAGGCGGTTTGCGCACCCTTGTGGGCCTCCTACCGGGTGGATCGGGTGACCGGGACGGACATCGCGCGTTGAACTCCCGAACCACGCCGACCCAGGGAGCCACAGGGAGCACTCCGTGCCAGGACCGTCCACAGCGCACAGGCCCGCCGTCTCACGCCGGAGCATTCCGACGCCCACCCGCGCGCCCGAATCGCACACGCGGGCGACCTCTCACGCTCAGGACGCGCCACCCGCAGGCGCGGAGGGGGCGGACGACATCGTCCGCTGGGCGGCGTTCAGCTGTGTCCTGGTGCCACTGGTCCTCGTCGGGTACGGAATCTCGGCGGCCGGAGCCGCCGGCGCGGCCCTGGGGCTCGCCGCGGTCACCGCGGCGTGCCGGCTGCTGCTGCGCCAGTCCGAACGCGGGGCGACACGGTTGCACACTGAACAATGCTGCTCGCATCGTGGTCGGCACGGCCGGACCGGCTTGGGGGCGCACAGGGGCGGACATCGGGCCGGGGGTAGTGCGCCGGTGGACTGACCGGATTCCGCACACTACCCCGTATATTTTCAGCCAACTTCGGCCGAGGGGGCTTTCCTTGCCCCCGGGCACCCCCAACCCCCGTTCCACCAGGGCCGAAAGGGCAGCAAAAGCCTCGTGCACCCTACGGGGACCGGCCACTGAGTTGAGGCGCACTTCCCAGCAACGCCCGTGAGTGCAACGCTTCGTGATCGAATGCTTCACGCCAAGTTGCCATGTCGACAATGTGCCAGGTCTTTAACTGGTCACAGGGGCAGCCAGGGACACAGTAGATTCGATCTTGACTGGTCGAGTTTTTGGCGGCGGGGGACTTCAGCAGGACCGAGGGGAAACGTGCAGGAGCGAACAGCCCGTCAAAGTATTGAGGGAGCCGCGATCACCGAGGGGGGCTTAGCAGGATGAGCCACGACTCCACCACTGCGCCGGAGGCGGCGGCTCGCAAGCTGGCAGGCAGGCGGCGACGAGAGATCGTCGCGGTGCTGCTGTTCAGCGGCGGACCCATCTTCGAGAGTTCCATTCCGCTCTCCGTGTTCGGAATCGACCGTCAGGACGCGGGAGTTCCCCGGTACCGGTTGCTCGTGTGCGCCGGCGAAGAGGGACCCCTGCGGACCACGGGGGGACTCGAACTCACCGCGCCCCATGGGCTCGAGGCGATCTCGCGGGCGGGCACGGTCGTCGTGCCGGCCTGGCGGTCGATCACCTCGCCGCCCCCGGAGGAGGCGCTGGACGCGATCCGTCGCGCCCACGAGGAGGGCGCACGCATCGTCGGCCTGTGCACGGGAGCCTTCGTGCTCGCCGCAGCGGGCCTGCTCGACGGCCGTCCGGCCACCACGCACTGGATGTACGCACCGACGCTCGCCAAGCGCTATCCGTCGGTCCATGTGGACCCGCGCGAGCTCTTCGTCGACGACGGCGACGTGCTCACCAGCGCCGGCACCGCGGCCGGTATCGACCTGTGTCTGCACATCGTGCGCACGGACCACGGCAACGAGGCGGCCGGTGCGCTCGCCCGGCGCCTGGTGGTCCCGCCGCGCCGCAGCGGCGGCCAGGAGCGCTATCTCGACAGGTCTTTACCTGAGGAGATCGGCGCCGACCCGCTGGCCGAGGTCGTCGCCTGGGCGCTGGAACACCTCCACGAGCAGTTCGACGTGGAGACCCTCGCGGCGCGCGCGTACATGAGCCGCCGTACCTTCGACCGCCGCTTCCGCTCGCTGACGGGGTCCGCCCCGCTCCAGTGGCTGATCACGCAGCGGGTGCTCCAGGCGCAGCGGCTTCTGGAGACGTCCGACTACTCGGTGGACGAGGTCGCGGGGCGCTGCGGGTTCCGCTCCCCCGTAGCGCTGCGCGGCCACTTCCGGCGGCAGCTCGGCTCGTCCCCGGCCGCGTACCGGGCGGCGTACCGGGCGCGCAGGCCGCAACCGGGCGAAGGCCCGGGGGCGAACGGGAACGGGGGCAAGCCCGCCGACAAGCAGTCGGTGGACCTCGCCGCCGTGCCCGGGGAGACGGCCGGCCCCGGGGGGCCCGGCGCCGTGCCCAGCCAGTCCCGGCGCACCGCCGCGGCCTCGACCGGTCTCGGCGGTGCCCACGCGGCGACCCTGCCGCACGCTCCGGCCGGGCCGACCGGGCACACGGAGGGCGGCAAACCGCAGTCCGACGCGTTCGCGCCGGGCCGTGCGAGCCTGCCCGGCCCCCGCACGGCACCGCAGTAACCGGCCCGGCAACCGGCGCAGGATCCGCCGCCCGCCGCCCGTCGGCGGGCCGATCCCGTCCGCAGTCCCCCGTCGCCCGCCCACAGAGCGGGCGGGGGACTCCGGACAGGGCCAGGGTCCGACCCGTAGGGTTGGTCGCATGAACGATCGCATGGTGTGGATCGACTGCGAGATGACAGGCCTCTCGCTGGCGAACGACGCGCTCATCGAAGTGGCCGCACTGGTCACCGACTCCGAGCTGAACGTACTCGGCGAAGGGGTGGACATCGTGATCCGCCCGCCGGACGAGGCCCTGGAACAGATGCCCGAGGTGGTGCGGCAGATGCACACCGCCTCGGGTCTCCTCGACGAGCTGGCGGGCGGCACGACGCTCGCCGACGCCGAGGAGCAGGTCCTGGCGTATGTACGTGAACACGTCAAGGACGCGGGCAAGGCCCCGCTGTGCGGGAACTCGGTCGGCACCGACCGCGGGTTCCTGCTGCGTGACATGCCGACGCTGGAGGACTACCTCCACTACCGGATCGTCGATGTGTCCTCGGTCAAGGAGCTGGCACGGCGCTGGTACCCGAGGGCGTACTTCAACAGTCCGG
Source organism: Streptomyces sp. VRA16 Mangrove soil (assembly GCF_017377775.1). Lineage (GTDB taxonomy): Bacteria > Actinomycetota > Actinomycetes > Streptomycetales > Streptomycetaceae > Streptomyces. The sequence goes on from NZ_JAFVLN010000008.1 coordinate 376,789, forward strand.
AGAAGAACGGCAACCACCGGGCGCTCGCCGACATCCGCGAGTCCATCGCCGAGCTCCGCTACTACCGCGAGGCGATCTTCGTCCCGCAGCCGGGACCCGACTCGGACACCGCGAAGTCGATCGCGGCCAAGCACGTCCTGCCTGCGGAGTAGTCCCTGACAGCCCCCTGTGTACGGGGTCCGGGACGCCCGGAAAAAAGGTGGGCGCGAGCACCCCTTCGGACCCTGTACACTTTTTCTCGGCCGGTCGGAAGAACGACAAACGACCGGACATGGTGGGTGTAGCTCAGTTGGTAGAGCACCTGGTTGTGGTCCAGGTGGCCGCGGGTTCAAGTCCCGTCACTCACCCTGAAGAGTCGAAGGCCCCGGTTCGGGAGAACCGGGGCCTTCGGCGTTTCCCGGAGCGTCGGCGCCCCCCGGGCGGCCCGGGGGCCGCGCCTCACGAGGAGGCGCGGATCACCAGTTCCGTCGGCAGCACCAGGTGGCGCTCCGCGCCCCGCCGGGCCGAGGAGCGCTTGCCCTCGGCGGCCAGCGCGATCTCGTCGAGCAGCAGCCCCGTCATCGCCCGGCCCATGTCCCGTGTGGGCTGGCGCACACTCGTCAGGCTCGGCTCCATGTGCTGGGCGATCACCGAGTCGTCGAAGCCGACCAGGGCCACGTCGTCCGGGATGCGCCGGCCCGCCTCGCGCAGCACCTGGCGGGCGCCCGAGGCCATCAGGTCGGAGCAGGCGAAGACGGCGTCGAGGCCGGGGCGGCGCTCCAGCAGCTCGGCCATGCAGCGGCGGCCGCCCTCCTCGGTGAAGTCGCCGTACGCGATCAGCTCCTCGTCGTACGGGAGCCCCTCGGCGATCAGCTGGTCCTGGTACCCGGCAAGGCGCCGCTCGGCGCCGTACACGTCGAGCGGTCCGGTGATGATCGCGACGGAGCGGCGGCCGCGGGAGACCAGGTGCTCGACCGCGGCACGGGCGCCGGAGAGGTTGTCGGAGTCGACGGAGGGCAGCGGCTCGTCGGCGGAGCGCGGACCGCTGATCACGGTGGGCAGGTCCATCTGGTGCAGCCGGTCGGCCAGCGGGTCGTCGGAGTGCACGGAGACCAGCAGGACGCCGTCGACCCGGTGGGCGGCGAGGTAGGAGGCGAGCTTGTCCTGCTCGCGCTCGCCGCCGGCGAAGGTGAGCAGCAGCTGGAGGTTGGTCTCGGCGAGCGCGATGCCGACGCCGCCGACGATCCCGGAGAAGTACGGCTCGGAGAAGAACCGCGACTCCGCCTCGGGGACGACCACCGCTATCGAGTCCGTACGGTTCGCCGCAAGCGCGCGGGCCGCGGTGTTCGGCACGTACCCGAGCGCCGCCACCGCCTCCTCGACCGCGGCCCGCGTGCGGTCGCTGACCCGCGGCGATCCGTTGATCACCCGCGAGACCGTACCCCGGCCCACGCCGGCCCGGGCCGCGACCTCTTCGAGAGTCGGACGCCTGCCGTGCATGCCGTGATGCGCCATCTGTACTACCTCCAGGAAGTCTCAGGCGGAATCTAACAGCCCGGTAACCAGAGCGACTTGGCCTTGCAAGGTGTCTTGACACCAAACGGCCGAGCAGCGAGTCTCTTCAACACATCACGGGTGGGAGCGCTCCCACCGTACCTGACGCATACACAACCCGCACTCTCCCCGCCCGAGCCGCATGCAGTAACGAACGGGCCCAGCAAGGCAGTTGGCCGGGGTCAGCACGTCAGAGCAGAGTAAGCACATTGGAGGACAACAATGCGCATTTCGGGCACTCCTCGAGGCCGCGCCCGCCGCACGGCCGTGACCTCGGCAGCCGGTCTCGCCGTGATCGCGCTCCTCACGACCGCCTGTAGCGCGAGCGACGACGGTGACAGCGACTCCGCCGGTGGCGGCGGCAAGATCACACTGCATGTCGGCACGTTCGGCACCTTCGGCTTCGACAAGAAGGGCGCCGATCTCTACACCGCGTACGAGAAGACGCACCCGAACATCAAGATCGTCGAGGACAACGTCCAGGACGGTCAGAAGTACTGGGACACCCTCAAGCTGCGGATGTCCCGCAACAGCGGGCTCGCCGACATCCAGGCCATCGAGGTCGGTTACATAGCCGAGGCCACCGGCCCCACCATGGCGAGCAAGTGGGTCGATCTCTCGAAGGCCAAGGGCGCGGACACCTCGGCGTTCGTGGACTACAAGACCAAGCAGGCCACCGTTCCCGGCAGCGACCAGGTGATCGGACTCGGCACCGACATCGGCCCGATGGCCATCTGCTACCGCAAGGACTACTTCAAGCAGGCGGGGCTCGCCAGCGAGCCGGACGCCGTGGCGAAGCTGTGGCAGGGCGACTGGGCCAAGTTCCTGGACGTCGGCGCCCAGTTCAAGAAGAAGGCCCCGAAGGGCGTGTCCTTCACGGACTCGGCGAGCGGCCTGTTCAACGCCGTGCTGTCGGCCCAGCCGCAGCAGTACTCGGACGCGAACGGCAAGCTGGTCTACGACACCAGTCCCGGTGTGAAGAAGGCCTGGGACCTGGCCGTCAAGGCCGCCGAGGGCGGATACACCGCCAAGCTGCGGCAGTTCGACGAGAAGGGCACCTGGAACGCGGCGATCAAGAACGGCAAGTTCGCCACCGTCGCCTGCCCCGCCTGGATGACCGGCATCATCAAGGACAACGCGCCCAAGGACAAGGGCAAGTGGGCCATCGCGCTGCCCCCGCAGAACGGCAACTGGGGCGGTTCGTTCCTCGGTGTGCCGAAGTCCGGCAAGCACGTCAAGGAGGCCACCGAGCTGGCCACGTACCTGACGGCCGCCGCGCAGCAGGAGAAGGTCTTCGGCGTGAACGGCAACACGCCGTCCAACAAGGCGGCGCTCACCGCCACCGAGTCCGCGAAGATCGCGTACTTCGGTGACACCCCGGCCGGAAAGATCTACTCGACGATCGCGCAGGGCATCACGCCGGCGCCGATCGGTGCGAACGACGGCCAGGTGAAGACCTTCCTCACCGACAACGGCATCCTCGACATCGAGCAGCGCGGCACCGCCCCCAAGAAGGCGTGGGACAACGTGACGAAGCTGGTCAACGACAAGATCGAGCAGTAGGCCCGGCCTCCGGGGCCCTGGGGGGCCCGCCCGGCACCCGTCCCTGACCCGGGTGCCGGGCGTCCCCCCGCCCCTCGCCCTTTGCTCCCCCGCTCCCCTTTCTCGTACGTGAGCACCGCAACGCACCACATCCGAACCGGAAGGAAAGCCCCCGTGGCCACCTCCGTCAAGGCGGACGCCGGCGGCAGTCCGCCCTCCGCACCTCCCTCCGCCGCCTCGGCCCGGCGTCCCGAACCCTCCTCCTGGCGCAGCAAGTTGTACCGCTGGGACATGAAGGGCTCGCCCTACGCCTTCATCACCCCGTTCTTCCTCTGCTTCGCGGCCTTCGGGCTCTTCCCGCTGATCTACACCGGCTGGCTCTCCCTGCACCGGGTGCAGCTGGGCGCCGAGAGCAGCGCCGAGTGGGTGGGCCTGGACAACTACAGCTGGCTGGCCGGCAGCGAGTTCTTCTGGCACGCGCTCGCCAACACCTTCACCATCGGCGTCATCTCGACCGTCCCGCAGCTCCTGATGGCCCTCGGCCTCGCGCATCTGCTCAACTCGCATCTGCGCGGCCGCGGCTTCTTCCGGATCGCGGTCCTCGCGCCGTACGCCACCTCGATCGCCGCGGCGACACTGGTCTTCGCCCAGCTGTTCAACACCGACTACGGCATGATCAACTCGCTGCTCGACGTCTTCGGGCTCGGACCGGTCCAGTGGGACGCCGACAAGTGGCCCGCGCAGATAGCCATTTCGACGATCGTGACCTGGCGCTGGACCGGCTACAACGCGCTGATCTACCTCGCCGCGATGCAGGCCGTGCCGAACGACCTGTACGAGGCGGCGGCCCTCGACGGGGCCTCCCGCTGGCGGCAGTTCATCAGCGTGACGATTCCCTCGATCCGTCCGACGATCCTGTTCACCATCGTCGTCTCCACGATCGGCGCCACCCAGCTGTTCGGTGAGCCGATGCTGTACGGCGGCTCGGTCGGTATCGGCGGCGGCAGCGGCGGCCAGTACCAGACGCTCTCGCTGCTGATGTACCAGACCGGCTGGACCAACAACTCGCTGGGCAGGGCCTCCGCCATCGCCTGGGTGATGCTGCTGATCCTGCTGCTGATCGGCGGGGTGCAGGCGCTCGCGTCGCGCGTCAACCGCAAGAAGCTGGGAGGCTGATCCATGACCGTCCAACTCCCGGCGCCCGCGGTGGCGTCCGCCGGTGCGCAGGTCTCGCGCCGTCGCCGTTTCGCGCCCGGCGCGGGCGACCAGCGCAAGGCGGGTCTGCTCACCTACGCCCTGCTGATCATCGCGGCGTTCGTCTCGCTGTTCCCGCTGTACTGGAACGTGGTGGCGGCCTCGCACGACGCGACCCGGGTGCAGCAGGCGCCCGCGCCGCTGCTGCCGGGCCCGCATCTGCTCGACAACCTCTCCACGGCGTGGAACCAGGTCCACATGGGTGTGGCCCTGATCAACACCACCATCGTGGCGAGCGTGATCAGCATCAGCACCGTGCTCTTCGCGACGCTGGCCGGGTTCGCCTTCGCCAAGCTCCAGTTCAAGGGCCGCAATCTGCTGCTCGCGCTGGTCGTCGCGACGATGACGGTGCCGCCGCAGCTCACGGTCATCCCGCTGTACCAGATCATCACGGACCTGAAGTGGACGGACACCCTGCAGGCCGTGATCATGCCCTCGCTCGTCGCGGCGTTCGGTGTGTTCTTCATGCGGCAGTTCCTCGTGGAGGCGCTGCCCGTGGAGCTGGTCGAGGCGGCCCGGGTGGACGGGGCGAACAGTCTGCGCGTGATCTGGCACGTGGTGTTCCCCGTGGCGCGGCCCGCGATGGCGGTCCTCGGCATGCTGACGTTCGTCCAGGCGTGGAACGACTTCTTCTGGCCGTTCATCGTGCTGACCGACACCGGCACGCCCACGCTCCAGGTCTCCCTCGCCGGCCTCGGCGCGGGCAACCACACGGTGGACACCGCGGTGGTGCTGACCGGCGCGCTGATCTCCACGGTCCCCCTGCTCGCGGTCTTCGCCCTGCTGGGCAAGCACATCGTGGGCGGTATCACCGCGGGCGCGGTCAAGAGCTGACCCCGGCCAGGACCGACTTCCCTTTCCGTACTCGATCCCCGCTTGGGAGCGCTTCCATGACCTCTGGCACCCAGGAGTCCTCCGACTTTCCGCCCGGTTTCCTCTGGGGTGCGGCCACCGCCGCCTACCAGATCGAGGGCTCGGCGAACGCCGACGGCCGCACCCCCTCCATCTGGGACACCTTCAGCCACACCCCCGGCAAGACCCTGGGGGGTGACACCGGGGACGTGGCGGTGGACCACTACCGCAGGAGGGCCGAGGACGTCGAGCTGATGAGCGAACTGGGGCTCGGCGCCTACCGGTTCTCCGTCTCCTGGCCGCGGGTGCAGCCGACCGGGCGCGGCCCGGCCGTCCAGCGCGGCCTGGACTTCTACCGGTCACTCGTCGACGACCTCCTCGACCACGACATCAAGCCCGTGCTCACCCTGTACCACTGGGACCTGCCGCAGGAGCTGGAGGACGCGGGCGGCTGGCCGGTGCGCGGCACCGCCGAGCGGTTCGCCGAGTACGCGGCCCTGGTCGGCGAGGCGCTCGGCGACCGGGTGGAGATGTGGGCCACTCTCAACGAGCCCTGGTGCAGCGCGTTCCTGGGCTACGGCTCCGGGGTGCACGCCCCCGGCCGCACCGACCCGGTCGCGGCCCTGCGCGCCGCCCACCACCTCAACCTGGGACACGGTCTGGCGACCCAGGCGCTGCGCTCGGTGCTGCCGGCCCGCGCGCAGATCGGCATCAGCCTCAACCCGGCGGCCGTGCGGGCCCACAGCGACGACCCGGCCGACCTGGACGCCAGGCGCCGGATCGACGCGCTGGCCAACCGCGTCTTCAGCGGGCCGATCCTGCAGGGCGCCTACCCGGAGGACCTGCTCGCCGACACCGCGCGCCTGACCGACTGGTCCTTCGTGCAGGACGGCGACACCGCGACCGCCCACCAGCCGCTGGACTTCCTGGGCATCAACTACTACCAGCCGACCGTGGTCGCGGCCCCGGCGCCCGGCGCGGGCAAGGTCAAGGGCGCCGACGGTCACGGCGCCTCCGACCACTCGCCCTGGCCCGCGGCGGAAGACATCGTTTTCCACCCGGCTCCCGGCGAGCGCACCGCGATGGGCTGGTCCGTCGACCCGAGCGGGCTGCACGACCTGCTGCTCCGGTACAGCGAGGAGGCACCGGGCGTTCCGCTGTACATCACGGAGAACGGTGTCGCCTACGACGACAAGCCGGGTCCCGACGGCACGGTCCACGACCCGGACCGGATCCGCTATCTGCACGGGCACCTGGGCGCGATCCGGCAGGCGGTGGCCGACGGCGCCGATGTGCGCGGGTACTTCCAGTGGTCGCTGATGGACAACTTCGAATGGTCGTACGGCTACAGCAAGCGGTTCGGCATGGTCTACATCGACTACGAGACGCTGGAGCGGACCCCGAAGTCCAGTGCCGCCTGGTACGCGCAGGTGGCGGCGGCCAACCAACTGCCGCCCGCGCCGTGACGCGTTCGTACTGAACGGTCACGGATCGCGGTTCCGGGGCCCGAGGGGGGCTGAGGGCCGGGGGGAAGGGCCGGTGCGCCGACAACCCGTGTGGCGGGTTGGCGCACCGGCCCTTATTTTTCGGCTATGCCTGATATGTCCCGTACATCCGCTCCCGGAATCCGCTGAGCCGCCATGGGCGTACTCAAGGACCACCCGGAACTCGTCCTGTTCGCGTCTCTCGCGCTCGGCTACCTCGTCGGGAAGCTGCGCGTGGGGCCGCTCACCCTGGGCGGCATCTGCGGAACGCTGATCGTCTCGCTGCTCCTGGGCGCCTGGACCAAGGCCCAGGTCTCGGACGACGTGAAGACGGTGTTCTTCGCGCTGTTCATCTTCGCCCTCGGCTACATGGCCGGACCGCAGTTCTTCCGCAACCTCAACAAGAAGTCGCTGCGCTTCTTCGTGCTGTGCGGCATCGAACTGGTCTGTGTCCTCGGTATCGCCTTCGGCCTCGCCAAGTGGTTCGACCTCGACGTCGGCACGGCCTCCGGCATCCTGGCGGGCGCGGCCACCGAGTCGGCCGTGGTCGGCACCGCGACCGAGTCCATCGGCAAGCTCAGCAATCTGACCGCCGCGCAGATCACCGAGTACCAGGGCAACGTCGCCACCGCGTACACGGTCTGCTACCTCTTCGGCCTGATCACGATCGTGCTCTACACGAGCCAGATCATGCCGATGCTGCTCCGCATCAATCTGCGCGACGCCGCCCGCGAGCTGTGGGAGAAGACGCGCTCCAGCGGCAGCCTGGAGGCCGACGAGCGTCCGGCGCTGCCGGGCATGGTCGGCCGTACGTATCTGGTGACCACCGCCGACGGGCGGACCATCGGCGACCTGACGTCCCATCTGGCCGAACGGGTCACCGTCGAATCGGTCAAGCGGGGCAGCAAGATCCTCGACGTCACCCCCGGCCTGGAGCTCACCCTCTCCGACCTGGTGCTGCTCGTCGGCCGGCGGGCCAACGTCATCGACGCGGGGCGGCTCATCGGCCCCGAGACACCGGGCGTCCCCGGACTCGACTCGCCGCTGGCCAGCCGCGAGGTCTCGGTCACCGACAAGGCCCTGGAGGGCGTGACGGTCGACGCGATGCAGCGGTCCCACCCGGAGTTCCTCGAGGACGGCATCTACGTCACCGACATCACCCGCGGCGACACGGACATCCCCGCCAACGGCGACACCGTGCTGCACCGCGGCGACGTGCTCACCCTGGTGGGCGCCCGCTCGGGGCTGAACAAGCTGGTCGCCAAGATCGGCTCGGTGGTCAAGAACGACGCCACCGACTTCATCTACCTGGGCCTCGGCATCGCCGCCGGTTCGCTGCTCGGGCAGATCGTGGTCAAGTTCGGCGACGTGCCGCTCTCCCTGGGGACCGGCGGCGGCTGTCTGATCTCGGGCCTGCTGTTCGGCTGGTTCCGCTCGCGGTCGCAGACCTTCGGCGCGTTCCCGCCGCAGGCCGCCTCCACGATCAAGGACATGGGCCTCGCGGTCTTCATCGCCTGCACGGGTCTGGTCTCCGGGCCGCAGGCATGGCCGCTGCTCAAGGAGTACGGGGCGCTGCTGCCGTTCGCCGGGATCGCGATGGTGCTGATCCCCGCCACGCTCTCCCTGATCATCGGCCGCAAGCTCCTCAACATCGAGAAGCCGCTGCTGATCGGCGCCATCGCCGGACAGCAGTGCTCGACCCCCGCGATCACCGCGGTCACCCAGGTGGCGCAGTCGTCGGTGCCGATGCTCGGCTACACGATCACCTACGCCCTCTCCAACTTCCTGCTCCCCCTGACGGGCCCCGTGCTCGTCGGCGTACTCGGACACTGAGAGGACGGCACCCACAAGTGATCGACTTCCTCAACCGGAACATCTTCCAGCCCTATCCAGAGCTGCTGGTGTTCATCACGGTCGCCTTCGGCTTCCTGCTCGGGAAGATCCGCTACAAGGCCATCGCGCTCGGCGCCGTCACCGGCTGTCTCGTCGCGGGCCTGCTGCTCGGCGCCTGGTCCAAGGTCCAGATCGACGGCACGGTGAAGAGCCTGTTCTTCATCATGTTCCTGTTCGCCCTGGGCTACAAGGTCGGCCCGCAGTTCTTCCGCGGCCTGAAGACCGACGGTCTGCCGCAGGTCCTCAACGCCGTCGTCGTCTGTGTCTCGGGCCTGCTGATCTGCTGGGTCTTCGCGGCGATGCTCGGCTACGGCCCCGGTCTGTCCGCCGGTCTGCTGGGCGGCGCGCTCACGCAGTCGGCGGTGATCGGTGTCGCGCAGGACGCCATCGGCACCCTGCCCGGCCTGTCGGGCGCGGCGGCCAAGAACGAGGAGAACCTCGTCGCGATCGGCTACGCGGTGACGTATCCGCTCGGCACGATCCTGTGCGCGATGCTCCTCGCCAACATCCTGCCCAAGATCTACAAGAAGGACCTGGCCGCCGAGTCGGCCCTCATCGCCAAGGAACTGGACGCGCCCAGCGACGACCCCGACCTCGCCGAGGGCTACTACGAGGTGGTGCTGCGCGCCTACACCATCGAGCGCCCGGACATCGTCGGCCGCACCATCGACGACTTCGAGAACCAGCAGAAGGCGCTCGGCCACCGCATCTACATCACGCGGGTACGCCGGGACGGGCAGATCCTCGACCACACGCAGCAGACCGTGCTGCAGCAGGGCGACGTCGTCGCGCTGAGCGCGCTGCGCGGCTCGCTGGTCGACTACGACGCCCGTACGCACATCGGCATGGAGACCGACGACATCGAACTCCTCGGCTACCAGACCGAGTCGCTGCACGTCGTCGCCTCCGAGAAGGCCCAGCTCGGCAAGACCATCGGCGAGCTGCGCAAGGAGCCGTTCATGGTCGGCGTCTACATCGACAAGCTGTACCGCTCCGGCGCCGAGTTCCCCTACCGCCTGTCCACGAAGGTCGAGCGCGGTGACACCCTGATCCTCACCGGGCCCAAGCGGCTGGTGGACCCGGCGGGCGCGGCGATCGGCAAGCCGGTCCCGACCTCGTTCGCGACCGACATGATCTGGGTCGGCCTCGGCATCTTCCTCGGCGGCTGCCTCGGCATCCCGGCCCTCACGGTCTCCGGCGTCCCGATCTCGCTGTCCACCTCGGGCGGCGCGCTCATCATGGGTCTGGTCTTCGGCTACATCCGCGGCAAGTACCCGACGTACGGCAATGTCCCGCCCGGCGCCCAGTGGTTCATGGACACGCTCGGCCTGTGCATGTTCGTCGCGATCGTCGGCATCAACGCGGGGCCGAGCTTCACCTCGGGCCTGTCCGAGGCCGGCTGGGGCCTGCTGATCTTCGGCGCGGTAGCCACCGTGATCCCGCTGATCATCGGCTTCCTCTTCGGCCACTACGTGCAGAAGATCCGCTTCCCGATCCTGATGGGCGTCCTGGCCGGCGGCCAGACCACCACCGCGGCGATCGGCGCGATCAACGAGGCGTCCAGGTCCCAGGTCCCCACCCTCGGCTACACGATCCCGTACGCGGTCGGAAACGTCCTGCTGACCATCTGGGGCGCCGTGATCGTCCTCCTCCAGCACTGAGCACCGTACTGAGCACGTAAGGAACACAGCACATGCCGAAGACGAATCTGACCCGCGAGCAGATCCAGCAGTACGCGCAGCTCTCCCCCTTCGAGCTGAAGAACATCTTCATCGACCTCGCCAAGGAGGCGCAGGCCGACAAGCCCGGCCAGAAGGGCACCTCCAGCGTCCAGATGCTCAACGCGGGCCGCGGCAACCCGAACTGGGTGGCCACCGGGCCGCGTGAGGCGTTCTACGCCCTCGGCTACTTCTCGCTCTCCGAGTCCCGCCGGGTGTGGACCGCCGACAACCTCGGCGGCATGCCGGAGAAGACGGGCGCGTACGAGCGCTTCGACGCGTTCGTGCGCCGCAACCCCGACATGCCCGGCATCGAACTGCTCGCGCAGTGCGTGCAGTTGGGCATCCAGCGGTTCGGGTTCGACAAGGACGCGTTCGTGCACGAGCTCACCGACAGCTCGATCGGTGACAACTACCCCGTCCCCGACCGCATCCTGGAGCACGTCCAGGAGATCGTGCGCGGCTACATCGCGGACGAGATGTTCGACAAGAAGCCGCCGCCCGGCGACATCTCGTACTTCGCGACCGAGGGCGGCACCGCCGCCATGTGCTACATCTTCGACTCGCTCATGAAGAACGGGATGCTGAAGAAGGGCGACAAGATCGCCCTGATGGTGCCGGTCTTCACGCCGTACATCGAGATCCCCGAGCTCGACACGTACGAGTTCGACGTGACGTACGTCGAGGCGAGCATGTTCGCCGAGACGGGCGTGCGCGAGTGGCGCTACCCGGAGGAGGAGGTGGCCAAGCTCGAAGACCCCGAGATCAAGCTGGTCTGCCTGGTCAACCCCTCCAACCCGCCCTCGCTGGCGCTCTCCCAGCGGGTCGCCGACCAGCTGAAGAACATCGTCGCCACGAAGAACCCGAACCTGCTCATCGTCACGGACGACGTGTACGGCACGTTCGTGGAGGGCTTCCGCTCGATCGCCGCGGACATCCCCCGCAACACCCTGCTCGTGTACTCGTACTCGAAGCACTACGGCTGCACCGGCTGGCGGCTCGGCGTCATCGGCCTGCACGACGACAACATCATCGACGAGCGCATCGCCGCACTCCCCCAGGACGAGAAGGACCGCCTGAACAAGCGGTACAGCTCGCTGACCCTGGAGCCCGAGAAGATCAAGTTCATCGACCGCCTGGTCGCGGACTCCCGCCAGGTGGCCCTGAACCACACCGCGGGCCTCTCCCTCCCCCAGCAGGTGATGCTGGCCTTCTTCTCCCTCTTCGACATGCTGGACGAGGGCCAGGCGTACAAGGAGAAGATCCGCGGCATCGTGCGCCAGCGCCTGGACCTCCTCCTGGAGGGTTCCCAGATGAAGATCTCCGACGACCCGCACCGGGCCGGCTACTACATCGAGCTGGACCTGCTGGCGCAGGCGGAGCTGGAGCACGGCAAGGCGTTCGCCGCGTACCTGGAGAAGAACTACGAGCCCGTCGACCCGCTGTTCCGCCTCGCCCAGCAGACGGGCGTCGTCCTCCTCAACGGCGGCGGCTTCGAGGGCCCGCAGTGGTCGGTCCGCGTCTCGCTCGCCAACCTCGACGACCTGGACTACCTGAAGATCGGCCACCACCTGCGGGAGATCTTCAACGACTACGCGGAGGAGTGGAGGTCCGCGTCCGCGTAGGGCTCCACCACCGTGGCGACCGGGGCATCCCCTTGGGGGGTGCCCCGGTCGTCTTCTTTTCGGGGTTCACTCCCCGGACGCGGCGAACTCCGCGAACGTCGTCCCCGTCAGCGCGGCCGTGTCGATGTACCTGACCTCGTAGACGCGTTCCGCGAACCGCCAGCCCTGGTCGGGCGTGCGGACGTAACGGTCGTGGTAGAGCGCGTAGTTGAGGTGCGAGGCGCCGTCGCGCCGACGGCCCAGCTCCTGGATGTAGGAGCGGCCCGTGGCGGTGTCCGCGGCGAGCTGGATCGTGCCCGGGTGCACGGTCTGGATGAAGTAGTCCCACGCGTCCTGCAACTGCTCGATCCCGGCGCGGATGCGGTCGCGGCCGGTGAACCCGATGCCTCCCTCCGGGATCCGCAGCGCACCGTCCGTCGTGAACAACTGCGCGAAGCGGTCGTAGTCGCCCATCATGATCGCGTCGGTGAACTCGCCGCGCAGCGCCTCGATCGCGAGACGGTCGGTGAGGGTGCGAAGGACGTGCGTGTCGTTCGTGCTGCTCATGGGGGCCTCCCGGGCTCCGTGGGCCGTCTTTGCCCGTACCGACGAGGTGGGCGCGCGGAGTGTGAGGGGCGCGGGCACGTCATATTTCGGGGGGCTGTCCCGTCGTACTCGCACAGACACGGAGACGACCGCGAAGGGCGGCGACCACACCATGAGCACTCCCCCCGATCCCGGGCTCGACGCGGTCATCAGCGAGCGGCGGCAGTTGATCAGTCTCGCGTACCGGCTGCTCGGCTCCCTGGCCGACGCGGAGGACGTGGTGCAGGAGACGTACGCCCGCTGGTACGCGATGCCCCGGGGGCGGCGGCAGGAGATCGACTCGCCGGGCGGCTGGCTGACGACCGTCGCGGGGCGGATCTGTCTCGACGTGCTGCGCTCGGCGCGCGTCCGGCGGGAGAGCTATGTGGGCGAGTGGGTGCCGGAGCCGGTGCCGGACAGTGTGGAGTGGCTGGGTGGCCGCGCGGGCGGGGAGCAGGGCGATCCGGCGGAGCGGGTGACCCTGGACGAGTCGGTCTCCATGGCGTTTCTCGTCGTGCTCGAATCGATGACGCCCGCCGAGCGGGTCTCGTTCGTGCTGCACGACGTGTTCCGCTATCCGTTCCCGGAGGTGGCGAAGATCGTCGGGCGGTCCCCCGCCGCCTGCCGGCAGCTGGCGGTGTCGGCGCGGCGCAGGCTGGACTCCGCGCGGCCCGGGTCCGCCGGGAACGATCAACATGCCGCTGTCGTACGGAAGTTCAAGGCGGCCTGGGACGCCAAGGACATCGACGCGCTGGTCGGGCTGCTCGACCCGGACGCCGTCGCGGCGAGCGACGGTGGCGGGGTCGTGCGGGCGCTCCTCGAACCGCTGCACGGCGCCGAGGCCATCGGCGGCTTCCTGGCGATGCTCATCGAGGGGGCGCCGGACCTGAGGCCGGTCGAGCGGACGGTCAACGGGCAGGCCGGGCTCGTGCTGGAACTGGGCGGGGCGACGTCGGCGGTCATGGCGTTCGACGTCCGCGACGGCCGGATCCGGCGCATGTGGTCGGTGCGGAACCCGGAGAAGCTGCGGCCCTGGGGGCCCACCCTCGACGCGGCGCAGGAGCAGCGGCGCACATGACGGCGGCCCCGGCCGGTGTGGGGGGTCGTCATCCGGCCGGGGCTGCCGCCCCCGTTGGGGAGGTGGCTCAAGTGGCGCCGGTCAGCGCCTAGTTGAAGGCGGCGAACGCCTTCTGGAAGGCGTTGGCCGACTGCTCGATGGAGCTGCACGTCGGGTCGGCGTAGTTCTTCGCGCCGCCGTCGCACTGCTTGTCACGGGTGGCCGACCACATCGACAGGCCGCCCAGGCCCTTGTTCTTGGCGAAGGAGACGAGCTGCGTGGCGTCGTCGACCTTGAAGATCTCGGACGAGACGTCGTTGACGCCGATCATCGGGGTGATCCCGACGGCCTTCCACGCGGCCGTGTCCGACAGGCCGAGGGCGGACTTGATCTGCGCCTGGGTGGCGGTCGCGGCCTGCTCGGCGTAGGTGCCCATGTCGCCGCTGTACGAGGCTCCGTAGTCCATCGCCATGATGTTGACGAGGTCGGTGGAGACGCCGTTCTCCTTGGCGTTCTTCAGGAAGTTCACGCCGTCCGACGTGAGGCCCTCCGGCATCACGGGGAGGGTGAAGGAGACGTTCAGACCGGCGTTGTTCTTCTGGAGCGTGGCGATGGCCCGGGCCCGCTCGGTGTTCGCCGCCGTGTCGGGCAGCGCGCCGCCCTCGACGTCGAAGTCGACCTTGGTGAGCTTGTACTGGTCGATGACCTTCTGGTACGCCGCCGCCAGGTCGGAGGCGGAGGAGCAGGCCTGCGCCAGCTCGGTGCCGGACGCGCCGCCGAAGGAGACCCGGACGTCGCCGCCCGCGGCCCTCAAGTCACCGATCTGCGCGGCGACTTCGTCGCTGCCGAGGTCGGTGACGCCGCCCCACTTCGGGACGCAGGAACCACCGGAGGTGATGAAGGCGAGGTTGTACTCCTTCACGCCCGTGGCCTTGGAGGAGGAGACCAGGTCGAACTTCGGGTACAGCGACGTGTCGACGTACGGGGCGAAGCCGGCGCTCGCCGTCGAGCCCGAGCCGGTACCGGAGGACGAGGACGTCGAGGGGCTCGCGGTGGCGGTCGAGGTGGCCGTCGCGGTGGGCTGCGCGGTCTTGGTCGCCGAGGCCGTCGGGGACGGGGTCGCCGACTCGGTCGGGCGGCCGCTGGGCTCCGGCGTCGCGCCGCTGTCGACGGAACAGGCCGTGTCGTTGATCTTGCAGCCGGTCGGGGCGGCGTCACCGGACGCGACGAAGCCGACGGTCACGGACTTGCCGGCCGCGATGCCCTCCTTGTCCCAGGAGGCGGGGGTGACGGTGACGTGCTGCCCGTCGGTCTTCGACTCGGCGTTCCACAGCGAGCTCAGCTTCACGCCGCTGGGCAGGTCGAACTCCAGGGTCCAGCCGGTCTGGGCCTTGTCGGTGTCGTTGGTGATGACGTACTGACCGGTGTAGCCGCCGGTCCAGCTGCTGGTCTTCGAGAACTCGGCGCCCACGGAGGCCGCCGACGCCGTCGAGGTGAAGAAGAACGCGCCGCCGCCCACGACGGCCGCGGCGACGAGGCCGCCTATCGCCTTGTTCCTGCCGCTGACCTTGCTGCGCCGGTGCGTGCTGCTCATCGCGTGCCTGCCTTAGCTGTACGAGGAAACGTACGGGGATGTACGTGGGGGTGGGGGTGCGGCAGCACGCTAGCGATCCGGAACCCGTCAATTCGGGCAAGAGGGAAGGGGCCCTCGGATCTTAGGGTTGGCTTAAGGAAGGGATCGGGAGCGATTAAAGGTAGAGACCAATCCTTTACGTTCGCGGCTCCGATGTCCGCGGCCGCGGCGACCCTCGCCCGGCGCCCGGCCGTCGAGCTGCACCCAGATCCGCACCTCGGTGCCGCCGAGCACGGACGAGCCGATGCGGACGTCGCCGCCGGTCGACTCGGCGAGGCGGCGCACGATGTCGAGGCCGAGCCCGGTGGAGCCGACCCGGCCGTCGGCCTTGCCGCGGGCCAGGGCCGCCTCGGGGTCGAGGATGCCGGGCCCCGCGTCGGAGACGAGCACGATGACCGCGTCCTCACCGCTGTGCACGTCGACGGCGAAGGCGGTGCCCTCGGGGGTGTGCCGGAAGACGTTGCCGAGCAGCGCGTCGAGGGCGGCGGCCAGCTCTCCGCGGACGACGGGGATCCGCACCGGCCGGTCGACGCCGGCGACCCGCACCTTGCGGCCCTCGTCCTCGGCGAGCGCGGACCAGAACGCCATGCGCTCGCGGATCACCTCGGCGGCGTCGCACCCGGCGCCCGGCCCTGCCGCGGCGGTCTGCGGCTTGGCCTCACGGGCCGTGCGGATGATGGTGTCGACCTCGCGTTCCAGCTGCTCGACGGCGACGCGGGTCTGCTCGGCGGCGGGCCCGTCGCCGAGCGAGGCGGCGTTCAGCCGCAGCACGGTGAGCGGGGTCCGCAGCCGGTGCGACAGGTCGGCCGCCAACTCCCTTTCGTTGGCGAGGAGCTGGACCACCTGATCGGCCATGGAGTTGAACGCCACGGCAGCGAGCCGCAGTTCGGTGGGCCCGTCCTCCGGGACCCGGGCGCCGAGCCTGCCCTCTCCGAGTTCGTGCGCGGCGCCGACGAGCCGCTGCGCGGGCTGCACCATGCGCACCCCGAGCCGGTCGGCGACGGCCACACTCCCGATGATCAGCGCGATCCCGACTCCGGCGAGGACCAGCCAGGCCGTGGTCACGCCGTTGCTGACCTCGGCCTCGGGCACGTAGACCTCGACGACCGCGATCTTGGTGGTGCTCACCGCGATGGGCTGCAGCCACACGGACCCGCCGGGCACGTCGTGCACGGCCGCCCGCCGGGTGTGGTTCAACTCGTCGGTGTCCGCCCGCAGTTCGCCGAGCCGGATGGCCGGGTCGGCGCCGTCCGCCGGGACGTAGATGGACATCCGGTCCTCGCCGCCGGTCTGTGCGGTGGCGAGGGCGCGGACGAGCTGGTCGCGGTCGGTGGTGATGGAGAGCGTGGGGCCGAGGGCGGCGGCGGTCCGCTCGGCGTTGGAGAACGCCCGGTCGCGGGCCATCTCCTTGATGACGAGGCCGAGCGGGATCGCGAACGCCACCACGACCATCGTCGTGACGGCGAGGCAGACCTTGACCAGCGCCCACCTCATGCCGGCGGTTCCAGCTTCACGCCGACGCCGCGCAGCGTGTGCAGATAGCGCGGCCGCGCGGCCGTCTCCCCCAACTTCCTTCTGAGCCACGACAGATGCACGTCGATGGTCTGGTCGTCGCCGTACGACTGCTGCCACACCTCGGCGAGCAGCTCCTTGCGCGGGACGACGACGCCGGGCCGCCCGGCGAGGAAGGTGAGCAGGTCGAACTCGCGCCGGGTCAGGTCGAGCGACACGCCGTCCAGCTCGGCCTGGCGGCGCAGCGGGTCGATGGCGAGCCCGCCGACCCGGATGAGGCGGGACGGCGGCTCGGCACCGGCGCTGCCGCGCGCCCGGCGCAGCACGGCGGTCATCCGGGCGGACAGGTGCTCGGGCGAGAAGGGCTTGGTGAGGTAGTCGTCGGCGCCGTCGTTGAGCAGCCGGACGATCTCCGCCTCGTCGTCCCGCGCCGTGGCGATGATCACGGGTACGTCGGTGATCCCGCGCAGCATCTTCAGCGCCTCGGCTCCGTCCAGGTCGGGCAGACCGAGATCGAGAATCACCACGTCGAACCGGAAATGGGCGACCTCGCGCAGCGCCTCCAGAGCCGTACCGACACTGCGCACGGTGTGTGCGGCGTCGGTCAGGTGCCGGATGAGGGCTGAGCGTACGAACTGGTCGTCCTCGACCACGAGCACACTTGCCATGGGCGGCACCGTACGCCATCCGGGCGTTTACAGCCCTCTTCCGGGTGACTGCGGTCCGTGCGGGACAGCGGTGACGGCAGTGGTGCAGTATGGCCCGCGATGCCATCGACGCGACACCTCTCCCCGACGCCTCCGGCACCCGTGCCGGACGAGACCGCGCGGGCCGCGACGCCGCGGACCGCGCATCCCGTGCGGCGCGGCCTGGTGCACGTGGTGGCGTGGCTGCTCGCGACCGGCGCCGCGGTGACCCTGTCGTGGTGGGGCGTGCACACGGTGATGGCGGGCACGGCGTACGACCCGCCGCGCGCGTTCTCGGTGACGGACCCGGGCGGCGACGAGGACGGCGCGGCGCCCTCGCTGGCCTCGTCGACGCACCGCCCCGAACCGTCACCGAGCCGGTCCGCGTCGGCGGCCTCCCCCACCCGCTCGAAATCGGCCTCCCCGAGCCGTACGACGCCGTCGGCGCCGCCCGCGCCGACCTCGACCGCGCCGACCTCGTCCTCCTCCGGCACCGTGAAGAGCTATGCGACGGACGGCGGCCGCGCCGTCTTCGATCTCGGCGCCACCTCGGCGACCCTCGTCTCCGCGACGCCCGGCGCCGGATGGTCGGTGCAGGTGTGGAGGCAGCCGACGTGGATCCGGGTGGAGTTCACGTCCGGGACGGACAAGGTGTCGGTGTTCTGCACGTGGCACGACCACAAGCCGACGGTGGAAGTGGCGAACTACTGAGGGACGGGCGCCGCGGCTACCGGAAGACGGACGGCGGCGGCGCGGGTGACGCCTTGGCCGAGGCGTCGGCCACCGGGGCGGCACCCCCCGTGAAGTCGATCAGCTCCCGGCCGTGCTCCACCCGCCCCGGGTGCGGGTCCCCCGCGGCCCTGCGGGTCAGCTCGGCGACGGGCAGCGGGTGCGCGGAGGCGACGAGCACCGCGTTCCCGAACCGCTTGCCGCGCAGCACCGTGGGGTCGGCGATCAGGGCCAGCTCGGGGAAGACGGCGGCGGCGGTGGCGATCTGGCCGCGCAGATGGGCCAGCGGCGGACCGTCCGCGAGGTTCGCCACGTACGTCCCCGCGGGCCGCAGCACGCGCCGCACCTCGGTCAGGAACTCCGTACTGGTGAGGTGGGCCGGGGTGCGGGCCCCGCTGAAGACGTCGGCGACGAGTACGTCGGCCCAGTCGTCGGGCAGCTTGGCGAGCGCCTCACGGGCGTCGGCGGTGCGCACCCTGATCCGGGCGCCGGGGTCCAACGGCAGGGCGGTGCGCACCAGTTGGACCAGGGGGCCGTCGCGCTCGACGACCTGCTGCGTGGAGCGCGGCCGGGTCGCGGCGACGTAGCGGGCGAGAGTGAAGGCGCCGCCGCCGAGGTGCACGGCCTGCAGCGGGCGGCCCGGGTCGGCGGCGAGATCGAGGACATGGCCGATGCGGCGCTGGTACTCGAAGGAGAGATGCCTCGGGTCGTCGAGGTCGACGTGCGACTGCGGGGCCCCGTCGATCAGCAGCGTCCAGCCGCCGGCCCGCTCCCGGTCGGGTATCAGTTCGGCGAGCCCGCCGTCGACGCTCTCGACCACGGCCTCCCGCGCCCCGCGTCCCGCGCCCCCGTCGCCCTTGCGCACCTGCTGCTTCCCGCGTGACCTCGCCATTCGGCCATTATCGGCGGGTGGGGCGGGTTCGGCTCAGCGGGCCCCGTGGCGCCGGGAGAGGCGGCACGGAGCGACTCCGAGCGGCACGGAGCGGCACGGAGCGGCTCAGCGGCAGTTGTCCGCGGCCTCGATCATGCGGGCCGCCTCGTCGAGGGCGGCGCGCAGCACGGCCGGGTCGGTGACCAGGTCGGACGCCTCGCTCTCCGGCGGCAGCAGCCAGCCGCCCTCGTCGGGCGGGGCGAGCGGGGCGCCGCGGCCCTGGGTGTGCGTACAGGCACTGCCCGGGACGTCCCAGCCGTCGGCGGTGCCGGGCGGGACGAGGAAGCCGAGCGTGGCGCCGCCGCCGTCGTGCAGCACCGGGCCGACCGGCTCGGCGCAGCCGCGGCGCAGGATGTCGACGGCTTCCAGGCCCTGCCGGGCCGGGACCGTGACGAGGTCGCAGGCGCCCGGTGGCTGCGCGCTGTGCTCCTCGGTCGGGCAGTGCTGCGCCGTCGATGTCATGGGCTGTGCCGCGTTCAACACCTCGGCCCCTCCTCGTGTCCAGATGGGGTTCCGCCGCATGGTTCAACGCCACGGGGTTGTCAACGGCTACGGCGGCACGCCGCCGCAAAGGATGGCAGTTCATGGCGGATCGTGGGTGAGATATCCGGTTTGTAGCCAAACTCCGCGTGTCGGCGTCGTGCCAGCCGGTACCTTCGAGCCTCGCCGGAACAAGGGGAGACAGGTCCCAGAAGGCCGCTCGGCTCACTCGGGCCCCATGGTCGACTCCCCCGGTGTCCGGCACGGTTCGCACGGGAGGACCCGCTCATGACGTCGTCTCCGTATCTCTCGGATGCTTCGGCGCCGCAGCCCCCACGCCCGAACCTCGCCTTCCGGGAGTTGCGCGGCCGGCGCTCGCCGGGCGAGTTCGCGGCCGCGGTACGGCGGGCGGCGCGGGAGATCGGCGAGCGGGTCAGCTGCGACGCGCGCTACATCGGACGCGTGGAGGCCGGCGAGATCCGCTGTCCCAACTACGCCTACGAGCGGGTGTTCCTGCACATGTTCCCGGGCCGGACCCTCGCGGACCTGGGGTTCGCACCCCGTTCGCTGGTACGTGGCCGGGGCGCGCGCGCCCTCGTCCCCGACCGGCACGACCCTTCCCTGCACGACGAGGAGAGCGACGTGCGACGTCGCGCATTCATGACCGGCATGACCGGCTCGACGGCCACGGTCGCCGTCGCCGCCCTGGCGCCCTTCGGCGTCCCCGCGCCCCAGGCCCCGCCGGACCGGCATCCCGCGCACACGGGTGTCGGCGCCGTCGAGGAGGCGATCCGGCGGATCCGGCTGCTCGACGACCGGCACGGCGGCGACAGCCTGTACCGGCGGGCCGCGGCGCCGCTGCGCACCGCCTTCGAACTGCTCGACTCGGGGAGCGCCGGGCGCGACATCACCGACCGGCTGCAGACGGGAGCGGGTGAACTGGCCATCTCCGTGGGCTGGCTGGCGCACGACTCGGGCCGCTTCGACGACGCCCGCTCGCACTACGCGGAGGCGCTCGCGACGGCGCGGATGGCCGGCGACGAGGCGCTGGAGGCGCACGCGTTCTGCAACACGGCGTTCCTGGCGCGCGACGCGGGCCGGCCGCGCGAGGCGGTGCGGGCGGCCCAGGCGGCAGCCCGGGTGGCCGCGCACCTCGGCTCACCGCGGCTGCTGTCGCTGCTCGCGCTGCGGGAGGCCGGGGGCTGGGCGGGCCTGGGCGATCAGCGGGGCTGCGAACGGTCGCTCGCGCGGGCGCAGACCCTGTTCGCGCGCGGCTCCTCGGACGCCGACCCGGAGTGGATGAGTTTCTACGGCGAGGCCGAGCTGGAGGGCCTGGAGTCGCAGTGCTGGTCGGCGCTGGGCGCCTGGGACCGCGCCGCCCGGCACGCGGGCCGCGCGGTCGCCCTCCAGGACCCGCACTTCACGCGGAACATGGCGTTGTACACGGCCGAGCTCGCCGACGACCTGGCGCGCTCCGGCCACCCCGACGAGGCCGCTGCCGCGGGGACGCGGGCGCTGGGCCTGCTCCGGGACGTCCGGTCGTCCCGCATCGAGGGGATGCTGGCGACGACGTCCCGGGTGCTGCTGCCGCATCGCCGGGCCGCAGGTGTGAACGCCTTCCTGGAGGCGCACTCGGCGTCGCGGAAGTAGTGCGTCGGGTGCGGGTGGCGTGGGGGCGCGCGCGTGCGGCGGAGCCGCACATCGATACATTCCCGCGCCCCGCCCCCACCGGCCGTCGGGCTGCCGCGCTACCCGAGATGCCCCGTCTCGTTCCACGACTCGATCGCCGGCTCCCCGTAAGCCCAGCCCAGCACCGACAGCGAGGTCGGACTGAGCCGCACGCGCGCCGCGAAATCGAGCGGAAGGCCGAGCCACCGGGCCCCGATGGACCGCAGGATGTGGCCGTGCGCGAACACCAGCACATCGCGGTCGGCGCTCCGTGCCCACGCCACGACCTCGTCGGCCCGCGCCGTCACCTCGGCGATCGTCTCGCCGTCCGGCACGGCGTCGCGCCAGATGAACCAGCCGGGCCGCAGCTCCTGGATCTGGGCCGGGGTGAGGCCCTCGTACGCGCCGTAGTCCCACTCCATCAGGGTGTCCCACGCGGTGGCCCGCTCCCCGAACCCGGCGAGCTCGCACGTCTCGCTCGCCCTGACCAGCGGCGAGGTGCGCACCTCGACCCCGTCGAGACCGTCGTACGGGGCCCGGTGCAGCCGCTCGCCGAGGAGCTTCGCGCCGCGCCTGCCCTCTTCCAGGAGCGGAATGTCCGTCCTGCCGGTGTGCCGTCCGGACAGGGACCATTCCGTCTGTCCGTGCCGGGCCAACAGGATGCGCGGTGCCATGCGGGATGAACCTTTCATCACGTACGCGTCCGGAGAAGCCGGACGGGGACGAAGAAACAGGATGAACGGGAGGCAACGGAAGTGTCGCCGCATCCATCATCGCGCACCCCCGACAGGGACCGCCCGCCGGGCAACCCGCCGCCTGATCTCCGCGTCTACGAGGGTCAGGGGTCGCCCACGCAGACCCCCACATACGCCGTAGGGTGAGCACGTGGCCAGAGGCCGCCGGACGAGGAAGAGGGGGAGCGGCCCGCATGTCGCAGACCGACGACGCACCACGCACGGAGGCGATACCCGTCACCCGGCTGCGCTGGTGGACCGAGCTCCCGCTGATCCTCCTGGTGTACGGCGCGTACACGGCGGGCCGGCTGCTCGCCCGGGGTGACGTGCAGAGCGCCGTCGATCACGGAGTCTCCATACTCAGGGCCGAGAAAGCGGTCCGCCTCAACCTCGAACACCCGCTGAACCGACTGTTCACCCGCGAGGCGTGGATCGGCGTCCCCGCCGACTTCTGGTACGCCTCACTGCACTACATCGTCACCCCCGTCGTCCTGGTCTGGCTCTTCCGCCGCCGCGCCCACCTCTACCGCGCGGCCCGCACCTGGCTGATGACCTCGACGATGATCGGCCTCATCGGCTTCACGCTCCTGCCGACCTGCCCGCCCCGGCTCCTGGCGTCGAGCTACGGCTTCGTGGACACCATGGCCCAGTACAGCTCCTACGGCTGGTGGGGCGGCGCGGCCAGCGCCCCCAAGGGCATGGGCGGCATGACGAACCAGTACGCGGCCATGCCCAGCCTGCACGTCGGCTGGGCGCTGTGGTGCGGGATCATGCTCTGGCGCCACGGCGGCAACCGCTGGACGAAGGCCCTCGGTGTCGCCTACCCCCTCATCACCACGATCGTCGTGATGGGCACCGCCAACCACTACTTCTTCGACGCGCTCGCGGGCGTCGCCGTGATGGGTGTCGGGCTGCTGCTCTCCAAGCCGGTGATGCGGGCTGCGGCCCTGGTCAGGGAGCGCGTGAGCGCTCTGTTCGCGGGGGCACGCGGCGGCGCGGAGGTGGCACCTTCCGCCACACGGTCCTCGATTGTCAGTGGGGAGTGCCAGACTTCCCCGGGTGAGCGAATTCCCCGACAGCGCAAGGCCGCCACATCACGCGACACAGGCGACGGGACTGCGGCACCGGCTCGCTGAGCTGCGTGGCCCCGACACCCCGCCACGCCCGCTGGACGCCCGCGCCCTGGCCGCCCTCGCGGCGAACCCGGGGTGCAGTCGCCGGGCGCTGCTGGACGGCGCGGGCGTCGACAAGGGCCGGATCGCGGACGCGCTCGGGGCGCCCGCGGCCTTCGGCCAGTCCCAGTTCGCGCTGACCCGGGGGAACGCGTTCGAGGCGCGGGTGAAGGCCGACGGCGGCGCGGAGCTGCTGCGTCTCGTGCACGCGCGCGTGGATCCCGCCGCCGCGGAGCCCACCCCCGATCTCGTCCGCACGCCCGACCTGTCGGCGATCGGTCCCGAGGGCCGCACCGCGCGCACGGCGCTCGCGCTGCGCGAGGCGGTCGGCTCGGCCGCCGAGTCCGGTACGTGGACGTTCCTCGACCACCCGATGGTCGCGCTCGACGTGGCGGGCAGCCCGGCGTTCCTGGAGCCGGACGCGGTGGTGGTGCACCCCGACGGCAGCTGGACGGTCGTCGAGATCAAGTCCTTCCCGATGATCGACGGCGCGGCGGACGCGGCGAAGGTCGGCGCCGCGGCCCGCCAGGCGGCGGTCTACGTGCTGGCGCTCGAAGAGGTCGCGGCGCGCCTGGACGGCGTCCGGGTGCGGGACCGGATCGTGCTCGTCTGCCCGAAGGACTTCACGAACCTGCCGGCCGCGTCCGCGGTCGACGTGCGCAAGCAGTTGTCGGTGACCCGTCGCCAGCTCACCCGCCTCACCCGTATCGAGGACATCGCGGCGGCCCTCCCGCCCGGCACGGTCTTCGACCCCGGGCTGCCCCCGGAGCGGCTCTCCCAGGCGGTCGAGTCGGTCCCGGCGTCGTACGCGCCGGAGTGCCTGGCCGCGTGCGAGCTGGGCTTCCACTGCCGGGCCCGCTCGCGCGAGGCGGGCGCGGTGACGGCCCTGGGCCGCCCGCTCCGCGCCGAGCTGGGCGGTCTGACGACGGTGGACGCGGTGCTCGCCGCCGCCCGCGGCGAGAGCGGCGACCCGGACAACCCGACGGTTGCGGCGCTGCGCCGGGCCGCCGCGCTGCGGCAGGAGGCGCTGGCCCGATGAGCCTGATCAACCACCTGGCCCGCCTCGAAGCCACCAGCTCGGGCCGCGCCCAGCCGACCGCCACGGTCCGCCACCGGCACCTCTCCCAGCGCCCCCTGGTCCTGGTCCCGCTGACCACCGCGGGCGAGACCGGCGCCCCGCTCGGCGCGCTGGTCGGCACGGAGCGCACCTCGCCGCGCCTCCTTGTCGTACCGCAGCCGCGCGACCGTGATCTGCGCTTCGCCTTCCTGACGCAGCTCGCCGAGACGGTGCTGCCGTACATCGACGCGTACGCGGCCGAAGTCGAGCCCGCCGAGCGCAGCGAGACCGACCCGGAGACCGGCAAGAAGGTCAAGGTCGAGGTCGAACTGTGCGCGGACGCACCGCAGTTGATCGTGCCGAGCCGCGCGGGCATCGAGTTCGTCCGGCTCCTCGGCCGCTCGATGCGCTTTCGCCGCACGGCCGAGCAGGACCCGGAGACGCCCTACCCCGCTCCCCCGCACGTGCCGCTGCTCGGCCGCTGGCTGACGCACTACGGCGAGCGCGCGCGGGTCCCCGGCTCGTCCCTCCTGCTGTCCATGACGGACCTGCTCTCCCGGCACTGGGCGACCGGCCAGTCGAGCCTGGAGGACCAGCACCTGGGCGCGCTGCTCGCCTGGGTCGAGGCCCCGGAGGGCACGTCGGGCGCCGAGGCGGCCCGGCACGCCGAGCTCGCCAGGGACGCGCAGGGCCAGCTCCTGTGCCCGCCCGCGGGCCCCGCCACCGACCCGGCCTTCGACAACAAGCTCCTCGCACCGGCGATCGAGCGTTACGACAAGGCCCGTACGCGCCTCGCGGCCACGCAGGACGCGGTCGAGGCCGACGGCCGGCTGGCCGAACTCACCGCCGCCGAGCGGGAGATCCACACCCTGATCGCGTCCCGCACCCGCCCTACCTGGGACGCGGTGTGGCGCGGCCTGGACGCGCTGTGCACGCTGCCCGAGGGGCCGCGCGCGGCCGAGCGCTGGACGCGCGACCGCTGGTCGTTCACCGGCCACCGCGACCGTGTCGCGGCGGGCGAGCCCCCGCAGCCGCGCCGCGACGACGCGGTGACGGCGGCGAACAAGCTGGCCACGCGCGAGCGCGAACAGGCCCGTCTGGACGCCCAGGAGGCGCTCGACGACCCGCTGGTCATGGCCGGCCGGCGGCTGGCCGGGGAGGCGTTCGCCGGCGAGGTGACGGAGGTGGCCTTGGCGTACAACGAGAAGAAGCGCCCGCGCCCGCTGGTCACCGTACGCACGGACGACCGGCCGCATCTCGGCGAGCGCGTGAAGGTGTACCGGTCGCTCGAAGGCAAGCCGCAGACCGCCGAGTTCGTGGCGTACGAGGCCGCGGACACGGTGGTGCTGCGGCTGCTGGACAAGATGGGGCGCGGCAAGGAGCCGGACGCCGGCGCGGTGCCGGAGAAGGGCGACCGGGTGTGCTGGACGCTGTTCGAGCACGAGCAGCGGGGCGGCCCGAAGCTGCCCGATCCGGAGGAGACGCCGTGGACCCACGGCGGCCCGCCGGGCGCCGGGCCCGAGGCGCCGGACACGGTGACGAAGGAGGACATCCTGTGACGGTGACGACCCCGGCGGGCCCGGCCTTCGACCCGGGCGCGGAGGCGGCTCGCGCCACCGCCGAGATCCTGCACGACACGCTGCACCACGAGGCCCGCGGCGTCGTCGTGGACTCCCCGCCGGGCGCGGGCAAGTCGACGCTCGTCGTGCGCACGGCGCTCGAACTGGCCGACGCGGGACGCCCGTTGATGATCGTCGCGCAGACGAACGCGCAGGTGGACGACCTCGTCCTGCGCCTCCAGGAGAAGAACGCCGAGCTGCCCGTGGGCCGCCTGCACAGCAGCGACCCGGACGCGTACGACAAGACGCTCGACGACCTGCCGAACGTCCGCCTGTCGACCAAGGCCGCCGACCTCGCCCCGCTCCCGGTCGTCATCTCGACGGCGGCGAAGTGGGCGCACGTGCAGGGGGTCGAGCCGTGGCGGCACGCGATCGTCGACGAGGCGTACCAGATGCGCAGTGACGCGCTGCTCGCCGTGGCCGGACTCTTCGAGCGGGCGCTCTTCGTGGGCGACCCGGGGCAGTTGGACCCGTTCTCGACGGTCGGTTCGGAGCAGTGGGCGGGCCTGTCCTACGACCCGTCGGCGTCGGCGGTGTCGACGCTGCTGGCCCACAATCCCGATCTGCCGCAGCACGAACTCCCGGTCTCCTGGCGGCTCCCGGCATCGGCGGCGCCGCTGGTCTCGGATGCGTTCTACCCGTACACACCGTTCCGCAGCGGCACGCGCGAGGGCGACCGCACGCTCGACTTCCGTGCGGCGTCGGACGGTTCGGGCCCCGACCGGGTCATCGACGAGGCGGCGCGCTCGGGCTGGGGCCTGCTGGAGCTGCCCGCCGCGCACACGCCACGCACGGACCCCGAGGCGGTGCGGGCGGTCGCGCTGGTGGTGCGCCGGCTCCTCGACCGGGAGGGCGTCACGACGTCCGAGCGCGGCCCGGAGGAGTCGCCGCTGACCGCGGACCGGATCTGCGTCGGCACGGCCCACCGCGACCAGGCGGCGGCGGTGCGCTCCGCGCTGGCCGGGCTCGGGGTACAGGGCGTCACCGTCGACACGGCGAACCGGCTGCAGGGCCGGGAGTACGACGTCACCGTCGTCCTGCATCCGCTGTCGGGGCGCCCCGACGCGACGGCGTTCCACCTGGAGACGGGCCGACTGTGCGTGCTGGCGTCCCGGCACCGGCACGCGTGCATCGTGGTGTGCCGGGCGGGCGTCGCGGACCTCCTCGACGAGCACCCGTCGGCGGAGCCGGTGCAGTTGGGGGTGACGGTGAAGTTCCCGGACGGCTGGGAGGCGAATCACTCGGTCCTGAGCCGGCTGGCGGAACACCGGGTGACCTGGCGCCCCTGACCGCCGACCGACCAGCAGCCCCATCCGCCGGACCGAGTCCGGCACGCCGCCACAGGCGGCCGAGGAACACAGCCCGGACGACCGGGAGGCGCGTCACCCGGCCCCGAGCCGGCCGGCGGAAACACCGGGTGACCTGGCGCCCGCTGACCGCCGGCCCACCGGTCGAAGGCCCACTTGCGGGCCCGCGGACAATGGAAGGTGGCCCGGGTGAGACCACGGGCCGCATTCGGCACACAGGAGGAACCTCATGGCGGAGCCCGACCGGCCCCGTACCCCGCAACCGCGTCTGCGGCCCGTGCCGCTGATCTTCGAGCCCGCGGAGGCCGCCGCCGACCCGGAGCACTTCTTCGACCTGGAGCGCATCGAGGACCCGCGCGAGCTGCTGACCCGCGCCACGGAGCTGACGCACGCGTTCCGCGCGGCGGCCGACCGTTCCGTCGAGTTCCAGGCCGTCGCGGCGGCCCAGCTCGCCGATCCGCGCCGCTTCGACCGGCTCACGACGGCGGACATCGCGGAGCGCGCCGACTGGACCGAGGACTACGCCAAGAAGATGGTCGAGTTCGGCCGTGACCTGCTGCGCGGCGCCGTCGAACCGACCGACTGAGGCTCCCTCCCACCCCGGTCAAGATCGTTTGGCATATGCCAGAGGGGCAAGATACTCCACCCCGCACCCTCCTGTCCCGATTTCCGGCAACCCTTTGGAGCTGCACCCTCACGCCCTGTAGATGTAGGGATCATGAGCACCACGCACCCTCACATCGCAGCCTTTCCCGCCTCCCCCACCTCCCCCGCCTCAGCCGCCGCAGCCGCCGCAGCCGCCGGCACCCAGGCCGCACCCCACGACCGGTTCGACGTCGCGGGCGTCACCCCCGAGGGCGCCTCCTGGCTCGCCTCCGCAGGAACGTATCCGCGCTCCACGCTCGCCCACTGGGAGTCCCGGCCGACCGCGCCCGTGGTACTGCCGTGCGGTTCCGTCTTCGACGTGGTCAATGTGCCCGCGATCTTCGGGCGGCGGATGTTAGACCGGCTCTGGGACGAGGGGCCCGGATCGGGTCCTGTCGCCGCGCACCGTGGCCGGATGCTGCTGTTCACGGCGCCGGGTACGGCCCAGCGGCTGCCGTCGCTGCTGCGCTGGGAGGAGTGGGGGCCCGCGGTGCCGCCGCTGCTGTGTCACGGCAGCGGTGACGCCGTCACCGTCCCGGCGCCGACCACTCCTGCCGGGCCGCACCATCCGTCGCGCTGGGTGGTGGCTCCGGACACGCGCCACCCCTGGCTGCCGGGGGCCGAAGTGGTTCTGTGGGCCTGCGTGAGGGCGGTGCGGGCCGCGGCGCGCTCGAACCTGCAGGTATCGATTTTTCCTGCCACCGATCAGGGTGCTAATGTCTACGACGTCAGCCGGCGCCATTAGCTCAGTTGGTTAGAGCAGCGGACTCTTAATCCGCGTGTCCGGGGTTCGAGTCCCTGATGGCGCACCTGAAACGAAGGCCTCCCGTTCATAGCGGGGGGCCTTCGTCGTTGGGGACTGGAGCCCCGTAAGGGGCGCGGACTGTGTCGATGTGCGGCTCCGCCGCGCGAGCGCGACCAGCCCCACCGGAGCCGCACGCGGCGATGGCGGGTCCGCGCCGAGCCGGACGCCGGACGGGAGCGCTCACCCCGCGCCGGGGCACCGGGGGACCGGGGCGTTCAGCTCGTCGTCACCTTGACTGTCCACGCTCCGGAAGCCGTGCGGTCCTCCACCTCCACTCGGAGCTTTTCGCCGGGGACCGTGAAGGATTCGCCGACCTGGACCGGGGCGTCCGCGAGCGCGGGGTAGACCGATTCGCCGTAGCAGGACTCCGTGAAGGGGTGGGAGTCGAGGACCTGGATCGGGCCGGCGCCGGACGAGGAGTCGCTGCGGATCCGGTAGACGAGGACGCCCTGCGTGCAGGTCGCCCCGTCGTTGCCGCCACCACCGCGGGCCTCCAGGGCGATGGCGCTGGACGGCCCGGTGCGCACCACGGCGAGCTTGGTGCCGTCACCGGCGCCGAACGGGGCGCCCGGCACCCGCGGCGCCGTACTGAGCGGCTCCAGGGTCAGCCGGGTGTCCCCGGTGCGGGTCACACACGTCACCTGGTGCGACTGGAGCCAGCCCAGCTTCCACTTGTGCCAGCCGAAGAAGTCGGGGGCGAGCCCGAACTGGCTGCCCATGACGTCCCAGTCGCCCACGTACGTGTCCCAGTCGCCCTCCCCGTCGGTGGGCCGGTGGTAGAGGTCGGGCAGGTCGAAGACATGGCCCGTCTCGTGGGCGAGCACGTTCCGGTCCGGCGGATGCTGCTCGAAGACCGTGACGATGCGGCGGATGTCCGTACCGTCCGCCCGCATGGGCCGGTCGAAGTTCACCACCTTCGTCGCGTCCGAGTCGACACCCGGCGCGTCCGGGTCCGCGACGAAGTAGACGATGTCGTACTTGCTGAAGTCCGTGTGCGGGTCCGCCACCTTCAGGGCGTCGCGCAGATACGCGCTGCGGTGCTCCGCGTTCCAGTCACGCTTTATGGCGTACGAGGTCGAGGCGTGCGGCATCTCGATCCACCGCCGCTGCGGGTGCGGCACGAGCCGGAACCGGCCGTACGAGGCGCGCGCGAAGAAGTCGCTGGTGGCCGGGAAGTAGTCGCGGACCAGTTCCGCGGGGCTGTTCACCGGGTCCCAGTCGGGAAAGGAGAGGAAGACCATCACCGCGTTGAGGGGCTTGGTGGGGCGCGGGTAGGCCGAGTGCCAGGAGTCCAGGCCCTCCGAGTGGTGGGCGGCGGTGCGCTCCAGGGCGCACGGGCCCGCGTACGGGGCGGACGCCGCGGCGGGCCCCGCCACCAGACCTGTGGCGGCCAGGGCGGTGAGAGCGGTCAGCGCGGCGGCGGTGGCGCGAAGGCGGCGCTTGTCCACTCCCCCGGGTGGCTGCGGACGCGGCAAGTCGACCTCCGAACGGGGAATGCGGGACACCCCACCCAGAGTGTGGGCGTTCATCACACTTCGCCCTGTTTATCTGGCCCGGATGAGTGAGGCCCGGCCTCCCGGCCGGTCACAGAACGTCACGGATGATCGAGGTTCGGTCGTCGTCCGGAAGAAGCCTTGCCGAGGCCGAGCAGAAACGATCTGCCGGAGGGAAACCGTCCGGCCCGCGACCGGACCGCCGTACGCCGCAGGCTGGATACCCCGTCCGACCTGCCTCTATGATTCGGCACACTTTCCCTGCCGGACCCGGCCGCACCAGATCACGCAACCAGACGCCTTCTTTTTCGCACCACGGGAGCGAGCGGTGAGCGCACAGCCCGAAGGGCCCACGACGGCGACGGGGGCTTCCCCGCCCGGCCGGCGCCCCGACTCCTTCACGGAGAGTGGTCGTTCGCCGCAGCGGGCACGGCGGCCGGAAGCCGCCTACGGTGCCGCGTTCCTCGCCTCTCCCCTCGCCATGGCGGTGGTCGACGGCACCGGAACGATCGTCGGCGCCAACACCGCGGCGCACTCCCTGCTGTGCGGCGAAGGCGAAAGTGAAGGCGCAGGCGAGGGCGGTCGCCCGCTCGTGGGGCGGGCCGCCGCCGAAGTGCTGGACCTCTCCTGCGACCCGCGCACCCGGGAGACGTACCGCGAGGTGCTGCGCGGGCGGCAGGCCCGCCTCACGCGCACCCGCCGCCTCAAGCACCCCGTGGGTCACTCGGTGTGGGTGCGGGTCACCGTCTCCCCGGTGCCGGACTCCGGCGCCGATGACGACGGCGGTCTGGTGCTCGTCTCGCTCAGCGACATCAGCGCGCACCGGGAGCTCCAGGCCCGGCTGCGCCATCTCCAGATGCACGACCCGGTGACGAGGCTGCCCAATCGCGCCCTGTTCTTCGAGCGGCTCGCCGCGGCGCTGGAGGCGGGCGCGTACGACGGCGCGGGCGGGACCGGCCGGGTGGGCCTGTGCTATCTCGACCTCGACGGGTTCAAGGCGGTCAACGACACCCTCGGCCACCACGTCGGCGACCGGCTGCTCGCGGCCGTGGCGCAGCGGCTCACGCACTGTGCGGAGCGCGCCCGGCACACCAGCGGCGAGCCCCTGGTGGCCCGGCTCGGCGGTGACGAGTTCGCCCTGCTCGTGGAGGAGTCGACCGGTACCGAGCAGCTGGCGGATCTGGCGGAGTCGGTGCTCAAGGCGCTGCAGGAACCGTTCGACCTGTCCGGGCAGCGGCTCTCCGTCTCCGCGTCGATCGGGGTCGTCGAACGCCATGCCGCCGGGACGACGACCACCGGTCTGATGCAGGCCGCCGACACCACGCTGTACTGGGCGAAGGCCGACGGCAAGGCCCGCTGGACCCTCTTCGACCCGGAGCGCAACGCCCACCGGATGACCCGGCAGGCGCTCGCCTCGGGCCTGCGTCCGGCCGTCGAGCGGGAGGAGTTCGTCCTGGAGTACCAGCCGCTCGTCCGCCTTGAGGACGGCAGGCCGCAGGGCGTCGAGGCGCTGGTGCGCTGGCGGCATCCGCAGTTCGGCCTGCTGACGCCGAATCGGTTCATCGGACTCGCCGAAGAGGACGGCTCCATCGTGCAGTTGGGCCGCTGGGTGCTGCGCACGGCGTGCACGCAGGCGCGGCGCTGGCAGCTGGAGCACCCGCAGGAGCCGCCGCTGTTCGTGAGCGTGAACGTGGCCGTGCGGCAGGTGTGGGACTCGGACCTGGTCGCGGATGTCGCACAGATCCTGCACGAGACCCAACTCGCCCCCGAGCTGCTCCAGTTGGAGCTGACCGAGTCGGCCGTCATGGGTTCGGCGGGCCGCCCGCTGCAGGCGCTGCAGGCGCTGAGCGACATGGGCGTGCACATCGCCATCGACGACTTCGGGACCGGGTACTCGAACCTGGCCTATCTGAGCCGGCTCCCGGTCTCCGTCCTGAAGCTGGACGGATCGTTCGTCCGCGGCTTCCAGTACGAGGACGGGGCGGCGCCCACCGACCCGGCCGACGCGGTGATCGTGGAGGCGCTGGTGCACCTGGCGCACCGGCTCGGCCTGACGGTGACCGCGGAGTGCGTGGAGACGGCGGAACAGGCGGACCGGCTGCGGCGGATCGGCTGCGACACCGGGCAGGGGTGGCTGTACTCACGGCCCGTGACACCGGAACGGATCTCCCGGCTGCTGGCCGCCGCGGGCGCCTGAACGCGCAGCGCGCCGTCCGGCGCGCCCACGGGGCGTCCGCGACCTCCCTGCACACCGCCGCGAAGTCCGTTACGGCCGTGGGCACTTGAGGCACCTTCGCGGACGCCACCGCGACCTGACTCGGACTCACCCCGCGCACCGGCCGACGTGGGCGAAGGCGCCGCCCCTCGGCGAGGAGGGGCGGCGCCTTCGGGTCCGTACGTCAGGCCTTCGGCAACCCGTAGGCGTCCGCGATGAGTTCGTAGCTGCGCAGCCGGATCTCGCCGCTGTGGGCGTTGGCCGTGAGCATCAGCTCGTCGGCGCCGGTGCGCTTCTGGAGATCGTCGAGGCCGGAGCGGACCTCGTCGGCGGTGCCGTGGATGACGTTGGCGTTCCAGGAGTTGATGAAGTCCCGCTCCATCTCGTTGAAGGGGTACGCCTCGGCCTCCTCCGGGGTCGGGACCAGGCCGGGGCGGCCCGTGCGCAGGCGGACCATGTTGAGGGCCGCGGCCATCACCTGGCGGCGGGCCTCGGTGCCGTCGTCGTCGGTGGCGAGCGCGGAGACGCCGATCAGGGCGTAGGGGGCGGAAAGGACCTCGGAGGGGCGGAACGACTCGCGGTACAGGTCGAGGGCCGGGATCGTGTTCTGCGCCGAGAAGTGGTGGGCGAACGCGAACGGCAGGCCGAGGGAGCCGGCCAGGCGGGCGCTGAAGCCGGAGGAGCCGAGCAGCCAGATCTGCGGGCGGTGCGGGTCCTGGACGGCGCCGGGAGCCCCCGAGGCCACGGACTGGACCGGGCCCGGGACGGCGTGGATCCGCGCGTACGGGTGGCCGTCGGGGAAGTCGTCGTCGAGGAAGCGGATCAGCTCGGCGAGCTGCTGCGGGAAGTCGTCCGCGCCCTCGTTCAGCCGGTCGGTGCGGCGCAGGGCGGCGGCGGTGGCGCCGTCGGTGCCGGGGGCGCGGCCGAGGCCGAGGTCGACGCGGTGCGGGGCGAGGGCTTCCAGGGTGCCGAACTGCTCCGCGATGACCAGCGGGGCGTGGTTGGGCAGCATGA
Organism: Streptomyces sp. VRA16 Mangrove soil; assembly: GCF_017377775.1. Taxonomy (GTDB): domain Bacteria; phylum Actinomycetota; class Actinomycetes; order Streptomycetales; family Streptomycetaceae; genus Streptomyces. Next base: position 410,011 of record NZ_JAFVLN010000008.1, read on the forward strand.
CGCCGCCGGAGCCCAGGCGGATGCGGTCCGTGTGGGCGGCCAGGTGGGACAGGATCACGGCCGGGCTGGACGAGGCCACGCCGGGCATCGAGTGGTGCTCGGCGACCCAGTAGCGGTGGAAGCCGCGGTTCTCCGCGAGGCGGGCGATGTCGACGCTGGTGGCGAGGGCCTGGCTGGCGGTGCGGCCCGCCCCTACGGTGACCAGGTCCAGGACGGAGAGGGGGGTCGGGGCGGTGCCGTGGGCTGCGCCGCGGATCTCGTCTTGGGTGGCCGGCACGGGGTCCTCCTGCGGGGCTTTGCGTCTGGTCTGGGCTTGACCCCGGCTTAACGGAGGGGCACTCCGGTTTATTCCCGAGTTCGGCCGCGGGTCCGATGGGGCTGGTCGCGCAGTTCCCCGCGCCCCTGGAGACGCGCACTTCGTGCGCCGCCTCCCTCGATGAAGGCGTGCGGCGCAACCGCAGCCCTCAGGAGCGCGGGAACCTGCGCCAGAAGCCCCACCGGACCCACGGACCCCACACGCGGCAGACGCAACCGCAGCCCTCAAGGGCGCGGGAGGACCTGCGCGAGAAGCCCCACCGGACCCGCGGACCCCACACGCGGCAGACGCAACCGCAGCCCTCAAGGGCGCGGGAGGACCTGCGCGAGAAGCCCCGCCGGACCCGCGGACCCCACGCGTGGCAGGCGCGGGACTACGCCTGGATCACCGGCTCCTTCGTGAACAGGGCGCCGAGAGCGGGGGCGTGGACCCGGCGGCCCGCAAGCCGCAGGGCCTCCCACACGGTGACCTGGTTCGCGGTGAGGACCGGCTTGCCCAGTTCCCGCTCCAGATCGGAGACGTACGCCGCGGTGTGCAGGGCCGTGTCCGGGAGGAGGAGCGCCTCCGCGTCCGGGTGGTCGCCCGCCCGGGCCATGGCCAGCACCTCGTCCCAGGCCCACGTGCCGACCTCGGCCGCGGTGATGATCCCGCTGCCGCGCACCGAGAGCACCTCGGCGCCGGCCGCCTTCAGGAACACGGCGAAGTGGTCGGCGACGTCCGACGGGTAGGTCGCCGCCACCGCGACCCGCCGCACCCCGATCTCGCCGAGCGCGTGCGCGAAGGCGAACGAGGTGCTGGACGCCGGGAGCCCCGCGGCCTGCGCGAGACCGCGGACCTGGTCGTGGGCGCCGTCCCAGCCGAAGACGAAGCTGCCGGACGTGCACGCCCAGACCACCGCCTCGGCGCCGGACAGGCGCAGCTCCTCCACCCCGGCCGCCAGGCGTTCGGGGGCGCCCATCTTCAGCAGCGCGTCGACGCGGTGGGCGTCCTCACCGATGTCGGTGTGCACGACGGCGAGCCGTACGTCGCTGTCGATCAGCATCTCGATGCGCGGGTAGTCGTCCTCGGCGGAGTGTCCTGGGTAGAGAAATCCGAGCGCTGTCATGCTCTATGCCCACCCTTCCTGGCCCTCGGGAAGCTCGGGGAGCTCCGGGGGACCCTGCAGTCCGGTTTCCGGTACGGGCCACTGCCGTCGCGCCGCCGGGTCGAGCAGCGCCTGGTAGGGGCCCACCGCTCGCGTACCCAGCCGGGCCAGGGCTGCCCACATCGTGACCTGATTGGCTGAGATCACGGGCATGTGCAGCTCGGCCTCCAGCTGCGGGATGACGTCGTACGTGGGCAGGTTCGTGCAGCTGATGAAGAGCGCGTCGGCGGCGTCGCCGACCGCCGCCCGCGCCATGTCGGCCACGTCCCGGTAGGGGACCTTCCAGATGTGCCGGGTCAGGCCGAGGTACGCACGGCCCGTCACGGCGATCCCGGCCTCCGCGAGGTACTCCTCCAGGGACTCGGTGACGGAGCGGGTGTACGGGGTGACGAGCGCGATACGGCGCGCGCCGAGGTCGGTGAGGGCTTCGAGCAGCGCCCCCGACGTGGTCACGGACGGCAGCTCGCCCGCCCGCCGCATCGCCTCGCACATGGCGCGTTCACCGGCGATGCCGCCGACGAAGCTGCCCGATGTGCAGGCGTACGCGATGACTTGGGGCTCGGCCGCGCCGAGCGCCCGTACCGCCTCGTCGAGCGTCTCGTGCTCGCTGACGAGCCGGGCCAGATCGAGGCTGACCTCGACCGGCACGAACGGGGTACGGGTGAGATGCAGGGAGATGTCGTCGGGCACCCAGCGCCACAGCTCACGGTCGAGGGCGAAGTCGAAGGGTGCGACGACGCCGACGCCGCGCTGCGGCTGCGGTCCCCCCAGGAAAGAGACGTCCATAGAGCATGCCCCAGGTTCAGCTGAATGATGATGCCGATGCGGTGCTTGAGCCGGCAGAGCGCCGGGTCGTCGGGACAGCGGAGAGGGAGGGATCAGCAGAGCAAGCGGCTCTGTCAGTACCCCTGTTGACGAAGGTAGGTTCAGGTGCCAGCGTGGTCAATCCGCGCATGTCAGAAGGTTCTCGATCATCCCGGCCTCTCCTCCAGGAAAGCGGAGTTTCGTTGCGTAACGATTTCCCTGCCGTGTCCGGCGCCGACGCCGATGCCCGCCGTCCGACCGTGCTGGTCCTGGACGCCGCGCCGCCCGCACCGCCGCCCCGGCTCGGCTCCCTCACCGGGCGCGCCCGTGTCCTGCACGCCGCGGACGCCGCCGGCCTGCGTAATCAACTCCCGTACGCGGACGTGCTGTTGGTCTGGGACTTCTTCTCCGACGCGGTGCGCGACGCCTGGCCGGGGCGGGGCGCACGGCCGCGCTGGGTGCACACGGCGAGCGCGGGCGTGGACCGGCTGATGTTCCCCGAACTCGTCGATTCCGACACGGTGTTGACCAACGCGCGTGGCGTCTTCGACCGGCCGATCGCCGAGTACGTGGCCGCGCTCGTCCTCGCGATGGGCAAGGATCTGCCCAGCACGCTCGCCCACCAGGCGAACCGGCAGTGGCGGCACCGCGAGACCCAGCGGATCTCCGGGACGCGCGCCTGTGTCGTCGGTACGGGCCCCATCGGGCAGGCGGTCACCGAGCAGCTGAAGGCGATCGGGGTCATCCCGGCGCTGGTCGGGCGGCGGGCGCGGGCCGGGGTGCACGGCCCTGCCGATCTGGACCGGCTGCTGGCCCGCGCCGACTGGGTGGTGTGCGCGGCGCCGCTGACCGAGGAGACCCGGGGCATGTTCGACGCCCGCCGGTTCGGCGTGATGCAGCCGTCGGCGCGGTTCATCAACGTGGGGCGGGGACCGCTGGTCGTGGAGGACGACCTGGTGGCCGCGCTGGAGAAGCGCTGGATCGCGGGCGCCGCGCTCGATGTCTTCGAGCACGAGCCGCTGCCCGAGGACAGCCCGATGTGGACGGCGCCCGGGCTGATCGTCTCGCCGCACATGAGCGGCGACACCGTGGGCTGGCGCGACGAACTGGGCCGTCAGTTCGTGGAGTTGTACGGACACTGGGAGAACGGGCGGCCGCTGATGAATGTAGTCGACAAGAAACGTGGGTATGTCCCCGGGAACTGATCACGGGCCCGGGTTCTTGAGACCCCGGGCCCGGGACCGCGATCCCTGAACTCTTGGCGTGGAGGGCGGATGACGACCGAGCTCACCGGACTGACCGCACAGGACCTTCTCGACGGCTACCGCAAGGGCGAGTTCAGCCCGGTCGACGCGACCCGGGCGGTGCTCGCCCGGATCGAGGAGACCGAACCCGCGCTGAACGCGTTCGTGCGCGTGGACGCCCCTGGCGCCCTCGCGCAGGCCGAGGAGAGTACGCGGCGCTGGCGGCGCGGTGAGCCGCAGGGCCTGCTCGACGGGGTCCCGGCGACGGTCAAGGACATCCTGCTGCAGCGCGGGGCGCCGACCCTGCGGGGCTCCAAGACCGTCCGTGCGCAGGGAAGTTGGACCGAGGACGCGCCGTCCGTGGCGCGGCTGCGGGAGCACGGCGCGGTCTTCGTGGGAAAGACGACGACGCCCGAGTTCGGCTGGAAGGGCGTCACCGACTCGCCGCTGTCGGGCACGACCCGTAATCCGTACGACCCCGCGCGCACCTCCGGCGGTTCGAGCGGCGGCAGCGCGGCGGCCGTCGCGGTCGGCGCGGGTCCGCTGTCGCTGGGCACGGACGGCGGCGGCTCGGTCCGGATCCCGGCCGCCTTCTGCGGGATCTTCGGGCTGAAGCCGACGTACGGGCGGGTGCCGCTGTATCCGGCGTCGGCGTTCGGCACGCTCTCGCACGTGGGCCCGATGACGCGCACCGCGGCGGACGCGGCGCTGCTGATGGACGTGATATCCGGCCCCGACCCGCGCGACTGGTCGGCGCTCGCACCCCCCAAGGGGAGCTTCCTCGACGGGATCCAGGGCGGGGTGCGGGGCCTGCGCGTCGCTTTCTCTCCGTCGCTGGGCGGGCAGGTCGCGGTGCGGCCGGCGGTCGCGGCGGCGGTGCGCTCGGCCGTGGAGCGACTCGCGGGGCTCGGCGCGTACGTGGCGGAGACCGACCCCGCCATACAAGTAGGACCCGGCACGGACCCCGTCGAGGCTTTCCACGCCCTGTGGTTCAGCGGGGCGGCCCGGGTGGTGCAGCAACTGCCGCCCGCGCAGCGGGAGTTGCTGGACCCGGGGCTGCGGGAGATCTGCGCGCAGGGGGCGCGGCTGAGCGCGCTCGACTATCTCGCCGCCGTGGACGTCCGGATGGCCCTGGGGCGGCGCATGGGGGACTTCCACTCCACGTACGACGTGCTGGTCACGCCGTCGCTGCCCATCACGGCGTTCGAGGCGGGGGTGGAGGTGCCGCGCGGGTCCGGGCTGCGCCGCTGGACGGGGTGGACCCCGTTCACGTACCCCTTCAACCTCACCCAGCAGCCCGCGGCGTCCGTCCCCGTCGGGGTGGACGGGGACGGGTTGCCGGTCGGGCTGCAGATCGTCGCCGCCCGGCATCAGGATGCGCTGGTGCTGCGTGTGGCGCATGCGCTGTACGAGGCCGGGGTGGCCGGAATCGACGCACCCACGGCAGCGGGCTAGGCCCGGCGGAACCCCAGGGTCTCCCCCACCGCCCCGCTCCGCCACAGGTCCTGGCAGGCGGCCGCCATGTCGTCCAGGCCCTCGACCACCTGGCCCCAGACGATGCCGGGGACCCATCCGACATCGCCGTTCATGAGCAGATTGTTCCGCTCGTAGAAGAGCGCGAGGTCGATGACGGGGGCACCGGCGCTCAGTCCCGCGCCCGAGCCGTAGCCGTACGACTGGGTCCCCAGCTGTGTCCCGTTGAAGGAGAAATAGCAGAGGTCGCCGGGAATGGGCGTCACCGTCGGATTCTCCAGCGGTGGCTCCTGTTCCGCGAATGCCGGGAACAGGGCGTAGATCTCGTTGCGGGCGTATTTGGCGTGGTAGACGTCGGAGACGAGCGGCAGCGCGTCCCAGACCGCCGCGCACGTCACCGGCGCGCGGTCGTCGAGCAGTTTCGCCGTGCAGGCAACTCCCCTTTTGGCCAGGGAGACTTCGATGTAGCGGTCACCGGTTGCGGTCCTGGAGTCAGCCATGCGTTCCATGGTCGTCCTCATCCACCCCTCCCGGTCAAGACCGCATCTGCCGCATCAGGGGCTCGAATTGATCGGCATAGGTTGGTTCGAGTCGGGTAGCCGCGCGCCCATGGCTCCACCAACTGAGATACGTACGCACGAGAAACGGAACATACGCAGACGGTCACTGCTCGTCGGCGCGGGAGCGCTCGGCGCGGTCGGTGCCCTCGGTGCCGCGGGCTGCAGCCGCGTGCCGAGCGGTGACACGCTCGCCCGGCTCCAGTCGCAGGGCACCGTACGACTCGGCATCGCGGGAGAGGTGCCGTACGGCTACATCGACGACAGCGGGAAGTTCACCGGCGAGGCGGTGGAGCTGGCCAAGGTCATCTTCAAGCGGCTCGGCGTCGCCAAGGTGCAGCCGGTGGCCACCGACTTCGCGTCGCTGATCCCCGGCCTGAACACGCAGCAGTTCGACGTGGTGTCCGCCGGGATGTACATCAACAAGGACCGCTGCCAGCAGGTCATCTTCGCCGATCCCGAGTACCAGATGCTGGACTCGTTCATCGTCGCGAAGGGCAACCCGAAGAACCTGCACGACTACGCGGACTGCGTGAAGGCCAAGGCGAAGCTGGGCACCGGCACCGGGTACGCGGAGATCGCGTACGCGGTGGAGGCGGGCTACAAGGAGTCCGACATCGTGATCCTCCAGGATCAGGTCGCCGGGCTGAACGCCGTCGAGTCGGGCCGTATCGACGTCTTCGCGGGGACCGCGCTGACCACCCGCGAGGTCACCAAGAAGAGCCGCAGGGCCGAGCACACCGAGCCGTTCGCCCCGACGGTCGGCGGCAAGAAGCACATCGACGGCGGCGGCTTCACCTTCCGGCCCACCGACACGAAACTGCGCGACGCCTTCAACGTCGAGATCCACAAGATGAAGAAGAGCGGTGAACTGTTCCGGATTCTCCAGCCGTTCGGGTTCACGAAGGCGGAGATGACGACGCTGACCGCCAAGGAGCTGTGCCGACAATGACCACCGGACTGTGGGAACACTGGGTACTGCCCGGCATCTGGATCACGATCCAACTCACCCTCTACAGCGCCGCGCTGGCGACCGTCGTCGCGTTCGGCGTGGGCATGGCGCGTACGCACAGGCTGTGGATCGTACGGTTCGTCGCGGGCGCGTACACCGAGATCTTCCGCGGCACGTCCGCACTGATCCTGATGTTCTGGATCTTCTTCGTGCTGCCGCAGCTGGCGGGCTGGTCGCTGGTCCCGATGTGGGCCGCCGTCCTCGCCCTCGGCCTGTCCTACGGTGCGTACGGCGCCGAGATCGTGCGCGGTGCCCTGAACTCGGTGGCGCCCGCCCAGCGCGAGGCGGGGGTCGCGCTGAGCTTCACCCCGTGGCAGCGGATGCGGCTCATCCTGCTGCCGCAGGCGGTGCCGGAGATGATCCCGCCGTTCTCGAACCTGCTGGTGGAGCTGCTCAAGGGCACCGCCCTGGTCTCGCTGCTCGGCATCGGTGACGTGTCGTTCGCCGCCTATCTGGTGCGGCTCGCGACGACGGAGAGCGCACAGATCTACTCGATCACGCTCGTCATCTACTTCGTGATCGCGTTCGTGCTGACGCGCGGGATGCGCGCGCTGGAGCGCAAGACCAAGGCGGGCATCGGGCAGCGGCCCGCGGCCAAGGGCGGAATCATGGGCAACAAGCTCGACATGCGGCAGACGACGGCCGTGTCCCAGGTCCCGGCGAGCACGGGAGGTGGCGGCCAGTGATCGTCACCGCCGCTTCGAACTGGGACTGGTCCGCCGTCTCCGACTTCATGCCGCACTTCTGGGACGGCGTCGTCGAGACCCTGAAGATCCTGGTCCTCGGTTCCCTCATCTCCTTCAGCGTCGGCCTGGTGTGGGCGCTCGCCCTCCGGGCGCCGACCCGGTTCGTGCGCTGGCCGGTCGGGATCGTCACGGAGTTCATCCGCAACACCCCGCTCCTGGTGCAGCTGTTCTTCCTGTACTTCGTGCTGCCGGACTGGGGCATCCAGTTCTCCGCGCTGACCACCGGTGTCATCGCGATCGGCCTGCACTACTCGACGTACACCGCGCAGGTCTACCGCGCCGGCATCGAGGCCGTCCCGGCAGGACAGTGGGAGGCGGCCCGCGCGCTGAGCCTGCCGTACGGCAGGACGTGGACGGCCGTGATCCTGCCGCAGGCGATCCGCCGCGTCGTGCCGGCGCTCGGCAACTACGTCATCGCGATGCTGAAGGACACCCCGCTGCTCGCGGGCATCGGCGTCCTGGAGCTGCTGCAGCGCTCGCGCCTGGAGGCGGCCCAGACGTTCCAGTACACGGAGGCCCTGACGGTCGTCGGTGTCGCCTTCATCCTCATCGCCTACCCCTCTTCTCTCCTCATCCGAGCTCTGGAGCGCCGCCTTGTCCGCTGACGCCACCCCGTCCAAGAACACGCAGGAGCAGGCCAACCCCAAGGTGGACGGCAGCGAGCTGATCCGCTTCGACAAGGTCGTGAAGCGGTTCGGCGGCAACACCGTCCTCGACGAGCTGGACTTCTCCGTCGCCTCCGGCAAGCACGTGACGCTGATCGGCCCGTCGGGCTCCGGCAAGACGACGATCCTGCGGCTGCTGATGACGCTGCTCAAGCCCGACCAGGGCACGATCAGCGTGAACGGCGACTACCTCACGCACGAGGAGAAGAACGGCAAGCTGGTCCCGGCCGGCGAGAAGCACATCCGCGAGGTCCGCAAGAACATCGGGATGGTCTTCCAGCAGTTCAACCTCTTCCCGAACATGAAGGTGCTGCGCAACATCATGGAGGCGCCGGTCACCGTGCTGGGCCTGCCGAAGGACGAGGCGGAGCAGCGGGCCCGGGAACTGCTCGACATGGTCGGCCTGGCCGACCGCTGCGACGCCTACCCCACCCAGCTCTCCGGCGGCCAGCAGCAGCGCGTCGCCATCGCGCGGGCGCTCGCGATGCGCCCCCAGGTGCTGCTGCTCGACGAGGTCACCTCGGCGCTCGACCCGGAACTGGTGGCGGGCGTCCTGGACGTGCTGCGCGACATCGCGCACACCACGGACATCACCATGCTCTGTGTGACCCACGAGATGAATTTCGCCAGGGACATCTCGGATCAGGTTCTGATGTTCGACTCCGGCCGGGTCATCGAGTCCGGATCCCCGGAAAAGATCTTCAGCGACCCGGAACACGAGCGCACCCGGGAATTCCTGAGCGCGGTCCTGTGACCAGCCGTTCACGGACTGGTGCATGACTTTGGCATATGCCAGGGTGGCGCGTTCCTGCTGAGAGGCATGGAATGCGCCACCAATCTCCCCAACAGCCGCCCCTATTGGGTGCGTTGGCGGCTATCGTGGACGGAGCCCAGCTGTCCGGAACCGTTCCATGCAGGGGGATGCCGTGGCGCTGAAGCCCGAGAAGGACGCTTCGCACCAGCCGCACCAGTCGGTGCAGCACGCGCTGCGCGTGCTCGAAGCCGTCGCCCGTCGCGGCGTCGGCATCACCGACACCGAGCTGGCCCGCGTCACCGGTCTGCCCGTCGACGGGCTGACCGCACTGCTGCGCATGCTCCGCCGCGAGGGGTACGTCCAGCAGACCGCCGACGGGGCGTACGTGACCGGTGCGACCCTGGCCCGGCTCGGCGCGGCCGACGGCCACGAGGCCGCCCTCACCGAGACGCTCCAGCTCACCCTCGACGAGCTGCGCGACACCGTGGGCGCGGCCGTCTACATCAGCCGGTACATCGACGGCGAGGTCCGCATCACGCAGTACGCGGCGGGCCCCGAGGCCCCTCCGGTGAACGAGTGGGTGGACTTCCGGGTCTCCGCACACGCCAGCGCGGTCGGCAAGTCACTCCTCGGCCAGCTCGACGTCAACGGCCGGCGCGATCACCTCTCCCGGCACAAGATGGCCCGCCTCACCTCGCGCACCATCACCAACGAGAAGGTGCTGCTCTCCAAGCTCGCCGCCCAGCCACCGACCGTCCCCGTCCTGGACATTCAGGAGTACGCGGTGGGCACGGTCTGCGCCGCGGTGCCGATCACGGCCGGCGCCTCCGTCGGCTGCCTGGCCCTCTCGCTCCCGGTGGAACACGCGCACCGCCTCCACCGCGCGGCCGACCGGCTCAACAAGAGCGCGGCGCCGGTACTGCTGTCCCTGGCCATCTGAGTCCCCTACGTACGGGAAGGGGCCCGCTGCCGCAAGCAGCGGGCCCCTTCACGTCACAGTCATCGCCGTGGCCGGTTCACTCGCACAACTGCCGTGACATCACGTCGGGTTCCCACTCCAGCTCCCGGACCGTCGCCGGCTCCGGCTCGGGGCGCCGCGCCCCGCCCTGCGCGGGCACCGCGCGCACCACCATCAGCTTGGGGTCCTGGTCGAGGATCTGATGGTGCAGCCGCCGCAGCGCCCGGCCCGGGTCGGTGCCCAGCTCGGTCACCACGCGCCGCCGGTACTCGTCGTACACGGCGAGCGCCTCCGCGCCGCGGTCCGCGCGGAACAGGGCGAGCATCAGCAGCCAGCTGAAGCGCTCGCTCAACGGGTGCTTGTGCAGCATGAAGTAGAGATACGGAATCGCGTTGCGATGCCGGCCCAGGTCGAGCTCCAGCTCCGCGCGCAACTCCATGTCGGCCAGGAACCGTTCGTCGCGGTAGACCCGCTCACGCTCCAGGATCGGCGCGTCGAGGCCCTCGGCCAGCGGCCCCGTCACCAGGATGCGCGCCGAATCCAGGTGCTGCGCGGCCTTGTGCAGACTGCCGGTCAGCGCCAGGGTGGTACCGGTGGCCGCCAGTTGCTCGTAGACGTAGAGATCGATCCGCTCCTTGTCGATGTCGAGCCGGTACCCACCGCCCTCCCACAGCAGTCGCGGCGCCTGCCCGCAAGCGCCTGGACCGGCCGCGGCGAGCGCGCCGCGCAGCCCCGAGACGTACTTCTGCACCAGGTTCTTCGCGTAGGCCGGTGCCTCGTGCCCCCACAGGGCCCCGATCAGCTGATCGGGCCCGGTCGGCATGTCGAGCCGGAGCAGGAGGGTGGCGAGCAGTGCTTGCTGTTTCGGTGGCCCGAGAGCCACCGCGGCCCCGTCCACCACTAATTGAAGCGGACCGAAGAGAACGAAACGTGAGCCCTCCTGGTCAGCAGCGTCGCGCCCGAAGTGTCGCAGGAGAACGCTAGACATTTTCCCCCAAATGCCGTGCTCAGCAGGCCGAAGGGGGACGTGCGCCGTTGCACGGGCCGCTCCGGCCGCTCGAACGGATCGACAGTAGCGGTTACCGCCCGGTTGGAACAGGCAATGGTCTCGCCAAGTCACGTCAAAGGGGTTGACAGCAGGCCGACCTGCCTGAGTCGTTTCAGTGACCCGCCGCTGCGCCGAACCGCCCCCGCGCGCGCAGTCTCACGGCCTTCCTCGATCCTTCCGCGGGCGTTCCGCGCTTGTGCCGCGGTCCGTTCCAGCGCGTGCGTGCAGGGTGCAGGTGCATCAACCGACCGAGTTGAGAGGCACCATGACCGTCCCCGCCGCACAGCACGAGCCCACGGCCACCACGTCCCTCCGCTACGACTCCACCGTCCCGCGCGCCCTCGTGCACCGGGCCGCCGTCGCCGAGGTGTTCCTCACCGACTCCCGCCGGAGCCCCGGCCGGCCGGACACCTTCGAGGTCGCCGCCCAGCTGCCCCGCGCCCACATCATGGGCGAGAGCGCGCTCGCCCATGACTTCCTGCTGCTCGTCGAGATACTCAGACAGTCGGGCGTGTTCATAGCCCACGAGTACGAGAACGTGCCGCTGGACGACGCGTTCATCTTCCGCGGGCTGCGCACCTGGCTCAGCGATCTCGACGCGATCCGCGCCCAGGACCGCCCCGCCGAGGCCGTCGTCACCCTGACCTGCGCGCCGCAGCGCAAGCGCAACGGCCGGGTGCAGGCCCTCGACTTCGACGGCCATGTCTCCATCGACGGCCGCCGGGCGATCCGGCTCGACGGCGGCCTCGCCTTCTTCTCCCGGTCCGTGTACAAGGCGCTGCGCGCCCGGCACCGGGCCGCCCTCGACGCCGAGACCGGCCCCCTGCCCACCTACGCCCGGGCCCAGCCCGGCGAGGTCGGCCGGGTGAACCCGTACAACGTCGTCATCACCAAGCCGCTGCCTGCGGGGGGCAGCGCGCTGTCCGCAACCGTCATCGCCGACCAGTCCCATCCGCACCTCTTCGACCACCGGCTCGACCACATCCCCGGCAACCTGCTGCTCGAAGCGGCCCGGCAGCTCGCCTGCGCCTCGGTCGCCACCCTGCACAGCATCGCGGCCGACACCCTCCAAGTCGTCTCGCTGGACGCCGACTTCAGGGAGTTCGCCGAGCTCGACCTGGTCAGCAGGGCGGTCGCCACGGTGGAGCAGTTCCGGGTCGACGAGACGCTGGGCACGCTCGTGGTGCCCGTCGTCGTCGACGTGGCGCAGCGCGGGCACACGGTCGCCTCGTTCCGGCTCGAGGTGGCCCAGTGAACGAGCCGGTCAGGGGAATCGTCTGCGACTACGGCGGCGTCCTCACCAATCCGCTCCAGGAGACCTTCGCGGCCTTCGCCGACACCGTGGGCGTGCCCCTCCCACAGCTGCAGCGGGCCTTCGCCGCGGCCACCGCCGCCGACGGCCGCTCCCCCATGGCCGATCTGGAGACCGGCCGGTGCACCGAGGAGGAGATGGTGCTGCGGGTGCTGCGCGAACTGCCCGGCGCACCCGGTCTCGAACTGCTCGGCGGCCGTCCCTTCGGGGAGCTGTGGTTCCGGGCCCGCCTCGTCAACGAGGAGCTCGTCGGCCATCTGCGGCGCTGGCACGCGGCCGGCTGCACGCTGGCCCTGCTCACCAACAACGTCCGTGAGTGGCGCCCGCGCTGGCGTGCGGGGCTGCCGGTCGACGAGCTGTTCCACACCGTCGTCGACTCGTCGGAGGAGGGCGTGCGCAAGCCCGACGCGGAGATCTACCGGCGGCTCGCGGACCGGCTGCCCGTGCCGCTCACCCAGTGCCTCTTCGTCGACGACCTGGCGGACAACCGCACCGCGGCCGAGGCGCACGGCATGACCGCCGTCCCCTTCACCTCCACCGCGGACGCCGTCCGCCGCATCGACGCCCTGCTGCGTGAACGCGGGGTCCACCAGCCCAGGAGCGCAGCCTGATGTCCGAGCCGAACGCCTCCGACTCCGTCCTCGTCGTCGGCGCGGGACCCACCGGCCTCGCCACCGCCTGCACCCTGTACCAGCACGGTGTGCCCTGCCGGATCGTGGACCGCAGGCGCGGCCCGGCCTCCGAGCCCAAGGCGCTGATCCTGTGGAGCGGGGCGCTCGAAGTGCTGCGCCGCATCGGCGTGGACCAGGAGCTCGTCAACCGCGGACTGCCGCTGGCCGGGGCGAGCTACTGGTCGCGCGGGCGGGCCGTGGGCCAGGTGCGCTTCGGCGCGCTCGCGGGCACCGCCTTCCCGCACCCGCTGTGCGTGCCCCAGTCGGTGACCGAAGTCGTGCTGTACGAACGGCTGTTGCAGCTGGGCGGGCAGGTCGAGTGGAACACCGAGGCCATCGACATCAAGGTGGCGTCGGCCGACGGCCCCGCCGCCGACTCGGTGATGGAGGTGACGCTCGCCGCCGACAAGGCGTACGCGCCGACGGACGCCAGGCCGCGCTGGCTGATCGGCGCCGACGGCGCCCACAGCCGGGTCCGCGAGGCCGCGGGCATCGCCTTCGAGGGCGGCAGCTACGCCCGGGACTTCCTGCTCGGCGACGGTGTCTACGAGGGCGACCTGCCCGCAGAGGAGGTCCAGTACCACCTCACGCCGCGGGGCGTCCTCGTGGTCGTACCGCTGCCCGGCGGCGGTCACCGCGTCTTCTTCGACCGGGCGCCGGGGCCGTCCACCGCGGCCCCGACCGAGGCCGAGCTGCAGCAGCTCATGGGTGAGCGGGGGCCGGCCGGCTGGCGGCTCGACCACACCTGGTGGCGCTCCACCTTCCGGGTGCACACCAAGGTCGCCTCGACGTTCCGCCGCGGCAGCGTCTTCCTCGCGGGGGACGCGGCGCACTGCCACAGCCCGGCCGGCGGCCAGGGCCTGAACACCGGGGTGCAGGACGGCTACGACCTGGCCTGGAAGCTGGCCGCCGTCACCCACGGCGCCGACCCCCGGCTGCTGAACAGCTACGAGGCCGAGCGGCGGCCCGCGGCGCTGCGCGCACTGCGCAACTCCGACCGGCAGACCAAGCTGTGGATGCTGCGCGCCGGGCCCCGCAGGTTCGCCCGCGACCTGCTGCTGACGGCGGCCACCCGGTCCGGCGCCCTGGACCGCCGGCTGGTGCCCGAACTCGCCCAGATCGACCCGGACCTGGCGGGCAGCCCCGCGGTGCCCGGGTCGCTGGACGCCGCTCCCGGGTCCGCGTCCGGCGGCCGCTTGGCCGCCGAGCGGGGGCCGCGGGCCGGGCGACGGCTCCCTGACACCCCGTGGCAGCCGCTGTCCGGCACCGACAGTTCCTCGGCCCACGCCCAGCTGGCCACCGGCCGGCACACCCTGCTGGTGCTCACCTCGGGCCGCCCCGGCACCGGCGCCGAACTGGCCCGCACGGCCGCCCTGTCGGTGCGGCGGTCGCCGCTGCACGGGCAGACCGACGTGGTGCTGCTCGCGGGGCGCGCCGACGACGGGCCCGAGTCCGTCACCGACCCGTCGTACGCGGTCGCGGTCGACCGGGAGCAGCGGCTCAGCCGCTGGGCGGCGAACGGCCCGCTCCTCGTCCTCGTACGCCCGGACGGGGTGGTGGCCGCCTGGTCGGCGGGCGCCGGTGCGGACGTCCTGGTGCAGCGGGCGCTGTCCGGGGCGGCCTGCCGGACCGCCGCGCGGCCCGCGGCGGCCGACCGGCCCGGCGCCGGCGAGGGGCGGCGCGCGGCATGACCGAACCCGCCCCCGCACCCACCCCGCTGGCCGCCGCGGTCCTGGTCGGCGCCTGGTCGGGACCCGCCGGACTCGGCGCCCTGACACGGCCGCTGTTCGCGGAGGAAGAACCGCGTCCCCGCGTCGCCCGCAGCCACGCCCCCGATCCCGCCCCTGACGACAGAAGGCACGCCGCATGACCGGGTCATCGCTCCCGCCGCACGACATGCCCCTGGACACCGTCCTGGTGACCGGGCCGACCGGGCTGCTCGGCCACGCCCTGGTGACCGCGCTGCTCGAACGCGGCACCGAGGTGCGGGCCCTGGTCCGTGACGAGCACCGGGCCCGGCAGGTGCTGCCCGACCGCCCCGGGCTCCGCCTCGTGCCCGGCGACGTCACCGACGTCTCCGGATTCGCCTCCCGGCTGCGCGGCTGCGACGCCGTGTTCCACCTGGCGGCGTACTTCCGCGAGTACTACCAGCCGCACGCCGACGTCGATCTGCTGATGCGCACCAACGTCCGGGCCGTGCACGAACTGCTGCACGCCGCCGCCGAGACCGGCGTACCGACCGTCGTGCACACCAGCTCCACCGGCGCCCTCGCCCCTGACCCCGCCCGCGGCCCCGCCGACGAGGACACCCCCAACGGATCCGCCGACCAGCGCCACGCCTACCGGGCCAGCAAGGTCAGGGCCGAGCAGGTGGTCGCCGACTTCACCGCCCGCTACGCCGAGCACGGCGTCCGGGTCCCGATGGTGCTGCCCGGCTGGATGTGGGGGCCGGGCGACTCGGGCCCCACGTCGGCGGGCCGGCTGTTCCTCGCCGTCGCCACGGGCCAGGTGCGGGCGCTGCCCCGCGTCGGCAACCATCTGGTGGACGCCCGCGACGTGGCGGACGCCCTGGTCGCCGCCGCCCTGCGCGGCCGTCCGGGCCGGCGCTACATCGCCGCGGGCCGCTGGCACACCCTGGCCGAGATCAGCGCGGGCATCGTGCGCGCCGCCGGGTCCGGCACCGTGCCGCGGCAGATCCCCGCCGGCACCGCGCTGGGCCTGGCCGCCCTGGCCGAGACCGCCGCCCGGTTCAGCGGCAGAACGCCGGTGGCCACCCGCACCGGGATCCGCACCCTGATGGAGGGCCACCACGCACGGTTCTCCTCCACCCGCGCGACCCGCGAACTGGGCGTCACCTTCCGGCCGTTGCACCAGACCCTCGCCGACCAGGCCGCGTGGCACCGCGTCCGGGGACAGCTGCCCCTGGACGCGGCCCCGGCCGGGAGGCGGTGACCGTGCTCAGCTCGTTCGCGCGGGCCGCGGTGGCCAGGCCCCGTCTGGTACTCCTCGCCGCGCTGGCCTTCGTCGTCCTGTCCGCCGTCTTCGGCGGCGGCGCCGCCGACCGGCTGCGGGCCGGGCAGGGCACCGAGAACCCGGCCGCGCCCTCGGCCCGCGCCGCCGACGTCCTGGAGGAGCACTTCCCCTCCAGCCGCCCCAACTTCGTGCTGCTCGCCCACGGCGCGCACGGCGTCAACGACCGCCGTGCCGCCCGCGAGGGCCTGCTCCTCGCCGACCGGCTCGCCTACGAGGACTCCGTCAGCGGTGTCGTCTCGTACTGGCAGACCGGCTCGGACGCCCTGAAGTCGAAGGACGGCAAGGACGCGCTGATCATCGCCCATCTGGACGGCGACGAGGCCGCGGTCGGCCGGGCCGCGCACCGGCTCGCCCAGTCCTATCGGGGCGAGCACGGCCCGCTCACCGTCCGGGCCGGCGGCACCGGCGAGGTCCTCAACACGGTCGAGCGGACCATCGCCGAGGACCTGGTCACCTCCGAGCTGATCGCGCTGCCGCTCACCCTGGCCATCCTGGTCCTCGTCTTCCGCAGCGCCGTGTCCGCGCTGCTCCCGCTGGCCGTCGGGGCCGTCGCCATCACCGGCACCAACCTGGTGCTGTGGGTGATCGCCGGATACACCGACGTGTCGGTGTTCGCGCAGAGCCTGACCACCGCGCTCGGCCTCGGACTCGCCATCGACTACGCGCTGTTGATGCTGCGCCGGTTCCGCGACGAGCGGGCCGCCGGTGCCGACGTGCCGACGGCGGTCGCGACGATGCTGCGCACCGCGGGCCGCACCGTGGCCTTCTCCGCGCTGACCGTCTCCGTGGCGCTCGCCGCCCTGCTGCTGTTCCCCCTGTTCTTCCTGCGTTCCTTCGCGTACGCCGGTGTCTCGGTGGTGCTGCTCGCCGCGGCCGCCGCCCTGGTGGTGCTGCCGGCGCTGCTCGTGGTGCTCGGCCCGCGGGTGGACGCCCTGGACGTGACCCGTCCGCTGCGCAGGCTGCTGCCGGCCGGGGGCGGCCACACGTTCTGGGCGCGGCTGACCACGACGGTGAGCGGCCGCGCCCCGCTCTTCGCGGCCGGGTCGCTGCTGCTGCTCGTGGCGCTGGGACTGCCGTTCCTCGGCGCCCGGTTCGGCATGGCCGACGACCGCCAGCTGCCCGCGACGGCCGAGCCCCGCACGGTCCAGCAGACCGTCAGGGACCGGTTCGACGGCAGCGAGACCGCGGCGATCGACGTCCTGGTGAGCGGCGCGGACCTGCGGCACGTCGCGGGCTACGCGCGGCAGGTGTCGGCGCTGCCCGACGTCGCCGAAGTACGCACCCCCGCGGGCGTGTTCAGCCAGGGCCGGCGCACCGAACCGCGGACCCCGGTCGACGCCCTGCGCGAGTCGGGCTCCCGGGCCTGGGTGCAGGTGGTGCCCGTGGACGGAGTGGAGACGGTGTCGCCGCGCAGCCAGGAGCTGGTGCGGGCGATCCGGCGGATCGACAGCCAGGTCGACGCCGAGCCCGCGGGGCAGGCCGCCGAACTCGTCGACACGCAGGAGGCCATCGGCGACCGGCTCCCCGCGGCCCTCGCCCTGATCGTCGTGACGACCCTGCTGCTGGTCTTCCTGCTGACCGGGAGTGTGCTCGTCCCGGTGCAGGCGGTGCTCCTGAACGCGCTCAGCCTCACCGCGATGTTCGGCTCGGTCGTCTGGGTGTTCCAGGACGGCCATCTCTCCGGACTGCTCGGCTTCACCCCGACGGGGTTCGTGGACACCGCCCTGCCGGTGCTGATGTTCTGCCTGGCCTTCGGACTCTCCATGGACTACGGGGTGTTCCTGCTCGCCCGGATGAAGGAGGAGTACGACCGCGGCGGCGACCATCTGCGCGCCGTGCAACTGGGCGTGCGCCGCACCGGGGGCATCGTCACCGCCGCCGCGCTGATCCTCTCCGTGGTGCTGGTCTCGATCGGCTACTCGCGGATCACCAACACGATGGTGCTCGGCCTGGGGGTGGCCCTGGCCGTCCTCGTCGACGCGACCGTCGTGCGATGCCTGCTGGTCCCCTCGGTGATGACGCTGACCGGCCGGGCCACATGGTGGGCCCCTGCGCCCCTGCGGCGGTTCCAGCGCCGGTTCGGCATCCGCGAGGAGTCCGGGCCGCGGCCCGCCGACGCCCCGGGTCCGCTCGGCTCCCAGGAGGTGCGTCATGCTGCGGCGCGCTAGATTCCGCGGTGTTCTCGGTGTCCTCGGGGCGCTGCTCGCCCTGGCCGCCCTGCCGGTGCTCGGCGCTCTGGGCCGGGACGGCGCCGCCACCGCGTCGGCGGCGGCCGCGCCCGATCCGGCCGCGGCCCGCCGGGCCACCGCCGCCCGGCTCGCCGCCGAGGACATCGCCGACATCCCGGTGCGGTTCCGCGTCGTCAACCGCAACCGCTCAGGGCTGGCCTGCAACACCGACGGCAGGACGTACACGATCCGCGGCCATCTCACCGCGCCCGCACGCCTGTTGGCCGGGACGTCGGCCCCGGCGGTCACCTTCTACCAGCACGGTCTGGCGGCCGGCGAGTGGTACTGGCGCATCGACGTGCCCGGCTACCACCACAGCGAGGAGCTGGCCCGGCGCGGCCACGCCTCGCTCACCATCGACCGGCTCGGCTACGGCGCCAGCGACAAGCCCGACGGCCGCGCGCTGTGCCTGGGCGGCGACGCCGACATGACGCACCAGATCGTCCAGCAGCTCAGGGCGGGCACGTACCGCGCCGAACGCGCCGAGCCGGTGCGCTTCGACGACGTGGTGCTCGCCGGACACGACCGGGGGGCGCAGATCGCCGAGATCGCCGCGTACTCGTTCCGGGACGTGGACGGCCTGGTGCTGACCGGCTGGAGCGACAGCGGGCTCACCGACGAGGACGACGCCCGGTTCTTCGCCGCGCTCACCTCGTGCATGCAGGGCGGGGTGCCCGCAGGATCCGGCCGCGGCGCCGGGGGCTACACCCATTTCGACGTCGGCGCCCGGGACTTCGTGCGGGGCAACGCCGCCGCCCCCGACCGGCGGGCCCTCGCCGTGGCGAAGGACCTGCAGAGCCGCCACCCGTGCGGGGTCCAGGTCTCCCAGCTGGAGGGCGTCCTCGTCGACACCCGCAGGCTGCCGGAGATCGAGGTGCCGGTCGCGCTCGTGTACGGCGCCGAGGACCGCCGCGTGCGCGGCGGCGAAGCGCACCGCGCCCGGTTCACGGGAGCCTCCGGCACCGACCTGCTCACGGTGGCCGGCGCGGGCCACTTCCTCGGGGTGGAACACGGCGCGCGGCAGGTGCAGGACTTCATCGCCTCCTGGCTGGACGAGAAGGGATTCGACCGGTGACACGCAGTTCCGTACCGGCGCGGGCCGGTGTGCTCGCCGCCGCGCTGGCCCTGGTCGCCGCCGCGTTCCCGGGCGCGGTCGCGCTCGCGGGAACGCCGCAGGACCGTACGGCGCGGCCCACGGCCGCGGCGGCGCGGCCCGCGCCCGCCGCCGGACGGCCGGCGCAGCGCATCGTCGACGTCCCCGTCGCGTTCGAGGTGCGCAACCTCAACCGGACCGACAGCCAGTGCACCAGCGACGGCAAGAAGTACACGATCCGTGGCCATCTGACGGGCCCCGAAAGGGAGTTGAGGCCGCGCGGCGGCAAGCGCCCGCCGGTCACCCTGTACGTGCACGGCACCAACACCGGCGAGTGGATCTGGCGCCTCGGCGTCGAAGGCCGCGATTACACACGGGAGTTGGCCGAGCGCGGGCACGTCTCGCTCACCATCGACCGGCTCGGCTACGGCGCCAGCGACATCCCGGACGGCTTCGACTCGTGCAGCGGCGCCCATGCCGACATCGCGCACCAGATCGTCGAACGGCTCAAGCGGGGGTCGTACGACGTCGAGGGCGCCGAACCGGTCCGGTTCGGCAAGGTGTTCCTCGGCGGCCACTCCAGTGGCGCCCTGGTCGCGGAGACCGTCGCCGCCTCGTTCGGCGACGTCGACGGCCTGGTCCTCACCGGGTGGGCCGCGGTCGGCGTCACCGGGGAGACCAACCGCCGCTTCCTGGCGGCCTATTCGGTCTGCCAGAAGGGCGGCGAGCCGAAGCGGAAGGCCGGCGACCCCCGGGGGTACGTGCACTTCGACCCGGTCCGCGAGGACTTCCTGGCCGGCGGGCTCGGACCCGACGCGGATCCCGCGGTGACCCGCGCGATCACGGGGCTGTGGCCGCGCAACCCCTGCGGGGTGATGGCCTCCGAGCCCGCGGGGATCCTCACCGACCTGCGGCTGATCGGCCGCATCAAGGCTCCGGTGTTCCTCGCCTTCGGCGCGAAGGACGTCCTGCGCCAGGGGGTCGAGCGCTACCCCGCCCTGTTCACCGCGAGCACGGACGTGCGCTCCCTGACCCTGGCGCGCTCCGGCCACTTCGTGACCGTCGACAAGGACGCGCCGCTGCTCTACGACGCCGTGGACCGCTGGCTGGACAGCAAGAGCTGACACCCCGACCCGCCCCTCCCCCCAGAAGAAAGGCATCAGACAGTGGCAACCACCCCCACCCCATCGACGGCGGAGCGGGGGCCGACAGCGTCCCGCGGTCCGGCGTCCGCCGAGGACACGGCGCTGCACCGGCTCGGCGGACGGATCGCCCGCCGCCCCCGGCTGGTGATCTGGCTGAGCGTGCTGCTCACCGTCGTCGGTCTCGCGCTGGCCGCGGGCGCCATGGACCGGCTGGTGCTCAGCCGGTTCGAGAGCCCGGGATCCGAGTCGCTCGACACCCGGGCCGTCCTGGCCCGCGAGTTCGACAGCGGCACCCCGAGCGTGCTGCTCCTGGTCACCGCCAGGAACGGCGATGTCGACTCCGCGGCCGTCACGACGGCCGGCCGTGACCTGGAGCTGGAGCTCGCCGACCAGAAGGGCGTGGCGGAGACCGCCTCCTACTGGTCGCGCGGCAAGTCACCGGTGATGCGCTCCGAGAACGGCCGGCAGGCGCTGGTGATCGCGCGGATGTCCGGCACGGTGACCGAGGCCAGGACCCGGCTCGCCGAGTTCGCCCCGGACTTCGCCCGTTCCGACGCGACGGTGAAGGTCGAGGTCGGCGGCGGTGACGAGGTGTTCCGGCAGGCCGCGGAGCAGGCCCGCACGGACTTCCTGCGCGCGGAGATGATCGTCTTCCCGCTGGTGCTGCTGTTGCTGGCCTTCATCTACCGGCGCTTCAACGCGGCGCTGCTCACCCTCGGCATGGGCCTGTTCTCGGTGATCATGACGCTGGCGCTGATGCGTCTGCTCACGTCCTTCACCGACGTCTCCACGTTCGCGGCCAACCTCACCCTGGTGATGGGCATCGGCCTCGGCGTCGACTACAGCCTGTTCGTGATCAGCAGGTTCCGCGAGGAGCTGGCCGCGGGCCACGAGCCGGCCGAGGCGACCCGGCGCGCGGTCGGCCGGGCGGGCCGCACGGTGGCGTTCAGCGGTCTCACCGTCATCGTGTCGCTGGCCTGTCTGCTGCTCTTCCCGTTCCCGTTCCTGCGGTCCTTCGCCTACTCGGGCATCGCGGTCGTGCTCACCTCGGTCTTCGCGGCGCTGGTCATCCTGCCCGCCGCCCTGGCCCGGCTCGGCCACCGCGTCCGGCGCAAGAAGCCCGCGCCCGCGGGTGACACGGGCTGGTGGCACACCACCGCGCTGCGCATGATGCGCCGCCCGCTGGCGTACGGCATTCCGGCCCTGGCCGTGCTGCTCGCCCTGGCCGCGCCCACCCTGGGCATCTCCTTCGGCACCCCGGACGACCGGGTGCTGCCCGCGGAGGTGTCGAGCCGGGTGGTCCAGGACCAGATCCGCTCGGGCTTCGCCGCCGAGGAGATGGACGCCGTCCAGGTGCTGCGGCCCGGCCTGCCGGGCGACGCGTCGGGGCGGGACGAGATCGACGCGACCGCGGTGAAGCTGTCGCGGGTGCCCGGTGTCCAGCAGGTCGACGCGCTCACCGGCAGCTACGCCGACGGGCGCCGCGTCCTGGAACCGAACGACAGCGCCGAGCGGTTCGCCTCCGGCCGGGACACCTGGTTCTCGGTCGTCGCCTCCCAGGACGCGCTCGGCGCCGACCCGGACCGGGTGATCTCCGACGTCCGGGCCGCCTTCGGCGACGACGAGGTGAAGGTGGGCGGCTACCCGGCCGAGCTGAGCGACTTCCGCTCGGTCCTCGTGGAGCGGCTGCCGCTGGTCCTGGGTCTTGTCCTGCTCGTCACCTTCGTCATCCTGTTCCTGATGACGGGCAGTGTGCTGCTCCCCGCCAAGGCCATGGTGCTCAACGCCCTGAGCATGGCGGTGATGTTCGGCGCCCTGGTCTGGGTCTTCCAGGACGGGCATCTCTCCGGCGCGCTCGGCTTCACCTCCACCGGAACGCTGGAGCCGAGCATCCCGATCCTGATGTTCTGCACCGCGTTCGGGCTCTCCATGGACTACGAGGTGTTCATGCTGTCGCGGATCAAGGAGGAGTACGACCGTACCGGCGACAACACGGCCGCGGTCGCCGCGGGCCTGGAGCGCAGCGGCCCGCTGATCACCTCGGCCGCCGTGATCCTCGCCGCGTCGTTCGCGACGTACGCGTCCTCGGGCATCGTCTATCTCAAGATGCTGGGCCTGGGCATGGTGGTGGTCATCCTCGTCGACGCCACCCTCATCCGGGCCGTCCTGGTCCCCGTCCTGATGCGGCTCGCGGGCCGCGGCAACTGGTGGGCCCCGGCGCCGCTGCGCAGGCTGCACGCCCGGTTCGGCATCGCCGAGTAAGGAAGAGGCAACCCCCATGCTGGGATTCGGCCTGTACGCGGCCATGGTGGCGGGCTCCGCGCTCTTCCACTTCTATCTGTGGGTCCGGCTGGTGCGGGACACCACGCGGGCCGGCACCCGGTCCCGCCGGGTGGGCACCGGCGCGGTCATCTGCTCGGCGGTCCTCGCCCCGGCCACCCGCATCCTGCTCCCGTTCCTCGGTCCGGACGACGGGGCGTGGCTGGCCTGGCCCGGCTATCTGCTGATCGCCGTCCTGCTGTATCTGCTCACCGGCCTGGTCCTGGCGGAACTGCCGCGGGCCTGGGCGGCGTCGCGGATCCGCCGGGCCGAGCGGGCGGCGGGCGGGGCCGGCGTACCGGAGCCGCTGCCCACCGAGGCGGTGCCGGCCGCGGCGGGCGCCGGCCCGGCGGTCGCCGCACCTCCGGCCGCACCTCCGGCCGCGGCGCCGGCGGCGCCGGAGCCACCGGTGCGGCACATCGACCGGCGGCTGTTCCTGGGCCGCACGGTCGGCGCCGTCGTCGGCACCGCCGCGCTGGGCACGGTGGGCTACGGGGTGTCGAGCGCGCTCGGCGACCCGCTGGTCAAGCGGGTGCCGATCAGGCTGGCCAAGCTGGATCCACGCGCCGCGGGCCTGCGGATCGCCGTGGTCAGCGATCTTCATCTGGGCCCGATGCTGGGCCGTGCGCACACCGAGCGCGTGGTGCGGATGGTGAACGGGCTCGAACCCGACCTGGTGGCGATCGTCGGCGACCTCGCGGACGGCACCAGCGCCCAGCTGGGCCCGGCCGTCACCCCGTTCCGTTCGCTGGAGTCCCGCTACGGGAGCTTCTTCGTGACCGGCAACCACGAGTACTTCTACGACGACGTCTCGGGCTGGGTGGACGAGGTGCGCGGTCTTGGCGTGCGCCCGCTGCTGAACGAGCGGGTGGAGATCGTGCACAACGGGGTCGCCGTGGACCTCGCGGGCGTCGAGGACGTCACGGGCGAGGAGCACGGCCGGGGCCCGGACTTCGACCGCGCCCTCGCCGGGAGGGACGCGTCACGCCCGGTGGTGCTCCTGGCCCACCAGCCGGTCCTGGCCGACGAGGCGTCCCGGCACGGCGTCGACCTTCAGCTGTCGGGCCACACCCACGGCGGCCAGATGGCGCCGCTCTCGGCGGTGGCGGCCCTGTCCAACCCGGTCCTGGCCGGCCTCGGCACGGTGGGCGACACCCAGCTCTACGTCACCCGCGGCACGGGTTTCTTCGGCCCCCCGGTCCGCGTCGGCGCACCCCCGGACATCAGCCTCCTGGAACTCCACCCACCCAAGACCACCTGACCCACGCCCCCCGAAGGCCCTCACCGCACCCCGGTGGGGGCCTTCCCTTTCCGGCGCCCCCCGGCCCCTCGACGCCGAAGCCAACCACCACCGACATCCAGACACGACGAAAGCCCCCCACCGAAGTGGAGGGCCTTCACCTACTGTGCGCCATCAGGGACTCGAACCCCGGACACGCGGATTAAGAGTCCGCTGCTCTAACCAACTGAGCTAATGGCGCCGGTTGACGAGGTAAATACTACCTGGTCCGCGGGGGTGGTCCTGACCAAGATCGCCCGTGGCCTAGAGCAGCAGATCCCGTCGGCCCTGTCGCTCGTACTCGGCCAGCAGGGCGTCGAGGCCGTCCCGCCCCAGCCGCCGGTACGCCGCCTCGCCCACCGGCCGCCACCACACCTCGCCCTCCCCGCGCCAGAAGCCCTCCCGTCGCAGTTCCCCCCGCCGCACCTTGTTCGTCGCGGTCACCGGGATCCGCTCCACCACCCGCACGAACCGCGGCGCCATCTTCGTCCCGAGATCGCTCTGCGCCAGCAGGAACTCCCCGAACGCGAGCGGATCGAAGGCCCGCCCCTCCACCGTCGCCACGGTCGCCATCACCTGGTCCCCGGCGACCGGGTCCGGCACCCCGTACACGGCGGCCGCCGCCGCGTCCGGCCACCGGGCCAGAATGTTCTCGATCATGGCCGGGGCGAGGTTCTCGCTGTCCACGCGGATCTTGTCGTCGCCGCGTCCGGCGAAGTACAGGAACCCGTCGCCGTCCCGGTAGAACAGGTCCCCGGTCCAGTACCAGCCGTGCTCGCGCACCCGCTCCGCGTACGCCGCCTCGTTGCGCCAGTACCCCTCGAAGGGCGAGCGCCCCCGGTTGACCAGCTCGCCGATCGCCTCGGCCCCGTTGACGAGCCGGCCACCGGCGTCGAAGGCGGCGGGCGGGCACTCCTTCCGGGTCGCCGGGTCGAGGACCGCGAGGTCACTGCCGGGCGCGGCCCGTCCGATGGCGCCCGGCGGGGTGCCGGGTGTGCGCTGCACGGCGGCGCCGCCCTCCGACGAGCCGTACCCCTCCACGAGCCGCACCCCGAACCGCTCCTCGAAGCGGGCCGCGTCCACCGCCCCCGCCTCGGTGCCGAACCCGACGCGCAGCGGGTTGTCGCGGTCGTCGGCGCGTTCCTCGGTGGCGAGGATGTACTGCACGGCCCGACCCACGTATGTGAAGTAGGTGGCCTTGAACTGCCTTATGTCGGACAGGAATTGTGACGCGGAGAACTTCCGGCGCAGGGCGATGCCGGCGCCCGCCGCGACGGCCGGCGCCCAGTCGGCGATGACCGCGTTGCCGTGGAAGAGCGGCATGCAGATGTAGTGCACGTCGTCGGGCCGTACGCCGAAGTGGTCGACCAGCGACCGCCCGGCCGCCGCGAGCCGCCCCTGGGTGCAGATCGCGGCCTTGGGGGCGCCGGTCGAGCCCGAGGTGAAGTAGAGCAGCATGCGGGAGGCGGGGGCGACCGTGCCCGCGGGCTCCGGTTTCGCGCCCTCGTAGGGGGTGAGCAGCTCCGCGTACGCGCCGGTGTCGGTCACCAGGACGCGGACGCCGGGGAACCGGAGCCCGTCGAGGAGGGGCAGATGGGCGCGGTCGGTGACCAGGACGCGGCACTCGGTGTGGGTGATGTCGCGGGCGAGTTCGGCGCCGCGGCGCGTGGGATTGATCCCGGCGACGGCGGCCCCGGCGAGCGCCGCGGCGCCCAACCACTGCGGAAACTCCGGGGTGTTGTCGAGCAGCACCCCGACGTGCGGCTCGGCGCCGCGGGGCAGCAGGTCGGCGAGGAGCGCGGCGCGGGCGGCGGCCCCGGCGGTGACCTCGTGATGGCTGAGGACCTGGTCCTCGTACGCGAGGCCGGGCCTGTGGTCGCCCCAGCGGGCCTGGATCAGCTCCGCGAAGGTCGCGGCCGCGGGTGACGTACCGGGAGTGCGCGTCATGGATCCCATGGCCGCGCACCATAATTGACGCCACGTCAGATGTGGAGACCCGGGAGAACCCGGGCCCTGGTCACCAGTACGTGACGGTCACGTTCGCCAGGATGATCACGCCGACCACCATCACGCCGACCCCGAAGACGGTGCCGAACATGTCCTTGCCCGGCTGCGGCGGCGACGCCGTCGCCTTCTCCGGGTCGGCGGCCGCGTAGTGGACGAGCGTTTCGTCGCCCACGGCCCGGCTCGCGGGCCCGCCGGACTCCTTGAACCGCACGGCCCGGCCGTCGACGGTGAAGTCGTATTCGTGCCACTGGATGCGCCGCGCCACGTTGTTGACCATCTGGACCCGGACGTACGCGGCGACGACCCGCGCCTGCGCGGTGAGCCCGCTCTCCCATGCGGCGCGCCGCTCCCGGGTCCGGCGCACGATCGCGTACGCGGCCCAGACCAGCAGCACGATGAGGAGCGGGAAACCTATATGGAAGACGAGGTCGGTCATGGCCGCAGTCTTCCGTACTCGGCGCTGTTCAGAAGTCCCCCTGGAAGAGGTCGGCCGCGGCGAACACGAAGAACGCGCAGAAGGCCATGATCAGCCCCACGAACCCCAGGACGAACACGGTGCCCACGATGTTCGCCGTGGACCGCGGCGGACAGGCCGTGGCCTGCTCCGGGCGCTCGGCCACGTAGTACACGGTCACGACGTCGCCCTGGACGACGGCCGCCGGGCCGTTCTCCTCCTCGAAGCGGACGGCGCGGCCGTCGCGCGCGGTGAACTCGAAGACGTGGTGCTGTGTCGTGGTCGGGTGCTCACCGCCGCTCGTCGTGGTGAACACCCGCAGACAGCGCGCCTCGGCGGTGAGCCCGCCGCGCCATGCCGCCTGCCGCTGCAGCGCCCTGCGCAGCACCGCGAACCCGATGGCCGCCGCGACGGCGACGATGAGTACCGGCACAAGAAAGAAGAAGAACTCCATTGCGATCCCCCGTGATCGAACCCCCGTAAACCGTCCAGCCGTGGGCCGGGCGGCTTACGGGGAAGGTACCCGGGTCAGGGGGCGGAGATCCTCAGGGGAACCTCAGAACGTGACGTCCGAGCAGGCGTAGAACGCGTTCGCCGTGTCCGCGATCGTCCACACCGCGAGGATCACGTGGTGGCCGGACTTGCCGGACGGCAGGACGCCGGAGTGCTCCAGGGTGGCCGGGGGCTGGCCGCTGAAGGGCACCGTGAGGAACGGGGTGGTGTTCAGGGCCGCCCGGGTGAGCGGCTTGCTGTCGTCCCAGCCGTCCTTGGTGATGTAGTAGCGGAAGTCCGTGGTGGAGTGCCGCGCGGTGAACTGCCAGCGGAACGTGTAGCTCTGACCGCCCGTCACCTTCGTGGTCGGCCAGGCCGAGCCGTTCGGCTGCGTGGGTGAGTTCAGCGAGCCGAACTCGGTGTGGTTCGCCGAACATATCTGGCCGTCGGCGGGGCCGGCCGCCGGGAAGCCCTTGGGGCCCTCGACGCTCTGCGGCTCCCACTGGATGTTGCCGCAGCCGGTGACGGTGCCGTTGGCGCAGAGTTTCTGCCGGCTGATGGGCTGGTCGGTGTAGCCGTGGCCGCTGGCGCCGCCCGCCGACAGGGCGAACGCCCCCGCGGTGGTCAGGCCGAGCAGGGCCGCATAGATCCTTTTTCGCATGCTGCCGCTCCAGGGGGTGTGGGGAGTTCCGGAAGCCGTGCGCACAGTGGTGCTGCCGATATTTCAGGTCTAGACCAAGCAACGCCCAATGTATGGGCGGGACTTGAACATGTCCATACCAATAACGGAGGTGCGCCGCGGCCCCCGGCCCTTACTCCCCCCGGCCCGTGTAGAACGCCACCGTCAGATCCTTCACGAGCGCCTTGCGCTCGTAGTCGTCCAGCTCGACCAGACCGCGCGTGGTCAGCCGCGTCACCGTGTCCTCCACCGAGTCCACGACCGAGGTCAGCACGGAGTCCCGGTGCTGCGCGTCGAGTGCGGCGATCCGGCGGCGCTGCATCGCGGCCGCCACCTCGGGCGCGTACTCGATCCGGGTCGGCTGCGCGGAGAACACCTCGATGCCGACCGGCTCGGCGTCCGCGGCGAGCCGCCGGGTGAGGAGGTCGCCGACGGCCTCGGCGTTGCGCAGGGTCGGCGCGTCCTCGTGGAAGGCGTCGGCGGGCAGCTGCGACAGGACCCGCGCCATGTCCGCCTCGACGCACTCGCGCAGATACGTCTCGTGGTCCTCGACCCCGAGCGTGGCCCGTGCCGTGTCCCTGATCCGCCACACGACGAGGACGACGACGCGCAGGGCGACCCCGTTCGCGTCGACCGCGGGCATCGGCTCGCTGCGCCAGTGCCGCAGCCGCACGTCCACGCGGCGGCGCAGCAGCAGCGGGTTCACCCACAGCAGCCCGGCCTTGCGCACGGTGCCCCGGTACCGCCCGAAGAGGGTCAGCACCCAGGCCTGCCCGGTGCGACCGCGCGCAAGGCCGCCGAAGCCGAACAGGCCGAGCACGCCCGAGCCCGCGACCGCCGCCCACTGCACGGGCCCGAGCCCCGACCCCGGAGAGGACGCGTAACGGGAGAGCCCGGCGACGTCCGTCACGATCTGCGGCAGCGCCCCGGCCCAGCCGAGCGACGTCACGGCACCGGCCGCGCCGGCCAGCCCGCCGAGCACCCCGAACACACCGGGCAGCGCCCGTCCTGCCCGCTGCTTCAGCTCCGGATCGACGGCGGGCGCCGGACGGGCGGGGGCGCGCGGCGGCATCCTGCGCGGCGTCGCGGGCCTGCCCTTTTCCGCGGCCGTGCCCGTGCCCGTGCCCATGCCCGTCGCCGTGCCGACCACGGCCGGGCGCAGCGGCACCGCCACCGGCTCGGGGTCGTCACGGAAGAGCAGGTGGACCGGGATCTCGGTGGTCGCCTCGTTCTGGATGAGCCGCGCGCCGCGCGGCCGGTCCCCGATCTCGCTGGTTTCGCTCATCGATGCCTCACCGTTTCCTCGGTCGTCCGCGGCACAGGGGTTGGTCCGTCGTCCTTCGTCACCGGCCGTCACGGCCATCACCGGTCACCTCCGGTCATCGCCGGTCGCCACTGGCCGTCACGAGCCATCACGAGAAGAGCCGTCGCCAGGTCTCCGGGCCCGGGTAGCCGTCGGCCGCCGCGCCCCGCCAGCCCTGGGCCCGCTGGAACGCCTCGACGGCCCGGCGGTCGGCCTCGCCCCAGCGCGGTCCCGGCCCCTGGGCGTAGTACTTGCCGAATCCTTTCTTCACCAGCTGCTTGCCGAGTTTCGTCACCGCGCCGCTGCTCGACCCGGGCCGGAACACCGCCGTCCCCGGGAAGGCGGGCGCCTGCCCCTTGGACGTGCCACTGCCCTTGCTCCCGGCCGAGCTCCCGCCGCCGGGGATGTCCTTCCCCTTCCCGCCGACCAGGTACGACCAGGTCGTCGGCCCGGGGATGCCGTCGGCGTCGGCGCCGCTCCAGCCCTGCGCCCGCTGGAACGCCTGGGTCGCCCTGCGGTCCGCGTCGCCCCAGCGCGGGCCCGGGCCCTGGCTGTAGAACCGCTTGCCGCCGCGCTCCACGAGCAGCCGCCCGAGCTGGGTGACGTACGCGTTGTTCGCCCCGGGACCGAAGGCCCCGGCCCCCGGGAACTTCGTCGTGGCGGCGGCGTCCGCGCCCGAGGTGGTCCCGGCCTTCACGCCCTTGTAGCGGTAGGCCAGGTACCTGCTGGAGTTGGTCCAGTACGCGTACGGGGTGGCCTGTTTCCTGGTGCCGGGCCGGGTCTGCTCGTACGCGATGTAGTAGCTGCGCGTGTAGTCGGTCCACCCGCCGAAGATCGTGACGTGCGAGCCCTTCTCCGGGTCGGACGGGTTGTGGAAGAGCAGGATGTCGCCGGGCTGCAGCTGCGCCTTGGTGATCCGGGTGCCGTACTGGGCCAGCGAGCCGGTCCACTCGTTGCCCGGCAGGTCCCACGCCATGGAGACGAACCCCGAGCAGTCCTGCCGGTAGCCGTCGCTCCAGTACTTGTCCATGTTGTACGGGACCTTCGCCGACACCCACGTCTTGGCGCGGTTGATGATCGCGGCCCGGGTCGTGGTGCGCAGCGCGCTCTGCTGTGCGAGATCCACCGATCCTGCGGCCTGGCCCGGCGCTCCGTGCAGCGGGCTGGTGCCGCCCTGCGGGGTCGCGTCGCCCGGGACCGGGTCACCCGGTCTCGCCTCGTGGTGCCCTGCCGCGGCGGCCGGGGTCAGCTGGACGCCGCCGATCACGGTGCCGGCCGCGGCGGCGGCGACCAGGGCGTGCCGCGCGCCCAGCTTCGTCCGGGCCCGGGACGGGTCCGTTCGCCGCCACTGCACGCACCCCGCGCAGTGGCAGTCGCCCGCCGGGTCGTAGTTCTCGAATACCGGAGCCTCCATGCGATTCCCCTCACACTCCAGAGCCGGCCGCTGATCTGACGAGCCTCGCCTTCGCACGCAGGCAGCGTCTCAACTGTCCAGACAAACCGCATGTTGACGGTCCGAATGATGGAAATCCCCACAAACCACTCCCTTCCTCGGCGCGTCGGCTGGTCAGGAGCACCCCGGGAGGTCGGGTAAAGTTATGCAGGTCAGCGGGCGCCATTAGCTCAGTTGGTTAGAGCAGCGGACTCTTAATCCGCGTGTCCGGGGTTCGAGTCCCTGATGGCGCACAGAAGGCGAAGGCCCTCCACTCCGGTGGGGGGCCTTAGCCATTCCCTGACGCCCCGCCAGAGACGCGACCGGCGGTGGTCGAGCCCCGCAGGGGCGCGGGACCCTGTCGATCTGCGGCCCCGCCGCGCGGACGCGACCGACGGTGGTCGAGCCCCGCAGGGGCGCGGGGAACTGCGCGACCAACCGAGACGACGCTGCACCCGGCAACGCCGCGGCCGGGACCGAGCTGGAGGCCGGTTGGAGCGCTCACCCCGCGCCGGGGTGCCGCCTTGCCCA
The DNA here is from genome assembly GCF_017377775.1 of Streptomyces sp. VRA16 Mangrove soil. Taxonomy (GTDB): domain Bacteria; phylum Actinomycetota; class Actinomycetes; order Streptomycetales; family Streptomycetaceae; genus Streptomyces. The sequence goes on from NZ_JAFVLN010000008.1 coordinate 440,710, forward strand.
CCCTGCCGCCCATGGCGGCAGATTGCCCAAGGCGGCGCGGCAGCCGGCCGGGGCGGGAAGGCCCCAGGCGGCAGATTGCCCAAGGCGGCGCGGCAGCCGGCCGGGGCGGGAAAGCCCCAGGCGGCAGATTGCCCAAGGCGGCGCGGCAGCCGACCGGCGGCGGATTGGCCAAGGCTCCGGGAACCGGCTTCAGGCGGTGCGGGGCGCGGTAGATCGGGTCGAGGAGCGGAGCGCTACCGTGAGGGCATGGCGCAGCGCGACCTTCAAGAGCGGATCAAGCGGCTGATCGTCGAGCGGCGGCTGCCGCCCGGCGCATCGCTGCCCACGAACCCGAACTGATGGAACCGCTCGGCGTCAGCGGCGGCCACCTTCTCCATCCGCCCCACGAGAGCGTCGAGTTTCCGGACGGGGCCGTCGCCGCGGCCACCGACCGCGCGTTTCACGCCACCCTGTACCGCGGTGTGGCCAATCCGCTGCTCGGCGAGGTCCTGGACGCCTTCTGGGAGGCGTTCCACCGGGTGCGCACCGATCTCGTGGACCTGCCGCAGGACCCGATGGTGACGTGCCGTCAGCATCGCGAGATCCTCGACGCGGTGCGCTCGGGCGAGGCGATCCGGGCGGAGCGGGCGATACGTGATCACTTCGGGAACATCCGTAACCGATTGACAGCAACCCCACAGCAAGACCGGTAAACACCGTGTTTCGCTCCGTATCGCCCTTGCGATCATGACGCGGGGCGCAGCACCCTATTCTGGAGCCATTGGCTCCAATGAGGCTTACGGTGCACGGCAGTTGGAGGGAGCACCGCGGCCGCATTCGGCGGGAGTACGGCACGATCCGGTTGCTCAGGGCGCGGGGACGGGGGCCCCGTTCATGAAGCGATGTCGAGGGGGGCATCATGCAACCGGAAGGTTGTCGTTCCAGTCTTAGAGAGGGTGGGACGGTGGCCAGCCACTGATACGCCGGTGAAAGGTCGAGGGGGACCGGACACGGGCGGAGGACCGACGACCACGCGGTGACTCGCGTGCGGGGGGATGACTCAACATGACGTCGACGCCGACGGGCGCCCGCGGGGGCTTCGACCCGTCTCAGACGACCCAGCTGCGGGTGCCGCCGCACCGCACCGGCGGCTTCAAACGCATCAAGAAGACACTGCCCCGGTACGACTACGAGCACTACAGCCGGCTCGCAGGGCCCCTCACCCAGCCCGACCCGAACAAGCCGTACACGGTGCAGTACCGCTCGCTGCTCTCGCAGGAGCCGCACCGGATCCGTGCGGCGCTGATGCTGGGTGCGGCTCCGCTGCTCTCGCTCGTGCTGCTCTTCTGGCTGCTGCAGCCCGAGCACTGGACCGAGCGCGACTACCCGAAGTACGACTTCCTGCCGGCGCTCGACATCGTCATGCTCGTCTCGATCGGCCTGATCGAGTTCTTCCGCTGCATGAACGTGCTGTCGAACGCCCACGCCACGCTGGTCGCCCGCGACCCGATCCCGGTCGTGCCCGAGACCGGCACGAGAGTCGCCTTCCTCACCTCGTTCGTGCCCGGCAAGGAGCCGCTCGACATGGTGACGAAGACGCTGGAGGCCGCGGTCAAGCTGCGCCACCGGGGGCTCCTGCACATCTGGCTGCTCGACGAGGGGGACGACCCGGCCGTCAAGGAGGTCTGCGAGCGGCTCGGCGTGCACCACTTCTCCCGCAAGGGAGTTGCGAAGTGGAACCAGGCCAAGGGCCCGCACCGCGCCAAGACCAAGCACGGCAACTACAACGCGTGGCTGGACGCGCACGGCGACGACTACGACTACTTCGCCTCGGTCGACACCGACCACGTGCCGCTGCCCAACTACCTGGAGCGGATGCTCGGCTTCTTCCGCGACCCGAACGTCGGGTTCGTGATCGGCCCGCAGGTGTACGGCAACTACGACAACTTCGTCACCAAGGCCGCCGAGTCCCAGCAGTTCCTCTTCCACGCGCTCATCCAGCGTGCGGGCAACCGGTACGGCGCGCCGATGTTCGTCGGCACGTCGAACGCCGTCCGGATCAAGGCGCTCAAGCAGATCGGCGGCCTGTACGACTCCATCACGGAGGACATGGCGACCGGCTTCGAGATCCACCGCGCGAAGAACCCGGCGACGGGCAAGAAGTGGCGCTCCGTCTACACGCCGGACGTGCTGGCCGTCGGCGAGGGCCCGAGCGCCTGGACCGACTTCTTCACGCAGCAGATGCGGTGGTCGCGCGGTACGTACGAGACGATCCTCAAGCAGTACTGGAAGGGCTTCTTCACGCTCCCGCCGAGCAAGCTCTTCAACTACACGATGATGATCATCTTCTACCCGATGGCCGCCATGAACTGGATTCTGGCCGCGCTGAGCTGTGCGCTGTTCCTGGGCCTGGGCGCCTCGGGTGTGAACATCGACCCGACGGTCTGGCTGATGCTGTACGGCAACGCGTCGGCGCTGCAGATCGGCCTGTACATCTGGAACCGCCGGCACAACGTCTCGCCGCACGAGCCGGAGGGCTCCGGCGGTGTGGCCGGCATGGTGATGTCCGCGCTGTCGGCGCCGCTGTACGCGAAGGCGCTCGTCGACTCGCTGCTGCGCCGCAAGAGCAAGTTCGTCGTGACGCCCAAGGGCGACTCGGCCAGCCCCGACCGATGGTTCGGCACCTTCCGCTACCACTGGTACTTCATCGTCATCTTCGGCGCCTCGATCACGGCGGGCTTCGTCTTCGGGCACGCGCACCCGGCGATGATCACCTGGGCCACGTTCGCGCTGCTGATCACCGCGCTGCCGATGTTCGCCTGGCGCTACATGCTGCGGCAGGACAAGAAGACGCCGAAGCCGCCGGCCGCCGAGCCGCCCGCCGACCAGCCGCGCCCGGCGCAGCAGCCGCACGGCGTGCCGCAGCAGAAGCCCAGTTGGGCCGCCGCGGTGCGTGGCGAGGGCAACCCCGAGTCCGGCGGGGGCAACGACCAGACCATGCAGATCTCCCTGGGGGGACGTAACAAGTGAAAGACGGTGCGAGCCGCCGCCGTGCCCGGCGCATAGCCATCGGCACGGTGGTGGTACTGGCGCTCGCCGGGATGAACGGCCCCTGGCTGTATCGCTTCGGATCGGCCAAGTACCACGAGTACAAAATCAACAGACCCGAGTACAAGGCCGACAACGGGCACTGGGACATCATCGATTTCCCCAAGGAGTACCGGCAGAACACGATCCACGCCGCACTGCTGCACACCGGCAAGATCCTGCTGGTGGCCGGGTCGGGCAACAACCAGAAGAACTTCGACGCGAAGAAGTTCGACACCCGGATCTACGACCCGGTGAAGGGGACCATCAAGAAGATCCCCACGCCGAGCGACCTGTTCTGCACGGGCCACACCCAGCTGGCGAACGGCAATCTGCTGATCGCTGGCGGCACCAAGCGCTACGAGAAGCTGAAGGGTGACGTCACCAAGGCCGGCGGCCTGATGATCGTCCACAACGAGGACCCGGACGCCCCGAAGACCATCAAGGCCGGCACGAAGTTCACCGGCAAGGAGAACGGCAAGACGTTCGTCGCCAAGGACAACATCGTCGTGCCGCGCGCCAAGAAGGTCTTCGACCCGGCGACGGGGAAGTTCCTGCGCAACGACCCGGGGCTCGGCCGGGTCTACGTCGAGGCGCAGCGCTCCGGTACGAAGTACGAGACCGGCACCCAGGACAACTACCGGGTGCAGGGCCTGTCCGGCGCCGACGCGCGCAATGTGTACGGCATCGCGCAGAAGCTGGCGCTCGACAAGAAGGACTTCCAGGGGATCAGGGACTCCTACGAGTTCGACCCGGTCGCCGAGAAGTACATCAAGGTCGACCCGATGAACGAGGCGCGCTGGTACCCCACGCTGACCACGCTCTCGGACGGCAAGGTGCTCTCCGTCTCCGGCCTCGACGAGATCGGGCAGCTGGTGCCCGGCAAGAACGAGGTGTACGACCCGAAGACGAAGAAGTGGACGTATCTGACGAAGGACGTCCGCCAGTTCCCGACGTACCCGGCGCTGTTCCAGATGGAGAACGGCAAGATCTTCTACTCGGGCGCGAACGCCGGGTACGGGCCCGACAACGTCGGCCGCAAGCCTGGCATTTGGGACCTCGACACCAACAAGTTCCAGAAGATTCCCGGGCTTTCGGACTCCAACATGATGGAGACGGCCAACACGGTCGAGCTGCCGCCCGCGCAGAACCAGAAGTACATGGTGGTCGGCGGTGGCGGCGTCGGCGAGTCCAAGCTGTCCAGCAACAAGACGCGGATCGTCGACCTGAAGGACAAGAACCCGTCCTTCGTGGACGGTCCGACGCTGGAGAAGGGCACCCGCTACCCGCAGGCCTCGATCCTGCCCGACGACTCGATCCTGGTCTCGGGCGGCTCCGAGGACTACCGCGGCCGCGGTGACTCCAACATCCTCCAGGCGCGTCTGTACGACACGAAGTCCAACACCTTCAAGCGGGTCGCCGACCCGGAGGTGGGCCGCAACTACCACTCGGGTTCGCTGCTGCTGCCCGACGGCCGGGTGCTGTTCTTCGGTTCGGACTCGCTCTACGCGGACAAGGCCAACACCAAGCCGGGCGTGTTCGAGCAGCGCCTGGAGATCTACACGCCGCCGTATCTGTACCGGGACTCGCGCCCGACCCTGGACGGCGGCGACAAGACCGTCGCGCGCGGCGCCTCGGCGACGTACAAGACGGACCACGCCTCGTCCATCAAGACGGCGCGGCTGATCAGGCCGAGCGCGTCCACGCACGTGACGGACGTGGACCAGACGTCGATCGCGCTCGATCTGAAGAAGTCCACGGACTCGGTCACCGTGACGGTGCCGAAGAACAAGGCGCTGGTCGAATCGGGCTGGTACATGCTGTTCGTGACGGACGATCAGGGCACGCCCAGCCGGGCGAAGTGGGTGCACGTGCCGTAGGGGCACACCACGTACAAGGAGGGGCGCGGGGAGTTTTCCCCGCGCCCCTCGGTGCGTCAACGGGCCTGCTACTTGCTGGCGTTGGCGAGCTTCACCGCGTACGCCCCCCACCAGGCGCCGGCCTTGGGGCCGCCCTTGCACGTGCCGTCGGACTCGCCGGGGCGCTTGACCCACAGATACGCCTTCACCAGCGGGTCGCCGGTCTTGGTGGTCGGCGCCTCGCCGAGGGCGCGGCCCGGCGGGTTGCACCAGCGCTCGTCGGGATTGCCGCTCGTGTAGGGGCCGTTGCCGTTGCGGCTGGTGTCGATGACGAACGGCTTGTTGCCGACCTTCGACGAGAGGTCCTTGCCGTACGCGACGGAGTCCTCGGTGGAGTAGAAGTTCGACACGTTCACCGAGAAGCCGTCGGCCTGGTCGATGCCGGACTGCTGGAGCGCAGGGGCGATCTGGTCGGGCTTGCCCCAGCCCGGGTTGCCCGCGTCCAGGTAGACCCGGGTGTCCTTCAGCGACTTGAACTTGGCGATGGCGCCGCGCAGCAGGTCGTAGCGCTCCTCGTGGAACTGCTGCGGCGTGCAGTTGTCCACCATGTGCTGCACCGCGTCGGGCTCAAGGATCACCGTCGCGGGACGGTCCTGGATCCCCGCGGCGACCTGGTCGATGAACGCCCGGTACGCGTCGCCGTCGGCGGCGCCGCCCTGCGAGTAGTTGCCGCAGTCGCGGTGCGGGATGTTGTAGATGACGAGCAGCGCGTCCCGGTCCGCCTGCTGGGCGGCCTCCGTGTAACCACGGGCCTGCGACTGTGCGTTCTCCGGCAGGATCCACTCGCCGCTGGGCTGCTCGGCGATCTTGCGGACCGCCTTCGCCTCGTCGTCCTTGCCCGCCTTTTCGAGCGCGGACACGGCCTCCGCGGCCTTGCTGTCCGGGTTGACCCAGAACGGGTCGCTGTTCTTCGGCTGCTGCTTCACGGGAGGAGGCGTCTCACTGCCGTTCTTGTCTCCGCCGGAGGAGCACGACGACACCGCCGTCACGAGCAGCGCCGCCCCCACGGCGACCGCTCCGGTCCTCAGTTTCCGGTACATCCACTCCCCCTTGGGTGCACTGTCTGGCTCTCAATCGTGACATACGTGCCGACCGGGTCACGAGGCCGGACGGCGCTTGTCAAAGACCTGTTACAGCACGCGGGAGACGGGTAGGCGCCCCCAGGCGGAGGGGTCTCCTCTGTGGGGCGGAAGGGGCACAACACATGGCGCAGGAGTCCCGTGAACTGAGGCTCGCCGCCGTCCTGGTGGAGTTCGCGGACACCCTCATCGGCGACTTCGACCCCGTACGGCAGCTGGGCCGACTGGCCGACGGCTGCGTGGAGATCCTCGGGGCGCGAAGCGCTGGAGTCACGCTCCTGGAGGGCGACGGCCGGGTGGGACCCGTGATCCATGACGCCCAACAGCAGCAGTCCGTACGCGAGTTGATGGAGTGGGAACAGGAGTCGGGCCCCGTACGCGAGAGTCTGGAGTCCGGGATGCCGGTGCGCGCCGTCGCCGTGACGTCGGGGGAGGCCGCGGTGCGCTGGCCCCAGTTCGCGGCGGCCGCCCGCCGGTTCGGCATCGCCTCGGTCTATGCGGTTCCGCTGCTGCGGCACGAGACACTGCTCGGCGCCCTCAGCGTCTACGCGTCCGAACCTCCGCCACAGAACGGGGAGTTGGCTATCGCACAGATTCTTGCCGACGCAACGACCGTGGGACTGCTCAATCACCGCACTTACTCCCAGTACAGGGAGCTGGCGGGGCAGCTGCAAGGAGCACTTGCCAGCCGTGTGCGGATCGAACAGGCAAAGGGCATGCTCGCCGAACGCTGGAGGACCACGCCGGACAGGGCGTTCGACACGTTACGGCAGTACGCGCGCAAGAACCGGCTGCCGTTGGATCAGGTCGCCCGCGCCGTCGTGCTGCGCACGCTGCCCGAAGCGCGATTGCGCCCGGACCGGCCGGATCGCGCCTGAGAACCGGCCCTGAGCTGCGGTTACCACGCAGCGCCACCATCCTCGTACTTGGCGTCAAACGCCCCCTAGGCTGCGTGGCGCTTCCGTTCTAGAGTCGGTTCCGGTGGCCCCAGACCTCGGCCTCTCAGGACCGGGAAGGTTTCCCCTTCGGGGGAAGGTGTCCTTCAAGCCTCCCGCGCCGACGCCGGGTTACTCCCGCAGCCCGCTGCGCGCGCGGTCGAGGACCGGCCCGGCCGGCGGCTCCGGGGGGAGCGGGCCGCTGGTCGGGCAGGTGCATCCGCCGTCTCAGCCCTGCTTCGCCGCAGGCTGCTCGATGCCCGAGAGGTACGCGGAGACGACGACGTTCGCCGTGTAGGTGCGGGACGCCTTGTCGAAGGTGCCGCCGCAGGTGATCAGGCGCAGTTCGGCGCGGGACGGGTCGTGCGGGCCATAGGCCCTGGCGGCGTCGAAGTGCTTGCGCTCGTAGACCCGTACGTCGTCGACGGTGAACTCGGCGACGGAACCGTCGTCGCGCATCACCTTCACCGTGTCGCCCGGCTTCGACTCGCTGAGGTGGTAGAAGACGGCGGGCCTGGTCTGTGTGTCGACGTGGCCGACGAACAGGGCGGTGCCCCGCTCCCCCGGTTCGGTGCCGGCCCCGTACCAGCCGACGACGCCGGCCTGGTCGTACGGCGGCGGGTCGACGGCGCCGCCGCCGTCCAGGCCGCGGGCGACGACGGGGGCCTGGATGCGCAGCGCGGCGACGTCGAGGCGCTGCGGTTTCGCCGCTTTGACGGGCCGGTGGGGCGCGGGCAGGTCGACGCCGAAGGGGCGGCCGACGGCGGCGGCGTCCCCGGTGGTGGGCCCGGACAGGGAGACGTCGGTGGCGTCGCGGCCCCACAGCCACAGGCCGAGCAGGAGCACGGCCCAGGCGAGGCCCGTGATCAGCCGCCCCGACCCCGGGTGCTTGCTCACCGGGGTCTCACTGGCGGGCGGACCGGCGGCGCCGGACGCTGCGGAACGCCACGGCGACGGCGGCGACCGCGGCGAGCACCAGGCCGATCACGGCGTGCCGGGTGCCGGGGCCGTCGGCGGCCGCGGCGGCCGGGGCGGTGTGCGCGGCGGCGAGCTGCTCCGCGGCGCCGCCGCCCCCGGCGTGCACGGGCGCGACCGGTGTCGGCGCGACGGTGTGGCTGCCGCCGAGGACGCGGACGGTGCCGCGGATCGCGGAGACGATGTCGTGGCCCGGGCAGACCACGAGGATGTTGTACGTGCCGGGGGCGGCGGACGACTTGACGCGGGCCTCGGCGAAGAGCGTCGGCTGGTCGGCGGAGGGCGCGAGGGCCACGGTCGACACGAACGCCTGCGAGGAGGCCTGCCCGGTCTTCCCGTCACAGCCGGAGACCCGCAGGTCCACCTGGGTGCCGGGCGGCACGCCGTACGGGGTGACGGTGATGGATCCGCCGCCTTCCGCACGGGCGGTGGTGACCGGCATGACCACCAGGGCGGCGGCCGCACCTGCGGCACTCAGAGCGAGCAGACCAGTACGCATCGTGAACCTCCTGTCACTGGCAGATTCACGCGCCCGGCGGCTTTCCGCATCCGGAGAGCCGCCGGGCGTAGGTCACGCGGGGTGCGGGACCCGGATCAGACCAGGTCGACGAGGTCGGCGATGGAGTCGACGACGTGCGACGGGGTGAACGGGTACTTCGCGATGTCCGCGTCACTGGTCAGACCGGTGCGCACCAGGAAGGTCTGCATCCCGGCCTCCAGGCCGGCCAGCACATCGGTGTCCATCCGGTCGCCGATCATGGCGCTGGTCTCGGAGTGCGCCCCGATGGCGTTGAGGCCGGTGCGCATCATCAGCGGGTTCGGCTTGCCCGCGAAGTACGGCTGCTTGCCGGTGGCCTTGGTGATCAGGGCGGCGACGGCGCCGGTGGCGGGCAGCGGGCCCTCGGTGGAGGGGCCGGTCTCGTCGGGGTTGGTGCAGATGAACCGGGCGCCGTCGTTGATGAGGCGGACGGCCTTGGTCATGGCCTCGAAGGAGTAGGTGCGGGTCTCGCCGAGGACGACGTAGTCGGGGTCGTGGTCGGTGAGGACGTAGCCGATGTCGTGCAGGGCGGTGGTGAGTCCTGCCTCGCCGATGACGTAGGCGGTGCCGCCGGGCCGCTGGGACTCCAGGAACTTGGCGGTGGCCAGGGCGGAGGTCCAGATGTTGTCGACCGGCACCTCCAGGCCCATGCGGGTGAGGCGGGCCTGGAGGTCGCGGGCGGTGTAGATCGAGTTGTTGGTCAGCACCAGGAAGGGCTTGCCGGAGTCGCGGAGCTTCTTGATGAAGGAGTCGGCGCCGGGGATCGGCACCCCTTCGTGGATGAGCACCCCGTCCATGTCGGTGAGCCACGATTCGATGGGCTTGCGCTCTGCCATGGGGTGCACTCCTGCGGTCCGCGGTGGATCTGTGCTGAAAGGGGCGCCGGACGACACTGTGCCGACGGCTCTCAGCCTAAGCCGATGATCGGCGCCGGGTCAGCTGCCGGTCGCGGACTTCCAGTCCTCCACATAGCTCTGGAGATTCTTGTCGATGTCGTTCCAGTCCGGCTCGAAGATCTCGACGCCGTCCATGATCCGGGCCAGGGCGATGGCGTTCTCGTCGGTGGCCTTGACGTCCTTGCGGGCCGAGAAGCCGCCGCCGACGGAGCTGACCTCCTGCTGCGCCTTCACGGAGAGCAGGTAGTCGAGGAGCTTCTTGCCGTTGGCGGTGTGCGGGGCGTTCTTGACGAGCCCGGCCGCGTACGGGAGCGCGAAGGAGGTGGGCTTGCCGCCGGTCGCCTTCGGGAACCAGATGCCGAGGTGGGGCATGGTCTTGGACTGGGCGTAGTTCATCTGCACATCGCCGTTGGCGACGAGGAGTTCGCCCTTGTCGACCTTGGGGGCGAGCTTGCCGGTGGAGGCGGACGGGCCGACGTTGTTGGCCTGGAGCTTCTTGAGGTAGTCCATGGCGGCCTGCTTGCCGCCGAAGTCGTGCATGGCCTTGACGACGACGGCGGTGCCGTCACCCGCGACGCCCGGGGTGGAGTACTGCAGCTTGTTCTTGTACGCGCCGTCGAGCAGTTCCTCCCAGGTGGCGGGCGGCGTCTTCAGCTCCTTCTTGTTGTAGACGAAGCCGAAGTAGTTGTTGACGACGGAGGTCCAGGTGCCGTCGGCGGCCTTGTCGGCGCCGTCGACCTGGTCGGCGCCCTCGGGCGTGTACGTCGCCAGCAGGCCCTTGCCGTCGGCCTGTTGGATGAACGGCGGCAGCGTCACGAGCACATCGGCCTGTGTGTTGGACTTCTCGCGGACGGCGCGCTGCACCATCTCGCCGGAGCCGCCCTCCACGTACTTGACTTTGATGCCGGTCTTCTTGGTGAAGTCCTTGAAGACCTGGTCGTACCAGCCGTCGCCGTTCTCGCCCTTGAGGCCGTCGGCGCTGTAGACGGTGACGACCTTCGCGTCGGAGGCGGCGGAGCTGCCGCCGCAGGCGGTCAGTCCGGCGGCGAGGGTGAGGCAGCCGGCGGTGGCGGCGGCCGCGGTGAGGATGTTTCTGCGCATGGCGAAGTGCACTCCCGTAGCAAGGACAGCAGGTGGAGGGGTGGTCAGCGGTACGAGGCCTTGGTGCGGATCCGGGACATGACGAGCAGCACGAGCAGGGTCGTCGCCATCAGGACCACCGCGATCGCGGAGCCGGTGAACAGGGAGCCGCGATCGGTGATCGCGTAGATCTGCACCGGCAGCGGCATCCAGTCCGGCGGGTAGAGCATCATCGTGGCGCTCAACTCCCCCATGGACAGGGCGAAGCAGAGTCCGGCGGCCGCGTTGAGGGACGGCAGCAGCAGGGGCAGCTTCACCTTCCACAGGACGTGGGCGGGGCGCGCCCCGAGCGACGCCGCCGCCTGTTCGTAGGCCGGGTCGAGCCGCACGACGGCCGCCGAGACCGACTGGTAGGCGAACGCGGTGACCAGGATCGTGTGCGCGACGATGACGATCCAGCGGGTGCCGTTGAGCAGCATCGGCGGCTTGCTGAAGGCCACGAGGACGGCGAGTCCGACGACGACGGACGGCACCGCGACGGGCAGCATGAACAGGGCGTCCATGGCCCGGCGCCCGCGCTTGCTCAGTGCGGCGGCCGCGAGCGCGGCCCAGCCGCCGACGACCAGCGCGAGCAGGCTCGCCGTGACGGCGGTGACCAGGCTGGTGGTGAGAGCGGTGAGGGAGTCGCCGCTGGTCGCGGCCTTGTAGTGGCCGCCGGTGAAGCCGGAGGGAAGAACCCCGGACCAGTTCGTGGCGAACGAGGCGGCGACGATCACGAGCAGCGGCAGCGCGAAGAGCGGCGCGACCAGCGCGAAGAAGACGGCCCAGGTGGCCCACCTGCCCTTGCGGCTATGCACCAGCACGACGGCTCACCACCCGGTAGAGGCCGTATAGGCCCACGGATATCAGGACGTTGACGACGGCGACGACGCACGCGCCGGGATAGTCGGACTCCAGGATCGCCTTGCTGTACACGAGCATCGGGAGCGTGGTGACGCCCTTGGCGCCGGTGAAGAGCACGATCCCGAACTCGTTGAGGCACAGGACGAGCACCAGGCTGCCGCCGGCCGCGAGCGCGGGCAGCGCCTCGGGCAGGATCACCTGCCGCACGATGCGCGCGGGTCCCGCGCCCAGCGACCCGGCGACCTCCAGCTGCGCGGTCTCGACCTGCGAGAAGGCGGCGAGCAGCGGCCGCATCACGAACGGCGTGAAGTACGTGATCTCGGCGAGCAGCACGCCCCACGGCGTGGTCAGGAACTGGAAGGGCCCGGTGGCGGCGCCCGTCACGTCCGTCCACAGCCCGTTGGCCATGCCCACCTGCCCGTACACGAAGAGCAGCGCGAGCGTGATGAGGAACGACGGGAAGGACAGGAACACGTCGATGAACCGCGCGACGGCCCGCGCCCCCGGGAACGGCACGAACGCCACGACCAGCGCGAGCACGAACCCCAGCACGAGACACCCGACGGTCGCCCCGACGGCGAGCCACACGGTGGTCCAGAGGGCTTCCCGGAAGGCGGACGACGAGAAGACGTCGGCGTAGGGCTGCAGGGAGGTCCCGCCGGTGTCGGGCCGGAGGGACTGCTGAACGACGAGAAAGAGGGGGTAGAGGAACACGACGCCGAGGGCGAGAACGGGCGGCAGCGCCCACATCACCCGCTGTGTCCGCCGCTGTGGGCGGGCGTCCCTCCCGGGGGTCCCGCCACGCCCTTCAGGCTGTGGGGGACGGGTAAGGGCGGGCACAGTCCCCGGCGCCGGGTCACTTTTCAGCAGGCCCGAGGTCGGCTCAGCCATCGCCGACCCCCGCGCGGAGCAACACCGCGTCCTCCGGCGAGAAGTGCACCGTCACCGTCTCCCCGAGCGTCGGCGGCTCCCGCAGCTCCCGCAGATCCGCCTTGACCTGGCCGCCGTCCACATCGACGTACAGCCGATGCGTGGCCCCCCGCCACTGCACCTCGGCCACGGTCCCGCTGAGCGCGTTGGGCCCGTCCCCGAGCCCGACACGATGCGGCCGCACGCACAGCGTGGCCGAGGCCCCGGCCGCGACCCCGTCCGTGGCGACCTTCAGCTCGGCGTCGCCGAGCGAGACCGACCCCGAACCGACGCGCACGGGCAGCAGGTTGGCCCCGCCGACGAACGACGCGGTGAACTCGGTGCGCGGCCTGCGGTACAGCTCCTGCGGCGTGCCGACGTCCTGCAACCGCGCCTTGTCCATCACCGCGATCCGGTCGGCCAGCGTCAGCGCCTCGACCTGGTCATGGGTGACGTACAGGATCGACACGTCCGGCAACTCCCGGTGCAGCCGCGCCAGTTCGGCGAGCATCTCGGAGCGCAGCCGCGCGTCGAGCGCGGAGAGCGGCTCGTCGAGCAGCAGCACCCCGGGCCGGATGGCGAGCGCCCGCGCGATGGCGACGCGCTGCTGCTGCCCGCCGGAGAGTTCGCGGGGGTAGCGCTGGGCGTAGGCCGCCATGCCGGTGAGTTCGAGGGCCTCGGTGACGCGCCCCGGGATCTCGCTCTTCGGCACCTTCTGCGCCCGCATCCCGAAGGCGACGTTGTCGGCGACCCGCAGGTGCGGGAAGAGCGCGTACTGCTGCACGACCATGCCGATCCCGCGCCGGTGCGGCGGCAGGTCGGTGACGTCGCGCTCCCCGATGAACACCCGCCCGGCGGCGGGCCGCACGAACCCGGCGACCGCGCGCAGGGCGGTGGTCTTGCCGGATCCGGAGGGCCCGAGCAGGGCCAGCACCTCACCGGGCTCGACGGTCAGCTCCAGCGCGTCGAGCACGGTGTTCCCGCCGTACGCGACAGAGACCCGGTCGAACCGGATGCCGCTGCGGCCCTCACCCATCAGGCCTCAACTCCCTTGTGTTGCGCTGCTCTCACGACGCCCACGCTCCTGAAGACGGGTGTCCCGCGCCGGTCCGCCCGGCAACGGGACAGTGAACGGGCCCCCAAGGTTGGCCTAGACCCGTTACGTTCTCGTTATCGTTCTGCGTCGATCGGGGTCCGGGGATCTCAGCCCAGACGTGTGGTGAACGAGAACCGGTCGCCGCGGTAGAGCGTCCGCACGCGTTCGGTGGGCCGGCCCCCGGTGTCGTACGAGATCCGGTGGATCAGCAGCATCGGCAGCGCGGGCGGCGTCCCGATGAGCAGCGCCTCGCGCGGGGTCGCGAGCACCGTCTCGATGCGTTCGTCGGCGGAGCCGAAGTCGATGCCGAGGCGCTCATGGACGTACGAGTAGAAGGACGAGTCGGGGTCGAAGTCCCGGTCGAGGCGCGGGATCCGGGCCACGGAGACATAGGTGGACTCCAGGCCGACGCGCTCGTCGTCGGCGAGCAGCACGCGCTCCATGTGCCAGACGTCCGCGCCGCGCTCCAGGCCGATCTCCGCGGCGAGCGCGGGCGGACACGGGAAGCGGTCGAGGCCGATCAGGGTGCGCCCGGGGCGCCTGCCCTGGCGGCGCACGCCCTCGGTGTACGAGGCCAGGGAGAGGGGCTGTTCCAGTTTGGGGCCCGCGACGACGGTGCCTCGGCCGCGGCGCCGCAGCCGTCCTTCGAGCAGCAGGTCGCGCAGCGCCTGACGGACGGTCTCGCGCGCCACACCGTAGCGCACGGCGAGGTCACGCTCGGTCGGCAGCGCCTCCCCCTCCGCCAACTCGGCTATCAACGCGCCGAGTTGGGCCTTGACGGCGTAGTACTTGGGGATCCGGCCGTGTTCGGGGATGCCGTCGCGCACGGGGGCGCCGGGTGCCTGGGCGTGCGGGTAGTTCGGGTGGTCCACGCGGGGATGGTCGCAGACGTGGGTGAACGCCCGGGGTGGCGGCCGGGGTGCGCCGGCGGGAAACGGCCGGGGTCAGCGCCCCTTGAGGCGCAGGCGCCGGCTTCCCGCCACGAGGGCGCCGCCGGCGAGGAGGAGGGCGCCGGCGACGGCCCCCAGGCCGAGCGCCGAGGCGCCCGGACCGGTCTTGGCGAGCTCGTCGGCGAAGGACGGGCTCTCGCCGTCCGCGACGATCGCGAACGCGTAGTCGTCGGACTCGCCCACCCAGTCGCCGTCGTCGCCCCTGCGCTGCACGAGCGCGGCGTCGGCGACGACCCGGCCGGGGGGCGTGTCGGAGGTGAAGGCGAGCCTGACCCTGACGGTCACCGTGTCGCCGGAGCCGACCGCGACGCCGGGGAAGCCGTCGTCGAAGACGCCGATGTTCTCGCCCTCGTCGGTCCGCTCGAAGGGCACGGGCCGCCAGCGCGCCCCGTCGAGGAACTCCAGCTGGATCTGACGCGGCCGCAGTGTGCGCCGCGGATCGGCCAGTACGAGCACGGGGTGGATGTTCCCGCAGCTCACGTCGGCGGTGTTGGTGAGGTCGATCGACCAGTCCCGGTAGCCGCCGCCGGGGTGGTAGGCGGTGGGGCCCTTGCGGATGCGGGCGCGGACCGGGAAGTCGTCGCCGTCGGCGGCCGCGTCGCAGGAGGGTTCACGGCGCGCTGTGGCTGCGCCGGCAGCGCTCCTGTCCATGGCTCCCCCGGCGGCCCTCGGGCCGGCCTGCGCCGTCACGCCCTGCGGGAGACCGCTGTCCGCCGCTGCCGCGAGAGGACCCGCGGGGGCCAGGGCGGCGGCGGTCGCGGCGATACCGAGGGCGATCGGGCGGCGCAGTCGCATGCAGGGCCTTTGCTGGTCGCGGACTTGGGCGCTGTCGAGGAGGAACGGACCCGCCCGCCGCGGCAGCTCCCCGAGGGAACGGTCGTGGCCCAGCACCCTGCCACGCGCGTGCGGCCGCGCTGTCGCGACACGGCCCCGCGCGGCCCGAAGATCACCCAATTCCCCCTATCAGCCGCCTTCCGTCACTTCTGATGGACGGGAAAAGTGACGGGCGAGCCGACGGGAGAGGCGACGTTCCCGCGCCCGAAGAGCGGCGCGAGGATCAGCTGCGCGGCCCCTTCGACGACGAGGGTGTCGCCGCCGGGCGCGCCGCGCACCGGTATCGCCCGGCCGCCGCCCCCGCGCCGCGCCCGCGCCTCGACGACGGCCCCGACGCCGCGCACGAACCGGTCCTCGGCCGCGGCGACGGTCCGCCCGCCGAGCAGGACGGCGTCGATGTCGAGCAGGCTCACCAGGTTCCCCGCGCCCTCGCCGAGGACGCGCGCGGCCTCGTCCAGGCCGCTGTCAGTGCCCCGGGCGACCGCGGCCAGGCACAGCGCCTCGATGCAGCCGCGGTTGCCGCAGTCGCACTCCGGGCCGTCCAGCTGGATGACCTGGTGGCCGAATTCGCCCGCCCCGGTCCGCGCCCCGCGGTAGAGGGCACCGCCCAGGACGAGCCCGGCGCCGAGCCCGGTGCCCAGGTGCAGATAGGCGAAGGACGGCGTGGGGGCCGCGCCGCCGCTCAGGGCGAGGCCGAGCGCGGCGGCGTTGGTGTCCTTGTCGACGACGACCGGCAGTCCGAGCCGCTCGGCGAGCGCGTCCCGCAGCGGGAACCCGTCCCACTGCGGGAAGCCCGTCACCCGGTGCAGCACCCCGTCGGCGTGGTCGAGCGGTCCTGGCACGGCGACCCCGATGCCGAGGGCCTGGCCGCCGCCGTCACCGCCCTCGCCGTGCGCGTCGTTCTCGCCGCCGAGCAGCTGGTCCACCTCGCAGGCCACGGCGGCGAGCACCGCCTCGGCGCCCGCGCCCAGATCCAGCGGGGCGCGCCGGCTCGCGACGACCGCCCCCGACAGATCGGTGAGCACGGCGTGGAGTTCATCACGGTCCAGGTGCAGGCCGATCGCGTACCCAGCGTCCGCGACGAGCCGCAGCACCGTGCGCGGCTTGCCGCCCGTGGAGGCCCGGCGGCCCGCCTCGACGACGAGCCCCTCGCCCCGGAGCCGTGCGGTGATCTTGCTGACCGCCTGCGGGGTGAGGCCGGTGCGCTCGGCGAGTTCGAGCCGGCTGATCCCCTCCTCCCCCGCGGTGCGCAGCAGGTCGAGCACGAGCGCGGCGTTGTGCCCGCGCAGGGCGGCGAGGTTCACGCCCGCGGTGGGCTTTGCATGCTGGGCATGCGCGACATGCGTGTTCACGGTGCCATTGTCCCTCCCGCTTGCACTTTGGCAACAGCGTTGTTTAAGTGGAGGCATGACTGGTACGAGTTCTCCCCTTCGCGTGGGTCTGATCGGCTACGGCCTCGCGGGCTCCGTCTTCCACGCCCCCCTGATCGCGGCGACCGAGGGCCTGGCCCTCGACACGGTCGTCACCTCCAACCCCGAACGGCAGGCGCAGGCCACCGCCGAGTTCGGTGCGGGGCTGCGCTTCGTGGCGTCCCCCGACGACCTGTGGGAGCGCGCCGGCGAACTCGACCTGATCGTCATCGCGTCCCCGAACAAGACGCACGTACCGCTCGCGACGGCCGCGCTCAAGGCCGGCCTTCCGGTCGTCGTCGACAAGCCGGTGGCGGGCACGGCGGCCGAGGCCCGCGAGCTCGCGGCGCTCGCCGAGGAGCGCGGCCTGCTGCTGTCGGTCTTCCAGAACCGCCGCTGGGACAACGACTTCCTCACCCTCAAGGCCCTGCTCGACGGCGGCGAGCTGGGCGGCGTCTACCGCTTCGAGTCGCGCTTCGAGCGCTGGCGGCCGCAGCTCAAGGGCGGCTGGCGCGAGTCCGGGAACCCGGAGGAGATCGGCGGTCTGCTCTACGACCTCGGCAGCCACGTCGTCGACCAGGCCCTGGTCCTGTTCGGCCGGGCCGTCTCGGTCTACGCCGAGTCGGACGTGCGGCGCGCGGGCGCCCAGGCCGACGACGACACGTTCATCGCGATCACCCACGAGAACGGGGTGCGCTCGCACCTGTACGTCTCCTCGACCACGGCCCAGCTCGGCCCGCGCTTCCGCGTCCTCGGCTCGCAGGCGGGCTACGTGAAGTACGGCCTCGACCCCCAGGAGGCGGCCCTGCGCGAGGGCAAGCGCCCCAGGGCGGGCGAGCCGTGGGGGGTGGAGTGCGAGTCGATGTGGGGCCGGGTCGGCTCCGGGGAGTCCCCGGCGACCGGCGGCGGCCGTCCGCGGCCCACGGTCGACGGCGACTACCCCGCGTACTACGCCGCCGTGGCCGCGGCCCTGCGCGACGGCGCCCCGAACCCGGTGCCCGCCACGCAGGCCGCCGACGCCCTCGACGTCCTGGAGGCGGCCCGCCGCTCGGCCCGCGACGGTGTGGTGGTGTCCCTGTGAGCGCCCCGACCATCGAGGATCTCGAGGCCCAGGAGAAGCGCCTGGTCCTGGACTCCTTCACGTACGACGACGCGTGGCGGCTCGGCACCCTGCTGGTCGGGCTGGCCCGCGAGCGGCAGGCACCGGTCGCCATCGACATCACCCGCGGCGGCCAGCAGCTCTTCCACGCGGCGCTGCCCGGGTCCACCCCGGACAACGACGCGTGGATCGCCCGCAAACGCCGCGTGGTCGAGCGCTGGCACGTCTCGTCCTACCTGGTCGGCAGCCGCTACCGCGCCAAGGGCACGACGTTCGAGGAGTCCTCGCGGCTGGACCCCGACACGTACGCGGCCCACGGCGGGGCGTTCCCGATCGCCGTGCGGGGAGCGGGCGTGGTGGGCGTGGTCGTGGTCTCCGGCCTGCCTCAGGTGGAGGACCACGCGCTGGTGGTGGAGGCGCTGGAGACGTTCACCTCCGGCCGCTGAGGCCGCGCCGCCGCCTGCGCGTCACGGTGACGATCGCCGCGCCCGCCGCCAGGGTGGCCGCGGCGATCGCCCCGAGCACGGCGGAGCCCTCGCCGGATCCGGTCTCGGCGAGCTCACCGCCCGAGCCCCCGCCGTCGGTGCCGCCCCCGGCGCTCCCCCCGCTGGTCCCGCCGTCTGTGCCACCGCTCGTCCCGCCGTTCGTTCCTCCGCTGTCGGAGGGGCTCGGCGAAGGCGAAGGCGAAGGTGTCGGGGTCGGGGTCGGGGTGGGCGTCGGGGTGGGCGTCGGGCTCGGGGAGTCCGTGGGAGTGGGCGTGGGAGTCGGCGTCGGCGTGGGGGTCGAGTTGTCCTCGTCGCACGTGGGCAGGTCCCCGTCGAAGGGGTAGGCGTGGAACTCCTGGCCACCGCCGCCCGTGGCCGACGACGTGTGCACAAGTGAACCGGTCGTGTAGAACCGGCCGTTGAAGCCCGACATGGTCACCGTCGTCGTACTGGCCTGGTTGCCCACCAACACGCTCCCGGCGAACTGGGCGGTACCGGCCAGCGTCACGTCCGTGGCGTCGGGGAAGTTCCACAGCAGCCTGGTGCGCACCTCGTCGGGGAGCAGCGCCTCGTACGTGTTGATCTCGCGGGCGTCCCCGTAGACGTTGACGAGGACGGTGGCACCGGAGGGAATGTTCTCGAAGCGGTAGCCCTCCTGGCCCCCGCTGGTGCTGACCAGGTCGAAGTCGACGTCGAAGATCTGGAGGGCCGAGCTGCCGTCGCCGGTGAAGACGGTGGTGCCGCCGTCGTTGACGGCGGTGCCGGTCGCGGTGCGATGCCCGCCGTCGACGTAGGCGTAGCACGTGCTGGCGTCGGTGAGCTGCTGACGCAGCGCGGTGTAGGGCGCGGTCGCGTCGGCGTCGTGGACCGCCTGCGTCTCGACGGTGCCGGAGAGAGCGCCTCCGTAGCGCAGGACGCCGCTGGCATCGGCGTCCTCGACGACGACCCGCTCCCCTGCGCCGACGGTCACGTCGCCGCCGACGGTGAGGAAGTCGGTGCCGTCGTCGGGCGGCACCCGGGAGCCGACGCCCGCGACTCCGACGTTGTAGAGCTGCGAGACGCCCGCGTCCTTGTCCTGGTCGAAGTCGCCGAGGACGACGACCTTGCCCTCGGCCTCGGCGGCGGAGCGGCGCACCTGCATGTTCCCGCCGACGAAGACGTTGATGTTGTTGTCGCGGCCGGTCGGGGTGCCGTTGTTCGGGTCCGGGTACGTGTCGGGGCAGTTGCTCCCCCTGCAGGGCCCGAGCCCGCCGGGCAGCGGGTCGGCGTGCGCGGGCGTCACGGCGGCGCCGACGACGAGGACCGCCGTGGCGGTGACGGTGGCGGGCAGGCGGGCCGCGCGGAGCCGGGTTCGGATGTCTCGCATAGGCGCACTATGGGAAAAGATCACCGCCCGGCCGCAATGACACGCGCGGAGCACCCCCGAACGGCACGCGGCCGGAGGTGTCCGCACCCGGCAGTGCCGCTACGCGTCCTTGAGCTCCTGGCGCTGTCGGCCGAGGCCCTCGATCTCCAGTTCCACCACGTCACCGGCGCGCAGGTACGGCTTCGGTTCGGGGTGGCCCATGGCGACGCCGGCCGGGGTGCCGGTGTTGATGATGTCGCCGGGGTAGAGGGTCATGAACTGGCTGACGTAGCGGACGACTTCCGCGACCGGGAAGATCTGCTCGGCCGTGGTGCCGTCCTGCTTGAGTTCGCCGTTGACCCAGAGCTTGAGGGCGAGGTTCTGCGGGTCCGCGACCTCGTCGGCGGTCACCAGCCAGGGACCCAGCGGGTTGAACGTCTCGCAGTTCTTGCCCTTGTCCCAGGTGCCGCCGCGCTCGATCTGGAACTCGCGCTCGGAGACGTCGTGGGCGACCGCGTACCCGGCGACGCCCGCGAGCGCCTCCTCGTGCGAGGCGGCGTAGCGGACCGTACGTCCGATGACCACGGCCAGCTCCACCTCCCAGTCGGTCTTGGTGGAGCCCCGCGGCACCAGCACCGTGTCGTGCGGGCCGACCACCGTGTCCGCCGCCTTGAAGAAGACGACGGGCTCGGCGGGCGGCTCGGCGCCGGTCTCGCGGGCGTGGTCGTGGTAGTTCAGGCCGATGCACACGACCTTGCCGATCCGGGCCACCGGCGGACCCACCCGCAGCCCCGACGCATCAAGGGCGGGCAGCTCTCCGGAGGCGGCCGCGGCCCGGATCCGGTCCAGGGCGGCGGCGTCCGACAGGAGCGCCCCGTCGATGTCCGTGGCCAGACCCGACAGGTCGCGCAGGGTCCCCTCGGCATCCAGGAGCGCGGGACGCTCGGACCCGGCGGGACCGACTCGCAGCAGCTTCATCTAGGTGACTCCCTCTGATCTAGGAGAAGCCTCCAAGGCCCGGTGCGGCATGCAGCCATCGGAGGTCTGGTCGATCCTCCAAGGTCAACGTCCAGTCCGCAATACCTCGTTCACGGACTGGACCGTAACCAGCGCTCCGGCTACACCGCGGGGGCGGCGAGCGCGCCCGCGTACGGCATGTCCCGGTACAGGACGGCACGCTCGATCGCGCTCCACGTCGTGGACGTGACGACGTACAGCGCGGCGGCGAGCGGCACCACGCCGACCGTGAACAGCGTCATGAACGACATCAGCGGCATGAACTTGGTCATCGCGCCCATGCCGGGCATCTGCGACTGCTGCTCGTCGGCCGGCCGTGCGGCCGCGGAGAGCGCCATCTGACGCTTGGTGCGGCGGTAGTTGAAGGTCGCGACGCCGGCGACGAGCGCGAACAGCGCCACGTAGACCAGGCCCTGCGCCCCGAAGAGCCCGCCGTGCGCGAGCGCGTGGGCGAACCGGTCGCCGAGCGGGGCCGCGCCGAGGGTGTGCCCGAGCAGGGCGTTGGGGTCGCCACCGATGCTGCGGCTGGAGAACACGTGGTAAAGCAGGAAGAACGCCGGCATCTGGAACAGCATCGGGAAGCAGCCCGACAGTGGCGAGACCTTCTCCTCCCGGTGCAGTTCCATGATCGCCTTCTGCAGTGCCTCCGGGTTCTTCTTGTGCTTCTTGCGCAATTCGGCGATGCGCGGCTGCAGCTTCATCCGCTCGCGCTGGCCGCGGGCGGCGGCCCGGGAGAGCGGGTGGACGAGGAGCCGGACGAACGCGGTGAACAGGATGATCGCCGCGGCCGTCGCCGAGGCGTGGAAGAGCGGCTGGAGCAGGTCCGCCAGATGCCCGACCAGGGACGCGAAGGCGGACAGGAACGACGTGAAGATCGACGACATGGGTGAGCCCTCCGGGGGTCTCGTCGTGCCGACTGCATCTTGGGGGGACGACCCCCGGGCCTCCGGCCGGGCCGACGATCAGCGCGGCGGGACGGCGGCGGGATGCAGGAAAACGTGACAGGTTCTCGGCGTGACGGACTGCGGGTGCGGGCCCGCGGGGAACGAGGGCTCGGTCAGCAGGCCGTCGGGACGGGACGGCCGGGCGCCCGGGGCCTGCGGCGCCCCGACGCGTCGGGGTCGCGCTGCGGCAGGAAGGCCGTGCGTTGTTCACGGTCGCGGATGGCGGTGCGCACCCGTGTCGGCGGCACGCGCGGGGCGCTGCGCGCGGCGAGCACGGAGCAGGCCACGAGCGCGGATCCGGCGGCGGCGGTCGCGGCGAGGGCGACGGCGCCGGCGAGGCTGCCGGTGTCCATCAGGACGCTCTGGACGAGGAGGAACAGGAGCAGCGCGGCGGGCCGCAGAGTAGTCGTCACGGTGCCGCCTCCTCTCCTGGTGGTCTCCGGGTCGTACCGGTCGCCCTGGTCATCCGGGTCGTACCGGTCGTCCTGTTAGTACGCGCGTTCGTGCGCGTATGCGTACATGCCGTACGCGTATGCGTACACGTTCCTGCCAGTTATACAGGCTCGGTGACGACGGGCTGAAGCAGACGCCTGGGTTGTGCCAGCACCCGGCTCACCGGGTCGGCCGGGTCCGGGTCGAGCCCGGCACCCGGCAGCATCTCGACGTCCTCCAGCGGCACGGACCCGATGCCGCAGGTCGTGCACTCCCCCGTGAGCCCGAGGTCGGTGCCGCACGGCGCGTGCCGGAACTCCCGCATCGGCTCGGCCCCGGGCAGGCTGCGCCCCCACACGCCGAGCGCGCGCAGCACCGGCCACAGGTCGCGGCCGAGCGGGGTGACGAGGTACTCGTCGCGCGGCGGGGACTCCTGGTAGCGCCGCTTCTCCAGGACGCCCGCCTCGGTGAGCGCCTGCAGCCGGGCGGCGAGGACGGCGCGCGGGATGCCCAGGTGGACCAGGAAGTCGTTGTAGCGCCGCACGCCGTAGAGGGCGTCGCGGACGACGAGGAGCGTCCAGCGCTCGCCGACGATCTCCAGCGCGCGGGCGACCGAGCACTCCTGTGACGCGTAGTCCTTGCCGAGAGCCATGCCCTCACAGTAACCGCACCCCTTCTGTCGATTCAATGAACGAACCGACCATGCTACGGTCGATCCGCTCGCTAAGTTCATTCACTGAACCTACGAATCACGACTGGACGGGTCACCCATGTCTCAGCCCGACGTACGCGCCCCCGCCCCGCCCGCGACGGAGTCCGCGCCCTCCGCCCCGCTCCGCCCGGCCGCCACCCTCGCCGTCACGAGCGTCACGACGGCCGTGGCCCTGATGACGTACACCGCACCGATGATCACGCTCGCCGACACGGCCGCGTCCCTGCACACGGGCCTGTCCGCGCAGGCCTGGCTGCTCAACGGCACCCCGCTCGGCCTCGCCGCGCTGCTGCTGGTGGCGGGCAGCCTCGCGGACGACTACGGGCGGCGGCGCGCGTTCGTCCTCGGCACGCTCGCCCTCGGCGTCACCACCGCGCTCGGGGCGCTGGCCACCGACACCCTGCTGTTCACGCTGGCCCGGATCGCGCAGGGCGCCGCGTCCGCCGCGATCCTGGCGGCGAGCCTGGGCCTGCTGGTGCACGCCTTCCCGACGCCGGCGGGCCGGGTGCGGGCCACCGGGGTGTGGGGCGCGTGCGTCAGCGGGGGCATCGCGCTCGGTCCGGTCGTGGCGGGCGGCATCGCCCAGCTCGCGGACTGGCGCTGGGCGTACGGGGTGCTGGGCGCGGCCGCGCTGCTGGTGGGGGCGGTCGCGCCGCGGGCCCTGGCCGAGTCCCGCTCGCCCCGCGAGGGCCGGCCCGACCTGCTCGGCGCGCTCACCCTCGGCCTCGCCCTCGTCTCCCTCCTGGCCGCGCTGACGCTGGGCCGCGACGGCTGGCTGCGCGTGCCCGTCGCCGTCCTGCTGTTGTCGGCCGCCGTGCTCCTGGCCGCCTTCGTCGTCCTGGAGCGCCGCGGCGCGAGCCCGATGCTCGACCTGTCGCTGCTGCGCCGCCCGCTCTTCCTGGCGTCGGCGGCCGGGGGACTGTTCACCGGGCTGTCGGTCATCGCGCTCTTCAGTTACGTGCCGACGCTCGTCCAGCACACGATGGGCGTGAGTGCGATGGGTACGGCCGGGCTCTTCGCTGTCTGGTCCGGGACGTCGTTCGCGGTCGCGCTCCAGGCCCGGCGCCTGGCGGGCCGGGTCTCCCCGCGCCTTCAGCTGGCGGCCGGTTTCCTGCTGCATGCGGCGGCCGTGCTCACCATGCTGGGCGCGGCCGGCTCGGGCCACTGGACCCGGCTCCTCCCCGGCCTGCTCGTCTCCGGCATCGGCAGCGGCCTGCTCAACGCGGCGCTGCCCCTGCTCGCGGTCGAGTCGGTTCCGCCGACCCGCGCCGCGATGGGCTCGGGCGCCAACAACACGGCCCGCTACATCGGTTCGGCGGCGGGCGTCTCCCTGATGATCGCGGTCTCCACCTCGACGGGCACCTCACCGCACGCCCTGGCCCAGGGCACGAACGCGGTGCTCGTGGTGTCGGCGGTACTGGCGGTACTGGCGGCGGGGGTGTCCGACTTGTTGCCCTTGTCGCAGACGATCTCGTACGTGACCAGGGTGATCGGGTAGGCGCCGTCGGCCTTGGTCGCGTAGTTCAGCTCCAGGGCGAGGTCGTTGCCCGTGCC
>NZ_JAFVLN010000009.1 GCF_017377775.1 Streptomyces sp. VRA16 Mangrove soil
CCCCCCCCCCCGCGCCCCTGAGGCGCGCGCCGCACGCGCGGCTTCCCCTCACCCTCACCCTCACCCTCACCCTCACCCAGGAACATCCACCCTTCAGTTGTAGAATGCAACAAGCGCACCCAAAAGGCCCGAAAGGAAACCGCACGTGCCACAGGCCGAACACCCCGGGGACCGTGACTCGTCCGTGGAGATCATCCAGCGGGAGCTGACGTCCTTCGCGCGCCGCGCCAGGGCCACGGCGGCGCGGATGCACCCCGAGCTCTCGCTGGTCTCGTTCACCCTGCTCAGCCATCTCGACGAGCGGGGCGGCTGCCGGGCCACGGATCTCGCGGCGCACTACGCGCTGGACAAGTCGACGGTCAGCCGCCAGGTCTCCGCCCTGGAGCGGTCCGGGCTCGTGATGCGGCGCGTGGACCCGGACGACCACCGGGTCCAGGTGCTGCATCCCACGGAGGCGGGCGCGGAGATCCTGCGGCAGGTGACGGTCAGCCGCCGGCAGATGTTCGGGGAGCGCCTGGCGGACTGGGCCGCGGACGATCTGGCCCGGTTCGCCGAGTACCTGGTGCGCTACAACGAGGCGTCGCGCGAGGACTGAGCCGCCGCCGGGACCCGCGCCGTGCGGAACCGCGTCGTGCGCCGCAGCCGGAAACCGAGGGTCTCGTACAGCCGGATCGCGTTCGTGTTGCCCGCGCTGGCGTGCAGGAACGCGGTCTCGCCGCGCTCACGGACCCCGGCGACGACCGCCCGCACCAGGCGTCCGGCGAGCCCCTGACCGCGGAACGCGGGGTCGGTGCAGACCGCGCTGATCTCGGTGAAGCCCGGCGGGTGCAGCCGCTCCCCCGCCATGGCGGCCAGGACGCCGTCGCGCCGGATCCCCAGGTACGTACCGAGTTCGATGGTGCGCGCCTCGAAGGGGCCGGGCTGGGTGCGGGCCACCAGGTCGAGCATCTCGGGGACATCGGCCGCGGTGAGCAGGACCGCCTCGGGGTCGTGGGCCGCGTCCACGCTCTCGTCGACGAGCTGGACGCCCGGCATGTCGAAGAGCGACTCCCAGCCCTCGGGCAGGTCCTCGCTCACCCCGGGGACGGGAACGGTTCCGTCGGCGTCCGCGAACACGGCGAGGTCCGTCCAGTCCTGGGCGGTGAGGTCGTCGGGGAGGGCGAGCCACGGCGAGACGTCGGCCGGGTAGCGCAGCACCCGTCCACTGCGCTCCGCGAAGCGTGCGTGCGGGCCGGTCAGTGCGGCGTACGCGGGGTTGTCGAGCGGGTGCGCCCCGGCATCGGGTGCGGCGCCGCCCCCGTGCTCCTCGTACGTCTGCGTCATCGGGGCCCCTTCTCATCGCTGCCACGGCCGCACACTGTTACGACCCTCAGCATCAAACCCCCAGGTCAGACCCTTTCATTCCCGCGTACGCACGGTGTTCACGAGATCGCAACGGGTTCATGGCGCCGGCACGGACCCGCCGCGTGGGGGCGTTGCCGGGCGGCGATCGTTCTTGGCATGCTGGCGCGATGCCGTCGATGCCGCTCACTGATCATGTCGAGGCCCTGCTCGCCGCGGGCGACTCGGGCACGCTCCCGATCGTCGCCGCGGGCGACCCCGTGCTGCGCCGCCCCGCCGAACCGGTCGACGGGCAGCTCGACGGCGACCTGCTCGCCCGGCTGATCGAGGCGATGCGCGTCACCATGCACGCGGCGCCCGGCGTCGGGCTGGCCGCGCCGCAGATCGGGGTGCCGTTGCGGCTCGCGGTGATCGAGGACGCGGCGACGGTGACCGAGGAGGTGCGGGCGGCCCGGGGCCGGGTCCCGCAGCCGTTCCGGGTGCTGGTCAATCCGTCGTACGAGGACGCGGGCGGGCGCCGGGCGGCCTTCTACGAGGGGTGCTTGAGCGTGCCGGGCTACCAGGCCGTGGTCGCCCGGCACGAACGGGTGCGGCTGCGCGCCTTCGACGAGCGGGGGCGCGCCGTGGACGAGGAGTTCAGCGGCTGGCCCGCGCGGATCGTGCAGCACGAGACGGACCATCTGAACGGCACCCTGTACCTGGACCGCGCCGAGTTGCGCTCGCTGTCGTCGACGCAGACGCCGATGGCCGTGCGGCGGTGGGCGCAGCCCACGCCGCAACAGGCCGCGGCCGAACTGGGCTTCGCCCTGCCGGAGCAGGACTGACGCTCAGCCGAGGTCCGGCATCTCCCCCTTGGCGTTGCTGACGTCGATGACGGAGAAGGCGCAGCCCTGCGCGTCGGCGACCGAGGCGAACCGGCCGAAGGGGCTGTCCATCGGCCCGAAGTGCAGCCTGCCGCCCAGGCGTTCGACGGTGGCGACGGCGGCGTCGCAGTCTTCGACGACGAAGTAGACATTGACGTACGAGGGCACGTGCGCGGGGAAGTCGTCGGTCATCTGCATCCGGCCGAGGGCCGGTCCGCCCCCGATCTGCCAGACGCTGAAGTCGATCTTGTCGTCCGGCATCTGCTGCATGGCGTACGGGAACACGGCCCCGAAGAAGGCGTCGGTCTTGGCGGCGTCGCGGGTGTTGACCTCGGCCCAGCAGTACGCGCCGGGTTCGTTGACCTTCTCGAAGCCCTCGTGCGAACCGGGCTGCCAGAGGCTGAACATGACGCCGGCCGGGTCCTGGACGGTGACCATCGTGCCGAAGTCGCCGACCTGCATCGGGTCCATCATCAGCGTGCCGCCCGCGCTCTTGCAGCGGGCCGAGACGGCGGCGACGTCCGCGGCGGCGAGGTAGAGGTTCCAGGACGGCGGGACGCCCTCGGTGCCGGGCATCTGCGGCATCAGGGCGGCCACGTGCTTGCCGTCGGCGGTCTTCGCCTGCGTGTAGTTGCCGAACTGTTCGGATCCCGGGTCGTAGGACCAGCCGAGCAGCTCGGCGTAGAAGGCCTTCGCGGCCTCCAGGTCCGGGTACATGGCGTCGGCCCAGACGGGCGCGCCCTCGGGACGTGCGGACATGACGCGCCACCCTTCCGTCGGCGTCGCCGGGCGCTCGGGCACCCGGCGGGTACGGGTCCACGCTAGGCGCGCGGGCCTGGGTGCGCGATCGGTGCGGACGGTTCCGGCTACGGCGCGGGGGCGAGCGCGGGCGCCACCACGGCGAAGGCCTCGTCGAGGAGGGTGACCGGGTCCTGGGCGGCGTCGCTGTCGCTCCAGCGCCGCAGGACGACGTGGAAGGCGGTGAGGGCGGTGCCCGCGGCCAGCCGCGGATAGAGGTCGGTGCCGGCGTCACGGCCGGTGCGGCGGGCCAGCTCGGCGGCGAGGTCGTCGCGCCAGCGGTCCTGTCGCTCCAGGAAGCGGGCGAGCAGCGCCGGGGTGCGCAGGATGAGCTGGACGACGCGCAGGGCCCGCTCGGAGTCGGCGGCGCAGGTGGTCAGCGGCCCCCGCACGGCGTGCAGCAGCGCCTCGGTCGGGGACTCGCCCTCGGGGCGGTCCGCGAGCGCGCCGCGCATGTCCTCGCCCATGTCGGCCAGGAACTGCACGACGACGTCCTCCTTGGACTTGAAGTACCGGAAGAACGTCCGCTTCGAGACGCCGGCGGCGGCCACGATCTCGTCGACGGTGACGGTGTCGAAGCCCTTGAGGGCGAGCAGCTGCAGCGCGGCCTCGGTCAGTTCGTCGGCGACGAGCTGCCGCTTGCGCTCGGCCAGGGTCAGGTCTCCTCGGGTACTCACCCCGGCATCGTACACACCATGCCCTGCGCGACATCAAGAGTAGAGATAGACACTAAAAGCCCTTCTTGACACCAAGTGCCATCGAGGTCAATCTGTGCCTCATGACACAGGAACGCTGGACCATCGACCGGATTCCGGATCAGAGCGGGCGCGTGGCCGTCGTCACAGGGGCGAACAGCGGGGTCGGTCTCGCCGTCTCACGGGCGCTCGCGCGGCGCGGCGCGGAGGTGATCCTCGCGGTGCGCGACACAGACCGGGGCCGGCGGGCCGCCGACTCGATCACCGCGGAGGTGCCGGGTGCGCGGGTCGACGTACGCCGTCTCGACCTGGCCGATCCGGGCTCCGTGCGCGCGTTCGCCGAAGAGGTGCGGGCCGACCGGCCCCGGCTCGATCTGCTCGTCAACAACGCCGGGGTGATGGCGCCGCCGCGCACGCTGAGCCCGCAGGGCCACGAGCTCCAGTTCGCGACGAATCACCTCGGGCACTTCGCGCTCACCGGACTGCTGCTCGAAGCGCTCACCGCGGGCGGCACCTCCCGTGTGGTGACGGTGAGTTCACCCAATCACCGGCAGGCCCGCATCGACTTCGACGATCTCGACGGCGCGCGCTCCTACTCCCCCATGGGCGCCTACAACCGGTCGAAGCTGGCGAACGCCGTCTTCGGGCTGACGCTGCAGCGGCTGCTCGCGCAGGCGGGCAGCCCGGTGCGCAGCGTGCTGGCGCATCCGGGGTACGTGGCCTCGAACCTGCAGAAGGGCGCGCCGGTAGCGCGGGTGCGGCTGCTGTACGGGCGGCTGCTGGCGCCGCTCGCCCAGAAGCCGGCCGACGGCGCCCTGCCGGTCCTGTACGCGGCGACCGAACCGTCCGTGCGGGGCGGTGAGTTCATCGCGCCGGGCGGCAGGGGCGAGCTGCGCGGCGCGCCCGCGCGGGTGGAGCCGGCGGCACGGGCCGCCGACGCGGCTACCGGCCGCCGCCTGTGGGAGGTGTCAGAGCGGCTGACCGGTGTGCGCTTCCCGCTGCCCGCCGCCGTGTGAGCGGCCGCCGGGCCCACTGCCGGAGGCGTTCGGCGGGCCGCGGCAGCACCACGAACGCCTCGGCCTGGAGACAGGCGAGGGCGATGCGCGGCAGGTCGCGGGCTGCCGGGTAGACGACGAAGCGGGGCTGCCACTCGGGCCGGAACTTCGCGTTGAACTTGTACAGCGACTCGATCTGGAACCAGCGGGAGACGAAGACGAGCAGCGCCCGCCACACCCTCAGCACCGGCCCGGCGCCGAGCCGTTCACCGCGGGCGAGCGCGGCGCGGAAGACGGCGAAGTTGAGGGAGACACGGGTGATGCCGAGGCCGGGGGCGTCACGCAGGGCGGCGACGATGAGCAGTTCGTTGAGGCCGGGTTCGGCGGTGCGGTCGCGGCGCATCAGGTCGAGCGAGAGTCCGTCGTCGCCCCACGGCACGAAGTGCAGCAGCGCCCGGACCTGTTCGTCGCCGTCCGCGTCCTTCTGGTGGGCGGTGACGACGACGCAGTCCCCGTCGGCGGGGTCGCCGAACCGGCCGAGGGCCATGGAGAACCCGCGTTCGGTGGCACTGCCCCGCCAGGCCGCGGCGGCCTCGCGCAGCCGCTGCTTCTCGACGTCGGCAAGGTCCCGCACGTATCGGGTGCGGCAGGAGTACCCGGCGCGTTCGATGCGGTGCACCATCTGGCGGACGTTGCGCATGGAGCGCCCGGCGAGGGTGAAGGAGGCGCAGTCGACGATCGCCTCGTCGCCCAGCTCCAGGGCGCGCAGGCCGCCTTCGCGGATCCAGACCTGTCCGCCGAGTTCGCTGCAGCCCATGACGGCGGGCGTCCAGGCGTGCCGGTCGCACTGGCCGAGGAACTCCTTGATGGCGCCTGGCCAGGCCTCCGGATCGCCGATCGGGTCGCCACCGGCGAGCGCGACACCGGAGACCACGCGGTAGCCGATGGCGGCCTTCCCGGTCGGCGAGAACAGGACGGACTTGTCGCCGCGCAGTGCGAAGTAGCCCAGCGAGTCGCGCCGCCCCTCACGGTCGAGCAGGGCGCGCAGCCGGTCGGAGCCGTCGGCGGGCGCGAGCCGCACGGGCCGCAGCACGAGGTACGTGGTCGTGGCCGCGGTCACCAGGCCGAGCGCGAGCAGCGACAGGTGCACGGCGTCGCCGACGCGGTCGGAGGCGTACGTCAGCGGCCCCGACATGCCGACAAGTCCGTACGCCACTTGCTGGACGCGGTCGGTGAAGGAGATGCCGCGCCCGGCCTCGTCACCGGCGCGCACGCCGACGATCAGCAGGCCGAGCCCGAAGCTGAGCGTGCCGAGCACGACCAGATTGCTGAGGGCCCGCAGCCGTCCGCGCGGATCGCCCAGCGCTCTGAACTCGCCCCGGAACACGACGAGTCCGGCGCACAGCAGCGCGGAGACGGCGGCGGCGACGAACGCGTGGTGGCGCAGCCCCTGGATGACCGCGCTGACGGCGAGCAGGGCGACAGCGGCCTCCCAGGCGCGGCGTTTGCGGCGGCGCAGGCCCCGGGCGAGCAGCACGAGGAGCAGGCCGGAGACAAGCGCGGCGGCACGGGCGATGTCGTCGGCGAGGCCGGGGACGTACGGCGCGATGCGCTCGATGCGGGTGGCACGGACGTGCGGGAGGACGGCCGTCGCGATGTCGAGCAGCCCGATGAGCAGGCACGTGTGACCGGCCACGGCGGCGGGGCGAGGTTTCACGGCGACGAGCGTAGGCACACCGGACGCCGGTGGAGTAAGAGCGGGTGAGGAGGAGGGTAAGAAGCGGCGGGGCGGCCAACCAGCCTGCGCGGCGCACTGTCTTCCCCGGCGGAAGCTGCTGTTACGGCAGCTTTTGAACCGGTTGAGAGGGGATGCGCAGATGGGCCTGACGAGTCGGACGCTCATGTACGCGACGGTGTTGATCGCGCTGGTGTGCGTGGGCGGCACGGTGTGGGTGTGGCCACGTCTCGCGCGCCGCGGTCCACTGCCCGTGCTCGGCAGGCTCGCCGCGATCGGGGTGACGCAGCTGGCGGTGCTCACGGCGTGCGCGGTGGCCGTGAACAGCGAGTTCGAGTTCTACGGCACCTGGAACGAACTGCTCGGGCATGTCTCCACCGCACCGGCCCACGTGGCCGAACTCGGCACCGGTACGGGCGTGTACGCGGCGCACACCGGCCTCGTGCAGCCGGCCGGGCCGCAGGGTCTGGACCGCGTCAAGGGGCTGCCGGCAGGACCACCCGCAAGGGTGGGCCGCGTGGAGTCGGTCCGCATCATCGGGCGACGCTCCCGAGCGATCAACCCGGCGTTCGTGTATCTGCCGCCGCAGTACTTCCAGCACCAGTACCACCGCCAGCGCTTCCCGGTGATCGTGGCGATCAGCGGCTATCCCGGCGGCATCATGAACCTCGCCTCGTTCCTCCATGTCCCGCAGACGGCAGGGCGGTTGGAGCGGGCGAACAAGCTGCAGCCGACGGTGATCGTGATGGTCCGGCCGACGATCGCGCCGCCCCGGGACACCGAGTGCGTGGACGTGCCGGGCGGCCCGCAGGCGGAGACGTTCTTCACGAAGGACCTGCCCGAGGCGATCAAGGCGGCGTACCGGGTGGGCCACGACCCGAGCGCCTGGGGCGCCCTCGGCTACTCGTCGGGCGGCAGCTGCGCCCTTCAGCTCGCCCTGCGCGACCCGAAGGTGTACACGTCGGCCGCCGCCCTTTCGGCCGACTACAAGGTCACCGACGATCTGACGACCGGCAGCCTGTTCGGCTCGGGGCCGCTCGCGCTGCGCCGTCAGGAGGGCCACGACCTGATCTGGCGCCTGCACCATCTCCCGGTGCCGCAGGTGTCGGTCCTGGTGGCCAGCAGCCGGCTGGGCGAGAAGGACTACGGGCCCACGATGCGGTTCCTGAAGGCCGTCCGCGCGCCGATGACGTCGGCGCGGATCATCCTGCCGCGCGGCAGCCACCACTTCACGACGTGGCTACGGGAGATCGGACCCGCTCTGCAGTGGATGGGGCAGCAGCTGACGTTCCCGCAGGACACGGTGCCGACCCCGATGGCGCCCAGGAAGCAGACCCACAAGACGGCGCAGGCGGCGGCGCCGGTCCACGGGCGGTGACGTCACCCGGCGGAGAACTCGCTGGCGGGCGGTGATCCGGCGCGCCAGGATGACGTGATGGATCACCAGTTCGTCGGCATCGGCGAGTTGACCGGCGTGCCCCGCGTCGCGGTCGTCATCGACGTCATGCGTGCCTGCACCGTCGCCGCCTGGGCGTTCTCCCGCGGGGCCGAGCGGATCGTCCTCGCCGAGTCCGTGGACGCGGCGCTCGCCCTCAAGGAGCGCAACCCGGGCTGGCTGGCGCTGAAGGACGGCGGTCCCGCGCCGGGCTTCGACGCCGTCAACTCCCCCGCCCTGCTGCGGTCGCGCGACTTCTCCGGCCGCACGCTGGTGCAGAAGACGACGGCCGGGACCGTGGGCGCGCTGGCCGTCGCCGACGCGCCACTGGTCCTGTGCGCGAGCTTCGTGGTGGCCGGGCCGACCGCCCGCTTCCTGCGGGACCGGGACGCCGGGCCGGTGACGTTCGTCGTCACCGGCGAGAACGGCACGGCGGACGAGGACCGGGCCTGCGCCGAGTACATCGGCCGCCGGGTGACCGCGGACGACGTCGGGGCGGACCCGTACCTCCACCGGGCGAGAACGTCCCGCGCGGCGGCCGAACTCGCCGCCGACCTGCGCGCGGGCAGCCATCCCGACGATGTCGGGCTCTGCCTGGAGGTCGACCGGTTCCCGTTCGCCATGGTGGCCCGCAGGGAGGGGGCGCTGACGGTGCTGCGTCCGGTCGCGGTGCCCGATCCGCTCGGTTAGTGCAGGTCGTCGAGCAGGCCGTCCAGAGCCTTGCCGAGCGCGTCGGCGTTGCCGTCGTCGAACCAAGTGGTGCGGATCCGTTCGTTGTTGCCCTTCGGCGTCTCGTGGTCGGCGGCGAGCTGCCGCAGGGTGCGGTTGTCGTCGCCCAGGGCGCGTCCGATGCCCTGGAAGAGTCCGCGGACGTAGCGCTCGGCGTCGTCGGCCGGGATGCCGTGGCCCGCCGCCCAGGACGTGAGGGTGGCGAGGTAGGCGAGGTGGGTGGTGAGGGTGCCGGTCAGGGTGGAGAACACGTCGAAGGCCGCCTCGTCCGCGACCGGGAGCGCCCCGCCCAGGAGGTCGAAGAAGGCGTCCGTCGCGGGGTGCGAGGGGTGCGTCACCGTGACGGACTGGCGTGCGCGGACGGTGGGCAGAGGGATGGCCCTGACCACGGGGGCGCCTGTGATCAGCGTGCGGCGCAGCTCGTCGGTGCGCACGCCCGCCATGACGTTGACGACCACCTTGTCGTCGGACACGCGCAGCCCCGCGAGGGCCTCCTCCCGGTCCGCGCGGCGCACGGCGACGATCAGCAGTTCGGCGCGGTCCGCCACCTCCTGGTTGTCGGCGCAGACGTGGACGCGCGGGTACCGCCCGGCGAGTTCGGCGGCCGTCCGGGCGCCTCGGGGCGAGAGGAACACCTCCGGCGCCGCGTCGTCGTCGTGCGCGAACAGTCCCTCCACGAGGGCCCGGCCGATCTCGCCCACCCCGATGATGCCGATCCGTCGCACCATGTCCCCCCTTCGTCGATCCGTAGACCGACGTCCTGATGCCCTGATGCCCTAGCTGTCCTGCTGTCCTGCTGTCAGAGCGCGAGTTTGAACCCGTCGTGACTGCGGGCGAAGCCGAGTCCCGCGTAGAAACGGTGGGCGGCCTCGCGCTGTTTGTTGCTGGTCAGCTGGACGAGGGCGCAGTCCCGCGCGCGGGCGCGCTCGATGGCGCGCTCCATCAGGATCCGCCCGAGCCCGCCGCCACGCCGGTCCGCCCGCACCCGTACCGCCTCGACGAGCGCCCGCTCGGCGCCGCCCTTGCCGAGCCCCGGTATGTACGTCGCCTGCAGACAGCCGACCACGGTGCCGTCGGCCTCGACGAGGACGAGCATCTCGTTGCGGGCGTCCGCCTCGATGGCGGCGAAGGCCCGCTCGTACGCCGCGCCCACCTCGATCGTCGCCGGGTCCACCACGCGGTCCTCGTCGGCGAGCAGCGCGAGCACCGCGGGCAGTTCGGAGCGGAGCGCGGGACGCAGGGTGAGGGCGGGGGCGGGCGAGTGCTGCGGTGCGGCTGACATGGCACCGACCCTAACCGCCGGCGTCGCCGCGGCGTCGCCGGATCTAGGATCGGCACCGATGACACTGACGCGCCGGCACACTTCCCGAGTCCTGCTGCTCGACGACCGCGACCGCCTGCTGTTGCTGTGCGGGCGCGATCCGCGGCGGCCGGGGGCGCGCTGGTGGTTCACCGTCGGCGGGGGCCTGGAGGACGGCGAGTCGTATCCGGCCGCCGCCGTGCGAGAGGTCCACGAGGAGACGGCGCTGCGCCTGCCCGTCGAGCGGCTCGGCCCGCTCCACTGCACCCGGCAGACCGTCTTCCATGTGGACGGCCACGGGTTCGACCAGTACGAGGAGTACCGCGTCGCACGCGTCACGGCGGCCGAACGGGAGGGAATGGACATCGACACGCCCGAGGCGCGCTACGGCCATCACTGGTGGTCCGTGGCGGAACTGGCGACGACCGGTCAGACCGTCCGCCCCAAGGGCCTGGCACGCCTGCTGCAGGATGTCCTCGACCCTGCCCGCGCCCCACGGCACCGACTCCCGTTCCACCTGGGCGACTTCGACGAGGACACGGACACCGGCGCCGCGTGAGGCCGGGCCCTAGGTGCGGGCTGTCGCCACGACCAGGGCGCAGCGCGGTGTTCCGTCCGGGCGCTCCCCCAGCTCGGGGAGCGCCCGCAGGGTCACGTCGAAACCGGCGCGCTCCAACTCCTCCCGCACCGCGCCGAACCGGAACACCCGGTAGTACATGACGAACGGCGGCCGCCACACCGCGTTGCGCACCCGCATCACCGAGTCGAAGCCGAGCATCGCCCAGTACCCGCGCGAGCCGGGCCGGGCGGGCGCGGGCATCGGGAACACGAACTGGCCGCCCGGGAGTAGCACTTGACGCACCTGCGCGAAGAGTGCGGCGTGTTGGCGCGGCAGGAAGTGACCGAACGCCCCGAAGCTGACCACCAGATCGAAGGCGGGCCCGAAAGGAAGGGCGAGGGCGTCCCCGCGCACGTACGACGCCGTGGGCTCGCCGCGCCGGGCGACGTCCAGCATGCCGGCGCTGAAGTCGACCCCGACGGCCCGCTCCGCGCACACCTCCCGCAGCACCCCGAGGCCGGCCCCGGTGCCGCAGCACAGGTCGAGCCCGGTCCGGTACGGGCCGAGCTCGCGCAGGGCGCGCGTGACGGGGTCGAGGACCGCGTCGGGCGTGCGGAACGGGGTGTGGTCGAACTTGGGCGCGAGCAGGTCGTAGCCGTGCTCGACCGACGACAGCGCCTGAACGGCCAGCTCGCGGAGGCTGGGGCCCTGGGGTGTGAACATGGCCGCTCAGCATAGGTCGGCGGCCCGCAGAAATCCGGGCTTGCCGCGCGCCGGGGGTGTGGTGGTACAGTGCGAATGGCACGTGTGTACGCCTTCCACGCCTCCCTTCTCTTTCGAGGCCGTGTCTCCGAGGCGCCGGTGCCGTTCCATTCCCTCGGCGCGTGAGCGCACAGCATGTCTCTCTCGTCTCTCACGATGAGCTTCTGTACGCATCCCATGACCGCTGGAGTGCGCATCGCCTCTGGTCAACAGGTTCCGGCGGGTTCTTCCCCGCCCCTGTTCCAGGTTCTCCCTGCCGGCCGCCGGGCGTGATCTGTCCGTCCGCGCATCTCTTCGCCGGAATCCCACCCCCTCTCTCCCCGCGTACGAGCGACGTCCGCGAAAGGACCGTGACCCACCATGACCACCACCACACTCCCCGCGCCGGAGCAGTCCGGCGCCGTATCGAACCGCGCAGCCACCCAGACGCCCCTCCGTGCGGCCGGTGTCCTCGACATCGCCGGGAACGGGGCCGGGTTCCTGCGCTCCCCCGACCTGATCGCCACGTCCCACGACGTCCAGGTCCCCGACCGGCTCATCCGCCAACGCGGCCTGCGCAAGGGCGATTTCGTCACCGGCGTGTGCGCGAAGCCGCGCACGCTCGCTCAGGTCGAGACCGTCGAGGGGCTGCCCGCCGAGACGGCGCGCAGCCGCCCCCGGTTCGCCGACCTCACCCCGCTGCACCCGAACCGGCGGCTGCGGCTCGGCGGGGACGGCGGCGGGCTCGCGGGCCGCGTCGTCGACCTGTTCGCCCCCGTCGGCAAGGGCCAGCGCGGCCTGATCGTCGCGCCGCCCAGGACCGGCAAGACGGTGCTGCTGCAACAGCTCGCCGCGGCGATCGCCACGCATCACCCCGAGGCGCATCTCATGGTGGTGCTGCTCGACGAGCGG
Source organism: Streptomyces sp. VRA16 Mangrove soil (assembly GCF_017377775.1). Classification (GTDB taxonomy): domain Bacteria; phylum Actinomycetota; class Actinomycetes; order Streptomycetales; family Streptomycetaceae; genus Streptomyces. The sequence goes on from NZ_JAFVLN010000009.1 coordinate 12,104, forward strand.
CCCGAGGAGGTCACCGACATGCGCCGTTCCGTGCGCGGTGAGGTCCTCGCCTCGACCTTCGACAGGCCCGCCAAGGCGCACATCGCGCTGGCCGAACTCGCCGTCGAGCGCGCCAAGCGCCTCGCCGAGCGGGGCGTCGACGTCGTGATCCTGCTCGACTCCCTGACCCGACTGTGCCGGGCGCACAACAACGCGGCCGCGGCCGGCGGCCGCACCCTGACCGGCGGTGTCGACGCGGCCGCGCTGCTCGGCCCGAAGAAGCTCTTCGGTGCCGCCCGCAACACCGAGGAGGCCGGCTCCCTCACCATCCTCGCCACCGCCCTCGTCGACACCGGCTCACGCGCCGACGACTACTACTTCGAGGAGCTGAAGAGCACCGGCAACATGGAGCTGCGCCTGGACCGCACGCTCGCCGACGCCCGCGTCTTCCCCGCCGTCGACATCACCCCTTCGGGCACCCGCCGCGAGGAACTCCTGGTGCCCGCCGCCGAGTTGGCGGCCGCGCACGGGCTGCGCCGGGCCCTCCAGGGCCGCGAGGGCCGGTCCGCGTACGAGACCCTGCTCGACCGGCTCCGCAAGACCCCGGACAACGCCGCGTTCCTGCGGCAGGTCCAGGGGACGGTGCCGGTGTCGTGACCGCGCACCCGAATGCGTAATACTCGTCGTATGACTTCGAGCATTACGCGCCCGGGGCGGGAGCCTTCCGTAGTGGTCCGCAGGGCCACCGCGCGGGACGCCAGGCGCCTCACCCGGATCGTGCGTGGCTCGCGCGCCTACGAGGGGCGGTACGCGGAGATGGTCGCGGGGTACCGCGTCGGACCCGACTACATCGCGGCGCACGAGGTCTTCGTCGCCGTCGACCGGACCGACGACCGCGTCCTCGGCTTCTACGCTCTGCTGGTCGCCGCGGCGGAGCTGGACCTGATGTTCGTCGCCGACGCGGCGCAGGGCCTCGGCATCGGGCGGGTGCTGATCGCTCACATGCGGGCCGAGGCGCGCCGCGCCGGGCTCGACCGGGTCCGCGTGGTCTCCCATCCGCCCGCCGAGGGCTTCTACCGCAGCATGGGCGCGGTCCGCACCGGCACGGCGCCCGCGCGTCCGCCGGCCGTCGCCTGGGACCGGCCCGAACTCGAATTCGCCGTTCCACCCGCCGCCTGAGGGGTTCCGCCGTCGGCCGCTTCGGCGCACACTCGGGGCAATCGAAGCGGCGGCAATGGGGCAAGGAGGCCACATTGGGCGGCAGTGACGCACACGCCGAGGCGTTCGACGTGATCGTGGAGATCCCCGCGGGCTCCCGCAACAAGTACGAGATGGACCACGAACTGGGCCGCATCCGCCTCGACCGGATGCTGTTCACGTCGACCCAGTACCCCGCGGACTACGGCTACATCGAGGGCACGCTCGGCGGCGACGGCGACCCGCTCGACGCCCTCGTGCTGACCGGCGACCCCACGTTCCCCGGCTGCGTCATCGAGTGCCGGGCGATCGGCGTGTTCGTGATGAGCGACGAGAAGGGCCCGGACGAGAAGATCCTCTGCGTCCCCGCCCACGACCCGCGCCACGCCGCGGTCCAGGACATCGAGGACATCCCCGAGTTCGACCGCCTGGAGATCACGCACTTCTTCGAGGTCTACAAGGACCTGGAACCGGGCAAGTCGGTCGACGGCTCCCACTGGGAGGGCAGGGACACGGCGTACGAGGAGATCCAGCGGGCCCGAAGGCGGCCAGGCTAGCCTGCGTGTTTCATCTGGGCTCGCGGAAAGATCATGATTGGCGAAGCGAAAGTGCCATTTGAGCTGCAACGATGAGGCTCGTCAAAGGTCCCAGTCGTTCCAGCGGGAAGACATTTTTTACGTGCACACGCCCTGGTCACGCCTGTCTCTTCGTCAGCCCCGACAGGCATGGGGGTCGGCCACGCCGGCTCGCGGATGCTCGCGAATCTGGCCAACGCCGCCTCTCTGACCACTGTCTTCAGTAACGTTCTGTACCGGCTGCGGCCGACGCGGGACGGGCACGACCCCGGTCGCGTCGCGGTGGACCCGGCGGTGATGCTCATCGACGGCGGCGAAGCCGCCGCCGATCTGGCGGTGCCGCGTGACCGGCACGAGGTGTTCGGGCCTATCGCCTCGACCCCGACCGCCTGGCCCGTGCTGGTCGGCATCAGCGCGGCAGTCCTGAACGCTCTGCGGGCAGCCAGCGCCGAGGCCCGCGAGCTCGCGTCTGCAAGCCGACGAGACCGGACACCCCATGCCCGGCTCACGGGCCGCGGGACGTGAACTGCCCGGCCCGGTCCTGGACATCGACGCGCCCCTGGTCACCTGCCGCTTCGAGAGGGAACGGGCCGGCGCCACCTTTGCCGTGCCACGTCCGCGCCGAACGTTCAACCGCCGAGGTGACGACGGACTGATCAGCAGACCGCTAGCCGGCTGCTGGACAGCCGCACCGGCCCTGTCATCGGCTCCGGAAGACGCCGGCCAGCCGGCCTTCGGGTGGCCTCGTCACCCCGCCAGCGGCAGTGCGTCGAACCTGTGCTCCTTCCACAGCTGCCGTGAGACCTCTTCCGGGTACGCGGCCACGACCCGCTCGACATCGATGACACAAGTGGCGCGCTCCGGCGGTGCATAGGCGGGCCAGCCCGGATCGCCGCTCTCCGCGAACGTGGTCCAGGCCCGGCGCCACCAGGCCGAGATCGCCAGCGCCTCGGCCGGGGGCTCATCTCCGAGCATCATCGTGCTGGTGTCTTCGGCGCCGAAGATGCCGAAGACCAGCGGCACGTCCAACCCATGACACGACCCCAGCACACCGCCGTTCGACGCAGACGGATAGGTCATCTCGTAGACATGCGCCCGGCCGCCGCCGACGATCTGGGCCTCCGCCAGCCGCACCGAGGGGATCCGGAAGAGCCAGTCCGATTGCACCCACTCGAACAGCGCCTCGTCCGAGGCATCGGGGAACGCCGCGCGGTACGCCCTCTCCGGACCCGCGCCGGGCCCCAGCATGCGCAGCATCTCGCCAGTCTGCTCCGCCGTGACCTTTCCGAGCTGCCCCAGTACCGCCTCGAACAGCCGGAACTCATCGCGGTTGTGGCCCACGACCAGTTCTACGTCCCGCGCGGCGCCGTCGGTCAGAGCGGTGAACGGGACGTAAGGCAGCACCTCTCCGTCGATGACGGGGAAGAAGGGCGTGACGGTGTACGCGAGCCGTCCCCACCGACGCGCGAACTCGCGCACCCGCGGGCCCAGCACGGCCCCGGCCGTGGCCAGCGTGCCGGGATCGAGCTTCCCCAGCTCCTCGACGGTCGGCCGCACACCGAGACCGGAGGCGAGTTCCCGGCCGACGTCGGCGGCCAGCTCCGCGGAGAGGAAGGCGCCCGGGACGCTCTGCGCGATCGCCCGCCGGAACAGCCCCCGGGCCGACGGCATCGCCAGCAGGGCTGCCACACTCCCGGCCCCGGCCGACTCTCCGAAGACCGTGACCCGCTCCGGATCGCCGCCGAACGCCGCGATGTTCTCCCGCACCCAGGTCAGCGCCGCCACCTGGTCCAGCAGCCCACGGTTGGCCGGGGCCCCCTCGATCGCGGCGAAGCCCTCCATCCCGAGCCGGTAGTTCAGCGTGACCAGGACGACACCGCCCTCGCTCGCCAGCAGCCGCCCGCTGTAGGTGGGCTGCGCCGACGAACCCTGCAGGTACGCCCCGCCGTGGATGAAGACCATCACCGGCCGCTGCGCCGCAGGGTCTGGTTCGGGTGTCCACACGTTGACGGTCAGCCACTCGTCGCCGGCGACGGCCATCGGCTCGGGTGTCTGCTGCGGCACGGACGGTCCGAACTCGCCGGCGTCCCGCACCCCGTCCCAGGCGTCCGCGGCCTGCGGCGCCATGAAGCGGTTTTCACCGGTGGGCGCCGCCGCGAACGGGATGCCCCGGAAGACCGCGAGTCCTTCCTCCTGCCTGCCGCGCACCCGCCCTGACGATGTGAGGACTGTAGGGAATGCATCCGCGCGCACGTGCGACACCTTTCGCTCACGTCTCCACGATCATGAACTTGGCCATCATTGCTATTGCTCCGCATGCTCCCGGCTCACGCCTGCGCGCACGCACATCGACGCGCCGAAGGTCCCCCGCGCGGCCCTGGGCGTCCAGGTCAGGGATCTCGCTCGGCCTGCGCGTTTCGTCCGGGCACGCGCAAGGATCACGACCGGCGAAGCGAAAGTGGCTTGTGAGCTGCAACGATGAGGCTTGTACAAGGTCCCGGTCGGTCCGGCGGGAAGGCTTCTGCGTGCACACGACCCGGTCTCGCCCCAAGCTCGTCGTCAGTGCCGACGGGAACGGAGTGGTCAGCCACGCCGGCTCGCGTCTGCTCGCGGATCTGGCCGACGCCACCTCGCTGACCAGCGCCTTCAGCAACGCCCTGCACCGGTTGCGGCCGCGCGGGACCGGACATGACCCTGGCCGTGTCGCAGTGGACCTGGCGGTGATGCTCGCCGACGGCGGCGAAGCGATCGCCGACCTGGCCGTGCTCCGCGACCAGCGCGAGGTGCTCGGCCCCGTCGCCTCCACCCCGACCGCCTGACGCGTGCTCGCCGGCATCGACAAGGCGGCCCTGAACACGCTGCGGGCGGCCAGGGCCCAGGCCCGCGAAATCGCCTGGCTGCAAGCCGACGAGACCGGACACCCCATACCCGGCTCACAGGCCGGAGAACGTGAACTGCCGGGCCTGGTCTGGTCCTGGACATCGACGCCACCCTGGTCACCTGCCACTCCGAGAAGGAACAGGCGGCCGCGACCTACAAACGCGGCTTCGGCTACCACCCGCTGCTCTGCTTCCTCGACAACACCGGCGAAGCCCTCGCCGGTCTCCTGCGACCGGGCAACGCCGGAGCGAACACCGCAGCCGACCACATCACCGTCCTGGACCAGGCCCTCACGCAGATCCCCGACACCCACCGCCAAGGCACCCCGATCCTGATCCGCGCCGACAGCGCCGGTGGCGCGCAAGCGTTCCTCGCCCACCTGCGCGGCCTGCGCCAGCGCGGCATCCACACCACCTTCTCCGTCGGACACGCCGTCACCGAACCGGTCCGCAAGGCCATCCGGGTCCTGCCCGACCACGCCTGGCACCCCGCACTGGAACAGGACGGGACCCTGCGCGCAGGTGCTGAGGTCGCCGAACTGACCGGCCTGATGGACCTCAGCGGATATCCGGACGGCACCCGCATCATCGTCCGCCGCGAGCGCCCCCACCCGGGCGCCCAACTGTCCCTGTTCGACCAGGACGAAGGCATGCGCCACCAGGTCTTCCTCACCGACACGCCCGTCGCTGGCGGCGGCTCCATCCAGCACCTGGAGGTCCGCCACCGCGCTCACGCCCGCGTCGAGGACCACATCCGCTGCGGCAAGACCACCGGCTTCGGCCGCTTCCCCTCCCGCCACTTCGCGATCAACCAGGTCTGGCTGGAACTGTCCCTGACCGCGATCGACCTGCTCGCCTGGGCCAGAATCCTGCTGCTGGACGGCGAGTTGGCCACCGCCGAACCCAAGAAGCTCCGCTACCGCGTCCTGCACGCCGCCGCCCGGATCACGCGCGGAGCCCGCCGCCTGCGCCTGCGGATCGCCGCCACCTGGCCCTGGCGCCACGAACTGACCACAGCATTCCACCGCCTGGCGGCGCTACCCCGGCCGGCCACCTGACCCTCGACCCACCGCTGACCACCCACGACCCGAGGACCCAGGAGCACCCGGCCACAGCGCCGGGCCTTCGGCATGCCAACCATCCCACCGCAGCCCCAGGACCTCCAGCACACGGATCACACCAGATCAGCCGAGACGAACCGAAACAGCCAGGCTAGGGGCGCGGGGAACCGCGCGACCGGCCACAGCCGCACCCGCCCGCACCGGCTCAGCCAGGCAGCCGGGCAGGCGTGTCGATCCCCGCCGCGCGGTCGATGAGCTCCCCCAGCATCGCGTCGACCACCCGGTAGCGCACCACGCGCCCCGACTTCTCCCCCACCACGACACCCGCGGCCCGCAGCAACCGCATCGCCTGCGACACCGCCGCCCCGTTCATCCCCGAGGCCACGGCGAGATCCGAGACGGCCAGCGGCCCCGCCCGGCGCAGCGCGAGCAGCAGCGCGAGCCGGTGCGGATCGGCGAGCAGCGAGAAGCGCTCCGCCCATGCCCGCACGTCCGCGACGTCTCCGATGGCGGCCACGGCGTCGCAGACCCGGTGCCCGTCGATGGTGCGGTGATCGGCCCGCTCGGCCGGAACGAGATGCATGGCCCGATTCTCTCAACAGGCCCACGTCCCCCGACCACCCCGCGCACGATGTGATCTTCCATACCTGCACAGGTGTGCAGCTATGCAGCCACCGCTCGTGCCCCCTAGGGTGAACGGGCCGTGGTGCTCGGGAAGACCGGTGACGGCCCCTCAGGGGCCAAGTCCGGAGCGGCCCTCGCCACTGTGATCGGGTTCCGGACCCCCGGGTCCGGAGCGCACCGCTCCACCACGCCACTGGCCGCTCACCGCGGCTGGGAAGGCGGAGCGGCGGCGCACGCCCGTAAGCCAGGAGACCGGCCACGGCATCTCACGAAGTGATCCACGAGGTGCTGGAGCGTGAACGACCTATGACCCTGCCCGCGAACTCCCCTGCCCGGACGGCTGATTCGTCCCCCGGTTCCCCCCCGAGCTTCCGCTGGCGCCGCGAGGACACCGTGCGCACCGCGGGCCTGATGGCGGTGATCCTGGCCCTGCACGTCGTCGCGTTCGGCGTGCTCTTCCTGCTCGTGGTCCCCGGCCACTACGAGGTCGACAACAAGGCCTTCGGCATCGGCCTGGGCATCACCGCGTACACCCTCGGCATGCGGCACGCCTTCGACGCCGACCACATCGCCGCGATCGACAACACCACCCGCAAGCTGATGGCGGACGGCAAGCGTCCGGTCTCCGTCGGCTTCTGGTTCGCGCTCGGCCACTCCAGCGTGGTCGTGGTGCTCGCCGCGCTGATCGCGGGCGGCACGGCGCTCGCCGGGAAGATCATGAACGACGGCTCCCGGACCCACCAGGTGCTCGGCTTCATGGGCACGACCATCTCCGGCACGTTCCTGTACCTCATCGCCGCCCTCAACCTCGTGGCCCTGGTGGGCATCCTCAAGGTCTTCCGGGCGATGCGCGCGGGCACGTACGACGAGAGCGAGCTCGAACAGCACCTGGATTCCCGGGGGTTCATGAACCGGATCCTCGGCCGCTTCACGAAGTCCATCACCCGCCCCGGGCAGATGTACCCGCTGGGCTTCCTCTTCGGTCTCGGCTTCGACACGGCGACCGAGGTGACGCTGATGGTGATGGCGGGCAGCGGCGCCGCGGCCGGGCTGCCCTGGTACGCGATCCTGTGTCTGCCGCTGCTGTTCGCCGCGGGGATGAGCCTGTTCGACACGCTCGACGGCACGTTCATGAACTTCGCCTACCAGTGGGCGTTCTCGAACCCGGTGCGCAAGGTGTTCTACAACCTCACCATCACGGGCCTGTCCATCGCGGTGGCCTTCTTCATCGGCACGATCGAACTCGTCGGCGTGCTGCACGACAAGCTCGATCTGACGGACGCGGTGACCGGCTGGATCGCCGGGCTCGACCTGGACAACGTCGGCTATGTCATCGTCGGCCTGTTCGTGGTCGTCTGGGCGGCGGCCGTCGCGTACTGGCGGCTGGCGAAGGTGGAGCAGCGCTGGTCGGCGCGGCTCGCCGACGGGAGCTGACAACTCGGCGGCGCCGCCCTGCCGTTGGACGGCGGGGCGGCGTCGCATACCGTGCGGTCACGTCGCACCGTACGAGCACGGAGGAACATCGATGGCCGCCGCCCGACTGCCCCTGGAGGGGGTCACCGTCGTCAGCCTGGAACAGGCGGTGGCCGCGCCGTTCGCCACCCGCCAGCTCGCCGATCTGGGCGCGCGGGTGATCAAGGTGGAGCGGCCCGGCGGCGGCGACTTCGCCCGGCGCTACGACGAGACGGTGCACGGCCAGTCCAGTCACTTCGTGTGGCTGAACCGGTCCAAGGACTCGGTGACGCTCGACGTGAAGACGCCGGGCGGGCGCGAGGTCCTGGAGCGGCTGCTCGCCGAGGCGGACGTGTTCGTGCAGAACCTCGCGCCGGGCGCCGCGGCCCGGCTCGGCCTGTCCGCGCGGGAGCTGGAGCAGCGCCATCCCTCGCTGATCGTCTGCGACATCTCCGGGTACGGCGCCGACGGACCGTGGGCCGACCGCAAGGCGTACGACCTGCTCGTGCAGTGCGAGACCGGTGTGGTGTCGGTGACGGGGGCGCCCGACGCGCCCGCGAAGGTGGGCATCGCGGTCGCCGACATCGCGGCCGGGATGTACGCGTTCTCGGGCATCCTCACCGCCCTGTACGAGCGCCGGGCGACGGGCGTCGCGCGGGCCGTCTCGGTGTCGCTGTTCGAGGCGCTCGCGGAGTGGATGGGCTACCCCGCGTACTACACGCAGTACTCGGGGTCCCAGCCGCCACGCGTCGGCGCCGCGCACGCGACCATCGCGCCGTACGGCCCGTACGACGCCGCCGACGGGAGGACGGTGCTGCTCGCGATCCAGAACGAGCGCGAGTGGGCCTCCTTCTGCGCCGTGTTCCTCGACGACGCCGCGCTCGCCGCCGACCCGCGCTTCCACCGCAACTCGGCCCGTGTGGCACGCCGCGGCGAGCTCGACGCGATCGTCACGGCCCGCTTCGCCGAGCTCACCGCGGACGCGGCCACCGCTCTCCTGGACCGGGCGAAGGTGGCGAACGCACGGCTCAACACGGTCGCCGACCTCGTCGCCCACCCGGTCCTGAGCGGCCGCGACCGGTGGCGTGACGTCGCGACCCCGGGCGGCCCGGTCCGCGCGCTCGTGCCGCCGGCGAGCCTGCGCGGGGTGGAGCCGCGCATGGACGCGGTGCCCGGTGCGGGCGAGCACACGGAGGCGGTGCTGGCGGAACTGGGGTACGACGCGGCGGCCCGCGCGGCGCTGCGGAAGGACGGCGCCGTGTAGCCGTGCCGGAGAACGCGGGCCGTTCGGCCCCCCGCGAGGGTCCATCGGCCCCCTTTCAACCATCCGCCCCCTTGAGATGCTGCTGCGCAGAGCCTCCCGTGTCCTCGCACTCCCGCCGCGGCGCACGGTCGAGGCCCGGGCCCGTCGGTCGATGGAGGGGGAGCCTCGAACGACGGGCCCGGCACGGGGTCACGGTCGCGCCGCGGACAGGCGGCAGGATCACCCGCGAGACCCCTCCGCCAGGCGCGGCGCGACAACTGGCGCGCAAATCACCTCAATCGGAGCGATAAAGTGTTCCGTCAACCTTCACGCGCCTGATCACCCAGGAGTATCTACGTGACCGTAGCCATCGACTCGCCCGAAGCAGCCGTCCCGACGCCCGGCTCGGAACCCGGTTCGGAGCCCGTCGCGACGGTCGAGGAGAAGGCCGAGCCGGGGGACACCGCGAACATGTGGACCCCGTCGACCGACACCCCTGCCGCCGAGGCGTCCGAGGCCCCCGAGGAGCCGGGGAACTTCTGGCAGCCCGCGGCCGATTCCGCCGTCCCCGCGCCGACCGAGGAGGCAGCAGAGGCCGGGGACATCGAAGACGTCCGAGACGTCGAGGAGGAGGACGAGGACGCGGTCTCCGGCGAGATTCCGGAGTCGATCACCCATGACGCCCATGAGTTCGGCGTCTACGCCCGTACCGGCGGCTGGGCGTTCGCCCTCAAGGTGGCCCGCAGCGTGCGGCCCGGCGGGCAGCCGGCCGGCGAGAGCGCCAAGGTCTCGGCGCGGAAGTTCGCCGAGCTGGCGGGCTGCTCGGCCGACCGCGTCATGCGGTTCTACAAGGCGTGGGACCGCGCCGCGGACGACGGCATCGTGCCGCAGTTCGAGTCGCTGGCTCCCGGCGTCGACATCGAGCTGCCGGACGCCGACGTCTGGCTGTCCTACTACGTCTCCCGCTCCAGCGCGACGTCGGTGCGCGGCCAGGCGATCACGGAGGCCGCCGAGGCCGAGGGCATCCGCCCGACGAAGGCCCTGGAGGTCGCCGAGAACCCGACGGCGCTGCGGGCGGCGATCCTCGCCGACCCGGGCACCGCGGAGGCCGCCCGCAAGGCGCTGATGGACCGCCTCGGCGAGGACCCGGTGCTGCGCACGGGCCTGGCCCGGGACATCGTGCGCACCGACGACCTGAAGAAGGCGGTCGCCGAGGAGAGCAAGACCGGCGGTCAGCTGGAGTACGTGCGCAAGATCGTCGAGGACGGGCAGGTCAGGACGCCCGCCGGTCAGACGATCGAGGCGCCGCGCTCGCTGCGCGAGGAGGCGGAGCGCCACCTCTCCCTCATCGACGAGCTGGACGAGGACGAAGAGGCCGGCGAGTGGGCCCGCGAGGCCTACGACACCGTGCGCACGCTGGTCGCCGAGACCGTCGAGAAGGATCCCGAACTGCGGGTCCAGGAGCGGCGCGCGAAGTTCTACAGCAGCATCCAGAAGGCCACGAAGGCGTTCGAGGAGCTGACCTTCGACGACGTCGAGGAGATCGACGACATCGTCGAGGACGACATGCTGCAGCGCCTGGAGGAGCTGCAGCAGGCGATCTCGACCTGCATCTCGGCCCTGCACAAGGCCAAGAACGGCGACTGACCCGCCGCACCGCACCCGCCGATGTCCGGCGCTCCCCCACGGGAGCGCCGGACATCGGCGCGTTCCGGGGCTGTTACCTGCGTCACCCCACTAGCGAAACGTTGCCGTTTCGCTCAGGGAGGGCTTACGCTCATCGAGGACCTGAACGAAACGGTTTCGTTCACTTGCTTGACGCGGCCTTCCGAGCCGCCCGGCTCTCGTGTCCCTCACTTCCCTGGAGTGGCTCTCATGTCCCAGACCGACACGGTCGAGGCCGCCGGCACCTCGGCCCCGCCCGCGCAGGACGCCCACGAGGCGTCCCGCAGGCGCTGGTGGATCCTCGGCATCATCGGCATCGCCCAGCTGATGGTCGTGCTCGACGCGACCATCGTGAACATCGCGCTGCCCTCCGCCCAGCAGGACCTGGGCTTCTCGAACGACAACCGGCAGTGGGTCGTCACCGCCTACGCGCTCGCCTTCGCCTCCCTGCTGCTGCTCGGCGGCCGGATCGCCGACCTCTTCGGCCGCAAGCCCGCCTTCCTCATCGGCATCGTCGGCTTCGCGGGGGCCTCCGTCCTCGGCGGCGCGTCGACCGGGTTCGGCATGCTGGTCACGGCCCGCGCGCTGCAGGGTGTCTTCGGCGCCCTGCTGGCCCCGGCCGCGCTGTCCCTGCTCAACACGACGTTCACCGACGCCAAGGAACGCGCCAAGGCGTTCAGCGTCTACGGCGCGATCGCCGGTGCGGGCGGCGCCGTCGGCCTGCTGCTCGGCGGTCTGCTCACCGACGCCCTCGACTGGCGCTGGACGCTGTACGTGAACCTGGTCTTCGCGGTCGTCGCCTTCGTCGGCGGCTGGCTGCTCCTGGGCAACCACCGGGACGCGGCGGGCGCCAAGCTCGACCTGCCCGGCACCCTGCTCGTCTCCTCCGGACTCTTCGCCGTCGTCTACGGCTTCTCCAACGCCGAGACCCACGACTGGAGCTCCCCGCAGACCTGGGGCTTCCTGCTCGCCGGCGGTGTGCTGCTGCTCGCCTTCACCTGGTGGCAGACCCGGGCGAAGCACCCGCTGCTGCCGATGCGCGTCCTGCTCGACCGGGACCGTGCCGCCTCCTTCGTCTCCGTTCTCGTCACCGGCGCGGGCATGTTCGGCGTGTTCCTCTTCCTCACCTACTACCTGCAGCTCAACCTCGGCTTCAGCCCCACGAAGACCGGTGTCGCGTTCCTGCCGATGATGGCCGCCCTGATGGTCATGGCCCAGGTCTCCACGACGATGCTCGTGCCGCGGTTCGGCCCCAAGATCGTCATCCCCGCCGGTTTCGCCCTCGCCGCGATCGGCATGGTCTGGCTCACCGGGATCGGTCTGGACTCGTCCTTCTCCACGGACGTCCTGCCGCAGCTGCTCGTGATCGGCGCGGGCCTGGGCGCCGTGATGCCGCCCGCGATGTCGCTGGCCACCAGCGGGATCGGCGCCGAGGACGCGGGGGTGGCCTCCGCGACGGTCAACACCATGCAGCAGGTCGGCGGCTCGATCGGCACCGCGCTGCTGAGCACCCTCGCGGCCAGCGCCGCCACCAGCTACCTCGCGAGCCACAACCCCGCGGACAAGCTGAACCAGGCGCAGGCCACGATCGAGAGCTACACGACCGCGTTCTGGTGGTCGGCGGGCTTCTTCGCCGCCGGCGCGGTCATCACGCTCCTGCTGTACCGGCGCGGGGCCGTGCAGCAGGACCCGGACGCGGCGCCGGTCGTCCACATGTGACGATCCCCGCGTGATCCGGCAGGGGCCGCCGTCTTCAGGGAGACGGCGGCCCCATCACATGTCGTCACAGGTGGGATGGCATCGTTGCCCCCAGCACCGAACACAGGAGGCAGTGATGTCGGATTCCCCCCGGCCCACCGGCAAGCCGGCCCACCAGAACGTGACGTTCGACAGCAACGGCACGACCGCGCACGGCTATCTGGCCCTGCCGCCCTCGGGGAGCGGCCCCGGCGTCATCGTCATCCAGGAGTGGTGGGGGCTGACCGACCACATCGCGGACGTGACCGACCGGCTCGCGGCCGAGGGGTTCGTCGCGCTCGCCCCCGACCTGTACGGCGGGAACGTGGCGCACGACTCCGGCGAGGCGTTCCGCATGATGCAGGAGCTGCCGGTGGAGCGCGGCGTGGAGCTGCTGTCCGGCGCCGTCGACCATCTGCTGGGGCTGCCCGAGGTCACCTCGGACACGGTCGGCACGGTCGGTTTCTGCATGGGCGGCGGCTTCGTCCTGTACCTGGCGGCCAAGGACCCGCGGGTGAGCGCGGCCGTACCGTTCTACGGCGTCATCCAGGGCGAGGTCCCCGACTTCTCGGGCCTCAAGGCCCAGATCCTCGGCCACTACGGCGAGCGGGACGAGACGGTCCCGGTGGCCACGCTGGACGGTCTGCGCCGCCACATCGAGGAGCAGTCGGGCGTCGTGCCGGAGTTCCGCATGTACCCGGCGGACCACGCGTTCTTCAACGACGGACGGCCCGAGGTGTACGACAAGGAGTCGTCGGAGCGGGCGTGGGCGAGCTCGGTGGAGTTCCTCAAGCGCGCCCTCGGCAGCTGAGCGCCTCCGGCGATCGAGGAGCGGGGGTCCGGGGCGGAGCCCTGTGACGGCGGGCCGGGAGGCGTCCACCTCCCGGCCCGCCGCACCGCCACTACCAGATACGGACCCGCTCGGCCGGGTCCAGCCACAACCCGTCCCCCGCCTCCGTGGCGAACGCCTCGTGGAACTCGTCCAGGTTCCGCACGATGTTCGCGCGGAACTCCGGCGGCGAGTGCGGGTCGATCGTCAGGTACTGCTGCTCCTGCTCCTTGCGCCGCTTGGTGCGCCAGCAGTACGCCCAGTTGAGGAACAGCCGCTGCGAGCCGCTGATGCCCTCCTCGTCGACCGGCACGTCCGCGCCTTCGAGCGAGATCAGGTACGCGGTGTGCCCGATGGTCAGGCCGCCGAGGTCCCCGATGTTCTCGCCGACGGTGAGCGAGCCGTTGACGCGCTCGCCGGGCAGGTTGCGCGGCTCGAAGCCGTCGTACTGGTTGATGAGCGCCTTGGACTTGGTCTCGAAGGCGGCCTTGTCGTCGGCGGTCCACCAGTCGTTCAGGTTGCCCTGGCCGTCGTACTGGGCGCCCTGGTCGTCGAAGCCGTGGCCGATCTCGTGGCCGATGACCGCGCCGATGCCACCGTAGTTCTCGGCGGGGTCCGCGTCCGGCGAGAAGAACGGCTTCTGGAGGATGCCCGCCGGGAAGCAGATCTCGTTCGTGCCCGGGTTGTAGTACGCGTTCACCGTCTGCGGCAGCATGAACCACTCGTCGCGGTCGACCGGCGCGCCGATCTTCGCCATCTGCCGGTCGTGCTCGAAGGCGTCGGCGGCGTAGGCGTTGGCGAGCAGGTCGTCGGGGACGACGCTCAGCGCGGAGTAGTCGCGGAACCGGTCCGGGTAGCCGATCTTCGGGCGGAACGTGGCGAGCTTCTCGTAGGCCCGCTCCTTGGTCTCGTCCGTCATCCAGTCGAGCGCGCCGATGGACTGCCGGTAGGCCTCCAGGAGGTTGGCGACCAGCTCGTCCATGAGCGCCTTGGACGCCGGCGGGAAGTGCCGGGCCACGTACTCCTTGCCGACGGCCTCGCCCATGGCGCCCTCGACGAACTGCACGGCACGCTTCCAGCGGGCCCGCAGCTCCGGCGTGCCGTTGAGCGTGCGCCCGTAGAACTCGAAGTTGTTCCGCACGAACGCGGAGGACAGGTAAGGGGCGCTGGAGCGCAGCACGCGCGCGAGCAGCCAGTCGCGCCACTGCTCGACGGGCGTCTCGGTGAGGACCGTCGACAGGTGCGCGAGGTAGGACGGCTGGCGCACGCAGGACTGGGCGAGCGTGTCGTCGCTGCCGCCGAGCGCGTCGACGTAGGCGCGCCAGTCGAACGCCGGGGCCAGCTTGGTCAGCTCGTCGAAGGTGGTGAGGTTGTACGTCTTCTGCACGTCGCGCGTCTCGGCGCGCTCCCAGTGGCCCTCGGCGAGGCGGGTCTCCAGGGCGAGGACGGTGCGCGCGGCGGCGGCCGGCTCGGCGTGCTCGCCGAGCGTGAACAGCTCGGTCAGGTACGCCTCGTACTTCTCACGGGTCTCGGCGAACTTCTCGTCGCGGTAGTACGACTCGTCGGGCAGGCCGAGGCCGCCCTGGAGGATGTTGTAGAGGTAACGGTCCGAGTCACGGTCGTCGGTGTCGACGTACGAGCCGAACAGACCGGAACCGCCGGTGCGCTCGAAGCGGCCGATGAAGGACGCGAGTTGACGGACGTCGCTGAGCGCGGCGACCTCGTCGAGGAGCGGGCGGACCGGGTCGAGGCCACGGGCCTCGACGGCCTCCTCGTCCATGAACGACGCGTACAGATCGGCGATCTTGCGCGCCTCGCCCGCTTCCAGGCTGGTGGGGCCGCCGGCCGCGATCTCCTGGATGATCTCCTTCACCTGCTGCTCGGCGACGTCCACGAGCTGCACGAAGGGGCCCCAGCTGGAGCGGTCGTCGGGGATCGGCTCGGTCGCCAGCCAGTGGCCGTTGACATGGCCGAAGAGGTCGTCCTGCGGTCGGATCGCCGGGTCCATGCCCGGACGGGCGTCATCCAGAGTGCTCATCGCCGCAGCCTACCCAGGTCAGGGCATAAGAAGGGCATCAAATGCGGCCGCTTCGGCGCAACGTGAACAGCGCACTGCCCCGGCGGGCGCGAGGCCGGCCGGGGCAGTGGATCCGCTACGGGGATCAGGCGAGGGTGGCGAGGGCCTCGTTCAGGGTCTGCGACGGGCGCATCACCTTGGCGGCCTTGGCCGGGTCGGGCTGGAAGTAGCCGCCGATGTCGGCCGGCGAGCCCTGGACGGCGATCAGCTCGTCGACGATCTTCTGCTCGTTCGCCGCGAGGGTCTCGGCGAGCGGCGCGAAGGCCTTGGCGAGCTCGGCGTCGGCGGTCTGCCGGGCCAGCTCCTGGGCCCAGTACAGGGCGACGTAGAAGTGGCTGCCGCGGTTGTCGATGCCGCCGAGGCGACGGGTCGGCGACTTGTCCTCGTTGAGGAAGGTGCCGGTGGCGCGGTCGAGGGTCTCGCCGAGGACCTTCGCACGGGCGTTGTCCGTGGTGGTGGCGAGGTGCTCGAAGGAGACGGCCAGGGCGAGGAACTCACCGAGCGAGTCCCAGCGCAGGTAGTTCTCCTTGACCAGCTGCTGGACGTGCTTCGGGGCGGAGCCGCCGGCGCCCGTCTCGAAGAGGCCGCCGCCGTTCATCAGCGGGACGACCGACAGCATCTTGGCGCTGGTGCCCAGCTCCAGGATCGGGAAGAGGTCGGTCAGGTAGTCGCGCAGCACGTTGCCGGTCACCGAGATGGTGTTCAGGCCCTGGCGGATGCGCTCGACGGAGAGCTTGGTGGCGTCCTCCGGGGAGAGGATCTTGATGTCCAGGCCCTCGGAGTCGAACTCCGGCAGGTACGCCTTGACCTTGGCGATCAGCTGGGCGTCGTGGGCGCGGCCCTCGTCCAGCCAGAAGACGGCCGGGTCACCGGTGGCGCGGGCGCGCGTGACGGCGAGCTTGACCCAGTCCTTGATCGGGGCGTCCTTGGTCTGGCAGGCGCGGAAGATGTCGCCCTCGGAGACCGTCTGCTCCAGCACGACGTTGCCGTCGGTGTCGACCAGGCGGACGGTGCCGGTGGCCGGGATCTCGAAGGTCTTGTCGTGGGAGCCGTACTCCTCGGCCTTCTGCGCCATGAGGCCGACGTTCGGGACGGAGCCCATGGTCGACGGGTCGTAGGCGCCGTGGGCGCGGCAGTCCTCGATGACGGCCTGGTACACGCCGGCGTAGGAGGAGTCCGGGATGACGGCGAGGGTGTCGGCCTCGTTGCCGTCCTTGTCCCACATGTGGCCCGAGGTGCGGATCATCGCCGGCATGGAGGCGTCGATGATGACGTCGGACGGGACGTGCAGGTTGGTGATGCCGCGGTCCGAGTCGACCATCGCCAGGTCGGGACCCGCGGCGAGCTCGGCCTCGAAGGACGCCTTGATCTCGGCGCCGTTGGCGAGCGACTCCAGGCCCTTGTAGATGCCGCCCAGACCGTCGTTCGGGGAGAGACCGGCGGCCGCCAGGTCGGCGCCGAAGCGGGCGAACGTCTCCGGGAAGAAGGCGCGGACGACGTGACCGAAGATGATCGGGTCGGAGACCTTCATCATCGTGGCCTTGAGGTGCGCGGAGAACAGCACGCCCTCTTCCTTGGCGCGGGCGACCTGGGCGGTCAGGAACTCGCGCAGGGCGGCGACGCGCAGGACGGAGGCGTCGACGACCTCACCGGCGAGGACCGGGACGGACTCGCGCAGCACGGTGGTGGTGCCGTTGTCGGCGACGAGCTCGATGCGCAGGGCGCCGTCGGCGGCGATGGTGGTGGACTTCTCGGTGGACCGGAAGTCGTTCTCGCCCATCGTGGCGACGTTGGTCTTGGACTCGGCGGTCCAGGCACCCATGCGGTGCGGGTGGGCCTTGGCGTAGTTCTTCACCGAGGCGGGGGCGCGGCGGTCCGAGTTGCCCTCACGCAGGACCGGGTTCACGGCGGAACCCTTGATCTTGTCGTAGCGGGCGCGGATCTCGCGCTCCTCGTCCGTCTTCGGCTCGTCCGGGTAGTTCGGGAGCGCGTAGCCCTGCTCCTGCAGCTCGGCGACGGCGGCCTTGAGCTGCGGGATGGACGCCGAGATGTTCGGCAGCTTGATGATGTTGGCCTGCGGCGTCTTGGCCAGCTCGCCCAGCTCGGCGAGGGCGTCCGCGATGCGCTGGTCCTCGTTCAGGTACTCCGGGAAGGAGGCGATGATACGCCCGGCCAGGGAGATGTCGCGGGTCTCGACGCGCACACCGGCGGTGGACGCGTAGGCCTCGATGACCGGCAGGAAGGAGTACGTCGCGAGGGCCGGGGCCTCGTCAGTGTGCGTGTAAATAATGGTCGAGTCAGTCACCGGGTGCTCCGCTCCACGTCTTCCATGTCGTCGGCAGGTTTCTCAGTCTGCTCAATATTGCTCGACATCAAGATATCTCGTCGCCGGGCCATGTTCGAAAGGGGTCCGGGGTCAAGATCGCGTGGAGCGGTGCGGGGCGGCTTCCCGGCCGGTCGGCCGGGGCCACCCGTGCGTGCGGCGCCGGGCTCCGCACGGATCAGCCGCGCCCGGCTCCCCTCCCCCGCCCCAGCAGATACAGGAAGTACGGCGTCCCGATCACGGCCGTCATGAGGCCCGCCCCCAGCTGGGCCGGGGCGATCACGGTGCGGCCCAGGAGGTCGGCCGTGCAGACGAGGGCGGCGCCGAGAAGGAGGGCGACCGGGAGGACCCGGGCGTGGCGGCGGCCGACCAGGGCGCGGGCCGCGTGCGGGGCGACGAGGCCGACGAAGCCGATGGTGCCCGCGGCGGCGACCGCCGTGGCGCTGAGCAGGACGCCCAGGACGAGGAAGCCGAGGCGCGCGCGGCTCAGGTCGAGGCCGAGCAGGCGCGGGGTGTCCTCGTCGAGCGAGACGAGGTCGAGTGCGTCGCGGCGGACGACGGCGGCGCAGACGCCCACGACGAGGACGACGGCGAGCGGCACCGAGTCGGTGAGGGTGCGCCCGTACGTGGATCCGGCGAGCCAGGTCAGCGCCTTCGCCGCGTTGAACGGGTCGGTGAGGATGATCATCAGGCTGGTCAGGGCGGCGGCTCCGGTGGCGACGCCGAAGCCGACGAGGACGAGCCGGTTCTGCTGGAATCCGCCCTTGGCGGCGAGGCCGAAGACGATGACCGCGCTGAGCGCGGCGCCCGCGAACGCTCCCCCGGCGACGCTCCACGTCCCGGCCATCGGGACCGTCGTGACGAGCAGGACCGCTCCCACGGCCGCGCCGTTCGTCACGCCCAGCACGCCCGGTTCGGCGAGAGGGTTACGGGTGACGGCCTGGATGAGGGTCCCCGCGAGGGCGAGCGCCGCCCCCGCGAGCAGGGCGGCGACGACGCGGGGTGTCCGGGTGTCCAGGACGAACGAGACCGTCCGTCCCGCCCTGCCCTGCGCCCAGTTGATGACGTCGCCGAGGAGCAGTTTGCTGTCCCCGAGCAGCAGGGCGGCGACGGCCGCGCCCACGGTCACGGCGACCAGGGCGAGCGTGGTGGCGGCGAAGACGGTGCGGCTGCGCAGCCGGATCCGGTCGACCGGGGCGGCGCCGCCGGTGTCCCGTACGCGCGCCGCCATGACGACGAGGAAGACCGCGCCGACCAGGCTGGTGACGACACCGGTGGGCACGGCGACGGCGGCGTCCGCCGGGACGACCGCGCGCAGCAGCACGTCGGAGCCGAGCACGAGGGCCGCGCCGGTCAGCGCGGCGAGGCTCAGCGCGGCACGGGACCGGGTGAAGGTGTGGAACCTGCGGGTCAGGGCGCGCACGAGCGCGGGCGCGCACAGGCCGACGAAGCCGATGGGCCCCGCGAGGGTGACGGCGGCGGCGGAGAGCAGCGCGGAGAGGACGACGGCGGCGATCCGGGTGGCGCGGACCGGGACGCCGACGCCACGGGCCGCGTCGTCGCCGAGTGCCAGGGCGTCGACGCGGCGGGCGAGCAGCAGCAGGCCCGCGAGCCCGACGGCGCCGACGGGGAGCATCTGCAGGACGCCGTCGAAGCCGTGCTGCGCGATGCTGCCCTGGTTCCAGGCGTACAGGCCCTCCGTCTGCTGCGGGAAGAGCAGCAGCAGGCCCTCGGTGACGGCGGTCAGGCCGAGGGTGAGGGCGCTGCCCGCGAGGACGAGCCGTACGGTGCCGGCGCCGAGGCCGGACAGGCCCAGGACCACGGCCGCCGCCGCGAGCCCGCCGGCGAAGGCGACGCCGGACGACGCGACCAGCGGCAGCGAGATCCCGGTGACGGCGACGACGCCGAGCGCGAGGTAGGAACCGGCGTTGACGGCGAGGGTGTCCGGTGCGGCGATGACGTTGCGGCTGATCCGCTGGAGGGCGGCGCCCGCGGTGCCGAGGAGGGCGCCGACGAGCAGTCCGGCGCACATTCTCGGCAGCCGGGAGGCGACGACGACGGACGTGTCGCCGGACTCGGCGCGGCCGGTGAGCGCCTTCCAGACCTCGGGGGCGCCGACGGCCGCGGTGCCCTGGGTGATGTCGACGACCGCGAGGGCGGCGACGAGGACGAGGAGCGCGGCCGTCACCACCGCCGCACCGGTGCGGGATGCGGCGGTCCTGGGACGGGTGGCGGGTGCGGTGGTGGTGACGGCCATGGGTTACTTGGTCAGCGCCTCGACGACGGAGTCGACGTACTGGTTCATCGACGCGGGGCCGCCGAACATCCAGATGCCGTCGGGCAGTCGGTGCACCCGGCCCTTCTCGACGAACGGCAGCGACGTCCAGACCTTGTCCTTGGCGAGGGCGCCGGCGAACGGGGTGGCGTTCTTGTCGCCGTCGTTGCCGATGTAGGCGAAGTGCGTGTCGTCGGGGAGTTCGGTGAGTCCTTCGACGTCCGTGGTGCCGAGTCCGTAGCTCTTGTCGCCCTTGACGGTCCAGGCGTTCTTCAGGCCGAGCTTCTCGTCGACGGCGCCGATCAGCGAACCGCTGGTGTACGGGCGCACGGAGACCTGATTTGACGTCACGTACCCGTCGGCGAAGGCGTAGTCGGCGCCGTCCATGCCCGCGTCGGCGAGCGTCTTCCTGCCGTCGGCGAGCTTGGCCTCGAAGTCGTTCTTGAGCTTCGTGGCCTGCTGGGTGGTGCCGGTGGCCTCGGCGATGAGGTCGAGGTTGTCGGTCATCTGCCCGATCGGGTCGGAGGCGTCGGCGGAGCGGACGGTCAGCACCGGGGCGATCTTGCGCAGTTGCTTGACGGCGGAGGCCGGGAGGTCGGTCGTCGCCACCACCAGGTCGGGCTTCAGGGCGGCGACGGTGTCCATGCTGGGCTCGCCGCGGGTGCCGATGTCCTTGGCGTCGTCGGTCAGCGGGGCGGCCTTGTCCCACGTCTTGTAGCCCTTGACGTCGGCGACGCCGGCCGGGTCGACGCCGAGGGAGATCAGGCTCTCGACGACGTTCCACTCGGTGCCGACGACCTTCTTCGCGGGGCCGTCCAGCTTCACCTTCGCCCCGGTGGCGTCGGTGAGTTCGACGGGCTGCGCGCTCTGCTTGGCGTCGGCGTCGGCCGCGGGCTCGGTGGTGCCGCACGCGGTGAGGGCGAGGGCCGCGACGGTGGCGGCGGCCGTGCTGATCAGGAGGCGTCTCATGGGGTGGTGCGCAGCCTTTCGGTTCGTTCGTGGTGGCGGCCGACGGCGCGGGTGCGCAGGCGGCCGGTGAGGGGGTCGGTGTCGACTTCGATGCGGATGCCGTACGTGGTGGTGAGCCGGTCGGCGGTCAGGACCTCCTCGGGGGTGCCGTCGGCGACGACGCGGCCCGTGTCGAGGAGCACGATGCGGTCGGCGACGGCCGCGGCCTGGTCGAGGTCGTGCAGGACGGCGCCGACGGCGATGCCGTGCTCGTCGGCCACGTCCCGCATCAGGTCGAGGAGTTCGACCTGGTACCGCAGATCGAGATAGGTGGTGGGTTCGTCGAGCAGGAGCACCCCGGTCTGCTGGGCGAGGCACCCGGCGAGCCAGACCCGCTGGAGCTGCCCGCCGGACAGGTGCTCGGCGCCGCGGTCGGCGAGCTCGGCGACTCCGGTCACCGCGAGTGCGTGGTCCACGGCCTCGCGCCCGCCCGGGTCGCTCTTGCCCCAGCGTCCCCGGTACGGGTAGCGGCCGAACTCGACCACGTCACGGACCGTCAGGCCGCTGGGCACGGGCCGCCCCTGGGTGAGGAGGGCGACGCGGCGGGCGAAGTCGCGGGGGCTCAGGGCGAGGCCGTCGGTGTCGCGGTCGAGAACGAGCGTGGCCGTCCTCGGACTCTGCAAGCGCGCGAGGGTCCGCAACAGCGTCGATTTGCCGCTGCCGTTCGGTCCCACGAGGACGGTCACTTCGCCCGGACGCACGGTCAACGCCGCGTCGTGGACGACGTCGACGCCCCCGTACGCGACGGTGACGCCCGTCGCCGACAGTTCATGACCCTGGGAGCGCAAAGGCCCCGCGGTCTGTTCACCTGGATGCACGTAGTGAGGTTAGCCTAACCTCACTTTCACGTCACCAGCCCCCTCCCCTGCGACCAGGACCCCTTTCTCGTCCCCTTGACGAAAATCGCGCCCAGCTTTAAAGTCACCATGACACTAATAAGGGGGCTCCCACATGGCAGACATCACCCGGCGGTTCGGCTGGCGCCACCTGCGCGCCGCACCCACGTCCCACGTACGCCACCACCGCTCGGGCCGGCTCGCCCACGACGGCGCGGGCGTCAGCTTCTGGTTCCGGCCCCTGTCCGCCGCCCTCTCCGAAGTCCCGGTCGACGACCGGGAGTTGGCGATGACGTTCCATGCGCGGACGGCGGACTTCCAGGACGTGGCCGTGCAGGCGACGGTGACGTACCGGATCGGTGACCCGGCGGTCGCGGCCGCGCACCTGGACTTCTCCGTCGACCCGGACACCGGCGTCTGGCGCGGCGCCCCGCTGGAACAGCTGGCGACGCTGCTCACGGAGACCGCGCAGCAGCACGCCCTCGACGTGCTCGCGCGCACCGAGCTGGCCTCGGCCCTGGCCGACGGGGTGCCCGCCGTCCGAGAGGCGGTCACCACGGGGCTGGGTGAGGAGCCGCGGCTGCCCGCCACCGGCATCGAGGTGGTCGCGGTCCGGGTGATGGCGCTGCGTCCCGAGCCGGAGGTGGAGCGCGCCCTGCGCACCCCGGCGCGCGAACGCATCCAGCAGGAGGCGGACCGGGCGACGTACGAGCGGCGGGCCGTGGCCGTGGAGCGCGAGCGCACCATCGCGGAGAACGAGCTGGCCAGCCAGATCGAACTGGCCCGCAGGGAGGAGCGGTTGGTCGAGCAGCGCGGCGCCAACGCGCGCCGCGAGGCCGAGGAGAAGGCCGCCGCCGACGCCGTACGGGTACGGGCCGAGGCGGAGCGGAAGGTCGGTCTCGCGCGTGCGGAGGCGGAGGGCGCCCGCGAGGTCGGCGAGGCGCGCGCCCAGGCACAGGCGGCCTGGCTGCGGGTGCACGGCGAGGCCGACGCCGCGACGCTGCGCGCGCTGACCGGGATGCGGCTCGCCGAGAATCTGCCGCGCGTCGAGAGCGTGACCCTCTCCCCCGATGTACTCACCGGACTGCTCGCGCGGCTCGGCACCGGCGGCGGGCGGCCGGAATGAGTCTCGCGCCGCGCGCCGTGCTGGTCCATCGCACCACGGAGTACGAGGAGTTGGTGGCCCGGCACGGCACGCACGGGCAGGCCGCGTTCTTCCTCTCCTCGCGCGGCCGCGACATCGCGGAGGTCGCCGAGCGGCACCGGCGCGCGCAGCGGGCGCTGGCCGAGGCGGGCGCCGCCGTGCCGTTGAGCTGGCGGCGGGCGCAGGTCGAGCGGGCGGATCTGGACCGGTTCCCGTTCGGGCCGGAGGACGTGGTGGTCGCGGTCGGCCAGGACGGGCTCGTGGCGAACGTCGCCCAGTACGTCGGCGCGCGGCCGGTGGTGGGCGTCGACGCGGATCCCGGGCGCAATCCCGGTGTCCTGGTGCGTCACCGGCCCTCCGACGTCGCCCGGCTGCTGCCCGCCGCGGCGGCCGGGGTCACCGGCGTCGACGAGCTGACCATGGTGGAGGCCGTCACCGACGACGCGCAGCGTCTGGTGGCGCTCAACGAGATCTACGTCGGTGCGGCAGGACACCGCACCGCCCGCTACCGCCTGGGCCTCGACGGCGACGGGGGTGTCGTCGAGGCCCAGGCCTCCTCCGGAGTACTGATCGGCACCGGCACGGGGGCCACGGGGTGGATCCGCTCGGTGTGGCAGGAGCGCGGCGGCACGGGCCGGCTGCCGGGCCCGACGGACGGCCGCCTGCTGTGGTTCGTCCGCGAGGCGTGGCCCTCGCCGGTCACCGGGACACGGCTCAGCGCGGGCGAACTCACGACGTCGGCGCACCTGTCACTGACGGTGGAATCGGAACGGCTCGTCGCCTTCGGGGACGGCATGGAGTCGGACGCGATCGAACTGACCTGGGGACAGACGGTACGGGTGGGGGTCTGCGGGGAACGGCTGCGGCTCGTCGGGTAGGCGGGGTTGCCGGGGTTCGGGAGCGACTCCGACGCATCCACCAGGCCGAGGTCCGCACAACGCGACTCCGGCCCATCCAGGAGCTGTCCGGCCGATCAGTGGGTGTGTGCGGGCGGCGGAAGTCGTCTGCGCGGTCCCATAGCCTGCACCCATGACCACCGAGGAGTACCTCTCGACGATTGACTCGCTGGCCGTGCAGCCGTTCCCGGATGCGACCTATGTCGACGCCTCCGAGGGCGGTGGACCTGAGCACCATGTGCGGGAACTGCAGGTCAGTCAGGATTTCTGGGATGACGACGACGGGCAGGCCTGGGCTGAGGCCGAAGCCGAACTGCGGGCCCGCCTCGACGACCTGGCTGCACGCCTGACGGATCGGTGGGGCAGTGCGTTCGTCGTTGACCTCGGACCGTGTCTTCGTGCCAGTTGCGAGGGAGAGCCGGTGCCCGAACCGCTCGACTACCTCAGTCAACAGGTCGTGAGCATGCAGGTGTGGTCGCTCCCCGACAGCGGTCGTTGGCTCGCGCTGGCGCTCGGCCAGGCCGACAAGGAACTGCCTCTCATCCTGTTTGCCGCGGTCGGCCGGGCTTCCGCACTCGACTTGAACACGAGTGGCCAGTCATGAGCGGAGCCACACGGTGACAGCCGCAGCCGAACCTCGGTGGCCGTCCACCTCGTGGCCCCTTGCGCCGACGGGCGGCCTGGCTATCGGCCTGCTCCGGAATCGTGGGCCGGATGCCGCGCCGCCGTAGGTATTGACGGCAAGGACCATTGCTGCAGGCCTGTCTGCTGCGACGTTGTCCGGCCTCTTGCGGGGCCGGCCCGCCCCAGGCCGGGGGACCCGTCGGGCAGGCCGGCCCGCGGGGAGCGGCTGCGGATCGGACCGTCGGGCAGGCGGGCAGGCGGGCAGGCGGGCAGGTGTAGTCGCCTCGGCAGGCATCAGCGTCGGATCACCGATCGGATCCAGGACAGTTGTCGGGAGACGTCGCCCGCGCCGGCGACGCTCTCCCGGTCGGAGGCGTCGAAGACTCCCACCAGGGTCTCCGTACCGCGTGGGCCGAGCGTCGTCACCGGGCCGCCGGAGTCGCCGCCCGCGGGGATGCCCACGACCTTGCCGAGGCAGAAGTCCGATCCGTCCGCCGTCGCGTACCCCTCGCACCGCGGGTCGTCCGGCTTCAGGACCCGCAGAGTGGATTGCCGGAGCACGGGCGACTGGCAGCGGTTCTCGTCATCGGTGCAGGTGGCGCCCCAGCCCGACTGGCGCAGCACGGTGCCGGGCCGGGCCGGGGCGGTGGCGAGCCGGGCCACCCGTACCGTCATCGGGTCGACCTTCACGAGCATCATGTCGGCGACCCCGCTGCCCACCCGCCGGCCCGGCACCGGGCGCACCACGGTCCCGCGGCGCATGTCGAGAGCGCCGACCCGGAACGTGATCCGGCGGTCCGCGATGGGCTCCGCCTGTTCGAAGAAGCAGTGGGACGCGCTGATGATCCACCGGCGGGAGACCGCCGTCGCGGTGCATTCCGGCTTGCCGTCGACGAGCATGCGCACCGCCCACGGCCCGTACGTGCTTCGCGTGCCGCCGATCACCGCGGCGGACGGGCCCGCCGTGACCAGCGCCGTGGCCGACAGCGCCAGAAGGGCGAGTGCCGTCGCACCAACTCGGCGCAGCTTCGATGCAGTTGTTCTCATCGACCCGACTTTGGCAGGAGTTGCGGCAAATCCCCACCACCCTCGGCCACAAAAGTATGGTGTCCCGCCACATGTGCCGCTGACCTGCGTGTTCCTAGTTTGTGCCAGCACACAGAGTCCCCGTCCCCAAGTTTCCCGCCTGGAAGTGGTGCACATGGCCTCCGCAGCAACCGCTCCGCCGAACCCGACAACTCCGAGCCACCTCAAGCGCATTGTCGCGGCGAGTCTGATCGGCACCACGATCGAGTGGTACGACTTCTTCCTCTACGGCTCCGCCGCCGCCCTCGTCTTCAACAAGCTCTTCTTCCCCGACTCCGACCCGCTCGTCGGCACCCTGCTCTCGTTCCTGACGTACGCTGTCGGATTCGCCGCCCGCCCGCTCGGCGCGCTCGTCTTCGGTCACTACGGCGACCGGCTCGGCCGCAAGAAGCTGCTGGTCGTCAGCCTGCTGATGATGGGCGGCGCCACCTTCGCGATCGGCCTGCTGCCCACCCACGCCACGGTCGGCTCGGCCGCACCGGTACTGCTGACCACGCTCCGGCTGGTCCAGGGCTTCGCCCTCGGCGGCGAGTGGGGCGGCGCGGTGCTGCTGGTGTCCGAGCACGGTGACGCCAAGCGCCGCGGGTTCTGGGCCTCCTGGCCGCAGACCGGCGCCCCGGCCGGGCAGCTGCTCGCCACCGGTGTGCTGTCGGCGCTCACCGCGCTGATCTCCGACGCGGCGTTCACCTCCTGGGGCTGGCGCATCCCGTTCCTGATCTCCGGCATCCTCGTGATGGTCGGCCTGTGGATCCGGCTCTCCGTCGACGAGTCCCCGGTGTTCAAGGAGGCGTTGGCGCGCGCCGAGGCCCGCAAGGCCGCGCAGGGCGACGTGGTCGAGAAGATGCCGCTCGTCGCCGTGCTGCGCCACCACTGGCGGGACGTCCTGGTCGCCATCGGCGCCCGGATGGCCGAGAACATCAGCTACTACGTCATCACCGCCTTCATCCTCGTGTACGCGACCGAGGCCGCGGACGTCTCCAAGCAGGACGCGCTGAACGCCGTACTCATCGCGTCGGCCATCCACTTCGCCGTCATCCCCGCCTGGGGCGCCCTGTCCGACCGGGTCGGACGCCGCCCGGTCTATCTGCTGGGCGCCGCCGGTGTCGGCCTGTGGATCGTGCCGTTCTTCAAGCTGATCGACACGGCGAGCTTCGGCGGTCTGGTGCTCGCCGTGACCGTCGGCCTGATCCTGCACGGCGCCATGTACGCCCCGCAGGCCGCGTTCTTCTCCGAGATGTTCGCGACGCGGATGCGGTACTCCGGTGCCTCCATCGGCGCCCAGTTCGCGTCGGTCGCCGCCGGCGCCCCGGCGCCGCTGATCGCCACGGCGCTCCTGGACAGCTACGGCACCTCCACCCCGATCAGCCTGTACGTGATCGGCGCCGTGGTCCTGACCCTGATCGCCGTCGGGGTCGCCAAGGAGACCCGGCACCGCGATCTCGCCGACGTCGACGCGGCCGACGACGAGGTGGCGCAGGCCGCGGAGCCGGCCGGGGCCGAACTGCCCGCCGACGCCGCACGCCGCGCCTGAACCGGCCTGACCCGGTCTGAGCCGGCCCGAACCGGCCCGACCCGGCCCGACCCGGCCCATCCTGGCCCATCCCGCTGACCCCGTACGCGCCCCGCGTACGGGGTCAGCGTATGACCGGGCCCGCCAACCGGTGCAGCCGCAAAGCGAGTTGGATCTCCAGGGCCCGCTCCGGTGACTGCCAGCCGGGGCCGAGGAGCCGGCCGATCCGCTCCAAGCGCTGCGCCACCGTGTTCACATGGACGTGCAGGGCGTCCTTGGTGCGGGCCGGGCTCATCCCGGACGCGAAGTAGGCGTCCATCGTGTGCACGAGGTCGGTGCCCCGCTGCTCGTCGTAGCGGACGACCTCCCCGATGGTGCGGGCGACGAAGCCGGTGATGTCCCGGCTGTCGGCGAGCAGCAGTCCCAGGAACCCGAAGTCCTCGGCCGCGGCGCCCTCCCCCGCGCGCCCCAGGACCCGTAGCGCGTCGAGACAGCGCTGCGCCTCGGCGTAGGCGACGGCCGCGGTGTCGGTGCGGGTGGCGAGCCGGTCGACCGGGGCGGAGGCGCCGACGGTGACCGCCTCGTGGACCGCGGAGGAGAGCCGCTTGGCGACGAGAGAGGCGAGCCTGGAGGCCGTGTCGTCCCCGCACAGCGGGAGGAGCAGGACGGTGCCGCCGTCGCGGGCGGCGGCGAGGCCGTGCCGGGTCGCGGCGAGATGCCCCGCGGCGGCGCCCAGCCGGCGGCGCGCGGCGGCCTCCTCCTCGGCGTCGGCGGCGACGGTCTCCAGACGGGCCGCGAGCAGGACGTGGGCGGCGTCCAGATCGGCGTCGAGCCGGCCCGCGCGCTCGCGCAGCAGCCGCGGGTCGCGGACCCGGGCGTCGAGCAGGTCGTCGAGGAGCTCACCGCGCACCCGCTGCTCGGCCTCGGAGGCGGAGCGCCGGGCGAGCAGCAGCAGCGACGTGACCATGGCGGCGCGCTCCAGGGTGCGCTGGTCGACGGGGTCGAGTTCTGGGTGGCCGCGGAGCACGAGGGCGCCGAACAGCTCGCCTCCGGCGGTGACGGCCGCGACCCAGTCCGTGCCGCGGCGCACGGCGTGCCCTTCCGCGCGGGACGCCTCCAGGGCCTCGGCGGGCGCGGCCTCCGGGTCGTCGGTGAACTCCACGGTCCCGTCGATGACCTGGGAGACGGCCGCGGCGACGTCGTGCACCCCTCCCCCGCGCAGCACCAGCTCGGCGAGCCGGTCGTGCACGTCGGATGCGCGCTCGATGACGCTGCTGCGGTCCCGGATGATCTCGTTCGCCCGCTCCAGTTCGGCGAGCGCCTCACGGGTCTCGGTCAGCAGGTTCGCGGTGTCGATGGCCGCGGCGGCCAGTGCGGCGAACGAGCCGAGCAGCGCGATCTCCTCGCGCGCGAAGACCCGGGCCCTGCGGTCGGAGGCGAAGAGCACGCCGATCACCTGGGAACCGAGCATCAGCGGCACGCCGAGGATGGCCACGAGTCCTTCCTCGTGGACCCCGGCGTCGATGGTGCGGGTGTGCTGGAAGCGCACGTCCTGCCCGTAATTGTCGGTGACGTACGGGCGGGCGGTCTGGGCGACGAGCCCGCCCAGCCCCTCGCCCATGCCGAGGCGCAGCTGCTGGAAGCGGGCGGCGACCGAGCCCTCGGTGACGCGCATGTACGTGTCGCCCCTGGCCGGGTCGTTGAGCGTCAGGTAGGCGACGTCGGTGCCGAGCAGGGAGCGGGCGCGCTGCACGATGGCCTGGAGGACGGCGTCGAGGTCGCGCAGGCCCGCCAGGTCGTGCGCGGTCTCGAACAGGGCGGACAGCTCGGCCTCGCGGCGCCGCCTGCCCTCCATCTCCTCGCGCACCCCGAGGGCGAGCCGCTTGGCCGCTTCCAGGGCCTCGATCCGCGCGGGCGGGGCGCCCTCGGCGCGGGCGAGCAGCGTGGGCTTCTCGTACGCGTCGGCGGACGCGCCCCGGGCGAGCAGTTCCAGGAAGGGGCCCTGCGGGTCCTGCGCGCTCCCCGGGTCAAAGGCTGCGGCTGCGTGCGGCGGATGGTGCGACATGCTCACCAGGATTACCCGGCGGACGGCCGGCCCCGCCAGCCCTGTGGACAACTCGAACGATCACGAAACTGCGGCCACCCGTCCGAGTGACCGCAGATCGCTCCGAAAGGGACGCATATCGGCGGTTCGACTGCCGTCGTGGACCGGGGACGTCAGTGCGCGGTCCAGCCGCCGTCGAGGACCAGGGACGTGCCTGTCATGAACGACGCCTGCGGGGTACACAGGTACGCCACCGCCTCGGCGACCTCGTCCGGCTCGATGAGCCGCTTGACGGCGCTGTCCTGCAGCATGACCTCGGCGAGCACCCGCTCCTCGGGGATGCCGTGCGCGGCCGCCTGGTCGGCGATCTGCCGCTCGACGAGCGGGGTGCGCACATAGCCCGGGTTCACACAGTTCGAGGTGACGCCGTGCGCGGCGCCCTCCAGGGCCACCGTCTTCGACAGCCCTTCCAGGCCGTGCTTGGCGGTGACGTAGGCCGACTTGAAGGCGGAGGCGCGCAGCCCGTGCACCGACGAGAGGTTCACGATCCGGCCCCAGCCCTGCTCGTACATGTGCGGCAGGGCGCCGCGGATCAGCCGGAACGGGGCCTCCAGCATCACCGTGAGGACGGTGTGGAAGACGTCGGTCGGAAACTCCTCGACCGGGCGCACCAGTTGGATCCCGGCGTTGTTCACGAGCACGTCGGTGCCGGCCGCCGCGGCCTCGGCGGCGTCGAGGTCGGTCAGGTCCAGGACGTACGGCTCGATGCCCACGGCCTGTTCGGCCAGGGTGTCGAGTCCTGCGGCGTCCCGGTCCACCGCGCGCACCTTGGCGCCCGCGGCGGCGAGCCGCAGGGCGCAGGCCCGGCCGATGCCGCTGGCGGCGCCGGTGACGAGTGCGGTGCGTCCGCCGAGATCGAGCGGCGTGACAGGGGGCGCGGAGACAGAGGAGAGCGGGGTCATGCTCCGCACATTAGGCAGTCGGTCAGCGCGGCCCGATGTGGTCAGCGCACATACTTCAGCGCCCGCCCATGGTCTCGAACCATCTCGGTCCCTCGCTCTGCGCCTGCTTGATCCGGACCATGCAGTGCTCGTTCATCTCCGGCAGCGCGTCGAGCGCGAACCAGCCCACTTCCAGCGACTCGTCGTCGTTGACCCGGGCCTCGCCGCCGACGGCCGGGCAGCGGAGTGCCGGGCATTGCACGGGAGTTGCGCCGCGAGGGACCGGTGGTCCATCAACCTGCAGCGGAGCATCCCGGCGCCGGCGGGGAGGACGTGCCGGCCACCATGGACAGTTCCGTCTCGGCCGGAACACCCCCACGTCGGCGGGGAGGACTCGGCCGACTTCAGCCCGGACAGGTACGAATCTGGAGCACCCCCGCTGACGCAGGGGTGCTCCGCCGTGGCGGCGTGGCAACTGGGCCCGGGGCTCAGGCGACGCCCAGCAGATCTACGACGACATCCTCCACGGCCGCCTGATCATCCACGCGCACGCACACGACGGCTGGACCACTGTGGCTGTCGGCACCTACCGCGACGGCCCGAGCATCCACCTCCACGGTGAGAACCACCTCCGCGTGGAAGCCAGCCAGTACGACACCCCCGCCAAGGCCATCGCCGAGTTCTTTTGACGCCGACCGGCAGACTGCGCCTCGCCTGGTGCATCGTTGAGGACGGCTGGCCGCTGCGGCGGGCCGCCGGACGGTTGTAGGACCGGTCGCGGCACAGGCAGATCGTCCCGCCCGTTGGGAAAGCACCCGCAGGCGTCCACCGGCCGACGGCGCCGCGCGTTCACCGACGCGATCGCATTCGTACCCGGTGCAGACGATGCGGCGGATCTCGGTGTCGAACCGGATCCTGCCCACCGACACCACGAGGCACAGCCCCAGTCCGTGGCCGGCACTGACGCCGGAGTCCTACCGCCTGTACACGGTCGGACAGCAGGGGACATCGCCGCCGCTGCTACCGCCGGTGAGGACCACCGACTGTCGGGGGTTCACACTGACGCGCGAGCAAGGGCTGCGGCCATCACTCGGCCCAGCGGCCCACCGCCGTCAGCCACGCGATGCCCGGATTCAGCCATGCCGGGAACCTTCGCACCATCGTCTCGAAGTACTCCCTCCGGCTGGTGGCTTCGGCGAAGGCCTCCGCGGCCGCGTGCAGATAGTCGCGGGTATCGCCGATGATGGATGCCTGGTCGCCCCGGTCGGGATTCTTGTGTCCTGCCACAACGGTGGTCGGGTTGATCGCGGCCACGGCGTCGATCGCACGGAGCCAGCTCTGTATGCCATGTTCGCCGGCTTCGGACAGGTATTGGTGTACTTGGTTGTAGATGACGTCGCCGCTGACGACCAGGTCCAACGACGGCACGTGCAGGAAGGTCGTGTGCTCGGTATCGGTATGCCCGGCGGCGTGGGGGACGAGTGACTGCCCGTCAACCTCCAGGCCATCTTCCGGGACCGCCTGGGCGATGAGCGGGGTGTCGCCGATCAGACCGGGAAACGCGGCTGTCCAGAACGGGTTCGGCTGGCCACCGGGGGTGGTGCGCGCCATCTCCGCAACCGTCTCGGCTGTCGCCCACACCTGAACGTCTGGGAACTGTTCACGTACGGGACCCGTCGCGTACCAATGGTCGCCGTGCGCATGCGTGACGTAGATGCCGGTGATCGTACGGCCGAAGCCCGCGGCCCACTTCGCAACAGCCGCTCCCTGTTCCGTCGTCAGTCCCGGGTCGACCAAGACGGCCTCGCGAGGACCGTAGACGATCGTCGTGGACAGCGGGGACCACAGCATGGGGCCGCTGTCCGGACGCGGTGGCAGGGCGGCCGACGCCAAAGGCTGCATCGGGCTGACGTGTACGGCGTAGGCCAAGGATGTCATTGTGGATCCTCTCAACTGGTCGGATGGGGCGAAGGACACACGGGCTTGCCCGGGTAGACAGCCCGACATGTGCTGAGTTCCTGCCTCGAAACGGCCCTGCGGGGTGGGTTGAAGACAACGGGCGGCAACTTTCTCGCCCTCTCGCGTCCTCAACGACTCGACGGGCTCATCCTGCCGCCCGACGACCTGCGCCGAGCCCCGCGATGACGGGAACGGGCCGTTGGGGCAACCCTGTTGCCCTGACGCCCGGAATCTCACCGCGCAGGAAGTCCGGCACGTTAGTCATCTGACGGATGCGACACAGAGGTCCGGAAAGGAGCATATGGACGAAAGTGACGTCGCACCCCGGACACAACTCCAGGTGTGCGAGAAGGAAGGAGAGCCAGAGATGCGAACCCGACTGCGGCCACTGCTGAGTGACTGGGATTGGCAGGAGCGAGCCTCCTGCAGAGGGATGAACAGCGCTACCTTCTACTCCCCGCCCGGGGAGCGAGGCCACGCGCGTCGGAAGCGGGAGGAGGCTGCCCGCAGGATCTGCCAGGGCTGCGAGGTCATGGAGGAGTGCGCAGCCATGGCACTTGATTACCAGGAGCGCTATGGGGTGTGGGGTGGAATGTCGCCGCGGGAGCGGGAAAATATGCGGGGTTCGCGCGAGAAAGATGTGCTCAAGGCCGCGTAGCGCACACGTACATTCATTGCCTGGCATCGACCACGTGGGGTTTGAGTGGCAAGCCCGGTGGTGAACCGGCGGCAGAAGTCGAGGAGCGCTTCCGGGCTCTCCCAGCAGCGCTCCAGTGGTGGTCAAGCAGAGGTTCCGAAGCGGCGGCGTGCACACGTATGTCTCATCGCCCGACTCCGCCGCTCAGGGACACCTGATCACTTGTCCCGCCCAGGACAGGCCACCGCCGAAGGCGAAGAGGAGTACCGGCGCACCGGACGGCAGTTCGCGGCGCTCGACCAGTTTCGACAGCGCGAGAGGTACGGACGCCGATGACGTGTTACCGGATTCGATGACATCGCGAGCGATGACGGCGTCGTCGCGCAGACCCAGCTGCCTGACGAGCGATTCGATGATTCGGAGATTGGCCTGGTGAGTGACCACCCCGGCCAAGTCCTCAACGGCGACCCCGGCTCGGTCGCAGGCTTCCCTGGCCAGAGCGGGCAGTTCGCTGGTGGCCCAGCGGAAGACGGTCTGGCCTTCCTGGGCGAACCGGGGGTGCCAGGCGTCCATCAGTCGCACCGCGTCCCCGCGCGCGGGATCGGACCCCCAGGCCACGGCGCCGATTCCGGCAGCTTCTGTCTGGCCCGTCCGGCTGATCACAGCGGCACCCGCGCCGTCGCCCAGCAGGATGCAGGTGCTTCGGTCACTCCAGTCCACAAGATCCGACATCTTTTCGGCGCCGATGACGAGGGCGTTCCGGGCAGCTCCGGCACGTATCGCATGGTCGGCACAGGCGAGCGCGGTGCAGAAGCCCGCGCAGGCATTGTTGAGGTCGAAGCAGACCGGGGACGGCATGCCGAGGCGGGCGGCCACCTGAGCAGCGACGGACGGGCTGCGGTCGATGGCGGAGCAGGTCGCGACGGTGACCATGCCGATCTCGGCCGGGTCCAAACCGGAGGCGACGAGCGCCTTGGACGCCGCCGCAGCGGCCATGTCGGTGACGGATTCGTCCTCGGCCGCGATCCGGCGGGTGACGATCCCGGTGCGTTGCCGTATCCAGGCATCGCTCGTCTCCACGATGCCTTCCAGGTCGGTATTGGTCAGCACGCGGGACGGCTGGTGGTGGCCCATGGCGACGAGACGTGATCCGGACAAGAGGCTCCCCCCTCGGTCTAGCCGCACAGCGTTACCGGCAGCCCGGCTGCTATAGCGGCAATAGGTCAGGTTGTGATCGGGCGCGCGGCTGCCGTCTGCGGCAGCGGCCGCCGCAAGTCCGAGGTGACGCGCCATCAGTCGACTTGCGTGCATACAGGCCGTGAGCACCGAGGCGGGGCCCCGCTTCCGCACCGATCTGCGCCGGTTCGGACGAACGGCCATTGTCCAGCAGGTGCTTTCTCACCCACGTCTTCGCGTCCGGGTGTGCAGAGCCCCTTGGAACGTGCGCTCACGGGTACCGCCAGCAGCCGGCTCCGGCTCCGTACGAACCGGGCCACTCGCACGGGCGCCCGAATGGCCACCCCGCCCTTCTGCGGGAAATGGACGAGGCGGCCATCAGATCAGGACACCACGAGGACGTTCTTGCCGGTGCCGGGCTTGGTCGCGTGCGCCTTGGCGACCTCCTCCAACGGGAATGTGGCGTCGACGACGGGAGTGAGGTGGCCTTCGTCCACCAGAGAGGCCAGTTCGTTCATGCCGAGCTGGTCGGCTTCGACGAACAGCCCGGCCAGGCGCACCCCGCGCTCAGTGGCAGCGGCCACCGCGGGAGCGAGGGATGGCGGCAGCGTGGAGACGAGGATGCCGCCGGGCTTCAGGATCTGGACGGCTTGCACGGGGTAGTCGCCCCCGATCGTCTCCAGAACGGCGTCGAGATCGCCGGTGGCCTCGGTGATCCCGGTGGTCGTGTAGTCGATCACCTCGTCCGCGCCGAGTCCGCGGACGAAGTCGGCGTTCGCACCGGAAGCCACCGCGATGACGTACGCGCCGCGCGCCTTGGCGATCTGGATCGCCAAATGGCCCACACCGCCGGCCGCACCGTTGATCAGTACGCGGCTGCCCTCGCCGATCCGGGCAGTGTCCACCAGCGCCTGCCAGGCCGTGAGGCCGGCCATGGGCAGCGCCGCGGCCTGTACGTGATCGAGGCGTTCCGGCTTGCGGACGAGGGCGCGGGCCGGGGCGATCACATACTCGGCGTAGGAGCCGTGGCCGTGCGGGAACGGCAGCATGCCGAAGACCTCGTCACCGACCTGGTGAACGGTCACGCCGGGGCCGACGGCCTCGACGGTGCCCGAGACGTCATAGCCGAGCACGGACGGCGGCTTGCCGGTGAACGCGCCCGACGTCCGGTTCATGATGTCGACCGGGTTCACGCTCGTGGCGTGCACCCGCACGAGGATCTGGCCCAGGCCGGGAGTGGGGCGGGCTGTGGTGGCGAGCTTCAGGACCTCGGGGCCCCCGTGGGCGTCCTGGCTGATGACCCGCATGGTCGGGTTCTCCTGGGTGGTGTCGTTCATGGTCACCATGGTGACGCTCATGAGCGGCATCCGCCTGTGGCACAAAGGCCAATTGTCGATAGAATTATGCCATGATCAATGCACAGAGCCCATCGGCAGCCAATGCGATGCCACATCGAGTCGTGGTTCTCGCTTTGAACGGGTCGTACCCCTTCGAGTTGGGTATTCCGGCGCGGATCCTCGGTGCGGCGGATGGTCGCTACGAGGTCGTCGTCACCTCTGTGGACGGTGGCCCGGTGCGGACCAACGGCGGGTTCACCGTCTCACCGGACCATGGCCCTCACGTGCTGGAGTCCGCGGACACGGTCATCGTCGCGCCGGTCGATCCGCACAATCTGACCCGGGAACTGCCGAGCGACGTCGCCGCCGCGCTCGCGCGCATCGCCCCGACTGCCCGCATGGCCTCCATCTGCACAGGAGGGTTCATCCTGGCCGCGGCCGGGCTTCTTGATCGACGTCCTGCCACCACGCACTGGGAATGTGCCCCCTTGTTCCGCAAGTGGTACCCGCACGTCCGCCTCGACGAACGGGTTCTGTTCGTCGACGACGGCTCCGTGCTGACCTCCGCAGGTGCGGCTTCCGGTGTCGACCTGTGCCTCCACCTGATCCGCACCGACCACGGGATTCATCTGGCCAACCGAGCGGCGCGGCGCTGTGTGGTGCCGCCCTTCCGGGAAGGCGGCCAGGCGCAGTACATCGAACGTCCGGTTCCGGAGAACGACACGACGTCCACCTCCGCCACCCGTCAATGGGTGCTGGAGCGCCTCGGCGAGCCGCTGACCCTGCCTCAGCTCGCCGAGCACGCCCACATGAGCTTGAGGACCTTCAACCGCCGATTCCGCGACGAGACCGGAGTGGCGCCGGGCCAATGGCTCATCCGGCAGCGTCTCGACCGCGCGTGCCATCTGCTGGAGTCCAGCAACCTGACCATTGACCAGATCGCCACGGAGGTCGGTTTCGCCACGTCCGCCTCACTGCGCCAGCTCATGCACGCCGAATTCGGCGTCTCCCCGGTCGCCTACCGGCGCACCTTCCAGGCTTCGGCGTCCTCCACCCGAGCCAGGAGCGCCGAGGCCGGCACGGCGGTCGGCTGAGAACAAGACCGGGTGGAGGTGTGTCCGCCGACACGCCGGCACTCACATCTGGTTCCCGACCGGCCCGTATGCACGGTCGTACTCCGCGTCCGGGACTCCGTTGGCCCGCGCGGCACGTCGTACCAGGTCAGGCGCGAGCAGGGTGGCCGGATGGGAGAGCATGAAGGTCACGTCGCGGAACGCGGCGGCCACCTCGCTGTCGTGGATCGCCGCCGCCATGATGTGGCGCATCGCCCACGCGGTGCGTTGCTGTTCCGGGCTGCTCGGTGGCCCGACCAGGCCCAGACGCGCGGTGTCCGCGGCCGTGGACGTCTGCCAAGCGGCGGCGACCACCACCCGCTGGAGCTCGAAGAAGTGCCGGGCCGAGGTATCAAGGTCCGGCTCACCGCGCAGGTACTCCGACAGACACGAAGCGTGCAGCATCGCCGAACTCATGCCCTGGCCGTAGACCGGGTTGAACGACGCCACGGCATCTCCCATCACCACCAGGCGGGCCGGGAACCGGTCGAGGGCCTCGAAGTGACGCCATCGGTTGTCGGGATGCCGGAAGGGCACGAGCCCACCGACCAGCCGCCCCCGCACGGCTTCCTGGTACACAGGCGGCAACGCCTCGCACCGCGCCTGAAAGCCCTCGGCGTCAAGCACCTGCGGGTCGTCGCCGTAGGAGGCCAGCATGACGGCCCAGCGCCGGCCCTCGACGGCGTTCACCGCTGCTCCGGCGAACCGTGCGGACGCCGCCTGCGGGCTGAAGCGCGCGATGCCGCTGAGCGGACCGGTCCAGTCGGGTGAGCGCTGGAAATGACCCGTCACGTAGCGGACGTCGACGTCGAGCCGCTCCAGCCGCGGCCGGGGGTAGTCCCCCGCCTCCAACCAGTCGGCGATCCGGCTGCCTCGGCCGGTGGCGTCCACGACGAAGTCGCTGGCCTGCACGGATTCGCCCGCCGAGGTCGAGTATCTGACGGCGGCGACGCGTTCACCTTCGTAGACCAGTCCCGAGACACGACCGACTGCGGTCTGCACGTTGGGCAATCGCAAGGTGCGCTCGCGTATCAGGGTTTCGAGGAGAGGACGGCCGCACAGGAGAAGGTTCACGTTGGGTGTGCTGACCTGCTCGACACCGTCCAAGTACGAGGCGCTGCGGTTTGGGTCCGGCAGCACCGCTCCCCGGGCCTCGGCTTGAGCTGTGACGCCGGGATACCAGCGCTCCAGTTGCCTGACGCCACCCGGCATGACGGTATGTAGCTGGGACCCCTGGGGGACACCGGGGCGCGGCGCGCCGCCGATGCCCCCTTCTCCCCCTTCGGGCTCGATGGCCACGACCCGCTCGGCGTGGTCGGAGAGGATCCTGGCGGCCAAGAGCCCCCCGATTCCCGCTCCAAGGACATGCACGGTTCCGAACAGCACAGGCGTCTCAGTTGGCGCGCGGGGGGCACTGAGACGCTGGAACACGGCGATCGGTGAGGCTGACACACACATCTCCTAGTCGATCCGGGGACTCCGCCATGCATCCCGGAAGGCACATGGGAAGGCGGTACATGTCACCCACGCGTCGCCCTGCCCCGCATGAGTCCACAGCGCAAACGGTCGTCAGGTGACCGGCCCGGTGCTCACTGGAAGCGGTGGTCGGGCAGGTCGACGGAGACGATCAGCGGCTCCGGAGCGGGGGCATGGTCCGGCTGGTGCGGGTAAGTACGCAGTTTTCACGGCTGCGTGATCCCCTGGACCTCGACCCGATCACTGAGGTGGCGGGCCGCGAGGTCGCACATGCTCGTACCCCCGTTCAGGCA
Organism: Streptomyces sp. VRA16 Mangrove soil; assembly: GCF_017377775.1. GTDB lineage: Bacteria > Actinomycetota > Actinomycetes > Streptomycetales > Streptomycetaceae > Streptomyces. The sequence goes on from NZ_JAFVLN010000009.1 coordinate 50,099, forward strand.
GCCATGCCCTTGACTCCCAAGCACCGGAGCCGATGCCGGCACCGGGTCAGCGCAACACATGTGATGACTTTCTGGCCCTGTGGTGCCCGCGCTCCCCCGTCCTGGAGTGGGACGAGGGAGCGCGGTGCGGACGACGGACAGCATCGACGGTCACATATTGATCATGTGGCCGGCCAGACCGTGGATGGCTTCCTTGACCGACTCGCCGAGAGTGGGGTGGGCGTGTACGTTCCGGGCCACCTCGTGGACGGTCAGGTCCCACTGCTGAGCCAGCGTCAACTCCGGCAACAGTTCCGCCACTTCGGCGCCGATCAGATGCGCGCCGAGCAGCTCACCGTGAGTGCCGTCGCTGATGATCTTGACGAATCCGGCCGGATCGCCGAGCCCCTGCGCCTTGCCGTTCGCGGTGAACGGGAACTTCGCCACGCGGACGTCGAACCGCGCTCGCGCGCTTGTACCTCCGTCCACCCGAAGCTCGCGATCTGCGGCTTGCAAAAGGTGACGCGCGGAATCATGGCATAGTCGAGTTCGATCGTCTCTGCCCCGGCGATCGTCTCCGCCGCCACGATGCCCATCGACTCGGCGGCATGCGCCAGCATCAGTTTGGCCGTCACATCACCGATCGCGAAGATGTGGGGGACGCTCGTCCGCAGTCGGCCGTCGACGTCGATCGCGCCGCGCTCGGTGAGCCCCACCCCCGTGTTCTCCAGGCCGTAGCCGGTCACGTTCGGCTGGAAACCGAGGGCTTGCAACACCTTGTCGGCTTCCAGGGTCTGCTGCTGCCCGGCACGGGAGACGGTCACCCGCACTCTGCCGCCCTCCTCCAGGATCGACTCCACCCGAGTGGAGGTGAGCACCTGGATACCGAGGCGCCGGTACTGCCGGGCCAGTTCCGCGGACACCTCCTCGTCCTCCGACGGCGCCGGCCAGTCCGCGAACTCGACAATGGTGACCTGAACGCCGTAGTTGTGCAGCACGTACGCGAACTCGACGCCGATCGCACCGGCGCCCGCGATGATGACGCTGCCCGGCAGTTCCTCAGCGAGGATCTGCTCTTCGAAGGTCACCACGCGCTCGCTCAGCCGGGTACCGGGCAGCAGCTTGGCCGTGGCGCCGGTGGCGATGATGCAGTGGTCGAAGGTGACGCTCTGCGCAGTGCCGTCGGCACCCGTCACGGCCAGGGTGTGGGCGTCGGTGAAGTGACCACGCCCGTCGTACTGCGTGATCTTGTTCTTCCGCATGAGGAAGTTGACGCCCTTGGCCCGGCCGTCAGCAACCCGGCGACTGCGCCGGAAAGCCTCGCCGTAGTCGAAGCGCACCTGGCCGTCGACCTCGATACCGAAGGTCTTGGCTTCCTGGGTGAAGGTGTGTGCCAGTTCGGCGTTGCGCAGCAGCGCCTTGGCGGGAATGCAGCCGATGTTGAGGCAGACACCTCCCCAGTAGCGCTCCTCGACCACCGCTGTACGCAGGCCCAGTTGGGCTGCGCGCACGGCGGCCGTATACCCGCCGGGCCCAGCACCCAGAACGACGACGTCATAGTGTTCGCCCATCGTCAGCCGTCCTTTCGGGGTGCCGTTGCCGACGGTACGGGCGGAACCAGGGGGACACGCATGCCGCCGCCGCGGCGAGCATGAAGCTGACTGGGCATGAAAAAGAATCCTGTTTCTTGATACGTGGAATGCGGTGAGTCACGGGCAGGGCGAAATGAGCGCTCGGCCCGTCTGCGGACGGCCTACTGCCGTCAAGCGCCGAGAAAGGCGTTGACCTCGGTGGCGAACTCCACCGGGTACTGGAAGAGGAATCCGTGTCCGGCATCCGGGTAGATGCTCAGCTTCGCGTTGGGCAGGCGGTCGGCCAGCAGGTAGGTGTTCTTGGTCGGGACCATCTCGTCGTTGTCGCCGTTGGCGACCAGAACGGGCAGCTGGATGGATTCCAGACGCTGCAGGCGCGAGTCGTCACGCACGCCCCAGGCGGAGATCGCGGTGAGCTGCGCGTCCCGCACCGCCACGTCGGTCGGGGTGTCACGCTCCGCGGTGCGCAGACCGAGCCGCTCGAGGAACTCGACGCCCTTGCCCTGGCTGGAGACGCTCTTCTCAAAGAAGAGAGTGAGCAGATCCGTGGGCGTAGGAGCATCCCCCAAGGCAGTGTCACGAATGGCACCCGCCGTGTACAGGTGGATGTCACGCCCGCCTCTGGGAGCCGTGCCGGCCAGGACCATGCGCCGCACCTGCCACGGCCGAAACAGGGCGATCTCCTGGGCGATGAACCCGCCGAGGGAGAAACCGAGCAAGTCGTACCGAGGAAGCCGCAAGGCGTCGAGGAAGGCGATGGCGTTGTAGGCCATCGCCTCGACGGTGTTCGGAGTGGTGCCGGTGGAACCGCCGACGCCGGCGAGGTCCACCAGGACGACCTCCCGCTCGGCGGCGAGAGTATCCACGAACTCGGGGTCCCAGTTGTCGAGATTGGCCCGGAAGTGCACCAGGCAGACCAGCGGAAGGTTGCTCTCACTGGGCTTGCCGAAACGGCGATATCGGTACGTGACTCCGTCCGCCGCCTGCACGTGGAGGTTGGGGGTCGTTATCTGGCTTGAGACGGTCTCAGGGGTCATGGAAGAGCTCTCTCGGTCGGGACGGCTGGAGGTGATCAAGGGCGTGCACGCCGCTGCGGGTCGCGGCACGCACGGCCCGATGCCAGGCGGCTAGCTGCGGGCGCCGAGACGCTCGCCCATGTGCAACTCCAGGTCGTAGATGACCTCCGGAGCAGCCTTCGCGGACTGCCGCAGGCGTTCCTGGACGGACTCCCTCGCCAGCAGCGCGGCGAAGCGCCTGTGAGTGGCCGCCACATCAGCGGTTTCGACCTGGGGCGCGTCCTCGTTGACGATCTCCTTGACCGCACGCAGGGCTTCGGTGTCGAAGGAGGCGATACGCCGGGCGAAACGGTCGACGACAGCATCCAGTTCGGCGTCGGGGACAGCCCGGTTGATCCAACCGTAGGACGCCGCCGTGTCCGCGTCGAAGTCCTCACCGGAGGTGATGATCTCCAGCGCCCGGGACCGTCCGGTGAGCCGCAGCAGGCGTTGGATGCCGCCGCAGCCCGGGATGATGCCCGTACCGATCTCCAGTTGGCTCAGAACTGCTTTCTCCCGGCTGGCGAATCGCACGTCAAGAGCGAGCAGGAACTCGTTGCCGATGCCGCGCGCGCGGCCCCGAAGGGAACCCACGGTGATGAAGGGCGCGTTCCCCAGACGGCTGACGATGTCGAACCAGGTCGGCATGCCCTCTCCGAACTCAGCGACCCTGCCCAGGTTCAGATGCGCCATGAAGAATTCCGGAAGGGCGCTGTCGAAAACCACGACCTTCACTTCGGGGTCTGTCTCGAGCTGGTCGACAACCGTCGCCAGGGCGGTCTCCACCTCGGGGTCGTAGAGATTGAGAGGAGGGTTGTCGAAGGTGACCCTCCAGTAGCCAGGGCTGCGCTGTTCCGCACGCACGGGAGCGTGCCGGTCTGTGGTTGTGGTGTTCGACATGGGGAGATCCCTGTTCATGAGGCGCGTGTGGTGACACACCCGGTCCGGGCGAGTCACTCCGGAGTGCTGTGACCTCGAGGCTACGAACAGTCGGCTGTCGTCGCGCGCCACACGCGCCATCAGTGCCCTATGAGGCACATTCATCGACCGGCAAGACACCTCGGTCCTTCGCTCCGGCACGCTTCAGTCATTCGACAGAAGCGTGCCGCTCCCTGCGTGTACTGCAATGAATCCGAGCGGGAGTGGGCCGACGCTCGCGCTGGCGTTGGATCACACATATCTATGGTGTTCCAACGAGTCCGCCCGCGGCCTGCCTTCTCGCGCTCAGTCCCGACCTACGGAAAGTGTTACTGATGCCAGTCCCTTCGGACTCGTTCCCCGTCTCTGAGCATGCTCTCCCTGACCATCTCGCCGCCCTGGCGATACGGCCGGGGGACTCCGCCTACGACGCCGTGCGTCACACCTACACCCGCCTGGGCAGCCCGGCCGCCGTCCTCCGTGTGCGCGACGCCGAGGACATCGCGGCGGCGCTGGTCCACGCCCGGGACAGTCACCTGCCGTTGACCGTCCGCAGCGGCGGCCATGGCATCAGTGGGCGGTCCACGAACAACGGCGGCCTCGTCATCGATCTCTCCCGGCTCGCCTCGGTGACCGTGCTCGATGCGGACGCGAGACTTGTGCGCATCGAAGCGGGCGCCCGGTGGGGAGACGTCGCGGCCGCGCTCGCTCCGTACGGAATGGCGCTGTCCTCCGGTGACACGGGGGATGTCGGCGTCGGAGGGCTGGCCACCGCCGGCGGAATCGGTCTCATGGCACGGGCGCACGGACTCACCATCGACCACATGAGAGCCGCCGAGCTGGTCCTCGCCGACGGATCCGCCGTGCGGGTAGACGCCCAGCACGACCCGGACCTGTTCTGGGCAGTGCGTGGCGCAGGAGCCAACTTCGGGGTCGCCACCGCTTTCGAGTTCGAGGCCGCGCGGGTCGACGGGGTCTGCGTCGACGTCAGCGTCTTCGACGCAGCGGACACCGCCGGCTTCCTGACCCGTTGGGGAGGCTGGATAGAGAGGTCCCCGCGCGAGGTGACCAGCTTCCTGACACTGGCCACCGGTCCGGGCGGGTTGCCGGTCGCACAAGTGATGACGGTGTACGCAGGCGGTGACATGGATGCTGCCCGACCTGCCCTGCGGCCCCTGGGATCCATCGGTGCGGTACTGCAGAATCAGCTCGTCGCCACCCCCTACCATCGACTGCTGCCGGCCGGGCATCAGCCGCAGTACGCACAACAGCCCCTGACCGTGTCGCGTTCCGGGCTGCTGCATCACATCGACGACCAGGTGGCGCACGCCATCGCCACGGTCGCGCCGGCGGCCGGCATCGTGCAGCTGCGGTCCGTCGGCGGAGCGGTCAACGACATGCCGGCCACGGCCACGGCCTACGCGCACCGCACCCAGAACTTCTCCCTGATGGCGGCGACCGTGCCCGCTCTGCGCGGTGACCTCGACCAGCGCTGGGACGGGCTCACTCCCCACATCGACGGGTTGTACCTGAGCTTCGAGACACGCACAGGTCCACGACAGCTCTCGGACGCGTTCCCGCAGCCGGTTCTCGGCCGGCTGCTCACACTCAAGGATCGGTACGACCCGGACAACGTCTTCACGAACAACTTCGCGCTGCGGCGGCCCGCAGGTGACGGCGACGTGAGGAAGCGATGAGCGCTCGGTCCGGAATCGGGTCGCGGCCGACACTCACCGAGACAGCTGACGAGCGGGAATGCATCGCCGGCCGGCGATGTTGGATCAATTGTCTGACATGACCGAGTCAATGAATTCGGGTGTTGGTGGAAGGAGCCCCTCATGGCACGCAGCACCACGCGACCCGTCGTCAAGCTGAAGTCGACGGCCGCCACTGGAGTCACTTACGTGACCCGCAAGAACCGTCTGAACGATCCCGACCGGCTGATCCTGCGCAAGTACGACCCGGTGGTCGGCGCGCACGTCCAGTTCCGCGAAGAACGCTGACACCCGCCTCCGACGCCCGCGTCGGAGGTCCCCAGAGGAGGCACCACCCATGAGGCACGGCATCCACCCCGTCTCCCGTCCCGTCGTCTTCCGCGACCGGGCGGCCGGTTTCCAGTTGCTCACCCGCTCCGTCCTCGACACCGAGAAAACGGTCGAATGGGAGGACGGCGCCACCTACCCGGTCGTCGATGTCGAGATCTCGTCGGCCAGCCACCCCTTCTACACCGGCACCTCGCGGGTTGTGGACCCCGCGGGCCGTGTGGAGCGCTTCGAGCGTCGCTACGGAGGAGAAACACGATGAAGGTACGTAAGTCACTGCGCTCGCTCAAGGCCAGGCCCGGCGCCCAGGTGGTGCGCCGACGGGGCGTGACCTTCGTGATCAACAAGAAGGATCCCCGCTTCAAGGCCCGCCAGGGCTGACCCACTCACACGTCCAACGGCCCGGCACCGTATCCGCGGTGCCGGGCCGTTGTCGCGCGGTCATCGTGGAAGCCGGATCTCCCTCTTGAGGATCTTTCCGGTAGATCCCTTCGGCAGGGACGACACGATCCAGATCCTCCGCGGGTACTTGTACGGCGCGACACGAGTCTTCACGAACGAGCGCAACTCCTCCTCGGTGGCCCGGCCGTTCGGGGTGAGGACGACAGCGGCGGCGACCTCCTCACCGAGGTACTCGTCCGGGACGCCGACCACGGCCGCCTCCAGGACATCGGGGTGCTCGTAGAGCACCTCCTCGATCTCGCGCGGGTAGACGTTGTACCCGCCACGGATGATCACGTCCTTCTTGCGGTCGACGATGAAGAAGTATCCGTCCTCGTCCTTACGGGCCAGGTCCCCGCTGCGGAACCAGCCGTCCGGAATGGCTTCGGCCGTCTCCTCGGGCCGGTTCCAGTAACCGACCATGACGTTGGCGCCCCGGATGGCGATCTCACCGACCTCGCCGGGTGCCACGTCGTGGCCGGCCTGGTCCACGAGCCGCACCTCGACCCCCTCGATCGGCGTCCCTATCGAACCGGCCTTGCGGGGCCGGTCGAGGTGGTTGAAGGAGGCCACCGGTGACGTCTCGGACAGACCGTAGCCTTCTGCCACCGGACAGCCGAAGCGCTCCTCGAAGCCGTACAGCACCTCGGTCGGCAAGGGGGAGCCACCCGAGACGCACACGCGCAGTGCGCTCGCCTCGGATCCGTCGGTGACCGGCGGATGATGCAGTAGCGCGTTGTACATGGTCGGCACCGCGATGAATATGGTGACCCCCAACTCGGCGAACATGGCCAGCACCCGGGCCGGGTCGAAGCGAGGTACGAGCACCAGGCAGGCGCCCCGGCGGATCGAGGCGTTCATGCTGCCCGTCTGACCGAAAGCGTGGAAAAGCGGCAGACAGGCCATCATCACGTCGTCGAGGGTGACGTCCACGACGCGCTCGGCCAGAACCCTGGCGTTGCTGCCGAGGTTGCCGTGAGTCAGGGCTGCCCCCTTGGGCAGCCCTGTCGTCCCCGAGGTGTAGAGGAGCGCGGCGAGGTCGCCGTCGTTCCGCGCGGACGGTTCTGCCATCGGCGCCCATTCGTCGGCCGGCGTCAGATCCGCACCGACGGCGCTGAGCGGGATGCCCGTCTCAGCGATGCCCGCCGCCGCCTGTTGGGCGACGTCCTCGTGTGCGAACAGGCGGACGGCACCCGAGTCGGCCAGGCAATGCCTGATCTCCCCCTCCTTGAGGAGCGGGTTCATGGGGACGACGACTCCGCCGGCGCGCAGCACGCCGTAGTAGAGGGCGACGAACGCCGGGACATTCGGCAGCATCAGGGCCACCCGGTCGCCGGGCACCAGCCCGTCCGCCCGGAGCGCCCCCGCGACGCGGGAGACGGCCTCGTCCAGCTCCGCGTATGTCGTCACGGCGTCACCGAACCGTAGGGCGGGGTGATCGGGGTGAAGCCGCGCTGTAGCCGACAGGTTCTCCGCGATGTTCGGCATGTGTCCTCCTGCTTGACGGCCCGGCAACGGTTCCCGTGCCCGGTGCGGACCCCCGCCCCGGCCCCACGAGCCGGCGGCCTCTGATCGACGAACGTGACTCGCCAGCCTCGGCACCCGCCGTACAGCTGACACACGTGTTTGCTCAGTGCAACGTAGCAGCCCTCCCTCGGCGGGTGGGACCGCCATCGAGAGTAACCGGCCCCGCACCTCCGGCAGTTGCGGTCTCTCCGGGGGCCAAACTCTCGACGGGTGAGAACCCAGCTCACAGGAGGGCACCCACACGCCCACCGCCCCTAACATGTGTGAGCCTCAAATGGCTCCGTTCCGTGCGTTCGCGTCCCGAAAGGGATGACCTATTTCCTCTCTGATCGCGCACGGCCGCAAGCGCCCCACCGGAGTCCTACGCTGACGTGGCCGCGTCCGTCGGCTTCGACGAGCACTCGGGCGGCCTTCCCCCCTCAGCAGAAGAGTTGATCAGTGTGGCTGCAATCGGTGACCGCGTCCATGCGCGCCCGAACAAGGTGCTGGCGGCATACCGCCATTGCGAGGAAGTGACACGCGCAGAGGCAAAGAACTTCAGTTACGGTCTCCGCCTCCTCCCCGGCTCCAAACGGCAGGCGATGTCCGCGATCTACGCATTGGCGCGCCGGGTGGATGACATAGGCGACGGCAACTTGGAACCTGTGCGCAAGACAGAGCTGCTCGCTCAGGTCGGCTCGATGGTCGATGCACTGGCGGCGGGCCGGATGGAAGACGACGAGACGGATCCAGTGTGGATCGCCCTCGCGGACGCGGCTCAACGTTTTCCGATCCCGTTGGAGGTGTTTCAGGAACTGATCACGGGCGTCACGATGGACGTCGAGCAGGCGGAGTACAAGAGCTTCGAGGACCTGCTCGTCTACTGTCGGTGCGTGGCGGGCTCCATAGGACGACTGTCGCTAGGGGTCTTTGGTTGCACGGACGCCGAGCGGGGACGGGAGTACGCCGACACGCTGGGGCTCGCCCTGCAGATCACCAACATCCTCCGGGACGTCCGCGAGGACGCCACGATGGGCAGGCGCTATCTTCCCGCCGAGGACGTCGCACGTTTCGACTGCGACGAAGCGTGGTTCGCCACCGGCCTGGTCCCCTCCGATGCGGATTTCGACGCTCTCGTCCGACACGAGGCGAGCAGAGCCCGGACATTGTTCGACGAGGGTTTGCGCCTGCTTCCACTGCTCGACCGTCGAAGCCGGGCCTGTGTCGGTGCGATGGCCGGCATCTACCGCAACCTGCTCGACACCCTTGACGGCGAGCCGGCTGCGGTGTTGGCCGGCCGGGTCTCCCTCACTGCGGGAGTCAAGACCCGCGTGGCGCTCGCGGCCCTCCTGGGACGCGTGCGTTGAAGGCGCCATGGGGAGACCGGTTCGGGTAGCACGGGGTTGAGCACTGACGCCGATGCACGTACCGCGTACACGACTGTCCCGGCGCACCGAAGCCTCGGTGTGGGCCGGGCCCCGCGGGCGAGCGGCTCCCCCGGGGCCGTCGCACATCTGCTTACCTTCACCTCTCCCAGAAAGGCGGCCGTGGATTGAAGACGGAGCCGATCCACCTCGCTGCGCAGCTCGCCGTGAACGTGCGGGACGCTCGGTCCCTGCTGGTCACATTCGGCGTGCTGGGTGTCGGGCTGGTGATGTTCGCCGAGACAGGACTGCTGCTCGGCTTCTTCCTGCCCGGCGACTCTTTGTTGTTCACAGCCGGCCTGCTGTGCACCGACGGATCCGAACGGAGCGTGCACCTCGAGCTGGGACCGCTGCTGCTCGCGGCTGCCGTGGGCGCGCTGGCCGGCGCACAGTGCGGCTACGCGATCGGCCGGAAGGGCGGACGGGCGCTGCTGGCCCGCAGCCGCTCGAAGAGACTGCACGAAGGAGCGCAAAGAGCCGAAGAGTTGCTGAAGCGGTACGGCTACGCCAAGGCCATCGTGCTGGCCCGCTTCATACCGGTGGTACGACCGTGATCAATCCCCTGGCAGGAGTTGTGGCCGTGCCGGCGCGGACGTTCGCCGTCTGGCAGGTCACCGGAGGGGTGCTCTGGAGCGCCGGCCTGACTTTGGCGGGATACGCCATGGGGACCTCGATCCCCGACGTCGACCGTTACCTGCTTCCGCTCGTCGCGCTGACCGTGATCGTGTGGCAGGGGATCGGACGATCGACACCGTTGGCTCGAACCTATTTACCGCCAGAAATCCAGAAGAGGAAAATACGTATGAGGACCACTGTGCCGACCGGTCTGAGTGAGCGAGTCGAGATCGAGGCCTACGCGGACTTCGCAGCCGGGGCGCCGCTGTCCGTCAGGCAGGCGCTGGGGGCTCGCCACCAACGGTTCGACTCAGCGCTTGCGGTGGCGGTCCGTGAAGACCCCAGCCATTTCTTCGACCGGGTCGGCGGGTTCGGCGAGGAGCCGGTCACGGCCGACCTCATCGCGCGAATTTGCGACTTCTACCGTGAACAGGGCGCATCCAGCGCCTCGTTCATGCTCGCCCCGGCATCCCTGCCGCAGGACTGGGCCGCAATCGCCGCCGAACTGGGCCTCACCGAGGGGCCGCACTTCGACAAGCTGGGGTGCGCCACCGACACCGCGCTCGCCACGGCCGACGGCGTCGCCGCACTCGAACCGGATCTGCGCGTCGGACCGATCGCACCCGACGAGGCGCGCGAGTGGGCCACAGTCATGATGACCACCTTCGGATTCAACAAGCCCACGGGAATGATAGACATGGCGGCGTCCTGCGTCGGCAGGCCGGACTGGCGGCAGTACGCCGTCTGGGAGGGCGAGCGGATCATCGCAGTCGGCAGCCTCTACCTGCATGGTGGGTGCGCAGACATGTTCGGCGGGGCGACCCTTCCTGAGGCGCGTGGTCGCGGAGCGCAGTCGGCACTGCTCACCGCCCGTATCCGGGCGGCGCGAGACGCAGGCTGCCGCTGGCTCGTCGCCGAGACCGGCACAGAAGGCTCCGGCGAGCACAACACGTCTTTGCACAACATGCTGCGCGCCGGCTTCGAGCGGCTCTACGAGAGGGTGACCTGGGTCTGGCGCGGCTAGACAGTCCGGACCGGGTACGCCTGAGGACTGCTCCCGCCCGTCTGAGGGCATACGTTCCCGATCCTGCCGGATGTACCCGAGGCGAAACACCCCAGGGAAGCAGGTGACCTTCGCCGTCGCAGGGCGACGTGTCGGCGGACGTCGGAGAGATCTCCGCGAGCTCACCGACATGGGCATGGGCGCGGGCCTGCGCTCTCTGCGGTACTGGGCGTGGTCTCGCTGACCGGCGGCTGCGCGGGCATTGTGGCCGCGGCCCGCGAGTAGCTCATCGGGCGGTTGCGGACCGAGACGTCCGCACGCGCCGCCCCGCAGATCAACGAGGCCGTGCCGACGCCTGGCACAACGCGGCTCTGTGAGGCGCAGTGTTCGCGCTCCTCGCAGGATCGTCGGCGCCTTCGTTCTCGTACGACCCGCGTTCGGTGCTCCGCGCCAGCCGCATGCGACCTGGATCGGGCCGTTCGCCTGGGCCGACGTCTCGCTCGGGGGCATCGGCCTGCTGCCGGCCCCGTTCTCACATGCACCGGCGCTCTCCTGATAGCACTCTCAGCCCGATGCGCGCAGGCCACTCCTCGTCGGGCACCCGGCCGGACCGAGCGCGCATCGTGCAGGGCGCAGGGACCGCGATCGTGCGGTCCTGAGTCCGGCCTCACACCCCCAACGACAGGCTCTGGAAGTGACGTTCGATGCCTCTGTCCCCCGCCTCACCCGGCCCAGACGGACACCTGATCCTGATCCGGTCCGGCCGAGCCACCGTGACCCGGCCCGCAGTGACGTCGGACCTCACGGCTGTGAACGCCATGCACGGCCGGTGTTCACCGGACACGATCTACAGCCGGTACCAGACGGTCCGTTCCGCGCTGCGGGAACAGGAGTGGGCTCGGTTGACCCGCCCCGGGCACGGTGTCACCTGGGTGACTGCTCCGCTGGACGCTCCCGACACGGTCATCGCCGTCACCCATCTGCTGCGCGGTGACACCGAGCGGTGCGGCGAGCTCGCTCTGCTGGTGGAGGACGACTGGCAGGACGCGGGCCTGGGAACGGCCCTGGCGCGATGGACCCTCTCCCGAGCGGCGGACCTGGGCATGAGCACCGTCATGGTTCTCACATCCGCGTCCAACCGGCGTATGAACGCCATCTGCCGTGGCCTGGGTGCGCGAACGGCCCCTGCCGGCGGCCGGTGTGCCTCGGAGATGCGGGGTTACGACCTGGTGCTGCTCGAACTGCCCGTGCCTCAGCGGTTGAGGTCGCAGAACATGTGAGCAAGGGAGACGCCCGCCGGACCATTCCGCATATCGACCCGCTCCGGGGTGTCGCTCAGGGGGCGGCCGATGCCGACTGCGCTTCCGTACCCTTCATGTAGACGATGTCCGACTCCGTGTCCTGGTCGGGAACCGACTCCGTTCCAGGTCTTGCCGACGTGTTGACGGTCACGGCGAGGAGGGCGAGCAAGGTGATCGCTGCCGCGATGACCAGTTGAGGGTTGACGCGAATCTTTTGGAAAGTCATGCGGCCTTCTGTGCAAGGGAGTCGGACACTACGCCTTCGCCTCCTCGAATGCCCGTCGGGTTCATCGCGCACGGGAGGAGGGAGCGTGACCCCAGCATGGCCCGAAAGCCTCGTGGGTGCTTCTGTCAAACGACTACCGCAATCTGCGGCACACATGTGCTTCGGTCCTCGCCTGCAGCGTTCGCGACCCCAAGTCCCCCTGGAGCGGTGACTGGAGACAAGCGGAGCGGTCACCAGCCAGGTCATGCACGCTCATTTCCGCCGGGGCGGCGACGCCGTCGGTTCGGTGTCGGCCATGAGCCGAACCCACCATCACGCCGACGTCGCCCTGTGCCGGTCCACCACCGCAGACTCGACGCTGCGGTCACTGGGGCGGCGTTGTCCGCACCCCTTGGTCGCGCGTGAGCAGGTACTGCAAGGGGGCGTCGGCGTGCGGTCCCTCGCCGGCGATCAGCAGGCCCGCGTGCCGGCCGAGATCCTCGGCCCCGAACCAGTGGGGGCTGTCGGCGCCGATCGCCGCTCGCGGACGGGTCCGGATGGGGCCGATGACCAGCTCGTAGATTCTCGGTCCGGCTCCGTCCAGTTCAGCGGTGAGAGACCGCACCAGGGACTTCTTCGCTGCGTTGGTAGCACCGACGAGCGCGGCGAACGGATAGGGGATCTCGGCGCTGAATCCGCTGAGGTGCACCAGCGCACCCTCCTTCGAGAGCAACGGGGTCAGCGTACGCAACGCGTGGAAGTGGCTGGTCAGGTTGGCCGCGATCATGCGCTGCCACTCCTCGGACGTTGTGTCCAGGATGCTGGTGCGCTCCGGGCTCCCCCAGTCACCGATCGTGATCACGACCCCGTCGAGCGCGCCCAGAGCCGACAGCCGTTCGCGCACGCCCGCGGTGTCCGGGGATCCGACGTCCACCACCTCGGTGTCGAGTGTGCCCGGACCTGCTTCTTCGACGTACGCGGCGAGACGGGACAGCCGCTCCTCGTCACGGCCGGTGGCCACCACCCTCGCGCCCTGCAGAAGCAGGGCCCGGGTCATTCCCTCACCGATCCCGCCCGTGGCGCCCGCCACCAGTACGGTACGTCCGGACAAGCTGTGTTCATTTTCAGTATGCATGCCGCTCATGGGCGGAATATTGCGGCGGTGCCAGTACTTTCGGTGGCCGAGCAGCCAGAATCTGCCCCATCGGTCCACGGTCGTGCCCAAGAGACGCGCTTCTCGGCGTCATGCGTTCACAGGTGTTTCGTGCGCACTGGCAGGGCCATCAGTCCGCGCGATCGCATCGACGGGCGTCGGCGCAGGTCCTGCGCGGGAACGGCGAGCGAGAGGTCGGGGAAGCGGTCGAACAGGGCAGTGAGTGCGATGCCCGTCTCCATCCTCGCCAGCGGGGCACCGAGGCAGTAGTGAATGCCATGTCCCAGGGCCAAGTGCCCGGTGGCGTCCCGGGCGAGGTCCAGCCGGTCGGGCTCGGGGAAGCGACTCGGATCACGGTGCGCGGCGGCGAGCGACAGCAGGACCGTCTCACCGGCCGGTACGGTGACGCCGCTGATCACGACGTCCTCGGTGGGGAAGCGGCGGATGGCCAGCGGTACGGGACCGTCGTAACGTGCCAGCTCTTCCACTGCCCGGTCCAGCAGACCGGGATCAGCTCGCAGCTCGCCCAATTGGTCCGGGGCCGCGAGCAGGGCCGCGACCGCGTTGCCGATGAGGTGCACCGTGTTCTCGTATCCCGCGACCAGGACGAGGAAGGCCAGCGACGTCAGCTCGTCCTCGCTGAGGCGGTCCTCCTGGTCGCGCACGGCGATCAGGGCGGACAGCAGATCGTCGGCGGGGCGAGCTCGCTTGTCGGCGATCAACTGGGTGAAGAAGAGCAGCAGTTGTCTCACAGCATCCCTGGCCCGTTCCGGCCGCGCCGGATCGGGGGCCACCAAAGCGTCGGTCCAGGCACGGAAGTCGAGCCGCTGGGACGAGGGCACACCGAGAAGGTCGCAGATCACGACGATCGGCAGCGGGGCGGCGTAAGCGGAGATGAGGTCGACCTGCTCCTGCTCGGACAGGGCGTCGAGCAGATGGTCCGCGGCACGCCGAACCGGCAGCCGCAAGCGCTCGATGTGCCGGGGAGTGAAGGCCTTGGAGACCATGCGCCGGATACGTGTGTGGTCCGGCGGATCCATATTGAGGAGGTTGGCGTCCAACGCGGGCGGCAGGGCCATACCCCGGTAGCCGCCCGGGGTCGCGTTGCGTTTGTCCAACGACAGCCGAGGGTCGGTGAGGGCCTGACGGACGTCTTCGTACCGTGTGACCAACCAGGCGGGGAGGCCGTCCGTGCCAATGACCTGGTGGACCGGCCCCTCTTCGCGGAGCCTGCCGTAGACCGCGTACGGGTCCTGGAAAAGCCGGTCGGAATCAACGTCCGCAGGTGAGTGGTTAGTTGACTTGCTCATCGCATCAGCTAAGCAGATCACCGCGACGCCGCCGCCACACCCCCGGCGGTAGGTCAGTGGGGCAACAGCCTCAGCCTCTTTTCGCAGTCGGGGCAAGGAGCCGGTGAAGGCTCGTCCTCTTCTTCGGCACCATGAGTCATTTGACTGCGTAGCCGTTCGGGGCTCCCCGGGCTTGGGCGCCATCGGGGGCAGAAGTCCCGCGACCTGCGCCGCCCTCGCGATCCAGATTCGTCGGCGTAGCACATCGCCGCAGGTCACCGAATGGTGTCCGATGAAAACCCAGAGGTTCAAAAGGTAAGTCGTTAGACGGATTCACTGGTGGGTGCCGCGGGGCGATGGTGGGTCCGTCGCCCGGCAGAAAGTAGGCCGGACGACATCCGCTCGCGACGTCGGCACGGTCCGCCCCCCGAAGTCGCGGCATCCACCATCACGTCGGCGCGTCACGCCGGCACAGCATGTTTGAAGGGAAAGCCATGTCGTTCATCACGGTTGGCCAGGAAAACTCCACCACCATCGACCTGTACTACGAGGACCACGGCACCGGGAGGCCCGTCGTCCTGATCCACGGCTACCCCCTTGACGGCCGTTCCTGGGAGAAGCAGACCGCGGCCCTGCTCGCCGATGGCTACCGCGTCATCACCTACGACCGCCGCGGATTCGGCCAGTCCAGCCAGCCCACCACCGGCTACGACTACGACACCTTCGCCGCCGACCTCAACACCGTCATGGAGACGCTCGACCTGCACGGCGCGTCCCTGGTCGGATTCTCCATGGGTACCGGCGAGGTCGCCCGCTACATCTCCACGTACGGCTCCGCCCGGGTCGCCAAGGTCGCCTTCCTCGCCTCCCTGGAGCCCTTCCTCCTGAAGACGGACGAGAACCCCACCGGCGCCGAGACAGCCGACTTCTTCCAGGGCGTGTCCGACACGGCCAAGAACGACCGCTACGCCTACTTCACCTCCTTCTACAACGACTTCTACAACCTCGACGAGAACCTGGGCACCCGCATCAGCGAGGAAGCCGTGCGCAACAGCTGGAACGTCGCAGCGAGCGGTGGCGCCCACGCCGCGTGGGCGGCCCCCCTCACCTGGCCCACCGACTTCCGGGACGACATCCCGCACATCGACGTCCCGGCGCTGATCCTGCACGGTACCGCCGACAACGTCCTGCCGATCGACTCCACCGCTCGGCCTTTCCACAAGGCGCTCCCCCAGGCCGACTACGTCGAGGTCGACGGTGCCCCGCACGGCCTGCTGTGGACGCACGCCGAGGAAGTCAACTCCGCCCTCCTCTCCTTCCTGGCCAAGTAGTCACGAAGGTTCCGCGGTGGCCCGTACTCCGACTAAGCGGTGCGGGCCGCCGCGCGGCAGACAGGTAAAAACATCCGACGGACCAGGACGTGTCCGCGCACGGAGGAGCAGAACTGCATGAACGGGCCCGGAGGCGACCACAGCCACAACTGCCCTACGAATACAGGCTTCCGACCCGTTCTCCGCTTGCCGGTCCGCCTGCTGTCGGGCGCCTTCGAAAGCACCGAGACCTCTGTTCGGTTGCGGGCACGGATGAGCTACACCGTGAGCGAGCCGTTCTCGGTCGGCGTCGAAATCCGCACCGGGACCGCCGAATCACTGCGCTGGACGGTGTCCCGAGACCTGCTGGACGTCGGGACCTCGAAGCCTCAAGGGATGGGAGCCCACCGGATCTGGCCCTCCCGACGGTATTTGCTGTCCTGCCGGAGGCTGTATCTCGGTCTTGGTGGGCCGAGGACACCTTTCACTTTGGAGATGGACCACTGCCAGGTCAGAGCCTGGCTGGACGCCACCTATGAGTTGGTGCCTCGGGGGAGCGAGCCGGAATTGCTCGACTGGGAAGCGCTGGCGCGGGAACTGCTGCAGCGGCGCGACTGAGTATGAACAGCGCCTGCCGACTCTCGCCACTGTGTGCACCGCACCCGTCACACCTGTCGTGCCGACGAACACGTCACATGACAGACGTCGGCATGCGCAGACCCGTTTGGTTTGGAATTGCCTTGTTGCCCGATAACACTCCCCTCACTAGCCCGTGCGACACACCCTCGCTCGAGGCCCTTCCGACGAGGCTGAGCGCAACGGCGAGTGTCTCGCCACCGGGCGTCAGCACCCCGCAGACAACTGGACAGCACCGCCAGGAACTCGGTGATCGCACATGAGAAACAACGCCGTCGAAGCTCCCGTGCGGAGTGACGTCAGTCCCGTCAGCCGTTTCCCTTTGACCTCTGTGCGGGGCATACCGGCGATGGGGGCTCCGAGAAGGGAGCCTGATCCGGACACACTGCCGATAACGCTCGCCCTGACGGCGAGCGACACACTCACGGAGGAGGGTGCCCGAGCCTGCCTCGGCGGGTGGGCCGGCGTACACGTGGTGCCCTGGAGAGAGCGGCAAAGCGCCGACATCGTGGTGGTGCTGGACCGCACGGTGACGCTGGCGACGCTCCGTCTGGTCGAGGAGGTCGCCGGTTTCGGGCAGGGTCCGGGCGTCCCGGTGTTACTCGTCGTGGACACCATCAGCGAGCGGCACCTGATGTACGCGGTCGAACGCGGCGTGGTGGGTGTGCTGCTGCGCGGCGAGGTCGGTTACGCCGACATCGTGCGGGCCAGTCGCAAGGCGCTGTGCGGAGAGTCTCCGCTGCCGCCCACACTGGTGCGCGCACTCATCGAGCGCCTGCGCTCCCTGCCCGGGCAGCAGCCAGGCTCCGGCGACCTGTCAGCCCGGGAGTTGGAGGTACTGCGGCTGCTGGCCGAAGGGCTGAGCACAGCTGAGGTCGCGGGGCGCCTCAACTACTCGGAACGCACCATCAAAAACGTGCTGCACGACGTGATCACACGGCTGCGACTACGCAACCGGACGCACGCGGTGGCTTATGCCATCCGCAGCGGCGCTCTGTGAGGCCAGCGCCGCCCCCGAGACCGTCGTGGCAGGTCACGCCGGGTTATACGGAGCAGGTATGGCAGCTCTTCCAGTAACTCGGGGCTCAGCGGGCCATGGTTCGCGACGCCCAGCGCCGTCGGGAACGATGGCTCCGCACCAGCCCCACCCATCTCTCGTCGCCACAGGGCTCAACCTGCTCGACGAACCGGATCGGCCCGAAGAAGCGGCTCAGCTGAGCACTTGGCACCCTTTGGCGTCCGGTGCGACAAGGCCACGGAGCGGATGGTGGAGAACTCCGCGTCGCGAGTCCGCCTCGCCCGTGAAGGTACCCGTTCGTGCAAGGGGATTGTCCTTGCGTGCAGGAGTGCGTCATATAGCCACACCTGACAGGCGATTCGCGGGCCCGGCGCCGCATTCTTCAAGCATGGCAACCTCTTTCCCCGAGATCGGTGACCGTCCGGACGATCTCGCCCTCGCCGCCGAAGTGCGGCTGAACGACGGACAACTGGCCCGGGCCGCCCAGTACGCGACTTGCGAAGAGGTCCAAACGGGCGAGGTTCTCTACCGCGTCGAGGACGACTCGGTAGATCTCTTCCTGTGTGGGACAGCGACGCTGGAAGCGACCATCCCGTCGTCCGACGACGGAGACGGTCACCTGTTCATGACCCACAGCCCCGGCCAGTTCGCCGGCGAACTCAATCTGCTCACCGGGCAGCGACGCGGACTGACCGTACGGGTCGCTGCCGGCGGCACCGTTCATCGGGTGCGCCCTGAAGCCTTTCGCAGGCTCATGGCCCAGGAGACCGAGCTGTCGGACCTCATCCTGCGCGCCGTCCTCGCCAGGCGACGACTGCTGCGCCAGGCGACGGAGCAGAACTTGCGGATCGTGGGCACCGCCGGGTCGGCCGCGGGCCTGGCCATGCGCACCTTCCTGGACCGCCAGGGTGTTCCGCACCAGTGGCTCGACGGCGACTCTCCCCAGGGAGCGGAAGCGCTCCGCGGGGCCGGGCTGACCGAGGACGACCTGCCCGCCGCACTGACCTCGCACGAAGCGACTCCCCTGGTGACTCCGGGCGTTCTGAGCCAGCAGCTCAACCTGACCTACCGCCGTCCGGGACGCGGCTCGGCCGACCTCACGGTCGTGGGCGCCGGTCCGGCGGGACTGGCGGCGGCGGTGTACGGCGCGTCCGAGGGACTGGAGACGGTCCTGCTGGACGGGGTGGCCGTGGGCGGCCAAGCCGCCACGAGTGCACGTATCGAGAACTACCTCGGTTTCCCCTTCGGCCTCAGCGGGGCGGACCTGACCGCGCGTGCCGCTGTGCAGGCGCTGAAGTTCGGCGTGCACCTCGCCAGCCCGTGCGGCGTCACCGGACTCGGCACGCAGGGCGGCGACCACATCGTGACCTTGATGGACGGGACTCGCATCAGCACCCGGGCGGTGATCGTCGCCACCGGCGCGGAGTACCGGGCGCTCCCCCTCGACGGCTGGACGGAACTGACGGGATGCGGCATCTACTACGCGGCCACCGACCTGGAGACCCAGGCGGTGGCGGGACGGCCGGTCGTGGTGGTCGGCGGCGCCAACTCGGCGGGACAGGCTGCACTGCACCTGGCCCGGTACGCCTCCGAGGTCACGCTGGTGGTGCGGGGGGCCGATCTCGGCGCGCGGATGTCCGCGTACCTCGTGGAGCGCATCAAGAGCGATCCGCGGATCACCGTTCTCACCGGCACTCAGGTGACCGAACTGCACGGTCGACCTCACCTCGATGGAGTGTCTCTGGCCACCCGCGCCGAGGTCACCGAGGAACAACGCGTCGACTGCGCCGGCCTGTTCTGCTTCATCGGAGCGCGTCCGGCGACGTCCTGGCTGAGCGGGGTTCTCCTGAACTCGGCCGGGTTCGTGCCGACGGACCGCCAGTTGTCGCCGGAAGAACTCGGCCCGGCATGGAAGGAGCTGGGGCGCGAACCGCTGCCGTACGAAACGAGCGTCCCCGGCGTGTTCGCCGCCGGTGATGTGCGGCTGGACTCCATGAAGCGCGTCGCCGCCGCGGTCGGCGACGGGGCGAGCGCGGTGCGTTCGGTCCACCAGTACCTCGCCACGCTCTGAGCCTTGTGCATGGCCCAGCTGACAGATGTGTATGGGCGTTCCGGACGACAGACAGCGTCTGGTGCCCGCGATGAAATGAGCCTGAATGAGAAAGCATTTGCGTGACGAGGACATCGTCCACATCGGGGACGGCGTGTATCTGGTGTCGGGCAGCAACACCAACTGGGTGATCATCAAAGACGGCAACGACGCCACTCTGGTGGACAGCGGATACCCAGCCGACCACGACCTGCTACTGGCCTCGCTCGATGCGGTGGGGTTGAAGCCCGAAGGCGTACGCGCGCTTCTCGTGACGCACGCCCACAGCGACCACATCGGTGCCGCGGAACGCCTGCGAGCCACCTATGGCACGCCGGTCATGATGCACGAGGAGGAGGTCCCGCACGCCCGGCGGGATTACCTTCACCAGGTCTCCGCCGGTCAGGTGCTGGCACAGTCCTGGCGACCGGGGGTCCTGCCGTGGGCCGTTCACGCCATTCGGGCCGGCGGCACCGCCCACGTGCCTGTCACCGAGCCCTCACCCTTTCCCGCGCCGGGTCCGCTGGACCTGCCGGGGGCGCCGGAGCCCGTACGCACACCGGGACACACGGAAGGACATTGCGCTTACCTTCTGGCCGACACCGGAACACTGATCAGCGGTGACGCGCTGGTCACCGCGCATCCGACGTCCCGGATCGACGGCCCCCAGATCCTCCCGGCCATGTTCCACACCGACCGGTCCAGAGCGCTGCACTCCCTGGAACTCCTGGAGGCCGTTGAGGCCGACGTCATCCTGCCCGGGCACGGTCCGGCACACAGGGGCAACGTCAAGCAGGCCGCCGTACGGGCTCGCGAGCTCGCTGCGCGGGAGGGTGGGCGAGTCCGTGACCGAGCACGACTCCACCGGCATCCGGTGCGGCGTGCGCCTTGATCCGGGCCGCCGTGGACAAGCCCCGCGGTGCACACTCAGCAGATCGTGAGGAAGCCGGTTACCGTCGACGAGGATTTCCCGCGTCTGTTCTTCCCGGAGATGAAGGAGCCGTCGGCGCAAGCAAGGGGTTCCGGGACTGTCAGGAGGAACTGACACTTCCGGTTCCGGTGGTCAACGTACGCCACGTACCCCGTGTCGCAGAAGCTGTCCAATGCCAGGGTGATCCTCTACAGCGACGTCGGGCACGGCTTCCTGTTTCAATGCCCCCGGACTTCACCCATGAGGTGCACCGCGTCCTGCCCGCCTGACCGAAAGAACCGCCTGGTGGGACAACCGCTCCGCTTCGCCCGACCGTCGCGCGACACCAGGCGCTCACTTTCCGACGCTGTCGAGCGCCTCTGACCACGGACGACCCCGGCATCACGGTGGAAACCGAGCAGTTTTCCACGAGGCGGGGGCAGCGTTACCCTCACCTCATGAGGAAAGACGCGAAGGCGAGCTCCCGTGAGCGGCTGCTGGAGGCGACCGCGGAACTCACCTACCGGGAGGGCGTCAACGTCGGGGTAGAGGCGCTCTGCCAGGCTGCCGGGGTCTCCAAGCGCTCGCTGTATCAGTTCTTCGACACCAAGGACGAACTCCTGGCGGCCAGTCTGGAACGCAGGGCGTCCGCCTATGCGGCTCGCCTGCTGCCGCCGCCCGAGGCGGAGCTCTCGCCGCGTGAACGCCTCTTCTACCCGTTCACATGGCTGGAGTCCGCGGCCGCCGATCCCGAGTACCGGGGATGCCCCTACCTCTCCGTTCAGGTGGAGCTGAAAAACACCGACCATCCGGCCAGGCGTGTGGCGCACCAGGTGAAGGGCGAGCTGACGGAGTACCTGCGCGCTGCCGCCGAGGACGGCGGCGCGGTGGAGCCGGACCTCCTCGCCCGGCAGTTGATGATCATTCTCGACGGGGCGAGCGCTCGTGCCGGCGTCCAAGCCGACGACCTCTCGAGCGTGCTGCTTACTGCCGTCGTCGCCGTCGTCGATGCCGCAGGTGTGCGCTGACGCGTGCACCACGAGAAAAAAGTCCGGGGAGGCTGGCTCCCCGGACTTCTGGCCTGCCAAGGCCCGTGCTAGGCGGCGAAGACCTCTCGGAGTTTGGCCTCATCCTGCTGAGACAGGTTGCTGCGGATCAGCTCGGCCGCACCCTCGGGAAGGGCCTCGTGGACGCGGTCCACGACGGCATCGGAGGTGAGCAGGAACAGCGCCGAGGTGCCCGGCTTGACCTCGCCACGGACGCCGGCGATGAAATCATCATCAATGCCGACGTCAGCCAGCGAGCCGCCAAGAGCGCCACCGAGTGCGCCTACGGCTGCCCCGAGCAGTGGCACGAAGAAAATCAGTCCGAACAGCAGGCCCCAGAAGGCGCCGGACAGCGCTCCGGCTGCCGCGAGGTTGTTCAACTGCTTGGTTCTGGGGCGCTCGCGCCCCTCCGGCCAGGTGACGACGGCCGCGTCGTGTACCTGGAGCAGGCCCTGCTTCTGCAATGACAACAGGGTTTCTTCCACATGGTCGGCGCCGTCGGGGGTGGGGAACCTCCAGGCGGTAAGAGTGGTCACGAACGCTTCCTTTCGGCAAGGGATCACTGCGGGCAAAGGCCACGCGGGCTGCGGGGGTCGGTGAGCGCCGTACTCATGGCGCATCCGTTTGAGAAATGCATGGGCTGCACAGTCCGCCTCATCACACGTGATGCCGTGTGGCAGAAACATGTGCATCAACCAAACCGGCGGCTGATCGATCGGATACCGGCAAAGACATTCTGCCATCTCCGGTTGAAGAATGAAACCGATCGGTTTACAGTTCTTGAAACCGATCGGTTTATTCACGAGGAGGACATTATGACGTCGCTCAACGGTGCAGTGGTGCTTATCACCGGCGGCAGCCGCGGCTTGGGACACGCGCTGGTGGAGGAGTCCCTCGCACGCGGTGCAGCCAAGGTGTACGCCACGGCGCGCGACCCGCGCACGGTGACGCACCCTGACGCGGTACCGCTGGCACTCGAGGTAACCGATCCTGCCTCCGTCACCGCGGCGGCCGAACAGGCCGGAGACGTGACCGTGTTGATCAACAATGCCGGCGTCTCCATCAACGCCTCCCTCCTCAAGGCGCCGTTGGACGACGTCCGACGGGAGTTCGAAACGAACTTCTACGGCCCGCTCCAGGTGACGCGCGCCTTCTCTCCTGCCATCGAGCGCAACGGAGGCGGCCACATTCTGAACGTCCACTCCGTGCTGTCCTGGATCGGGATGGCCGGCTCATACAGCGCTTCGAAGGCCGCCCTGTGGTCGGCCACCAACTCCTTGCGACTGGAGCTGAAGCCCCGCGGCATCGATGTCACCGGACTGCATGTCGGCTATGTCGACACAGACATGACGGCAAATGTCGACGCCCCCAAGTCCACCCCGAAGGATGTCGCCGCACAGGCGCTGGACGGTGTCGAGAGCGGAGCGTACGAGGTGCTCGCCGACGAAATGTCGCGCAAGGTGAAGGCGAACCTCGCCGCAGACATCGCCACCATGTACCCCCGACTTATGGAGAAGTGACGCACATCCTCATTTGATGCAACCATAGGCATCCCACGTCGGCCCGCGCCGCTGGTCGGCGAGGGATGCCTGTCGCTGTGCAACAGCTCGTTCGGCACGTCCACATCACTGCGCTGGCGTTCAGACTGGAATGAATAGCGCTGCTAAAAATCAGCCTATGGTGCACACGTTTTCAACGTGCACAGCTCTTGCATCTTCTGCCCTTTCGGGCAATAACTCGACATGTGGAATCCAAGCCCCGCCCGATGGGTACTCGGCCGGTCATCACGCGCTGCTCACCTCATCGAATTCGCCGAGCGCGTCGCGCAGTGCGGCGCGGGAGGTGATACCGAGCTTGGGAAACACCCGGTAGAGGTGTGCGCCGGCTGTACGGGGAGAGATGTTGAGCTGCCTGCCGATCTCCTTGTTGGAAAGTCCGCTCGCCGCGAGCTCCGCGATGCGGCGTTCCTGGGCGCTGATCCTGACTCCTGCCCTGGTGTCGGGCACCCCGACACCAACGCCGGCCGCGCGCAGTTCGTCGCGGGCGCGCTGTGCCCACAGCGGAGCCTTCAACTGCTGCTCGAACAGTTCCAACGCCGCGCTCAGCTGGACACGAGCGGCCTTGTACTCCCGACGCCGCCGGAGCCACTCGCCGTACCACAGGCGGATGCGCGCGTACTCGTACTTCCAGAGCGAGGCGTCCGGGACGGCGAGGGCTGCCTCGTACAGTTCCCCTGCCCGTTCGTCGGGCGCGGTGAGCGCAACAGCCCCGGCGAGAATGATCGCGAGGTGCGGCGAGATGGTGTCGACGCGCGCCTGCCGACCCGCCTCGACATGCGCACGGGCCTCTTCGGTCCGCCCTGTCCGCATGGCGGATTCCACGAGGTCCAGGAACACCCGCGAGAAGTGGGGGTAATGCGGGGGCAGTTCTCCCGGCGGCGTCAGCGCGGAGGTCAACAGGTACGCCTCTTCGAAGTCGCCCCGTCCGACGGCGGCTCGCGCCCAGGTCTCGTTCGGGGTCGTCATCAGCAGCTGCATACGTCGCGGTTGGGCCCACGCGACGATCGTGTCGCAGTGCTTGCGCAGGGCTTCTTCGTCCCCGCGGCCGGATGCGACCATGGCCAGACCGTACGTGAAGATGATGTGGACCAGGTTGTAGTCGTGTTCGGTGGCATCCGCGATACCTTGCGATGCGATCGCCTCGATCTTGTCCCATTCGCCCCGCATGAAGGCCTCGTGCGCCCGGGCCACCACGCCGAAACGCAGGCTGTCGTACGCGCTGTGCCCCACCGCGTCTCGCCAGACGCCGTCGTAATAGGTGAAGCAGTCCAGGTACATCGCCGTGTAGATGAGCCAGTTCATCCGCCACAAGGGTGTGTCGGGCGACAGGGTGGCTGTTGCGCGGTCCAGTCGCTCCCGCACGTCATGCGCGGTCCGCGCTGGATCGGCGACGCTGTCAAAACACATGCGCGCGAGCTCGGAGACCCGGTCCAGCTCGTTGTACACGGCCGTCCAGAGTTCTGGACGGCCGCCCCACACCGCTGTGTTGAGAAGTACGTAGAAGGCGTCGTCAAAGGCGTCCACGTCTTTCGGCTCGGTGCTCGGGGGCGCGGCCGCCATCGCCTGAGGAAGGATGCGGTACACCGCATCGATGTCTCCCTCCCGGTGGAACTGCACGTAGGCGGCGGCCGCCGCGCCTCGCAGCGTCTCCGTGGTCTGGGCGCTGGCCAGTTCGTGGGCTGTGTCCAGCAGGCCGGCGACGCCGGCGGCGAACGCGGCTTCGTCGAGGCGGCGGGTGCGTTCCGCGGGATCCTGGCTCAGGTCGGCCGCGCGACGGTACGCCGTGGCAGCCTCCGCGGCGCCACCACGGGCCATGGCATGCTCTGCGGCACGGGTGAGTTCGATGGCGACCCCTTCGTCGGGGGCGCTCGCGGCATGGGCGAGATGCCAGGCCCGCCGCTCCGGCTCCCCTCTCAGAATCTCTGCGAGCGCACCATGCGCCGCCTGACGTCGTCCGCCCGGGGACATGTGGACGACGCAGGACCTGACCAGAGGGTGCCGGAAGGTGATCTGCTCGCCCAGATGATCGACGCGGACCAGCCCCATGCGCTCGGTCGTCTCCAGCTGCCCTTCGTTCCACCCCTCCCCCGCTGCGGTCTGAGCAGCACGGATGTCTGCCAGGTTGCCAGGGCGCTCGCCGTCGAGCGCCGCCATCAACAGGGTGAAGCGCGTCGCGGAGTCGAGTTGCCGAATGCGTTCGGCGAACACGCCCTCGAGGCGGCTGCCGAGGGGCAGCGTCGCGGGGAGTTCCTCGGCGCCGGCCCGCTGCGCATCGGTGAGCTGGCCCGGCAACTCGACCAGAGCGAGCGGGTTCCCTTCCGACTCGTGCAACAGCCGCCGCCGCGTCGGCTCGGCCAGTCCCGGGTGGCTGCTGTCCAGCAGCTGCAGGGCATCGGGGGCCGCCAGCGGTCCGATGTGCAAGACGGGAAGCCCCGTCGGGTCCATAAATCCGTGCCCCCCACCTCGGGAGGCCATGACGAAGGCTGCCCGGCAGGTGCTGAGCCTGCGGGTGACAAAGGTCAGCACCTCGGCGCTGGAACGATCGATCCAGTGCACATCGTCCACCACCACGCACAGAGGCTGCCGCCTGGCTGCGGCCTGGAGCAGGGCCAGGGCCGCAGCCGAGATGGCGAAGCGGCTGGGTGTCGAACCGTCACGGATGGAGAGGACCTGTTCCAGCACACCGCTCTGGAAGGCCGGCAGTTCCGCCAAGTGATCGAAGAGTGGGTAGAGAAGCTGGTGCAGTGCGGAGAACGCAAGTTCCTGTTCACTCTCGACACCGACAACCTGCAGCACACGCAGGCCGTCCGCGCGGGCGTGGTGGGCCATGGCCTCCAGCAGCGCGGTCTTCCCCACGCCGGGGTCGCCCAACAGCAATAGCGCTGTTCCCGCGTTCTTCGCCTCGGCCAACAGCACGTCGAGTGCCTGAAGCTCAGATGTACGGCCCACCAACGACAACGTTCCTCCCCGGTCCCCAAGGGCAATTGCCCCTGCCAGTACCCAAATGGTGCGTGGGCGGAGCGGGTCGGTACATCCGTCAGTTGACTGGCGTAGAACGATTCTGTGAGTTTTCGGACAAAAAGGCCAGCGCCTCCCGAGCGAACGCCTCGTAGTGCTGGAACATGAAGCCGTGACCCGAATCGGGATAGGTGCGCACCTTCACATCGGGCAGCAGGCTCGCCAACAAGTACGACGCGCTGGGCGGGGTGACCAGGTCTTGATCCCCGAGGGCCACGAGCGTCGGCTGCTTGATCGCTCTGAGCCTGTTCAGTGCCTCGTGGTCGGGGGTGCCCCATTCGACCATTGCCTCGTACTGCGCTTCCCTGGCCTCTCGGCTGGCCGGCAGGTCCCGGTCGTGCTCGCGTTCGATGTACCGGCCCAGGAACTCCAGCCCGCTGCGCTGACTTGACTCCGTGTGGTTGAAGAAGGTGTAGAGGTAGTCCTCGAGCCTGGGATCGTCAGCCTCGGATCGGGCGAGGATGTTGTCCGACCAGCCGTGGATACCGGGCCCCCCACGCGGGGCGGTGGCGGCAAGGATCATACGGCGCACTGCTGCGGGACGGCGGAGTGCCAGCTCCTGGGCGGTGTAGCCGCCCATCGAGAAGCCCAGTACATCCACCTCGCGCACACCGACGGCCGCCATGAACGCAAGGGCGTCGACGGCTGTGTCCCTGATGGTCCGCGGCGTGGTTCCTGAACTGAGACCAACACCGGCATGGTCGAAAGCGATGACATCGCGTTCGGTCGCCAGCGCGTTGATCAGCGCCGGATCCCAACTGTCGAGCGTGCCGCGAAGATGCGACAGCAGGAGCAACGGTGGCTCCGAGCCGGAAGTACCGCAACGACGGTAGGCGTACCTGAGACCGCTGGCGGTGTAGGCGGTCTGGTTCGGTGCGTCGACGTACATCTCATTCCTTCAGTGGGGGGCGTGCTCCCCACTGAGCAGGAGCACGTTACGTCAACGAGTCTGTCGACACCGCCTGGCCCAGCCATCGGGCATTTGACCATAGGTTTCATTCCGTCCGGTCACGTATACGCAGCGTAAGAACTCCCAGTGCCACAACTGTGCCCGGACCTGCACCGAAGCCCGAAAGCCTCACTGGCGAGCGTTTCACTGACGACGACGGCCGATCAGAGTCAGGTGGAGTGACCCCCGCAGCGGGCTTGCTCCGCATAGCCAGATGCACCGGATACACGACCTTCGTCGCTTCCGACGCGTGACGATTCGCTCGGCGACAAGCCCTTCCAAGGTGCTGCGCACGACCTGCGCAATCGGCGTCTGACCGGGATATCTGTTCACCATTAGGGTCCAGGGTTCCTCGGCCAGGCATCCGTCCTCTCTCGACGGGCGTCTCTTTGGTTGCTCCCGTCACGGGAGGTTTGCGAGGCGCCGAAGGCTCGCGATGCCCGAACACGCATCTGGCCCTGCACCCCGAACCCCCATTTGCTGAAAGTTCGTTGCACTGTGTTCATACGGGTGGGAGCAGACTCTCGGTCAAGGCGTCCCAGTCCAGGTACGTTCCTTCGGAGCCGGAAGGAACCATGGCGTAAGTGTCCTCCAGCCACCGGCGCACAACCGTCAGGTCGGCCACGAACGTGGCACTTCCCTCTGGCACCTCGAGTCTCAGATACAACAAAGACCTGCCGTGCGGCCCTCGTGTGGGCCACACTTTGAAGTCGCCCTCTCCATTGGGACGCTCGACGCCGGCGTACAGCAGATCCCGACCGACCACCCAGGTGACGCCCCTGTCCGCGGTCACCATGAGCCTGATGCAAACGGCGAACGGATCGTCCGCGCTGTAGGTGAACTTGCAGTCGATGCTACCCATTTCCGGGGGAGCCGACAGGAAGTGGAGCTTGGTGAGGAGCTCGATGTGGCGCCCGTGCTCTGTCATCTGGTCAACATCCTTGCTGTCGAGTGGCGGGCTGCGCAGCACACCGAACCCCTGTGTTCCGCGGCCCTGAGTCTTGTCGGTGAACCATTCCGGTGGTTGGTGTCCCCGCCCAGCGCGCCTTGGCCCGTGGGGACAGCCACGTCCGGGTGGCCCTTCCGCCCCTGGAGGCCGGTTCCACCGCCGGAAATGCCACGAGGGCATGGGACGACCGTGCGCCGTCGAACGTGTTCATCGGCAACCTCCGTAACGTGCTTGGGGCTTCAACCCTGGCGAACGCAGGCGCACTGGTTATTGGTCGTCTGACTGTCGCTTTGTTCACAGGAGGGACGGCGCACACCCGCCGCTACGTGTCAACGCACTGACGCCGGCGTCCAGAACGTGAGGCGGGCAAGGGGCCCACTGTTCCGAACGCCGGCGTCAGCGGCGGTGAGGAGGGGAGGTTACGGCTTGGCCGACTCCTCCGGTACCAGGAGTACGGCGACCCGGCTGTTGTGGGCGACGGCGTCGCTCACTCGCGGGGTGAAGAACGCGGCGACCGAACTCCTGTGATGGGGAGTGACGACGATCAGGTCGGCCTTGAAGTCCTCGGCCGCGGCGGAGATGATGGCGGGCACTTCGGGGATCAATCCATGGACCAGCTGTCCGTCAGCCTGTACACCGAGGTCACGGAGCGCCGCGAGCGACTCTTCGAGGAGCGTTTTCCCTTCGTCGTCCTCCTCCAGAACCATCACGGCGCCCGCCGCCACAGTTGCCGCGACGACGTGGAGCACATGGACCCTGGCTCCTGTCAGCTTTGCCATCTCACCGGCCGTCGACAGGGCTGTCGGGCGAGCCTCGCTCGGGTCGATGGCGACCAGAATGCGTTCGTACATGGGACGTCGTCCTTTCTCCACCAGCACGGCAAGCATTTCCGCGGTGGCATGGATGGGTGGGGTCATCAGTTCGGAAGGCGCTCGCGTCGTCCGGTGTACTCGCTCACGCGTGTGGGTCGTTCTTCACCACGGCCGGCCGACAGTTCCTTGAGCGTCCAAAAAATATAGCCGGTCACTCTTATGTGCCAATGTGACCCCGCAGTCAGCGACCCGAGCGACGTCCCACGCGGCGCAGACCACAGTCATACGACTGATGCCCTGTCACACGGGCTCTCCTAGCCTCAACTGGCCGGACCGATCTCCGTCGGCCGAACGAATGTCGCCTGAAGTCCGGGCACAGACGGCGCTTCTGGGCAAGGTCGCAGGAGCTCTGTCAGGGCACCAAAGGAGGCCCGACGATCTGAATGCCGTGCGCCGCTGCCACTCGCGTCAGCTCCTCCGGGTCGAGCCCCGGGCCCGCCGCTGGCGGCATGATGCCGTCGAACGGCACACCTGCTTCCTCCACGAAGGCGTCGAAACCCCCGCCCGGCGTGTGCAGTGTCAAGAAACGCGCCGTCGGGGAGGTCACGACGAAGCCGTGGGCCAGCCCACGAGGCAGAAGAGCCAGCGCTCCCGCGCCCACACTCCGCACCTCGTTTCCGACCTCGACCCGAAGGGTGCCGTCGAGAATGAAGAACGTCTCCTCGTCGGACTCATGCAGATGCAACGGCGACATGTATCCGCGTTCACCGGTGTGCTCCAGCAGCGCGTAGGCGCCAGCTGTGTCGGCTGCCTCCGCACGCATCCGCACCAGACCGCCGAGGAACATCACCGCTTTCTGTGTGTCGGCGTCCTTTATGACAGGGGTCGAGATGTTGCCGGGCAGGTAAGTCACTGCTCTCCTCGCTTCAATTTCGTTCTGCTCACATTCGAGCAGAGCGAAGTGCGCCCGGTCCAAGACCGATTCGTCATCGGCTGATGCCGAAACGGGATGCGAGCACCGGCGCCTTCCCTTTTTCCCGTAACAAGAGACCGAGACAGGTTCGAAATGACAGACCACTCCCCCGATGCCCTGGCGGACCACCAGGCCACCCGCCCCGAGCCCGATATCGACCCGCGACTTCTGAGAGCGTTCCTCGCGGTCGCCCAGGAAGGTCACTTCGGCCGTGGCGCGGACACCCTCATGGTCGCGCAGTCGGCCCTGAGCAGACAGGTGCAGCAACTCGAACGCCTACTGGGGGTATCACTGCTCACACGTACGTCGCGGGGGGCGCATCTGACTCCCGCGGGGCGGCTCGTGGTGCCGCACGCCGAGAACGCCATCGCCCAGAACCGGCGGCTCGTCCGCCTCGCCAGGTCGGCGGCGAAGGGACGGTACGAAATGACGATGCTGAGAATCTCGGCACCGCTGCCCAGTCCTCCTGGCGGACTGCTGGCCGAGGCGGTACGTCACTTCCGTTCCACGCACCCGGACGTGCAGGTGTCGGTGGCAGGGCTGGACGACCGTGACATCGCCGCCGCACTACGCGACGGCCGCGTCGACGTGGCTCTCACTTGGGGTGGCGACCTCGGCGCCGATCATTCTCAGGTTCTGCTCGATGAGAGCGCCAGTGCCCTCCTGGGGCGGCACCATGTCTGGGTCGGGGCACTGGAGATGCCCCTGAGCGCGCTGGCCGACGAGCCGATCCTCTTCCCGGTGCTCGAACGCGGTCACTGCTGGAACGCGCTGCAGGAGATGGCCGCCGCCGCTCAGGTGCGGCTGACGCCCCTGCCAACAGCACCCTCGGCAGTGCCCGACCTTGTTGCCGCCGGTCTGGGGGTGTCCGTCGTGCCGACATCCTTCCGCTTCGGGGGCTACTCGGACGTGGCTTTCGTACCGTTGCCAGGTCTGCACCACCGCATGAGCGTTGTGTGGCACGGCGAAGACCAGCCTGCACTCGTGGCGGATTTCGTCGCCTCATGCCGCGCCGCGGCAACGGGGCTGAGTACCTCACACCCTGACATCTGGCATCTGCCCGTGCCGTCCGCCGTCGGCCGGTGAGGAGGGGCACGACCCGCGGTCCTCCTCACTCGCCGTCACCTTTCACCTCACCAGGGCTAGCGGTGTACCGAAGGGGTCTTTCTGCCGTCACTTCAAAAGCAAGCAGGAGCTCGCCGCCGCAATCGCTCGCCAGAACGCCGGGAACGCGCATAGCGATGTGTTCGGCGCCGACGACCGCTCCGTGATCGAGCAGCGACGGGACAACTTCAGCGTCCACGCCGTCCGGATCAAAGCCACGGGCGTCGAATACGAATGCCTATTGATGACCATGGCCCGCTCGGGCTTCGGGTCTCATTCCTTCCAGGTGCCCCCGAAGCTGGGCGTCAGCGGCCGTGCCCAGCTTCGTGACGTGTTGGGCAACACGGCCATGACGCAGGGACGCACACCGGACATGCCTCGATCTCCCAGCGTGTGCTGAAAGCACGACCTGTTGCTGACTGAACTAAGTCATACGCGCACAGACACCTGTGAACGTAGTAAGTCAAACAACGGATCGCCCCAGAGGGTGCCCCGCTGAAGAATGGGCGAAGGTACTTCACCGACCTCAACCACGGCCGAAAACGCTGCCCGACAGAAGGAAAGAGTCACAATGACCATCATCACGAGTCCACTGGCCGAGCAGGAGCGCGATGCCACCGGAGTCCTGCTGCAGAACACCCTTGTAGATCTGCTGGACTTGTCCTTGGTAGCCAAGCAGGCGCACTGGAACATCTATGGCCCGCGCTTCCGCACCATCCACCTGCAACTCGACGAGGTCGTGACCACGGCCCGGGACTACGCCGACCAGGTCGCCGAACGAGCGGCTGCAGTGGGGATCAGTCCGGACGGCCGGGCCACCACAGTCGCTGAACACAGCGGGCTGCCCACCTTCGTGTCCGGCTGGATCAACGACGAGAAGGTGGTCGAAGCTCTCGTTCAGGTCTTCTCCACTCTCATCGGCCGAATGCGTACCCGCATCGACGAGGCGGGCCGGACGGACGCCGTGACTCAGGATCTCTTCATCTCGCTGACGGCGGCTCTGGAGAAGCAGAGCTGGATGTTCCAGGCAGAGAACCGCGGCTGACAGGTCGCTGCCACACAGTGGCAGCGCCAAGCACGCACCCGATCGTAAGGACAAGGACCATGGAATCCGACCAGCGAATCCTTCATCGGATCACAGAGATGGCCGACGAGGAACGGCTCCTGCGGGAGACCCTGAGCAGGAATGCGGCGGGGGCGGCCGAGGACCGCGGCAGGCTCGGAGAGCTCGAACGCGAGCTGGACCAGTGCTGGGATCTGCTGCGACAGCGACGGGCCAAGGCCGAGTTCGGGGAGAACCCTGACGAGGCACACGCGCGCCCGCAGTCACAGGTGGAGAACTACCGGTCCTGACACACAGGGTCTGGGCGAGCGAGAGCCGTCCGCTCCGCCGCCCCGTCAACGTTTCACGAAAACCGGCAGGAGCCAACGTGTTCGCGTGTCCGACAGGGGCAGCCGCCCCTGTTGCTGCGGTCCTCACGGGGCCGTCTCACAGAAGGAAACCTCTGTGATGAGCCGGCCGAACGGCAACCCGTTGCGTGATCCAATTGACCGGCGGCTTCCGCGTGTCGCGGGGCCGTCGGGCTTGGTGATCTTCGGCGTTACCGGCGATCTGTCCCGCAAGAAGCTGATGCCTGCCGTGTACGACCTCGCCAATCGGGGCCTGCTGCCCCCGGGCTTCTCGCTGGTCGGGTTCGCCCGCCGCGAGTGGCAGGACGAGGACTTCGCGCAGGAGGTGCACGACGCGGTCAAGCAGCACGCGCGGACGCCGTTCCGCGAAGAGGTCTGGCAGCAGCTCATCCAGGGGATGCGCTTCGTCCAGGGCAACTTCGACGACGACGACGCCTTCGAGACCCTGAAGCACACGATCCAGGACCTCGACAAGTCCCAGGGCACGGGCGGGAACTTCGCGTTCTACCTCTCCGTACCCCCCAAGTTCTTCCCCCAGGTCGTGCAGCAGCTCAAGAAGCACGGTCTGGCGGACGCCCCCGACGGCTCGTGGCGGCGCGCCGTCATCGAGAAGCCGTTCGGCCACGATCTCGCCTCCGCCAAGGAGCTGAACGCGATCGTGCACGAGGTGTTCGACCCGGACCAGGTGTTCCGGATCGACCACTACCTCGGCAAGGAGACGGTCCAGAACATCCTGGCGCTGCGCTTCGCGAACCAGATGTTCGAGCCGATCTGGAACCGGTCGTACGTGGACCACGTGCAGATCACGATGGCCGAGGACATCGGCATCGGTGGCCGCGCCGGCTACTACGACGGCATCGGCGCCGCCCGTGACGTCATCCAGAACCACCTGCTGCAGCTGATGGCCCTCACCGCCATGGAGGAGCCCGCCTCCTTCGACGCGGACGCGCTCGTCGCGGAGAAGGCCAAGGTGCTCGGCGCCATCAGGCTGCCGAAGGACCTCGGCAAGGACACGGTCCGCGGCCAGTACGCGGTCGGATGGCAGGGCGTGGCCTGGACCCGGCTGACACCCTGGCGATCGGCACTCGCCGCGGCCCTGGACCAGGCCGAGGTCGAAGTGACGTCGGCGACGGTAGAGGCCGAGGCGGGCAACCCGAGTGCGGAGTTGCTTGCGCGCTGGCTGCAGGTTGGCCTCGGCAGGAGCATCGACCGGAAGATCAGCGCGGGGCCGGTCATCACCGGCGTACGTCTGGGCACGGCAGACGGCGAAATCGTCATCAACCGGTCCGAGGGGCCTCTGGCCACACTCACACTGCCCGGCCAGCCCACGCACAGCCTGGCCCTGAAGATCCGCTCAACCTCCGAACTCATCAGTGAGGAGTTGCGGCGTCTCGATGCGGACGAGATGTACGCCATCGCTCTACGCGGGGAAAGCAGCACCGACACCCGTCACATCTGACGGTCCGCATCGCAGAGTTGGTGAGTGACGGCGCTCATGAGGCAGGGCGGAATGCTCCGCAGAAGGCATTGAAGACCGCATGAGAGCCCGGTTCGCAAAGCGCGGCAGGGCTGGTCCGTGCAGTGTGAGACGGCGTCCTGCTCCCGGCACAGCCTGAGGCAGCGGGGGCTTGTTCAGAGCGTGCGTGGGTTGTTTCACCAGAGCGTCGCGGCTGCGCAGATCGGCGCTCGTCCGTCGTGTCCCAGCGGACGACGGCCCACAGCTGGGCCGCTCCGTAGAGAATTCCCTAGCCGCCTGCTAGCCATCAGCATGCCCCGGGGTGTCACATCGACGAGCTTCGATGACGGATTCGGGGGCGGGCACCGGCCAGCACGGCGTTGAGATCCAGCCGGGCAGTCAGCGCTCAACGCACTGTTCCCGGCAGTTTCCTTCTTTGCCACCTCAGTACGAGCCCGGCGTGTCAGACGCTCGGCGGGGGCCGGGCGCAGCCGACGTCTGTACCAACCCGGCCCGCCGCCAGTCGGCCACATGCTGCTCCATCATTCGGCGAACATACGAAACGTCGGCCCCCCACGCGTCTCCCAGTTCCGCGGCAGCGCATGCCAGGTCACCACCGGACTGGCGCAGGACGATCCAGATGGCGCTGGCCTCGGGCGCGTAGAAGTAGGGCACGCCGTGAGGCGACAGCAGCGTGAGCACCCCACTCTCCGTGATGCCTGCCGTAACCCCGGCTGCTATCACGATGTACACGTCGTCACGTTTCCCCTCGGGCCTCTCGTGCAGACGGCGCGCCTCAGATGTCCGAAGCCGCCCCGAACACGTTCCCCTAGATACGCGCGAAGCCCTCACGGCGGTCGATGTGAAGGCACCAACGTGCAGTTCTCCTGCCCTAACGTGACACTGTGTCGGCGAATCTGCCCCGCAACCGGCCGCTGCTGGTGATTTCCAGCTTGGGGTATGCCTGGTAAATGTGGTACCTGCAGCTGCCGCGGCTGAGGTAGTCAAGGCAACGTCCTCAGCGCTCAGCCACTCGGCGCCGAAGACCGCCTCCGCAGGAGGCGGTGAGGCGGCTCGGGCCGACGTCAACCGAAGCTGGCATGCAGCCGGTTCATCAGACTGATGAGCTGACCGACCTCGTCGTCGGTCCACTGACTCAGTCGCTCGGCGACGAGATTCGTGAACCGTCGGGACAGGTCCTCGAGTCGGCACATGCCGGCGGGCGTCAGGCGCAGAGTGCGCGAGGGACCGGCTTGAGATTCCGGGAGCCGCTCGATCCAGCCTCGGGCCGCGACGTACGCGACGTGCCTGCTGGTCACCGCCATGTCCACGGCCAGCATTTCGGCGAGCTCGCTCACGCACATGTCGCCATGGCGACCGAGCAGCGTCAGCACGGCAGACGGGCCGGCCGCGCAGTCGGACGGCAGGATTCGCTGGATGTCCCGTTTGACGACGTCGACGTCGCTGAGCTGTCGGGCCAGCTCTTCGTACTGCGCCCGTTGAACCATCGGATCTCCTGAGGTGACGTGCTTGCAGCAGTTCTGCATGCTCACACCAGACTCCCCTGCGATGCATGTCATCCTTATCCGTCATCCGACCCACACGTAGCTAAAACGTGTCGGCCGAGCGGACACCTCTCGCCGATGAGAGCAGTCAGGTCAGTGGGGCGTCGCACGGCGCAGGCACCGACCACGGGGCTTCGATGCCGCCATCGCGGGACCCACCAACCGGTCAAGACACAGACCACAAAGTCTCCACTTCGCGTGGTCATGCTGAATAAGTGGCAGGACATGGCCCGGCGACAGGATCGCCTGGAGCCGCCGGCGCGAACCTTTGTGGAACGGACGGTGAGCCCGCGGAAGCTGCTCCGGCTGCGTCATCCGAAGGATTCCCACCCCGTTCCGGCATGGAGAACCACCCTTGAACGCCGTTACCCATCACACCGCACCCACCCGGTTCGTCGAGGCCGACAGTGTCCGCTTCGCCTACCGACGGCTCGGCCCCAGCGGCGGGGTGCCGCTGGTCATGCTGCAGCACTCTGATGATCCCGACCAAGGGCAGCTACCTGCTCGCCGGCCTGATCCCGGACGCGCAGATTCGCATCTACCCCGACGCGGCCCACGCGTCGCTGTTCCAGTACCCGGCCGAAGTGGCCAAGGACGTCAACACCTTCCTCGGCTGAACCGCAGCATCCACCTCCTCTCCTCAGGAGCACACCGTGTCCGACCTGCTCAGCACCGTCTTTGACGCCTACGGCGGCCGCTCTCGATGGGAAGAGGCCAACCGCATCAGCGCCCGGCAGTTCTTCGGCGGTGCCCTGTGGGGAATGAAGGGCCATCCCGGCGCTCTGAACGACGTCGACGTCACCGTCGACCTGCGCCATGAGCACGTGACCCAGAAGCCCTTCTTCGACCCCGACCACCAGGTGTCGTTCACCGCTGACCACGTAGCGGTGGAGGACTCCGCCGGCAACGTGATCGAGGAACTGGCCGACCCGCGCGCCTCCTTCGAGGGGCATGACCTGATGACCCCGTGGGACAGACTGCAGCTGGCCTACTTCTCCGGCAGTGCCATGTGGACCTACTTGGCCGAGCCGCTCTCTCTGACCTATCCCGGAGTGCGGACGGAGGAGATCGATCCGTGGACCGAGGACGGGGAGAAGTTCCGGCGCCTGCACATCGTGTTTCCCGACACCATCGCCACGCTCAGCACCGAACAGACCGTGTACGTCGACGCGCAGGGCCTGATCCGTCGGCGGGACTACAGCGTGGAGATCGCCGGGAACACACCCGCGGCCCACTATATCTCCGGCCACCAGGAGGTGTCCGGCCTGATCGTCCCCACCACGCGGATGATCTACAGCCGGGACGAGAACGGTCGCAAGATCCCCGAGCCTTTGGTCGTGTCCGTGCAACTGGAGAACGTCACAGTCTCCTGACACGCTCAGATCACTACCTCGGTGGCGCCGGCAGGGAGCCGGCGCCCCCCTGCGGTACCGGGCGACAGGACGACGGATATCCGCAGGTATCTCGCCACCATCAGAACAACCACCCAAAGGAGCCCTCCGACATGACCACAACGATGCGTGCCGTCGCCTACCGCGCGCCCCTGCCGGTGACGGACGACGAGTGCCTCCTCGACATCGAGCTCCCCGTGCCTGAGCCCGGCCCACGGGACCTCCTGGTCCGGGTCGAGGCGATCGCCGTCAATCCGGTCGACTACAAAATCCGCCAGCAGGACCCGGACGGCAAGGAGCGAGTGCTGGGCTGGGACGCCGCCGGCACGGTCGTGGCGACCGGCTCCCAGGTGGAGTGGTTCAAACCGGGCGACGAGGTCTACTACGCCGGGGCCCTCGACCGACCGGGGGCCAACTCCGAGTACCACGCGGTCGACGAACGGCTCGTCGCTCTGAAGCCGGCCAAGCTGACCTTCACCGAAGCGGCGGCCCTGCCGCTCACCTCGCTCACCGCGTGGGAGGGACTGTTCGAACGGCTCGGCCTGCACCACGACCTGCTCGACGAGACGGGTTCACTGCTGGTGACCGCCGCCGCCGGGGGTGTCGGAGCCATGGTCACCCAGCTGGCCCGCGCCCTCACCGACCTGACCGTGATCGGGACGGCTTCGCGCCCCGAGACCGTCGAATTCGCCCGGCTGATGGGCGCCCACCACGTCGTCGACCATCATCAGCCGTTGACGCCGCAGCTCTCGAAGGTGGCCCCCGACGGCATCGACCACGTCTTCAGCACCGCGGGGACCGACCGCAACCTCGCCGCGTACGCCCAAGCGCTCAATCCGTTCGGAAAAGTCGTCGCGATCGACGACTTCGACAGCCTGCCCGTAGGCCTGCTGAAGCCGAAGAGCATCAGCTTCCACTGGGAGTTCATGTTCACCCGTTCCCTGTTCCACACAGGGGACATGGACCGGCAGCACAAGATCCTCACCCAGGTGGCGCGCCTGGTGGACGCCGGTGTCCTGGTCACCACCGCGACACGTGACCTGGGCACCGTCAACGCAGCGCATCTCCGCGAAGCCCACAGCATCATGGAATCAGGGACCTCCGTGGGCAAAGTGACCCTCACCGGCTTCTGACACGCTTGTGCCCGGCGCGACGCGCGCCGGGCAGTGCCATCCACTGATGGGCCCCCGCCGCGAGCGGTACCGCGCCGAAGCGCCTGCGCGAACACCTGGCCGCCCAGTTCGAGCACCTCCGGGCGTGCGGCACAGACTTCGTCTGTCCACTGGACGGCTTCGCCAACGATGGTGAATCATGAATCAGCTGGCGAAAGGGGCGGGGACCGCACGCGAGGCACTGCGCTCTGAACCGATGCCATCAGTACAACGATCGAAGAGGGCCAGGCGGCAGGGGAGATCACCGTCGGCCGGTGGGCCCCGGCCCCCGGCGCCTCCCAACTCGACCTCGTGCAAGGCTCGACACCACGGGCCGGAATCGCCGAAGACGGCACCTGCAGCGCCGACGAGGTGCGCAGCGCCTGCCACTGCCCCCACTACATTCCTGACGCACCGTCACAAATAGTCTGCCCGGGCCGGTGCGACAACGGGCAGCATCCTTCGGCTCGTTGACACGTACTCCGCAAGTGCGGCCGCGCAAATCGCTGCCCGGAACGCACACGCACATGACGAGGCGGGTGACCGCTCACCCGCCCTCCCGCCGAACACCGGGCCCGGCCACTCCGGAAAGCCGCCACATCGTCATGCGCATCGGCCAGATAGCGAGCCGCGTCCCGGCAGGCCGTGAGAAGGTCCGTCACGGCCCGCGAATCCTCGTCACGCCGTCGGACAATGCTCATTGTGCCGAACAGCCGCTGCAGCGGCACCAGCGTCACGCCGGGATGACCGGTGAACCGGAACGATCCTGGTACGGCGGAGACCCCCAAGCCGCTCGCCACCAGGTCGGGCACCGCCGTGGGCGCTGTGGGCACCGGAGTGAGCTCCACATCCTCGGCCGCCGCGGCGGCGTCCAGCTGTGCCCAGCAGTGGCTGCGCTCGCTCACCGGAAACAGAACGGACTGGGCCTCCAGCGCACCGATCGACAGCATCTCCGCACCGGCGAGCGGATGTGACCGCGGCAGGAGCGCACTGATGTGCTCCACGACCAAGGCCTCGGCGACCAGTTCGTCCGCGACGGGCGCGTGCCAGGTGAGGACGGCGTCGACACGTCCGGCGATGAGTGCGGCGGCCTGCTGGCCATCCCGTAAGTCCACGGTTGACAACCGCACCCGCCCGTGGTCGGAGCGCAGCCGGCGCACCGTCTCCGCAAGCAGGCCACGCGGCGAAATGGGCATGGGGGCCGAGACGGTCAGCACATCGCTTCCGGACCCGGTCAGGGGCCTGACGGCGCGGGCGATGCGCCGGTTGTGCTCCAGCGCGCGTTCCGCCTC
Organism: Streptomyces sp. VRA16 Mangrove soil; assembly: GCF_017377775.1. Lineage (GTDB taxonomy): Bacteria > Actinomycetota > Actinomycetes > Streptomycetales > Streptomycetaceae > Streptomyces. The sequence goes on from NZ_JAFVLN010000009.1 coordinate 89,260, forward strand.
CGGCACTATCGTCCGCCCTGCTTCGGTGAGTTCGGCACCCCGCGGTGTGCGAACAAGCAGTTCTACTCCGAGGAGCCGTTCCAGCTGACGCACCTGCCTGCTCAGCGCGGGCTGGGCGATACCCAGGCCGACTGCGGCGCGTCCGAAGTGGCCTTCCCTGGCCACTGCCAGCAAGGCCCGCAGAAGTCTGGGGTCGATGTCCGCTTCGGCACCGCCCGGGAACATGTCCCCATCGTACGTTTTCACGCTGAGTCACCTTTCCAGATCTTCCGCACCGCCGGGGAGACATGCCGTCCTGGCATCGGCCGATGCCGGATCCGTCTTGGACGCCGTCACACAGCCTCTGATCCAATAGGGGTTCCTGCCCCTCCCCCGGCCCTCACCAACGAGGGCCCCCTGCGGGACGGCTCACGCCAGGCGTGATCCCCCGCACGCCCATGGCCATCTGTCGTTGCTGAGCCAGCGTGCGTGAGCCGTCCTTTCCCCTGACCACATGTCATACCTCCCCGAAACGCCTTGGATCGCTTCGCCGAGCTCGACCGTAGAAGACGATCAGGTGTGAGCGGTCGCCGTAGGGCGTGAGACACATCGCTCAACACAGCGAGCAGCAGACCGACGGTCTCGTCCAGTACTGCACGTGTGTCGGTGATCTGTGCTCCGGCTTCTGTGGTGTTTCGAGCGACGTGATCGTGGCAGCTGTCGGCGGCCGCCCCTTCTTGAGAGCGACGGCCCGGGACCGCGGCAGTCAGGCCGCATACCTCGCGGAGTGTCGGTCGTACCCCTGAGGGCGTTGCAGGGCAACCCGTCGGCCCGTCTCACTCCAGCCGTCGAGTTCGGCAGCGTATGCCAGTATCAGGCTGTGAGTGCCGTATCGGTCGCGCTCTCGGGCGTCCAGCAGACGGGCGCCGACCAGTTCCCCGGCCGCCGTGGCTGCGGCCTCCCACGAAATGCCGGCGAGACTGGCCAGTACCGCCGCGGTGATGTCGGCGGTCCCGTGCAGGGGAAGCAGGCAGAAGACCCTTTTGGCCTCGGCGCTGATCCTCCGGCAGGACCAGGAGAAGGCGCTGCGTAGATCGTTGGTCCCATCGAAGTCGTCGAAGCCGTCGAGGCTCCCCTGGGCTGCGGCCAGTTCGGCTGCCAGCCGGCTCAGTGACTGCTCAGGACGGCTCACTGCTCGCGCGGCCACGACGGCCAGGGCGAGCGGCAGCCGACCACACCACGTCACGATCTCTTCGACGGTCGCCGCGTCGGCATCGAGGTGCGTCGAACCGACACGCCGGAGGAAACACTCCGTCGCCGCGGCCATCGAAGGCAGGTCGAGGCTGAGGAGCCTCGCTCCGTGGGCGGCCGCAAGCCCCAACAGCCGACTCCGGCTGGTCACCACGACCATGCACTCAGTGACTCCGGGCAACAGGGGTCGTACCTGGTTCACGTCGGATACGTTGTCGAGCACTACAAGCACCCGACGACCGGACAGGGCGCTGCGGAAGAGCGCGGACCTGGCCTCGGGCGACGCGGGGATCTCGTTCCGGTCGACTCCCAGGGCTCCCAAGAACCCGTACAGAACGTCTTCAGGAGCCATGGGCTGCGTGGCCGAAGAGAAACCGCCCAGGTCCATGTAGAGCTGGCCGTCGGGGAACTCCTTTGCGGCCCGGTGGGCGAAGTGGACGGCCAGTGCGGTCTTGCCGACGCCGGGGATGCCGTCGATCGCCAGGATGCGCGAGCCCTCACCGGCCCGGTGCATGGCGTCCCATGCCTGTTCAAGTGCTTGTTCACGTCCAGTGAAGCACGGCAGATCCGGAGGTAGTTGAGCAGGAACGATCCACGGGGCTCCATGCGGCGCACGCGGCACCGGTCCCGACGATATGGCGGACACCGCCGCCCGAGATACCGGACTGCCACGCAGAACGCGCTCCTGAGCGGCACGCAGTTCTGAACCGGGCTCGACACCCAGTTCGTCCACCAGCCTGGTGCGGACGTCTCGGAACCGCATGATCGCCTCGGCCTGTTTGCCGTCCGCGGCCAGCACCAGCCCCAGGGATGCCTGCAGTGCCTCGTCGAGCGGACAGCGATCGGCAGCCTGCCGTATGAACGGCAGGACGGCACCTGCCCGGCCGCAGCCGAGAGCCGCAGTGGCCGCCTCGGAAACGACCGCAAGGTATTCGCGATCCAGCGTGGTGAAGACCGGGTGTATCGCCACCACGGCCCCCAGATCCTCCGCACAGCGTCCCTGCCACAGGCCCAATGCCTCCAGGTAACGGTCGACCGCTGTCGACAGGTCACCGCCGGCAGCCGCGGCGCGGGCCTGTCCGACGAGATCACGAAAGCTCAACAGATCGAGTCGGCCGACATCGACGCGCAGCAGATAGCGCCCCGCTTCGCGGACGAGCCACCGGCCCGACGACCTGGCAGGCAAACCTGGTTCCAGGAGTCGGCGTACAGCGCCCACATAACGGTGGATCGAGTTCACCGCGCTGGCCGGCGGGTCGCCTTCCCAGAGAAGGTCGACAAGTTCCTTCACGGAAACGGGCCGCCCGGCAGCGGCCAGCAGGGCAGCGAGGAGCATTCGCTGCTGGCGGGGGCCTAGTTGGAGTTCCTCCTCGGCCCGCCAGGCACGCACCGGACCCAGCAATGAGAAGCGTACGGCCTTCTCCGGCTCAGGCTCCTCACCCATGCGCCTGCTGGGTATCGCGAGCATCGCAGCGTCTCCAATCTCTTTCGGGACGGTGGCGAAACAGCGGAGCCGCCACCCGAACTCACGGCCACCTGAGAAGCCCGCCGAGCACAACCGCCCACGACGCTGAGGGCGGGCCACCACGGACACCGGCACCGAGCCCGCCAGGGCCGGTGCGCCACCGGCCGGAATCGCTCGGCGTCCGCTACCAGAAGGCTAGGTTGGGCCAGGAAAACGGGCATCGGACAGATGACTAAGCCGAACACAGCTGATGAGATGCTCTACGCCACGATCACCTACATGCTGGCCAGCGAAATGCACCTGGCGCGTCTTGCCGCCGTGTTTCGGGATCTCGAAGCCGATCACCCATCGGCCGTTCCTGATCTGGTCCAGTGCAGGCGCCTGGGGCGGAATGCACGAGGCCGTGCTGCACCACCGTGACGATGCCGGCCTCATCGACCTCAGCCGATTCGTGTTCGACACCGCCCACATCCGCGCTCGAAGAGGGGCGAACGGACATCACATGCGACGCACGCTTGAGGTGCAGCAGGTAGGTGATCGAGCAAACTTTGTCCTGGCTGACCGGCCAGGCCACCACCGCCTCAGCCCCGCTACACATGCCAAACCTCCCGCACCGGATGACCGATGTACCGCCGGACGAGATGCCGGTATGTACGCCTTAACTTGCGTCGCCAGCGGATCCGACTGCTGCGTGATTCCGCCTGCCACGATCGCCTGCGCGCGGCAGCTCGCTGCCAGCCGCGCACGTATGTGTGAGGACACCATGCAATGGTTTAGTCATTCGACTGATGCGCATAACCGCCCCGACGGTGACGCTGGAAGAACCAGCGGTCCTGTGTATCGGCCGCATGTTCACCAGCCCAGGAGGAGCCGACGCTATGAGCGTTGCGAAGGAATCAGACGTCGACCTGCTGGTGGTGGGTGGCGGAAAGGCCGGCAAGACACTCGCGATGGACGTCGCACGAGCCGGCGGCCGGGTGGTCATGGTGGAGCGGAGCATGATCGGCGGCACGTGTATCAACGTGGCCTGCATTCCCACCAAGACATTGGTGACCAGTGCCCGTCTGGCACGCAGGGCCGCCGGCGCCGACGCGCTCGGGCTGCAACTGGGTACTCCTGTCGTCGACCTGGAGTTGTTGCGCACCCACAAGGAGGGTGTCGTTTCCGACATGGTCCAGCTCAACCACCAGCAGTTTCTGGACAGCGGCATGGACTTCGTCCTGGGGACGGCGCGCTTCGTGGCGGAGCGGACGGTGGAGATTGACGTCACGGACGGTAGCCGCCGAGTCGTACGCGGTGCCGACGTGGTCATCAACACCGGGACGGCGCCGCGTATCGCGGCGATTCCCGGGCTCGCCGAGGCGAAGCCGCTGACCAGCGAGAGCATCATGGACCTGCGTCGCATTCCGGAGCGGCTCATCGTTCTCGGTGGCGGTTACGTGGGGCTGGAGTTCGCCCACATGTTCGCTGCTTTCGGCAGCCAGGTAACGGTCCTGGAGCGCGGTACGCGCCTGCTGCCGCGCGAGGACCGGGACATCGCCACGGCTCTGGCGGCCTACCTCCAGGAGGACGGCGTCGAGCTGATCACCAATGCGGCGGTGGAGAAGGTCCTCCGGGAGGGGGACGCCGTGCGCGTGCACCTGCGGGACGGCCGGGTTTTGAGCGCCGACGACATCCTGGCGGCGACCGGCCGGACGCCGGCCACCCATGGTCTCGGTCTGGAAGCCGCGGGTGTGCGCACCGACGACCGGGGCTTCGTACGCGTCGATGACAGGCTGGCGACCGATGCTCCGCACACCTGGGCCGTGGGCGATGTCGCCGGCAGCCCCCAGTTCACCCATGTGTCCCTGGACGACTACCGCATCGTCAAGGCCAACATCAACGGCGGCAACCGCAGTACAGCCGGCAGGCTGGTTCCTTGGAACCTGTTCACCGACCCGGAACTGGCCCGCGTCGGCCTCACCGAGGAGGAGGCACGCGCCGAGGGCCGCGCTATCAGGGTGGCGAAGCTGCCGGTCAAGGCGATTCCACGGGCGAGGACGCTGCGCGATACCCGGGGCCTGTGGAAGGCGGTGGTCGACCGGGACAGCGAACAGATTCTCGGAGTGGCCCTGCTCGGGCCCGACTCGGCGGAAGTGCTGTCCGTGGTGCAGACGGCCATGTGGGCCCAGATGCCCTTCACGCGGCTGCGCGATGGAATGATCGCCCATCCGACCATGGCGGAGGGCCTCAACGCCCTGTTCACCTCCTGGACGGACTGATCGATCCTGCGGACACCTGAACCTGGTCCGTGTCAGTCGTCGATACTGTCGGGCGAACCTGCATGACCACATGCGTTTTCACAGGTCAACCGTATGAGTCGAGGAGAACTCGACACAGACGACGCGGTCATCACTACAGGCGATCGCCCAGGGCAGCCCCTCAGGGCGCAGCTTCGTCGCTTCGCCGAAGGGCGAGGACGGCGCGTTAGAGAAAGCACGCCCCACGAGGCAGGCCCGGGTTTGCTCGCCGCGGCCACCCGGGCGACCGCCCCGACAGCGACCGGCCAACACAATTCCAGCCGGGCGGCCCCACTCTCCCCCGACAGCCGCCTACACCCACCGCCACGCTCCGGAGACCCGTGCCTTCACCGCAGGGCCTCCTCACCATCGCCAACCAGGCACCGGACGCATGACCGCGTCCCGGCGGAGGCCTGTTGGCAATTCCCTTGCACTGCGACCCAGTGGAGTCAATGCCATGCCGAACCAACTGCCCCCCTCGTCTCGCGCTCTCAAGATCACCGCCCGCGGCCGAGCCGTCCTGGCCGACCCCCGCCTCAACCGCGGCACCGCCTTCACTCAGGCCCAGCGACGCGAACTGGATCTGGTGGGGTTGATACCGCCCCAAGTACTGACACTGGATCAGCAGGCTGAGCGCGCCTACGAGCAATACAGCGCACAGCCGACGGACCTGGCCAAAAACGTCTACCTGACCGCACTGCACGACCGCAACGAGGTGCTGTTCTACCGGCTCATCGGCGACCACCTGGCTCAGATGCTGCCGATCGTCTACACACCCACGGTCGGCACCGCCATCGAGCGCTACAGCTTCGAGTACCGCCGCCCGCACGGCATCTACCTCTCCGCCGACGCGCCTCAGGACATCGAGCGCTCCCTGCGGGCCTCGGGTCTGGGTCCCGACGATGTCGATCTGATCGTGGCGACCGACGGAGAGGCCGTCCTCGGCATCGGTGACTGGGGAGTGGGCGGCATCGACATCGCGGTCGGCAAACTCGCCGTCTACACGGCCGCCGCCGGCATCGACCCGCAGCGCACGCTCGCCGTGATGCTGGACTCAGGCACCAACCGCCCCGAGTTGCTGGGCAACCCGCTCTACCTCGGCACCCGCCGCGCGCGCGTCGACCAGGCGACCTACGACGCCTTCATCGACGCCTACGTCACCACGGCCACCACCCTCTTCCCGAAGGCACTGCTGCACTGGGAGGACTTCGGCCAGGCCAACGCCCGCCGCGTCCTGGAGCGTTACCGGAAAAAGGCGTTCACTTTCAATGACGACATCCAAGGCACCGGCGCCGTGAACCTCGCCGCCGTCCTGGCGGCCGTCCGGACCGCAGATCTGCCGCTGGCGGAACACCGCATCGTCATTTTCGGCGCCGGCAGTGCGGGAATCGGCATCGCCGACCAGCTCCGGGACGCCCTCGTCACCCAGGGACTGACTCCTGACCAGGCCATCTCCCGCATCTGGGCCATTGGCCGGTACGGCCTGCTCACCGAGAACCAGCAGAGCCTGCACGACTTCCAACTGCGCTACGCCCGCCGAACGGCCGAGGTCGACGGCTGGTCGCGGGATGCCGACACCGGCGGCATCCCGCTGAACGAGGTGGTCTCCCAGGTGCAGCCCACCATCCTGATCGGCACCTCCGGTCAGGGCGGCGCCTTCACCGAGGCCATCGTCCGCACCATGGCCGCCCATGCCGAGCGGCCGATCATCCTGCCCATGTCCAACCCCACCCGCCTGGCCGAAGCCACCCCGACCGACCTCCTCACCTGGACCGATGGGCGGGCTCTGATCGCCACCGGTAGCCCCTTCGGCCCGGTCGAGCACGCGGGTGTCACCCATGAGATCGGCCAGGCCAACAACGCGCTGGTCTTCCCTGGTCTGGCACTTGGAGCCCTGGTGGCCGCAGCGGACCGCATCACCGACGCCATGCTCACCGCGGCAGCGCACGCCGTCGCCGGCCAGACCGACACCACCACCGCAGGAGCGCCGATCCTGCCGCCGGTCAGCCGGCTCCGCACCACGTCGGTCGCCGTGGCTGTCGCTGTCGCCGAGGCCGCCGCAACCGACGGCGTCGCCCACGCCCGGGTCGGCAAGGACATCGAGGACCGCGTCCGCGCAGCAATGTGGCAACCGGTCTACCCCCCGGTCAAAGCCGCCTGGTAAACCTCGGCAAGCCCGCAGGCGAAACTCTGTTCAATCATCCGTCGGCACGAGACTTTCTCGATCACAAGGACCTCGCGCGGCGGAGTAGCAGCCCTGGCCCAGGCCCTCCGGAAACAGCCGTCCTTGCGTCGCACGACTCCGACGGCGATTCTCCTCGCGGACCCCGCTGGCGGGCCGCGGCCATGGGTTCGGCGTTGCATGCAACAGGCCGACCTGCCTACGCGAGCCCCGCCGGGTCCGGACGACACATGTATCATGGCAACGTGTCACCGCGCAAGGCCCCCGCCGAACCCCGCGCCGTGGTCAGGAGTGCGCGGCTTCGCCCAGAGCCATGGGGAGCTGGCGGCGGCTTTTGATCGCCAGCTTGGGAAACACCTTGTACAGGTGAGTGGCCACAGTGCGGTGTGAGAGGTAGATCCGGTCGGCGATCTCTCGGTTGCTCAGTCCTGCCGCTGCCAGTTGGGCGATCTGCAGTTCCTGCGGAGTCAACGCGGCTACGGGCCCGAGCTGGGTTCGGCCGGGCAACGTGACCCCAGCGGCCCGGAGTTCGGCTGTGGCGCGGTTGGTGAATGCAGTCGCGCCGGCCGCGTCGAAAGCGGTCAGCGCGGTCGTCAGATGCGTACGCGCATCCACGATCCGGCGGTGTCGGCGCAGCCATTCACCGTAGAGCAGATGGGTACGAGCCAGTTCCAACTCCGCGTCGAGCCCCTCGCTCTCCTTCAGCGCGGCCTGGAAGCGGTCCTCGGTTTCGTCGTCGGTCCGTGCCAGCAAGGCATGCGCCCGGTGCACGAGCAGGTTGTCCAGCGGGGTGTCGAGCCTTCGGACTTGTTCTTCGATATCGGCCAGGACCGGCCGGGCCAGGTCGTGCTGATCACAGCCTGCCGCCGCCTCGGCCAGATCTGCGACGGCCCAACGTCTGCTGGTCCGGTGCAATGACATCCGCAGCAGGTGGGGCAGGGCCTCGGCATAGTTGGCCGCGCACAGAGCCGCCATGCCGGCAGCCCAGTGCGCGTCGTCATTCCACACAATCAGGGGATCCGCCGCCAACAACTCGCGGCACCGGTCGAGGGCCTGCCGCGCACGCTCCTCATGCCCCTGCCACACCAGAGCGCGGGCCAGGTACGCTGCCGCTGACGCCGCCGTCATCGGCAGGGCCATGTCCTCGGCCATACGCTGCGCGTTCTGCGCCGTGATCACCGCGGCCTGCAGATTGCCCTGCTGGAGCAGCAGCTGAGCTGAACCGCGCAACCCTTCACATTCATCAGCTGCTGAGCTCCGCCGCTGGGACTGGTTCTGCACATAGGTCCAGCAGCGCAGCGCGCCGACCCGGTCGGAGACCGCCTCGGCGGCGAACCCGAGAGCCATGATCGGCAGAGGCTTGTCACCGAACCGGTCGAAGACCGCAGGCAGCCGTTGTTGCAGGCGCAATCCGTCACCGACATCGTCGACCAGAGCCATGGCGACGTCGATCAGTGGGTCGTCGTGGGTGTCACCAAGGCTGTGGATGGCTGACACGAGGGCCTGCCGTGGCGCTTCGCGCAGGCCGTGCATGCGGCATTCGATGGCGGCTGCCCACAGCAACTCCCGTTGCCTGGGATCCCCTGCGGCGGATTCGCCTGCCAGGGCTACCAGTTCAGTGGCTGACTCTCCGGGCAGGGACGCCGTGACAGCGAGTACGAACCGGGTGATCGCCAATGACTGCCTGTCGGAGAGAGCCCGGGCAAGGGGTTCCGCTTCCTTCAGGATGCTGATGGCGACAGTCGTCAGTCCGGCTCCGCGCGCGATGTCCGCGGCCGCGGTCAGCCGTCGTAGGCGGTCCTCCGGAACCGGTGAGAGCGTCGCCGCTCGCCGCAGCGCCGCGGCGGACTCGGCGCCCGCGCCGCGCGCCTGGGTCCGTTCAGCAGCGCGTTCCAGGTCGGCCGCCACACGTTCGTCGGGCCCGAGTGTCGCCTCGGCTCGATGCCAGGCCGCCCGTGTCGGGTCGGTGGTGGCATTTGCCAGAGCGCGGTGCACGCGCGCGCGGTCCGACAGCAGGGCAGCGCCGTATACCGTGGAACGGATCAGTGGATGGCGTACGTGCAGCTGGCCGCTGCCCGCGGTGACCAGGCTCGCCCGCTGTAGCGGTGCCAGCTCCTGCATGAAGTCCAGCCCGATATCCTGGGCAGCCGCATGGATCTCGGCCATCGGCCCGTGGGCGGCCGCGATCAGCAACAGGAGCAGACGAGGGCCTTCGGACAGCACTTCGAGCTGGGCCAGGAAAGCGTGTTCGACACGCTGGCTGGTGGGCAGAGGCTCGCCCGAGAACGTCGCTGTGTCGTCGGGGCGTTCCGCTAGGCCGGCACTCAGTTCGATGACCGCCAACGGGTTGCCGTTGGCTTGTTCGAGCACACGCTGTTGCAGGTAAGCGTCGACTTCGCCGGGCGATTGACCCAGCGTGTGCTCCAGGAGTTCCTGCGCATCTCCGTGCTGCAGTGGCCCCAGAGGCAGTCGACGCGTTCCCTCCAAGAACACTGCCGAGCCGCCGAGGCCCGACCGCTCGGCGCACAACAGCATCAACGGCGCGTTGGTCAGCCGACGCGCGACGAAGGCCAGGACGTCCAAAGAGGTCTGGTCGAGCCATTGCACGTCGTCTACGACGAGCAGCAGGCGCTGCTGGGCCGCGGCCTCCTCCAGCAGGCCGAGCACCGCGAGGCTGACCAGCAAACGATCCGGGGCGGGACCGTCCTCCAGACCGAACGAGGTCATGAGCGCGCTGTGCTGGCGACGCGGCAGTGTGGCGGCCTGACCGAGGAGCGGGTGGATGAGTTCATGGATTCCGGCGAATCCGACCTCGGTCTGGCTCTGCAGGCCGGAGCAACTGAGCAGGCGGTAGCCCTCGGCAGCTGCCTGTTCGGCGACAGATGCCAGGAGCGTGGACTTACCGATGCCCGCCTCGCCTTCGATCACCAGTGCCGTGCCCACGCTGGTGATCGACGCGAGTGCGTCGACAATGGCAGTAAGTTCCGCTGATCGACCAAGAATCACCCTTTCACGCTAGCACGCTGGGTTGGTTTTACCGTCTCAGCTATCTTCGATGGATGCGCATCGACCGATGGAACGACGACGCCTGTCCGATCGCACGCGCCATGTCGGTGCTGGGACAGCGGTGGGCCGTACTGATCATCCGCGAGGCCATGCTCGGCCGATCCCGTTTCTCGGAGTTCCGGGAGCAGTTAGGCGTGGCTTCCGATGTCCTGAGTGACCGACTGTCGCAGCTGGTGGCGGTCGGCATTCTCGAGGACGTCGAGTATCAGCGGCCGGGCGACCGCACACGCAGGCGGTACACGCTGACCGACGTCGGACGCGACCTCGCGCCCGTGCTGGGGGCGATGGGGAAATGGGGCCGCGTCCACTTGGCCCGCCCGTACTCCAGTGCCTACCACTTCGTCGACACCGCCACCGGTGAACCCGTAAGTGTCAGCTTCTGCCGTCAGGACGGAACCCGCGTCCGCCCGGCCGACGTCACCCTTCTGCCTGGTGAGCAGTGACCACTTTGCCTGAAACCTTGCATGCCACTGGCGGGGCGGTACGGCGATGGGGCACAGGCGGTTGACGGCAGCGGCTCATGTGAGGCGGGCCATGCCGCCCCGCCCGTCCGTCGCCAGGGAGTCGCACCGACGTCGGCCACCTGGGGGGCCAGGATCAGTGCCTGGTGCCGGCTGTTTGAACGAGGGCAGGGGGCGTCGCCGTGGGGGCGGCCGCTGCCCTCGTGCGGCGCAGCGCCGAGACGCCGAGGGGGATGGAAAGCAGCGCGAGCGCGGTGACGACCGCGACGTAGCCGAGCGCGGCGTCCCGCAGTCCAGCCCGGGGAATGATGAGGCCGGCGATGATGGCCGGGACGCTGTTGGCCAGGTAGCAAACGACGTACACCGCAGAGAAAAGCTGGGCCCGCTTCTCGTGCACGGCGGTGTGGGCAAGCATCCGGAATCCACCGAAGAAGGCCGTTCCGAATCCGAAGCCGGCGACGAGGGTACCGACCGGCAGCAGGGCCGTGGACGGCAGCAGGAGCGCCGGGAGGGTCACGAGCGTGCCGATGACCAGGGACACGGACCCGAGCAGCATCATCGGCAGCGGGCCCATGCCACGCGGCACGACGCAGGCGAGGGCGGCGGCGCCGGGGAGCCGGGCCACCACGAGTCAGGCGACGAGATGGGTTGTCGGTGTGGAGGATCCCGACGGTCAGCGACGACCCCCGCGAGAAGTACAGCCCGCCGATCGCCCAACCGGCCACGAAAGGCGGCAGCGCGATCAGGAACGCCTTGCGGTCGGCGTGGGGAACGGACACCCGCGGTTGCAGAGAGGCCGGCGCACCGGGCCGCAGCGGCGACGTTTCGGGAATCAGCAGCGAGGTACACCGCCGGCCAGGGCGCAGACGGCCAGGCCGCCCGTGGTGCCGGCGCTGTTCAGCAGTGGGCCGAGCTTGGAGCCGGGATGCTGCAGGTCGATCGTCCCCGCGCTGATGGCGCCAGTCGCTGCGCCGGTCGCCAGCCCCTGGATGATCCGGCCGGCAACCAGCTGGCCGACCCCGTCGGCGGTCAGCACCACGGCCATCGCGACCGCTTCGCCGAGAAGGGCGACCACGAGGACGGGGCGGCGGCCCAGATGGTCGGAGAGCCCGCCGACGACGAGGAGCGAGACGAGCAGCGCCAGGGCGTAGACGGCGAACACCACGGTCAGGGCGGTCTCCGCCAGCCCCCAGCGCCCCTCAGCTTGCGCGGGCGGCGTGGGTGCGATCAGGCCGTACCTGAGATGGACCGGACCTCGACCTCGTCCACGGAGAGGGAGCGCCCGTCATGGGCGCGCATCTCCAGCTCGGCGACCGGCTCGCCGTCACGGACGTCGACCAGGCGCAGCCGCTCCTCGTCATCGTCGAAGAGATGGGCCTCACCCCACTGCCGCAGCGCCACCAGAACGACCCGCAGGGCTCTGCCCTTCTCCGTCAGGCGGTACTGGTGATAGGGGCTTCCGTCAGCGGCCGGCTCGGTCACCAGAACTCCGGTTTCCACCAGCTTGGCCAGCCGCGCGCTCAAGATGTTGCGGGCGCAGCCCAGGCTCCGCTGGAAGTCGCTGAACCGATTGATCCCGTTCAGGGCGTCCCGGACGATCAACAGTGACCACCAGTCGCCCACCTCGCCGAGAGATCGGGCGACCGGACACGCCGCATCACCGAGATTCGTCTTCCGCATCAGCACATTTCTCCCTCGCCTTGAAGGTTTCAATTTTAAACCAGTCATGGCGGGCCTACGGCCCCGTCACGAGGACCCCTACCTGGCAGTGGCGCCTCCCCTGGCCGCCGGTTTCGAGTCACCTGGCTGACCAGAAGATGCCGGCGACGTGGAGTCCGGCCACATAGATGCGGGCGGACTCCGCGTAACGGGTGGCGATGCCGATGCTCTGGAGTTGACCACGAGGTGCTCGTCGACCAGGCGCACGAACGGCATATGGGCATGCCCGCAGACCACCGTCCGTACGTCATCGGGAAGGCCGGAGATGATCTCGGCCCAGCCGTCCAGGTGCGTGTCAGCACCCTTTCGTCGGCGTGACGCAGATTGCCGTGACAGAACATGACCTTGCCGAATCCGTCGACATCCACAGTGAACCGCTCCGGGATCGGTGGAGCCCTATGCGGTGACTCCAGCCGCCGGCAAGGGCTGATGCTGAGCGTAGTGGTGGGTCTCGAGCTCGTGAGGTGGGACGGTCTCCGGTGGCGGTGTGGAGCGCTGGTTGTTGAAACGGTCGACCCGTTCCGCGGTGCCGATTTCGGCGTCGTCGAGGCCGCGCCAGGGCCCGCGCGGCTTGATCAGCTCGGTTTCGTGGGGTTCGATCTGGGATTCCATGAGCGCGTTGTTACGGGGGCGTCCCCGACGGTGCCGAGCAAGGCATCGATACCCGCATTGAGAAGGTACGTGGTGAACGCGAAAGGCGTGTACCGGCTCCAGGCACCCGAATGATGAACGAGTGCCGGCCCAGCGGGAGTTCCGGCGCGGCCTCGGCGCCACACGGCCACGTCGAGGGCGAGCTTGGCCCACTTGCTCGTGGCGGCGGACCAGCCCACGATCGCCCAGGAGAACACGTCCACCACAAACGCGACGTGGATAATCCCGGACCAGGTGGCGACACAGGTGAAGTCGGCAACCCATCTGTCGTTCGGCCGGGACGCCGTGAAGACACGCAACAGCAGGGCCCCTCGGCTGTGGCCGAGGGGCCCGGGCGCGGGCCCCGGTCCTGTTGACGGTGCGCGGATGACCGGAACCGGTGTGACAGCCGGCTCGTGCGAGGGCAGGCTCCTACCTGACTGGCAGGCAGTGCGTCCCGTTGTTCACCCGCTGCCGCTGCTCCTGGTTCCTAAGGCAAGGTCGGCCCTACTCCTGGCCGCCGGCCTTGAGGTGGGTGTCGAACCAGTCGATGGCGACCGAGGACGACAGCTCGAACTGCTGGACGTACGGGGAGAAATGGTCGCCGTCCATGAGGACGAGCTTCTTCGGCTCACGGGCGCGCTCGAAGCCGTCGAGGGCGATGTCGGTCGGGGCGACGTCGTCGTCCGTGGCCACGAGCATCAGCAGCGGGGTGGGGCCGATCCGGGAGATCCACTGGCCGGGCTCGTAGGCGCGGGCACGGCGGTTGGACTGGATGGTGACCTCGTTGGTCCACTTGTCCTCGGGCGCCCAGTTCAAGTAGAAGTCGATCGCGCTCTGCTGACGGTAGGCAGCCTGGTTCTCGGGGTCGGGGTCGACGAACGGCCGGTAGACAGGCGGCTTGCCGGCCAGTTGGTCGCGCTCGTCCTGGTTGAACCGCTCTTCCAGGGCACGGACCTCGTGGGGCGGGACGCGGCGCAGGCCGGTCTCGTAACCGCTGACGGTGGGAACCTGGGCGTAGACGGCCTTGATGCGGCGGTCGGTGGCGGCGAGTACCAGGGTGTGACCGCCCGCGTAGCTGGAGCCCCAGATGCCGATGCGCTCTTCGTCGACCTCCTCGCGGGTGCCGAGGTAGGTGATCACCCAGCGCCAGTCGGCTATCTGCTGGTAGGGGTCGATGTCCTGGCGGGGAGTGCCGTCGCTGTCGCCGAAGTTGCGGTGGTCGTGCAGGAGGACTGCGTAACCGGCCTCACTGAGGCGGCGGGCGATGTGCTCGATGCCGTGGTAGCGGGTGGCGCCGAAGCCGTGGGCCATGGTGATGGCCGGCAGAGGCCGTTCGGCGTGGTCGGGAAGGAACAGCCAGGCGGCCAGCTCGATGCCGTCGGGCAGGGGGATGCGGACGTCGATGCGCTGGGTCATAGTGATCACCTTTCATATGGCTGGGCGGTTGACCGTTGTCGTGTCACGTCGGGAAGTGAGCGATGGCTCGGGGGCTCCCAGGACCCGCAGAGCGGACGCGGAGCACAGCAACGGGAGGAGCAGAGGGCTTCCCACGGTGTTGTGTCCGCAGGGCGCTGTGCGAAGAGCGGGCTATTCAGGGCTGGTCGGGGGTGATGGAGGCCATCACTTCGCCCAGTTCCCACTCGGTCGCGCCGCGGGTCTGCAGTCCCTCCTTGAGCAGCCATGCCGCGCGCGGGGCGACCGATCCCTCGCGCACGAGGTGCTGGAAAACGACGGCCGCGGCGCGGATCTCATCGTCGGACGGCGCGTTGACGCGGGTGACCGCCGTCTTGGTTACCGCGACAGCGTCCGCCGGGAAGCCGGCGACGCGGCGGGCGAAGCGTGCGACGAAAGCGTCGAGTTCGTCGTCGGGTACGGCACGGTTGATCCAGCCGTATCGCTCGGCAACATCGGCGGTGAAGTCGTCGGCGCCCAGAAGGACTTCCAAGGCGCGGCCGGATCCCAGCAGTCGTGCCAGGCGTTCGACGGCGCCCGCGCCGGGCGGGGCACCGAAGCCCACTTCGGGCTGACCGAGGACTGCGTTCTCCCGCGCGGCGAAGCGCACGTCGCAGGCAAGCAGGAACTCGCTGCCCGCGCCACGGGCCCGGCCGCGCAGCTTACCGACGGTGACGACCGGCAGTCGGCTCAGGCGCTGGTAGAGCATGCCGAGCGAGGCGTCGCCCGGGCCGCCCGCCTTGGCGGCTTCGGCGGTGTACTCGGGGATCTTGGTCATGTCCACGTGCGGGATGAAGAAGTCCGGGTCGGCGCTGTCGAACACCACCACTTGGTACGGGGTGGGCTTGCTCAGGTAGCCGATGAGGCGGACCAGGTCACGGACGAGCTCCGGTCCGATGAGGTTGAGGGGCGGGGCGTCGAACGTCGCGTTCAGGACGCCACCGTCGGCACGCAGGCGAATGGTATCCATCCGCGGCAGGGCATCGTTTGACATTTCAATTCCTTCCTCGGCGGGCCCTGATGGGCGCCGCCGACACCATGATGTCCACGCGTGGTTTAAAAATGCAACCACAGTGCGACGTGGGGTGCGGTTCTTTTGAAGTGGCAGTCACGATCAAGCACTGAGGCGGTGTAGCCGCAGGTCAGCGCAGGAGGAGAGGTGTGGGTATTCGCGAGCCGTATGGATGATCCAGTAGCCCACGAAGTCGTCGTTGGTGATCAGCGCCAGGCGGCTTGCCCGCGCGTCACACATCAGGGTCGGCGGACGCGGCTACGGTCCCGCCTGCCTTGACGGTTGTCAGGATGCCTGCCGGACTCGTGCGGCCCGGCGGACGGGCGACGGTCTTCCAGTGGAGGAAGGAGGCGAGCCAGGCGGCGAGGAAGAGCCCGCCGATGAGGTAGCCGACGGTGTTGAGGTCGATGTCGACCAGCCAGGGCAGTGCCCTGCCCAGTGCCGGCACACTGCCGCTCAACAGGGCCACGAGGTTCACAGCCGCGACCAACAGGGCCGCGGCCGCCGAGAGGCCGGTGGTGGTGAGGTTGTAGTGGATGCGCCGCAAAGGGTGGACGAAGGCCCATCGGTACGCGGCCGACATGAAGGCTCCATCGAGGGTGTCGAACAACGTCATCCCACAGGTGAAGAGCAGTGGAAGCAGCATCAGGGCGTACCACGGGACGCCGGTCGAGGCACCCGCGCCGGACAGGACGAGCAGGGACACCTCGGTGGCCGTGTCGAAGCCGAGGCCGAAGAGGAGGCCGAGCGGAAACATGTGCCAGGGGCGCGTCGTCGACGAGGTCAGGCGGCGCAGCAGTCGGGAGAGCAGTCCCCGGTCGCCCAGGACCTGGTCCAGTCGCTCCTCGTCGTGGACACCACGGCGGGCGGACCGGTACAGGACCGCGATGCGGCGCAGAGCCACCAGGTTGAGGACGCCGAGCAGCAACAGAAACGCCGTGGAAACGGATGTACCGAGCACCGCCAGGATGCGGTGGGCGGAGGAGGAGTCGTCGGTGAGCCGGGACGCCAGGCGCGCGCCAAGGGCGGTGAGCAGGCTCAGCAGCACGACGACCGAAGAGTGCCCCAGAGCGAACCAGAAGCCGAGGTGAGCCGACGGCCGTCCTTCGGCCATGAACCGTCGGGTGGTGTTGTCGATGGCGGCGATGTGGTCGGCATCGAAGGCGTGCCGGACGCCGAGCATGTACGCCGTGAGACCGAGGCCGGTACCGAAGACTTGGGTGCCGACCGAGAAGTGGCGTCCAGACACCGCGCCTGCCAGCAGGATGAAGGAGCCGATGGTGACAGCAACGACGGCCGAGAGCAGCAGGACCGTGCGCCGGTTGGCCCGGAAAAATCCGCCAGTTGCTTCAGTCCGTGACATGGGGTCCCCACGGCTGCACCTGGATCGAGTAGGACGCCCCCAGTCGCTTGGCGCGGAATCCCAGTGCCCGCACGGTGTCCAGCAGCGCACAGGACATGAGGCCCTCGACCTCGGTAACACCCGGGTCCAATGGGCTGTACGCGGATGCGTGCGGGGCCCAGCTGAGCAGGAGAGAGCCAGGCCCGTAATGGTCCGGGCACGAGCGGATCTCCACTCCACCCGTCGGCGGCTCCCCGGAGGCGGGGCCGGCCTGGAGGCCGAAGCCCGCCCGCAGCAGGGCGTGAACGAGTTCGGGCGCCAGTTCCACGTCGTGCAGGCCCAGGGTGCTGATGACTGAGCGTGCCGTGCGGCGCAGGTTCTCGTCGGCATGGTCCGCCGGGTCCGCCGGAGCGGATGCGGGCAGCACGATGTCGTTGAAGGTGCGAGACATAAGATCACCGGGAGGAAGAGGGAGGGCGGGGTTGCCGCGGAAGCGGCGCGAGCAGGTGGTAGCGGTGGCTGTCGTACGTGCAGCAGACCCTGTGGGTCCAGGCGCGGCGGACGCCCAGGAGAGCCAGCGCGCCGGCGGCCACCACGGCCGCGGCGAGGGGTGCCAGCATGTAGGCCCAGAACAGGTGGTACTCGCCCGAGACGACATGGGGGCCGAAGTTGCGGGCCGGGTTGAAGCTGGCTCCGGTCCGAGAGCCGGTGGACGTGATCAGTGTCGCGATGACGAGAGCCAGCACCCACGGTGTCGACCGCGGTCGGGGGCGGCTCGTCATGACGGCCAGGACCCCCAACAGGGCGGCAGTGCTGAGCAGTTCACCGATGACGACCACACCAGGACGGTCCCAGCCGAGGCCGGGCTGGATCAGTCCGTCGTTCACCGCGGTGACCCGCTCGCCCCACAGGGTCCGGGCGAGCAGGACCCCGAGAACGGACCCAGCCAGCTGAAAGACGGTGTAGGCGATGAGGTCGGTGACGCTCAGCACTCCTCGAAGGGTCATGAAGAGGCTGACCGCCGGGTTGAGGTGAGCCCCGGACTCCTTGCCGGGCGGGGTGAGGGAGAACACCGCCACGGCGCCGCCGACCGAGGCGCCCACGACGGCCAGGCGCGCGGTCAGCGGCCAGGCCGACAAGTAGCCGCCGTCGGCCCGCATGGTGAAGGAGACCGCGGTGAGTGCGGCCAGGACGAGCCAGGCCGATCCCAGCGCTTCCGCGAGGTAGGAGGACAGCGGCCGGCCGCGGACCACCCACCGCGCGATCGCCGCGGGCGGCTCGGGCCGTTCGGCGGCGCGCGCGGTGGGCGGGCCGGGAGTGTCCGCCGCGGACATGTCCGGCCGTCGGCGGAACCCGGTCACGGCAGCCGGGGCGTGGTGACGCCGATCATGGTGTCCCGGGTGACGAGGGCGGCGAGTTCCGGCTCGCTCATGTCGTCGGTTCCGGCGGGACGCATGGGCAGCACCAGATAGCGCATGTTGGCGTTGCTGTCGTGGACACGGATGGTCACATCCTGCGGGACCTCGGTGCCGAACTCCGCCAGCAGCGCGCGCGGTTCGCGCACGGCACGCGCCCGGTAGGGGCGGCTCTTGTACCAGTCCGGGGGCAGTCCCAGCACGGGACGCGGGTAGCACGAGCAGAGGGTGCAGACCACGAGATTGTGCACGTCGGGTGTCTGTTCCAGCACGATCAGTCTGGTGCCGTCGTAGTTGTCGACGCCGAACTCTTCGATGGCGGCCGTGCCGTCGGCCAGGAGACGCTGTTTGAAGTCCGGGTCGGTCCAGGCCCGTGCGACCAGGGCCGAACCGAGCGCGGGCCGGTGGGCGTCGAGGGTCTCGATCATCGCGCGGACCTCGTCGGCGGTGATCAGGCCCTTGTCCACGAGCAGTTCACGGATGGCCTGGTGCAGGACGTCGAAGTAGTCGGGTTCCTCGACGGCCGTCTCGATGGGGGCGTGCGGGTCAGGCCCGCCGGTGGAGCCGTGGGTGTGGTCGCTGTGATCGACGAGAATGTTGTCGCGGGCGTTCGTCACGAACGTCACCGTCCTTCCGTGTCGCGGTGGCCGTCGGGCTGTTCCAGCCAGTGCTCGTAGATCTCCAGTTCCAGAACGTCGTCGGCCGGCCCGTCGTAGTCGGGCCAGAGCGCCGCCTGCTCGATGCGCACCCGGTACAGGCGGACCTCGCCGCCCTCGTTGACTCCGTAGGCCTCCCGCTCGGGGTTGAGAAAGCGGGGCAGGACGCGCTCGATGCGGCCTTCCTTGCCGCGGGCGTAGAGCGGGGTGCGGACGTGGCCGGGGGCGTCGCGGTCGGCGATGCGGACCTTGTCATTGAGCGCGAAGCGGGCGGTCATGCGGCGGCCTCCGTGAGGCGGTTCCTGATCTCGTTCATCCGGGCGCCGAGTTCCTCAGAGGTGATGACACCCTTTTCGACGAGCACCTTGGACGCGGACACCGCCCACCGTTCGTAGTAGGTGAGTTCGCCGATGATCTGGGCGCCGAGGTCCTCCACTCCGCGCCGCTTCTCCTCGGTATTGACGAGTTTGTGCGCGGCGAGGACGTTGAGCAGCGCGTGGCAGCTCTTTTCGAAGGGGGTGAGCTCGTGGTCGGACGGGATCACCGGTCCGGCCGGCAGTCCGCCGAGATCGTGCGCGGGGCGCACGACCATGTCACGTTTGGTGGTCATGGTTCCTCCTTGACCGAGAGGCTGGAATTCGGTGTACGGCTCGCGCATTCCGTCGCGTATGCCGGTAATGAGCTTGCGCCAAAGCCTCAAAGAGGGCATCGGTCAAACGACCACCTGCTGTCGCAATGCCTTTTGAGGCACATGCGCTTGAGGCACATGTCAGGGAGAAAGGTGCTGTCGGACGTCCCCTGAACCGCTCCGCGATCGGCGGAGCTCCACGCGGTGACTCCAGCCGCCGGCAAGGGCTGGTGCTGAGCGCAGTGGTGGGTCTCGGGGCTGGCGAGGTGGGACGGTCTCCGGTGCGGTGTGGAAGCACTGGCTGGCGACACGGTCGACCCGTTCCGCGGTGCCGCGTTCGGCGTCGGCAAGGCCCTGCCAGGGCCTGCGGGGCTTGATCAGCTCGGTCTCGTGGAGGCAGATCTGGGACTTCATGAGCGCGTTGTCCAGGGCATCACTGACGGTGCCGATCTAGGCATCGAAACCCGCATCGAGGGGGTGCGTGGTACACGAAGGATGTGTACTGGCTCGAGGCATCCGAATGATGAACGAGTCGTGGCCGAGCGGGAGTTCAGGCGCGGTCGCGGCGCCACAGCGCCATGATCTGGGCGGCTGGCCTTGGAGATGTGGTTCGGTCCCAGAGACCGGATGACATTCATCATCGTCCACGGCGGTGTCTGGTGGCGAACGGCTACAGGTGACTGGACATCACCACCGTCACCGTCAGACACCCCGAGGCTTCGGACACCACCGCCAGCGAATCGACGCACCTGGAAGAACCAGTGGCGGGGCCGTTACACCGGCCCCCACAAAGGGCGCTCGCGTCGGGAGTCCTCGAAGTCAGCTTAGGCAGGCAACATGAGGGCGCGGGGCCCCACCGGGCAGCAGGCTGGCGCCGACGAAGCTACTCGGAGTCGCCGATATTGGTCATCTGACTTATGCCGTACAGCGCAGCCAGAACGGAGCTTTACAGCAATGAATCCGCAAGTTCAGGTGTAGACACCGCAGGCCGGGCCGAACGGGTCTGCTAGAGCTGCAGCAGACCCAACAATTCGAACAGCGCTACGGAACAGACCCCGATGAAGGGCGCAAGTCACTGCGCTCATGGAAGAGCAAGCCCGGCGCGTAGGTGGTGCGCCGTCGCGGCGTGACCTTCGTGTTCAACAAGAAGGAGCCTTGCTTCAGGGCCCACCAGGGCTGACTCCTCAAGTTGGGAAACGAGATGGCCCGGCACCGCCGACGCGGTGCCGGGCCATCTCGTTTCCCAAGCGCCTCGGCCCATATGCGGGTGCCGGGGGGACGAAGACGTCGCCGCTGCGTGGGCGCCGCACCGACGAGTCCGACAGGTCATCGGGGCCGTCGGATCTCCCGCTTGAGGATCTTCCCGGTGGATCACGTGGCCAGAGAAGGAACGATCCGGACCACGCGCAGGTACTCGTAAGGAGCGACCCGGTGCTTGACGAAGGTAGGCAGGTCGTCCTCTGTGGCGCCCCATCGGAGTAAAGAAGTCGGCCGCGGCGCCCCCCTCATCGAAAGGCTCATCCCGGAGGCCTCGTCAGGGCCGCGCCGACCGCACTGACCAACGTGCCTGCCACGGCAGGCAGCTACCGCCGCCCGTTGCGCGCTGCCCTCGTGCGCGAACAAACGGGCCGCACCGGAGTCGGTCAGGCAATGCCGGTCCTACCTCTGTTGATTCCGTTCAAGAACGTTGCCCGGTCCGGCGTCGTCGCCAGCCGGGGAATGGAATCCGACGGCAGGGCAACGTACATCTCCCACACCGACAAGGGACCTGATCGCTCCCGGCACTTCCCTTCGTGAGTGGCCGGGTCCTTCCCAGCCAGAGGGTTGAGGAGTGTGGCCGCAATCAGTGACCGCGTCTCCGGACACCCGAATGATGTCCGCGCCGCGCGGCATATCGCCGTCGCACGGAAGTAACACGCGCGAAAGCGCAGAACTTCAGCTACGGCGTACGGCTGCTGCCCTGCCCTGAACGGAGGCCCTGTCCGCGATTGACGCCTCGGCGCGCAAGGCGGGCGGCAAAGGAGACGTCACCTCGGAGAAACACCGCAGGTTGGAGCTGCTGGTGCACGTCAGTTCGATGCTCGACGGTCTGGGCATGGGCCGCGCGGGTGACGATGCGAACGCCCCCGTACCCCTAGCCCTCACAGACGTCTCTCAGCGCTTCACCGTTCCGTTGACCGCGTTCCACGAACTGATCGCCGGCGTCACAATGGACGTGGAACAGTCGGAGTGGAAGAGCTTTGCCGACCTGCTCGTCTACTGTCGCTGCGTGGCGGGTTCCATCGGGCGGCTGTCACGTGGAGTGTTCGGCTGCACACATGCCCAGCGGGGCCAGGCACACGCCGACACACTGGGGCTGGCCCTGCAGAACACCAACATCATCCGGACATTCGCGAATACGCCGCGGTGGGCCGACGCCACCCTTCTCGCAGAGAACCCCGCACGTTTCGGCTGCGAAGAGACATGGTTCGCCACTGACAGGGTTTCGTCCGGCGCGGACTCCCACGGTCTCGTCGGATACCGGCGAGCAGAGCACGTGCACTGTTTGCTGAGGGGCTCCACTTGCTTTCAGTGCTCGCCGGTCGCAGCCGGGCCGACGTCGGCGCGATGGCAGGCGTCTACCGCAGCCTGCTCGACAGCATCGGGGCCGAAGCCACCGCGGCGATGGCAGACCGGGCCTCCCTGTCCACGCGGGCGGAGCCCGCGTGGCGCTTTCGGCCCTGCTGGGTCGCGTGCGCTGACGACGTCCGTCGCGGCCGCCGACCCCCATGCCGTCATACGTCGGCTTGGTGAAGTCAGACGACTCATACACCCGCGACTCGGCCTCCTCGGCCGACCAGCGAGCAGTACACCACGGGGACCGTGACCGGCAACGCTGCGCCGCTACAGTTCGTTCAACCCGCTGGCGCCCAGGCCCGACGGAGGCCGCTCCGGTCGGAGCCCGGATTCCAACGAGGTATGTCAGAGGCCTGGCGTGGTTGTCCGGCGGCGCACCTGAACGCCGTGGACAACCTCGGTCACACCGATCACGACCAACCAGATCCCGGCCACGATCGTCAGAGTGGCGATGGAGGAGAACGGCCAGATGACGACCGTCAGCCCAGCGAGGAGAGTGACGGCCCCCAGCAGACCACTCCACGCCCGCAACGGACGCTCGGACCCCGAGACCGCCACCATGATCATCGAGACGCCGCTCAGCAGCCAGCCGAAGCCGATCCAGATCGCGAGCAGGAAAAGTGACTGTGCCACGCTGCGGAAGGACATCAGCCCGAGCAGCACGCTCAGAGTCCCGCTGAGTACGGAAAGGGCCCGGTAAGACCCGGGCACATGGGGCCCGAACGCGCCCACGAGCTGCGTCACACCGTAGGCGAGCAGATAGACGCCGAAGAGCACACCCACGACAGCCAGAGTGGCGCCCGGCCAGACCAGGGCCACGACTCCGACAGCGGCGGCGACCACACCACCGCCGACCATGACCTTCCACGCCGCGGCTCCCAGAAGGTCCACGATCCTCGACTCGTTCCAGCCGGTTCCACTCGATGCTTCGTTCGCGATGTCCATGGTGTCCGCGACTCCTCTCGTGTTGGGAAATCCAGCCTCGCAGCGCTGATGTCCCCCGTGATCGGTCATCCGACCTACGTGTGTGACTCTCAGGCGTCCGGAGCCGCGCGGTCGACACGTATGTGGACGGACGAGATACGTTGGAATCTCTTTCCAGAACCGGAGCCGCCCGCCCTCGGTATGCGCGCCCCGTGACCGCTTGCCAGAGTGACCCGGTGAGCCTCAATTCGCTCAATGCGCCGGTGACGCGCCGCGCGCCGTTCTCGCCCCTCGCCACGCAGAGCACATCCGATCCCACGGTGAGAGTGAGCGTTTCCCGTGCATTTTGCACGAGGCCTGGCCGGTCATGACGGCGTGGCACACTGGCGGCTCAGGCAGCGGTGACGGCGGAATCCGGTTGCGTCTGGAGATCGAGAGCAGACCGTCGTAGCTGCCGTACATCGAGCCGGTCTGATGCAGCCGTAGCGACGAGGTGGGCCGGATGACGTTGATCGCAGCCCGGACGACGTCGATCGCAGCATCGCACTGGGAGCTCGTCTTCTGGGAGCACCAGGGTCAGGTCCAGGCGGTCGTACTGGCCCATGACCCAGGGCATGTCCGGCCCCATCCCCATGGACACCACGCTCTTCGGTATCAGCTTCGCGCCGGGTACCTCGATGCCCCCACATACTGGTGACGCGGCGCTCCGGCTGGCTGAAGGGCTCTGCGTGGAAAAGGACGGGATGCTCGCAGCGTCGTCCTGCGCTACACCGCGACCGGCGAGACCCACGAGCTGGACGTCACGGGTCTGTTCATCGCGATCGGCCACGATCGGCGCACCGAACTGTTCACCGGACAGCTCGACTTGAACGACGAGGGCTACCTCTAGACACAGGCGCCTTCGACCCGTACGAATATCCCGGGCGTCTTAGGCGCGGGCGACGTCGTCGACCACACCCACCGCCAGGCCATCACCGCAGCCGGCAGTGGCTGCGCGGCCGCGCTCGACGCCGAGCGCTACCTGGCGGCACTCGCCGACACGGCCAACACCGCGCAGCCGGTCGCAGCCGCCGTCTGCCCCGAAGCCCCTGCACCACGGGGACCGTCCACGACTCTCAAGACCGTCACCGACGACTCCTTCGCACAGGGCGTCCTGACCGGGCGAGTCGTGGACGGATCCCCGCCCGAGCCGACCCGCGCCTTTAACACATACGGCACTGTCACTGCAGCGCCGTACGCGCCTGACGCTCAATACGCCGTCCTCACGGGAAGTTGCGAACGGTCTTGGCCAGACTTCGAGGGCCTCCTGACGTTGTTGGACGGGTAGGTAATACTGCGAAGGTTCGGCCAAAGGATCATGCACTGACCTGGGGGCGCAGTGGCAGGTAGAAACGGGGCGGGCGGGAACGATCCCTACGCCAGAGAACTCGCACGGCAGGCAAGGGAGTACGAGAAAGCCCGCAAGGCCGCCGAGGCCAAGGCCAAACGCAAGGCACGCGAGGAGAAGGTCGCGTATGAGGCGGCCCGCGCGCAGGAGGCTGTCGACCGCACCTACGTGCTGGAGAACGACGTCGAGCAGCTGACGAATCTTCTGCGGACTGCTGTGCTGGACAGCAACCCTCTGACCTTCGACCGGCTCAGGCAGAAGTTCACGCCGGCCGCCTTTATCCCTCCCAAGGGCCGGGCCAAGGCCGCCCCACAGCCACGCTGGGAGGAGTACGAACCGGAACCGCCGCGCGGCTTCCTCGGTGCGCTTGGCTTCGGCCGCAAGGGATACGACGCCGAAGTCGAGGCGGCCCGCGAGCGGTTCGACAGGGCATTGAGCGACCATGCGCGGGACGACAAGAAGCGCGTCGAGAAGCTGGAGAGGCTCCGCACCAAGCACGAGGAGCAGAACCAGCAGGAGGCCACCCGGGTCGAGGAGTGGAACGCACGTATCGAGGAGCGCCAGGCTGCTTATCGCGAGCGGGGCGTCGAGGCGGTTGAGTGGTTCATCGACCAGGCGCTAGCCGCGTCCAAGTACCCGCATGGCTTCCCCAAGGCGCATCGGGTCTCGTATCAAGCAGACACAGGCGACCTGCTGGTCGAGATCGACCTCCCGCTGGAAGACGTCATTCCCGAGGCACGCGCGTACCGATACGTGAAATCCCGCGACGAGATGAATCCTGTGCCGCGCCCCGACAAGGAGCGCAAGGAGCTCTACGCCTCCGTCCTCGCCCAGACCGCGCTGCGCACCGTGCACGAACTGTTCGCCGCCGACACCGAGGGCGCCGTCAAATCCATCGCTCTCAATGGACATGTGGCCACCATCGACCGCGCCACCGGGCGCGAGGTGCACCCCTGCCTGATCACCCTCCAGACAGACCGGGAGGAGTTCGCGCAGCTCGTCCTGACCCAGGTGGACCCACGCGCCTGCCTGAAGCGGTTGCGCTCACTGATCTCGCCGAACCCGTACGAACTGGAGCCAGTGCGGCCTCTGGTCACCTTTGACCTCAGCAAGTTCCGGCTCATGGACAGCCTGGACGTTGTGGCAGGGCTGGACAGCCGCCCTGTGCTCATGGACCTGACGCCCACAGAGTTCGAGCACCTGATCCGGCAGCTGTTCGAGGCCATCGGCCTGGACAGCGTGAACACCCAGCCCTCCAAGGACGAGGGTGTCGACGCCATCGCGATGAACACCGACCCGGTGATGAAGGGACTGTGCGTCATCCAGGCCAAGCGCACCAAGAACGTGGTGCCGTTCGAGACTGTCTCGGCCCTGGCCGGTGTCGTGGAACACAAGCGGGCGGCCAAGGGCATCCTCGTGACGACCTCATGGTTCGGTCGGGCCAGCGAGGCGTTCGCCAACGAGCACGGACGTCTTGAACTGCTCGACGGCGCCAACCTGGTCCACCTGTTCAAGGAGCACCTGAACCTCGACGTGATCCCAGGACCGGTGCCGCCGAAGCGCCGGCCCCAATAAGCGGGGTGCCACGAAAGTCGTGCGGTGCCCCGCCTATCGCCGGTTGAGCACTACGCGACACACAGCACAGACCATGCCCGCGTCCCTGCCGTATCGCCTCATCAGCTGCCCGCATTCCGCACAGGGACCTGACGAACCAGCCCTCCTCTCCGGCACGGCAGGTCCGGTCGATCTCCTGGTCGGCGAATGTGGTCTCGTCGCCCTCTTCCTACTCTGGCACGGGAAGAGGCTTCTTCTCGCCGACGAGCTCCTTCCAGAGGTCACGATCGGTCGCAGTCACCCACATGTGCCTCCCTGCCCGCCCCCTGCCGCGGTTTGGCACATAGACCGGAACGCTTTCCCCTGTTGCACTCGACACGACGAGACCCTCAAGGTGCACAGGCTTCCTTTCCGACTGGCACAGGGCCAGCCGGAACCAGTCCGCGTGCATCCCGCCACAGTGACCGGCACCCTCACTCAATAGGCAATGACGGTCACTGCTGGACGCACCTCCAGACCTCAAGGTGGCGGTAGCCACCACGAATCACCATCTCCCTGCCGCTGGCGATGCCTTTCCACGGCATGTCGTCCACGCGTGCCCAGGGGCGCGGTCGATCAGTGAGGCAGTACGGTCCTTCGCGACCCAGAGCGGGGTGATACCGCTGTCCACCGCCGAGACGGAACGACGGTGCACGCTGCTCGGGGTGCTGTGGTGGTACTGGATCTCCCAACCAACGCGTATGCCGTCAGGCCCGGTCACCAACGCATCGCAAATACTCCGGCGCCCGACTGTCGGCACTTCGGGCTCCGCTCCAAGACCGCATCGCGCAGCTTCTCGTACGACGCGTTCCTTGGTGGCCTTCTGCTGCACGTTCTCCGCAGGAGTCGCACTGTGGGTCACGGGCAGATGAGAGGCCACCAGTGGCCGACGACCACCGATTCGACCTCGCCGGACAAACATCCACGGCGACTTGCCGCCGGACTCTGAAAGGCATTCCCTGCCCTCATGATGTGCCAGGCATTCAAGCAGCTGCGGGTTTCGCTCTGAGACGCTCGTCATGATCTCGTCCATCAGGCCGGGTCGGTCCGCGCGCCCTGGATCCGGTCTCGACAGATTGATCTCTATGCCGTATTCGGTGTGACAAACCCTGGCGGCCTCATCAAGCCGCCAGTCATCCGGTCCCGAACCGAGGTGGCTTGGCCCCTGGAGGCAGCTCGGGGATGTCGCTCATCGCGCGCTTGAAGGCGTCCGGGGGGCCATCGGGCATCAGAAACTTGCTAGGCGGTTGGCTGATCCGGATCTCACTGTTCCTCGGAGACGGCAGCTCGGCTCCCTCCAGGGGGTCGTCATCGGGGTGATGGAACAGCTCCCTGCGCGCGTTGAACGCAAAGCGCTGGTTCAGCTCCTTGGCCAGCTTGGTGTGCGTCCGTACGCAGAAGTCATCGTCGTCAGACGGGACCATCATGATGGCCACCCGCCGGTCGATCGGCATGAGGATCGCGCCCGCGGTCCCGATACCCACGCCGCGCCATGCAGGCGTATCTTCATCGCGCACCAGCGTCACCGGATGATCCGGAATGAGCAGGGCGCGGCGCTCGAACTTGATGAGACCCCATGCACGAGCCATGAACTCCGAGTACGCCGTCGCCATGGCGTTCCCATCGACACCATGTGACCGTTGACCGACATCTCGGCGTAGTAGCCGTCGAAGTCAGTCAACTCTGCCCACGCCGCGTCGACTTCCTCATCGGAGACAGGCCCTGTGGCCACCG
The DNA here is from genome assembly GCF_017377775.1 of Streptomyces sp. VRA16 Mangrove soil. Taxonomy (GTDB): domain Bacteria; phylum Actinomycetota; class Actinomycetes; order Streptomycetales; family Streptomycetaceae; genus Streptomyces. The sequence continues at coordinate 117,054 of NZ_JAFVLN010000009.1, forward strand.
CTTCAAGTCGTCTGCGAATCCCAGGCTTTCCCTCCATAGCGGTCATGATCTTTCCGCAGTAATCCCCGATCTCATTGCTGGCCTTGCGGGCAGCTGGGATTCGCGCGTACTGGGCTGCAATCCACTCGGCGTGTACCGCTCGTTGTTCCAACGGCAGGGGCCACACCCCGTCATCGACGGCCTTGCGGATGACCGCGGCCGACTTGCCCTCCAGCTCGGCAAGCAAGCTCTCCACGCTGTCGTCGAGTTGACCGTTCTCGCCCCGCATCGAGTAGAAGTCGTTATGAACGGTTACGTCCGCGATCCCCACCAGACGCTGTGCGTCGCCGTCAAGAGGCACGGGTAGGAGGCGCTTCCCGTCAGCGAAGCGTCGCAGCAGCAGGCGCGGCACGGTGTGATGCCGACGCTTCAGCTTCGGGTCGCCAGAGGACTTGCCCATGTCATGACGGTACGGCCACCCCTGGCATCACGCTGGCTATTTCTTTCCTGATCGGCAGCGTTCGTATCCCCCGATCAGGGTGCCGTACGCACCTCTCAAGCACCGGCGAGAGGGTCAGTGGCGCGATGTGCCGATTCCGTCCTTTCTCGAAGAGTTCACGGATCGACTGCCGATTTCTCAACGAGCAAGGAGGCCTACCCCACAGCGGCCTCGTGCGGAAATCCTGGTTCCGCGCCATCGAGCGGCTCGGTATGCCCCGATACAAGCCGCACGATCTCCGGCACAAATGGGCCATCCTCGTTCTGACCCAGGTGGCTTCGCTTCATGAAACCGCACGATGGTTGAGACACACGGCGATCAGTGTGACCGCAGCGACCTATGGCCATCTCACGCAGGACGGCCGCGAGCGTTGTCAGCAGATCCTCCACGCGACCTACGGGCCGTACGCGCCGAGCAGCACCACGAACGCGTGCTGACTCCGTGCTGACTCCAGCCTGCAACCCCCAGCATCCGTCACTGAGGGTGATCGATTTGGTCTCCCCGCCATGAGGCGCCCGGGACCGCCCCTCAGCCCGCCGAGCCGCCCTCGAACCAAGCCGGCCCGTCCTGCATGGCCTGCTTGATCCTGAACAGACCGTGCTCGTCCAGCGGCGGCAGCGCGTCCAGGTCGAACCAGCCGACCTCCAGCGACTCGTCGTCGTTGACCCGGGCCTCACCGCCGACGGCCCGGCACCGGAACGTGATGTCCATGAACTGGCACTGATCCCCGTTGGGATAGGTGATCGCCTTCTTGGTGGCCTGGACGAGGACGACGCGCTCGGCGACGCACTCGACGCCGGTCTCCTCGAACACCTCGCGGGTGGCGACGTCGGCGGGCTGCTCCCCCGGCTCGGCGATCCCCGCGGGCACGGCCCACTTCCCGGTGTCGGCGCGGCGGCCGAGCAGCACCCGGCCCTCGTCGTCGAAGACGACGGCGGTGACGCCCGGCAGGTAGAGGAGCTGGTGGCCCGCGGTGGCGCGGATCGCGCGGATGTAGTCGGGAGTAGCCATACGCGCGACCCTAACCGTTCGACCGGCCGAACCCGAAGGTCAGGCCGTGGTCCGCCGCCCGCGACGGGACCGTACGACGGCCCACGCCAGGCCGCCGACGCCGATGCCGACGAGCAGCGCCTCGGGCCAGACACCCGCGCGCGTGGCGAGCGTCTTGGTGGTGCGCCGGGGTACGTCGGCGAGGAGGGTGTCGGCCTCGAACATGCCGGTCTTCTGGGCGATGGACCCGTCGGGCCGGATGACGGCGCTGACGCCGCTGGTGACCGGGACCATCACGGCCCGGCCGTGCTCGACGGCGCGCACCCGGTCCATGGCGAGCTGCTGGTAGGTCATCTGGCTGCGCTCGAAGGTCGCGTTGTTGCTGGGCACGGACAGGATCTGGGCGCCCGCGTCGACCTGGTCGCGCACGACGTCGTCGAACGCGGCCTCGTAGCAGGTGACGTTGCCGACCTTGGTGCCCGCCATGTCGAAGACGACGGCCTTGGTGCCGGGCTTGAAGTTGCCCGCCCGGTCGACGTCCTTGCTGAAGATGCGGAAGAAGCCGCGGTACGGCATGTACTCGCCGAAGGGCTGCAGGTGCCGCTTGTTGTACGTGGCGCCGGGGCCCGTCTTCGGGTCCCACAGGATCAGCTGGTTGCGCTCGTCGCCGTTCTTGTCGGTGACGACGGCGCCCACCGAGATCGGGGCGCCGACCGCCTCGGCGGCCTTCTGGATCTCCTGGTAGGCGTCGATGTTCACGTACGGGTCGATGTCGGAGGAGTTCTCCGGCCACAGGACGAGGTCGGGCTTCTTGACCTTGCCTGTCTTGATCTTCGCGGCGAGCTTCATGGTCTCGCGCACGTGGTAGTCCAGCACGGCCCGCCGCTGGGCGTTGAAGTCGAGGCCCATGCGCGGCACGTTGCCCTGGATGAGCGCCACGCGCGCGGTGCCGGCCTCGGCGGAGGTGGCGACCAGCGGCATCGCGGCCGCTCCGGCGAGCACGGGCGCGACGGTGAAGGCGGCCGCGGCGACGACGCCCCGGTCGCGCAGCAGCCGTACGTCGGCACGGCCGCGGACCTTCTTGACGCGCAGCGCCAGTGCGCCGAGCCCGAATCCGCACAGCACCACGGCGAAGCCGAGCAGCGGGGTGCCGCCCAGCGAGGCCAGCGGCAGGAACACCCCGCTGGGCTGGCCGAAGGCCACCTTGCCCCACGGGAACCCGCCGAAGGGGAAGCGGGCGCGCAGCGCCTCGTCGGCGATCCACACGCCGCTCGCCCACAGCGGCCACAGCGGCAGCCGCGACACATAGGCGATGCCCATCCCGGCGAACGCGACGACGAGCGCCTCGGCGACGGCGAGCGCCAGCCACGGCAGCGGCCCGACGTCGACGCCCGTCCACGACAGCAGCGGCACCAGGTACGCGAGCCCGAAGACGAGGCCGAGCCCGAAACCGGCCCGCAGCCGTCGCCCGTGCACGGCGATGCCGAACAGCGCGAAGGAGAGCGGCGCCAGCCACGGCAGTTCGCGCGGCGGGAAGGTGACGTACAGGAGGAGTCCGGCCGCTCCCGCGAGGAGGAGGGGCGCGAACCGTCGCAGGTGGAAGCGGCGTACGGGCTGCGCTGCGGGCTCGTCCGACGGGGCGACGGGAGGTGCGGTGGCGGTCACCCGGGGAGTGTACGGCGCGCCTCTGTCAGCGCGGCAGGCCGGGCTTCAGGTGATCCGGAGGTTGGCCATCATGCCCATGTCCTCGTGCTCGGCGTTGTGGCAGTGGAAGAGATAGCGGCCGCGGTAGCCGTCGAAGCGGGTGATGATCTCCGCGGACTCGCCGGGTCGCAGCGAGACGGTGTCCTTGAGGCCCGCGTCGTGCGGCAGCGGCGCCTTCCCGCCGCGCGAGAGGATCTGGAAGCCGACCAGGTGGAGATGGACCGGGTGGTGGACGTCGGCGACGAACCGCCAGATCTCCAGGGCGCCGAGCCGGGTCGTGACGTCGGTGCGCTCCGGGTCGAAGGCCCGTCCGCCGATGAGCCAGCCGCGCCCGTGCTCCATGTGTCCGGCGCGGAAGGCGAACTCGCGCACGGCGGTGGCGTCCTCGCGGCGCCAGTCGGGCAGATCGTCGGCGAGGGTCTTCGGGACGTGGCTGTCGTCGCGGGCCGTGCGGGCGACGCGGAAGGCCATGACGTCGCGGGTGCGTCCGGAGCCGAGCTGGTTGCGCAGCCGCACCAGGCTGCCGACGGGCAGTCCGGCGAAGTCGATGATCACGTCGTACCGTTCCGCGGGTGCCAGCGGCAGCGAGGTGTGCGTGACCGGTGCCGCGAGCAGGCCCTGGTCGGCGCCGATCTGGACGAGGTCGAGGCGGCGTCCGTCCTCGGTGACGGCCTCCAGGTCGTAGTGGCGGGCGTTGGACGCGTTGAGCAGTCGCAGCCGGTGGCGGACGGCGTCGACCTCGTGGACGGGCCAGGGGGCGCCGTTGACCAGGATCACGTCGCCGAGGACCCCGGCCGCGTACGCGCCGCGCACCCCGGGGCGCTCGCGCAGGGTCGGATCGAGCGCGGGGTAGATCAGCGAGCCGTCGGCGGCGAACGCGCGGTCGGCGATCATCAGCGGCAGTTCGCGGGCGCCGCCGGGCAGGTCGAGGGCGTCCTCGACGGCGTCGCGGACGAGGTGCAGGCCGGCCAGGCCGCGCCAGATCGCCGGGGCGGTGAAGTCCATGCGGTGGTCGTGGTACCAGAGCAGGGTGGCGCGCTGGTCGAGCGGGAAGGTGTAGGTCCGCTCCAGGCGCGAGGTGACGGCGTGCGGGTCGCGCATCCCGCTCATGGCGGCCATGCCCGTCATGGACGCGGTACCGCTCGTCGTGGGGGCGCCGTGGTGCGGGTGCGCGGACGGCTCCGGCCAGCCGTCCGGCAGGACCAGATCGGTCGGGTAGCCGTCGGAGTCGGCCGGGGTGCGGCCGCCGTGGAGGTGCACGACGGTCGGCACGGGCAGTTCGTTGCGGTGGGTGACATGGACCGTGCGGCCGCGCCGGGATTCGACGGTGGGTCCGGGGAAGGTGCCGTTGTACGTCCACAGGCGTGTCCGGGTCCCCGGCAGCACCTCCGCGTCGACCTCGCGCTGGGTGATCTCGTACCGGTCGCCGCCCGCACGGCTCGCCGCAGGTCTCAGGACGGGCGGGATCGGGAGCGGCACGGTGTACGGGTCGGGCAGTGGCGCGGTACTGCGCAGTTGGCCGCCGGTGCGGGTCGGGTGCTGTGCCATGGCGCCGGACAGGGCCAGGCTGCCGGCGGCGAGCAGGCCGAGGCCGCCGCCGACGGCGAGGACGCGGCGCCGGGACAGCTCGGGGGCGGTGCCGCAACGGTCAGCCATCCGTGCCGTCCCGGTGTGCGCGCGGCAGCGGCCGCGTCCAGACGGTGACGCACAGGACGGTGAGCCCGGCGAGCAGGGCCACCCCGAGCGGGATGTGCAGCCACAGTGCGCCCGCGAGGCCCGCCGCGTACTGCCCGGACTCGGCGATCAGGATCAGGACCGAGGCGACCGCAGGCCACCACCGGCGCGAGCGCCGTGCGGCGACGACGCCGATCACGGCCTGGACGATGCCGAGGGAGAACGTCACGTCGGCGCCACGGGCGTGCCAGTCGAGGCCGCCGATGTCACCGCTCAAATAGGCTCCGGCGAAGGCCGGTTGGCCGAACGCGACGGCGGTGTGCACGGTGACGGCGAGCCGCAGAATCCGCGCGCTCACATCAAACGACTTGCCCGTTAGGGCAGTTGAGAGACGTTCGGAGGTGGACAGGGTTGTCATGCCCTCCACGGTCATGCCTCGCACGGCATCGGGTCAAAGATCAATATTGCTAACCTGTTATGCCTTCGGCGTTATGAGACCTGGTACGGGCCGCGGTGGGAGTCGCAATGGATCTGCACACGCTGGAACAGTTCCTCGTGGTCGCTCGGCTGGAGCACCTCAGCCGCGCCGCGACCGAACTCCGGGTGGCGCAGCCGTCGTTGAGCCGGACGGTCGCCCGGCTGGAGGCGGAGCTCGGCACTCCGCTCTTCGACCGCTGCGGCCGGATGCGGCTCAACGCCGCGGGGCGGCTCTTCCGCGACCACGTGGAGCGGGCCCTGGGTGAACTGAACGCGGGGCGGCGGGCCGTCGCCGAGGCGACCTGCAACGGCGTCGGCGGGGTCCGGCTCGCCGCGGAGACGTTCCTGACGGTCACCGGCCCGCTGACCGCGTTCAAGCGCGCCCACCCCGACGTCGACGTCGAACTGCACCAGATGGCGGCCACCGACATGCACCGGGCGCTGCGGGCCCACGAGGTCGACCTGTGCGTCGCCTCTCAGCCGATCCCCGGTGCCGGCCTGGACAGCGTCCATCTGCACGACGAGCCCGTCTGGCTGGCCGTGCCGCCCGAGCACCCGCTGACCTCGCGCGCCTCGGTGCGCATCGACGAGCTGCGGGACGAGCCGTTCGTGATCTCCCGTCCGGGGCACTGGCAGCGCCGGCTGCTGGACCAGCTCTTCGCCGCCCGGAACCTGAGCCCGCGCATCGTCTGCGAGGGCGACGAGCCCGCCGCGACGTCGATGCTGGTGAGCGCCGGCATGGGGCTGTCGCTCGTGCCGGACGTCGCCCGTCTGGCCGACGTGTCCGCGCCGGGGTCCTGGCTGCGCGTCGAGGACCCCGGCTGTGTCCGCACCCTCACCCTGCATCGCGCCGCGGGCAGCCGGTGGCCGTCCGCGGTCCGGCTGATGCACACCGCGCTGACCACCTGGGCGTGGGGCGGAACGTCCTAGCCCGGCTCCGGCTTGCCGTGGGTGGCGATCACGGCCGCCTGGATGCGGCGCTCGACTCCGAGCTTGGCGAGGATCCGCGAGATGTGGTTCTTCACGGTCTTCTCCGACAGGTACAGGCGCCGTCCGATCTGTCGGTTGGTGAGGCCCTCCCCGATCAGGTCGAGGATCTCCCGCTCCCGCACCGCGAGCCGGGCGAGCCGCGGGTCCTGTGCGGGTTCGGCAGGTGGCGGTTCGCGCAGGCTGCGCATGAGGCGGGCGGTGGTCTCCGGGTCGAGCATGGACTGCCCGGACGCCACCGTACGGATCGCGGCGAGCAGCTCCTCCCCCTTGACCTGTTTCAGTACGTAGCCCGAGGCGCCCGCCATGATCGAGTCGAGCAGCGCGTCGTCGTCGTCGAACGAGGTCAGCATCAGACAGGCCAACGTGTCGATCCGGGAGCGCAGTTCACGGCAGACGGTGATGCCGTCGATGTCCGGGACGCGGACGTCGAGCACCGCCACGTCGGGGCGGACGGCGGGCCCGCGCGCCAGGGCCTGTTCACCGGTCGCGGCCTCGGCCACCACGGTCAGGTCCGGTTCGCCGTCGAGCAGGTCCCGCAGCCCGCGCCGGACGAGTTCGTGGTCGTCGAGGAGCAGGATACGAATGGGGGCGGTGCTCGTGTCGGACGTGCTCATCACGCCTCCTCACCTTCAACCCTCAGCAGATACGGGGCAGTTGCTCCCCCATCGGCATCTCCACGATGCGCCCCGCACCGACCAGCGTACGCAGCTCGACCCGTCCGGGCGTCCCCTCGACGGCGGTTCCCAGACGCACCGCTTCGGCGCCCTCGGGCAGCGCACGGAGCGCGTCGAGGGCGGCATCCGCGGCGTCCGGGGCGACGAAGGCCACCATGCAGCCCTCGTTGGCGACGACGAGCGGGTCGAGGCCGAGCAGATCACAGGCGGCGCCCACGACTTCGGGCACCGGAAGGGCGCGTTCCTCGATCGTGACGCCGATCCGGGCGTCGCGTGCGATCTCGTTCAGCGCCGCCGCGAGTCCGCCGCGAGTGGGGTCACGCAGGGTGTGCACGGCCTCCCCGCAGCCCGCGAGCGCGCTGACGAGCCGGTGCAGGGGGCGGGTGTCGGAGGCGATGCCCGCTTCGAAGCCGAGACCTTCGCGGGTGGAGAGGATGGTGGTGCCGTGCAGGCCGATCGGTCCGGAGAGCAGGATCGCGTCACCGGGGCGAGCGCGGGTGACGGACGGGGTGAGGCCGGGGATGCGCCGGCCGACGCCCGTCGTGGTGAGGAAGAGCCGGTCGGCGGCGCCGCGCCCGACGACCTTGGTGTCCCCGGTGAGGACGGGGACGCCGACGTCGCGGGCCGCCTTGCCCGCGGACTCCAGGGCGGTGCGCAGCTCGTCGAGGGGCAGCCCTTCCTCGGCGATGACGGCGAGGGAGAGGGCGACGGGCAGGGCGCCGCGCATGGCGAGGTCGTTGACGGTGCCGTGCACGGCGAGGCAGCCGATGTCGCCGCCGGGGAACACCAGCGGGTCCACGACGAACGCGTCGGTGGACAGGGCGAGTTCACTGTCTCCGGGCAGCAGTGCCGCGTCCTCCAGGACACTGTCGGGCGGCGCGCCGAACGCGGGCAGGACGAGGTCGTGGAGGAGTTCGGCGGACAGGCGGCCGCCCGCGCCGTGGCCGAGGAGCAGGGTCTCCCGGTCGTGGTGCGGGGTCGGGCAGGCGAGCGTCATGGCGTGGTCCTCCGGGGGGTGACGGTGCGGGGGCGGCCCGCCGAGTGGAAGGCCGCGCAGGTGCCCTCGGTGGAGACCATGGGCGCGCCGAGCGGGGTGCGGGGGGTGCAGCGGGTGCCGTAGGCGGTGCAGTCGGTGGGCAGCGCGGCGCCGGTGAGGATGGCGCCCGCGATGCACTCGGGGTCCTCGACGGAGCGCAGTCCGGCGATGTCGAAGCGGCGTACGGCGTCGAACGTCGCGTACTCCGGGGCGAGTTCGAGGCCGCTGGCCGGGAGGATGCCGATGCCGCGCCAGGCCCGGTCCGTGACGCGGAAGACCCGCTCCAGGGCGCTCTGCGCCTCGGTGTTGCCGTCGCGGCGCACGGCCCGCGCGTACTGGTTCTCGACGGTGTGCCGCCCGCTCTCCAGCTGCCGTACGGCCATCAGGACGCCTTCGAGCAGGTCGAGCGGTTCGAACCCGGTGACGACGATGGGGACTCGGTACCGCTCGGCGATGGGTTCGTAGGCGCGCCAGCCCATGACCGCGCACACGTGTCCTGCGGCGAGGAACGCCTCGACCTCGCAGTCCGGGTCGTCGAGGAGCGCGGTCATGGCGGGCGGGACGAGGACGTGGCTGACGAGGACCGAGAAGTTGGTGAGGCCGAGCCGCGCCGCGTGCCGTACGGCCATCGCGTTGGCGGGGGCGGTGGTCTCGAAGCCGACGGCGAGGAACACGACCTGCCGGTCGGGCAGTCGCGTGGCGATGCGGACGGCGTCCATGGGGGTGTAGACGACGCGTACGTCGGCGCCGCGGGCGCGCAGGGTCAGCAGGTCGGTGCGGGATCCGGGCACGCGCAGCATGTCGCCGAAGCTGGTGAACACGGTGCCGGGGGTGGCGGCGATCGCCATGGCCCGGTCGAGCGTCTCCAGCGGGGTGACGCAGACCGGGCAGCCGGGGCCGTGGATCATGCGGATCCCGGCGGGCAGGAGTTCGTCGATGCCCTGGCGGACCAGGGTGTGCGTCTGTCCGCCGCACACCTCCATGATCCGCCAGGGCCGGGCGGCCGTGGCCGTCAGCTCGGCGAGCAGGCGGCGGGCCAGGACGGGGTCGCGGTACTCGTCGAGGTACTTCATGCCGCGGTGAAGTCCATCCGGATGTCGACGACGCCCTCGACGGCGCGCGCGAGCCGGGCCGCGACCGGCACCAGGTTGCGGTTGCGCAGGGTGCCGCCGAAGGTGACGACGCCGTCGGTGACGGCGACCGTGACGTGCTGGTCGGGGAAGAGGTAGGCGGCCACGGTGCGCCGCACCTCCTCGGCGATCTCCTCGTCGGTGCGCAGGAACACCTTCAGCAGGTCGGAGCGGCTGACGATGCCTTCGAGCATGCCCTCGGCGTTGACGACGGGCAGCCGCTTGACCTTGCGGTGGGCCATGATGCGGGCGGCCTCGGCGAGGGTGGCGTCGGGGCGTACGCAGACGGCGGGGGTGGTCATGAGCTCGCCCGCGCTGACCGCGCCGGCCTTGACGAGGTCGGTGAGGCGGCGCATCTGGTCGCGCCGGTCGGGGTCCATGTCGCGGAACTCCTCCTTGGGCAGCAGGTCCGCCTCGGAGACGATGCCGACGACGCGGCTCTCGCCCTCCAGGACGGGCACGGCGCTGACCTTCCACTGCTCCATGAGTTCCACGATGTCCTTGAACGGGGCGTCGCGGCCGACGGCCACGACGGTGTGGGTCATGACGTCACTGACGATGTGCGGGCTGACGCTCACGGCAGCCTCCTCCGGGCCGGTGGGACGTGTTCGACGGTGAGGTCGAGGAAGTGGGTGGAGCACGAGATGCACGGGTCGTGGTTGCGGATGGCCCGTTCGCACAGGTGGGTCAACTCGGTGTCGGTCACGTCCGGTTCGCGCAGTGCTGCCTCGGCCAGGCGGCGCAGGTCCTCCTCGATGGCGCCCTGGTTCTGTGCGGTGGGCGGGACGAGGCGGGCGTCGGTGACGGTGCCGTCGGCGTCCAGGACATAGCGGTGGTAGAGGGTGCCGCGCGGCGCCTCGGTGGCGCCGTGGCCGACGCCGGCGCGCGGGGGCACGTCCACGAAGGGCCGGTCGGGCGGCTCGTAGGCGTCGATGATGCGCAGCGCCTCCTCGACGGCGTACACGGTCTCGACGGCACGCACGAGGATGCTGCGGAAGGGGTTGCGGCACACGGCGTCGCCGAGTCCGGCCTCGTCGGCGGCCTGCCGGGCGACGGCCGACAGGCCGCCGCGGTTGATCGCGTAGCGGGCGAGCGAGCCGGTGAGGTGGCGGCGGCCGCGCAGGGTCGCCTGCAGGGCGGTGGAGTGCGGGACCTGGTGCTCGACGACCTCGTCGGTGAAGTCGGCGAGCGGGAACCGCCGCACGCCGTTGCCCTGTCGGGACAGGACGGTGGGAGTGCCGCTCTCGATGGCGTAGGTGCCCGGCTCGGACAGGGCGAGCAGGTCGTGGTCGCAGTCGGCGTCCGGGAAGTCGAAGTCGGCCACCCAGCGCACGGTGGCCCAGGCGTCGTCGAGGGCCCGTTTCAACCGGTCGGCGAGTGGACGGAGTTCAGCCTTCGCGGGAGCGCGGTGGAAGCCGCCGACGCGGACGTTGACGGGGTGGATGGCACGCCCGCCGAGCTGGTCGAGCAGGAGGTTCCCGGCCTGCTTGAGGCGCAGTCCGCGCTCCACGTCGGCGCGGTGGGTGCGGGCGAGGTCGATGGCGCCATCGCGGCCGAGGAAGTCGGGTGCGTGCAGCAGGTAGATGTGCAGGGTCTGGCTCTCGATCCACTCCCCGCAGTACAGCAGCCGCCGCAACTGCCGTATCTCGTAGGGTACTTGGACCTCGCACGCGTCCTCGATCGCGGCGCAGGCGCTCATCTGGTAGGCGACGGGGCAGATCCCGCAGACCCGGGCGGTGATGTCGGGCGGTTCGGTGTGGGCGCGGCCGCGCAGGAACGCCTCGAAGAACCGCGGCGGCTCGTAGATCTGCAGCCGGGCGGCGGTGACGTCGACGCCGTCCACGGTCAGGTGCAGGGCACCCTCGCCCTCCACGCGGGCCAGCGAGCCGACGTGCAGGACACGGGTTCCGCGGTGCGTCACGACCGGGGCTCCTTCGCGAAGGCGGCGGCGTTGAACGTGGACAGGAAGCGTTCGGTGGCAGGGTCGTCGAGGCCGTCGCGGTGAAGTACGGGGATCAGCGCGGGCAGGTTCACCGACCCCGAGGGGCCGAAGCAGCCGTAGCAGCCACGCCCGTACGCGGGACAGAGCGCCCCGCACCCGGCGTGCGTGACCGGGCCGAGGCAGGGGGCGCCGTGGGCGACGGTGACGCAGACGGTGCTACGGCGTTTGCACTCGAAGCAGACGCTGTGGTCCGGGATGTCGGGCTTGCGTCCGGCGAGGAACCCGGTGATCACTTCGAGGAGTTGACGCCGGTCGATGGGGCAGCCGCGCAGCTCGAAGTCGACGTCGACGTGCGCGGAGACCGGGGTGGAGGTGGCGAGGGTGTCGAGGTACTCGGGGCGGGCGTACACCACCCGCCGGAACTCCTCGACGTCCGCGAAGTTGCGCAGCGCCTGGATGCCGCCGGCGGTGGCGCAGGCCCCGATCGTCACGAGGTGGCGGGAGGCGGCGCGGATGTCGCGGATGCGGGCCGCGTCCGCCGATGTCGTCACGGAGCCCTCGACGAGGGTGAGGTCGTAGGGGCCGGGGAGCACCGCGCTGGACGCCTCCAGGAAGTGCGCGATCCGCACCTTCCCGGCCAGGGCGAGGAGTTCGTCCTCGCAGTCGAGCAGGGTGAGCTGGCAGCCGTCGCAGGAGGCCAGTTTGAAGACGGCCAGCGACGGCGTGGTCGTGGTCGTCGCGGCCCTCGTGGTCATGGTGGTCACAACTCCCTTACGGACATGAGGGGTTCGGCCCGGTCGAAGCCGATGACGGGGCCGTCGCGGCAGAGCAGGACGGGCCCGAGCTGGCAGTGCCCGCAGTGGGCGGTGGCGCAGCGCATGTTGCGTTCGAGGGAGACCCGGATGCGGTCGGCGGGCACGCCCCGGTGGACGAGGTCGCGGGCGGTGGCGCGGATCATCGGTTCGGGCCCGCAGACGAAGGCCGTGGTGCGGGCGGGTTCGAAGTGCGCGCCGTCGAGCAGCCGGGTGACGAGGCCGATCTCGCCGCGCCAGTCCGCGTCGGGGTGGTCGACGGTGACGCCGGTGTACGCGGTGGCCCAACTCCGGCTCTCGACGCGGGAGATGAGGTCGGCCGGGGTGCGGGCTCCGACCAGCACGTTGATCCGGCCGTACTCCTGCGGAGCGGCGACGGCGCGGCGGATCAGCGGCCGCAGCGGGGCGAGGCCGATGCCGCCGGCGACGACGAGCAGATCGCGCCCGCGCGCCCCGGCGAGCCCCCAGTCGGTGCCGAACGGGCCGCGCAGCCCGACCGTGTCGCCGATCCGCTTGCCGCACAGGGCGGCCGAAACCGCGCCGACCGCGCGCACGGTGTGGGCGAGTCCGCGTCCGGTGGTCGGGATCGAGCTGACCGACACCGGGATCTCCCCCACCCCGAACGCGTAGACCATCGAGAACTGCCCGGGCGTGAACGGCGGGAGCGGCCCGTCGGCCGGTTCGAGGCGCAGGGTGACGGTGTCGTGGGTCTCGTCCCAGCGGTCCACGACGCGGTACGGGACGGGGAGAGCCGTCATCGGGGCAGTCCGCTGCCGTGCGGCGCGTACAGGTCGAGGAGGCGGATGCGGGCCGCGAGCAGCCGGTGGGCGAGGACCGCGCCGACCCAGCGGCCGACCGCGCGGCCGAACTCCGCGTCGCTGTCGCACATCTCGCGCACTCGGGCCGCGTCGAACTCGTGGGCCCGCACCGGGCTCACCGTCTCGGCGCCGAGCTGCCACCGATACGGGACGAACAGCCAGGACCAGCCGACGAGTTCACCGAAGCCGAGAGTCTCGATGACGGCGGGCCTGCGCCCGGGGACGTGCATGTCGAGGGCGACGGTGCCGGTGCGCACGATCCAGAAGCGGTCGGCGCGCCCGCCCTCCTCGAACAGCCGGGTCCCTTCGTCGAAGTTGACCGGCTTCGCGCCGTTCATCAGCCGTTCTCGGTGCTCTGCGGGGAGTGCCTGTCCCAGGCGTGGCGTACTGGTCGCGATCATCGCCCTGCCTCCTTCGCGATGGCGGTGACTTCCTCGGTGATGTCGATGCCGACGGGGCACCACGTGATGCAGCGGCCGCAGCCGACACAGCCGGTCGAGTCGAACTGGTCGTGCCAGGTGGAGAGTTTGTGGGTGAGCCACTGCCGGTAGCGGCTGCGCGGGGTGGCGCGCACCGGCCCGCCGTGCAGATACGAGAAGTCGAGGTCGAAGCAGGAGTCCCAGCGCTGCCAGCGCTCGGCGTGGTCCCCGGTGAGGTCGGTGACCTCCTCGGTGGTGGTGCAGAAGCAGGTGGGACAGACCATGGTGCAGTTGCCGCAGGTCAGACAGCGGTCGGCGACATCGTCCCAGCGGTCGGCGTCCGGGTTCGCGGCGAGCAGGGCGCGCAGGTCGAGCGGGGGCATGGCGCGGCCCATCCGGTCGCGGGCCGCGTCGACGGCCGTCCCGGCCCGCTCCACGGTGGCCGGATCCCCTTTTTCGTGCGGGAGTCGGTCCAGGATCCGGGCGCCGTCCGGGCTTCCCGCGCGGGTCAGGTAACGGGGGCCCGCGGCGTCCGCGAGTTCGGTCAGCGCGAGATCGAAGCCCGCGTCCGCCGCGGGGCCGCTCCCCATCGACACGCAGAAGCAGGTCGCCCCCGGTTCGGTGCACTCGACGACGACGAGGAACGCTCCCCTCCTGCGTTCGGCGTAGCCGTCGTCCTTGAAGTGTCCGCCGGCCAGGACTCGGTCCTGAAGGGCGATGGCCCGCGCGTCGCAGGGGCGTACACCGAAGAACGCGTAGGACGGCTGCGTTCCCCGGGCGGCGGTGACGGTCAGGGAGCCGTCCGCCTCGTGTGTGGCGTCCCAGACCTTCTCCCGCTGCGGATGCAGGAAGTTCTTCCAGGACTGCGGTCCCGCGGTGTGGGCGAAGGCGGCGGCGTCGTCGCGGCGCACCAACCGGTAGCGTCCCGCTTCGAGTTCGGTGCCCCAGCCCCAGGGCAGGTCGGCGGCGCCGTCGAGGGGGGCGAGGACCACCGCGCCGTCACGGACGGTCGGTCCGACGACGGTGCGGCCTTCGGCGGCCAGGGCCGCGACGAGGGCGTCGATCCCGGACCGGTCGAGCACCACCGGTTCCTGTCCGGTCCGCTCCATGGCCTCGCGCTCCCCGGGAACCCGCATGGTCGTCTCCCTCGTCCGCAGTGTCGGGGCGTCACTTCCACCGTCGGCGTCCACGGCGCCGCACGGCAGGGGCCGACCGGTCCCTGCCGTGGCCCGGTCGTCGCGGGCCCGACGCCGTCCGGCCCGAGGGGCGCGGTATGCGGATCAGTACAGCGATCCGGGCCAGCCGGTGGCCACGGCGACGAGCACGCCCACGTCCAGGAGCAGCCCGACGACCAGCCACCGGTTGAACCAGAACGTCTTGAGCACGACCCCGATCAGGGCCGCGCCCACGGCCGCCGTCGCCCAGTCGGTGAGCCCGGCGAGGACGGCGGACCCGGCGATGCCGTACAGCGCGGCCGTGGTGCAGGCCAGCAGCACGGCGGCGGCGCCCGCCCGTGCCTGGGGCAGGCCCGCCGCGTGCAGCGCCCACGACCGGCGCGGGTCGAAGGAGCCCGCCCCGGAGGGCGCCAGCCACACCGGCAGATGCACGAGTCCGTGCAGGAGCAATGCCGCGACGACGAGTGAGGTGATCATGTCGCGCCCCCGGCCGGGCTCTCAACCCCGGTAGTGGGGGTCGTCACGGCGCTCACGACCGCCGATGTAGTGCCGCTCCTCCACGACGGTCTCCTGTTCGCCCGGCAGCCGGCGCGGCGTACGGCGCGAGATCGTGCTGAGTCCGACGATGCCGCCGATCAGCAGGACCAGTCCGACGACCTCGACGTGGAACCCGAACAGCAGGCCGGCTCCGAGGACGAGCGCGCCCAGCGACAGGATCGTGACGAACATGGTTGCCTCCTCACCTCGGGACGAGGGTGACGGCCCTCGGTCCTCGGATCCGAGCCTGCTCCCGCGCCGGACCGCGCGGCGCGGGGCCGAACGTCCTCGACAAGGGCCACTGTGGCCCTGCCGTCCAGCCGTGCGCGGTGTCACCGTGAAAGCGGGGCTCCGACGGCTTTTCCGAGAGGCGGTGCGCGCGATGGACCTTCCACTGGTCGTGGGTGTCGACGGTTCGGAGTCGAGCCTGCGCGCGGTCGACTGGGCCGCCGAGGAAGCGGCCCGCCGCTCGCTCGCGCTGTGTCTGGTCCACGCGTCGCTGTGGGAGCGCTACGAGGACGCCGAGCCGGCCGCCGAGCCGGGCGGCGACACGCGCGGCATCGCCGAGCGGATCCTGGACACCGCCCGCGACCGCGCGCACGCCCGCCGTCCCGAGGTGAAGGCCTCCGTCACGGTGGTCCCCGACGAGCCACCGGAGGCACTGCTGCGCGCGGCCCGCAACGCCTGGGCGGTCGTCACCGGGCAGCGCGGCCGCGGCCCCGTGCGCGAACTGCTGCTCGGCTCGGTCAGTCTGACGGTCGCGGCGCACGCGGCCTGCCCGGTGATCGTGGTGCGCGGCGACGCGGCCGCGCTGTCCGGGGCGCACGACCGGGTCCTGCTCGGCGTGGGCGCCCCGGACTCCGGCGGCTCCGCGCTCCGGTTCGCCTTCGAGGAGGCGGCGGTGCGCGGCAGTGTGCTGGACGCGGTACGCGCCTGGCGCGCCCCCGCGCACGAGACGACGGACCATCTGCTGCCGGCCGGTGAGTCGTCCAGCGGACAGCGCCGGCACGCGGTCCTGCTGCTCGCGGACGCGCTGCGCTCCCCGGCCCGCGCGCATCCGGACGTCTTCGTCCGCACCGACGTCGTGGAGGGTCCGGCGCGCCGGGTGCTCATCGACCGGTCGGCCGCGGCCGATCTGCTGGTGATCGGCGCCCGGCGGCGGCACGGCCATGTCGGGCTCCAGCTGGGCCGGGTGGGGCACGCGGTCCTGCACCACGCGCTGTGTCCGGTGGCCCTGGTGCCGCAGCACGGGGAGTGAGCCCCGGACCGGCAACTCCCCCAGTCAGGAAGGAGTGGACCCGTGAGCGAGATCGCCGCACCGCTGCGGAACGTACGGGCCGTGGTGCTCGACACCGACGGTGTGATCACCGATTCGGCGCATCTGCACGCGTCGTCCTGGAAGTGGGCGTTCGACGCGTTCCTGCGCGCGCATCCGCCGGAATCGGCTCAGGACCGGCGGCCGTTCGACGTCTACGTCGACTATCCGCTGTACGTGGACGGCAAGGCGCGGCGCGACGGCGCGGCCGCGTTCCTCGCCTCACGCGGGGTGCGTCCCGCACCGGCGGTGATCGAGGCGATCGCCACGGCGAAGGACCGTGCCTACTGTGAGCGGCTGCGGCTCGGCGCCCCGGTGCCCGCTTTCCGCGGCACCGTCGCACTGCTGCACGCGCTGCTGTCCGAGGGGGTGCTGCTGGCGGCCGCTTCGGCGTCCCGGCACGCCAGGGAGCTCCTGGAACGCGCCCATGTCCTGGACCTGTTCGACGCGGTGGTCGACGGCAACGAGGCGGCGCGGCTCGGGCTGCGCGGCAAGCCGCACCCCGATCTGTTCCTGGAGGCGGCCCGCAGGCTGCGGACCGATCCGGCGCGCACCGCGGTCGTCGAGGACGCGCTGTCCGGCGCGGAGGCGGCCCGGCGGGGCGGCTTCGCGCTCGTCATCGGTGTCGACCGCGTCGGCGCGCACGGGCACCACGATCAACTCCTCGCGGCGGGCGCCGACGTGGTCGTGTCCGACCTGGGCGAACTGGTCACGGAAGGCGCCGTCCGGTGACGTCGGGCGCGGAGGGCACCTGGTCGTACGAGGGGTACGTCCCCGGCGACGAGCATCTGCGGGAGGCCCTGTGCACGCTCGGCAACGGCGTCTTCGCCACACGCGGCGCGCTGCCCGAGTGCACGGCGGACGAGGTGCACTACCCGGGCACGTACGCCGCGGGCTGCTACGACCGGCTGACCTCGCACGTCGCGGGCCGCGACGTGGAGAACGAGGACCTGGTCAACCTGCCGAACTGGCTGACGCTGCGCTTCCGCCCCCGTGACCACCGGGGCCCGGCCGACTGGCTCCACCCGGACCAGGACCGGGTGCTGGAGCATCGCACGACCCTGTTCCTGGACAGCGGGATTCTGGAGCGCAGCACCCGGTACCAGGATCCGCAGGACCGCAGGACCGCCGTGCGTCAGCTGCGCCTGGTCCACATGGCGGAGCCCCAACTGGCCGCGCTGCGCTCGGAGTTCACCGCAGAGAACTGGTCGGGCGAGCTGGACGTGGAGTCGGCGCTCGACGGCACCGTGCGCAACGCGGGAGTACCGCGCTACCGCGATCTGAACGGCTCCCACCTCGTCGACGTGCATCCGGGGTTCGCCGCCCCGCGCCACATCACCCTGCGCTGCCGCACCCGCACCTCGGACCTGCGGATCGCGCTCGCCGCCCGCACCACGTCACCCGACCCGGTGCGCGCGCAGGTCGTCGACCACCACACGGGCCGCGCCGCCCATCTGCTGCATCTGCCGCTGACCCAGGGGCGGACGGTCACCGTGGACAAGACCGTGGCCCTGTACACGTCCCGGTCCACCGCGATCAGTGATCCGCTGTGGGCGGCCGTCGACGCGGTGGGCCGGGCTCCCGGCTTCGACGAACTGCTCGCCTCCCATCTGACGGCGTGGACCCAGCTGTGGCGGCGCGCCGAACTCGACGTGCCGGACGAGGCGGGCCACATCCTGCGGCTGCACCTCTTCCACGTCCTGCAGACGCTGTCGCCGCACACCGCGGAACTGGACGTCGGCGTACCGGCGCGCGGACTGCACGGCGAGGCCTACCGGGGCCACGTCTTCTGGGACGAGCTCTTCGTCCTCCCCTATCTGAACCTGCACTTCCCCGAGGTGTCCCGGGCCCTGCTCACCTACCGCCACCGCCGCCTGGGCGCCGCCTGCCGGGCCGCCCACGACGCCGGCCACGTGGGCGCGATGTACCCCTGGCAGAGCGGCAGCGACGGCCGCGAGGAGACCCAGCGGCTGCACCTCAACCCGCGTTCCGGGCGCTGGCTGCCCGACCACACGCATCTGCAGCACCATGTCGGCTCGGCGATCGCGTACAACATCTGGCGGTACGCGGAGGCCACGGGCGACGCCGAGTTCCTGCACACCAAGGGCGCCGAGACGGTGCTGCAGATCGCCCGGTTCTGGGCGGACCGCGCGGTCCACGACGAGGATCTGGGCCGCTACCGGATCCGCGGGGTGGTCGGCCCCGACGAGTACCACGACGCCTACCCCGGCGCCGACCGCCCCGGTGTCGACGACAACGCGTACACCAATGTCACGGCCGCCTGGGTGCTGGCCCGCGCCCTCGATCTGCTCGACACGCTGCCCGCGCCGCGCCGGGTCGAGCTCGCCGAGCGCATCGGGTTCGACGGCGGCGAGGCCGAGGCCTGGGGGGACATCGCGCGCCGGCTGTACGTACCGTTCCACGACGGCGTCATCAGCCAGTTCGAGGGGTACGAGGAGCTGGCGGAGCTGGACTGGGATGCGTACCGCAAGCGGTACGACGACATCCGGCGCCTGGACCGGATCCTGGAGGCGGAGGGCGACAGCGTCAACCGCTACCGGGCGTCGAAGCAGGCGGACGTGCTGATGCTCGGCCACCTCTTCCCACCGTCCGAACTGGGCGCGCTCATGCGCGGGTTGGGCTACGAGCTGGACGACACGATCTGGCGGCGCACGGTCGACCACTATCTGCGGCGCACCAGCCACGGCTCCACCCTCAGCGGGCTGGTGCACGGCTGGGTGCTGGCGCGGGCCCGGCGCGCGGAGGCCTGGAACTTCGTCCACGAGGCGCTGATCGGCGACATCGCCGACGTGCAGGGCGGCACCACCGGTGAGGGGATCCATCTCGGCGCCATGGCGGGCACCCTCGATCTGGTGCAGCGCGGTCTCACCGGGCTGCAGACCCGCGACGAGGCGCTGTGGCTGGATCCGGCGCCACTGCCCGAACTCACCGGATCCGGCTACGGGTTCACGATCCGCTACCGCGGCCACTGGGGCGTACGGCTGCGCCTGGGGCCGGGACGGGTGCATCTCACGGTGCCCGCGTCCGACCGGGTGCCGATCCTGCTGGAGCTGCCGGACCGGGCCGTCTCGGTGCGGCCGGGCGAATCGTGCGACCTGCTGCTGCCCCGCGGTTGAGGGTCTGCCCGATCGGCCTCCCCGACAGGGCCCCTCGGACTCTGCACCCCGGTCGCACACCGGCGCACCCTGGAGGCAACGAGAGGGGAGCGGCCACCATGTCCTCCGGACGCGGAACTCTGATCGTGGGCGTCGACGGTTCGCGCGGCGCCCTGGCGGCACTGCGCTGGGCCGTCGCCCAGGCGCGTCCGATGTACGCGGACGTGGTCGCCGTGCACGTCTGGCAGCCGAGCGCCCGGTACCGGGCCCCCTACGCCCCGGTGGACGGTCTCGCCTCACCCTCCGACGACCGCCGCAGGGCCCACCGCATCCTGGACGACACGGTGGCCCGGGTCCTCGCGTGGGAGCCGGGCGCCCGGCTGCGTCCGCTGCTGACCGAAGGGCCGACCGTTCCCGTGCTCGTGGCCCATTCGGACCGGGCCCAACTGCTGGTCCTGGGGCGCCGATCGAGCGAGGACCCTGCCCTCCCGGCGCTCGGCGCGGTGGCCCGCGCCTGCATCCGCAGGGCACGCTGCCCCGTGGTCACCGTGCCGGAGGCCGAGGCCGACGCGCCGCGCCCCACCGCCCCCGCTCTCCTCGTCCCGCACCGGACGGCAGCCGAAGGAGCGCCTTCCCGCACGCTCCTGAACCGGCGCGCGGACGACCCATGCGAGACCGCCACAGGCGCCGAGCGGCCGTCTCGCAACCGCGGCCACCGCCGGCCCTTCTGAACGGGCCGACGGTGGCCGCCTGACACACCGTCACGGCCCCACCCACCGCCGGAGGTGATCCCCGTGCACGTCCACCCCGAGCCCGAGACGGTCACCGCGCTCGTCCGCGACGCGATCACGGCTCCCTCGCTGCACAACTCCCAGCCCTGGGCGTTCCGTTACGTCCGTGACATCGGCACGCTCGAACTGCGCGCGGACCCGGACCGGGGCCATCCGGTGGTCGACCCGGCCGGCCGCGCCCTCCATCTCGGCTGCGGGGCCTGCCTGTTCGCGCTGGACATCGCCGCGCTGCACCGCAACCTGGATCCCGACGTGACCCTCCTGCCCGACCTCGAACAGCCCGAACTCGTCGCGTCCGCCCGGTTCCTGAGGCCACCGACGGCCGAGCGAATGCGGCTCGCCGCGCTCCAACCGATGCTGCGACAGCGGCACAGCAGCCGCTTCCCCTACGCGGACGCACCCGTCGATCCGCGGATCTGCGCCCTGCTCAGCGAGGCCGCCGCGCGGGAGGGTGCGACCCTGGACTTCCCGGGACCGCAGGCCACGGACACCCTGCTCGACCTGACCGAGGAGGCGTGGTGGCGGGACGCGCTCGATACGGAACGCGCCGTCGAACTGCGCCGCTGGACCCGGATCGGGCCGCGGGCGAGTGACACGGCGACCGACGGCGTCCCCGACTTCGCGTTCGGGCCGCGCAGGCGGTTCGGGCGGGCCCCGGTGCGCGACTTCGCCGCAGGGCGCCGGCTGCCGGGGCGGGCCACGGCGGACTTCGAGTCCGCTCCCCTGCTCGCCGTGCTGCTGACGGCGCACGACACCCGTGCCGACTGGTTGCGCGCGGGCCGTGCCCTGCACCGGGTCCTGCTCGTGGCGACCCTGTGGGACCTGGTGGCGTCGCTCGGCACCGAGGTGCTCGAACAGCCCGATCTACGGCATGAGCTGCTCAAGTCCATCGCCGGTCCGGGGCGTCCGGGCCCGGCGCGGACGATGTGGCCGCAGGCCGTGGTCCGGCTCGGCCACGGCCCGCGCGGTCCCGACTCGCCACGACGCCCCGTGCAGGACGTGCTGACCGTCGAGTGAGCCCGGGAGTGCGCCCGGGGCGGCGCCGCACGGGCCTCACACCCAGGCGGCCCACTCCCGGTCCCATTGCGCGAGCCGCTCGCGGTCCAGGCGGCGGCGCACCGACCAGCCCGCCAGCAGGGCCACGGTGGTGACACCGCCCGCGGCCGCCGCGCCGACCGACGCCCCGCGCAACCAGATGTCGGACTCGTCCAGCGGGGCCCCGGCGATCCGGCCGGCGTCGTCCAGCCAGATCCGGGCGCTCTCACCGCGCCGGGTGCCGGCCGGCACGCGCGCGATGCCGGAGTGCGTGACGCCGTCGGCCGTCGTCCAGCGCACCGGCACCTGGTAAAGAGTCCTGACCGAGCCCGAGCTGCCGGCCCAGGTCGCCATCGGCGGCGCGTCCTTGAGCAGACGGGCGCTCGCCGTGTGACGGTTCTCGTGCTGCGCGCGGGACTCCGCGCGCGCCGCGGCGACGGTCGGCGCCCCCACGGCGAGGGCGGCGGCCGGCGCGCCGACGGCCACGGCCGCGGTCACACACAGCACCGTCCACGCCTCGACGACGTCGGAACGGCGCCGCAGCGGGTTGTCGCGCAGGCGCAGGCGCCAACCGAAGCGCATGACGTCACTCCCCTTCCGTCACATCCGTCACATCCATCACATCCGTCGCATCCCCCGTCGCCCGCTCGCCGCCCCGGGCGGCGAGCAGTTCGCGGGCGATCCGCTCGGCCCAGCCGGTGATCTGTGCGATGTCCCGGAAGTCGCCGCCCTTTCCGGAGTCGACGAGCATCCGGGCCATCCGGCCGCGGGCGTGCTCGTCGAGCCGGCCGCCGAATGTGATGTGGCCGTTGGCGTCGAGCCGGTCCGCGATCCTGCGCACGCCCGGCACCGGCGGGATGTCGCGCTCGGCAGCCGACGGGTCGAGAGGTCCGCTGCTGAACAGCCACACCGGGCGGCTGCCCAGGGCGCGCCGGGCCCGCCGGGCGAAGCGGCGGGCGTCGCGGTGCCAGTGGCCCGCGTACAGGGCGCCGCCGAGCACCACGGCGTCGTACGCGGACACGTCCTGGACCGCCTCACGCGCGGGGCACACCGCGGTGGCACAGCCTGACTTGCTCAGCACGTCGCCGATCCGGTCGGCGATCTCCGCCGTGGAGCCGTACTTCGACCCGTAGGCGACCAGCACCCGGGGTTCCCTGCGATCCATGGCCGTGCGCCTCCTTCGGGCCGACAGGTCAGAGCTTGCGCAGCCAGTCGTCGGCGACCCCGTGCACCGCCGGTTCGTCGGGGCGCAGATGAGAGTCGTCGAGCCGGTAGGTCAACTTGTCGACGACACCGATCACGCCGTCGATGTGGGCGGTCATCCGCCCTGCGATGTCCTTCTCGCTGCGCCGCTCCATCTGCCCTTCGAGGGTGACGACGCCCTCGTGGACCTGGACGGAGACGACACCCGGGGTCAGCCAGAGGCTGCGTACGAGGACCTCGTCGACGACCTCGCGGCGGATCTCCTCGTCGGGCCGCAGGAACACCTGGAGCAGATCGCGGCGGGTGACGATGCCGACGAGCCGTTCCTCCTCGTCGATGACGGGCAGCCGTTCCACCTTGTGGTGGGCCATCACGCGGGCGGCCTCGGCGATCGTGTCCTCGGCGTGCACGGTGACCGGCGGCGCGGACATCAGCTGTCCGGCCGTGCGGGCCTGCCCCTTGCGGCGTTCGGTGCGCCCGGCGCGCCCCCAGGACCCGGGCCGGTGCGGCCGGCGCGCGTGGCCGAAGCGGTCCTCGGTCTGTGTCTCGCGGGTCAGCAGGTCCGTCTCGGAGATCACCCCGACGACCCGTTCGTTCTCGTCGACGACGGGCAGGCCGCTGATGCGGTGCCGGTTCAGCAGCCGCGCCACCTCCTTGAACGGTGTGCCGTCCTGTACGCGGATGACGTCGCCCACCATCACCGATCCGACCTTGCTGTGCTTCATCGCTCGTTCCTTCCTCTGTGGGCGGTGCAGGGGCTCACCGGGCTCAGCGCAGACGCCGCAGATGCGGGTCCTGGGCGCGGGCGGGCGTCAGCCGTACCCGTGCGTCGACGGCCGCGACCCCGTCGGGCCAGGCGAGGACCGGGTTGAGGTCGGCCTCGGCCAGTTGGGGCAGCTCGCTCGCCATCCGGGACAGCCGCAGCAGCAGCTGTTCGAGGCCCGCCAGGTCGACCGGTCCTGTGCCGCCCTCGCCGAAGAGCAGCGGGGCGCAGCGCGGCGCGGTGATCAGGTCGTGCACGTCGTGGTCGGTGAGCGGGGCGAGACGCGCGGCCCGGTCGGCGAGCACATCGGTGGCGGTGCCGCCGAGGCCGAACAGAACCAGCGGCCCGAACACGGCGTCCTGGACGACGCCGGCGAGCAGTTCGATGCCGCGCCGGGCGAGCGGCTGCACGACGACGCCGGTGAGCCGGCCGCTGAACCGGGTCTCGAAGTCGCGCCAGGCGGCCCGCACCTGGCTGTTGCCCCGCAGGTCGAGGTGGACGGCGTGCTGCTGGGTCTTGTGCAGCAGACCCGGCCAGTACGCCTTCATCACGGTCAGGCCGTCGGGCCCCTGGAGGCGTTCGGCGGCGATGACGGCCTCGTCCTCGGTCTCGGCCCAGGCCCAGGGGAGTTGGGGGATGCCGTAGCAGTCCAGGAGCGCGGCGCCGGTGCGCGGGTCGAGCCAGCCGCCGCTCTCGTGGGTGGCGAGCCAGCGGGCGACGAGGTCGTGGGCGCGGGCGCTGTCGATGTCGTCGAGGTCGGGCACGGTGCCGGCCGGGCGGGCCAGCCAGGTCGCGCGGGCCACCGCGTGGGCGAGAGCGCGGGCGGCGGCCTGCGGGTCGGCGTAGGCCGGGACGTGTCCCGCGCCGGAGGGCAGCAGGCGTACGGGTTCGGCCTGGTCGAGGAGGACCGCGGCGACGGTTCGGGTGCGCCTTGAGGAAGGGGGCCCGGGGGCGTGGGTGACGGATCGGACGAGGTCGTCGCCGGTCGCCGCGGAGACCGCGGTGGGCACGAGGGCGACCAGGACCGCGTCGACGGCGCCGGTGGCCGTCAACCGGTCGATGCAGGCCCTGAGTTCGCTTTCGGTGACGGCGGCGGTGGCGTCCACCGGGTTGGCGGCACTCGCGCCCTCGGGGAGCACGGCGAGCAGCTCTCCGGCGAGCGTGGCGTCGAACGCGGGCACGGTGAGTCCCGCCTCGGCGCAGGCGTCGGCGGCGAGGACTCCGGCGCCGCCCGCGTTGGTGACGACGGCGACGCGCGGGCCGGGGGGCAGCGGCTGGGCGTGCAACAGGGCCGCGGTGTCGAGGAGTTCGGGGATGGTGCGGGTCGCGGTGACACCGGCCTGGGTGAACAGGGCCTGCCGGGTCATGGTGCGGGTCGCGGCGGCCGCGGTGTGCGAGGCCGCCGCCCGTCGCCCGGCCTCGGTACGGCCCGCGTCCACGGTGAGCACGGGCATCCGGCGCGTGACGCGACGGGCGGTGCGGGAGAAGGCGCGCGGGTTGCCGAACGACTCCAGGTGCAGCAGGGCCAGGTCGGTCGAGCCGTCGCTCTCCCACCACTGGAGGAGGTCGTTGCCGCTGACGTCGTACTTGTCGCCGAGCGAGACGAACCCGGAGACGCCGATGCCGAGCCGGGCGAGCCCGCCGAGGAGGGCGATGCCGACACCGCCGGACTGCACGGCGACCCCGCAGGTGCCGGGCCTGGGGTGGGCGGCGGCGAAGGTGGCGTCGAGGCGGACGGCGTCCTCGGTGTTGGCGAGGCCGAGGCAGTTGGGGCCGACGAGCCGCATGCCGTGGCTGCGGCAGGTGGTGAGCAGCCCGGCGGCCTGGTCGGCGTCGAGCCCCGCGGTGACGACGAGCAGCGCGTGCACACCGGCCTTGCCGCACTCGGTGGCGACGGCGCCGATCTCGGCGGCGGGCACCGCGACGACCACCAGGTCGGGGGTCTGCGGCAGCGCGGTCACGGACGGGTAGGCGTGCACGCCGAGGATCGCGGTGGCCTTCGGGTGGACGGCGTACAGGCGGCCGGTGTACCCGCCGCCGCACAGGTTGCGCAGGATGGCGCGGCCGACCGAGCCCGGCTTGCGTCCGGCGCCGACCACGGCGACGGAGCGGGGGCGCAGGACGGGAACGAGGCTGGCGACGTCGGAGGCACGTCCACGCTCCTCGACGGCCGTCAAGTAGGTTTCGTCCTCGGTGAGTTGGACGGTGCAGTGGACCTCGGGTCCGTCGAACCGGCGGGCGGTGCGCAGCCCGAGGTCCGCGAAGACCTTGAGGACCTCGTGGTTCTCCGACAGGGCGTCGGCGGTGAACGCGGTGATGCCGGCGGCGCGGGCCGCGGAGACGAGGTGTTCGAGCAGGAGGGTGCCCAGGCCCCGGTGGTGCCAGTTGTCGCCGACGGCCAGCGCGATCTCGGCGAGTTCGCTCCCGTCGGCCCGCTCGTACTCGGCGAGGCCGACGAGCTGCCCGCCGATCTCGGCGACGAGGCCGTGGTAGCCGGCCGGGGCCGGGGCCTTGCACATCCGGTCGGCGGCCAGGCGGGCGGAGCCGCGGCTGACGCCGAAGAAGCGCAGTCGCAGGTTCTGCGGTGACATCTCCTCGTAGAACGCGCGCACCCGGGCGTGATCGGCGGGGACCGCCGGCCGGATGTGCGCCGTGGTGCCGTCGGTGAGCAGTGCGTGGACCGTGCGGATCGCCTTGGCCGTGTCCGACATGGCGGCTGCCCCTTCTGTCTGCGGCCGTCGTCCGGGCGGCCGTGGCCCTCTCATCCAGCGTCCGGCGGACGCCCGCCGGCCGTGAGGGGCTGCCCGGGCACGGGGGCGGGGCCGGGTGGCCCAGCGGGCTTGCCGTCCGGCCCGGGCGGCAGGGGCTCGCCGAGCTCGCTCTCGACGGCATCGGCCATGGCGCGCAGCACGTCGAGGGTGCGACGGGCCTCGGCCTCGTCCACGGTGGTGATGGCGAAGCCCACGTGGACGACGACGTACGTCCCCTCGGCCGCGTCGGGGGTGTACTCCAGACAGACCTCACGGCGCACGCCGCCGAAGTCGACGGTGGCCATGCGCAGGCCCCCGCTGTCGTGAACTTCCGTGATCCGGCCGGGAATTCCGAGACACATGGGCTCTCCCTACGTCGGTTGCGTCAGGCTCGTCCGTGGGTGGTGCGGGTGAGCCGTGCGGCGGCGACGGCGGCCTGTCCGTAGGCGATGCCGCCGTCGCCGACGGGCACGTCGCGTCCCACGAGGACGCGCAGTCCCCGGGCGCGCAGCAGGCGCCGTACGTCGGCGAGCAGCCGCCGGTTGACGAAGCAGCCGCCCGCCAGGCAGACGGTGCGGGGCGCTCCCGCGTCGACGGCGCGGGCGACGAGTTCGGCGGTGACGTCGGCCAGGGTGCGGTGGAAGGCCGCGGCGAGCTCCGCGACCGGTTCCCCGTCCGCCTGCCGGCGCAGCAGGTCGGCGAGGGTCGGGACGGGGTCGTACACCCACATCTGACCGTGCTCGACGATGCGTTGGACGAGCGGCACGCCCCGCCGGCGCCCGGCGGCCACTTCGAGGCGGACGGCCGCCTCTCCCTCGTACGTGACCTCGTCGGCGAGCCCGAGCAGGGCGGCGACGGCGTCGAAGAGGCGTCCCGCGCTGGAGACCCGCGGGCAGTTGACGTCCCGCGCGATCATGGCGCGTATCGCGGTCCGCGCTGCCGGGTCGAGGCGCTCGGCGAACCGGTCCGTCAACTCCCGCTCCGGGGGCGGGGATCCGAGGGGCTCGGCGCCGTGGAGGTAGCCGAGCGCGGTGCGCCAGGGGTGGCGTACGGCGGCGTCCCCACCGGGCAGCGCGGCGGTGCCGAATCGGGCGACGCGCCGGTAGCCGGCGAGGTCGGCGACCATCACCTCGCCGCCCCACAGCGTCCCGTCGTCGCCGAGGCCGAGGCCGTCGTAGGCGACACCGGTGAACGGGCGGGTCAGTCCGTGCTCGGCGGCGCAGGCGGCGAGATGGGCGTGGTGGTGCTGGACGGCGACGCGGGGCAGCGGCCGGGCGCGGGCCCACTGGGTGGACAGGTATCCGGGGTGCAGGTCGTGGGCGACGGCGCGCGGCTCGATGCCGACGAGGGGGCGCAGCAGGTCGTAGCCGGACAGGAAGGCGTCGTACGTGGCCGTGGACGCCAAGTCCCCGGTGTGCGGGGAGAGATGGACCCGGTCGGCCTCGGCGAGCGCGAAGGTGTGCTTGAGCTGGGCGCCGGCCGCGACGAGCGGGACGGGGGCGGGCCGGGGCAGCGGCAGCGCCGCGGGGGCGAGGCCGCGGGCCCGGCGGATCGTCATCAGGCCGCGTCCGGTGGGCTGCACCACGGAGTCGTCGTGGCGAGCGCGGATGGGCCGGTCGTGGTCGAGGAAGCCGTCGGCGACGGTGTCGAGGCAGTGGTGGGCGGCCTGCTCGTCGACGGCGATCGGTTCGCCGCCGGTGTTGCCGCTGGTGACGACGAGCGGCCGGTCGAGGGCGTGCAACAGCAGGTGGTGCAGTCCCGTGGTGGGCAGGAACAGGCCGATGCGGTCGCTGCCGGGATGGACGTCGGCGGGCAGCGGGCGCGGGCCCGCGGCCACCAGCACCACGGGCCGCACGGACGTGCTCAGCGCCCCGGCCGCGACCGATCCGACCCGGCCGACGCGGCGGGCCGCGGCGAGGTCGGACACCATCACGGCGAACGGTTTCGTGGGCCGGTGCTTGCGCGCCCGCAGTGCGGCCACGGCGCCCGCGTCGGTCGCGTCGCACACCAGTTGGTAGCCGCCGAGTCCCTTGACCGCGACGATGCCGCCCGATTCCACGGTCTTCACGGCGGCCCGCAGGGCGTCGTCGCCGTACAGGCCGTCCCAGGACAGGCGGGGGCCGCAGGCGGGGCAGGCGATCGGTTCGGCGTGGAAGCGGCGGTCGGCGGGGTCCGCGTACTCGGCGGCGCACGCGGCGCACATCGGGAAGCGGCGCATGGTGGTGCGGACCCGGTCGTAGGGCAGTGCCTCGACGATGGTGGCGCGCGGGCCGCAGCCGGTGCAGTTGATGAACGGGTAACGGTGGCGCCGGTCGTGCGGGTCGAACAGTTCGGCCAGGCATGCCTCGCAGGTCGCGGCGTCCGGCGGGATCTCGCGCGGCCCGGTGCGGGCGCCCTCGCTGCGCCGCACGGTGAAGCCGCTGCCGCGGGCCGGGGCCCGGCCTCGTACGGCGCGCAGCGCGACGCGGCGGACGCGGGCGAGCGGCGGGGCCTCGCCGCTCAGGCATCGCGCGAACGCGTCGACGTCCCCCTCCTCGCCGGCCACGGCCCCGTGGACGCTCCCGTCGACGTTCGCCACCCAGCCGTCGAGGCCGAGCCGGGCCGCCGTGCGGTGCACGAACGGCCGGAACCCCACGCCCTGGACGATGCCGGTGACCGCGAACTCCCGTGCGGTGCGGGCCACGTGGTCACCCCTGGGCGGCGGCCGCACGGTGCCGCACGATCTCGTCCTCCACCGTCCGCGCGAGGTGCTCGACGCTCGCCGCCACGTCGGGCGTCATCTGCGTACCGAGGGAACTGTCGGCGCCCTCGACGGCGTACACGACGAGCCGGCCGGGCAACCGGCCGAGGACGCGGGCGAGTTCGACGGCCTCGCCGAGGCCGAGGCCGTGCGAGCCGGCCTCGGGCGGCCGGTTCAGGCGTACGGCGTCCAGCTCGATGCGATGGACCCGTCCCGGTGTGCCGGGGTGTGCGTGCGCGGCGTCCAGGACGACCGCGAGTTCCGCGCCCTCCCACAGGCCGATCAGCCGTCCGGGGTCCCCGTCGCAGGTGGCGAGACGGGTGCCCGGCGGCAGTGGCCGCTGCCTGGCCCGCTCGGCCAGCAGGGCGACGGCGGCCCAGCCGACCCCGTCGTCACGCCGGAACTCGTTGCCCACTCCGATCACCGCGATGCGCGTGTGTCCCGCCATGGACGGCTCCCTCCGCTCCCTCTCACTGTCCGGCGCGTCCGACCCCTGGCACATGGGCCGAACGACCCATGCGGCGGGACCGGTTCGCCCCTCCACCGGGTGCGCCGCCGGTGCCAGCGTGAACACGGCGGCCCCCGTTGCCGGGGCCTGCCCGAAAGGAGGCGGGAACAGTGGAAGGTCCGCTGATCGTGGGGATCGACGGCTCGGAACCGAGCCTGCAGGCACTGGACTGGGCGGTCGACGAGGCCGTTCGCCGGGCGACCGCGCTGCTGGTGGTGCACGCCTCCCGCTGGGAGCGCTACGAGGGCCACCACCCGTCGTTCGGCCGGGACCGCGGCGCGGTGCAGCAGTACGCGGAGCACATCGCGGCGCAGGGCGCCGAGCGGGCCCGCAAGCGCGCCCCGGAGCTCAAGATCAGCACCGAGGTGGTGCCGCACGACCCGGCGGCCGCGCTGGTCGAGGCGTCGCGCGACGCCGGCGTCCTCGTCGTCGGCAGCCGCGGCCACGGCACGTTCGCCGGGCTGCTGCTCGGCGGGGTGAGTCTGCCGGTGGCCGCGCACGCGCAGTGCCCCGTCGTCGTTGTGCGCGGCAACGACAAGAACGTACAGGGCGGTCTCGGCCAGGTGACGCTCGGTGTCGGCGCTCCCGAACGGGCCTCCGCGGCGGCCGGGTTCGCGTTCCGCGCCGCGCAGACGCGCGACGCGACGCTCGTCGCACTGCGCGCCTGGCGCTGCCCGGCCCATGAGCTGCCCGACTATCCGACGGAGGACAGCGAGGCTCATGTGGTGCGCGCCGAGAACGAGTTGACGTCCGTTTTGCACGACCCGGTCGCGCGGTTCACGTCGGTGCCGGTGAGTGCCGTGCCGCAGGAAGGGCGGGCCCGTGACGTCCTGGTGGAGGCCTCGGCCCTGTCCGATCTGCTGGTCGTCGGTGCCCGCCGCCGCAGGACCGGCGTCGGCCTGCAACTGGGCCCGGTCGGCCACGCGGTCCTCCACCACTCCGCGTGCCCGGTCGCGGTCGTCCCGCACGACTGACGGTGCCGCGTGTGAGGGGGCTCGGGCGGCCCGGGTCGGCCGGCCCCGAGCAGCGCAGGGGCGGTTCGTCCGGGGGCTCGATCCGTGACGACCCGGGCCGTGGTCCGCCCATGGCGGATCACGTGTCGCGGGCCGCCGGCCGCCGATCGCCCGCGACACATCCCGCCCGGCCCACAGGCGCCCGACGACTGACGGCCTCTGAGCCGGACACCCGCACCCGTGTGTCCCCCGACACCCCCATCCCCTGGAGGAGCCCGATGGCGAAGGATCTGACGAAGCACCAGCTGGCCGCGCTCGACGCGCACTGGCGTGCCGCCAACTACCTTGCGGTGGGCCAGATCTATCTGCTCGACAACCCGCTGCTCACCGAGCCGTTGACCGCAGAGCACATCAAGCCGCGCCTGCTCGGGCACTGGGGCACCTCGCCCGGCCTCAACCTCGTGCACACCCATCTGAACCGGGTCGTCAAGGAGCGCGGTCTCGACGCGATCTGCATCTGGGGACCCGGGCACGGCGGCCCCGCCGTGCTGGCCAACTCCTGGCTGGAGGGCAGCTATTCACAGACCTACCCGGACGTGACGCGCGACGCCGCCGGGATGGCGCGGCTGTTCCGCCAGTTCTCCTTCCCGGGCGGCGTGCCGAGCCATGTCGCGCCGGAGACGCCGGGCTCCATCCACGAGGGCGGCGAGCTCGGCTACTCCCTGGCGCACGCCTACGGGGCGGCGTTCGACAACCCGGACCTGCTGGTGACCTGCGTGATCGGCGACGGCGAGGCGGAGACAGGACCGCTCGCCGCGTCGTGGCACGCGACCAAGTTCCTCGACCCGGTGCACGACGGCGCGGTCCTGCCGGTCCTCCACCTCAACGGCTACAAGATCGCCAACCCCACCGTCCTGTCCCGCCTCCCCGAGGCCGAGCTCGACGACCTGCTGCGCGGCTACGGGTACGAGCCGGTACACGTCGGCGGCCACGAACCCGGGCGCGTGCACCGGGAGTTGGCCCGTGCCATGGACCGCTGCCTGGACCGGATCGCCCGGATCCAGCACGAGGCCCGTACCGCGGGCACCACCGCGCGTCCGCGCTGGCCGGTGATCGTGCTGCGCACTCCCAAGGGTTGGACGGGCCCGCGGACGGTGGACGGCGACCCGGTGGAGAACACCTGGCGCGCGCACCAGGTGCCGCTCGCGAACGTGCGGGAGAACCCGGAGCACCTGGGCCAGTTGGAGAAGTGGCTGCGCTCGTACCGTCCCGGTGAGCTCTTCGACGCGCAGGGCCGGCCCACTCCCCTGGTCCTGGAACACGTCCCCGAGGGCACCCAGCGTCTGGGCGCGAACCCACACGCCAACGGGGGCCTGCTGACGCGTCGGCTGCCGATCGACCCGCTGGAGACGTTCGCCGTCCCCGTCGACAAGCCGGGCGCGACGCTCCACGAACCCACCCGCGTCCTCGGCGATCTGCTCGCCCAGGTCATGCGGGACACCGCGGAGCGCCGCGACTTCCGGGTGGTCGGCCCGGACGAGACGGCGTCCAACCGGCTGCAGGCCCTCTTCGACGTCACCGGCAAGGCCTGGCAGGCCGGGACGCTGCCGACCGACGAGCATCTGACGCGCGACGGCCGCGTGATGGAGATCCTCTCCGAACACGTCTGCCAAGGCTGGCTGGAGGGCTATCTGCTCACCGGACGGCACGGACTCTTCTCCTGCTACGAGGCGTTCGTGCACATCGTCGACTCGATGGTCAACCAGCACATCAAGTGGCTCAAGACGTCACGGCAGTTGCCGTGGCGGGCACCGATCCCCTCGCTCAACTACCTGCTCACGTCGCACGTGTGGCGCCAGGACCACAACGGCTTCTCGCACCAGGACCCCGGGTTCGTCGACCACATCCTCAACAAGAGCCCCGACGTCGTCCGGGTCTATCTGCCGCCGGACGCCAACACCCTGCTCTCCGTCGCCGAACACGTCCTGCACAGCCGCGACTACGTCAATGTGGTCGTCGCCGGCAAGCAGCCCGGCTTCGACTGGCTCTCCCTGGACGAGGCCCGCGCCCACTGCGCGCGCGGCGCCGGCATCTGGGAGTGGGCCGGCACGGAGGACGGCACCGGGGAGCCGGACGTCGTCCTCGCCTGCGCGGGCGACGTGCCCACCCAGGAGATCCTCGCCGCCGCGGGCCTGCTGCGGCAGCACCTGCCGGAGCTGACGGTCCGCGTCGTGAACGTCGTCGACATGACCCGGCTGCTACCCCGGGAGGAACACCCGCACGGCATGGCCGACTTCGAGTACGACGCGCTGTTCACCACGGACAAGCCGGTGGTCTTCGCCTACCACGGCTACCCGTGGCTGATCCACCGGCTCGCCTACCGCCGCACCGGCCACGCCCATCTCCATGTGCGCGGCTACAAGGAGTCGGGGACCACGACCACGCCGTTCGACATGGTCGTGCGCAACGACCTGGACCGCTACCGCCTGGTCATGGACGTCATCGACCGTGTGCCGGGACTCGCCGTCCGCGCGGGCGCGGTCCGCCAGGCGATGGCCGACACCCGCACCCGGCACCACGCCTGGATCCGCGAGCACGGCACCGATCTGCCCGACGTCGCAGCCTGGTCCTGGACCGGCTGACCCGCATCCCTGGAGGCCGACCCATGTCCACCCGTCATGTCACCGTCGGGGTCGACGGCTCCCCGCAGAGCGTCGACGCCGCCGACTGGGCCGCACGCGAAGCCGTGCGGCGCGGTCGGCCGCTGCGCCTGCTGTACGCGGGCCCCGCGGCCGAAGGCCCCGCGTCGCACCTGCCGGAGCTGGACGCCCCCGCCGAGCGCACGGCCGCGGCCCTGCACGACCTGCCGCGCCAACTCGCGTACGCGCACCCGTCGTTGGAGATCCGCTTCGACCACCTGGCCGGAGCTCCGGTGCCCGCGCTGCTCGCGGCGGCCGCCGAGTCGACCCTGCTGGTGCTCGGCTCGCGCGGCCTGTCCGGGCTGACCGGGTTCCTCGTCGGCTCGGTGGCGGCCGCGGTCTGCGCCCATACAGCCGGATCCGTGGTCCTGGTCAGGGCCGGGCAGCGACCCGAGGACGACCGTACGGGGCCGGGCAGCGCCCCGTACCGGCCGGTCCTGCTCGGCCTCGATCTGGGGCACCCGAGCGACGATCTGCTGACGCACGCCTTCGAGGCGGCGGCGGTGCGCGGCGCGGCGCTTCAGGTGCTGCACGCCTGGACGCTGCCGGTGCTCACGGACTACGCGCCCGGCGTGGTCCCGCTCGGTGACGCGCCGGGGCTGGAGGCGGACCGGCTGCGGACGCTGCACTCGACGCTGCAGCCCTGGCAGCACAAGTTCCCGGAGACACGGGTGGTGGAGCGCCTCGAGTACGGGCATCCGAGCCACCATCTCCTCAAGGCGGCCACAGAGGCGGGACTCCTGGTCATCGGGCGGCGGACGGCGGAAGGGCCGCACCTGGGGCACGTCACGCACGCGCTGATCCACCGCGCGACGTGCCCGGTGCTCGTGGTGCCGCACGCCTGACATCCGCCCGGGACCGTCACCTCTTGCGCAACCGTCCGGCATCGCCGGGCCCTGCCGTCCTCGTGGCCAGGACCTCCCGGCGGCGCCGGTACTCGTCCTCGTCGATGTCGCCGCGCGCGAACCGTTCGTCGAGCAGCTGCTCGGGGCCCGCACCGCGCGGCGGCAGCGTGCGCTCCGTACGGGACAGCGCGCGGAAGGCCAGCACCGCGGCGAGCCCGATCAGCAGCCAGAACAGCAGCATCCCGGCGGACATCGCGAACCAGCCCCAGCCACCGCCGTCGTGGTCGTACCAATACATCACGGTCGCTCACTCCCTCACGGGCTCACGGCACGAGAGGCCGGGCGCCCCTGCGCTGCCTGCGCCTCGCTCCCACCGTGGCCCCGGCCCCGGGCCCCGTCATGGGCCGAAGAGGGCAACGCCCCCGCCGACCGGCCCCGTCCGCGCGTCCACCGGCCGGGTGGACCCATCGGATACGGTGCGCCGATGACGACGACACCAGCCACCTCCGCCATCGGTCCGGACTTCAACACCCCCGTCGAGAAGCGGTACTTCGAGGACTACGTCCCCGGCGAGAGCCACCGCTACGGCAGCATCACCGTGACCGAGGCGGACATCCTCAGGTTCGCGGCCGAGTTCGACCCGCAGAGCATCCACACCGACCCGGTCGCGGCGGAGCAGGGCCCGTTCGAGGGGCTGATCGCCAGTGGCTGGCACACCGCGTCGGTGATGATGCGGCTCTACGCCGACCATTACGTCAGCAGCATCGCCAGCCTCGCCTCGCCGGGCATCGACGAGCTGCGCTGGACCCGCCCGGTCCGGCCCGGCGACAGCCTGTCGATCCGGACCACCGTGCGCGCGGCCCGCCCGTCCCGCTCGAAGCCGGACCGCGGGCTCGTGCACACCGCCGTCGAAGTGCTCAACCAGCGCGACGAGACCGTGCTCACGCTCACCGCGATGAACCTGCTGCGCCGCCGCGACGCCGCCTGACGGACGACACGACGCGTACGAGAACGCGTCAGGAACGTTCCTGCGCATCCGGGGCCCAAAGCGCCGCACCAGCCGTTACCGTGTGCCTCAGTCCCCGACGTACGGCCGGAACCGGCCATCGCGTCCGGGGCCCGTCACAGTCGGGGGGCGACGGGATGGGTTCGACGGGGTGGTCTTCGCGTTCGGAACCGGGAGCGGGCAGACGGCGGCGCGGTCTGTCCGACGTCGCGGGCATCGCGGTCCTGGGCGGCTGCGCGGCATGGGCCCTGATCACGGCAACCGCCCGCGCGGGCCGGCCCGAAGGGGTGCTGCTCGCCGTGCTGGCCGTCGCCGCGGGGTACGCGGGCGGCCGAATCGGCGGCGCGCTGGTCCCGGTCGCCACGTCCTGCACGGTCGCGGCCGGGGGCCTGTGCCTGGTCTTCGCGTCCCCGCAGGCGGTGCCCGCGCCGAACACCACGACGCCGCTGGGCGGCGCGGGTGCGACGGCCGCCCTGCTGGCGCTGTCGACCGGCGCCGCGTGCTGCGCGGCGTGGGCGGCGCGGCCCGGCGGCCTGCGCATCGCCCTGCATCTGTTGTCCGCCGGTACCGTCGCCGCCGCGGTGGTGGCGGGTTCGGGGGCCGGGGCAGCCGCGTGCGCGGGTGTCGTGCTCTGTTCCCTGGCGGCGGCCCGGCTGCGGCGCCGGGCGATCGGTCTCGCGGCGCTCGGCCTGGGCACCGTGCTGGTCGCCGGGCTCGGCGTCGCGCTCGCCCAGGGCGCCCTGCCGTCCGGGCTGGCCTCGTGCCTGGAGGGGCAGCTGTCCCAGCGCCGCGTCCTGCTGTGGCACCAGGCGCTCGATCTGGCCGAAGCCGACCCGGTGCTCGGCGCGGGCCCCGGCCGCTTCGAGGACTACAGCAGCCTGCCGACGCCGTACCCGCTCCCGGACGGCAGACCGCACTCGGCGGTGCTCCAGGTCGTCGCCGAACAGGGGGTGATCGGGCTCGCGCTGCTCGCGGCCGCGTACTGCTGGCTGCTCCACGTCCTGTGGCGCTCGGGCCGCTCGACCCAGGTGGTGCTGGCCGCGGGCGCGGCCCTGACGACGGTGGCGGTCCTCGCGACGGTCGGCAACGCGCTCAGCTTCACGACCGTCACGGCCGGGGCCGGGCTGCTGGCGGGCATCGCCACCGCGCAGCCGATGGGCGAGGAGCCGCCGGACGGCGACGCGGCCGCCCCGGCACGGGTCCGGGGCGGCCGCGAGTGAATCGTGGTCGGCGGGGCCGTCAGAGCCTGTCTTTGAACCCCCGTCGTCCGCCCGGAGGGCCGGCGCAGCGGCGGTCGGTGCGTGCGATCGTCGTGCGTCGTGCCGGGCGTCGGGCGCAGGCGGCGGTTCAAAGACAGGCTCTCAGAGGGCGGGCCCCGCGGCGGTCGGCTTCAGCCGGTCGCGGATGTGGCGCACCGCGCTCTCCGCGTCGTCGACGGTCACCGTGAACTTCCGGCCGTCCCCGAGGCTGAGCACGACGCCTTCGCCGCGCCGCACGACGACGGCGGTGCCGATCTCCGGCCGCCAGCGGTAGCCCCAGCCGCCCCACTGGCGGGGAGTGACACGCGGCGCGAAGTCGGCGTCGACGACGTGGGAGAGCGGGATGCGGCGGCGCGGCAGTCCTACATGGCCGCAGCGCACTTCGAGGTGGTCCTTGTCGACCTTCACGGCGACGTGCAGGAACGCGAGGGTGCCGAACAGGACGAGCAGTCCTACGGCGATCAGTCCGACCACGGACATCGCCAGGGCGGCGATACCGGTCGCCCAGGAGTTGTCCACGGCGAGCTCGATACCCAGGGCCAGACAGGCGAAGCCGCCCATGGCGAGCAGCCACTGCACACGGTTGTGCGCGCGGCCCGTCCAGATCTCGGTCACCGGGGCGGATTTGCGTCGCCCGGGGTGCGCGTCGGCGGCGTCGTCCCTCATGCACACGAGACTACTCAGGTTCCGCCACTCAGGCATCGCCTCGCGGGGAGTGACTGCTCCGGACCGGTGGCGTCGCTCACCCGGCGTGGCTGACGACCTGCAGGGCCCGGCCCTCGGCGTAGGTGAGCGCCGCCTGCGGAAGCGATTCCTCACGGCCGCTGAGGATCACGGTGAGGCCGCCTCGTCCGGTCGCGGCACGGGCCCGCTCGCCGGCCCTGCGCAGCGCCTGCGCGGCGACGGCGCCCGCGCTGCCGTGGAACACGGGCGGCTCGACGCCGGGCTGCCGCAGCGCCGCACGGATACGCTCCGCGACCAGCTCGTAGTGGGTGCAGCCGAGGACGACGGCCCGTACGTCACGCGGGGTGAGCGCGGCGGCGGCCGCGACGGCCCGGTCGATGGCGTCCTCGTCGGCCCACTGCACCGCGTCGGCCAGGCCGGGGCAGGGCACCTCCGTCACTTCGGCGCCGGCCGCGAAGTCGCGGATCAGGCCGCGCTGGTACGGGCTGCCGGTCGTGGCGGGCGTGGCCCAGATCGCGACGGGCCCGCCGGCCGAGGCCGCGGGCTTGATCGCCGGGACGGTGCCGATGACGGGGATCTCCGGCTCCAGGCGGGCGCGGACCGCGGGGAGGGCGTGCACGGACGCCGTGTTGCAGGCGATGATCAGGGCGTCGGGGCGGTGCGCGGCGGCGGCCTCGCAGACGGCCAGGGCGCGCTCGACGATGTCCTCGGTGGTGCGCGGGCCCCACGGCATGCCGTCCGGGTCCGAGGAGAGCACGAGATCGGCGTCGGGCCGCAGGGTCCGTACCGCGGCGGCGGCCGCGAGCAGTCCGATTCCCGAGTCCATGAGCGCGATCTTCACCCGGAAACCATAGACGATCGGTCCGACAGCGCCGCGCCGGTGGGGCAGACTGCGGCGGATGGACGTCGTTGTGTGGATCACCGCGGCCTCGCTCGCCGCATGGCTGTGGCTGCTGCTGTGCCAGGGTTACTTCTGGCGTACCGA
Organism: Streptomyces sp. VRA16 Mangrove soil; assembly: GCF_017377775.1. Taxonomy (GTDB): domain Bacteria; phylum Actinomycetota; class Actinomycetes; order Streptomycetales; family Streptomycetaceae; genus Streptomyces. Next base: position 154,562 of record NZ_JAFVLN010000009.1, read on the forward strand.
CCTGCGGCTGCCGCCGCGCACGGACCCGGCGCACTGGCCGGACGTGTGCGTGGTGGTCCCGGCCCGCGACGAGGCGGCCGTCCTCCCCGACAGCCTGCCCTCGCTGCTCGCCCAGGACTATCCGGGCCGGGCGGAGATCTTCCTGGTGGACGACGGGAGCACGGACGGCACCGGCGATCTGGCGCGCGCCCTGTCGGAGCGCAACGGTGGCCTTCCGCTGACCGTCGACTCCCCCGGCGAGCCGCCCGCGGGCTGGACGGGGAAGCTGTGGGCGGTGCGGCACGGCATCGCGCTGGCACGCACGCGTGGCCCGGAGTTCCTGCTGCTCACCGACGCGGACATCGCGCACGAGCCGGGGAGTCTGCGGGAGCTGGTGGCGGCCGCGCAGACGGGCGGTTTCGACCTGGTGTCGCAGATGGCGCGGCTGCGGGTGGCGAGCGTCTGGGAGCGGCTGGTCGTGCCGGCGTTCGTGTATTTCTTCGCGCAGCTCTATCCGTTCCGGTGGATCGCGAAGCGGGGATCGCGCACGGCCGCGGCGGCGGGCGGCTGTGTCCTGCTGCGCACCGATGCGGCCGAGCGCGCCGGGATCCCCGACGCGATCCGGCAGGCGGTGATCGACGACGTGTCGCTGGCGCGGGCCGTGAAGCGCTCGGGCGGCCACATCTGGCTCGGTCTCGCCGAGCACGTGGACAGCGTGCGGCCCTATCCGTATCTCGGGGACCTGTGGCGCATGGTGTCGCGCAGCGCGTACGCGCAGTTGCGGCACAACCCGCTGGTCCTGCTCGGCACCGTGCTGGGCCTCGCGCTCGTGTACCTGGTGCCGCCCGTCGCCCTGTTCGCGGGGCTGGTCACGGAGAACGCCGCCGTGGCCCTGCTGGGCGGTCTCGCGTGGGCGGTGATGACGGCGACGTACGTCCCGATGCTGCGCTACTACCGGCAGACCCTGTGGCTGGCCCCGCTGCTGCCGTTCACCGCGCTCCTGTACCTCCTGATGACGGTGGACTCGGCGGTGCAGCACTACAGGGGCCGGGGCGCGGCATGGAAGGGGCGCACGTACGCCCGTCCCGATGCCACGCACTAGACGGACCGCGTGGGCTACTTCCGGCCAGGTGTCCAGTTCATGCCCCACCCATAGGCGTGGTCCACGGTGCGCTGCGGGCTCACGCCCCGGCCGGGCACGAGGTAGCGGGCCTCACGCTGGACGGTGAGATCGCCGCCGTCGTGGGTGATGAGGGCGAGCGCGCACACGGTGGACGGAACGGTGCACTCGTCGAGGGAGAAGTCGATCGGCGCCCCGTGCAGGGGTGTCAGCGTGACCGTGGCGTGGAGGTCGGCGAAGCTGCGCGCGCCTTCGTAGATGGTCACGAAGATGAGGATGCGGCGGAACGCGTCCTTGTGGTCGAGATTGATGGTGAGGTTCTCGCCGGTGGCCACGCCTCCGGTGCGGTCGTCGCCGTCGAGATGGATGTACGGCGCCTGGTGCAGCGCCCCGAAGGCGTTGCCCAGCGCCTGGACGACTCCCTTGCGGCCGTCGGCCAGTTCGTACAGGGCGCACAGGTCGAGGTCGAGGTCCCGGTGCATCGCGGTCGCGCGGCCGCGCTTGCTGCCCCAGCCGCTGAACTGCTTGCGCACCTCCCAGTTGAGGTTCACCCGCATCGCGCCCGCGGTGCCGCCCTGCTTGGCCAGGGAGACCGAGGGCGCGGACTTGGTGAGCGTGATCTTGCTGAGGCGGACGGGCGCGGTGGCGGGCGGCGGCGTCGCGGGCATCGGCGGCGCAGTGGCGCGCTGCGGCGCCGGGGCGGTCGGCGGGTATGCGACCGGGGCCGGCGGCGTGTACTGCGGCGCGGTCGCCGGGGCCGTGCGCTGCGGCTCGTCGACCGTGATGCCGTAGTCCGTGGCCAGCCCCTCCAGGCCGCTGTCGTAGCCCTGGCCGACCGCGCGGAACTTCCAGGCGCCCTGCCTGCGGTACAGCTCCCCCAGCACGAAGGCCGTCTCCACGGTGGCGTCCGTGCTGTCGAAGCGGGCGAGTTCGGCACCGGAGGACGCGTCCAGGACCCGGACATACAGGCCGGGCACCCGGCCGAACGCGCCGCCGTCCGCCGACGCGGCGAGCACCACGCGCTCGATGGCCGGCTCCACGCGCGCGAGATCGACGAAAAGCGTGTCCGTCACGTCACTGCCGGTGTTCTTCTTTCCTTCGTGCCGCACCGCCCCGGAGGCGTGCGCGGGCTGGTTGTAGAACACGAAGTCCGCGTCGGAACGGACCTTTCCGGAGACGAGCAGGAGAGCGGAGGCATCCGCGTCGGGGACACCGGGCCCGCCGCGCCACCCCAATTCGACGCGCACCGCCGGAGCCGGCACCGCCACATTCGATCCTTTGGCCATTGTCATGTCTGCCCCCAACAGTCGTCTCCGGCTTCTCCGTCAACCTATTCCCCGCCCACGACGGAACCACAGAGGCACGTTCGAAGATCACTGGCCAACCCCCGGTAACCCACCGAGAACTCGGCCTTTACACGAATCCAGCGCGGCGTGACGACCGTTTTTGACGAGTTCGCTCGCATTGGGGACGCACGGTCACACCCGACACGCCAAAGAACCCTCTTATCGGGCTACCCCATCGACCACATCGTGGGCTTAACTTATGTGTCATGACCTCCCCCCGCTCCACCTATGGCGGCGGTTACTACTCCGCGCCGTCCTTCCCGGACACCCCGATCTACGACTCCCTTGTCGCCGAGCGGGGCACACCCCAGATCGCGCCGATCCGGGTGCCCTCCCCGTACGACACCGGAAGTCATCTCCCCGCGCTCCCGGCCGCGTTGCCCGCCCTGCCGTCGGGCCCGTCCGCGCCGGCGCCGCAGTACGGGTATCCGCCCCAGCAGCCCGCGCAGATGCAGCCGGCCCCGACCGCCTACATCCCGCAGCAGGCGACCGCCCCGCGCGGCTACCCGGGCCCGCAGGCCCCGCAGCAGCCCCGCCCGGCCGTGGGCACCGGGTACGAGGCGATGCGCCCGGCCGCCCCGCGGCCCGCGCCCGCCCCGTACGAGGACCCGTACAACCGCCAGCAGTACCGCGGCTACTGACGGACGCCCCACGCTCACGGACCACGCGTCCGGCCCCGGCATGGGGTCGTCACCGCCTGCTGGCAGGATGACCCCATGTCGCAGCATCCTGAGCTCAGTTCGATCCATGTCTACCCGCTGAAGGCGGTTCGGGGGCACGCACCGCGCACGGCGGTCGTGGAACCGTGGGGGCTCGCCGGGGACCGCCGCTGGGTTCTGGTCGACTCCGCGAACAAGATCGTCACGCAACGCCTGCATCCGCGCCTGGCGTTGGCCGCCGCCGAGCTGCTGCCCGGCGGCGGCGTTCTGCTGTCCGGGCCCGGCACCGAGCCCCTGGAGGTCGAGGTGCCCCGGCCGGAGCGGACGGGCACCGTCGAGGTGTGGGGCGACAAGGTGGAGGCCGTGCCCGCCGCCGACGCCGCGCACGCCTGGTGGAGCACGTACCTGGAGTGCGAGGTCCGCCTCATGCACCTCGACGACCCCGCGACCCGGCGCCCGATCGACCCGGAGTACGCGCGCCCCGGCGAGACGGTGAGCTTCGCCGACGGCTATCCGCTGCTGCTCACGACGCTCTCCTCCCTCGACGCCCTCAACTCCTTGATCGCGCAGGGTGATCACGCGGACGAGGGCCCGCTGCCCATGAACCGGTTCCGGCCGAGTGTGGTCGTCTCCGGCACCGCGCCCTGGGCCGAGGACGACTGGACCCGGATCGCGATCGGCGAGGTCACCTTCCGCATCACCAAGAAGTGCGGCCGCTGCGTCGTGACCACCACGAACCAGGACACGGCGGAGCGCGGCAAGGAGCCGCTGCGCACCCTCGCCCGGCACCGCCGCTTCGGCGACCAGCTCTGCTTCGGCACGAACCTGGTGCCCGAGTCGCCCGGATCCGTCCGGATCGGGGATCCGCTCACGATCCTCGAATAACGGTCACCCGGTCGGGGAACCCGGCAGCGCGGCACGCTCGTTGAGAGACAATGGCGGTGCCGGAACCACCGGTAGCGGGGGACGCGGAAGGGGGTGCAGATCGTGCGTGCGATCACCGGACTCTGGCGGTGGCGGCACAATCCACTGCGCCGCGGGACCGACCTGGCCGAGGCATGGGTGGCGCTGGTCGCGCTCGTCCTCGTCGTCGTCGCCGCGCCCGTGGTCGGCGTGGTGGCCGGGTCCCTCTCCCGTGACGCGCTGTACCGGTCCGTGGACCAGCAGCACCGGCACCGGCACGAGATCACGGCGACCGTGGTGCGCAAGCTGCCGCAGCCGCCGCTCGACCCCGACCCGGAGACCTCGACCGCCAGGGACGCGCACAGCCGCGTCATCGCCACCTGGACGGCGACGGACGGCACCGCGCACCGCGACCGCGTCGTCGCCGCGCTCAAGTCCCCGCACCAGGGCGACACGTTCCCGCTGTGGACCGACGACCGGGGCGAGGTCGCGGGCCGCCCGCTCGACCGTGCCACGGCGGCGACGCACGCGGTGCTCGCCGGATTCGGCGCGGCCGTCGCGCTCGGCGGGCTGGTCGAGGGCACCCGCCGCTTCATCGTGTGGCGCATGGTCCGTCGCCGGTACGCACGCTGGGACCGCGCCTGGGACATAGCGGGCCCCGATTGGGGCAGGACCGGCGCGGGCAGCTGACGGGGTCTCCACTCCGGTCAACTGCCGTGCTCCGCGCGCGCTACGGTGGACCCACCTTAGGCAGCAGCAGCCCCCGTCGGGGCGACAGCACGACCCGCGTACGACGAGGTGGGGACAGAACACCGCTATGGCACAGGGCACGGTCCAGGTGACGCACACCGGTACATCGCGGTGGCGGCGCCGCACAGGGGAGTACGCGTCGCTGGCCGCCGCCCTCGAAGCGGCCGGCGACGGGGACGTGCTCACCGTCGCCCCGGGCACGTACCGGGAGAATCTCGTGGTGCAGCGCGCGGTGACGCTGCGCGGCCCCGAGGGCTCCCCCGGTTCGGTGCGCATCGCCCCGGCCGACGGGGTGCCGCTGACCGTCCGGGCCTCGGCGACGGTGCAGGACCTGCACGTGGAGGGCCAGGACGCGGCGGCGCCCGCGCTCCTCGTGGAGGAAGGCGCTCCGGAGCTGATCGACGTCCGGGTCATGACGCGCTCCGCCTCCGGCATCGAGGTGCGCGGCGGGGCCCGTCCCACCGTGCGGCGCTGCACCGTCGACAACCCCGCGGGCATCGGGATCGCCGTCCTGGACGGCGGGGGCGGCGTCTTCGAGGAGTGCGAGGTCGTCGCCGCCGGTCAGGCCGGGGTCGCGGTGCGCGGCGGCGCGCACCCGCGCCTGGAGCGCTGCCGGGTGCACCACGCCTCCGGTTCCGGGCTCTCGGTGACCGGCGAGCACACCGGTCTGGAGGCCGTGGGCTGCGAGGTCTACGAGATCAAGGGCTCGGGGGTGCAGATCACCGGGCGGGCCGCCGCGCATCTGACGGACTGCGACGTGCACCGCACGACGGCCGACGGCGTGACCCTCGACACGGACGCGGTGCTCACCCTCGCGGACTGCCGCATCCACGACATCCCGGAGAACGCGGTGGATCTGCGCTCCCGGTCGGTGCTGACGCTGACCCGTTCCACGGTGCGCCGGTTCGGGCGCAACGGCCTGTCGGTGTGGGACCCGGGCACGCGCGTGGACGCCAATCAGTGCGAGATCCACGACAGTACGGGCGACTACCCGGCGGTGTGGGTCAGCGACGGGGCGACCGCGGTCCTGGAGGCGTGCCGGGTGCACGACGTGCCGGACGCGCTGTTCGTGCTCGACCGCGGCTCGCGCGTGGACGTCGTCGACAGCGACCTGTCGCAGGTGCGCAACACGGCGGTGTCGGTGAGCGACGGGGCCACCGCGCAGTTGGACGACTGCCGGATCCGGGAGGCCGCGACCGGCGCCTGGTTCCGCGACCACGGCAGCGGCGGCACACTCGCCAACTGCACGGTGGACGCCACACAGACGGGTGTGATCGTCACCAAGGGCGCCGATCCCACGATCGAGCGCTGCACGGTCACCTCACCCTCCGAAGCGGGTTTCTACGTGTCGGCGGGCGGCCGGGGCACCTTCCAGGGCTGCCGCGTGGCGGGCAGTGACGGCTACGGCTTCCATGTGATGGACGGCTGCCGCACGACGCTCAGGAAGTGCCGTACGGAACGGTGCTCCCGCGGCGGCTACGAGTTCGCGGAGGACGGTCCGGTCGTCGAGGAGTGCACCAGCGACGAGAGCGGCGGTGTGCGGCCCGGGGCGACCGCCGCGCCGGAGCCGGTCGTGCAGACGCAGACCGCGCCGCGGACCGTGGGCCTGCTGGGCGGTGTCCCCGAGCAGCGGGCCGTGCCGGAGCCGCCCGAGCCGCAGCCCGAGTCGCGCACGTCGAAGGCCGTGCTCGGTGAACTCGACGCGCTGGTGGGCCTGGAGAGCGTCAAGCGCGAGGTGCGGGCGCTCACCGACATGATCGAGGTGGGGCGCAGGCGGCAGCAGGCCGGTCTCAAGGCGGCGTCCGTACGGCGGCACCTGGTGTTCACGGGCTCCCCCGGCACCGGCAAGACGACGGTGGCCCGCCTGTACGGCGAGATCCTGGCGTCCCTGGGCGTCCTGGAGAAGGGGCATCTCGTCGAGGTGTCCCGGGTCGATCTGGTCGGCGAGCACATCGGCTCGACCGCGATCCGCACCCAGGAAGCCTTCCAACGGGCCCAGGGCGGCGTCCTGTTCATCGACGAGGCGTACGCCCTCTCCCCCGAGGACTCGGGCCGCGACTTCGGCCGTGAGGCGATCGACACGCTGGTGAAGCTGATGGAGGACCAGCGGGACTCGGTCGTCGTAATCGTCGCCGGGTACACGACGGAGATGGAGCGGTTCCTCACCGTCAACCCCGGTGTCGCGTCCCGCTTCTCACGGACCATCACCTTCTCCGACTACCTCCCCGAGGAGCTGCTGCGGATCGTGGAGCAGCAGACGGAGGAGCACGAGTACCGGCTCGCCCCCGGGACGCCGGAAGCACTCCTGAAGCACTTCACGGCGATCCCGAAGGGCCCGGCGTTCGGCAACGGCCGCACGGCGCGGCAGACGTTCGAGTCGATGGTGGAGCGGCACGCGGGGCGGGTCGCCCAGCTCGACGAGCCGAGCACGGACGACCTCACGCTCCTCTACCCGGACGACCTGCCCGAACTGCCCTGAGCCCGCGGGGTCGGCACCCCGTGCCCCAGCCGCGCCAGCAGGCGGGCCCGCTCCTCGGCGAAGACCGGGTCGGCCTGGTAGTCGCTGTGGCCGAGGATCGGCGCGGGCAGCGGGTGCCGCTCGGTGCGGCCGTAGGCGAGCGGGTCCAGGAGGGCGTCGTGGTCGACCTGGGGTCCGCAGTCGCCGGGCAGGTTGATCGGGCCGCCGATGGGGTCGGTCCCGCGGTGCAGATTGCGCCAGCAGTCGACCTGGCGGTGCAGCGACATCAGCGCGGCGGGCCCGAACTGGGCGGGGAACCACCGCCCGTACAGCCGCTCCAGCGGTGAACCGTAGGTGAGCAGTCCGACGCGGCGCCGCACGGACGGCGGCAGCTGCCAGGCTGCGGCCGCCGCGAGGACACTGCCCTGCGAGTGTCCGGACAGGATCAGCCGGCCGCCGGTGGCCCGGGTCCAGGTGGCCATGCGCCAGGTCAGGTCGGGCACGGCACGCTCCGCGTAGCACGGCGGCGCGAAGGGGTGTGCGGCGCGCGGCCAGAACGTGCCGACGTCCCACAGGATGCCGATGGTGCGGCGGGCGGACGGGTCCTTGTAGGCGCGCCGCCCCCAGGTGACGAAGAGTATGAAGCCGGCGCCGATCAGCCAGGAGCCGAGCGCCTGTGCGGTGTCCGCGGCGCCTTCCAGGAGCGGGAAGGTGCCCTCGGCCGCGGTCCCCGGGACCTTGCCGGTGGCCCAGGCCCCGGCGACGGCGAGGCCGCCGAGCAGCAGTGTCACGGACGAGATCACGCCGATCATCGCGGGCGCCCGGTCGGTGAGGGCGGCACGCGCGCGCGTGCCCGCGATCGCGGACGTCCGCGCGTGGTCGGGGCGCTCCCCCTCCGCATGCTCGCCCAGGTGGTAGTCGGTGACGACCCGGGCGGTCTCGGCCTTCTTCCTGCGGGCGGTGCGCACGCCGAGCACGGCGCACATGACGGCGAGGACGACCAGCAGCGGCGGGATGACGGAGGCCTGCCAGGACAGCAGCACCGGCGGGCCCTTGATCAGCCCGCCGGTCCCGTCCAGCCAGTCGGCGACGCGCTGCGCGATGCCGCCGGTCATCACGCCGCCCAGGGCGAAGGAGAGCATCGCCGTGGCGGGTCCGCCGAGGCCGCGCAGCGCGGTGCGGCGGTCGACGGCCGTGCGGTAGATCGCCTTCGCGACCACGGCCAGGGCGAGCACCAGGGCGCCCTGCACCAGGGCGATCCCGCCGAACGTCGTGTCGCCGGGCAGCCGCCCCGAGGAGTGCCAGTGCGGCCGCGACCAGCCCGCGTACACCATGACCAGGACGAGAAGCGCCAGCGCGCCGTAGGGCAGGACGCGCACCAGGACGCGGTCGACGACGAGGTCGATGCGCTCCTCGCTGCGCCCGCGGCTGACCACGACGACGAGCACGAAGACCATGCCCGCGGCCAGGGCGGCGACGAGGCCCCAGCCCAGCACGTCGAGCAGCGCGGCCCCACCGGGGCGCCGGTCGTAGCGGGCCGCCGCCGTGCCGACGGCCGCGGCCACGGTCAGCAGTCCCGCCGCGGTGTGCGCGGCGCGCAGCCGGGACACCAGACGCCGCCCGTACCAGAAGCCGGGCCTGGCCAGCGCGTTGCCCTCCGAGCCGTCGGTGCCGTCGGGGTCGAGGCCGTGGGTCGGCGGGCGCTGGGACTCGTACGCGCTCCACGTGCGGTGGGAGAGGTACCAGAGCAGGACGGTCAGCGCGGTCGGTACGACGGCGGCGAGCGCGAGCCGACGTCCGGGCTGGCTCCACCAGCCGTCGGCGAGGAAGCCGAGCCAGGACCTGCGGTCGGCGCAGGCCGGGGTGCCGGCGCACTGCCAGGCCGTCAGATCGAGCGCGACCTCGCAGGCACCGGCCACGAGCAGCACGGTGAGCGTGAGCCCGGCGAGCCTGACCAGCAGCCCGTACAGCCGCACGGTGCGGGTCCTGCGGCGGGCGTTGGGGCGCATCCAGTGCGCCAGATTGACGACCATGAAGGGCAGCAGCACGAGCCACAGCGCCCGTGAGCCGTTGCCCGACGTGAGGTTGCACCACACGTACGCCTCGGGCACGGGTCTGCCCCGGTAGTCGTCGGGTCGCGATTCCGCGTCGACGTCCTCGGCGCGGCGGAAGACGGCCGCCGTCGCGTCGCCCGACACGCGTACCGTGCGCGGGTCGTCGAGCATCTCCTGCGGTGTGGTGCCGCCCACTCCGTGGACGAGCAGTTCCAGTGCGGTCTCGTCGGTGCCGGCGTTCGTGTCGCCGTGGTGCTGTCGCGCCGTGTCCATCTGTGTGTCCCCCGTTCCTGACGGACACCAGGATTCCGGCTGTGGGCCCCCTCGCGCACCCCTCACGCACCCCTCGTCACGGAATCTCCCCCGACCCGTTCGTGTCCCCCGCCCAGGTGGCGTGTGCGGGCGGTGCCACGGGTGTCGGTGCCGCGTGCGAGGATGACCAGGACTTCGGCCGGACGGCCGTGGGGTCACGGTGACGAAGCGAAGGGACCCGACGGGACGTGAGCGAGAATCAGAACCTCCTCGCGGAGCAGCGCCGCGCCCTGATCCTCGACGAGGTCCGGCGCCGCGGCGGCGTCCGTGTCAACGAACTGACCAGGAAGCTCGGCGTCTCCGACATGACGGTACGGCGCGATCTGGACGCGCTGGCGCGGCAGGGTGTGCTGGAGAAGGTGCACGGCGGCGCGGTCCCCGTGGTCGAGGCGAGCAGCCACGAGCCGGGTTTCGAGGCCAAGTCGGGCCTGGAGCTCACCGCCAAGGAGGACATCGCGCGCGCGGCGGCCCCGCTGGCCGCGCCGGGCACGGCGATCGCCCTGTCCGGGGGGACGACGACGTACGCGCTGGCGCAGCAGCTGCTGGACGTGGCGGACCTGACGGTGGTGACCAACTCGGTGCGGGTGGCCGATGTGTTCCACACCGCGCAGCGCTCCGCGGGGACCCGGCAGGGCGCGGCCACGGTGGTACTGACCGGCGGTGTGCGCACGCCGTCGGACTCGCTGGTGGGCCCGGTCGCCGACCAGGCCATCGCGGCGCTCCACTTCGACGTGCTCTTCCTCGGCGTGCACGGGATCAGCCCGGAGGCGGGCCTGTCGACGCCGAACCTGGCGGAGGCGGAGACCAACAGACGCCTGGTGCAGTCCGCGCGGCGGGTGGTCGTCGTCGCCGACCACACCAAGTGGGGGACGGTGGGCCTGAGTTCGTTCGCCGCGCTGGACCAGGTGGACACGCTGGTGACGGATGCGGGGCTGCCGGTGGAGGCCCGTGCGGAGATCTCCGAGCACATGCGGCTCGTGGTCGCCGGGGAGGCCGATTCCGGTTCGGCCGGTGCAGACATCTGACGGGTCGACAGCTATGGTGACCGTGCCCGGTCGGCCGGCGTGCTACGGCTGCCGGTCGAGCGCCTGACCCGTCGTCCTGTCTGGGGGCTGAACGTTCATGGCACGCCGTCTTCTCCCTGTGGGCCTCGACTTCGTCGAGACCGCTCCGCTGCGGCTCGTGTTCGCCCGTGAGGTGTCCGCCTCGCCGGAGGCGGTGTACGCCGCGCTCGCCGACGACGTGGCCGGGTGGCCGCAGTGGTTCTCCGCCGTGACGCTGGCGCGGCCTGTTGAGGACGGGGCGGACGGCCCGCGGCGCGAGGTGCGGCTCAAGGGCGGCACGCGGTTCGTCGAGACGATCGTGGCCGCGGAGCCGGGCCAGGTGTACGCGTACCGGGTCGACGAGTCCAACGCCCCTGGTGTGCGGGCCCTGTTGGAGGAGTGGCGGATCACCGCGGTGCCCGGTGGGGCGCGGGTGCAGTGGACGTTCGCGGCCGACGGCGCCGCACCGTTCCGGATCGGCCTGAAGGTCGGCCGGGCCGGGTTCGGGCGGGCGTTCCGGGACGCCGTCGGGGCGCTGGAGCGGCGCCTGACCGCCGCCCGCACGTGACCTCACCCGACTGAACTCGGCGCCCGGCGACAGGAGTTGGCGTCGAGCGTCGCTCCTCGGTCGCCGCAGCGGGTCAGTCCCCCCACTCCCCCGTCGCCAGCAACCGCGTGACGGCCGCCGCGTACGGAGTGATGTCCAGGCCCTGCTGCGCCAGCCACTCGTCGGAGTAGTACTTGTCGAGGTAGCGGTCGCCCGGGTCGCACAGCAGCGTGACGACGCTCCCCTTGCGGCCCTGCGCCACCATCTCCGCGACGATCTTCAGGGCGCTCCACAGGCCCGTGCCGGTCGAACCGCCCGCCCTGCGGCCGATGGCGCCCTCCAGGGCGCGCACGGCCGCGACGCTCGCCGCATCGGGGACCTTCATCATGCGGTCGATGGCGCCGGGCACGAAGCTGGGCTCCATGCGGGGGCGGCCGATGCCCTCAATACGGGAGCCGCAGTCGCTCGTCGCGCCCGGGTTGTTCGTCGTCCAGCCCTCGAAGAAGCAGGAGTTCTCCGGGTCGGCGACGCAGATGCGGGTGTCGTGCTGCATGTAGTGGACGTAGCGGGCGAGGGTCGCCGAGGTGCCGCCGGTGCCGGCCGTGGCCACGATCCAGGTCGGACAGGGGTAGCGCTCCAGCTCCATCTGCCGGTAGATCGACTCGGCGATGTTGTTGTTGCCCCGCCAGTCCGTGGCCCGCTCCGCATAGGTGAACTGGTCCATGTAGTGGCCGCCGGTGCGTGCCGCGAGGGCCGCCGACTCCTCGTACATCTTTCGGGAGTCGTCGACGAAGTGGCACTGGCCGCCGTGGAATTCGATCAGTCGGCACTTCTCGGCGCTCGTCGTACGCGGCATCACCGCGATGAAGGGGACGCCGATCAGCTTCGCGAAGTACGCCTCGGAGACCGCTGTCGAGCCGCTGGACGCCTCGATCACCGGGCGTCCCGGTCGGATCCATCCGTTGCACAGGGCGTACAGGAACAGCGAGCGGGCCAGGCGGTGCTTGAGGCTGCCGGTGGGATGCGTCGACTCGTCCTTCAGGTACAGGTCGATGCCCCAGTGCTCGGGGAGGGGGAAACGCAGCAGGTGGGTGTCGGCCGAGCGGTTGCTGTCGGCCTGCACTTTGCGGACGGCTTCTTTGAGCCAGGTTCGATAGTCGGGGTCCGTGTGGTCGACATCGAGCGTCGGCATCGGCTCCACGGCCGCGCCCCCGCCCACCGGGCGGCCTTGTTCAATGGTGCTCACCGCGCGACTCCTTCGCGTCGTTCCGTCAGTCGAGAACTGACCGGACGCCTCGATCATAGACACCTTCCACACGCTTCTCACCTGCATAAACGCACCTTTGAGCACCTCAAAGGCACGCCTGGCGACACGGGGAACGCGCGTACGAGGGGGGCGCGAATTCCGTTTGCGCCCGCTGCTTCACACCACGTCCACATGCAGACTGGTGCTCCTGGCCAGGTGCGTGCAGACTGCACCGCACACAGGCACTCGAGGGGGCGAAGCGGCATGGCGGAGCCGGAGTTCACGGCGACGGGCGTGCAGATAGGGCGGCGACTGCGCTCGCTGACCCGGGCCGGACAGATCCGGATCACGGGCGGCAGGCTCGAACTGCTCACGAGTTACGGCAGTGAGATCGACAGCGCGCCACTGGGTGAAGTCCGTGCGGGCAAGCCCTGGTTCGGCTCCGACGACCGCGCGACCGCCGAGGTCGACGGCAGGCGATATCTGCTGCGCCTCGGCGGGGGTGAGAGCGGGGACGCGGGACCACCGGCGGCCCGCCGGTTCATCGACGCCGTGCGCAAGGCGGCGGCGCGCGCCACGTAGCGCCCCTTGATCGTTCGTACGCGGCCCCAGTACCGGGAGCGATCGCCGAAGTTGCACGCCCGCACCCCCTGGGTCACTCTGGTCACACATCACTACTCAGGGTTTACCGGCGATGACGCTGCGAACCAGCCCGCCGGACACTGCAGCGGGCGGTCCCGTCACAGCGCGGTCGCTCCGCTCGATCCGTACTCGTTCTCTTCCGGACTCAATTCGGGGAGTCGCAGCCGTGATCAGCCAGCCGAGCAGGCATTGCACGGTGGAGCTCCAAGCCCTGCCGTCGCGGATCGGACAGGTCCGCAGAATCGTATCGGCGCAATTGCGTTACTGGCATCTCGATCCGTTGATCGAGTTGGCCGCGCTCGGGGTGACCGAGCTGCTCACCAACGTCCATCGGCACGCCGAGCCGGACAAGATGTGCACCGTGGAGATCGAACTGCTGCGCGGCGCGCTCACCGTGTCGGTCCAGGACCACGACCCGCGGTTCCCGGTGGTGCGCGACGCGGATCCGCTCGCGACGTGCGGGCGCGGACTGGCGATGGTCGCCGCGGTGAGCGAGAGCTGGGGGGTGCGACCGCACGGTGAGAGCGGCAAGGTCGTCTGGTTCACCCTGACGGTGCCGTCGCCCGCGGTGGCCCTGTCGCCGCTGCCGGTGTACGGATCCGCGGCGGCGCTCCGTGCGGAGACGCCCCGACATGCTCCCGCCCGGTCGGCCGTCGCAGGCTGACCGGGCGGTGATCCTCGTCGTCGGGGCGTACGTCACTCGGTGGCGATGGCGCGCAGTACGTCCAGACGTGCCGCCCTGCGGGCCGGGCGCAGTCCCGCGAGGGCTCCGGCACTCACTCCGACCAGTGCGACCATCAGCAGTTTGACCGGTGGCAGTGCGAACGCGAACGCGGTGTCACCGGCCCCGTCGGAGGCCTCGACCAGGACCCAGCCGAGGAATCCGCCGAGCACGAGCCCGCCGGCCGTGCCGAAGGCGGCGACGAGCACCGACTCCCAGCGGACCATGGCCCGCAGTTGCGGCCTGGTCTGGCCCACGGCGCGCAGCAGACCCAGTTCCCTGGTGCGTTCGTGGACCGCGAGGGTGAGCGTGTTGGCGATGCCCAGCAGGGCGATCAGGACCGCGAGGGCGAGCAGCGCGTAGACGAGGGTCAGCATCATGTCGATGCCGCCGGCCGAGGACTGCGCGTAGTCGTCCCGGGTCTGCACCGACGGGTCGCCGTACGCCGCGGCGGTCTTCTCCACGGCGGCCTTGCCGTCGGACGTGGAGACGCCGTCCTTGAAGGTGACGGAGATCAGCGTGTCGGAGTCCTGGCCGCGGTGCGGGGCCCAGGCCTGGCGCGTGATCACGTAGTCGCCGACGAGTTCGGACTGCCCGTAGACGGCGCGCACGGTGAAGGGTTCCTTCGTGCCGTCGGTGAAGGCGAGCGTGGCCGTGTCGCCGACCGCGAGGTGCTGTTCGTCGGCCTCGGCGCGGGTGAGTGCGATGCCGTCCCCGCCGAGGTTCTTCAGGGAGCCCCGGACCGTGCCGAGGTCGAAGGTCCTGGAGAGGGCGGCAGGGTCGGTGACGGTGAGGGCACGGCCCTTGCCGTCGACGTCCGCGACGCCCTTGCCCAGACCGACCGCGGTGTCCACCTGGGGCAGTTGCGCGAGGGCCGGGGCCAGCTTCGGGCTGAGGCCGCTGCCGCCCGCGCCGAAGGACGGCGTGGACACGGCGACGTCACCGGCGAAGGACCGGTCCACGGTCTGGTTCATGGTGGCCTTGAGCGAGGCGCCGAAGACCGTGAACAGCGAGACCACCGCGACACCGATCATCAGCGCGCCGGCCGTGGCCGCGGTGCGCTTCGGGCTGCGCATCGCGTTGCGCCGGGCGAGGCGTCCGCTCATGCCGCGCAGTTTGTCGAGCGGGTCGCCGAGGGCGCGTACGGCCGAGGTCGAGGCGACCGGGCCCAGCACCACGAACGCGACGAGGGCCAGGACGGCGCCGATGCCCGCGAGCATGAGCGACGGGGAGACCCGGACGCCGACGAAGGTGGCGGTGAGGGCGGCCGCGCCGAGCACGGTGCCGATGACGGCGCGGCGCCGCGAGGCACCGGAGTCGTCGACGGCGGTCTCGCGCAGGGCGGCCAGCGGTGCGGTGCGTCCGGCGCGCAGGGCGGGCAGCAGGGCCGAGCCGAGGCAGACCACGACGCCGACCGCGAGCGGCAGCACCATGGACAGCGCGCTGACGACCAGGTTCCCGTCGGGGAACGGGAAGCCGATGGCGGGGAAGAGCGCCTGCAGTCCGGCCGCCACCCCGATGCCGCCCGCGAGGCCCGCCGCCGACGCGAGGACGGCGACGGCGCTCGCCTCGACGAGGGTGGTCGTGGTGACCTGGCGGCGGGAGGCGCCGATGGCGCGCAGCAGGGCGTTCTCACGGGTGCGCTGGGCGACGACGATCGCGAAGGTGTTGTGGATCGAGAACGTCGCGACGAGCAGTGCGATGCCGGAGAACACCAGCAGGAAGGTCGTGAAGAGGGTCAGGAACTGGCCGGAGATCATGTCGGTGTTCTCCTGGGCCGACGCCTGGCCCGTGATGGCCTCGACGCCCTTGGGCAGGTGGGGCGTCAGGGTGTCGACCAGCCGCTGCTGGCTGACGCCGGGCCCGGCCCGCACGGCGATGGAGGATGCCTGCCCCGCCTTCGGCGTGAGGTACTTCTCGGCGTCGGCGCGGGTCATGCCGGTGAAGGTCACCTGGGCCATGCCGTCCTCGCCGCCGAAGGTCGCGAGCCCGACGACGGTGACCTCGACCGGGTTCGGTGTGCGCAGCGTCGTGGTGTCGCCGATCTTCAGGTCGCCCTTCTCGGCGGCGCCCCGGTTGACGACGACCTCCCCGCTCTTGGCGGGGGCGCGGCCCTCGGCGAGCCGGTACGGGTTCAGCTTCGGGTCGGTGATCCAGTTTCCGGCGAGCGTGGGCGGTCCCTTGCCGCCGATGGGCTCGCCGTCGGCGCCGAGCAGCTGGCCGGCGCCCTGGATGCTGGGCACGGCCGCGGCGACGCCGGGCTGCCGGGCGAGCTCGTCGGCGAGCGAGCTCCGCACCGGCTGCCGCGTGCCCTGGCTCTCGCCGGGCGTGGTGATGACGTTCGTGCTGCGCACGACGGCGTCGGTGCCACTGGCGGCGCCCGCGAACATCGAGTCGAAGCTCGCGCGCAGCGTGTCGCCCATGACGAGGGTGCCCGCGAGGAAGGCAACGCCGAGCAGCACCGCGGTGAACGTGCCCGCGAAGCGCCGCTTGTGCGCGAGCAGCGACTTCAGGCTCAGGCGTACGGAGGTGTTCATGACGGTCGCGCCTCCTGCCCGGTGTCGAAGGCCTTCATACGGTCGAGGACCTTCTCGGCGGTCGGGTGCTCCATGCGGCCCGCGAGCCGTCCGTCGGCGAGGAAGACGACCTCGTCGGCGTGGGCGGCGGCGACCGGGTCGTGAGTGACCATGACGACGGTGCGGGAGGTGCGGCGCACGGTGTCGCCGAGCAGTCCGAGCACCTCCCCGCCGGAGCGCGAGTCGAGGTTGCCGGTCGGCTCGTCGGCGAAGACGACGTCGGGCCGGCCCGCGAACGCCCGTGCCACGGCGACGCGTTGCTGTTGTCCGCCGGAGAGTTCGGCGGGCCGGTGGTGCAGCCGGTCGCGCAGCCCCACCACGTCGACGAGGGCGTCCAGCCACTCCCGTTCGGGCCGCCGCCCGGCGAGATCGAGCGGCAGCGTGATGTTCTCGGCCACGGTCAGCGTCGGTACGAGGTTGAACGCCTGGAAGACGAACCCGATCCGGTCGCGGCGCAGCAGGGTCAGGCGCTTGTCGTCGAGGGCGCTCAGATCGGTGTCGCCGATGTACGCGGAGCCCTCGGTGAGGGTGTCGAGCCCCGCCGCACAGTGCATCAGGGTCGACTTGCCGGAGCCCGAGGGCCCCATGATCGCGGTGAACCGTCCGGCGCGGAAGTCGACGCTCACGCCGTCGAGGGCACGGACGGCGGTGTCGCCGGAGCCGTACACCTTGACGGCGTGCGCGACACGCGCCGCGGTGGCGGTGAGCGTCGCGGTGGTCACGCCGCACCGCCCTTGCCGCCACCGGCGTACTTCCCGAACTCCTCGTTCAGGACGGACAGCCGGCGCCAGTACTCGTCCTCGTCGATCTCACCGGCGGCGAACCGGCGGCCGAGGACGGCGATCGGCGACCGCTCGTCGACGCGGGGGTCGGGCCGCCACGGTCCGCGGCGCCCGCGCCACACCGTGCGGCGCAGCAGCGTGATGCCGCCGACCACGACGGCCGCCCAGATCAGCGGGAACAGCAGGATCCACGGGCCGGGGCCGCCGCCGGAACCGAAGTGCGCGAGGGTCTCCATCGGACTCATCTCCAAGAGGTCGGGCTCTGTCGTCGATGAGTCGAGCGTCGCGCCGCGAGGGGGTCCGCGTCGTCGTACGGCCAGCGGCACCGGGCGTACCACCGCGGGAGTACGCCCGGGATCTTCGGCTGCTCCCGGCGCCGGTCCCCGCCCGGCGTTGACTCTGTAACTACTAGTATGTACGGTGACGTCATGAGCACACAGGAGCGACTGATCGAGACGACCCGTGAGCTCCTGTGGGAGCGCGGTTACGTCGGCACGAGCCCGAAGGCGATCCTGCAGCGCGCGGGGGTCGGCCAGGGCAGCATGTACCACCACTTCGCCGGGAAGCCGGACCTCGCGCTCGCCGCGATCCGCCGGACCGGTGAGGAGATGCGGGCGACCGTCGACGGACTGCTGGGGGCGGACGGCTCGGCGTACGACCGGGTGTCGGCCTACCTGCTGCGCGAGCGGGACGTGCTGCGCGGCTGCCCCGTCGGACGGCTGACGATGGACCCGGACGTGATCGCCAGCGACGAGCTGCGCGCCCCGGTCGACGAGACGATCGCGTACGTGAAGAGCCGCCTGGCCGACGTCGTCCAAGAGGGCGTGGACAGCGGCGAGTTCGCGTCCGCCCTGAAGCCGCGCGAGATCGCGGCGGCGATCGTCGCGACCGTGCAGGGCGGCTATGTACTGGCGCGCGCCGCGGGCGACACGGACGCCTTCGACGCGGGCGTACGCGGCCTGCTCACCCTCCTGAAGCCCTGAACCCGCGCCCCCGTTCGCTTCCCCCTTCTTCGAGTACCGAGGACTTCCAGTGCAGATCACACGCAACCGTCCGGACACCCGGCAGGGCCCGGCCGAGAACTTCACCGGCACGGTCTGGCTCGACGAGATCGCGGGAGCCGGGCTCCCCTCCCGGCTGCGGATGTTCACCGTGCACTTCGCACCCGGCGCGCACACCGCCTGGCACACGCACCCGCACGGCCAGGTGCTGCACGTCCTGGAGGGTGAGGGCCGGGTGCAGCGCAAGGGCGGCGACGTCGAGGTGATCCGGGCCGGCGACACGGTCTGGATCGAGCCGGACGAATGGCACTGGCACGGGGCGGGACCGCGTACGTTCATGACGCATCTGGCCACGGTCGAGGCGGCCGAGGACGGGACGACGACCTGCTGGGGCGCACACGTCGAGAACGCCGACGCGTACGCGGCCGGCTGAGTCAGGAGGGACCACCGGCCATGCAGGTGATGCAGTACGAGATCACGCTCCCCGCCGACTACGACATGGACATCATCCGTGAACGGGTCGCCGCCAAGGGGCACTTGCTCGACGACTTCCCCGGCCTGGGCGCCAAGGCGTACCTGATCCGGGAGCGCGGGGTGCACGGCTCGCCGGTGAACCAGTACGCGCCCTTCTACCTGTGGAGTACGCCGCAGGGCATGAACTCCTTTCTCTGGGGCCCGGGTTTCCAGGGGATCGTCCAGGACTTCGGGCGGCCCGTCGTGCAGCACTGGACGGGCCTCGCCCACGAGGAGGGGCCCGCGTCCGCCGCGCCGGCCCGGACGGCGGTGCGCGCCCGCACCCCGATCGGGGCCGCCGACCACCTTCCCGACCTCGTGGCGGGCGCGGTCCGCGAGACGGCCGGCCTGGCCTCCCGGGACGGCGTGCTGTACGCGGCCGCGGGCATCGACCCGCGCACCTGGGAGCTGCTGACGTTCTCCGTCTGGGAGCACGACGCGCCCGAGGCCGACGGCGACGTCTTCCAGGTCCTGCACCTCTCCCGGCCCGAACGTGACCTCCTCCCGAAGGGACAGCAGTGGTGACCGCGCACTCCCCCACCGTCCGCAGCGTCCAAGGCGACCTGGAACCGACCGAGTTGGGGATCGTCGACGCGCACGACCACCTCTTCTTCCGCAGCCCGCTCCTCGCCGGGCAGGAACTGGACGACGTGGATCTCGCCCGGCAGGAACTGGCGGCGTTCGCCGCGGTCGGCGGCGGGACCGTCGTGCAGTGGACGCCGTACGGGCTCGGGCGGCGGGCCGCCGAGCTGCCCGCGCTGGCCGAGGCCACCGGGGTGCGCATCGTCGCGGCGACCGGCCTGCACCAAGCGGCGCACTACACCCCGGAGTTGCTCGCCGCGCGCGGGACGGATCTCGCCGAGCTGTTCGTGCGCGAGCTCACCGAAGGCATCGCGGGCAGCGGGGTCAGGGCCGGGCTGATCAAGGTGGCGGGCGGCTTCCACGCGCTCGACGCGCATGCCCGCCGGACCATGCGCGCGGCCGCCGAGGCGCATCACGCGACGGGCGCGCCGATCGCCGTCCACCACGAGCTGGGCACGGGCGCGCTCGACGTCCTCGACCTGCTCTGCGAGGAGGGGGAGGTGCCGGCCCACCGGATCCTGCTCGGCCATCTCAACCGCTCCCCCGACTTCGTGACCCAGCGGGAGGCGGCGCGCTCGGGCGCGTATCTGGCCTTCGACGGCCCGTCGCGGGCCAACCACGCGACGGACTGGCGGATGCCGGACGCGATGGCGGCGCTCGCCGACGCCGGGTTCGCGCACCGGCTGCTGCTCGGCGGCGACACCACGACGGCCGGCGCCCGGTCGGTCAGCGGCGGCCCCGGTATGCCGTATCTGCTGCGCCGGGTGCGGCCGCGCCTGGAGGAGTCCCTGGGCAAGGACGTCGTGGAGCAGATCCTCGTCGGCAATCCCGCCGAGGCGTTCGCGGTGGAGTGGCGCTGAGGGATCATGACGGCACGACCCGGGTCGACGAGACGGGAGAGCAGTCATGTTCGAAGGCGTACTGGTCGGTGAAAGTCTGCGCGCGGGCGCCGAGTTGAGCGGCGTCCCGCTGTCCGTGAACCGCGTGCGCAGGGTCGCCGGGGCCGGCGCCACCGACGCCCAGCCCGCCGACTGGACCCTCATCGACTTCACCGTGCCGGACTCGGCCGCCCCGGCCCTGGCCGCGGCGCTCGCCCGGTGCCTGTCCGCGGACGGCGGCTGGTACGCCGACTTCCGCAGCGACCAGGAGGTGTACGTCGTCCTCGCGGACCGCGTGTGCCGGTACCGGCGCGGGGACGCGGCGGGACGGGAGCGGGCGCGGGCGTACGCGCGCTCGGCCGGCGTGCCGGAGACGCAGCTCGACTGGGCCGAGTGACCGTGGCGGTTCCTCGACGACCCGGTCAGCTCGCGGTCAGCGCGCCGAGCGGGTCGTCGAGCACCGGCTGCCACGCCAACTCGGCCGCTCCGACCAGGCTGTTGTGATCGAGCGTGCACGCCAGGATGGGGACGCCGCCGCTGCGTCCCCACAGGCTGCGGTCGGCCACGACGGCCCGCAGGCGCTCGGGTTCGGCGTCGAGGAGCGTGCGGTGCAGGCCGCCGAGGATGATCCGGTCCGGGTTGAGGATGTTGACCAGGCCGGCGAGACCCAGGCCGAGCCGGTCGACCAGGACCTTGGTGGCCGCGCGGACGTCCGGGTCGTCCTTCGAGGTGAGCAGCAGTTCGCGGGCCTGCTGGAGCAGGGACCCGTCGGGGTCGGGGGTGCGTCCTGCCTCGGTGAGGAAGGCGAGCGGGTCGGCCTCGACGTCCAGGCAGCCGCGGCTGCCGCAGTGGCAGGGGCGGCCCTCCGGGTTCACCGTGAGGTGGCCGACCTCCAGGGCCAGGCCCGAACTGCCGGTGTGCAGGTGCCCGTCGAGGACGAGGGCGCCGCCGACCCCGCGGTGCCCGGTGGCGACACAGAGCAGATCGCGGGCGCCGCGCCCGGCGCCGTGCCGGTGCTCGGCGAGCGCGCCCAGGTTGACGTCGTTCGCGGCGAACGCGGGCACGTCGAGGCCCGCCTCGCGCACGCAGTCGGCGAAGGTCTGGCGGACCGGGGAGCCCACGGGCCAGGCCAGGTGGAGCGGGTTGAGGGCGGTGCCGTCCGGTTCGGCGACGGCGGAGGGGACGGCGAGGCCCGCGCCGACGCAGCGGCGGCCGGTCGTCTCCAGGAGCCGGACGCCCGCCTCCACCACGGAGCGCAGCACGTCGGCCGGGTCGGGGTCGATGATCTCGCAGCCGGGCGTCGTCGCCACGATGTTCCCGCCGAGCCCGACGAGCGCCGCGCGGTAGCCGTCGGAGTGGACCTGCGCGGCCAGTGCGACGGGGCCGTCCTCGGCGACGGAGAGCCGGTGCGAGGGACGGCCCTGGGAACCGGCGGCGGCGCTCGGCCGGGCGTCGATCCTGATCAGGCCGAGGGCTTCGAGCTCGGCGGCGACCGCGCCCGCCGTGGCCCGGGTCACACCGAGTTCGGCGGTGAGGACGGCGCGGGTCGGTGCCCGTCCGGTGTGGACGAGTTCGAGCGCGGGACCGAGTGCGCTGCGGCCCCGCTCCAGACGCGGTGGCCGCGCGGCGCCGCCGCCTGCCGTCTGGCTTCCGGTTCCGGAGGCCGCCCTGCCGCCCATCAGCAACTCCTCGCCCTGATCACGGTCTGGAATGGTAGCCGGTGAACGGCCCCGGCTCGTTCCGCGCGGTCACAGTCCGCTGACGCGCAGGGTGATGTTGAGCCGCCCGTCCAGGCCGAGTTCCGGCGGGGCGGTGCCCGGGTGGACGCGCGGCACCCCGTGGAAGGCGAGGCGGGCCGGGCCGCCGAAGACGAACAGATCGCCGCTGTGCAGGTCCACGTCGGTGTACGGCTTCGTGCGGGACTCCGTGTTCCCGAACCGGAAGACGCAGCGGTCCCCCAGGCTCAGGGAGACGACCGGTTCGTCGACGCTCTCGTCGCGGTCCTGGTGCATCCCCATCCGGGCCTGCGCGTCGTAGTAGTTGATGAGCGCGATGTCGTACGCGGCGCCGGGCGGCCGCCCGAAGGCGTCCCGCACCGCGCGGGCCCCCAGCTCGACGAGTTCCGCGGGCATCGCCTTGACCTGGGCTCCGTCACCGTCGACGGCGGTGCGGCTGTAGCCGCGCGGGGTCCAGTGCCAGCCGAGGCCGCACTGGCGGGCGCTCATCGTGCCGCCGCCGGGGGTGCGGACGGTGCGCAGTCCCGCCGGAGGCCTGGCCCACTCCCGGCAGGCCGCCAGGAGTGCGCGCTGCTGCTCCGGGTCCAGCCAGTCGGGGAGATGGACGGCGCCGGGTGCGATCTCACGGCGCTCGCGCGGGAACAGTCCGCTCACGATGCACCTCCCGCCTTCTTGGCCCGATCGGCTCCAGCCTAAGGCGGGCGGCGGGGTCTCCGCCGCCCGCCCCGGTCCGGCCGGTGCTACTTCAGGTAAGGCCCGTCCGTCCCCACCTTCCCGGGCGCGGCGTTCTTGCCGCCCAGGTCGAGGACGTAGACCCGCAGGTTCCCCTTGCCGGGGGCTGCCGCGGTCAGGGTGCCGTTGGTGACCGTCTTGACGTCACCGGTGACGGCGTCCTTGTACGTGCCGTTCGGGATGCTGTTGAACGTGGCGCCGTCGGTGACGGTGACCAGCGCGAAGCTGTCGACGCCGCTCGCCGCGTCCGTGTAGCGCCGCTTGTACGCCATGTTCCCGGAGATGTCGGCCGTGGAGTACTGGCCCGTCTGCAGGGCGGGGACCGCCCGGCGGATCTGGCCCAGCCGCTGGAGGTGCTTGACCAGGGGCTGGGCCAGCGTCGTCGCCACTTCGCCGGACGCGCTGGAGACCGTACCGAAGCCGGAGGCGGTGACGCTGCCCTCCAGGTGGTCTCCGTAGTAGGCGCGGCCGGTGTCGGCCAGCGGGCAGGTCGTCCCGCAGTCGATCTTCTTGCCCTTCTGGAACTCGATCTCCGAGCCGTAGTACAGCGTCGGGATGCCGCGGAACGTCCACATCAGGGACATGTTCTCGGCCCACGCGTCGGTGCCGCCCGCGTACCGTTCGGCGCTCTTGTTGGGGCCGTAGTCGTGGCTGTCGACGTAGACGACGTTGTACGTGGCGTCGTTGGTGGAGTCGTCGGAGTCCTTGCCGTTGTTGTACGCGTTGGAGGCGTCGCCGAAGTTCATGTGCATGCGCATGTCGATGATGTTCATGCCGGAGAACTTGCTGTGGTCGGGGGTGTGGTAGCTGTTGCCGTCGAGGAAGGCGTTGGTGGACGTGGGCTGGTTGCCGGTGCCCAACTGCTCTTCGTAGTCGTACTGTTCGAGGGCTGCCTTCTCGTCGTCGGCGGAGTACTCCTTGCGTTCCTTCCAGGTGTAGAACTGCGCCGAGTGGTTGACGGAGCCGCGGTTCCACTTGTCGTTGACGAACGCGCCGACCTCACCGAAGACGAAGAAGTCGTCGGCCTTCTCGGGGCCGAACTGCTGGGCGACGCGCTCCCGGATGGCGGGCAGGAAGCGGCGGTTCCAGGTGACGCGCGGGATGTGCACGGCGGTGTCGAGGCGGAAGCCGTCGACGCCCATGTCGATGTACTTGTCGTAGGCGCCGATCAGATAGTTCTGCACCTGGGTGTTCTCGGTGTTGAAGTCGGCGAGGTCCTCGTGGATCCAGCAGGACCGGGAGTCCTCGCCCTCCCAGTTGCCGAGCCAGCAGTTGTGGTAGAACGCCTTGGGGAACATGCCCGAAGTGGGGCTCGGCCATTGACAGTTGTAGATGGTGTAGCCCTCGGCGCTCTTGGCGCCGGTGGGCTTGCCCCAGTTGAGGCAGGTGTTGCCGGACGGCTCGGCCGTCGACCACAGGTCGCCGTTGTAGTACGACTTGCCGGAGACGGGCTCCACGGTGAGGCCGTCGTACTCGAAGCCGTCCTGCTTCTCGTCGTAGTACCAGCTCCACTGGGCGTCCCGCACCCCGTACACGGTCGGGGTGAACAGGCCCTTGGCGCCCCAGCGCGAGGAGTGGTTGTAGACGACGTCCTGGTAGATCTTCATGCCCTTGGCGTGGGCCGCGTCGATCAGGTCCTGGTAGGAGGCGCCGGTGGATTCGAGGCGCGGGTCGACCTTGTAGAAGTCGTAGCCGTGGTAGCCGTGGTAGTCGTAGTCGGAGCGGTTCAGGACGACCGGGGTGATCCAGATCGCGGAGAAGCCGAGACCCTTGATGTAGTCCAGCTTCTGGACGAGGCCCTTGAAGTCGCCGCGGAACATGGGGTCGTGGTGGGCGGCGTTGCCGGTCTTCACGTCCTGGCTGCCGCCGCGGTTGTTGGAGCTGTCGCCGTCGTAGAAGCGGGCGGTCAGCACGAAGTAGATCGGGTCCTTGCGGGGGTCGCCGCCGAGCGGGGTGCCCGTCGTCCGGGCGGCCTTCTCGCCGGTGGTGGCGGTGGCCTCGGCGCTGGCGTCGGAGACGTTGCCCGCGGCGTCCAGCGCCTTGACCGTGTACGTGTACGCGGTCTTCTCCTCAAGTCCCGTGTCGGAGTACACGGTCGAGGTGGCGGAGATGACGGAGGTGCCCGACGCGCCGCCGGTGCGGGTGATCTGGTACCCCGTGACGCCCGTGTCGTCGGTCGCCGCGTCCCAGGTGAGGACGACGGAGGTGCCGGTGGCGGTGGCCTTCACGTTCTTGGGCGCAAAGGGGGCGGTGGTGTCGGGTTCGGCGGCCGCGCAGGGGTCCTTGGCGCTTTTGGTGGCGGTGCCGGCCTTGACGGTGTTGATGCCCGCGCCGAGCTGGTAGTTGGACCCGTTGTTGTTGTCCCAGGTGCCGTTGCCGTTGTTGAACGTGGCCTGCCACGTGGTGGCGGTCCCGAGATCGACGGTCTTCTTCACCCAGCCGGTGCAGGCGGCCTCCATGCCGATGCCGGGGACGGTCGTCCAGGCACCGCCGGTCGGCGCCCAGTGCAGGTTGTAGACCGACCAGTTGGTGGCGCTCGTGTCGTAGTAGACGGTGGCGGAGGTGCCCTCGACGGGGGTGGTGTCCGCGCACGGGTCGCTGTGGGCGACGACGCCGTCCTTGACGGTGATCAGGCCGGTGCCCAGCTGGTAGTTGTTGCCGCCGTTGTTGTCCCAGGTGCCGTTGCCGTTGTTGAACGTGGCCTGCCACGTGGTGGCCGTGCCGAGATCGACGGTCTTCTTCACCCAGCCGGTGCAGGCGGCCTCCATGGCGACGCCGGGCACGGTGGTCCAGGAGCCGCCGGTCGGGGCCCAATGAAGCTTGTACGTGGCCCAGTTGGTGGAGGCCGTGGAGTAGTAGACGGTGGCGGTGTTGCTGTCGGCGGCGTGCGCCGTGGCGGTGCCGAGCGGCAGGCCGGGGAGCAGGGCCACCAGGAGGGCCACCAGGACGGCGCCCACCAGGTTTCTGTGGCGCGTCCTTGGACGGGAGGAACGTACGGGGAGGCGCATGTGCACTCCTCGGTCGGGGCCGCGACGGTGCGGCCGTCGGGGGGTGGGCCGGCCGCCCCTCTCGCGCGCCTCGGGAGGGGCGGCCGGATCGAACAGGAGGTGCTCAGGTCAGCGGGTGAACACCGCGACCGTCCGGGCGGGCACGGTGAAGGTGCCCGAGCTCGCCTTGAAGGAGGCAGACTTGACGACGTCGTCGGAGCCGTTCGCCTGCTTGGGGTGCAGGTGGTAGGCGGCGCCCTCGGTGTCCTTCACCGTCTGCTCCTGCGTCTTCGGGGTCGCGTTGAAGACGACCACGAGGTCGCCGAGGCGCATGGTGATGACACCCGGGGTCTCGTCCTTGCCGGAGAGCGGGAACGAGAGCGCCTTCTGGACCTGTCCTGTGGTGGACAGGTGGAAGGCGGACTCGTCGGTGCGGATCTTCAGCAGGTCCTGGTACGCGGCCGACGTGCCCGTGATGGCCGGGCAGTCGGGAACGGCGACCGACGTCAACAGGGGCTTGCCGAAAGGCCACTTGTCCTTGTTGTCGGCGGCCGGGGGCAGTCCCCGCCCGAAGCCGTTGCCCGCGCGGCAGTCCCAGTGGATGGCGTTGAACCAGTCGCCGCTGTCGAACGAGTTGCGGTCGAGGGACTTGGAGCGCAGCAGGTCGGAGCCGGCCTGGGAGAGCGCCGGGCCCTGCGACAGCGCGGCCGTCGCCAGGGCGAGGACCTGCATCCGGGAGCGGTCGGCCGTGCTGGTCGAGGCGGGCAGTTTGTAGGTGAGGGCGTCGTAGAGGGTTTCGTTGTCGTGGGCGTCGGCGTAGGCGAGGGCGTCGCCCGGGGCGTCCGCGTAGCCCGCGGCCGCGCCGTTGTAGTCGACGTCGGAGCCCTTGACCTGCTTCCCTTCGGTGTCCGTGAACGTGTATCCGGCGAGGTTCCCGGACAGTCCGACCTTGATGAGGTCCTGGTAGTGCAGGAGGCGGGCCTTCTGCTCGGCCGGGGAGCCGTTGGCGTCGGAGGAGTTGGGGTCGGTGTACAGGCCGCTCGCGAAGCCCTGGACGCCCGGGTCGGAGTCGAACGGGGAGCCGCCGCGCACGGCGTCGCGCGCACGGTCGTTGAACGTGGCGATGCCGGTGCCCGCCATGTTCTTCTGCGTGGCCTGCACGAAGCGGGCGTCGTCGGCGACCTCGCCGAAGTTCCAGCCCTCGCCGTACAGGATGATCTTCTTGCCGTCGACGCCGTCCTTCGCCGGGGTGAGCGCGTCGAGGGCCTTGCGGACGGCCAGGATGTTGGCCTTGGGGTGGTGCCCCATCAGGTCGAAGCGGAAGCCGTCGACCTTGTACTCCTTGGCCCAGGTGACGATCGAGTCGACGACGAGCTTGCCCATCATCGTGTTCTCGGGCGCCGTGTTGGAGCAGCAGGTGGAGTTGGCGACGGAACCGTCGGCGAGGAGCCGCTGGTAGTAGCCGGGCACGATCTTGTCGAGCACGGACGTCTTGCTCTGGCCGCTGCTGGTGGTGTGGTTGTAGACGACGTCCATGACGACGCGCAGCCCGTCGTCGTTGAGGGACTTGACCATCTTGCGGAACTGGACGGTGCGGGCCGTGCCGTCCGGGTCGGTGGCGTAGGAGCCCTCGGGGACCGTGTAGTGGTACGGGTCGTAGCCCCAGTTGTACGCGTCCTTGGCGGCGGCCGCGGCCACGCACTCCTGCTGCTTGTCGCTGTCGGCCGGGTACGACGTCAGGTCGCAGTCGGGCGTGGCCTGTTCGGACTTCTTCTCGGGGATGGTGGCGATGTCGAAGGCGGGCAGCAGGTGCACGTACGACGTGCCGGACTTGGCGAGCTCCTTGAGGTGCTTGGAGCCGTCGCTGTTCTTGTCGGTGAAGGCCAGGTAGGTGCCGCGCTCGTCCTTGGGGGTCGTCTTGTCCTCGACGGAGAAGTCGCGGATGTGCAGTTCCTGGATCTGGGCGTCCTTCATGGCGACGGCCTCGGGCTTCTTCAGGCTCGACCAGCCGCTGGGGGCGAGGGACTTGTCGTCGAGGTCGGCGACGACGCTCCGCTCGCTGTTCGCGGTGAGCGCGACCGAGTACGGGTCGGTGACCTCGTTGGTGACGACCTTCTGGACGCTGGGCGCCCACACCTTCACGGCGTAGCGGTACTCCTTGCCGCGCCAGGCGGACGCGGAGCCGGTGACGGACCAGACGCCGGTGGTGTCGTCACGGCGCATGGCGAGGTTCTTGCCGCCGAGTTCGAGCGCCACGTGCTGCGCGGTCGGCGCCCACACGGACAGGGTGACCTTGTTCCCCTTGAACACCGGGCCCAGAGCGGCCTGTTCGGCCTTCGAGCCGTACAGGTCGTCGAGAACGCCCTGGGTCTGCACCCCGGTCGCGGCGACGAGCGCGCCGTTCGCGAGGCGCTGGGTGAGTACGGTCTGCCCGGCGAGGGCGTCGCGCACCCGGTCGCGGTCGCGCGGGTCGACGGTGAAGGCCGTGTACTCCTTCAGGTGCGGGTACTTGGTCTTCTGCGTGTCCGTGAGCTGCGCCGGCAGCAGCCGCAGCCAGCGGCCCTCGTCGGACAGCGCGCCGTCCTTGACGGTGATGCCGCCGTCGCGGGAGTACACGAGCTGGGTAGAGGCGGCCGCCTTGGCGTTCACCGAGCCGGGCAGCACCACGGTGTCGGCGTCGATCCACTGGGCCTGCGCCTTGGTGACGTCGAGGTCGGGGGCCGAACCGACGGACGGCAGCAGGTAGTTGCTGTCCCCGGCGTTCAGCCACACCTCGTGGCCGTACGTGCTCAGGTCGAGGGAGCGGTCGGAGGAGATGTCCTTCTCGTCGCCCTTGTGGAAGATGTAGCTGAGCGAGGTCGCGCCGTCCGCGAGCGGCACCTCGAAGGTGACGCCGTAGGCGTCCTTGCCGGTCGGCTGG
Source organism: Streptomyces sp. VRA16 Mangrove soil (assembly GCF_017377775.1). Lineage (GTDB taxonomy): Bacteria > Actinomycetota > Actinomycetes > Streptomycetales > Streptomycetaceae > Streptomyces. The sequence goes on from NZ_JAFVLN010000009.1 coordinate 183,049, forward strand.
AGCGGCTTGGTCCAGTCGGTCTCCTTGGCGGCGCCGGTCCAGGTGTGCAGGCCCCAGCCGGCGTAGTCGCCGTCGGCGCGGTGGATGTGGATGACGGCCTTGGTCTTGTCCTGCGGGGGGTAGACGCCGTCGGGCCGGCTGGTCTCCTGGCCGTCCTTGCCCTGCTCGACCCAGACCTCCCCGGTCTTCGCGAGGTCGACGGTGCGCTCGGCCCCGTCGGCGGTGCCGTTCTTCTCGATGGTGTACGTCAGCGAGCTCGCCCCGTCCGGGACCTTCACCCAGGCGAAGGCTCCGTAGGCGTCCCGGCCGATGAACTCACCTTTGCTGTCACCGGACTTGAGGGTGACGCCGTCGTAGTCGCCGTCCGTGCGCTTGTAGTGGACGACGGCGTACGCGCGGTCGACGGCGCTGGGCTTCTCGGCCGCGGGAGCCTGCCCCGCCGCGCTCTCGGCGAGCGCGCTCGCGGTGCGTCCCGCTCTGTCGACCACAACTGCCTTGTACCGCAGGGCCGTTCCTGCGGCCACCGAGTCCGCGAGGGTCTGGGTCACCTGGTACGGGGCGTGGTCGGCGGTGCCGAGGGTGCGCCACGGGCCGTTGCCGACCTGGGCGGCGAAGACGACGCGGGCGCCGGTGGTGTTCCCCGGGTCGGCGGCGACGGTCACGGTGCCGGTGGCCCCGGCGTCGGGCGCCTTCAGGGTCACGGTGGGCTTGCCAGTGGCGGCGGACAGCTTGCCGTCGGCGCGCAGGACGAGGGAGGACAGGGCGGGGACGGTGACCTTGATCGTGCCGCCGTCGGCGCTGACCGCACCCGAACCACCGTACAGAGAGGCGAACTTGGCGGACTCCACCGGAAGCTCGACCGTCTTCCTCTCGGTGGCGTTGTTCACGGCGACGACGTACTCGCGGTCGTCCCCGGTGCGTGAGAACGCGTACACGGAGTCCTTCGCGTACAGCTCCTTCTGCACGCCGTCGGCGAGCGCCGGGTTCTGCTTGCGCAGCTTGGAGAGGGCGGCGATCGCCTTGTACAGCGGGTGCGCCGTGTCGTAGGAGTCGTCGGCGTGGGTCCGGTCGGTGCCGATCTCGTCGTCGTCGAGATAGTCGGCGACCTTCGACGCGAACATCGTCTGCCGGGCGTCCTTGTCGCCGCCCGCGCCGGTGAAGCCCTGCTCGTCGCCGGAGTAGATCACCGGGTTGCCGCGAGTGAAGAACATCAGCTCGTTGGCGAGCTGGTCGCGTCGGAGGAGTTCCGCGTCGCTCGCCTTGGGGTTGTCGGACTCCAGGAACGCACCGATGCGGCCCATGTCGTGGTTGCCGAGGAAGGTGACCTCGTTGTAGGCGTTGGCCTTGTCGGTCGTGTAGCGGTAGTCCTGTGCGAGGACGTCGGACAGGCCGGTCGCGGACTTGCCCTGGGAGGCGTAGCCGCGGATGGCGTCCTGGAGCGGGAAGTCGAGGGTGGCGTCGAGCCGGCCCTGGGTGACGTAGGGCGCGGTGACGGACGGGTCGGCGGAGAGCGTCTCACCGAAGATGAAGAAGTCGTCCCGGCCGTGCCGCGCGGCGTACGCGTCGAGGGCGGTCGCCCATTGCGTCCAGAACTTCATGTCGACGTTGCGGACGGTGTCCACGCGGAAGCCGTCGATGCCGAAGTCCTTGACCCACTTCTCGTAGATCCGCTCCATGCCCTCGACGACCTCGGGCCGCTCGGTCCACAGGTCGTCGAGGCCGGTGTGGTCGCCGTAGAGACCGCTCTCGCCGACGAAGGTGGAGTCGCCGCGGTTGTGGTACATCGTCGGGTCGTTGAGCCAGGACGGCGACTTGATGTCCTTCTCCGCCGCGGTGGTCGTCGGCGTGTACGGGAAGGAGTCGGCGTCGACCTTGCGCGTCGGGTCCGTGGTGTCGTCGAAGGGACGGCCCTCGGAGTCCAGGTAGGGGTAGGCGCCCTTGCTGCGGTAGCCGTGGGTCTGCTCGGTGTCGGTGACGACGTCGGCGGTGTGGTTGGTGATGACGTCGAAGTAGACCTTCATGCCCTTGGCGTGGGCCTTGTCGATGAGGGCCGCAAGGTCCTGGTTGGTGCCGAAGTGCGGGTCGACCTGGGTGAAGTCGGTGATCCAGTAGCCGTGGTAGCCGGCGCTCTCGCTGCTGCCGCTGCCCTGGACCGGCTTGTTCTTGAAGATCGGCGCCATCCAGATGGCCGTGGTGCCCAGGCCCTTGATGTAGTCGAGCTTCTTGGTCAGGCCCTTGAGGTCGCCGCCCTGGTAGAACCCCTTGTCGGTGGGGTCGTACCCGGTCGACGAACGGCTTCCGGTGAGGCCGCCCTTGTCGTTGGACGTGTCACCGTTGGCGAACCGGTCGGGCAGCACGAAGTAGTACTGCTCCCGGGTCGCGTCGTCGCGCGCGGGCTGCTGCGCGAGCCGCGCGTCGGACGGCGGCCTCGGCGGCGCCGGAGCGGCCGAGGCCGTGGTCGCGTGCAGCGCCGTGCCGAGCAGCGCGGCGACGGCCGCGGCGGCTGCCGCCCTCCTGCGTGACGCGCCGTGCGCGCCGCTTCTTCGGTTCACTGTGCCGTGCCCTTCTGCTGTGTTTCTGTCACTGCTGTGGCGCCCAACAGGGCGCCGCTGTCGGCCCGTTGGGTCGCCAGGAGCTGGGTGGCCCGGCGCGCCTCGGGGATCCGGTCGCGGTCGCGCGGGTCGATGGTGAAGGCGGTGGTGCCGGCGAGATCCGGGTGCGCCTTCTTCTGCGCGTCGGTCAGCTCGGTGGGGATCAGCCGCAGCCAGCGGCCCTCGTCGGACAGCGCGCCGTCCTGGAGGGTGATCCCGCCGTCGGCGGCGTACACGAGCTGCTGGCTGGCGACGCCGGCCCCGGTGCCGTGCCAGACGACGGTGTTCTCGTCCAGCCAGGTGGCCGCGGCCGCGCCGGGATCGAGATCGAGAGGGAAGGCGCCGCCGAGCGACGGGGTGAGGTAGGCGGCGTCGCCCGCGACGCGCCACACCTCGTGGCCGTACAGGGAGAAGTCGAGGGCCTCGTCGGCCGGGACGTCCTTCTCCTCCTTCTTGTGGATGATGTAGCTCAGCGAGCCGGCGCCGTCCTTGAGCGGCACCTCGAAGACCAGGCCGAACGCGTCGCGACGCACCGGCTCGATCGGGTCGTTCCACTCCGGGGGATGTGCCGATCCGGTCCAGGTGTGCAGGCCCCAGCCGTCGTAGTCGCCGTCGGCGCGGTGGTAGTGGATGACGGCCTTCGTCGTGTCCTGCGGCGGGTAGGCGTCGGCGGGGCGGGTCGCCTCCACGGCGGCCGTGCCCTCCTGGGTCCACACCTCGCTCGTCGCGGCGAAGTCCAGGGCCCGCTCGGGTCCTTCGGCTACGCCGTCGCGCTCGACGGTGAAGCGGATCTCGCCGGTGCCGTCGGCGGGGGTCAGCCAGGCGAAGGCGCCGTAGGCGTCGCGGCCGGAGAACTCGGCGCTGGTCCCGTCGGAGGTGCGCAGGGTGAGCCCGGTGTAGTCACCGTCGGCGCGCCGGTAGTGGACGACCGCGCGGTGCCGTTCGGCCTTGGGCTTCTGCGGGGCGTGGCTCGCACCGGCGGTGCTCCGAGCGAGGGCGCTAGCGGTGTGCCCGGCGCGGTCGACCACGACCGCCTTGTAGCGCAGGGCGGTTCCTCCGGTCACGGAGGACGGGAGGACCTGGGTCACCTGGTACGGGGCGTGGTCGGCGGTGCCGAGGGTGCGCCACCGTCCGTTGCCGACCTGGGCGGCGAAGACGACGCGCGCGCCGGTGGTGTTCCCCGGGTCGGCGGCGACGGTCACGGTGCCGGTGGCCCCGGCGTCCGGTGCCTGCAGCGACAGGGTGGGCGCGGATGCCGGCGCGGGCAGCCTGCCGTCGGCGCGCAGCACGAGCGAGGAGAGCGCGGGTACGGTCACCGCGATCGTGCCGCCCGCGGCGCGCAGGCTGCCCGAACCGCCGTACAGCGTCGAGAACCTGGCTGATTCCACCGGGAGTTCGACCGTCCTCGCCTCGGTGGCGTTGTTCACGGCGACGACGTACTCGCGGTCGTCCCCGGTGCGCGAGAACGCGTACACGGAGTCCTTCGCGTACAGCTCCTTCTGCACGCCGTCGGCGAGCGCCGGGTTCTGCTTGCGCAGCTTGGAGAGGGCGGCGATCGCCTTGTACAGCGGGTGCGCCGTGTCGTAGGAGTCGTCGGCGTGGGTCCGGTCGGTGCCGATCTCGTCGTCGTCGAGATAGTCGGCGACCTTCGACGCGAACATCGTCTGCCGGCTGTCGACGTCGTCGCCGGAGCCGGTGAAGCCCTGTTCGTCCCCCGAGTAGATCACCGGGCTGCCGCGCGAGAAGAACATCAACTCGTGCGCGAGCTTGTCCCGTTGGAGGAGTTCGGTGTCGCTCGCCTTCGGGTTGTCGGACTGCAGGGCGTAGCCGATGCGGCCCATGTCGTGACTGCCGAGGAAGGTGACCTGGCTGTACGCGTTCGTCTTGTCGGTGGTGTAGCGGTAGTCCTGGGCGAAGACGTCGGCAAGGTCGCTCGCGGGGCCGCCGCGCGAGGCGTAGTTGCGGGCCGCGGACTGGAAGGGGAAGTCGAGGGTCGAGTCGAGGCGGCCCCGGGTGACGTACGGGGCCGTGATCGCGGGGTCGGCGGAGAACGCCTCGGCGAACAGGAAGAAGTCGTCGCGGCCGTGGCGGTGCGCGTAGGCGTCGAGGGCGGTCGCCCACTGCGTCCAGAACTCCATGTTCACGTTCTTCGCGGTGTCCACGCGGAAGCCGTCGACGTCGAAGTCCTCGACCCACTTCTCGTAGATCCGCTCCATGCCGCTGACGACCTCGGGCCGCTCGGTCCACAGGTCGTCGAGGCCGTAGAAGTCGCCGTACAGGGCGCTCTCTCCGGCGAAGGTGGAGTCGCCGCGGTTGTGGTACATCGTCGGGTCGTTGAGCCAGGACGGGACCATCTCGCCCGTGTTGTGCGGCGTGTACGGCAGCGAGTCGGTGTCGACGGTCGCCATGCCGACGCTGTCGTCGAAGGGGCGGCCCTCGGTGTCCAGGTAGGGGTAGGCGCCCTTGCTGCGGTAGCCGTACTTCTTCTCCGCGTAGTCGACGGTGTCGGCGGTGTGGTTGGTGATGACGTCGAAGTAGACCTTCATGCCCTTGGCGTGGGCCTTGCCGATGAGGCGGGTCAGGTCGGCGTCCGTGCCGAAGTGCGGGTCGACGTGTGTGAAGTCGGTGACGGCGTAGCCGTGGTAGGACGCGGTGGCCTTGCCGTCGCGCACCTGGACCGTCTTGTTCTTGAAGACGGGCGCGAGCCAGATGGCCGTCGTGCCCAGGCCCTTGATGTAGTCGAGTTTGTCGGTGAGGCCCTTGAGGTCGCCGCCCTGGTAGAAGTTCTTGTCCGTCGGGTCGTAGCCCGTCGTCATGCGGTCGCCGGTCAGACCGCCCTCGTCGTTGGCGTGGTCGCCGTTCGCGAAACGGTCGGGCAGCAGCAGGTAGAACTGCTCGCGGCTGACCGCGGGCCGGGTGGGCTGTGCGGCGAGCCGGGCGTCCGACGGCGGCTTCGGCGGCGCCGTCGCCGCGTGGCCGGTCGTCGCGGGCAGCGTGGCCGCCAGGGCCGCGCAGAAGGCGAGGGCGGTGACGGTTCTTCGGGGCGGTCTTCGCAGCGATGTGCGGGATGAGCCGGACACGCGGGCGTGCTCCTCGTCTGTAGTCATGTCCAGATGGGCGGGTGTCGACCGCCCGGCGCCTGCGGGGAGGCGGGGCGCCGGGCGGTCACGTCAGGAGGTGCAGGGGCGTCAGCTGCGCCAGGTGTCGCTCAGGGTGAGGAGCCCGGAGGAGCCGACGGTCGCGGTGCGGTTGGCGCCGCTCTCCCAGGTGACGTTGCCGTCGGCGTCCTTGCGGAGGTACTTGTACTCGAAGGAGGTGCCGGCGGGCAGGGCCACGTCGAGCTTCCAGACCGGGTAGGCGGCCGGGTCGAGCTTCAGGGCGTCGGCGGTGTTCCAGTTGCCGAGCGCGGCCTTGTTGCCGGTGACGTAGATGTTCTCGCCCCAGTTGGTGGTGGCGTTGACGCTGAAGGAGGCGCCGGTCGCCACCGCGCCGCCGTCACTGCCGCCGCCGCTGTCACTGCCGCCGCAGGTCTTGGCGCCGACCTGGAGGGCGAGTGCCGTGTTGGCGCCGAGGGTCGCCGTGAACTGTCCGGAGGAGTTCACGGTGACGCCCTTGCCGCTCTGTACGTCGCAGTAGTCGCCGGCGGGCAGCGACGTCTGGAAGGTGCGGGTCAGCGACGAGGACTCGTGGTTGATGGCGACGTACGCCTTGGCGCCGCGGCCGAACGCGATCTGGTTGCCGCCGTTGTCCCACCAGTCGGTGACGGCCTCGCCGTGCGCGGTGTTGCGCCAGGCCACCATGCTCGCGACCTCGCGCCAGGCGTGCTGGCACTTCCAGCCGTCGGTGTAACAGGCGTTCACCTGGCGGCTGTTGGGGCCTCCGGCGGCGGTGTCGGTGAACTCGTAGCCGGAGTGGACGTCCGGGGAGCCGTACGGCCAGGCCAGCGAGAAGATCTGCGCGAGGGTGTAGGTGGCTCCGTCCTTGTAGGTGAGGGTGGTGCCGCCCCGCTCGGTGTCGTGGTTGGTGACGAAGACGGACGCCTTGTTGCTGGGCAGATAGCCCCAGGCCTCGCCGAAGTTCTTCAGGTACGAGAGCTTCTCGCTGCCGAAGACCCGCTTGAGGTCGTAGGCGTAGGTGAACTCCTGCGGGTCGCCGACGGCCTCGTACTCGCTGGGCCGCACGGCCTCGCCGGACGCGCCGATGGTCTCCAGCTTCATGTACGCGTTCGGGTCGGTGAGCCGGGACTTGATGTTCTCCAGGTCCTCCACCGCGATGTGCTTGGCGGCGTCGACACGGAACCCGTCGACACCGAGCGACAGCAGGTCGTTCAGGTATCCGGCGATGGTCTTGCGGACGTTCTCCTCGCCGGTGTCGAGGTCGGGCAGCCCGGACAGCTCGCAGTGCTGCACGTTCCAGCGGTCCGCGTAATTGTTGATGTCGGTGGTGCAGTCGTCCATGTCGGCGCTGGAGTACGTGCCAGGGTAGTCGTACTTGCTGTACGAGGAGCCTCCGGTGCCGGTGCCGGAGGAGTTGGCCATGTGGTTGATGACCGTGTCGGTGACGACCTTCACGCCGGCGGCGTGGCAGGTGTCGATCATGCTCTTGAAGGCGGCGCGGTCACCGAGCCGGGTGGCGATCTTGTAGCTGACCGGCTGGTACGCGGTCCACCACTGGCTGCCCTGCACCCGCTCGTTGGGCGGGGAGACCTGCACGTAGCCGTACCCGGCCGGGCCGAGCGTGTCCGTGCACTCCTTGGCGACGGAGGCGAAGTTCCACTCGAACATCACCGCGGTGACGTCCTTGTCGCCGGAGGGCGCGGCCTGCGCCGGAGCCGGGACCGTGACGGCGGCAGCGGCTCCCGCCAGAACGGCGAGTGCGGCAGCCACGGACTTTCTGGCCATGGTTCCTCCTGGTTCGAAGGGCAACGCGCCATGCCCGTAAGCCGGTGGGGGGATCTTACGAATCTTGCTGCAAGTGATTGCGGGCCGACGGTATGAGCCACTGCAGCCTCGGTCAACCCTTTGGACGCGGCCTCCACAACTCGGAGACAAAAGAAGGGGATTCTGCCTGCAAGGACTTACGCAAGCGTTCCAGCGGTGTTACGTTCAACCACGCTTCCGGTCCGGCGCCGAGGGCCCGGCCCCGCCGGGTTCCACGCGCCCGGCGTTCGGACCGGTGGCTCCAGCGCCCGACGAGACGGTCGGCGCGCAGCAGGTCCGCGTCCGGCGCGGCCCGACCGTGTATCTCCGTGACGCGGAAGGGGAGTTCGGTGCTGCGGGCGGGGTCCCGCTCCTTCAGCGGACCGACCGGGAACCGGGCCAGTTTCAGGCTCTGCGCGGCCGGCGCCCACGGCAGCTCCCGCAGGGCGTCGATCTCCGTCTGTGTGATGTCGAGCGAAGCGCCGGCCTCCCGGCCCCCTGGCCTCCCGGCCTCCCGGCCTCCTGGCCGAGCACGCCGACGACAGCCACGGCGGGTGCGCCCGGCCCGTCGATCTCGATGTCCATGGCCCCCGCCCCGCCCCCGCGCGTGCTCGCCGTGTGCGGGCCGGCGAACCGGGGCGGCGCCGGGCGGGGGACCCCGTGACCGGGGCTCGCGCGGTCCTCGCCCCGCCGGCGCCCGGGACGGGTCAGGGGCGGCGGGCCACCTGTGAGGTGGAGCCGCGCACGACGAGCTCCGGCTGGAAGACGAACTCCGTGCGCTGTACGGGCGTTCCGCCGATCTCTTCGAGGAGCGCTCCCACCGCGGCCGTCGCCATGGCCTGCACCGGCTGACGCACCGTGGTCAGCGGCGGGTCGGTGAACGGGATCAGCGGGGAGTCGTCGAACCCGGTGACGGAGATGTCGCGGGGCACGTTCAGGCCGCGCTCGCGCACCGCTCTGATGACGCCGAGTGCCATGGGGTCGGAGCCGCACACGATGCCGGTGCAGCCGAGGTCGAGCAGGGCGCCGCCGGCGGCGTGGCCGCCCTCGACGGTGAACAGGGTGCGCTGGATCAGCTTCTCGGCCTCGTCACGGGGCAGTCCGAGCATGCCGTGCAGGGCCGCCACGAACCCTTCCGCCTTACGCCGCGAGGGCACGAAACGGGTCGGTCCGATGGCGAGCCCGATGCGCTCGTGCCCCAGGTCGACGAGGTGACGCACGGCCATCCGCGCCGCCGACCGGTCGTCGGGCGAGACGAACGGCGCGTTGATGTGTTCGTTGAAGCCGTTGATGAGGACGAACGGCACCTTCCGCTCGGCGAGCCGGGCGTAGCGCGCCGAGTCCGCCGTGGTGTCGGCGTGCAGTCCGGACAGGAACACGATGCCGTTCACACCGCGCTCCTCCAGCTGCTCGACGAGTTCGTCCTCGGTGGCGCCGCCCGGCATCTGCGTGCAGAGCACGGGCGTGTAGCCGTATCCGGCCAGGACCTGCTCGATGACCTGCGCGAACGCCGGGAAGATCGGGTTCGTCAGCTCGGGGATGACCAGGCCGATCAGCCCGGCGCTGCGGCGGCGCAGCCGCACGGGGCGCTCGTAGCCGAGCACGTCGAGGGCCGCGAGGACCTTCTGCCGGGTGGCCGCCGCGACGCCGGGTTTACCGTTCAGGACCCGGCTCACGGTGGCCTCGCTGACCTGGGCCTGCGCCGCGATGTCGTGGAGCCGCAGGGTGCCGCCGTTCTCGGCGGCACCCCGCGGCGTCGGGATCGTCACGCGGCCCACCAGACCGTGCAGTCGGCGGGCAGTTCGACCTCGCCGTCCTCGACGGTGACCGGGCTCGACGCGAGCAGCACGGTGCCCGGCGCCGCGATCCGCACCGGGACGCCGGTGGTGTTGACGGTGCAGGCGAATCCGGGGCGCTCGAAGTGCAGCAGCCCGGCCGGAGCGTCATCGTGCCAGGTGACGCTGTCCCCGGCGCCGAGCCCGGCCTGCGTGCGCCGCACGGCCAGCGCGGAGCGGTACATCTCCAGCGTCGAGCCGTCCTGCCCGGTCTGCGCCTCGACGCTCAGTTCGCCCCAGCCCTCCGGCTGCGGCAGCCAGCTGCCGCCGTCACCGAAGCCGTACGAGGATCCGGCGCGGGTCCACGGGATCGGCACCCGGCACCCGTCACGGAACCCGTCCTGGCCCTGCGCCCGGAAGAACGAGGGGTCCTGGCGCACCTCGTCCGGCAGATCCGTGACGTCCGGCAGGCCGAGCTCCTCACCCTGGTAGACATACGCGGATCCGGGCAGCGCCAGCATCAGCAGCGTCGCCGCACGGGCCCGGCGCAGCCCCAGTTCCCGGTCGCCCGGCGTGCGGATCTGCGTACCGAGACCGGGCGGGTTGGCGTAGCGCGTCGCGTGCCGGGTGACGTCGTGATTGGACAGCACCCACGTCGCCGGCGCGCCCACCGGACGCATGGCGTCCAGCGAGGTGTCGATGATCTTCCGGAGCTCGTCGGCCTCCCACGGGGCGCCCAGGTACTGGAAGTTGAAGGCCTGGTGCAGTTCGTCGGGGCGGACGTAGTTCGCGGTCCGCTCGACCGTCGGCGTCCACGCCTCGGCGACGAAGATGCGCTCGCCGTCGTACTCGTCGAGGATCTTCCGCCACGAACGGTAGATGTCGTGCACGCCGTCCTGGTCGAAGAACGGCATGACATCGTTGCCCAGCAGCTTGAGCTGGTCGGCGCCGCCGAGGTCCGGCAGGCCCTCGGCCTTGACCAGGCCGTGCGCGACGTCGATACGGAAGCCGTCGACACCCATGTCCAGCCAGAACCGCAGGATGGAACGGAACTCGTCGGCGACCGCCGGGTGCTCCCAGTTCAGGTCCGGCTGCTCCGGCGCGAACAGGTGCAGATACCAGTCCCCGTCCGGCAGCCGCGTCCACGCCGGACCGCCGAAGATCGACTCCCAGTCGTTGGGCGGCAGTTCACCGTTCTCGCCCTTGCCGGGACGGAAGTGGTAGCGGTCGCGCAGCGGCGAACCCGGCCCCTCCGCGACGGCGCGCCTGAACCACTCGTGCTGGTCCGAGGAATGGTTCGGCACCAGGTCCACGATGATCCGCAGACCCAGCGCGTGCGCGTCACGGATCACCGCGTCCGCGTCCAGCAGGGTGCCGTACATCGGGTCGACCGCACGGTAGTCCGCGACGTCGTAGCCGCCGTCGGCCTGGGGGGAGGCGTAGAAGGGGGACAGCCAGACCGCGTCGACGCCCAGGTCGCGCAGGTACGGCAGACGGCGGCGGATGCCTTCCAGATCGCCGGTGCCGTCGCCGTCGCTGTCGGCGAAACTGCGCGGGTAGACCTGGTAGATGACGGCGTCCCGCCACCAGTCGGAGGCTTCGCGGGTCGTGGTGGCAAACACGGGTGACTGGTCCGTGGAGTGCTGGCTCATGGTGTCCTTGGGAGACGTGAGGGGCTGGACGACTGGTCGGTGGTGCGGGGCGGTTCAGCCCTTGGTGCCACCCGCCGTGAGGCCGGTGACCAGGTTCTTCTGGACGAGATAGAACACTGCGGAGATGGGGACGGCGATCAGCACGGCCGTGGCGGCCATGTACTGGCGCTGGGAGTCGTACTGGCTCACGAAGGTCTGCAGGCCGACGGCGAGCGTGTACTTCTGGTCGTCGAGCAGGAAGGTGTTGGCGAACGCGACCTCGCTCCACGCGGTGATCATGGTGTAGAACGCGGCGACGGCCAGGCCGGGACGGGCCAGCGGCAGGATCAGCCGGAAGAACGTACCGAACGGCGAGAGCCCGTCGACCCGGCCCGCCTCGTCGATCTCCAGGGGGATCGTGTCGAAGTAGCCCTTCATCAGCCAGGCGCAGTACGGCACGGCGGTCGTCAGATAGACGATGATCAGGCCGGCGTAGGTGTCGATGAGGCCGAGGTCCGAGAGGATCACGTACATCGGGACCATGAGGACCGCGACGGGGAACATCTGCGTGACCAGCAGGATCCACATGAACTTCTTGTAGCCGGGGAACTTCATCCGCGAGACGGCGTAGCCGCTGGTGGCGGCGACGAGCACGCCGATCACGGTGGTGCCGAGGGACACGATGAGCGTGTTGCCCAGCCACTTCAGGAAGTTGGTGTGCTGCAGCACGTGGGTGTAGTTGCTCAGCGTCGCCGTGTCGAGGATCCGCGACGGGTGCAGATAGTCGTCCTTGCCCGGGCCGAGCGAGAGGAAGATCAGCCAGGCGATCGGGAAGAGGGCGACGAGGCTCGCGACGATCAGGACGGTGTGGCTGGTCACCGACATCTTGGTGCTGCGCCGGCCGCGGCGCGGCGTGTTCACGCGCGCGGGCGACTCGGTGGCGTCCTTGACGGTGGTCGTGGCCAGGGGTTCGGTGCTCGTGGTCATGGCGGTGGCTGCTCCTGCTGCGTCAGATGGCGACTGAAACGTCATTGCGGTTCAGCCAGCGGCGGTAGACGGAGGTGAACACGATGAGGAGGGACAGGAGCAGGACGCCGTAGGTGGCGGACTGGGCGAAGTCGCGCGGCGTCTGGCCGAAGCCGAGGTAGTAGGCCCAGGTGACGAGGATCTGTGCGTCAGGCGCGGTGTTGCCGAACAGCAGGAAGATGATCGCGAACTGGTTGAACGTCCAGATGACACCGAGCAGGACGACCGTCGAGCTGACCGAGCGCAGACCCGGCAGCGTCACGTGCCGGAACTGCTGCCAGGCGGTCGCGCCGTCCATCTCCGCGGCCTCGTAGAGCGTGGAGTCGATGGACTGCAGTCCGCCGAGGAGCGAGACCATCATGAACGGCACGCCGCACCACGTGTTGACGATGATGGCGGCGAGCTGCTGGAAGTGCGGGTCCTCCAGCCAGGACGGCGAGGGCAGGCTCAGCGCGTCCAGGGTGGTGTTGATGACGCCGCCGTCGGCGAGCATGAACCGCCAGGCGAAGACGGTGACGAACGTCGGCACCGCCCACGGCAGGATCAGCACGAGGCGGTAGAAGGTGCGGCCGCGCAGCCCCTTCTGGTTGAGGAGCAGCGCCAGGCCGAGGCCGATGACGTAGTGCAGCGTCACACAGGACGCCGTCCACACGATCGTCCAGATGAAGTGCGACCAGAAGCGGTCGTACGACGTGGGCCCCCACAGGATGTCGGCGTAGTTGTCCAGGCCGATGAACTTGTAGGTCGCGTCGATGTGGTTGACGCCGATGGTGCGGGCCGAGTTGAGGCTGTTGGCGTCGGTGAGCGTCAGGTAGAAGCCGCGGACCAGGGGGTAGAGCACGATGAGGCCGAGCACGATCACCACCGGGGCGATCATGGCGTATGCGTACCAGTGCTTCTGGTAACCGTTCTTCAGCCGGGCTATCAGGCCCGGACGCCGGCCACGGTCACCTCCGCTGGAGGCGGCCGGACGCTCGACGGCGACAGTCATGGGGGAACACCTTCTGGGCTGCGGCTGGGTAAAGGCTTCGGGTGGTACGGGGTCGGCGGGTGCCGCGGTCCCACGCGCGGGGCGGGCTGATGGGTGGGACCGCGGCACCTGATCAGGGGATTACTCGGAGAAGCCGCTCGGCAGGAGCTTGCCGTACTGGGTCACCACGTCGGAGAGGGCCTTGTCGACGCCCTCCTTGCCGCTGGCGGCCTTGGGCAGCTCGGTGTCGAGCGGGCCCCACAGCGAGCTGTACTCGGGCAGCTCCTGGCGCGGGCTGGCGACGGAGAGCGCCTTCTGGAAGCCGGCGAGACCCGGGTCCTTGGTGACCTCGGCGGTGTACGCGTCGTCACGGGTGGGCAGCGTGGCGTTCTTCAGCGCGATCTGCGTCTGCGTCTTCGCCGACGTCATCCACTTCACGAACTTCAGGGACGCGGCCTGGTGGGCCTTGTCCGAGCCCGCGTAGACGGAGAGGTTGTGGCCGCCGGTCGGGGCGCCCGCCTTGCCGGAGGAGCCCGCCGGGACCGTGGCGACACCGAGGTTCGTCTTGTCCTTGAACGCGGAGCCCTTGTAGAAGTTCGTGACCTCCCACGGACCCTCGATCGTCATGGCGACCTTGCCGTTGACGAAGGCGTCCTGGCGGTGGGCGTACGAGTCGGCGGTGACGTCCGCCTTGTGCAGGCCCTTGCCGTTGAAGGTGCTCAGCCAGGTCTTGGCCGCCTTCTTGCCCTCGGCCGAGTTCAGGGTGATCTTCTTGCTCGCGGCATCGATGGTGTCGGTGCCCTCGCCGAGCAGGAACGGCTGGAAGTAGTAGCCCTTCTCGGAGCCCCAGTAGCCGTCGACGCCGGTCTTCGCCTTGATGGTGGCGGCGTCCTTCTTCAGCTCGTCCCAGGTGGTCGGCGCCTCGGTGATGCCGGCCTTCTTGAACAGGGCCTTGTTGTAGACGAGACCGAGGGTGTCCGTGAGGAGCGGGACGCCGTAGGTCTTGCCCTCGTACTGGGCCTGCTTGAGCAGGTTGGGCTTGAACTTGTCCTTGTCCGTGAGCGCCTCGGTGCCGTCGAGCGGCAGCAGGTAGCTCTTCTTCGCGAACGCGGGGGTCCAGCCGACCTCGGCGCGCAGCACGTCCGGGGCACCGCTGGCGCCGGCCGCGGTGTCGAACTTGTTCTGCGCCTGGGCGAACGGCACGTTGACGTACTTGACCTTGATGTCCGGGTTGGCCTTCTCGAAGTCCTTGACCAGGGCCTCGTACGTGGGCTGCTCGTTGGTGGCGTTCGACGTGTCCCACCACGTGATGGTGACCGGCCCTGACGCCTTGCCGCCGTCGTCGTCACTTCCGCCGCAGGCCGTCGCCGCGAGTGCGAGGGACGCCACCACCGCGGTGGCCGCTATGCCACGCCGCATGAGATCTCCTAGAGAGTGAAAGCCCGTGAGTGGGCGGAGAGCGGTCCCGACCGCTCTCCTGACCGACTTGCCGGCTGCGCCGCTGCGGCCGCCGGGCGACGTGAACGTAACAGTGTGGAAAGCCCGGCGAAAGACCTTGCGCGAAATTTCTGCAAGGACGGGCCATCGTTACATCGCCGTGTCCGGAAGGTTGCCGAAGAATCGCTTGACAGGTGGGGGCAGACAGGGACATAAGCGGGCAGAATTCTCGCAACCCCCGTCGCAAGAACCGAAGTTGGGCCATCAGGGCGATGGATTCACGCCGTGCAGAGCTCTGCAACACCTTCCAAGAAGGTTGCGGACAGCGGTTTCCTCCGGTCGGTGGGCATTCCCCCAGGTAACCGGTACAGTCCAATGCCATGACCGCGCGGCTCTCCGACATTGCAGCCCAGGCGGGGGTCAGTGAAGCCACAGTCAGCCGCGTGCTCAACGGCAAGCCCGGTGTGGCCTCCGGCACCCGCGAATCCGTCATGGCCGCGCTCGACGTGCTCGGCTACGAGCGCCCGCCCAAGCTGCGCACACGCAGCGCGGGCCTGGTCGGCCTGATCACCCCGGAGCTCGACAACCCGATCTTCCCCGCGCTCGCCCAGGTCATCGGCCAGGCGTTGACGCGGCAGGGCTACACACCGGTGCTCGCCACGCAGACGCCGGGCGGCTCCACCGAGGACGAGCTCACGGAGATGCTCGTCGAGCGCAGCGTCTCCGGGATCATCTACGTCTCCGGACTGCACGCCGACACCACGGCCGACACCCAGCGCTACGACCAACTGCGCGGCCAGGGTATCCCGTTCGTGCTCGTCAACGGCTTCTCGGCGCAGATCAAGGCGCCGTTCGTGTCGACCGACGACCGGGCCGCGACCCGGCTCGCCGTCGCGCACCTCGCCTCGCTCGGGCACACCCGGATCGGGCTCGCAGTCGGCCCGCGACGGTTCGTCCCGGTGCAGCGCAAGATCGAGGGGTTCCAGGCGGGCATGGCCGAGCACCTGGGCCTGACGTCGGAGCAGAGCGAGGCCCTGGTCCAGCACTCCCTCTACACGATGGAGGGCGGTCAGGCGGCGGCCACCTCACTTCTTGCGCAAGGTTGCACGGCGATCGTCTGCGCCAGCGACATGATGGCGCTGGGCGCGATCCGCGCCGCCCGCCAGGCGGGGCACCGGGTCCCGCAGGACGTGTCGGTCGTCGGGTTCGACGACTCGCCGCTGATCGCGTTCACCGACCCGCCGCTGACCACGATCCGCCAGCCGGTGCAGGCCATGGGGCAGGCGGCGGTGCGCGCGGTCCTGGAGGAGATCGGCGGCACGCCCGCTCCGCACACCGAGTTCGTGTTCATGCCGGAGCTGGTGGTGCGCGGTTCGACGGCGGCGGCGCCGGAGACGGGCCGCCGCGCCTGACCTCCGGGCGGCGCCGCCCGCTCAGGCCGCCGCGTGCAGCGGCGCCCACCACTCCTCGTGCTCCCGGTACCACCGGGCGGTCTCGGCGAGCCGGCGCTCGAAGTCGCCGGAGGGCCGGTAGCCCAGTTCCTCGCTGATCCGGCTGTGGTCCACCGCGTACCGGCGGTCGTGGCCCTTGCGGTCGCTCACGTGCCGGATCCGGTCCGGACCCGCGCCGCACAGGGCGAGCAGCCGGCCGGTCAGATCGAGGTTGGTCAGCGAGGTGCCGCCGCCGATGTTGTACGTGCGTCCCGGGCGCCCCGCGGTGCGCACCAGCTCGATGCCGCGGACGTGGTCGTCGACGTGCAGCCAGTCGCGGATCTGCAGACCGTCACCGTAGACGGGGACGGTGCCGCCGCCGAGCAGCGCGGCGAGGAAGCGCGGGATCAGCTTCTCGGGGTGCTGGTACGGCCCGAAGTTGTTGGAGCACCGGGTGACGCGGACGTCGAGGCCGTGGGTGCGGTGGTGCGCGAGGGCCAGGTGGTCGGCCGCCGCCTTCGACGCCGCGTAGGGCGAGTTGGGGCTGAGCGGGGACTCCTCGGTGGCGGCCCCGGTCGGCAGGTCGCCGTACACCTCGTCGGTCGAGATCTGCACGAAGGTGCGCACCCCGTGCCGCAGGGCCGCGTCCAGCAGGGTCTGCGTGCCGAGGATGTTGGTGCGCGCGAAGGCCGCGCCGGACTCGATGGAGCGGTCGACGTGCGACTCGGCGGCGAAGTGCACGATCTCGTCGTGCCCGGCGGCGAGCCGGTCGACAAGGCGGGCGTCGCACACGTCGCCGTGCACGAACGTGAGGCGAGGGTCGCCGTGCACGGCGTCGAGCCGGGCGGTGCTGCCCGCGTAGGTGAGGGCGTCGAGCACGGTCACCGCGACGTCCCGCGGCCCCGTCGGGCCGAGCAGCGCGCGGACGTGGGCGGAGCCGATGAAGCCGGCGCCGCCGGTGACGAGGAGACGTCTGGTCATGGGGTGTGTCGCACCTTGCTGTGGTCGCCGCCGACGCATCGAAGCACGCGTTGGTCCGCTGGTCGGTTCACGGGGTCAGTTGCACCTTGCTGTGGTCGCCGATGACCAGCCGGTGGGCGCGCGTGGGAGTGGGCGCGGACGCGACGACCGCGCCGCGGCCGATGAGGGAGTCCTCGATGCGTGGGGCGCCCGCCACCCGCGCGCCGGGCAGCAGCACCGAGTGGGCGATCACGCTGTCCTCGATGCGGCAGTCCTCGGCGACGGCAGTGTACGGGCCGATGTGGGAGCCGGTGACGACCGCCCCCGGGCCGATGATCGCGGGCCCGGTGATCCGCGAGCCGCGCACCACCGCGCCCTCGGCGATGCGGACCCGGCCGCGGACGGTGCTGCGCTCGTCGACCTTGCCGTCGATGGCGCCGACGAGGGTGTCGAGCACGTGCCGGTTGGCCTCCAGCATGTCGTCGACGTTGCCGGTGTCGCGCCAGGGCGCGGAGGTGGCCTCGGCGCGCACCGACAGGCCCCGGTCGATCATCCACTGCACGGCGTGCGTGAGTTCGAGCTCCCCGCGCGCGGACGGAGTGATCGCCCGCACCGCGTCGTGGACGGCGGCGGAGAACGCGTAGACGCCGACGAGGGCGAGGTCGCTGCGCGGCCGCTCGGGCTTCTCCTCAAGGCGCAGCACCCGGTCGCCGTGCACGGTGTCGACCTCGGCCACCCCAAAGGCGGTCGGGTCGGCGACGCGAGTCAGCAGGAGACGGGCGGCGGCGGGTTCGGCGCGCGCCCGGTCGAGGAAGCCGTGCACCCCCTCGGGCAGGTAGTTGTCGCCGAGGTAGAGGAGGAAGTCGTCGTCGCCGAGGAAGGCGCGGGCGACGAGCACCGCGTGGGCGAGACCCAGCGGGCGCTCCTGGCGGAGGTAGGTGAGGCGCAGTCCGAACGCCGAGCCGTCGCCCGCGGCGCGGCGGATCTCCGCCTCGTGGGCACCGACGACGACACCCGCATCGGTGACGCCGGCCGCGGCCAGGGAATCCAGCGCGTAGAAGAGGACGGGCCGGTTGGCGATCGGCAGGAGCTGCTTGGCTCCGGTGTGCGTGAAGGGGCGCAGTCTGCTGCCCGTGCCGCCCGCCAGGAGCAGGGCCTTCACGTGTGCCCCCGGCGGGGTGGGCCTGCCGGTGGCTGTGGGCGCAGCGGTCGCAGTGGTCGCGGTGGTCGCAGTGGTCTCAAGGGAGTTCCTCCTCGATGACTCGGACGGGCCCGGAGAACCCGTCGGCCCCGACTCAAGCAGAGCCCGCAACTCTTACGCAAGACCACTCTGAAATTTTCAGCAACTACTTGCTAGAGCTGTCATCACGGTGTTTCACTCGGTGGCCGCACCACTCAACAGCCCTTCCAGCATGGCCAGTTCCGCCCGTTCGGACCCGAGGGAGCCGCCGTGAGGCAGCAGCACCGCCAGCTCGCCCAGTTGGAGCGGGAGGGCGCACATCTGGCGCCGGGCGCTTCCGAGGAGGCGGCCGTGGGGCGCCGGGTGTTCACCGAGGGGCGCGGCCCGGTCCTCACGGACCTGGACGGCAACCAGTACCTGGACTTCGCCTCGGGCACGCTGACGCAGTCCCTCGGCCATGGGCATCCCGAGGTGGTGCGGGCCCTCACCGAGCAGGCCGCACGGCTGTGGAACGTCCACGACGCGGCGACCCCGGACCGGGCCGCGCTCCTGGACACGCTCGCGCGGCTGCTGCCCGAACACCTCGACACGTACGCGCTGTTCTCCACCGGCGCCGAGGTCGTCGAGGCCGCGCTGCGCGTCGTGCAGGCGACGGCGCCGCCGGGCCGCAACCGGATCGGGGCGCTGCGGCACGGCTTCCACGGCAAGACGATGGGTGCGCGGATGCTGGTGCACTGGGACATCGGACACCAGTCGTTCGCGGGCAACAGCGTGCTGGGCTACGCCCCGTACTGCTACCGCTGCCCGCTGGGCCTGACCCGTCCCACCTGCGAGCTCAGATGCGCCGCGCTCGTGCGGCGGCACATCGCCGACAAGCCGAGCACGGCGGCGCTCGTCTTCGAGCCGGTGCT
This sequence comes from Streptomyces sp. VRA16 Mangrove soil, assembly GCF_017377775.1. Taxonomy (GTDB): domain Bacteria; phylum Actinomycetota; class Actinomycetes; order Streptomycetales; family Streptomycetaceae; genus Streptomyces. The sequence goes on from NZ_JAFVLN010000009.1 coordinate 201,879, forward strand.
CGGCGCGGCCGGGGTGATCGTGCCGCCGCCCGGCTACTGGGAGCAGGTCGCGGACGCCTGCCGGGAGAACGGGGTGCTGCTCGTCGCGGACGAGGTACTGACCGGCGGCGGCCGTACGGGCGCCTTCCTCGCCAGTGAACTGGTCGGTGTGGAGCCGGACTTGGCGGCCCTGTCGAAGGGCATGGCGAACGGCTTCCCGTTCGCGGTGCTGGCCGGCCGCCACGAGCTGCTGCACGATCCGGCGGCGGCGACGCCGGGCGCGTACGCGTCGACGTACGCGAGCAATCCGCTCGGCATCGCGGCGGCGCGCGCCACCCTGGAGGTCATCGAGCGGGATCAGCTGCTCGAACAGGTGCGAAAGCTCGGGGAGTTGCTCGACGGGCGGTTGCGCGGCCTGAGCGACCGGTTCGAGAACCTGGGTGACGTACGCGGCCTCGGGCTGCTGTGGGGCCTGGAGTTCGTGACCGACCGGGCGCGCCGCACCCCCTCCCCCGAGCTGGCCCGCGCGGTGTACGCGGCCGCTCTCGATCTGGGGCTCAGGGTCGCGCTCGGCGGCCATGTGCTGCGCCTGGCACCGCCGTTCACGATCGACGAGGCGCTGCTGGACGAGGGCGTGCGCCTCCTTGAGCGGGCGATCGAGCGGGCGGTGACCGCGTGATCGTCGCGCACGAACTCGTCAAGGAGTTCCGGATCCCCGAGCGCGGACCCGGCCTCGCGGGCAGCGTCTCGACGCTCTTCACCCGCCGCCACCGGATCGTACGGGCCGTGGACGAGGTGTCGTTCGAGATTCCCGCGGGGTCGCGGACCGCGTACATCGGGGCGAACGGCGCCGGCAAGTCGACGACCATCAAGATGCTCACCGGGATCATGACGCCGACGTCGGGGTACTGCCGGGTGCGCGGCATCGAGCCGTACCGGGACCGGCAGCGCAACGCCCGCTCGATCGGCGTGGTCTTCGGGCAGCGCAGCCAGCTGTGGTGGGACCTGTCGGTGCCGGACTCGTTCCGCATCCTGCGCCGGATCTACGACATCCCCGCCCCTGTCTACGACCGCAATCTGGCCCTGTACCGCGAGCTGCTCGACATCGACGCGCTCGGCACGACGCCCGTACGCCAGTTGAGTCTCGGGCAGCGGATGCGCGCCGAGATCGCGGCGAGCCTGCTGCACGATCCGGCGGTGGTGTTCTGGGACGAGCCGACGATCGGGCTCGACATGGTCCTCAAGGAGGCGGTGCGCGAGCTGGTGCTCCGCGCGCACCACGACCTCGGTACGACGGTCGTGCTGACCAGCCACGACATCGCCGACATCGCCGCGATCTGTGACAGCGCCCTGGTCGTGGACCGGGGCCGGGTCGTGCACCAGGGCACCATCCAGGACCTGCTGCGCACCGCCGACCGGCGCTCGGTCCTCTTCGACCACCGCGAACCGCTCGCCGCGGAAGCGGTGTGCGCGCTCGTCGAGGCGCAGCTGCCGGGGGTGCGGGCCGTGCCGGCCGACGGCGGACGCGTCCAAGTGGACTACCCCGCAGAGGAGTTCACGTCGCGGCAGGTGCTCGCGTTCCTCCTGGACCGGTTCGACCTCGTGGACTGCTACGCGCCCGAGCCGGACCTGGAGGACGTGCTGCGGCAGATCTACGGGCGCAGCACGGCGACGGCGCCCGCCGAGGTGAGCGGCGCATGAGGCCACGGACTCTCAGGGCGTACGTGCCGTTCGCGACGGGCGGCCTTCAGTCGCTGCTCCAGTACCGCTCGATGTTCGTCGTCACCGGTGTGACGGCGGCGGCGGGGGCGGCCGTCACGGTGTTCCTGTGGCGGGCCGTGTACGCGGACGCCCCGGACGGCGGCGGCCCCGGCGGTTTCACCCTGGCCGGCATCACGACGTATCTGCTGGTCGCGCAGGTGCTCCAGGTGCTGCACACGAACCGGGTGGACGACGAGGTCGCGGCGGAGGTGTACCGCGGGGACGTCGCCGTGATGCTGGTGCGGCCGGTCAGCTATCCGCTGGTGCGGTTCTTCGCCTGTCTGCCGGTGGTCGTCGCGAACGCGCTGCTGGTCGGGGTGCCGGTGCTCGCCCTGTTCGCGCTGCTCGTGCCGCTGACCGCGCCCCGCCCCGCCGACCTGGCCCTGTTCGCGGCGTCGACGGTGCTGTCCGTCCTGATCGCGTTCTGCGTGAACCTGCTGACCGGCATGACCGGCTTCGTCACCACGAACACCTGGGGCGTGCGGATGGTCAAGCAGAGCGTGGTCGCCTTCTTCGCGGGGCAGCTCGTGCCGATCGCACTGATGCCGGGCCCGCTGGCGGCGCTCGCGTACGCGCTGCCGTTCCGCGGCATGGTCGACGGCCCGCTGACGCTGCTGCTCGGCCGGTACGACGGGGCGGGTGGCGCCGTGTCGGTTCTCGCGCAGCAGGCGGGCTGGGTGCTGGGGCTCGCCCTGCTGTGCGCGCTGTTGTGGCGGGCGGCGCTCGGCCGGCTGGAGGTGCTCGGCGGATGAGTGCGCTGCGCACGGCGCTCCGGTACGCGCGTCTGTCCTGGTTCCTGGGCGGAGTGGGTCTGCACCGGCTGACCGCCTACCGGCTGGACTTCGCGCTCGGCGCGGGGGCGTTCCTGGTGCGGGTCGGGGTGCAGACGGCGGTGGTCGGCCTGGTCTTCCGGCAGGTGCCGGTGGTGGGCGGCTGGTCGTACCACGAGGTGGTGTTCCTGCTCGGCTTCTCGCTGCTCCCGCGCGGCCTCGACCATCTCTTCACCGACCAACTGTGGGAGCTGGGCCGCAAGTTGGTGCAGCGCGGCGAGTTCTACCGGCATCTGGTGCGTCCGGTCGGCCCGCTGTTCTCGCTGCTGTCCGAGCGGTTCTTCCATCCGGACGGGTTCGGCGAGCTGATCGTGGGCGCGGCGCTCGTGACCTGGTCGGGCTCGGAGCTGGGCCTGGACCTGAGCGCCGTCCAGTGGGCGCTCGCCCCGCTGCTCGTGCTGTGCGGGGCGCTGATCCACACGGCGGTGAAGCTGCTCTTCGCTTCGCTGTCGTTCTGGACGGTGACGAGTCTGCCCGCGATGTACGCGACGAACCAGGTGTCGGAGTTCGCCGCCTATCCCCTCGACATCTACCACCCGTCGCTGCGCGCCCTGCTCACCTGGGTGCTGCCCTTCGCCTTCACCTCGTACGTGCCGTGCGGCTATCTGCTGACCGGTGACACGGGCCTCGTGGTGTGGCTGCCGCTGGTGACGGCGGGGGCGCTCGCCCTCGCCCTCGCGGTGTGGCGGCGCGGCGTCAACACGTACGAGATGACCGGGAGTTGAGCCGCCATGATCCGTGAAGAAGAGCTGGACGCGCTGCTGCGCGGAGCACCCTGGATGCCGCAGGACGGTCGCGCGGCCGACCGCTACGAACGGGTCGACCACGCCGTGCTCGGCTCGGCGGCGCTGCTGCTGATCGTGGCGGCGGTCGGCGGGCCCGCGTCGGGCCGGCGGTTCTTCGTGCCGGTGCGCGCCGACGACGAGGGCCGTCCGCAGGAGGCGCACGGCAGTGACGCCTTCGACGTGGCCACCGTCACCAGGACCCTGAGCGGGGGCCGACTGCACACGGCGCGCGGCGGCACGATCGAGTTCCGGGGCCCCGGCGGCCCCGCGGCCGAGGTGCGGCGCCTCCCCTTCCAGCAGGGCTGGTCGTCCAACGCGCTGTCCCTGGTGGACGTCGCGGGCACCCCGTGCATCCACAAGACGTACCGCCGCCTCGACGAGCCGGTGCACGAGCCGGAGCTGCTGCGCCGGATGAACGGCACGGGCCGCACCCCGCAGTGGATCGGCGACTACGCCTACGTGCACCCCTCGGACGGGGTCCGCCGCCCCTTGGGCGTGATCTACCGGTACGCGCCGGGCGACGGCATCGACGTACCGCTGCGGGAGAACCTGCGGTCGTTGTGGCCCCGGCTCGGGCAGCGGGACGACGCGGACGAGACGCTCGTACGGGAGCATCTGCGGCCGATGGAGGAGCAGTTGAGCCGGGCCGGGGAGTTCCTGTACGCCTTCCACCGCGATCTGGCCGGGCGGCTGCCCGGGGCGGCGGTCTACCCGGTGGGAGCGGCTCTGGAGCGCGCGGCGCGGCGGGTCGACGTACTGGAGGACGAGGACGGGATGACCCTCCCGCCGCACGCCCGTACGGCCGCCTTCGCCGCACTGCGCGCCGAACTCTTCCTGCTGGAGGGCGAGTTCGAGGGCCGGGGCCCGCTCCCCGGGGCCGCACCCTGCCACGGCGACCTGCACCTCTCTCACCTCCTGTGCGAGCGCGACGGGACCGACTGGCGAATGTCCGTCATCGACCTGTCGACGCCCGCCCTCTCCCCCGCCGACCCCGGGGGCGCCGAGCAGTCCCCGCTCCAGGACCTGGTCGCCGTCCAGCGGGCCCTGGAGTACTTCGCGGCCGACGAGGCGGCGTTCGAGAGCGCGCGCCGGCTGGGGGTGGACTCGCTGGAGACGATGCTGGGCGCGCTCGACGGCGCCCCGCACCTGTCCGCGTCCCGACAGGCCGTGCTGCGGCGGGTGTTCGCTGTCGCCGACGCGTGGCGCGAGCGCGTGCTGCGGCTGCTGCTCGGCACCGCCGCCGCATCGCCGCTCAGCCGCCTCCTCTACGTCCGGCGTCTGCTGCACGAACTGGCCTACAACCAGGCGCACGCCCGCCCCTACCACGCGGCCATCGATCTGCGACATGCGCGTGCCCTCGCCCCGACCGCCGCCTTCGCAAGGAAGTGACCATGCACATCATCGAGACGTACTTCGAGTGCTGCGGCTTCGACCACACCTTCATCCAGGGCGGGACCTCCGTCTATCTGTGGAACCTCTCCCGGACGTTCGCCGCGCGCGGCCATCGCGTCTCCATCGTCACGCCGGCGCACGGCCGCCTCGACGACCTGCGGGCGCGGTACGAGGTCGAGGACCTGCCGTACGAGGACGTGCACACGCTGCCCGTGCCGCTCGACCCCGAGGTGTGGCACGGCTTCCCGGCACAGGCCGAGCTGCCGCTGCGCACGACGGCGCACCGCATCCGGCTCGACGGCGTCGACCTGTACTTCCTCGCCGACGAGTGGCTGGACCGGCTGCCGGACACCTTTTATCCGCCCTACGACAGCAAGGGCCGTGACCTGGTCTTCTTCAAGCCGCTGGTGTTCCAGGTCGACGCGGTGCGGTTCCTGCGGTCCTGGTTCGGCGACGAGAAGGCGCTGGTGCACGCGCACGAGCCGTACTACCACTACCTGCTGCCGGCGGCGCTGCGCGACGACCCGACGAAGCTCGTCGTCAGCAATGTGCAGAGCAACATGCCGGTCGCGAAGAAGGTGTACGCGCCCGAAGTGACCGCACTGCTGGGCCTGTTGGGGGCGGACGTGCCGCTGCCGGAGCCCGATCCACCGCTGACGGCGCCGCCCGCGATGGTCCAGTACCAGCAGCGCACGCATCTGCACTACACGTACGGCCCCGACCATGTCGCCCTGTACGAGCTGACCGCCGAGCACGCCGATCTGATCGACTTCCTGTCGGCGGGGCAGCTCGACTTCTACGCGTCGTTCCGCGACACCCCGTTCGAGGCGCTGTTCGCGCGGCTGCCGATCGCGGACGTCGTGCGGCGCAACGCGCACAAGATGTTCGTGGGCGGCTGCGCGATCTCGGACCAGTGGCTGGCCTGGGACCCGGCGGACGTGGACCGTGCGGAGGTGCTCGGTTCGCTCGGTCTCGACCCGGCCCTGCCGACGTTCTTCCACAACGCCCGGTACGCCGTGCACCACAAGGGCCAGGTCGAGCTGGTCCGGGCGATCGACCGGGTCCTGAACGCGGGGCTCGCCGCCAACTTCGTGGTGCGGTGCATCTCCGGCAGCGGCATCGACGACCCGCTCTTCCACGAGATCGCCGCACGCCACAAGGGGCGGCTGCACCTGGAGTGGGAGCGGGTGCCGGAGCGGCAGGTGTTCGGGTACGCGGCCGCCTCGGACTTCTGTCTGTTCCCGTCGAAGTTCGAGATGGACACGTTCCTGATCGCGCAGGGCGAGGCGATGGCGGTCGGCGCGGTGCCCATCGCCACGGACCAGCGGGGCATGGAGCACTTCCGGCACGCGGACGGGCCGCGGACGACGACCGGGTTCGCCGTGAACCGTTCGTTCGCCGAGGACGACGAGCTGCTCGTCGCCGCGCTCGCCGCCCGTATCGACGAGGCGGTCGCGCTGTGGCACGAACGGCACGACGCGTACCGGGAGTTGGCGCGGCGCTCGGCGGAGGTCGCGCGGGCCTTCACGTGGGGGCACTGCGCGGATCTGCATCTCGCGGCGTTCGAGCGGCTCTGGCGTGGCGAGCCCGCCCGACTGGATCCGCAACTCGCCCTGCGGCACGGCTGGTTCGACCTGCTGGCGGACGGCGAGGTGACCACGGAGGCGGCTGTCGCCCACGGCGACCTGGACGCGTACGAGCGGTGCGCGCCGCTGGACGACGCGGCGGCCCGGCGGATGTTCGGCGCGGCGTGGGCGCGGGCCGACTTCACCACGTGCGCGCGGGTGGTGGAGCGCCGCCCCGGCGCGGTCGACGAGGACGCCCTGCGGCTGCTGCGCGAGCGCGCGACGTCCGGACCCGACGGCGCCCTGGTCTACCACCTTCCGCACGCGGCCCGCGTCGAGGTCGTGTCACCGGCCGCGCAGCCCGGCGCCCGCGCCCTGCCGGGCGTACGCCCGCTGCGGCGCACGGCCGCCGGCACCTTCACGGGGCCTGCGCCCGACCCGGAGGACCTGCTGCTCCTCACGCTCGACTCGGGCCGTGTGACCTGGGACGAGGTGCGGCATGGCTGAGCGCGACGGAGTGCGGGCCGTGCTGCTCGCGGGCGGCGAGGGCCGGCGCATGGGCCCGCTCGGCACGGGCCGGCTCAAACCGCTGATCCCGTACGGCGGGGCGTGCCGCCTGATCGACTTCAGCCTTGCCAACGCGCATACTTCCGGGCTCGGCGAGGTGCTGCTGCTCTCCCAGTTCGAGGAGCGGCAGCTGATGGACGACCTGCACCGGGTGTGGCACGCGCGCCCGGGGCTACGGGTGCACTTCGGCCCGTACGACTCCGCGTACCGGGAGGCGGGGCCCGGCCGCCTGCCCAAAGAACTGCCGCCCCGTACGGGCGAGTTGGAGCGCGGCACGGCCGACGCCCTGATCCGCAAGGCGCGGTACATCTTCACCCCCGGCAGCACCGAACAGGTCCTCGTGCTGCACGCCGACCACGTCTACCGCTTCGACCACGGCCCGCTGATCGCCGCCCACCGGGCGTCGGGCGCCTCGCTCACGATCGCGTACCAGCGCATCGAACGGCGCTGGGTGCATCTCTTCGGGATGGTCGACTTCGACGCGCACGGGCGGCTCACGCAGTTCGTCGAGAAGCCCGAACTTCCCACGTCCGACCTGGTGTTCGCGGCGTTCTGCGTCTTCGACGCCGGCGTCCTGCACCGCTACCTTGAGCTGCTCGACGGCACGGACTGGCAGCACGACATCAGCCGGGACGTGATCCCGGCGATGCTGGCCGCCGGGGAGGACATCCGCGGCTACGAGGTCCGCGACCACTGGGCGGACATCGGCACCGTGGAGCGCTACCACCGCGCCCATCTGGCCCTGGCCGACGCGCCGCGCGACGGGCTCCCGGTGGACCGGATGCCGTGGACGGTCCGGCCCGACGTGCGGCGTGCCTGGGTCGCGGACGCGCCCGGCGTGCGCACCTCGTGGGTGCCGCGGGACCTCGTCAACGCCGGGCACGTGGAGCGCAGCGTGCTCTTCCCCGGGGTGCGGATCGGGGCGGGCGCACGGGTGAGCCGCAGTGTCGTCCTGCCCGGTGCCGTCGTTCCCGCCGGTGCGGACATCGACGCGGCGGTCGTCCTGGAGGACGGCACCGTGCAGCACGTGCCGCAGTCCCGCACCACCCCCGCACTCACCGAAGGAGCACTGACATGACAGCCCCCACGCCCTCGGCCGCGTACGACATCCTGGTGGCGGGCGGCGCCGGAGTGGACACCATCGTCCGGGTCGCCGAACTTCGCGTACCGCCCGGCGACTCGGTGTTCGTGCCGCCGGTGCACGACTACGTGGCCCACACCGGCAACGGCGTGGCCCGTGGTGCCCGCGCGCTCGGCATGGCCACCAAGTTCATCGACTTCGTCGGCGACGACATCCAGGGCCGCACCATCCTGGAGGCGTACGCCGCCGACGGGCTCGACTTCAGCCATGTCGTCTCCCCGCACGGCACCCCGCGCGGCGTCAATCTCGTCGATCCCCAGGGCCGCCGCTTCTCCTTCTACGACGGCCGCCACCCGGCGGACCTGCGGCTGCCCCGCGCCTTCTACCTGCCGTACCTGGAGCGCGCCCGGCACGTGCACCTGTCCATCACGGGTGTCACCAAGGACATGTACGACGACGTCCACCGGCTCGGCGTGCCCAGCTCCACGGATCTGCACGACTGGGACGGCACGAACCCGCACCACCTCACGTACGCGCTCGCGTCCGACTACGTGTTCCTGAGCGCGGCCACGATCCACGACCGGCTCGACGAGGTGCTGCGCTCGATCGTCGACCGGGGCCGGGCCCGGCTCGTCGTGGCCACCGACGGCGCCGCGGGCTGTCACGTCCTGGAGCGCGGGGACGAGAAGGTGCGGCACTTCGCGGCGGTGCGCCCGCCCGCCCCGGTCGTCGACAGCAACGGCGCCGGGGACGCGTTCGTCAGCGCCTTCCTGTACGCGCTCGCGCGCGGCGAGACCGTCGAGGAGTGCGTGCTGGCCGGTTCGGTGTCGGGCGCGTTCGCCTGCACCAGCGCGGGCACGCACACCGAGTTCATCGACGCGGACGGGCTGCGGGACGGCCGCGCCGCCGCCGCGGCCGGCTGAGGGCGGGGACGACACCGACGTGCACATCATCGCGTTCTCCTTCGAGTGCGGCGGCTTCGACCTGCGGCTGATGCGCGGGGGTCTGTCGCCGCTCGTGTGGCAGCTGGCCCGCCAGTACGCCGCCCAGGGCCACCGCGTCTCGCTCGTGACGCCCGCGCACGGCCATCTGGAGCGGCTGCGGGCCACGTACGCCGTCGAGGACCTGCCGGAGCGGACCCTGCGGCACACGGTTCCGCTGGTGCCCGACCCGAAGACCTGGACGGACCGACCGGCCGAGATCCCGCTGGAGTTGGAGACGACGGCCCATGTGCTGCGGCTCGACGGTGTCGACGTGCACCTCCTCTCCGACACCCATCTCGATCTACTGCCCGACCGCCTCTACCCGCCGCCGGGCGCGGAGGGTCACGACCTGGCGCACTTCAAGCCGCTGGTGTTCCAGGTCGCGGGACTGCGCTACATACGGGAGCATCTGCGCACCCCGGGCGAGCCGACGGTCGTGCACGCCTTCGAGCCCGGATACCACTACCTCCTGCCGCCGGTGTTCGCCGGCGACCCGCTGCTGCGCACGGTGAGCACGGTCGCGGCGAACGCTCCGATCGGGCTGAAGGTGTACCGCCCGCAGGTGGAGCGGCTGCTGGGCCTGTTCGGCGCCGACGGCATCGACCTGGACGCCCTGGACGGGCCGCTGCCCGCCGAGGACTCGGCGCGCGCCGTGATGGGGCGCGCCCTGGCCGGGACGCGGCTGCACGTCGAGTACGGGCCCGATCATGTCGGTCTGTTCCCGCTGGTCGCGGCGCACGCCGATCTCGTGGACTTCGTCTCGCCGGGGCAGCGGGCGTACTTCAGCACGTTCCGGGACGCGCCCGTGGAGGCGCTGTTCGAGACACTGCCGGTGTCGAGGGTGCTGCGCGCCCGCGCGGACCGGCTGCTGACGGGCGGCTGCGGAGTCACGGACAGCTGGCTCGACCGGGACCCGGCCGCGGTGGACCGCGAGCGGATACGCACCGGTCTCGGCCTGGACCCGAGACGGCCGGTCTTCTACCACGCGGCCCGCTACGCGGTGCACCACAAGGGGCAGTTCGAGCTGATGCGGGCCGTGGAGGCGGTGCTCGACGGCGGCCTGGAGGCGAGTTTCCTGATCCGGTGCGCGGCCCCGGGCGGGACGCCGGCGAACGCGTACTTCCGGTCCGTGGCCGAGCGCCACCCGGACCGGCTCCGTCTCTCCTGGGACTTCGCCGACGAGGACACCCTGTTCCAGGAGGCGGCGAGCGCGGATTTCTGTGTCTTCCCCTCGAAGTTCGAGCTCGACGGGTTCCTCATCGCGCAGGCCGAGGCGATGGCGTGCGGCGCCGTGCCCGTCGCGACCGATCAGCAGGTGACCGCGCACTTCCGGCACGGGCTGCCACTGGACGACCCGCGGGCGACGGGCTTCTCGGTGCCGGGCTCGTTCCGCGACGACGATCCGGAGCTGGCCCGGCGGCTCGCGGACCTCCTCCGTACGGCGGCGGCCGTGCACACCGAGCGGCCGGACACCTACGCCCGGCTGTCCGCCAACTCCCGTGCGCTGGCGCGCGGGTTCACCTGGGCGCGGGCCGCCGCCACCCGGCTCGACGCGTTCACCGGGCTCGTCCACGACCGGCCGCCCGCCTTCCCCGTAGGGGAAGCGGTGGCCGCCGGCTGGTTCGACGTGCTGCCCGCCTCGGCCTGGCGGGATGCGGCCGAGGAGATTCGGGCGTCCGCGCTGACGCACGGGGACCTCGACGCCTTCGAGCGCGCGGGTGGCGTCCCCGACCGGCAGACGTACGAGCGGCTCTTCGAGGCGGCGTGGGAGCGCGCGGACTTCGCCCGCTGCCTGCGCACGGCGGTGGCCGCCGACCGTCCCGCCCTGGCCGCCCGCGTCCACCGGCGGGGCGAGGCGCGCAGGACGCCGGACGGCCGCCTCCACGTCACGTACCGGCACGCCGGGGCGTCGGCCGTGGAGATCGTTCGGGAGGGGGCGCCCGAGACCGCCCGCGGCACGCTGGAGACCCCGGCGGAGACCCTGGCCTCGGACGAGCCGGCGCCCGTCGGCGACGGCGCCGCCTTCCTCGCGCTCTCCCCCGGCGCACCGGACGGTTCCGGTGTCTTCACCGGCACCCTGGACGGGCCGCCCCTCGGCCGTGACCTGGTCGCCATGGTCACCCTCGCCTCGGGGCGGGTCGCCTGGGACACCCTGCCGCTGCACCGGCCGCCGTTCCGGCTCGTCGCCACCGATCTCGACGGGACGCTGCTGCGCGACGACCAGACCGTCTCCGAGCGGACCCGGCGCGCCCTGGCGGCGGTGGCCGACGCGGGTGCGCACCACGTGGTGGTCACGGGCCGTCCGGCCGCCGCCTGCACCGGGGTGCTGGACGCGCTCGGCTACCGGGGGCTCGCCGTGTGCGGGCAGGGCGCGCAGCTCTACGACGCCGGGTCGGGGCGGCTGCTCTCCTCCTCGCGACTGCCGCGGTCGACGGCCCGGAGGATCGTGGCCCACGTGGAAGAGGCACTGGGACCGGTGGAGCTGGGCGTGGTCACGGCGCCACCGGACAGCCGCTTCAAGGTCACGGAGCGGTTCGGGGACCGGATCCGGCACGGCTGGGACGTGACCGCCGACCGGGCCCGCCTCTGGGACGACCCCGTCGACAAGCTGATCCTGCACCATCCGGACCTCCCCGAGGACGAACTGGCAGCCGCCGTGCAGGAGTTGTGCGGGGACCGGGCGACCGTGGTGCACTCCGTGCGGGGCATGGTCGAGGTGCTGCCGCCCGGCACCACCAAGGCGGTCGGCATCGCCCGCGCCGCGCGCCTGCTCGGCTGCACCGCCGCGGACACCCTCGCCTTCGGCGACATGCCCAACGACATCCCGCTGCTCACCTGGGCGGCGCACGGCGTGGCCGTGGCCAACGCCCATCCCTCGCTCCTCGCCGTCGCCGACGAGATCGCGCCCGCCAACGAGTCGGACGGCGTGGCGCGGGTGCTGGAGCGCCTCTTCACCCGCGACTGAGCCCGCCCCTCCGTTGAGCACGGCCCAGGAAAGGCCCACCCCTATGTCCCCACCTGTCCGAGATGCCCTGCACCTGCTGGCCCGAGCCCATGGCGTGGCCACCTCCTACACGACGGACCGGGGCGTCCGTACCGACGTCTCGCCCGACACCCTGATCGCGGTACTCGCGGCGTGCGGTGTCGAAGCGGCCACGCCCGCCGCCGCGTCCTCCGCGCTGGCCGCGCACGAACAGCGGCGCGCCGCACGGCTGTTGCCGCCGTGCGTGGTGCGGACCGCGGCCGAAAGCCTGAGCCTCGACGGGCTCGGGCTGCCTCACGGCACCGAGGCGTACGTGGAGCTGGAGGACGGGGCGGGTTCCGTCCCGGTCACCGCGGCACGCCCGGCCGGCCTGCCGGTCGGCCTGCACACGCTGCACGTCGCCGGCGCGGCCGAGAGCGCGCCGCTCCTGATCGCCCCCGAGCGGGTCACGCTCCCCCAGGGCCGGCACTGGGGCTTCCTCGTGCAGCTGTACTCGACGCTGTCCCGGCGCTCCTGGGGCATGGGCGACCTCGGCGACCTGGCCGAACTCGCCGAGTGGTCGGCGCGGGAACACGGCGCGGGATTCGTCCAGCTGGGCCCGCTGCACGCGGCGGTCCCCGGCCCGCTCACCGACCCGTCCCCCTACCGCCCCAGCTCCCGCCGCTTCCCCGACCCGCTGCACCTGCGCGTCGAGGCGGTCCGCGAGTACGCGTACCTGCCCGAGGAGGAGCGGCGCGCCGTCGACGCGTGCGCGGGGCGTGCCCGTGCCCTCAACGGCGCGGTGCTGAACGGCAGTTCGCTGATCGACCGCGACACGGTGCGCACGCTCAAGCTGACGGCGCTGCGGCGGATCCACGCGGCGGTGCCGCTGACGCCGGGACGCGCCGCCGCGTTCGACGCGTTCGTCCGGCGCGAGGGCCGTGATCTCACCGACTTCGCGACGTGGTGCGCGCTCGCCGAGGTGCACGGCGACGTCTGGCGGTCCTGGCCCGCCGGGTTGCGCGATCCGCGCTCCGGCGCCGTGGAGCGCGCCCGCGCCGAGCACGCCGACGCCGTCGCCTTCCACCGCTGGCTGGCCTGGGTCACGGACGAACAGCTCGCCGACGCCCAGCACCGGGCCACGGCCGCCGGGATGCCGATCGGTCTCGTCCACGACCTCGCGGTCGGGGTCGCGCCGGACGGCGCGGACTCCTGGGCTTACCAGGACTTCCTCGCGTCGGGGATGAGCGTGGGCGCGCCGCCGGACGACTTCAACGCGCGGGGCCAGGACTGGAGTCAGCCCCCGTGGCGCCCCGACGCGCTGCGGGCGGCGGGCTGCCGTCCGCTCGCCGGGGTGCTGCGCGCCGGGCTGCGGCACGCGGGGGCGCTCCGCGTCGACCATGTGATGGGCCTGTTCCGGCTGTGGTGGATCCCGGAGGGCCGCCCGCCCGCCGAGGGCACCTACGTCCGCTACGACGGCGACGCGCTGCTCGGCACGCTCCTGACGGAGGCGCACCGGGCGGGCGCCGCCGTGATCGGCGAGGACCTCGGCACCGTCGAGGCGGGGGTGCGGGAGCGGCTCGCGCGGCGCGGCGTCCTCGGCACCTCCGTACAGCGCTTCGAGTACGTGGGCGGGTCGGAGGGCCGCCACGGGCCGCTCCCCGCACGGGACTGGCGGCCCGACTGCCTGGCGACGCTGACCACGCACGACCTGCCCGGCACGGCGGCGTGGCTGAGCGGCGAGCACGTCGAACTCCGCTCCCGTCTGGGCCTGTTGACCCGGCCGGAGCCGGAGGAGAAGGCGCAGGCCGCGGCGGAGCGGGACGGGTGGCTCGCCGAGCTGGCCCGGTCCGGGCTGCTCGCGGACGGCGACCCGGGGCCGGAGGCGGCGCTGCTCGCCCTGCACCGGTTCCTGCTGAGCACGCCGTCCCGGCTGCTCGGCGTATGGCTGCCGGACGCCGTCGGGGACCGGCGGCCGCAGAACCTGCCGGGCACGTCCGACGTGCACCCGAACTGGCGGCTGCCGGTCGCGGACGGGGCGGGGCGCCCGGTCCCGCTGGAGGAGCTGGCGGACCACCCGCTCGTACGGAAGGTCACCGGGCTGTTCGCGGCGCTCTCCGGGCGGTCGGACGAGCAGCACAACGACCCCGAGAACACCGAGAACACCGAGAACGCTGAGGACACTGAGGACACCGAGGAGACAGATGCCAGGCCAGCTTCTTGACCAGGTCGGGTCGGGCGTGCGCGAGGACGCCGACGGGTTCGGCCTGCTCGCGCCCGACGGCACGGCGTACCGTGTGGACGTCACCGAGGGCGTGTTCGACCAGGACAATCCGCTCCTCGCGCGTGCTCTCGCGGGCCGCAGGGTCGTCGCCTTCGTCAGCCCGACCGTCGACCGGCTGTACGGGGACCGGCTCCGCGCCTACCTCGACACCCAGATGGCGGCGGGCAGTTGGAGCGTCCACCGGCTCCGCACCGGCGAGCACCACAAGACGCTCGCCTCCGTCGAGGAGGTCTGCGCCACCGCCAAGGCGGCCGGGCTCGACCGGCACGGCGTGATGCTGGCCGTGGGCGGCGGGATCGTGGCGGACGTGGTCGGGTTCGCCGCGTCGATGTACGCGCGCGGTATCCGCTACATCAAGGTCAACACGACGCTCGTGGGGCAGGTGGACGTCGGCGTCGGCGTGAAGACGGGGGTCAACGCGCTGCGCACGAAGAACATGTTCGGCGCGTACCACCCCGCCCACGCCTCGCTCAACGACCCGGCGTTCCTGCGCACGCTGCCGCCGCGCGAGATCCGGTGCGGGCTCGCGGAGATCGTCAAGATGGCGGTGATCCTGGACGAGGAGCTGCTGCGGACGCTGGAGCGCCGTCCGCACCTCTTCCTCGACTCGTCCGCCGCCGACGGCGCGTCGGAGACGTACGTCCTGCGGACGTCGATGCGGCTGATGATGGAGGAGCTCTGCCCGAATCTGCGGGAGCACGAGCTGGCCCGGCTCGTGGACTTCGGGCACACCTTCAGCCCGGTGATCGAGACGGCGGGCGACCACGTCCTCGAACACGGTGAGGCGGTCGCCGTCGACATGGCTCTCTCCGCGCACATCGCGCGGCTGCTCGGCCTGACGGACGCGGACACGTGCGAGCGGATCGTCGGACTGCTGCGCCGCATCGGGCTGCCCGTTCACGACGCGCGGACCTGCACGCCCGAGCTGATGACCCATGCCCTGCGCGCGTCCTGGGAGCGGCGCGGCCGCAGGCTGCATCTGGTGGTGCCGACGGCGCCGGGCAAGGCGGCGTTCGTCGACGAACTGGAGGACCTGCCGGAGTCGTTGCTGCGGTCGGCCCTGGACGCGCTGGCGCGGGACGGGGAACGGGACGGGAAGCGGGAAGGTGCGGGGAACGGTGAGTGACGCGACGGACGCCAGGGACACCATGGACTCCAGAGACGCCGTGGACACCAGGGACGCAGGGGACCCCGGGAACGGCGTGGACTCCACGGCCGGGATCGGCGGCCCGGACACTCCAGTCAGCCCAGACACCCCAGGCGGCGCGGCCCCCACGGGCGGCCTCCCGAATCTGCGGGACCTGCTCACCGGGAAGGCGCACGACCACGGCGGCGAGGGCACCATCAGGGCCTATCGCGCCTTCTCCCGCGCGCCGGAGGGCCGGGGCGCCGCGTTCGTCGATCTGGCCGTGCTGCCGCCGGGCACCTCGATCGGCCGGCACCGGCACGGCGCGGACCGGGAGACGTACATCGTGCTCAACGGCAGCGGGCTGATGTTCCGCGACGGCGAGCGCTTCCGGGTCCGTGCGGGCGACATCGTCGTCAACCGGCCCTACGGGGAGCACGGCCTGGTCAACGACGGGACGGCGGAGCTGCGCCTGCTCGTCTTCGAGGAGCCGCTCCCGGCCGCCACCGCTCCCGAAGGGGTCACCACGTGAACTCCCCAGTCCCCGAGGCCCCGTTCACGGTGCTCGACGTCGGCGGCACGACCCTGCGCATCGCGGAGTACGCCCCGGCGACGGGCACGCTGTCCCGGGTGCGCCGGGTCCCGGTCGACGGGATGGCGCGCGATCCGGACGCGCCCGTAGCCGTCCTCCAGGAACGCGTCGTCGCCCAGCTCGTCCGGGAGATCGAGGCGCACGCCTCGACCGGTCCCGCGCCGCGCGCCGTCGGTGTCGCGTTCGCCGGGCCGATCACCGCGGGCGGTCTGGTGCTGGCCGCGCCGACGGTCTGGGGCAGGCGTGGCGCGCCCCTGCCGTTGGGCGCGCGGCTGTCCGAGCGGCTCGGCGTCCCCGTGATCGTCGTCAACGACCTCACGGCCGCGGCCTGGCGGTACGCCGCCGGCGAGGACGAGCCGTTCTGTCTGTTGACGGTCAGCTCGGGGATCGGCAACAAGGTGTTCCGGGGCGGCGAGATCCTGCTCGACGCGGACGGGCACGGTGGCGAGCTGGGGCACTGGACGTGCGACACCTCGCCGGACGCGCCGCTGTGCGACTGCGGGGGCCGCGGCCACCTCGGGGCGATCGCGTCGGGGCGCGGGGTGCTGGCCGCGGCCCGCCGGGCGGCGACGGCCGAGCCTTCGGGGTTCGCTTCGTCGCTGCTCGCCGGGGAGCACGGCTCCCCCGAGGCGCTGACGAACGAAGCGCTCGCGGCGGCGATCCGCGCGGACGACCCGTTCGCGACGGCCGTCCTGCGCGGCACGCTCACGCCGCTCGCCCAGGCCATCGGCTCCGTGTTCACGTCGATCGGGATCTGCCGCTACATCGTGATGGGCGGTTTCGCCCTGGCCGTCGGAGAGCGCTACCGGCGTTTGCTGGTCGGCGAGTTGACGCGGCTCGGCTGCTTCGGCCTGGACGCGGCGGCCGTGGACGCGATGGTGTCCCTGGGTGTCGCGGACGACGACCACGGCCTGATCGGCGCGGGCCGGCTGCTGGCCCGGCGGCTGCCCGCGCCGCTGCCCGTCCCGGCGGGACCGGGGGTGGCCCGATGACCGGCACCCTCGTCATCGGCAGCGGCTTCGTCGGCACCGGTGTCGCCCGGCGGCTGTGCGCCGCGGGTTCCCCGGTGACCCTCGCCTCGCGCGGGCGGCCCACCACGCCGCCTGCCGGCTACGGGGCCCGCTGGTGCGCTCTCGACGCCACCGACACCGAGGCCTGCGGACGGCTGCTCGCGCAGGTGCGGCCGGAGCGTGTCGTGCTGGTGCACGGCCCGTCGGACGTGACGTGGTGCGAGGCGCACCCGGCCGAGGCGGAGCGCGCGCACGTGGCGGTCGCCGACAACGTGGCGTCGCTGGCGCCGGACGCGCGGATCGTGCTGATCTCCACGGACAACGTCTTCGACGGCGCCGCGCCGCGCAACACCGAGTCCACGCCGGTCTCCCCGGCGAACGCGTACGGGCGGGCCAAGCGCAGGGCCGAGGAGGTGCTGCTGGGCACGGCGGCGGACGCGGTCGCGCTGCGGGTCAGTCTCGTCTACGGTCACGAGCCCGCCGACGCCGGCAAGTGGCTCAACTTCTTCGCGGCCTGCGCGCACCGGCTGCTGGCCGGGGAACCGGTGCGGGCCCCGGACGACCACTGGACCACTCCGGTGGCGGTGGACGATGTCGCCCGGGTCACGGCCGCCCTGCTGGACGCGGCCGCGCCGCTGCCGCCGGTGCTCCACCTGGGCGGCCCCGACCGGGTCACGCGCGCCGAGTGGGCGATGACGATCGCGGACGCGCTGGGCGCGGACCGGCAGTTGGTGGAGCCGGTGCCGAAGGCGCGGACCCGTTATGCGTCACGGCCGCGGAACGCGTGTCTGGCGAGCGAGCTGACCGCGACGCTGCCGGGCCTGGCCGGACTGCGGGTCCGCGGCATCGACGCGGCGGCCCGCGCGCTGGCCGCCGACTTCGGGCCCGTCACCCGCCCGCCGGCGCCGGCCCGGGATCGCGGGTGAACCGGGCGCCGGTGAGTTCCAGCGCGACCGGACGCCCCTCGGGGTCGCGGCGTACGCGCAGTTCCTCACCGGCGTAGGCGCCGTCGAGCCCCACCAGGCCGCCCTGCGGGGTGGGGCCGAAGCGGCAGGCGGGCGCCCGGAACCGGGACGGCCTGGTGCGGGTGCTGACGGGCTGGAGCAACAGGCCGCCGTCCGGCTCCAGTTGGACGGCGTGCGGGCGCGGGCCCTGGTACCAGTAGCCGGTCAGCGCCAGGGTCCGGGCGGGCACGTCGGCGGGCCGCCACTCCTCGGGCAGCGGGAGGGTCTGCTCGCCCAGGACGTCCAGCAGGTCGAGGGCGCGGCTCGGGCTCAGTCCCGTGCTGGCGTTGCCGAGGACGACGGCGCCGGTCCGCCGCTCGCGGTCCACCCAGACCGTGGCGAGGTGGCCGGGGATGCCGCCGGGGTGGCCGACGAGGGTGCGGCCCTGGTGGCGTACGACCTGGAGGCCGAGGCCGAAGCCCGCTCCGGGTCCGTCGCGGCGGGCGGACAGCTCCGTCGGCTCGGCCATCTCGGCGAGCGTGTCCGGGTGCAGCACCCCTGCGCCGTCGCCGAGCAGGAACTCGGCCCAGCGGGCGAGGTCGGCCGGGGTGGACCACAGCGCGCCCGCGGCGGCCATGGCGCGGCTGTCGCCGACCGTCTCCGGGACGAGCACGGGGGCCCAGGGGTGGACGGCCCAGCCGGGCGCGGCGTCCGGTCCCGGGTCCGTGCCGGTGCCGCGCAGTCCGAGCGGCGCGAGCACCTCCTGTCGCAGGACGTCCTCCCAGGGGGCCCGGCGGATCCGTTCGACCAGTGCTCCCAGCACGGCGTAGCCGATGTTCGAGTACTGGAACCGTTCGCCGGCCGGGCCCAGGACGCCGTCGGCGGACGGCAGCGCGTCGGCCGGCCCCGGTCCGCTGTGGGGCCAGTCGCAGCCGGGGGTCATGGCGGCCAACCCCGCCGTGTGGGTGAGGAGTTGCTCCGCCGTGCGGTCGCCGGCGGGCGTCCCCGGGAGGTACCGCTCCAGCGGTACGTCCGTCTTCAGCTCGCCCAGGTCGCGCAGCCGCAGGACGAGGACCGCCGTGAACGACTTGGTGAGGGAGCCGATCCGGTACCGGGTCTGCAGCGTCGGCGGCCGGTCGCCGACCCGGCCGCGCACCCCGGTCCACGCCGTCCGTCCGTCGACGAGGGCGCAGCCGACGACCGACGGCACGCGGCCGTCGGCCTGTGCGGCGGCGAGCCGGTGCAGCAGAAGACGCCCGACGCCGCCGAGCGGCTGCTCGGCGGCGTCGGCGCGGGGCTGGGGCAGCTGACGCATGGGGCGGCTCTCCCTGGGTCGGTCGCACGAGGTCGCGGAAGGGTGCGCACGGCCGCGCGCGGCGGCGGGCCGCCCCGACTCAACCAGGCGCACCCCACCCCTGCAAGACCCTTCTGCAATTTTCAGCAGCCAATTACGGCCGCCCTGCGCGGAGTTGCCCGTGCGCCTCAGCCGCGCAGCACCGTGATGAACTCGCGTACGGTCCGCGCCATCGCCTCCCGTCCCACGGTCAGGTACGTGCGGGAGTCGACCGCGTCGGGATGCGCCGCGAGGAACTCCCGGATGGCCCCGGTCATCGCGATGTTGAGGGCCGTGCCGACGTTGACCTTGGCGATCCCGCCGCGGACGGCCGCGGCCAGCTCGGTGTCCGGCACCCCCGACGAACCGTGCAGCACGAGCGGCACCCCGAGTTCACCGACCCCTTCCGCGAGCCGCTTCAGCAGCTCGTGGTCGAGGGCCGCGGTCCGCGTCGTCATGGCGTGCGAGGAGCCGACGGCCACGGCGAGCGCGTCCACGCCGGAGTCGGAGACGAACGCCCGCGCCTCACCGGGGTCGGTGCGGGCCCCGGGCGCGTGCGCGTCGAGCGGTGCGGCGCCGCCCTTGCCGCCCACCTCCCCCAGCTCGGCCTCCACCCAGAGCCCGTTGGCGTGCCCCCAGTCGGCGGCGGCGCGGGTCGCGGCGAGGTTCTCGTCGTAGGACAGACGCGCGGCGTCGTACATCACCGAGCCGAATCCGGCGTCGGCCGCCTGCCGCAGCAGGTCGTCGCTCTGTACGTGGTCCAGGTGCAGGCCGACGTCGACGCCGGCCCGCTCGGCGACGGCCACGGCCGCGCGGGCCAGCGGCAGCAGCCGGCCGTAGCGGTAGCGGACGGCGTTCTCGCTGATCTGGAGGACGACGGGGGCGCCGGCCGCCTCGGCGCCCGCGACGACGGCCTCGATGTGTTCGAGGGTGATGACGTTGAACGCGGCGACGGCGCCGCGGCGGGCCGCGGCCTCCGTCACCAGGGTCCCTGTTGCTGCGAGGGGCACTGCCCCTCCCTTCTCAAGTCCGGCGCCGGTGGCGTCAGTTGGCGTCGAGGATCACCGAGCGGGTGAGGTGGCGCGGCTGGTCGGGGTCGAGCTCCTGGCGGGCCGCGACGGCGACCGCGAGGCGCTGGGCGCGGACGAGTTCGGCCAGCGGGTCGAGGCGGCCCTCGATCCACAGCGCGCCGGTCGCGGCGACCTGCGCGGCGAGCCCCTCGGGCGCCTCGCCGAACATCCAGGTGGCGGTGCCGGTGGTGGTGACGCTGATCGGGCCGTGGCGGTACTCCATCGCCGGGTACGCCTCGGTCCACGACAGGGACGCCTCGCGCATCTTCAGCGCGGCCTCGTTGGCGAGCCCGACGGTCCAGCCGCGGCCCAGGAACGTGAACTGGCCGCACTCCGCGAGCCCTTCGGGCAGCGGCTCGGCGAGCGCGGTGCGGGCGTCGGCGACGGCCTGTTCGGTGTGCAGGCCGAGGTGAGCGCGGAGCAGGGTCAGCGCGGTGGTGGCGAAGCGGGTCTGCACGACGGACTTCTCGTCGGCGAAGTCGAGCACCACGAGGTCGTCGGTGGCCGTCCTGATCGGGGTGTCCGGGTCGCCGGTGATCGCCGTGGTGCGCGCCGTGCCACGGACCGCGGCGAGCAGGTCGAGCACCTCGGTGGTGGTGCCGGAGCGGGTGAGGGCGATCACCCGGTCGTAGGCGCGCCCGGCCGGGAACTCCGACGCGGCGAACGCGTCCGTCTCGCCCTGCCCCGACTGCTCCCGCAGTGCGGCGGCCGCCTGCGCCATGAACCACGAGGTGCCGCAGCCGACGATCGCGACCCGCTCCCCCGCGGCCGGCAGCGCCGCCTCGTGCTGCGCGGCCAGACCCGCCGCGCGCGTCCAGCACTCCGGCTGGCTGTTCAGCTCGTTCTCGACATGACTCATGCCGGCCCCACTCCCTCACTCACAGCTGATGCTCGTTAATGCAAGATATAGCTAGCTTTCGATCAACATCAAGCATTCGTGCGCACAGCGGCTAGGGTTTGCCCGACCGAGTCGATCGACGATTGGAGGCCGCGGATGTCCCGCGACGCCCGCTGGAAGTCCCTCCTGGAGCTGCTCGTCGAGCGCGGCCGCCTCGACGTCGAGGACGCGGCGGCCGAACTCGGGGTGTCCGCGGCGACGATCCGCCGCGACTTCGACCAACTCGCCGAGCAGCAGATGCTGGTGCGCACCCGGGGCGGCGCCGTCGTGCACGGGGTCAGCTACGAACTCCCGCTGCGCTACAAGACCGCGCGCAACGCCTCCGAGAAGCAGCGCATCGCCAAGGCCGTCGCCGAACTCCTCACGCCCGGCGAGGCGGTCGGCCTCACCGGCGGCACGACGACGACCGAGGTGGCTAGGGCGCTCGCCGTGCGGCCCGAACTCTCCTCCGGCAGCCCGACCCTGACGATCGTCACGAACGCCCTGAACATCGCCAACGAGCTGGCGGTGCGCCCCCAGTTCAAGATCGTGCTGACCGGCGGGGTCGCACGGGCGCAGTCGTACGAGTTGATCGGCCCGCTCGCCGACGGCGTGCTCAGCCAGATCACCCTGGACACCGCGGTGCTCGGTGTCGTCGGCCTCGACGTCGTGCACGGCGCCTCCGCGCACGACGAGGCCGAGGCCGCGATCAACCGGCTGCTGTGCGAGCGCGCCGAGCGCGTGGTCGTCGCGGCGGACGCCAGCAAGCTGGGCCACCGCGCCTTCGCGCGGATCTGCGACGCGGAGCAGGTGGACGTCCTGGTGACGGACGCGTCCGCGGACCGGGCGGAACTGGAGCGGTTCGAGGAGGCGGGCGTCCAGGTCGTCGCCGTCTGACCGGACACCCACCCGCCTTCGGCCCATGACGTCCCCCTGCTCGCCCCGCCGGCTCGCCCAGTGGCACGCCGGGATCACACACGCGGTGAGCCGCCTGCTCGCGACGTTCGAGGAGACCTACGGCCACCCGCCGGGCACGAACGCGATCCGCCCGGCCGACGAGGACGACCTCGCGGCCGCCCGCGCCTACGCCCGCGAGTCACTCGGGTTCGAGGATCTGCAGACGTTCTACGCGTCGATCGGCGAGGTGTCACTGCCCGACGTGGGCAACGGCTTCTTCCTCCACTCGGCGCGCGACGTCCTCGACCGGCTCGCCCAGGACGGCCCCGTCGCCCTCCCGGAGGCCGACGACCCGCTCGGCATGGTGATCGCGTCGAACGGCGGGGGCCGTCTCTACGTCGCCGACCGGGGCGGCGCCGTCCACCGCTCCCGGACCGCGTCCGTGGACGACGGGGCGTTCGACAAAGTCGCCGGGAACCTCCCGGAGTTCCTCGATCTCGTGCTCCGCTCGGTCGTCCGCTTCGTGGAGACGGGCGAAGCCGGCGACCTGTAGCGCCCCGCCGCCTTCCACCGCGCCCCGTCCCGCCCGCAACCCCCCTTGTCCCGTGGGCGACTCCACCCCTAATCTGACTTTGTGCCGCTACTAAACAAACTCGGGACCGTCAGCGCCGACAGTCCCCGCCTCCCCTCCCTGACCCGACTGCGCATCGCCCTCACCGTGTTCTTCGCCCTCGACGGCTTCGTCTTCGCGGGCTGGGTGGTGCGCATCCCCGCCATCAAGGCGCAGACCGGCGCGTCAGCCAGCGGGCTCGGGCTCGCGCTGCTCGGCGTCTCGGCCGGTGCCGTGATCACGATGATGCTCACGGGACGGCCGTGCCGCCGCTTCGGCAACCACCAGGTGACGGTGGCCTGCGGCGTACTGCTGCCGCTCACCGTGGTCCTGCCGCCGCTGACCCACTCACCGGTCACGCTCGGCCTCGTCCTGCTGGTGTTCGGGGCCGCGTACGGCGGCATCAACGTGGCGATGAACAGCGCGGCCGTCGACCTCGTCGCCGCGCTCGGCCGACCGGCCATGCCGAGCTTCCACGCCGCGTTCAGCCTGGGCGGCATGGTCGGTTCGGGCCTGGGCGGCCTGGTCGCGGGACAGCTGTCGCCGACCCGGCACCTGCTCGGGATCATGGTGATCGGCCTCGCGGTCACGGCCGCCGCCGGTCCCACGCTGCTGCGGCAGCCGTCCCCGCGCCCCCAGGAACGTATACGGACGCCCTCCCCCGAACCGTCCCACCGGATCGACCGCGGAACCCGGCTGCTCGTCCTGGTCTTCGGCCTGATCGCACTGTGCACGGCGTACGGCGAAGGAGCCCTGGCCGACTGGAGCGCGCTCCACCTGGAGCAGGACCTGCACGCGCACCCGGGACTCGCCGCGGCCAGCTACTCGTGCTTCGCGTTCGCCATGACCGTCGGCCGGCTCACCGGCACCTCGCTGCTCGAACGGCTCGGCAGGACGCGGACCTTGGTCTTCGGCGGCGCGACGGGGGCCGTCGGGATGCTGCTCGGTTCACTGGCCCCCTCGGTGTGGCCGGCCCTGATCGGGTTCGCGGTCACCGGGCTCGGCCTCGCGAACATCTTCCCCGTCGCGGTCGAGCGGGCCGGGGCGCTCGCGGGCCCCACGGGCGTCGCCGCGGCCTCCACGCTCGGCTACGGCGGCATGCTGCTCGGACCGCCCGCGATCGGCTTCATGGCGGACTGGTTCTCGCTGCCCCTCGCCCTGACGAGCGTGGCGCTGCTGGCGGCCGTCGCGGCGACGATCGGGTTCGCCACGCGCCGCGCGACCGTCGGCTGAGAGCCTGTCTTTGAACCCCCGTCGTCCGCCCGGAGGGCGGGCGCAGCGGCGGTCGGTGCGTGCGATCGTTGTGCGTCGTGCCAGGTCATGTGGCGGAGCCACCTGTCCAGGCACGACGTGCGGCGAGCGTGCGTGCCGGGCGTCGGGGCGCAGGCGGGGGTTCAAAGACAGGCTCTGAGACCCGCGAAGCCACGTTGAAGCGCACTCCAGGCGGCAGACTCACCCCATGGAGATTGCCGAACACATTCAAGTCGTGGACGCCGAGGGCCGATTGCTGGCCGCGGCCGCCGAGAAGGCCGGGACCGACGCGCAGGTCGCCACCTGCCCCGGCTGGCAGATCCGCGATCTGGTGCGCCACCAGGGATCGGTGCACCGCTGGGCCACCGCGTTCGTGGCCGAGGGGCTCACGGAACGCCGCCCGATGCCCGAGGCCCCTGCCGACACGGACGGGGACGCGCTCCTCGCCTGGTTCCGCGAGGGACACCACCGACTTGTCGACACATTGACGAACGCGCGGCCCGGCCTGGAGTGCTTCGCCTTCCTGCCCGCCCCGTCACCACTGGCGTTCTGGGCGCGGCGGCAGGCGCACGAGACGACCGTGCACCGGGTGGACGCCCAGTCGGCGCTGCACCCGGTGACCGCACAGGAAGCCGCCCCGATCGGCGCGGAGTTCGCGGTCGACGGGATCGACGAGCTGCTCCTCGGGTTCCACGCCCGCCAGCGCAGCCGGATGCGGTCGGACGCACCGCGGGTGCTGCGGGTGCGGGCCACGGACGCCGACGTCACCTGGACCGTGCGCGTCACGCAGGACCCGCCCGCCGCCGAGCGGGGCGCCACGGCGGACGCCGAGTGCGAGGTGTCGGGGCCCGCGGCGCGCCTGTATCTGGCGCTGTGGAACCGGCTGCCGTTCCCGGCCGTCAGCGGGGACTTCGCGCTGGCCGAGCAGTGGCGCGAGCGCGCGGGCGTCTGATCCCGCGGCTCGTCCCGCGACCGTCGACCGCGGCGGGCCGTCACTCGGCCGCGTCGGACTCCAGCATCCGGCGCAGCACGGCCCGCTGCAGCGGCCGCACCTGCGTGTGCAGGGCGCGGCCCTTGTCGGTGATGCAGACCCGCACCCCGCGCCGGTCCTCGCTGCACATGCCGCGCTCGACGAGGCCGTCCTTCTCCAGCCGGCCGATGAGCCGGGACAGGGCGCTCTGGCTCAGATGGACCTGGCCGGCGATCTCCTGGACGCGGTACCCGGACGTGCCGTCCTCCGCCGCGCCCTCGGCGAGCACGTCGAGAACCTCGAAGTCGCTGGCGCCCAGACCGTACTGATGCAGCTCACGGTCGAGCTCGCACAGAGTGCGCGCGTGCACCGCGAGAATGCCCCGCCACTGTTCCACGAGACCGGTCGACGTCTCGACCATCGCATTTCCTGCCGCCATGACCGCACCGTAGCAGAGAAGCCGCCATTTGTTGCATCGGAATTAAATGCACTTGCAGTCAATGCATGTGCATGTACTGTGCTCCGCATGACTTCTCCGCTCTCCTCGGCTCCGTCGTCCCCGGAGTCCCCCGCCTCCTCGGCGGACCGCTGGTCCCCACGGCTGTGGGGCACCCTGCTCGTGCTGTGCGCGGCGATGTTCCTGGACGCGCTCGACGTGTCGATGGTGGGGGTCGCCCTGCCGTCGATCGGCTCGGAGCTCGGCCTGTCGACGTCCACCCTGCAATGGGTCGTCAGCGGCTACATCCTCGGCTACGGCGGTCTGCTGCTTCTGGGCGGTCGCGCGGCCGACCTGCTCGGGCGGCGCCGCGTCTTCCTGATCGCGCTCGGCGTCTTCGCCCTCGCCTCGCTGCTCGGCGGGCTCGTCGACTCGGGCCCGCTGCTCATCGCGAGCCGCTTCATCAAGGGACTGAGCGCCGCGTTCACCGCGCCGGCCGGTCTGTCCATCATCACGACGACGTTCGCCGAGGGCCCGGTCCGCAACCGCGCCCTGTCCATCTACACCACCTGCGCCGCCACCGGCTTCTCCATGGGCCTCGTCCTCTCCGGCCTGCTCACCGAGGCCAGCTGGCGCCTGACCATGCTGCTGCCCGCGCCGATCGCGGTGATCGCGCTGCTGCTCGGCCTGAAACTGATCCCGCACAGCGCCAAGGAGGAGAACCGCGGCGGCTACGACATCCCGGGCGCCGTCACCGGCACCCTCTCGATGCTGCTCCTGGTCTTCACCGTGGTGCAGGCGCCCGAGGCCGGCTGGGGTTCGGCGCGCACCCTGCTCTCGTTCCTCGCGGTGGCCGTGCTGCTCACCGTCTTCGTCCGCGTCGAACAGCGCTCGGCCTCGCCGCTGATCCGGCTCGGTGTGCTGCGCTCGGGGTCCCAGGTGCGCGCGCAGCTCGGCGCGATGACGTTCTTCGGCTCGTACGTCAGCTTCCAGTTCCTGGCGACGCTCTACCTCCAGTCGCTGCTCGGCTGGTCGGCGCTGAGCATGGCGCTGGCGTTCCTGCCGGCGGGCGCGCTCGTGGCGCTGTCGTCGACGAAGGTCGGCTCGATCGTGGACCGCTTCGGCACGCCCCGTCTGATCGCCGTCGGCTTCACCTTCATGGTCATCGGCTACGCGCTCTTCCTGCGCATCAACCTCGACCCGGTCTACGCGGCCGTCATCCTGCCCACGATGCTGCTGATCGGCGCCGCCTGCGCCCTGGTCTTCCCGTCGCTCAACATCCAGGCCACCAACGGCGTGGACGACGACGAGCAGGGCATGGTCTCCGGTCTGCTCAACACCTCGGTCGAGGTCGGCGGTGCGATCTTCCTGGCCGTCGTGACCGCCGTGGTCACCGCGAACGCCCCCGAGGGCGCCTCGCCGCAGGCCGTCCTCGACAGCTTCCGTCCGGGCCTGGTGGTGGTCACCGCCATCGCCGTCGCCGGTCTGCTGATCACCCTGACCGGTCTGCGCCCGCGGCGCCGGTCGGAGTCGGTCGTGGTCGCCGGGTCCACGACGGCGGAGGCGGAAGTGCCACAACCCGCCCTGCTCGACTGACGCCCGGGCCCCCGCCGCGCCGGACGGGCCCCAGGAGCGACGCGCGAACGCCGTCGCCCCTGGGGCCCGCATTTGCGACAATCGCCGACAGGACACGAACGGGGGACACGATGAACGGGACAGGGACCCGCAGGACCCAGGCCGAGCGGGACGCGACGACCGTCGAGATCGGCTACGCGCTCCTCACCGGGGCGCTGCAGGCCGGCGTGGCGTTCGCCCTGCTCGGGATGCCGGTGCTCTACGACCGGGTCACCGGGGTGGCGGCGGACCGGCTGCTCGCCGCGGCCGGAGCGGTGGCGGCCGTGGTCTTCCTCGTCCGGGTGGTGCGGGTGCTGACGCGGTTCCGGCAGCGCGACCCGGACGCGTAGAGCAGGCGGGGACAGGACGTTTCGTGCACCACACCCTCACCGAGCACGCGCGCTGCCTCTACGGCGACGAGTACCGGCCCGCGCCCGCGTGCGACGTGGGCCACGACGAGCACGGCTTCATCGAGAAGCTGACCTTCGCCGACGCGGACACCCTCGTCGCCCTGCTGGACGAGCTGTGCCCGTACCTGGTCGACGGCCACCTGCCGGTGCGGATCCGCAATCTGGCGTACCGCCTGGCGGTGCTCCAGCGCCCCGACGACGCGGCCCTGCTGCGCCGCGCCGCCGAGAGCCTGTGGATGCACGGGCCCGACTGGGACGACATCGCCACCGGACTGGTGCAGCGGGCCGACGCGCTCGACGCCGCCCCGGTTCAGCCCAGCCAGCCGGGCCGCACGAGCCCCGACTCGTAGGCCAGGACGACGAGTTGGGCCCGGTCGCGGGCGCCGAGCTTCACCATCGTGCGGCTCACGTGCGTCTTCGCGGTGAGCGGGCTGACGACGAGCCGCCGGGCGATCTCCTCGTTGGACAGACCGATCCCGACGAGGGCCATCACCTCCCGCTCCCGCTCGGTCAGTTCGCCCAGGGACCCGGCTGCCGCAGGCTCCTTGGAGCGCGCCGCGAACTCGGAGATGAGCCGCCGCGTCACCCCGGGCGAGAGCAGCGCGTCCCCGTGCACCACGGCCCGCACCGCCCGCAGCAGTTCCTCCGGTTCGGTGTCCTTGACGAGAAAGCCGGAGGCTCCGGAGCGGATCGCCTCGAAGACGTACTCGTCGAGTTCGAAGGTGGTGAGCATGACCACCTTCACCGCTGTGAGCTCCGGGTCCCTGCCGATCGCGCGGGTCGCCGCGAGCCCGTCGAGCAGCGGCATCCGGATGTCCATCAGGACGACGTCGGGCCTCAGCTCGCGCACCTTGCGCAGCGTCTCCTCACCGTCGGCAGCCTCCCCCGCGACCTCGATGTCGGCCTGCGCGTCGAGGAGCGCCTTGAAACCGGCGCGGACCAACGACTGGTCGTCGGCGAGAAGTACGCGGATCAACGGGGCTCCTCCGATGAGGCGGCGGGCGGGGCGGCCGGGGCGAGCGGCAGTTCGGCGACGACCCGGAAGCCGCCGTCGGGGCGCGGGCCCGCGTCGATCGTCCCATTCAGGGCGGCGGCGCGCTCGCGCATTCCCGCGAGTCCGTTGCCGCTGCCGCCCGCCTCGGCGTGGCTCGCGGGCCCGTCGTCGTCAACGGTCACCGTCAACGCTCCTTTTCCGTAACGGAGTTGAACTCTCGCATGCCGCGACTCCGAGTGCCGCACCACGTTCGTCAGCGCCTCCTGCACGATCCGGAACGCGGCGAGGTCCGCGCCCGGCGGCAGCGCGACCCGCTCACCGCCCGTGGTGACGTCGACGGTGAGTCCGGCACCCGCCGCCTGTTCGACCAGCTCGGGCAACCGGTCGAGGCCGGGTGCGGGGGCACGCGGCGCGGCCCCGGGGGCCCGCAGGGTGTCGAGCACCTGCCGCACCTCCCCCAGCGCCTCCTTGCTGGCGGCCTTGATGGTCGTCAGCGCGGTGCGCGCCTGCTCCGGATCGGAGTCGAGCAGCGCGAGCCCGACCCCTGCCTGCACATTGATCACGGAGATGGAGTGGGCGAGCACGTCGTGCAGTTCGCGGGCGATCCGCAGCCGTTCTTCGTCCGCCCGCCGGCGCGCGGCCTGCTCCCGCTCACGACGCGCCTGCGCCCACTGCTCGCGCCGGACCCGGGCCAGTTCGGCGACGGCGACGACGGCGAGCACCCAGGCCGCGATGATCCCTTCCTGCCCCCAGGGCACGGGCCCGTCACCGGACGGCGGCAGATACCGGTAGAGCCAGTGCCCCACCAGGGCGTGCACCGCCCAGAACAGGGCGACGGCCCCCCATGCCGCCCGGCGGCGCCCCGCGACGATCGCCGAGAAGCAGCCGAGGGCCACCGGGAGGAAGACCGGCCCGTACGGATATCCGGCCGCCAGGTACACCGCCGCGCACGACGCCGTACCGAAGGCGACGGTCACCGGAAACCGCTGCCGCCACAGCAACTGCGCCCCGGACACGAAGAGGAGCACCCGCGCGAACGCGTCGAGGTCGAGGCGATCGCCCGCCTCCCCGTGCGCGGCGAAGTGCGAACCGACCAGCACGAACACGGTGACCAGCACCGTCGACCGCCACGGCAGCCGGCCGCCCTCGGTCCCGGTCCACCACGCGGCACCGCGGCCCCACGCCGGTGGCCCGCCGCGCATCCACGGTGGTCCGTCCCCGGCCGGGGGCGGACCACCGTCCTGCTCCTGCTGCTCGTCCATGCCGCCACGCTAAGGGTCACGGGCCGTCACGGGCGTCAGCCGGGCGAGGTGATCACACGTACTCCCCACGGAGTACCGGCCGCTCGGGCGCGGCCCGCGCTACTTCACGAGGCCGACCGCGTGAGCGAGCTGCGCCGTGGCGTGGTCGAAGAACGCGGCCCGGTCCTCGACGACCCCGTTGAACTGGCCGAACAGCTCGAAGCCGACGAGGCCGAACAGCTGGGCCCAGGCGGCGACGAGCGCGGCCACGACCTCCGGCGGCAGGTCGGGCGCGAGCTCGGCGGCCATCCGCTCCGCCTCGGGGCGCAACCCGGCCGGCAGTTTCGGCAGGGCCAGGCCCTTGCCCTCGTACGCCTCCCGCACGATGCCGACGAGCAGCAGTCCGACCCGTGCCGCCGACTCGATCGTGCTGGTCGGCGCGGTGTAACCCGGAACCGGGGAGCCGTAGATGAGGGCGTACTCGTGCGGGTGCGCGAGGCCCCACTCGCGTACGGCCCCGCAGACGGCGACCCAGCGCCCGGCCGCGGAGATCCGCTGCGGGCGGTCGGCGTCCGCGCGCTCCGCGGTCTCGCCCAGCGAGTCGTACGCGTCGATGATGAGTGCGGTCAGCAGTTCGTCACGGCTGGGGAAGTACCGGTAGAGAGCCGAGGAGACCATGCCGAGTTCACGGGCCACGGCCCGCAGTGAGAGCTTGGCGGCGCCCTCGGCGGCGAGCTGTCTGCGCGCCTCGTCCTTGATGGCGGCGGTGATCTCCTCGCGGGCGCGGGCGCGGGCGCCCTGGACTGTGCGGCGGCTCGTACTCATACGGGCCAGTGTTCCACGAAGCGCGATCGATGCACACGTTCCGGAGCGCCGCACAAAATGGAGAGCACTGCTCTTGATGTGGATCATTGATCGGGTGCACACTGCTCTCAAGCGAGAGCACCGCTCTCACGTCCTGGAGGTCCAGATGTCCGCGTCCGTCCACATCCAGAAGCCCGGCTGGTTCACCGTGAACGTCCTCAACCGCTCCGTCGCCTGGCTGACGCGGCGCGGGCTCAGCGTCTGGGGTTCGCGGGTCCTGGCCGTGCGAGGCCGCAAGAGCGGGGCCTGGCGCACGACTCCGGTGAATCTACTGACTTTTGAGGGTGAGCAGTACCTCGTGGCTCCGCGCGGCCACGTCCAGTGGACGCACAACATGCGGGCCGCGGGCGGCGGCCGGCTCCACCTGGGCAAGCGTTACGACGAGTTCAGTGCCACCGAGGTATCCGACGACGACAAGCCTGCCGTGCTGCGCGCCTATCTCAAGCGCTGGAAGGCCGAGGTAGGTGTCTTCTTCAATGGAGTGGGCCCCGACTCCTCCGATGAGGAGCTGCGTCGGATCGCCCCCGACCACCCGGTCTTCCGGATCACCGTCTCCTGAAGCCGCGGCCCGTCACCGTTTCAGGCGGCGACCATCGACGCGTACACGACCGTGTTGGCGAGATAGCGCCCCGCCGTGCGGTCGTACACCCCCGCGCAGGTGATGAGCCGCAACTGGGCGTCCCGCGTGGGCCCGTAGACCACGTCCGAGGGGAAGGCGTCCTGGGGGAACTCCATAGTGCCCAGCACCTCGAAGACCGCCGAGCTGCGATCGGTGCGGGTGATCTCGATCCGGTCGCCGGGCCGCAGTTCCACGAGCCGCGCGAAGACGGCGGGTCCCGTGGGCGTGTCCAGATGCCCGGCGAGCACGGCCGGTCCCGCCTCCCCGGGCGAGGCGCCCTCGCGCCACCATCCCGCACCGTCGTACCCCACGGGAGCGGGCAGCCGCCGGTCGCCGTCCAGGGACAGCGGACCGACGACGGTGTCGACGCCGATCGCCGGGATGCGCAGCCGCACGGGGTCGGCGGCCCGGCCCACGGGCGCGAGCGGGGTGCCGGCGGCGCGGCGGGCAGCCGGCGGAACGGAGCCCGAAGGCCCCGGGCTCACGCCGGATGACGCCCCGCCCAGCCAGGTCAGCACGGCGGACGCGGCGAGCAGCAGGCAGAGCACCGCGGCACCGATCCACGGGAGATCGCGACCTGCGCCGCGGCCGGGCGCGGGCACGGCGGTCCCGGCCTCAGCCGTCGCGCCGGGTCCGGCGGCGCAGCGCGACGGCGCCGCCGCCCGCGAGCAGCGCCGCGGCACCGAACCCGACCGGCAGCGCGGAGGCGGACTTCCCCTCGGCGAGACCGCCGGAACCGGTGCGGACACCGCCCTGCGGCATGGTCGACGTACCGATCGACGACGACGGGGTCGAAGTCGGAGTCGGAGTCGGGGTCGAGGCCGACGAGTAGCCGGTGTAGTCCTCGCAGGCCTGCCCGTCGCCGTCGCGGTCGAGCCGGTCCGGGTCGCCCGGATGGCTGTCGTACCAGGCCTGCGCCTGAGCCTGGGAGGCGAAGTCCGCACAGTCTTTGTCGGCGGCGTACGCCGTCCCGGCCACCGGCACCAGGGCGGCGCCCGCCACCGCGGACGCGAGCAGAACCGATCCCATACGCATGAATTCCTCCATCGTCACAGCGTGTCGCTTGACCATCACTGGATGTAGAAACTCAACGTAGGAACCCGTCGCACGGCCCGCGACCCGGTGCGGGCCATGCGGGTCTCAGCGCTCGAACCGGGCCAGTGCCTTCCCCGCCATCGGGTGCGAGCGCACCAGCTCACCGAGGGACGACGAGCCGCGCGTGATCCTCGCGAACGCGTTCCACGCCGGGCGGAACCCGGTCAGGGCCGCGTGCAGCAGGCCGGGCTTGCGCTCGAAGACGGTCAGCATGCGCTTGCCGACGGCCATCTCGACGCCGAGGCCCGCCTTGATGGCGAACGCGTAGTTCAGTGCCTGGCGGCGGGCGTCCACCGCGTCGTGGGACTCGGCGACGCGCACCGCCCACTCCCCCGCGAGCCGGCCCGAGCGCAGGGCGAACGAGATGCCCTCGCGGGTCCACGGCTCCAAGAGCCCCGCCGCGTCACCGCACACCAGGACCCGGCCGCGCGAGAGCGGCGAGTCGTCGGCGCGGCAGCGCGTCAGGTGGCCCGAGGAGATCGACGGCTCGAAGCCG
The DNA here is from genome assembly GCF_017377775.1 of Streptomyces sp. VRA16 Mangrove soil. Lineage (GTDB taxonomy): Bacteria > Actinomycetota > Actinomycetes > Streptomycetales > Streptomycetaceae > Streptomyces. The sequence goes on from NZ_JAFVLN010000009.1 coordinate 234,517, forward strand.
GCGAGGCCGAGCCGGGCGATGAAGTCCTCCAAGTACCGCTTGGTGGCGGCGCCTTCACCGCGCGCCGAGATGACACCGACGGTGAGGGTGTCGTCCTTGGGGAACACCCAGCCGTAACTGCCGGGCATCGGGCCCCAGTCGATGAGGACCCGGCCGCGCCAGTCCTCCGCGACCGTCTCCGGCACCGGGATCTCCGACTCCAGGCCGAGGTCGACCTGGTCGAGCTTGACCCCGACGTGTGCTCCTATCCGGCTGGCGCTGCCGTCGGCGCCGACGACGGCGCGGGCCAGGATCGTCTCGCCGTCCTGGAGGACCACCGCGACGGTGCGCCGGTCGGGGACCTCCGGGCCGTGCTGCTCGACACGCGAGACCGTCACTCCTGTGCGCAGCTCGGCGCCCGCCTTCTGGGCGTGCTCGACGAGCTGGGCGTCGAACTCGGGCCGGTTGATGAGCCCGAACAGCATGGTGCGGGAGCGACGGGTGCGCGCGTACTTGCCGTTCAGGGAGAACGTGACCGCGTTGATCCGGTCCTTGAGCGGCAGCTCGAAACCGGGTGGCAACGCGTCGCGGGACGGGCCGATGATGCCGCCGCCGCACGTCTTGTAGCGCGGCAGTTCCGCCTTCTCCAGGAGCAGCACGCGGCGTCCGGCGACCGCGGCCGCGTACGCGGCACAGGCTCCGGCGGGGCCCGCGCCCACGACCACGACGTCCCACACGCTCATGTCCCGCTCGTCGCCCATGTCGTTGCCCGCCGCACTCTCGGGGTTCTCGCTGCTCACGATGGTCTACTGCTCCGTATCCAGCCGCCTGCCGCCTGTGTCCCAGGCATCCTACGGCGGGCGGCGCCGTGACCCTCTGTGGGAGGATCATCCGCACACCCTGCACAACGTCGCACCCACGAGGAGCGTGCCCATGTCGCCGCATCCGATCGCCGAGACCGTCGCCTCCCTGCTGCCCGCCGCCAAGGCGGAGCTGGCCGAACTGGTGGCCTTCAAGTCGGTGGCGGACTTCGACCAGTACCCGAAGAGCGAGAGCGAGGGCGCGGCCAATTGGGTCGCCGACGCGCTGCGCGCCGAGGGTTTCCAGGACGTGGCGCTGCTCGACACCCCGGACGGCACGCAGTCCGTCTACGGCTTCCTGCCCGGCCCCGAGGGCGCGCCGACGGTGCTGCTGTACGCGCACTACGACGTGCAGCCGCCGCTGGACGAGGAGGCGTGGGTGACGCCGCCGTTCGAGCTGACCGAGCGTGAGGACGGCCGCTGGTACGGGCGTGGCTCGGCCGACTGCAAGGGCGGCGTGCTGCTGCACCTGCTCGCGATCCGCGCCCTGAAGGCGAACGGCGGCGTGCCGGTCAACGTCAAGGTGATCGCCGAGGGTTCGGAGGAGATGGGCACCGGCGGCCTGGAGCGCTACGCCGAGCAGCACCCCGAGCTCCTCACCGCCGACACGATCGTCATCGGCGACGCGGGCAACTTCCAGTGCGGGCTGCCCACCGCGACGGCGACGCTGCGCGGCATGACGCTGGTGCGGGTGCAGATCGACACGCTGGAGGGCAATCTGCACTCCGGTCAGTTCGGCGGCGCCGCACCCGACGCGCTGGCCGCCCTGGTCCGTGTCCTGGACTCGCTGCGCGCCGAGGACGGTTCGACGACGGTCGACGGTCTGGACGCGGCCGAGTCGTGGGACGGCATCCAGTACGAGGACGACGCGTTCCGCAAGGACGCGAAGGTGCTCGACGGGGTGGAGCTGATCGGCTCCGGCACGGTCGCCGACCGGATCTGGGCGCGGCCCGCCGTGACCGTGCTCGGCATCGACTGCCCGCCGGTCGTCGGCGCGACGCCGTCCGTGCAGGCCGGCGCCCGCGCGCTGGTCAGCCTGCGGGTGCCGCCGGGCGCGGACGCCGCCGAGGCGACGAAGCTGCTGATGGCGCACATCGAGGCGCACACCCCCTGGGGCGCCCGCGTCAAGGTCGAGCAGGTCGGTCAGGGCCAGCCGTTCCGCGCGGACACCTCCAGCCCCGCGTACGCCGCGCTGGCGGACGCGATGCGGGAGGCGTACGACGGCCAGGAGATGCAGTACGCCGGTCAGGGCGGCTCGATCCCGCTGTGCAACACGCTCGCCACGCTCTACCCGCAGGCGGAGATCCTCCTGATCGGTCTGAGCGAGCCGGATGCGCAGATCCACGCGGTCAACGAGTCGGTGTCGCCCGACGAGTTGAAGCGGCTCTCGGTCGCGGAGGCACTGTTCCTGCAGAAGTTCGCCACCGCCGAGTAGGAGTTCACTGCCGCAGCAGCTGCCGCACGCGTGCGTGCGGCAGCGCCGGCATCCGGTGTCCGTTGCGGCCCGTCATCGCGTCGGCGGCGCACAGCGCGTTGAGCACGGCCTCCTCGACGGCCTGGACGACGGCCTCGTAGAACGGGTCCATGCGCCCCCACGGCACGAACCGCATCCTGTCGTACGTGTCCGCGGTCGCCTCGCCCTTGGGGAACGTGCTGTTCAGGGCGCCTTCGTTGGCGGTCGAGAACGCCAGGAAGATGTCGCCGGAGAAGTGTCCGCCGCTGGTCCCGGTGCGGCCCAGGCCGATCGGGACGCGGCGCGCCAGGGCCTTGCACTGTCCCGGCAGCAGCGGGGCGTCGGTGGCGACGACGACGATCACGGATCCGGCGCCGCTCGGCACCCGCGAGCCGGTGCCCATCGGGTCGTCGTCCAGCAGCTCGCGCCCCATCGGGACGCCCGCGACGGTGAGTTCGCGGCGCTGTCCGAAGTTGGCCTGGACGAGGGCGCCGACGGTGTAGCGGTCGGGGCCGTGCGTCACGATCCGCGAGGCGGTGCCCGAACCGCCCTTGAATCCATAGCAGTTCATGCCGGTGCCGCCGCCGACGCAGCCCTCCGCCAGGGGGCCGGTCGCCGCCGCGTCGAGGGCGGCGACCCCGTGCTCGGTGCGCACGTGCGGGCCGTTGATGTCGTTGAGGTAGCCGTCCCAGGTCTCGGCGACCACGGGCAGCAGCCACTGGGCGGCGACGCCGGGATGGCGCTCCGCGACCCAGTCGATGACGCCGCGGTGGACGGTGCCGACGGCGTGGGTGTTGGTGAGGGCGACCGGCAGGCTCAGGGCTCCGGACTCCTCGATCCAGGTGGTGCCGGTCATCTCCCCGTTGCCGTTGAGGGAGTACCAGCCGGCGGCGCAGGCCGAGCCGACACCGTCCCGGCCGCGGGGCAGCAGGGCGGTGACCCCGGTGCGGACGTCGTCGCCCTCGATCAGGGTGACGTGCCCGACCTCGACGCCGGGGACGTCGGTGATCGCGTTCCACTCCCCCGGGGTGCCGTCGAGGGGGATGCCGAGGCCGCGGGCCCGGGGCCGGTCGTGGGGTGCGGTGTTCTGGCTGCTCATCGGTCCATCCTTCGCGTCCGGCGGGCACCGATCAAGACCTCGCTCTGCTCTGGGCCAAGTCGTGCCCGGCGCGGGCCGCCCGGCTCGTACGGTCGCGGTATGACGACCTACGACCTCATCGACGCGTTCGACGTCACACCGCGGCTGCGCCTGCTGCGCTTCCCCGTGGGCCAGGCCTATCTGTGGCGCGACGGCTCCGCCCTCACTCTGATCGACGCGGGCGCGGCCGGCGCGGGTGTGCCGATCGCCGATGCCGTACGCGGATGGGGGCACGCCCCCGAGGACGTGCGGCGCGTCGTGCTCACCCACTTCCACGAGGACCACGTGGGCGGCGCCGCCGAGTTCGCACGGCTCAGCGGCGCCGAGGTGTACGCCCACCGGCTCGACGCCCCGTACATCCGCGGCGAGAAGCCGGGCCCGCCGCCGGTCTACGAGGACTGGGAGCGTCCGCTGCACGCCCAGGCCCTGACGCAGCTGCCGGAGCCGCTTCCCGAGCCCGATCTGCCGTCCACCGTGGTGGAGTTGGAGGACGGCGACACGCTCGACTTCGGCGACGGGGCGCGGATCGTCGGCGCGCCGGGGCACACGGACGGGTCGATCGCCGTGCATCTGCCGCACCACGGGGTGCTGTTGACCGGCGACGCCGTCGCGGCCTCGCCGGTCGACGGGCAGGTCGTCCTGGGCGTGTTCAACCTCGACCGGGAGCGGGCCGTCGCCTCCTTCCACCGGCTCGCGGAGCTGGAGAGCGACGTCGCGTGTTTCGGGCACGGGGATCCGGTGGTCGCAGGGGCCGCCGAGGCGCTGCGGACCGCCGCGTCCGGGTACCCGCTCGCCTGAGGGTCACAGGAGTTCCAGTGGCTGGGCGTAGTGGCAGGCGACCGGGTTGCCGGTGCCGCGGTCCGTCAGCTCGGGCACCCGCTCCACGCAGGCCGTGCGCTCCTCCTGCGTGAGCTCGTTGGCGAACTTCGGACAGCGGGTGCGGAAGCGGCAGCCGCTGGGCGGCCGGATCGGGCTCGGCACGTCGCCCTCGACGGTGATACGGCGGCGGGCGCGTTCCTTGCGCGGGTCGGGCAGCGGGATCGCGGAGATCAGGGCCTGGGTGTACGGGTGCGAGGGGTGGGCGAACAGCTCGCGGGTGGGCGCGAGTTCGACGATCCGGCCGAGGTACATGACCGCGACGCGGTGGGCGACGTGCCGCATCACCGACAGGTCGTGCGCCACGAACAGGAAGGAGAGCCCGAGCTCGGCCTGCAGGTCCATCAGCAGGTTGAGCACTCCGGCCTGGATGGAGACATCCAGGGCGGAGACGGGCTCGTCGAGGACGACGACCTTCGGTCGCAGCGCCAACGCCCGTGCGATACCGATGCGTTGACGCTGTCCGCCGGAGAACTCGTGGGCGTAGCGGTTGCCGTGCTCGGGGTTGAGCCCGACGAGCCGCAGCAGTTCACGGACCTCGCGGCGCCCGGCCTCGTCGTAGCGGCCGTGGATCCGCAGCGGTTCGGCGACGATCTCGTGGACGGAGACCCGAGGGTCGAGGGAGGCGTACGGGTCCTGGAAGACGATCTGCAGTTCCTCGCGCAGCGGCCGCATCCGGCGACGGCTCAGCGCGGTGAGTTCGTGGCCCTGGTAGGTCACCTTGCCGGACGTGGCCCGCTCCAGGTTGAGCAGCGTTCTGGCCGTCGTCGTCTTGCCGGACCCGGACTCGCCGACGAGGCCGAGCGTCTCGTTGGCGTACAGGTCGAAGGAGACCCCGCACACGGCGTGCACGTCGCCGATCGTGCGGCGCAGGACGCCGCGGGAGCGGACGGGGAAGTGCTTGACCAGGTCGCGGACCTGGAGGACCGGCTCCGTGCCGACCGTGCTCATGCGTGGTCCTTTCCGGCGCTGCCAGTGTCCTGCGGGGTATCGGTCGCGGTCAGCCGGGCGAGCGCCTCCGCGTCGGCGCCCGCCACCTCGAAGACCTCCTCCGCGGCGGTCCCCACGAGCCGTTCGGTGAAGTGGCAGGCGCCCCGGTGGCCGGGTCTGCCGGTCTCGCGCAGGGCCGGTTCGTCGCGGTCGCACACGTCCTCACGCATCGGGCAGCGCGGGGCGAACGGGCAGCCCGGTGGGAGGTTGAGCAGGGACGGCGGCGTCCCGGTGATCGGGGTGAGGCGGTCCTGGTCGTGGTCCGCACGGTCCATGCGGGGCAGGGAGCCGAGCAGGCCCAGGGTGTAGGGCATGCGCGGGGCGTAGAAGATGTCCTCCACCGAGCCGGTCTCGACGACGCGTCCTGCGTACATGACGGCGACCCGGTCGGTGTGCCCGGCGACCACCCCGAGGTCGTGGGTGATCAGGACGAGGGCGGCGCCGGTCTCGGCCCGCGCGGTCTCCAGCGCGTCGAGGATCTGCGCCTGCACGGTGACGTCGAGGGCGGTGGTCGGCTCGTCGGCGATGATGACCGCCGGGTCGTTGGCCATGCCGATGGCGATGACGACGCGCTGGCGCATCCCGCCGGAGAGTTCGTGCGGGTAGTCGTCGACGCGCCGGTCCGGGTGCGGGATGCCGACGGTGCCGAGCAGATCGACGGCGCGGGTGCGCGCGGCCTTCTTGGACAGGCCCGGGTTGTGCCGCAGCAGCCCTTCCTCGATCTGGTGGCCCACGGTGTAGACGGGGTTCAGGGACGTCATGGGGTCCTGGAAGATCATGGCGATGCCGCTGCCGCGCACGTCGGAGAGGGCGGAGTCGCCGAGGCCGAGCAGCTCGGTGCCCTGGAAGCGCACGGATCCCGCCACCCGTGCGGTCTTCGGCAGCAGTCCCATCACGGCGAGCGCGGTCACCGACTTGCCGGAGCCGGACTCGCCGACGATACCGAGGGACTCGCCCCGCTCCAGACGGTAGGAGACGCCGCGCACGGCCCGTACGAGACCGTCCTCGGTGGGGAACTCCACGCTCAGGCCGTCCACTTCGAGCACGGTGTCCTCGGTGGGCAGCGCGAGCTCGGGCCGCCCGTCGGCGGCCCTGCCAGATGCGGTCATTGGCGCACCCTCTGCTGTCGGGGGTCGAACGCGTCGCGCAACCCGTCGCCGATGAAGTTGATGGTCAGCGCGATCACGATGATGAACGCGCCGGGGATGTAGAACAGCCACGGCCGGGTGTCGACGGCCGTCTGCGCCTGGGAGACGAGCAGGCCGAGCGAGGTGTCCGGCGGTTGCACGCCGAAGCCGAGGAAGGAGAGCGCGGTCTCGGTGAGGATGCCGGTGGCGACGAGGATCGTGGCGTTGACGATGATCGGGCCCAGCGAGTTCGGCAGCAGGTGCCGGAAGATGATCCGCGCGTCGGACGCGCCGAGCGCGCGGGCGGCCTCGATGAACTCCTTCTCCCGCAGGGACAGCACGGTGGAGCGCACCACGCGGGAGACGTACGCCCAGGTGAGTCCGGCGACGACGATCGCGATCCAGTACCAACTGCCGCCGCTGCGGGAGGAGATGACGAGCGCGATGGCGAGCAGCGGGAGGGTGAGCACGAGGTCGGAGATGCGCATCATCACCGCGTCGACGACGCCCCGGTAGAAGCCGGCGACGGCGCCCCAGATCGCGCCGACGACGGTCGACCCGAGGGCGATCATGATGGCGATCTTCAATGAGGTCTGGGTGCCCCGCATCACCTGTGCGTACGCGTCGTACCCGGAGGAGTTGGTGCCGAACGGGTGCTTGGCGGACGGGGGCTGGGAGTTGTCCGGGGTGTACTTCTCGTAGGAGTAGTGCCACAGATGCGGTCCGACGAACGCCCACAGCACGATGAGCACGAAGATCACCAGGCTGGCCATCGCCGCTCTGTGCCGCATGAACCGGCGCAGGACCAGCTGGGTCTGCGTCCGTTCCTTGACGGTGAACTCGCGGTCGACGCGCGGAAGTTCGCCGCCCGTGGCGCCCGCTGCCTGAGTGGTGTCAGTCATAACGGATCCTCGGGTCGAGTACGGCGTAGAGCAGATCGGCGACGAGATTGAACACGATGACGATCACCGCGGAGAGCAGCAGCCACGCCATGGTGCGGTAGACGTCCACCTTGCTCACCGCGTCGACCAGCATCTCGCCCATGCCGTGCCACTGGAAGATGGTCTCGGTGATGACGACGCCGCCGAGCAGGCTCGCCACGTCCAGGGCGGTGACGGTGGTGAGCGGGATCAGCGCGGTGCGCAGCGCGTGATGGGTGAGGACCTTGCGGCGACGGATGCCCTTGGCGCGGGCGAGCCGGACGTAGTCGGAGTCGAGGACCTCCAGCATGGAGGCGCGGGTGTAGCGGGTCCAGGAGGCGAACGAGACCAGCGCCAGGGTGATGACGGGGAGCGCCAGGTGCCCGATGCGGTCGCTCAGCTGGTTGCCGAAGGTGTTGGACTCCAGGTACGGGGACCGGTCGCCGATGGTGCCCAGGAAGGCGGATCCGGTCTGGTCGTTGTACCAGATGCCTCCCTGCTTGAGCAGGACGGCGAACCAGAAGACGGGCATGGCGAGGAACAGGAACCCGATGAAGGTGATGACGTAGTCGGAGGGCGAGTACTGGCGTACGGCGCTGTAGACGCCGAAGACGACGGCGAGCACGAGGGCCAGCAGCATCGAGGCGATGACCAGGATCACCGTGACCCGGAAGCGGGTGAACAGGTCGTGCCCGATGTCGAGGTTGGGGTCGACGGACGGTCCCCACTCGCCGTGCAGGACGCCGACGATCCAGTTCCAGTAGCGCGTGGCGACGGGCTGGTCGGCGTGGATGTGGCGGGCGAAGGCGGCGACGGCGGCCTTGTTGGGGGCCGGGTTGCGGGAGGTGGCGAAGTTGGCGACCGGGTCACCGGCGTTGACGACGACGAGGAACACGATGAACGTCGACGCGATCAGCACCGGGATGGAGACGAGGACGCGTCGCACCGCGTAGGCGAACATGCAGGACTCCTCGGGTGGCGGTGGACGGCCCCGGCGGCGTACCGCCGGGGCCGAACTGCGGTCGCGGTGGAAGGAGTGGAGAAGTGAGCTACTTCTTCAGACCCCACTCGGCGACGTTGTAGGGCGGACCGATGATGGTCGAGTTGTTCCGCATCCCGACGAAGCGGTCCTGCACCGCGAGGAACGTCGGCTTCTGGTACAGCGGCAGCACGTACGCGTCATCCGTCATGATCTTGTCGGCCTGGTTGAGGAGGGACATCGCCTTGGCGGTGTCGGTCTGGCCGACGGACTCGTCGAGCAGCTTGTCGACCTGCTTGTTGCTGTAGCCGCCGTAGTTGCTCGCCTGTCCGGTCGACCAGGTGCCCTGGGCGTTGGACGTCGGCGTCGGGCCCTGGATCCAGGCGAAGACGATGATGTCGTACTGGTGCCCGGTGAGCACCGTGCCGAGGTCGGCGGCGCCGATCGGCTTGATCGTCACCTTGATGCCCAGGTCGCCGAGCGCGGACTGCAGGATCTGGCACTCGCTCTGCCGGATCGCGTTGCCCGTGGTGTAGCGGCAGTTGAACGGACCGACGGCCTTGCCGTCCGGTGTCTTCAGCGAGGATCCGACTCCGGTGAACTTGGCGTCGGTGAGCAGCTTCTTGGCCTTCGCGATGTCACCCGAGCCCTGTCCGGTACCGGTGACGACGTCCTGGTAGCCGGTGAGTCCGGGCAGCAGCATGTGGCTGCCGAGCTGCTTCACACCGCTGTCGAACTGACCGACCGTCTTGTCGATCATGTCCTTGATGCTGATCGCCGTGAACATCGCCTGCCGCAGCGGCTTGTACTTGCCGATCACCGGGTTGTGCAGGTTGAGGTCGAAGTGCTCCCACTGCAGTCCCTCACCGATGGTGTACGAGACGCCCGGGATGTCCTTGATCTGGTTGACCAGGTCCACCTGCGGCTGCGGGTAGATGGCCTGTACCTCGTTGTTCTTCAGAGCGGTCGGCTCCTGGGTGGCGTCCGAGATGACCTTGAAGATCAGCCGGTCGAGCGTCGGCTTGGTCTTCCCGTACCACTTGGCGTCGGGCTCGAAGGTGGCGTGGTCGTTGTCCTTCCACTCCGTCATCTTGAAGGGGCCGCCCGTGGCGTACTGCGTGGGCGGAGTCTTCATGAAGTACTGCCAGCCCTTGGTGAGTTGATCGGCCGTCATCTTGGCGGCGCTGCCGGCCGCCGCGCCGGCCGCCTTCTCCGCGACATGGGCCGGGTAGAGGCCGTAGCCGCCGCCGAAGAAGGACTTCCAGTCGGTGTACGGCTTGTTCATGACGACGGTGACGGTCTTGCCGCCGTCGGAGCCGGTGACGGACTTGATGCGGTCCCAGCCGGAGGTGGACCAGGGCAGACAGCCCTTGGTCTGGGTCTCGTCGCTGGCGGGCGGCGGCGGGCAGTCCTTCCCGTTCATGGTGCGCCACAGGAAGATGAAGTCGTCGGCGGACATCGGAGTGCCGTCGTTCCAGGCGGCCTTCGGGTTGATCTTGTAGACGAAGGTCTGCGGGCTGGAACCGGTCTGCTCGGCCGAGGTGACGAAGTCGGTGTTGAGCTTGAGGCTGAAGTCCGGCTGCGGCACGAAGACCTGCGGCAGCACGGCGGTCATGGCCTCGCTGTTCTCGAACGTGTTGCCGTTCGAGTCCTCGATGTTCCAGGCCTGGATGTTCTTCTCGATGGTGTAGGTGAACGTTCCTCCGGACTTGCGTTCCCCGGAGTTGCACGTATTGGCCTTGCCCTGGGAGCTGCATGAACTCAGTCCGGACGAGCCGCTGCTGCCGTTGTTGTCGTCCTTGCCGCCCGAGCCGCCGCTGCACGCGGCGAGGACGAGCGTGAGGCCGGCGGCAAGCGTCAGACCCTTCGCGACGAATGATGAAGGCGCGCGCATGTCCCTCCGTTCAGCCGGCTGACAGTCCGGCTCAGTGAGGCGGCTGTGAACCGCAAGAGGTGAGCTGCGCCTTCACGGTAAGACCATTGCGCCCCTTCGGCGGCTGCCGTGCCATTCCAGAAAGATGACGTTCCGGCTTAGTTTTCCCCTTGAAAATCACGGGAGTTGGCAAAGAAGGCCAAGACGTACACCTCCGCCCTCAGCCGAGCGGCACACCGGCTTCGAGGTAGTACGCGGCGCCACGTTCGCGCGCGCGAAGGGCCCAGCGCAGCCGCGCGTACCGCACGGGCGGCAGCAGCCGCTCGGCCTCCGCCTCGCCGACGAACCGCCAGCCTCGCAACTCGGGTCCGGGCAGCAGCACATGGGCCGCGACGGAGCTGTCGAGCAGCCCGCCGTCGAAGAGCAGCCGCAGCCCGCCGAAGCCGGGCGGCACCGGCCGCTCCCAGTCGATGACCAACAGCCGCGGTACGTCCACGAGTTGGATGCCGGTCTCCTCCAGGACCTCCCGCATGCCCGCGCGCGCCGGCGCCTCGCCGGGCTCGACGACACCGCCGGGGAACTCCCAGCCCGGCTTGTAGGTGGGGTCGACGAGCAGCACCCGGTCCTGTTCGTCGAAGAGCAGCACGCCCGCGGCGACCGTCTCCGCGGTCGGCTCGGCCGTCTGCACGATGTCGCAGGGGGCGGCCTCGCCGCTGCGCACGGCGGCGGCGATCCGCACGGCCGTCTCGTACGGGGAGAGCGCGCCGTTGTCGACGAGGTAGGCGTCCGCGGCGAGCCAGCCCGCGAGCGCCGCGCGGTAGGGCTCGATGTCGGCAGGGACCTCGCCACCGGGGTCCCGTCCTCGCAGGATCGTTTCCCCTGGAGCAAGGACCACATGGCACACAGGGATCCGCCGGGCGGCGAGCCCCCCGAAGATCTCGTCGCGGTACTCCTGACGCATCAGCCCCATCGGCACCACGAGCACGCCGCCCAGCTCGGCGAGGAGCGCCGCGGCGGTGTCGACGACGAGCCGGCGCCAGATCGGCAGGTCCTGATGGTCGCTGACCTCCGCGAGCCGCTTGGGCGGCAGCAGCCGCTCCAGCTCGGCGTCGATCACCTCGGGGTCGAAGAGCGTGCAGTTCGGGATCAGATCGATCAGCTCCCGCGCTGCGGTGGTCTTGCCCGCACGGGACGCCCCGTTGACCCAGACGATCACGGTTCCCCCTCTTCCGTCGGCCCCCTGAGGCTTGCCCGCAACACCCTGCCGGGGAAACCCGGTGCTGATGAGGGCCGGTGCCGGGGGCGCTCACACGCTCCCGAGCAGGTCGGCGAGGGGCGCGGGCACCCGGTCCAGGTCCAGGGCCGCCACCAGCAGATCCCCGTACCGGATCTTGCGGCCCGATCTGGTGCTGAGGAAGCGGCGGATCTGGTGGTCGCGCGGGCGGCCCTGCTGGGCGGGCTGGTTCACGAAGGTCCGCCAGGCCCGCAGCTCGTCCTCGCTCCGGAAGATCTCCTCGACCCGGTCGGTGCCCAGCGCGCGGATCAGCTCGTCCTCCAGGTCCGCCACGCACACGTAGAAGTCCTGCGGCGCCCCGGCCCGCTCCAGGCCGCGCGCGTAGTAGCCCTGCTCCCGCTCGTCGCACAGGCCGGTCAGCCGCAGGCCGAGACCGTCGGGACCGAGCAGCGCCGCATAGCGGCCGACGCTCATCGCCCCGCCCATCGGCACGACGCAGACGCCGTCGACGGCCAGGTCGCGGCCGAGCCGCGCGGCCAGGGTCTCCACGGCGGCGAGATCGCTCGCCCCCTCGACGAGGACCGCCGTCCGCAGCCCCAGCTGCCGGGCCAGCTCCCCCGCCGGTTCCGCGGCGCCGCCCGCCGCCCAGCCGCCGACCGCGTCCCGGAACGCCCACACGTCTCCCATGGGGCGAGTCTGCACCGGCGTCGCACGGAACGGCACCGATTATCGAGCGTTCCGTCCCGACGGCGAGGCACGCACCGCCCGCACCGCAGACACATGTACGAGCCCGGTACCTCGGGTGGCATAGTGACGCCCCGGTGCGGTCCGCCGCGTCAACTGCCCTGCCGGCCGCACCATATGAGGGAGACCCGCGATGCCGAGTGGACTGATCGCGCTGGCGCTCGGCGGGTTCGGGATCGGGCTGACGGAGTTCCTCATCGCCGGTCTGCTGCCTCAGGTGGCCGCGGGTCTCGCCGTGTCCGAGGCGGCCGCGGGCCTGCTGATCTCCGGGTACGCGCTGAGCGTCGCCGTCGGCGCCATCGCGCTCACCGCGGCGACGTCCCGGTTGCCGCGCAAGTGGGTCCTGGTCGGTCTGGTCGCCCTGTTCGTCGTCGGCAATCTGCTGTCGGCGCTCGCGCCCGGCTACGGGGTGATGCTGGCCGGCCGGATCGTCGCGGCACTGTGCCACGGCTCGTTCTTCGGCATCGGCTCCCTGGTCGCGCGCAGCCTGGTGCCGCCGGAGCGCAAGTCGCGCGCGGTGGCCGTGATGTTCGCGGGGCTCACGGTGGCGAATGTGCTCGGTGTTCCCTTCGGGGCGCTGGTGGGTGAACGCTGGGGCTGGCGGTCGGCGTTCTGGGCGGTCACGGCGATCGGTGTCCTCGCCCTGGCGGGGATCGTCGCCCTCGTGCCCGCCCGGGCGGGGTCGGCGCCGGACGGTGCGCACGCCGCGGCGCCCACGGGGCTGCGCGAGCAGTTCCGGGCGTTCCGTTCCGGGCAGGTCTGGCTGACCCTGGTGGCGACCGCGCTCAGCTACGGCGGCATGTTCGGCGCGTTCAGCTATATCGCCTACACGTTCACGGAGGTCGGCGGGTTCTCCGCCGGCGATGTGTCGTGGCTGCTGATGGTGTACGGCGTCGGGCTCGTCGTCGGCAACGTCGTCGGGGGCCGCGCGGCCGACCGGGACCGGGACCGCGCCCTGCTGTACGCGCTGGCCGGGCTCACGGTCACGCTGACGGCCTTCGGCCTGCTCGCCGGGAGCGCCGTCGCCTCGGTGGTCCTGGTGTTCCTGCTGGGCGTGACCGGGTTCGCGAGCGTCCCTGGCATGATCACGCGGGTGACCGACGCGGCCGGCGGCGCCGCGCTCGCCGCCAGCGCCAACGTCTCGGCGTCCAACGTCGGCAACGCGCTGGGCGCCTGGCTCGGCGGCCTCGCCATCGGCGCGGGCCTCGGCTACGCGTCCCCGCTGTACGTGGGAGCGGGCATCGCCCTCACGTCCGTACTGGTCATGGCGGTCGCGGCGCGCGGGACGCGACGGTCGGCCGGGCTCGTCGACGAGCCCGCGCACTCCGTGTGACCCGCGCACTCCGTGTGAGGGGACGGAGGACGCGACCACAAGGAAGAGGGCCTCGCCCTGACCCTGCCGCCGCCCCAGCGGCGCTGGGCGGCGCCCGCCTGCCGTCTCAGGGAGATCGGAGATGTCACGGCAGACGGGCCATCCGTAACAGGCGGATGCAGTGACGGCACCGCCCGTGCGCCTCCAGGACCGGGGGGTGATCCCGGAGACCGTCGCGGGAGGACCGAGGACCATGTCGGCCACCGCTGCCCGACGGTGGCGTCCGGCCCTCGTCCGGCCCTCGTCCGGCCTCCCGCTGTTCCCTGAATATGCAGTCAAGCGCAGCCGGACGACGGGCGCACCCGTGTGCGCGCACACTGTCGCGGCGTAGCGTTCACACGGGGTGTGCGGTGCGCACACGGGGCGGGTCCGTGCCCGGGTCGCTCGCGGGGTCGGCGAGCGCGGCGCGGATCTGGCGGGTGGTCGCCGCCGCGATCCGCTCGTCGCTCGCGGCGTACGCGGTGTACGCGAGGAGACCGGACGTCAGGGCCCAGCCGCGCCCGCGCAGCCAGGTCGCGTCGTCGACACCGAGCGCGTCACGGAAGACGGCGGCGGCGCGCGGCGACAGCAGGGTGAAGGCGATCATCAGGTCGACCGCGGGGTCGCCGGGACCCAGGCTCCCGAAGTCGATGACCGCGCTGAGGCGGCCGTCGGCGGTGAGCAGATTCCCGGTGTGGAAGTCGCCGTGGCACAGCACGGGCGGGCCCTGCCGGGCGGGGGCGGCCAGCGCCGCGTCCCACAGCGCGGTCAGCGCGGCCGCGTCGAAGGCGTCGGCCGCCCGCGCGATGGCGTCCCGCGTCGCGGTGTCCCGGTCGGCGAGCGTCTCGCGTGCCCCCACGACTCCGGCGATGTGCGGGTCGACGGCCTGCAACGCCCGGAGGAACGCGGCCAGTTCGAGAGCGGCGTCCGTGGACTCGGCCAGGCCCGCCACCGTCGCGACCTCACCGTCCAGCCAGCGGGTCACCGCCCACGGCCACGGGTAGCCGAGCGCGGGCCGCCCCACCGCCACCGGGACGGGCACGGCGAGCGGCAACTTCGGTGCCAGCAACGGCAGTTGGTCGCGCTCCTTCTCGGCCTGCCCGATGGCGCCGGAGTGCCGGGGCAGGCGGACGGCGAGTGCGTCGCCGAGCCGGTGGATGACGTGATCGGAGCCGGCCGGGTCGACGGGTGTCAGCGGCAGCCCGGCCCACTGCGGGAACTGCCGGTCGACGAGGGCGCGCACCAGCGCGGTGTCGATGAAGGGCCGCCGGTCCGCGCCCCCTTCCGGTGCCGCCCCGCGTTCCGGTCCGTCGTGCGGTGTGGCCACGTTGGTCGCTCCTGGGAGGGAGGGGGTGTCGGTGCCCCGCGGATGCCTGTGCGTCGCCGTCCATGACACGGCACTCGTCCCACCCTTGTCGACCGGTTTCTCCAGGGGCTCACGACTCACCCGTCAAGCCCTTTGCTTGAAATTCATCCAATCCGGTGATGCAGGTGCACCGGGAATCGTTACGGCACGACGCGGCGCCGCCTCTGCCGATACCGTGACCGCTCAGGCGCCCCAGCCCCCGGTGACCTCCCGATTCGTTCGCACACCGACAACAAGTTCGCGTCAACGCGATCGGCTCCCCTCCCGGAGCCGGACAGTGCTCGGGCTGGGGGGCCGATGCGACAAGGCAATCATCAGGACTACGTCCACGACGACTTCGGCGACTTTGAGGGTTCAGGGCTCTTCCGCGACATCGGTGTCGTGGCGGGCCTGACCGACCTGGACGACGTCGCTCCCGAACCCAGGATCCGCACGGTGGACGACTGTGCCGTCGTCGAACTCGCCGGCGACATCGACCTCATGGCGCTCCACCGGTTGGCCCCGCTGCTCGACGCGGTGGCGGCGGGCCCCTACCGCGTCGTGGCGGTCGACCTCACCGCGACCACGTTCTTCGACTGCTCAGGACTGACGCTCCTGGTGCGCACCCATCGAAGAGCTGCTGAGCGCGGGGGCCGGGTCACCGTGGTGTGCCGGCACCGGCTGACCCTGCGGATCATCGAACTGGCGGGGCTCGACGAGGTGTTGTGCCCCGCGACGACCGTGGAACAGGCCCTGCTCTGAGAGCGGGGCCTTCGGCCAGGGCGGGCCTGCGGCGGCGGGCCCGTCGACGAGGCGGCGCGGGCCGCCACCATCGGGGCCCGCGCCGCCGGCGGCCCGGCCACGTCGGACCGGCGCCGGAGGCCGGGATCGGGGCCGGGATCGGGGCCGGGGGCCGGGGCCGGGGCCGGGGCGACGAAAGCCTGCGCGGGCCCGATGGAGGGGGCGCCCCCGGTGCCCGGCGTCACTACCGCCCGGTGAGCGACTTGCTCAGGCCGTGCGCGGCGACCAGCTCCGCGGTGCCGTCGGCAAGCTGATAGGCCATGCCCACCACGGCCGTCCGCCCTGAGGCCACACCGTCGGCGAGCGCGCGGGAGCGCTCCACGAGCAGGTCCACCGTGTTGCGGATGTGCTCGTGCAGGATCTCCCGCTCCTCCGTGTGCCCGGCGGCGTGCGCGGCCAGGACGCTGGGAGTCACGCGCTCGACGACGTCGCGGACGAAGCCGCCGGGCGCCGTGCCGTTCTCGACGGCGGCGCGGGCGGCGGCGACGGCACCGCACGAGTCGTGGCCGAGCACCACGACGAGCGGGCAGTCGAGCACGCTCACGCCGTACTCGACGCTGCCGAGGACCTCGGTGCCGACCACGTGGCCCGCGGTGCGCACCACGAACAGGTCGCCGAGGCCCTGGTCGAAGATGATCTCCGCCGCGAGCCGGGAGTCGGCGCAGCCGAACATCACGGCGAAGGGGCTCTGCGCCGGCGCGATCTCGGCGCGGCGCGCGGCGTCCTGGTTCGGATGCGACGGTGCCCCGGTCACGAACCGCTGGTTGCCCGCCAGCAGCTTGTCGAAGGCCTCGTCGGGAGTCGTGGGTATCAGCGCATCGGTCATGGTCGAAGCCTACGATCCGCTTCCGGCACACCCACACAGAAGGGTCCCTCCCGCACGTCCGCCACGCCCGCCCGGTGCCCGGCCGATCCCGTCGGAGCCCCGCTGCCCGGCCGCCAGGCGCACCTGACCCGCCGGTTCGGTGCGGCGGCCACCTATCCGCCTGTCTGCCGGAGGCCGACCCTGAGGTCACGGACTCCGTCGTGCGCATGGCTGTGATCTTCCGCGGCTTCCGGACACCCTGAGGACGGCCGCCCCGGCCCACGCGATGATCACCCACCCCGAGGAGGACCCGTGAGCGCCCCGTTCTCGATCTTCGACGAGCCCGTCGACCGCAGAAAGTCGAACTCCATGAAGTGGGCGGCCGCCGCGGAGTTCCTCGCGCCCGACGAGGCGGCGGCCGAGCCCCTGCCCATGTGGGTGGCCGACACCGACTTCAAGGCACCGCGCGCCGTTCTCGACGCGCTCCACGAAGCGGTGGAGCACGGCGTCCTCGGTTATCCGGCCGGTGCCACGGACAGCTACCTGGACGCGGTGACGGGCTGGCAGGCCAAGCGGTTCGGCTGGGACGTGGACCGGTCCTGGACGGTGCAGACCTCGGGCATCATCACGAGCCTGAAGACGGCGGTCCAGGCGTTCTCGGCGCCGGGCGACTCCGTACTCGTCCAGCCGCCGGTCTACGTCCACTTCCACGAGGACGTCCGGCTCAACGGCCGCCACCTTACCTACGCGCCCCTGGTGCGCACCGCCGACGGCTACGCCTTCGACGCCCGTACGTTCGAGGCGGCGATCCGCCCCGACACCAAGATCTTCATCCTGAGCCATCCGCACAACCCGACCGGCAGCGTGTGGTCGCAGGACGAACTGCGCACCATGGGCGAGATCTGCGCCCGGCACGAGGTGCTCGTCATCGCGGACGAGATCCACCAGGACCTGATCATCAACCCGGCGAAGCGGCACATCCCGTTCGCGTCGCTCGGCCCGGAGTTCGCCCGGAACTGCATCACGTGCACCTCCCCCAGCAAGACCTTCAACCTGCCCGGACTGCAGAGCGCGAACGTCATCGTTCCCGACCGGCGGCTGCGCGAGGAGTTCGCCCGGCAGTACGACCGCAACGTCTTTCCTCTCGTCAACGTCCTCGGCATGGTGGCCGCCGAGGCCGCGTACACGCACGGCGAGCCGTGGCTGGAGGAGCTGCTCACGTATCTGCGCGGCAACCACGAGCACTTCGCCCGGTCGGTGAACGCGGCGACGTCGCGGGTGCGGGTGCTGCCCGCCGACTCCCTGTACCTGGCGTGGACGGACTTCCGGGGCCTGGACCTGGACGCGGCCGCCCTCGAACGGTTCCTGCTGCTCACCGCCCGGCTGTGGTTCGACAGGGGGCCGAAGTTCGGGCAGGAGGGGCACGGCTACATGCGGGTGAACCTCGGCTGCCCCCGGGCCACGGTCGACGAGGCGATCCACCGTCTGACGACGGCGCTCGCCGGGCTCTGACCGGGCGCGGTCAGCGGCGGGCGGCCAGCACGGCCGCGAGGCCCTCCCGCAGATCCTCGACGAAGTACGCGGGCACCTCCAGCGACGGGAAGTGTCCCCCGACGTCGGCCGCCCGCCACCGGACGATCCGCCGGTAGCGCCTCTGCGCCCAGGGCCGCGGGCACTTCTCGATGTCGTGCGGGTACACGACGACGGCCGAGGGCACGTCGACCCGCAGTTCGGGGTCGAGCGAGAGGTGGCTCTCGTAGTAGATGCGGGCGGACGACGCACCGCTGCGGGTCAGCCAGTACAGGGTGACGTTGTCCAGGAACCGGTCCAAGGAGATCGTCTCGAACGGGCTGTCCTCGGTGTCCGTCCACTGGGCGAACTTGTCGAGGATCCAGGCGAGCAGTCCGACCGGTGAGTCGACGAGGGAGTAGCCGATGGTCTGCGGCCGGGTCGCCTGCTGCTTCGCGAACGCCGCGGGAGGCCCGTTCCAGAAGTCGTGCGTCTCCTCGACCCAGGCGAGCTCGGCCGCCGTCAGCCCGTCCGTCGACAGGCCGGGCGGTGCCTGTGCGGTCGTCGTGTGGATGCCGAGCACGTGCGCCGGGAAACGTCCGGCGAGGACGGTGGTGATGGGGCCGCCCCAGTCGCCGCCGTGGGCGAGGAACGTGCCGTAGCCGAGCCGGTCCATGAGCTCCACCCACGCGGCCGCGATCTTCTCGATGCCCCAGCCGGGAGCGGTCGGCTTGTCGCTGTGGCCGAAGCCCGGGAGCGACGGGACCACGACGTGGAAGGCCGGCGCGTCCGCGTCCTTCGGATCCGCCAGTTCGTCGATGACGTCGATGAACTCGGCGACGCTGCCGGGCCAGCCGTGCGTCAGGATCAGCGCGGTGGCGTCCGCGCGTGCGGACCGGCGGTGCAGGAAGTGGATCCCCAGGCCGTCGATGGTCGTGCGGAACTGCCCGATCCGGTCGAGCCGCGCCTCGAAGGCCCGCCAGTCGTACTCGGTGCGCCAGTAGCGCACGACATCGACGAGGTCGGCGAGCGGAACGCCCTGGTCCCATCGGCGCGGGCCGGGTGCGGCGTGCCGCACCGTCTCGGCCTCGGGCAGCCGCGCCGCGGCCAGTCGTGCGCGCAGGTCGTCGAGTTCGGCATCGGTCGCGCGGGCTTCGAATGCCTGCACGTCCCTGGTCGGACGAGTACGGGACACGGAACCTCCTGGCCGTCGCGGCACCGGCTCCGCCCTCGCTCGAACCGGCAATGCCGGTTCTAACATGTCGGCTCGCAGGGGACAACCACGTGCCCGGCGGGCAGCCGTCCAGCGACCGGCCGGACCTTCCGCGCCCCCGGCTAAGCTGGTTCCATGCGCGCTGAGTTCCCCGACTTCCGCCTCGGCACCGTGCTGGCGACCAGCTTCACCGGGACCTTGACGGAGCGTCACGGCGATGCCGTGGAGCGCATTCCCACCCCGCGACGGCTCCTCGACTGGCTGGCCGTCAACGGTCTGGCGGCGGCCTCCTGCACCACCGCCCAGCTCGAACTCGCCCGGGAACTGAGGGAGTCGATCCACGCCGTCGCGACCGCGGCCGCGCTCGCGCAACCCCTCCCCGCGTCCGCCGTCCGGATCATCAACGACCGCAGCGCGCAGGGGCGGGCCTCGGCGGTCCTGACGGTCGAGGGACATCGTCAATGGCGGCTCGGCCCGGCGTCCCGTGTGCAGGACGCCCTCGGTGTGATCGCCGCCGACGCGATCAGCGTCGTCGCGGGCGAGCGGGACGGCAGACTGGCCCTGTGCGCGTCGCCGACGTGCCGGGCCGCCTTCTTCGACGCCAGCCGGAGTCGCACCCGCAGATGGTGCGACATGAACACGTGCGGGAACCGCGAGAAGAAGGCGCGCTTCCATGCCCAGCGCCGCGGCAGCGGGACCAGCGCACCGACGGACGTCGGCTGACCGGCCCCCGGCGGAGCGGCCGAGGAAGCTCGCACCGACGGACGTCGGCTGACCGGCCCCCGGCGGAGCGGCCGAGGAAGCTCGCACCGACGGACGTCGGCTGACCGGCCCCCGGCGGGGCGGCCGAGGAAGCTGCGACGTCTAAGCTGCCCGCATGCCGGCCGCCCTGTTGACCTGCCACGACCCGCTGCGCCCGCGCCGCCCCGATCCGCACTTCGCCGCCGCTGCCGCCGCCGTCCGGGAGCGGGGCGGCGTCGTCACGCTCCTCGACCACGAGGCCCTGATGCGCGGACGTGCCGCGGACGCGGTGGCCGCGGTCGAGCGGGGGCTCGGTCCGCTCTGGTACTGCGGGTGGATGCTGCCCGGCGACCGCTACGCCGACCTGGAGTCCGCGCTGGCCGAACGGGGCAGCGGCCTGGTCACCGACGCCCGCCGGTACCGCCGGGCCCATGAACTGCCCGGCTGGTACGCGACGTTCGCCGAGGTGACACCGCGCAGTGTCTGGCTGCCGGTCGAGCCCGGCGCCGCGCTTCCCGCGGACGGTCCGGCCGGGCTGGCCGCCCTCCTGGGGCCGGGCCCCGCCGTCGTCAAGGACTACGTCAAGTCCCGCAAACACGAATGGGACGAGGCGTGTTTCGTCCCCGACACCGCCGACACCGTACGGCTGACCGGCGTGGTCGAACGGTTCCTGGAGCTCCAGGAGGACAGCCTCGTGGGCGGCATCGTGCTGCGCTCCTTCGAGGAGTTCCGCGGCGACGAGCTGCGGGTGTGGTGGATCGACGCGGCCCCGGTCCTCACCACCGCGCACCCGGACGCGAGGAATCCGCACGGGGCGGCGCTGCCCCAGCCCGATCTCGACGCTCTCGCGCCGCTGGTCCGCGCCCTCGGCAACCGCTTCGTGACGACGGACCTGGCCCGGCGCGACGACGGCGTGTGGCGTGTCGTCGAGGTCGGGGACGGGCAGGTCAGCGATCTGCCCGAGGCCGTGGACCCGCGACGACTCCTCGGGCCTCTCCTGGACGCCCCGGTCGGCCGGGACTGACGCGGCCGCGTCGCTCAGCCGGCCAGGATCTCTCCCGCACGCGTCGGTACGGCGTCCAGCGCCGCCAGTGTCTCCTCGTCGAGGGCGACCGAGCCCGCGGCGACATTGGCCGCCAGATGCCCGGGGTCGGCGGTGCCCGGGATGAGCAGCACGTTCGGGGCATGGTGCAGCAGCCAGGCCAGGCCGACCTGGGCCGGGGTGACGCCCACGGCCTCGGCGGCGGCGCGGACGGCGGGTTCGTCGGTCACCTTCGGCATGCCGGGGAAGGCGCTGCCCAGCGGGAAGTACGGCACCCAGGCGATGCCCTCGGCGGCGCAGAGGCCGAGCATCTCCTCGTCGTCCCGGGCCACGAGGCTGTACGCGTTCTGCACGCAGGCGAGGCCCACCGGGAGCGCCCGGCGCAGCTCGTCCATGCCGACGTGGCTGATGCCGATCTCGCCGATCTTGCCCTCGTCGCGCAGGGCGGTCATGACGGCGAGCTGATCGTCGAGGTCGACGACCTGGTCGCCCTCCGCGATCAGGCCGGGGGCGCGGGCGGCGCGGCGCAGGTTGACGAGCTGGATCTGTTCGACGCCGAGGCTCTTGAGGTTGTCCTCGACGGCGGTGCGCAGCTCCTCGGGGCGCTGGGCGAGCCGCAGCGGATGGGCACTGCCTGAGGAGGTGTCGGGGGTGGCGCCCACCTTGCTGACCACGACCACGCCGTCCTCGGGGCGGAGCGCCTCGCGGATGACGTCGTTGGAGAAGCCGTTGCCGTAGAAGTACGCGGTGTCGATGTGGTCGATGCCCAGCTCGACGGCTCGGCGCAGGATCGCGACGGCGGCGCCGCGGTCCTCGCTCAGACGCGGCAGCTGCATGGCACCGAACCCGACGCGGGAGACGGTACGGCCGACGAGCCGGCCGGCGCCTCCGGCGCGGGGCGCGCCCGTCGCGGTGACGGGCACATCGGAAGAAGATGCGTGAGAGGTCATGGGTGTCCCACCTCATGCGAGAATAGATGAAACGGAGGAGCCTCCGTTCCCTTGACTGTAGCACTACCGGAGGAGCCTCCGTTTTGCCTGAGCCCGCACCGCACCCCGACCAGCGGCCCGCCCGCGCGCCCCGCGCCGATGTGCGCCGCAACCGCGAGAAGCTGCTCGCGGCGGCCAGGTCCGCCTTCACCGCCGCCGACACCGCGGTGCCGCTCGAGTCGATCGCCCGCGCCGCGGGGGTCGGCATCGGCACCCTCTACCGGCACTTCCCGACCCGCGAGGCGCTCGTCGAGGCCGTCTACGCCGCGGAGCTCGACGCGGTCACCGAGAGCGCCGCGTCCCTCCTGGAGGAGCTGCCGCCCGAGGCCGCCCTGCGCGCGTGGATGGACCGGTACGCGGAACTGGTGTCGGCCAAGCGCGGCATGATCGGCGGACTCGGTGGCGGCTGGGCCCCGGGCCGCGGCGCGACCGTGTCGACACGGGAGCGGCTCACGGGCGCGATCGGCGCACTGCTCGAAGCGGGCGGGCGCGCCGGCACGCTCCGGCAGGACGTCGACCCGGACGATGTGATCACCCTGCTGCTCGGGGTGTTCCTGTCGACCGCCGCGGGCGACAGGACCGAGCGCACCCGGCAGTTGCTCGATCTGGTCGCCGATGCCCTGCGCGCACCCGGCCCCCCTCCGGCCTGACCTGCGGCCCGCACCGAAAACGGGTCAACTGGTGCGATCCCGCCCGCTGTTCGGGAAGAGTTGTCCGCGATCTTTCCCGGGAATGTCCGTGATCCGTAACGGAGGGATCCGCAGCCCCCGATCCGTCGTCCTGCCTGTTGGTCGCAAGGTGACCGGGATCGGCGAGCAACTGGGCGAAAAGGGGCGGACATGGCGCGGCACGGCGGGCGGGGCTGGAACGGCAAGGTGCTCGGGGCGGCGCTCGGGGTGACGCTGCTCGCGACCGGCGCCTCGGTGTGGGCCGCGCAGGCCGGCGTCGCCGTCGGCACCCCGCCCAAGGCCTCCGCCCCGGCCACCCCGAAGCCGGTCGACACGACCATCGCGCATGCCTCGGACGCCGGGGCGCGCGGCGTCAACATCACCATCGACGACGGCCCGGACCCCGAGTGGACCCCGCAGGTCCTCGCCGTTCTGAAGGAGTTCGGGGTGAAGGCGACGTTCTGCATGGTGGGGACGCAGGCGCAGGCCCACCCCGACCTCGTGCAGCAGGTCGTCGCGGCCGGGCACCGGCTCTGCGACCACTCGGTGTCGCACAACACCGGCATGGACAAGGCACCGGAGAGCTACCAGTCGAAGGAGATCCTCGACGCCGAGCGCATGATCACGAAGGCGTCCGGCGGCGTGCGGCCGATGTACTACCGGGCGCCGGGCGGCGCCTTCACCCCGTACAGCCGCAAGCTCGCCGCCGACCGGGGGATGCGGCCGCTGGGCTGGAACGTGGACACCAAGGACTTCGAACGCCCCGGCACGGACGCCATCGTCGCCACCGTCGAGCGGGAGCTGCCCAACGGGCCGACGCTGCTCTTCCACGACGCGGGCGGCGACCGGTCCCAGACCGTGGCGGCGCTGCGCCGGATCCTGCCCGAGCTCAAGGAGCAGGGCTACTCGTTCGGCTTCCCGGTGCGCTGAACCCCTGCTCCCGGGCGGCCGCGAGCGCCTCTCGGTGGGCGGCCGGCCCCCGGCCGAACCAGCGCTTGCACGAGCGGGTGAGCACGCTCTGGTCGGAGTAGCCCAGGAGCCGGGCGACGTGCGTCATGGTCAGGTCGGTGTCGCGGATGTAGCGCTCGGCGTTCTCCCTGCGGACCTGATCGACGAGTTCGTTGAAGGACACCCCCTCGGTGGCCAGGCGGCGCTGGACGGTGCGGGGGTGCATCGCGAACCGCTCCGCGACGAGGTCGAGCGTGGTCCGGCCGGTCGGCAGGAGCGGGCGCACCAGCCGTCGCACGCGCCCGGCCAGGCTGCGGTCGCGGCCGCCGACGACGGTCTCCAGGTAGTCGACGAGCGCGTGGTGGGCGAGGTGGTCCTGGCTCACCGGCCGGGCCAGGTCGGCGGTGCGCAGGGTGAATCCGGCGCGCGGCTCGCCGAAGCGCGCGGGACAGCCGTAGTAGTCCCGGTAGGCGTCCTCGGGGGTGACCGGGGCATGCGGGAAGTGCACGGCGAGCGGGCGGCGGTCGGGGCCCCACAGGCGCCGCAGAACAGCGATCACGACGCCGAGGGCCAGTTCGAGCGACTGCTGGTGCGCCGGGAGCCGGTCGACGAGGATCTCGAACTCGAAGAAGCACCGCTCCGGGTCGTCGAGCGGCTGCACCTCGACGCGGAGCGCGGGCGCGTAGGCGGCGAGGTACGTCTCGGCGATGGCGAAGCCCTCTCCGACCGTGGCCGCGGTGCGTACCGCGACGCCGACCGCCCCCAGGACGTCGATGTCCCGGCGCAGGGCGAGCCGACGGCCGAAGTCGGGGGTGCCGGTGACGGCCGCCGCCGTCTCGACCGCGCGGACATGACTCACGTACGGGATGAACGCGTCGGGGTTCCCGACGTCGTCCGGGTCGATCCCCGCGTGCCGCAGCAGTGGCTCGGGATCGGCTCCCAGTGCGCTGACGAGCTCGCGGTATCCGAGCAGACCGGTCCCCTGTATGACGCTCACGGCCTCAAGATCCGCCGCGATGTCGCAGAATGTCAAGAACTTGTCGTCTCAGATCAAGCCCTGCCGGCCGCGGCCGGGAGAACGTACCTACCGACAGCAACGCCGGCCGCACCGCACGCGGACGGCCCGGGCGGCTGTCGCGGACAAGCCGGTGGACTCGCACGAAAGAGGTCGATGGTGACCAATCTCGCCCGCAATCTGGTGCACACGGCGGGGGTTCACCCCGACCGTCCCGCGCTCCGGCTCGACGACCACGTGCTCGACTACCGGGGGCTCGACGAGCGCAGCGCCAGGGTCGCCGGCTGGCTCACCGAGCAGGGCGTCGCGCCGGGCGACCGGGTCGTCGTGATGCTGCCGAACATTCCGCAGTTCGCGGTGGTGTACTACGGCGCGCTGCGCGCCGGAGCCGTGGTCGTACCGATGAACCCGCTGCTCAAGACGGACGAGATCGCGTACGGGGCGGGCGACTGCGGGGCGCGGGCCGTCCTCACCTGGGCCGCGTCGGCGCAGCACGCGTCAGCCGCCGCCGAACGGCTCGGCATCCCCTGTGTCGACGTGACGGACGAGGCCTTCGCGGCGCTGCTCGGCTCCGTCGCCGCGCAGGCCGAGCCGGTGGAGCGCGCCGACGACGACCCGGCGGTGATCCTCTACACGTCGGGCACCACGGGCCGTCCCAAGGGCGCCGTCCTCACCCACGCCAACCTCGGCAGCAACACCCGCACCGTGTCCCGGCTGCTCGGGCTCACGACGGAGGACACCGTCTTCGGCGGTCTGCCCTTCTTCCACGTCTTCGGCCAGACCTGCGGGCTGAACGCGGCCGTGCTGAACGGTGCCTGCGTGACGCTCCTGCCCCGTTTCGACGCCGCCGCCGCGCTGCGCATCCTGGCCCGCGACCGGGTCACGCTGATGGAGGGCGTGCCCACCATGTTCGTGGCGCTGCTCGCCGCGGCGGAGGCGGCGGGCGGGGCGGGCGTGGACACCGTACGGGTCGCGGCGACCGGCGGTTCCGCGATGCCCGTCGACGTGCTGCACCGGTTCGAGGCCGCGTTCGGCTGCCCGGTCGTCGAGGGGTACGGCCTGTCGGAGACCGCGCCCGTGGTCACGCTCGGCTCCGTCGACGGGGTCCGTAAGCCCGGCTCGATCGGCACGCCGGTCGAGGGCGTCGAGGTGCGGCTGATCGACGACGAGGGCAAGGACGTCGCCGAGGGCGAGGTCGGCGAGATCGCGGTCCTGGGGCCGAACGTCATGTCCGGCTACTGGAACCGCCCCGAGGCCGACGCGGCGGCCTTCGTGGACGGCTGGTTCCGCACCGGTGACCTGGCCCGCCGCGACGAGGACGGCCACTACTTCATCGTCGACCGCAAGAAGGACATGATCATCCGGGGTGGCTACAACGTCTACCCGCGCGAGATCGAGGAGGTGCTGTACACCCACCCCGCGGTCGCCGAGGCGGCCGTGGTCGGTGTGCCGCACGAGCTGCACGGCGAGGAGGTCACCGCGGTGGTGACCCCGCGCCCCGACGCCACCGTCACGGCGCAGGAGCTCATCGAGTACGTCAAGGCGCGCGTCGCGCCGTACAAGTACCCGCGGGTCGTCCGGCTCGTCGACGCCCTGCCCAAGGGCCCGACCGGCAAGATCCTCAAGCGGGAGCTCACCGGCCGGACGTGACGGCCGGGGCGGCAGCGGCGCCGCCCCCGGCCCGGTCTAGCTGTCGGTTTTGGCGCGCACCCCTTGCTCGATGCGCTCGCCGACCGACTTGTCGATGTTCTTCCAGTAGGTGAACGCGCGGGCCAGCACCGGCTCGCTCACCCTGTTCAGCAGGTGCCCGACGACGTTGTCCACGAGCCGGTCGCGGGCGGCGTCGTCGAGGACCTCGCGGACCATGGTGCCCGCCTGGCCCCAGTCGTCGTCCTCGGGGTGGTCGACGTAGGCGGTCCGGGTGATGTCGCCGTCCGCTGACCAGCTGGGCGGGGTGCCGTGGCGGTCGGTGTCCGCCGCGGGGCCGCCCTTGGAGTTCGGCGCGTACACCGGGTCCTCGGTCTTGCGGTAGGCCATCGCGCCGTCCTTGGAGTACGTGTGGACGGGCGCGACGGGGGCGTTGACCGGGAGCTGCTGGTAGTTGCCGCCGATCCGGTGGCGGTGCGCGTCGGCGTAGGAGAACAGCCGGCCGAGCAGCATCCGGTCGGGGCTGGGGCCGATGCCGGGGACGAAGTTGTTGGGCTGGAACGCCGCCTGTTCGATCTCGGCGTGGTTGTCCGTGGGGTTGCGGTCCAGGGTCATCCGGCCGACCTCGATCAGTGGATAGTCCGCGTGCGGCCACACCTTGGTCAGGTCGAACGGGTTGAAGCGGTACCCGGGGGCGTCGTCGTACGGCATGACCTGCACGAACAGCCGCCAGCTCGGGAAGTCGCCGTCGCGGATGTGCTCGAAGAGGTCACGGGTGTGGAAGTCGGTGTCGACCGAGCACATCCGGTCGGCCTCGTCCTGCGTGAAGAACTCGATGCCCTGCTCGGTCTTGAAGTGGTACTTCACCCAGAACCGCTCGCCCTGCGCGTTGATCCACATGTACGTGTGCGAGGTGTAGCCGTTCATGTGGCGCCAGGTCCGCGGG
The DNA here is from genome assembly GCF_017377775.1 of Streptomyces sp. VRA16 Mangrove soil. Lineage (GTDB taxonomy): Bacteria > Actinomycetota > Actinomycetes > Streptomycetales > Streptomycetaceae > Streptomyces. The sequence continues at coordinate 261,710 of NZ_JAFVLN010000009.1, forward strand.
ATGCCGCGGTCCCCCATCAGCCAGGTGACCTGGTGGGCGGATTCCGGCGACAGGGTCCAGAAGTCCCACTGCATGTCGTGGTCGCGCAGGTTGTTGTCCGCGCGGCGCTTCTGGGACCGGATGAAATGCTGGAACTTCATCGGGTCCTTCACGAAGAAGACCGGGGTGTTGTTCCCCACCATGTCGTAGTTGCCCTCGGTGGTGTAGAACTTCACCGCGAATCCGCGCGGGTCGCGCCAGGTGTCCGGGCTGCCGCGCTCACCGGCGACGGTGGAGAACCTGGCGACCAGATCGGTCCGGGTCCCCGGCTGGAAGAGCGCCGCTTTCGTGTACGCGCTCACGTCCGCGGTGACCTCGAAGCGACCGAACGCTCCGCTTCCCTTGGCGTGTGGCTGCCGCTCGGGAATCCGTTCCCGGTTGAACTGTGCCATCTGCTCGATCAGATAGGAGTCCTGCAGCAGAATCGGGCCGCCTGCCCCGACCGTGAGCGAGTGTTCATCGCTTTCGACCGGAGCGCCGGAATCCGTGGTGGTCGCCTTGCCTGTGACCTCACTCATGGGGTGTGCGCGCCTTTCGACGGGGATGTTCTCTGCCTCTGAAGGGCCTCTCCCATCCTGCGTGCCCTTTCGTGACACGGCCATTCGTCGGAATCGCCTCCCCGCCTGTACCGGCCGGTAGCGGCGAGGGCCGTTCGGCCCCTGTGGCGGCGGACCGTGACACGAGTACGGTGCGCACGCGAGGCCGGGCCCGGAAGGACGGGCCTGCTCGGGGCGTCGCTTGGGCAGACAGGCGACGGTCCGTCGATGATGCGGGACCATCGACGGCCGCGCGTCCGACCGGTTCATGTCGTCGGCGGCCGGCCGGGCGCGTCCCGGCCTCTCCCACGGGCCACCGCACCCCCGTCCGTCCCTGCGTCCGTGCCCCGGTAGCGAGCGGCGCCTCGGGGTACTCGTCCCCTCTCATGCCCGCGTCGCGGCCCCGGCCGCGACCGATCCGGAGAAGTGGGAGGTGACCGCCGTGCCGGACACCCGGCAGCATGCCGAAGCGGAGCGCCGCGACATCGGTCAGGAACCGGTCGGTGAACTGGTCCAGCGGGCCTCGCACCAGCTGACCGAGCTGGTGCGGGGCGAACTCCGCCTGGCCCAGGCGGAGATGAAGGAGAAGGGCAGGCGTTACGGCAGGGGGTCGGGAATGTTCGGCGGCGCGGGCGTCGTCGGGTTCCTGATGCTGCAGGCGCTGGTGGCCGCCGCTGTCGCCGGACTGGCCGTCGCGCTGCCGGTCTGGGCGGCCGCGCTGATCGTCGCCGGTGTGCTCGGTGCGATCGCCGCGGTACTGACCGCCCGCGGCAGGCGCCAGTTCGGCCGGGCCGCGCCGCCGACCCCCGCCCGGACCGTCGAGAACCTCAAGGCCGATGTGGCCGAGATCAAGGAGAGTGCACGCCGATGACACCGCCCGCGCACGACCGGCCGACCGCGGCCGCCCCCGAGGAGCTGCGCGCACAGATCGAGCGGACCCGGGCCGACCTGGGCGACACGGTCGAGGCCCTCGCGGCCAAGGCCGACGTCAAGGGCCGCGCCAAGGACAAGGCCGCACAGGTGAAGGACCAGGTGCGGGAGCAGGCGGCCGCCGGGGCCGAGGCGGCGCGGGAGCACCGTGTCGTCCTCGTCGCGACCGCCGTCTGCACCGTGTCCGCCGGAGCCCTCGCGCTGTGGCTGACGCTGCGCCACCGCAAGCGCTGAACCGCCACCGAATTCAGTTCGTTGATTGGGGGTTCGATTCCGGGGCACCTGAACTGCGTCGGACGAGACAGGAATTCTAGAGGCAAGGAGTGTCTCATGGCGGGATTCGGCAACTCTTCGACCGCTTCCTCGGGCTCACGGACCAATGGATTCGCGGTCGCCGGCCTGGTGTGCGGAATCGTCGGAATCTTTTTCCTCAACATCGTTCTGGGCCCGCTGGCCATTGTCTTCGGTGTCCTGGGCCTGCGTCAGGCAGCGGCCAAGGGTGGCACCGGAATGGCGAAGTCAGCCGTCGTTCTCGGTATCGTCGATCTCGTCATCTTCGGCGTGCTGCTCGCGGTGGCCGCGTCCTCCGGCGGATTCACCTGGTACGTGGGCGGCTGACGTGAACGCCGGCCCGCCGCTTTCCGCGGCGGGCCTTTACCCTTCTCTTTACAGACCCCTTTTCCGATCGCCTTCCAGCCGTATCTCCGGCCACTTTTCCGGTGGGTTTTCCGGTGGGTTTCAGTCACCCTCACGCACGCCCTGCACATAGCGCAGCCACGGCCGTACGTCCCCGCTCCCCCGCACGCCGAACCCGGCGTCGGCGACGAGCCGGTCCAGCGCGTCGACGGCGTTGTGCGCCATCTCGGGGGCGGTCGCCGCGCTCACGGCGTGCCGCAGCAGCCGGCTGCGCGGGGGCCGGAAGTCGGCGACCAGGAGACGTCCGCCGGGACGCAGGACCCGATGGATCTCGCGCATCGCCTCGGCCCGTACCTCTTCAGGGATGTGGTGCACGGCGAGGCTGGTGACGGCGACGTCGAACCGGCCGTCCTCGTAAGGGAGTTGCTGGGCCACCCCGATGTCGTACGAGCATCCGGGCTCGCGGGTACGCCGCCGGGCGTAGGCGACGAGCGACTCGGACGGGTCGACGCCGACGACCGTGCCGCCCGGCCCGACCGTACGGGCCATACGTCGGCTCAGATACCCCGTTCCACTGCCGACGTCGAGGACGGCGTCGCCGGGGCGGGCGCCGCTCAGGGCGGCGAGACGCCAGTAGGCGCGCGGTCGCAGGCCGGCGAAGCAGACGGCCCCGCACAGTTCGTAACCGCGGGGATGGTCGAGCGTGAGCCCTACGGCGTCCTGCCGATGAGCCCCTTCATGTTGGAGCAGTCGCCCAAGTCCCATGGGAATCCTCCTACTTAGTGGAGACTAAGTACATGCCGACGAGCTTAGTCACGACTAAGTAGCGGCGGCAAGAGGTCTACGATGGCGTCGTGAACCAGCCGACCCGGCCGCGCGCGGCCCGCACCCGACTGACCCCGGCGGCCCGCCGGGAGTCGATCCTGGACGCCGCGACGGACGTGTTCTGCGAGACCGGCTACCACCGGGGGAAGACCTCGGCGATCGCCGCGCGTATCGGCGTGAGCGAACCCGTCGTGTTCCAGAACTTCGGCTCCAAGAGCGCCCTGTACCGGGCGGTGCTCGACCGGGCCGTGACCACGGCCACCGGCCTGCTCACCGTGGACGCGGCGCACGAGGGCGCGGAGGGTTCCGTGTCCGCGCTGCTCGCCACCTTCTTCGATCCCGGGCACATGGAGCGCTTCCACGCGCGCGGCTCGCTCGGCTTCCTGTTCGCCGACGCCGCCACGCTCACCGAGGACCCCGCGCTGCGCGACGCCGCCCTCGATGTGCACCGGCGCTTCGCGCGGACCCTCACCGAACTGCTCCGCGAAGGGCAGCGGGCGGGCGACGTCCGCGCCGACCTGGACCCGCACGTCGGCGCCTGGTGGCTGCTCTCGTCCCTGCACGCGCGCACCTTCCGAGCGGCCGTGCTGCCCGAAGGGGAGCGCCTGGAGCGGCAGTTGACGGATCTGACGCTCGGCGCCCTCGCCGCCCCCGGCCCGCAGACCGCCGCGGCAAGGGAACGAGCAGGTCAGAGCGGGGAAAACGCGGATGCGCCGAACCCCGGGGCGCTGAGACACTCGCACCATGCCGATCACTGAAGCCGCCCCCGGAATCTCTCTCGCCTACGAGACGTTCGGTGACCCCGCCGATCCCGCCGTCCTGCTCGTCATGGGCTTCGGCGCCCAGATGATCGCCTGGCACGAGGACTTCTGCCGGGAGCTGGCCGGGCGCGGCCGGTACGTCGTCCGCTACGACAACCGCGACTGCGGTCTGTCCACCAAGTTCGACGAGCACCCGGTCGACATGGGGCGGTTCATCGCGGCCGTCAGCACGGGGGACGTCCCCGCGGCCCGCGCGATGGTGCCGTACACGCTGCGGGACATGGCCGACGACGGGCTCGGCCTGCTGACCGCCCTCGGCATCGAGCGGGCGCACGTCGTGGGGGCGTCGATGGGCGGCATGATCGCCCAGACGATGGCCGTCGCGCATCCCGAGCGGGTCCTCACGCTCACCTCGATGATGTCCTCGACCGGCGAGCCCGAGTACGGACGGTCGAGCCCCGAGGCGCAGGCGCTGCTGCTCCGGCCGAAGCCCGCGGACCGCGCGGGCTACATCGCCGCGGCCGAGGCGGACATGGCGTGGGCGTCGAAGCGGTACGGCGACCCCGCGCTGCTGCGCGAGCTGGCCGCGCAGAGCTACGACCGGGCGTACTACCCGGCCGGGGTCGGCCGGCAGCTCGGCGCGATCGTGCTCGGCGGTTCACGCGCCGACGCCCTCCGCGAGCTGCGCGTCCCGACCCTGGTGATCCACGGCCTGGACGACACGCTGATCGACCCCAGCGGCGGCAGGCGCACCGCCGAGCTGGTGCCCGGGGCGCGGCTCCTGCTCCTGCCCGACATGGGGCACGACCGGCCCCGCCCGCTGTGGCCCGAGATCATCGACGCCCTGGTGGCGCACACCGGCTGACAACTCCACCGGCCTCCGGCCCCGGGGCCGGAGGCCGGGGCCGATCTCCCAGCCGTCCGATCCCCCGGTCCGGCGTTCGCCATGAACTCATTCTCTGACTACAGTCAGGGAATGACCGCGGATGCTTCGGACCCGACCCACCTCTCACTGGTGCGGCACTTCAACCGCACCGTCACCGAACGCGTGGGCGTCCTCCACGACCGCTACCTGGGCCTCGACCGGCCGATCGGCGAGGCACGGCTGCTCTGGGAGATCGGCGAACAGGGCCAGGACGTACGGCGGTTGCGGGAGCGGCTCGGCCTCGACTCCGGTTACGTCAGCCGTCTCCTGCGGGCTCTGGAACGCGACGGGCTCGTCACGGTGGAGCCGCACCCGCAGGACCGGCGCGTGCGCACCGTCCGCCTCACCGCGGCGGGCCGCGCGGAGCGCACGGTGCTCGACGGCCGCAGCGACGACCTGGCCGCCTCCCTGCTGGCGCCGCTCAACGCCGACCAGCGCGCCCGGCTCGTCGCCGCCATGACGGACGTCGACCGGCTGCTGACGGCGGCCACGGTCACGCTGGACACGGTCGACCCGGACCATCCCGATGCGCGGCACTGCCTGCTCTCGTACTTCACCGAGCTCCAGGACCTCTTCGACACCGGCTTCGACGAGGCCCGCAGTCTGCTCCCCGACGCCGGTGGGCTGCGACCGCCGCACGGCCTGTTCCTGGTCGCCCGGCTGCACGGGGAACCCATCGGCTGCGCCGGTCTCAAGCTGCCCGCCGACGCCCCGGCCGAGGTCAAGCGCATGTGGATCGCGCCGCACGCCCGCAGGCTCGGCCTGGGCCGTCGCTTCCTCGCCGAGCTGGAGCAGCGGGCGGCGCGGCACGGCTACAGCGCCCTGCGCCTCGACACGAACAAGGCGCTGGACGCCGCGATCGGTCTCTATCGGGCGGCCGGGTTCGAGGAGGTCGCGGCCTTCAACGACGAGCCGTACGCGCACCACTGGTTCGAGAAGCGGATCGGGGACGGCGACGGATCCCGCTGACCCGGGCCCAGGGACCGTCCACCGCTCATTCCCCCTGGTCGCCGCTCAGCGCTGACGCGCGCACGAGCCCCGCGACGCGGTCCGTGGGCAGCGCCGGTGCGTGGTGGCCCCGTACGCCCGTGACCGGCCGGGCGGCGAACAGTGCGGCGAGGACGGCCTCTTCGGTGGCCTCCGCGGTGGCGCGGAAGAGCAGGTCCATCAGGGGGCCGTTCTCCGCGAGGGCGAAGGCGGCGCGGGTCGGGCGCGTCGGGGTGTGCGGGGTGCGCTGGGTCGTCGACCAGGCGAGGGCGTACTCGCCGCTGCCGTGCTGGACGATCCCTCCGGTGCGGGCCAGACCGACCGTGCCGCGTTTGGCGATACGGCGCAGCTGGCGGGCGTCGGCCGGGGCGTCCGTGGCGACGAGGACGACGCAGGAACCGGCGCCGCGCGCGAACTCGGCCTGCTCCTGCGCCTGTCGGGGCGTGAGCACGCGGCCGACGGGTGTGCCGAGGACGGTCAGGTCCTCGGCGAGACCGAAGTTGGCGAGGACGAGGACGCCGAGGGTGTAGCCGCCGCCGTCACCCGCGTCGACGAGCCGGGAACTGGAGCCGATGCCCGCCTTCCAGCCGAAGGAGACCATGCCGGTGCCCGCGCCCACCGCGCCCTCCTCGACGGGCCCCGCGGACGCCGCCTCCAGCGCGTCGAGGACGTGATGCGGACGGACGTGCAGGCCGCGGATGTCGTTCAGCCAGCCGTCGTTGCACTCGAAGACCGCCGGGTTGACGGTGCCCGTGGTGGTGCCGATCTCGGGATGCCCCGCGAGGGCGTGCCGGACGATCCCCTCGAAGGCGGTACCGACCCCGAGGGTGTTGGTGAGCGCCAACGGGGTCTCCAGGACGCCGAGTTCGGCGATCTGGCTGAGTCCGGCCGCCTTGCCGAAGCCGTTGACGACCTCCAGGCCCGCGGTCGGCTTGTCCCGGAACACGGAACCGGCCGCCGGGACGACGACGGTCACCCCGGTGCGCACCGGGAGCTCCGCGTCGTCGTGGTCGAGCGTGACATGGCCGACGCGTACGCCCGGCACATCGGTCAGGGAGTTCGCCGGGCCGACGGGCAGAACACCGGGGACGATGCCCAGATCGCGGGGGCGAGGGCGGTCCGGCACGCGGTCCGGTACGCGGTTCGTCATCGGGCGGTACGTCCTGTGCGGGGCGCTCCCCCGTCCTTCGCGCGGGGCGCTCCCGGCGGGGCGGCGTCCTCCTGCGCCCGGAGCGACTGCAGCAACTCGGTCTCCACCAGGGCGAGATGTGCCGCCATCAGGTTCTCGGCGAGATCGGCGTCGCCGGCCGCGACCGCCTGTGCCATCGCCTCGTGATCGCCCAGCGACGTCTCGGTGTGCGCCGTGTGCGAGGTGAGACCGCTGCGCAACACGATCACCTGCTGCTGCACGAGCCCGACCTGTTCGGCGATGCGCGGGCTGTGCGCGGCCTGCAGGAGCGACCGGTGGAAGTCCAGGTCCAGGGCGTACGGGAGCTTGCGCCCCGTCGCGTGTGCCGTGCGGGAGCGCTCGCACACCTTGCGCATCCTGGTCACCTCGCCCGGCGTGCGGCGGTGCGCCGCCAGGCGGGCCGCGGCGCACTCCAGCGCCGAGCGGAGTTCGAAGAGGGCGATCACGTCGTCGGGGCGGGCCGCGTAGACGACGGCGCCCTTGTTGGGTACGTGGACGAGGAGGCCCTCGCTGACCAGTTGGCCCATGGCTTCGCGGAGCGGGCCGCGGCTGGTGCCGAGATCGCGGGCGGTCTCCACCTCGTTGAGCCGGGCCCCGGAGGGCAGCTCGCCGGTCAGGATCCGCTCGCGCAGCATGTCCACGATCTGTCCCGCAAGGCCGCGGTGGACCAGTCCCGTCATGGGGCGCCTCCCAAGGAATCGCGAGGTCCGAAGCGTAGCGAGCGGGCTGACAACTGTCGACAGTCGACCGCTCTCGCTGATACCTGTGGACAGTTGACGACGAGCCCCTGGAGGAACCGCCATGTCCACCGACGCCACCTCACCCACGCCGCCCGCCCACGAGGTGCTCGCGGAGGTCTGGCGGGGTGACTTCCTGGAGTCCGTGCATCACGGGGCGGTGCTGGTCGTCGGTCCGGACGGCGGTACGAAGTTCAGCGCGGGCCAGGTGGACGTGCCCCTGTACCCGCGGTCGTCCAACAAGCCGTTGCAGGGCGTCGGCATGCTGCGTGCGGGGCTCGGCCTCGACGGTGAACTGCTCGCGCTCGCCTGTGCGAGCCACTCCGGCGAGGCGTTCCATCTCGACGGGGTGCGTCGCATCCTCGCGGGTGCGGGTCTGACCGAGGGGGACCTGCGGTGCACGGAGGGGCTGCCGATCGGGGCCGAGGCCCAGCCCGCGCATCTCGCCGCGGGGCGCGGTCCGACGCGTACGACCATGAACTGCTCGGGCAAGCACGCCGCGATGCTCGCCACCTGTGTGGCGGCGGGCTGGTCCGTGGAGGACTACCTCGACCCCGGCCACCCGCTCCAACTGGCGCTGCGCGAGACGCTGGAGGATCTGGCGGGCGAGACGTCGGCCGCGGTCGGCGTGGACGGCTGCGGCGCACCGCTGTTCGCGCTCAGCCTCACCGGTCTGGCGCGCGCCTTCGCCCGGATCGCGACGGCGCCCGCGGGCAGCCACGAGCAGCGGGTGGCGGCGGCCATGAACGCGTACCCCGAGTACGTCGGCGGCACCGGCCGCGATGTCACCGACCTCATGCGGGCGCTGCCGGGCGCCGTCGCCAAGGACGGTGCCGAGGGGGTGTACGCCCTTGCGCTGCCGGACGGTTCGGCGGTCGCGCTGAAGATCGCCGACGGCGCGGCGAGGCCGCGGCCCGTCGTGATGGCCGCCGCCCTGCGTCACCTGGGCGTGGACATCGACGCCGACCCCCGGCTCGCCGCGCTCGCGGAGGTTCCGGTGCTCGGGCACGGCGAGCCGGTCGGCGCCGTGCGGCCGGCCGGGCCGCTCGCCCGGGCCTGACGCCGGCCCGTCACCTGCTGTCGGGGCCGCCGTCCCCGGTCAGTGCCGCCCGGCCCGCTTCGAGGCGGGCGGCCGGGATCCGGTACGGCGAGCACGAGACGTAGTCCAGGCCCGTCCGGTGGAAGAAGTGCACGGAGTCCGGGTCGCCCGCGTGCTCACCGCAGACACCGGTCTCCAGGCGGGAGTTGGCGGCGCGGCCCTCGCGCACGGCCAGCGCCACGAGCCGTCCGACGCCGTCCTCGTCGAGGCGCTCGAACGGCGACACGGCGAGCAGTCCCTGGTCGAGGTACTGCGGCAGGAAGGACCCTTCGGCGTCGTCGCGGGACAGGCCCCAGGCGGTCTGGGTCAGGTCGTTGGTGCCGAAGGAGAAGAAGTCCGCGGCGCGGGCGAGTTCGCCCGCGACGAGCGCCGCCCGGGGCAGTTCGATCATGGTGCCGACGGGCAGCTGCAGCGGGCGGCCCGTCTCGGCGGCGACCTCGGCGAGGGTGTGTTCCACCAGCGCCCGGGTGTGCCGCAGTTCGTCGGCGGTGGCGACGAGCGGGATCATGATCTCGGCACGCGGGTTCCCGCCGTCGCGCAGTCGGCGGTCGACCGCCTCGGCGACGGCCCGTACCTGGGTCGCGACGAGGCCCGGCACGGTGAGGCCGAGGCGGACGCCGCGCAGCCCCAGCATGGGGTTGCGTTCGTGCAACCTGCCGACGGCGGCGAGCAGTTCACGGTCGTGCGCGGTGGGGTGCGCCGCGCCCGCGACCCGCACGGACAGATCGGTGAGGTCGGGCAGGAACTCGTGCAGCGGCGGGTCGAGCAGCCGGATGGTGACGGGCAGTCCGTCCATCGCCTTGAGGATGCCGATGAAGTCGAGGCGCTGGAGGGGCAGCAGGGCGGCGAGGGCGCGGCGGCGTTCGGTGTCGTCGGCGGCGAGGATCATCGACTCGACGAGGGCCTTGCGGGTGCCGAGGAACATGTGTTCGGTGCGGCACAGGCCGATGCCCTGGGCGCCGAGCCTGCGGGCGACGGCCGCGTCCTGCGGGGTGTCGGCGTTGGCCCGCACCTCCAGGCGGCGGACCTCGTCGGCGTGGGTGAGGGCGCGGTGCACGGCGACGGTGAGCGGGCTGGTGCGCACCCCGGTCACCAGGGCCTGGCGGACGTCGGATTCGGTCAGCGGCAGTGCGCCCAGGTGCACGGTGCCCGCGGTGCCGTCGACGGAGATCGTGTCGCCCTCGTGGAGGACGGCGCCGGTGGGCGCGGTGAGGGTACGGGCGACGGGGTCGACGGTGAGGCTGTCGGCGCCGCAGACGCAGACCTTGCCCATGCCGCGGGCGACCACGGCGGCGTGGCTCGTCTTGCCGCCGCGGCTGGTGACGACGGCCTCGGCGGCGATCATGCCGGGCAGGTCGTCGGGGCTGGTCTCGCGCCGCACGAGCACGGTCTGCTGGCCGGCCCTGGTGCGGCGCACGGCGGTGGCGGAGTCGAAGACGACGACGCCGACGGCCGCGCCCGGCGAGGCGGGCACGCCGCGGGCGAGCGGCACGTCCGTGGGGCGGGCGGCGAACCGCGGGAACATCAGCCGGGTCAGGGCGGCGCCGTCGACGCGGCCGAGCGCCTCGTCGTCGGTGAGGGTCTTCTCGTCGACGAGGTCGTAGGCGATGCGGAAGGCGGCCTCCGCGGTGCGCTGGCCGACGCGGGTCTGGAGGATCCACAGGCGACCGCGCTCGACGGTGAACTCGACGTCGCACAGGTCGTGGTAGTGGCGCTCCAACGTCCGCAGGTGGGCGTCGAGTTCGCGGTAGGCCTCGGGGACGAGGTCGCGCAGGGCGTCGAGCGGGCGGGTGTCGCGCACGCCCGCGACGACGTCCTCGCCCTGGGCGTCGGGCAGGTAGTCGCCGTAGGGCCCGTACGCGCCGGTGGCCGGGTCGCGGGTGAAGGCGACGCCGGTGCCGCTGCCTTTCGATGTCACGGTCGCGCCGAGGTTGCCGAAGACCATGGCCTGCACGGTGACGGCGGTGCCGAGGTCGTCGGGGATGTGGTGGCGGTCGCGGTAGAGGCGGGCCCGTTCGCCGGTCCAGGAGGTGAAGACGGCGCGGACGGCGCGCTCCAGTTGTTCGGCGGGGTCCTGCGGGAACTCCTCGCCGGTCTCGTGCCGGATGATGGCCTTGAACTCCTCGACCAGGGCGGGGAGTGCGCCGTTGTCCGTGCCGTGCCGGGCTGCGGCCCGCGCGAAGAGGGCGCCGTCGACGCCCAGGACGGTCCGGCCGAACATCATGAGCAGCCGCCGGTAGGAGTCCCAGGCGAACCGCTCCTGTCCCGTGGCCTTGGCGAGTCCGACGACCGAGGTGTCGTTGAGGCCGATGTCGAGGATGGTCTCCATCATGCCGGGCATCGAGAAGCGGGCGCCGGAGCGCACGGACACCAGCAGCGGATCGTCGGCCGCCCCGAGTGCGCGGCCCATCGTCCGCTCCAACTCGGCGAGCGAGTGGGCGACTTCGACCCCGAGCTCGGGGGGTTCGACACCGGTGCCGAGGTACCTGCGGCAGGCCTCGGTGGTGATGGTGAAGCCGGGCGGCACGGGCAGCCCGAGGCGGGTCATCTCGGCGAGGCCCGCGCCCTTGCCGCCGAGCAGGTCGGCGAGCTCCCGGCTGCCGTCGGCGAACGGATACACGTACCGCACGGGTACCGGCGTCGTTTCGATCGCATGCATGACGGGCCTCTCAGGGGTGGGTTCAGTCGTGCGGTACGACGGCCACGGCGCAGGGCGCGTGATGGATCACGGCGTGCGTGACGGGTCCTGTGCGCGGGCCGAGTCGGGGTTCGGGCCTGCGGCGGTTGCCGATGACGAGGAGGGCGGCGCCGGTCGCGGAGTCGAGGAGCGGCGCGGTCACGGGTCCCTCGACGACGGAACGTACGACGGGCACGTCCGGGTGCTTCTCCTTCCACGGGCACAGCAGGGCGTCCTGGAACCCCTCCCATTCATGGGCCTGTTGGGCCGCGTCGGCGAGCGCGACCTCGCCGGGCCCGAGGGTCAGGACGTTCGGCTCGTGCCAGGCGGACAGGATCCGCAGCGGTGTCCCGCGCACCCCCGCCTCCGCGAAGGCGAACTCGATGACGTCGTCGCAGGGGTCGCCGAGGTCGAGGCCGAGGACGACGTCGTGGCCGTCGGCGCTGCCGGTGCCGGTGGTGTCGGCGCGGACCAGGACGACGGGGCAGGGCGCCCGGGCGATGACGCCGGCCGCGACCGAGCCGACGAACGCGCCGGAGAGCGCGCCGAGCCCGCGGGAGCCGAGCACGAGCAGCCCGGCCCGCGCCCCGGCGTCGAGCAGCGCCGCCGTGGCGGGGCCGGGGACGGAGGCGACGGTCAGCCGGACGACGGGCACCTCGATCGCGAGGCGTTCGACGACGCTGCGCACGAAGAGTTCGCCGCGGCGGCGTCGTGCCGGTGCGTCCGCCTCGTCGGCCGTCGTGCGCGGCGTCCAGTTGCCCACGTGCAGCAGCTTCAGCGGAGCGGCCCGCCGGACGGCCTCCCGGGCGGCCCAGACCACTGCGGCGGCGCTCTCCTGCGACTGGTCCACTCCGACGACGATCAGCGGATGGGGCACGAGGTGTCACCTCCGACCGTGACGTTCTCCTCCGTCTGCCCTTCCATCGTTCTGCCGGGAGCCCGGTCGGCAGCAGGGCCCACGGGGGTCCGGCGCCGGGGCCACTCGGCCCCCGGCGCGAGCCGACCGCGCTCAGTGCGGCACCAGTACCACCGGCCCGCGCGCCGCCCTCATCAGCGCCCGGACGGTGACGCCGAGACGGCTGTCGCGGCGTCCGACGACGAGCAGGTCGGTGTGGTGCGAGGCACGGATCAGCGCCTGCGCGGGGGCGAAGCGCACCACGTCGAGAAGGAGCGGCACCCGTGGGTACTTCTCCCGCCAGGGGTGCAGCGCGTCGCACACCCGCTGCACCTCCTGGTCCTCCCAGCGCGCCCGGTCCGCCTCCGGGATCGCGAACGGCCAGGCGGACGCCTCGGGTTCGGGGTACGCCCAGGCGTGCACGGCGCGCAGCCGTGCTCCGGTCCGCTGCGCCCGGTCGAACGCGAGGCCCAGGGCCGCGCCGTCCGGGCTGTGCACGTCGACACCGACCGCGATCCGGTCCGTGCGTCCGGCATCCGCTGCCGGAAGGATTCCGCCGGGGACGAGGGCCACGGGGCAGCCGGCCCGGCCGGCCACGTCGGCGGCCAGGGTGTCGGCCGCCCCTCCGGTGCCGTCGGTGCCGAGGACCAGCCACGACTCGGGCGTGAGCTGTGCGAGGAGTGCGGGGACGGGCGCACCGATGACGTCGACCAGGGTCACCGTCAGTTCGTGGTGGGCGGCGGCGAGACGGCGTACCGACTCCACGACCGCGCGGTCCGCGCGGGCCCGGCCGGAAGGTTCCGTGCGGCGCACCCGGACGGCGTGCACCGGAACGCCCCGCCACAGTGCCTCGCGGGCGGCCCAGCCGGCCGCGGCCCGCCCGGACCCCGTACCGTCGACCGCCACCACCACGCGTTCCTGCCCCATGCCGGTTCACCTCCGTCGCACGTACCCGTCAGGAGTCACGCTCGTACGACCGCCCCCGTGCGCGACAGGGGCCGTACGGTCCGCGCGCGGGCCTCCATGTCCCGGACGAGGGAGCGGACGACGCCCGGAGGGGGTACGGGCCGCTCGGCCCACGCCGGATGACGTCCGGCCCCTGCGTGCGGGAGCGGTCAGCGGTCACGCTGGGAAGCGGAACACCGGATCCCACGAGGGGTGGTGCCGTCATGGCAGCTCTGCGGACGCCCGGGAACCATGCCGTGCGGCACCTGGTGCGCGCGGCCGTCACCGCGCCTTCCCTGCACAACTCCCAGCCCTGGCTGTTCTCCGGCGACGCCACCGGTGTCGATCTGTACGCCGATCCCACGCGCCGGGTCCCGCTGGCCGACCCCGACGGGCGTCAGCTCGTCATCGGCTGCGGCGCGGCGCTGTTCAACATCCGCCTGGCCATGCGGCATCTGGGGTTCCGGGCCGTCGTCCACCCGTTCCCCGACCCGTGGCGGCCCGCGCATCTCGCGCGCGTCGACTGGGGCGCGTACGAGCCGGCCGACCGGGAGGCCGAGACACTGCACCGCGCGTTGCGCAGTCGGCGCACGCACCGGGGGCCTTTCCAACCCGGCGAACTCTCCGAGGAGTTCACCGACGCACTGCGGGAGCGGGCCCGCGCGGAAGGGGCCGATCTGAACCTCGTCGCTCCGGGCCGGCAGCGCGCCCGGCTCGCCGAACTGGTCCGGGCGGCCGAGGACCTGCAGCGCACCGATCCCGGCCGGCGGGCCGAACTCGTGCGCTGGACGCAGGAGTTCAACGGGGTGCGGCGCGACGGCGTGCCGCTGTCCACGTGCACGTACCACCCCGATTGTGTCTCCCTCGCGGGGCGGGACTTCCTGGGGCTCACCGCCACTCTGCCCCGGGCGCCGGAGGTGTGGCCCGCCAGAACTGGCGCGGTCGCCGTGCTGACCACCCGTCACGACACCCCGGCGGACCGGCTGCGCGCCGGTCAGGCGCTGCAGCGGATGCTGCTGTACGCCGCCGCGCACGAGGTCTCGGCAGCCTTCCACACCCAGCCGCTGGAGGTGCCCGAACTGCGGGTGGAGGTGCGCGCGACACTGCTGTTCGGGCAGTTCCCGCAGATGATCCTGCGGCTCGGGCACGCGCTGCCCGGTCCGGTGACGCCGCGGCGGCCGGTGTCCGAGGTTGTGCGCGCCTGATCCCGTACCCCTGCCGGGTACGTCGCCCGCTCGCCGTGATCCGTAAGGTGGGCGGCGCCGGGGCGAGGGGATCGAGGGAGCGGTCATGCGGGGTGGAGAAGGGGTCCGTTCACGGGCTGTGGCGGTCGGTGCCGTGCTCGCGGCGGTGTTCGCTGCGGCCGGGTGCGGTGCGGACACCGAGCCGCGGGGGGACCGGCCCACGGGCGGTGCGCACTCCTCCCCCGGATCCCAAAACGCCGCGCTCACCTGGGAGTTCGCGCACATCGCGGACTTCAGCGGCCGGTTCACCGATGTCGCCGCGCTCGCCGAGGACGACGTCTGGGCGGTCGCGACCGAGAACGACGGCGGCACGGGACCGTTCCTGATGCACTACGACGGCGCCCGGTGGACGCGCGAGTCGCTGCCCGACGCCATCGGCCCCTCCGACGCACCGCCCGCGCTCGACGAGATCGGCGACGACACGCTGTGGCTGCGGCCGAAACCGACGGGCCGGAGCTCCGGTGCGCAGGGCTGGGCGCGGTGGGACGGCACGCGGTGGTCCGCCGTGCCGAGCCCGCCGGCCGGCACCGTCGGCGACCTGGAGGCCGCCGGCCCCGACGACATCTGGGCTCTCACCGGCGAGCGGACCGCCGCGCACTGGAACGGCGACCGCTGGACGACGACCCGGCTGCCGTACGAGGCCGCGGACCTGGCGGTCGTGGGGCCGGACGACGCCTGGGCGGTGGGCCGGCGCTCGACGGGGCCCGGGACCGAGGGCTCCGGCGGCCTGCCGTACGACCAGCCGGCCTCGATGCACTGGGACGGCACGTCGTGGCGGGCGGTCGACACCCCCGTGTCCCGCTTCGACGACCCGGTACCGCCGGAGGCGAGCGCCTCCCTCGGCAAGGTCTTCGTGCTCGACGGCGGCGAGGTGCGCGCGTACGGCGAGAACACCTTCGACCACGGCGAGACGGACGACGAACCGGAGGACAAGTACATCCGGCTGCGCTGGACCGGCTCGGCGTGGGTCGCGCAGGATCCGGCACCGGGCGGCTGCGAGCGGCGCGTGCCCCTGGCCCAGGACGCCAAGGGGCTGTTCCTCGACGGCAACCGGTATCTGACCGACACGGGCCGCTGTGTGACGATCCAGCGACCCCGGCTGCCGCGGTCGACGGGCGCCCGCTCGTCGTCGAACCAGTCCCTGTGGCTCTCGGAGATCCACCGGGTGCCCGGCACCGGCAGTTGGCTGGGCGCGGGTCACGTCCAGGTCAACCAGTCGGGCGCCCCGTTCGACGCGCCCGTGGTCGTGCGGCTGGAGCGGAGCGCCTGACCGAACGGCCCGGACCACCTCCGGCACCGGGTCCCGCCCCGCTCGGGAACCGGGTCCCGCCCCGCTCCGCCGCCTCACCCACCGCTGCTCTCCCGCACGATCACCTCGTGCCCGACGACGTGGTCCACCAGCGGCCCGTCATCGGGGCCGTCGATGCGGTCGACGAGCAGGGCCACGGCGGCCCGCGCGATCTCCTCCTTGTCGGGGGCCACCGTCGTCAGGGTGGGCACGCTGAAGCGGGACGCCTCGATGTCGTCGAAGCCGACCACGTCGATGTCCTTGGGCACGCTCACCCGCTTCTCGTGCAGGGCGCGCAGCGCGCCGAGCGCGAGATGGTCGTTGAGGCAGAGCAGGGCGTCCGGGTGCGGGTCCCGTTCGACGAGTTCGGCCGCGGCGCGCGCGCCGTCCCGCCAGTGGTACGCGTCGACGGGCACCACGAGGTCGCTGTCGAAGGGGACCTTGGCCGCCCTGAGCGCCTCGCGGTAGCCGTCCGTGCGCAGCCGGTCCGTGCCCTGGCGGCCCCTGACCATGCCGCCGACCACCGCGATCCGGCGCCGGCCGCGCTCCAGCAGATGGGCGGTGGCCTCGCGCGCGGCCCGTACGTTGTCGATGGCGACGTGGTCGGTGCTGCCCTCGGCGGGGCGTTCGCCGAGCAGGACCACGGGCAGTCGCCGGTCCCGGGTGGCGAGGTCGCGGGGCTGCAGCGCGAGCGGGCTGAGGATGATGCCGTCGGAGAACTGGGCGTCGAAGCCGTGCAGCGCCGCCAGTTCCCGCTCGCGCGAGCCGCCCGTCTGGTGCAGCAGCACCGTGAGTCCGCGCCGGTCGGCCTCGGTCATCACGTGCTTGGCCAGCTCGGCGAAGTACGCGACGTCGAGTTCGGGCACGGCGAGGGTGATCATGCCTGTGCGGCCCTGCCGCAGCTGGCGGCCCGCCATGTTGACCCGGTAGCCGAGGGCGTCGATCGCCTCACGGACGGCCTCGCGGGTCCGGTCGGAGACATGCTCGAAGTTGTTGATCACGTTGGAGACCGTCTTGGGCGAGACGCCCGCGTACTCCGCAACGTCCTTGATCCTGGGTCTGGCCGCCACGCTCTTCATTCCTTCCGTCTGCCGTCCGCGATCGTACCGACCATCACGAATCGGTTTCGGGCCGGATCCCACCCCGTCCCGGATATTTACAACGATGTAATCGTCATGGTGCCATGAGCCTCGCACCGCCCGGCGCACCCGTCGCACGGCGCTGCGCCGCACCCCACCCGAGGCAAGGAGCACCATGCCTGTCCCCCGTCCCGAGTACCCGCGCCCCCAGTTCGCCCGTGACGCCTGGCTGAACCTCAACGGCACGTGGCAGTTCGAGATCGACCGTTCCGACACGGGCCTGGAACGCGGCCTGCGGGAGCGGGAGTTGACCGGCGCGATCACCGTGCCGTTCTGCCCCGAGTCGGAGCTGTCCGGGATCGGCGAGACGGACTTCCTGGAGGCCGTCTGGTACCGGCGCACGGTGACGGTACCCGCCGGCTGGACGGACGCCCGGGTGCTGCTGCACTTCGGCGCCGTGGACCACGACACGACGGTGTGGGCGAACGGTGTCGAGGTGGCCCGGCACCGCGGCGGCTTCACCCCCTTCACCGTCGACCTCGGCGAAGCGGCGGCGCCCGGCGCCGAGTTGGCCCTGGTCGTCCGGGCCCGTGACACCCGGCACGGTCCGCAGGCCCGCGGCAAGCAGGCCACCTGGTTCGCCAACTCGCACTGCCACTACACCCGTACGACCGGCATCTGGCAGACGGTGTGGCTGGAGCCGGTTCCGCGCACGGTCGCCCTGAAGCGCCCCCGGATCACCCCGGACCTGGCCTCGGGCTCCTTCTTCCTGGAACTGCCGCTGACCGGCAACGCCCCGGGCCACCGCGTCCGGGCCACGCTCTCGGACAGCCGGGGCACGGTCGTCACCGCCGAGGCCCGCGCCGACCTCGACCTCGGCCCGCGCCTCGCGCTCGCCGTGCCCGCGGACCGGCAACGCGTGTGGTCGCCGTCCGACCCGCACCTGTACGACCTCGTGCTCGAAGTCGTCGGCCCCGACGGGCAGCCGGTCGACCGGGTGACCTCGTACGCGGGTCTGCGCTCGGTCTCCGTCGACGGCAAGCGGCTGCTCCTGAACGGCGAGCCGGTCTTCCAGCGTCTCGTCCTCGACCAGGGCTACTACCCGGACGGCCTGATGACGGCGCCGAGCGACGCCGATCTCGTCCGGGACATCGAGCTCGGCCTCGCGGCCGGCTTCAACGGGGCCCGGCTGCACCAGAAGGTCTTCGAGGAGCGCTACCTGTACCACGCGGACCGGCTCGGCTATCTGGTGTGGGGCGAGTTCGGCGACTGGGGCTGCGAGGTCGGGGTCCGCGACGACAACCAGCGGCCCGACGCCAGTTACGTCGCCCAGTGGCTGGAGGCCGTGGAGCGGGACTACTCGCACCCCTCGATCGTCGGCTGGTGCCCGCTCAACGAGACGTACCAGAACCTGCACGACCGCATCACGCAGCTCGACGACGTGACGCGGGCGATGTTCCTGGCCACGAAGCAGGCCGACGGCACCCGCCCGGTGATCGACGCGTCCGGCTACGCGCACCGGGTCCCGGAGACCGACGTGTACGACTCGCACTGCTACGAGCAGGACCCGGCGGCGTTCGCGAAGACGATGCAGGGCCTCGCGGAGAACAAGCCGTACGTCAACACCGGCCCCGAGGGTCGCACTTGGTCCGTTCCCTACGCCGGGCAGCCGTACTTCTGCAGCGAGTTCGGCGGCATCTGGTGGGACCCCGAGGCGGCCGCGGAGGCGGCGGGCAACGTGCTCGACGACTCCTGGGGATACGGCGAACGGCCGCGCAGCGCGGAGGAGTTCATCGAGCGGTTCACCGGTCTGACGGGCGTGCTGCTCGACGACCCGGACATGTTCGGCTACTGCTACACCCAGCTCACGGACGTCTTCCAGGAGCGCAACGGCGTCTACCGCTTCGACCGGAGCGAGAAGGTCGACACCGCCCGGCTGCGGGACGCCCAGCTCCGCCCCGCCGCGTTCGAGGACACGAAGTAGCTCTTCACCCCTGCCTGCAATTTACATCGATGTACAACTGTGGCCGACGGAGTCGGGACGACTCCGCCGGCCACCGGGAAGGAGCCATATGACCGGCACACCCGCCCCCGTCGGTCGCCCCGCGCTCACCAGGCGGCGCGTTCTGACGGGCGCGTTCGCCGCCGGCGCCGCGGTGCTCGGCGCGGGCGCGCTCAGCGGCTGCGGCAGCGCGCTGGCCGCGGGCGACTCGACGGTCCGGCTGTGGGACCTGTTCCAGGGCGCCGACGGCGGACTGCTCAACGACATGGTGCGCAGGGCGCAGCCCGACATGCCGGGCACGCACATCGACCGCACCGTCCTGGAGTGGGGCACCCCGTACTACACGAAGCTCGCCATGGCCTCGGCCGGCGGGCGCGGCCCGGACGTCGCCGTCGCGCACATGTCGCGGCTCGCGGGCTACGCGCCGACCGGGCTCGTGGACCCGTGGGACATGGATCTGATGGCCGAGTTCGGCATCCACGAGAGCGACTTCGCGGACGCCGTGTGGCAGCGCACGCAGTACGACGGCGCGACGTACGCGATCCCGCTCGACACGCACCCCTTCATCGTGTTCTTCCATCCGGAGCCGACGAAGAAGGCGGGACTGCTCACGGCGGACGGCACGCTGGACCTGGACGCGTTCTCGTCGCCCGACCGATTCCTCGCCGCAGGCCGGGAGTTGGCGAAGGCGTCGGGCAAGCAGGGCATCTCCTTCGGGTACGTCAACGACACCGCGCAGGGCTGGCGGCTCTTCTACGGCCTGTACCGGCAGACGGGCGGCACCTTCGAGCTGCCGCCGGGCGGCCCGGCGAAGGCCGACATCGACCGGATGGCCGAGGTCATCGCGTTCATGGCCAAGCTGGTCGACGGCAAGGTCAATCCGAAGCGGCTCGACTACAACTCCAGCGTCGCCGCGTTCACCAACCGGCAGACGGCGATGGCACTGTCCGGCGAGTGGGAGCTCGGCACGTTCCGCACCGCGGACAAGAAGGTGGACGCCGCCCCGTTCCCGACCGTCTTCGGGACCCCGGCGATCTACGCGGACTCGCACTCGTTCGTGCTCCCGCACCGCGACCATCCCGACGCGGCGCACCGCAGGCGCACCCATCAGGCGGTCGCGGCGCTCCTGAAGGCCGGACAGACCTGGGCGACGGCCGGGCACATCCCGGCGTACACGCCGGTCACCCGTACCGAGGCGTACGCGGAGCTGCTGCCGCAGGCGCATTACAAGTCGGCCGCCTCGCAGGTCGTGCTCGACCCGGCCGTCTGGTTCGCGGGCGCGGGCTCCGACTTCCAGAACGCCATGTCGCAGGTGCTCCAGCAGGCCCTGCTCGACGGTCTCGCCCCGGTCCGCGCGGCGCGCGCGATGGTGCGGCGCGTCAACACCTTCCTCACCAAGCCCAGCCCGGCCTGACGGCCGCGCACCGTCTCAGGAGGCACAACGATGTCCTCTCGTCCCGCCCCGGCCGGGCCGCGACCGCTGTCGGTCCGGCGGCTGCTGCCCCCGGGCCTGCTCTTCGCCCTGCCCTTCCTCGCGCTGTTCGCGGTCTTCCTGCTGTGGCCGCTCGGCCAGGGCCTGTGGACGGCGTTCACGGACAAGGCACTGTCCGCGCACACCCCGTCCTTCGTCGGCCTCGACAACTTCTCCGAGGCGTTCGGGGACGCGGAGATGTGGCGCGCCCTGTGGCACACGGTCCTGTTCACGCTGATCTCGACGGTCCCGCTGGTCGTGGTGGCGCTCGGCATGGCGCTGCTCGTGCACACCGGGCTGCCGGGCCAGTGGGTGTGGCGGCTGTCCTTCTTCGCGCCGTACCTGCTGCCGGTCGGCGTCGTCAGCCTGCTGTGGCTCTGGCTGTACCAGCCCGATCTCGGCCTCTACAACCATCTGTTGAGCGCGCTCGGCCTCGACCAGATCGCCTGGCTGAGCGACGAGTCGGTGGCGATGTGGGCGATCGCGCTGACGACCCTGTGGTGGACGGTCGGCTTCAACTTCCTGCTCTACCTGGCCGCCCTCCAGTCGATCCCGGACCACCTGTACGAGGCGGCGGCCATCGACGGCGCCGGGGCCTGGCGCCGGCTGTTCTCGATCACGCTGCCGCAGCTCAGCCGGATCACCGTCGTGATCGGCGTGCTGCAGATCCTGGCGTCCCTGAAGGTCTTCGACCAGGTGTACCTGCTGACGAAGGGCGGCCCGAACAACGCGACGCGGCCGGTCGTCGAGTACATCTACGACGTCGGCTTCACCGGCTACCGGCTCGGCTACGCGTCGGCGATCAGCTACATCTTCTTCGCCCTCGTCGTGCTCGCCTCCGCCGCCCAGTTCGCCGTACTCCGCCGCCGGGAGAAGTGACATGACGACCACCACCACCGAGTCCCCCGCCCGCCGCGCGTCGGGGCGGATCGTCCCCGTGCGCCCGCCCGGCGCCCGTCGCGGCCCGGCCCGGTCGACCACGAACCTGACGCTCGGCGCGAGCCGCACCGCGCGCACGCTCGCTCTGACCGTGCTCGGCCTCGCCTCCCTGGTCTGGCTGCTGCCGATGGCGTGGGCCCTGCTCACGGCGTTCAAGTCGGAGCAGGACGCGAGCGATCCGCTGCACTGGGTGTGGCCGAAGCACGGCTTCTCGCTGCAGGCGTTCCGCACGGTGTGGGAGCGCGGCGACCTGCCGCTGTGGATGCTCAACAGCTTCCTCGTGTCCGCCGCCGTCACGGTGATCACGGTGCTGGTCTCGGCGATGGCCGGATACGCCTTCTCGCGCACCCTGTTCGCCGGCCGCAGGTGGCTGTTCGCCCTGACGATCGCGGCGGTGATGGTGCCGCCGCAGATCCTGATCGTGCCGTGGTTCGAGCAGATGCTGACGCTGCACCTCCTCGACACGTACGCGGCGGTGATCCTGCCGCAGACGGTGGCGCCGGTGATGGTCTTCATCCTGAAGAAGCACTTCGACTCGCTCCCCGTCGAGCTGGAGGAGGCGGCCCGGATCGACGGCGCGGGCCACTGGCGGATCTTCTGGTCGGTGCTGCTGCCGCTGTCCCGGCCGATGCTCGCGGCCGTCGCGATCTTCGTGTTCATCGGGGCGTGGAACAACTTCCTGTGGCCGTTCGTCTCCACGTCCGACCCGTCGCTGATGACGCTGCCGGTCGGCATCACCACGGTGAAGGACGCGTACGGGATCCAGTACGCGCAGTCGATGGCCTCGGCCGTGCTCGCCGCGCTGCCGCTCGTCGCCGTGTTCGTCTTCTTCCAGCGGCACATCGTGAAGTCGGTGGCGACGACGGGCCTCGGCGGGCAGTGAGCGGGCCCGGAACCACGGTCAACTCCCGTCACGGTGTGCCCCGTTGACACCGTGACGGCCCTTCCCTACGGTCCTGGAGAGCTGGGACTTACATCGATGTAAGGAGCCGCTCGTGCGCGCACGGTCCCGTACCGCCCTCGTCTTCGCCCTGCTCGCCCTGCTCGCCGGTCTGGCCTGCGCCCCGCAGGCGGTCGCGAAGCAGCCGGCGAGACCCGCGGCCGCGAGCGGCACCTTCCGCAATCCCTTGAACACCGGCCCCGACCCTTTCCTCACGTACGCCGACGGGGCCTACCACCTGACCACCACCCAGGGCGACAGCATCCGGATGTGGAGCTCACCCTCCCTGGCCACGCTGCTCGACGCGGACCCGGTGACGGTCTGGACGGACACCGACACCTCCCGCGACCAGCACATCTGGGCCCCGGAGTTCTACCGCTTCGGCGACCACTGGTACCTCTACTACACGGCCGACGACGGGACGGACGATCACCACCGCCTGTACGTCCTGGAGTCGTCCGGCGACGACCCGACGGGCCCGTACCACTACAAGGCGAAGCTCACCCCGCCCAACCACGCGAACGACTTCGCGATCGACCCGGGCATCCTCCAGCACGACGGCAAGCTGTATCTCGCGTACAGCGGCATCAACCCGTACCAGCACAACGGCCTGAACATCGCGCCCATGTCGAACCCGTACACCGTCTCGGGCGACGCGGTCGCGATCGACGCGGCGGGCGGCTGCCCCGAGGTCCGCGAGGGCCCCGAGTTCCTCAACCGCAACGGCCGTACATGGATGACGTACTCGACGTGCGACACCGGAAAGCCGGACTACCAGGTCTGGATGATGTCCCTGGCGAACGGCGCCGATCCGCTCGTCCCCGGCAACTGGACGCAGCACCAGGGGCCGGTCTTCTCCCGCGCCGACGACCGGGGCGTGTTCGGCCCCGGGCACCACGCCTTCTTCACGTCCCCCGACGGCACGGAGGACTGGCTGATCTACCACGCGAAGACCACGTCGGCGTACACCTACACGGACCGCACGACCCGCGCGCAGAAGATCGGCTGGAACGCGGACGGCAGCCCGGACCTGGGGACGCCGCTCGCGATGGGCGCGACGCAGGACCTGCCGTCGGGTGACCCCGGCTCGGGCAACCACTGGATCAACGACGACGGCCGGTCGAGCGGCAGCGGCACCGTGACGTACACCGGGGCCTGGAACTCGGGCACCGGCTGCGCCGCGCAGTGCTTCTGGGGCGACGACCACTGGAGCGAACAGGCCGGCAACACGGCGACGTTCACCTTCACCGGCACCCGTATCGCCCTGCTGTCGGTGAAGGACACCGGCAACGGCATCGCGGCCGTCAGCGTCGACGGCGGCCCCGAGCAGCGCGTCGACTTCTACGGCGCGATCCGCACCGGCGAGACGCTCCAGTATCTGAGCCCGCGCCTGAGCAACGGCCCGCACACCTTGCGGGTCCGCGTCACCGGCGAGCACAACGCCTCGTCCGGCGCCTCGTTCGTGAGCGTGGACCGCGCCGAGGTCTACACGGACTGAGCGCTACCGCATCCTCACTCCCCTTCGATCTCCGCGTCGATCTCTATCTCCAGCAGGCAGAAACCGACGCCGTTGCAGGAAGCGCAGACGGTGCCGCCGTCGCGACTCCCGCTGCCGTGGCACGCGCCGCACAGTCCGTCGTGCCACGTCGTGCCGTCCAAGGCGTAGTGCGGGCGCGGATAGTGCGTGTCCGCGAGGACGCACTCCACCTGTGTCTCCGGGTGCCGCCGCACGCACAGGTCCTGCCCGGAACGCCGCGGTCGACCGTCCTGGCTGATGGCCGCCTCCTTTGGTCGTGTGCTGTCGGATGCCGAGTGTTCTTGCCCTTTCCAGGGATAGCACCCGGCACTGACAACGCCACTTCAGCCGGGCACGGCGTAGCTCAGGTCGTGGGCCGTGAGCGAGGCCGGCGCCAGACGCAGCCAGACCGTGCCGCGTTCGGCGGGATCGTCGTGGAGGTAGTGCCGGAAGCGGTCGTCCCACAGGGATGCGTCGGCCCCGAGGTAGCGGACGAGCTTGCGGCGTCCTCGCGGTACGTCGAAGGGGAGGAGTTCGGCGCGGCCACGGGCCAGGACCTGGCGCACGCGGCCCGTGGCCAGGTCGCACTCGTCCACGACCAGGGCGACGCGCGGGTCCTCCCGGACCCGGTGGAACAGCCGGGCCCACGGCCCGGTCAGCACCCAGAACGCCCCGTCCTCCCACAGGTACCAGACGGGGCGGACCGTGGGCCCTTCCGTGGCCAGACGGGCGGTGAGGGGGCGGGCGAGGAAGGCGTCCGTGTCGAACGGGGCGGTGTCGTGATGTGTCACGGGCGCCATCATCCGGCGCACCGCGCCCCCTGCCCACCGTCTGCCGAACCAGGTCTTCCGACCCAGGACTTGAGGCCTCGGCGGCTCCCCGCCCCTCCCGTCCCCTCCCCTCCTGTCCCCCTAGTCGGCCTTCCGCACCGCCGTCACCGCCACCGTGACGTACGGCAGCGTGAACGCGCCGCCCAGGGCGTCGATTGCCGCGCCCGTGCGTGCGTGCAGGTCGGCCGACTGCTCCGGGGTGCACAGGGCGGCCCCGCCGCTGGTGCTCATGAACTCCAGCCAGGCGTCCCGGGTGTAGCGGCCTTCCCAGCGCTCCTCCCAGCGCTCCGGTTCCTCGAAGGAGCCGGTGCCGCGCAGCCCGTCGGCGACCTTGTCGAAGATGCCGCCGTACGCGTTCAGGGCGGCGCCCTTCCAGGGGTTGAGCGGGGTCTTGGGGAGAGCCTCGCCGTAGGCCCGGGCGAGGGCGTCCGCGAGCTCGGGTGCGGGCTGGTGGACGTTCCACAAGAGAGCGACGCGGCCCCCGGGGTGGAGCACCTCGGCCGCCTTGGCCGCTCCCGCCGCCGGGTCGATCCAGTGCCAGGTCTGTCCGGCGACGACCGCGTCGAAGGTGCGGCCTGCCGGGTCCCAGCTCTCGAACTGCCCGACCTCGGCCGGGACTCCGCGCCCGCGCGCGTAGTCGGCCATGCGGGCGTCGACGTCGACGCCGAGCACGGTGCAGCCCGCCCCCTGGAACTGCCGCGACACGATGCCCGTACCGCAGCCGACGTCGAGGACGTCGGGGCCGGGCGCCGCCGCGGCGATCCGGCGCACCAGGGCGTCGGGGTAGCGCGGACGGCTGCGGTCGTAGCGGTCGGGGTCGGTGCCGAAGGACTCCGCCATGCGGCGCGCCTTGTGGGGTTCGTCCGGGGTCGCCCCGGAGTTAGTGGGCATGCGCCCACTCTAGTGGGCACCTGCCCACTCGTCTACGGTTGCTGCATCCGACGCAGGGCCGACGAAGGGGAGACGCAGGTGCCGACCGGGGTGGCCATCCGCGATGTGCGCACGCAGTTGTTCGACGCGGCCGAGCGCGTCCTGCTGCGGGACGGCGCCGCCGCGCTCACCAGCCGGGCCGTCACCGAAGAGGCCGGGTGCGCCAAGGGCGTGCTGCACCGGCACTTCACGGATTTCGACGCGTTCCTGTGCGAGCTGATCCTCGACCGGGTCGGGGGGATCGACGCGCGGGGCGCGACGCTGGTGGCGGCCGCGGGCACCGGCTCGCTGGTCGACCGGCTCACGGACGCCCTGACCGGTCTGTTCAGCCCGGTCGCCCTGGCGCTGGTCAGCCTGATCACCTTCCGGGACGGGCTGCGCGCACGCCTCCGGGCCGCGGGGCGGCCGGGGGTCACGGTGCTCGCGCAGGGCACGGCGATGGTGATCGCCTATCTCGGCGCGGAGCGCGACGCGGGCCGGCTCGCCCCCGGCACCGACCTGGACACGCTCGCGCTGAGCCTGGTCGGCACCGGCCATCTGCTGTTCGCGGGCCGCGACGAAGGGCCGCCCGCCCGCGCCGAGGTGCGCAGGGTCGTGGAGTCTGTCGTGGCCCCGGCGCTGCCCCGATGACGACGGACGCGCGGGCCGTGCCCCGGGGCATCATGGGCGCCATGGACAACATCCCGCCCACGGAGTGGATCAGCGTCGCCGCGTACGAGAATCTGCCCGGCCGGCTCCGGCCGATGGCGGCCGCACGGGCCTGACTGCGCGAGCGCGGGATCGACTGGATGCCGTTCGCGCCGGGCGAGATCCGGGTCGACCTCGCCTGCGGGATCGGGCCCGACGGCCACTGGCACGGCTGGTACGACGTCCGGGTCGCCGGCGCCGCGCTGCACCGGCTCGGCCTGCATCCCGCCCAGCCGACGGCCGTGGTCGAAGGCCCTTCCCCGCCCACCTGGTGGCACGCCGCCGCCGAACGCGCGGCGGGCCCGCCCCGATGACCGGAGCGGGCCCGCACAGCTCTGCGGCGTCGCAGCTCAGCCGCGTACCGTCTCCAGCTCGCGGTCGTCCTCCGCGGAGGGCGACCGCGGCGTGAGCGACTTGTGCAGCTTCTCGCCCTCGACGTCGACGTTCGGCAGCGCCTTGTCGAGCCAGCGCGGCAGCCACCAGGCGGACTTGCCGAGCAGCGCCATGACCGCGGGCACGATCGCCATGCGGACGACGAACGCGTCGAAGAGGACGGCGACGGCGAGACCGAAGCCCATCATCTTGATCATGTCGTTGTTCTCCATGATGAAGCCGGAGAAGACGCTGATCATGATGATCGCGGCGGCGCCGACGACCCGGCCGCCGTGCCGGAACCCGGTCACGATGGCCTCACCCGGGCGCGCCCCGTGGACGTACGCCTCGCGCATGCGCGTCACGAGGAAGACCTCGTAGTCCATCGCGAGACCGAAGACCACGCCGATCATGAAGATCGGCATCATCGACATGATCGGGCCCGGCTGGTCGACGCCGAAGACGTTCGCGAGCCAGCCCCATTGGAAGACCGCGACCACGGCGCCGAGCGCCGCCGCCACCGAGAGCAGGAAGCCGAGCGCGGCCTTGAGCGGGACCAGGATCGAGCGGAAGACCAGCATCAGCAGGAGGAAGGCGAGGCCGACCACCAGGAGCAGATACGGGATCAGCGCGTCGTCGAGGGTCTGCGAGAAGTCGATCGTCATGGCCGTGGCGCCGGTGACGAGGACTTCGGTGTCGGTGTCGGCCGACCAGGACGTGGCCTCGGAGCGGATCGTCCTGACCAGTTCCTCGGTCTTGTGGTCGCTCGGCCCGGTCTTCGGGACGACCGACATGATCGCGGTGTCACCGGCCTGGTTGACCTGGGCCGGGGCCACGGCCACGACGCCCTCGACCTTGGCCAGTTCGGCGCCGACCGTCTTCGCGGCGCCGGCCGCACCCTTGCCGTCGACGGTCACCATCAGCGGGCCGTTGAAGCCCGCGCCGAAGGACTCGGACAGCATGTCGTACGCCTTGCGCTGCGTACTGTCGGGCGCGGACGAGCCCTCGTCGGGCAGGCCGAGTTCGAGGCTGGTCGCCGGGACGGCGATGGCGCCGAGGCCGAGCACACCGACCAGGAGCACGGTGAGCGGGCGGCGCAGCACGAAGCGGGACCAGCGGGTGCCGAGGTTGGGCTTGCCGGCCTCGGCGATCGGGCCGGTCTTCTTGCGGTCCTTGCGGCGCAGCACCTTCTTGCCGGCGAAGCCGAGCAGCGCCGGAATCATGGTGAGCGCGATCAGCACGGCGATGGCGACGGTCGCCGCGGCGGCCAGGCCCATCTTGGTGAGGATCGGGATGTTGACGACGGAGAGGCCGGTCAGCGCCACGATCACGGTCAGACCGGCGAAGACGACCGCGGATCCGGCGGTGCCGACGGCGCGGCCCGCCGCCTCCTCGCGTTCTCGGCCCTCGGCCAGTTCCGCGCGGTAGCGGGAGACGATGAACAGGGCGTAGTCGATGCCGACGGCGAGGCCGATCATCGAGGCGAGCGTCGACGTGGTGCTGGACAGGTTCAGCACGCTGCCGAGCGCCGCGATGCCGGAGACGCCGATGCCGACGCCGATGATGGCGGTCAGCAGCGGCATGCCCGCGGCGATCATCGAACCGAAGGTGAGGACGAGGACGACGGCGGAGATGGCGATGCCGATCATCTCGGCGCTGCCGCCCATCTCCTGCTCGGCCTCGATCGCGTCACCGCCCGCCTCGACGGTGTAGCCGCCGTCGCGCGCGTCGTCGATCGCCTTCGTCTGCGCCTTGTGGGCGGCGTCGGTCAGCTCGGTGCCCGCGACCTTGTAGGTGACGGAGGTGTAGGCGGTGGTGCCGTCCTTGCTGACGGCGTTCGCCTTGTAGGGGTCGGCGACCGAGGCGACCTGCGGTCCGTCGCCGAGTTCCGTCACCAGCTTCTGCACGTCGGCCTTGGCCGCGGTGTCCGTGAGCTTCTGGCCCTCGGGGGCGCGTATGACGACGCGGGCCGTGGCGCCCTCGGCGCTGGCGGCCGGGAACTTCTGGTCGAGGAGGTCGAAGGCCTTCTGCGACTCGGTGCCGGGCATCGAGAACGAGTCCGCGGGCGGCGCGGGCGCGGCGGACGACGCGAAACCGATTCCGCCGAGCAGCAGCACCCACAGCAGGGCGACATAGCGGCGGCGTCGGAACGACAACCGGCCGAGTTTGTACAGGAACGTGGCCACGGCGAAAGGGGCTCCCGTCGGATGTGGTGAGAGGTCCCTCGGGCAGCCTCTCGGGCAGGAGCGACCGCCCCGCGGTGCGTCGTTGCACGTCAGGGAGGTCGGCAGGATCAGCTTCTATCCTCGCCGCCCGCGCGGGCCCGGAGGTCCGCCTCTGAGCCACAGTCCGCGCCCACGTCCGCGGTAGGCGCACGGCGGCGGTGTCATACCCGGGGAGGAGTCGTGCCCTATAGGTGTAGACCCCACGGTGGAGCGCGTCCGTGCACACCCTCAGAGGCCGCCCCCCTGGCGCCGCCCGGGTCTCCCGCGCGCTGCCGGCCGTCGCGCCGAGACCGCAGCCGCGTGATCGCCACCGCCGAGCAGGGCGGGCCGCGCGTCTGCGACCTCGCCGCCCGCCAGGTGCAGTCGCTGCCCGCGCCCGCCGCCCCCGGCGCGGGCCGGTTCACCAGACGTCGACCTGGTGCACCGTGCCCGCCTGCGCTACCTCGCCGCCACCACCGACCGCGGCAGCGACCGGCTGCGCGTGTACCGCGTCGACCCGAGCTGCTCCGGCAGCCCGCTCACCGAGTCACCGCCCCGCAGGCCCTCGCGATCTTCTCCGCCGCACAGCACGAGATCAACGAACAGCGCACCGCGTACGGCCTGGCCATCCGGACCGGCCGGTCCGCCGTCGGCGACTGACGCCTGCTCACGGCGTTCCCCGCCGAAGTCGATCTCTTTCCCGGGCGCCGGACTGCTGGCAGATTGGACCGCGTCTTTGTCCACCACAGAAAGAGGTGCGCCATGAGCCCGCAGTTCGGGGACTACCAGTACGAGATCTATCTCGACGGGCTGCGAGGTGTCGTACCGGACCTGCCGATGGAGTTCGGGGAACTGGAGCGGCGCGCACAGTCGGCGCTCTCCCCCTCCGTGTGGTCGTACGTGGCCGGGGGCGCCGGTGACGAGACCACCCAGCGGGCCAATGTGCGGGCCTTCGAGCGGTACGGGCTGATGCCGCGGATGATGGTGGGCGCGGCGCAGCGGGACCTGTCGGTGGACCTGTTCGGGATACGGCTCGCGTCGCCGCTGTTCATGGCGCCGGTCGGGGTGATCGGGCTGTGCGCGCAGGACGGGCACGGGGATCTGGCGACGGCGCGGGCCGCGGCGCGCACCGGGGTGCCGATGGTCGCCTCGACGCTGTCCGTCGACCCGATGGAGGACGTGGCCGCCGGGTTCGGGGACACCCCGGGCTTCTTCCAGCTGTACACGCCGACCGACCGGGCGCTCGCCGAGAGTCTGGTGAAGCGGGCGGAGGCGGCCGGTTTCAAGGGCATCGTGGTCACGCTCGACACCTGGGTGACGGGCTGGCGCCCGCGCGATCTGTCGACCGCAAACTTCCCGCAGTTGCGCGGCCACTGCCTGGCCAACTACACCTCGGACCCCCGTTTCAAGGAGCTCGTCCCCTCCGGCGATCCGATGGACGCCGTCCGCACCTGGGTCGGCGTCTTCGGCAACCCGCTCACCTGGGACGACCTGCCGTGGCTGCGTTCCCTGACCGATCTGCCGCTGATCCTTAAGGGCATCTGCCACCCGGAGGACGTGCGCCGCGCCAAGGACGGCGGCGTGGACGGCATCTACTGCTCCACGCACGGCGGCCGCCAGGCCAACGGCGGCCTGGCGGCGCTCGACGCGCTGCCCAGCGTCGTCGAGGCGGCCGACGGGACGCCGGTGCTCTTCGACTCCGGGGTCCGCTCGGGTGCCGACGTCGTCAAGGCGCTCGCACTGGGCGCCACGGCGGTGGGTGTCGGCCGCCCGTACGCGTACGGCCTCGCGGTCGGCGGCGAGGACGGCCTCGTCCACGTCCTGCGTTCCCTGCTCGCCGAGGCCGACCTGACTATGGCGGTGGACGGCTATCCGACGCTCGCGGATCTGACCCCGGAGGCACTGGTCACGCAGGCGCGGCAGTAGTCCCGGCAGGTCGGGTGGCGGGCACCGCGCCGGTGCCCGCCGGTCCCGGGGCTACGCCTCCGCCGCCCCGACCGGGAGCAGATCCGGGCGGCGGGCGGTGCGGCCGTCGCCCGAGGAGCGGCCGCGCAGTCGGCGGCCGAGCCAGGGGCCCAAGTAGGCCATCAGCCAGCGGAGTTCCGTGAGCGCCGAGTGCTGGTTCGGCGTCTCGCGCGGGGCGGGCAGCGGGCGGGTCCAGGTGGTGTCGCTGCCGGGGAGTTCCAGGGCGTGGGCGACGGCGTCCGCGATGCGGGCGTGGCCCAGCGGGCTCGCGTGCAGGCGGTCGGCGCTCCACAGGCGCCGGTCGGTGAGGGCGGGGGCGAGGGCCATGTCGGCCACGGCGACGTCGTGGCGGTCGGCGGCGGCGCGGATCCGGGCGTTGAGCGCGGTGACCCGGCCGGCGAGCGGGCGGGCCACGGGGATCATCCTGCCGACGTCGGGGAAGGTGACCGTGGCGACCTTGGCCCCGGCCTCCGTCAGCGCCGCGAACATGGCCTCCAGGTGACCGGCCACCTCGTCGGCGTCGAAGGACGGCCGCATCAGGTCGTTGACCCCGGCGACGACCGTCGCCAGGTCGGGGCGCAGGGCGAGCGCGGGGCCCAGCTGCTGCGCGCGCACCTGTCCGGCGAGACGGCCGCGCACGGCCAGGTTCGCGTACCGCGCCTCGGGGTTCAGCTCCGCGAGGCGCTCCGCCAGACGGTCGGCGCAGCCGCGCAGCCCCGTCGTGTCGTCGCCGTCGCCGACGCCCTCGGTCTGGCTGTCGCCCAGGGCCACGTAGCGCAGGTAGGTGCTCATCGGTCGGCCCCCGCCGTGCGCAGGTCGAGGATCTCCAGGGCGCGGCGGCCCCAGCGCAGGTTCTCCTCCTCCAGGCTGATGCCGCGCAGCAGCGTCAGATACGGGCCGACCCGCTCGCCCTCGCGCAGGAACCGCTCCTCGCTCATGCCCTGGAGCAGGTGGGCGCGTACGCGCTCGTAGCGGGCGAGCTTGCCGGTCGCCCACGCCATCCGTTCCTCGATGTGGGCGCGGACGGCGGCGGTGTCACCGATGTCGGCGGCCTGCACCTTCACCATGAGTTCGTCGCGCACGGCGGTGGGCCGGGGCTCCTTCGCCGTGAAGGCGACGAGGTCGGCACGGCCCGCCGCGGTGAGCGTGAACAGTCGCTTGTTGGGCCTGCGTTCCTGGGGGACGACCCGGGCCTCGATCAGGCCGTCCGCTGCGAGCCGCTCCAGCTCGCGGTAGAGCTGCTGCGGGGTCGCGGCCCAGAAGTTGGAGACCGACACGTCGAAGATCTTCGCCAGGTCGTAGCCGGACGCCTCGCCCTCCAGCAGGGAGGCGAGCACCGCGTACTTGAGAGACATCTGGACACCGTACAGCGATGCGATTACTTTCATCCACACCTATTCAACAAGTTGACCAAAGGGATGGTGTCGCCGTGCAGGCGTTCCGCAAGGCCGTGGAAGCGAACGACCACGACGCGATCGAGGCGCTCCTCGCCGACGACGTCGTCTTCACCAGCCCGGTGGTCTTCAAGCCGTACCCGGGCAAGGCGATCACCGCGGCGATCCTGCGCGGGGTGACGCGGGTCTTCGAGGACTTCCACTACGTACGGGAGATCAACGACGCGGGCGGCCGCGACCACGCCCTGGTGTTCGCGGCGCGCGTCGGCGACCGTGACCTCACCGGCTGCGACTTCCTGCACGTGAACGACGAGGGCCTGATCGACGAGTTCACGGTGATGGTGCGGCCGCTGTCGGCGGCGCAGGCCCTGCAGGTGGCGATGGCCGAGCAGTTCGACCGGATCGCGCAGGAGGCCGCCGGGGCCCGCTGACGCGGGCGGCCGGAGCCCGCGCGGTCAGGCGTCCGCGCGCAGCCCCGTCAGCAGGTCCGTCGCCGCGCCCCAGGAGAAGGCGCCCTCGGTGAACCGCACCCCCATCGCGCGCAGCCTGCGCAGGCTCGCCCCGTACGCGGGGTGCGTCGCCAGCTGCTCGCTCACGCACGGGGCCGCGGCGACCGGGACACCGGCCCCGTACGCCTCGCAGAGCGTGGCCACGGCGAGGGTGTCGGCGATTCCTCCGGCCCACTTGTTGATCGTGTTGAAGGTGGCGGGCGCGACGACGACCGCGTCCGCCGGCGGGAACGGGCGCGGCGTCGCGGGCGTGCGCCACGCCGACCGGACGGGCCGGCCGGTCCGCTCCTCCACCCCGGGCAGGTCGAAGAAGCCGTTGAGCGCGGTGGGGGTGGCGATGACCCCGACGTCCCAGCCGTCGTCCAGGGCCCGCCCGATCAGCTTGTCCACGCCGTCGGCGATCCCCGCCGCGCACACGACGAGGTAGAGGAAGGGCCGGGTGGTCGGGTCCTCGGAGCGCTTCGTCACGGGCGGCTGCTCACTCTCTCGATCAGGTCGGTCAGGGCGGCGGCCACGGCGTCGAGGCCCTCGTGCGGGGTCACGGGTTCGTCGAGGTACACGTCACGCCGCACCTCCAGCATCAGGGCCGTGACGCGCGGGTCCTTGCCGTAGTGCCGCAAGGGTACGTACGTGCCCGCGAACGGGCTGTCGAGGCCGGTCTCCCCGAGCGGGGCGAACGCCGTGCGGGCGTCGGCGAGCAGGGCGTCCGTGGTGTGGAACGGGTCGGTGCCGAGACAGACCGGCGGCCGCGGCCCGGCGCCGTGGAGTTCGTAGGGCAGGGCGCGGCTCGGGTAGGAGTGCACGTCGATGACGACGGCGCGGCCGGTCGCGGCGAGCCGCTCGTCGACCGCGCGGGTCATCGCCTCGGCGTAGGGCTCGAAGTAGCGGGTGATCAGGGCGGATTCGTCCGGTGCGGGTTCGGGGCGCAGCGGCGCGCGGCCCGTGGTGCGGGTGTAGACCGCGCCCATGCCGACGGCCCGCATCTCCTCGCGCTCGTCGGGGAACCGTTCGGGGTCGACGACGAGGCGGGAGCGTTCGTTGACGAAGCGCCACGGCCCGAGGGACGCGGCGCGTGCGGCCCGTTCGGCGATCTCCTGGGTGTGTGCGTCGGTGATCAGGTCCAGCTCGTGCTCCAGGGCGGCGTCGTCGAGCACGATGCCGGCGCGGACGTGCGGCGGGACGGTCCGGGAACCGTGCGGCACGTGCAGGATCACCGGCGAGTCCGCCGCGCCGGGGACCAACCGGTGCGCGGGGCCGTGCTCTTGGGCGGATCTGTCCGTGGTGTCCATGGCCCCAGCCTCTCCCACCGTCCCCATTTCCGAAACGCGGGTTTCCAACCTGGACCCCGGGTAGGGCGCCCAGCCGTCAGCTACTGAACGACTGTTGAGTAGTGCGGGTGCGACAGGAGTACGTCACCTTGCCCGATGCCCGCTCAGAACGTGTGCGCCACCTGGGTCCGCTCGGCATCGGCTTCGTGAACGTGATGACGGCCCTCGTCGTCATGGCCGTGCCGCCCGTGCTCACGCACGCCTGTCTGCACGCACGCCGATCGGGCGGTGGAACAGGTCGACGCGGATCTCGTACGGGCCGTGCGCGGCATGGGCCTGACGGTGTGGCAGATCCTGTGGCGGGTCCGTACGGCCTGTCGGGGGTGATCGCCGCCGCGCTGTGGGTGGCGGTGCCGGCGCTGGCCGCCGACGGCCTGTTCGGGCCGTCGGCAACCGGCTCGCGTCCCGTGGGACGCGCCTGCGGGGGTGAGCGGTCAGCTCGTGCGCGTCGTCGCCGTGGCGGTGGCCGCGGGGCCGGTGCCCGCCGCGGTGACGGCCGCGACCGTCACCGTGTACGACGTGCCGGGCTTCAGCCCGTCGAGCACCCGGAACATGCCCTTCGCGGTCGGCTGGGTGACCAGGGTGTCCCGTCCGGTGACCTCGACCGGCGCGCGCCCGTCGGAGACCGTGACGCGGTAGCCGACGACCTTCGCGTCGCCGGTGACGGTGGGCGGGGTCCATGCCACGGTGGCCTTCGTGGCCTCGGTGCGCAGCTTGGCGCCGGTGGGCGCGGCGGGCAGCGTGCTCACGGCCGTCGCGGCGAGCGGCAGTGAGGCGATCGACGGCGCGCTCTCGCCGTGGGCGCCCCGCGCGGTGACGGTCGCCGTGAACGGTCCGCCGGAGTCCGGCAGCGAGTCGACCCGCACATAGGCGGTCCGCTTGAACTCGGCAGCCGTCACGTCCCGTCGGGCGACCTGGGCGCCCTGTGCGTCGTACAGGCGCACCGAGTAGCCGGTCACCGGGGAGCCGCCGTCGGCGAACGTCGGGTTGAAGGTGACATACAGGGCGCTCGCGCCGGCGGCGCTCAGACCGACGCGGGACGGTGCCTCCGGGGCCGCGAGCGCACCGACGCGCCGATCGAGCAGATGCTGGTAGGACGGCTCAAGTCCGGCGTCCTCCAGCACCTTTGACGGTACGTCGGACGGGCTCGCCATCAGCCGGTTGCCGGTCGTCACCAGGCCCTTGTTGTCACCGTCGGACGTGCCCTCCTGCCACCAGTTGTCCTTGATCAGCGTAGGGTCGTTGTTGCCGAGGTCGTCGCGGTAGTCGGTGTGGCGCGAACCGACGTTGGCGTACACGGCGTTGTAGAGGACGTTGCCCTCGACCGTCTCGTAGGTGCAGCCGTTGTCGGTGTAGACGTTCTTGCCGAGGCCCAGCTGGTCGTGGATGACGTTGCCGGTGACCTTCTCGCCGTCGGCCATCGAGGTGCCGGTCAGTCCCTGCGTGTAGATGCCGCCGCCGTCGTCGAGCATCTGGAGGTAGTCGTAGATGAGGTTGTCGCGGACGGCGTTGTCGTGGCTCGGGTTGGGGGTGGCGATGTCGCCGATCTTGTCGGGCCAGCCGCCCCAGCCCATGGAGATCGCCGAGTAGCCGACGTGGTCGATCTGGTTGTGGGCGATGGTGTTGTGCTGGGTGTAGCCGTTCAGGACGGCGACGCCGCCGTGAAACTCGCGGGGCAGCCCGTAGAGGTGATTGTTCGTCACCTCCACACCGGACGCCGGGGTCCGACCGTCGACGCCGCCGACCTCGAGGCCGTTGCCGGAGATGTCGGTGAAGATGCCGCCGTCGACGGTGGTGTCCTCGGTGCCGGCACCCAGGTCGAGGCCAGCCGCGCCGAGGTGCGCGAAGACGTTGTCGCCGAAGTCGAGGCGCTGCCCGTACGTGACCGAGACATTGCCCGGCATCTTGGTCCACGACGCGAACGGGCAGGTGCCGCCGTCGACATAGCCGCACAGGCCCTGGGTGGCCCAGCCGCGGTCGCCGGTGATGGTGTAGCCGGCCTGGATCTCGGAGAAGCCCTCCGGCCGTGACGGCGTGAGCCAGGTGGCGTAGCTGAACTGCAGCCCGCGGAAGGCGACGTCGTGGACGGGCGCGTCGGCGGTGCCGCGCACGTCGAGCAGCTTCTCGGCCTGGGCGACCTCGACGTCGGCGCGGCCGAGGTCCTCGCCCTTGCGCGGCATGTAGTACACGCGCCCCGCGTGCCGGTCGAGGTACCACTCGCCGGGCTGGTCGAGCAGTTCGTAGGCGTTCTCGACGTACGTGGCCTTGCCGCCGTTGGTGAGTTTGCCGGGGCCGACCATGCTGACGGAGCGGCCGGGGATGTCGGGGAACTCCACGCGCTTGTTGGAGTTGTCCCAGCACGGCTGGACCATGGTGATCGTGGTGCCCTGCGCGGAGTCGATGCGGCAGCGCGGCTCGGTCCACTGGCCGAGGCCGTTGCGCTCGACGTTCCACAGGGCCTCGCCGCTGGTGTAGACGAACTCGGCGTCCTCCGGGTGCTTCCAGTGGGCGAGCGTGTCGGCGGAGGCCGTGTAGCCGGTGGCGGTCTGGGTGAGGCCGACGGGGACGGTGCCGCGGGCCCGCTGGGCGCGCACCCCGTCGACGTACAACTGCCGTGAGTCGGTGAGGCTTCGGGGCGCGGGGGCCGACCACAGGCCGAAGCGGCCCCGCACCGGGCTCCATCCCCCGACCTGCCGGCCGCCGCTGACGACGGTGGCGCCCTCGCCCGCACCCTGCCAGACGATCTTGTGGCCGTTGGATCCGGAGTCGCGGGCGTCGAGGACCAGCGGCTTCGTGCCTCGGTAGGTGCCCGGGGCGAGGTGGACGGTCAGATCGGCCGTCAGGTCGTGGGCGCGGGCGCGGACCAGGTCGCGGGCGCGTTCAAGGGTGCGGACGGGATGCCGGGCGGTGCCCTGCGCACGGTCGTTCCCGGAAGGAGCCACGTAGAGATCGGATGTTCCGGCCTGGGCCATGGATGCGGTGGCCGGTAGCCCGAGGGCCAGGGTTGCGGTGACCAGTGCTATTTGAACGGCTCTTCGGCGTGCGGGCATGGGTGCCCCTCCCCTGGGATCAGCCAGTAGCCAACCCGAGAAAAGGTAGGAGCTCTCAGAGGGGTCGTCAATCACTCATGTGAGATTCGTTCAGACATGTGGACATCGGCTGGCTGCGAACGTGCGGGAGAGCCCACGCCACCCAGGCCCTCCCGCACCCGGCCCCTCCCGCGCCCGGAGCCGTCTAGTACCCGGGGTCGCAGCAGCCCTCGCGTCGCATCAGGCGTCCGACCTCCAGCCAGTCTTCGGAGGCCGCGCGCGCCCTCGGGGCCACCTCCTCGAACGCCCCGACCAGGTCGGACTGGTGGAAGGCAGTGCCGCCGCGGAGCACGGCCGTCGTACGGATCAGGTCGTCGAAGTCGGTGAACGGGTCACCGTCGACGAACGTGAGGTCGGCGAGCTTGCCCTCCTCCACCGTGCCCAGGTCGGCGTCCGCGCCGAAGACCCGGGCGGGCAGCAGGGTCGCGACGCTGAGCGCCTGGGCCGCCGTGAGACCGCCGCGGTGCAGTGCGCGCAGCGCCAGGTGGAGGTGCAGGCCCACCGGGACGAGCGGGTGGTCGGTGCCGAGGGCGACCAGACCGCCGGCCGCGAGGACGCGCCGGTAGACGGCGATCTCCCGGTCCAGGGTGGCGAGTTGGGCGTCAGTGGGCGGGGTGGCCGCCGCCTTCCCGACGGCCGCGGTGTCCCAGGGCGGCATCAGGACGGTGACGCGCGGGTCGGCGGCGGTGGACGGGTCGGCGCCGGTGAGGGCCTGGGCCGTGAACGGTGTCGCGATCAGATGGAAGCCGCCGCCGCGTGTGTAGATCTCCTCGACGTCCTGTCCCGCACGGCCGCTCGCGGTCGTCGCGTGCCCGAACTCCAGGCGCTGAGTGGCCTGGAGATGGGTCGTCAGGTCCTGGCCGAGCTGGATGCCGGGCGTGCACAGGTGACTGCCGCTGCGCACGCCGAGCCGCTCGTGGGCGAAGCGTGCCGCCTCCTCCATCACCCAACCGGGTGCCCGCACATAGGTCTTGACGAAATCCCAGTCGAGACCCGCGGCCCGGTCCAGGGAGCGGCGCAGGCCCTCGCGGGTGCGGTGGGCGCGGCCCATGCTGTACGCGACGCGGGCGCCGTCGAGCAGTTCACCGGCGGCGAGCAGGCGCGGGCCCGCCAGCGCCCCGCACTGCACGGCCTCGCGGATGCGGGCCTGTTCGTAGGCGAAGCCGCCGAGGGCGACGGCGGTCGTGATGCCGTACGAGAGTTGCAGCGCGGTCTGCCGTCCGCCGTAGGTGGACTGCCAGGGGTGGGTGTGGGCGTCCCACAGTCCCGGGAGCACGGTCCGGTCGGAGGCGTCGATGCGGCGGGCGGCGCCGCGCGCGCTCACGCGGTGGGCGGTGACGTCGGTGATCCGGCCGTTCTCGACGACGATGTCGACGTCGTCGCGCACCTCGGTGCCGGTGCCGGCCCAGAGGCGGCCCGCGTGCACGACGGTGTCGGCGGGGCGGGGCGCGCGCTGGTCGAGGGGGAGGCGGACGGTGCGCGTGTCCCCGGTGGTCACGTCCATGAGGCGGAGCCGTCCGGCGGACAGGTACAGCAGCCTGCGGCCGTCGCCGGACCAGCTCGGATGGTCGGCGGCCTCGTCGGTGACGCGGCGCGGGTCGCCGTCGGGCGTGCCGTCGGGGCGTACGGGCAGCAGCCACAGCGCGGACTCGACGACGACGGCGAGGGTGCTGCCGTCCGGGGACCACACGGGCCCGGAGTCGTAGCGGTCGGCGATCGACACGTGTGGGGCGACGGTGTGCAGGGCGGCCTTGCCGGTGGTGGTGTCGACGACGCGGATCAGGTTGTAGCCCTCACGGAAGCGCTGGTTGAGGCGGCCCCGGTCGCACAGGGCCAGGTACCGGCCGTCGGGCGACCAGCTGGGCCGGCCGGGCAGTCCGCCGCTGCCGAGGGGGGCGGAGAGGACCTTCTCGGTGCCCGCGGCGAGGTCGCGGACGATCAGATTGCCGCTCATGTCGAGGCATGCGAGCCGGGCGCCGTCGCGCGCGAGCGCGGGGAAGACCCGGCCACCGTCGGCGAGCACGGTCTCGTGGCCGGTGGCCAGGTCGTGCCGGCGCACAGAGAAGAGGCCCGCGCGGTCGTCCGCGTACACCAGGGCCGTGCCGTCGGGGGTCCAGGTGGGGCCGAGGACATAGCGGGTCGGCGGGGCCTGCACGATCCTGCGTGGTGCGCGCCCGCCGGACGTGGCGCCGATCCAGAGGGAGTTGAGGGCGGCGAAGGCGATCCGCCGGCCGTCCGGGGAGAGTGCGGGCAGGTGCGGTGCGCGCACCGGGCGCACTCCCCCGGGCTCGAAGTCGTAGCGCTTGACGCGGTAGCGCGGCCGCTCGACGGGGAGCCGCGCGGCGAACGGGATCTCGGTGCCGTCGGCGGGCGCGTCCGGGCGTACGAGCCGGAACCGGCCGTCGACCGTGAGCAGCAGCGTGTCGCGGCCGGTCCAGCGCGGCGGTACCGGAGCGACGTCGCCGGGCACCGCGACGGGCTCGCCGTCGACGACGAGCGTGCAGGAGGCGGCGGGCGCGGGCGTGGTGCGCAGATGGGCGAGTCTGCCGCCGGGCGAGACCGCGGGGGTCATGACCTGGGCGCCCGAGGTGTCAGTGTGCTCGACGGTGACGGCTCCGGTGCCGTCTGCGGCGACGGAGGCGACGGTCGACGACTGGAGCGTTCCGGCGGCCGTGACGGTGCCGCGTACGAACAGCACGCGCCGCCCGTCGGCCGACCAGGTGGGGTCGAAGTCCTCCCAGGCGCCGTCCTGCCCGGGTCCCGACTGGCCTTCCGTGCCGGTGAGTCGAGTCATCGAGCCGCCTCGCACGTCGACGGTCCAGATCCGGTACGGGCTGCCGGTGACCGGGTCGCCGCCGCGTTCGGAGGCGAACGCGATGCGGGTGCCGTCGGGGGACCAGGCGGGCCCGCGGTCGTCCCACGGCCCGTCGGTGAGCTGTCTCGGTGTGCCGCCGTCCGCGTCGAGGAGCCAGAGGTGGAAGCCGCCGCCGCGGTAGGCGCAGACGACGAGACGCTCGCCGTCGGGGGCGAACTGCGGGCGGGTGGGCTCCAGTTCGGGGGTGGTGAGCGCGGTGGCGGTGCCACCCGTGCGCGGGATGGACCAGAGCACGTTCTGGATCTCGGCGACGATCCGGTCGCCGGACGGAGCGAGCGTGGCCGCGCCGTTGGTGGCGGCGGTGAAGGAGAGCGTCGTGGTGCGGGGCGCGGCGCCCGCCGCGGCGTCGGGCAGGGCGAGTGCGGTGCCCGCGGCGGCGACGGCGGTCGTGGTCCGCAGGAAGCTGCGGCGGGAGAACGGGAGGCCGGTGACAGCGGGGCCGGGGGTGGTGGAGGCGGTGTCCATGGAGCTCCCAAGGGTCGAAGGGACGTACAAGACCTAGGGGTGCACGAGTGGAACGCGAGAGGGGTGTGGACCACAGCAACATACGGGGCGAGGCCCTCGAACGGCCCCGCCCCGTACGGGTTCGGCTGGATCGCGGCCCCCGCCGGGCCGGTGACTACCCGACGGGCCCGGTGAGCGGCAGTACGGTGCGGCACGGCACC
The DNA here is from genome assembly GCF_017377775.1 of Streptomyces sp. VRA16 Mangrove soil. Taxonomy (GTDB): domain Bacteria; phylum Actinomycetota; class Actinomycetes; order Streptomycetales; family Streptomycetaceae; genus Streptomyces. Next base: position 302,218 of record NZ_JAFVLN010000009.1, read on the forward strand.
GGGCGCGGGTGCGCCGGGTCCAATGCGTTCAGCACGTACGTGAGGACGATCGGGTCGTACGCGGCTTCCAGGTGATCGGTGAGGTCCTTGGCGCAGGCGTCCTGGACGCGGATGTTGGTGACGGTCGCGCCGGGGCCCGCGGTCAGGAAGCTGTTGGTGTAGGGCGTGACGACCTCGTCGTACTTGGTGGCGATGACCGTGTAGTCGACGCCGGGCACGGTGTCGCCGCCCGCGTCGAGCCGCTGGTTGAAGTCCGAGCCGATCTCCTGCTCGACGAGGGCCGGGCCGATCTTGGTGAGCAGGTCGTTGGCGGGCTCCAATACATGGAGGGCGGCGCCGAGTTGGGTGATGCCGCTGAGCGTGGTGCCGTGGTTGGACGGGGTGATGCCGATGAGTTTGTCGACCTTGCCCGCGGCGCCCGGGTCGTTCTTCAGGTAGGAGCGGGGCAGGGGACCGCCGCCCTGGGAGTGGCCGACCAGGTCGACCTCGGCGGCGCCGGTGGCGGCCCGCACCTTGTCGACGAACGTGCCGAGCTGTGCGGCGCTGTCCGCCATCGCGCCGGTGCCCTGGACCGGGTTGCTCGCGCTGTCGGCTCCGTAGCCGAAGGCGTAGACGCAGTAGCCGTTGTTCGCCAGCAGGGGTGCGGCGCCGCGCCAGTTGTCGTTCATGTTCTCGAGCGTGCCGTGGATGAGGACGACGGGCCGCGGATGCTCGGCGCTCGGCCGGCAGCTCCAGTCGTTGGCTCCGGGCGGGGCCTGGTCGGCCTTGAAGAAGCCGTTCAGGAAGCCGCTGGTGAAGTTGTGCTCCACGGGCCGTTCGCTCTCGGTCGCCGTCGCGTTCGGCGCACCCAGTGCGACGAGGCCGGAAATCCCGAGTGTGCTCGCGGCGAGCGCTCCGAATATCTTGCGTCTCATTTCCAGTACCGTCCCTCGTCCTGAAAAATCGCTGCCTGGAATACCGCGGCATTCGCGGCGTCGGACGGCGAGAAGCTAGAAGGAGGTGCACGGCGACGGCAACGGTGGGGGCGACGGGTTTCGTGGGGCGCGCAGGACGGTGCCAGGATTGCCGGGCGGCCGTCGGCGAAGATGTCACCGAGGTGAGTGCTTTGCCGCGAGTTCGCCTCGACCGATCCGCAATATCGCTGGTGAACGACCTACTAGCAGCGGTAGTTAACTTGCCGTCAACACCTTGACCCGCGAGTGGCACCGGCTCATACTCGGCGGGACGGACGGACCACGAGGTGGGGCATGAACGCTTCCGGCACGGCCGGCGCGCCGGGCTTCGGTGGCGCGTGGGTCGTCTTTCCGCAGCGGCTCGGAGCGGAACTCCGCAAAGAGAACCGCACGCTCGCGGCCGAGATCATCCATGAAATCCGGCAGCAGATTCCAGAATTCTCCCGGCCCCTGTCGGGACAGTTCGGCACCGCCATCCAGAACGGCGTGGAAACCGCGCTCGCGGAATTCGTCGACCGGATCGAGGAGGGCGGCGGCGAACTCGACGCGCAGCGGCTTCCGGTCTATCGCGCCCTGGGCCGCGGCGAGCTGTCGGAGGGCCGCAGCCTGGACGCGCTGCAGGCGGCGTACCGGCTCGGCGCCCGGGTCGCGTACCGGCGCTATGTGCGGGTGGCCCGGCGCCTGTCACTGGGCACGGAGGCGGTGGCCCAGCTCGCGGAGACGGCCTTCACGCACATCGACGAGATCGCGGCCGCGTCCGTCGCCGCGTACGCCCAGGCCCAGGCGGACGCGGCCGGGACGCTCGGCCGCCGCCGGCACCGGCTGCTCGTGCTCCTGGTGACGCCGGACCCGGACCACGCGACGACCGACGACGCGCTGCTCCAGGCCGCGCGGGACGCGGAGTGGCCACTGCCGCGGACCGTGGCGGCGGCCGCCCTGGGCCCGCGCGCGCCGGTCCCCCGGGACGGCGCGGGGCCGACGCCGCAGGGTGCGGTGTCCCGCGGTCTGCGGCTGCCCGCTCCGGTGCTGGCCGATCTGGACGGGCCCGCGCCGTGCCTGCTCGTGCCCGAGCCCGCCGTGCAACTGGCCGACCCCCGGGTGCGGCAGCTGCTGCACGACCGGGCGGGCACCACCGGCCCCGTCGTGCCGCTGCGGCAGGCCGCCGACTCGCTGCGCTGGGCCCGCTCGCTGCGCGCGCACGCCCCGGGGTGCGGGCCGGACGACGCGGACCGACGGCTCACGGATCTGCTGCTGCTCTCCGATCCGCCGCTGGTGCGGCTGATGGCGGCCCGGCGCCTGGCCCCGCTCGACGCGCTCACGCCGAAGCAGCGCGACCGGCTCGCCCACACCCTTCTCGCGCATCTGCAGACCCCGCACGGCAGCGCCCCCGAGCTGGCCGAGCGCCTCGCGATCCATCCGCAGACCGCTCGGCAGCGGCTGCACCATCTGCAGCGACTGTTCGGGGCGCAGCTCACGGACCCGGACGCGCGCTTCGAACTGGAGGCGGCGCTGCGGGCGGAGCTGGCCTGACCCGCCCCGGCGGCGCCCGCGCGGGCCTGCGGAATATGCCGCGGGCCTGCTCGGTTGACGGCCCCGAAGGAGGCGACAGTGGAGCAGAAGCACATGGAGCAGGAGTACTACTCGCAGGGGACGGCCGCGGAGCGCTGGGAGCGGGCGCGGATGTTCTTCGACGCGAAGGAGTACACGACCGCCGCACGGATCCTGGACGGACTCGTCGCGGAGGTCCAGGAGCAGGTCGGCCTGCGTCTGCTGCTGGCCCGCTCGTACTACCACTCGGCCCAGCTGCGGCGCGCCGAGACGGAGTTGCGCACGATCGTGGAGCGTGACCCGGTGGAGCACTACGCCCGCCTGATGCTCGGCCGCACGCTGGAGCGGCAGGGCCGGGCCGATGAGGCGGCCCCGCATCTGCGGATGGCGGCGGCGCTCGCCGGGGACTTCCCGGAGGCGTGAGCGACGACGGGTGCGGCCGGTTCCGGGAACCGGCCGCACTGCTGTGAGCTGCGGCTCGGCTAGCCTTGCTGGACGATGAACCGCACCGACACGGCCGCCCCCGCTCCCGTCCTGACCACCCCCTGGTCGGACATCGCGCTCACCCGCCACCCCCAGGACCCGCGCGACCCGCTGCGCGCCTGGGACGCCGCCGACAGCTACCTGCTGAAGCACCTCGCCGAGCAGGACGTCGATCTGTCCGGCTCCGTCGTGGTGGTCGGGGACCGCTGGGGCGCGCTGGCCACGGCGCTCACCGGCACCGACGGCTGCGCGCCCGCGCTGATCTCCGACTCGTACCTGGGCCGGCAGGCCACGCGCACCAACCTGGAACGGGCCGGGCGCACGGGCGCCACCCTGCTCACCACGCAGGACGCCCCGCCGGACCGGGCCGACGTGCTGCTGGTCCGCGTGCCGAAGAGCCTGGCGCTCCTGGAGGACCAGCTGCACCGGCTGCGGCCCGCCGTCCACGCGGGCACGGTCGTCATCGGCACCGGCATGGTGAAGGAGATCCACACCTCGACGCTGAACCTGTTCGAGCGGATCATCGGCCCGACCCGCACCTCGCTCGCCGAGAAGAAGGCGCGGCTGATCTTCGCCACGCCCGACCCCGATCTGTCGCCCGGCCCGAACCCCTGGCCGCACAGCTACCGGCTCCCGGACGGCATCGGCCCGTTGGCGGCCCGCACCGTCGTCAACCACGCGGGCGTGTTCTGCGCCGAGCGCCTCGACATCGGCACCCGCTTCTTCCTCCAGCACCTTCCCGCGGGCACGGACGCCCGCCGGATCGTCGACCTCGGCTGTGGCAACGGCGTCGTGGGCACGACGGCCGCCCTCACCCACCCCGGGGCCGAGGTGCTGTTCACCGACGAGTCGTACCAGGCGGTGGCGTCGGCCGAGGCCACGTACGAGGAGAACGCGACAGGCCGGCCCGGCGGCGCGAGCTTCCGCACGGCCGACGGCCTGGAGGGCGTCCCGGACGGCAGCGTGGACCTCGTCCTCAACAACCCGCCGTTCCACACCCATCAGGCGACGACCGATCGGACGGCCTGGCGGATGTTCACGCAGGCGCGCGCCGCGCTGCGGCCCGGGGGCGAGCTGTGGGTGGTCGGCAACCGGCATCTGGGCTACCACGTGAAGCTGCGCCACCTGTTCGGCACCAGTGAACTCGTCGCCGGTGACCCGAAGTTCGTGATCCTGAAGGCCGTGAAGCGCGAGGGCTCACGACCGGGCCGGGGCGACCGGCGCCGCTGACGCGGCGAGCGCGGCGGCCACCAGGCACACCGCGCCGCACCCGGCGAGAAACACCCCGACGCCCCAGGCCGCCGCGACGACACCGGCGAGCGGCAGCAGGAGCGGGCTCAGACCGAGGGTGCACAGCGAGGTGACGGCGGTGACCCGGCCGAGATACTCGGGCGCGGCCCGCTGCTGCAGCAAGGCCTGCCCCAGCACCATGGGCACCCCGCTGACTGCGCCGAGCAGCGCGCACAGGGCGACGGCGGCGCCGGGTCCCGGCCGGGCGAGCCCGAGGGCGGCGATGAACACCGCGGTGGCGGACAGGCCGGCCGCGGTCAGGGCGCGCGGCGCGGGCACACGCCGTACGGCGGTCAGCGCGACGCCCACCACCGCGCCCGCCACGCTGAAGGAACCCAGCAGCAGCGACAGGGTCGCGGGCCGCCAGCCCCGCTCCTCGGTGAGCAGCACGAGTGCGGCGCCGACGGGTCCGCTGAAGCACATCTCACCGAGCGCGACGACGGCGACGAGGCGCGAGAGACCGGGCCGGTCGGCCAAGTACCGCAATCCGTCACGGAATTGGGCCCAGGGGGACTTAGATCGGCGGCGCTCGGGGAGATCGGGCACGCGAACCCGTACTCCGGCGATCAGCACCAGCGACACGACGAAGAGCACGCCGACCCCGGTGAACGCTCCCGGCGCGCCGGCCCCCGCCAGCGCGGCACCGGCCGCGAACGGCCCGGCCGTGTTGGCGAACCGCACGGCGAGCGACCGCATGCCCTGGACGCGCGTCAGCTGGTCCGGCGCGGTGAGCCGCGGCGGCAAGGCGCCCACGGCGGGCAGGAACAGGGCGTCGGCCACACCGAAGCAGACGGCCAGCGCGCACAGCACCGGCACGGTCGCCCCACCCGCGTACAGGACGCCGGCCACCGCCAGCACGGCCAGACAGCGCACGAGATCACTGCCGATGAGTACCCGGCGCGGCCCGAACCGGTCGGCGAGCACGCCCCCGCCGAGCAGCAGTACGGCCCGCGGCACGGCGCCCACGGCCAGTACGAACCCGGCCTGCGCGGGGCCCGCGACGTCGGCGGCGGCCCAGGTCAGGACGGTCATGTAGAGGACGTCGCCGGTGACGGACGTGGTGTAGGCACCGAGCCAGCGCAGCACGTTCGGGTCGCGGTGGGCGGCGGGCGCCTGGACCACCGCGCTCACGTCCGTGCCACCTCAGCGGCGGGGAACACCTGGATCTGCACCGTGGCGCGCGCGGCGCCGCGGGACGGCGGCCTGTCCCGGTAGCGCGCGACGACCGCGTGCAACTCCTCCTTGAGCCGGCGCAGTTCATCGGGCGTGACGTCGACGTCGACATCGCTGAAGGCGGACGCGGCGAACCACGCGTCGGGCATGCCGGGAACGGCGTGCGCGGCAACCCTGCGCAGGGTCTCGGCGGCGGCGAGGGCGACGGCCTGCGCGTACGCCCGCCCTTCGCCCCCGCCGCGCTCCGCCGGATCGTGCTGGGACGCCCGGTGCAGCGCCCGCCACCACCGCTCACGCCGGTTCCCGCGCCCGGTGTCCTCCTCGATGAGCCCGCCCGCGGCGAGCCTGCGCAGGTGATAGCTGGCGGCCCCGGAGTCCAGCTCGAACCGGCGCGCCAACTGCCGTGCGGTGGCCGGACCTTGCCGGCGCAACTCGTTGAGCAGGGTGATCCGCATGGGGTGGGCGAGCACGCGCAGAGCGGCGGAGTCGAGGGTGAACTCCCCCGCGGGGTCCGGCACTTGGGTGCGGTCACTGTCGGAAGCACTCATGCCCGTGGAGCGTAGACGCAGAAGACTTCTTCGGGAAGATTCCTTCGCGAAGAAATCTTCGCGAAGAAGTCCTCGCGGATGGTCAGCGCCCGTCCGGTACCCCGTGCTGTGCGGCGCGTACGGCCGGTTCGAGCAGCGCCAACGTCCGTGCCCCCGCGTCGAGTTCGGCGCGGAGACCGACCGGCATCGGCAGGTTCGGGACCGCGTGGCCGAACTCGACGTTGCCCAGGACCGGGATGTCGCGGTCGCCGAGGGCGTCGAGGACCAGCTCGGCCAGGTTCGGCGAGCCGTCGGACGAACCGGGCGAGGCGAGTCCGGCGATGTCCTTCGGAACGCCCACGACCATGCCGGAGATCCGGTCGAGGACGCCGCTGTGCCGCAGGATCTGCAAGAAGGTCCAGACATGGGCCGCGAGGCCGCCCAGCTCCTCCCAGAACAGGACCGCGCCGTCGAAGTGTTCGAGCGGCAGCGCGAAGGGCGTCGCCTGGAGCAGCACGACGCGGTTGATGACCCCGCCGATCAGGGGCCCTTCGGTACGCCCGGCGCGCCAGCACTCCCACGACGGACTCGCGGGCAGCGCGCCGATCGGTTCCGTGCCGGTCAGCAGCTGCGCGTAGAGCTTCCCCAGCTCCGCCCTGCGCGCGGCGGACGCCCGCTGCCAGGACCCACCGAGCCCGGGCGTCGCCAGGTCGGTGTGGAAGCCGACGAGACCGGTGCGGGCGTGGACGGCGAGGTGCAGCAGGGAGATGTCGCTGAGGCCGAGGATCGGTTTGGGGTCGGCCCGGATCGCGTCGTAGTCGATCAGGTCGAGGTAGCCGAAGACGGTGTGGCCCCCGTCGTGCGCGACGATCGCGCGGACCTCGGGATCGCGCAGCAGCCCGTTGAACTCCTCGGCGATCTCGTCCGGCCGCGCCGCACTCCACCAGCGCCGCCGCCCGGGGTCCTGGAGGATCGGCGCGAGACGGACCCGGAAGCCCATCCGTTCGAGCTCGGCGACGGCTCGTTCCAGATCGGGTGCGTACGCGTGGTGGAGCGGGCCGGAGAGCGCCGCGACGACGACGAGGTCACCGGCCACGAGGGCGCGGGGACGCAGGAGTTGAGGCAGGTGGGGAGCGCGGAGCAGCGCGGTGGAGGTCACCGGGGAAGTGTCGCGACGCGGGCGGCGGCGCGCCACGCGTTTTCGATCACCGCCCGGTCGCGAAGGGGCCTTGTCGGAGCGGAACCCTCCGGGTCACGATGCCCCGATGAAGGGTGATCTTTTCGCCGGCGAGTTCATGGTGCGGGCAGCCGTGGCGCCGGGCATGAGTGTGCAGAACGCCAAGTCGATCCGGTACGTGGTGAACGGGGAGATGCTGGCGCGGCAGGGGGCGATGATCGCCTACCGGGGGAATCTCCAGTTCGAGCGGAAGGGCCAGGGGGTGGGCGGCATGCTGAAGCGGGCCGTCACCGGCGAGGGGCTGCCGCTCATGAAGGTGCGGGGTCAGGGGGAGGCCTGGTTCGCGCAGGAGGCGCAGAACGTGTTCGTCGTGGATCTCGAACCCGGCGACGTGTTCACCGTCAACGGGCGCAACGTGTTGTGCTTCGACGCCACGCTGTCGTACGACATCAAGACGGTGAAGGGCGCGGGGATGAGCGGCGGCGGCCTGTTCAACAGCGTGTTCACCGGGCACGGGCGGCTCGGGCTGATATGCGAGGGCCATCCGCTGGTGCTGCCGGTGTCGCCGCAGCAGCCGGTGTACGTGGACACGGACGCGATCGTGGGCTGGACCGCCGATCTGCGGACGTCGTTGCACCGTTCGCAGTCGATCGGTTCGATGATCCGCGGCGGGTCGGGCGAGGCGGTCCAGCTCAAGCTGGAGGGTGAGGGGTTCGTGGTGGTGCGGCCGAGCGAGGCTACGCCTCAGAAGCCGCAGCAGCACTAGGCGGAGCGGCCGTGCGGGCCCGGGCCCGTTCGGCCACCGCGATCTTCGCCAGTTTCGTGAGCATCATGCCGTTGCGGACCTTCACCAGGTAGTCCACGGGGAGGCCGTGCATCCGGGTGCCGGGTCCGCGCAGGGGGTGCCAGTCGAGGACGAACAGGGTGTGCTCGCCCCACGGGACCAGGTTCATGGCGACGCGGGCGGCGCCGAAGGGCTCCGCCTTGGCCTCCAGTTCCAGTCGCCGCCCCGGCTCGCAGATCCGCACGACGCTGGTGTCGTCGGTGGTGAGCGGGCCGATGCCGACCCGGAAGCGGAGGGTGGTGCCCACCGCGGGCCAGCCGGGGTCCACGGCGAGCACTTCCTGGTTGCCGGTGACCCACTCGTCGTAGCGCCGGCCGTCGCACAGCAGCCGCCAGACCTCGGCGGGCGGGCTCAGGATCAGTCTGCGGTTGCGGGCCACGGTGATCACGCTCCTTCCGCGGACAAGCGTTCACCTCCGCCACGCCTCCGGCAACCGCAGATCCCGGGGCCGCGGTCAGACGTGCGGGACCGCGGCCGGCCGGTCCACCGTGCTGGTGACCCGCAGCGCCCCGCTCTCGAACGAGGCGGCCTGCATCAGTTCGAGCACGTCGAGCACGTGGTAGGCGAACTCCGCGGAGGCGCGGTGCGGGCCGCCCCGCAGGTGCTCGGCGAGGTCGAGGACGCCCGGGCCGCGGAACGGGGTGCCGGCCGGGGGCGCGACCGGCGGGCACACCGGCTTCAGCTCACGCCACTGCGACTCGTCGCGCCGCCGGATGCGTACGGGCAGGTCGAAGTGGTTGGGGTCGGGCAGTTGCAGGGTGCCCTCGGTGCCGTAGACCTCGATGCTCGGGGTGTCGCTGTCCCAGACGTCGAAGCTGTACATGGTGGTGGCGAGGGTGCCGGAGGCGAACCGCAGCACCGAGGTCGCGTGCGTGGCGACCTGCACGTCGACCGTGTCCACCCGGCGGTCCTGCGAGGTGACCGCGATCGTCTCCTGCGCCTGGCCGGAGGCGCCCAGCACGTCGGTGACCGGGCCGAGCAGGTTGACCAGGGCGGCGACGTGGTACGGACCGAAGTCGAGGACGGGTCCCCCGCCGGCCTGGAACAGGAAGGTCGGGTCGGGGTGCCAGGTCTGGGCCCGGGAGGAGCGCACGAAGCTGGTCGCCGCGAACGGCGTACCGATGAGTCCCGCGTCCAGGGCCGCCCGCGCGGTCTGTCCCGCGGCGCCGAGGAAGGTGTCGGGGGCGCCGCCGAGCACCCGGCCGCTCGCCTCGGCGGTGGCCATGTTCCGGCGGGCCAGCTCGGTGGTGGCGGCGAGCGGCTTCTCCGTGTAGACGTGCTTGCCGGCGCGCAGGGCCGCGTCGGTGAGCGGCGCGTGTGCGGCGGGCGGGGTGATGTTGACGACGATGTCGACGGAGTCGTCGGCGAGCAGCTGCTCGGTGGTGCCCCAGGCGGGGATGCCGAACTGCTCGGCGGCCGCCCGTGCCCGGTCCTGGTCGAGGTCGGCGACGCGGACGACCTGCAGCTGCGGCACGGACGCAAGACCGGCCGCGTACGCCTTGAAGATGGAGCCGGTTCCGAGGATGCCGACGGTGAACTTCCTGCTCTCGCCCATGGGGTGACTCCTGGTCACTGCGGGGGCCGCGGTCCGCGGGGAACGGGGGCCGTGGCTGCGGATGATGTCCGGGACGAGATCACCGCTGCGGAGCCGCATCAGGAAATACCCCCGGGCCGCGGCTGTCAAGCGGCGTGATCAGCGCGCCGGCGTCATCAGACCGGTGATCCCGTCGGGCGACAGGGCGTGCTCGACCGCGAGGACGCCGCCGCCGAGGCCCGCCGCGTCCGGGCCGAGGAGGCTGGGTCCGAGGGTGAGAGCGCGGGTGGCCAGCGGCAGGGCGCGGCGGTAGACGACCGACCTGATCCCGGCGATCAGGTCGTCCCCGGCGTCGGCGACGGCGCCGCCGATGACGATCCGGGCCGGGTTGAGGACGTGCACCAGGAGGGCGACGACCTCGCCGATCGGGGTCGCGGCGGCCCGCACGACGCGCAGCGCGTCAGGGTCGCCGCGGCGGGCCAGTTCGACGAGGTCGGCCTCAGGGCCGCGTGCCTCGCTCAGCCGGGCGCGCATGGCCCGGGTGGAGGCGACGGCCTCGACGCAGCCGGCCTTGCCGCAGGGGCACTCGGGGCCTTCGGCGCCGGGCACGGTGAGGTGGCCGATGTCGCCGGCCGCGCCGTCGGCGCCGCGGTGCAGCTCCCCGTCGGCCGAGACGAAGCCGCCGCCGATGCCGGTGCCGACCTTGATGTACAGCAGGGGCGCCTGATCGGCCGGGAGCATGCGGGCCTCGCCCAGAGCCATCAGGTTCACGTCGTTGTCGACGAGGACCGGGCAGCCCAGGTGTCCTGCGAGGGTCTCGGCGACGGGGTGGCCGTCCCAGCCGGGCATGATCGGCGGCCGGACGGGGGCGCCGGCCGCGTGGTCGACGGGTCCCGGCACCCCGACGGCCGCCGTGCACAGGGCCGCGTCCGGCAGCCCCGTCCGCTCCAGCAACGTACGAAACTCCTCGGCGAGACGCGCCAGCACGGCGTCCGGGCCGTCCGTGAGAGCGACGGGGAACTCGGTGCGGGCCAGGACCTGTTGCGAGAGATCCGCGATGCGCAGTCGGGCACTGTGCGCGCCCAGGTCGGCGACGGCGACCACGCCGGCCCGGGGGTTGAGGGTCAGGCGCAGCGGCGGCCTGCCGCGGCCCGGCCGCTCCAGCACACCGCCCTCGACGACCACTCCGGCGGCGATCAGCGCGTCGAGGTGCCGGGTGACGGTGGAGCGCGCGAGCCCCGCGGTGGCGACGAGTTCGGCGCGGTGGGCGGCCGTGCCCGAGGCGATCAGCCGGGCCAGGGTGCTGTAGAGCAGGCCACCGCCGTCGCGGAAGCGCAACTGGGGCACGGCGAGGCGCGGCGCGGCGGCGAGGGGCGGACGGTCCATGCCGGGAACCGTACGCTCCCGCACTCGATTTGAGTATCCCAAGAGTCAAAATAAGTTCTCTTGTCATTCGTAATTCGTGGCCGTACGGTCATGTCCGGGACGAGAGACACCAACGCCGACGGAGTGCGCACCACTGGCACGAGTCGAAGGGAAGGCGGCCACCATGGCTCCGCCCGCCACACCATCCGCAGCACCCGACGTACGGCCGCCGCGCGCGGCGGTCATCGGTACGGGCACGATCGCGGACGTCCACCGCAGGGCGATCCGCGCCGCGGGCGCCGACGTCGTCGGCGTGCTCGGGTCGAGTCCCGCACGCGGCGAGGAGGCCGCCGCACGCTGGCAGGTGACCGGATACCCGGACCTGGCCGCGCTGCTCGCCGACGACCGCGTCGACGTCGTCCACGTCTGCACGCCCAATCACACCCACGCCGCGTACACCGAGCAGGTGCTCGCGGCCGGCCGACACGTCGTGTGCGAGAAGCCGCTCGGCGTGAACGCGGCGGAGGCGGAGCGGCTCGCGGCCGCGGCCCGGGCGAGCGGCCTGGTCGCCACCGTGCCGTTCGTCTACCGCTACCACCCGCTCGTACGGGAGATCAGACAGCGCCGCATCGACGGCGAGTTCGGCACCTGGCATCTGCTGCACGGCAGTTACCTCCAGGACTGGATGCTCTCGCCCGAGGCGTCCGGTTGGCGGGTCGACCCGGCGCGCGGCGGCCCCTCCCGAGCGTTCGCCGACATCGGTTCGCACTGGTGCGACCTGGTCCAGTGGGTGTCGGGCGAGACGTTCACCGAGGTGTCCGCGGCCGCGTCGGTCGTCGTCGACGAGCGGCCCACGGCCGACGCCGCGTCCTTCTCCGCGGATTCGGCGGCCGACGCCGCGGACGGTCCCCGCGCGCGGGTGGAGACCGAGGACTGCGCGGCGCTGCTGCTGCGCACCCGGCGCGGCCGGCTCGGCACGGTGACGGTCTCGCAGGTGTCCGCGGGCCGCAAGAACCGCCTCTGGTTCGAACTGGACGGCTCCCTCGGCAGCGCCGTCTTCGACCAGGAGAACCCGGAGACCGTGTGGCTCGGCGCCGAGTACGGCAGCCGCGTCGTGCACCGCGACCCGGGCCACGGCAGCCCGGAGCAGCGCAGGCTCTCCGTCCTGCCGCCCGGCCACCCGCAGGGGTACGCCGACTGCTTCACCGCGTTCGTGGCCGACACGTACGCGGCCATCGGCGGCGCCCGCCCCGAGGGTCTGCCGACCTTCGCCGACGGGCTGCGCGCCGCACGCCTCGTCGACGCCTTCCTCTCCTCCTCCCGCACCGGCGACTGGACCAAGGTGGTTCCCGCATGAAGCTCGGATTTCTGACGGCCTGTCTCCCGCAGTGGGAGCTCTCCGACATCGCCGCGTGGGCCGCCGCGCACGACTACGAGGCGCTGGAGGTCGCGGTCTGGCCGGGCACGGGCGGCCGTGACTTCGAGGCGTCGCACCTGCCCGTCGCCACGTTCGGCGAGCGCGAGGCGGACGAGACGCGCGCCCTGTTCGACAAGCACGGCCTGGAGCTGTCCGCGCTGGCCTACTACGAGAACAACCTCCACCCGGACCAGGACCGCCGCGCCGAGATCCGTACCCACCTCAAGCGCGCCATCGACACCGCGCAGCGCCTCGACGTCCCGTACGTGGGTACGTTCGTGGGCCGCGACTGGACCCGTCCGGTCGCGGAGAACCTCGCCGAGGCCGAGCGGATCCTGCCCGAGCTCGTCGAGTACGCGGGCGAGCGCGGCGTACGCATCATCATCGAGAACTGTGTGATGGAGGGCTGGCACCCCGACGGCTATCCGGGCAACCTCGCCTACTCCCCCGAACTGTGGGAGTGGATGTTCGACCTGGGCCTGTATCTCAACTGGGACCCCTCGCACCTCACGTGGATCGGCATCGACCCCGTCGAGACGATCGCCCCGTACATCGACCGCATCGTGCACGCGCAGGCCAAGGACGTGCAGCTGCGCCCGGCCGACCGGCTGCGCCACGGCCACTTCGGTCCGGCCCGCGACCGCTCGGCGAACCCGTGGGACATGGGCTGGTGGCGCTACCGCGTCCCCGGCCTCGGCCAGATCGACTGGTCCTCCGTCGTCGACCGGCTCTACGAGGCGGGCTTCACCGGCACGCTGTCCGTGGAGCACGAGGACCCGGTGTGGGGCGGTACGCCCGAGAAGGTCACCCAGGGCCTGGAGATCGCCCATCGCACCCTGCGGCCGCTGCTCGTCTGATCCGAGCGGCCCGCCGCGGCCGCCGACTCCCTTGCTCCGCACACCACTTACCGCACTCTTGTGGAGAGCTCATGTCCAGCCCCGCCCGTCTGTCCGTCCAGCTCTACAGCATCCGCGAGGCGCTCGCCGCCGACCGCGACGGCACCCTGGCCCGCCTCGCCGCACTCGGCTACCGCCATGTCGAGCCGTGCGGCCTGGGCCAGTGGGACCTGTCCCCCGCCGAGCGCGCCGAGGAGGCCCGCGCGCTGCGCGCCGCCCTGGACCGGGCCGGTCTCGCCGTGTCCTCGGTGCACGCCGCCGTCGCCGCCGGTGACCTCGCGCCGCTGGTCGAGGAGTGCCGCATCCTCGGCGCGGACACCGTGTTCGTGCCGGTCCCGCAGATGGTCGAGGGCTTCGACGGCTCCGTCTTCAGCGACGCCGACCAACTGCGCGCGTTCGCCGCCCGGTTGACCGAGGCGGCCGAGGAACTGGCCGCGTACGGCATCCGGCTCGGCTACCACAACCACGCCTTCGAGTGGGCCGAACTGCCCGACGGACGCACCGGCTTCGACGTCTTCTGGGAGCTGGCGGGCGAGGCCGTCCTCGCCGAGCTGGACGTCTACTGGGCGACCGTCGCGGGCCAGGACCCCGCCGCCGTCCTGGAGCGTCTCGGCGGGCGCGCGGTCGCCGCCCACCTCAAGGACGGGCCCGCCCGTCAGGGCGCGCCGCAGACCCCCATCGGCACCGGCGACGTCGACATCCCCGCGGCCCTCGCCGCGGGACGCCATCTGGCCTGGCACATCGCCGAGATCGACGAGACGGAGCTGGACGTCTTCGCGCTCCTGGAGACGAACCGGGCCGCTCTCCTCGGCCTCGGCTCAACGGCCGGCTGACGGGCCCCGCGGGCCGTCCGGCGCGTGACCCGATGTGCGGTCGGCCGTGCGGCCTTGTCCGGTACATCGCGTGCGGCCGGGTCTCGGTGCGACACCGCACTCACTCGCTCGTTCGCTGCCGACGCCACCACAGTGCCGCGCAAACCGCTGCGACAGTGCGGGACGCTGTGGTGGCGGTACCCCGACGACCCGGTGCTCCAGGGAAGCGGGCCGCCCCGAAGACCACCGAGAGGGAAGCGACCATGACCGCACCTCCTGCCCCCGCCGGACCTCGTCGCGGGCTGCTGCTCGGCGGCGTCGGACGCTACACCGACCCGTGGCACCCGTTCCCCGTCACGAACGCGGCCCTGGTCTCCGTCGCCCGTGAGGCGGGCGTCGACCTCACGGCGGCGACGGACATCGACGCGGCGCTGGCCGACCTCGCCGACGGCCCCCTGCCGGAGCTGGTCGTCATGAACCTCGGACTGCCCCAAGACGACGCCCCCGTCCCCGCCGGTCCCCGCCCCGCGGCCGGACTCGCCCGGCTCCTGGAGAGCCGCACGCCCGTCCTCGCCGTGCACGCGTCGACGACCTGCTTCCCCGGGGACGCGACCTGGGAGGCCCTGCTCGGCGGCACCTGGGTGCGGGACACGACGACGCACCCGCCGTACGGCCGCGCCCACGTCCTGGTCACCGACCCCGGCCACCCCCTCACCACCGGACTCACCGACTTCGACCTCGACGACGAGCGCTACACGGACCTCCGTGTCTCACCGAAGGTCCGTGTCCTGCTCACGCACGAACACGAGGGCGGCCGGCACCCGTTGCTTTGGGTGCACACGCGTCCCGGGGGCGGCACCACCGTGTACGACGCGCTGGGGCACGACGGGCGTTCGTACGAGTCCGAGGAGCACCGCCTCGTACTGCGGCGCGCCGTCGGGACCCTCCGCTAGCCGCGATACGTCTCCAGCAACCGCAGCCACACCTCGCTCACCGTCGGATACGCCGGCACCGCGTGCCACAGTCGGTCGATCGGGACCTCGCCCGCGATCGCGACCGTCGCCGAGTGGATGAGTTCGCCGACGCCGGGGCCGACGAAGGTGACGCCGAGCAGTACCTCGCGGTCGAGGTCGACGATCATGCGGGCGCGGCCGGTGTAGCCGTCGGCGTACAGGCCCGAGCCCGCCACATGGGCGAGGTCGTAGTCGACGGCGCGGACCCGGTGCCCGGCCGCCTCGGCCTCGGCGAGGGTGAGGCCCGCGCTCGCCGCCTCGGGGTCGGTGAAGACGACCTGGGGGACGGCGGCGTGGTCGGCGGTGGCGGCGTGGGCGCCCCAGCGGTCGCTCTCCAGGATCGGGACACCGGAGGCGCGGGCCGTGATGGCCGCGCCCGCGATCCGGGCCTGGTACTTGCCCTGATGGGTGAGGAGCGCGCGGTGGTTGGCGTCGCCGACGGCGTACAGCCAGTCGCTGCCCTCGACGCGCAGCGACTCGTCGACGTCCAGCCAGGAGCCCGGTTCAAGGCCCACCGTGTCGAGGCCGATGTCCTCGGTGCGCGGGGCCCGGCCGGTGGCGAAGAGGATCTCGTCGGCCGTCAGGGTCGAGCCGTCGTCCAGGGCGACCGAGAGGACGCCGTCCGTGCGCTCCACTGCGGTCACGGAGACGCCGGTGCGCACCTCGGCGCCGGCCTCGCGGAGCGCGTCGGCGACCAGTTCCCCGGCGAACGGTTCCATGCGGTTCAGCAGGCCGCCGCCCCGGACGAGCACGGTGACCTGCGAGCCGAGCGCCTGCCAGGCCGTCGCCATCTCGGTGGCGACGACGCCGCCGCCGACGACGATCAGGCGGCCGGGCGCGTGGTCGGCGCTCGTCGCCTCCCTGCTGGTCCAGGGCTTGGTCTCGGCAAGTCCCGGCAGGTCGGGCAGGGCGGCCCGGGTGCCGGTGCAGACGGCGACGGCGTGCCGGGCGGTCAGCACGGTGACGGTGCCGTCCTGCGCGGTCACCGTGACCCGGCGCGGGCCGTCGAGGCGGCCGTGGCCGCGGTAGAGGTCGGCGCCGATCGACTCGATCCAGCCGACCTGTCCGTCGTCCTTCCAGTGCGAGGTGTAGTCGTCGCGGTGAGCGAGGACCGCCGGCGTGTCCAGGGGGCCCTGCACGGCCTGGCGCAGTCCGGGGACCCGCCGGGCGTCCGCGCGGGCGATCACCGGGCGCAGCAGCGCCTTGCTGGGCATGCACGCCCAGTACGAGCATTCGCCGCCGACGAGTTCGCTCTCCACGATCGCCGCGCTCAGCCCTCCCGCCCGCACCCGGTCGGCGACGTTCTCCCCGACCGGTCCCGCTCCCACCACTACGACGTCGTACGTGATGGCATTCGTGGCATCCGTGGCATGTGTCATGAGGCCCAGTGTGGTCAAAGGTGTGCCTGCGGGCCACATGGGTACGTGCGCGGAATACGTCCGGCGTGCGGACGGTTGTGCACAGCGGCTTTGCCCCCTACGGCTTCGCCCCGAACCCCGGAAGCAGGAAGAGGGAAAACACCATGAGCAGCACCACTGTGGAGCTGACCAAGGAGAACTTCGATCAGACGGTCACGGAGAACGAGTTCGTGCTGATCGACTTCTGGGCGTCCTGGTGCGGGCCGTGCCGGCAGTTCGCCCCGGTCTACGAGAAGGCCGCCGAGGCCAACCCCGACCTCGTCTTCGGCAAGGTCGACACGGAGGCGCAGCCGGAGCTGGCCGCCGCGTTCGGCATCCAGTCGATCCCGACGCTGATGATCGTCCGTGACCAGGTGGCCGTGTTCGCCCAGCCGGGCGCGCTGCCCCAGGAGGCCCTGGACGACGTGATCGGGCAGGCCCGCAAGCTGGACATGGACGAGGTCCGCAAGTCCGTGGCCGCGCAGCAGGCCGAGCAGGCGCAGCAGTCCGAAGAAGCCTGATCCGGGCGGGGTGCGGCGCGGGTCAGGTCGACTCGCGCCGCACCAGACTCGCGGCGAGGACCTCCCGGGCCTCCGGTTCGGCCGCGGGGTCGCGCACCAGCCGGTCGACGAGCTCCGCGAGCTCCTCCCCCGAGGGCATGGCGAGACGTACGGTGCTCAGCCGCGGTCGCAGCAGCCGGCCCAGCATCAGATCGTCGGCGCCGATCACGGCGACGTCGCCCGGGATGTCGACGCCCGCGTCCTGGAGGGCGCGCATCAGCAGCATCGCGTACTCGTCGTTGTACGCGAACACGGCGTCGAGGCCCGACTCACGTACCTCTTCGGCCACTTGGGCCGCGTCGTCCTCGGTGTAGGCGAGCGGCACCGGGACCACCTCGGCTCCGGTCGCGCGGACGCCCTCCAGGCGCGGCTGCGCGAACACGTCGAGGCCCTCTTCGCGCGGCATCACGACGCCGATCCGGTCGTGGCCGCGCTCGCGCAGATGTTCGCCCGCCACCCGGCCGACCTCGCGATGGTCGGTGAGCAGGGCGTGCGCGCCCTCGACCGGTTCGGGACCGAGGGTCATGACGGCCTTGGCGCCGGACCGCTTGAGCACGTCGATGCCGCGCCGCCCCATGCCGAGGGGGGCGAGGACGGCGACGGGCCGCAGCTCGGCCCAGGCGCGGGCCGCTTCGTCGCCGACGACGCCTACACTGCCGTACTGGACGACGGTGTAGTCGAGGCGGCTGAGCGCCCACTGGAACTCGTTGAGGAATCCGCTGTACAGCGGGCCGATGGGCACGTCGGGCGTCGGCATGAGCACGATGCGGGTGTGTCCGGCGCGCAGACTGCGGGCTGCGGCGTGCGGGACGTAGCCGAGCTCTCTGGCGGCCTCGTGGACGCGGCGCCGGGTCGGCTCGCTGATCCGTACGGCGCTGGTGTTGTTCAGGACGTAGCTGACGGTGGCGCGGGACACCCCGGCCAGGCGGGCGACGTCCGCGCTCGTCGGGGCGGAGCCGCGGGCGGTTCCCGTGGCGTCGGCGGATGCGGGCTGCTGATTCGGTATCTGCGGTTTCTGCACCATGGCGTACGGCATCTTTCCAGAAGCGGCCCCCGGCGCGGGGGCCGCTCCCCTGTCGGCCCCCGCTAACCGTTCGCGAGGACCTTCCACAGCTGCGGGTCCTCGAAGCCCAGGGCCCACAGGACCGTGTCGGGCACGCCGTGACTGCGCAGCGCGGGCAGATGGGCGGCGATGCCGCGGGCGTCCTGGTACCAGACGGTGCGACGCGTCGCGCCGTCCCGGTACGTGAAGTACGGGGTGCCGGATCCGGGGTCGAGGGTGTAGGGCGCCTTCTCCTTGCGGCGCAGGGCGTCGGCCTCCTTCCACGTCACGTGTTTCGAGGGCTTCTTGCCGTCGGCGTCCCAGTCCCAGCCGTAGGCCGGGATGCCCATCTCCAGCTTGGCGCGCGGGACTTGGGCGGTCGCCGTGTCCAGGATCCGGTCGTACCACTCGGGGGACGAGAGCGGGCCGGGACCGCCTTCGGCGTAGTGCAGGTTGTAGCCCATGATCCGCATCCGGTCGACGGCGGCGCCGATCCGCTCGTAGTCCCAGATGCGGCCGCTCGTGGGGGTCTTGGGGGTGACGGAGACGAAGCACTGCTTGTTCAGGGCGTGCAGCCGGGCGCACAGGTCGGTGACGAAGGTGGCGTAACCGTCGCGCACGGCGCGGTAGTCGGCGTCGGGGGTCGGCGCGATGGTCTCGTAGTCGATGTCCAGGCCGTCGTAGGAGCGGCTGCGGACGACGGCAAGGAGCGCCTCGACGTGGTCGGCGCGGCGGGCCGGGCTGGTCAGGACGGCGGCGAGGGCGCCGGGTTTCAGCTGTTCCATCACGGTCGGGACGACCTGGATGTCCTTGGCGTGCAGCCCGTCGATGATGCGCCGCTCGCCGGCGCCCGGGTGGCCCGCGACGCGGGTCGCGGACTTCGTCTCGTACCAGAAGGGGCTGATGGTGCGCAGTTGTGCGGCGTGCGCGAGGGCGTCGCGGTAGGCGGCGTCCTGGTCCCAGTACGGCAGCCAGGCGGAGACCGTACGGGGCGGGGGCGGCGCGGTGTCGTCGGCGTGCGCGCCGGCCGGGGCGAGTCCCGTGGCGAGCAGAACGGCCAGGGAGGACAGGGCGATCGGGGGTATGCGTCGTCGTGCCATGGTCCGAGCCTGTGGGTCATCCACCGCCCCCGCCGCGCGGATTGGGCCGTCCAGGCCCTAACGTGACCCGCGTGACTGCCTTTACGGATGACCACACGAACGAACACCCCGGCCGCTTCGGCGCGACGGCCACGGTGGAGGCCCGGCCGGACCGCGTGGGCCCGGTGCGCACCGAGTACGCGCCCGCGCACGACGGCGACCCCGATCCCGGCGAGATCGTCTGGACGTGGGTGCCTTTCGAGGAGAACGACGGCCGCGGCAAGGACCGGCCGGTGCTCGTCGTCGCCCGTGAGGCGGCCGGCACGCTGCTCGCCGTGCAGCTGTCCAGCAAGCGGCACGACCGCGACCGCGAGTGGGTGGCGCTGGGTTCGGGCCCCTGGGACCGCGAGGGGCGCGACTCGTGGGTGGACCTGGACCGGGTGCTGCGGGTGCACGAGCAGGGCATGCGCCGCGAGGCGTGCGCCCTGGACCGCGGCCGGTTCAACACCGTGGTGCTGCGCCTGCGGGAACGCTACGGCTGGAAGTGACCCCGCGCCCGGTACGCGAGCCGCGGCCGCGCTATGGCCGGATCCGTGCGCTCTCGCCGAGGACCCGCTCGAACGCCGAGCGGGTCGTCGCGGCCGGGGTGCGGTCCAGGACCGCGAAGACGACCTGGTCGAAGCGCCCGTGGAAGCGGTCGGCGCGCAGGGCCGTGCGGAAGGCGTGCGCGACCTGCTCCGGGTCGTTGCGGAACACTCCGCAGCCCCAGGCGCCGAGCACCAGGCGCCGGTAGCCCCCGGCCGCGGCCACTTCGAGGACGCGCTCGGCGCGGACGGCCAGCGCCGCCGGGATCTCGGCGACCCGCTCCGGGGTGCGGCGGGCGATCACCCCGGCGTTCGGCGCCGGTGACGTCAGGAAACCCACCTCGTACGGGGCGTCGAGCAGCCGGCCGCGGTCGTCCCGGAACACGGGCACGCCCGGCGCGTGGATGACGCGGTCGCTGTAGAAGACGTCCCGGTCGGCGCGGTGGTGGTCGTAGAACTCCGGGACCTCGATCAGGCACGTGTACAGCGCGGAGGCCCGGCAGACGGCCTCTTCCTGGGCCTGTGCGCCGTTCAGGAAGCCGCCGCCCGGGTTGCGGGCGGACGCGAAGTTCAGCACCGCGATCCGGCCCGCCCGCTCCCCCGTCATCCGGCGCGCCGCTTCGAGGCTGCTCTCCCCCGTGACCTCGACCGACGGCGCGGCCGCGGCCGCCGTCCGCGGCGTACCGGGCGGATCCGGCAGCGGCACCGGGTCCGGCCCGTACATCCGCGTCCCCGCCCTGGCCCGGGCCACGGCGGCGGCCACGGACACCGTCCGGCCGTCCTGCGTCACGTACTCCCCCGCCGTGACGATCTCCTGCGTGCGCTGCGCCAACCCGCGCAGGCGTGCGCTCACGGCCGTTCCCCCGTCGTTCTCATGAACCCATCGTGTGGTGCCTGTGACCGCGCGGACAACAGGTTTTCGATGTCTCGGCCAACCTTCCTGGGCACCCTTGTGCGATGGACGGGGAAGGTCTTGGGTGGGACGAGCGTTGCCCGAAAAGGCCCGACCCGGGCCGAATCGACGCCATGGCCCGCACCAGGGACCATGGGAGGCGTGAGGACCAGGAGGAATCCCGGTATGAGCGAGGCAGACTGTACGAGCCCCGGTGTGCTGATCACCGAGGCCGAGGTGGAGGCCCTGGTACGGGGCATCTGCTTCAAGACCGGACCGCCCCGCGCGGTCGGTGTCGAGCTGGAATGGATCGTCCACGAGCCGCGTCCGCCCTGGCAGCCGTGGCTCCCGTTGCCCCCCGAACGACTCGACGCGGCATACGTCGCACTGCGCGCCCTGCCCCTGCGCTCGGCGCTCACCGTGGAACCCGGTGGCCAGCTGGAGCTCAGTTCGCTCCCCGCCGCCACCCTGACGGAATGCGTCTCGGCCATGCGGGCCGATCTGACCGCCGTCCGCACCGTGCTCCGCGACCACGGACTCGTCCTCTCCGGCCGGGGCACCGACCCCTGGCGGCCCCCGCGGCGGGTGCTGCGCCAGCCCCGCTACGACGCTCTGGAGGCATCGCTCGACCGGGCAGGACCCGCCGGCCGTTCCATGATGTGCTCGTCCGCGTCCGTCCAGGTCTGCCTGGACGCCGGGCACGAGGAACCGGGGCCCCTCGGCCACAGCCGACGCTGGACGCTCGCACATCTGCTCGGCGCGGTCCTCGTCGCCGCCTTCGCCAACTCGCCCATGCTGTCCGGCCGTTCGACGGGCTGGCGCTCCACCCGGCAACTGCTGTGGGAGCGCATCGACGTGGGCCGCTCCGGCGCACCGCCGCTGGACGGCGACCCGCGCACCGCCTGGACACGGCACGTGCTGGACGCGCCGGTGATGTGCGTGCGCACGGACAGCGGGCCGTGGCACGTTCCGGACGGCCTGTCGTTCCGCGAGTGGGTGCGCACCGGCGCGCCGCGCCCGCCGACCCGCTCGGACCTCGACTACCACCTGACCACGCTGTTCCCGCCGGTGCGGCCGCGCGGCCATCTCGAACTGCGCATGATCGACGCCCAGTCCGGCGACGAGGGCTGGCTGGTTCCGCTCGCCGTGACGACCGCGCTGTTCGACGACCCGCAGGCCGCGGAGAGCGCGTACCGCGCGGTGAAACCGCTGGCCGAGCGGGCCGGGCCGCTGCCCGCTCCGCACAATCCGCTGTGGCGGGACGCGGCCCGGTACGCCCTCACCGATCCGGAGCTGCGGGAGGCGGCCACGGTCTGTTTCGCCACGGCCCTGGAGGCGCTGCCCAGGATCGGCGCGGGCCCCGACGTGCGCCAGGCGGTCGCGGACTTCACGCACCGCTATGTCGTACGCGGCCGCTGCCCCGCCGACGACGTGCTCGACCACCTCGACGCAGGTGCGCCCGGGCAGGAGAACGCGAACACACCCGCACAGGGGAGGACCGTCCGCTCATGACCACCCGGCACCATCCTCAGGAGCACGTGACCGACGACCCGGAGAGGCTGCGGTCCCTCGCGGCCGACGCGCTGGAGCGGGCGCGGCGCCGTACGACCCTGCTCACCAGCTGTGTCGACGAGTCCGAACTCACCGCGCAGCACTCGCCGTTGATGTCCCCGCTGGTGTGGGACCTGGCGCACATCGGCAACCAGGAGGAGCAGTGGCTGCTGCGGGCGGTCGCGGGGCGCGAGGCGATGCGGCCCGAGATCGACCCGCTGTACGACGCGTTCGAGCACCCGCGGGCCGAGCGCCCGAAGCTGCCGCTGCTCGCGCCGCGGGAAGCCCGCGGTTACGCGGCCGAGGTGCGCGGGCGCGCGCTCGACGTGCTGGGGAGCACGTCGTTCGAGGCCGAGGGCGGGGCCCGGCTGACCCGGTCGGGTTTCGCGTTCGGCATGATCGCCCAGCACGAACAGCAGCACGACGAGACGATGCTGATCACCCATCAGCTGCGCAAGGGGGCCGCCGCGCTGACCGCTCCGGACCCGGAGCCGCTCACCGAGCCGTTCCGCGGCCCCGCCGAAGTCCTCGTGCCCGGCGGCCCGTTCATGATGGGCACGTCGGCGGAGCCCTGGGCGCTGGACAACGAACGCCCCGCGCACCGCTGTCTCGTGCCGCCGTTCCACATCGACACAGCGCCGGTGACGAACGCCGCGTATCTGGAGTTCATGGCCGACGGCGGCTATGAGGAGTCCCGCTGGTGGACGCCCGCGGGCTGGGCGACGGTGCGCGACCACGCCCTGCGCGCGCCGCTGTTCTGGCACCGGGACGCGGGCGGCCAGTGGCTGCGCCGGCGTTTCGGCGTCACGGAGGTGGTGCCGCCCGACGAGCCGGTGCTGCACGTGAGCTGGTACGAGGCCGACGCCTACGCCCGCTGGGCGGGGCGCAGGCTGCCCACGGAGCAGGAGTGGGAGAAGGCGGCCCGCTTCGACCCGGCGACGGGCCGCTCGATGCGCTACCCGTGGGGCGACGCCGACCCGACGCCGGACCGCGCGAACCTGGGCCAGACCCATCTGCGCCCCGCCCCCGCCGGCAGCTATCCGCGCGGTGAATCCCCGCTCGGTGTGCGGCAGTTGATCGGCGACGTGTGGGAGTGGACGGCGAGCGACTTCCTGCCCTACCCCGGTTTCGTCGCCTACCCGTACAAGGAGTACTCGGAGGTCTTCTTCGGGTCCGAGCACAAGGTGCTGCGCGGCGGTTCGTTCGCCGTGGACGCGGTGGCCTGCCGCGGCACGTTCCGCAACTGGGACTATCCGGTGCGCCGCCAGATCTTCTCCGGCTTCCGCACGGCGCGCGACACCCGTACCGACGAGGACGGTTCCTGATGTGCCGTCATCTCGCCTATCTGGGGCCGCCGGTACCGCTCGGCGAGGTGCTCAACGCGCCCGCGCACAGTCTGTTCCGGCAGTCGTGGGAGCCGCGCAGGCAGCGGCACGGCACGGTCAACGCCGACGGTTTCGGGGTCGGCTGGTACGCGGACGAGGACCCGGTGCCGGCCCGCTACCGCCGCGCGGGTCCGGTCTGGGGTGACCAGTCCTACGCGGATCTGACCCGGGTCGTGCGCTCCGGCGCGTTCCTCGGCGCCGTGCGGGACGCGACGCTCGCGGGCGCCGACGGGGAAGCCGCGGCGGCCCCGTACGCGTACGGCCCCTGGCTGTTCAGCCACAACGGGGCGGTGCCCGGCTGGCCCGGCTCGCTGGCGGATCTGGTGCCCACGCTGCCGCCCGCCGATGTGCTGTCCATGGAGGCGCGCTGCGACGCGGCGTTCCTGTGGGCGCTCGTCCTGCGCCGGCTGCGCACCGGTGACGAACCGGCCGAGGCGCTCGCGGCGACCGTCCTGGAGGTGGCCGCGGCGCAGCCCGCCGCACGCCTCAATCTCCTTCTCACCAACGGCGAGACGATCGCCGCAACGGCCTGGGGCGACACCCTCTGGTGTCTCGCCGAGCCGGGCCGTCGCACCGTCGTCGCCTCCGAGCCCTACGACGACGATCCGCACTGGACCGAGGTGCCCGACCGCACCCTGCTCGCGGCGAGCCGTACCGACGTCCTGCTGACCCCGCTCAAGGAGCCCTCCGCGTGAGCCCGCACCCCGCTTCCCCGTCCTTTCACGTCACCCGCACCCTGGCCGAGGACGCCACCGAGGCCGCCCTGCGCGCCGACGTCCTGCACGGCCTGACCGGCACCCCGAAGACGCTGCCGCCGAAGTGGTTCTACGACGCGCGCGGCAGCGAACTGTTCGAAAGGATCACGACGCTGCCCGAGTACTACCCGACCCGCGCCGAGCGGGAGATCCTGCTGGCCCGCGCGCCCGAGATCGCGGCGGCGACCGGGGCCCGCACCCTGGTCGAGCTCGGTTCGGGCTCCTCCGACAAGACCCGTCATCTGCTGGACGCGCTGCCGCAGCTGTCGGCGTACGTCCCGGTGGACGTGAGCGAGAGCGCGCTGCGGGGCGCCGCGCGCACCCTGCTGGCCGATTATCCGGCCCTCGACCTGCACGCGCTCGTCGCCGACTTCACGCGCGAGCTGACGCTGCCCGCGACGCCGGGGCCGCGCCTGGTGGTGTTCCTCGGGGGCACGATCGGCAATCTGCTGCCCGACGAGCGGTCGGCGTTCCTCGCGGCCGTGCGGGCGATGCTCTCCCCCGGCGACTTCCTGCTGCTCGGCACCGACCTGGTCAAGGACGAGGCGGAGCTGGTCGCCGCGTACGACGACGCGTCCGGTGTGACGGCCGCGTTCAACAAGAACGTGCTGTCGGTGATGAACCGCGAGTTGCACGCCGACTTCGACCCGGGCGCCTTCGAGCACGTCGCGCTGTGGGACGCACGGGCCGAGTGGATCGAGATGCGGCTGCGTTCCGTGCGGGATCAGGTCGTGAAGATTCCGGCGGTGGACCTCGTGGTGGACCTAGCGGCGGGCGAGGAGATCAGGACCGAGGTGTCCGCGAAGTTCCGGCGGACCGGGGTCGAGCGTGAACTGCGTTCCGCAGGGCTGGAGTTGACGCACTGGTGGACCGATGCCGCGGGCCGGTTCGGCCTGTCGGTGAGTACGGTGAGCGGCTGACCGGCCCGCGCCCGCCGTCACTCGCCGCTCTCGTCGAGCCTCCGTGTGATCTCCCGGGACGCCTTGCGGGCCACGGCCTTCGGGTCCTGGCCCGTCAGGACCCGCGACATGTAGGCCTTGATGGGGTTGCCGGAGGACTCCACGTTCACCCAGAGCGGTGAGGCCGGGGTCGCCTTGCCGTGGGCCGCGCCCACGGCCATCGCGGCGACGCCCGGCTCGTCGGCCACCGCGGCGGCGAGCTTCGTCTTGTTCGGTACGTAGTTCATGGTCCTGGCCAGCTCGGTGTTCCACTTCTTGCCGGCCAGGGCCTCCACCACCGCGACCGCGCCCGTGCGGGCGTCGGTGTTCGCCGGGACGACGAGGTCCGAGCCGCCGGTGAACACCGAACCGGCGCGCGCCGCGGTCTTCCCCGGCACGGGGAAGAAGCCCAGCTTCCCCTTCAGCGAAGGGTTCTTCTGCAGGATGCGCTGGACGGTGCCCGGCACCGCGATGATCTGGGCGACGTCCCCCTTGGCGAACCGCTCGGCCTGCGGGGGATGTTCCTCGTCGGCGTCCACCGGGCCGTCGCCGAGCGCCTGGAGCTGCTGGTAGAAGGCCATGCCGCGCAGGGCCGCGGGGCTGTCGAGGGTGCCGGTCCAGTTGCCGCTCGACTCCACGGCGAGGTCGCCGCCCTCGTCCCAGATGAACCCGGACAGGGTGTACCAGTCCTGCCCGGCGAGGTAGATCCCCTGCCGGCCTCCCGTGTCGAGGCGGCGCGTCATGTCGAGCCACTCGTCGCGCGTCCTGGGCGGCTTGGTGATGTCGGCCGCCGCGAAGAGGTCCTTGTTGTAGATGACGACGCGGTTGGCGGCGTACCAAGGGATGCCGAACTGGCGGCCGTTGTCGGCGGCGGGCTCGGCCAGGCCGGGCAGCCAGTCGTCCATGCCGAGGTCGCGCGCGGACTCCAGGGACAGGTCGAGCAACCCGTTGCCGTCGCCGTACCCCGGGACCTGGGTGTTGCCGACCTCGATGACGTCGGGGGCGCCGGCGGCCTTGGCCTCGCTGTCCTCGTGGGCGAGTGCGGTGGTGACCTTGGACCCGATACCGGCCCAGTCCTGGATCCGGATGTCGAGCTTCAGATCGCTGTGCTGCGCCTCGAACTCCTTGGTGAACCGCTTGAGGAAGGTGTCGGACGCGCTGTCCCGCATCAGCCACACGGTGACCGTGGTCCGCCCCGCGTCACCGCCCGGCAGGACGTTGCACCCTGTGGCCAGCAGGCCGGTCACGGCGATGAGGGAACCGAGGGAGTGTGCGGTACGGGGGGATCTCACGTGGGTCACTTTCTTCCTGCGGACAGGGAGGCGAGCCCGACGTGGGGGACGAGAGTGAACTCGGCCGGGTGTGGCTGGATTTTGGTATGGACCAATGCCGTGGTCAAGGGTTACCCGCGGGTAAGTCGACGGTCGGTGCCCTCGCGGAACCCGGCGCCCTGCGGCACCGTGGAAGCATGTCGAACCACACGTACCGCGTCACGGAGATCGTCGGCACCTCGCACGAGGGAGTCGACCAGGCGATCCGCAACGGCGTCGCACGCGCCTCGCAGACCCTGCGCAACCTCGACTGGTTCGAGGTCACGCAGGTCCGGGGCCAGATCGTCGACGGAGAGGTCGAGCACTACCAGGTGGGCCTCAAGGTGGGCTTCCGCCTGGAGGACGCAGGGGACGCGGACTCCTGAGGCACGGGGAGCGCCCGCGCCGCTCAGGTACGGCCTTCGCGCTCCTGTGCGTCCTTCAGCGCCGCCGACGCGCTCGCCCAACGGGCGCGGACGACGGTGAATCCGGCGTGCTCCGCCTCGTCGCAGACCAGTTCGTCGTCGTCGACGAGCCTGCGCACGGTGCGGCCGCGGGCCAGCCGGCGCAGGATCTCCAGCTTGGTCCTGCGGGCGGGGCGGCGGTCGTCGTCGCGCCGCATGTGCAGCCGCCCGTCGGGCAGCCCCTGCGCGGCGAGCCAGGCCAGCGTGTCGGCCCGGCAGCGCTCGGGCCGCCCGGTCAGATAGACGATCTCGCACTCCTCGGCGCTCTCCCGCGCCAGGGCGACACCCTCGGCGAGCGGCGGGTCGTCGGGGGCGGCGGCGAAGAATCCGTCCCAGTCCCGCGGCTTGCGCTCCAGGAACCGCTGCCGGTGCGCCGTGTCGGCGAGCGTCCCGTCGAGATCGAAAACGGCCAGGGGCCTCGCGTCGCTGGTCACGGCACCACCCTAGGCGAGCCGGGCGGTCCGGGAATCCCCGGCGGGCCCACGCGTTGAACAAGACGTGACCTCCGTGATCGAAACGACCCGCTTCTCCGTCCTGGACCGCTCCCGCACCCGGGAGGGGCACTCGGGCCCGCAGGCGCTGCGCGACACCGTCGCGCTGGCGCGGGACCTGGAGCGCCTCGGTTTTCATCGTCTCTGGGTCTCCGAGCACCACGGGGTGCCGGGCGTTGCCGGGTCCGCGCCGACCGTGCTGGCCGCGGCCGTCGCCGCGGCGACCCGCACGCTGCGGGTCGGCACCGGCGGCGTGATGCTGCCCAACCATCAGCCACTGGTCGTGGCGGAACAGTTCGGGGTCCTGGAGTCGCTGTTCCCCGGCCGGATCGACATGGGCCTGGGCCGCTCGGTCGGGTTCACGGACGGGGTGCGCAGAGCGCTCGGCCGGGACAAGGACGTCGCCGACGACTTCGCGGGACAGCTCGACGAGTTGCTCGCCTTCTTCACCGGTACGTCGTCGACGCGGGCGCACGCCCGGCCGTCCGAGGGGCTGCGTGTGCCGCCGTTCGTGCTGGCGATGGGCGAGGGCGCCTCGATCGCCGCCCGCGCGGGCCTGCCGATGGTCATCGGCGACCTGCGCGGCCGGGAGAAGATGCTGCGTGGCATCGACCGCTACCGCGCCGAGTTCCGGCCCTCCGCCTGGGCCGAGGAGCCGTACGTGGTGATCTCGGGCACGGTCGCGGTCGCGGGCAGCGAGCCGGAGGCCCGCCGGCTGCTGATCCCCGAGGCCTGGTCGATGGCCCACTCGCGCACCCACGGCACGTTCCCGCCGCTGCCGCCCGCCGAGCGCGTGGCGGCCCTGGAGATGACCGAGAAGGAGCGCGGCTTCTACGAGGCCGGGCTGCGCGGTCACATCGCGGGCGCCGAGGAACAGGTCGCCGACGAGCTGGAGACGGTGATCAAGGAGAGCGGGGCGCAGGAGGTGCTGGTCACGACCAGTACGTACGACCGCGAGGGCCTGCTGGAGTCGTACCGGCGCCTCGCCCGCATCGCCCGTCTACCGCACTCCGAGCCCGTGTAGCAGCATCGGCAGCGAGGCGTGCAGCTCGCGCTCCCAGTAGGGCCAGGAGTGGGTGCCGGGACCGTAGAAGTTCGTGGTGAGGTGCTGGGCGCCCACCTTCCGCAGTTGGTCGGCGAGGGCGTGGTTCTGCCGGTTGAAGTCGGCTTCGAGGGCGTTGGTGGCGCCCGGCGGGTCGAACGGGCCCGCGGTGCCGTCGCCGCAGGAGAGGTAGACGGGCAGCGACTTGAGGCGCTTGGCGAGGTGATACGGGTCGTGGGCGGCCCAGATGTCGCGCTGGGCCACGGGGTCGCCCCAGACGCGCAACGGGTCGTTGCCCTGGCCTGCGAAGAAGCCCATGATCCGGTTCGTCGACTCGTCGTTCAGGAGCGGGTGCACGGAGCCCGAGTAGGCCGCGGCGGCCTTGAACATGCCGGGGTGCCGGGCCGCGTAGAGGAGCGCGCCCTGGCCGCCCATGGAGAGTCCGGCGACGACACGGCGGGAGCCCGCGCCCCAGTCGCGTTCGAGGAGGCGGCGCAGGTCACGGGTGTGGAAGGTGTCCCAGGCGGGGTCGCCGCCCGCTCCGTGGTTCCACCAGTCGCTGTACCAGCCGTTCCAGCCCGCCTCGGGCATGACGACGAGGACGTCGCGCAGGCTGTCGAGGGAGGCGACGTCGGTCTTGGCGGTCCAGGACGTGTAGTCGCCGCAGCAGCCGTGCAGCAGCCACAGGGTGGGCCAGTGCCGCGTGCGGTCGTTCGGGTTCCAGCCGTCGGGGGTGAGCAGGCGGACCTTCACCGTGCGGCCGCCGAGCGCCGACGCCCGCACGGAGAGATCCACCTGCCGGTCGGCGACCTGGGTGACGGCGACGACCTCGGCGGCGGGCGGCGCCGTCGTGGCGACGGCCGACGGGACCGCCCCCAGGGTGAGCAGCAGCGCGGCGACGACGAGCAGCAGGCGTCCGGCGCGGCGGGCGAGGGCGGCGGTCATGGCGGCTCCCGTGGGGTCAGGCGGGCACGGTCACTTCTTCGCGGGGCTTCCGGGAAGGATCAGCAGGGCGTCTCCGACGGGGCGTTCACCGGCCGCGTCGGACGGGTCGTTGATCACCTGTCCGTCGACGACCATCGTGGTCGAGCCGCCGCCGTCGAGGTTGATGGCGTCCCGCAGGCCGAGGGCCCTGGCGACGTCGGCGCTCTCCTTGATGCTCAGGCCGAGTGATCCGGTGCTGCGGCCGTCGGCGGTGACGAGCACGGTGCGTCCCGCGGCGTCGGTGCCCGCGAGGGTGCGCGGGTTCCGCTTGTGCACCCAGCCGTAGTAGAAGCTCGGGTTGCCGGCCTGGACCATGCCGTCGGTGGCGGGCGTGACGTGCAGGCGGCCGTCGCGGACGAGTTCGGGGCCGCCGTTGAGGACACTGGTGGTGCGGGACGTGGCGACCGGCCGCCCGTGACGGTCGGTCAGTTCGCTTGTGACGCGCAGGGGTTGACCGACCTTGGCGAGGGCGGTCAGCCGTGCGGCGTACGAGCCGGTGGCCTGGACGCTGCGGCCGCCCGCGGGCAGGGCGCCACCGCGCGGGGAACGCACCTCGACGACCCGGCCGGTCCGGTCGAGGACGGCTTCGGCGCCGTCGCCCTTCGGGGTCTCCTTGCCGAACTCCGCCGTGAACGCGACGAGTTCGTCGGGGTCCGTGCACGTGGTGTCGTGCAGCGGGCGGGCGGTCGGCAGGTCGTCGGCGGTGCCGCCGCAGTTGCGGATCAGGCCGGGGACGCGGTCGATGCCGTCGAGGGGCAGGGTGGTGCCGTCGGCGCCGACGCTGCCCCGCCAGGCGAAGCGGGTGACCGCGGTGCCGCGCGCGGAGTCGTGGACGACGAGGCCCGGGCGGCCGTTGACGGCCTCGCTCAGCAGACGGCCGTCGTAGACGCCGACGCCGGCCGGGTCACCGGGAGCGCCGGCTTTGGGGTCGAGGACGAAGAAGCCCGCGTTGATCCCGGCGCTCGCCCCGTCGGCGGCGGCCAGGGCGCTGGTCGTCTCGCGGTTCTCCAGGTCGGCACCGAAGGATGCCTTGAGGTCGCCATGGAACTTCTTCGGGTCGACGGTGAGGACGTCGACGTGCCAGGGGCCGCGGTCCCCCGCGTTCCCGTCCCAGCCGGTGTACCAGGCGGATCCGGTGTATCCGGCGGCGCGCAGCCGGGTGCGTTCGGCGGTGGCCGCGGCCTCCGTGGTGAAGGTGCCGACGCGGACGCGCCAGCCGAGCGTGCCGCCCGCGTAGTCGGCCGTCGCGGCGGTGGTGACCTGCTCCGAGCGGGCGTCGAACCCGGCGGCGTGCAGCGCGGTGACGAGTTCGCCCGCGCTCTCCTCGTCCTTCAGCGCGGTCGGCGGTGCGTCCGGGTCGGGCGATCCGGCGCCGCCGGGGATGGAGACCTCGACGGTCCACGCCATGGCCGGGGCGTCGGCGCCGCGCACGATGCGGGTGAGCGTGACGCCGGGCTGCAGGGTCCGGGTCGTACGGGTCTCGGACAGATCGGCGGCGCCGAGCGGCAGGCCGTGCCGGGCCTGCGCCGATGCCGATGCCGATGCCGACGGGGACGACGCCGAGGCCGGAACCGGTGCCGCGCCCACGAGGGCGAGCACGCACAACGTCGCGCCCGCACCGAACAGTCTGCTGTTCACGAACCCCCCACAGAACGGAAGACGACCCCCGTAACGGTGCGTGGGCCGTCGACCACCCGTCAAGGCATGTGCACATCATTCATCGGACGTTCTCCGGACCGTCGGGGTCGGCGGGCTCGCTCAGCCAGGCACCGACGCCGTCGAGGGCCCCGGGGCCGTTGTCCCGCTCCAGGCTCGCCCGGAGGTCGGCGACGGTCGTCTTGCGCAGCGACGCCCGCCAGGCCCCTTCCGCCGCGGCCATCGCGCGGGCGATGCCGCACGGTTTCGTGCACTGCTCGGGCGGGGTCGCGAGGGGGCCGCGCTGCCGGATCTCCGTGCAGACGAAGGCGGGCGCGGGGCCGTCGACCGCCTGGACCACGTCCAGCAGGGTGATGTCGACCGCGTCCCTGGTCAGCACGTACCCGCCGGTCTTGCCCTGCACCGACTTCACCAGGCCCGCCCGCGACAGGGCCTGCATCTGCTTGGCCAGATAACTGGGCGAGACGTCGTGCAGCTGGGCCAGGCGCGCGGCGGGCACCGGTTCGCTCGCCGCGGTGAGCACGACACAGCAGTGCAGCGCCCACTCCACGCCACCGGACATCTTCATGCGCTCCGCGCTCCCTCCGGCGCGCCCGGGGCGCGCCTCGACTTGACTCGGACAGAGAATATCCGAGTACTATCTCGGATATCGGGTGTCCGAGTTTGGATGCCCGGAAACGCTCAGGAAAGGGCATCGCCATGAAGATCACTGTCATCGGGGGCACCGGACTGATCGGCTCGCAGCTCGTCACCCGGCTGCGCGACGCGGGCCACGAGGTCGTCCCCGCGTCCCTGTCGAGCGGGGTCGACCTGCTCACGGGCGCCGGACTCGACAGGGCCCTGGCGGGCGCCGAGACGGTCGTGAACGTGACGAACTCGCCGACCTTCGACCAGGACTCCCTCGCCTTCTTCCGCACCACGGTCGGTCATCTGCTGAGCGCGGGCGAGCAGGCCGGCGTGCGCCACCACGTCGCGCTCTCCATCGTCGGCGTGGACCAGGTGCCGCAGCTGGACTACTACCGGGCCAAGACGCTCCAGGAGGAGCTGCTGCGCGAGGGCCCGGCCGCGTACTCGATCCTGCGGGCGACGCAGTTCTTCGAGTTCATGGAGCCGACCATGTCCTGGACCTCCGACGACCGCGCGGTGCGGCTGCCCGCCACGCCCCTCCAGCCCATCGCCACCGCCGACGTGGTCGCCGCTCTCGCCGACGTGACCACGGGTACGCCGCTCGACGGCACCCTCGACGTGGCGGGCCCCGACGTCTTCACCCTGGACGAGCTGGGCCGGATCACGCTGGCCGCGCGCCGGGACCCGCGTCCGGTCGTCACCGACCCGCAGGCCGGGCTCTTCGCCGCCATCACCGGGAACGAGCTGATCGCGGGCGAGGGCGCACGGATCGCCCCGACCCACTACCGCGACTGGCTGACGGCCACCGCGGGCCGCTGAGGGGCGTCCCCCGGCCCCGGGGGTGGATCATGGAGGGCGGAACACAGCCGTCCGTACGACCTGGAGCCCGCCCCATGCACCACCCCACCGCCCCGACACCCGGCCCGCACCATGACGGCCTCGACGGTCTCGTGCGGGTGCGTGGCGCCCGGGAGCACAACCTCAAGGGTGTCGACGTCGACATCCCGCGGGACGTCCTCGCGGTGTTCACCGGGGTGTCGGGCTCGGGCAAGTCGTCGCTCGCCTTCGGGACGGTCTACGCGGAGGCGCAGCGCCGCTACTTCGAGTCGGTCGCCCCGTACGCGCGCCGCCTGATCCACCAGGTCGGGGCGCCGAAGGTCGGGGAGATCAGCGGGCTGCCGCCCGCGGTGTCGCTGCAGCAGAGCCGGTCGGCGCCGACGTCACGGTCGTCGGTGGGCACGGTCACGACGCTCTCCAACTCGCTGCGGATGCTGTTCTCGCGGGCGGGCCGCTATCCGCAGGGGGCCGAGCGGCTCGACTCGGACGCGTTCTCGCCGAACACGGCGGCGGGGGCGTGCCCGGAGTGCCACGGCCTGGGCCGGGTGCACCGCACCACGGAGGAGCTGCTCGTCCCCGATCCGTCGCTGTCCATCCGCGAGGGAGCCATCGCGGCCTGGCCGGGCGCCTGGCAGGGCAAGAACCTGCGCGACGTCCTGGACGCGCTCGGCCATGAAGTGGACCGGCCCTGGCGGGAGTTGAAGCAGGCCGACCGCGACTGGATCCTGTTCACCGACGAGCAGCCGGTGGTGACCGTGCATCCGGTGCGGGACGCGGGCCGTATCCAGCGCCCCTACCAGGGCACGTACATGAGCGCGAACCGGTACGTGCTCAAGACGTTCTCCGACTCCAGGAGCCAGTCGCTGCGCACGAAGGCGGAGAAGTTCCTGCAGAGCGCGCCGTGTCCGGCGTGCGGCGGGGCCCGGCTGCGGGCGGAGGCGCTCGCCGTCACCTTCGCGGGCCGGACGATCGCGGAGCTGGCGCGCCTGCCGCTGGCCGAGCTCGCCGGTGTCCTGGACCTGCCCGACGCGAGCGAGACCGTGCGTGTCCTCACCGACGATCTGCGGGCCCGTATCGCCACGGTCACCGAGCTCGGCCTCGGCTATCTGAGCCTGGACCGCGCGACGCCCACGCTCTCCGCCGGGGAACTCCAACGCCTGCGCCTGGCCACGCAGTTGCGGTCGGGCCTGTTCGGGGTCGTGTACGTCCTCGACGAGCCGTCCGCGGGCCTGCACCCGGCCGACACCGAGTCGCTCCTGACGGTCCTCGACCGTCTCAAGGCAGCCGGGAACTCGGTCTTCGTCGTCGAGCACCACCTCGACGTGGTGCGGCACGCGGACTGGCTGGTCGACGTGGGACCGCTCGCCGGCGAGCACGGCGGCGAGGTGCTGCACAGCGGCCCGGTGGACGCTCTGAGGAGCGTCGCGGGTTCGGCGACGGCCCGCTTCCTCTTCGACACGGACCCGGTGCCGGAGCGTCAGGTCCGCGAACCCCGGGGCCGGCTGACGATCGGTCCGGTGACCCGGCACAACCTCCGGGACGTGACCGTGGACGTGCCGCTCGGCGTCTTCACCGCGGTCACCGGCGTCTCCGGCTCCGGCAAGTCCACGCTCATCGGCGCGATCACGCAGGACGTGGAAGGCGTGGGCCGGCTGGTGGTCGTCGACCAGAAGCCGATCGGCCGCACCCCGCGCTCCAATCTCGCCACGTACACCGGCCTGTTCGACGTCGTCCGCAAGCTCTTCGCGGCCACCGACGAGGCGAAGGAGCGCGGCTACGGTGTCGGACGGTTCTCCTTCAACGTCGCGGGCGGCCGCTGCGAGACCTGTCAGGGCGAGGGCTTCGTCAGCGTCGAGCTGCTCTTCCTGCCGAGCACGTACGCGCCGTGCCCGGACTGCGGCGGCGCCCGCTACAACCCCGAGACCCTCGAAGTGACGTACCGGGGGCGGAACATCGCCGAGGTGCTGGACCTGACGGTGGAGTCGGCGGCGGAGTTCTTCACCGCCGCGGACGACGAGGCGGCCCGCCCCGTGCTGCGCAGCCTGCGCACGCTCCTCGACGTCGGCCTCGGTTATCTGCGGCTGGGCCAGCCCGCCACCGAGCTCTCCGGCGGCGAGGCCCAGCGCATCAAGCTGTCCGGCGAGCTGCAGCGGGTGCGCCGCGGGCACACCCTCTATCTCCTGGACGAGCCGACGACGGGACTGCACCCGGCGGACGTCGAGGTGCTGCTGCGCCAGCTGCACGGCCTGGTCGACGGGGGCCACTCCGTGGTCGTCGTGGAGCACGACATGACCGTGGTGGCCGGTGCCGACTGGGTGGTGGACATGGGTCCCGGCGGCGGCGACGCGGGCGGGCGCGTCGTGGTCGCGGGCCCGCCCCGGGAGGTGGCGGCCGCCTCCGGCAGCCGCACGGCGCCCTGGCTAACCCGCGCCCTGGGCCGCTGACCGCAGCTTGCCCTTGGCCAGTTTCCCGGTCGGGGTGCGCGGCAGGGAGGTCACGAACTCGACGTCCCTGGGCACCTTGTAGTGCGCGATCCGCTCCCGCAGGTACGCGATGAGCCGCTGCCCCAGCTCGGGCCCGGGAGCGGCCCCCTCGGCGGCCTGCACCACGGCGTGCACCGACTCCCCCATCTCCTCGTCCGGTACGCCGATGACGGCGACGTCGGCCACCGCCGGGTGCAGCACGAGGCAGTCCTCGATCTCCTGCGGGTAGATGTTGACGCCACCGGAGATGATCGTGAACGCCTTGCGGTCGGTGAGGTAGAGGTAACCGTCGTCGTCGACGTGGCCGATGTCGCCGGTGGTCGTCCAGTTCGGGTGGTCGGGATGCTGGGCCTCACGGGTGCGGTCGTCGTCCCGGTGGTAGCGGAAGGGCAGCTCGTCGCGCTCGAAGTAGACGACGCCCGTCTCCCCCGGCGGCAGCGCCTTCCCCTCCTCGTCGCAGATCCGCAGCTCGCCGAGGAGCCCGGCGCGGCCGACGGAGCCGGGCCTGCGCAGCCACTCCTCGGGGCTGATGAACGTGATGCCGTTGCCCTCGGTCGCCGCGTAGTACTCGTACAGGACGGGCCCCCACCACGCCATCATCCGCCGCTTCACCTCGACGGCGCAGGGCGCGGCCGCGTGGATGGCGACCCTCATCGACGAGGTGTCGTACCGCTCGCGCATGTCCCGGGGGAGCTTCAGCATGCGCACGAACATGGTCGGCACCCACTGGCTGTGCGTGACCCGGTGCCGCTCGATCGCCTCCAGCGCCCCTTGCGCGTCGAAGGACTTCATCAGGACGACGGTGCCGCCGGTGGCGTGGATCGTGCCGCAGAACCGCAGCGGCGCCGCGTGGTACAGCGGCGCGGGACACAGGTACACCGTGTCCTCGCCGAAGCCGTACATGGGCTGGAACAGCAGCTGGTACGTCGTCGGGTCGGTGCGGATGTCCCCGTCGGGCAGGGTGGGCTCGATGCCCTTGGGGCGTCCGGTGGTCCCGGACGAGTACAGCATGTCGGCGCCGCGCGGCTGTGCGTCGGGCGGCTCGGCGGACGCGGCCCGCAGCGCCGCGTCGTAGGTCCCGTCGTCGAAGCCGAGCCGGTGCGTCACCTGCGGCACCGACTCCGCGACGCGGTCGCCGAGTTCGCGCAGCGCACCGGAGACGATCAGCGTGCCCGCTCCGCAGTCGCGGACGATGTACGCGGCCTCCTCCGCGGCCAGGTGGTGGTTGACGGCGGTGAGGTAGAGGCCGGAGCGCATGGCGGCCCAGTAGACCTCCATCACGCGCGGGTCGTTGTCGGAGAGGAGGGCCAGATGATCACCTCTGCGCAGCCCCTGGGCGCGCAGATGAGCGGCGAGCCGCAGGGAGTTCTCCTCCAGCTCGCCGTACGTGAGGGTGGTGGTGCCGTCGGCGGTGACGACGGCCGGCCTGGCGGGGTCGTACGCTCCCGGGTACATGCGGGGGACGTTACCTCCCCCGCATGACGCACCGTCAGGGGTCGTCAGCGCAGTTCCTCCAGGAACCGTGAGCTCAGGTCGGGGCGCCCGCGCAGGTACGCCCAGTTCTCCTCGTCCCGCAGCACGGCGGCGCACGCCTCCTCCAGGGTCGTCGTGCCGCGGCCGACGACCTCACGGACGACGACGACCGTCGCCACGAAGCCCCAGCGTCCCGAGGCCGACAGCCGGCGGCCGACCGCTGCCGCGGGGGCGTGCGGAGCCGTCGCGCGGACATGCTCGACGAGCGGGGCCAGCCAGTGCGCCCACCGGTCGTACGCGTCCGCCCGTGCCTCGTGCTCCGCCCGGTCGGCCAGCGGTTCGAGGACGGCTCGCAGTCGGCCGACGTACTCGTCCACCTCGCCCGTCACCTGCGGGT
This sequence comes from Streptomyces sp. VRA16 Mangrove soil, assembly GCF_017377775.1. Taxonomy (GTDB): domain Bacteria; phylum Actinomycetota; class Actinomycetes; order Streptomycetales; family Streptomycetaceae; genus Streptomyces. Next base: position 339,197 of record NZ_JAFVLN010000009.1, read on the forward strand.
ACTCGCCCTGGAAGTGCTCCCATCCGACGTCCGCGCACTCGGCGAGCTCCGCCAGCCACCAGCGCCCTCCCGGCCGCAGCAGCTCGTCGCCCGCGAGGACGAACGCGCGCTGCAGCACGTCGAAGGAGGGCGTGGCCCGCTCGGCGAGCAGCACCGCGTCGTAGAGGTCCTTGCCCTGCGGGTGGATGTCGCTGATCAGCCACATGATCTTCCAGGCCAGCGACAGTTCGGGCGTGACCGCGTCGACGACCGTGCCCGGTCCCGCGCCGAGCGGGCGCAGCGGGGTGCGGACGGCCGGGACGGCGAGGAGTTCGTGGTACACGACGTCGATCTGGACGGTGCCGCCCGCCGTGCCCGGCGCGGTCCACGGCAGCAGCAGGCGTCGCCCCGGAACCCGGTCGTACGTCCAGATGTCCTCGGTCACGGCGCCGTCGGCGTCGATCCGGACGCCCCCGTCGGGCAGGGCCTCTGCGGTCCGCCGCGCGGCCTGCGCAAGCTGGCCGAACAGCTCCCGGGCCTCGGGGCCCTCGCACTCCCAGTCGGCGGGCGCCACATAGTCGAGGTCGCCCGGCTCGCGGGCGGCTGCGCCGAACCAGGTGGCCATCAGCGCGCTGCCGCGCAGCACGAGGCGGCCGCCCAGCGGGGTCCCGGCGACGGCGGAGAGCACCAGGTCGAGCGCGGTCCTGCGCGCGAGGAACCAGGCCCGCGCCTCGTCCTCGCTCGCGAACCGGGGGTCGCCCGCCCGGTACGCGTACGAGAACTGGAGCAGCGCCGGGTCGAAGACGGCCGGCTGGTCGAGGCCCTCGGGGGCGGGGACGAGGGTGCGCGGCAGGGCGAGGCCCCGGCGCACCTCCTCGTCGGGCGGGGTGTGCGGGATCGGGGCGCCCTCGTGCAGGGCACGCCGCCAGACCCACTCCTGCGGCGGTCGCGAGGACGGTGTGCCGGACGATGTCATGACGGCTCTCCTTCCGTGATCCACCCCGCGTCGAGCCCGAGCCGGGTGTCGTGCAGGACGTACTCGCGCTCGGTCTCCAGGATCCGGACGCCGGGTGCGGCGGCCAGGGCCCCGACGAGCTCGTCGAGTCGCCGCCCCGCCGTGGCGTTGCCGACGCCGTGGCAGCGCTGGGTGACGAAGCGCTCGTGGCGGCCGTCGGCGCGGACGCGGCGGGCGTTCCACGAGACGTGCGCGGTGTGGCCCTCGACGCGGGCGGCGAGCGCCCGTGGGGCGCAATCCTGGTCCAGGAGCACCTTCACGTGGTGCTCGAAGTGCAGGTGCGCGGGGGCCTGTCGGGCCTGCGCGTCGGTCGCCGGCACTCCGGTGGCCCACGGCGCGGCCTCCGTCTTGGTCCGCACGACGGGGAACCCGGCCCGGGCGAGGTCCTCGGCGGTGCGCGCGACGCGGCCCACGAGCCAGGCGTCGGCGCGCCCGCGGCCGCGCAGCGTCACCATCGGCTGGGAGCGGTGGGCGCCCCGGGCGAGCACGATGTGCGTGAAGCCGTGGCCACGGGCGGCGGCCCAGGTGGCGAGCCGCTCGACCGCGCCGGCGTCGGCGGCCTCGACGGTGAGGTGGGTCTCCAACTCACCGTCGTAGCGCTTCAGTTGCCCGGCTTCGTCGCCGGTCGGACGTGGGCGGACCACTGCGCCGTCTCCTCCGCTGTGAGCACCCGCTCCAGCACCAGGTCGCCCGTCATGCCGGGGAAGAACCGTCCGGCCGGCCAGCCGCGCTCGTACGGCGGCGGGTCGAGGACGAGCAGGCGGGCGCCGTCGACGACGGGGATGTCGCTGGGTGTGCCCTCATTCCATATCCAACTGCCGTCCGCCGCCAGCAAATTAAAGGTGCCCTTGGTGGGGACCTGGCCGGGAGCGTCCCGGCACACGGCGACCTCCTGGGGCGCGGGCGCGTACCCGGGCAGGTGGCCGCCGCCCGCCAGGCGGTCGGCGAGCAGGGTGTGGAGCTGGAAGGTGTCGCCGAGGCCGGTCATCCGCAGGGCGTATCCGGTGCCGGTCGGCCGGTCGATGACGATCAGCGGCTCGTCGTCCAGGACGAGCAGGGCGTACGTCAGGCACTTGAAGTCGTGGCCCGACGCCTCCTCCACGGCCCGTAGCGAGGTCAGCAGCTCGGCGCGCCGGGCGGCGTCCAGGCCGGTGCGCACGGAGGCGTGATTGAGCATCGCGACGGACGCCATCTCCCACTGCGGCAGCGTCCACCAGGCCATCGCCTGCTCGAAGCCGACCCGCTCGAACAGGGCCTCGTCCGGGCCCGATTCCTCGGGCTCGGGCAGTTCGCCGCCCCCGGTGGCGGCCCAGCGCTCGCAGAACTCGCCGGCGGCACGCACCGCGTCCGCGAGCCCGTCGAGGATCGCCGGTGCGCACGCGCGCGGGTCTGCACCGCGCTCGACGCACGCCCCGATGACCACCGCGACCGTGCCGCGCGGCCCCGGCGGCACGCTGGGCAGCAGCCCGGCCAGGCGCGCCGCCCCCGTCGCCAGCTCCTGCTCCCCCGCCTCCTGGTAGTGCTCATGCAGGTGCTGGAAGCCGCGCTCGGCCCCCGCGCTGTCCTGCTGTTCCACAGCGGCCTCGAAACCGGTGACGGCGTCGAGGAACCGCTCCCTCCCCTTGCGGTTGAAGATCATGCGCGCAGCGTACCGAGCGGCACCGACCACACGATGACGGGACCGGGGGTTTGAGCACCACTCCCGGTCCCGCCCACCCCGCGCTGTTCGCGGGACGCTCAGGTGGAGACGCGGAAGGTCAGCGGCTGACCTTCCGGTTGGCGCGCAGCCACTCCTTGTTCATGCTGGTGATGGAGAACAGCGGGATGCCCTTGGGGCAGGCCGTCGCGCACTCTCCGGTCAGCGTGCAGCCGCCGAAGCCCTCCTCGTCCATCTGCGCCACCATGTCGAGGACGCGGGTCTCGCGCTCGGGGGCGCCCTGCGGCAGCACGTTCAGGTGGTTGATCTTCGCCGAGGTGAAGAGCATGGCCGCGCCGTTGGGGCAGGCCGCCACGCACGCGCCGCAGCCGATGCACTCGGCGTGCTCGAAGGCGAAGTCCGCGTCCGGCTTGGGGACGGGCGTGGCGTGGGCCTCCGGTGCCGTCCCCGTCGGGGCGGTGATGTAGCCGCCCGCCTGGATGATCCGGTCGAAGGCCGAACGGTCGACGACCAGGTCCTTGATGACCGGAAACGCGGAGGCGCGCCACGGCTCGATGTCGATCGTGTCGCCGTCCTGGAAGGACCGCATGTGCAGCTGACAGGTGGTGGTGCGCTCGGGGCCGTGCGCGTCGCCGTTGATGACGAGCGAGCACGCGCCGCAGATGCCCTCGCGGCAGTCGTGGTCGAAGGCGACGGGGTCCTCGCCCTGGACGATGAGTTCCTCGTTGAGGGTGTCGAGCATCTCCAGGAACGACATGTCCTGGCTGATCCCGTCCACCTCGTACGTGGACATGGCGCCTTCGGCGTCGGCGTTCTTCTGGCGCCAGACGCGCAGGGTGAGCTTCATGCGTAGCTCCGCTGAGTGGGGTGGACGTACTCGAAGACCAGGTCTTCCTTGTGCAATACGGGAGCGTCGCCGGTGCCGGTGAACTCCCAGGCGGCCGCGTAGGAGAACTCGTCGTCCCTGCGGGCGGCCTCGCCGTCGGGGGTCTGCGACTCCTCGCGGAAGTGGCCGCCGCAGGACTCGGAGCGGTGCAGCGCGTCGAGGCACATCAGCTCGGCGAGCTCCAGGTAGTCGACGATGCGGTTCGCCTTCTCCAGGGACTGGTTGAACTCCTCGCCGCTGCCGGGCACCTTGATCCGGCGCCAGAACTCCTCGCGGATCTGCGGGATCCGGTCGAGAGCCTTGCGCAGGCCCTCCTCGGTGCGGGCCATGCCGCAGAACTCCCACATGAGCTCGCCGAGTTCGCGGTGGAAGGAGTCCGGGGTGCGGTCGCCGTCGACGGAGAGGAGCAGGTTGAGCCGGTCCTCGGTCTCGGCGAGCACCTCCTGCACCACCGGGTGCTCCGCGTTCACCTCGTCCTTGTGCGGGTGCTTGGCGAGGTAGTCGTTGATGGTGGCGGGAAGGACGAAGTAGCCGTCGGCGAGCCCCTGCATCAGCGCGCTCGCGCCGAGCCGGTTGGCGCCGTGGTCCGAGAAGTTCGCCTCGCCGATCGTGAACAGGCCGGGGATGGTGGTCTGCAGGTCGTAGTCGACCCACAGGCCGCCCATCGTGTAGTGCACGGCCGGGTAGATCCGCATGGGCACCTGGTACGGATCCTCGTCGGTGATCCGCTGGTACATGTCGAAGAGGTTGCCGTACTTGGCCTCGACGGCCTTGCGGCCCATCCGCTGGATGGCCTCGGCGAAGTCCAGGTAGACGCCCTGTCCGCCGGGTCCGACGCCCTTGCCCTCGTCGCAGACGTTCTTGGCGGCGCGGGAGGCGATGTCGCGCGGGACCAGGTTGCCGAACGACGGGTAGATGCGCTCCAGGTAGTAGTCGCGCTCGTCCTCGGGGATCTTGTTCGGCGGCCGGTCGTCGCCCTTGGCCTTCGGCACCCAGATGCGTCCGTCGTTGCGCAGCGACTCCGACATCAGGGTCAGCTTCGACTGATGGTCGCCGGTGCGCGGGATGCAGGTGGGGTGGATCTGGGTGAAGCAGGGGTTCGCGAAGTAGGCGCCGCGTCGGTGGGCCCGCCAGATCGCCGTCGCGTTGGAGTTCATGGCGTTCGTCGACAGGTAGAAGACGTTGCCGTAGCCGCCGGAGGCGAGCACGACGGCGTCCGCGAAGTACGTGTCGATCCTGCCGGTGACGAGATCGCGGGCGACGATGCCGCGCGCCTTGCCGTCGACGATGACCAGGTCGAGCATCTCGGTGCGCGGGTGCAGCTCGATGTTCCCTGCGGCGACCTGGCGGCTGAGGGCCTGGTAGGCGCCGAGCAGGAGCTGCTGGCCGGTCTGGCCGCGGGCGTAGAACGTACGGGAGACCTGCACACCGCCGAAGGAGCGGTTGTCGAGGAGGCCGCCGTACTCGCGGGCGAAGGGGACGCCCTGCGCCACGCACTGGTCGATGATCTCGACGGAGATCTGGGCGAGCCGGTGCACGTTCGACTCACGGGCGCGGAAGTCGCCGCCCTTGACCGTGTCGTAGAAGAGCCGGTGGATGGAGTCGCCGTCGTTGCGGTAGTTCTTCGCCGCGTTGATGCCGCCCTGCGCGGCGACCGAGTGGGCGCGGCGCGGGGAGTCCTGGAAGCAGAACTGGACGACGTGGTAGCCCTGCTCGGCCAGCGTCGCGCCGGCCGAGCCCCCCGCCAGCCCGGTACCGACGACGATGACGGTGTGCTTGCGGCGGTTGGCCGGGTTGACCAGCTTCGCCTCGAAGCGGCGCTTGTCCCAGCGCTCGCTGACGGGTCCGGCCGGGGCCGCGGCGTCGACGACCGGTTCGCCGGTGGAGTAGTCCGCGTAGTCCTTGTACGGGGTCGTGGTCATCGTGTTCAGCTCACCAATCCGGTCATGACGCCCACGGGCACGGCGATGAAGCCGAGCGTGAGCACTACGGCGAGTACGTTGCCGACGGTCTTCAGCACCCGGTCACGGGTCCGGCTGCCGACACCGAGCGTCTGCGCGGCGCTCCAGAAACCGTGCTGGACGTGGAAGCCGAGGGCGATCATCGCGACGATGTAGATGACGTTGGAGTACCAGGTCGAGAACGTGTCGATGATGTTCTGGTACGGGTGCAGGTGCTCGTAGCCGCCCGGGTGCACGGTGCCCGTCGTCAGGTCGAGGATGTGCCAGACGATGAACAGGCCCAGGATGATCCCGCCCCAGCGCATGGTGCGGGTGGCGTAGGAGGCGCTCGGCTTCTTGTGCACGTACTTGCTGGGGCGCGCCTTGATGTCGCGGCGGCTGAGCTGGTACGCGGACGTGGCGTGTGCGACGACGGCGACGATCAGGACCACGCGCACGATCCACAGGCCCCACTCGTAGTGCAGGACCGGGCCGCCCATGGTGCGCAGCCAGCGCGCGTAGTGGTTGATCTCCTCAGGACCGAAGAAGATCTTGAGGTTTCCGATCATGTGGGCGACCAGATACAGCAGCATCACGATGCCGCTGACCGCCATCACGGTCTTCTTGCCGACGGAGCTGTCCCAGACAGTGCGTGCCATGGACGGCCGTCGGTCCGTCCGCGTTGCCAGAGCCATGTCACAAGACGGTAGGGCCCAAGGGCCCGATCGGTCCAAGACATGGTCCGGCTCATTTCCATAGGCTGTGACTATCGGGCGGCTACAGTGGCGGTATGCAGTTCCAGCAGCTCCAGTACTTCGTCGCGGTCGCGGAGACCCGGCACTTCACCCGCGCCGCCGAGCTGGTGCACGTGGCCCAGCCGTCGTTGTCCCAGCAGATCCGGGCCCTTGAGCGGGAGCTCGGGGTGGATCTGTTCCTGCGGGCCCGGGGCAACATCACCCTCACGGACGCCGGCGAGGCGCTGCTGCCGCTGGCCCGGCGGATCCTGGCCGACGCCGACACGGCCCGTCACGAGGTGCAGGAGCTGGCGCAGCTGCGCCGCGGGCGGGTCCGGCTCGGCGCGACGCCCTCCCTGTGCACCGGTCTGCTCCCGGACGTGCTGCGCGCCTTCCACGACCGCTACCCGGGCATCCAGCTGTTGATCGAGGAGGGCGGCTCGCACGATCTCGTACGGGAGCTCGCGCGCGGCGCGCTGGACCTGGCGCTGGTCGTCCTGCCGCTCCCGGCGCCCGCGCCCGCGCTGACGACGGTGGAGCTGCTGCGCGAGGAGCTGGTCGTGGTGTCGTCGCCGGACGCACCGCGGCCGGGGCACGGGCGCAGGTCGGTGCGGATCAGCGACCTGGAGGGGGAGCGCCTGGTGATGTTCCGGCACGGGTACGACCTGCGGGAGCTGACCGTCGCGGCGTGCCGGGCGGAGGGGTTCGAGCCGGACTTCGCGGTGGAGGGCGGCGAGATGGACGCGGTGCTCGGTTTCGTGCGGGCCGGGCTCGGGGTGGCCGTGGTGCCGTCCATGGTGGCGACCCGGGCCGGGGCGGATCTCCGGGTGACGCCGCTCGCCCGCCCCGGGTTGCGCCGGACGATCGCGCTGGCGCACCGATCGGATGTCGCGCCGCCGCGGGCCGCGCGGGAGCTTCAGCGGATGCTGGTGGAGCGGGACGGGTGAGGCGCGGGGCGCCCTGCCGCCTTTCGGGTGCGGGTGCGGTGGGGGCCGGTCGCGCCCACGCGGCGCAGCCACCTGTCCTGGCACGACGTGCGGCGAGCGTGCGTGCCGGGCGTCGGGGCGCAGGCGGGGGTTCAAAGACAGGCCCTGAAGAAGCAGAGCTTCTTCAGGGGCGCGGGGAACTGCGCGAGGACGGACCACCGGCCCGCGCCCGGCGAGGCACGGCCGAAGCTACGGCGACCGGTCCGTGAGGCAGTACAGGCCGCCCGCCGGATCCGTCATCACGGACCACGACCGCCCGTCCCGGACATGAACCGCCCCCAGCGACTCATGCCACGCCCGCACCGCCGCCCGGTCCCCACAGGCCACGTCAAGATGCGCCGACGGCGGGCCGTCCGACTCCAGACGCTGCAGCAGCACCTGCACCGGGGACGCCGAGAGAAGCCGGAACTCCGGGCTCTCGCAGGGGACTTCGGGCCAGTCGGTGAGGGCGGCCCAGAAGTCGACCTCCGCCGAGTACGCCCCCGGCGCGATGTCGAGGCACACCTGGTCGACCCGGCTGGGCGGATCGGCCGGCGGCGGCACGGCGTGCTCCCCGTCCCACGCCACCAGGCAGAACAGATGCCCCGCGGGAGACCGCAGCACCGACAACCCGTCCTCGCGGAAGACCGGTCGGGCGCCGAGCGCAAGGGCCCGCTCCGTCTCGCCGGGGACGTCGTCCACGGCGAGGTCGATGTGCGCGCCGCCCGGACCGTCCGCCACCCCCTGTACCTTCACGCAGGCGTCGGCCTCGCCCTCGTACGGCAGCAGGGTGGTGAACTGGCCGCGCTCGCCCCGGAGTTCGGACAGCCGCGACGCCGTGGCCCGCGACCAGAAGTCGCAGGCCGCGCCGAAGCGTTCGCAGGGCCGGTCGATGAACGCGTAGGACCAGTGGATCACCGCGTGCTCACCCCGTGGCGTCGGCGAGCGCCAGCTCGTGGAGGCGGTCCGGCGGGCCCGGGCGGGCGTAGTACCAGCCCTGGGCGGTGTCGCAGCCCAGCTCCTTCAGCTGCTCGGCCTGGGCGCCGGTCTCCACTCCCTCGACGGTGACCGCGAGGTCCAGGCTGTGGGCGAGCGAGACGATGCCCTCCACGATCTTCAGGTCGACCGGGTCGGCGGGGAACTGCTGCATGCCCTGGGTGAAGGAACGGTCCAGCTTCAGGACGTTCACGGGCAGCCGGCGCAGGTTCGCGAGGTTCGAGTAGCCGGTGCCGAAGTCGTCGAGCGCTATGTCGACGCCCATCTCGGAGAGCCTGCGCAGCGGTTTGAGCAGGTCGTCGTCGGCGCCGATCAGCGCGGACTCGGTGACCTCCAGGCACAGGGCGCCCGGCGCGAGCCCCGAGCGTTCAAGGATGTCGACCGTGTCGGCGACGAGCCCGGGGTGCGTGAGCTGCATCGGGGACAGGTTGACGTTGATGCGCAGCGGGCCCGCCTCCGCGTGCCGCTCCTGCCAGACGCAGGCCTGGCGGACCGATTCCTCCAGGACCCAGCGGCCGAGCGGCACGATGAGTCCGGTGTGCTCGGCGAGCGGGATGAAGCGGTCGGGGCCGAGGACGCCGTGCTGCGGATGCAGCCAGCGGACCAGGGCCTCGGCGCCGCGCACGCTGCCGTCGCCGAGGTGGACCAGGGGCTGGTACTCGATGAAGAACTCGCCGCGGTCCAGGGCGGCGGGCAGCGCCGTCGTCAGACCGTGGCGGGTGATGGCGCGGGCGTCCGCCTCGGGGTCGGCGAGCTCGTAGCGGTTGCCGCCCGCGGACTTGGCCCGGTACATCGTGATGTCGGCGCTGCGCAGCACCTCGGCGGGGCTGCGGTCGGCGGCCGGGCCCTCGACGATGCCGATCGAGCCGCGCACGGTGAGTTCGCGGCCGTCGATGCGAATGGGGGTGGCCAGCGCGTTCATGATGCGGTGCGCGAGTTCGTCGACCTCGGTCTCGGTGTCGCGGCCCGTGGTCAGCGCCACGAACTCGTCGCCGCCGAGCCGGGCCACCATCTCGCCGCGCGCGGTGGCGCAGGCCTGGAGCCGGTCGGCGACCTCGACGAGGAGCCGGTCGCCGACGGCGTGGCCGAGGCTGTCGTTGATGGTCTTGAAGCCGTCGAGGTCGAGGTAGCACAGGCCGAACCGGGCGCCCTCGCCCGCGCTGAGCACCTTCTCCAGGCGCTCGAAGAACAGCGTGCGGTTGGGCAGTCCGGTGAGGGCGTCGTGCGTGGCCTCGTAGCGCAGGCGGAGGTTGAGCAGGCGGCGCTCGGTCGTGTCCTCCATCAGCGCGAGCTGGTACTGCGGGACGCCGTCCTTGTCGCGCAGCAGGGACACCGTGAGGTTCGTCCACAACGCCGTGCCGTCGGGTCGGTAGAAGGCCTTCTCGACGCGGTAGTGCTCCCGTTCGCCGCGCACCAGCTCGTCGTAGAGGTGCCAGACCTGCGGGGCGTCGTCGGGGTGCGTCCAGTCGCGGACGTTGCGGCCGCGCAGCAGCCCCTCGCTGCCGCCGAACATCCGCACCAGCGCGTCGTTCACCTCCAGGACCGTGCCGTCCAGATCGGCGATGCCGATGCCGATCGCGGCGCCGTGGAACACCGCGCGGAACCGGGCCTCGCTCGCGTGCAGGGCCTCGGCGACGGCGCTGCGCGCGTTGAGCGCGGCCCGCGAGATGGCCTCCTGCTCGACGAGGGTGCGCTCGCGCAGCGCGGCGGCGAACCCGGCGGCGACGGTGTGCTGGATGCGGGCGCAGCGGGCCCGCAGATCGTCCTCGCGCGCCGCTTCCTTGGCCGCGGCGGCCGCCTCTTCGCCGCAGTACAGGACGAGATACGCGTCGACCACGTCGAGGGTGCGGCTGAGTGCCTCGGGGTCGGTGCAGTGCACCTCGATCAGGGCGGCGCCGACGGCCTGCCCGTGCGCCGCGTCCAGGGTCCGCGCGGCCAGCGCCGTGCGCAGCCGACGCGCGAGCGGCACGAGTTCCTCCTCGAACTCGGGCCTGGTCAGGGACGTCGCCGTCACCGGGAAGATGGCCCGGCTCCAGATCGTGGCGAACCTGCGCAGTCTGTCTTCCGGTCCGCCCGGCTCTTCGCTCACGCCTTGCGCCCCACTCCCACATAGCCCGCGAATGTGTACGGATCCGCTTCCTCGGCGTCCTGCGGCGCGTTCTCCGGCCGCCACACCGGCATCGGGACGATGCCGGGGTCGACCACCTCGTACCCCTTGAAGAACCGTCCGACCTCGTCGCGGCTCCGCATGATCAGCGGATTGCGGACATCGTTCCGGTAGACGTCGACCGCGCCGTCGGCCGCTTCCGTCGATATGGGCATTCCCTCCATGGAGGCATGCGTCACGATCAACAGGCTGCCGGGCGCGAGCGCCTCGCTGAGTTCGGCCACGGCCCCGTAGGGGTCGTCGGCGTCCTCGATGAAGTGCAGTACGGCGACCAGGAGCAGCGCCACCGGCCGGTCCAGGTCCAGGAGTTCGCCGACCTCGGCGCTCTGCAGGATCTCGCGGGGTCCGCGCAGATCGGCCGCGAGGACCGCGGTGTCCGGATTGCCGTCCAGGACCGCCCTGCTGTGCGCGACGGCGACCGGGTCGTGGTCGACGTAGACGACCCGGGCGCCCGCTCTGGCCCGCTGGGCCACCTCGTGCACATTGCCGAAGGTGGGGATGCCGGAGCCGATGTCGAGGAACTGGCTGACGCCCTGGTCCGTGGCGTAGCGCACGGCCCGCCGCATGAAAGCCCGGTTCGCCTGCATGATCTTGGGCAGGCCCGGCATGAACTCCATGGCCTTGCGGGCGGCTTCCCGGTCGACCTCGAAGTTGTGCGAACCGCCCAAGTAGTAGTCGTAGATCCGGGACACGCTGGGCACCGTGATGTCGATGCCCCGCGGGGCCCAGGCGGGTCGCTCCATCAATCTCTCCAAGGCGTAGGCGAGCCGGTGTTCGAGGCGAGGCTACTGATCAACCGACAAAGGAGCGAGCCAAAACGGAAATTGACCGTCCGTTCTCGGTCACTGCCTCCGGCACGTGCCAAATGGCGACGATCCGAAACCACCCCGAAACCATCTCTTTCCCAACCGAAAAGAACCGGTCCGTTCCCGATGCGTGACCCTCACTTGGCCACGCGGGGAACGGACCGGCGATTCGCCAAATCCTTGACGACTCTACTGTGAGCCGCGGGCCGGACGCACCGGCCCCTCCTGGGTTGTTACGTGTTGTATCACTTCGGTGCGCCGACCGGCTTTCCTTCGGGTGACGCCGCGTACCAAGTTCCGCCCACCCCCTGCCCGTTGGTGTCACCGGGCTTCTTGTCGCCCGAGAACGTATAGACGGGCCAGCAGTTCAGGGTCTGCTGCTTGGTGCCGTCCGGCCTGGTGAAGGCCATGAATCCCTTCAAGGGAATGCCCTTCGTGTCGTTCTTCGCGACCGGCTCGACGGCCGGCCACTTCGTCGCGCACGCGCCCGTGCAGTTGGACCTGATCGGCCACGCCGAGTCCTTGAGGAACCGGTAGACGGTCATGCCGTTCTTGTCGACGACGATCTCGCCGAGCTTGGGGTCCTTGCGGGTGGACAGCCCCTTCAGGTCGGCGGGCGCGGCGCCCGCGGCGGACGACAGGCTCGCCTTCTTGCCGTCGGGCGCGGCGGCGTACCACACCCCGCCCACGCCCTGCCCCTTGGTGTCCCCGGCCTTGGTGTCCATGGCGTAGCGGTACATGGGCCAGCCCGCGACGGTGAGTTGCTTCGTGCCGTCCGCGGCGGTCACCTCGCCGAGCTGCGAGGCGGCGACGCCCTCGGGGGCCTTGGCGCCGCTCGCAGGCACCGGGGGCCAGGTCTTCAGACAGGCGGCGTCGCAGTTCGACTTGGGCGGATTCGCGGTGTCCTTGTCGAAGCGGTAGAGCGTCATGCCCGCGCTGTCGGTGAGCACGCTGCCGAGCTTCTTGCTCTGCCACGCGGAGAGCTGACCGGCCGTCGCGGCCTTGGCGGCGGGGCTCGCGGAGCTGTCGCCCGAGCCGTAGCCGTCGGACCCCGAGCCGTACCCGCCGTAACCCCCCTGCGCCGGGGCCGCGTTGGCTGCGTTGGCCGCGTTCTGACTGTCGGTGCTCTGGCCGCCCTTGTCCTGACCGCACGCCGTCGTCAGCGCCAGCAGGGCCGCAGCTGTCGCTACGAGCGAGGCGCTCCGCCAGGAGGTCTTCATCATCAACTCCCGCTGATTGCTTGGGTGTTGTGCGATCCCGGGTCGGGTCCGCACATGGCCCTAGTTACGGGCGGGGGTGCCGGGTGTGTTCAATGCGGCCCAAGATTTCTCGCGGACCCGGGGGACGGGGAGGCAAACCCCGAGTGCTCCCACTCCCCACCATCGGGGCATTGCGCGCCGGACTCGGCGTGCCGGGGCGCGGCACTGCTCATGATCTCGGTCGTGCACCGAACCCAGCGGGCCGGACGCCCTGCCTCCGGCCTGGTCACACGAATCCTGGCGGTGGTCTTCACCGCCTGGCTGTGCGGCGTGCCCGCCGCGGCGGCGACGGCCCTCGCCCCGGCCGACAACTGCGCGTACGCCTCCGTCGACGGCGGCGGCACGGGCGGCGCGGTGGCGGTCTCCGGCGACGGCGTCGTCTGCAGCGCGGGCCCGAGCACGCCCCCGCCGAAGAAGCCGACGCCCAAGCCACCGCCGCCCAAGCCCGCACCGCCGCCACCGAAGCCCGCACCGCCTC